>CAWCSM010000001.1:0-421585 GCA_963798255.1 uncultured beta proteobacterium
TGTACCAGACGAAGAATGGCTTGTTGGTTTTCTTCGGGTCGTTGCGATCGAGGAAGTCGATGACCTTGGCCGAGATTTCCTCGTCCACGGTCTCCGAGCGCTTGAGCGTCAGCGGGCCCTCGTCCTTGCAGGTCTGGTTCTTCTCGGTGCCGTCCGATGAAGCGCAGGCGATCACCGGCCGCGGTGGCGTCATGCACAGCGTGGTACGTGCGTCCACCGCGCCGGCGGGGTCGCTGAGGCCGCGCACCGGCGTGTTCTTGCACGGGGCGACGATGGCCTGCACCGTCGGCGAGCTGTTGATGTCGGGGAAGCTCACGCCCTGCATCGCGTCCAGGTGATAGAGGTAACCCCAGAATTCCTGGGAAGCGATGCGCCGTGGGCAACGCAGCCGAGTGGTCGCCCAGGTGGTTCTTGCCGAACTCGCCGGTGCTGTAGCCCAGGTCAAGCAGCATCTTGGCCAGCGACGGCGTGCCGGGCTGCAGGAACGACGGGCTGCCGGGCAATTGCGGCGGGATCATGCCGGCGCGCAGCGGCGTCATGCCGGTGAAAAAGGCCGTGCGCCCCGCCGTGCAACGCTGCTCGGCGTAGTAAGTCATGAACTTCGCACCTTCCTTGCCGATGCGGTCGATGTTCGGCGTCTCGCCGACCATCAGGCCCTGGTGGTAGATGCTCGGCTGCATCCAGCCGATGTCGTCGCCCATGATGAACAGGATGTTGGGCTTCTTCCGGCGCTTGCGCCAGCGCAGGGGCCACCGCGCCAAGCCCAATGCCGAGCACTGCAAGCGCCGTGATGAACATTCGCTTCAGTTTCATTTCTCTCTCTCTGGTGCGTCACTAATGCGCCTTTCACTCGATCGGGCGGGCTGCGTATAGCCGATAGCCAATCTAGGAGCGGCGCGTGCAAGGGCCATCGGCGCGACCACTCAGCTGGCATCCGTGCCTCCACGCAAGGCAACCGTGGTGTCACGGATGCATGGCAAGCGCTGTCACGCGCACCAGCCAGCGCAGCTTGCAGGGCCAAACGCAACCGGTGTGCGCTGACCGGGCGTTCAAGGAAATCCGTCTCCGCCAGGCGAGCGATATCGACCGCAGTGCGGAAAGTGCTGTGCGGGCCGAGCGCGATGACTGGCAACATCAGACCAGCGTCCCGCAGGCGCCGCACATGCGCCAGTGTCGCCGCCGCGTCTTCGGGGTCGACCGAGGCGACCAGGCAGGCGCCCGGCGCGGCGGGTCGCCAGCGGGCCTCGACCCGGCGAGCATCACCACTGCGTCGGCGCCGCGTCAGCGCGGCCCAGCCACTGGCGTTCGGCCGTGTCGGGCGCGATGACATAGACGGTGGCGGGCATGGCGTACCGCGGACACCATGTGTCGCGGAACCGTTGGCCGCCAATGCTGTGCGCAGTCATGCCGCCGGTCTATCCCGGTGGCCACGTACGTGGCCTATGCGCCGCGGGGTCCCCGGTCGCTCCAGGGCAAGCCGCATCAGCTCGGTGATCGAGCCGACGCCGAGTTTTTCCAGCAAGCTGCTTCGGTGCTGCTCGACGGGCGGTGGCTGATCGCCAGTTCCTTTGCGATCGTCTTGCTCGGCAGGCCCTTCAGCGCGAGCGTCATGACTTCACGTTCGCGCGTCGTCAGCGCGGCGCCGCGCTGCGTCAGCGCTGCCGTCCACGGCGCCAGCTCAGCAACATCAACTTCGGCGACGGGCGCGCGCGCGAGTGCGTCGCGCCGCAGCGCCTCGTTGATGGCATCCAGCAGTTGCTGTTCGTGATAGGGCTTCTGCACGAAGTCCACTGCGCCGGCCTTGACCGCGTTGACTGCCATCGCGATGTCACCGTGCGCGCTGATGAAGACGATCGGGATGCTTGCGCCGATCTCCTTCAGCCGCGCCTGCAGTGCGATGCCGCTCATGTGCGCCATGCGCACATCGAGAACCAGACAGCCCGGACGCGCCGGATCCAAGTGCCTAAGAAACTCGCCCGCCGAGCAGAAGCCCTCGCTGGCCAGGCCAACAGAATGGACGAGCTCCTGAACCGAATCCCGATAAGCCTCGTCATCGTCGACGATGAAGACGGTCGGCACGCTCATCGCCTCAGTCACTCCCAGCTACCGGCAGCGTGCAGTGGAAAACCGCGCCGCCGCCCGGATTGTGCGCGGCCCATAGCGCGCCGCCGTGAGCCTCGACCAGCTTGCGGCAGATCGCCAGGCCGACGCCCAGCCCGCTGGGCTTGGTCGAATAGAAGGACTCGAAGATCCGCTCCAGTTCGCCTTCGGCGATGCCCGTGCCGCGGTCGGCGACACGGATCTCGATCGCTTCGGGCCCGCCGCGCGCGAGCTCGATCACGACCTCGCGCGCTCTGTCGGCACGCGGCACTTCGCAGGCTTCCATGGCGTTGCGCAGCAGGTTCAGGATCACCTGCTGCAGATGGACCTCGTCGGCCTGCGCCGGCGGGAGGCCTGCTCGGCATGCACATCAACACGGATCTCGCGCAACTCGCAGTCCATGCGCAGCATGTCGACGCAGGCGCGCACCGTCCGTTCGACGTCGATCTCTTTCGGTTCCACCGCATGCTGCTGCACAAGACCGCGCATGCGCGTCACGACACTGCCTGCGCGGATCGCCTGGCCGAAGAGCTTGTCGAGCAGACTGGCTACTGCACCAGGTCTGGCACGGGCTCGTGGATGCGCCGGTGCGCCGCGAGCGTGTAGTTCTCGATCGCTCCCAGCGGCTGATTGATCTCGTGCGCCAGCGCCGCCGACATCTCGCCAGCCGTGTGCACGCGGCAACATGGGCGAGCCGTTCGCGCCACTGCGCCGCTTCCAGCTCGGCGGCCTGTCGCGCATGCAAACTCGCAAACACCTCGGCCAGCAATCCAGCACCTGGGACCAGCGCCTCGGGCCAACGGCGCCCATCTGCGATGTTGGCGCAGCACAATGCCCCGGCGACTTCACCGCCGGTCGAGAAAGGCACCGCCAGCATTGAGTGCAGGACATCGCGGGTCCGCAATTCGGCGCGCGCTGCGGCAGGCCAGGGTTCTTCGTGCTCAGCGACTGGCGCGCCAGCAAGCAGTTGCGCCACGAACCATGGTTGACCATCGGCTCGGCCCCATCGAGCAGCGAAGGCGCGCTGCCGTCGACAGACCAGCCATGGCTCAGCAAACGCCGGCTGGCGCTGCACGCGCCGCCACAACGCCACCTGATCGACGTCGAGAAAGCGTCCGATGTCGCCGAGCGCGGCCTCGATCACTCCGGCGTGCGGACCGGCCCGCCATGAGCCGCGACGCCAGCAGCCGGCTCGCCAGACGTTCAAAGCCCAATGCGCGATCGAGCTCGTTCTGCGATCGCTTGCGCGCGAGCGCATTGCCGTATGTGTCGGCCAGCAGACGCATCCGCGTGACAAGCGCATCGGGCCAGCGACGCGTCAAACGCAGGCTGCCGAAGCCGAGCACGCCGAACAACTGGCCCCCCACCATGATCGGTTGGCCCACATGCGAGCCGAACCCGGCGGCGCGGTAGCCCTCGCGCTCCAATTCGGCCTCGGCCGGCAGTTCGTCGGGATGCGAGAAGACCAGCGCCTCGCCGGCGCAAAAGCGCTCGAAGGCCCATGGGAATACGCGCGACGAGTTCCGCGGCGCGGGCGAGAAAGCCCTGGCGGCGTGCGAGTGAAGCGTAAGAAAATGCCCCCTGTCCGGCAGCGCGCGCGTCAGCGAACAACGGTCAATGCGCAGTGTTCGACGATGCGTCGCAGGCTGCAGTCGATGACTTCGTCGATCCGATCGACAGGCAGATTGATGAAGCCGGCCGACAGCTCGGACAAGAGGCGCTCGAAGCGAGACAACTCGTCCGCCAGTGAATTCGGCATAGTCGACGAAAGGGGCCAGTCGCTGTGCCATGTGGAATGCGTGCGGCGCGTCTCGGGGCGACCGAGTATAGATAGACTGGCTGCATGTCGCCGACAGTCAATCGATATCTGCGCGCAATCGACCGCGTTGCCCTTGTCCGTGGTCGTTGCCGCCGCGTTCTCAGTCCGACGGTGCCCGCGCAAAATCGGCTGCGCCGGTCGATACCGGTGCCGCGCCGCTCAAACTGCTCGTGGGCTTCGGCGCCGGCGGCAGCACGGACATCCTGGCACGCCTGATGGCGGCACAGATGAATACCTCGCTCGGCCGCAACGTGATCGTCGAGAACCGGCCCGGCGCCAGCGGTCGCATCGCTGCCCAGGCGTTGAAGACTGCACCGGCCGACGGCTCGGTCATGATGTCGCCCCGATGGTCATTGCCGTTCTTGCGCCGGTGGTGTTTCGCCAACCCGGCTACGACCCGGCGACCGATTTTGTCCCCGTCGCTCAGGTGGCGAAGTTCCAGTTCGCCTTCGCGGTGGCCGCTGACCACCCGGCACGCGACCTCGCCGCCTACTTCGAGTGGGCGCCGCGGCCCCAGGGCGCGAGGCCTTCGGCACGATCGGGGCGGGCGGCCTGCCGCAGTTTCTCGGTCTGTCGATGGGCCGCGCCGCCGGCGTGCAGATGACGCATGTTCCCTATTCCGCGATCGGCACGATGTCGGCCAACGTGATTGGCGGGCAGCTGCCGGCCTGCATCGATGCGATATCGAACCTGATCGAATTGCACCGCGCCGGCAAGCTGCGCATCCTCGCAACCTCGGGAACGACACGCTCGTCGCTACTGCCCGGAGTGCCGACAATCCGCGAGCAGGGGCTGCCAACGATCGAGGGGCACACTGGTTCGGGCTGTTTGCACCGGCCAAGACCCCGCGCACCTTGGTGGAGCGCGTTTCGGCCGCCGCCGGCGAGGCACTGCGCTCGGCCGAGGTGACGTCGCGCCTGTTGCTGCTCGGGCTCGAGCCGACAGGCACGACGCCGAACGAGTTGGCCGCGATCATGGCCGCCGACGCGGCGCGCTGGATACCGATCGTCAAGTCCTCGGGCTTTGTCGCGGAGTAGCGCAGCGTCGAAACCGGGAGCCGGGAGACTGAGGCAGAGATGGCGAACACGTTCGCCGCTCTGGCATTCGATGACCGGAAGGTGCGCAGCAGGGCATCTGGCCTGAAGGGTGAGTCGTTACCGTCATTGAGAACCCTCGGCAACGACGGCTTTACAGCTTTGAACTGTGCGACTTGTAGGTCGGCTTTGGGTCGGCAGCGACCGGTCGCCGCCAGTGGGAGCAGTCGGTGGCCAGGACCGGTCGCCGCGTCGCTGACCCGCCGATGCTCCGAGCCGGCGAACGTCAAGTTCCGAGGAACAGCGGACGGCCACCGGAGGAACTGGCCAATGTCAGGTATCGGCGCCCGCCGACATTCGCCGGCCAAATCCGAACGGCAACAGACAGTCTCAAACGGGTGTAGGCACGAAGACCTGGGATGACAGGTCATGGCCATGAATCCAGAGGTCAGTCCGAGCAACCGCAATCGTTGCGGTGCTGACGCCCGCGGCGGATTCGGTGAATGCCTGCTCAAGGGGAAGCGTCCCATCTGAACAGGAAGGCCTTGATGCCGGCCCAGCGAGTCGAGCGCCGGGCGGCCGTCAGGACGGCAGGAAGTCCACCGGCCAGTTGACGACCATCTGCTCGACATCCTTGGCGCCGAATTCGAACTGGCGGATGCGCGCCAGCAGCTTGCGTTCCAGCTCGGCCGAATTCAATTCGCTCGACGCCAGCCGGCATTCCAGCACCTCGCCAGTCGGTGCGATCTTCAGTTCGAGCACGACCTTGCCCTGCAGCGCAGGGTCTTCGCGCAGCGCGCGGTTGTAGATGGCGTAGATCGCGCCCTTGTTGCGTTCGAAGACGAGCTTGATTTCCTCGATCGAGCGCGAGGCCTTGCCATTGCCGGCGCGTTGCAGCGTGCCGCCTGGGCCACCACCCGCGCCACCGCCTGGCCCAATACCGTCGCCCTTTCCGTGGCCACCCCCGCCCGCGCCGCCCCCCCCGCCGCCGCCGGCCACACCGGCCACCAGCGTGGTGCTGCGCCCGGCCAGCCCACCGCCACCGGTGTCGCGGCTGTAGCCGGCCGTGTTGATGCCGCCGCTACCGCCGCTGGCGTTGGAAGTGATCATCGCGCGCACCGGCAACCCGGGTTCGCTGCCGGCACCGACGCCGACGCCGACACCACTGCCCACGCCCGGGCCTTGTTTGATGTTGGCGTTCATCTGCACCGCCAGCGGTGCGCCACGCATCTCCGCCAGTTCATCCTTCATCGCCAGCAGGCCCACGCCGGACGCGGTGCGGCGCGCGTTCTCCAGTGCTTCGCCGGGCGGTTTGTTCGGCTGCGGGTTGCGCGCTTCGGGCACCGCCAGCGCCGACTTGCGTTGCGGTTGCGGCGCGACCACCGGCTGGGCTTGCGGCACGGGCTTCGGAACGGGCTTCGGAACGGGCTTCGCTGGCGGCGCCTGCGCCACCGCGTCGCTGATCGCGGCGCGTTCGGGCTTGGCCACGGGCTTCGGCGTCCGGGGCGGTGGCGGTGGCGCGGGCCGGTCGAGCAGCAGGCGCGCCATCGGCGGCGGCAGCGGCGGCGGCGGCGCGTGTTCGGGTTGCGTCACCGGCAACCACGGCAGCGCCACGCACAGCAGCAGCCCGATTCCCATGACGCGGTTGCGCACGCGCTGGAAGCGGGCATCGTCCTCGGGCGACGGCGTCCAGGCCAGCACCGGCGCACGAAACGAGACCAGGCTGGCGCTGCTCACGTGGCTGCGCTCCATGCGGCGCTGCGCGGTGCGCGCATCACAGGTCGATCCTTTGCACCGCGAACGACACGTCGCTGAAATTCGCGCGTGCCGCGGTGAACATCACCTTGCGCAGCAACTGGTACGGAATGCCCTTGTCGCCCATGATGGTCAACGACTTGCCTTGCATGGGGTTGTCCTTGCCGGCCAGTGGCTGGCCAGCCTGCTGGTCGAGCGCGGTCTTCAGGCCATCGATCAGATCGTCGCGTGCGGCCATCACGTCGGCCACGCGTGCCACGCCGCGGCCATCGACGATGACCTCGGCGTGGGTGACGATGATCACCACCGTCTCGCGCGGCGTGGTCTCGGCCAGCGACCGCGGCAGCTTCACCGCGGCCGGCGGCAGCAGCTCGACGCCGGTGTTGAAGAGCAGGAAGAAGATCAGGATGGTGAACACGTCGATCAGCGAGACCAGGTTCATGTCCACCACGCTCTGGTCACGTGATTTGCGCTCGGCGCGGCGTTGCAGCGGGGTCAGTTTCATGGTGCCTTTCGCAGTCGCCAGCACTGTTCAGCGCACCGCGCGCACGGGCGCGTCACCGATCGAGATGTTCGGAAACAGTTCGCTGAGCACGGTGTCGTGGCCGTGCCGCGTGCGTTCGGCGCGCATCGCGTCCATCACCTGCACCAGCTGCTCGTAAGGCGTGTTCGGTTCGGCCAGCACGCTGGCCTCCTTCTTGTCCGGAAAGCGCGTCTTCAACTGCACCATGACGGCCGTCAGCGTGGCCAGGTCGTGGCCCTGTGCGGTGTTGTCGATGCGCTTGATGAGCCCGCCAATGCGGTCACCCACCTCCAGTGCATCGGCGCGCATCACCACTTCGAGCTGCAGGCTCTCCGCCTTCAGCACCTCGGCGCCGCTGTTCTGCGCCGGCAGGCTCAGGTCGATCACCGCCAGCCGCGAAAACACGGCGGTGGACAGAAGGAACGGCACCAGCACCACGATCAGGTTGATGAAGGCGGTGATCTCGAGGTGCGCGGCGACTTTGCGCAGACGGCGGCGGGCCATGGTTGATGAACCGCGGTCAAGCCGGCCTGGCCACCGACTGCTCGGCCTTCAGCCGCTGCACCAGGTTCAGGAAGCTGATCTTCGCCGCCTCCAGCCCATCGACGATCTCGCTCGTCTGGGCCTGCAGGAAGGCATGGATGAGCAGGAACGGAATCGCCACCATCAGCGCGAAGGCGGTGTTGTTCATGGCGATCGAGATGCTCGCCGACAGCAACTCGGCTTTTTCAGCCGGGTTCACCTGCGCCACCGCGGTGAAGCCCTTGATCAGGCCAATGATGGTGCCGAGCAGGCCGACCAGCGTGATGACGTTGGCGAAGGTGGCGATGTAGTGGGTGCGCTTTTCCAGCCGCGGCACGATTTCCATCATGCCCTCTTCCATCGCCGCGTCGAAGTCCTCGCGCCGCCCCGGGCTTTGCATGCGCAGCAAGCCGTAGTTGACGATCTTGCCCACCGCCGCGTCGGATTGCGCGGTGACGCCTTGCACTTCCTTGAAGCGGCCGCCTTCGAGCATCGGCTTCACCTGCGCCCACACCTTGCGGTTCTGCGCGCGCGCGCGGTTCAGGAACACGTAGCGCTCGATGGCGATGGTCAGCCCGATCAGCATCAGGAACAGGCTCGGGTAGATGAACAGACCACAGTCCTGGAAGAATTTGATGGCGGTGTTCAGGGCATTCATCGCATGGGCTTTCGGTGGCGGGGTGAAGGGGGCGAGTAGGTGCCGGCGCTGCTGGCGCAGTTATCTGGTGGGTGCGGTCACCGGGGGTGGTTTCAGCTGCGCCTCGTAGGCCAGCTGGCGGCGCAACACGTCGCGGTCGATCGGCGCCAGCGCTTCGTCGAGCACGCTGGCCACCGGCCGCGCCGACAGCTCGCCTGGCAGCGGCTTTTTCCACGGCACGATGTACAGCACCTTCGGCAGCTCGCGGTTGCCGATGATCTGCGAGCGATCGATGTCGGCGCGGTCCTGTGCCGCCGACAACACGGGCGCCGCGGCGAGGGCGATCATGACGAAGACGGCCTTCATCGCAGGCTCGTCGCCACCGTTTGCGGTTTGCGGTTCTTCATCTCGACAACCCATTTGCCGACCGTGGCATCGCCGCTGGGCGTGAGCACCAGGTAGCGTTCATACAGTTCCAGCGCGCGTGTCGAATCGCCCAGGTACAGGTCGTTGAGGATGCCCAGGTTCAGCATCGCCATGGCGTGGTCCGGGGCCAGCACCAGCGCGTGCTCATACGCGTCGCGGGCCTTGTCGAAGCGGCCCTGCTGCCGGTAGGCCACGCCCAGCTGGTTGAACCACGCGGCCTGTTTCGGGTTGGCCGCCACGGCCGCTTCGAGCTGCGCAACGGCCTCGTCGGCCTGCCCGGCCTGCAGGCGCAGCGCGCCGAGCGCGGCATGCGGGCCGCCGAGATCGGGGTGCGATTGTGTCAAGGCGAGGAAGGCGCTTTCGGCCTCGGCCGTGCGGCCTGCTGCCAGCGCGAGCCGCGCCTTGTCGAAGGCGAGCTGGGCTGCCGCATCGACAGGCCGGGGCGCAGACGCCGCTGCCGGCGCCACAGCTTCTTCAACTTGTGGAACGGGGTTCGATGCACAACCCGCCGCCAGCGCCGCTGCCACCAGCCACAGGACCTTGTCCACGCTTCGCCTGCTAACGGATCGCATCGCCCACCCCTTCCGCACGTTCGTTCTTCGCGTAGCGCACCGGCTTCAGTTCGCGCAGCGCGGCAAAACTCTTCCTTACCCACTGGTCATAGACGCCGTCGCGTGCGCGGGCGGCGTTCAGCTCGTGCAGCGCGATGGCCTTTTCCTCGAACGGGAAGGCCTGTTCCTCGAGCATCAGGTCGTATTGCTCGAGGGCCTGCTTCGACAGTTTTTTCGGCCGTTGTGAGTTCATCAGCGCCTTGCCGAAATCCTGGTACAGCGCCGCGACATGGAAGGTGGCGGCGGTGCTGACCTCGGCAACGCCGTAATCGGCAGACACGGCATAGGCCTTGAGCACGTCCTCCAGCCTGGACTTCTTCAGTTTCAATTGTTTGGCCAGCGGTTCGACCAGTGCCACCTGGCGGTAGGCCTCGAATACCGGCGCCGCCAGCGCCAGCGACGCGCTGGCACCGAGAAAGCGCGTGCGCGGCGTGCGGGCGTCGCCACCGTTGCGCTCGGCCTCGAAGATCTCGCGCATCAACGCCAGTTCCTGCGCGGCGTTGGACTCGGCCTTGGCGAGGCGTGCCAGCCGCCAGCGGGCTTCGACGGCGGCTTCCAGGGGTTGCGGGAAGCGCGTGACGAAGGCGCGGTAGGCCTTCGCTGCGCCGACCGCATCGCCGCCCTTGTCGTACAACTCGGCGGCTTGCCACAACGAAGCCGCGGCCAGCTTCGGGTCGGATTGGGCGGCGGCGACACGTTCCAGTTCGGCGGCGGCACCGGCCCATTGCTGTTGTTCCAGATAGGCAACGGTCAGCTTGGCGCCGACCTCGGCCTGCAGGGCGTGGTTCGGATAGCGCTGGCGGAAGTCTTCGAGGCTGCGCGCGGCCGCGTCCCAGTCTTGCAGGCCGATCAGTGCCGCGGCGGCGTCGTATTGCGCGGTGGCGCGCACCGTTGAGTCGGGCGCGACCTGGGCGATGCGGCTGAAGTGCGACACGGCGTCACGCGCAGCGCCCGCTTCGCGTGCGCGCTCACCCTGCTTGTACACACTCGCCGCCAGCCGTTCGGTGATGTCGTGCCGCGCGCCATCGTTGCTCGGCAGCAGCGCCAGCACCTGGCCGTAGCCCTGCTCGGCGGCGGCGAAGTCGGTGCCGTCGAAGGCGCTGTGGGCGATAACCGTCCAGGCCACGCGGCGCTGCGCCGGCTGGGCCGCGTCGCCGAGCGCCAGCACCTGGCGGGCGACGACGGCGGCGCGCGCGCCGTCGTTCAACGCATACAGCGTCTCGGCGGTGTCGGTGAGCACGGCGGCGCTGCGTGCGTCGTCGCGGAAGGCGTCGGCAAAGCGCAGCGCGCTGTCCACACGGCTGCGTTGCAGCGCCGCCAACGTCGATGCCTGCGCGAGTTTCTCCTGCTCGCGATAGGCCAGCAGCGCGGCATATCCGGCATCGGCGCTGTGCGCGTGCGCCGGGTAGTCGTAGGCGGCCTTCTGGTACTCGACCGCCGCTTCGCCGAAGCGCTTGTCCTCGACCAGCAGTTCGGCGAGCAGGAAGTTGCTGCGCGCCGCATCGGCGTCGGCCGGGAACGAGGCCAGGAACACGCGGTACCAGCGAATGGCTTCGGCGTAGTCGCTGCTCGTCTTGCTCGCTTGCGCGGCGGCGTGATGGTGGCGCGCCAGCTCGGCCAGGTGGGTCTTCACCAGCGGCTGCGCCGAGCGCCAGCCTTCGGGGTTGGCACGGCTGAATTCGCTGTCGATGCCGTAGCGCGACACATAGTCCTTCTTTGCCGCCAAGGCCTGGACGGCGAAGCCGCCACGCTCGTAGATGTCGATCACGCGTGCCTGCAACTGCGGCGCCTGCGCATGCAGCGACTGGCGCTGGGCGAAGGCCACGAAGGTGTCGGCTGCGTCCTTGCTGCGATCCTGCTTGATGTACAGCTCACCGAGCTGGCGATAGACGCGGAACTGGTAGGCCTCGCGCTGAGGCGAATCGATGAACGCGGGAATGCTCGCCGCGCCTTGCAGGTTGGCCAGGCTCAGGCTGGTGACGCGAAAGGTGTCTGCCAGCAGTTCGCGGTCGCCGCGGCTCAGGTGTTCGAGGTTGTCATCGCGCGCATCGCTGTTGGCATCGGCGTCGAGTTTCAGGTCGAGCACGCCGAAGAACGATTGCAGGCCGTCGTCGAGCCGGCCCTGTTTGAACCGCGACCAGCCCTGCATGTACAGCGCGCGGCCGCGGTAGGGGTTGTCGGTGGTGCTGCCCAGCACGCTGGCATACGCTGCTTCGGCCTGCGGGTACTGGCGCAGGCTGAACAGGATCTCACCGCGGCGAAACTGCGCTTCGTCGCGGTGGGCGGTGCGCGGGTGTTCGGCGAGCAACCGCTCGAGCGTGGCCAGTGCCGGTGCGAGCTGCGCGCCCAGCTCACGCGCACGCGCCAGCTGGTAAAGCACGCGGTCGTTGCCCTTGTCCTGCGGATAGGCCTTCAGGAACTCTTCGTAGCGCGCGATGGCCGCGCGGTAGTCGGGCGCGCCGGTCGGTTGCCCCGGCGCTTGAGCACCGTCGGCGCTGCGGGTGTCGGCGCTGGCCATCTCCAGGTCGCCCAGCCGGCGCATCGCTTCCGGACGCTGCGGCGCTGTCGGCGCCACTTCGAGGAACTTTCGGTAGGCAGCGATGGCCTGCTGCTCGGTGCCCTTGGCGCCGCCATCGGCGGCCACCGGCAACTCGCGCCCGGCCAGCGTCTTCAGCGTCGGCGCGTTGTCGGGCGTGCCCTTCGCGCCGAAAGGTCCCGCACAGGCGCCGAGCAGCGCCAGCCCGGCGAGTGCCAGGTACCGGCGCATCGGCGACGCGATCGACACGGGCTCAGGGTTGGCGCGCATCGTCGCTCCCGCGGGCGATGTCCCGCGGCGACAGCGTCGCCCGGTCGTACAGCTGCGCGACGGCAAAGCGCGCCTGCGTGGCATACACCTGCAACCGTTGCTGCTGTTGCCGCAGTTCGGCCACCGCCATGTCCTGCACTTCGGCCTGCTGCTCGCCGGTCAGTGCGGCCACCCGCGGCTGCAGCTCGCGGATGCGCTGCTCGAGCGCGGCAATGCGCGCGGCGAATCCATCGAAATTCAGTGGTTCGTCGCGTTGCGCCTGGGCCAGCGCGCTGTCGCGTGTTCGCGCCTCGTCGATCAAGCGGTCGGCCGCCGCCAGGTCGCGGCGCGCGGCGTGCACGCGTTGCGGATACTGCTGCGCCAGGTCCCACGCCAGCACACCCTGGACCAGGCGCAGGCGATCGGCGGTGGCGGTGGTTTGCAGGTCCTTGCCGAGACTGTCGAAGGTCGCGCGCGCGGCCGACAGGCGCGCCAGCAGCGCGGCCTGGCGCTGGTCGAAGAACACCTGCCCGTCGCCATCGGCCTGGGCGCGTGCCAGCTCGGCGGCGAGCGCATCGCGGCGCTCGCACAACGCCGCCTCGCGGCTGGCCTGCGGGGTCTGTGCCTGCACTTGCGGCGCGCGCTCGGCGAAGGCCCTGCGTCGCGTGGCCAGGTTGTCGCCGAAGGCACCGAGGTTGTCGGACCAGCCCTGCAGATTGCGCGCCAGGAACTGCAGGTCGCGGTAGTTCTTGAACGCTTCCTGAAACCGGTGCTGCGCCAGCAGCGGCACCAGGTGGTTGGCGTGCGGCAACGCGGCGGCCGGCGGCAGCGAGGCGAGCTGGAAGAACCAGCCCATCTCGTTGCCGGGGTTGCGCTGCAGCAGCGCGGTCACCATGTCGCCCGAACGAAGCGCCTTGATCGAAGCGTCGAGCGCGACACGCTCGTCGTCGAACGCGGCGATGGCCTGCTCATAGCGCTGCAGCGCCTGGCCGTGCGCGCCGAGTTCGGCGTAGGCGTAGGGCACGGCGATGCGCGCTTCGAGCGCGGCGGCATCGCTGGGGTCGCGTTGGGCCAGTTCGGTCCATGGCACCAGCGCCTGCTGCGGGTTCTTGAGTTCGGCAGCCGCCCAACCGTAGCCGAGCAGCGCCTTGTTCGCCTGCGCGCTGTGCAGCCGCACGCGTTCGAGAAAGCCCCTCGCCTTGGCGGGTTGCTTGTCGGCCAGCGCGGCGAAACCCAGCGCCAGGTTGGCGCGGTCGCGCAGGGCACGCTGTTCTTCGTCGGTCGCGCCCGCGCTGCCGATGCGATCGAGCAGCGCGCTGCCTTGCGCGGTGTCGCCGTTGCGGATCAGCGCGACGCCGAGGTTGAAGCGGGCATAGGGCAGGGCGGCGGCGTCCTTGCGTGCGGCGTTTTCCTTGCCTTCGTCGAAGCCCGACAACACTGCCACCGCGGCGGGGTAGTTGCCGGTGGCAATCAACAGATTGGCCTGCAGCAGCACCCGTTCGCCTTCCAGTTCGCCCGGCAGCGGGCCCGCGACGCGGCCGATGGCGTCGAGCGCCTCGGCGAAGCGGCCACGCTGGTAGCGGATCTTGGCCAGGTAGAACCAGGCGCGGTCGCGCACCGGTGGCACGACGCTCTGGTCGATGAGCCGGGCGAAGACGGCTCCGGCTTCGTCGTGCATGCCATAGGACAACAACATGCCGCCACGCAGCAGCTCGGTGTCGTCGGCGTGCGGCGCCACGCGCTCGAAGTGCTGCGACACCATCAGCGTGGTGATGGCGGTGAAGTACTGCTCCTGGTAGAACTGGAACAGCCCGTCGCCGTAGTGCGGCGCCTCGACCGGCCTGGCCGTCGGCTGTGCCGCGGCCACACCGGCGCCGGCCAGCAGCATTGCCGCGCCGAGGCAGCGCCAGGCGTGACGGGCGAATGCGCTGCAAGTGATGCCGGTCAGGCCCATGGTCAGGCCTATTGCCAGACCTTGACGTCGAACTCGGGTTGCAGCTTGCCCAGCGAATCCTTGATCTGCAACTCGATGTACTTGGCTTCGCTGCCCTTGTCGATCTTGATCGTCGCGCCGCGCTTGTAGTCGCGCTGGTGCGGCCCCTGGCCGGTGAAGAAAGCGACCAGCGAATGTTCGCCGCCGCGCAGGTTGCCCAGGTACAGCCGTTGCACACCGCCGCGGTGCAGGGCCTCGACCTCGCGCGGGGTGTACAGGTAATTGGCCACCACCTTGTCGTCGAGACGAATCTGCACCGAATCGAGCGCGAACAGCTTGCCCACGTCCATCGACACGAACACCGCCAGCTGCGTGCTGGCCGGGAACAGCAGTTCTTCTTCCAGCACCAGCAGGTCACGGTTCAGACGGATGACCTCGGCCTTCAGGTCCTGGATGCGGGTGTCGAGTCCGGCGGCCGGTGCCGAGGCGGCGACAGCGGGCGCGGCCGTAGTTGCGGGTGCGGGTGCGGCGGCCACGGTCTGCGCCACCGGTTCGGCGGCCCCGGTCCCCGCGCTGCCCGCGAGCAGGCCCAGCGCGATCAAAGCACGACACAGACTCGGCCACATCGGACAGTGCCCCCTCAATAGATCAGCGACACCAGCACTTGCGCCAGCACCGCGTTGAACGAATACAGCTGACCGCTGCGCACATCGGTGAACTCGCTGTAGTTGAACTTCATCACTTCGACCGCGCCGGTCACCGTCAGCGTGTACTGCCCCGGCACGGTCTTCGCGGTGTAGGCCAGGTTCAGCCCCAGGCCGACATCGTTGAAGCTGCTGAGCTGGCGGTTGCGGGTGACATAGACCGTGTCGGCGGTGGCGTTGTCGCTGTAGAACAGCGCGCCTTGCTGGCTGTGAAAGCGCACGAAGGTGTCGGCCAGCCAGTCCTGGCCGAAGTAGCGTGCGTAGCCCAGCTCGAGCGTGTGTGCGGTGATGCCCCAGTTGTCCCAGAAATAGCGGTAGGCGCCGCGCACCACGTTGCGATCACCCAGGTCACCGATGGCGCGCAGCTGGAAGGCGCGGCTGGAGCGGGTGCGCGGCACGCGTTCGGGCACGGCGGCGCCGAAGACCAACGCCACCCGGTAAGGGTTGCCTAGGAAACCGTCGTCGGCGATGGTTTCGAAGTTGGCCGACGCGAGCCAGTTCGGGCTCAGCACCTGCGTTGCGCCCAGCCGGTAGCGCCAATGGTCGGCGGTGTCGAAGTAGCCCTCGGTGCCTTTCTTGCCGACCTCGTCGGCACCGCGCGTGAAGCCCAGCGCGACGGTCGTCATGCCGCCGAATACGTCCTGCGCGACATCGACGTTCACCGCGTTCGCCACGTAGTCGGGCTCGCGGCTGGTCGCCGCGACCACCGTGATCAGCGAATCGCGCACCACGTAGTTCATGCCCAGGCCGAAGGCGTTGCGCGTTTCGTGGTACGGGCTGGCGGTGGTGACGACGTCGATCGATGCGTTGCTGACCGCATCGAGGGTATAGGTGCCGGTGAGCGAGAAGCGGTCGCCGATGTTCTTGCGCACCAGCAGTGCCGGGCCGGTGGCGGTGACGCCGCCGCCGTTGAAGGTGTGCACCATCGCCTCGGCGGCGTTGTCGGGCAGCGCCACGGCGCGCGCGCCGCTGGCGCTGAGCAGCCCGCCGAGAAGCCCACCGAGCAAGCGCGCGAGGTGCTGCCCGTAGCGTGACGAGACGCGCGATGAGCGGCGCGAGGAACAACGCGAGGCGAGGGCGTCAGTTGCAGCCACAGCCGGTCCCCTGGATGCCGGTGGCGCCGCGCGCGCCTTCGCGCACGTCATAGACATGCTCGCGGTGCTGGCCGATCAGCGTGCTGCGTTGCAGGTTCATGATCGGGTCGGTCAGGCCTTCGCGCTCATAGGGCTTGACCCAGGGCTGGATCGAACACCCGCCGAGCATCGCCAGCGCTGCAACCCATGCGAGACTGCCGCGGCGTCGCATGCTCATTCCTTCAGCAGCGCGCGGATCTGCTGGTCGTAGGCCAGCTCGACCCCCTCGCGGTAGCCGCGGTGCAAGTGGCGCACGCGGCCCTCGCGATCGATGACCACCGTGGCCGGCATGCTGCCGATGTCGTACAGCTTGCTGACCGTCTTGTCGGTGTCCAGCAGCACCGGGAAGGTCAGGCCCAGCTTGCCCGCCAGCTCGGTCGCCTTGGCGGCGTTGTCGTCGATGTTCACGCCCAGCAGCACGAAGCCCGCATCACGGTACTTGTCGTACAGCTTGTTCAGGTGCGGCATCTCCTGCCGGCACGGGCCGCACCAGGTGGCCCAGAAATTGACCATCACCACCTGGCCGCGCTGTTCACCCAGGCGCAGGTTGGGCCCGGCCATGCTGCGCAACGTGAAGTCGGGTGCCGGCATGCTGGGTTGCACCGCCGGCCAGGCCGGGGCGGCACCGAGCAGCGCGGGGCCCAGCAGCAGGGCGCGGCGGCGGCGGGAGAAGGGGGACTTCATCGGATTCTCGAGAAGCAGTTGAAATCAGAAGTAGAAGCTGAAGCCGGCGGTGAACTCCAGGTTCTGCGTGCTCTGCGATTGACCGAGCAGGTCGAGCGAGAAGATGTGGTCGCGCATGTCCACTTGCAGCGAAAACGAATCCTTGACGAACACGCGCGCGCCGACACCGAAGTTGATGGTCTGCTTGCTCTGGCCGTTGAAGTCGGTGCTGCCGATGCCGCCGATGACGTAGAGCTGCGAGGCCAGGGCGCGGTTCGCGCCGATGAAGACTTCGCCGGGCAGCACGTTGTAGCCCACCGACAGGTTGTAGTAGCTCAGCGTTTCGGTCTCGTTGGCGAAGATGCCGCCGGGCAGGATCTGCCGGTAGTTGTCGTCGCTGACCTGGGTGCTGCCATAAGTGCCCTGCACGAAGAAGTCTTCGGTGATCGCGTAGCCCACGCGCAAGCCATACACCAGGCTCGAGCCGAAGTTCTGCGTGGCATAGGTGCCGACGAAGGCGCCGACCTCGAAGTCGTTCGACGGGTACTTCGGTGGCTGCACGTCGCGGCGCTCCACCTGCGGCACCACGACCTGTTCGGTCGCCGGTCTGGTTTGCGCCAGCGCCGGTGCCGCGCACAGTGCGCTCGACAGGCCCAACGTGAGCCACGAAACGAAGGGGGTGTGTGTGTTCATGCCGTTGATATCGGCGCTCAAAAGAAGAACGAGAGGCCGAGGCTGAAGGCCGAGTACTCGCTGGTGCTGACGTCGGACTGGAAAACGGTGTAGAGCGTGAAATCGCCGCGCACCACGAAGCGTTCGCTCAGGTAGTAGCGCGCGCCGAGCGTGGCGTTGGCCAGGTTGGCGCTGGTCGGCGCGGCGTTGACCAGGCTCAGGTTTGGGAAGTTGTCGAAGCGGCCGACGCCGATGCCGAGATAGGGCGAAAAGCGCTGGTCCGACCAGGGCTCGGCAAGCACGTCGATCTGCCACAGGTTGGCGCCGGCGTAGGTGCCCTGCACCTGGCCGAACGTGGCCTCGATGCTGAGCGTGTCGCTCATGCGGTACGCGGTCCACACCTTCAGCATCGGTTCGCCGTCGAACAGGCCCCAGGCGGCGCCGAGTTCGACGCGGCGCCGCAGGTAGTCGTCCACCGCCAGGTCGCGAAAGCTTTGCGCCACGCCGGCTTCGGTGAGCGTGCTCTGCAGCTGCGTGCGCGACACCCAGCCGACCTGGCCGCTGGCGGTGCGCACCTTGTACCAATCGGTGTGGCGCAGTTCGATGCTGATCCACTCGTGGCGCGCGGCGACATGGAACACCGGGTAGCCGCGGCCCGCGCCGGTGCGCATCTCGATGTAGGGCGCGGTGATCTGCACCCGTTCTGAATCGGCGTTGGGGGTGGTGTTGTCCGCGGCCCGTGCGGGTGCGCCCGCCAGCACAGCGACGATCAACAGCAGCGCGAGCGCGCCTGTGTCGAGCAGCTTCGTCATCACGAGTTGCACGCGCCGGTGGCGGCATCGGGCGGTGAGAACAGCCCGTTGGCCGGGCCGAATTCGTCGCTGCCCTTCGGCAGCGGGTGCGTGATCCAGTAGGCGATCAGCTTGGCCATCGGGTGCTGGTCGCTGTCGAAGATCAGTCCGCCGCCATGCAGCACGTTCAGCAGCAGCGGCTTGGCCAGCAGCCGGCTTTGTGTCGGCGAGCCGATGATCGTCGAGCCCTGCGCGGAGTAGAAGTTCTTGTACATGTCGCTCGCGCGGATCGCCTCGACGCTGTTCGCCGGGTCGGCCAGATCGACCTCCTGCGCGCCCGGCACCACGCGCAGCGCGCCACCGGTGCCGTTGATGTTGTCGTGGCAGCCCGAACTCGCGCAGCGGTTGGCCGCGCCACCGGGGCCTTGCAACTGCGCCAGGAAGATCGGGTTGATGCACTTCTGGAAATAGCTGAACGACAGCGCCTGTCCCGACACCTGCTGCGGGTTGCTGATGTCGGCCGGGTTGTCGAACGGGTTGTCGCCGCCGCCACCGCAGCCGGCCAGCGCCAACAGGCTGGCAGCCAGCATTTGCCGCGTGCGGCGCAGCGTGGATACCGTCATGGTGTCGGGCACCCGGTGCCGATCCACGACACGAGGGCGTTGTAGTTCGCGCTGCCCAGCGGCAGCACCGCGCTCAGCTGACCATCGATGCCGGCCGGGTGCGGCACCGTCGACGGCTTGTTGATCAGGTAGTTCGCGGCCGCGTTGCAGGTGTCGGAGATCATCGACAGCGTAACGTTGTAGTCGCCCTCGGCGCTGCCGGTGAGCACGAAGCGGTTGCGCGAGGCCGCTGAGGTGCTGCCGGCGACGCTGCCGCTGGGCTGGTGACAACCGGCGCAGGTCGAGGCCAGCACGGGCATCACGCGCGCTTCGAAGCTGGCCTGGCTGAGCGTGGTGATGCTGCGGATGCCGGCGTCGAAGGGGTTGTTGTAGTACTGGCCGCCCAGATCCATCCACTCGACGACCAGCCGCTTCTCGGCCGCGTTCAGCATCGCCGCGTGGTTGGGCGCGGTGCCCGGCGGGGCCGGGTGCGCGGTGCGTGCGCCGGCCGGCACCTTCAAGGTTTCGCCGAACAGGATCTCGGTCAGGCGGCTGCTGCGCGCCAGCCCGGTGGCGTTTCCGGCGGAGGTCTCGACCAGCGCGGGCCCGCGCACGACTTCGGGCACGCCTTCGACCAGCCGCGTCTGCGGCCGGCCGGTGGCCGCGTCGATGACCGGGTCACCCAGCAGCAGCTCTTCGTACGACACCAATCGGCCGGTGCCCGAAGTGGTGCCGCGCAGGTCGAGCACGGCCGAATCGGCGTGGCAGCCGGTGCAGGTGTTGGCGCCGCGGTCGCGGCTCCAGATCGGCTGGATGTGCTGCGGATAGTTGATGAGGCCGTTCACCGGTGCCAACGTCGCCAGGTCGTCGGCCGGGTCGGTGTTGCCGCTGTAGCGCACCCGGATCGGCGCACGCGCAGCGACGCCGGCCTTGCCGGTGTCGGCCCACACGTCGCTGAATTCCAGGTCGGGCTTCAGGCGCAGCAGCGTGGCGTCGAGCCGCGTGCGCAGCGAGGCCATCGTCTCGCCCGGCAGGTGCGCGCTCGCCAGGCCGGGCATCAGCGCGGCCGGCTGCGTGTTGACGACGTCGCCGGAGTTGATGGCGCCGCCGCGGCGCGGGCTGTGGCAGCCGTCGCAGGTGCGGCGTTCGCCCGGTCGCACCTGGATCCAGTTCAGGTGCGTCTGGATGCCACGGCCCTTGGCATCCAGCACCGACAGCGCCAGCGGCACATCGGCCGGCACCTGCAGCTTGAACGAGCCGTCGGGCTCGATCGGCGCGTAGCCCAGGATCTGCACCTGCTCGAACTCGGTCTCGCCGATCGCCGAGCGCAGGCCCATCGTGCTCGACGGCGGCGCGACGGCACGCGTGGCGCGTACGAAGCGCGCCGGTGAGCAGCCATAGGCGGCATCGGCCGGGTCCTTCATGCGCACCAGGTCGGCGACCTGCGCACGCGTGTCGAGCACGTCGCTCGGCCGCGTCTTGGCGATGCCAACGCTGCAGCCGCCGGCCAGGTCCACCGCCGCCAACATGCCTTCGCCCATGCGGTTCAGTCCGTCGGTGTCGTACACGCTGCGCACCTCGATCAGCGCCAGCCCCTGCGCGGCCAGGCCTGCGTCGATGCTGGTCGGCGCGGTCGAGGCCGGCTCGGGGCGCGCCTCGATGGCGACCGGATCGGTGTACATGAAACCCGGTGGCGGCGCGGCCACGATCAGCCAGGTCTGTGGCCCGGGGTCGAACATGTACACCGCGTACGGCGGCGGCACGTTGTCCTGCAGCGGGTCGGCGGCCACCTCGGCCATCGAGCGGTTGCGTTCCGAGACGCGCGCGATCTCCTCGTCGGTCAAGGTCGCGCACGACACCACCACGCCGTTGCGCGTGACCTCGCACGGCCGGTACGACAGCAGCACGCGGTCGCTGCCGTCCCACAGCGGATAGGGGCTGGTGATGCGGCCGTAGCGCGACAGCCCGCGGCCCATGTTCAGCGGCGTGGCCGTGATCTCGCTCTGCCCGCCCTGCGCCGGCACGGTGCTGTTCGCCGGCGTGTTGTGCTCGGAGTAGTTGGCGGCGTCGATGAACATCAGCGCGCCGCCTTCCTGCGTGCCCGACAGCGACATCAGCGACGATGAGACGAAACCCTTGTACTTGCCCTTCGGATCCATGTCGCGCGGGTGAAGGAAGCTGTTGCCCGGGCTTTGCGCGCCGTAGAGCACGAACATGTCGGTGCCGTCGGGCTTGGTGCGGAAGATGGCGAAGCGGTTGCGCTGGCCGACATGCTCCCAGCGCGAGAACATGATGTCGCCGTTGGGCCGCACCACCGGGTTGCGGTCGTGGCTCTGGTTGAACGAGATCTGCTCGATGGCGCCGCCGTCGCTCTCCATCGTGTGCAGGTTCAGCACCCGCTCGCGCTCGTACTCGTCGAGCGCGAAGTACGGTGCCGTGCCCACCGCCTGCAGCATCTTCGACTTGGTCTGCCGGTTCGACGAGAACACGAAGCCGCGCCCGGCCGGCAGGTAGGCGGGATCGACATCGTCGTCGCTGGTCGATGCGGTCAGCCGCCTGAAGCTGCCGCCGGCCAGGCCGCCGCTTGTCATGTCGTATTCCCAGATGTTCCAGCGCCCGGTGCAGGCCGGCGCGCCGTCGAGGGTCGAGGTGTTCGACGCCGGGCAGCGCATCGCGAAGACGATCTTCTTGCCGTCGTACGACACCTCGGGGTCGGACGCATCGCCCTTGCCCTGCGTGAACTTCGCGGTCAGGTTGATTTCGGGCGCGCTGGGCGACGATTGCTCGCGCACCATCAGATCGCCGCCGGGGGCCGAGGGCGCGCCGTCGGTCGGGTTCATGCCCAGCGTGTTCACGCGCTTGACGTAGGCCAACGGCACCTCGCGCGCCGCGCCCTGCGCGGTCTCGCTGGCCTGTGGCGCGGTGCTGCCGCTGCCGCCGCTGTTGCCGCAGGCGGTGATCAGCAGCGTGGTGGCGAGCGCGGCGCCGCACAGCGGCCAGGACATCGTTCGACGCAAGGACATGGTTGCCTCCTGGCTCAAAACCCGTTCACTGCAGCACCGGCGTGCCGGCATGGCCCAGGCCGGACGAGAAGTGCAGACAGCCGCCGGCATCGACGACCACCGCATCGATGCCGGGCAGGGACTCGACCAGGCGCATGCCGGGCCCGACGCCGAGCACGAACACACACTTCGACAGCGCCTCGCTGGTCAGCCCGTCGTCGGCGAGCACGGTCACGCTGCGCACACTGCTCGGCGATTTGCCGGTGCGCGGGTCGATCAGGTGGTGGCAGCGCTCGCCGTCGCGTTCGAAGAAGCGTTCGTAGTCGCCCGAGGTGGAGATCGAGACATCGACCAGCGGCAGCACTGCGGCGGCTTCTCCGGGGCGGCGCGGGTCGCGCACGGCCACCGTCCACGGCCGGCCGCGGCGGTCGCCGATGATGCGGCTGTCGCCGCCGGCGGAGACGATGGCGTGGCGAATGCCGCGCCGCTGCAGCAGCGCGGCGGCGGTGTCGCAGGCGTGGCCCTTGGCGAAGCCACCCAGATCGATGCGCATGCCCGGGCGCGCGAAGCGCAGCGTGCGCCGCTGTGCATCCAGTTCCAGGTGCTGGTGGCCGATGCACAGCCGTGCCTGGTTCAGCGCCGCGTCGTCCGGCCGCACGCCGCGGCGGTAGTCGTAGAGCTGGCCGGCCGCCGCGTAGCTGATGTCGAAGGCGCCTTGCGACAACTGCGAGAAGTGCAACGCGCGCTGCACCAGCACGAACATCTCGTTGCTCAGCGGCACTGGCATGCGCGCCGCGCGCGCGTTGATGCGCGACAGCTCGGAGTCCGGCTTGTGCGGGCTCATCGCGCGGTCGATGCGGTGCATTTCGTCCATCACCGCCTGCATCGCCGCGGCCGCCAGCCGCTGGCCTTCGCACCACAGCTCGACGCGGATGGCGGTGCCCATGATGGCCTGCTCGCGCACGAACCAGCCGGCGGCCGGCGGGTGGGGGAGCGTGGTGTCGCGGCCGGGCAGGGGAGCCACTGCGGGTGCATGGCCACGGGTGGGGTGAATGGCTGACAACATGGTCGCTTTCGATGAATCGGGGCGACACCGTCATGGCATGGCGGCGATCTTCCCAACGGGATATCGACCCATACCGGGCAAAATTCATGGCCAGCGGGGCAGCGACTGCAACAGCCGTGCTGCGTTTGCAACATCCCGCCGGGGCGCAGCAGGGCGCGTGGCGCGTGAAAACTTACCGCCCGACGCAGACGTAACCGGCCGTGGCGACCGGGTTCGCGTACTGCACGATGCCCGCCTCGTCGGTGGTGACGACGCCGTTGGCGATCGACGCCAGCGTCACTTGGGTGATGTCGCGATGTCGTGCACGCCGCGCTCGGTCTGGGTCTCGCTGACCGACAGCTCGCAGAACATGCGCGGCGCACCGGGTCGCAGGATGCGCAACTCGATCGGCGTGCCGGCGCGGCACAGGCGGTGCGTCTCGGGCGGCTGCGGGCAGCCTGCGCGGCTCAACACCAGCGGCAGCGGCTGCTCGGCCTCGCACCCGTGTGAGCCCGGTGCCCAGCCGGTCGCCGCGGTTTTTGCACCGGCGCAGTGCGCCAGCGCCACCCCGTCAGCGCGGAGCGGCTGCTGCTGGCGGCGTCGACAGCCGCGCGCGCAGCGCGGCGCAGGGGTCTTCCTGCGGCGTGACGGTGGCCGGGCGCCACTGGTCCGCGCGCAGACTGTCGTGGCCTTGGCCGAACATCACCACCTGCAGCGCAAGGGCGTCGTCGCGCCCCGCCTGCGGCAGGTGCAGCGGCACGCCATGGTCGCGCGACGCGTGCATGGCACCGGTGAGCAGCAGCACCGTCTGGCCCGGCGCCGCGTCGCGCAGCGCGGCGCTCACCACGGCGGCCATCGAACGGTCACGCGCGATCTGGATGCGCACCATGCCCGGTTCCTGCGTCGCGGGCAGCAAGTTGCAGTGACCGCTGCGCACCGCCTCGGTCAAGGCGGCGCGGGTGGCGGCATCGACACGAGCGTCGAGCGAGGCATCGGACATTGCGCTGCTCATGTCGGCGCGTGGCAGGTTGCCGCCGAGCACGGGCACACCCGCGCGTACCGCGTTCATCACCACCGCCGCATAGGCCTCCCAGGGCCAGCCGCGCCAGTGCAGCGCGGCGCGCACGTCAGCCGGCTCGGCGTCGCGCGGCAGGCCGCGCGTGCTGTGCGGCGCTTCGGCCATTTCCAACACCACGGCGGCCAGGGTCTGTCGATCGGCCAGTTCGCGCACTTGCTCGCCAACCTGGCGTTGCTGGTCCGGTTGATCGTGTTGTTCGCCGAACACCAGCAGGCGCGGCGACGTTGCCGTGGACTGTGCCAAGGCTGCCGCGGTGGCCAGAACCCACAGGGCCGCTGTCAGTGACCGCAGGTGCGCACGCATCTCCGCATTGGAGCAGTTCGGGCCGGCGCGCGCTGCGCGGCCGGCGTTCGTCATCGACGATGACGATGCTGCTCGCCAACGGGGCTTGCCCCGGCTACCCTAGAGGCTGGCCCTGCGCTGTCCGCGGCGTGGGGCGTGACTGGCACGAATCGAGGAGACAAGCATGTCCGATGAGAAACCCCTGACGGCCGCCGAAAGCGCCCTGCGCGAGGCCGCACTCGACTACCACTGTCATCCGGTGCGCGGCAAGATCAGCGTCGTTGCCACCAAGCCGCTTTCGAACGGGCGTGACCTGTCGCTCGCCTACTCGCCCGGTGTGGCCTATGCCTGCCTGGCCATCCAGGCGGACCCGTCGCTGGCCGCCGAGTACACCTCGCGCGCCAACCTGGTCGGTGTGGTGACCAACGGCACGGCGGTGCTCGGCCTGGGCGACATCGGCCCGCTGGCCGGCAAGCCGGTGATGGAGGGCAAGGGCTGCCTGTTCAAGAAGTTCGCCGGCATCGACGTGTTCGATATCGAGCTGAACGAGAAGGACGCCGACAAGCTGGTCGAGATCATCGCCGCGCTCGAACCCACGTTGGGCGGCATCAACCTGGAAGACATCAAGGCGCCGGAGTGCTTCTACATCGAGACCAGGCTGAAGGAGCGGCTGAAGATCCCGGTCTTCCACGACGACCAGCACGGCACCGCGATCATCTCGGCGGCGGCGGTGATCAACGGCATGGAGCTGACGGGCAAGGCGCTTGCAAATGTCAAGATCGCCGTCAGCGGCGCCGGCGCGGCGGCCATCGCCTGCCTCGACCTGCTGGTGCGCCTGGGCGCGAAGCCCGAGAACATCTTCGTCTGCGACAGCAAGGGCGTGTTGCACCACCAACGCGAAGACCGGCTCGACGAATCGAAACGCCGCTATGTGCAGCGCACGGCGGCGCGCACGCTGGCCGAGGTGATGGACGGCGCCGACGTGCTGCTGGGTTGTTCGGCGGCCGGCGCAGTGACGGCCGGGATGGTCAAGAGCATGGCAGCGCAGCCGCTGATCCTGGCGCTGGCCAACCCCGAGCCCGAGATCCGGCCCGAACTGGCCAAGGCGGTGCGGCCCGACTGCATCATCGCCACCGGCCGCTCGGACTACGCGAACCAGGTCAACAACGTGCTGTGCTTCCCGTACATCTTCCGTGGCGCACTCGATTGCGGGGCGCAGCGCATCACCGAGGAAATGAAGGTCGCCTGCGTGTACGAGATCGCGGCACTCGCCAAGGCCGAGATTTCAGCCGAAGTGGCCGCCGCCTACCCAGGCGAAGAGATGCGCTTCGGCGCCGACTACCTGATTCCCAAGCCCTTCGACTCGCGGCTGATCCTGCGCATCGCGCCGGCGGTCGCCAAGGCGGCGGCCGAGTCGGGCGTCGCGACACGGCCGATAGCCGACCTGGAGGCCTACCGCCAGTCGTTGACCAAGTTCATGACCCACACCGGCATGTTCATGCGGCCGGTGTTCATCGCCGCGCGGGCTGCGCCCCGGCGCATCGTCTTTGCCGAGGGCGAAGACGAACGCACGCTGCGCGCGGTGCAGATCGCGCTCGAAGAGGGCATGGTCAAGCCGGCGCTGGTGGGGCGACCGGCCGTCATTGCGCAGCGCATCGAACGCGCCGGGCTGCATCTGAAGGCCGGCAGCGACTTCGAAGTCGTCAACCCCGAGGACGACCCGCGCTTTCGCCAGTATTGGGAAGCCTACGCGCAGCTCAAGGGGCGCGACGGCATCACGCCCGAAATGGCCAAGGCCGCGGTGCGCAGGTCGAACACGCTCATCGCTGCACTCGCGGTGAGGCTCGGCCATGCCGACGGCATGCTGTGCGGTCTGGTCGGACGCTACGAGCATCACCTGGACCATGTGCGCGACGTCATCGGGCGGCGCGATGACGCGCACCACTACGCGACGCTGAATGCGCTGATGCTCGACTCGCACACGCTGTTCATCGCCGACACGTTCGTCAACGAAGACCCCGACGCCGAGACATTGGTCGAGATTGCGGTGATGTCGGCCGAGACAGTGACGCAGTTCGGCCTGGTGCCGCGGGTCGCCTTCCTGTCGCATTCGATGTACGGCTCGAGCACGCGCGCGTCGGCGCTCAAGATGCGCGCCGCGCGCGACCTGTTCGTGCAGCGCATGCCCGATGTGCAGGCCGACGGCGAGATGCAGGGCGACGCCGCGCTGAGCGAGGAGCTGCGCGCGAGCTTCCTGCCGGACAGCACGCTCAGCGGCTCGGCCAACGTGTTGATCTGCCCCAACCTCGATGCGGCCAACATCCTGTTCAACGTGCTCAAGATGACCGGCGGGTACGGCATCACCGTGGGGCCGATCCTGCTGGGTGCGGCCGCGCCGGTGCACATCCTGACGCCTTCTTCGACCGTGCGGCGCATCGTCAACATGACGGCGCTGGCGGTGACGGCCGGGCGCTAGGGCGCTGCGCCATGAGCACGACGAGCGCGACAGCAAATCCCTTGCCGATCACGCTGCGTCGCGCCGGTGCCGGCGATGCCGAGGCCTTCGCGCGCATGATGGGCGAGCCCGAGGTGTTTCCCGGCCTGATGCAGATGCCGTACGCCGATGCCGCGTTCTGGCGCACGCGCCTGGACGATGCGGCCGCCGCCGGCAAGGTCGATCTGCACCTGGTTGCCGAGCGCGGTGGCGCCGTCGTCGGCAGCGCCGGGTTGCACCCTGCCAGCAGCTCCCCGCGGCGACGGCACGCGATGCATCTGGGCATCAGCGTGGCGCGCGAACACCAGGGGCAGGGCGTCGGCCATGCGCTGATGGGCGCGCTGTGCGATTACGCCGACCGCTGGGCCGGCGTGCTGCGCATCGAGCTCACGGTGTATGCCGACAACCAGCGCGCCATCGCGCTTTATCGGCGCCATGACTTTGTCGTCGAGGGCCGTCACCGGGGCTACGGTCTGCGCGATGGGGTCTACGTCGATGTGTTGGCAATGGCACGGCTGCACCCGCATCCACCGCGTTGGCAGGACAGCGAGAACACCGAATCGCGGCCGGGCGCATGAATCCGACGCGGCCGCGCGACAGCAGCGGAACCGAGGTCGCCGAACTCGAGGCGTTGTGTGATCGCCTGGGCGGTTTCGACGCGCGTGTTTCCCTCGAATGGCTCGACGGCTGCATGGCCGCTTTGCTGACCGGGCCGGTGCGCCGGGCGCCTGCGCAATGGCTGCCGCTGTTGCTCGGCGATGCCTGGCAGCGCACCTTTGCCGACCCGGACGATGTGGCCCGCGCACTGCTGGTGATCGGCCGGCGCTTCGACGTGCTCGCCGATCAACTCGATGCCCAGGCGCTGTTCGACGATCCTGATGTGCTGCGCCTGGCACCGCTCATCGGGCAGTACACCGACGAGATGCGAGACCAGTTGCTGGCCGAAGGCAAGCTGGACGCCGACGAGGTGGCGCTGTGGCCGTTGACCGGCGAGCTGTGGGCGTCGGCGTTCCTGGAGGCGATCGACACGTTCGCCGAGGATTGGCCCGCAGCGCACCCCGACGACGAGGACTTCGGCTGGTTCGAAGCGTGCATGGCTGCGCTGCTGGCCTTGACCGAACGGGATGCCGAGGCTCTGCAGGCCGATCTGCACAAGCGCTACCCGGGCCAGACGCTGAGCCGCGACGAACTCGTCGACGAGGCCTGCCTGGCCGTGCAGGACCTGCGCTGCTATTGGGTGGACCATGCTCCGAAGCCGCCGACCCGGCGCGTCGAAGCCGCGCCCGGCCGCAACGACCCGTGCCCGTGCGGCAGCGGTCGCAAGTACAAGAAGTGCCACGGCGCAGGCTGATCGGGTGTCGGCCGGGCTGCTAGAGTGCGCGCCATGTCGAATGCGCTCGATCTGCAGGGACGCCACATCGTGCTCGGCTTGAGCGGTGGCATCGCCTGCTACAAGTCGGCCGAACTGGTGCGCGAACTGCAGCGCCAGGACGCCACGGTGCAGGTGGTGATGACCGAGGCGGCGTGCCAGTTCATCACACCGGTGACGATGCAGGCGCTGTCGAACCGGCCCGTCTACACCCACCAGTGGGATGCGCGCGAGCCAAACCACATGGCGCACATCAACCTCACACGCGCGGCCGACGCGGTGCTGGTGGCGCCGGCCAGTGCCGACTTCATCGCCAAGCTGGCGACAGGGCGCGCCGACGAGTTGCTCAGCCTGCTGTGTCTGGCGCGGCCGCTGGCGACCTGCCCGCTGCTGCTGGCGCCGGCCATGAACCGCGAGATGTGGGACCACCCGTCCACGCGCCGCAACGTCGCCCAGGTCATCGCCGACGGCGCCACCGTGCTCGGGCCCGCAGCCGGTGACCAGGCCTGCGGCGAGGTCGGCGACGGGCGCATGCTCGAAGCGCTCGAACTGTGCGACGAGATGGTGGCCTTCTTCCAGCCCAAGCGGCTGGCCGGCAAGCGTGTGCTCATCAGCGCCGGCCCGACCTTCGAGGCCATAGACCCGGTGCGCGGCATCAGCAACCTGTCCAGCGGCAAGATGGGTTTTGCCCTTGCCCGCGCCGCGCAGCAAGCCGGCGCGTCGGTCACGCTGGTCGCGGGGCCGGTGTCGCTGGCCACGCCGCGCCACGTGCAGCGCATCGACGTGCAAAGCGCGCAGCAGATGCACGATGCGGTGCTGCCGCTGGCGGCCGCGCACGATGTGTTCATCGCCACCGCCGCGGTCGCCGACTGGCGGCCCGTGGCATCGAGCGAACGCAAGATCAAGAAGGACGGCTCGGGCAGCGCGCCGCGCATCGAGATGATGCAGAACCCCGACATCCTGGCCGATGTCGCCCGCTTGCCCGACGCGCCGTATTGCGTCGGCTTCGCCGCCGAAAGCCATGACCTGGCCGAACACGCGCGCGCCAAGCGGGTGCGCAAGGGCGTGCCGCTGATTGTCGGCAACCTCGGTCCGGCCACCTTCGGCAGTGACCACAACACGCTGCTGCTGGTCGACGAACACGGCGAACGCGAAGTGGCGCACGCCGACAAGCTCAGCCTGGCGCGCGGCTTGGTTGCCGAAATCGCCGCACGGCTGGTGCGTGCCTCATGACGCTGATCGACCTGAAGGTGCTCGACGAGCGCGTGGCCGGCCACCTGCCGGCTTATGCCACGGCGGGCAGCGCCGGGCTCGACCTGCGCGCCTGCATCGACGAGCCGTGTGTGCTGGAGCCCGGCCAGGCGACCTTGATCGCCACCGGGCTTGCAATCCACATCGCCGACCCCACGCTGGCGGCGATGCTGCTGCCGCGCTCGGGCCTGGGCAGCAAGCACGGCATCGTGCTCGGCAACCTGGTCGGGCTTATCGACAGCGACTACCAGGGCCCGCTGATGGTCAGTTGCTGGAACCGCGGCAGTGCCGCCTACACCATCCAGCCGATGGAACGCATCGCGCAGATGGTCATCGTGCCGGTCGTGCAGGCGCATTTCAGGCGCGTGCAGGAATTTGCCGATTCGTCGCGCGGTGCGGGGGGCTTCGGCTCCACCGGCAGCGCCTGAGCGCCCTGGCGACGCCTCGGGCGCTCAGTGCAGGCGCGGCCCGGCGGGCAGCGTGTTCAGCACGCTGATGCCGGCGCTGCCCAGCGTGCCGGCGGCTACTTCTTCCGCGCTCGCCTCGCGCACCGACATCACCTGCAGCCGCAGCCGCAGCGCCAGGCCGGCCAGCGGATGGTTGCCGTCGAGGACCACGTGCTCGGGGTAGATCTCGGTGACGGTGTAGATCGCATCAGCGGGCATGCCCGGCGTGGCGGCGCCGGTGGGCAGGCCCTCGAAATGCATGCCCACCTCGAGCTGCTCGGGAAACAGCGTGCGCGCTTCGAAACAGACCAGTTCACTGCGGTAGTCGCCGAAGGCATGCTCGGGCTCGAGTTGCAGGAACACCTCTTCACCGGCGACATGGTTGAACAGCGCCTCTTCCACCTTGGGCAGCAGGTCGGCGCCGCCGTAGAAGAACTCGACCGTTTCCTTCAGTTCGTCGATGGTCTGGCCTTGGGCATCGGCCAACGTCCAGCGCAGCCCGACCACGCAGGGGTCTGAAATCACCATCGTTCGATCATCGCATGGCCTTGCACGCGCGGCAGCCGAGCCCACAATCGCGCCATGCCGCTGACCGACCCGATGACGCTTCTCGGTGGGCTGTCGCCCGCTGCCTTCATGCGTCGGCATTGGCAGAAGAAGCCCCTGCTGGTGCGCCAGGCGTTGCCGGGCATCGCCGCGCCGCTGTCGCGCAGCGCGCTGTTCGCGCTGGCCGCGCGGGATGATGTGCAGTCGCGCCTGGTGCGGCGCACGGCTGCCGGCTGGCAGTTGCGCCACGGCCCGCTGCCCAGGCGCGCGCTGCCCGCGCTGGCACGGCCCGGCTGGACCATGCTGGTGCAGGGGGTCGACCTGCATGTGGATGAGGCGCACGCCTGGCTGGCGCCGTTTCGCTTCATCCCCGATGCACGTGTCGATGACCTGATGCTGTCCTTCGCCACCGATGGTGGCGGTGTCGGTGCGCACCTCGATTCCTATGACGTGTTCCTGATCCAGGTCGAAGGGCAGCGCCGCTGGCGCATCGGCCGCGCGCGTGACAAGCGCTTTGTCGAAGACGCGCCGCTGAAGATCCTGCGCCGCTTCGACCCCGAACACGAGTGGCTGCTGGATCCCGGCGACATGCTGTACCTGCCGCCGCGCTGGGCACACGACGGTGTCGCGGTGGGGACTTGCCTGACGGCATCGGTCGGCTTTCGCGCGCCGACCCGAAGCGAGATGGCGCGCGAGCTGCTCGAGCGCGTGGCCGACGCGATCGATGGTGACGAACCCGGCGCGCTGTATGCCGACCCCACACAAGCGGCCACCGCCACGCCCGCGGCGGTGCCGAAGGCGCTGCTGGCGTTTGCTTCGCGGTCGCTGCGCCTGGCGCTCGGGCAGCCGCAGCTGTTGGCCCGCACGCTGGGCGAAAGCCTGAGCGAGCCGAAGGCCGACGTGGTCTTCGAGCCGTTGACGCGACAGGCGAACGTCGGCACGATCCGCGGCGGCCTGCGGCTCGACCGCCGCACCCGCATGCTGTACGACAGCGCCCATGTCTTCGTCAATGGCGAAGCGTTCATCACCTCGGGCGCCGACGCGCGCTCGATGCGCCGGTTGGCCGACACCCGCACCCTGCCGGCCGCCGAGGTCGCGAAGCTGTCGGCCTCGGCGCGGCGGCTGGTCGATGGCTGGCGGCGCGCCGGCTGGCTTCGGGAGATTTCCGCATGAGCACACCCGCTGACGATCCGGCGCTGCCGGCCTTGGTTGAATCGCGCCAGGATTTTGTCGCTGCCGTGAATGCCACGATCGCCGCGGCGCTGGCGCGGCGCTCGCGGCAGATGTTGTGGATCGACCAGGACTTCGCCGATTGGCCGCTGGACGATGCGGCGCTGCTCGACGCATTGACGCGCTGGTTGCGTCTGCCGCAGCGTCGACTGGTGTTGCTGGCCGCACAGTTCGACGAGGTGTCGCTTCGCTGCTCGCGATTCGTCGCCTGGTACCGGGTCTGGGCGCATGCGGTGCAGGCCAGCAGCCCGGTGGCTGGCGAGGCGATCGAGTTGCCGTGCTTGCTCATCGCCGACGAAGCCGGCCTGGTGCAGGTGCTCGACAAGGCGCACTGGCGCGGCCGCACGAGCGTGCATGGCAGCGAGATCCGTCAGTGGCAGAACGTCGCGATGGCCTGGCTGCAGCGTTGCGAACCCGCTTTCCCGGTCACCACGCTGGGGCTCTGATTGCGGACCAAGGGAAATCCACTAGGCGCCCTATACTTCGGGTTGGGTTTGCCCCTTCCTGGGGCGGGCCTTGTCAAGGGGCGGCGCCGGTTTCATCGATGCAGTGCCCGCCCTCACAAAAAACATCGGAGGAATCGCCAAATGAACAAGTCACTCGTCCTCGCCGCTGCTGCGGCGGCCATCGCTTTGGCCGCGTGCGGCAAGAAGGAAGAAGCCGTGGTCGTGCCGGCGCCGACGCCTGCGCCCGCCCCGGCCGCCCCCGCGGTCGTGGTGGTCGAGCCCGCAGCTTCGGCCATGGCCAGCGATGCTGCCGCATCGGCCTCGGCGGATGCGGCCTCTTCGGCGGCAGCTGCCGTGGATGCGGCCAAGGATGCCGCCGGCAAGGCGGTCGAAGATGCCAAGGCCGCCACCGCCGGCGCCATGGAATCGGCCGCTTCGGCCGTCAAGCAGTAAGGCCGCCGGCGCAAGCCGGTGCATGAAAAAAGCCGCCCTCGCAGGCGGCTTTTTTTGCTGCGCGGGTGCTATTTCAGCTCGGTCGCCAGCAAGCTGACGATGCGCTTGCCGTTGTCGCCGGTGACCGGCGCGCCTTGTGAATTCAGCACCGAGACGATGGTCTTGCTGGCGCCTTCGCCCTTCAAGGCCACCTGGTACTTGAGCGCGGCGCTGCTGGTGTCGGTGCTGGCACCGAACAGGCGGGTGAAGAAATTGCCACCGGCCTCCTTGCCGGCCGAGGTCGGATCGACATAGCGCACGAAGTACAGGCCGGCGGCGCGGTCGCGGTCCTCGACGGTGAAGCCGGATCGGTCGAGTGCGATGCCGACGCGGCGCCAGGCGCGGTCGAGCCCGTCGTCCACCTCGAGCGCGGCGCCGGGGCCGCCGCTGATGACGCGCGCACGCTCGGCGGCGGGCACACCCGGCACCGGGTTGGCCACCGCTGCCTTGGCCTGTGTTTCGCTGGCGCCCAGCTTGACCAGCAGCCGGCCCATCATCTCGGCTTCCATCTGCTCGTCGGCCGGCCGCGGCTGCCACACCGTGGCCTCCTTCTGCGAGTTGGTGTAGACCTCTTCCATGCCCCGGTGGGTGATGAAGATCTCGCTGCCGGTGGCGGTGCGTTCGATGCGGGTGCGGTACTGGTCGAGCTCACCGGTCGAATAGACCGAATCGAGCACCGTGCCGACGGTGCGGCGAATGATGTCCTGCGGCAGCTTGGCGCGGTTCTCGACCCAGTCGGTTTCCATCACGCCGGCTTCGGCACTGCGCTTGGTGATGACAAAACCGAGCCCTTCCCAGAACGCGATCAGCTGGGGCCACACCTGCTCGGGCGTCTTCGGCACGCTGAGCCAGCGCCGTGCCCCGTCGCGTTCGACCTTGAACTCACCCAGCGCTGTCGGCGCCACGACCGGGCCGCTGGATGTGGCGCCGCGTGTGCCGGCGCCTTGCGCCGTGGCGCTGGCGCTGACGACACCGTTCTGCGTCTGGTAGCGGCTGTCGCGGCTGAGCTGCGCCAGATCGGGCGGCACTTCCAGCGGGTTGATCTTGGCAGTGTTGCTGCGGTAGTCCACCCGATCGGTGGAAAGGGACGAGGAACTGCAGCCGGCCAGCGCGGCGAGCAAGGCCAGTGCGCCCAGGGCAGATCGGTGGACAAGGGGGTGTTCGAACAACGTGGAATCTCCGGCGCCGTGTCGGCGGTTTCAGTGCAGGCCGGCGAGTTGCATCGCCTGCGCGACGGCGCGTTGGCCGGCCTCGCTCAACGGCACGATCGGCAGCCTCGATGCGGCGCCGCACAGGCCCATTCGCGACATCGCCCACTTGGCGGCGGCCGGGCTGGGCTCGCAGAACAGTTCGCGGTGCAACGGCAGCAGTTTCAGGTGGATCTCTGTGGCCCGTCGCACATGGCCCTCGATGGCCGCGATGCACAACTCGTGCATCGCCTTCGGTGCCACGTTGGCGGTGACGCTGACGTTGCCTTGGCCACCGAGCAGCATCAGCGCGATGGCGGTGCCGTCGTCGCCCGAATAAACCGCGAAGCCCTTCGGCGCCTGCTTGATCAGCCAGGCGGCACGTTCGATGTTGCCGGTGGCTTCCTTGATGCCGACGATGTTGTGAATCTGCGCCAGCTTCAGCACCGTGTCGTGCTGCATGTCGGCCACCGTGCGGCCGGGCACGTTGTACAGCACCACCGGCAGATCGACCGCCTCGGCGATGGCACGGAAGTGGCGGTACATGCCTTCCTGCGATGGCCGGTTGTAGTAGGGCACCACCTGCAGCGTGCAATCGGCACCGACCTGCCTGGCGAAGCGCGACAGCTCGATCGCTTCGGCGGTGGCGTTGCCGCCGGCGCCGGCCATGATCGGCACGCGGCCGGCCGCATGCTGCACCGCCACGCGGATGATCTCGCAGTGCTCTTCGATGCTCACGGTCGGCGATTCGCCGGTGGTGCCGACCACGCAGATGCAGTCGGTGCCCTCGGCGACGTGCCAGTCGATCAGTTTGCGCAGCGCGGCATAGTCCACCCCGCCGTCTTCCTGCATGGGCGTGACCAGCGCGACGATGCTGCCGACAATCGGGTTCATGATCGTTCCTCGTTGAACCGCTGATTTTAGCTGCCGGGCCCGCGCCCCTCTTTCACAACGGGTAGCGCGTGGCCGTGTGGTCGCCCGGCGCTTCATTGACGGCGACGATGCGCTGCACGAAGCGCGCCGGTGCATCGACGAAGCCGTCCTCGAAAGCGACGACACGCAGCCCGTCGGTGAGAGACAGCAGTTCGCCGTGCTTCAGCAGAAAGTCGGCCCGCGAGGGCTTGCCCACGCTCTGGTTGCCGTCGGCGAAGGTCTCGTAGATCAGCACGCCGCCGTCGGCCAAAGCGCCGCGCAATTCCGCGAAGAGGCCGCGCCACAGGTAATTCGTGACGACCACCGCATCGAAGCGCTGACCGGGCAGCGGCCACGGCGCCGCTTCGATGTCGGCGACACACAGCGTCGCATTCGATCGCAGCGGCTCCAGCGCCGCGGCGTCACGGTCGAGCGCCGTCACGGCATGGCCGCGCTGCGCCAGCCAGCGCACATGACGGCCGCTGCCGCAGGCCACGTCGAGCACGCTGCCGCCAGGGCGGATCAAAGGCGCCCAGCGGCACACCCATGGCGACGGCGCGCCGCTGCCGTGCGCCGCGGATTCAGCGGCCGGCTTAGAAGCAGGCCCAGACACGGTTGGCCAGTTCCACCGCCAGGTGTGGATCGAGGTAGCTGACGATCGTGATCGGCTGCAACCACAACCCAAAGGCGTGGCGTATGCCCATCGACATCGTCACCACGGCGGCGCCACACAGCAGCACCTGGGTCATCGACAGCGAGTGCCGCGCCTGTTGTTCATCGACCATGGCCGCGACTGTAGCGACTTGCACCGTGCCGCGTCGGCAGCGCTTGTGTAGAGTGCCATCCGCAACAAGGGAGCTGTGGATGCGTGTGCTGGTGCTGGGCGCGGGGGTGATCGGAACCGCAACCGCGTACTACCTGGCCAAGGCCGGGCACGAGGTCGAGGTGGTCGAGCGGCAACCCGGCCCGGCACTGGAGACCAGCTTCGGCAATGCCGGCGAGGTGTCGCCGGGCTACTCGGCGCCGTGGGCCGGGCCGGGCGTGCCGGTCAAGGCCATCAAGTGGATGCTGATGCGCCACAGCCCGCTCGTCATCTGGCCGCTGCTCGACCCCGACATGTGGCGCTGGGGCATCGCGATGCTGGCCAATTGCACCGAACGCGCCTATGCGCTGAACAAGAGCCGCATGGTGCCGCTGGCCGAATACAGCCGCGATTGCCTGAAGGCGTTGCGCGCCGAGACGGGCATCGCCTACGACGAGCGCACGCAGGGCACGCTGCAGTTGTTCCGCACGCAGAAGCAACTCGACAGCACCGCGCAGGACATCGAGGTGCTGAAGCAGTACAAGGTGCCGTTCGAGGTGCTCGACCGCGCCGGCTTCGTCAAGGTCGAGCCGGCGCTGGCGCTGACACAGCACAAGTTCGTCGGCGCGCTGCGTCTGCCCGGTGACGAGACCGGCGACTGCTTCAAGTTCACCAGCCGGCTGGCCGAACTGGCGCAGGGCCTGGGCGTGACCTTTCGCTACGGCACCCGCATCGAAGGCATCGACCTGCAAGGCGGCGAGGTTGCCGGCGTACGCACCGACGCCGGCTACTTGCAGGCCGACCAGGTGGTGGTGGCGCTGGGCAGCCACTCGGCGCCGCTGCTGAAGACGCTGGGCCTGCGTATTCCGGTCTATCCGGTGAAGGGCTATTCGATCACCGTGCCGATCAACGATGCGAAGTTCGCGCCCGAATCGACCATCATGGATGAGACGCACAAGGTGGCGGTGACGCGGCTGGGCGATCGCATCCGCGTCGGCGGCACCGCCGAACTGGCCGGCTACAGCCTGGCCCTGCGCGAAGCCCGGCGCGAGACGCTGAACCATGTCGTCACCGACCTGTTTCCCAAGGGCGGCGATGTGTCGAAGGCCAGCTTCTGGTGCGGGTTGCGGCCGATGACGCCCGACGGCACGCCGATCATCGGACCCACGCGCATCGGCAGGCTGATGTTGGCGACAGGGCATGGCACGCTGGGCTGGACGATGGCGGCGGGGACTGGGCGCATCGTCGCCGATCTATTGCCGGGCCGCCGGCCGGAAATTGACATCGCTGGCTTGTCGATTGCGCGGTATCGATAGGTGGTGGTTGCTGACCGAAGGACCCGCGATGATTCCGGCTACTGCCCGAAATCGGCATCGGCACCACAGACTTCGGCCCACAGCTTTTCCGGCGGGTTGTGCAAAGCCGAGATCGCCCTGTCTGCACAGGCCGCGCGCCGCTATTTCGACGCCATGCTCGCGCCGCTGATGCAGGTCACGGCCAGCGAGGCGCTGTTCCACCGAGCGCTGGCGTGCAGGCGCGTTGGCGCTTCAGCTTCTACGACTCGTTGATCGTCGCCGGGGGCGATAGTCGCCAGGTGCCGCACGCTCCTGCGTGAGGACTTGCAGCACGGTCAACGCCTGGATAACCTGACCATCGTCGATCCGTTTCGCTGAGTCCGGCATTTCGCAGTGCGCCTGGTCCCACTCGGACATCATGTTTTGTCAGCCGATGATCGCGATTCCCGTGGTGGCTGTTGGCCTGCTCGCAGCCCGTTTCCAATTGATGTATATTGACGATGTTTAGATAAACATTCGAGGTTCCCACAGTGGCCATGCAGATCGCGAACCCGGAAGTCGTCAAGAAGGTCGCCCAGTTGGCGAAGGCCACGGGCTTGAGCAAGACGGCCGCTGTCGAACTGGCGGTGGACCGGCTGCTGCGCGAATCCTCGCTGCCATACAGCCGCCAGGGCCAAGGCTTGACTGCGCTGCTCTTGCAGTTCGATCAGGTGCCGGACCGCCCGGATGCCTTCGAGCCGCTCGAATGGGACGATCAGGGCTTGCCGCGATGATCGCGGCGGACACGTCGGCGCTTGTCGCGGTCGTCTTCGGTGAGCCTGAGCGTGGCGCATTCGTGCGGCGTATGGAGCAGGCCGACCGGGTTCTCGTCAGCACGGTGTCGGTCGTCGAATGCCGCATGGTGGTCTCGGGCAGACGCGGACAGCGCGGAGTGACCTTGCTCGACGACCTGTTTCGTCTGTCGATGTTCGACGTGGCTGCGGTCGGCGTTGCCGAAATGGAAGCGGCCTACGCCGCCTTTGTGCTGTATGGCCGCGGTAGCGGGCACTCCGCAGCCTTGAATTTCGGTGATGTGTTCAGCTATGCGCTGGCCAAGGTGCGTGGGCTGCCGCTGCTGTTCAAAGGCAACGACTTTGCCCGCACCGATATTCAGCCCGCCTTGGAGTGCTCGGCGGGTTGAGCGCCGCTGCCGTCACGCGGCCAGGCGACCGATTAGGTCTTGAGAATCAGACGAGCATGACGGGGGCACCGTACTGGCCGACCATGCGGTCACCGGATATCAGCCTCATCGGTTCGAATCGGGCTTCGGCGATCAGCAGCCGATCGAAAGGATCACCGTGGAGGCCGGGCAGTTCTTCCCCGGCTGCATGCCGGCGGCAAGTTCGACCAAGGCGCGGGCGGGAAGCCTACAGCTTCTCCGGTGGGCTGCAAGGCGTCGGCGTAACCGACGCGCGGGCCAAGCGCTTGCAGGCAATGGTGTGACGCGATGGCCAGGAGGCTGCGTCGGCCTCGCGGGGAATTCGTCATGGGAACTCGGGCAGGGAAACACTGGAAAGTTACGCCGCGATTGGCATGCTTGGCGTGCCATGTATCATATGATATGTATCACCGGAGATGCCAATGAACGAGACCGCCAAAGTCTTCACCACCGGCCGCAGCCAGGCCGTTCGCCTGCCCGCTGCCTACCGCTTCGACACCAAAGAGGTCTACGTCCGCCGCGATCCGGTCACCGGCGACGTGGTGCTTTCACGGCGACCGCCGGCCTGGGGCGACTTCTTCGCGCTGCTCCAGCAGATTCAAGTGCCGCAGGACTTCATGGCTGACAGGGGCGACGCAACGCCGCAGCCGCGCGAGCCGTTCTGATGGCTGCCGCGCCGCGGTACATGCTCGACACCAACATCGCCAGCTACATCATTCGCGGTGGCAACGAGGTGTTGCAAGAGCGGCTGGGCCTGCACCCGTTGTCGGAGTTGTGCATCTCGGTCATCACCGAGGCCGAGCTTCTTTTTGGCGTGGCCAAGCGCCTGGACGCGCCCGCGCTGAAGGCGGCTGTCAGCGAGTTTCTGCGCCTTGTGCAGGTGCTTGCATGGGACAGTGGTGTTGCTGGGACCTACGCTACTCTGCGCGCCCGGCTCGAGTCGCAAGGTTTGCCGCTGGGCAACTTCGACACGCTGATCGCGGCACACGCCATCGCTTGCGGCTGCGTCCTGGTGACCAACGACAAAGCGCTGGGGCGCGTGCCCGAGCTGCGCGTCGAAGACTGGTCGGTGCGCTGACGAAGCATTGGTTTCGGCGGCATCGCGAGTGGCGATGGACGACGGTCCCGGCCGGTGCGGGCGACGCCTAAAGCATCCAGGCGACCGACCAGGGCTCGAGAATCAGACGAGCATGACGGGGGCACCATACTGACTGAGCCTGCGGTCACGGTTATCAGCGTCATCGGTTCGAACCGGGCCTGCGCCACCAGCAATCGATCGAAGGGATCGCCATGAATGGGCGGCAGATCCTCGACCCGAACCGCATGTTCCGGTGAACCGACGGCAGGTGAAGCTTCAGGATCGCGCTGTTGCCGCGGCAACGTAGCGCACGCCAGGCAGCCGCTCGAAATCGGCGTCCTGCGTCCACAGCACGGCGTTGAACTGCCGCGCGGTGGCGAGAATGATGCTGTCGGCCATCGGCAGCTTCAGCTCGTACGACAGTTTGGCGGCTGCCATGGCCAGCGCGGGGTCCAGCGCGACCGTAAGCCCTTGCTGCATCAGTGCGGCGGCTTGCAGTGCCGCGGCCTCGTCGCGCTGCTGCAGCACACGCTTGAAGACCTCGAACACCGAGATTGCAGGAACGATCAGCTCGTCGGCCTTGGCCAGTGGGCCGGCAAAGTACGCTGCGTTGGGCCCGTCACCGAAGTATTCGAGCCATCCGCTCGAATCGACGACGTTCACACCCTGTCCGCTTCGCGGTCGACGTGGCTGTCCAGACCTGCCAGGAAACCCCGCGCCTGCGCAAGCGGCCTGACAGGGATCAGCTCGACGCGGTCGCCATAGCGGAAGGCCTGCAAGCGTTGGCCTGGCTCGATACCCAGTGCCCGACGGATGGCTCGCGGTATGACGACCTGGAACTTCTGGGATACAAGAACCGTCTCCATACAACAACTCCTCGATCGATTCGTAAATCGTAGCACGATTGGTTGGCTGATCCTACAATCCGGCGCCATGGCAACCAAGCAAGGAACCTACGCCGAAGCCTCGATCCGCGTCCTGAAGGGCCTTGAGCCCGTCAAGCAGCGCCCGGGCATGTACACGCGCACCGACAACCCGCTGCACGTGATCCAGGAAGTCATCGACAACGCTGCCGACGAGGCGCAGGCCGGCTTCGGCAAGCGCATCGCTTTGACGCTGCACTGCGACGGCAGCGTCAGCGTCGACGACGAGGGCCGCGGCATTCCGTTCGGCCTGCACCCGGAAGAACAGGTGCCGGTGGTCGAGATTGTGTTCACGCGGCTGCACGCCGGCGGCAAGTTCGACAAGGGCGCGGGCGGCGCCTACAGCTTCTCGGGCGGGTTGCACGGCGTCGGCGTCAGCGTGACCAACGCGCTGGCCAAACGCCTGCAGGTGACGGTGTGGCGTGACGGCCAGGTGGCGGCGCTGGCCTTCGGCGGCGGCGACGTCATCGAGCCGCTGGTCGTGCGCAAGGCCGCGGCCGGCGAGCGCAAGCACGGCACCTGCGTGCGTGTCTGGCCGGATGTCAAATATTTCGACAGCCCGGAGTTGCCACGGCACGAGCTGATGCACCTGCTGCGCAGCAAGGCGGTGCTGATGCCCGGCGTGACGGTGACGCTGACCCATGAGAAGAACAACGACACGCAGACCTGGCTCTACCAAGGCGGCCTGCGCGACTACCTGAACCAGAACCTGACTGCAGAGCCGCTGATCCCGTTGTTCGAAGGCGAACAATTCGCCGGCGCGCTGGAGACCGAAAACTTTGCCGAAGGCGAGGGCGCGGCCTGGTGTGTGGCCTTCACCGAAGACGGCGCCACCTTGCGCGAGAGCTACGTCAACCTGATCCCCACCTTGGTCGGCGGCACGCACGAGGCGGGATTGAAGGACGGCTTGTTCGGTGCCATCAAGGGCTTCATCGAACTGCATGCGCTGATGCCCAAGGGCGTCAAGCTGATGAGCGACGACGTGTTCTCGCGCGCCAGCTTCGTGCTCTCGGCGAAGGTGCTCGACCCGCAGTTCCAGGGCCAGATCAAGGAACGGCTGAATTCGCGCGACGCGCTGCGGCTGGTGTCGGGCTATGTCAAGCCGGCGCTGGAGTTGTGGCTGCACCAGCATGTCGAACACGGCAAGAAACTCGCCGAGCTGGTCATCCGCCAGGCGCAGACGCGCCAGCGCGCGGCGCAAAAGGTGGAAAAGCGCAAGGGCTCGGGCGTGGCCGTGCTGCCCGGCAAGCTGACCGACTGCGAAAGCCGCGATCTGAGTTTGAACGAGGTCTTCCTGGTCGAAGGCGATTCGGCTGGTGGCAGCGCCAAGATGGGCCGCGACAAGGAAACACAGGCCATCCTGCCGCTGCGCGGCAAGGTGCTGAATTCGTGGGAGGTGGAGCGCGACCGCCTGTTTGCCAACAACGAGATCCACGACATCGCGGTGGCCATCGGCGTCGACCCGCACGGCCCGGACGATGCGCCGGATTTGAGCGGCCTGCGCTACGGCAAGGTGTGCATCCTCAGCGACGCCGATGTCGATGGCTCGCACATCCAGGTGCTGCTGCTCACGCTGTTCCTGCGCCACTTTCCGAAGCTGATCGAAGCCGGCCATGTGTATGTCGCGCGCCCGCCGCTGTTCCGCATCGACGCGCCGGCGCGTGGCAAGAAGCCGGCGGCGAAGATCTACGCGCTCGATGATGGCGAGTACTGGTCTGTTGCCTAAGCATCAAACCAGCACGATGGCTACCCCTGCCGACCCAGACTGACGGCGGGGTCTGTCGAAAGCTCGACTTCGGCAGCATTCTGGAACCCGGTCTGTGTACACTGAGATCGTGCACACTAAAAGCACATCAATCTCTTCTCAAGCAGCATGAAAAACATCACCCTCAGCGCCGACGAGTCGCTCATCGAGGCGGCCCGTTCCCGCGCGCGGGCAGAGCAGACCACGCTCAACGAGCAGTTCCGACGCTGGCTTGCCGACTATGCCCAGACGCGCGGGCGGCTGGACCGCTATGACGCGGTGATGCAGGAACTGCGCGGCCAGGTGAAGGTGGGTCGCAGGTTGAGTCGCGAGGCGATGAATGAGCGCTGAGTTCTTCATCGATACCAATGTCTTCATCTACCACCTGGACGTCACCGATCCGCGCAAGCACGAGGCTGCCGGGAAAATCGTTCGCGAGGCGGTGGCGACGGGCAATGCCTGCATCAGCTCTCAGGTGGTGCAGGAGTGCCTGAACGTCGCCCTGCGCAAGGCCGAGGTCGCACTGTCTGCCGAGGCCGCGCGCCGTTATCTCGACGCCGTGCTCACGCCGCTGATGCAGGTCACGGCCAGCGAAGCACTGTTCCACCGGGCGCTGGATGTGCAGGCGCGTTGGCGCTTTGCCTTCTATGACTCGCTGATCGTCGCCGGAGCCATGACGGCAGGGTGCCGCACGCTGCTGAGCGAGGACTTGCAGCACGGTCAACGTCTGGACAACCTGACCATCATCGATCCGTTTCGCTGAGGCCGGCATCGTTCGGCGACCGCGCACGTCCGCGCAGGTGCCTGAGTGACATCCCCGGTTGTGCACGTTGGTCTGTTATCTGAGCATCACACCAGCATGATGCCGGCGCCGTATTGCCCCACCAGGTGATCGCCTGTCATCAACGTCATGGGCTCGAACTGGGCTTGCGCGACCAGCAGCCGGTCGAAGGGATCGCCATGAACAGTTGGCAGTTGCTCCACCCGAACCGCATGTTCCGGCTTGATGGCGAGCAACGCGTAGCCGGCATCGCGGAACGCCTGCAGCGCCTGCGCCGACGACACCGGCATGTCGCCCTTGCCCAGCGCGTGCTTGATCGCGATCTCCCACAGCGTTGCCGCGCTGACATGCACCTCCTCCGCGTCGACGATGAACTGCTGCGATTGGCGCGACAGCCGCCTGCTGCCCGTCACGGCCCACAGCGCGATGTGCGTATCCAGAAGGATGCGCACGTTCACGAACCTTCGAACAGATCGCGCACAACCGGGTTCAAGCGGTCGATGTCATCGGGCACGGCAAAGCGTCCCTTGGCGATGCCGATGCGTCGGCTGCGATCGGTTTGACCGAGGCCAAGCGGCACCAGCCTGGCCGCAGGTCGGCCGTTGCGCGCAATGATGAATTCGGTTTCGGCGCCACTCTCCAGCGCCTGCACGAGCTTGGACAGCGAAGTCTTGGCGTCCAGCATATTGATCACGCGACTCATGATGGGAATGTTAGTCAGGATTAGCCAAGTATAGCGTTGGCGGCGCCTCGATCAGCTGGGCCTGCTCCCTACAATCCTCCGCCATGGCAACCAAGCAGGGCAGCTACGCCGAGGCCTCGATCCGCGTCCTGAAAGGCCTCGAGCCCGTCAAGCAGCGCCCGGGCATGTACACGCGCACCGACAACCCGCTGCACGTGATCCAGGAGGTCATCGACAACGCGGCCGACGAGGCCCTGGCCGGCTTCGGCAAGCGCATCTCGCTGACCTTGCACGTCGACGGCAGCGTCAGCGTCGACGACGACGGCCGCGGCATCCCGTTCGGCCTGCATCCGGAAGAACAGGTGCCGGTGGTCGAGATCGTGTTCACGCGGCTGCACGCCGGCGGCAAGTTCGACAAGGGCGCGCTCGGCGCCTACAGCTTTTCGGGCGGGCTGCACGGCGTGGGCGTCAGCGTCACCAATGCATTGGCCAAGCGGCTGCAGGTGACGGTGTGGCGCGATGGCCAGGTGGCCACCCTGGCCTTCGGTGGCGGCGACGTGATCGAGCCGCTGGTCGTGCGCAAGTCCGCGACCGGCGAACGCAGGCACGGCACCTGCGTGCGCGTCTGGCCCGATGTCAAATACTTCGACAACGCCGAGTTGCCGCGGCACGAACTGATGCACCTGCTGCGCAGCAAGGCGGTGCTGATGCCGGGCGTGACGGTGACGCTGACGCAGGAGAAGATGGGCGAGAGCCAATCCTGGCTCTACAGCGGGGGCCTGCGCGACTACCTGAACCAGAGCCTCAGTGCCGACCCGCTGATCCCTTTGTTCGAAGGCGAGCAGTTCGCGACGGCGCAGGAAACCGAGAACTTCGCCGAAGGCGAGGGCGCCGCCTGGTGCGTGGCCTTCACCGAAGACGGTACGACCTTGCGCGAGAGCTACGTCAACCTGATCCCCACGCTGGTCGGCGGCACGCACGAGGCCGGGCTGAAGGACGGGCTGTTCGGCGCCATCAAGGGTTTCATCGAACTGCACGCGCTGATGCCCAAGGGCGTCAAGCTGATGCGCGACGACGTCTTCTCGCGCGCCAGCTTCGTGCTGTCGGCGAAGGTGCTCGACCCGCAGTTCCAGGGCCAGATCAAGGAACGGCTGAATTCGCGTGACGCGCTGCGGCTGGTGTCGGGCTACGTGAAGCCGGCGCTCGAGCTGTGGCTGCACCAGCACGTGGAACACGGCAAGAAGCTGGCCGAGCTGGTCATCCGGCAGGCGCAGACGCGCCAGCGGGCTTCGCAGAAGGTCGAAAAGCGCAAGGGCTCGGGCGTGGCCGTGCTGCCGGGCAAGCTGACCGACTGCGAGAGCCGCGACCTGAACCTGAACGAGGTGTTCCTGGTCGAGGGCGATTCGGCCGGCGGCAGCGCCAAGATGGGCCGCGACAAGGAAACGCAGGCGATCCTGCCGTTGCGCGGCAAGGTGCTGAATCCGTGGGAAGTCGAGCGCGACCGGCTGTTCGCCAACAACGAGATCCACGACATCGCGGTGGCCATCGGCGTCGATCCGCACGGGCCCGACGATGCGCCCGACTTGAGTGGCCTGCGCTACGGCAAGGTGTGCATCCTCAGCGATGCCGATGTCGACGGCTCGCACATCCAGGTGCTGCTGCTGACGCTGTTCCTGCGCCACTTTCCGAAGCTGATCGAGGCCGGCCATGTGTATGTCGCGCGCCCGCCGCTGTTTCGCATCGATGCGCCGGCCCGCGGCAAGAAGCCGGCGGCGAAGATCTACGCGCTCGACGATGGCGAGTTGCAGGCCGCGCTGGACAAGTTGCGCAAGGAGGGCGCCCGCGAAGGCGGCTGGAGCATCAGCCGCTTCAAGGGGCTGGGCGAAATGAACGCCGAGCAGCTGTGGGACACCACGCTGAATCCCGACACGCGCCGGCTGCTGCCGGTTGCGCACGGCAGCGTCGGCTTTGCCGGCAGCGTGGCCTCGCTGACCAAGCTGATGGGCAAGGGCGAAGCGGCCTCGCGCCGGCAGTTGATGGAACTGCACGGCGACACGGTCGAAATCGACGTCTGATCCGGGTTCGTGTTGCTCTCGCCCTGGCTGGGAGCAAGCTCGGGCGAGGGTGCCAAATGGCATCGACCACCAGCGTGGTCGGGCTAGGGAAATCTCCAATATCGGAACGTTGCGTTCCGAAAAATTACGGCCTATGCTTGTCGGCAATGAACCCGCCGTTGTCGTTTCCCAGGGCCGGCATCAGCCGAAGGGCCGAGCTGCGTCGCACGCGCAGCCTGTGAATGGACGACGAATACGACTACATCGTCATCGGTGCCGGTTCGGCTGGCGCAGTGCTGGCCGGCCGCCTCAGCGAAGACCCGGCCACGCGCGTGCTGCTGCTCGAAGCGGGGCCGCCCGACCGCTCGTTCTGGATCCACCTGCCCATTGGCTACGGCAAGACGATGTGGAGCAAGAAGTACAACTGGTGCTTCCACACCGATCCCGACCCGAACATGAACGGCCGGCGCATCTACTGGCCGCGCGGCAAGACGCTCGGCGGCTCGAGCTCGATCAACGGCTTGATCTACATCCGCGGCCAGCGTGAGGATTACGACCGCTGGGCCGCGCTCGGGAATGCCGGCTGGGGCTACGACGATGTCTTGCCGTACTTCATCAAATCCGAGCGCAACCAGCGCGGCGCCGGCCCGATGCACGGTGGCGACGGGCCGCTGCGGGTGTCGGATATCGGCACCAAGGACGAACTGATCGAGGCCTTCATCGTCGGCGCCGGCGAGATCGGCGTGCCGCGCAACGACGATTTCAACGGCGCCCGCCAGGAAGGTGCCGGCTACTACCAGCTGAACACGTGGAAGGGCTGGCGCTGGAGCACGGCGCGCGGCTACCTCCGATCGGCGCGCAGCCGGTTGAACCTGCACATCCACACCGAGGCCCTGGCCACGCGCATCCACACCGTCGATCGGCGCGCGGTGGCGGTGCACTACCACCAAGGCGGTGAGGACAAGGTCGCGCACTGCCGCGGCGAGATCCTGCTCAGCGCCGGCTCGATCCAGTCGCCGCAGTTGCTGCAGCTGTCGGGCATCGGCCCGCGCGAGTTGCTGCAGCAGCGTGGCGTGCCGCTGGTGCAGGCGCTGCCGGGTGTCGGCGAGAACCTGCAGGACCATCTGCAGATCCGCATGATCTTCGAAGCGACACGGCCGACCACCAACGACGAGCTCAATTCGTGGCTCGGCCAGGCGCGGCTCGGCCTGCAATGGCTGGTGCACCGCAGCGGGCCGCTGGCGGTGGGCATCAACCAGGGCGGCTGCTTCATGCGCGCGCTGCCCGGCGAAGCGGCCACGCCCGACATCCAGTTCCACGTCGCCACGCTGTCGGCCGACATGGCCGGCGGCAAGGTGCACGATTTTTCCGGCCTGACGATGTCGGTTTGCCAGCTGCGGCCCGAATCACGCGGGCACATCCGCATCAGGTCGAAAGACCCCTTCGAGCCGCCGGAGATGCAGCCGAACTACCTGTCCACCGATCTCGACCGCCGCACCGCGGTAGCAGGCCTGAAAGCAGCGCGCGCGATCGCCGCCTCACCGACGATGCGTCCGTTCATCAAGCGCGAGGTCAAGCCGGGGCCGACGGCGCCGGACGATGCGGCACTGCTCGAGTTCTGCCGCGACAACGGCGCCACCATCTTCCACCCCACAGGCACCTGCGCGATGGGCAGCGACCCGGCCGCCGGCGCGGTGGTCGATGCGCGGCTGCGTGTGCATGGCATCGACCGGTTGCGTGTCATCGACTGTTCGGCGATGCCCACGCTGGTCTCGGGCAACACCAATGCACCGGCGGTGATGATGGCCGAGAAGGCGGTGGACATGATTCGCGAGGACCGCCGCAAGCGACGATGACCGACACCGCGGTGCCGGGGGCGGAGTCGGCCCGGTCACCGCAGCTGTTTGCCTCGCCGACTCCACCCCGTCAACATCAAGCCCTCAACCCCCCCCGCCACCAGGAGACAGACCATGGCACAGCAAACCCCCCTCGACCGGCGCGGCTTCATGCGCATCGCCGGCACCTACGGCCTCAGTTCGACCGCCTTCGCGGTCGCCGGCATGGTCGGCCCGTTGACGCTCGAAGGCGTCGGCCGCGCGGCCGCGCAGACTGCCGCGTCGCGCAGCGGCACGCCCGTGATCACGCTGAAGTTCGGTGCCGCCGGCTTCAACGAAACCAACCTGAAGGTGCAGGAATCCGGCCAGCTGTGGTTCGCGCAGGAACTGGAAAAGCGCAGCGAAGGCGCGTTGAAGATCGAGTTCATCGGCAACAACGCCATCTGCAACCAGGGCGACTGCGTGAAGAAGACGCAGCAGGGCATCGTCGACATGTTCACCGCCAGCACGCAGAACTCGGCGGGCTCGGCGCCTTACTACAACGTGCTCGATTTCGCCTACATGTTCCCGACGCGCGCGTCGCAGTACCACTTCATGTACAGCCACAAGAGCGAAGCGCTGCTGCGCGAGCCGCTGCGCAAGCTGCACAACCTGGAATTCCTGTACACGCATGCCGAACTGCGCGGCCTGATGATGGGCAAGAAGTTCGCCGACAAGCCAACCGTGACCAGCGTCGATCAGCTGGCCGGCACGAAGAACCGCGTCACCGGCACGCAGCTGGGCCGCATCGCGATGACCTTGATGCAGCTGAACCCGGTGCCGCTGGCCTGGGAAGAAACGCTCGACGGCCTGAAGCAGGGCTTGATCGACGGCGCCGAAACCTGGATGGGCGCGGCCGCCTACGCCAACATGGCGCCCGTGCTGTCGCAGGCGGTGGACCTGCGCTTCTTCTGCGGCACCGAGCACACGGCGATGAACCTGACGACGTTCAAGAAGTTGCCGCCGAACCTGCAGGACCTGTTCCGCGAAACCGCGTTCGATGCACAGCAGTACACGCAGAAGAACCAGGAGCGCGCGCTGGTCGAGATCGTCGGCGCGGTGCCCAATCCGGGGCCGGACACCATCTTCGGCAAGGCGGGCGTGCGCGTCGCGGAACTGTCACCGGCCGAACTGCTGAAGGCCGAGAAGATGTGCTCACCGCAATACGTGCCGAAGCCGTGGGAGGAGTGGCGCGAGCGGCTGAACAAGATGTCCGGCGGACAGGACGTGTACAAGGAGATCTACACCATCGCGCGCGAGATCCCGGCGACGATGACGGTGGCGGAGGTGAAGCCGAACCGCTGGTGGAAGGCCTGAACGCCGGCCCGCCCAGACTCTCACCCGCGCCGGCAGAGGGGGGACAGGTTCTGACCACCCCCTTTGCCGAAATTCAGCCTGAGAGACAAGCCCGATGAACCTGATCCTGGCCCCGCTGCGCTGGCTCGACAGAAACGCCGAACGCACGCTGATCCTGTTCGCCTACTCGTCGATGGCGCTGATCATTGTCTTCGCCGTCTTCGAGCGCTTCATCTTCAAGACGCAGATCCCGTGGAGCTCCTCGATTCCGATCTACCTGTTCCTTTGGGTGACGTGGATCGGCTGCTCGCACAACGTGCGCAAGCGCACCCACCTGGTGTTCAACGACCTGCGGCTGCGGCTGCCGTATGCGTGGCAGTTCGCTTGCATGTGGCTCGATGCCGCGCTGTGGATCGGCTTCGGCGTCATCGTGCTGTACTTCACCATCGAGCAGACGCGGCTGGTGGAGATGAACTTCGCCATCGTGCAGGGCACCGACAACGTCATGCAGTGGTGGTTCTACCTGGCCACGCCGCTGGCCTGGGCGATGCTGATCGTGCGCGTGTTGCAAAACCTGTGGGACGACATCGGCCGCTGGCGCCGGCGCGAGCCCTTCCTCGTCGATATTCAGGCCATCGGCCAGTCCTGAACCGAAAGCCGCGCCATGGACCAAGGCATGTTGCTCGGGCTGCTTTCGACCGGTGTGGTCGTGATGTTCCTGATCGGCGTGCCGATCTTCCTCGTCATCGGCTACTGGGTCGTCGGCGCTTCGCTGATCATCGACTTCACGCTGGCCAATGTCGGCGTCACGCTGTTCGAAGGTCTGAACTTCTTCGGCCTGTTGTCGCTGCCGCTGTTCATCCTCACCGGCGACCTCATCGCCGCGGCCGGCATCGCGCGCCGCCTGGCCGATTTCGCGCATGCGTGCATGAGCTGGCTGCGCGGGGGGCTGGGGCTGGCGACGCTGGGGTCGTGCGGGCTGTTCGCCGCCATCTCGGGCTCCAACTCGGCCACCACCGCCACCATCGGCGGCATCATGCATCCGCTGCTGGTGAAGGACGGCTACGACACCCGCTTCGCCGCCGCCACCGCGGCTGCCGGCGGCACGGTGGGCATCATCATCCCGCCGTCGATCATCTTCATCGTCTATGGCTTCTTGATGAACCTGTCCATTTCGGACCTGTTCGTCGCCGGCATCCTGCCCGGTGCGCTGATGGTGCTGTCGATGATGTTCGTGTGCTGGTTCGCCTCGCGCCGCTTCGGCTGGGGGTCGGTGGAAGCGCTGGACTGGTCACGCGTCGGCCGCACGGCAGGGCGCGCCTACCTGGGCTTCTTCGCCATCTTCATCGTCATCTACGGCATCTACTCGGGTATCTTCTCGCCCACCGAAGCGGCGGCGATCACGGTCGGCTTCTGCCTGCTCGCCGGCTTGCTGCTGACGCGCGAGATCAAATGGCGCCAACTGCCCGACATCCTGCTGCGCTCGGGCCAGCTCACCGGCATGCTGGCGCCGATGATCGCCATATCCATCGTCATGCAACAGGTCTTCGGCCTGCTCGGCGCCGCCGAGGCGGTGGCCGCCTTCGTCGCCTGGTTCGGCAACAGCGAGGTGGTCGTGCTGCTGGTGTGCATGGCCATCGTGATGGCCGCCGGCTGCATCCTCGAAAGCCTGCCGGTGACGGTGATCTTCGCGCCGATCCTGGCGCCGATCGCGGTGGCGCACGGCGTCGATCCGGTGCACTTCAGCGTCATCTTCCTGGTCGGCGCGGCGATCGGATTCATCACGCCGCCGTTCGGGCTGAACCTGTTCGTCGCCAGCGGCGTCACCGGCATTCCCTATTCGAAGCTGGTGCGCTTTGCGATGCTCTACCTGAGCGGGCTGCTGGTGGCCTGGTTCCTGACCGCCTTCGTGCCGTGGTTTTCGCTGGTGCTGCTGCCGAAGGTGGGCTGACGCATCAAGCGCTTTCGCCGCGGGCGAGGTATTCCCGATCGATGCTCGGCAACGGCCGGTCATCGAGTGCCGCCTCGAAAGTCCGCAGCCTCTTGTAGATCGACAGCAGTTCCACGATCGTGGTCCACGAATTCACCAGGTACTGGAACGAGTTGCGGACCTGGTCGAAGACGTTGGTGATCTGCGTCAGCAGCCCGAGCGTCAGTTTTCCGGCCACGATCGACGGCACCAGCACGAACAGGCTGAACAGGTTGTCCGCCTGCAGATAGAAGATGCGCGCGACGTTGAAGTACATGTAGTGAAAGTACAGCCGGAAGTAGTTCTTGCGCACGTTGGCGAACAGTTCCGCGACGGTGGGCGGTTGCGCGCGGTCCGGGTCGTCCTCGCCATAGACCAGTTCCTTGCGATACGAGGCCTCGACACGTTGGTTGCGGAACTCGAGTCCCGGCAGCCTGACACCCACCCCGGCCAGAAAGACCGTGCCGAAGATCGACCAGAACAATGCGGCCCAGACCAACGCGTGCGGCAGGTGGCCGATGAACGGCAACTCGGTGATTTCAATGCCGAGCTTGAACAGCACCGGCAGGAAGGCGATGAGCGTCATCACCGCGCTCACCAGGCTGACGCCGAGCTGCTCCATGGTCGAGGCGAAGCGCATGGTGTCCTCCTGGACACGCTGCGAGGCGCCTTCGATCTGGCGAAGCCGAGGCCAGTGCGCCATGTAGTACTCGTTCATGGCGGTGCGCCAGCGGAAGATCCAGTGGCTGACGAAGAACAGGTTGAGAACCCCCACCGTGACGGCGAGAAAGGCAATCCCTGCAAAGCCGATCATGCCGATGTAGAGCTGCTCGGCGGTGACCGGGACGGTCTTGCCGAGCGCCTGCTGGATCAGGTCGTAGAACGGGCCGTACCAGGCGTTGATGGCCACGCTGACCTGGACCGAGAAGTAGGTGTTGAAGACGATCAGCGCGGTGCCCAGCAGCGACCACCTTTGCCAGCGATGCGGGCTGTAGATGAACCAGAAGCCGCAGAACGCGGCCACCGCGATCGCGTAGTAGATGTAGAACCACAGAAAAGGGGTGGACCAGAAGACCGCCACGCCGATGATCGGCTCGGCCTTGGCAGCGAAGGGGTGGCAGGCCGACGAAGGTTCCCAGACGATCGCCGCCGGCGTACCAGAGCAGGATCGCGATCAGCGCCCAGGCGGCAGCCGAGATGAAGAAGAGACGGGGTTTCGGAAAGAAGGACTGGAACACGGCTGCACGGCTTCTCGGTCGGCGGGGTGGTGTTTTCGATTTCGGTACGCCGCGCCGAACGATTCTGGCATGCCGGCCCTCTTCGCTGCCGTCGGGAAAGGGCATGCCGCGGGCAGCGCCGGGCGCGGGCTGCCGATGGCCAGCGCTTACACGAGCTTCGCGCCGTCCAGAAGCTTCAGCCGCTGCACCTTGCCCGAGGGACCGCGCGGCAGCTCGGCGACGAAGCGAAAGAACTTCGGCGTCTTGTAGCGGCCCAGGTGCTGCTCGCAAAAGGCGCGCAGTTCGGCCTCGTCGCAGGCCGGGCTGTCGCGCAGCACGATGCAGGCCATGATCTCCTGCCCGTAGTGCTTGTCGGGCACGCCCACCGCGGCGGCTTCGAGCACGGCCGGATGGCGCAGCAGCACTTCGTCGATTTCGCGCGGCGCGATGTTCTCGCCGCCCTTGATGATCAGCTCCTTGATGCGGCCGGTGACGAAGAAGAAGCCGTCGGCATCGCGATGCCCCAGGTCGCCACTGCGCAGCCAGCCGTCGGCGGTGAAGCCGGCGCGCGTGGCCGCGTCGTTCTTGTAGTAGCCGCGCATCACGTTCGGGCCGCGAATGACGATCTCTCCGGTTTCGCCATCGGACCGCGGTTGCAGCTGCGCATCCACCACGCGCGCCTCGCAGCCCGAGGCCAGGCCCACCGCGCCCAGCTTGCGCCGTGCCGGGTCCATCGGGTTGCTGAAAGCCGGCGCGGCGGTCTCGGTCAGGCCCATCGTTTCGACGACGCCGATGCCGAAGCGCCTTTCGAAGGCGCGCAAATGCTCCGGCGGCAGCGCGGCCGACGCGCTGCGACAAAAGCGGACCTGTGCCGCCAGCCCGGCCGGCGGATCGTCGCCCTCGAGCAGGTACGAGACCATCGTCGGCACCACGTTGAGCCAGGTGCAGCGATGTTCTTGCGCCTGCGCCCAGAAGCGCGCGGCCGAGAACCTCGGCGTCATCGCCAGGCTGCCGCCGTGCGCCAGGGGGCTGAGCATCGTCACCGCGAAGGCGTTGATGTGGTACAGCGGCAGCACCGCCAGCACGCGGTCGTGAGCCGCCAGGCCGTGCTCGTGGCTGATGGCTCGTGCGTTGGCCGCCAGGTTGGCCTGCGTCAGCATCACGCCCTTGGGCCGGCCGGTGGTGCCCGAGGTGTACATCAACAGCGCCAGCGAATCCGGAGCCGGTGCCGGCGCTTCGGCAGCAGGCTGCGCGGGGATCGCGCGGGCATCGGCTTCGGTAACCAGCACTGCCACCGCGTCGATCGATGCGGGCCAGCATCTGCCGCACCAGCGCTTCGCGCTCGGCGTCGACCACCACCACGCGGCAGTCGGAATGTTCCAGCACGTAGTGCATCTGTTCGGCCTGCGCCAGCAGGTTCACGGCGTTCACGCACCAGCCGCCGTGCATCGCGCCGAGCAGGATGCGCAGCGTCTGCAGACCATTCGGCAGGACCACGCTGATCACATCGCCAGGCGTCGAGTTCTGGGCGCGCAGCCAGGCAGCGACCGCGCGACAGTCCCGCGCCAGTTGGCCGAAGCTCAGCGTGTGCTTGCCGTCGGTGCTCAGCGCATAAACCGCGTCGGGTTGCTCGGCCGCCTGCCGCTCGACCAGCGCATGCACCGTGCGCGGCGGGTCTGGCGGGATTGCCATCTCAGCTGCGCCCGTGGCGCTCGAAGAAGGCGCCGAAGATGTCCTGCTCACTCGGCACCTTCTCGGCGATCGGCTTCGACACGCGCGTGATGTTCAGGTAGTGGCGGTAGTTCATGTTGTCGGAGAAGTTGTTGTTGCCCCAGGTGCCGCAGCCCATCGACAGCGAAAACGGCAGGCCGTTGTCGAAGCTGCCGCCGGTGGCGATGCAGTGCGCCTGATTGAAGATGACGCGCGACACCGGCAGCTGCAACCCGAGCTCGAGTGCGCGCTCGGGCAGGCGGCTGTGCAGGCCCACCGAATGGCCCGCGCCCTGGTATGCGTAGATGCGCTCGACGATGCGCTGCGCATCGGCGAAGTCGCGCGCGCTGTACAGCGTCAGCACCGGACTGAGCTTTTCGCCGGAGAACGGATGCTCAGGGCCGAAGCCGTGCTGCGCATCCTCGTCGACCATCAGAATGCGCAGCGATTCTTTCGCGAGGCCATCGAAGCCGGCCTGTTGTGCGATGCGCACGGCCGATTGGCCGATCACTGCCGATGACAACTTGCCTTCCGGCCACATCAGCCGCTGCAACGCGGCCTTCTGCATGGCGTCCAGCAGCACGGCGCCGCGTGCGGCCAGCGCCGCCAGCAGCGGCTCGCGCACCACCTCGACGATCACGATGCTGTTCTCCGATGAACAGCTGGTGGCGTGATCGAAGGTCTTCGACAGCACGATGCGATCGGCCGCCGCAGCCACGTCGGCGCTCTCGTCGACGATGCCGGCGACGTTGCCCGCACCGACGCCGAAGGCCGGTGTGCCGCAGGTGTAGGCGGCGCGCACATTGGCCCCCGAGCCGGTGGCGACGACCAGATCGCACTGCTTCATCAACTCGGCCGTGGATTGCTTGTTCACCGGCGCCGGCAGTAGCTGCACCAGGTCGCGCGGCGCGCCGATGCGATCGAACTGCGCGTGGATGAATTCGAGCAGCTTCGCCGCCGTGCTCCAGCCCTTCGGCGACGGCGCGACGATGACCGCATTGCGCCCCTTCAGCGCATTGATGATCTTGTTCGCCGGCGTCGCCGCCGGGTTGGTCGATGGCGTGATGGCGCAGACCACGCCCACCGGGCGGGCGATCTCGATCAAGCCGCTTTCGGGGTGCTCGGCGATGACGCCGACTGACTTGGCATCCGCCAGGTCACGCAGCAGGCCGAGGGTCTTGCGGTGGTTCTTGCGCAGCTTGTCTTCGACGCTGCCGATGCCGGTATCGGCGACGGCCAGCTCGGCAAGCGTGCGGTTGCGCGCCGGTTCGATGATGGCCCAGCCGGCGGCCACCACCAGTTCGTCGATGCGCTGCTGGTCGTAGCCGTCGGCGATGCGCTGCGCGGCCCGGGCCTTGGCGACCAGCTCGGAAATCATCTCGCTCACATCGTTCATCGTTTCAACTCCTGGAGAACACCCGCGTCAGCTTGCTCTTCACGTCGGGCACCAGCGCCCACAGCACGAACAGGCCGGCAAAGGCGAGGATGGTGGCGCTGATCGGGCGCGTGAAAAAAATCGTCAGGTCGTCGTCGTAGTTGGCCAGCGAGGTCATGAAATAGCGCTCGGCCAGCGGCCCGAGAATCACCCCCAGCACCAGCGGTGCCGACGGGAAATCGAAGCGCTTCATCAGGTAGCCGAGCACGCCGAAGCTCAGGCAGATGTAGACATCGGCGATGTTGTTGCGCACGCCGAATGCGCCGACCACGCTGAGTACGACGATGAAGGCGCCCAGCACGGTCGGCGGCACCTTCATCAACGACGCGAAGCCGCGCGCCACCACCACCCCGGCGCCGATCATGCACAGGTTGGCCAGCAGCAGGCTGGCGAAGATGGTGTAGACCATGTTCGTCTGCGTGGCGAACAGCAACGGCCCCGGCGTCACGCCGTGCAGCACCAGCGCAGCCAGCATGATCGCGGTCGCCGCGCTGCCGGGAATGCCGAGTGTGAGCAGCGGAATCATCGCCGCGCCGGTGGTCGCGTTCTTCGCCGCCTCCGGTGCCACGAGCCCGGCTTCGACGCCGGTGCCGAACTCATGCCCGCGCGGCGAGACCTGCTTCTCCACACCGTAGGCGATGACCGCGCCGACGGTGGCGCCGGCGCCGGGAATCATGCCGATCATGCAGCCGATGCCGGTGCCGCGCGCGGCCGTGCCCTTCAGCGCCCACATCTCCTTCAGCGATGGCGCCTTCAGCCTGACCTTGCCCGGCCCGCCCTGCGCGTGCGCCTTCTGGCCCAGCATCTCCAGCACCTCGCCGAGTGCGAACAGGCCGATCATGACGACCACGAAGTTGATGCCGTTCTGCAGCGCCGGGATGCCGAAGGTGAGGCGCGGCAGGCCGTACAGCGGATCGACGCCGACACTGCCGATGACGATGCCGCTGAACAGCGAGACCAGGCTGATCCACGGCGTGGCCTTGGCGATGGCGATGATGCTGACCAGTCCGAGGAAGGTGGCGGCGAAGAACTCGGGCTGGTCGAAGGCCAGTGCCAATTTGGCGAAGGGCGGCGCGCCGAAGGTCAGCAGCAGGGCGCTGGCCAACCCGCCGGTGGCCGACGCGGCGATGGCCAGAGCCAGCGCGCGCGCCGCCTCGCCGCGCTTGGTCATCGGGTAGCCGTCCCAGCAACTGGGCAGCGACGCCGGCGTGCCGGGGATGTTGATCAGGATGGCCGAGATCGAGCCGCCGAACACACCGCCGGCATAAATGCCGCCGAGGAAGACCATCGCCGTCAGCGGCGTCATCAGGTAGGTGAAGGGCAGCGCCATCGCCATCGCGTTGACGAACGAGATGCCGGGCAGCGCGCCGGCCACCACGCCCACGCCCAGGCCCGTCAGCATGATCAGGAAGTTGAGCGGCTCCAGCGCCGTCAGCAGGCCGTGGAACAGGTTGACGAAGACGTCCATCGCCGTGGTGCTCAGTAGATCCCGAGGACGCGGTACAGCCCGACGCTGAATTCACCGATCGCGCCGACGCCGCGATCCAGCGGCATCAACGCCACCTTGACGAAGAAGTACAGAAACACCAGCGTGCCGATGCCGCTGACCAGCGTGATCTGCAACGGCTTGCGGATGCCGCCGAGCAACAGCCACAGCACGATGTAGAGCAGCGTGGACAGCGCGAAGCCGAGCCACGGCATGCCGAAGCCGTAGGCCAGCACCAGCACGATGCCGAGCCACACGCGGGCACCACCGGCCACTGCCGCACCCGGCGCTGCTGCGCCAATCTGCGCCGCGGACAACTCGCGCCGCCGCAGCACCATCGCCACACGCTGCACCGCCCAGGCCAGCGCAAACAGCATCACCAGATAAAGCATCAGCGTCGGCCAGGTCGTCGGCCCGGCGATGCCACGCGCCATTGCGGCGGCTTCTTCCGGCCGGTCGGTGACGAAGCGCGTCAGCAGCGCCGCGCCGAGCGCAAAGGCCAGCGGCGCGGCCACCGGCCGCCAGGAGCGCTGCGCGGTGTTCACTTGAAGCTGACGAGGTAGGCCTTGACCTTGTCCTGGAAGGCCTTGACGTAGGTCTGCGCCTCGGCCGGCGTGAAGCTGCGTGAGGCACAGGTGTAGGTCTCGGTACAGAACTTCTTCCATTCCGGCGTGGCCAGCGCCGCGTTGACCGCGTCGGACAACACCTTCACCTTCTCGGGCGGCGTCTTCGCGCTCACCGCCAGCGTGCGGAAGTTGGGCAGGTCGCTGATCTCGAAGCCCAGTTCCTTCGAAGCCGGCGTGTCCTTGAAGGCCGCGTGGCGCTCGTCGTCGAAGACCACCAGCGCGCGCAGCTGGCCGGCCTGCACGAAGGGCGCGACATCACCCGGCTCTTCGTAGATCGCATCGGTGTGCTTGCCGATCGGCGAGGCGTAGCGCTCGGCCGGCTTGGCGAAGGGCACATTGGTCATCTTGTAGCCCTTCGAATCGAAGTACTTGATGGTGATGTCGTCCTGCGTGCCGTAGCCCGAGGTGGCGATCTTCAGCTTGCCGGGGTTGGCCTTGGCGAAGTCGAGCATGTCCTTGAAGGTCTTGAACGGGCTGTCGGCAGGCACGAACATCATCGACGGCGAATCCTGCGTGACGGCGACGATGGCGAAGTCCTCCGGCTTGGCGGTGCCCAGGCCGGCGGCCCACGACGACACCGTCAGCGCGATCAGCGTGCCCACGGTGTAGCCATCGGGCGCGGCGGTCAGCACCTTGGTCAGGCCGGCGTTGCCCGAGGCGCCGCCGACGTTGGCCACCGGGAACGGCACGCCGAGCTGCTTTTCCAGCAGCTGCGACATCTTGCGGCCCATCGCGTCGGCGCCGCCGCCGGGGCCAAAGGTGACCACCACCTCCACCGGGCGGCTGGGGAATTTCTCCTGTGCCACGGCCAGCGGCGCCGCGGCCAGCGCGAGTGTCGTCATCCAGGTCAATCGCTTGCAAAGGCTCATGTTCATCATGTCTCCAGTCGTGGTTTGCGGGAGGGGGGCAAGGGCTTCGGCGTCCCGCCGCCGAGAGCCCGCGTGATTTCCTGCGCCGTGGCGGCGAGGGCCCGGCCGAGCTGCTGCATGCGCGCGTCGCTCAGCCGTGCCGACGGCGCCGACAGGCCGACCGCCGCAATGGCGCGGCCGCTCTGGTCGAACACCGGCGCGCCCAGGCCACTGACGCCCAGTCGCCATTCCTCGCGGTTGACGGCAAAGCCGGCCCGCCGCGCCTGCTGCAGCTGCACGCGCAGGGCCTTCAGGTCGGTCACGGTGCGGTTCGTCGAGCGCGGCAACGGCAGCGGCAGCGCCGCCAGCGCGGCCTCGCCGGCATGGGCCAGCAGCGCCTTGCCGGTGGCCACGCAGTGGGCCGGCGCCCGGCCGCCGACTTCCGAATAGGCGCGCACCGGTTGCGGGCTGTCGATCTTTTCCAGATACACGATGTCGGCGCCCTCCAGCACCGACAGATGGATCGTCTCTTGAGTCTGATGGGCGATGCGCGCCAAGGGCTCGCGTGCCAGCCTGCGCACGTCGATGCCGTCGGCGACGCGGCTGCCCCATTCGAACAGGCGCAGCGTGCACTGGTATGCACCACTGGCAGCGTCCTGTGCGACAAAGCCCAGATGCGTCCACGTCTGCAGGGTGCGGTGCACGTTGCTCGGATTCAGCCCGCTCTGGCGCGCCAGCTCACTGACGCCACAGGGGACACCCGCGCGCACCAGCTGGCCCAGCAATTCGACGCCCTTGATCAGCGTCTTGTCCATTCCAACATATAGAACATATTTCTATAAATCAGAATAGTCAGCGCAGCAGCCGCTGTCAATCGGGTTTGTCCGCCTCGCGCTGGCGGCTCAGCGGCGGCGCGCGCCGGTTGTGGTGCGTCCAGTGGCTTAGCGCCACAACACCATGCTCGCCCGCGCCAGGCCGACGGCCGAAATGGCCATCAGCAGGTTCAAGACGAAGCCGCGATAGCGGGCCGGGTCGGCGCCTTGAAACGCGCGCCGGCCGAGCCAGATGCCGACGAACATCGACGGCCCCAGCACCAGCACCCAGGCCAGCGTGTGCGGCCCCACCAACGACACCGGCGCGCCGACCAGGCCGGCCATCAGCGCGGCCCACATCACGGCATAGGCGCCGCTGCACAGCAGGAACAGGATCATGGTGCCGCGCAGCGCGGTGCTGGGCAGCCGCACACCGGCCATGACCAACGCCGCGGCAATGCCGCCGCTGGCGGTGAGGCCGTTCAACAACCCCGACGACACGCCCGCGGCCGCCCTTCAACGCGGGTGAGGGGTGGAGCGTGCGCGCACCGGTGGCGCGGATGAACAGCGCCACCGACATCAAGGCGCCGGCCACGGCCAGGCGCACCACGTCCTCGGGCAACCGCGCCAGCAGCCACACGCCCACCGGCACGAACACCAGGTTGCCGGCCAGCAGCCAGCGCAACCAGGCACGATCGGCATCGCGCAGCGCTTCGCGCACCAGGCTCAGGCTGGCCAGCACCTCGAGCGCCAGCACCGCCGGCACGATCGGCGCCGGCGAGGTGACGACCGACAGCGCAGCCACGGTCAGCGCCGAATAGCCGAACCCGGCAAATCCGCGCACCGCCCCCGCACCCAGCGAGACCAGCAGCGCCAGGCCCCACAGCCACGGCGACAGGCCCGACGGTGTCAGCATGCGGCGAGAAGCTCGCGGTGCGGGCGGGATGCCGGCGAGGGCGTTCGAGGCGCAGCCATGGTCGCAAAGATTATGGTACGTTCCGTCCCGTTTTGGCCCTGCGGCACGGCGGCAGCGGCCGCGATCCACGCTCCTCGCCCATCGACATGACGTCTCCCGCTGCAAGCCCCGCCGAACCCCACGCTCGCCTCGAAGAGCTGATCGTTCGCGCCCGACAGCGCGCGGCGCGGCGCAATGCCTTGCCGACGCTCGGGGTGGTGTTCGCCGCCGACCGGCTGGCGATCGAAGCCGCCACAAGCATGGCCGCCGCTGCCTTGGCGCGGCCGCTGCTGCTGGGCCCACACGCGTCGATTGTTCGTGCCGCGGGCGACGCGCAAATCGATGTGTCCGGTATCGAGATCGTCGACACCGGCGCGCGGGCGCAAGATGCCGCCGCCCGCGCCGTCGAGATGGCGCGCGACGGCACGCTGGGCGCGTTGATGAAAGGTTCGCTGCACACCGACGAGCTGATGTCGGCCATCGTCGCCAAGAGCCATGGCCTGCGCAGCGGCACGCGCATCAGCCACGCCTTCGTCTTCGACCTGCCGCGCTACCCGAAGCTGCTGGCGCTGGCCGATTGCGTGGTCAACATCGCGCCGAACCTGCGCACCAAGCAGGACATCATCACCAACGCCTTGGCGCTGCTGCGCGCGCTGGGCATCGAGCAGCCGAAGGTGGCCATCGTCGCCGCAGTGGAAACGGTGAACCCGGCGATTCCCGCCACGCTCGATGCGCAGGCATTGGTCGCGTTGGCCGGGCAGGGCGCATGGCCGGGTGCGGTGGTCGAAGGGCCGTTCGGCTTCGACAACGCCATCAGCGCCGAGGCGGCGCGCATCAAGGGCATCACCTCGAGCGTCGCGGGCGATGCCGACCTGCTGCTGATGCCCGATCTGAATGCCGGCAACATGCTCTACAAGAGCTTCAACTACATCGGCGGTGGCGATTGCGCCGGCCTGGTGCTGGGCGCGAAGGTGCCGGTGGTGCTGACCTCGCGCGCCGATTCGGCGCTGGCGCGGTTGGCGTCGGTGGCGCTGGCGGTGCTGGCCATGCCTTGACGGCGAACGCCGGTGTCAGGCTTAACCGTAGCCGCTGCGCACCTTGCCGCGAAACACCCAGTACACGCCAGGCGGTGTACACGCGCGATCACCGGGATCACCACCACGCCGCCGTAGAACAGGAAGCGCAGCGACACATCGGGCGCGGCGGCATCGCCGACCGTGAGCTCGTAGGGCACCATGTAGGGCCAGAACATCACGCCCAGGCTCAGGTAGGCACACAGGAAGAACAGCACCGTGCAAGCGAACGGCCCGATGTCGCGCCGCGCCCTCGAGGCCAGCACCACGGCAACCAACGCGGCCACGCCGGCCGCCGGAAAGACCCAGCCCCAGGGCCGATCACGCAGATGGCCTTGCGCCACCGCACCGGCATCGACACCGATCACCACCGCGAAGGCCACGCCGATGAGCACGAACACGATGGCGGCCAGCCAGGGGATGCGCCGGTAGGCCCAGTCGCGCAGCGGCCCATCACTCTTGACGACGATCCAGCCCGCGCCGAGCAGCGCATAGCCGAACACCAGGCCGATGCCGGTGAGCACGGCGAAGGGGTGCAGCCAATCGAAGGATGTGCCGGCGAACTGCCCGTCCTTCACTGCCAGGCCGCGCATCATCGCGCCCACTGCCGCGCCCTGCACGAAGGTGACGACGACCGAGCCGACGAAGAAGCCCCAATCCCACAACCAGCGCATCGTCTCGGTGCGGTGGCGAAACTCGAAGGCCACGCCGCGGAAGATGAGGCCGACCAACAACAACAGCACCGGGATGTAGAAGGCGCCCAGGAACACCGCATACACCGCCGGAAAGGTGGCGAACAGGCCGGCGCCGACGATGACCAGCCAGGTCTCGTTGCCGTCCCAGAACGGCGCGATGGTGTTCATCATCGTCACGCGCATCGGCTCGTCGCGCGCGCCGCCGAAGAGGATGCCCACACCCAGGTCGAAGCCGTCGAGCACGACATAGACCAGGATCGATACGGCGATCACCGCGGCCCAGAACAGCGCCAGTTCGCTCGGCGGCGCGGCATTCACGGTTTTGCTCCCACCCCGGTCGCGCTGGCGGCTTCGTCTGCGAACGCCAGCGGGCGATTGGCAGTGGCGCCGGGGATGGCCTGTGCCGCGCCCTTGGGCCCCTCGCGCAGCAGCTTGTAGATGTAGTACACGCCGAACGAGACGAACAGCACATAGACCACGATGTAGGTGATCAGCGAGAACAGCACATCGCCGCTGGTCAGCGACGGCGTGACCGCGTCCTGCGTGCGCAGCAGGCCATACACCACCCACGGCTGGCGACCGACTTCGGCCGTGTACCAGCCGGCCAGCGTGGCGACGAAGCCGGTGGGGAACGCCAGGAAGGTGCCCCACAGGAACCAGCGTGTCGTCTCGAGGCGGCCACGCCAGCGCAGGAAGTTGCCGAACCACGAGACCGCCAGCATCACCAGGCCCATGCCGACCATGATGCGAAAGCCGAAGAACGGGATCAGCACCGGCGGGCGGTCTTCGCGCGGGAACGATTCGAGCCCGACTTCGGCTGATGTCCAGTTGCCCGAAGCGATCATGCTGCCCAGCTTGGGCACGGTGATGGCGAAGCGGTTGCGTTGATTGGCTTCGTCGGGCCAGGCGATCAGCACCTCGCTCGCCGGTTGTTCATTGAGCCAGCGCGCCTCGATGGCAGCGAACTTGGCCGGCTGGTGTTTGAGCACGTATTCACCGGTGAGGTGGCCGAAGAACAGCTGCACCGGAATCAGTACCGCCACCAGCCCCAGGCCCCAGTGCAGCATGACGCGGCCTTCGTCACGGTGCACGCCGCGCAAGGCGTACCAGGCGCCTGTCGCGGCCACGCACATCGCGCTGGTCAGAAAGGCGGCCAGCAGCATGTGCGGCCAGCGCACCAGCTGCACCGGGCCGAGCACGATCTGCATCCAGTCGGCGGGCACGATGCGGCCCTCGGCGATGGCATGGCCCACCGGCACCTGCATCCAGCTGTTGTTGGCCAGGATCCAGAACGACGAGAACATCGTGCCCAGCGTGACCATGCAGCAGGCGAAGAAATAGAAACGCGGCGAGACGCGGTCACGCCCGAGCAGCATGACGCCGAAGAAGCTGGCCTCGAGCATGAAGGCGGTGAAGCTTTCGTAGCCGAGCAACGGCCCTTGGATCGAGCCGGTCTTCTCGGCCAGCACGCCCCAGTTGGTGCCGAACTGGAAGGCCATGACGATGCCGGTGACCACGCCCATGCCGAACGACACCGCGAACACACGCAGCCAGAAATCGAACACGCGCCGGTACAGCGGATTGCCGGTGACCAGCCGCGCGCCCTCGATCGTGGCCAGCCACGCCGCCAGGCCGATGGTGAAGGCCGGGAAGATGATGTGGAAGCTGATGACGAACGCGAACTGGATGCGCGACAGGATGACCGGGTCGAAGTCCATCGGCGACGATGCTACTGCTCAGGCGCGTGTCGACATCGCGCACCCTCTCGGGCCTGCGGATGACGGTCCGACACAATGGCGAAACCTGGGCCGCTGTCGCACCGCGCGCACCGGCCACCTCGTCCACTGAAGGAGCCTCCCATGCAGACCACGGCCGCAGCCGACGTATCCCTCGGTGCCATCAGCGACAGCGTCGCTGCGCTGCGCGAAGATGCTGTGCGCCTGCTTGGCGAACTGGTTCGCGAGCCTTCGCTGCTGGGCCACGAGGCGTCGGCGCAGCGGCGCATGACGCACGTCTTCGAAAGTCTGGGTCTGCGCGTGGACGGGTTCGAGATCGACGAGGACAAGATTCGGGATCACCCGGGCTACTCGCCTTCGATCCTGCCCTATGCCGGGCGCAGGAACGTCGTCGGCGTGCACCGGCCGCGCGGGCCGGTGCGGGGCCAGTCGCTGATCCTCAACGGCCACATCGATGTCGTGCCGGTGGGCGCCGCACGCCTGTGGTCACAACCCCCCTTCGAGCCGGTGATCGATGGCGACAAGCTCTACGGGCGCGGCGCCGGCGACATGAAGGCCGGCATCGTCGCCTACACGATGGCCTTCGAAGCGCTGCGCCGCATCGGCCTGGAGCCGGCCGCACCGGTGTTCCTGCAATCGGTGATCGAGGAAGAGTGCACCGGCAACGGCGCGCTGGCCTGCCTGGTGCAGGGCTACCGCGCCGACGCGGCGCTGATCCCCGAGCCGATCCCCGGCATCATGGACGCGCAGATGGGCGTGATGTGGGTCGGCATCGAGGTGCTCGGCACCCCGGTGCACGCTTCGGTGGCGCAGACCGGCGTGGCGGCGATCGAATTTGCCCAGTACCTGTGCGCGAAACTGAAGGAGCTCGAATCGCAGTGGAACGAGCCGGCCAACCGCCACCCGCACTACTGCCACCACGACCACCCGATCAACTTCAATGTCGGCAAGCTCGCGGGCGGCGAATGGGCGTCGTCGGTGGCCACGCATTGCCGTGCCGACGTGCGCGTCGGCTTCTATCCTGGCATGAAGCCGGCGCAGGTGCGTGCGCTGGTCGAGGCGGTGCTGCGCGCCGCCTACGAAGCGCACCCGAAGAAGGCGAGCGTGCGCTACGAAGTCATCTACGAAGGCTTCCAGGCCGAGGGCATGCTGGTGGACATGAACACGCCGATGGTGCAGCTGCTGCAGGGTTGCCACCGCGACATCGTCGGCGGCGAGGCGGTGGCGATTGCTTCCACCGCCACCACCGACGCACGCTTCTTCCAGCTCTACGGCGGCATTCCGGCCACCTGCTACGGCCCGCAGTCGGGCAACACGCACGGCATCGACGAGTGGGTGTCGATCGACAGCATGATGCAGGTGACGCAGGTGCTGGCGCTGTTCATGGCGCGATGGTGCGGCGTCAACCCACGCTGAGGCAGGCACGCGCAGAGATCAGAACTCGAGCTGCAAGCGTGCCTGCACGATGTTCGTCCTGCCGCCGTCCACCGGCGGCGGGTTGCCGCGGCCGTTGACCAGCCCGTGCACGACGTTGAGCATCAACCGGGTGTGCGGGTTCAAGATCCAGTTGAAAGCCGCGGTCAGGTCGCGCTGGCGGCCACCGGCCAGCGCGCCGTCGCTGAGGTCGAGTGTCGACAGCCGCAGCGCCACCTCGAAAGCGCCCCAGGTGCCGTCGGCCCAGCTGAAGTTGTGCTTTGGCACGATGCCGTCGAACACGCCCACCGAACGGTCGTACAGACGGTGCTCGCCGGTGAGCACATGGCTCAGCGAGACATAGGCGCCCTTCAGCAACGGGTTGCCCAGGGCCGGCGCGTCCAACTTGTCCACGAACAGTTCGGCCTGCAGCGACCAGGGCCCGCGCACCTCGGCATACTCCAGCGCGATCAGCGTCGCGCGCTCGGGCTGCAGCAAGCCGGTGTCGACGAAGTTGGCGTCGATCAACGAGGTCTCGGGCACGGCGCGAAATTGCACCTCGCCTGTGAACGACTGCAAGGACAGCGACACGCCCAGGTGCGTCAGCGTGCGGCCGTCGTCCGCGTAGGTCGGCAGCCAGGTGACTCGCCCGGTGGCATCGAAACCGATGTTGTTGCTGAAGGCGTCCTTGGCGCCGGCGAAATCACTGTAAGACCCGGTGTTCCAGAAGCCGCCGATGGCCCAGGTGACGGCGCCGTCGAGCACCGTGTTGTTGGCCATGATGCCGATGTTGCGGCCCGGCGCGAAGGCAATCACCGGCAGCGCGCGCGTCAGGTAGGTGCCGTCGGTGCTCGAGACCAGCGCGCCGAGCGAGAACGGCTCCTTCATGTTGCCCATCGTGATCAGGCCGATATAGGGCCGCGGGTTCAGCTGAAACCATGAATCCTTGATCTGCGGTCGCTCGGCAAATTCCAGCTGCAGCTTGAACATGCCCCAGTCGAACAGCCAGCCCAGCAGCGTCAGGCGGGCCTGCGTGATGTCGGTGTGCGTGCCGGACTGGCCCGGAAAAGCATTGTCGAGTTGATCGTTCAATCCCACGACGCCGGTGTCGGCGAACAGACTGGCGTTCAGCTTCAGGCGTGTGCTGAGAAAGCTGTTGTCGAAGCGCAGGCCGTTCTTGCGATAGATGCTCCAGTCGCCCAGTGGCACCAGCAGGTTGCTGCCGAAATCGTCCCACCAGCGCTTGCGTTCGGGCACCTGATCGTCCTGCGCCAGTGCAGGCAGCGCCGCGCTGCACAGGGCAGCGAGCAGGGCCAAGGTCGGCAGCGTGACGGACTTGCGCAAGTGATCCGAAGGGGGCTGCGCCGCAGCGGCGCCGATGCCGGTGTTCTATCACCGCCGAGCGCGGTGGCGCCAGCCGGCAGCGCCGATTCAGGCGGGCCCTACATGCCCGCGTAGTTCGGCCCGCCGCCGCCTTCGGGCGTGACCCAGACGATGTTCTGCGTCGGATCCTTGATGTCGCAGGTCTTGCAATGCACGCAGTTCTGCGCGTTGATCTGCAGCCGGTCCGTGTTGTCTTCGTTCTTCACGAACTCATAGACGCCCGCCGGGCAGTAGCGCGCTTCGGGCCCGGCATAACGCGCCAGGTTGATGGCCACCGGCACGCTGGCGTCCTTCAGCGTCAGGTGCGAGGGCTGCTGTTCCTCGTGGTTGGTGTTGCTGATGAACACGCTGCTCAGGCGATCGAAAGTGAGCTTGCCGTCGGGCTTCGGGTACACGATCGGCGTGCACTCGGCGGCCGGTTTCAGAAAGAGGTGATCACCCTTGTCGCGGTGCAGTGTCCACGGCGGCGCCTTGAAGCCCAGCTTCGGCAGCAGCCACTGTTCGATGCCGGTCATCAGCGCGCCGATGAGGTTGCCCTTCTTGAACCACTGCTTGAAGTTGCGCGAGCGGTCGAGCTCTTCGAACAGCCAGCTGGCCTTGAAGGCTTCAGGATAGCTGGCCAGTTCGTCGTGCTGCCGCCCGGCCTGCAGGGCCGCGAAGGCGGCGTCGGCGCCGAGCATGCCGGTCTTGATGGCGGCATGGCTGCCCTTGATGCGTGCGGCGTTCAGGTAACCGGCGTCGCAGCCGATCAGCGCGCCGCCGGGAAACACGGTTTTCGGCAGGCTCAGGATGCCGCCGGCGGTGATGGCGCGCGCGCCGTAGCCGATGCGCTTGCCGCCTTCGATGTGCTTGCGGATGCTGGCGTGCGTCTTCCAGCGCTGCATCTCCTCGAACGGGCTCAGGTACGGGTTCTCGTAGTCCAGGCCGACGACGAAACCGAGCGTCACCTTGTTGTCGGCCAGGTGATACAGAAAGCCGCCGCCATAGGTCTTGTTGTCCATCGGCCAGCCGGCGGTGTGCACCACCAGTCCGGGTCGCGCCTGCTCGGCGGGCACTTCCCACAGTTCCTTGATGCCGAGCGCGTAGCTCTGCGGATCGCTGTTTGCGTCAAGCTTGAACTTCGCGATCAGCTGCTTGCCCAGATGGCCGCGCGAGCCCTCGGCGAACAGCGTGTATTTGCCGAGCAACTCCATGCCCAGCTGGAAGCCGTCGTGCGGCTCGCCGTCCTTGCCCAGCCCCAGGTTGCCGGTGGCCACGCCCTTGACCGCGCCGCTGTCGTCGTACAGCACTTCGGCAGCGGCGAAGCCGGGGAAGATCTCGACGCCCAGGCCTTCGGCCTGCTGTGCCAGCCACTTGGTCACATCTTCCAGACTGATGACGAAGTTGCCTTCGTTGTGCAGGCAATCGGGGACGAAGGCGTCGGGGGTGCGCGCGGCACTGTCTTCGCGCAGGAACAGCACCTCGTCACCGCTCACCGGCTGGCTGAGCGGCGCGCCGAGCGAGCGCCATTCGGGCAGCAGTTCGTTCAGGCCGCGCGGATCCATGACTGCGCCACTGAGGATGTGCGCACCGGGTTCCGAGCCCTTTTCCAGCACCACCACCGAGACTTCTTTCTCGGCGGCGGCCGCGAGCTGCTTCAGGTGGATCGCCGCCGACAACCCCGACGGCCCGGCGCCGACGATGACGACGTCGTACTCCATCGCTTCGCGCGGGCCGTACTTTTCGAGGATTTGTTGTGGGCTCATCGGCTGCTCCTGGCGGGGATTCCAGCGGCGATTCTAGCGGCGCAGCGCAATAAATAGAACGATCGTGCTTTTTGATCCTGACCCCGTACGCAGGCCCGCTCTCGTGTCCATGCCGCATGGGGTCTGCGTGCTATCGTGACCGCGAACACGCACTGGGTATCTACGCATCTTTCTGCAGGGGCAAGGCATGAGTTACGACATCGATCTGTCGGGCCGGGTGGCGCTGGTCACCGGTGCATCCAGCGGCCTCGGCGCGCAGTTCGCACGCACGCTGGCCAAGGCCGGCGCCGGTGTGGTGCTGGCGGCGCGGCGCACCGAACGGCTGAAGACACTGCGCGCCGAGATCGAATCGCAGGACGGTGATGCGCACATCGTCGAACTCGACGTCACCGACACCGACAGCATCAAGTCGGCCGTCGCCCACGCCGAGACCGAGATGGGCACCATCGACATCCTGGTCAACAACGCCGGCGTCGCGCGCAGCCAGAAGCTGATCGATGTCGAGCCGGACGATTTCGACTTTGTCATGAACACCAACCTGCGCGGCGCGTTCTTCGTCGCGCAGGAGGTCGGCAAGCGCATGATCGCGCGTTCGCGCGGCGCTGCTCCGGGCACCTTCATCGGCGGGCGCATCGTCAATGTCGCGTCCAACGCGGGGCTGAAGGTGATGAACCAGATCGGCGTGTACGCCATGAGCAAGGCGGCCGTGATCCACATGACCCGCGCGATGGCGTTGGAGTGGGGCCGTTACGGCATCAACGTGAATGCGCTGTGCCCCGGCTACATCGTGACCGAGATCAACCAGCACTTCAACGCCACCGAGCAGGGCCACAGGCTGGTGCAGACGCTGCCGCGCAAGCGCGCCGGCGAGCCACAGGATCTGGATGCCGTGCTGGTGATGCTGTGCGCGGCGCAAAGCCACTTCGTCAATGGCGCGGTGATCGCCGCCGATGACGGCTTCGCGGTCTGAACCGAGGGCTGCTGGGTGCGCGCGCTGAGCCCGCTCGAAGCGCGCGTGCTCGGCGTGCTGTGCGAGAAGCAGCACACGGTGCCCGACACCTATCCGCTGTCGCTGAACGCGCTGGTCGCCGGCTGCAACCAGAAGACCGCGCGCGAGCCGGTCATCTCGGCCACCGACGCCGAGGTGATGGTCGCTGTGGATGGGTTGAAGTCCTTGAGCCTGGTCTTCGAAGGCAGCAGCGCGCGCGTGCTGAAGTTCGAGCACAACCTGCCACGGGTGTTCAACCTGGGCCCCGACGCGGCGGCATTGCTGACGGTGCTGATGCTGCGTGGCGCGCAGACCTCGGCCGAGTTGCGGGCCAGTGCCGACCGGCTGCACCGCTTCGCTGACGTGGCCGCCGTCGAGATGCTGCTTCAGGACATGGCGCAGCGCGAGCCGGCGCGCGTTGTGAAGCTGCCGCGCGCAAGCGGCGCGCGCGAAGCGCGCTGGGCGCACCTGCTGTGTGGTGAGCCGGTGCTGCCGGCAGCCGATGACTTGGCGTCGGCCGGGGCCGGGGACAGCATCGGTGTCGGCGAGATCGCCGCGTTGAAAGCCGAACAGACGCGCCTGGCCGCCGAGGTGGCGCAATTGCGCGCGCTGGTGCAGCGCCTGGCCGACGAACTGGGCATCGACACCGGCGGAGCGGTTTGAGTGCCACGCACCCATCACCTGTTGTGAGCCGCCGATGCGATTCGAGATTCCCGAGGCCAAGAAGTTCGTGCACCAGATGCACATGCCGATCCGCTGGGGCGACATGGACGCGATGGGCCATGTCAACAACACGCTGTACTTCCGCTACCTCGAAATCATCCGCATCGAGTGGATGCACCTGGCCGGCGGCGCGCCCAACGCGCAAGGCGACGGGCTGGTCATCGTCAATGCCTTCTGCAACTTCATCAAGCAGCTCGAGTACCCGGGCGAACTGCTGGCGAAGTTGTACGTGGCCAACCCGGGTCGCAGCAGTTTCGATTCGTACAGCACGCTCGAACGCACCGATCAGCCGGGCGTGATCTACGCCGCCGGTGGCGCCACCGTGGTGTGGACCAACTTTCCGCAGCAGAAGTCGATTCCGCTGCCGGCGGCGATGCGCGCGTTGATCGAATGAACGGCGCGCGATGAACATCGCCATCGACACGCGACGCGCCTGGGTGCGCGAGGCCATTCGCCGCATCGAGGCCGACTTTCAGCGCTCGAGCGACACGCACCTGATCCCGCTGCCGCTGCCCGGCTTCGCCGGCATCGATCTGTACCTGAAGGACGAGTCGAGTCATCCGACCGGCAGCCTGAAGCACCGGCTGGCGCGCAGCCTGTTCCTGCACGCGCTGTGCAACGGCTGGCTGCACGCGGGCTCGACGGTGGTCGAGGCGTCCAGCGGCTCCACCGCCATCAGCGAGGCCTACTTCGCGCGTCTGCTCGCGCTGCCCTTCATTGCGGTGATGCCGGTGGGGGTGTCGCCGCAGAAGATCGCGGCGATCGAGTTCCACGGCGGGCGCTGCCACCTGGTGAATGACCCGACGGCCATCTATGCCGAGAGCCAGCGCCTGGCCGACGAACTGCGCGGCCATTGCATGGACCAGTTCACCTATGCCGAGCGCGCCACCGACTGGCGTGCCAACAACAACATCGCCGAAAGCATCTACACGCAGATGGCGCAGGAGACGCACCCGTGCCCGGCCTGGATCGTGGCCAGCGCCGGCACCGGCGGCACGCTGGCGACGATCGGCCGCTACGTGCACTACTGTCGCCACGACACGCGCGTGTGCGGTGTCGATGCCGAGCACTCGGTGTTCTTCGATCACTACGTCAGCGGCGATGCGGCGTTGACGTTGAACCGTGGTTCGCGCATCGAAGGCATCGGCCGCCCGCGGGTCGAAGCCTCGTTCGTGCCGGGCGTGCTCGACGCGATGGTCAAGGTGCCCGATGTCTGGTCACTGGCGGCGATGCACAGCTTGAGCGTGCGCCTGGGCCGGCGCGTCGGCGGCTCCACCGGCACCAACCTGATCGCCGCTCTGGCTTGCGCGCAAAGCCTGAAGACTCGGGGGCAGACGGGCTCGATCGTCACGCTGTTGTGCGACGACGGCCTGCGCTACCGGATGAGCTACTTCGACGACGACTGGCTGCGTGACAACGGCCTCGAATGCGGTGCGCAAAGCGACTCGCTGGACGCGTTGATGGACGGCGGCGAATGGCCGGCGGAACTGCGCCGCGGCTGGCGGCTGGCGGGTGACCTGGGTCTCTAGCAGCCGCCGGCTTCAGGCCGACAACAACTTGTTGACCAGCTCGCCGGTGTTCGCGGCGCCCGGTCTTGCGCATCAGCCGCGCGCGATAGACATCGACCGTGCGCGGGCTGATGCCCAGACGCTTGCCGATCAGTTTGCTCGTCAGCCCGTCGATCAGCAGCGCCGCGATCTCGCGTTCGCGCGCCGTGAAATCGACCTTCAGCGCGCGCCGCGACGACAGGTCCTCGAAGGCCCAGATGCCGGCGGCATGCGGCACTGAAGGGTCGAGCGCGCGGCCCGAGACGTGGCACCAGAACAGCTCGCCAGCCCGAGCGCTGCCCAGGCGCTTCATGATGCGGTCATCGGCGTACCAGCCCTGCGCGTCGAGGCTGGCAACGATGCGCTGGCCGGTGCGTTCGAACTCGTCGTGCGTGGGATACAGCAGTTGCAGCGAGCGGCCGATCAACTGCTCACGCGTCGCGCCGAACATGGCCAGCGCGTGCTGGTTGATGTCGGTGACCAGCCGCTCGCGCGACAGCACCAGGCCGATCGGCGCCAGCTCGAAAGCGGTGCGATAGTCCAGCGTCTGGGCCGCGTTCACGGCGTCACAACAACGCGTAGGTGGTGGTGGCGTGGGCGGCGAGCGTGCCGTCGTCTGCGCTCACGTGGATTTCGCCGAACACCAGCTTTCGGCCCATGCGCAGCACACGCGCCACCAGCCTGACGTGTGCAGCGTCGCCGCGCACCGCGCGCATGAAGCTGGTCTGCAACTGCACCGTGGTCATCGGCTTGAATGTGCCGAGCTGGCTGGTGATCGCCAGGATCATCGCCGTGTCGGCCGCCGCCATCAGCGCCTGGCCGCAGAGCACGCCGCCGCCGTGCACCAGGGGCGCGCTCACCGGCATGCGCATCACCACCTCGCCGGCGCGTGCCTCGATCAGCTCGAGTTGGAGTTGCAGCACCCAGGGTGCTGCAACCTTCGGCAAGGTGGCGCGCAACAGGGCCAGATCGATGGGTGCGTCGCTTGTCATGCGCGGCTTCAGCGGTCGTTGAATAATCAATTCTACGTACTGACTACGTAATGCATTACGTAGTACGCTGCGGTCTGGCTCGGCGAAAGGCAAAAGCGCATGAAGAAGATCTTCCCCAGTGCCCAGGCGGCGCTGCAAGGTGTCGTCGAGGACGGCCAGTTGATGGCCGTCGGCGGTTTCGGGTTGTGCGGCATTCCCGAAGCGTTGATCGCCGCGTTGCGCGACAGCCAGGCGAAGAACCTGACCGTCATCTCCAACAACGCCGGTGTCGACGGCTTCGGCCTCGGCCAGCTGCTGGAAACGCGCCAGATCAAGCGCATGATTTCCAGCTACGTCGGCGAGAACAAGGAATTCGAGCGCCAGTACCTGGCCGGCGAACTCGAACTCGAATTCACGCCGCAGGGCACGCTGGCTGAAAAGCTGCGCGCCGGTGGCGCCGGCATCCCGGCGTTCTTCACCCGCACCGGCGTCGGCACACTCGTCGCCGAGGGCAAGGAACTGCGTGAGTTCGACGGCCACACTTATGTCATGGAACGTTCGCTGCGGCCCGACGTGTCGTTGTCGAAGGCCTGGAAGGCGGATGAGTCGGGCAACCTGATCTACCGGCTGACAGCGCGCAACTTCAACCCGGCGGTGGCGATGGCCGGGCATATCAGCATCGTCGAGGTCGAGGAGATCGTGCCCACCGGCAGCCTCGATCCGGATTCGATCCATCTGCCGGGCATCTACGTGCACCGGCTGGTGTTGAACAAGAACCCCGAGAAGCGCATCGAGAAGCGCACCCTCACTGAAAAGGTCGGCGTTTAGCCGGCCATCACCTTCAAGGGTGCCGCTAGGCACCCGCTATCCACTTGCTCCGAAGGAGGCCCGACATGGCCTGGACCCACGACCAGATGGCGGCGCGCGCCGCCAAGGAACTCGAAGACGGCTTCTACGTCAACCTGGGCATCGGCCTGCCGACGCTGGTGGCCAACTTCGTCAGCCCCGACATCGAGGTCTGGCTGCAAAGCGAGAACGGCATGCTCGGCATCGGCCCGTTCCCGACCGAAGCGCAGGTCGATGCCGACCTGATCAATGCCGGCAAGCAGACCGTGACCACCTTGCCGGGCAGCAGCATCTTCGGCAGCCACGACAGCTTCGCGATGATCCGCGGTGGCAAGATCAACCTCAGCATCCTGGGCGCGATGCAGGTCAGCGACCAGGGTGATCTGGCCAACTGGATGATCCCCGGCAAGATGGTCAAGGGCATGGGCGGCGCGATGGACCTGGTGGCCGGCGTGGCGCGCGTGCTGGTGCTGATGGAGCACGTGGCGAAGAAGAAGGACGGCAGCATCGACCTGAAGATCCTGCCCAAGTGCACGCTGCCGTTGACCGGTGTGGGCGTGGTCAACCGCATCATCACCGACCTGGCGGTGATGGACGTGACCCCGCAGGGCCTGAAGGTGGTGGAAATCGCCGAGGGCGTGACGCGCGAGGAACTGCAGTCGAAGACTGGCGTGCCGCTGCACTGAAGTCGATGCCGCGCGCCGGCGCGTGAAGGGGGAGCACAGGATGTTCATCCGCAACTGCTGGTACGTGATCGCATGGGACCACGAGATCCATCGCGATGCGCTGTTCAGCCGCACCGTGCTCGGCGAGCCGATCCTTGTGTACCGAACTGCCGACGATGCGCTGGTCGCGCTCGAGGACCGCTGCTGTCACCGCGGCGCGCCGCTGTCGGCGGGCCGACGCGAGGGCGACTGCGTGCGCTGCGGCTACCACGGCCTGAAGTTCGATGCGCACGGCGTGTGCATCGAGGTGCCGGGGCTCGACGCGGTGCCGCCGAAGGCGCGCGTCAGGGCCTATCCGGTGGTGCTGAAGAACAAGTGGGTGTTCGTGTGGATGGGCGCACCCGATGCGGCCGACGCGGCGCTGCTGCCCGACAACTTCTCGTGCGACCACCCCGAATGGCGCAACCTGCCGGGCTACATGCACTACGACGTCAACTACCAGCTGATCTGCGACAACCTGCTGGATTTTTCGCACCTGAGCTACGTGCATGAAAAGACCCTCGGCGGCAGCCCCGAGATCGCGCGTTCGCATGCCGAGATCGAAGCCGTGCCACGCGGCATCCGTGTCTCGCGCCGGGTGCCGAACGTGCCGGCGCCGCCGTTCTATCGCCGCTTCCGGGATTTCGACAGCGCGCTGAACCGCTGGTTCATCTACGACTTCGTGCTGCCGGGCACGTTGCTGATGCACTCGGGCGGCCGGCCGGTGGCTGACGCTGAAGGTGACAACCGCCGTGCGGTGCAATTGCACAGCTGCCAGACCTTGACCCCCGAGACGGCGAGCAGCACGCACTACTTCTTCCAGCAGTCTCACCGCGTGGGTGAGGGCGCGGTCGACGGGCACATCGCGCAGTCGATCTTCGACAGCTTGCTTGGCGCCTTCAACGAAGACCGCGACATGATTCGTGCCCAGGCGCGCAACCTGGCCTTGACGCCTGCATCGACGATGCTGCCGCTGGCCATGGACCACGCGCTGTTGCGCTTTCGGCGCCTCATCGACGAGCAGTTGCGGCTGGAACAGAGCCTGACCTGACGCTCGGGCCGGTCTTGGCACCACCGTGGTGCGGCGCGGCAGCCAGCGGCTGTTGCGGTCATGCAAAGGTCATCGAAGCCTGTTACAACGTGTGGCCGGCGGTGTGCGGTCGGTCACAACGGCGCAAATGTGTCCCCCAGCTGTGGGATTGCCCGGCCCACACCACCATGGGAGCCTGAGTGCTTGTGAAAACGCACCCCTGATCGAGCCACCATGACCGACCTGAATGACAGCCTGCAACGCATGGGTTTCATGCAATTGGCGATGCTGTTTGGCTTCCTGACCACCTATGTGCTGGCCCTGGGCGGCCTGCTGAGCGGCCGTGCGCGTGCTCAATGCGCGGCACTGGCCGCCACCTGTGCGGTGGGCTTCGCCGGCTTCACCGACCCGTGGGTGAACGGTGCATTGCTGGTGGTCTTCGTCGTTGCCGGTCTGGGCCTGTTCGTGCTGCTGTCATGGCTGCTGGCCCGCATGGTCACCCCCGTGCAGCCGTTCCCGGCCGTTGCGGCACTTCCAGGGCAGGGCGCTCTCGATGTGGCGCCACCCGCGGCCGCCACTCCGGGCGGCATCGGCGAACTGCGCTGGTCGGCCGCGGCCGGTCAGTCGAAGCCGACCTGAAAATCGTTGCGCGCGCTGCGGTCCACACCGCGCAGCAGCCACAGCGGCCGCGTCGCAAAGGCCACCGACACGCCCGATTGGCCATCGGCCGGGTTCAGGTTTCGTTCGAACACCGACGTCGCCGGCATGTAGCGCAAGGCGACGCCGGCGCGGCGGCGCGCGGAGCGGTTGGGACGCGCGCCGTGGATCATGAACACGTCGTGCATCGACATCTGGCCCGGTTGCAGTTCGACATCCACCGCCTGACGCTCATCGAACGTGTCGTCGGCCAGGCGCTGGTTCAAGGCCACGTCGGCGCGGTCCTCGCGCAGGTGCGGGTGGGTCAGCCGTGCCGCGTGCGAACCGGGAATGACGCGCAGGCAGCCGTTGTCGGCTAGCGACGCGTCCAGCGCCACCCACACCGTGCAATTGGCCAGCGGGCGGATCGGCCAGTAATGGCCGTCCTGGTGCCACGGCGTTTCGTGACCGTCGCCGGCCGGCTTGCAGAAGACGTGGCAGCCCCACAGCACGATGTCGGGGCCGATCAGCGCTTCGACCATGTCGAGGATCTGCTCGTCGCGTGCCAGCGCCATGAACTCATCATCGCCGCGCACGCCTTCGCTGTTGGCAGCGCCACCGCGCCCCGACAGGTGCGCGCTGACGAGCTTTTCCGGTCGCACGCCGGGGTTGTTTGCCAGCAAGCGATCGAGTGCAGCGCGCAGCCGCTGCACACGCGCCTCGCTCAGTCTCCATGACGGCACCAGATAGCCCTGCGCGTGGTAGCGGCGCACGTCTGATTCGGCGAGGTGGTGCGGCGCCATGTCCTCACCCGCGCACGAACAAGGTCACCAGCGGTTCGTTGCCACGCTGGCGGCTCCAGTGGCCGTGCACCGCGGCATCGAAGGCGGCGCCTGCGGGCAGCGTGTCGGCCGAGTAGAAGTGCTCGCCTGGCTTGAACACGCGCGAGCTGCCGTCCTGCAGGCCGATCTCCATTTCGCCACCGAGGATGAACACCCACTGCGGCGTGACGCTGCAATGGAACGGGCTGCGAAAGCCGACCGGGCTGTGCCGCAGCTGATAGCCGCCGGATGGTGCCAGTGGCGACAGCTGCGCCTGCTCGCTGCCTTCGCTCAACTTCAGGGCTTCGTCGCGAAAGCGCGCCCGCCCGTCGTGGTCGGTGAAGAGAATGGTTGTGGTGAATTCAGTCATGGTCGGTGCGACGCACGATGGCGGCGACGATGTCTTCAGGGGTCTGCTCGACGTCGAACACCAGCGCGCCTTCGTCGGGCTGCGGGATTTGCAGGGTGACCAGCTGGCTGTCGAGCAGTGAAGCCGGCATGTAGTGGCCCTTCCTTGCCGCCAGGCGCGCGGCCAGCAACTCGCGACTGCCGTGCAGGTACACCAGCTGCAAGGCCGGGTCGCCGCCGCGCAGCACATCGCGGTAGCTGCGCTTCAGCGCCGAACAAGCCAGCACAACACCTTCGTGCGCGGTGCGCGCTTGTGCCAGGCGTGCGCCCAGGTTGTGCAGCCATTCGCGCCGATCGTCATCGGTCAGTGCGATGCCCGCCGCCATGCGCGCCACGTTCGCGGCCGGATGGAACTCATCGCCTTCCAGATAGTGCAGGCTCAGCGTCTGTGCCAGGCGACGGCCGACGGTGCTCTTGCCGCAGCCGCTGACACCCATCACGACGTATGCGCGCGCGACCACCTAACGGTCAATCGATGCGCTGGCCGCTCGCGGCGTCGAACAGGTGCACCTTGGGCGCATCGATGTCGAGGCCGACCGTCTGATCGGGCCGCGCCGTCGTGCGGCCGTGCAGCACCACCACCAGCGTGCTGTCGCCGACTTTCAGCACCAGTTCGGTCTCGGCGCCGGTGGGTTCGACCACCTCCACCTGCGCCGCAATGCCCTGGCCTTCCTCGGTGATGCGAATGTCGCCCGGGCGCACGCCGTAGTGCACCTTTTGCCCGTCGCGGCCCTGCGCGGAAGAAGCGACAGGCCAGTGCCGGCCCTGCGCGTGCACCGACGCACCTTTGTCGTCGAGCCGCAACGTGCCTTCCAGCACATTCATGGCCGGTGAGCCGATGAACTGCGCGACGAACAGGTTGCGCGGATGGTCGAACAATTCCAGTGGCGTGCCGATCTGCTCGATGATGCCGTCGTGCATGACGACGATGCGGTCGGCCATCGTCATGGCTTCGATCTGGTCGTGCGTGACATACACCGTGGTCGTCTTCAGCCGCTGGTGCAACGACTTGATCTCGGCGCGCATGGCCACGCGCAGCTTGGCGTCCAGGTTCGACAGCGGCTCGTCGAAGAGGAAGACCTTGGGCTTGCGCACGATGGCGCGACCCATCGCCACACGCTGGCGCTGGCCGCCGGACAGCTCGCGCGGGTAGCGGTCGAGCAGCTTGTCCAGGTTGAGGATGCGCGCCGCATTCGCCACGCGCTCGTCGATGGTCGCCGGAGCGGCCTTGCGCAGCTTCAGGCTGAAGGCCATGTTCTGGCCCACCGTCATGTGCGGGTACAACGCGTAGCTCTGGAACACCATCGCGATGTCGCGGTCCTTCGATTCGAGGTCGTTGACGACCAGCTCGTCGATGGCGATGTCGCCGCCGCTGATTTCCTCCAGCCCGGCCAGCATGCGCAGCAGCGTGCTCTTGCCGCAGCCCGACGGGCCGACGAGCACCACGAACTCGCCGTCGGCGATGTCGAAGCCGATGCCGTGGATGACCTTGACCTTGCCGTAGGCCTTGTGAACGTCGCGGAACGATACCGATGCCATGCGTCGAAGGTCCTTGCGTCAGCTCTTCACGGCGCCCGCCGTCAGGCCCGACACCATGTAGCGCTTGAAGGCGTAGTAGATCGCCGCCGGCGGCAGCGCATAGATGAAGCCGGTGGCCATCAGCAGCTCCCAGGGGGAATCGTCGGCGGCCAGGAAATTGCCCAACGCCACCGCCAGCGTCAGCGTCTCTTCGTGCGACAGCAGCAAGAAGGCGTAGAGGTATTCGTTCCAGGCCAGCAGCAGCGCATAGGTGCCGACCGCGACCAGCGACGGCACCATCAGCGGGATGTAGACCATGCGGAACAACTGCAGCGGTGTGGCGCCGTCCATGCGCGCGGCCTCGTCCAGTTCCCACGGCAGCTTGTCGGAGGCCTGTTTGAGCACCCAGATGCAATACGGCGAGGCAATCGTCACCATCGCCAGCACCAGCGACCAGCGGTTGTTCAGCAGCCCGTAGTTGGCCATCGTCTTGTACATCGGCACGGCCAGGAAGGCGGCCGGGATGAAGTAGGTGAACAGCGCCATGTTCATCACCGTGCGCCCACCCTTGACCTTGAGCCGGCTGATGGCGAAGGCGGCGGTGGTGGCGACGAACAGCGTGAGCAGCCCGACCGCGACGGCAATGGCCAGCGAGTTGCCGAGCTGCAGCCAGAAATGGTTCAGGTAGAAGTGCTTTTGCTGCAGCACGGTGTCGAAGTTCTGCCACGTCGGATGTTCGGGCCACAGCCGGCCCGACGTGGCCGTGTCCTTCGGTGAAATGGCGAACAGGAACAGGTGATAGACCGGGATCATCGTCCACAGCAGCACCGGAATGCCGATCAGCAGCAGCTTGGCTTCGTTGCTGACCTTTCTCAGCGTGAAGCGCTTGCGAACCGGCGAGCGCCGGGCCGTCCCAAGCTCGCCGGCTCCCCCTCGGGGGGGCGGACGCTGCGCAGCGGTGGCCTTGGGGGCAGTCATTTCGACAGCCGCTTCATCATGAAATACACCAGCGGCAGCACCAGCGGCATCGTCACCACGATCGCCGCCATCGCCAGTTCGATTTCGTCCAGCCGTAGATAACGCACGCCCAGCGTCGCCAGCACATGCGTCAGGTCGGCCGGGTCGCCGCCGGTGAGCAGATACACGCTGTTGAAGTCGCCCAGCGTCCAGATCATCGACAGCAGCGTCGAGGTCAGGAACAAGCCCCGCATCGACGGCCAGGTGATGTAGAGGAACTTCTGCCAGCTGGAAGCGCCATCGACGCTGGCCGCCTCGTACTGCTCGCCCGGAATCGCCATGCGACCGGCGAGCAGAATCAGGGTCCAGAAGGGCAGCGACTTCCAGATGTGCATCAGCATCGAAAAGCTCAGCGCGAGGGTCGGGTCATTCAGCCAGTTGGGCCCGTCCAGGCCGGTCAGGCGGTAGATGGTCTGGTTGATCACGCCCCATTCGGGGTTGAGCATGAAGCGCACCGACAGGATGGTCGGGATCGACGGCACCGCCCACGGCAGGATGAACAGCACCGCCAGCACCTTGATCCACCAGCGGGTGTGCAGGAAGAAGCCCGACAGGAACAGCGCGATCGCCATCTTCAGGTTCACCGACACGACCACGAAGATCACCGTGTTGATCGCGGTGCGCAGAAAGATCGGGTCGGCGAAGAGCCTGACGTAGTTGTCCGGTGCGCGTGCCAGCCACAGCCCGTAGCTCACCGGGTAGAGCACGAAGATCAGGAACACCAGCAGATAGGGCACGACCATCGCGCGGCCCCAGAAGCCCCAACTGCCCAGCGGCTTGGCAGGCTTGGCCGATTTGGCGGCGCCAATGACGGCAGCGTTCATGACGGCACGGTGCAACGGCACACCCGATCCGGCCGCGGCACGGGTCGCGGCTTCGGACCGGGCAGGGCAGGCACCCCCGTGCCTGCGGTGCTGCGCATGGCGATCAGCCCGCCACTTCCTTGATGCGCGCGATCATCTCGTCGGTGGCCTGTTCGACCGACACCTTCTCGTTGATGATGCGGTTCATCGCCTTGGCCCACACGTTTTCGTTGTTCAGCACGGTGAACTTGTAGTTCTTCGTGAATTCGAACGGCGTCGTGCCGGCCATGAACTGGTTGTACACGGCGGTGCGATGCGGGTCGGCTTTCCAGAAGGCACTTTGCTGCGCAGCCTTCGTCACCGGGAACCAGCGGCCGAGCGAGCCTTCGACATACGGCGTCAGGTTGGATTCGTCGAGCATGAAGGCGACGAACAACTTGGCACCGGCCTTGTTCTTCGCGTCCTTGAAGATCACACCGGTCTTCACCGCCGCGCGATAGACCATCTTCGTGCCATCGGGTTTGTTCGGGAAGCCCGCCGTGGCGATCAGCTCGTAGTAGTTCTTCTTCGCCGCAGCGCGTTGCTCGGGCGTCAGCGTCTGGTTGTTCGACGCGTCGAGCTGGGTGGCGGCGATCGAGATGGTCGCGTTGTGCGTCATCGCGATGGTCTTGTTCGCGAAGGCCACGTTGTTGTCCGGATCCTTCCAGGCGGTTGCCGATGGCGGCGTGCAGCCCTTTGTGTACACCGAGGTGTAGTCGGTCAGTGCGTTGATCAGCCCCTGGCGCACCGCCGGGTCATCGACCAGCAGCTTGCCCGAATCGCTGACCAGCTTGACGTTGTAGGCGTCCATGAAGGTCAGGAACGAATAGAACGAATCGCTGGAGTTCACGCCCATCGGAAAGCCGGTGCCATAGGTGCGTTTGCCGCTGGCCTTGCGGTCGCCTTCCTGGACCTTGGTGCACCAGAAATCCCAGTAGCCCTTCCAGTCCTTCGGGATGTCGCTTTCCTTGAACCCCGCTTCGGCCAGCATGTCCTTCCAGTACTGGATGTGCATGGTCTGCTGCTTGATCGGGAAGGCGTAGTAGGCCCGCGTCTTGGCTGCGTCGTTGTAGAGGAAGGTGGTGGACAGCGCGGCCGGCTCGAACTTCGCGCGCAGCGGCTCGATGATGCTGGTGATGTCTTCGAGCTTGCCGTCGTAGGCCCACTTCGCGGTGACCTGGAAGTCATAGACGTCGCCATAGGCCACATCGGGCGGGTTGCCGGCATCCATCGCGGCCACCGACTTCGGCACCATTTCCTGAGGCGCGTACAACGACAGATCGACCTTGTACTTCGGGTACTTGGCCTCGAACTTCTTGATGGCGGCGTACAGCGCATCGTCCTCGGCCTTGTAGAAGCCCTTGCCCCACCAGACGGTGAGATTTTCCTGGGCGAAGGCCGGGTTCGTGGCCAGCAGCGCCGTGCCCATCAGGGCAGCGGCGGCGAGCAGCTTGAGTTTCATCGTTTGTCTCCTGCGACGGGTCGGTGGGAAAGTTGCGTCGCGGGCCGGGGCGCCCGTCAGAATCACGCATCGCGCGGCGATCATAGAGGCGCGTTTCGGGCGATGACACGGGAAGTACCCTTGTCGCGGCGCGGTGTGACGATCACGGGGGAGAGCGGCATGACGACATGGCAAGACGACGACGAACTTTTCGCGCTGATGCGCCGCAAGCTGTTCCCGGCGGTGGTTGGCGACATCCTCGACACGATGGGCCTTCTGCGCCAGTTCCTGAGCCCGCAGATCAAGGGCCTGCGCGCCGACATGGTGGTGGCAGGGCGCGCCATGCCGGTCCTCGAAGCGAACTGCTTCGCCGCGCGCGAGCCCGAAGGCCAGCTGCCGCTGAGCCGCGAGCCCTTCGGACTGCTGTTCCAGGCACTCGATGACCTGAAGGCGCACGAAGTCTATGTCGCCACCGGCTGCGCGCCGCAGTTCGCGTTGTGGGGTGGCCTGATGACCACGCGCGCGATGCATTTGAAGGCGGCCGGCGCGGTGCTCGACGGCTGGTCGCGCGACACACCCGAGGTGCTGGAGGCCGGCTTCCCGGTCTTTTCGTACGGCGGCTATGCGCAAGACCAGGGCGCGCGCGGCAAGGTGGTGGACTTTCGCGTCGCGGTCGAGATCAACGCCGTGCGCATCGCACCGGGCGACATCGTCTTCGGCGATGTCGATGGTGTGCTGGTGATTCCACGCGCCGCCGAAGAAGAAGCGGTCCGCCGTGCGCTGGAAAAGGTCAGCGCCGAGGACACCGTGCGCGACGCCATTCGCGGCGGCATGAGCACGGTCGAGGCCTTCCGGACCTTCGGCGTGATGTGAGCTGCAGGTGAGCTAAAGGCCGGGGGGCGGCACAAAGCCGCCGATCAACCGCGCCAGTTGCGCAGCCAGCCAGATGGTGCCGAGATCGGCCATCTCCGGCCCGACGATCTGCAGGCCCACCGGCAGCCCTTGCGGGGTCAATCCGACCGGCGCCACCGTGGCCGGCAGGAACGACGCCGTCGCCAGCCCGGCCCAGAACAGCTGGCCGAAGTAGGGCACGTTCGCGCCGTTGACCTGCATGGTGCGCGCCGGCATCGGCTCGCTGTGGTCGTGCCGCAGCGCCGCGGTGGCGGTGACCGGCATCAGCAGCATGTCGTGGTGGCCGAAAAAGTCGTGCCAGGCCCAGCGCAGCGTTTCGCGCTGCTGGTTGGCTTCGAACACGTCCTTGTAGCTGGCGGTCGATGCGCGCAGGTTCTGCGCGTGCTCGCTGGGGTCATCTGCACGCAGTTTCGCGCGCGCTTCGAGCAGCGTGTCGAAATCGGCGCGGCGTGCGGCCAGGTTGGCGTTCAGCAGCGTCGAATAGATACGGTGCGCGTGGGCTGCGTCGAAGGCCGGCCGCGCCTTGAAATCCACCTTCGCGCCGGCCTTGGCCAAGGCCCTGGCGGCCGCCTCGACCCGGGTCTTGACGCTGTCATCGACCGGTGCCAGCGCATCGTCCAGCCACACCGCGACGCGCAGCCCTTTGACCGCCTTCGGCGCAGCCGGCAGCCGATAGACCACACCGTTCGAGTTCAGCGCATCGGGCCCGGCGGTGAGCTTCAGGGCCAGCGCCAGGTCGGCTGCACTGCGCGCGATGGGCCCGACCACCGACAGGTCGGCCTCGGCGCCCGGTTTGAGCGCCAGGCTGTGGCCACGCTTGGGCACGATGCACCAGGTGGGCTTGTGGCCATAGACGCCGCAATAGGCGGCCGGGTTGCGGATGCTGCCGCCGATGTCGCTGCCGTATTCCAGGCCGGTCAGCCCGGCGGCAACGAGCGCGGCGCTGCCGCCCGATGAACCGCCCGGCCCGCGTGTGAGGTCCCAGGGGTTGTTGGTGGTGCCATAGACCGCGTTGTAGCTCTGGAAGTCGGCCAGATTGAGCGGCACGTTGCTCTTGCCGAAGACCACCGCGCCAGCCGCTTTCAGCCGCTGCACGGCGAGCGCATCCTGTTCGGCCACATGGCCTTTGCGCCACGGGTTGCCCCAGGTGGTGGGCTGGCCCTGCAGGTCGAACGATTCCTTTACCGTCATCGGCAGGCCGTGCAGCGCGCCCCACGATTCGCCCTTGGCCTGCGCGCGGTCGGCGGCGCGGGCACGCTTCAACGCGACAGCCCGGTCATCGACGACGAGGGCGTTCAGCGACGGATTGATGCGATCGACGCGCGCCAGGTAGGCCTGCAACAACTCGACACTGGACACCTTGCCGCCGCGCAAGGCGGCGGCGAGCGCGGTGGCGGAACCGAAAGGAAAGGAATTGAGCTTCATCGCATGAACGTGGGTGGGCATGCCGCAGGCTTCACCGAGGCCGCGCCAGCGCCGATCGGCGCTTCGAGCAGACAACCGAACTCGCGCGCGAAATCGACCGACACACGCGCGTGCACCGCGCCTTGCTTGTCGAAGAAACGTGTGGTGCCGCGCAGGCCGAACACACCCTCGTGCCAGACATCGGGGTGGATGTACAGGCCCTGCCGTCCGTCGAAGGCGAAGCACACGAAATCCGTCGGCTGCACCTCGTCGCCGGGCAGCGCCAGCGGCACGAAGAACGGCGCGTGGTCGAGCGGAAAGAATAGCTGCCCGCCGTCGGGGTGGTAGTTGGCGTGCCACAGCAGCATGCGGCGTGGCGGGCGCACGTGGTCGCTGCGCGCGTGTTCGGGCGGCTCGGCGTAGGCCAGGATGTAGTGGCCGCCGACCGCCTCGTTGCGCCCGTACAGGATGTCGCCCTGCCAGTCGCTGACGAACACGCCTTCGGTGGTGCCGCCTTGGACACCGGTGTCGGCATCGACGGGACGGCGGCCTTGTGCCGGCCAGCGCGTGATTTGAATGCGGCAATCGTCGGGCGAAGTCACCAGGTGCCCGTAGCCGCGCAGCGATTCGTCGCTGGCCGATACGACAGGCATCACCACGTGCTGAAGGCCGGCCGGCAAGTCCGGGTTCAGGTAGTCGAAGGTACGCGCGGATACCGCCGCTGCGTTGCCGGCGGTGTCAGCGGGCATCGTTGCCGTGTCGCACGAGGTGCCGCGCGTGGCTGAACATCGAAGGTCTGCTGTTCCGATCAGTGGCCAGTCCAGCGGGGTGCGCGCTTGGCGAGGAACGCGTCGATGCCCTCGCGGCTGTCGTGCGATGCGCGCACGGCAGTGGCGGCCTCGGTGCTGAGGCGCCAGGCCAGTTCGTCGGCGACATCGATCGATCGGTTGATCACGCGCAGGCTTTCGCTCACCGCGACCGGGCTGTTGGCGCAGATCCGTTCGGCCAGCTCGAGCGCCGCAGCGACGGCGGCACCCTCGTCGCACACCCGGTTGACCAGCCCGAGCGCATGCGCGCGCTCGGCATCGATAGCCTCGCCGGTGAGCACCAGTTCGCGCGCCAGGTTCAAGGGTAGCGCGCGGGCGCCGCGGAAGACGCCGCCGTAAAGCGCAAGCAGTCCGCGCTTGACCTCGGGCAGCGCGAAGCGGGCGCCGCGCGATGCCACCACCAGGTCACAGGCCAGCACCATCTCGAAGCCGCCGCCAAAGGCGAGGCCGTTGACCGCGGCGATCAGCGGCTTGCGCCGGTCGCGGCGGATCAGGCCGTAGGGGCCACCGCGTTCGGTGTGGTTGCGGTCGGGGTCGGCCAGGTCGCTGCCGGCGCTGAAGGCGCGGCCGTTGCCGGTGAGCACACCAGCCCACAGCTGCGCGTCGTCTTCGAGCGTGTTCATCGCCGCGTCCAGGCCGAGGGTCATCTCGCGATCCATCGCGTTCAGCTTGGCGTCGCGGTCGAGCCGGATGATCAGCACGCGGCTGTCCGGGCCGGCGCGTTCCGTGATGACGGGCATGGCCTTGAACTCAGGCGCCCGGGCGCGCCGCCGGATCGAGCGGGTAGATCGGCCGGCGCAGCTTCTCGAAGCGGTGCTGCGAATAGTCGGATGTGCACACGCCGACACCGGCGCATTCCACCACCGCCGAGGCCAGATGGGCCATGCCGGCGCGCCAGTGGATGCGGCTCTTCAGCATCACGTAGCGCTTTTGCATCGGGTCGATGCCGAGCGACAGCAGCGTGTTGATGTCGAAGGGCTCGACATGGCGCGAAAACAGCACGATCTCGACGCGGCCGGTGTCGATCACGGCCGCATGGCCCATGTCCTGCTGCGTGCCGGCCGACATCGGCCCCTTGGCGCGGTACTTGCCGGCGAACAGTGTCCTGACGGTGCCGGTGACGGTGATCGGCTCGCTGGGCTCGGGGCACATCGGCATCTTCAGCTTGCCGCCGATCGACAACGTGACCGTGGCGCCGATGCCGGCGGCTTGCGCCTGGCGCACCGCTGCGGGGTCGAAGATGCCGAAGGCGGCGACGTTGTCGAGCTCTTGCCGGATGATCTCGGCCAACACGCGTGTGGTGTCCATCGGCCCGCCCGAGGCGGCGTTGTCGTAGTGGTCGAGCAGGATCACCGGCCCCTTGCCAGAAGCCGGCATTGCCTTCGCCCGCGCCACCGAGTCCTCGAGCTTTTCCAGCTTGTAGACGAAGGCCTCGCGCTGTTCCCAGGCGGCCTGCAGCAACTCGTCGCGAAAGCGTTCGGCCAGTGCGAGGTCGTTGTCGGTGGTGATGACCACGCTCAGTCCCGCATTGGCGATGTCGGCGTGCGGAAAGCCGACGAACAGGCTCGCGCACAGCGCGCCTTCGGCTTCCATGGCGCGCGCACGCGCCTGCAGCGACTTGTTCGGCTCGTCGGCCGTGCCCTGGCGCATCACGTGCGGCAGCATCGGCACGTTGCCCCAGGCGGTGGTCGGCTTCGCCTGGCCCTTGATCAAACGGATCAGCGCATTGCCGGCACGCAGGCCGGTGCCATGCATGTCCACGTGCGGATAGGTCTGGTAGCCGGCGACGACGTTGGCGTGGCGCACCATGTTCGGGTAAAGATTGGCGTGCATGTCGTAGCCGACGGCGATCGGCGTGCTCGCGTCGATGGCACGGATGCGCGCCAGCAGCGTGCCTTCGCCGTCGTCGTGGCTGCGCGTGACCATCGCGCCGTGCAGGTCGAGCAAGATGCCGTCCCAGCCGCCGCGGCGCACGGCCGACAGGATCGCATCGCTGATGGCCACGTAGGCTGCGTCTTCCACCGGCCCGCTGGGCCAGGCGTCGGCGGCGATGGCCAGTTCGAATTGCGCGCCTACGCGTTCGGCGATCTCGATGTAGGCGCCGGTGACGGTGCCGGTGCCGCGGTAGGCGGCGATGGCCGAGGCGCCGCTGTCGGGCGCCGCGCCACCGGCACGCGCGAAGCGCGCCAGGTCGGTGACCACCGGCGAGAAGGTGTTGGTCTCGTGCTTCATCATGGCCAGCAGCAGGCGCATCGCGGGTCTCCTTTGGTTCAGGCGAAACTGGCGCCGGCCTTGGCGAAGTCGAAGTGCCGGCCCGGGGCGGCATCGAACAGCGCGCGGGTGTATTCATGCTGCGGTGCGCCGAACACACGCGCGGCCGGTCCGTATTCGACGATCTGCCCCTTCGACATCACCGCCACGTCGTCGCACACCTGCGCCGCCACGCGCAGGTCGTGGGTGATGAACAGCATCGCCAGGTTGAGCTTGTCGCGGATGTCGCCGAGCAAGGTCAGCACCTGCGCCTGCACCGACACATCCAGCGCCGACACCGCCTCGTCGGCAATCAGCAACTGCGGCTCCATCGCCAGCGCACGCGCGATGCAGATGCGCTGGCGCTGGCCACCCGAAAACTGGTGCGGAAAGCGATCCAGCGATTCCGGGTCGAGCCGCACCAGTTCCATCAGCTTGCGCGCGCGCTGCCACGCCTCGCCCGACGCCATGCCGTAGTTGACCGGGCCTTCGACGATCGACTGGCCGACCGTGCGGCGCGGGTTCAACGAACGATAGGGGTCCTGGAAAATGATCTGGATCTTGCGCCGCAACTCGCGCAAGCGACCGGCGGGCATGGTGGCGATGTCGGTGCCGGCGAGCACGATGTGGCCCTCGCTGGGGTCGATCAGGCGCGCGATGCAGCGCGCCACCGTGGACTTGCCCGAACCCGATTCGCCGACGATGCCGAGGGTTTCGCCGCGGCGGATCTCGAAGGCCACGTCGCGCACCGCCTTGACCAGCCGACCACGGCCGAATAAGCCGGCGTTGCCGTAGGTCTTGACCAGGTCGCGCGTGCTCAGCACCACCGGCTGATCGGTCGCCGCCGGCCGCTTGCGCTCGGGCGGCTCGTGGCTCGGCACCGAGGCGATGAGCATGCGCGTGTAGGGGTGCTGCGGGCGCTTCAGGATGTCGTCGGTTGAGCCCATCTCGACCAGCTCGCCGTGCTTCAGCACCGCCACGCGGTCGGCGATCTCGGCCACGACGCCGAAGTCGTGGGTGATGAAAAGCACGCCGGTGCCACGCTCGGTCTGCAAATCCTTGATCAGCTTGAGCGTTTGCGCCTGCGTCGTCACGTCGAGCGCGGTGGTCGGTTCGTCGGCAATGAGCAGCGACGGGCCGAGGATCAGCGCCATCGCGATCATGATGCGCTGGCGCTGGCCGCCCGACAACTGGTGCGGGAACGAATCGAACATGCGCTGCGGGTCGGGCAGGTGCACCTGTTCGATCATCGACAGGATCTTTGCGCGCCGCTCGGCCGGCGCCAACCGCGTGTGCTCGGCCAGCACCTCGTCGATCTGCGCGCCGCAGCGCATGACCGGGTTCAGCGCCGTCATCGGCTCCTGGAAGATCATGCCCATGCCGGTGCAGCGCAGCTCGCGCAGCCGCTGCTCCGACACGCCGACCAGGTTCTCGCCCTGCAGCGCGATGCGGCTGCCCGCGCGCACCGGCAGGGCTGCCGGCAACAGCCCCATCGTGGAAAAGGCGATGACCGATTTGCCCGAGCCCGATTCGCCGACCAGGCAGACGATCTCGCCGGGCGCGACGCTCAGCGAGACATTGCTGACCGCGTTGTCGCGATCGCTGCCCTTCGGCAAGCCGATGCTCAGGTTCTTGATCTCGAGGACCGGCGCGGCCATGGCCTGCAACCCTAAACGCGCTTGGCCATGCGCGGGTCGAGCGTGTCGCGCAGCCCATCTCCGAGCATGTTGACCGCCAGCACCGTGACGGTGAGGAACGCCGCCGGGTACAGGATGTTGTGCGGCAGGATCTGGAACACGCTGCGCCCTTCGGCCATGATGTTGCCCCAGGTGGGAATCTCGGGCGGAATGCCCACGCCGAGGAACGACAGTGCGGCTTCGAGCAGGATCGCGGCGCCGGCAATGAAGGTGGCCTGCACGATCAATGGCGCGATGGTGTTCGGCAGCACATGGCGCCACAGCACCAGCCAGGTCGGTGTGCCGACCGAGACGGCGGCCTCGACGTACGGTTCCTCGCGGATCGTCAGCACGATCGAACGCACCAGACGCACCACGCGCGGGATGTCGGGAATCGCCACCGCGACGATGACCGTGAGCAGGCTGGCGCCGGACAACGACACCAGCGCGATCGCCACCAGGATCGCCGGCACCGCCATCAAGCCGTCCATGATGCGCATGATGACGCCGTCGAGGGCGCGGAAGTAGCCGGCCACCAGCCCGATCACGAGCCCGATGGCGACCGACAGCAGCGCCACCACCAGCCCCACGGTCAGCGACACGCGCGCGCCCCACACCACGCGCGCATAGATGTCGCGGCCGAGGCTGTCGGTGCCCATCACCGCGACGCGCTTGATCTTGTTGCCGTCGTCGTCGCGCACCGTGCTCTCGTACCCCGGCACCTGGTTGCGGTTGCTGGGGTCGATCGCCGCCGGGTCGATGTGCGTGATCAGCGGTGCGCAGATGCCCATCAAGGCGATCGCCAGCAGCAACAGCGCGCCGATCAACACGCTCGGGTTGCGCACCAGGCGCTTGAGCACGCCCGGCTTCTCGACCTTGATGTCGGGCGCTTCGACGGCGGGCTGATCGATGACGGCTGCCATGGTGGCTTCAATAACGAATGCGCGGGTCGAGCACCGTGTACAGCACGTCGATGCCCAGGTTGATCAGCACGTAGGCCAGCGAGAACAGCAGGATCACCGCCTGCACGGTCGGGTAGTCGCGTGCCAGCACCGCATCGACGGTCAGCCGCCCGAGGCCGGGGATGTTGAACACACTCTCGGTGACCACCACGCCGCCGAGCAAGGTGGCGATGCTGATGCCGATGACGGTGACGATCGGCACCGCGGCATTGCGCAGCGCGTGGAAGACCAGCACCTTCAGCCCCGGCAGGCCCTTGGCGCGGGCGGTGCGCACGTAGTCCTCGTTCAACACCTCGAGCACGCTGGTGCGTGTCATGCGCGCCAGCAGCGCGACGAAGATCACCGCCAGCGCCAGCGACGGCAGGATCAGCCGCTGCAGAAAGCCCCAGAAACCGTCGGCGATGCGCTGGTAACCCTGCACCGGAAACCAGCCCAGCTTCAAGGCGAAGACATAGATCAGCACATAGCCGATGACGAACACCGGCACCGAGAAGCCGACCACCGACAGGCCCATCACGCCGCGGTCCACCCACGACCCTTGGCGGTACGCGGCCAGCGTGCCCAGCGGCACCGCGATGGCGGTGGCCAGAATGATGGTCAGCACCGACAGCGCCAAGGTCGGCTCCAGCCGGTCGGCGATCAGCGAGGCGACCGTCTTCTTGTAGAAGAACGATTCGCCGAAATCACCCTGCACGGCGTGGCCGGCCCAGATGAAGAACTGCTTGAAGATCGAGCCGCTGAGGCCCAGCTTCTCGCGAATCTCGGCGACGTCGGCAGTGGTGGCCGCGTCACCGGCGATCACCGCCGCCGGGTCGCCCGGTGTCAGGCGCAGCATCAGGAAGATCAGGATGGCGACGATCAGCACCACCGGAATCGTGGACAGGATGCGCCGGCCGAGGTAGCCCCACATGGGCGTCGCCTTTCAGAGCGTCATGCGTGGTGGGAGCCGCCTGGTGGCGGGCCCCCGTACGAACTCACTTCTTGTCGACGTTCCAGAACACCGGCACCGGCGCGGCGATCATGCCATCGATGTTCTTGCGCAACGCCACCGGCCGGTACCACTGCCCCAGGTGGACGTGCGTGGGCACCTCCAGATAGCGCAACTGCACCTGCCGGGCGATCTCCTTCTGCTTGGCCGGATCGGTCTCGCGGGCGAAGGCATCGCGCAGCTTTTCCATCTCCGGGTCGCAGGGCCAGCCGAACAAGGCCTTCTCGCAGCTGGAGTTCAGGAACGCAGTGCCCACCGGATTCAGCACATCAGCCGCCACCCACGAGGTCAGGAAGGCATTCCAGCCGCCGGCATTCGGCGCGTCCTTCTTCGAGCGCCGTGCGACCAGGCTTTGCCAGTCCATCGACTGCATGTCCACCTTGAAGCCGCCGCGTTCGAGCAGCGCCTTCGCCACCGGCGCCAGGTTGGTCAGCACCGCCAGGTCGGTGGAGTGCATCAGCACCACCGGCGTGTCGTCATAGCCGGCTTCCTTCAGCAGTTCGCGTGACTTCTTGAAGTTCGACTCGAGCTTGCCTTCCATGCCGTCGTCCAGCGCCAGCGGCGAACCGCAGATGAACAGCGCCTTGCAGGGCTTGTAGTACTTGGGATCGCCGTGCACGGCCTTCAGGAAGTCTTCCTGGTTGAAGGCGTAGAACACCGCCTGGCGGATCTTCGGGTTGTCGAAGGGCTTGTGCAACGCGTTGAAGCGGAACACGTACTGGTTGCCGAGCGGGTTCTGGTCGAACAGCTTGACGTTCGGGTCTTTCTCGAGGCCGGGCAGCAACTCGCTCTTCACGTCCTCGACCATGTCGATCTCGCCGGCCACGAGCGCGTTGACCGCGGTCTGCGCGTCGGGAATGGCGCGCCATTCGACCCGATCGACCTTGGCCACCTTGCCACCCGACAACGCCGACGGCGGCTCCGCGCGCGGCTTGTACTTCGCGAACTTGGTGTAGACGGTCTTGTCGCCCGGCTTCCACTCGTCGGCCTTGAACACGAACGGGCCCGAGCCGATGTATTCCTTGATCTGCTCGTTGGGGCTGGTCTCGGCGATGCGCTTGGGCATCATGAACGGCACGTTGGACGACGGCTTGCCGAGCGCCAGCAGCATCAGGCCGGTCGGCGCGTTGAGCGTGGCGGTGAAGGTCTTGGCGTCGACGACCTTCCATTCCTTGACGAAGGAATTCATCTTCTGGCCCAGCGAATCCTTCGCCGCCCAGCGCTTGATCGAAGCCACGCAGTCCTCGGCGGTGACCGGCTTGTCGTCGTGCCACAGCAGGCCGTCGCGCAGCGTGAAGGTCCAGGTCAGCTGGTCGGCGCTGGAGCTGTACTTGTCGATCATCTGCGGCTTGACGGCGCCTGTGGCGTCGAGCGCGAACAGCGTGTCGTAGATCATGTAGCCGTGGTTGCGCGTGATGTACGCCGTGGTCCAGATCGGATCGACGATCTTCAGGTCGGAATGCATGACGACGTTCAGCGTTTTCTGCTGCGCGTGCAACGGCGCGGACCACACCACGCTGCCGAGCACTGCCGCCGCGAGCACGCTGCGTCGGGAAAGGGACAAAAGACTCATGAAGGTTTCCTCTCAAAAGGGTATGTGCGTGTGGATCGTCTCATCACGCACGATCGATGCCAGACAAGCATTGCCGGACCATTCCGCCGGCCGGCCCGCGGGTCATCGGGCGCCGCCCGCGGCTGCACAAAGCATGCACCAGTTTGAGCGTCTCGCTTCGCCGTGCCTGATGGGGGCTTTCCCCAATCTGGTGCCGCAGCCGAGCTTGCTGTCGACAGCGCAACCCGGCTGGGTATAGTGACCCCGCCGATCGGCCGCTGGCGAACAGTGCAAGGAGCAACGACGATGGATGAGGCCGCACACGTGGTGCTGGTGGGCGGGGGCCACGCGGCGGCCGCCTTGATCAACACGCTGCGCCGCGCCGGGTATGCGGGCCGGATGAGCCTGATCAGCGAGGAACCGGTGCTGCCCTATCACCGCCCGCCGTTGTCGAAGAAGTACATCGCCGATGCGCTGCCGGTGGCGCAGATCCTGATCCGCCCACCGGCCTGGTATGACGAACAGAAGGTCGAGTTGCACCTGGGTCGGCGCGTCGAGCGCATCCAGCGCGACGGCCGCGAGGTGGTGCTCGCCGATGGCCAACGCATCGGCTACGACCGGCTGGTGCTGATGACCGGCAGTCGCGCGCGTCCGCTGCCGGCCGAACTGGGCGGCACGCTGCGCGGCGTGTGTCTGATGCGCAGCCTGGCCGATGCCGATGCGCTGGCGCCGCAACTGCGCGCCGGTGCGCGCATGCTGGTCGTCGGCGGCGGCTACATCGGGCTCGAAGCGGCTGCGGTGGCGGCGAACAAGGGCCTGGCGGTGACGCTGATCGAAGGCGCGCCGCGCATCCTGCAGCGCGTGGCCGCGCCGGCCACATCGGACTATTTCCGCCAGTTGCACCGTGGCCACGGCGTGACCATCAAGGAAGGTGTGTCGCTGCACGCACTGCACGCGCAGGACGGCGGCACCGACGGCCAGGTCGCGAGTGCCGAACTCAGCGATGGCAGCCGCCTGCACGCCGATGTCGTGCTGGTCGGCATCGGCGTGCTGCCGAACATCGAGCTGGCGCAACAGGCGGGATTGAAGATCGACAACGGCATCGCCGTCGATGCCTTCTGCCGCACCAGCGACCCGCACATCCTGGCGGCGGGCGACTGCACCAGCTTCGAGTTCCGCGGGCAGCGCATCCGCCTCGAATCGGTGCAGAACGCCAACGACCAGGGCGCCGCTGCGGCGCATGCCGTCCTCGGCGATGACAAGCCCTACAAGCCGCTGCCCTGGTTCTGGTCCGACCAGTACGACGTCAAGCTGCAGATCGCCGGCCTGAACCTGGGCCACGACGCGGTGCTGGTGCGGCCGGGCAAGACGCCGACCAGCCAGTCGGTGTGGTATTTCGCCGGCACGCAGTTGCTGGCGGTGGATGCGATGAACGATGCCGCCGCGTTCGTCACCGCGAAGAAGCTGCTCGAGCGCGGCGCCAGCGTGCCGAAGGAGGCGGTGCTCGACCGCGCGGCCGAGTTCAAGAACTGGCTGGTCTGAGCGCATGGCCGGTTGCGCCGATGACCGAAGAACTGCAAGACACGCAGCGCGACGCGCTGGCGGTGGGCCTGCGTGCCATCGCCAGTCGACTGTGCGTCGGCGGTCGCGACATCCGCTCGCTGCGCCGCCTGTCCGGCGGCGCCAGCAAGGAAAGCTGGACCTTCGAGGTCGAAGACGGCACGCAACGGCTGCCGCTGGTGCTGCGCCGCGCCGCGCCGGGAGCGCATGCGCGTGACGCAACCAGTCTCGCGCTCGACGTCGAGGCGCGGGTGCTGCAACTGGCCGCGTCCCGCGCGGTCCCGGTGCCCGACGTACGCGCCGTGCTGAAGCCTGAAGACGGTCTGGGCGAAGGCTTCGTCATGCAACATCTGGCCGGCCACACGCTGGGCCACAAGATCGTCGGCGATGCGCGTTTGGCGCGAGCGCGCGAAGCGCTGGCGCATCAGTGCGGCCAGGCGCTGGCGCGCATTCACAGCATCGACGCGCAGGCGCACACGCTGAGCGGGCTGCGCCGCGCACCGGCGCCGGTGGAACGGGCGCACTACGAATCCCGCCACCGCGCCAGCGGCTGGCCGAAGCCGGTGTTCGAGTTGGCGCTGCGCTGGCTGCGAGAACACGACATCGGCGCGCCGCCGCGCGTGAGCCTGGTGCACGGCGACTTTCGCAACGGCAACCTGATCGTCGATGAATCGGGCCTGCGCGCCGTGCTGGACTGGGAACTCGCGCACTGGGGCGACCCGATGGAAGACCTGGGCTGGATCTGCGTCAACTCGTGGCGCTTCGGCCACCACGATCTGCCGGTGGGTGGCTTCGGCACGCGCGAGCAGCTCTTCGCCGGCTACCGCGAAGGCGGTGGCCAGGTCGATGAGCGACGCGTGCACTACTGGGAAGTGCTCGGCACATTGAAGTGGGGCGTGATCTGCGAGGGCATGGCACAGGCTTGGTTGAGCGGCGCGGAGCGACAGGTCGAGCGCGCCGCCATCGGCCGCCGTGCGTCGGAAGCCGAGATCGATCTGCTGGGCCTGCTGGCGCCGAGGCAGGTCTGATGCACGACCGGCCCGACGCTGACGAACTGCTGGTCGCGGTGGCCGAATTCCTGCGCGAGCAGGCGGCGCCGCAACTGCAGGGCCACGCGGGCTTTCATGCCCGCGTCGCCGCCAACCTAGTCGATCTGGTGCGCCGCCAGATAGCGCTAGCCGCGGCCGCCGACGCCGATGAACTGCAGAGCCTGCGCGCGCTGCTGCAAGCGCAAGGCACACTCGCCGAGCTGAACCATCAGCTGTGCGGGCGCATCGCCGAAGGCGAGATGGGGTTGCACACACCGGCCTTGATCGATCACCTGTGGCGCGTCACGCTGGCCAAGCTGGCCATCGATCAGCCGCGCTACGACACCTTCAGCCGCCTGTCGGCCCGACCACCGCCATGAACTTCGACCTGCCCGCCGACCTGGTCGCCTACCTGGGCGAACTCGATGCCTTCATCGACGCGCAGATCGTGCCGCTGCAACAGCGCGACGATCATCAGCGATTCTTCGACCATCGCCGCGAATGGGCGCGCACCGACTTCGACAACCAGGGCCTGCCGCGGCCTGAATGGGAAGCCTTGCTGAAGCAGGTGCGGCGCCTGGCCGATGCGGCGGGCCACTGGCGCTTCGCCTTGCCGAAGGCGTACGGCGGGCGCGACGGCAGCAACCTGTGGATGGCGGTGATCCGCGAGCACCTGGCAGCCAAGGGCCTGGGCTTGCACAACGACTTGCAGACCGAGCATTCGATCGTCGCCAACAACCCCTTCGTGTTGATGCTGCGCGACTTCGGCACGCCGGCGCAGCAGGCGCAGTTCATTGCCGGCATGCTGAATGAAGAACTGCGCGTGTGTTTCGGCCTCACCGAAGCGGCCCATGGCTCGGATGCCACGCACATGGAAACCACGGCCGTCGCCGAGGCGCGCGATGGCGTGAGCGGCTGGCGCATCGACGGCGAGAAGATGTGGACCACCGGCATGCACACCGCCACGCATTGCATGGTCTTCGCGCGCACTTCCGGCTCGGCCGGCGACGCGCGCGGCATCAGCGCGCTGCTGGTGCCGGCGCGCGCGGCCGGTGTGAAAATCGAGGAGTACCTGTGGACCTTCAACATGCCCACCGACCATCCGCGGGTCAGTTTCACCGGCGTGTGGGTGCCACGTGACGCGGTGCTCGGCGAGGTCGGCGGCGGTCTGGCGGTGGCGCAGCACTTCGTGCACGAAAACCGCATCCGCCAGGCGGCTTCGAGCCTGGGCGCGGCCGACTACTGCGTGCGCGAAAGCGTGGCCTACGCACGCCAGCGCAAGCCCTTCGGCGAGGACCTGGCGCGCAACCAGGGCATCCAGTTCCCGTTGGTGGAATTGGCCACGCAGATCGAGATGCTGCGCCTGCTGATTCGAAAGACCGCCTGGCAGATGGACGGCATGGCCAAGCCCGAGGTCGAGAAGCGTCTGTCCGACAAGGTCTCGATGTGCAACTACTGGGCGAACCGTCTGTGCTGCGACGCCGCCGACCGCGCGATGCAGGTGCACGGCGGGCTCGGCTATTCACGCCACAAGCCCTTCGAACACATCTACCGGCATCATCGGCGCTACCGCATCACCGAAGGTGCCGAGGAAATCCAGATGCGCAAGGTGGCCGGGCACCTGTTCGGCTACCTGGGCGCGAACAAGTTCTGAAATGGATGCCTGCCTCTCCCGCAGATGCAAGAGGTGGCTGACTCGAGGAGCAACACGATGAAATCCGGCGTCTTCAATTTCCTGGCCCAGGATCGCGTGCGCTTCGGCACCCGCGCCGCCGACGGCATCGCCGACGAGGTCGTGCTGCGCGGCGCGAAACGCGTGTTCGTCGTCACCACGCGCTCGCTCAGCCGCCACACCACGGCAGTCAGCGATGCGCTCGAGCCGGTTCAGGACAAGGTGGTCGGCCTGTTCGACGAATGCATCGAGCACACCCCGCGCACCTCGGTGATCGCGCTGACGCGGCTGCTTCGCGACAGCCGCGCCGACCTCGTCGTCAGCATCGGCGGTGGCACCGTCATCGACACCGTCAAGGTGGCGCTGGTGTGCCTGGCCGAAGACGTCGACAACGTCGATGACATGGCGAACTGGCACATGCGCGTCGATGCCGACGGCACGCGCCACACGCCACAGCCGCGCATGCCGCCGTGCCGCCAGATCGCCGTGCCGACCACCTTGTCGGGCGCCGAGTTCAGCGACCTGGGCGGCTGCACCGACACGCGCAACGGCACCAAGCAGGGCTACACCGGCACCTGGATCGGCGCCGCGGCCGTCATCCTCGATCCGCACATCACCTTGCACACGCCGACCAGGCTGTGGCTTTCCACCGGCATCCGCGCGGTCGATCATGCGGTGGAATCGCTGTGCTCGATCAACGCGCAGCCGCTCGTCGATGCGAACAGCGTGCGCGCGTTGTCGCTGCTGGGCTCGGCGCTGCTTCGCTACACCGCCGACGCACGCGACGTCGATGCGCGGCTCGATGCCCAACTGGGTGCGTGGCTGGCATCGACCGGCATCCGCCGCACCGACTACGGCGCCAGCCACGGCCTCGGGCACGCGCTGGGCGCCGATTCGCAGGTGCCGCACGGCATCACCTCGTGCGTGCTGCTGCCCACCGTGATGCGCTACAACGCTGCCGTGTGCCAGCGCCAACTGAAGGAAGTGGCGGCGGCGCTGGGCGATGCCTCGAAGCCGGCCGCCGATCAGGTGGAAGCGCTGATCGCGTCGCTCGGCTTGCCGACTCGCATCAGCCAGCTCGGCATCGAACGCGGCCGGCTGGCGACCATCGCGCAAAAGGGCATGGCGATTCCGTGGGTGCGCACCAATCCGCGGCCGATCGACGATGTGACCCAGGTGGTCGAGATTCTCGAAGCAGCCTGGTGAACACGGCCGCCGACGCGATGGCCGACGGCCTGCAGCTGGCCGACGTGCAGGCCGCGGCCGACAGGCTGCGCGGCCAGGTCAACGACACGCCGTGCCTGAACTCGCGCACGCTGTCGCAGCTGACCGGCTGCGAGGTGTTCCTGAAGTTCGAGAACCACCAGTTCACCGCCTCGTTCAAGGAGCGCGGCGCGCTGAACAAGATGGCGCAGCTGAACGCCGACGAACGTGCACGCGGCGTGCTGGCGGTGTCGGCCGGCAACCATGCGCAGGGCGTGGCCTACCACGCGCAGCGCATGGGCGTGCCGGCGACCATCGTCATGCCGCGTTTCGCGCCGGGCGTGAAGGTCGAGAACACGCGCCGCTTCGGCGCCACGGTGGTGCTGCAGGGCGACACCTTCGACGATGCGCGCCAGCACGGCCTGCAGCTGGCGCACGAACGAGCGCTGACCCTGGTTCACCCGTACGACGACCTCGACGTGGCCGCCGGCCAGGGCACCATCGCGCTGGAGATGCTGGCCCAGCAGCCGAGCCTGGACACCCTGGTGGTCGCCATCGGTGGCGGCGGCCTGATCGCCGGCATGGCCACCGCGGCGCGTGCGCTGCACCCTGATCTGCAGGTCTATGGCGTGCAGACCGACCGTTTTCCGGCGGTGTGGAACGCGCTGCACGCGGAGCAGCGTGAGTGCGCGCAGGCCACCATTGCCGACGGCATCGCCGTCAAGCTGCCGGGTGCGAAGACGCTGCCGCTGATCCGCCGCCACGTGCACGATGTGTTGCTGGTCGGCGAAAGCGACATCGAGCAGGCCATGCTGCTGCTGCTGGAAATCGAGAAGACGGTGGTCGAAGGCGCCGGCGCCGTCGGGTTGGCGGCACTGCTGCAGCACCGCGAGCTGTTCGCCGGCCGGCGTGTCGGGCTGGTGCTGTGCGGGGGCAACATCGAGCCGCTGGTGCTGGCCGACATCATCCAGCGCGGGCTCGTCAAGTCGGGCCGGCTGGCGCGCTTGCGCTTCGATGTGCGCGACGTGCCCGGCGCGTTGGCCGACGTCGCCGCCGCGCTGGGCCAGCTCGGCGCCAACATCGACGAGGTGCAGCACCAGCGTGCCTTCACCACCTTGTCGTTGGAACGCGCGCTGATCGAGGTGGTGGTGCAGACGCGCGGAGCGCAACACGTCGAGGCCATCCTCGACGGCTTGCGCACGCAGGGCTATCGCGTCGAGCGCGTGGGTTGACAGCGCTTGCGCGAAGAGGGGATCGGCCGCGGCAGGGTCGCGTTGACGGGTCCGATGGTGGCGCATAGCATGCCGGTCGAACACGAACAGGTATTCAAGTTTGTGAGCCCCAGCCAGGACCTTCCAGACCCCGTCGGCGTGCGCTTGGCCAAGCAACAACGCAGCCAGCGCAAGCACGACGCGCTGTTGCAGGCCGGCAGGCGTTTGCTCGATGCACAAGACCTGGCGGCGCTGTCGGTGGCGCGGCTGACACGCGACGCGGGCATGTCGGTGGGCTCGTTCTACGCGCGTTTCGACGACAAGAATGCCTGGTTCGGCGAGCTGCTGCGCGTTACTGGCGAGGCGGTGCTGGCCGACACGCGGGCCCTGCTGGATTCGTCGCGCTGGCAGCGGGCGGGGGAGGCGCGCAAGGTGGCGCTGGTCGTGCACCACATCGTCGGCATCCACCGCGAGCACCGCGGCATCTTCCGCTCGGCGCTCAGCGACGCCGCACGCAGCGCGCGCTTCTGGGCACCGATGCACGGCTACGGCCTGCGCATCGCCGAAGCGGTGTATCAGGGCCTGCGCGGGCAGATGCTGCAGGTGCCGCGCGCCACGCGCCGTCTGCGCGTCGGCTTCGCGTTGCAGGCGGTGTACGGCACACTGGTCAACGCGGTCCTGCACGACCCGGGGCCGGTGGCGTTGGACGACCCGCGCATGGAACGAGAGCTGACACGCGTGTTCCTCGCGGCGCTCAGGCTTTAGTGTGGTGTTGCACACCATCTGAGCGCCCGCCGCTTCAGTCCGGAATACGCACGCGCAATTCGCTGTAGCCGCGCACGAAGTTCGACAGGATGCGTTTCGGTTCGCCGAGCACTTCGATGACCGGGAAGCGTTGAAGAATCTCTTCCCACAGGATCTTCAACTGCATCTCGGCCAGCCGGTTGCCGACGCAACGGTGGATGCCGAAGCCGAAGCTCAGGTGCTGGCGCGGTCGCGCGCGGTCGATGATGAAGTCGTTTGGACGTTCGATGGCCGCGTCATCGCGGTTGCCCGACAGGTACCACATGATCACCTTGTCGCCTTCGCGGATGGCCTTGCCGTTCAGTTCGGCGTCGCGCAACGCGGTGCGCCGCATGTGCGGCAGCGGCGTCTGCCAGCGGATGATCTCGGGCACCATGCTGTCGACCAGGCGCGGGTTGGCGCGCAGCTTGGCCCACTCGCCGGGGTTCTTCGACAGCGCCAGCAGCCCGCCGGTCATCGAGTTGCGCGTGGTGTCGTTGCCGCCGACGATGAGCAGCATCAGGTTGCCCATGTACTCGCGCGGTGACATGTTGCGCGTGGCCGGCGAGTGCGCCAGCATCGACACCAGGTCGTTGCCGGGCGTCGGGCTGTTGACACGCTGGTTCCACAGTTCGGTGAAGTAGGCCAGGCACTTGCCCATTTCGGCGTTGCGCGCGGCCTGCGATTCGACCACGCCGTCGAGTTCGGGCACCGAGGTGGCCACGTCCGACCACCAGGTCAGCAGCTTGCGGTCTTCGAACGGAAAGTCGAACAGCGTGGCCAGCATCTGCGTGGTCAGCTCGATCGACACGCGCTGCACCCAGTTGAATTCCTCGTTGCGCGGCAATTCGTCGAGCACCTTGGCGGTGCGGCCGCGGATGATGTGTTCCAGCTGCGCCAGGTTCGCCGGCGCGACGATCGGGCTCACGCTCTTGCGCTGCTCGTCATGCTTCGGCGGGTCCATCGAGATGAACATCTGCAGCCGGTCTTCCATCGGCGCGTTGAACAGCGAGATGCCGCCGTGCGACCAGTCCGACGAGTAGGTGGCGTGGTTGGTGTCCACCTGCATGATGTCCTGATACTTCGTCACCGACCAGAAGCCGCCGTAGAAGACGTTCTCGTGGTAGTGCACCGGGTCGTCACGACGCAGCCGTTCGAAGTAGTGGCCGACGGTGTCTTCCTGGAAGAGGCGCGGCTTGGTGACGTCGATCTGATCGATCGGCATCGAGAAGGCCTCTTCGCGGGCCAGCCGCTGCAATTCGGTGGTGCTCATGGGCGAGGCGCTTTCAGTGCTGGCCGGCAGGCAGGCGCACGACGATGCCGTCGAGCTTGTCGCCGACTTCAATCTGGCAGGCCAGCCGCGAATTGGCTTGCGTGACGGCGGCGAAGCTGAGCATGCTTTCTTCCATCTCGGTGCGCGCGCCGGTGCGCTCGAGCCAGTCGGCTTCGACATAGACGTGGCAGGTGGCGCAGGCGCAAGCACCGCCGCAATCGGCATCGATGCCGGGCACGTTGTGGTCGACCGCGGCGCGCATCAGCGACAGCCCGGCTGTGGCATTCACCTCGTGCCGCGTGCCGTCGTGTTCGATGAAGGTGACTTTGGGCATGGCGCTTCCTGGTTGGCGGGCCCGATGGCGCGCTGCCCGCGATGATAGAAAAATTCGAATTGAAGTTCAAGTTTTGCGCGGGGCCGGTGCCTGTCCGGTGTTCGCGCGGCCGATCGGGTGGGGTGCGGTCATAAACTTCCAATGTGTCTGCACCTGCCTCCGGCTCCAATGAGCCTGCCATGAAGGAACCCGCGCTCGGCCATGTGGCCGTCTTCGGCGCCGGCGCGGTCGGCAGTTTCCATGCCGCGATGCTGGCGCTGGCCGGTGAACGTGTGACGCTGATCGGCCGCCCGGCACAGGTGCGCGCGCTGCTGGCCGGCGGTCTGAAGCTCGACAAGGCAGGGCAGGTGCACACGGTGCCGGTGCAGGCCACCGAAGACCTGTCGGTGCTGAGCGCTGCCGATCTTGTGCTGTGCTGCGTCAAATCGACCGACACGCCGTCCGCTGCGCTGCAGATGGAGCCGCACCTGCGGCCCGACACGCTGGTGATGAGCCTGCAGAACGGCGTCGACAACGCCGACACGCTGGCTGCCTGTCTGCCTTGCCCGGTCATACCGGCCGTGGTGTACGTGGCCACCGCGATGGCCGCGCCCGATCATGTGCGGCACTTCGGCCGCGGTGACCTGGTCATCGGCCACGGCCGCAGCGGCGTGCGCACCAGCGACGCACGTCTGCAGCAGTTGGCCGACGCCTTTGCAGCGGCCGGCGTGCCGGTGCGTGTGAGTGCCGACGTGCTCGCCGAGCTGTGGTCGAAGCTGCTTGTCAACTGTGCCTACAACGCCATCTCGGCGTTGGCCCAGCGCCCTTATGCCGACCTGGCGGCACTGGCCGAGGTGCGCACGCTGCAGGCCGAGGTCGTCGCCGAAGTGCTGCGCGTGGCCGCGGCAGCGGGCGTGCAGCTGTCGACGCCGGATTCGATGCGGGCGGTCGCCGGCATCGCGGCGGCGATGCCAGCGCAACTGTCGTCCACTGCGCAGGACATGGCGCGGCGCAAGTTCAGCGAGATCGATCACCTCAACGGCACCATCGTGCGCCGCGGCGTCGAGTTGGGCGTGGCCACGCCGGCCAACCAGGCGCTGCTGGCGTTGGTCAAGCTGGTCGAGTCCGGCTACCCTCCACCGCCGTCGTGAGTGAGTCGCCGCAGGCGCAGGCCCGGCCCGTGCCCCCGGCCTTCGCCGAGGCCCTGCGGGCGCTCGGGCTGGCGGACGGCGGGAACGGCGGGCCGCTGCTCGGCGTGCCGCTGACGGGCGGGGTGTCGTCCGACATCTGGCGCATCGACACCGCGGCTGGTCCGCTGTGCGCCAAGCGGGCCTTGCCGACGCTGCGCGTGGCCGCCGACTGGCAGGCGCCGATCGAACGAAATGTCTATGAGGCGCGCTGGATGCAGGTGGCGCAGCAGGCGGTGCCCGGCAGCGCGCCGCGGCTGCTCGGCCAGCACCGAGCGCTCGGGGTGCTGGTCATGGGCTACCTGCCGACCCATGCGCTTTGGAAAGACCAGCTTCGCGATGGGCTGGCCGATGTCGCCACCGCCGCCGCGGTGGGCGACACGCTGGTGCGCATCCACGCCCATTCGGCGGCGCGGCCAGACCTGGCCGCACAGTTCGACAGCCAGGCCATCTTCTTCGACATCCGCCTCGAGCCCTACCTGCTGGCCACCGCCGCGCACCATGCCGATCTGGCGGAGCAACTGGGCTCGCTGGTGCGCACCACGCAGCAGCATGCGCTGGCGCTGGTGCATGGCGATGTCAGCCCGAAGAACATCCTCGTCGGCACGCCCGGCCCGGTGCTGCTGGATGCCGAATGTGCGGTCTGGGGTGATCCGGCCTTCGACCTGGCCTTCTGCCTCAACCACCTGTTGCTGAAATGCCTGTGGAACCGCGCAGCGGCGCCGGGCTACCGGGCCTGCTTCGCGGCGTTGTCGCAAAGCTATCTGCGCGGCGTCGACTGGGAGCCGTCGGCGCGTCTCGAACAACGCGCCGTGCGGCTGTTGCCGGGATTGCTGCTGGCGCGTGTCGACGGCAAGTCGCCGGTCGAGTACATCACCGACGACGCACAGCGCGAGCTGGTGCGCCGAGTCGCGCGCCAGGGCCTGGTGAATGCGCCGCAGTCGCTGCAGCAGGTGGCCGCTTCGTGGCAGCATGCGTTGAGAACCTGAACTCGAGGACTCCCGATGCTTCAACTTCGCCCCTCCTGCGAATGCTGCGACACCGCGCTGCCGCCCGATTCGACCGACGCGCGCATCTGCTCGTTCGAATGCACCTTCTGCGTCGTCTGTGCCGAAGGCGTGTTGAAGAGCATCTGCCCCAACTGCGGCGGCGAACTGGTGTCGCGGCCGCGTCGGCCGGCGCACAAGCTGGCAACACACCCGGCGTCGACGCAGCGTGTGTTCAAACCCGCCGGCTGTGCCGGCGCGCGATGAGCACCATTCGACACATCCACGGCCGCCGCGTCTGGGACAGTCGCGGGCGCCCGACGGTCGAAGTCGAGCTGACCCTCGCCGACGGCTCGGTGGGCCGCGCCATCGCGCCGGCCGGCGCCTCCACCGGCTCACGCGAGGCGCTGGAACTGCGCGACGGCGGCGCGACCTTCGGTGGGCTCGATGTGCAGCGCGCCGTCGAGCACGTCAATGCGCCCATCGCGCAGGAATTGATCGGCGCCGACGTGCGCGACCAGGCGGCGATCGACCAGCGGTTGATCGATCTGGACGGCACGCCCGACAAATCGAGGCTGGGCGCCAACGCCACGCTGGCGGTGTCGCTGGCCGCCGCACACGCCGCCGCGGCGTCGGCCGGCGTACCGCTGTACCGCTGGCTGGGCGGTGATGGCGCCTGTCTGTTGCCGCTGCCGCAGATCCAGATCTTCGGCGGTGGCGCGCATGCCGGGCGGCGCGTCGACATACAGGATTTCATGGTCGTGTGCCCGGCCGCCACCCGCTTCGCGCAGGCGCTGGAGTGGACCGCCGAGGTCTATCGCGCGGCCGGCGAGCTGATGCAGCGGCGTGGCCGCCTGCACGGCGTCGCCGACGAAGGCGGCTGGTGGCCCGATTTCGACGACAACGAGCAGGCGCTGGAAACGCTGCTGGCGGCGATCGAACGCGCCGGCTTCGTGCCCGGTGAGCAGGTGGCCATCGCGCTGGATGTGGCGGCCTCCGAATTCGGCAGCGATGGCCGCTACACGCTGGGCCTGGAGCGCCGGGAGCTCGATGCCGACGGCCTCATCGAACTGCTGCTGCGCTGGATCGACCGCTTTCCGATCGTCTCCATCGAAGACCCGCTGGGCGAGGACGATCCGCTCGCGTTCGCGCGTTTCACGCAGGCGGTGGGCGGCCGTGTGCAGGTGGTCGGTGATGACCTGCTGGTGTCAGACGCGGCGCGCGTGCGTCAGGCCGCCCGCGACGGCGCCGCCAACTGCGTGCTGCTCAAGCCCAACCAGCGCGGCACGCTCAGCGAGACGCTGGCGGCCTGGCGCGCGGCCGCCGAGTGCGGTTTTGCGGGCATCGTCTCGGCGCGCTCGGGCGAAAGCGAGGACACCAGCATCGTGCATCTGGCGCTCGGCTGGCAGGTGGGGCAGCTGAAGGTGGGCGCCTTCGCGCGCGGCGAGCGCATGGCGAAGTGGAACGAAGCGCTGCGCATCGAGGAACGGCTCGGTGCCCATGGCCGCTTTGCCGGCGGGGCCGTGCTGGCCGGCCGCGTCGGGTGAAGGCGAGCCGAAGGCGCTTTCAGCGCCGGGTCTTGCCGATGCCGAAGCGGCCCGCCAGCGTCTGCGGCTCGTCGCGTGCCGCGTGGTGGGTGCGCATCACGATCAGGCCCGAGGCCAGGTACAGCGCGTTGAGCAGCCGGCTGGCGCGCTCGCTGCTCATGCCGGGCCAGCGCGCCATGTCGCGCACCGATGCCGTTTCTCGGCGCAGGCGGTCGGCGGCCGACGCCAGCGCACCGGGTGTCGGTGGACGCATGTCTTTCGACAGCGTGGACCGGTAGGCTGCATGACCGCCGATCTCGCCCAGCAACTTGTCGCGCGGCCCCAGCAGAGACATCGACCACAGCAGCGCCTTCAGCGGCCGGTAGTGGTCGACGCGACCGATGCGCTCATGCATGTAGTGCCCGGGCGGGCGCAGCCCGGTGGGCTCGCACGACACCAGCCGCACCGCAGAGAGGCCGTGTTCGCTGGCCAGCAACATGTCGCGCGGCGAGTGATAGACGCCTTCCGCCGGAAACACCGTCACCGGCCAGACGTATTGCTCGTAGCGCAGACACAGCAGCGCCGGCTGACGGTGGCGCACACAGGCGGCCAGCACCTCGAGCACGTCCGAGCCGTCGCGCAGGCTGTCCAGGTGCCGCAATTCGGCGACCATGGTCGTCGGCAGCACGGTGCTGTCGCCGAGCGGCGCGAACACGCTGCCGCCGCGCTGCAGGCGCATGCGCTCATAGGCGCTGATGCGCCACAGCGTGGAGTCGTCGAAATCAGGCATCGGTGAAAACAGTACGCATAAAGCGGCTGCTGCGGATGCACATTGTCGCCAAGCATGCGGGTTTATGCCGATTTCCGGGCAACTGATTCATCAGGTTACAAAACTCCCGCACACACCCGGTCATCGCTTCGGGCCTCCCCGCTGTACCTTAAGCTTGGCGATGACGCGCGCAGCCGCCATCGTGGGCCCGCCGCAGGAGACCGTCCATGCCCCACACCGCCCCCCCTCCCGCCGGCAGCCGACCCATCGGTGGCCTGTCCCAGGTCATTGGCGACCCCGACGCGCCGCTGTCCGAAATGACCATCCCGGCGCTGCTGCGCGACACCGTCTCGAAGCACGGCGAGCGCCCGGCTGTACTTTTTTGCCAGCAGGACGTGGACTGGACCTGGCGCGAGTTCGGCGCCGAGGTCGATGCGGTGGCCAGCGGCTTGCTCGGACTGGGCCTGAAAGCCGGCGACCGACTGGGCATCTGGTCGCCGAACCGCGTCGAGTGGCTGCTGACGCAGTTCGCCACCGCCCGCATCGGCGTGATCCTGGTCAACATCAACCCGGCCTATCGGCTGTCCGAACTGGAATACGCCCTGCGCGTGTCCGGCTGCCGGGCGATCGTCAGTGCCGAGCAGATGAAGAGCTCGATGTACCTGCAGATGCTGAACTCGCTGGCGCCGGAACTGGCCTCCTGCGCGCCGGGGCGTCTGAAGTCGGCCAAGCTGCCGGCGCTGGAGTGGGTCATTCGCATGGGCGCCGCGCCCAGCGCCGGCATGCTGAACTTCGACGCGATGGTCGCCGAGGGCCGCGCCGCGCTCGATGTGGCCGCGCTGGACAAGATCGAAGCCGGCCTCGATTGCCACGATGCGATCAACATCCAGTTCACCAGCGGCACCACCGGCAGCCCCAAGGGCGCCACGCTGAGCCACCACAACATCGTCAACAACGCTTTGTTCGTGGCCCGGGCGATGGCCTTCACCGAGCGTGATGCGCTGTGCATTCCGGTGCCGCTGTACCACTGTTTCGGCATGGTGCTGGGCGTCCTGGTGTGCACCAACACCGGCGCGCGCATGGTCTTCCCCGGCGAGGCTTTCGATGCCGAGCAGACCCTGACCGCGGTGGCCGATGCGCGCTGCACCGCCTTGCATGGCGTGCCGACGATGTTCATCGCCGAACTCGACCACCCGCGCTTCGCCGAGTTCGACCTGAGCAGCTTGCGCACCGGCATCATGGCCGGCTCGCCGTGCCCGATCGAGACGATGAAGAAGGTGGTCACGCAGATGAACATGCGCGAGATCACCATCTCGTACGGCATGACCGAAACTTCGCCGGTGTCGTTCCAGAGCGCCACCACCGATCCGCTGGAACGGCGCGTGTCCACCGTCGGTCGCATCCTGCCGCGGCTGGAGGCCAAGGTGGTGGACAGCGAAGGCCACATCGTCCCGGTGGGTGCCACCGGCGAGTTCTGCGTGCGCGGCTATTCGGTGATGAAGGGCTACTGGGGCGACGAGGCGCGCACCGCCGAGGTCATCAACGACGGCTGGATGCACAGCGGTGACCTGGCGGTGTTCGACGACGAGGGCTACTGCAACATCGTCGGCCGCGCCAAGGACATGCTCATCCGCGGTGGCGAGAATGTCTATCCGCGCGAGATCGAGGAGTTCCTGTTCCGCCACCCGAAGATCCAGTCGGTGCAGGTGTTCGGCGTGCCCGACCCGAAGTACGTCGAGGAGGTTTGCGCCTGGATCGTGCTGAAGCCGGGTGTGCAATGCACGGCCGAGGAAGTGCGCGATTTCTGCCGCGACCAGATCGCGCACTACAAGGTGCCGCGCCATGTGCGCTTCGTCGATCAGATGCCGATGACGATCACCGGCAAGGTGCAGAAATTCGTCATGCGCCAGCGCATGGTCGAGGAACTGGGTCTGGCGGTGGCGAAGACGGCGTGAAGTCGTACTTGGTCAGGCGCCGCATCGGTTGGCAGGCGCGTCGCTCCTCAGCGACGTTCATGACGCATGCCGGATAGTGAGGCATGCGGAATGCGCCGACCAGTGCAGTCTGTGCGTTGACCAAATCGAAACTACTGCAGGAGGCTGGAATGGCTTCTCCAGAGTTTCCTTTGCCGCTCTATCACGGGACGTCGACGCTGTTCTTGCCGGACATCCTCAGGCTTGGGCTGGGTGGAATGGACCCCTTGGTTGACTTGAGTGTTCACCGCTTCGTTCGGGAACTCGATCCGCTGATTCAAGCTCATTTGACCCAGTCCGGGGCCTATGCTCATCGCCATAGAACCTGGGCGCGGATGGTGAGCCAAACCTCAGCCGCTTAGAATTTTCAGCATGGCCAAACATACATGACGCCTTCTATTTCCACTGCGGTTCGATACGCTTCCAACAAGCAATATGGCTCGGAACTGCTTACCTACGCCCTTGAGTTCGTGCGCCGATTCGAATCTCGCATTCGTCCGACGAGTTCTCTCCGAAATGCCAGGCGGTGATTTGGGTCTCCTGCAGCAAACGAATTTCAGGCTGCGGTCAGCTATACCCATCGAGCGGATTCGGGCTTGGCTCATAGTGGTTACGAAATGGCATGGTCTCGCGCCAAGGTACCAGCTTCATGAACTGTCGCTCGTGCCTGGTCAGAGTGCTGCCTAGCGGAGGCGTCGGATTCGTACCTGAAAGCCTTCACGCGTGCCGCTGCGTCGCCTGCGCCGCCGTCGCCGCCGGGCTGTTCCACGCAGCATCCCACTCCGTGAGTGTGTAGACTGCCACACAAGGAGTTGCGACACATGGCCACCAATCTTGCGATCGATCCCGACCTGCTGAACCGAGCCGTTCAAGTCAGCGGCGAACGCACGAAGAAGGCGGTCGTTACCAGGGCGCTTCAGGAGTTCATCGCCCGCCGCGAGCAGCGGCGCGTCGCCGATCTGCTGGGCAAGCTTGAGTGGGACCAGTCTTTTGACCACAAGGCCGAACGATCGCGCCGCAAATGAGCATGCTTGTGGATACGAGTGTGTGGTCGCTGGCTTTGCGCCGTGACACCCCGGCCGACGAACCGCAGGTCCAGCATTTGAAGGAAGCGTTGCTCGGGTCGGAGGTCATCGTTACCGCTGGGCTGGTGCTGCAGGAACTTCTACAGGGTTTCTCGGGCGCCAAGGCGCAGGCGCAGATCATTGAACGTTTCGCCGCCCTGCCGCTGATCCAGCCGGACCGGGACGACCATATCAGTGCCGCCGCCGTGCGCAACACCTGCCGGCGGGCCGGGGTTCAGATCGGCACCATCGATGCCCTGCTGGCACAGCTTTGCATCCGGCATGATCTGAGCCTGCTCACCACGGACAAGGACTTCGAGCATGCCGCCAAGCATTGTCCGCTGCGTGTGTGGCCGGCCAAGGGCGTCATGCGGCGGTGAAGGTCTAGCGCGCCACATTGTTCGAAGGAAATATTGCCATGCCCACACCCATGCCCGGCCTGAACTTCGGCCTTGGCGAAACCCTCGACATGCTGCGTGACACGGTGGCGGCTTTTGCCGACGAGCAGATCGCGCCGCGCGCGGCCGACATCGACCGCGACAACCAGTTCCCCGCCGCGCTGTGGAAACAGCTCGGCGACCTGGGCCTGCACGGCATGACCGTGTCCGAGCAGTACGGTGGCACTCAGATGGGCTACCTGGCGCACATCGTGGCCATGGAAGAGGTGTCGCGTGCGTCGGCGGCGGTGGGCCTGTCGTACGGCGCGCACTCGAACCTGTGCGTGAACCAGCTGCACCGCAACGGCAGCGCGGAGCAGAAGCGCAAGTACCTGCCCAAGCTGGTGTCGGGCGAGCATGTCGGCGCGCTGGCGATGAGCGAGCCCAACGCCGGTTCCGACGTGGTCAGCATGAAGCTGCGCGCTGATTTGAAGGGCGACCGCTACCTGCTCAACGGCAGCAAGATGTGGATCACCAACGCCGGCGATGCCGACACGCTGATCGTCTACGCCAAGACCGATGCCGACGCCGGGCCGAAGGGTGTCACCGCCTTCATCATCGAAAAGGGCAGCAAGGGCTTGAGCTTCGGTGCCAAGCTCGACAAGCTGGGCATGCGCGGCTCGAGCACCTGGCCGGTGTTCTTCGACGATTGCGAGGTGCCGGCCGAAAACCTGTTGGGCAACGAAGGCGGCGGCGTCAAGGTGCTGATGAGCGGCCTCGACTACGAGCGCGCGGTGCTGTCCGGCGGGCCGTTGGGCATCATGGCGGCGTGCATGGACGTGGTGGTGCCCTACGTGCACGAACGCAAACAGTTCGGCCAGAGCATTGGCGAGTTCCAGCTCATGCAGGGCAAGCTGGCCGACATGTACACCACCTGGTCGGCGTGCCGGGCCTACGTCTATGCGGTGGGCCGCGCCTGCGACAGTGCCGACCATGCGCGCGCGCTGCGCAAGGACGCGGCCGGTGCCATCCTGTATGCGGCCGAGAAAGCGACCTGGATGGCCGGCGAGGCGATCCAGGTGCTGGGCGGCAACGGCTACATCAACGACTACCCGACCGGCCGCCTGTGGCGCGATGCCAAGCTGTATGAAATCGGCGCCGGCACGTCGGAGATCCGCAGAATGTTGATCGGTCGCGAGCTTTATAGCGAAAGCATGTGACATGTGCGCTATCGACCGACTGTTCCAGAACAACCGCGCCTGGTCGGCACAACGTGTCGCGCAGGACCCGAAGTACTTCACGCGGTTGGCGAAGCTGCAGGCGCCGCGCTACATGTGGATCGGTTGTTCCGACAGCCGCGTGCCGGCGAACGAGATCCTCGGCCTCGACCCGGGCGAGGTGTTCGTGCACCGCAATGTCGCCAACCTGGTCGTGCATTCCGATCTGAACTGCCTGTCGGTGCTGCAGTTCGCGGTCGAGGTGTTGAAGGTCGAGCATGTGATGGTCGTCGGCCACTACGGCTGCGGGGGCGTGCTGGCGGTGGTCGAGCAACGCTCGGTGGGCCTGGCCGACAACTGGCTGCGCCATGTCGAGGACGTGGCCGTCAAGCACGCGCAGCGCCTGGCGGACCTCAGCGACGACGAGGCGCGCGCGCGCCGCCTGGTCGAACTGAACGTGGTCGAGCAGGTGGCCAATGTCAGCCGCACGACGATCATGCGGCGCGCCTGGCATCACGGCCAGAGCGTGCAGGTGCACGGCCTGGTGTTCGGCTTGTCCGATGGCTTGCTGCGGCGTGTGGGCGACAGCATGGATGGCTCGACCGACTGGGAAGAACACCGTGATTCGTCGATGCAGACGCTGGACTGACGCCCATTCGATGCCGAGAGTGAAAAGAAGATGCAAGTCCTGAAGTCGAAGATCGACACGCGCTCAGAAGAATTCCGGGCCAACGCGGCCCATATGCGTGGTCTGGTCGATGACCTGCGCACGAAGGCTGCCCAGATGGCGCAAGGTGGCGGCCCGGTCGCGCGTGATCGCCACACGTCGCGCGGCAAGCTGCTGCCGCGCGATCGCGTCGAACAGCTGCTCGACCCCGGCACGCCGTTTCTCGAAGTCGGCCAACTGGCGGCGCTGGGCATGTACGACGGCGATGCCCCTGGCGCGGGCCTCATTGCCGGCATCGGCCGCATCGAAGGCCGCGAGTGCATGGTCATCGCCAATGACGCCACGGTGAAGGGTGGCACCTACTACCCGATGACGGTGAAGAAGCACCTGCGCGCGCAGGAGATCGCGCTGCACAACCACCTGCCGTGCCTGTACCTGGTCGATTCCGGCGGCGCATTCCTGCCGCGCCAGGACGATGTGTTTCCCGACCGCGAGCACTTCGGCCGCATCTTCTACAACCAGGCCAACATGTCAGCGCTGCGGATACCGCAGATCGCGGTGGTGATGGGCTCGTGCACCGCTGGCGGCGCCTACATGCCGGCGATGAGTGACGAGACCATCATCGTCAAGAACCAGGGCACCATTTTCCTGGCCGGCCCGCCGCTGGTGAAGGCGGCCACAGGCGAGGTGGTCAGCGTCGAGGAACTCGGCGGTGGCGACGTGCACACGCGGCTGTCGGGCGTGGCCGACCACCTGGCCGAGAACGACAGTCACGCCTTGTTTCTGGCGCGGCGCATCGTCGCCAGCCTGAACCGCGACAAGCCCAACGGTGTCACTTTCGAAAGCAGCGAGCCGCCGCTGTACGACCCTGAAGAACTGCACGGCATCGTGCCGCAGGACACGCGCAAGCCCTACGACGTGCGCGAAGTCATCGCACGCGTGGTCGATGGTTCGCGCTTCGACGAATTCAAGTCGCGCTACGGCGCCACGCTGGTCACTGGCTTCGCGCGGCTGCACGGCATGCCGCTGGGCATCGTCGCCAACAACGGCATCCTCTACGGCGAATCGGCGCAGAAGGGGGCGCACTTCATCGAACTGTGCGCGCAGCGCGGCGTGCCGCTGCTGTTCTTGCAGAACATCACCGGCTTCATGGTCGGCAGGAAGTACGAGAACAGCGGCATCGCCAAGGACGGCGCGAAGATGGTCACCGCGGTCGCCACCGTGCAGGTGCCTAAGCTCACCGTGCTCATCGGCGGCAGTTTCGGCGCCGGCAACTACGGCATGTGTGGGCGCGCGTATTCACCGCGCTTCCTGTGGATGTGGCCGAACGCGCGCATCAGCGTGATGGGCGGCGAGCAGGCCGCCAGCGTGTTGTCCACCGTCAAGCGCGATGGCATCGAAGCCAGGGGCGGCAGCTGGTCGGCAGAGGAAGAGGCTGCGTTCAAGGCGCCGCTGCTGCAGCAGTACGAACACCAGGGCCACCCGTACTACGCCAGCGCGCGGCTGTGGGACGACGGGGTGATGGACCCGGCGCAAACACGGCGCGTGCTGGCGTTGTCGTTGTCGGCCACGTTGAATGCGCCGACCCGGTCGACCACCTTTGGTCTGTTCCGCATGTAGTGTATGATGTGCCTAAAGTAATGCTTTCATACACATCATGCGTACAAATATCGACATTGACGACGCCTTGATGGCCGAAGCGATCAAGGCCGGCCCTTTCAAGACCAAGAAGGATGCCGTCGAGGCCGGCTTGAAGCTGTTGGCCCGCCAGGCCGCGTATCGCGAGATTCTCAAGTGGCGGGGCAAGCTCGAATGGCAGGGTGACGAGTCCATCGACTGGACGCAGTCGGTTGCTGGCGCATCGCTGGTTGCCACCGAGCCGAGCCCACCGGCACCGGCGCAACGGGGTGGGCGTCGTGCTGGTCGTTGACACGTCGGTGTGGATCGACTTCTTCAACGGTCGCCCGCAACCGCCGGTCGAGTTGCTGGCCGCGCTGCTCGATCATGGCGAGGTGCGCATCGTCGTGCCCGACCTGGTGCTGTTCGAGGTGCTGCGCGGTTTCAGGCACGAGCGCGATCTGCGCACCGCGCGCCAATTGATGCAGGGCCTGTCGGTCGAGCCTTCGATGGATGCCGATCTGGCCGTGGCCGGAGCCGAACACTATCGCAACCTGCGCGGCCGCGGTCACACGGTGCGCAGCGGCATCGACGTGCTGGTCGCGGCGTTCTGCATCGAGCGCGACTACGCTTTGCTGCACGACGACCGCGACTTCGACGCCTTCGAACTTCATCGTGGTCTGCGCGTGTGGCGGCACTGACAAGACCGGGGAGAGCCCATGTTTGAAAAGATCCTGATCGCGAACAGGGGCGAGATTGCCTGCCGTGTGATCAAGACAGCGCGGCGCATGGGCATCGCCACCGTCGCGGTGTATTCCGAGGCCGACACCGACGCGCGCCACGTGCGCCTGGCCGACGAAGCGGTGCTGATCGGGCCACCTTCGGCGCGGCTGTCTTATCTGCTGGCCAGCAAGATTCTCGATGCGGCGAAGGCCACCGGTGCCCAGGCGGTGCACCCCGGTTACGGATTCCTGTCGGAGAACGCCGACTTCGCCGATGCCTGCGCGGCGGCAGGCATTGCCTTCATCGGCCCGCCGGCTTCGGCGATCCGCGCGATGGGCAGCAAATCGGCTGCCAAGGCGCTGATGGCCAAGGCCGGCGTGCCTTTGACGCCCGGCTACCACGGCGACAACCAGGAGCCGGTGTTCCTGGCCGGCGAGGCCGAGGCCATCGGCTACCCGGTGCTGATCAAGGCCAGCGCCGGCGGCGGGGGCAAGGGCATGCGGCGTGTCGATGCGCCGGCCGATTTCGAAGCGGCGTTGCAATCGTGCCGGCGCGAGGCCAAGGCCGCGTTCGGCGACGACCATGTGCTGGTCGAGAAGTACGTGCTGCGCCCGCGCCACATCGAGATCCAGGTCTTCGGCGACAGCCACGGCGGCTGCGTCTATCTGTTCGAGCGCGATTGCTCGGTGCAGCGCCGCCACCAGAAGGTGCTCGAAGAAGCGCCCGCGCCGGGCATGACCGCTCAGCGGCGTGCGGCGATGGGCCAGGCTGCCGTGGACGCGGCGCGCGCGGTGGGCTATGTCGGTGCCGGCACGGTGGAATTCATCGTCAACCCGGACGGCACGTTCTACTTCATGGAGATGAACACGCGGCTGCAGGTCGAACACCCGGTGACCGAGATGATCACCGGGCTCGACCTGGTCGAATGGCAACTGCGCGTGGCAAGCGGCGAAGCGTTGCCGCTGCAGCAGGATCAATTGGCCATCAACGGCCACGCCATCGAAGCGCGCATCTACGCCGAAGACCCGGACAAGGGTTTCCTGCCCGCCACCGGCAAGCTGGTTCACCTGGTACCGCCCGCACAGAACGAGCATGTGCGCGTCGATACCGGGGTGGAGCAGGGCGATTCGATCAGCCCGCACTACGACCCGATGATCGCCAAGCTGATCGTCTGGGATCACGACCGCACGGCCGCGCTGGCGCGCATGCGCAACGCACTGGCGAACTACCAGGTGGTGGGTGTGGCCAACAACATCGGCTTCCTGTCGCGGCTGGTGGCCAGCAAAGCGTTTGCCGAAGCCGATCTCGACACGGCGTTGATCGAGCGCGAGCATCAACACCTCTTCGGCACGGTGCCGTCCATGCCCGACGAGGTGTGGCTGCTGGCGGCCTGGGCCGAATTGCAGCGCGAACGTGCAGCGGGTGAGCGCGCGGCATCGGCGTCGGCCGACCGCGATTCGCCGTGGCGAGTGCTCGACGGCTGGCGCCTCAACGGCCGCGCCTGCCGCACCCTCACGCTGCGCCATGGTGAGCAGTCGCGGGAAGTGCGATTGGAGCATGACGCGATTTCGTCGGTGCGTTTGTCTCTTGGCGAAACCAGCGTGCTCGCGCAAGGCCGCATGTCCTGCGATGGCGCTGCGCAGGTTCAGCTGGGCGATCGGCGTCTGGCGGCGACAGTGGTCGCCGACAACGATCGCCGCACCGTCTTCCACGCGGGCCGGGCCTGGACGTTGCATCTGCTGCCTCGGCTGCTCGAAGGGGGCGATGCCGAAGTCGATGCCGGCGGCGTGCTGGCGCCGATGCCGGGCAAGGTGATCGCGTTGCTCACCGAGCCCGGCGCGGCGGTCGAGAAGGGCACGCCGCTGCTGGTGCTGGAGGCGATGAAGATGGAGCACACGTTGACCGCACCGCATGCCGGCACCGTCAAGGGCTTTCGTTTTGCCCCTGGCGACCAGGTCGGCGAAGGTGTCGAACTGATCGACTTCGAGGTGCAGGCATGACCGCGGCAGCCGATCCCGTGCGCATCGTCGAGATGGGCCCACGCGACGGCTTGCAGAACGAGAAGCAGCCGGTGCCGCTGGCGACCAAGCTCGAGTTGATCGAGCGCCTGGCCGATGCCGGCCTGCGCGAGATCGAAGCCACCGCGTTCGTCTCGCCGAAGTGGGTGCCGCAGATGGCCGACCACGATGCGCTGTTGCGCGCGCTGGTGCGACGTCCAGGCGTGTCGTACCCGGTGCTGACGCCCAACCTGAAGGGCTTCGAAGCCGCGCGCGCCGCCGGTGCCGAGCAAGTGGCGGTCTTCGCGGCCGCCTCGGAAAGCTTCTCGCAGAAGAACATCAACTGTTCCATCGCCGAATCGATCGAACGGTTCCTGCCGGTGATGGCCGCGGCGCGCGACAGCGGCATCCGCGTGCGCGGTTATGTCTCGTGTGTCATCGCCTGCCCCTACGAAGGTGCGGTCGCGCCGGCGCAGGTGGCCGCGGTCAGCCAGCGGCTGATCGACATCGGCTGCCATGAGGTGTCGCTCGGTGACACGATCGGCACCGGCACGCCGGCTTCGGTGCAACGCATGCTCCACGCGGTGGCCGCGCGGGTGCCGCTGGTGCAACTGGCCGGCCACTTTCACGATACCTATGGCATGGGCGTGGCCAACGTGTATGCCGCCTACCAGTTCGGGCTGCGTTGCTTCGATGCCTCGGTTGGAGGCCTGGGCGGCTGCCCCTATGCCAAGGGCGCCACCGGCAATGTCGCCACCGAAGACGTGGTCTATCTGCTCGACGGCCTGGGCGTGCACACCGGCATCGACCTGCAGCAGTTGGTCGATACTGCCGCGTGGATCAGCGGCCGCCTGGACCGCGCGCCGGCCTCGCGCGTCGCGCGCGCGATGCTGGCCAAGCGTTCGGCAAATGTATCGGCGCATGCATCGGCGAATGCATCCGCGAAATCGTCGTCATGATCACGCTGTATCACTGCGTCAGCGCACGGTCCTTTCGCGTGCTGTGGATGCTGGAAGAACTGCAAGCAGCCTATGAGCTGAAGATGCTGCCTTTCCCGCCGCGCGTGCAGCAGCGCAGCTACTTCGAAGTCAACCCGCTCGGCACGGTGCCGGCGATGCTCGACGGCAGCACACGCATGACCGAGTCGGCGGCGATCTGCCAGTACCTGGCGCAGCGCTTCGCGCCGACGCCGCTGAACGTGGAGCCGGCCGAGGCCGACTACGGCGCCTTTTTGAACTATCTGCATTTCGGCGAAGCGACGCTGACCTTCCCGCAGACGCTGGTGCTGCGCTATGCGCGCTTCGAACCGGAAGCACGGCGCTCGCCGCAGATCGCCGACGATTACACCAAGTGGTTCCTGGCGCGGCTGCGCACGCTCGAGCCGCACCTGTCCAAGCATGAGTATCTGTGCGCCGATCGCTTCACTGCCGCCGATGTGTCGGTGGGCTACGCGCTGCTGTCCGCGCACTACCTGGGGCTCGACAACCGCTTCACGCCGGGAATCGGCGCGTATTGGCAGCGACTGCGCCAGCGCGGCGCCTACCTGCGGGCGATGCAGGCCCAGGATGTGGCGGCGCGCGCGCAGGGCATCTCGCCGGTGCCCGCGCCGCAGACCACACCCTGATTCACCGACTGGAGGTTTCCATGGCCAAGCTCGAAGACAGCTACTTGATGAACTGCTGGTACGTCGCCGCCTGGGACCACGAACTGATCGACGGAAAGCTGCTCGCGCGCACGCTGCTCGACCAGCCGGTGCTGCTCTACAAGGGCGATTCGGGCCAGGTCGTGGCGCTGGACAACCGCTGCTGCCACCGCGGCGCGCTGCTGTCCAATGGCCGCCTCGAAGGCGACTGTGTGCGCTGCATGTACCACGGGCTGAAGTTCGCACCGAGCGGCAAGTGCGTGCAGATTCCAGGGCAGGACGTGATCCCCGACAAGCTCGGCGTGCGCAGCTATCCGGTGGTCGAACGTGACCACCTGGTGTGGATCTGGATGGGCGACAGGTCACTCGCCGACGACAGCCTGATCCTCGATTTCCCATCGTTGCGCGAACCCGGCTGGCGCGGTGTGCCCGACTACCTGCACTACGACGCCAACTACGTGCTCATCGTCGACAACCTGAGCGACTTCGCGCACCTGGCCTTCGTGCACACGCATTCGCTCGGCGGCTCGGAGGAATACGCCTTCAAGACGAAGCCGGTGGTGGTGGAGCGGCTGGCGCGCGGCTTCCAGGTCGAGCGCTGGCACATGGCGTCAGCGCCGCCGCCGTTCTATCGCCGCGTGGTGCGCGACGACGCGCCGGTCGACCGCTGCAACCGCGCGGTCATGCACGTGCCGGGTGTGTTCTTCATGGAAACGCTGTTCGCGCCGGCCGGCAGCGGCGCCGAAAAGGGCGATCTGAGCCGCGCCCGGCAGTATCGCAACTGCCAGTTCTTCACCCCCGAAACTCGCAAGACCACGCACTTCTTCTGGAACTACCTGCACGACCATGATCTGCACGACCCGACCATCGCGCGTTCGCTGCACGCCAGCATGGTCGAAGGTTTCATGGAAGACAAGACGATCATCGAAAACCAGCAGCGTGTGCTCGATGCCGACCCCGGCTTCGTCATGCACCCGATCGTCGCCGACGCCGCACTCGCGCACTTCAGGCGCACGCTGTCAAAGTTGATCGACGAAGAGCAGAGCGGGTTGCGTGCGGTGACCGCCTAGGGCTCGCCTAGGGCACCAGCCGGCGCGCGGGCTGAGTTCGGCCCTCCGCGGCCCGATCGGACGGCTTAGTGCGGCGATGGATGCCTTCCCTGGCCTGAGGCATGCAGTGCGCACGGTGAGACAATCTTCCCGTTCTTCAAACGCGTGTTCATACGCATCGCAGGGAGTGAGTCCATGAGGTTTCATAGGTTTCTGGGGATCGGCGCTTTGTCTCTGTCGCTGGTCGCCGGCAGTGCCTTCGCCACACAAAAGACCGATCGTCAGACCGAGATCGTCACCACCACCAAGGCCACGATGGAGCGCTTCTATGCGGCGCGCCCCGCGCTCAAGGAGAGCGTGGCCAATGCGCCGGGTTATGCCGTGTTCACCACTTTCGGCATCAGCTTCCTGGTCGGCGGCGCCGGCGGCACGGGCATGGTGCACAACAACAAGACCGGCAAGAACACCTTCATGCGCATGGCTTCGGCCAGCGCGGGCCTGCAGATCGGTGCGGCCCAGACCGAGGTGTTGATCATCTTCGCGACCAATGAGGCGATGGACAGCTTTGTCAAGAGCGGCTGGACGGCTTCGGGCGGCGTGACAGCCGGCGCGGGCGTGAACGCCAACTCGGTTGGCGGCGGCCAGGGCGCCAGCGCGGTCAACAACGCGGAGACCTTCACGCTCACACGCAATGGCTTGGAGGCGGGCCTGGCGATTGCCGGCTCACGCTTCTGGCGCGATAGTGCACTGAACTAAAGCAGCCTGCGGCCGCTGCGGTCGCCTGCTCACTGACGCGGCCGCCAGTGCGGCCCCAAGGGCTTTCCTATCGGGGGGTCCTTTTCGTTTTGCGGCAGCGTTTGCCGGCAGCACCTTCACCGCTTTCGCTCGACGGCCTCGCCCAGCCCTATCACCGCCATCGCGTAATAGCTCGACGCGTTGTAGCGCGTGATGGCGTAGAAGTTCTGCGTGCCGGCCACGTAGGTCGGCGCGGCGTCGCCGTTCTGCAACTCGATCAGCGCCAGCAGGCCTTCGTGCGCGCGGCCGGCCTGGTCGAGTACGGCGCCGCTGCGCGCCAACTGCTCGGCGCTGAAGCTGGGCACGATGTCGGGTACCAGCAGCAGCGCTCGCTCGCGTGTGTCCACCGGCGCATCGACGGCATGGGTCGGCGCCATGCCGCGCACCCAGCCGTGCTGCGCCAGGTAGTTCGCCACGCTGCCGATGATGTCCTGCGGGTCGTTGTCGAGGTCGATGTGGCCGTCACCGTCATAGTCCACGGCATAGCGGTTCAGGCTGCTGGGCATGAACTGCGGCCAGCCCATGGCGCCGGCGAAAGAACCCTTGACCTGGGTTGGGTCCAGTCCCTCGCGCTGGCACATCAACAGAAAGGCCTCGAGTTCGGTGCGAAAGAACGGGCTTCGGTCGCTGCGGCCGGTGGGGAAGTCGAAGGCCAGCGTGGCCAGCACGTCGAGCACGCGGAAGTTGCCGGTGATGCGCCCGTAGAAGGTTTCGACGCCGACGATGCCGACGATGATCGCCGCCGGCACGCCGTACTGCGCCTCGGCACGCGCCAGCGTGGTCGCGTTGTCGGCCCAGAACTGCACCCCGGCCTGGACGCGCTGCGGCTCGATGAAGCGGTCGCGGTAGGCGGCCCAGTTCTTCGCCGTGCCGGCAGGCGCCGGCATCATCAGCCGCTGCGCGGTGCGCTGGCGTTGGGCCTGCGCCAGCTGGGTCTCGATCCAGCCGGCATCGAGACTGCTGCGCGCCGCCACTTCCTTGGCGAAGGCACGCACATCGGCACGGTCGGCATAACCCGTGGTCACGGCGGGCGGGCTCGATGCGGTCGCCTTGGCGGCTTCGGCCTGCGCGCAGCCGGCCAGGACGATGAAGCCGACCACGGCAACCCAGGTGCGCACCGCAAGCATCGGCATCGGCCGATTATCCGGTGCGTCGGACCGCGCCAAAACCAGCATATGCGATCGCCGCCGATCCCTATCGACCGGCCGGCACCCGCGCGGCTGCAGCGATGAATTGGGACCACCACCCGCGATCGAGGCGCGTGCGGCCCACTTGACCGTAGCGCGCCTGGTCCAACACTTCCAGCTCGCGGGCCAGCGCCTCGCCGCCTTCACCGAGGACGCTGCGCACCTTGTCGGCGCGGCTGCGGGGTGCGTCGTGCGGCAGCACCGTCACGTGCAATTCCTTCAAGCGCACTTGCACGCGCCGTTGCAGGCGCTGCCAGGGGTCTTGCCGATGGCGGTCCCACAGGGCCCAGCTGGCGCCTGCCAGGCTGCCCGTGCAGACCAGCGCGATCAGCAAATAGGCCAGATCGTGCCAACTCGGCGCGCGGACGCCCAGACTTTCCAGCAGCTTGAACTGCTGGACGCGAGAGTAGTTCATGACCCACTGGTTCCAGCGGTTGTTGACGGCTTCCAAGCCGCTGCGCAGGCGAGCCAGTAACTGCGGGCTCATCGAACCCAGCGCGCCGGCCACCAGCCCGGGGCGTGGTGCCAGGCTCTGGCCGCGCACGATGCGGTTCGGTGCCACCGCAGCGGTCGGATCGACGCGGATCCAGCCGACATCGGGCTGCCAGTACTCGGCCCATGCATGGGCATTGCTCTGGCGCACGATGTAGTAGCCATCGACGGCGGCCTCGTCGGTGCCCTGGTAGCCGGTGACGATGCGGGCCGGCACATCCATCGCGCGCATCACGACGACGAAGCTGGCGGCGAAGTGTTCGCAGAAACCCAGCTTGCGGTCGAACCAGAACTCATCGACCGCGTTCTTGCCATAGCTGCCCGGCTCGAGCGTGTAGAAGTACTCGTTGCTGCGGATGTGCGCCAGCACCGCGGCGACCAGCGTGCGCGCATCGGCGCCTGCCAGTTCGGGACTCGCCCGCAATGCCGCCGCCCAGGTCAGCGTGCGCGGGTTGTGGTCCGGCGGCAGCGCGACGAATTCGCGCAGCTCGATCGGCGATAGCGCCTGCCCGTGGCGGTGCGCAGGCCAGGCCTGCGCGGCGAAGCGCACCCGCTCGGTCAGCGGCCGTTCCAGCTGCCACTGCAAGTCGGCGCGCTGCGTCGGCAACCAGCCTTCGATCACGGGTGCCGCATCGGCCCGGCTGGGCGTCAACTCCAGCAGCGGCAACAGCGGCAGCCGGCTGGGTTCGAGCGTCATCTCGTAGCGCACCGCATCGCCGAGCAGCCGCACATCGGCTTGGGTGGGCAGCGCGTTGAAGCCGCGGTCGCGCGCGCGGGTCCATTCGTCGCCGTCGAAGCGCGTCAACACCGGGCCACGGAAGTACATCGCCTCGGGCGGCGGCACGGGGCTCGCGAAGCGCACACGAAAGGCGATGCTGTCGTCGTTGGCCAGGCTGGCCAGGCCGCCCATGCGCATGGTGCCCGACAGCCCGGTGCGCCCGGCGGCGTCCTGCGGCACGCCCCACAGCGGGCCGATGCGCGGGAACAGCACGAACAGCGCGACCATCAGCGGTGCGCCGTAGAGCGCGGCGCGCGCCGCGACACGGCCGGCCTGCCACAGCGGCGGCTTGCCCACCGGCATGTGCGACAGCACCAGCGCGGTCATCAAACCCCACACCGAGCCGATCATCGCCAGCGCGGTGAGCAGCGATTGCGAGTACAGGAAATTGGTCAGCACCAGGAAGAAGCCAAGAAAGAAGACGACGATGGCATCGCGCCGGATGCGCAGCTCCAGCGTCTTCAGCGCCATCAACACGACGAGCATGGTGACGCCCGATTCCTTGCCGAACAGCGTGCCCTCGGTCCAGAAGGTCAGCGCGGCAGCGATGGTCAATACCGCCGCCACCGCCCAGCGGCTGGGCAACGGCGACTGGCTCAGCGCCAGGTGCGCGCGCCAGCCCAGCATCAGGCAGGTCAGCGCGATGCACCACGGCGCCAGGTGGGCGGCGTGCGGCAGCGTGGTCCAGGCGATGACGGCGAGCTGGAACAGCGTGTCGCGCGCATCCCGCGGCAGGTTGCGCCAGCCGGGCCAGGTCGGCCGCCGCGGAAGGAACGTCGGCGCGGTCACTGCCACAGCGCCAGGGCTTGCAGGGCGGCACGCCGCTGGGCGTCGCCGCGGTCGGGCGCCATCAGCTGGCCGGGCAGGCGCAGGCCATAGACCAGACCCTGGTGTTCGGCGGCGAGGACCCAGGCCACCAGCCTCGACAGCCGGCCTTCGGTGTCGAGCGCGGCGCCCTTGCCGCCCTTGCCACCCAGAAGGCTGGCCTGCCAGTCGAGCCACAGCTCGCGGCTGGCATCGGCGGTGGTCTCGCGGCTGACCAGCTGGCCACTGCGCGCCACCTTCTTCCACACCACCTGGCGCAGCCCATCACCGCGCCGCCAGGCGCGCACGCCGTCGAGTTCGCTGCCCTGTGCGTTGCGGCTGTGCGCTGCGTCGCCTGGCGCCGGCTGCGAGGCCGGCAAGGGCACCGCCGGCTGTTCGGGCCGCGGATAGGCCAGCACCTGCAGTGATGGGCGCCACACCGTCCAGGCGCGGAACAGGCCGAACGGAAACTGCGTCTCCACCACCACCGCCGGCAGCGCATGCCAGCCGCGATGCGGCGGCACGGTGCTCAGGTGCGCGCTGGCCTGGCCCTGCTGCGGCACGTCGCACCAGGCCTTGCCCTGCGGCTGGTTCTCGCCGTGAAAGTGCAGGCACAGACCGTGGCGCGAAGCGCCGGGGCTGGACAACACCACCTCGAGCCGCGCCGGCTCACCCGCAAACACCGGCGACGCCGGCCGCATGTGCAGGGTCAGGCCGCGCAGCGTGCCGTGCGTCATGTGGATCGAGACCAGCGCGCTGCCCGTGAGCAGGAAGGTCAGCACATAGCCCAGGTTGAGCTGGTAGTTGACCGACGCCAGCAGCATCACCGCCAATGTCATGCCGAACGCCACGCCGCCCTTGGTGGGCAGGATATAGACGTTGCGCTGGTTCAGCGTCCAGGTGTCGCTGCTCGGGTGGCGTTGCAGCCACCAGCGTCGCAAGCGTTCGCGCAACACGGATGCCGGTCCTCGGACGCGGGTCAGGGAATCGGCGTGGCCTCGACCATCGCGCGCACCTGCTCGATGGCACCGCGGCCGGCGCCGGCCACCGGCACCAGGCGGTGGGCGATGGCCTGCGGCAGGATGGCCTGGATGTCGTCGGGTGCCACGTAATTGCGTTGCGCCATCAGCGCCCGCGCCCGCGCCACGCGCAGCACCGCGATGCCGGCGCGCGGGCTCAAGCCATCGACGAACCAGTGCCCCGAGCGCGTGGCCGCGATCAGCGCCTGCAGGTAGTCGAGCAGCGCCTCGGAGGCGACCACGGCGCGCACCGCCTGCTGGGCTTCCTCGAGCTCGCCCGGGCGCATCAACGCCGGCAGCCGGGCGACGACTTCGCGCCGGTCTTCACCATTCAGCAACTCGCGCTCGGCGGCGCGGTCGGGGTAGCCGAGCGTGATGCGCAGCAAAAAGCGGTCGAGCTGCGACTCGGGCAGCGGGTAGGTGCCCAACTGGTCGGTGGGGTTCTGCGTGGCGATGACGAAGAACGGCTTCGGCAGCGGCCGCGTCGCGTTTTCCACCGACACCTGCTGCTCTTCCATCGCTTCGAGCAGCGCGCTTTGCGTCTTCGGCCCGGCGCGGTTGATCTCGTCGGCCAGCAGCACCTGCGCGAACACCGGGCCGGGGTGGAAGACGAAGCTCTCGCTGCTGCGCTCGAACACGCTCACGCCGACCAGGTCGGACGGCATCAGGTCGGCAGTGAACTGCACGCGCGAGAACTTCAAGCCCAGGCACACCGCCAGCGCATGCGCCAAGGTGGTCTTGCCGACGCCGGGCACGTCTTCGATCAACAGGTGGCCGCCGGCCAGCATGCAGGCCACGCAATCCTCGATCTGCGAACGCTTGCCGACGATGACCGTGCCGATCTGCTCCACCAGGGCCGAAATCTGGCGCGATACACTCGAATTCATCGATTGAACGTTACTCGAAAAGCCAGCACGAGCCGTCATGAGCACCGCATTCTTCAGTCACCCGGAGTGTCGTTTTCACGATATGGGTGAAGGCCACCCGGAGTGCCCGCAGCGGCTCGATGCCATCGCCGACCACCTGCTCGGCAGCGGCCTGGACGTGGCGCTCGAGTTGCACGAGGCGCCGCTGGCGACGGCCGAACAACTCGCGCGCGCGCATGCCAGCGGCTATGTCGCCCAGGTGAGCGACCTGATGCAGCAGGTGCAGCGCAGTGGCCGCCCGCGCGCCATCGACCCCGACACGCACATCGGTGCCGGCACCCTGCAGGCCGCGCTGCGCGCCGCAGGGGCCGCTGTCGCCGCCACCGACGCGGTGCTCAGCGGCCGCTGTACCAATGCCTTCTGCGCGGTGCGCCCGCCGGGCCACCACGCCACGCGCGACCAGGCGATGGGCTTCTGCTTCTTCAACAACGTGGCCGTGGCGGCGCGCCACGCGCTCGACGTGCACGGCCTGCAGCGCGTGGCCATCGTCGATTTCGACGTGCACCACGGCAACGGCACCGAGGACATCATTGCCGGCGACGAGCGCGTGCTGATGGCCAGCTTCTTCCAGCACCCGCTGTACCCGTACAGCGGCGGCGTGCCGAAGGGCGAGAACATGGTCAACGTGCCGGTGCCGCCGTACACGCGCGGACCCGCGGTGCGCGAACTGATCGAATCGATGTGGATGCCGCGGCTGGAAGCGTTCAAGCCGCAGATGGTGTTCATCTCCGCCGGCTTCGATGCGCACCGCGAGGACGAGCTGGGCCAGATGGGTCTGGTCGAAGCCGACTACCAGTGGATCACCGAGCGCATCAAGGGCGTCGCCGATCGACACGCCGAAGGCCGCATCGTGTCGTGCCTGGAAGGCGGCTACCACCTCGATGCGCTGGCGCGCAGCGTGGCGGCGCACTTGCGCGTGCTGGCCGACCTGTAGATGAACGACCTGCGAGACATCGGGCAGTTGCTGTCCGGCATGACGCCGCAGGGCGTCTTCTTCGAGCTGCTGGGCGTCGCGGCCTGCCTGGCCGCCGCCTATCTGGCGGTGCGCTGGTTGCGCGGCGAGGCACGGCCGCGCGACAGCATCTGGTTCGGCGAGCGCATCTTCGATGGCGTGCTGTTCCCGCTGCTGGCGCTGCTGATGCTGGTGGTGGCGCGTTATGCGCTGAAACCGTTCATTCCGATCGCGCTGCTGAAACTGGCCACGCCGATCATCGTCAGCCTGATGATCATCCGCCTGAGCGTGCGCGTGCTGCGCGTGGGCTTTCCGAAGTCGCTGCTGGTGCGGCGGCTCGAGCGCACGGTGTCGTGGCTGGTCTGGATCGGGCTGGTGCTGTGGCTGACCGGGTTGCTGCCGCTGCTGATCCGCGAGCTGGACAGCGTCAGCTGGCGCGTCGGTGGCGTGGACATGACGCTGCTCACCTTCGTGCAAGGCGCGCTGAGCGCGCTGGCGGTGCTGCTGGGTGCGTTGTGGTTCTCGTCCACGCTCGAGGCCTCACTGCTCAAGGGTGCCACCGGATCCGATATCTCGGCGCGCAAGATGGCCGCCAACGCCCTGCGCGCAGTGCTGCTGTTCGTCGGCATGCTGCTGGCACTGTCGGCGGCCGGCATACCGTTGAGCGCGCTGTCGGTGCTGGGCGGCGCGCTGGGTGTCGGGGTCGGGCTTGGGCTGCAGAAGATCGCCGCCAACTATGTCTCCGGCTTCGTCATCCTGGCCGAGCATGCGCTGCGCATCGGCGACATGGTCAAGGTCGATGGCTTCGAGGGCCGCATCACCGACATCAAGGCGCGCTACACGGTCATCCGATCGCTCGCCGGGCGCGAGTCGATCGTGCCCAACGACCTGCTCATCACCCAGCGCGTCGAGAACAGTTCGCTGGCCGACCGCAACGTGGTGCTGACCACCAAGCTGCAGGTGGCCTACGGCACCGACGTGCACCGTCTGTTGCCGGTGCTGGCGCAAGTGGCGGCCGGTGTGCCGCGCGTGCTGGCGCTGCCCGGTCCGAGCGTGCAGCTGTCGTCGTTCGCCGACAGCGGCCTGGAGTTGACGGTGCTGTTCTGGATCGCAGACCCCGAGAACGGGCAGGGCAATGTCATCTCCGAGTTGAACCTGGCGCTGCTGGCGGCGCTGAACGCGCAGGGCGTCGAGATTCCGTTCCCGCAGCGGGTGGTGCGCATGTTGACGCCCGACAGCGCGGACGCTTCGCTGCCCGGGGCACTGCGGCCGGTCGAAGGTTGAGGTCCTATCAAGGTCGTGAACACGATGGCGCTGCGGCCGCAGGCCGCCATCTGCATGTGGGGTATCGGGCTCGGGCAGCCGGTCATTGCGGCCGGGTAACGACGCCTTCGACGATGTCCGTGTTCTGCGAGTCGATGATCAGCCAGGTGCCGCCGAAACGCTGCAAGGTGTTGACCAAGACGCCGTTTCGCGCCGGCAGCGGTTTGCCATCGGGGGCGACATGACCTTCGAGTGTCCAGCGGCAGCGAGCGATCGCGAGGCCGGGCACGGGGAAGCGCGTTGCGGCCTCCTGCAGGCTCAACCGACTGTTCTTGAATATCGATCGATGGGTGGATGCATGCGCATCCCGGATCTCGGTCCGTCCTTTCCACCACAGGCCGACGACGTTGACGAACTCGGCGTCCTCGGAGAACAGGTCCGCGAAGGCGTTCATGTCATGCCGATTCCAGGTCTCGGCGAATGCGTTGACGACGCCAATCACTTCCGCGGCTTCCGATGGCATAGCCGATCCCCAGGTTGAAACGATGCTGACGCTTCATGCGCTGCCCTTGCGCTGAAGAATGGCCTTCATGTCCTCGAATCCGATCGGTGCCGATGTGTGCTCATGAACGATGCGCAAGGCATGCCCACTGGTGCGCAGGCTCCAACTGAGGCGGTTCTGCATCGATCGCAGCGGCTCGCCGTGCGCTGACAGGCCCGCATAGGTCACGATGGCGCTGACCGTTGCCATCTCCAGGGAGCCTGCCTTGTGCACATCGTCGAACACGACCTTCACGGTTTCCGTGCCGAGCGAAGCGAACCAGCCTTCGACCGATCGTTGCCAGGCTTCGGCATCTTCGTAGGACCAGACGCCCCAGGCATCGAACACGCGCACCTTCGGGCTGTACAGGCGCATGAATGCTTCGACATCCTTGGCCTGCACGGCGGACTTGTAGGACTCGATCAGCCGATCGATCAGGTCGTCAACGCTGGCCATCTTCGGACTGCATCAATGGACTCTTCAGGTGCTACTTCGGTCCGGGGCTCGGTGGACTGCCCTTGTCGAAGACGATACGCCAGCGGTTGGGGGCCTCGAGACGCCAGATCGAGTTGAACCTGGCGGTGATCTTTCCGGAAGGGTCGCGCACGGGGCCTGTGCTGAGTGCCAGATTGCCGGAGGCAAGTACTTCGACCTGGTCCGGTTCCCATGCGAACGGTGCATCGGCCCCGTCGAAGTACCGAGCCCACGCCGCGATCACTTGTCTGCTGCCGCGCAAGGCGGTCGTGCCCGCGAAGAAGACGGCGTCCTCGGCGAGGAATTCGCCGAACGCCTGCAGGTCGCGCTGGGCCATGCTGCGTGCAAACGCGCGTTCGGTTTCCCAAACCTGCTCGCGCGCAGCTGCGTTCTGCGCCGCGGCGGGGCTGATCATGCCGAGCGCCCCGAATGTCCAGGTGGTGAAGTCACGGCGAGTGGGCATACATGCAGCGCGGCGCTGGGTGAAAAAAGGTGACGCCCAGACTTGCGCGTCTGATTGACCAGGGTGCTGTGCCTCGCTTCCAGACGTCTCAACCCGCCACCACCGGAATGCCCGCGATCTTCGCGCTCCACTCCTTCGGCCCGGTCTCATGCACGCTGGTGCCGTCGGAAGCGACAGCCACCGTCACCGGCATGTCCTTGACCTCGAATTCGTAAATCGCCTCCATGCCCAGGTCGGCGAAGGCCAGCACTTTCGCGCCCTTGATGGCCTTGGCCACCAGGTAGGCGGCGCCGCCCACCGCCATCAGGTACGCGCTCTGGTGCTTGCGGATGGCCTCGATCGCCACCGGCCCGCGTTCGGCCTTGCCGATCATGCTGATGAGGCCGGTCTGGCTGAGCATCATGTCGGTGAACTTGTCCATGCGTGTGGCGGTGGTGGGGCCGGCAGGGCCGACCACTTCGTCGCGCACCGGGTCCACCGGGCCGACGTAGTAGATGACGCGGTTGGTGAAGTCCACCGGCAGCTTCTCACCCTTGGCCAGCAGATCCTGGATGCGCTTGTGCGCGGCGTCGCGGCCGGTCAGCATCCTGCCGTTCAACAGCAAGCGGTCGCCGGGTTTCCAGGCCGCCACCTCGGTCTTCGTCAAGGTGTCCAGGTTGACCGATTTCGACTGTTTGTGGTCCGGCGCCCAGTTCACCTTCGGCCACAGATCCAGGCTCGGCGGCTCGAGGAACACCGGGCCGCTGCCGTCGAGCGTGAAGTGCGCATGCCGCGTGGCCGCGCAGTTGGGGATCATTGCGATCGGCTTGCCGGCGGCATGGGTCGGCCAGGTCTTGATCTTCACGTCGAGCACCGTGGTCAGCCCGCCCAGGCCCTGCGCGCCGATGCCGAGCGCGTTGACCTTGTCGTACAGCTCGATGCGCAATTCTTCCAGCTTGTTCGACGGACCGCGTTGCAGCAAGTCGTGCATGTCGATGTCGTCCATCAACGCTTCCTTGGCGAGCAGCACGGCCTTTTCGGCGGTGCCGCCGACGCCGATGCCCAGCATGCCCGGCGGGCACCATCCTGCCCCCATCGTCGGCACCGTCTTCAGCACCCAGTCGACGATCGAATCACTCGGGTTGAGCATCTGCATCTTGCTCTTGTTCTCGCTGCCGCCGCCCTTGGCGGCGACGGTGATGTCGAGCTTGTCACCGGGCACCACCTCCATGTGAATCACCGCCGGCGTGTTGTCGCCGGTGTTCTTGCGCTCGAAGATCGGGTCGGCCAGCACCGAACCGCGCAGCAGGTTGTCGGGGTCGCGGTAGGCCTTGCTCACGCCGGAGTTCACCGCATCGGCGATCGAACCGGTGAAGTTGCTGAAACGCACGTCCATGCCGATCTTCAGGAACACGTTGACGATGCCGGTGTCCTGGCAGATCGGCCGATGGCCTTCGGCGCACAGGCGGCTGTTGGTCAGGATCTGCGCGATGGCGTCCTTCGCCGCCGGCCCTTGCTCGCGTTCGTAGGCGCGCGCCAGGTGGGCGATGTAGTCGGCCGGGTGGTAGAACGAAATGAACTGCAAGGCAGCGGCGACGCTGTCCACCAGGTCGTCGTGCTCGATGGTCGTGGGCATGTCGGTGGCACCTGATTCTTCAAGAGGTACACCCAGTGTAGCCAGCCCAACCAGGGGCTTTGCCGGTGGGTGCCGAAGGTGCTGCCTAGAATCGCCGCGCAATGGGATCGCTGGCGCTCGTCGTGCTTCTGCCCTTGTCGATCGGCGCCGTGGGCTGCGCCTGGATCGGCCACAGCGACGCGCCCGTGCGCCGCGCGGTTTGCGCCTGGTTCGCCGCGGCGGTCACCGCGGCGGCACTGGCCTTGCTGCTGATGCCGGCCGGCGCGGTGTTCGATGGTCAGGTGCTGCTGAGCGGCGCCGAGTGGGTGCCGGCCATCGGCCTGAACGCCAACTTCCGGCTCGACGGCCTGGCGCTGATGTTCGGCCTGTTGATCACCGGCGTCGGCCTGCTCATCATCCTGTATGCCGCGTACTACCTGCACCATGACGATCCGGCCGGCAAGTTCTATGCGCTGCTGATGCTGTTCATGGCCGCGATGCTCGGCATCGCGCTGTCCGACAACCTGCTGCTGCTGGTCGTGTTCTGGGAACTGACCAGCGTGTCGTCGTTCCTGCTCGTCGGCTACTGGGGTCACCGCGCCGATGCGCGTGCGGGTGCGCGCATGGCACTCGCCGTCACCGGCGGCGGCGGCCTGGCGTTGCTGGCTGGCGTGGTGCTGCTCGGCCAGATCGGCGGCAGTTACGACCTCAGCGTGTTGCTCGGCCGCGGCGCGGCGCTGCAGCAGGATGCGCGCTTCACGCCGGCGATGCTGCTGATCCTGCTCGGCTGCTTCACCAAGAGCGCGCAGTGGCCGTTTCACTTCTGGCTGCCCGAAGCGATGGCCGCGCCGACGCCGGTGTCGGCCTATCTGCATTCGGCGACGATGGTCAAGGCCGGCATCTTCCTCATCGCGCGGCTGTACCCGGTGTTTCACGGCAGCGCGCTGTTCGAATCGATCGTCACCAGCGTGGGCCTGGCGACGATGGTCTTCGGCGCCTACGTGGCGGTGTTCCGCCATGACCTGAAGGGCCTGCTGGCTTACTCGACCATCAGCCACCTCGGGCTGATCGTGTTCCTGCTCGGCCTCGATTCACCGCTGTCGGCGGTGGCGGCGGTATTCCACATCCTCAATCACGCCACCTTCAAGGCCTCGCTGTTCATGACCGCCGGCATCATCGACCACGAAACCGGCACGCGCGACATGCGCCAGCTCGGCGGGTTGATGCGCTTCATGCCGGTCACGGCGACGCTGGCGATGGTGGCCGCGGCAGCGATGGCCGGCGTGCCGCTGTTCAACGGCTTCCTGTCGAAGGAGATGTTCTTCGACGAAGCCGCCGATGCGCGCCATGGCCTGGTCTGGGGCATCGGCGTGCCGCTGCTGGCCACGTTCGGCGGCATTTGCGCGGTCGCCTACTCGCTGCGCTTCATCCACGATGTGTTCTTCAACGGCGAGCCGAAGCCGCTGCCCAACGGCGTGCCGCATGAGCCGCCGTTGTTCATGAGGGCGCCGGTGATCTTGCTGGTGGTGCTGTGCGTGATCGTCGGCGTGGCGCCGGCCCTCACGCTCGGCCCGCTGGTGCGCGTGGCGGCCGGCGCCGTGCTCGGTCAGGCACCGCCCGAGTACCAGCTGGCGCTGTGGCACGGCTTCAACCTGCCGCTGCTGATGAGCGCGATCGCGCTGGTCGGTGGCGTGGCGATGTACTTCGCGCTGCAGCACCAGTACAAGCTGCACCTGCACCACCCGCGCGGCATCACCGGGCGGCTGTTGTTCACGCGCGCGATCGATGGCTTGTTCGGGTGGTCGGGGCGCTGGCTTAGCCGCACCGAGACCGCTTCGTTGCAGCGCTATGTGGCGCTGATGCTGGGCGCCGCGCTGGTGTTGAGTCTGTGGGTGGTGATGGCCGGCGATGGCCCGCTGGCCGTCACGCGCGCGCCGCTGGCGAGCACGCCGATGGCCTGGGTGCTGTGGGCGCTGACCTTGCTGTGCTGCGCGGCGCTGGTGCGCACGCACCACCTGCGGCTGCGCGCGGTGGTGCTGGTCGGTGTCGTCGGACTGGTCGTCGCGCATCGCCTTCGTCGCGCTGTCGGCGCCCGATCTGGCGTTGACGCAGCTGTCGGTCGAGATCGTCTCGGCGGTGTTGCTGCTGATGGGGCTGGCGCTGCTGCCGGCCACCTCGCCGCGCGAATCGTCCACCGCGCGTCGCACGCGCGATGCGCTGCTGTCGCTCGCACTCGGCGCCGGCATCGGCTGGCTGGCCTGGCAGGTCATGCGCAGCGAGGCCACCTCGCTGTCGTGGTACTTCCTCGACAAGGCGCTGCCTGCGGGTGGCGGCAGCAATGTCGTCAATGTCATCCTGGTCGACTTCCGCGGCTACGACACCTTCGGCGAGATCACCGTGCTCGGCATCGCCGCCCTCGGCGTGCTGGCGCTGCTCGACGGCCTGCGCGTGCGCCGCGCTGGCCACGATGTGCAAGGCCGATCGCACGGCTTCACGCAGGTGCCGTTGCAGTTGCGCGAGGCGGCCCGTGTGGTGCTGCCGCTGGCGCTGGTGGTGTCGGTCTATCTGTTCTGGCGTGGCCACAACCTGCCCGGCGGCGGCTTCATCGCCGGCCTCGTCACCGCGGCGGCGCTGCTGCTGCAGTACATGGCGATGGGGCAGAGCGCTGCCGAAGCGGCCCTGCACGCCGCGGGCGGGCGGCGCTACGTGCGCTGGATCGCCGCCGGGCTGGGCATCGCCGCACTCACCGGCGCGGCGCCGATGCTCATCGGCCAGCCCTTCTTGACCAGCGCCTTCGGCCACCCGGTGGTGCCGCTGTTCGGCGAACTGGCGCTGGCGTCGGCGGCGCTGTTCGACCTCGGTGTGTACATCACCGTGGTCGGCGCCACGCTGCTGATGTTGTCGGTGCTGGGCGCCGCCAGCAAGGAGCCGCAACGGGCATGAGCGACATCCTGTCGATGGAATTCCTGCTCGCCACCGGCATCGGCGTGGTCAGCGCCACCGGCGCGTACCTGCTGCTGCGTGGGCGCACCTTCGCGGTCGTGCTGGGGCTCACCTTGCTCGGCTACGGCGTGAACCTGTTCATCTTCGTCATGGGGCGGCTGTGGTCCGCCTCGGCGCCGATCGTTGGTGCCACGCCCGTCGTCGCCGACCCGCTGCCGCAGGCGTTGGTGCTGACCGCCATCGTCATCGGCTTCGCCACCGTCGGCTTCGTGCTCGAGTTGGCGCTGCGCAGCCACCAGGACAACGGCAGCGACCATGTCGATGGCCGAGAACCGGGGCGACGACGTTGACCCTGATGGATCACCTGCCGCTGCTGTGCGTGCTGCTGCCCGCCGCCACCGCCGTGCTGCTGCTGGCACTCGGCGACGGTGGCGGCGGTGGTACGGGCGGCCACGGCTCGACGCGGCTGACGTGGTCGCGGCGCATCGCGCTGGGCTCGGTGCTGCTGGGCGCGGTGTTCGCCTGGCGGCTGCTCGAGCAGGCAGCCGGTGGCACGCTGGCGGTGGTGCACCTGGGCGGCTGGCCGGCACCGTACGGCATCGTGCTTGTCGTCGATCGGCTGTCGGCGATGATGCTGGCGCTGACCAGCGTCATCGCGCTGCCGGTGCTGCTGTATGCCAGTGGCGGCTGGGACAGCCACGGCCGTCACTTCCACGCGCTGTTCCAGTTCCAGCTGATGGGCTTGAATGGCGCCTTCGTCACCGGCGACCTTTTCAACCTGTTCGTCTTCTTCGAGGTGTTGCTGGTGGCCAGCTATGCGCTGCTGCTGCACGGCCTGGACCGCGAAAGGTTGCGTGCCGGCGTGCACTACGTGGTGCTGAACCTGGCGGCGTCGGCGCTGTTCCTGGTCGGCGCGGCGCTGATCTACGGCCTCACCGGCACGCTGAACCTGGCGCAGCTCGGGTTGCTGGTGTCGCAAGCGAGCGGTGCGCAGGCCACGCTGCTGCAGGTGGCCGCGGTGCTGCTGCTGGTGGTGTTCGCGCTGAAGGCAGCGTTGATGCCGCTCGGCCTGTGGCTGCCGGCCACTTACGCCGCCGCCTGCGCGCCGGTGGCCGCGCTGTTCGCGATCATGACCAAGGTCGGCGTTTACGCCATCCTGCGCGTGCACGGTGTGGTCTTCGGCGCGAGCGCGCAGGCGCCGATCGACTTGCATGCGCTGCTGCTGGCTACCGGGCTGGCGACGGCGGCGTTCGCGGTGCTCGGGGTGCTCGCGGCGCACACCCTGTCGCGGCTGGCGGCCTGGCTGACGGTCGGGTCGGTGGGCACCATCGTCGCCGCGCTCGGCCTCGGCGCCGCGTCGGCGTGGTCGGGCGCGTTGTACTACCTGCTCAACTCCACGCTGATCATCGCCGCGCTGTTCCTGCTCAGCGAACTGGTGGCCGCGCAACGTGGCGACGCCGCCGACCGGCTCGAGCCGGCCGGCGCCGTGGCGCAGCCGGTGCTGCTGGGGCTGATGCTGCTGCTCGCCGCGGCTTCCACCGCCGGGCTGCCGCCGCTGCCGGGCTTCATCGGCAAGCTGATGATCCTGCAGGCTTCTGCGCCGCACCCGTGGGCATTGGCGGTGTGGGCGACGCTGCTCGGTGTCGGCGCGCTGACATTGGTGGCACTGGCGCGCGCCGGCAGCATCCTGTTCTGGCACGTGCGCGACGACGTGCCGGGTGCCCGCGGCGGCGCCAGCGCGCGGCTCGTCGGCGCCACGCTGGCGCTGCTGGGCGGCAGCGTGCTGATGAGCGCGCTGGCCGCGCCGGTGCAGCGCTACACCAGCGCCGCGGCGCTGCAGTTGTCGCAGCGCGAGGCTTATGCGCGTGCCGTGCTGGCGCCACCGGCGGCGGGCCCGAGCACGCCGGCGGGCGCCACGCTGCGCACTTACACAGGGCGCGAGCGATGAAGGTGCTCGGCGGCTGGACGCGCTGGGTGCCGTACCCGGTGATGTCGTTGTTGATCGGCGTCACCTGGCTGGTGTTGCAGGGCAGCCTGTCGCCATCGAATGGCCTGACCGCGCTGCTGCTGGCTTGGCTGTTGCCGCTGCTGCTGGCCACCTTCCTGGGCGATGCCTGGCCGCGCCGTCGTGCCACCGTGATGCTGCGCCTGTTGGCCGTCCTGCTGTGGGACATCGTCAGCGCCAACCTCACGGTCGCCTGGCTGGTGCTGTGGCCGCGTGCCGATGCGCGGCCCGCCTGGCTGGTGGTGCCGCTGCGACTGCGCAGCCCGCGCGCGATCGCGCTGCTGGCATCGATCATCTCGATCACGCCGGGCACGGTGTCGTGCACGGTCGATGAAGAGCGCTTCGAGATCCTGGTGCACGCCCTCGACTGCGACGATGCGCCGGCCATGGTCGAGGCGATCAAGTCCCGCTACGAAATGGCCCTGATGGAGATTTTCGAATGATCGACATGGCACTGAACTTTGCCTTTGTGGCCCTCACCGTGGCCACCGTGCTGTGTGCCTGGCGGCTGCTGCGCGGGCCCGACATCGTCGATCGCGTGCTGGCGCTCGATACGCTGTACATCAACGCCGCCGCGCTGGCGGTGCTGCTGGGCGTGCAGATGCAATCGCGCATCGCGTTCGAGGCGGCGTTGCTGATCGCCTTGCTCGGCTTCATCGCCACCGTCGCGCTGGCCCGCTTCGTCACCCGCGGCGACGTGTTCGAATGAGGGCCGGCCGATGAACCCCGATCTGCCGTTGTGGGCCGAGGCCCTGATCTCGCTGTTGCTGCTGGTCGGTGCGCTGTTCGTGCTCGTCGGCGCGGTCGGCCTGGTGCGCTTCCCGGACTTCTACATGCGCCTGCACGCGCCGACCAAGGCCAGCACGCTGGGCCTGGGCGGGCTGCTGCTGGCGAGCATGCTCAGCACCTGGCTGCGCGGCGAGCCGGCGCTGGCGGAAGGGCTGATCGCGTTGTTCGTGTTCCTGACTGCGCCGGTATCGGCCAACCTGATGGCGCAGGCGGCGATGCACCGCGGCGTGGCCGCCAAGGCGCCGCCGCCGGTTGTTGCGAGCGAAAGCCCGTCCGAATAAGGCGTGCGACCGTGCGCTACCCCACCCGTCTCGACGATCGATTCGCGGGCGTCATGCTCGGACTGGCCTGCGGCGACGCCATCGGCGCCACCACCGAGTTCCTCGAGCGCGGCACTTTCGAGCCGGTTCGCGACATGATCGGAGCCGGGTTCCATGCCTGGCTGAGAGCCTGTGCATCGCACCGAGAGTTTCGAAGACGCCGTGCTCCTCGCTGCCAACCTCGGTCACGATGCCGACACGGTCGCGGCGGTGACCGGGCAACTCGCCGGGGCGCATTACGGCGCCAGTGCAATCCCCGATCGGTGGCTGGACCGACTGCACCGTCGCAACGACATTGAAACGCTGGCCTTGTGTCTGCGTCAGCCGGCGATGTCCTGAAGTCATTTCGGCGGCGTCGAAGGCCGAGGCATCGCTGAAGCCACCAGTGTGACCACCGTCAACGGCAGCACGAAGCCGATCATCGCCTCGCTGAAGCTGCCGAGGCTGTCGTGCTGTTGGGCGCGAAGGATCAGGAACAGCGTGTAGGCGGCGTAGTAGCTCAGGAACAGCGCGCCTTCCCAACGCGAGATCTGCCGGCCGCTGAAGAACACGGGCAGGCAGGCCAGCGACACCGCACCCAGCACCCACAGATCGAAGTGCATCACCGACGGCGGCACCTGCACCGATGCGCCCGCGAACCACTGCGCCGCCAGTGCCGTCAGCCCGAGCACGCCGAGCAGGTTGAACACGCAGCTGCCGATGACATTGCCGATGGCGATGTCGCGCTCGCCGCGCAGCGTGGCGATGATGGAGGCGGCGACCTCGGGCATCGAGGTGCCGGCGGCGACGATGGTCAAGCCGATGACCAGCTCGCTGACCCCCAGCTCGCGCGCGAGGGTGACGGCGCTGCTCACCAGCATCTCGGAGCCCAGCACCAGCAGTGCCAGGCCGACGCTGATGAACAGCACCGGCCCCAGCCAGCGGCGAGCGCTGGCATGCCCATCGGCCTGCGCTTCGTCGCTCGCGGCCCGCCGCGCCTGGCGCAGCAGGAAAACGGTATAGCCGGCCAGGCAGGCCAGCAGCAGCGCAGCGTCGAAGGCGTCGATGCGGTGGTCCAGAGCCAGCACCACCAATAGCGCGGTGGCGCCGAGCAGGATCGGCACTTCCTGGCGGATGACCTGCATCGACACGGACAACGGCCGGATCAGGGCCGACAGACCGAGGATGAACAGCACGTTGAAGATGTTGCTGCCGATGGCATTGCCCAGCGCGAGGTCACTCTGCCCACGCGCGGCCGCGCCGACGCCGACGGCCATCTCGGGCGCGCTGGTGCCGAAGGCCACCACGGTCAGGCCGACGACGAGCGGCGTCAATCCGAAGGACAATGCCAGCCGCGAAGCGCCCCGCACCAGGAGATCGCCACCCAGCACCAGCGTGGCCAGGCCGGCCAGGAAAAGAAGAATCTGCGTCATCTCAGCGGCGCCCGGTCGGCCGAAGCCACTGAGTGCCCCTTCCAGGGGCAGCGTGAAGGCGAGTGCGGGGCTTCATTTCTGTCCGTTGGGTGCGCGGTGTGGCATTTGCTTGCAGGGGTGGGGACGGCAGTGTAGCCAGCGCGTTCTTTGCGAGCGGTTGCGGTCGCCGATACAGGCTGTTGCGATTGCTCACCCCTCGTAAGGCTGAACTTCGCCGAAGCGTCCCAATATTCACGCAACGATGAGATCGATGAACATTCTCCGCGCCGTCCAGCCCGTGTTGCGCCTGCACCGGCAGGTGGCGTGCTGCGCGTTGCTGGCGATGGTGCTCGCACCCATTTCGGGCGTGACGGCGACAAGCGAAACATTCGGTTTCGACGCGGTGGCACGGCAGGCTGCCGCGCTGGCCAGTCGGCCCTACCAGCCAGCGGCACCCGCTGATGCGCGGCTCGCGGGCTACAGCTACGACCAGTACCGCAGCATCCGCTTTCGTCCCGAGCGTGCGCTGTGGCGCGGCAGCGGCTCGCTGTTTCAGGTGCAATTTTTCCCGCTCGGTCGCGGCTTCACACGCTCGCTCGCACTGTACGAGGTGGTCGATGGCAAGGCGCTGCCCCTGCGCGTGCCGGCCGAGGCTTTCGATGCGGGCCAGGGGTTGCCGCCCGGAACGCCGGTTCCTGTGCCGGTGGATGGCGCAGCCGGCTGGCGCTTGAGCTTTCCGCTGAACGATCCCAAGGTGCACGACGAGGTGGCGGTGTTCCTGGGCGCAAGCTACTTCCGCGCCGTCGGCGCCGGCCAGGCGTACGGGCTTTCGGCGCGCGCTCTGGCGGTGGATACGGCCGGTGGCCGTGGCGAGGAGTTTCCCGCTTTCACCGCGTTCTGGCTCGAACGTCCGGCGCCCGGCGCGCGCGAGATGCACCTTTATGCGTTGCTCGACAGCCCGCGCGTGGCCGGAGCCTATCGCTTCGTGGTGCGTCCGGGCACCGATACGGTGATCGACGTGCGCTCGCGCCTGTTCCTGCGTGAGCCGGTGGCCACGCTCGGCATCGCGCCGTTGACGAGCATGTTCCTCGGCGGCGAGAACCAGCCGCTGGCCGGTGACTACCGGCCGGAGGTGCACGACTCCGACGGCCTGCTGGTGGCAACCGCCGGCGGCGAGCGCCTGTGGCGGCCGCTGAGCAACCCCACGCGGCCGTTCGTGACCTCGTTCGCGACCGACTCCCCGCAAGGCTTCGGCCTGATGCAGCGCGACCGTGCCTTCACCAGCTATGAAGACCTGGAGGCCAACTACCAGCGCCGGCCGAGCGCCTGGGTCGAACCGGTTGGCGACTGGGGACCGGGCCGCGTCGAACTGCTGCAGTTCGGCACGCCCGACGAAACGCACGACAACATCGCCGCGTACTGGGTCGCCGACCGGCTGGCCGCGCCGGGCGCGCCGATCGACCTCGCGTGGCGCGTGCACTGGACGCTCAATGCGCAGCAGCCGCCGGAGCTGGCTGCGGTGGTGCAAACGCGCGTCGGACACGGCTATCGCGAGGGCGCGATTGCCGATGGGCGGCAACAGTTGCACGTCGATTTTTCCGGGCCGGCGCTGAATGCCTTGGTCGCCGACGATGCGGTGCAGGTGGTCGCCAGCGGCAACGCCAACGTGCGCGATCTGCGCGCCATCGCCTATCCGAACCGCGCGCGCGGCGGCTGGCGCGTGAGCCTCGATTACGAGCGCATCGACCCCGCGCAGGCGGTCGAATTGCGCGCCCACCTGGTGCAGGCAGGCCGCTTGCTTAGTGAAACATGGGCCTATGCCCTGGCCCCGGAGTGAATGATGAGTCTGTCTGAATCCATCGGCGAAACGAGCGACGCGGATTGCGCTGCCGCGCACCCGCTGCGCGTGCCGCAGCGCAGTGCCCCGACGGCGCCGCCGATCCATCGCCGGCCGATGCCCGCCGCGCCCTGGTTCGGCCTCTTGCGCGGGCTGCTGTTCGCGCTGTGGCCCGGGATGCACTTTGTCGCCACCCACGATGCCACGCTGCCCTGGCAGCGCAGCGCCGTGCGTCGTCGGCGTGTGCTGCTGGCGCTGGTGGCGTTGCTGGCGACGCTTGCCATGGCCTTGCAATGGCAAGCCGCTCCGCCCGAGGTGTCGGCAGCCTGGCTGGTGCAGGCCACGCTGGTAACGCTGCTGTTCGCCTGGGTCGGCGCCGGCTTCGTCACTGCCTTGATGGGTGCCTGGGTGATGCTGCGCGGCGACCGCCACGCATTGGACTTGCACGCGCCGCGCGCGCCGATCGATGCGCACGCGCGCACCGCGGTGATCATGCCGATCTGCAATGAGGACGTGGCCACGGTGTTCGCCGGGCTGCGCGCCACCGCTGAATCGCTGGCCGCCACCGGCGCGCTGCCGCTGTTCGACATCTACGTCCTGTCCGACACCGGCGATGCAGCCTTGCAATTCGCCGAAGTGCAGGCCTGGCAGCGGCTGCGCGACACGCTCGGCGACAACCCCATCGGTGCCGGTGCGCGGGTGTTCTATCGCCACCGCAAGGTGCGGCGTCGGCGCAAGGCCGGCAACGTCGCCGATTTCTGCCGCCGCTGGGGGCATCTGTACCGCTACATGGTGGTGCTCGATGCCGACAGCATCATGCACGGCGACACGCTGGTCGCGTTGGTGCGGCTGATGGAACAGAACCCGCGCGCCGGGCTGGTGCAGACGCTGCCGCAGGGCTTCGGCCACGGCACCGCGCACGCGCGCTTGCAGCAGTTCGGCAACCGCGTCACCGGCCGCCTGTTCGCACTCGGCATGGCTTATTGGCAGCTGGGCGAATCGCACTACTGGGGCCACAACGCGATCCTGCGCGTGGCGCCGTTCATGCAGCACTGCGCGCTGGCGCCGTTGCCCGGCCGCGGCGGCCTGTCGGGCGAGATCCTGTCGCACGACTTCGTCGAAGCGGCACTGATGCGCCGCGCCGGCCACGAAGTCTGGCTGGTGCCCGACCTGCAAGGCAGCTGGGAGCAGTACCCGGCCAACCTGCTCGAGGAATTGCAGCGCGACCGGCGCTGGTGCCAGGGCAATCTGCAGAACGCCCGCTTGATGGCCGAGCCTGGCCTGCGGCCGGTGCACCGCGCGATGCTGGCAACGGGTGCGTTGTCGTACCTGATGGCGCCGGTGTGGCTGGCCTTCGTCGCCCTGGGCCTGTGGCTGGATGCGGCCACCGCATCGAGTGCCGGGCTGTGGGCACTGACGCTGCTGCTGCTGCTGATGCCGCGCGTGCTCGGCGTGCTGGCCGTGCGCTTGAAGCGCGAGCAGGCGCAATTCGGCGGCAGCGCGCGGCTGCTCGGCAGCGCGGCGCTCGAACTGGCCCTGTCGGCACTGCAGGCGCCGCTGCGCATGCTCGCGCACAGCGTGTTCGTGGTCGGTGCGCTGACCGGGCTTCATCTGGACTGGAAATCGCCCTCGCGCGAGGCTGTTGCCGTGGCCTGGCGCGATGCCATGCAGCGCATCGGCATGCTCGCCTTGCCGGCGCTGGCCCTGGCGCTGCTGGCGCTGAACGTGCATGGCAATTGGCTGGCACCACACATGGCGCCGTTGTTGCTGCCGCTGCTGCTGGCGGTGCCGTTTACCGTGATCACCGGCGGACCGGGCATGGGCCGCGCGCTGCAACGCATCGGCCTGCTGTCGGTGCCGCAGGAGCGTGCGGTGCCGCCCACGCTGGCGCGCGGCGCACAACGGCAATCCTTCGTCGATCTGCTGCCCAGGCGGCCGCTTGTCGCTGCCCCAGCGCGCTCACGCGCGAGTGTGTTCGGCCAGGGTGTGATGGCGCTGGCGGCCGCGGCGTTGACCGCGATGGTGGTGCTGCCGCGCACCGCCGAATCGCCGGAGATGACGCCGGCGGTGCGCGCCGGGCAGGAAGTGTTGGCACTGGTGGCATCGCGGCCGGCGCCGAGCGCGCAAGCCGAACTGGTGGCAGCCCCGCGCGAGAGCGCGCGGTCGCGGCCGACCCCGCGCGCGCTGCCTTACCGGCCGGCGCGCATGATCGACGATGCCGTGCGCGAGCGCGCCTTCCAGGCGGTGGCGCAGGCGCTGCAGACCAGCTGACGCCGCACCCGGCCCGGCGCTCAATGCGCCGCGTTCGCTTTCGGCACCATCAGCCGGTCGGTCGCGGCGATCGCCAGCGCCGACAGCAAGAAGGTGATGTGGATCAGCGTCTGCCACATCAAGGCCTTTTCGGTGTAGTTGTCGGCGTTGATAAAAGTCTTCAGCAGGTGGATCGAACTGATGCCGATGATGGCGGTGGCCAGCTTGACCTTCAGCACCGACGCATTCACATGGCTCAGCCATTCCGGCTGATCGGGGTGGCTTTCCAGCCGCATGCGTGAAACGAAGGTCTCGTAGCCGCCGACGATGACCATGATCAGCAGGTTGCTGATCATGACCACGTCGATCAGCGCCAGCACCACCAGCATGATGATGGTCTCGTTCAGGTTGGTCACCGCGACCGAGCTCTTGTAGCCGATGCTGGCAACCAGCTTGTCCAGCGCCCCGGTGTTGCCGAACACCGCCTCGATGAGGTGCGACAGTTCGACCCAGAAGTGAAAGACGTACACCGCCTGCGCCAGGATCAGACCCAGGTAAAGCGGCAGTTGCAGCCAGCGGCTGGCGAAGATCAGGTTGGGCAGCATTTGCAGGCTGCCACCGGGGCGGGGCGAGGAAGGGGGCGTGGGTGCCATCGGCGTCGGGTTGCTCGGGTTTGCGCCGGGTCGGCGAAGCGGCAGAATTGTAGGGGTGGCGTGTGACGCGGGGCCTCGTGGGGTCGTCGTCAGGTCGCTGTCAGAGCGGTGGCCTATGGTCGGGCCCTCGCCAACCGAACCAAAGCACACAGGAGACTTTCCATGACCTCGACATCGGCCACCGGCGCCCTCAACGTCTATCCCCCTGACGAAGCCACGGTGCGCGAGGCGCACGTGTCCGGCATGGCGGCCTATCAGGCGCTATGCGACCGCGCCGAAGCCGACTACACGGGCTACTGGGCCGAACTGGCGCGCGAGTTCGTCGGCTGGAAGACGCCGTTCACAAAGACGCTCGACGAGAGCAAGGCGCCTTTCTTCAAGTGGTTCGAAGACGGCACATTGAACGTGTCTTGGAACTGCCTGGATCGGCAGGTGGATGCGGGCAAGGGCGACAAGGTGGCGATCATCTTCGAGGCCGATGACGGCAAGGTCACAAAGGTCAGCTACAAACAACTGCTCGAACGCACCTGCCTGCTGGCCAATGCGTTGAAGGCGCGCGGCGTGAAGAAGGGCGACCGCGTGCTGATCTACATGCCGATGAGCATCGAGGGCGTGACCGCCATGCAGGCTTGCGCGCGCATCGGTGCCATCCATTCGGTGGTCTTCGGCGGTTTTTCAGCGCAATCGGTGCGCGACCGCGTGGCCGATGCCGGCGCGGTGGCCATCATCACCGCCGACGAGCAGTTGCGTGGCGGCAAGGCGCTGCCGTTGAAGGCGATCGTCGATGAAGCGATCGCGCTCGGTGGCTGCGAGACCATCAAGGACGTGATCGTCTATCAGCGCACCGGCGGTGCCGTCGCCTGGCACCCCGAGCGTGACCGCTGGCTGCATGAAGTCACCTATGACCTGAAAACCACTTGCGAGCCCGAATGGGTCGGCGCCGAGCACCCGCTGTTCCTGCTCTACACGAGCGGCTCCACCGGCAAACCCAAGGGTGTGCAGCACAGCAGTGGCGGCTACCTGCTGCATGCGGCGCTGACGACGAAGTGGACCTTCGACCTGAAGGACGACGACGTCTTCTGGTGCACCGCCGACATCGGCTGGGTCACCGGCCACACCTACATCACCTACGGCCCGCTGGCGCTGGGCGCCACCGAGCTGGTGTTCGAAGGCGTGCCCACCTATCCGGACGGCGGGCGCTTCTGGCAGACCATCCAGAAGCACAAGGTGAGTGTGTTCTACACCGCGCCCACCGCGATCCGCTCGCTGATCAAGATCGCCGAAGCCAACGAGGCGGTGCACCCGAAGCAGTACGACCTGGGCAGCCTGCGCATTCTCGGCACGGTTGGAGAGCCGATCAACCCTGCCGCGTGGGAGTGGTACCACCGTGAAGTCGGCGGCGGCCGTTGCCCGATCGTCGACACCTTCTGGCAGACCGAAACCGGTGGCCACATGATCACGCCGCTGCCCGGTGCGACCCCGCTGGTGCCGGGCTCGTGCACGTTGCCGTTCCCCGGCATCATGGCCGGCGTGGTCGATGAAACCGGCAAGGACGTGCCGTGGGGGCAGGGCGGCATCCTGGTCATCAAGAAGCCGTGGCCCAGCATGATCCGCACCATCTGGGGCGACGCCGATCGTTTCGTCAAGAGCTACTACCCGTCCGACTTCAAGGGCAAGTACTACCTGGCCGGCGACGGCGCGGTGCGCGACGTGAAGACCGGCTACTTCACCATTACCGGGCGCATCGACGACGTGCTCAACGTGTCGGGCCACCGCATGGGCACGATGGAGATCGAATCGGCGCTGGTCAGCTGCACCGAACTGGTCGCCGAAGCGGCGGTGGTGGGCAAGCCCGACGACACCACTGGCGAGGCCATCTGCGCCTTCGTGGTGCTGAAGCGCGCGCGCCCGACCGGTGACGAAGCGACGAAGATCGCCAACGAACTGCGCGCCTGGGTCGGCCGCGAGATCGGTCCGATCGCCAAGCCGAAGGACATCCGCTTCGGCGACAACCTGCCCAAGACGCGCTCGGGCAAGATCATGCGCAGGCTGTTGCGCTCGCTGGCCAAGGGCGAGGCGATCACGCAAGACACCAGCACGCTCGAGAACCCGGCGATCCTCGAACAGTTGGGCAAGGCTTACTGACCACGGTACTTCGAACCGCGGGCGATGACCATCGATTGGATAGCTTTCACGCCCTGGCTGTCGCTAGCCGGCGGGGTGATGATCGGGCTGGCCGCGGCCATGCTGCTGCTGCTCAATGGCCGCATCGCCGGCATCAGCGGCATTACCAGTGCGCTGTTGCGGCCACTGCACGGCGACGTCGCCTGGTGCCTGGCTTTCGTGCTGGGCCTGATATCGGCGCCGCTGCTGTACGCGTTGTTCGCGGTCCTGCCGCCGGTCCGCATCGGCGCATCGTGGGCGGTGCTGGTTGCGGCCGGCCTGCTGGTCGGTGTGGGCACCCGTTACAGCGGCGGTTGCACCAGCGGGCATGGCGTGTGCGGCCTGTCGCGCCTGTCGGCCCGATCGCTGGCGGCCACGCTGACGTTCATGGCCGCCGGCATGGTCGCCGTCGCTGTCATGCGTCACTTGCTGAGCAGTTGAGGAACTTGCAGTGAAGAACCTGTCATCGCTGCTGGCCGGCCTGCTGTTCGGCCTCGGGCTCATCGTTTCCGGCATGGCCAACCCGGCCAAGGTGCTGGGCTTCCTCGACATCGCCGGGCGCTGGGATCCGTCGCTCGCCTTCGTCATGGCTGGGGCCATTGCGGTGGGATCGGTGGCCTTCGCAGTCGCGCGCCGGCGCCAGACGGCGTTGCTGGGGGGCGCGCTGATGCTGCCGCCCGCCCGGGGCATCGACCGTCGCCTGCTTGGCGGCAGCCTGCTTTTCGGTATCGGCTGGGGTTTGGCCGGGTTCTGCCCGGGTCCGGCCTGGGTGGCGCTGGGCATGGGCGAGTCGAAGGCCGTGCTGTTCGTTGCCGCCATGCTGTTGGGAATGGGCGCGTTCGAAGGCCTCGAACTTCGCTCCCGGCGGCGCCGGCATATCGTGCCGGATGTGGCCTGAAGCGGGCCTGCCGACAGTTCGGGGCATGCGTCGCTCGCGGCACCTTGTAGCCACCGCGGGCAGGTCGCCGCGCCCGCAGCGTTTGCCGACTACTTCAGCCCCAGCACCCAGATCGCGAGGGCCCGCGCTTCGGTGGCGCTGACCTGCGGATTGGCAGGCATTGGCACCGCCCCCCACACGCCCGAGCCGCCCTTCACGATCTTGATCGCCAGCACCTCGACTGCCTCGCGCTGGCCGGCATACTTGGCCGCCACGTCCTTGTAGGCCGGGCCGACGATCTTGCGGTCAACGGCATGGCAGGCCATGCAGGTCTTCTTCTGCGCCAGTTCCGGGCTGGCCGAAGCGCCCGCGGGCCACACCGCCAGGGCCACGGCCGCCGCGGCCGCCCCGGACAGAGCTTTCATGATTTCCTTTGCGTTCACTCGCACACCCAGTAGACCTCCACCCGCACATCATCCACTACAGTGTTGCCACCCATTGTAGAAATGCCGCGCCGTGCGATTTTTCGCGTGCCACGGCAGCGGGCAGGGTTAATCGAAGGAGCGATCGCATGGCTTTCCTGGTGCTCGGCATTGTCCTGCTAGGCCTGAAGCTGGCCGAATTCGGCCCGGTGGCGCTGTGGTCGTGGGTCTGGGTGCTGGCGCCGTTCGGGCTGGCGATTGCCTGGTGGACTTTTGCCGATGGCAGCGGCCTCACCAAGCGCCGTGAAATGGACAAGATGGAAGCCACCAAGTCCGAGCGACGCCAGCGCAACATGGAAGCGCTGGGCCTGGGGTCGCGCCGAGAACGCAAGGCGCGCCACGCCACGCACACGGCCACCAGCGACCCGATCGCGCAGGGGCCGAGCGGCGACCCGACACAGCGCTGAAGCGCGTCCCGCGCGATCGTCAGAGTCAGTCGAACCTGTCGAGCACGGCGCCGAAGCTGGCGCTAGATGCGCTGTGCGCGAACTTGGCCAGCACGCCGCGCGTGTAGCGCGGGGCAGGGACCTTCCAGACGGCACGGCGGCGCGCCAGTTCGGCATCATCGACATTCAGTTGCAGCAGCAGCCGACGTGAATCGATGGTGATCGAATCGCCTTCCTCTACGAGGGCGATGTTGCCGCCGGCATACGCTTCAGGCGCCACGTGGCCGACGACCATGCCCCAGGTGCCGCCCGAGAAGCGGCCATCGGTGACCAGGCCCACCGATTCGCCGAGTCCCTGCCCGATCAGCGCGCCGGTAGGTGCCAGCATCTCCGGCATGCCGGGTCCGCCCTTCGGCCCCAGATAGCGCAGCACCATCACGTCGCCGGCGACGATCTTCCTGGCCATGATCGCGGCCAGCGCCGATTGTTCATCGTCGAAGACGCGTGCAGGGCCGGTCATGACCGGGTTCTTCAGCCCGGTGATCTTGGCCACGCAGCCCTCGGGCGACAGGTTGCCGCGCAGCACGGCGAGGTGCCCTTCGGCGTACATGGGCTTGTCGATTGGACGGATGACTTCCTGGTCGGCACGGGGCACGTCGGGCAGCGCGGCCAGCGATTCGGCCAGCGTCTGCCCGGTGATGGTCAGGCAATCGTCGTGCAGCAGCCCGGCGGCGAGCAGCGTCTTCATCACCTGCGGAATGCCGCCGGCCCGGTGCAGATCGACGGCGAGGAAGCGGCCGCTGGGTTTCAGGTCGCACAGCACCGGCACGCGCTTGCGCACGCGTTCGAAATCGTCGATGGTCCACTCTACCTCGGCCGCGTGCGCGATGGCCAGGAAGTGCAGCACCGCGTTGGTCGAGCCCCCGGTGGCCATGACCACCGCGATGGCGTTCTCCAGGCTCTTGCGCGTGACGATGTCGCGCGGCTTCAAATCGCGCTTCACCGCCTCGACCAGCACGCGTGCCGATTCGCGTGCGCTGGCCACTTTCTCGTCATGCACGTTGGCCATGGTGCTGCTGTAGGGCAGGCTCAAGCCCAGCGCCTCGAAGGCCGAACTCATCGTGTTGGCGGTGTACATGCCGCCGCAGGAACCGCTGCCGGGGATCGCGCGGCGCTCGATCTGGCAGAAGTCCTCTTCGCTCATGTTGCCGGCGCTGTATTGGCCGACCGCCTCGAACACGCTGACGATGTTCAGGTCCTGGCCCTTGTAGGTGCCGGGCAGGATGGTGCCGCCATAGACGTAGATGGCCGGCACGTTGGCGCGCAGCATGCCCATCATGCCGCCGGGCATGTTCTTGTCGCAGCCGCCGATGACAAGCACGCCGTCCATCCACTGGCCGCCGACGCAGGTTTCGACGCAATCACTGATCACCTCGCGCGAGACCAGGCTGTATTTCATGCCCTCGGTGCCCATCGCCATGCCGTCACTGATGGTCGGCGTGCCGAAGACCTGCGCGTTGGCGCCAGCGGCCTTGATGCCTTCGATGGCCGCATCGGCCAACACCTGCAACCCGGAATTGCACGGCGTGATCGTCGAATGGCCGTTTGCCACGCCGATCATCGGTTTGCTGAAATCGTCACCGTCATAGCCCATGGCATAGAACATCGATCGGTTCGGAGCGCGGGCGACGCCTTCGGTGATGTTCTTCGAGCGGCGGTTGTAGTTCATGCGGGGCTTTCAAAGCAGGGCAGGCGATCAGTATCGCGGCGACCTGGATACATGGTCCAATATATTATTCGAATTGATTTGATCCGCGAGAAGTATCAATGACCGAGCTGCGCACGCTGCGCCAGTTTGTCGCCGTCGCCGAGGAGTTGCACTTCAGTCGCGCCGCCGAGCGGCTGCACATGACGCAGCCGCCGCTGAGCCTGGCCATCCAGGCGCTGGAGCGTGAACTGGGCGCGATGCTGTTCGTGCGTACACAGCGCTCGGTGGCGCTGAGCCCGGCCGGAGCCGCGCTGTTGCCGCGCGCGCGCCGGTTGCTGGCCGATGCCGAAGCGCTGCCGCGCATGGTGCAGGCGGCCGCCGCCGGCCTCGCCGGGCAGCTGCGGCTGGCCTTCGTTTCCAGCATCGCCTACGGCCCGCTGCCGATGTGGCTGAGCGGTTTCAGGCTGGCGCACGCCGATGTGGCCGTGCAGCTGCGCGAGGCCACGCTCGATGTGCAGTTGGGCGCCTTCGACGCGGACCAGATCGACGCCGGTTTCGTGTTGCACGCGCCGGGTGCCGCGCCGGCCGGCTTCGCCGCTTGGTCGGCATTGACCGAGCCGCTGGTGCTGGCGTTGCCGCAGGACCACCCGGCCGCCGTGCGCCGCAGAGCCAGTTTCGACAACATTGCGAGTGATCCACTGCTGATCATCCCGCGCGACATCGCGCCATCGCTGTACGACGCGGTGCTGGGCTTTTACCGCGCCATGGGCGCCACGCCCCGCATCGCACAGCAAGCCATCCAGATGCAAACGCTGGTGAACCTGGTGTCGGCGGGCATGGGCGTGGCGTGGGTGCCGGCATCGGTGATGCAGCTGCAGCGGCCGGGCGTGGTTTATCGGCCGCTGGCTGGCGCCGCGCTGCACTGCGAGACCAGCCTGGTGTGGCGCGAGCCGGCGCTGCCGGTGGTGCGCCGTTTCGTCGATCACGTGCAGGCACAGCGGCGACAATCGCTGCGTTCGCTTGCAAAAACAGGAATCCGCTGATGCTGGTGCATCCCCAGTTCGACCCGGTGGCGCTGTCGCTCGGGCCGGTGCAGATCCACTGGTACGGCCTGACCTATCTGGTCGCCTTCGCGCTGTTCCTGTGGCTGGCCGCAAAGCGCGTGCGCCAGCCTTGGTTTGCCGAAGCCGGCTGGACACGGCGCGATGTCGAGGACCTGCTCTTCTACGGTGTGCTCGGCGTGGTCATCGGTGGGCGGCTGGGTTATGTGCTGTTCTACAAGCCCGGCTACTACGCCGCCAATCCGCTGGAGGTGTTCGCCGTGTGGAAGGGCGGCATGGCCTTTCACGGCGGTTTGCTCGGGGTCCTCGGCGCGATGGCGCTGTTCGCGCACACGCGCAAGCGGCCGTTCCTGCAGGTCACCGACGTCATCGCACCGTGCGTGCCGGCAGGGCTGGCGTCGGGGCGCATCGGCAACTTCATCAACGGTGAGCTGTGGGGCCGCGCGGCCGACCCGTCGTTGCCCTGGGCGATGGCCTTTCCGCAATCGGGATCGATGCTGCCACGCCACCCGTCGCAGCTGTACCAGTTCGCACTCGAAGGCCTGCTGCTGCTGGCTTTCCTGTGGTGGTACGCCGGCAAGCCGCGGCCGACCGGCCAGGTGTCGGGCATGTTCCTGATCGGCTACGGCTGCCTGCGTTTCATCGTCGAGTTCTTCCGCGAACCCGACAGCTTCCTCGGGTTGCGCGCGCTGAACCTGAGCCAGGGCCAATGGCTGTGCGTGCCGATGGTGGCCATCGGCATCTGGATGTGGTGGTGGTCGCAGCGGCGCGGCCCGGCCGGCATTGCTTCCGTACACTGAGGCCCATGCGACAGATTTTTCTGGACACCGAGACCACCGGGCTGAATGCCGCCGGCGGCGATGCCATCGTCGAGATCGGCTGCATCGAAATGTTCAACCGCCGGCTCACCGGCAACAACCGCCACCACTACCTGAACCCGCGGCGATCGAGCCACCCCGATGCGCTGCGCGTGCACGGCCTGAGTGACGAATTCCTGGCCGACAAACCGCTCTTCGCCGACATCGCGGACGAACTGCTGGGCTTTCTGGCGGGTGCCGAAATCATCATGCACAACGCTGCTTTCGATGTCGGCTTCCTCGACGAAGAACTGCGCCGCTGCGGGCGTCCGCCGATCGCCGAGTGCGTGTCGCTGATCAGCGACAGCCTGTTGATGGCACGCGAGATGTTCCCCGGCAAGAGCAATTCGCTCGATGCGCTGTGCAAGCGCCTCGAGGTGGATAACAGCAACCGCACACTGCATGGCGCGTTGCTGGATGCCGGGCTGCTGGCCGAGGTTTACATCGGCATGACGCGCGGGCAGGGTTCGCTGGTCATCGACGGCGAAGACCAACAAGCCGGCTTCGTCGGCCACGAAGATATCGATCTGTCGAGCTTCGAGTTGCCCGTGCTACTGCCCGCCGCCGACGAGTGGGAAGCGCACGGCGCGCTGCTCGCCGGCATCGACACGGCCTGCGGAGGCAAGCTGCTGTGGCGTGCCGATCTGGTGAGTGATCTGGCATAATCGCGGGCTTTTCCGAGATGCCGGGCACAGGTATTTCGGGCGGTTAGCTCAGCGGTAGAGCACTGCCTTCACACGGCAGGGGTCGCAGGTTCGAACCCTGCACCGCCCACCATCAGAATCAGCGACTTGCGGCGCTTTCGAGCGCCGTATTCATTGGCTGTTCGAAGAACGCATTGAATGCAGCGCTACGGAGCCGCGGCGAGTGGCCGCATGGGCCCTTGCACGCAACTGTCACAGTGTTCACGCCGCCGTGACATTCCGATGAGGACTTGGTGACACGCGCTGCCTAGCATCGGTTGAGCGGTCCGCGTTTTCGTGGCGCCGGTGCCGTCCACAACCTTTGCATTCATTCGGGAGAGAGCGCATGTCGATTCATTCCATCCATCCGGCCAGGCTGGCGGTGGCCACCGCAGCATTGGCGCTGTGCGGCGCCGCCAACGCAGTGCAGGTCGACGTCACCGTCAAGGCGGAAAGCCTGGCGACGCCGACCGGCGTCACTTTTGCGCCACTGCACTTCGGTTTCCACAATGGCAGCTTCGACCCCTTCGACATCGGCGGCGTCGCCGGTGCCGCCATCGTCTCGGTGGCCGAAGGCGGGCTCGGTGTGGACTACCAGGCGGCGTTCGCCGCGGCCGATCCCACCGCCACCCGCGGCACGGTCGGCGGCATCCTCACGCCGGGCATGTCAGCCATGGCCACCTACCGGGTGGATACCGCGCTCAACCCCTACTTCAGCTTCGCGGCCATGGTCGTGCCGAGCAACGACTTCTTTATCGGCAACGATTCGCCCACGCGCTTTCAGGTGCTGGATGCGGCGGGCAATCTGCTCATCACTTCGATCGGGCAGAAGGCCAGGCAGGTGTGGGACGCGGGCTCCGAGGTCTTCGACCCGGCGGCGGCAGCCTTCGTCGGCAACAACGACCTGCGCACGCCGCAGAACTCGGTGGTGGCCTTCAACTTCGCCGAATTCGCCGCTTACAACGGGTTGACAACGGCCGCAGGCTACGTGTTCGAAAGCGGCCTGACGGCGGACACCGACATCTACCGCATCTCCTTCGAGGTTTCCGCCGTGCCGGAGCCTGAAAGCTATGCGCTGATGAGCGCCGGGCTGCTCGCGGTGGGCTGGCTGGCCCGCCGCCGGCGCATGCCGCGCTGATGCCACGCTGAAGACGCTGCAGGAGCGCGCGGCGATCTGCTTCAATCGGGCCTTCGCCGCTGCCGAGGTGCGGCACGAGGCCCGATGAACGAACAACTGCTGCTGGTCGAAGACGACGACGCCATCGCCGGTGCGTTGCGGTTGCATTTGGAGCAGGCCGGCTACCGGCTGCACCGCGAGGCCGATGGCCGCCAGGCGATGGCGGCCATCGACCGCCAGCGCTGGGATTTGGTGCTGCTCGACCTGATGCTCCCCGGCGCCGACGGCTGGGAGGTCTGTCGCCACCTGCGCGTGAGCCATGCCGACGTGCCGGTGATCATGCTCAGTGCGCGCTCGGCCGAGGCGCACCGCGTGCTCGGCCTGGAACTCGGCGCCGACGACTATCTGGCCAAGCCGTTCTCGATGCTCGAACTGGTGGCGCGGGTGCGCGCGCTGTTGCGGCGCATCGAGCAGTTGCGCAGTGCGCCGGCCGCCGCAAAAACGCTGCGCTTTGCCGATTTCAGCCTCGACACGGTGCAGCGCAACCTGCAGCGCGGTGCCCAGGCGGTGGCATTGACCTTGCGTGAGTTTGACCTGCTTCATTTCCTGCTGCGCCACCCGGGCCAGGCCTTCAGCCGCGGCGAACTGCTGCAGCGCGTCTGGGGCGCCGGCTACGACGGTTACGAACACACGGTGAACTCGCACATCAATCGGCTGCGCACGAAGATCGAGGACGACCCGCGTGAACCGAAGCGCATCGTCACCGTGTGGGGCGTCGGCTATCGCTTTGCCGACGAGGTGTCGTGATGCGCTCCTTCACCACCCGGTTGACAGTGGCGCTGGCGCTGCTGCTGTTGGCCTACGGCGCCTTCGTCGCGCTGCTTGGCCGGCATGTGGCCACCGAACATGCGCAGGAGTCGATGCAGCGCCTGTCGTATGGCCTGGCGCGGCACATCGTCGAGCACTGGCCGCAGATCGCGCTCGCCGAGCCCGCGCAAGCCGACCGGGTGGCGCGCGGAGAATTGCTGTCGATGCTGATGGTGGTGAACCCGGGCATCCAGGTCTATGTGCTCGACGCGCAGGGCCGCGTGCAGGACTACATCGGCGACGCGAGCATGGTGCGCCAGCCGCAGGTGGAGCTCGCTGCGCTGCGCGACTTCCTCGGCGGTGCGCCCTTGCCGTTGCGCGGCACCGACCCGATGGGCAGCGGCGTGGAGCGCATCTTCAGCGCAGCCATGTTTCCGCAACGTGCTGGCGATACGGGACCTCCCGGTTATCTGTACATCGTGCTCGACGGGCGCGCGCAGGAGCAGGTGGCAGGGCAGTTGAGCCTGCAGCGCGTCTGGCTCGGCGCCGGCGTGGCGGCCGCCATCGGGCTGCTGGCGACCCTGCTGGCCGGCGCCGTGGCCTTTCGTCAGCTGAGCCAGCCGTTGCGGCGGCTGGCTCGGCGCATGCGCGAGTACGGCACACGCGACGAAAGCGGCCTGGCGATTGGCGAGTCGCCCGTCGCCAGCGGCGACGAGTTGCGCGACATCGGCGCGGCGTTCGACGAGACGACCCGGCGCATCGAACAGCAGGCGGCGCGCGAACAGCATCAGGCCGCGGCGCACCGCGAGATGATGGCCAGCGTGGCGCACGACCTGCGCACGCCCCTGACGGCGCTGCACGGCCATCTGGAAGCATTGGGCGACGAGAGCCTGGCCCCATCCGGCCGGCGCGACCAGGTGCTCGCTGCCGCATTGGGCCAGAGCGACAAGGTGCGCCGGTTGTCGCAGCAGCTGTTCGAGCTGGCGGCGCTGCAGTCCACCGACGAGGTGCTGCATCGCGAGCGCTTCCGGCTCGACGAACTGGTGGCCGACGTGGTGCAGAAGTTCGCGTTGACACAACAGCCACCGGGTGTGCTGCTGGATGCCGCACCGCCCGAGCGGCTGGAACTGGAAGGCGACCTGCAACTCGTCGAACGCGCCTTGAGCAACCTCATCGACAACGCGCTGCGACACGCGCCAGGCAGTGCGCCGGTGCGCATCAGCCTGCAGCGAGACGGCGCGATGGCACGGGTGGTCGTCGAGGACGGCGGCCCCGGCCTTCCCGGCGAGCTGCTGCTGCGGCTGGATCGTCAGCAATCGCTGCGCGATCCGCCTTTGAAGCGCACCAGCGGTGGCATCGGCGGCCTCGGGCTGGCGATCGCGCAACGCGTGGCACTGCTGCACGGCGGCAGCCTGCGCCCGCTGCCGGCGCCGCAAGGCGGCACACGGCTGTGTCTGGCGCTGCCGCTGGCGGGTTGAACGGCCTGTGGGCCAGACGCATTCGTCATCGCGAGCAGCCGACCGGCCGTCACAGTCACAAGTGCTGCCCCCGACCACCTTGGTCGGGGGAAGACGCGCGCGCCGACACGGCCCACACTTGTGCCACTGCACACCGTCCACGATTGCCTCAGCCCGATGGTTCCATCGCTTCAAAAACCGGCGCGTCACGGTCGCATGGCGGCGGCCTGCATGCTCGCATTCGCATTCACGGCCGCGGCTCCGTGGCCCACGCGGGCGCAGGCGGCAGCCCCCGTGCTCCCGTCCGCACCAGCGCCTGCAGCCACTGCAATGGGTGCCGAGTGCGAACGAGCGGTGCGACAGGCGCTGGCGCCAGCGTCAACAACGGCCGCCGACGTGCGTTTTTCCACCGCGCCAACGGTCATGCGCACGTTGTCCAGCGAGAGCCAGATCGTGCTGCACGGCGAAGGCGACTTGCGGGATGCCGCCGCGCCGCGCAAGTTCACGTACAGATGCAACATCGACGCCAACAGCGCCGGGGCCGTCGGCGTGGTGATCCGGCAGGTCGCCGGGCAGCAACCGGCGTCAGCCGAGCCGCAGCCGATCGATGAGCCCGACCTCAGTCATCTGTCGCCGACGGCTTGCGAGTCGAGCGCGGCGGCGGCACTCAAGCAGCGCTGGCCCAAGGTGTCGCGAATCACCTTCGATACCACGACACGCCGTCTCACTCAGCAAAGCGCCTCGCGCTCCGAGCTGCGCGGCCAGGGCCGCGCGCAGCCGGACCCGGAGCCGCAAGTGCTGGTGCACTTCAGCTTCGATTGCTCGATCGATCCGCGCGACGGTCGCATCGTCGAAATGCGCCTCGGCAGCTGACGCCACGATCGTTGGCGCGCAATTTGGCGCCGAGCCGGCAAATCAGCCGACACGGGGTCAAGAAAGCCGTTTTGCGATGCGCGGCTCAGCTGCGCGGCACGGTTTGCAGCGGCTCTTCGAGCGGCCAGTCGAGCGCGCCGGAGTGCGTGACGGCGCCGAGGTGGGCCGGGCCCACGAGTTGTGCGTACTTCTCGAGCACGCCGGCCAGGCGTTCCGCACGACGCGGTTTCCATGCGGCGCGGCGGCGCTCGATCTCGGCGGCGTCGACCAGCCACTCGAGCGTGCGCGCATGACCGTCGAGGCGGATGCGGTCACCGTCGCGCACCAGCGCGATCGGGCCGCCGAGCGCGGCCTCCGGGCCGACGTAGCCAACCATCATCCCCCGCGTCGCGCCTGAGAAGCGGCCGTCGGTGATCAGCGCCACCTTCTCGCCCATGCCCTGGCCGTAGACCAGCGCCGTGACGCCGAGCATCTCGCGCATGCCCGGGCCGCCGCGCGGCCCTTCGTTGCGGATGACGAGCACGTCGCCGGCTGCATAACGCTGCGCGCGGACCGCGGCGAAGGCGTCTTCCTCGCATTCGAAGACCCGCGCCGGCCCTTCGTGCACGGCGCTGGCGAGGCCGGCGATCTTGATCAGCGCGCCTTCCGGGGCGAGGTTGCCCTTCAGCACCACGACGCCGCCGGTGGCGTGGATCGCCGCGTCGGTGGCGTGGACGACGTCGCCGTCGGGCGCCGGGGCGTCGCGCAGTTCCTCGGCCAGCGTGCGGCCCGAAAGGGCGAGTGCATCGCCATGCAGATGGCCGCCGTCGAGCAGGGCCTTCAGCACGACCTGAACACCGCCAACCCGGTGCAGGTCGATCGCCAGATAGCGGCCGCCAGGTTGCAGGTTGGCGATCAGCGGGGTGCGCGCGAAGACCTCGGCGACATCGTCCAGCGTGAAGCGGATACCGGCCTCGTGCGCAATCGCCGGCAGGTGCAATCCGGCGTTGGTCGATCCGCCGGTCGCGGCCACCGCGGCGGCGGCGTTCTCGAGCGCCTTGCGCGTGACCAGGTCGCGCGGGTGCGGCCCGCCATCCTTCACGATCTCGCAGACGCGGCGACCGGCGCGCCGCGCGAGCGCAAGGCGCTCGACATAAGCGGCCGGCAGCATCGCCGAGCCGGGCAGCGCCAGGCCGAGCGTCTCAGCCACCATCGCCATCGTGTTGGCGGTGAACTGGCCGGGGCAGGAGCCCAGCGTCGGCGCGCAGGCGTGGCCGAGTTCGTCGAGCTCGGCTTCGCTCATCTGGCCGGCGAGCACGCTGCCGACGCTTTCGTAGGTGGTCAGGATGGTTACGTCACGGCCGCGCCAATGACCGGGCAACATGGCGCCGCCGTAGACGAAGACGCTCGGACAGTCGAGCCGCACCATCGCCATGATCACGCCGGGCAGCGTCTTGTCGCAGCCGGCGAAGCCGACCAGGCCGTCGTAGGCGTGGCCGCGCACCACGGCCTCGATCGAGTCGGCGATCAGCTCGCGCGACACCAGGCTCATGCGCATGCCCTTGTGGTTCATCGACACGCCGTCGGAGACCGAGACCGTCGTGAAGCCGACCGGTATCGCGCCGCCGGCCGCGGCGCCCAGCCGCGCCGCGTCGGCCTGCGGGCCGAGCGACATCGAGCACGGCGTGTTCTCGCCATGCTGGCTGACGATGCCGATGAAAGGTTTGCCGAAGTCCTCGTCGCCAATGCCGGTCGCGCGCAGGAACGCGCGGTGCGGCGCGCGATCGAGGCCCTCGGTCATGATGGCCGAGCGCAGCTTCTTCTTCGCGGTACTCATCGTGTCTCCAGATGATTGCGGATCAACGCGTCGAGCGACGAGTCGGCCTCGAGGCCGAGCGCGCGCGCGCGTGCGAATTCGCAGTCGAGCGGCCAACGCCCGAACTGCGCCTCGAGCGCTGATTGCGGCGCATAGCCGACGCGCGCGGCCGTGGCCGGATCGATGCGGCCGAGCGCATCGACGATGTCCGCCACGGCTACCGCCAGCGACGGCATCGTGACCGCGCGCTGTGCGCCGAGGGCAGGGCCCTCGACGGCGGCGAAGCGCAGCAGATTGGCGATCGTGCGCTGCAGCGATGCGATCCAGATCGTCGCATCAGGCCCGACCGGGCAGGTGTAGGCGCGGCCGGCGAGCGGCTCGCGGATCAGGTCGCTGTTGAAGGCGGAGAGTGCGCCGTTCGCAAGGGCGGGACGCGCCACCACACCCGACAAGCGCAGCGCGCGGCCGTCGATGTGGCCGCGCCGTGTGCCGTCGTCGATCAGCAATTCGCAGGCGCGCTTGTGGGTTCCGTAGCTGAGCGTTGGCGTCGGCGCTGTCGCGTCGTCGATCCGAGACGGCAGCGGCATGCCGAAGACCGCGATCGAGCTGGCGTAGATGAAGCGCACCACCGGCCCGCCGCGTTCGGCCTGCAAGCGGCAACGCTCGAGCAGCGCGATCGTCGCGTCGAGGTTCACGTGCTTGCCGGCTGCGTAGTCGGCCTCGGCGGCGCCGCTGACGACAGCGGCGAGATGAAAGACCGTCTCGACCGGCGCGGCGAAAAGGCGATCGTGCAGCGCGGCATCGCCGATGTCGCCGGTGATCGCTTCGCCACCCGCGTGTGCGTCAGGTTCGATGGCGTCGGACAGGATCAGGCTGCGGGTGCCGGCTTCGACCAGCGCGGCGCTGAGGGCGCGACCGAGGTAGCCGGCGGCGCCGGTGACGATCGTGCGCATCACGGGTCGGCCGCGAAGGCGCGGCCGCACGGCTCGACCGAGGGTATGCGCGAAGTGAGCTGCATGTGGCAAACGATACACTTTTCGGCTGCAAATTCGTCGCCCTACTCAGGAGAACAGCCGCATGAGATCTCTTCGCAAGTTCGCGTTCGTTGGCGTCGCCTGGTGGCTTGCGACCAGCGCATCCGTCGGTGTCGCTCAGACCGTGCTGACGATGTCGAGCTGGGTTCCGCCGACCCATTCGCTGACGCGTGACCTGGCGGCCTGGGGGCAAGAGGTCGAGAAGGCGACGCAGGGGCGTGTGAAGTTCCAGATGTTGCCGAAGCATCCGTCGGCCGCGCCGGGCACCGAAGACGCGGTGCGCGATGGTCTCGTCGATGTCTCGTTCGTGACCGCGAGCTACACGCCGGCACGTCACCCGTTGCCGCTGCTGGCCGAACTGCCGGGCGCCGGCGCGACCGCCGAGATCAACTCGATCGCTTTCTCGCGCATCCACTGGAAGTACCTGCAGGCGGCGAACGAGTACAAGGGCGTCAAGCTGCTGGCCGTATTCACGCATGGCCCCGGACAGATGTTCTCGGTCGACAAGCAGGTCACGTCGGTCGCCGATCTGGCCGGCATGAAGATCCGCAGCGGTGGCGGCATTTCGGAAGCGGCGGCCAAGGCGCTCGGCGCGTCGCCGCTCGTCAAGCCGGCACCCGAGTCCTACGAACTGCTTTCGTCCGGCGTCGCCGACGGCACTTTCTTCCCGGCCGAATCGATCAAGTCGTTCAATCTCGACAAGGTCGTTCACTACGCGACGATCTTTCCGGGCGGCTTCTACTGTTCGGCATTCGGCTTCTTCATGAACCAGGACAAGTGGGACAAGCTCTCGAAGCAGGACCAGGATGCGATCTTGTCGGTGTCGGGCGAGCACCTCGCGCGCACGATCGGTCGTTCCTGGGATCGGGCCGACAAGGGCGGCTACGAGGCGATGAAGGCGGCCAACGTCAAGATCGTCGACGCCAGCCCGGCATTCATCGCCGATGTCGAGAAGCGCACCGAGCCGCTGGTGCAGACCTGGATCAAATCGGCCGATGCCAAGGGCATCGACGGGAAGGCGGTCTACCAGGCGTTCCACGAAGAGTTGAAGAAGGTGGCGGCGGAGGTCGCCGCAGGCAAGTGAACCGGGCCGGGGCGGCGGTCGCGCAGGCGGCGCCTGCGCGCGTCGATCCGCGCGGGCTGCTGACGCATTGCGCGTGGATCCTCGCCGATGAAGGGCACGAGTCGGGCCTCGCCGGTCAATTGACGGCACGCGGCCCCGAGATCGGCACCTTCTGGACCCTGCCGCTCGGCCTGGCATTCGACGAGGCCGAGGACGATTCGTGGCTGCTGATCGATGACGAGTTGCGGGTTCTCGATGGCGCCGGATCGCATGGCATCCGGGAGCCGAACCCGGCGACACGCTTCCATCTCTGGGTCTACCGCGCGCGAGCCGATGTCCAGTCGATCGTGCACACGCATCCGCCGGCGGCGTCGGCGCTCGGCGCTGCCGAGCAGCCGCTGGTGGTCGCGCACATGGACGCGACCCCGCTGTACGAAGACACCGCCTTCCTCGCGCTCTGGCCGGGCCTGCCCACGGCCGACCGTGAAGGCGAGCTGATTGCCGGCGCACTGGCCGGACGTCACGCGCTGCTGCTGTGCCACCATGGGCTGCTGACGGCGGGCCGTTCGGTGCAGGAGGCGGCGTTCCTGGCGGTCTTCATGGAACGCATGGCGCGCCAGCAGCTCGACGCCGCGAAGGTCGGCGGTGCGAAGCCTGTCGAGGCTGCCGAGGCCCGTCGCGCGCGTGATTTCCTGCGCAGCGACCGCATCATGAACATCACCTTCGACGCCTGGTCCCGGCGGGCCGAGCGCCGGCGGCGCAGCGCCCGATGAAGCCGATACGGTCGCTGGCCTGGCTCGAGATCGTGCTCGGCGTCACATCGGCCGTGGTGCTTTTCCTGATGATGATGGTCACCACGGTCGATGTCTTCGGCCGCTATCTGTTCAACAAACCGTTGAACGGTGGCTTCGAGATCACCGAGATGATGCTGGCGGCACTGATCTACTGCGGGTTGCCGCTGGTTTCGCAGCGCCGCGAGCACATCGTCATCGACACCTTCGATCCGATGATGTCGGCACGCTTGAAGCGCGCGCTCGACGTCATCGCCGAGATCATCTGCAGCGTGACGCTGGCCGGCCTCGGCTATCTGATCTTCCAGCGTGCGGCGCGCGTCGCCTCGTTCGGCGACACGACCAACGTGCTGCGCCTGCCGCTCGCACCGGTCGCCTATCTGATGGGCACGATGATCGTCATCGCGGCGCTGGTCCACCTCGGTTTGATCTTCGTGCCGCACCGCGCTGACGACGGCAAGACCGTCATCTGAAGACCGCCCGTGCGAACATGACCGAAGCCCTCAGCGGCCTGGCAGCGATGCTGGTGCTGTCGTTCCTGCGCGTGCCGATCGCGTTCTCGATGGGCCTTGTCGGTTTTCTCGGCCTGTGGTGGATGCGCGGCCTCGGCCCGTCGATGGCGTCGGCGACGACGGTCGTCTACGAATCGGGCTTCCAGTACACGCTGTCGGTGGTGCCGCTGTTCATCCTGATGGGCAATTTCGTGACCCGCGCCGGGATGTCCAAGGAACTCTACCGCGCGGCCTATACCTTCGTCGGACATCTGCGCGGCGGCCTGGCGATGGCGACGGTGCTGGCCTGCGGCGGCTTCGGCGCCATCTGTGGCTCTTCGATCGCGACCGCTGCGACGATGGCCAAGGTCGCCTATCCGTCGATGAAAGAGCCACGGCTATTCGGATGCCCTGTCGTCCGGGGCGATCGCCGTCCGGTGGCACGCTCGGCATCCTGATTCCGCCGTCGACCATCATGGTGATCTACGGGATCATGACCGAGACCAGCATCGGCAAGCTGTTCGCGGCCGGCGTGTTGCCGGGGATTCTCGCCGTCGCACTGCTCTGCGCGGCCGTGCGCTACATCACCTGGCGCGACCCGAACGCCGGGCCACCAGCCGAGCGCGCGGCATGGCGCGAACGATTCGTCGCCCTGAAGCAGGTATGGGCGGTCGTCGCCCTGTTCGTGATCGTGATGGGCGGCATCTACGGCGGTGTGTTCACCGCCACCGAGGGCGCGGGCGTCGGCGCATTCGGGGCCTTCTGCTTCGCGCTCGTGCGCCGCGTTCTCAATCCCCGATCGCTGCTCGAGGTCTTGTTCGACAGCGCGCGCACGACGACGATGCTTTTCATGATCCTGGTCGGCGCGCTGATCTTCGCGAACTTCGTCAACTACACGACGATGCCGAACGACCTGAAGGACTTCGTCGCGCGCTACGAGATCAGCCCGATGCTGGTGATGGTCGCGATCTGCGCGATCTACGTCATCCTCGGTACCGCGATGGAAGAGCTGTCGATGATCCTGTTGACCGTGCCGGTGTTCTTTCCGCTCGTCGTGCACCTCGGCTTCGACCCGGTCTACTTCGGCATCATCATCGTTGTCGTCGTCCAGATCGGTCTGGTCAGCCCGCCGGTCGGGATGAATCTGTTCGTCGTGAAAAGCATGTTGCCGGGCCTGGAGACCAAGACGATCTTTCGCGGCGTGGCGCCGTTCGTCGTCGCCATGACGGTGCTGCTGTTCGTGCTGGTCGCGTTCCCGTCGATCAGCCTGACGCTGCCGAAGCTGTTCCGGCTTTAGCGGCGCACGATCCAGCCTGGCGCCGCGCCGGCAACTGCGCCAGCGGCGGGTTGCCGATTCACCGGGATCCGCTGGCGTTCAGCAGCACCGGCATGCCGTGCCGTTCGCGCCAATGCGCCTCCACGGCCAGAATTTCCAGCTTGCTGCCGAGCATGCGCAGCGCGTGCGCGAAGTCCGCGTCGGTGCGCGCGAGGGTGAACGCACCGGCTGGATGTTGCAGCCGCTCGAGTGTCACCGTGCCCAGCCACAGGGGCGTCGGTTGCGTCACGGCGGGCGCATCGACGACACGTCCCGACGGCCAAAGGCGCACCACCAGCCGCGTTTGCGCATCGACGGCTTGGCTCAGCAGGATCGACGGCAATGCGTCCTTGTGGAACTTCGGCAGCACCGGCAGCTGTTCGATGGCTGGCGAGGGCAACATCCAAAGCAGTGCCGAAGCCATGGCCCAGGGCGCTGGGGCCTGCCAACCGGCGGCATGCAGCGTGGCGCTGATCTGCTCTGGCGTGGCGGCCCACTGCAGCGCCATCGGCTCCTCGACTTTGCCGCCGAAGTCGGTTCGGGAAGGTGCCAGGCTGCCCCAGCCGGTGTCGAGCCAATCGTCCAGCGGTGCCGCCGCCAGCGGCGCTCGCGGCTGATATCGCGCCAGGTCGACCTCGGCCCGGGTGCCGAACTGAACCGTGGCCGCGGCGACGATCGTGACCAACGACACCGCGAGCAGCGCGCGCTTCGGGACGCGCTCATCACCGACATGGTGTGCGTATGCGATGCACAGCAGGACCAGCCAGGCCAGGCCGAAGCTCAACCCGCCCAGCACGTCCGAGAACCAGTGCGCACCGAGATAGACGCGCGACAAGCCGATCAGCACGACGAAGCTCGCCAGCGCCGCGCTGGCGACAAGCTGCACCCTGATCGACTGACGGCGCACGAGCAAGTAGCCCAGGAAGCCGTACAGCACGACGGCAGACGCCGCGTGGGCGCTCGGAAACGAATACTGTTCGATGCCGCTGTAGATCGGGCTCGGGCGCGCGCGCGCCACGCTCAACTTGAGCACCATCACCAGCAGCACGGCCACGCCCTGGGCCGCCAGCCAGTAGGCCAGGGTGCGCCAGCAGCGCTTGTACGCCAGCACCAGCGCGACGGCGACGATGATGGGCGCGGACACGCGCAAGCCGCCGATTTCGGTGATCGACACCATCAGGCCATCGACCCATGCGGTGCGCAACTGCAGCAGCGCCGTGAACAGCGCGTTGTCGAAATTCACCAGCGCGTCGCGCGCCAGGACGTTCTTCAGCACGCCGAAGAACAGCGCGGCGCTGCCGATCAGCACCACGGCGGAGAGCAACAGCGCGGCCGATTCGGGGCGCTGTGGATCAAACAGCGCCAACACCGCGCGGTGCACCGCCGTCGAGCCGGTGTGTGCCCAGGCCACGAGCCGCGTGCGCAAACGGGCGCCGGCCGGCGGCAGGCGCGTCAGCAGCAGGTGGGCCGACCACCACAGCAGCCAGAGAAGAACTGCCGCCAGCACCATCAGCACGGCCAGACGCGAGCTGATCGCGCCGGCCAGTTCCAGCGAGGCCCCGAACAGCGCGCCGGGCAGCAGGTGAACGGTGGCCCAGGCCAGCGCCGACAGGGTGTTGAAGACATAGAAGCGCAATGCCGGCATCTCGGACATGCCGGCCACGATGGGCACGATCGAGCGCAGCGGCGCGACCATCCGCCCGACCAGGATGCTGCTGCCGCCGTGGTCGACGAAGTGCGCCTCGGCGCGCGCCAGCAACGGCGCCTGGTGCCTGAAGAAGGGCAGCGTGCGAATGCGGTCGCCGTAGTGGCCGCCGAGCCAGTAGTTGAAGCCGTCACCGAGCGTCGCCCCGAGCACGGCCGCGCCGGTGGTCCAGATGGGGTCGAGCACGCGCAAGCCGATGAGCACGCCGGCGACGAAGATCAGCGCGCTGCCGGGAACGAGCACGCCCACGACCACGATCGATTCGAGTGTCGCGGCGGCGAAGACGGCGATCAGCCCGATGTCCGGGTGGGCGCTCAGGTAGGCGATCAGCGCATGCAGGTAGGGTTCCATGGGGACATCGGCGATGGGGGAATCTCGCAGGCACGCCCGGACCGGTGGTGCCTTGTTCGAAGGCAGCTCAAGGCGCCTGCGTCGTTGGCGTCGGCCGCCCGGATGATGCCGCCCTTCAGGCGCGTGCCAGTCGGCGCTTCAACCCAACGAAGCCGATGTAACAGGCTGCGGTGGCCGCGAACAGGGCGGCTGCGAGTTGAATGGCAGCGAAGGCATCCCCGCTGCGGTCGAACAGCCACCCCGCCAGCGGCGGGGTCGCGGTCTGGATGACGAAGTAGACACTGAGGAACACGCCCATGCCGAAGGCGCGTCGCTGCGGCGCCATCGACTGCGCCGTCAGCGCCATGACGATGCCGGCCGGTGCTGCACCCAGCAGTCCGAAGGCCAGGCTAGAGCCCACCGCCCACTCGGCATGACGCAGCAGCAGCAGCGACACCACCGCCGCCGCCATGCACCCGCACAACACCGTGGCATGGCGGCCGCTGCGGTCGGCGATGCGGCCGACGATGGTCACCGACAGGATCATCACCCAGCTGGCGATGCTGATCACCCCGGCTGCCTGCGTGGCGCCGTAGCCCTGCGATTCCAGCACCTTCGGCGCAAAGCTCAGATAGACCACATAGCCCGCATTGAACAGTCCCCAGGCCGCTGCGGCGAGCAGCGTCAACAGCCACTCGTCGCGCGGCAGGCGGTTCTCCTGTGCGGGCGGGCTCGCGCCTGCGGCGGGGGGCGGCCGGTAGCCCCAGCCTACCGCGGCCGCGGCCAAGGCGCTGCACGCGGCGGCGACGATGAATGGGGCTTGCCAGCCGAAGGTGGCGGCGAGCCGGACATGGCCCACCTGACCGGCGGCGATGCCGAAGGGCCAACTCATCACCAGGATGCCCAGCGCCGTGGCCAGTTCGCGCCCGGAGAACCAGTCCACCACCATCTTCGTGAAGTACAGCGTACAGAACACGAAACCCGCGCCAGCGACCACGCGTGCCAGCGCCAGCAGGCCGAAGCCGGAGGCGGCCGCAGCGACCAGACCGCCGAGCGCCATCAAGGCCAGCCCGAGACTCACCAGGCGCCGGTCGGCGGCATGGCGCCCCGCCGCGCCCGCAGGCACCGACAGGAACAGCCCCGGCAGCATGAACAGCCCGATCAGTGTGCCGACTTCGGTGTAGCCGAAGCCGAAACGCTCGACCAGCGGGTCGGCGATCGAGCCCACGGTCTGGAATTGCAAACCCAGGCTGGCGCGGCAGACGAACAGCAGCGCGAGCATGCGCCAGCGGTCGGCGACACGGTCGAGGGTCATGGGCAGTGGCTGGTCGGGCCGATCGATCAATCGTCGCTGCCACCGCGCCAAACCGATGCGAAGGCCCTGACCTTCGACCACGCGCCGAGCCGCTCGTCCGACAACGCGTCGAGAAAGTCCGACAGCCGCTTCGACTTGGCCATCGTATAGACCGTCAGCGCGCCGGTGGCGACGAACACCAGTGCGAACAGCAGCAGCCGCCGGCTCATCGGCGCGTCGGCCTCGGCCAGCAGGTTCATGCCCAGGAAGCCGGTTGTCACGGTGCCGATGAGGCCGAAGATCGTCACCACCGTCAGCCGCACCACGGTGTTGGCCTGGCGGCGCAGGCTGTCGGCCTCGAGGTAGCCGCTCATGTCGGCGATGCGCTCCTTGACCTCGGCATACAGCGCGTCGGTGCCCAGGTGCGCGGTGCACATGCGAAACAACGCGCGCACCTGCGACTGCTCCGAGACGTCGTGGAACCAGTAGCGGTGCGTGAATCCGAGAAAGCCGGCGAAGCTGTCGCGGATCGCGCGCTTGAAGCGGCGGATGCTGTCGGGGTCGGCGACGTCCAGGTGCTTCAAGGCCTCGGCGAGCCGGTCGCTGTACATCAGCAGCGCGGCCTTCTGGAAGTGCGCGATCAGGAACATCAGGAAATGCTGGTGCCGGAATTGCGCGAGCACGCCGCGCTCGGCGCAGTTGTAGAAGGTCGAGCGCGCATCGCCGACGACGATCAGCGAATGCCCGCTGCACAGGTAGCGCGTGTTCGGCGCCGCGCCCGCGTCGCTCCAGAAGCGGTCGTAGCAAAAGCGCTGCTCGAAGTCCGACAGATGCTGCTCGGCAAAAGGCAGCGCGCGCTCGCGTTCGTCGTTGCCGTCGGCCGCCGCGGTGATGAGCCCCAGGCGCACGAAGTCGTTGCGGCTCAGCGCACGCGGCTCGTCCACCGCCAGCCAGGCCATCGTCGGCATGCGGTAGTACTCGATCTGGCGGAAGCGCAGGGGACCGTCGCGGCCCGAGTGGTCGCTGACCAGCGGTTCGAGCAGCCAGGCCCAGTGCGCGGCGATGCGCGGCGCGCGGTGCTCGCTGACATGCGCCAGGAAGGCCTCGCGCTGCTGCGCATCTGACGCCGCCAGCACCTGTCCACGTTTGTCGAGGAACTCCACGCTGGCCATGCAGTGCAGGGCACGGCCGTGTTCGTCCCAACCGGCCGGATAGCCGCGGCCGAAGCGATACAGCAGATCCTGCGCGCGGCCCAACGGCAGCTCGTCGGCGCTGACCTCGAGGTTCAACAGCACCAGGTCGATGCCGAGGAAGAAGTACAGATCGACATGCACGATGTCGAGCAGCGTCGGTGTATCGCCGGGGTGGGCTGTGACGCGAACCTGGGCGACATCGCGGCGGCGGAACACGCGCATCGGTGAGCCGGAGCCGTTCTCGCTGCGCTCGTCGCGCTTCGCACGGCCCTCGCCGTAGAGGAAGCGCTGCACATACGGCAGGAACGTGACGAACTCGTTGTAGTGCCGCTCGTGGAAATCTTCGGCGCGACCGGTGTACTCGTCGATCACTTCCTGCCAATTCGGCGTCAGCAGCTCCCAGGGCCTGGCCGACACTTCTGCCGACAAGGGCATCAGCCGCAGGGGCCACAGCAGCACCTGGCGCAGGTGCCGCACCTGCGGCCCCCGCGCCACCGCGGACGGCTCGGTCGATGGCTTCGGCGACAGCATGGCGCGCAGTGTAGGCGCGTGCTGCCGTCTGGCTCGAACCACTCCCGCCCCGGCGGGAGAGGGCGGGGCGGCGTCAGGCCAGGCGCTTGCCCAGCGCTTGCAGTTCGCTCAGCGCGGCCTTGCTCAAGGCATCGAAGGCCTTGATGCCTTCGGCGGCCGCGCGGCCATCCTCCTGCGACGTCTTCAGCGCGGCGGCGATCATCTCCTTCAGCGCCGGGTCGTGGCCGACGGCGTCGTTCACGCCCTGGCTCTTCGCCGCGGCGGCGAGTTCGCCCTCTTCGGTTTTCGCGCGCTCGGCCCCCGCGCGCAAGCGCTTCGCCGATGCCTGCAGCGCATCCTTCGCGAAGCCGGTGAAGCTGGCCAGCGCCTCGGGCCCGATCGATTCCGCATCGCCCGTCGGGAACTGAATGTCGCGCAGCGCGTCGGGAATCACCAGCACCGTGCCCGGCGCCAGCTTGGTGAAATCCACGTGCGGGTTGAAGCGCTGCAAGTCCTGCACCGTCGAGGCGGGCGCGGCGGCGATCACGCGCTTGAGATCGCTGTCCTTCTTGATGACGAAGATCTGCATGGTGGTGTTCTCCTTGCGGGTCAGCCGCGCAGGTTGAGGGGCACGAACTGCGGTTCCAGCCCCGGCATCTGCAGGATGCCGGTGGTGATGTTGCCGATGGCGACAACGCTCTTCGCGCCGCTGACCGAGATGGCCACGTCCGAGCTGTTGCGCACGCGGTTGGTACCGACGATGGCCACCTGCGTCCGCAGCGTGATCGACGCGGGGCCGCCGAGCAGTTGGTGGTCGCAGCGGTTGTCGCTGAACAGGCACTCGCGCGGCGCCACCAGCGCCACCAGCGGCACATTGCCGCGACCGGCGAAGACGTTGCCCAGCGCCGAACAACCGCCACCGCCGTTGATGGCGGCGGCAACGTAGGCCTTGGCGCCATTGACGACCAGCGTCGCGCCGCTCTCGATCGGCACCGTCGCGAAGCGGCCGAAGCGCTGGGCGCCGCCGACACCGGTGTTGGCGGTGCTGCCGGCGGTCGTGAACGTGGCACTGGCGGCCAGCAACGCCGCCCAGCTGGAACGCGCGGGCGTGTCGATGGGCAGCGGATCACGCTCGATCTGGTTGTGCAGCACATCGAGCTGGAAGTACGGCCCGGCCACGTAAACGCCGATCGCCAGGCCGCCGAAATCGGCTGCCGGTGACAGCTCCATCATCTGGTTGCCGGCCACGCGCAGCCGCGTCACACCCAGGGCCATCAAGCCCGCGCGCAGCGGTGCGTTGCCAGTGGCCGCGCCGATGCGGCGCAGGCTGTTGCCCGCCACCGTCGCCGATTGCACGCGCACCAGGCCGATGCCGACCACCGCTTGCGGGTCGTTCGGGTTGTCGTTGGCGCCGATGTCCTGCAGCTGGTTGTTCTCGATCGCCACCGCCGCACCTTCGGCATCGTCGAGCATCAGGATGCCGTTGGCACAGCTCTCGATAATGTTCAGCTTGACGATCAGCGAGCGCAGCTGCGAACGCACGACAATGCCGGCCGAGCTGTAGCCGGCGATCTGATTGGCGAGAATCTGGCACTGGTCGGCGCCCCCTTTGTCGAGGCCGGGCCGCAGGTCGATGCCGACCGTGTCGGCGCGCGTGCCGCTGGCGTTGAGCTTGTTGTCGCCGATCCACAGGCCATCGACGCCGGCCTGGATGGCGCTGCCGGCGGTCTGCACCAGGTTGTTCGACAGCCGCGCCGCCGATCCCGGTGCGGCGAAACCCAGCAGCACCAGCGCCGGGTCGCGGCAGCCGAGCACCTGGTTGCCGGCGACGCGTGTTTCCAGCAGGTGCAGCACCGCGCCGTCCAGGCGCACGGCCGCTCGCTCGCACCACAGCAGGTTGTCCTCGATCGCCAGCGCCGCACTCAGCAGCAGCGGCGGTGTGCCCTCGGCTGCCGGCTCCAATGCGCGCACGCCCACCGGCGCCAGCAGCAGGTTGTTCTCGATGCGTGCCGACAGCACCGCGCCGGCCAGCGCGATGGCCGCGCCGGGGTTGTCGCCACCGCCCACCACCGCCACCGCCAGCTGCGTCAGCGCCAGCCCGAGCACATTGCTGGCCACGATCGCCGAACGCTGGCCCAGCGACACCACCGTCAGCTGCTGAATCGCCACGGCGAGGCTGTTGCGGATGTCGAAGGCGGTGCCGGCGGCAATGATGACTGTGCCTTGGCCCTGGCCCTCGATGCGCAGCGAGCGCACGTTGGCCAGGTTCACCGGCGAGCGCAGCGCAAATTCGCCGATGCCGATGCACACCGTGCCACCGCCGGCCTCGCGCACGCGGTCCACCGCGTCCTGAATCGTCAGCGTGCCGTCGGCATGCGAGGCGGCGCTGACACACGCGGTGCAGCTGCAATCGTGCGCCTGCACCTCGGGCGGCCACGGGCCACGGCAGTCACTGAGGGTGCCGGCGGCGATGTCCCAGAAGCCGAGCCGGGCGTAGTGGTGGTGGATCGCACGCGGCGGTTCGGCCTGCAGCAGTTCCACCGACGCATCGGCGGTGCGCGCCGCGAACATCCACGCGTCACCGGCCCGGAAGCCCTTGGCGCCGACCGACGAGAAGTTCACTGTGATGCCGTTTTCCAGCAGCAAGGTGGTGCCGGCCGCCGGCACGCCGATGACACCGGTGGAGGCGGCATCGTCCAGGTCCTGCACCACCACCACGTTGCCGGCGCCCGAGGTGCGCACGATCTCGCCGCGCTGGTCCCAGCGCTTGACACGCAGGTTCGTCGCTGCCGGGTGGCTGCTGCTGGGCAGCACGGCCGTGAGCATCGACGCCGGCAGGGCCGTCGCGAAGCGGATGCGCCGGCTGCTCTCGTCGATTTCGGTGATGCGGCGCATCTCGCCGGCCGCTTGCGAGAACTCGCGCGGGTCGTCGGTGATCTCGACCCAGTGGCCGACGGCGAAGCGCAAGACCTCGTCGCGGCCCAGCGAATCGAGTTCGAGTTCGGTGGCGCTGACGATGCTGGCGACGCGGCTGGCGACGCTGGCGTTGTCGCGCGACCACTTGAAGGTGGCGCTGCCGCCCGGCGCGCCGGCATCGTGGATCTCGACGCGGTAGAGCTGGTTCTCCAGGCCGGTGTAGCCGCCGCTGGGCGGCAGCTCGCACGGGTCGGGCACGGCGGCGACATCGTAGGTGCCGGTGCTCAGGCGGCCGGTCGAGGGCGCGATCAGATTGGCCCATCCCGGCACGTCGGCGTCGGCTGAAGAACAGTCGATGCCGCTGCCGGCGTCGTTGTCCAGCACCCGCACCTGCCACACCGTCTGCCGCCGCGTGGTCGTGTCGACGCCGAGCGCGGGCTCGACCAGCGCCGGGTTCTCGACGGCCGTGACCTCGCGCTCCCACACGTCCAGGTAGGCCAGGTGAATGCCACTGGTGGGCAGTGCCGGTGGCGGTTGCAGCCAGGGCTGTTGCGCGTACGTCGGGTCCTGCGTGAAGACGGTTTCGGACAGCAGCGGGTCGAAGGCGCGATGCGCGGGGTCGGCACGGCCGAAGTTCTGCGCCAGCAGGCCGTCGACATACATGCGGCCGCGGCCGATGCTGAAGCCGGCGCTGACGGGCGTCAGTCGAAACGCCAGCGGCGTCGTCTGCGACACCGTGGCACGGCCGAGCACGTCGCTGGCCAGCGCGCGCAGCCGCCGATCGACGAGCGCCACCGCCTCGTTGTAGTCGGCATCCAGCAGCACACGCCCCTGTTGCAGTTCGACGCCGGCATAGGCGGCCAGCGGGTTCATTCGCACGCGGGAGAAGTCGGCGGTCATGGGTGTGTCTCCGGTCGCAGTTTCGTGCGTGGGTCAAGTGGCGTAGAACAATCCGGCGGCGAGACCGAAGCGCAGGTACTCGTCGAGCCGGATGCGCAGGTTGGCCTCGCGCTGCGGCTGCGCCAGCGGGTGCATCAGGCCGATCTCGCCTTCGTCGTCGGCGCCGTGGCGAATCGCCAGCGGCGTCACCGCGGCGAGTTGCAGGTAGGCCGGCTCGCCGTAGCGGCGCGAGCTGAACTGCGGCCGCAGCGCGCCGTCGTCGGCGTCGCTGACGCAGCGATGCCGGCGCGGCGTCACCGCACCGGCCGGCAGCCAGCAAAAGCGCACGCAGCCCTGCTGACGCCGCTGCACGCGCACGGCGGCCGGCCAATTGGCCGGCGCGGGCTCGCTCAGGCGGGAGACGAACAAGGTGTTCGATGCCAGGCTCAGCAGCCGCGCATGCAGCAAGCCGATGACGCTGCAGTCGCTCAGGTTCAACTCGGCGCCCGGCTCGGCGGCGGCCAGGCCTTCGTAGGCCGTGAGCGTCGGGTCGGTGGCATCGATCGCCGAGCCGCTGATGTCGATCTGCGCATCGGGGTGCGAGCGCAGTGCGCCGATGATGGAACGCTCGATGCGCACCTTGGCGAAGGGATGGGCGATATTCAGACTGATGGCGCCGGGCGTGGCCGGACTGCCATCCGGCAGCAGCGTGCGGCCCGGCACCAGCGTGCAGTCGCGCAGGATCAGCGTGCGCGCTTCGTTGTCGGCGGCAGCTGCCAGCTGCAGCGTGGCGCCGCTGATCACCAGCCCTTCGAGCACCAGCGTGCCGCGTGCGCCGATGTCGAGCGTGATGTCGCCGCCGGCCGCCAGCAAGGGCCGCGCGCCGTTGCGCGCCGAAACGACGACCACGTGGCCGGGCACGCCATCGGTGGTGACGCCGTCAACGCGGAAGGTCGGCGTGAAGGGGTAGATCAGGCTGTCCTCGATGCGCAGCCGCCCGCCTGCGGCGATGTCGTCGAGGCCCGGCTGCCAGTCGGCGGCAGCGGCCACCGTGCGCTGCACGGCCAGCGTCTCGCCATCGGCGATGCGCTCGTATTCGCCGCCGCCGATGCGGCGCATCTGGCCCAGGTGCAGGTTGGCGGCATAGGGCATCGCCGCATGCTCGGCGGCGCGGTTGTCGCCCAGCAGCACACGGCCGCGTTCCGGGTCGAGGCCGATTTCGTCGTCGCCCAGATCGGCCTCGTGCGCCCAGCTGCCCGGCACGGCGGGATCGTCGCGCAGGTCGCAGATGCGCACCAGCGGCTCGCCGAGCTGGCCCGGTGCCGGCGGCGGCAGCTGGATCGGAAACGGCTCGCCGCTGCCATGGAACAGCACCACGCTGGCGTTGTCGCCCCAGTCGAAGGCGAGGTTGGCATTGCCGTCGTGCTGCGCGGCGCGCATCTGCAACGCCATCGAGCGCACGCGCAGCGGCTCGGGCATGTTCAGCGGTTGCGCCAGCACATCGATCGAGGCTTCGGTGACCGGCCGGCGAAACAGCGCCAGGTCGGCACCGAGCGGGTTGATGCGCCAGCGCCGGCCGCTGGCATCGCCGGGGTCGGCGACGAGCGGCACACGCGTCAGCGGCAGCGCTTCGATGCGCCACAGGAAGATGCCGATGTTGGGGATGTTGAAGCGGCCCTTCGCCGGTTCGGGCCGACGCATCTCGGCGGTGTGTGCGAGCGTGTTGAAGGCGCTGCCGCGCGCCAGCAGCGCGGCGGTGTCGCGCAGGTCGGGCGTGGCGCGCGCGTGATCTCGCAGGTGGTTCATGTACTGCGTGGTCGCCAGCTGCTCGAAAAATTCGACCGCGTGCGCCGGCCAGCCGGTGACATCGCGCGCCATCTGCTCGAGCATCGTCGCCGTGCCCTTGCGGCGCCGGTAGGCGATGGTGTTGGCCACGTCGGCGCGCGGCGAGGCCACCGCCGGCACCACGCCATGCAGTGTGCGGTAGCCGATCAGTTCGCCGATGTACGGCGCGACCCAGTCGGCGCAGGTCTCGATGAACAGGTCGTCGTACAGCTGTTCGGCGTTTTCTTCCAGCGCCGCAAACTGCTCGGCGAACAGCGACACCAGGGCGCGCAATTCGCCGCGTTCGGCGTCGCGCACACGGTGCAGCGCGGGCAGCAGCGACCACAGGCGACCGAAGTCCAAGCTCTTCATGCGAATTCCTGCAGCGAGACCAGCGGTCCCGCGTCGAGGGTCAGCAGCTCCGCCGGCAACGGCGCGCCACCGGCACCGACCCGCGCGCGGGATGCCAGCAGCCGCGCCCGCAGCGATGCCTGCGTCTGCGCCAACGGCGCGCTGCCGCCGTAGAGCCAGTCCAGATCGATCGCCACCACCCCGGCCACCGCCTGCGCGGCGGCCACCACTTCCGATTGCTGCACCGGCTGCGCCAGGCGGCGCACGTCGAAGGCCAGCGCCGCGCGCAGCGCGGCTTCGACATTCGCCAGCACCTCGGCGGCGTCGTAGGCCGCAGCCACCTTGACCTTGAGCCCGAGCCGCACGCTGGACTGCTGCGCCGCCAGCAACTGCACCTTGACCAGCGGGTCGCCGGCGGCATGCAACGCGTCGAGCAGGTTGTTCCACACCGGGCTGGCGCTGTTGATCAGCGCACCGTCTTCGGCGGCCACGGTGACGACGATGGTGCGACCCCCGCGCAGCGGCAGCACCGTGGCCTGCGCCTTGGCGATGCCGGCGAAAGCGAGCGCGAAGTCTTCGTAGTCGAGCAGCGAGACCACGCGCCCGAGCGTGCGCGTGGCGATCGGCATGCTGCGCCGCGCGCTGCCTTCGCCTTCGGCTTCGGTGCCGCCGAGCGCGGCGGCGGGGTTGGCCACGCCCTTCAGGCCGAGCGGGCGCGAGGACAGTTGCGTCAAGGTGTCGGCGCGCACATTGCCGGCTGCGCCGAGCCCCTTGCGTGACACCGCGACCAGGTTGTTCTGGCCGCTGGGCAGCCGCGCGCCGGCAATACCATCGCCGAAGCGCAGCCACAGCCGCGCGGCCGCGTCAGTGTCGAGCGTGTACGCGCCTTCGGCAGCGGCCGCGCCATACAGGGTGGGCTTCTCGCTCCACTCGATGCCACCGACACGCAAGGTGATCTGCGCCGCAGCGCCGCTCTCGGTCGGCGCGGCACGGTAGGTCAATGGCAGCTGTTTCAGCTCGTAAGCAGCAAAGGGCAGGGCGGCATTGCCCGAGCCCAGGATCGTGGTCACGCTCTCGCCGTGCGAGGCGAGGGCGACATTGGCATGCACCAGCACGCTGTCGCGTTGCAGGGTGGCCGGCAGCGGTTCGGTCAGCTGCACGTTGCAACGGCTGCCCTGCGCCGTGACCGATCGAACGGTGGCGAACTGCACCAGCGCTTCGCCATCGACACTGGTGCCGCGCACGATCAGTCGGCGGCCCGGCAACAGGCCGTCGGCACTCACCGCCAGCGGCAGCGTGTCCCCGGACAACGGCGTGGTCACCGGGTACTCGGCCAGCGCCAGCTCCTCGGACACCGCGAACACCGACAGCTCGCGCGGGTGCGAATAGAACTCGTCGGCAAAGTTCTCGCCGGCCAGTTCCAGCCGCGTCACCTTGCCCGACAGCGCGAACTGTGCGCGCGACACCTCGCTGGTGGCGCGCACCTGATACAGCTCGACATAGGTGTCGCCGCTGCCGCCGGAAGGATGGTTGAAGTCGCCCTTGCCGAGCACCACCAGGCTGCCGGCGGCGATGTCGGCGACCACGCCGTCCAGGTCCAGCCAGGCGATGCGGGTGCCGGGAGCGCGTGCACTGGCCTTGAAGGCCGGCCAGTCGCTGGTGTATTTGCTCAGCGACACGGTGATCGCCAGCACGCCGAAGAGGCCGCCGGTGATATTCGGTATGCCACCCGGGTATTCGTCCTTGAACACCGCCGGCATGCTGGCCCACATCGGCGCGTTGTGGCCGAAGGCCGCGGCGCGCTTGCGCAGCGCGAACACGCGCGGCATCGCGGCCGGGTTCTTGAACGGGTTGATCGAGCCGAGGCCGCGCGCCCACTCGATGCGCGTGCGGTCGTGGGCCAGATCGGCCTCGACCTTGCTGAGGATGCGGAAGTCCCAGCGATCGGGCGCGGCTTCGGCGTTGTCCAGGAACTCGGCATCGACCAGCACCACCGCATCGCCGGCCTTCAACCCAGTGCGCACGCCGGCCAGATAGCTGAACTTGTCGAAGCGCTTCGGCACCACCGGCTGGCTCAGCCACGGCCGCACCGCGTTCCACGCCGGCCGCGCCTCGGCCAGCGCTTCGACGGTCTCGAAGGTCTGCGGCTTCTCGTCGGGGCCGGGCACGCTTTGCACCTTCAGCCCGGCCGGCAGCGCAATGCTTGCCGGCACGCCGGTGACGAACGCGCCGGGTTCGTCGGTCAAGCCGGGCGGTGCCTGCGGCGGCGTTTCCAGCGTGAAGGCGAGCTGCGTTTCGGCCGCCACGCCGGGGCGCAGCCGGTAGCCGATCAGCTTGCCCAGTTCCTGCAGCGAGGTGCGTTCGACCGCCGTGCCGAGCCAGTTCTCGTTGGCGGTGCGCTCCTGATAGAAGCTCAGCACATCGGCGGTGCAGGCGAAGGCATCGATCAGGCCGAGCGTGAAATCGTCGCCGTCACGCGTGGCGAGTGCCGACAACGCCGGCCGCGTGCTGCTCGACAGACCGGCCACCAGGCTGGCCTTGAAGTCGCCCCAGGTGCCGATGCGGTAGCTCACCGCCGACAGCGCCGGCCGGTTGAAGATGCCTTGCGGCGTCGAGGCCTGCACGCCCGCGCAGCAGCCGCAGTCTTCAGCGTTCATGGCATCACCTCCGCGCTTCGCACTGCGGTGCGAGCCGCCTTCGGAACGGCCGGGCGGCGGCTCATTTCCCGCCCCCGATCTGGATCGCGAGCCGCCCGCGCTCGCGGAAATTCGGGTCGTCGGCGAGTTGCGCCACCTCGAGCCGGCCGATCGGAATCACGCCGTCGGCGAGCGAGGTCGGGCTCGGTCTGGTCAATCGCTGGAAGCGCAGCGCCTTCACCGATTCGACACCTTGCACGGCCTGCGCCGCAGCGATGATCGGGCTCAGATAGACCGCCTCGCCGAAGCTGAAGCGGTCGGGGTGGAACAGGCCCAACTGGCCATCGTTGCGCACGCCGGCCGACAGCACCTCGCGCAAAGCTGCGAGGACCTGCGCGCGGAAGTGCTCGGGTGCGACGCAGACATGCAGCTCGATGTCGAGCGCGACGAATTGCGGCGCGTCGATTTCCAGGTCGTAGCCGGCCATGCGGAAGCGTTCAAGATGGCGGCGCAGACGGCGTTCGAACGGTGCATCCACAGCCGCACCGCCGCTGCGGTCGGCGGTGACGAACACCGTGTGCCAGCTGCCGGTCCAGCGGAACGACGCGGCGGCGCGTTGCACCTCGCTGCGCTGTTCGGCGGCGCGCGCGTAGTCGTCGGCGGTGACGGCGCGCTGCTGGGTGCGAAAGGCCTGCGGTGCGTCGCGGCGCGCGGCCTCGACATCTTCTGCTTCAGTGCCGCCGAAGGCCGGCAGCGGGTTGGCGATGGCGACGAAGGCGGCGCTGTCGGTGGACACCACATGCGCCAGCGCGCCCGCCCCCAGGTTGCCGGCGGTGCCGTTGCCGATGCGGTAGCGGGCCACGAAGGTGGTGTCCTCGTCGGGCCGCTGGCCGTGGGCATCGTCGCCGAAGCGCAGGCGCGCGCGGCGCTGGTCGTCGATCTCGACGACGAAGTCGGTGGCATCGGCGCCACTGCCGACCAGGTCACGCTGCGCAATCCAGTCATCGGTATCGATGCCGAGTTCGGATTCGAGCGCGATCAGCGGCCGGGCGTCGCGCGCAGCCAGTTGCGCCAGCCGCGCGGCCGGCGTGAAACCGTCCTCGTCGCTCGGTGGCGGCGCCAGCAATGCAGCCAGGTCGGCGCCGAAGGACAACGGCGCTTCGGGCAGCAGCGGTGCAAAGCGCGGTGGCAACGGCACGCGCGGCGGCGGGTCGCAGCCGGGCGGCGCACCGGCGGCCAGCGCCGCGAACAGCGTCGGGCGTGGCACCTGCCAGGTCGCATCGAGCCGGTCGGCGTTGTGACGCAGGCTGCGGCCGTGGTCGGCCAGCACCACGTTGCCCCAGGCCTCGGCGATCGGCGCATCGCCGAAGGCCCGTGTGCCGATGCACAGCGGGAAGGGCAGCGCGTCTTCGGCATGCCACTCGATGATCGTCACATCCAGCGGCGCATCGACCGGTGTCGGATCGAACAGCTGGCCGGACGGGTCTTGCGTCGGCATGACGGCGGTCAGCCGCACCACGTGGCGGTGCGAGCGCTCGGCGTCGGCGGCCAGGCCGGTGGTCGGGCTCAGCGTTTCCAGCAACACCAGCGCCGCGCCTTCGGTCAGCAGCGGATGGTGGCCGCGCAAGGTGGCGCGCAGCGTGCCGGTCGGCAGGCAGCACGCGTCGTCGCCCCAGGTGTAGAAATCGAAGCGGTTCAGGTCGGCGTGCAGCGTCTCGTCGCGCACCGTCTCGAAGACGGTCGCGCCGGCATTCAGCGCCTCGGCCAGTTCGCGGCTGGCCGGGTGCAGCACCGCGCCGGCACCGGCGATGCGGCTGATCAGCGCGGTGGCGTGCGGCAGCGGCAGGTTGTTGCCAGCGACCTCGAAGCGCACCCAGGCGCGGGCGTTGTGGCCTTCGTGCAGGTGGTAGTCCACCAGCCGTGCATGGCGGCGCACCGAGACGCGCCGCCGCGCGGTGTGCAGATAGGCCTCGGTGGCGATCGCGTCCTGCCGGTAGGACAGGTTGTCGGCGGCATAGGCGAGCATCTCGACCAGCGTGACGCCGACATCGGCGGCCGAACGTTCGCTCCATCCGGGCACGGTCAGCGCCAGCCGGTCGAGCATCAGACGCCGGAAGGATTCGTAGTCGCGCGCCAGGTAGTCGATGTCGGGTGCGACTTCGATCCTGCGGCGGGCAGGCGGCTGCCGTGGCGCAATCGAACGGCGTCGGGCATTCGACCTTGAAGCCGAAGCTGATCTGTGAGAGCAAGGGATCGAAGCCGGGCGCTGGAGTCACGCTGCCGGCAGCCGCGACGATGGCCAGCGTGTAGGCCGAAAAGTCGCCGGCGACGGCCGTGCGCACGACCAGCGTGCGTTCGGGAATGTCGATGTCGGCCACCAGCGACGGCGGCTCGCCCGCCGGCAGCGCGTCGGCCAACGCGACCCACTCGACGGCCACGGTGCGGATGCGCTCGCCGCCCGTGATGGTCAGGTTGTCTCGCGTCAGCAGCAGGCTGTCGCTGCCGTCGACCACCGACGCATCGCGGCGCAGCAGGCGCACGAACAGCGTGCGCTGGCGCAACGCCGACACCGGCTCGTCGCGGTCGCGCACCTCGACGAACTCGATCGCGTTCGCACTCCCGATGGCGCGCAGCACCTCGAGCCGGCGCGGATCGCAGCAGTGCTGGCGCGGGTCGCTCATGTGCCACTCCCCGGCGCGGCCACGCGCAGCACCTGCGAACTGCCGTCGGCCAGCAACTGGTAGGCGACAGTGACGATCAACGACGAATCGACCGGCTCCACCGTCACCGACTGCACCGCGATCAGGTGCGACAGGTGTTCCTGCAATGACGCCTGTGCCAGGAACTGCGTGGTCGCGGCCAGCTGCACGCTGTTCGGCTCGAACACCAGTGCCAGCAGGCCGCTGCCGAATGTGGGGCGCATCACGCGTTCGCCGGGTGCGGTGAACAGCACCTGCTCGATCAGGTCGCGCACGTGGTCGGCAGCGCCGGTCGTCGCGCTGCGGCCGGTGCCGTCGATGTGATATGGGAAGTCGAGGTGGGGCATCTCGAAGTCCTTCAGGTGGCGAGCACGCGCAACTGCGACACCACCGGCAGCAGCGGCGAGCCCGACGGCATGCAGATCGATTGCCCGCTGAAGATGAGCAGCGGCGCACCACCGGCGACCACGCGCACGGCGCCGACGATCCACTGCGCGGTGACACACGGCGGCGCCGAGGTGCCGGTGAGCGCGCAGCCGGCGACCACATACGGCGAGGTCAAGGTCACCACCGGCTGACCCGACACCAGCACACGTGGGAACGGCGCGGCCGGTGTCGCCTGGCCGGCATGCATGCACATGACGGTGGCGCCGAGGTGCAGGACGGGGGCGGGCATCTGCGCACCTAGACGATGGTCAACGCGCCGAGGTTCACGTCGACCGTGGGCCCGGTCATGTTGATGATCGCGCCCTTGCCATTGGAGATGATGATGCCGATGTCGCTGACCGAGATCATCGCGCCGGTGGTGGTCTGCATCAGGATGCCGCCGGTCGGCCCCGGCGTGTCGCTGACGGTGAGGCCGTTCTTCAAGGTCGTCTGAATGGTGAAGCCGGCCAGTCCGGGCGGCACCGCGCGCGCCATCACCGGCACCTCGGCGGCGGTGCCCCAGTAACCGCCGACCCAGATCGGATAGTCGGGGTCGCCGCGCTCGTATTCGATCCACACGCCGGCGCCGATCGGCGGCACGGTGAACACGCCGGTGGCGATGCCGGCCCACGGCACGCAAGGCATCGCCCAGGTCGAAGGAATCACCGACACATCGGGCACGCTGGCCTGCAGGCGGCCGATCTGCATCGGATCGATGTTGTTCAGCACCACGCCGCGGTACTTGCCGAAGAAGGGGCCCGCGCTCATGTCGTCTGCTTCCTCATACCGGCACCGTCGGCAGGGTCGAGATCGAGCCGTTGCGCGCCAGCTGGAAGCTCTGCTTGTAGCTGCCGCGCTCGATCTCGTGGGTCACGCCCTTGACGTAGTACAGCCCGTCGAAGGGCAGCCCGGCGCCGCGCACGCCGACCAGCTTGCGCGAACGCAGCAGCCGGCCATAGCGCATCACGTCGAGGCGGCCGTTGCCGAACACCGAATCGCTGTTCTGCGCGGCGAAGGCGAAGCCCTTCATCAGCGCCTCGGGTGCCGACAGCTGCGCGGTGTCCGACAACTGCTCGATGCCGGGCGGCAGCGGCGGGATCAGCCCCAGCGGCGGATTCAGCGGCGTGATGTCGGGTATCGGCACCGGGATCGGCGCCTTGCTCGCGCTTTCCTGGAAGAAGACGATCGGCATCTTCTTGCGCTCGCGGTCGAAGTTGAAGCTCATGCTCTCGACGTTGCTGGCGCCGTCCATGTTGGTGGTCAGCGCCGGCTGCGGCTCGCCGATGCGGATCTCCGGCCCCCAGTAGGCCTTGCTGCTGCCCACCGCCGGGCCGGGCTCGAGATAGAACACATAACCGACGTCGGCGGCGAGGCGCTGGATGTAGTCATAGTCGTTGCCGTGCTGTGTGGGGATGCGCTGGATCGGCAGCGGCGGCACGTCGGCGATGCTCGGGACGACGAGCGGGATGACACCCAGCGCCGCGTACTTGGCCAGGATCGTCAGCACGCGCAGGGAAGGCGGCAGGGCCGGGAACGGCAGGCCCGGCAGGTCGATGATGCGCATCAGCGCGCTCAGGTCCTTGCCCTTGACGACGATCTGCGCGACGCCGCCTTCACCAGGAATCGTCTCGACGTTCGTCGCCATGCCGTCGATCAGTGATTCGGTGCGGCCGTTCAGCGCGACCGTCAGCGTGACACGCATCAGTGGCACGCCACCCCCGCCGCCGCTGACCAGGAACAGCGTGCGCAGCGGCGAACGCTGCGGCAGGTCGAGCGTGATCTCGAAGCCGCTCTGTGAACTGCCCGAGCCTTCATCGACCTTCACCCGCGACACCGCATGCACAAGCTCGGCCGGTGCCGGCAGCGGCACCGGGCCGATGTACAAACCGAGTTGCAGGCCGCTCGATGCCATCGTCGTCAGCCCGCGCCCGGTGGCACCGGCACGGCGATGCGTGCGCCGAGCGTGTCGGTGAGTTCGAAGGGGTCGAGCACCGCGTTGCCGTCGGCGATGCGCCATTGCAGCAGCGGCTGCTGGTAGTGCAGCTGCGCCACCAAGTCGGGCCGCTCGCCGCCGCGCACCAGGTGCCGCGCGGCCAGCGCGATCTCGCGCTGCGGCGTGATGAAGCGGCGCTTGCTGTAGGCGACGATGCTGCCGTCGGGCCGCGTCCAGGTGGTCAATGCCACGCCACGGTAGCGACTCGATTCGGAGTACGGCGACGCAGGGATCGCGCCGGCGTCGATCAGCATCTGCACCGGATCTGAAGTGGTGGTCATGTGATGCTCGAGATGCCCAGCGCGGCCAGCGTCGCGGTGCCGGCCTTGCCGGCCAGCGCCTCGCGTGCGCGCAGGTGGTTGACGAAGATCTGGCCGCCCTTGTGCGCAAAGCCCAGGTCATCGGTGGTCATCACGCGCAGGCTCAGCGAGACCTTGGCGCGGATCGGGTTCAGCGCCGCGTCGAAGGCCTCTTCGGCGATCGAAAACTCGGTCAGCCGCACCGGCACCACGCGTTGCGCGCTCCACACGAACAGCACCAGCGGCGCTTCGGGCGGCACGATTTCCAGCGTGCCCTGCGATGCCAGCGCGTCGTGTGCCAGCAACTCGGCCACGCTCGGGTTGACCAGCGCTTCCAGCACCGCCAGCTGCGGCGCGATGCCGAAGGCGACCGCGTTCGCGTTCTGGTCCGGGAACTGCAACTGATCGGTGGCGTCGATCTCGGCTTCGAGCCTGATCGATTCGACGGCTGGCCCCTTCAAGCGGAATGGCTGGGCCCGTTCGCCGCCGCCGTCGCCGCCGACACCCTGCACCTGGTAGCTGCGGCTGAGCGAATCGGGGTTGTATTGCAGCGAGACCATGCGCAGTACGGCACCGCCGCCGGGTGCCAGCACCACCAGGCCCCCTTTGACCAAGCGCGGGGAGTTGCTCAGGCTCATGCGCCGACCCTCGATGCGGCTTGCGCCGTCGCGATGCGGGGTGTGACCCGGCGCCTCACTTCACGCCCCCCTGTTCCTCGCCGGGCGGCGGTGCCTTGAACGGGTCGCAGCCGGGCACGTGGTAATCGTGCTTCTCGCCGACGGACTTGAAGTCGACCACCGCGCCGGTCGCGTCCTTGACCCACTCGAGCTTGCCTTCCTTGGCGTCGAGCTGCTCCTGCGCACTCGGTTCGAGGTCGCAGATGGCCTTCTTCAAGGTCGCCTCGGCGGTGGCCACCGGCTTGCCCTTGGCGTCGCACACCGCCTGCTGCATGACCGCGCGGCTCAGGTCGCGGTGGCGTTCTTCGTGCGCCTTGATGAAGGCCTCGACCTTCTCGATCAACGCCTTGTCCTTCGCGCTCGGCCGGCCGCCGGCCCAGCGCGGGCGGATGATGGCGGATTCCACCGTCATGTTCACTGCGCTCATGCGGCCCTTGTCGACATCGGGCGCGAAGGACACGCCGACCTGGGTGTGACCGCCGGCACCGAGCACCGCATCCACCTTGGCCGCGAACTCGACCGCGTTGTCGGCGAGGATGTTGGTCGGCACCGGCGAGGCGGGCTTCCAGTCGATGCTCTCGCCGCAGCCGGTGGCTTTCTTCTCGGCGCCGCCTTCGTTCGCCTGGGCGGGCTGGTTCAACGGCACCTCGGCGAAGTCGGCACCGGCCGTCGGCATCCCCTGGGTCGCTTGCGGCATGGTCAGCTTCACCGCAGGCGGCCTGGCCATCGAGGCCCGCAACGGCGCCGGGCTGCGCAAGGGATCGCGGTCCTTGCTCATTCGCGGCACTTCTTCGTCGGCAAGCGCATTTCGGGCGGGATCGGGTGCTCGCTGTCGACCAGCGCGCGGTCGGCGGTCTCGCAATCGCTGCCTTCATCGGGCTTGGGCACGCGCTCGGGGTGTGACTTCTCCTCGAGATGCAACTGCACGTCCACGCGGCGCATGAACGGGAACACCTTTTCCCAGCGCGCGCGGCCGGCGATGGCCTTGCCTTTGGCATCCTTGCCGGTGACGAAAGCGTCGATGTCGTCGAGCGCCTGCTGCCGTTGCGCCGGGTCGGCCCGCACCGTGGCATCGACTTCGAGCAGCCCCAGCCGCTCGTCGGGCCCGAGGGCTTCGAGCCGGCCCTTCAACTCGGCTGTGAGTTCGTTGTTGGCTGCTTCCGAGCCGGCCCGCTGGCTCGATTCACCGAACAGCTCGCCGATGCCCTCGGCCGCCGGCAGCGGCGCCGCGCCTTCGGGCAACTGCTTGGCGATCTCGCCATGCGCGTGTTCGGCGCGGCGGCTCGCCAGCGCCTGGTTGTAGTCCACCTTGCCCTCGGGCGACGCGTAGCCGCGCACCGATTGCACTGCGTAGTCCTGGCCGACCAGCCCGCCGATCGATGCCACGCGCGACTTGAATGCCGCTTCGTCGGCCGGTGTCGTGCTGTCGTACTGGTAGGCCAGCGACAGCCGCCGATCGTCGCCCCTGCGATCGACCACCTTCTTGCTGCCGTAGGGCGTGCAGCGGTACTTCGGCAACGGCGGCGGGCACACGCAGTGGTAGCAGTTGACGCGATCGGTCTTGTCGGGTCCACCGAACTTGGTGCCGAAGTTGATGGTCGGGGTCACGTTCTGGCCCTTCTCGCCCGGTCGCTCGATTGACACACCGGGCGAGACGGTGAAGTTGCTCAGCGGGCCGGGCAGCGGGATCTCGGCGCCGATCTTCAGCGTACCCTGGCTGCTGGGTGCGCCGCCGGCCGGGCGCTTGTCGTCCACCTGATAGCCCAGGTCCACTGCAAACCAGCGCGTGCCGACCTTCAGGCTCAACGAGTACTGCTCGGCCTTCAGTTCGGGCGTGCGCTGCAAATCGACGAAGCCGGTGAGGGTGAAGCTGACACCGTTCGGCGTGATCTTCAGCGTGCCCTTGACCTTCAGGTTCTGCTCGCTCGCCCCGACCTTGTTTTCGGCACCCACGCCGGCACGCAGGATGCCGTCGACCGTGATCGCCACCTCGCCTTGTGACGAGATCGTGGCGTCGTCGATCGCGGTCTCGGCCAGGCCCTTGATGTCGGCGCCCGCAGCCGGGTTCTTCTGCAAGGTGTCGAGCAGCTTCTTGCCCGATTCGATGACACGCGAATAGTCGATCGACGAATCGGCCGTCAGGCGCACGCTGCCGTAGCACAGCGAATAGTCGAGCTTCAGCGCATTCGCTTCGCGGTCCCACTTGAAGATCTGGTCGCGCGGCGTGGTTCTCTTCTCGGGCGTGGGAGGCTCGCAGTCGCGCTCTTCCAGCGTGCGGCTGATCAGCACGCCGGTGCCGTCGCCGTTCTTGCGCTCGGACTGCACGGCCGTGCCTGCATCGCGTTGCAGCCGCGCCGCGATTCCCATGCCGGCGCTGCCCGCGCGCACGCGCGTCGCCCGCCCGTCGACGACGGCATCGGCATGCGCATCGGCGGCGCGCTCCAGCGGGGCGTCGTTGCCGTCGATGTCGATCGAATCGGTGGCCGGCAACGGTGCCGCACCGCGCTGTTGCACGGTGTGCGCCAATTCATGGGCGAGCAGGTGCAGGCCGTCGCGCGAGTGCGGGTTCATGCGCCCGGCGCCGAAGTGCACATGCTGGCCGACAGTGAAGGCGTGGGCGTTCAACGACCGCGCTGCCGCGTGGCTGGTGGCGTCGTCGTGCACGCGCACGGCATCGAAGCCGGTGCCGAACAACGGTTCGAGGCGCTCGCGCCAGCGCGGCGCCAGCGCTTCGCCGCCCCGTTCGAAGGCGGTCAGCCCGGCGGTCGGCCACGCCATGTCGGCGTTGCTTTCGGCGCGGCGCTGCGGCTTCTTCTTCTTGCACGAGTCGCAGTCGCCCTTGCCGGCGCAGGCACAGGCGCGCTGCAAGCGGCGCGTCGGACCGGGTTGGGCGGGCAGGGTGGTGAACAGGCTCATGGCGGGGCGTGACAGGCGCATTTGTTCATGCAACGGGGGCTCGTCGAACCGGTGCTTCGTTGCCCGCCGGCTGCAGGCGCTCGGCCACCGCATCGGCAATGCGCTCGGAGATCGTGTGTGTGCCTTGCGCGCGAAGGTTGTCGTGGCGCGCCGTCAGTCGTGCTTCGACGGCCCGCGGGACCTCGCGCGCCAGCGTGCGCGCCAGCGCCACGCGGTCGGCGCTGGCCGGCGCGTCGATCACGATCCGCCCGATGCGCAGATGCAAGGCCTGCGCCGCTTTCGGCAGATGTGTGCGTGTCGTCATCATCCACTCCCGCCGCGCGCGCCATTGAACGGCCGCTCGAGCTTGGCAAACTCGCCACGCACCGCTTGCCACAGCAGTTCGTCGTCTATCGGCCTGTCGGCCGCCGCGGCCGTGAATGCCGCTGCCAGCGCCGCGGCGCGGATGTGGCCGCCGGCCAGCGCCGGCCTGGCCAACGCGGGCCAGTCGATCACCGACTGCGGCGCCGCCGCGGGCAGTTGCAGCCGCCACAGCTGTTCGCGCATCGCCTCGTCTGGGAAGGGAAACTGCACCACGAAGCGGATGCGGCGCATGAAGGCTTTGTCGAGCGCGCTCTTCAGGTTGGTGGTCAGGATCGCCAGCCCGCGGTAGGCCTCGATGCGCTGCAGCAGGTAGGCGGTCTCTATGTTGGCGTAGCGGTCGTGGCTGTCCTTGACTTCGCTGCGCTTGCCGAACAGCGCATCGGCCTCGTCGAACAGCAACACGGCGCCGCTGGCTTCGGCGGCATCGAACAGCCGCGCCAGGTTCTTCTCGGTTTCGCCGATGTACTTGCTGACCGTGGCCGCCAGGTCGATGCGGTACAGGTCGAGCCGTGTTTCATTGGCGATGGCCTCGGCGGCCATCGTCTTGCCGGTGCCGGATTCGCCGGCAAACAGCGCAGCGATGCCGAGGCCGCGCGACGAGCCGCCGCCGAAGCCCCAGTCCTCGTACACCGTGTGGCGATGGCGCAGCTGCGCCGCCACCGCGCGCAGTTGCTCGAGTTGCGCCGACGGCAGCACCAGGTCGTCGAAGGTGGTGCGGCTGTCGATGCGCTGAGCGAGCACATCCAGGCCGCCCCGCGTGGCCTCGCGCAGCGCCGTCCACAGCGACTCGGCGCGCTCAGCGGGATCAGCGCGCCCACCGGGATCGGCTTGCGCGCAAGCCAATGCCTCGCGCAACAGCGCCGGCTCGACGCGGAATTGCTGCAGCACCGGCCGCAGCGAAGCATCGGCATGATCGTCGCTTGGGGTCGCCCAAGGCACCGCGTGCAGCGGCCGGCTCATCGTGTCACGCAGGCGCGCGCGGTCGAGAGGCGTGGTGATGACCACGGCGCTGCACAGCCGATCGACGAAGCCGGCCACACGACGCGGCGTCATGTCGGCCGGCAGCGTGCCTCCCCACAGCACCACCACCGCGCCGCGCAGCGCGGCCTCGCGATCGAGTGCACAGGCCAGTTCGTCGCTGTCGCGCGCATCGGCGGGCAGTTCGTCGATCGCCAGCGCCAACGCCGTGCTGCCGGTGGCTTGCGCGGCCGCGACGGCGGTGTCGCGGCCGGCGGCGCTGCTGCGGGCAATGCCGTTGGCGGCGCTCTGAAGCATCAGCACCGGCGGGGCATCGCGGCCGTCAGGCACCAGCGCGAGGGCCAACTCGGCGGCCGTGCATGCATCGGCCTGGTCGGTGGGGGCGGCCGGTGGCACCAGGCCCCGCAGCCGCTCGTCGAGGGCATCGATGCCGGTGATGGCGTGCAGCACGCGTTCGTCGATGCTCAGCGCGGCGTGTGCCGGCTGCCCGGCGCCCAGGCGCACCAGCTGCCAGCGCTGCAACGGGGCCAGCGGCGACAACGCGTCCCAGTGCGGAATGACGTGCGGGCTGGCGAGCCACTGCAGCGCGAGCGAGAAGCTCAGGCCGGCGGCGGCCTGGCTGCGCAGCGCACGGTCGAGTTCCACGCCGGCGGCCAGCAACAGCATTTCGCGCTCGAACGGCGACAACGCGAACAGCTGGGCGATGCGCTGCAGCGCTGCCGGCGCCGCAGCGTCGCCGGGCCATGGCGTTTGCGCTTCGCCGCTGCTACCGGCCTCGAGCTGCCGGCGCAGGCGCGCAAACTCGGCCACCAGCCAGCGCTGGTTCAGCTCGGCCCAGCCGAGGTCGAGCAGGGGGCTCTCGGCGCGCGCGTTCATGCCGGCACCGCCACCTGATAGGCGGCATCGAACACCGGCGGCAGCGCCGACTTGTCGACCAGAGGGGAGTCCACGCCGTCCACGCGCAGGCGCAGCCATTGCGCGCCCGCGGCCAGCGTACCGGGAAACTCGAAGTCGAGCGGCTGCGTGGCCAGCGTGCGCCGCGCGGCAACCGCGGTGACGGTGCCGAGTGCCAGTTGCGCCGCTTGCTCAGGCCGCACCTGCGGCCGGCTGAACAGCCGCACGGTGACACGCGGCGGGCCAGCCGCGCGCTGGATGTCGATCGCGGACAGCGCCAGGCCGGCATCGGCTGCGATGACCGGATCGGGGGCGATGAACATCGGCAGCGCATTCGTTTCGCGCTCGAACAGCTCGCCCGGTGGCGTCAACACCAGGCTCAGTTGCCACAGCCCGGCCGGCAGACCGGTCTGCGCCGCCGCGCCGGCCGGCAGCAGGAAGTTCGCCTCGCGCCCGCCGATGGTGACCACCGCAGGCACTTCCAGCGGCGCTGCGACCAGTCGATGATGCAGCCGCGCACGCACCCCCGCGCCTTCGAGCCGGACGCCGGCCAGTGTGACCCCATCGCCGCTGAGCGCCGCACTGCGTCGCGCGGGCAGCGTGATAGACAGGAGCGTCGGCCCCGGCGGCAGCAGATCGGGCTGCACGACGACACCCCGATCACGGCCGGTCGCGACGTCCACCGGCCCGCGCGACAGCACCGGCAACGCGGCGCGGGCGCTGCGCTGGCCGTCGATCAGCACCACGCTCACCTGATAGGCCGCCGACGGCCGGAAGTGCGTCTGCGCGGCCGACCAGATCTTGCTCATCTCGTCGGTGTTCATCGGCACCGGCGTGATGCGCACGCCTTCCAGCTGGTCGGCGAGGTCGCTGGCGGCCAGGGCCTGGAAGGCCGGTGGCAGCATCGATACATCGAGCGGGCTCGGATCGAGTGCGCGCCGGATCGCGGCGCGGTCGAGCACCGGGCGTTCGTGCAGCAGGTGCATCGCGTAGCCCAGCAGGATCTCGGCCTGGAAATCGGCCACGCCATAGGCGGTGATCAGGTAGTGCAGATCCAGCGCCAGCGGGGCGTTGGTCAGCCTTTCGCCGGCGGGCGCGCGCGAAGGCAGCTCGCGGTTGCGCCAGGCCGCGTTCGGCAGCACCTGGTGCAGGAAGATGTTCAGGCGCGGTGCGGCGTCGGCCGCTTCGGTGTCGATGCGGTCGGGCGCGAGTGCGCTCACCGTGACCGGGCCGAGCACACCGCCGATGTCGATGAGGCCGTTGTCGAGCAGGTTGCGCAACACCGCGCTGACCGCACCGATGGCCAGTGGCGAGCTCATCGCGCTGTCCCCGTGCGAGGGCCGGCACGAAGGTAGTCGGCGAGCGGCGTCGTCGTCGATGCCGGACGCGGCTTGCGCGCCGGGGCCGGGGCCCCCGCCGCAGTCGGCACGCGCACGTCGATGCGGTCGATGGTGACGTGCACCACCGGCGCGGCATCGGCTCCGGGCGCGCGATGAGCCTGTTGCAGCGCTTGCGCTCGCAGCGGTGCCGGGGGCTCGCGCGGGGGCCGGCTGCGCGCGAGCGGCGCGGTCGGCGTGGCGGACGGCGCACCCTCGCGCACCGCGCTCGCGCGCTCGACAGGCGGCATCCCGGATGGCGCCGCGCCGGCATGCGGGTCCGTCACGGGCTGGCGATCGTGCGCCGCGACAGGTCGATCCGGCTGTGGCCGCGGCGCCGGATGCGAGTGCAGCGGCGCGGCAACGGCACTGGTCATGGCACTGGCGGCAACCGCGGCGCCAGCAGCGGGGTGCGACGGTGTTGCCGATCGGTGCTGATCGGTCGTGGCCGCCGGCGCAATTGACGCCACATGCGCATGCGCGCGCCCGGCACGCACCTCGTTGGCGGCCGGCGCCGCGAATGGCGATTGCGCTGCCACCGCAGGCGGGGCCTCGTTGCCGGTGGCCCACCGTGGCGCCCGGTCGAGCCGCGCGGCAGCGGCGCTGTCGGCATGACCGGGATGCAGGCGGCGCAGAAAGTCCATCGACCTCAATCCCGCCGTGCCAACTGCAGGTACGCCTGCCGGCGCAACTGCGGCAGCGCGAGGATCTGGTCTTCGCTCCAGCCGTAGCGCTGCGCGAGCGCATCGATGTCCAGCAGCAGTGCTTCGGCTTCGTCGTGCACGTGCGCCATCAGCGCGCACGCCGGGTCGAACGGCGCCGACCAGCCATGCGCGCATTCGGTGCAGGTGACATCGAAGGCCAGGCTCGCCGCCGGATCAAGCGCTTCCATGCGCGCTGACAGCCGATCACACAGCGCCGCGGGCAGCTCTTCGCTGGGCCGGCCGTCGTGCCGCGCGTCGATCAGACAACGGCGCAGCAGCGCGGCGGCAAAGGGTTGTTCGTCGGCTTCGTCGTTCAGCGCCAGCAGGTCGTCGGGTGCCGGCAGCCGAAAGCGAACTTGCCAGGCACCTTCTTCGAGCCGATGTTCACCACCGACGTCAGCCGCCGGCAGCGCGTCGAGCAACGCTGACAGGCTCACGTCGAACGACACCTGCGCGGCGCAGGCCGGGCAACGGCAACGCAGCGTCGCCACGTCGCCGACATGCGTTTGCAAGGCCTGCAGCAGGCGACGGCGCTGCGCACCGAGCGTGGTCGCCTCGACACCGGGCTCCGCCGCCAGCAACGCTTCACGGGCGGGGGCGTTCAGCGGCAGCGCGGTTTCCCACAAATCGAGCAGGGCGCGCGGATCGGCGGCAATCGGCATCGACGCGCTTCCTGGATTACGCCGGCTCGGTGAAGCTCGGCTCGGCCGGCTCCTGCACGTCGTAGTCGCGCTCCCAGCCTTCGTTTTCGAGCTTCAGCGTCTGGATCAGCACCGCGTTGGCGTTGGCGTCCAGATCGGCCTGCGCCTGGTATTCGCTGACCCAGCAGCGGAACACCTTGTAGGCGGCCACCACCTGGCCGGCTTCGTTGCAGACCTCGATGATGATGTCCTTGCGGAAGTCCTTCAGGCTGACCTCGGCGCCGAGCCCGGAGCCGAAGTTCCACACCTTGTTGGCCCACTTCTCGAACTCAGTGTCGTGCGTGACGCCGCGCTCGAGCATCACCGCTTCGTACTTGGTGCGCCCCGGGCTCTTGCGCGAGGTGCTCGGGTCGCCGCCCTCGCGGTGTTCGACAACTTCGGTGCTGCGCTTGAGCGCGCCCACCTTGGCGATGCCGGCGACATAGCGGCCGTCCCACTTGACCCTGAACTTGAAGTTCTTGTACGGATCGAAGCGCTGCGCGTTGACGGAAAACTGGGCCATCGTGATGCTCCTGTACTTGATGCCTTGAACTTGGGATGGATCAGGTCTGCACCTGGCCGGCCATCTGCTGCAGCTTGACGATCACGAACTCGGCCGGCTTCAGCGGCGCGAAGCCGACGACGATGTTCACGATGCCCAGGTTGATGTCGTTCTGCGTCGTCGTTTCGGCGTCGCACTTGACGAAGTAGGCGTCGCGCGGGCTGGTGCCCTGGAACGCGCCCTGGCGGAACAGGTTGTTCATGAACGCGCCGATGTTCAAACGGATCTGCGCCCACAACGGCGCGTCGTTGGGCTCGAACACCACCCACTGCGTGCCGCGGTACAGGCTTTCTTCGAGGAACAGCGCCGTGCGGCGCACCGCCAGGTACTTCCACTCCGAGGCCAGCTGGTCGGCACCGCGCAGCGTGCGCCCGCCCCAGACCACGCGCCCGGCCACCGGGAACTCGCGCAGGCAGTTGATGCCCTGCGGGTTGAGCGTGCCGTTTTCCATGTCGGTCAGCCGCGCGGCCAGGCCGGTGCTGCCGTTGATGGTGGCATCGAGACCGGCCGGCGTCTTCCACACGCCGCGGCTGGCATCGGTGCGCGCCAGGATGCCGGCCACCGCACCGCACGGTGCATAGGCCTCGACACGGTTCTCGCGCAGCGGGTTCGGCGCCAGGATGCGCGGGAAGTAGAAGGCCGCGTTGTCGGTGCGCGTCAGTGCATTGGCGAAGGTCTGTGCCTCGGCGACGGTGTCGGTCGCGGCCGGCGGGTCGATGAGCAGCATCGCTCGACGCCGCGCGCAATAGCTCAGCGCGTTGGCCAGGTCGGCCGCGTCCACGTCGTCGGCCGGCGCATACGGCGGCAGGCACAGGATGTTGAACAGGTCGGCGTGTTCGAGCGCGAAGATGCCCTGCCGATTCGCTTCGAGGCTGCCGCCGCTGACCACTTCGGCGGCCGTCACCGCATCACCATCGGCGGTGGCCGGCAGCACCGAGGCGTCGGTGAAGGCCAGCGGTGAGCCGACGGTGGTTTCCTGCGGCCGCGCATCGGCGCCACTGACCACACGCGCCAAGGTGCTGCCGGTGGCCAGCACGCTGGTGATGAAGCGCGGGCTGGTGTTCGATGCCGACAGGTTGAAGTACGACTCGCGCGCGCCGGTGGCCAGATTCGTCAAGGTCAGGTTGAACAGCGGCGCGGCCAGGGTGGTGCCACCGGCACCGGCATAGTCCACTGCCGCGCGCAACTGCGTGGCCCAGGTGCCCGGGTCGGCTGCCGAAGCGCCGGTGACCGAAGTGGCGGCCTCCAGCACCAGGTTGCCCCCGCCCTCGCGCGGCAAGGTCGCGGTGCAGGTGGCGGCGTTCAGTGCGACCCGCACGACCAGCAGGTCGCTGCCGCCGTTCTGGAAGCAGTGCAGTGCGGCGAAGGTCATCGGCGCGTCGTCCCACAGGCCACCGAAGGTGCGCTCGAACTCGCCGAAGCTGAACACGCGCACCGGGTGGTTCAGCGGCCCGCGGCGCGTGCGCCCGACCATCGCGGTGATCGAGGTCGCCACACCGGTGAGGGTGCGCACGCCACTGGGCACCTCTTCGATGTAGACGCCGGGGTAGCTGAGGACTGCGGGCATCGCGGGCTCCTTGGTTGAAAGTGATCTGGGCGATCAGTGCAGGCGCTGTGGGCCTGGCGGCTTGGTGGGCGCGGCGTGTGGGTGCGGCGCACTGGTGCCGGCGTACCAGTCGGTGCCGTCGGCGAGTTGCGCGCGGCGCAGTGCGCCGATGGCGACCAGGTGGTCGAGCGCTGAGCGCACGCGTTCGATGCTGACGCTGTCGTCGAGCCACCAGCGCGCCACGCCGGCCAGCGAATCCGCAGCCTGCGGATTGCGCGCCAGGTAGGCCAGCAAGGCCACGATGACGGGATCGGCGGGGTGGGCTTCTGACATCGCCAGTGCAAGCTGCATGGGACATCAATCGCAAACGGCGTGCCATGGCGCCGGATCGCGCAAGTGCTTGATTCGATTCAGCGCCGCCCCGTTGCGGGTGCTCGGCGCCGGGTCGAAAGCGACCCGCGCCGGGTGCTTACGAACCCACTTTCGAAGGCTTGCGCGTCAGCGTTCGCCTGCCGCTCGCGGTGGCACGGTGCGCAGGTAGGCGAAGACGGCCCGCAGGTCGGTGTCGCTCATCTGCGCCAGCGACGCGAAGGGCATCACCGCCACCTTGCTGCCGTCGGCCCGTGTGCCGGTGCGCATCAGGCGCACGAAGGCCTGTTCGTCGTAGGCCACCATCACGCTGCCCGCCCCGGGCGTCAGGTTGGCGGCCGGCGGCCAGTCGGGTGGCCCGCCCGGAATCTTGCCGCCGGACAGCCCTTCGCCGTGGCAACCCAGGCACATGTTGGCCACGTAGCGGCCATGGGCCGGATTCGGCCCTTCGGCCACCGGTTGCTGCGGTGGCAGGCGGTGGTCGATCTTCTCGGCCGCGTCCTGCACCACGCCGAAGGCATACAGCAAGCGCACCGGCAGCGGCAGCTGCACGACCGCGGCACCGCCGTCGACTGGCGGCATCTGTCGCAGGTAGGCGACGAGGGCGCCGATGTCGCTGTCGGTGAACCGGTTGTAGTCCTCGCTGGGCATGATCAGCGCGGGCCTGCCGTCGGGCTTGACGCCGTGACGGATGGTACGCACCCAGTCGGTCACGCTGTAAGCGGCGGTGACGCTGCCGGGCCCCGGGCTGATGTGCGCGCCGACCACGCGCAGACTGCCGTCGTCGATGAAGGTGCGCCCGCCGCCGTCGGCGCCGTGGCAATCGCCACAGGCGCGCGAGGCGTACAGATAGCGGCCGCGCTCGATCGCTGTCGCGTCCTGCGGTACGGCCACCGCCTGCACCTCGACCGCCACGGTGCGGCCCCTCTTGTGCTCGGCCATGACCAGGCCCGTGGCGACCGTGCCCACGGCCACGGTCAGGACCGTGCCGATGCCCCACAGCGAGCGGCGGATCCAGGTTTTCATTGCATGCTCCTTGTCCAGGGTGGTGACGATCCGGCTCAGCAGTTGCCGGCAGCGGGCTGCGGCAGGTTCAGCGCAGCCGTCAGCTTGGCCCAGCGCGACGCATTCAAGCGCGGGCGCAGCCGCTGCAGCACGTCGCGAAACAGCGCGGGCGGCATGTCCGCCTGCATCGATGCCAGCATGCCGGCAAGCTCGGCATGCGACAACGCCGGCGCGATCCAGTGCTCGACCACCGCCATTTCCTGGGGCGGCACGTGGGCCATGATCTCGGCGTGCATGCCGAGCAGCTCGGCGTCGCTGTAGTTCGCCCACAGCAACGGGTTGTGCACGGTCTCCTCGATGTGCATGTGCTGCAGGTTCTCGGCGATGAACAGGGCCAGGTGGCGGTACAGGCGCAGCGCCAGCGGCGCGCGCTGTTCGGTGCGGGCGGATGCCAGCGCGTCGGCCTCGCACTGCAGCGCGTCGATCGAGGCAAGGTGCTCCTCGTGCTCGCCGGCGATGCGCCCGCTGCCGCCGGGATGGCGCGCTTCGATGGCCGGATGCACGAAGCCGTTCTCGTGCTGCACATGGCCGCGCAGCAGGGCCAGCAGGCTGCGCAGCTGATCCAGGCCCTGCTGCAGATCGGCGCGGTCGTCGGTGTCCATGGCGCCGATCTGCACCAGCGTGTCGGCCATGAAGTGGCGAAGGGCCTTGTGGATCGTGACGTACAGGTCCATGCGCGGCATGCTTTTCGCGAAGGCCGGCTGGACGGGTTCGAGGATCTCGTTCATCTGGGTTGCTCCATGACGGTGGGTTGCGGTGCCGCCACTGTCGCGCGCCGACGCCACGTGCACATCGGCCACAAGAGCCATGTCGACGGGCCATGGCCGGCGCCGATACCGATCACAGGGCCATGGCCCGTTCGGGTGACGGCGCGACGCCGCGGCATCGGCAAGCCCGCGCGGCGTGCAAGCAGCGCCAGGGCCGCCTGCAGGTTCGAGGGCTCAGCGCTGCGCGCGAAACCAGGCCGCGGCCTGGCCGCGCGAGTTCAGGCCGAGCTTGTCGAGGATGTTGGCGACGTGCCGTTTGACGGTGTGCGGCGACAGGTCGAAAGCGCGCGCGATGAGCTTGTTGCTGTCGCCGGCGGCCAGGCGTTCGAGGACCTCGTGTTCGCGCGCCGACAGCGCGCCCTCGGCGCTTCGTTCGTTCGGCCCCGCGTGCGTGGTCGCCGTGGCAGTCGGTCCACGCAACGCTTCGGCCCGCTCCGCCCATCGGCGCAACTGGCCGGGCCCGTCGCTGCCCAGGGAAGCGCGCCAATCGGTGTCGGCCAGCTGCCGCAGCAGATGCGGGCCGGCCGTCCACACGGCAGCCACGTCAGTATCGCCGGCATGGCGCACGAACAGCGGTGCCAGCGCGGGGGCGGCGTGGGCGGGATGGGCGCCGTGCGCCAGCCGCAGCGCGGCCACGCGCAGCCGCAGCTCGCTGCGCAGGCCGAAGAGATCGAGCGCAGGCAGCTCGATCAAGGGCTCGAATGCCGCCAGCGCACCTTGCCCGTCGCCTTGCAGCAGCGCCAGGTAGCCGGCGCGCGCGCGCCGCTGTTGAGTGAACACGGGGCGCTCGCTTGGATCGATCGCGCCGTGTAGCCCGCGCAGCAGCGTCAAGGCCTGCTCGTCGCAGCCGGCGCACAGCATCCAGCGCGCCAAGGTCAGGCGTTCGAAGGCGCTGCGCTGGCCCAGCGCAGGCATCTCGGCCACGCGCAGCATGTGGGCTTCGAAGCGCGCCCCATCGGCGAGCAGCGCGTGACGGTCGCCGCACAGCGCGTGCAACAGGTTCAGTGGCGTCTGCACGTGCAGCGTCATGCGCAGCGGGTTGTCGCGCCAGCGCACTTCTTCGGCCGCTTCGAGCAGTTCGGCGCGCGCGCCTGGCAGTTCGCCCGCCCACAGCCGGATGGCACCCATCAACCCGCGCGACAGCGTGCGCAGCTCGCCTGGAATGTGATCGGTGCGCGCCAGCACCGTGCGCGCGTAGTGCAGCATCGGCGCGTGCATGCCGGCCATGCCGGCGTACAGCGGCAGCGGCAGGCTGCGATACAGGCTGTCTGCGCCGGTGCTGCTGTCCAGCAGCGCCATCTCGGCGCCGAGGTGGCCGGGCAGCTCTTGCAGGCGTCCTTCGTCGAAGGCTTCCCAGGTGCGGTCGAGCGCCAGCAGCGCCTGCGCGGCATGGCTGGGCTCGTTGCCGGTAAGGCTGCCGTGAGACCCGGCGTGGGCATCGATCAGGCCGCTGGCGGACGCGGCGAGCGCAGCCGCCGCTTCGACGCCGCGGCTGCGCAGGCCACCGGCGCGCAGCGCGACGAGTTCGTAGCCACCGGCTTCAAGTGCGTCCAGCGCGCGCCCTTCACGCGCATAGCCCGCCGCCGCACGCTGGCTGTCCTGCTGCATCTGCGGCCAATCCCAACGCGCCCAGCCGGCCATCGCGCGCACCATCGCCAGGTCGGGTAGCGCATCGGGTTGTGCGGTCGGGAAGCGTTCGACCAGATGCAGCACGGTGCTGATCGAGCCCGCGGTCAGCAGCGCGGGCGTGTGCTGGCGCAGTTCGGCGGCGGCCGCAGGCCAGTCCTGGGCGCGCAGCAGGTAGCCCACGCGGCGCACCGGGTCGGGCTCGCTGGCCGCCGCGCGCTTCAGCAGTTGCGGCAGCCGCTGCGGCTGCTCCAGACGCAACTGTTGCTCGAGCGCGGCACGGAACAGATCGTGCAGGCGCCAGCTCGGTTCGGGTGTGTCCAGCGGCGTGACGAACAGGCCCGCGCGGTCGATATCCTGCAGGCGGCGTGCCGCGCGCTCGTCCTGCGTGACGGCGGCACAACGTGTCGGCGTCAGTTCGGGCAGGATCGAGCAGGCGAGCAGGAAATCGCGCAAATCGGCTGGCATGCGATCGAGCACCTCGCTGGTCAGGTAGTCGAACATGCGTCGGTCGATCGTGTGGTGGGTCGCATCGGTGGCCTCGCCGCGTCGCTGCATGTCCAGCGCAAGGCGCAGGCCGACCGGCCAGCCGTCGGTGCGTGCGTGCAACTGCTCGGCTGCGGCTGCATCGAGCCCGGCGCCGGCGGCCAGCGCGAGTGTTTCGTCGCTGCTGAAGCGCAGCTCGCCGGCACTGAACTCGGCCAGCTCGCCGGCCGCGCGCAGCCGCGCCAACGGCAGCGGCGGCTCCTCGCGCGAAGCGATGGCCAGCGTCCAGCGGGGTGTGAATCGCTCGAGCAACAGTTCCAGGAACTGATAGACCAGGCCGTGCTTCACGCGATGCAGGTCGTCGACCACGATCACGCCGTGTGCCACGTCGCAGGCATCGAGCGCATTGATCAACTCGGCCACGATGGCACGTCGCTCGGCGCGCGTGGTCGCGTTGGCGGCGCCGGCAATGAGCGCGTCGGGGTCGGTGCGCCAGGGCAGATCGTGCGGCTCCAGTGCAGCCACCAGACATTCGAGCAGTTGCACCGGCGAATCGTCGCTGTCGCAAGCCACCCAGGCCACCGCAGTGCCGGCCGGCAAGCGCTCGATCTGGCGTGCCAGCACCGAGGTCTTGCCGAAGCCCGCCGGTGCGCACACCAGCACCAGGCGGTGGTCGAGCAACGCCTGGCTCAGTGCCTGCTCGACCTGCGGGCGGTCGATGAGCGTGCCGGCGCGAACACGCGGCGGCTGAATCTTGGTGCGGGCGAAGGTCGACATCGCGGTCGTGCGCAAAGGGTGAAGGCCGATGATTTTCCATCGGCCGTGACACGCGACTGTCGTCGGTTCGGGCGCTGCGCCGCCCACTGCCCGCTGCCTCTGGCCGTGAGCGGCCGGGCGCCGTCAGGCGATCTCGGGCACGCCTACACGGCGTTGCGCTCGATGCCGTGCTTCTTCAGCAGCTTGCCGAATGCGCGCCGCTCCTTGCCCGCCAGCGCGGCGGCGCGGCTGACGTTGCCTTGTGCCAGCTGCAACGCGCGTGTCAGGTAGTCGCATTCGAACGCCGCCAAGGCGCCGGCCTTGGCTTCCCGGTAGTGCGGCAAGGTGGTCGGCATGGCCGCTGCCACGCGGCAGCTCGCAGCTTCGACAAGCCGGGTCGCGCCTTCGCCGACCAGCACCTCGCGGTGCACCCAGTTCTCGAGTTCGCGGATGTTGCCCGGCCAGGCTTGCGCCACGACCCAGTCGAGCAACGGTGCGCCGATGGCCTGCGCCAGGCCGCCGTACTTGCGCACGAAGCGCTCGGCGAAATGTTCGGCCAGCAGCGCGGCATCACGACCGCGTTCGCGCAGCGGCGGCATGGTCACGTGCAGCACCTTCAGGCGGTACAGCAGGTCCTGCCTGAACTCTCCGGCGCCGACCAGCGGCTCCAGCGGCCGGTTCGATGCCGCCACCAGCCGCACATCGCCTTGTTGTTCACGCACACTGCCCAGCGGGCGGAAGCACAGGTCCTGCAGGAAACGCAGCAATGCGACCTGCGATTTCGGTGCCAGCGCATCCACCTCGTCGAGGAACAGCGTGCCGCCTTCGGCCTCGGCGATGAGCCCGTGGCGGCGTTCACGGGCATCAGTGAAAGCGCCGCGCTCATGGCCGAACAGTTCGGACTCGAACAACGCATCGGGCACCGCGCCGCAGTTGATCGGCACGAAACGCCCGGCTGCGCGCGTGCCGCCGTAGTGCACCGCCCGCGCCGCGACTTCCTTGCCGCTGCCGGTTTCGCCTTCGATCAACAGCGGTGCATCGCTGCGCGCCACGCGCTCGATGCAGGCCAGCGCATGCCGGAACGCGGGCGATTCGCCGATGATGCGAAACGGCACGCCCGCAAGGCCGCCATGGCGCCAGGCGGGCACGGTGCGTGGGATGGTCTGTGGGAGGGCCGGGGGCAAGGCCGATCGGTTCATTGCAGTGCCGCCGCAGCGAATCGATTCGGCTGGCGGGGTCGACGCCTAATGTTGCGCAGTCTGCAGCGATGCGCCAAACCTAGGGTTAGGGGTTTTGCCGGTCAATAGCGCACCGATCGGCCCTCGCGGGCGCGCGCAATGCTCACGCGGGCCGGTTTGCGCGCGCACCGCGCTCGTACCACGGCTTGCTGCGGTTGACCACCCGCACCACCAGCAGCATCACCGGCACCTCGATCAGCACACCGACCACCGTGGCCAGCGCCGCGCCGGATTCGAAGCCGAACAGGCTGATGGCCGTGGCCACCGCCAGTTCGAAGAAGTTGCTCGCGCCGATCAGCGCCGATGGGCAGGCGACCGCGTGCGACTCGCCGAGCCGGCGATTGAGCCAGTAGGCCAGGCCGGAGACGAACAGCACCTGGATCAGGATCGGCACCGCCAGCATCGCGATCACCAGCGGCTGGCGCAGGATGGCCTGGCCCTGGAACGCGAACAGCAGCACCAGCGTGGCCAGCAAGGCGGCGATCGACCACGGGCCGATGGCGGCCAGCGCCGCATCGAGGGCCGCCTGGCCACGCTTCAGCAAGGCCTTGCGCCACAGTTGCGCAATCACCACCGGCACGACGAGGTACAGCACCACCGAGGTGAGCAGCGTGTCCCACGGCACGCTGATCGACGACAGGCCGAGCAACAGCGCGACGATCGGCGCGAAGGCGAAGACCATGATGGTGTCGTTCAGCGCCACCTGGCTGAGCGTGAACAGCGCATGGCCATGGGTCAGCCGGCTCCAGACGAAGACCATCGCCGTGCACGGCGCGGCAGCGAGCAGGATCAGGCCGGCGATGTAGCTGTCGAGTTGCTCGGCGGGCAGGTACGGTGCGAACAGGTGGCGAACGAAGATCCAGCCCAGCAGGGCCATCGAAAACGGTTTCACTGCCCAGTTGACGAACAGCGTCACGCCGATGCCGCGCCAGTGCTCGCCGACCTGTCGCAGCGCCCCGAAGTCGACCTTCAGCAGCATCGGGATGATCATCACCCAGATGAGCAGCCCGACCGGGATGTTGACCTTGGCGATCTCCATGCTGCCGATGGCCCGGAAAGGGCCCGGCAGCGCCTGGCCGAGCCCGATGCCGACAGCGATGCACAGCAGCACCCATACCGTCAGGTAGCGCTCGAAGACGCTCATGGGCTGCGGGGTGGGCGTGCGCGCGGGGACGGTGGTGGCGCTCATCGTGCGGTCGTCGTCAGGCGTTGGCGATGTCGCTCACGCTGCGCTTCACCGCCATGCGATCCAGGCTCGTCAGCGGCAGCGCCAGCATCAGCTCGATGCGTCGCTTCAGCGTCAGCAGGGTGTCGCGAAAGGCCAGCGCGCGTGTCGCCCCGTCGCCTTGCACCGCCGCTGGATCGGGCATGCCCCAGTGCGCCGACATGGGCTGCCCCGGCCACACCGGGCAGACCTCGCCGGCGGCCTGGTCGCACACCGTCAGCACGAAGTGCAGTGGCGGCGCGCCCGCTGCGGCAAATTCCTCCCAGCCTTTGCTGCGCAGGCCATCGGTCGCCACCTGATGGGCGGCCAGTGTCTTCAAGGCCAGCGGATGCACCTCGCCCTTCGGGTGACTGCCGGCCGAGTAACCGCGCAAGCGGCCCTCGCCGAGCTGGTTCATCAGCGCCTCGGCGATGATCGACCGCGCCGAGTTGCCGGTGCAGATGAAGAGCACGTTCTGGACGGGGGGCCGGTTCATCGCGTGGCCTTCAGCAGCAGGACGATGCCGGCTTGGCCGCACCGTGTTCGGCCGCGCGTGCGCCGCAGCCGGCGGCCGTGCCAGCACCCGCTGCGGGCGCTTCACGAAACACCGGGATATCGGCCAGCGAATGGAAGTGTTCCCAGGCGATGCCCTGCGGATCGGTGACCCAGTGCTTTTCGCTGCGCGCGTAGCAGCAGGTGGTCTCACCCTCGTCGAGCAGCGACATGTCGGCGGCCACTGCGCGCGCCTTCATCGCGGCCAGTTCGTCGGCGTTGTCGGTCTGGATGCCGACATGATCGATGCCGGGTTCGCTGCCGCGTTTCGAGATCGCGAAGTTGAGTGCCGGATCGTCGAGCATCCACTTGGCATAGTCGGCTTCGACGCGGGTGGGCTCGACGCCGAACAGCTTGGAATAGAAGCCCACGCTGCGCGCCAGATCGACAACATGCGCATGGACATGGAAGCGTTTCATCGTCTCTTCTCCTGGGGTTCAACAGGTGGTGCGCCGTCGGCGCGAGGTGGGCGCGCAGGCGCGCCCTTGACAGCAGTGGTCGGTGAGATAGCCGAGCAGGTCGTTCATCTGCGCGATCGCCGGCCGGTAGATCAGGCTGCGACCGTCGCGCTCGACGCTCACGAGCTCGGCATGAATCAGTTCCTTCAGATGAAAGGACAGCGTCGAGGCGGGAATATCCAGCAGCGCCGACAGCACGCCCGGCGTGAGCCCGTCGGGCGCGGCACCGACGAGGGCGCGAAAAATCCTCAGGCGGCCTTCCTGCGCCAGCGCCGCGAGTGCCGAGACTGCGTTCTTTTCATCCATATTTCCAAGTATATCGAAATATTTGCGTTACGGTGGCGTGCGCCGACCTTGACCCACCTGCGCATGGACCCCTTCTAGCGCGCCGAGGAAGAAGGCGCGATAGGCTACCAGCGCTGGTACCTGGAGCGCATGTTCGCGATAGCGCCGGCCGGCGCTTATGTCGGCAGCGGCTGCAGAGCTTCCGCGAATTCCCGCCGCGGCAGAAGCCCGGCAGCTTCAACCTCGAGCGCGTGATGGAGACGGTGAGCCAACCCCAGGGCTCCGGCAATTGACGTGACGCCTCCGGCCGCGCCGCGCCGGCGCGGCGCATGGCTCGGCAGTCCCGGCGCCCGGCGGCATTGCCGCGCCGTTGAACCCCTGGTCTTGGGGCGGCGCGCGGGTCAGAAACTCAGCCGCGCCGTGCCGATGCCGTCGAAGGTGACCTCGACCGTGTCGCCGCGCTCGGCCATCAGCAAGCCGCACCAGGTGCCGGTGGTGACGACGCTGCCGGCGCCCAGCACCTGGCCTGCGCGCGTGGCGTGACGCAGCCAGGCGGGCAACACGGCGGCCGGCGCGCCGAGCGAATGGCTGCCGCGAAAAACCTGCTCGTCCTGCTGGCCGATGTGCACGCGGCACGCCTGCGCCGACCAGTCATGTGCCGCGAAGGGTTGCCAGTCCCCCAGCACCAACGCACCGTGCGACTGCAGATCGGCGAGCTTGGCCCAGCGCGGGCTGTCGAGCCCTTCGCGCCAACGCGAATCGACGACCTCGATCGACACGCACATCGCTTCGATCAAGGCGGCGGCGGCAGCGTCGTCCAGCGTCGCGGCCAGCGCGCCATCCACCGGTTCGCGCAGGCGCAGCGCGATCTCGGCTTCGATGCCGCGCAGGTGCAGCGGCATGTCGCGCAGCCGCGCCGGGCTGTCGAAAACGCCTGCCGCCGGCAGCGGGGCGTGCGTGACCGTCTGCCGCGAAGGCCCGCCCGACTTCCAGTGGCACGGCGGGCCGTCGCCGAACCAGCCCAGCGCATGGGCCACCGCCGCTTGCACGGCATAGGCTGAGTCCGCATCCGGCACATCGGGCGCGGCGGCCGGCGTGTGGCTGCGACGTGCTTCGATCAGCAGTGCAGCCGTTTTCTCGACATCGCTCATGCAAGGCTCCCGGGCGTGGCAAGGTGATCGAAGAGCACGCGCGCGACGTGCAGCGCCTGGCGCTGAGCGCCATCGGCGATCTGGTGGCGGCAGCTGGTGCCGTCGGCGACGATGATGGCATCGGCTGCGGCACGCACGGCCGGCAACAGGCTCAGTTCGGCCATCTGCAGCGAGATGTCGTGGTGTGCGGCTTCGTAGCCGAAGGCGCCGGCCATGCCGCAGCACGAGCTGTCGATGGCGCGCACATCGGCGTCGGGGATGAGGCGCAGCGCGGTCATCACGGCGGGCATCGCGCCGAAGGCCTTCTGGTGGCAGTGGCCGTGCACCAGCATGCGCTGCGTCGCCGGCCGCAGCGGCAGCACGAAGCGGCCACTTGCGATCTCGCGCTCGATGAATTCCTCGAACAGCCATGCGTTCGCAGCGAGTCTGTCGGCACGCGCGCCGAGACCCATCACGCACATCTCGTCGCGCAGCGTGAGCAGGCACGACGGCTCGAGCCCGACGACGCTGAAGCCTCGTTCCACCAGCGGCACCAGCGCATCGAGCAGCTCGCCGGCGCTTTTCTCTGCGGCTTCGCTCATGCCGGCGGCGAGGAACGTGCGGCCACAACACAGCGCACCGCCGTCGCTGCGTGTGGCCACGTGCACCGCGTAGCCGGCCGCCTTCAGCACGCGGACGGCAGCGATGGCGTTCTCGCTGTCGAACCAGCCGTTGAAGGTATCGACGAACAGCACCACGCCCTTGTCTGCCGCGAGCAACTGTGCCCGCGTGACCAATGACAGGCCGCCCGCCGTCGCGGCAAAGCTGTCGCTGCGAAAACGCGGCCAGCTGCGCCGTGCCGACAGCCCGAGCCAGCGCTCGCCGAGCGCGGCTGCGCCGGGCAGGCGCTCGCGCAGGTTGAACAGCCAGGGCAGCCGGCTGGCCCACGGCGCGATGCGCGGCAGTTCGCCGATGAGCCGGTCCTTCAGGCGCACGCCGTCGCGCGCCGCACGCTGAGCGCTGAATTCGAGCTTCATGCGCGCCATGTCCACACCGGTCGGACATTCGCGCTTGCAGCCCTTGCAGCCCACGCACAGCGCCAGCGCATCACGCACCGCGTCGCTGTCGATGCCACCGTCAGCGCCACCCAACTGCCCCGACAGCGCCAGCCGCAAGGTGTTGGCACGGCCGCGCGTCAGGTGCTGCTCATCGCGCGTCACGCGGTAGCTCGGGCACATGGTGCCGCTGTCGAACTTGCGGCAGTGGCCGTTGTTGTTGCACATCTCCACCGCCTTGGCCAGGCCGCCGGTGTTGTCACCGCCGCTGCCCGGCGCACCGATCGCCTCGGTGGCGGCATCGTTCTGCACGTTCCACGCCGACCAGTCGAAGTGCGTCTTCAGCGCGATCGTGCGATAGCCCGGCGCGTAGCGGAACAGCGCTGCATCGTCCATCTTCGGCGGGTCGATGATCTTGCCCGGATTGAGCAGGTTGCCGGGGTCGAGATGCTGCTTGATCTCGCGCAGCGCGTCGGTCAGCGCCGGGCCGAACTGCCACTCGATCCACTCGCCGCGGCACAGGCCGTCGCCGTGCTCGCCGCTGTAGGCGCCTTTGTACCGGCGCACGAGCGCCGAGGCTTCATCGGCGATCGAGCGCATCTTGGCCGCGCCGCCGTCGGCACCGCCGCTGCGCATGTCGAGGATCGGCCGCACATGCAAGGTACCCACCGACGCGTGCGCGTACCAGGTGCCGCGTGTGCCGTGGCGCGCGAAGACCTCGGTGAGCGCATCGGTGTAGTCGCCCAGGTGCTCGAGCGGCACCGCGCAATCCTCGATGAAGCTGACAGGCTTGCCGTCGCCTTTCCGACTCATCATGATGTTCAGGCCCGCCTTGCGCACCTCCCACAGCGCCTTCTGCGGCGCGTCATCGCTCATCTCGACGACGCTGCCGGCGTGCCCCAGGTCGCCCATCAGCTCGACCAGCTGGCGCAAACGTGCCAGCAGCGCGGCACGGTCATCGCCGCTGAATTCCACCAGCAGCAGCGCCTCGGGTGCGCGGCCGTGCGGGGTGACGAGCGCGGCTTCGATGACCGGCCGAAACGCCGGGTTGCCGCGCGCCAGGTCGACCATCGTGCGATCGACCAGTTCCACCGCGCTCGGTTGCAGCGCGACGATGTGCTGCGCGGCATCCATCGCGGCGCGAAAGCGCGTGAAGTTCACCACCCCTAAAACCTTCGCTCGCGGCAGCCGGCTCAGGCGCAGATGCAGGCGGCGCGTGACGGCGAGCGTGCCCTCGCTGCCGACCAGCAGGTGCGCCAGGTTGACCGAACCGTCGGCGGTGTAGGGCCGCTCGCTTTGCGGGTGGAAGATGTCCAGGTTGTAGCCGGCGACACGGCGCAGCACCTTCGGCCAGCGCAGTTCGATCTGCTCGCGGTGCCGATCGGCGAGCGCGCGCACGAACTCGGCGACGCCGCGTTCGCGCTCGCCGAGTGTGTGCAGCGGCCCGAACGCGACCGCGCTGCCGTCGGCCAGCCAGGCGTCGATGCCGGCGACGTTGTGCACCATGTTGCCGTAGGCGATGCTGCGCGAGCCGCACGAGTTGTTGCCGGCCATGCCACCGAGCGTCGCCTGTGCGCTGGTGGACACGTCCACCGGGTACCAAAGTCCGTGCGGTTTCAGCGCGGCGTTCAGTTCGTCGAGCACCAGGCCGGGTTCGACCTCGGCGCGCATCGCTTCGGCATCGACGTGCACGATGCGGCGCAGGTACTTGCTGTGGTCGATGACCAGCGCCGCACCCGTCGTCTGCCCGCACTGCGAGGTGCCGCCACCGCGTGACAGCACGGGCACCCGCGCCTCGCGCGCCAGGGCCAGCGCCGCACCGACGTCTTCATCGCAAGTGGGCACGAACACGCCCACCGGCATGATCTGGTAGATCGACGCATCGGTGGCGTAGCGGCCGCGCGAGGCGTTGTCGAACAGGATTTCGCCGCGCGTGTCCTTGCGAAGCCGCCGTGCCAGGGCTTCGATCATCGGCGCGGCCCGGCGGCGGATTGCACCGCATCGCGGTGCATCAGTTCGAGCACCACGTCGCGCTTGTTGTTCAGGTGCCGCACCATCAATGCGCGCATGCCCGCCGCGTCACGCTCGGCCAGCCGCTCGACCATCTGCGTGTGTTCCTGCACCGCCTGCTGCCACTTGCGTTCGTCGAAGTTCGAGCGAAAGCGCAACGCGTGCAGCCGTGTGTTGACGTTGACGTAGGTCTGCGTCAGCACCGGGTTGCGCGCGGCGACATTGATCAGCGCATGGATCTTCGCGTTCAGCGGGTAATACGCCGGCAGGTCGCGGCGCGTGAATGCGGCCAGCATTTCGTAGTGCAGCGCGCGGATCTCGGCCAGTTCGGCATCGCTGATGCGCTGCGCCGCCAGTTCGCCCGACTGGCCTTCGAGCCCGGCGATGACTTCGAAGGTGTCGGCCACATCCTGCGCCGACAGCTGCGCCGCCACCGCGCCGCGATTCGGCAGCAGTTCGACCAGCCCTTCCGCGGCGAGCATCTTGATCGCCTCGCGCAGCGGCGTGCGCGACACCTGCAACGAGGCGCTCAGCTCGCGTTCGTTGAGCTTGGCCCCCGGCACGATCTCGCCGGCGACGATGCGCTGGCGCAATCGCACGGCCACCTCCTGGTGCAGCACCGGGCGCAGCAGCGGGCGCGCGAGGGCGATGACATCGGCGCTGGGCATTGGGGTAATTCCTGAGTTGTATGCAAAAAACAGGCAACACGAATGCGCCTATGCTAGACGATTCGGCGTGCGACTCAGCATTTCTTAGTTTTGTATGCAAAGCGTAGGCGCCAAAGGACAAGCGATGCTCCAGCTCGACAGCCACCCCAGTGGTCGCCACTTCCTGCAGATTCCCGGACCCAGCCCGGTGCCCGATCGCATCCTGCGCGCCATCAGCCTGCCGACCATCGACCACCGCGGGCCCGAGTTCGGCGTGCTCGGCAAGACAGTGCTGAGCGGGCTGGCGCAGGTGTTCAAGACGCGGCATCCGGTGGCGATCTATCCGGCCTCGGGCACTGGCGCCTGGGAAGCGGCGCTGGTCAACGCCTTCAGTGCGGGCGATGCGCTGTTGATGGTCGAGACCGGTCACTTCGCCACGCTGTGGCAGAAGATGGCGCTGCGCCTGGGGCTGGCGCCTGAATTCCTGACCCGCCCCGGCACCTGCCCGCAGACCGGCCTGCCGCTGGCCTGGCGCCACGGTGTCGATGCCGCGGCCATCGGCGAGCGGCTGCGTGCCGATCGCGAGCACCGGTTGAAGGCGGTGTGCGTAGTGCACAACGAAACCTCCACCGGCGTGACCAGCGACATCGCCGCCGTGCGCCGTGCCATCGACGATGCCGGGCACCCGGCGCTGCTGATGGTGGACACCATCTCCGGCCTGGCCAGCGCGCCGTTCGAGCACGATGCCTGGGGCATCGACGTGTCGATCAGCGGTTCGCAGAAGGGCCTGATGCTGCCGCCCGGCATCAGCTTCAATGCGCTGTCGCCGAAGGCGCTGGCTGCGGCCAAATCCGCGACGCTGCCGAAGGCCTTCTGGGCCTGGGACGAGATCGTCGACATGAACAAGGGCGGCTACTGGCCCTACACGCCCAGCACCAACCTGTTGTACGGCCTGCATGAATCGCTGCAGATGCTGCTCGGCGAAGGGCTCGATGCCGTCTTCGCACGCCACCGCGGCTGGGCCGAAGGCGTGCGTGCGGCCGTGCAGGCCTGGGGCCTGCCGCTGCAGTGTGCCGACCCGGCCGTCTATTCGCCGGTGCTCAGCGGCGTGATCACGCCGGTCGGTGTCGATGCCGATGCCCTCCGCCAGCTGATCCACCAGCGCTTCGATCTGTCGCTGGGCACTGGCCTCGGTCGTGTCAAGGGCCGCATGTTCCGTATCGGGCACCTGGGCGACAGCAACGACCTGACGCTGCTGGCCACGCTGTGCGGCGTCGAGATGGGCCTGAAACTGGCCGGCGTGCCGCTCGCCGGCAGCGGCGTGCAGGCCGCGATGGATCATTTCTCGAAGCAGCCTGTTCCCTCAATCACCCCGGAGACACGATCATGATCACCCGCCGCCTCGCCACCACCTCCACCTTCGCCGTCCTGCTCGCTGCGCTGGCCGCGCCCGCGGCTGCGCAGATGGAACTCAAGCTCGGCCACGTCGGCGGCCCCGGCTCGCTGTTCGAGCTGTCGGCCAACGAGTTCGCGCGCCGCGCCAACGAGAAGCTCGGCAACAAGGCCAAGGTGGTGGTCTTCGGCTCCAGCCAGATCGGCAGCGACAGCGAACTGATGCAGAAGCTGCGCCTGGGCACGGTGGAGTTCGCCATTCCGTCGAGCGTGATGTCGTCGGCGGTCGATGCCTTCGGCATGTTCGAGATGCCCTATCTGGTGAAGAGCCGCGAGCACATGAAGAAGATCGAGGCGGCGGTGGTGTGGCCGTCGCTGGCGCCGCTGGCCGAGGCCAAGGGCTACAAGATCCTGGCGGTGTGGGAAAACGGCTTTCGCAACATCACCACCAACACCAAGCCGATCAACGTTCCCGCCGACCTGGCGGGCATGAAGCTGCGCGTGCCGAAGGGCAAGTGGCGGGTGAAGATGTTCCAGGCCTACGGTGCGAACCCGTCGCCGATGGCGCTGTCGGAAGTGTTCGTCGCGCTGCAGACCGGCGTGATGGACGGGCAGGAGAACCCACTCACGCAGATCTACTCCTCGAAGTTCCAGGAGGTGCAGAAGTACCTGTCGATGACCGGGCATGTCTACACACCCGCCTACCTGGTTGCCGGCAAGACCAAGTTCGCATCGTTGCCACCCGACGTGCAGGCCATCCTGGAGCAGGCGGCGAAGGACACGCAGGCCTACGTGTATGAACAGGCCGCGAAGCTCGACAACGAACTGCTGGCCAAGATCCAGGCCGCCGGCGTGAAGGTCAACGAGCCGGACAAGGACGCTTTCATCGCCGCCAGCAAGGGCGTCTATGAGGAATTCGGCAAGGATGTTCCCGAGGGCGGCAAGCTGGTCAACCAGGCCATCGAACTCGGCAAGGGCATGAAGTAGCCTGACCGCCAGAGCATCGCTGACTGTGTTCGCCACCTTGCGCAGCGCCTTCGAGCGCGCGTTGACGGCCTTCGTCATCTTCCTGCTGGCGTCGCTGTCGGTGGTGGTGCTGCTCGGCGTCGCCTGCCGCAAGCTGAACATTCCGCTGGTCTGGTACGACGAAGGCGCGTCGATCATGCTGGCGTGGATGACCTACTACGGCGCCGCGCTGGCCGCATTGAAGCGCGCGCACATCGGCTTTCCCGGCCTGGTGAACGCGATGCCGCCGGCCGCGCGCGTGCCCGCGGTGCTGTTCGGCGAGGTCTGCGTGATCGGCTTCTTCGCGTTGCTCACCTGGTTCGGCGTGCGCGTGTTGCTGATCCTGCAAGGCGACAACATGGTCAGCCTGCCGAACGTGCCGACGCAGCTGACACAGTCGGTGATCCCGATCGGCGGTGCGCTGTTCATCGTCGCGCAGCTGTTCAGCCTGCCCGAGGTGCTGCGCCAGGCGCGCGGCAGCGGCATCGTCGATCATGAACTGGACCCGGTTCACGAGGCCGCGCGATGACCGTCGCAATGATGTTCGTCGGCCTGGTCGCGCTGATCCTGCTCAACGTGCCGATCGCGATCTCGCTCGGCATCGTGGCGATGTGCGCGATGGTCTGGTCGTCGGGCTTCGATTCGCTGCTCAACGCGGCCATCGTCATGTTCACCGGTGCCACCAGCTTTCCGCTGCTGGCGATCCCGCTGTTCGTGCTGGCCGGCGCGATCATGAACACCTCCAGCCTGTCGCGGCGGCTGATCGCTTTCGCCTCGGCGCTGTTCGGCTTCGTCAAGGGCGGGCTGGCGATGATCAACATCGGCACCTCGATGTTCTTCGCCGAGATCTCCGGTTCGGCGGTGGCCGACGTGGCGGCGATGGGCTCGATATTGATTCCGGCGATGAAGAAGAAGGGCTACCCGAAGGAGTTCGCCGCCGCAGTGACCTCGTCGTCGGCGACATTGGCGGTGATCATCCCGCCGTCGATCCCGATGATCCTGTACGCGGTCATGGCCGACGCGTCGGTGGTGCAGATCTTCGTCGCCGGCATCGTGCCCGGCATCCTCGGCGGCGGCGGCATGATGCTTCTGGCCTGGTGGTATGCGCGGCGCTACAACTATCCGGTCGAAGAGGTGTTCAGCTGGGCCAAGGTGCGCCGCACGTTCAAGGATGCCGCCTGGGCCTTCACCTTGCCGATGATCATCCTCGGCGGCATCTTCGGCGGCATCGTCACGGCGACGGAAGGCGCCGCGCTGGCGGTGCTGGCGGCGCTGTTCATCGGCGGCGTCATCTATCGCGAGCTGAACTGGCGTCACCTGCATGCGGCGATGGTCGACGGCTCGATCCAGACGGCGACCGTGATGCTGCTGGTGGCCGCGTCGGCGCTGCTGGGCGTGTACCTGACCGAGCAGCAGATTCCGCAGCAACTGGCATCGTGGCTGTCGTCGTTGACCGACAACCGCTATGCGGTGCTCGGCATCCTGAACGTGTTCTTCCTGCTCATCGGGCTGTTCCTGCATTCGGCCGCCGCCATCATCCTGGTGGTACCGATCGTCATGCCGCTGGTCAACGCGGTCGGCATCGACCCGGTGCACTTCGGGCTCATCGTCACCTTGAACCTGGGCATCGGCCAGCAGACGCCGCCGGTGGCCAGCGTGCTGATGGCCTCGTGCGCCATCGCCAAGGCCGACATGTGGAAGGTCACGCGCGTGAACCTGCCCTTCATCGGCGTGCTGGCGGCGACGTTGCTGCTGGTGACCTACGTGCCGGCGGTGCCGATGTTCCTGGTCGAGTTGTTCTACCGTTGAGGCGCCGATGGACGACCACATCCTGGTGCAGCGCGACGGCTTCATCGCCACCGTGGTGCTGAACCGGCCGCACAAGCTCAACGCGCTGACCAAGCCGATGTGGCAACGGCTCGGCGCGGTGATGAGCGAACTGTCGGCCGACGACAGCTTGCGCTGCATCGTGCTGCGCGGTGCCGGCGGCAAGGCCTTCGCGCCGGGCAACGACATCGCTGAATTCGCCACCGAGCGCAGCACCTTCGCGCAGGGCGAGGCCTACGGTGCGGTGCTGCACGGCGCGCTGGGCGCGATCGCCGACTGTCGCCACCCGACGTTGGCGCTGATCGAAGGCATCTGTGTCGGTGGCGGGCTGGAAATCGCCGCGCTGTGCGATCTGCGCATCTGCGGCGAGAGCAGCCGCTTCGGCGTGCCGATCAACAAGCTGGGGCTGGTGATGGCGCATGCCGAACTGGCCGCGCTGGTGCAACTGGCCGGGCGCGCGACCGCGCTCGAGATGCTGCTCGAAGGCCGTGTCTTCGATGCCCGCGAGGCGCTCGACAAACGGCTCGTGCACCGCGTGGTGGACGATGCGCATGTCGAAGCCGAGGCCTACGCCAGCGCCCGTCGCATCGCCGCGGGTGCGCCGTTGGTCGCGCGGTGGCACAAGCAGTTCATGCGCCAGATCGACGCCGGTCGGGCGCTGACCGAGGCCGAACGCGATGAAGGCTTTCGCTGCTACGACAGCGAGGATTTCCGCATCGGCTATCGCGCGTTTCTGGCCAAGACGCTGCCCGAATTCGTCGGCCGATGAGCACCATTGCCGCCGCCGGGCCGTCGGCGCTGCGTGAACTTGAAGCGCTATCAGCCGAAGGCGCAGTGATGCTGGGGCGATCTAATCCGAAGCGCCGTCGTCGCTGACGCCTGCCGCCTGCTTGGCCCGCATCTTGGCGTTGATGTAGGCACCGTGCGGCACATGCAGCAGATCGGAGATGCGCCACATCACATGCCGCTCATGGGCCGTCAGCCGGCCATCGGCATAAGCCACGCGCCACAGGTATTCGACCATGCGCACCTTCTGCGCGACATCGAAATGGGCGTTGATGTGCGACGTGAACTCGAACCAGTCGGTGGCGTCCTTCGCCGCCTGCTCGGCCAGTTCGATGAGGCGTGAGATTTCGTCGTCGGTCAGCGCGAAGCTGCCGCGCAAGGCATCGATCACCGCCCGCCGCTCGGCGGGGCCGATCTGTGCATCGGCCCGCATCACTTCCATCAACATCACCGCGGTGGCCAGATGCAGCGTGTGCTCGGCATCGGCGGCCCGCTCGGCGGGCGAGGGCGGCGTCAACGCGCCGAACAGATCCTTCAGGGTGCGCAGCATGGGCGAATTGCACCACAAGCACCTGCGCGAGCGACAGCGCTCGGCCGGCCTGAGCATGTTTAATGGTGGGCTAACTCGAGTGCGATTGAATGCGGGGTCTATCGAATCGCATGGAGTCAAACCGATGAGCGCCCTTTCGACCGTTGTCTCGCAGGGAGTGTCGCCCGACATGAACCATCTCGCATTCAGGAACCTGCGCCATCACCTGCAGGCCAGGATCATCGGCCAGCCGCATCTGGTCGACAGCCTGCTGATCGCGCTGCTCGCCGATGGTCACCTGATGGTCGAAGGTGCGCCGGGTCTGGCCAAGACCACCGCGATCAAGGAACTGGCGGCCGCGTTGCAGGGCGATTTCCGCCGCCTGCAGTTCACGCCCGATCTGCTGCCCGGCGACTTGACCGGCACCGATGTCTACCGGCCGGCCACCGGTGACTTCCACTTCGAGCCGGGGCCGCTGTTCCACAACCTGATCCTGGCCGACGAGATCAACCGTGCGCCGGCCAAGGTGCAGTCGGCGCTGCTCGAAGCGATGGGCGAGCACCAGATCACCGTCGGGCGCCACACCTACAAGCTGCCGCGGCCGTTCATGGTCATGGCCACGCAGAACCCGATCGAGCACGAGGGCACCTACCCGCTGCCGGAGGCGCAACTCGACCGCTTCTTGCTGTACGTGCGCATCGGGCACCCCGACGCCGCCGCCGAGCGCGAGATCCTGAAGCTGGCGCGCGCCCAGGCCAGCCAGACGCTGGGCGCAGCGCCGAGCCCGCCGCTGCAGCTGTCCACGCATCAGATCCTCGCTGCCCAGCAGGAGGTGCTGGCGATGCACATGAGCGCGGCGGTGGAGGAGTACATCGTGCAGCTGGTGCTGGCCAGCCGCGACCCGTCGCGCTACGACGCCGCACTGGTGCGGCGCATCGCTTTCGGTGCCAGCCCGCGCGCCACCATCGCGCTGGACCGCTGCGCACGCGCCCATGCCTGGCTGCAGGGCAAGGACTATGTCGCGCCCGACGACGTGCAGGCGGTGGCGCACGACGTGCTGCGCCATCGCATCCTGGTGTCCTTCGAGGCCGAGGCCGAAGGCATCACCTCCGACGCGATCATCGGCGACCTGCTGCGCCGGGTGCCGGTGGCTTGAGATGGACTGGTTCAAGCGCCGTCGGCCCGACGCGGCTGCCGATCGAACAGCCACCGACGCGGTCATCGATGCGGCCCTCAACCCCGCGACCTGGGCCAGCACGCAGGAGCTGATCGCGCTGCAGCGGCATGCCGGCCGGATCGGGCTGCAGGGCGCCGGACCGGCCCTTGCGCAACGCGGCGGCGAGCACCTGTCGCGCTTCCGCGGCCGCGGCATGGACTACCAGGAGTCGCGCGCCTACAGCAGCGGCGACGACGTGCGCAGCATGGACTGGCGCATCACCGCACGCACCGGCGAGGCCCACGTCAAGGTCTATCAGGAAGAACGCGAGCGGCCGGTCGTGCTCGCCGTGGACTTCAGCCCCGGCATGTTCTTCGGCAGCCGCGGTCTGCTGAAGTCGGTGGTGGCGGCGCGTGCCGCAACATTGATCGGCTGGGCCGCGGTCGAACACGGCGACCGTGTCGGCGCCTTGCTGTTCAACGGCAGCCACTGCGACCTGGCGCCGCGCGGCGGCAAGCACGGTGTGCTGCAGCTGATCCGCCAGCTGGTGGAGCACAGCAACCCGCGCCGTGGCGTCGACGCGCCGCCGGACGCCGGTGGTCTGGGCGCCGCGCTCGTGCGTCTGCGCCGCGTCAGCCGCCCTGGCAGCCTGATCGTGCTGATCGGTGACTTCTACGGCCTCGACGCGGAGTGCGACCGGCAGTTGCAGTGGCTGCGCCAGCACAACGACCTGGTGGCGCTGCAGATCGTCGATCCGCTCGAGCTCACGCCGCCGCGGCCAGCCCGTTACGGTGTGCTCGCCGGGGGCCACAGCGCGGTGCTGGATCTGCGTTCGGCAGCCGCCCGACGGGCCTACCAGGACTACTTCAACCGCCACCACGAGTTCGTGGCCGCCACATTTCGCCGCCACGCGATCGGCCTGCTGCGATTGAGCACCGACGCGGCCACGGCGGCCGCGCTGGGCCGGCATTTCGCCGCCCGCCGGCGCCGCGTGCGCGATTGGAGACTGGCGGCATGAGCCCCACGCGGACGTTGCCGAGCGGCCGGGGCCGCCGTGTGCGGCACCAAGACAGCCTCGTGCGCGCGCGCCGGGGCGCTGCGCAGCGGACTGACAGCGCAGCGCACGACAGGAAGAATTTCCGATGAGCCCGACGACTGCCCAGCAAACGCTTGCGTTGCGTGACATCCACCTGCCCGGCGCACCGTCGTGGTGGCCGCCGGCGCCGGGCTGGTGGGTTCTTGCGGCGCTGCTGCTGTCGCTGCTGGCCTGGGGCTTTGCCGTGGCGCTGCGGCGCCGCCGCCTTCGCCAGCATCGTCAGCGTGTGTTGACCGCGCTGTCGACGCTGCAGGCCGGGCTGGCCAGCGATCGCTCGCCCGCGCAACTGGCCGGCATCGGCGAATTGCTGCGTCGGCTGGCGCTGACGCGCCATCCGCACAGCGAGGTCGCGTCGTTGAGCGGCGACGCCTGGTTGCGCTTTCTCGACGAATCCGGCGGCCAGGGCGGCTTCAGCGACGGGCCGGGGCGGGTGCTGGCCGAGGGGCCCTATCGACCTCGGCTGCCGCCCGACCTGGATCTCGACGGCTTCGCCGCGCTGGTCCGCAGCTGGGTCGAGACGAACACGGCGAGGGCGGTATGAACCTGCAGAACCTGCATCTGGCCTGGCCCTGGCTGCTGCTCGCGCTGCCGTTGCCGCTGCTGGCCCGGTGGCTGAGCCCGGTGCCGGCGGCGCCGATGTCGGCGCTGCGCTTCCCGTTCCCCGGCGTGCTGCAGGCGACGCTGTCGGGGCCGGTGGCGCGTCGCTCGCGCCTGCTGCCCACCGTCGCCGCACTGGCCTGGCTGCTGCTGGTGCTTGCGGCGGCGCGTCCGCAGCAGATCGGCGAGACGGTGCACCTGCCGGTCAGCGGCCGCAGCCTGATGCTGGCGGTGGACCTGTCGGGTTCGATGCAGACCGCCGACATGCGCATCGTCAGCCGGGCCGTGACGCGGCTCGATGCCGTCAAGGCCGTGGCCGGCGACTTCATCCAGCGTCGTGCCGGCGACCGCATCGGCTTGATCCTGTTCGGCGACCAGGCCTATGTGCAGGCGCCGCTGACGCTCGACAGGAAGACCGTGCACACGCTGCTCGACGAGGCGCAGATCGGCCTGGCCGGGCGGCAAACGGCGATCGGTGATGCCATCGGCCTGGCCATCAAGCGTCTGCGCGACCAGCCGGCTGGCAACCGTGTGCTGGTGCTGCTCACCGACGGGGCGAGCAATGCGGGCACAGTCGATCCGCTGAAGGCCGCCGACCTCGCCGCGCAGGAAGGCGTGCGCATCTACACCATCGGCGTCGGCGGTGATCAGGTCGTGATGCAAGGGCCCTTCGGCATGCAACAGGTGGCGCCCGGCGATCTGGACGAGGACACGCTGAAAGCCATCGCGCAGAAGACCGGAGGGCGCTACTTCCGCGCCGCCGACGTGGCCAGCCTGGCGCAGATCTACGCCGAGCTCGACACGATCGAGCCGCTGTCGAAGGATGCGCAGAGCTGGCGTCCGGTCGAGGAGCTTTATGCCTGGCCGCTGGGGGCCGCCTTGCTGCTGAGCGTGCTGATCGCGCTGGCTGTATCGGGCGTTGGCTGGCAAAGGCGCGATGCCGCGGGAGCGCAGCATGCTTGAGGCCTTCCATTTCATCCGGCCGCTGTGGTTGCTCGCGCTGCTGCCGCTGGGGATGTTGGCCTGGCGCCTGGCGCGCCAGGGCGGCGGCGACAACCCCTGGCAGCGTACGGTCGACCCCGCGCTGCTGCCGCTGCTGATGATCGGTGGCGCGGGCGGCGGCCGTCCCGGCATGCTGCGCCTGCTCGTGGCCGGCTGGACCCTGGCCGCGCTGGCCCTGGCCGGCCCGACCTGGCAGCGCAAGCCGCAGCCGGTGTTCCAGACCGGTGCGGCACGTGTCGTCGTGCTCGACTTGTCCACCTCGATGCAGGCCACCGACCTGAAGCCCTCGCGGCTGGAGCGCGCCCGTTTCAAGGTCGAAGACGTGCTCGCGCTCGGCCAGGAAGGCCAGACCGGTCTGGTCGTCTATGCGGGCGACGCCTTCGCGGTGGCGCCGCTGACGCGCGATGCCAACACCGTCAGCGCCCTGCTCAGGGTGCTGGGCCCGGATCTGATGCCGGTGCAAGGCAGCCGTGCCGACCTGGGCTTGCTCGAGGCCGAGAAGCTGATGCAGCAGGCGGGTTTGAGCAGCGGCCAGGTGCTGTTGATCGCCGATGGCGTGGACCCCGAGCATGCCGCGGCGGCCCGCGACGCCGCGGCGCGGCTGCGCGGCCACGGCTACCGCGTGTCGGTGCTGGGGGTGGGCACCGCGCAGGGCGCGCCGGTGGCCGACGCCCAGGGTCAATTCATGCGCGACGCCGCCGGCCAACCCGCTCTCGCGCGCCTGGATGCCGCCGCGCTGCAGGACGTGGCTCGCGCCGGCGGCGGGCAATACCAATCGGTCACCGACTCGGGCGACGCCTTGCGCACCCTGCTCGAGACCGACGGGCAGGCCCTGATCGACCCGTCGCAGGACCCGGCGGGCGCGATGGCCACCGCATGGGTGGAGCAAGGCCCGTGGCTCGTGTTGCTGCTGCTGCCGCTGGCGGCGCTGGCCTTCCGCCGCGGCGCGTTGATCGCCGATGCGCCGGCCGCCGCCGTGCCGCCGTCAAGGCCGCGGCCAGGCCGGCCGGCAGGGCAGGTGCTGCCGCTGCTGGCGCTGGGCTTGGTGGGCACCATGGCGGCCTTGCCGACACCGGTGCGGGCCTCGCCATGGCAAGACGCCTGGCAGCGCCCCGACCAGCAGGCCGCCGCGGCGCTGGCCGCTGGCGACTATGCCAAGGCGGCAACGCTGGCGACCGATGCCGAACGGCGCGGCAGCGCCGAATACAAGCGGGGCAACTACGCCGCGGCACTGCAGAACTTCGCGCAGGCCACCGGCCCGCGTGCCAACTACAACCGCGGCAATGCATTGGCCCAGCTGGGTCGGTATGCCGACGCGGTGGCGGCCTACGACAAGGCGCTGAGCGTCGATCCTGGCAACGCCGATGCAAAGGCCAACAAGGCCGCGGTCGAGGCTCTGCTGCGCCAGCAGCAACAGCAGGAACAGAAGCAGAAGCAGAAGCAGGACAGCAAGCCGAAGGACGGGCCAGCGCAGGACCAGCCATCACAGCAGGGGCAGCAGCAAGGCCAGCAGCAGGCCTCGAAGAGTGGCGAAGGGTCAGCGGCCGACAAGTCAGCCCAGCACGGCGCCCAGCCGCCCACGAATGGCGCATCGAAGGCGCAATCGGATGCGGCCGGCCAATCGGCCGCTGCCGCAGCGTCGGCGGCGCAGGGCCAGCAGGCCCAGGCGTCGCCTTCGCGGCCCGAAGCCAAGGACGGCGCTGCCGGCCAACGCGGTGGCGAATCAGGCCAGGATGCAGCGGCTGATCAGCGACAGCCAACGCCGGCACCGAAGCCGGGCGATTCGTTTGCCGAAGCCGCTCGCAAGCTGGCTGCCAAGGAAGGTGCGGCCAAGTCGGACGATGCCGCAGCGTCGAATGGTGGGGCAGCCGCTGAGCGCCAGGCGCAGACCGCGACCGCCGCCGAACAGGCCAAGGCCGCGGGCGCGCGGGATGCGCAACCGATCCCCAGTGAGGAGCAGCTGGCGGCGCAGCAATGGCTGCGCCGCATTCCCGACGATCCGGGCGGGCTGCTGCGGCGCAAGTTCCTCTACCAATACCAGCAACGCGCACGTGAAGGCGGTGGGTGAGATGTCCAGTCAGCGCAAGAGGGTCGGGCGCGGCCGCGGGTGGCCGCTGAGGGGTTGGTGCAGGGCGGCATGGGCATTGGCGCTGCTGAGCGCTTGTGGCGTCGGCTGGGCCGACGTCAGTGCCCGCCTCGACCGCGACGCCGTGGCGCTGGGCCAAGCGCTGACGCTGACCATCGAGAGCACCGGCAAGCCATCGGGCGCCGCACCCGACCTGGCACCGCTGCGCAAGGACTTCGACCTGCTCGGCACGAGCACGAGCAGCGAGACGCGCATCGTCAACTTTCATCGCTCCGACCTGGTGCGCTGGACGGTCCAGATGGTGCCGCGCCGCCTGGGCCGCATCGAGGTGCCGGCGCTGTCGGTCGGCGCGGAGCGCACCACCGCGATCGCGCTTCAGGTCGGCGAGCCCACGACCGCGGCCAACGCCGCAGCGGCCGATCAGGGGCCGGGCACGGCGGCGTTCATCGAAGTCGACAGCCCCGCGGCCGGCAAGCCGGTGTATGTGCAGCAGCAGGTGCCCTACACGGTGCGCGTGTACGTCGACGGCAGCGTGCAATCCGGCGAACTGAGCGCGCCCAGCTCGCCCGACGCGGTGGTCGAACAGCTCGGCGAGGAGCAGCGCAGCCGCGCGACGGTGCGCGGACGCGACTACACCGTCATCGAACGCCACTACGCGATCTCGCCCGAGAAGAGCGGCACGCTGCAGATCGCGCCGGCCACCTTTCGCGGCACGGCCGTGGTGGCGCAGGATGCGACTCGCGATCGCAACCCGCGTGAAGACATGATCGCCCAGATGTTGCGCAACACGCCGTTCGCCAACGATCCCGCCTTTCGCAATGGCCTGCTCGGCCGGCTGTCGATGGGCGTGACCACCCAACCGGTGGCCGCCAGTGCCCGACCGCTGACGCTCGACGTGCGGGCGCGGCCGGCCGCAGCGCAAGCCCATTGGCTGCCGGCCGAGCAGATCCGCCTGCACGACAGCTGGGCCGATGCCGCTCCCGTCTTCAAGGCCGGCGAACCGGTGACACGCACCCTGACGATCGAGGCCAAGGGCTTGGCGGCCTCGCAGCTGCCGCAGCTGGCGTTGGCGCAGCCCGCCAATGCGCGTCTCTATGCCGATGCGCCGGACAACCACAGCCGCACCGATGGCACGACGATCTACGGCATCAGCAAGCAGACCGTCACCTACATCCCGACTGCGGCCGGCACGCTCGATGTCGCCGGCGTCGACCTGGCCTGGTGGGACACCCAGGACAACCTGCAGCGCCACGCCGAACTGCCGGCGCGGCAATTCCAGGTCGAGGCGGGCGCAGTGCCGACGGCAGCGGGCACGACGCCCGCGCCGGCTTCCGTCACGACCCCTTCAACGCCCATCGCCACGGCGGCACCGTCGGGCGATGCCGGGGTGTCATGGACGGCGCGCACGGCCGAAGTGCTTCGCAGCCACGGGCTCATCCTGGCCGTGTCGGGTCTGGTCATGTTGGCGGCAGCCGCATTGGCGTGGGGGCTGCTGCGGCGCCGTCGTCGGAGCGAAGCGCCGATCTCGACCGCTGCAGCCGGTACACGCGCCAGCCTGAACAAGCTGCGCCGCGCCTGCGTCGACGGCGACCGCCAGGCCGCCGCGCAGGCGCTGCTCGACCTGGCGCACAACGAGTGGCCCGATCGCCCACCGCGCGGGCTGGGCGAGCTCGCCCAGCGGCTCGCGGCCGGTGCCGACGAAGTGCGCGCTCTCGATCGCAGCCTGTACGGCACCGACACCGGCAACTGGGACGGCAGGGCCCTGTGGCAGGCTTGCGGCAAGGGGCTGCAGCCGACCCGCCGCGCGCCGCAGGGCCCACCGCAGGATGCTCTGGCCCCGCTGTATCCCTGACTTGTCGCATTGCGCGCGCCACGGCGCGATCGGGCATCGGGGTCCGCGTGTTGCCGGGCCGCTGCGGATCATCGCCGCAGGTGACTGCGACAACTGTCTCAGCGGGGGTCGATCGGCGTCAACGGTGGGCAGCGCGCCTCGATCACCTCGGCCGCGTCGAGCAGCAGATCTTCGCGGAAGCGTGGGCCGATCAGCTGCACGCCCATCGGCAATCCACCTGCCAGTCCGGTGGGCACCGACACCGCCGGCAGGCCCAGCACCGGCACCGCGAACTGCGATTCCTGCGCTCGTATCACGCGCTTCATCGTGGCCTCGTCCTCGACGTCCCAACCCCACGGGAAAGGCGGCTCGCCGGACACCGGGCACAGCACCAGCGGGTGGCTTGCCATGAACAGTTGCCAGCGCCGCAGCAGCGTCGCGCGCTTGGCGAAGGCGCGCAGGTGTGCCGCATGGTCCAGCACCGGCGATGCGGCCAGCATCCAGCCGAAGGAGCGGCGCACGCCTTCGTCGCCCAGCTCTTCGACGGCCGGCCACATGAACTGGCGCGCCTCGTCATTGGCGATCAGCATCCACAGCTCCTGCGCCTCGGCCAGGCTGGGCGGCTCGACTTCTTCGACCGCATAACCTGCGTCGGCCAGCCACGCGCCGGCCTGGCGCACGGCGGCGACGACCGCCGGGTCGGCCGGCACGCCCTGGCAGTTGACCGTCATCGCCACACGTCGCGGCAGCGGCGGGCCGCTCAGCGGGGTGGGCACCCACCACGGATCGCGTGCATCGCCTGCGCTCATCGCCTGCAAGGCCAGACGCAGGTCGGCCACGTGGCGCGCCAGCGGCCCCTGCACCGACATCATCGCCATCGACAGCGGCCGCTCGTCCTTGGCGCTGCGCAGGAAGGCCGGCACACGGCCGAACGAAGGCCGCAGGCCGCACACGCCGGTGCAGTAGGCCGGGTAGCGCACCGATCCGGCCAGGTCGTTGCCATGCGCGATGGCGCCCATGCCGGCGGCCACCGCCGACGACGCGCCGCCGCTGGAGCCGCCCGGCGTGTGGCCGCGTGACCAGGGATTCAGCGTGCGGCCGTGCAGGTCGTTTTCGGTGAACCAGCGCACCGAGAAGGCCGGCGTGTTGGTGCGGCCGATGATGACCGCGCCGCTGCGGCGCAGGTTGGCCACCACGGGGCTGTCCTCGGTGGCGATGTTGTCCTTGAAGGCGACCACGCCGTTTGTGGTGGCGCGGCCCTCAAAGTCGACATTCACCTTGACCGTCACCGGCACGCCATGCAGCGGACCCAGCGCATCGCCGCGGCGACGCTTGGCATCGGCTGCGTCTGCCGCGACCAGCGCCTCATCGCCCAGCAGGTCGATGATGGCATTGAGCGCCGGGTTGACCGCCTGCACGCGCTGCAGGCTGGACGTCGCCGCTTCGCGCGCGGAGACGGCACCGCTGCGAATGGCGGCGGCAAGGCGTTGGGCGGACCAGGACCACAGGGCATCGGACATGCAAGGCCTCCAGTGCGGGGAAAGTGGGGAGCGTAGCCGACCGGCGCGGACCAGGCCGCGGGCGACGGGTTTCATTCGTGTCCAGAACATCCGGTACAAAGCGGTTGAGTTCCAAGAGGAATGCACGATGGGCGGCTCGATCTGGACCGATGTCTTCGTCTACGTTGCCGCGGGCGCGATGCTCGGCATCGTGCTGATGGCGCTCGTCATCTGGTCCATCCGGCGTCACCACGACCCGAAGCTCGAGATCGAGAGCGCCGCGCCGATCGACCAACTGATCCACTCGCTCGCCGGGCTCAGCCTGAGCACGGTGGTGCCGGGCAATTCGGTGGCCGTGCTGGAGAACGGCGCGTTCTTCGACGTGCTGCTGCAGCGCATCGCGGCGGCGCAACAATCGGTGCACTTCGAGACCTTCCTGTGGAAGGATGGCGTGCTCGGTCAACGCCTGGCCGACGCGCTGTGCGAGCGCGCCCGCGCCGGCAAGCAGGTGCGGGTGATGCTCGATGCGGTGGGCTCCAAGGAAGTCGGCAAGGCCGTGGTGCAGCGCATGCGGGATGCCGGTTGCCGGGTCGAGTTCTTCCACGCATGGGCCATTCGCAACCTGGGTGTGATGAACGACCGCGACCACCGCAAGCTGTGCGTGATCGACGGGCGCGAAGCCTTCGTCGGCGGCCATTGCATCGTCGACACCTGGCTCGGCGACGCGCAGGACCACCAGCACTATGGCGACCTGAGCGTGCACCTGCATGGCCCGATCGTGAACAGCGTGCAGGCCGCCTTCAGCGAAAACTGGACCGGCAACACCGGCGAAGTGTTCGTCGGTGACGATGTCTTCCCGGCACTGCAGCCGGCCGGCGAGGTGTCGATCCACGCCGCCTACCTCAAACCCGAGGGCTCGGCGCCGGCGGTGAAGCTGTTGCACCACACCGCCATCTGCATGGCACGCAAAAGCATACGCATTCAGAACCCGTACTTCATCCCCGAGCCCGAGGCGATCGATGCCTTCGGTCGCGCGGTGGCGCGCGGGGTCGACGTGCGCGTGATGATGCCCTCGACCGGCGGCTCGGACAACCCGATGGTGCAGCACGCCGGGCACCGCAACTTCGAGAAACTGCTGCGCTGCGGCGTGCGCCTGTTCGAGTACCCGCACACGCTGTTGCACCAGAAGGTGATGACGATCGACGGCCTGTGGAGCGTCATCGGTTCGAGCAACTTCGACGACCGTTCGTTCGAGACCAACGACGAGATCGTGCTCGGCATCTCCGACACGGTCACCGCGGCCCGGCTCGATGCGGTGTTCGACAAGTACGCACCGCATTGCAAAGAGATCGAGCTGCAGGCCTGGCGCCAGCGCGGGCTGTGGCACAAGCTGAAGGACAACGCTTACTATCTGCTCAACGAGGTCATGTGATCCTCGGCATTCATCTGGCAAGGTTCCCGCAACGGTAGCTTGAGCATGGACGACATCCTCATTCGCGGCGCGACGCTCCTCGACGGCCGCGGCGGCGAATCTGCTGTCGGTGACCTCGCCGTGCGTGGCGGACGCATCCGCGCCATCGGCCCGTCGTTGAAGGTCGACGCCAGCGAGGTCATCGACGCCGATGGCCTGGCGTTGATGCCCGGCATCATCGACAGCCACACCCATTTCGACGCCCAGATCACCTGGGATCCGTATGTGCGGCCGTCGCCGGCGCTCGGCGTCACGACGGCGGTGATCGGCAACTGCGGCTTCACGATCGCACCGTGCCGGCCGGCCGACCGCGAGACGACGATGCGCAACCTGACCCAGGTCGAGGGCATGTCGCTCGACGTGCTGCGCCAGGGCATCCGCTGGAATTTCGAGACCTTCGCCGAATACCTGGCGCAGCTGCGCGCCGGCGGCAGCGCGGTCAACCTGGCCGCCTACGTCGGCCACTCGTCACTGCGCACCTGGGTCATGGGCGCCGACGCGACGCAGCGCGAGGCCACGCCCGACGAGATCACGCAGATGGCGGCGCTGGTGCGCGAAGCGATGGCCGCCGGCGCGGTCGGGCTGGCCAGCAGCACCAGCCCGGCGCACAACGGCGAAGGCGGCGTGCCGATGCCGTCGCGCCTGGCCGCCGAGGCCGAACACCTGGCGCTGATCCAAGCCATGGGCCGCTCGGGCGGCGGTGTCTACATGGTCACCAAGGGCGGGCAGATGCCGGTGTCGCTGCTCGAGGAAATGAGCGCGCGCTCGGGCCGGCCGGTGATGATCGCCGCACTGCTGCACAACCCGATGAATCCGGGCGCGGTGTTCCAGGACCTCGACGCGATCAGCGCCGCCAACCAGCGCGGGCGCAAGCTGCTCGGCCAGGTCTCGTGCTGCCCGCTGACGATGGACTTCACGCTCGCCTCCCCGTACCCGGTCGAAGGCCTGGTGAGCTGGAAGCCCGCGCTCGGCGTGCAAGGTGCGGCGCTGCGCGCGGTGCTCGCCGACAAGGCCTTTCGCGACGCAGTGCGCGCCGAGCTGGCGGCGCCGGCGGTGTTCCGCCTCTTCAACGGCGAATGGGACAAGGTGCACGTGGTCGAGGTCACTGAGCCGCGTCATCGTGCGCTCGAACAGCGCAGCATGGCCGACATCGCCGCCGAACAGCGCCGCGACCCGCTCGACGCGATGCTCGACCTGGCGCTGGCCGAAGACCTCGCCACCACCTTCGTTGCGCAACTGCTCAACAGCGACGAGGAAGCCGTGGGGCAGATGCTGAACCATCCGCACAGCCTCATTTCTCTGTCCGACGCCGGCGCGCACCTGACCTTCTTCACCGATGCCGGCTTCGGCTTGCACCTGCTCGGTCACTGGGTGCGCGAACGCGGCGCGATGGCGCTGCCCGAAGCCGTGCGCCGGCTCACCCACCAGAGCGCAGAACTGTTCGGCATGCCCGGGCGCGGCCTGCTGCGCGAAGGCTATGCCGCCGACCTGCTGCTGTTCGACCAGGCCGCGGTCGGCCGCGGCCCGAAGCGCCGCGTCTTCGATCTGCCCGGCGGCGCGCCGCGCCTGACCACCGATGCGATCGGCGTGCACGGTGTCTGGGTCAACGGCAAGCGGGTCGCCGATGGGCAGGGCTTGCGCAGCGATGCGCCGCTGGCCGGCGAGCTGATGACGCGCTTTGAGGGCTGACCGCATCGCCTGAGGCGCCTGCGGCGCAGGGCCGGGGGCTGTCGAACGCCCGAAGCCCCTTCATCCCACGCGACGCGGAAACTTACACGCTGCTGGCAAGTCCCACAAGTTTCGTCACTGCTTGGGAGCATGTCATGCTTGAAGTCATCCCCAATCTTCCAAATCGAGTCGTTGGCGTTACCGCGTCAGGGCAAGTGACTGCGCAAGACTACGAATCGGTACTCGTTCCAGCCGTCGAATCGGCGATCAAGAAGATGGACGGTGTTCGATTCCTGTACCACCTGGGGCCCGCGTTCACTGGCTTTACCGCTGGGGCCATGTGGGACGACATGAAACTGGGCCTCGGCCACTTGCGAACCTGGCAGCGGGTGGCGGTCGTCACCGACCTTGGTTGGGTGCAGAGCGCAGTTCGTCTGTTTGCATTCGCCATGCCCTGTCCGGTCAAGCTCTTCTCGAATGCCGAGTTGACCGCCGCAGAGCAGTGGGCGGCGGCGGGCTGATCCTGTTCCCGAAGTCATACCGTTCGAGCCTGGCGAATCGTCGACCTCACAGCGCTGCCCCGGATGGGTTTCATGACGTAACCGTGCTCCCGGCTTCGGACGCAAAGACGTTCAATCCCAAGCGTTCGGCCAGAAAGCGGGCGGCGAGCTGACCCTTGACGCTGTTGCCTGCCGCATCGAGCGGCGGCGCGAAGGTGCACAGCCCGGCCTTGCCGGGTGCCACCGCGACGATGCCGCCACTGACACCGCTCTTGCCCGGCAGGCCGGTGTCGTACAGCCACTCGCCCGAGTTCTCGTAGAGTCCGGCCGTGACCATCACGGCCAGCACGTGCTGGCAATGGATCGCGTCGATGATGCGCTCGCGCGTCACCGGGTTGACGCCGCCGTTGGCCAGCGTGGCGGACATCAGCGCCAGATCCTTGGCGGTCACGTTGAGCGCGCACTGCCGCGTGTACACGTCGACGGACTCGTCTGCATCGAAGTAGATGCGGCCGAAGCCCTGCAGCAGCTTGGCGGTGGCCTGGTTGTGGTGGTTGCTGGCCGCTTCGGACGTGTACACCACAGGGTCGAGTTCGAGATTCCTGCCGGCAAAGCGCGACAGGCCTTCGCGGATGAACTGCCATTTCGCAGCCGCGGTCTTGCCGGGAGCGAGACTCGCCGCGGCGATGGCGCCGGCATTGACCATCGGGTTGGTCGTGCCGTCGTGAGCGCGTTCGATGGCAAGCACCGAATTGAAGGGCAGACCGGTGCTGTTGACGCCGAGTTTGGCCCGCGCCACTTCCTCGCCCAGCGCATCGCACACGAGCGCGAACACGAAAGGCTTGGACACGCTCTGGATCGAGAACGCGTGGGCGGTGTCGCCGGCCTCGTGGGCGGTACCGGAGGTCTCGACCACGCACACCGCAAAGCGATCGCGCGGCACCTCGGCCAGCACCGGAATGTAGTCGGCGACCTTGCCGTCATCCACGAACTTGAAACGCGCGTGGGCATCGGCGACCAGCGCCTGCACACGCTGCGCAGGCGGTAGATGACCGGTCGAGATGCACGCCGGGCTGATCGACATGGCACCAGCATGCTACCCCGGCTTGGGTGCCGTCTTGGCGATGCCGATGGCGGGCGCTCAGACGTTCGGGCGACAACCGACGGTGACCGTCGGTTACACCGCAGGTCAAAAATTTGGGATAAATTTCCCACATTCATGGAATCGCCATCCGCCACACGCACCACGCTCGAGGGCGCGATTGTCCGATTGCTCAGGCCGCTGTTTCGCATCCTGCTGCGTCAAGGCATGGCCTTCACTGCATTCGAGCGCCTGGCCCGACAGGTCTACGTGGAAGTCGCGTTCCATGAATTCGCGCTGCCCGGCAGGAAGTCGACCACCTCGCGCGTTTCGATCCTGTCTGGACTGACACGCAAAGAGGTGCAGCGATTGCTGGCTGCGCCCGACGCGCGTGCGCCGGAACCCGAGGCCAGCTACAACCGCGCGGCGCGTGTCCTCACCGGCTGGGTCCGCGACGCCGAATTCTCGGCTGCCGAACCGCGCGCGCTGGAGGTCGATGGCGAGCGTGGCTTTGCGGGCCTTGTGCGGCGCTACAGCGGCGACATGCCGGCACGGGCGGTGCTGGACGAGCTGCTGCGTGTGGGTGCGGTGCAGCGGCGCGCCGACGGGCGCATCGAGTTGCGCACCCGCGCCTATGTGCCGCAGCAGGGCAGCAGCGAGAAGCTGCAGATCCTGGGCAGCGACGTTGCCGACCTGATATCCACCATCGACCACAACCTGCAGCACGGCACCGACGATGCGCGTTTCCAGCGCAAGGTGATGTATCGCGGCATCGAAAAATCCACCGTGCCGGCGTTCCGCCAGCTCGGTGCCGCGATGTCGCAGGTGCTGCTGGAGCGGCTCGACCGCTGGCTCGCCACGCAACTGCGCGACGGCCAGCCGATCCACACCGACCAGCCGCGTGTGCGCGTGGGCCTGGGCATCTACTACATCGAGCAGCCGCTCGATTCCCCCGATTTCTCTGAAGGAGCAGACAAATGAGGCTTCGCAGCTGGGCGGCGATCATCGTCGCGGTGTTTGTGACATGGCTTGCCGGCTGTGGTGGTGGTGGCGGCGGGGACGCCGGTGGTGGCATCGGCGGCACCGGCAGCGCGCTGGGCACCCTGCGGCTGTCGCTGACCGACGCGCCGGCCTGCGGCTACGAGGCGGTGAACATCAGCGTCGAGCGCGTTCGTGTGCACGCCAGTGCTGCTGCCGGTGATGGCGACAGCGGCTGGCACGAGATCGTGCTCGACCCGGCGCGGCGCATCGATCTGTTGTCGCTGACCAATGGCGTGCTTGTCGAACTGGGCGAGGTGGCGTTGCCCGCCGGCAAGTACACGCAGCTGCGCCTGATCCTGGCCGCCAATGGCGGCGCCGCGCCGTTCGCGAACTCGGTGGTCCCCAACGGCGCTGCCGAAACGGCGTTGACCACGCCCAGTGCCCAGCAGTCGGGACTGAAGCTGAACGTGAACATCGACGTCCCGGCCGACAAGGTGGCCGATTTCGTGCTCGACTTCGATGCCTGCAAGTCGGTGGTCAAGCGCGGCAACTCCGGCAGCTACAACCTCAAGCCGGTGGTGACGGTGATGCCGCTGTTGTCGGATGCCGGGTTGCGCGTGAGCGGCTATGTGGCGCCGTCGATCGCCTCTGGCGCGACCAAGGTCTCGGTGCAGGCCAACGGCGTGCCGGTGAAGGCCACGGTGCCTGACGCGAACGGCCTGTTCGTGCTCTACCCGGTGCCGGTCGGCAGCTATGCGCTGGTGGTCAGCACGCCGGGCCGCGCGACGGCGGTGATCACCGGTGTGCCGGTGGTCGACACGGCGTACACGGTCATCAACAGTGCCGCGGTGCCCATCGACCCGCCGCTGGCGACAGCGCGGGCCGTGGTGGGCGACGTCGTGCCGGTCGACGCCAGCGTGCGCGCGCTGCAGACGCTCAGCGGCGGGCCGACCGTCGAGGTGGCATGGACCGCGGTGGATGCGATCTCCGGCGCCTTCGCCTTCGCGTTGCCGATGGAAGCGCCGGTGCGCACCGCGTACAGCGCGATGGGCCCGTTCTCGCTGGGCTTCTCGGCCGATGGCGCTGCCGCCGGCCGCTACGGCATCGAAGCCACCGAAGCAGATCGGCTGCAGACACAAGGCATCGACGTGAATGCGCCAGTGCCACCGCTGCACTTCGTGTTCCCGTGAGTGCGTCAGACCACTTGCAGGCCCCCAAGAGGTGCGCACGGACGGAACAAGCGGAACTCGAATGAAGAACGACCTGCCGAGACAATCTGGCAGGCCGTTCGGCAGGACCATCGGGGCGCGCGGCGGCAGAAGCCGCCACCGTCCCGGTTCGACTATTTGTTGACCTGCACCTGCATGAAGTTCTCCTGCGCCGAGGTGTTGATGACGCGGATGGTCGTACCCGTCTTCGGCACCGCCACGCCGGCCCAGCCGAAATGGTTGATGGCGGGGTTCGGGGCGACCCAGTAGTCCATCCGGTCGTCGAACAGCGGGTTCGCCGGCAGCCCGCCGAAGCAGCTTTCTACGCTGAGGCGGTGCAGACAGACAGGCGTGGTCGGCTGCAGGCCGAAGGTCGAATCGTGCGACTGCACGGCGGTCCCCCACACCAGGCCGTCGGCACGGATCAGCAGCGCCGGGTGGGCATCGACCGGCAGCACAAGACCGCCGCAGTTTGCGGCAGAACAGTGGTCACCGACGTTGTTGTCCTCGAACGAAGTGTCCCAGTACCACACCAGCAGCCCGTCCTGGTAGTTGTAGTGCTCGACCCAGTTGCCCAGTTCCGGGTTGTCGGTGAAGCCGAAGTTGTACGGTCCGGTCCTCAGACCGTCGTCGTAGCCGCGGTAGTTGCGATATTCACCCACATAGGCGTTGAAGTGCGAACTGCGCACCTCGCCGTCGGTGCGCACGAACCCGGTGTAGGTCCAGCCCGGCTCGGTTTCGCCACCGTCGACGGCCTGGCCGGTGATCGCGATCGCGTCAACCAGCAGACCGCTTTCGGCAACCGCGCCGTCGGTCCAGTAGCGCCACCCGATCGTGACCGTCTGGCCTGCGTAGGCCGACAGATCCGCCGTCAAGTCGGCCCAGCCGCCGCCGGTGCTGCCGGTGATGCCGTTGCCGAAGTTCTGGCTGTTCGGATTGGTGGCGGTCGAGCGGCTGGTCGCCACCGGCTGGCCGTTGACCGTGAGGTACGCGTAGTCCCAATCCACCTCGATGTCGTATTGAACCTTCGCGGCAAGCGTGACCACGCCGGCGGGCAGCGTGACCTGGCGCGTCATGCGGTTGTCCAGGTCGTTGCCGGCGCCGGAGAAATACAGGTACGAGCCCGCGTAGGCGGTCACCGGGAGCTTCGTCACAACCACCTTGTCGGGCAGCAGCGCAACGAGTTGCTGGGTCTGCTTCGTGTTGAACGATGCCGGCCCCATCTTGACCGAGGCCTTCTCGCCGTATCCGACGACCTTGTAGTTCGACCAGTCGAGGTAGATCTTCTCGTACGCACTCATCGAGATGGGCTTGCTGCCGATGCCTTCAGAAGCAACCCCGGTGCTGCCGTAGGAACCGCGCGAGTACAGCGACCAGAACTCGACCGAGTTCGACGCACCGCCGGTGTTGCCGCTGGTGTCGTACAGGTCGGGCAGGCCGAGATCGTGGCCGAATTCGTGCGCGAACACGCCGACACCGCCGTCGAGCGGGCTTGGGTGTTCAACGCATGGTCTTGCACGACGCCTGGCGTCGATGGTCAGCCTTGTAGACTGAAATCGAGCCATGCACTGCTCCATTGCGATCGAAGTCGGAACGGAGCGCCTGGCCTTCGGGGTCGCCTTGCCGGACTTGCCGGGCTGCTTCTCCGTGGGCGATACGCTCGAAGAGGCGCTGGTTCAATGCGCAGGAGGCCATTGCTGCCTCGATGGAGGCCGAACTCGACGCCGGCCGCAGCATTCCGTTGCCCAGTCCGATGAAAGATCTGCAGGGTCGGCATGAGCACAAGGGATGGGCCTGGGCCATTGCGCGAGTGGACCCGGCCCGTTTCGACGACACCGTCGAACGTCGCCGTGTGTTGACCCAGATCGACGCGGCGGCCAAATTGGCGGGCGAAAGGCGCTGTGGCTGCATCGCGAATCCGGCGCTGACCCGCCGATCCGCTGCGTGACCGCAGGCGGTAACTTCGCCGTGCAATGGGTAGCCATCGGCCGTTGCATCGGATCAGTCCGCAACAGCACGCATCAGCGCGTGATAGCGTCGCGCGCGACCCATGTCGATGCCACGACCGCGCCTTTCCACCGTGCCCGCAGCGGCCTCGGGCTGGCTGCGTTGGCTCCCCGGGCTGCAGCGGTTGCGCGGCTATCGCGCCGAATGGCTGCGCCACGACCTGGCTGCCGGGCTGGTGCTGACCACAATGCTGGTGCCGGTCGGCATCGCCTATGCGGTGGCGTCGGGCGTGCCCGGCATTCACGGCCTGTACGCGACCATCGCCGCTCTGCTGGCCTACGCGTTGTTCGGTCCCAGCCGCATCCTGGTGCTCGGGCCCGATTCGTCGCTGGCGGCGCTGATCCTCGCGGTCGTGCTGTCGGTGTCCGGCGGCGACCCCGCACGTGCGGTGGCGGTGGCGTCGATGATGGCGCTGGCCGTCGGCTTGGTGTGCATCGCCGCCGGGCTGGCGCGGCTCGGTTTCTTCACCGACCTGCTGTCCAAACCGATCCGCTACGGCTACATGAACGGCATCGCCATCGTCGTGCTGATCGCGCAGGCGCCGAAGCTGTTCGGCTTCTCCGTCGAAGGTGATGGCCCGCCCGAGCAGGCGATCGAATTCGTGCGCGGCCTGCTCGCCGGCAAAACCCACCTGCCGACGCTGACCATCGGCGCTGCCGCGCTGGCGCTGATCCTGGTCACCAAGCGTTGGCCGCGCGTGCCCGGCATGCTGATCGCGGTGCTCGCGGCAACGGTCGCCGTCGGTCTGTTCGACCTCGACACGCGCGCCGGTGTCGCGGTGCTGGGCACGTTGCCGCAGGGCCTGCCGGCGCCGGTCTGGCCATCGATCGGCTGGTCCGACGTGGCACCGATCGCCACCGGCGCGTTGGCGGTGGCGATGGTCGCCTTTGCCGACACCAGCGTGCTGTCGCGCACCTACGCGCTGCGCAGTGGCCAGCGTGTCGACCCGAACCAGGAACTGGTCGGGCTCGGCGCGGCGAACCTCGCCTGCGGGCTGTTCCAGGGTTTCCCGATCAGCTCGAGCTCGTCGCGCACACCGGTGGCCGAAGCCGCAGGATCGAAGTCGCAGTTGACCGGGGTCGTCGGCGCGCTGGCGGTGGCCGTGCTGCTGATGGTCGCGCCCACGCTGCTGCGTAACCTGCCCGGCAGTGCGCTCGCGGCGGTGGTGATCGCGTCGGTGATCGGGCTCATCGAGTGGCGCGACCTGCAACGCATCCGGCGCATCCAGGCCTGGGAATTCTGGCTGGCCATCGGCTGCAGCGCCGGCGTCATCGTCTTCGGCGCCATCGAGGGCATTGCGCTGGCGGTGATCGTGGCAGTGATCGAATTCCTGTGGGACGGCTGGCGGCCGCATTCGGCGGTGCTGGGCAAGCCTGACGGTATCGAAGGCTTTCACGACATTGCCCGTTACCCCCAGGCGGTGCGCGACACCGGGCTGGTGCTGTTCCGCTGGGACGCGCCACTGTTCTTTGCCAATGCCGAGTTGTTCCAGCAACGTGTCTTCGAGGCTGTCGATGCGGCGCCGACGGCGGTGCGCTGGGTCGTCGTCGCCGCCGAGCCGGTGACCAGCGTCGACGTCACTGCGGCCGACATGCTGGCCGAGCTCGACCAGGCACTGCAGGACGCCGGCATCGAGCTGTGCTTCGCGGAGATGAAAGACCCGGTGAAGGACAAGCTGCACCGCTTCGGCCTGTTCGCGCGTTTCGGCAACGAGGCCTTCCACCCGACGGTGGACGCGGCGGTGGGCGCGTATCGAGCCCTGGCGCGAGCGCCGGGCAAGCCGTCAGCACTGTAAGCACCACCGGCCACCTTCGCCAAGCAAGCACTGCTTGCGGCGCGCGCCCAACGCCCGACGACATCGGCGCTACCAACGCGGCGGCGGCCGACGTGACGTGTGGAACACTCGCAGGATCTCGACGGTCTGGCCGCGCACGCGGTAAGGAACAAGGTATCGCGTCGCCGGCACGACCCACTCACGAGTTCCTGGCAGGCGGCCCGGCCGTCCCAACCCGGGATGCTCGCCCAGCACGGCCACGGCATCCAGCACGCGCTGCACCCCGAGCCGCGCCGCCTTGGGATCGTCAGCGGCGATGAAGGTCGCCTCTTCGTCGAGATTGCTCAGTGCCTTGCGCAGCCACCTAACGCGCATTCACTTTCCACTTGCTGCCCAGCGCAGTGACATCCTTGTCGCTGGCAAAGTCTCCGGCATCGGCCTCGTTCAACGCACTGCGGATCTCGGCAATCTGCCATTCGTTGATCTCGACATACTCGCGGATGGCTTCCGCGGCGAGAAAGGACTTGCTGCGCTGGGTGGAATCGGCCAGTCGATCGAGACGGTCCTTGACCTCGTCGTCCAGGCGGATGGTCATCGTCGTGGACATGCTTGTTCTGATGTGTTGAGATGTACACATCCTAGCAGCAATCAGGCAGCGAAGACTGCCGGCCGCCCGCTGACGTCACGTCGGCGCTCATGGATCAAGATTCGCCAAGATCGGGTGTGGCAGCCGCCGAATCGGCCTCGGCCGGCAACGCGGGCCCTCGTGGCACCATCGCGGCCTTGCCGGCCATCATGACCCTGACCCAAAGCCTGCTGACCATCACTGCGCTGATCGTGACCAGCGCTTTCTTTTCGCTCGCCGAGATCTGCCTGGCGGCTTCGCGCCGCCTGCGCCTGCGGCAGATGGCCGACGAGGGCGAACTGCGCGCCGAGCGCGTACTGCAATTGCAGGAGCAGCCGGGCCACTACTTCACCGTGGTGCAGATCGGGTTGAACGCGGTTGCGATCCTCGGCGGCGTGGTCGGCGAAGGCGCGTTCAGACCCTACTTCGCACGCATTTTCGGAATCTGGTTCAGCCCCGAAGGGGCACAGCGGGCCGCCTTCCTCGCTTCGTTCGCCATCATCATCTCGGTCTTCCTGATCTTTGCCGACCTGTTCCCCAAGCGCCTGGGCATGAACGAGCCGGAGCGGCTGGCGGTGCGCCTGGTGGCGCCGATGCAGTTGCTGATCACCGTGTTCATGCCGCTGGTGTGGCTGTTCACGCGCGCCACCGACCTGCTGTTCAAGCTGCTGAAGCTGCCCACCCAACGCGAGGAGACGATCACCTCGGCCGACATCCTGGCCATGACCGAGGCCGGTGCGCTGGCCGGCGTGTTGGCGCGGCGCGAGCAGCAGGTCATTGCCAACGTGTTCGAGCTCGACACGCGCATGGTGCACACCGTGATGACACCGCGCGAGCGCGTCGTCTGGTTCCTGAAGGACGAGCCCGAAGCGGTGCTGCGCGCGCGCATCGTGGCCGAGCCCTTCTCGGCCTATCCGGTGTGCGACGGTGACATCGACCGTGTGCTGGGCTACGTCGACGCCAAGGACATGTTCCAGCGTGTGCTCAGCGGCCAGCCGCTGGCCTTCGACCAGGGCCTGCCGCTGAACAAGGCGCTGGTGGTGCCGGACCGCATCTCGCTGACCGAGGTGCTCGAGCAGTTCCGCCAGTCGCACGAGGATTTCGCCATCGTCGTCAACGAGTACAGCCTGGTGGTCGGCGTGATGACGCTGAACGATGTCATGAGCACGGTGATGGGTGAACTGGTGCCGCCCCAGGACGAAGAACAGCAGATCGTGCGCCGCGACGAGAATTCCTGGCTGATCGATGGTGTGACACCGATCCAGGACGTGCAGCGCGCGCTGGTCATCGATGCGCTGCCGCACCCCGACGAGTACGAAACGCTGGCCGGTTTCCTGATGATGATGCTGCGCCGCGTGCCCAGGCGCACCGACAGCGTCAGCTGGGCGGGCTACACCTTCGAGGTGATGGACGTGGACAGCCACCGCATCGACCAGGTGATGGTCACGCGCGCTGTCGCGGCCGGCACGTCGGCGCACTGACACCCTGTCATCTGCGCGCGGGGCGTGCGTTCGGTTCAGGGCCATATCCTTGCGTCTCCCAACTCGGAAAGTCGATTCGACCCCATGAAGCTCCTGCCCGCCCTTGCCTTGACCACGGCTGTCGCCGCGGGTGCCTTGCCCGCTCAAGCCCAGCAGCCGCGCGCCGAAGGCGCTGCGATGATCGCCTCCGCCCCAGGCCGTGCCGAAGCCGTGCGCGCGCTCAAGATCAGCGCCACCGTGACGGCGATCGACAAGGCATCGCGCACCGTCACGCTCAAGGGCCCGCAGGGCCGCGAGATGCCGGTTGTCGCCGGCCCCGAGGTGCGCAACTTCGATCAGATCCACGTAGGCAGCCAGGTCGTGGTGGGCTATGTCGAGGCCCTGGCACTCGAATTGAAGAAGGGCGCCAGCGGTGTGCCGGCCCGCGCGGCCAGCGACGCGATGGCCCGCGCGCCGGCCGGCGGCACGCCCGGCGCCGCCGCCGCAAGTCGCGTCACGGTGACGGCCGACGTGACGGCGTTGGACCCCGCGACCCAGACCGCGACACTGAAAGGCCCCAGGCGCACGGTCGATCTGCACGTGCCCGATGCGAACCAGTTCAAGTTGATCGCCGTCGGCGACAAGATCGAAGCCACCTACACCGAGGCGGTGGCGATCACGATCGAGCCGGCGCCGAAGAAGTGAATCGGCACCCGTGCGCCGCCGCACACCGCGAAGGCATGCCATGAGGCGCCAGCATGCGGCGCTCGCGGCTGGCGAGCCGCCCTCGCATCAGCCCGTCGTCTAAAGAGAAGGAGAGGAGCCAATCGATGCCAAGCAACCTGTTCATCGACGGCGCGCTGGTGCAGTGGGGCGACCGGCTGTTCTATCCGGCCAACCGCATCGTGCGCTCCACGACGCCGAAGCTCGGCAGTGCATCACTGCATCAGCGCGCCCATGCAATCCGCCAGCGCCTGCATGCGACCGTCATCCGCGGCGCAGCGCAGGTCATGGTCAAGGTCACCGGCGGTGGCCGCGGCATGGGCGCCATTGCCGCGCATTTCCGCTACATCAGCAAGAACGGCCAGTTGCCGATCGAGGACGACCGCGGCGTGGTGCGCGAAGGCAAGGAGTCGGTGCGCGAGCTGGCCAACCAATGGCGCTATGCCGGTGGGCTCATCCCCGAGCACAGCGCGCGGCGTGAAGCCTTCAATGTGATGTTCTCGATGCCAGCCGGAACAAACCCCTCAGCCGTTCAGTGGGCGGCCCGCGAATTCGCGACGGCCGAACTGTCGAACCACCGCTACGCGATGGTGCTGCATACGCATCAGGCGAATCCGCACGTGCACCTGAGCGTGCGCGCGGAAGGCAAGGACGGCCAGCGCCTGAACCCACGCAAGGCCGACCTGCAGCGTTGGCGCGAGCTCTTCGCCGAGAAGCTGCGCGAGCAAGGCATCGAAGCCGAAGCCTCACCGCAGATCACGCGTGGTGGCAGTCGGCGCACCGAACGCATCTGGCATCGCAAGGCCCGTGACAAGGGGCACGACGTGGGGCCGCGCGAAGGCGAGCAGGCGCCGGTGAAACTCAGTCGCTCGCGTCGCGACGCGGCCAAGGCCTGGTGCGAGATTGCCAAGGCACTGGCAGGTTCGGATGACGTCGAGGACCGCAAGCTGAGCCAGTCCATCGTTGACTACGCGCGCTGGCTGCCGGGCGTACGCTACAAGCCCGCTGAGCAGCAGATGCAAAGGGAGCTGCTGGATATGGATCGGGCCAGGGCGGTCGAGCGAACACGAATGCGTGGCGATCCAACCAGAGCACAGCCGCAGCGCGAACCGCCGGAGCTAGATCGCGAACGGTGACCCGCAACACGGCCCACCCCGCGCCCCTCCCCAAGGGAGGGGCCGTCCTCGCCGCCGGACGGGCTCGGGGGCAGCCCGCTGGAACAGCCGACTGCCCGCCGAGCCGAGCGTCAGGGCGCCCAGCGCCACGTCAAGGGTGCGCTGGCGCCGGGCTGCGCCCGCCCTTGACCCGGCACAAGGCGCAGGCAATCAATGAGGGTGGGTACTGGCGCGCGATCGCGTCCACTCGTCCAGATCCGAGCAGCGCCAGGCGACGGCCCGAGGACCGAGACGCAGGGGAGGTGGGAACGAGCCGGTGGCGACCCAGCGGTAGATGGTCGAGCGGCCCAGGCCGTCAATCTTCAATACCATCGGCAAGCGCGCCAGGCGCCAGTGCGGATCCTCATGCGCCGGCGAGGCAACGTCGCGTCGAGGTTTGCGGTGAGAGGGTTGCCGGTCCACGCTGAAACTGTAGACCGCGATTGCGACGGCGACCGCGGTGATTCCGGACGATTTTTCAGCAAGGCAACGTCTTGGTGGACCGCCGGTATCAGCGGAGTGCCAGTCTCAACGATCCGATCAATCGACTGCCGCGACGCGCCGGCGTTGCCAAGAACGCACAGCCGAGTGCCCCCGAGATTTCGGACACGGGTCGGACACGGGTTGCGGCCCAGCAAGTGGGGTGTAAGTCTTTCGCTGTGCGCCAAGCCGCTTCGGGCTACGCCCTACGCGCCTTGCCGCACAGCGAAAGACTTACACCACTTGCTGGGACGCAGCCCAATCTAACATGTTGATTGTAAAAAGAAAGCTTCAGTTCATGACGAGCCATGACGTTTCATGAAGGACCATGGATACCCCGTTGACATGGTGGGGGTCGTTGGTTCGAGTCCAATCGCGCCTACCAGATTTCGGATTGGAGACCTTCTCCGCCATCGCAGACTGGGCCGTTTGAGACACCCGAGAAGACTGAGAACATCCTTCGATGTTTATGGCTCTCGGGCATGGTCGGCGAGCGGCGAGCGGCACGCCAGCCCCACGATACGAGCATCATGACGTAGCAGTCGGGCGAGTCCCGACACGATCGTGACGGGCAGGTCGGCATGGTGGTCAGGCCCAGGTCAGGCCCAGCGCCGGGCTTCCCAGGGGGTGCCCACTGCGGCACCCGCGGTTCGCCGCAGGACTGGCATCCGCGTAACGTGCCGACTGGCTTTCCAAGGGCCTGCGGCACGTTGATCCAGCTCCGCCCCATGACTTGGCGCCCGAGCGCGCTGGATGCAGCGGGCGACCTTCACGCGGCGATCGCGCAACGATCACATCTTCATCATTTTCGGTCGGTCGCGCTGCCGGCACGCTGCTCGGTGCCACCCCGCGCTCGTATGCGGCCACGCCAACGACCCGGCGCAGCAATGACTGACACGTGATTCATCCGTGATTCTTTCGTGACCACTGCCGCCGAGACTTGTTTGCACGAACGGAGGTTCCGTTCGTTGCCATCTGTGTTCTCGAGCAGTCCTCATGTTTGCGGCGGCCTTTGAGGCCGGCGGGGCGAGCCCCCGATGCGCCACGCGGGTTGCAAGTGCATGCAGGTCGGCGCTTCTGTGCTCAACGTGTCTAGGCAAAACCCGTTTTGGAAGGACGTCATCATGAGGCATCAACCCACCACGAGGCAGTTGGGTAAATCTGCGAATCGACGAGGGTCTGATCCGACAGCGGTTGCTTGCAAACGCCTGTTGTTGCGCGGGCTTCCGTTGCGCGCGGCCGTGATCGCTTCACTGACCGTCCTGGGCGGGACAGCCGCCGCCGATGGCAATGATCACGGCAACAGTCCCGCGCATCTGCGCCGTTTCATCGACCAGCAGGTTGGCGGCCTCGACAAGCTGACCGTGCCACCCGACGATGCGTCGATTCCGCTGCCGCCCGACGATCCGTCGCGCCCGGGCCGCTACAAGACCACCGAGGCCAAGCGCTTTCTCGGCAAGATGCTGTTCCACGACCCGGTGCGGACCGCGCGCGTCAACATCAACCAGGGCCAGCCGGTCGATCTGCCCGCCGGGACGGCGTTCGGCGGCACCTTGAGCGCCTCCGATCCGAGCATCCAGGCGATCGTCAACGCCCAGAGGCAGACCGGCTCCTGCGGCAGCTGCCACATCGGCGAGGCGGCGGGAAAGGCGGGCCAGCTGTTGAACTTCAACACCGGCGGTGAGGGTCGCGGCTACACCGACGAGAACGGCAACTTCTTTCCACGCCGCCGGCCCCAGCCAATACTTGCCAAGCTGCGCAGCGCGCCGATCTTCCCGGGCGACGTGATGGTCGATGCACTGCCGACGCTGACCGACGTCGATTGCATCATCGGGCAGCCACTCGGAGCCGCCATCGGCTCCTACCGGTGCGGCCCGGGAACGGGCCAGCCCCTGGTGGCGAACCCGTCTCTTTTCTACCATGCACCGCCTCCGGCCGCGCTGCTCGCGACCGGCCGGCTCGACCAGCTCGACAGCGTGGGGCGCAAGTCGCCGGGCATGATCGGCTTCGCATTCAACAACCGCCTCCTGCTGGGTGGCTTCGCAGGCGAGCCGCTGTCCAAGCCCGGCTCGCTCAACCCGCTCAATGACCCGGCTCAGGAGAACCTCACGCTGCTGCTGCTCGATGCCCACCGAATGATCGGCTTCCAGTCGGCAGAGCTGCTGAACGTCCCGTCTTTCGTCAAGCTGTTCCAGGATGCCTTCCCGGAGGAAGCGGCCCAAGCTGCAGCCCAAGGCGACGCCACGATCCTCGTCAACGACCAGACCGTGCTGCGCGCGACGTCGACCTTCCTGCGCTCGGTTGTCACCCGGAACACGCCTTTCGACCACTTCGTGGCCGGCGACAACCACGCCCTGACTCCCGCTCAACTGCGCGGGGCGAAGCTGTTCTTCACACCGGCGACGGGCGGGGCAGGCGGAGCAGGCTGCTTCAGCTGCCACAGCGGCCCGATGCTCAACAAACAGTCCAACGATCCGGATGTCGCCGGCATCGGCAAGTTCGTCGAAGAGAACTTTGTCAACGTCGGTAGCGGCGACCACCCGGTGCAGGCGCTGAACGCGCTGGCGCGGGGTCGGCTCGACCCCGGCAAGCTGGGCACGGACGGCTATCCCTACCACGCGGAGGACACGGGACGGCAGGAGGTCACGCTCAAGCCGACCGACGCATTCAAGTTCCGCTCCCTGACCCTGCGTCAGCTCAAGGACGCGCGGAACTTCTTCCACAACGGCTCGTTCACCAAGGTCCGTGACGTGGTGGAGTACTTCAACGCCGGGGTTCCCCAGGATCCCACCGCGGGCGCTGCTGCGACGCTCTCGCCCCGGTTCACCACGCCCCGCGGGGACGGCTACCCGAGAGGGCTCGGTCTTTCGAAGCGGCAGGTCGACGACCTGACCGACTTCCTGGAAAACGCGTTGTACGACCCGGCCTTTGTTCAGTACGACCCCAAGTCCAGCACCGACACCCTGCAGCCGAACGAGCGCGACCTCAGCTACTCCAAGTACCGCCCCGACCTCGCCGCACTGGGCGCGAAGGACGGCTTGATGCCGAGCGGTCTGGCGATCGACGACAACGACCCGCTGGCCCGGCGCGATCAGGGCCTGGAGTTCCTCGACGTGACCGCGCAGGCGCACATCGCGTTGGTCGATTCCGACCGCGGTCCTCGGCGGCAGAAGGACGAGTACCGGATTGCGAACAACAGCACCGCCGTCATCGACACCCACATGTTGATCGTGGTGCAGGGTCTGCCGCCTCAAGTCAGCTTGACCAACGCCAGCGGCACGACGAGCGCCGGCGAGCCCTACCTGCGGGTGTTCCTGCGCGATGGCACGCTGATGCCGGGCGACAAGGTCGCGCAGACGCTGGTCTTCGAGCGGCAGTCGCCCGCGGTGCCTGTGCGCTACAGCCTCAGGCTGCTGTCGGGGCAAGGCAAGCCATGAAGCCAAAGCAGGCCTGATCCGACTGGCTCGCCGACGGCCAGGTGGGCCTGAGTCTTCGCTGGCAAGCGAGGCTCGGGCCCGCTGAAACGCCTCGGCAAAGCCGTCGACACGCCTGGCCACCGACGGCTTCCACCCAGAACCGGAGCTGACGTGACTCTCCCCCCCTTGCTTCAGCGAACGCCACAAGACTGGCGCAGCGCCGTGGGCTGGCTGGTCATTGCGGTCACGCTTGCGCTGCTTGGCGGCTGCGCCTCGTTCGCAGTGGTCAACCGAGCCGACAACGCCAGCACGGCGATCGGACTTTCGAAAAGCACTGCGCTGGGCCGCATCGCCAGCCGCTACAGCCCGGGCGAACTTCAGTCGGGTTTTCGGCTCATGCCGCTGGGCAGTTTCTCGCTCGACACGCGCATCCAGTTGGCGCGGCGGGCCGAGGTGTCGCTCGACGTTCAGTACTACCACCTCGCCAACGACGAGACCGGGCGCTGGTTGCTGCGCGCGCTGCGCGACGCGGCCGAGCGCGGCGTGCGCGTGCGCCTGCTGATCGACGATTTCTACACCGGCGGCCAGGACGAGTTGTTCCTGGCCTTCGCCGCACACAAGAACGTCGAAGTGCGCATCTTCAATCCCTTCTGCTGCCTGCGCGACAACGGCCAGGCGCCCCGCTTCCTGGCCTCGGTGGGCGAATGGAAACGGGTGAACCACCGCATGCACAACAAACTCTTCGTTGCCGACGGCGCGATGGCCGTGATCGGCGGACGCAACGTGGCGAACGAATACTTCTTGCGCAGCATGGGCGAAAACTTCATCGACGTCGACGCCTTCGCCGTCGGCTTCATCGTCGAGCCGGCGCAGGCGCTGTTCGATCGATACTGGAACGCCCAGGCCGTATACCCGATCCACGCCGTCACGCGCAGCACGCTGAGTGACGAGGCGCTGCGCCAGAAACTCGAGGTCTGGACCGGCCCGGAGAACACGCCACCGCCTGGCCCGCTGCCGGCGACCGACATCCTCGGCTACGGCCCGATCGCCGAAGACCTGGCTCTGGGCCGGCTCGGTCTGATCTGGGCCTATGCCTATGTCTTCGCCGACCACCCCGACAAACCGTTCGAAGGCGAGGCAGGCGGCGAACTGATGGAAACCAGCGTCACCTACAACGTGTTCGAAGCGCTGCGCAAGGCGCAGTCGGAGATCGTCGTGTCGTCGCCCTATCTGGTGCCGGGCAAGGACGGCATGCAGTTGATCCGGGAACTGCGCGCGCGCGATGTGAGCGTGGTCATGTTGACGAATTCGCTGGGTGCCACCGACGAGCCGGTGGTGCACCTGGGCTACTACGACTACCGCGAGCCGATGCTCGACCTGGGTGTGGAGCTCTACGAGATCAGCTCGTCGCGCGTCAAACGCAATACGCGCAAGAACCTGTTCGGCGCGTCGCTCGGCCGGCTGCACGCCAAGCTGGCGGTGGTCGACCGCAAGACGATTTTCGTCGGCTCGATGAACCTCGACCCGCGCTCGGCAACCATCAACACCGAGCTCGGCGTCGTCATCGCAAGCCCCGAGCTGGCGCGCGAATTGATCCGTGTCATCGACATCGACCGCCTGCAGAACGCCTACCACGTGCGCCGCGCGGCAAACGGCCAGGACCTGGAGTGGCAGAGCATGGACGGCGGCCAGGAAATGGTGTTGACGGAAGAACCCGACTCGTCGTTCTGGCTGCGCCTGAAGATCAGGCTGCTCTCGCCGTTCATTCCGGAAGCGCTGCTGTAGGGGCGCTGCGCCGGGCCGGTCTTTGCGCACGCCGGCCACCCGCGCGCGGGCCCCAGCGGGTCGAAGGCAGGCCACGCGCCTGGCGGCTCATCGCCGTGCGCGCAGCCCATCGCGGCGGCCCATCCCTGCTGGACTTGCGGGTCCGGGCCGGGCGGCGTTCTTGACCCGGCCTGGGCCTGGCTGCGACGCTGAGATCGGGGTGGCGCCGAGGCGGGCGGTGAGCGCTGGCAGGGCCGAAATGCGATGGGATGGAAATGTGAGAAATCGGCGAGAGGCGCGTGAATCCGAGCAGCCACAGTTCGATCCCAGACAGATCGCCGATTTGTCCCCCTGAACCCCACCCACCCCTTCAAGGAGCGACTCTCATGAACACCCGCAACCAAGTCATCCGCGGCGCCATCACCGGACTGCTGGCCCTCGGCTCGTTGGCCACCGCCGGCCAGGTGCTGGCCCAAGCCGGCAACAACGAAAAGTGCGCCGGCATCGCCAAGGCCGGCAAGAACGACTGCGGCACCAGCAAATCGTCCTGCGCCGGCTCGATCAGCGTCGATCGCGACGCCGAAGCCTGGGTCTTCGTGCCCAAGGGCACCTGCGAAAAGATCGCCGGTGGCGCGCTGACCAACAAGGCGTTCAACGCCCCCGGCGGCCTGGCCGCGCTGAGCAAGAAATAAGCCGGTCGCCACGGCCGAGAACGACCCCAACCGGGCCCGCGACCGGCACCTGCCGGCCGGGCCCATCGCCAACGACACCCTGGAGAAAGCCATGGATCTGGCCGCCACTTCACACACCGCCGTCGGCCGCATGCCGCACGGCCTGACCGACCGCCTCGGTGCTGCCTACCGGCGCTTCCTGCAGGGCATCGACCTGGCCAAGCCATTGCTCGACCTGGGCCTGCGCATCTATGTCGCCAACGTCTTCCTGCAATCGGGCCTGACCAAGATCGCCAGCTGGCAGCAGACGCTGGCGCTGTTCGACGGCGAGTACGCGGTACCGCTGTTGAACCCGGCTGTGGCCGCCTACCTCGGCACCGCTGCCGAGCTGGGCCTGCCGCTGCTGCTGGTCTTCGGCTTGGGCACGCGGCTGGCCGCGATCGCGCTGTTCGTCTTCAACATCATCGCCGTGATCTCGTACCCGGACCTGTCGCCGGTCGGGCTGCAGCAGCACCAGTTCTGGGGCGCGCTGATGCTGGTGACGATCTGCCACGGGCCGGGCAAGTTGTCACTCGATCACTTCATCCGCCGCCGCTTCCTGGCCTGACCCGGCGCACCCAACCATCTACCGAGCAAGAACACCATGGACATGAGCACGCCCCTCAGCCGCGCCGCCCGCGCGCCCCACGAGCACGCCGCACCGCGCGGCGGCATGCGCGAGATCAGCCTCGACGGCCAGCGCGCCATCGTCACCGGCGCCAATTCCGGCATCGGCGAGGCCATCGCCCGCGGCCTCGCCGAGGCCGGTGCCGCGGTGGTCGTCAACTACGTCTCGGCGCCCGACAGCGCCGAGCGCGTGGTCGAGGAAATCCGTGCCGCCGGCGGCCGCGCCGTTGCGGCCCGCGCCGACGTCAGCCAGGAAGAGCAGGTCCAGGCCATGTTCCGCCAGGCCGTCGACGCCTTCGGCTCGATCGACATCCTGGTCAACAACGCCGGGTTGCAGCAGGACGCGCCGCTGCACGAGATGACGCTGGCGCAATGGCGCAAGGTCATCGATGTCAACCTGACCGGGCAGTTCCTCTGCGCACGCGAGGCGGCACGCGAATACCTGCGCCGCGGCGTCGTGCCCGGGCTGTCCTGCTCGGCCGGCAAGATCATCTGCGTGTCGTCGGTGCACGACGTGATCCCGTGGGCCGGGCATGCCAACTATGCGGCCAGCAAGGGCGGCGTGGCGATGCTGATGAAGACCATGGCGCAGGAACTGGCGATGCACAAGATCCGCGTCAACTCGGTCTCGCCCGGCGCGATCAAGACGCCGATCAATACCAGCGCCTGGCAGACGGCGCAGGCCGAAACGGCGTTGCTCAAGCTGATCCCGTACTACCGCGTCGGCGAGACACGCGACATCGCGCGTGCCGCGGTCTGGCTGGCCTCCGACCACTCCGACTACGTCACCGGGGCCACGCTCTATGTCGATGGCGGCATGACGCTGTACCCCGAGTTCCGCGAGGGCGGCTGAAAGCCGCGCCGCCCGACGCTCCGGTCCGGTGCCCCGCCGCGCCGGCAGGGCTTGCTCGACCTCGAACCACTTTGGAGCCTGCCGTGATCCTCTTCCGTCCGTCGTCCGCGTTGCCGCATCGCCTGGCCAGGCTGCTGCTGGCGCTGCTCCTGTGGGCGGTGGCGGCGAGCGCCCTCGCCCGCGCGCTCGAGGTGCGCGGCCTCACGCTGACCGTGGCCGACCTCGACCGCTCGGTCGCCTTCTACGAATCGGCGCTGGGCTTTCGCAAGGTCTCGGCCACGCTCGTCGCCGACGCCGATTTCGACCAGCTCAGCGGCCTGTTCGGCGCCCGTGTGCGCCGCGCCACGATGGCGCTGGGTGACGAGCGCATCGAGCTCGAGCAGTTCCTGGCGCCGGCGGGCCGGTCGCTGCCCACCGACAGCCGTGCGCAGGATCTGTGGTTCCAGCATTTCGCCATCGTCGTGCGCGACATGGACGCGGCCTACGGGCAGTTGCGGTTGCACCAGGTCCAGCCCATCTCGCGGGCGCCCCAGACCATCCCGGAGTCCAACGCCGCGGCTGCCGGCATTCGGGCCTACAAGTTTCGCGACCCCGACGGCCACCCGCTCGAACTGCTGTACTTCCCGCCCGGCAAGGGCGATGCGCGCTGGCAGCAGCCGGGCTCGTCACTGTTCCTCGGCATCGACCATTCGGCGATCACGGTGGCCGACACCGAGCGCAGTAAGCGCTTCTGGGTCGGGTTGATCGGCCTGCAGGTTGTCGGTGGCAGCCTCAACACCGGATCGACGCAGGAGCGCCTGGACGCCACCGCCGGCGCCGAAGTGCGCATCACCGGGCTGCGCGCGCCGCGTGACGGCGCGCCGGGGGTGGAGTTCCTGCAGTACCTGAGCCCGGCCGGCGGCCGCGAACCTGCATCGCCGACGCGGCCCAACGACATCGCGCATGTGCGCATCGTCATCGAGGTCGATGCCCTCGATGCGCTGGTCGAGCAGCTCAGCGATGCCGGCGTCGCCTTCGTCTCGCCGCGGCCGGTGCGGCTTGGCGCATCGGCGCACGGCCTGATCGTCAAGGACCCCGACGGCCATGCGGTGATGCTGGTCCAGCGCTGAAACACACAGGAGCCCCCTTCATGAGCTACGACACCTTGATCATCGGTTCGGGCGCCGGCGGCGCCGCCGTCGCTTACCAGCTGGCGCAGACCGGCCAGCGCGTGCTGCTGCTGGAAAAGGGGCTGGCGCTGCCGACGGACGGCAGCACGTTCGATCCGCAACGCGTGCTGCGCCAGGGAGCCTTCCTCAGCGACGAGCCGTGGACCGATGGCTGCGGCCGCAGGGTGGTACCCGAGGAGCATTTCAACCTCGGCGGCAAGACCAAGTGGTACGGCGCCGCGCTGCTGCGCTTCGCGCCGCACGAGTTCGAGGCCGACCCGGCCCATCAGTGCCTCGCCTGGCCGATCGGCTACAGCGATCTGGCGCCGTTCTACGACGAGGCCGAGCAGCTGCTGGGCGTGCACCGTTTCCCGGTCGAGCCCGGCATGCAGCGGCTGGCCAACGCGCTGCGGCACCAGGACGCGTCGTGGCAGGGGCATCAGCTGGCGCTGGGGCTCTCGCCCGAGATCCTGTCCTACCCCGACGAGGCCCGTCACTTCGATGCCTTCGCGTCGGTGCGCGGGTTGAAATCGGATGCCCAGACGTCGTTGCTGGCACGCGTGATGCACCGGCCCAATGTCGATGTGCTGACCGGCAAGGCGGTCGCGGCGCTGCAGCCCGCGGCGCACGATGCCACGCGCATTTCCGGCGTGCTTTGTGCCGACGGCAGCCGCTACACCGCGCGTCGCGTCGTGCTCGCCGCCGGCGCGCTGCACAGCCCGCGGCTGCTGCAGGACTATCTGGCCAGCACCGGTCTGGCAGCCACGCTGCCGAGTGCGGCGCTGGTCGGCCGCCACTACAAGTCGCACCTGCTGACGGCGATGCTAGCCTTCTCGCACCGCCGTGTCACCGATCGGCTGTGCAAGACGATGCTGCTGACGCACGAGCAGATGCCGCACAGCACGGTGCAGACGCTGGGCGGCAACCTCGCGGAAGAGATCGTCGCCAGCCAGCTGCCGGCGTGGCTGCCGCGCTCGCTGGCGCGGCCGGTCGCACAACGTGCCTTCGGCCTGTTCCTGCAGACCGAAGACGGTTCGCATGCCGACAACCGCGTCGTCGCTCGCGCCACGCCGGGCGGATTGCCGATGATCGACTACGCGATGCAGCGCCTCGGCCCGGCGGCCGTTGAGCACCGCACGCTGGTGGCCACGCTGCGCCGGCAGTTGCTGCGCGTGGGCTACGTCGCCATTGCCCGAGCGGTCCCGCTCAGCGGCACGGCGCACGCCTGCGGCACGCTGCTCGCCGGCCACGACCCGGCCGCCTCGGTGGTCGATGCGCGCGGCCGCGTGCATGGCCTGGCCAATCTTTTCGTCGCCGACGGCAGCGTGCTGCCACGTTCGTCGCGCGTCAATCCGGCGCTGTCGATCTATGCCTGGGGCCTGCGCGTCGCGGCGCTGCTCGACGGTGACGACGCTGGCGTTCAAGACTACCGGGCCCAACGGCCACTCCAGGAGGTGATGGCATGAAGAATGATCTGCTTGATATCGAAACCGAGTTGCAGGCTGCGTCGATGAACCCGGCGTTGCCCGAGGTGGTGCACTTCGGCCGCGAAGTCTGCGGCGACCTCGAGCTGGCCCAGCGGCGTGAATGGTGGCTCGGCAATGGGCTCGGTGCCTACGCGGCCGGCACGGTCGCCGGATCGCTGACGCGGCGCTACCACGGCCTGCTGGTGGCGCCCGTGCAACCCCCGCTGGGCCGCCACCTGGTCTTCGCCAAGGCCGACGCGCGCGTCGTCGACGGCGAGTGCGTGTACGCGCTGGCCACCAATGTCTGGGGTGGCGGCAGTGTCGAGCCGGCCGGCTACCGCCTGATCGAATCGTTCCGGCTCGAAGGGCGCATGCCGGTGTGGACCTATGCCGTCGGCGACGCGCGCATCGAACAACGCATCTGGCTCGAGCCCGGCGCCAACACCAGTCATGTGGCGTGGCGTCTGCTGCCCGGCACGGTGCACGACGCGCGCCCGCTGACGTTGAAGGTCGATCTGCTGGTCAACGCCCGCGACCACCACGGCAGCGGCCGGCCCTGGGGCTTCGAGCCGCAGATCGAGGCTGCGGGCACCGCGCTGCAAGTGCGGCATCCGCAGTGGTTCACGTTGCACCTGCAAAGCAGCGGCGGCGACATCGAAGCGCGGGGCGACTGGTACGACAACTTCGACTTGGCGGCTTGAGCGCGAACGCGGCCTGGCCGACAACGACAGCCATTTCTGCGCCGGCGAGGCGACGCTGCAACTGCAGCCCGGCCGCTGGGTCGGCATCGTCGCCAGCCTGGACGCCGACGCATCGAGCGATCTCGACGCCGCATTGCAGCGCTTCGCCGACCACGACCGCGCACAGCTGCGGCGGGCGCGCCAGGGGCTGGCCGAGCTGCGCGACGCGCCCGCCTGGATCGACCAGCTGGTGCTGGCGGCCGACAGCTTCGTCTTCGCACGGCCGCTGCCCGATGTGCCCGACGGCGAATCGGTGATCGCCGGCTACCCCTGGTTCGGCGACTGGGGGCGCGACACGATGATCGCGCTGCCCGGCCTGACGCTGGCCACCGGACGCGCCGACACCGCGCTGCGCATCCTGAAGACCTTCGGCCGCTTCGTCGACCGCGGCATGCTGCCCAACGTCTTCCCCGGCAGCGGTGACACGCCCGAATACAACACCGCCGACGCCGCGCTGTGGTACGTCGCAGGCCTGGCACGACTATGTCGAGACCACCGGCGACCTGCACGCGCTGCGCGAAGCGATGCCGGCGCTGGCCGAGATCATCCGACTGGCATGTCGCGGGCACGCGCTACGGCATCGGCCTGGACCCCGCCGACGGTCTTCTGCGCGCCGGCGAGAGCGGTCTGCAGATCACCTGGATGGACGCCAAGGTCGGCGACTGGGTGGTCACACCGCGCATCGGCAAGCCGGTGGAGATCAACGCGCTGTGGTTCAACGCGCTGATGGCGATGGTCGAGATGGGCGAGCGCCTGGGCACGCCGGTGGCCGAATACCGCGGCCTGGCGGCCGCCGCCGGCGCGGGCTTCGGGCGCTTTCTCGGTGCCGACCACGGCGGGCTGTACGACGTGCTCGATGTGCCCGGCGGCGGCAACGATGCGACGCTGCGGCCGAACCAGGTCTTCGCCGTCAGCCTGCCGCACTCGCCGTTGCAGCCGCAGCAGCGCGCGCGGGTCGTGGCCGTTGTCGGCCGCACGCTGCTCACCTCGTACGGGCTGCGCTCGCTGGCGCCGGGCCATCCCGACTACCGCGCCTTCTATCGCGGCGGTGTCTGGGAGCGCGACGGCGGCTACCACCAGGGGCCCGTGTGGGCCTGGCTGCTCGGCCACTACGCGCTGGCGGAATTCCGCATCCACGGCGACGCGGCGGCCGCGCAGGCGCGGCTGGCGCCGATCGCCGAGCACCTGGCCGATGCCGCGCTCGGCCAGGTCAGCGAAATCTTCGACGGCGCTGAACCACACCGCCCGCGCGGCGCGCCGGCGCAGGCCTGGTCGGTGGCGTGCACGCTGCAGGCCTGGGTGGCGGCTGGAGCGCGCCCGGTTGACCACCATGCCACGCCCGTAATCCAACGCACGACGCACCGACACAAACCACCTCGCCCGGCAGCCGCCGAGCCCCCTTCGAAGCTTTGACCCGGGAGACGACGATGAACCTGATGCCCACGCTGAACGCCGAACGCCAGCGCCTCGAGAACCAGCGCGAGCGGCAGCGAGGACTGGCGGCTGTGGGGCCCGTACCTGGCCGAGCGCGCCTGGGGCACGGTGCGCGAGGACTACAGCGAACATGGCCAGGCCTGGGAGCACTTCGACCACGACCAGGCGCGCTCGCGCGCCTACCGCTGGAACGAGGACGGCCTGGGCGGCATCTGCGACGAGCAGCAGCGGCTGTGCTTCGCGCTGGCGCTGTGGAACGGCCGCGACCCGATCCTGAAGGAGCGCGCCTTCGGCCTCACCGGCAACCAGGGCAACCACGGCGAAGACGTCAAGGAGTACTACTTCTACCTGGACGCCACGCCCAGCCACAGCTAGCTGCGCTACCTCTACAAGTATCCGCAGGCGGAGTATCCGTACGGCCAGCTGGTCGGGGAGAACCAGCCGCCGCTCGCGCACGGATCCGCCGTTCACGCTGCTCGACACCGGCGTCTTCGACGACAGCCGCTACTGGGACGTCGAGGTGCGCTACGCCAAGGCTCGACCCGACGAGATCCACATCCGTGTCATCGTCACGCAACCGCGGGCCCGAGACGGCGACGCTGCACGTGCTGCCGACGCTGTGGTTCCGCAACACCTGGTCCTGGGGCGATGCGGACGGCAAGCCGGGTCTGCACGCGATCGAGGCGCCGCGTGGCGCACGCTGGGCGGTGCAGGCCGAGCACCCGACGCTGGGCACCTATCACCTGTATGGCCGTCACCCCGCCGAGGCGCTGTTCACCGAGAACGAGAGCAACGCACAGAACGCTGTGGGGCCAGCCGAATGCGACGCCGTATGTCAAGGATGCGTTCCACCGCCACGTCGATCGACGGCGAGCGAGATGCGCGTCAACCCGGCGCACACCGGCACCAAGTTCGCCGCCTGCGCACGTGCTCAGCGTCGAGCCGGGCAAGACCGGCGACCATCGGCCTGACGCTGTCGCGCGAGGCGCTGCGCCGAGCCCTTCGGCAAGCGCGAGGTGATCTTCGCCAAGCGCGAGGCCGAGGCCGCGGTGTTCTACGACGAGCTGCTGCCCGACGCCGAGCGCGCAGGACCACAACATCCTGCGCCAGGCGCTGGCCGGCATGATCTGGAGCAAGCAGTTCTTCCACTTCGACGTCGCGCGCTGGCAGGACGGCGACCAGCTCCCGCCGCCGGCCGCCCGCAAGTGGGGCCGCAACCGGCAGCTGGCGGCACATGAAGGCGGCGCACGTGATCTCGATGCCCGACAACTGGGAGTACCCGTGGTTCGCGGCCTGGGACCTGGCCTTCCACTGCGCCGCGCTGGCGCTGGTGGACGTGGACTTCGCCAAGGACCAGGTCGAACTGCTGCTGAAGGAGCACTACCTGCACCCCAACGGCCAGATCCCGGCCTACGAGTGGGCCTTCGGCGACGTCAACCCGCCGGTGCTGGCCTTGGCCGCGCTGAAGGTGTTCCGCGCCGAGCGCGTGCAGCGCGGCAAGGCCGACATCGGCTTCCTGCAGCGCGTGGTGCACAAGCTGCTGATGAACTACACCTGGTGGCTGAACCGCAAGGACAGCCGACGGCCACAACGTCTTCGAAGGCGGCTTCCTCGGGCTGGACAACATCTCGGTCTACGACCGCTCGCAGCCGCTGCCGGCCGGCTATTCGCTGAAGCAGGCCGACGCCACCGGCTGGATGGCGATGTTCGCGCTGAACATGACCGTGATGTGCCTGGAACTGGCGGCCGAGAACGCCGACTACGAGGACGTGGCGATCCAGTGCTACACGCAGTTCCTCGGCATCGCCAATACGATCGCCGGCTACGGCTGCCTCGGGCAGTCGCTGTGGGACGACAACGACGGGTTCTTCAAGGACCTGATCGTCACCCCCGACGGCAGCAGCCGACGCATCGACGTCTTCTCGTGGGTCGGGCTGATCCCGCTGTTCGCGATGCGAGGTCATCGACCAGCGGCTGCTGGAACGCACGCCGCGCTTCCGTGCCGTGCTCGAAGGCGCACTACAAGGGCGATGTTCGACGGCCGCAAGGTCACGCATTGCCCGGTGCAGACCAACGAGCGGGGCGAGCATCTGCTGTCGCTGGTCGGGCCGCACCGGCTGAAGTGCGTGCTCAAGCGCGTGCTGTCCGAAGGCGAGTTCCTGTCGCGCTACGGCGTGCGTGCGGTGTCGCGCATCCACGCCGAGCGCAGCGACCTGGGCGTGCTGCCGGGCATCGGCCGGGCGCTGATCGAATACGTGCCGGGCGAGTCGAACTCGGGGCTGTTCGGCGGCAACTCCAACTGGCGCGGCCCGATCTGGATGCCGACCAACTACATGCTGGTGCAGGCGATCGAGAAGTTCCACCGCTACTTCGGCGACGGCTTCAAGGTGCCGCGCCCTGCGTCGGCGGCGAGCGGCTGACGCTGAAGGAGATCTCGAACCTGATCTCCGAACGGCTGGTCGACATGTTCCGCCGCGACGCCAGCGGCCGCGCGCCGGCGCTGCCGCCGAACTCGCCCTTCGATCACGACCCGCACTGGAAGGACCTGCTGCTGTTCCACGAGTACTTCCACGGCGAGACCGGCCTCGGCCTGGGCGCGATGCACCAGACCGGCTGGACCGGGCTGGTTGCCAACCTGGTGCAGCGCAAGTACCGCGCCGACATCCCGATGTTCTGGCGCGAGCAGCAGGCCGAGGCGCCGCTGATGTCACCCCGCGAGGTCGTGGCGTGAAGCTGGTCGCCGCCCTGCGCCGGCACTGGCCCGAAGTCCTGATCGAGGCCGCCGGCCTGGGCGCGTTCATGCTGTCGGCGTGCCTGTTCGCCGCCGTGCTGTTTCACCCCGGTTCGCCGCTGGTCGGCACCATCGCCAGCGAAGGGCTGCGCCGTGGGCTGATGGGCCTGGCGATGGGTGCGACGCTGGTCGCGCTGGTCTACTCGCCCTGGGGCCAGCGCTCGGGCGCGCACTTCAACCCGGTGCTGACGCTGAGCTTCCTGTGGCTGCGCCGCATCGAGCCGGCCGATGCGGCGTGGTACGTCGTCGCGCAGTTCGCCGGCGCCTGGGCGGGCGTCGCGCTGGCCGGCTGGCTGCTCGGCCCGGCGGTCGTCGGCGACCCCACCGTCAACCACGTCGTCACCGCGCCGGGCGCGGCCGGCCCGGCGGTGGCCTTCGCCGCCGAAGTCGCGATTTCCTTCGGCATGATGGCGCTGGTGCTGTTCTTCAGCAACCGGCGCGATCTGAACCGCTACACAGGCCTGGCCGCGGCGGCGCTGCTGGCGCTGTACATCGCGGCCGAGTCGCCGCTGTCGGGCACCAGCATGAACCCGGCGCGCAGCCTGGGTTCGGCCGAGACGGCCGGCATGTTCGATGGGCTGTGGATCTACTTCATCGCGCCAGCCATCGGCATGGCGCTGGCGGCAGCCGCCTACGTGCGCACCCAGGGCCATGGCGCGGTGCTGTGCTGCAAGCTGCACCACGACAACCACCAGCGCTGCATCTTCCGCTGCCGCTACGGCGCGCGCGCCGCGGCCACCGATGCCGAGAAGACGCGCCTGCCCGAACCGGCTTGAAAGGAACCCCCATGGACCGCATCCCCGTTCCGCTGGCCGCGTCCGCGCGCCTCGACCCGCTGGCCGACGTCGCCGCCGCCTGCGCCACCGCCGTGCGCTGGCTGCAGCGCGGCGCGGCGCCCTGGCTCGAGTTGCTGCTGCGGCTGGCGCTGGCCCAGGCCTTCTTCGTCTCGGCGCTGCTGAAGCTGGCCGACTGGCCGACCGCACTGGCGCTGGCGACCAGCGAATACCCGGTGAGCTGGCTGTCACCGCAGACAGCGGCGCTGCTGGGCGTCAGCGTCGAGCTGCTCGGCGCGGTCTCGGTCGCGCTCGGCCTGGGCACGCGCTTAGGCGCCCTGGCGCTGCTGGCGCTGTGTGTGGTGATCCAGGTCGAATACCGCGCGCTGGATCTGCATCTGTTCTGGATTGCCTGGTGCGGCTGGCTGGTGCTGCGCGGCGCGGGCGGCCTGTCGATCGACCGCCTGCTGGTGCGCGGGCTGGCCGACAGTGCGCTGCCGCTGGCGGCGCCGCTGGCCCGCGGCTTTGCCAGGTTGACGGCGCGCGGCGTGCCGGCGGCCTTGCTGGCGCTGCGCCTGTGGGGCGCCGGCACCATCGTCTGGGTGAGCGTCGGTGGCGCAACGCCGACGGGCTGGCTGCCGTGGCAGTCGGCGGCGCAATTCGCCAGTCCGGCCGAGGCGCTGCTGGCGCTGCTGCTCGTCGCCGGGCTGGCCACGCGGCCGGCGGCCATCGGCCTGATGCTGCTGTCGGGCGGGCTGCACATGATGGCCGGCGGCTATGCGATCCACGGGCAGTGGTTGCTGCTGTTCGGCTTGCTGGCCGTGCATGGCGCCGGGCCGGTGTCGATCGACCACTGGGTCGAGCGGCTCTTGAGCCAGCGCTATCCGCAGCTCGACGGCAAGCCGGCCTTCGCACTCGACGGCGCGCCGAAGGTGGTGATCGTCGGTGCCGGCTTCGGCGGGTTGCGCTGCGCCTTCCGGCTGGCACGCGCGCGCGTCTCGGTGACGCTGGTCGACCGCCACAACTACCACCTGTTCCAGCCATTGCTGTACCAGGTGGCGACGACCAGCCTGTCGCCCGGTGACATCGCCACGCCGATCCGCGGCCTGTTCCGCGACCAGTTCAACGTGCGCGTGCTGCTGGGCGAGGTCAGCGGCGTCGACACCGTGCGCCGGCAGGTGCTGCTGCGCGAGCAGCGGCTGGACTATGACTACCTGGTGCTGGCCACCGGCGCGGCGCACAGCTATTTCGGCAAGGACCAGTGGGCGCCGCACGCGCCGGGGCTGAAGCGCATCGAGGACGCGACCGACATCCGGCGCCGGCTGCTCAGCGCCTTCGAGCGCGCCGAGCTGGCCGACGACGAGGCCGAGCGCCGCGCACTGCTGACCTTCCTGATCGTCGGCGGCGGGCCCACCGGCGTCGAGCTGGCCGGCGCCATCGCCGAGCTGGCGCGCTTCGGCATGGACAAGGAGTTCCGCCGCTTCGACCCGGCCAGCGCACGCGTGCTGCTGGTGCAGGCCGCACCGCGGCTGCTGCCGACGTTCACGCCGGCGCTGTCGGCCGAGAGCCAGCGCGCGCTGGCGCGGCTGGGCGTGGAGGTGATGCTCGACAGCCGCGTCGAGGCCATCGACACGCTGGGCGTCACCGTCAGCGGCCAGCGCATTGCCGCGCGCACCGTGCTGTGGGCGGCCGGCGTGATGGCCTCGCCGGCGGCACGCTGGCTGGGCTGCGAAGCCGATGCGGCCGGCCGCGCCAAGGTCGGCGCCGACCTGTCGGTGCCAGGGCTGCCAAATGTCTTCGTCGTCGGCGACGCCGCGCTGTGCAACGCCTGGAACGGCACCCCGGTGCCGGGACTGGCGCCGGCGGCCAAACAGGGCGGCGAGTTCGTCGCCCGGCTGATCCGCGCGCGCGTCGAGGGTCGGCGAGATCCCGGCCCCTTCGTCTACCGGCACATGGGCAGCTTGGCAACGATCGGGCGCAAGGAGGCGGTGGTCGAATTCGGCCGTCTGCGCCTGCATGGCAGCCTGGCCTGGTGGTTCTGGGGCGCGCTGCATGTCGGTTTTTTGGTTGGCCTGCGCAACCGCGTCTCGGTGCTGTTCGACTGGGCCTGGTCGTACCTGACCTTCAGCGGCGGCACGCGGCTGATCACCGGCGCCGGTGAGCCCACCGACGAGCCGGCGGCTCGGCCCGAGCTGCGGCGCGTCGTCAATGCTTGACAAAGCGCCACGGCTGGTGCGACACAGCATCTGTTTGCAAAAAGGAAGGAAGGCCATGATGGGCATCGGTCTGCGCACCAAACTGTTGGCGCCGCTGGCGGCCAGCGCGCTGTTGATTGGTCTGGCGATGAGCGCCTTCGGCGCGGCCTCGCAGCTTGCTTCGGCACTGATGTTGGGGCTGGCGATGCTGCTGCTGGTCGTGATCGCGGTCGACATCGAGCTGTACCTGCTGCGGCCGCTGCGTGCGCTGACGCATTCGGCGCAGCAGTTGCTGCAAGCGCGGCCGGCCGCGAGCGGCGAACTGCAGGCCTTGCCGCTGGCACTGGCGTCCGCCATCGAGCAGTTGCTCGGACGCCAGCGTGACGGCGAAGCCCGGCTGATCGAGGAGCGTGCGCGCGGCGAGAAGCTCGAGCAGCAGCTGCGCGATCTGCAGGAGCGCTACATGTTGACCGTCGAACGCGCCAACGACGGCCTTTGGGAGTGGAACGTCAAGACCGGCGCCATCGACTGCTCGGTGCGCTGGAAGGCGATGCTGCGAATACCCGAGGGCCGCATCGAGCGCATCGAACAATGGCAGGCGCTGTTGCATCCCGAAGAGCGCGCCGGCGTGATGCTGCGGCTGGACAACCACGTGGCCGGGCTGACGCCGCAGTTCGAGGAGGAGTACCGGCTGCGCCAGGGCGACGGCAGCTGGCGCTGGGTGCGCTCGCGCGGCGTGGCCATCCGCCACGCCAGCGGCAAGGCCTACCGCATGGTCGTGCTCGACAACGACATCCACGAGCGGCGCGAGCTGGAAAACACGCTGATCGCCGCCGCCGAAGGGTTGTCATCAGTGTCCGGCGACGACTTCTACCGCGCGCTGCTGCGCTCGCTGTCGTCGCTGCTGGGCACGCGCGACAACCTCATATGCCTGTGCGTGGACGACCCGCCGACCAAGGCACGCACGCTGGCCTACCTGAGCGACGGCACGTTCCACGAACCCTTCGAGTACGAGCTGAGCGGCACCTCGTGCGCCGCGGTGATCGAACGCGGCGAGATCGTCTACTGCCCGACGGGCGTGTGCGACATCTGGCCGGCGGAGAAGGAGTTCGACCGCGACAGCTACATCGGCGTGCCGATGTTCGACTCCACCGGCAACATCATCGGACACTTCGCCTGCATGGACGGCGGCCCGATGCGCCAGGACCTGCCGCACCTGGCGCTGTTCAAGATCTTCGCGGTGCGCGCCGCTGCCGAACTGGAACGAACGTTGATGAAGCAGAAGCTGGAGGGGCGACGGGCCGGGGCCTGATGCGAGTGTGCGTTTGGGAGTGGGCGGCAGGTGTGCAGCGTCAGGAGTCGGTGGCGAGCACCCGCTTTCTGGCGGCCCAGTCTCATGAATCGTGGAGCCGGTCAGCCGCTGTTCGTGTAGGCCGGCAATCGACGCAATGCAGATGTAGCGGCTGAACGATTCGTCACCGAATAGCGGGCACACAGCGGATGGGGTGCGCGCTGAACATCCATCTGATGGTCTGAAAGTCGGCACTCAATCGCCCAAGCGTTGTAGAGTGCCGTTCAAGCGGGGCGCTTACCTGCACCGAACGCTGCTCCGCAAACCCCAAATGTCATGCGCAGCCCGGCCATGGGCGAGAAGAAAAGCGTTTGAATTAACTGTCCTACTGTTGGTTTGCGGTCGGAGGCTCGATCGTCAAGTCGATCGTTCTGAGCGACGTGGCCGGAGGATCTATGTGGTGTAAATGCGAGCTAGCCGGAGGCGCCCGCCTAACGCGACAGCCGCCCTCACGTGTCAACGCCATTCGGCTCGCGGGTTCGGTCGGTCGTGGCGGCGCGAATGCCCGGAACGACGTGGTGCAGATTCAGCACGGGCTCAGCGCCGTTCCGCCGATCGCAGGGCGTCCGACCCCACCCCTGAAGGTGGACGGCATCTGCGGTCCGCTCACAACCGCAGCGATCGGTCGGTTCCAGCAGGTGCAGTTCATGGGATCGGTGGCCGACCACCGAATCGACCCCGCTGGGCGGACGCTCGCCCGGCTGAATCTGTTGCTCGCGACACCCGGACTGGTGCCGGCGGTCAACGCGTCGAGTTCGTCCGGGTTCGTCGGCGCATCGTCCGTCATCGGCCGCGGCGGCATCGGTGGGTCCGATGGCACAACCACTGACGATCAACTTGCTCAGGCCCGGCAACTCGCGCTCGACGCCGAGCGGCGCATCGTGAACGCGATGGCACGCCTCGTTCGTTCTCAAGTCGCGCTCGCGAACCCGTTGCGCACGCCGGCCAACGCGCAGTTCGTCCGCGAAGTGAACTGGCATTTCAAGGCCGATCAAGCGCCGAACCCGGCTACGCAGCTGCTGCAGGTTGCGGCGATCTACACGTTCATGCTCACAGCGATCCGCGAGACAAACACCGGCATCCGCGAGCTTTTTCGCGCGGGAACACATCCGGACCCGACCGCGATCGCGTTTGCCGAGCTGGGCGGATTCTTCTCGTCGGTCCAGGACGACCGCTTCATCTTCATTACGCCGCAGTTCCGCACGGCGAGTTCGGGCGTGATCATTCATGAACTCGCGCACTTCTGTGGCGGGAGTGCGGCGTCGGGTCGCGACATCGTCCATCGTGCATCCCCCAAACCTCCGCCGCGCGGGGAGCGAAGAGAGGACGGCAATACCGACTACGCCGGCATGGCGCCGTTCCATGCGCTCACGAACGTGTTCTCGTACACGGTCTACTGCTTCCCGGAGATTTCGGAGTTCGTGCCGCCATGAGTCGAGTGCGTGAATTCGCTGGCAAGACCAGGAGGGAACATTCGCCCGACGGCGCCGCAAATTCGGACTTGGCCGTCGGCATCCGGTCGGCACCGCACCAGATCGCAGTCAGTCGAGGGCTTTCAGCCCAAGCGCGGCGATGCCTACGCGGCGGTCTTCAGCATGAAGTCGACGTGCACCGAGGTGTACGGGAACTCGATTCGGCCCTCATCATCCTTGCGCAGCACACCGGCCTGCAGAAGCATGTGCACATCCGAGTGCACGGCGCGGACGTCGCGGCCGACGCGCCGCGCGGCCTCGCGCAACGTGATCGGCCCGGCACCGGTCAGTGTCCGCACGAGCGCCATGCGGTTGGGCGCGAGCACCTTCCAAAGAAGGTCGAAGGACTCGAAGAAAATCCGCTCTTGCTGCCGCTTGCCCGCGAACGCGGCTTTCACGCGCTGCTTGAGGGATTCGGTCGAATCGACCGTGATCGTCACGGCACCCATCTTCAATTCCCCGTTGCTGCGGGCTCAGACAGTCGGGCCGCCCCCACCCGCATCCATCGGCAGGTCGAAACAAAAGCGCGTGCCCTGGCCGACGCGGCTGTCGACACGGATCTCGCCGCCGTGCAGTGCGACGATGCGCCGCGTGATCGCCAGCCCGAGCCCGGTGCTGCCGGCGTCGGCCGCCTCGCCGCGGTCGATGCGGTAGTAGCGGTCGAACACCTGCGCCAGTTCCCGCTCGGGAATGCCGCAGCCGGTGTCGCTGACCTCGACCTGCACGCGTCGGCCGGCGGGGGAGGCCTCGACGCTGACCACGCCGCCCGCCGGGGTGTGTCGCATCGCGTTCTCGATCAGGTTCTCGAGCACGCGTTCGACCAGCGCGATGTCGGCATGCACCTTCAGCTGGTCGATGGCGAAGCGGCCCTCCAGTCGCAGGCCACGCCGCGCGGCGCCGAGCTGATACTTCTGCACCACGTCCTGCATCAGCTCGGTGATGGCGAAGGTCTCGCAGTCGGGCTGCACCTCGCGCGCCTCGAGCTTGGTCAGCTGGAACAGGTCGCGGATCAGCTTGCCCAGCCGCTCGCTGTGCTTGGCCGCGATCATCAGGTACTCGCGCTGCTCGTCCGGCGGCAGCGTGCCCTGCTTCAGCAGCAGCGTCTCCAGATAGCCCTGCATCGACGCCAGCGGCGTGCGCAGGTCGTGCGACACGTTGGCCAGCAACTCGCGCCGCCGCTGTTCGGCGCCTTCGAGCAGTTCGAGCTGGCCGGCGATGCGCTGCGACATCTCCTGCACCGCGGCCGTCAGGCGGCCGATGTCGTCGCCAGCCGCGTCGGCCGAAGGCAGCGCCATGGGCCGCGCGAACCCGCTGGCGCGAAACGAGTCCACCGCCTCGGCCAGCGCGCGCAGTCGCCGCGTCAGCAGGTGGAACACCAGCAACGCGGCCAGCAGCGAGAACGCCACCGCGCCGATCAGCAGTTCAGCGGCCAGCTCGACCAGGCGCCGGCCTTCGAGCATGCGCTCGGTGGCGACGATGAACACCGTGCCAAGCGCGAAGAACACCAGCGCCTGCGCGCCGGCGAGCTTGGTCGACAGGTGCCTGAACATGTCAATCCTGTTCGCGGAATTTGTAGCCGACGCCCCAGACGGTTTCGATCCACTGCGGATGGTCGGCGTCGGCTTCGATCTTGCTGCGCAAGCGGTTGATGTGCGAGTTGACCGTATGCTCGTAGCCGCTGTGCGAATAGCCCCAGACGCTGTCGAGCAGCTGTGCGCGCGTGAACACCCGCCCCGGGTTACGCGCAAAGTGGGCGAGCAGCTCGAACTCCTTGGCCGTCAGCTCGAGCGGCTGGCCGTCAAGCCGCACGGTGTGCTTGTCGGTGTCGATCTGCAGCGCGCCGGCGACCAGCTGTGCGCGAGCCGGCTGCCGGTCCTGCGACAACTGGTCCACGCGGCGGAAGATGGCCTTCACCCGTGCCGCGAACTCGGCGATGCTGAAAGGCTTGGTCAGGTAGTCGTCGGCACCCATCTCCAGGCCGAGCACGCGGTCGATCTCGCTCGACTTGGAGGTCAGCATCAGGATCGGCGTGTAGCGCTCCTGCGCGCGCAGGCGGCGGCAGATCTCGAGGCCACCGAGGCCGGGCAGCATCAGGTCGAGCACGAGCAGGTCATAGTGCCCCGATTGCGCCTCGGCCATGCCGACGGTGCCGTCATAGGCCACCTTGACGCGGCAATCCAGCTCGACCAGCTGCAACTTGACGAGCTTGGCAATGTCCGCGTCGTCTTCGATCACCAGCACCTGGCGGGTCATGTGGCCTCCTGCAGATCAGCCGATCGCTTCGATCCGATTCGATGCTAGCGCGCAAGACCGCTGCCGTGCGCGGCCTGGACCAAACGATGAACGCAGCGTGATGGCCGCGTGACATCTTCTGCCGAGACTGCCGTGCATCGCAACCCGATCTGGAGACACCGATGAACGCACAACTTGCCATATCCCCCAAGGTCCGCCGTGTGATGCCGCCGCAGCGCGAGCTTTTCGATGACCTGTTCGACGAGCCCTTCGACGACGATGACAGCGAGATCCGGCGTCAGATCGAGCTCAGCGGCATGGTCTCGCTCGATGCCGACGGTTTTGGCCTGGACTGAGGTCATGATGCCTGCGGCGCTGAACCCGATGCCACTGCGCGCCGGCATCGGCTTGCGCACGCCGCACTACCGGCAACTGCTCGATGAACGGCCCGACATCGGCTGGCTCGAGGTGCACAGCGAGAACTACTTCGGCGCGGGTGGCCGGCCGCTGCAGGTGCTGCAGCGGCTGCGCGAGCACTATCCGTTGTCGCTGCATGGCGTCGGGCTGTCGCTCGGCTCGACCGACCCGTTGAACCTGGAGCACGTCACCCAGCTGCAAGCGCTGATCGAACGCGTCGAGCCGGCTTTCGTCTCCGAGCACCTCAGCTGGGGCTCGGTGGGCGCTCGCCACCTCAACGACCTGGTGCCGCTGCCCTACACCGAAGAGGCACTGGCACTGGTGTGCTGCCGCATCGACGAGTTGCAGCAGCGGCTGCGCCGTCGCATCCTGATCGAGAACGTGTCGAGCTATCTGCGCTACCGCCACTCGACGATCCCCGAATGGGAGTTCCTGGCGGCGGTGGCGCGGCACAGCGGCTGCGCGATCCTGCTCGACGTGAACAACATCCACGTCAGCGCCGTCAACCACGGCTTCGACGCGCGCACCTACCTGGCCGCGATCGAGCCACACACGGTGGCCGAGATCCACCTGGCCGGACATGACGAAGCCGACGGTCTGCTCATCGACACCCACGGCCAACGCGTCAGCCCGCCGGTGTGGGCGCTGTACCGACAGGCGATCGAACGCTTCGGCGCGCGGCCGACATTGATCGAATGGGACACCGACATTCCGCCGCTGGCGGTGCTGCTCGACGAGGCCCGGCGCGCGCAAAGCCTGATGGAGCAGGACCATGCCGTCGCTGCGTGAACTGCAGCAGGGCTTTGCCGCCGGCGTCTTCGGCAGCGGCGCATCGCCTGCGGCGCCATGGGTGGTCGACGGCGGCGTCGGCGTTGCGCGGCGCCTGGCGATCTACCGCAACAACACGCTGCACAACCTGCTGCAGGCGCTGCGCGACGTTTACCCGGTGGTCGAGCGCCTGGTCGGCGACGAATTCTTTGCCGCGGCGGCGCGACGCTTCATCCTCGAACAGCCTTCGGCCAGTGGCGACGTGCAACGTTTCGGCGCCGGGTTCGGCGACTTCCTGGCCGTCTTCGCACCCGCGGCCGGCCTGCCCTATCTGGGCGACACGGCGCGGCTGGAGTGGCGGGTGCATCTGGCTTTTCATGCCGCCGACCACGGCCCGCTGTCGCTCGAGCGATTGGCGCGGTTCGCGCCCGAGGACTATGGGCGGCTCGGCTTCAAACTGCACCCGGCCTGCAGCCTCATCGCATCGGCCCACCCGATCGAGCGCATCTGGGCGGCCCATCAGGGCGGGCCGGGCGACGTGGCGGCGATCGACCTGACGCAGGGCCCGGTGTGGCTGCTGGTGCGCCGGCCGCAATTCGAGGTGGGCGTGTTGCCGCTGTCGGCGGGCGAGTTCGCCTGGCTATGCCAATTGTCGGCCGGCCAGACGCTGGACTCTGCCACGCTTGCCGCCTGCGACGCCGAACCGGCCTTCGATCTCGGCGCGACCTTGGCGCGGCATGTCGGCGCCGCGACCCTGGTCGAGGCCGAGTTGGACGAAGGATGAATGTTGCGCCGCCGCTGCCCGCAAACTGCAGGCGGCACCTTCTGCACTATGCGCCGACCGACAGCAGCGCCGGCCCGTAGGGCAGAGTGCCTTGGGCGTGCGTATGGGGCTCGAACTGATGCGGCAGGCCATCGACTTGCTCGACGCCGTTGCGCAACCAGTCTTCGGTCGAGCGCTGTGCGCGCTCGATCAGCGCGCCCACGCTCTTGAAGTCGTAGGGCGAGACGCCGACCGGGCACAACGGCGGTACGACGACGATGTCGACCACCGAGCGATAGCGCCGGATGGCCGCCGTCAGCTGGTGCGCGATGAGGATGTTCAGCGCATGCAGCGCGGCGGCGATCGCGCGCCGTGGCGGCGCCTGCAGCGCGCAAGAGTAGCCGGTGGGCAGGATCACCAGACGCGTCGCGCCCAGTTCCACCGCCGCCGAGATCGGTGTGTGGTTGGCCACGCCGCCGTCGACGACGTGCCGGCCGCCCATGCGAACGGCAGGGAACACACCCGGGATGGCGCTGCTCGCCAGCAAGGCCTGCGTCGCCGACCCGCTGGACAGACGGATCTCGATCCCTTCGAGCATGTCTGTGGCGATGATGTGCACCGGCAGCTGCGCCTGCTCCAGGTTGGCATAGGGCAGGTGCCGCTCGATCAGGCGCGCCAGGGCTGCCGAGTCGACCAGATAGCCGCGACGCGAGAACAGCCCGACCAGGCTGCCGATCGGGTGGGTGGGGAAGATGTCGCTGCGGCGGATGCCGCGCCAGATGGCTTCGAGCGCCGCCACGCCTTGGCCGGTCGGGTTGCCGGCGAACCACGCGGCATTGATCGCGCCCACCGACGAGCCGACCACCATGTCGGCGGTGTAGCCAGCGCCGACCAGCGCCTTGAGCATGCCGACCTGGATCGCGCCCAGGCTGCTGCCGCCGGCAAAGACGAATGCAGTTCGCGCGGCCGGTTGGGTCATGAGCCGCTCCCGTGTCGGCATCGAAGACGCTCAATGGACGTACGACGCGCACATCTTCGGGTAGCCGAATTCGCGCCCCATCAGGGCGCGCGCGCAAAGGTAGTTGTCGCGTGCGCGATCGCTGAGCGCATCGATGTCGACCTGGCCTGCGGCGTCACAAGGGAAGACCAATGCCCGGCCTGCGTCGAACAAGGACTCGAAGCGCAATTCGAAGCCGGCATTGCGGAAGGGTGTGTTCAATGGCGTGATCATTCGACTCTCCTTGGTTCGGGGCCGGCCCATGGGGCCGTGCACATGCTTGAAGAATAGGCAGCGTTGAACACGAAGCGGTCACGAAGGAATCAAATGTTCATGGCGATACAGAGACGTCGGCCGTACGCCGTAGCGAGCGATACCAGGCCACGCGGAAGGCCGAGCGCCACACGCCGTCAGCAAAGCCCAGCCGATCCGCGCCCTTCATGAAGCCCGTCGCCGACACCCATCGTCTCGACCGTGACGTCGACCCGGCGCGCGGCCGCGCCAAGCCGCCGAAAGCATCCCCGACGACACGGCCGCAACCGTGCTCGATGAGGCCGAGCTGCCGCCGCGACACGGCGGCTGCGGCGTCGACTGACCCTGGCGCCCAGCGGCCATCACACGGGCTTGGGCTGCAGCTCTTGTCGGTCTGCACTGGCGGGCAGATCTTGCCGCGGCGGGCTGTGCGGCAGGCTCGCCAGCCAGGCCTCCCAGCCGCCCAGCAACGGCCGTGCCGCCGCATAGCCCTTGTCGCGAAGCTGGCTGGCGGCGAGTACCGCCGCCGCGTCCTGGGGACAGGCGCACAGCGTCACGATCGGCTGGTCCTTCGGCCACCCGGCCACCGCTTGCAGCACGCCGGACGCATCGCTCGCCACCGCACCCGGTATTTCGCCGGTCTCGACGATCATCGAGTGATTGCGCAGGTCCAGCAGCAGCGGCGCTCGCTCACCGGCCAGCTCTTGCAGCAGGTCCTCCACCGTGACGTGGCCGACGGCGTGCAGCCGCACAAAGCGCTGCCGTTGCCAGAATTTCCAGGCCAGCCAGAGCCCGATGGCCGACAACAGCAGCACCACGGCGCTGGCGGAATTGCGGTCGAGTGCCACGATCAGGTCGGGAACGGCGCCATGCAACAGCCAGCCGGCGGCCAGCGCCGCGCCGGCCCACAGTGCGGCGCCTGCGGCAGAGGCCGCGACAAAGCGGCGCAGTGGCATGCGCAAGGTGCCGGCGATGGGCGGCGCGACAGTCGAAAAGCCGGGCACGAACTTCGCAACCACCAACGACCACACGCCCCAGCGCACGAAGCGCGCCTCGGTCTTCTGCACGCAGGAGGTCGGACTGATCGAGATCCTGCACAAACCGGCGAGCACGCGGTAGCCGAAAAATCGCCCGGCCGCATACCAGGCCAGGTCGGCTGCAACCGAAGCGACGACCGCCAGCGCCAGCAACGGCGCCAGGGAAGCCGGCGTGGCCGCCAGGCTGGCGGCCAGCAGCATCGTCGGCACCGAGGGCACGGGCAGGCCGAGCTGCTGCAGCAGCACGTTGAAGAAGACGACGATCGGTGCGGCTTGCTGCAGCCGATCGGTGAGTGCAATCAGGTCCATCGTGCCCCGCATTGTCCGGGCGCTCGTGCCGGCGTCATTGCGCGCCGAAGTTGCCCCGGTCGCGGGTGTGGATGTCTTGATGCCTCGTCCTTCACGCCTTGCTCGAGCGCTCGCGCGGTTCCTTCAACCGAAGCGCTGAACGTGGCGGCATACCCCCGTGCAAGATCCGCAAGTCCAGCGGCGCACACTACAGATCCCATCGAAGCGCTGCCAGCTGCGCGATGCCGGCATCGATGCGAGACACCGGTATCGACGAGTACCCCAGGCGCATGAAATGGCGCGGTGCCGCCGCCTTGGCGAAGAAGACATCGCCGGGCTCGATGACGATGCCGTGGCTTGCCGCGCGCTGGGCCAGCGCGCGCGTGTTCTGGTGCGCGGCCAGGGCCACCCACAGCGCCGAACCCCCCAGCGCCGGGCGGGCCTGCGCGTCGGGCCAGTGCAGTGCCAGCGACTGGCGCAAGGCGGCGGCTCGCTCGCGATAGGCAATGTTGAGTCGGCGAACGAAGCTCTCGTGAAAGCCATGGGCAATGAACAGCGCGGCCGTGTGCTCGTTATTCGTCGGTGGATGGCGCAGCGTCAGTCTGCGCAGCGCGCGCAGCTCGTTCAGCAGCGGCAGCGGCGCCAGCATGTAGCCCAGGCGCAGGCCGTGCGCCAGCGTCTTCGACAGGCTACCGATGTAGATGACACGGCCCTGGCTGTCCAGGCTCTTCAGCGCCGCGGTGGGCCGGTGGGCAAAGTTCAGTTCGCTTTCGTGATCGTCTTCGATGATCACCAGATCGTGCCGATCGGCCGCCTGCAGCAGTTGCTGTCGCCGCGCCAACGACATCGTGGCCGTGGTCGGACACTGGTGGCTGGGCGTGACGTACACATAGCGGCAGCGCGCGAGCGCCGGCCCCACCACCAGTCCTTCTTCGTCCACCGGCAACGGCCGCACTGCCGCGCTGCGCAGCAGGAAGTTGTTGCGGGCGTCCGGATAGCCGGGGTCTTCCACGCCGACCACCGTGCGCGGGCCTACCAGCAATTGCGCGAGCAGAAAGGTGGCCTGCTGCGCGCCGGCGGTGATCAGGATCTCCTCGCGCCGCGCCCAGATGCCACGCGCTGGCAGCAGCCGCTGCTGGATCTGTTCGATCAGTGGCTCGTGGTCGCGATCGATGTGGTCCGGCGCCCAGCTTCGGATGGCGGACACGTGCATCGATTCCTGCGCGCATTCGCGCCACTGCCGCAGCGGGAACAGGCTGGCATCGAATTGTCCATAGATGAAGGGATACGGCAACTCCTGCCAATTGGCCGGCTTGCGGATGTTGCGCTGTGCGCTGGGCTGCAGCTTCAGGCGCAATTCCCACGCCGGGCCGCGCTGCGTTGCGGGCGCTGCTTCGAGCGGCCGCGAAGGCAGCGCCCGCGCGGTGAGGGCGTCGGTGCTGACGCGCAGGCCGCTGCGCGGCAATGCGCAGACCAGGCCCGTGTCGCAAAGGTGTTCGAGCGCCTTGGTCACGGTCATGCGCGATACGCCCAGTTCCAGCGCCAGCTGCCGGCTCGACGGCAGACGCGCCCCCGGCGCCAGCAAGCCTTCGCTGACCGCCAGGGCCAGCATGTCGCGGATGCGCGATTGCAGGCTGCCGCGCCCGGCCAGCCGCCTGAACAGCCGCGACCACATCGGTGACTGCAGCGCGGTCTGGCGCGGCATCGCCAGCGCGGCACTGCGCGGCGTCGGCGAGGGTTGGGCTGGCATCTGGCTCTACCTATTCCATGAAACTGGACTTATAGCAGCCGGCGCGGCGTGCTTCACTTGCGCCAGCGGCCGTTGCCCATTTCGGGCTGAGACGACCTGCAAACCTCCTTCCGTCATGACCATTGAAACCCTGAAGAAAGCGAACCCGCCGCCGCCGGCTTTCGAGACCGCCACCACCGACACGGTGCGGCGCATGCTGGCCGAAATAGAGCAGCAGGGCGAAGAGGCCGTGCTGCGCTATGCCCGCGATCTCGACGGCCATACCGGCGACGTGCGGGTCAGTGAAGATGACTTCGCGCGGGCCGAACGCTCACTCAGTGCCGGCGTGAAGGACGACATCGCCTTCGCCCGCCAGCGGGTCCAGGATTTCGCGCGCCGCCAGCGTGACTCGATGCAGGAGTTCGAGGCCGAACTGCTGCCGGGCTTGATCACGGGGCAGCGCCTGATTCCCTGCCGCGCTGCCGGCTGCTACGTACCTGGGGGGCGCTACGCCCATGCCGCCAGTGCCATCATGAGCGTGGGCACGGCCAAGGTGGCCGGCGTCGCGCACATCGTGGCCAGTTCGCCTGCCCACGCCGGGCAGCCCGTCCACCCAGCCATCCTGTACGCCATGAAGACCAGTGGCGCAGACCGCGTGCTTTGTCTGGGCGGCGTGCAGGCCGTGGCGGCCTTGGCTTTTGGCTTGTTCGGTGCGCCCGCAGACCCGGGTGCCGACATCATCGTCGGGCCGGGCAATCGTTTCGTTGCCGAAGCCAAACGCCTGCTCTTCGGCCGCGTCGGCATCGATGTGGTGGCCGGTCCGACCGAGTCGGCGGTGATCGCCGACGACACCGCCGATGCCGCGATCGTCACCATGGACCTGATTGGCCAGGCCGAGCACGGACCCGATTCACCGGTGTGGCTGATCACCAGCTCGCGCCGGCTCGCCAGGGAGGTGCTCGAGCGCGCGCCGGGTGTTATCGCCGAGTTGCCCGAGCCCGCGCGCAGCGCTGCCGCCGCGGCCTGGCGCGACCATGCCGAGGTGGTGCTGTGCGACAGCCGCGAGGAGATGGTGGCCGTCAGCGACCGCTATGCCGGCGAGCACGTGCAGGTCATGGCCGCCGACCTCGACTGGTGGCTGGCCCATCTGTCCAACTATGGCTCGCTGTTCCTGGGTGAAGAGACCACGGTGGCCTACGGCGACAAGTGTGCCGGCCCCAACCACATCCTGCCCACCCGCGGCGCGGCGCGCTACAGCGGCGGCCTGTCGGTGGGCAAGTTCATCAAGACCGTGACCTGGCAACGGTTGAGCCGGGGCGCCAGCCGCGAGGTCGGCCAGGTGGCGGCGCGCATTTCGCGTCTGGAGGGCATGGAAGGCCACGCGCGCACGGGCGACCTCCGGCTGCACAAGTACTTCCCGCAAGAGCGTTTCGAGCTCGGCCCTCCGGTCGGGACGGTGGACGGATCGTGAGCATGCAGCCCCTCGATCTGACGGCCCAGGAACCGATACCCGCGGCGGGCGTGCAAGCGGCGCTGGAACTGCTCGCCAGCGGCAAGCTGCATCGCTACGGCGAAGCCAGCAGCGTGCCGGCCGAGGCAGCGCAACTGGAGGCCGAGTTTGCGCATGCGCTGGGTGTGCGCTATGCCGTGGGCATGAACTCCTGCGGCTCGACACTGTTCATCGCGCTGAAGGCGCTGGGCGTGCAGCCGGGCGACACCGTGTTGTCGAACTGCTTTACTTTGGCACCGGTTCCCGGTGCCGTGGCGCATGCCGGCGCGCGGCTGCAACTCGTCGACGTGACCGACGACCTGACCATCGACCTCGAAGACCTCGAGCGCAAGCTGGCGCGCGGCCCGGCGCGCGTGCTGCTGCTGTCGCACATGCGCGGGCACATTGCCGACATGCCGAGGCTGACGGGCCTGTGCCAACGCCATGGCGTGGCGCTGGTCGAAGACTGTGCCCACACGATGGGAGCCGGCTGGGCCGGCCGCGCCACCGGCACCTGGGGCCGCATCGGCTGCTTCAGCCTGCAAAGCTACAAGCACGCCAATGGCGGCGAGGGCGGCCTGCTGGTCACCGACGACGATGACATCGCCGCCCGGGCCATCCTCTACACCGGCAGCTACATGCACTGGCGCGCGCACGCGGTCAGGCCTGCCGACGAGGTCTTCGAGCGCTGGAAGTACGACACACCCAACTTCAGCCTGCGCTTGAGCAATCTGGTGGCCGCCATCGTTCGCCCGCAGCTCGGCGCGGTGCTCGCCGACCGCTGCCGCCGCTGGAACCAGCGGCACGATTGGCTGGCGGCGGGCCTGGCCGCACTGCCCGGGGTGCAACTGCCGCACCGCCCACCTCTGGAGCAGTACGTGCAAAGCTCGATCCAGTTCCGGCTGCCGCATGCCGATGCGGCGCAGATGACTGCCTTCATTGCCGAAGCCGCTGCGCGCGGCATCAACCTGAAGTGGTTCGGCGCGCCTGAACCGCTGGGCTTCACCAGCCAGTGGACGCATTGGCGCTACATCGCCAACGCGCAGTCGTTGCCACGGGCCGCAGCGGCGCTGGCGACCCTGTGCGATCTGCGCATCCCGCTGTCGCTGACTGAAGCCGATTGCCGCCACATCGTCGACGTCGTGCGCCAGGCGCTCTATTCCAGCCGGACGACTGCGCGCGCCTGAACTGCGATGCGCGCGTGAAATTTGAACTGGCCCTATTCATACCGCCAAACTGGACATAGACGGTTTTTCTAGGCAGGCCTAGTCTTGCCAACGTTCGCGCCACCACCGCAAGGAGTCCTGCCATGCACTTCGCCGAGCCGCTTTCCAAGTCGATGATCCACGGCCTGCGCCGCTTGGCAGCATTGCCGATCCTGCTGGGCTTGGCGGCCAGCGCTCTGGGCGCTGACAAGATCGTGATGAACGTGGGCTGGTCGACGCCCGCCGATTCGGCCTACTCGATCCCGGCCGCCAAGTTCAAGGAGCTGGTCGAGAAGTACACCGACAACGCGGTGGAAGTGAAGCTGCGCTGCTGCGCGCAGATCGGCACCGAGGACGACGCCTTCAAGGCCATGCAGCTGGGCACGGTCGATGCCTACTTCATCAGCCAGAACAACGTCTCGCCGCATTGGCCGTTGATGGACGTGTTCGTGCTGCCCTACATCTTCCAAAGCGAAGACCATGTCACCAAGGTCACCGCCGGGCCGGTGGGCGAGAGCATCCGCAAGCAGTTGCTGGCCGATACCGGCGTGCACCTGCTGACCTTCGGTGCACCGAGCTACCGCGACCTGTTCAACTCGCGCCAGGCGGTCAACAGCATGGCCGACATGAAGGGACTGAAGCTGCGCGTGCCGAAGAACAAGGTGATGATCGCCACCTTCCAGGCCTTCGGCGCCGAGCCGGTGCCGCTGGCCTGGTCGGAAACGCCGACCGCGCTGCAAACGCGCACTATCGACGGCGGCGACAACGGCACCTCGGTCATCAAGGACATGAAGTTCTACGAGTTCAGCAAGCACCTGGTAATCCTCGATCACTTTGCCGGTGTGGCCCCGCTGTTTGCCAGCGACCGCATGATGAAGAAACTGAATGCGCAGCAGGCCGCGGCCGTGCGCAAGGCGGCCGAGGAAGCGGGCGCTTATCACACCGCGATCCAGACCAAGGAAACCGCCGAGATCCGCCAATGGCTGGTGGAAAAGGGCGGCATGAGCATGACCAAGCCGCCGCGCGGTCCGTTCATTGCCGCGGCGCAGAAGGTGCAGCAGGAATTCGCGGCCGAGCGCGGCCCGAAGTTCACCGAACTGGTCAACCAGATCCAGGCGGCGGCCAAGTAGGGCGAGCCCGGAAAACAGCCGCGGCAATCCCGCAATCAGGCCGGCCCCGATGCTGCGCTTTCTGGACCGCCACTTCGAGGAACTCGTAGCCTGCACGCTGCTGGCGGCGGTGGCTTGCTTCGTGTTCCTGCAGGTCATCCTGCGCTACGGCTTCGGTACCGCTCTGACCTGGACCGAGGAATTGGCCGGCATCGCCATGGTCTGGGCCGTCTACATGGGCGCCGCGCTGGCGGTGCGCGAGCGCTTCCACATCCGCATCATGGCCGGCATCGTCGCACTGCCGCGCTGGCTGGCGCTGCCGCTGGTGATGCTGGCCGATGCGGTGTGGCTGCTGTTCAACCTGTTCATGATCTACGTCAGCATCGACTATCTCGGCACGCTGTGGACGCGGCCGTCGACCTCGCCGGCGCTGGGCATCAACATGTTCTGGCCCGAGACCATCGTGCTCATCGGCTACGTCTTGATGTCGCTGCGCCTGGTGCAGCTGTATCTGCGCTGGTACGCCACCGACCGCCGCGAGTTGCCGGGCGTCTCAGCCGAATACCAGCAAAGCTGAAGCCGTCTTGAGCGATCTGGTTCTCATCTGCGTGGTGTTCACCGCGCTCACGGTGTTCGGTGTGCCGTTGATCGCCGGCATCGGCATCACCACTGCGCTGGCGCTGTACCTGATCGACATCCCGTACACGCTGCTGACACAGTCGGGCTTTACCGCACTGCAACCCTTTCCGCTGCTGACGATCCCGCTGTTCATCCTGGCCGGGCGCTTGATGGAAGTCGGCGGCATGGCCACGCGCATGATCGATGTGGCCAAGTCCTTCGTCGGCAATTACCGCGGCAGCCTGGGCATGGTCACGGTGGTGGCCTGCGCGATGTTCGCCGCGCTGTCGGGCTCGGGGCCGGCCACCACGGCGGCCATCGGCAGCGTGATGATCCCGGCGATGCGGCGCGAGGGCTACTCGCCGCGATTTGCCGCCGCGGTGTCGGCTTCGGCCGGTGCGCTGGGCAGCATGATCCCGCCCAGCAACCTGATGATCATCTACGGCCTGGTGTCCGAGACCTCGATACCGCGGCTGTTCCTGGCCGGCTTCGTGCCGGGGTTGTTCATCACCGCCTTGCTGCTGCTCACCAGCTATGTGCTGGCGCGGCGCAACCGCTTCGGCGGTGACCTCAGCGGCCAGGCATTCGCGTTGCGCTACTGCGCGCGCATGTTCTGGGCCGGCAAGTGGGCGCTCGGTGCACCGGTGCTGATCCTGGGCGGCATCTACGGCGGCGCCTTCACGCCCACCGAAGCCGCTGCCGTGGCGGTGTTCTATTCGCTCTTCGTGGGCCTGTTCATCTACCGCGAGCTGAACCTGCAGAAGATCATCGAATCGCTGCGCTTCACCGCGCTGATGGCCGGGCTGCTGGTGCTGCTGGCACCGGCCCAGGCGTTCGGGCAGCTGACGGCGCATTTCGACGTGCCCACGGCCGTGCAATCGCTGGTGACCTCGATGACCGACAACCGCATCCTGATCCTGATGCTGATCGGCCTGTTCTACATCTTCATCGGCACCTTCATGGAGTCGCTGGCGCAGATCATCCTGTTTACCGCCGTGTTCCTGCCGCTGGTCAAGTCGATGGGCGTGGACCCGGTGCTGTTCGGCGTGTTCACGGTCATGACCTGCGAGATCGGCTTTCTCACGCCCCCGGTGGGCGGCAACCTGAACGTCGCCGCGCGCATCACCGGCATCAGCATCGAGCAGGTGTCGATCGGCGTGCTGCCGTTTATCCTGGCCTACATGGTGGGTCTGATGTTCCTGATCCTGTGGCCCGAAGCCACGCTGTGGCTGCCCAACCTGGTCTACGGGCCGTCCCGCTGAGACACGCGTCTGGAGGCGATCTGGCATGTTCGACATCATCTTTCGCGGTGGCACGCTCTACGACGGCCTGGGTGGCGAACCGGCGGTTGCAGGACCTGGCCATCAGCGGCGGCCGTATCGCCGCCATCGGCCAGCTGCCCGATGCCTCGGCGGCACAGGTCTTCGACGTCAGCGGCCTGGCGGTGGCGCCTGGCTTTGTCGACCTGCACACGCATTCCGACTTCACGCTGCTGGTGGATGGCGGCGCGCAAAGCCAGGTGCACCAGGGCGTGACCACCGAAGTCGTCGGCCAATGCGGCGTGAGCTGCGCACCACTGCGCGCGCGGAACGACCGTGTCGAGCTGTCGGCCGGCTTTGCTCCCGGTGCGGCCAAGGGCCGGCAGTGGCAGACCTTCGGCCAATACCTCGATGCCTTGCAGGAAGAAACGCTGGGCGTCAACGTGGCCGCCTTCGTCGGCCATGGCACGGTGCATCGGGCGGTGCTGGGCGATGCGCTGCATGCCGGCGAGCCCGACGATATCCAGCAGATGACGCGCCTTGTCGAGCAGGCACTGGACGACGGCGCCGCCGGCTTCTCCACCGGCCTGGAATACTGGCCTGGCATCCTGGCCTCGCCCGAGCATCTGGTGCCGATGTGCCAGGCAGCGGGCTGCCGCGGCCGCCTGTACAGCAGCCATGTGCGCAACCGCGATCGGCACTACGACCTGGGTTTTGCCGAGGCCATATCGGCGGCTCGCCAGGCGGGTGCGCGCCTGCAGATCTCGCACATGCAGACCAAGTACGGTGCCCCGGCCTATGCCGGTGAGCACACCCTTGAGATGATCGAACTGGCCAAGCGGCACGACGTGGACGTGGCCTTCGATGTGATCCCGCACGACTGGAACAATACTGGCGTGATGGCCATCCTGCCCAAGTGGGCGCGCGAAGGCGGCACCCAGGTCACCTTGAAGCGGCTCGAGGATCCGGCGGTACGGCAAAGGGTGAAGGACAACCCGGCGCCGATGCTGCTGATCGTCAAGGCCGGGCACTGGGACAAGATCGTGCTGCTCAATGCGCGTGCCAATCGCAGCCTGGTCGGCACCAGCTTCGCCGAGATCGGCCGCATGCGCGGCGTCGACCCCTACGATGCACTGATGGACATGCTGATCGAAGAGGGCGACGATGCGCCGCGCCTGATGTGGGCCACGCAGAGCTTCGATGAAGGCCAGGTCGAACTGTTCATGAAGCAAAGCGACTGCGCAGTCATCTCCGACACTGCCGCGCTGGCACCCGAGGGCGTGCTGAAGGACCAGCTCTTTTCGCTGAGCGGCTATGGCTGGGCCGCGCGCTTCTTGCAGCACTATGTGCGCGAGCGCCATGTGCTGCCGCTGGCCGAAGCGTTGCGTCGCATCACCTCGCTGCCGGCATCACGGTTGGGCCTGCTGAAGCGCGGCAGCCTCTGCCAAGGCCATTGGGCCGACGTCACGGTGTTCGATGCCGCGCAGATCGAAAGCCGCTTCACCGTCAGCCAGCCGCGCCAATACCCCGGCGGCATCGTGCACGTGATGGTCAACGGCCAGTTCGCCATGCTGGACGGCCAGCGCACGGCGCACAACAGCGGCCGGGTGCTGCGCGAGTTCAAATACTGAAGCGGCCTTGCCCGCCCGCCCCCCTTGCCTTAGTCTAAACGGCCACCGGGCAGCCGGCCGGCCAGCAGGGTGACGCGAAGGCGGTAGCGGCGCGCCCGCAAGGTCGCGACACGGTCCAGCAGCACCCGTCAACCGCTTCGCCCGGGCCGGCGCCGTCCCCCAGCGAGGAGAGTGAACTCCCGCTTGCTCGGGCGACTTGGTCACCGGCGCGCGCTGCGTCATCGTCGCCATGTCGCACCGCTCGCCGCAGGGCGCGAAGATCGTGCCGCGCTGCACCTTGCCGATCACCTCGACACGCGCCGTCGACCTGGTGATCACCGAGCTGGCCGTCATCAGGCCGGTGCATGGCAGGCTGGTGCTGATCGAGACCGCCGAGGGCGTCAGCGTCGACGAGGTGATTACCGCCACCGACGCTCGGCTCGAGATCGATGTCGGTTGGCGGGCGCGTTGGGCGCAGTGCGGTTCGTGCTGAATCGTCGTTTGGCATGCGGCAGCGGCAACCGGCCACGACCGTCGCCAATCTTCTCTCTGCTACAGTGAGTCACATCAGCACAAATGTGGTTTGCTGCCATGCGAACGACACTCGATCTCCCCGATGACATCCTGCGGCGCGCCAAGATTGAAGCCGTTGAGAGAGGATCGACTTTGAGGCAACTCGTCGTCGATGCGCTGCAGCGCGAGATGTCCGGCGCCGAACGCCCGCGCAAGCGCCTCAATCGGCCGCCGGTCAAGCTCGCCGCCGACGCGCCGCTGCGTCGTCTGAGTCCCGATGCAGTCAAGCAGCTGGACGCTGAAGACCTGCAGCGTGCCAAAGTGGGCAAGGCGCGTGCGCTGCATCGCTGACGCGAACGTCCTGCTGCCCTTGCTCACTGAAGGGCATGCGCTCCAGGCGCCCGCCGCCGAATGGTGGGACGCGTGCAACGACGACGAGGTGGGCTTGTGTCTGCCGGTGCGCATGGCCCTGCTGCGGCTGCTGTCCAACACCAGGGTGATGGGGTCCTCTGTGCTGCGCCCGGCGGCGGCCTGGAACGCAGTCCAGAGCCTGATCGACGATCCCCGTATCGAGCGGGTCGATCAGGTCCCGGCCGCGCACGACACGCTCTGGTACGGCAACGTGGCTCGGCGCGAGCCTTCGCCCGATCTCTGGACCGACGCTTGGTTGGCCGCGCTGGCTCAGGCGCAGGCGTGCGAAATGGTCACCTTCGACCGTGGTTTCCGCTCCTTCCCGAAGGTAAAGCTTCGCCTTCTCAAAGCCGCCATTTGATTCGGCTGGTATGGGAACGCCGGTTCGATCAGCCCACTTCGCGTTCCTGGGCGCGCATGACCAGCGCTTTGCCGAACTTGCTGCGTGGGCTGGCGCATGACCCCCCGCAGCGTGCGCACCCAGCTGCTGCTGGGCATCGGCGGCGTGGTCGTGCTCACCGTGCTGCTGTTCGCGGCCGCCGTGTGGCGCCTGATCCTGCTGCCGGCCGAGAACGATCTTGCTGCGCGCGACATGCGCCACGCGGCCACCGCGGCTTCGTCGCAGGTGCGCGCGCTTGTCGATGGGGTCGGGCACATCGTCGAGACCGCGCGGCTGTGGGGGCGCAGCGGTGCGCTCTACATCGGCGACCATGAGGAGTTCAACCGCCTCGTCCTGCCGCTGATCCGCAACCGGCCCGAGATCGACGCGGCGCTGTTCGCCAGCGAAGACGGCCAGGAAATCCTGCTGCTGCGCACCGAGCGCGGCTGGAGCAACCGCCTGACCGATGTCGCGAAGAACCCGTCCGCGCAGCGCTGGCTGCAATGGGATCGCGGCGGCGGCTTTCTCGACGAGCAGATGCGCAACGGCGACTACGACCCGCGCCAGCGCCCCTGGTTCGCCGGCGCGTTGGCGCTGGCCAACGAAGACGGGGTGTACTGGACCGAGCCGCACGTGTTTCTCACCACCGGCGAGCTCGGTATCACCGCCTCGGCGCGCTGGACCGATCGCCAGACCGGCAAGCGCTATGTGGTCGCCTTCGACGTCGCGCTCAGCGATCTGTCGCGGCTCACCACCGCGCTGGGTGTCGGTGATGTCGGCCGCGTCGCCATCCTCAGCGACGACGGGCGTCTGCTGGCCATGCCGCGCCATCCGGCCATCCGCGGGGCAGGGGATGTCAAGGCGCGCCTGCTGAAAACCCCTGCCGAAGCCGGCTTCGAGCTGCATGCGGCAGCACTGCCGCTGTGGCAAGCCGCCGGCCGTCCGCCGTCGACGCCGCTGCAGTTCACGCACCAGGGCGAGCCCTGGTACGCGCACTTCGACACGGTGGCGGTGGGCAGCAGCCGCTTCGTCGTTGCGGCGGTTGCGCCGCGCAGCGATTTCGCGCTCTGGCGGCCGTGGCAGCTGGCCGCGATCGGTGCCATCTTCGCGGCCACGCTGGCGCTGGCGATGCTGAGCGCGAATGTCGGCGCGCGGCGTCTGTCGCGCACGGTGGGCGAGTTGGCGCGCGAAAGCGAGCGCATCGGCAATCTGGACCTGGAGCGGCCGGTGCAGGTGCGCGCCGATTCGAGCGAGTTGCTGGCGCTGGCCGCGACGCAGGAGAAGATGCGCCAGGCGCTGCTCGACGCGACGCGCGACCTCGAGCACAAGGTCGAGGCGCGCACGCGCGAGATTCAGGCTGCCCAGGTGGCCTTGCACGCGGCGATGGACGAGCAGCGGGCGGTCTTCGAATCGGCCACGATGGGCATCGCGCTGATCCGCGAGCGCGTCATCGAGCGTTGCAACCGCAAGCTCGAGGAACTGTTCGGCTACGGCCCGGGAGAATTCGCCGGCCAGCCGACCCGCGTGTGGTACCCGAGCGACGACGACTACCTTCGCGGCGGCGAAGAGGTGTACGCGCAACTCGCGCGCGGCGACACGCACCAGCGTGAGCAGCAGTTGCAGCGCCAGGACGGCAGCACCTTCTGGTGCCGTCTGTCGGGGCGCGCGGTGGATGCGGCCGACCTGGCCAAGGGGACGGTGTGGATCATCGACGACGTCACCGTCGAGCACGAAGCGGCCGAGGCGATGCACGAGGCGCGGCGCATCGCCGAGGACGCGACACAGGCCAAGTCGGCGTTCCTGGCCAACATGAGCCACGAGATCCGCACGCCGATGAACGCCATCATCGGCCTGTCGCACCTGGCGCTGAAGACCGCGCTCGATGCCAAGCAGCGCGACTACGTGGCCAAGATCCACAACGCCGGCACCTCGCTGCTCGGCATCATCAACGACATCCTCGATTTCTCGAAGGTCGAGGCCGGCAAGCTGAACCTCGAGGCGGTGCCGTTCCGCCTCGACGCAGTGCTCGACAGCGCGTCGTCGCTGGTCGCGCAGAAGGCGTCCGACAAGGGTCTCGAACTGGTCATCGACGTCGCGCCGGACGTGCCTCAGGGGCTGGTCGGCGACCCGCTGCGCATCGGCCAGATCGTCACCAACCTGCTCAGCAATGCGATCAAGTTCACCGAGCACGGCGAGATCGACGTGCGCATCCGCTGCGCCGAACGCACCGGCGAGAAGGTGCAGCTGCGCTTCGAGGTCGCCGACACCGGCATCGGCATGACACCCGAGCAGTCGTCACACCTGTTCCAGGCCTTCACGCCAGGCCGATGGCTCGACCACGCGCAAATATGGCGGCACCGGCCTCGGACTGGCCATCTCGCGCCGCCTGGTCGATCTGATGGGTGGCACGATCTGGGTCGAATCAGCAGCCCGGTGCCGGCAGCACCTTCGGCTTAACCGCCTGGCTCGGCATCGGCGGGGAGGGCGCATTGCGGCGACGAGTCTTGCCTGCTTCATTGAACGGCGCGCGCGCGCTCGTCGCCGACGACAACCCGTCCGCGCGCGAGATCCTCGGCGAGTTGCTGCGCACGCTGGGTTTCAGCGTCGGCACGGTGGCCTCCGGCGAGGAGGCGCTGGCCGCCGTGCACCAGGCCGACCTCGACCACCCCTTCGACCTCGTGCTGCTCGACTGGAAGATGCCCGGGTTGGACGGCATCCAGACCGCGCGCCGCATCCGCGGCGAGCGCACGGCCGCGCGGCCCTTGCGCCTGGCGATGGTCACCGCCTTCGGGCGCGAGGAGCTGCGTGCCGAGGCCGAAGCGGCGGGCATCGACGCGTTCCTCGTCAAGCCGGTCAACGGGTCGATGCTGGTCGACACGCTGGTCGGTCTGTTCGCGCCCGAGCAGGCCGAGATTGCGCATGCGGCGGCCGCGGCGGCCGACGAGCAGCCCGCGCTCGCCGGTGTGCGCGTGCTGTTGGCCGAAGACAATGAGATCAACCAGCAGATCGCGGTCGAGTTGCTCGAAGGTGCGGGCGTGGTGGTCGATGTGGCCGGCAACGGCCGCGAAGTGATCGAACGACTGGATCACGCGCCGCATGCGTACGATGCAGTGCTGATGGACCTGCAGATGCCTGAGATCGATGGGCTGGAGGCGACGCGGCGGCTGCGCGCCGACGCGCGTTTTGCCGAGTTGCCGATCATCGCGATGACCGCGCACGCGATGGCCGAGGAGCGCGAGCGCTGCCTGAGCGCGGGAATGGTCGATCACATCGCCAAGCCGCTCGACCCGCGCTCGATGTTGCGCACGCTGGCGCGCTGGACCCGAGGTGATCGCACGAAAGTGTCCATCGCACCGCGCGCGGTGGGCGAGGGCTCTGAATGGCCGCCGAGCGACGGCCTCGATGTGGCGGCCGGACTGCGGCGTGTCGGCGGCAACACCGATCTCTACCGTCGCCTGCTGCGCCGCTTCGCAGCAAGCCAGGCCGACGCCGCGCAGCGCGTGCGCGAGGCGCTCGCCCGCGGCGAGCGGGCCGTGGCCGAGCGCGAGGCGCACACGGTCAAAGGCGTGGCTGCCAACCTCGGACTGATGGCGCTCAGCGACCTTGCAGCGACACTCGAATCCGCAATTGACACCGCGCAAGACGAGGCGCGCGCGCTGGCCGCCTTCGAGCCGGCTCTGACGGCGGCGGTGGCCACACTGGACGCGCTGCCGGATGAGCAGGCCCCAGCGGGCAGCTCCGTCGCACCGGCCGATGCGGCGCAACTCGAGCAGCTGGTGCAGATGCTGGCATCCGGCGATGGTGAAGCGGTGGACTGGCTCGCCGGGCACTCGGCCGCGCTGCGCGCGGCGTTCAGCGCTGACGCCTTCGCCGCCATCGAACACGCTGTGCAGTCATTCGAATTCGACGTGGCGCTCGAGCGGCTGCGCGCGGCGGCGGCGCGCGCCGGGATCGGCCTGCAGGAACAGACATGAACGATGCGCTCGACGACCGACCCGCGAAGCCGGTGGTGCTGATCGTGGACGACACGCCCGAGAACCTGACGCTCATGAACGGGCTGCTCAAGGACGCTTACCGCACCAAGGTGGCGACCCACGGCGAGCGCGCGCTCAAGCTGGCGGCGTCGGAGCCGAAGCCCGATCTGGTGCTGCTCGACATCATGATGCCGGGCATGGACGGCTACGAGGTGTGCCAACGGCTGCAGGCCGATGTGGCGACGCGCGACATTCCGGTCATCTTCCTGACGGCGAAGACGCAGGTCGACGACGAGAGCCGCGGTTTCGACGTCGGCTGCGTCGACTACATCACCAAGCCGATCTCGCCGCCGATCGTGCTGGCGCGCGTGCGCACGCACCTGGCGCTGAAAGCAGCGGCCGATTTCCTGCGCGACAAGAGCGAGTACCTGGCCGCCGAAGTGGCACGGCGCACGAAGCAGATCTCGATCGTGCAGGACGTGACCATCATGGCGATGGCCTCGCTGGCCGAGACGCGCGACAACGAAACCGGCAACCACATCCGGCGCACGCAGCACTACGTCAGGGCGGTCGCACTGGAGCTGCGCAAGCAGCCGAAGTTCGCGCCGATGCTGGACGACGCGACAGTCGAACTGCTGTTCAAGTCGGCGCCGCTGCACGACATCGGCAAGGTCGGCATCCCGGACGCGATCCTGCTCAAGCCCAGCCGGCTGACGGCCAGGGAATTCGAGGTCATGAAGACCCACACCACGCTCGGGCGCGATGCCATCATCGCCGCCGAATCACTGCTCGACGAGCCGGTGTCGTTTCTCGGGCACGCGCGCGAGATCGCCTATTCGCACCAGGAAAAATGGGACGGCAGCGGCTATCCGCAGGGGCTGGCCGGCGAGCACATTCCGCTGTCGGCGCGGCTGATGGCGGTGGCCGACGTGTACGACGCGCTGATCTCGCGGCGCATCTACAAACCTTCGTTTCCGCACGACAAGGCGGTGCAGATCATTCGCGAAGGTCGCGGCACGCACTTCGACCCGGACGTCGTCGATGCCTTTCTCGCGATCGAAGCGGCGTGCCGCACCATCGCCGAGCGCTACGCGGACAGCGCGGCCGACCTGCAGGCGAAAGCGGGCACCGGGGCGGCAACACCAGGCACTTGAGGCCGGCTGCGCCCCGGCCGTCGCTTCGGTTGACCGCATGCCAACGAGAATGGTGCCGCCCGCTGTCGAACCTGCTGCCGTGCGATCGATGACCCTGACCCATCTTCTGAAACTGGCCTGTCTTGCGCTGGCGCTGCTGACTTCCGCGACCCTGGCGCAGATTCCCGGCCTGTCGGCCAAGGCCGAAGCCGCCGCGCCGGCGCAGGTGCAGGTGCAGGTGCCCACGATCCCGATCGCCGACATCGCGCAGCGCGCCGACGAGGACGAGGCCTTCATCCAGGACGTGATCAAACGCAGCAGCACCGACGCCAAGTCCGCCAGGCTGACGCAGGACCTGGCGCTGATCCGGCGCAACATCGACGACATCGGCGCCAAGACCCAAGGCAACCGGTTGGACACGATGACGCTGTACAACCTGGAGGCGCTGGAGCGCTATCTGGAGTTCCTGGGCCGCCAGGCGCACCAATGGCAGACCGATCATCAGGCCGTGGTGCGGCCCGTGTCGGCGGATGCGGCGACGATCGTGCAGCGGCGCAAGCTCTGGCAGGACACGCGCCAGAGCATCGTCGGCGACACGGTGCCGGCGCTGGCGCAGCGCATCGATCTGCTGCTCGAGGCGTTCACGCTGGCCGAGCGCGCGGTGTCGCAATCGTTGGCGCAACTGCTGGCGCTGGGCCGCGACGGCGCCGTGCTGCAAGCGCGCATCAATCGCAGCGCGGCGGCCACCGCCGCACGCGTCACCGCCATCGACCGCCGGCTCTGGACACGCGACGCCGACAACCTTTTTGCCGCGCTCGCCGGTGCCGACTTGCAGACCCGGCTGGCCACGACCACGATGGTCGAGCAGCTGGGTTCGGATTCCGCCTTCACCAGGGACCTGGCGCGTGGCGCGCGCAACGTGCACGACGGCGTGCTCGTGCTGGCGTTGGTGATGCTGCCGGTGATCCTGGTGCTGTCGGCCCGGGCCCGGAAGTCCTTCGCCGACGACGCCGCGCTCACACGCCACCGCAAGGCGCTGACGCGGCCGCTGTCGACGTGGCTGCTGCTGTCATTGACGATCCTGATCGCGATCCAGTTCTTCGGCCCCGTCATGCCGCTGCGGCTGCTGCTGCTGCTCGGCTGGCTGCCGATCATGCGACTGCAGCCCGAGCCCATCCGCACCCTGTTCGGGCACGGCATCTACTTCAGCGGCGCCTTCATCGTGCTCAACCTGCTCGGCCAGGCGCTGGCCTCGATGCCGCTGCTGTTCCGCCTGGTGCTGCTGCTGAACAGCGTGGTCATGCTGGCGGTGCTGGCGTGGTTGCTGCGGCGACTTCTGCTGGCGCAGCGGCTGCGCGACAGCCGCCTGCTGCGCCTGCCGCGCAACCTGCTGGCCGGCGGCTGCGCGGCCCTGGCAACCGCGACCGTGTGCAACCTGATCGGCAACGTCACCCTGGCGACGATGCTCACCGAAGCCACCTTGGACAGCGCCTACATCGGCTTGTTCCTGCTCGCTGCGGGCAACACCGTGCGCGGCTGGGTGCACTTCGTCTTCCGGCCCACCACGCAGCGGCCGCATGCCGGCTACGCGCGCGCCGGCAAGCTGCTGCGGGTGCTGTCGCAGTTGTTCGAGGTGGCGCTGTTCCTGGCCTGGCTGTACGGCACGCTCGACGCCTTTCGGCTGTGGCGCCCGCTGCAGGTCTGGCTGGAAGCGCTGTTCGATTTCTCGCTGCGCTTCGGCAGCATCACGATGACGCTGGGCGGCGTTGCCCTGTTCTGCGTGTCGGTGTTCCTGTCCTTCTGGCTCGCCAAGACGGTGCGCGGCGTGCTCGCCGAAGACGTGCTGCCGCGCATGACATTGCCGCGCGGTGTGGCCAACAGCGCCTCGACGATGAGCTACTACGGGCTGCTGATCCTCGGCCTGCTGGTGGCGTTGACAGCGGCCGGTTTCGAGGTCTCGCAGGTGACGCTGGTGCTGGGCGCGCTCAGCGTCGGCATCGGCTTCGGCCTGCAGACGGTGGTCAACAACTTCGTCTCCGGGCTGATCCTGATGTTCGAGCGGCCGATCCAGCCGGGCGACACGGTGGAGGTGTCGGGCACCATCGGCACCATCCGCGACATCGGCATGCGCGCCACCACCTTCACCACCTTCGAAGGCGCCGACGTGGTCGTTCCCAACGGCATGCTGCTGTCGGAAAAGCTGATCAACTGGACGCTCAGCACCAACACGCGGCGCATCGATCTGCCCGTCGGCGTGGCCTACGGCAGCGATCCGGCGATGGTGCGCGAGCTGCTGCTGCGGGTGACGCAGGGCCTCGACCGCGTCGCGCAGCATCCGCCGCCGACGGTGCTGTTCACCGGCTTCGGTGCCAGCTCGCTGGATTTCAGCGTGCGCGCCTGGACCGGTTACGACGAGTACGTGTTCGTGCGTAGCGATCTGGCCGTGGCCGTGCATGCCGCACTGAAGGAAGCCGGCATCGAGATTCCGTTCCCGCAGCAGGACCTGCACCTGAAATCGATCGAGCCCGGCCTGTTCGACGGGATCAAGCCAAAGTGAGAAGCCGACACCGATCGGGGTCAGTCTCCGCCGCCCTGATCCTTCCGGCCCGTGGACTCTAGAGAAAGCCGATCGGCCAGTTGACGTCGATGCGGTAATCGGTGCCGCGCTGCGTGCCGCTGCTGCCGCCAAAGTCGTAGACCCAGGCCGCGCGAGCGCGGATGCGCGCGCCGTCGAACATCGAACCCTTGTCGCGGTGGGTCCAGACCACGCCGATGTCGTACTCGCGTTCGTCGGGCTGCGCGGCGCCGGTATCGGCATCGATGGCGCTGCGCCCGTCGGCCATGTCGAACCACATCATCAGGTCCCGCGCCACCGCGTCGAGACCGACACTCACGCCCAGCAGCCAGGCTTTTTCACCGGCTTGCGTGAAGCTGCGCGTCACCATCTGGGTGTAGATCGGGCCACTGGAAAAGGGCGTGCGGATCTGCTGCCCATCGGCGACGGTCGAATACGCGCCGTAGAGCTTGAGCCACTGCCAGCCGCACTCGCCGTAAGCCTGCCAGTTCCAGGTGTTGAAATCACTGCCGGTGAGCGCACTGCCGCCCGCCGCGTCCTGACGGGTGTACTGCGTGGCCAGCCGCCAGTAGCGCTGGCCGTCGAGCCGCTGGACGTAGTCGACATCGAGGAACACGATGCCGAGAACGTCGTTGCTGCGGTGGTACCAGGCCTGCGCCCACAGGTCCTTGATCGGCGACCACTGCGCGCCGGCGATGGACATGCCCGCGCCCGAACCATCGGCGCCGATGGCCTCGCCCATGCTGACGAAGTTGTTCGAGTCACGCGGCTTGGCATCCCACGCGTAGCCGGCCCAGTAGCGCAGGACTTGTTCTTCCAGCCCCGGCAGCTCGATCGGCCCACCCAGCAGCGCGGCCTGGTAGGTGACCGGCACCATGCGGTTGTCGAGCTTGCCGACATAGCTCAGGTCGCTGCGGTTCGAGCGCACGCCGGCCGGCAGCGTGTAGCCCATGTTGATTTCCTGGCGGTACAGCGTCAGCGTCTGCCTGGCGTATCGCGCCCGCGCGTACAACTCGCCGAGCACGTCGATCGACTGCTGCGGCGGGCGCAGCAGTTGCGTGCCGCCTTCGCCGTCGGGCGCATAGAGCGGCAGCGAGAAGTAGTAGCTGACACCGAGCTGCAGCACATCCTGCCAGTAGCCGGATTGAGCGTAGAGCCAGCCGCCCGCCGCCCAGGCCTGATTCACCGACGCGTCGGTGTTGGTCTTGTCCATGTAGAAGCTGCGCAGGTGGTAGCCCGCTTTTGCATCCCTGAAGAACGGGTCGGCGGCGGTGTCGGTCGCGGACGGTTGCGACCACGCCGCCGGGCCCATGCCCAGCGCCAGCAGCGCGCCGAGCAGGATGCCGCGGCAGTTGGCGAGCGCGGTCAGCCTTGGTGAGAACATGCCGCGAATCTACCGAAAGACCGCGCGCGCGGCGACAATGTGCCCCCGCGCACCTGCGGACATTGCCCGATGCGAAGTAGTTGCCGATTCAGCCCGCGCGCATCGAGCCAGCGGCAGGTGCCCTTGGTGATTCAACAAGCGAGATGACATGACGACTGCACGACGGACGACACTGGTGATGCTGCTGGCAGCCACGTTGAGCGGCTGCGTGGCCTACTACCCGACGACCATGCTCGCGCCAGGCCCTTCGAAGTTCGATCAGTCCTTCGATGCCGCGCTGAATGCCGCCACCGACAGCGGCGTCAACGTCACGTCGGCCGACCGCGCCACGGGCCGCATCGTCGGCAGCAAGGGCGGCGCGTCGGTGTGGATCGACCTGACGCGCCAGAGCGATGGCAGCGTGCGCATCGCCTTCAACGCTCCCGACTCGAAGCAGAGCAACCCGGCCTTGACCGATCAGTTGAACAACGCCTACCAACGCCGCATGGGGCGCTGATCGCGCCGCCCCCGCGGTTGGGCGAGCGCGTCAATACGGCCACACCCAGTCGGTGAACTCGGCACGGTCCGTGCCCTGCTCGTGCGCATAGCGCAGGTTGAGGATGATCTCGTTCTTCATGCGCTCTTTCAGATGCGCACCTTTGGACTGCAGCCCGGGCACGCGGTCGATGACGTCGATCACCAGGTTGAAGCGGTCCACCTGGTTGAGGATGGCCAGCTCCAGCGGGGTGTTGATGTTGCCCTTCTCCTTGTAGCCGCGCACGTGGATGTTCTCGTGGTTGCGGAAGCGGTAGGCCAGTTTGTGGATCAGCCAAGGGTAGCCGTGGAAATTGAAGATCACCGGCTTGTCGAGCGTGAACAGGCTGTCGAACTCGCGCTCGGTCGAACCATGCGGGTGCTCGCTCGCCGGCTGCAGCTTGAACAGGTCGACCACGTTCACGAAGCGCACCTTCAGTTCCGGCAGATGCTCACGCAGCAGGGCTGTCGCAGCCAGCGACTCCTTCGTGGCCACGTCGCCGCACGAGGCCATCACCACGTCGGGTTCCTCGCCCGCGTCGTTGCTCGCCTGCGCCCAGATGCCGATGCCCTTGGCGCAGTGCACGATGGCCTCGTCGATGCTCGTGAACTGCAGATGCTTTTGCTTGTCGGACACGATCACGTTGATGCAATCGGTCGAGCGCAGGCACTGGTCGGCGACCACCAGCAAGGTGTTGGCGTCGGGCGGCAGGTACAGCCGCGTCACGCTCGGGCTCTTGTTCGTCACCAGATCGATGAAGCCCGGGTCCTGGTGCGAGAAGCCGTTGTGGTCCTGTCGCCAGACGGTCGATGACAGCAGGATGTTCTGCGACGCCACCGACGCGCGCCACGGCACGTGGTTCTTGCTGATGTCCAGCCACTTCGCGTGCTGGTTGAACATCGAGTCCACCACGTGGGCGAAGGCCTCGTAGGTGTGGAAGAAGCCGTGTCGGCCGGACAGCAAGTAGCCTTCGAGCCAGCCGATCAGCGTGTGCTCCGAAAGCATCTCCATGACACGCCCGTCGCGCGCCAGCTCGCCGCCGTCGGCGTCTTCGGGCAGCAGATCCGCCATCCACGTCTTCTTGCTGACCTCGTAGATCGCCTGCAGGCGGTTCGAAGCGGTCTCGTCCGGGCCGAAGACGCGGAACGTCGTCATGTTGTCGCGCATCACGTCGCGCAGGAATTCGCCCAGCGGGTGGGTGTTTTCGTGCAGCACCTTGCCGGCCTGCGGCACGGCCACCGCGTAGTCGCGGAAATCGGGCAGCTTCAGGTCCTTGCGCAGCAGCCCGCCGTTGGCATGCGGATTGGCGCTCATGCGCCGTGGCCCCGTCGGCGCAATCGCCTTCAGCTCGGGGATCAGCGCCCCATCGGCAGCGAAGAGTTCTTCGGGCTTGTAGCTCTTCAGCCAGTCCTTCAGCAGCTTCAGGCTGTCCGGGTTGCTGCGCACGTCGGAGAAGGGCACCTGGTGCGAGCGCCACGAGCCCTCGGCCTTGTGGCCCTTGATCTTCTTCGGGCCGGTCCAGCCCTTGGGCGAACGCAGCACGATCATCGGCCAGCGCGGCCGCTCGGCCTTGCCGCTGGCGCGCGCCTTCTTCTGGATGCTGCGGATCTCCTTGATCGCCACATCCAGCGTGGCGGCCATCTGCTGATGCATCTGCGTCGGGTCATCGCCCTCGACGAAATACGGCGTGTAGCCATAGCCAACGAACAGCGCCTCGAGCTCCTCGTGGCTGATGCGCGCCAGGATGGTCGGGTTGGCGATCTTGTAGCCGTTCAGGTTCAGGATCGGCAGCACCGCGCCGTCGTGACCTGGGTTGATGAACTTGTTCGAATGCCACGCTGTCGCCAGCGGCCCGGTCTCGGCCTCGCCGTCGCCCACCACGCAGGCCACGATCAGCTCGGGGTTGTCGAGCGCTGCGCCGTAGGCGTGCGACAGGCTGTAGCCGAGTTCGCCGCCCTCGTGGATCGACCCCGGCGTTTCCGGCGTCACATGGCTGCCGATGTGGCCGGGGAAGGAGAACTGCTTGAAGAACTTCTGCATGCCCTCCGCGTCCTCGCTCTTGTCGGGGTAGACCTCGGCGTAGGTGCCTTCGAGGTAGGCCGGTGCGAGCACGCCCGGCGCGCCATGGCCAGGGCCGGCCATGAAGACAACGTCGAGGTCATCGCGCTTGATGACACGATTCAGATGCACCCACACGAAGGACAGTGCCGGGCTGGCGCCCCAATGGCCGAGCAGCCGGTGCTTGGTGTGGTCGGCAGTGAGCGGTTCGCGCAGCAGCGGGTTCGCGCGCAGGAAGATCATGCCGACGGCCAGATAGTTGCAGGCCCGCCACCAGGCGTGCATGCGGCGCAATTCCTCCGCGCTCAGTGTCGGCGCGGCCTTCGCTGTCGTTTTCGGTTTGCGGGAAATACCTTGCATCATCGAACACCTCCTGTGATGTGTGGTTGCTGTGCCAGCCTCGATCTCGCCTCAAGAGTAGCGCGGAACGAAGTGCCCGGATAAGGGGCCTCGACGGGCTGCTAAAAGTGGCCCTCGGAAGCGTCGTTGCCGTCGGCGCCGGGTATCGTGCGCATCCGGCCAACGCGCACACAACCCGATGCTTTGGATCGCCTGCACCCTGATCGCCGCGGCCACGCAGACCGCGCGCAACGCCATGCAAAGCGGCCTGACCGCTTCGCTGGGCACGCTGGGCGCGACGCAGGTGCGCTTCGTGTTCGGCTTTCCGTTCGCGTTGCTGTTCCTGGCGCTTGCGGTAGCCGCAACGCATGGCAGCCTTCCCGCGCCGAACGCGCGCTTCCTGGTCTTCAGCGCGAGCGGGGCCGTGGCGCAGGTCTTCGCCACTGCGCTGCTGCTGGCTGCGATGCGTCACGGTTCGTTCTCGGTCGCGACCGCACTGTCGAAGACCGAGGCGGTGCAGATCGCGCTGTTCGGGCTGCTGATCCTGGGCGACCGGCTGACGCCGGCGCGTGTGCTGGCGATCGGCATCGCGACCTTGGGTGTCGCGTTGACGGCGCTCAAGCCCGGCCAGAACTGGCGTGCCGCGAGCCGGCGGCAGGCCTGGCTCGGCATCGCCGCCGGCGCCGGCTTTGCGCTGGCGGCCGTCGGCTTTCGTGGCGGCATCCTGGCGCTGGGCGAAGGTGACTTCTGGCTGCGTGCGAGCACCACGCTGGTCTGGTCGCTGGGCCTGCAGGCGCTGCTGCTGGGCGCATGGATGGCGCTGTTCGCGCGACCGGCGCTGGTCGGCAGCTTCAGGCTGTGGCGGCAATCGTTGATGGCCGGCTTCCTGGGCGCGCTGGCCTCGCAGTTCTGGTTTCTCGGCTTTGCGCTGACCGCGGCGGCCAACGTGCGCACCCTCGGCCTCGTCGAGGTCTTGTTCGCGCACCAGGTCGGGCGCCACGTCTTCGGCCAGCGCACCACCCGGCGCGAGGCGCTGGGCATGGCGCTGATCGTCACCGGCGTCGCGTTGCTGCTGGTGCTGTGATGCGGGCGCGGCCTCACGCCACCACGTGTCGTGCTGTCGGTGCTGGCCATCGTGCCGCTGGCCGCGCCGTTGAGCCATGCCACCGAATCGGTCGCCGCGAGAACCGGCGACGCGGTCGGTGGGCTGCTCAATGCCACGCTGGGCACCTTGACCGAAACTGGTGATTGCGCTCACCGCCCTGGCGGCCGGGCAGACCCTGCTGGTCAAGAGCGTCCAGCGCCGGTGGCATCTTCGCGATGACGCTGTACTTGTTGCCGCCCCAGGCACACTGATGCACGCACGAACGCAGGACCCATGTCGATCAAACCTTCTCTTTTGCTGGCGCTGATGGCGCTGCTCGGGGCGGGTTGCGCGTCGGTGCAACCGCACCTGGTGCCGATGCCGGCGGTGCTGAAGGATCCCCGCATCGACGTCGCGGCGCAAACACCGCAGGCGCTGCGCAACACACACCAGCCGGTCTTCTATGCCACGACCCGCGCGCCGGCAGACGAGGGTCACTACGGCAACGCCGATGGTGGCGGGGTGACTTTGGGGGTGGCGCGCGTGCGCCTCGGCGAGCCGGGCATGAGTTGGGACGAACTGATGGCCTCGCACCGCAGCAGCAGCGTCGACGAGGCGCGCCCGGGCGCCGTGGAGTCGGTCGAGGAATTCGGCCGCGCCACCCGCAGCGGCGAACTCGATGACGCTGAAACGCGCTTCGTCACAGCCATCGACGCACAGATCGCGAAGACGAAGAACCGCGAACTGATCGTCTACGTGCACGGCTACCGCGTCACCTTCGATGAAGTGGCGGTGCAGATGGGCTCGTTTTCGCACTACCTCGGCCAGGGCGCGACGGTGACCTTCCAGTGGCCCACCGGCGCGATGTTCTGGAACTACCTCACCGACTGCCCGCGCGCGGAAGCCTACATCCCGGACATCGAGCGGCTGCTCGTGGTCGCCAGCCACACCCAGGCCCAGTACATCAACGTCATGGCCTACAGCTGCGGTTCGCCGCTGCTCGCCGCGGCGCTGGCCGGTCTGCGCGAGCGCGAGCCGCAACTCGGCCCCGAGGCGCTGCGCCAGAAGTTCCGCCTGGGCAATGTCATCTTCGCGGCTTCCGACGTCGATCTGAAGACCTTCGCCCGCGAGTACGTGACGCCGGCACTCGAGCTGTCGAGGCAGGTGGTGATCTACTTTTCGCAAACCGACCGCGCACTCGGCTTCTCGACGCTGATCGCCGGCGCCTCGCGGCTGGGCAGGCCCGACATCGCCGACCTGTCGGTTGAAGAACTTCAGCGCCTGGACAACCCGCGTCTGGTGGCCGTGGATGTCACGCAGGTGCGCGGGGCCCACGAAATGGGCGGCATGAAAGGCCACGGCTACTGGTACGCCAACGAGGTGATCTCCTCGGACGTGGCGCTGTCGCTGCGCTACCCCATTCCACCGGCCAGCCGCTGCCTGCAAAACGACCCGCCAGGCTCGCACGTCTGGCGCATTCCCGAGGGCTACGTCGCCTGCGTGACGACGCGGCTGCTCGACACGTTCCCGGAACTGCGCAGCCGCTCCGCCGCGCCATAGGCCGGCACGGCCGGAGCATTCGCACCACCCCCATCCACAGATACCGATAGATGAGCGCCGGCACCACCCGACCGCCCCCGGCGCCACAGAAGCCACAGGCGCCGCCAGCATCGCCCCCGGGCGCGACGGCGTGGCGTCTCGACCTGGTCGCCGGGCTGACCGCGGCCGCGGTCGTGCTGCCGAAGGCGATGGCCTATGCCACCGTGGCCGGCCTGCCGGTGGCGGTGGGTCTGTACACGGCCTTCGTGCCGATGCTGATCTACGCGCTGCTGGGCAGCTCGCGGGTGCTCAGCGTCAGTTCCACCGCCACGCTGGCAATCCTGGTCGGTGCCGAACTCGGCGCGGTGGTGCCCGACGGCGACCCGGCGAAGCTGGCCCTGGCCACGGCGACACTGGGCGCCATGGTCGGCGTGCTGCTGATCCTGGCGCGGCTGCTGCGCCTGGGCTTCGTCGCCAGCTTCATCTCCACGCCGGTGCTGACCGGCTTCAAGACCGGCATCGGCCTGGTGATCGTGCTCGACCAGGTGCCGAAGCTGGCCGGCCTGCACATCGACAAGCAGGGCTTCTTTCGCGACCTGATCGCGATCGTGCAGCACTTGCCGGCCAGTTCGTGGCTCACGCTCGCGGTGGCGGGCGCGACTTTCGTGCTGCTCATCGGCATGGAGCGCTGGAAGCCGCATTCGCCGGCACCGCTGGTCGCCGTCGGCCTGGCTGTCGCCGCATCGTGGACCTTCGGCCTGCAGGCCGCCGGTGTGAGCATCGTCGGCGAGATCCCGCGCGGCCTGCCCGCGCTGACCTGGCCGGACCCGAGCCTGCTGCGCTCGCTGCTGCCCGGTGCGCTGGGCATTGCGCTGATGAGCTTCACCGAAACCATCGCCGCGGGCCGCGCCTTCGCCCGCTCCGACGACCCGCCGATCGACGCCAACCGCGAACTGGTCGCAACCGGTGTGGCCAACCTGGGCGGTGCGCTGCTCGGCGCGATGCCGGCCGGCGGCGGCACCTCGCAGACGGCCGTGGTGCGCTCGGTCGGCGGGCGCACGCAAAAGGCCTCGCTGGTCGCCGCCGCCGCCGCATTGGCGACGATGCTGCTGCTGGCGCCGCTGCTCGGCCTGCTGCCCAATGCCACCCTGGCGGCGATCGTCATCGTCTATTCAGTCGGCCTGATCGAGCCGGCCGCGTTCCGCGCCATCCTGAAGGTGCGTCGGATGGAGTTCCTGTGGGCGGTCGCGGCGGCGTTCGGCGTGCTCGTTTTCGGCACGCTGCAGGGCATCGTCGTGGCCATCGTGCTGTCGATGGTCGGCCTGGCCAGCCAGACCGCGCACCACGCGCATCTCGGTGGTCGGGCGCAAGCGCGGTGCGGACGTGCTGCGGCCGCTGTCGAGTGAACATCCCGACGACGAAACTTTCGACGGCCTGCTGATCGCGCGGCCGGAGGGGCGGCTGTACTTCCTCAACGCGCAGTTTGTGGCCGAGCATCTCGACGCGCTGGTCGCGCAGCACGCACCGCGCGTGCTGACCATCGACTTGAGCCGCGTGCCCGACGTCGAGTACTCGGCGCTGCAGATGCTCGCGCAGTTGGACCAGCGCATGGCAGCGCGTGACGTCACCGTCTGGGTCGCCGGCCTCAACCCGGGTGCGATGGAGGCGGTGCGCAACGCCGGCCTCGACAATCAGTTGGGTCCCGAGCGGATGCTGTTCAATGCACGTGACGCGGTCGCGCGCTTTCAGGCGTCGGCGGTGGGCCAAAGCTGACATCGCGACCTTGCACCTGTATGAGGAGATTCCATGAGCCGTTCACCCGTGCCAGCCGCGCTCGCCGCGGCGCTTCTCTCGGTCACGTTTCTGGCGTTGGCGCAGGCCCCGGCCGGCAAAGCTCAAGCCGAAGCTTCGCAGCCGGCCAGATCGGCGAAACCACGGCAACTCGATGTCAAACCCGTCGCGCACATCGACGACTTCGAAAAGATGCTCGAGCGGCGCTGGATCATCGTGAACGTGCCGTTCAGCCGCACGCTGTATTTCATCGACAAGGGCACCGAGCGTGGCTTCTCGGCGGAAATGGTGCGCGACTTCGAGCGCTGGCTCAACAAGAAGTACGCCAAGCAGCTCGGCAAACGTCCGCTGACCGTTTTCGTGGTGGTGGCCACCCGCGACGAGATGTTTGCCAACCTGCGCGAGGGCCGCGCCGACATTGCCCTGGGCTCGCTGGGGGTCAGCGAGGAGCGACTGAAGCTCGTCGATTTCGTTGCGCCCCCCGACGTGCTGAAGGGCAGGGAAATCGTCGTCACCGGCCCGACCGCGCCGGCCATCGCCAGCGTCGACGATCTGTCCGGCAAACGGGTCCACGTGCGCAAGGCGTCGGTCTTCTACGAGAGCCTGACGGCCCTCAACGCGCGCTTCAAGAAGGACGGCAAGCCCCCCATGGCCCTGGTGCTCCTGCCCGATGCGCTGGAGGACGACGACATGATGGAGATGACCAACGCCGGCCTGATCGAGGTGATGGTGACCGCCGACTGGATCGCGAAGTTGTGGGCGCCGGTGCTGCCCAAGATGAAGGTTCACAACGACATCGCGTTGCGCGAAGGCGTCAGCATCGGGTGGGCGATTCGCAAGGAAAGCCCACAGCTCGCGGCCGAAATCAACGACTTCTACGTGAGCTGGATCAAGAAGCAGCGGCTCATCGAAACCCGACTGGCGAGCTACCTGAAGCGCATCAAGCAGATTCAGAATCCGACGCAGGGCGATGAATACAAGCGGTTCGAGCAGACGATCGCGCTGTTCGAGAAGTACGGCGCCCAATACCATTTCGACCCGTTGATGCTGGCTGCCCAGGGCTACCAGGAGTCGCGGCTCGACCAGAACGCGAAGAGCCATGTCGGCGCAATCGGCGTGATGCAGATCATGCCGGCCACCGGGGCCGATCTCAAGGTGGGCGACATCAAGGTGACCGAGCCCAACATCCACGGCGGCACCAAGTACATGGACAAGCTGATGACCAGGTACTTCGCCGACGCGAAGTTCACCGACCGGGAACGCACGCTGTTCGCGTTCGCAAGCTACAACTGCGGCCCGGGCAACGTGCGGAAGATGCGCACCGAGGCCGTCAAGCGCGGCCTGGACCCCGACGTGTGGTTCAACAACGTGGAAATCGTCACCGCCGAAAAAATCGGCATCGAGACAACCACCTACGTGCGCAACATCTTCAAGTACTACGTCGCCTACAAGCTGGCAGCCGAAGCCCGCGAAGAGAAAGAGAAGGTCATGCAGCAGGTTTCTCCGGCCAAGAAGTGATGGCCAGCGTCCCCGTGCATCGCACTTGCGCCTGCGTCGTCCCTGACGGTGCTGTTGATCGCCAAGCACCGGCGAATGCCGGGGCCGGTGTCAACTTGCGGCGCGGCCGCTACAGCAGATGGCTCATGCCGGGCCAGCCGGCCCCCCAAGCTTGCCGCCGAAGCGTTCCCTCAGCTTCGTGAAGGCACGTCGCTTTGCTCACCGGACCCGGCGGCGAGTAGTTACGATTGTCGGAGCGGCCGCGCGCAAAAAAGCGCGCGTGCAGTTGACGGCACGCAAGCAGGAGGCGATCGGCATGGGCGAGGTATCGGACGACTTTCACTTCGAGCGAGCGGCGACGCTGCGCGACGGGCGCGCAGTGACGATCCGGCTGATGCGTCCCGACGACAAACCACGTCCGATCGAAGCCTTCGCCAAGCTCGAACGCCAGTCGATCTATACACGCTTCTTCTCCTTCCGCAACGAACTGCCCGAGGGGCCGCTGAACCGCATCGACCGCATCGACCTGGTGCGTCTAGCCGCCCTGGTGGTCACGTTGGGCGCCGGCGAGGAAGAGGTGATCATCGGCAGCGCCAGCTATGTGGCCGATACCGCCGTCGACGGCACGCGCGAGGCCGAAGTGGCGTTCACGATCGAAGAGGATTTCCAGGGGCAGGGTCTGGCCGGACGGCTGCTGCAGACCCTCGTCGAACTCGCGTGCCGCCACGGCATCGACCGCTTCAAGGCCGACGTGTTGGCAAGCAATGCACCGATGCTGGCGGTGTTCAATCGTTGCGGGCTGCCGCTTCAAAGGCAGCGCAGCGGCGACACCGTCGAACTGACCATGGCATTGGCAAGCGACGCAGGTTGAAAAGCGCTGCGGATTCTCAATTGGGCGCGATGAATTCGCGTGTCGCATCGATGCACTGCGGCGATAATCTTTTCAGGCAGCATCGACGGCAATTCGACCGCAGGGCGGCCCGCAGGAGTTGGAATCGATGAAGTCGGCCAAGGCGCACAAGAGCCGCAAGTCCGAAGCGGCGCAGAACCGGGCGATGCCCAGCGAGGCGCCCGGCGAGGTGGCGGGCGTGGTGGCGGTCGAGCCGGTCCCGCTGTCACGCAAAGCCTACGAGAAGGCGCTGAAGGGACTGCACATCGAGCTGGTGAAGCTGCAGCAGTGGGTGGTGCACAAGGGGCTGAAGGTGTGCATCGTCTTCGAGGGACGCGACGGTGCCGGCAAGGGCGGAACGATCAAGGCGATAACCGAGCGCGTCAGCCCGCGCATCTTTCGCGTCGTGGCACTGCCGGCGCCGACTGAGCGCCAGAAGAGCCAGATGTATCTGCAGCGCTATGTTCCGCACCTGCCAGCCGCCGGCGAGGTGGTGATCCTCGACCGCAGTTGGTACAACCGCGCCGGCGTCGAGCGCGTGATGGGCTTTTGCTCGCTGGCCGAGGCGAAGAAGTTCCTGCAAGGCGTGCCGATGATCGAGCGTGCGATCGTCGATTCCGGCGTCATCCTGCTGAAGTTCTGGCTCGAGGTCAGCGCCGAGGAGCAGGAGCGCCGGCTGCGTGACCGTCTGGACGACGGCCGCAAGATCTGGAAGCTGTCGCCGATGGACCTGAAGTCATTCGACAAGTGGGACGCCTACACCGAGGCACGTGACGACATGTTCGCGGCCACCGATTCGTCCTGGGCACCGTGGTATGTCGCGCGCTCCGAGGACAAACGTCGCGTGCGGCTCAACGTCATCAGCCACCTGCTGTCGCAAGTGCCATATCAAAGGGCGCCAGCACCGAAGGTGGTGTTCCCGAAACGCAAGATCGGCGGCTACAAGTCGGCCGACTATCCGTTCCGCTACGTGCCCGAGCGATTCTGAGCATCACCTAAAATACCGCGCCACCAAACAGCGCCGAGACTTCAGGCCGCGGCGGCCTCTCACACTTGATCGAGCGCGCATGAAACTCGCTTCACTTTGCCGGCCGCACGCGCGCGCATGGGCTGCCATCGCCAGCGGGTGCTGGGCCGCACCGGCGCGGGCCTCGATGTTCAGTGGTGACACGCTCGACGCGGTGGCCAACGGCATCGCCTGGTTCGTGCTGTGCGTGGTGCCGCTCGCGCTGATCGCGCTGTTCTGGATTGTGCACGTGATGCCCGAGAAGATCGCGCACAAGAAACACCACCCGCAGGCCGAGGCTATCCACACCCTGTGCCTGCTGTCGCTGGCCTTCGGCGGGCTGCTGTGGCCGCTGGCGTGGCTGTGGGCCTACACCAAGCCGGTCACTTATCGCATGGCCTACGGCACCGACAAGCACGACAGCTACTACCACGACATGGCCAACAAGGCCGAACGCAACGAGTTGCTCGGCGAAGAGATCGAGCACCTGCGCGAAGACCTGGACAACATGGCCGCGCGCGGCACGCTGCCGCCGAAGCTGCGCGCTCTGCGCGCGCAGCTCGATGCGCTGCCGGCCGCGCCGCTGCCTGACGAACCGGCCGGCGCGGCGCGCAGCTGATGGACGCGCTCCTTCTGGCGCTGTACGCGCTGTGCGTGTGGCTGGTCTTCTTCAAGTTCAAGTGGCTGCCGTGGAACACCACCTCGATGGTCATCGTCGTCACCATCCCGATCGTGGCGCTGACGACGATGATCCTGCTGCTCAACGTCTTCGCGCCGTCGAGCAACGACGTGCGCGTCATCAAGTACGTGGTCAACATCGTGCCGCAGGTGGGCGGGCGCGTCATCGAAGTGCCGGTGCAGCCGAATCGGCTGGTGAAGAAGGGCGAGGTGCTGTTCCGCATCGACCCCACGCCCTACGAGCTGACCGTGCGCGCGCTGCAGGCGCAGCTGGCCAACACGCAGGCCTCGCTGCGCGAGAGCGGTGAGCAGCTGGCCGGGGCCGCGGCCGGCGTGACCGCGGCACGCAGCGCCATCACGCAGGCCGAGGCGCGCGCGCGCGAAGTGCAGGTCAACGTCGATCTCGCGCGCAAGCGCGTCGAACAGAACCGCGAGCTGGTGACAACCGGCGCCGGCGACCGCTTCGCCCTGGAAAAGGCCGAGGCCGACCTGGCCTCCCTGCAGGCCCAACTGGACACCGCGCGCGCGGTCGTCGCTCAGTCGCGCGCCGCCGAGGTGCAGGCCAGCGCCGCGCAGCGGCAGATCCGCGAACGCGTGTCGGGCAAGCTGGACAACGAATACGCGCCGGTGGCGCAGGTGCGCGCGCAGCTCGAATCGGCGCAGTGGGATCTGCAGCAGACCACCGTGCGCGCACCGGTGGACGGCTACGCCATCAACGTGCAGCTGCGCCCGGGCTCGTTCACCGCCGCCTTCCCGATCACCCCGGCGATGACCTTCGTCGAGACCACCTACCAGGTGATCGCGCTGTACCAGCAAAACGAGCTGCACCAGGTCGCGCCCGGCAACGAGGCCGAGTTCATTCTCGGCAGCCAGCCGGGCCACGTCTTCAAGGCCAAGGTCGATTCGATCATCTGGGCGCAGGGCCAGGGCCAGGTGGCCAACAGCACCCAGCTGCCGAACACCGGCTTCGGCCCCATCGCACCCGGGCGCTTTCCGGTCAAGCTGACGGTGGATGCGCGCGACGCCGACATCTTCCTGCCCGCCGGCGCCGTCGGCCAGGGCGCCATCTACACCGAGCACCTGGCTTTCCTGCACATCCTGCGCAAGGTGCTGATGCGCACCAGCGCCAAGCTCGACTACCTGGTGCTGAAGCTGCATTGATGAGGACGGCGTCGATCCTGCTGTGCGTGGCCGCCGTCGCGGGCTGCGCGTTGCAATCGCCTCCGCCAGGCGAGGACGTGATGCGCGAGCAGCTGCCGATGATGGCGGTGCCGCCACAGTGGGCAGCGGCCAGCGCGGCGAGCAGTGCCTCACCGCCACCCGACTGGCTGGCGTCGTTCGGTGATCCGCGCCTGACCGAGCTGGCGGCCGAAGCGCTGCGCCACAACATCGACCTGCGCGCGGCCGCCGCACGGGTGCAAGCGGCCAGCGCGGCGGTGCAGATGACCGACGGCGCGCTGTACCCCACGCTGGGTGGGGCCGCGCGCACCAGCGGCAGTGCCACCGGCAGCAGCGGGCAGCTGTCGGGGGTGATCCTGAGCGCGTCGTGGGAAATCGACCTGTGGGGCCGCGTGCGCTACGGCCAGCGCGCCGCGCAGGGCGAACTGGCGGCGCGCGAGGCCGATCTGCGCTTCGCCCAGCTGTCGATCGTGGCCACGCTGGCCAAGGCCTGGTTCCTGGCCACCGAGGCTTTGCAGCAGCAGCGGCTGATGGCCGAGGCGATCACCTCGGCCAACCAGTTGTTGATGCTGGCCGAGCAGCGCGAGCGCATCGGCGTGGGCTCGGAAATGGAGGTGACGCAAGCGCGTGCGAATGTGCAGGCCTATCGGGATCAGGCGCTGCAGGTCGATCTGGCGGTGGCGCAATCGCGCCGGGCGCTGGACATGCTGCTCGGGCGCTATCCGGCGGCGCAGCTCGAGGCCAGCGCCGGCTTCATGCCGCTGCCGCCGCCAGGCCCCATCGGTGTGCCGTCCGAACTGCTCGAACGCCGCCCGGACATCATCGCCGCCGAGCGCCGTGTGGCGGCTGCCTTCGACCGCGTCGGCGAGGCGCAGGCGGCGCGACTGCCGCGGCTGTCGCTGACGGCAGCGCTGTCGTCGATCTCCAGCACGGTGTTCGTGCTGCAGCAGCGCGACAACCCCAGCGGGGGCATCGGTGCGACGCTGCTAGGGCCGATCTTCGACGGCGGTGCGCTGCAAGGCCAGGTGGCGCTGCGCACGGCCGAGCAGCAGCTGGCCGCGGCGGCCTACGCGCAAGCCGCGCAGCGCGCGTTCAACGAGGTCGAGACGGCGCTGGCCAACCAGGCCACGCTGGCCGCGCGTGAGCCGGTGCTGGTGCTGGGCCTGGCGCAGAACACACGTGGCTTCGAACTCGAGCAGGTGCGCTATCGCGTGGGCTCACGCGACCAGCGCAGCGTGGCCCAGCAACAGCTGGTGATGGTGAGCGCGCAGCTGTCGCTGCTGCGCCTGCGCACCGAGCAGCGCGTGCAGCGCGTGCAGTTGCATGTCGCGCTCGGTGGCGAGCTGGTGGTGGCCGGGGCTCCCGGGCCAGTTCGATAGTGCTGCCCGCTTGCCACGTCACGATTGGCCCGGAGGGACTCGAACACCGTCCGGATAACGTGATCAGCTCTGGAGGTCAGAGCCCTACCGGACGCATTGTTCCCCTATCTGTTCCCCTGCGTATCGGGTGTTGGAAACTCAGACGCTTGCTACTTGGTTTGCGAACGCTTGTCACCACCGGTTTATGCCATGAAAGTGCGGCCGGACAGGGTAGGTCGAGCGTGAGCAACAGACAGGTTCACCGGCGTATGGCGGCGGGCACCGTTACCTTGGCGGCCCCCTCGCTCGCAGTGGACCGGGGCGCCATCGGGCACCCGATGGCTTGCACGCGAGGCTCCAGAAGTGGTGAGCCCGCACGGTGGTACTGGTGCAGCAGCACGCGGCCAGTTTCATCACCCACACCGAACCGAGCACGGGTGCGGTACTGCCCCGCCTCATCAAGGAAGAGTTCGACACCTTCCTCGAGTGCGGCGTCCTGGCGCAAGGTTTCTTGCGCCTGCGATGCGGCGAGTGCGAGCACGACACGCTGCTCACATTCAGCCGCAAGCGCCGGGGGTTCTGCCCATCGTGCGGCGCGCGGCGGATGTCGCAGACCGCGGCGCACCTGGTCGACGATGTGAATCCGCACGTGCCGGTGCGGCTATGGGTGCTGTCTCTGCCGATCCCACTGCGTTTACTGCTGCCGCGCAGCCCGAGTTGGTCACGTCACGCGCCAGGGCGTGCTGGTCGAGGAGATGGGCCAGACCTATCTGGCTGACCCCGACGCCGATGGCAACGAAGCGCGCACGCTGCGGGATCCTCAATGACGTGACGCACCAAGTGCCGAAACAGGCTGGTACCGCCATGGGCACGGCTACGTGGTGGTGCCGTAGGCGGACGGCGAACTGCTGCTCGAGACACCGGAGGGCGAGAGCCGCGCAGCGCTGGTGGCCGGCAAGTCCTGCATCCACCAGCTCGGCGTCGAGCACAGCGTGATCAACAACTCGGCACACGAAGTCGTGTTCATCGAGATCGGACTGCGCTGAAGGCGTTGCCCTCCCAAGTCGGGTGGTCGTCATGACGCAGTGCTGCGACAGGGCCACCGTCATCGACTGAAGCCTGGAGGGCTTGGCGTTTGGAATGATCGGCCCTACAGTGTTCGGCTAATTCCATCGCCCTCATGCCGCCCACAACAGCCCCTTCTGCCGACACCCTCGTGCGCTTCTGCGACGTGCAGAAGACCTACGACGGCCGTATGCTGGTGGTCAAGGCACTGAATCTGGACATCCGGCGCGGCGAGTTTCTGACGCTGCTAGGCCCTTCGGGCTCGGGCAAGACCACCTGTCTCATGATGCTGGCCGGCTTCGAGTCGCCCACTGCCGGCGACATCCTGCTGGCCGGCGAGCCGATCACGCGCACGCCGCCACACAAGCGCAACTTCGGTATGGTGTTCCAGAACTACGCGCTGTTCCCGCACATGACGGTGGCACAGAACGTGGCCTACCCTCTGACGGTGCGGCGTCAAGCACCCGACGAGCGTGCCAAACGCGTGAAACGTGCGCTGGGGATGGTGCAGCTGGTCGGCATGGACGAGCGCTACCCCTCACAGTTGTCCGGCGGCCAGCAACAACGTGTGGCGCTGGCCCGCGCGTTGGTGTTTGAGCCGCAGCTGGTGCTGATGGACGAGCCACTCGGTGCGCTCGACAAGCAGCTGCGCGAGCACATGCAGATCGAGTTGAAGGAGCTGCACCGCCAGCTCGGGGTGACATTTGTCTTCGTCACTCACGATCAGGGTGAGGCGCTGACCATGAGCGACCGCGTGGCGGTGTTCAACGACGGCGTGATCCAGCAATGCGACGCCGCCGACCGACTCTACGAGGCGCCGGCCAACCGCTTCGTCGCCGGCTTCATCGGCGACAACACGCTGCTCGAAGGAACGCTGGCCGAATCGGATAACGGCCAGGCGACGCTTGTGCTGCCGACCGGCGAGCGGCTGGTCGGCATCAATGTCAACGACGCCAAGCCGAACGAGAAGATCGTTGCCTCGGTACGGCCAGAGCGCATCGCGGCGCTGATCGAACGGCCCGCCGACGAAGAAAACTGCCTGCAGGCACAGGTCGACGACGTCATCTATTTCGGCGACCACGTGCGGTTGCGCTGCGCCGTGGCAAAGCAGGCGCAGGCCACCGTCAAGCTGGCGCTGTCAACGCCCGCGATGCCGCTTGCCGGTCAACCGGTGTGGCTGCAGATGCCGAGCGAGTTTCTCCGCCTGTACACCTAGAGTGCCAGGCCTTCCCCAGTTCATTCAATTCAAGGAGAGAGATGATGAAAACCAAGTTCAACCTTCTGGCCGCAACGTTATGCGCAATGCTCGCCGCCCCGGCGCTGGCCCAGGGCCAGCTCACCGTCGTCAATTTCGGCGGCGCCAACGGCGCTGCGCAGAAGAAGGCCTACGTCGAGCCTTTCGAGAAGGCCACCGGCACCAAGGTGGTCGGCGTCGAGTACAACGGCGAACAAGCCAAGATCAAGGCCATGGTCGATTCGAAGAGCGTGTCGTGGGACCTGGTCGAAGTCGAGAGTCCGGACGTCAGCCGCGGCTGTGACGAAGGCCTGTTCGAACGCATCGACTGGGCCAAGGTCGGCAACAAGGCCGACTTCCAGAAGGCCGCCGTGCAGGAATGCGGCGTCGGCACCTTCGTCTGGTCCACCGTGCTGGCCTACAACGCCGACAAGCTGAAGGATGCGCCGAAGAACTGGGCCGACTTCTGGGACACGCAGAAGTATCCCGGCAAGCGTGGCATGCGCAAGGGCGCGCGCTACAACCTGGAGTTCGCGCTCATGGCCGACGGCGTTGCGCCGGCCGATGTCTACAAGGTGCTGGCCGCCCCGGGGGGCGCCGACCGCGCGTTCAAGAAGCTGACCGCGCTCAAGCCGTCGATCCAGTGGTGGGAAGCCGGTGCGCAGCCGCCGCAGTACCTGGTAGCCGGCGACGTGGCTATGACCACTGCCTACAACGGGCGCATCGACGCCGCGCAGCGCGAAGGACGCAACCTGGCTATGGCCTGGGCCGGCAACATCTACGACCTGGACTACTGGGTCATCCCAAAGGGCGCCCCCAACCAGGCCGCAAGCTACAAGTTCATCGCCAACGCCAGCAGCCCGGCGGCGCAGGCCGAATACGCGAAGCTGATCTCCTACGGCCCGACCAACAACAAGGCGCTGCCGCTGCTCGATGCCAAGGTGCTTGCGATGCTGCCGACCTCGCCCGCCAACAGCAAGGACGCGGTGCAGTTCAACGTGCGCTTCTGGGCCGACCAGGGCGAGGCGCTGGAGAAGCGTTTCGCTGCCTGGGCCGCGCAGTAAGCGCGACGGAGCGCCCGCTGAAGTCGCGGCGATGAACGAAACCGCCGACCTGGCGTTGTCGCTGCGCCGCGCGCAGCGGCGCCAGCGCACCATGGCGCTGCTGCTGGCGCTGCCGCTTGTGGCCTTCCTGGTGGTGGTGCTGGTGGTACCGATCGGCGCGCTGCTGATGCGCGCGGTGGAGAACCCGGAAGTCGCCGACGCGCTGCCGCGCACAGGCAAAGCGCTGTCCAGATGGGACCGCCGTTCGACACCCTCACCCGAGGCCTTCGCCGCGCTATCCACCGACATGGCTGCGCTGCCCGAGACGGCTGCTGCGGGCGCACTGGCGCGCCGGCTGAACAGCGAGGCACCCGGCGCGCGCTCGCTGATCATGGGCACCTACCGTGGCCGCCAGGACCTCGAAGGCCTGGACGCCGAGGCCACGCGCGCGCGCCTGATCGAGATGGACGAGCGCTGGGGCGAGTTGCGATACTGGCAGGCTATCGCCAAGAACTCGACGCGCTGGACGCCGGACTACCTGCTGACGGCAGTCGACCTGAAACGCACGCCCGAAGGCGAGATCGCACAAGTCGCGCCCGACCAGCGCGTCTACGGCCGCATCCTGGCACGCACCTTCGAGATCAGCCTGGTCATCACGCTGTGGTGCCTGGTGCTCGGCTACCCGCTGGCCTGGTGGCTGGCCTCGCTGCCGGCGCGCCAGGCCAACGTGCTGATGATCCTGGTGCTGGTGCCATTCTGGACCTCGATCCTGGTGCGCATGGCGGCGTGGATCGTGCTGCTGCAGCGCGAGGGCCTGATCAACAAGGCGCTGCTGGGCGTCGGCGTGGTCGCCGAACCGCTGACGCTGCTGTTCAACCGCACCGGTGTGATCATCTCGATGGTGCACATCATGTTGCCGTTCATGATCCTGCCGTTGTACAGCGTCATGAAGTCGGTGCCGCCGAGCTATCTGCGCGCGGCGGTGTCGCTGGGCAGCAGGCCGCTGGCGGCGTTCTTCCGCGTCTACGTGCCACAGACCTACCCCGGCATCGGCGCCGGCGCGCTGCTGGTGTTCATCCTGTCATTGGGCTACTACATCACGCCCGCGCTGCTGGGTGGCGCTGACGACCAGATGATCTCCTACTACATCGCGCGCTACACCAACGTCAATATCAACTGGGGCATGGCCAGCGCGCTGGGCGGGCTGCTGCTGGCGGCGACGCTGGTGCTGTACGCGATCTACCGGCGCGTGGTCGGCCGTGAACTCAGTCTGGGATGACCGATGGCCAGGATGCCACTGTTCCCCGCCTACGCCACGCCGCTGGACAAGCTCAGCTGGTGGGCCGTGCGCGCCTTCTGCGTGCTGCTGCTCGTCTTCCTGCTGCTGCCGATCCTGGTGATCATCCCGCTGTCGTTCAGCGACAGCTCGTTCCTGGCCTACCCGATCCCGGGCTGGTCGCTGCGCTGGTATCACAACCTGTTCAACGCCGACGAGTGGTCGCGCGCCGCGCGCAACAGCTTCATCGTCGCGCCGGCGGCCACGGTCATCGCCACCGTGCTCGGCACGCTGGCGGCGGTAGGCCTGGCGCGGGTGGACTTCCCCGGCAAGGGTGCTCTGATGGCGCTGCTGATCGCACCGATGGTGGTGCCGATCGTCGTGGTCGGTGTCGCCACCTACCTGTACTTCGCGCGGTGGGGCCTGGTCGACAGCTACACCGGGCTGATCATCGTGCATGCGGCGCTTGGCGCGCCCTTCGTGCTGACCACGGTGCTGGCCACTCTGGCGGGCTTCAACCAGAACCTGGTGCGCGCCTCGCTGAGCCTGGGGGCGTCGCCGCTCGAGACCTTCTTCCGCGTCACGCTGCCGAGCATCGCACCGGGCGTGATCTCGGGCGCCCTGTTCGCCTTCGCCACCTCGTTCGACGAAGTTGTGGTCACGCTGTTCCTCGCGGGCCCGACGCAGGTGACGCTGCCGCGCCAGATGTTCACCGGCATCCGCGAGAACATCAACCCGACCATCGCCGCGGTAGCCACGCTGCTGATCATCTTCACGACCACGCTGATGCTGACGCTCGAGTGGCTACGCGGGCGGCGCAAATGAGCACGAAGAACCAGCCGCAGTCGGGCAACGAGATGCCACGATTCGGCGGCATCGCTACGATGATGCGGCTGCCGCTGGCCGACAGCGCGCAAGGGCTGGACGCGGCCTTCATTGGCGTGCCACTGGACATCGGCACCTCCAACCGCGCCGGTGCGCGTTTCGGCCCGCGCCAGATCCGCGCCGAATCGTCGCTGCTTCGGCCCTACAACATGGCCACCGGCGCCGCGCCCTTCGACACGCTGCAGGTTGCCGACCTCGGCGACGTGCCGATCAACACCTTCTCGATCAACAAGTCCGTGGCTCTCATCACCGACTTTTACCGGCGTGTGCTCGATACAGGCTGCCGGCCGCTGACAATGGGCGGAGACCACACCATCGCCTTGCCGATCCTGCGCGCCGTGGCGGCGCGCCACGGCCCGGTGGCGCTGGTGCATGTCGACGCGCACGCCGACATCAACGACGAGATGTTCGGCGAACGCATCACGCACGGCACGCCGTTCCGGCGCGCGGTCGAAGAAGGGCTGCTGCAATGCGACAAGGTGTGGCAGATCGGCCTGCGCGGCAGCGGCTACGCGGCCGACGACTTCGACTGGCCCCGCCGCCAGGGCTTCACCGTGGTGCAGGCGCATGAGGTCTGGTACCGCTCGCTGGCGCCATTGATGGATGACGTGCGCGCGCGCATCGGCGACGCGCCGTGTTACCTGAGCTTCGACATCGACGGCATCGACCCGTCATTCGCTGGCGGCACCGGTACGCCAGAGATCGGCGGCCTGACGGTGCCGCAGGCGCTGGAGATCGTGCGCGGCTGCCGCGGGTTGAGCCTGGTCGGTGCCGACCTGGTGGAAGTCGCGCCGCCCTACGACACCAGCGGCAACACCGCGCTGCTGGGTGCGAACCTGCTGTACGAGATGTTGTGCGTGCTTCCCGGCGTCAACAGCCGCTAGACGCGGCGGCAGCCTACGGCAGGCCGTCGTCGTCGTTGGCCGCCGCCGGGCCCCGCTCGAATAGATTGCCGAACCCGGGGTCACCGTTCGTGGTCAGCATATGGGCCTGCCTCAGGGCAAGTCGCAGCAACTCCTCGGCAAGCCGGCCGTGCTAGCGGTTCGAGTCGACCCTGAGCCGACATCCGACTAGCGCGCATGATCTGGCGAGCTCCGCTCCAGGCGACGGGCTTGTGCGAAGAATCCGGCAAAGTGCCAAGCGCGCCTGCCACTTCGCCAGTTCGCGCGCAACTTGCTGGCAAAGTTGACGCTTCCGCTTGCCAGCAGCCCGCCCCAAACTCCTGTCATCGAATCAGGAGTCCTCATCATGCAAGCTACCCAGAACGTCCCCACCACCGTCTACGTCGGCGTGCCCGACATGATCAGAATCATCAACAGCAAGGGCCTGTCGGCGTGCATCGCCGACGTGGCCGGGCGCATCGAGCGCGACTTCCTGCGCTGGAACCACTTCGACAAGTCGGCGCGCGTCGCCTGCCACTCGGATGAAGGCGTGATCGAGTTGATGCCCATCGCCGATGCCAACGAATTCGCCTTCAAGTACGTCAACGGACACCCCAAGAACACACGTGACGGCCTGCCCACGGTGATAGCCTTCGGCGTGCTGGCCGACGTGGACACCGGCGCGCCTCGGCTGCTGTCCGAGTTGACCATCGTCACCGCCATCCGGACGGCCGCGACTTCGGCCGTCGTGGCGCGCCGCCTCGCCCGCCCGGGCAGCCGCAGCATGGCGCTGATCGGCAACGGAGCGCAAAGCGAGTTCCAGGCGATCGCCTTTCGCGATCTGGTCGGCATCCGCGAATTGCGCCTGTTCGACGTCGACACCGAGGCCAGCGCCAAGCTCGCCGCCAACCTCGTCGGCCAGGGCCTCGAAGTGCGCATCTGCGCCAGCACCGCCGAAGCCGTGCGTGGGGCCGACATCGTCACCACCGTCACGGCCGACAAAAACCACGCCACCATCATCACGCCCGAGATGATCGAGCCGGGCATGCACTTCAACGCCGTGGGCGGCGATTGCCCGGGCAAGACGGAACTGCACCGAGGCGTTCTCGAAGCGGCCGCCGTGTTCGTCGAGTTCGAGCCGCAGACCCGCATCGAGGGCGACATCCAGCAGATGCCCGCGGACTTCCCGGTCACCGAATTCTGGCGCGTGCTCTCGGGCGAAAGGCCGGGTCGTGCGAGCGCCGCGCAGATCACCGTGTTCGACTCGGTCGGCTTCGCGCTGGAAGACTACTCGGCACTGACCTTCGTGCGCGACGCCGCAGCAGAACTGGGCATCGGCGACGTCGTCGAACTTGTGCCGCGCGCCACCAACCCGAAGAACCTGTTCGGCGTCTTGCGTGCCGAGCAACCCCGAATCGATCGCCGCGCTGTCCAAACGGCTCAATTCGCCTGATCGTTCATACCTCATCACGCGTGAATCGCAATGTCTGCCGTCCTGACACCGCCGCTGTCCACCTCCCCACTGCGCCTGGCGATCAGCGCGGCCACACGCAGGCCCGAGGCCGAAGTGCTGCCCGCTCTGCTGGAACAGGCACGGCTAAGTTCGGCACAGGCCGATGCGGCCCAGGCCCTGGCCTTGCGCATTGCGGGCGGCGTGCGCGAGCGCTCGCGCGCCAGTGGGCGTGCCGGCCTGGTGCAAGGGCTCTTGCAGGAGTTCGCACTCAGCTCGCAGGAGGGCGTGGCGCTGATGTGCCTGGCCGAGGCGTTGCTTCGCATCCCCGACGCCGCCACGCGCGACGCGCTGATCCGCGACAAGATCGGCAGCAGCAACTGGCGTTCTCACCTCGGCCAGAGCCCGTCGCTGTTCGTCAACGCGGCCACCTGGGGCCTGCTGTTCACCGGCCGGCTGGTGGCCACGCACAGCGACTCGGGCCTGTCCGCTGCGCTGCGCAAGGTGGTGGCGCGCGGTGGCGAGCCGCTCATCCGCAAGGGCGTGGACATGGCCATGCGCCTGATGGGCGAGCAGTTCGTCACCGGCGAGACCATCGAGCGCGCCTTGGCCAATGCGCGCTCGCGCGAGGCCGAAGGGTTCCGCTATTCGTACGACATGCTGGGTGAGGCGGCGATGACGGCGCGCGATGCCGAACGTTATCTGACCGCCTACGAGAACGCGATCCATGCCATCGGCCGTGCTTCCAACGGCCATGGCGTGGTGCGCGGGCCCGGCATCTCGATCAAGCTGTCGGCCTTGCACCCGCGCTACAGCCGTGCCAAGGTCGAGCGGGTAATGACCGAGCTCTACCCGCGCCTGTTCCAGCTGACGCAACAGGCGCGGCAATACGACATCGGCCTGAACATCGACGCCGAGGAATCCGACCGACTGGAGCTGTCGCTGGAGTTGCTCGAGCGCCTGTGTTTCGAGCCCGCGCTGGCGGGATGGAACGGTATCGGCTTCGTCATCCAGGCGTACCAGCGGCGCTGCCCGGCCGTGGTGGACTTCATCGTCGACTTGGGCCGCCGCAGCGGCCACCGCCTGATGGTGCGGCTGGTCAAGGGCGCCTACTGGGACGGCGAAATCAAGCGCGCCCAACTCGACGGTCTGGACGGCTACCCGGTGTACACGCGCAAGGCCCACACCGATGTGGCCTACATTGCCTGCGCGCGCAAGCTGCTGGCTGCGCCGGATGCCGTCTACCCGCAGTTCGCGACCCACAACGCCCACACGCTGGCGGCGGTGCAGCAATTGGGCGCGCACCTCGACGCCGAGGATGCCTACGAGTTCCAGTGCCTTCACGGCATGGGCGAGCCGCTGTACGAACAGGTGGTGGGCGCCACCGCCGAAGGCGGGCTGGGTCGCGCCTGCCGCATCTATGCGCCGGTGGGCACGCACGAGACGCTGCTCGCCTATCTGGTGCGCCGGCTGCTGGAAAACGGCGCCAACACCTCCTTCGTCAACCGCATTGCCGACGATGAGGTGCCGCTGGCGGTGCTGGTCGAAGACCCGGTGCGATCGGTGGAATTGCTCTGCGCGAAGGAAGGCGCGGTGGGTTTGCCGCACCCGGCCATTCCGCTGCCCGCTGCCCTGTATGGCCGTCGGCGCACCAATTCACGCGGCCTGGACTTGGCCGACGAAACGACGCTGAGCTCGCTGGATCAGGCCCTCGCGGCACCGCCCGCCGCCGGCTGGCTGGCCGGACCGATGCTCGGCGTCGATGCGCCCGCGGGCACGGCCATTGATGAGCGCGCGGTGTTGAACCCCGCGGACCGATCGGACCGCGTCGGCACGGTGCGCGACGCGACGCTCGACGACGTGCAGACCGCGCTGCGCGGCGCACTCGAAGTCGCGCCGGCCTGGGCGGCCACTTCTCCAGCCGACCGTGCCGCCTTGCTGGACGCGGCGGCGCGCCGTCTTGAAGCCGACACGCAGCCGCTGATCGCCTTGTTGGTGCGCGAAGCAGGCAAGACCTGCGCCAATGCGGTGTCCGAAGTGCGCGAAGCGGTGGACTTTCTGCGCTACTACGCCGAGCAGATTCGAAGCGGCTTCGACAACGCCACGCATCGGCCGCTGGGGCCCGTCGTGTGCATCAGCCCGTGGAACTTTCCGCTGGCGATCTTCACCGGCCAGGTGGCTGCGGCATTGGCTGCCGGCAACCCGGTGCTGGCCAAGCCTGCGGAGCAGACGCCCTTGATTGCCGCGGCGGCCGTGCGCACGCTGTGGGCGGCCGGCGTGCCGCGCGCCGCGCTGCAATTGCTGCCCGGCCCGGGCGAGACGATCGGGGCGGCGCTGGTGGCGGATTCTCGCGTGCAAGGCGTGCTGTTCACCGGCTCGACCGAAGTGGCCCGGCTGCTGCAGCGGTCGCTGGCTTCACGGCTGGGTGCGCACGGCGCGCCGGTGCCGTTGATCGCGGAAACCGGAGGCCAGAACGCGATGGTGGTCGACTCGTCGGCGTTGGCCGAGCAGGTGGTGGCCGACGTGGTCGCATCGGCCTTCGACAGCGCCGGACAGCGCTGCTCGGCCCTGCGCGTGCTGTGCGTGCAACGCGACGGATCGGAGCGCCTGATCGAGATGCTGGAAGGCGCGGTGCGCGAGCTGCGCGTGGGCAACCCGCGCCGGCTGGCGGTGGACGTCGGCCCGGTGATCGACGGCGACGCACAAGGATTGGTCGAACGGCATATCGCCGCCATGCGCGCCGTAGGCTGTCGCGTGGCGCGGCCCGCCGCGGTCGACGCCGAAGCGGTGAGCCGCGGCACCTTCGTGCCGCCGACGCTGATCGAGATCTCGCGCATTGCACAACTGCAGCGCGAGGTCTTCGGCCCGGTGCTGCACGTGCTGCGCTACGAGCGCGGCGAACTGGCCGAGCTGCTGCAGCAAATCAACGCCACCGGCTACGGGCTGACACTGGGCGTGCACACCCGCATCGACGAGACGCTGGCGCATGTGGTGCAGGCCGCGCATGCCGGCAATGTCTACGCCAACCGCAACATGGTCGGCGCCGTGGTCGGCGTGCAACCCTTTGGCGGTGAAGGCCTGTCCGGCACCGGGCCCAAGGCCGGCGGGCCGTTGTACCTGCTGCGGCTGCTCAGCGCGCGCCCGGCCGACGCCGCGCGCGACGCCGTGCGCAGCGCGGGTCCTGAAGCGCCACCGCCGGTGCGGGGCTGGTCCGCCGCCGGTGATGCGGACGCGGACGAAAGGGTGCAAGGCAAGGCCGCGTTGCCGGCGCTGCAACGCTGGGCGCAAGCCCAGGGCAACCGGGATCTGGAGCGCGCCTGCACCGGCTTTGGTAGCGTCGTGCCCACCGGCACCTGGCGCACGCTGAACGGTCCCACCGGCGAAGCGAACCTGTATGCGTTGCTGCCGCGCGAGGCCGTGCTGTGCCTTGCCGACAACGCCGAGGATGGCCATGCCGACCTGCTGGTCCAACTGGCCGCAGTGCTGGCCGTCGGCAGCCGGGCCGTGTGGCCCGCCGACCGCCAAGTTCTATGGGAGCGATTGCCGGAGGCCGTTCGCGAACGCATTTCACTGGCGCAGGATTGGCAGGTCCCGGCGGTGCACTTCGATGCCCTGTTGCACCACGGGTCGGCCGACCGCCTGCTGGAGGTGCTGCAAATCTTGGCCCAGCGGCCCGGCCCCATCGTCGGTGTCAGCGCCATGGCCGCGGGCGAGGCGGGCGTGCCGCTCGAGCGCCTGGTGATCGAGCGCTCGCTGAGCATCAACACCGCCGCGGCCGGCGGCAACGCCAGCCTGATGACGATCGGTTGAGCGGGCATGAATCGGCTCGGGCACCCCACACCTTGACCAGAGTTCACTCCGGCCAGCCACGCTGCCGCGCGGACTCGACCAGGTAGTCGATCAACAGGCGAACCTTTGGCGACAGGTGCGTACGCGTCGGGTAGACGGCGTACACGCCCAGCGCGATCGACAGGTACTCGGGCAGCAACTGGACCAGCGCACCGGATTTCAGATCGTCGCCGACCAGGAACGAGGGCTGAAGGATGATGCCTTGGTGCATCAGTGCGGCGGCCCTGCAGGTATCGCCGCTGTTGGAGTGCATGCGCGGCGCCACCCTCACAGTCACCTTGCCTTGCGGACCCTCGAACTCCCAGTTGTCACCCGCGGAGAACAGGCTGTAGGCCAGCACGGCGTGGTCGGCCAGGTCCGCAGGATGGGCGGGTGTGCCGTGCTTGCCGAGATAGGCGGGTGACGCGCACACGACCAGCCGCGTCGACGCGATCTTGCGGCTGATCAGCGACGAGCTGGACAGCCGCGCGATGCGCACGGCCAAGTCGAAGCCCTCCTCCACGAGATCGACGACACGGTCCGACAAGGTCACTTCGAGCGTCACCTTCGGGTGGCGTGCCATGAATTCGGCCCACAGCGGCGCGAGGTGGAGGATCCCGAAGCTTACCGGGACGTTGACCTTCAGCAGGCCAGAGGCCTCGCCCGTGCGCGAGGTGATCTCGGCTTCGGCCTCTTCCACATGGGCCAGCAAGTCCTTGCAGCGCGAATAGAAAACTGCGCCTTCCTCGGTCAGCGAGAGCTTGCGCGTCGTGCGCTGCAGCAGACGCACGCCCAGGCGCGCCTCGAGCTCCTGCACGTAGCGCGACACCGCGGGCTTGGACATCTCGATCGCGTTGGAGGCCCCCACGAAGCTGCCGGCGTCGACCACGGCGGCAAAGACCCGCATCTCTTGGAATCGGTCCATTTGTATCGTCTGAAGGAACAGTTGATCTCATTGAAGCATGCTTATCTCTTGCTGTGCAACTTCTACAGTCCTGCCATGCCTTGCGACATCGCGCCGGGCCTCACCAAAGGAAGTGGCATGAAGGTTCTCGTCATCGGCGCCGGCAACATGGGTTCGGCGTTCGTCAAGCAACTCAGCCGCGCCGGCCATCAGATCAGCGTGACCGCCCGCAACAGCGCCAAGGCAGCCGAGCTCGCCGCCGCCAACCCTGGCTCAAATTCCGTGGCGGCGGCGAATGCCGCCGCCGGCGCCGACGCCATCGTGCTGGCCACCGGCTACGCCGACGCGGTGAACGCGCTGCAATCCGTTGGAGACCTGAAAGGCAAGGTCGTCATCGACATCACCAACCCGCTGACGGCCGACTACATGGGGCTGACCATCGGCCACACCACACCGGCGGGCGAAGAGATCGCCAAGATCGTTCCCGGTGCGCAGGTCGTCAAGGCCTTCAACACGCTGTTCGCCCAGATGCTCGCGGAAGGCGCGGACTTCGGCGCGGGTCGCAAGGCGACCGTGTTCTATGCCGGCGACAGCGAGCGTGCGAAGCAGACCGCGCGTGCGCTGGCCGAAAGCATCGGCTTCGAGACCATCGACGCCGGTGGCCTGAAAAACGCACGCTACCTCGAGTCGCTGGCCGGTTTGAACGTCTTCCTCGGCTACGGCGCAGGGCTTGGCACAGCGATTGCGCCGACCTGGATCCGCAGGGCCTGACAGATCACCTCTCTTCATCAACTTCTGGAGCATCACATGAGCAACCGCCTGATCCATCGCATCGTTTCGACCGACGCCGGCTGGGCCCCGCTGGCCCTTCGTATTCCCGTCGGCATCATCCTCGCGGCGCACGGCGCGCAAAAGCTGTTCGGCCTGTTCGGCGGCTACAGCCTCGAAGGCACGGGGCAGTGGATGGACTCCATCGGCATCCATCCCGGCGTGCTGATGGCCCTGCTGGCCGGAAGCGCCGAGTTCTTCGGTGGCCTGGCCCTGGTCTTCGGCCTGCTGGTGCGCCCAGCTGCCGCGGCGCTGGCCGTGACGATGATCGTCGCGATCTTCAGCGTGCACATCGACAAGGGCCTGTTCATGGCCAACAACGGCTACGAATACGCGCTGGCGCTGTTGGCCGTGACGGTGGCGCTGCTGGTCAGCGGCGCGGGAAGGCTGTCGGTGGATGCCAAGCTGGCCTCGCCCGCGGTCAGCGCCGGCTGAACGAAGGAGAACGAGCGTGGAACGTCTGCCCAGCCTCTTCGTCTCTCACGGTGCACCCAGCTTCGCGCTCGAACCCGGCATCGCCGGACCGCGCCTTACCGAACTGGGCCTGGCGCTGCCGCGCCCTGCGGCCGTGCTCGTGGTCTCGCCGCACTGGATGACGCCTGCGCCGCGCGTGAGCACATCGTCGCGGCCCGACACGATTCACGACTTCGGCGGGTTTGCGCCCGAGCTGTATCAGATCACCTACCCTGTGGAAGGGCATCTGGCGACGGCTCGGCGCACGGTCGAGGTGCTTCGCGCTGCGGGATTGCAAGCACAACCCGACGAGCGCCGCGGCCTCGACCACGGCGCCTGGGTGCCGCTGCTGCACCTGTACCCGAAGGCCGATGTGCCGGCGTTCCAGGTCTCGCTGCCCTTGCGCCTGGATGCCGATTCAGCCTGGGCCTTTGGCCGCGCGTTGGCGCCGTTGGCCGACGAGGGCGTGCTGATCGTCGGCTCCGGGAGCCTGACGCACAACCTCTACGAGTTTCGTACCGGGCACGGCCATGACGAGGCCTATGCAGCGGAATTTGCAGCCTGGGTGCGCGAGGCAGTGCGCGACGGCGACAGCGCGCGGCTGCGGCGCACGCTCGAGCTCGCCCCGCATGCCCAGCGCGCGCATCCGACGACCGAACATTTCTGGCCGCTGCTCGTGGCCGCAGGCGCGGCAGGCTCGCCGCTGCCTGCGCAGGTCGTCGAAGGCGGCATCACGCATGGCGTGCTGGCGATGGACACTTTCGTCTTCGGTCCGCTGCCGCTGGCGTCGTGAGCGCATCGACAAGGAACTGATCGCGACCTGTGCGTACCATGCTCGTACAGCAATTCGGGCACAGCGCACCGCCGACTTCACCCGTACACGGAGAGCAGCATGCAATATTTCATCGACGGGTATCGCAGCGGTGACCCGCGGGTTCGTCCCGCAGCACCAGGCCGGCGCAGCGACAGGAGCAAGCTGCCCGACGAGGTGGATGTGCTCATCGTGGGCACCGGCCCGGCGGGCTTGCTGCTGGCCGCGCAGCTGTCGGAGTTCCCCGACATCAGCACCTGTGTGGTGGAGAAGGCCGATGGCCCGCTGCAGGTCGGTCGCGCCGATGGCGTGAGCTGTCGAACGGTGGAGATGTTCGAGGCCTTCGGCCTGGCCGACCGCATGACGGCCGAGGCGTATTGGGTCAACGAGACCCGCTTCTGGGGCCCCGATCCTGACCACCGGGCACATGTCAAACGCCTGGGCCGTGTGCAGGACGTTCGCGACGGCCTGTCGGAGTTTCCACACGTCATCGTCAACCAGGCCCGACTGTTGGACTTCCTGCTGCAACACATGGCGAACTCGCCGAGCCGGCTGGAAGTCGACTACGGCGTGGAGGTGCTGACCGTCGAGGTGCCTGCCTCCGCCGACGAGCGGGTCAGCGTCAGCTTGCGCCACAGCGAGGGCAACGACGTGGCTGTCAAGGCGAGGTTTGTCGTCGGCTGCGACGGCGCGCGCAGCGTCGTGCGCGAGGCCATCGGCCGCAAGGCGCAAGGCCATGGCGAGGACAAGGCCTGGGGGGTCATGGACATCCTTTGCGCGACCGACTTCCCGGACATTCGCTTCAAGGCGGCCATCCAGTCCGGCAACGGCGGTAACATCCTGCTGATCCCTCGCGAAGGCGGCTACCTCGTCCGACTGTATGTCGACATGGGCGAAGTCGCCTCCGACGCGCGACTCACGCAGGACGATGTCCTGGCCAAAGCCAGGCGCGTGCTGGCGCCATACACGCTGGACGTGAAGGAGACGGCCTGGTTTTCGGTCTACCGGGTCGGACACCGGGTCACGGACAAGTTCGACGACGTTGATGACAGCCAGCTCGGCACACGCACACCGCGCGTCTTCATCGCCGGCGACGCCTGCCATACGCACACCGCGAAGGCCGGGCAGGGCATGAATGTGTCGATGCAGGACACCTTCAACCTGGGATGGAAGCTCGCGGCGGTGCTGCAGGGCCGCAGCCCGGCCAGCCTGCTGCACACCTACAACGCAGAGCGCCACGGGATTGCCGAGGACCTCATCGCGATGGATACGCGCTGGTCGCGGGCCATCGGCGCGGCGCAGACCGGCAGCGATGCGGCAAACGCCGGCATGGCCGCGCTGGCCGAGGTCCAGCGGCAATTTGTCGCCAATGGCGAATTCACCGCCGGTTTTGCCACCCACTATGCGCAGTCACTTCTTACGGGCGACGACCGTCATCTTGGGATGGCGACCGGCTTCCCGCCGGGCCGTCGTTTCCATTCCGCAGAGGTCGTCCGCCTGGGCGACGCCAAGACCATGCACCTGGGACATGTGCACCGTGCCGACGGACGGTGGCGGCTCTACGCATTCGCCGATGCCGTCGACCCCCGCAACGCGGGTTCGCGGCTCGTCAAACTGATGGACGACCTGGCCAGCGACGATTCGCCGCTACGAAAGTACACGCCACTGGGCGCCGATCCAGACGCGGTATTCGACGTGCGCGCCATCATCCAGCAGTCGCACCATCAGATGGACTGGTCGGACATGCACCCCTTTCTCAAGCCGCGCAAGGGCAGGTTCGGCCTGATCGACTTCGAGAAAGTCTTCGCGCCTGTGCCCGATGCCCACCGCGACATCTTCGATCAACGCGGTATCGACCGCGGCCGGGGTGCACTCGTCGTCGTACGGCCCGACCAGTATGTCGCGCAGGTGCTGCCGCTCGACGGGTTTGCCGCACTGAAGGCCTACTTCGACGGCTTTATGTCCTCTGCGACTCGACGTGTAGACGTTGGAAGCTGACCGAGCTATTCGTGAGGGCCCGGAAGTTGACGGTCACACTGGACTGGCCCCCGAAAAATGGACGCCACGAGGTCTGTTGGTTTGAGTTTGTGGAGGATGTATGGGGTCATTCACCCGGTCTGACTTGGCCGGTCGCTGTATTGCTGACCATGGCCACAGGCAATTGCTCGACCTGTCATCTGCAGGCGCCAGGATGATCACATCCGCATAGGAACGTGCGCCAGGTCTCGATGCAGAACGCAAGGGCATGCTCGCCGGTGTGGCCGGGAGCGTCAGGTGGGCCCCGTTGGGCTGCCGCCCAAGCTCTCGCAGGCGCGACGCAGCCGCTGCTCGGCGGCGTCGGCCACGGCCTTGACTTCAGGCTTGCCGACCAGGTTCACCATGATCTGTGGGTCGAGGAAACCGACCACCACGCGGTCGGGGGCTTCCTCGCGCACGATCACGTTGCAGGGCAACAGCAGGCCGATGTCGGGTATCGCCTGCAGCGCCCGATGCGCCAGTGGTGGATTGCATGCGCCCAGGATGCGGTAGGGCGGCATGGCGACGCCGAGCTTCTCCTTCATCTCGTGCTGCACGTCGATGTCGCTGAGGATGCCGAAACCTTCCGCCTTGAGTGCGGCGATGGTTTTGGCGAGCACCTGGTCAAACGACGCGCCGGTGATCGTGGTGGTGAATCCGTACATGGTGTGTCTCCGAGATGTGTGTGATGGAACTCAGGTGCGGGCCGCTGCTGCAGGCACTGTCTCTCGGGCCAGTTTGGACAGCTCAACGAAGCCGATCGGCGGGACTGTCAACCACGCCAGCGTGAAGACGCGCTTGGCCAGCCCGGCCGACATGCGTTCGACCTGCTTGCGTTCACCCGCTAGGCGCGCAGCGAGCAGCGGATCGCATGTGCCGGCCGCGAGGACGCTCTTGTTGAGCACCCACGCATAGGGCTCGACGCTCGCGCGGCGCAGGTCTTCCTGCAAGGCGGCGGCCTGCGACACCGGAGTCACCTCCGGCAGCGTCACCAGAATGATCTTGGTGTACGCGGCGTCCTGCAGTCGCATCAGCGGTGTGACAACACGACCGCTCCCGTGCCCTTCGAACTCGCGCATCATCTGCCGGTGATAGGCGCCGGTGGCATCCATCAGCAGCATCGAATGTCCAGTCGGTGCGGTGTCCAGCACCACGAAGGCGCTGCGCCCTTCACTGACGATGCGCGAGAAGGCATGGAACACTGCGACCTCCTCGGTGCGTGGCGAGCGCAGGTCTTCAAGCAGCAGCGCCTGTTCCTGGGGGTCAAGATCGGGTGACTTGGCGGCCATGATCTTGTCGACGTAACGCTGGGTCTCGACCTTTGGGTCGATGCGGCTGACACGCAAACCCGGTACCTCGCCGTTCAGCGTTGCAGCCAAATGCGCAGCCGGGTCCGTGGTGCTCAGGTGCACGGTCTTGCCGCGCTGAATCAGTCCCAATGCCAGGGCAGCAGCGACCGTCGTCTTGCCGACACCGCCTTTGCCCATGACCATGATCAACCCGTGACCGGCAGCGGCCAATTCGTCGGCGAGTGCGCCGAGTCCCTGAAGGTGGTCGATGTGCTGGGCAGGCAGGGTCTGCACGGGCCTGCCGCTCGGTGTCGCTGACGACAGCAATGCGCGCAGCGCCGGCAGGCCAACGGTGTCAAAGGTCCGCAACGGCACCTCGTCCCGCGGCAAATCCCGAAGAGACTGCGGCATTTCATCCAACGCCACCTGTCCGAGATCCTCGATTGCACACGCCACGGCGTCGTTGCGCTTGCTGGCATGGAACACAGCGTTGATCGCGAGACGCTGGTTGTGCAAGCCCAGCCCATGCAACTCGTCCGATGTGCGCGCGGCTTCAGCCATCGCGCTCTTGTCGGGTCGGATCACGAGGATCACGGTGGTACGGGCTGGGTCGCTCAAGGCCGTCAGCGCGGCCTTGAAACGCTCCTCCTGCATCTTCAGCCCCGAATGCGGACCGAGGCATGAGGCGCCGCGATCATTGCCATCCAGGAAGTTGCTCCAGGCCTTGGGCAGACTGAGCAGGCGCAAGGTGTGCCCCGTCGGTGCCGTGTCGAAGACGATGTGGTCGAAGAGCTCGGCGCCGTCGGACAACAGAGAGGCGAACTCGTCGAACGACGCGATCTCGGTGGTGCAGGCGCCCGACAGTTGCTCACGCACGGCCGAGACTTCGGTCTCGGTGGCAGCGCGTCCCATTTGCGCCAGGACACGCTGTCGATAGGACTCGGCAGCATCGTCGGGGTCGATGTTCAGGACCCACAGGCCAGGAGCACCGGGCACCGGCGTCGGCGTATTGCGAAGCTCGACACCGAGCATCTCGTCCAGGTTCGACGCCGCGTCCGTGCTGACCAGCAGCACCTTGTTCCCGGCGTCGGCCAGCGCCAGCGCGGCGGCGGTCGACAGTGACGTCTTGCCGACGCCGCCTTTGCCGGTGAAGAACAGGTGTCGGGTCGGTTGGATCAGGAAACCGATGGATTGGGGCTTCAACCATGCCAACACTTCGTCGTGCGATGGCAGGCCGCCGGCATGAACGACCTTGTTGCCAATGACGACGGCCGGCGTCGAGCGAACACCGCATCCATGGATGTCATCGGGATTCTCGATCTTGACGATCTCGACCTCGACACCGGATTCCAGTGCCGCACGCTCGATCATTCCGATCGTGGTTCGGCACTTGCTGCATCCCGACCCCAGAACCTTGATTTCCATCGCATGGGTCTCGTGTCTGTATTCGTTGAAACCCCGCCCACACTGGCGCGGCGGCTACTGATAGAGCCGCTGGAGACGCCTCCAACGCGGCGAGGCAAGCACAGCCGCGCGGGCCGCGGCAGGGCAGTCCTGTTTTGAAATGGCCACGGTGTTCTATGTGGAGACGTATACGCCGGCGCAAGGATGCATTCCGCGTGCCAATGCCTCTGCCTTGACATTGATCAGTCCGGCGGCCGAGCCAGGTTCGCGTCGACCCGCATGGCGCCAAGCAATGCGCCCGCGCGTCTGCGGCAGTTCGAATCGAGGGCCGTCAAGGACACCGGCTGGCGTATTGAAGCTCCCATGCACAACCTCCGCTAAAGCAGCTTCTCGGGCACGAAGGGCTCCAGCAGGTCGAGCAGCCAGCGGCTGCCGAGGTCGGTGTCGGGTTCGAAGGCGTCGATGCGCTGGTCGCTGTTGCTGGTGGTCCAGCGCAGTGTGCGGCCATCCGGGTCCAGGTGCGGCCGCAAGGCGCCCTCGCGCATCAGCCGCTGCAGCAGCGCCTGCAGTTCCTCGGCAGAGACTGTTTGGCAAATCGACCTCAGTCCGCAGCGTGTGGGCCGTCTCGTTGGCGCCGCGGCTTTCGATGCGGCGCAATGTGTGCAACAGCAGTGGCGCCGTGATGTCTTGACGGGCAGGCTGCCGATTCACGGAAACAGGTCGCGCTCCATGCGTTCGATCCAGCGTGTCGCGTAACGTGGGCTCCAACCACTGCGCTTGGTGGCATGCAGTTCACGAGCGACGGCCTCGAATGTATTGCCCGAAATCGCCTGGTGCGTGAGCCGATCGAGTTGGCGTTTCCCAGGTATTCGCCTACTTTTGCGTCGCTCTGGGACGTCCTGAGACACCAAATTGGCCTGCCCGGAGGGACTCGAACCCCCGACCCCCAGCTTAGAAGGCTGGTGCTCTATCCAGTTGAGCTACGGGCAGCCGGTGTGATGAGATTCGAAACGCCTTCGAAATGATTCTAGGGCGCCGCTTTGGGCTTCGCGTGGCGATGGTCCTGCCCGCCGATGGGCCGAAATTTTGTAAGCAGCGCTCAACGCTGCTTGAATCTGAAACAAGGTTGCCGATATTCCCGCATGCCCGCCAGGAGTCCGGCGTGGCGACCGACGCCGACATCATCCCGGCCCACGCCCACGACCACAGCCACCACGCCATGCTCGATTCATTGAAGCGCCTGCTCGGTGGCCCGACCGAATCCCATTCCTGGGCTGAGCAGGCGGCCTGGGCACGGGCCAACCAGTGGCAATTGCGACAAGTGCGCGAGATCGATGGCTTCGTCGTCGAAGGCTGCACCGGTGCCACCGCCTGGCGGCTGGAGTGGGGGCCGTCGCAGCGGCCGTACATTGCCGGCAGCGAGTTGCGGGTGCGTGCGGAACTGGCGGTGCCGCGCGAGCTGCAGGTGCTGCTGCTGAATCGATCGCTGATGGAAACGCTGGAAAAGCAGGTCTTCGATCAGTATGTGGAAGGCGTGCAGACCCGCATCGATACCGAAACGCCCGCCGAGATGCGCTGGCTGGTGATGTTTGCCAAGCTGTCGGGCACCGACCTGGGCCGGCTGCGCGAACGCTTCGGCGCGCTGTCCAGCTTCAAGCCCTGGCTGCAGCAATGGCTGACCGGCCCGCTGCCGAAGGCGCTGGCCAATTCGCCGCTGGCCGCCGGCCAGGCCATGGTGCTGATGGTCGGACGCCGCCGCCTGAGCCTGCGCGTGGCGCTCGACGAACCCGATGCGGCACTGCTCGAGCGCTGGTTGAAGCTGTTCGAGTGCGCGCTGGTCGAAGCGCAGCGCGTGGCAGTGGATTTCAGCGGCGCGGGTTCGCCGAGCACGCAGCCGAGCCTGTTCTCGCCTTCGACCCTGCCGGTCGACCAGCCGCAGCGCTGAGCAACGCCCGGCGCATCAGCCCCGCTGCGCGAAGCGCCAGCCCATTTCGGCCAGCGGCCGCGCCCCGGCGCCCGACTGCCGCGCCTGCGCGCTGGCGGCGGTGCCGGCTTCGACGCGCTTAGCGATGCCTTGCAGGATCGCGGCCAGACGGAACATGTTGTAGGCCAGGTAGAAGTTCCAGTCGGCCTTCAGCATCTGTGGCGTGGCGCGCGCGCTGCGTTCGCAATAGCGTTCGATGTAGTCGGCTTCGAGCGGAATGCCGAGTGCCGCATGGTCGAGGCTGCCGATGCCCCTGAAGCTGCCCGGTTCGATATGCCACGACATGCAGTGGTAGCTGAAATCGGCGAGCGCATGGCCGATGGTCGACAGCTCCCAGTCGAGCACCGCGAGCACGCGTGGCTCGGTGGGGTGAAAGACCAGGTTGTCGAGCCGGTAGTCGCCGTGCACCACGCACACCATCGAGTCGTCGCGCGCGCTGCTCGGGATGTGCTCGGGCAGCCACTGCATCAGCCGGTCCATGGCTTCGTTGGGCCCGGTGACCGAGGCCAGATATTGCTTGCTCCAGCGCGCGATCTGGCGTTCGAAGTAGTTGCCCGGCCGGCCGTAGTCGGCCAGGCCGAGCGTGTTCACGTCCTGGCGGTGCAGCGCGGCAATGACACGGTTCATCTCGTCGTAGATCGCGCCGCGCCCGGCGCGATCCATGCCAGGCAGCGACTGTTCCCACAGCACGCGCCCGGGCACGAAGGACATGACGTAGAACGCGCGGCCGATGACCGATTCGTCCTCGCACAGCACGTGCATCGTCGGCACCGGTACGTCGGTGCCGGCCAGCGCGTGCATGACGCGGAATTCGCGCTCCACCGCATGCGCCGAAGGCAGCAGCTTGGCAGCCGGCCCCGGTTTGGAGCGCATCACGTAGCTGGCGCCGGGAGTGACAAGCTTGTAGGTCGGATTCGACTGGCCGCCCTTGAACTGCTCGACCGTCAACGGGCCGACAAAACCCCGCAGGTGATCGCTCAGCCAGGCGCTCAGTGCATCGGTGCGGAATGCATGTTGCTCGCTGACCGGCTTGGTGCCTTCGAACTGATCCATCGTGTGTGCCTTGTCGATATGCGCGCTATCTCTCGGCCAGCGTCATCAGCCGCGCCTTCGACAGCACCACCAGCCGCGTCGGCTCGACGCGCACGGCGCCTTCGCGCTCGAAGCCCTTCAGCTCCTGGTTGACCCGTTGACGCGATGCGCCCAGCAGTTGCGCCAGGTCTTCCTGCGCCAGTTGCAGGCCGATGCGGATTTCCTCGCCTTCGTCGATGCCGTAACTCTTGGCCAGCAGCAGGATCTGCTTGGCCAGCCGCGCTTGCAGTGGCTTGGTGTTGAGGTCTTCGAACTGGTTGAACATCAGCCGCAGGCGCCGGCAGTTCAAGCGCAGCAGTGCGTCGTACAGCTCCACATGCTGCGCCAGCAGCTCCTTGAAAAGCGGCTTGCGCACGGTCAGCAGCGTGGTGTTGCCATGCGCGTCAGCGTCGTGCGTGCGGGGCAGGCCGTCGAACAATGCGATGTCTCCGAACCACACGCCGGGCTCAGCGTAGGTCAGCGTGACCTGCTTGCCCGACAGCGACACCGAACTGATGCGCACCGCGCCCAGCGCGACGCCGCACCACAGATCGGCCGGCTCGCCACGCGTGGACAGCGAGGTGCCGTCCTTCAGGCGACGCACCTGGGCACGTTCCAGGATCGCATCCCGCAGGGCTTGCGACAACGAACCGAACCACACCCCGCCACGGATGTTGTGCAGTTCGTCGGCAGTGAGGCTTGCGGGGTCCATGGCGCGGGTGTCGAGTCCGACGGCCTTCATTCGAAATCGGGCCCCAATCCTACTCGCGGCCGCGTGGCTGGATGAACGTGCCGGCCCCGTGGCCGGAACGCCGCACACGAATCCTTCGGGGCCCTCGGCGTGAATAAAGCACACACCGTCCCCGGTGACTCGCACGCATTGAATTGAACACCGTCTGCCGGCCATTTGTGGCCGCTGATCGTGAAGTGCGCGTGCTAGAGTGATTTTCGAGTTTGTCTAGGGGCTTTTCAAGCGATGCCGATGCGGCTTTCGAGACGGTACGTGACGGCCCTGCTGGCCCTGGTCTACGCCTCCGGTGCGGCGGCGTTGGGCTTTGGCGAATCGCCGCCATCGGTGCCTTTCGGCCAGCCGCTCGACGTGTCGATCCCGGTGCGGCTCGGGGCCGGCGAATCGCTGGCGAGTGGCTGCTTGTCGGCACATGTCGAACTCGGCGAGCGCAGCCTGGCGAAGGCCGATGTGGTGGTCTCGGCAGAGCCCGATGGCACCGGCGCCGTCCCACAACGCCTGCGCGTGCGCAGCGCGCAGGTCGTCGATGAGCCGGTGCTGACGCTGCTCGTGTCGGTGGGCTGTGCACAGCGCTTGTCGCGCCAGTTCGTTGTCTTCGCCGACCCGGTCGAGACCCGTCCCGTGGCAGTGGTCGACACGCGGCCGGTCGATGCGGTGGACACCATCGCTTCAGCCATCGCCAACCCGGCCGTGCGCCAGCCGCGCGTTCGCCAGAAGCGCGAAGCTCGTCGTGACGCCGAGGCCGTGGCGAAAAAATCTGCTGGCGCAACGAGGACCGCTGCCGCGCCGAGCAAGGCCAAGGCCGGGGCCGCCGACGCGGCCTCGCCGCGCCTGCGCCTGGAGCCGGCAGAGAGCGCTGTAGCCGCGTCGGTGGTGGCGGCAGAACGCCAGCGCGAACTCGATGCGGCGGTCTCCGCCGCGCTGACGGCCCAAGCCGCGGCGGCAGCGGCCAGCGAGCGCGTGGCTGGCGTCGAGCGTCAGTTGCTGCAAATGCGCGAGACAGCCGCCGCCGACCAAGCGGCGCTGGCGCAGCTGCGCGAGCGCCTGGGCCAGTCGCAAGGGCCGCAAGGCCTGCTGCCACTGCTGGGGGCGTTGCTGGCCTTGTTGCTGGCCGTGGTGGCGTGGCTCGCCTGGCGAGTGCATGCCTTGCAGCGCGCCCGCGACGCTGCCTGGGCCGGTGTGCTGTCGGACCAGGCCAAGCCCGCGCCAGCCAACTTGGTCGTCGATGCGACCCCGCACGAACCAACCCCAGTCGAAGTGCCTGCGCGTGCGCCGAGCAGCGCACCGGCCGCGCTGGTCGACGCGGTGTCGGACGCGGAAGCCGTCGCGGCGCTGGCGCTGCCGGACGACGAGGCGAGCGGCCGCGCGTCGGGCCGCAAGCGGCGCGGCGCGGCGCAGACATCGGTCTCCACGCGCCAGATCAGCGTCGAGGAGTTGATCGATCTCGAACAGCAGGCCGAGTTCTTCTGCGTGCTGGGTCAGGACGAATCGGCGATCGACTTGTTGATGGCGCACTTGCGCAGCAGCGGCGGTGCCAGCCCGATGCCGTATTTGAAGCTGCTGGAAATCTACCGTCAGCGCGAAGACCGTGCCGCCTACGAGCGCATCCAGCAGCGCTTCAACCAGCGCTTCAACGGCATCGCGCCCGATTGGGAAAGCGACCTGCAGCGTGGCCGCACGCTGCTCGACTACGACGACGTGACGGCGCGACTGCAGCAGGCCTGGCACAGGCCGGTGGACGCAATGGCCGAGCTGGAGACACTGCTCTTCCGCAAGACCCGTGGCGAATTGTTCGAACTGCCGGCTTATCGCGACGTGCTGATGCTGTACGCGGTGGCGCGCGACCTCGACCGGCATGCCGAGCCGAGCGCCGAGCCGGTCGATGTGCTGCTGCCGTTCGCCGCCGAAATGCCTATGCAAGCTCTGCCCGTGGCGAAAATGGCGGCATTGTTGGCCGACGACGACATCCGCTTCGAGGACCGCGCGACGATGCCGGTGGATCTGGATCTGAACGACGCGCCGGCGGACAGCCGCTTCGGCTTTCTTGCCCCTGTCAGCGCCTCGTTGCAACCCACGCACTGAGCACCGCGCGGGTGCCTGATGCCAGGCACTACAGCCGCGACAGCCGCTCGAGCGCCTGGTGCAGCGTTTCGTCGCGCTTGGCGAAGCATAGCCGGGCGATCTTCTGCTCGAAGCCGTCGGCGTAGAACACACTCAACGGAATCGCCGCCACGCCGATCTCGCGCGTCAGCCAGGCGCAGAAGTCGGCTTCGCCGAGGCCGCTGACGGCGGCGTAGTCCACGCACTGGAAGAAGCTGCCCGCACTCGGCAGCACGCGCAGCGGCGTGGCGGCCAGGCCCTGGCGGAACAGGTCGCGCTTGCGCTGATAGAAGCTGCTCAGGCGCAGGTGATCGTCGGTTTGTGTCATGTGCCGCGCCAGACCGTGCTGCATCGGCGTGTTGACGGTGAAGACGTTGAACTGGTGCACCTTGCGGAACTCGTCCATCAGCGCCGCCGGCGCGAGCACGTAGCCGACTTTCCAGCCGGTGACGTGATACGTTTTGCCGAAGCTCGAGACGACGAAACTGCGCACCGCCAGCGCATCGATCGATGCCGCGCTGACATGCGGCTCGCCGTCGTAGACCATGTGCTCATAGACCTCGTCGGCGATCAGCAGCACGTCGGTCGGTGCCAGCAGCGCGGCCAGTTGCTGCATCTCGGCCGCACTCCACACGGCGCCGCTGGGGTTGTGCGGCGAGTTGATGATCATCAGCCGCGTGCGCGGGCTCAACGCGGCGCCGATGGCGGCGAAATCGGGCCTGAAGGTGCCGGGCGTCAACGGCACGCGCACCACGCGCCCACCGGCGAGTTCGATGTTCGGCGCGTAGCTGTCGTAGCAGGGCTCGAGCACGATGACCTCGTCGCCGGGGTGCACGCAGCACAGCACGGCGGTGAGGATGGCCTGCGTGGCGCCGGCGGTGATGGTGATTTCGCGCTGCGCGTCGTAGGCGCGGCCGTACAGTTGCTGCACCTTGTGCGCCACCGCCTCGCGCAGCGGCAGCACGCCGGCCATCGGCGGGTATTGGTTGAGACCCTCGCGCATGGCCGCGTTGACATGGTCGAGCAGCTGTGGCGAGCAATCGAAGTCCGGAAAACCCTGGCCCAGGTTGACCGCGCCGTGCTCCTGCGCCATCGCCGACATGACCGTGAAGATGGTGGTGCCGACGGTGGGCAGGCGGCTGCGCAAGAGTGGTGTGTGAAATGAGGGTTCGGCGGGCATGGTGTTCACAGTTGATAGTCGTCTTCGCCGTCGCCGCTCATCGCGCGCTGAATCAGCGCGCGCGTGAAACGATCGGACAGCAACTCGGCAAAGGCATAGACGAATTCGCGCAGGTAGGTGCCGCGGCGAAACGCCACGCGGGCCACGTTCTGGCCGAACAGGTGACCCACCGGGCGCGACACGAGGTCACCGTCCGGCGGGTCGTCGCGCACCGCCATCTCGGCGACGATGCCCACGCCCAGGCCGAGGCGCACGTAGGTCTTGATGACGTCGGAATCGATGGCCTCGATGGCCATCATCGGCTTCAGCCGGCGCTGCGCGAAGGCCGCGTCGATGCGCGTGCGGCCGGTGAACGACGGGTGGTAGGTGACCAGCGGCTCCTCGGCCAGCTGTTCCAAGGTCAGCCGCGGCACTTGCGCCAGCGGGTGCGCCGCGGGCAGCACCGCCACGTGCTGCCACTCGTAGCAGGGCAGGGTGATGAGGCCGTCGAACTGGGCCAGCGTCTCGGTCGCCAGGCCGATCTCGGCGGTGTCGTCCATCAGCATGCGCGCCACCTGCTCGGGGTTGCCCTGGTGCAGCACCACCTGCACCTTCGGGTAGCGTCGCCGCAGCACCGAAACCGGTTGCGGCAGCACGTAGCGGGCCTGTGTGTGCGTGGTGGCGATCGACAGCGTGCCCGACTCCTGCTTCGAGAACTGCTCGCCGATGCGCTTCAGGTTGGCGACCTCGCGCATGATGATCTCGATCGACTTTAGCACCTGCACGCCGGGCTCGGTGACACGGCGCAAGCGCTTGCCGTGGCGCGCGAAGATATCGACTCCCAGCTCTTCTTCCAGTTCGAGGATGGCCTTGCTGACGCCGGGCTGCGAGGTGAACAGCGCCTTCGCCGTCTCGGTCAGGTTGAGGTTGCGGCGCACCGCTTCCTGAACGAAGCGGAACTGGTGCAGGTTCATGCGTCGGCCAGCGCCTGCAGCGCGACATCGGCCAGCGCCTGCACCACCTGCGCATGTTCGCCGGCTGCCGGCAACACCGACCACACGGTGTGCGGATGCGCGCGGCGCAGTGCGTCGATCATCGGCGGCAGATCGCGCTTCAGGTGGCCACCGGTGCCCAGGAACAGCGGCAGCACCTGCACCAGGCGGCAGCCGGCAGCGGCCAGTTCGGCGCCGGCCTGCGCCAGGTCGGGCGCCATGAATTCGAGATACGCAAGCCGCAATTCGAGCCCGGGTTGGCGGGTGCGCACGGCGGTGGCCACCGCCTCGAAGGGCTGTGCCCAGGCCGCATCGCGCGCGCCGTGGGCGAACAGGATCAGGCCGCGCGCCGAGGTGCTCATCGGTAGCGCACCAGCCACGCGAACGCGGCCAGCGACATCAGCATGAACACCGCACCCGGCAGCGCGGCCACCACCCACGGCGTCCAGTCGCGCAGCATGCCGATGTGACCGGCGACGTTGTTCAACAACACGAAACTGATGCCGAGCATGATGCCGCCGAACACCTTCAGGCTGATGCCGCCGGCACGTGCATGCATGTAGGCGAACGGCAGCGCCAGGCCGATCATCACCAGGCATGCCGACGGGTACAGCGCCTTCTTCCAGAACTGGATCTGGTGCCGCTGCGCGGCCTGTTCCTGGTCGCTCAAGTGGGCGCTGTAGCGCCACAGTTCAGTGGTGGACATGGTCTTCAGCGGCAGCACCGCGGCCGATACCACCGCCGCGCTGAGCGTGCTCGGCCAGCGCAGCGTGGCCAGCGTCTGGTGTTCGACCCGGTCGGCGCGAGCACCGGTCGCGGCGGGGTCGGGCCAGCGGATGACCTCGACGTCCGTCAGCACCCAGGTGTTGTCGGCCTCGACACGCGCGCTGCGTGCCACGGTGCGCGAGCGGTGGTGCCCCTGCGCATCGAATTCGAAAATGCGCACGCCTTCGAGTTCACCGTGGCTGCCGATGCCGGCCACGCTGACCGAGAAGTTGCGCTCGTCGGCGCCGCTGCCACTGCGTTCCTTGAGCCACGCACCGGTGCGCCCGAGCTTGCGCCCACCGCTGAAGGCGGCCTTCAGCAACACCGCGTCGCGCTCGCTGTGGGGCACGACATAGTCACCGATGACGAAGGTCAGCGCCGAGAAGGCCAGGCCCAGCACGGTCAGCAGCCGCAAGGCCCGCCACGGGCCGAGGCCGCCGGTGCGCAGAATGGTGAACTCGGATGACTGTGCCAGCCGCGCCAGCGAATAGATCGCACCGATGAGCACCGCGATCGGCAGCAGCTCGTACAGGTGCCCGGGCAATTCCAGGGCGGCGGCCAGCGCGGCGAACCAGGCGGTGTAGCCGTAACGGCCGATGTCCTGCAGTTCATCGACGAAATCGATGAAGAAGAACAGCGACAGGAAGGCCAGCGCGACGAAGAAGATCGACGACACGATGTCGCGATAGAGCATGCGGCGAACGGTTTTCATGCCGGCGCGCGCAGCACGCTGACCCGCTGTCGGCGCCAGACGGTGGCATGGTCGCGCCACCACAGCAGCAGCAGAGCGAGCGCAAACGCGCCACCGTGCAGCGCGAGCAACGCCGTGCCCAGGCGCACACGTCCGGAAGCCACCCAGGTCTGCGACAGGTTGATCAGGTTGTAATAGATGACGAAGCCGAGCAACGCGAAGACCAGGTTCCAGTTGCTCGGCCGTCGCGGGTTGACATGCGACAGCCCGATGCCCAGCAGCGTCAGGTTCACCGCGCCCAGAAAAAGTCCGAAGCGCCAGCACAATTCGGCCTGATTGCCGAGCTTGCCATCACGCAGCAGCGCCAGCGTGGTCGTGGCCTTGGGCGGCAGTTCGTTGGCCTTGCGCAGGCTGCGCTGGTCGGCCAGCACGCGATAGTTGTCGAAGCGTGCGAGCGTGGTTTCGTGCGTGTTCGCATCGACATCGCCGCGCTGGCCGTTTTCGAGCACCAGAAAGCGATCGGCGCCGATCTGTTCGAGGCGTCCGGCCCTTGCCGAGGTGACCGACTCGACACCGTTTTTCGACAGCAGCACAAAGACATTGCGCGCGTTGACGGCATCGGAACCGTCGCGTTCGATGAAGAACACGCGCCGGCCGTCGCTGGAACTCTGGAACACGCCCGGTGCCACGCGCGCCAGATCCGAGCGCTGTTGATAGCGGTCGCGCAACTCGCTGCTGTTGCGGTTGCCCCAGGGCCACGCAAACACCAGCAGCAAGCCGATCACCAGCAACACCGGCCACACCGTGCGCAGCACCGGCGCGACGAAGCGTGACAGGCCGACGCCGCTGGCGAACCAGATGGCCATCTCGCTGTCGCGGTACATGCGCGACAGCGTGATGACGATGGCGACGAACAGCGACAGGCTGAGGATCGTCGGCAGGTGGCCGAGCGCGGTGTAGCCGAGCACCAGCACGACATCGCGAGGCGCCACCGCATCGACGGCAGCCAGGCCGAGCGTGCGGATCAGCATCATGGTGATGACGATGGTCAGCATGACCACCAGCGTGGCGCCGAAGGTGCGCGCCAGGTCTCGCCGCAAGGTCGAATCGAATAACATCCTGCGCTTTCCTATCCCTGACGAATTATGGACTTCAAGATCGAAGTGGCCGACGCTGGCGCGGTGCGAGACATCGCTGCCGATGCGCTTTTGCTGGTGGTGGGTGAGGCCACGCGCCAGTCCCACCTGGGCAAGGCGTTGTGGACGCTGATGTCGAGTGCCATCGATGCCGGCGACTTCGCCATCAAGGCCGGCCGCTGTCTGGTGGTGTACCAACCCGACGGCGTCAAGGCGCGTCGCGTGATCTTCGCTGCCGCTGGCGCGAGTGGCGTCAAGGCGTGGCGCGCGGCGCTGATCAGCGGCCTGGCCGCGATCAAGGGCGGTGGCAGCGCGCAACTGGCCGTGGCCCTGTGCGACGGCGAAGCGCTCAGCGCGGCGCACGCGCAGGCGCTGTGCACCGCCGTCGGCGACAGCATCTATGTCTATCGCCACACCAAGCCGTCGGCGGCGCCTGATTCGAAGTTGAAGCGCGTGGCCCTGTGCGCCGCACCGGCCGACCAAGCGGCCGCCAGCGAAGGCCTGCAACGTGGCCGCGCCATTGCCGCGGGCATCGCGCTGGCGCGCGAGTGCGCGAACCGGCCCGGCAACCACTTCACGCCCACGCACCTCGCCGCCGAGGCCACGCGCCTGGGCAAGTCGCACGGCCTCGAGGTCGAGGTGCTGAACCGCAAGGAGGTGCACAAACTCGGCATGGGCAGCTTCATGGCGGTGGCACAGGGTTCGAGCGAGCCGCTGAAATTCGTCGTGCTGAAGTACAAGGGCGCGGCCAAGTCTTCGGCGCCGGTGGTGCTGGTGGGCAAGGGCATCACTTTCGACACCGGCGGCATCTCGATCAAGCCGGCCGCCGACATGGACGAGATGAAGTTCGACATGGGCGGCGCGGCGAGCGTGCTCGGCACCTTCCGCGCGCTGGCTGAACTGAAGCCGAAGCTCAACGTCATCGGCCTGATCCCGGCGTGCGAGAACATGCCCGGCGGGGACGCGGTGAAGCCTGGTGACGTGGTCACCAGCCTGTCCGGTCAGACGATCGAGATCCTGAACACCGATGCCGAAGGCCGCCTGATCCTGTGCGATGCGCTGACCTATGCCGAGCGCTTCAAGCCGGCAGCGGTGATCGATATCGCCACCCTCACCGGGGCCTGCGTGGTCGCGCTCGGCCACCATCACAGCGGCATGTTCGCCAGTGACGACGCGCTCGCCGAGGAACTCGAACGCGCCGGCCAGCGCGCGCTCGATCCGTGCTGGCGCATGCCGCTCGACGATGAATACGACGAGGCGTTGAAGAGCAATTTCGCGGACATGGCCAACGTCGGTCCGCGCGCCGGCGGCGCCATCACCGCCGCGATGTTCCTGAAGCGCTTTACCGCGCGCTACCCGTGGGCGCACCTGGACATCGCCGGCAGCGCCTGGAAATCAGGCGCCGCGAAGGGCGCCACCGGGCGACCGGTGGGCCTGCTGTGCGAATTCCTGCTGTCGCGCGCGGGTTGATGCGAAGTCCGGCAAGGCAAGCGGTGCCCGAGTCATGACCCAGGTCGAGTTCCACACCGGCGTCGCCGATCACGTGCACTTCGCTTGCCGCTTGCTGCGCAAGGCCTGCCGGCAGCAGGCTGCGGTGCTGGTGACGGCCGACGCGGCCACCCTCGATGCCCTCGATCGCGAGTTGTGGGTCTTCGCGGCGCACGAGTTCGTGCCCCACTGCCGCGTCGATGCGGCGACGGCCGATTCGGCGCTGGCGCGGCGCAGTCCGGTCTGGCTCGCCGAGCGGTGCCCGCCGGCGCCGCACCCGACGATCGTCGTCAACATGGGCGCGGCGATGCCGGATGCGCCGGCCGACTTCAGCCGCGTCATCGAAATTCTCACCACCGAGGCCGACGCGACGCGCGCCGGCCGGGTGCGCTGGCGCGCCTATGCGGCACTGGGGCTGGAGGTCGTGCATCACCCGGCGGGAGCCGCATCGTGAGTCGGCCGCAGCCGCCGGCGCGCGTGCCGACCTTGACCGAAGTGATTGCGCTGGATGAAGCCGACGCGACGCCGCCCGCGGATCGCGCCCGCGCCATCGGCACGCCGAACAGCGATGCGAAAGACATCGATGTGCTGTGGGCCGAGTTGAAGCCCTGGCTCGACGGCGAATGGGAGCAGCGTGTGCAGGCGGCGTTGGATCCGGCATGGCAAGCGCTGCACGATGCGCTGCTGTCGCGGCTGCGTGCCGAGTTCGAACTGCTGCTCAAAGAGGCGCTGCGCCGCGCGCTGTCGCAGGCAGGCACGACGTCCGGGTGAGCGGGCTCGAAGCGGCGCTGGCTCGCGCACAAGCAACATCGCTGCGCGCGTGTCAGTCGGCATCGCTGGGCGTGAATGGGCTTTCCCGTATCATCTTGGGTGCTTCATTTTCAATTAAGAGGAATGCGTCCATGACTAAATTTTCAATGTCCCTGATCGCTTCGGCGGCGGTACTGCTGGCCGCTTGCGGCAAAAAGGAAGAACCGCCGGCGCCTGTCGCCGCGGCTCCCGCCGCCGCTCCGGCGCCGGCCGCCCCAGCCCCGGCCCCGGCCGGTGAACTGGTGGTCAAGATCGGCCACGTCGGCCCGACCAGTGGCGCCATCGCCCACCTCGGCAAGGACAACGAAAACGGCGCGCGCATGGCCATCGACGACCTGAACGCCAAGGGCGTGATGATCGGCGGCCAGAAGGTGAAGTTCGAACTGCTCGCCGAAGACGACGCCGGCGATCCGAAGCAGGGCACGGCGGTTGCGCAGAAGCTGGTTGATGCCAAGGTCAACGGCGTCATCGGCCACCTGAATTCGGGCACCACGATCCCGGCCTCGCAGATTTACAACGCCGCCGGCATTCCGCAGATTTCGCCGTCGGCGACCAACCCCAAGTACACCCGCCAAGGCTTCAACACGGCGTTCCGCGTGGTGGCTGACGACGTGCAGCTGGGCGGCACGCTCGGCCGTTATGCCAACAAGGACATGGGCGGCAAGGTCATTGCCGTCATCGACGACCGCACCGCCTACGGGCAGGGTGTGGCCGACGAGTTCGAGAAGGCCGTGACCGCAGCCGGCGGCAAGACGCTCGACCGCCAGTTCACCACCGACAAGGCGACCGACTTCACGGCCATCCTGACCGGCTTGAAGGCGAAGAAGCCCGACATCATCTTTTTCGGCGGCATGGACGCCGTGGCCGGCCCGATGATGCGGCAGATGAAGCAGCTGGGCATCAACGCCAAGTTCGTCGGCGGCGACGGCATCTGCAGCGCCAAACTGCCGGAACTGGCTGCCGGTGCGATGGCCGATGGCCAGGTGGTGTGCGCCGAGGCCGGTGGCGTCGAAGGCGAGCAGAAGGCCGGCATGGACGACTTCCGCGCCAAGTTCAAGGAAAAGTACAACGTCGAAGTGCAGGTCTATGCGCCGTACGTCTACGACGCGCTGAACGTGATGGTGGCGGCGATGGTCAAGGCTGATTCGGCCGACCCGGCCAAGTACCTGCCCGAGCTGGCCAAGACCGATGGCTACAAGGGTGTCACCGGCAACATCTCGTTCGACGAGAAGGGCGACATCAAGAACGGCGCGCTGACGCTGTACACCTACAAGGACGGCAAGCGCGAGCAGATCGCAGTGGTGCGCTGAGCGGCGTTTCCGCAAGGTTTGCTGAAAGGGCGCCGACGGCGCCCTTTTTCATGGTCGAGACTGGGGCGGCTGGCGGCCATACAGGCGGCACAGCGACGCCAGCCGCTCGGCGTGATGTGGCAACACCTGCTCCCAGCGCATGCGCCACTGCCAGCAGCCTTCGGCGTTGCCGGGGGTGTTCATGCGCGCCGACGTCGGCAGGCTCAGCACGTCCTGCATGGCGATGATGGCGGTGTCGGCCACCGACGCGATGGCCGCACGCACCAACGCTGCGGCCATGGCCACCGCGTCCTCATCGTCGACGCCGTCGGGCCCGATGACATCGAGATAGCGGCGCGCGAAATCGCGCTCATGTGCGCTGGCCGACGCCCACCAGCCGGCGCTGGTGTCGTTGTCATGGGTGCCGGGATAGACCACGCTGTCGCGCGCATGCCGGTGCGGCAGGTAGGGGTTGCGACTGTCGTCGCCGAAGGCGAACTGCAGGATGCGCATGCCTGGATAGCCGAGTCGCCGGCGCAGCGCTTCGACATCGGGTGTGATCTCGCCCAGGTCTTCGGCGATCACCGGCAGCGGACCCAACGCCTGTTCGACGGCCCTGAACAGCGCTGCACCGGGCCCTTTGCGCCAGCGCCCGTGGATGGCGGTGGGATGCGAAGCCGGTATCTCCCAATGGCCGGTGAAGCCGCGAAAGTGGTCGATGCGCACGCTGTCGACCAGACCCAGCACGCTGCGCAGCCGCCGCACCCACCAGTCGAACTTCTGCTGCCGATGCACGCGCCAGTCGTACAGCGGGTTGCCCCAGCGCTGGCCGGTTGCGCTGAAGTAGTCGGGCGGCACGCCGGCCACCACCGACGGCATGCCATCGGCCTCGAGCAGGAACAACTCCGGCTGGGCCCAGACGTCGGCACTGTGATGGGCGACGAAGATCGGCATGTCGCCGACGATGCGAATGCCGCGCTGGTTCGCATACGCCTTCAACTGCGCCCACTGGCGCTGAAAGCTCCATTGGCAGAACTGCCAGAAGACGATCGCCCCACGGTGTTCGACGCGTGCATGCGCCAGCGCGGTCGGCTCGCGACGGGCCAGCGTCGGCGGCCATTGGCACCAGGACTGGCCGGCATGGGCGTCGTTCAGTGCCATGAACAGGCCGTAATCGTCGAGCCAGTCCTTCTGGCTGGCACAAAACCCATCGAAGGCACGGCGCATCGGCATGTCGACCGGCAGCGCCATGAAGCGATCGCAGGCCGCCACCAGGCAGCGCATGCGGTAGGCACCGACGACGGCATAGTCGACGCTGTGCGCCAGCATGCCCGGCGGCTGCTGCATCTGCGCATCGTCGAGCCAGCCGAGATGGTGCAGTTCGCTCAGGTCGATCAGCAGCGGGTTGCCGGCAAAGGCCGATACGCTGGCGTAGGGCGAGTTCCCGGCCCCGATGGGGTTCAGCGGCAGGATCTGCCACAGCGTCTGGCCGGCAGCCACCAGCCAGTCGACGAAGTGGTAGGCGCCCGGCCCGCAATCACCGCTGCCGTGCGGGCCCGGCAGGCACGTGGGGTGCAGCAACACGCCGCTGAGGCGTGCGGGTTCGGCGACCGGGGTGAGTGCTGCGACCATGTTTCTCAGCCCGCGGAAGCGGCCAGCAGCAGCGCGCGCGCCGGCATGACAACGCTGTCCCGCAGCGCCTGTGCCGGCAGGCTGGCGCTGCTGTCGAGCAGCACCTGCCAATCGCCGGCAGGCAACCGGCTCGGCGCAGCCTGCGCCGACGGGTTGACCAGCAGCAGCAGAGCGTCCCCGTTCGCACGGCCTTGCAGCAGCGCACCGAGACCGCCGACCACGCTGTCGTGCCAGTCCGCCTCGTTCATTTCACGCCCCTCGGGGTGCCACCACGTCACATCGTTCGACCCCGATTCATCGCGCGGCCCACTCAGCCAATGATGACCCAGCGGCGCCAGGCGCTGACGCAACGCGATGACTTCGGCGGTGAATTGAATCAACGCCTCGTCGGCGGTCGACCAATCGATCCAGGTGGTGCGGTTGTCCTGGCAATACGGGTTGTTGTTGCCACCCTGGCTGTGGCCCATCTCGTCGCCCGCCGCCAACATCGGCGTGCCCTGTGCCAGCAGCACCGTGGCCAGCAGCGCACGTTGCAGCCGCTGGCGCAGTGCCAGCACCTGCGCGTCGTCGCTGGGGCCCTCGACACCGCAGTTCCAGCTGCAGTTGTGCGCGTCGCCGTCGCGGTTGCGTTCGCCATTGGCCTCGTTGTGGCGCTGGTTGTAACTCAGCAGGTCGAGCAACGTGAAGCCGTCGTGCGAGACCACATAGTTCACCGACGCCGAAGGCGCGCGCAGATGGCTGTCGAAGACGTCGGCCGACGCGCACAGGCGCCGCGCGAACTGTCCGCGGCTGCCGCCACCCGCCAGCCAGGCGTCGCGCATGTGATTGCGGAAGCGGTCGTTCCACTCGGCCCAGCGGTGCGGAAATTCGCCCAGCCGGTAGCCACCGGGCCCGATGTCCCACGGCTCGGCGATCAACTTCACGCCGGCCAGCACCGGGTCCTGCGCGACGCAGGTGAAGAAGGCCGCACTGCGATCGAAGCCGTGATCGCCGCGCCCGAGCACCGTCGCCAGGTCGAAACGAAAGCCGTCGACGTGCATGTCTTCGACCCAGTAACGCAGGCTGTCCATCACCATCTGCAGCACGCGCGGGTGCGACAGGTTCACGGTGTTGCCGCAGCCGGTGTCGTTCACGTAGGCCTCGCGCTCGTGCGGCGGCAGGCGGTACCAATGGGCGTTGTCCAGGCCGCGCCAGCTCAAGCAAGGGCCGAACTGGTCGGTTTCGGCGGTGTGGTTGAAGACCACGTCGAGGATGATTTCGATGCCGGCGCGGTGCAGTGCCTTGACCATGGCGCGGAACTCGTCACGGGTTGAGCGGCCGGCGGCATCGACGGCATAACGCGGTTCCGGGCAGAAATAGCCGAGCGTGTTGTAGCCCCAATGGTTGCGCAGGCCCATCGCGACCAGCCTCTGCTCGTCGATGAAATGATGCACCGGTAACAGGCTGACCGCGGAAATGCCCAGGCGTTGCAGATGGGCGATCGCGGCGGGCGATGCCAGCCCCCCGTAGGTGCCACGCTGGGCTGGAGGTACCTGCGGATGCAGTTGGGTGAATCCGCGCACATGCAGTTCGTACAACACGCTGCGCTGCCAAGGGGTTGCGGGCGGCTGATCGTCACCCCAATCGAAGTGATCGTCGACGACCCGCGCCTTCAGCGCCGTGGCACCGTTGTCCTCGCGGTTCATCTGCGACGGGTGCTGCACCTGGTGCGCAAAGTGCGGGCCGGACCAATCGAAGCGGCCGACGATCTCGCGCGCCCACGGGTCGAGCAGCAGCTTGTGCGGGTTGAAGCGGTGCCCCTGCTGTGGTGACCACGGGCCATGGGCGCGAAAGCCGTACGCCAGGCCCGCGGTCGCCCCCGGCAGGTGGCCATGCCAGACATCGCCGCTGCGCGCCGGCAGCGTCAGGCGTGCGCGCTCGGTGCGGTCGTCGGTGTCGAACACACACAGCTCGATCGCCGTGGCGTGTTCGGAGAAGACACAGAAATTGACCCCTTCGGAGTCCACCCGCGCGCCCATCGGGAACGCGCGGCCCGTGCCGAGCACCATGGGCGGCGGCATGGCCCGTCGCTCAGGCCCGTACCGGCAGGCGCCAGATGTCGCGTGCGTACTCGCCGATGGTGCGGTCCGACGAGAACATGCCCATGCCGGCGACATTCAGGATGGCAGCGCGCGCCCATTGCTGCGGCTCGCGGAACAGCGCATCGACGCGCTGCTGCGCAGCCACATAGGCGTCATAGTCGGCGAGCAGTTGGTAGTGGTCACCGCCCCACAACAAGGCATCGACAAGGCCGCGATAGCGCGCCGGCTCGTCCGGCGAGAACATCCCACCGCCGATGGCGTGCAGCACCGAGCGCAAGCGCGGGTGGCCGTCGTGGATGCGCAGGGGCTCGTAGCCCGAGGCGCGCAGCGCCGCCACTTCGTGCGCCAGATGGCCGAAGATGAAGATGTTGTCGTCGCCGACGCACTGGCGGATCTCGATGTTGGCGCCGTCGTCGGTTCCGATGGTCAGCGCACCGTTCAGCGCCAGCTTCATGTTGCCGGTGCCCGAGGCCTCGGTGCCGGCGGTGGAGATCTGCTCCGACAGGTCGGCGCCGGGCATGATCAGCTCGGCCACCGAGACGCCGTAGTTGGGCACGAACACCACCTTCAGCAGCGTGCCGACCCGCGTGTCGTGGTTGATGACGCTGCCGACATCGTGGATCAGCCGGATGATCTGCTTGGCCATGTGATAACTCGATGCCGCCTTGCCGGCGAAGATCACCGTGCGCGGCACACGCGACATCTCGGGTTCGGCCAGGATGTCGAGATAGCGCGTGACCACGTGCAGCACGTTGAGCAACTGGCGCTTGTATTCGTGCACGCGCTTGACCTGCACGTCGAACAGGCTGGCCGCATCCACCGTCACGCCGGTGGCGCGCTGGATGTGTGCCGCCAGTGCACGCTTGTTGTCCAGCTTGACTGCGGCGAAGGCGTCGCGAAAGGCCGCGTCTTCGGCCAGCGGCCGCAACAACGACAGCTGTTGCAGGTCGAGCCGCCAGCCGGCGCCAATGTGCGCGTCGATGAGTGCGCTCAGGCGCGGGTTCGACTGTGCCAGCCAACGCCGCGGCGTGACGCCGTTGGTCATGTTGACGAAGCGCTCCGGCCACAGGCTGGCGAAGTCGGCGAAGATGGTTTTCACCAGCAGATCGGAATGCAGCGCCGACACGCCGTTGACCTTGTGGCTGCCGACGATCGACAAATGCGCCATGCGCACGCGCCGTTCGCCGTGCTCGTCAATCAGCGACAGCCGGCGCAGGAATTCACCGTCGCCCGGCCGCCGGGTGGCGGCGAAGGCGAGGAAATCCTGGTTGATGCGCAGGATGATTTCCAGGTGCCGCGGCAGCACCTGCTGCATCAGCGCCACCGCCCAGGTCTCCAGCGCCTCGGGCATCAGCGTGTGGTTGGTGTAGCTGAAGATGCGTTGTGTCAGCGACCAGGCATCGGCCCACGGCAGTTGATGCTCGTCGCACAGCACCCGCATCATCTCGGCCACGCCGATCGCCGGGTGCGTGTCGTTCAGATGGATGGCCACCTGGTCGGCCAGCGTGGCCAGCGTGCCGTGCTCGGCCAAATGGCGGCCGACGATGTCCTGGATCGATGCGCTGGTGAAGAAGTACTCCTGGCGCAGCCGCAACTCGCGCCCGGCCGGTGTGCTGTCGTTCGGGTACAGCACCCAGGAGATGTTCTCGAACAGGTTCTTGATCTCGGCGGCGCGCGCGTAGTCGCCGCTGTTGAAGGCGTGCAGGTCGATGTGCGACGGCGCGGTGGCCTTCCACAGCCGCAGCGTGCTGACCTTGTCGGTGCCGTGCCCCGGCACGACCATGTCGAAGGCCTTGGCGCTGACCTCGCCGGCGGCGCGCCACAGCGCCTTGCCATCCTGGTGTTCGACCCAGCCGCCGAAGCGCACCGGGTAGTCGATGCCCGAGCGCGGGAATTCCCACGGCGAGCCATCCCCGAGCCAGGAATCCGGGTGTTCCACCTGCCGCCCCTCGACGATGCTCTGCGCGAACATGCCGTACTCGTAGCGGATGCCGTAGCCGAAGGAGGGCAGGCCGAGCGTGGCCATCGAATCGAGGAAACACGCCGCCAGCCGCCCGAGGCCGCCGTTGCCGAGCGCCGCGTCGGCCTCGTGCTGCTCGATGTCCTCCAGCCGCTGCGCATGGCGCTGCAACGCGGCCGCCGCGTCGCCGGCCAGGTTCAGCGCGGCCAGCGCGTTGCCGAGCGTGCGGCCCATCAGGAATTCCATCGACAGGTAATAGACGCGCCGGCTGCCTCGCTGCGCCGCCTGCGTGGCCACCCACCGCTGCGACAGCTGCGCCCGCGCCAAGTGCGCCACGCCGCTCATCCAGTCGGCTGCCGATGCGCCGCTGGCGGCGACGCCGACATGGTCGAGCAGCTGCTTGCGCAGTTCGACGTCCAGGCTGAAGTCGGAATCGGGGGTGTCGTCTCTTTTCATGCTCGTCTCGGGGTGTCTGTGCTGACGGGGGCTGTTGCAAGGGACATGCCAGGCCGACGGCCCGACGCACGCAAACCTGAATGACCCGCATCGTCGCACAGCCAACTGGACGTATCCTGCACGTTGGCGCGGCCAATCGAGCCGGGCGCGAAGGTCGTCACCCAAACAGGAGCTTGCGGCATGGAATCGAACTATCTGGCCCAGACGCTCGATCTGCCCAAGCGAGCGGTGGCGCTGGTGCTGGCCGGCGGCCGGGGCAGCCGCCTGCACAACCTGACCGACCACCGCGCCAAGCCGGCGGTGTATTTCGGCGGAAAGTTCCGCATCATCGACTTCGCGCTCTCGAACTGCCTGAACTCCGGCATCCGCCGCATCGGCGTCATCACCCAGTACGAAGGCCACAGCCTGTTGCGCCACCTGCAGCACGGCTGGGCGTTCCTGAAAAGCGAGATGAACGAGTTCGTCGATCTGATGCCCGCGCAGCAGCGCGTGGGTGACGAAAGCTGGTACCGAGGCACCGCCGATGCGGTGTATCAGAACCGCGACATCCTCGGCAGCTACGGCGCCGACTACATCGTCGTGCTGGCCGGCGACCATATCTACAAGATGAACTACGCGCTGATGCTCGCCGACCACGTGGCCAAGGGCCGCGACTGCACCGTCGGCTGCATCGAGGTGCCACGCATGGACGCCACCGCGTTCGGCGTGATGGCGGTGGACGAGCACAACCTGATCGTCGATTTCGTCGAGAAGCCGGCCGACCCGCCCGCCATGCCCGGCAAACCCGAACGCGCGCTGGCGAGCATGGGCGTGTACGTGTTCAACGCCGGCTATCTGGCCGAGGCGCTGGAACGCGACATCAAGGACGCCGCCTCGAGCCACGATTTCGGCAAGGACATCGTGCCGCACGCGGTGCGCGAAGGGCGTGCCGCGGCGCACCCTTTCGATCTCAGCGCGGTCGGCACGCGCACCGGCGAAGAGGCCTACTGGCGCGATGTCGGCACCATCGACGCCTATTGGGACGCCAACATCGATCTCACCGCCACCGACCCGCTGTTGAACCTGTACGACAACCGCTGGCCGATCTGGACTTACCAGCAACAGCTGCCGCCGGCCAAGTTCGTGCACAACCGCGACGACCGGCGTGGCGTGGCCGTCGAATCACTGGTCTCGGGCGGCTGCGTGGTCTCGGGCGCTGTCTTCCGCTCGGTGCTGTTTTCCACCGTGCGGGTGCATTCGTATGCCTCGGTCAACTGGGCGGTGCTGCTGCCCGGCGTGCAGGTGGGCCGGCATGCGCGGCTGACGCGCGTGGTGGTGGACCGCGGCTGCCGCATCCCCGAAGGCCTGGTGGTTGGCGAGGACGCGGTCAGCGACGCCGAGCGCTTCTACCGCACCGACAACGGCATCACGCTGGTCACGCGCAACATGCTGGTGGCGCTGGGCCATGCCGGCGCATGAAGGTACTGCACGTCGCCGCTGAGATCTATCCGCTGATCAAGACCGGCGGTCTGGCGGATGTCATGGGCGCGCTGCCGCCGGCCCTGCGTGCCCAGGGCGCCGATGTGCGGCTGCTGCTGCCCGGGCTGCCCGGCATCTTGGATGCGGTGCTTCATGCCAAGCGCGTGTGCTCGCTCGGGCCGCTTTTCGGCGCGGCGCGCATCAGCGTGCTGCTGGCACGCATGCCCTACAGCGAGCTGCCGGTGTATGTGGTCGATGCGCCGATGCTGTACCGGCGTGCCGGCAGTCCCTACCAGGACAGCACCGGCGCCGAATGGCCCGACAACCTGCAGCGCTTCGGCCTGCTTGGCTGGGTGGCGGCGCAACTGGCCTTTGGCGAACTCGACCCGAAGTGGCAGCCGCGGGTGCTGCATGCGCACGACTGGCATGCCGCGCTCGGCTGCGTCTATCTCGACGCCCACCCGGCGGGGCAGGCGGCCTCGGTGTTCACCGTGCACAACCTGGCCTATCAGGGCCTGTTCGCGCATGACGACTGCCTGCTGCTGGGCCTGTCGTCGCGCTACATGCAGCCGTCGGCGCTGGAGTTCCACGGCCAGCTGTCGTTCATGAAGGCCGGCCTGAAGTTCGCCGACCGCGTCACCACCGTCAGCCCGACCTATGCCCGCGAGATCACCAGCCACGATTTCGGCTGCGGCCTGGAAGGCGTGATCCGCGGGCGCGGCGCCGATGTGTCGGGCATCCTCAACGGCATCGACACGCGGGTGTGGAACCCGGCCACCGACACCGCGCTCGCCGAGCGCTACAGCGCCGCGCATCCGCAGGGCAAGGCGCGCTGCAAGGCCGCGTTGCAGGCGCAATTCGGATTGACCATCGATGCCGCCGCGCCGCTGGTCGGCGTCGTCTCGCGGCTGACCGCGCAGAAGGGCCTCGACCTGGTACTCGGCGCGTTGCCGGATTTGCTGCGCCAGGGCGGGCAACTGGTGGTGCAGGGCACCGGTGATGCGCTGCTCGAGGCCGCGTTGCGCAAGGCCGCGGCACAGCACCCGGGCCAGGTGGGTCTGCTGCTGGGTTACGACGAACCCGGCGCGCACCGGCTGATCGCCGGCGCCGACATCATCGCCGTGCCGTCGCGCTTCGAACCCTGCGGGCTGACGCAGATGTACGGCCTGCGCTACGGCACGGTGCCGGTGGTGCGGCGCGTGGGCGGGCTGGCCGATACGGTGCACGAGTCCGGTGCGGACGACGAGCCGAGCGGCAACGGCTTCGTCTTCGACGCCGCATCGTCGATCACGCTGCAAGCCGCGCTGGCCCGCGCCATCGAGTGTTACCGGCAGCCACAGCGCTGGTCGGCCCTGATGCGGCGTGGCATGGAACTGGACCATTCCTGGGCCGGTCCGGCAGCGCGCTACATGGCGTTGTACACGCGCCTGGCTCAGCCATTGCAGGCCGTGGCCGAAGCGCTGTGAAGGCGTTGGTGCAAAGAAGGGACGTGCGATGAATTCATTGTTGATGTGGACCGGACGCGTGGCGGGCTCGATCGGTGCGATCACGGCCTGCGCCGCCGTGGCGATGCGCGCGGCAGGCATGTGGCATTTGGGCAGTCTGCAGATCGGCACCGTACTGCAAGCCGGCTTGGCGGCGATGGTGCTGGCGACGCTTGCGTATGTGGCGGCGATGGCGGAGCGGGGCAAAGGCTAATCGATCGCGGATCGCGGACCGCGCCGCTGGCGGAGAGAGCGGGATTCGAACCCGCGGGGGGCTGTTAACCCCCACACGCTTTCCAGGCGTGCGACTTAAACCGCTCATCCATCTCTCCGGACGGGCGAATTGTAGGTGTCGCCGTTGTCGGCGCACTCACTTCGCGGCAGGCACACCCTTGATCAATGCCATCGCCGTGCCGATCAACCCCGCGACCTCGCTCATGTTGCCGGGCACGATCATGGTGTTGTTCTTCTGCGCCAGCTGCGCATAGGCCTCGACGGCCTTTTCGGCCACCTTCAGTTGCACCGCCTGCTCGCCGCCCGGTGAGCGGATCGCCTCGGCCACCTTGCGGATCGCATCGGCAGTGGCTTCGGCCACGGCGACGATGGCGGCGGCCTCACCCTGGGCATTGTTGATCTCGGCCTGGCGCTGGCCTTCCGAGCGCGCGATGAAGGCTTCACGCTCGCCTGTCGCGATGTTGATCTGCTCCTGCTTGCGCCCTTCGGAGGCGGCGATCAACGCGCGCTTCTCGCGCTCGGCGGTGATCTGCGCCTGCATCGAGCGCAGGATCTCGGCCGGCGGCGTCAGGTCCTTGATCTCGTAGCGCAGCACCTTCACGCCCCAGTTCATCGCCGCCTCGTCGAGTGCGTTGACCACCGAGGCGTTGATCGCGTCGCGCTCCTCGAAGGTCTTGTCCAGCTCCATCTTGCCGATCACCGAGCGCAACAAGGTCTGCGCCAGCTGTGTGATGGCGAACACGTAGTTGCTGGAGCCGTAGCTCGCGCGCATCGGGTCGGTGACCTGGAAATAGATGATGCCGTCTACCTGCAACTGGGTGTTGTCGCGCGTGATGCACACCTGGCTGGGCACGTCCAGCGGCACTTCCTTCAGCGAATGTTTGTAGGCCACGCGCTCGATGAACGGGATGACGAACTTCAACCCCGGCGTCAGCGTGCGGTCGAACTTGCCCAGGCGCTCGACCACCCAGGCGTTTTGCTGCGGCACGATCTTGAAGGTCTGCGAAACGAAGATGATGGCGATGACGGCCAGGACGATGGCGACTTCCATGGGATGGCTTTCAGGGGTTTCGGGATTCGACAGAACGGTTTCGGTCAACGCGGCTCGGGTGCGACGATCAAGCGGTTGCCTTGCACGGCCACAACGACGTGTGCGCCGGCCGCCGGAAAGCCCGGCCCCTGGAACGACACGGTCCATTGGCTGCCGCGGTAGTTGACGCGGGCCTGGCCGTCGGCATCCCAGGCGCTGACGCGGATGCGTTCACCGATGTCCAGGTTGACATCGCTGTTCAGGTGCGACGGCTTCGAGCGCGGCGCGCGGGCGCGCTTGAAGTGCCACACCGCCGTGGCGCCGCTGCCCACCAGCGCGGCCAGCACCAGCTGCGTCGCCAGGCCCGCGCCGGCATGGGCGGCCAGCGCGCCGGCCACGCAGCCCAGCGCCAGCATCAGCAGGTAGAAGGTGCCTTGCGTCAACTCCACCGCCACCAGCACCCCGGCGACAACCCACCATCCCGCTGCCTGGCTCATGTCCATCGTCGCCTTTCAAGGTCTCGCGCCGAGTGTAGCCATGCGGCACCGCGCCGGCGGCACGCCTTGGCATGGCGCAGCTCTACACTGCGCGTCTTTCGCGGCCCGTGGGCCGCGCCGCGGGTGTCCTCCATGCAGCGTTTCCATTTCCCGATCGTCATCATCGATGAAGACTTCCGCTCCGAGAACACCTCGGGCCTGGGCATCCGCGCGCTCGCGCAGGCGATCGAGAAGGAAGGCTTCGAGGTGCTGGGCAACACCAGCTATGGCGACCTGAGCCAGTTCGCGCAGCAGCAAAGCCGCGCCAGCGCCTTCATCCTGTCGATCGATGACGAGGAGTTCAAGGGCGGCCCGGACATCGACCCGGCGGTGCTGAGCCTGCGCAAGTTCATCCAGGAAATCCGCTTCAAGAACGCCGACATCCCGATCTACATCTACGGCGAGACGCGCACCAGCCAGCACATCCCCAACGACATCCTGCGTGAGCTGCACGGCTTCATCCACATGTTCGAGGACACGCCGGAGTTCGTCGCCCGGCACATCATCCGCGAGGCGAAGAGCTACCTCGACGGACTGGCGCCGCCGTTCTTCCGCGCATTGGTGGACTATGCGCAGGACGGCTCTTATTCCTGGCACTGCCCCGGGCACAGCGGTGGGGTCGCTTTCCTGAAGAGCCCGGTGGGCCAGATGTTCCACCAGTTCTTCGGCGAGAACATGCTGCGCGCCGATGTGTGCAACTCGGTCGACGAGCTCGGGCAGCTGCTCGACCACACGGGCCCGATCTACCAAAGCGAGAAGAACGCGGCGCGCATCTTCAACGCCGACCACTGCTTCTTCGTCACCAACGGCACCTCGACCAGCAACAAGATGGTGTGGCACCACACGGTGGCGCCGGGCGACGTGGTGGTGGTCGACCGCAATTGCCACAAGAGCATCCTGCACAGCATCATCATGACCGGCGCGGTGCCGGTGTTCATGCGCCCCACGCGCAACCACTACGGCATCATCGGCCCGATCCCGCAATCGGAGTTCTCGCCCGAGGCGATCCGCAAGAAGATCGCCGCCAACCCGCTGTTGGCCGGCGTCGATGCGAAGAAGGTCAAGCCGCGCATCCTGACCTTGACGCAGAGCACCTACGACGGCGTGCTCTACAACACCGAGACCATCAAGCACGCGCTCGACGGCTACATCGACACGCTGCATTTCGACGAGGCGTGGCTGCCGCACGCGGCCTTCCACACCTTCTACGGCACCTTCCATGCGATGGGCAAGAAGCGGCCGCGGCCGAAGAACCAGCTGGTCTTCGCCACGCAGAGCACGCACAAGCTGCTGGCCGGTTTGAGCCAGGCCAGCCAGGTCTTGGTGCAGGACGCGACCAACCGCAAGCTCGACCGTCACCTGTTCAACGAAGCCTATCTGATGCACACCAGCACCAGCCCGCAGTACGCCATCATCGCCAGCTGCGACGTGGCCGCGGCGATGATGGAAGCACCCGGCGGCACCGCGCTGGTGGAAGAAAGCATCGCCGAAGCGCTCGACTTCCGCCGCGCGATGCGCAAGGTGGCCAAGGAATACGGCCGCGACTGGTGGTTCACCGTGTGGGGGCCTGACAAGCTGGCCGAAGAGGGCATCGGGCGGGCCACCGACTGGGTGCTGAAGGCGAATGCCAAGTGGCACGGCTTCGGCGATCTGGCCGAAGGCTTCAACCTGCTCGATCCGATCAAGAGCACGATCATCACGCCGGGGCTGGACGTGTCGGGCAAGTTTGCCAAGACGGGCATCCCGGCCGCGATCGTCACCAAGTACCTGGCCGAACACGGCATCGTGGTCGAGAAGACCGGGCTGTACTCGTTCTTCATCATGTTCACCATCGGCATCACCAAGGGCCGCTGGAACACGATGCTGACCGCGCTGCAGCAGTTCAAGGACGACCACGACAAGAACGCACCGATGTGGCGTGTGCTGCCCGAGTTCTGCGCCGCCCATCCGCGCTACGAAAGCACCGGCTTGCGCGACCTGTGCCAGAGCATCCACGGCATGTACGCCAAGGGCGACATCGCCCGGCTGGTGACCGAGATGTACCTGTCCGATCTGGAGCCGGCGATGAAGCCCAGCGATGCCTTTGCGCGCATGGCGCACCGCGAGACCGAGCGGGTGGAGATCGACGCGCTCGAAGGGCGCATCACCACATCCTTGCTGACGCCCTATCCGCCGGGCATTCCGCTGTTGATTCCCGGCGAACGCTTCAACCGCAAGATCTGCGATTTCCTGCGCTTCACACGGCAGTTCAACAACGCGTTTCCCGGTTTCGACACCGATGTGCACGGCCTCGTCGAGGCGCAGGGCGACGACGGCGTGCGCCGCTACTTCGTGGACTGCGTGCGCGACGCCAAGGCCTGAGGGATCAGGTCGCTTCGCCGTCGGCCATGCCGGCGGTGACCTTGCTGAAGCCACCATCGACAAAGGTGATCTCGGCGCTGATGCCCGCCGCCAGGTCGGATAAAAGGAATGCGGCGACGTTGCCGACATCGTCGAGGCTGACATTGCGCCGCAGCGGCGAGGTGCTGGCCACGACATCGAGAATCCTGCCGAAACCCTTGATGCCCGAGGCCGCCAGCGTCTTGATCGGCCCGGCCGAGATGCCGTTCACGCGCACGCCCTTCGGCCCCAGGCTGGCCGCCAGGTAACGCACGCTGGCTTCCAGCGAGGCCTTGGCCAGGCCCATCGTGTTGTAGTTCGGCACCACGCGGTCGGCGCCCAGATAGCTGAGCGTCAACAGCGCGCTGCCCTTGCGCAGGCGCGGCAGTGCGGCCTTGGCCAACGCCGGGAAGCTGTAGGCCGAGATGTCGTGCGCAATGCGGAACGATTCGCGCGACAGGCCGTCGAGGAAGTCGCCGGCGATGGCTTCGCGCGGCGCGAAACCGATGGCGTGCACCAGGCCGTCGAACTCGGGCCAGCTCTGGCCCAACTGGTCGAACATCGCGGCAATCTGTGCATCGTCGCCGACGTCGCAGTCGAACACGAGCGTGCTGTCGAATTCCCTGGCGAAGCCGGTGATGCGATCGAGAAAGCGCTCGCCGACATAGCTGAACGCCAGTTCCGCGCCCTCGCGATGGCAGGCGCGCGCGATGCCGTAAGCGATCGAGCGATTGGACAGCACGCCGGTGATCAGCAGCCGCTTGCCGGACAGAAAACCCATGTGCACTCCTCGCAGAACCGACAGCGGGATTCTGGCATCGCCCGCCTGCTGCGGCCTCGCGTGCGCCACTCCCACGGCGGCCTTTGCCAGCCCTGACATAACGGGTTACAATCCGCTTGTTCACTGACTCACTGCATGGGCGGAGTTGATCCAGCCCATTTTTTATGGTCGATCGTCTTATGTCCGGTCTTTGCTCTGTTGGTTCGGCAGCAAGCGCATCACATGCCCCCGCGGCATGTGATGGCTTCTGACGGCCATGGTGCATCCGGCCCTCGACGACGCGGTTCATGACGCAAATACGGCGGTCAGTCGAACAATTCAGCACACACGGCAGCAGCGGCAGGCAGACACACTTGGGAACGGCGCAATCGCATTCGGCCATCGAGCGCACGGTCACCGGCTTGAACTACGAGCTGGTGGACGTGGAGCGCTCGGGCGCCGGCCTGCTGCGCGTTTTCATTGACCGCCCGTCGGACGGCGCGGTCGAGACGCCCGAGCCCATCAACGTCGAAGACTGCGAGCGCGTCACGCGCCAGCTTCAGCACGTGCTGGAAGTCGAGGGCGTGGCCTACCAGCGCCTCGAAGTCTCGTCGCCCGGGCTCGACCGGTCGCTGAAGCGCGCGGCCGACTACGAGCGCTTCGCCGGCCAGGACATCAGCCTGACGCTGAAGTTGCCGCTGGCCGGCCGCAAGCACTTCAAGGGCCGCCTGCAGCGCGCGGATGCCGGCTGGCAGCTGCATCTGGCCGGCGACAAGTCCGGCACATACACGGATCGCACGCTCGACTTCACGCTCGACGAGGTGCGCGAGGCCCGGCTCGTGCCGGTGATCGATTTCAAGGGGCGTTCGGCGGCAGGCAGGTCGCCGCGACAGGAAGCCCGCCCAGGGGTGGACGGAGGTCATTGACGATGAACCGCGAAATGTTGATGTTGGTCGATGCCATCTCTCGTGAGAAGAGCGTCGAACTGGAAGTCGTGTTCGAGGCGGTCGAATCCGCGCTTGCATCGGCCACCAAGAAGCTGCACGGCGGCGAGGTGGACATTCGGGTGTCGATCGACCGCGACAGCGGCGAATACGAGACCTTCCGCCGCTGGCACGTGGTGCCGAACGAAGCCGGTCTGCAGATTCCCGATGCCGAGACGCTGCTGTTCGAAGCGCAGGAGCAGATTGCCGACATCGAGGTCGACGACTACATCGAAGAGCCGATCGAATCGCTGACCATCGGGCGCATCGGCGCGCAGGCCGCCAAGCAGGTGATCCTGCAGAAAATCCGCGATGCCGAGCGCGAACAGCTGCTCAACGATTTCCTGTCGCGCGGCGAGAAGATCTTCGTCGGCACCGTCAAGCGCCTGGACAAGGGCGACATCATTGTCGAGAGCGGCCGTGTCGAAGGGCGCCTGAAGCGCAGCGAGATGATTCCGAAGGAAAACCTGCGTTCGGGTGACCGCGTGCGCGCCTTCATCGCCGGCATCGACCCGACGCAACGCGGCGCGCAGATCATGCTGTCGCGTTCGAGCCCCGGTTTCATGATGGAGCTGTTCCGCCAGGAAGTGCCCGAGATCGAGCAGGGTTTGCTCGAGATCAAGAGCTGCGCGCGCGACCCCGGCTCGCGCGCCAAGATCGCGGTCGTCTCGCACGACCGCCGCGTCGATCCGATCGGCACCTGTGTCGGCGTGCGCGGCTCGCGTGTCAATGGCGTCACCAACGAACTGGCCGGCGAACGGGTCGACATCGTGCTGTGGTCGGAAGACCCGGCGCAGTTCGTCATCGGCGCGCTGGCGCCGGCGAATGTGCAGTCGATCGTCGTCGATGAAGAAAAGCACGCGATGGACGTGGTCGTCGATGAAGAGAACCTGGCCATCGCCATCGGCCGCGGCGGCCAGAACGTGCGCTTGGCCTCGGGCATGACCGGTTGGCACATCAACATCATGACCGCCGAGGAATCGCAGACCAAACAAAGCGAGGAATCCGATTCGGTGCGCATGCTGTTCGTCGAGAAGCTCGACGTCGACGTGGAAGTGGCCGACATCCTCATCGCCGAGGGCTTCACCAGCCTCGAGGAAGTGGCCTACGTGCCGCTGCAGGAGATGCTCGAGATCGAGTCCTTCGACGAAGACACCGTCAGCGAGTTGCGCACGCGCGCCAAGGATGCGTTGCTGACGATGGAAATCGCCCGCGAAGAGCGGGTGGATCAGGTGTCTCAGGACCTGCGCGATCTGGAAGGGCTGAGCCCCGAGCTGATCGGCAAGCTGTCCGACGGCAACATCAACACCCGCGACGACCTGGCCGATCTGGCGGTCGATGAACTGATCGAACTGATCGGCATCGACGAAGAAGCGGCCAAGGCCCTGATCATGAAGGCGCGCGAACACTGGTTCGCCGACTCACCCGCAGAGTGATGGCCGAACAAACGCCGAGCGCCCCGCACACGTGAAGGAAACATCTCAATGGCCGTGACCACTGTCGCCCAACTCGCATCGGAGTTGAACCGCCCCGCGAGCGCGCTGCTGGAACAGCTCAAGTCCGCCGGCGTGGGCAAGACGTCGACCGACGACTCGCTCACCGACACCGACAAGGAACGCCTGCTCGACTTCCTGCGCAGCTCGCACGGCACGACCGGCACCGAGCGCAAGAAGATCACGCTGACGCGCAAGTCCACCAGCGAGATCAAGCAGGCCGATGCCAGCGGCAAGGCACGCACGATCCAGGTCGAAGTGCGCAAGAAGCGGGTGTTCGTCAAGCGCGACGATGCGCCGGCCGGCGTGGACGAGGCGGCTGCGGCCGAAGCCGCCGAGCGCGCCGAACAGCAAGAGCTCGAGCGCCGTGAATCCGAGGCGCAGGCGCAGGCCGAAGCCATCCGCCAGCAGGAAGCCGAACTGGCCGAGCGCCAGCAGCAGCGCGAAGCTGCCGAGCGCGCCGAACGCGAGGCCGAGGCCGAGCGCGCACGCGAGGCGGCCGCCGCCAAGGCCGCCGCCGAGGCGCAGGCGCCCGCCGGCAAGGCCGCGCCCGCCGTCGAGGCTGCCAAGCCCGAAGCCGCGCCTGAAGCGGCCAAGCCGCAGTTGCGCGTGATCAAGGCGTCGACCATCGAAGCCGAGGACAAGCAGAAGCAGGCCGACCTGGACCGCCGCCGCAAGGCTGCCGAGACCGAGGCCGCGGCCATCCGCGCGATGATGTCGGCACCGAAGAAGGTGCTTGTCGCGAAGAAGCCCGAGCCACCGAAGGCGGATGCCGTCAGCATCACCGGCACCATCCACAAGCCGAAAGCGGCGCCAGGCGCCACCACCACCGCCAAGCCGGGCGACAAGAAGGCGCTCAAGTCGGAAAAGCTGTCGTCGAGCTGGGCCGACGATGCCGCCAAGCGGCGTGCCGCCAAGCCGCGTGCCGACGGCGGTGCCTCGGGCCGCCCGGGCTGGCGTGCGCCGCGCGGATCGCGTCGCGGTGGTGATGCGCGCGAAGGCTCGGGCACCAGCTACGTTGCGCCCAGCGAGACCGTGGCGCAGGAAGTGCATGTGCCCGAGACCATCAGCGTCGCCGATCTGGCGCACAAGATGTCGGTCAAGGCCAGCGAGCTGATCAAGCACCTGATGAAGCTGGGCCAGATGGTCACCATCAACCAGCAGCTCGATCAGGAAACGGCCATGATCCTGGTCGAGGAGATGGGCCACACCGCGCTCGCCGCCAAGCTCGACGACCCGGAAGCCTTCCTCGAGGAAGAGCACGCTGCCACCACCGGCGAGGACATGCCGCGCGCGCCGGTGGTCACCGTGATGGGCCACGTCGACCACGGCAAGACCTCGCTGCTCGACTACATCCGCACCACCCGCGTCGCCTCCGGCGAGGCCGGTGGCATCACCCAGCACATCGGCGCGTATCACGTCGAAACGCCGCGCGGCATGATCACCTTCCTCGACACGCCGGGCCACGCCGCCTTCACGGCGATGCGTGCGCGCGGCGCCAAGGCCACCGACCTGGTGGTGCTGGTGGTGGCCGCCGACGACGGCGTCATGCCGCAGACGAAGGAAGCCATCGCACACGCCAAGGCGGCCAACGTGCCGATCGTGGTCGCGCTGAACAAGATGGACAAGCCCGACGCCAACCCGGAACGGGTCAAGGGCGAACTGGTTGCCGAACAGGTGGTGCCCGAAGAGTTCGGCGGCGATTCGCCGTTCGTGTCGGTGTCGGCCAAGACCGGCCTGGGCATCGATGCGCTGCTCGAGCAGGTGCTGTTGCAGGCCGAGGTGCTGGAACTGCGCGCGCCGGTGGATGCGATGGCCAAGGGCATCGTCGTCGAAGCGCGTCTCGACAAGGGCCGCGGCCCGGTCGCCACCGTGCTGGTGCAAAGCGGCACGCTGAAGAAGGGCGACGTGGTGCTGGCCGGATCGTCCTACGGCCGCGTGCGCGCCATGCTCGACGAGAACGGCAAGGCCAGCGACGAAGCCGGCCCGTCGATCCCGGTCGAGATCCAGGGCCTGACCGAAGTGCCGCAGGCCGGCGACGATTTCATGGTGCTGGCAGACGAGCGCCGTGCGCGCGAGATCGCCACCTTCCGCCAGGGCAAGTACCGCGACGTCAAGCTGGCCAAGAAACAGGCCGCCAAGCTGGAGAACATGTTCGACAACATCGGCGACGGCCAGGCGCAGATGCTGCCGTTGATCGTCAAGGCCGACGTGCAGGGTTCGCAGGAAGCGCTGGCGCAATCGCTGCTGAAACTGTCCACCGACGAGGTGAAGATCCAGATCGTGCATTCGGCGGTGGGTGGCATCAGCGAGAGCGATGTCAACCTGGCCATCGCCTCGAAGGCGGTGATCATCGGTTTCAACGTGCGCGCCGATGCCGGTGCGCGCAAGCTGGCCGAAGGCAACGCGGTCGATCTGCGTTACTACACCATCATCTACGACGCGGTCGACGAGATCAAGGCGGCGATGACCGGCATGCTGGCGCCCGAACGGCGCGAGGAAGTCATCGGCACGGCCGAGATCCGCACCAAGTTCGTGGCCTCGAAGATCGGCACCGTCGCCGGCTGCATGGTCACCGCCGGCGTGGCGCTGCGCGGCGCCAAGGTGCGCGTGGTGCGCGACAGCGTGATCGTCTACACCGGCGAGGTGGAAAGCGTGCGCCGCATGAAGGACGATGTGCGCGAGGTCAAGGAAGGCTTCGAGTGCGGCGTGAAGATCAAGAACTACAACGACATCAACGAGGGCGACCTGCTCGAGTTCTTCGAGGTCAAGGAAATCGCCAGAACCCTGTCGTAAGAGGCGGCCCGGTCAACTGACCACGAACCCCGCCTGACCACCAGGCGGGGTTCGTCGCTTTTGCCAGGCCCACACGGCCGATTGAACATGCGTCACAAACGATCCATCCCCAACCGCGGCTTCCGCGTCGCCGACCAGATCCAGCGCGATGTGGCGGTGCTCGTGCGCGAGCTGAAGGATCCGCGCATCGGCATGGTCACCATCAACGCGGTCGAGGTCACGCCCGACTACGCCCATGCCAAGGTCTTCTTCTCGCTGTTGACAGGCAATGTCGAGGAATGCGAAGCGGCGCTGAACGAAGCCGCCGGCTTCCTGCGCAACGCGCTGTTCAAGAAGCTGCAGATCCACACCGTTCCGACGCTGCACTTCGTCTTCGACCGCACCACCGAGCGTGCGGCCGACCTGTCGGCGTTGATCCACCGCGCGAACGCCACGCGCGCCAAGGACGACGAGTGAACCTTGTCGCGCGGTCCCGCATTCAGCGCCGCGCCGTGCACGGCGTGTTGTTGCTCGACAAGCCGCTCGGCCTGTCGAGCAACGATGCGCTGCAAAAGGTCAAGCGCCTGTTCCGCGCCGAGAAGGCCGGTCACACCGGCACGCTCGACCCGCTGGCCACCGGGCTGCTGCCGTTGTGCTTCGGCGCGGCGACGAAGTTTTCACAGGTCAGCCTGGATGCCGACAAGGCCTATCGCGCCACCCTGAAGCTCGGCCAGCGCACGGCCACCGGTGACGCCGAAGGCGAGGTGATCGAGGAACGACCGGTGCAAACCGGTCGGGCGGCGATCGAAGCCGCCTGCGCGGCGCATGTCGGCACGATCGACCAACTGCCGCCGATGCATTCGGCGCTGAAGCACGAAGGCAGGGCGCTGTACCACTATGCGCGCGAGGGCATCAAGGTCGAGCGCACGCCGCGCCGCATCACCGTTCACCACATTGACATCGTCGATTGGCAGCATGACCGCCTGGTGATCGACGTGCGCTGCAGCAAGGGCACCTACATCCGCACACTCGCCGAGGACATCGGCGAGGCGCTCGGCTGCGGCGCGCACTTGAGCGCCTTGTGCCGCACCGCCAGCGGCGCGCTGCAGTTGCGCGACGCCGTGGGCCTGGAATCGCTCGCCGCGCTGGATCAAAGCGCTCGCGATGCATTGCTGCGCCCGTCCGACGAACTGCTCGGCGATTGGCCCACCGTGCACCTGCCGAACGACGAAGCCGGGCGTTTTCTCACCGGCCTGCGCCGCCGCGTGGCATGGGCCGATGCGCCGTGCGTGCGGGTCTATGGTCCGGACCCCAGCGGCGCTGCTTCGGCGGCGCAGGTGTTCCTCGGCAGCGCCCACATCACCGCCGGCGAGCTGATCGCCGACCGCCTGCTCTCGCCGCTCGAGGTGGCGGGCCTGAGCGGCCAGAACTGTTCTTCCGAAAGCAACGCATGACCCGACAGATTCGCAACATCGCCATCATCGCCCACGTCGATCATGGCAAGACCACGCTGGTCGACCAGCTGCTGCGCCAGAGCGGCACCTTCCGCGAAAACGAGAAGGTGGCCGAACGCGTGATGGACAGCAACGACCTCGAGAAGGAACGCGGCATCACCATCCTGGCGAAGAACTGCGCGGTGGAATGGAAGGGCACGCACATCAACATCGTCGACACGCCCGGCCACGCCGATTTCGGTGGCGAGGTCGAACGCGTGCTGTCGATGGTCGACAGCGTGCTGCTGCTCGTCGATGCGGTGGAAGGGCCGATGCCGCAGACGCGCTTCGTGACCAAGAAGGCTCTTGCGCTGGGCCTGAAGCCGATCGTCGTGGTGAACAAGGTCGATCGCCCCGGCGCGCGCCCTGACTACGTCATCAACGCCACCTTCGATCTTTTCGACAAGCTGCACGCCACCGAGGCGCAGCTCGACTTCCCGGTCATCTTCGCCTCGGGCCTGAACGGTTGGGCGACGTTGACACAGGGCGAGACCGGCACCGATCTGGTGCCGCTGTTCGACGCCATGCTCGAACACGTGCCCGCACACGAGGGCAGCGCCAGCGACCCACTGCAGCTGCAGATCTGTTCGCTGGATTACTCCACCTACGTCGGGCGCATCGGCATCGGCCGCGTCAACCAGGGCACGCTGAAGCCGATGCAGGACGTGGCCGTTTACAGCGGCCCCGACAGCACACCGTTCAAGGCGCGCGTGAACCAAGTGCTGAAGTTCGAGGGCCTGGAGCGCAAGCAGGCCACCGAGGCCGGGCCGGGCGACATCGTGCTCATCAACGGCATCGAAGGCATCGGCATCGGCGTCACGCTGACCGACATCGACAACCCGGTGCCGCTGCCGATGTTGAACGTCGATGAGCCGACCTTGACGATGAACTTCTGCGTCAACAACTCGCCGCTGGCCGGGCGCGAGGGCAAGTTCGTCACCAGCCGGCAGATCCGCGACCGGCTCGATCGCGAACTGCAAAGCAACGTCGCGCTGAAGGTCAAGGAAACCGATGAGGACGGCATCTTCGAAGTCTCGGGCCGCGGCGAACTGCACCTGACGATCCTGCTGGAAACCATGCGCCGCGAGGGCTACGAGCTGGCGGTGAGCAAGCCGCGCGTGGTCTTCCACGAGGTGGATGGTCCCAGCGGCAAGGAGCGCCACGAGCCGATCGAGATGGTCACGGCCGACGTCGAGGACCAGCACCAGGGTGCGGTGATGCAGGCGCTGGGCGAGCGCAAGGCCGAGCTGGTGAACATGGAACCGGACGGCATGGGCCGCGTGCGGCTCGAATACCGCATTCCGGCGCGCGGGCTGATCGGCTTCCAGAACGAGTTTCTCAACCTGACCCGCGGCACCGGCCTGATCAGCAACATCTTCGACGGCTACGAAGCCTTCAAGGGCGAGATCGAAGGGCGCAAGAACGGCGTGCTGATCAGCCAGGACGATGGCGAGGCCGTGACCTATTCGCTGGGCAAGCTCGACGACCGCGGCCGCATGTTCGTCAAGGCCGGTGACCCGTTGTACGAGGGCATGATCGTGGGCATCCACAGCCGCGACAACGACCTGGTGGTGAACGCGGTGCGCGGCAAGCAGCTGACCAACTTCCGTGTCAGCGGCAAGGAGGACGCGATCAAGATCACGCCGCCGATCATCCTGACGCTGGAGTACGCTGTCGAATTCATCGCCGACGACGAACTGGTCGAGATCACGCCGAAGAGCATCCGCATCCGCAAGCGGCACCTGAAGGAACACGAGCGCAAGCGGGCCAGCCGCGACGCCGCGTAGTCCGACCGGGTCGCCTGATCGCCACCTGCTTCCCGATGACACACCGCCAGGCCGTGTTGCTGATGATCGGCGTGACGCTGATGTGGAGCATCGCCGGCATCGTCACGCGCCATCTGGACAACGCGCACGGTTTCGAGATCACCTTCTGGCGCAGCCTGTTCAATGCGCTGGCGCTGCTGCTGATGCTCTGCTGGCTGCGTGGCCCGGCCGCGTTGTGGCAGCAATTTCGCCGCGGCGGTGCACCGCTGTGGATCTCGGGCGTGTGCTGGGCGGTGATGTTCACCGCCTTCATGGTCGCGCTGACGCTGACCGAGGTCGCCAACGTGCTGGTGACGATGGCGCTGGCGCCCTTGTTCACTGCGCTCGCGGCGCGCCTGGCGCTCGGTCACCGGTTGAAAGCGCGCACCTGGCTGGCCATTGCGCTGGCCGGCATCGGCATCGTGTGGATGTATGCCGGCCAGCTGGGCACATCGGACGCGCGGCACTGGGTCGGCACCGCCGTGGCGTTGTGTGTGCCGATCGCGGCGGCGGTCAACTGGACGCTGTTGCAGCACCTGTATCGGCCCGGTGCGTCAGCGGCGCCCGACATGTTGAGCCCGGTTCTGCTGGGGGCGGGCCTGTCCGCCGCGCTGACCTTGCCGTTGTCGCTGCCGCTGGCCGCCAGTGCGCATGATCTGCGGCTGCTGGCACTGCTCGGTGTCGTGCAACTGGCCATCCCGTGCCTGCTGGCGGTGCGTGTGGCGCGGGTGCTGAAGGCGCCCGAGGTGTCGCTGCTGGCGTTGCTCGAAGTGGTCTTCGGCGTGGCCTGGGTGTGGCTCGGCACGCGCGAAGCGCCCACGCCGGCGGTGCTCGGCGGCGGCGCGCTCGTGCTCGGCGCATTGGTTCTCAACGAAGCGCTGTCGCTGCGCGGTGGACGACGACCCGCCGCCGGCTCCCACCCCACCGGGCCGGCCGCTCGCACGTCATCTCTACCCATCCACCCGACATGAAAATCAGTGCCAACGGTCTGCAGATCGAAGTCGACATCCAGGGCCCGGCCGACGGCCAGCCGCTGCTGCTCATCATGGGCCTGGGCATGCAGCTCATCGGCTGGCCCGACGAGCTGGTGGCGCTGCTGGTGTCGCAGGGCTTCCGCGTCATCCGCCACGACAACCGCGATGTCGGTCTGAGCCAGGGTTTCGATCACCTGGGCGTGCCCAGTGTCATCGGCGCCGCGCTGCGCAGCCGCCTGCACCTGCCGATTTACCCGCCGTACACGGTGGCCGACATGGCCGACGATGCGCTCGGCGTGCTCGATGCGCTGGGCGTGCAACGTGCGCACGTCTGCGGCGCATCGATGGGCGGCATGATCGCGCAGCACCTGGCGGCCAAGCACCCGGCGCGCATCGCCAGCCTGACGTTGATCATGACCACTTCGGGTGCACGCGGCTTGCCGCAGGCCAATCTGGCGGCACAGAAGGCGCTGCTGTCACGCCCTGCGCAGCTCGATCTGGTCTCATACACCGCGCACATGGCCAAGGTGCTTGCGGTCATAGGCAGCCCCGACTACCGGCCGGAACCGGCGCGCCAGCAGGCGCGCTTGCAAGCCGCCTTCCAGCGTGCGTACCGGCCGGCAGGCAGCGCACGCCAGCTGGTGGCCATCGCCGCCGACGGCGACCGCTCGCCGCTGCTGAAGTCGATTGCCGCGCCCACCCGCGTCATCCACGGTGAGCGCGACCCGCTGGTGCCGGTGCCCGCAGCGCACGACCTGCTGCGCAAGATCCACGGTGCGGTGGCCGACATCGTGCCCGGCATGGGCCACGACCTGCCGCTGCCGTTGCTGCCGCACGTGGCGCAGGGCATCGCGGCCAATGCCGCGCGGCGCGCCGCCTGATGCGGGTGTGCAGCTAAAGGGCGAACTGGATCGACAGGTACGCGCCGCGCTGGTTCGGCTTGTCGGCGATGTTGCCCAGGTCCAGCCAGGCGAGCGTGGCGCTGACGTTGCGGCTGGGGAACCAGGCCACGAACAGATCGGCCGCCGATTGTTCGGCGAACACGCTCAGGTTGTCCGGCTTGCCACGCCATTCGGCACCGATGGCCAGGTCATCGCGCAACAGCACCAGCGCCGACGCTTCGGCCTGCAGCTGGTGCCTGTCGTTTAGGTCGCCGCCGAAACCGAGCAGCCCGAACTGGTTGGCGCGTGTGGCGCGCACGGTAAGGTTGGCGAGCACGTTGCGGCCGAACAGGCCCGCCAGCCAGACCTTGGTCGCGCTGGCATAGACATCGACATCGCTCGCATGGCGCGCGCCGAGCGCCTGCGGCAGCGCGAAATCGAGGTTGTTCTTGGCCTGCAGCCCGATCGCGAGCTGTGGCCACCAGCGGTCCTGGTCATAGACCGCGTCGCCGAACACACGCCACTTCAGGCCCAGCACATCCATGCCCAGCGACTCTCCGGGCACCGTGTCGGACAGGCCGAAGCGCCAGTGGGCAAACGTCAACTCGACCGTGTCGAACAGGCCGACGCCGGCACCGACGATGTTCAGCGTGTAGTCGCCCGAAGAACGCCAGGTGGTGGCGAAGGCCACACCGCCCACCTGGTCGGCGCTGCCGCCACCGGTGATCAGTGCCCAGGGCGTGAGGCCCCCGCCGCCTGCGCTTTCCACCTGGCTCACGCCCCAGGTGGCCAGCAGCCTGTCACCGCCGGCGATGGCCGCAGTGCTCGAGCCCAGCGCCAACACCATGACAGTGGCGAGTGCGCATCGTGTGGCCGGCGTTCGCTCGTTCATCGGTTGGGGGGTTCGCAGCGCGCCGGTGAATTGGGGCTCTAGACCCCTGCAACTATCGGCTTTGCGACCTGCGCCTTGAGCGCAACATGGCCGCACCATGCCCAACCCTTGTCGCGCCGCGCTGCGCCGCCTCGTCTGCACGGTCGCTGTTGCCCTGGCGGCTTGCACGCCGTCGCTGCCCACCGGCGATCCTGCGCCAAGCCTGTATTCGCAACTCGGCGGCGAGCCGGTGATCGCGCGGGTGGTGGACCGCACCATCGACGCAGCAGCAAGCGACCCGCGCACGCGGCGCAGCTTCGACGGCATCAAGCTGGCGGCGGTGAAGCAAAGCCTGGCGCAGCAGATCTGCGCGCTCGCCGAAGGGCCTTGCCGCTACGAAGGCGAGACCATGGCGCGTGCACACCGCGATGCGCGCATCACCGCGTCGGAGTTCGATGCGCTGGTGGGCATGCTGCGCGAACAGCTCGATGCCGCCGGTGTCGATGACGCGGCGAAGAACCGCCTGCTGCGCCTGCTGGCACCGATGAAGCGCGACATCGTCGGTGACGGTGCCGCATCGCAGCCCGCGCGCGGCGGCTGACATGGGGCGTGCATCGATGCTGGCGGGCCTGGCGTTGCAGGTGCTTGCCGCGTCCGCAGTCGCGGCCACGTTGAACCTGCAGGCCAACGACAAGGCGGGCAAGCCGTTGGCCGACGTGGTCGTCGCTGTCAAGGTGGCCGGCCAACGCACCAGCGCCGAGTCGGGCACGCTGTTCCAGCTGGCACAGAAGAACCGCCAGTTCCAGCCGCAGCTGGCGGTGATCCAGACCGGCACCGCGGTCAACTTCCCGAACTTCGACACCGTGCGCCACCATGTCTATTCGTTTTCGCCGATCAAGAAGTTCGAATTGAAGCTGTACGCCGGCACACCGACCGAGCCGGTGGTGTTCGACCAGCCGGGCTTCGCCGCCTTGGGCTGCAACATCCACGACAGCATGCTGGCGTCGGTGGTGGTGGTGGACACGCCGTTCTTCGGCAAGACCGACGCCGCAGGGCAGGTGAGCCTCGAGCTGCCGGCGGGCGAGCATGAACTGCTTTACTGGCACAACGCCGTCGCCGACAACACACAGTGGGCACGGCAGCGCATCACCGTGGGCAGCAGCACGACACGGGTGGTGTTGACACTCGTGCTTCCGGCTCCCTGAGCGGTTTGCCGATGCGCTGGTTCAGCTCGGCCTTGCGCAACACGGCGCGACTGCTGTCGCGCCGGCTGGACGTGCGCATCGTCGCCCTGTTCCTCGGCCTGTTGCTGCTGGTGCAGGCCACCAGCCTGCTGGCCCTGCGCCGCAGCATCGAGGCCAAGGCGCAGGTGCAGGTGGCGGCTGAACTGCGCACCGGCGAATCGGTGCTGCAGCGCCTGTTGGTGCAGACCGAACAGAAACTGACCGACGGCGCCCGCCTGCTCGCTGCCGACTACGGCTTTCGTGCCGCCATCGCCAGCGACGACAAGCCGACCATCGTCGATGCGCTGGACAACCAGGGCTCGCGCATCGGTGCCACCGCCGTGCTGTTCACCGATGCGCGGCAACGGCTGGTGGCCGCCACGCAGAACGACACGTCGCAACTTCTGCCGCTGGTGCAGGCCAGCCTGCGCCGTCCGCTGGGCAACGAGCGCGAGGCGGCCGTGCAGGTTCTCGACGGCGCGCCGTTCCAGCTGGTGTCGGTGGTGGTGAAGGCGCCGCAGGTGATCGGCCATGTGTCGATCGGCTTCCCGCTTACCGCCGAGCTGCTGCGCGACATGGAAAACCTGTCGGCGTTAAAGATGGCGCTGCTGACGCGCCCGCTGGGCCAGAAGCACTGGACGCTCTTGCCGGTGGCCGAAGGCGAATCCGGAATCGCGATGCGACCCCTGATCGCCCAGCTTCGCGACGATGCGCCTAACGAGCAACTGGTGTCGAATGACGGCCAGTTCGGCGCCCACCTGGTGCCGCTGGCGCGCAACGCCACGCACGAAGTGGCCGCGCTGCTGCTGCGTTCGGTGGACGAGGCGGTGGCGCCGTACCGCGCGTTGCAGTGGACGCTGCTGCTCATCACCGTGCTCGGCCTGGGGGTGTTCGGCATCGGCAGCCTGCTCACGGCGCGGCGCATCACCGGCCCGATCAAGCAGTTGTCGGCGAGTGCCGAACGGCTGGGCGCGGGCGACTTCGACACACCCATTGCGGTGGCCTCGCGCGACGAGGTGCACGAACTGGCGCGCTCGTTCGAAGCCATGCGCCAGGGCATGCAGCAACGCAACGCGCAGATCCGCCGGCTCGCCTACTGGGACCCGCTGACGGGGCTGCCCAACCGCGCGCAGCTGCGTGACCTGCTGCGCGACGCGCTGGCCGATGCCCTGCGCCGCGACCGGCCCTGCGCGCTGTTGATGCTCGACCTCGACCGCTTCAAGCATGTCAACGACGTCCTCGGCCACGCTTTCGGCGATCGGTTGCTGAAGCAGATCGCGGTGCGGCTGACGGCCGGCACGCTGCGCGAGGGCGACATCGTGGCGCGGCTGTCGGGCGACGAGTTTGCCGTGCTGCTGCCCGATGCCGACATCGACACCGCCACGCAGATCGCGCTGCGGCTGCGCCAGGCGCTCGAAGCACCGCTGATGCTGGACGAGCAGATGGTCGATGTCAGTGCCGGTGTCGGCGTGGCCGCCGCGCCGCAGCACGGCAGCGATGCCGACCTGCTGCTCAGCCGCGTCGAGGTGGCGATGTACGCAGCCAAGGAGCGGCAGGCCGGCGTGACGGTGTACTCGCCCGCGCTGGATGCGGGCAGCGCCGAATCGCTGTCGCTGCTGAGCGAGCTGCGCACCGCGGTCGATCACGACCAACTGCGATTGTTCCTGCAACCGAAGGTCGAACTGGCCACCGGCACCGTGCTCGGCGCCGAGGCGCTGGTGCGCTGGATGCACCCGCAGCGCGGCATGGTCGCGCCGATGAGCTTCATCCCGTTTGCCGAACAGACCGGTTTCATCCGCGTGCTCACCGGCTGGATGATCGAACGCTGCGCCGTGCGCAGCAGCGAACTGCGCGCGCAAGGCCTGCCGCTGAAGTTCGCCATCAACCTGTCGACCCGCGACCTGCTCGACCAGGACCTGCCGGCGAAGCTGGAAAAGCTGCTGGCGCGCCACGCGATGGACCCGCGCAAGCTGTGCATGGAGATCACCGAGAGCGCGATCATGGACGACCCGCAGCGTGCGCTGCAGACGCTGCACCGGCTGCATGCGCTGGGCCTGCGCCTGTCGATCGACGACTTCGGCACCGGCTATTCGTCACTCGCCTACCTGAAGCAGATGCCGCTGCACGAGCTGAAGATCGACAAGAGCTTCGTCATGGCCATGGAGCGCGACCGCGCCGACCTGAAGATCGTGCGCTCGACCATCGACCTGGCGCACAACCTGGGTTTGTCGGTGGTGGCCGAAGGCGTCGAGAACGAGCAGGCCTGGGGCTTGCTGCGGGCAATGACGTGCGACGAGGCGCAGGGCTACTTCATCGCCAAGCCGATGCCGGAGGAGCACTTCGCCGATTGGCTGCGCGAGTGGAACAGCCCCGACGGCAAGTTGAACAGCGAGCTGGTGGCTTTGGTGTAACGCGGGCTGTTGGTCGGCTGGTCGGCGCCATCGACATGAGGCCCGTCATCGTCATCGGGACTTTGCCGCGCGACCACAGCAGGCAGGCCCTGCTGCGCCGCACCGTCCAATCCGCGCGATTCGGTGACCCGCCTGGCGCCGGCCAGCAGCGCATGCATTGACCGCGAGCGGAGGGGGAGTACCCTTTGCCACTGGGCACACGAGGTCAACCTTCGATCGGGGAGAAGTTGTATGCAACAGCTCGAGAAGTTCTTCGGCGTCATCGGTGATCTGACCTGGGGCTGGTCGCTGATTCCTTTTTTGGTGGTGCTGGGCCTGTTCTTCACCGTGGCCACCGGCTTCGTGCAGTTCCGCTACTTCACGCGCATGTTCCGCGTGCTGTCCGGCAAGAACCAGTCGGGTGATCCGAATGCCATCTCGGCGCGCGAAGCGCTGCTGGTCTCGGTGGGCGGGCGCGTCGGCGGCGGCAACATCGCCGGCGTGGCCGTGGCCATCACGCTCGGCGGGCCCGGCGCGGTGTTCTGGATGTGGGCCATCGCGCTGGTCGGCATGGCCACCAGCCTGATCGAATGTTCGCTGGCACAGCTGTTCAAGCGCTCCGAGGGCGACGGCACCTATCGCGGCGGGCCGGCACGGTCGATCATCCATGGCCTGGGCGCCGACTATCGCTGGCTGGCCGTGCTCTATGCGGTGTGCCTGATCGCCGCCTTCGCGCTGGGGTTCAACGCCTTCCAGGGCAACACCGTGGCCGGTGCGGTGCAGGACAGCTTCGGCATCGGCCGCATGTGGACCGGCATCGTGCTCACCGTCGGCACCGGCGTCATCGTCTACGGCGGCATCCACCGCATCGCCAAGGTGGCCGACGTGATCGTGCCGGTGATGGCGGTGGGCTACATCGCGCTGGCGCTGCTGGTCATCATCATGAACCTCGGCGACATGCCGCGCGTGCTGGGCTCGATCTTCGCCAATGCCTTCGGCTTCGAGGAGGCGGTCAGCGGAGGCATGGGTGCCGCGATCGCCCAGGGCCTGCGCCGCGGCTTGTTCTCGAACGAGGCCGGGCTGGGCTCGGCACCCAACGTGGCCGCCACCGCAGACGTGCGCCACCCGATCAGCCAGGGCATCACGCAGTCGCTCTCGGTGTTCATCGACACCATCATCATCTGCAGCTGCACGGCGTTCATGATCCTGCTCGGCGATGTCTACAAGCCGGGCGCCGAAGGCATCGACGGCGTGGTGCTGACGCAGCAGTCGCTGGCGTCGCATCTGGGTGGGTGGTCGCAATACGCCCTGACGCTGGCGATCGTGCTGTTCTCGTTCAGCTCGATCATCTACAACTACTACCTGGGCGAGAACGCGCTGTCGTTGATGACCCAGCACCCGTTGTCACTGCATGGGCTGCGCATCATCATCATGGGCATCGTGTTCCTGGGCGCGGTGGCGCCGGGGGCCACGGCCGTGTTCTTCTTCTCCGATCCGATGATGGGCATCCTGGCGGTGGTCAACCTGCTGGCGTTGATGATGTTGTTCCCGATCGCCAAACGCATGCTGGTCGATTTCCGGCAGCAGCTGAAGGCGGGCATCGTGCGTCCGGCGCTCGACCCGGCCAAGTTCGCCGATCTGGACATCGACCGCAGCGCCTGGAAGGGCGCGGGCAGCAACGTCGATTGAAGGGCGCGACGCCGGTACGGCGCCCGAGCGTGGCTCAGCCCGAGGCGTCGGTCAGCTGCTTGCGCCTGGCACCGCCCTGGCGCTCCAGCATCCAGCCCGGGTACTCCGCCGGCAGTGCGCTGACCTTGTCGATGGCTGCCAGTGCGTCGGCACTCAAGCGCAGCTTCACCGCCGCCAGGTTGTCGGCGAGTTGTTCGGCGCGCTTGGCGCCGATGATCACGCTGGTTACCTGGCGCTGGTGCAGCAGCCAGGCGAGCGCCACCTGCGCCACCGATACACCGTGCGACTTGGCGATCGGCTGCATCGCCTCGATGCAGTCCCAGGCGCGCTCGCGCTGCACCGGCGGAAAGTCGAAGCTGACGCGGCGGCTGCCTTCCTCGGCTTGCTGGTCGCGGCCGAACTTGCCGCTCAGCAACCCGCCGGCCAGCGGGCTCCACACCATCAGGCCGACGCCCTCACTGGCCAGCATCGGCACCAGTTCGCGTTCGAGGTCGCGGCCGGCGACGGTGTAGTAAGCCTGCAGCGATTCGAAGCGCGCCAGCTGCAGGCGCTCGGCGATGCCCAGCGCCTTGACGATCTGCCAGGCCGCCCAGTTCGACACGCCGACATAGCGCACATGGCCGTGCCGCACCAGCTGGTCGAGCGCGCGCACCGTCTCTTCGATCGGCACGGCGGGGTCGAAACCGTGGATCTGGTACAGGTCGATGTGTTCGAGCTGCAGCCGCTTCAGGCTCGCCTTGACGGCATCCATGATGTGGCCCCGCGAGGCGCCGCGCGCGTTCGGGCCTTTGCCGGTTTCGCCGAAGGCCTTGGTCGCCACCACCACCTCGTCGCGTGGCACTTTCAGGTTCTTCAGCGCCTGGCCGGTGATCTGCTCCGACAGCCCGGCTGAATAGACATCGGCGGTGTCGATGAAGTTGATGCCGGCATCGATCGACTGGCCGATCAACCTTTCGGCATCGGCCTGCTGCAGCGCGCCGATCTGTGCCCAGATGCCTTCGCCGCCGCCGAAGGTCATCGTGCCCAGGCACAGCTCAGAAACGAACAGGCCGGTACGGCCGAGGGGTTTGTGGCGCATGGTGGATCTCCTTTTTTTGGGTCGGGTTCGATACCGATGCAGCTTAGCGAACTTTGCCGACTGCGTGACTCGCCGCCACGCTCAACCCGCGCTGCGGCAAGCCGGCAGGGCGCTACACCGCTACACCAGCGGGCGCGGTGCCGGCTTGCCGTCGCCGTACAAGTCGGCCAGCCGAGCCAGCGCCTGGGCATCGCGCAGCCACAGCCAGCTGCCGTCAATGCGGTGCAGCCCGCGGCGCGTGAGCTTGCGCAGCGTCTTGTTGGTGTGCACCAGCGACAGTCCCAGGCCGTCGGCGATGTGCTGCTGGGTCAGCGGGAACGGCACGCCATCGCGGCCGCCATCGCTTTGAAGCGCGGCCGCGTGCTTGAACAACTGGATCAGCAGGGTCGCCACGCGCTCTTCGGCGCTGCGCCGGCCGATGGACAGCAGGTTGTCGTCGACCAGCGACTCCTCGTGCGCGGTGAGCCAGGTGATGTTGAAGCCCATCGTCGGTTGCTGGCGGTGCAGTTCCCACAATGCGTCGCGCTGAAAGGTGCACAACACACCCTCGGTGAGCATGACCACGCCGTGCGCGGCAGCGTCACCCATCTTCTGCTGCACGCCGATGAAGTCGCCCGCGAGCAGGAAGTTCAGGATCTGACGACGCCCGTCGCTGAGTGTCTTGAAGCGAAAGGCCCAGCCGCTGAGCATGGTGTACAGCGGTGCATCGGTCTGGCCTTCGTGGATCAGCGTCTGGCCGGCCTTGACGTGACGTTCAGACTGTTTCAGCGTCTGCACCAGGGCCAGTTCGGCTTCGCTGTGCGGCACGAACAGCGGCAGCCCGCGCAGCGGGCACGCCTGACAGCAGGTCTGGCCAGCGGGCCGATTCATCGCCGCCGTCCGGCGCCGCGCGCCGCCGGAATGCGCACGCTATGTCTTTGTTTATTGGCGCAAAACATGGCCACGCCTACATTGCTGCGTTGCTTTGCAACGGGGATGAAAGCCTTCATGTACCTCCGTCGAATTCTGTACCTGGCGCACCTTGCGGACGGCCATGAGTATGACGCGGCCATCACGTTGTCGCGCGAAGCCCGCTTGCGCAGTGAGGCGCTTCGCGTCCGCGGTGCCTGGCTGTTCGATGGCCAGCGCATGTGCACGCTGGTGTCTGGCACCGACGCCGCCATCGACACATGGTTTGGCGATGTGCGCACCGATCAGCGCCTGCGGGTGGTCACGGTGTTGTTCGATGGCAGCGACGACAGCGTCGCAGGCGACGGCAGGCCGGCACGCTGGCAGGTCGGCTACTGCGAGGCCGAGGACTTCGATGTCTTCTTCGGCGCCGGCGGCGTGAGCGGCGAGAAGACCCTGGCGATGTTCGAGCAGTTGATGGCCAAGGCCGATCTGCGGCCCTGAACCCCCAGACCCCGCGCGGGGTCGCGCCGTGCAGCAGAATGTTTTCTGGCCCGGCCGTCCGAGCCGATCGCCGACACGAAGGAAGCCATGTTCAGCAAGTACGCCGCCACCTATGCCGCCACGGCCATCGCCATGGTTCTGCTGGATCTGCTGTGGTTGGGGCTGATCGCCCGTTCCCTCTATCAGCAAGGCATCGGTCACCTGATGGCCGAGCAGCCGCGCTGGGGCGTGGCGGTGCTTTTCTACCTGATGTACGCGGCCGGGATCGTGCTGTTCGCGGTGGCGGCCAGCGAGGGCAGCAGCGGCTTCACCAAGGCCGCTGTTCTGGGTGCCCTGTTCGGCTTCTTCGCCTATGCCACCTATGACCTGACCAACCTGGCGACCTTGAAGGGCTGGCCCGCGACCCTGTCACTGGTGGACATGGCCTGGGGCAGTTTCGTCAGCGCCGTCAGCGCGATCGCCGGCAAGTGGATGATCGATCGATTTACCGGCGGCTGAGCCTTGCTTGCTATCGGCGTCGACCTTGATCAATCCCTGCGGTTGGAGCTTCCCAGCCAGCCGGCCAGCAGCGCGATGATCGCACCGGCGGCCGCTGCAAACACCACCGCCTTGAACGGCTCCTCGCGGATGTAGAGCGTGGTTTGGTCGCTGGCGCGTCCAGCGCTGTCGCGCAACTGGCGCGAACCCTCGCGCACCATGCTGCTGCCACGTTCGGCCAGCTGTGCGACGCGTTCCGAAGCGCGGTCGAGTGCCGGCGCGGCGCGATCGCGCAGGCTGTCGATACCGTGCGACATGTTGTTGGCGGCGCGGTCAACCAGGTTCTGGGCGGTCGGTTCTCGGTGCAAAAGCATGGCGTTCTCCGTTGGATTGTGATGACGGGTGTTGCGGATGAGGCGGCCTCAGGACTTCAAGCCTTGCGGATCATGCTGAACACGAATCCGGCAATGGCCAGGACCAGGAAGACGACGAACAGGATCTTTGCGATGCCGGCCGCGCCGGCGGCAATGCCGCCGAAGCCGAACAGGGCGGCGATCAAGGCGATGACCAGAAAGACAACGGCGTAGTGCAACATGCTCTTCTTCTCCTCGGAATGGTATCGAACAGTGGATTTGGGCCGCTGGGGCCAGCGAGGGGCCTTGCGGTACGCCAGTGTCGCTGCGCCATGCAACATCGGCGATAGGCCGCGTGGCGGAGCGCGTGTCGGCACAGCCTGTGCGGCGACGTAGGAATTCGCCTACACGCCCGATCGGCTACAACAGGTAGTACAGCAGCAGGTAGCCGAGCAGCAGCACCAGCACCCACAGGGCCATGCTGCCGGTCGGCCAGGTGCTGGCGATGCGCCCCTGCGGCCCGTGATGCTGCTGCACCTGTGCCAGCACACCCTGCACGGTGCGCAACGCGAAGCGCCGGCAAGACGCCTGCGCCGCGGCAATGCCGCGCACCGGCGGCAGCACCAGCGCCGGCAACAGGCGCCGCCACAGCCAGTCGGTATCCAGCGTGATCGTCAAGGTGCGCTTCAGGTAGCGCAGCATGACGAAGAAGGCGAGGCCCGAGAACAGCAGCAACTGCAACTGCGTCAGCACGTGCGCTCCGGTGTAGGGCGTGTAGTCCACCGCATAGGGCAGCAGCCGGTACAGCGGCTCGTACCAGACGCCGAGCCCGATGCACAGGATCGAGAAGGCGATCATCGCCCAGCGCATCGAGGCCGGCGGGTCGGCCGGGCGCAGGCCGCTGTCCTTCTGGAAGAACACGAACCACGGGAACTTGATGCCCGCGTGCAGGAACACGCCCGCCGATGCGGCCGTCAGCAGCAACCACACGATCAGCATGTGGCCGTCGGTGGCCGCCTGCGAGACCATCGACTTCGAAATGAAGCCCGAGGTCAATGGAAAAGCCGAGATCGCCAGCGCGCCGATGCTGCCGCACACGGTGGCCACCGGCATGCTGTGGAACAAGCCGCCGAGTTCCGAGCACTTGCGCCGGTCGGTCATCAGCAGCACCGAGCCGGCCGACATCAGCAGCAGCGCCTTGTAGATGATGTGCGCAAAGGCATGCGCGGCGGCGCCGTTGAGCGCCATCTCGGTGCCGATGCCGATGCCGGTGATCATGAAGCCGACCTGGTTGACGATCGAATAGGCCAGGATGCGGCGCATGTCGTTTTCCAGCAGCGCATAGACGATGCCGTAGAAGACCATGAACAGCCCGACCCAGATCAGCAGTTCGGTGCCAGGGAAACCGCGGATCAGCGCATACACCGCCGTCTTGGTGGTGAAGGCAGACAGGAACACGGTGCCGCTCCACGACGCCTCGGGGTAGGCATCGGGCAGCCACGCCGACAGCGGCGGCGCGCCGGCGTTGATGAGGAAGCCGATCAGGATCAGCCACTGCGACGGCGAATCGAGCGCGATGCGCGTGAAAGCCACGCTGCCGGTGCCGGCGATGTGGCCGGTGATGCCGGCGAACAGCAGCACGCCGCCGAGCAGGTGCATCATCAGGTAGCGCTGGGCGGCTTTGTACGACGCGCCGCTGCCCTGCGACCACAGCACCACGGTCGAGCCGACGGCCATCAGTTCCCAGAACACGAACACGGTGATCAGATCGCCCGCCAGCGCCACCCCGATCGCCGAGCCGGCATAGACGAATGCCGCCGGCACCTCGATGCGGCTCTTCTGGCCGAGCGCGAAGAGCCCGCCGCCGGCCGCCATCAGCGCGAAGATGGTGGCGAACAGGCGCGACAGCTTGTCGCCCTGCAGCGGCGTCAAGGTGTGGCCGATGAATTCGACGTGCCACACCGCGCCATCGGGCACCTGCCACACCAGCGCCAGCGCCACCAAGGGCAGCGCGACGACCGCGACATGGCGCAGTGCGCCGCGCAGCCAGGGCAGAACCAGGGCGCCGGCGATCAGCACCAGGCCGGGATGCCAGATGAGATCAGTCATCATCGCGGTCCGCGCCGACGTCGTAGTAGGTGTCGCGCCGCTTGAGCACAAGCGCCAGTGCCTTGGCGACGACGATCATGACGATGCAGGTGCCGAAGCCGTACCAGGCCGAAAAGCCGAACCACGATTCGATCTCGAAGTGCGGGTGCAGGTGCACCACGAACTCGGCCACCACGGTCAGCGCCAGCACCGCCAGAAATCCGCGCCACAGCAGCTTGACGTGGGCCGGGTCGTCGAGCCAGTGCGCCTTGTTGTGTCTTCATCAACCGGCACCTCCCAGCATCTGCCGCGCCAGCGCCAGCGGCACGTCGGGCACGAAGAACAGCAACACGGTGGCGGCGGCCGTCAGGCTCAGTGCCAGCACCATCGGCCACGGCGCTTCACCATGGGCTTGATGGTGGTCATCCTGCGGCGCGGCGACGAAGAATGCGCGATAGACGATGGGCAGGAAGTAGCCGGCGTTGAGCAGCGTGCTGCCGACGATCACCGCCACCGCCAGCCATTGCGCGCTGGCCATCGCCCCCGACAGCATGTACCACTTGGAGATGAAGCCGGCGGCCGGCGGCAGGCCGATCATCGACAGCGCGCCAATCGCAAAGGCGCCCATCGTCCACGGCATGCGCCGGCCGATGCCGTCGAGCTGGCTGACCTCGGTCTTGTGCGCGGCCGTGTAGATGGCGCCGGCGGCGAAGAACAGCGTGATCTTGCCGACCGCGTGGGCGGCGATGTGCATCACCGCGCCGATCATCGACAACGGCGCCAGCAGCGCCGCGGCCATGACCACGTACGACAGCTGGCTGATGGTGGAATAGGCGAGGCGGCGCTTCAGGTTGTCGGCCTTCAACGCCACCACCGACGCGCTGACGATGGTGAAACCGGCGGTGAGCAGCAGCCACTGATCGCCGCCAGCGGCCAGCAGGTTGTCGATGCCGAAGACATAGACGATGACCTTGACGACGGTGAAGACACCGGCCTTGACCACCGCCACCGCGTGCAGCAGCGCCGACACCGGCGTCGGCGCGACCATCGCCGCCGGCAGCCAGCGGTGAAAGGGCATCAGCGCGGCCTTGCCGATGCCGAACATCGTCAGCGCCAGCAGGCCGCCCAGCGCGGCCGGACCGAGCTTGCCTTGCAGGATGCCGCCCGGCACGAAATCGGTGGTGCCGGCAACCACGAAGATGATCACCAGCGCCGGCAGGAAGAAGACGATCGAGGTGCCCAGCAGCACCCCAAGGTAGATGCGGCCGCCGCGGCGCGCCTCGGCGGTGCCGTGATGCGTGACCAGCGGGTAGGTGACCAGCGTCAGCAATTCGTAGAACAGGTAGAGCGTGAACAGGTTGCCCGAGAAGGCGATGCCCATCGTCGCCGACAGCGCCAGCGCGAAGCAGACGTAGAAGCGCGTCTGCCGGTGCTCGTGGTTGCCGCGCATGTAGCCGATCGAATACAGCGAGTTGACGACCCACAAGCCCGACGCGATCAATGCGAACAGCATGCCCAGCGGTTCGAGCCGCAAGGCGATGGCCAGGCCCGGCAACACCTCGATCAGGAACAGCGCCGGCCGCTGGCCGGCCAGCACCATCTGCAGCAGCGACAGCACACACACCAGCAGCAAGCCGGCCGTGACCAGCGTGACGGCCTCGCGCAGGTTGGGGCGGTGACGGCACAGCGCGATGCCGGCGGCGCCGACCAGCGGCAGCAGCAGCGCGGCAAGCATCAGCGCGACGGCGTTCATCGCCGCATGCCGCTCATCAAGGCCTCGGCCGCCTGGCGGGCGCTGCCGAGTGTCCACGTGGTGTCGATGCCGATGATAGACGATCGCCGCGACCAGCAGCGCCGACGGCAGCAGCATGCTCAGTGGCGCTTCCGCACGGCGGGCGACGGCTTCGTCGCTGGCCTGCACATAGGCGGCCTCGACGAAGCGCCAGACATAGACGATGGCCAGCATCGACGACAACACGATCAGCAGCACCAGCCACCAGCGCCCCTGTTCGGCGGCGGCCTGGATCAGCAACCACTTGCTGATGAAGCCGGCCGTGCCGGGAATGCCGATCAGCGACAGCCCGCCGATGACGATGCCGAAGCTGGTCACCGGCATGCGTCTGCCGAGGCCCCGAATGTCCTTGAAGCCGACGCCGCCGGCCACCGCCGCCACGCCGCCGAGCAGCATGAACAGCGCGCCCTTGGTCACGCCGTGGTTGACCATGTGCACGATGCTGGCCGTCAGCCCGGTGACCGAGTTGAACGACAGGCCGAGGATGATGTAGGCGATCTGCGCGACGCTGGAATAAGCGAACAGGCGCTTCAGGTCGGTCTGGAACATCGCCACCGCAGATGCGACGAACATGCCACCGAGGGCCAGCAGCAGCATCATTTCCTGCATCGGCAGCCGCTCGAAGATCTGTGCGGGGCCGATGACCGAGAAATAGAAGCGCAGCAGCACGTACACCGCCACCTTGGTCGCCGTGGCGGCCAGGAATGCGGCGATTGCCGACGGTGCGTACGTGTAGGCGTTGGGCAGCCACTGGTGCAGAGGAAACAGTGCCAGCTTCAGCGACATGCCGACCGTGATGAAGGCCAGCGCGGCCAGCACCGGGCGGGTGCCGCGCACCCCGGCCAGGCGTTCGGCCATGTCGGCCATGTTCAGCGTGCCGGTCATCAGATACAGCACGCCCACGCCGATGATGAAGAAGGTGGCGCCGATGGTGCCCATGATCAGGTACTGGTAGGCGGCCACCAGCGCGCGCCGGTCGCGGCCCAGCGCGATCAGCACATAGGTGGCCAGCGACGAGATCTCGAGAAAGACGAAGACGTTGAAGGCATCGCCGGTCATGCAGATGCCGAGCAGCCCGGTCAGACACAGCGCGAACATGGTGTAGAACAGGTAGTGCTGGCGCACCGGGATTTCGCGTTCGATGCTGGCGCGGCTGTAGGGCAGCACGATGGCGGCGATCGCGCACACCAGCACCACCATGAAGGTGCTCAGCCGATCGACGCGGTATTCGATGCCCCACGGCGGCGGCCAGTTGCCGATGGCATAGGACAGCGTGCCCCCGCGATCCACCTGCCACCACAGCAGCAGCGCGACCGCCAACGCGCACCAACTGGCAACCAGCACCACGGCGAAGGCCAGGTGGCGCTGGCGCAGCAGCACCGTCAATGGCGCCGCCAGCAGCGGCAGCACCACCTGCAAGGCCGGCAGGTGCTGGACCAGGCTCAAGCCGCTTCCGCCTCGGCGGTCCGATCGTCCCGGTCGAGTTGCAGGATCTGGTCTTCCTCGATGCAGTCGTAGGCCTCGCGGATGCGCACCACCAGCGCCAGCCCCAAGGCCAGCGTGGCCACGCCGACGACGATGGCGGTGAGGATCAGCACATGCGGCAGCGGGTTCGAATAGACGGTGAAGCCGGCGGCGATGATCGGCGCGGTGCCGCCGACCAGCTTGCCCGGCGCGATGTACAGCAGGTACACCGAGGTCTGGAAGATGCCCAGGCCGACCAGCTTCTTGATCAGGTTGCCGCGCGCGATGACGATGAACAGCCCGGCCATCATCAGGAAGATGGTGATGAAGTAGGTGAAGTGGCCGCCGCGTGTCATTCGCGCAGCCCCGGGTCGTCGTCGTCCAACTCATCGACATGGCCGCGGTCGGCGAACATGTAGAAGATCTTCAGCATCACACCCGAGACGGTGGTCGCCACGCCCACCTCGACCCAGAATATGCCGCGGTGCTGGCCGTGCACCGGATCGTGATCGAGCACGAAGTAGTCGAGGTAGTTGCCGCCCAGCAGCAGGCCGGCGACACCGACGCCGGCATAGATCAGCACGCCGATGGCCATCATCGATTCGACCAGCGGCTCGCTCACCATCCGCCGTGCGCCGGCCAGGCCGTACACCAGGGCGTAGAAGATCACCGCCGCGGCCAGGATGACACCGGCCTGGAAGCCGCCGCCGGGGCCGAAGTCACCGTGGAACTGCACATACAGCGCGAACAGCAGGATGAACGGGATCAGCAGCTTCGCGATGATGCGCAGAACCAGGTCGTCCTTCATGTCGGGTCGGCCTCGCGCGTTTCGCTTTCGCTTTCGCTTTCACGGCGGGCGGCACGGCGCCGACGCAGCAGTGCGACCACGCCGGCACCGGCGGTGAAGACCACGGTTGTTTCACCCAGTGTGTCGTAGCCGCGGTAGCTGGCGAGCACTGCGGTGACGACGTTGGGCACATCCACTTCGTCCTGCATCTGGCCCAGGTAGCGCGGCACCACGTGCACATGGATCGGTGCTTCAGGGTCGGCGTATTCGGGCAGGCCGAGCGAGCCGTACACCAGCACCGCGCCAACGGCCAGCGACAGCGCCAGCGGCAGCCAGGGCTTGTGCATCACTTCGGCTTCTTCGCTCTTGCACAGATACAGCGCGCCCAGGAACAGCACCGTGGAGATGCCGGCGCCGACCGAGGCCTCGGTCATGGCCACGTCGACCGCATCCATGGCGACCAGCACCGTGGCCATCAGGAAGCTGTACAGGCCGCTGAGCACGACCACAGCGAACAGGTTGCGGCTGCGCGCCAGCGTCCACACCGCCAGCACCATCAGCACCAGCAGGCCGTTGATGATCAGGGTTTCGATGGTGTCGCCCCCGAGGAGTCGATGGCCGATGGCTGCTCGCCCAGCGGTTGCAGGCCACGCACCAGGGCCGCGCGCGCCAGCGCGTGCGTGGCGGTGGGGCTGGCGAAGAAGATCAGCGCGCCGATCATCAGCAGCTTCACCGCGACCAGGCCGATGCCCGCCTGCAGCAGCAGGCCCAGCAGCATCAGGCCGACACCGAGTGTTTCGATGACGCTGGCCGCATGCATGCGCGTGTAGAAATCGGGCATGCGCAGCAGGCCGACGGCACCGAGCACGCAGAAAAACCCGCCGCCGACCAGGCACAACCAGCTGATGGCGTCGATCCAGGAGCCGGGGGCCAGGTTCATCGCCGCCGCTCCATCGGCCTGCCGGCCTCACCAAGGTCGCCGTAGCGGAAGTACTTCAGCACCGCCACCGTGCCGATGATGTTCAGCAGCCCGTAGACCAGCGCCAGGTCGAGGAATTCGGGCCGCTCGCCGATGAAGCCGAGCACCGCCAGCATCAGCATCGCCACCGTGCCGATGGTGTTGGCCGCCTGCGCGCGATCGAAGACCGTCGGGCCGAGCGCGGCGCGCACCAGCGCCAGCGCCAGTGTGACCAGCAGCGCCAGGGCGGCGACGGCGAACATCGTCAAGGTGCCGGCCCTTCCAGCGCCGCGACGCGCCGATCCATGTCGCTGTCGATCACCCCCTGCGCGCTCTCGCGTGTGATGCCATGCACCAGGAACTCATCGGCCTCCGCTTCGATGGCGATGGTGCCCGGCGTCAGGGTGATCGAATTGGCATGGATGACGAGGCCGACATCGGTGCGCTGCAGCGGCTTGAAGCGCACCAGCGTCGGGCTGATCGGCAAGCGCGGATCGATGATCAGCTTGCTCACCAGCCACGCCGATTTGACGATTTCCTTCAGCAGCCACAGCCAGTAGCCGGTCGCGCGCAGCACCAGCTGCACCGGATGGCCTTCGGCATCGATGAGCCCCATGCGGCGACTCAACCACACCACCACCAGCGCCGAGCCGACGCCGGCGCTGAGCAGGAACGGCGTGAAGTAGCCGGACAGCAGCAGCCAGAACAGGCACAGCACGGTGAACAGGCTGATCGAATGCAACACGGCAGCGGCAGTTGGGCGGTGGCAGCGAAGAACGCGAAGTCGCGATTCATTGTATGCAGCCCCTCCAGGGGCTCCCGCGCCGGCACCGATTGCAGCGAACCGGTCCACGCACATCTGGCCCATTCGCAGGGCGCATCCGCGACGCGTGTCGCGGGCGCCGACGCCGAGCGTCAGCGCCGGAAGCCGCCGCCGCCGAAGCGGCCTCCGAAGCCGCCGCCCCCACCGAAGCCACCCCCGCCGAAACGATCTCCGCCTCCGCCGAAGCCGCGGAAGCCGCCGAAGCGACTGTCGCCACTGCTGCGCGCCTGCGATTCACGGTCGGCCCAGCCGGTATTGCCACTGGCCGCGCCCCAGCCGCCCGATGAGTGCTGCTGCCAGCCGCTGCCATTGTTGTGATAGACGTTGCCGTTGACATCGGCGTAGTGCTGATTGCCGACGCTGCCGGTGGCCCAGTGGTTGGTGTTGCCGGTGTGTGCGTTGTAGCTCGAGCCACCCCCCGCGTGGGCATCGCCTTCGGGCCCTGCCGTGGTGGCGCCGGCACGGTCGAAGCTGCTGCCGCCCGCGCCCTGCGCCGACACGCTGGAGCCGGTCGAACGCTGGCCGGTGTAGGTGTTGTAGTTGCTGCCGCGCGCGACGTTGGCCGAGCCGCCCGCGGCGCCGTTGGCGGTGCGGTCGTAGCCGCGCGTGGCGTTGCCGGTCCAGGCGTTGTATTGCCGTCCGCCGGAATAGCTGCCCGAGGTGCCGGTGCGCGAGTTGGTGTAGGTGCCATGGGCGCTGGTGCCGGCCACGCCGCCGCCGGCATACCAGCTGCGGGTGCCCGAGTACGCGGTGTTGCCCCAGTGGCCATAGACATTGGCGCTGGCCGCGACGCAGCAGCCGTGTCCGTAGTAGCCGCCCCAGTAGGCCGGGTGATAGAAGGCACCGCCATAGCCCCAGTACGGCTCCATCCAGGCGGCGGTGGCGAGGCCGACAGCGAAGCCGAAGGTGAAGCCGACATATGGGTTGTAGACCGGTGCCGCGGCCACGCCGTAGGTGTAGGGCGGCGGATACCACACGCTGCCGATCCACGGCGAATAGGCATAGCCGGTGCCATAGACGACGGTGCCGTAAGGCGAGACCACGGTGCCCATGTAGCCCGGCGTGTAGCCGACGTAGATCACCGTCGGCGTGGCCTCGTAGATGCGGACGTAGGTCACATAGTGGATCGGCGAGCTGGGCGGGATGGCGTAGATCGCCTCCGGCACCGCGGTGGCGATGCGCCACGGCCCAACCGGTTGCCTGGCCGCGAACCACACGCCGGCGGTGACGGCGTAGTACGCGTCGGCGCCGACACGGATCAGCGGTACCGAGGCGTTGACCACGTAGCTCAGCGTGGTGCCTTCGATCGGCCGGGTTTGCGGCGGTCCGTCGAAACTGGGCGTGAACTTCGGGCCGTTCGTCAACGGCACGGTGGCGGTCTGCGGGATCGAGTTGGAGATCAAGGCCTCCTGCGCCTGCGGCGTGCCGGCCACGGTGGGCAGCACCGCACCGGCATGCGAGGCCGGCGGAATCTTCGCGAAGCCGGCGGGCAGCGCATTGTTGGCGACGAAGCTCCACGGCCCGCTCAACGCAGCGGCGCGAAACCAGCGCCCGGCCATCAACGCGTAATAGTCATTGTTTCCGGTGTCGATGAAGACATCGGCCACCGTGTTGGCCGCCCACAGCAGGTTGGTGCCGTTGACCGGCACGAAGTCGGGCTGGCCGCGGAAGACGATCAACTCGGTCGGCTCGGTGCTGGTGTAGATCGACGGCACGCCGTTGGCCAGCGTCGGCTTCGGATTGGCGTCCGGGCCGCCGTCGAGCATGTTGACCTTGCCCGCCTTGGCGATGCTCTTGGCCGCGTCGTCCATGCCCACCGGTTGCCAGTTCGATTGCAGCCACGGCCCGGCGACGGTGTTGGCACTGAGCCAGCCGTCATAGACGTGGATGTAGACCAGGTCGCCGACGCCGCCTTGCAGGATCAACGCCTGGGTGTTGATGACCCGCTTGAAGCGGCTGTCACCGGGCACCGGCTTGAACACGGGCGCGCCGTCGATCGGCACCAGGATCGCCGGGCTGTTGCTGACGATGACCTTGGGTGCCTCGTTCTTCACCTCCACCGCGGCCGGTTTCACCCCTGCCGCTGCCATCGACGCTTCGAGGCGGTCGAGCGAGATCGAGCGCATGTTCTTCGCCATGCTGGCGGCCAGCGCGGCCGTGTACTGCGTGCCCTGGTTGGGCAGCGTCGGGAAGCTGCTGCGGGTGATCTTCAGGTTCTCGAAGACCACCGTGCGCGCGATCTTGTCGACCTGCGTGCGCGCGCTGACGAAGGCTGAGCCGAAGGTTTCCTGCGTCGCGCCGGTGGGCTTGATTGCCATCGCCACACGGAAGTCGATCTGGTTGCCGACCCAGCTGTTGATCTGCGGTTGGTACACCAGCACGGCCGCACCGGCGATGCTGATGTCGCGCGGCCAGGGATCGGCGGGCAAGGCGTTGGCGGCCGGCGCCTGAGCCTGGAGCGGGCTGCTCCACAGGACCAGCGCGCACAGCGCAACCAGGGCGGCAGCAACGGAATGGCGAGCGCGCATGATGAGATCCCCAAGATTTGGTCGCTGAAATTCTAAGAGGCGAAAGTGAAGCCAGGATTGCGAGGGAAACCCCCGCCGGGTCGTCATGGCGGGCACTTCTAGAATGATGAAGCCCGCCAACAGGAGCGCCTCCCGAATGCCACAGCGACGCCGTGGCGCCGTTGCCCAACCGGGCAAGGCCGCCGACGATGCACCGCCCGCCGCCCCAGGCGGGCCGCGTGTGTTGAAGAAGTACCCGAACCGGCGCCTGTACGACACGCGCTCGAGCAGCTACATCACGCTCGCCGATGTGAAGGACATGGTGCTCAAGCTCGACGACTTCGAGGTGCGCGACGCGAAGACCGGTGAAGACCTGACGCGCAGCATCCTGCTGCAGATCATCCTCGACGAGGAATCCGGCGGCGTGCCGATGTTCAGCGCGCAGATGCTGGCGCAGATCATCCGCTTCTACGGCCATGCGTCGCAAGGCATGATGGGCTCGCTGCTGGAGCGCAACCTGCAAACCTTCGTCGATCTGCAGAAGCGCTTCACGCCCCCGCTGGCCGACGGCCAGACCCTCAGCGCCGACGCCTGGTCCAAGCTGATGGCCGGGCAGGGTGGTGCGATGCAGGGCCTGATGAGCGCCTACGTCGATCAATCGAAGGCGATGTTCACGCAGATGCAGGAACAGATGGCGCGCCAGGCCGAAACACTGTTCCCCGGCTTTCCGCCGAAGAAGCGCTGAGTGTTCACCGCCGGCGCGCACCGGCAGCGCGGTTGGCGATGCGGGACAATCGCGGCGATGAATGAACCGATGGCTTCGTCGATGGCGGCTACGCCTGTCAATAACAGTACCGTGGCGCCCACCATCGGCTTCGTTTCGCTCGGCTGCCCGAAGGCGCTGACCGATTCTGAGCTGATCCTGACCCGTCTCAGCGCCGAGGGCTACCGCACCAGCAAGACCTTCGACGGCGCCGACCTGGTCATCGTCAACACCTGCGGCTTCATCGACGAGGCGGTCAAGGAAAGCCTGGATGCGATCGGCGAAGCGCTCACGGCCAACGGCCGCGTCATCGTCACCGGCTGCCTGGGCGCGAAGGCCGGCGAGGGCGGTGGCAACCTGGTCAGCCAGATGCACCCGAAGGTGCTGGCGGTGACCGGCCCGCATGCGACCAACGAGGTCATGGACGCGGTGCACCGCCACTCCCCCAAACCGCACGACCCGTTCGTCGATCTGGTGCCGGCGCACTTCGACACCATCGGCATCAAGCTGACGCCGCGCCACTACGCCTACTTGAAGATCAGCGAAGGCTGCAACCACCGCTGCACCTTCTGCATCATTCCCAGCATGCGCGGTGATCTGGTGTCGCGGCCGATCGGCGACGTGCTCGGCGAGGCGCGGCGGCTGTTCGAGGCCGGCGTGAAGGAGCTGCTGGTCGTCAGCCAGGACACCAGCGCCTACGGTGTCGATGTCAAGTACCGCACCGGCTTCTGGGACGGCACGCCGGTGAAGACACGCATGCTCGACCTGTGTGCGCGGCTGGGCGACCTGGCGGCGGGATTCGGCGCCTGGGTGCGGCTGCACTACGTTTATCCGTACCCGCATGTCGATGAGGTGATCCCGCTGATGGCCTCGGGCAGCGTGCTGCCGTATCTCGATGTGCCGTTCCAGCACGCGCACCCCGACGTGCTGAAGCGCATGAAGCGGCCGGCCAGCGGCGAACGCAACCTGGAACGGTTGACGCGCTGGCGCGAGATCTGCCCGCAGCTGGTGGTGCGCTCGACCTTCATCGCCGGCTTCCCGGGCGAGACCGAAGCCGAGTTCGAGATGCTGCTCGATTTCCTGCGCGAAGCGCGCATCGACCGCGCTGGCTGCTTTGCCTATTCGCCGGTGCAGGGCGCGCGCGCCAATGAACTGCCCGGCCAGCTGAGCGCCGAATTGCGCGAGGAACGCCGCGCCCGCTTCATGGCCGTGGCCGAGCAGGTCTCGACCGCCAAGCTGGCCGAACGTGTCGGCGCGACGATGCAGATCCTCGTCGATCGCGCCAGCGCGCTTGGCCGCCAGGGCGGTGTCGGGCGCAGCTACGGTGAAGCACCCGAGATCGATGGCCAGGTGCGGCTGCTGCCACCCGAAAAGGCCTCGAAGACCTTGAAGGCGGGCGAGTTCACCCGCGCGCGCATCGTCGCCGCGCAGGGGCACGACCTGGTTGCACTGCCGATCTGATCCTCTTGGGAAAACCACGGTGTCCGACGAACAATCCATCGCCACACGACTGATCCACCACGACTACCTGCCGCCGGCCGGCTTCGTGGCGCCACAGGCCGGGGTCTTCAAGGCATCGACGGTCATCTACCCGAACGTGGCCGCGTTGCAGGCACGCACCTGGTACAACAAGAAGGGCTACACCTACGGGCTGCACGGCACGCCGACCAGCTTCCTGCTCGAAGAGCGCATCGCCACGCTCGAAGGCGGGCTGCAGACCTTGCTGGTGCCCAGCGGCCTGGCGGCGATCACGCTGGTGGACATGGCACTGCTGTCCAGTGGCGACGAGGTGCTGCTGCCGCACAACGCCTACGGCCCCGGCAAGAACCTGGTGCAGCATGAGCTGGCGCGTTTCGGCATCGGCTCGCAGCTGTACGACGCCAACGACGCCACTGCGCTCGAGCACCTGATCGGTCCGAAAACCAAGTTGGTGTGGCTGGAGGCCGCCGGTTCGGTGACCATGGAATTTCCCGATCTGCCGACGCTGGTGCGCGCGGCGCGTGCCAAAGGCGTGTTGACCGCGCTCGACAACACCTGGGGCGCGGGCGTGGCCTTCGATGCCTTCGATCTCGGTGCCGCGGGCGAAGGCCTCGGCGTGGACATCAGCGCGCACGCGCTCACGAAATTTCCGTCCGGTGGCGGTGATGTGCTGATGGGCTCGGTGACCACGCGCGACCACGCATTGCATCTGCGCCTGAAGGGCACGCACATGCGCATGGGCTGGGGTGTCGGCGGCGACGACGTGGCCTCGCTGCTGCATGCGCTGCCGTCACTGGCGCTGCGCTATGCCGCCCAGGATGCGGCTGCGCGGCAACTGGCGCACTGGTGGCAATCGCAGCCGCAGGTGGTGGCGGTGCTGCATCCGGCGCTGCCCGGCTCGCCCGGTCACGAACACTGGCGCAAGCTGTGCACCCAGGCGGCGGGCCTGTTCTCGGTGGTCTTCGACGAGCGCTACCGGGCCGAGCAGGTGCATGCTTTCGTCGATGCGCTGAAGCTGTTCAAGCTCGGCTACTCATGGGCCGGGCCGGTGAGCCTGGCGGTGCCCTACGATCTGTCGGCGATTCGCGCCGATGCGCCGTGGCGTGGCACGCTGGTGCGCTTTTCGCTGGGTCTGGAAGACGCTTGCGATCTGCAGCGCGATCTGGCCGCGGCACTGGAGTCCGTGCGCTGGGACGGTTGATGCGCCTGCCCGCTCGCACTGGCGAAGGTGGGGCAGCGCATCACCCCAGGCGCTGCTTCATCCGCCGATAGACGAGACCGCGCGAGACGCCGAGTCGACGCGCTGCGCGCGACACATTGCCGCCACACGCCGCCAGCGTGTCTTCGATCAGTTGCAGGTCGGCGTCGCGCAGCCTTGCCGAGCGGGGCGCCAGAGCCGGTGATGGCGCTGACGTCTCGACGCGTGCCTGTGTGGCCGCTGCATCGACAACCGGCACTTCGGCACGAAGCGGCGCATCGGCGCGCGCCACCCGTTGGGCAGGCCGTTGCGTTGGCATCTGCGCCTGCACGAACAGCTTCAGCCCGTTCGGCAACTGCTGCACCCACACCTTGCCGACGCGCGCGGCAGCGGCCAGCGCCGGCAGCGCCAGGCCGAAGGATTCCTCCACGCTGCCGATAGCGGGGCTGTCGCTGGGCGCCTGCAACAGGCTGCGCGCCACGCCGTTCATCCAGGCGATGCGGCCGGTCTCGTCCACCGCGGCCAAACCCTCGAGCGGTGTGTGCAGCAGCGAAGCGCCGGCCTGGAAGCGCAACAGCAGATGCGGTGTCGCTTGCCGGCGCAGCAGGCTGTTCTCGATCGAGGTGGCGAACAGGTGCACCAGCGCGGCGGCATCGAACTGGAACGCGCGCGACTCGCACGACAGGTCGAGCACCGCGACCAGGTCACCGCGCGCATCGCGTATCGGCGCGGCCGCGCAATGCAGCGCCTGGTTGATGCGGAAGTAGTGCTCGCCGCCATGCACGGTGCATTCGCGGCCGGACAAGGCGACCATGCCCGGCGCGGTGGTGCCGACGCAGGCTTCCGACAGATCGACACCGATGCGCCCGGCCAGCCACATCAACTCACCATCGCCACGCTCGGTGGGCGTGGCGTGCACGACCATGCATTGGGCATCGGTGAGGATGGCCTTGCAGGCGGTGCCGGCCAGCACGGCCTGCAAGCGCTGCAACTCATCGCGGCTGGCTTCGAGCAGCAGCCGGTTGCGCGCCAGGGTTTGGTCGATGCGTCCGCGCGTGACCGGCGTGAAGGCGATCGACTCGCCGCTGTCGCGCCGGGCCTGCTGGCAACGTGTCCACGACTGGATCACCGCGTCGCTCACCAGGCCGGTGGGCCGCGTGCCTTCATCGAAGAAGCGCTGCCGCGCCAGCCCGACGCGCTGTGGCGCGGTGCTGAAGAATACGTTCGGCGCCAAGGGCGTCGGTGCGGGCAGGCGGCTGTAGAGAGGGCGGGGTGTCAAGGCGCTTCCGGTCGATCGCGCATTGTGCTGAAGCGCGACACTTTGGCTCTAGGGAAAGTACCAGATTGGGGCGTGGTGCGCACCGAGGGTAAGGTTCGTTGCGGCGCAGCGCGGTCAGTGGCCGCGCGCCCATTGCCACCAAGGCCACCGCGGCCACCGAGGAGACAAGATGAATCACTTATCGTTGTACCGGCTCGTCGCCGTGCCGCTGCTGATGGGCGCTGCGCTTTGCCAGGCACAGACGCTGGCCGACCTGCGCAACGACGCGACCACCACCGACAGCGTCAACACCTACGGCATGGGCTGGAGCCAGCAGCGCTATTCGCCGCTGAAGCAGGTCAACCTCAGCACCGTCAAGCGCCTGACGCCGGTGTGGAACTTCAGTCTCGACAATTCGGCCAACGCATCGAGCCAGCCGCTGTTGATCGACGGCACCATGTACGTTGCCAGCCATACCCACACCATGGCCATCGATGCGCTCACCGGCCGGGCCAAGTGGAAGACGCCGATCGAGGTGCCGGCCGATGTCGCCGGCTACCTGTGCTGCGGCATCCACACCCGCGGCATGGCGGCATTGGACGGCGTGCTCTACCGCACCACCATCGATGCGCATGTGGTGGCCATCAACATGGCCGACGGCAAGCAGATCTGGAAGAGCAAGGCGGCCGATTACAAGCTCGGCTACAGCATGACGCATGCGCCGTTGATTGCCGGCGGCGTGCTCATCACCGGCATCAGCGGCGGCGAATACGGCACGCGCGGCTTCATCAACGGCTGGGACCTGAAGACCGGCGCGAAGAAGTGGACCCTGTTCACCACCGCGCTGCCCAACGAAAAGGGCGGTGACACGTGGAATCCGGGCATGGCCGAAAACGGTGGCGGCCCGACCTGGCTGACCGGCACCTACGACCCCGAGCTCGACCTGGTGTATTGGGGCACCGGCAATGGCGGGCCGTGGAATCCGGCGATGCGCGGCGGCACTTCGCTGTTCATCTGCTCGGTGCTGGCGATACGCCCCTCGACCGGCGAAATGGTCTGGTACTACCAGTTCTCGCCCGGTGACCCGTACGACTACGACGGCACCAACGAGTTGGTGCTGGGCGAACTGGCGCTGGGCGGCAAGCCGACCAAGGTGCTGATGCAGGCCAACCGCAACGGCTTCTTCTATGTCGTCGACCGCACCAACGGCAAATTCATCTCCGGCACCCAGTTCGCCAAGAAGGTCAATTGGGCCAGCGGCATCGACGCGGCTGGCAAGCCGATCGACACGCCGATGACCGCCGAGGTGCGCAAGACCGAGCAGCAGACCGACTTCATCGAAGTCTGGCCCAGCGCCTTCGGCGGCAAGAACTGGATGCCGATGAGCTTCGACCCGGTGCGCAAGGTGGCGTACTTCAACACCATCAACCTGGGCATGAAGGTCAAGTACGTCAAGCAGCCCAAGCCCGACGGTCCGAACTGGTGGCTCGGGCTGGAACTCGGCGGATTCGTCTCGCCCGAGGATGGCAATCGCGGCGCGTTGGTGGCCTGGGACCCGGTGGCGAAGAAGAAACTCTGGGAAGCGCCCGGCAAGGCTCCCAACTGGTCGGGGGTGCTATCCACCGCCGGCGGGCTGGTGTTCGTGGGCACGCAGACCGGGCAGTTCAAGGCCTTCGACGCCAAGAGCGGCAAGGAGGTCTGGAGCTTCCAGACCGGCTCAGGCATCACCGGGCTGCCCATCGCGTGGGAGCACAAGGGGCGGCAGTACATCACCGTCACCAGCGGTTCGGCCACGGTCTACGGCGCGCTGGCCGGTGATCCGGAACTGGCGAACGTCCCGGCAGGAGGCTCGGTCTGGACCTTCGCGCTGCTGCAGTGAGCCGATGTCTGATGGCGTTGCTGGTGCTGTGCGCCAGCAACGTGTGGGCGCAGGCCCAGGTTGTGGCGCCGGAGGCCGACGCCGAGGTCGGCCGCAAGCTCTACACCAGCTATTGCACGCGCTGCCACGGCATCAACCTGGTCGCCACGAGCAGCGCCTACTTTGATTTGCGCACGTTTCCACGCGATGACAAGGAGCGCTTCCTGAGGTCGCTGAACGAAGGCAAGCGCGCCATGCCCGCCTGGAAGGGCATCGTCAAGCCGGAGCAGATGGAAGCCATCTGGGCCTACATCGGCAAGGTCAACAACTGGGAGCCGTCGAAGTAGCCTCGCCGGAGTCCTTCGGTGTGCGGCGCGGAGAGATGGCCGAGCACCGCTGTCCGAGAGGCCACTTTGACGCGGCCACTTTGGCGATGCCGCGAGTTCAGAACGGCATGCGCCAGCGCAACGCCAGCAACCCGGTGCGCCCCGCCGCTGTCTCGAAGAAGCGGCCGTTGCCGTCGTTGACGATGACGGCACCGGCGTAGGTGGCATCGCTGATGTTGTCGAGCCGCGCCAGCACCTGCAAGGTGCCACCGCCGAGTGCGATGTCGTGGCTCAGGCGCAGCGCGCCGATGGCGGTGGTGCTCGAAAAATCGCTGTTCAGATCGTTCACCGGCATCGCGCCCTGCAAACGCAGTTCAGCGGCGAGCTCGGTATTCGCCGCCAGGCGCCAGGCGAGGCTGGCGAAGCCGCTCTTTTCCATGGTGCCGGCGATCCGATTGCCGGCCGGCACAGTGACGCGGTCGGCCGGTAGCCGGCAGGGCACCACGCGGCAGGTCTGGAAGTCGTCGCGGTAGGTCGCATCCAGATAGCTCAACGCCAGCAGCGCGCGCCAATCGCGGGCCAGTTGCCAGCGCAGGCCCAGCTCGGCGCCGCTGCGGCGGGTGCGGCCGACGTTTTGGTACGACGACCGCCCACCGGCATTGGTCAGCACGCTGATCTCGTCGTCGGTGTCGGCCCGGAACAGCGCCGCTTCCAGCGCCAGGCCAAGTGCATCGTCGCGCCACTTGGCGCCGACTTCGATCTGCGTGCTGGTCTGCGGCTGCAGGCTGGTGTTGAAGCCGGACTGGCCATCGCTGCGATAGGACAATTCGCCCAGCGTCGGCGATTCGAAGCCCTTGCCAGCGCTGACGTACAGGTTCAGCGACGACATCGGCAGCCATTGCAACGCCACCACCGGCGTGTTGTAGCTGTAGTCGAGCGAACCGGAGTCGTCGCCGTTGGACAGGTAGGCATCCTCGCTGCTGACCTTCAGGCGACCGCTGCGCAAACCGAGCGTCGCCAGCAGCGTGGGTGCCAGTTCGATCTCACCCTGCGCATAGACATCGGTCGAGCGCAGGCTGTTGTGCTCGTCGCGGCGCAGCGCGCCGGTCACGCCCAGCATCTGGTTCGGCGGCTGGCCGATGAAATTCTCGTAGCCGCGCCGGTCCTCACCCTGGCGCTCGCTGTTGACGCCGGCGATCAGCGAGCCCTTCGCCCAGCGCCACACCAATCGCGCATCGACGCCGGAGAAATCGCGGTCGAAATCGATGACGCCGCCGCTTTGCTGCGGGTTGATCTGCGAGGCCACCGGGATCGATTGCCACTGCGTCACGCCGCGCTGCCCGGCGTACAGCGTCAGCACGCTTTCACTCAACGCACCGCTGTCGGTGAAACGGTGCCGCCAGGTGCCGCCCCCCTGGGTCTGGCCGCTGGTCTTGCGGGTATCGAACAGGATCGCCTGCGGCGTGGTCTGGAATGCGTCGGCGTCGAACTGTTCGCGCGTCAGCCCCAGCGGGTCCTGCGCCGGCTGGTTGACGCTGTTCAGCAGCAACGTCAGCGTGTCGCGTTCACCCACCCAGCCGACGCGCAGGTTGCCCAGGGTGCGATCGGCCGCGCTGTGCGGGCGCACGCCGTCGGTGCTGAACTGGCTCGCCTGCGCCTTCACGTTCCAGCCGTCGGCCAGCGGTGCTTCGACGCCCACGCGCGCCTGCCACAGGCCGTTGCTGCCGACATCGCCATCGAGGGTGACCACGCGTTCTGTCGGCGCGGAGCTGACGAGCGAGATGACACCGCCGGAGTTGGCTCCGTACAGGGCCGAGAACGGCCCGCGCAACACCTCGATGCGCTGCGCGCCGGCCAGGTCGAACGCCGACACCTGGCCCTGGCCGTCAGGCATCGTGGCCGGGATGTTGTCGGTGTACAGACGCAGGCCGCGGATGCCGAAGGTGGCGCGCGCACCGAAACCGCGCGAGCTGATCTGCAGGTCCTGCGCATAGTTGTTGCGCAGGTTGGCGACCAGGCCGGGGACCTGATTCAGCGTCTCCGACAGGTTCACCATCGGCCCGGCCTGGCGCAGATCGGTGGCGTCGATGACGCTGATCGAATAGGGCGACTCGAAGGCGCGTCGCTCGATGCCGCCGCCGCTGATGATCACGGTGTCGGCCGGCTGCGACAGCGCTGCGCCGGCGCAGAACAGCAGCGCTGCTGGCACACCGGGACACCAGACGCGGATTCGCTCTACGGGGAATTGATTTCGCAGGGGCATGACAACAAAGCGCACCGGGAAGCATGAAGCCAGGCGATTGAAACCCGTAAAGCCTAGCCGCAAAGCCCAGACATTCCCTGTTGCAGTCTGCGACAGTCTGGGGGCCGCATCCGACCGTGGGCGTGCGCCTACGACTTCGGCGCCGACGACACCTTGTGCCTCATCAGCCGCCCCTTCTCCCGTTCCCAGTCGCGCTTCTTCTCGGTGTCGCGCTTGTCGTGTTCGGCCTTGCCCTTGGCGAGCGCGATTTCGGCCTTCACGCGGCCGCCCTTGTAGTGCAGGTTCAACGGCACCAGCGTGAAGCCCCGTTGTTCGACCTTGCCCACCAGGCGCTTGATCTCGGCCCTGTGCATCAGCAGCTTGCGCGTTCGTTCGGCTTCGGGGCTGACATGCGTCGATGCGCTGCGCAGCGCGTTGATGCGGCAGCCGATGAGGAACAGCTCGCCGTCGCGGATCAGCACATAGCCATCGGTCAGTTGCACCTGACCGGCGCGCACCGCCTTGATCTCCCAGCCCTGCAGCACCATGCCCGCCTCGTGGCGTTCTTCGATGTGATAGTCGAAACGGGCACGGCGGTTCTCGGCAATCGGGGCGGACGAAGCGGCAGAGGCGGCAGAAGTCGAATGGGCCTTGGCGGCAGTGGCGGTCATGGGTTGGGGCGGACGAGGGCGCGAGAGGCGCGAAAGGCGCGCCCTACAATTTGCGGCATTGTATGAAGCACGTGCACAAGACCGTCCTCATCTGGTATTCGCCGCAAGAGATGTACGACCTGGTGACCGCGGTCGAGGACTACCCCCAATTCCTGCCCTGGTGCGAAAGCGCGCGTATCGTCGCGCAGCACGACAACGGCATTACCGCGCGGCTCGAACTGGCCTTTGCCGGCGTGCGCAACAGCTTCACCACGCGCAACGAGCACGTCAACGGCCGCTCGGTGGTCGTCAAACTCGTCGATGGACCGTTCTCGACGCTCGACGGCACCTGGAAGTTCCTGCCGATCAAGGGCCAGGCGCAAGCCTGCAAGATCGACTTCAACCTGCGCTACGCCTTTTCCAATCCGCCGCTCGAAGCGGTGCTGAGCCCGGTCTTCGACCGCATCGCCAACACCTTCGTCGATTCGTTCGTCAGCCGTGCCGAAGCGGTGCATGGCGCACGATGACCTGGCGCCGGCAGCGCTCTTGCACATCGAGGTGGTCTTCAGCCCGCACGCCGGGGTCACCGAAACACGGCCGCTGCAACTTGCCGACGGCGCCACGCTGCACGATGCGTTGAAGGCCAGCGCGCTGCCGGCTTCGATGTGGGCCGGCGCGGTCGGCATCTGGGGCAAGGTCAAGCCGCTCGATACGCGGCTGCGCGATCTGGACCGGGTCGAGATCTACCGCGGCTTGCAGGTCGATCCGAAGGAGGCGCGGCGGCTGCGCTATCGGCAGCAGAAGAAGGCGCGTCGATGAACGCTCGCCGCCGGCCAACCGGCGACCGGGCTCAGCGACAGTCGGCGGCCATCGCCTCGCGTGCGCGGCGCGCGTCGACGGCGCGTTGCTCGTCGCTCAGGATCTCGCGTTCACCGTCGGGCTTGATGCGCGCGATGCGCTGGCCGCTGTCCAGCGTGTTGAGGTTGTCGCGCGCGCGCCGGCAGTTCTCCTTGCGCAGCGCGACCTGCTTGTCGGCTTCGGCTTTCTCGCGCGACAGCTTGTCCTGTTCGAGGCGGCGGCGCTGCTCTTCGAGTTGAGGATCGGTGGCCGGCCTCGCGTTCGCCGAGGCCGCTTGTGCGACTTGTGCGACTTGTGCGACTTGTGGGGCGCTGGCGGCCGGCGTCGACGCGCGCACGTTCGGGTCAGGCCGCTGCATGATGTTGGCCTCGGGCACGTCGCGGGGCGGCGGAATGTCGCTGGCGTGCGCTTGGCCCTTGGCATCGCGCCATTTCCACTGCGCCGCCGCCGGCATCGCCACCAGGGCCAGCAGCAGCCCGGCACACAGCGCGCGCTGCCCGCAGTCGAGCCAATGGCGCAGCTTGCGCGCCGAATCAAAATCAGGTTGGGGCGTCGAAAATGGCATCTTTCCAGTGTAGTGCGCGAGCCCCCGACAACGGGTGTGCAAAGCGTCACGCTCGTTCGGTGACCGACGATGTGTGGCGCGATGCGCTAACGTTGCAACCGCGGTTCATCGAGGCCGAGCCGATCACATCATGAACAACCCTGCCATCTCGGATCGCGCTCGCCGCGCAGGTGTCGGCCCTGCACCAAGGGCGTGGCATGCGACGCAGCTGTTGTTCCTGTCTTTACACCTGTTTCGAACTGTTCGCTTTCTCGGCCTGCTCGCCGTTGGCCTGTCGGGTGCGAGCGCGGTGATGGCGGCAGCACCCTGCGGTCGCCTGACGGTGGCCAACATGAACTGGCAATCGGCCGAGGTGCTGGCGCAGATCGACCGCTTCATCCTCACGCACGGTTACGGTTGTCAGGTCGAGTTGGTGGCTGGCGACACCGTGCCCACGCTCACATCGATGATCGAGCGCGGCCAGCCGGATGTGGCCCCCGAGGCGTGGGTCAACGGCGTGCGCGAGGCGATGGACAAGGCCGTTGCCGAAGGGCGGCTGCACTACGCGGCCAAGTCGCTGCGTGACGGGGGTGTCGAGGGCTGGTGGATCCCGAAATACCTGGCCGACAAGAACCCCCAGATCCGCACCATCGCCGATGCGCTGCACCACCCGCAGCTGTTTCCGGCTCCCGAAGACACGACGAAAGGCGCCGTCTACAGCTGCCCCGCCGGCTGGACCTGCGAGATCCTCATGCGCAACCTGTTCAAGGCCTATGGCGCGGCGGCGAAAGGCTTCGTGCTCGTCGACACCGGGTCGGCAGCGGGGCTCGACGGTTCGCTGGCCAAGGCCTACGAGCGACGCCAGGGATGGCTCGGCTACTACTGGGCGCCGACCGCGCTGATGGGCCGCTACGAGATGGTGCGGCTGGACGAGGGCGTGCAGCACGACGCGGCACAGTGGCGGTCCTGCACCACCAAGCCGGACTGCAGCGATCCCAAACCGAATGCCTGGGTGCCGGCGGCGGTTTACACGGTGGTCACCGACCGCTTCAAACGAGCCGGTGGGCCGGCCTACGAGTATTTGAAGCGGCGCAGCTGGAACAATGCCACCGTCAACGAATTGCTCGCGTGGATGCAGACCGAACAGGCCAGCGGCGAGGACGGCGCACGCCACTTCCTGAAGGCGCGGCCGGAGGTGTGGAAGCCGTGGGTGAGCACCGAAATCGCCAGCCGACTCGAGTCGGCACTCTGATCTGATCTCGCGCCGTCGCGCCAATGGCCTGGTTCGACGAGTTCCCCGCGCTCGACAGCGAGACGCTGCGCACGCTGAAGCAGGCCATCGATGCCGCGTTCCGCGACTTCACGCGGGCCCACGGCGAGGGCATCGAACGCGCCTTCGAACCGCTGCAGCAGGCGCTGCTCGCCACCGAGCATGCGCTCACCGGCGCGCCCTGGCCCGTGGTGGTGGGCGCGCTCGCCGCACTGGCCTGGCTGTGTTCGCGTTCCTGGCGCATCACGCTCGGCTCGGTGCTGACGCTGCTGCTGATCGGCTGGTTCGGCATGTGGGACGACACCATGAAGACGGTGTCGATGATCACCGTCAGCACCGTGCTGGCGCTGCTCATCGGTGTGCCGGTCGGCATTGCCCTGTCGCGCTCCGACCGGCTGCGCGCGCTGCTGACGCCGCTGCTCGATGTGATGCAGACGCTGCCCAGCTTCGTCTACCTGATCCCGGTGGTGATGCTGCTCGGCATCGGCCGGGTGCCGGGTCTGCTGGCCGTGGTCGTGTACGCGCTGCCGCCGGTGATCCGCATGACCGACCTGGGGCTGCGCATGGTCGATGCCGATGTGCTCGAAGCGGCCGACGCTTTCGGCGCCGGCGCCTGGCAGCGCCTGTGGGGCGTGCAGTTACCGCTGGCGCTGCCGACACTGATGGCCGGTGTCAACCAGACCATCATGATGGCGCTGGCGATGGTGGTGGTGGCCTCGATGATCGGCGTGCAGGGCCTCGGCCAGCCGGTGCTGAAGGCGATCTCCAACCAGTACTTCGCGCTCGGGCTGTTCAACGGGCTGGCCATCGTCGGCATCGCCATCGTCTTCGACCGTGTCTCGCAGGCCTGGGGCTTCCGGCTGCAACGGCATCGCAAGGCGCAGCGTGACTGAAGAGGCGCCGGCCCTGTCGGTGCGGGGCGTGAGCAAGGTCTTCGGGCCCGATGCCGCCGCGCAACTCGAGGCGGTGCGCGAGGGCCTGTCGAAGGCCGACCTGCACGCGCGCAGCGGCCATGTGCTGGCGCTGCACGACATTCACATGCACATGCCCGCGGCCGCGGTGACAGTGGTGATGGGCCTGTCCGGGTCGGGCAAGAGCACCTTGTTGCGGGTGCTGAACCGGCTCGTCGAGCCGACCTGCGGGCAGGTGCTGGCCGGCAGCATCGACGTGACCGCGCTCGGCCGGCAGGCGCTGCGCGATTTCCGTCGCCGACAGACGGCGATGGTCTTCCAGCGCTTCACGCTGTTCCCGCATCACAACGTGCTGCGCAACGTCGCCTATGCACTGAAGTTGCGCGGTGTACCCGCCGGCGAGAGGGAGGCGACGGCGCGGCGCTGGATCGACGCTGTCGGCCTGGCTGGCTTCGAACAACGCTGGCCGGCCGAATTGTCGGGCGGCATGCAGCAGCGCGTGGGCCTGGCGCGCGCGCTGGCTGCCGAGGCGCCGATCCTGCTGCTCGACGAAGCCTTCTCGGCGCTCGACCCGCTCATCCGCGCCGACATGCAACAGCTGGTGCTGAGTCTGCAGCGCAAGCTGAGGAAGACGATGGTCTTCATCAGCCACGACCTCGACGAGGCGCTGCGCCTGGGCGATCAGGTGGTGATCCTGCGCGACGGGCGTGTGGTGCAGCAAGGCAGCCCGGCGCAGATCGTGTTGCAGCCGGCCGACGATCATGTGCGGCGTTTCGTGGCCGGAGTCAATCGCGCGCGCGTGCTGCGCTGTGCCGCACTGGCGGTTGCAGGCCCGGCCGTCGCCGGCTTGACGCTGCACGCCGACACCCCCCTTGCCGATGCCGCGCGCGCCATGCACACGCACGGTGGCGATGTGGCCAACGTGGTGGCGGCCGATGGCACGCATCTGGGCACGGTGACGCGGGCGGCCCTGCTCGCGCAGCTGATGGCTTGATCGGCGCCGGCAGCGCTGGCCAGGCGCCTCCGTATAATTCTGTTTTGCGGTGCGACACGTATCGAACGTGTCACTCGACCGAGCTGCCGGTTAATGCAGCCTTGGAGTAGATCTGCCTCCCCTTGGAGGTGGATCCCGGGATGAAGAATCCCGGCGGAGAAACGCCCGAGTAGGGTGCCGTGACGGAAAACCTCGGATTCGTCCGAGGAGGACCGTGGCGATGTTGCGTTTGTAAGCTGCCACCACAAGTAGCCGGCATACAGCGTCCCAAGAGCGATCACACAGGCTCATAGGCCTGCACATTTGCTCCCGGGCGCCCGCTCCCGCGGGCACGCGTGAAGACGTTCAGCAACGTCCTCCGAAGAGTGGCAATGCCTTGGATTGCCTCGTCGCGCATGACACCCGTCATGGCCGCGACCCGTTGCGCGACCAACGGTAGCCTACGATGGCATGCAGGACTGGCAACGGTCCTGTGTGAAGCCCATCCGACAACGTCTCCCACCCAGGTGGCGTGTGTATCCCGCGAGGGTGCGCACGGACTCTGCCAGCAGGATGGCGGACGAGGGGCCAGGCTAGTTCCGCATGGGTAACGTACGTGAACTGTCGATTGAACCCGGGTAAGGATTGAGTGGCCAAACCTGCTGTCAGGCCACAGCCAAAAGGCACGCTGCCGGTTGTTCTCGTCGCAAAAGAGAGCACGTCGTCATGGGCGCAGCCCCGGGAAAGACAGACCCTAAACGGATAGGCATCGCGGATCAACACCGCGCTGTCGGCAGTTTGAGGAACGTGGTAAGCCCCACCGTCCGCCTGTGCGCTCCGGCGCATGGGCAGGGAAGCCGCAAGGCGACCTGTTGGGCGAGGGGGAATGGGATCGTGGAAAAAGCGAACGCCCGGCTGTAATCGCTGGGACAGGGGTTCAAGATTTGCCCCGCTGCGAAAGCGGGCCCACTTCCACGTGGTGCAACCGTCGCGAGCCGGTTGCTGAGTTCCACCAGGCCCCGAAGGGACGCAAGCTTCCCTCCGGGGAGACGTGCGCGTCCTTGACGGGTTCACCAACGAGGTCAGCATGGAAGAGATCATCGACAACGATGGTTCTGCGTCCTCGCACGTGTCGAACGGCTGGCAGTCCATCGAATGGCGCCGGGTCGAGATGCATGTGAGAACGATGCAGATGCGGATAGCGAAGGCTACGCAGGAAAGCGATTGGCGCAGGGTGAAAGCACTGCAACGGTCGCTGATCCGCTCGTTTGCCGCCAGGTCACTGGCGGTGCGACGAGTGACAGAGAACCAAGGCAAGCGGACGGCAGGCGTCGACCGCGAGCTGTGGGATACGCCAACCCGCAAATGGGAGGCCGTCAGTGCGTTGAAACAGCAGAGGGGATATCGACCGCAGCCGCTGCGGCGGGTCTTCATCCCCAAGGCGAATGGCAAGGAACGCCCGCTGGGCATTCCGACGATGACGGACCGGGCGATGCAGGCTCTCCACCTGCTGGGTCTGGAACCAGTCGTTGAGTCGCAGAGCGACCCGAACAGCTACGGCTTTCGGCGCAACCGCTCGACGGCCGATGCCATGAGTCAACTGTTCGTGTGCCTGTCCCAGAAGGCTGCGGCCCCATGGGTGCTGGAGGCGGATATCGAAGGCTGTTTTGATCACATCAATCACGCAATGGCTGGTGAACCATGTCCGCATGGACAAGGCGATCTTGAACAAGTGGTTGAAGGCAGGAGTGGTCTACAAAGGCCAACTGGCAAGCACCGAAGCGGGCACGCCGCAAGGCGGCATCATCTCGCCAACCCTGGCGAACGAGGCATTGAACGGACTGGAAGCCGGACTGCAATCGCACCTGCGTGTGAAAGTGGGAACGTCGAAGGTCCAGAAGCTCAAGGTCAATGTGGTCCGGTACGCCGATGACTTCGTGATCACAGGAACGTCGCAAGACCTCCTGGACACCGAGGTCCGGCCCTGGGTAGAAGCTTTCCTTGCACAACGAGGATTGCGACTATCGCCGGCGAAGACGCGAGTCACGCACATCGACCAAGGGTTCGATTTCCTCGGCTGGAATTTCCGGAAGTACTCGGGAACCCTGCTGATCAAGCCAAGTAAGAAGAACGCGCAAGCGTTCTACGACAAGGTGAAGGGGATCGTTAAGGCCAACCCGATGGTGAAACAGGCGGAGCTGATACAGCTGCTGAATCCAGTCTTGCGAGGCTGGGCGCAGTACCACCACCCGGTGGTCGCCAAGGAGACGTTCGGCAAACTCGACTCGCTGCTGTGGTGGCGGTTGACGCGCTGGGCACGTCGCAGGCATCCGAAGAAGTCCCCGAGATGGGTGGCCGCGAAGTATTGGCCAACCGTTGAGGGCAGGACCGAGTTCGCCGCGCGAGTTCGGTCGGAAGAGGAGGGCGAACCGCGATGGATGCGCCTGTATCGGCTTACCGATACGGAGATCGTCCGGCATCGAAAGGTCAAAGGCGGCTACAACCCCTTTGACCCCGAGTGGGAGGCGTACGGCGAAGACTTGCGCGCGAAGCGCCTGCTGAAAAGCATGGCGTACCGCAAGCAATGGGCGACGCTGTTCCTCTCACAGCAGGGCAAGTGTGTTCATTGTGGTGGGGCCCTCACGGAAGAAACGGGGTGGCACGACCATCACCTGGTAGCACGGGTGGCGGGAGGGTCGGACTCGTTGTCAAACCGGGTGCTCCTGCATCCGGTGTGTCATCGCCAACTGCATGCCCTTGGTTTGACAGTTGCGAAGCCGGCCTCGGGCTGAGGCTTCGGTGCGGAAAAGAGGGGGTGCCTGATAGAATCAGGCGCTCCCCGAACCTGCACAGATTGTTGTGCTTGAGCCGGATGCGGTGAAAGTCGCAAGTCCGGTTCTTAGGGGGGGATGGGTCAGCAATGTCCTGTCCCTACCCTCCTCTGGAGCTTATGCATGCGCCTGATTGGAAAAGCGCTCACCTTCGACGATGTGCTGCTGGTGCCGGCCTATTCGAAGGTCCTGCCGCGCGACACACGATTGACCACCCGCCTGTCGCGCAACATCGAACTGAACTTGCCGCTGGTGTCGGCGGCGATGGACACCGTCACCGAGGCGCGCCTGGCGATCGCCATCGCCCAGGAAGGCGGCATCGGCATCGTGCACAAGAACATGTCGGCTGCGGCGCAGGCGGCCGAGGTGGCGCGCGTCAAGCGCTACGAATCGGGCGTGCTGCGCGACCCGATCACGGTCGGCCCGGACATGCCGGTGCGCGAGGTGATGGCGCTGTCGAAGCAGCACGGGATTTCGGGCTTCCCGGTGCTGCAGGGCAAGACCGTGGTCGGCATCGTCACCGGGCGTGACCTGCGTTTCGAAACCCGCATGGACGCGCCAGTGCGCGACATCATGACCCCGCGCGAACGGCTGGTCACGGTGGACGAGCACGCCAGCATCGAAGACGGCAAGGCGCTGATGCACAAACACAAGCTCGAGCGCGTGCTGGTGGTCAACGACGCCTTCGAACTGTGCGGGCTGATGACGGTGAAGGACATCACCAAACAGACCGACTTCCCCAATGCCGCGCGGGATCGCCTGGGCAAGCTGCGTGTGGGTGCGGCGGTGGGCTTCGGCGAGGACACCGAAGAGCGTGTCGAACTGCTGATCCGGGCCGGCGTCGATGCGCTCGTCGTCGACACCGCACACGGCCACAGCGACGGCGTCATCGAACGCGTGCGCTGGGTCAAGCGCAGCTACCCGCAGGTCGACGTCATCGGCGGCAACATCGCCACCGGCGCGGGCGCGCTGGCGCTGGTCGAGGCCGGCGCCGACGCGGTCAAGGTGGGCATCGGGCCGGGATCGATCTGCACCACGCGCATCGTCACCGGTGTCGGCGTGCCGCAGATCATGGCCATCGAAACGGTAGCCAAGGCCATCGCCGGCAGTGGCGTGCCGCTGATCGCCGACGGCGGCATCCGTTACTCGGGCGATCTGGCCAAGGCCATCGCCGCCGGCGCGCACTCGGCGATGCTGGGCGGCGCCTTCGCCGGCACCGAAGAAGCGCCGGGCGAAGTGGTGCTTTACCAGGGGCGCAGCTACAAGAGTTATCGCGGCATGGGGTCGATCGGCGCCATGCAGCAGGGGTCGGCCGACCGCTACTTCCAGGACGGTGCGGGCAACAACCCGAACACCAGCAAGCTGGTGCCCGAAGGCATCGAAGGGCAGGTGCCGTACAAGGGCTCATTGGTGGGCATCCTGTATCAGATGGGTGGCGGTCTGCGCGCGGCGATGCACTACTGCGGTTGCGCGTCGATCGACGACATGCACGAGCGCTGCGAATTCGTCGAGATCAGCTCGGCCGGCATCCGCGAAAGCCACGTGCACGACGTGCAGATCACCAAGGAAGCGCCGAACTACCGCATGGAATCGTGATGCGTGGTTTCCGGTGACACCGAACGGGGTGACATCGGCGCAACTTCGGCCGCACAGCCCTTGAAGCCCCTCATCACCGCGCCGACGGCGGCTTCGGGCCGTGCCGCCGCCATGCGTTTCATCATGCTGGTGGTGCTGATCGACATGATGGCGATCGGCCTCATCGTGCCGGTGCTGCCGGGCATCGTCGGCCGGTTCACCGGCTCGCAGGCCGATCAGGCGCTGTGGTACGGCGTCGTCGCATTCGCCTTCGGCCTGGCGAATTTCTTCGGCTCGCCGCTGCTCGGTGCGCTGTCCGACGCCCACGGCCGCCGGCCGATCCTGCTGCTGGGCTTTTGCGGGCTGGCGCTGAACTTCATCGCCACCGGGCTTGCGACGGCGATGTGGATGCTGATCGTGGTGCGCCTGTTCGGCGGCGCGATGCAGGCCAACGCGGCGGTGGCCAATGCCTATGTTGCCGACATCACCGCGCCGGCCGACCGCGCGCGGCGCTTCGGCCTGCTCGGTGCGATGTTCGGCATCGGCTTCATCCTCGGCCCGGTGGTCGGCGGGCTGCTCGGCGGCATCGACCTGCGCTTGCCGTTCTTCGCCGCGGGCGGCCTGGCGTTGCTGAATCTGCTCTACGGCTGGTTTGTGCTGCCGGAATCGCTGGCCCGCGACCAGCGCCGCAAGTTCGAGTGGAAAGCGGCCAACCCGATCACCGCGCTGCGCGGCCTGGCCGAACTGAAAGGCGTGGGACGGCTGACCGCCGTGCTCGCCTGCAGTGGCCTGGCGCAGTTCGTGCTGTACACCTGCTGGGTGCTGTACACCACCTTCAAGTTCGGCTGGGGCCCGACCGAGAACGGCCTGTCGCTGGCGGCCGTCGGTGTGATGTCGGTGATCGTGCAGGGCGGCCTGCTGGGTGTGCTGCTGAAGCGCTTCAGCCCGCAGCGCCTGGCGCTGGCCGGGCTGCTGTCGTCGAGCATCGGCTTCGCGCTGTGGGGCGCCGCCACCGAAGGCTGGATGATGTTCGTCGTCATCGTCGCCAACGTGCTCGGCTACACCGTCACCGCCAGCATGCAGAGCATCATTTCCAATGCCGCCAGCGCCGACAGCCAAGGCCGCACGCTCGGCGCGGTGAGTGCGCTGAACAGCCTGATGGCGGTGGCCGCGCCGCTGGTCGGTGCGCCGCTGCTGAGCATGGTTTCGCACCTGCCGCAGGGCGACTGGCGCATCGGCGCACCGTTCTACTTCTGTGCTTTTTTGCAGGCCGTTGCGATGGTGCTGGCCTGGACGCACTTTCGCGGCGCACGCCAGGCGCGCGTCGCCGCCGCCAGCGCATCCCCTTGACAACATTCACTCGCGCGAGCACCCGATGCACGACAAGGTCTTGATCCTCGATTTCGGTTCGCAGGTCACGCAGCTGATTGCCCGACGCGTGCGCGAAGCGCATGTCTATTGCGAGATCCACCCCAACGATGTCTCGGATGCCTTCGTGCGCGAGTTCGCGCCGAAGGCCGTCATCCTCAGCGGCAGCCACGCCAGCACCTACCAAGCGCACGACCTGCGCGCGCCGCAGGCGGTGTGGGATTTGGGCGTGCCGGTGCTGGGCATCTGCTACGGCATGTTCACGATGGCGGTGCAGCAAGGCGGCGAGGTCGAAGCCTCGAGCCACCGCGAATTCGGCTATGCCGAGGTGCGCGCGCGCGGCCACACGCGGCTGTTGCTGGGCATCGAGGACTTCGCCACCGCCGAAGGCCACGGCATGCTGAAGGTGTGGATGAGCCACGGCGACAAGGTGACCCAGCTGCCGCCCGGCTTCAAGCTGATGGCCAGCACGCCGAGTTGCCCGATCGCCGGCATGGCCGACGAATCACGCGGCTACTACGGCGTGCAGTTCCATCCCGAGGTCACGCACACGGTGCAGGGCAGGGCGCTGCTGGAGCGCTTCGTGCTCGACATTGCCGGCGCGAAGCCCGATTGGGTCATGCGCGACCATGTCGCCGAAGCGGTGCAGCGCATCCGCGAGCAGGTGGGGGATGAAGAAGTCGTGCTCGGCCTGTCGGGCGGTGTCGATTCGAGCGTGGCGGCCGCGTTGATCCACCGCGCCATCGGCGACCAGCTGACGTGCGTGTTCGTCGATCACGGCCTGCTGCGGTTGAACGAAGCGAAGATGGTGATGGACATGTTCGCCGGCCGGCTGCATGCGAAGGTGCGGCACATCGATGCCGGCGATCAATTCCTCGGCGAATTGAAAGGCATCACCGACCCGGAGGCCAAGCGCAAGATCATCGGCCGCGAGTTCGTCGAGGTGTTCCAGCGCGAAGCCAAGGCGCTGAAGAACGCGAAGTGGCTGGCACAGGGCACCATCTATCCCGATGTCATCGAGTCGGGCGGCGCCAAGACCGCATCGGGAAAAGCCAAGGCAACCAGCATCAAGAGCCATCACAACGTCGGTGGTCTGCCCGAGACGCTGGGCCTGAAACTGCTCGAGCCGCTGCGCGATCTGTTCAAGGACGAGGTGCGCGAACTCGGCGTGGCGCTCGGCCTGCCGCACGACATGGTCTATCGGCACCCGTTCCCCGGCCCGGGCCTGGGCGTACGCATCCTCGGTGAAGTCAGGCCCGAGTACGCCGATCTGCTGCGCCAGGCCGATGCCATCTTCATCGACGAACTGCGCGCGCATATCGAGCCGGCCAGCGGCAAGAGCTGGTACGACCTCACCAGCCAGGCCTTCGCGGTGTTCCTGCCGGTGAAAAGTGTCGGTGTGATGGGTGACGGCCGCACCTACGACTTCGTGGTCGCGCTGCGTGCGGTGCAGACCAGCGACTTCATGACCGCCGACTGGGCCGAGCTGCCGTATGCGTTGCTGAAGAAGGTGTCGAGTCGCATCATCAACGAGGTGCGCGGCATCAACCGCGTGGCCTACGACGTGAGCAGCAAGCCGCCGGCGACGATCGAGTGGGAGTGAGTCAACAGCGTCCCGCGGTGTTCCAAAGCGTCTGGTGATTCCGTACTCGCTGTGACCAACGACTTCCGCTACCTGCTGCCCACAGGTTTCACCTGTGGCGGCGACTGCCTCAATGAGGGGCACGAAACACAAATGGCCGGCAACGCCCGGACATCGCTAAGATCAAGGGTGTCTTGGACGCCGCCACAACGCAAGCCGACACGGGCCTTTCAGGCCCGTTTTGTTTGGTCCGACGGCCGCCGGGCCACGCAAGGTACCGTGAACTCGGCACGCCCCACACCCAACGCTCATGACGCCAAAGTCGTTCTCGCGCTTTAACGGCCGCTCCGCGAAGGACCGTGCCGATGAGCGGGTCACGATCGAAAGTGTCGCCAAGCTGGCGGGTGTGTCGCCGAGCACAATCTCGCGCGTGCTCAACGGCAGCGCCACCGTCAGCGAGGCCAAGACCGCGGCCATCAATGCCGCCATTGCGCAGCTGGGTTATGTGCCCAACCCGCTGGCGCGCGGACTCGCCGGCGGGCGCACGCTCAGCGTGGGTGTCGTCACCCAGGCCGTGGACAGCCCGTTCTACGGTGCCGCGCTGCGCGGCATCGAGGAGTATCTCGATCCGCAGGGCTATCGTCCGCTGATCGTCAGCGGCAACTGGCATGCCGAAGCCGAAGCCCGCTGCGTGGACATGCTGATCGCGCGCCGCGTGGACGGCATCATCGTGCTCACCGGGCGGCTGTCGGACCAGGCGTTGCGCGCGTGTGCGAAGCGCTTGCCGGTGGTGGTGACTGGGCGCCAGCTGAAAGCGCCGGGGCTGTATGCGCTGAACTTCGACAACTTCGAAGGCGCACGGCTGGCCACGCAGCACCTGATTCAGCTGGGTCATCGGCACATCGCGTTCATTGCCGGCGACCCCGAGCACCCGGATTCGATCGAGCGGCTGAATGGGCACCGCGCTGCGCTCGAGGCGGCCGGCATCACCCACGAATCGGTGCAGGTGGTGCAAGGCGAGTTCCACGAGGTGAGCGGCATGCTGGCGGTGGACCGCTTGCTGCAAAGTGGCCGGCCGGTGACCGCGATCTTCGCCGCCAACGACCAGATGGCGCTCGGTGCCGCGCTGGGCCTGCGTCGCCACGCGCTGCGCGTGCCCGACGACGTCTCGCTGGTCGGCTTCGACGATCTTCCCACCTCGCAGTACGCCAGTCCGCCGTTGAGCACGGTGCATCAACCGGCCTATGAACTGGGGCAGATCGCGGCGACGTGCATGCTGCAGCTGTTGTCCGGTGTCGAGCCGACTGCCGAATTGCCCGCGCCCCGCTTCGTCACGCGCGAATCGACCCGTCTGTTGAGCGGCTGAACCGTGGGTGGGGGACCCCCGCGCTAACCCTCGATTGACACCCTGGCAGGCCAACCCTATAGTTTGAAAGCGCTTTCATAAGCGTTGTCGGCTGAAATGCCGCAACCGTCGCACGCACGCGGCGCAGCCATTGCGCAGCAGGCCGCTGCGGATTCTTGGCCAACGGAGACAGGCGATGGGGGTGGTCGCAAGGCGGGCCTGGCCACGCCCGGCGTGGGCATGGTGCATGTCGCTGCTGTTGTTGGCGCCGACGGCTGCATCGGCACAGCAATCCCTCACCGTGGCCGCTTTCCCGGATGTGGACAAGGCCGTGCGTGCGGCCCTCCCGGCGTGGAAGCGGCTGCATCCCGACGTCGAAATCAAGCTCGTGGTGCGTCAGTACGCCGACCACCACACGGCCATGACGACCGCCCTGTCAACCAGCGTCTATCTGCCCGACGTGATGGCGCTGGAGGTGAACTACGTCGGCCGCTTCGCGCAGGGCATGGGTCTCGATGACCTGTCCAAGCCGCCCTACGACATGCGGCCGTTGGCCGATCGCTACGTGCCCTATGCATTGGCGCAGGCCACCAACCGGCGCGGGCAGATCGTGGCCGCGCCCAGTGACATCGGCCCCAGCACCCTGCTGTACCGCGCCGATCTGCTGGCCAGGGCCGGCCTGAACGAGGCCGAGCTGACGCGCGACATGGACAGCTACATCGCTGCCGGCAAGAAGATCAAGCTGGCCACCGGCGCGTACCTGCTGAGCCATGCGCGAGAGATGAAGGATCTGCTGATCCGCGTCGGCATCCAGCCCGGGCAGGGGCTGTATTTCGACAAGGACTCGAATGTGCTGGTCAACTCGCCGCGCTTCGAGCGCGCGTTCAGGCTGGCACGCGAGGTGCGCCGCAACCAGCTCGACGCGAAGACGCTGTGGTGGTCCACCGACTGGAGCGAGGGCCTGCGGCGTGGCACGCAGGCCACCCTGCTCGCCGGGGCCTGGATGGCCGGCCACCTGAGCAACTGGATCGCGCCCGCCACCACCGGCCTGTGGCGCGCGGCGCAACTGCCCGAGGGCCTGTACGCGGCCGACGGTGGCAGCTTCTTCGCCATCGCGCGCGGCGCGCCGGCGGCGAACAAGCAACTGGCCTGGGAATTCATCAAGCTGATGACGCTGGACCGCACCGTCCAGCTCGATGCCTTCAAGCGCATCAATGCTTTCCCGGCCCTGGTGAGCACCTTCGACGACCCGTTCTTCGATGAGCCGATACCCTTTCTGGGCGGCGAACCGGCGCGCCAGCTTTGGCGCGAGGCGGCGCGCCACATCACCGCCGTCACGGTGCACAAGCAGGATGCCTTTGCCGCGGAGGTCATCGACACCGAACTCGACAAGGTGCTGACCCAGGACAAGGACATCGCCACCGCGCTGGCCGACGCCGAGCGCTTGTTGCGCAAACGCGCGCACCGCTGATCGGGTGGCGAACCCGCATGAAGCTGTCACCCCGGTTGCGACTGTCGCCCGAATGGACGCCCTATGTGCTGCTGAGTCCGTTCGTCATCCTGTTCCTCGTGTTCGGCCTGTTCCCGCTGCTGTTCTCGCTGTACCTGGCATTCCAGACCTGGGAGCCGACGGCGGGCATGGGCGCGATGCAGTTCGTGGGGCTGGCGAACTTCGCCTTCTCGCTGCAGGACGAATGGTTCTGGAAGTCGCTGAAGAACACCGCCTGGCTGGCCCTGGCCTCGGGCGTGCCGCAGCACCTGGTGGCGATTCCACTGGCGGTGTTCATTCACACCAGCTTCAAGCGTCTGCGCAACGGCGTCGTCGGCGCCTACTTCCTGCCCTACATCACCAGCACCGTGGCCATCGCCATCATGTTCAGCGCGCTGCTGTCGACCGACTTCGGCATCGTCAACGCCGGGCTGCGCGCGCTCTTCGGCATCGAGCCCATCGATTGGCTCGGCACGGCCGAGAACATCAAGCCCGCCATCGCCATCCTGGTGTGGTGGCGTTTCGTGGGCTTCAATGTCGTGCTCTACCTCGCCGCGCTGCAGACGATCCCCAAGGACCTGTACGAAGCCGCCACCATGGACGGCGCCGGCCGGCTGGGGCAGTTCTTTCACATCACGCTGCCGAGCCTGAAGCCGATGATCTATTTCGGCGTCACGCTCAGCATCATCGGCGGCCTGCAACTGTTCGAAGAGCCCTTCATCCTGCTGCCCGGTGGACGCGGCGGCACCGACCAGGCGGGCATGACCACGGCGCTGTATCTGTACCGCATGGCGTTCGACTTCAACGATTTCGGCGCCGCCAGCGCGATGTCGTGGCTGCTGTTCATCGTGGTCGTGCTGCTGACGTGGCTGACCAACCGCGCCTTCAAGGCGCGCAGTGCCGGGGGCTGAGGTGAAGAACGACCGGCTCGCGCCCTGGGCCGCCTACCTCATCGTCGGCGTCGGCTCGCTGATCATGCTGGCGCCCTTCTATTTCATGTTCGTGTTCGCGACCCAATCGCGCACCGAAATCTTCAGCCTGCCACCGCCGATCTGGTTCGGCGACGACTTCCTATCCAACCTGAAGATACTCACCGAGCGCATTCCGTTCTGGCGCAATCTGGGCTGGAGCATCTACGTCGCGCTGGGCTCGACCGCGCTGACGCTGCTGTTCTGCAGCATGGGCGGCTATGCCTTCGGCTGCTTCCAGTTCCGTTTCAAGAACGCTCTCTTTGCCTTCGTCATGGCGACGATGCTGCTGCCCAGCTTCATGAACATGATCCCGACCTTCATGATCATGGACCTGCTGGGCTGGATCGACCAGCCGCGCGCGCTGTACATCCCGACGGCGGCCAGCGCCTTCGGCATCTTCCTGATGCGCCAGTTCGTCATGACCTCGGTACCCAAGGATCTGATCGAGGCCGCGCGCATGGACGGCTGCAGCGAACTGGGCATCTACTGGCGCATCGTGCTGCCGCTGCTCAAGCCGGCACTCGGCACGCTCGGGCTGATCACCTTCATCGCCAGCTGGAACAACTTCATCGGTCCGCTGATCGTCATGCGCAGCCCGGAGATGTACACGCTGCCGCTGGCGCTGCGCAGCCTGCAGAGCCCGACCGATACCGAGTGGGGTGCGTTGATGACCGGCTCGGCGATCGCCACCTTGCCGCTCGTGATCCTGTTCGTGCTGTCGTCGCGGCAGTTGATCTCGGGCCTGACGGCCGGCGCCGTGAAGTGATTTTCGACCAGAAGAAATTCAACAAGATGTCTGCTCCCTCCGTGCAAACCAGCGCCTTCCCCGACGACTTCGTCTGGGGTGTGGCCACCAGCGCGTTCCAGATCGAAGGCGCCTCGCGCGACGACGGCCGCGGCCCTTCCATCTGGGACGACTTCTGCAACCAGCCGCATGCCATCGCCGACGGCAGCGACGGCACGGTGGCCTGCGACCACTATCGCCGCTGGCAGGAAGATCTGGACCTGATCGCTTCGCTCGGCGTCGATGCCTATCGCTTCTCGGTGTCGTGGCCGCGGGTGCAGCCCGACGGTGCCGGGGCGTGGAACGCGAAGGGGCTGGACTTCTACGACCGCCTCGTCGATGGTCTGCTCGCGCGTGGCATCAAGCCGTATGTGACGTTGAACCACTGGGACCTGCCGTCGGCGCTGCAGGCGCAAGGCGGCTGGGGCAGCCGCGACACCGTGCACCGTTTCGTCGATTACGCCTGCGCCATCGCCAGCCTGCTCGGCGACCGCGCGGCGGCCATCACCACGCACAACGAGCCCTGGGTCATCGCCACGCTGGGCCACGAGACGGGGGTCTTCGCGCCCGGCATCACGAACCGGGCGCTGGCGATGCAGGTGTCGCACCACCTGCTGCTCAGCCACGGTCTGGCACTGCAGGCGCTGCGCGCGCAGGGTTGCCGCAGCCGCCTGGGCATCGTGCTCAACCTGTCGCCGACCGCAGCCGCCAGCGAGCTCGACGCCGACCGCGACAAGGCGCGGCTGGAAGACGGCCGCTCGCTGCGTTGGTACATGGACCCGCTGTTCAAGGGCCGCTATCCGGAAGACGTGCTCGCCTTCCTCGGCGACGACGCGCCGCGGGTCGAGTCCGGCGACATGGCGCACATCCACACGCCGATGGATTTCCTCGGCGTCAACTACTACACCCGGCAGATGGTCAGTGCCGCCGCGCCCTGGGATGCCAGCGACAGCGGCTACGAGCTGACCGACATGGGTTGGGAGGTCTATCCGGAGGGCCTCACCGAACTGCTGCTGCGCTTGCATCGCGACTACGTGCTGCCGCCGATCTACATCAAGGAAAACGGTGCCGCCTTCAAGGACACGCTGGTCCTCGGCCGCGTGCACGACGAGCAGCGGCGCGCCTATATCGCCAGCCACATCGCCGCCGTCGGCGACGCGCTGGCGCACGGTGTGCGCATGGCCGGCTACATGGTGTGGAGCCTGGTGGACAACTTCGAGTGGGCCTCCGGCTACGACAAGCGCTTCGGCCTCGTGCACATCGACTACGCCACCCAGCAACGCACGTTGAAGGACAGCGCACTGTGGTACCGCGATTTTCTCGCGCAGCGCCGCTCGCGCCGGGCCGGTGTACCGCTGCTGGCGGCGGGGGAATGACATGGGCGCTGTGAGCCTGCGCGCGCTGCGCAAAAGCTATGGCGCGGTGGAGGTGATCAAGGGCATCGACCTGGACGTGCACGATGGCGAGTTCATGGTCTTCGTCGGCCCCTCGGGTTGCGGCAAATCCACCGTGCTGCGCATGATCGCCGGGCTGGAGAGCGTCACGGGTGGCGAGTTGTCGATCGACGGTGTGCGCGCCAACGACACGCGTCCTGCCGACCGCGGCGCGGCGATGGTGTTCCAGAGCTATGCGCTGTATCCGCACATGACGGTGGCCGAGAACATGGGCTTCGCGCTGAAGATGGCCGGCGTGGCCAAGACCGAACGCGCGTTGCAGGTCGGCCGCGCCGCCGAGATCCTGCGCATCAGCGAGTTGCTGGGTCGATTTCCGAAGGAACTGTCGGGCGGCCAGCGCCAACGCGTGGCCATCGGCCGCGCCATCGTGCGCAAGCCGAAGGTGTTCCTGTTCGACGAGCCGCTGTCGAACCTCGACGCGGCCCTGCGCGTGAACATGCGCATCGAGTTGTCGCGGCTGCACAAGGACCTGGGCTCGACGATGATCTATGTCACCCATGACCAGGTCGAAGCGATGACGATGGGCGACCGCATCGCGGTCTTCAACGGCGGCCATGTCGAACAGCTGGGCGCGCCGATGAGCCTGTACAACAAGCCGGCAAACGAATTCGTCGCCGGCTTCATCGGCGCGCCGCGCATCAACCTGGTGTCACGGCCGGCGCTGTCGGGCGCTGCGCCGGCGCACCGTGCGCTGTGGAACTCGCTGGCCGCCAAGGCCGGCCCTGCGGCGCAGCGCATCGGCTTGCGACCCGAGCATCTGCGCCTGGCATCGACAACGCAGGGCGTGCCTGCCCGCGTGGAACTGGCCGAGCACCTGGGCGATGCGTCGATCATCCACCTGCGTGTCGATGGCATCGACGGGTTGCTCAGCGCCAAGCTCGGTGCCGAACATGCCGGGGTCGAGACCGGTCAGGTCTGCAGTCTGTTGCCCGACGCCGCCTGGGCGCTGGCTTTCGACGGCCACGGCCGCTTGTTGTCATGACGCGCCGCGCTGCGGTGGCCCGACGCAAGGGCGACTGGCGCCTGGTGTGGCACGACGAGTTCGATGGCACCGAAGTGGATGCGTCCAAATGGGACCACGATCTCGGCAACGGCTTCTTCGACTACGGCTCGCACCGCTGGATCGAAGGCTGGGGCAACGAGGAGCTTCAGTACTACACCCGCGAGGCCGGCAACGTCACCGTCAAGGACAGCCTGCTGACGATCCGTGCGATCAAGGAATCCTTGCATGGCTGCGGCTACACCTCGGCGCGGCTGAAGACCCGCCGGCGCGACGGCACGGCGCTGTTCGCCAAGACCTACGGCCGCTTCGAGATCCGCGCCAAGGTGCCGTGGGGCAAGGGCCTGTGGCCGGCGCTGTGGATGCTGCCGCAGACCGATGCCTATGGCGGCTGGGCGGCATCGGGTGAGATCGATCTGATGGAGATCGTCGGCGAGAAGCCGCACGAAGTGCTGAGCAGCATCCACTTCGGCTCGCCGGGCCTGCCGGCGCGCGAGCTGATCACGCATGTGCACCCGCTGCCCGCTGGCAGCACGGTGGCCGACTGGCATGTCTATGCCTGCGAGTGGGAGCCGGGCGAGATCCGCTTCTATGTCGATGAGGTGCACACCTGCACGCGCGACCATTGGTGGAGTTGCAGCCGCACCAAAGAGGGCGAAGGTGTGATCGCGCAACGCGCTGCCGACATCAACCCCTGGCCGGCGCCGTTCGACCAACCCTTTTTCCTGGTCATGAACGTGGCGGTCGGTGGCAACTTTCCCGGCCTGCCGAATGCGCAGACGCAGTTCCCCGCCGAGCTGGTGATCGACTACGTGCGGGTCTATGACAAGGTCGGCGGCTACGGAGCGGTCAAGCCGCGCGGCAAGGGCCGCTTCCCGTACCAGAAGAAGTCGTCCCCCAAGCGCTGACAGGAAGGCCATGTCCAAGATCAAGTCGAGCTATTCCGCGTGGGCCGATGCCCACGGTGTCGTGCGCTCCGGCGCGATGCCGCAGGCGGCCACGGCCCCTGGCATGCCACCGGTCGCGCCCGCGCAGGCGGTGGCTGCTGACGCGGCGCTCGTGGCCGAGTTTCGTCAAGTGCTGCACGACGGCGTGCATGGGCTTTGTTTCAGCGCCTACCTGGAAGGCCAGGCGCCCGGCGATGTCATCAGCGAAGCGCAGATTCGCCAACGCCTCGCGCGCATTCAGCCGCACACACGCTGGGTGCGAAGCTTTTCGTGCACCGACGGCAATGAGCACATCCCGCGCATCGCGCACGAACTGGGCATGAAGACGCTGGTCGGCGCGTGGCTGGGCACCGACGCCGACATCAACCGGCGCGAGATCGATGGCCTGATCGCATTGGCGAGCGACGGGCATGCCGACATTGCCGCGGTCGGCAACGAGGTGCTGCTGCGCGAGGACCTCGGCGAAGACCAACTGCTGCACGCGATCGAGCGCGTCAAGCGCACACTGCCTGGCGTGCCCGTGGGCTATGTCGATGCCTACTACCTGTTCGAACTGCACCCGCGCATCACACAAGCCTGCGACGTGGTGCTGACCAACTGCTATCCGTTCTGGGAAGGCTGCCCGCGCGAGAACGCGGTGCCCTACATGCACAGCATGCTGCAGCGCACGCGTGCCGCCGCGCCGGGCAAGCGCATCGTCGTCAGCGAAACCGGTTGGCCCGACAAGGGCAGCGCCTTCCACGGCGCCGTGCCCTCCACCGAAGGCGCGATGCGCTACTTCGTCGACAGCTGCCGCTGGGCCGATGACGAAGGCGTCGAGCTGTTTTGGTTCGCTGCCTTCGACGAGGCCTGGAAGGTCGGTGCCGAAGGCGATGTCGGCGCCTGCTGGGGCCTGTGGGACAAGGACGGCAAGCTCAAGTTCGGATGACCTGACCAAGACGCTGGACCTGCCGTCGGTCTGCACGATCGACGCGAGCGCCAGCGGCACCGCCTCACGACAGAAAGCAACTCATGACCCCATCCGCCGCCACGTTCACCGCAACCCCCACCGCAACCGCGGCGCACAAGGTCCCCTTCGGTCAGAAGGTCGCTTTCGGACTCGGCATGCTGGCCAACCAGATGTTCCCGGCAGCCTTGGGCATCTTCATGGTGGTGCTGGTCCAGGACATGGGCTTCCCGGGCTGGATGTGGGGCGTGCTGTTCTTCCTGCCGCGGGTCTTCGATTCGATCACCGACCCGATCATGGGCTTCATCACCGACAACACCCGCTCCACCTGGGGCCGGCGCAAGCCGTACGTGCTCATCGGCGCGGTCGTGATGGGCATCTCCTTTGTTGCGATGTGGCAGCTTTACCGCGCCGACGGCGTCAACCACAACTTCGTCTACTTCCTGTGCTGGTCCTTCGTGTTCTACCTGGGCTTGACGTTGTTCAGCATCCCCTACGTGGCGATCGGCTACGAGATGAGCGACGACTTCCACGAACGCACCAGCATCATGGCCGTGGCGCAGTGGATCGGCCAATGGGCCTGGGTCGTCGCCCCGTGGTTCTGGGTCGTGATGTACGACCCCACATGGTTCGAAAACGCCGACACGGCCACGCGCACGCTGTCGGTCTGGGTCGGTGTGATCTGCATGCTGCTGGCCATGGTGCCGGCCCTGTTCATCCCGAGCAAGTCGAGCAAGGATGACGACCACCTGATCCCGCTGACGCTGAAGAACGTCGGCGGCGGCATGCGCGAGATCCTGAACGGCTTCAAGGAAGCCTTCGGCTCGGCACCGTTCCGCAAGCTGTGCTTCGCGACCTTTCTGATCTTCAACGCCTTCAACACGGTGGCGGCGTTTTCGTTCTTCATCGTCGTCTACCACCTGTTCCAGGGCAATGCGCCGGCGGCCGGCATCTGGCCCACGTTGTTCGGCAGCGTCGGCGCGCTGATCACCACCTTCGCGGTGATTCCCACCGTGGCCTGGATGTCGAAGAAGATGGGCAAGAAGAACGCCTTCATGGTCTCGCAGGGCATCTCCATCATCGGCTACGTGCTGCTGTGGTTGCTGATGATCCCCGGCAAGCCCTTCATGTTCATGTTCGCGCTGCCCTTCTTCTCGTTCGGCATCGGTGGCCTGTTCACCTTGATGATGTCGATGACGGCCGATGTGTGTGACCTCGACGAGCTGGCCACCGGCAAGCGGCGCGAGGGCATCTTCGGGGCGATCTACTGGTGGATGGTGAAGTTCGGCTTTGCCATCGCCGGCCTGCTCAGCGGCGCCATCATGACGCTGGTGGCGTTCACACCCGGTGCCGCCGCACAGCCTGCGGGCGCGGTGGACGGCCTGCGGCTGTTCTACTCCGGCGTGCCCATCTTCGGCACCCTGCTGGCGATGTGGGTCATGCGCGACTACGACCTGGACGAACAGCGAGCGGGTGAGGTGCGCGCCGAAATCGAACGACGCAAGCGCTTGATCACTGCCACGTCGTCGCGGCCCTCGGGCGCCCGCGTGGCGCTGAAGGAGCGCGCACTGGAGCTGCCGGCCGGCGTCGCTTCGCCGCTGGACGGCAAGACGGTCGACGGCTTGCGCACGCAATTCACCGAGCTGCTCTCGGGCCGCGTCCACGGCCTGTGCTTCAGCCCCTACGCCGAGGGGCAGGCCATCGGCGAGCGCGTGACCGAGCAGCTGATCAGCCGGCGCATGGACATCGTGGCTCCCACCACACGCTGGGTGCGCAGCTTCGCCTGCACCGACGGCCACGAACTGATCCCCGGAATCGCCCGTGGCAACGGGCTCAAGACCATGGTGGGTGCCTGGATCGGCCGCGATCGGGCGCGCAACGAACGCGAGATTGCGGCGCTGGTGACGCTGGCCGAGGCGGGCCTGGTCGACATTGCGGTGGTGGGCAACGAGGTGCTGCTGCGCGATGAACTGCCCGAGCAGGAACTGCTGGGCCACCTCCGGCGCGTGCGGGCCGCCCTGCCCGAGCAGGTGCGCATGGGCTGCGTCGACGCCTATTCCCAGTTCCTGGAGCGGCCGGCCCTGGTGGCGGCCTGCGACGTGGTGCTGCCGAACTGCTATCCGTTCTGGGAAGGCGCCGACATCGCCCACGCCGCCGTCTATCTCAAGCGCATGCACGCGCTGGTGCAGGCTGCTGCCGGTGAGAAGACCGTCATCGTCGCTGAGACCGGATGGCCCGGCAAGGGGCAGGCGGTGGCCGACGCCGTGCCCTCGGCCGAAAACGCGATGCGCTACTTCATCGAGGTGCAGTCGTGGGCCCGAAGCGAGCGCGTCGAGATGTTCTATTTTTCCTCGTTCGATGAGCCGTGGAAGCTCGGGCAGGAGGGCGAGGTGGGCGCGCAGTGGGGCCTGTGGGACAAGGACGAACGCCCCAAATACGCGACCCGAGGGGGGTTGAGCGCTGATGCCTGACCCACGACACGAGGCCCGTTGCCCATGCTGAAGCTCCCCCAAGGCCGCGCCATCTGCTATTCCGGCTACCGTGACGGGCAATGCCCCGGCAAGGCCTATCCCAGCCTCGACCAGATCCGCGAGGACCTGCTGCTGCTCCAGCCACACTGGCCGCTGCTGCGGCTGTACGACTGCACGCCGCATGCCGAACGCGTGCTCGAAGTCATTCGTCGCGACGGCCTCGATTTCCAGGTCATGCTCGGCGCCTACCTCGGTGCGGAAATGAACAACTTCGGCTGCCCGTGGGGCGCGACCTTCAGCGAAGAACAGCTCGAAGCCAGCATCGCCGAGAACGAGGCCGAGGTCGGCCGCCTGATCGCGCTCGCCAACGCGCACCCGGACATCGTCTTCTCGGTGGCGGTGGGCAACGAGGCCACGGTGGACTGGACCGACCACTTCGTGCCGGTGCCGCGCATGATCGAGCATGTGCGCCGCGTCAAACGACACGTGGAGCAGCCGGTGACCTTCTGCGAGAACTACGTGCCCTGGCAGCACAAGCTGCGCCCGCTTGTGGCCGAGTTGGACTTCATCTCGCTGCACACCTACCCGGTGTGGGAATACAAGCATGTGCATGAAGCGCTGGACTACACACGCGACAACTTCGACAGCGTGGCGCGGCTGTACCCCGGCAAGCCGGTGGTCATCACCGAAGCCGGTTGGTGCACCAACAGCAACGGCCGCGGCATGAACGCCGAGCACGCGGTGCAGGAACTGCAGGCGATCTACCTGCGCGACCTGATCGACTGGAGCGACCGACAGGGCATCCTGTGCTTTGTTTTCGAGGCCTTCGACGAGCCATGGAAAGGCTCGCCCGATCCGCTCGAACCCGAAAAGCATTGGGGCCTGTACACCGTCGACCGCCAGCCGAAGCTGGTGATGCGTGACTGGCGCGCGGGCGCTGCGGCATGAGCCGGTGCATCGACCTCGGCGTGCGTGTGGCACGTGTGTTCAGCCCGCTGGCGCTGGCGCTGCTGCTGGCGTGTGGCGGAGGCAGCGACGGTACCGCGAGCGCAGCCTCTACCGCAGCACCCGTGGCGCCTGCGACCCCGGCACCGGCGGCGCCATCACCATCCCCTGCGCCGCCATCGGTTGCCCAGGCCGCCGCACCGCCAGGCTATGCGCTGGTCTGGTCCGACGAGTTCGAAGTCGCGGGCCTGCCCGATGCTGCCAAGTGGGTGCACGACACGGGCCGCAACCGCGTCGGTTGGCACAACAACGAACTGCAGTATTACGCGGCCGATCGCCCGCAGAACGCGGTCGTGCGCGACGGTCTGCTGATCCTCACCGCGCGGCGCGAAAGCCTCAGCAGCCTGCCCGACTGGGGCGGCCAGCGCTACAGCTCGGCGCGGCTGATCACGCGCGGCAAGGCGGCGTGGACCTACGGCTTCTTCGAGGTGCGCGCCAAGCTGCCGTGCGGGCAGGGCAGCTGGCCCGCGCTCTGGATGCTGGGCAGCGGCGGGCGCTGGCCACAGGATGGCGAACTGGACATCATGGAGCATGCCGGCAGCAACCCGAGCCGGGTGTTTTCGTCGGTGCATACGCAGGCCGGAAGCGGCGGCAAGGCGAGCAGCGGTGCCAGGCAGTTGACCGACGCCTGCAGCACCTTCCACAACTACCAGATGACCTGGACCGCCAGTGAGGTGCGCTTCGCCATCGATGGCGTCGAGCACCACCGCTATGTCAACCCGCGCATCGGTGCCGACGCCTGGCCTTTCGATGCGCCGCAGTTCGTGATCCTGAATCTGGCGATCGGTGGCGACATCGGCGGCCCGGTCGATGACCGCATCTTTCCGATTGCATTCGAGATCGAGCATGTGCGCGTCTACCAGACCTTGCCATAGCGCGGACCGGCAGGAAACCCCTAGCGCTTCGAGCGCGACTGAAAGCGCTTTCATCCTATTCTTGGTGGCAACTCCACCAGGCGTCGATCCAACGCGGCGCGGTTGCCGTGAACCCAACGAAGCGAATCCGTCCCAAGGCTTGGCTGTGCGCGTTGTCTGTGCTCTGCGCCGCGCCCTTGTTCGCAGCCGTGCTGCCGTTGGGCGCGGGCTCGTATGCCGACGCCATCAGTCCGGCCAGCTACGGCTGTGTCATCGACTACGGCAACTGGATCACCAGCGCCGGTGTCGTCAAGCCCGGCATCGCCGCGTGCGATCCCTACGGTGACTACAACGGCGTGCCAGTGGGCACGCCGACGAAGCTGGTCCCGCAGTTGGTGGGCCCGGCGGCGGCATCGCCCACTGCCACGCACCGCTGGTGGGGCTCGGTGCCGTTCTACGGTGAAGGCCAGGTGGGCGGCAGCGGTGCCGGCTACCTGACCGCCGACCCGCTGATGGCGCGCGTCACCAACCGCGGCGTGCGCGTGCTGGGACTGCCCAACGGCTTGCGCACGCTCGGCGCCAACCAGTTCGTGTACCAGATTCCGGCCCCCTCGGGCGAGGTGTTCGATGGCATTGCCATCGGCAATTCGCAGTTCGCCAGCCTGAACGCCACCATGAAGGACCACAGCGACGGCAGCATCACCATCGAGTGGCGCGCGGGCTCGACCCCGGTCATGGAAGCGACCCTGGTGCACGGCTCGCCGTACATGTTCTTCGAGGTGTATGCCGGCACGCCGGTGATCCGCACCAAGGCCGCCACCGGGGTCGAGAAGGGCATCTTCCACCAGGCCGGCAACAGCCTGGGTGTGTGGACCGACGTGGCGAGCATTCGCAACAACTACCTGATCGTCGGTGAGGGGGCCACACAGTTCGGCAACCCGAATGGCACCGAGACCACCTTCGATCCGGCGAGCAAGCGCTTCACGCTGGTCTGGCTGCCGGTGAGCGGTAGCGCCCCACCCAGCGCAACGATGATCGCGGACTTCCAGCAATACGCGCTGAGCCGCATCGCGAAGGTCAACATCGACTACGCGGTGGACCCGCTCACGCAGGCGGTGACGGTGACGCACAAGTACCTGAACGCGGGCGGCGGCGCGGTCACCACCATGGCCGGCATGATGCCGCTGCATTGGAAGCACAGCAGCCAGGCGGTGAGTGGCTACAAGGCGCGCAGCGCGCGCGGTGTCATCCGCTTCGCGCCGACCAGCGGCTTCGACTATCGCTTGCCCTTCGTCGGCGTGCTGCCGCTGCTGCCGAACCAGCTTTCGGCGGCCGAAGACACGCGTCTGCGCGCGCTGGTGACGGCCTTCGTCAACGAAGGCCCCACGGTCTGGAACACCAAGCTGGACACCTACTGGTCGGGCAAAGCCTATGGCAAGGTCGCCGAGGTGGCCGCCATCGCGCGCAGCCTGGGCATGACATCCCAGGCCGACACGCTCGGCAACTGGCTGAAGAGCGAGTTGCAGGACTGGTTCAGCGCCAGCAAGGCGGGTGTGCCGGACAAGACCAAGTACTTCGCCTATGACCGCGACTGGAGCACCTTGCTCGGTCTGGAGGAATCCTTCGGCAGCCACCAGCAGCTCAACGACCATCATTTCCACTACGGCTATTTCATCCGCGCGGCCGCCGAAGTCTGCCGCGTCGATGCCGCCTGGTGTGGCGCCAACGCCTATGGGCCGATGATCGAACTGCTGATCCGCGACTTCGCGGCGGGCCGCGACGACCCAATGTTTCCGTACCTGCGCAACTTCGACCCAGCGAACGGCTTCTCGTGGGCCTCAGGGCATGCCAACTTCGCGCTCGGCAACAACAACGAGTCCACGTCGGAGGCGGCCAACGCCTATGGCGCCATCATTCTTTACGGCCTCATCACCGGCAAGCAGGATCTGGTCAACCGCGGCGTGTATCTGCACGCCTCGACCACCTCGGCCTACTGGCAGTACTGGAACAACCTGGACGGCTATAGAGGCCTGGGAGGTGACGACAACAACTTCCCGGCCGGCTACAACAAGCTCGCCACCTCAATCATCTGGGGTGCCGGCGCGGTGTTTTCGACCTGGTTCAGCGGCGCCTATGCGCACATCCTGGGCATTCAGGGGCTGCCGCTGAATCCGCTGGTGCTGCACATCGGCCAGCACGCCGACTACCTGAAAGACTACGTCGCGCTCGGCCTGTCGCAGTCGTCGAACGGCCTGCCTTCGGGCCTGCCGGTGGGCCAGTGGAGCGACATCTGGTGGAACATCCTGGCGATGGCCGACGCGCAGCGCGCCAGCGATGACTTCACCACGGCGAACCTGAACTACACCGTCGAGGAGGGCGAAACCAAGGCCCACACCTTCCACTGGATTCAGGCCTTCAAGGCGCTCGGCCAGGTCGAATCCGGCACGGGCACGCTGACGGCCGACTACCCCTCGGCGGTCGCCTTCAAGAAAAACGGGCAGATCACCTACCTGGCCTACAACCTGGGCAACAGTGCGCGGCGGGTGAAGTTTTCCGACGGCATGGCTGTCAACGTGGCAGCCAACTCGCTCGGCATCAAACACACCGGCGACAGCCCCGATCCGCTCGCCGGTGGCGACAACCAGCCGCCGACCACACCCGGCAATCCCGCCGCGAGCAGCGTGGCGACGACAACCGCCACCGTGTCGTGGTCGCCTTCGACCGACAACATCGCGGTGGCCGGCTATCAGGTGACAGTTGCCGGTACAACACGGACCACGGCGGTGGCTTCGATCACACTGAGCGGACTGAGCGCGGCCACGCCATACGCCGTCTCGGTGGTCGCTTACGACGCCGCCGGCAACCGCTCGGGCGCCAGCACAGGCAGCTTCACTACCTTGGCCGTGGCCTGCACCAGCAACTGCGGCGGTGCGCTGCCCAACGGCTGGTCGGGCCAGGACATCGGCAACCCGACCCCGGGCGCATCGGCCTATGCCAATGGCATGTTCTCCACCACCGCCAGCGGCGCAGACATCTGGGGCGCGAGTGACAGCTTCCACTTCGTCCATCAGACCCTGGCCGGCGATGGCCAGATCACCGCGAGAGTGACGGCGCTGACGGCCACCGACCCCTGGGCCAAGGCCGGCGTGATGATGCGCGCCAGCCTGAGCGCCAACAGCCCGCACGCGTTGGTGGCCGTCACCAGCGGCAACGGCCTGGCTTTCCAGCGCCGCGCCAGTGCGGGCGCGGCCAGCAGTCACAGCGCCGGCGCGAACGTGACCGCACCCCACTGGGTGCGCCTGGTGCGCCAGGGCGACCTGTTCACGTCCTACGTCTCGAACGATGGCAGCAGCTGGTCGAGCCTGGGCGCACAAAGCATCGTGATGCCCGGCACGGTCTACGTCGGCCTGGCGCACACCAGCCACCGCAACGGCGTGCTCGGCATGGCCAGCTACTCGAACGTGACGGTGGCCGGCAATGCACCCACCACCGTGGCGGCGCGGTATGTCAAGCTCGAAGTGCTGTCCGAGGTCAACGGCAAGCCCTGGGCGTCGGTGGCGGAGTTCAACCTGCTCGACGCGAACGGTGTGCCGCTGTCGCGCGCGCTGTGGCAGATCAGTGCCGATTCGCAGGAAAGCGGCCACGCAGCGACGCAGGCGATCGATGGCAGCACGGCTTCGATGTGGCACACGGCCTGGATACCCTCCAGCGTGCCGATGCCGCACAGCCTGGTGGTGAATCTCGGGGCGACACTGCAACTCGGCGGCTTCAGATACTTGCCGCGCCAGGATGGCATCGACAACGGCAAGCTGGGCAACTGGCGCCTTTTCAGCAGCGCGGATGGTGTCAACTGGAACCTGCTGACCCAGGGCGCCTTCAGCGCCAGCAGCGCTGAGAAGACGGTGCTGTTTCAGCCGTAGGGAACATGTGCAGCGGGCCGCTTCGGCGTCGCGGTCAACTGGCGTCGAAGTTCACCTCGGCCACGACTTCCAGCACGCCCTGCGGGTCGAAGCGGCGCTGCGGGCAGTCCTGCCAGCCGTCGGACCTGCGCACGCGCAGTCGCGTTTGCGCCCCGCGGCGGTAGCTGTAGGGCACACGCGCCCAGGTGAAGCTGAGGGCACCCCCCTCGGGGATCTCGACGGCGTCCAGCAGCACCGGGTCGAAGTGCACGCGGCCCGCGCGCACGCGCAGGCCGAGCTCGCCCCAGCGGGTGAGAATTTCCTCTTTCACCTGCCCGGTCATGCCAGGTTGCTGCGCACCGCCTTCGGCGGGCGTGTGGCTATAGGGGTCGGCCGGGAAGGCACCGTACTGTGCGGCACTCTTGCGATAGCCCAGGCCATCGCGCACGCGTCGGTAAAGGGCCTTCAACGCCTGCAGTTCGCCGGCATGGCGGTCGAAGGCAACGAACACCAGTTCCTGCACCGCCAGCAGCAGCTTGGCCACCATGTGCCAGTAGATGCTGCCGAGTCCCTCGTAGGCGAACATGGTGCCCGAGCGGCCGGTGAATTCATGGTGCTTCAGCACCCGTTCATAGGCTGCGACCAGCGGCGGCAGATCGGGCCCGAGATCGGCACCGGCGGCCTCGAGGTCGCCTCGGCTGGCCAAGCCGGGCGCGAAGCGCACCGCGCCGTCGCTCTGGCGCTGCAGCAGATCGACGCGTCCGGCCGCCAACAGCTTGTGCACCACGGGCAATGCCAATGCGTCGTCATCCAAACGGTTGCGCTGCAGGAAACCGGGCAGCTGGCGATCCGGGTAGAGCAGGAAACTTTGCCTGTCGGTTGTGAACAGGGAACTGGCGAACAGGGCATCGAGCAGCAGCACCGATTCGGCCGGCGTCAGCAAGCCACTGGACAGGATCGCGACCTGGCCCTCCAGCATCGGGTACAGCCGCGTGACCTCCGCGCGGCCGTCCGCCAGTTGAAGCAGGTTGTAGCTGTCGAACAGGCCGTCCGGCCGCCGGCTGCGTTGCAGCGTGGCATCGACCAGCGGCAGCAGATCGCGGGCGACCGAACGCAGCAGACCTTCGGGTGCGCGCGCTGCCGTGCGGCCCGCAGCGCCACGGTACGCCTGTGCACGCCACGCGTCGAGCAGCGCGCCGTTGCCGTCGAGGAATCGGCGCCGGCCGGCCGCGTCGTCCACGACGTCGGGCGCCGTGCCGCGCGCGAGCGCGCCAAGCCGGGTCAAAGCCGCGAGCGTGTGCGCCGACACGGCAAAGGACGCTCCCGCGGCCGGCAGATCCTCGAGGAAGACCAGGAAACGCCGCAGATAGGCCAGCGTCACCACCGACAGCCCGTGGCCTGCCAGCGCGTTGTTGGCGTCGTTCCATTCAGGTCGCTGCGTGTGCAGCCACAAGCCGCCGCCGGGCACCAGGCTGCCGGCTTTGGCCAGCACGATCGTCGCCAGCTTCTCGGCCAGCGTGGCCAGCACCGGTTGGCCTTCAACATCGCACACGAGCAGGCCATCGGCACCCAGGCGTTGCGCGCGCGACTTCGCTGCCTCGTGCGCGATGTCGTCGAAGGCGAGGGTGGTCTTCGGTTCGGCGACCTGCTCGGCGTGCGTCTTCAAACGGTAGGGCACGTCGGCGAAGCTGAACAGCGTGCGGTCCCAGAACGAGGGCAGCAACGCCGGCTCGCGCGAATGGGCCGCTTCGAGCAGGCGCAACAGGTAGATGACCTGGTGGTCACCCCAGTAGCCGATGTGGCTCCACGGATCGAGCGGGTCGATCACCTCCCAATCGATGCCTTCGCGGCCGATGCGGTAGGGGTTGTAGCCGTCTGGCGTCATCGCGCCCAGGAAGGTGGTGATCATCGAGCCCAGGTACTCGGGCTGGCTGGTCGCCAGCGCTTCCCAGTTCTGGAAGATGTCGCGCCAGTTGCCCTGGTAGCCGACCACACGCCGACCGGCGGCATCGCGCACGCGGATCGAAAAGCGGTTCCAGGGCCGGCTCGGATCGCCGTGGCGGCGGCTGAATGTCAGCGGCAGGTATTCGAGCAGCAGACGTTCGGCCTGCTCGCCCAACGCGGTGCGTGCGGCATCGAGCGCGAAAGCGCGCTCCACATGAGACGGCCAGGTCTGCGCCAGCCGCGCGAGCGCCGCGCCGAGCGCACGGTTGCGATGGTGCACGAATGCGATCAGGTCGTCGCATTCGAAGGTCGTGCCGTCGACGAACACGCCGCCGCGCATGATGTTGAACAGCACATTGGCGCGATGATGAGCCGCTGCCATCGTGTCGCCGGAATGCTGCAGCCCGTCGGCGCGCGCCAGCAGTTCGTCCACGCCCACCGTGTTGCGCTGCCTCGCATCGATGATCTCGGCGCCGCTGCCGTGGCCGGCCTGCAGCTTGCGGCACAACTCGAAGGTCTCGACCTGCGAGCGCGGCCCGTCGATGACCAGGTGCCACTCGAAGCCGTCGCTGCCGACCTCGGCATCGAAGTTGACGAGAAAGGCGCCGCGCCGTCCGCGCGTCAGCGTTTCCGCCGAGACCTGGCCGTCGCGACAGAAGTCATCGACCTGTTGCGACGAGAGCAGCGTCGTGACGGGGCCCGGCAACCCCGCGTGCCAGGCGGTCAGCGCCCGGAAAGACTCCTTCGGCTCGGCGCGGTCGGAAATCTGCGCATACAGCGTGTAGATGCCCAGTCGGCCGCCGGCCGCGGATTCGTTCCACTTGTAGGCATCGGCCAGGCTGCTCATCGAGTTCGACAGCGTCACGCCGACGCCGGGCGGCTGCAGATTGAGCACGCCGTCGAGCACGCTGACGCGAACGGGGTCGCGCGTCGCTTGCAGGCGGGCCGAACGCACCAGACCCAGATCGGCGCAGGTGAACCACTCGAACTGAAACCACAGCTGGCCGGCGGGATGTTCCTCGCGCAAGCGGATGCGTGTAGACGACAGGTTCTTCCACAACGAGCGACGCCCGATGCGTGCACCCGGGCACTGCGCGAACGGCTGCCACAGTTCGCGGCCGCCTGCGGCACCATCCAGCCAGATCCAGGTGCGTGGGCCGGTGTGCTGCCAGCGCAGGTGAATCTTGTCCACCGTCTCGTAGGGCAGGAATGAGGCCTCGGCATCGCCGCGACCCGCAGCCAGCGTGCCGGCCGACGACACGTAAGCCCACAAGTCGCTGTCGCCGGCCAAAGCCATGAACATCGGATCGGCGTGTTCGATGCCGTCGATGCGGTACCAGGTCTCGTCACCCTCATCGACGAATGCGCCATCCATCCCGTGTCCCAATCCGGCTTTCGCCATTCGTTCTGAAAACGCTTTCACAGGCACTGATGATAGGCGCGACCGGGGCGGCCGGCGCACGCGTCAATGGCCGATCGAGGCTTCGGCATCCCACAATAACGTCGCGATCGCTCGCGCCGGTATCTCGCACACCGGCCGGGTTTGATCCGCGCTGAGCAGGAAGCGGATCGGCTGCTCGGTACGGTTGAGGACCACCGCCGCCGCGCCGCCATCCGAATTGACGAATGCGGTCGCTTGCAGGTCCTGCCGGGAACTGGCGCACAGCACGCGCTGCGCGCCGGGCCGGATGAAGCGCGCGAAGTGGCCGATGTAGTGGTACGAACTCTGGTACAGCAGTTCGCCGCTGGCGCGATCGGCGAGCACCGGGGCGCTGCACAGGTTGCCCACATGGTTGGGCCCGCCGCTGTCGTCGAGCAGCAGATTCCAGTCGATCCAGCCGACCGTCCAGCGGTTGAGGTCGTTGATCATCGAATGGGCATAGCGCTCGCCCAGGTCCCACGAACGCAGATGCGGGCCGCCTTCCTGGCAGCCCTCGGTGAACAGCAGCTGCTTGTCGGGCCAGGCGTCGTGTGTCAGCTGCACCTGCTCGAAGTGGTCTTCACCGTACCAGTGGAAGCCGGCGCCCCAGACGTATTTCGAGGCCTCGGCGTCGGCATAGACGACACCGGCGCGTTCGACGAGGTGGTCACGGTTGTGGTCCCAGATGACGATCTTCACGTGGCCCAGGCCGGCGGCGGCCAGCTCGGGGCCGAGGTGGTCGCGTACGAAGTCGCGCTCTTCCTCGGCGCTGTACAGGCACGAATCCCAGCGCTGCGTGGCGGCGGGCTCGTTTTGCACCGACACCGCCCACACCGGCACGCCTTCTGCTGCATAAGCTTCGATGAAGCGCACGAAGCAGCGCGCCCAGGCCTGGCGGTATTGCGGCAGCAGATGGCCGCCGTCGTTCATCTGGCCATTGCTTTTCATCCAGGCCGGCGGGCTCCAGGGCGACACCAGCAGCTTCAGCGGTTGGCCGGCCGCGCGCTGTGCGGCCTGGATGAAGGGCAGCAGCGACCGCTTGTCACGTTCGATGTTGAAACTGGCGAGCGCGGTGTCGCCCGGGATCTCGACATGCGCATAGTTGCCGAGCGCAAAGTCACAGCTGTTCATGTGCGCCCGGCATAGCGTGTAGCCATGGCCACTTTCAGGGTCGAAATAGTCACGCAAGACTTGTTGCTGGCGCACCGGGCTCAAGCCCTGCCAGGTCAGGGCCGCAGCTTCGGTGAAGGCGCCGCCGAAGCCTTCGATGGTCTGGAATCGGCGGGAGGCATCGACCCAAACGCGTGGCAAGTGGCCGTCGCCGGCCGCCGTATGCAGAGGGCCTTGTTCCAACATGCGGGCACCGCTTTCTTGTGCGCTGACAAAGCAGCGGAGGCCCCGAGCCAGTGGGTGCATGGTTTGTAGGTGTGTGAGAGCAATGCGAAGAAAAAAAGGGCGCCGAAGCGCCCCTTGGGTTCAACTCATCGCAACGCTCAGGCGCGGCGGCGACGAACAATGGCACCGACGCCGGCCAGGCCCAGCAGCATCAGCGCATAGGTGGTGGGTTCCGGAACCGCGGTGACGCCGAGCTGGACGTCGTCGATATAGACGCGGGCTTGGCCGTAGTCGGTGAACGATCCGTCCGGATTGACGGTCGGCCCGGTCGGTCCGGTAGCCAGCGTCATTTCGAGGAAGACAGCTGTCGTGTTGACGGGAATGGTCACACCCGCTTTGGTGATTTCCGTCCAGGTGCTCTCGTTGATCGAGCCCTGGAAAGAAGTGTTCACCACGGGATTGAGAATATTGCCCACGCTGTCGAGATAGCGCAACGAGTAGTTGACGTTACCCGTGATGCTGGCATTGCCCTTGGCCCAGAAGCTCAGGGTCGGCGCAGTGCCCCAGTTGCTCGGATCGAGCGGGAGAAGTCCACCGTCGTCGACCGAGTTCTGGACAATGCCCGAGCCGCCGAAGCCCGGGTCCACGACACGCATCACTGCGGACCAGCTACCCGTGTGAGCCTCGTCCATGGTCCTGTTGCCCGGCGTGGGACCGTTGGTACCCCGCCAGCCTTGCGCGAACTGCCCGGCAACCGAAGCGGCATCTTCGAAGCTGCCATTGGCGAACGCATTTTGCGTGGCCGCCTGCGCCGCTCCGCAGCACATCGCCAATGCTGCTGCGGCCACCATCGAGAGAGATTTGACTGACATCGACTGTCTCCTGATAAATCTCATCGCTCCTCTGACCGCATCAGACCTCCTGGCGCGGCCGAAACGATGTTCGTTCCGGAAAAATTCCGAATCTGCCTGTAGGCACCTGTCACCGGCCCTTGCCAAGTTTGAAAGCGCTTTCAGCTGAATTATGGTATGACAAGCTACCAACTGTCGCAACCAGTTCAACCCGTATTGGACCCCTCGTTCGAGGGGTCTCAACCCCACTTATATCAGTAAGTAGAAACAAGTCGAAACAGGAAGAATCCGGGCCAGATCTTCCTCACCTCGACCACTGAATGCCGTCCACGGCGATCTTCGTCGCGATTGCCGAATCCAGGGCCTTGCCAGTGAAGGCGTAGCGGTCAGCGATGACAAAGGCGCTCGACACATTCTTCATGTCCGCCTTGGGCGCTTTGGCCAGCAAAGTGCTGATCGGAATCGACACGCGGTGCCACTGGCCGTCATTGACATAGCCGTGCTCGCCCGGCGCCAGCAGCACGTAAGCGTCGTAGCCGGTGGTGTCGGCGCCACGCCCGGTGTAGAAGCCGACCTCGAGCAAGCCGGGGTAGGTGGTCTTGATGCTGAAGCTCAAGGTGCCGGCCGCAAAATCGCTCAGGTCGGCCGACGAGTCGGTGACCAGGCCCGGCTCCTTCAGGTTCAGCGCCAGCCCCCAGCCCCATTGCCGCGGCTGCGGCGTGATCTCCAGATGCGCACTGCCATCGGGCGAGGCCACGCCCGTGTTCTCGCGCGCGCTGGCCGAGGTGCCGTTCTCCCACGCATTCCACAGCATCGGCTTGAGCGGGCGGGCTTCGTTCAACGTGAAGCCTTCCGCATAGAGCGTGAACAGCGACGCCGACACCTTCTGGTTGTTCATCGGCACCCAATACAGCGCATCGGTGGCGCTGTAGCTGCCGGGCTCCCACATGCTCGCGGGATACAGGTTCTGCACCACGTGCCGCGCCTGGCGATTGACGTTGAACAGGCCCCACTTGTCGTCGCCGCCCTTCCAGGGTTCGTCGAAGGCTTCGAAGTAGAAGATGTTGGCCGGCCCGCCACCGTTGACCGATTCACGCTTCCATTTCTGCAGCGCCTGGAAGTACATCTTCTGGTTCACCGGATGCGCACGAAAGCCGAGCGCGCCAACGTCGACCGCATTCCAGCCGGTCTCGCCGATGATGATCGGCATGATCGCCTGGCCCTTCAGGTCGAGCGTGGCGCGCACGGCGTTGTAGTCTTTCTTCGCGCACGCCAGGGCGGCGTCCATCATCGCCTCGGCGCGCGCCGAGGCCTGCACATCGCCTTGCTGCCAGTCCCACAGGCCGGGGCTGAACACCGAGTCGAGTTCGCAATAGGTGTGCACGGCCGCGAAGTCGATTACATCGATGAGCACCTTCGGCCCATCGGCGTAGAGCGCCCAGTTGTCGTCGGTGGTGACCGGCTGGCGGATCTGGCGGCGCACCTCCTTCAGGTAGCCGGCGATGACCGACGGGGCGATCGGGTTGAACGACCAGCTGACCATGGTTTCGTTGCCGACACTCACGGCGAGCACGATCTTGCTGAAATCGGGGTGGTTGGCCAGCGCCACCAGTCGCGCCAGCTCGGCTTCGTTGTTCGCCGCGATGATCGGCTTCTCCGCATCGGTGGCATAGCGGTCGCCGAACACGTAGGCGCCGAGCATGACCTTGATGTCAAGTGCGTTGTCGTGGATCACCTGCAAGGTCAGCCGGGCTTCGCGGTCGGTGCTGGTGAACAGGCGGATGAGCCGGAAATCGCCCTGCAGCAGCAGTTCCATGTCCTGCTTGATCATCGCCGCGGTGACGACTTCGGTGTCGCGGTTGGTCGAGCGGTAGGGTGAGTAGGCCACCGCCTTGCGCGACACGAATTCCGCGAACTCGGGTGTCAGCGTGCGGCTGCTGGTTTCGGTGGCGGCCACGCTGGTGGACGGCACCACGCCGCCACCGCCGCACGCGCCAAGCAAGGCCAAAAGAGCTAACGCCGGCATGGCGCGCAGCAGGCGTACAAGGCGCAGACGAATGGCGCCTGAATTTGTGTCGGTCATGGCAAGGTCGGTCCTGACGCGAATGCGCCGCGAAAGATAGACAGGCCGGCTGCCGATCGGTTCCATCGTGGTGAAAGTGAGCTCAGTCTAGAAAACGACGAGCACGCCCAGCGTGACCCAGTTGCCGCTCTTGGCGGCCCTTGAATCGACCTCGGTGAAAGCCGCGTTGGTCGGCATCGACAACGGCGAGAGGCCCAGTTGGCCGTAGTTGACGATGCCCCACAGGCCGTACAGGTTGATGCCGTGGCCCGCGTTGTAGACCGCGCCAATGGTGTTGATCAGTGCCGAGTTGCTTTGGCCGCGCTCGGACGGGTTGTCCGTGCTCGCCCTGCCCAGATAGACCATGCCGGTGGCGAAGATCCACTGATCGTAGCGATAGCGCAGACCCGCCAGATAGTCCACCGAACTGGCCGCGTAGCCGGGATTGGGCACGCCGTTGAGGCTGCCGTCCCAATCCACGTTGAACATGTTGTTCCACTGTGCCGAGGTCACGGTGCCGCCGGGCGTGGTGATCACCGCGTAGGCGCCGCTCCAGTGGTTGCGGCGCACGCCGCCGGACACCTCCCAGTTGCCGTCGATGATGTAGCGGCCCATCAACAGCGCGATGCCCTGGCTGGAACTGCCCAGTTTCGGGTCGTCCTGCGGGAAGGGGGTGAGTCCGGTGAACGGTCCATGCGTCCAGGCCTGCGGGTTGCCATTCTTGGTGTCCTGGACGACGAAGTCGAGCAGCAGGTCGCCGCGCCGGTAGTTGGCCCAGAACTCCCAGAAGCTCGGCTTGTTGATCTTGAAGCCCGTATCGCCGCCGGAATAGGTGGCTTCGAACACCAGGTCGCCTTCGGCGACGTCGAAGATCGGCGTGGTGTAGCGGATCGAGTTGTAAGGCAGCAAGCCGTATCCCGCGCCGGCTGACGACCACTCCTCGGCGAGTCCCAGGTCAGCACCATAGGGATAGTCGGCCAAGGCCCAGCCGCGCGTGGTCATCGCCCCGACAGCGACGCGGCCGTAATCTTCGTGGCTCACCGCCACGTTGGCTTCGTACAGATAGCCCGGGATGTCTTCCTTGCCGTCGCGCCAGCGCTGACTGAGCAGGCCGCTGAGCTCGAAACCGCCGCCCAGGCGGAAGCGCGCGCCGAGGAAGGGCTGGAAGAGGGTGGTCGTATCAGTCTCGGTGCCATAGGCCGCGCCGGGCCGCAGTTCGTCGGCCCAGAAACGCTGCTTGTCTTCGGCCGGAAAGATCGCGCAATCGGTGCACTGGTTGGTGCCGCGTGTGACGTCCACTTTCGCGAATCCGGTCAGGCTGAAGGGACCGTAGTTGAATGCGGCGGCGATCGACGGCACGGCCATTGCCGACGCCAGCGCCGCGACGCGCAAGCCGTTGACCCACATGGTGCACACCCGCCGCAGCAAAGTCTGATGAGCACGAGCAGGTCGTGCCGCGGTGGTGGGCGGATTCGATGGACTCACTGATTCAAGACGAGGAACGATTGATCGACAGCGCCCTGGCGTCGGCCATGAAAGCGCTTTCACATTGGTCAGCGCGGGATTGTGTCCCAGTGGATTCGAGCCGCTTACCGTGTTTTCCCGCACGCTCTTCCGCGACAAAGACGCAACCATGGCCGCACCGAATCGACGGAACTCATTCGTGTGGCGCCCATCAACAGCATGGCGCGCGAATTTTCAGGGTAAACGATGCACAACCCATGAAAGCGCTTTCAGTACCATCAACAAGCAGACCGAGTCGGTTGCTGCAAGGGATCGTGAATGAACTTCTTCAAACGCTGCGCGATCGGCTTGATCGCCGCGTCGGCGGGTCTGAGTGCTGCGTGGGCGCAGCAGGTCAGCGCCGGTGCGGGCAGCTATTTCCTGGCGCCGAAGGGGGGAGACCGCGACGTCCCCGCCGCGCCGATGCGCACCGAAGCGATGCAGCAGCGAGCGGCACCGACGAACCAGTGGTACTCGACGCTGATCTTCAACCCGAACCCCGAACCGCTGTATGTTCAACCGCTGACGGTGAAGGTCGGCGGGCGCGGTTTCGAGTTCGTTCTGCCGAGCAAGCAGGTTGTGCCCACCGAGCGCCAGGACGTCGAGATCCACTACCCGCATGTCAATGCGCTGCTGATCTCGCCGACCGCCTTCGAGCCCGGCCCGGCCAAACTCGCGCAGGCCAGCGACTGGGCCATCGACATCAGCATGGCGCGCGAGTCCGACGACTTTCGCGCGACGGTCGCGCATGGCGTGCCGTACGCGTTCCTGCGCGTGTCGCGTGGCGACTTGAAATTGCGCCTGCCGGCGGCGGGTGAAGCGTTCGCCGCGGGCGGCGACCCGCGCGTTCTGGCACTCCGCGTCAATGGCAAACCGTATGCCTTTTTCGGACCCACCGGCGTGCGCTGGGAACAGCTTTCGCCGACGGAGTGGGTGGCGCATCTGCCGCAGGGCAGAGGCTACCTGTCGGCGGCGGGACTGCCCGATGAATCGCCGGCCACGCTGGCGCTGTTCCTGGAACATGCCTATGCCTTCGTCATCGACACGCGCGTGGCCTGGCAATACCAGCCCGCGCAGAGCCAGGTCGAGACCACATTCACGGTCAAGACGCAGACCATGGAAGGGCCCGACAACGGCGCGCTACTGGGCCTGTATCCGCACCAGTGGTTCCGCAACGCATCGGTTCAGGACCGTCTCGGCGCCGGCTACGACACGGTGCGCGGGAAGATCCGCCTGTTGCCGGCGTCGCAGTTCACCACCCGGGTGGGCTACACCGGCTTCGTACCCTACTGGCCCGGCATTCCCGACACCGTGGCCGGCAGCGACAAGCTGCAGGATGTGATCGCCAGCGACCAGCGCAAGGCGCGGCGCATGATGCTGGAGATCGGCAAGGGCCCGTACTGGCAGGGCAAGGGCTTGTTGCGCATCACCAACCTGATGGATGTCGCCGAACAACAGGGTGACCTGGAAACCCGCGACAAGTTGCTGAAGATGGCGCAAAAGCGGATCGAGGAATGGTTTTCGGGCGAAAGCCGCAAGACCTACTTCCACTACGACAAGGGCATCGGGACCGTCGTCGCGTATCCGGAGGAGTTCTTCTTCGTCGAGCAGCTGAACGACCACCACTTCACCTACGGCTATTGGATCCGCGCGATGGCCGACATCGCGCTGCGCGATCCGGCGTGGGCGGCGAAAGAGAAGTGGGGCGCCATGGTCGAACTGCTGATCGCCGACATCGCCACGATGCAACGCGGCCGCGCCGACTTTCCGTTCCTGCGCAACTTCGATCCGTACGAAGGCCACTCGTGGGCATCGGGCATCGGCCTGGGCGCTTCGGGCAACAACCAGGAATCGTCTTCCGAGGCCATCAGCGCCTGGGCCGGCTTGATCCTGTGGGGCGAGATCA
>CAWCSM010000002.1:0-142063 GCA_963798255.1 uncultured beta proteobacterium
CGGACCGGGCTGTTGCGCTTGCGCGTCGAGCCGCTGCGCGTCTCGATCCTTCGGACGGCCATCCCTTGCGCGAACACGGCCAGGCCGGCTGCGCCGGCATTCACACGACAGCGGCCCGTTCCCGTGCCCGGGGATCGCGCGCTCTTGACTCCTTCACGCTGCGCGTGAACGACAGCGCGCTTGACGAACTGACCGGCGCTGCGCTCACGGCGCTGCGCTTCGATCGCTTCGCACCGGCCAGATCGCCACCCCGGTCACCCGCCACGCCCGATGCCGGGCCGCTGAAGACCTGAAGTCCAAAAAGACATCGAAGCCTGAAGTGCTCGCAGCGGCTCGTCCGCCGCGCCAGTCGCTCCCCTTCGGTGCGCTTGGTGTCACGTCGGCCGCAGGGCCGCCGCTGCTCGTGTCGTTGCCGGTCGGCTTCGCTTTGCTGCGCCGCCCGCTGGTGGAGGCAGCGCGTGCGCCGGTCGTCCCACCGCGCTCCCCCCAGCTGCGCCCCCGTCAAGGGTGAGGGGGACTTGTGGGGGGAGCAAAAGACGCGGTGGGCCGGGAAACCGGCTCACTGCTTCGGCTGCTGTGAAGACCACCCATCCCCAACCCCTTCCCGTGAAGGAAGGGGCCCTGCCCACCCCCCGCCCGCCCGTGGGCGGGAGCGAGGAGTCCAAGCAGAAGGATCCAGTTTTGAGGAACACCAAGGCGGTGTCCGGCGGGTTCTTCGTTGCGAGGAGCCCATCATGGCATTCGTACGAGTCGAACAGCGCAACGCACACCTGGCCGGTTCCGTCCGGCTGGACTGGGTCCAGGGCCGCGACGGCAAGGTCGCCCGCGCCACCTTCATCGCCATCAGCAACACCCGGCGCGGTGCCGGTGAACAGCGCGAGGAAGAAGCGGCCTCGATCCGCTGGACCGCCTGGGGCCGGCAGGCCGAGAACGCCGCCGAATACCTGGGCAAGGGCAGCCACGTCAACGTCGTCGGGCGGCTGCGCAACAACCACTACCAGGACGCCGACGGCGCCGAGGTCTACGGGTTGAATTTCCATGCCGACGAGATCGACTACCTGGACAGCAAGGCCGATGCCGAGGCACGCCGCGAGCGCCACGCCTTCGTCGACGAGATGAATGAAGCGGAGGCCAGGCAGCCGGTGCCCAACAAGTCCGCACGGCCCGCCAAGGCCTGACCGCCAGCACGCAAACAACCCGGCGGCCCCGACCGGGCCGCCACCCGATCAAGGAGTTCCACATGTACGCCACACCGACACTCGCCACCCGCTTCGCCAACACCACCCGCGTGCTGCGCAGCGAAGTCCCCTTGAGCGAAGAGCAGATGCGCCAGGCCGCGCCGTCGATCTTCGCCGAAGGCAAACACGCCAGCCGCTCCGAGCGCTACACCTACATCCCGACCATCGACGTGCTGCGCGGGCTGCAGCGCGAAGGCTTCGAGCCGTTCATGGTCGCGCAGGGGCGCAGCCGCATCGAGGGCAAGACCGAATACACCAAGCACCTGATCCGCATGCGGCACCGGCGCGAATCCGAAAGCCTGGCCACCAGGCCCGAAGCGCACGAGATCATCCTGATCAACAGCCATGACGGTGCCAGCTCGTACCAACTGCTGGCAGGGCTGCTGCGACTTGATCTGCGCAAATGGCCTGGTCGTCGGCGATGCGTCCCACGACATTCGCATCAAGCACAAGGGCGATGTCAGAGGCGAAGTCATCGAAGGCGCGATCCGCGTGCTCGACGACTTCGACGCCGTCGACGCATCGACCGAGGCGATGAAGGCGATCGAGCTGAAGCCCGAGGAGGAGAGGGCGTTTGCCCGCGCCGCGCTGGCGCTGCGCTACGGCGAGCGCAGCGAAGGCCAGCCACCGGCGCCGATCACGGCCGAGCAGCTGATGCAGGTGCGACGGCCGCAGGATGTCGGCAACAGCATCTGGACCAACCTGCAAAGGCTCCAGGAGCACACGACCCGCGGTGGTCTGCCGGGCCGCACGGTGCAGGGCCGGCGCATGCGCACCCGCGAAGTCGCCAGCATCGACCGCAACGTCGCGCTGAACCGCGCGCTGTGGGTGCTGGCCGAGGAGATGCGCGCTCTCAAGGCCTGAAGCACCGTCACGGGTGGCGATGCTCTTCACGCATCGCCACTCGCCGCCGTGCGCACGCCACCGGTCGCGACGCCGGTGGTGTCGCTCGAGTCGGCGCCAGCGCCAGCGCCGTGAAGCAGGCATCGAGTTCGGGCAGCACCCCGCGAGCCAGCCGGCAATTGCCCAGTGTGCGGGACAGCACCAGCTTGTCCCTGGTGCTCGTGACCTGGGCGATCAGCGCCTTGTAGTCCGTCCGATCGCGGGCCAGCGCAGCCAGGTCGGCGCCGGCGTTGATGACTTGTTCATAGATCGGGTTCCTGCGCAATCGGGCTTCGGGTCTGGCCTGGGCGATCGGCTGAGCAGCGAGAAATGCCATCAGCTCGCCGAACGCGTCCTGGATGTCCACACCGTCGTCGATCGCGTTGAACACGACCCTGATCCGCGACGCGTCCACGCCCAGGCGCGCCAGCTCGACCAGCGTGGCGATGGTGTCGAGCTGCTGGTTGAGCGAAGCCATCGCCGGCACGACGAAGCAGTCGAAGTCTTCGTGGCTGCCGCGGTACATGTGCATCTGCCGCAACAGCTCCTCGCACTCGCTGATGTCGATGTCGACGACCGCGCTGTCGACCATCTGCAGATACTCCTGCAGCTCGCCGAACTGCCGCGCAGGCACGGCCTGGCGCTGATCAGCATTGCTCATCGAGCGCTTGACGCACACGAGCTCGGCACCTTCGATGCGTGGCATCAGCAGGTGCCTGGCCACGGTCGTCTTGCCCACGTTGCCGGCGAAGTTGATGACGGCGATCTTCATAGGACGCGGGACTTTCCTCGGGATGCGTTGCGGCACTTCGCTTGCACCGATTGTTGCTGTTGTCCAGCTCGGTTCGCGCGCTGAATTCGGCCCGCAAATTCATCACATCAGCGGCGCCGCGGTGCCGCACCGTCGAAGGGCTGCAGGCCACCATCTCGCGGGCGTCCCGGCACCCCGCCGAGAGTGCCCCTGAGCACGGTTTGCTGAAATTCCACCCAAAAATCATCGCGCGAATCCACCTCGCGCCGGCTCAATCATCGAGCCTGGCGCAAGCGCTTAAGCCGCTTATAGAACTTCCCGGTGCATCGAGCCGGCGGAGTCGCCGTGCCGCCAGGTCGCTCGGCGGCACCAAAGCGTCCACACGAGGAGCTGCAAATGAAAACACTCGTCCTGGCCAACCAGAAGGGCGGCGTCGGCAAGACGGCCGTGGCCACCTTGCTCGTCCACCACCTGGCCCAGCAGGGACAGCGCGTGCTGGCCATCGACTTCGACCACCAGGCCAACTTCACCGGCTCGCTGGCCCGATCCAATCGCATCACCCCGGCCGCCGTCATGGCCGCGCAGCTGCTGAGCGAGCCGGTCTCGACCATGCCCGCTGCCAACCTGGTGCTGGTCAAGGGCGACTGGGCGCTGTCGATGCTCGAACGCCAGCCCACCTTGCACACCCCCTTCGCGCGCAACCTGCGCGCCTTCCTGACCAGGATGGGCCCGCAGTTCGACCTGTGCGTGATCGACACGAACCCGAGCCCGGACATCCGCGTCATCGCCGCGCTGGCCTCGGCCGACTTCGTGCTGTCGCCGATCCAGCTCAACCAGGAGGCCATGGAAGGCGTGCACAGCTTGCTCAACCACGACCGCGCCGGCGTGCGCAAGATCAAGGCGGTGCTCAATGCGAAGCTGCAGCTGCTCGGCGTGCTGCCCACGATGGTCGAGGCCACGCCGTTCCAGCGCGCCAACTTCGTGCAGCTCGTGCAGCGCTACTACCCGCTGCTGATCAGCACCGGCGACTCCCCCGGCGACATCGCCTCGATGCCGCGGCGCTCGGCCATCGCCGAAGCGCAGGCCAGCGGCGAGGTGCTGTGGGAGATGAAGAAGACGGCCGCGCGCGATGCCGCCCGGGAGATCGAGCCCACGCTGCGCAAGCTGAGCGCGCTGCTGACGGCGCCGTCGGCGCCCGCACCGCAACGCCGCGGGCAAGCCATCGGGAGCCGGCCATGACCCTGCAGCTCGACGATCTGGACCTGCTGAACGAGCCGACGCCGACCGGTGTGCCGCTGCAGCTGCCGGTGGACGACATCGACGAGGACCCGCAGCAGCCGCGCCAGGAGTTCAATGCGCGCAAGCTGCGGCAGCTGGCCGACTCGATCGAGCGGTGCGGGGTGCTGCAGGCCATCTCGGTGCGTCCCCACCCCGAAGCACCGCGGCGCTGGCTGCTCAACCTCGGCGCGCGGCGGCTGCGCGCAGTCGAGGATGCTGGGCAAGCCGACGATTCCCGCCTACGTCGATGCAGGCGCCGACGGCTACGCCCAGGTGATCGAGAACGAGCAGCGCGAGGACCTGAAGCCGCTGGAGCTGGCGCTGTTCGTGCAGCGTCGCCTGGCACTCGGCGAGACGCAGGCGCAGATCGCCAGGGGCCTGGGCAAGAGCCAGCCCTATGTGGTCTATGCCAGCGCCTTGATCGACGCGCCCGACTGGCTGATGACGCTGTACCGCCAGGGCAAGTGCCAGGGCCTGACCGAGCTGTATCACCTGCAGACGGCTGCAGGCGATGGCGCCGCAGCGGGTGCTGGCCTGGGCCGAACAGCGCGCCAGCATCACGCGTGCCGATGTCCAAGCGCTGAAGCTCGAGCTTCGGTCGGCTGCAGCCGGCGCAGAGGAGCAGGGCGACTCGATCGACGGTTCGATCGAGCCGGCGGGCGAAGTCATCGCGCCGATTGAACCGCCATCCGCAGCACCGCCACCCGCGCAAGCGAGGCCCGATCGCAGCCAGACAGCGTCGGCGCAGCCCATTGATCATGCGCCGTCACCGGCACGAGATCGTTCACCACGATCCAACGCGGCAGCGACCTCGCCCCGCCTCGCGCTGTTCGCCCGCCACGCAGAGCACGACGTCGAGATCGTGCTGGACGTCGCACCTGACGCCGCTGGACAGGTCTACGTGCGGCGCTGCGACGACGACGCGCGCTTGGCTGTCGCAGCGAGCGAGCTCAGGCTCACAGGATTCGAGCGCGCTGCGCAGACGCAGTGACTTGCGGGCGAGGGCACCGGCAGCCGCATGGCTGGTGGGCAATGCTTATAAGCGGCTTATAGAGGCGGCGCATGGGTTCGCTGGGCCCAGCGCGAACTCGCTGAATGCCGATGTGCCACGTCCGCGCGCCGGCGATCACCTGCGCTCGCAACGCCTACTCGGACCTCGGTGTCGACGCTCACGGCCGCAGCGATCCTTGAGCTGCAGATATTCCGCTTCGCATACGTATGTGACCGCGCGCGGAGATGTGTCGGCAAGGCCGTCGACAGCCTGCGCGTGGTTGGCGCGCAATGGCTATAAGCCGCTTATAGCGGCGAGCGACCACAGGCGCACGAGATTCGAGCGCATTGCACAGATGCAGTGACCTGCCGGCGAAGGCGTCGGCGGCCGCATGGTTGGCGCGCGCACCATGCTCATAAGCAGCTTATAGACGCGCCGCATCGGTTCGCTCGGCACACCGCAGCATCGCCAATGCCTGATGCGCCGCGTCGGCGTGCCGGTCACCTGGTCTCGCAACACCAATTCGGACTCGGTGTAGACGCTCAACGCTGCGCGCGATCCTCAAGCTGCGAATATTTCGCCGCATCGATGTGAGTGACCGCGCGCTGAAATTCAGGCTCGAATTCATCGCTCGATTGAGCTCGAACCGAGCCAATACTGAATGCGTAGGTGAGTGCAGGATAGGCGCGCTGGCGCCGTTGTCGGACAAGCTCACGCATGTCAGAAGGCTCGGGTATGGCACCCTCGGTACGCGACCGCATCACGGTCGATCTTCATGGCCTGAAGGCGGCGCTGTTCGAGCGCGCGCGGGCGCTGGGCGTTTCGCCGTCGGATGTGGTGCGCAACGTTCTGTCGGCTGCGCTTGGCGTGCCAGCCGAGATCACGGAGCGACCGGAACGGCGCATCGTTGGCAACCCCAGCGACCGCATCCGCGTTTCGCTGCGCATGACCCGTGAGCAGGCCACAACAGCCTTCGATGCCGCACGCCGAGCCGGTCTGACGGCGGGCGACTATCTGGCGGGACTGGCCGCCGGCGTGCCCGCACTGACGGCCGGCGCCAGCCGCACGGAACACATCGCCGCGCTGGTCGCCTCCAGCGCCGAGATGTCGACGCTGGCACGCGACATCCGCCACCTGGCTTTGCTGCTGCGCCAAGGGGAGTTGCCGGCTGCGCGCGAGTACCGGCAGATGCTCGACACGCTCGAAGCCGACGTGCGCGGCCACCTGCGGCTGGCGTCGAGCGCGCTGGCCGATCTGCGCCCGAGCAGCAGGCGCGCACAAGCCTGCAGCGATCCACCAACTGATCGCAAGGTGAACCCATGACCCCAGCCCCCAACATCGACGGCGTCCTGATCCAATGGGGCGACCGGCTGTTCTATCCCGGCAACCGCATGGTCCGCGAGCGAGCGCAGCCTCGGCTGAAGGGCCAGTCCGCCCAGCAGCGCGCAGCCCGCATCCGCGAGCGCATCGCAGCCACCGTGAGCCGCCGCGCGCCGCAGGTGATGGTCAAGGTCACCGGGGGAGGGCGCGGCATGAAGGCCATCGCCGCGCACTTCCGGTACATCAGCAAGAACGGCCGCCTCGACATCGAGGACGAGCGCGGCGAGACCATGCGCGGCAAGCAAGCCCTGCACGAACTGGCCGAAGACTGGCGCTACGGCGGCAGCCTGATCGACGACGTGGGTGACCGGCGCGAGGCCTTCAACATCATGCTGTCGATGCCGCGCGGCACCGACCCGCTGGCCGTGCAGCGCGCGGCTCGCGAGTTCGCGAAGACGGAGCTGGCCGACCACAAGCTCGTGATGGTGCTGCACGACCACCAGGCCAACCCGCACGTGCACATCAGCGTGCGCGCCGAGTCCAAGCACGGCAAGCGGCTGAACCCGCGCAAGGCCGACCTGCACCGCTGGCGCGAGACCTTCGCCGAGAAGCTGCGCGACCTGGGCATCGACGCCGAAGCCACCCGGCAGGCGACACGGGGGAGCAACCGCGACTACGAGCCCCTGTGGCGTCTGAAGGCGCGTGAGGATGGACGGCTGCGCACCAGGCATGTCGGCACAAGGAACGGCGCACAGGCTCTTGCCACAAGGGCTGCCGCCGCAGAGGCCTGGACGCATGTCGGCCGTGCACTGGCCGCATCGGGCGACGCGGGTGACCGCGCTCTGGCGCGTTCGATCGCCGCCTTCGTCAAGGAAGCGGCGTCGATGCACAGCCCTGGGCACACGGCCAGGGCTCCCGACGTGTCGCGCGCGCCGGCGAGGGACGATGTGGGTCTCAGCCGGTGAGGTTCAGATCGCTGGTGCTGAGTGAGATGCCAGCAGCTCAGCCGCTGGTAAAGCCGGCCGGCGTCTGCAGATCGTCATCGGCACCCGGCTCGCGTTCGAACAGGCAGCACGATCGCGTCTCAGCGGCCATTCCCCGCAGATACTTGGGATTGGTGCACTGCAGGCTCCGTTGCCCGCCCCAGCGCACCGGCGCTGCCACTTCCACCCAACGGCAGTACAGGCAACAGCGCTCGCGAGGCAGGGCGGCCGAGGGTCGCATCCACAGCGTCATGTCGATCGAGTTCATGGCCCATAGCGTGGGCCACCACAGGCTCAGGACTTGAGCTTCCCGCTCGAACGGACAGGGGTGCTGCGCCGCGGTGCTGCGCAGCATGTACGACCGCGTGCAGGGTCCGAACGCCGACTACTCCGAATTGCTGGCCTGCGAACTCGTGCGGGATCGCCACCCGCGTTTTTGTCAAGAACATACAACCTACTGCGCGATCGCTCAAAGGCGGATTGACCAGAATAGAAGACTTTGCCAAATTCCGTTTGAAGCGACGGCAGAAACAAGGCAGCAAAGCGTTCGACGGACATGGAAGGGTGCCTTCTCGACGCCCAACGAACCGTTACTCCACAGCCGATGGTTCGGCAACTACCGCAGCGACGCCAGCCGGGCAGCAGCTTCCTTCTTACCCAGCGTCCTCAGTGCCGCAATCGCCGGCAGGTGCCTGGCCAGCGGGCGGGACTTGCCGTCCTCCCAGTTGTAGATCGACTGTTCTGAAGTGCCCAGCAGCAACGCACACTCTCGCACCGACAGACCCAGTCTTCGTCGCTGCGAGGCCAGGCTCTTTGCACTGAATCGAAGCTTCTGCGTGGGCTGTGCCTGCGCTTCGACCGGGGCTGCCTTCGCCTGCGCCTTGCCCAGGCGGCGCAGCTCGGCTTCCAAAGTACTGCGTGCGCTTCTTCAGCGCGGCGATCTCGCTGCGGTACACGCCGACGGCCTTCTTCAGGCCCAAGGTTTCGGCGCGCACTTCCTTGCGCGCGATGCGGGAGATTTCGGACTTGAGGACGGATGCGATGTTTGCCATGCCGGCGATTGTGCCGTGCCGGAGTGCACAATGCGCCGCCCTCACACGAGGCGTGTTCAACTCTCCACACCAAAGACTCAATGGCAACTGCAAAGAAATCGATGACCAAGACGACAGCCAAGGCGCCGGCCAAGAAGGCGACTGCCGCGAAGAAGACCGCGAAGGCCGCAACTCCGGCCAAGCCCGCTGCCGTGAAGCCGATCAACACGGCCTTCAACAGGACCAGCCTGATCACCCACCTGGCCGAACTGGCCGCAGTCGAGCTCAAGGCAGTGCGCGCCGTCATGGCCTCGCTGGAAGCCACCATCCTGGCCAGCGTGCACAAGAAGGGGCTGGGCTCGTTCACGCTTGCCGGGACTGCTGAAGGTCAACGTGGTCAACGTGCCGGCGAAGAAAAAGCGCACCGGCATCGATCCGTTCACCAAGCAAGAGCGCGTCTTCGCCGCCAAGCCGGCGAGCGTCAAGATCAAGACCCGCGCGCTGAAGAAGCTGAAGGACGCGGCTGCGTGATCTGATGCCACCGGCGCGCTGACGCCGACTTCAGCATCGGGCCGGCAACCGCCTCAGCTGCCATCGCCGGCCCGGCTGTCGTACCTTCCTGATATCCATCGGTTCATGGCCCGTAGCGTGGGCCAGCACCGGCTCAGGGCGTGAGCTTCCGGTTCGACCCGCCAGCGGGCTTGTCCAGCGACTTGGACCACTCGCGTGCGGCCTGGATCGGATCTTCGTCGTTGCGGCCGTGCCGATGCCAGGCGGCCAGGCTCATCGTGGCCAGAATCCGGGCTGTCAGGTGAGGCCGCAGGATGTTCATCTGGCCTTCGAACGACGCAGTCCACTGGTCCTTGTTGTACGCCACGGTCACTCCGTCTACGAAAGCGGTTTGGTCTTCAGGCCGCGAGCCGATGCTCGTAGTAGGGCCGCTCGCGCTCGTCGAGGATCGCGTACTGCGTCGCCAGGTCACCCGGCTGCGGGTTCAGCCAGGCCTCGAATGTTCTGCGGCTTGATCGGGATGATGCAGCGGTCGTGCCCGGCCGCGGCCACCTCGGCCGGAGGCTCGTCGGTGATGGCGGCGAACGACAGCAGATCGGGCTCGCCAGGCCCCGTCCAGCGTGACCACAGGCAGGCCACCAGCATGTCCTGCTGGGGCCGGGGCCTGAATTCGAGGATGACGTTCTGTACATCCTCGCCCTCGCGCAGCTCGCGACCTTCCATGCGGTGCCGGTTGACGTTCTCGTAGAAGGCGTTCGCCACCAGGATGCCGTGCGAGGTGCCGAACTGGCCCTTCCAGAACTTCTCCAGGCTGTCGCGCCGCGCGTTGTAGGTGCCGGGGAACTTGGTGTCGTAGAAGGCCGGCTTGCCGGCCAGGCGGCACTGGTAGCGCATCGGCTTGACGACCAGGCGGCCGCCCTCGCTGACGATCACCGGGGCGTACCAGCCGGGGAAGATGCGCGCGTCCTCGCCGGTCAGCTCGCTGCGTCGCAGCTCGTCGAGCTTGCCCTTGGCCCATTCGATCTTGCTCGAGGCGATGCGCTGGCTTTCCTGGGCGGCCTTGGTCGTCTTCGTCTGCAAGGTGCGCTCGGCGTCGGCCAGGCGCTTGCGCTGCCTGAACAGCTCCTGCTCGAGCTTGGTGGTCTGGGCGGCATTGAACGCCTCGATCAGCTCTGCGATCGTTCGCTCGTCGTCGGTACTGCGGTTCGGCGAACTCCGCCTGCAGCGACTTCGGGATCTTGATGCGGCTGTTGGTCTGGCGGTGATAGAACAGCTCGACGAAGTCGCCGATGCTCATGTGTGCGCCGAACTGGCGCACGTACTTGCCGTAGTTGGCCTTGATCTGGGCGGAGTAGCACATCGTCGGGGTGGTCGGCCTACAGGTTCACTGCGCAGAGGAGGGACTCCGATGGCAAATGGTACGGCGGACCACCGAAGTGCGATGCCAGAGACCTGGCATTTCGGAAGGTCTGAATCTGTTCCTGCGGCGAGCCGTACCTGATCGACTCGGTGCCCCACAGCACGTTGTTCCCGCCGCATGCCACGATCAGCCTTCCCAACGCGCGCGTCGCCTGATCGAGTTGCGCAGCCGATGTGGCACGTCATTGCACGGTGCCTGTCACCGTGGCACCGCAGGAGGTACGGCGTTTGTGCGACCTGCGCCTGTTGTCGGGATGCAGACGACCGTGATCGTGAAGTGCGCAAACGCACGCTCATGACCTACCTGACGAATCCGCTGCGGCAATGTTTCCAGACCGGGCTGGGCGAACGCTGAGTCCGAAAGCTGCTAACCCATGCACAAGGCGGTTCAGCCCCTGCTTTTGCGCGCATACGCCTGCGCCGATTCGAGCTTCAATCACAGCATGTCATCGTCTTGCCTTGTCTCGCGAAGCCTCAGGTTGCTGGTGGGGGGTGCCCGGCGCCGCGCCGTGTGTGCGGGCGTGGCCCTCGGCTTGATGAGCTGGGCGCTTGCACGCTTCGGTGTGCGCGCGGAGTCCAGCAGCGCAATGGCGCTGCTGATGGTTGTATGCGGTGGTGCATCGTTGGTGTTTGTCGAGCTCGAATGGGACAGGGCTCGCCGACGCGCGGCCTTGTTGATCCCCGGCCGCTGGCACGATCTGGTGTGCATCCAGGGTTCGTCGTTGCTGGCTACGTTGCTATGCGTGCAGTCGATGTCCTGAGTGCTTCCCGCGGCAATCAAGTTGAAGCCGTTGGACGTGTTCGGCGGTTCCGGTTCGCACCACACCGACGGCCCATGAAACTCGGCTGCTTTGTGATGGCTTCGAGCAACCCTCCGGACCAGCCAAAACGACCTGATCCTGCAGCGACCACCAAATCGACGACCGGCGTCAGCGCTTTCGTCTGCGAGCGACGGGCAGCAATGCGATCAAACCGGCAGCGAACAAGCCGAGCATGGCGGGTTCAGGCACGGGAGTAATGGACAGATCGATTCGATAGGGGTAGGACAGGCTGTCGCTGCTGTTGGCGCCGCCGACGACGACGGTGTAGCTGCCGGCAGCACCGATGGAAAAGACACCGAACGGGTCGCCGCTGGGAATCGGCGGCGGCAAGAAGGCCGCCTTCTCGTCGTCGAGACTGCCGATGAAGCTCATGCCACCCCAGTCACCGCTGCTGTTGAACTGGCTCGTGTCCGCCGCCGTGGTTCCGCGGTACAGCGACAACGCAGGATCCAGGTTGCCGCTGAGCCGATCGACGCTCAGCGTCACCACATCGCCCGCCTGCGCGCTAAAGCTCCAGTAGTCGACGTTGGCGCCGTCGTCGAGGAACCAGCCGTAGCCGCCGACTTGGCCACCGATGGTGACGCCGGAAACGAGCACGCCTTCGTATGCCACGGGTGCCGCGTTGACAGCCGCGATGGCGGTGGCAAGCCCGAGCGCAGCCGACAGATGGCCCATGTTCATATCGGTTCTCCCTGTGCGTCCCGCCTGCGGAACCTTGTTTGATGATCCAAGCCGGCTAGGGCTTGCACACGAAATTTGCTGCGTCGTCGGTGCTGCCGGAGCCGACGTACTCGGCCTTCGACGGATACGGGCATAGCGGGCGCGTCTGCGTCGCCCCGTTGCCCAGATCCTTCGAGGCCAGCAGCGTCTGCGGGGCGTCGCCCTGTTCGACCCAATCGACCACTGTCTGGAACAGGTCCTGCGGCTGCGGCCCGACGCCCCCGCCACAATGGCCCACACCGGGTGCTTCGAAGTGGCGGAAGAACTGCTGGGTCTGCTGATAGCCGCCCCCCATCGCGTTGGTGACCGCTTCGTAGTAGGCGGCGGTGCCTGCGGGCATGATCAACGGGTCGGCCAGACCGTGCCAGGTCAGCACCTTGCCGCCGGTGTTGCGGAATGCCGTCAGGTCCGGGTTCTCGCTGCCCATCATCGGATTGACCATCTGCATGGTCTTCTTGAAGAAGGCTTCGTAGTTGTCGTAGCTCAGCGTGGTCCAGTCCCAGTCGGGATCGAAGTAGACCCAGTAGCGCGGCTGTGCCACCGAGATGAAGAATGGATTGTTTCCGGCCAGTCCCCCCAGGGCGGTGCCTCGTTCCAGGCCGAACCACAACAGCTTGCCGTTGCGGTTGCGAGCACCTTCCCAGATCTTGTGGATGGCAGTGGCTTCAGCGGGCGTCAGACAGGTGTCGTCCCCGGCCGTGCACGTCGCGGTGGTGAGCGACGCATCCTGCACCGGGTTGTATTGGCACTGGCGCGGCTCGTTCAGCACGCCGTCGACGACGCCGTCGTCAGCGTCGCATGCAGCCACAGCCGCGCTTGTCGCCAGGTTCCTCTTGCCCTCGGAGATGACACCGCCCGTTTCGCTGCGCATGACCACCTGCGGCCAGATCTGATAGGCCTGGAAGCGGTCCCAGTGGATCGCCGGTGCACCGGCCAGGATGCCGTCGTAGTCATTTGGAAAGTCCTGCGCCATGCGCAGGCCTTGGCGCCCACCGGTGGAACACCCGTTCCAGTAGGAGTAGATCGGCAACTGGCCGTAGAAGGCCTGCGCCAGCTGCTTGCCGATGACCGCCATCAGGTGTTCCGAACGGTAGGCGAAATCGGTCTGCAACTGAACGTCGGGTGCACCATTGGGCACCGGCGTCAACATGCCGAAACTGCCGCTGCCCCCCGTATGTCCGGTGTCGGTGCGCACGCCGATATAGCCGGCTGCGATTGCTTGCTCCGGCACACTCACACTGCCCGCGTAGCCCCCTCCACCTTCCGATTGAAGCCGCCCGTTCCATTGCCCACCGGTGGGCAGGCCGACCCAGATGTTGATCGCGGGTTGCACCACGACTTTGACCAGGCAATAGGGCATGCCTGAAGGCAATGTGTCGCTGCTGACCGAAGCGATCGTGACGGAGGTGTCGTTCGGCGGCGTGGTCGTCGGCAGCGTGGGCAGATCCGAGATCAACTGGATCGCGCCGACACCGCCGCTGTCGCACGCCAGTATCGGCATGCCGCCATTGGTCAGCGCCGCACGCGCGGTTCCGGCGGATTGTGCCAACGGCGCGGTCGAGTCGGCTTGGCCGCCACCACCACAGCCGAGCAACACCATCGATGCCGTCGCGGCTGCGAAGTAAGCCATGACGGCCGAGCGATTCACGGAGCGATGTGACATGAGAAGACCCTCCCGCATATCTGTTTTAGGGATTTGGCCGACGCATGGCTTGCCGTGCGATGGCCCGCACGAGACGACAAAGGCTCGCGTGCTGACGGTTGCAATTTGCGGCGCGGCGCCGGGCTTCCCTTGCCGGCAATGTTGCGCCTGTGCTCACGGCGTTCAAATCGGGGAAAGTTCCGGGCCTGCCGGGCGCGTCAATTGCCAAGCCGGCGCTCAGACCGCGCTGAAATGAGGACCCTCACACGATCGCCCTGACCATTGCCGAAGCCTGCTTGCAGGCTCGTTTGGGTAGGACAGAGCGTCTGATCTTTTGTGGCTTCGCGCCTGGGGGCGAGATGGGATGCCGTTGTGGCTCTGTGGACGCTACGGCATCCCGGTTGCCCCTGCCCGACATCGATTCTCGGAAGCCGTGAACATGCAGCCAACGACCGTCGCACCCGAGCGCACTCCTATGAGGAGCCCCTCCACTTCGGCGATCACCGGCCAATGCCTCTGCGGCGCCGTGACCATCACTGTGGCAGGCAAGCAAGATGCGCGCGTCGGCGCCTGCCACTGCCGTATGTGTCAGCGGCGGTCAGGGGAGCGCGACCAGCCCGTCGGGCACCGCGGTCTGCGGCACCTGCAGCACGAGGATCCGCTCGCCCGGTACTACCAGCTCCACGAGCGCCCCCAGTGCCTGTGGGCTGTCGTCGCGTGCTGAGGCGAAGACATTGACCTCAGGGTTGAAGCGCGTCGTGCCCAGGCGTTGCCTGTGGATACGGACGCACGGAAGCTGGTCAGGCTTGCCCAGACAGGCCGATCGAGCGGATGCATGGCGCCATTGTCCGACCTGGTCACGGCCAGAGAATTTCCAGCCCGCGCCGGCATTGCAGTTGCACTTCTCGATGCTAGGTCCGTTTCAGACTGGCTGCGGCCGTTCGGATTTGGCGGACGAATGTCGGCGGTCGCCGAAACCGGCCGCTCAGGTCTCGGTCAGGCGGCTGACCGCTCCACCTCGGAACTTGACATTCGGGACACGCCGACGTGATCGCGGTTCAACTTGCCGCAGCTTTGGTCTCCCAGCGGCTGCTTTCAACAGGCGCGAACTGGCGCTGCCGACCCGATGCTGCCTCTCGGCATTTATGAAAGCGGTCGCTGGCGCGGGATCCCAAACTGCCCGCGGAACGCTGACGGCGATCCGGCACGCGCTGCGCGGCAGTGTCCTTGGTTTAGGTGTCCGAATGTGTCCGCCTCATTCGTGGCCCGTTTGACCGATGCGGTCGCCTCTGGCTTGTAATAAGCACCCCGCCGTAGCTCCAATCGGAGCGTTGCAGCCATGTGGTGGGCGACGCATCCTTGGCGGTGTCGGTACAGGCGCGGCGATCGACCGGTGATAGAGTGAATTCTCTTCAGCAAGAGAGAGACGGCTGGCGCAATGTCTGCAAAGGGGCCCGGACTTGGCGATGTGCGCATGCGAGGCTTTACCCGTCGTGCCGAGGTTGACACTGCGTGGCAGTGGATCGATAGACACACGCCGCGCCTGGGGTCGCAGGTCATCGACACCGAGCAAGCGGCGGGCAGGATTTTGGCCAGCGAAGTGGTCGCGGCCATCGACGTGCCGGCCTTCGATCGCTCCGCGATGGACGGCTATGCGCTGCGCGGCGAAGAGACGATCGGCGCGAGCGAATACAACCCGCTGACGTTTCGCGTGATCGGCCAGGCACTGCCGGGGCAGCGCTTCGACGGCAGCGTGTTGCCGGGGCAGGCGGTGCGCATCATGACCGGAGCGCCGATGCCCGACGGCGCCGATGCCGTGGTGCCCGCCGAATACGCGCGCGAGACAGCCACGGGGGCCGAGATCGCGATGGCGTTCGGTCCGGGCAAGGAACGTCGGACGCTTGGGCGAGGACATTGCCTGTGGCACTTCGGTGCTGAGTGCAGGCCGGCGGCTGCGCCCTCAGGATCTGGGTGTGGTCGGATCGTTGGGGTTGGCCCAGGTCGAAGTGCTGCGCCAGCCACGGGTGCGCATCGTCGTCACGGGCGGTGAAGTGGTTGCGCCCGGGCAGCGCGAGGGCCGACTATCAGATCTACGACGCCAATTCGGCGATGCTGCGCGGGCTTGTCGAGCGTGACGGCGGGCAGATGCTGGAGATCATTCGCACCGGTGACGACCCGTCGCGCCATTCGCGAAGCACTTGCTGCCGCAGGGGCCGATGTCGTGCTGATTTCGGGCGGATCGAGCGTGGGTACCGAAGACCATGCGCCTCGGCTGCTGGCGCAGGTGGGCGAATTGGCGATCCATGGCATCGCGATGCGCCCATCCAGCCCTGCGGGCTTCGGTCGCATCGGCTCGACGCTGGTGTTCCTGCTGCCAGGCAACCCGGTGTCCTGCTTGTGCGCCTACGACTTCTTCGCCGGTCGCGCCATCCGACTGCGCGGCGGGCGCCCCGCACGCCTGGCCGTACGCGGCGCGCAGGGCGAGGGTCGGGCGCAAGATCGTGTCGGCCATCGGCCGCGTGGACTATGTGCGCGTGCGTCTGCGTCAGGGCCTGCGTCGAGCCGCTCGCGCTGAGCGGCGCCTCGGTGCTGTCGTCGACCGTGCGCGCCGACGGCTTCGTCGTCGTGCCAGCCGACAGCGAAGGCTGCGCGCCGGACACCGAAGTCGACGTGTACCTGTATGACCCGGCCTAGACCAGGCCTAGACCATGAGCACTTCACCTCGCACTTCACTTCGCACAACAACCGCCGCAGCTGCGACCGATGGCCGCCAGACGCAGTTCCTGACCGTCATCACGCGCGACGAGGCCACCGACGCGCTTCCGCCGCCATCTGCAGTTGCAGCCGCTCGGCTTCGAGTCGGTGCCGCTGGCGGCCGCGCTCAACCGGGTGCTGGGCGAGGACGTCATCGCCGATGTGGACGTGCCAGGCTTCGATCGCTCCAACGTCGACGGTTTTGCGATGCTGGCCGCAGACACGTTCGGCGCCACGGAAGAAGCACCGCGAACGCGTGCAGCGAAATGCCGAGGTGCTGACCCCCGGCGTCGTGCCGGCGAACATCGTGCGTTCCGGCGAGGCGACGGTCATCGCCACCGGCGCGATGCTGCCGCGCGGCGCCGATGCCGTCGTCATGGTCGAGCACACCGATGTCGTCGATGCGAATGGCACGGTGTCGGTGGAGGTCAGCCGTGCGGTGGCGCAGGGTGACAACGTCAGCTTCGCCGGCACCGACATCGCACGCGGCGAGACCGTGCTGCGCGCCGGGCAGGTGCTGACGCTCGCGCGAGATCGGCGTGCTGGCAGCTATCGGTGTGGCCGAGGTGCGCGTGTGCCGTCGCCCGCGCGTGGCGATCCTGTCCACCGGCGACGAGATCGTGCCGCCCGGGTCGCCGCTGCCGCTGGGCGCGATCTACGATTCGAACGCGGCGATCGTCGGTGCGGCGGTGACCGAACTCGGGCGGCGAGCCGATCACGCTCGGCGTGATTCCCGACGACGAGCAGCAGCTAGCCGACGCGCTGGACACCGCGCTGCAGTACGACGTGGTGCTGCTGTCGGGCGGCACCTCCAAGGGCGCCGGCGACCTGTCGTACCGGGTGGCGAGCCGGCTCGGCGACCCCGGCATCGTCGCGCACGGCGTGGCGCTGAAGCCCGGCAAGCCGATCTGCCTGGCGGTGAGCAACGGCAAGCCGGTGGTCATCCTGCCGGGCTTTCCGACGTCGGCCATCTTCACCTTCCACGAATTCGTCGCGCCGGTGATCCGCGCCTTTGCCGGACTGCCGCCGCAGCGCCGGCAGACGGTCACCGCCACACTGCCGCTGCGGGTCAATTCCGAGCGCGGGCGCACCGAGTACCTGCTCGTCAGCCTGGTGCAGGGCGACGGTGCGCCGAGCGCCTACCCGATGGGCAAGGGCTCGGGCTCGGTGACCACCTTCAGCGGTGCCGACGGCTTCATCACGATCGACCAGCACACCGAGATCGTGGACGCCGGCAGCGAGGTGCAGGTGCAGCTGCTGGGGCAGGGCGTCGAGCCGGCCGACCTGGTCGTCATCGGCAGCCACTGCGTCGGTCTCGACGCGCTGGTGGGCCGGCTGATGCGCGACGGCCTGCGCGCCAAGGTGCTGTACGTCGGCAGCATGGGCGGCGCGAAGGCGGCGCTGCGCGGCGAATGCGACATCGCCAGCGTGCACCTGATGGACCCCGGCACCGGCGACTACAACCGCCACCTGCTTGACGACACGGTGGCACTGGTGCCGGGCTATCGGCGCATGCAGGGCATCGTGTTCCGCGAAGGCGATGCGCGCTTTGCCGGCCAAGAGCGCAGAGGCTGCGGTGGCCGCTGCGCTGGCCGATCCGGGCTGCGTGATGGTCAACCGCAATGCCGGCAGCGGCACGCGCGTGCTCATCGACAAGTTGCTCGGCACGAACAAGCCGCCGGGCCACGGCGTGCAGACCAAATCGCACAACGCGGTGGCGGCCGCGGTGCGCCAGGGCCGCGCCGACTGGGGCGTGGCCATCGACACGGTGGCGCGCCAGTACGGCCTGGGCTTCATCGCGCTGCGCGAAGAGCAGCTACGACTTCATCGTGCCCAAGGCCCGGATGGAACGGCCGGCGGTGCGTGCGTTTTGCAAGCTGCTTGCCGACGCTGCGGCGCGCGAGCAACTCGCCGGGCTGGGATTCCGGCTGTAGCAGCGAGCAACGAGCGTTCAAGCGGGCAACCAGGCCCGCGCGCCACCTGTCGCGACGATCGCTTCTACCGGCGTGCCGTACAGACGTTCCAGTTGCGCATGCGTGATGATCTGCCGCGCCGGCCCGCGGGCCATAGGGCGTCCGTCGCGGATCAACAGCACCTCATCGGCGTAGCGGCTGGCGTGGTTCGGGTCGTGGGTCGAGAACAGCACACCCAGACCGTCGTCGACCAGCCGCCGCACCTCGCGCAGTACCTTGCCCTGATTGCCGAAGTCGAGGTTCGCGGTCGGCTCGTCGAGCACGACGATCTGCGCCTGCTGCGCCAGCGCTCGGGCAATCAAGGCCAGTTGCCGCTCTCCGCCCGAGACCATCGTTGCGGCGCGCCCGGCCAGATGGGCGATGCCCATGCGCTCGATTGCCGCCGTCGCGGCGGCGCGATCCTGCGCGGTTGGCCGGGCGAGCAGGCCGCCATGTGCGGTGCGCCCCATCAACACCAGGTCCGCGACGGTGAAGGCGAAGGTGCCGGCCGATTGCTGCGGGACATACGCCAGCCGACGTGCGCGCTGCGTACTGCTGAAGGTGGCCAGCGGCCGGCCATCGAGATCGATCTGTCCGGCCAGCGCCGGCAGCAGACCGAGTAAGGTTTTCAGCAACGTGGTCTTGCCGCAGCCGTTCGGCCCCAGCAGCGCCAGCACCTGGCCCGGTCGCAGCTCGAGTTCGAAGCCGCTGCCCACCGCGTGGCCGGGGTAGCCGATGGCCAGGCCGCTGGCGTGCAGCATCTACGACCAGCCGCGCTGCGTGCTGCGCAACAGCCACAGGAAGAACGGTGTGCCGATGACGGCTGTCAAGACACCGAGCGGAATTTCCACCGGCGCGACCGAGCGCGCCAGCGTGTCGATGAAGAGCATGAAACCGCCACCGAGCAGCGCGGTCGCCGGCAGCAGGCGCGGAAACGACGGCCCGACCAGCATGCGCGCCAGGTGCGGCACCACCAGGCCGACCCAGCCGACGATGCCGGCCGCGGCGACACTGGCCGAGGTGACCAGCGTGGCCGCGGCGACGATGAGCACGCGCAACCCGGTCGTCGGGGCGCCGAGCGCGCGCGCCTCTTCGTCGGGCAGCGACATCACGTTCATCTTCCACCGCAACGCCAGCAGCACTGCGGTGCCCGCGGCCACCGGGCCGAGCAGCGGCAGCAGGTCGGCCCCGCTGGTGGCCGACAGGCTGCCCAGCAGCCAGAAGGTCATCGCGGGCAACTGGTTGTAGGGGTCGGCCAGGTACTTCATCAATCCGATGCCGGCACCGAGCAAGGAGCCAACAACGATGCCGGTGAGCAGCAACGTCAGCACCGGGTCGCCGCGCTGCATCGCGCCGCCCAGCGCATAGACCAGGGCCACCGCCAGCAAGCCACCGGCGAAAGCCGCCGCCTGGATGCCGAACAGCCCCAGCGACAGGTAGATGCCCAGCACCGCGCCGAGCGCCGCACCCGCCGAAGCGCCGAGGATGTCGGGTGAGACCAGCGGGTTGCGGAACAGGCCCTGGAAGGCTGCGCCGGCCACCGACAGCGCGGCGCCGACCAGCACGGCGGCTGCCACGCGCGGACCACGCACCTGCCACACGACCGTGTCGACGGCCGCGGGCACCCCCGCAGTGGTGCCGCTGACGCGAGTCCACACCGCGGCGACCAAGTCGCCCGGCGACACCGGATAGCGGCCGACCAGAAAGGCCACGGTCACGCCGATCGCCAGCACGCAGAGTGCGAGCAGCATGCCGGGCAGCGCCGAACGCGACGGCCGGGCACTTTCCACTACGTGCGGCCGGCGAGCACCAGATCCACCTGCGCGTCGCTCGGACTGACACCGTAAAAGCGGCGGTAGAAGTCGCGCGTGATCTGGCGCAGATCTTCCGGGAACAGCGCGGGGAAGGCCACCTTGCCCAGCCACCACAGCCCCGGCAGGCGGTTGACGCCGGGCGGAAAGTCCACCCAGCCGAAGGGCAGCTTCGGCGACAGGAACACGCGGCCTTCGCGCACTGCGCGCACGCCCTGCCACAGCGGGTCGCTGCGCACCGTGGCGGCGAAGCTCTGGTCGATGGTGATGATCACATCCGGGTCCCAGCGCAGCACCTGCTCGATGGAAACCAACGCCAGGCCGCCCGGTTGCTGGCTGCTGACCAGGCGCAAGCCGATGAAATCGAGGATCTCGATGTTGATCGAGCCGCCGAGCCCGGTTTCCAGCCCGGCCGGACCACGCGCGTAGTACACGCGCGGACGTCGCTCCACCGGCACGCGCTCGATGCGCGAGGTGACGCTGCGCATCGTGTCCTCGGCGTACTGGCCCAGTTCGCGGGCACGCACCGGACGCCCCAGCAGGTCACCCAGGGTCTGGTAGCTGCGCGGGATCGCGGCGAAGCGCCCGTCAAGCAGCGCGTAGGAAATGCCGGTCTGCGCCTGCACTCGATCGGCCAGGTCGATGTAGGTCTGGCGTATCGAGCCGCTGTCGACGATTAACTGGGCGCGGGCGCCGATCACCGATTCGAGGTTGGCGGTGTTGCCGCGGCCCGTGAGGCGGCCAACCTCGGGCCGGTCGCCGATGCCCGGCAGCAGGAACGGCAGTTCGTCGGCGCGGTTGGCGCGCGGCCAGCCGATCAGCGTCTCGGGTGCCAGCGTGTAGACCAGGATCGCCGCCGGCGGACCCGCTGGAAAGACCCGCTCGACATCGCGCGGCACGCTCACCCGGCGAGCGGCGCCGTCGGCAACCGCCCTGTCCTGTGCAGGTGCCGGCAGCGCCAGCGCGGCGGCACCGAGGCCGGTCAGCAACTCGCGGCGGCGCATCTAAGGGGGACTGAATCCATGCCGGGCCAGTATGGCCTGCCCTTTCTGGCCCAACATGAATCGCACGAAAGCTTGCGCTGGTTCGCCGGCACCCTGCATCAAGGCCACGCCGTAGCGTGCCGAGACGTTGATGGCTTCCGGCACGGCCACGATCTGCAACTCGGCATGCTCGTTCCTTGCTTGCGTGGCGTTGGTGCAATAGCTGATGAAGACGTCGACTGCGCCTGCGGAAACGATGTCGCCATACACGCTGCGGCCTGCAGGCGGCTTCGGAGAATTCGGCCCACCGGTCAACTGCTGGGCCTTGGACTTGAGTGCGGCAGCGGCACCCGCGCCTGCGGCGCCGGTCGATTCGATGCGATCGAACATTGAGAAGGCGTAGTCGCCTGAAGGGTCGGCCCTGGGCGTGGAAGTGCCCACCCGCACTTCGGCATCGAGCAGGCGCTGCGCGAGCGGCTTGCCTTGCAGCGAGAACGCCGGCGTTGCCAGTACGCACAACGAGTTGCGTGCGAAGGCCGACACCGATTGTGTCTTGCCCGACGCTGCCAGCATCTCGGGGTGGCTCATGTTGGCCGACGCAAAGACCTGGGGTGACTCGCCTGCGGTGATGCGATCCTTCAGCAGACCGGAGGCGCCGAAGGTCAGGCTCGGCCTGACGGTGTGCTCCTGCTCGAACGCGACCGCCAGATCGCTCAGTGCGTTGCGCAGGCTTCCGGCGGCGTAGATCGTGAGCTCTTGCGGCGGCGCCTTGGCTCGCAGGGATGCAGGGTGAATCGTCATCAATGCAAAGAGCGCCATCGCGCACAAACGTGTGGTTGTCGCTCGTGCCATAGCGGCCTGGCCCTCGGTTGGATGTGAATCATCACGATCCTATCCCCGCAGCGCATGGAGATATCAGCGCGTTGGTTCGATGCATATGCAAGGGCGGACATATTGCTTCCCATCCGTTTGGCCCATAGCCTCGCTCGCGATCCACGCCTCGCAGCGTGAACAGACCCCTTCTCAATAGCGGAACCGAAAACGATGCGCCACTTGCTCTCTGTCGGCATTGCCTCGCTCACGCTTGCCAGTCTGCCGGCGCACTCAGCACCTGCCTACCGGCTCACCGACCTCGGCGTCCTGGACGGCTACTCGCAAAGCTTCAGCTACGGCTTGAGCGACAGCGGCAAATTCTTGTCCGGCTGGCTGCAAGAGGGCAGCACCACGCGCGCTTTCCGCTGGTCCGCGGCTACCGGGATGGAACTGCTGACTCTCGGCAATGGCGTCAGCGCCTCGCGGGCCTTCGGCGTCAACGACAGCGGGGTGGTGGCGGGCGAGAGCGTCCTGTCGCAAACGCGGCGCGAGGCCACGCTGTGGAGCGCGTCGAACGCAGGCATGGGGCTGGGCACCTTGCCCAACCCCGGTGCTCAGGACTTCAGCAGTGTCGCTTTCGGCGTCAACAACGCGGGCACGGCTGCGGGATGGTCCGATTCGACCGACGATACACGCGCGTTCCAATGGACATCTGCGGTTGGCATGAGCAGCCTGGGTGTCTTGCCCGGCGGCACGCCTTCATCGCGACGCCCGATCTGACAAGCGTGGGCGCGTTGTCGACCGATGCCGACAGCCGCACCCGGGCCTTCGGCATCAGCAACGACAACGGTTGGGTCACCGGCGATGCACGTGATCCGACCAGCGGTGAAACCGCCTTCCTGTGGTCGTCGACTTCGACGCTGATTTCGCTAGGCAGGCTGGCAGGGGCCGCGCGCAGCTTCGCCGCCGATGTCAACAGCGATGCCTTCGTCGTCGGCTGGAACGATGGCGGAGCGAACGGTGAGCAAGCTTTTCTGTGGACACCGCAGGACGGCATGCTCGAGCTGAACGCCCTGGTGGCGGACGCCTCCGATTGGGAGATTCAGCGGGCACGCTCCATCAACGACGCGAGCTACATCGTGGCCAACGCGATGAACGCCGACGGCCAGATTCGCGCTGTCCTGCTCACACCGGTACCGGAGCCATCGACCTGGATGCTTCTGCCGGGTGGGCTGCTGGTCATCGGACTGTTGCGCGCTCGACGCCGCTCACGCACCTCACCTGCGAACGTCTCTTGAACCCGGTTCGCGATTGCCCCTGGCACCACTCCGATGCTCGGAACCCGGTGGCTCGGGACGCTAAGGCGGTGTGTCACGAGCAACTCCGACGTCGCCAACCGAACTCCTCGAGCGGCCGCTTCCGGGTGCGAGTGGATATGACGGCTCTTGGCCGACAGTGTGAGTAGGCGGTCGCGCCGGAAAGCTGCCCTTGGGCCTGCGGCCCGGCCGGCTTCCACGTCGTTCCGCGGCAATGCGCATGACGCTGCGAAGGAGCATCGTTGGAGAGGTACCTCGGCATCGAGGTAGATGACGCGCTCGAGATCTCCGAGCAGACCGAGATCTGAGGACGTCGCAGGCGGCGGCAGCACCAGCCGACGCGCCGGAGCGGCCGGCTTCGATGGCGGGTATGTGGTGACGGGCTGGACGCACATTCCCCGCCAAAGGCCACTCGTCGACCGCCTCTTCGCAAGCTGCGACCCGGTCCTGGAAAAGGTTTGTCGCGTCTTGCCGGGTTGATCCGAAGCCCCTATCTTCTGCGAAGACGGACCGCGCTCGCCGGCCAGCCTCTGGAGACCTCGACATGCATATCAAGACCCTTGCTCTGGCCGCCGCGACGGCGCTGTCTGCCCTGTCAATGCCGGCCTTGGCCGACGACGCCCACAGGGGCCCGCGTTTCACGCTCAGCAGCCCAGACCTGGCCAGCGGCAAGTTCGCCAACCTCTTCGTGCTCAATGGCTTTGGTTGCACCGGCGGCAACATGTCGCCCGAGCTGGTTTGGAAGAACGCGCCAGCCGGGACGCAGTCGTTTGCGCTGCAGGTCTACGACCCCGACGCTCCTACCGGAAGCGGCTTCTGGCACTGGGCCGTCTACGACATTCCGGCCACCGCCACCGGGCTGGCGCGAGGCGCGGGCAACAGCCCGGCCACCCTGCCGCCCGGTGCCTACGGTGGCAATACCGATTTCATGGACACCGGCGCAACTGGCGCGAACGGCAACTACGGTGGCCCCTGCCCGCCCGTGGGCGATAGGCCACACCGCTACATCTTCACGCTGTTTGCCCTGGCTGTCCCCAGCGTCCAGGCTGCAGGCGGCATTCCGGTCACCGGAAGCGCGGCGCTGTACGGCTTCGTGCTCAACAAGGGGTTGGGCGCGGCGCTGCTGGACACCGCCTCGTTCACGGCAACCTACAGGCGCTGAGCGTACCCGGGCGCTGCTCCAGGCCCTTCCGCGCGCGGCACCAGCCGCGAAGCCGAGGACTGATTTCTGTTCAATGACGGCTGTCTGGGCACACGCTTGCCGGCCGGACTCGACCATTAGCTGACGACCACGACCGTCGCCTGTACGGCTACGTAGTCTCGACTACCCCGCCCCTTGTTGGGTGCTGATTCCCGGATACTGCTCAGTCCCTCAGGCTCGCGATTCGATCACCGCGGCATTGATCATCGTGAGCAGCTCGCGCCGGATTGGGTACAAGGTCGACGGCGCGAACTGCGTCAGGAAGACCACGCTGATGTCTTCCACCGGGTCGATCCGGAACGTGGTGGACGCGGAGCCGCCCCAGAAGTGTTCACCTACCGAGCCGGCCACCCTCGACTTCGCCACGTCCGTGGTCATCGCAAATCCCAGGCCGAAGCCCAAGCCCTTGAACAGCGCTCCGGAAAACAGCGAGATCGACCTGTCGCCCAGGTCGCACCCGCCCGGCAGGTGGTTGGCGCACATCAGTGCCAATGTCTTCGGGCCGAGCAGCCGCACTTCGCCGAGCGCACCGCCGCTGCGCAGGCATTCGCAAAAGCGCATGTAGTCGGAGGCGGTAGAGACCAGCCCGCTGCCGCCCGAAGGCGCGGCCGGCGGCTCCAGGAAGTTGTGGCCCGGCAGCGGCGCAAGCTTGCCGTCGGCGCCACGGATGTAGCACTGCGCCAGCCTTGAGGCCTTGTCGGTGGGGACGAAGAAGTCGGTGTCGTGCATGCCCAGCGGGCCGAAGATGCGCTGGCGCAGAAACTCGTCGAAGGGCAGGCCCGAGATCTTGCTCACCAGAAAACCGAGCACGTCGGTCGAGACCGAATAGTTCCAGGCCGTGCCTGGTGAAAACTCCAGCGGCATCTTGGCCAGCGCGTCGATGAAACCGTCCAGGCCGTCGTCGCGCTCCAGCACATCGATCTTGTTCGCGCGGTAGGCGGCATCGACGTTGGTGCGAGACTGAAAGCCATAGGTCGGGCCCGAGGTGTGGCGTAGAAGGTCGATGATGCGCATCGGCGCGTCGACCGGCCTCGTCTGCAAGCCGCAGCTGTGCCCGGCAGGCCGCTGCCGCCGGCGTCATAAACCGCTAGGTCGCGTCACGCCGGGATATGGCGATGCACCGGGTCGTCCAACGCCACCAGGCCTTGTTCCACCAGCATCATCATGGCCACACTGGTGATCGGCTTGGTCATCGAACGCATGCGAACGATGCTGTCGTCAGTCATTGGGGTGCCGGCTTCCAGCGAGGATTTTCCCAGCACTGATTGATGCACCAGTTTCCCGTCTCGCGACACCTGCAGCAGCGCGCAGGGCAGACGGCCGCAGTCGACATAGTGCTGGGCCAGGAAGCGGTCGATGCGAGCCAGACGCTGCGAGCACATGCCGACGGATTCGGGCTTTGCAGCCATCGATCGCTCCTCAGTTTGGAGGCTGCAGCGGGTCTCGCCGAAGGCTCCTCATTCGACCGGTGACCGCCGCGCATGCCAATCTGTCGCATTCTGGAAGGCGCGCCCGGCCCGCACGAGCAGTTCCTCGCGCAAATGTGCGCCGACCAGCTGCACGCCCAACGGAAGCCGCTCGCGCGTGAAGCCGGCCGGCAGTGTGATCGTCGGATGGCCCGACATGTCGAAGGGTGCGGTGTATCGGCTCAGTTCCAAGCGGTAGCCGGGCTGCGTGCGCAACTCGGCGAGCTGCGCCAGACTCGGTACGGTAAAAGGAATCACCGGTGTAAGCAGTAGGTCGACGCCTTGCATCAGCGCGTTCAGGCGGCCGGTGAATTCAGCGCGGGCAAGCAGGATGCGCTGGTACTCGGTTCCGCTCATAGCGAGCCCGCCATCGAGCAGTGCCGCCAGAACGGGCCCGTATTCGCTGCGCCGCGCGGGGAAGGTCGCCGAGTGCGCCACCGCTGCCTCCACGCCGCAATGCGCGACCCAGCCCGAGACCACCGCATCCACCTGCGGCATCGTGACCGGAACCGGCATGGCGCCCAGCGCGACCAGATTCCGCAGCGCCGCCTGCAGGGCATCGGCCACTTCCGCGGCGACGCCCCGCGAAATGTAGTCCTCGTCGATGCCGATGCGCAGGCCGTCGAGGCGCTGCACGTCGCCGGCAAGATAGTCGGGCACCGGAGCCTGCAGGGCGGTCGGATCGTCAGGATCGGCGCCGGCAATCGCGCCCAGGATCAGGCCACAGTCGGCAGCGCTGCGGCATATCGGTCCGAGGTGGTCCATCGAGGCCGCGAGTTCGAATGCTCCGTAGCGCGAAACCCGGCCCCAGGTAGGTTTCAGACCGGTCACACCGTTTGCCACCGACGGAAAACGGATCGACCCGCCAGTGTCGGTGCCGATGGCGCCATGGCACAGGCCGGCGGCGACGGCCACGCCCGAGCCGCTGGACGACACCCCCGTCCACGACTGCGCGTTCCAGGGATTCAGCGGGGCAACGACGCCGGGGTGGTGAGCGCTGAACGCGCCTTCGGTCATCTGCAGCTTGCCGAGCAGCACCGCGCCAGCCTCTCGCAGGCGACGCACGACGGTGCCATCCACCGCAGGCATGAAGCCGCGATGGACCATCGTCCCGGCTGCGGTCGGGATGCCGGCGGTCCAGCACAGGTCCTTGACCGCGATCGGCACGCCATGCAGCGGCCCGACCGAATCGCCGCGTGCCAGCCGGGTGTCTGCGTCGGCCGCCTGCGCGAGTGAGAGCTCGGGGGTCGTGCGTGCATAGGCATGCAGCCGCGGATCGATTAGCTCGATGCGGCGCAGCATGCACTGCGTGACGTCGGTGGCGGAGAGTTCGCGTGCCCGAATCAGCCTGGCAAGCGCCTCGATACCAAGCCAAGCGACATCTTGGTCAGTCATCGGCGGAATCCTATCGGCACTCGGTTTCGGATACCCAGTATGCGCCGAGCTCGCGGATGACTCACCTAATCCAACGTGCATTGCCGGAGGCTGTTTCGCAGCGTACCGTGGCAACGTCAGCCGGCTCGCGGGGGTGTGCTACGGCAGGAAGGCTTACTTCTGAACGCAGACCTCACCGGTGATTTCCGCCTCAAAGGTCGCTCCGCCGTCTGGCGTTGTGCCATTGATGTAGAGCACTCCCGTCGCCCCCGCAAAGCGTCCTGTGCTGGTGGATGGGTCGATGCGGGCAATTTCGGAGAACAAGCCCGCAGCGACTTCGAAGAGTCCGACGTTGCGCGCCTTCAACACGCCCTTGCTCGAGGTGACTGCATAGTCGTCCGTATAGGAGAAGGTGCTCGGGTCGGGCGTGGGGGTCAATGCGCTGGTGAAGAGCGCTTGCGTGCTGCCGTTGAGTCTTCCACCTTGCGTGATCGTGCCGCTGGTCGTGCCGTCGCCATTGTTGACGACGCTCAGATTGCCTCGTGCATCCGAGCAATTGTCGTGCTCACCTGCCAACGTTGCTCCAGAGTGAAGGCACGTGGCCAACGCGACTGCAGCCAGCGTCGGCAGCGCTCTGAGTTTCGAGCGCGGGCTGCATGGGTCGCGATTCGATCCGATGTGTGACATGTGGTCGCTCCTTGGTTGATTGCCTGTGTAGGCAGGTCGTAGCGGGTCTGCGTGCGCCGGCGCGATGCGGGCGCAACACACTCTAGGCCAGGTGTGCCCGCGCCGCCTCCATCGTTTTGCGGAGATCGGCCCTGTCGGACGACATTGGCCCCCTTGCCGTCGCGCGCCAGCGCGAACGGCGGTGGCTGGAGATCACCAAATCGAGAACGCGGCTGCGATGGCGGTTCGACGGCGCCGCCGCCAGGCCGGCCTGCACTGCCGCAACCGAGATGCGCATCGGCGCCGACGGCTTGCAGTTCGATCATGTTCTCGCCGGCCCGCGAGAAGCGCCGCCACGTTGCGAGAGACAGCCGCTCGACACTGCGCAGTCGCGGCTGATCGTTCCGATCCGACCTGTCCTCGGGCGGGGCCTGCACCCGCTGGAAATCGCTGCCTTTTCACGGCGCAAGCCATTAGCCGCCACTAGCCAGAAGCATCTTCCCGGCACCCCTGCCATGCTCACGCCACAGGCGACCTCAAATTCGTAACCAGAAATATGTGGGACGGTCCGAGCGACTGGTGACAACGCCCCGGATCCGTCCACAAACATTGGGATTCGCACCGCGCCATCGCCCGCGTACATTCGTTCGGTTTGATCACAGGCCGCAATGCGGCAGTCGAGGTGGACCAAGATGATCTTGGGTCGTTTTTGCTCAGGATTGGCAGCGCTCGGCGCGATGCTGCTCGTCGCATCGATGTCTGTAGCCCAGGCGCAGGGGCGCTTCGCATTTGATCGCGCACCCGGCTACCTGAACAAGGAGGTCGTGCCCTCGCGCTACGAACTGCGGCTCGATCTTGACCCGGCGCTGGACACCTTCCGCGGCGAGGCGCGCATCAGCGTGAGCGTGCATCACTCGAGGCCTTCGATCGAGTTGCACGCCTTCGAACTGGCCGCCTCGGAGGCGCACCTCGTCAGCGGTGGCGAGAGGCGCGCGCTGCAGGTCACTGCGCTACCCGAAACGCAGACCTGGCGCCTCGTTCCGACTGATGGAGGACCGATCCCCGCAGGTGAGCACCGCCTCGAGTTCGTCTACGCCGGCAAGGTTCACGTCGCGGGCGAGGGTCTCTTCGTCGCGCCGTATGACGTCAATGGTGAACCGCAGCGCATGCTGGCCACCCAGCTCGAGGCAATCTTTGCGCGCAGGCTCTTCCCCTGTTTCGACGAACCGGCCTTTCGGGCCGTGTTCGAGATTGCTGTGCGCGCGCCGAGTGCTCTGGAAGTCGTGTCCAACATGCCGCGTTCCAGCCGTCGTCGCGACGGCGCGACAACCTTGCATGGATTCAAGGCGACACCGCCCATGCCGAGTTACCTCGTCAGCGTCGCGGTCGGCCGCTTCGACGCATTGCAGGGACAGGCAGCAGGCGTGCCGGTGCAGATCCTCACGGTGCAGGGGAAGCAGCGGCTTGGGCGCGCGGCTCTACGTGCCACGCGACAGGTGCTGCCCTACTTCAGCCAGTACTTCGGTGTGCCCTACGCGCTGCCCAAGCTCGATCTACTGGCGGTTCCGAGTGTGCGCTGGGGCGCGATGGAAGACTGGGGGCTGATCTCGTTCGCCGAGGACGACCTACTCGTCGACCCGCAGCGCAGCAGTCCAGCCACCTTGCGCGGCACCTACGAAGTGATTGCGCACGAAGTCGCGCACCAGTGGTTCGGCAATCTGGTGACCGCCGCCTCGTGGGAGGAAATCTGGCTGAACGAGGCGTTTGCAACCTGGCTCCAAAAGAAGGCCACCGATCGGTTCAACCCGGCCTGGCAGATCCTACTCACGGCCCGGGTGCCAATCGACTATGCGATGACACTCGATGCCGGTACTGCCACCCGCGCAATCCGCTCCGGCCCGGTGAGGGAGTCAGCCGTGTTCGATGTGTTCGACCCGATCACTTACGACAAGGGCGGGGCCGTGCTGTCGATGCTGGAACAGTGGATCGGCCCGGCCCAGTTCCAGCGCGGGCTGGTCTACTACATGAAGGGGCAGCGCCTTTCGAACGCCACCGCAGCCGACCTGTGGCACTACATGGGTCGGGCCTCGGGCCGGGACGTGATCGGCGTGGCCAAGAGCTGGACGGATCAACAAGGCTTCCCGCTCGTGCAGGTCAGTGAGCGATGCGAAGGTGGCCGCCAGCGCGTCGTACTCGCGCAGACCCGGTTCTCGAACGGCGGAGCGGTTGACTCGACCCAGTTGTGGCGGATTCCGGTGCGGTACGCGCGTGGCCGTGTGACAGCCACCGTGCTGCTCGATAAACCGCAACACGCTGTGACGCTGGGCGCCTGCGGAGACGAGCCGCTAATTGTCAACGTTGGCGGCATCGGCTTCTACCGGGTTGCCTACGAGCCGGCCGCCCTTGCGGCGCTCACAAGACGCTTTGTCGCCCTCGCACCAGCGGACCGCGCCACGCTGCTCAGCGACACCTTCGCGCTCGTGCAGGCCGGCCGGCTGCCACTACCGTCCTACCTTGCCGTCCTCGAGTCACTGCCCGGTGTGACCGACGCCTCGCGCACGATGCTGTGGTCCTTGGCCCGCTCCGAACTCGACTTTCTCGACCTGGCGATGGCAGGTCGGCCCGCGCAGCAACAGGTGCGTGCGATGGGCCGCAGGTTGCTCGAGCCGCAACTCGCCCAACTGGGCTGGCAGCCGGCCCCGAACGAAGACGCGCAGACAGCCGAACTTCGCGGAACACTGATTGCACTGCTGGCAAAGTTCGATCACGCGCCCACGATTGCCCAGGCCCTGCGCGCATTCGACAACGACGAAGCGGGGACACACCCACTGCCGGCGTCGATGCGAGACCCAGTCACGGTCGCAGTCGGTATGCACGCGGACACCCACCATTTCGAGCGCTTGCTGACCCGCTTCAAAGCCGCGTCAGGTGAAGAGGAGCGCTGGATGCTGGCCAAGGCGCTTGCATCCGGGCGCGATGCAGCGCGCGCCGAGAGGTTGCTGGGGCTATCACTCGAAGGGCTGGCACCTGCCAACGTGTCCTCGAGCATTCCGTCCCTGGTCGCTCGATACTCGCCGCACGGCGAGCTTGCCTATCGCTATGCGCTGGCCCATTGGCAGCCACTGGCGGCGATCGCCGGGACCTGGGGTCAACTGTACCTGCTGCCCGGGCGCGGCAGGGGGATTCAGCACCACGGAACAGGCCCAGCAGTTGGTCGAGGACCAGCGCCGCGCCGCCGGTGCCAATGGAGACGTACTCGCCGCCCGTCGGGCGGAGGAGATCCGCCTGCGTGCCGCCGTCAGGGCACGTGAAGCACCAGATCTGGAGAAGCGCTTGACCGACTGACCCGGCCGACAGCAGCTACAGGACGCCAATGCCCTGCCCAATCCAGCCAGGGCGGTCACGCACGGATGGCTGCGACTCAAGGCTGGTTGCCGAACAGAACCCTCTCGGGGGAAGATTGACCGCAGGCGCAGCCGCACGGTAGGCGTTGACGTGTTTCAACCTCAAGGAGACTTCTGTGCAAGTTTGCTCTTCGAGCGCCAAGCCCCTTGCGACCGGCGCTATGTTGCTGTTGTGCGCTCTGTTGACATCGACCGAACTGCAAGCGGCCGAGACGGTTCGATACGTCTTGATGAACGGCGCCGGCGAGAAGGCAGGCGAACAGGTCGTCGAGCACGCCGACGACGGCCGCACGCGCGTGCACTACATCTTCAAAGACAACGGCCGCGGGCCGGAGCTGGATGAGGTCATGCGTCGCGCGCCAGATGGCACGCTGGCCGAATATGAAGTGACGGGCCAGTCCGAAATGGGCGGACCGGTGAGCGAGCGCTATGCCCGCACTGGTGAACATGCGCAGTGGCGTTCACTCGTGGATGCTGGCAGCTCGACAGTCAGCGGCGCCGCGCTCTACGTACCCGTGAACGGTTCCCTCGAACCGGTATCGGCGAGCATCGCCGCAGCGGCGCTGAGTCCGAATGGCACCCTCGCGCTGCTACCTTCAGGAACGCTGACGCAGCGCAAGCTCGACGAGGTGGAGGTCGTGCGCGATGGTGTGCATCAGACTGTGCAACTGCTGGCCCAGACCGGCCTGTGGTTCACGCCGGCCTATCACTGGGCCACGGTCGGACCGACGCCACGCCTGTTCGCCAGCATTTACCCGGGCTGGTACCAAGCCATTGAAGAGGGCTGGCAGGCCAATCTGGAGTTGCTGACCGCACGCCAGAAGGCCGCTGAAGCCGTGTTGCTGAAGGACCTGTCGGTCCGCTTGCAGGAGCCTCTGCCCGGCCTGACGGTGATCCGAAATGCCCGCGTATTCGACAGCGTGGCCGCGCGGCTGAACCCACTGTCGGACGTGTATGTTTTACGGGGTCGAATCACTGCCGTGCGTCCAGCCGGTTCGCAGGCCCAGCAAGCCGCCAATGAAATCGATGCTGCCGGTCGAGTGATGTTGCCTGGGCTGTTCGACATGCATGTCCACACCAGTCGCTGGGACGGACCGCTGCACCTCGCCGCCGGCGTCACTACCGTGCGCGACATGGGCAGTCGCAATGAGGAGCTGCAGCAGATCATGGACGAAGCCGCAGCGGGCGAGTTGATGATGCCGTGGATCGTTCCGTGCGGTTTCTTGGAAGGCGACAGCCCGTTCGCATCTCAATTGGGTCGCAAGATCAGGACGCTTGACGAAGCCAAGGCGGCGATCGATTGGTACGCCGAGCGCGGCTACCCGCAGCTGAAGGTCTACAACTCGTTTCCTCGAGCCCTGCTGCGCGAGACGGTTGCCTACGCCCACCTGCGCGGCATGCGCGTGAGCGGCCACGTGCCGGCCTTCATGCGTGCACAGGAAGTGGTGGAACAAGGCTTCGACGAAATCCAGCACGTCAATCAGGTGCTGTTGAATTTCCTTGTCACCCCGAGTACGGACACGCGCACACTGGATCGCTTCTACCTTCCAGCGGAAAAGATGGCGGACTTCGATTTCAATTCGAAGGCTGCGCGCGATTTCATGGCGCTGTTGAAAAAGCATCGCACCGTCATCGATCCCACGTTGGCGACCTTCGATTTCATCAAGCAGCGCGATGGCGAAGTGCCCGAACCCTACGCGACGACGATCGCGCACTTTCCGCCGAACGTGCAGCGCGGCATGCTGAGCGGTGGCATGAAGATTCCCGACGACGCCACGGCCGCGCGCTACAAGGCTTCGTACGCCCGCATGGTGGAGTTTGTCGGTCTCGCCTTTCGAGCCGGCATTCCACTGGTGGCCGGCACCGACTCGTTGGCCGGCTTCTCGCTACACAGTGAACTGGAGGTCTACGTGAAGGCCGGGCTGACACCGGCGCAGGCCTTGCAGGTGGCCACGCTCAACGGGGCGCGCTATACGCGCACGCTGCACGAGCGAGGAAGCGTCGACGCAGGCAAGCTGGCCGACTTGGTGCTCATCGACGGCGATCCCACGCGTGACGTCGCCGATCTGCGCCGGGTTGCGTTGGTGATCACCCAGGGCCGGTTGATTCGGCCGGCGCAGGTGCATCTGGCGCTGGGGGTCAAGCCCTTCGTGGGCGACTCGCCCGTGCTGACGACACACGCCAACGCGGAAATAGGCGGTCACAGCGGTACTGACCAACCTGCCGCGTCGCCTGCGACTCGTTGAGCGGCGCTCGGGTGCGAATGTCGATTCTCGGGGACTGCCACTTCGGAGACGGCTGATCGCCGGCAGTCGGTCCACTACATCCTTACTTGCCGGCTTCCAGTACGACCGATCGCGCTCTTCGAACACAACGATCCCGCTGGGCCGAGCGCGTCGGGTTGAAACCGAAAGGATCGAGTGCCATGACGAACGACCAGCATGCAATCCTGAAGACCCCGCTCACCCTGCAATGCGGTCTTGTCCTCAAAAATCGTCTGGTGAAGGCGGCCATGGGGCTGAGCGCCGGCAGAATGGTGATGACGCCCCGCGTCGGAAATGCCTTCCTCGAAACAAGACCACCCATCACGGGTGACGACGTGGCACTCGGGGTTGTCGACTTCTCGATCTTTCCGCACCTGGACTACCCGGGTTGGGACGAGAACACGATGGCCGCTGCGGAGGAGTGGGCTGCCGGAATCGGCGGGCCGGCGTATGCGATCGATGACCAGACGGCCATCAAGGTGGTAGAGGGCAAGGCGGAAGTCGTGTCCGAGGGGCACTGGAGATTCTTCGCGGCGTGACTGCATGTCGCCGATGGGTCGGTACCGCGAGTTCGAGATGTAGAGAAGCGGTCGCTGACGCGCCGCGGACCGCACCGCCTAGTGCCCGACCGCTGTACCTCGTACAGCGGTCGTTCGTAGTCAACCCGGTCGTCAGGCCCAACGACCGCTTCGTGCCATTCAGGGTGAGTACGCCCGCCAGCAGCGACCGGCTCCTTACGCTGCACTGCTGTCGCTCACCTCGGTGAGCGCGCCGACTGCAACGCCTCGTCAGGCGATACAGGGTTGTGCCGCCCAATGCCACCAGTTGGCCAGTGCCACGACTATCTGCAAGCTCACTTAATTTAAGCCAAGCAGGTGCGGTTCTTGCCAGTGCGCTTGGCTTCGTACAGCGCTTCGTCGGCGCGTTCCAGCGCGACTTCCATCGCCTCGCCGTCGCGCAACGCCGTCACGCCGGCCGAGAAGGTGACGAAGACCTCGCGGTTCTCGTGCATGAACAATGCTGCCGTGAGCTTGCGCTGCAAGCGGCCCAGCACCTGCTGCGCCTCGTCGCAATCGGTGTCGGGCAGCAGCACGACGAACTCCTCACCACCGAAGCGCGCCACCGTGTCGTGCGGGCGCAGTTGCTCGCGCACGCGCGCGGCCAGATTTTGCAGCGCGACATCGCCGGCCGCGTGGCCGAGCGTGTCGTTGAGCTTCTTGAAGTTGTCGATGTCGAGCAGGCCCACCGCAAGGCCTGTGCGATCACCATTGCCGCCGGCGCGTTGCAGCCGTGCCTGTTCGGCCTCGAAGGCCTTGGCCAGGCCACGCCGGTTGGCGACCTGCGTCAGCGCATCGGTGGACACTTCTTCGGATAGCCGGCGCAGCTCGCTCTCGAGATGATCGACCCGCGACTGCATGTCGCTGGCGCGCGCCTGCTCGGCGCGCAGGCGTTCCTGCGTCTGGCTCACCACGGCCTGCACGCTGTGGCTCTCGTCGAGCATCTCGCGCACCACGCCGGCCAGGCTGTCGAGCGATTCGGCCTGCGCGATGGCCTCGGCATGGCGGCCGACGTTGTCGTGGAATCGTCCGGTCTGGCGGCCGAAATCGCCGACCTCGGTGAGCATGCCCTGGATCATCGTCTTCAACGCGTCGCGCGCCTGCTGGCGCTGCGCGCGCAACGTGGCCTGCTGCTTGCGCGTCTCGGCCAGCACCTCGCCGGCAGCACGCACACTGCGCACGTTCAAGCCTTCGGCCAGGCGCTGGCGCATGACCTCGCCTTGGCCGCGCGCCCAGCTGTCGTCCTCGGCCAGCTCGCTCAGGCCTTGCGTCAGTTCGCCGCACAGCTTGCCCAGTTCATCGAGCAGGTGCTGCCGGTGCGCCAGCAGCCGCCGCGCGCGCTCGGCCATGTCCGTGGCCTGTGCGGCCAGCGCCTCGGTCGGGCCTTCGCTTTTCAGTTGCGCGGCCCACTCGGACAAGCCATTCGACAACTCGGTGGCACGCGGCTCGACAGCGGGCAAGGCGCTGCCAAGGGCCTGACACAAGGCATCGACGATCGGCAGCCAGTCGCCCGCTGAAGCGGTCGGTGCAAGCGCTGCAATCGGTGCAATGGCTGAATTCGGCGTCGCAATCCAGGCGGCGCTTTCGTCGGGCCGGTCGGCGGCATGCGAACCACGCGTCTCGGGCGCTTCCGCCTCATCGACCTCGGCCTCCCACAGCGCGAGCAGCTGGCGCACCCGATGCTGCAGGCGCTGTGCATCGTGGCCGGCGTTGGCCAGCACGCGTTGCAGGCTGTCCTTCTTGCGTGCCGCCGTCCACAGCCGGCTGCCGCGTTCGAGCCCGCGCGCCAGCCGCTGCAGCAGCTCGGCCCAGGCCTGCGCGCGACTGCCGGCATCGTCGCTGCCCTCGTCGAGCGCGCTTTCGGCGTCGTCCCAGTGCCCGGCCATCAGCGCCTTGACCAAGGCATCACGCTGCGGTCCCGGTGCACCGGCCAGCGCCGCCAGGCGCTGCAACAAAACGCGCGCGCGCTCGCCGATCACCGCCGCGGTCTGGCCGCCCTCAGCCGCATAGGCGCGCGCGTAGTTCTCTGGCGTGGGCTCGATCTTCGCAACCGCCAGCCGGCGCAACGCCGCCTTGGCCAGCTGCACTGGCGACAGCGCCCCGGCAGAGCCGGCCTGGGCAATGTGCGCGGCGCCTTGGGACAGGTCCATGTGGAGGCCCGTGGCCGGCGGATCAGTAGTGCCGGCCGGCCACGGCGCGCGGGCCGTCCGCATCGAATTCGAGCGCGCTGGCCTGGCCGATCCACGGCGCCTTGCGCGGCAGCACGGTCTGCTCCAGCCAGCGCTCAAGGTCGTCGGGCGGGATCGCGCGGCTGAACAGGAAGCCCTGCATCGCGCCGCAGCCCAGCCGGTGCAGCACCTCCATCTGGCGCAGGTTCTCGACGCCTTCGCCGATGACACGCAGCCCCAGCGACCGCGCCAGCGCGATGATGGCAGTGACCACCGCCGAACTCTGCGGCGTGACGCCCAGGTCGTGTACGAACGAGCGGTCGATCTTCAGTTCCGAGATCGGCAACGTGGTCAGGTAGGCGAGCGACGAATAGCCGGTGCCGAAGTCGTCGATCGAGATCTCGACGCCGATCTCGTTCAGCCGGTGCAGCGCCGGAATGACATTCTGCAAATCCTTCATCAGCCCGGTCTCGGTGATCTCGAGCTGGATCGCGCGGTGCGGAATGCCGTAGGTCGAGACACACTGGTGAATGTGCTCGACCAGGTCGGAGCGCTCGAACAGCCGGTTCGGCAGGTTCACGGCGATCGAATCGGCAAAGCCGAAGTTCACCTGCCACACCTTGGCCTGGCGCGCCGCCTCGCGCAGCGCCCATTCCGACAGCGGCACGATGAGGCCCGATTCCTCGGCCAGCGGGATGAAGTCGCCCGGCGGCACCAGCAGGTTGCCGCGCTGCCAGCGCATCAGCGCTTCGGCGCCGATCATGCGCGCCGAGCGCACGTCGATCTTCGGCTGGTAATGCAGCACCAGCTCTTCGCGTTCGATGGCCTTGTGCAGCGCGCTTTCGAGCTCGAGCTTCTCGCGCCCGCGCCCGGCCAGCTGCGGGCTGTAGATGGCCGACGCGTCCTTGCCCTGCGACTTGACTGAGAACATGGCCACGTCGGAATTGCGCATCAGGTCGGCAACCGAATCGCCGTCGCGCGGGAAGATGGCGATGCCGACGCTGGCAGTGACGAAGCATTCCTGCCCGCCGATCAGGATCGGCTCGCGCATGACTTCGAGGATGCGCGCGGCCACGCGCTGGGCGTCGGCATCTTCGGCAATTTCGGGCAACAGCGCGATGAACTCGTCACCGCCCAGCCGACCCACCGCTTCGAGCGTGCGGTGCGAGCGCGGGCCGACCGACTCGAGCGCGCCTTCGTTGATCTGGTCGCTGTGGCGCACACACGCGCGCAGCCGCTGCGCCACCTGCATCAACAAGGCATCGCCGGCGGCATGGCCGAGCGTGTCGTTGATGATCTTGAAGCGGTCCAGGTCGATGAGCAGGAAGGCGCACTGGTGTTCGAGCCGGCGCGCGTGCTCGATGGCACGTTCCATACGCCACACCAGGTGGCGGCGGTTCGGCAAGCCGGTGAGCGAATCGAAATTCGCCAGCCGGCGGATGCGGTCTTCGTCGTTGCGCCGGTCGGTGACGTCTTGCAGGATGCCGGTGTAGCCGGTGCATTGGCCGTGCTCGTTGAACTCGGGCTCGGCCTCGATGTGGATGATGCATTCGCGCGAGTCGAGCAAGGTCAGCCGCATGTCCGAGGCCAGCACCGAGCTTTGCCGCACCGCGCCCTGCAACTGGCGCAAGGTCGAGCGCCTGTCGCCCTGCGCCACCAGGCGCAGGATGTGGCGCAGCCCGACCGCGCCGCCGGGCGAATAGCCGAGCACACGCTGGCCCTCGGGCGACACCACCAGCGAACCACCGCCGGGGCCTTGGTTGCGCCAGTCGAAGCTGCCCATGCGCGCCAGGTCCTGCGCGCGCGCCAGCTTGGCCTTGCTGCGTTCGAGTTCCTGGCGCACGCGCGAGGCGCGCAGCAGATACAACAGGCGGCCGGCGAGCAGGCTCCACTGGCTCGACTTGACGAAGAAGTCGGTGGCGCCGGCGCGGTAGGCGCGCGTGATCGACGCGTCGTCGTCGAGGCCGGTCAGCATCAGCACCGGCACCTGCTCGAAGCCGGCGGTGGCGCGCAGCCGGCGGCAGGTCTCGAAGCCGTCGAGCCCGGGCATCATCGCATCGAGCACGATGACGTCGGGCACCTGCTCGGCCAGCAGGGCCAGCGCCTGTTCGCCGCCGGAGACTTCGGTGACCGCGAAACTGCGCTCGCGCAACGCGACGCCAGTCAGCAGCAGATTGACGTCGTCGTCATCGACCAGCAGCACCGTCGGCTGGTGCAACTCGCTGTTTTCGGCGAAGGCGTGGGCGGGGGTCATGGCCGATGCTGCCTCATTCGGCCAGGGTCGCTCTCACTGCCCGCAGCGCACGCGCGGCCTCGCCGCGCAGCACGCCCAGATGCTGCGCCAGCTGATCGGTGCGCTGCTCGCGCAGATCCTGTTCGATGAGCGCGCAATGCGCCGACAGCTCGAGCGCGCCGATGCTGGCCGATGACGACTTCAGCGTGTGCGCCACATGGCGGATGGCGCCCAGGTCCTGGTGTGCTTCGGCCACTTCGGCCTGCTGCATCAGCCGTGTCAGCGAACTCTCGAAAGCCACCATCACACGCTGAACGACATGGTTGTTGCCACTCGGATCGAGCTCGCGCAGCCGCCGCAGCGCGGTCGCGTCCAGCTCGCAAGCCGGCGCTTCGTGCCGGGGCGGGAGGGCCGGGGCAACGGCGGCGGGCATCGCGTTGGGGTTGGGCATGGTGGCACGTCTAACCTGCGATGATAAAGACGTGCACACTGGCGCAGCCGCGCAAATGTCACGCAAAAGCAGCGCAGTCCCTGCTGCAGCACGTTGCTGCAGCCGGTCTTTTTCCCTCATCCGCCCGCCCGGGCAGCCCGCCATGCGAGTCCTCGTCGCCGGTTTCCAGCACGAAACCAACACCTTCGCCCCCACCCGCGCCGATTGGCCGGCATTCGAAAGCGGCTCGGCCTTTCCGGCCTACAGCCACGGCGCGGCGATGATCGAGCGCATGGCCGGCACCAGCCTGCCGATGGGCGGCTTCATCCGTTCCGCGCGCCAGCGTGGCTGGCCGCTGCTGCCGTCGGCCTGGGCCGGCGCCAGCCCGTCGGCGCATGTCACGCGCGACGCCTTCGAGCGCATCGCCGACCAGATCGTTGCCGATGCGACGGATCAGGCAGGCGCCTTCGACGCCATCTACCTCGACCTGCACGGTGCCGCCGTCGCCGAGCATGTGGACGATGCCGAAGGCGAGTTGCTCGAACGGCTGCGCCGGGTCGTCGGCGCGACGATGCCGCTGGTGACCAGCCTCGATCTGCATGCCAACGTCACGCGGCGCATGCTGCAACACGCCAGCGCGATGACCGCCTACCGCACCTACCCGCACATCGACGGCGCCGACACCGGCGCGCGTGCCGCCGATCTGCTGGCCGAACTGTGGGCCGGTGGCGAACCGTGGGCGACGCACCAGGTGCGCCTGCCCTTTCTGCTGCCGTTGAATGCGCAGTGCACGATGATGGAGCCGGCACGCGGCGTGTACGAGCGGCTGGCCACGCGGGACGAGCGCAGCGGCGTGCGCCTGAGCTTCGCGATGGGCTTCCCGGCCGCCGATTTCGACGAATGCGGCCCCGTCGTGTTCGGCCACGGTGCCGACGCGCAGGCGGTGCGCCGGGCCGTGCAGGCGGTGGCCGATGAAGTCATCGAGCTGCGTCCCGACTGGGCGCTGGAGCTGTTCAGCCCGGGCGAGGCGGTGCAGCGGGCACTGGCCCTTGCACGAAGGCGCACACAAGCCGGTGGTCATTGCCGACACGCAGGACAACCCGGGCGCCGGTGCCGATTCCAACACCACCGGCATGCTGCATGCGCTGCGCGCCGCGCGCGCCGGCCAACATTTCCCGGGCCAGGTGGCACTCGGCCTGCTGTTCGACCCGGCCACCGCCCGCGCCGCGCACTCGGCCGGCGTCGGCGCCACGCTCGACACTGCCGTCGGCACATCGGTGCGCACCTATGACGGCAGTTTCAGCGATGCGCCGGTGGCCGGCCGCTTCAAGGTCATGTCCCTGAGCGACGGCGTGGTGCCGCTGCACGGCCCGATGACGGCCGGCAACACCGTGCACCTGGGCTTGAGCGCCGGGCTCGAGATCGACGGCATCCGCATCAACGTGGTCAGCGGCCAGTGCCAGATGCTCGACCTCGATTTGTTCCGCTTTCTCGGCGTCGAACCCGAGCGCATGAAGCTGCTGGTGAACAAGAGCTCGGTGCACTTTCGCGCTGCGTTCACACCGATTGCCTCGCACATCCTGGTCGCGGTGGCGCCCGGGCCGATGGCCGCCGATCCGGCCACGCTGCCGTGGCAGCATCTGGGCCAGGGGATTGCGCCGAAGCCCTGACCGCGGCGAGACTTCACCCTTCGGCGTCGCGCGGAATGCCTCGGTGGCGTGCCACGCGGGCGCATCGTTCGAGCAAGGAGATCACATGCCCTCAAGCGCTTTCGAAGCCGCGTTGCCGTTCATCCTGCGCTGGGAGGGCGGCTTTGTCGATCATCCGGCAGACCCTGGCGGCCGCACCAACCGAGGCGTCACGCAAAGGACCTACGACGCCTGGCGTGCCGGCCAGGGCCTGTCCGGCCGCGACGTGAAGCTGATCGAAGAGGCCGAGGTCCATGCCGTCTACGAGTCCGGCTACTGGATACCGCCGCGCTGCGACCTGATCGACCGCCCGCTGGACCTGGTGCAGTTCGACACGGCGGTGAACATGGGGCCGCGCCGCGCAGTGCGCTTCCTGCAACAGGCGGTGGGCTGCGGCGTCGACGGCGACTTCGGGCCGGGCACACAGCGCGCCGTATCGGCCTGCAGCCCGGCAGACGCCGTGGCCACCTATTGCAGCCTCCGCGAAGATTTCTATCGTCAGATCGTCGCGCGCAAACCCGATCAGTCGGTTTTCCTCAAGGGGTGGATGAATCGCCTGAACAGCCTGCGCCGGGAGGTGGGCCTGCCCGGCGCTCCCGCCACGCGCGGTGCTGGCGAAGTCAGCGTCACACGCCGGATTCCGGACATCGGCGAAGACCCGTCCTACGATTTCTGATCCGTCGGACACCGTGGCCGGCGATGGCGCGGCAGCGCCTGACGAAGCCGGCCCGGCGTGGCCTCAGCCGCGCGGGTGGTGCTTGGCGTGCAGCGCGCGCAGCCGCTCGCGGGCCACGTGGGTATAGATCGTGGTCGTCGAAATATCTGCGTGACCCAGCAGCAACTGCACCGCGCGCAGGTCGGCGCCGTGGTTCAGCAGGTGCGTGGCAAAGGCATGGCGCAGCGTGTGCGGTGACAGCGGCGTCTCGATACCCGCCTTGAGCGCGTACTGTTTGATCAGCTTCCAGAACATCTGCCGCGTCATCGGTGCGGCGCGCGCGGTGACGAACAGCGCGTCGCTGGCGCGCCGCTTCAGGATCGCGCCGCGCGCCTCGGCCAGGTAGCGCTGCAGCCAGCCGTGCGCCTCGGCCCCGAACGGCACCACACGCTCCTTCGAACCCTTGCCGGTGACGCGCAGCGCGCCTTCGTCGAGACTCAGGTGCACGGTCTTCAGCAGCACCAGTTCGCTGACGCGCAGGCCGCTGGCGTACATCAACTCGATCATCGTGCGGTCGCGCAGGCCCAGCGGCCGGGCCACGTCGGGAGCCGCCAGCAAGGCTTCGACCTGCGCCTCGCTCAGGGTCTTCGGCACCCGCAGCGGCTGTCGCGCAGCCTGCAATCTGAGGGTCGGATCGGCCTCCACGCTGTGTTCGCGCAGCGCCCATCGCCAGTAGCGCTTGAACACGCTCAGGCGGCGGTTGGCGGTGGTGGCGCGCGTGTCGGCGTGGCGCTGCGCCATGTAGCCGAGCAGATCGGCTTCGGTGCTGTCGTCCAGCGCCTTGTGGTGGCGGGCGGCAAGCCACCGCGCGTACAGGCTCAGGTCGCGCCGGTAGGCGGCCAGCGTCTGTGCCGACAGGCCGTCTTCGATCCACAGCGCGTCGATGAAGCCTTCGATCGCGGCTTCGCTGCCATGCGCGGTGTCTGCGGTGTCCTTCACTGCCGACGCAGATCGCGCGCGACCGCGGCGGCGGCATCGAATTCGGCGCGTCGCGGATTCGCAGCGCGGCGGCGTCGAGCCGCGACAGGTTCAAGTAGTCGTCGCGCCAATCGGGCGCACCGGGCCAGCGCAGCGGGCTTTGCACCGTGGTGCGCGGCGCCGGTGCGCCTTCCAGCACGCGCAGCGCCAACTCGAGCGTCATGTCCTGCGCCGCCACATCGTGCGGCGGACCGGCGGCATGACCCAGCGGCAGGTCGCTGAACAACAAGCGCGGCACGCCGACATGTTCGACGATGTCCTTCGCCGCGCCCAGCAGCACGGTGGCAATGCCGGCGGCTTCGAGCTCGCGCGCCATCAACGACAGGCTCTGGTGGCACACCGGGCAGTTGGCCACCAGCATTGCCGCATCCACCGCATCGTCCTGGCAGCGCTTTAGCAAATCGGGCGCATCGACCCGCAGCGTGTGGCGCTGGCTGCGGTTGGTGGGCACGCCGTGCACCCGTGCCGCGATCGCACCGATGCGCCCGGCCGCGCGCGCGCGGCGCAAAGCCGCGATCGGGTACCAGGTGGCGCTGTCGTCGCTGAGGTGCGCGCGGTCGATGGCCACATGCGACACGCGCAGGTCGTGGTCGAGCGCGCTGTCGAGCGAATAGACGCTGTAGAACTTGGCGGCGGCGTTGTACGGCGCCCCGGCGCCCTGCTCCCCTTTGCCAGGCTGGAATGGCGCGGCGGTGGTGATCAGCGCGACGCGACTGTGCACCAGCGGCTTCGACAGCGGACAGAACGGCACCTCGGCAAAGGCAGCGTAGCGGTACGGCGTGGTGAAGCCCAGCGCCGCGTACCAGGCATGGGTGCGTTCGATATAGCGAATCGGTTGCCCGACGTCAACGCCGTCTTCCTCCCCCTCCTGCTGGCGGGACAGGGTTGAGGTAAGGGCCTGCAGCGAACTCACGCGGCAACTCCCGTGGGTTGCAGTGCCCACTCGATGTGTTCTCGCACCAGCGCGTCCGAGGCTTCGAATGCGGCCGCCAGCGCAGCGCGCATCGGCCGCATCGTCACGCGCGCGCAACGCGTTGCCCAGCCCCACCGCCAGGTTGCGGCGCCAGCGGCGAAAGCCGATGCGCCGAATGGCGCTGCCTTCGGTGTGGCGCAGGAAATCCGCTTCGTCCCAGCCCCACAGCTCGAGCAGCGTGACGCCGCCGAGCGGCGCGCGCACGTCGAAGTCGGGCAGCGTCCGACGGTTGCGCGTAGCGGTTCCACGGGCACACCAGCTGGCAATCGTCGCAGCCGAAGATGCGGTTGCCGATGAGCGGGCGCAGCTCGACATCGATCGGGCCGTCATGCTCGATGGTCAGGTACGAGATGCAGCGCCGTGCATCGAGCCGGTACGGCGCGACGATGGCGCGCGTCGGGCACACGTCGATGCATGCCGTGCAACTGCCGCAGTGCGCGCTGGCGGCAGGTGTCGGCGGCAGCGGCAGATCGGTGAAGATCTCGCCGAGGAAGAACATCGAACCGGCCTCGCGGCTCAAGCGCGAGCGTGTGCTTGCCGCGCCAGCCGATGCCGCTGCGCGCAGCCAGCTCGACCTCCAGCACCGGCGCCGAATCGGTGAACACACGCGCACCGTAGCGGGCCGACTTCGCTTGCCAGCCGCTCGCTCAGCCGCCGCAGCCGCGCGCGCAGCACCTTGTGATAGTCGCGGCCGCGCGCATAGACCGACACCGTGGCCTGGGCCGCATCACGCTGGCGCTGCCATTCGATGGTCTGCCAGCCGACCGGGGTGCCACGCGGCAGGTAGTCCATGCGCGCGCTGATCACGCTCACCGTGCCGGCCACCAACTCGGCCGGCCGCGCGCGCTTCAGCCCATGGCGCGCCATGTAGCCCATCGAGCCGTGGAAGCCTTGCGACAACCATTGCTGAAATCCGGGTTCGGCATCGGCGAGGTTCACATCGGCCACACCGATCTGGGACAATCCGCACTCATGCGCCCAACCCCGCAGCTGTGCGATCAGCCGCTGCCCGTCGAGTCGATGACGCTGTTGCATGAGCCGATTGTAGAAACCCGCGCACTGCGCTGGCCCGACGAGGCGGCCTGCGCGGCCTTCGCCACGCGCCCTGTCGCGGCACGCCGCGCTGCGCGATGCCTTCATCGAACTGCGCGGCGAACTGGGCGCCGGCAAGACCACCTTCGTGCGCCACCTGCTGCGTGCGCTGGGCGTGCAGGGGCGCATCAAGAGCCCCACCTATGCGGTGCTCGAGACCTACCTCGACGCCGCGCATGGCGATCGCGCATTTCGACTTCTATCGCTTCGACGATCCGCGCGAATGGGAGGACGCCGGCTTTCGCGACGTCTTCGCGGCAGCCGGGGCTCAAGCTGGTCGAGTGGCCCGAGCGCGCCGCAGCCTTGCTGCCCACGCCCGACCTGCGGCTGACGCTGAACATCGTCGATGCGCACGCGCGCGAAGTCACGCTGCAGGCCTGTCGGCCAGCGCGGCCGGGAGCTGCTGCGATGAAGCGCACGCTGTCGCGCCGCGCCGCGCTGCACCGCATGGGCGGCGCGGTGCTGCTGCTGGGCGCCGCCGAGCTGGCGTACGGCGCGACCATCGTCGCGGTGCGGCTGTGGCCGTCCGACGACTACACGCGGCTGACCATCGAATCCGACCTGCCGCTGGCGGCGCGCTACTTCGAGGTGCGCGAGCCGCGGCGGCTGGTGGTCGACATCGACGGCCTGCAGCTGAACCCGGCGCTGCGCGAACTGGTCGGCAAGGTGCGCGCCGACGACCCCACCATCGCCGGCGTGCGCGTGGGCCAGTACGCGCCGCGCGTGGTGCGCCTGGTGGTCGATCTGAAGCAGCAGGTGCTGCCGCAGCAGTTCACCTTGCAGCCGGTGGCCGCCTACCAGCACCGGCTGGTCTTCGACCTGTATCCCGACCGAGGTGGTGGACCCGCTGCTGGCGCTGATCCGCGAAAAGGAAGCCGCCGAACGCAAGGCCAGCCAGAGCGTGCGCGACGCGCTCGGCGAGTTCATCGCGCGCGTGGACAAACCGCCAACCGCCGACCGCGCCGGCCGCTGGTTGCGGCCGTCGGCGGCGCCAGGCCGCCGTGCCATGGCCACCGTGCCGCCGACGCACCGCCGAGCAGCGCCAGGTGCGACCGGCTCGATCATCATCGCCCTCGACCCCGGCCATGGCGGCGAGGACCCGGGTGCCGTCGGCCCGAGCGGCCTGCGCGAGAAGGACGTGGTGCTGGCGATCGCGCTGCAACTGCGCGAACGGCTCAACGCGCAGCCCAACATGCGCGTGATGATGACGCGCGACGCCGACTTTTTCGTGCCGCTGCACGAGCGCGTGCGCAAGGCGCGGCGCGTGCAGGCCGACCTGTTCGTGTCGGTCCACGCCGACGCCTTCTTCAAGCCCGAGGCACGCGGTGCCAGCGTCTTCGCGCTCAGCCAGAACGGCGCCAGCAGCGCGGCGGCGCGCTGGATGGCGCAGCGCGAAAACGCCGCCGACCTGGTCGGTGGCGTCAACGTCGCGGTCAACGACCAGCAGGTGCTGCGCGCGATGCTCGACATGAGCACCACCGCGCAGATCAAGGACAGCCTGCAGCCTGGGTCAGGAGGTGCTGGGCCCGCTGGGCGAGGTCGGCAACCTGCACAAGCCGCGGTCGAACAGGCCGGCTTCGCGGTGCTGAAGGCGCCCGACGTGCCCAGCATCCTGGTCGAGACGGCCTTCATCTCCAACCCCGAAGAAGAAGACAAGTTGCGCGACCCGGCCTACCAGGCGCAACTGGTGGCGGCGCTGGCCACCGGCATCCCGCGCTACTTCGCGAAGAACCCGCCGCTGGCCCGCCAGCGGCAGCTGTAGTTGTATGGATGCGGCAGCGGGCGTTTGCACTATGCTGCGGTGGAACATTTGTGCAAATGCAGGTGTCTACAGCGTGACCGCACAGGCCCCGCATCACCCGAGGATCGATTCGATGACCCCACGCACAGTCCTGATCGGCGCGCTGCTTGTGCTCGGGCTGGGCCTGGCGGCCTGGCGGTGGTGGCCGCTGGGCCGACGAGGCGGTAGTGGCCACGCTGCCGGCGCCGCGATCGCAGCCGGTCGAGCCGCCCGCCGCCGCGGCTTCGGTGACGGTGCCATCGGTGCAGTTTCCGCTGCCCGAGACGGCCCCCGGCGCCTCGGCGCCGCCCAGCGCCGATGCCTCCGATGCGGTGCTGAAGAACGAACTGATCGAGCTGGCCGGCCAGCAAGGGCGTGCTCGGCTTCCTGCAGCTCGACGGCTTCGTGCGGCGCGTGGTCGTCACCGTGGACAACCTCGACCGCCCCAGCGCGTCGGCGCGGCTGTGGCCGGTGGTGCCAACGCGCGGGCCGCTTCCTGGCCGCTGGTGAAGGCGAGAGCTTGCACATCGATGCCGACAATGGCCTGCGCTATGCACCGTTCGTGCAGTTCATCGAATCGATCGACAGCGCGCGCGCGGTGGCGCTGTACCGCTGGATGTACCCGCTGTTCCAGCAAAGCTTCCAGGAGCTCGGCTACCCGAACGCCTACTTCAACGACCGGCTGGTGCAGGTCATCGACCACCTGCTGCAAACGCCGGTGCCGCCCGAGCCGGTGGCGGTGACGCTGACGCGAGATCAAGGGGCCGGTGGCCTCGTCGCGGCCCGTGGGTGCACTACGGTTTTGCCGACCCCGAGCTCGAACAGCGCTCGGCCGGGCAGAAGCTGCTGATGCGCATGGGCACGGTCAACGAACGGCGGCTCAAGGCCAAGCTGATCGAGTTGCGCGCGCAACTGGTGGCGCAGGTCGCGGGGCGCTGAGCACGCCGGCCCGCCCTGCCCGGCCATGAAGACCTTGCTGGTGGTGGCCCACTCGATGACCGGCGGCACCTGGCAGATGGCCACCGCGGCGGCCGAGGCCGCGCGCAGCGGCGGCGCAGGGCGAGTGCCGTGTGCGCCTGCTGCACGCCGCTCGAGGCGGGCCCCGACGACGTGCTCGCCGCCGACGGCTACCTGTTCGCCACGCCCGAGAACCTGGCCTCGATGTCGGGCATGTTGAAGGACTTCTTCGACCGCTGCTACTACGCGGCGCTCGACCGCATCAACGGCCGGCCCTATGCCAGCTTCGTGTGTGCCGGCAGCGACGGCAGCGGCGCGGTGCGGCAGATCGAGCGCATCGCGACAGGGTGGCGTCTGAAGCGCGCCGCGGCGCCGCTGATCGTGTGCACGCACGCACAGACGCCCGCAGACATCCTGCCCCCAAGCACATCGACGCACGCCGACCTGCGGCGTTGCGCCGAAGTCGGCGCGGCGCTGGCAGCCGGGCTGGCGATGGGCGTCTTTTAGACGCAGCGCGCCACAGTGCACCATCGGCACGTTCGGCGCTGGCCATCCCCGGAGACCCGCATGCTGCACCCACAAGCCAAGGCCTTGCTGGCATGATGATCGAGCGCGGCGTGCCGCCGACACACACGCTGGGCCCGGCCGATGCGCGCCGCTTCTATCGCGAGCGCCGCGCGGTGACACAGCCGGCGCCGCCTGCCATCGGCGAGATGCGTGACCTCAGCGCCACCGGGCCGCATGGCGACATCCCGCTGCGGCTGTACCAGCCGCTGGCCGCATCGCAGCGCGGCGCCACGCCGCCGGTGCTGGTGTACTTCCACGGCGGCGGCTGGGTCATCGGCGACCTCGACACGCACGACACGCTGTGCCGCCAGCTGGCGCTGCGGTTCACGGCTGCGCGGTGGTGGCGGTGGACTACCGCATGGGCCCCGAGCACCGCTTTCCGGCGGCGGTGGACGATTGCCTCGCCGCCACGCGCTGGGTGCATCGGCAGGCGCGCGCTCTCGGTGTCGATGGCTCCCGACTGGCGGTCGGCGGTGACAGCGCCGGTGGCAACCTCGCCGCGGTGGTGGCGCTGGCCTTGCGTGACGAGCCCCAGGCCGGCGACCCACGCATCGCCTTCCAGTTGCTGATCTATCCGGCCACCGACCAGCGCCGCGGCGCGCCTTCGCACACCAGCAACGGCCAGGGCTACATGCTCACGCGCGAGACCATGGACTACTTCCATGACCACTACATCGACGACAAGTCGCATGACCTGGACTGGCGCGCATCGCCGCTGTTGCACCCCGACCTGTCGAAGTTGCCGCCGGCGCTGGTGCTGACCGCAGGTTACGACCCGTTGCGCGACGAGGCGCTGCAGTATTCGCAGCGCCTGAGCGAAGCCGGCAACCTGGCCGCGCACATCAATTTCGAGCGCCAGATTCACGGCTTCATCACCATGGGCCGCGTCATCGACGAGGCCAACACGGCGGTCGCGGTGTGTGCCGCCGAACTGCGCCGCGCACTGCATGCAACGGGGCTGACCCTGGCTCTGGGCACCACCGTCGATGAGGCGCGATGCCCCCTCTGTGGTGCCGACCGACACTGCGTCGCCTGGCTGACCTCCCCGGCCCACGCGGCTGGCCGATCGTCGGCAGCCTGCCGGACATCCAGCGCAGCCAGGTGCACCGCAATGTCTGAACGGCGATAGGTGGCGCCGCCAGCGCCGGCTGATGATGGCCGTAGTCGAACCGGCCAAGGTGCGCCGATCACGCCACGTACACAAAAGCGAACTTGTCTTCGCACCGCTTCCTGGTGCGGCTGCTCCGGACGCTGGCTCGCCGGCAGGACCCCCGGAAGAACGGGAGGCATTCGGTATTGAGTGCCGGATGGCGATGCTGTCGTTGCCGACGATGACCTCCTTGACGATCAGCCTGACGATGCGCTGGCGGGCGAGCACGTCCAAGGTTTGGGCCTGAGTTCGCAATCGCTCGAGGAATTCGTTCAGCGTATGGGCGAGCCGCAAGCAAGCGCTCTGATCGGCCAACTGGTTGCGCAGCGATTCCAATTCCGCCTTCAGGCGTCTCTCGCGCTGGCGCAGCACAGGCATGCGCCGGCGCAGTTCGTCCAGGTCGAGCAATTCCTCCTGGTACGCCGTGAGCAGTCGTTCGGCGCGCCGCTGAAGCTGGACCAGCTCGCGCGAGATCCTGTCCTGATGTTGTTTGGCCGGATGCGCCGTCTGTGCCGCCTCCAAGCGCCGGGTCAGCTCAGCCTGGATCAACGTCGGGTCTTCCAGCAGTCGCGCGACCTCGCGCCAGACGGTGTCCTCGAGCAGGTCCTGCCGGATGGGACGTGCGCTGCAGCGCGCCTGTCCCTGGTAGCGCCAGGCGTCGGAGCCCAGGCAGCGGTAGTAGTAGATCTTGCGCGCGCTGCTTTGGGTGGACGAGCGGTACAGGGCGTAGCCGCAGCCTGCGCAATGCACCAGGCCCTGCACGATGCTCGGCTCGATGGTGCGGCGTGGGGCGAGCCGCTTGTTGTCCTGCAGCCGCTCTTGGGCCAGGTCGAAGGTGCGCTCGTCCACCAGCGCCGGCACGGGAATCTGGATCCACTGATCCCGGGGCGTCTCGCGTTGAGTGCGTGCCCCGCGCCGCGGGGGCTGCACGCGCATGCGTACGGCACGGCTGCTGCGACGCTGTCGAGCCGACTCCTGCGTCTTGCCGAAGCAGGCCGTGCCGCGATACGCCGGGTTGCGCAGCATGCCCCAGACGGTCGAGCGCTCCCAGCACGATTGTTCCTTGCGGGTGGGCACACCCAGTTCGTTGAGCCGCCGGGTGATCGCGCCGATGCTCAACGCCTGCACGGTGTACAGCTCGTAGACCTGGCGGACCACTTCGGCCTGTGCTTCGATCACCTCGAAGTACGCTGCGCGGTCCTCGGTCTTGCGCACGTAGCGGTAGCCGTAGGGCGCAGCGCTGAGAACACTGGCCTCGCCCTGCTTGGCGCGGTGCCGCTTGCCGCGCCGCGAGCGCTCCAGGATCTGGGCACGCTCGTATTCCGCGATCATTCCCTGGAACTGCAGCAGCAATTGGTCCTCCGGCGAATTCGACTGCGGCGCGTTGACGAAGATCGTCTGCACGCCCTGGCGCAGCCACTCCTCCGTCAGCAGGACTTGGTAGGCGTACTTGCGACTGAGCCGGTCGGGCGACAGCACCAACACCGCCTGGACCTGGCCTTCTGCGACCAGGTCGCGCACGCGCTCCAGGCCGGGACGAACCAACGTCGCGCCGCTGAAGCCCTCGTCCTCGAAGATCCAATCATCCGGTACGCCGTAGCCGTGGCTCGAAGCGAACGCCACCAGCGCGGCCGTCTGGCTGGCAATCGTGTTGTCCTCCTTCTGTTGATCCGAGGAGACTCGCGCATAGGATCGCTGCTGCCTTCATGCTCATGGCCTTGTCCTCCTGCCTGGGAAGAGATGCCGGTGCGCCGAGATCGGTCCGGAACCAAAAGGTCGTAGACCAGTTCGAGCTTGGCGCCCCACAAACGATCAAAGCAATACTCGACAAGGACATCGCGGCGCTGGCGCCGCTCAGGCACGCCGACGCTCCCGCGCGATCAGGCCCGAGACGGCACGGGCCACCACGTCCCCGATCGTCGATCCCGTGGCCTGCGCGTGGGAACGCAGCTCGGCTGCAATCTCCTCGGGCACCTTGATGGTGATTGCCACGCTCGCAGACACAATTGGCACCGGCCGCTTGATGGTCTGGGCTTCTTGTACGTATCGCGAAGCCTGTCGGCGCGACAGGCCAAATGCTTCCGTCAGCATGTCCGTGGCCTGCGCGACCGCGCAACCTTGGGCAAGCAGATCGAATGCAGCGTTCAAGCGTTGGGCCCTCTCGGCACCGTTGGATCGCGACATTAACCATAAACATATTACCGTTTACGACGAAAGTCAAGCAACGACTTCGTCCGGCACAGCGCAACACGTCGCTCGAACTCGAAGTTATCTTTTGCGTCTATGGCGTGATCACCCCGCACTGCGGCGCCCTGCCGGCGTCAGGACTCCCGCCCCAGCGGCTCGGCGGCGTCGAGCCGCATCTGCACCCTGGCGCGCCGATTGGCCTTCCATGCGCCCAGCAGCGCCAGCAGCCCGGGCACGATGATCATGGCCCAGATGACCATGCTCATGTTCTTCTGCACCCAGGGCAGGTTGCCGAACAGATAGCCCAGCGCGACGACGCCCAGCACCCACAGCAGCGCGCCGATGATGTTGTACAGCGTGAACTTGCGCCGTCCCATGTCGGCGACGCCGGCCACGAAGGGCACGAAGGTGCGGATGAAGGGCAGGAAGCGCGCGACGACGATGGTGATGCCGCCGTAGGTCTCGTAGAAATCGTGCGCCTGCTGGAAGGCGCGCTTGTTGAAGAAGCGCGAGTGCTCCCAGTGCCACACTTTGGGGCCGAAGTAGCTGCCGATGCTGTAGTTCGTCTGGTCGCCCAGCACCGCCGCCACCACCAGCAGCGGCATCACCAGCTTGATTTCCAGCAGTCCCAGACCGCACATCGCGCCGACGACAAAGAGCAGCGAATCGCCGGGCAGGAAGGGCATCACCACCAGGCCGGTCTCGACGAAGATGATGGCGAACAGCAGCGCATAAACCCACCCGCCATAGAGGCTGACGAACTCCATCAGGTGCTGGTCGATGTGCAGCACGAAGCTCATCGCGAAGGCGAGTGCATCCATGCGGCGGCACTCTAACAGCCGCCTAGCTCGCCATGGCCGCACAAACCCGCATGGCCGGGTGACAACTGCTACGCTTGGGCGCCACGTTACAACTTGAGGAGCCACGATGAACCTCACGCGCAGCCTTTGTACTCTTGGCCTGGTCCTGGCGGTCGCCGCCTGCAGCACCGGCCCCACGCGGCCGGACGCCTGGGCGGCGCCCGAAGTGCTGGTCGCACCGTCCTCGTTCACCGGCGTGCACGGCCTGGCGGTGGACAGGCAGGGCCGGCTGCTGGCCGGATCGGTGGTCGGCAACACCATGTGGGTGGTCGATCGCAACAGCGGCGCGGCGCAGGTGTTCATCGACGCACCCATCGGCCAGGCCGACGACATCGCCATCGGGCCCAACGGCGAACTCGCCTGGACCTCGTACCTGCAGGGCATCGTGCGCTTTCGCGCCAACGACAGTTCACCGATCTACGTGCTGGCCAACAACCTGCCCGGCATCAACTCGCTCGCCTTCGACCCGAACAACGGCAAGCTCTACGCCAGCCAAGTGTTCCTCGGTGACGCGATGTGGGAGATCGACGTCTATGGCGGCAAGCCGCCGCGGCTGATCAACAAGGACATGGGCGGCTTCAACGGCTTCGACGTCGGCCCGGATGGCTGGATCTACGGCCCACTGTGGTTCAAGGGCCAGGTGGTGAAGATGAACCCGGCCAACGGCGCCTTCACCGTCATCAATGCCGAGTTCCAGACCCCCGCCGCCGCCAACCTCGATGGCAAGGGCAACCTGTGGGTGGTCGACACGAAGAGCGGCGAACTCAGCCGCGTCGATCTGGCCAGCGGCCGCAAGACGGTGGCGCGCCAGTTGAACACCGCGCTGGACAACCTGGCCATCGCACCCGACGGCACCATCTACGTGTCGAACATGGCCGACAACGCGGTACTGTCCTACAACCCGGTCAACGGCCAGGTGCGCACGCTCACCAGCGGCAAGCTGGCCGTGCCCGCCGGCATGAAGATCGACGGCGACACGCTGTGGGTGGCCGACATCTTCGCATTCCGCGAAGTGGACCTGCGCAACGGCTCGGTGCGCGACATCCACCGCATGCAGGCCTCGGACATGGAGTATCCGTTCGCGGTCGGCCTGTCGGCGAGGCAGGTGGCGCTGAGCTCGTGGTTCACCGGCACGGTGCAACTGCTCGACCGCGAGACGATGAAGACGAATGTCATGCTGCACGGCTTCAAGGCGCCGATGGATGCCCAGTTCCTGCTCGACGGCAGCCTGGCGGTTGCCGAGATCGCCACCGGCAGCATCACCCGCGCCAGCGGCGAGGGCTTCAAGAACCGCCAGCCGATCGTCAGCGACTTGAGTGGCCCGGTGCAGATGGTGCTGGGCAAGGACGGGGACTTGTACGTCACCGAAGCGGCCGGCCGGGTTCAACGCATCGACTTGATCACGGGCGCGAAGATACTGATCGCCGACAAACTGGTGCTGCCGGAAGGCCTGGCCTTCACGCCCTGGGGCAGCCTGATCGTCGCCGAAGCCGGCGCGCGCCGGCTGGTCGAGATCAACACATACGATGGCTCGAAGCGCACCGTGGCCGAAAACCTGCCCATCGGCCTGGAGGCCGGGCCCGGCCTGCCGCCGCCCTACGTGGTGACCGGCGTCGCCGTCAGCGCCGACGGCACCGTCTATTTCAGCGCCGATCGCAACAACGCGATCTACCGCATCCGCGCGCAGCGCTGATCGGCGGCCTGCCCGGCGCCACAGCGGCGCGCGGGCATGTTTGTTGCCTCGCAGCCATGGACTCCACGGTGTTCGGTTCATGGCCAATGCTCCCCCGCCCCTGCGTGTGCTGTTGATCGACGACGGCGCGCGCCACATCCCGCTGATCCGTGACGAGCTGACGCGGCTGGGCTACGTTGTCGTGGGCGTGCTCGACTCGGCCACGCTGATCCACGACTGCGTGGTGCAACTGGCGCCCGACGTGGTCATCGTCGACAGTGAATCGCCCACCCGCGACACGCTCGAACACCTGGCCGCGTTGTCGGCCAGCAACCCGCGGCCGGTGGTCGTGTTCTCGCAGACCGACAGCGCCGATCCGCTGCAGCAGGCGCTGAAAGCCGGCGTCAGCGCCTATGTCGTCGACGGGCTGCATCCGCGCCGGCTGGCACCGGTGCTGCAGGTGGCGATCGCCCGCTTCGCGCAGGACAAGGCCCTGCGCGCGAAGCTCGACGCGGCCCACAGCCAGCTTGCCGAGCGCAAGCAGGTCGAACGCGCGAAGGGCATCCTGATGGCGCGCAGCAGTTGCAGCGAGGAACTGGCCTTTGCACGGCTGCGCAAGCTGGCGATGGACCGCGGGCTGCGCCTGGTCGACATGGCCGAACGCATCATCGACGCGGCCGAGCTGCTGCGCGATCCGGCCAGGACCTGAACATTGTTGCAACGCACCATCGGGGGGCCGAATCGCCGCTCGCGATGTGTTCTGCGCCGCGTCGTGGTGCGGCGCGGCGCCGGGTTCTCGCGCAATCCGGCGTGAAAGGGCTGGCACGGCTCGTGCATGCGTGATTGGCAAGGTCGGGTGCACAACGGCGTGCATCCGGTTCTGTTCGGGCAAAGGCGTCCGGTCGATGGCAAGGTTTGCGTTCGCAATCCATTGCTGCGGCCGAGACGCCTTTTTTGTTTTCTTCGTTTCGAGGGTCGAGGATGACGACGCCGGCACACATGGGCCCACCAGAGAAGGAACAGCTGCGCATCGGCTTCATGCGGTTGACGGACTGCGCGCCGGTGGTCATGGCTTCGGTGCTTGGTTTCGACCGCCGGCATGGCATTCAGATCGTGCCGACCCGCGAAGCCTCATGGGCCGGCGTGCGCGACAAGCTCGCCGGCGGCGAACTCGACCTGGCGCACGCGCTGTACGGTCTGATCTACGGCTTGCATCTGGGCATCGGCGGGCCGCAGAAGGACATGGCGGTGCTGATGGGCCTGAACCGCAACGGGCAGGGCATCACGCTGTCGAAGGCGCTCGCCGATGCCGGCGCGCTGGACGCCGCCGGTCTGGCCAGACTGGTGGAACGCGCGCCTTATCGCTTGACGCTCGCGCAGACGTTTCCCACCGGCACGCACGCCATGTGGCTGCACTACTGGCTGGCGGCGGCCGGGCTGAATCCGCTGCGTGACCTGAAGATGATCACCGTGCCGCCGCCGCAGATGGTTCCGGCGCTGCGCGCCGGCCAGGTCGATGGCTTCAGTGCCGGTGAGCCCTGGAATCAGCGCGCGGTGATCGACGGTGTCGGCGTCTCCGCCGTCACCTCGCAGCAGATCTGGCAGGACCATCCGGAAAAGGTGCTCGGCTGCAGCGCCGACTTTGCCGACCACCATCCGAACAGCGCGCGTGCCGCGGTGAAAGCGGTGCTCGAAGCCGCGCGCTGGATCGACGCCAGCGCGCAGAACAAGGCACGCACCGCCGAGACGCTGGCCGCGGCCGAATACATCGACACCAGCGTCGACGCCATCCTGCCGCGCCTGCTGGGTGCGCACGCCGACGGCACCGGCCACATGCGCGTCGACGAACACCCGGCGTGCTTCTTCGACGACGGCGCGGTGAACTTCCCGTACCTGAGCGACGGCATGTGGTTCATGACCCAGTACCGCCGCTGGGGATTGCTCACCGAGCACCCCGACTACCTGGCGGTGGCGCAGTGCATCAACCGCATCGATCTGTACCGCGACGCGGCCCGGGCGCTGGGCATCGACACGCCGGGCGAATCGCTGCGCAGCAGCACGCTCATCGACGGCGTGGTGTGGGACGGACATGACCCCGCAGCCTATGCGGACGCGTTCGCGGTGCACGCCCGCGCCGATGCGAGCAGCGCCGCCTGAGCCACCGACACCCCACTTCGCGCACCTCATTCACAGCAAGCCAACGGAGCCCGACCATGACCCCCGCAGAGATCTACATCGTGAAGAACACCTGGGCCCGTGTGGTGCCGATCAAGGACACCGCGGGCGCGTTGTTCTACGGCCGGCTGTTCGAACTGGACCCCAGCGTGAAGCCGATGTTCAAGGGCGACATCGGCGCGCAAGGCGCCAAGCTGATGGCGACGCTGAATGTCGTCGTCGGCAGCCTCGACAAGCTCGACGAGGTGGTGCCGGTGGCGCAATCGCTGGCGAAACGCCACGTCGACTGGGGCGTCAAGCCCGAGCACTACGACACCGTCGGCAACGCGCTGCTGTGGACCCTCGAACAGGGCCTGGGCGCCGGCTTCACGCCCGACGTCGAGCAGGCCTGGACCACCGCCTACACCACGCTGGCCGGCGCGATGAAATCTGCCGCCTACCCGGTGCAATGAGCCACCTTGCAATCTCGTCCCTGGAGAACCTTATGACTGAACCATCGAAGACCCTGCCGCGCCGCCGCTTCATCGCCGGCGCCACCGCGCTCGTCGGCGCCAACGCCTTCGGCCTGGCCCATGCGCAAGGCAAGAAGGCGCAGCCGGAGAAGGAAGCCCTGAAGTTCGGCTTCATCAAGCTCACCGATTGCGCGCCGCTGGTGGTGGCCTATGAGAAACAGTACTTCGAGGACGAAGGCCTGAACGTCACCCTCGAGGCGCAGGCCAACTGGAAGGTGCTGCTCGACCGGGTCATCGACGGCCAGCTCGACGGCGCACACATGCTCGCCGGCCAACCCCTGGGCGCGACCATCGGCTTCGGCACCAAGGCCGACATCGTCACCGCCTTCAGCATGGACCTGAACGGCAACGGCATCACCGTCAGCAACGCCGTGTGGCAGGAGATGAAGCCGCTGCTGCCGACCGAGGGCGGCCGCATCCAGCACCCGATCAAGGCCGACGCGCTGAAGAAGGTGGTGGACAAGTGGAAGACACAGGGCAAGCCCTTCAAGATGGGCATGGTCTTTCCGGTCTCGACGCACAACTACGAACTGCGCGACTGGCTGGCCGCCGGCGGCCTGAACCCGGGCTTCTACACCAGCAGCGACATCAGCGGCACGAAGAGTGCCGACGTGCTGCTGTCGGTGACGCCGCCGCCGCAGATGCCGGCGACGATGGAAGCCGGCACCATCAACGGCTACTGCGTCGGCGAGCCGTGGAACCAGCAGGCGGTGTTCAAGGGCATCGGCGTGCCGGTGGTCACCGATTACGAAATCTGGAAGAACAACCCGGAGAAGGTCTTCGGCGTCACCGCCGGCTGGGCCGACAAGAACCCGAACACGCACGTGGCGGTGGTCAAGGCGCTGATCCGCGCGGGCATGTGGCTCGACGCCAGCATGGCGAATCGCATCGAGGCGGTGAAGATGCTGGCCAAGCCGAACTATGTCGGCGCCGACGCCGAGGTCATCGGCAACAGCATGACCGGCAGCTTCGAGTACGAAAAGGGCGACAAGCGCCCGCTGCCCGACTTCAACGTTTTCTTCCGCTACTTCGCCACCTACCCGTTCTACAGCGACGCCATCTGGTACCTGACGCAGATGCGCCGCTGGGGGCAGATCACCGAGAACAAGCCCGACAGCTGGTACCTGGACGTGGCCAAGAAGACCTACCGACCGGCGGTGTACCTGCAGGCGGCGAAGGCGTTGATTGCCGAAGGCAAGGCCAAGGAGTCCGACTTCCCGAAGACCGATGGCTTCAAGGGCGTGCAGGACGGCTTCATCGACGGCATCACCTACGACGGCCGCAAGCCCAACGAATACCTGGGCAAATTCAAGATCGGCCTCAAGGCCGGTGATTCGGTCTGAGCTTCGAGCCCGGCCACCCATTCAGGAACTGACCATGCAACTCGTACAGAAAATGTTCGGCGACATGCGCCGCGACCCGCGCGAGCTGGTGCGTTCGCTGCTGCTGTCGCTGGGTGTGCCGCTGCTGGCGATGGCGATCTTCCTGGGCGCGTGGGCCGCGATCGCGCCGCGCATCGAGACCAGCCTGGGGGCGGTGCCCGGGCCGATGCAGGTGGCCGAGCAGGCGCAGACCTTGTGGGCCGACCACTTCAACGAGCGGCGCAAGCAACGCGAGTTCTACGAGCGGCAGGATGCGCGCAACAAACAGAAGCTCGCCGAGGATCCGACCTTCACGCCGCGGCAGTTCGAGTGGACCGGCAAGCCGACCTACTTCGACCAGATCATCACCAGCCTGATCACCGTGTTCACCGGCTTCGCGCTGGCCACCGTGGTGGCCGTGCCGCTGGGCATCCTGGCCGGCTCGTCGAAGGTGGTGCAGGCCGCGCTGAACCCGATCGTGCAGATCTTCCGCCCGGTGTCACCGCTGGCCTGGCTGCCGATCGTCACCTTGATCGTCAGCGCGGTGTATGTCAGCAGCGGCACGCCGATGTTCCAGAAGAGTTTTCTCATCTCGGCCATAACCGTCACGCTGTGTTCGCTGTGGACCACGCTGATCAACACCGCCATCGGCGTGACCTCGGTGGACAAGGACCTGGTCAACGTCGGCAAGGTGCTGAAGCTGCCGCTGGCCACGCGCGTGCGCAAGATCGTGCTGCCCTCGGCGCTGCCGTACATCTTCACCGGCATGCGGCTGTCGCTGGGCGTGGGCTGGATGGTGCTGATCGCTGCCGAGATGCTGGCGCAGAACCCCGGTCTCGGCAAGTTCGTCTGGGACGAGTTCCAGAACGGCAGTTCCGATTCGCTGAGCCGCATCATGGTCGCCGTGTTCACCATCGGTCTGATCGGTTTCGGGCTCGACCGGCTAATGGGCCTGTTGCAGAACATGGCGTCGCGCCACTGAGTCCGGAGCCACGCGATGAACCTGGCATTGAAATCCCCGGTTGACCTGGGCGCTTCGAGCGCGGTGGCGGCGTTGCAGCCCAAATCGGGCCCGACGCTCAGCGTGCTGCCGCAAGCGGCTGCACTCGAATTGCGCGATGTCAGCAAGGGCTATGGCAGCGGCGCCTCGCGCAGCGAGGTGCTGTCCGGGCTGAACCTTCGCATCGAGCCGGGCGAGTTCGTCGCCATCGTCGGCTTCTCGGGCAGCGGCAAGACCACGCTGATCAACCTGCTCGCCGGGCTGACGCGCTGCGACAGCGGCGAGGTGCTGAAGGACGGCCGGCCGATCACCGAACCGGGGCCCGACCGCGGCGTCGTCTTCCAGAGCTATTCACTGATGCCGTGGCTGACGGTGCGCGAGAACATCGCGCTCGCCGTCGATCGTGTGTTCGCGCGCGACAGCGCGGCGCAGCGCGAGCAACGTGTGATGCGCTACATCGGCATGGTCGGGCTGACGCCGGCGGCCGACAAGAAGCCGGCGCAGCTGTCCGGCGGCATGCGCCAGCGCGTGAGCGTCGCGCGCGCGCTCGCCACCGACCCCGACGTGCTGCTGCTCGATGAACCGCTGTCGGCACTGGATGCGCTGACGCGCGCCAACCTGCAGGAAGAGATCGTGCGCATCTGGGGCGACGGGCCGGACCGCAAGACGGTGCTGCTGATCACCAACGACGTCGACGAAGCGCTGATGATGGCCGACCGCATCATCCCGCTGGAAACCGGCCCGCGCGCGAAGCTGGGGCCATCGTTCCTGGTCGACATCGCACGCCCGCGCGACGCGCGCGAGATGAACCACGAGCCACGCTTCCAGGCGTTGCGCGCCGAGATCACGCAGCACCTGATCGGTCTGGCGCAGCGGCGCACGGCGGATGCCGGCGCGGTGGTCATTCCGCTGCCGGCGCTGGTGCCCACCGATGTCTCGCAGAGCACGCGGCCGACCGTCGCCACGCGCTTCAAGCTGCGCCATGCCGAGCTCGCCGAACGCATCGAGTCCGAGTCGCACATGGCGCTGGCCGCGCCCGGCGATGACCACACCTCGCCGCGCGTGGGCGACCACCGCTACGTCGACTTCTCGAACGTCATCAAGACCTACCCGGGACTGAACGGCAAGCCGCCGGTGACCGTGGTCGACGGTTTCGAACTGAGCATGAAACGCGGCGAGTTCGTCTCCATCATCGGCCATTCGGGCTGCGGCAAGAGCACCGTGCTGTCGATGGTCGCCGGGCTCACCGACATCAGCGACGGCATCATCGTGCTCGACGGTCGCGAAGTCGACGATGCCGGCCCCGATCGCGGGCTGGTGTTCCAGTCGCCGAGCCTGGTGCCCTGGCTCAGCGCCTACGACAACGTCATGCTCGGCGTGGCGCGTGTCTTCCCGCAGGCGTCGAAGGCCGACCGCCACAACACGGTGGCCTACTACCTGGGCCGCGTCGGGTTGGGCGCGGCGATGCACAAGAAGGCCGCCGAGCTGTCCAACGGCATGAAACAGCGCGTCGGCATCGCGCGCGCCTTCGCGTTGAACCCGAAGCTGCTGCTGCTCGACGAACCCTTCGGCATGCTCGACTCGCTGACGCGCTGGGAGCTGCAGGAGGTGCTGATGGAGGTCTGGGCACGCAGCCAGGTGACGGCCGTGATGGTCACACACGACGTCGACGAGGCGATCCTGCTCGCCGACCGCGTGGTGATGATGAGCAACGGGCCGCGCGCGAAGATCGGCAAGGTCATGAAGGTGCCGCTGCCGCGCCCGCGCACGCGCGCGTCGCTGTTGAAGCACCCGCGCTACTACGAGCTGCGCGAGGAACTGATCGGCTTCCTCGAGGACTGCGGCAAGCAGCACTGAACAGCGGGAGAAGACGTCCATGAACACCTTCATTCGTGTGATCGAGACCTGGGTACCCGACGCCACCGGCACGCTGCTCGAGTTCGGCGGCGGGCTGTACGGCAGCGCGCACCGATTCGGCGCGATCAGCAAGACCATGTGCTTCGGCCGCGGCGAGGGCCTGCCCGGGCAGGCCTGGGAACGCGGCCGCCCGATCGTGCTGAAGCAGCTGACGGGCAGCTACTTCCGCCGCGGACCCGCCGCCGCCGCGGAAGGCCTGAGCTGCAGCATCGCGTTGCCGGTGTTTGCAGGTGATCGGCTGAACGCGGTGCTGCTGATCTTCTGCGGCGACGACGAGGGCCAGGCCGGCGCGATCGAGCTGTGGCGCAACGACGCGGGCGCGGGCGTGGACCTGGAACTCGATGAGGGCTACTACGGCAGCACCGCCGAGCTGTTCGAGTTCCTGTCGCGCCAGACCAGCTTCCGCAAGGGCACCGGCCTGCCGGGCCTGGCCTGGGAATCGGGCTTGCCGGTGTTCCTGCCCGACCTCGGCAAATCCACCCATTTCCTGCGTCGGGACAGCGCGGTCAAGGTCGGCATCAACCGGGGCTTCGCGCTGCCATGCAGCAGCATCGGCAAGGACACTTTCGTGATGGCCTTCCTGTCGGCGCTGGCCACGCCGATCGTGCGCCGCTTCGAAACCTGGCTGCCCGGTGCCGACGGCCGTTACCTGAGCCGCGCCGAAGGCTTCTGCGAGCAGCAGCAGGCGCTGGCGCCGGGTGCCCAGCGCATCGAACCCGGCCAGGGCGCCATCGGCCGCGCGTTCGCCACCGGCCTGCCGATGTTGAGCGAATGCGCCGCGGACGAACCCGGCGGCGTGGGCGCGGCGGCGCGCGAGGTGGCGCTGGCCTCGCTCGTGGCGCTGCCGGTGATGCGCGAAGGCAAGCCGGCGGCCGTGGTCGCCTGGTACCTGTGATCGAAGGACCGTGATGAAGAAGATGAAGCTGGTGATGGTCGGCAATGGCATGGCCGGTGTGCGCGCGCTCGAAGAGCTGCTGAAGATCGCACCCGAGCTGTACGAGGTGACGGTGATCGGCGCCGAGCCGCATCCCAACTACAACCGCATCATGCTCAGCCCGGTGCTGGCCGGCGAGCAGACCCTCGACCAGATCATCCTCAACCCGCTCGACTGGTACACGCAGCACGGCATCGCTCTGCACACTGGTACCACGGTGCAGCACATCGACCGCGCACGCCGCGTGGTGCAGGCCATCGGCCCGGGCGGCAACCGCCTCGAAATGCCCTACGACCGGTTGCTGCTGGCCACCGGCTCGAATCCGTTCATGCTGCCGATACCCGGGCGCGATCTGGCCGGCGTGCTGTCGTACCGCGACATCGCCGACACCGAGGCGATGATCGACGCGGCGACCCGCCACCGTCGCGCCGCGGTCATCGGCGGCGGGCTGCTCGGCCTGGAGGCCGCCAACGGCCTGATGCTGCGCGGCATGGAGGTGACCGTGGTGCACAACAGCGGCTGGCTGATGGAACGCCAGCTCGACGAGACCGCCAGCCGGCTGCTGCAGCAATCGCTGCAACAGCGCGGGCTGAATTTCATGCTCGACGCGCAGACCCAGGCGCTGCTGCCGGGCACGGCCGATGCGGCGCGTGTCGGCGCGGTGCAGTTCAAGGATGGCAGCGAACTGCTCACCGACCTGGTGGTGATGGCGGTGGGCATCCGCCCGAACACCGCGCTCGCCGAAGCCGCCGGCCTGCATTGCCAGCGCGGCATCGTCGTCAACGACACCCTGCAGACCGTCACCGACCCGCGCATCTACGCGGTCGGCGAATGTGCCGCGCACCGCGGCATCGCCTACGGCCTGGTGGCGCCGCTGTTCGAGCAGGGCAAGGTCTGCGCCACGCATCTGGCGCAGTTCGGCATCGGCCGCTACACCGGCAGCCAGACCAGCACCAAGCTCAAGGTCACCGGCATCGACCTGTTCAGCGCCGGCGATTTCATGGGTGGCGACGACTGCGAGGAGATCGTGCTCAGCGACCCCTATGGCGGCGTCTACAAGAAGCTGGTGCTGCGCGGCGACAAGCTCGTCGGCGCGGTGCTCTACGGCGACACGGTCGACGGCAGCTGGTTCTTCAAGCTGCTGCGCGACGGCCGCACCGTGGCCGACATCCGCGACAAGCTGATGTTCGGCGAATCGAACATCGGCGATGTCGGTCATCAAGGCCACAGCAAGGCCGCGGCGATGGCCGACAGCGACGAGGTCTGCGGCTGCAACGGCGTGGCCAAGGGCACCATCTGCAAGGCCATCAAGGACAAGGGCCTGTTCACGCTCGACGAGGTGCGCAAACACACCAAGGCCAGCAGCAGCTGCGGCTCGTGCACCGGGCTGGTCGAGCAGTTGCTGATGTTCACCGCCGGCGGCGACTACAGCGCCACGCCGAAGACCAAGGCGATGTGCGGCTGCACCGACTCGGGCCATCAGGCGGTGTGCGAGGCGATCCGCGAGCAGCACCTGCTGAGCATCGATGACGTCTACAAGACACTGGGCTGGCGCACGCCGAACGGCTGCGCCAGCTGCCGCCCGGCCGTCAACTACTACCTGCTCAGCAGCTGGCCGAAGGAAGCGCGGGACGATCCGCAAAGCCGCTACATCAACGAACGCAGCCACGCCAACATCCAGAAGGACGGCACCTACAGTGTCATTCCGCGCATGTGGGGCGGCGAGACCACGGCTTCGGAGCTGCGGCGCATCGCCGACGCGGTGGACAAGTACAAGGTGCCGACCGTCAAGGTCACCGGCGGCCAGCGCATCGACCTGCTGGGTGTGAAGAAGGAAGACCTGCCGGCCATCTGGAAAGACATCGGCATGCCCAGCGGCCATGCCTACGCGAAGGCGCTGCGCACGGTGAAGACCTGCGTCGGCAGCGAATGGTGCCGCTTCGGCACGCAGGATTCGACGCAGATGGGCAAGGACCTGGAACGCGCGCTGTGGCGCATGTACGCACCGCACAAGGTCAAGCTGGCGGTGAGCGGCTGCCCGCGCAACTGCGCCGAGGCCGGCATCAAGGACGTGGGCGTGATCGGCGTCGATTCGGGCTGGGAGATCTACGTCGGCGGCAACGGCGGCATCAAGACCGAGGTGGCGCAGTTCCTCGTCAAGCTGAAGACCGCCGCCGAAGTGCTGGAGTACAGCGGCGCCTTCCTGCAGCTGTACCGCGAGGAGGGCTGGTACCTCGAGCGCACCGTGCACTACATCGGCCGCGTCGGCCTCGATCACGTGAAGAAGAAGGTCCTCGACGACGCCGTCGGCCGGCGCGCGCTGTGGGAGCGCTTGCAGTTCAGCCTCGACGGCGAGCCCGACCCGTGGTTCGACTTCGACAAGGCGCAGGTGGACCTGCGCCAGTTCGAGCGCGTGGCGGTGCGCGAAGGGGCAGCAGCATGAAGGAGTGGATCCCCATCTGCATGCTCGACGACATCCCCAGGCTCGGCGCGCGCCGCGTCGCGCGCGAAAGTGGCACCGATGTGGCGCTGTTCCGCGCCGAAGACGACACCGTCTTCGCGCTGCTCGACCGCTGCCCGCACAAGGGCGGGCCGTTGAGCCAGGGCATCGTCTTCGGCCACAGCGTCGCCTGCCCGCTGCACAACTGGAGCATCGGCCTGGACGACGGCTGCGCGAAGACGCCGGATGTCGGCTGTGCGGTGAGGTTCAGCGTCAGGCTCGACGGCGAGCACGTGTGCCTGGACGCCGCGGAACTGGACACCCTGGCCGTGGACGAGGCGAAGGCCGCGGTGTGATCCCGATCCGCGGCGAGACGACGTCCACCTGCCCCTATTGCGGCGTGGGCTGCGGCGTGATCATCGAACACGACGGCACGCAGATCAGCGGCGTGCGCGGCGACCCCGATCACCCGGCCAACTTCGGCAAGCTGTGCAGCAAGGGCAGCACGCTGCACCTGACCGCCGCGGCCCACGTCACGCAACAGGCGCGGCTGCTGCAACCGCTGCAGCGCAGCCAGCGGGGCGGCACGTTGCAGGCGGTGGGCTGGGATGCCGCACTCGACGACGCCGCCGACCGCTTCGCGTCGATCATCGGCACACACGGCCCCGACGCGGTGGGCTTGTACCTGTCCGGCCAGTTGCTCACCGAGGACTACTACGTCTTCAACAAGCTCGGCAAGGGCCTCATCGGCACCAACAACGTCGACACCAATTCGCGCTTGTGCATGAGCAGCGCGGTGGCCGGCTACAAGGCCACGCTGGGTGCCGATGCACCACCGTGCAACTACGAGGACCTGGCGCTGGCGACGACCGTGTTCATCACCGGCTCGAACATGGCCTGGGCGCACCCGATCCTGTTCGCGCGGCTGGAAGAAGCGCGGCGCGCCCGCCCTGGCGTAAAGCTGATCGTCGCCGACCCGCGCCGCACCGAGACCGCCGCACTGGCCGATCTGCACTTGCGCCTGCTGCCGGGCAGCGACGTGGCGCTGTACCACGCGATGCTGCACCTGATGCTGTGGGAAGGCCTCGCCGACAACGCCTACATTGCGGCGCACACGACCGGCTTCGATGCCTTGCGCGACCGCGTGCGCGAGTTCACGCCGCAGCCACGCCGCCGCGGTGTGCGGGCTGAACGAGGCCGACATCGTGCAGGCGGCACGCTGGTTCGCCACCGACACGCCGACGCTGTCGCTGTACTGCCAGGGCCTGAACCAGAGCCATGCCGGCACCGACAAGAACGCCGCGCTGATCAACCTGCATCTGGCCACCGGGCAGATCGGCAAGCCGGGCGCCGGGCCGTTCTCGTTGACCGGCCAGCCCAACGCGATGGGCGGGCGCGAGGTCGGCGCCCTGAGCAACCAGTTGAGCGCGCACCGCGACCTGGCCAACCCCGCGCACCGCGCCGAGGTGGCGGCGCTGTGGGGCATCGACGCGGTGCCGGCGGCGCCGGGCAAGAGCGCGGTGGAGATGTTCCAGGCCGCCGCCGACGGCGAGATCCGCGCGCTGTGGATCGCCTGCACCAACCCGGCGCAATCGATGCCCGACCAGGCCACCGTGCGCCGCGCACTGCAGCGCTGCGAATTCGTCGTCCTGCAGGAAGCCTTCGCCCACACCGCCACCGCCGCCTACGCCGACCTGCTGTTGCCGGCCACCACCTGGGGCGAGAAGGACGGCACCGTGACCAACAGTGAACGCCGCATCAGCCGCGTGCGCCGCGCCGTCGCGACGCCGGGCGACGCCAGGGACGACTGGCGCATCGGCGTCGATTTCGCGCGCCGGCTGGAAGTGCGGCTGGCCAGACGCCGCAGCGATGGTGGCAGCCTGTTCGATTTCGCCACCGCTGAAGCGGTATGGAACGAACACCGTGACAGCACACGCGGCCGTGATCTGGACATCAGCGGCCTGAGCTATGCCAAGCTCGACACACCGCAGCAATGGCCGTTCACCGAAGGCGCGCACGGGGGCCGCGACAGGCTCTACGCCGACGGCGTCTTCGCCACCGCCGACGGGCGTGCGCGCTTCGCCGACGTGGCCTGGCGCGGCCTGGTCGAAGCGCGCGACGCGCGCTTCCCGCTGTCGCTGACCACCGGACGGTTGCGCGACCAATGGCACGGCATGAGCCGCAGCGGCACGCTCGGCCGCCTGTTCGGCCAGGCCGAACCGTGCATCGAACTGCACCCGCAAGACCTGCTGCGGCAGAAGTTGAAGGCCGGCGACCTGGTGCGCATCCGCTCGCGGCGCGGCGAACTGGTGCTGCCGGTGGCCGCCAGCGAATCGGTGAGCCCGGCACAGGCCTTCGTGGCCATGCACTGGGGCGACGAATATGTCGGCGGCCGATCGCTCGACGGCCATGCGCTGGCGGGCGTGAACGCGCTCACGACCTCGGCGAATTGCCCGGTCTCCCGGCAGCCCGAGCTGAAGCATGCGGCCGTGCGCATCGAAGCCGCCGAGCTGCCATGGCGGCTGGTGGCAGCCGCCTGGCTGCCTGCAGCCGACGCGCTGCGCCTGCGCGACAGCCTGCGTGCGCTGATGCCCTCGTTCGGCTATGCCAGCGCCCTGCCCTTCGGCCGCGAGCCCGACGGCTCGGTGGGGGTGGTCTTTCGCGCCGGCCATGCCGGGCCGGTGGGCGCCGCGTTGCTGAACGAAGTGGAAGTTGCCCTCGGCCTGGGCGGCGCACGCGTGCTGCGCTATGCCGACCCGAAGCGCGGGCAGCACCGGGCGATCCGCCTCGATGACGGCGCCGGCAACGGCGACAACGCCCGCCTGCAGGCTTTCGTGCTCGCCGGTGACGTGCGCGCCGAGGCCTGGGTTCTGCCGCTGTGGCGTGACGAGCAACCGGCCCGCGCCTTCGGCGCCCGTTTGCTCGCGGCCAACGCCACGCCGCCCGGCGCGCTGGTCTCGCGTGGCGCCCAGGTGTGCAGCTGCTTCGACATCGGCGAGGCGCAGATCGAGCACGCACTGCAGCGCATCGGCGGCTCGGCCGAGAGCCGGCTCGCGCAACTGCAGGACGCACTGCGCTGTGGCACGAATTGCGGCTCGTGCAAGCCCGCGCTGCGCCTGCTGGTGGGCCGCTGCCTGGAAGCGGCATGAAGACGCCTGGCGTGGTGCTGGTCGGCGCCGGCCCCGGCGACCCGGAACTGCTGACGGTCAAGGCGGCGAAGGCGATTCGCCGCGCCAGCGTGCTGCTCGTCGATGACCTGGTCGGTGATGGCGTGCTGCGCCATGCCCGCGCTTCGGCGCGCATCGTGCACGTCGGCAAGCGCGGTGGCTGTCCGAGCACCCCGCAGGCCTTCATCCACAAGTTGATGGTCGCCGAGGCGCGACGGGGTGAACGCGTGGTGCGGCTGAAAGGTGGCGACCCGTTCGTCTTCGGCCGCGGCGGCGAGGAGTGCGACGCGCTGCGCGCGGCCGGCATCGAGGTCGAGGTCATCAGCGGCATCAGCGCCGGCATCGCCGCGCCGGCCAGCCTGGGCATTCCACTGACCGATCGGCGCTGGGCCAGCGGCGTGGCCTTCGTCACCGGCCATGCTCAGGACGGTGCCGGCAGCGAGCGGCCGGATTGGTCTGCGTTGGCGCGCAGCGGTCTGACGCTGGTGGTGTACATGGGCGTCGCGCACTGTCGCGACATCCAGCAAGCCTTGCTCGATGCGGGCATGGGCCAAAGCACGCCCGCCGCCGTCATCAGCCGCGCCAGCACCCCGATGCAGCGCCAGGCGCTGTGCACGCTGGGCACGTTGGCGCAGACGATCGACGATGAGGCACTCGCCAGCCCGGCGGTGTTGGTCATCGGCGAGGTCGTGCGCGCCGCGCCGCTGTTCAGCGCGTTGCCGCAGCCGCCGGCGATGCGGCGTCGCGCCTGAGCCTCCGGCGACGCCACCCCCACGCCGCCAGCAGCGGTCCACCCCCAAACGCCACCGCGCCCCAGACCCAGGTCGCGTAGTCGGCTGGCGTGCGCGAGCGCGGCAGCAGATCCGCATCGCGCAGCGCGTCGGGAAAGGGCCGCGGCGGCACCGGCACGATCTGCGCCATCGCCGCGTCGCTGGGCACCAGCGTGCCGTACTCCCACACCGAGACCACCGGTGCATCGCCGAATGCGCGGCTCGACGGGAACTGCGGCAGGCGCACGAACACCAATGCCTGCAGATCGCGCGCCAGCATCGTCGCGAGCTTGTCCTGCGCGTCCACCGGCCCACCTTGTGCGATCGACCACAGGCTGGCAAAGGCCTGCTCCAGCGCAGCGGCCGGCAGCAGTCGCGTCTGGTCGGTGCGCAGGTAGTCGAAGGCCAGCCGCGCCTTGTCGATCGACAGGTCTTTCACCGCCACCGCCGGGTAGGCCGCCCAGGCCAGCACACGGCTCGACGGACCCCGCGCCGGCACCTGCCAGCCGAGTGTTCGCAGCGTGTCGATGCTGATCGAGGCGCAATTCTGGTTCGGGTGGTAATAAACCAGCTGATGGCGGTAGAACTGATTGAAGACACGGTTCAACGCCGATTGCAGCAGCGCCGCCGCACGCTCGTCGTCCAGCACCGCCACCGCCATCGTCGTCGGCCGGTACCAGCCCTGGCCCGAATTCAGATCGCCCAGGTAGTTGTCCAGCGGCAATGGCGCCGCGAGGATCCCCTTCTCGCTTTCGACATCGAGCGAGTAGAAGTTGTTGACCAGCCAGTTGCCGATCGAGCCGTCGGCCTGTACGCGGCCGGTGACGATGGCGAAGTGGCCGCCGTGGGCTTCGTCGTCGTCGCCCTGCGCGCCGTTGACCATCAGGCCGATCACCGGCTTGCCGGCCCAGTCGGCCGCCGCCGGCCGTCGCTGCCACAGCGTCATCGCGGCATAGGGGCTCTTCGCACCGCCTTGCGGCGCCTCGCGCATCAGCGTGCGCAACGCATCGGCCGGGTCAGCGGCCGGCAGCGCGCGCGACGGCGGCGGCGTGGGGCCGAGCACGAAGTCTTCAGGCCACAGCGTGCGCGCGACAAAGCGCCCTTCGCTGAGCGTGCCGCGCAGCGCCACCTCGCGCTGGCCGAACCAGGCCATCGACGAGGCATCCGCATACGAGCGGTTGAGCGCGATCTTCGGCACCAGTTCGAGCGGCAGCCGGCCCCGTGCCGAGACGACGCCGCGCCCGCCGTCGGCCAGCCGCGCATGGCGCATCGAGTGCGGTGCGGCCAGCCACACCAGCGGCGGCAGATCGATCGGCGCATCGGCCGTGCGTTGCGCCGCCCAGTGCGTCAAGTCGTCGAAGGCATGCACGCCCCTTTCGTAGCCGGCCTGCGGCAGCCCGATCTTCGGCACCGCGATCCATTCGTCGCGGAAGTACCAGGCCGGCTGGCGCAGTTGCGGACGCACGCCGACCTGTGCAGTGCCGCCGACGAACGCGGTGGCCGGGTACAGGCCGTAGGCGTCTTCGCCTGCGGCCGCGCATGCCGATGTCGCCTGCAACGCTGCCAGCGCGCAGGCGAATACCAGGATCGGGGGTCGAAGTGTCGGGCTCATGCATCGCGCAGATGATCCACGCGACGCATGTTGTCACGGCCGGGGAGCCCGGGCCAAGGTGGCGGGCCACCGCGGTCCGCAAACAAGGATGTGTTTCGATGCTCTGCGCCGGGCTGGCCGCCCGTCGCCAGCGGGGCCTCAGTGCTTCTTGCCGCCCTTGCCTTTGTTGCCGCCGTGGCCCCTGCTCTGCTCTTCGTCGTAGCGTTCGCGGACCCACGTTTCCTGCACGAAGTACACCGGCCGGCCACAGGCGCCGTAGCTGGCGCAGTGCTTGGCCCACTTCTTCTGGTGCCCCGGCGGCACGTACAGGTACACCGGCGCCAGCGCCACTCGCGGCGGTGCGACGACGATCGGTTGTGCATAGACGAGCGCCGGCGCCGGGTAGTTGCCGATGTTGATCTGGCCGTACACGCCAGGCTGGTTGATGCCGATCGAGACGCCGACGCTGGTTTCGGCGGAAGCGCTCGCGGCCAGACAGGCGACCAGGGCGGTGGTGAGGAGGCGGACGATCATGTCGATGTTCCTTGCGTCGGGTTCAGGGGCAACAGAAGCCCAACGTCGACACGACGGCATGGGTGTCGATCGCCGGAGCTGCGCCCTCGGGCCTGGGGCGGGACTCGATGGTGTATCGGTCTGCGCCCGCGCCGTCGACGGAAAAGCCCGGCGGCGACAGCCCATTTGTCGCCAGCCCCGTCGCCGATCTGTTCGCGTCGGCCGGCGTGCTCCAACGCCAGGCGCCGATGCGCTCAGGACCCGTGGGCCGCCGACATTGGCGAGGCCGGCTCAGGGCATCGACACGGAAGCCGCCATCGAGGCAGGGACTGGCCTCGCTATGGCCAGACCCTCGCTGGCAAACGCCGGCGTCATCCACGACGGTGGCACGAACGCCTGGGCGGGCTCGGCGGGGTTCACGTCGATGAACGCACCGACACGCAACAAGCCGAAGCCGGGCGTGGCGTTGATGTCCAGCGCCGTTGCCAGATCGCGCGCCGCCTCGAACGGCTCTTCGTCGCCAAGCTGATAGGTGCCCCAGTGCACACCGAAAGAGCGTGTCGCACCCAGATCCAGATGGGCCCGTACCGCGTCGGCCGGGTCCATGTGGTCGAAGCGCATCAGCCGGCGCGGCTGGTAGGCGCCGATCGGCAATGCCGCCAGGTCGATGGGGCCGGCGCGCGCGCGGATGTCCTTGAACAGCGCCGCCACGTACGAGGTGTCACCGGGGAAATAGAAGCGCCTGCCGCCGTGTTCGACCACCCAGCCACCCCACAGCGTGCTGTTGCGATTCGTCAGGCCGCGGCCGCTGCCGTGCTGCGCCGGCACGAAGCGAAAGTTCAGACCGCCTTCGCTGGCGCGCGCTTGCCACCAGTCGAACTCCTCGGCATCGACCTGCACGTTCTGTGCGAACCATTCGCGCAGCCCGCGGCCAGCGAAGAAGCGCGGCGGTCCGCCGGGCTGTCGGGCCAACAGCCGCATCGTGCCCAGGTCGAGGTGGTCGTAGTGGTCGTGCGAGATGAGCACGATGTCGATGTGCGGCAAGCGGTCGATGGCAACAGGCAGCGGCGTCAACCGCTCCGGTCCGAAGCCCTGCACCGGACCGGCGGTGCGCGACAGCGCCGGGTCGATCAGGATCCACTTCGAGCCGGCACGCATCAGCATCGCCGCATGGCCGAGCCAGGCAACGGCGAACGGGCGTTGCGCCATCGCCTCGATATCCAGCGGCACCGTCGGCGGCACCTCGGTGGTCGCCAGATCGCGCGTGATCTGCACCCAGGCGCGGCGGAAGAAGTAGCTGGGTGCGACCCGCTCACCGGTGTCTTCGGTGACGACGTAGGAGTTGGTGAAGGGCATTGGTGCGTCCTCTCTACCTTGTGCCAGTGCGGTCTGCGCGATCAGGCTGGCGAGCGCGCCGAGCAGCGTGCACGCGAAGATCAGCAAGGGCCGGCTCATGGTTCAGCTCAGCGCGAGGTCAAGACTTTGCGGCGCGATGTCGTCCCGCTGCTCGCGCACGCCGAACCAGGCCGCGTACAGCGCCGGCACGAAGGCCAAAGTCAGCAGCGTGGCCACCACCAGCCCGCCCATGATGGCGATCGCCATCGGACCCCAGAACACGCTGCGGCTCAACGGCACCATCGCCAGGATGGCGGCGGCCGCGGTCAGCAGCACCGGGCGCGCACGGCGCACGGTGGCCTCGACCACCGCCACCCACGGTGTGGAACCGCCGGTGATGTCCTGGTCGATCTGGTCCACCAGGATCACCGCGTTGCGCATGATCATGCCGCCGAGCGCGATCACGCCGAGCAGCGCGACGAAGCCGAAGGGTGCGTTGAAAACCAACAGCGCCGGCACCACGCCGATCAGCCCCAGCGGCGCGGTCAGGAAGACCATGAACATGCGCGAGAAGCTTTGCAGCTGCAGCATCAGAAAGAACAGCATGACCACGAACATCAGCGGGAACACCGCGAACAGCGCGCGGTTGGACTTGTCGCTCTCCTCGATGGCGCCGCCCTGCTCGATGCGGTAACCCGGCGGCAACGCGTCGATCACCGGTTGCAGCGATGGCCAGATCTTCATCGTCGCGGTCGGCGCCTGCACGCCATCGACGGCATCGGCGCGCACCGTCAACGCCATGTCGCGGTTGCGCCGCCACAGCACCGGTTCCTCGAACGCCGGTTGCAGCGTCGCCACCTGCGCCAGCGGCACCACCGCGCCATTGCTGCCGAAGAGGTTGATGTCGCCCAGCTGTTCGAGTGCCAGCCGTTCGTCGGGCGTGGCGCGCAGCACCACGTCGACCAGGTCCTCGCCGCGGCGGATCTGCGTCACCGGCGAGCCGGACAGCACCGTCTGCACCATCTCGGAGACCTCGCGCGTCGACATGCCCAGCAGCCGCGCCTTGTCCTGATCGACCTCGACCTTCACCGTGCGCACCTGCTCGTTCCAGTCGAGTTGCGTGTCGCGCACCAGCGGGCTTTGGCGCACGATGTCGCGCACCGCGTAGGCGATTCGGCGCACCTCGGCCGTGTCCGGCCCGATGATGCGGAACTGCACCGGGAAGCCCACCGGCGGACCGAACTCGAAGCGTGTGACACGGCCGCGCAGGTCGGGAAACTCGGCGTCTTCGGCAAACAGCGCCAGCAGCCGATCGCGCACCGCTTCGCGCTCGGCCAGGCTGGCGGTCTGCACGATGATCTGCGCGTAGCCCGGGTTCGGCAGTTCGGCCGACAGCGACAGGAAAAAGCGCGGCGCGCCGGCGCCCGTGTAGGCGGTGAAGTGCTTGACCTGCGGGTCCTGCTGCAGCACCTGCTCCAGGCGCTTGACCTGGGCTTCGGTGGCGGTGAAGGACGCGCCTTCGCGCAGCCGCAGGTCGACGATGAGTTCCAGGCGCGACGCGGTCGGAAAGAACTGCTGCTGCACCAGCCCCATGCCGGCCACCGCCGCGCCGAACAGCAGCGCGGTCGCGGCCAGGACAGACTTGCGATGGTTCACGCACCAGCGCACGGCACCGCGCAGCCGCTGGTAAATCGGTTTCGCATACGGGTCACCGCCATGCGCCACCATCTTGTTCGGCAACAGCAGCACGCCCAAGTACGGCGTGAACACCACCGCGACGAACCACGACGCGATCAGCGCCACGCCCACCACCCAGAAAATGCCACCCGCGTACTCACCGGCGATCGACTTCGCAAAACCGACCGGCATGAAGCCGGCCACGGTGACCATCGTGCCGGTCAACATCGGGAAGGCGGTGGAGCTGTAGGCGAAGGTGGCGGCGCGCAGCTTGTCCCAGCCCTGCTCCATCTTCACCACCATCATCTCCACCGCGATGATGGCGTCGTCCACCAGCAGGCCGAGTGCGATGATCAATGCGCCGAGCGAGATGCGGTCGAGCGCCCAGCCTGCGGCGAGCATGACGATGGCCACCAGCGCCAACACCAGCGGCACCGATGCGGCCACCACGATGCCGGTGCGCCAGCCGAGGAAGACGAAACACACCGCCAGCACGATAGCCAGCGCCTCGAGGAAGGCGCGCTCGAATTCCCAAACCGATTCATCGACGATCTTCGGCTGGTCGGCCACCTTGTCCACGCTCACGCCCAGCGGCAGCGTGGCCTTCAGCGATTGCATGCGTTCATCGAGCGCTTGGCCCAGCTTCAGGATGTTGCCGCTCTTGTCGAAGGTCACGCCCAGCAGCAGCACCGCCTGGCCGTCGTGGCGCACGGTAAAGCTCGGCGGATCTTCCAGACCGCTGCGCACCGTGGCGACGTCGCCCAGGCGCAGCAGCCGGCCGCCCGCTTCCACCGGCACTTCGGCCACATCGCGCGCATCGCGCAGCGCGCCGCCGATGCGCACGAACACACGGTCCATCGCGCCTTCGGTCGAGCCGGCGGGGGTCATCGCGTTCTGCCGCGCCAGTGCATCGATCAGGATGCCGGGATTGAGGCCCAGCGCGTTCAGCTTCTGGCTGGAGAACTCCACCTGCACCTGCTCGGCCTGGCGGCCGATGACCGACACCTTGCCCACACCCTGCACCGATTGCAGCTTGCGCTTCAAGTCCTCGGTCAGCACCTGCAGTTCATTCCAGCGCAGCTCGGGCGCGCTCACCGCATAGAGCACGCTGTAGACATCGGTGAATTCGTCGTTGAACAGCGGGCCGCGCACACCATCGGGGAACTCGCCGCGCACATCGCCGATCTTCTTGCGCGCCTGGTACCAGGCGGTTTCCAGATCAGCCGCCGACGTGCCGCCCTTCATCCACAGCGTCAGGCCGCCGTAGCCCTGGCGCGCGAAGCTGCGCACGTTGTCGATGTGCTGCAGCTGCTGCACCGCGCGCTCCATGCGGTTGAGCACCTGGTCCTGCACATGCTGTGCGCTGGCGCCCGGCCAGGCGACCACCGCGGTCATCGTCGGCACGTTGAAGTTCGGGTCTTCGAGCCGGCCCAGCCGGGTGAAGGCGAAGGCACCGACGAGCAGCGTGCCGATCAACAGGAACAGCACCATCGCGCGGTGCGTGACCGCCCATTCCGACAGGTTGAAGGACGGCGCCTTCATGGCCGCGCGGCGTTCAGGGCCAGGGCGTCCGATTTCGCGTCCGGTCTAGCGTCCGGTTTGGGGTCAAGAGGCCGGCGCACCGGCCGCACGGTCATGCCCGCGTCGAGCTTGTGCGCGCCCACCGACACCACCATCGCGCCCTCGCTCAAGCCCGCCACGCGCACGCTGTCGGTGGTCTGCGACAGCAGCCGCACCGGTTGAAGTTTCAGCGCGCCGGTCTGCTCATTCACCAGCCAAACCGACGCTCGCGCATGCGTGGACAGCAGCGCGCTCAACGGCAGTTCGGCTGACGGCTCGGCGCCATCGCGTGTCAATTGCAACTCGGCCGTCATGCCCATGCGCACGGCATCGGCCGGCGGCGGTGCGGCGAAGGCATAGCGCGCGCGGTAGGTGCGCGTCTGCGCGGCGGCGCTGGGCGCCAGTTCGCGCAGCTTCAGCCTGTGGGTCACACCGCCGCTGCTGAGGCGCACCGCGGCCTGCTGCTCGCGCAGGCCCGGTGCCAGCGTCTCGGGCACATCGACCAGCACCTCCAGCTCACCCGGCTTGGCCAGCGTCAGCAGCGCCTGGCCCTCGCTGACCTGCTGGCCGGCTTCGAAGCGCAGCGCGGTGACCACGCCATCGAAGGGCGCCACCAGCACCGCATAGGCGGCCCGGTTGCGCGCCAGATCGAGCTGGCGCCTGGCCTGCGTCAGGCGCGCCGCAGCGCCGTCGGCGCGCGCCTGGCGGGTTTCCGCGTCCTGCTTGCCGACCACGCCGTCGACGGCCAGCGACTTGTAGCGCGCGGCTTCGCTGGCAGCCTGCTGCGCATCGACCTCGGCCGCGCGCACCTGCTCGGCCGCGGCCTGCATCGCCAGCTGCGCATCTTCCGGGTCGATGCGGCCCAACGGTTGGCCGGCGCGCACGCGTTGACCCAGCTCGACCAGACGCGCGCTGACCCTGCCGCCGGTGCGGAAAGCCAGCTCGCTTTCGATGCGTGGGCGCAGCGTGCCGCTGAGCAGCCGGGTCGCGCTGCCGATGTCGTTGTGCACAGCGCTGACATAGACGGCCGGCACCTGGGGCGGCGGCGCGGGCGGCGGACTGCAGGCGGCGAGCCACCCAAGGCTGGCAAGCAGCAGTCCACTCGAACGCAGGCGAGGCAGGGTGTTCATGTTGGCCAGAAGGGAAATAAGCCATGCACGTTGACGATGTCAACCAGTGTGCCTATCATCGTTGACACTGTCAACCCCGGGTCATTTCCGCCGCTCTTTGAATTGCCGGTCGCGACCCCATGTGCCGAAAGCGATGCCGATGAACACCACTGCCTCCACCAACGACCCCACCCCCACCGACTACGCCCGCCGCTACGGCCCCTGGGCGGTGGTCACCGGTGCCTCCGAAGGCATCGGCCGCGAGTTCGCCATCGACCTGGCGCGGCGTGGCCTGCACCTGGTGCTGGTGGCGCGGCGCGAAGCGCTGCTGCACACACTGGCGTCCGAGCTGAGCCGGTGCCACGGCATCGAATGCCGCGTCATCGCTGTCGACATGGCCGATGCCGGCGCGGTGGCGAAACTGGCGGAACAAACCCGCACGCTCGAGGTCGGCCTGCTGGTGGCGGCGGCCGGCTTCGGCAGCTCCGGCGCGCTGGCCGATGGCGAACTGGACAACGAGATGAACATGATCGATGTGAATTGCCGCGCGGTGCTGGGCTTGAGCTGGCACTTCGCGCGGCGCTTCAAGGCCCAGCGCCGCGGCGGCCTGGTGCTGCTGAGTTCGCTGCTGGCCTTCCAGGGCGCGCCGCGCGCGGCCAACTATGCGGCCACCAAGGCCTACATCCAGACGCTGGCCGAAGGCCTGCGTGCGGAGCTCGCGCCCTTCGGCGTGGACGTGCTGGCCAGTGCACCGGGCCCGATCGCCAGCGGCTTCGCACAACGCGCCGACATGCGCATGTCGGCCAGCCTGACGCCCGAGGTCGTCGCCCGTGTCAGCCTGGATGCGCTGGGCCGCAGCACCACGGTGCGCCCCGGCTGGTTGTCGAAGCTGCTCGGCTGGTCGCTGGCGATGCTGCCGCGCTGGGCGATGGTGCGTGTCATCGCCCAGGTGATGAAGGGCATGACCGCGCACCAGCCAACGCGTGGCAGCACCGCGCTGGATGCCCCGCTGCGCTGATCGACGGAACTGCCTTACCCCAGTCAAGGAGGATGTGCCATGCCAACCGAATTCCAAGCCATCGACCAGCCCGCCGGCGCTGCGGTTGTCGATCCGTGGCACCTGCTGACCGGCGCCAGCGTCGTCATCGTCATCGGCTTTGCCGTCGACCTGTTGCGACTGGGCCTGCATTCAGCCAGGCAAGCGTTCGCGGCGCACAAGATCGCAGCGCAAAGCCCGCCATCGGCAGGGCACTGGCCTTGCTCGAACGGTTGCGGTTGAAGCCTGAGGTGCAGATCCGAAGCGGCGTGTTAGCGTCGATGCACGAAGCCGCCGCGCCGAGCCGCATGCCCCGACCCAGCCCCACCACCGCCCCGATGGAACTGCGCGATGCCTGCATCGTCGCGGCGCGCGAGTTCATTGCCGAGCACGGCATCGAGAACCTGAGCCTGCGTGACGTGGCGCGGCAGCTCGGCGTGTCGCACCAGGCGCCGTACAAACACTACCCGAGCCGCGACCATCTGCTGGCCGAGGTGGTGCGGCGCTGCTTCGAAGGCTTTGCCGCGCACCTGGATGCGCGGGAACACTTCGACGACCCGCTGCGCGATCTCGATTCGCTGGGCCGGCAGTACATGGACTATGCGCAGTCGCATCCGCTGGAGTACCGGCTGATGTTCAACACACCGTGGCCGGCGGCAGCCGAACACCCGGGGTTGCTGCGCGATGCGGTCCACGCCTTCGACATCCTGCGCAACGTGTTGAAGCGTCTGCATGGGGCGCAGGCATCGAAGCGCGAACGCGTCGAGCTCGACGCGCTGTTCATCTGGTCGACGATCCATGGCCTCGTCGGCGTGATGAGCGGCAACTGCATCGACAAGCTGGAGCTGGCGCCCAAGGTGCTGGACAAGGCGATGGCGCACGTGATGGACAAGATGCATCACGCCCTGGGCTTGAAGGCCTGAGGGCCCAGGGCGAAACAGCTCAAGACCTGTCGGTGTCCCCGGTTCGCACCACGGCAGCCACCCAGCGCGCGGTGGCATCGAGCATCGACGCCATCACCTGCGCGTCGTTGCCACCGCTGCGCGCCGCCACGTGAAAGCTGTGGTCGGCGCCTTCGAAGCGTTCAAGCGTGGCGCGCGCACCGAGACCCTCGACCACGGGCAGCAGCAACCGAAGATCGGCCAGCTCATCGCGTGTGCCTTGCAGGAACAGTATCGGGCAGCCGACATCGGCCAGGTGCGCTGCCCGTTCGACCGCAGGCTTGCCGGCCGGATGCAACGGAAAGCCGACGAAGATCAAGCCCCGCACGCCGGGCAGCGGCATCAGCGCCTGCGCCTGCGACGTCATGCGCCCACCGAACGACTTGCCGCCGGCCAGCAGCGGCACACCGGGCAGCGCATGCGCCGCCTGCGCGACCGCCGCGCGCACCGCGCCATGCGCCACCTTCGGCACATCGGGCCGCTTCGAGCCGCGCTGCATGTAGGGGAACTGGAAGCGCAGGCTGGCGATCGATCGTTCGGCCAGGCCGTCGGCGAAGCGCGCCATAAACGGGTGTTCCATGCCGGCACCCGCGCCATGGGCCAGCACCACACACGCCGCCGCGCGTTCGCCCGAACACAGCAGCGCATCGACGTCGGGTTGGGCGTCGATGCTGATCGACGAAAATCGGGTGGTGAATTCGGGCATGTCAGAAGACAGTGTCGCATCGAGCTGACGCGACGTGCAACGCGGTCGTGCGCTGCGACGATCACTGGACACGGACGCGACGCAGACTGTCGCCGAGCGCCGTGCGACGCACGATCACGGCAAACGACTGCACGACCGCCGCCTTGTCGCCCTTCAGCCGCCAGAGCATGCCAGGGGTGCGGATCGGCGTCGGGCTTTCGATGGGAATCGAGACCAGCCCTTGCAAGGCGGCAGGCACTGCGTTGACCGCAACGATGGCGCCGATCGGCATGCGCAGCACCAACCCGAGCATCGGCGCGATGGTCGACATCTCGGCGGCCACCACCGGCACGGCACCGCTGGCCCGGAAGCACCCGTCGAGCATGGCGCGGGTGGCGAAGTATTCGGGCAGCAGCACCAGCCGCTGCTGATGCAACTCGACCATGCGAATGCGCTTGCGGCTGGCAAGCGGGTGCGAGGTCGAGACCACCAGCACCATCTCCTCGTTGTACAGCGGCTCGAACCAGAGATCGGAGGTCGCGTTCGGCCGGTAGGCGATGCCCAGATCGAGTTCGCCGGCCTGCAGGCCTGCGCCGATCTGATCGGCCGAAAACTCCTCCACCCGCACCTGCACCGCAGGGTGCCGCGCCAGCAGCTGCGCCACGCATTCCGGAATGAGCGCGATGTTGAAGGTGTGGGTGGTGCCGACCCGCACCTGCCCGCTCAGGCCACTGGTGTTCGGCTGCAGCAGCGCGATGCCGTGATCCACCTCCTGCATCGCACGCCGGGCGAAACCGAGAAACAGCTCGCCGGCCTCGGTGGTGATCACCTTCTTGCCGATGCGCTCGAACAACGGTTGGCCGATTTGATCTTCCAGCTGCCGGATCTGATGCGACAGGGTCGATTGGGTGACGTGCACGCGTTCGGCCGCGCGCGTGAAGCTGAGGTTCTCGGCCAGCGCCACGAAGTAACGAAGATGCCTCAGCTCCATGGAAACCCCGTTGTCACATCGATGGCATCGATCATATCGATGCAAATTCACCATTTCCGCCAACACGCGGAACTGCCTAAGCTCGGTTGGGTTTAGGTATCGGCGGCGCGGCCGCGGGGCAGAACCGGGAGGCAAACGATGTCCGAGTACAACCAGGACAAGCTGACGCAGGATGTGCTGGCGGCCTTTGCGGGCACGCCCGATGCGCGCCTGCGCGAACTGATGACCGCGCTGGTCAAGCATGTGCATGCCTTCGCTTGTGAGGTCGACCTGAAGCCCGACGAGTGGCAGGCCGGGCTGAAATTCCTCACCGACTGCGGACAGATTTCCACCGACACGCGGCCCGAGTTCGTGCTGCTGTCCGACACGCTGGGCTTGTCGATGATGGTGGTGTCGCTGGCGCAGGCGCGTGCCGGCGGCGGCGCCAAGGGCGCGCTCGAACCCACCGAGGCCACCGTCGAAGGCCCGTTCTACTGGCCCGGTGCCGCTGAACAACCGCTGGGCGCCGACATCGCCGAAGGCACACCCGGCGAGCCGGCGCTGTACATGGGCCGCGTCACCGACCTGAACGGCCAGCCCCTGCCCGGCGCGCTGCTCGACATCTGGTCCGGCGACGGCGATGGCATGTACGACGTGCAGTTGTCCGACGAGCCGACGATGCGTGCGCGTGGTCGCTTTCGCACCGACGAGCAGGGCCGTTACTGGTTCTGGTCGATCCGGCCGAGCTACTACCCGGTGCCGCACGATGGCCCGGTGGGCGAGATGATGCGTGCCACGGCGCGCAACGTGAATCGGCCGGGGCACATCCACATGCATGTGTCGGCGCCGGGGCATGTGACGGTGACGACGCACCTGTTCGTCGCCGGCAGCCCGTTCATCGACGAGGACGCGGTGTTCGGCAAGCGCGACAGCCTGGTGGTCGATTTCGAGAAGCACGCGCCCGGCAAAGCCGTCGACGGCCGCGAGATGAAGACGCCGTACCACTCGGCCAGCTACGACTTTCGGCTGGCGCCCGCGCGCGCCTGATCGGCGCAAGGCAAGCAACTCATGAAGATCGGCAAGGCCACGGTGCCGCGCACCGCCATCTGCACCTCGGACGAACACACCATCGTCATCCGCGGCCACGATCTGTCGAAGGATCTGATCGGCAAGCTGTCGTTCGTCGATCACTTCTTCCTGCTGCTGGTCGGCCGCATGCCGGGCGCCGGCGAAACGGCGGTGCTGAACGCGACGCTGGTGGCGATCGCCGAACATGGGCTGGTGCCGAGCGTGCAGGCCGCGCGCATGACCTTCGCCGCGGCGCCGGATGCGATGCAGGGCGCGGTGGCGGCGGGCATCCTCGGTTGCGGTTCGGTGGTGCTCGGTTCATCGGAAACGGCCGGGCGCATGTACAGCGAGATCGATGCGCAGGTGCAAGCCGGCACGCCGCTGGACGAGGCCGCGCTGGCGGTGATGAGCGCCTGGCGCGCGGCCGGCAAGTCGATTCCCGGCTACGGCCATCCGCTGCACAAGGAACGCGACGAACGGGTCGGCGCGCTGTTCGCCGTGGCGCAGCGTGCCGGCACCGACCTGCGCTTCGTGCACATCGCCGAAGCCGCCGAAGCGATGCTGCCGCGGGTGCTGAACAAGCCGCTCAAGCTGAACGTGTCGGGCGCGATTCCGGCGGTGCTGCTCGGCGCCGGCTTCCCGGTGCAGGCACTGAAGGGCGTGCCGATCCTGGCGCGCACCGCGGGCTTGATCGCGCACCTGTTCGAGGAGATGCAGCAGCCGATCGGCTTTGCGCTGTCGTACCAGGCGACGCGCGAGATGGTCTACGACGGCGACGTGCCCGCCGGCTTCGGCGCGCAGGCTTGAGACGCCCGCCATGATCCCCGTGCTCAAGGGTTTGAAGGTGATCGAGCAGGGCACCTTCATCACCGGGCCGGCGGCGGGCATGTTGCTCGGCGACCTGGGTGCCGACGTGATCAAGGTCGAACAACCCGGCAGCGGCGACCCGTTCCGTGCCTTCAAGGGCGGCCTGTACAGCCCGCATTTCCAGACCTACAACCGCAACAAGCGCAGCATCACGCTGGACACGAAGGACGCCGCCGACCGCGCGGTCTTCGACGCGCTGATCGCCGATGCCGACATCTACATCCAGAACTTCAGACCTGGCGTGGCCGACAAGCTCGGTGCCGGCGAACGGCGGCTGCGCGCGCTGAATCCGAAGCTGATCTATTGTTCGATCAGCGGCTTCGGCTCGAGTGGACCTGCTGCGTTGCGACCGGCCTTCGACACCGTGGCGCAGGCGGCCAGCGGCTTTCTCGGATTGCTGGTGAACCCCCAGAACCCGAGGGTCGTCGGCCCGGCGATCGCCGATGCGCTGACCGGCTACTACGCCACCTATGGCGCGCTCGGCGCGCTGTTCGAACGCAGCCGCACTGGCGCCGGCCGCACCGTCGAGGTGTCGATGCTCGAAGCAATGGCGCATTTCAACCTCGACGCCTTCACCCACTTCTTCCAGGCCGATGAGGTGATGGGGCCGTACAGCCGGCCGAGCGTGTCGCAGTCGTACGTGCTGGCCTGCGCCGACGGCAAGTGGATTGCCTTGCACATGTCCAGCCCGGAGAAGTTCTGGCAAGGGCTGGCCAAGGTGATCGAGCGGCCCGCGCTGTTCGCCGACCCGCGCTTCGCAACGCGCGACGCCCGCATCCAGAACCAGGACGTGTTGATCGAACTGCTGGGCGAGCGCTTCAAGACACGGCCGCGCGACACCTGGTGCGAGTTGCTGCAGGCCGAAGACGTGCCGCACGCGCCGATGTACGACACCAGCGAGGCGCTGCTCGACCCGCAGGCGTTGCACCTGCAACTGACGGCATCGGCCGAGCACCCGGTGATGGGACTGTTCCGCACCGTGCGCTCACCGGTGTCATTCGATGGCGAGCGCGCGCTCGAGGTGCGCCCGCCACCGACCCTGGGCGAACACAACGAAGAGATCCGACGGGACTTGAAGCTGTCGAGATCCGCAGCCGCACCGCACTGAAACCACAAGGAGACAACGTCATGTTCCGAAGCACCCGTCGCATCGCCCTGCTCGCTGCCCTGCTGGGCCTCAGCGGCCTGGGCCTGGCCCAGACGCCGAGCGGGCCGCCGATCCGCATCGGCAGCACGCTGGCGCTGACCGGCCCGCTGTCGGCGACCGCGCAGGTGCACAGAATAGTCGGCGAGATCTACGTCGAACAATCGAACAAGCGCGGCGGCTGGCTCGGCCGGCCGGTGGAGTGGATCGTCAAGGACGACCAGTCGAAGGCCGACCTGGCGCGCACCTTGTACGAGCAACTGATCACCGTCGACAAGGTCGATCTGCTGATGGGCCCGTATGCCACCGGCGCCATCCTGTCGGCGATGGGTGTGGCGCAGCGCTACAACAAGGTGCTGGTGCACCACACACTGGGCGTGCCCTCGCTGGTCAAGTACGACATGGCCTTTCCGGCCTGGTCGTTGGGCGCCGACCCGGCCAACACGGTCAACAACAGCCTGTTCGACGCGCTCGCCGCCGGGCCGAAGCCACCGAAGACGGTGGCCGTGGTGACGAGCAAGTTCCCGTCGATCCACTTCATGGCGATGGGCGCGCGCGAGGTGATGAAGAAGCGCGGCCTCGACGAGGTGCTGTTCCTCGAATGGGACTTCGGCAACCGTGACTTCGGCCCGATCGCCGCGCGCGTGAAGGACGCCAAGCCCGATTTCGTCTATGTCGGCGCGATCGGCCTCGACGGCAACCTGCTGCTCGACGCGATGAAGAAAATCGACTACGTGCCGCCGCAGCACTTCTACATGTACCCGGCACCGGGGCCGCTGGTGAAACTGCCGGAGGCCGCGAACGCCTTGTCGGTGACGATCTTCGAAGAGCAGGTGCCGTTCACCGACAGGCCCGGCGTCGCCGAGTTCATCAAGCTGTTCAAGGAGCGCGCCACCAAGGCCGGCCTGCCCGACACGTCGGTCGATACGCAGGCGGCCGCGTCGTACACCGCCTGGCAGATCCTCGAAGCGGGCGTCACCGCGACGAAGAGCCTGGACGACAAGGCCATCGGCGCGTGGCTGAAGGCCAACAAGGTCGATACCATCCAGGGCAAGCTGCGTTTCGACGGCCCCGGCCAGTTCGGTGACGACCTGATGCGCATCAAGCAGGTGCAGGACGCCAGCTGGGTGGTGGTGTGGCCGAAGGAAGTCATGACCCCGGGCAAGAGCCTGAAGACGAACTGAAAGCCGGCGGATGTCTGGGTTCTCGCTGCCCAGCGTCTCGCTGCTGTCGCAAAGCATTCTCTCCGGCGTTTTCGTCGGGGCGCTGTACGGGCTGCTCGGCCTGGGCCTCAGCCTCAGCTGGGGCCTGTTGCGGCTGATCAACCTGGCGCACTTCGCGTTCGCCTTCCTCGCCGCCTACCTGTGCTACCAGATGGCGTCGATGGGCATCGACCCGCTGCTGACGCTCTTGATCATCGTGCCGCTGTTCTTCGCCATCGGTGCGGCGCTGCACTGGGTGATGGCGCGCTTCGATGTCACGCCCTTCAACTCGTTGCTGCTGACCTTCGGCCTGACCGGCATCATCGAAGCGCTGATCCAGACCCTCTGGACCGCGGATTTCCGCAAGCTCGAATCGAGCTACGCGGACGAGAAGTTCAAGATCGGTTTCCTGTACCTGCCGGTGCCCGAACTGATCACGCTGTTCCTGGCGGTGAGCCTGTCGCTGGCGGTGTGGGCGGTGCTGCGCTACACCGACCTGGGCAAGGCGATGCGCGCGGCCGCCGAGGATGCGGCCATGGCCTCGGCCTTCGGCGTGAACCAGAAGCTGAACGCGCTGCTGCTGGCCGGCACCTGTGCCGCGCTGGCCAGCATCGCGGGCGTGTGCCTGGCATTGAGCTTCACCCTGGCGCCGTCGCAGATCTACGCCTGGATCGGCGTGGTCTTCGCCGCGGTCATGCTCGGCGGTCTCGGGCGTGCGCTGGCGCCGCTCATCGCCGGCACCGTGATCGGCGTCAGCGAGGCGGTCACGATGGCGGTGACGGCGCCATCGTGGGCGCCGATCGTGTCGTTCAGTTTGCTGATCATCATCCTGGTGCTGCGACCCGGGCGTGCGGCATGAGGCGCACACCCGTCGCCATCCTCGCCGCGGGCGCCGCACTGGCTTTCGTGCCGAGCCTCGGTCTGCCCGCCTTCTACGACTCGCTGCTGTACCTGATGCTGCACTGGGTGGTGCTGGCCACGTCATGGAACATCCTGTCGGGCTACAGCGGCTACTTCTCGTTCGGCCACGGCGCATTCTTCGGCGCCGGGCTGTACACCACCACCACCTTGCTGGCGCGCCACGAGTGGCCGTTCCTGTGGACCTTGCCGGTGGCCGCGGGCGTGGCGGCGCTGCTGGGCGTGGCGCTCGGCGCGGTGGTGTTCCGTGTCAAGGGCGTGCGCGGCGAGCTGTTCGCGCTGCTGACCCTGGCCATCACCTTCGTCGTCGGCACGATCGTCGTCAACACGCCGCTCGATGGCGGGCAGGGCGTGTCGCTGGCCGGGGTGCCGGTGCCGAAGCTCGGCGCGACGCAGTCGGCGACCTTCTATCTGTTGGCGTTGATCGCGGCCACCGTCACGCTGCTCGTTGCCTGGTCGGTGTACGTGTCGCGCCTCGGCGCCGGGCTGTTCGCGATCCACGACGACGAGGACGCGGCCGAAGTCATCGGCGTGCCCACCTACCGCTACAAGCTGGTGGCACTGGCCATCTCGTGCGCGCTCGCCGGCGTCGCCGGCGGCATCCATGCGCTGTTCCTCAACTACGTGACGGTCGGCGAGGTGTTCACCATCACCGTGCCGCTGACGGTGGTGCTGATGAGCGTGCTCGGCGGCACGCGCCACTGGGCCGGCCCGGCGATCGGCGCGGTGGCCATCACGGCGCTGCTGTACAGCTTCACCGCTGCCGACCATGCCATCGCCGGCAAGGCGATGATCGGTGTGATCCTGATCGCCGCGATCCTGTTCATGCCCGACGGCATCCTGCCGAAGCTGCAGAAGCTGTTCAGGCGTCAGGCCCAAGCCGCGCGCCCGCTGCCGACGGCGACGTCGGCCGCGCCGCAGGAGATGGTGCACACCGCTGGCCACGGCGACGTGTTGCTGCGCGTGCGCGATATGCACAAGTCGTTCAAGGGCGTGCGCGCGCTGGCGGGCGTGGACGTGGAGGTGCGGCGCGGCGAGATCCTCGGCCTGCTCGGGCCCAACGGCTCGGGCAAGTCGACCTTCATCAACCTGGTCAGCGGTCACTACACGCTGAGCAGCGGCGAGGTGCAATTCGAGGGCCGGCGCCTGAGCGGCCAGCCGGCGCACCGCATCGCCGCATCGGGCATCGCCCGCACCTACCAGATCCCGCGCCCGTTCGCGCACATGAGCGTGCTCGACAACGTGGCGCTGGCAACGATGTTCGGCGCTGGCGTGCGCGACCCCGACGACGCGCGCACGCAAGCGATGACCTGGCTGGCCTTCACCGGACTGGCGGACAAGGCCCACGCGCTGCCCGAGGAGTTGAACCTGCACCAGCGCAAGTTCCTCGAGCTGGCGCGCGCGCTCGCCTCGCGACCGCGGCTGGTGCTGCTCGACGAGGTGCTGTGCGGCTTGACGCCGAGCGAGATCGACGATGCGGTGGCGCTGATCCGGCGCATCCGCGACCAGGGTTCGAGCATCGTCTTCGTCGAGCACGTGATGCGCGCGGTGATGTCGCTGACCGATCGCGTGGTGGTCTTCAACCACGGCGAGCTGCTCGCCGAAGGCCCGATGGCCGAGGTGATGCAGCGCCCCGAGGTGATGAGCGCCTACCTGGGCAAGGCCCATGCTTGAAGTGCGCGATCTGCAGGTGGCCTACGGCCCGGCACCGGCGCTGTGGGGTGTGTCGCTGGAACTGCGCCAGGGCGAGCTGCTGTGTGTGGTGGGGCCGAACGGCGCCGGCAAGACGACCTTGATCAACACGCTGGCCGGGCTGCACCGTGCGCGCGCGGGTCAATTGCTGTTCGAAGGGCAGGACATCACGCAGCTGCCGCCGCACCGCTTCTGCGCCGCCGGCATCGCCATCGTGCCCGAGGGCCGGCGGCTGTTCGGCTCGATGAGCGTGCTCGAAAACCTGGAACTCGGCAGCTACCTGCCAGCGGCGAAGGCGCACCGGCAACGGTCGCTGGATGCGGCCATCGCGCTGTTCCCGATGTTGCAGCAAAAGCTCGCCAGCCCGGCCGCCGAGCTGTCCGGCGGCCAGCAGCAGATGGTGGCGATCGCGCGCGCGCTGATGGCGCGGCCGCGCCTGCTGCTGCTCGACGAACCGTCGCTCGGCCTGTCGCCGCTGATCGTGCACGAGGTCTTCGCCGCCGTTCAGCGCATCAACGCGGATGGCATGTCGGTGCTGCTGGTCGAGCAGAACGTCAGCATGGCGATGGCGGTGAGCCATCGCGCCTACGTGCTCGAAGAGGGCCGCATCGTCGCCGAGGGCCAGCCCGATGAACTGATGCAGCGCGACGAGGTGCGCCGCGCGTATCTCGGCATGTGAGTTCAGATGATCTTCGTCTTCCGCCTGCTCGACAAACCCGACAGCGCGGCGTTGCGCGAGCGCGTGCGGCCGGCCCACAAGGCCTACTTGGCCGCAGTCGCCGAGCGCATCGCCTTCGCCGGCCCGCTGACCCACGATGATGGCGTGGCGATGATCGGCAGCCTGCTGGCGATCGACTTCGCCAGCCGCGACGCCGCCCATGCCTGGCTGGCCGACGAACCCTTCACGCGTGCCGGCCTCTATGCCTCGGTCGAGATTCACGCCTTCGTCAACCTGTGGCCGCAGCGCGCCGGCTTTGCGCCACGGCCATGAACACACCCTGCCGGTCGAGTCGGCAAGCCATTCGAGCGATCCGCCGCACGGGCGACGATCGATTCCCCCGTCCCGCCGGGGCTGTCGCGGGCCACCCACACCCAGGAGACAACGACCATGTGCAAGCTGTGCAATGAAGGCATGCCCCAGGACCATGGGGCCGAAAGCCACCCCTGGAATTCACGTCGCGGGTTCATGAAAGCGGCCGCGTCCGGCGGCGTGGCCGCGGGTGGACTGGGCCTGTTCGCCGGTTCCGCCGCTGCCCGGGATGATGACCGCGACGACCGCGAACCCGCTGACAGCGGCCGCCATGGCCGGCGCTACGTGATCCGCGGTGGTGCGGTGATGTCGATGGATGCGAAGGTCGGCGACTTCGCTCGTGCCGACGTGCTGATCGAAGGCAAGAAGATCATCGACGTCGGCCCCAACCTGCACGCCGGCGGCGCCGGCGAAATCGACGCCCGGGGCCGCATCGTGATGCCGGGCTTCATCGACACGCATCACCACCAGTTCGAGACTGCGCTGCGCAGCTTTCTGGCCGACGGCATCCTCATCAACGACGGTTCGAAAGCGCCGAGCAGCGACCCGACCTACTTTGAGTACATCCTGTCTCGTTTCGCGCCGGTGTACCGGCCGCAGGACGTGTACATCAACGAGCTGTTCGGCGGCCTCAGCCAGCTCGACGCGGGTGTGACGACGGTGCACGACATCTCGCAGATCCATCACTCGCCGGCGCACTCCGACGCCGTCGTCCAGGCGCTGTTCGACACCGGCCGGCGCGCCGCTTTCGGCTATTTCGAGAGCGCGGGGGCCGTCGCTGGCAATCAGTACCCGTTCGACGCAGCGCGCCTCAAGAAGCAATGGTTCTCGTCGAATGACCAGCTGGTGCACATGATCATGGGCGGCGAGGTCTATCTCGGCGATGCGACGACGCAGGCGTCATGGACCATCGGGCGCCAACTCGGCCTGCAGATCGCGGCGCACATCCTCTCGCCGTTCGGCATCCGCCCGATCATGGACGCGCTGGCCATGGGTCAGGGCGGCAGCAACAAGAACATCGGCCTCGGCCCGGACAACCTGTTCGTCCACATGACGGGCATGTCGGACATGGCCTGGCAGCGCGTCAAGGACGTCGGTGCGCAGGTCTCGCTGGCGGTGCCGATCGAGATGAACATGCGCCACGGCATCCCGCCGATCCTGAAGATGCAGAGCCTGGGACTCGAGCCTTCGCTCAGCGTCGACGTCGAGTGCACGATGACAGCCGATTTCTTCACCCAGATGCGCTCGATGATGACCATGCAGCGCATGGTGGTGAACCAGATGATCCTCGAGCAGGGCAACTTCGAGTACCCGAACCAGTGGCCGACACCGGCCGCCGGCACGCCGGCGCTGCTGAACACGCGCGACGTGCTGCGCTTCGCCACCATGAACGGTGCGAAGGCGCTGCGCCTGGACGGCAAGGTCGGCTCGCTGACGCCGGGCAAGGAGGCCGACATCATCATCCTCGACGCCGAGGCCATCAACGTGGCGCCGCTGAACCATGTGCCCGGCGCGGTGGTCTCGCTGATGGAGCGCAGCAATGTCGAGACCGTCATCGTCGCCGGCAAGGTGCGCAAGTGGAAGGGCAAGCTGCGCGATGCGAACCTGCCGCGCCTGCGCCGCGAACTGGAAGCCTCGCGCGACTATGTGTTCGAGACGGCCGGCATCTCGCAGAACCTGTTCCGGTAGCCCTGATTTCAAGGAGACACCCGATGCTTTTCCCCACCACCATCGTCGGCAGCTTCCCGCAGCCCGACTGGCTGATCGACCGCGAGAAGCTCGCCGGCCGCTTCCCGCCTCGCGTTCGAGCGCGCGAGCTGTGGCGCATTCCGCCGCAGTACCTGAACGAGGCGCAGGAAGACGCCACCTTGATCGCGATCCGCGCGCAGGAGGAGGCCGGGCTCGACATCGTCAGCGACGGCGAGATCCGCCGCGAGAGCTACTCGAATCGCTTCGCCACCGCGCTCGACGGTGTCGACCTCGACAACCCGGGCACCGCCATGGACCGCTCCGGCCACCCGAACCCGGTGCCGCGCATCGTCGGCAAGATCCGGCGCCGGCATGCGGTCGAAGTGGACGACCTGAAGTTTCTTCGCGCTCACACCGACCGCATGACCAAGATCACCGTGCCGGGGCCGTTCACGATGCTGCAGCAGGCGCAGAACGATTTCTACGCCAGCGAGGAAGAGGCGGCGATGGACTATGCCGCCGCGGTCAACGACGAGATCAAGGACCTGTTCGCCGCCGGCGCCGACGTGGTGCAGATCGACGAGCCGTACATGCAGGCGCGGCCGGCGAAGGCGCGCCAGTACGGCCTCGCCGCGCTGAACCGCGCGCTCGAGGGCGTCACCGGCACGACCGCGGTGCACATCTGCTTCGGCTATGCGGCGATCATCCACGAGCGGCCCAGCGGCTACTCGTTCCTGCCCGAGCTGGCGCAGTGCAGTTGCCGCCAGGTGTCGGTCGAGACGGCGCAATCGAAGCTGGACTGCGCCGCGCTGGGTGCGCTGGACGGCAAGCGGATCATGGTCGGCTGCATCGACCTGTCCGACCCGCAGGTCGAGTCGGTCGGAACCATCGTGCAGCGCATCGAGCGCGCGCTACCCTACGTCAAGCCGGAGAACGTCGTCCTGGCGCCAGACTGCGGCATGAAGTACCTGCCGCGCGAAATCGCCATCGGCAAGCTGCGCGCCATGGTGCAGGCGGCGAAGCAACTGCGGTCGCGCCACGCCTAGCTGAACGGCGGGGCGCAGCGCCGCGCCTGCCGTCACGGCTTCGGCGCCTTTCGATGGCGCCGGCCGTCGTCGTCCTGGTCCGCGCCTCGCCCGCAGGGCTCGCTTCCTACAATGCGCCGATGAGCGCCCTGCCCGCAGCCGCCCCGCGCCGCGCGATCCGCGAACTGAGCGATGAACTGGTCAGCCAGATCGCGGCCGGCGAGGTCGTCGAGCGGCCGGCTTCGGTCGTGCGCGAACTGGTGGACAACGCGCTCGACGCCGGCGCCACGCAAGTCCATGTGCGCCTGTCGGCCGGTGGCGTGCGGGCCATCGTCGTCGAGGACGATGGCATCGGCATCCACGCCGACGAATTGCCGTTGGCCTTGAAGCGCCATGCCACCAGCAAGATCGGCTCGCTCGGTGACCTCGAAAGGGTTGCCACGATGGGCTTTCGCGGCGAGGCGCTGGCCGCCATCGCCTCGGTGTCGGACTGCAGCATCACCAGCCGCACCGCCGGCGCCGCGCACGCCACAAGGCTCGACGCCCGCAGCGGCGAACTGGTGGCCGCCGCGCGCGGCGCAGGCACCACCGTCGAGGTGCGCGAGTTGTTCTTCAGCACACCGGCGCGGCGCAAGTTCCTGAAGACCGATGCCACCGAAGCCGCGCACGGTCTCGAAGCCGTGCGCCGCCATGCACTGGTGCGGCCGGATGTCGGCTTCACCGTCTGGCACGACAGCAAACTGGTGGCGCAGTGGCGCGCGTGCCCCGCCGAGCAACGGCTGCGCGATGTGCTGGGCGACGAATTCGTGCAGCACAGCCGGCCGTTCGATGAACACATCGGCGCGCTGCATCTGGCCGGACGCGTGGGCACGCCCGAAGCGGCACGCGCGCGCGCCGACCACCAGTACGTGTACGTCAACGGCCGTTTCGTGCGCGACCGCCTGATCGCGCACGGCCTGCGCTCGGCCTACGAAGACGTGCTGCACGGTGCGCGCCAACCGGCCTACGTGCTGTTCATCGGCATCGACCCGGCGCGGGTGGATGTGAACGTGCATCCGACGAAGATCGAGGTGCGCTTTCGCGATGCGCGCGAACTGCACCAAGGTGTGCGCCATGCGGCCGAGAACGCGCTCGCAGCCTCGCGCGCCACGCCCGGCGCGGCGGCGCCGGCCGCACAGGCGTCGCCGGCCGCGAACCCCCACGCGTGGCGTGCGCTGCAGGGCGCAGCGACACAAAGCCGGCTCGGGCTGCACGACCTGGCCGTGCTCTACGCGCACGAACCTTCACCGCCCTGGCCCGCGGTGGCTTCAGCACCCGCCGCGACGGCCGCCGCGAGCGTCGATGCGGCCGACGACGATGCACCGCTCGGCCAGGCGCTGGCGCAGCTCGGCGGTGCCTATGTGCTGGCGCAAAACACGCACGGCCTGGTCATCGTGGACATGCATGCGGCACACGAGCGGGTGGTCTATGAGCGGCTGAAGGCCACGCTCGGTGACAGCGCGCTGCTTGCGCAGCCGCTGCTGATCCCGCTGACCTTCGCGGCCACGGCACTGGAAATGGCCACCGCGCAGGCGCAGGCTGCCGCGCTGCTGGAGCTCGGCCTGGACGTGGCACCGTTGTCGGCCGCCACCCTGGCCGTGCGCAGCCGGCCCAGCGCGCTGGCCGATGCCGACCTGGCCGAGCTGGTGCGTTCGGTGCTCGCCGAACTGGCACACACCGATGGCTCCCGGCTCGTGCAGCGCGCACGCGACGATCTGCTGGCCACCATGGCCTGCCACGGCGCGGTGCGCGCGAATCGCAAGCTGACGTTGCCCGAGATGAACGCGCTGCTGCGCCAGATGGAAGCCACCGAGCGCGCCGACCAGTGCAACCACGGCCGGCCGACCTGGCGCCAGGTGACGATGAAGGAACTCGACGCGCTGTTCCTGCGCGGGCGTTGACACGGCAGGCGACCGTGGCCGACAGCAACCGCGTCTTCATTTCGTACCGGCGCGACGACGCCGCCGGTTATGCCGGGCGCATCGAAGAGGCGCTCGAACGCCGTTTCGGCCGCGGCACGGTGTTCCGCGACGTGCTCGACATCGCACCCGGCGAGGACTTCGTCGCCGCCATCCGCAAGCGCCTGACCGGCGCGCAGACGGTGCTGGTGCTGATCGGCCCGCGCTGGGCGGGCGGCGATGCGGCCGCACAAGCCGCGGGCACGCGCCGCATCGACGATGCCAACGACTTCGTGCGCCTGGAAGTGGCGATGGCGCTGGACAGTGGCGTGCAGGTGGTGCCAGTGCTGCTACCCGGCGCCACGATGCCTGCCGAAGGCAGCCTGCCCGATGTGCTGAAGCCGCTGGCGCGGCGCAATGCGATGTCCATCGACGACACGAACTGGCAGGCCGACATCGACCGCCTCGCGGCGAGCATCGGCATGCCCCAGCAGCGCCGCGTCTGGCCCTGGGCACTGGGCGGCGCGCTGCTGGCGGCGGCACTGGTGGCCAGCTGGTGCGGGCTGCGCCCCGCTCCCCCAGCGGCCACGCCGGTTGCCGCAGTGCCCGACACGGGCGCGGCACTGGTCGGCAGCTGGCAGGCCGAAGTGAAGTACGACTGGGGCGACCGCTATGAGGAAACCTTCGTCTTCAAATCCCATGCTGGCGAACTGACCGGCACCGCCAGCTTCCTGAAATACCCGCGCGCCCTCGAAAAGCTGCGCCTGGACGGCAACAACCTGCACTTCGAAACACGCAGCATCGAAACGATGAACGGGGTGGACAAGGAAGTGACACGACGCTACGCGGCCGAATTGCGCGGCCAGCCGCCCGAGCAGGTGCTGGTGTTTCGAATGGAAAGCAGCGGCGGACACAGCGGCGGCGGCAGGCCGATAGAGTTCGAGGCGCGGCGCGCCGTGGCGGCCTCTGCCGCGTCTGCCGCGTCTGCCGCGTCTGCCGCGTCTGCCGCGTCGGCCGCGTCCCGCTGATGCCTCGATGAACCTTTGCGCATCGAGCCGCTGACTGCGAACCACTCACGAGGCAGCGCGGCGCAACCTGCGCACCGTGCCTGTTCGATGCGGCGGCAAGGGCGTGCAAAGTCGCCGGCCGCACGCGCGCCTTGAAACCCACGCCCGGCGCCACGGCCGCCGTTGTGGCAAATTCCCCGCATGACACGCACGCTGCTTCGCCGCCCCTGGCTGTCGACCCTCGCCGCCTCGCTGGCGCTGCTGCTGGTGCTGGCCGGCTGCGCGTCGCTCGACGAACAACAGCGCAAGTGGGTCTTCCAGCCCAGCAAGGAAAGCTGGTGGGGCGGCGCGGCGGGCGCCGAGGGCATGCAGGACACCTGGATCGAGTTCCACTCGGCCGAAAGCGACAGTGACGTGCGCCTGCACGGGCTGTGGCTGCCCCAGCCGAATGCCGATGCGCCGGTGCTGTTGTACCTGCACGGCGCGCGCTGGGACGTGCGCAGCAGTTCCTTTCGCATGCGCAACCTGCACGAGCTGGGCTTTGCCGTGCTCGGCATCGACTACCGCGGCTTCGGCCAGAGCACCGACACGCTGCCGTCGGAGACGCTGGCCTACGAAGATGCTCGCGCCGCGTGGGACTGGCTGCTGGCCCGGCATCCGGATGCCAAGCCCTACATCTTCGGTCATTCGCTGGGCGCGGCCATCGCCGTGCAACTCGCCAGCGAGGTCGACAACGAAGGCGGCCTGATCGTCGAAGGCTCGTTTCCATCCATCGCGGCCGTGGTCGGCAGCTTCCGCTATGGCTGGCTGCCGGTCGGCCCGTTCATCACGCAGCGCTTCGATGCCGCTTCGCGCATCGACAAGATCGGCTCGCCGCTGCTGGTGGTGCACGGCGAGCGCGACACGCTGATCGCACCGGCGCTGGGGCAGGCGCTGTACGAGCAGGCGAAGGACCCGAAGCGCTTCGTGCTTGTCGAAGGCGGTTCGCACCACAACACCAACCGCGTCGGCCGCGAGCAGTATCGCGTGGCGATCCGTGAGTTGTTCGGCATCGGTGAGGCCGTGGCGATCAGCCGGGGTCCGATCGACGGGCGCTGAAGCCCAGCGTCCGGCCTGGCTCGACGCTGCGCTGACCGCCGACCGAGATGGGGTAACCACAGCGCCGACATGTCCGACGATGACATCGTGCGCCGGTTGCTGGCGCTGAACCTGCAACGCAGCGCGCAGTCGGCCTAAACTGCGACGTCGGCCCCCTCTTGCCGTCGCCAAGGAACACCGCCATGGGATCCGCCGCCGAACAGCTGGGTATGACCGCCCAGGAATTCCTGGTCTGGGATGGTGCACAGACCCTGCGCCACGAATTCGTCGCCGGCGAAGTGTTTGCGATGGCAGGTGCCGGCGAGGCGCATGTGACCGTGGCAGGCAACATCTACGTGGCCTTGCGCCAGCAACTGGCCGGCACGCCCAGCCGCACCTTCATCACCGACATGAAGCTGCGCGTCGAGGCCGCCGATGCTTTCTTCTACCCCGACGTGATGGTCACCTGCAGCGCCGCCGATGCCGGCGAGCCGATGCTCAAGCGCGAGCCTGTGCTGCTGGTGGAAGTGCTGTCGCCGGCCACCGCGGCCTACGATCGCGGCGACAAGTTCGCGGCCTATCGCACGCTGCCGTCGTTGCGCGAGTACCTGCTGGTGGACACCGATTCGCGGCGCTGCGACCTGTTCCGCAAGAGCGACGACGGGCTGTGGGTGCTGCATCCGCTGGAGCCCGGGCAGGCGGTGAGTCTGGCTGCGGTGCGGGCCGAGATCTCGGCGGCGCAACTGTGGGCCGAGGTCCCCGACGCAGCCACGTAAGGGCCTGTGCCGCGTGGCGATCGGAGAACTGTTCGGCATCGGCCCGGCTGGGGCGCTGAGCCGTGGTCCAATCGATGTGCCATGAGCGAGCGCAGCACCCTCAAACTCAAACCCGATGCCGCCGCACGCGATCCGCGTCGCCTGCGCGTGCGGGCCACGACGGCGCCACGCAAGCCGAAGGGCGCTGCGCCGGCCAGGGCCGAGCACGAGGCGCCGCCCCCCCGCGCGGCACGCCCTCAGCCGAGCGCTGAGCCGCGTCGCGATGCGCCACGTGCCGCGGCCGATCAGCGCGCCAGACCAGGCCGCGAAACGCAGCCCCCGGTGGCTCGCCCACCCGCGCCGGCGACGCGGCGCGAACTGCCGAGCGCGGCGCCGGCAAGCGCCGCTGCGATGCAGGCCGCTGCACTGCGCCGGGCGCCGGTGCTGCCGGCGCGCGCCGACGGCATCCGCCTGTCGAAGGCGCTGACCGAACAGGGCATCGCCTCGCGGCGCGAGGCGGATGACTGGATCGCCGCCGGCTGGGTGCGTGTCGATGGCGAGATGGCCGTGCTCGGCCAGCGCGTGCGGCCCGAGCAGCGCATCGACATCGACCCGGCCGCGCGCAAGGAACAGGCGCGCAGCGTCACCATCCTGTTGAACAAGCCGATCGGCCATGTCAGCGGCCAGGCCGAGGACGGCTACCCGCCGGCCGCTGCGCTGGTCATCGAAGCCAACCAGTGGGCCGACGACAAGCGACCCTTCCACCCTGGTCATGCGCGCGGGCTGGCACCGGCCGGGCGGCTGGACATCGATTCCACCGGCCTGCTGGTGCTGACGCAGGACGGGCGCATCGCCAAATTGCTGATCGGCGAGAACTCGTTGGTCGAGAAGGAATACCTGGTGCGCGTCGCGCATGCCTTCGACGGTGGTGTGCCCGACAAGGTGCTGGCCCTGCTGCGCCATGGCCTCGAACTCGATGGCGAGGCATTGAAGCCGGCCAAGGTGAGCTGGGCCAACGAGCACCAGTTGCGCGTGGTCTTGCAGCAGGGCAAGAAGCGCCAGATCCGCCGCATGTGCGAAGCCGTCGGCCTGCAGGTGCTGGGGCTGAAGCGCGTGCGCATCGGCAGCGTCGTGCTCGGCAAGCTGCCTGTCGGGCAATGGCGCCACCTGCGTGCCGACGAACGATTCTGATCCTGTCTTGCGCCGCGAGCGATCGGAAGCGGCACGAGCGACGGGCCGCTCCCAGGCAGCGCCGCTCCCCAGCGCTCATCCCGCAGCACGCCGTGCGCAGGGCAGTCCGATGAACCCGGCACTGATCGTGGTGCTGCTGGCGCTGCTGCTGGGCATCCAGCCGGTGACCACCGATCTGTACCTGCCGGCACTGCCCGGGCTGGCGGCCGACCTGCGTTCGCCGATGGCCCGCACGCAGCTGACCTTGTCGGCGCTGCTGTTCGCCTTCGGCTTCAGCCAGCTGCTGCTCGGCCCGCTGGCCGACCGCTTCGGCCGCCGGCCGGTCTTGCTGGGCGGCCTGGCGCTGTACACCACCGGCGGTGCGATGGGCGCCTGGGCCGCCGACATCGAGGCTCTCGTGGCGTGGCGCGCATTGCAGGGTGTGGGCATGGGCGCGGCGGTGGTCTGCGCGCGCGCCATGGTGCGTGACTTGTATGTGCCGGCCGAGGGCGCGCGCGTGATGTCCAAGGCCTTGAGCGGGCTGGGCGTGATCGCGCTCAGCAGCCCGCTGATCGGTGGCTGGCTGGCAAGCCTGTTCGGCTGGCGCGGTGCGCTGTCGGCGACGGTGGTGTTCGGCGCCGGCACGCTCGCCCTGCTCGCCTGGCGCCTGCAGGAAACCGCACCCCAGCGCAACCCGCAGGCGCTGCGCATCGGGCCGATGTTGGCGCAGTGGTGGCGCATCCTGCGCCACCCGGCGTTCATCACCTGGTCGCTTCTGACCACCGCCACCTTCGCCGGCCTGATGGCCTTCCTGGCCGGCTCGTCGTTCGTCTTCATCAACGTGCTGGGCGCGTCGCGCATCGCCTGTGGCGCCTACATCGCGCTGGCCTCGGTGGCCTACGTGATCGGCACCTTCTGGTGCCGCCGCTGGCTGCCGCGCCACGGCCTGGCCGGTACCGTCAAGCGCGGCGCGGTGTTCACGCTCACCGGCGGTGTGTCGATGGCGGTGCTGGCGTTGGCCGGCGTGCTCAGCCCTTGGGCGATCGTGTTGCCGCAACTGTTCTATTCCTTCGGCCACGGCATCCACCAGCCGTGCGGACAGGCGGCGGTGGTCGGGCCGTTTCCACGCCATGCGGGCGCCGCGTCGGCACTCGCCGGTTTCATGCTGGCGGCCGGTGCGGTGGCCATCGGCGCCTGGCTCGGCGTGTCGATGGACGGCACGGTGTTGCCGATGACGCTGACCGTCGGCACGATGTCGCTGTGCACCGCGGCAGTGGCCTGGACGCGGGTGCAGCGCCTCGGCACGGCAGCGTGAACGCGGTGAAGCGCTCACCGATCTGCGTTGCCGGCCCCACGGCATCGGGCAAGAGCGCGCTGGCCTTGCAACTGGCCGAGGCGCTGCGCGGCGAGGTCGAGGTGGAGATCATCAGCGTCGATTCGGCGCAGGTGTACCGCGGCCTGGACATCGGCACCGCCAAGCCCGCTGCGGCCGAGCGCGCGGCGCTGCCGCACCACCTGATCGACATCCTCGAGCCCGAGCACCGCTATTCGGCCGCGCGCTTCGTCGCCGACGCGCAAGCGCTCGTCGGCGACATCCTCGCGCGCGGGCGCCTGCCTTTGCTGGTCGGCGGCACGATGCTGTACTTCAAGGCGCTGCGCGAGGGCCTGCACGCGATGCCCGGCGCCGACGAGGCGCTGCGCCGCGACATCGATGCGCGCGCGGCGCGCGAGGGCTGGCCAGCTCTGCATGCCGAGCTGGCGCGTGTCGACGCCACCACCGCCGCGCGGCTGGCGCCGAACGATGCCCAGCGCATCCAGCGGGCGCTGGAGGTGTGGATGCTCAGTGGCACCGCGCTGTCCGACTGGCATGCGCGCACGCCGCCGCCGGCCGCCGGCACCTGGCCGTTGATCTCGCTGGAACCGCTCTCGCGCGCATGGCTGCACGAACGCATCGCAAGGCGCTTCGATGCGATGCTCGAGGCGGGCTTCGTCGACGAGGTGCGGGGCCTGCGCCAGCGACCGGGGCTGCACGCCGAACTGCCGTCGATGCGCTGCGTCGGCTACCGCCAGGCCTGGGCCGCGCTCGATGCCGGCCACCTCGACGGGCTGCGCGATGCCGGCATCGCCGCCACGCGGCAACTGGCCAAGAGGCAGCTGACCTGGCTGCGCTCGATGCCCGATCGCATCGTCACCGCCTGCGATGCGGCCGATGCAAGGGCCGAAGCGCTGCCCGCACTGCGCCGATTGCTTACCGGGTAGGGACGTGAGCGGTCGATCGGGCCCGCGCCAGGCAGTTGCGATAGATTTCTGTTTCATCGAGGCTGACGACAACGACTGAAGTGCAGGCAACAACGAACGAAGGTGACATCGCGCCGTTCCTGGGCGGCGATGGCGAGATGGCGCGGCGCATCCGCGAATTCGACTGGGCATCCAACCCCCTCGGACCCGCGCGGGACTGGTCGCCGAGCCTGAAGGTGATCGTGCGCATGGCGCTGTCGACGCGGCACCCGGTGTTCGTGTTCTGGGGCCCGCAGCACATCTGCCTGTACAACGATGGCTACCGGCCGTCGCTCGGCCCGGAAAAGCACCCGGACATTCTGGGCAGGCCGGGGCAACAGGCGTGGAGCGAGATCTGGCCGGTCATCGGGCCGCAGATTCAGCAGGTGCTGCGCGGCGACGGCGCGACCTGGCACGAGAACCAACTCGTCCCGATCATGCGCCACGGCGGCCTGCAGGACGTCTACTGGACCTATTCCTTCGGGCCGATCGACGATGCGGCCGCGCCCAACAACGTCGGTGGTGTGCTGGTGCTGTGCACCGAGACCACGCGCCAGGTGCAGGCCGAGCAGAGGCTTGCCGACGAGGCGCGGCAGCTGTCCGCGCTGTTCGACCAGGCGCCCAGCTTCATGGCGCTGCTGCGCGGTCCCCGCCACGTGTTCGAACTGGCCAACCGTGCCTTTGTCGAACTCGTCGGCAACCGCCCGCTGCTCGGGCTGGGTACGGCGCAGGCGCTGCCCGAGATCGTCGGCCAGGGTTTGATCGAAGCGCTCGATGAGGCCTACCGAAGCGGCAAGCCCTATACCGCCACGGCGGCGCGGCTTCAGCTCGGCGGCAGCCCGACAGCGCGCAGCGAGCATGTCGTCGATTTCATCTACCAGCCCACCACCGGCCGCGACGGCGCGATCGACGGCATCTTCGTCGTCGGTGTCGATGTCACCGCGCGCCACCACGCCGAGGCGGCGCTGAAGCTCAGCGAAGAGCAACTGCGTCTGGCCATCGACGCGGGCGAGATCGGGCAGTGGGACGTCGATCTGGTGAACGACACGCTGTACTGGCCGCCATTGGTGCGGCGCATGTTCGGCATTGTCGGCGATGCGCCGGTATCGATGGCCGACTTCTATGGTGGCCTGCACCCTGCGGACCGCGAGGCCACCACGCAGGCCTTCGCCGCTGCGATGGATCCGGCGGTGCGCGCCCTGTACGACGTCGAGTACCGGGTCATCGCGCGCAACGACGGTCAGCAGCGCTGGATCGCCGCCAAGGGCCGCGGCATCTTCGACGACGACGGCCGTTGCGTGCGCGTGCTGGGCACCGCGATCGACATCACGCAGCGCAAGGCGCGCGACGCCGAGTTGCGCGAACTGAACGACACCCTCGAACGACGCGTGGCGCAGTCGCTGGCCGAGCGGCGCATCCTCGCCGACGTGGTCGAAGGCACCGATTCCCTGATCCAGGTCATCGATGCGCAGTTCGGCTGGCTCGCCTGCAACCGCGCGGCAGCGGCCGAACACGCGCGCCAGTTCGGCCAGCGCCCGCGCATCGGCGCGAACGTGCTCGACGCGTTGGCGGGCCATCCGGCGCAGCGCGAGACGCTGCAGGCGCTGTGGCAGCGTGCACTCGACGGCGAGAGCTTCAGCGCCACCGAGCAACTCGGCGAGCGCCACTACGAGATGCGCTTCAACGCCTTGCGCGACGAGCGCGGCGAGCGCATCGGCGCCTATCAGATCGCGGTCGATGTGAGCGAGCGGCTGCTCGACCAGCAACGCCTGGCCGCGGCCGAGGCGGCGCTGCGCCAGGCGCAGAAGATGGAGGCCATCGGACAGCTCACCGGTGGCATCGCGCATGACTTCAACAACCTGCTGCAGGCACTCAGCGGCAACCTCGAACTGATCCGGCGCAAGGCTGCCGACGCGCAGCAGGTGCTGATGTGGACCGAACGCAGCGTGGGCGTGCTGGCGCGTGGCACGCGGCTGACGGCGCAGCTGCTCACCTTTTCGCGCGAGCAGGCGCCCAAGTTGCGTTCGGTGGCCGTCGTGTCTTTGATCCAGGGCATGCGTGATCTGCTGCGCAGCACGCTCGGCTCACCGGTGCCGCTGAAGCTGGCGCTGCCGCAGGACGAGGTCTATCGCCGTGGCCGACAGCACCCAGCTCGAAATGGCCGTGCTCAACCTGGCCATCAATGCGCGCGATGCGATGGCCCAGGGCGCCGGCGGCGAACTGGTGATCGACCTGGCCGCGCTGCGGCTGGACGACGACCTGCAGCTGCCGGCCGGCGACTACGTGCGCTTGCGCGTGACCGACAACGGCAGCGGCATGGACGCGCAGGTGGCGCAGCGGGCCTTCGATCCGTTCTTCACCACCAAGGGCATCGGCAAGGGCAGCGGGTTGGGACTGAGCCAGGTCTACGGCATGGCCCAGCGGGCCGGCGGCAGCGCGCGCATTCACAGCCGGCCGGGCCAGGGCACGACGGTGACGGTGTGGTTGAAGCGCGGGCCCGCGGTCGTCAGGCAGGCGACGGACCACGCTGCCGACGCGACAGCGGCGCCGACGCCTGCCGTGACCGTGCTGGTGGTGGACGATGACGACGACGTGCGCCGACTGCTGGCCGAGGCTTTGCAGGCCTTGGGGCACAAGGTGCTGCAGGCCGAGGACGGCAGCAGCCGGCATCGCCGTGCTCGAGCGCACGCCGGTCGACGCCATCGTCGTCGACTTCGCCATGCCGGGCATGAGCGGTGCCGAATTCGCCCGCCTGGCGCGCCAGCGCCTGCCCGGCCTGCCGGTGCTCGTGGTCAGCGGCCATGCGGATTCGGCGGCACTGGAGGCCGCCATCGGTGCCGAAGTCGCGCTGCTGCGCAAGCCGTTCGAATTGACCACGCTGCAGGCGGCTTTTGCCAAGCTGGTGCAGGATTTCCCTCGCCCCGCCGCGCTTGACCGATGAACGTCCATGGGCACAATGGCCGGCTACCGGGTCAACTTCGTTGGATTGGAAATGAACGTCCTGCTGGTTGAAGACGACGAAGCCGTTCGCGCCGGTACCGCCGAGTTGCTGCGCGACATGGGGCACACCGTGATCGAAGCCGGCGATGCCGAATCGGCGATGGCCGCCGTGCGCAGCACGCCGATCGACCTGTTGTTCACCGACGTGCGTCTGCCGGGCGTGTCCGGCGACGTGTTCGCCGCGGCGGCCAGTGCCGAACAGGGCCGCTTGCGCATCGTCTTCGCCACCGGCGTGGCCGACATGTCCGAAGGCGATGTCGCCGGCGGCCCGGTACTGCTGCGCAAGCCCTACACCGCGGCCGACATCGAGGCAGCGATCGCGGCCGCCTGCCGTTGACAGCGGCGCCCGGCTTCAGTTGCAGTTGATGGCGACGTTGGTCACGGCCACCGAGCCGACCGTGCCGGTGCCGTTGACCACGCTGCAGGTCTGCGGGCTCGGCTGGGTCTTCACCGTCACGGTGTAGATCGTGCCATTGGCCAGCCCGGTGGGAAAGGCGAACGACGGTGCCTCGGCGGCGACGCTGACATCTTCGCTGCCGTTTTTCAGCACGAGGCCGCTGCGGCGCAGGCCCGAGACGGTGCCGCTCAACGGATAGACGGCGACGCAGGTGACGATGACATTGCTGACGTCGGTGTTGCTGGCCGCGGTGCCGCTGCCGTTGGCCACCGAGCAACGCAGTCCGGTTGGCTGGGTGATGACCGTGACGTTGTAGGTCTTGGTGTCATCGACGAGGGTCGGAAACGCGAAACTGGTGGCGTCCTTGGCCACGCTGATGGACTCGAAGCCGTTCGACAGCGTCAGCCCGTCTGCGCTCAGGCCGACGACCGTGCCGCTGATGTCGCTGCCGCCACCACAGCCACTGCACAGCAAGGCCACCCCGGCAAACAGGGCACACAACCTGGGTTTGTTCATGAGCACTCTGCCAGCCGATGCAATGCCCGCAGCATAGTGCAGGCCGCGGCCTTCGGGCATCATGCCGTGGTGCCCATGCTGCAACTGCTGTCGCTTGCCAAATCCTTCACCGACGTGCCCGTTTTCAGCAACGTTTCGCTGGACCTGGCGCGCGGCGAATTCGTCGCGCTGATCGGCGAGTCGGGGGTCGGCAAGTCCACGCTGCTGAACTGCATCGCCGGGCTCGAGGCGGCTGACAGCGGTGGCCTCATCATCGACGGCGACGCCATTGCCACGCTCGACGAGGCGGCCCGTGCGCGGCTGCGGCGCGACAAGCTCGGTTTCGTGTTCCAGGCCTTTCATGTGCTGCCCCATCTGACGGTGGCCGAAAACGTGGCCTTGCCGCTGCTGCTGCAGCGCCGCCACGACGATGCGCGCGTCGCGGCGGTGCTGGATGCGGTGGGCCTGGGCGGGCTCGCCGCGCGCATGCCGGCGCAGCTGTCCGGCGGGCAGTTGCAACGCGTGGCGATCGCGCGCGCGGTGGTCCACAACCCGGCACTGGTGCTGGCCGATGAGCCGACCGGCAACCTCGATCCTGCCACCGCCGAGCGGGTGTTGTCGGTGCTCGTCGCGCAGGTGCGCGAGACCGGCGCCGCCTGCCTGCTGGTGACCCATTCACAGGCCGCGGCGCGCCGTGCCGACCGCGTTCTGCGGCTGAGCAGCCTCGGCGTGGAGCCGCTGCGCGACGGCGCGCCGCTGGCACTGGCACTGGCACCTGTGGCCTGACCCGAACACCGGCATGCCCTGGTCGCTGTGGCGCCTGAGCTGGCGCGAGTGGACGCATCACCCGTGGCGCCATGGCATGGCGCTGCTGGCGGTGGCGCTGGGCGTGGCGCTGGCTTGGTCGGTGCACCTGATCAACGCCTCGGCGCTGGCCGAATTCTCCTCGGCTGTGCGCGCGGCCAACGGCGACCCCGACCTGAGCCTGCGCTCGAGCGACGGCAGCTTCGACGATGGCTGGTTCGATACGCTGGCCGACACGCCGGGCGTGGCGCTGGCGACGCCGTTGCTGGAGATCGACACCTATGCCCGAAACGGCACGACAGGCGGCACGGCAAGCGCACAGGATGAGCGGATCGCATTGAAGCTGCTCGGCATCGATGCGCTGTCGATCGCTGCGGTGGCGCCGACGCTGCTGCCCCGCCCTGCCTCGGCGGCGGGCGCGGGCAACTTCGCCGCGCTCGACCCCGACGTGCTGTTTCTCAACGCCCGCGCCCGCGAACTGCTCGGCGTGGCCGATGGCGACACCGTCGCGCTGCGTTCAGGCCCGCGCTGGCTGCAGTCTGCGTGTCGCCGGCAGCATTGCCGCGCCGGGACCGGCGCTGGCGGTGCTGGACATCGCCGGTGCGCAAACGCACTTCGGCCTGGTCGGAAGGCTGTCGCGCATCGATGTGCGGCTGCGCGGCGGCGTTGCCGCACCGACGCTGCTGGACACGCTGGTCCTGCCGCCGGGCGTGCGTGCGGTGGCCGCCGACGATGCCGAGCAACGCCTGTCGAACCTGTCGCGCGCCTACCGCGTCAACCTGACCGTGCTGGCGCTGGTGGCACTGTTCGTCGGTGCCTTCCTGGTGTTTTCGGTGGTCTCGCTGTCGCTGGCGCAACGGCTACCGGCCTTTGCGCTGCTCGGCGTGCTCGGCCTCACGGCCCGCGAACGGCGCGCGCTGGTGCTGGCCGAGTGCGCGCTGCTCGGCGCGGTCGGCAGCGCACTGGGTCTTTTCGTCGGCGCCGGGCTGGCGTGGCTGGCGTTGCGCTGGCTGGCCGGTGACCTCGGCGGTGGTTACTTCCCAGGCATCGCGCCGGCACTGCGCGTCGATGCGCTCGCTGCGCTGGGCTTCGGTCTGCTCGGCGTGTTGTCGGCGCTGGTCGGGGGCTGGCTGCCGGCGCGGCGCGCCGAGGCGTTGTCGCCGGCGCAGGCGCTGAAGGGGCTGGGCGATGCCGGCGTGCATGCCGCCCCGGCCTGGCCCGGGCTGGCGCTGCTGGCACTCGGCACGTTGCTGGCGTTCCTGCCGCCGCTGGGCGGGCTGCCGGTGGCCGCCTACCTGTCGGTCGCGGCCCTGCTGTTCGGCGGCGTGGCGCTGGTGCCGGCCACGGTGCAGGCGCTGCTTGCAGCGCTGCCCGCCACCCGCCATGCGCTGCTGCTGCTGGCCACGCAGCGCGCCCGCTTCCAGCGCCACACTGCCAGCGCGGCGGTGGCCGGTGTGGTCGCCAGCCTGGCGCTGTCGGTGGCGCTGACGGTGATGGTTACCAGCTTTCGCGGCGGCGTCGCCGACTGGCTCGACAAGGTGCTGCCCGCCGATCTGTACGTGCGCAGCGCGGCCAGCAGCCGCACCGCCGAGCAGGTCTGGCTGGAGCCCTCGTTCGTCGCTGCGGTGTCCGCGCTGCCGCAGGTTCAGAAGGTGATGGCCTCGCGGCTGCGCGCGCTGTCGCTGGCGCCCGGCCGTCCGGCCGTGACGCTGATCGCGCGACCGCTGACGAACCCGACCGAGATGCTGCCGCTGCTGCAGGCGCCGACACCGCCGCGGGCGGGCGAAGTTGGCGTCTATGTCAGCGAAGCGGCGGCGGCGTTGTACACCCTGCGCCAGGGTCAGACGATGCAGCTGCCGATCGGTGCTGCCGGCAGCGTGCAAGCGCGCGTGCTCGGCGTGTGGCGTGATTACGCGCGCCAGTTCGGCGCCATCGCCATCGATGCGCAGGACTACCGCCGCCTCACCGGCGACGAGCGCATCAACGATCTGGCGCTGTGGCTGGCGCCGGATGCAGGCATCGGCGATCTGCAGGCGCGTTTGCGCGCGCTCGCCGGCGACCCGGGCCTGCTCGAATTTGCCGCCACGCCTGAGTTGCGTGCGCTGTCGCTGTCCATCTTCGACCGCAGCTTCGCCGTCACCTACTACCTGCAGGCGGTGGCCATCGCCATCGGCCTGGTCGGCATCGCCGCCAGCATGTCGGCGCAGGTGCTGGCGCGGCGCAAGGAATTCGGCTTGCTCGCCCACCTCGGGTTGACACGCCGGCAGGTCATCGCCGTCGTCGCCGGCGAGGCCGCGGCCTGGCTGGCCGCCGGCACGCTGATCGGGCTGCTGCTGGGCCTGGCGGTGAGCGTGGTGCTGGTGCATGTGGTCAACCCGCAAAGCTTCCACTGGACGATGGAACTGCTGCTGCCCTGGCCATCGTTGCTGGCGCTGTGTGCGGCCGTGCTGACGGCGGGCATCGCCACTGCGGGCATCAGTGCACGCAATGCCGCATCGCGCGCGGCGTTGCTGTCGGTGAAGGAGGATTGGTGAAACGGCGCCGCGCCCTGGTCCTGGCCGTCGCCGGGCCGTCGTTCGCACTGCTGCCGCGTGGCGAAGCCGCCCCGGCTGCCGACCCGGTGCGCCGCGGTCGGCCGATGCAGTTCCCGCGCGACCACGGCGCACACCTGTCGGCGGCGATCGAGTGGTGGTACCTGACCGGCACCCTGCTGGCGCCGGATGCACGCCGTTTCGGCTTCCAGATCACCTTCTTCCGCGCCCGCACCGGCCTGGCCGAGAATTTGCCGAGCCGCTTCGCCGCCCGGCAGCTGCTGTTCGCCCACGCCGCACTGACCGACCTGGCGGCGGCGTCTCACCACCACGCGCAGCGCCTGTCGCGCTGGTCCGGCGATGCGGCTGCGCCTCGCGCCCGGGCGTCACAGCACGACACGGACGTGCTAATCGGCGACTGGCGCTTGCAGCGCGACGAGGTCGGCGGGCACAGCCGCTACACGACACGCTTCGGCAGCGGCGCAACAGCGGCACCGCAGGCCTTCGAGCTGGACCTGCAGTTGCAGGCCGCCCAGCCACCGCTGTTGCAGGGGCAGGCCGGTTTTTCGCGCAAGGGGCCCGGCGAAGCGCACGCGAGCCACTACATCAGCGAGCCCCAGCTGGTGGCGGTGGGCAGCCTGCAACGGGCCGGCAAGACCTTGCCGGTGCAGGGCCGCGCCTGGCTCGACCACGAATGGAGCGACAGCCTGTTGCCCGCGCAGGCGGTGGGCTGGGACTGGGTGGGCATGAACCTCGACGACGGCAGCGCGCTGACCGCGTTCCAGTTGCGTCGTGAAGACGGCAGCCGTCTGTGGGCCGGCGGCAGCTGGCGCGATGCGAACGGCCACAGCCAGGACTTCGCCGCCGATGCGGTGCGCTTCACCCCGTTGCAGCGTTGGCGCAGCCCGACCAGCGAGGCCGACTACCCGTTGCACTGGCGGCTGCACACCCCGGCCGGTGACTTCGAAGTGCGCGCGCTGCTCGATGCCCAGGAACTGAACAGCCGCGCCAGCACCGGCACGGTGTACTGGGAAGGCCTGAGCGAACTGCTCGACGCGCAAGGCCGCCGTGTCGGCCTGGGCTACCTGGAGATGACCGGCTACGCCGGGCGCTTGCGCCTGGGATGAGGCGAAAGGATCAGGGCCGGCGCCCCGGCAGCCGTGATGCCGTCGGCGGCGCCTTCGACGCCACGGCGCGCGGTGGCACCGGCGCTGCGCGCACGCAGTTCTGGCCCGCCTGACGGGCCGCCTGCACGGCGCCGCGCGCGTCGTGCACCAGCGCCTCGAGCGTCAGGTGCGTGGCGCCGGCCGAGGCCACGCCGATGCTGACCGTGGTGCCGATGTCATGGTCGCACCAGCGCAGCCTGTGGTTGGCCACCGCGTCGCGGATGCGCTCGGCCACGTCCAGCGCGCCCAGCGGGTCGGTGTTGGGCAGATAGACCACCATCGCCTCGCCGCCGTAGCGCGCCGGCAGATCGCTCTGGCGCAGCGCGCGCGTGACCAGGCCGGCGATGTCGCGCAGCATGGCGTCGCAACAGCCGAAGCCCTGGCGATCGCGCAGGGTCTTGAAATGGTCGGCGACGATCAGCAGCAGCGCGGCATCTTCGTTGTAGCGCCGGCAGCGCGCCCATTCGCGCTCGGCCAAGTGCATGAAGTGGCGCCGGTTGTGCACGCCGGTGAGTTCGTCGCGCGTCGCCTGGCCGGAATGGCGCTGGCGCACCGCGTCGAGCTGGAACACCAGCAGCAGCCAGGCCGCGCTGACGCCCGGCGCCAGCAGCGCCATCGCCGCGGCCACCGCCAGCGCCGTGGCGGGCAGCGGCCCGGGGCCGATCCACCAGGCCACCAGTTGCGCCAGCGCCACGCTGAGCGCCAGCAGCGCCGCGCTGAGCAGCAGCATGGCGCGCGCAAAGCCCAGGCGCAGGGCCAGGTCAGCCGCTCGGCGTAGCCAACGTAAGTCGGCGGTGGGATCGAACATGGGTCAGGTGGGTGCAGCGGCCAGAAAGCCGCTGGTGTTCATTCTGACGCCGTTCCACGGACCCCGCTGAAGCCTGTGACCCCCGAGAACAAGGGGATTGCACAAAGTGGCGCATAGACTGCGCGCCATGCCCGCCCTCGCTCCCGCCCGCCCCGCCGCCACGTCGCCCCGCTCGTTGTCGGGGCTGCTGCCGTTCATCCGCCCTTACCGTGGCCGCGTGGCGCTGGCCTTCGTGTTCCTGGTGCTGGCGGCCCTGAGCACACTGGCCTTTCCGCTGGCGCTGAAGGGCCTGATCGACCAGGGGCTGATCTCGGCCGACCCGGGCGAACGGGTGCTGGCGCTGCGCGATCACTTCCTGGCGCTGTTCGGCGTCGGCATCGCGCTGGGCGTGTTTTCGGCAGCGCGCTTCTACATGGTCAGTTGGCTGGGTGAACGCATCACCGCCGACCTGCGCAGCGCGGTCTATGCCCATGTCGTGCGCCAGAGCCCCGAGTTCTTTGAAAGCACGCAGACCGGCGAGGTGCTGAGCCGGCTGACCACCGACACCACGCTGGTGCAGACGGTGGTCGGCTCGTCGCTGAGCATGGGGCTGCGCAACCTGGTGATGGGTAGCGGTGCGCTGATCATGCTCGTCATCACCAACCCGTACGTGATGACGCAGGTGCTGGGCATGCTGGTCCTGGTGGTGCTGCCCAGCCTGTACTTCGGCCGCCGCGTGCGCAAGCTCAGCCGCGCCAGCCAGGACCGCGTCGCCGATTCCAGCGCCATCGCCGCCGAAGTGCTGAACGCGGTGCCGGTGGTGCAGAGCTACACGCAGGAGCAGCGCGAGGCGGCGCGTTTCACGCTGTCCACCGAGCACGCTTTCGAGGTCGCTCGCAAGCGCTCGCTGGTGCGTGCGTACCTGGTGGCGTTCATCATCGGCGCCACTTTCGGCGCGCTGCTGTGGGGGCTGTACCAGGGCACGCAGGCCGTGATGCAGGGCAGCATCAGCGCCGGCCACCTGGGACAGACGGTGGTGCTGGTGGTCATTTTGGTCGGCAGCGTGGCGGTGCTGTCCGAGGTCTATGGCGACTTGCTGCGCGCCGCCGGCGCCACCGAGCGCTTGATGGAGCTGCTGGCGGCGCATTCGCCGGTGCTCGATCCGCCGACACCACGGCCGCTGCCGGCGGTCACGGGCGGCTCGACCGTGCGCTTGCGCCAGGTGCGCTTTCACTACCCGTCGCGCCCGCGCCAGGACACGCTGCACGATTTCTCGCTGAGCGTGAGGGCCGGCGAGACGGTGGCCCTGGTCGGCCCCAGCGGCGCCGGCAAGAGCACGGTACTGCAACTGCTGCTGCGCTACTACGACGTGCAATCGGGCAGCGTCGAGATCGACGGCGTGCCGGTGCAGCACGCGTCGTTGCAGCAGCTGCGCCAGCGCATCGGCATCGTGCCGCAGGACAGCAGCATCTTTTCCACCAGCGCGCTGGAAAACATCCGCTACGGCCGCCCCGAGGCCAGCGACGCCGACGTCGTCGCTGCCGCCCGGGCCGCGTTCGCACACGACTTCATCAGCGCGCTGCCCGAGGGTTACGACACTTACCTGGGCGAACGCGGTGTGCGCCTGTCGGGCGGCCAGCGCCAGCGCATCAGCATCGCCCGCGCGATGCTGAAGAACCCGCCGCTGCTGCTCCTCGACGAAGCCACCAGCGCGCTCGACGCGGAAAGCGAGCGCATGGTGCAGGCGGCGCTGGAAGCAGCGATGGCCGGGCGCACCACGCTCGTCATCGCGCACCGACTGGCCACCGTGTTGCGCGCCGACCGCATCGTGGTGCTCGAGGCCGGACGCATCGTCGACGTCGGCAGCCATGCCGAACTGGTGGCCCGCGGCGGACTCTATGCGCGGCTGGCGGCGATGCAGTTCGAACTGGGTACGACCGTGTCTGCGACCCCCGAACATGCATAATTCATGCGCACGATTCATGGGGAATTTGCATGCTGAACACGGCCAAGGCAGCGAAGCGCTCGGTCAACCTGAGTCTCAACGCCAAGGTGCTAGAAAGAGCGCGTGAGCTCGGCATGAACGTGTCGGCCACCGTCGATGCCTTGCTCGCCGAGGAAGTGAGCAAACAGTACTGGGCGCGCTGGAAAGAAGAGAATCGCGAGGCGATCGAGCACTACAACGCGCGCATCGCCCGCGAGGGTTTGCCCTTGGCGCGCTACCGCAGCTTCATGAAAGATCGCTGATGCCGCGCTTCGATGTGTACGCCAATCCGACGGCCACGGAACGGCGGCACACGCCCTACTTCCTGGATGTGCAGAACGACTACATCGACCATCTGGACACCCGGGTGGTGATCCCGCTGCGCCGCGCAGCCGCCTTCGGGCCGCGGGCGCGTGACTTGCACCCCACATTGGAAGTCAACGGCGAATCGATGGTGCTCGACACGTCGGCCATCGGTGCCGTGCCGCTGTCGGAGCTGCGCAAACAGGTGGCGCACCTGGATGCAGCACGCGCGCCGGTACAAGCCGCCCTGGACACCCTTTTTCGGAAGCCACTGACTTGAACCATCCCGTGCGCTCGCAATACGAAGACCTCATGCGCCACGTCTTCAGCCACGGCGTGGCCAAGGGCGACCGCACCGGCACCGGCACGAAGAGCGTCTTCGGCCACCAGATGCGCTTCGACCTCAGCGAAGGATTCCCGCTGGTGACGACGAAGAAGGTGCACCTGAAAAGCATCATCCTCGAGCTGCTGTGGTTCTTGCGTGGCGATGGCAACGCGCGCTGGCTGCAGGAACGCGGCGTGACGATCTGGAACGAGTGGGCGCGCGACGACGGCGACCTGGGGCCGGTGTATGGCGTGCAGTGGCGCAGCTGGCCGACGCCCGATGGCGGCCACATCGACCAGATCGCACAACTCGTGCAGCAGCTGAAGACCAACCCCGATTCGCGTCGACTGATCGTCAGCGCGTGGAACGTGGCCGAGCTGCCGAAGATGGCGCTGCTGCCGTGCCATGCCTTCTTCCAGTTCTATGTCGCCGACGGGCGCTTGAGCTGCCAGCTGTACCAGCGCAGCGCCGACATCTTCCTCGGCGTGCCGTTCAACATCGCCAGCTACGCGCTGCTGACGCACATGCTGGCGCAGCAGTGCGACTTGGCGGTGGGCGACTTCATCTGGACCGGAGGTGATTGCCACATCTACGACAACCACCACGAGCAGGTGCAAACGCAGCTGGCGCGCGAGCCGTATCCGTACCCGACGCTGCACATCAAGCGCCGGCCGGCGTCGATCTTCGCCTACACGTACGAGGATTTCGAGGTGCTCGGCTACCAGCACCACGCTGCCATCAAGGCGCCGGTGGCGGTGTGAGCGGTACAAAATCGAAAGCGCCGATCGTCACGCTGATGGCGGCAGTGGCGCAAAACGGTGTCATCGGTGACGGGCAGCGATTGCCGTGGCGGCTGAGCGAGGACATGCAGTTCCTGAAGCAGACCACGATCGGGCACACGGTCATCATGGGCCGCAAAACCTGGGATTCGATACCGCCGCGATTTCGTCCGCTGCCGCAGCGGCGCAACATCGTCGTGACACGCGATCCGGCCTGGTCGGCCGCTGGCGCCGAAGCGGTCGGCTCGGTCGAGGCGGCGATCAGCCTGGCAGTCGACGCCGACGAGCTATTCGTGCTCGGCGGTGCGCAGCTGTATGCGCTGGCGCTGCCGCTGGCGCAGCGCTTGCTGCTGACCGAGATCGACCGCGCCTTCGACGGCGACACGCACTTTCCCGATTGGAACAGGCAGAACTTCACCGAGGTGTGGCGCAGCCATCACGATTCTGGACAAGGCTGGGGGTACCAGCGCGCGCTGTACGAACGCAGCACAGCGCGCTGACATTCATCTCGAGGCGACGAGGAAAGAGCACCATGTCCGAAGGCTTCCACGTTCACGGGCCACACGACCACGCACTCGAACACGCCGCACACAACGCGCCGGACAGCTTCGCCGGCCGCCTGGCGGTGACCACGGCCATCCTGGCCACCGTCGGCGCGATCTTTTCCTACATGGCCGGAGCCACGCAGGCGGCCGCGGCGCTGGCCAAGAACGATGCCGCGATTCGCAAGTCTGAAGCCTCCATTCGCTGGGCCGACTACCAGGCGCACAACAGCAAGCAGACCGTCAACGAACTGGCGATGGACATCGTGTCTGGCGACCGGCGCGGGATGTACGAACAGCGATCACGCGAATACGAAGCGCGCATGGACGCCAACAAGGCGCAGGCGGAAAAGCTCGAGGACGAGGCCATCGCCTTCGACGAGCAGAGCACGCATCAGTTGCACAAGCACCACGGCTGGGCCCAGGCCACCACCGTGCTGCAGATCGCCATCGCCATGGCCGCCATCGCGTTGCTCACCAAAAGGCGCTGGCTGCTGTTCGGCGTCTATGGGCTGGGCACCCTGGGCACGCTGATGGGCGCCTGGGGCTGGTTCCAAAGCTGATCGTCGGGCCACCTAAAAGCCGACCGTCGCGTGCGGCAGGTACGGCGCTTCCAGTGAGGCGGTCTCGGCATCGCTCAGGTCGAGTTCCAGTGCCGCCAGCGCATCGTCGATGTGGCCGGGCCGCGTCGCGCCGACGATCGGCGCGCTGATGCCGGGCTGGCGCAGCACCCAGGCCAGCGCCAGCTGCGCGCGCGGCACGCCGCGCTGCGTGGTCAGCTCGCCCAGCGCCTCGACGACGCGGCGGTCGTTGTCCTGGCTGTGCGCGAACAGCGTGGCGCCGAACTTGTCGCTGCCGATGCGCGGTGTGTCGTCGCCCCACGGCCGCGCCAGCCGGCCGCGCGCCAGCGGGCTCCACGGGATCACGCCGACGCCCTGGTCGATGCACAGCGGCAGCATCTCGCGTTCTTCTTCGCGGTACAGCAGGCTCAGTTCGGGTTGCATGCTGATGAAGGGCGTCAGGCCGCGCTCGCGCGCCACCTGCTGGGCCTTCGCGAACTGCCAGGCATGCATCGACGACGCGCCCAGGTAGCGTGCCTTGCCGGCGCGCACCACATCGTGCAGCGCCTGCATCGTCTCTTCGATCGGCGTGTGCGCGTCCCAGCGGTGGATCTGATACAGATCGACATGGTCCATGCCGAGCCGCATCAGGCTGGCATCGATCTCGTGAAAGATGGCCTTGCGCGACAGCCCGCCGATGTTCGGCGCGCGCCGCGATGCGAAGCGCACCTTGGTGGCGACGACGATCTCGTCGCGGCGCGCGAAATCCTTCAGCGCGCGGCCGACGATCTCTTCCGAACTGCCGTCGGAATAGGCATTGGCGGTGTCGAAGAAGTTGATGCCGGCTTCCACCGCCTGCCGGATCAATGGCCGGCTTGCAGCCTCGTCGAGCGTCCACGCGTGGTCGCCGCGCTCGGGCGTGCCGAAGCTCATGCAGCCCAGGCAGATGCGTGAAACGCTGAGGCCGGTGCGGCCGAGTCGGGTGAAGTGCATGCGTTCTCCTTCGCGGAAGCGTTGCTGGCGCGTGGCCGCTCAACGGGCACTGTAGCGGCTCGTGCGAAGCACGATCAGCACGCCGCGCCGGCTCAGCGGCCACATCAGAGCAGTTGCCTGCGGGGTTCATCAGTGGGCGCGGGTAATTCTGCCCATACCGGCTCGCCGTCGGTGCACCGGTAGACACCATCGAGTACTGGAGCTATAAGTGCCACCGGATCGAGTTGTCATCAATTTTGGGGATGACACCTGATAACCGGCGTAATGACACTGGTCGAGTTCAGGAGGTCCACGATGAAAAGCTGTGCGCATCGGTCGGTTTGCACCGCGCTTTCGCTTCTGGCGGCGCTTTTCGGGTTGACCTCGTTGCTGATCGGTTGCGCCACTCCGTCAGGCGCCGCTGGCGCCAGTGCGGAAGACGGCCAGTGGCCGATGCCCGCGAAGGATTACGCCTCCACCCGCTACAGCGCGCTGGCCGAGATCGACGCCGGAAACGCCACCGGACTTCATCCGGTGTGGACATTCGCCACCGGCATCCTTGCCGGACACGAGGGGCAGCCATTGGTCGTGAACGACACGATGTATGTCGTCACGCCGTTCCCGAACGTTCTGTATGCCTTCGATCTGACGCAGGAAGGCTATCCGCTGCGCTGGAAGTACCGGCCAGCGGTGAGTCCGAATGCCATCGGCATCTCGTGTTGCGACGTTGTCAATCGTGGCGCGTTCTTCGCCGACGGCAAGATCGTCTACAACCTGCTGGACGGTCACACCGTGGCGGTCGATGCGAAGACGGGCCAGCGAGCTGTGGAACACCAAGGTCGCCGACATCGCACACGGCGAGACCACACCGATGGCGCCGTTCGTGGTGAAAGACCGCGTCATCGTCGGCGCGGCCGGCGGTGAATTCGGCATCCATGGGTTCGTCAGGGGCCTCGATCTCGCCAGCGGCAAGATCGTCTGGACCGCGCGCAACATCGGCCCGGATGCCGAAGTGCTGGTCGACGCCTCGACCTTCAAGTCGCGCTACGACACCGGTAGCGAGCTTGCGGCGAGCAGCTGGCCCAAAGATGGCTGGAAGACCGGTGGCGCGCCGGTCTGGGGCTGGATGTCCTACGACCCGGAACTCGACCTGCTGTACTACGGCACCGGCAATCCAGCGCCGTACAACGCCGAGCAGCGCCCGGGCGACAACAAGTGGAGTTCCAGCGTGCTCGCGCGCCGCCCGGCCGACGGCTCGCTGGTCTGGGCCTATCAGTTCACACCACACGACAACTGGGACTACGACGCCACCGCGACGATGATCCTCACCGATGTGAATATCGGCGGAAGCGCGCGCAAGGCCCTGGTCACGTTCAACAAGAACGGCTTCCAGTACACGCTCGACCGGGCCACTGGCGAACTGCTGGCCGCACCACCGTTTGTGCAGGTGACCTGGGCCACCCGCATCGATCTGGCAACCGGTCGCCCCGTGCTCGACCCCAGCCGGCAGACCGGCGCGTCCAAAGGCACGATCAAGAACATCTGCCCTAGCCTGGAAGGCGGCGTGAGCCCGGTCTCGCCGGCAGCCTATTCGCCACGCACCGAACTGTTCTACACATCGACGAACAACATGTGCATGGACTTCATCGCCACGCGCGCCACCCACATCCGCGGCACGCCGTACATCGGCGCCGGCACGCCCTACGAAGCGGGTCCCGGCGGACATCTGGGCGCCTTCATTGCCTGGGATGCGTCGAGCGGCAAGCGGGTGTGGGAGATCAAGGAGCCGTACCCGGCGTGGAGCGGCGCGCTCGTCACTGCGGGCGACGTGGTGTTCTACGGCACGCTGGATGGCTGGTTCAAGTCCGCGGATGCGAAGACCGGCAAGGTGCTGTCGAAGTTCAAGGTGGGCTCGGGGGTCGTGGGCAACCCGATCACCTACCGCGGGCCCGACGGCAAGCAGTACGTGGCCGTGTTTGCCGGCTTCGGCGGCGACTGGTACCTGCTTTCCGGCGACGTGCGATCGGACGATCCGGCGGATGTTCGGCCACCGGCCGATTTCATGAAGGACATCGGTCGCCATACCAGTCAAGGCGGCATGATCTGGATCTTCGCCTTGTAGCCGGGGGAGAACGCAAATGAAAAGCGAGCTCAGCATCACCGCGGCGTGGCTGATGATGGCGTTGCCCGTCGTTGTTCATGGTCAGGGCTCGGCGGCCGCGCCGCAGGCGCTGCCCGCCATTCGCTACCCTGCCAACGTCTCCGCCGGCGGCGTCGATCCGGCCGGGGCCACGCTCACCAATCCGCACAAGGGCGACGCACAACGCGCCAAGGCCGGCGAAGGGCTTTTCTCGACCATGAACTGCGATGGCTGCCACGGCGGCGGCGGCACCGGCTGGGTCGGCCCCAGTCTGGCCGACGGGCGCTGGCGCTACGGCGGCGCCGATGACGCGATCTTCTTCTCCATCTTCTATGGCCGACCCAAGGGCATGCCCGCCTACGGCGGCGTGCTCGGCAGCGAAGGCATCTGGATGATCGTCAGCTACCTGCAATCGCTGCCGGTTCCGGATGCGGTGCCGACGCAGTCTTGGGAGTCGGCTGGCGGCGGCGCTGCCGCACCAGCGCCCGCGATGATGGCGGCCGCCGCGCCTGCGCAGGCAACCACGGTTGAAGGCATGCTGGTGCAGTACGGCTGCACCGCCTGCCATGCGGTCGACAAGAAGGTGGTGGGGCCGGCCTTCCATGACGTGGCCGCCAAGTATCGCAATCAAGGCGGCATCGACGCGGCGCTACTGACCAAGGTGGGCAATGGCGGCGTCGGTGTGTGGGGCGAAATCCCGATGCCACCGAATCCGGGGGTGCCACAACCCGATCTGATGAAGATGATCCAGTGGATTCTGGTGCTGAAGTGAAGTGCACCGTCTTTGCGACGCATCGGATCAGCAGTTGCCTGGCGCCGCGGCGCAGCTTGGACAAGGACACCCGATGAACCCCCCGATTGCCTGGCCGTCTTTATTGTCGATCACTCTGCTCGCATCGGCTTGCGGTCAGGCCGCCGCGCCGGTCGGTGCCGAGGAGGGCAACGCTCTGGTCGGTGCCTGGCGATCGCACATCAGCTTCACCTCGGGCGCGTTCGCCCCGATGAAGGACCTCGAGTTCATGTATGCGATGAATGCCGGCGGCACGCTGACCGAATCGTCGAACTACGATGGCGCGCCACCGGTTCCGCCCGCCTACGGGGTGTGGAGAAAGAGCGGCCCGCAGCAGTTCGAGATCAAGTACGCGTTCTACGTGACGAAGGCGCCCGCCGCCTTCGATGACATCGTGAAGGGCGGCGGTTGGGCACCGGATGGGCACGGCGAGTTCACGGAGAAGATTCAGTTGTCCAAGGATGGAAAGTCGTACACGTCGACCGTCCTCTATGCCGCTTTCGACAAGGATGGGAAGCCGGCCGATGGCGGGGGTCAAGGCACCGGAGCAGGCGTTCGGATGGGTTTCTGAAGGCTCCTGCCACCTGGCGGCGATGCCTCACCCGCAGGACAGCCCATGCTGACCGCATCGCAGCGCACGCCGCCCCGGGTGCGCTGCGCGTCACGTGGCACGCCGGCGCGCTCGGGCATCATCAATCTGTACGAGTCCTGTGGTTTGGTGCCGGGCCTTTGCATCGGGCTGCGCCCGTCATGCAAGGTGGCGCGCAGGGGCGTCCACACCAACCGCTGCTGTCGTATGTCGTCGACCGCGAGTCAGTCCGGCCAGCGCGGCGGGTGTGTGCCCGGTGGCACCGAAGGCCGCGGCCAGCGCGTGGGCGTGTGCTGCAGCTGGCCGGCATGCCGGATCGCGCGCAAGGTGCCCCAGCCGCTGGCCAGGGTTTCGGCGTATTCCTCGGGTGCCGGCGCGCGCACGGCAAAGCCGTTGTCGATGCGGCCGAGCGAACGCAACCAGGCTGCCGTGCGCGCCAGCGACAGCTGCACATGCCAGCTGCCGCCCTCGCGCTGCTGGCGCCACAGCGCCGCCTGCGCGGCGAAAGCGATCAGGAAGCCGGTGGCGTAGTCGAGGATCTGCGCCGGCATGGCTTTGGGCGCGTCGCTGCCGGACGCGCGCATCTCGGCATCGTTGAAGCCGGTGGCAGTCTGCACCAGCGAATCGAAGCCGCGCCGTTGCGCCCACGGTCCGGTCGTGCCGTAGGCCGACAGCGAGACGTACACGATGCCCGGACGCAGCGCGGCGCTGTGCTCGGGGCCGAAGCCGAGCTCGGCCAGCGCGCCCGGCCGATAGCCCTGCACGAACACATGCGCGCCGCGCACCAGCGACGTCAATGCGTGGCGGCCGGCCGCGCTGCGCAGGTCGGCATGGCACGACAGCTTGCCGCGGCTGGTATCGATGATGCTCTCGATGTTCGGCAGTTGCGGCGAGTTCACCAGCATCACGTCGGCGCCATGCGCCGCCAGCGTGCGGCCACCGACCGGTCCGGCCAGGATGCGTGTCAGATCGAGCACACGAATGCCGCCGAGCGGCTGCGCATCGATCGGCAACGGCGGCAGCGCCTGCGGCGGCGCGTCGCCGATGCGTTGGAAGTCGATCAACGGCTGCGTGGCCAACGCCTGCGCTTGAGGGTGGACATCCCATTCATCGAAGCTGCGCAGCGCAGCGATGACCAGGCCGGCGCGCGCGGCCGCGTCCTCCACCTCTTGTGCCGCGCGCTGCGACAGCGCGGCCTGCACGGCGCTGCGATCGGTGTCGGGCCCCGGCGGCAGGCCGAGCAACTGCAATGCGCCGTCGCGGTGGTGCGCAAAGTTGGCATGCACGCGCACCCAGCCGTCGGCGCAGCGGTACAGGCCCGAGACCTTGTCCCAGGGCTGCGGCACGCGGCCGTCGATGCTGAACCAGGCGGAACACTCGGCTGCCGCGGCGCGCAGCTCCACGCTCGCACCCTGCACCAGCCCATTGCGGTGGCGGCCGATTTCGGTGGCGGCCAGCGCGGCGACGCCGATGGCCGCGCGCGCGGCGGTGCCGACGGCAAACGACGAGGGCAGCGCCGGCTCGTCGCCGCTCAGCGCCAAGCGGGACAACGCCTGCGGCTCCATGGCGCCGTGCGCCCACAGCATTGCCACGACATCGTTGCTCATGCACGGGATCCTTCAGCGGCGCGACAACACGAAGCGCGCTGTCGGCGTCGCCGCTGCAAGCCTACCGCAAGCCGCCTGGCTACAGGCCGCACCAGGCGGCGACGGTCGGCCACAAGCCGTGACCCAACGCCCAACCCGAGGTGAGAACGATGCCCAGACCGGCGGCGCGCAGCGCGAAGCCGGCGATCAATGCGCCGTGGTGCCGCGGCAGCCGCGACCACAGCCACGGCGCGGCGGCGAGTGCCGGCATCGAACCGGTGGCGAACGCGGCCATCGTCAGCGCGCCGCCCGGCGCGCTGTTGGCCAGCGCCGCCAACAACAGAGCGGCTTGCGTCGCGGCGCAGGGCCAGGCCACCCAGGCCAGCCCGGCGAGGGCGCTGCGCGCGCGATGGCGCACCGGTGGCAACGGTACGGACCCGCTCGCACGGTGGGCGTCCCAATGCACCGGCAGCACACGCTCGCCGCGCGCCGCGGCGATGGTGCGTCCGCTCAGCAACCACCACAGCCCGATGATCAGCGCCGCGACATGCAGCATCACCCACAGCGGACGCAGCGCCTGGACAGCCTGCGACGACGCGGCGAGCCAGCCGACGCTGGCCGCTGCGACCGCGCCGGCGGCCGTGTAGCCGAGGAGACGGCCGAGCTGGAAGGTCGCCACGCTGCGCTTGCAGCCGCCGGTGACGGCCGCGCAGGGCGCACCGCACATCGCCGCGCAATGCGGCGATGCGGCCACGCCCATGGCCAGGCCGGAAAGCGCGAGCGCTGCATCCATCTCCTGCGGTCTATTGACGGCCGGGCGCGGTCGCAACGCCGCGGTTGATATCCACCGCGTCGAGCCACAGCCAGGTGGTCAGCGCGCCGGCCGCCGACATCGTGGCCCAGATGATGAGGAAGGTGACGGTGTACACCGCCTGCGACGACCAGCCCAGCGCGGGGCCACCGAACCAACGCAGATCGGCGGGATCGACGACCACGAAGACCAGCGCTTCGAGCACGCCGGCCATCAGGAAGGCGGGCCACAGCACGATCATCGCGCGGCGTGAGCGTGACAGGTGAGTCAGCATCGGGCGGCCCTGGCTTGGCGTCGTCGGTCCGGCCGCGCCGATCGCCGCGCGCTCAGCGTGGCGTGGCAGCATGGTTGCGCGCCTGCACCGCGGGCTGCAGGGACGCCGTGCCCACGGCGTCGGCGCGCACGGCCTCGGCGCTCGGCAATTCGCGAAGCGGCACATCGGCGCCGTGCCAGGCGATGCCGAAGGTGAGCACGCTGGCCACCACCGCCGCCAATGGTAGGCCGAACACCAGCCAGACGATGCGAAAGCGCCACCATGGCACAGCGCTGGCGGGTGGATCGGCATGCGCTGTCGAATCAAGTGGGATGGTATTCATGGGATGCTCCTCATGGCTTGCAGCGCGTTCAGCGCGGCACGACGAAGGTGGACTTCTCGACCACCGTGGCGGCCCCGGCGTGCCAGGGTCGGCTGATCAGTTTCGCGCGTGACTTCGAAGCGAAAGCTGTGCGCGCCAGGGCCCAGCGCCAGTGCCGCATCGGGCGTCACCTGCACCGACACCGGCACCCAACGCGCTTCGGTCGGCGCCACCTGCACGACTGCCGCCGCCGACCACGGTGGCGCCCGGCAGGCCCTGCACACGCACCTCGAAACGCTGCGCGCGTTCGCTGGCGTTCATCAGCTGCAGCCGATAGACGTTCTCGATGCGGCCGTCCTCGACCAGGCGGGCCAGCGCGGCGCGGTCGCGCACCACGTCGACGCGGAACGGGCTGCGCAGCGCCAGGCTGGTCACGAACGCGCCGACGATGGCCAGCAGCACCACGCTGTAGATCAGCACGCGCGGGCGCAACACGCGAGCGAGCATCTCGCGCCGGCTCCAGCCACCGGCCAGCGCGTTCTGCGTGGCAAAGCGGATCAACCCGCGCGGGTACTGCATCTTGTCCATCACGCCGTCGCACACGTCGATGCAGGCTGAGCAGCTGATGCATTCGTACTGCAGCCCGTCGCGGATGTCGATGCCGGTCGGGCACACCTGCACGCACAGCGTGCAGTCGATGCAATCGCCCTTGCCCTGTGCCGCCACATCGGCATGCGCCAGCGAACGCGGACGCGAGCCGCGCGGTTCGCCGCGGCCCGGGTCGTAGCTGACGATCATCGTGTCCTTGTCGAACATCGCGCTCTGGAAGCGCGCGTACGGGCACATGTACTTGCACACCTGCTCGCGCATGTAGCCGGCATTGCCGTAGGTGGCGAAGCCGTAGAACAGCACCCAGAAGGCTTCCCACGGGCCGAGCCCCGGCTGCGACACCGCGCCCAGACCCAGGCTGGCCATCACTTCGGCCCACAGCGTGTGGATCGGCGTGAAGTAGCCGACGAAGGTGAAGCCGGTCCACAGCCCGATGGCGATCCACACCGCCTGCTTGCCGGCCTTGCGCCACAGCTTGCCGGCGCTCCACGGTGCGGCGTCCAGGCGCATGCGTGCGCTGCGGTCGCCCTCGAAGCGGTGTTCGACCCACATGAAGATTTCCGTGTACACCGTCTGCGGGCAGGCGAAGCCGCACCACAGCCGCCCGGCGACGGCGGTGAACAGGAACAGCGCATAGGCGCTGATCACCAGCAGCGCGGTCAGGTAGATGAAATCCTGCGGGTACAGCACCAGGCCGAAGATGTAGAAGCGCCGCGCGCCGAGGTCGAACAGCACCGCCTGGCGTTCGTTCCACAAAAGCCACGGCAGCCCGTAGAACAGCAACTGCGTGCCCCACACCAGCAACCAGCGCCAGGCGGCGAACCAGCCACTGACCGCACGCGCGTGAATCTTCTTCTCCGAGCGGTACATCGACACCACCTGGCCGGCGGCGTCGTCCTCGACAGGCACCACCGGCACGATCGGCACGATGCGCGCCGCCTTGCCGCGGCGCGGGGTCGTCGGGCCGCCGCTCATGACGCACGGCAGCGGCAGCGGACCGGGCACATCACTTGGCGGCGGTCACCGTCGGTTGCGACAGGCTCCACACGTAGGCGCCGAGCACGCGGATCTGCGCCGGGCTCAGCCACTTCTCCTGCGCCGGCATGACGTTGTGAATGCCGTTCGTGACGGCCGACACGATGGCCTGCTCGCCCCACCCGTGCAGCCACACCTTGTCGCTGAGGTTGGGCGCGCCGAGAGCCTGGTTGCCCTTGCCGTCGACGCCATGGCAAGCCGCGCAGACCGCGAACTTGGGCTTGCCCAGCGCCGCCGCCACGCTGTTGTGGGCACTGCCCGACAGGCTGAGCACATAGTTCGCCACGTTGCGCACATCGGTGGCGTCGCCCACCGCCGCGGCCATCGGCGGCATCTGCCCGATGCGGCCCTGGGTGATGGTCTCGACGATCTTCTCAGGGCTGCCGCCATGCAACCAGTCGCCATCGGTGAGGTTCGGGAACCCCTTGCTGCCCTTGGCGTCGGAGCCGTGACAGGCGGAGCAATTGTTGATGAACAGCCGCTCGCCGATGGCCATGGCCCGTGGATCGCCGGCCATCTGCGCGGCCGTCATCGACGCGAACTGCGCGTAGATCGGCGCCATCGTCGCTTCGGCCCGTTCCTGCTGCGCCTCATATTGGCCCCTGCTGCTCCAGTCGAGCACGCCCTTGGCGCTGCCCAGCCCCGGGTACAACGTCAGGTACACGCCCGCGAAGACGACGGTGATGACGAACAGCCACATCCACCAGCGCGGCAGCGGGTTGTTCAGCTCGCGCAGGTCTTCGTCCCACACGTGGCCGGTGGAGTTGTCGTCGGCCATCACCTCGCTGCGGCTGGCCACCATCAGCAGCCACAGGCAGCCGAGCAGCCCCAGCACCGTGGCGGCGGCGATGTAGTACGACCAGCCGGCCGAGAAGAATTCATTCATCGTGTTTTCTCTCCACCGCCCGCGCCGCCGCGGACATCTCGTCGGCGAACGGCAGTTGTTGTGCGGCATCGAAGCGCCGCTTGTTGCGCGGCGCCACCACCCACGCGACGATGCCGATGAAGACGGCGAACAACAGCACGGTGACCAGCACGCGCAGGGTATTGATGTCCACGCCTTCGCTCACTTCAATGCGGTGCCCAGCACCTGCAGGTAGGCGACCAGCGCATCCATCTCGGTCTTGCCCTGCACCGCCGCCCCGGCACCCGCGATGTCTTCGTCGCTGTAGGGCACGCCGACGCGGCGCAGCGCGCGCAGCTTCGGTGCCATGTCGGCGGGGTCGAGCAGACTCTTGTCCAGCCACGAGTAGGCCGGCATGTTCGATTCGGGCACCAGGTCGCGCGGGTTGTTCAGGTGAATGCGGTGCCACTCGTCGCTGTAGCGCCCGCCGACGCGTTGCAGGTCGGGGCCGGTGCGCTTGCTGCCCCACTGGAACGGATGGTCATAGACGAATTCGCCGGCCACCGAGTAGTGCCCGTAGCGCAGCGTCTCGGCACGCAGCGGGCGGATCATCTGCGAATGGCAGCCGTAGCAGCCCTCGCGGATGTACAGGTCGCGCCCGGCGAGCTGCAACGGCGTGTAGGGCTTCAGGCCGGGGACCGGCGTGGTCGTCGAGTGCTGGAAGAACAACGGCAGGATCTCGACCGCGCCACCGACCGCGACGACCATCAGGATCAGCACGATCATCAGCAGGTTGTTGGTCTCGATGTGCTCGTGCGAGAAGCCCTTGTCCGGATCGCCTTTCGCGGCGTGTGCGTCGGTGCTTTGCTTGGCCATGGTCGGTGTCCTCGTTGCGCTTCAGGCGTGGGCACCGCTCGGCGCAACGGCCAGCGGGATGCGCACCTGCCGGTACTGGCCGTGGCGGGCGGTCTGCACCACGTTCCACACCATGATGAACATGCCCGACAGGTACAACAGCCCGCCGGCCAGGCGCACCAGGTAGAACGGGAAGGTGGCCTTGACACTCTCGACGAAGCTGTACACCAGCGTGCCGTCGGGGTTGGTGCTGCGCCACATCAGGCCCTGCATCACGCCGGCAATCCACATCGCGGCGATATACAGCACCACGCCGACGGTGGCGACCCAGAAGTGCAGCGAGATGGCGCGCACGCTGAACATCTTCGTCTGCCCGAACATGCGCGGGATCAGGAAATACAGCGAGCCGATGCTGATCAGGCCGACCCAGCCCAGCGCGCCCGAATGCACATGCGCGATGTTCCAGTCGGTGTAGTGCGACAGCGCGTTGACGGTCTTGATCGACATCATCGGCCCCTCGAAGGTGCTCATGCCGTAGAACGACAGGCTGACGATGAGGAACTTCAGGATCGGGTCGTCGCGCAGCTTGTGCCAGGCGCCGCTGAGCGTCATGATGCCGTTGATCATGCCGCCCCAGCTGGGTGCCAGCAGCACCAGCGAGAACACCATGCCCACGCTTTGCGCCCAGTCGGGCAGCGCGGTGTAGTGCAGGTGATGCGGGCCGGCCCACATGTAGGTGAAGATCAGCGCCCAGAAGTGCACGATCGACAACCGGTAGCTGTAGATCGGGCGCTCGGCCTGCTTGGGGATGAAGTAGTACATCATCCCGAGGAAGCCGGCGGTGAGGAAGAAGCCGACCGCGTTGTGCCCGTACCACCACTGCACCATCGCGTCCTGCACGCCGGCATAGGCCGAATAGCTCTTCGTCAGGCTCACCGGAATGACCGCGCCATTGACGATGTGCAGCAGCGCCACGGCGATGATGAACGCGCCGTAGAACCAGTTCGCCACATAGATGTGGCGCACGCGGCGGATGCCGATGGTGCCGAAGAAGACGATCGCGTAGATCACCCACACCACCGCCAGCAGCAAGGCGATCGGCCATTCGAGTTCGGCGTATTCCTTGCCGCGCGTGAAGCCCATCGGCAGGGTCACCGCGGCCAGCACGATCACCGCCTGGTAGCCCCAGAAGTGCACCGCGGCCAGCGCGCCGCCGAACAGGCGGACCTGGCAGGTGCGTTGCACGACGTAGTAGCTGGTGGCCATCAGCGCGCAGCCACCGAAGGCGAAGATGACCGCGTTGGTGTGCAGCGGGCGCAGCCGGCCGTAGCTCAGCCAGGGGATGCCGAAGTTCAGTTCGGGCCAGGTCAGCTGCGCGGCGATGAACACGCCGACGGTCATGCCGACCACGCCCCAGACGATGGCGGCGATGGAAAAATTGCGCACCACGCTGTCGTCGTACACCGCGGCCCGGTCGGCCTGCGTTGCCATGCTGTCGGCCATGCTGCCGTCCCCCTATTGACCCTGCCGCGGATTGTTCTTGCCGCATCACTGCGTGACACCTTGATCGATGTCAAGCGCGTTCGTCGTCGAGGATACGCTCACCCTCGACCTCCAGGTCGTCGAACTGGTCGCGGTGCAGCGCCCAGGCGAACACGCCGAGGATGCCGAGCACCAACAGGGCCGACATCGGGATCAGCAGGTACAGCGCTTCCATGGCAGCGTCGCTCGTGGCCGCATCAACGCGCCAGGCGCTGCGAATTCAGCACCACCACCAGCGAACTGAGCGCCATGCCCAGCCCGGCAGCCCAAGGCGGCAACAGCGCCGAGCAGCGCCAGCGGCACGCAGGCCGCGTTGTAGCCGCCGGCCCAGGCGAAGTTCTGGTGCAGCACGCGCAGCGTGCGGCGCGCCAGCGCGCGCGCACGCACCACGTCTTGCAGGCGGCTGTGCAGCAGCACCGCATCGGCCTCGGCACGTGCCAGCAGCGCGCCCTCGCCCATGGCCAGCGACACGTCGGCCTGGGCCAGCACCGGTGCGTCGTTGATGCCGTCGCCAAGCATGCCGACGACGAGACCGTCGCGCTGCGCGGCACGCAGCACACGCAGCTTGTCCTGCGGCGACTGGCCGCCTGCGGCCGCCGCCAGTGCCAGTTGCGTGCCCAGGCGCGAAGCCCGCGCCGCATCGTCGCCCGACAGCAGCTGCACCGCGACGCCGTCGCGTTGCAGCGCATCCACCGCCTGCGCGGCATCGGCGCGCAAGCTCTCATCGAAATCGAAGCGCAGCAGCGGCACGCCGTTGCGCGACAGCCAGCAACGGGCCGACTGCGCCACCGTCGTCGGTCGGCCCGGCGCCCGCCCAGGCCGCGGCACCCAGGCGCCACGACACGCCCTCGCCGTCGATGCCCTCCAGCCCCTGACCGGGCAGCTTCGCGTCGGTCGCTGCCAGGCCATCTGCTCCGCCGAGGCAGACGCCGCCAGCGCCACCGCCAGCGGGTGTTTCGACCAGCCGGCCAGCGATGCGGCCACGCCGCGCAGCCGCTCGATGTCATGCGCAGCGTCCGCCCGCAGGCCGTGCACGCCCACGCAGTGCAAGCGCGCGTCGGTGAGTGTGCCGGTCTTGTCGACGAACAGCAGCTGCATGCGTGCCAGGCCCTGGATCGCATCGAGCCGGCGCAACAGCAGACCCTGCCGCCCCATCGTCGCCGGCCGCCGCCAGCAGCGCGCTGGGTGCCGCCAGAGACAGCGCGCACGGACAGGTCACGATCAGCACCGACACCACCACGGGCAGCGCGCGCGACGGCTCGATCAAGGACCACACCACGGCCGCCAGCGCCGCCAGCGCCAGCACCGCCCACAGGAACGGCGCGGCCCAGCGGTCGGCGGCCGCCACCACCGCACGGACGCTGGCTGCGCGCGCCGCGCACCAGCGCGACGATGGCTTCGAAACGGGTGTCGGCGCCGACGCGCTGCACGCGCATCAGCACCGGCGCACCGATGTTGATGCTGCCGGCGACGACCTCGGCGCCGCGCGGCTTGGCCACCGGACGGGATTCGCCGCTGAGCAGGGCTTCGTCGGCGCGCGTGTCGCCGTCGATGAGCACGCCGTCGGCGACGAAGGCCTCGCCCAGGGCCACGCGCACACGGTCACCGGCCACCAGGCGTCGCGCACTGACCTCTTCCGGCTGCCCGTCGGCGCGCAGCCGCGTCGCCGTGGCGGGCAGTTCGCCGAATGACTGTTCGAGCGATTGCTCGGCGCGATGGCGCGCGCGCTGCTCCAGCCAGCGCCCGGTGAGCAGGAAGGCAATGAACATGGTCAGCGAATCGAACCAGACCTCGCTGCCGAAGAGCCCGCCCGGGTCGAAGGTGGCGCCGCTGCTGGCAACGAAAGCGACGGCGATGCCCAGCGCCACCGGCACCTCCATGGCGATGCGGCGGCGGCGCCACGAGGCCCACGCGCCGGCGAAGAACGGGGCGGCGCAAAAGGCCATCACCGGCAGCGTCAACAGCCAGCTGGTGACATCGAGCAGTTGCTTGTGCTGCGGTGCCAGATCGCCCGGCGCGCTGAAGTAGGCCGGCGCCGCCAGCATCATCACCTGCATCGCGCACAGCACGGCGACGAACAGCCGCCACAACGCCAGGCGCGCTTCGGCGCGGCGTTGGACGCGTGCCGCAGCAGCGGTGTCGGGCACCGCCTGGTAGCCGGCCGCTTCGACGGCGCGCACCAGCGCCGACGGCTGCGTTCGCGTCGGGTCCCAGCGCACGGTGGCGCACTGTGCCGCTGCGCTGACGCGGGCCTCGACCACCCCGCTGAGCGAGCGCAAGGCGCGCTCGATGATGCCGGCACATGCCGCACAGTGCATGCCACCGATGCGCAACGACGATTCGGCCACATGCCGCTGCCCACCCGGCCAGCGGCTGAAGCTGGCGAAATCGAGCGGGTCGTCGATGGCTGCAGCGGTTGGCATGGCAGCGCGGGCACCGACAAGCGTCGCGGGTGTCGTCAAGGTTTCGTCCACTCGATCAGCGCCCGGGTGCCGCAGCCCGGGACGAGAGGAATCGCAGCGCCGCCATCGCGTCAGCCGACGGCTCCTGTCGTGGCGGCTGGCGCCACCGCGCTGCCCTCGATGGGCCAGTGAAATACATCGCGATTCTTCCGCGCGGTCGAGGGGGTCGATTCTGCGTGCACCATGATGCCGCACATTTGACGCTGCTCAAAGCGGCTGCCGGCGCGGCCGGCGCGCCGGCAAAGCTGCTACGCTCGCCCGCGGCCAGGCCGACGTATTGCTGGCTTGCCGCCGCATTGCACTTCACTCCTACCGCACCGCCTTCGTGAGCGCCGCCTTGCACATCGCCGTCGTCGACGACGAGCCCGACATCACCCGCCTGCTCGCCGAGTACCTTGCGCAGCAGGGCTTCAGGGTCAGCGCCATGCACAGCGGTCACCAGCTGCTGGCCACGATGGCCAGCGACCCGCCGGCATTGGTGCTGCTCGATCTGGGCCTGCCGGGCGAGGATGGGTTTGCCATCGCCCGGCAGCTGCGCGAGCACTGGCGCTGTGGCCTGGTCATCGTCACCGGTCGCGGCGATGCGGTGGACAAGGTGGTCGGCCTCGAGGTCGGTGCTGACGACTACGTCACCAAGCCCTTCGACCTGCGCGAACTGCTGGCCCGCATCAAGGCCGTTCTGCGCCGTGTGGCGCCGGAAGAGCCGGCCGCGCCGGGTGCGGGGCAAGCCACCACCGCATCACCCCACACCGAGGCTGCCACCGCGCAGACGCTTCGCTTCGCCGGCTGGCAACTGCGCCCGTCGGCGCGCCGGCTGCTGGCGCCGAATGGCGAGGACGTGGCCCTCACCGCCGGCGAGTTCGACCTGCTGTGTGCGCTGGCGCGCCACCCGGGGCAGGTGCTGTCACGCGATTTCCTGCTCGGCCACACGCGCGGCCGCGATGCCGCGCCGTTCGACCGCACCATCGACGTGCTGATCGGGCGCCTGCGGCGCAAGCTCGAAGTCGGCGACGAACCGGCGCAGATCATCAAGTCGGTGCGCAGCGCCGGCTATGTGTTCGTGGCTGACGTGGCCGCGGCATGAAGCCGGCATGAACGCGCCGCGTGCCGGCGCCGACGCGCCAGCGGCGACCTGGCCCGCGGCGCTGGACGAACTCGGCGTGCTGCGCGAGCTGTTCGTCTCGTCCCCCGACGCGTTGCTGCTGGTCGATGGCACCGGCACCGTCGTGCTGGCCAACCCGCAGGCCAGCGCCCTGCTGGGCTATGCGCGCGAAGAGCTGGCCGGCATGAACGTCGATCTGCTGGTGCCCGCGGCCACGCGAGAACTTCATGCCGGCTATCGGCAAGGCTATGCGCGCGCGCCACGGGCACGGCCGATGGGCACGCACATGGAGCTGTGCGCGCGGCGCAAGGACGGCCACGAGGTCACGGTCGAGATCGCGCTGAGTCCGCTGCGATCGGAGGGCGCGCCGCTGGTGGTGGCGGCCATCCGCGACATCGGCACCTACCCGCGTGTCAAGCAGGCGCTGCAGCGCGCTCGGTACAGCGAACACCTGGCGCAACTCGGTCGCCTGGCGGTGGACTTGCCCGACCCGCGTTCGCTGCTCGACCGCGCGCCGCTGATCGCTGCCGAGGCGATGCAGATCGACGCGGCGCGGCTGGACGTGCGCGACGGCGAGGCAGCGACGTCGCGCGTGGCCGGCGCCGTTGGCGCTTTTGGCGATTTCGACGACCGGCACGACGCCGGCAGCAATGCCGACGTCCTGGATGCCGAGTCAAAACCGACCGTGCCCGACTGGGTGCTCGAGCACGGCCAGCCGTTGACCGTGGCCGACTTCGCAAACGATGCGCGCGCCAGGGCGCCGCGAGCCGGCGGCGGCGCCGCGCTGCAAAGTGCGCTGGCGGTGCCGTTGTCCGACCGCAGCCGCACCGTCGGCGTGCTCTCGGTCTATGCGCGCAGCACCGATCGCTTCGGCGCCGACGAGTTGAGCCTGCTCGAATCGATCGCCAGCCTGCTGTCCACCTGCATGCAGCGCGCGCGCTCCGAGGCGGCACTGGAACACGCCCAACGGCTCGAAAGCGTCGGCCAGCTCACCGGCGGCATCGCCCACGACTTCAACAACCTGCTCACCGTCATCCAGGGCAACCTGCAAGTGCTCGCCGATCGACCCGCGCTCGCCGACGATCAGCCGGCCCAGCAACTGCTCGGCGCGGCGGCGCGCGCCACGCGGCGCGGCGCCGACCTGACGCGCCAGTTGCTCGCTTTTGCGCGGCGCCAGGTGCTGCAGCCGACGGCGGTCGATGTGGCGACGATGCTGCAGGCGCTGGCCGATCTGCTGCGCCGCACGCTCGACCAGCGCATCCGCATCGAAGTGAATGTGGCCAGCGAATGCCCGGCCGTGCTGGCCGATGCCGGCCAGCTGGAATCGGCCCTGCTGAACATCGCCATCAACGCACGCGACGCGATGCCCGATGGCGGCGAGCTGCGCTTTGCCGCTGGCCGCGGCGACACGGTGGCCGCCGGAAGCACGTCCACGGGCACCGCTTTCGTTGCCATCCACATCAGCGACACCGGCAGCGGCATGAGCGAAGCGGTTCGCGCGCGCGCCTTCGAGCCCTTCTTCACCACCAAGCCGGTAGGCCGCGGCACCGGGTTGGGCCTGAGCGCGGTGCACGGTTTCGCCAACCAGTCGCACGGCGCGGTGACCATCGACAGCACACCTGGCGCCGGCACCACGTTGACCTTGCTGCTGCCGCAGGCCGCTGCCGGTACGACCGCCGACACGCTGGCAGCGGGCCCATTCGCGACAGACGCCGACACGAGCCCATTGCCCAAGGCACTGAAGGTGTTGCTCGTCGAAGACGACAGCGAGGTCGCTGCCACCCTCGGCCAGCTGTTGCACGCGCTGCACTGCGAGGTGACGACGATGGGCAGCGGCGAGCAGGCGTTGCCGGCGCTCGACGGCAGCCGCCCCTTCGACGTGCTGCTGAGCGACATCGCGCTGGGCGCGGGCATGCGCGGCACCGAACTGGCCGCGCGCGCCGCACGGCGGCTGCCCGGCCTGGCGGTGCTGTTGATGTCGGGCTTCTCGGCCGAGCTGCTGGCCGCCGACCGCGATGCACCGCAGCACTGGGAACTGCTGCACAAGCCATGCACGCGCGAGGAGTTGCAGCGGGCGCTGACGCGCGCGCTGGCCGGCGCGGCCGCCCAGCCGGGTTGAGCGACGCGGCGTCGAAGGGCGCTCGCGCCCCTGTCGAGTGTTACTGGAGCACGGCGGCCGCGTGTGGCGCTGGCACCGAGCTGCGTTGCACGTAGTCCTCGAGCGCGCTCAGATCGGGAATGCTCACCTCGCGCCGCCCTTTTTGCGAGAAGACGATCAGTCCGTCGCGCGCCAGTTTCGAGACCGCGCGGCTGACCGTTTCCAGCGTCATGCCCAGGTAGTTGCCGATTTCGGCACGTGTCATGCGCAGCGTGATCTGGTCGTTGCGCAGCCCGCGCAGCGCCAGCGCTTCAGCCCAGAAGCGCAGAAACTCGGCCACGCGGGCGTCGGCCGGCAAGGTGCACAGCGACAGCAGCGACGCGCGCTCGCTGGCGATCTCGCGACTCATCGCCGCATGCAGCGTGGCCAGCAGCGCGGGCGTGCCGGCGCTGGCCGCCAGCAGTGCGTCGTAACGGAAGGCCCACACCTCGCCGGTGTCCATCGCCACCGCATCGCAGGTGTAGTGCGCGCCAGCGATGCCGTCGAAGCCGAGCCAGTCGCCGCGGAATTTCAGGCCCACCACCTGCTCACGGCCATCGGCCGCCAGGCACACGATCTTGACGATGCCGGCATTGAGGATGAACAGGTCGGCGAAGTCGGCACCGGCGTGGTAGATCACATCGCCGGCATGGAGCACCCGACGCCGCGGCGTCAGCGCGTCTTGCAGCAACTGCAGCGTCGCCGCGGTGGCCAGGCTGGCGGCGGGCCAGCGCTCGTGGCCCCGGTTGCCGCGGCAGGGGATGGGGCTGATCAATCGCGGCGGCGGCGCATGCGGCGTCAAAGGAGTTGAAAGGTCGGACAGGACGGTGGCGCTGTGCATGACGGTGATCCTGGGCTGCATCGATGCAACGCATGCTAGGCAGCGCATGCCCCTGCGCAGTGAACGACCGGTGTCGTTCGGTAACGCTGCGTGAACGGTGCGTCAACGGTGTGTGAACCAGCACCGCAGCGGCCGCCGAAGGTTGCGGTTCATGCGCTTGATGCGCATCAACACCGACCGCAGCGGCAGGACTACGCTGCCAGCCTCGCCATGATCGCCAGCCATCCCTCCGTCACCCTCGACGCGGCAGCGACGCTGTCGCCCGAGGACGCAGTGTCACTGCTCGAGGCCGTGCGGCTGGTGCAGCGCCACACCGTCGCCGGCAGCGCCACCGAGTTGCTGCGCGGCAAGAAGCTGGGCCTGGTGTGCGACCGCGCCACCACCGACGAGGACGCCGCCGCGCTGTTCTGTCGTGCGGCGCGGGCACTGGGTGCCCACGTGGCGCACATCCGGCCGCCGGTGTGGGCCGCCGACGAGTGGTCGCAGTGGCAAGCCTGCGCACGCCTGTTCGGGCGGCTGTACGACGCGGTCGAATGCCAGGGGCTGCCGCGCCAGGCCATCGATCAGTTGCGCCGGCACAGCCACGTGCCGATCTACGAAGCGCTGGCCGGCGCGGACCACCCGACGGTGCACGTGGCCCTGCTGCTGGACGCCGATCTGCCGGCCGACGCGCGGCGCCTTCTGGTGCTGCAGGCTGCGTTGTGGCAGTCGATGCACTGACGACGCTCCAGCGCAGACGCGCGCGGCCCGGGTGATGACGCTGCGTTGCATGACAATGAAGTGGCCACGAACGCACTCGATCGACGACGCCCATGTCCACACCCGCCCCCGAACACGAATCGGCAGCGCCCGCACTGCCCGACCGCCTGTCGGTCGATCCGGCAAGCCCCGACTACAACGCGGCGGTGTGCGAGCGCGACATCGGCATCCGCCTCAACGGCAAGGAACGCTTCGATGTCGAGGCCTATTGCATCAGCGAAGGCTGGGTCAAGGTGCCAGCGACACGCACGCTCGACCGCAAGGGCAAACCGCTGCTGATCAAGCTGAAAGGCAAGGTCGAGGCGTTCTACCGCTAGGCCTCCGCTAGGCCCCACTCACCACCACAGCACGGCCGTCTCGCCGGCATGGTCGGCGTAGTACAGGCGCAGCCGCAGCACGTAGTTCTTGCCGCGCGACAGGCGCAGCTTCAGGTAGGCGTTGCGGTCCTCGCCGCTGTCGTCGTCGCCGCCCAGGTACTTCAATTCGCCGTCGACGTTCTCGAACAGCACGATGACCACGTCGGAGACGCCGAAGGTGCGGATCTCGTACAGGCGGCTGCGCTTGGGCGCCAGGCGCAGATCGACCTGCTCACCAGCGGCGATGTTCAGCGTGCGCGACTGCATCAACTGCAGTTCGGGGAACGCCGACACGGGGCCCTGCGCCGGATAGAGCTGCTTGACGTGGCTCTTGTCGCGCGCCGACAGGCCACCGGCCGGCTGCAGCGGCTGGGTCTGAAAGCGCGTCGGCACCTTGATCAGCCCGGCTTCGAAGGGGTAGTGCATGACCGAGTCGGGATCCCACTCGGTGCCTTGCACCTGGTTGTCGTCGAGCTTGCGGATGATGTTGAAGAAGGTCTTCTGGCGGCTCCAGCGGTTGGGCGGCCGGGCCAGCGATGCATAGACCTTTTCCTCGTCCCACAGGATGCCGGCGAACGGGTTCTGGTGCTCGTGCTCGAAGCCCAGCGTGTGGCCGATCTCGTGGACCGCGGTGTCGACATCGCCGACCAGATTCCAGCCGAAGTTCATCGTGCGCTGGTCGGCACCGATGTCGAGCACCGCACGGCCGACATACGACCACGCGCCGTCGCCGGACTGGAAGCCGATGCGCACGGTCGCCTGGTCGCGTGACGGCACTTCCTTGAAGCGCACGCCGATGCCGAGGTCGGCCCAATGCTTGAAACCCTGGCGCACCACGTCCTTCTGCGCCGCGGCGCCGACCCATGACATGAACTGTGTGCTGCCGTCGGCGAAGCTGACGTTCTGGCCATCGCCGGGCTGGTCGAAGAAATAGTAGCTGAGCTCGGTGCCGTTGACCCATTTGTTGCTCAGCGAGTTGATGGCACGCACGCGGTCTGCGGTGGTGCCGGGGCCGAATTCGCGCGGCACCGTGGCGCGAGCATTGCAGTAGCGGTGGCTGTAGGCCGGTGCCTTGTCGGCGTCGTCGTCACGCGTCGGCCCAGAGGCGGTCTTCTTTGCCGGCGCTTTTTTTCTTCTTCTCGCCGGCGTCTTCTTCGCGGTGCGTGCCATGTCGTGTCTCCTTCGAGCCGAGGAGTGCGTAGCGTAGTACGGTCGGGCGCCGAATGTCATCCTGCGAGGTAGGGACACGGCAGCCCGCGCGTGGGTGGCCCGCCAGCGCGCACCGTGGCGATCCCTTAGAGTCGATCCCGTTCACTCACACGAGGGTCATCGCATGGCAGAGCAAGTGGCAGAACAGGCCGCCTACACGCCGCCCAAGGTCTGGACCTGGGACAAGGAAAACGGCGGGCAGTTCGCCAACATCAATCGCCCCATCGCCGGGCCCACGCACGACAAGGAACTGCCGGTGGGCCGCCACCCGTTGCAGCTGTATTCGCTGGCCACGCCGAATGGCGTGAAGGTGACGGTGATGCTCGAGGAACTGCTGGCCCTCGGCCATACCGGCGCCGAATACGACGCGTGGCTGATCCGCATCAGCAACGGCGACCAGTTCGGCAGCGGCTTCGTGGCCGTGAACCCGAACTCGAAGATTCCCGCGCTGCTCGATCGCAGCGGGCCCACGCCGGTGCGCGTGTTCGAGTCCGGCGCCATCCTGATGCATCTGGCCGAGAAGTTCGGCGCGCTGCTGCCCGCGAGCGGGCCGGCGCGCACCGAATGCCTGGCCTGGCTGTTCTGGCAGATGGGCAGCGCGCCCGTACCTGGGCGGCGGCTTCGGCCACTTCTATGCCTATGCGCCGAGCAAGATGGAGTACCCGATCGACCGCTTCGCGATGGAGGTCAAGCGCCAGCTCGACGTGCTCGACCGCCGCCTGGCCGACAGCGAATACCTGGCCGGCGACGACTACACCATCGCCGACATCGCGGTGTGGCCCTGGTATGGCGCGCTGGCCAAGGGCCTGCTGTATTCGGCCGGCGAGTTCCTGGCTGTCGATGAATACAAGCACGTGCAGCGCTGGACCGACCAGATCGCCGAGCGCCCCGCCGTCAAGCGCGGGCGCATGGTCAACCGCGCCTGGGGCGAGCCGTCGAGCCAGCTTCATGAACGCCATGAGGCCAGTGACTTCGACACCAAGACGCAGGACAAGCTGTGACAGCGCTGCGCCAAAACCTGAAACCGGAGGCTTTGATGATCAGACACCTGTGGCCGGCGCTGCTGGCAGCATCGATGCTGGCGGCTTGCGCCACGTCCAACCTGGACAGCCTGCAACCCGGCGCCAGCACCGAGCAGATCCGCGCCGAGATGGGCAGCGAAGTTGCCAGCTACGCGCTGCCCGGCGGCGGCAAGCGGCTGGAGTTTCGCGGCCGCGGTGCGCGCACCTACATGGTCGATGTCGATGCCGCGGGCAAGATGGTGCGCGCCGAGCAGGTGCTGACGCCGGAGAATTTCCGCACCATCCAGGCCGGCATGACGGCTGAGCAGGTGCGCATGGCGCTCGGCCAGCCCAGCGACGTGGCGCCCGGCGGCCGCCAGGGCGGCCAGATCTGGTCCTACAACTTCCAGAACACGCAGTGCCAGTGGTTCCAGGTCGCGATCGGCGCCGATGGCCGCACCACCGGCCCGGGCGTCACCTCGCTGCTGCCGCCGTGCATGCAGGCGATCTGAGCCGCGCAGCAACCGCCGCGCCGGCGCGCGGGCACGACGCCAGGCGGTTGATCGGCCGATCCGTGCGTGGCCTGCTGGGTGCCGGCCTGGCCCTCGCGCTCGTGGGTTGCGGCTCGTTGCCGCGCTACCCGGTACCGCCGCAGGAATCGGCGATGCCCTCGGTGCCGGGCATGCCCGGTATCCGCGCCTGGGCGGGCAGGCCCAGTGCATTGATGGATGACGACCTGGCGTTGTCCTTCGCACAGGAATCGCGCGAAGACTTCCCGCCGATGCCCGACGGCACCGTGCGCTATGCGCACCTGGCGCTGTCCGGCGGCGGTGCCAGCGGCGCCTTCGGCTCGGGCTACCTGAACGGCTGGACCAGCACCGGCGGGCGGCCGCTGTTCAAGATCGTCACCGGGGTGTCCACCGGTGCGCTGATGGCGCCCTTCGCCTTCGTCGGTGCCGACTACGACGACGCGCTGCGCCAGTTCTACACCACCACCAGCACACGCGACATCTTCGTCATTCGCGCGATCCTGTGGCAGTTGCTGGCCGGCGAGGCGCTGGCCGACACACGACCCTTGCAGGCCATCATCGCGCGCCATGTCGATGACCGGTTGCTGCAGCGCGTGGCACAGGCCCACCGCAGCGGCCGTCGCCTGTACATCGGCACCAGCGATCTCGACCTGCCACGCTTCGTGGTCTGGAACATGGGCCTCATCGCCACCAGCGGCCGGCCGGATGCGCTGGAGCTGTTCCGCAAGGTCATGCTCGCGTCGGCGTCGATCCCGGTGGCCTTCCCGCCGGTGTTCTTCGAAGTCGAACTGCAACGCGACGGCCCGCGCTACGACGAGATGCATGTCGATGGCGGCGTCGGCGCGCGCGTGTTCCTCAACGGCGGCGTCTTCAGCGGCACGACGGTGCGCGAGCGCGGCGGGCACGGTGGCGTCGGGCTGGAAGACATCTTCGTCATCCACAACGGCCAGCTGATCCCGCAGCCCGACCCGGTGAACCGCTCGCTGGCCGCCATCGCGGTGCGCGTGATCGATGCGTCGGGCCGCGCCGCGGCGCTGGGCGACCTGTTCCGCATCTACGGCTATGCGCAAAGCGAAAAGGCGAGCTTCCAGTGGGTGACGATCCCGAACGACGTCGACATGCGCAGCGACGAGGTGTTCGACCCGGCTGCGATGCAGTCGTTGTACGACGTGGGTTATCGCCTGGCCCAGTCCGGTGGCGGCTGGTCGCGCCAGCCGCCCGGGCAGCGCGCGCAGCCCTGAGCCGGCGGCTACAGCCAGTCGTTCAGCGTCACCCCGAAGCCGATCGTGGTCTGGTTCCAGTTGTAGTCGATCAGCGTCTCGCCATAGCCGCTGAACAGCTTGACGTAGCCGCGCAGCGGGCCGAACAGCGGCGCACTGGTCCAGGTCAGCTGGCCGGCGCCCTTGCCGGTGCCCGGGTTGCCGCGGATGGAAGCGCTGTAGCTCTGGCCGCGCCACTTGTAGATCGCCGACAGATCGCCCCAACCGTAGTAGTCGGAGATGGTCGGGTTGTCGTCGGTGTCACTCGACTCGGGGATGCGCCACCACAGGCGTCCGATCAAGCCCAGGTTCCCCTGTTCCACACCGAAGCTGGCGATCATGCGGTTCCAGCTGCGCGAGATCGTGTCTGAACGGCCGTTCGACTGGTGGTTGAAGGACAGGTTGAACAGATTCCACTGCAGATCGCCCCATTGCACGGCCGGCTTGTGGCTGAGGATCAGTTCGGGCATGTAGTTGGTCTCGCGAAACGGCCGCGAGGCGTTGCCCGAGTCGTTGTACAGCTGCCACTGACTTTGTTGCGTGTACGCGGCCCAGACGCCCCAGCGGCGGTCATCGGTGGTCCACACCCTGAACTTGAAGCTCACCTGGAATGCAGCCTCGGTGGAATCGAGTTGGGTCCCCGGCTCGAGCAGGCCGCCGTTGACCAGCGGGTCGAACGGCGCGGTGTTCAGGTCGGTCGTGTAGCGGCCGAACAAGAAGTAGTTGGGTGCGTACAGCGATATGTCATAGCGCGGTGTCGCGGCATCGAAGCTCCAGGCCTTGTCGTACATCGATCCGCTGCCGTCCGCGGCGCCGGAAGCCCGCTCCGTGGCACTGGTCTCATTGGCCGGAATGACGGCAGCCGGTGCCGCGGCTTTCGGCGACACCGCCCGGCCGCTGAGGCGGTCGAAACAGGCCAGGCGTTCGCTGTCGACGGTGACTGCGGCGCACTCGGCGACAGCCGCAGGGATCACCTGCGCCGACGCCGGCGCCTGTGTGAAGACCAGTGCAGCGCCCACCAGCGCGGTCGGTCTAGGGAAGCGGTGGCGTGTCGGCATGGGCGGGACTCCAGTTGAACGGTGACCAGGAAGAGCGGGTCGAGCACATTGTCAGGGCCTGGCATGGGCGGCGGCCAACCCACCCGCTGTCAGCCGGACCCTGATACGCCCTGGGCAGCACTGGCAGCCGGCGAAGCCGGGGAACGAGGGTGCGTTATACGCAAGCAGCCAGCATCAATGACGGTGCTAGCGTCAGCACCGTGGCGACGAAGGCGGTGGCCAGCGTCCACATCGCCACGGCATGGAAGAAGCTGTCGGTGGCGCCAGCGGCTGCGTCGATGCTGCGCCGCGCATGGCGGCGCCACAAGATGCCCAGCGCCGCCAGGTGCGCGACAAACACCAGCGCCAACACGCCGCGCAGCACAGCCTGCGGCCAGGCGAAGGCGCAACCCAGCGCATGCAGCCCATAGAGCAGCACCAGCGCACTGCACCAGATTCCGTAGCCCAGGGCCAACAGCCACAAGCGGCTGGGCGGCACGATGCGCCGGTTCACGAATGTGCTCCCAGCATCGCCACCAGCGAAGGCAGGGCGAGCACAAGCCCGATCGCGATCACGCCGGTCACGGCGCTGTATTCAAGCCACAGCCGCGTCAGGCGCAGATCGGTCGAGCGCCGCGCCGAAACCCAACCACCACGCAAGCGCAGCAGGTTGCTGAGCAGGAACAGCAGCCCGACGCCAGCATGCGAGGCCACGTAGCCAAGCAATACCGCCGCCGTGGCGCCGAGCGCGTGTTCGCGCGGATGCGGCACCAGTTCGCCGATCAGCGAAACCACGGCCCAAAGAATTGCGAGCAGCGCCAGCGCGGCCAGCGCCATCCATGACTGTGGCTTCGCCTGCCCACGCAGTGCGCGCAACGAAGCGCGCGCGGCAAAGGCCGCCACCGCCAGCGCGGCGATCACGCCAAGGGCCAGCGCGCCATCGGGTTGCGGCATCGTCGTCGGCCAGGTCGGCGCGGCAATCCACAGGTACAGCGTGCCGAAAACCAGCGAGGTGAACAGCGTGGCGTCGGCGACCAACGCGAAGACCAGCGCCCACCACGGCAAGGCGCCCTCGACTTCGGTGTGCGGCGGCACGCTCAGGCCATGACCGATCGGCAGCGGCCCGTGGTCGCGCTGCAACCCGGCGCCCATCGCGCCAAGGACGAACAGCGCCGCCACGACGCCTGCCGCGATCGCGCTGAGCGCGTAGGTCTTGAACAGGAAGCCCAGCACCGCGGCGGCGGTGGCCAACGCGATGAACAGCGGCAGGTAGGTCGCGCTGCGGCAGCACGATCACCTGATCGGGCTCGCCACTGGTCATGTGCACGCCCAGGGTCTCCTGCCAGCCATTGCGCGTGAAGCCGAGGTAGCCCTCGCCGCGCGCCAGCGCCGGCGCCAGGCTGCCCGGCGACATGCGGTCGCCGTGCGTGTCGATGCGGGGGATCGACGCGAAGTTGTAGGCCGGCGGCGGCAGCGGCCATGGCCCATTCCAGCGTCGTCGCCTGCCAGGGGTCGCGGCGCGAACGCCGGCTGTAGCGCAGTTGCACCAGCAGGTCGATGAGCAGCAGCGCCGAAGCCGATGGTCATGACGAAGGCGCCCACCGACGACAGCAGGTTCAGCCCGGTCCAGCCGTCGTCCTCGTGGTAGCCGTAGATGCGCCGGGGCATGCCGAGCAGTCCGGTCAGGTGCATCAGGAGAAAGGTCATGTTGAAGCCGACGAAGATCAGCCAGAACGCCGGCACCGCCAAGCGCCGCGTCGCGCTGCGCGCCGGTGAGCAGCGGCAGCCAGTAGTACAGCCCGGCCAGCAGCGGGAAGGCGAAGGCGCCGGCGACCACGTAGTGCAGGTGGGCGACGACGAAATAGGTGTCGTGCGCCTGCCAGTCGAAGGGCACGATGGCGAGCATCACGCCCGTCAGCCCGCCGAGCACGAAGACGAAGAAGAAGCCGAAGATGTAGAGCATCGGCAGATCCCAGCGCGGCCTGCCGTGCGCCAGCGTCGCCAGCCAGGCGAAGATCTGCACGGCAGTGGGCACCGCAACGATGGCCGAGCCGGCCGAGAAGAAGGCCAGCGCCAGATGCGGGATGCCCACCGTGAACATGTGGTGCACCCAGATGCCGAAGCTCAGGAAGGCCAGGGCCACGATGGCCACGACGATCATCGTGTAGCCGACCAGTGCGCGCCGCGCGAAGACCGGGATCAAGGTGGACAGCACACCGGCCATCGGCAGGAAGATGATGTAGACGTCGGGGTGCCCGAACAGCCAGAACAGGTGCTGCCAGAGCAGTGCGTCGCCGCCGCGCGTGGGGTCGAAGAAGGGCAGGCCGAAAGCGCGCTCCAGCTCGAGCAGGATCGAGCCGAGGATCAGCGGCGGGAAGGCCACCAGCATCATCAACGCGGTGACCAGGATGTACCAGCCGAAGATGGGCATGCGTTCGAGCGACATGCCGGGCGCGCGCATCTTCAGGATCGACACCGTGATTTCGACGGCGAAGCTCAGCGCCGAGATCTCGACGAAGGTCACGCCCAGCAGCCAGACGTCGGCGTTGATGCCCGGCGTGTAGGTGTTCGAACTCAGCGGCGTGTACATGAACCAGCCGCCGTTCGGGCGCCACGCCGAGCATCAGCGAGCCGAGCAGGATCGACGCGCCGAACAGGTAGCACCAGTAGCTGTAGGCGGTGAGCCGCGGGAAGGCGAAGTCGCGCGCGCCGAGCATCTTCGGCATCAGGTACACGGCCACGCCTTCGAGCATCGGGATGGCGAACAGGAACAGCATCATCGCGCCGTGCATCGTGAAGACCTGGTTGTAGGTCTCCGCGTCCATGAACACGCCCTTGGGCGTGGCCAGTTGCACGCGCGTGAGCATGCCCAGCAGCCCGGCGACGATGAAGAAGAAGAACGCGGTGACCATCATGCGCAGGCCGATGACCGAATGGTTGACCGAGGCCAGGCGCTGCAGCCCGGTGCCGCTGGCCCAGATCGCCGACAGCTCGCGGTGCAGGCGCAGCGCGCGGCCGCGTCGGCGCAGGATCGGTGGGCGCGCTCATTGCTTGCCTCCGCAGGCCGCGCGGCCGCGCAAGCGCCGCGGCGTAATCGGCTTGCGGATGCACGACGACGTCGAAGCGCATGCTGGCGTGCCCCTGGCCGCAGAACTCGGCGCACTGGCCCTGATAGCGCCCGGGCGCGTCGGCCTGCAGGCGCAGGTGTTGGATGCGTCCGGGGATGGCGTCGATCTTGCCGGCCAGGCGCGGGATCCACAGCGAGTGGATGACGTCGCGACTGGTGACCACGATGTCCACCGGCATGCCGGCGGGCAGGTGCAGCACGCCTTCGGTGGTGAGCCCGCCTTGGTCGGGATAGCGGAAGACCCAGCGCCAGCGCTCGGCCTGCACCTCGATGCGCGGCGGGCTCATGCCGGGCAGCGGCAACAGGCGCTCGCCGGCGATCAGGCCATAGCCGACGAGCGGGATCAGCACCAGGGCCGGCAGCACCAGCCCGCCGAGCACGACCCAGCGCTGCGGCGCCACCAAACGTGCCCCAGCCGGGGCGCAGCCAGGCCATGCGCGAACGAGCACCATGACCAGCGCGAACAGCGCGATCGCGCCGGCGAGCATGACCCACCACAGCCTCGCGATCGACGCCGCCGCCGGGCCGCGACGGGTCGAGCGTGGACAGCGGCCCGGTGCAGCCGGCCAGCGCCGCCAGCGCCGAGCGCTGGGCGCGACCGCGCAGGCTGGCGCGACTATGATGCGCCGCGCCGATCTGGGCAGCAGGAGTCGAGCGATGGCGAAATCGAAGAAGGATGCCGAGCCGCCAGGCTGCAAAGCCCGGTCATGCTCGAGATGCGCGGCTCGACATCGGTTCGGCGGTGGCGCTGGTCGGGCATCCGATTCACGTCATGATGGTGCACTTCCCGATCGCCTTCGTCTTCGCGACGCTCGGCATCGACTTCTTCTACTGGTGGTCCGGCGACGACTTCTGGGTGCGCGTCGGACTGTGGTCGGCCGGCATGGCCTTCTGGAGCGGCGTCGCGGCCAGCGTCGTCGGCACCGCCGAATTGCTGCTGGTGCGCGGCATCCGCCTGCTCGAAGCGAGCTGGTCGCATGCGGTCGCCGCGATGACGCTGGTGGCCATCGCCGGCGCCAACTGGGGCCTGCGCCTGGCCTACCCCGAATCGATCCTGCCGCACGGGCTGGTCTTGTCGGCGATGGCCTCGGTGATGACCGGATTCGCCGGCTGGCATGGCGGCAAGCTGGTGTTCGATCATGGCGTCGGTGTTCTGGTATCGCCGAAGAACTGACGCAGCCAGCGCGCCCAAGCGCGCCGGGGTCGAACAGGTGCGGCGCGAACTGCGTTGGAGTCGATGCCGGGCTTGGCCAGCACCACCCAGATGATGCCGATGATCAGCACCAGATAGAGCGCTGGTCAGCGCAACGAAGCGCCGCGGCCGAAGCGGCCGCCGCGGCAGAACAGCTGCGCCAGGGTCAGGCCGGCCAGCACGTGCAGCATGACCATCGCGCCGACCAGCACCATCTTCAGCGAGAACCATTCGTGGAAGGTGGTTTGCAGGAAGATCAGCGCCGTGCCGCTGCCGATCGCGATGAACGCGGCCGGCGAGGTCATCGCCACATAGACGAAGCGCGTGATGCGGTGCAGCTGCTCGAGATCCCGGCGCCGGCGCACATTGCGGCGCTGCCAAAACAGACAACGGCAGCACGATCAGCCCGCCCGACCAGACGGCGATCGTCGCCAGGTGGATGAACTTCAGGAACGTCGTCACGTCGCTGCGCGACCGGCCCGGCGCGACCGGCCAGGCCAGCCACAGCCCGACCGCCAGATAGGGCAGCATGGCCGGCACCCACATCAGCAGGCCGGCGAGCTGCTGATCGGCGAGCGGTTCAGGCCCCAGGCGGCGGTGCTGCGAAGTGCGGCCATACAGCGGCCGCGGCGCGAAGACCAGCAGCGCACCCAGCAGCCCCATCTGCCCGACCGTGGTCGCCAGCGCGACCAGCGCCGCGCCGGACGGCGCCGCTCGGCGAAGAATGCGCGCGCCACAACAGCCAGGCGCTGCCGAGCAGCGTGACCTGCATCAGCCAATAGGCCGGCACGCTGGCCAGGCCCCACGCATACGCGGCGGGCGCATGCCAGAGCCACAGGATGATCGCGTTGAGTGCCGACCAGCAGCGCCAGCGGCGGCGAT
>CAWCSM010000003.1:0-128774 GCA_963798255.1 uncultured beta proteobacterium
TGTGTGGGACGCCTCGCTGTCCACTACCGCCGGGCCACCCTATCGGATCAGCTTTTTACCTTGACCGTTCATCGGTGACCACGGCAGGCTCATTCACCGCTTCCCTTGGCGGGGTGCAGTTCTTCGCCGAACCGGGCTCTACATTTCCATTCGCGCTTTTTGCAGTAGAGGTGATGGCGCCGATCGACGATGCCGCACTGATGCTAAGGGCCGACAATCCGACCGACTTCTACACGCTTGACAGTGTCAGCGTCGCAGTGGTTCCGGAGCCGGCTTCGGGACTGCTATGGCTCGCGGAGGTGGCGGCGGTGGTGGCAGTGCGGCGGTGCAGTCCTGTCGTCTGGCCCGGGGGGTCGCAATCAAGTCGATCGCGTCTCGCGGTCGCCGGGCTCCCAAACTGTACGTTGCCAGCTAACAGATCACCTGCCTGCCGCCTCGCTGGCGATAGCTCCCCGGTTGACATCGCGCCCGGCGCACCATTCCTCTGCGCTCGCCGCGACGTTGAGCGGAACCGAGGTCTCCGGCAAATCGGGGCTTCAACTTTGCGAGCTAGGTTGCGGTTTCGGGATATCAAAGTGTCACCTGATTAGGGAGAAACCTCAGCAGGCTCATGCTGTGAGCCAGTGAGACGGGAAGATGGGCGCATCGAACAGCGAGGTGTGCCATGGCAACGAACCGAGTGCAGTTTCAACGCGGACTTTCGATGACCGAGTTCTTCGACCGCTACGGCACCGAAGACAAGTGCCGCCAGGCGCTTGAAGCTGCGCGCTGGCCGCGAGGCTTTGCCTGTCCAGCCTGCGGCGGTGCTGCGCGCAGCGTGTTCAATCGCACCGGGATGCGCTACTGGCAGTGCGCGGCGTGCCCGCACCAGACCAGCCTGATCAGCGGCACCATCTTCCAGGGCACGAAGCTGACGCTGCGGGTGTGGTTCCCGGCGATGCAGTTGCTCACGCAGTCGAAGAACAACGTGTCGGCGCTGGAGTTGCGCCGTCAGCTCGGCGTCAACTACCACAGCGCCTGGCTGCTCAAGCACAAGATCATGGAGGCGATGCGCCCCTGGCCGAGGACGATCGCGAACTCGATGGCAGGGTGGAAATCGACGACGCCTACCTCGGTGGCGAGCGTAGCGGCGGCAAGCCCGGGCGTGGCAGCGAGAACAAGGTGCCCTTCGTCGCGGCGGTCCAGACCACCGAAAACGGCAAGCCGATCGTGGCGTGTCTGCGCGCGCAGCCGCACACCACCGAGGAGGTTGGCGCCTTCGCAGCCACCCACATCGCCACCACGGCCACGGTGGTCTCCGACGGTCTGTGGTGCTTTCGGGCCACCGCTCTCGTCGGCGCTGAGCATGAGCGCGCCATCGTCACCGGCGGCGGCAAGGCGAGCGTCGACAAGCCCGAGTTCAAGGCCATCAACACGCTGCTGGGCAACCTGAAGACGGCCATCACCGGCACGTACCACGCCTTCGATTTCGCCAAGTATGCCCACCGCTACCTCGCCGAGTTCCAGTTCCGCTTCAACCGTCGATTCAACATGCGCTCCATCTTTCAAAGTGTCAAGGCCATGTCGACGCCGCAAACTAGTCAGGCAGGACCGATCCGATTTCCAACCGCTTTGGAAAGGCGGCATGGCAGCGGCGAGAAGCGATGTTCGGGTCATCTGCGGGCAGCTGCGTCCGTGGCGCAATGGCTCGACAGGTGTTGGTCGTCGGGTTGCACCCGACAGGCGGTCTTGCGCCGCCGTTCGAACGCGGATCGGCGCGCGCTTGTCTCAGCAGGTCTGTCGCTGCGCAAGGCGTCCATAGGCTCACCGACGGCTCGGTCAGCGGCACAGGTCTGCCGCCGGGCAACTGCAGCACCTTGTAGTTCAATGTATAGACGTTGCGCCAAAAGTCGACGGTCAGCCTCGCCGGGTTGACGTCGAGCGTCGTCGCAATCGGCTGGTTGTCGCTCTCGGGTCAACGTCAAGGCGTGAGCAATCGATGCGCCCGGCGGGTCCGAATTTTCCCCAATGTGCATGCCGTGCGCGAAGGCTCAACATCGTTCGCAAGGTCTCGGCGCTGGTCCCACACCTAAGCATGTCACCGCCTTCAAGCGCTAGCGCGCTGCAGTCGGTGCAGCGACTGTCAACCAATAACCAAGATGCAGGAGAGCCTCGCTATGTCGCACCGCTTCACGAATCGCTCCACCACCGTCGCTTGCTTCGTAGCCGTCACGGCATCGATGGTGCTGCCTGGGTGTGGTGGAGGAGGAACCGAGCCAGCGGCGCCAGCAGCAGCACAGTCTGCTGAAACGGCGCGGGCCACGTTGGCCAGCGGCGGCATGCCGATACTTGCATGCGACAGCGACGGTGTCGGCGCGGTCCAGCTGATCTCGGATCTGCCCACGTTGCCGACGACCACGCCCCCCAACGACACTTCCGTCACCATCGCTTCGGTCACCAGCGACAACTCTGCCGCAGGCGTGCCGTACTGCCTGGTCAAGGTCGTGGTGCAGCCCGCGATCAACATCTGGGTCGGGCTGCCCACCGGTGGGCAGTGGAACGGGCGGCTTCAATCCGAAGGCGGAGGCGGCTACGCGGGCAGTGTGAATGTGCCGGTGCGTGCCATCGATGCCGGCTACATCGGTGTGCAGACGGACACCGGCCACACGGGAGGCAGCGGCAGTTTCGGCATGTTGACGCCGGTGCCAAACGGCGCTCCCGACGTTCAACTGCAGACCGACTTCGCCTACCGCTCGGAGCACCTGATGGCCGTCATCGGCAAGCAGCTGGCGCAGGCCTTCTACGGCCAGTTGCCGATCTACTCCTACTGGAACGGATGCTCCACCGGCGGACGGCAGGGGCTGCGCATGGCGCAGGACTTCCCGAACGACTACGACGGCATCTTGGCCGGCGCTCCGGCGATCCATTGGGATCGCTTCCAGGCGTATCAGATCTGGCCCCAGTTGGTCATGCGCAGCGAAACGGGCGGTGTCGTCTCCGAGGGCAAGCGGAATCTGGCGACGAACGCAGCGGTGGCTGCCTGCGACGCTGACGACGGCGTCGTCGACGGCGTGATCAACGACCCGCGTCAGTGCCAATACAACCCGATCCAGGATACGACTATCACCAGCGCCTCGTGCACGGGCAGCGACGACAGCTGTCTGAAGTCCGATGAAGCCACCGCCATCCAGAAGATCTGGGAGGGTGCGCGCAACCGCAACGGCAAACTGCTGTGGTTCGGCCTGGAAAGAGGCACCGCCCTCGGCGGACTGGCCGGAGCCAATCCTTTCCCGATCTCGGTGGCGCAGCCTCGCTACTGGGTGTACTTCGATCCCAATTGGGACTGGACCACGCTGAGCTACGACAACTACGAGGACTTCTTCCGGAAGACCATGCAGATGGTCAATCCGATGATGGGCAGCGAGAACCCTGACCTGACCGCATTTCGCAATGCCGGCGGCAAGCTGCTGACCTGGCACGGATGGGCCGACCCATTGATCATGCCCTCGGGCTCCACCGCCTACTACGATGCCGTCACCAACGTGATGGGCGGCGGTTATCAGCAAACCCAACAGTTTTTCCGGCATTTCACCGCGCCGGGCGTTGGCCATTGCGGCGGAGGTACCGGCCCACAGCCGCAGAACCTATTCCAGACGGTGGTCGACTGGGTCGAGCAGGGCAAGGCGCCAGAGACACTGCTCGCCGCGAAGGATTTGGGCAACGGTGCGACCCAGACGCGCCCGCTGTGCCCGTATCCGGCCAAGGCCGAATACGTCGGCTCCGGTAGCACCGATGATGCTGCGAACTTCGTGTGCAAGCCGAAGCCGAGCGCAGACGATCAACCAACGTTCCCGTGGCGGGACGCACGAGGAGAGCCAACATGAACATGCGCCATATGTCAGCTGCGGCAGGCCTTGCCGTCGCCATGGCGGCCACCCACGCGGCCCCTGTGGCCTACGAAGGCGTGCTGGTTTCCGGCGTTACCAGCGGAGGGGAGGTCAGTGGCTACGGCTGGTTCCTCGATGAGGGCGCCGACGTCGACTACTGGAGCTTCTCGGCACAGGCCGGCGATGTCGTGACTCTGAGCGTCGATCGGCTCAGCGGCAATCTGGATCCTGCGCTGTCGCTCTATCGCGGCACGACTGCTGCAGACACCAACCAGTTCAACAGCAGCGGCGATTGGGGCGGCATGAGCTTCGTCGCCAGTCTCGACGACGAGAAGGCAGCCTTCCTGCCGCCGCCGCTTCCCAGCGGGGACCCGTACGGTGTCTTCCACGTTGCGACGGCGGGCAGTTACACCGTGGTCGTTGGTGGCTCGAACAGCAGCGACGGCCTGTCCTACCCGTACCGAATCGATCTGTCCGTCACACCGGTGCCGGAACCCGCGGTGCTCGGCCTGTTCGCCGCCGGGTTGATGGCGCTGCTGCCCATCGTGCGCAGACGAAGGGCTTGAGCCTCCAGCAGGTTCGTACTGCTGCTCCGCTGCGCCTCTGGTGCCAGTCCGGATGTGCCGGCGGACATCACAATGCGCTCGCGCCGCGCCGCGCCGCTTGGCGTTCGCCCGAGCGACCAGTGTCGGTGCCAGGCTAGTAGATCGTTCCATCATTTCTGGTTACCTATCAAGCCACACCGAGGTCGAACTTGTTCCAGCGGAAGATGACGGGTGAAGCGTTGAACTCTTCTATGCCTTTGAGGATGCGCGCCTTCAACTCATCGATGGACTTGACGCGGATGTGGCGCAGGAACGTGCGAGCCATTTTGCAGAACGCGCACTCGATCAGGTTGAGCCACGATCCATGCTTGGGTGTGTGAACGTACTCGAAGCGTCCTGGGCGCGTGCCCAGGTAGGCCACGGTCTCCTTGGAGATGTAAGCCGAGTGGTTGTCCAACACGACGCGGATGATGGCGTCGCTGGGGTAGTACTCATCCAGGCGTTTGAGCAGTGCGATGAACTCCACACTGCGGTGGCGGTCCTCCACGTTGGCAAAGATGTGGCCAGAGTGCAGGTCTATTCCGGCAAGAATCGACACGGTGCCACGGCGAACATATTCGTAGTCGCGCCCAACGGCAGATGCCTTGCCAGGCGCGGTCAATCCGATCGCCTGAACACCGGGCTTCTCGTCATTCATTGCCATCTTCCTGACTCCTTGAAAGCTGCGGTCCGCAGCGTGATTGCAGCGGCCCGCCTGAGTTCCGCCTGAGTGGGCATCGCACGTTCCCGCTCTCATTCGAGGCGTTGCTGCGCCAGCGGTTATGCTGCGCATGGACGCCTGCCACCCGGCTTCAGTTGCGGTCGGCACGGGCCTCACGACCCTGGCGAGCACCGGACATGTTGTCGGTGCCGGTGGCCGATCCGCTGCCGGCGCCCATGGTGCTGTTCATGTCGTTGCCCGGGCGCTGCGTTGCGCCCGTGCCCATGCCACCCGTGGTGCCGGTGGTGTCGGCATTCCCGTTCCCGCCGACGCCGCGGTTCGGGCCGGTATTCGCTGGCCGCCGCAGGCGTGCAGGCGCAGTCGTCAACGACCAACCCGACCGGGTCGGGAACATCGTCCGGCAACAACACGAACAACGGCGCGACCACCCCTGGCGCAACCACCAGCAACCCCGGCAGCGCGACCGAGCCGCTGGTGGTCTGCGACCTGCGGCTTGCGCACGGCGACAGCGGCTTCAATGTGCAGCGCGGGCTGCGCGAACGCTTTGCGCACCTGCCGGCCCTGGCGCTAAAGCCCAAGCGTCGCGACGCCGGCGGAGCACCGCCCGTCTGAAGCCCGCCCTCGCATCCCCGGGTGCCACTGTACGATTGGCGACGCCAAGGCCCGGGGCCCTGGCGCCGGTCCCGGAAAGCCACGCAACCCGGCGCAGCCGCCGGTTCCCGCATGAATCCTGACCCCCTGCCCCGCACCGCCAGCGCGGACGGCGCCCTGCCCCCCGATCCCGAGCAGGACCCGGCGCTGCGGCCCAGCGGGCTGTCGTTCGCGGTGGTCGGCCTGGGTGCCTCGGCCGGCGGCACGCAGGCGCTGACGCGCTTCTTCGAACACCTGCCCGCCGACAGCGGCATGGGCTTCGTGGTGGTGATGCACTTGTCGCCATCGCACGCCAGCCACCTCAGCGACATCCTGGGCCGCGTCACGAAGATCCCGGTGAACGAGGTCACCGAGGCGGTGGCCATCGAAGCCAATCACGTTTACGTGATACCGCCCGGGCGCATGCTGTGGATGAACGACGGCCGCCTGCACCTGCGCGACGAGCAGCGCATGGCCGGCCGCAACGTGGCCATCGACAGCTTCTTCAGGGTGCTGGCGCAGGTGCACCGGCAACGGGCCATTGCCATCGTGCTGTCGGGCACCGGCACCGACGGCGCGGTGGGCCTGAAGCGCATCAAGGAACTCGGCGGCGTGGCCCTGGCGCAATCGCCCGCCGATGCCGAGCACCGTGGCATGCCGGACGCGGCCATCGCCACCGGCCTGGTCGACTTCGTGCTGGCCGCGGCGGCCATGCCCGACAAGCTGCTGCAACTGGCCGCGAACGCCCAGGCCATCCGGCTGCCGGCCGACCCGCCGGACGAGCTGCGCGCCCAGGCCGTGGCCGGCAACGAGGAAGAAATCCAGGCCGAAGCGGCCATGAACGAGATACTGACGCTGCTGCGCAAGCGCACGCACCATGACTTCAGCCACTACAAGCGGCCGACCGTGCTGCGCCGGCTCGAACGGCGGCTGCAGGTCACGGCCACGCCCAGCCTGCCAGCCTACCGCGACCATCTGCGCGAGCATCCGGAAGAGACCCCGGCGCTGCTGCAGGACATGCTGATCAGCGTGACCAACTTCTTCCGCGACCGGGAATCCTTCGAAGCGCTGGAGCGCGAGGTGCTGCCTCATCTGCACGCGGCGACGAGGAGCGCCGCGGGGCTGCGCGCATGGGTGGTCGGCTGCGCCAGCGGCGAGGAGGCCTACTCGCTGGCCATGCTGCTGCAGGAGAGACCGCGAGCGCCGCGGCGATGCCGCGCCCTTCCAGGTGTTCGCCAGCGACATCGACGAGCGCGCGCTGGCGCATCGCGCGCGCCGGCCTGTACTCCGGGATCGATCGCCGCCGACGTCAGCCCGGCGCGGCTGCAGCAGTTCTTCGTGCCCGAGGGCGACCACTTCCGCGTCAAGAAGAGCCTGCGCGAACGCGTGCTCTTCGCGCAGCACAACGTGCTGCGCGAGCCGCCCTTCTCGCGCGTCGACCTGATCTCCTGCCGCAACCTGCTGATCTACCTGAACCGCGCAGCGCCAGGCCGCCGTGATGGCCACCTTCCGCTTTGCGTTGCGGCCCGGCGGCGCGCTGTTCCTGGGCTCCTCGGAATCGGCCGACGTGGGCGGCGAGCATTTCGCCGTCGTCGACAAGAAGCACCGCCTGTACCGGCTGAACAGTCCGCAGCCGCAGCCGCGCGTGCCGGCGCCGCTGCTCGAGGCGGCGCCTCCGGGCAGCGTGCTGCAGCCGCCCGTAGCGCCCGCAACGCGCCGGACGGCCAATGCCGAACTGCACCAGCGGGCCATCCTGGCCTGGGCGGGCCCGAGCGTTCTGGTGGATGCGCACAACCACATCCTGCACCTGACGGACGGCGTGTCGCGCTACCTGCAGCTGCGCGAGGGCGTGCCCACGCACAACCTGCTGGACAACGCCCATCCGGACCTGCGCCTGGACCTGCGCGCGGCGTTGTTCCGCGCCCGGCCGGCGGACCATGACAGCGAGCCGCCCGCCGTCGAGATGGAAAGCCGGCTGCACGACGAGCGCGTGCGCATCGTCGGTGCAGCCGGTGCGCGACACGCGCGACGAGCGCGAACTGCTGCTCGTGGCCTTCGAGCCGCTGGGGCCACCGCCGGCCGCGGACGCGGACGCCCCGCCGGCCGGCAACGGCCAGACGCGAGCAGGCGATGCGCCGGCTGGAGCTCGAGAACCAGCGCCTGCAGCGGCAGTTGCAGGAGGTGATCGAACATTCCGAGGCCTCGACTGAGGAGCTGATGGCCTCGAACGAGGAACTGCAGGCGCTGAACGAGGAGCTGCGCTCGGCCAGCGAGGAGCTGGAGACCAGCCGCGAGGAATTGCAGTCGACTAACGAGGAGCTGACCACGGTCAATGCCCAGCTGGCGCAGAAGGTGGACGAGACCAGCCGCATCAACGACGACCTGCAGAACCTGATCGACTCGAACGACATCGCCACGGTCTTCGTCGACCGGCGCATGCGCATCCAGCGCTACACGCCGCGCGCGACCGAGCTGTTCAGCCTGATCAGCGTCGGACATCGGCCGGCCGCTGATGGACATCACCCACCGGCTCGACTATCCGCAGCTGGTGGACGATGCCCGCGCCGCGTTCCAGAACCTGCAGCTGGTCGAGCGCGAGATCAGCGCCAGCGGCGACAAGCACTACGTGGCGCGCATGCTGCCGTTTCGCACCGGCGACGACAAGATCGAGGGCGCGATCCTGAGCTTCGTCGACGTGAGCTTGCTGCGCCGCTCGCAACGCGAGCAACGCGCCAGCGCCGAGCGGCTGCGCCTGGCGGTGGAGAGCACGCGCGACTTCGCCATCCTGACCCTGGACGCCAACGGCCTGATCAGCGGCTGGAACCCCGGCGCAGCGCGGCTCTTCGGCTACGAGGAGGCCGAGATCATGGGCCAGCCGCTGGCGCTGATCTTCACCGACGAGGACCGTGCGGCCGGCGTGCCCGAGCGCGAGCTGGCCAACGCCGCGCGGCAGCGGCCGCGCCGAGGACGAGCGCTGGCACCGGCGCAAGGACGGCAGCATCTTCTACTGCAGCGGCGTCACCACGCGGCTGCAGGACGGGCGGCTTCGCCAAGATCGCGCGCGACCTCACCGGCAGCAAGCAGGCCGCGCTGGCGCGCGAACGCCAGCTGAGCTACGAGCAGGCCGGCCGCCGCCGCGCCGAGGCCACGATGGAAGCCAAGGAGCTGTTCCTGGCGGTGATGTCGCACGAGCTGAAGCACCCGCTGAACCTGATCCACATGAACGCCGAACTGCTGGCGCGCATGCCCGAGATCCGCCACCTGCCGGCCGCGCGTGCGCGCGGCCGACATCATCCAGCAGACCGTCGCCGGCCAGGCACGCATCATCGACGACCTGCTCGACCTGTCGCGCGTGCGCACCGGCAAGCTGCGCCTGGAACAGGCGGTGGTCGATTGGGGCTGCGGTGGTGCAGCGCATCACCGAGGCCTTCAGGCCCGAGGCCGAAGCCAAGGGCGTGAGCCTGCAGCTCGAGCGCCGCCACGGGCGAGGCCTTGACGCAGTTCGACCCGGTGCGGGCGGACCAGGTGGTGTGGAACCTGCTCAGCAACGCCATCAAGTTCACGCCTGCGGGCGGCTCGGTGCGCGTGGCGCTGGTTGTCGAGCGCGACTTCGTCCGGCTCAGCGTCACCGACAGCGGCCGCGGCATCGCGCCGGACTTCGTCGGCAATGTCTTCGACATGTTCAGCCAGGAGGGCATCCCGGCGCGCCAGGACGGCGAAGGCCTGGGCATCGGGCTGGCGCTGGTGCGCGAGCTGGTGCAGACGCATGGCGGCCGGGTGCAGGTGCGCAGCGAGGGCCTGGACCGCGGCGCCGAGTTCCAGGTGTGGGTTCCGCTGAGCCGGCAGGCGGCGGCGCCCGACGCCGACGGCCGAGGCGGCAGCCGGTGCTGCAAGGCCTGCGCCTGCTGCTGGTGGACGACTCGGTCGATGCGGTGGAATCCTTCGCGATGCTGCTGCGCCTGAGCGGCGCCGAGGTCGACCACCGCAGGCGGCGGCGCTGCCGCACTGGCGGCGATGGACCATGGGCATTTCGACCTGCTCATCTCCGACATCAGCATGCCCGGCATGAGCGGGCACGAGCTGATCCGCGCGGTGCGTGCCCGCCCCGATGGCGGCCGCGCTGCTGGCACTGGCGTGCAGCGGCTACAGCCGCGACCAGGACGAACGGCGCGCGCTGGAAGCCGGCTTCGACGCCCTCATCGGCAAGCCCGCCTCATTGGAACAGGTGGAGCGGGCGGTGGCGCTGCTGCGCAGCGCGCGCGGCTGAACCGGGGCGGGCGCACCGCTTGCCGGTGCAGCGCCATGCAACGCCCCATCTGGAAAGGCGCCATCAGCTTCGGCCTCGTGCACGTGCCGGTGGCGCTGTACCCCGCCGCCAGCGAGAGCGGCGTGGATTTCGACTGGCTCGGCCCGGCAAAGTCGCCGAAGCCACCGAAGGCAAAAGAGGCCAAGGTACCGAAGCCAGCGCCGGTGCGCCGCAGCGCGGCAAGGAAGCGCGCCTGAGGAGACGCCGGTGGCAAAGGCTCGCAGCACCGCACCGCAGCCCATCCCTGCGCTGCAGCACTACCAGAGCAAACGGGACTTCGGTCGCACGCCCGAGCCCGGCGCCACCGCGCCGCGGCGGCGCGGCAAGCAACTCGGGTTCGTGGTGCAGAAGCACGACGCGAGGCAGTTGCACTACGACTTCCGTCTCGAACTGGACGGCGTGCTGCTGTCCTGGGCCGTGCCCAAGGGGCCGAGCCTGGACCCGAAGGACAAGCGCATGGCGGTCCGCACCGAGGACCACCCGCTGGACTATGCCGACTTCGAAGGCACGATCCCGCCGGGCCACTACGGCGCCGGTACGGTGATCGTCTGGGACCGGGGCCGCTGGACCCCACTGGACGATCCGCACGACGGCCTGCGCTCCGGCAAGCTGGCTTTAGAGCTGCACGGCCACAAGCTGCAGGGCCAATGGGAGCTGGTGCGCATGCGAAAGCCCGGCGAGCGCCAGGAGGTCTGGCTGCTGTTCAAGAAGCGCGATGCGGCGGCCCGCGCGCGCGCCGACTACGACGTGCTGGCTGCACTGCCGGACAGCGTGCTGAACGGCCACCTGCCCGCCACGCCGCCCGAACCCGTGTCCGCCGCCCGTACCGCGCCGCTGCCGCAGCATCTGGCACCGCAGCTGGCGACATTGGCCACGGCGCTGCCCGATGCAGGGCACTGGATCTTCGAGCACAAGTTCGACGGCTACCGGCTGCTGGCGCGCATTGCAGGCGGCGTGGCGCAGCTGCTGACGCGCAACGGCCACGACTGGACCGACAAAATGCCGGGGCTGGCCGAGGAACTGGCGGCGTGGCAGATGGACAGCGCCTGGCTCGACGGCGAGATCGTCGTCGCCGGCCGCAACGGCGGCGCCGATTTCAACGCGCTGCAGAACGCCTTCGACCGCAAGCGCACGCAAGACATCCACTACCACCTGTTCGACCTGCCCTACTTCGAGGGCCACGACCTGCGCGACGCGCCGCTGCACGCGCGCCGCGAACTTCTGAGCCAGTTGCTGCAACAGCATGGCGGCACGCACCTGCACTTCAGCGAGGCACTCGGCCAGGGCGCCGGTGCCGAGGCGCGCGCGCTGCTACAGAAGGTCTGCGCCGACGGAGGCGAGGGCTTGATCGCCAAGCGCGACGACGCCCCCTACCGTCGGCGCACGAGGCACCAGCTGGCTGAAGCTGAAATGCCAGCGCCGACAGGAGTTCGTGGTCGGCGGCTACAGCCTGCGCAGCGATGACGCGCAGGCCATCGGCAGCGCTGATTCTGGGCGTTCACGACGCGCAGGGCCGGCTGCAGCATGCCGGCAGCGTCGGCACCGGCTGGGACCGCGCGGCCGCGCGCCAGCTGCTGCTGCAACTGCGTAAGCTGGACTGCGCGGCGCCGCCGTTCGAAAGCGGCGCGCGCGCGCCCGGGCGCTGGTCGAAGGCGGCGCAGCGCCAGCACTGGGTGCGGCCACGGCTGGTGGTCGAAGTGGCCTTCGCCGAATGGACCCCGGCCGGGCACATCCGCCATGCCTCCTTCGTGGCCGTACGCAAAGACAAGGCCGCGCGCACGATCACGCGCGAGCAGCCGCTGGTTCCGGCCGAGATGACTGCCTCGGCAGCCACGAAAGCAGCGCCAGCAGCGCCAATAGCGGCTCGCCGCAAGAAGGCGAAGCCCATCAAGCCGGCGCCTGCCAAGAAGGCACCGAGGGCCAAGCCGGCAGCGCTGCCCGCGGGCACCAGACTGACGCACGCGGAGCGCGTGATCGACGCCTCCACCGGCCTGACCAAGGGGGACTCTGGCACGCTACTACGACAGCGTCGCCGAGTTCCTGCTGCCGCACCTAAAGGGCCGGCCGGTGGCGCTGGTGCGCGGGCCGCAGGGGGTGGATGCGCCGCTGTTCTTCCAGAAGCACGGCGGCGCCGGCATCGCCGGCATCCGCGAGCTCCACGCCGCGTTGTGGCCCGAGCACGAGCCGCTGCTAGAGGTGGTCACGCACCAGGAGCTGCTGGGTGCGGCACAGATGAACGTCATCGAATTCCACACCTGGAATGCCACCACGCGCCGGCTGGATCGGCCGGACCGCATGATCTTCGATCTCGACCCCGGCGAAGGCGTGGCTTGGCCGGCGATCCGTGAGGCGGCCCAGTTGACGCGCAGCTTGCTGCAGGAGCTGAGCCTGCAGAGCTGGCTCAAGACCAGCGGCGGCAAGGGCCTGCACCTGGTGGTGCCGATTGCCGCGCGCTGGTCGCACGATGTCGTCAAGGCGCTGTCGCAGGCGGCGGTGCAACACCTGGCGCGCACGATCCCGTCACGCTTCGTCGCCAAGAGCGGGCCGGCCAACCGGGTCGGCCGCATCTTCGTCGACTACCTGCGCAACGGCGAAGGTGCCACCACCGTGGCGGCCTTCTCGGCCCGCGCCCGGCCGGGGCTGGGCGTGTCGATGCCGCTGGACTGGAACGAACTCGCCGGGCTGAAGAGCGCCGCGCAGTGGACCATCGCCAACGCGCACGAGCGACTGTCTCGGCAGGCGCCACAGCCCTGGGCCGCAATGCGGCCGCAGAGCCTGACGCCGGCGATGAAGTCCCTGGGCTTCCGCGCCGAGGCGGACGGCGCGAAACCCGCCAAGGGCAGTGCCGGCGCACGTCGGCGCTGAACCCGGGGCCCGCCGCACGTCTGTCGAAGCCGAAGGCGCCAGGCGCCTCACGGCAGTGTCGGCGGACCGTGGCGCTGAGCCCGCTGATCCCGCACGTCGGCGGGACGTCGACCGCGCCAAAACGCTACACGGGCGGTGTCGACGGACATGGGCGGATGTCACCCGCGACCGCGCCCGTCAGTCCAAGCAGCATTCCTAGCAATTCGCGATCCCGTTGGCAGCGCCGGCGCATGCACGTTGATTGCCAATCCACCTTCCCCATTGTCAACAGGAGAGGAACAATGACCCAGACCCGATTGCTGACCCGAGCCGCATTGATGTCGGCTCTGCAGTCCGCCAGCCTCGGCACATTGGCGCAGAGCGCCGGCGCTCCCACCGCCACCCCGCGCGACAGCAGTACAGCGGCGCAGGCGGCAGGCACGCTCAGCCTGAGCGACCGCAACTTCGTGCTCAACGCTACCCAGGGCGGCGAGGCGCAAGTCGCGATGGGCCGAATGGCCCAGCAACGCGCCGCCGATTCGGTCGTCAAGGCCTTCGGCGAGCGCATGGTGGTGGACCACGGAAAGGCCAACGCCGAGCTGATGCAGCTGATCTCTGCCAAGGGCCTGCAGTTGCCCGCCCAGCCCGGACAAGGCCAGAAGATGGACACCGAGCACCTGGGCAAACTGTCCGGCAAGGAATTCGACATGGCCTACATGAAGCACATGATCGACGCGCACAAGACCGACGTGGCGGCCTTCGAGAAGGCAGCGCAATCGGCACAGGATCCGCAGATCAAGGCTTTTGCCGCGCGCACACTGCCCACGCTGCAGGCCCACCTACTGCAGGCACAGACCACCTACGACACGTTGCGCAAGCAGCCGGCGCCCAACGGGCTGCCTCAGGCGTCGCGCCCCTGAGGGTCGTCATCGGGCGCGCAGCGGCCGCCCGCTGCGCTTCGGGGCAGCGGACTCGCCCCGCTCAGGGCCGCGTGCGCGGCGTCTGGGCGTCGGCTGCCGCCGAAATCGTCGCAGCAGGCGGCGGCGGTTTCGCGACCTGCGGCGTCGCAGCGGCGGGCGGCGAGGTCTCGGCCGGCGGCCCCGCCGCAGCGGCCGTCGGCGATTTGGCTGGCGGCGCTGCCGTCCCAGCCGCCGCCCCCGGCGGGCGGCGGGCGCAGGCATCGTCACCCTCGCCCACGCCCAGATCCACGAAGGGCAGCAACGCCGCCAGCGGCCCGATGGCCGCACCCAGTGCCACGGCCCCCACCGCCTTGCCGGCCAGCCGCCCGGTCTCGATGCCGACCTCGGGCGACGCCAGCGTGCCGCCCACCGTCACGGGAGTGCGCAGCGTGAACGGCGAGATGTCCTTCGGACGCGCCACTATGCGCACCGCCAGGCTTTCGTCACGCAGGTTGGCCTGGCCGGTGACGCGCACTTCACTGTCCTCATTGTCCAGCACCGCCGCCAGCGGCTGCACCACGCCATTGTGCACCGCCAAGTCGAGCCAGGCGCAGTTCAGCGGCAATGGCCGGTCGCCGCCGACCAGCACACCCAGCGCCTCTGCCACGTCCAGCCCGATGGCCTCGGTGGCCAGATGCGACAGCGTGCCGTCGCGCAGCATCAGCTGTGCGCGTCCGTCCAGGCTGCCCAGGATCTCGGCCACCGATTGCCCCTGGCCACTGGCCTTGATCGCGCCGTCGAGCGCACCGCTCAGGTAGGACAGCACCGGCTGGTCGCCGCCTTCGCGCGCCTGCTCGCGCTGCTGCCGCAAGGCCGATGTATCCTGCGCCGCAGCCTTGGCGGCGGCGTTGTCGGGGCGCACGCCGGCCACCCAGCCCGCGATGTCCACGGTGCCGAAACGCAGATCCACAGTCCAGCGCGCGGGCTCGACATTGGCGTCGAGCACGGTCGTGCCGCGAAAGCGCCCGCCGGCCACATGCGCGCCCAGATCCTTCAGTTGCAGCACGCCGTCCTGCAGCCGCAGCTGGGTGCGCAGGTCGAGCAGCGGGTTCAGCGCATCGCTGCCGAAGTCGAGTTCGTCGATCGCCACCTGCACGTCGGCATCCATGTCGCGCAGCGATGGCAGGTCGAAGCGACACTGCGGCAGCACCCGATCACGTGGCCCCGAGGCATCGTCCTGCGGCACACCCACCGCCGGCCCCAGGTCGGCCAGGTTCACATGCCGCCCGCCGAGCCGGCCCTGCAGCAGGGGCGGCTCGACGCGCGTGTCGAGGCGGAAGTCGCCGTTGAGCAGGCTGTTGCCGATGGCGCCGCGTTCGGCCTGCAGATGCCACACACCGCATCGTGGCTCAGCTGCGCCTGCAGATCGAAGGGCGGTGTCTGCGGCAGGACCACCCCAGCGGCGCGCCCACCTGGGCCAGCGAGGGTCCCTGAAGACGCAGTGCGCCCTGCAGGCGCCGATCGCCGAGCAAGGCGCCGGCGCTGCCATCGAACAGCACGGTGGCTTCACCGGCCTTACCTTCGATACGCAACGGCACGTCGCTGGCAGGCTGTCCGGACTGCGCGTCCTGCAGCAGCGGCATGGCGCCACCGGTCTGCAGTTTCAACGCCAATGGCAGCGCGCGGTAGTTGCCGTCCACCGACATGCGGTAACCGGTCGCGCCGGGCGCTGCCTGCTCGCCTTCGCCGCCCTGCAGCACCACCTGCAGCCGGGTCTGCGTCAGCGCATCGTCAATGCGGATCTGCCCATCGAGCACGCGCGGCGAACCGATGCCCGGCAGTTGGGCCTCGTCGGACTGCGATTCCGCAGCATGGCCCACCTGCCAACTGGCGAGACCGTCCGCGTGGCGCACCAGGTGTGCCTGCAACTGGTCGGCATGCAGGCGCAGCAGCCGCACAGCGTCGCCATCGCGCCACTGCCAAAGATCGCCCCAACGCCAGCCCACATCCAGCCGACGCGCATCGAGCAGATAGGGCACGTCGAGCCCGGCGCCGGCAGCGACGTTCAGGTGCCCGACCTGCAAGGTCGGCCGCCACAGCAGCCGTATTCGAAACGGCGGCTCCAGGGTCACCGGCACTCCTGCCGCGCTGCTCAGGGCCGGTTGCACCGGCCGGCGCAGGAAGGGCCAGCCACTGACTTCGCCCAGCGCCATCAGCAGCAGTAGCGACGCCACAGACGCCGCGGACCACCTCCAGACCCGGGACCTCACCATGGTCAATGTCCGCCTCGCGACAGCCACGCGTTGTCTGCGGGCTTCAGCGATTCCCATCCCGGCGCGCGCGCTCGCAGTTGCCCTCGCCTTGCAGCTGGGCGTCATCGCGTTCGACGGCTTTGCCCTTGGCAGGGCTCGTGCCTGAACTCCCGATCGGATGAGTGGGGTTCATGCTCATTCCTCTGTCACGGAGCAAGCGTGCAGCGCACTGGCGAGCGCAGGAATTAGTGGAACAGCCGAGCGCTTGTAGGGGGACGCCAACTCCTGCTTTGGCGCTGGCCCGCGGGAACGAAGATTGCCCAGCAAGCGATCAGATCAACCGAGGAGATTCATGAGCGACCCCGTACCGATTCGCAAGGGCGGCCGGCCACGCCGCGCCAAGTCGCTGCAGCCCGACGCCCCCTGGCGCGGCACCGAGACGGAACCTGCCGACGGCCAGGCCGCCGCAGCGCCGGACGCAGATGCGAAGGCGTCGAGCGACGGCGCTCTCAGCCGCACCGGCCGGCGTCAGAAAGCCCAGAGCGACAGCGCGCTGCAGAACGTGCGCGACTTCGACTGAAATCGGACAGGAGGCCATGGACTCGCTCCAGCTCGACATCCGGCCCGAGGCAACCGGCACTGCCAGTACCACGCCCGCAACGCAGCCTCGGCTACGGCTGCGCATCAATGGTCGCGAGTACGATCTCGAGGTCGAACCCTGGGTCACGCTGCTCGATCTTTTGCGTGACCGCCTGGACCTGACCGGCACGAAGAAGGGCTGCGACCACGGCCAGTGCGGCGCCTGCACCGTCCTGCTGAATGGCCGGCGCATGCTCAGTTGCCTGTCGCTGGCGGTCATGCACGACGGCAATGACATCGTCACCGTCGAGGGGCTGGCGGCGCTGGCTGGCGACGGCGTCGCGCTGCACCCGTTGCAGCAGGCCTTCATCGACCACGATGCGTTCCAGTGCGGCTACTGCACACCGGGACAGCTGTGCTCGGCCGCCGGCCTGCTGAACGAGGCCATGCCGCAGAACACCAGCGAGTTGCGCGAATGCATGAGCGGCAACCTGTGCCGCTGCGGCGCGTACCCGCAGATCACGCGAGCCGTCTGGCAAGTGCTGCAACTGCAGCAGGCGAACCCGCAGGAACCACCACCGCAGGGCGGCGCGTGAGCCCTTTCCGCTACCACGCGCCGCGCGAGCTCCACGAGGCGGTCGCGCTCGTCGCCAGCAGCGACGGCGCGGCACGCTTCATCGCCGGCGGCACCAACCTGGTCGACCTGATGAAGGAGCGGCTGGCGCCATCCGGCCGTGCTGGTGGACATCAATCGGCTGCCGCTGACCGAGGTCGACGCTGGCAGCCGACGGCGGCCTGCGCCTGGGCGCACTGGCGCGCAACGCCGATACCGCCTGACCATCCCTTGGTACGCGAGCAGCTACCCGCTGCTGCGCGCGGCCATCCTGGCCGGCGCCTCGCCGCAGATCCGCAACCGGCCAGCAACGGCGGCAACCTGCTGCAGCGCACGCGCTGCTACTACTTCTACGACGCCGGCGTGCCGTGCAACAAGCGCGAGCCCGGCAGCGGCTGCCCCGCCGCCGCCGGGCTGGCGCGTCAGCACGCGATCCTCGGTGCCAGCGAACACTGCATCGCGACGCATCCGTCGGACATGTGCGTGGCGCTGGCCGCGCTCGACTGCAGGGTGCACGTGCGTTCAGCGCGCGGCGAGCGCGCGATCGCCTTTGCCGACTTCCACCGGCTGCCCGGCGACCGGCCCGAACTCGACAACACGCTGGCCGCGGACGAGCTGATCACGCACCTCGACGCTGCCCGCCGGCGCCGCATCTGGCAGCACACTGCACCTACCTGAAGATTCGCGAGCGTGCCTCCTACGCCTTTGCATTGGTGTCGGTGGCGGCGGCGCTGGACCTGGGCCCTGACGGCAGCGTGCGCGACGCGCGCATCGCGCTTGGCGGAGTGGCTCACAAGCCGTGGCGTGACTCGCGCGCCGAAGCGCTGCTGGTCGGCCGCCCGGCCGGCGCAACGGCCTTCGGTGCCGCCGCCGATCTGCTGCTTGCCGATGCACGCAGTGGGGCGGGCCGAACGCGCCAGACACCCCACCAGCAACGCTTCAAGATAGCGCTGGCGCGCCGTGCGATCGTGCGGGCGCTGGAGATGGCCGCGGCCGGCGTCGTCAGCAATACCGCGCGGACGGCGCCCGCCGGCTGGGCGGTCAGCCGGTACAGGCCAGCGGAGCGCCGGCATGAGAGCGACGGGCCGCTGCCAAGAGCTATCCGCAGCGCCCAGCACGTGGGGTAGTCCAATGAGCGATGTAGGGCAGCAGGTGCACGGCGACCAGCAGCCCATGCCCCGGCCGGCACCGGGCGGGTGCCGCTGGGTGCGCCGGTGTCGCGTGTCGACGGTATTGCCAAGGTCACGCGGTCATGCACGCTATGCGGCCGAGCATCCCGCAGCCGACCTCGCCTTCGGCGTCGTGCGTCAACAGCACCATCGCGCGCGGCCGCATCGTGCAGATCGACACTTCGCTCGCGCTGCCGTCCCCGGCGTGCTGGAGGTGCTGACCCACGACAACCGGCCGCAGATGCGCTCGCTAGACTTCATGCTTCAAGGACATGACGGCGCCCACGGGCTCGCCGTTCAAGCCGCTTCACAACGCCGAGATCCTCTACAGCGGGCAGCCGATCGCCCTGGTGGTGGCCGAGACCTTCGAGGCGGCGCGTTACGCCGCCGCGCTGGTGCAGGTGCAGTACGAGGCCGGCGCCGCACCAGACCGAGCTGCTGGCCCACCTGGATCGGGCCTCGAGTGCCGAGCAGGCTGAAGGCGGGCTACTCGCCGCCGCCGAAGCCGCGCGGCGACGCCGACAGCGGCGTTCGCGGCGGCGGCGGTGCAGCACGATGCCGAGTACATCAGCGGCGTCGAGCACCACAACCCGATGGAGATGCACGCCACCACCGTGCTGCGCGGCGCCGACGGCCAGCTGACGGTCTACGACAAGACGCAGGGTTCGCAGAACAGCCGCTGGTTCGTGTCGCGCGTCTTCGGCATCTCGAAGGACGAGGTCGACGGTGCGCAACCCCTACGTCGGCGGTGCGTTCGGCTCCGGCCTGCGTCCGCAATACCAGCTGCTACCTCGCGGTGATGGCGGCGCTGCGGCTGAAGCGCTCGGTGCGCGTGGTGCTGACGCGGCAGCAGATGTTCACCTTCGGCCACCGGCCCGAGACCTGGCAGCGGGTGCAGCTCGGCGCCGATGCGCGACGGCACGCTTGCGCGCGGTCGTGCACGACGCCGTCGCCGAGACCTCGCGCTTCGAGGACTACGTGGAGGTCGTCGTCAACTGGTCCGGCCAGCTCTACCGGTGCGACAACGTCCGGCTCGACTACAAGCTCGTCGAGCTCGACCAGCTACACGCCCGATCGACATGCGCGCACCCGGCGCGGCGCACGGCGTGCACGCGCTCGAAGTGGCGATGGACGAGCTGGCCTACGCAGCTCGGCATGGACCCGCTGGAGTTGCGGCTGAAGAACTACGCCGAGCACGACGCCGATCGAAGGACAAGCCGTTTTCGTCGCAAGGAACTGCGCGCCTGCTACGCGCAGGGCGCCGAGCGCTTCGGCTGGCAGCGCCGGCCGCGCAGCCGCGCTCGATGCGCGACGGCAGCGAACTCGTCGGCTGGGGCATGGCCACCGGCATCTGGGACGCGCTGCAGATGTTCGCGCGCGCCCACGCCGTGCTGCATGCCGACGGCCGGCTGGTGGTGAGCAGCGCGGCCACCGACATCGGCACCGGCACCTACACCGTGATGTCGCAGATCGCCGCCGAGGCGCTGGGCCTGCCACTGGAGCACGTGAGCTTCCAGCTCGGCGATTCGACCTTGCCGGTCGCGCCGGTCGAAGGCGGCTCGTCGCATGTCACGACGGTCGGCTCGGCGGTTGCAGGGCGTGTGCGAGAAGCTGCAGAAGGCACTGTTCGAGCTGGCCGCGGCGAGGCCCGATTCGCCTTTCGCCGGGCAAGCGTCGGCGGATGTGGAGTTCGTCGACGGCGCGCATCCGGCTGCGCGGCGAGCCCGCCGCGCGCGTTGCCGCTGGCCGGGTGCTCGCAGGACGCCGGCGAGGACCGGCATCGAGGACAAGTACCTGCTGCTGCCGACATGCTGCTCGACGCAGCGGAAGTACGTCGCGCTACACGCACTCGGCCGTCTTCTGCGAGGTGCAGGGTCGACGAGGATTTCGGCACCGTGCGCGTGACCCGCGTGGTCAGCGCCGTCGCGGCCGGCCGCATCCTCAACCCGAAGACGGCGCGCAGCCAGGTCGTCGGCGGCATCGTCTGGGGCATCGAGCCAGGCCCTGCACGAGGAGACCCATCCGGACCATGCGCTCGGCCGCTTCATGAACCACAACTTCGCCGAGTACCACGTGCCCGTGAACGCCGACATCGGCGACATCGACGTGATCTTCGTCGACGAGGATGACCGCATCGTCAGCCCCTGGGCGCCAAGGGCGTGGGCGAGATCGGCATCGTCGGCGTCGCGGCGGCGGTCGTGCAATGCGATCTTCCACGCCACCGGGCGGCGCGTGCGCAGCACACCGATGACGCCCGACAGGGTGATGGCGCCGCCGGCATGAAAGACGACACCAGGATCATGCTCATCCGTCACGCGGAGAAGCCGCGCGATGGCGAACAGGCCGTGAATCGCGAGGGACAACCCGACGCGCACTCGCTCAGCGTCACCGGCTGGATGCGCGCCGGGGCCCTCGTGCGCTACTTCGCGGTGCCCGAAGCCTCGGGCGATGCCCACCAACGCATCGTGCGGCCAGCCCACCTGCTGGCGGCCCGGCCTAGTCCGGCCCACCCGTCCACCCGACCGCGTGACACCCTGCAGCCGCTGGCTCAGGCCCTGGGCCTGACACTCGATCTGCGCTTTGCCAGTGAAGAACCGTTGTCGCCACTGGCCGAGCACCTTCGTCATCTGCAGGGTTCAGTGCTGGTGTGCTGGCGGCACGACGAGCTGCCCGCCTTGGCCAATGCGCTGCTGCAGCGCAACGAGGCGCCCGGCGCCTGGCCGGAGCACTGCTATGACCTGGTGTGGGTCATTGAACAGCTGCAGCTCAGCCGCACGTTGACGCCGGTGCCTCAGCAGCTGTTGCCGGGTGATGTTTCGCAAGGCTTGATGCGACGCGTGGCCGGCAAGCGCGGCGCCGCACGGGCGCGTTAGCCGCCTGCGGCGCGCAGCGATGGTTTCCCCCACAGCTCGACCATGAACCGGGCAGGCTTTCTGCTTGGGCTGGCCCTGGGCGGCTTCTTCGATGGCATCCTGCTGCATCAGATCCTGCAATGGCATCACCTTCTATCGAACGTCGACGCCACGCAGGACATGCGCCTGCAGATCATGGCCGATGGGCTGTTCCATGCCTTGATGTACGGGGTCGCGGCAGTGGCTTTGGCCCTGCTTTGGCGGGCTCGTGCGACGGCGGTCGAGCCAAGTGCCGGCCGCCGCTTGTGGCGCATGGCGCTGGTCGGCTTTGGGGGGTGGCACATCGTGGGGACGGTGTGCTTTCGCACTGGCTGACGGGTATCCACCGAATCAAGATGGATTCGGCCAACCCCCTGGTCTGGGACCTGATCTGGTTCTTCGTCTTTGGTGTGATCCCGGCGCTGATCGGATGGCAGGTGCTGCGCAAGTCTGGCAGCGGCAGTGCGGGCGGCGGGCGGGCCGCAGCGGCCACCCTGGGTGTCTCGGCGCTGATTGCCGGGCCCATCGCCGCATTGCCCAATGCGTCGGATCCGACACAAATCGTGGTTCTGTTCGCGCCGGGCGTGAGCAGTGCTCAGGCCTTCGACGCACTGGCCAAGGTCGATGCCAGAGTGCTCTGGGTCGATCGATCGGGCGGCACCTGGGCAGTGAAGGTGCAGGACCCAGGCACGTCCTGGCAGCTGTATCGAAGTGGCGCGATGCTGGTCAGCAACACAGGCTTCTCGCTCGGCTGCCTGTCCTGGACCAGGACGCGAGGCGCTTCCTGAGAGGGTAGACACGGAGTGTGAGCGCGCAGTGCACGCCGGGAGCCGTGCGATCGGTCATTCGATGTCACCCTCGACGGACGGGTTCTCGGCCTCGTATTCGGACCGGCTCTTGCGGCGGTGGTCGCCGGAGAGTCGAACCGAGGCCATGGCGCAGTCCACGTAGATCTCGGAGCGTAGCGGCCAGCTGCGGGCCGCGTCGAAGAGGCCGGGCATGAGCTCATAGGTCTTGGGCTCGTCGCCGTCCGCGACATCGTTGAACCACAGGTGCGAGCCGCAGTGTGGGCAGAAGGCGCGCTGCGCGAAGGCAGACGAGCGGTAGCGCGTGACCTCGCCAGTGACTGTGATGGCACTGGCTTCGGCCGTGAAGCACAGGAACAGGCCTCCAGACCAGCGCTGGCACATCCGGCAGTGGCAGGCGCCGACACGGGGGTCGTGCCCGGCTGCCAGCGTGATCGTGACGGCGCGGCAGAGGCAGTGGCCGGTGAGCGAATCGCTCTTTTGGGAAGCGCCGTCGGCTTCAGCATCCTTGGCTGTGGTCTGCATGGTCATGGCTCCGGACAATCGATGCCAGGTCGGGGCAACCGGCACGCCGGGCCGGTGGCGTCATTCCGACACCGCTGGCGGTGCCGATTCCACCAGGCCATGAAGGATCGACACCTGGTCGGCCAGCACCTGTGCCGCCGCGTACAGCCGCGCCGCTTCCGCCGGCTCGTCGTGCCCGTGCTTCTCGGCCATTTGCTGCAGCAGGAAGCCGTTCTCCTGCACCGCCCGCAACGCACTCCATATGGCCTGGTCACGCGCGGAGGCGAGCGTGAACTCCAGGCTGCGCTGCGTGAATCCGTGCCCGGTGTGACACCGATAGCGCGGCGGCGCCGCGCCGTTCACGAGCCACAGCGCGCCGTGGCAATCGGGGCACACGAAGGTCGAGGGGGTGCCGATGTGGCGCAGATGCTCCAGGGCATCGCCCTGGCCCAGCATCAGCTCCACCTCGTGCTGCAGGCTGTCTGAAACTGTGGGCATCAGCGCCACCTCCTGTTCACGGACCAGGGCAGACAGCAAACCGGCCAGTCCCGCCGCATCCACCCGATGATCGACGGCCACGTGGCGCAGCGCGCTGCGAGGCATGCTGGGCTCGCTGGCATCGTCCGGCTCCTGGACGACGGCGATGCCGCCGCACTGCTTGATGGCCTGCAGACCGGCGGTGCCATCGTCCAGCCGGCCGCTGAGCACCACGCCGACCGTGCGCGGGCCGTGCCAGCGCGCGGCCGACCGGAACAGCGGGTCGATGGCCGGGCGGGTGTGATGCTCCTTGGCGCCGCGGGTGAGGCGCAGGCTGTCACCTTCGATCAGCATGTGTCGATCGGGGGGTGCCACGTAGATGCGTCCCGCCACCAGCGGTTCGCCGTCACGGCCGTGAACGGCTGGCAATGGCCCCTCGGCTGACAGCAGGTCCGGCAACAGGCTTCGATAAGGACCGATGTGCAGCACCATGAGCACGGCCGCGGGCAGATCGGCGGGCAGTTGCTGCACCAGGCCCATCAGCACACCGGCACCGCCGGCCGAGGCCCCGATGGCGATGATCCGCGTCACGCGCTTGCCTTCCGGCCGAGCCACACATGCCCCGGCAAGGTGGATAACGCACCGAAGGATGCCGATCCTGCCGGCAGTGCCGCTTGCATCTCCTGGGGCATGACACCTCCACGCCAGGGCCGGTCAGCGCAGAGGCGGCCCGACTCTATTCAGTATTCGGGGGGTCGCCGTGGGCGCAATGCATTCGGCTAGCAAACGATGTGCCTGCAATGCTTACACGCAAGCGAAGCCCGCCGCGCGGCGTGCCGAACGCCGGGCGCTGCGCTAAGCAGCGTTTGCAGCAACATTTGCCACGCGCGTGGCCGCTCTTGCATGCATCGGTGCAGCGACCGCCTGACTACTAAAGAGCAGGATCCCGAAAATGAGCTGACCATCGAGCGCGGCGTGTGCAATGCCAGGTATGCGCGTGCCTCGTGGGCCGATGCTCGATTCCTCTACGCCGAACCCGCGCGGCGACCCCCGCCAGCGGCTGCGCGCGGTCGACCTGTGGGCTATCTTCGGGCTGATCCTCGTGCTATGGCTGGCGTGGCGACTATTCGCCGTGCTGATGCTGCTTTTCGCGGGCGTGCTTTTCGCGCTGGTGCTGCGCAGCGCCATGCGGCTGGGCTTGTGCTGGGCGCGGATGCTGGCCTCGAACTCTGCGGGCGACTCGAGATGGCTCGGCCCGGTGTAGGCCGGCGCCAATGCGGCCAGCCGGGCCCAGTACCTCGCCGCGTGAAGATACGCGGGCGCATAGGCTCGCTCAGAATGGCGGCCAGCAAAGCCCGGTAGACCAACGTGGCCCCCGTCTGCAACCCTTTTCCCTCGAGTGCCTTGGCCAGGCTTGTGATTCGTTCAGGCCATTCGCCCGCAGGGCTTTCGCAGCGTGAGGCAGCCTTCAACCACAGTACGCATGCCTCGCGGATCGCGTCGCCGATGACGCCGCTGGAATCATCGGCCCGATTGAAGAAGGCCTCGTCGCATTGGATGAACGCCGCGGCCAGGGCCAATGCCTCCGCAGGATCGCGCGGCGTCAGTTCGTGCTCGACTTGTTCGAGCCAGGCCTGGAGTTCGCGGCCGAACCCGCCCACTCCGCCCACTTGCGAATAGTCGACGTACTTGGTCGAGCGCTTCCACGCCGCCTGCTTCTTGCGAAATGCCGTCGCCAGAGCCTTGGGCTGGTCTGACAGCTGCAGCCGCACGAGTCGCTCGTGCACGGCGGGGTGATCCGCGGCCAGTTCGATCAGGACCGAGCTCAGAGTTCCTGCATCGAGCTGGCGAATGAACCAGGCCAAGTCGTCAAAGGAGGTCTTGCTCGGCATGGAGCAGATTGTCGGCCTGCTATCCGCCTACGCGGGGTACGCAATCGCCCCTGACTTCGCTTGCAGAACGCGGGTGCGTCGAGCAGCACGCTCTTGCGTGTGAACAACTGGTGAGAAGCGACAACGGCTTTCGAATCCGAAAGAGGGCTTGGCCCGGCGCCAGGAGTGGCTGTTCAGTGCAAAGAATTCTGTTGCCAATTCTGTTGCCATTGGTGCCGGAAGCGAAAAGGGTTAGCTCCTCGTGAGAGCTAACCCGTTGATTTCATTGGTCGGGACGGCGGGATTCGAACTCGCGACCCCTTGCACCCCATGCAAGTGCGCTACCAGGCTGCGCTACGCCCCGTTTAAATTCGGATTATAGAGACCGGCCCCGCCGCAATGCGGCCTCGGCGCTCAAACGCTGAGCAGTTCGCGGATGGACAGCAGTTCGTTCTGAACCTGGTCCATTGTGTAGGCGCTCGCGGGCAACCCGTCGACATCGCTCCCGTTCGCCGCCGCCGCCGGACCGGGAGGCGCAGCGGCCACGACGGCGCCGTCGCCGAGTCCCTCGTCAACGGCCACTCGCGCACCCTGGGCCTGGTCGCTCAGGCGGTTGCGTGCGCCGCTGATGGTGAAGCCCTGGTCGTACAGCAGGTCACGGATGCGGCGGATCAGCAGCACCTCATGGTGCTGGTAGTAGCGACGATTGCCGCGCCGCTTCATCGGCTTGAGCTGGGTGAATTCCTGCTCCCAGTAGCGCAGCACATACGGCTTGACGCCGCAAAGCTCGCTCACTTCACCGATGGTGAAGTAGCGCTTGGCAGGAATGGGTGGGAGCGCTTTCTCCATTGAAATCAATGCGATTTAACGGGAAAGCTAGACTTTACTCGAAGTCTTCTCCGAGCGGGGTGTCGCCTTGCACGATGGACTTCAACTTGTGGCTGGCATGAAAAGTCACCACGTGCCGGGCCTTGATCGGGATCGACTCGCCGGTGCGCGGGTTGCGCCCCGGCCTCGGCGCCTTGCGGCGAATGTTGAAGTTGCCGAAGCCCGACAGCTTGACATCGGCGCCGCCGACGAGCGTGGCCTGGATGATCTCGAAATAGGCCTCGACCATATCCTTCGATTCGCGCTTGTTCAGCCCCAGACGCTCGAACAGCAGTTCGGCCAGGTCGGCCTTGGTGAGGGTCGGCGTCTCGATGCTCGGAAGAATCACGGGTGTCATGGTCTGCATTCTCGGTTCGGGCGGCGGCGTTCACGTGCGCAAGCGCGCACCGAACGCGGCATGCGCACGCTGCAAGGCGGCGGCGACCGCTGCATCGATGCGTTCGTCGGTCAGGTTGGCGTGTTCATCGAGGATCTCGAGCCGCACGGCCAGGCTGCGTTCACCGGTGCCGATGCCGGCCACCGGCTGCGTCGGTCGATAGACGTCGAACAGCAGCGCCGCTCTCACCAGACCCGATGGGTCGTCACGCAGGACACGCATCAGCTCGTCATGGCTGACGCCGTCGCCAACGACCAGGGCCAGGTCACGGGACGACGCCTGATGTCGGGTCACGGGCTGGCCTTGCGGCAGCACCCGCTCGCGCACCGCATCGAGTGACAGCTCGAACAGCACCGGCGCGTGCGGCAGCTCATAGGCCTGGCGCCAGCGAGGATGCAGTTCACCCAGGTGTCCGATGGCACGGCCATCGATCTCGACACGGGCACAGCGGCCCGGATGCAACGCAGGGTGCTCGGCAGCGACAAAGACGGCGCGGCGGGGTGCCAGCAAGGCTTCGATGTCGCCCTTCAGGTCGTAGAAATCGACGGTGCGCTCGGACACGCCCCACTGCGGCGCATCGGCGGCACCGTACGCCAGCGCAGCCAGTCGCATCGGCTGCGCGACGCCGGCCACGCTGAGCGGGCCATCGACGACCGCGGCATCACGGCTGAACACGCGACCGATCTCGAACACGCGCACACGCGTGGCGCGCCGCGAAAGGTTGTGGCGCAACACGCCGACCAGGCTGCCGGCCAGACTCGATCGCATCACCGCCAGCGGCGCCGCAATCGGATTCAGCACGCGAATCGGGTCGCTGTTGCCGGCGAGATCGCGCTCGCTGCGCTCTTCGACGAAACTGAAGTTGATGGTTTCCTGGTAATCACGCGCCGCCATCGCGTGGCGCACGGCGTGCGTGCTGGTGCGCGCTTCCGGCATCTGGCGCGCGCTGATGGCGGCAACCGGCGGGGTGTCGGGCAGATGCTGCAGGCCGATGACGCGGATCAGTTCTTCGATCAGGTCTTCCTCGATCTGCAGGTCGAAGCGCCAGCTCGGCGGCGTCACCGTGATGCGGCCGTTGTCCTGCACGTGCTGCAGGCCCAGTCGGTCGAAAACCTGCGTGCATTGCGCTTCGGTCAACGGCATGCCCAGCACCTTGGCGGCGCGCGCCACGCGCAGCTGAACCGGGGCGAGCTGCGGCAGGCGCAGCGTCTGGTCATCGAGCGGACCGGCCTGGCCGCCGCAGACCTGCATCACCAGGGCGGTGATGTGTTCGATGTGCCCGGCGGTCAATGCCGGGTCGACGCCGCGTTCGAAGCGGTGACCGGCGTCGGTCGCGAAATTGAAGCGCCGCGAACGGCCGGCGACCGCCTCGGGCCACCAGAACGCCGCTTCGATGTAGATGTTCTTCGTGTCGTCGCTGACCGCAGTGGCGTCGCCGCCCATGATGCCGGCGAGTGATTCGACACCTTCGGCATCGGCGATGACGCCGACCTTCTCGTCGAGCTCGATGGTGTTGCCGTTGAGCAGTTTCAGCGTCTCGCCAGGTCGCGCCCAGCGCACCTCGAGGCCGCCGTGGATCTTGTCCAGATCGAAGATGTGCGACGGGCGGCCGTACTCGAACATCACGTAGTTGGAGATGTCCACCAGCGCATTCACGCTGCGTTGTCCGCAACGCGCCAGCCGGTCGACGATCCACTGCGGTGTTTTTGCGCGTGGGTCGACGCCACGCACCACGCGCCCTGAAAAGCGGCCGCACAGGTCGCTGGCATCGATCACGATCGGCACGCGCTGATCGTGCGTCGGCTCGATCGCGGCGATGGCCGGTGTGCGCAGCGGCGCGCCGGTCAGCGCGGAAACTTCGCGCGCCACGCCATACACGCTCAACGCGTGGCCGAGGTTGGGCGTGAGCTTGAGCGTGAAGACCGTGTCGTCGAGTTGCAGCACGTCGCGCACGTCGGCGCCAAGCGGCGCATCGGCGGGCAGTTCGAGCAGGCCGCCATGGTCTTCCGACAGATGCAGCTCGCGCGCCGAACACAACATGCCGAAGCTGTCGACGCCGCGCAGCTTGCCCACGCCGATCTGCAGCGCAGGGCCGTCTGCCGCCGGCGGCAGCACCGCGCCGACCAGCGCCAGTGGGGCGCGCAGCCCGACGCGTGCATTCGGTGCACCGCAGACGATCTGCAACTCGCCTTCCTCGGAATGCGCGCCCGCGCGCACCTGGCACACACGCAGCTTGTCGGCGTCGGGATGCTGCACCGCTGCCACGATCTCGGCCACGACGACACGTGAAAACGGCGGCGCCACCGGGCGCAGATCTTCGACTTCGAGGCCGGACATGGTCAGCACCTCGGCCAGTTCGCGGCTGCCGATCGGCGGATTGCAGAACTCGCGCAGCCAGGACTCGGGGAATTGCATGGTGCGTCGCGGTCAGTTGAACTGGGTCAGAAAGCGCAGGTCGCTTTCGAAGAACGGGCGCAGGTCGGACACACCATAGCGCAGCATCGCCAGCCGGTCCGGCCCCATGCCGAAGGCGAAGCCGATGTGCGCTTCAGGGTCGAGGCCGAAGTGGCGCACCACGTTCGGGTGCACCTGGCCGGAGCCGGCCAACTCCAACCACTTGCCCTGCAACGGCCCACTGCTGAACATCATGTCGATCTCGGCGCTGGGTTCGGTGAACGGAAAATAGCTGGGCCGAAAGCGTGTCTCGATGCCGTCGTCCTCGAAGAAGCGGCGCAGGAAATCGGTGAAGACGTACTTCAGGTCCTTGAAGCTGATGTCCTCGCCGATCCACAGCCCCTCGCATTGGTGGAACATCGGCGAATGCGTGGCATCGCTGTCCACGCGGTAGGTACGGCCCGGTGCGATGACACGGATCTCGGGCATCGGGCTCACGCCGGCGTGCTTCGCCGCATGGGCCCGCGCATAACGCACCTGCATCGGGCTGGTGTGCGGGCGCAGGTTGAGCCAGCGGCCTTCGCTGTCCTTGACGTCGACGTAGAAGGTGTCCTGCATCGACCGGGCAGGATGGTTCTCGGGGTTGTTCAGCGCGGTGAAGCTGTAGAAGTCGGTCTCGATCTCGGGGCCTTCGGCAACATCGAAGCCCATCGAGCCGAAGATCGCCTCGATGCGCTCGATGGCGCGCGACACCGGGTGCAACCCGCCCATGCCACGTTGGCGTCCGGGCAAGGTGACATCCAGCGCCTCGGCGCGCAGCTGCTCGCTCAGAAGGTCCTGGGCCAGCGCTTCACGGCGCTGCTGCAGCGCGGCTTCGATCTGCTGCTTGCACTGGTTGATCAGCGCGCCCTCGGTCTTCTTCTGATCGACCGGCAGGCTGGCCAGTGCCTTCAGCATCTGTGTGAGCGCACCCGACTTGCCCAGGAAGCGTGCCTTGGCATTTTCCAGTTCAGCGGGAGTCGGCGCATCGGCAAAGGCCTGGCGGGCCTGGTGCAACAGTTCATCCAGTGAAGTCATCGGCGCTCGAAAATGGGGATGCGGAAAAGGAAATGGCCGTCACGCGGTGACGGCCATCGATGCTCGAAGCAAGGCGGCGGTGCGAGCCGCCACCCCTCCAGTCAAGCCAGCTGGGCCTTCACCTGGGCGACGATGCTGCCAAACGCCGCCGGGTCGTTGACGGCCATGTCGGCCAGCACCTTGCGGTCGATGTCGATATGTGCCTTCTTCAGCCCGGCCATGAATTTGCTGTAGCTCACGCCCTGTGCGCGCGAGGCGGCATTGATGCGCGCGATCCACAACTGGCGGAACACCCGCTTGCGGGTGCGGCGATCGCGGTAAGCATATTGACCGGCCTTCATCACCGCCTGCTTGGCGATGCGGAAGACGTTCTTGCGGCGGCCGCGGTAGCCCTTGGCGAGGGCGAGAATTTTCTTGTGGCGGGCGTGTGCTGTGACACCACGTTTGACGCGAGGCATGTGCTTTCTCCTTCGTGTGCGTTCTTGTGCGTGGTGCGGCTTACAGGCCCGCGTAGGGCAGCATCTTGGTGATGCTGGCCATGTTCGTCTCGTGCACTTCCTTGACGCCGCGCAGGTGGCGCTTGCGCTTGGTGCTCATCTTGGTGAGGATGTGGCGCTTGAACGCCGAGCCGCGCTTGACCGTGCCACCGGGGCGCACACGGAAGCGCTTGGCCGCGCTCTTCTTGGTTTTCATCTTGGGCATTTCAGCTCCTTCTTGATTTGCCGCTGCAGGCGACTGTGCGTAGTGCGCAGTGCTTGTTGGCCTTTCAGCGGCTTGTGTTGCCCCGGTGCATCCGGCACCCGGGCAAATCCGATTCACTTCGCGATCACTTCCTCTTCGGCGCCAGCACCATGATCATCTGGCGGCCTTCGAGCTTGGGCATGTGCTCGACCACCGCCACATCGGCCAGATCGTCGCGAATGCGTTCGAGCAAGCGCATGCCGATGTCCTGGTGGGTGATCTCGCGGCCGCGGTAGCGCAGTGTCACCTTGCCCTTGTCGCCGTCCTCGGAAATGAAGCGGCGCAGGTTGCGCATCTTGATGTTGTAGTCGCCTTCATCGGTGCCGGGCCGGAACTTGACTTCCTTGATCTCGATGACCTTCTGCTTGGCCTTGGCTTCGGCTGCTTTCTTCTGTTCCTGGTACTTGAACTTGCCGTAGTCCATCAACCGGCACACCGGGGGGTCGGCGGTGGCGGCGATCTCGACCAGATCGACATCGAGGTCACCGGCCATGCGCAGCGCGTCCATCGTGCCGACAATGCCGAGTGGCTCGTTTTCCACCCCATTCAAGCGCACCTGCGGCGCCATGATTTCCCGATTCAACCTGTGCTTGCGCTCCGCGTTCGGAGTGCGGCGGTCCATGAAGGTAGCGATAGTTCAAACCCCTGTGCGTGGCCGAAGGCTGAAGCCACAAATAACAACGCGCCTGCGGGTCAGACCTTGCGGATGATGTCGTCGGCGAGCTTCACAGAGAAGTCGTCGAGCGACATGACACCCAGATCGAGGTTGCCCCGAGCGCGCACCGAAACGGCCCCGTTTGCCTTTTCCTTGTCGCCTGCGACGAGGATGTACGGAACCTTTTGCATTGAATGCTCGCGTACTTTACGCGAAATCTTCTCGTTGCGCAAATCCGTCGTCACCCTAAGCCCTTGTTTTTGCAGCGATTTCGCGACGCTCGCGGCGTACTCGGCCTGCTCGTCGGTAATCGGGCAGACCACCGCGTGCAGCGGCGCCAGCCAGGCGGGCAACGCGCCGGCGTGCTGCTCGATGAGGATGCCGATGAAACGCTCCAGGCTGCCGAGGATGGCGCGGTGCAACAGCAAGGGGCGCTGACGTGACCCGTCCTCGGCCACGTACTCGGCACCCAGGCGCTCGGGCATGCTCGGGTCGATCTGCATGGTGCCGCACTGCCACGGGCGGCCGAGCGCGTCCTTCAGCGTGTATTCGACCTTGGGGCCGTAGAAGGCGCCCTCGCCCGGCGAAACCTCGAAGTCGCATCCTGATCGGCGCAGGCCTTCCATCAGCGCCTGTTCGGCGCGGTCCCAGTCCTCGTCGCTGCCGATGCGGGCGTCGGGGCGCGTGGCCACCTTGTAGATGATGTCGGTGAAGCCGAAATCGCGATAGACCTTCTGCAGCAGCGTGGTGAAGGCCGCGCATTCGTCCAGCACCTGTTCGGGCGTGCAGAAGATGTGGCCATCGTCCTGCGTGAAGGCGCGCACACGCATGATGCCGTGCAGGCCGCCGGTGGGCTCGTTGCGGTGGCACTGGCCGAACTCGCCGTAGCGCAGCGGCAGGTCGCGGTAGCTCTTGATGCCCTGGTTGAAGATCAGGATGTGGCCCGGGCAGTTCATCGGCTTGAGCGCGTATTCGCGCTTCTCCGATTCGGTGGTGAACATGTTCTCGCGGTACTTGCCCCAGTGGCCGGTCTTCTCCCACAGACCCTGGTCGAGGATCTGCGGGCCCTTGACCTCGGCATAGCCGTTGTCGCGATAGACGCCGCGCATGTACTGCTCGACCTGCTGCCACAGCGTCCAGCCTTTCGGGTGCCAGAACACCGTGCCCGGCGAATGTTCGTCGAGGTGGAACAGGTCGAGTTCGCGGCCGAGCTTGCGATGGTCGCGCTTTTCGGCTTCCTCGAGCATGTGCAGGTACTGCGCCAGCTCGTCCTTCGTCGCCCAGGCGGTGCCGTAGATGCGCTGCAGCATCTCGTTGCGGTGGTCGCCGCGCCAGTAGGCGCCGGCCACCTTCATCAACTTGAAATGCCTGAGCTTGCCGGTGCTGGGCACGTGGGGGCCTCGGCACAGATCCTCGAAGGCACCTTCGCGATAAAGCGACACGTCTTCGTTGGCCGGGATGCTGGCGATGAGTTCGGCCTTGTAGTGCTCGCCCAGCCCCTTGAAGTGCGCCACCGCCTCGTCGCGCGGCAACACCCTGCGCGTCACGGCTTCGTCCTTCTTCGCCAGCTCGACCATCTTCTGCTCGATCAGCGTCAGATCCTCGGGCGTAAACGGCCGCTTGTAGGCAAAGTCGTAATAGAAGCCGTTCTCGATCACCGGGCCGATGGTCACCTGCGCCTCGGGGAACAGCTCCTTCACCGCGTAAGCCAGCAGGTGGGCGGTGGAATGGCGGATCATCTCCAGCCCATCGGCGCTCCTGTCGGTGACGATGGCCAGCGCCGCATCGTCTTCGATGCGGTGGCTCAGATCGACCAGGCGCGAATCGGCGCCGTGCCCCAACCGCGCACCCAGCGCCGATTTGGCCAGGCCGGGGCCGATGGCGGCGGCCACCTCGGCCACGCTCACCGGGCCCTCGAACTGCTTGTGCGACCCGTCGGGCAGCGTGATGTCAACCATGCAAAAGACTCCTGGAAACGAAAAAAGCGCGGTCGGGGGACCGCGCTTCTCAAGAACGACTTGCACTAAGGCAAGGACGTGGCGACCCTTCAGGCTTCGAAGAAGACCCTCGTAGTTCGCGGTGTCATAACCATGATGCCTTTCCCGCCCTTGTTCGTCTCTGATCGAAGCGCATTCTATTGCAACCCGATCGGCTCGGTGTCGTCGCGTTGCGTGAGCATCACGCCGTCGAGCGCGGCCGGCATGCGGTCTTCGACCTTGTTGTCGGCCAGCACCTCAAGGTAAGCCACCAACCCGCCGGCATTGGCCTGCGCACTGTCGGGCACGCTGCCCAGCGGATCGGCTGCCACCGGTGGCATCGCCGCACCGCCGTCCGCGTTGTCCGAGCAGCCCGCGATCACCAGCAGGCTGGTGATCGCGGCGGCCATCACGTGTTGTCGCTTCATGGTCGGCTCCTTCACTTCGCGCCGGGCAGCGGCGTGGCAAGGTATGGGAAGCCCGGCAGCAGCGGCACCACCGCCTGATCGACGGCGTCGTGCAGCTTGAACGCCGTCGCGCCCAGCGGCACCGCCGAGGGCTTGCATGCGGCGCCGAGGCCGAGCGCATTGGTGTCGCCGTTGGCCACGCACAGCCCGCCCATCACCGCCACCAGCGAGATGTCGACCACATCGTCCTTCGGGCCGGCGGCCGTTCGGGTAGCCGGCGTTATCGTTGCCGCCGGCGAGGATGTTGCCGACGATGCCGAGCCGGTTCTGCTGCGCGAACGGACACCGCCGGGATGGCCGTGTTCAGGCGCAGCATCTCGGCACCGACCACGTTGGCCGGCTGGTTGACGCCGGCGATGCCGGTCAGGAAGGTGGTCACCAGGTCGGTGCGCGGGAAGTTCGTCGGCGCCGTGCCGGGAATGTTCAGCGCGATCTCGAGCAACGCCGGCAGCGTCGGATTGGTCACGTAGTCGGCGAACTGGCCGTCGTCCTGCGGCCGGCTGCTGTTGAAGCGGTCCTTGTCGGGCAGGCCGATGACGACCTCGTTGACCAGCGGCATGCCCAGCCGCGAGACCTGCGTCCACGCGCCGCCGTTGCGCGCAGAGGTCTGGTAGCCCTTGCCCGGCGCCGGATTGAGCAACCGGCCCTGGCGCAGGCTGGCGGTGGTCCAGCCGCCGATGACGGTTTCGTTGCCCTGCGTGAGGCAGCTCTTATGTACTTCGAGCGCCAGCGTGGTGACGTTCTTGTCGTCGATGGTGTTCGGCGCGGCATTGATCAACGCAGGGTCGGTGATCACCGACAGCGGCGCGTTGACCAGATCGAAGATGGCGCCCAGGTTGACCGCGAACGGATCCTTGCGCTGGCCGACGAACACCTTGGCCGGCATCGCGCAGCCGGGCAGGCTGACGGTGTAGATGTGCTTGGCCGCATAGCCCGCGTAGTCGGGAATCGTCTTGGTGCCGATGTTGTCCACCGGCTTGTCGAAGGGCTGGCCGGGACGCACCGGGTTGGGCACGCTGGTGACGCGGCCGAAGCGGCGGTCGCCACGCACCACGTCGAGCGTGAAGCCTTCGTTGACATTCAGTGTCGCCGCGTTCGCGGTCGCGACACCGTGCCGGCCTGCGTCAGCGGGATGGCCACGTTCTTGTTGCCGATCGGCAGGGTGATCGCCTTCAGCTTGCTCGAAAAGCGGAACTGGAAGCTGATGTCTTCCTTGGCGTCGCCGTTGTTGTCGATGTGGATCTCGTACAGTGCCTCGGGGTCGAGCGCGAAGTAGTTCGGACCGCCGTAGGCATCCTGCAGCGGCAGGTAGTTGGCCAGCAGCGTCACGTAGCCGTCGCGACCGGGCTCGTAGCTGTTGAACATGTAGAAGTCGGTACCGTCCACCTTCGGCACGGTGGTGATGAACGGGGCCTCGCGGTGGCTGGACGCCTGCGCCATGGGCAGCAGCAGGCTGGCGCTGCCGGCCAGGGCGGCGATGGCGGCGGCCACCGGCATCAGCCGGCGCAGCCGCAATGGGGTGCTTTTGATGTGCATGTCTTCCTCAGGCAGTTGTTTTCAACCCCGGCAAACGGCCGGGACCCGGCACAACCCGATCGGGTGTGTGAGCGCCTGATACGCCGCGGCACCCGAACTGGATGCAGCGCGCATCGCCGGCGCGTTTCAGCGCAGCGGCTGGGCCTCGATCGGTCGAGCGCTCAGCACCAGCTCAGCGAACTCGTCGGCCAGCCGCTGGCTTTCATCGACGGCACGCTGCCAGACGCGAATGCGCGCGCCAAGGTCATCACCGTAGGCCTTGAAATCGGCCCGGTCGGGCAGCTTGCGCGTTGGGCAGCGTGGCCACCCACTCGGGCCGCGGCGACAACAGCACCACGTTGTCGAGCTGGGCGGTGGCCCGGTGCCGGCGGGCGAGTCCCTTGTCCAGCCAGCCGGGAATCACCGAGCGTTGCAGGTGCGGATACAACACCAGTGCCGCGTCGTCGTCGCGTGAGGGCATCGAGCCGTAGTCCAGGTGCAGGTGATAGTCGGTGATGCCGCCGTCCCAGTAGGCGCCACGCGGCGCGCCGGCGATGTCGTGCACCGCGTCGAGCCAGAACGGAATCGAACAACTCGCCAGCAAGCTCGGCTGCAGATTCAGCGGCGTCAACGGCACCGTGTGCGTGGGCAGATCGTGCAACGGCAACGGCAATGGCTCGCGGCGGTCGGAAAACACCACGCGGTCGATCCACGCCCCCAGCGCGCGACGGCTGAACGCGTTGGCCACGAACGCGCCGGTGTAGCCCAGCGGCGTGCGCAAACGACCTTGGCGGCGCAGCAGGTGACGCCCGCGGCTGGTGAAGACATGCAGCCGAAAGCGTGGGTGGCTCAGCACCTGCTGATGGTGTTCGCCGAAACTGCTTTGCAGCGTCGCGGCAAAGACCTCGCTGACGTGGCGCGGCGCCGGTGGCCGGCCCGGCGCGTGCTCGTAGTGCTGGTGAATGTAGGTGTGCGCCATGCGCTCGAACTCGGCCGCCGGGTCGGCCAGACAGGCGGTGGCCATGCGCCACGCGCCGATCGACGCACCCAGCAGGTGCACGGTGTGGTCGGTGGTCGGCAGCCAGTGGCCGAAGATGAAGCGATCCAGCGGATTCAGCACCAGGCCCTTGGGACCGCCGGCGGCGCCCGGCACCATGCGCACGTCGCCCGGGCGCAGGCCGTGCTCGCGCAGCCAGCGCAGCGCGCGCGGTCCGGCGAGGATGTCGAGGGCTTGCACGGCCCGCACTCTACGGCCGACGGCGGCGCTACGATGCGTGCATGGCCGACCACCCGAATGAGCATCACGACCACGACCACAGCGAACTGGACGAGATGGACCTGCGCGTGCGCGCGTTGCAGACGGTGCTCACCGAAAAAGGCCTCATCGATCCGGCTGCGCTGGATGTGCTGATCGACACCTACCAGACCCGCATCGGCCCACGCAATGGCGCCCGCGTGGTGGCCCGCGCCTGGGTGGATGCGCAATTCGACGCCTGGCTGAAACACGACGCCAGCGCGGCTATCGCATCGCTCGGCTACAGCGGCCGCCAAGGCGAGCACATGATCGCCCTGCACAACACGCCCGAGCGTCACCATCTGGTGGTGTGCACGTTGTGCAGTTGCTACCCGTGGCCGGTGCTGGGCCTGCCACCAACCTGGTACAAGAGCGTGCCGTACCGGGCGCGTGCCGTCAGCGATCCGCGCGGCGTGCTCGCCGACTTCGGCGTGACGCTGCCGGCGTCGACGCAGATCCGCGTCGTCGATTCGACTGCCGAAGTGCGTTATCTGGTCATCCCGATGCGCCCGAGCGGCAGTGAGGCGCTGAGCGAGGCCGAACTGGCCGAACGCGTCACGCGCGATTCGATGATCGGCACCGGCCTGGCCCTGACCGCGGCGCCGGGTTCCGCATGAGCTATCACAGCCACGCCGACCTGGGCGGCGAGCCAGGCCATGGCCGCGTCCAGCCCGAGCCCGAGGGGCAACCGTTCCACACCACGTGGGAGCCGCGCGCCCTCGCGTTGACCTTGGCGGCCGGCGCCACCGGCGGCTGGAACATCGACATGAGCCGTGCCGCGCGCGAGACCCTGCCGCACTACCGGCAGTCGAGCTACTACCGCATCTGGCTCGATGCCGTCGAGAGACTGCTCACAGAACGCGGCTGGGTGCAGGCCGACGAACTGGCGGCCGGTCACAGCCTGCGCACCACGCCGGTGCCACCGCGTGTCCTGCGCGCCGATGCCGTTGCCGCGACGCTCGCCAAGGGCTCACCCACGCAGCGCCCGTGCCAGCAGCCGGCGCGCTTCCAGGTCGGCGACCGTGTGCGCACGCACACCGGCCCTTTTGCCCATCACACCCGTTTGCCCGCCTACGCACGCGACCGTTGTGGTGTGATCGAGCGCGTTCATGGCGGTCACGTTTTCGCCGACAGCCATGCGCAGGGCCTGGGCGAGCAACCGCAGTGGTTGTACAGCGTGGCCTTCGACGCCGCTGAACTGTGGGGCAATGAAGGCGCGCCAGGGCAGACGGTGTCGATCGATGCCTGGGAGAGCTACCTCGATCCTGTATGAATGCGACGCCCTTGTCCGCCCCGTGGCTGGCCGCTGAACCACCGGTGTTCGCCGAGCCGTGGCAGGCCCAGGCCTTCGCGATGGTGCTGACGCTGCACCGCGCGGGGTCGTTCACCTGGCCCGAGTGGGCTGCGGCGCTGGCACAACAGATTGCCGAGGCGCAACGCGCCGGCGATTTCGACCGCGGCGACACCTACTATCACCACTGGCTGGCGGCGCTCGAAGGTCTCGTCGCGGCCAAGGGTCTGGGCTCGGCCGACGAATTGGCGCGCTGCCGGCACGCCTGGTCGCACGCGGCGCAGCGCACGCCGCACGGCCAGCCGATCGAGTTGCAGTCCGCCGACTTCAACGGCTGAAGACGTCGCCGCGAGCACTGACGCAGGCGTGCATTGTTGGCAGCCGACGGCGGCGGCGATTGCTTCGACGTGGGCCGGCGGGCCGCAAGCTCAAGCCGGCTGCCGCCCGGCCGATACGGAACGCTGGGCTGGCACGGTCTCGCAAGACCCGCACTGCCCGCAACCTGCTTACACCGCCAATGTCCACCGAGTTGTTGCATGCCAGCCTGCTGCCGCCCTTCATGGCGGTCGCGGTCATGGCCCTGTCAGCGGTGACGGCATTCGCGATGGCGAACCGTGCGCGCAAGCGCGGCCCGGGTGTGGGCAAGCGCTGGCAAGCCGCCGCTGCCGTGGCGCTGGGCAGCGGCATCTGGTGCATGCAACTGCTCGGGCTTCAGCGCGCGTTCGAAGACGCTGCCGTGCCGATTCAGCCGGGTACGGGCGTGCTGGCACTGGTCGTGGCCATCGGGCTGTGTCTGGCCGCCCTGAAATGGGCCGCCGGCCCGTTACCCCTGGCGCCACGCGTGGTCGCCGTGGCTGGCACGCTCGGACTCGCCGGCACCGCGACGCAGGCGCTGCTGCTGTCGGCGCTGGGGCTGGCAAGCGGCAACCAGTGGCAGCTGGCGCCACTGGCTTTGGCCCTGGTGATAGCAGGCGGCGGACTGACGCTCGCATTGCAGTGGGCCGGCAGCGCGAGGTCGCGGCCGCACCTGTGGCAGGCGGCGGCCGCGGCAGTGGTCTGCGCGTCGATGTGGGCGTGCCACGTCGCCATCGTCGCGGCCGCCTCGGTGCCCCGTGCGCCGATCGCAGCCGACACCGATGGCTTCGTGCTGCACACGCTCGCGATGACGGCGTTGGTCGCCTGCAGCGAGATGATGCTGGTGATGTTGCTCTTTAGCGCTTTCGAGGGCCGCGCGGCACATGCGCAGCACGGTGTTCACGCACAGGAGGGCTCGCACCTGCCCCAGCACGACGACCTCACCGGCCTGCCCAACCGCCGTCTCTTCGAAGGGCGCCTGGCACAGGCGCTGCAGCAGGCCGAAACGCGTCAGCACGAGGTGGTGGTGCTGCTGGTGGCGCTGGACAGCTTCCGGCACGTCAACGAGGAGTTCGGCCACCAGCAGGGGGACGAGGTGCTCCGGCGGGCCGCGCAGACGCTGCGCGCGCTGGTGCCGGCGCACTGCGCGGCACGCCTGGGCGGCGACGAATTCCTGCTGCTCGTCGATGGCGAGGCCGCGTCACGGCGGGCCACCGAACTGGCCGCGCAGGCCCTCCACGCGGTCGCGGTACCGTGCAGTCTGAACGGCCGCGAGCACAGCATCGCCTGCTCGATCGGGCTGGCGGTCTATCCGCGCCATGGCGCGCAGTCGGCACTGCTGGCGCATGCGCACATCGCCATGCGTGCGGCCAAGGCGGCCGGCGGTGCCAGCCATGCGGTGTTCGACCCGAGCATGGTCAACAGCACGCGCGAGCGCGCCGAATTGCTCAGCGATCTGCGCCTGGCGCTGGCGCGCGGCCAGCTCGAGCTGTATTACCAGCCGAAGATCCACGCGCCGAGCGGGCAGATCATGGGTGTCGAGGCCCTGCTGCGCTGGCACCATCCGAAGCGCGGCATTGTCAGCCCCGAACTGTTTATCCCGATGGCCGAACGCCACGGGTTGATCAATGCATTGGGCGACTGGGTCATCGACCAGGCCTGCCAGCAGGCCCGCTGCTGGCGCGACGAGGGCTTGCGCATGCGTGTGGCGATCAACGTGTCGGCGCACCAGCTCAGCCACCCCGGCTTCAGCCGGCGCATCGACGCGGCGCTGAAGCGGCACCGCATCAACCCCGCGCTGCTGACCTGCGAAATCACCGAATCGGTGGCCATGGAAGACACCGAGGCCACCTCGCGTGTCTTTGCCGAGGTGGCGGCGCTGGGCGTGCACCTGTCGATCGACGACTTCGGCTCGGGCTATTCGAGCCTGGGCTATCTGCGCAAGCTGCCGGCCGAGGAATTGAAGATCGATCGCAGCTTCGTGCTCGACCTCGAGCACAGCCCCGAGGCGCGCGAGATCGCCAAGGCCGTGGTCAACCTGGCGCAGTCGCTGAACATGACGGTGGTCGCCGAAGGCGTCGAGACCGAGGCCCAGCAGCGCATCCTGGCCGAGCTGGGCTGCGACCAGCTGCAGGGCTATCTGTTCGCCAAGCCGATGTCGGCGAAGGCGCTGACGCTGTGGGCGCTGTCCGACGAAGGCCCGCGCTCGATGCAGTTCAGGGAATCGCTGTTCCGGGAAACGCAGGCGATCGCGCTGTGAAGCCATCGGCTGCAGCCAACCACCTCAACGCCCCCTGCCCGGCCTGCCGCCCGGTGGCCAGGCAGGCGTTGAGCAGGTAGCCGCCGGTCGGCGCCTCCCAATCGAGCATCTCGCCGGCACAGAACACGCCCGGCCGCACGCGCAGCATCGCGCCGTCGTCGAGGGCTTCGAAGCGCACACCGCCGGCGGTGCTGATGGCCTCGTCCAGCGGCCGCGCGGCGCGGGCGCACATCGGCAGGGCCTTGATCAGCGCCGCCAGCTGCGATGCAGGCAAGGTCGAGGCCGATGCCACGCGTTCGTGCAACAGCGCGGCCTTCGCGCCGAACAGTCCGAGTCGCGTCTTCAGGTGGGTGGACAGCGAACGCGCGCCGCGGCCGTGCGCCAGTTGCTGCTCGACCCAGGCGAGATCACGCAGCGGCAGCAGATCGATGCAGAAGTCGGCGCTGCCGCGCGACGCGATGGCCTCGCGCAACCGTGCCGACGCCGCGTACACCAGGCTGCCTTCGATGCCGTAATCGGCGATCACCATCTCGCCCACCTGGCGCCACACCGGCGTCTGGCCAGCGCCAATTTCGATCGCCACCGATTTCAACGGCTGGCCGGCCCAGCGGCTGCGAAAGAGCTCGCTCCAGCCCGGGCCGGCGCGGCCATCGACCTCGACGCCGCAGTTCGACGGCCGCAGCGGCGCCAGATCGACACCGGCCGCCTGCAGCATCGGCCACCAGGCGCCGTCCGAGCCGAGGCGCGCCCAGCTGGCGCCGCCCAATGCGAGCACGGTGGCGTCGGCGGGCACCTGTCGCTCGCCTGCCGGGGTCTCGAAGCGCAGCGACGCATGCCCTGTGTCCTCGCGGTCGGCAAAACCGAGCCAACGATGGCGCATGTGGAAGATCACCCCCTGCCGGCGCAAGCGATGCAGCCAGGCGCGCAACAGCGGTGCGGCCTTCAGGTCGACAGGGAAGATGCGCCCGGAACTGCCGACGAAGGTCGGCACGCCGAGTGCTGCAGCCCATTCGCGCAAGGCCTGTGGCGTGAAGCCCTGCAACGCTACGCCGATGACATCGCCGCGGCTGCCGTAGCGGCCGACGAACGATGCATACGCTTCGGCATGGCTCAAATTCAGCCCACCACGGCCGGCGAGCAGGAACTTGCGGCCCACCGACGGCATGCGGTCGTACAGATGCACCTGCAGGCCCGCTTGGGCCAGCACCTCGGCGGCCATCAGCCCGGCCGGGCCGCCGCCGATCACGGCCACGCTGCACCCCTGTCCGGTACCGCCTTCTCGCATGGCCGGCACTGTAAGGCAGGGCCGCAGCACAGCGACTCCCAACGATACGATCGCCTTCGAAGGAACGACCATGACCCGCAAGAATCTCGCGCTGTTCGCAGCCGCCCTTTCATCCCTGCCGCTGGCGGTGATCGCCGCCGGTGGTAGCTGCAGCGCCAGTGCCGGTGCAAAGATGACCACCCTCGTCGAGCTGTACACCTCCGAGGGCTGCAGTTCGTGCCCGCCCGCCGACCAGTGGCTGTCGAAGCTGAAAGGTCAGGATGACGTCGTCGCGCTGTCCTTCCATGTCGACTATTGGGACCGGCTGGGCTGGAAGGACCGCTTTGCCAGCCCCGACTACACCCAGCGCCAAGCGCACCAGCAGCGCAGCAACGGCGCGCGTTTCAGCTACACGCCGCAGGTGGTGGTCGATGGCCGCGACCGGCCGTCGTGGGGCGGGCCGCTGCCTGCCGACGCGCGGCCGGCCGCGCCGGTAAACCTGAGCCTGCAACGCGAGGGCGCTGCCTACGTGGCCAAGGTGCAAGCCACCAGCGGCACCCCGCAGCGCCTGGCCGGCTATTGGGCGCTGACCGAGAACGGCCACGTCACCGCGGTCAAGGCCGGTGAGAACAGCGGTGTCACGCTGAAGCACGACTTCGTCGTGCGCGAGTACGTGCCGGTGTCCGCCTGGCAGGCCCAGGCCGATGCGGCGACCACCTTGACGTTCACCCCCAGCACGCCAGCCGATGCCGCTCACCCTCGGCAGCTGAACCTGGTGCTGGTCGATGCCGACAGCGGACGGCCGGTGCAGGCGATCAAGCTGGGCTGCTGAGAGCCGAGCCCGTCATTCCGCGGCGCGCAATGCGGCGCGCAGTTCATCGCCGATGGCCGGCTTGTGCGCGAACGGGTCGGTCGGGTTGCGCGATCGCAGCACGTCTTCCATTCGCGTCTGCACCGAACCCAGCGCATGCGGGTGGCTGTAGATGTAGAACCTGCCGTCGCGCAGCGCATCGAACACCTTGCGCGCCACCATCGCCGCCGAGACCTTGCCGCTGCCCACCGCCTTGTCGCCCATCGCGTGGTTGATCAACTGGCTCTTCGTCATCCTGGCGGCCGGCAACGTGGCCGGCCGGTTGCGTTCGCTGTGGGTGATGCCGGTGGGCACGAAGAACGGGCACAAGACCGATGCGGTGACCTGGTCGCTGACCAGCTTCAGGTCCTGGTACAGCGTTTCGCTCAGCGCCACCACGGCGTGCTTGCTGACGTTGTAGACGCCCATGTTGGGCGGGTTCACCAAGCCGGCCATCGACGCAGTGTTGACGATGTGGCCCTCGAACGACGGGTCGCTGCGCGCCGCGTCGAGCATCATCGGCGTGAACACGCGCACGCCGTGCACCACGCCCATCAGGTTGACGCCGAGCACCCATTGCCAATCGGCGAGCGTGTTCTCCCACACCAGCCCGCCGGCGGTGACACCGGCGTTGTTGAAGACGAAGTTCGGTGCGCCGAAGCGCTGCAACGTGGCCGCGCCGAGGGCCTCGACTTCGCCGGCCTGGGCGACGTCCACCCGGCGCGCCAGCACCTGCGCCCCGCTGGCTTCGATCTCCGCCGCGGCCTTGTCCAGCGCATCTTGCTGCACATCGGCCATGACCACGTGCATGCCTTCGGCGGCGGCGATGCGCGCGGCTTCGAGGCCGAAGCCCGAAGCGGCGCCGGTGATGACGGCCGTGCCGCCCTTGAAGTTCTTCATGTTGCCTTGTCCACCTTGACCTGGAATCCGATGCGCGGGAAGTGCACCTGCACCGTGCCCGCGCGTTCATCGTTGCGTTCGATGACGACCTCGTCATGGTCGAGCCCGACCAGTCGGCCGGCGATGGCGTCGGTGGCGTAGTCCAGCGCATTGACCGTGACAGGCGCACCGGCTTCGAAACCCATGTTGGCTTGCACCGTGCAGCCAGCCGTTGCCGGCGCCGCGGCGGCCACGGCGATGGCTTCGGCGCTGTCCAGCGGTGTGCTGCTGCCATGCCCGAACGTCGCCATGCGGTCATACCACGCCAGCAACTTCGGGCAGGGCTGCAGCAGTGCGGCGGACTTGGCATTCAGGTGCATGAACCACAGCGGATGGAAGACGGCGAAGTCGGCCACGCTGGCCAGGCTGCCGAGCACGAACGGACGTCCGTCTGCCAACTGCTGTTCGAGCCAACCCAGATGGTTCGTCAGCATCGCCAGGTTGTCGTGCAAGCCGCCGCGCTTGAGGCCCGCCGACATGGCCATGCGGTCGGCGGCGAAGGCCTTCAGGAACTCGGGCGTGGCATCGGGCAGGATGCCGTTTGGCCCGCCGATCTGCATCGTCAGCGGCACCGCCACCCAGAACAGCGCGCTGTCGGCCCACGACGCCACGATGTGCGCCAACGGGCCGGCCTCGTCGGGATAAAGCGACGGTTCGGGGTGCAAGCGGTCGACCACTCTGCACACCAGCGCGGTGTCGCAGTAGATGTCGGCGCCGATCTGCAGGAACGGCGTGCGCCGGTAGCCGCCGGTGAGCGCCACCACATCGGGCTTCGGCATCATCACCGGGATGTGCACCGAGCGCCAGGCCAGCCCCTTCATGCCGAGCACCAGGCGCACCTTCTCGGCGAACGGCGAGTTCGGATAGTGGTGCAGGATCAGCTCATTCATGTCGTCTCCGTTGTGTGCTCTTCAGGGTTCGGCCACGCGCGTTCGATGATCGCGTCCAGGTCGATGCCGGCTGGCAACAAGCCGAAGGCGTCGACGGCGCTGTCCAGCCGCGAGGCACAGAAGGCGTCGAACACCGCCGGACCGCTGTGCCGCAACAGCGAGGCCTGCAACAGCAACGCGATGTCGCGCGCCAGCCGCCGCGCCTGGGCTTCTTCGGTACCGTGTTCGAGCTGTGCCAGCACCCGTTCGGCGGCACGGTCCAGCAGCGGGTGCGCAGCGCGCGAGGCGGCCACCTCGTGCGCCAGCGCCGCGGCCACGTCCTTGCTGCGCAGCACGCGCAGCAGGTCAAGCGCCATGATGTTGGCGGCACCTTCCCAGATCGAGTTCAGCGGCATCTCGCGATAGATGCGCGCCATCGTGCCCTCGCCATCGGCTTCGACGTAGCCATTGCCGCCCAGGCATTCCATCGCTTCCTGCGCGAAGTGGCTGCCGCGCTTGCAGATCCAGAACTTCGCGATTGGCGTCAACAGCCGGCGCATGACCGCCTCGTGGCTGTCATGCCGATCCATGGCCTCGTGGCTGTCGCGTGTTTCGCCATGCTCGGTGCGATCGACGGTGCAGGCCAGGCGCATCGCCAGCAAGATGGCTGCTTCGCTTTCCAGCGCCAGATCGGCGAGCACGTTCTTCATCAGCGGCTGATCGATCAGCCGCTTGTCGAAGGCCATGCGCTGGCCGCAGTGGTGCATCGCCAGCGACAGCGCGCCGCGCATCAGCCCGGCGGTGCCGAGCGCGCAATCGAGCCGCGTCAGCGCGCCCATTTCCAGGATTTGCGGGATGCCGCGGCCGTCGTCACCGACCAGCCAGCCGGTGGCATTCACGAATTCGACTTCGGAACTGGCGTTGGCCTGGTTGCCCAGCTTGTGTTTCAGCCGCTGGAACTGCAGCGCATTGACCGTGCCGTCGGGCAGGATGCGCGGCACGAAGAAACAGCTCAGGCCGCCGGCCGTCTGCGCCAGCACCAGGAAGGCATCGCACATCGGCGCCGACATGAACCACTTGTGGCCGGTGATGGCATGGCGCCGGCCCCAGGCGTCGTCGGCATCGAAGCGGGCCTGTGTGGTGTTCGCACGCACATCGGAGCCGCCTTGCTTTTCGGTCATGCCCATTCCCATCGTCACGGCCGTCTTCTCGGTGAACGGAAGGAAGCGCGCGTCGTAGTGCGTCGATGCCAGCTTGGGCAGCCAATCGACAAGCAGCCTGCCGCTGCCGCGCAGCGCCGGTGTCACCGCATAGCTCATCGACACCGGGCACAGGATGGACGGCTCCAGTTCGGTGAACAGCATGAACGCCGCGGCGCGCTCGGTGTGCGCGCCCGGTCCCTCGGTCCAAGGCGTCGCATGCAAACGATGCGACAACGCGCTGCCGAGGATGACGTGGTAGCTGGGGTGGAATTCCACCTGATCGACGCGGTGGCCGAAACGGTCGTGGGTTCTCAGCGTCGGCGGGTTGATGTTGGCCAGCCGCGCGTGTTCCTGCATCACCGGGCTGCCGCACTCCTGGCCCAGCCGCTCGAAGCGCTGCCGGTCGTACGCTGGGTGATGCCGGCTGAGCGCCTGCTGCAAGGCGGCGTTGCCCACAAACAGGTTGTGATTGCTCAGCGGGCTGCTCTGGTTCAGCACCTCGTGCGTGGCGATCATGCTGCCCTCCACAACATCTGCAGGTGGGGAATACCGTCTTCTAGATAGTCGCCGGATGCGGCTGCGAAGCCGAAGCCTTCGTAGAAACGACGCAGCCGCGCCTGGGCGCTGATGCGCAGCGGTTGTGCCGGCCACTGCTCTGCACAACGTCGCAAGCCTTCGTGCATCAGGGTCCTGCCCATGCCGCTGCCACGAATGTCGGGCGCCGTGACAACGCGGCCGAGCGACGCCTCGGCGTACTTCACGCCGGGATCACACACGCGCAGGTAGGCGCTCAAGGCCCCCTGCGGATCGCGTCCGCACAGGTGCCAGGCACGGGGGTCGGCGCCGTCGGGGTCGAGAAAAGCGCCCTGCTCCAGGATGAAGACCCGGCAGCGCAGGCTGAGCACGTCGTACAGGCCGTGCACGCCCAGGTCTTCGAAGCGGCACCAGCGCCAGTCCACACCTCACCTCGCCGTGCCTTGCCTCACCTTGCCTCAGATCAGCTTGACCAGCTGCTTGCCGAAGTTGCGGCCCTTGAGCAAGCCGATGAAGGCCTCGGGCGCAGCCTCGATCCCCTCGGCCACCGTCTCGCGGTACTTCAGCTTGCCGCTGGCCACGCCCGCGCCAAGTTCCTTCAATGCCTGTGGCCAATGGTCCATGTGCTCGCTGACGATGAAGCCCTGCACCTTCATGCGGTTGACGAGGATCAGCGACGGGTTCTGCAGCGGAATCGGCTCGCCGTTGTAGCCGGAAATCATGCCGCACATGGCGATGCGCGAGAACGCATTGGCGCGCAGCAGAACGGCGTCGAGGATGATGCCGCCGACGTTTTCGAAGTAGCCGTCGATGCCCTTCGGGCAGGCCTCTTTCAACGCTGCCGACAGCGATTTCAGGTCGGGGTGCTGCTTGTAGTCGATGCACTCGTCGAAGCCGAGTTCGTCGACCACTGCCTTGCACTTGGCGGGTCCGCCGGCGAGCCCGACCACGCGGCAGCCGATGCCCTTGGCGAGTTGGCCGACGATACCGCCGACGGCCCCGCTGGCGGCACTGACGACCACCGTCTCGCCCGCCTTCGGCTCGATGATCTTCATCAGCCCGACCCAGGCGGTGACACCCGGCATGCCGACCGCGCCGAGATACGCCGACAGCGGCACCTGGCGGTCATCGACCTTGCGCAACATGCCGCGTTGCTCCGCATCGACCACCTGGTACTGCTGCCAGCCGCCCATGCCGACGACCTTGTCGCCTACCTTGAACGCGTCGTTCTTCGAGGCCAGCACCTCGCCCACCGTGCCGCCGCCCATGACCGCATTCAGCGCCTGCGGCTGCGCATAGCTCTTGCCATCGTTCATGCGCCCGCGCATGTACGGGTCCAGGCTCATGAAGTGATGGCGCACCAGCAGCTGGCCGTCCTTCAGATCGGGCACCGGCGCTTCGACCAGCTTGAAGTTCGCCGCCGTGGGTTCGCCGGTGGGGCGCGAAACCAGATGCCATTGCTTGTTGATCGTGCTCATGCATTGCTCCTAATCGGATGCTTCGGGTGACTGGATGCGCCGGCCGCCGGCCGGCAATGCGGAAAGAAACTTGAAGGTGCCGGTGGCATGCGCCAGGCGCTCGCCTTCGGTGTTGAACACGGTGCCTTCGCAGAAGGCCAGTGCCGCGCTGCGGTGCATCAGCCGGCCGATGCAGGTGATGCGGCCCTGCGCCGGGCGCATGAAGGTGGTCTTCATCTCGATCGTGACGACGCCGCGCGGATCGGGCCCATCTGCTGCACTGCGCGGTGCGCGCGTGGCATGTGCCATCGACACATCGAGCAAGGTCATCACCACGCCGCCGTGGGCCACGTGCCACGAGTTGTGCAGTTCGTCGCGCAGCTCGAGCGCGATCTCGCTTTCGCCCTCCTCGAAGCGCAAGAGTTGCGCGCCGAGCAGGTGAATGAACGGGATGTGGCGCGCGAAGGCCAGCGGTGTCGCTGTCAAGCCTCAGCCCCCGCTGATGGCGCTGACGCCGCCATCGACGGCCAGGATCTGCCCGGTGATGTGCTTGCCCGCCGCCGAGGCGAAGAGCAGCGCCGCGCCCTTCAGGTCGTCGTCGTCGCCGAGCCGCTTCAACGGCGCCCCGGCGGCCATCTTGTCGGCACCCTGCGCGGCGAGGATGCCCTTGGTCATCTTGGTCGGGAAGAAACCCGGCGCCAGCGCATTCACGGTGATGCCGTAGTGGCCCCACTCGCCGGCCAGGGTGCGCGTGAAGTTGACGACCGCGCCCTTGCTGGTGCCGTAGGCGATGAACTTGATCGCTTCCGGCGAGCCGGCCAAGCCGGCGATCGACGCGACGTTGATGATGCGGCCGAACTTGCGCGGGATCATGCTGGCGCGGCCCACCGCCTGGCTCATCAGGAAGATGCTGCGGATGTTCAGGTTCATCACCTTGTCCCAGGCCTCCAGCGTGTGGTCCTCGGCCGGCGCGCCCCACGTGGCGCCGGCGTTGTTGACGAGGATGTCGATCTTGCCCAGGCGCTGCATGGCCTCGTCACAAACCTTCTGGATCTGCGCCGGGTCGGCGGCATCGGCGGCCACCCAGCGCGCATCGATGCCCTTGGCCTGCAGATCGGCCGCCGCCTCTTCCAGGTCGGCCGCCTTGCGCGAGCTGAGCAGGATCTTCGCGCCGGCCTCGCCCAGGCTTTCGGCGATCTGCAGCCCGAGGCCGCGCGAGCCGCCGGTGACGAGCGCGGTCTGGCCGCTCAGGTCGAAGAGTTTCTGGATCGGTGTGCTCATGGCTTGCTCCTTGATGGGTCTGTCGTCAATTGCGTTTCGAGCGAAGCCAGATGAGGACGATGCCGCCGGCCACCGCTGCCGATCCGAAGACCATCAACGTCGAGCCGACCGCCAGGCTGTGCTCGATGAACCACACGCCCAGGCCGAAGACGGCCATACCGGCATAGATGAACACCCAGACCAGTGTCTCGATGGTGGCGTTGCTCATGATCAGAACCAGGCCTCGTGCATCTCGCGGCACACGGACTGGCGCGATGCCACCGCCAACAGCCAGGCATCGACCTTGGGCAGTTCGTAGGCGAAGAAGTAGCGCATCGCGGCCAGCTTGCCGAGCATCGCGGCATCGTCGGGCGTCGTCTCGAGCCGGCGTTGGCAGGTCAGCGCCACATCCAGCCACAGCCAGGCCAGCACGACATGGCCGAAGGCCTGCAGATAGGGTGTGGCGTTGGCCAGCGCCTCGTCGGGCCTGCCGTTGATCCAGGCCGCGCGCGTGGCCGACTGCAAGGTCTGCAATGCCATCGACAACTGGCGGGCCTGCGACGCCAGCGGCACGACCGAGGCGGCGGCTTCCTGCGTGGCCAGCATGCGCTTGCTCAGGCGACCGAAGGCGGCACCATCGTTCATCACCACCTTGCGGCCCAGCAGGTCGAGTGCCTGGATGCCGTGCGTGCCCTCGTGGATCATGTTCAGCCGGTTGTCGCGCCAGTGCTGCTCGACGGCGAAATCACGCGTGTAGCCGTAGCCGCCGTGCACCTGGATGGCCAGGCTGTTGGCTTCCAGGCACCACTCGCTGGGCCAGCTCTTGGCGATCGGCGTCAGCACCTCGAGCAGCGCGCCGGCATCGCGCGCCGCGTGTTCGTTGCCGGTGTGCAGTTCATCGACCAGCCGCGCGCAATACAGCTCCAGCGCCAGACCGCCTTCGACATAGCTCTTCTGCGCCAGCAGCATGCGCTTGACATCGGCGTGTTCGATGATCGGCACCTGCGGCTGGCTCGCATCCTTGCCGCCCGCTGCCGCGTGGCGGCCCTGCGGGCGCTGGCGCGCGTAGTCGAGGCTTGTTTCGTAACCCGCGTACCCCAACATCACCGCACCGAGGCCGACCCCGATGCGCGCCTCGTTCATCATGTGGAACATGCAGCGCAAGCCTTCGCCGGGTGCGCCGACCAGGTAACCCACCGCACCCGCCTGCCCACCGGGCGTGAAGCGGCCTTCACCGAAATTGAGCAGCGTGTTGCTGGTGCCGCGGTAGCCGAGCTTGTGGTTCAGGCCGGCCAGCGCCACGTCGTTGCGCTCGCCACTGAGTTCACCACCGGCGGTGACCATTTTCTTCGGCACGATGAACAGCGAGATGCCGCGCGTGCCCGGATGCAGGCTGCCGTCGTCCTGCACGATCTTGGCCAGCACCAGGTGCACGATGTTCTCGGTGATCTCGTGCTCGCCAGCCGAGATCCACATCTTGTTGCCCTTGAGCCGATAGCGCGGGCCGAGCGGATCGTCGGCGAAATCGGCGCCGTCGGGTACGGCACGCGTGGCCACGTCGCTCAAGCTGGAACCCGCCTGCGGTTCGCTCAGGCACATGGTGCCGAACCACTTGCCGGCAAATTCATTCTTCGCGAACACCTCGCGCTGCGCGGGTGTGCCATGCGCCATCAGCAGGTTGGCGTTGCCGCTGGTGAGCATCGCGTAGCCGCCGATCGACACGCTGGCCTTGGCGAAGAAGGCATTCGCCGCCATCTCGATGACACACGGCAGCTGCATGCCACCGATGGCATGGTCCTGCGCCGCGGCGAGCATGCCGCTTTGCACGTAGGCCGACAGCGCGGCGTGGGTGGCGTCGGGCAGGTGCACACGTTCGCCATCGAAGCGTGGTTCTTCGGTGTCGCTCAAACGGTTGAACGGCGCGTACTTCTCGCGCGCGATGCGCTCGCAGGTGTCGAGCACGGCGGCGAAGGTGTCCCGCGAATGCTCGGCGAAGCGCTCGCGCTGGGTCAGCCGGCCCACATCGAGCCAGTCGTGCAACAGAAAGTCCAGCGTCTCGCGCATCATGCGAGGGCCTCAAGCCAGCTTGAAGTGTTTCAGCGCCGCAGCGGCGATCGGTGCGCCGTGCTCCTGCACGAAGTGCCCACCTTCGGTCACCTCCATCGGCTCGGGGCAGCCCTTGAGCAGCTTGCGCAACGCGTGCATGGCCGGCGGGCCGAGCACCGGATCGGTCATGCCGATGGCCATGAAGCTGTCGCCCGACCACTGCTGCGACCAGAACGCGGCGGCCTGTTTGCTGATCGCCGCACCGGGCGCGTCGGCATGGTCCGGCACGAGGTTCGGGAACGCGCGCACGCCGGCCTTGTAGCGTTTGTCGGGATACGGCGCGTCGTAGGCCGCGGCCTCGGCATCGGTCATCCCTGCGGTGCCGCGCTTGATGAGCTTGCCGCAGGCCAGGTCGGGCTGCGTGTTGGCATACGCGCGCCACTGCTTGAAGCCATCGGTGACGGTGCCCACACCCAGGCCGGTGTTCATCACCAGCAGCCGCGTGTAGCGCTCGGGTTGTTGCAGCGGCAGCGTCAGGCCGAGCAGGCCACCCCAGTCCTGCACCACCAGCATGACATTGCGCAGATCGAGTTTCTCGACGAACTGCAGCATCGACTGGCGGTGGCGCTCGAAGGTGTACCAGGCGTCGTCGTCGGGCTTGTCGGAACGGCCGAAGCCGAACCAGTCGGGCGCCACCACGCGCACGCCCGCGGCAGTGAAGACCGGCAGCATCTTTCGGTACAGGTAGCTCCAGCTCGGCTGGCCATGCAGGCACAGCGCGGTCACTTTCGCATCGCGCGGGCCCTCGTCGAGATAGTGCATGCGCAGGCCGTCGATGTCGACGTAGTGCGGCGCGAACGCATACCCGCTCAGGTTTGCAAATCGATCGTCGGCGGTGCGCAGAATTTGCATGACGGCGCGCTCAGAGCACCTCGAACACGCCGGCCGCGCCCATGCCGCCGCCGACGCACATCGTCACCACCACCTTCTTCGCGCCGCAGCGCTTGCCTTCGATCAGCGCATGGCCGGTCAGGCGCTGGCCGCTGACACCGTAGGGATGGCCCACCGCAATGGCGCCGCCGTTGACATTGAGCCGGTCCATCGGGATGCCGAGTTTGTCGGCGCAGTACAGCACCTGCACCGCGAAGGCCTCGTTCAGTTCCCACAGGTCGATGTCCTCCACCTTCAGGCCCAGTCGCTTCAGCACCTTGGGCACGGCGAAGATCGGGCCGATGCCCATTTCGTCGGGTTCGCAACCGGCGACCGCGAAGCCGAGAAAGCGGCCCAGCGGCTTCAGGTTCTTCTGCTGCGCATAGGTGTCGCTGACCAGCACGCAGGCACCCGCGCCGTCGCTGAACTGGCTGGCATTGCCGGCGGTGATGACGCCGCCGGGCATTGCCGAGCGGATGCCCTTGATGCTGTCGTAGGTGGTGCCGGGGCGCAGGCCTTCATCGGCCTTGATGGTGACTTCCTTGGTGCGCAGGCCCAGTTGCGCATCGGCCACGCCGGCCATCACCGTGCACGCCACGATCTCGTCGTCGAACTTGCCGGCCTCCTGTGCGGCACAGGCCTTCTGCTGGCTGGCCGCGCCGTAGCGGTCCATACGCTCCTTGTCGATGCCGTAGCGCTTGGCAACGTTCTCGGCGGTTTCCAGCATCGACATGTAGATCGCCGGTTTGTGGTCCTTCAACCAGGGGTCGGTAAGCATGTGCTTGTTCATCTCCTGCTGCACGCACGAGATGCTTTCCACGCCGCCACCGATGAGGACATCGCTTTCGCCAGCAATGATGCGCTGGGCAGCCATCGCGATGGTCTGCAGCCCGCTCGAGCAGAAGCGGTTGACGGTGACGCCACCGGTGGTGATCGGCAGCCCGGCGCGCAGCGCGGCCTGGCGCGCGATGTTCATGCCGGTGGCACCTTCGGGGTTGGCGCAGCCCATCAGCACGTCGTCGATGGCGGCCGGGTCGACACCGGCGCGCTCGACGGCGGCCTGGATGGCCATGCCGCCGAGCGTGGCACCGTGGGTCATGTTGAAGGCGCCTTTCCAGCTCTTGGCCAGGGGCGTGCGGGCGGTGGAAACGATCAGGGCTTGTGTCATCGGGGTTCCTTCGAAAATGATCAGGCGATCAACAGACGCTCAAGCCGCGCCCTGGCTGAGAAGACGGTGATAGAAGCGGATCAGCTCGGCCAGATTGGACGTGCTGATGCGCTCGTTGGTGCCATGGAAGCGCGACAGGTCCTCGGGTTTCGCGCGCACCGGCGAGAACTTGTAGATGTGGTCGCAGATGTCCTCGAAGTGCTTCGAGTCGGTGCCGCCGACCATCAGCCCCGGAGCGACGATGGTGTCGGGAAACAGCTCGCGCACCGTGCGCTCGATCAGCTTGTACGACGCGCTGTCGGTCGGCGCCACCTTCGAGGCTTCCGACGCCACGCTGACCTTCAGCGTCACCTTGTCGTTGCCGATGGCCTGCTTCGCATGTTCGACCACGGTGGACTGCGTGTCGCCCGGCAGCAGCCGGAAGTTGACGGTGGCTTCGGCCAGCCCCGGCAGCACGTTGTCCTTGATGCCGGCGTTGACGATAGTCAAGGCGGTGGTCGTGCGCAGCATCGCGTTGGTGCTGGCGCTGGCCTCGAGCTGCTTTTGCACCACCGAGCCGAACAGCCACAGGTTCGACAGCGCGACGCGGTTGAAACCGCTCATCTCGGGCGCGACGGTTGCGAACATTTCGCGCGCCACACCGCGGATGTTGGCCGGCAGTTGTTTCTGGTCGAGTTCCTGCAGCGCCGCGCTCATCATCGCGATCGCGCTGGTGCCCTTGGCCGGCGGGATCGACGAATGGCCGGGTTTTGCTTCAACGCTGAGCTGCAGCGAGACATAGCCCTTCTCGGCGATGCCGATGATCGCTGCCGCCGGCTTCAGGCCGGCGAGCACGCCCTCGGTGATGAGCAGACCTTCATCGATGATGAAGTCGAGCTTCACGCCGCGCTGCTTCAGCAATTCGGCGATGGCCTTGGCACCACGGTTGCCGCCCACCTCCTCGTCGGCGCCGAAGGCCAGGTAGATGGTGCGCTTGGGCTTGAAGCCGGAGGCGACCAGCATTTCCACCGCTTCCATCTGCGCAATCAGGTTGGCCTTGTCGTCCCAGGACCCGCGGCCCCAGACGAAACCTTCCTTCACCGTGCCGGCGAAGGGTTCTGCTTGCCAGCGCTCTTCGGTGCCGGGTGCGATCGGCACCACGTCCTGGTGCGCCATCAGCATGATGCCCTTGGCAGAGGCGTCGCTGCCGGGCCAGGTGTAGAGCAGGCTCAGGCCGCCGACCACCTCGCGCTGCAGCGTGGCGTGCAGCTTCGGGTAGCGCGATTGCAGATGCTGGTGCAACAGTTCGAACTGGTCGGCATTCAGCGAGGCATCGTCCAGCGACGACACCGTCTTCGCCTGGATGGCTGCCGACAGCGATTGCGCCGCGGCCTGCTCGTCGATGGCGATCGCGGCGACCGGCGGCACGGTCACCTGACGCGAGCCCTGGCGCCAGGTGTTCAGCGCCAGCACGAGCACCAGCAAGCCGAGCAGCGCCAGCAGCGCCACCGCGACCTTGAAGAAACCTTTCAGCATCTCGCTCGCGCCCGGGCGGCCCGATCAGCTGAAGCTCTTGCCTTCGGCGGCCAGCTTGGCCAGCAAAGGCGCCGGCTGCCAGAAGTCGGCATCGTCGAGCGGGTTGGCGGCAAAGCGCTTCATCGCCTGCACGACGTTGAAAAGCCCGACCGTGTCGGCATAGCACATCGGCCCGCCACGATGCAGCGGGAAGCCGTAGCCGGTGAGATAGACCATGTCGATGTCGCTGGCCTTGCTGGCAATGCCTTCCTCGAGGATCTTCGCGCCTTCGTTGACCAACGCATAGACCAGCCGGTGCACGATTTCGTCGTCACCGATCTTGCGCGGGGTGATGCCGAGGCTGGCGCGGTGGCTCTCGATCATCTCGACGACAGCCTTGCTGGGAATGGCATCGCGCTTGCCGGCCACATAGTCGTACCAGCCGGCCTGCGTCTTCTGGCCGTAGCGGCCCATTTCGCACAGCAGGTCGGCGGTCTTGCTGTAGCGCATGTCGGGCTTTTCCGCGTAGCGGCGCTTGCGGATGGCCCAGCCGATGTCGTTGCCGGCCAGGTCGCCCATGCGGAACGGGCCCATCGCGAAGCCGAACTTCTCGACCGCCTTGTCCACCTGCTGCGGCGTGCAGCCCTCTTCCAGCAGGAAGCCGGCCTGGCGGCTGTACTGCTCGATCATTCGGTTGCCGATGAAGCCGTCGCAGACGCCGGAAACGACCGCCGTCTTGCGGATCTTCTTCGACAGCGCCATCACCGTGGCGAGCACGTCCTTGGCGGTCTTTTCGCCGCGCACCACTTCGAGCAGCTTCATCACGTTGGCGGGACTGAAGAAGTGCGTGCCGACCACGTCCTGCGGCCGCTTGGTGAAGGCCGCGATCTTGTCGACGTCGAGCGTGCTGGTGTTGCTGGCCAAGATGGCGCCGGGCTTCATCACCTCGTCGAGCGTCTTGAAGACCTTTTCCTTGACGCCCATCTCCTCGAACACGGCCTCGATGACCATGTCGGCGTTCTTGATCTCGTCGTACTTCAGCGTGGTGCTCAACAGCGCCATGCGCTGCTCGTACTTGTCCTGCTTCAGCTTGCCGCGCTTGACCTGCGACTCGTAGTTCTTGCGCATCACGCCGACGCCGCGGTCGAGCGCGTCCTGCTTCATCTCCAGCATGACCACCGGAATGCCGGCGTTGAGGAAGTTCATCGAGATGCCGCCCCCCATCGTGCCGGCGCCGATGACGGCCACCTGCTTGATTTCGCGCACCGGCGTGTTGGCCGGCACGTCGGGGATCTTGCTGGCCGCACGCTCGCCGAGGAACGCGTGACGCAGCGCCTTGCTTTCGGGCGTCAGCATCAATGCCAGGAAGGTTTCGCGCTCGGCGCGCATGCCGTCGTCGAACTTCATCTTGACCGCGGCTTCGACGAGGTCCACGCACTTCGCCGGCGCAGGAAAGTTGCGTGACATCGCCTTGACCGTGTTGCGTGCGAAGGCGAAATAGCCGTCGGCGTTGGCATGCTCGGCTTTCAGCTTGCGCACCAGCTGCAGCGGACGCTTGTCGACGATCTCGGCCGCAAAGGCCAGCGCACCGCTCATCAGGTCGCCTTCGATGACCTTGTCGAACAGCTTCTGCCCCGGTACGGCGGCCAGCATCTCGCTCTTCACCGGCTCGCCGCTGACGATCATGTTCAGTGCCGTCTCGACACCGAGCACACGCGGCAGCCGTTGCGTGCCACCGGCGCCCGGCACCAGGCCGAGCTTGACCTCGGGCAAAGCCACCTGCGTGCCCGGCGATGCGACCCGGTAGTGACAACCCAGCGCCAGTTCCAGGCCACCGCCCATGCACACCGAGTGGATGGCTGCGACCACCGGCTTCGTACTGGCTTCGAGCAGCAGGATCAGGCTCAGCAGGTTCGGTTCGGCGATGGCCTTCGGCGAGCCGAATTCGCGGATGTCGGCACCGCCCGAAAACGCCTTGCCGGCACCGGTGAGGACGATGGCCTTGATGCCCTCGTCGGTATTGGCCTGGTTCACGCCGTCGGCGATGGCCCGGCGGGTGTCGTAACCCAGGCCGTTGACCGGCGGGTTGTTCATCGCGATGACGGCAACGCTGCCGCGTGTCTCGTAGCTGGCTGACATGGTCAACAACTCCTCGGATTCAGGAAATCGAACGTTCGTGCGATTTTAGGTGTCGCCCGACTGTGCGGGCTGTAACGACAGCGACAGCGGGTGCGCTCACCGCTGCCTCTAGCCTACACCTGCCTACACCTCGAGCCATTCCTTGCGCACATCGGCATTGGCGCGCAACTCGTCGGGCGTGCCCTCGAAGACGATCTGGCCGTGGCCCATGACCAGGCAGCGCTGCGCCACCTCGAGCGCAATCGTCAGCTTCTGCTCGACCAGCAGCACGGCAATGCCGCGGCGCTTCAGCTCGCGCAGGAATTCGGCCACCAGCTCGACGATCTTCGGCGCCAGACCCTCGGTGGGCTCGTCGATCATCACCAGCTCGGGATCGCCCATCAGCGTGCGGCACAACGTGAGCATCTGTTGCTCGCCCCCGGAAAGCACGCCGGCATCGTTGTGCTGGCGCTCCTTCAGCCGCGGAAACAGCTTGTACATGTCGTCGAAGTTCCAGCGGCCTTTCGGCGCACTGCCTTTGCAACCGAGCAGCAGGTTCTGGTGCACGCTGAGCGTGGGGAAGATATCGCGGTTCTCGGGCACATAGCCGATGCCGGCATGCGCGATCTCGAAGGCCTTCTTGCCGAGCAGCTGCGCACCGTTCCAGCTCACCGTGCCGGTGCCCTCGACCAGGCCCATGATGGCCTTGACCGTGGTCGAACGCCCGGAGCCGTTGCGCCCGAGCAGCGCGACGATCTCGCCGGGCTTGACCTCGAAATGCACGCCGTGCAGCACATGGCTCTTGCCGTAGTAGGCGTGCAGGTTGTCGAGCTTCAGCATGTCAGTGGCCCTCGACCTCGGCGTGCACCGAACCGAGATACGCCTCCTGCACACGCGCATTGGCGCGCACGGCTTCGGGTTCATCGAAGGCGATGACCTCGCCATAGACCAGCACCGCGATCTTGTCGGCCAGGCCGAAGACCACGCCCATGTCGTGCTCGACGGTGAGCAAGGTCTTGCCGACGGTGACCTCGCGGATCAGCGAGATGAAATTCGAGGTCTCGCTCTTGCTCATGCCGGCGGTCGGTTCATCGAGCAGGATCACGCTGGCGCCGCCGGCGATGGTGATGCCTATCTCCAGCGCGCGCTGTTCCGCGTAGGTCAGGTTCATCGCCAACACGTCGCGCCGCTTGTCCAGCTTGATCATCGCCACCACTTCTTCTGTGCGCTGGTTGGCGTCATGCAGGTTGTCCAGGAAATTCCAGAACGAGTACTTGTAGCCCTTGCTCCAGAGCACGCCACAGCGGATGTTCTCGAACACCGAGAGACGGGTGAACAGGTTGCTCACCTGAAAGCTGCGCGACAGGCCCAGGCGGTTGATCTCGTAGGGTTTCAGGCCATCGATGCGCTTGCCGTGCAGCAGGATGTCGCCGCTGGTGCTGCCGAAGCGACCGCTGATCAGATTGAACAGCGTGCTCTTGCCGGCGCCGTTGGGACCGATGACGGCCACACGCTCGCCCGGCTTCACGGCCAAGTTGGCGCCGCGGATGATCTCGGTGCGACCGAAGCTCTTGCGCACGTCGCGCAGCTCGATTGCGAAAGCCTTGCTCGTGGCCTCACTCACGCGGCCACCTCGCGGCGCTTGATATCGGCCTCGATCTCTTCCTGCACGCGGCTCCACAGCGGCGCGAAGCGGCGCCGAGCCAGCTCGAACAGCAGCACACCGACCAGCAACACGGCGATGGCACCGATCCAGCTGGCCATGCCCTTGGCGTTCAGCTCGAGCCCCAGGAACTTCATGCGCGGGCCCAGCGCTTCGTTCAGCTGCAGGTGGTAAACCATCTCGATCATCGCGCCGGCGCCGGCCAGCACCACGGCACAGGCGATGAACAGCATCAGATAGGGCAGCAGCAACTGGCGCAGCCTGCCGAACGAGGCCACGCGCAGGTTCATCATGATCAGGCTGGCAATGCCGCCGGGCGCATACATGACCATGAACGTGAAGACCAGGCCCAGGTAGAGCAGCCAGGCCTGTGTCAGCTCGGACAACAGCACCAGCGCCAGCACCAGCAAGACGGCGCCGATGATCGGCCCGAAGAAGAAGGTCGCGCCGCCGAGGAAGGTGAACAACAGATAGCCGCCGGAGCGGAGCGCACCGACCACCTCGGAGGTGACGATCTCGAAGTTCAATGCCGACAGCCCGCCGGCAATGCCCATGAAGAAGCCCGAGGCCATGAAGGCCATGTAGCGCACATACCGCGTATTGAAGCCGACGAACTCGACCCGTTCGGGGTTGTCGCGCGAGGCGTTGAGCATGCGGCCGAGTGGCGTGCGGGTGAAAGCGAACATCAACGCGGTGCAGACGAAGGTGTAGATCGCGATCAGGTAGTACAGCTGCGATTGCGGTCCGAAGGTGATGCCGAAGAAAGGCTGGCCGGCGACGCGGTTGCCGGTGATGCCACCCTCGCCGCCGAAGAAGCCGGGAAACATCAGCGACATCGCCGCCACCAGTTCACCGACGCCGAGCGTGATCATCGCGAATGGCGTGCCCGCTTTCTTCGTCGTCACGTAGCCGAGCAGCGCCGCGAAGAACAGCCCGCCCAGGCCGCCGACCAACGGAATCAGGCTCACCGGCAGCGCCAGCGTGCCGCCGGAGACGCGGTTCAGTGCGTGAATGGCGATGAACGCGCCGAGGCCGGAGTACACCGCGTGGCCGAAGCTGAGCATGCCGCCCTGGCCGAGCAGCATGTTGAAGGCCAGGCAGGCGATGATGGCAACGCCCATCTGCGACAGCATGGTCATCGACAGGCTGCTGGTGAAGACCAGCGGCGCGATCAGCATGACCAGCGCATAGCCGCCCCACACCAGCCAGCGGCCGCGGTTGAACGTTTTGCCCGCCGCCATCAGCCCTCCCGGCTGCCGAACAGGCCCTTGGGCCGGAAGATCAGGATCAGCACCAGCAGCAGGTACGGCAGGATGGCCGCGATCTGGCTGAGCTTGACGCTCCACAAGTCGAAGCCGAAGGTCTCGGGCGTGACCATCATGCCCAGCGCGGTCAGGCCGTCGGCGATCGAATGGTCGCTGCTGACGGCGAAGCTCTCGATGATGCCCAGCCCGACCGAAGCGACAAAGGCGCCGGCCAGCGAGCCCATGCCGCCAATGACGATGACCGCGAACACCACCGCGCCGACCGTCAAGGCCATCGACGGTTCGGTGACGCGCAAGGCGCCGCCGATCACGCCAGCCAGCGCGGCCAGCGCTGTGCCACCGCCGAAGACGAGCATGAACACGCGCGGCACGTTGTGGCCCAGCGATTCGACCGCGTCCGGGTGCGTCAGCGACGCCTGGATGACGAGGCCGATGCGCGTGCGCGTGAGCAGCAGCCAGATCGAGATCAGCATCAGGATCGCCACCGCCATGCCGAAAGCGCGGAACGCCGGAAAGGTGGTGCAGACCACGCCACCGCTGCCGCAACCGTCGGGCTTCTCGCCCCAGGCCAGCGACAACCCTGCCGGCGCATCGATGATGGTGAACAGCGAGGCCGACAGCGACGGTGGCGGCATGAAATCCACCGCCTGGCGGCCCCACACCAGCTGCACCAGCTCGAGAATGATGTAGCTGAGACCGAAGGTGATCAGCAGCTCGGGCACATGGCCGAACTTGTGCACCTTGCGCAGTGCATGGCGTTCGAATAGCGCGCCCATCGCACCCACCACCAGCGGCGCCAGCAGCAGTGCCGGCCAGAAGCCGATCACCTGCGTGATCGAATAGGCCACATAGGCGCCGAGCATGTAGAAGCTGGCATGGGCGAAATTGAGCACGCCCATCATGCTGAAGATCAGCGTCAGCCCGGAGGCGAGCATGAACAGCAGCAGCCCGACCGAGAGGCCGTTGAGCAGCGAGATCAGCAGGAAGGAGGCGTCCATCGGCGGCGCTGGGCAACGGCTGGGAATGAAGGCGGCGCTGGGATTGCGGCGCCGCGTTCGAGGCCGGCTCAGGTGGTGCGCGGCTCGCCCATCAGGAAGGCTTCTTCATCTGGCACGAGGTCGGCGTGCTTGCCACGTAGGCCGGAATGGCTTTCACCTCGCGGAAGTTGAAGCCGGTGTTTTCGACGCTGTAGGGGTGCTTGGCATCGGCCTTGGCCCACTCGCTGATGAACAGTGGCTGCTGCAGCTGGTGATCGGACTTGCGCATCTCGACTTCGCCTGCGAAGCCCTGGAACTGCAGGCCACCGAGCACGGCCGCAACCTTCACCGGGTCGGTGCTCTGGGCCTTCTTGAATGCGGCAGTCAACATCGCCAGGCCGTTGTAGGTGGCGCCCGTGTACCAGTCGTCGTTGAACTTCTTGTTGAAGTCGGTCTGGATGGTCTGCAACACGCCCGGCACGCTGTTGTGCGCGTAGGCCACCACCCGCACCTTGCCGGCCGTCGTCGAGCCCAGCGCCGTCGGTGTGCCGCTGACACCGGCGTAGTAGGTGTAGAAATTGGCCGTCAGGCCGGCTTCGTTGGCGGCCTTGATGAGCAGCGTCAGGTCGGTGCCCCAGTTGCCGGTGACCACGCTGTCGGCGCCGCTGGCCTTGATCTTCGCCACATAAGGGGCGAAGTCCTTGACCTGCGCGATCGGGTGCAGGTCATCGCCGACGATCTGGATGTCCGGCCGCTTGCGCGCGATGTCTTCCTTGAAGTACTTGGCGACCTGCTGGCCGTGCGAATAGTTCTGGCCGATGATGTAGACCTTCTTGATCTCCGGCTGGTCCTTCATGAAGCTGGTCAGCGCTTCCATTTTCATGGTCGTGTCGGCATCCAGGCGGAAATGCCAGTAGCTGCACTTCTCGTTCGTCAGCGCCGGATCGACGGCGGCGTAGTTCAGATAGATCACTTCCTTGCCGGGATTGCGGTCGTTGTGCTTCTGCACCGCGTCCAGGATGGCCGCCGCCGCGCCCGAGCCGTTGCCCTGCGTGACATAGCGAATACCCTGATCGATAGCCGCCTTCAGCGTGTTCAGGCTTTCCTGCGGCGAGCCCTTGTTGTCGAAGGACACGATCTCGAACTGCGGCGCCTTCGGGTCCTTCTTGTTGAAGTACTCGGCCACGAACTGCCAGCTCTTCAGCTGGTTCTGTCCGACGTTGGCGAAGGGCCCCGACAGCGGGTCCATGAAAGCAATCTTGACCGTTTCGGCCCGGGCCGAGAACACCGGCAGCGTCAACGCCGTCGCCAGCACGGCCACAGCAGACACGCCGTGCAGCTTTTGGAAGATTTTCATGGCTCCGTCCTTGTCCGAATATTTGGGATGCACACCATAGCTCAACCGCCACCGGCCCCCCTCAGGGACTTTCCCCGAAGCCCTGTCGCCTGGGCGACGCTGCGCGGCGGGTCCGGTTGCTGCCTGCGCCGTTTTGCAACGCCCATCACGCTTGCCGTCGCGCCGGTGGGCACCGCCGCGGTGGGCTGGCTAAACTCGATCACCTGCCAACCAACGGAGCTTGCCAACGCGCCCCTCTCCCGCGCGAATGCGAAAGCTTCCGAAAGCACCATGACCGGCGACGACAGCAAACACTATCCCATCGAGAAAACGGATGCGCAATGGCGCGAGCAGCTCGAGCCGATGCAGTACCAGGTGGCACGCCACGCGGCCACCGAGCGCGCCTTCAGCGGCAAGTACTGGGATCACTTCGCGCCCGGGCGCTACGACTGCATCGGCTGCGGCACGCCGCTGTTCGAAGCGTCATCGAAGTTCGATGCCGGCTGCGGCTGGCCCAGCTATGCGGAACCGATCAATGCCGACGTGATCGAAAGAGTCCGCGACGCCAGCCACGGCATGGTCCGCGTCGAAGTTCGCTGCCGCAACTGCGGCTCGCACCTGGGCCATGTATTCGACGACGGGCCCGAGCCGCGCGGCGAACGCTTCTGCATCAATTCGGCCGCGATAGACTTCGCCCCGCCCAAATAGGCCGCAAAAGGCCGCGAAGGAGCGAGTTCGCTCAGGCCCGGCGCAACTAGGGCCCGTTCACGCACAGCATGAAGATACTCTTCGATTTCCTGCCGATCATCCTGTTCTTCGCCACCTTCAAGTACGCCGAGGGTCAGAAGGAGTGGGCTGCCGCCTTTGCCTCCAGCCAGTTCGGCTTCGTGGTCTCCGGCGGCGTTGTCGGCCCTGAGGAAGCGCCGGTGCTGCTCGCCACCGTGGTCGTCATCCTCGCCTCGCTGGTGCAGGTCGCCTGGCTCAAATCGCGCGGCAAGAAGGTGGACACCATGTTGTGGGTCAGCCTGGTGTTGGTGGTGGTGCTGGGCGGGGCCACCATCTATTTCCACAATGAAACCTTCATCAAGTGGAAACCGAGCGTGCTGTACTGGGCCATGGGACTTGCTTTCTGGCTCAGCCCGCTGTTGTTCGGCAAGAACATCCTGCGCATGCTGATGGGTGAGCAGATGGAGTTGCCGGCCAAGGTCTGGCACCGGCTGAACTTCGCCTGGGTGGCGTTCTTCGCCGTCATGGGCCTCATCAATCTGTGGGTGGCCTACTCCTTTTCCACCAGCGCCTGGGTCAACTTCAAGCTGTTCGGCGCACTCGGACTGATGCTGGCGTTCACGGTGGCACAGGGGCTGTACCTGAGCCCCTACCTGAAGGAAACGGCCACGCCCGAGCCGCCCGCCGACAAGTCATGAGCAGTGGCGTCAGCGGCGAGGCCATCGAAGCGGCATTGCGCGCTGCACTCGAACCGTCACGGCTCGAGGTCATCGACGACAGCCACCTGCATGCCGGCCATGCCGGCGCGCGCGAAGGCCGTCACTTCACGGTGCGCATCACCAGCAGCCGTTTTGCCGGTGCCAGCCGCGTCGCCAGGCACCGCCTCGTGTACGATTCGCTGCGCTTGTTGATGCCTGCCGGCATCCACGCCTTGGCCATCGACGCCCGCGCGCCCGGTGAGCCCTGATCGCACTGCGTTCACTGCCCCTGCCGCACGCTGTCGCGTGGCGGTTTTTTCTTGAAAGCCCCCTCTGTCATGAAGTCGAATTCACTGGCCTTTCGCGCCACCACGGCCGCGCTGTGCAGCCTGCTGTGGCTGCCGCTGGCCGCTCACAGCCAGAACCTGGCCATCGTCAACGGCAAGCCGGTGCCGAAATCGCGCGTCGATGACCTGTTGAAACAGGCCGCGCGTGCCGGCCAGAAGGTCGCCCCGGAAATGGAGGCGCAGGCGAGCGAGCAGGTCGTGCTGCGCGAGATCTTTGCCCAGGAAGCCGAAAAAAAGGGCATTGCCGCCAGCGCCGACTATCGCGTGCAGATGGAACTGGCGCGGCAGAGCATCCTGATCCGCGAGTTGTTCGAAGAGTTCAAGAAGAAGAACCCGGTCACCGACGCCGAAGCCAAGGCCGAATACGACAAGTTCAAGGCGCAGGCCGCCGGCACCGAATACCGCGCGCGCCACATCCTGGTCGAGAACGAAGACGAAGCGAAGGCGCTGATCAAGCAGATCAAGGGCGGCGCCAGCTTCGAGGAACTGGCGAAGAAGAATTCGAAGGATCCGGGCTCGGGCGCCAATGGCGGTGACCTCGATTTCGCCAAGGCCGATGCCTACGTGCCCGAATTCAGCCAGGCGATGGTCAAGCTGAAGAAGGGCGAAATGACCGAGGTGGCGGTGAAGACGCAGTTCGGCTGGCACATCATCAAGCTGGAAGACACGCGCGAGGCGCAGTTCCCGGCCTACGAGGACGTCAAGCCACAGATCGTGCAGCGCCTGGAGCAGGTCAAGCTGCAGGCCTACCAGGAATCGCTGCGCAAGGCCGCCAAGACCGACTACAAGTTTTCCAATTAGAGGCTTCACCCGAGGCTGACACGTCGGCGACGCCGACGGCGGTTTCGGGGGTGCACACTGGGCCTCTTCGACTGCAAGAGGAGCGTCATGCAAGCGACCATGACCGACCCTTCAGCGCCCCCTTCGCGGCAACTGCTGATGCTCGAGGTGCGTGCCCTGTGGGAACTGGGTGCGTTCTTCACCGCCTATCCGCTGCTGCGACTGTCGCCGCGCGGCGACGGGCATGCCGTGCTGGTGCTGCCCGGCATGGGTGCCGGCGACGGCTCGACGCGGCCGCTGCGCGGCCTCTTGAATGACCTCGGCTATCGCAGCCACGGCTGGGGACTTGGCCCGAACCACGGCCCGCGAGCGGGCGTGATGCAGCAATTGCACGCACGGCTGGCCGAATTGGCACTGGAAGACGAGCGCAAGGTCAGCCTGATCGGCTGGAGCCTGGGCGGGGTGCTCGCGCGTGAACTGGCTCGCGAAGCGCCGCAGCATGTGCGCGGTGTCATCAGTCTGGGCAGCCCTTTTGCCGGTGCGCCCCGGGCCAGCAATGCCTGGAAGGTGTACGAGCGACTCAGTGGCGAACCGGTGGACGATGGTGAGGTGCGGCAGCGACTGCGCGCGCCGTTGCCGGTGCCGGCGACCGCGATCTTCACCCGCAGCGACGGCATCGTCGCCTGGCAAGGCTGCCGCGAGCAACCGGGCCCGCTGGCCGAGAACATCGAGGTGGAAGGCAGCCATTGCGGGCTGGGGCACAACCCGCTGGTGCTGCACGCCGTTGCCGATCGGCTGGCCCAACCCGAGGGCAGCTGGCGGCCGTTCCAGCGCCGCGGCGCGCGCGCCTTCGCTTACCGCGACCCGCTGCGCGGGCGGCCGGCGGACAGCGCCGCCGCGACAGGCTGAAACCGCGGCGCTGCAGCGCCGCATGCGGGCAGGCCACAGGTTGACAGCCGCGCGAGCGCGGTGCACCGTCGGCTTCAACACAACGACCCAACCAGGGCAAACCATGCACCACCTCAGCGCCGTAGATGCTTCGTTCCTGCACCTCGAGACGCCGGAAACGCCGATGCACGTCGGCAGCCTGATGCTGTTCGACCTACCCGCGGGCTACAAAGGCGATTTCTACGACGATGTGAAGGAACTGGTCGCCAACCGCATGCACCTGGCCAGCATCTTTCACCGCAAGCTGGCGCAGATGCCGTTCGAATTGGCCGAGCCGGTGTGGATCGAGGACGACGACATCGACCTCGACTACCACGTGCGCGGCGCCACGCTGCGCAAGCCGGGCTCGATGGAGCAGCTCGAAGCCCTGATCGCGCGGCTGCATTCGACACTGCTCGACCGCAGCCGGCCGCTGTGGGAGGTGTACGTCATCGATGGCCTGGCCAGCGGCCAGATCGCCTACTACACGAAGGCGCACCACAGCGGCATCGACGGCAAGGCCGGTGTCGAGATGGCCAAGGCCTTCTACGACCTGACGCCCGAGGTGCGCCAGGTGCGTGCGCCGAAAGCGAAACGTGGCGCCCGGCCCTACCAGCTGGGCATTGCCGAGCTGTTGCGCGCGGCGGTGTCGAATGCCGCTTCGCAGTACGTGCGCGTCGGCAAGATGGTGCCGACCGGCGTGAAGGCGTTGAACACGGTGCGCAAGATCCTCAGCGCGCGAAAGCAGGCCAAAGGCGAACGCAGCCTGAACCTGGGCCTGGCGCCGAAGACGCCGTTCAACGTTTCGATCACCAACCAGCGTTCGTTCGCAACCATGTCGTTGCCGCTGGACGAAGTGAAGGCGCTGGGCAAACGCGCCGGCGGCACCGTCAACACGGTGGTCATGGCGATGTGCGCCGGCGCGCTGCGCCGTTACCTCGGCGAACGCCGGCAGCTGCCGGGCAAGCCGCTGATCGCGATGGTGCCGGTGAGCCTGCGTGCTGCCGACGATGACTCGATGAACAACCAGGTCTCGGCCATCCGCGTCGACCTGGCCACCGACCTGGCCGATCCGGCGGCACGTTTCAAGGCCATCCACGCCTCCAGCGAAGCGGCCAAGGGCGTGGTCAGCGCGCTCAAACCGGTGCTGGGCGCCGACACGCCGATCATCGGTTCGCCGTGGCTGATGACCGGGCTGGCGTCGCTATACGGGCGCTCGAACCTGGCCTCGCGCATGTCGCCGCTGGCCAACGCCACCATCTCCAACGTGCCGGGCCTGCCGGTGACGCTGTACATGGCCGGCGCGAAGATGGTGAACTACTTTCCGGTGTCGATCCCGTACCACGGGGCGGCGCTGAACATCACCGTGCAGAGCTACGCCGGCAAGATGGAGTTCGGCATCACCGTGTGCCGCCGCGTGATGACGCAGGCCGAAGCGCACGAGCTGATCGATCATCTGCGCGTGGCGTTGCATGAGATCGAGGCGCTGGCGCCGGTGGTGGCCAGCGTCGAGGCGGCGCCGATACCGGCTGCCGCCGGACGCGCCGCGCCGGCGCGCAAGAAGCGCGCCGTGGCCAAGAAGCCATCCAGCGCAGGCAAGGCAGGTGCAGGCGCTGGCCTCGCCACCAAGCCGCGTGGTGGCCGCGCTGCCGGTCGCGCATCCGCCTAGCGGGCGATGTGACCAGCCTGCCCGTTCGGCGCAAGCCGCGCGCGGCTGCTGTCAGGCGTCGAGAACGCCGTTGACCAGGCGCCCGGCCTCAATGCGCAGCTGCCGTTCGCAGCGCGCAGCGATGCCACTGTCGTGCGTGACCAGCACCAGCGTCGTGCCGGCTTCGCGGTTCATCTCGAACATCAGTTCCATCACCGTGTGGCCAGTGGCGAAATCGAGGCTGCCGGTGGGCTCGTCGGCGAGCAGCACCGCCGGCTCGACCACAAAGGCCCGCGCCAGCGCCACACGTTGCTGTTCTCCGCCCGACAGCACTTTCGGGTAGTGGCCGAGGCGGCTGGCCAGGCCGACGCGGCCGAGCATCTCGGTGGCGCGTGCGCGCGCGTCGTGGCGGCCGAGCAGCTCCAGCGGCAACATGACGTTCTCCAGCGCGTTCAGGTTGGCGAGCAGCTGAAAGCTCTGGAAGACGAAGCCCAGCTGCCGCGCGCGCAACTCGGCGCGGGCATCCTCGTCGAGCGCGAACAGCGCGTGGCCGGCCAGCAGCACCTGGCCGCTGGTGGGCACATCCAGCCCGGCGACGATCGACAGCAGGGTACTCTTGCCCGAACCCGACGCGCCGACGATGGCCACCGATTGACGTGCGCCGAGCGTGAAATCGATGTCGTGGAGAATGGTCAGCGTACCGGTGGCGTCGGCCACCTGCTTGGTGATGTGCTGGACGGCGATGATGGGTTCTGACATGGAGACGTTGGTTTCGCGGCCGACACGGCGCGCGTGGCTGGCGCACTGTAGCGTGGCCTGCCTGGGGTGGGCCGTACAAAGGACTTCGGCTGCCGACAAGGCGCCAGAGAAGGCAGCCAGGCCGCTGCTGGTGCTGGGCGACAGCCTGTCGGCCGAATACGGGCTGCCGCACGGCAGCGGCTGGGTCGCCTTGCTGCAAAAGCGCCTCGTCGCCGAGCGGAACGCGCTGCCGGTGGTCAACGCCAGCATCAGCGGCGACACCACCTCGGGCGGGCGCTCGCGCTTGCCGGCGCTGCTCGAACTGCATCGGCCTGCGGTGCTGATCATCGAACTCGGCGGCAACGACGCGCTGCGCGGCCTGCCGCTGGACATGACGCAAGCCAACCTGGCGGCGATGGTGCGGGCGGGCCAAGCCGCCGGTGCACGGGTGCTGGTCGTCGGCATGCAGGTGCCGCCGAACTACGGCTCGAAGTACGCGCGGGACTTCAGCGCGCTGTTCGCAGCTGTGGCGCAGCAGGAACAGGCCGCGTTGGTGCCTTTCCTGCTCAAGGGGGTCGCCGACGGGCCCCAGGCCGAAACGCTGTTCCAGGCCGATCGCATCCATCCCAACGCCGAAGCGCAGTCACGCATGCTCGACAACGTGTGGCCGGTGCTGCGGCCGCTGCTCAAAGGCACGCCTGCGTGAGGCCCGGCGTCATCGTGTCAACGCCGTCGATCAACGCTCGGCAACGTTGCCACGTGATGGCGCCGCGCGCATCGGGGGTCGCCCCGGCTGGACCTCGTCGCCGCCGCGGGGCTCGGGCTGCGCCTTGGCGGCGCTCGGCGGCACGAAGGGTCGTCGCGGTTCGGCTGCGGCGGTGGCTGGCGCAGCCGGCTGAGGAATGGCCACCGGTGCCGGTGCCGGCGCCGCGGGCATCGGCCTCACCGCGCGGCCTTGCCCGGCAGCGGGGCTGACCGGCACGTCGCGGGCTCCGGGACCGACCGGCAACGCTGGCGTGGCGCCAGCGGTCGCGGCCCCTTCGCTGCCGGCCTGGCGACCGCGCTCATGGCCATCACGGCCACGGCCGCGTCCGGCCTCGTCGCCGGCCCGGGCGGAATGGGGCGGCGCCGCGCTGGTGGCGGGCCAGAATGGCTTGCGCTCGCCAGCCGTCACGGTCGTGCGCGGGTCGGCGGTCGACGGAGACGCCGGCGTCGGCAGCGGCAGCGGCGGACGCGAAGTCGCTTCGATCGGCTGCACCGGCCGTGGCGACACCTGTTCGCGCCCCGTGCGCCCGGAAGCGTCCATGGGCGGGCGCGCATGACGATCGACCGGCCACGGCGAGCCATTGCGGTCGATGCGGTCGGTCGCGGCGGACTGGCCCGGCAGTGTCACCGCGCCCGGCACCCAGCGGTTGCCCACCCCAGGCGGCGGATTGGGCGAGCGGCCGCGGCCGATGTTGACGCGCTCCATGTAACCCGCACTGGCCCGATAGCCGGGCCGGTAGGCCTCGCGCGGTGCCAGCGGCACCCAGTCGACGCCCGGCGCGGGGCGGCCATGCCTGCCGACGACGGCGGGCGCCGGTGTGCCGCCGACCCAGGCGACCAGCGCCGGGGCGAACACCGGGCGCGACACCCGCGGCCCGGGCGTCCAGCCCCAGCGACCGCCCCACCACAACCAGCGCCCGTAGTGAAACGGCGCGAAGCCCCACGGCGCGTCGTCCACCCACGTCCAGCCCCAGGGCCGCAGCCAGGTCCAATGGCCGTGGGCATAGGGCGCCCAGCCGGCGATGACCACGGTCGGCACCCACAACGCGCCGTAATCCGGGTGGGTCTCCCAGCGGCCGTACTGGTCGAGGTCTTCGATGCCGGTCATCTCCGGCGAGACATGGCTTGCCGCCACGCTGCGTTGGCCGGCAGCGTCGAGTTGCTGCACGGCAGCGGCGAAGTCATCATTCAACGGCGGCAACAAGCGGCTGCGCGCCGTACGCTGCGCGCCGTCGAGCCAGAACTCCGCCGCCTGGCCCGCCTGCAGCGGCAGCAGGAAGTTCTTGTGCTGGAAGCTCATGTCGCCGCGCCAGACACTGGCCGCGCTGGTGTCGTCGCGCCGGTCGATGCGATACAGGCCGCCACGCTGGAATGCGAAGCGCCCCTCGGCGGTGAGCACATTCGTCTCGGCCGCAACCTCGCTCGAACGCAGGTTGACCGCGAAGGACCCGCGGTGCAGTTGCAGCGCGATATGTTCATCGTCCAGTTGCAGCGCCTCGAGTTCGGCGCTGGCGCCGAGCAGCATCGAGGTCGAGCCGACGCTCAGTTCGACGCGGCCATCGGCGCCGGTGGACAGCCTGTCGCCGCCGGTAAACGGCCGATTGCGTTGCGCCGGCACCCATTCCGACTGCTCGGCTTCGAAGACCCAGACTTCGCCTTGAACGCTGCCGATGCGCCCGACCCGTCCGGGCGGATCATCCTGCGCCTGCGCAGGGCCGGCCAGCAACCCGCCGATGCAGGCCAGCAGGGCCAGGAACTTCGCTGCGAACTTGGTGCGGTGGGGTCGAATGGCGCTGCGCATGTTGTCTCCCGGAGACGGGCCGCTACCCAAACAGTCACGGGCCCATGCACCCCTCAACGTGGCAACCCTGGGTCGGGACGACCCGAACTTTGCTTCGAATTGTCAAGCGCCGGTAAAGTTCATGCGCCACCGCCACGATCCGACAAACGCGCCAAGCGTTTGCTTTGCTCAATCGTCGCCCTGACCCTCGGGCAGATCGGGAAACAGCACGCTGGTGTAGCCCAGATGGGTCAGGTCGGTCATGCGCGTCGGGTACAGGCGGCCGATCAGGTGGTCGCACTCATGCTGAACAACGCGCGCGTGGAAACCGTCCGCTTCGCGCTCGATCGGCTGGCCTTGCGGATCGACCCCGCTGTAGCGGATGCGCGACCAGCGCGGCACGCGGCCGCGCAAACCCGGCACCGACAGGCAGCCTTCCCAGTCTTCCTCGCGCTCGTCCGACAACGGCACGATGCGCGGGTTGATCAGCACCGTGCGCGGCACCGCCGCTGCGTCCGGATAGCGCGGGTTGTGCTCGAAGCCGAAGATCACCAGTTGCCGATCGACGCCGATCTGCGGTGCCGCCAGCCCGGCGCCATTGGCCGCGTGCATGGTGTCGAACATGTCGTCGATCAGCGCGCGCAGTTCGGCGCTGTCGAAGTCGGTCACCGGCGCCGCCACCTTCAGCAGCCGGACATCGCCCATCTTCAGGATCTCTCGCACCGCCATGGTTATGACCTCATCTCGACCGACGGCTGCTGGGGCAACCCTGGGTACTGAACCTCGTCACGGGCATCCCCGTGAGCCTTGGAGAATTATGCGTGGCCGGCGCCGCGCAGCAGCCGGGCCACAAGTTGCGCCTGGGTGCGCGCGCCCGTCTTGTCGAAGACGATCTTCAGGTACACCCGCGCGGTGCCGTAGGTGACGCCCATCTGCTGCGCCGCCTGGCGCAGGCTGCTGCCCTGCGCCAGCAGTTCGGCCAATCGGGCTTCCGTCGGCGTGCAGCCGAACAACTGGCCGATCGCCGCGCGAGACATTGCTTCGCGCGGTGCGTGTTCGGTGGTCATCAGCAGCAGCGTCGAGTTCGGCAACAGGCCTCCCATGGGGCCGTTGACAGGCATGGCACGCACGCTCAAGTGGCGCTGATCACCCTGGGGCAGGGTCAGCACATCGCTGCCGGTCGGGCCGCCATCGGCAGCTTGCAAGCTGCTGGCAACCCAGGCGGCAAACGTCTGTTCGACGCCCGCCTGGGTGGCGTTGAGTTCGCCTTGCCGCAGGGCCAAGCCCGCACGCCGGCGCAACACCGACTCCATCGCCGCATTGGCGTACAGCAAGCGCCTTCGCGCATCGATCAGCGCAATCGCCTGCGGCATGGCATCGAACAGCGCGGCGCTCGCCGGACAGTCCTGCGGACGCTGCAGCCGCATCGCCATGCGCAGCGCACGCGTCATGTGCGTGCTCAGGTCCTCGAAGCGGCGCACTTCGGCAGCGCTGAAGGTCTTCATGTCCGGCGGCCGGAAAAGGGTGATGTTGGCCACCAGGCCGCCCTCGGCGAGCAAGGTGTTGCCGATGTTGTGCTTCAGGCCCTGCGGCTTCATCCAGTCGTTGTAGTACGACGAGCGGTACAGCACGCCGCGGTCCTGCGTGAAGCGCTCGAGTCGCTCGGTCGTGCGCACCACGCCGGGCCGATGCAGGCGTTGCGTCAGGCGAATCCAGGGATTGTCGGGCGCGAAATAGTGCTCATTGAAGTTGCGCACCCACTTCGGCTCGATGCCCGCCAGGCTCACCGGCTGGATGCGGCGCGGCTGCAGGTGCAGGAAGTAGAAAGTTTGCGCCGACGACGGAAAGCTGCGCCGCATCAGCTGCATGACCTCGTCCCAGGCCTGCGGTTCCAGCGCCGAGCGATAGACCGCGTCGAGCAGATCGGGCGACAGGGAATCGTTCAAACCGGCCTCCTGCGTCGCTGGTGCTGCGGCACTTGCGCGCCCGTCACTTCATCACTCCCATTTGGGAGGTGTGCCATCGCGGCGTCTGCCTAAGCTTGTTCCGCAGCCAAGACCCCCAAGGAGAGACTCCCATGAACGCCACGAAACGCAGCACCATGCTCGACACATCGGCGCTTGACCATCCCGCATTCAGGCGGGGTCTTCTGGCGCTGGCGGTGTCCGCGGCGGGCTCGCTGCCGGCGGTGGCGGCGCCCGCCGATTGGATTGGCGCCTCCGGCTTCTGGGATGTCGCCACCAACTGGAGTTCCAACCCGCTGCTGCCGGGAGCCAGTGACGCGGCGACGATCGACGTGCCGCTGGTGCGCACCATCACCGTTCGCGCCACTGGCGGGCCGTTCGTCATCGACTCACTGAGTTTGCCGGGCGACGACATCCTGGCCATCGCGGGGGGTTCGCTGACGGTGGGCGGCGCGTTTGCCAACAACGCCGCCACCACGCTCAGCAGCGGCACCCTGACGGTCAACGACACCGGCAGCACGCGCTCGATGACCCAGTCGGGCGGGGTTCTGTCAGGGTCGGGCACATTCAGCGTGACGGGAAATGCCACGCTGTCCGGCACCCAAACCGGCACCGGCACCACGGTGTTGCAGGGCACCAGCTCGATCGGCACCCTGAACCTGGACGCCGGGCGCACCTTGCGCAATGAAGGCAACGCCGCCCTGACCGGCCCGATGAACCTGAACCCGGCGAACAACATAGGCTCGGGGCGCATCGTCAACGCGACCGGCGCGCTGTTCGACGTGCAAACCTACAACCTGTCGATCGTCGCCAGCAGCCTGGCCGACCGCAACGCCCTGAGCGGCTATCCGGTGATCGACAACGCCGGCACCTTCCGCAAGAGCACGAGAAACGGCTACGGCATCTCCGTGCCCTTCAACAACACCGGCACCATCGACGTGCAGATGGGCAGCTTCGGCTTCAATGACGGCAGCACCCAGGCCGGCAGCGTCACCCTCGCGGCCGGCGCCGGGCTGACCCTGGCCGCGGGCACGCACGACTTCAATGCCGGCACCAGCTTCACCGGGCCGGGCACCTTGACGCTGAGCGGTGCCGGCACCGTGTTCAACATCAACGCGGCCACCACCATCGACAGCGCCTTCACGCACAGCGGCGGCACGCTGCGCGGCGGCGACCTGACGCTGACGGGTGCCGTATCGCTGGCCATCAACTCGTCGGTCGGCGTGATGTCGGGCGCGGGCACGACCCACCTGCGAGGCGTGACGAGCATCGCCAACTACGGCCTCGACGCCCAGCGCGTGCTGCGCAACGAGGCCACCACCAACGTGGTCGGCAGCATCCAGCTGAACCGCAGCGACTTGACCGGCGCGGGCCGCATCGACAACGCCGCGGGCGCGTTGTTCGACGTGCGCACCTTCAACCACGGCATCTCGGCCAGCAGCTTCGCAGCCGACAGCGGCCTGGACGCGGCGGTGAACAACGCCGGCATCTTCCGCAAGAGCGCCGGCGTCGGCACCTACGGGGTGGGCGTGGCCTTCAACAACTTGGCCACCGGCGTCGTGGATGTGCAAGCCGGCAGCTTCAACTTCAGCGGCGGCGGCAGCGACGACGGCAGCGCCACGCTGGCCGCGGGCGCGATCCTCGCGTTCGGCGGCGGCACGCACAACGTGAATGCCGGCGCCGCTTTCAATGGTGCCGGCACCTGGGCGGTCAACGGCGCCGCAACCGTGGTCAACATCAACGGCCCGCTCACGGTGCGCAGCGGCTTCAGCCAGTCGGGCGGCACCATCCAGGGCAGCGATCTCACGCTCGAAGGCCCGACCTCGCTCGCCATTTCATCGTCGCTCGGCATGATGACGGGCGATGCCACCACCACGTTGCGCGGCGACACCCGCATCGGCGGCGTCAACGCGTTCGGCCTGGATGCCCAGCGCGTGCTGCGCAACGAAGGCAATACGGTGCTGGTCGGCAGCATCCAGCTGAACCGGACCAACGCCCTCGGCGCCGGACGCATCGACAACGCGGCGAGCGGCGTCATCGATATCCAGACCTACAACCTGGCGATCGTTTCGGCCGACCAGGGTGGGCTCGACAACGGCCGCGATGCGCGCTTCGACAACGACGGCCTGCTGAAGAAGAGCGGGCGCAACAACTACACCATTGCCGTGCCCTTGTTCAACCGGGGCACGGTCGCGGTGGAAGAAGGTTCGCTGACCATCAACGACACCGCTTTGCAGGCCGGCACCATCCGCGTCGCCAGCGGCGCCACCTACACCACCAGCGGCGTGCTCAACAACACCGGCACGTTGCGCGGCGGCGGCACCATCAGCGCCGGCACGGTCAGCAACCGCGGCGTGGTCAGCCCGGGGAACTCCCCCGGCACACTGGCGATCGTCGGCAACTTCGAGCAGTTGAGCGACGGCCTGCTCGACATCGAACTGGCCAGCCTGCAGGACTTCGATGTCTTGACGGTCAGCGGCAGCACGAGCCTGGCCGGTGGCTTGTCGGTGCAACGCTTCGGCAGCTACGCCCCGGTCATTGGCGATGAATTCATCATCCTGCGCTCCACCGGCGCACTCAGCGGCAGCTTCGCCGACGGCAGCCCCAGCCTCAGCGGCTTTGCCGACGGCGTGCGCTTCGGCGTCGTCTATGACACCGCGCTGCGCACCGTCACGCTGCAGGTGGTCGCCGTGCCCGAGCCCGGCACCTGGGCCCTGCTGCTGGCCGGCTTCGGCGCCGTGGGCTGGGCGGTGCGTCGGCGACGGGTTGGCGGCGGTGCGGTGCCGGCGTAAGGAGCGGCTGGCGCGGCAGCTGGCCACCGCGCGCCGTCAGAGAGTGTTTGCGCCGGGCGCCAGCAGTTTCAGCAGCCCGGCTTCATCGAGTACCGGCACGCCCAGTGCCGTGGCCTTGTCGAGCTTGCTGCCAGCCTCTTCGCCGGCGATGACATAAGCCGTCTTCTTCGACACCGAGCCGGCCACCTTGGCGCCGGCCGCCTCGAGCAGTGCCTTGGCCTCGTCGCGGCTGAGCGTGGGCAGGCTGCCGGTCAGCACCACGGTCTTGCCGGCCAGCGGCTTCGGCGTGCGGTCGGCGCTGCCGTCGTGCTCGGGCCAGTCGATGCCGGCGGCGCGCAGTTGCTCGACCACCTCGCGGTTGTGCGCCTGATCGAAGAAGGTGCGGATGCTTTGCGCCACCACCGGGCCGACATCATTGACTTCGAGCAGTTGCTCGACGCTGGCATCCATGACGCGGTCGATCGAGCCGAAGTGCCCGGCCAGGTCCTTGGCGGTGGCCTCCCCGACCTGGCGGATGCCCAGCGCGTACAGGAAGCGTGGCAGCGTGGTGTGCTTGCTGTTGTCCAGCGCGGCGACCAGGTTGGCCGCGCTCTTGTCGGCCATGCGTTCCAGCGCCGCCAGCTTGGCCACGCCCAGTGTGTACAGCTCGGGCAGCGAACGGATCAGTTCGCCATCGACGAGCTGATCGACCAGCTTGTCGCCCAGGCCCTCAATGTCCATCGCGCGGCGGCCGGCGAAGTGCAACAGCGCCTGCTTGCGCTGCGCGGCGCAGAACAGGCCGCCGCTGCAGCGGTGGTCGATGCCGCCCTTCTCGCGCCGCACCGCGCTGCCGCACACGGGGCAGCGGCGCGGCATGCGGAAATTGGGCACATAGCCATCCCGTGGCACGTCGATACGGCCCACCACCTCGGGTATCACATCACCGGCGCGGCGCACGATGACACGGTCGCCGATGCGCACACCCTTGCGCCGCAACTCGAACAGGTTGTGCAGCGTGGCGTTGCTCACCGTGGTGCCGCCAACGAACACCGGCTCCAGCTTCGCGACCGGCGTCAGCTTGCCGGTGCGGCCGACCTGCACGTCGATGGCGTTCAGCGTCGTGATCTGTTCCTGCGCGGGGTACTTGTGCGCCACCGCCCAGCGCGGCTCGCGCGTGACGAAGCCCAGCCGGCGCTGCAGCTCGATCGAGTTGACCTTGTAGACGACACCGTCGATGTCGAAGGGCAACTGATCGCGCTTCGCCGCCATCGCCTGGTGGAAAGCAACCAGGCCCTCCGCGCCGGCAACCACCGCGCGCTCGGCGCTCACCGGCACGCCGAACGCGGCGATGGCATCGAGCGTGGCGCCGTGCGTCGTCGGTTGTTGCCAGCCGCGCACGGCGCCCAGCCCGTAGGCGAAGAAGCTCAGCTTCTTGTCGGCCAGGCCTTTAGGATCGAGTTGCCGGATGGCGCCGGCAGCCGTGTTGCGCGGATTGATGTAGGGCTTGCCACCGGCTTCGCGCTGGCGCTCGTTCAGCCGTTCGAAGTGGTCGCGGCGCATGTAGGCCTCGCCGCGGATCTCGATCAACGGCGGCAGGTCCTCGGCGCGGCCGAACAGGCGCAGCGGAATCTGCCCGATGGTGCGCAGGTTCTGCGTCACGTCCTCGCCGGTCTCGCCGTCGCCGCGGGTGCTGCCCTGCACCAGCACGCCGTCTTCGTAGCGCAGGTTTATCGCCAGGCCGTCGAACTTCAGCTCGGCCGTGTATTCGATCGGTAGCGCATCGATCGCAAGACCGAGTTCGCGCCGCACACGCGCGTCGAAGGCCCGCGCGCCGCCGGCCGTGGTATCGGTCTCGGTGCGGATCGACAGCATCGGCAACGCATGCCTGACCGGCAGCAGGCCGTCGAGCACCTGGCCGATGACACGCTGCGTCGGCGAATCGGCGCTGCGCAGCTCGGGATGCGCGTCTTCCAGCGCCTGCAGTTGCTGGAACAGCCGGTCGTACTCGGCATCGGGAATCTGTGGCGCATCGAGCACGTAGTAGCGGTGCGCGTGATGCTGCAACTGCTCGCGCAGCGATCGGGCTTGCTCGGCAAGGGCATTCATCGGCCGCTAGCATGCCATGAGCCAACGGCCTCGGCCCGCGACACGGGCGGGCAAAATGCCCCACCCGCGCCACCCCCCTCTGCCGAGAACCGCATGCCAAGCACAATGCTTTCGCACCCGATCACCCGCCGTGGCTGGCTGGCGGCGCTGGCGCTGTCGACCGTGCTCGGCGCGTGCGCGCCGCTGGTGCCGGCCACCGGTGCCGACGCGTTGCCTTCGTGGAACGACGGCCCGAACAAGGCACGCATCGTCCAATTCGTGCGCGCCGTCAGCACCGAAGGCAGTCAGGACTTCGTGGCGCCGGCTGATCGCATCGCCGTGTTCGACAACGACGGCACCTTGTGGCTCGAATACCCGCTGTACACGCAGGTGCGCTTCGTCTTCGACCGCATCCGCGCGCTGGCGCCGCAGCACCCCGAGTGGCGGGACAAGGAGCCCTACAAGTCGGTCATCGCCGGCGACATCCAGGGCGCGATGGCCGGCGGCACACCGGCGCTGCTCGAGATGCTCGGTGCGGCGCAAAGCGGCAGCACGACCTTCGAGTTCGAGGCCGTCGTCAAGCAATGGATCGATGCATCGAACGACCCGCGTTTCAGGCGGCCCTACACCGAACTGAGCTACCAGCCGATGCAGGAAGTGCTGCGCTACCTGCGCGCCAACGGATTCAAGACCTACATCGTCTCCGGCGGCACGGTGGATTTCATGCGCGCCTTTGCCGAGCCGGTGTACGGCATCCCCAACGAGCAGGTCATCGGCTCGCGGCAGAAGTTCGCCTTCGAGCTCAAGGACGGCCAGCCGACGGTGCAGATGATGGCGCCGCTGGAGTTCAACGACGACAAGGAAGGCAAGCCGATCGCCATCGCCCAGCTCATCGGCAAGCGTCCGATCGCCGCCTTCGGCAACAGCGACGGTGATTTCCAGATGCTGCAGTGGACCACCGCCGGCGGCGGCGCGCGGCTGGGCATGCTGGTTCACCACGACGATGCGGTGCGCGAGTACGCCTACGACCGCGATTCGTCGATCGGCCGTCTGGCCGTGGGGCTGGACCAGTACCAGGCCATGGGTTGGGGCCTGATCAGCATGAAGAACGACTGGAAGATCATCTTCCCGCCAACCAAATAGGACACCCGATGGCCCACGACTACGACCTCATCGTCATCGGCGCCGGCTCCGGCGGCGTCGCCGCGTCACGCCGCGCCGCCGCGCATGGCGCCAAGGTGGCGATCATCGAAAACAGCCGCGTCGGCGGCACCTGCGTCATCCGCGGCTGCGTGCCGAAGAAGCTGATGATGTATGCGGCGCAATACGGCGACGCGTTCAAGGAAGCCGCAGGCTACGGCTGGGACGTCGGCGAGCCGCGCTTCGACATGGCGCACTGGGCACGCTCGAAGGCCGCCGAGACACAACGCCTGGAGCACATCTACCGGCAACTGCTGGCCGGCTCGAAAGTCGAGCTCATCGAAGGCCGCGCGCGCATCGACGGCCCTGGGCGGGTGCGGGTCGGAGAACGCCTGGTGACCGCGCCGAAGTTGTTGATCGCGACCGGCGGCGCGCCGGTGCGCGACAGCATTGCCGGCATCGAGGAGTGCCCGACCAGCGACGACCTGCTCGACCTGACGGCGCTGCCCGAGCACGCCGCGGTCATCGGCGGCGGCTACATCGCGCTCGAATTCGCCAGCATCCTGGCGCGCCTGGGCGTGCGGGTGTGCCTGTTCTATCGCGCCAAGCTGCCGCTGCGCGGCTTCGATGAAGATCTGCGCGTGCGTGCCGCAGCCGTGTTGCAGCAAGCCGGCATCGAACTGCACCCCGGCGCAGCACCACACGAGATCCAGCGCGCCGACGGCAACTGGCTGCTCATCGCCGCCGACGAGCGCATGCGCGAGTACCCGTTCGTGCTCAACGCCACCGGGCGCAGGCCGAACACGGTGGACCTGGGCCTGGAAACGCTGGGCATCGAGGTCGATGAGGGCGGCGCGATCCCGATCGATGCCCAGCTGCGCACCAGCGCCGACCAGGTCTATGCGATCGGCGATGTCACCGACAAGCTCAACCTCACGCCAGTGGCCATTGCCGAAGGCCGTGCGCTCGCCGATTCGCTGTTCGGCCCGACGCCGCGGCAGGTGGACCTGAGCCTGGTGGCCAGCGCGGTGTTCACCTTGCCACCGGTCGCCAGCATCGGCCCGAGCGAGGCCGATGCGCTGGCCGCGGGTCACAAGCTGAAGATTTATGAAGCCGATTTCAGGCCCATGCGCCAGGCCTTCATCGACGGCGCCGAACGCTGCTACATGAAGCTGCTGGTCGATGCCGACAGCGACAAGGTGCTGGCCGTGCACATGCTGGGCGCCGACGCCCCGGAGATCGTGCAGAGCCTGGCGGTGGCGTTGAGTTGCGGGGCGACCAAGGCGCAGTTCGACAACACCATCGCCGTGCACCCGACCGCGGCGGAGGAATTCGTGCTGATGCGCGAGGTGGCGCGCAGCGTGGGTTAAGGCACGGCCAAGGCCGATGCCGTCCAGATAGCGCCGCTTGCCGCATTCGCCGAGGCAGCCGCTAGCGACAGCAAGCCAGCGTTTCGGCCGCACCCTCAGCCCGAAAACAGCCTTCGCGCCGCCGGCGATCCGGCTGCCAGGTCGTGGCTCTCCAGCGCGTCATACAGCTGCGCCAATTCCTTGCCGATGCTATCGAAGGCGTGCAGCGTGATCGGCCGGCCGGCATCGTCGATGAGATCGGCATCCATGTCCTCGGCCAGTGCATGGGCGATGCGGTGCCAGACGGGAAAGGGCTCCATCGACGCGGGCGTCTGCGGCACGTCCAGGCTGAGCGTGACTTCGCGCAGCGCGGCCGCCTGCGGGTCGTCGCCCATCGCGGCGAGCGCGGCCTGCGCGTCGAAGGCCAGCATCAACAGAGGCGGCGCGCCTTCCTCCGTAGAAGGCAGCACCATGCGGCCGGACACGCCGACCGCGACCAGGCCCTGGCGCGTGGCACTTTGCTGCACGTAGCCGACCGACCAGGCTACCGATCGCGCGAGCAGCCGCACGGTCAACTGCGCATCCAGCGGGCCGGCAAAACCGTCGAGTTCGCGCGCCCGCGCGACCACGTCCAGCATGTCGGGAAAGTCGGGCATGGCGCCGACGCTGTCGGCAAAGGCCTGCAGCTTGTGCACGAACTCGGAATATTCAATCTCATTGAGCGCGCCGCTGCGGTTGGCCAGTTGCACGCCGGCTTGCAGCTCGCTGTAACGCTGCCCCGCGGCAGGCGGCTCCCACTCGCCGCTGTCGATGTTCAGGCCTTCGATCAGGAACGGCTTGGTGCCGGCGCGCTGTGACGCCGGCCGATGCGCGAGTACGCCTTCGCCGCTGACCGGCTGCTCCAGCGCCATGGGCACGGTGGCGTCGACCAGTGCGTCCAGCCGCGCTGTCTGTCTTGGTGGCACGGCACGCGGTTCGGCGCGCCCGTCGGTTTCGGCGACGACCGGGGCATCGCCGAGCGCCGGATCGACACGCGGCACTGGCGAGCTGACCTGCGCCTGGCGCGGGTGCGCACGCCGAGCGCTCCAGGCACCATGCGCCACCAGCGCCGCCAGCACCAATCCGGCGAGGATGGCCAATGCGACGGTCAGCGTCATTGGGGACCCTTCGTGCTTCGCACTCCGGTGCGAGACCTCTTCGGAGCGGCCGGGCGAGGGCTCATGGCCTCAGGCCGCCTCGGCCAGGCTGACGGCGGCATCCATGTCCACCGCCACGATGCGCGACACGCCCTGTTCCTGCATCGTCACACCGATCAGCTGCTCGGCCATTTCCATGGCGATCTTGTTGTGGCTGATGAACAGGAACTGCGTGCCCTGGCTCATCTCGCTGACCAGCTTGCAGTAGCGGTCGGTGTTGGCATCGTCCAGCGGCGCATCGACCTCGTCGAGCAGGCAGAACGGCGCCGGGTTGAGCTGGAAGATGGCAAACACCAGCGCGATGGCGGTCAGTGCCTTCTCGCCGCCCGACAACAGGTGGATGGTGCTGTTCTTCTTGCCCGGCGGTTGCGCCAGCACCTGCACGCCGGCATCGAGAATTTCGTCCCCGGTCATCACCAGTTTCGCGCTGCCGCCGCCGAACAGGCTCGGGAACATGCGGCCGAAATGTTCGTTGACCTGCGTGAAGGTCTGGCCGAGCAGCTCGCGGGTTTCGAGGTCGATCTTGTGGATCGCGTCTTCCAGCGTCTTCATCGCCTCCTGCAGATCGGCGTTCTGCGCATCGAGGAAGGCCTTGCGCTCCTGGCCCGCGGTCAGTTCGTCGAGTGCCGCCAGGTTCACCGCACCCAGCGATGCCACCTCGCGGTTGAGCCGCTCGACCTCACCCTGCAGACCCCACAGCTTGACGCCACCGTCATCGATGCCTGCCGCCAGCACGGCCAGATCCACCTCGGCGGCGGCGAGTTGCTCGAGATACTGGGCACCGCCCAGCATCGCCGCCTGCTCGGCCAGCTGCAGCTTGGTCAAGGTCTCGCGCATCGGCTCCAGGCTGCGTTCGATGGTCAAGCGTTGTTCATCGCCAGCCCGCAGCGCCGCGCCGAGCGCGTCGTAGTCACTGCGTGCCGCGCCCAGCGCCTGCTCGCGCTGCAAGCGCAGCGCCACGGCGCCTTGCAGCCCGGCCTGCTCGGCCGCATCGCTCAGGCCGGCCAGTTCATGTTCGAGCTGCTCGCCAGCCTTGTGGTTGTCGAGCAACTGCTGCTCGGCGGTGGCCAGCGCACGCTGCAGCTCATCGCGGCGCGTGGCCAGCGCGCGCTGCTGGAACTGCGCCTCTTGCGCACGACGTTCCAGCGCCCGCTGCTGCTCGCGCGCTACCGCCAGTGCGGCTTCGGCGGCGATGACCGCATCATCGAGATCACTGTGGCGCTGCTGCGCGTCGGCCAGCTCGGCGTCGAGCCTTTCGAAGTGCGCCTCGGCCTCGACGCGCCGTGTGTGCAGCGCCGCCAGTGCCGTCTGCAGCTCGCTGAGTTCCCCGTCGAGCTGCGCGCCGCGCACCTGGGCGGCTTCGGCCTGCTGCGTCAGCCGCAGCAACTCGACCTGCAACTGGTGCGCGCGCGTCTGCGCGTCGGCGCTGTCGAGGCGCGCGCGCGAGAGCGCGGCGGCGGCTTCGGCGTGGGCGGCTTCGGCACGCACGGCAGCGCTCTTTGCTTCATCGGCCATCAGCGATTGCGCGCGCGCCTGGCGGACCAGATTCTCGATCTCCTGCTGGCGCGCCAACATGCCGGCCTGTTCGGAATCGGGCGCATAGAAGCTCACCGCGTGTTGCGACACCGCATGGCCTTCGCGCGACATGATGACTTCGCCGTGCGTGAGCTTGCCGCGCGCGGCCAGCGCATCGTCCAGGCTGGCGGCGGTGTAGACGCCTTCGAGCCAGTCGTTGAGCAGCGCCTGCAGGCCGCTGTCGTTCAGCCGCAGCAGGTCGGACAACCGCGGCAACGTGCGGTGGCTGTTGTCGATGGCGCCTTCGGGCTGCGCATAGAACGCCAGCCGCGTCGGCGGCGCATCGGCAGCGAACGCGCGCACCGTGTCCAGCCGGCTCACCGCCAGCGCGTTGAGTCGCTCGCGCAACGCCGCTTCCAGCGCGGTTTCCCATCCGGGCTCGATGTGCACCTTTTGCCACAGGCCTTGCAGTCCATCCAGCCCCTGGCGCACCAGCCATGGCTTGAGCTTGCCGCTGCTCTGCACCTTGTCCTGCAGCGCGCGCAGCGCGTCCAGGCGCGCATCGAGTTCGGCCTTGCGCGCGCCCTCCTGCGAGGCGGCACTGGCCAGCGCGCGGCGCTGGTCGTCCAGCTGCTGCACCTGCTCGCCGAGTTGCGCGGCGGTCTTCTCGCCGTCCAACTGTGCCTGGGCGGCGGCCTCGGCCTCGCCACGCAACGCGCCGATGCGCGGCAGGTCGGGGGCGGCCAGGCCCTTGCGCTCGCCGCCGAGGCGCTCGCTGCGCTGCTCGAGTTGGCGCGCCTGGTCGCCCAGATTGCGCGATTCGGCGGCCAGCACCTGGATCTTTTGCTGCACCTGCGCGACCTCGCCGCGCTGCTGCTGGCTGGCCTGTCGCGCACCCGACAACACCACGTCGAGTGCCGGCAGGCTCTGGGTGTGCGCCTCGAGCTCGGATTCGGCGCTCGCGTGCGCGGCCACCGCGCCGGCGACCGCGTCGGCATTGCCGAGCAATTCGGCCCGCGCCTCGGCTTGCCGCGCCGCCCACTGTTCGCTCTGTGCTTTCAGGTCTCGCAGCCGGCCCTGGGCGCGCTCGCGCCCATCGACGACGTAGCGGATGCGTTCTTCGAGACGGCTGACTTCGAGCGCGGCATCGGCCAGTTCGCCCTGGCGCGTGTGCAGCAGGTCGCCGGCCGCGAAGTGCGACTGGCGCTGCACTTCCAGTTCGGCCTCGACCTGGCGCAGTTCGGCGATTCGCGCTTCGAGCGCCGTTGCCGCGCCCTGCATCGCCTGGTGTGCACGTTGCTCTTCGCCGGCCGCGTCGCGGTGCTTCAGAAACCACAGCTGGTGCTGCTTCAAGGTCGCCTGCTGCTGCAGCTGGCGGTAGCGGCCCGCCACCTCGGCCTGCGCCTCGAGCTTGACCAGGTTGGCGTTGAGTTCGCGCAGGATGTCTTCGACGCGAGTCAGGTTCTCGCGGGTGTCCTTCAGCCGGTTCTCGGTCTCGCGCCGGCGTTCCTTGTACTTGGACACACCGGCCGCTTCCTCGAGAAACAGGCGCAGTTCCTCGGGCCGCGATTCGATGATGCGGCTGATCGTGCCCTGGCCGATGATGGCGTAGGCGCGTGGGCCGAGGCCGGTGCCCAGAAACACGTCCTGCACGTCGCGGCGGCGCACGGTCTGGTTGTTGATCGAATAGCTCGACGCACCGTCGCGGGTCAGCACGCGCTTCACCGCGATCTGCGTGAACTGGTTCCACGGCCCGCCGGCGCGCGCATCGTGGTTGTCGAAGACCAGCTCGACGCTGGCACGCCCGGCCGGCTTGCGCTGGCCCGAGCCGTTGAAGATCACGTCCTGCATCGACTCGCCGCGCAACTCGCTGGCCTTGCTTTCGCCCAGCACCCAGCGCACCGCGTCCATGATGTTCGACTTGCCGCAACCGTTGGGGCCGACCACGCCGATGCGCTGGCCGGGCAACTGGAAGGTGGTGGGTTCGGCGAAGGACTTGAAGCCGGAGAGCTTGATCTGGTCTAGGCGCATCGGACAGTGCCGCAGCGGCGCTCGCCGCCGCTTGCAAGTACTTGATTCTTAAGGAAAAAGACACGCAGTACAGGCCGCGCGAGAGCGCCCGGATGATAGCATCGCGCCCTTGCCTGCCCCGCCACACGCATGCCCTCCAGATCCGCCCGCCGCCCGCCCGGACACCAGCGCCAGGCACCGGCATCGCCGCCGTCTGCGCCGAGCAAACAGCTCGACACCTTCGCCAATCCGGCCTCCGAACGCGACTACCTGATCGAGTTTCAGCTGCCCGAATTCACCTGCCTGTGCCCGCTGACCGGCCAGCCCGACTTCGCGCACTTTCGCATCCAGATGGTGGCCGACAAACTGTGCGTCGAACTGAAGAGCCTGAAGCTGTACTTCTGGAGCTACCGCAACGAAGGCGCGTTCCACGAGGCGGTGACGAACACCGTGCTCGACGACATCGTCGCCGCCACGCGGCCGCGTTTCGTGCGCATCACCGCACGCTGGTACGTTCGCGGCGGCATCTACACCAACGTCGTCGCCGAGCACCGCAAGAAGGGCTGGCGACAGGCCACGCCGGTGCACTTCGCCGATCTGGGTCGTCGGAAACCGGGCTGGCATGACGGCCGTATGAAGCGGCGACGGTGCTCGGACACGCCGCGCCTGCGGCTTGCGCTGGTTCGAGCCGGCCGACTGGGACGACTATGCCACGATCTGTGCCGATGCCGAAGTCATGCGCTTCATCGGCGAGGGCGCGGTGCAAACCCGCGATCAGGCGTGGCAGAGCATGGCCGCGTTCCTCGGCCACTGGCACTTGCTAGGCTATGGCATGTGGGCCGTGCAGCAACGCGACAGCGGTCGACTGCTGGGCCGCGTGGGCTTCCTCGACCGCCCCGGCTGGCCGGGTTTCGAACTGGGCTGGCTGCTGGGCCGCGAACACTGGGGCCGGGGCTTCGCGCGCGAGGCGGCGGCCGCAGCGCTGGCGCATGCCTTCGCGGTGCTGCGCAAGCCGCGCGTCATCAGCTTGATCCGGCCCGGCAATGCGCGCTCGATCGCAGTCGCCACCGCACTCGGCGAAACGCTGCACTCGCGCATTCACTTTGCCGGCGGCGAGGCGCTGGTCTACGAGAAGCTGGCTTGAACCACGGCCGGCCGTCGTATCAGAAGTTCGCGGTGCAGGTGCAGAGCAGCCCCATCGACGGTCTGGGGGTGTTTGCGGCCGAGCCCGTTGCCCCGCGGCTGAAGATCGGCGAGATCCGCGGCGAATCGATCAGCGTCGAGCAGGCACGCATCCGTGCCACGCGCTCGCAGCGCATCATGATCGTCGAGCTCTCCTCTCGCCGCGCCATCGACTTTTCCAAGTCGGCCGACCCGATGCGCTACACCAACCACTCGTGCCGGCCGAACGCGCGGCTGTCCATCCGCCAGGGGCGCGTGGAGTTCTATGCCGTCGCGCCGATCGGCATCGGCGAGGAGATCACCGTCGACTACGGCAGCACCCACCATGCCGGGGCGTTGGTCTGCCGCTGCGGTGCGCCCGGTTGTGTGGGCCGACTCTGATTCGTCGCCCTGCCCCAGGATAATCGCGGCCGATGAACCCGCTGCTCGACAAGTTGCACCCGTATCCGTTCGAGCGCCTGAAGGCGCTGAGTGCCGGCATCGTGCCGTCGCCACGCTACCGCCCGATCAGCCTGGGTATCGGCGAGCCCCGCCATGCCACGCCGAGGCTGATCGAAGAAGCGCTGGTGGCGGCGCTGCCGGGGCTGTCGTCGTACCCGGCCACCGCGGGCGAGCCGGCCTTGCGCGAAGCCTGCGCGGCCTGGCTGCAGCGGCGCTACGGTGTGGCGCTCGACGCGCAGCGCCAGGTGCTGCCGGTGAACGGCACGCGCGAGGCGCTGTTCGCGCTGGCGCAGACGGTGATCGATCCGACTCGCGATCACGCCACCGTGGTCTGTCCGAACCCCTTCTATCAAATCTACGAAGGCGCGGCGTTGCTGGCCGGTGCGCAAACCGCGTTCGCCAACAGCGACGCGAGGCGCAATTTCGCCGCGGACTGGTCGGCCATCGACGCCGCCACCTGGGCGCGCACACAGTTGCTCTACGTGTGTTCGCCGGGAAACCCGACCGGCGCGGTGATGCCGCTGGACGAATGGCGATGGCTGTTCGAGCTGAGCGACCGCCACGGCTTCGTCATCGCCAGCGACGAGTGCTATTCCGAGATCTATTTTGGCGACGAGCCGCCGCTCGGATCGCTGCAGGCCGCGCAGGCGCTGGGACGCGACTTTCGCAACCTGATCGCCTTCACCAGCCTGTCCAAGCGATCGAACGTGCCGGGGCTGCGCGCGGGCTTCGTCGCCGGCGACGCCGAGGTGCTGAAGGCCTTCTGGCACTACCGCACTTACCACGGCAGCGCGATGAGCCCGCTGGTGCAGCGCGCCAGCATCGCCGCCTGGAACGACGAGGCCCATGTGCGCGACAACCGCGCGCTGTACCGTGCCAAGTTCGCGCAGGTCACGCCGCTGCTGGCCGAGGTGCTGGACGTGAAGCTGCCCGACGCCGGCTTCTACCTGTGGGCCGCCGTGCCGCAGCGCCCCGGTGACGGGGCAGCCGACGACATTGCCTACGCGCTCGACCTGCTGGCTCAATACAATGTGGCGGTGCTGCCGGGCAGCCTGCTGGCCCGCGAGGCGCGTGGCCACAACCCCGGCGCCGGGCGCATCCGCATGGCGCTGGTGGCACACCCCGACGAATGCTTGGAAGCCGCGCGGCGCATCCATGCCTTCACTTCCACCTGGCTGGGCTGAGAACACACACATGGCACACAAGCAGCAAGACCTGATCGAACTGGCCTGGGACGGCCGTGCACAAATCACGGCCGCTTCGGCGCCCGAGGTGCGTGCGGCGGTCGATGAAGTCATCGCCGACCTGAACGCCGGGCGCATCCGCGTTGCCGAACAGCAGGCCGTGGGCCGCTGGACAGTGAACGAATGGGTAAAAAAGGCGGTGCTGCTGAGCTTCAGACTGTCCGACAACAAAGTGATGCGTGCCGGTGACCTGGGTTTCTTCGACAAAGTGCAGACCAAGTTCGCGCACCTGGACGAAGCTGCCATGCGCGACACCGGGGTGCGCGTGGTGCCGCCGGCCGTGGCGCGGCGCGGCAGCTACATCGCCAGGAACGTGGTGCTGATGCCCAGCTACGTGAACATCGGCGCCTATGTCGATGAGGGCACGATGGTCGATACCTGGGCCACCGTGGGCTCGTGCGCACAGATCGGCAAGAACGTGCACTTGAGCGGTGGCGTCGGCATCGGCGGTGTGCTCGAGCCGCTGCAGGCAGCGCCGACGATCATCGAGGACAACTGTTTCATCGGTGCGCGCTCTGAGGTCGTCGAAGGCGTCATCGTCGAAGAGAACTCGGTCATCAGCATGGGCGTGTTCATCGGCCAGAGCACCAAGATCTACGACCGCGCGACGGGCGAAGTCCACTATGGCCGCGTGCCGGCGGGATCGGTCGTGGTCAGCGGTTCGCTGCCGGCCGCCGACGGCAGCCACAACTTGTATTGCGCGGTGATCGTGAAACAGGTGACGGCATCGACGCGGGCCAAGACCAGCATCAACGAACTGCTTCGAGCCTAGGACGTTCGAAGCCAACCAGGATCAAGACAATGAGTGCAGGCAATATGGAAAAGGTGCTGCGGCTGATGGCCGACAAGGCCGCCTCGGACATCTATCTGTCGGCGAACACGGCGATCATGATCCGCATCAACGGCCAGATCCTGCAGTTGTCTGACCAGATCCTCACGCCGCCGCAGATCCGCCAGTTGCTGGGTGAGTTGCTCACGCCGCGCCAGCTCGAGGAATACGACGATGCCGGCGAGTTGAACCTGGCCGTCAGCCTGGCGGGCGTCGGCAGCTTCCGTCTGTCGGCCTTCCGCCAGCGCGGCACCATGGCCGCGGTCATCCGCTGCATTCCATTCGACATCCCGGCGCTCGATTCGCTCGGCCTGCCGCCGATGCTGTCCACGCTGGTGCTGGAAAAGCGCGGCCTGATCCTGATGGTCGGCGCCACCGGCACCGGCAAGAGCACCACGCTGGCGTCGATGCTGGAATGGCGCAACCAGCAGGCCAGCGGCCACATCCTGACTATCGAGGACCCGATCGAATTCCTGTTCAACAACAAGAAATCGGTCATCAACCAGCGCGAGGTCGGCCGCGACACCGAATCGCTGCAGATCGCACTGAAGAACGCGCTGCGCCAAGCGCCCGACTGCATCCTGATCGGCGAAATCCGCGACCGCGAGACGATGACTGCGGCGATCTCGTACGCGCTGTCGGGCCACCTGGTGCTGGCCACCTTGCATGCCAACAACAGCTACCACGCGCTCGGGCGCATCCTGTCGTTCTATTCGCCCGAGGCGCGCGCCGCGCTGCTCTCCGACCTGGCCGCCGGGTTGCGTGCAGTGATCTCGCAGCGGCTGTTGCGCTCGCACAGCGGCTCGCGCGTGGCTGCCGTCGAGGTGCTGCTGAACACCGCGCGGGTGGCCGAACTGATCGCGCAGGGCGATCTGGCCGGCGTGAAGGAGGCGATGGAAAAGTCGCTCGCCGAAGGATCGCAGAGTTTCGAAGCCGACCTGGCGCGTCTGATCACCGAGGGCGTGGTCTCGCGTGACGAGGGCATGACCCACGCCGATTCGCCGACCAACCTGTTGTGGAGGTTGCACAACGACAGCCAGCCCGCAGTCGCGAATCGCCGCGGTGGTCGAGGAGGATGCAGGCGCCACCTTCACCGACATCACGCTCGACGCGATGCCCGAGGAATCCCGCGCCGCGCCGCTCGATTTTTCGCCCACCCGATGAGTGCTGCGCTGCTTCTGGCCGAAGCGCTGATCGCGCGACGCAGCGTGACCCCGGAAGACGGCGGCTGCCAGAGGTTGATCGCGCAGCGGCTGGCGGCCATCGGCTTCGTCTGCGAAGCGCTGCCTGGCGGGCCCGAGGGCGCGCTCGTGGACAACCTGTGGGCGTTGCGCAGTGGCAGCCGGCCGGGCCCGACGCTGGCTTTTGCCGGCCACACCGATGTGGTGCCGACCGGTCCGCTGGAGCAGTGGAGCAGCGACCCGTTCGTGCCCAGCCACCGCGACGGCCATCTGTACGGGCGCGGCGCGGCCGACATGAAGACCTCGATCGCGGCGATGGTGGTGGCCTGTGAAGAATTCGTCGCCGCAGCATCCCGACCATGCCGGCGCGATCGCCTTGCTCATCACCAGCGACGAGGAAGGCCCTGCCCTGCACGGCACCGTGCAGGTGGTGGAACTGCTGCGCCAGCGCGGCCAGGCCATCGATGCCTGCATCGTCGCCGAGCCGACCTCCGTGCAGCGGCTCGGCGACATGGTCAAGAACGGCCGCCGCGGCACGCTGTCGGGGCGCCTGATGGTCAAGGGCGTGCAAGGTCACATTGCGTACCCGCAACTGGCCGACAACCCGATCCATCGTGCCGCACCGGCGTTGGCCGAACTGGTGGCGATGCGCTGGGACGAGGGCAATGAATTTTTTCCGCCGACGAGCTGGCAGATGTCGAACATCCACGCCGGCACGGGCGCGGGCAATGTCATTCCGGGCGAACTGGATGTGCGAGTTCAATTTCCGCTTCAGCAATGAATCGACACCCGAGTCGCTGAAGTCGCGCGTGCATGCGGTGCTCGACCGGCACGCCTCGACTACCGGCTGGACTGGACACTCGGCGGTGAAACCTTCCTGACCGCACCGGGCAGCCTGAGCGATGCGCTGGCCGCTGCCATCGAAGCCGAATGTGGTCTGCGACCGGAACTGTCCACCACCGGCGGCACCTCCGACGGCCGCTTCATCGCGCGCATCTGCCCGCAGGTGGTCGAGTTCGGGCCGATCAACGCCACCATCCACAAGATCGACGAGCGTGTCGCGGTGGCCAGCATCGAGCCGCTGAAGAACATCTACCGCCGCACGCTGGAGCATCTGTTGCGATGACGCTGATCGAACTGGTCGAGCGCAGCAGCGCCCGCCTCGAGAAGGCGGGCGTTTCGTTTGGACACGGCACCACGAACGCGTTCGACGAGGCGGTGTGGCTGGTGCTGTGGCGGCTGGGGCTGCCGCTGGACGACCTGGATGGTGTCGCCGACAGGGCGCTGTCGGCGGAACAATGCGCGGGCGTCGACACACTCGTCGATGAGCGCATCGCCACACGCAAGCCGGCCGCCTACCTGACCGGCGAGGCGTGGCTGCAAGGCGTGGCGTTCGATGTCGATGAGCGCGTGATCGTGCCGCGCTCGCTGATCGCCGAGCCGCTGATGGACGGCACATTGGATGCCTGGCTGGGCGAGCCGCCGCAACGGGTGCTCGACCTGTGCACCGGCAGCGGCTGCCTGGCGGTGCTGGCCGCGCTGCGCTGGCCCGACGCCGTTGTCGATGCCACCGACCTTTCGGCCGATGCGCTGGCGGTGGCGCGCCGCAACGTCGATCGCCACGTGCTGCAAGATCGCATCCGGCTGCTGCAAGGCGATGGACTGGCGGCGACCGAGAGGCACTACGACCTGATCCTGTGCAATCCGCCCTATGTCAATCACCGCTCGATGGCTGCGTTGCCGGCCGAATACCGCGCCGAGCCCGCGCTGGCGCTCGACGGTGGCGCCGACGGCATGGACTTCATCCGCACAATGATGGCGACGGTGGCGCGTCACATGAACGCCAACGCCGCACTGGTGCTGGAAATCGGTCATGAAGCCACCCACTTCGCTGCGGCTTTTCCGCGGCTGCAACCGGCTGGCCTGCCCACCAGCGCCGGCGATGACCGGGTGCTGTTGCTGATGAAGGAGGATTTCCGGTGATCACGCTGCGCGAACTCACGCTGCGTCGCGGCACCAAGGTGGTTTTGCAGGCTGCCAATCTGACCTTGCATGCCGGCGAAAAGGTGGGTCTGATCGGCCGCAACGGCGCCGGCAAGTCGAGCCTGTTCCTGCTGCTGACCGAGCGTCTGCACGCCGATGCCGGTGACGTCGAGGTGCCGCCGCGCTGGGTCATCGGCGAGGTGGCGCAGTCGATGCCGGAAACCGACGACAGCGCCACCGAGTTCGTGCTGCAAGGCGACCTGCCGTTGCAACGCGCGCAAACCGCGCTGCAGGTCGCCGAAGCCAGCGGCGACGGCCACGCGATGGCCGATGCGCATCTGGCGCTCGATGAAGCCGGTGCCTTCGATGCGCGCGCGCGCGCTCAGGCCTTGCTGCTGGGGCTTGGGTTTCGCGTGGCGCAGCTCGATCTGCCGGTGAGCAGCTTCTCCGGGGGCTGGCGCATGCGGCTGCAACTGGCGCGCGCGCTGATGTGCCCGGCCGATCTGTTGCTGCTCGACGAGCCGACCAACCACCTCGACCTCGACGCGCTGGTGTGGCTCGAAGCCTGGCTGAAGCGCTACGAAGGCACGATGATCGTCATCAGCCACGACCGCGAGTTTCTCGACGCCATCACCAAGGTCACGGTGCATCTCGATGAACGCACGCTGACCCGCTACACCGGCAACTACAGCGCTTTCGAGGAGATGCGCGCCGAGCGCCTCGAACAGGCGCAGGCCGCCTTCGGCAGGCAGCAGGAACGCATGGCGCACCTGCAGCGCTTCATCGACCGCTTCAAGGCCAAGGCGAGCAAGGCCAAACAGGCGCAAAGCCGCGTCAAGGCGCTGGCGCGCATGGAGAAGCTGGCGCCGGTGCTGACCGCATCCGACTTCGAGTTCGAGTTCCGCGAGCCGGTGAATCTGCCCAACCCGATGCTGGCCTTCGATGCGCTTTCGGTGCGGCTATGGCGAGCACCGCCATCGTCAGCGGCATCAGCCGCTCGGTGCTGGCCGGCCAGCGCATCGGCATCCTCGGCGCCAACGGCCAGGGCAAATCGACGCTGGTGAAGACCATCGCGCGCGCGCTGCCGCCGATCGGCGGCGACCATCGTCGAAGGCAAGGGCCTGGTCATCGGCTACTTCGCGCAGCAGGAACTCGACGTGCTGCAGCTCGACGACGGGCCGCTGATGCACATGGTGCGCTGGCGCGCGATGTCGGTCCGGCCGGCGCGCGAGCAGGAACTGCGCGACTTCCTCGGCCGCTTCCGCTTCACCGGCGAGATGGTGCAGCAGGCGGTGGGCTCGCTGTCGGGCGGCGAGAAAGCGCGCCTGGTGCTGGCCATGCTGGTCTGGCAGCGCCCCAACCTGCTGCTGCTCGACGAGCCGACCAACCACCTCGACCTGACGACGCGCGAGGCGCTGTCGATCGCGCTCAACGAGTTCGAAGGCACGGTCATGCTGGTCAGCCACGACCGCGCGCTGCTGCGCGAGGTGTGCGACGAGTTCTGGCTGGTCAGCGGCGGCGCGCTGCAAGCCTTTCGACGGCGACCTCGACGACTACCAGCAGTGGTTGCTCGAGGTCTCGCGTGCGACGGCCAAGGGGCTCGCAGCGCCGGCCTGGCAGGGCCCGCGTGCGGCGCTGGAAGCGGCGCCGGCGGCCACGGCCGCCTCGCCCGCCGTGTCCAAGCGGCAGCCCGCGGCAGCGCGCGACGAGCGCAAAGTCGATCGAAAGAGCGACAAGCAGCAGCGTGCACAACAGGCGCAGCGCACGCGGCCGTTGCGCATCGAACTGCAACAGCTGGAGACGCGGTTGGCACGATTGAGTTCGGAAAAGGCCGAGGTGGACACCGCGCTCGCTGCCGACGCGGTGCGCCCCGATGACTTCGCCGAACTGGGTCGCAAGCTGGCGCACATTGCCGCCGAGACCCATCAGCTGGAAGAACGCTGGCTGGCGCTGCATGCCACGCTGGACGAGCTGGCCAAGGCGGGCTAAGGTTCGCGCCGTAAATCAGCAGGCAAGTTCGCACTCGAGCGCATCCAACGAAAGGAAACCCCATGGCCATCGACAAAGCCCTCTACACCGCACACGCCACCTCCACCGGTGGGCGCACCGGCAGCACCGAATCGTCCGACGGCAAGATCAAGCTGCAGTTGTCCACGCCGAAGGAACTGGGTGGAGACAGTGGTCCCGGCACCAACCCCGAGCAACTGTTCGCCGCCGGCTATTCGGCCTGCTTCATCGGTGCCATGAAGGCGGTGGCCGCGCAAGCAGCAGATCAAACTGGCCGCCGATGTCTCGATCAAAGCGGATGTGTCGATCGGCCCGATGACGCGGCAAGGCAGGTGCATTCGGCATCGCCGTGTCGATGGCCATCACCGTGCCGGGCATGGACAAGGCCGCCGCCGAAGCACTGGTCAAGACCGCGCACGAGGTGTGCCCGTACTCGAACGCCACCCGCGGCAACATCGATGTGGCCTTGAGCGTGGTCTGAAGCGGCGCGCGCGGCGCGCGGCAGGTCAGTAGCGGCGCTCGATCCACAGGCCCACGCACAGCATCGCGCCCACGGCGTACAACAGCCATGTCCTTGAAATCAGGTACGGATACAGCATCAGAGCGACGCCGATCAAGACCGCGCGTGTGCGCTGCTGCTTGCGCCCCCTGCGGAAGGCCACCAGGCCGATGATGCCGAACACGATCGCGCCGAAGATGTAGGCGGGGGTCGGCAGCGTGAGGCCGAGCGCCTGGGCCGTCTTGAGTGCTTCGCGCGGGTCCATCGCGCCATTCTTGCATCGGCGTCCGGTCGTGTAGCGACAGCGGCGAGTCGGCGCGACGGTCTCAGCGCGGCAGCGCCAGGAGTTCGAGCATCAGCTCGATGCGCGCCTGCACCGGCGTCAGGTCGCCGGCCGACGGCAGCTCGTCCGCATCGGCCGCCGATGAGCAACGCCCTCGGCGCAGCGCGTGCAACGCCGCACGGCCACGCCAGCCGCCTGCGCACGCCGCAGCGCGGCTTCGAGCCCGCATGCACGCTGCCGTTGCCGGTGCCGGCGACGACGATGCCTTGCGGCGCGCCGGCAGCATCAGGGCATCCACGATGCGCGCCGTCGGCGCCGGCGTGGCTGGTGACGATGTCGACGCGCGGCCAGTCCGGCGCCGACCGTTCGATATGCCGCCAGGCCCAGCGCACTGCCCTCGGGCCAGTCGCGAAAGCGGCGCAAGCGCCCTTCTTCGATGCGCGCCAGCGGCCCGGCATCGCCCGGCCGAAGCGCGTCGAGCCGGTAGCTGTGCGCCTTGCGCAGGCCGGTCGCCGCGAACACCTGCTGCGCCATCACCGCCAGCACGCCGCGCGCACCCGGCACGGCGGCCAGCGCCAGGGCATCGCGCAGGTTCTGCGGCCCGTCGGCCAGCAGGGCGCTGGCCGGGCGCATCGCCGCGCGACAGCACCACCGGCTTGGCCGGCGCCAGCACGCGGTGCAGGAAGTACGCGGTTTCTTCCAGCGTGTCGGTGCCGTGGGTGATGACGATGCCGCCGACCTCGTCGCGCGCCAGGTGCGCGGCCACGCGCTGCGCCAGCGAGTTGCCACAGCGCGTGCGCCATGTCCTTGCTGTCCACCTGCGCCAGTTGCTCGGTCTCGCACCGAGGTCGGCCAGCGGCAGCCGGTGTATCAGTTGCTGCACGTCCAGCTGGGCGGCGCGGTAGCCGACGTTGTCGCCCGAGTCGCGGCGAGCCCGGCGATGGTGCCGCCGGTGCCGATGATCATCGTCGTGCGCGGGCAAGCTTTGCATTTTTTGCAACTCTGGATGAAAATACAGCCACTGGACAAACACCCAGGCCAAGACTGACCCAATGGCGACCGAATGCGAGACCCCCTGATCGAACAGCCCCAAGCTCACCGACCGCCAGCAGCAGGTGCTCGATCTGGTGCAAAGCGCCATCGAGCGCACCGGCGCACCGCCCACGCGTGCCGAGATCGCCGCCGAACTGGGCTTTCGCTCGGCCAACGCCGCCGAGGAACACCTGCAGGCGCTGGCGCGCAAGGGCGTCATCGAACTGGTCGGCGGCACCTCGCGCGGCATCCGCTTGCAGTCTGACACATTGCGCGCGCTCAACGCCGCGCGCTTCAGCCAGTACGGCAAGCAGTACAGCCTGCCGTTGCCGAGCCTGGCGCAGCTGAACCTGCCGCTGGTCGGCCGCGTGGCTGCCGGCTCGCCGATCCTGGCGCAGGAACACATCGACCAGAGCTACCTGATGGAAGCCAGCCTGTTCGCGCGCCGGCCCGACTACCTGCTGAAGGTGCGCGGCATGAGCATGCGCGACGCCGGCATCATGGACGGCGACCTGCTGGCGGTGCAGAAGTCCAGCGAGGCGAAGAACGGCCAGATCGTCGTCGCGCGGCTCGGCGATGAGGTCACCGTCAAGCGCTTCCGCAAGACCAAGGCCGGCATCGAGCTGATTCCCGAGAACCCCGATTTCCAGACCTGCTGGTGGCCGGCGACGACGACAGCTTCGTGCTCGAAGGTCTGGCCGTCGGGCTGATCCGCAACACCATGCTGATGTGAGCCGCGCCATGGTCAAGAGGCCCAAGGCCGCCGAAGCAGCCGCATTGCCTGACGCTGGAGCAGCTGCCCAACATCGGCCCGGCGCTGGCCGCTGACCTGCGCCTGATCGGCATCGAGCACCCCGACGAACTGCGCGCACCGCGACGCCGTTCGCGCTGTACCAGCGCCTGTGCGCCGCGACGGGCAAGCGCCAGGACCCGTGCGTGCTCGACACCTTCATGGCCGCCACCGACTTCATGCAGGGCGCCGCGCCGCAGCCCTGGTGGCACTACACCGCGCTGCGCAAGCGGCAGCACGGCACGCTCTGATCCGGCCGGCGCATAGCGCGCCAATTGACCCGCCGCCGGCGCGATCGGCCCGTGGGCGGCTTTCCTGGGTGCGTCGCGCGGGCCCGAACAAGGGCGACTTGCGCCCTTTGTTCCGCGCTTAACACGCGCGCTTCGGTCGAACAATGCGCTCAAGTTTGTTGCGTTGTGTCCGAAGTCACATCCATGTTGTCTTTCAGCCTGCTCGTTCATCACCCGCTGCGCAGAGCACCGCAGGACTCGCTGGCCTCGCGCGTCGGCTGGCGCACCGAGGTCTGCCCGCCTTCGCTGCGCACGGCACCACGCTCGGCCTGGCATCGGCTGTGGTTCTGGTTGATGGCTCCGGGGCCGCTGCAGGCGTCGCCGGGCCTGGATCGGCTGCCGCCGGTGCGCAGCGACTTCATCGACAGCCTGCGCGACCTCGACGCACCCGAGGCCAAGGGCCTGAGCCACCGCATCGACCAGGCGCGCTCGCTGCGCGAACTGTGGCACCTGCGCACCGAGCTGTACAGCGTGGTGGCGCGCTCGCACAGCCAGCACGAGGCCGAGAAGCGCGTCGCGCAATTGAACCGCCATTTCCCCACCCGCGCGCCGCGCTCGGGCTTCGCGCCTCTGTTGCCCTGACCCTGCCCTGACGGCACCGGCCCCATTTGCCATGACACTTTCACTCGCTTACAGGCAGCCGGCCCGCGCCGCATCGCTGCACTACGGACTGCCCGCGGACCGGCGTGCCCACCTTGCCGCGCGCCGCGCCTTCGTGCAGCTGAAGCAGACTTTCCTGCAGGCCATCGACTCGTCACCCGGCGCGCGTGCCGACTGGCTGCGCCAGCAAGTGCGCGGCGCCGAAGAACCGGCCGACCTGTGGCAGTTGCGGGCCGCGGTGTTCGACGCGCTGCCCGCCCACGGCGCGCAGCGCACGCGCGCTGCGCTGCAGCGCGACATCGACTCGACCTTTCCGCTCAGCGACCTGGACAGCGTGTTCAGCTGCTCGTAGACCGCGCGTCTGGCCGACGCGTCAGACCTGTCGACCGGGCCCTCAGCGCCCACCCAGGAAGTCGGCCTTGCCCAGTGCCACGCCGTTGTGGCGCAGCAGCATGTAGGTTGCGCTGCAGTGGAAGAAGAAGTTGGCCAGCGCGAAGTGCTTCAGGAACGTCTCGCCGTCCAGCGTCATCGACTCGCCCCCGCGCATCGGAATGACGATCTGGCGGCTCTCGGAGCCGTCGATCTGCGCGGCTGAAAACGTGTTCACGTAGTCCAGGCAGGTGCGAATGCGCGCCGACAGCTGGTCCAGCGTGCTTTCGTCGTCGGGCCACTTCGGCATCTCGGTGCCCGACAGACGTGCCATGCAGCCCTTGGCCGCGTCGGTGGCGATCTGCACCTGGCGCGCCATCGGCAACATGTCCGGTGCCAGCCGCTGGCCGAGGTAGTTGGCGCTGTCGAAGCCGCGTGCTTCGGCGTGCGCCGCCGCCAGCTTCAGCCAGCCGAGCATGTTGTTCAACGTGCGGATGAAAACCGGCGCGCTGGCCGAATACATCGAGATGCTCATGGTGTCGTGGGGCAGTGGATGGGGAGCGCATCGTAGCCCCGCGCGGCGTGCTGCAACTGGCAGGGCAAAATGACCGGTTCCATGAACATCATCATCCTCGACGACTACCAGGACGCGGTGCGCAAGCTGAAATGCGCCTCGCGACTGGACACACTGAACGCGAAGGTGTTCACCAACACGGTCAAAGGCATCGGCCAGTTGTCGGTGCGCCTGCGCGATGCCGATGTGCTGGTGCTGATCCGCGAGCGCACCCATTTTCCGCGCCAGCTGCTCGAGAAGCTGCCCAAGCTGAAGCTGATCTCGCAGACCGGCAAGGTCGGCGCGCACATCGATGTCGAGGCCTGCACGCGACTGGGCATCGCGGTGGCCGAAGGCGTCGGCTCGCCCGACGCGCCGGCCGAGCTGACCTGGGCGCTGATCATGGCGTCGATGCGCCGGCTGCCGCAATACATCGGCAACCTGAAGCACGGCGCCTGGCAGCAGTCGGGCCTGAAGGCCGCGTCGATGCCACCCAACTTCGGCCTCGGGCTGGTGCTGCGCGGGCGCACGCTGGGCATCTGGGGCTACGGCAAGATCGGCCAGCGCGTGGCCTCGTACGGCCGCGCCTTCGGCATGCAGGTGCAGGTGTGGGGCAGCCCGTCGGCACGCGACAAGGCGCGCGAGGACGGCATCATCGCCGCCGAATCGTGCGAGGCCTTCTTCGAAAGCTGCGATGTGCTCAGCCTGCACCTGCGGCTGCACGAGAACACGCGCGGGGTGGTCAAGCTCGCGGACCTGTCGCGCATGAAGCCCACCGCGCTGTTCGTCAACACCTCGCGCGCCGAACTGGTGGAAGAGCACGCGCTGGTCTCGGCGCTGAACCGCGGCCGACCGGGCCTGGCCGCCATCGATGTCTTCGACACCGAACCGATCCTGCAGGGCCACCCGCTGCTGCGGCTGGAGAACGCGGTGTGCACGCCGCACATCGGCTATGTCGAGCAGGACAGCTACGAGTTGTATTTCGCCGCGGCGTTCGACAACGTGGTCAGTTTCGTCAACAACAACCCGACCAACATCGTCAACCCCGATGCCCTGAAGGTGTTGCGCTGAACGCTGCCGTACCCGCGGCAGCCGACGGATTGGGCGACGCCGCCAGGCCACGCTACAACAACGCCCGCTGGGCCCTGTTGTTCGGCAACTTCGCCATCGGCTGCGGCGTGATGGTGACTGCCGGCGTGCTCAACGACATCGTGCGTTCGCTGCAGGTGTCGGTGGCGCTCGGCGGGCAGCTGATCAGCGCCGCGGCGGTGGTCATGGCTTTCGGCTCGCCGCTGCTGGCGGCGCTGCTCAGTGGCTGGGACAAGCGCCGGCTGCTGATATCGGCGCTGCTGTGGTACGCCGCCCTGCACCTGCTGTCGGCAGCGATGCCGAGCTACGGCGCGCTGCTGCCGCTGCGCTGCCTGTGCATGCTCGGCGCGGCCGCGTTCACACCGCAGGCGGCGGCGGCCATCAGCGTGCTGGCCGCGCCGCGCGACCGCGGCCGCGCCATCACCTTCGTCTTCCTCGGTTGGTCGCTGGCCTCGGTGCTGGGCATGCCGCTGTCGGCCTATGTCGGCGAGACCTTCGGCTGGCGCTGGGCGTTCGCCGGTGTCGCCGGGTTTGCGCTGCTGGCCGCCGCCGGCATCTGGCGCGCCCTGCCCGCGGGCATCAAGGCGCCGCCGCTGTCGCTCGGCGACTGGCGTCGGGTCTTCACCAGCCCGCTGCTGATGTTGGTGGTGGCCGTCACCGCGCTCAGTGCTGCTGGCCAGTTCACGCTGTTCAGCTACTTCGCGCCCTACTACAGCCAGGTACTCGCTGCCAGCCCGGCGCAGATCGGATTGCTCTTCCTATGGTTCGGCGCGATCGGCCTGATCGGCAACGTGCTGGTCGCGCGCCATATCGACCGCATCGGCGCCGCCACTGCGGTGGCGCTGACGCTGACCTGCATGCTGCTGGCGCTGCTGGCGTGGCCACTGGCGACAGGGTTCATCAGCGCGCTGCTGGTGACCACTCCCTGGGCGCTCGGCTGCTTCGCCTCGAATTCGGCGCAGCAGGCGCGCCTGGCCCTGGCGGCTCCGGCATTGGCGACGGCGCTGATCTCGCTGAACTCGTCGGCCATGTATCTGGGCCAGTTTGCCGGCGCGGCCAGCGGCGGCGCCATCATCAGCGCCACCGGCTTCGGCGGCCTCAGCTGGGTGGCGGTGGGCTGGATGCTGCTGGCGTTGCTGGCCAGCCTGTGGGCGGCGAGCCGCATGAAGCCGCGCGCCCATGGCTGACAGTTCAGAGGCAGCGGACACGCTGCGCCGACCGGCCAGCGCCGGCGAGATCTTCCGCGTCTTCAACTGGCTCGCGCTGCAGGGATTCGGTGGCGTGCTGGCGGTGGCGCAGCGCGAACTGGTCGAGCGCCAGCGCTGGCTGACGCGGCGGCAGTTCCTCGACCTGCTCGCCATCAGCCAGGTGCTGCCGGGGCCGAACATCGTCAACCTGGCATTGACCGTCGGCGACCGCTTCATGGGCTGGCGCGGCGCTGCCGCCGCGCTCGCCGGCCTGATGCTGGCGCCGCTGCTGATCGTCGTCGCCCTGGCGATGCTGTACGGGCAGTGGCGCCACCTGCCGATGGTCGCCGGTGCGCTGCGCGGCATGGGCGCGGTGGCCGCCGGGCTGATCATCGCCACCGCGTTGAAACTGGCCGGCAGCCTGCACGACAGCGTGCTCGGCTGGCGAAGTTGCGCGCTGCTGGCGCTGTTGACCTTCGTCGCCGTCGGCGTGCTGCGCTGGCCGCTGATCGGCGTGGTGCTGGGCCTGGGCTCGCTGTCGGTGGCGCTGGCGACCTGGCGTCTCGCAAGGATGCGCGCCCCGTGAGCACCGTGTGGCTGGGGGGCCACGGCGCGGACGTGGCGGTGCTGTGGTCGCTGTTCAGCCATTTCGCAATGCTGTCGCTGCTGGCCATCGGCGGTGCCATCGCCACCGCGCCCGACATGCAGCGCTACCTGGTGGCCGAAAAGGGCTGGCTCGACGATGGCATGTTCACCGACTCGGTGGCCATCGCCCAGGCCGCACCGGGGCCGAACGTGCTCTTCGTGGCTGTGCTGGGCTGGAACGTGGCCGGTCTGGCCGGCGTGCTGGCCGCCACCGTGGGCAGCCTGCTGCCATCGACCACGCTGGCGTTGAGTGCCACGCGCTGGGGCCATGCGCGCCGCGATTCCCTCGCCGTGCGCGCGTTCACCGCCGGGCTGGCGCCGCTGACGCTGGGCCTGCTGCTGGCCACCGGCTGGGTCCTCACTGAGCCGTCGCGCAGCCACCCGGGTGCGATGTTGCTGGTGCCTCTGACCGTGTTCGGATTGCTGCGCACCGGGCTCAGCCCAGTGTGGCTGGTGGCCGGCGGTGCGCTGGTCGGTGCTTTCGGCTGGGCGGGTTGAAGCGGCGCACGCTGTGTGCGGCTACTTGGTGCCGAAGATCTTGTCGCCCGCGTCGCCCAGCCCCGGGATGATGTAGCCGACCTCGTTCAAGTGGCTATCGATGGCCGCCGTCCAGCAGCGCACGTCCGGGTGTGCCGCAGCCAGCGCAGCCATGCCTTCGGGCGCCGCCACCAGCACCAGCGCGCGAATGTCCTTGCAGCCATTGCGCTTGAGCAGATCGACGGTGGCGATCATCGAGCCAGCGGTGGCCAGCATCGGGTCGATGATGAGCGCGGTGCGTTGATCGAGGTGGCCGACGAAACGCTCGAAATACTGCTCCGGCTGCAGGGTTTCGTGGTTGCGGCTGACGCCGACCACGCTGACCTTCGCGTTCGGAATCATGTCGAGCACACCATCGAGCATGCCCAGCCCGGCGCGCAGGATCGGCACCACCGTCACCTTGCGGCCCGCGATCTGATCGATCTCGGTCGGGCCGCTCCAGCATTGCACGGTGGTCTTTTCCAGCGGGAAGTCGGCCGTCGCCTCGTAGGCCAGCAAGCGCGCCAGTTCGTTGGTCAGTTCGCGAAACTTCTTCGTCGAGATACCGTCCTCGCGCAGCAGTCCGACCTTGTGACGCACCAGCGGGTGATGAATGGCGATGACAGGCATGGGCAGGCTTCGGCTGACGCGAGGTCTTGCCAGTGTATCGAGCCGCGCCGCGCTGCTATGACAGGCGGTGCCATTATGCAAGGCATGTGCATCGTCTTCACGCGCCGCCCATGCTGCTGGCCCTGAACCGGCACGCGGTGCGCCGCGCCGCCTTCGCTGACGGCGCGCGCGCGGTGGCACCCAGCCTGCCGGCGATGGCCGCCTGGGGCCTGGTCACCGGCGTGGCGATGATGAAGCTCGGCCTCGGGCTGGCGGTGGCCCTGGGCATGACCTTCGTCGTCTATTCCGGCACCTCGCAACTCACCGTGCTGCCGCTGATGTCGGCCGGCGTCGCCGTGCTGCCGATGGTGCTTGCCGCGGCCCTGGCCAGCCTGCGCTTCGTGGTCTACAGCGCCGTGTTGTCCCGGCATCTGCGCCGATTGCCACTGCCGCTGCGACTGGCGACCGCGTTCATCACCATCGACGGGCCGCTGGCGGTGTTGATGCAGCGCCAACGAGCCGGGCCCCTGGTGCAGCGGGTGGCCCTGCTGAATGGCGCGAATGCCATCACCGCCGCCGTCTGGTGTGGCGCATCGGTGAGTGGCATCGTTCTGGCGCTGGTGCTGCCGATGGGTGCGGAACTCGCCTACATCGGGGTGCTGGCGCTGTTCGCGATCACGGTGCCGATGCTCGTCGGCCGGCCGGCCTGGGCCGCGGCCGCGGCCAGCATCGTCGTCAGCCTGGCCGGCGCCGACTGGCCGCATCGCCTGGGCACTTTTGCCGCCGTCATCGCCGGTGTGACCGCGGCGCTGCTGGTGGCACGACGCGCCGACTGAAGCCACGCTGACCATGTCCTATTCCACCCCCGAGCTGTGGCTGCTGATCGTGCTGTTGTCGCTGGTGACGCTGCTTTCGCGCAGCTTCTTCCTGCTACTGCCGAGGCGCTGGCAACCTCGCGGCCGCGTCGAGCAGGCGCTGCGCTATGCGCCGCTGGCGGCGTTGCTGGCCATCACCGTGCCCGAAATCATGCCGCGGCTGCCGGCCGGTGCCATGACGATGCAAGCCTGGACCATCGCCGTGACCACCGAGCCCCGGCTGATTTCAGCGCTGGTTCTGGCCCTGGTGATCGGGATGACGCGGCAAACGCTTTGGGGTCTGGTGGCGGGCAGCGCGGTCTATCTGGGCTTGTTGCAACTGTCTTGACGCGCCGAGCTCAGGCCCGACGCTGGCGCAGCGCCTCGTACAGGCACACGCCGGCGGCCACCGACACGTTCAGGCTTTCCACCGCGCCGTGCATCGGGATGCGCAGCAGGTCGTCGCAGTTGCGGCGTGTGAGTTGGCGCATGCCCGCACCTTCGGCACCCAGCACCAGCGCCAACGGGCCTTGCAGCGCGGCGGCATGCAACGTGACGCTGGCGTCGTCGGCGAGGCCGACGACGCGGATGTCGCGCTCTTTCAACTCGCCCAGGGTGCGCGCCAGGTTGGTCACCATCAGGTACGGCACCGTGTCGGCGGCGCCGCTGGCCACCTTGGCCACAGTGGCGTTCAGCCCCACCGCATGGTCCTTCGGCGCGATCACCGCGTGCACACCCGCCCCGTCGGCGACGCGCAGGCAGGCGCCGAGGTTGTGCGGGTCGGTCACGCCGTCCAGCACCAGCAGCAGCGGCGGGCCTTGCACCGCATCGAGGATGTCGTCGAGCGAATTCGATCGTGGCAACGGCGTGACCCGCGCCACCACGCCCTGGTGGCGCGCTGCGCCGCACAGTTGTGTCAGCCGCGCATCGTCGCTGTCGTGCAGCCGCACGCCGGCCGAGGCGGCGCTGTCGAGCAGCTTGCGCATGCGCGCGTCGCGGCGCGTGCTGTCGACATGGACTTCGACCACGGAAGCGGGCGCGGCCCGCAGCCGCACGCCCACCGCGTGGAAACCGAAAATGACCTGGGTGCTCACCGGGCCATTGTGGCGGCTCGTTCGCGGATGGTCTCAGCCCGGGATGCGCACCGGCAGCGCGCTGAAGCCGCGCACGAAAGTCGAGCGTACGCGCGTCGGCGGACCCATCACTTCGATGGTCTCGAAGCGCTCGAGAATTTCCTCCCACAGGATCTTCAACTGCATCTCCGCCAGCCGGTTGCCCACGCAGCGGTGGATGCCGAAGCCGAAGGACAAGTGCTGGCGCGGTCGCGCGCGGTCGATGATGAACTCGTTCGGGCGTTCGATCGCGGTCTCGTCGCGGTTGCCCGACAAGTACCACATCGCGATCTTGTCGCCCTTTTTGATCGACTTGCCCGCCAGCTCGGTGTCCTGCACGCAGGTGCGGCGCATGTATGCCAGCGGCGTTTGCCAGCGGATGATCTCGGGCACCAGGCTGTCCATCAGTTGGGGGTTGGCGCGCAGCTTGGCCCATTCGGCCGGGTGCTCGTGCATCGCGATCAGCCCACCGGTCATGCTGTTGCGCGTGGTGTCGTTGCCGCCGACGATCAACAGCACCAGGTTGCCCATGTACTCGACCGGCGTCATGTTGCGCGTGGCCGGGCCATGCGCCAGCATCGACACCAGGTCGCCGGTGGGCTCGGCGTTCACGCGCTCGTTCCACAGGCGCGTGAAGTAGGCCAGCATCTTGCCCAGTTCGGCCATGCGCTCCTGCGGGTCGAGCGCATTCGGATCGACGCGCTTGTTCATCGTCGACACATCCGACCACCAAGTCAGCAGCCGCCGGTCTTCGAGCGGAAAGTCGAACAGCGTGGCCAGCATCAGCGTGGTCAGCTCGATCGACACCTTGTCGACCCAGTCGAAGGTCTGGTTGCGCGGCAGCGCGTCGAGCACCTTGCGCGTGCGTTCGCGGATCAGCGCTTCCATGTTTGCCAGGTTGCCCGGCGCGACGATCGGCTGCACCGCCTTGCGTTGTGCGTCGTGCACCGGCGGGTCCATGGCGATGAACATCGGCAGCTGCTCTTCCGGCGGCGGGTCGAACAGCGTGATGCCGCCGTGGGTCCAGGCCGACGAGAAGATCGCCGGATGGGTGTCCACATGCATGATGTCGGCATAGCGCGTGACCGACCAGTACGGTCCCGCCCACGGGCTGACCGCGTGGTGCACCGGGTCGTCGCGGCGCAGCCGCTCGAAATACGGCAGCTCCACGCCGTCGGCGAAGAACTGCAGCGAGGCTGGATCGATCTGGTCGAGCGGCATGTTCGCGGCTTCGGCGCGCGCTGCGGCCAGCAGTTCGGGAGAGGTGGTGTGCATGGAAACGGACTCCTGGGTGGGGCGAGGTGGGACGACGCGTCAGTGCTGCCCCTCGGGCATGTGCACCACCAGCCCGTCGAGCGCTGAGGTCATCGTGATCTGGCAGGCCAGCCGCGAGTTGTCGCGCAGCCCGGCGCTGAAATTGAGCATGTCGTCTTCGATCTGTGTGCGTGTGCCGGTGCGTTCGGCCCACGGTGCTTCGATGTAGATGTGGCACGTGGCGCAGGCGCAGTTGCCGCCGCAGTCGCCGTCGATGCCGGGCACCCCGTTGTCGGTGGCCGCGTGCATCAGCGTGGTGCCGGGTTCGACCTCGACCGGGTGCGGCGAGCCGTCAAAGGCGATGAAGGTGACTTTGGCCATGCCGACGGGCTCCGGGCGGGTTTGAACAGTTCACAGCATCGCGCCGCCGCCGCTTTGGGGTAAGGCCGGAAACCCTAGTCGGCGCGCGTTCGCGACCGCCCCAGGACGATCTCGGTGGTCACCCGGTCATCGACGCGATGCCGGCGCTGCCCCGGTGCACCTCGGCCTCGCCGTGCCGCGCCAGCAGCTCCATCAGTTTCTTGCGGATCAGCATGCCCGGGCGGTCGCTGTCCATCGAATATTCGATGCCGCGGCGGCGCGTGTCCACCAGCGCGTCGGGGTCGGTCGATTCGAGGATGTCCTTGTCCTCGCGCGTGATGACATGGTCGAACTCGATCAGCATCGCTTCGGGGCAATCGGCCTCGCTGTCGTTGCGGAACAGCCATTGCACCAGCTGGATGTGGCCATCGTCGATCGGCGTGAAGCAGTTGATGATGATGTGGCGCACGCCGGCCTTGCCGTTCGCCGACGGGTATTCGATGTCCAGCCGCCTCAAGAACGGCAGGTAGTAGGCGTTGCGCATATGGCGCGTGGTGATGGCGTCGGTGAGTCCGGTAACGCGCTGGTAGGCCGGCGGATTGGCCGCGTCGATGACCGTCTCGGCATAGAAACCGGTGTCCTGCTCGACCAGCTCGTACCTGCTTGGCCTGGGCTGATCGGCGACACCGAATGTGGCTCGGTGCACGAAGCTGAAATGGCTGTTGTCGAAGCTGTTTTCCAGTGCGCGCAGCGGGCTCGTCGCCCAGCGTTCGTAGAACTGGAAGATGGTGCGGTACGCAGGGTCGTCGAACTCGGGGATGTGAGGGATCGGCGCGATCGGTTCTTCCAGTGCCACCCAGGCGTAGCCGTATTTCGCCACGCATCGGAAGGCGGGTGTGCAGTAGTCGGCCGGAATGGCGCGCCCGGCGTCGTACTGCGGGATGCGGATCACGCGGCCGGCGCCGTTGTAGGTCCAGCCGTGATAGCCGCACTGCAGCTTGCCGTCGATGCAGCGGCCCTTGCTGAGCTTGGCGGTGCGGTGGCAGCAGCGGTCCTTCAAGGCCGCAGGCTGCCCACGCTCGTCGAGGAACAGCACGATGGGTTCGCCCAGCAACGTGAAGGGCTGGGGCGTCTCGCCTTGCAGGCTGGACAGCGGCACGGTGGCGTGCCAGAACTTGCGGAACACGGGTTGCTGGGCGGTGAGCATGGCGGTGTTGCGTTGAATGATTGCCGGGCGGCGCATGCGGCGTGATCACCCCACCGACGAACCACGACAGAGCAATTTCCGGCCGCTCGGCTGCGGCACCTTGTGTACCGCAGCGGCAAAGCAGTGAACGCTTCTACTCCTGCAACAACTCTAGCAGTTCGCATGCCACACCCCGGCCAGTCAAGGCTCGAAATCGAGATCGGCCACATAGGCCTGGCTGTGGCCCTGCGTGTTGTCGGCGTCAGCCGACACGACAACGGCGAGGATGGCCGGCGCGAGCGTGGCCTCGTCGGCGAACAGGCGCAGGAAATCGGCGCGCACGTCGCGCCGTTCGCTCAGCCAAGTCTTCAGCGGCGAACCGGCGCCGTGCAGCACGATGATGCGCACGCGCCGCGTGAAGGCATCGTCCAGCACGCTGCCGTCGGCCAGGCGCGAATCCCACACGTAACACACCGAAGCGGCCGGAAAGGTGCGGCCGGCGCGCAGGCTGGCAATGCGCAGGAACTGGCGATCGACGAAGGGCACCGACACCAGCGGCAGCGCGAAGGCCACGCAGACCTGCACCGCGTGGTCGTCGGTGCCGCGATTGCGCGGGTCGGCAGCCGGATTGGCCTCGTCGACCCGCCAACGCCAGGCCAGCCAGCGGGCCTCGGTGCCGCCGGGCAACGGATGGATCAGGTCGCCATACGATCGATCGGCCTCGACGCTCAGCACCGGTCGCCCATCGAGTTCGACGGCGCGGAACCGCGTCGGCGGCTTGTCGGCTCCGGGAAACACGACCAATTCCCACGGCGCACCCGGCGACTCACCGGCCTTGCCGACAAACGGTGCCAGCGTCGCGGACTGGGCGCCCCAGGCAAGACACCACAGCAATCCGGCCGGCACCGCATGACGCGCCCGAAGCTTCAAGCCGGGACCCCTGTTGCGACGAAACCTCAGAACTTCGGCAGCGTGGTCAGCGACGCTTGGCCGCTGTGCATGCCGGCCATGATGCGCTCGCGCTGTTCCCAGCCGCGCAGCTTGCCAGGGTTGAGAAGCCCCTGCGGATCGAAGCGCACTTTCATCGCCACCACATCCGGGTTGACTTGCCCTTGCTTGCCGTCTTCGACGACATAGACGTGCGGGTTGGCGATGAACACACCGTGTTCGCGATGGATCTGCATGATGCGGTTAAGCCGCTCCTCGCTCGTGAAGCGCACCAGTTGCAACCCCGAGCAGTTCATCGCCCCTTCCTTGGTGCGGATGAATTCCAGGTGCACCGGTACCTCATCGCCGAGCAATGTGCGCAGCGCCTTGGCCTGCGCGACATGACGACCGGCTTCGAAGCCGCTCTGGATGTAGGTCAGGCCCTTGTTCACCTTCAGCGCGTGCAAGGTGGTGTGGTTCCAGGTGTATTCGACGATGGTGCGGTTGCTGGCCGCGACTTCGGCGGCAGTCTTGCGGTAGGTGGCCGTGCCGCCGTGGCGCAGCAGCAGCTGCATGAAACCGCCTTCGCTGAACTCGGCCACCAGCACCAGCACCGCGTGCGAGGCGGCCGTCATCGTGCCGGCCAGCGGCGGCACCGCCGCCAGCAACATGTCGGGGATCGGATCGGCGAGCAGCGTCACGCTCTTTTTCACCAGGCCCGGTGACGAGGCCAGCTCGTCGGCGAATTCGATCGCGGCTTCGAAGCTGTCGAAGCAGACGATGGCTTCCAACCACGGGTGCGCCGGTGCCAGTGCTACCTCGAGCTCGAGCACCAGACCGTTGGTGCCATAGACGTGGTGCAGCAGCAGCGCCTCGGGCGCGCGCAGCTCCACCACCTGGGGCTCGGGCTCGATGCTCATCGCGCGCACGCCGAGCACGTTGCCGGTGCTGGCCAGCGGACCGAAATTGATCGAGCCGACACCGCCGAAGCCGCCGCCGTACAAACCGCCCAAGGTCGCGCTGCGGAAGGTGCTGGGCACGCAGCGCAGTTCCCAACCTGCGGGTTGTGTCTGCCGGTCCATCTCCATCATGCGGATGCCGGCCTGCGCCCGGCCGACGCCGGGCTTGACCCACAGCAGTTGCTTGAAGGCGCTCAGGTCGAGGATCAAGCCGCCGTGCAGCGGCATGCACTGACCGTAGTTGCCGGTGCCGCTGCCGCGCACGGTGATCGGCACGCCCGCGGTGGCGCAGGCGCTGACGACAGCGCGGATCTCGTCCTCGCTCTTCGGCCGCACCACCGCGTCGGCACGCAGGCCCTCCAGCTGGCGCTTGAGGACCGGGCTGAACCAGTAGAAATCCTGGCTCAGCCGCTCCACCCGGCTGTCGGTGATCCACTCCAGCGCCGGCAGGCCGGCCGCCACCGTGGCGCTGGCTCGCGCGACGCTGGCCGCATCGAATGTGTCGCTCATGCGCTCGACATCGTATTGACCAGGGCCTGCGCTTCGTGCCGAAGCTCGGCCAGATCGAGGCCCGGAATGGCGTCGTTTTCCACCACCAATCGGCCCGCCACCAGCAACGCGCGCAGGCGAGCCCTGCCCCCGCTGGCCACCGGGCCGAGGGCCGGGTCGTGCAGCCCGAAGTGGCGCGGATCGTCGAGGTCGTAGACCGCGAAGTCGGCCGCCTTGCCGATCTCGAGGGTGCCGATGCCGTCGATGCCGAGCACCCGCGCGCCACCGGCGGTGCCGATGTGCACGACGTCTTCGACCGTCATCGCGGCGGCGTCGCCGCCGGGCTGCCGAAGGTGATGGCCCGGCACGTGGCCCGAGTTCGCCCGTTCACCGGCGCGCGGGTCGGCCCGGTGCATGAGCCAGCAGGCATGCGCTTCGCTTTGCATGTCGGCCGCCTCGTTGGATGCCGCGCCATCGACCGCCAGCGACACCGGCACGCCGGCGGCCAGCATCTCCGGCACGCGCGCGATGCCCGAGCCAAGCCGGCCGTTGCTTTGCGGGCAATGCGCGATGCCGGTGCCGGTGCTTGCACACAGCGCGATCTCGTCGTCGTCCAGGTGCACCATGTGCGCGAACCACACATCCGGCCCGACCCACTCGTGCCGTTCGACGAACTGCAGCGGCGTGCAGTCATGCACGTCGCGTGCCCAGCGCACGTAATCGTAAGTTTCCGACAGGTGGCTGTGCAGCCGGATGCCCAGGCGCCGTGCCTCGCGCGCCATCGGCTTCAGGTGATCGACATGGCACGACCAGTTCGGCGTGGTGATGGCGCTGACCACACGCCGCATGGCCATCGGGCCTGGATCGTGGAAGCGCTGGACAGCGGCTTCGACGCTGGCCAGGAAGGCGTCCAGCGTTTCCGGCGCCACCTGCGGCGGCGCGGCGGCATCGGTCATCGCGCGCGCCTGCGTCTGGCCGCCGCGGCACAGCACCATGCGCAGGCCGAGCGCCTCCGCCTCGGCGAACACCGCCGCCGACGCGTCGAAGGGCATCCCCGGCCAGTAGTGGTACTGGTGGTCGGCCACGGTCGTGCAACCGGACAGCATCAGCTCGACCAGGCCCACGCGCGCGGCGATCCGCAACGCATGTTCGGTATCGAAGTGACGACGGTACGGCACCGGCACCGCCGCCAGCCACGGCACCAAGCCGAGGTTGATGCCGGCGGGGATGCCTTTCAGCAGGCTCTGGAACAGGTGGTGGTGGGTGTTGACCCAGCCGGGGTAGATGACACAGCCGGCGGCATCCACGACGCGTTCACCGGGCTCGGGCATCAGCGTGCCGATGTCGGTGATGACCCCGTGGCGCACACGGATGTCGTGGTCGCCGCTGTGGCGCATGGCCGCGCCGCGCAGGCCGGTCCACAGATGCGCGGCGCCGCGCACGAGCAGGTCAGGCATGCTGCGCCTCACTCGAATCAATCATGTTGCGACTCGCTCTCGTGCCAGCCACCCAGCGCCCATTGCGACAGCCAGGCCATCGCTGCGAACAGCAGCACGCCGGTGACGGTGATCAGCAGCAGCGCGGCGAACATGCGCGGGATGTTCAACTGGTAGCCGCTTTGTAGGATCTGGTAGGCCAGGCCGGTGCCGGTGCCGCCGGTGCCGGCGACGAACTCGGCCACCACGGCGCCGATCAGCGCCAAGCCGGAACTGATGCGCAGCCCGCCGAAGAAGTACGGCAGCGCGCTAGGAATGCGCAGCCGCCACAGCACCTGCAGCCGGCTCGCGTGGTTGAGCTTGAAATAGCTCATCAAGCCCGGGTTGACGCTGCGCAGCCCGAGCGTGGTGTTGGCGATGATCGGGAACAGCGCCACCAGCGTGGCGCAGATGACCAGCGAGGCAGTCGGGTTCTTCACCCAGATGATGATCAGCGGCGCGATGGCGACGATCGGCGTCACCTGCAGCAGCACGGCGTACGGAAACAGCGCGGTTTCGATGAGGCGGCTTTGCACGAAGGCGAAGGCGATCAGCACCCCCAGCACCGCCGCGCAGATGAAAGCGAAGACGGTGATCTTCAGCGTCGTCAGCAGCGCGCCGAACAACAGGTGCCAGTCGGCGACCATGGTCTGCGCCACCAGCCACGGCGAAGGCACCAGGAACTTCGGGATCTGGTAGGCGGTGACTAAACCCTGCCACAGGCCGATCAACAGCACCGCCACCAGCGCCGGATAGAAGATGCGCTGCACTTCGGGGCGCGCCAACCACGGCTTGTCCATGGCCGGTCGTTGCACCAAAGGGCTGTCGTTGATCACCGCACTCACCGCGCAACCTTGCGCGCCGCGCGCCGCGGAATTCGCGCTTGGGAGGGGCGCGGCGCGTTCACAGCAGCGCCTCGGCGCCGGCATCGCTGGCGCGCAACAGGCTGTCCTGCAGCGTTTTGGCATAGCGGCTGAAGACGGTCGAGACACGGAAGTCGGCGCTGCGCGGGTAGGGCTCGTCGATGTTCAACTGCTCGATGACCCGCCCCGGCCGCGCCGCCATCGTCACCACGCGATTCGACAGGAACACGGCCTCGTGGATCGAGTGCGTCACGAACAGCACGGTCAGCTTCTGCCGCTGCCACAGCTCGAGCAGGTCGCTGTCGAGCCGGTTGCGCGTGATCTCGTCGAGCGCGCCGAAGGGCTCGTCCATCAGCAGCAGCGTCGGCTGCGTGACCAAGCCGCGGGCGATCGACACGCGCATCTGCATGCCACCCGACAACTCGCGCGGCAGGTTGCCGGCAAACTTCTCCAGCCCGACCAGCGCCAGCGCATCGCGCACCCGGGGCGCGGCCTCGGCCGCCGGCACGCCGGCCAGGTCGAGCGGCAGCTGCACGTTCGCTTGCACCCTCGCCCACGGCATCAGGGTCGCCTCCTGAAAAACGAACGACAACCGATGGCCGCTGGCCTCGACCTGATCGACCGGCTTGCGCCACAACAGCAGGCGGCCGTCACTGGGCTCGAGCAGCCCGGCGATCATCTTCAACAGCGTGCTCTTGCCGCAGCCCGACGGGCCGAGCAGGGTGACGAACTCGCCCTCGCGCACGGTCAGGTTCACCGGCTCCAGCGCGCGCGTGCCGTTCGGGTAGGTCTTCTCGACCGACAGCACCTCGACTGCCGGGGTATCGACCACCCCCCGTCCGATGGGTACCTCGGTCGGCCCCCCGAGGGGGCGCGGGCCAGCTTGGGGCGGCCCGGCGCTCGGCCCGCTTGCCGAGTTCATCCCGCCGCCACCGTGGTGCGCTTGTACATCTCGATCAGGTGTTCGCCGGCTGTCACCGGCGCGTAGCGCGGTGGGTTGTCGGCGCTGACACACGCCGGCAACGGTTCGATGCGTGCATCCGGATCGAGGTCGAAGAAATACGCGATCGACCAGCGGTCGGTGCCGCTGTACTTGTTCACCACCCGGTGCATCGTCGAGCGCCAGCGGTCGTTGGTCCAGCGCGGCATCATGTCGCCGGTGTTGACGATCAGCGCGCTGGGCAGCGGATCGATGTCGAGCCAGCTGCCGTCGCCGCATTGCACCTGCAACCCGCCGGCATCGTCCTGTGCCAGCAGGGTCAGCGCGCCCCAGTCAGTGTGCGCGCCGCAGCCGATCTGCCCCGGCGCGGCGCTCACCGGCTGCGGCGGGTAGTGCAACAGTCGCGTGGTGCAGGTCGGGTCGCGCATGTAGCCATCGAAATCATGGCGGGCCATGCCGAGCGCGTTGGCGAACAGACCCATCAGCCGCAGCGCCACCTTCACCATGGCGGCCGAATACGCCTCGCAGGCGGCACGAAAGCCCGGCACCAGAGTCTCGTCGGGCCATTGGTTCGGGCCCAGGCTGGCATTGCCGGTGTAGAAGCTTTCCTTCACGTCGGGCGGCTGGCCCACATCGAGCGACTGCCAGCCGATCGGGTCGAAGCCGCGTTTGATCGGCCAGCCGTCGATGTGCCAGCGCCGCTTGTGGGCTTCCTCGAGCGCGAAGAAGCGATGCGAGGCGTTGAACGCCGCGTCCAACACCCCATCGCTCACGCCGTGGCCGGTGATGGCGAAGAAGCCCGATGCGCGCAACGCGGCGTCGATGCGCCCGGCCAGCACGGTGTCCGGTGCAGCAGACAGGTCGATCAGCGGAACGCTCATCCGTGCGCTCTCATTCGATCAGGGCATGATCTTCAGGTCCTTGACGAACTCGGTGGTGTAGGTCTTCTTCAGATCGACCTTGGTCGGATCGAGCAGCTTCATCGCCACCATCATGTCGTAGGTCTTCTGCATGCGCTCGTCGGTGATGATGCCCACGCCCATCTTCGCCGCGTCGCCACCGCCGACCATGCCGGTCTCGTTCATCAGCTTGATGCCGACCGCGATCTTGTCGTCGGTCATGTTCGGGTTGTCCTTCTTGATCATCGCGTTTGCCGCCGACGGGTCGCCCTTCAGGTAGTCGCGCCAGCCCTGCATGCTGGCCTTGACGAACGCCGCCACCTGCTTGGGCTTGTTCTTCACCGTCTCGGCCATGCACACGATGGTGGTCGAGTACGGCGGCCAGCCGTAGTCCGACAGCAGGAACACGCTCGGCTTGAACTTGGCTTCCTTCTCGATCGCGTACGGCTCGCTCGACAGGTAGCCCTGCTGCACCAGGTTCTTGTCGGCGATGAAGGGCTGGATGTTGAAGGTGTAGGGCCGCGCCTGCGACGCATCGAGCTTGTAGGTCGTCATCAGCCAGGGCCAGTAGGTGGTGTTGGCTGCGCTGCTGATGAGGATCGTCTTGCCCTTCAGGTCTTCCATCTTGTCGACCACGCCAGGGTGGCCGATCAACACCTGCGGGTCCTTCTGGAACGCCGCTGCGACGGTGACGGCATTGACGCCGTTCTCCCAGGCCTTGATGGTCTGCGAGTCGTAGCCCATAAAGCAGTCGGTCTGGCCGGCCGCCAGCAGTTGCATGCCGTTGACCTGCGGGCCGCCCATCTTGATGGTCACGTCCAGCCCTTCCTTCTTGTACAGGCCGGTGGCCAGTGCCTGGTAGAAGCCGCCGTGCTCGGCCTGCGCGTACCAGTTGGTCAGGTAGGTGAACTTCTCCTGGGCCTGGGCGCCGCTCGTCAACGCGGCGGTCAGGGCCATCAGCGCGATGCGGGACGCTGGATTCGTCATGTTAGGTTCCTTGTGAAGTGGACGCTTTGCCGAAGGCGCTGCAAAGAACGGACTGTGTGCAATCCATATGCCATCGGCTTGGAATCGACAGGCACCATCATGGCGCCTGGATGTGGCCCGTCTGGTGCGTCCTGCCCCAACTTGGCTCATCGCGCTGCAGCCACTGCAATTGATGCAATTCGGTGATGCCGCGCGCCCAGCTTTGCGCCAGCGATTGCAGGATCGCCTGCCCTTGTTCGAGCGTGGCCGGCAGCGGGTCGCCGATGACGCCACTGGGGCCGAAATCACGCGCCGTCCAGGCGGCAGCCGGCCGGCCGTCGGCGGACAGTGTCTTGCACGGAAATTCGGGCGGGTAGTTGGCCACGGCGTGCTGCATGTGCACGGTCTCGGGCGCCAGCGCCATCAGGATCGCCGTTTCCGCGTGCCCGGCATGCATCGACAGACGCCGTTCCTTGTCGCTGAGGAACGTGTTCACGACGCTCGCCACGCGCCAGGTGAAATGCGGCACCACGACGTAGTCGCCATGGCGCAGGCGCAACTCGCGCGCGGCCATCTCCATCACCTGCGGCTGGCCGCCGTGGGCGTTGACGATCAGCAGCTTGCGAAAGCCCGAGCGATACACCGATTCGCCGATCTCGGTGACCATGTTCAACAGCGTCGTGCCTTCCAAGGTCATCGTGCCCGGAAAGTGCAGGTGCTCGTCGCTCTTGCCGTAGGTGATCGGCGCCAGCGCAAAAGCCGGCACCTCGTCGGGCAGCAGCGCCAGCGCGTGGCCGACCACACCGGCCGAGATGATGCTGTCCACCGCGCACGGCAGGTGTGCGCCGTGCTGCTCGATGGCACCGGCCGGCAGCACGATGACCGTGTTCGCCTTGTCGGGCAGTTCGGCGATCTGCGTCCAGCTCAGGTACGGCAGGAAGCGCTGGGCGGGGATGTAGCCGTGCATCATGTCTTGCGGCCTTTCTGCGGCAGGTGCGCGGTGGCCTCGACTTCGATCAGGATGTCGGCCGTCGGCAGCATCGCGCTGACCTCGACCACGGTGGACGCCGGCGGTTCGCCACTGAAGAACAGCTTGCGCACGCGGCTGTAGTGCGGGAAGTGATCGAGGTTCCTGAAGTACTGCACCAGCTTGAAGACATCGTCCATCTGCCCGCCCGCCGCTTCCACGGTGGCGCGAATGCGGTCGAGCACGAACCAGCTCTGCGCCAGGATCGGGCCTTCCTTGATGTCGGTGCTGAATTCGCCGGTCTCGCCGAGCAGCTTGCGCGCTGCGGCCGGGATGTCTACATAGCCTTTGACAATGGTCGCGGTGGCGGGATCGACAGCGATCACGCCGGACAGGAAGATGAAGTCACCCGCGCGGCGCCAAGCCGAATACTTTGCAAGGGGTTGGGCAATGGCCATGGGCAGTCTCCACTTCCTGAGTCAAACACCTTCGCGTTCGCGGTCCGGCGTTCGGGTCAACGGCCACGACCAGCGGATTCTTATTCACACCGCCCGCGACCGCACACCCGCGCGAAGCGAAGGCCGTTCGGCGCGCTGAAGAGTCGCGCAGCGGAGAGTGTCAAGGCGTGTTGCAGATTGGTTCCACTATTGATACCATCGCAGTGTGACGGCCACAGACAAGATTGTCGACCAGATGCGGCGCGAGCCGTCCAATGTCCGCTTCGCCGATCTTGCTAAGGTGTGTCAGGCCCATTTTGGCAAGCCGCGCCAAACAGGCACCAGTCACTCGATTTTCAGAACCCCTTGGGCAGGCGATCCGCGGATCAATATTCAGGACGACAAAGGCAAAGCCAAGCCCTACCAAGTTCGGCAGGTGCTGCTGGCCATCCAGAAGTTGGAGGACATGCGCAATGCAGATTGACCACTACACCTATCGCGTCACCTGGTCGGCCGAGGATGGCGAGCACGTTGGCTCGTGCACCGAGTTCCCTTCCTTGTCCTGGCTGTCCAAGACGCCGGAGGAGGCCTTGAAGGGAATCCGCAAGCTGGTGACCCAGGTCGCCGAGGACATGCAAGCCACCGGCGAGACGGTGCCGACGCCGCTGTCCGAGAAGCGCTACAGCGGCGAGTTCCGCGTGCGCATCCCGCCCGAGGTTCATCGAGCATTGGCCATGCAGGCGGCCGAGCAAGGCGTCAGTTTGAACCGGCTGGCGAGCGCGAAGTTGGCCGGTTGAAGCGCGCCGCCACGAGTGCGTCTGAACCGGCCCGCATCAACGAGGAAGTTACAGCGCCGCCAGCTCACGCCGTACCCGCGCGACGAAGCCCTCACGCTCGGCCTGCGACACATGGTTCATGTTGTACAGCTGCAGCCAGCGCATGCGGCAGCGCCTGGCATACAGCGGGCGCAGGCCCTTCATGAACAGGCTGCGTCCGGGGTCGCCGATGAACTTCAGCCACCACCACGGCGAGCCGGAGGTGGTGATGCCGACGAACAGCTTGATGTTGCCCAGCTCGCCGCCGATGGTGCGCTGCTTCGCGGTGGCGATGCGAAAAGTCACCCCCGGCAGCCAGACCCGCTCCAGCCAGCCCTTCAGCATTGCCGGTGCACCGTAGAACCAGGTCGGATAGACCACCACCCAGCCATCGGCCCAGCGCAACGCGTCGACATGTGTCGTGACCGCGTTGATGTTCTGCTGCGTGTCGGACAGGTAGGTCTGCTTCTCGGACCGGCTGAACACCGGGTCGAAGCCCTGCGCATACAGGTCGATCTCGCGCAGCTCGTGCCCGCCGTCGCGCAAGGTGCGCAGCGCCGCATCACGCAACGCCGCGCCGAAGCTGTCGGGGTCGGGGTGGCAGAACACCAGCAGCAGCTTCAACGCCAAACCTTTACCGGCAAGCCCAGCACGCGCTCGTCCCAGGCGCGCATCTTGCCCGGGTTCATCAACCCCTGCGGGTCGGCCAGGTGCTTGAAGGCCAGTTGCGCTTCGTCCACCTGCTTCATGCCGCCGTCTTCAAGTATCGGTGTGTGCGGGTCGAAGATGATGCAGCCGTCGGACTCGAACGAGCTCATCAGCTCGCGCAGCTGGTCTTCGTCGAAGTAGGTCACCAGCGGCAGCGCGAAGGCCACCAGTTCACCACCGGCACGGCTGAATTCGTGGTGCATGAACACCTCGTCGCCAAAGCGTTGCATCTGTCGGCGCACCAGATCGGGATCGAGCGGGCCGGGATAGGCCACCTGCAGGTAGGTCACGCCGCGGTCGGATTTCAGCGCTTCGAGCGTGGTGTGGTTGTACGCGCATTCGCTGGCCGACGGCAGGCCGCGCGCGAGCAGCTCGCTTTCGCTGCCGCGCACCACCAGGCGGCCGCCCCTGTCGCGCGCCAGCGCTTCGTAGGCCGACAGCGTGGCCGGCGAGACCTGCGCGAACATGGCGTCGCAGTCTTCGAGCTGGTTGCGCAAGCCCGCGTAGTACGGTGTGATGCGCCGCTCCACCGCCGACAGCTGGAAGACATCGATGTCGCCACCGAGACCGCGCCGGCCGACTTCGAGGCCGAAGCGCAGCAACGCGTCGTAACTGTCGAACAGCGTGATCGTGTGCTGCCAGTCGATGGCCGCGGTGAGCGCGATCTCGATCTCGACGATGATGCCGTTGCTGCCGTAGGCATGGTGAACCCTCTGGATGTCGGCATCCACCAGATCGATCAGCCGGGGCGGGTCTTCGAGCGTGACGATGCGCAAGCGCCGCACGTTGCCGGCATCGGCGAGGATGCCGTGGCGGATCGACCCGATGCCCGAATGGCCGCCGGCGATGAAGCCGCCGACGGTGGCGATGCGTTCGGTGCTCGGCCACATGCGCAGCTGCTGGCCGCTGCGGCGCGCGGCCACATTCAGGTCGTGCAGCACGGCGCCGCATTGCACCTGTGCCCAGCCGGCTTCGATGCGCTGAATGCCGCTCAGCGCGCTGGCGTCCATGACGATGCCGCCGTGCAGCGGCACACACTGCCCGTAGTTGCCGGAACCGCCGCCACGCACCGTCAATGGCACGGCGAAGCGCGCGCACGACTGCGCCAGCCGCAGCACTTCATCCACGTGGCGCGGCCGCACCACCAGATCGGGCCGCAAACCCTGCAGTCTTTCCGCAAGGACCGGGCTGTACCAGTGATAGTCGCGCCCGGCGGCGGCGAGCGTGGCAGCGCTGTCGTCGCAGTCGAGGCCCTGCAGGGCGAGCCGCAGCGCGGACCAGTCGATGCGGTGCGCCGGGTTGCCGGCGCGATACGGGCGCGGGACGATCATCACCTCGGCTCAGCAATCACCATGCCAATGCCGCAGGTGGGCCGGCCGCAAGCTGGATGCGATGCGGCACACTGCACGGTCCTCATCGCAACGCCATGTCCGCCCTCGGCCACTGCCTGTTCGACACTGCACTCGGCACTTGCGCCATCGCCTGGGGCGCGCAAGGCGTGATCGCGGTGCAGCTGCCCGAGGCCGACGCGCCGGCCACGCGCGCGCGGCTGCTGCGGCGCTGGCCCGCGTTGCCACAGGCCGAGCCGCCCGAGCCCGTGCGCGATGCCATCGACGGCATCCGCGCGTTGCTGAGCGGCGAGCGCGTCGATCTCGACGGCGTGCGCCTCGACATGCGCGACATCGCGCCGCTGCCCCGCCGCGTCTATGAGATCGCCCGCGCCATACCGCGTGGCCACACGCTGAGCTATGGCGACATCGCGCTGCGCCTCGGCGACAAGGCACTGGCCCGCGCTGTCGGCCAGGCGCTGGGCCGCAACCCTTTCGCGCCGGTGGTGCCGTGTCACCGCGTGCTCGCCGCAGACGGCCGGCCCGGCGGCTTTTCCGCGCACGGCGGGTTGCATACCAAGTTGCGCCTGCTGGCGATCGAAGGCGCTTGCGCGGGCCTGCAGGATGACCTGTTCAGTGTCCGCAGCGATGCGCCACCTTAGCCCGGCAATACTGGCTACGCGGCCTGGTCCTGCAGCACGGTCTTGTACACCGACTGGCGCGGCTGCGCGAACACGCGCCGCAGCATCGGCTCGAACGCGTCGATCGGCAGGGTCTCGCGCGTCGGGTCGAAGGCCGGGTTGTCGTACAGCGCGATGAACTCCTCGGTGCGCGCGTAGTGCTCGTGGCCCTTGAACATGTCGCGCATGTCGCGGTTCATGCCCAGGTGGTGGAAGAAGTTGTAGCCCTGGAAGATGCCGTGGTTGTTGACCATCCAGTGATTGGCCTCGCTGACGAACGGCTTCAGCACGGCGGCGGCAATCTCCGGGTGGTTGTAGCAACCGAGCGTGTCGCCGATGTCGTGCAGCAGCGCGCAGACCACGTATTCCTCGTCGCGGCCGTCGCGCAGCGCCAGCGTCGCTGTTTGCAGGCTGTGCTGATAGCGGTCGATCGGAAAGCCGCCGTAGTCGCCGTCGAGCAGTTTCAGGTGCGTCAGCACCCGCTCGGACAGCTTGTGGCTGAAGCCTTTGAAATCGGCCGCGATCAACTGCCAGTCGGCTTGCGTGCTCTGGTCCATGCGAGTGAAGGTGGCGCGGTCGTTCATGAAGATCTCCTTGTATCGGGCGAGGATCTGGCCCCCGCCGTGTCATCTCGCGTTTCGGCGAGGAATTCGCCGATGAGGCGCGCCGTTTCCTGCGCATGCGTGAGCATGAACAGGTGTCCGTCGTCGATCACCCGCAGCCGCGCATCGGGCAGCAGCCAGGCGTGCAGCCGCGCATTGACCAGCGGCACCAGAGGATCATCGTTGCCCGCCAACACCAGCGTCGGCTGTCGGATGCGCCACAGCCACGGCAGGCTGGTCCAGCCCAGCATGGCGAGCAACTGATAGCGATAGCCAACGGGATCGCCGCCTCGGGCGTGGTCGGTGAAGAGCTTGATCGCGTCGGGGTCGTCGCGCAACGCGCCGCCGTACAGCTCGGGCGCGACCCGTTTCATGTAGCCCTTGTCCAGATAGCGGCGCGGATTGACCATCTTCAGCAGCACACGCGGGTTGCCGGGCAGCATCGTCGCCCCGCCCATCGCGGTGGCGGCGAGCACCAGGCGGCGCACCCGCTTCGGATACTGGATGACGAACTGCTGCGCCAGCCCACCACCCCACGACACGCCCATGACATCGACGCTGCCGTAGCCCAGGTGGTCCAGCAGTCGCCGCGCCAGCCGCGCCATCGTGAACAGCCGGTACGGGCGTTTGGGCGGCGGTGATCGGCCCGCACCGGGCACGTCGAAGATCAGCGACTCGACCGCATCGAGCCGCGCCATCAGCGGCGCGGCCAGCTCCAGGTTGGCGCCGATGCCGTTGAACAACAACAGCGGCGGCGTCGCTGCGCTTGCGCCCGGCGGCAATGGACGAATGCCCACGCGCAGCAGCTGGTCGCCGATGCGCACCGTGCCGATGTGCAGCCCGCTCGCGGCGTCAACCTGCACATCGCTGAGCCGGTCGACCGCGCGCGTGAAGTCGCTGCCGCGGATGCCGCGGCGTTTCGGCAGCGCCATTGCCAGTGCCGTCATGGCACCAGCACGTATTCGCCGGGCGCCGCGACGCCGGCCGGGTGCTTGCGGCTGCCCAGCCGCCGCGGCGCGGCGCGCAATTCGCCCGAGCGCTTGTGCATCCACGCCATCCAGTGCGGCCACCAACTGCCCTCATGCCGCGTCGCGCCCGCGGCCCAGGTGTCGGCATCGGGACCACCGACCTTGGCGTTGAAGAAGTAGGACTTGGCGCTGCCGGGCGGGTTGAGCAGGCTTTGCAGGTGGCCGGCATTGGCGAGCACGAATTCGCTCTTCGCGCCGTAGATGCGCGCCGTCTCGTAGCACGCCTTCCACGGCGTGATGTGGTCGGTGATGCCGGCCACGATGTAGGCGTCGACATGCACCTGCTGCATGTCGATCGGCTCGCCCAGCACCTGCATCGTGCCGGCGTTGACGAAGGGGTTGTCGAGGAAGACGTCGATCAGCTCGGCGTGGAAGGCCGCCGGCAGCCGCGTCGTGTCGGCATTCCAGTACAGGATGTCGAAGGCCGGCGGCTTGTTGCCGAGCAGGTAGTTGTTGACCCAGTAGTTCCAGATCAGGTCGTTCGGCCGCATCCAGGCGAAGACACGGGCGAGGTCGGCGCCATCGACGATGCCCTTGCGCTTGACCGCGCGCTTCAGGGCCTTCAGCCCCTGGTCGCTGGCCAGCAGGCCCATCGTCGTGTCCATCGTCTTCGACGGATCGAGCACGCACACCGGCGAGATCACGCTCGCCACCTTCTGCTGCCCGGTGGCCGCGAGCCACCCCAGGTAGGCCGCGGCGGTCATGCCACCGGAGCACGCGCCCCACAGGTTGACATCCGGGCTGCCGGTGATCTGGCGCGCCACGTCGACCGCTTCGTCGAGCGCCTGCACGTAGGTGGACATGTCCCAATCACGCTGCTCTGCGGTCGGGTTGCGCCAGCTGATGGCGAACACCTGCAGCCCTTGCGCCATGACGAACTTGACCAGGCTCTTCTCGGGCGACAGGTCGAGCGCATAGAACTTGTTCACCTGCGGCGGGGTGATGACCAGCGGGCGCGCATACACCTTGTCCACCGTCGGCTTGTACTGGATCAGCTCGAGCACCTCGTTGCGGAAGACCACGTTGCCGCTCGACAGGCAGATGTTGCGGCCGAACGCGAAGGCCGACTTGTCCACCGACGAGGGCAGGCCCGCGTTGTGACGCAGGTCATGCACCAGGTTCTTCGCGCCGGCGACGAGGCTGGCACCGCCGGTATCCACCGCTCGCTTCAACGCCGTCGGGTTGAGCAGCGAATTGCTCGGCGCCAGCGTATCGACCAGGATCGACGCCACCAGATTCGCGCGCGCCTTGTCGCGCGGCTGCAACGAGCTGTCGTCGATGTAGGCCGTCAGTTGTTGTCCGGTCACGGCATGGGCCTGCATCAGCCGCTTGAGCAGCACGTTGCTCTGCCAGGCCGGATCGGCGAAGCGCTTGTCCTTCGGATCGGGGGTGAACCGCGAGCGGCCCCGTGCCACCTTGTTCAGCTCGCCGGCCAGCACGCCGAGGTGCCGGGCCGCGCGGCGCGGCTGGCGCACCGCCGCGCCGAGCAGCGCGCGCGCCGCGCCACACCGAAATCGCTGGCCCGAATGCCGATCAACGGGTTCACCGCCAGCGTGTTGTGCGCCGCGACATCGGCGATGCGCTCGGCCAGTGCCGGCTCAGGCAGTGGCGCGCTGGCTTCGGCTTTGGCGGCACGTTTGGCGACCCGCTTGGCGACGGGTCGGGCACCGCTTCGCGCTGGCTTGCGGGCCTTCGCGGGCGGCGCCTTCTTCTTGGTGACCATCGGTTCTCCTTTTGCGCTCAATTCACCGGCAGCGTCGCCGTTGGGCGCCTGGGCGATCGTGGTTCGGCATCAGCGCGCGGCCAGTCCCATCGAGCGGCTGATGACTTCCTTCATGATTTCGTTGGTGCCGCCATAGATGCGCTGCACGCGGGCATCGGCCCACGCGCGGGCGACCGGATATTCCCACATGTAGCCGTAGCCGCCGTGCAGCTGCACGCACTCGTCGATGACCTTGTTCTGCAAATCGCTGCACCAGTACTTGGCCATCGACGCGGTGGCGGTGTCGAGCTTGTCGGCGAGCAGCAGCTGCATGCACTGATCGACGAAGACACGCGCCACCTGCGCTTCGGTCTGCGCTTCGGCGAGCTTGTAGCGCGTGTTCTGGAACGAGGCCACGGACTGGCCGAAGACCTTGCGCTCCAGCACGTAGGTGCGCGTGATGTCGATGCAGGCCTGCATGTTGGCCACCGCGCCGATGGCGATCTGCAGCCGCTCCCACGGCAGCTGTTCCATCAGGCAGATGAAGCCGCGGTTTTCCTGCGCGGCGCCGCCAAGCAGGTTGTCCGCCGGCACCTTGACGTCGGCGAAGAACAGCTCCGAGGTGTCCTGCGCCTTCAGCCCCACCTTCTTCAAGCGCTGGCCGGTCTCGAAGCCGGGCATGCCGCGCTCCACCAGCAGCAGGCTGGTGCCCTTGGCGCCGGCCGCGGGATTGGTCTTGGCGACCACGATCACCAGATCGGCATGCCAGCCGTTGGTGATGAAGGTCTTGCTGCCGTTGAGCAGGTAGTGGTCGCCCTGCCTCAGCGCGGTGGTCTTCACGCCTTGCAGATCGGATCCTGCCGCCGGCTCGCTCATCGCGATCGCGCCGACCATCTCGCCGCTGGCCAGTTTCGGCAGATATCGCGCCTTCTGCTCCCCGGTGCCGTAGTGGAGGATATAAGGCGCAACGATCTCGGTGTGCAGGCCGAAGCCGACGCCGCTGAAACCGGCCGCATTCAGTTCCTCGATCTGCAGCATCGAATACAGCTTGTCGACGCCGGTGCCTCCATACGCCTCGGGCATCGTCATGCACAGGAAGCCGTTGGCGCCGGCCTTGCGCCACACCTCGCGATCGACATAACCCTGCTCTTCCCACTGCGCGTGGAAGGGCGCGATCTCCTTGTCCATGAAGCGGCGGAAGCTGTCGCGAAAGGCTTCGTGGTCAGCGTTGAACAGGGTGCGTTCGATCATGGCGCGGGTCTCGCTCGGCAAGTGATGGCCAAGTCTATGCCGGCGCCGGCAGCGTTCAAAATAGCGGCGTCACCCGACCAACGACATGCAACTCGACATCTTCGAACACAGCCGCGACGTCATGTTGCGCAACGATGTGCTGCAAGCGCTGCAGCAACGCGACGGCGCGCTGGCGCGCACGGGCGTGCAGATCCTCGCCGACGAGTTCCCGAACGATCCGCACCTGGCACCGCTGCTGGTGCTGGTGGCGCGCCTGCAGGCCGCGCCGCTGCCCGTCTTCGCCGACCATGCCCAGGCGCAGCAAGCGCTGCTTTCGCTCGACGAGCACACCGCCCCCGCTGCGCGCCGGGCGCTCGGCGATGTCGCTGCGACGGCCTGGCTGCGGCCGCTGTTCAGCGAGCTGGCACGTTGCGCCCGGCAGCTGCCCTTCGACGCCGCGCACAGCCCCACGCATGCGGCCGCGCTGTGGCTGCGCGCGGGTGAGTTCCAGGCCGCACACGATGCCGTGCAGCGCATCGCCTCATGGCGGCGCATTCCGGCGCCCTTGGCCTGGATGATCGAGGCACGCTGGCACTTGCAGGGTCTCGACGCATGCTGGGCGCTGATCGCCGAGCTGGCCTGGCTGGCGCCCGCACGATTGTCCGACGTGGTCCCGCGGCTGGGCGATGCGTTGCTTGGACGGCTGCGCAAGCGCTTCGATGCGCGCTTCGAAGGCGACGGCGACGCGGGCGATCTGGCCTGGTGGCCGGCCTGGCTGTTGACCGACACGCCGGCCCTGGCCCACGCATTGGGCTCGGCACAAGCCGGGCTTGGCAGCGCGCCGGAGCGCGCGATGCGCGTGCTGCTCGACCTGCTGCATCTCGAACGACAGGGCCGCCAACACGCGCTGCTCGCGCGACGCCGCGAACTGCGCGATCTGCATGGCGGCTTGTATGCCGACTACATGCAGACCCGCTGAGCGAGCCAGCGCGATGCCTGCTTGCTCGACCCGCCGCGCAACGGCGACCCGACGTGCCAGGGGCAGCGACCGTGCGTCTATGCTGTGTCCCACGGTGTCGGTCGACACCACGTCTTCGCAGGAGTGCCATGTTGCCAATGCCCCGTAGAAGCCTGTTGCACGCCTTGTTGGCGTTCAGCGCCCTGACCCGCTTCGGTGACTCGGCCCGCGCGGCAACGATGAGTGCCGCCGATGCCTCCGCCGGGCTGCGGCTGGCGCTGGAGAAGGGTACCGAAGCCGCCATCGCGCTGCTGGGCAAGCCCGGCGGCTTCCTCGATGACCCGAAAGTGCACATCCCGCTGCCGGGCATGCTCGACAACATGGCCAAGCTGGCCAAGATGACCGGTCAGCAAAAGCGCGTCGATGAACTGGTCACGGCGATGAACCGCGCGGCCGAACTCGCGGTGCCCGAGGGCCGCACGATCCTGGTTGCCGCCGCACGCGGGCTCAGCGTGCAGGATGCGCTGCACATCGTGCAAGGCGGCGATACGGCGGCCACCGACTATTTCGCCGGCAAGACGCGCGCGCCGCTGACCGTCAAGTTCAAGCCGATCGTCGCGCAGAGCACCGAACAGGTGTCGTTGGCGCAGAAGTACAACGCGCTGGCCGGCAAGGCTTCCGGCTTCGGGTTGCTGAAGAAGGAAGATGCCGACCTGAATTCGTATGTCACCAGCAAGACGCTCGACGGCCTGTTCCTGGTCATCGGCGAGCAGGAAAGAAAGCTGCGCAAGGACCCGATGGGCGCCACCAGCAGCCTGGTCAGGCAGTTGTTCGGTGGGCGTTGAAGAGCTGATGCAAATCACCCCCCTGTGCGCCGCGGACGCGTCCCGCTACCGCGAACTGATGCTGCACGCCTATGTTGCGGCGGCCGACGCGTTCACCTCGACGGCGGACGAACGCGCCGCCGAACCCGCGTCCTGGTGGGTGGCGCGCATCGCCCATCCGCAAGGCCTCGGCCAGGCGTTCGGCGCGATCGTCGGCGACAGGTTGGTCGGCACCGTGGCGATCGAATTCAACGCCAAGCCGAAGACCCGGCACAGGGCGCAGCTGATCGGCATGTTTGTCGAGCAGTCGGCGCGCCGCGGCGGCACCGGCCGGGCACTGGTGCGGGCCGCGCTGGCCGAAGTGGCCCGGCGCCCGGAAATCCGGGTTGTCTTCCTGTCGGTCACCGAAGGCAACGAGGCGGCCGTCGCGCTGTATCAAGGCTTTGGCTTCAGGCCTTTCGGCATCGAGCCGCTGGCCATCGCCACGCCCGCTGGCTTCAAGAGCAAGTTGCACATGTGGCTTGAGCTTGCGCCAGCCGCACTAGCCTCAATAGGGTTCAGATAAGCCGCTTCCGCCATGCGCGTCCCGGCTTGAGCCAGCCTGATCGACAGCTGCAGACTGGCCTGCAGTCATTCGATTTCCCGATCTGCCTGCTCCATAGCAGTCGTTCAAGGTGCTGGCTGGCGGTCGGCAATGTGGCAATGAAATCGACTGGTCGAGCAACCGCACCCGGCCATGAGCGGTCGCCCGTCAGCGGCCGCTTTCCCTCCGTTGGACCATTGAGTCGCCTATTCAGCATCGCTGACGCGAGGCCCGAAATGCGGTCCCAGGGGATGAGCAGCCAACAGGCGTTACATCAACAGCTTGGCACTTGGGCTAAGATGGCGGGTCGCACTTTCCTGGAAAATGCGAACGCTTATTCTTAGATCCTGTATCGCGAGGCTGGCCGATATGCAAACCCCCGACAAAACCATCGACCACAGCACACTGCGCCGCCTGGTCGACGCAGGCGCAGACGTGGGCGCCGAAGTGGTCGGCGGCGCTGGCGGCTGGGGCGTGGTCATCAGCTACGGCCGCGCCAGCCAGACGCTGGCCGCCACGCGCGGCGCACCGCGGACCTGGCGCCAGTTCGAGACGCTGGCCGGCTACCTGAAGGAGCTCGGTATCGTCGAGTACCGCGTCAACACGGCCGAGTTCGCCCCAGGCGCCGCAGCGAGCAAGCAGGACGACAAGCGCAGCACCACGGCCTCGGAGCGCATGAAGCGCGCGCACCAGGCCGCCGCCCACGACATCTGGTTCCGCGAGCAGGTTCAGGCCTCGATCGACGACCCACGGGCGAGTGTTGACGACGCAGTAGCCAAGAAGGGTTTCGCGGCCAAGCGCGCTGCCTTGACCAAGGGCGTCGTAGCCGCGAAGAAGGCCGCCCATTGAACCGTCTGACATGGCGGCCGATGGCGATTGCGGATCGCGACGCCATAATGGTCTTCATCGCGCAGGACAACCGACGGCGGCGATCGATCTGGACCTCGAGTTTGAGGCCAAGGCAGAGAACGCCCGGCGAGGCCAAAGCTCTACAAGGCTGGTCGGGTCAAGGGCACGCGCGAGATCGTCGTGAGGCCAAAATACGTCATGGTCTACCGCGTCATTGGCAATGTGGTCGACATACTGCGGGTGCTGCACGCGGCCCAGCAGTGGCTATGACGATGCTCAATGCGGCTTCGTCATGCAGCGCCACGTCAGAGCCAAGGTCAGCAATCTAGATCGGCTGCGAACTGGAAGTCCCGGCCATTTGGAGTCAGTCGCGACCGGCCGCTTGCGGCAGACTCAAAGTTTCTGCCGCCATCGCGGAGATCACGGGGACCGAGAGAAGCATCGCGCACCTGGGGTTGAAGCTACGGCCGCCACGCAAAGGCGGCGCGCGCAGCCGCCAAGTCACACCAGTCAATCGCTCGCGAACAGCGGCGAACGCGGCATTTCACAGCCCACGTTGAATCGGCAACGTGCTTCCAGAAGGCACAGTGGAAGGTCGGCTGACACCGTGGCGGCCTTCAAGGCCGGGCTTCAGAGGAGCCAACCGAGGTCAACGCTTGACCTATCGGGTCGCAAACTGAGGACCATGCCCTCTATCCCCATCGTGACGCGGCCCGGGAAGATCTTTCTCGCGTCACCGAGGAAGGCGGAGTGGAGGATGCGTACCGGCACCGGGGGAATCAAGTGATGAAGGACGACGTGCCCGACTTTCGCATCGCGCGCGATGCGCGCCACCTCCTCCGGGAACGTGTGGTAGGTCAGGATGTCCGCGGTCACCTTGGCCGCGCTGACTCGTCCCGCGGCCAAGGCGGCGTCATGGACGACCTGCAACATCTCCGGCTGCAGTGCTTCGTGCAACAGGACATCGGCGCCCTGCGCCTGGCGACGCAGGGCCTCGCTCGGAAGGGTGTCGCCGCTGATGACCACCGAACGACCTTTGTAGTCGAATCGATAGCCGAGCGCGGGCTCGACGGGGCGATGGTCGACGAGAAACGCGGTGACCTTCAGGTTCTCGGTCTCGAAGACCACGGCGGTGCCATCGGGGCCGAAGGACGTGAGGGTTTCGGCAACTCCCCCCGCTCCTCCCGCCGGGGCGACGACCGGTCCGTGGTGGGCGACCCGCAAGCCCGTATCGATGGAGTAGGCCAGGTTGAAGCCCGCCACAACGGCCTCGACACCCGTCGGCCCGACCACCTTCAAGGGTTCCGGTCGAGCGCCCCGCGTCCACGCCTTCAGCATCAGCTCGCCGAGCCCACCGATGTGATCGGAGTGCACGTGCGTGAGCAAGACGGCCTGGATGTCGCCGAGCGGTACCCGCATCGACTCGAGGCTGAGGGTGCTGCCAGGGCCTGAGTCGACGATGAAGAGGTGCTTTCCCGCCAGGACGAAGAGCAGGGCCCGCGGCGTCGCTGATCGGGCAACGGTGCCCCCGTCCCGGCGAGGCCCACGTGGAGCCCGTCAGGGAGGCGCTCGAGCCCGTTCGCCGTCACGAATGAGCTTGCGAGCCCGCCCAGAAGGCGCATCCCGATCTGACGCTGGCCCTGAAACGCAAGGGTGACCAAAGCCACCACGATCCCGATCGCCAGCGCGAAGCGCTTGCGGAAAACCACCGAGCCGACGTGGGTGCGTCCCCCTGCATCCGGACGAAGCGAAGTGGAACGCATCGACAGGGCCAGGATCGCCAAGAACGCCAGCTCCGACGCCAGCGCGCCCTTGGCCACCAGCGGAAGATCGTCCACTACCAGGCCGATCAACCTGCCCATGACGATCAGGGCCAGGAAGACGATGGGCACCAGCAACAACCAATGGTGACGGGTGGACGTCCCCACTAGGGTGAAAAGGCTCAATCCAAGGAAGAGCCCGCCGAAGTCTCCCCGCAGGGAATTGATCCCGACGGCGCGTGCGGGCTCGGCTGCCAAGAGGGCTGTCGCGAGGACCTCGGCATGACCAGGAAGCCCAGCCCCATCAGAAGGAACAAGATTCCGACGCCAGCGGCCAGCACGCGCAGAGCGAGTTCGACCCGGGGGTGGCAAGCAGGGTGCTCACCGGCGGGACCCTCCCGCAGCCTTCATCATCAGATTGGCCACCTCGGCTCCGGCGTTCTGGTTCTACGCGAGACCAGGCGCCCGTCGACGATGACTGTGGTTGGCGAGAAGTCGTGAAAGGCGGTCCACCTCTCGAAGGCCGCGCCGGCCGCCCTCAACTCGCGCTCAGGGTGCATCGGGGTGACCGAGATGCCGAGTTCCTCGACCTGCTTGTCGGCGACGGCCGAGATGCGC
>CAWCSM010000004.1:0-1963069 GCA_963798255.1 uncultured beta proteobacterium
CAAGACTGACTGCGGCCTTCCACTTGTCCAGGTTGCTGACGCTCAACGTAGAGCAAATCGGCGGCCGAGGGCCGTCCGCTTGAGCACCTGGTTAGGCCCCCTTGAGGCGACTACCCTTCATGCGATGCAAAGGAGAGTCCGGCGTTTCCAGGGTCTGCCTTGAGTACTGCAAGTGCGGTGTCGAAGGCTGCGCGCTCACCACCGGTAAGCTCTGGGAAATGACGCTGGTTGAGCGGCGCGTCAGCGGTGAGAGGTACTACGGAAGCCACGCCGCCGCTGATTTGCCAGGGAGAGGCAACTACCAGATAGCTGTTATAGGGGACTGGCATGCCGTGACCGTCTTGGCCGTTACCCAAAATTTGACCACGCTCTTGATCACTCGATTTGACTCGATTTGAAGTGGAATGTGAGGCCGCGTGCTGGGACAGCGTTGCATCAGATCAATGGCTACTTCTTGACGTACTCAACAGAATCTAGCCGGACTCCGATACTGAATGATTTCTTGCACTGCGGGCAGAGAGCGTAGTTGTTGTGTGCGCCACTAACAGCACTGCTGACCTTATAGGTCGACGACGAACCGCAATGAGGGCAAGCAACAAGGACTTTTTCTGACATCGTTCGCTCCAATTCAGTTGAGGGGATGGGTACTACTCGCTCAAGAACGCCGAATGGGCTTGTCGCCACAGAGGCTCATTCTTCTTCGGTTTCGCCCCTTAAAACTGTACGACACTGGTCGACTGCGTATAAGGAAGTAAGTGCAGTAGTCCACAACTACAGCCAACCGCCACACTGCCGCGAATGACTTCCTTTCGTGCGGCCGCGGCGCAGCGGTGTAGCCTTTCGTATTGGCCGAAGTCGCCGACACGCTGCCCGCGAAGTGCTTCATTTCGCATGCCTATGCGGACGCCGCAGCGCGCGACGCCCTTTATCGAGCGCCTGCCCAAGGGGGTAATGCCCTTCGTGTTCCCACCGATCACGGTCAGGCCCGAAGAATTCGTGAGCGACCCATTCATCGACTCCGTGCTTGCCAACGACGGCTTGATCTACCTGCGCGGCGGGACATCGGACCGGCCATTCTCGGTGGCACTTGAGCGCGACTACGCGCTCAGAGCAGGTAAGAAGGTCTTTGCGTTCGACTCGACCACGTGCGAACTGACCAGAGACATGGGCGGTCCTCTTGATCTTGCTGCCTTCGCGTCGTATTGACCTGCCCCCTGCCAGCCGTACCAACCTGAAGTAGCAGGAGTCCGCCAACCCAGGAGAATGGCGGACATGAGGAAGAGCAGATTCACCGAGGAGCAGATCATCGGGTTCCTCAAGCAGGCCGAGGCCGGCATGGCGGTGGCAGAGAGCTGTGCCGCAAGGGAGGTTTCAGCGACGCCACGTTCTACAAGTGGCGGGCGAAGTTCGGCGGCATGGAGGCCGCGACGCCAAGCGGCTGCGCGAGCTCGAGGCCGAGAACGCCAAGCTCAAGAAGCTGCTGGCCGAAGCGCACCTGGACATGCGAAGCGCTGAAGGCGTGCCTCGGGGTAAAGCGCTAGCCCCACAGGCCAAGCGACGAGGCGATCGGGCAGATGCTGGAACGAGCATCGATGTCGCGAACGGCGAGCGTGCCGGCTTGTGGGGCTGGCCCGAGACAGTTACCGCCATCCGCCGCGGCGCCGAGCGCCGACCACGACGCTGAGCGCGGCGCATCGTCGAGCTGGCCCATGCGCGGCGGCGCTTTGGCTACCGGCGCATCGCACGACCTGCTGCGGCCGAGAGTTCCCGGCGGTCAATCACAAGCGGGTCTATCGGCTGTACAGCGAGGCCAACCTGGCGGTGCGCAAGCGCAAGAAGGTCAAGAAGCGCCCGAGCTGAGCGCGTGCCGCTGCAACATCGCCGCAGACGGTCAACGAGGTGTGGAGCATGGATTTCGTCAGCGACAGCCTGGCCAACGGCCGGCGCATCAAGTGCCTGACGGTGGCCGACGACTTCAGCCACGAGTGCGTGGACATCGCGGTGGACTACGGCATCGGCGGCGAGTACGTCACGCGGCTGCTGGACCAGGCGGCGCTGTTCCGGGGCTACCCGAAGGCGGTGCGCACCGACAACGGGCCGGAGTTCACCAGCCGGGCCTTCATGGCCTGGGCGCAGGGCCACGGCATGCGCCACATCCTGATCGAACCGGGCAAGCCCATGCAGAACGGCTACATCGAGAGCTTCAACGGCAAGTTCCGGGACGAGTGCCTGAACGAGCACTGGTTCGAGACGCTGGCGCAGGCCCGCGACGACGATCGCAGCCTGGCGGCGGGACTACAACGAGGTCCGACCGCACAGCAGCATGCGGGCGCATGCCACCGGCCCAGTTCGCCGCGCTGCATCGGCAGCATGCTGCCGATGCAGCGCAACCACCACCACCGAAGGAATCCATTAACCTTGCAACCGGACTTCCTGCCTAATCACTGGTACGGCTAAAGGGGGCAGGTCACTATGAGCGGGAATACCTGGTCGAGGTCGACCGAGGGGAGGTGACCGGTACGACCCTTCGAGCCATGAGCCTGCGTTGACCGGGGCCGCTCTGATGGCAAGTTGTTCACGCTCCTGGCGGAGGCCGAGCGCATGTCGCGGCGTTACCCGCCTCGACGACCGCGATCGCATGCAGAATTCTTCGCCATGGCGACCAATCCGGAAAAAGCAAAAGGCGATGCCACTCGAACGAGCGGCGGTCGGGAAATGACCGCCGGCAGCGCGACGCACTGCCCCCATCCGACTGGGAGCGGCGTCGCTCGCTTGAGCCGCGCAAGCCGGAAGTCCTGGACGTAGATGTCACCCCGTCGCAATGGGACGCACTGCAGCGCGAGGCCTTTCCTGAAGCCACTGGCCGCCCATAGCCACCGCCCAGGAGAAAGTCACTCGACATGGCCCGCAAGAGCAAGAACGGCACCGCCGAAGACCTGATCGAATCGTCGCCCTGCTGCCCTGGTGGGCAGTCCGGGTCATCGAAAACGGATGCGTTGCCGTTGGCGCCTCAAGAACGAGTCCAGTGGCGTGGTGGCGAGCGGGGCAGTGCGCCGTTGTAGATGATGTTCTCCGAGGTTTGCGTGGTCATGGCTCTTGTCGGCGGGGAGCTCACCGGGGACTTCTTGCCGGCAAAGGGGAGTAAGCCTATGCCGGCGCAGGTACGCAGGAACGCGCAGCGGGTCTGCAGGCGTGGGGGATTCCAGGCGAGGCGAGGCAAACGGCGGAACAGCTACGTGAAAACGCCAACGGCGCCCTTTTCTATTCGTCGTCTTCCTTTTCGTCTTCGTCATCCCGGATGGATCTGATGAAGTCAAATTGATCCTCCAGCTTGTCCGCATCGGCATCCTTCACGCGCTCTGCCAAGTCGGCAAGCAGGCCGAACGCTTTGTCACTCGCGTAGGTCTCGATACTGGGATCCAGCGTGGACTTGCCAAGGGCAGTTGATGCTAGATCGCGATCGAATCCTTGGTGGGAAAGAAAGTGCAGGAAGCTCTTCTCATCAATGGGCGCCCCGGCCTCCAGCCATCTGTGTTCGATCTCTTCCGTGTTTGGCCCTGCCGGCTCTTTTCTCAACTTGGAAAGCCAAGATGCAAGGAAGCCCTTGCTCTCGGGAGGTTCAGAGGCACCATGGACAAGCGCATGGATGGTTCCGTTGATCTGCAGAGGCCTCAGCGGCACCAGCCCAGCCCTCATGGCGCCAACAAGGCTGATGAACGCGGGGCGCTGTGCAGGTGTCATCGACTTCGCAACCGTCCTCATTGCGGGGACCCATTTGTCTTCCTGATCTCGCTTCAAAGCCTTGGCAAAGATCGCCTCGACCTCCTGCTCCGTGATTTCGTCGCCGGGAAGATCGAAAAAGCCGCCGCCCTCCAGCGTCTCCACGGAAGTCGCAGATGCCGTCGGCACGACGCTCTCAACCAAGCCATGAATGGTGACCTCGTTGAGGGTAAGTTCGCGAGTCAGGAACTTTGCGACAGTCGCGGAGTAGACGGGCTTTCGATAGATGAGCCTGCCGGTGACGGGATCCGATTTCATATTCACGATCTGGCTGTTCTTCAGGTACTGAATCCATTTCGCTGTGAGGCCTCTTGCGTCCACGACTCATCTCCCTTGGCGCGCGTGGCGCATATCCAGATTGAATTGGCACAAGGTTTTCGGCCGATCCGGACTAGTTTCGATGAATGCGGTTCTGCTTCGCGTGAAGGACTTCCGTAACCCTGTCGGTAAGTGCTGTGACGCCGGTGGCGGCCGCGGCCGCGGCCGCATCGTTTCGTCGCCTAGAGTAAAGGACGGTGGCCAGTCCATGCCGACATCGCGTGCATGCAGTGGATCTCGCTGAAAGTGGTCCTGCTTATGCCCACGCAACAATGTGCCAATGCAGTTAATGTCGGCGTAATGAGGCAAACCGAACACGCACCCGGCTACAACGGCTCATGGCAGGTTGCCAGTGGTTGGTCGCCGGTTTCATCGCTGCATTGCCGACTGCCGCCTTGCATCTTCAACGACAGCTCTGGAGCAGGCAGATCGAACAGTCGAGCGACCGGACCCAGTCTTGAAGAGACGGTCGCCGACCGACGTCGGACAGCGCGACGTCCCGAGGGGCCAGCTGCATGCGTGGCCGACGGTTTGCGCCCGACACCTGCCTTGTCGCGACGCAAGTCAAGGTGCGACGTCGCTTCCGCCGCTCAAGCCTTCACTTCGACCACCTGCTCGAAGCCGCCGAAGATCATGCGCTTGCCATCGAAGGGCATGGGTGGGTTGCCGGGCGTGGACGGATCCATGCGCGGGTCTTCCATCATCTTCTTCATGCCGGCGTCGCGCGTGGCCTTGTCCGGCCATTCGACCCATGAAAACGCAACCGTCTCCTCAGCCGTGGCCTGGACTGCGCGGCGAAAATCGGTGACCTTGCCGTCTGGGACGTCGTCGCCCCAAGCCTCGATCACACGCATTGCGCCCAACTCGATGAACATGGCGTCGAAGTGGCGCGCGTGCTCGATGAACTTCTGCCTGTTGGCGGTGGGGACCGCGATCACGAAACCATCGATGTATGACATGTTCTCACTCCTGTTGGGTTGATCGATCGACGTGCCTGCCCGAGAGCGCATCGATGCCCCATCGACGAACGACAGGAAGCCAAATCGACATGGCCTACCCGAAAGCAGGACACGGCCCTTTGACCACGCTGCGCCAGCGCCGCTGCAGATGCCTCCCAGGTCCAATGACAGGAATCGACCGCAGGCATCCGCCCCAGTTACCGATGAAATGGCCGGATTCGGCCGCCGCCGTTCGTCCGCTCGCCAGATCCGACCGGCCGCACCCCGTCTTGAACAGACAGTCACCGCTCGAGGTTGTACGGTAGCCCGTCAAACGGAACTGTGAAGGCAGACTCCTGTTCCACAGCAATCTGCCCCATCCAAAGAGCATTGCGCCCGGCCTCGATCAGCTAACCCGCATCGACACCGGCTTCGAAAACCTGCAGATCGAAATCCGACGAGCCTTCCTTCATCACCGCGCACAGCACACGCCGGCCATCGCTGCGCACATTGACCAGGCCATACACCAGGTCGGTGGCCATCGGCAGCCACGACAGCCGCCGATAACGCCCGCTGGCCGAGGCGTCGAAGCCCACCTGCAGGGCATCGGTCGCGAAGAAGGCATGCGGCGATGAGGCGGTGCGCACGCGGCGGGCGAAGTCCAGGCCGACCGAACGCGCCAGCTCGGTGGAATACAGAAGCGGCGGCAGCACATCGCCCGCCACACCACGCGATTCGCGCCCGTAGCGCGCGCTGGCGCCGAGGATGCGCGGCCGCGGGTGCGCATAGTCTTCGTTGTCGCCCGAGGAAATGACGGTCGCGCGCGCCGCCATCGCGCGCACGAAGCGCAGGTCGATGTCGTCGCTGCCGTGGTGGCAGCCCTTGGCCACGTCGGCATGAAACTGCTCGCCGGCATGGAAGCTCAGCAGCAGCCGCTGCGAGGCGCTGTTCAGGTCGCCGGTGAGCAGCAAGCGCGCACGCCCGTAATCGGCGCGCAACACAACCGAATGGCCGTTGCGCGTGATGCTGTCGCTGCCCAGATCGCGCAGGCCGTGGCCGCCGCCGGCCAGCCGCTCCTGGATCGGGCCGAGCACCTTGATCGCCACCTGCCCTGCGGCCGGCGCATAGCCCGGCAGCCAGCCGCTGCGCTGCGACAGGTGGCGCACCGTCCTCGGCACCGCGCCGACCAGCGCGGCGAGCACCCGGAAGTCGCCGCCGAACTCGCGCGCGGTCTGGCGGAAGTCGGTCTTGCCATTGAGCAGTTCGACGATGAAGCGGCCGCCCGGCTTGATGCCGTAGCCGGGGTTCGGCATCGGCGTGGTGCTGACATCGGCACGCGTGGCGCCGAGTGCCGGGCTGCGCGCGAAGCGGCCGATGCCGCAGTGCCAGAAGCGATCGACCTCGACCGCGAACTGGCGCCCGTCGGGCAGCGCGCCCGACAGCACATCGATGAGCCCGCCGTAGTGGTCGGCATCGGGGTGGCTCAGGATCATGCTCGCCAGGCGCACGCGGTCCTGCAACAGGTCGTCGATGAATTTCCAGCGCACGAAGTTGGCGGCGCCCTTCTGCGTCATCTGCGCTGCCGCGCGAATGCCGCCGTCGATCAGGTGCCAGGCGTCGTCGTGCGGCGTGCGCATCAGCACCGCATCACCCTGGCCGACATCGATGACGTAGATCTCGAGCAGGCCCTTGTCGTCGTCGCCGCCGACGGCACTGGCCGGCAGCCAGCCGATGCGGCGCCGCGCCCGCACCTTGACGCGCTCGCCGTCGCGTGCCAGTTCGTGCAGCGGGTCGCCCCACAACAGCGTGCACAGCGTCTTGCCGCTGTCGCTCTTCAGTGGCAGCTTGAAACGGCCACCGGCATCGTTCAGGTATTTCATCGCTGCAGCCCTGGCGGCGCGTCGCGCAGCCCGCGACGATCACAATCATGCGCTTCGCCCCCAAGAGCAGACATCACCGATGCCGACGCCCACCGCCGCCCCATTCATCGCCCCGATGCAGTTCAACGACCCGGCCGCGGCGCTGGCGCAGGTACAGGCCATCTACCAAGGCAGCATCGACCACCTGCGCGGCGCCCTGCAGGCCTTTGTCGGCGGGCAGCCGCTGGACCGTGCGGTGCGCGCGTGCTACCCGTTCGTGCGCGTGCACAGCCGCACCGTGGCGCGTGCGGATTCGCGCCTGAGCTACGGCTTCGTCTCCGGTCCGGGCACCTACGAAACCACGCTGACGCGGCCCGACCTGTTCGAGCGCTACTACCTGACGCAGTTCGAGCTGCTGCTGCGCAACCACGGCGGCACCCTCGAGATCGGCACCAGCACGCAGCCGATTCCGGTGCACTTCTCGTTCGCCGAGCACGACCATGTCGAAGGCTCGCTGAGCGCCGAGCGCCGGCTGCTGCTGCGCGACCTGTTCGATCTGCCCGACCTGGCGGCGATGGACGATGGCATCGCCAACGGCACCCACGACCCGGCCCCCGGCGAGCCGCAACCGCTGGCGCTGTTCACCGCGCCGCGCGTGGACTACTCGTTGCAGCGGCTGCGCCACTACAGCGGCACCTCGCCCGAGCACTTCCAGAACTTCGTGCTCTTCACCAACTACCAGTTCTATATCGACGAGTTCGTCAAGCTCGGCCACAGCCTGATGGCCGATGCGGCCTGCGCCTACGACAGCTTCGTCGAGCCCGGCAACATCGTCACCGAGCGCGGCGCGGCCGACAGCACCCCGCCGCTGCCCACGCGCTTGCCGCAGATGCCGGCCTACCACCTGACACGTGCCGACAGCAGCGGCATCACGATGGTCAACATCGGCGTCGGCCCGGCGAACGCGAAGACCATCACCGACCACATCGCGGTGCTGCGCCCGCATGCGTGGCTGATGCTGGGCCACTGCGCCGGCCTGCGCAACACGCAGGAGCTGGGCGACTACGTGCTCGCCCACGGCTACGTGCGCGAGGACCATGTGCTCGACGAGGACCTGCCGCTGTGGGTGCCGATTCCGGCGCTGGCCGAAGTGCAGCAGGCGTTGGAACAGGCGGTGGCCGATGTCACGCAGCTCACCGGCTTCGACTTGAAGCGCGTGCTGCGCACCGGCACCGTCGCTTCCACCGACAACCGCAACTGGGAGCTGCTGCCCTACCGCAACACGCCGAGCACGCCGCAGCGGCGCTTTTCGCAAAGCCGCGCGGTCGCGCTGGACATGGAAAGCGCCACCATCGCCGCCAACGGCTTTCGCTTTCGCGTGCCTTATGGCACCTTGCTGTGCGTCAGCGACAAGCCGCTGCACGGCGAGATCAAGCTGCCGGGCATGGCCAATCAGTTCTACCGGGCGCGTGTCGATCAGCACCTGCGCATCGGCATGCGCGCCATCGAGCTGCTGCGCGCCGAGCGGCCGGCACGGCTGCACAGCCGCAAGCTGCGCAGCTTCGCGGAGGTGGCGTTTCAGTAGCGAGCCCGCGAAGGGCGCCGTGAACGACGGCGAGGCGCCAGCGCTCGCGAAACAGCACGGTGCAACGATGCGCCTGCTCACCCCTGCACCACGGCAGTGGCGGGAAGTTCGAATCGCGGTTGCACTGGGGCGCAGAGTCCGCCCCGCTAAGTCAGGCTTAAGTCTCGGCAGGTGACAGTCCCTGCATCGGTCAGTTGTCCGGTCACGCCGGAGGTCGATGCCAGAAGAAGGATGCCGACGATCGATCGCCCTGCGCCACCCAGCGCCGCCTCGAACCAAGCACGGTTGATGCTGCAGGCTTTGCACCCGTCGCTTCTCGGCGGGCACGGGTCTGCAAGAGGTCATCTTGATCGACGGCTGCGCGGCTGACTGCCCTGTACGCGATCGATCGATGACCACCCCCCAACAGCCGCCTGCGACGACGTGGTCAGACCTGTGGATCTCCGCCGCCGGGCTACTGCTGATCGTGGTCTGGGACGGGAGCGGCCTGGACATGTCGGTCGCGCGGCTGTTCGGCACCGCCAATGGCTTCGCGATGCGCCATGCCTGGCCAGCAACCGTCATCTACGAAGGCAGTCGATGGATCGGCATAGTGCTGCTGGCCCTCACTGTCGTGAATGCGGTGCGCCCGCTCGGCCCGTGGCGATCCGTTGAACGGCCAGAACGGCTCTGGTGTCTGGCCGTCACGCTGGTGTGCCTGGGCATGACTGCGGCGCTCAAGCGCACGAGCCTGACCAGTTGCCCATGGGAACTGCAGGAGTTCGGCGGTCACGCGCACCAAGTGTCTCGCTGGCTCGCGGTGGCAGCCGATGGCGGCTCGGGACACTGCTTCCCTTCGGGTCATGCCTCGCTGGCTTTCTCGTTCCTGGCTTTGGCGTTCGTCCTGCGTCGGCATGAGCCGCGTCTCGCACGCAGGCTGCTGATTGCGGTTGGCCTGTTCGGCGTGGCAGTCGGCCTGGTTCAGATCGCGCGCGGCGCCCACTTCCCGAGCCATGTCTTGTACACAGCGTGGCTGTGCTGGGTCACGACTGCCGCAAGCCATCACCTGATGGCGTGGCATCGTCGTTATCGGGCACCGTTGCGCTCAGTGCGGAGTCTGTAGGCTGGGTTCAGCGGCGCGCCGCTGTGCTTTGCGCGGGCCGGCGCCGGCGAAACCGAGCACAGCGAAGGCGAGGTACGGACCACGCCGCGTCGCCATGGTCGCTGTTCAGACTGCGACCAGCCCCGATCGGCCATCGACCCGCCCCATCGCCGGACGACGGCGCGGCAGGGTGGCGGGCTCGAGAGCCCGCACCGCCTCGCCCAGCGTGACGAAGCGCCTGCCCTGTCCCGCCCAACCCTCGAGCAGCCGCTCGGTCACGGCCAGCAGGCGTCGGCCCTCCAGTTCGGCATGCAAGGTGAAGACTTCCAGCTCGCGTGGCACAGCGGCCGTGCGCGCCAGAAGCCGGTCATGCACGTTGTCGGGCGTGCAGCCGTGCAGGCCGAGCATTTCGTCGAGCGTCGGCAAGCTCGTGGGCCATTGCGGCGGGCCGATCGGTTGCCGCGCGTCATCGACCGGCTGGTAGGCCGCGTCGCCGCGGCCGTCCGATGCGGCGTCGAAGCCGAAGTCGCCGAGCAGCCGGTAGGCGTGTTCGTTCATCTGCCAGCCTGCCGCACCGTGCACGCGCGGTGCAGCGCCGAAGATCTCGGTGTAGCGTTCGACTGCCCTGCGCAACTGCCCGTGCGTCCAGGCGGCATCGCGCACGGCGACGAGGTCTTGCCAGGCACTGTGGTCCCAGCAATGCACGCCGCATTCGTGGCCCGCGGCATGGGCACTGCGCAGCACGGCAGCCTCGCGGCGGCCAATGTCCGGCGCCGGCAGCAAGCTGCCGTAGAGAAGGGTGCGCAGGCCATAGTGGGTCAGCACCGAACTGCGTGACACCTTCGCCAGGAAGCCGGTCCGCAGCACACGGCGCAACGCGCGTCCGGTACGGTCAGGGCCGAGGCTGAACAGGAAGGTCGCGCGGATGCCGCGACGATCGAACAGACGCAGCAGCCGCGGCACCCCCTCGCGGGTGCCGTGCCAGGTGTCGACATCGACCTTCAACACGATGCGGCTCACGATGCCCGCCTCAGTGCCTGGTGTTGCCTCTGCCGCTGCCTGTGCATTGATATGCGGCGAGCCGTGGCTTCACGCCATGCCTTCCACCAGCGACGACGCCGCAGCGACATCGTGCCGGTAATGCTCGAACAGTGCACGCAGTGCAGTGGCCATGTCGACGTGCGGCGTCCATTCCAGGTCAGCGCGAATGTTGTCGATCTTCGGCACCCGATGCTGCATGTCCTGGTAGCCCTCGCCGTAATACTGGCCTGACCGTGTGGCGACAAGTTCGACGCGCGCGGCCTGCTCGCGGTACTCGTCGAAGTCCATCGCAATGGTCAGCATCTGCCGCGCCAGGTCGCGGATCGACAGGTCGTTGCCCGGGTGGCCGATGTTGTAGATCTGCCGGGTGGCCCGGCCGCCCGGGTTGCGCAGGATGCGCATCAGCGCGTCGATGCCGTCGTCGACCGAGGTGAAACAACGTCTCTGTGCGCCACCGTCGACCAGATGAATGGGCTCGCCGCGAACGATGTGCCCGAGGAACTGCGTGACCACGCGGCTCGACCCCTCCTTCGCGGTGGCCATGCTGTCCAGGCCCGGGCCGATCCAGTTGAAGGGCCGGAACAGCGTGTAGTCCAGCCCCTGCTCCATGCCATAGGCGTGGATCACGCGGTCGAGCAACTGCTTGGCGCAGGCGTAGATCCAGCGTGGCTTGTCGATCGGGCCATAGACCAGGTGCGATGCAGCGGCATCGAATTCGGCATCGGCGGACATGCCGTAGACCTCGCTGGTGCTGGGGAAGACCAGGCGCTTGCCGTGGCGCACGCACTGGCGAACGATGGGCAGGTTGGCCTCGAAGTCGAGTTCGAACACACGCAATGGATGTTTCACGTAGGTCGCCGGCGTGGCGATGGCCACCAGCGGCAGCACGACATCGCACTTGCGCACGTGGTACTCGATCCATTCCTTGTTGATGGTGATGTCGCCTTCGAAGAAGTGAAAGCGCGAATGCTTCAGCCAGGGCTCGACGCGGTCCTCGTGCATGTCCATGCCATACACCTGCCAGTCGCTGCCGGTGATCAGCGCGCGCGTCAGGTGGTGGCCGATGAAGCCGTTGACCCCAAGGATCAGTATCTTTTTGCTCATGAGCTGCTGGTGGGTGTGGGGTACAGGGGCAGCACCGGGTCGCTCGCATCGAGGGGACGACCGCCAAGTTCCGCCTCGAGGACGCGAAGCGATCGGCCGTCGGCCGCGTCCAGCCACAGCGCGCCATCGCCGGCGCGCAGCTTGAACGTGGGCCTCGCCGCGTGCCGCCGCTCGCTGCGTTGGGTGCGCCAGACCACGACGCGGCCGGCCGACGCGGTGTCGAAGAAGGCGCCGGGATAGGGGCGTGCCACGGCCCGCACCAGGTCGTGAAGGGCCTGCGCGCTGGCGCGCGCCGGCATCTCACCATCCTGCGCACCGCGCCGGCCGAAACGGCTCGCCCGCGCTTCGTCCTGGGTTGTCAACGAAGCGCTGCCGTCGAGCAGTTTCGGCACGCCACGGCGCAGCACGGTATCGGCCGCGACGATGACCTTGCCGAGCACGTCGTAGGCCGTCTCGTCGGGGCCGATGTCGACCGCGCATTGTTCGACGATGGCGCCGTGGTCGGCACGCTCGTCCATCGCATGCAGCGTCGCTCCGGTCCGCGATTCGCCGTGCAGCACCGCCCAGTTCACCGGCGCGCGCCCACGATAGCGCGGCAACAAGGAGCCATGAACGTTGAACGCGCCGCCGAACTCGCGGCGCCGGGGCAGCGCCAGCAGCGGCGCCTTCAGCAACTGGCGGTAGTACAACGAGTAGAGGTGATCGGGCTCGCATGCCGCCACCTGCAGGAACACACGCGGCGCATTGACGTCCTGCGGCGCGATGCACGGGATGCGCAACCGCTGCGCAGCCGTGGCGAGGCTCGGGAACCAGGCGCTGTCGGCCGGGTCATCGGGATGGGTGACGACGAGCCGCACATCGACGCCGATATCGAGCAGCGCCTGCAGGCCGCGCACGGCCACGCCGTGGTAGCCGAAGACGACGGCGCGAGGCGCCTTCACGGTTTGGCCTCGACGGTGCCGGGACGTTCAAGAACGGCCTCGATCACATAGCGCGGCCGCGACCGCACTTCCTGGTAGATGCGCCCGATGTATTCGCCGAGCAGGCCGATGCCGAACAGCGCCAGGCCGATGAGCAGGAAGGCAATGGCGAACAGCGTGAACAGCCCACCTTCTTCGGGACCGAGGACGAGCCGCCGCCCGACCAGCAACAGCACCAGCAGTGCCGACAGCAGCGACACCAGCATGCCCAGCATCGAGAAGGCCCGCAACGGCTCGAGCGAGAAGCCGGTGATCAGGTCGAAATTCAGCCTGATCAGGCTGTACAGGGTGTACTTGGACTCACCGGCCTGGCGCTCGTCGTGACCGACCACGACCTCGGTGGGATGCAGCGAGAACTGATAGGCCAGTGCCGGAATGAAGGTGTTCATCTCCTGGCATTGGTTGATGAGGTCGACGATCTTGCGGTCATAGGCGCGCAGCATGCAGCCCTGATCGGTCATGCGAATCCGTGTCAGGCGCTCGCGCAGTCGGTTCATCGCCCGTGATGCGACGCGGCGCCACCAGGCGTCGTTGCGCACCTCGCGGATCGAGCCGACGTAGTCATGGCCGGCATCCAGCGCCACCAGCAGCCGCGCAATGTCCTCGGGGCGGTTCTGCAGGTCGGCATCGAGCGTCACCACGCGCCGACCTCGCGCATGCGCGAACCCGGCCATCAGCGCGCGGTGTTGACCGAAATTGCCGTTGAACAGGATCACGCGGGTCACGTCCGGCCGGCGATCGAACTGCTGCGCCAGCAGCGCGGCAGAACGGTCGCGACTGCCATCGTCGATGAAGATCAGCTCGTAGCACTCGTCCAGCGCGTCGAGCGCGGCGTACAGGCGCGCAAACAGCGCCGGCAGCACGGCCTCCTCGTTGAACACCGGCACGATCACGCTCAAGCGCGGCTCGGTGTCGCAGCGCACGAGCAAACGCGCGTCCGCTTCGTTCATTGCAACGCCTCGCGCAAGGTGGCACTGACAGCCGTGCAGACGCGATCGACGTCGTCGTCGCGCATCGCCGGGAACAGCGGCAACGTGATCGTGCTGTCGCCGATGTGTTCGGCGACGGGAAAGTCACCTCCGCGGTAGCCCAGGCCTGCAAACAGGCTGAAGCGGTGCATCGCCGGGTAGTGCACGCCGACGGCGATGGCATGGCGTTGCCGCATGCGCGCGATGAATTCGCTGCGCGAGATGCGCATGCGCGCCAGTGGCAGCAGCGGCTGGAACATGTGCCAGTTGCCGCTTTCATACTCCTCGCCCGGCAACTCGCAGCCCAGCGAACGGTCCCACAGCTCGAAATAGCGCTTTGCCAACGCGTGCCGCCGCTGCGTGAAGGCGTCGAGACGCCGCAACTGGCCCAGGCCGATGGCTGCGGCGACGTCGCTCAGATTGGCCTTGTCGCCCCACTCCACGACATCGGCGATCTGGCCGTCCGGCTGGCGGCGAACCCCTTGCAGGCGCAGCCGCTCCAGGGCCAGCGCCTGCGTGGCATCGTTGACCACCAGGCAGCCGCCTTCGGCCGTGGTCAGGTTCTTGTTGGCGTGGAAGCTGAAAGCCACCAGGTCACCCGCGCTGCCGATCGCCTTGCCGCGCCAGCGGCTGCCGAGGCTTTGCGCGGCATCCTCGACCACGCGCAGGCCGTGGCGTCCGGCCAGCGCATACAACGCATCGCGATCGACCGGCAACCCCGCCAGATCGACCGGAATGATCGCGCGCGTGCGTGCGCTGATGGCCGCTTCGATGCGGCCGATGTCGATCAGCCGCGTGCGCGCCTCGGCGTCGACGAAGACCGGCTTCGCACCCAGCGCGAGAATCACATTCGCCGTGGCCACCCAGCTCAGCGGGCAGGTGATGACCTCGTCGCCAGAGCCCACGCCAGCCAGCCGCAGGCCGAGTTCCAGCGCAGCGGTGCCTGAACTCAACACACGCACCGGCCGATCCGCGAAGCGCCGCGACAGCGCGGCCTCGAACTCGCGGCATTTCGGGCCGGTGGTGATCCAGCCCGAGCGCAGCACCGCGGCAACGTCGGCGATGGTCGCCTCGTCGATGTCCGGCCGGGTGAACGGCAGCAACGGCGGCAGGCTCATGGCGGGGGACTCATGCCGCTGCGCGCCACCAGCATCACACCGACCACGATGACGGCGATGCCGAGCCAGCGTTGCAGGTTCAGCGTCTCGCCGAAAAGCCACCAGGCGAGCAGCGCGTTGACCACGTAGCCGATCGACAACAACGGGTAGGCGATGCTGACTTCGACGCGCGACAGAGCGACGATCCACACCACCACGCTGACCACGTAGCAGGCCAGGCCACCGATGATTCCAGGATGCAGCGCCAGCGTCCCGACGGTGTCCGACCAGTCGCGCGCGCTGCCCGCGCGCAGCGGACCCACGCTGGCGGCACCCGCCTTCAACAGCAGCTGCGCCACCGCATTCAGCAACACGCCGCACAGCACGATGGCGAAGTCGGCGGGCGTCATGGCGCGGGCCTTTCGACCACCACGCGCCGCGCATCGCGGAACAGCAGCCGCATCGGCAAGTCCTCGCTGGCCAGTTGGCGGTGGATCTCGGGCGACATCACCGCCGCCGCCGCCGGCAGCGCTTGCCAGCGCGCCTTGAAGTCTTCCAGGCTGGGCACGATGCGGCCGGGCTCGACACTTTCGCCATAGGCGAATTCATCGACGAAATCGACCAGTTGCACATTGCGCTTCAGGTAGAACGGCAAGGTCTGGTCATGCCGGCGCAGTTCGAACACCGGCGCGTGGGCCGGCAGCGCGGCGGCGATCAGCGGCGCATAGCTGCGCGCACTCTTCAGTTCGGCATAGCGCCCGTAGCCGGCACCCAGCAACAGCGCGGCGCCGAGGTGAGCCGCCGCCACGACCACGATGGCCGCGTTGTCGCGGCCCCGACCGGCAAGCCACCAGGCGACGGCACAACCGACGGCCACGACGACGGCGCCTACGCTGCCGTAGACAAAGATCTGCCGGATGGCATCGACCGGCGCATCCTCGCGAGCAAAGTGCGGCAGCAACGGCCACAGCGCCGGCACGCTGGCCCACAGCAGCAGCGGCACCAGCAGATGCCAGCGCAACCCGCGCTCGTCGGTGGCGCGCGGCCTGGCCGCAAGCAACGCCAGCGCCGGGAACATCGGCAGGATGTACGACGGCAGCTTGGATGACGACAGGCTGAAGAACACGAAGATGAATGCGCACCAGCACCACAGCAAGGTACTCGGTTGCAGCGGCGATGCGCCACCTGTTGTCCGGCCGGCGCCGCGCCGCGCCATGTCCTGCCAGGCCCTTTGCAAAAGCAGCGTGGTCCAGGGCAGCGCGCCCACCAGCAGCACCGGAACGAAATAGAACCACGGTCCGCCGCGATGGTGCAGCGTGGTCGTGTAGCGCAACAGATGCTCGTGAATGAAGAAGAAGTCGGCGAATCCCGGGTTGCGCAGCGATACGGCGACGAACCACGGCAGGGTCAGCGCGGCAAAGAGCAAGCCGCCCAGGCGCCATTCGAGTCGACCCCAGAGTTCGCGCCATGCGGCACCGCGTCCGCGCGCATGCTCGACGGCGCTGTAGATCACCAGCGCGCCAGCGGGAATGACGATGCCGACCGGGCCCTTGCTCAACACCGCCACGGCCATGCCCACCCAGGCGATACACAGGGCCGCGCGCCGATGAGACGACGACGACGCCGGCGCGAACCCGGCCAGCAACCCCGCCAGAACGAGACTGAGGCCCAAGTTCAGGCTGCTGTCGAGCGTGAGGAAGTGGCTGTTGGCAACCAGCCAGGCCATCGAGCCGGCCATGGCGACGGCGCGCAACGCGGCCTGCTCATCCCACCACCTCGACGCCACCCAGCCGACTGCGGCAACGCTGCCCAGGCCGGACAGCGCCGGCCACAGGCGTGCCGCAAATTCATTGCTGCCGAAGGCCCACAGGGCCAGCGCACCGGCCCAATAGCCCAGTGGGGGCTTCTCGAAATACAGAAAGCCGTTGAGGCGCGGCGTCACCCAGTCGCCGCTTTGCAGCATGTGCAGGGCCAACGTCGCGTAGCGGCCTTCGTCGGGGGAAATCAACGCGACATGGCCCAGCGGCAACAGCCACATGATGGCGACCGCTCCCAGCAGCCAGATCCAGGCGTGGCGCGCCTGGCCGCGCAGCGCTTCCCGCCGCGTGCCGGAGCCCACCGTGCCTTCGCGATCAACGTCCGTACGGACCGACAACCTGACGACCGTACGCAATTGCCACCATCCGCGAACACATCCTCGAGCATTGTTCGCAGCGAGACTTAAACATCGCTTAACCGGCGCTGCGCCGACGCATTGCGGGCGGCGGCAGCGCCCGATACAGCAGCACCAGCGCCGAGGCGCCAAAGCTGGCGAAGGCCACCGGGCTGCCCGCGACCACGGTCGCGAAATCGTGCAAGGCCTGTGGATCGACCTGCTCGACGAAGCGGGCGAGTTCGAGCACCTGCTCGCCGGAAATGAGCGAGGCGCTTTCCAGGTCGATGCCGGCGCCGGGCGCGCCGTGCCGCCACAGGGTGCGCGCGAACGCACCCGCCGCGATGCCGGCGATGCCCAACAACCCCATCGGCCTCATCAAGCTGGCCAGCAAGCGCGCCCGCAGCGGCGCGTCGGCCGCCACGTACAGGCGCTTGACCAGCCGCGAAGCGGTATTCCTGATGGCGGCGCCGCGCCAGACGGCTTCGTTCCTGGCATCCGGTCGCGGTGACCGATCCAGGATCTCGTCGAATTCATCGAACATGTTGTCTACGACGTGTTCAAGGATTGAAGCTGAACCGATAGCTTGCGCCGAGCCGGCTTAAGTGCCACTTATCGCGCGTCGCTCAAGTCGATGCCCGATAGGGGTGTGTAGCGTCGGCGGCTAAGCCAGCCTTAAGTAGTGCTGCGCGATATTCAGCCTGATTCGCCCGGCGCCCCTCGTGGCAGGCACGGGGCAGCCAGACCTTGAAGACGCCGCGTCCTTTCGAGACCCATCAAGACTCTGCGCGTTCTCCTGCTGCTACGGTTCTCCGCACCGGCGACAGGCAGCTCGACTGTCTGCCGAGCGTCATACTTGAAGTCCGGCGCGGCGACGCCGAACAAGCCCGAAACAGATGCGAATCCTGCTCATCGAAGACGACGAGATGATCGGCAAGGCGGTCCGCCAGGGCCTGACGCAGGCCGGGTTCGCGGTCGACTGGGTGTGCGATGGCCGTGCAGCGGAGTTGTCGCTGGCCAACGGTGTCTACGACCTGGCCGTGCTCGACCTCGGGCTGCCGAAGAAGGACGGCATGGCCATCCTCGCCACGCTGCGCGCCACGGGAAACTCGATGCCGGTGCTGATCGCGTCGGCGCGCGATCTGGTCAGTGACCGCATCGCGGGCCTCGAAGCCGGGGCCGACGACTACGTGCTCAAGCCCTTCGACCTGGACGAACTGATCGCGCGCGTGCGCGCACTGCTGAGGCGACATGCGGGCAGCGGCATTCCCGTGCTGAAGTGCGGCGCGTTGACACTCGATCCCGTGAAAAAGAAAGTGATGCGAGACGATCAGGCGGTCGAACTGTCGGCCATGGAGTTCGCCGTGCTCGAGGCGTTGATGCGGCGGCCGGGGGCGGTGCTGTCGCGCGAGAAGCTCGAGGAGTCGGTCTATGGCTGGGGCGAGGAAATCGGCAGCAATGCCATCGAGGTGCACCTGCACCACCTGCGCAAGAAGGTGGGCAGCGAGTCGATCAAGAACGTCCGCGGAGTCGGCTATCGCATGGTCGAAGCCTGAATGCGCTCGATCGAGCGCAGCGTGCTGGCCTGGGTTCTGGGGGCGCTGACCTTCGGCATCTTGGCGGTCATGCTGGTCACCTACCTGGTGACCTTGGACGAGATGAACGAGGTCTTCGACGACGACTTGAAGCATGTCGCCGAATCCCTGGGCGGCTATCACCATGTGGGGGTCGCGCTGAGCGCGGCTGCCGAGGCGAGGCTGCCCGACCGTACCGACGTGCCCGATTCCACCGAGATCGTCACGGCCACCTGGACCCGTGAAGGGACCATGGTGTATTCGTCCGACCCCAGGGTGCACATGCCGTTCCTGCGCACCGAAGCCCTCACCCGTCTCGACGTCGGCAATGAGCCCTGGGTGGTCTATACCGATGTCAGCCCGAACGGCATTGCGCAGGCGGCACAACGGCTTGCTGCCCGCCAGGATGCCGCGCTCGAGGCGGTGAGCAAGGTCGTGGTTCCGATCGTCGCCATGGCCCTGTTTGTCGGCGTCTTGGTGGTGTTTGCGCTGCGCCGTGGGCTGCGACCGCTCGACCAGGCTGCGCGCGACGTGGCCGCGCGCAGCGCCGTCTCATTGGCGCCGATGCCGACCGAAGGGATTCCGCAGGAGATATTTCCGCTCGTGCATGCCATCAATGTGCTGATGGAAAAGTTGGCCGATTCGCTGTCGCTGCAGCGTCGCTTCCTGGCTGATGCCGCTCACGAGCTGCGCACCCCGGTGACGGCGCTGCGCCTGCAGGTGCAGCTGCTCGAGCGTGCCGCTGACGAGTCGTCGCGCAGCGAAGCCATTGCCGAGCTGGACAGAGGTGTCAAGCGATCCGCGCACCTGGTCGAACAGCTGATGCAGATTGCGCGTTCCGAGCCCGACGCGCAGCCTGTGCGCATCGAATCGATCGAACTCGATGCGCTGGTGCGCACGGTGGTCGGCAGCATGAGCGCGCAGGCCGAGGACAAACACATCGACCTGGGGGCGCAGGTCCACGAGGAAGTGCGTGTCGACGGCGACATGCAGACGCTGACCGTCTTGCTGAACAACCTGGTCGAGAACGCGCTGCGCTACACACCGGCTGGTGGAACGGTCGATGTCGGGGCGAGGTGGCGGGATCGACACGCAGAGCTGTTCGTGGCGGACAACGGCCCGGGCATCCCCGCGTCCGAGCATTTTCGCGTCTTCGATCGCTTCTACCGTGGCGCTCAACAAGCGACCCGGGCAACAGGCGCTGGCGGCAGTGGGCTCGGCCTGGCGATCGTGCGCGCGATTGCGGAGCGGCACGGTGCGCAGGTGAGCCTGCACACACCGGCAATGGGCCACGGACTCGAGGTCCGCGTCGCGTTCGCCGCCACCGGTCGCGATTCGGGCCGCTGATCCTGGCCGCTTTTGCCGTACCAACCACCGAACCGAATACCCATCGGCAGCTGTTCGACAACGATCCACGGTCGGCCTGGCATCGCCAACAACAGGGCCGTATCACCCCGCCCGCGCCCGCCACAACGGCCGCATCACCCACACCGACAGCAGCGGCCCGATGCCCAGCCACGGCAGCACCCAGGCCAGTTCGTGGCTGTGGGCCAGCCACACGAACAGCTGGATGCTGACGATCGAGATGGCGAAGCCGATGCTGTTGACCAACGTGAGCACACTGCCCACCGCGTGCGGTGGCGCGTTGATCGCGGTCAGCGCCGAGAACTGCGGCGAATCGCCGGCCACGGTGGCACCCCAGACGAACAGCCACAGTGCGAACAGCGCATCCGGCGCGCCGATCAGCGCCGGCGCAAGCAGGCAGCAGGCGCCGCTCAGGCCCACCTGCAGCGTCGCCACGCGCGCGCTGCCGACCCGCTGCGCAGCCCAGCCACCGGCCACGCAGCCGATGGCACCGGCGCCCAGCACCGCGAAGGCGGCCAACGACAGCGCCGGGCCGACGGCGATGCGCGTGACCAGGATCGCCGGCACCAGCACCCACATCGAATACAGCTCCCACATGTGACCGAAGTAGCCGAGCACCGACGCGCGCAGCTTGCGGTCGGTCCAGATGCTGGCCAGCACGCGAAACTGAAGCGCCGTCGCTTGTGTGGCGGCGCGCGGCCTCTCGGGAACGGCCACGAACAGCAGCACCCCGGCCGCCAGCGCGAGCAGCGCCACGCCGTAGAACACCGTCGGCCACGGCAGTTGGGCGCCGGCCGCGCGCAGGGCATGTGAACTGGCGCTGCCCACCACCAGCGCGCCGATCAGCCAGCCCATCGCGCTGCCCAGGCCACGCGGAAACCACATCGCGGCGATCTTCATGCCGACCGGATAGATGCCGGCGAGGAAGACGCCGGTCAGCGCGCGCCAGCCGAGCAGCGCGCCGAACGACGGCACCGCCAGCGCGCCGGCCACGGTGCAGGCCGCGCTGGCCAGCGAGCACAGCAAGAACAGCCGCCGCGCCGAGAAGCGGTCGGCAATCGCCAGCAGCGCGAACACCAGCGTGCCGGCGATGAAGCCCAGTTGCAGCGACGAGGTCAAGGTGCCGACATCGGCCGCCGGCCAGCCGAACTCGCGCTGCAGATCGGGCATCACCGCGTTGACGGCGAACCATGGCGAGGTGCCCGCCAGTTGCGCCAGCACGATCACCGGCAACACGCGGCGCGGCGCGGCGGCGGCCACAAGCCCGGGTGTGGCGCCGGCGGTGGCGCTCACCCCAGAGAAGGCCGGCGCGCCAGCCAGTCGCCGATGCACTGCTCGTAGGCGGCAGCCGCATTCAGCACCGCGCCGTCGGCCTGCGGCCGGCCGATCAGCTGCATGCCCATCGGCAGCCCGGCGTCGTTGAAGCCCACCGGCACGCTGATCGCCGGCAGCCCGGCCAAGGTGGCATAGATGACCACCTCCATCCAGCGGTGGTAGGTGTCCATGCGGCGGCCGGCCACTTCGCGCGGCCAGGTCCATTCGGCGGGAAACGGCCACACCTGCGCGCAGGGCAGCACGAGCAGATCGAAGCGCTCGAACAAGCCCAGCAGGTGGCGATAGAAGCGCGTGCGGGCGACGCTGGCTTGGAACACCTGCGGACCGCTCAGGCCGTGACCCTGGTCGTATTCCCATTGCGCCTCGGGTTTGAGCTGGGCGTGCGTCGCCGGATCGGCACCCCAGGCCGCCAACGTGCCGGCCACCAGGAAGCGCCGCCAGGTCAGCCAGGTCTGCCAGACCTCCTCGGGTGGGTAACCCAGCGCCAGCGGCTCGATGTGCGCGCCCTGCGCTTCGAAGCGCCTCAGCGCAGCATCGCACTGGTCGAGAATGCCGGGCTCGAACGGCAAATAGCCGCCCAGATCGGACAGCCAGCCGATGCGCAGATCGCGCGCGCGCGGCGCGAGGGGCTGGGCAAACACGTCGCCGTCCGCGGCGATCGACAACGGCTGGCGCGCGTCGTAGCCGGCTTGCACCGCAAGCAGCCGCGTCACGTCGCGCACGCTGCGCCCCATCGGGCCTTCGGTGCTGAGTTGCGAGACGAAGGCATCGCCCTCGTGCGGGTTGTACGGCACGCGGCCGAAGCTGGGGCGCAGGCCGAAGACATTGGCCCACGCCGCCGGGTTGCGCAGCGAGCCCATCATGTCGCTGCCGTCGGCCACCGGCTGCAGGCGCAGCGCCAGCGACACCGCCGCGCCGCCGCTCGACCCACCCGCGCTGCGGTTCAGGTTCCAGGCATTGCGCGTGGTGCCGTGCACCGGGTTGTAGGTGTGCGAGCCCAGGCCCCATTCGGGCGTGTTGGTGCGGCCGATGACGATGCCGCCGGCCACCTTCATGCGCGCGACCATCAACGAATCGTGCGGCGCAACGTGATCGCGCAGCAGCGGCGAACCCTTGCTCATCGGCAGTCCGGCCACCGCCGACAGGTTCTTGATGGCCATCGGGAAGCCGTGCATCCAGCCCAGGCTGTGGCCGCGCGCCAGCTGTGCATCACGTTCATCAGCCTGCGCCAGCAAGGCGCTCGCCGGCTGCAGGTTGACGATGGCGTTGACGGCCGGGTTCAGTGCCTCGATGCGGGTCAGCTGCGCGAGCATCAGTTCGCGGCATGACAGCCGGCGATCATGCAAGGCCTGGCTCAAGGCGCAGGCGTCCATCTCGAACAGGTCGGAAGGGGTCATCGTCGGCGTGAAGGGGAGGGTTGGACCGCCCGCCGCAGCGTAGCACCGCGCCGCAGGCGCCGACCCCCGGGCCAGCGCCCTTGTGCCGCGCGGTGGCTTCCCGTAGTCTGGTTTCGGGCTGAAGTCCCGTGGCCCACGCCGGCGCAGCGAACACCGCGCCCGAGGAGAACGCGCATGTCAAGCCCATCCCGCAACGGCGCGACGGCCAACGGTGCCGCCGCGTCGGTGGCCAGCGCGGTGGCGACACCGGTGGCATCGATACGCACGCTGGCGCTGGTCGGCCCGGCCGCCGCCGGCAAGACCAGCCTCGCCGAGGCCTTGCTGCATTGCGCCGGCGCCATCGCCACCCCCGGCAGCCTGGAGCGCGGCAGCACCGTCAGCGATCACGACCCGCTCGAGCGCCGCGTGCAGCATTCGCTGAGCGCGACGGTGATGCACCTGCACCATGAAGGCACGCGCGTGCACTTCATCGACACGCCTGGCGCGGCCGATCTGGTCGGCCAATCGCTGCCGGCGCTGGAAGCCGTGGAGACGGCTGCCATCGTCATCAACGCGGCCACCGGCATCGAGCCGATGGCGCTGCGCATGATGGCCTACGCTGCCGAGCGCCAGCTCGACCGCATGCTGATCGTGAACAAGATCGATTCGCCCGGGGTCGATTTGCAAGCGCTGCTCGACCAGATCCGGGCCGCGTTCGGCAACGAGTGCCTGCCACTGAACCTGCCCGATGCCGGTGGCACGAAGGTGGTCGATTGTTTCTACAACCGCGCCGGCCACAGCGATTTCGGCTCGGTGGACGATGCCCACCGCGCGCTCGTCGAACAGGTGGTCGAAGTCGATGCCGATTTCGTCGACCGCTACCTGAACGACGGCGACATCGACGCGGCCGAACTGCACGCGCCACTGGAACAGGCGCTGCGCGAAGGCCACCTGATTCCGGTGTGCTTTGTCTCGGCGCGCAGTGGCGCGGGCGTGGCCGAACTGCTCGATGTCATCGTCAAGCTGCTGCCGCACCCGGGCGAAGGCAATCCGCCCGATTTCCTCAACGGCGAAGGCGACGATGCCAAGCTGATGCATGCCGAGCCCGACCCGGCGAAGCATGTGCTGGCGCATGTCTTCAAGATCACCGCCGACCCGTTCGTGGGCAAGCTGGGCATCTTCCGCGTGCACCAGGGCACGGTGTCGAAGGACAGCCTGCTGTACATCGGCCACGGCCGCAAGCCGTTCAAGGTGGGCCACCTGCTGATGCTGCAGGGCAAGGACCACATCGAGGTGCCGCAGGCGCTGCCCGGCGACATCTGCGCGCTGGCCAAGGTGGACGATCTGCACTTCGACGCGGTGCTGCACGACGCCGCCGAGGACGAACACATCCATCTCAAGCCGCTCGACTTTCCGCTGCCGGTGCACGGCGTCGCGATCGGCCCGAAACGGCACGGCGACGAGCAGCGGTTGTGGGAAATCCTCGGCAAGCTGGTCGCCGAGGACCCGTGCCTGAAGCTCGAGCACGTGGCCGCCACCAACCAGACGGTGCTGTCCGGGCTGGGTGAGCTGCACCTGCGCATGCTGCTCGAGCGCCTGCGCGAGGTGTTCAAGTTCGAGGTCGAGACCAGCGCGCCGCGCATCGCTTTTCGTGAGACGGTGACGGCCAATGCTGAAGGCCATCACCGGCACAAGAAACAAAGCGGCGGCGCCGGCCAGTTCGGCGAGGTGTTCCTGCGCATCGAGCCGTTGCCGCGCGGCGGCGGCTTCGAGTTCGTCGATGAAGTCAAAGGCGGCACCATCCCGGGCCAGTACATCCCGGCGGTGGAGAAAGGCGTGCGCGAGGTGCTGGCCAGCGGCGTCATCGCCGGCTATCCGGTGACCGATGTGCGCGTGATCGTCTACGACGGCAAGCACCACAGCGTGGACAGCAAGGAGATCGCCTTCGTCACCGCCGGGCGCAAGGCCTTCATGGCGGCGATCCGCGAGGCACGGCCGATCGTGCTGGAGCCGATCGTGCACATTCACATCCACGCGCCCGAACCGTCGCTGGGCGACATCACCGGCGATCTGTCGGCCAAGCGCGGGCAGATCAACGGCACCGCCAATGCCGCATCGTCGGGCGTGGCGGCGGGCATGGTGGTGCGGGCGCAGGTGCCGATGTCGGAACTGGAAGGCTATGCCTCGCGGCTGAACGCGATGACACGCGGCGAGGGCCACTACCGCATCGAGCCGTCGCACTACGAAGCCGTACCGCCGACGCTGCAGCAGCAGTTGGTGGCGCAATACCAGGTGCGCGACGACGATTGACGGTTTGAACGACGCATCGATGAACCCCACCGACACCTGGAGCGGCGACGACTACGCCCGCCACTCCAGCCTGCAGGAAGCCATGGCCGACGAGGTGCTGTCGCCGCTGCGGTTGCGCGGGGACGAGCAGGTGCTCGACGTGGGCTGTGGGGATGGCCGGCTCAGCGCGCGCGTCGCCGCCATGCTGCCGCGCGGCCAGGTGCTGGGTGTCGATGCGTCGCCCGACATGGTGGCCCATGCGCGGCGGCAGTTCGCCGCGCCGACGCATGCGAACCTGCATTTCGAGGTGGCCGATGCACGCTCGCTCGGCTTCGAGCCGCGCTTCGATCTGGTGCTGTCGTTCAACGCGCTGCATTGGGTGCCGCTGGCGGTGCAGCAGTCCGAGGCGTTGCGCGGCATCGCCCACGCGCTGAAGCGACACGGCCAGGCACGCTTGCGGCTGGTCACGCGCGGCGCGCTCGCCAGCCTGGAAGAAACCGCCGAGGCGGTGAGGCGCGAGCCCGAGTGGGCCGGCGCTTTCAGCGGCTTCAGCGACCCGTACCTGCGCCTGGACGCCGATGCGTACGCCGCCCTCGCCGCCGAATCCGGGTTGCGCGTGCTTTCATGTCACAGCGCCATGAAGCGCTGGGATTTCGGCAGCGACGAGGCTTTCTTCGGCTTCTGCAATGCCGGCTTCGGCGCCTGGACGCAGCAGCTGCCGGCCGGGCGGCGCGGCGCCTTCGTCGAACAGGTGATGCGGCGCTACGAGGCGCTGATCCAGGCCACGTTCGGCGAGCGCCACACGTTCCATTTCATGCAGACCGATCTCTTGCTCGAACGGCCTTAACCGCCGCAGCCTACTTCGGCGCCGACGCCTTCTTGTCGCTGGTCTCGTGCCAGGCCTTGAGTTGGGCCATCCACTCGGTCCAGTCCCGCGGGCCCGTGTCGAAGCGCTTCTGCAGGTGGGTCAGCACGCCGGCCCAGGCCTTGTCGAAATAGTCGTAGGCCTTGTCCCATTCACCGCCATCGCCCCAGCCGGTGTGGTGCAGCGTCACCCGCGTCTGCGTGGCGCTGACCGGTTCGAAACGCACGATGACAAAGCTGCGCTGCTGGCGCGCTTCGGCCAGGTGCGGCGGCGCGTTCCAGTCGAACGAGATCATCTTCTTCGGTTGCAGCGCGAGGAAGCGCATGTCGTCGGCGCCTTTGCTGCCCGGCGCGGCGAGCGGATCGATGTAGATCTGGAAGGCACCGCCGACACGCGCGTCGATGTTCGCGTCCGGGGCGAAGAAGCTGACGATGCCTACCCGCGTGGTCCACGCGTCCCAGGCCTGGTCGAGCGTGGCATTCACCACCACCGATTTGTCGATGGCGCGCTCGGCAGCACGTGCTGGCGTGACACACAACAAGGCCAGGCCGCAGGCGGCGAGCATGATGGCGTGGTGTGATCTCATGGTCGGGCCTCGTGATGACTTGCGGCTGTGCTCAACCGACCGCCAGCGGCTGGCGCCGTCGCGGCGGCGGGAACAGTTCGTCGAGCTGGGCCAGTTCGCGCGGGCCGAGCGACAACGCCGCCGCGGCCCAGTTCTCGCGCAGCCGCGCGGCGTCGGAGGACTTCGGAATCACCATCACGCCGGGACGCGACATCGCCCACGCCAGTGCGACTTGCGCCGCACTCGCATCCAGTCGCTGCGCAAGCTGGCGCAGGCCGGCATGGCGCAGCAGCGCGCCCTGGTCGATCGGTGAATAGGCCATCAACGGCATCTGCCGCTGCTGCAGCCACGGCAGCAGATCGAATTCGACGCCGCGCCGGCTCAGCGAGTACCACACCTGGTTGGCCGCGCAGTGCTCGCCACCGGGCAACGCCAGCAGCTCCTGCAGGTCGGCCACGTCGAAGTTGCTGACACCCCATTGCCGGATGAGGCCGCGCTGGCGCAGCGTCTCGAAGCCGGCCACGGTGTCGTGCAACGGCACGGTGCCGCGCCAGTGCAGCAAGAACAGGTCGATGTGCTCCAGCCGCAGCCGTCGCAGGCTGCGTTCGCAGGCCGCGACAACGCCTTGCCGCGTGGCGTTGTGCGGATAGACCTTGGAGACGATGAACAGATCGCATCGGTTCAGCGCGCCGGTAGAGGCCTGCGCCAAGGCCTCACCGAGCACTTCCTCGGCGCCGCCTTCGGCGTACATCTCGGCACTGTCGAAAGCGCGGTAGCCGATATCCAGTGCCAGCCGGAGCGCCTTCACCTCGCCGGCGCGCCGCGCAGCCTGCTCGCCCATGCGCCAGGTGCCCAGGCCCAGGCGCGGCATCTCGCCGCCACCGGGCAGGGCGGTCGATGCAGCGGTGTGGTCGAGCGCCTTCACGAACGCGATGTTAGGGCTTGACAGCGGCGCGGCGCAACGGGCATCGCGCCTTTATCATGTGCGCATGACCCGCCCGGCCATCGATCTTGCGCAGGTGCGCTTGAACAACGCGCTGGCCCTGTTCGACGAATTCATGCGCGCCACCGCGAAGCATGCCGATGCCGCCACCCTGCGCGGCCTGGAACGGCGCTTCGCCGAACGCATCCAGATCCAGCCCAGCTACTGGAGCCAGATCAAGAGCCGCTCGCGGCAGATCGGTGAGCGCCTGGCGCGCCAGTTCGAGCAGCTGTGCCACAAACCCCGCGGCTGGATGGACGAGGCGCAACACGGCCCCGCGCGCGAGGCACCCGCGGCTTCCGAAGGCGCAGCGGCGCTGGGCCCGCGCGACGACGACGAGCGCTTCATCGTCGGCCTGGTGCTGACCTACTACCGTCGCCATCCGCAACGCGCGCGCACGCGGCTGCTCGACCTGCTGGGCGAGGTGCTGACGCCGGCCTCCGGCGCGCCGCCGCTGCTGCTGCCGCACGAGCCGGCAGCCGGCAAAGTCGATGCACGCATTCAATCGGCCGACGATGCGCACGCGTTGTGGTTGCGCAGCCAGGCCGGTGTGGCGCCATTGAAACGAAAACGTTGACCGCCGAACTGCGTGCAAAAAGTGCTTGCAAAAGATAATCGTCTGTTTATCATTTGCGCAATTCCTTGCGACGCAGGCCTTTGCCGGGCCAAGCGACACAAGGCCGATCGACCCCATCACCGCACAACGACATGTTCCACAGCGCCCTGCCCCGTGAATTGCTCAGCCGCCACAGCGCGGTGGGGCGGTGCGCGTGGGCAGCGTGCAACGGCATCAATGCTTCGAACCTGGGTGCCCTTCAGCGGGCGCGGATGACCAAGACCTGAACCGTCGCAGGTCAACCGTCACACGGCCCGGGTTGCGCAAGCACCCGGGCCGTTTCCATTCCTTGCTTCCATTTGACTCGATACAGGAGAACACCATGAAGACCATGACATTGAAACCCCTCAAGCCCCGCAACCCGCTGGTCGCCGCTGGCCGCTTCCGCAAGGCCGGGCTGCACCGGCCGGGCGCTGGCGCACTGCGCAGCGAGGCGCGCATGGCGCTGCGACGCGAGATCGAACACCTTCCTCCGCGAAGGCCCTGAATCACACACCCGGCGTCGTCGATGGATGCCGTGGTCGGAGTACACATCATGATGAACAGTTTGCCGTGGGCCCATGTGCCCACCGAATCGGAACTGAGGCGCGCCACGCGGCGTGGCGCCGCGATGCTGTTGCGCTGGGCTTCGGCTTCACTGGCGAGGGCCGCGCAGCAGCTGGCCAGCGCCGAGCACGACGACTTCGTCTCGCGCACCCCGGTGCTCGAATTTCATGCCGAGGCCGGCGCGCTCGAAGGGGCGTTGTATGTCGATGGCCGCTTGGTGGGCCATCTGAGTGGCGTGACCCGGCTGTGAAGCCGGCGCACGCCACGTCAGCGCTGCCGCACCCTCGCGACCCATTTCCGGGTCGCGGGGGTGACAGCCAGCATGCGATGGCTTTTGCATCCTTGCCGCTTTGTGGAGGAGCGCCATGAACAGCGTCAGCACCGGGCAGCGGCTGGAGGTGGCCCGCGACGATCTGCGCCGCACGCGAACGGCGGCGGATCCTGATGCGCCGCTCGCGCGGCCCTTGGCGGCAGGCGAAGCGCGCCTGCACATCGAGCGCTTTGCGCTGACCTCGAACAACATCACCTATGCCGCCTTCGGCGAGGCGATAAAGTACTGGAACTTCTTTCCCACCGGCGACAGCGCCTGGGGCTGCATTCCGGTGTGGGGCTTCGCGCAGGTGGTCGAATCCACCGTCGATGGCGTGCGGCACGGCGAGCGCTGCTACGGCTTCTGGCCGATGGGCGGCCATCTCGTGGTGCAACCGCAGCGCATCGACGCGCGCGGTTTCGTCGATGGCAGTGCCCACCGCGCCGACCTGGCCGCAGCCTACAACCGCATCGTCTTCTGTGCCGCCGATGAGCTGTATCGGGCCGATCTCGAAGCCCAGCAGGCGATCCTGTGGCCGCTTTTCTTCACCTCCTTCCTGATCGACGATTTCATGGCCGAGGCCGACAACTTCGGCGCGAAACAGTTGCTGTTGTCGAGCGCATCGAGCAAGACGGCCTATGCCACCGCCTTCTGCCTCGCCCAGCGCCGCGCCGCGCCAGGCGCCGCGCGGGTCATCGGCCTGACCTCGCCGGGCAACCTCGGGTTCTGCCGCTCGCTCGGCATCTACGACGAGGTGCGCAGCTACGACACACTGGCGCAGATGGACCGCGCCGTGCCCAGCGTGTACATCGACTTCGCCGGCAATGCCGCGCTTCGCCGCGCCGTGCACGAGCACTTCGACGACGCGCTGCGCCACAGCTGCTCGGTCGGCGCCACGCATTGGCAGGAACGCGGCGACGGCCGCGGCCTGCCAGGCCCTCGGCCGACGCTGTTCTTCGCGCCGGCGCAAGGCGCCAAGCGCAGCGCGCCGCCGCCGCAAGGCTGGGGCGCGGCCGAGCTGAATCGGCGCGTGGCGGTGTCGTGGCACGCCTTCATGGCGTCGGTGAACGATGCGGCTGCGCCCTGGCTGCGCGTGCGCGATGGGCAGGGCATCGACGCCGTGCAGCAGCGTCTGGCGCAACTGATCGAGGGCAAGGTGGATCCGCGCGACGGCTTCATGCTGGCGCTGTAGTCGTGCAGGCAGCAAGCTGACATCCTCAAGCCTGGGCGCCGCGCACCGATATCGCTGACAACGATCAGCGCAATGGTCTTTCGACCCTGCTTTTGATGCCCGACAGTCCCGCACCCGCCATCAGCGTTGCACTGCCCAGCCTGAGCGCCTGGGCAGCGAAGTTGCAGGCGCTGCCCATTCCGGTGCTGGCCGACACAGCAGCCGAACTGGAGGCGCTGCGCGAGGTCGAGGACGATGTCGATGCGCAGATGCTTGCCGAGGCGCTGTGCGACGACCCGCTGATGAGCCTGAAGCTGCTCGCCCATGTTGGCCGACTGGGCACGGCACGCGATTCGACAGCGCCGGAGACGGTGACCAGTGCGCTGGTGTGGCTGGGCATCGGGCCATTCTTTCGCGCTTTCGCGCCGCAGCCGACGATCGAGGACCATCTGGCCGGCAACGCCGCGGCACTGAAAGGCCTGGGCGATGTGCTGAAGCGCGCGCACCGTGCCGCCGCCTTTGCGCTGGCGTTTGCGGTGCACCGCATGGACAGCGATGCCCATGTCATCCATGCCGCCGCGCTGTTGCACGACTTCGCGGAGATGCTGCTGTGGCTGCATGCGCCGACGCTGGCCCTGCGATTGGCACGACGCCAGCGCGACGATCCCACGCTGCGCTCGGCACAGGTTCAGCGCGAGTTGCTGAACATCGAGCTGGTCGATCTGCAGCAGGCGCTGCTGCGCAGCTGGCAGCTGCCGCAGCTGCTGGTGCGCATCAACGACGAAAGGCACGCCGAGGCTCCGGAGGTACGCAACGTGCTGCTGGCGGTACGGCTGGCCCGCCACACCGCGCTGGAATGGGACAACCCGGCACTGGCCGACGACGTGCGCGACATCGGCGCCTTGCTCAACCTGGCCGAAACGCCCACGCGCAGACTGCTGCTCGATATCGACGGTTGAAGCGCCGGTCGGCGCGTCAGTTCACAGCGGCACCGCGGTGGTGTTCTTGATCCGGTCGAGCACGAAGCTGGTTTTGCAGTCCTGCACGCTCGGGTGGCTGAGCAGCGTGTCGGCGATGAAACGCGAGTAGTGGGCCATGTCCTGCACCAGCACGCGCAGCAGGTAGTCCATGTCGCCGGTCAGCGACGCGCATTCGACCACCTCGGGCCAGGTCTGCACGGCGGCGCGAAACAGGTCCATCGGGCTGCGTTTGTGCACATCCGACCGCTTTTCCAGCCGCACGTTGATGTAGGCCATCAAACCCAGCCCCACCTGCTCCGGCGCCACCAGCGCCACATAGCCGGCGATGACGCCGCTGCCTTCGAGCCGCTTGACACGCCGCAGCGCCGCCGACGCCGACAGGCTGACAGCCTGCGCCAGATCGTCGAAGGTCATGCGGCCGTTGGCCTGCAGTGCACGAAGAATGCGCCGATCGATGGCATCCAGCCGGGGTTGCGTCAGCATGGATTGCATTTTGCAGGTTTGTTGCGCAGAGGAGTGGATGCGAGGCGCAAGTTGCAGAGATGCTGCGTGTGCAACGCCGTACAGTGCTTGTTTTCGACAGGAGCAAGCCATGCAGTTCACCCCCTGGGAAAATCCGATGGGCACCGACGGTTTCGAGTTCGTCGAGTACGCCGCACCCGACCCGGCTGCACTGGGCGCGCTGTTCCTGACGATGGGCTTCAGGGCCATTGCCCGCCACCGCACGAAGAAGGTCACGCTGTACCGGCAGGGCGAGATCAACTTCATCATCAACGCCGAGCCGAACTCCTTTGCCCAGCGCTTTGCTCGCCAGCACGGCCCGAGCGTGTGTGCGATGGCCTTTCGTGTGCAGGATGCGCGCGCCGCCTACGAACGCGCGCTTGAATTGGGTGCGTGGGGCTTCGACAACCACACCGGCCCGATGGAGCTCAACATTCCGGCCATCAAGGGCATCGGCGATTCGCTGATCTATTTCGTCGATCGCTGGCAGGGCAAGGGTGGCGCGGCGTCAGGCGCCATCGGCAACATCAGCATCTACGACGTCGATTTCATGCCCATCGACGACGCTGCGCCGAACGCCAGAGCGACCGACACGCGCGGCAACGGGCTGACCTACATCGACCACCTGACGCACAACGTGCATCGCGGGCGCATGAAGGAATGGGCCGACTTCTACGAGCGGCTGTTCAACTTCAAGGAGGTGCGCTACTTCGACATCGAAGGCAAGCTCACCGGGTTGAAGAGCAAGGCGATGACCAGCCCGTGCGGCAAGATCCGCATCCCGATCAACGAGAGCAGCGACGACAAGAGCCAGATCGCCGAGTACCTCGACCTGTACCACGGCGAAGGCATCCAGCACATCGCGCTGGGCAGCGATGACATCTACGACACGGTGCAGGGCATGAAGAGCCAGGGCGTGGCCTTCCAGGACACGATCGAGACCTACTACGACCTGGTGGACAAGCGCCTGCCGGCGCACGGCGAGAACCTGGCGGAGCTGAAGCGGCTGCGCATCCTGATCGATGGCGCCACGCACCAGGGCGCGCCCAACGAGTTGCTGCTGCAGGTCTTCACGCAGACCGTGATCGGGCCGATCTTCTTCGAGATCATCCAGCGCAAGGGCGATCAGGGCTTCGGCGAGGGCAACTTCCGCGCGCTGTTCGAAAGCATCGAGCTCGACCAGGTGCGGCGCGGTGTGCTCAGCGACACCACGGCGCAAAGCACCTGACGACGCCGACACCAGGAGCGCTGCAATGAACCTGCGTGACGGCATCAACCAGGGCGTGGCCCCGGTCACCTACGGCCAGGGCGAGCGGCCGCCGCGCGGCGACTACGCCAGCGCGAACAGCGACTACACCTGCGAACAACGTTGGGAGGCCTACACCGACGAGCAGCACGCGCTGTACCGCCGTCTGTACGAACGCCAGGCGGCGCAGCTGTCCGGTCTGGCGTGCGACGAGTTCATCGCCGCTGTCAGCCATCTTGGGCAAGCCGACCGCATTCCCCGCTTCGAGGCGGTCAATGAGCAACTGTATAAGGCCACACGCTGGCAGCTGGTGGCGGTGCCGGGCCTGATTCCCGAGGAGGCGTTCTTCGCACTGCTGGCGCAGCGGCGCTTCCCGGTCACCGAATGGCTGCGCTCGCCGCAGGAATTCGACTACGTGGTCGAACCGGATGTCTTTCACGACCTGTTCGGCCATGTGCCGTTGCTCTTCAACCCGGTGTTTGCCGATTACATGCAGGCCTATGGCCGCGGCGGGCTAAAAGCCGGCCGGCTGGACGCCTGCGAATTGCTGGCGCGCCTGTATTGGTACACGGTCGAGTTCGGCCTCATCGATACGGAGCATGGCGTGCGTGCGTACGGCGCGGGCATCCTGTCGTCAGCCGCCGAACTGCGCCACAGCGTCGCCAGCCGCGAACCCCAGCGGGTGGCTTTCGACCTGAAACGGCTGATGCGATCACGCTACAAGATCGATACCTTCCAAAGCACCTACTTCGTCATCGACCACTTCGAACAGCTCTTCAATGCCACCGCCCCCGACTTCACGCCGATCTACGCCGAGGTGCGCTCATTGCCAGAGATCGACGCCGGGGTCGTGCTGCCGGGCGAGCGCCAGTTTCCACCCGGTTGAGCCCGAACCAGCGAAAGGGCATCGGCTCGGGTTGTGAGCGCCTACTCAGCGAGAAGCTTCAGCGTTTCCTTGATGATGGCCGGGTGATAGAGCAGATGCACATGGGCCCTGCCGCGCAGGTGCCGGTTGTGTGCATGCGGCAGCGTGGCGCTGGAGCACGGGAACACGATGTTGTCGCAGTGGCTGTAGAAGCAGGTGAACCGGGCCGCCGGCAGCGCGCTTTCGGCAAGGGTTAGCGGATCGAACCAGGGGCTTCGGTGCCGCATCTCGCGCGCATTGATGCCATGCCCGAAGCGCGCCAGCCAGGTGCCCTGATGGGGTGAGGCGACGGTGACGATGTGATGCACGCGGTCGTTCGCACCAAAGGCACGCAGCCAGGCACGCACTGCCAGGCCGCCCATGCTGTGCGCCACCAGCACCGGCCGTTGCCCGGTCAGCCGCGTCATGTGCTGCACCGCGGCATCGATCTGTTCGGCGTAGCCGTCGATCGACGCAAAGGCCGGCTGCAGGTCGAGTGCGATCGCTGGGATGTCGTGCCGGCGCAGATGAGGCCACCAGGGGTTCCAGATGCCACGATTGCACATGAAGCCGTGGATCAGGACGACGCCACGGCGGGTTCGATGTCGCTCGTCCTTGGCCATAGACAAGTCAGGCAGGTGATCGGCAAAGCGCTTCGACGCAAAGGGCTGTCGCCAGCCGAAGACACGCACACCACAGACCACTTCGTTCCACCAGGCTCGCACCCGTTCGGCGATCGATGGCGTGGGCGCCGGATCGGCACGGTTGTGCCAACGCGCCAGTGCCATCTCCAGTGCCAGAACAGGCGCATGGCAGAACAGGATGACCAGCGCGCCGACGATGCCGATGAGGCGTTGACCCAGCGCCTGCCAAGCCAGCCCCCAGGACAGCGCGAAAATGAGCAGCCCCGCCAAGGCCAGCCGCAACAACCACGCCACCGTCATGAGTGGCGGCAACCCAGTGGCGCGGGCTGGAACCGACACCGACGATGAATCCACAGGCTCAGCGCATCCTCGACGAACTTCAACGCGTGGCGCACGAGCGCACCGTGCGCGAGGCAGACCCGGAACTCGGTGAGCGCGTGCAGGCCATCAAGGCGTACCAGCATGCGCGGTTCGAGAACACGTACGCCGACTTGCTCGCCGACAAGCGCTATGCGAAGGCGGCCCGCTTTTTTCTCGATGAGTTGTACGGGCCTCATGATTTCACCCGCCGTGACCGCCAGTTCGCACGCGTGGTGCCCGCCTTGGTGCGGCTGTTTCCCAAGGAGATCGCCCGCACAGTGGCAGCGCTGGCGCAGTTGCACGGCCTGTCGGAGCAACTCGACACACAAACGGCCGCCGCGCTGACCGGTCTGCCGGCTGATGAAGCACGATACGCGGCGGCCTGGCGCGCCGTTGGACAACCCGCACAGCGTGAGAGGCAGATTGAACTGACGAACCAGGTGGGTCTGGCATTGGACGCGTACACGCGCAACCCTTTGCTGCGACACAGTTTGCGCCTGATGCGCGGCCCGGCGAAGGCGGCCGGGTTGAGCGAGCTGCAGACGTTCCTCGAAACTGGCTTCGACACCTTTCGCGAAATGCGCGGCGCGCGGCCGTTCCTGGACATCATCGTCGCACGCGAAACCACATTCGCGAAGTCGCTGTTCGCCGCGCCGTCGCCCTGACGGCCACCACGGCGCATGCGAGACGCTACGCTTCCGAGGACAACCCCTCGTTGACCCATTCTTCCAGCAGTCGGTAGGTGACAGCCAGCACGACGGGTCCGACGAAGATGCCCACCACGCCGACCGACAGCAAGCCACCGATGACGCCGGCAAATATCAGCAATAACGGCAAGTCCGCGCCGCGTTTGATGAGAATCGGCCGCAGCACGTTGTCCATGGTGCCGGCAATGATTGTGAACACGAGCAACACCGTGGCCCACAGGTGATCCCCATAGGCATACATCCAGATCACGGCCGGAACCAATACCAGCGTCGGGCCCAGCTGCGCGATGCAAAGTGCCAGTATCAACAGTGTCAACGGGCCTGCGAACGGCATGCCAACTACAGCCAAGCCCACGCCGCTGACGGCGGTTTGCGCCAGAGCGGTCACGACAACACCCAGCGCCACCCCTCGAACGGCCTGTGCGGCCAGTACGGCCGCGCGATCGCCTCGCTGTCCGGCCAATCGGATACTGAAGCGGCGAAATCCCGCTGCCGCGACATCACCTTTCGCATACAGGATGGCCGCAATCACCACGGTGAACAGGATATGACCCAAGCCCGAACCCACCGTGCCGACCTGGCTGGCGAGCCAGCCGAACATCTGTCGGGCGTATGGCTTGATGGTCGCGAAGCCTGTGGAAACAAGATCATTCCAGTAAGTCGCCAGTCGCTCACCCACGACAGGCAGATTGACCAGCCAGTCGGGCGCAGATGGGATCTGCCATGACGGTGATGCATTTACCCAGGCAACGATCTCCGGACTGTGCGCAATCAGCGTCAGAACAAGCAGCACCAGCGGCAGCACGAAAACAATCAGCAACAAGACCGTCATGGCCAACGCGGCGATCGAGCGGTAGCCGCCAAGCCGGGATTGCAGGGCCTGCAACAGGGGCCAGGTCGCAATGACGATGGTGCACGCCCAGCAGAAGGCCAGCAGGAAGGGACTCAGCACCCAAATCGACGCCGCCGCCAGCATCATGATGAACGCGATACCCAGCGTGTATTGGGTGAGGTTGTGCTTGATTTCACTCATGGCGTCGGACCTGCTGCATTCAAGGACATCAGCTCAAGATTCTGATTTAGCAGCCCAGCGGGCCGACAAATGGAAAAGCCCGAACCATTACTGGTCCGGGCTTTCACATTAAATAGCCTGACAATGTCCTACTTTCACACGGGAACCCGCACTATCATCGGCGCTGAGGCGTTTCACTGTCCTGTTCGGGATGGGAAGGAGTGGGACCACCTCGCTATGGTCATCAGGCTTGACTGTTTGCCGCTGCTCGAAATCGAGAGCTACGGCGAATTCATAGAATCGAATCAATATAGATTGCTGACAACCGGCATAAATCTCATTGATACATGTCAAAGTTATAGGGTCAAGCCTCACGAGCAATTAGTATCGGTTAGCTTAACGCATTACTGCGCTTCCACACCCGACCTATCAACGTCCTGGTCTCGAACGACTCTTCAGGGGGCTCAAGGCCCCGGCAAGACTAATCTCGAGACGAGTTTCCCGCTTAGATGCTTTCAGCGGTTATCTCTTCCGCACTTAGCTACTCGGCAATGCCACTGGCGTGACAACCGATACACCAGAGGTGCGTCCACTCCGGTCCTCTCGTACTAGGAGCAGGCTCTCTCAATCTTGCAGCGCCCACGGAAGATAGGGACCAAACTGTCTCACGACGTTTTAAACCCAGCTCACGTACCTCTTTAAATGGCGAACAGCCATACCCTTGGGACCGGCTACAGCCCCAGGATGAGATGAGCCGACATCGAGGTGCCAAACACCGCCGTCGATATGAACTCTTGGGCGGTATCAGCCTGTTATCCCCAGAGTACCTTTTATCCGTTGAGCGATGGCCCTTCCATACAGAACCACCGGATCACTTTGTCCTACTTTCGTACCTGTTCGACTTGTCAGTCTCACAGTCAAGCACGCTTATGCCAATGCACTATCAACACGATTTCCGACCGTATTTAGCGTACCTTCGAACTCCTCCGTTACACTTTAGGAGGAGACCGCCCCAGTCAAACTGCCCACCATACACTGTCCCCAACCCGGATAACGGGCCAAGGTTAGAACCTCAAACACACCAGGGTGGTATTTCAACGTTGGCTCCACGACACCTAGCGGCACCGCTTCAAAGCCTCCCACCTATCCTACACAGATCTGTTCAAAGTCCAATGTAAAGCTACAGTAAAGGTTCATGGGGTCTTTCCGTCTTTCCGCGGGGAGATTGCATCATCACAAACATTTCAACTTCGCTGAGTCTCTGGAGGAGACAGTGTGGCCATCGTTACGCCATTCGTGCAGGTCGGAACTTACCCGACAAGGAATTTCGCTACCTTAGGACCGTTATAGTTACGGCCGCCGTTTACTGGGACTTCAATCAAGAGCTTGCACCCCATCATTTAATCTTCCAGCACCGGGCAGGCGTCACACCCTATACGTCGACTTTCGTCTTTGCAGAGTGCTGTGTTTTTAATAAACAGTCGCAGCCACCGATTCTCTGCGGCCTCATTGGGCTCACCAAGTAAATGGATCACCTACTAAAGGCACACCTTCTTCCGAAGTTACGGTGTCAATTTGCCGAGTTCCTTCTCCAGAGTTCTCTCAAGCGCCTTAGAATACTCATCTCGCGCACCAGTGTCGGTTTGCGGTACGGTCGTATGTAGCTGGAGCTTAGTGGCTTTTCCTGGAAGCAGGGTATCACTCACTTCAGCGGCAAGCCGCCTCGTTATTACGCCTCATCTAAGCCACCCGGATTTGCCTGGGCAGCACGACTACACGCTTGAACCAGGATATCCAACACCTGGCCGAGCTAACCTTCTCCGTCCCCACATCGCACTACATATCGGTACAGGAATATTGACCTGTTTCCCATCAGCTACGCATCTCTGCCTCGCCTTAGGGGCCGACTCACCCTACGCCGATGAACGTTGCGTAGGAAACCTTGCGCTTTCGGCGAGGGGGCTTTTCACCCCCTTTAACGCTACTCATGTCAGCATTCGCACTTCTGATACCTCCAGCAGCCCTCGCGAGCTACCTTCACAGGCGTACAGAACGCTCTCCTACCACTTGCACTTGCGTGCAAATCCGCAGCTTCGGTAACTGGCTTAGCCCCGTTACATCTTCCGCGCAGGACGACTCGATCAGTGAGCTATTACGCTTTCTTTAAATGATGGCTGCTTCTAAGCCAACATCCTGACTGTTTTAGCCTTCCCACTTCGTTTCCCACTTAGCCAATTTTAGGGACCTTAGCTGGCGGTCTGGGTTGTTTCCCTCTTGAGTCCGGACGTTAGCACCCGGTGCTCTGTCTCCCAAGCTGTACTCATCGGTATTCGGAGTTTGCAATGGTTTGGTAAGTCGCCATGACCCCCTAGCCATAACAGTGCTCTACCCCCGATGGTAATACTTGAGGCACTACCTAAATAGTTTTCGGAGAGAACCAGCTATCTCCAAGTTTGTTTAGCCTTTCACCCCTATCCACAGCTCATCCGCTAGTTTTGCAACACTAGTCGGTTCGGACCTCCAGCACCTGTTACGGTACCTTCATCCTGGCCATGGATAGATCACTTGGTTTCGGGTCTACACCCAGCGACTGGACGCCCTATTCGGACTCGGTTTCCCTGCGCCTTCCCTATTCGGTTAAGCTTGCCACTGAATGTAAGTCGCTGACCCATTATACAAAAGGTACGCCGTCACCCTTGCGGGCTCCGACTTTTTGTATGCATGCGGTTTCAGGATCTATTTCACTCCCCTCCCGGGGTTCTTTTCGCCTTTCCCTCACGGTACTTGTTCACTATCGGTCGATTACGAGTATTTAGCCTTGGAGGATGGTCCCCCCATCTTCAAACAGGATTTCACGTGTCCCGCCCTACTTGTCGCACGCCCAGTTCCACAATCCACTTTTCTCATACGGGGCTATCACCCGCTATGGCCAACCTTTCCAGGCTGTTCTGATAAGCAGACTGCTAAAACGTGCAGGCTGTTCCGATTTCGCTCGCCACTACTTTCGGAATCTCGGTTGATGTCTATTCCTCGAGCTACTGAGATGTTTCAGTTCACCCGGTTCGCCTCGCATGACTATGTATTTATCATACGATACCCCTAAGGGTGGGTTTCCCCATTCGGAAATCTCCGGATCAAAGCTAATTTGCCAGCTCCCCGAAGCTTATCGCAGGCTATCACGTCCTTCATCGCCTGTAATCGCCAAGGCATCCACCACATGCACTTAGTCACTTGACCCTATAACTTTGACACCTGTTGCCAGGAGTCCGTCAATGACTGTCTATCACTATGAGTAATTCGCGTTATGCCGTTCTACTTCAATAATCCTACTGAAGTTTGTTGACGCAATCTATACAGCTGCTGACGGCACGGTGCACATGACTGTGCTTTCCGTCAGCAGCGTTGATTCGACTCTATGAATTGTTAAAGAACGACAGCCGACCATTCGATCGGACTCATCAGCAGGCAATCGCCTGCTGATGAGTCAGATGAATTGAATTGTTGGGATGGTGGAGGTGAACGGGATCGAACCGATGACCCCCTGCTTGCAAAGCAGGTGCTCTCCCAGCTGAGCTACACCCCCGATGTTCAACACGCGACCAGGTGATGGTGGGTCTGGTTGGATTCGAACCAACGACCCCCGCCTTATCAAGACGGTGCTCTAACCGACTGAGCTACAGACCCTCACGCCCGGGTAGATCTGTCGTCAACAACAGCCGATAAGTGTGGGCGCCCAATATTGAGTGCCATTTAGCTTGGGCTGCTCGTCGAGTCGGGCTTCGCGACCGAAGCCCGTGCACGTCGAGTGCTTTGGCATTTCCAGAAAGGAGGTGATCCAGCCGCACCTTCCGATACGGCTACCTTGTTACGACTTCACCCCAGTCACGAACCCTGCCGTGGTAATCGCCCTCCTTGCGGTTAGGCTAACTACTTCTGGCAGAACCCGCTCCCATGGTGTGACGGGCGGTGTGTACAAGACCCGGGAACGTATTCACCGCGGCAAGCTGATCCGCGATTACTAGCGATTCCGACTTCACGCAGTCGAGTTGCAGACTGCGATCCGGACTACGACCGGTTTTCTGGGATTGGCTCCCCCTCGCGGGTTGGCTGCCCTCTGTACCGGCCATTGTATGACGTGTGTAGCCCTACCCATAAGGGCCATGAGGACCTGACGTCATCCCCACCTTCCTCCGGCTTGTCACCGGCAGTCTCATTAGAGTGCCCTTTCGTAGCAACTAATGACAAGGGTTGCGCTCGTTGCGGGACTTAACCCAACATCTCACGACACGAGCTGACGACGGCCATGCAGCACCTGTGTTCTGGTTCTCTTTCGAGCACTTTTACATCTCTGCAAAATTCCAGACATGTCAAGGGTAGGTAAGGTTTTTCGCGTTGCATCGAATTAAACCACATCATCCACCGCTTGTGCGGGTCCCCGTCAATTCCTTTGAGTTTCAACCTTGCGGCCGTACTCCCCAGGCGGTCAACTTCACGCGTTAGCTTCGTTACTGAAAGGGAACCCTTCCAACAACCAGTTGACATCGTTTAGGGCGTGGACTACCAGGGTATCTAATCCTGTTTGCTCCCCACGCTTTCGTGCATGAGCGTCAGTGCAGGCCCAGGGGATTGCCTTCGCCATCGGTGTTCCTCCGCATATCTACGCATTTCACTGCTACACGCGGAATTCCATCCCCCTCTGCCGCACTCTAGCTATGCAGTCACAAATGCAGTTCCCAGGTTGAGCCCGGGGATTTCACATCTGTCTTGCATAACCGCCTGCGCACGCTTTACGCCCAGTAATTCCGATTAACGCTTGCACCCTACGTATTACCGCGGCTGCTGGCACGTAGTTAGCCGGTGCTTATTCTTCAGGTACCGTCATCACTCCAGGGTATTGGCCCGGAGCTTTTCTTCCCTGACAAAAGCGGTTTACAACCCGAAGGCCTTCTTCCCGCACGCGGCATGGCTGGATCAGGCTTGCGCCCATTGTCCAAAATTCCCCACTGCTGCCTCCCGTAGGAGTCTGGGCCGTGTCTCAGTCCCAGTGTGGCTGGTCGTCCTCTCAAACCAGCTACAGATCGTAGGCTTGGTAGGCTTTTACCCCACCAACTACCTAATCTGCCATCGGCCGCTCCAATAGCGCGAGGTCTTGCGATCCCCCGCTTTCACCCGTAGGTCGTATGCGGTATTAATCCGGCTTTCGCCGGGCTATCCCCCACTACTGGGCACGTTCCGATGTGTTACTCACCCGTTCGCCACTCGCCACCAGGATTGCTCCCGTGCTGCCGTTCGACTTGCATGTGTAAGGCATGCCGCCAGCGTTCAATCTGAGCCAGGATCAAACTCTTCAGTTCGATCTTGAATTTTTGCTCAAAGAATTGAAGTGAACTTCACTTCCATGAGCGTTTAAGGTCATGAGACCTGACGACAATGATTGCTCACTGCCCTCAAGGCACTCGCCTTTGAACGCCCACGCTTATCGGCTGTATGTTGTTAAAGAGCAGTTCTTTTCCGCCGACAGACGCCGACGACAAAGAGATGGGATTTTGCAGCGTTTTGTGTTTGCCTGTCAATTCCCTTCGCCGCTTGGGTCTACTGACCCAACCAAACCAGAAGGTTCATACGACAGGGCAAGCGCGCAGTGCCTACTCGTCCCACTGCGACGCAAGCAGTTCGCAGCGCAGCCCATGACTATAGCACGCTGCCGACGCCTAATGCAAGATCGTTTACTGCACCAACTTGCCCGGCACGGCGGCAAGGACGCGCTTGCCAGCGAAGGCGAGCAAGGCGGCTTGCTGCGGGTCATCAGCCTCGAGCACTGAAGGCAGCGCGCCAACGAGCTTTCGCGTGTCGATGCGCAGCACACGTTGCTTGATCGAGGCGATCTGCGCCGGGTGCATCGAAAAGCTGCGCAGGCCCATGGCCAGCAACAGTTCGGTGAAAGCCGGATCGCCAGCCATCTCGCCACACACGCTGACCGCGCGTTGCGCACGCGCGGCATGCTCGATGGTCCCGGCAATCAGTCCGAGCACGGCCGGATGCCAGGGGTCGTACAGATGGGACACCGCGTCGTCAGCACGATCGATTGCCAGCGTGTACTGGATGAGGTCGTTGGTGCCGATTGAAACGAAATCGAAGTGAGGCAGAAACCTCGCGACACTCAGCGCGGCCGCCGGCACTTCGATCATCGCCCCAACCTGCACCCGGCCGTAAGGCCGCCCGCTGTCATCCAGCTGCTGGCGCGCACGGGCCAGCGCTTCATGGATGAGTCTGATTTCATGCAGCTGCGCAACCATGGGAATCAGCACCCGCACCTTGCCAAGGGCACCGGCGCGCAGAATCGCGCGCAGTTGCTGCCTGAACATGCCCGGCTCGGCCAGGCTCCAGCGGATCGCGCGCAAGCCCAGTGACGGGTTCAGCACGTGCTCGTGCCGAAGCTCTTGGACAGACATGCGATCCAAGGGCTTGTCGGCACCGATATCGACGGTGCGAATGGTGACCGGCAGGCCGCGCATGGCCTGCACGGCGGCGCGGTAGGCCTCGAACTGCTCGTCTTCGCCCGGCAGATCGGTACCCCGGTTCATGAACAGGAACTCGCTGCGGAACAAACCCACGCCGACCGCACCCGCCTCGACGGCGCCTGCCGCGTCTTCGGGTTGCTCGATGTTGGCCAGCAGCTCGACGGCTTGGCCATCGAGCGTCACCGCCGGGGTGTGGCGCAGGCGGTGCAGGCGCGCACGCTCGAGCAGGTTCTGCTGCTGGCGGAACCGATATTCCTCTAGCACGATCGGCGAAGGATCGACGATCACCACGCCGGCATCGCCGTCGATGACCACCCAGTCGTCGGGACGGATCAGGCGGCTGGCTTCGCGCGCGCCGACCACGGCAGGGATGTCCATGCTGCGCGCCACGATGGCGGTGTGCGAGGTGCGTCCCCCAACCTCGGTGATGAAACCGGTGAAGACGCTGCGCTTGAACTGCATCATGTCCGCTGGCGCTACGTCGTTGGCGACCAACACCAGCGGGTCTTCGCTGCCAGGCCCACCCAGGGTGGTCAATGGCGCGCGGGCGGCGCCAGCAACCTCGCCAGGGTCGCGTGCCAGCACGCGCAGCACCCGTTCGACCACCTGCTCGAGATCGGCCTTGCGCTCACGCAAATAGTCGTCATCCATCTCGTCGAACTGCCGCGCCAACACTTCGAGCTGCGCCGACAGCGCCCATTCCGCGTTGTAGTGGCGCTCGACGATCCAGTGCTTGGTGGCGCCTGACAGCGATTCGTCGTGCAGCAGCATCAGGTGCACATCGAGCAGCGCGGACAACTCGGCCGGCGCCTCGTGAGGCAGGTCGCGCTGCAACTGGCCCAGTTCGGCGGCCACCGTGTCGCGCGCATGCCGCAGCCGATCGACCTCGCGCTCGACGGCTTCAGCGGCGACGAAGTAGTGCGCGACATCGACCCGGCTCGACGCCACCAGCACCGCGCGGCCGATGGCGACACCGCGGGACACCGGCATGCCGAAGACCTGGATGCTCATGCAACGACTTTAGCGCAGCAGGCCGCTGTCGGCGGCTATTCGCCCTCTCCGAAGCGGTCGTTGATCAAGGCCAGGATCGCCTGCTGCGCGGCCTGCTCATCGGCGCCATCGGTCTCCACCTCGACCACGCTGCCGAAGCCGGCCGCCAGCATCATCACGCCCATGATGCTCTTGGCATTGATGCGACGGCCGTTGCGACTGATGTGCACATCGCTTTCGAACGAGGCTGCCAGCTTCGTTAGCTTGGCCGACGCGCGGGCATGCAAGCCCAGCCTATTGCTGATCGTGGCGCTTTGCTTGATCATGCGTCGGCGTCTTCTGCGCCTGCGTCTGCGGCCGCGTCACCGTCACCGGCATCACGCCCTGGGTGGCGCCGGCCACCGCACGCGCCACCATGGTGTCGAGTGATTCGCGCGTGCCGTAGCACAACGTGCGCCACAGCATCGGCACGTTCACGCCGGCCACCACGCGCACATCCGCCCTGTCGAGCAAACGCGTCGCCGCGTTGCACGGCGTGGCGCCGAAGGCATCGACGAAGACGAGGGTGCCACCTTCACCGGCGGACGCGCCGGCCGTGCTGAGGATGGCGCGCGCCGATGCCTCCACGGTATCGACACTGTCTCCCGGCTGCACATCCAGCGTGCGCAGCAATGCGCCGCAGTCGGGATAGGTGTGCGCGGCAACGGCGGCCAGCGCCGAAGCCAAGGGGTGGTGCGCAATGATGAGTATCGAAGTCATCGCAGGGCGTGTTCAAAGTCCATTATCGGCATTTGTGCGGGTGGCGCGGATGAACCAGGCCTGGGACGCGAGGCAGCACGTGGCAAACGCGGCCATCGCTCCCTGAAAGGCCGCCACGCGTGACCAGCCTGCGGCGATGAGCGCGTCGATGGCCAGGCCGATGCCCCATTGCAGACAAAAGACGCCGGCGAAGATCACCAGGTTGAAAGCCGACAGCGCGCGTCCCGCCAGCGCAGCCGGAAACGCCTGCCCCAGCGCCGGCTGACTGGGCGAAACAAAGGTGCTCAAGACGCACCAGGTTGCCCAGGCTGCCGCGCCCGCTGCCGGTCCCATGATGACGATCAGCATCAGCCAGGCCATGCTCGCCGGCAGCCCCCAGGTGATCAGTTGCCGCGCGCCGATGCCCTTGCGCGCCAGCCGCGGCATCATCGCGCCCCAACCGGCAAACGCAAACAGCATGCACAGGTTGATGGCGAACAGCCCCTGCGCCGCTTGGACGGCTGACCAGCCGGCGACCTCCGTCAGCCAGGGCCCGGCCCACAACGACTGGATGGCGATCAGCCCGCCGTAGCTGAAGAAGCCCAGCGGCGCCAATGCGACAAAGGCCGGATGGCGCATGATCGTGCGGTAGCTGCCCGTCGGTCCGACCAGCTGCACGGGCGCCGCGCCGCGCGGTGCCTGCCAACCGATGAGGACGATGGCCAATGTCAGCAATGCGGCGAGGGCCACGAACAGGCCACGCCAGCCCAAATGGGGCAGCAGCATCTGCGTCGGCACGGTCGAGGCCAGCATGCCCAGCGACCCGGTCATCAGCATCCACGAGTTGGCGCGCAACTGTGCACTCAGATCGAGCAGGCCGCGATAACAGGTCAACGGTGCCATCAGGCAGGCCGCCACGCCCATGCCGATGAGCACGCGCGCGGCAATCAAGGCGGCGATGCCTTGCGCCGCGGCGAAGGCGAGGCAGCCGGCCACCGCCAGACTGAGCATCACCAGCAGCACGCGACGCGGACCGAAGCGGTCGAGGGCGCGACCAAGCGGCAACTGCATGGCCGCAAAACCGAAGAAGAAGGCCCCCGCGAGCAGGCCCAGGTCACCTGCCAGCAGGCCCAGCTGCGCGCTGAACACAGGCGCCAGCGTGGCCGTCACCGCGCGCAACAGGGCAGACAGAAAATAGGCGAACGCGAAGGCCAGAAAAACCGGCGCGGCCTGTCTCAGCGTCGCGCCGGTGCGATGGTCGATGGCCAGCGATGCACTCATTGCGCGATGCGCAAACCGGCGAAGAAGGTCTCGGCAGCCTCCCCTTGCCGCTCGCCGTCGTTGCCGAGCCAGGTGGCCTGGAAAACACGGGTGCCCTTGGCGAACACGGCCATCTGAAGCGCCAGCGGGCTGCCGTCGCTGCGGCGGCCGGCCACTGAAACGCGCCGGCTGTACTCGCTGGGCGTGGTCCCTTGGATACGCAGCGGCAGGGATTGCGGCACGGCAGAGGACACCTTGGCCGCTGTCGTCGCCAGCAGTTCAGCCAACGCCGGGCCGACGCGCGCCGGATCGACCATGTCGGCATACGCCAGGGCCCATGTGGACTCGCCGGCCGCGCACGCCCACAGCGTCAGCTGCACCTGGGCGTCCGCCAACGGCAATTGCTTGGTCTGCTCGATCGGCTTGCAGGGAAACAGCGCCACCAGGCCGGTGCCGGCGACCCGCACTTCACGCCAATCGAGCGTCGGCGCGCAGCCGACACCCAAAACAGCGGCCATCATCGGCACCAGCGACATCCCTCTCATCGCGCTGGATTATCGAGCGGCGCCCACGCAAGTCCCGGTCAGGGCAACACAGCGCGCGGCCGTGATCAATTGCCGCAATCGCGACAGGCACTCTCGGTTGCCCCCGGGGTCGCGGGATCGACGCCACAGATGCCCCCGCGCCACCATGCCCGCACGAAGTCGAGCACCCGAGCACCCGACCGGAGCAAAGCGATGGACCTTTCCGAACTGCCCGCAGCGCCACGGCCCAGCGCCGCCGCGGCGACACCGGCGAGCGAGCCCACCCAGCAGGAGTGGCGCGAGCTGGTGGCGCAGATCGGCCGTGAAACCGCCGCGCCCATGAGCGCGGCCATCGAGCTCGTCAACGCCTTCGCCACCACCGGCAAGATCGACCGCGCCGGACTGCGCGTCATCCGCGAAGCGATGGACCGCGCCCGCCGCATCGGTGTGATGGCCCAGCAGATCAGCCGCTTCGCGTCGGGGCGCGTGCAGCCGTCGCCCGAGCGGTTGAACCTGAGTCAGGTTGTGCAGGATGTGCTGGCGCAACGGCGCCGCGAGACGCAGGCGCGGGGCATCGAGCTGCGCGCATCGCTCGCGCCGGCCGAAGCGGATGTCGATGCCGCCCTGCTCAGCGCGGTGCTGCAGGCCTTGCTGGACTGGGGCTTCGAACACGCCCGTTCGCACATCTCGATCGCGCTCGATGTCAAGGCATGGCCCGAACAGGCGCGCCTGACGTGCCGGTTCGCGCATGTGTTGCCCGATGCGCTGCCGCAAGCCCCCCCAACGCGCGTTGGGCGCGACGTCAGCGACAAGCTCGACAGCATGCCGTGGCAGTTGCTGCGCCGCCTGGCTCAGACCAGCGGTTTGCCGATTAGCCGCGACGACAGCGCCAGTGACACGCGTCTGACGCTTGAATTCCCCGGTACCGGCGCCGGAATGCTCATCACGCTCACCGGACTGGACGGGGCCGAGCCCGTGGGCTGCGGCCAGAACTCGCAACCCATGGCCGGCAACCACCTGCTGGTGATCGCCTCGCGACGCGAGACGCGCGCGGCGATTCGCGATGCGGTGCGCGCGATGGGTTTGATGGTCGACTATGTCAGCTCGATGGAGGAAGCGCGCGAGTTCTGCACCGCCAGCCTGCCGCACGCGGTCATCTACGAAGCCGGCCTGGCTGGCGCGCGCTTCCAGCAGCTGCGAATGGAATGGATAGCGGAAGCGCCGACGCTGGTCCTGATCGAGATCGCCGAGAACGGTCGCACCCAGACAGTGAATGATTCGGCCGGAGTCAAGATCTGGCGCATCGGCCGCGAGGGTATCGTGAGCCTGCTGCCCGGCACGTTGCTGGCCCAGCTGGCGCAGGCCGCTTGACGCTCGCGGCAAAGAACTTCGATTCAGGCCGGCACGACGGCCGCCACACCCGCCGCCAGCGCCTGGGCGTCGGCGTGATAGCTCGAGCGCACCAGCGGGCCCACGGCGGCATGGCTGAAGCCCATCGCCGCGGCTTCGCGCTCGAACATCGCGAAGGTGTCGGGGTGCACGTAGCGCAACACCGGCAGGTGGTGGGCACTCGGTGCCAGGTACTGGCCGATGGTGAGCATGTCGATATCGTGCGCGCGCATGTCGCGCATGACCTGCAGGATTTCATCGTCGGTTTCACCCAGGCCCAGCATCAGTCCGCTCTTGGTCGGCACGCCGGGCACCGACCGCTTGAAATCGCGCAGCAGGTTCAGGCTGAACGCGTAGTCCGAGCCCGGCCGCGCCTGCCGGTACAGCCGCGGCACGGTTTCCAGGTTGTGGTTCATCACATCCGGCGGCGCGGCCTTCAAAATCTCCAGTGCGCGGCCGGCGCGGCCACGAAAGTCGGGCGTCAGGACTTCGATGCGCGTGTGTGGCGACAGCTCACGAATGCGCCGGATGCAGGCCACGAAATGCGCAGCGCCGCCGTCGCGCAGGTCGTCGCGGTCCACGCTGGTGATGACCACGTAGTTCAGCTTCAGCGCCGCGACGGTGCGCGCCAGGTTGTCCGGCTCGGCCGCATCGAGCGGGTCCGGCCGGCCATGGCCGACATCGCAGAACGGGCAGCGCCGCGTGCATTTGTCGCCCATGATCATGAAGGTGGCGGTGCCCTTGCCGAAACACTCGCCGATGTTCGGGCACGACGCTTCCTCACACACCGTGTGCAGGTTGTTGGCACGCAGCACCTGCTTGATTTCCTGGAAGCGGCTGCCGTGCGAGCCGGCGCGCACGCGGATCCAGTCGGGCTTCTTCAACATCGGCGCCGCGACCACCTTGATCGGGATGCGCGCGGTCTTCGCCTGGGCCCTTTGCTTGTCACTGGGCTTGGCGCTGGCGTCGTGGTCACCGACGGGCTCGAGGGTGGGCGTGGAAGGGCTCATCGGATGGCGCGGGTGGCAGGGGTCACGGCGGCGGGGCGAACTGGTTGGCCAGACGCCGGGCCAGTTCGTCGGCGACATCGGCCCAGCCGGCATTCACGCCGAGTGTAGCGAGGTCGATGGTTTGCAGGCCCACATACCCGCAGGGGTCGATGTCGTCGAAGGGTCGCAGATCCATGTCCACGTTCAACGCCACGCCGTGATAGGCGCAGTGCCTGGAAACCTTGATGCCGATGGCGGCGATCTTGCCCAACCCATTGAAAGCCTCGGCCGGTGATGGCGCGCGCGCCAGCACGGCATGGCCGAAGGGATCTTCCAGCCGCACATAGATGCCCGGTGCGCCGGTCACGCGATGGCCGGTGACGCCGAACGTGACGAGCGTGTTGAGCAGCGCCTGTTCGAGGCGATGGACATACTCTCTGACGTGCAGCTTCAGCCGCCGCAGGTCCACCAGCGGGTAGGCCACCACCTGGCCGGGACCGTGGTAGGTGACCTGTCCGCCGCGGTCGGTGCGCACCACCTCGATGCCATGGCTGTCGCGCACGTGCGCCTCGCGGCCGGCCACGCCGAGCGTGAACACCGGCTCGTGCTCGACCAGCCACAGCTGGTCAGCGGTCGCGTCGTTGCGCGCCGTGGTGAACTCGCGCATCGCCTGCCACGTGGGGCCATGCGCGCGACGCCCCAGCCGGCACAGCTGCATGCGCGTCAGGTTCGCGCGCCGCGCCGCTGCGTCACAGCACCACCTTGACCATCGGGTGGGTGGACAAGGTGCGGTACAGCTCGTCGAGTTGCTCGCGGCTGGTGGCGGTGATGTTCAGCGTCACACCGAGGTACTTGTTGCCCTTGCTCGGCCGCAATTCGAGCGATACCGGATCGAAGCCCGGGTCGAAGCGGCCGGCCAGATGGGCCATCGCTTCGGCGAAGCCTTCGACGTTCAAGCCCATCACCTTGACCGGAAAGGCGCTCGGGTACTCGATCAGCGAGGTCACCGGTGTCGGCACGGGATCGTTCATGCCTTGTCACATGGGGGCGAAAGCGCCGCCTTCAAATCGACTGCGTCGCCTTGACGCGCTGATAGGCTTCGTGCAGCCGCGCATACACCGGCCCGGGCTTGCCGCGCAGCGCCCCGTGGCCGACGCCCTCGCCATCGAGCCGTGTCACCGGCAGCACTTCCTTGGTCGCCGAGCTGAGCAACAGCTCGTCAGCGGCCAACACCTCGGCCTCGGAAATCGGTCGCAGGTTGTAGGCGATGCCCACGTCCGCGCACAACTCGCGCAACAGCTCGAAGCGGATGCCCTCGAGCACATGCTCGCTCTTCGGCGCGCCCAACAGCGCGCCTTCCTGCACCACCCAGACGTTGCTCGCCGATGCCTCGGTGAGGAAGCCGTCGCGGAACATCACCGTCTCCACCGCGTCGTGGTCGGCCGACATCTGCCGCGCCAGCACGTTGCCCAGCAGCGAGATGCTCTTGATGTCGCCGCGTTCCCAGCGGAAGTCGCGCGCGGTGATGCAGGCCACGCCCTGGTGGCGCTGCTCGGCACTCGGCGGCTTCATCGGCGTGACCATCATGAACAGCGTCGGCTCGATGTCGGTGGGCATCACGTGATCGCGCGGCGCCACGCCGCGCGTCACCTGGATATACACCAGCTGGTCCTGTGCGCCGCTGTGTTCTGCCAGCGCGGCGACCAGGTGGCGGCACTGCTCGAGCCATTGCGCGGTGCTGCGCGGGTTGGTGATGCGCAGCTTGTTCAAGCCCCGCTGCAGCCGCGCCATGTGTTCGTCGAACCGGAACAGCCGCTGCCCGTACACCGGCACCACCTCGTAGATGCCATCACCGAAGATGAACCCGCGATCGAGCACCGAAACCTTGGCGTCGCACACGCGCATGTATTCGCCGTTGAGGTAGCAGAGAGTGTCGGGCAAGGCGGTGGGCATGGGCAACCTCGTGTGCGTGCTGCAGCTCAGCTTACTGGATCCACAGCCGCAGTGCATCCCAGGTGCGGCCGACGATGCCGGCCAGCGGCACCGGCTGCATCACCACCAGCGGCACACTGAGCAGCGGCGTGCCGCTGGTGGTGCCGACCTTGATGACGCCGACCGGCTGGCCCTGTGTCAACGGGGCGAGCAACGGGTCGGTGCGCTGGATCACGGTCTTCAGCTTGTCGCCCTCGCCCTTCGGCACGGTGACCAAGACGGCGCCTTCGGCACCCAGCAGCGCGTTGTTCGCCGTGCCTTTCCACACCGGCACCGTGGCAATCGGTTTGCCGGCCTCGAACAGGCGCACCGAATCCCAGGCCGCGAAACCCCAGTTGAGCAGCTTCTGGCTTTCACTCGCGCGCGCCTCGGCCGAGGCCGTGCCCATGACCACGCTGAGCAGACGCCGCTTGCCGGCGGGCATGTCGCGCACCGCGCTGGCCACCAGGCAATAGCCGGCCGCGTCGGTGTAGCCCGTCTTCATGCCGTCGACGGTCGGGTCGCGGCCCAGCAGCAGGTTGCGGTTGCCTTGCTTGATGCGGTTGTAGGTGTACTCGCGCATCGAGTAGTAGGTGTAGAAGTCCGGAAACTCGGTGATGATCTTCGCGGCAATGGTGGCCACATCGCGTGCCGAGGCCTGGTGGCCGGGCTCGGTCAGGCCGGTGACGTTGCGGAACTGCGTGTTCTTCAGCCCCCACGACTGGGCTTGCTTGTTCATCATTGACACGAAGTTGTCGAGCGTGCCGCCCACGGCTTCAGCCAGCACCACCGACGAATCGTTGCCGCTTTGCACGATGGTGCCGCGCAGCAGTTCCTCGACGGTGGGCGTCATCGTCGTATCGACGAACATCAACGAGCCGCCGCCCTTGCGTTCGGCCCAGGCGCGTGCCGACACCGGCAGCCGTTGCTCCAGGGTCAGCTTCTTGTCGCGAAGGGCCGTGAACACCAGATAGGCGGTCATCAGCTTGGTCAGCGAGGCCGGCTCCGAAGGCACGTCGGCGTCGCGCTCGGCCAGCACCTGCTGGCTGCTCAGATCGACCAGGATGTACTGGCGTGCGGCGATCTCGGGCGGCAGCGGAGCCTGGGCGAAGGACGGCAGGGCACAGGTCAGTGCCAATGCCATCGACGTTGCGGCTGCGAGAAGTCTTTTCATGTCTGCGTAGGTTGAGCGGCCGGCGCGCGGCGGCGACATCAAGGCCGCCAGGCGCCGATCACCAGTGATTTGAGCAAGGTCAGTTGCCCGTGGAAAAAGTGTCCGGCACCGGGAATCACGGTGACGGGCAACGATTGTGGCCGCGCCCAGTCGAAGACCGCCGACAGCGGCACCACGTCGTCGCGCTCGCCGTGGATGACCAGCGTGTCGGCCGGCACCGCGGCGACATCGAAGCGGCTGGCCGCCGCACCCAGCAGCACCAGCCGTTCGGCGTTGCGGCCGGCGCCGGCCAGGCGTTGCGCGGCCTGCGAGGCGACATAGGCGCCGAAGGAAAAGCCGGCCAGCACCAGCGCTTCATCGTCCTGGCGGCGGGCCGCCACCACGGCCAGCGCATCGTCGATCTCGCCGGGCCCTTCGGCCCAGACACCGGCCGACTCGCCGACGCCGCGGAAGTTGAAGCGCAGCGCGCGGTAGCCCAGTTGCACGAAGGCACGCGCGAGCGTCTGCACCACCTTGTTGTCGAGCGTGCCGCCGTGCTGCGGATGGGGATGGCACACCACCGCCAACCCGCGCGCGCTCCCGGAGCCCGCCGCGGGCTCGTCGAGCGCGCATTCGATGCGGCCCGCGGGACCGTCGATGTGCAGCAACTGCGTGCGGGCGTTCATAGCCGCCGCGTCAGCGGCCCACGTCACTCGCAAGTTGCAGCCGCTCGACGACGCGACCGTGCTGCAGATGGCTGTCGACGATTTCGTCGATGTCGGCCTGGTCCACATAGGTGTACCAGACGGCTTCCGGATAGACCACCGCCACCGGCCCACCGGCACAGCGGTCGAGGCAGCCGGCCTTGTTGACGCGCACGCCGCCCGGCCCGGCCAGGCCGAGGCCCTTGACGCGTGACTTGCATCGATCCAGCGCCGATTGCGGATCGTGCTGGGCGCAACATTCCTTGCCGGCGTCGCGTTCGTTGAGGCAGAAGAAGATGTGCCGCTTGTAGTAGCTCATTCGTCGCAATTGTAAGGAAGCGCTCAGCGTGGCTGCCGCGGGAACAGCCTTTGCAGCATCCAAAGGCACGCCGCGTAGGGCCACAGCCAGGCGATCCACAGCGCCAGGCCATGAAAGCGCACGAAGCGCCCCTGCTCCCAGCTCTGCAGGCTGATGGCGAAGTACGGATCTCCCGGCGCCTGGCTGACCAGCCACACCATCGCCGCCAGCGCGACCACGCCGCTGACCGCGATGGTTCGTGGGCCGAGCCGGGCCGCCAGCACGGCCAACAGCAGCCCGGCGAGAAGGGCCGGCGGGCTTGACGGGGTGGCCCATGCCAGCGCATGGCCGGGGCCGAAGCCGAGCGCCGTCGCCAGCGTCGTCACCGCCACCGCCAGCAGCAGCAGGCCGAGCGCCACCGCGCAGCGCCGCGCGACGCCGCGCGTCACCGAAAGCGCGAGCAGGCACGGCGCCAGAAGCCCGAGCAGTTGCACCAACGCTTCGGCCCCGGCCGACAAGCGCGGCGTGCCTTCGCCGGGCGCGCCCACCAGGCTGCTCCACCACGGCGCCCAGGGCGTGCTGCCAAGCAGCCCGGCCAGGACCTCGTCCAGCCACTCGCGCGCCTGCCCGCCCAGGTGACCGAGGCCGAGCGGCACCGGCGTCGGCGACAACAGGGCCAGCGGCCACAACGTCAGCAGGGCCAGCGCGCCGGCGCTGTCGCGCACGAACCAGCGTTCACGCACCGCCTGCCAACGCCGCAGCAGGCCCAGCGCGTGCAGGGCCGCGATAAGCGCGATGCCGAGCGCGGCACCGCCGCAATTCAGCGCCCAATCCACCCGCGAGGGCACCCGTGCGGGCACGAACTGCTGCGCCACCTCGGTGGCATAGGACAGCGCCGCCGCCGCCACCATCGAGATCACGCTGGCGCGCAGAAGCGAACGTCCGCCGCGCAGCTGGAAGACCATCAACAGCGCGCCCAACGGCATGTAGCCGATGATGTTCGACAACACGTCGAAGGTGTTGCGCCACGGCGGCCACGGCAGCACCAGCAGCGAGCCGATCGGCACACCGGGCGGCCAGCGCCAACCGCTGAACGGATACAGGCTGGCGTAGAGAATCAGGGCCGCGAATGCCAGCGCCAACGGCCCCGATGAACTGCGTTGAACGGCGTCGCGCAATACCTCGGAGCGCATCAAAAGGGCTTGACCACCACCAGCACGACGATGGCCGCGAACAGCAACACCGCGCTTTCGTTGAACCAGCGGTACCAGCGTTCGCTGCGCCGGTTGGCGCCTTGTTCGAATCCGTGCAGCAGGCGCTTGCAGGCATGTTGATAGCCCAGTGCCAACACGACCAGTGCCAGTTTCAGATGCAACCAGCCGCTGTGCGGCCCGCGGCCGACGCCGTAGCCCAGCCACAACACCCCGCCCAGCACCAGCGCCGGCACCATCAGCAGGGTCATGAAGCGGTAGAGCTTGCGCGCCATCAGCAGCAGCCGCTGGCGCTCTGCGTGGCTGTCGGCAGGCACCATCGCCAGGTTGACGAACAGCCGCGGCATGTAGAACAGGCCGGCGAACCAACTGGCGACGAAGACGATGTGAAAGGCCTTGACCCAGAGGTAGCCGGAACTCATCGTTCGATTATCGCGGCGCGGCGATACGTGCCTGGGCGCTGCACCAGCGACTACAGGGATACGCTGCCGCAACCGAGCAAGGCCGGCGCCACAAGAAAAACCCCGGCGCGAGGCCGGGGCGTGCAATCCTCGTCGCGGTCAACGCGCCAAGGGACCTGCTCAGGGAGGAAAGCAGGGAATCAAAGCCTTGCGGCTATGATTCACAAACCAATCTAGCAGAGCCCGTTCGGTTTGTAACTGCGCGCTTTCCCGCGATCCGGCGCGTTGCGCGGAGGTTTGAAAATGCGCGACGGCCGAGCTCGGTTTGGCGCGCGCGTCGCGCCCCGATGCCGCCTGCAACCCGCCCTGTGGAGCCCGCCGTGCACACGCCGCCCCCTTTTCCCGCCAGCCGCCCGCGCCGCCTGCGCCGCGACAACTTCACCCGCGAACTGGTGCGCGAACACCGGCTGGCCCCGCAGGACCTGATCCTGCCGGTGTTCGTGCACGACGGCAGCAACAAAAGCCATGATGTGGCCAGCATGCCCGGCGTGCAGCGCCACAGCATCGACCGGCTGCTGGGCGTTGCCGAGCAGTGCCTGAACCTCGACGTGCCGGTGATGGCGTTGTTTCCGGTCATCGAGCCGCACCTGAAGACCCCGGACGGCAGCGAAGCGACCAACCCCGACGGCCTGGTGCCGCGCGCGGTGCGCGAACTGAAGAAGCGCTTTCCCGAACTCGGTGTGCTCACCGATGTGGCGCTGGACCCGTTCACCAGCCACGGCCAGGACGGTCTTCTCGACGACAGCGGCTACATCGTCAACGACACCACCGTCGCCGTGCTGGCGCGCCAGGCACTGTTGCAGGCGCAAAGCGGCGTCGACATCGTCGCGCCCAGCGACATGATGGACGGACGCATCGGTGCGATCCGCGACACGCTCGAAGGAGCCGGCCTCATCCACACGCGCATCATGGCCTACAGCGCCAAGTACGCCAGCGCCTTCTACGGCCCGTTCCGCGACGCGGTCGGCAGCGCGGCGAACCTGGGCAAGAGCGACAAGAAGGTCTATCAGATGGACAGCGGCAACAGCGACGAGGCGCTGCGCGAGGTGGCGCTCGACCTGGCCGAGGGCGCTGACATGGTGATGGTCAAGCCCGGCATGCCCTACCTGGACATCGTGCGACGGGTGAAGGACGAGTTCCGCGTGCCGACCTTCGTCTATCAGGTCAGCGGCGAATACGCGATGCTGAAGGCCGCCGCCGCCAATGGCTGGCTCGACCACGATGCGGTGATGATGGAATCGCTGCTGGCCTTCAAGCGCGCCGGTGCCGACGGCGTGCTGAGCTACTTCGCGCTCGACGCCGCGCGGCTGTTGCGCAAGCGCTGAGCGCGGCGCTTTTCACGTCGCGCGCGGCAGGCCCATGCGTGTCTTCCACGTCCTGGCCGAACACCTGGTCGAGCTCGATGCCTTGCCGGCGGCTTTGCCCGAGGGCGGCTTCGTGTGGGTCGCGAGCGGCCGGCGCGAATTCGAGGTCGGCGCGGCCGACATGCAGCAGTGCCTGCAGCGCTGGGGCTGCGGCCAGCTCGTCGATCTGCACCTGTCCGACCTGCTGAACAACCAGCTGCCGTCGCATTTCGACACCACCAGCTGGTACGACCTGCTGGTATTCCGCCGTCTGGCCGCGGGTGCCGGCAGCGCGGCGCTGTTCATCGACGACCAGCACGGCACGCTGGCCTCGGCGCGCGACGCGCTGGCGGCCATCGACACCAGCCCGGTCGGCTTCGCGGTCTTCGACCGCGTGCTGCTCAGCGTGCACCCGACCGAATGCCCGGTGCGCGAGTTCTTCGCCCAGCGCTTGCGCCAGCAGGCGCAGGGCAACGAGGCACGCGGCACGGCGCGGCTGCCGACCGGCCCGGCCGACCTGATGTTGCGCATGGCCAACCACATGGTCGACAGCTACCTCGAATTGCGCCGGTTGCTGACGCGCCAGCTCGGCACGCTGCAGAACGAGTTGCTGCATCCGCGCGGCCGTTTCGACGACTGGAAGGTGCTGCTCGACGCGCGCAACACGCTGCACATGCTCGAAGACACCTGCGAAGACCAGCGCAGCGCGATGCAGGAATGGATCGACGCGCTGGAGGAATGGCCGCGCGAGGCCGAAGCGGCGGCGCGGCGCGAGCGCGAACTGCTGCGGCTGCGCTCGCGCGATGTGCTCGAGCACATCGAACGCGTGCTCGGCCATGTGCGCCGGCTCGAACTGTCGGCCGAAGCCTCGGTGCAGATGCACTTCTCGGCACTCGGCCACCGCACCAACGACATCATGCGCACGCTGACGGTGCTGACCGCGATCTTCCTGCCGTTGAACCTGATCACCGGTTTCTTCGGCATGAATTTCGACGGCCTGCCACTTATCCACACCGCCACCGGCGCCTGGCTGGCGCTGCTGGTCATGGCCGCCGTGGCACTCGGCCTGGGCGGGTACTTCTGGCGCAAGCGCTACCTGGGCATCCGTCGACGGCCCTGAACCGGCCGGCGGCCGCACCCATCTCCTCCCCCACTCGCGGGTCGTCCCCTTGTTCAAGGGGACACGCCGAGGCGCCCTGTTCCTAGCATCTGGGCATTGGATCAACAGGGCGTATCGAGATGAAAGCATCCAGGGTATCGAAAGCATTGCAAGCGCTGGCCGGCGCGCTGGTGGTCGGCACCGCCATCCCCGCCGCCGCGGCGCAGTTCGACTTCTACAAGCTGAACAGCCCCAACAACATCGCGCTCGACTTCCTGCCAACCGATGGCGTGAAGTGCACCGGCAACGATCTGTGCAGCTCGAATACCGACGGCAACATCTTTGGCGACAACCTGACCTACGTGGCTGGCGGCATCACCGCCGTGGCAACGGGTTACTACAGCGACAAATTGATGTCGGTGGTGCAGGACAGCACGGCCAACTGGTCGGCAACCAGCGGCGCGGGCCTGGGTGTGTACCACCTGTCGAAGGTGACCGGCGACGACAACATCACCGTCGGAGAAAAACTGATCATCGCCTTCGACCGCATCGTTCGCCTGACCAATGTCGGCCTGCGCGCCGAGGGTCACAACTTCACCGGCTGGGACACGAATGCGACATTCCTGTTCGACAACGTCTCCACGTTGCTGCCGAAAAACGTCAACGGCGGCTCGATCGATGTCGATCTGACCGGGCAGGTGTTTACGTTCGAATATGGCGGCGACAAGGCCGATCAGTTTTACCTGTCGTCACTGACCGCCTTCGCGGTCCCCGAGCCACAGACGCTGGCGCTGGCGCTGGCAGCGCTGGCCGGCATGGGCCTGGCCCGGCGTGCGCGCCCGGCGGCTCAAGCCTGACTTGCGCTCGAGCCAGGCGCGGACCAAGGGTCGGCAAAGCCCAACGACAGCAGCACGCGGCTTTCGCGCCCTTCCATCGAGCGTGCATCTTGCTCGCGTTCGTGGTCGAAGCCCTGCGCGTGCAGGGCCCCGTGCACCAGCAGGTGCGCATAGTGCGCCGGCAGTGCGAGCCGGCGCTCGCGCGCATCGCGCGCCACCACCGGCGCGCACAACACCACATCGGCCATGACCACCGGCGCGCGTTGGTAGTCGAAGGTCAGCACGTCGGTGGCGTAGTCCTTGCCCCGGTAGTCGCGGTTGAGCTGCCGCGCCTCGACCTCGCCGACCACGCGCACGGTGATCCGCGCCGGCCTGCGCAGCGCAGCGCGCAGCCAACGTGCCACGCGGTGGCGCGGCAGCCACACGCGGTGCGATCGGTCGGCCAGTTGCAGCGTCAGGGCGAGCTGCTCGCGCGGTAGCGGCTTCACGGCTTTGCGGCTTTACTCGCGTTGCGCGTCGTGCCGCTCGTAGGCCTCGACGATGCGCGCGACCAGCGGGTGGCGCACCACATCGGCGGCAGTGAAACGCGTGAAGGCCACCCCTTCGACGCGCACCAGCAGCTCTTCGGCCTCCACCAGCCCGCTGGTGCGGCCCTTGGGCAGATCGATCTGGCTGACATCGCCGGTGACCACGCAGCGCGAGCCGAAGCCGATGCGCGTAAGGAACATCTTCATCTGCTCGGAGGTGGTGTTCTGCGCCTCGTCGAGGATGACGAAGGCGTGGTTCAGCGTGCGGCCGCGCATGTAGGCCAGCGGCGCGACCTCGACCAGCCCCTTGTCGAAAGCGCGCGTCACGCGCTCTGCGCCCATCAGGTCGTACAGCGCGTCGTACAAGGGGCGCAGGTAGGGATCGACTTTCTGCGCCATGTCGCCGGGCAGGAAGCCGAGGCGCTCGCCAGCCTCGACCGCTGGTCGCGTGAGCACGATGCGCTGCACGCTGCTGCGCTCCAGCGCATCGACCGCACAGGCCACCGCCAGGAAGGTCTTGCCGGTGCCGGCCGGCCCGATGCCGAAGCTGATGTCGTGCGACAGCATCTGGCGCAGGTAACGAAGTTGGTTGGGCGTGCGCGCGGCGAGGTCGCTGCGCCGCGTGTGCAGCACGATGGCACCGTCATCGGTGTGCGCGGGGGACGGCGTCGGGCGCGACGGCACCGCCGCGGCAGCCGGCAACAGCGCCAGTTCCAGCGCCAGCGCCTCGTCATCGATCGGCTGCGTGGCCCGCCCGTCGTACAGGCGCCGCAGCAGGGCCATCGCAGCTTCGGCAGCCGCGCGCGGGCCCTCGATGCGGAAGAACTCGTTGCGCCGCGACACGCGCACCGCGAGCGCGCTTTCGATGCGCCGCAGATGCGCATCGAGCGCGCCGCACAGGTTGGCCAGGCGCAGGTTGTCGGGCGGATCGAAGGAATGCCGAAGGATCACCGCAGGCCGTGAAGCGGAACAAGCGCACATTGTCGCCGCCGTCGCTGTGGGCAACGCTCCCGCACAATCCGTCGCGCATGCTGCTCTCCCTGTTCTTCCCGCGGCCAACATCGCCGCATCGAGGCCCTGCTGCACTCGCTTGGTCGAGGCTGCGCGCCGTGCTGTGCGCGGCGGCATGGGTCGGCCTCGGATGGGCGGCGCTGGCAGGCGCCGCGGCTGCCGCGCCGGCGCTGCGCATCGATGCCGCGCTCAGCGCCGAAGGCACCGGCAACAGCTTTCCGATCGAAGGCGTGGCGCGCAACGTCAGCCTGCCCGACGAGTGGGCCGAAAGCCGGCCCGGCAGCGAGGGTCCGGTGTGGTACCGCGTCGGCTTCACGGCCTCCGGTGTCGCCAACCAGGACGACCTGCTGGGTCTTTACATCGCCCATGTCTGTACCAACGCGGAGGTCTACCTGAACGGCCAGCTGATCCACAGCGGCGGGCGCATGGTCGAACCGGTGACGCGCAACTGCAACCACTCGCAACTGGTCAGCCTGCCGGCCGCGCTGATTGCCCCCGGCTACAACACGCTCGACCTGAAGGTGGTCGGCCATGCGCTGCCGCGGGTGTCGTCGAGCCTGCGCGCGGGTGGGCTGTCGGCGTTGCAGATCGCGCCGCTGCAGGCGCTGCAGGGGCAGCACGAACTGCACCGCACGCTCAACGTGGCGGTGCCGCAGGCGCTGAGCGCGACGCTGGCGCTGATGGGCAGCTTCATGTTCGTGCTCGGCTGGATGAACCGGCGCGACAGCCACCTGGCCTACTTCGGCGCGCTGTCGATCGGCTGGGCGATCATCGAAACGCGGCTGTGGTGGCGCGACCTGCCGTTCGACAACGCCGTCGCCGAGTTCTTGCTGTGCGCGATGTTGCCGCTGCTGACGCTGGCCTGCGTGCAGTTCCTGCTGCGCTATGCGCAGTGGCGACACCGCTGGATCGACATCGCGCTGCCGGCGCAATGCGTGGTGCTGCCGTTGAGCCTGGTCGTGGCCGGGCCGGATCGCCTGTATCCGATGGCCAGTTTCTGGTACGTGCTGCTGGCCTTGCAGACGCTGGCGGCGGCCGCCTTCTACCTGCACGCGCAGTTTCGCGAACGGCGCCGCTCGTTCTGGCCGATGGCGTTGCTGCTTTTCATCGCCACGCTGGCGCTGGCGGTCGAGTACGCGTCGCAGAAATTCGGCATCCGCTCCACGGCGAGCCAGCTGGCACGCATCGCCACGCCGCTGATGATGGTGCTGGTGGGCCTGCGGCTGCTGCACGAGCAGGGCCGCGCGCTGCAGGTTTCCGAAGAACACCGCGTGCATCTCGAAACCCGCATTCGCGAGGCCACCGCCGAGATCGAGCACAACTTCACCCAGTTGGCCGAGTTGCGCGTCGAGCAGGTGACCGAACGCGAGCGCAAACGCATCGCCGCCGACCTGCACGACGACCTGGGCGCCAAGCTGCTGACCATCGTGCACACCAGCGAATCGGAGCGCATCAGCACGCTGGCGCGCGAGGCGCTGGAAGAAATGCGCCTGTCGGTGCGCGGCCTCACCGGCAAGCCGGTGCGCCTGAGCGATGCGCTGGGCGACTGGCGCGTCGAAGTGATCTCCCGGCTGAGGCAGGCCGGCATCGAAGCCGACTGGACCGCGCCACACGACGAGACGCCGCAGACGCTGTCGGCGCGCGCCTTCGTGCAGACCACGCGCATCCTGCGAGAGGCGGTGAGCAATGTCATCAAGCACAGCCAGGCCACCCACTGCTCGCTGAGCTGCCGCATCGCCGACGGTGACATGCAGCTGGCGGTGCAGGACAACGGCAACGGCATCCCGATGGAACTCGACGGCCGGCTCGACCGCGGCCACGGCATGGCGAGCATGAAGCAGCGGGCCAAGCAGTTGCAGGGGCAATGCCTGGTCGAGTCGGGCCCGGGCTTCGGTACCGTGATACGCCTCACGCTTCCGCTCGACCGCGCCATCGAAGCGGCCTGAGCCGCTGCTAGGATCGTTGCAGCCGTGCGCCTGCCGCTCGGCGGGAGCCCACCGCATGACCAATATTCTGCTGCTCGAAGACCTGCCCGAGATCCGTGCCTGGCTGAGCAACCTGGTGCAGCAGGTGTTCCCGAACTGTCACATCTCCGAGGCGGCGCGCGTGCACGACGCGCTCGAACTGGTGTCGGCGCTGCGCTTCGACCTGGCCTTGATCGATCTGGGCCTGCCCGACGGCTCGGGTGTGAACGTGGTCAAGGCGCTGCGCGACCAGCAGGCCGAGACGCAGAGCGTGGTCGTCACCATCCATGACGACGACGAGCATCTGTTCCCGGCGCTGCAGGCCGGCGCCTTCGGCTACATCCTGAAGGAACAGCCGCGCGAGTTGATCACCGAGCAGCTGCAGCGCATCAGCTCCGGCGAGCCGCCGCTGTCGCCATCGATTGCGCGCCGTGTGATGGCCTACTTCGCGGCCAAGTCGAAACCGCAGGCGCAATCGCCGTCGATGCCGATCGTCTCGCTCACCGAGCGCGAGACCGAGGTGCTGCTGCGCGTGGCCAAGGGCTACACGCTGCCCGAGATCGGCGTGCAACTCACACTGTCCCGGCACACCATCGCCGACTACGTCAAGCAGATCTACCGCAAGCTGAATGTCAGCTCGCGCGCCGAAGCCGCGCTGGAAGCGCAGCGCATGGGGCTGTTCGGGCGTTAGGACGGCGGCGCCCGGCGCCGGGATAATCGGCGCGATGATCGGTCGGCTCACGGGCATCATCGCGGATAAATCGCCCCCGCAACTGCTGGTGGATGTGTCCGGCGTCGGCTACGAGCTCGACGTGCCGATGAGCACCTTCTACAACCTGCCCGCGCTCGGCGAGCGCGTCAGCCTGCTGACGCACTTCGTGGTGCGCGAGGATGCACAGGCGCTGTTCGGCTTTCTCACCGGCGCCGAACGCAACACCTTCCGCCAGTTGCTGCGCATCAGCGGCGTCGGCCCGCGCATGGCGCTGGCGCTGCTGTCGGGCCTGAGCGTGGCCGAGCTGGCCGCCGCCGTCGGCCGCCAGGACGCGAGCCGGCTGGTCAAGGTGCCCGGCATCGGCAAGAAAACCGCCGAGCGGCTGTTGCTCGAACTGAGGGGCAAGCTGGCGCCCGATCTAGCTGCGCCGACCGGCGTGATCAGCGACGCGCAAGCCGACATCCTGCAAGCGCTGCTTGCACTGGGCTACAGCGAGCGTGAAGCGGCCGCGGCGCTGAAGACGCTGCCCGACGGCAGCGGCGTCAGCGACGGCATCAAGCAAGCGCTGCGCATGCTGGCGCGCTGAGCCCTGCGCGCCACGCGGCGCGCATCGTGTCACTTGCCCATGCCATGACCGCTGTTCAGCGCGCGCACAGTCGCTTTCACCTGCACCTCGCGGCGCTGCCGGTCCGCGGTCTCGATGACCAGCGTCAACGGCACCGTGTCGCCGGCCTTCAGCGTCTGCTTCAGCTCCATCAGCATGATGTGATAGCCGCCCGGTTCGAGCGCGACAGTCTTGCCGGCCGTCAGCGCGATGCGAGGGACCTGCTGCATCTTCATCACGTCGCCTTGCATCGACATCTGATGGATTTCGACCACGCCGGCCACGCTGGACGACGCGCCGACCAAGGTGGCGTTGGCGGCGCTGTCGATGCGCAGGAACGCGCCGCTCGCGCGCTGCTGCGGCACGGTGGCGCGCACCCAGGCGTCGCTGACCGTGACCTGCGCCTGCACGGCGCCGACATGCAGGACGCCAGCGAGCGCAGCCACGAATATCAAACGACAAGGGATCATGGAATGGGTGCGGTTGTTCGATGGCGGCCGGCTGCCGCGGGGCTGAAGAATAATGCACCATGAGCATCCACACCGATGACTTCGCCGCCGCCGCGCCGGTGCCGCACGTGCTCAGCGCACAGCCGGCTTCGCCCAACGAAGTGGCCATCGAACGCGCGCTGCGCCCGGCGGCGCTGGCCGACTACGTGGGTCAGGCGAAAGCGCGCGAGCAGCTCGAGATCTACATCGGTGCGGCACGCAAGCGGGGCGAGGCAATGGACCACGTGCTGCTGTTCGGCCCGCCCGGCCTCGGCAAGACCACGCTGAGCCACATCATCGCCAACGAACTCGGCGTCAAGCTGCGCAGCACCTCGGGTCCGGTGCTGGAAAAACCGAAGGACCTGGCGGCGCTGTTGACCAACCTGGAACGCAACGATGTGCTGTTCATCGACGAGATCCACCGCCTGAGCCCGGTGGTCGAGGAAATCCTGTACCCCGCGCTGGAGGACTACAAGATCGACATCATGATCGGCGAAGGCCCGGCGGCGCGTTCGATCAAGCTCGATCTGCAGCCCTTCACGCTGATCGGCGCGACCACGCGCGCCGGCATGTTGACCAACCCGCTGCGCGACCGTTTCGGCATCGTCGCGCGGCTCGATTTCTACAGCCCCGAAGAACTGGCGCGCATCGTGGCGCGTTCGGCGACGCTGTTGAAGGTGCTCACCGACACCGCCGGCGCGCAGGAAATCGCGCGCCGCTCGCGTGGCACGCCGCGCATCGCCAACCGGCTCTTGCGCCGCGTGCGCGACTATGCCGATGTCAAGGGCGAAGGCCACATCGATCTGCCGCTGGCGCACCGCGCGCTGGCCATGCTCGATGTCGATCCGCTCGGCCTGGACGTGATGGACCGCAAGCTGCTCGAAGCCATGATCCACCGCTTCGATGGCGGGCCGGTCGGTTTGGACAACGTGGCCGCTGCCATCGGCGAGGAGCCGGGCACCATCGAAGACGTGATCGAGCCGTACCTGATCCAGCAGGGCTACGTGCAGCGCACCCCGCGCGGTCGCATCGCGACGCTCAGCGCGTACCGCCATCTCGGCGTGGTGCCGCCTACTGGCGCACAGGGCGCCGACAGCGACCTGTTCGAACACTGATTGGCGCGCTCATCGCGCCGGCTTGAATTGCCGCCTCTCCCAGCGCGGGGAGGAAACAAGCAAGCGAGCCCGCGACGCGTCAAAGCGTGACGCACCACACGCCCAGTTGCTGAGCGCGTCGCGGCTCGCGGCTGTTACATGGCTGCGACCTACACCCCCCGCGTTCGCGGCCGATAGCGCCGTCACCTGTCATTGACGCACACGCGTCGCAACTGCGGCGCGCGCGCTGCGATGGCACACGCGCCGATTCGAAAACCGCCCATGCACGCACACAACGCCGTACATCGCTCACACCTTTGCCAAAAGATTGGCATCAGAACGACGTTGCATCTGTCGATCAACAAGGGTGTGCCGACAAGATCTGCGAAACCGCGACGGGCTCGCGACAGACACGACAAGACACGCGTCACAGACATGTAACGAAGGACATTTGGGAATGAACAGCACCAGCGCCATGGATACAAAGTGCCGGGCCGCGGCGCCACGCGGTCGCAGGCGCGGCCACGCGCGCGGCTTCACGCTGATCGAGGTCATGATCACGGTGGCCATCGTCGGCATCCTGGCGGCGGTTGCCATTCCCAGCTACTCGGCCTACATCAGACGCGGGCAGTTGGCCGAGGCGACCAGCGGGCTGGCCACCGTGCGCGCCGAAATGGAACGACATTTCCAGGACAACCGCAGCTATGCCACGGTCGGCAGTTTCACCACGCCGTGCGCGGCCGCGGTGGCCAAGCGCACCTTCGGCAACTTCATTGTCAGCTGCGCGGCCGCGCCCAGCGCCACCGCCTTCTCGCTGCAGGCGCAGGGCAGTGGCCCGGTCACCGGCTTCACCTTCACCATCGACCAGGCCGACAACCGCGCCACCACCGCCGCCGCCAGTGGCTGGAACACCTGCACCAACAAGTGGCTGATGAAGAAGGGCGAGCCATGCTGAAGCCGATCCGCATGCGTCCGCCTGCGCGTGGCTTCACGCTCGTCGAGCTGGCGGTGACGATCACGCTGCTGGCGATCCTGCTGGCGATGGCGGGGCCGTCTTTCGCCACCTGGATACGCAATGCGCAGGTGCGCACCGTCAGTGATGCGCTGCAAAACGGTCTGCGCCTCGCGCAGGCCGAAGCCGTGCGGCGCCACCGTCAGGTTGTGTTCTTTCGCACCAACGAAGCGACCTGCACGGCCGCCACCGCGGCTGACGCCGCCGGCGCCTTCTGGGTGGTGCGCTCGCTGCCGCTGGTGGCCGGCGACGCGGTGGAGGCGGTGCAATGCGGCGCGCTCGCCGACACGTCGGCCGGTGTGGTCATCGCCGGCGCCACCGCGCTGTGTTTCAACGCCGGTGGCCGCCAGGTGGCCAATCCCGATCCCGGTGTCGGCGGCGATGCCTGCGTGCTCGATGCCAGCGGCCTCAGCACCTTCGACTTGAGCAGCGCGAATGCCGATCGGCCTTTGCGCGTGCTCGTCACCCTCGCCGGCAACGTGCGCCTGTGCGACCCGGCGAAGACGCTGTCGGCCACCGACCCCGACGGGTGCCCATGATGAAGCCCATGCACCACCCCCCGCGCCGCACGCGCGGCATGTCGCTGATCGAAGTGTTGGTCGCGATCGTGCTGATGTCGTTCGGCATTCTCGGCCTGGCGTCGCTGCAGGCGCGCGCGGCGCAGTACTCGGTCAGCGCCGAGGACAGCCAGCGCGCCGCGTTGCTGGCCAGCGAACTTGCCACGCTGATGTGGGGCGCCAACACGGTGGCGTTGCCGGCGGCGGTGGTCAGCGACTGGGCCGCGCGCGTGGCCGACCCGGCCATCGCCGGGCTACCCAACGGGGTTGGCACGGTGACCTTCCCGGTCAGCGCCACCGTGGCCCGCATCACGGTGCAGTGGCGCGCGCCGCGCGCCGCGCTCGGTGAGGAAAACCGTTTCGTGACCGACGTGGTAATCCCGACACCATGAACTCCACGACGTCCTCTCATCGGCGCCTTGCCCGGCGCGCACGCCGTCATGCGCGCGGCTTTTCGCTGGTCGAACTGCTGGTGGCGGTGGTGCTGGGGCTGGCGCTGACGCTGGCGCTGACCACCGTGATGATCCGCCACGACAGCGGAAAGCGCACCTTGATCTCGTCGAACGATCTGTCGCTGACCGCAGCCTACCTGTCCTTCTCGCTCGACCGCGACTTGCGCAGCGCCGGCTCGGGGTTCACGCAGGACTGGCGTGACACCTTCGGCTGCCAGGTGCGCGCTGCACGCGCCGGCGCGCAGATCCTGCCCGCTACCGCCGCCTTCCCGGCGCCGTTCGCCGCGGTGCCACAACAGGTGCGGCTGGCGCCGCTGTTGATCCATGCCGGCGCCGGCACCGGCGGGTCCGACGTGCTCGCAGTGGCCACCGGCTCGTCCGGACTGGGCGAAACCCCACAAACCGTGCAGCCCGGATCGGCCACCATCGACGAACTGCGGCTGCCCAGCACGGTCGGCCTGCGCGCCAACGACCTGGTGCTGGTCGCCGAGGCCGGCGTGGGCTGCATGGTGCAGCAGGTCGGCGTGCCGGCGACGCCGTATGGCGCCAGCCAGGTGCTCAGTTTCGCCGGCTACTATGCGAAGGCCGACATCGATTCTCTGCAGCTGGTGAACCTCGGCGCGGTCGGCAGCGCCAAAGTCTCGCTGCTCGGCAACACCACGGGCAACCTGCCGGCGTTGCAACTGCTCGGCGTAGGCGCCGACAACACGCTGTTCAGCTTCGATCTGCTGCAACTCGACGGCAGCGGCGGCGTGCAGCCGATCGCCAATGGCGTGTCCGACCTGCGTGCGCTATATGGCGTGGACACCACCGGCGATGGCCTCATCGACAGCTGGATCGCCCCGACGGCCGTGGGCTACACAGCGGCCACGCTCGGCGACGGCAGCGCTGCATCGCAGACCCGATTGATGACCATCATGGCCGTGCGCGTGGGCATGGTGCTGCGCTCGGAGCGCATCGAACGCGAAGACGTCGCGCCAGCCACATTGACGCTGTTCGCCGACCTGCCGGCAGCCGTGCAATACACGCACACGATCGCAGCGGCCGACCGCCGCCAACGCGCGCGCAGCGTCGAGTTCACGGTACCGCTGCGCAACGTGATGCTGGCCGCCCGATGATGAAACCCAACCCTCGAACCCTTCTTCGCCGGCGTACCGGCGCACGCGCGCAACGCGGCGTGGTGCTGCTGTTCGCGATGATCGCGCTGGTGATCCTGCTGATCGGCACGGCCGGACTGATGCGCTCGATGAACACCGCGCTGTTCACGGCCGGCAACTTCGCCTTCAAGCGCGATCTGACCAACCAGGGCGAGCGAGCGATGACCACCGTGCTGGCCCTGCTGCAAACCGGTGCCCTGGTCAACGAAGCCACCCGCGAGGCGAATTCGTCTGCCAACAACTACAGCGCCACGCTGCTGCCGAGCAACGACCAGGGGTTGCCGCTGGCCTTGCTGTCGAACGCCGCCTTTGCCGGCGTCGGCGTGGCCGCCAACGACATTGCGCCCGCCGGCATGGGCGTGACGGTGCGCTATGTGGTCGATCGCCTGTGCGCGGCCGCCGGCCCGCTGGACGCCGCCAACTGCACGTTGATGAATGTGGAAGTCGCCGGCGGCAGCGCCAGCTGCATCAGCTGCCCGCCGCCGCCGCCGGTGGCCGTCTATCGCGTGACGATCCGCGTCGACGGGCCGCGCGGCACGCAATCGTTCTTCCAGTCCACGTTTTCGGTTTGACCGATTCGACACGCCGAGGTTGCCCATGAAGACCGCACTGACCGACCGCCACATTCAGCGCTGCGCGCTGGCGCTGGCGCTGGCCACATCGATGGCCAGCGCGGCATGGTCGGCCACACCCCTGGCCGACCAGCCGGTGTTCTCGACCATCTCGGTGCCGGGCAACCTCGCGCTGGCGCTGTCGGTCGAATTCCCGACCGCCATCAGCGTGGCGCACACCAGCGCCACCTACGACGCGGCCTCGACCTACCTGGGCTACTTCGACCCGAACAAGTGCTACCTGTACAGCTACAACGCGACCGAGGCGCTGCGCCACTTCTACCCGGCCGGTGCGGCGACCAGCCGTACCTGTGTCGGCGCCGACGACGCCAAGTGGAGCGGCAACTTCATGAACTGGGCGACGATGCAGACCATCGACCCGTTCCGCTGGGCACTGACCGGCGGCTACCGCTCGACCGACACGGCCACCGAAACGATCCTGGAAAAGGCCTACGCCTCCAACCAGGGCAGCGACACCAACTTTCCCAACCGCAGCCTGAATGCGGCCAACGTGCTGGCGGCCACGCCGTTCACCTGGACGGCGATGAACATGCGGGTGCGCACGCTCGGCAACAAAATGCGCTTCAGCGAGACCGGCGACGTCACTGGAGGCACACCGACGCCCTACGACCCGGCCGCCGGCGTGGTCGGCAGCGCGGTGTACAACGTCAGCGTGCGCGTCAAGGTCTGCGACACCTCGGCCAGTGCCGGCCCGCTGGAGTCCAACTGCACGCTGTACCCGGCCGGCAACTACAAGCCCACCGGCTTGATCCAGCAGTATTCCGACCAGATCCGCTACAGCGCCTTTGGCTATCTCAATGACAGCGCCCTCAGCCGCGATGGCGGCGTGCTGCGCGCGCAGCAGAAGTTCGTCGGCCCGACGCAGCCTGTGCCGGGCAGCGGGCCGATCGCCAACGCCGCGGCGGAGTGGAACGCCAACACCGGTGTGATGACGATCAACCCCGACGCCAGCGATGCCAGTGACACGACGACGCTGTTCGGCGTAACCGTGAACAACAGCGGCGTGATGAACTACCTGAACAAGTTCGGGCAGATCACGCCGGGCACCTACAAGACCTACGACCCGGTCGGCGAGCTTTACTACGCGGCGCTGCGCTACTTCAAGAAGCTCGGCAACGTGCCCGAGTACACCAACATGGGCGCGGCCACGCTGGCCAACAAGACCACCTGGATCGACGGCTTTCCGGTCATCACCAACTGGAACGACCCGATCCAGTACTCGTGCCAGAAGAACTTCATCCTCGGCATCGGCGACGTCAACACCCACGCCGACCGCAACCTGCCCGGCACCACCGGCGCTTCCGAGCCGACCAAGCCGGCGCTGGTGAGTTCTGACACCACCGTCGATGCGCTGGCCGCGACGAACAAGATCGGCACGCTGCACGGCGTGGGCAACATCGGCGCCACGCAGGGATACAACGGCTGCTGCAACAACAACGGCGCGCTAATGGCCGGGCTGGCCTACGACGCGAACACCAAAGACATTCGTCCCGACGATCCTTTGGACCTGGTGCGCACCAAGGGCAAGCAGACGGTGCAGACCTACTGGCTCGACATCCTCGAGTACCAGAACTACAAGACCAACAACCAGTTTTATCTGGCGGCCAAGTACGGGGGTTTCAACGTGCCCGATGTGTTCGACCCGTACGCGCGCACAACCGACATCCCCGACGCCTGGTGGTACACCACCACCGATACGGTCGGAGGCCAAAAGCGGCCCGACACCTATTACACGGCGGCGCGGCCTGACCAGATGGTCGATGGCCTGACCAAGGCCTTCGCCAGCATCGCGTCGAAGCTGAAGTCGTACACGACCTCGTTCTCGACCTCGCTGCCGCAGATCACGACCAGCGGCGCGGCCAGCTTCGCCACCCAGTTCGACGCCAAGACCTGGAGCGGCGAGATGGTCGCCAGCACGCTGACGGTGGACTTCGTCAGCGGCTCACCCTCGTTGGTGGAGGAATGGCGCTTCACGACCAAGCTCGACGCGCAAGGCGCCGGCACCGGCTGGGACACCGGGCGTGTCATCGCCACCTACAACATCGCCACCAACGTCGGCGTGCCGTTTCGCATCGGCAGCCTGTCGGCGGCGCAGGTGACCACGCTCGACACCGCGTACCGCAGCGGCGACGACAGCGCCGATTACCTGAAATACCTGCGCGGCGATCGCACCCACGAAGCCGCCTCCACCGCCAGCGGCAGCAGCCGCGCCTATCGCGACCGCGCGACCTTGGTCGGCGACATCGTCGGCTCGAAGGCACGCCCGGTGGGCCCGCCGAACAAGCCCTACTCGTCGGCATCGAATAGCGGTTATGCAGCCTTCAAGCTGACCAATGCAGCGCGCAAGACGATGGTCTACGTGGGCACCAATTTCGGCATGCTGCATGCCATCGACGGCGCGCTCACCGGCGGCACCGCCGGCAAGGAGGTGTTCGCCTATGTGCCGGGCGCGCTGTACGCCGGCCCCACATCGACACCCGCTGTCAACGGCCTGCAGTCGCTCGGCGATCCGGTGTTCACGCACCACAACTTCGTCGATGCCACGCCGGTCAGCGGCGATGTCGACTTCGGCAAGACCGTCGGCGGCAGCGGCACCAACTGGCGCTCGATTCTGGTCGGCGGCCTGGGCAAGGGCGGACGCAGCATCTATGCCATCGATATCACCGACCCGTCCGTGATGACCACCGAAGCCGCAGTGGCAAGCAAAGTGCTGTGGGAGTTCACCGACAGCGACCTCGGCTACACCTATGGCGAGCCAGCGATCGTGAAGACGCGCAAGCACGGCTGGGTCGTGATCTTCGCCTCGGGTCACAACAACAGCGACGGCAAGGGCTACTTCTACATCGTCAACGCACGCACCGGCGCGCTGCTCGAGAAGATCGGCACCGGCGCCGGCAGCGTCGCCGACCCGGCCGGCATGGCGCACGTCCAGGCCTTCCTGCTCGACCGCACCGACGGCACAGCCGACACGGTCTATGCCGGTGACCTGCACGGCAACCTGTGGCGCCTGGACGTCACCGCCGCCAGCGGCAGCTACCCGGCGCCGACGAAAATCGCGCAGTTGACCGATGCCCTGGATGTGCGGCTGGCCGTGACGGCGCGGCCTCTGATCGTCGTGCAACCTGGCACCAACCGCCGCTTCGTCACTGTCGGCACAGGCCGCTTGCTGCATCCGAGCGACGCCGGCAGCACGCAGGCGCAGCGCTTCTTCGCCATCATCGATGGCACCGGCGCGAAGTTCAGCCAGGCCGCCGACCTGCCTGCGGGAATCACCTTCCCGATCACGCGCGCCAAACTGCGCGAGCTCACCGACCTGACCTTGCCGGTGACGTTGAACCTGGCCACCGAAATTGGCTGGTTTGTCGACCTGGGCGCCGTCTCCGGTGGGGCCGGCTGGCGGGTCATCTCCGACTCGACGGCCTTCAACGGCATCGTCGCCTTCGCCGCCATGGTGCCGAGCAGCAACAATGCCTGCGAGCCCTCGGGCACCAGCCGCGTGTATGCCATCGATCTGGGCAGCGGCGTCAGCCGCTTGCTGGATCCGTCGAACAACGTCGTCGCCTACAACGACAGCCTGCCGGGCGTGATCACCGACCTGGGCTTCTTCGGCGACGGTAACAACGGCTCCAACGCCAAGCGCTTCCTGCTCACGGGCGGCGACACCGGCAAGCTCGGGCTACCGCCCGGCAGCTTCTGGTCTCCCGCGCCACTGCGCCGGCTGAACTGGCGCGAGGTGCCGCTGCAGGATTGATCTGCTCGACGCGCTACAGCGCGTCGAGGTGGGCGTGGTCGTTCCAGCCGACGACGACGAAGCCCTCGGCGCTGTAGAGCAAACGGCTGATCGCGGCGTTGTCCAACGCCCAGGTGCGCGGCGCAGCAAGGTCCAGGCGCACGGCGGTGCGGTACAGGATGTCGAGCACGCCGCCGTGCGCCACCAGCGCGATGCTCTGGCCCAGATGTGCCGCCGCCAGCCGCGTCGTCGCCTCGACGACACGTTGGCGGAACGCCGTCAGGCTTTCGCCGCCGCCGGGTGAGAAGTCGGCCTCGCGTCGGCGCCAGCGCAGCGCCTGCTCGGGCCAGCGCTGCTCGATGTCGACAAAGCTCAACCCTTCGTAACTGCCGAAGGCGCGCTCGCGCAGGCCGGGGTCGGTGGTCGGGGCCAGACCGCGGCCACGACACAGTGGCTCCGCGGTGCGGCACGCGCGCTCGAGGTCGCTGCTGTAGATCGCCTGCAGCGGCTCGTCTTGCAGCGCGTGCGCCAGCGCATCGGCCTGGCGCAAGCCCAGCGCATCGAGCGGGATGTCCTGCTGGCCCTGTATGCGGCCGCTCGCGTTCCAGCTCGTCTGGGCATGCCGGATGGCCAGCAACCGCGTCAGCGGCGGCATCGCCGACGCGCCGGGTGGGTGTTCGAGCGGCTGCTCAAACGCCCCAGACAACCGGCTGCGATTCGCTGCGCGAGAGCTTCAGCATCTCGACCATCGGCCACAGCCGCTGGCGCAGCGACACGTTCTTGGCACCATCACCGTCACCGTTGTCGCCGCCGTCGCCGGCCGAGGCAGCGGCCTCCTCGTCATGCATCGCCTGCTGCAGCGTGGCGATGGCGGCATCCATGTGCTCGACATCGATGATGCCTTTGGCCGCCGGCTCGCGGCCCAGCAGCTGCAGCATGCGATCGCCGTCGGGGCCGAGCATGATCAGGTCGCCGGTGGCGCGGGATTTGAACTTGTAGATCATCGGTACATGTACTCGCGATTGAACGGATAGACCGATTGTGCGCCGCGCATCGTGGCGTCGGCCGCACCGACCTCGCCGCTCGGTCGCGACGCCAGCATCTGGTGCAGCGACAGCCAGCCGCGCTCGAAGCTCATCGCGCTGCCGGCCAGGTACATGCGGTAGGCGCGCAGCAGCTTGTCGCCGGTGATCGCGCGCGCGGCCGCCAGCCGCGCTTCGAGCGCGTCCGACCAGGACCACAGCGTGCGCGCATAGTGCGGCCGCAGGTTCTCGGTGTCGAGCCCTTCCAGCCCTTGCTCGGCCATCAGCTGCAGCACCTGCGAGACATGCACCAGCTCGCCGCCGGGGAAGATGTAGCGTTCGATGAAGTCGCCGATGCCGGCACCGAGCTGCCCATTGCGCGTGCCACCGGCGGTGATGCCGTGGTTCAGCAGCAGGCCGCCGGGCACCAGCAGGCGGCGGACCTTGTCGAAGTAGCGCGGCAGCATCGCCCGCCCGACATGCTCGAACATGCCGACCGAGGCGATCTTGTCGAACGGCTCGCCCTCGCTCAGGTCGCGGTAGTCGAGCAGCCGCATGTCGACGCGCCCGCGCAGCCCGCGCTCGTCGATGAGCCGGTTGACATGCGCATGCTGGTTCTTCGACAGCGTGATGCCGGTGGCCTGGACGCCGTGATGCTCGGCGGCCCACAGCAGCAAAGCGCCCCAGCCGGCGCCGATGTCGAGAAAACGCTCGCCGGGGCGCAGCATCAGCTTGGCACAGATGTGTTCGAGCTTGGCCTGCTGCGCCTGCGCCAGCGACATCTGCGGCGTGCGGAAATAGGCGCACGAGTACAGCCGCCGCGGATCGAGCCACAGCGCGTAGAACTCGTCCGACACGTCATAGTGGAACTGGACCTGGCGTGCGTCGGCGTCGGCGCCGTGTCGCGAGCGCGAACGGCCGTGCCGGCGCAGATCGCGCCACCAGGCCAGCGGCCCCGGCGGCGCGGCGGCACGTGTCGGATCGTCGCGCACCAGGTGCACGGCCACGTCCATCACGTCGTGCATGCTGCCTTCGATGTCGAGGCGGCCTTCGACATAGTCTTCGGCAATCCGCCCCACTTGCCCCGCCGCCACGTGCGCCAGCACCGACAGGTGCTGCAGCTTCAAGGTCACCCGCGCGCGTGCCGGGCCGATGCGCCGGCCGCCCGGCAACACCAGCGCCAGCGGTTTGTCGGTGGAACCCGACATCCCTTCGAGGCGCTGACCGATGATGGATTCGATCGTCGTCATGGCCGCTGCGCACGACCTGTCGGCGGCATCCTGAAGCCGTTCGGCTGCCTACAACAACGGGCGCATGAAGTCTGAGCAGGCCTGACTGTACAAAATTCCGTGCGCCGCGGCTGTCAGCGAATGCCGCGACCTTGCGGCATCACATCCCGGGCCGTCGACCCAGGGACGCGAACGGCTCAGCCGCGGACCAGCTGCACGCGCCGCGGCCGCACGGGCTCCGGCAACGCGCGTGAGGCGCGCAGCCGCTTCTCGAAGCTCAGGCTGTCCAGCGCCGGGGCGAACAGGAAGCCCTGGAATTCATCGCAGCCGCTGTCGGCCAGGAACTGGCGCTGGCTGTCGGTCTCGACGCCCTCGGCGATGACCTTCATGCCCAGCGCACGCGCCATCTGCAGGATGGCCACGACGATGGCGGCATCGCTGTCGTCGCCGGGCAGGCCCTTGATGAAGCTGCGGTCGATCTTCAGCTTGCCGATCGGGAAGCGCTTCAGGTAAGCCAGGCTCGAATAGCCGGTGCCGAAGTCGTCGATCGACAGGCGCACGCCGATGCGCGCCAGGGCCTGCAGGCGGTGCAGGGCCTCGTCGGCATCACGCACCAGGATCGATTCGGTCAACTCCAGTTCCAGCCGGTGCGGCGGCAGCCCGCTGGCGGCCAGCACGTCGGCGACGCGGTCCACGAACTGCGGCTGCTGGAACTGCAACGCCGACACGTTGACGGCCACCGGCACCGCCAGCTTCAGCGCGTGCCAGGCGGCCGCCTGGCGCACGGCCTGGGCCAACACCCAATCGCCGAGCGTGATGATGAAGCCGCTGTCCTCGGCAACAGGAATGAAGCGCGCCGGGCTGACCTCGCCCAGCGCCGGATCGCGCCAGCGGATCAGCGCCTCGGCGCCGACCACGCTGCCGCTGCGCAGCTCCACCTGCGGCTGGTAGTGCAGCCGGAAACGACCGCTGGCCAGCGCCTGGCGCATCGAATGTTCGAGCTGGATATCGGCGCGCCGGTCGCCGCCGCGCCGTCCCTGTTGCGCACGGTAGCTGGCGCGGCCGCCGTGCTTAGCGGCCAGCACCGCGGCCTCGGCATGGCGCACCAGGTCATCGGCGCCGTGGCCGTTGGCCGGGCACAGCGCGCCGCCGATGCTGCAGGTGAGCGTGAACTGCGCGGCGTCGAGGTTGTACGGTGCGGCCACTGCATCGAGCACGCGGCGCGCGGTGCGCTCGGCGGATTCGCTGTCGGCGCCCTGCACCAGCAGCGCGAACTGATCGCCCCCGATGCGCGCCAGCACATCGTCGGTGCGCAAGCACGACTTGATGCGTTGCGCCACATCGATGAGCACGCGGTCGCCGGTTTCATGGCCGAGGCTGTCGTTGATCTGGCGGAAGCGGTCCAGATCGACCAGCAGCAGAGCGAAGCCGCCGGCCTCGCGGCGCGCGCGCACGCTCGCCTTGGCGAGCTTGTCCACCAGTTGGCGGCGGTTGGGCAGCCCGGTGAGCGCGTCGGTCAACGACAGCTCCTCGATGCGATGGTTGGCCGCCAATTGCTCGCTCAGGTCGCGGAACGAATACACGCGGCCCATCGCCTGGCCGCGACACCACAGCGGGCGAGTGACGCGTTCGAGCACCTGGCCGGAATGCAGCGTCAGCCGATCGCTGGCGTTGAGCAAGGTGGCTTCCTGGATCGTCTGCAGCCGGCGCTGGTAGGCCTCGGCATCGGGCACGCTGCGGCGCATCCAGTCGCCCACGGCGGCATCGTTGCGCGCCTGCAGCAAATCCTCGGGGATGCCCCAGATCTGCGCGAAGCGGCGGTTGAAGACGCGGATGCGGCCGACCAGGTCGGTGACCAGGATGCCGTCGGCCGTCGATTCGAGCGTGGCCTGCAATTCGGCCAGCACCTGCTCGCGTTGATCCTCGGCTTGCTTGAAGGCGCTGCGGTCGTGCACCACCACCGCATAGTGGACGGGCACCCCGCGGCCGGCAACGCCCAGGGCCCGGATGCTGCGGCTGACGTCGACCGTGCGACCGTCGTGCGAGCACAGCTGCGTGTCGGACCACAGCGGTTCGGTCGCCCCCGCGGCGGCCGCGTCCCAGAAGGCCAGGTCCTCGGGGCTGCCGATCAGGGCATCGGCGCGTTGGCCGAGCAATTGCGCGGCCGGCAACGCCAGCAGCGCCAGCGCGGCGCGGTTGCAGGCCACGACGCGCAGGCTCGTGCCATCGACGATCCAGGTGGCATCGGGCAGGCCCTCGACCAATGCGGCCCACGGTTCCGACGTCACGGCGCTGTCCGCGCGGACGGCATCGATCGACGGGGGCGACAGATTCACTGGGCGCAGCATCTCAAGCGAAGACGGCCGGCTGCGACTGCGCCACCGGGGCGTGCACGGCTTCGAAGAAGTAGGCCGAACGCGGACGCGGCGCCAGGTAGTGCAGCGCATCGGCCGGCAACTGCGACGGCTTCAGGCTGCGACGGATGCCCAGGTCAGGCAGGTTCATCAGGTTCAGGTGCAGCGCCTCGTCGCGCGGCGTGGCCGGGTCGTGCACCAGCACGTTGGGTTTCAGCGGCCGCGTGGAGTTCACGCTCATCACCAGCGCGTGGCGATCGTCGGTGAGTTGCACCACCGAGCCGGCGGGATAGACCCCCATCATGCGGATGAAGGAATTGAGCAGGCTCGAATCGAACTTGCTCTTGCCCTGCGCGAACAGCGTGGACAGCGCCTCGTGCGGCGTCAGCGCATGCGCCAGCGTCGGCGGGTTGCACAGGTTGTCGTAGCGGTTGACCAGCGCGACGATGCGCGCGGCCACGCACAGGCGCTCGAGCTTCATGCGCAACGGGAAGCCGCTGCCATCGGCATGCTCATGGTGCTGCGCCAGCACCAGCAGCGCGCCGGGCGCGAGCCCCATGCGCCGGCCATGCACGACGCCGTGCGCGACATGGTCGCGGTAGGCTGCCATCTCGTCCTTGTCGAGCCGCTCGTCGGCATGGCGCAGACGCTCGGGCACGTCGATCTTGCCGACGTCGTGCATCAGCGCGCCGACCCCCAGGTCGAGCATCTCGGCCTGGCCGAGGCCGAAGGTGCGGCCCATCAGCAGCGCGATGACGGCGACGTTCATGGCATGGCTGGAGGCGCTGTCGCCGGCCGCGCAGCTGAGCAGGCGGATGCACATGTCACCATCGACGAGCATCTTGTTGACCAGCGAAGCGGTCAGCGCTTCGGTGTCGCGCCGCGCCTGCTCGGGGTTGGCGATGACGCTGTCGTGCGCATCGCGCCAGGCCGCGCCGGCTTCGCTGAACTGCTGCTGGCACCTCTCGGCCGAAGCGCGTTGCGCGCCGAGTTGCTCGCGGCGCTGGCGCGCGGCGGTCTGGGCTTCGGTTTCCGGCGGCGCCGAGGCAGCAGGCGCCGGCACCGGGGGTTCGCTGTCGTCGAAGCCCTCGGGCCGCGGCGGCTGCAGATCGCTCTTCTCGGGACTCCAGCGCAGCTGCTTCAGCCCCAGCCCGCGGATCTTGTCGATCTGCTGCGCATGCGTGATGCGAAAACTGCCGACCGGGAATGGGTGCGCCATCCAGCCCAGGTCGAGATGGATGAACATGCCAACGCGCAAATCCTGGACGTCGATCCTGCCCGACATGGCCCGCTTCCCAAGGTTGTGAGGCCCGCTCGTTCACCGGGCCTCACCTGCTTTTCGGCAGCCCTTTGCGCGGACTTGAACCGCGGCAGCGGCAGACTGCTCAGCGCTGGATGCGCGTGGACAGCACGATCGCCGAGGTGGTGCGCTCGACGCCGTCGAGGGTGCCGATGCGATCGATCAGCGCATCCAGCTCGCCGATGGAGTCGGCCGCGACGATGGCGATCAGGTCGAACGGGCCGCTGACCGAGTGCAGCACCCGCACTTGAGCAATGCGCCGCAGCGCGACTTCGATGGCCGCGTTCTGCCGCGGCGCCAGCGTGATCATCACGTGCGCACGCACGAGCGCGCTTTCGACCTCGGGTGGCACCGTCACCGTGTAGCCGGCGATGGCGCGGCTGCGTTCCAGCCGCGCCAGGCGGTTTTGCACCGTGGTGCGCGACAGGCCCAGCTTGCGCGCCAGTTCGGCGGTCGGTGCGCGGGCGTTCTCGCGCAGCAGCGCGAGCAGCCGGTGGTCGGTGTCGTCAAGGACAGAACTGGCCATATCGATCATTCAAGGCGTTGATTTGACCAATCATTATCTTCAGATCGACGTTTCTGGCAGTGCTATTTGTTTCAATCCCGCGAACAATCGACACCATCGACATTCGCACGGGGTGGCCATGAAAGAGCTTTTGATCATCGGTGCCGGCAAGGTCGGCCAAGGCGTGGCCGCGTTGCTCGCCGACCGTGGCGAAGGCCCCTGGCAAGTGACGCTGGCCGATCGCGACGCCGCGTCGCTGCAGGCGCTTGGGCATGCGCAGCCGCACATCGCCACGCTCGAGCTCGATGGCGCCGATCCATCGCGGCTGCGCGCCGCGCTGGCGGGGCGTTTCGCGGTGCTCAACGCGGCGCCGTTCCAGCTTGCCGTGCCGATCGCCGAAGCCGCGCGCGACGCCGCGACGCACTATCTGGACCTAACCGAGGACGTGGCCAGCACGCGCCGCATCCGTGAACTGGCGCACGGCGCCGACAAGGCTTTCATCCCGCAATGCGGCCTTGCACCCGGTTTCATCTCCATCGTCGCCGCCGACATGGCGCGCGGTTTCGAACGGCTCGACAGCGTGCGCATGCGCGTCGGCGCGCTGCCCGCTTACCCGAGCAACGCGCTGAACTACAACCTGACCTGGAGCACCGACGGCGTCATCAACGAATACATCGAGCCGTGCGAGGCCATCGTCGATGGCCGCAGGCGCGAGGTGCCGGCGCTTGAGGAGCTGGAAGAGTTCTCGCTCGACGGCGTGCGCTACGAAGCCTTCAACACCTCGGGCGGCCTCGGCACGTTGTGCGAGACGCTCGAGGGTCGCGTGCGCACCTTGAACTACCGCAGCATCCGCTACCCGGGCCACGCCGCGATCATGAAGGCGCTGCTCAACGACCTGCGATTGCGCGATCGGCGCGCGCTGCTGAAGGACATCCTCGAACAATCGCTGCCGGCGACGATGCAGGACGTGGTCATCGTCTTCGTCACCGTCAGCGGGCAGCGCGACGGACGCCTGGTGCAGGACAGCTTCGTGCGCAAGATCTATCCGCAGGTGATGGCCGGCCAGCTGCGCAGCGCGATCCAGCTGACCACCGCATCGAGCCTGTGCGCGATGCTCGAAATGCTGGCCGAGGGCAAGCTGCCCCAGCGCGGCTTCGTGCGCCAGGAGGACGTGCGGCTGGACGACTTCCTGGCCAACCGCTTCGGCCGTGTCTATGGTGCAGCGGCAATGATGATGGCGGCCTGAGGGTCCGGCAGCCTGAGGGTCCGCAGCAGCCGTGAAGCACCCCGCCCACGCGCCTACACTGGTGGCAGGGCCGCCGCTGCCGGGCGGCTTTCGAGGAGAACCGCCATGTCCGAAGCCTTCATCTGCGACGCCATCCGCACCCCCTTCGGCCGCTACGGCGGCGCGTTGAGTTCGGTGCGCGCCGACGACCTGGGCGCGATACCGATCCGCGCGCTGATGCAGCGCAATGCCAAGGTCGACTGGCAGGCCGTCACCGATGTGCTCTACGGCTGCGCCAACCAGGCCGGCGAGGACAACCGCAACGTCGCGCGCATGTCGGCGCTGCTGGCCGGGCTGCCGGTCGACGTGCCCGGCGCCACCATCAACCGGCTGTGCGGTTCGAGCCTGGATGCGGTGGGCAGCGCGGCGCGCGCCATCCGCAGCGGCGAAGCGCAGTTGATGATCGCCGGGGGTGTGGAAAGCATGAGCCGCGCACCGTTCGTGATGCCGAAGGCCGAGAGCGCTTTTTCGCGCGGCAACGCGGTCTACGACACCACCATCGGCTGGCGCTTCGTCAACAAGCTGATGAAGCAGCAGTACGGTGTCGATTCGATGCCCGAGACCGCCGAGAACGTGGCCGAGCAGTTCAAGATCGAGCGCGAGGCGCAGGACCGCATGGCGCTGGTCAGCCAGCTCAAGGCCGTGAAGGGCCAGAAGAGCGGATTCTTCGAGCGCGAGATCACGCCGGTGAGCGTGCCGCAACGCAAGGGCGACCCGGTCGTCGTGAAAAAGGACGAGCACCCGCGCGAGACCTCGCTCGAAGCGCTGGCGAAACTGAAGGGTGTGGTCAGAGCCGACGGCACGGTCACCGCCGGCAATGCCTCGGGCGTGAACGACGGCGCCTGCGCGCTGCTGCTGGCCAGCGAAAGCGCCGCGGCCCGGCACGGCCTGACGCCGCGCGCGCGCGTGCTCGGCATGGCCACCGCCGGTGTCGCGCCGCGCATCATGGGCTTCGGCCCGGCGCCGGCCGTGCGCAAGGTGCTCGAGCTGACCGGGCTGAACCTGAGGCAGTTCGACGTCATCGAGCTAAACGAAGCCTTTGCCGCACAGGGCCTGGCGGTGCTGCGCGACCTGGGGCTCGCCGACGACGATGCGCGTGTCAACCCGAATGGCGGCGCCATCGCGCTCGGCCACCCGCTCGGCGCCAGCGGCGCGCGGCTGGTGACCACCGCGCTCAACCAGCTCGAAGTGAACGGCGGCCGTTACGGCCTGTGCACGATGTGCATCGGCGTCGGCCAGGGCATCGCGCTGGTGATCGAGCGGGTCTGAGCGGCAGCGACTTCAGCGCACCAGGCCCGCATTCCTCGTCAACGCCATCCGTGGCCGGCGCCACGGATGCACGGCGGCGCCGAAGCGCCGCCTGAAGGAAGCGAGCGCCCCGATCGGGGCAGCGATCACGGCGACACCGCGGCCAGGCGAGCGGCCTCGCACGTCAGCTCCACCACCGCCCGTTGCGCGTGGCTGCCGCCGATGCGGGCCAGCTCGGGCAGGCAGTGCTGCCAGTGCAGTTGTGCCGCGCCGGCATCGCCCGTCGACATCGCCAGCAGCGCGCGGATGAAGGCGATCGCCACCGGCGCGCCTTCGTGGCCACGGCCCGCCACCCTGTCGAGCCGTGCCATACCGTCGGCCAGCGCGGTGGCGTCGCGTCGCGCCGCGGCCAGCAGCGCCAGATGGATCTCGCCGAAGACGTTGCTGCCCTTGCCGAAATGCTGCTCGGCGTGGCGCTGCGCCGCCGCCCACGGCAATCCCGCCACGCCGCGCAGGCCCAGCCGCCACAGCAGCGAGGCGCTGTCGGGCAAGCCCATGAACGGAGCGCCCCGCGGCAGGAAATCCAGCACCGGCCCGAGCAGCCGGCGCGTCGCCGCGGCCTCATCTCCGAGCGCCAACTCGGCCAGTGCGCCGTGCCAATGCAGGTGCCCCCACATCATCGCGTCGCTGGCGTAGCCCGGCATCCATGCCGCCAGGAAGTCGAGCGCCTGCTGCGGCTCGCCGGCTTCGTACAGCCCATGCAGGAGCACATGCGCGCCGTGGCCGTTGTCGCTGTGCAGCGCCATCGCGCGGCGGGCCATGGCCAGGCCTTCGGCGACATCGCCGCTTTCGATGCGCACCCAGCCGCGATGCATCAGCAGCCAGGGCTGATCGGGCGGCAGGTGGGGCGCGAGCGACTCGACAAACGCGCGCCGCGCCTGATCGTGATCGGCGCGGCCGCTGAAGGCGAACAACCCATAGGCGCCGAGCGCGGTGGACGCGCTCAGCAGGTCGGTCGGATATCGCTTCGCATGCTCGCGCACCAGCGCCAGCGCGGCCGGCGGCCGGCCGCCGACGATCGCCGAGAGCAGCGCGACATGCGACTGCTCGCGTGGGCTGGCAGCCGCGGCGCCGGCCTCGGACAGCGCCAGCGCGGCCCGCGCTTCGTCCACGCGCCCGTAGGTCAGCGCCCGCAGCGACCGCAGACCATGGGCCAGCGCGAAGCCCGGGTCCGCGGCAATCGCCTCGTCCAACGCGCATGCGGCGCCGGGCCACGCGTACAGATGGGCATCGACGGCACGCTCGTAACACTGCAGCGCGTTCGCGCTGATCGAGGTGACGGGGTTTCCCAGCACGTCGTTCATCGCCTGCTCTCCTTGGGTGTTGCCGCGGCCGTCGGCACAAGCATCGTGCAACCATTCGGCCGACGCGGCAAGTCGACCGGGCCGATAGCGCTAACGCGGGTTCTTGCATCCCAGGCGTAGACACAAGCCGCTCAGCAGCATGCAGATGTCGCAAGGCTGCCTTCGAGCCAGAGCCGCGGGTGCTGTTGACAAGGGACCGCAGCATGTCGCGCACCGAAGCGGTTCCCCGCCGCGGGGCCGCCGGCTGCCTGTTGCTATGCTCGACCCGTCCACGCGCGGTCAGCCCGCCTCGACCCCCATGCAGACTGTCGGCATACGCAGCCCTTCACTGACGACCCACGGCGCAGCACTGGCGCTGGTCATGGGCGTTGCGACCCTGGCCGGTTGCGGCAAGCCGCCGGAAAAACCCCCGCCCGCCCCGCTCGACGTCAGCATCGTCAGCGTGCAGGCCCGTGACGTTCCGGTAAGCGCTATTTACGTGGCGCAGACGCAGAGCTCGCAGGCAGTGAACATTCAAGCGCGGGTGTCGGGATTCCTCGAAAAGCGGGTCTACACCGAAGGCGCGGTGGTGAAGAAGGGCCAGGTGCTGTTCCTGATGGACAAGAAGCCCTTCCAGGCACAGGTCGACGGCGCGGCCGCTGCGCTGCAGCGCAACCAGGCCTCGCTGCAGGTGGCAACCGCCAACCTCAACCGCACCAAACCGCTGGCGGCGAAGAACGCGCTGTCGCAGAAGGACCTGGACAACGCGCAGGGCCAGTACGAGCAATCGGCTGCCGCGGTGGAAGAGAGCAAGGCGCAACTCGTTTCGGCGCAGCTGAACCTGAGCTACTGCACCATCAGCGCGCCGGTGGCCGGCATCAGCAGCTACGCGCAGGTGGCCGACGGCTCCTACGTCAGCGCGCAGAACAGCCAGCTGACCACGGTGTCGGTGCTGTCGCCGATGTGGGTCAACTTCAGCCTGTCGGAAAACGAGTACCAGCGCATCGAGAACGACATCAAAGCCGGCCGGCTGGTGCTGCCGCCGGACCGCAACATGACGGTCGAGATCGAGCAGGTCGATGGCAGCGTGTTCCCCTTCACCGGCAAGATCACCTTCGCCGATCCGTCCTACAACCCGCAGACCGGCACCTTCCTGATCCGCGCCACCGTCGACAACCCGAAAGGCATGCTGCGGCCGAATCAATACGTGCGGGCGCGGCTGAAGGGCGGCAAGCGGCCGAACGCGATCCTGGTGCCGCAGCGCGCGGTGCAGCAAAGCGGCCAGGGCCACTTCGTGTGGCTGGTGAACAAGGAAGGAAAGGCTGAGCTGCGGCCGGTGACGGTGGGCGACTGGTACGACGGCAGCTGGTTCGTGACCGAAGGGCTGCGTGCCGGCGAGCAGTTGGTGGTCGATGGCGGGCAGCGTCTGTCGGTCGGTGCCGCGGTGGTTGTCACCGCGCGCGGGGCAGCCAGTGCGCCGGCTGCCGCACGGCCGGCGGCCTCGGCCGCCAGCCGCTGAAGCCGACGCAACACCGCGCATGTTCTCGCGCTTCTTCATCGAACGGCCGATCTTCGCGGTCGTCGTCGCGCTGCTGATCCTGCTCGCCGGGCTGGTCTCGATCACCGCGCTGCCCGTGCAGCAGTACCCGGCGATCACGCCGGTGCAGGTGACGGTGCAGGCCACCTACCCGGGCGCCGATTCGAAGACGCTGGCCGACACCGTGGCCTCGCCGATCGAGGCGCAGATCAACGGCGTCGACAACATGCTCTACATGAGCAGCACCAGCTCGGCCACCGGTCAGCTGACCTTGACGGTGTACTTCTCTCTCGACACCGATCCCGACATCGCGCAGGTGCAGGTGCAGAACCGCGTCAACCTGGCATTGCCGCAGCTGCCCGAAGCGGTGACGCAGCAGGGCGTGTCGGTGCAGAAGAAGTCGGCCACGATCATGATGCTGGTGGCCATCACCGGCGATGTCTCGCGCTACAGCGCCGACTACGTCGCCAACTACGCCAACGTCTATGTGCTCGATGCGCTGAAGCGTGTGCCCGGCGCCGGCCAGGCGCAGATCATGGGCGTGCCCGACCAGGCGATGCGCATCTGGATGAACCCGGACCGCATGGCCTCGCTTGGCATCACCACCAGCGACATCGCCAACGCGGTGAACCAGCAGAACCAGCTCTTCGGTGCCGGCCAGGTGGGCCAGCAGCCGAACGCCGCGCCGGTGGCGCTGACCTTCCCGGTGATCACGCAGGCGCCGTTCACCGACCCGCGCCAGTACGAGAACATCATCCTGCGCGCGAACAGCGACGGCAGCGCCATCGTGCGCCTGGGCGCGGTGGCGCGGGCCGAGGTGGGCCTGCGCCAGTACATCGTCGACAGCAAGCTGAACAACGTGCCGGCGACCTTCATCGCCGTCTATCAGCAACCGGGCGCGAACGGGCTGGTGGTGTCGGCTGCGGTGCGCAAGTCACTCGACGAGATGAAGGTGCGCTTTCCCGAAGGCATGGACTACGCGGTCGCGCTGGACACCAACGACTTCGTGCGCCTGTCGATCGAGGAGGTGATCAAGACCCTGGCCGAAGCGCTGGTGCTGGTGGTGCTGGTGGTCTATCTGTTTCTGCAGAGTTTTCGCACCACGCTGATCTGCGCGGTGGCCATCATCGTCTCGCTGGTCGCCACCTTCGCCGGCATGCTGGCGCTGGGCTTTTCGATCAACCTGCTGACCTTGTTCGGCCTGATCCTGGCCATCGGCATGGTCGTCGACGACGCCATCGTGGTGTGCGAGAACGTCGAGCGCAACATGCACGAGCACCACCTCGGGCCGAAGGAAGCGACGATCCGCTCGATGAACGAGATCGGCAGTTCGTTGGTGGCGGTCGTGCTGGTGATGGCCTCGGTGTTCGTGCCCGCAGCCTTCCTGCCCGGCACCACCGGCCAGCTGTACAAGCAGTTCGCGATCACCATCGTGATTTCGGTGTCGGTGTCGGGTTTCATCGCGCTCACCCTCACACCGGCGATGTGCGCCGCGCTGCTGAAGCACAACCCGCCGCCGACGCGCGGCCCCTTCGCCTGGTTCAACCGCCAGGTCGATCGCGTGACGCGCGGCTTCGGCCATGCGGTGGAATGGGTCATCAAGCGCATGCTCGTCGCCTTCGTGCTGCTGGGCGTGTTCCTGTACGCCATCTGGCACCTGTTCCAGGTGCTGCCGACCAGCTTCGTGCCACAGGAGGACCAGGGCTACGCCTTCGTCGCCATCGTCATGCCGCAATCGGCCAGCCTGTCGCGCACGCAGGCGGTGGCCGAGCGCGTGGACCAGATGCTGGAGAAGATTCCCGGCGTGGCGACACGCTCGATGATCAACGGCTACAGCCTCATCGACGGCGGCTTCAAGAACAACGCCGCCACCTTCTTCGTCACCTTCAAGCCCTTCGACGAACGCTACAAGCTGGAGAACGTCAAGGAGCAGAACGCGCGCGCCATCCTGGTCAAGCTGTTCAACGAGGCCAAGCTGATCCAGGAAGGCATCGTGCTGCCGATCGCGCCGCCGCCGATCCCCGGCATCGGCTCCACCGGCGGCTTCGAGTTCTGGATCCAGGACACCGCCGCCGGCTCGCCGGTGCAGCTCGAGGTGCAGACCAAGGCCTTCCTCGAACGTGCGCGCCAGCGGCCCGAACTGACCGGGCTGAACAGCACCTTCACGGCCAGTGCGCAGCAACTGCGCGCCGATGTCGATCGTGACAAGGCCACCTTGCTCGGCGTGCCGGTGCAGGACGTGTACAGCGCCATCCAGGCGCAGTTCGGCTCGCTCACCGTCAGCCAGTTCAGCCAGTTCAGCCGCGTGTGGTGGGTGATCATGCAGTCCGACGCGCACTTCCGCGAGCAGCCTTCCGACCTGACGCGCCTGTACACGCGCAACCACGACAACAAGATGGTGCCGCTGTCGGCGGTGGTGGACACCAGCTGGTCGGCGGGGCCCGACATCCTGCCGCACTTCAACGGCTTCCCGGCGGCCAAGATCATCGGCAACGCCGCCGGCGGCTACAGCTCGGGGCAGGCGATCCGCGCCATGGAAGAGGTGGCGGCCACATTGCCGCCGCAGTACACGGCCGCCTGGTCGGGGCTGGCCTTCGACGAAAAACAATCCGGCGGCACCTCGATGCTGGCCTTCGCTTTCGGGTTGTTGATCGTCTTCCTGGTGCTGGCGGCGCAGTACGAAAGCTGGACCTTGCCGGGCGCGGTGATGACGGCCATTCCCTTCGGTGTGCTCGGCGCGCTGGCCGTCAACGCCATCCGCGGGCTGGAGAACGATGTCTATTTCCAGATCGGCCTGCTGGTGCTGATCGGCCTGGGCGCGAAGAACGCGGTGCTGCGCGTGTCGGCGGCGGTCGATTTCCGCCAGCAGGGCCACAGCATCCTCGAAGCCACGCGGCTGGCCGGCGAGCAGCGGCTGCGCCCGATCATCATGACCTCGCTGGCCTTCGCGGTCGGCTGCCTGCCGCTGGCGCTGGCGCTCGGCGCCGGCGCGAATGCAAGGCATTCGATCGGCACCGGCATCATCGGCGGCATGATCGGCGAGACCACGCTGGCCATGCTGTACGTGCCGCTGTTCTTCTACGTCTTCGATCGGCTGAGTGAGCGGCGCAAGGAGACGGAAAAGCCTTCTCCACCTACTGCGCCAGCCAGCCTGAAGTGATGCAGGCGGACGGCTCGGTGGGCCCCTTCTCGCGCATGATCATCGCGGCGCTGTGCACAGCCCTCGCCGGCTGCGTCATGGGCCCCGACTACAAGCGCCCCGAGGTGACCGCGCCGACGGCCTTCCAGTACACCACGCTCGACGCTGTCGATTCGAGCGACACGCTGTGGTGGCAGCAGTTCGGCGACCCGCTGCTCGACAGCCTGATCGACGAAGCGCTGGCGCACAACAGCAATATCGCCATCGCCGCGGCCAACGTGCAGCAGGCCTCCGCGCTGTTGACGCAGACGCGCTCGCAGTTCTTCCCGCAAGTCGGCTACGGCGCCGGCGGTGGCCGCGAACGCACACGCGAGCCGGCCTTCGCGGCGCAGTTGCCGAATTACCCGAACCCGACCACCGCGTATCAAGCCGCGCTGCAGGCCACCTGGGAGATCGACCTGTGGGGCCGCGTGCAGCGCCAATCCGAAGCGGTGCTGGCCGACGTGCTGGCCACCGAGGAAGCGCGGCGCGGCGTGATCCTGTCGCTGGTGGCGCAGGTGGCCAACAGCTACCTGCAATTGCGCGGGCTGGATGCGCAACTGGCGGTGGCGCAGCAGACGCTGGGCACCTATGCCGAATCGGTGGACCTGTTCAAGCTGCAGTTCGAGTACGGCCAGGTCTCGCAGATGAACGTGGCGCAGGCCGAGTCGCAATACGAGACCGCCGCGGCGCAGATCCCGCTGATCGAATCGCAGATCGCGCAGACACAGAACGCGCTGGCGGTGTTGATCGGCCGCGACCCGGGGCCGATCTCGCGCGGCAAGACGATCGACGACCTGAAGCTGCCGAGCGTGCCCGCCGGTGTGCCGTCGCAACTGCTGACACGGCGGCCCGACCTGCGGCAATCCGAGCAGCAATTGATCGCAGCGAATGCCCAGATCGGTGCGGCCAAGGCGCTGTACTTTCCCACCATTTCACTCACCGGCGCCTTTGGCGGCGCGAGCAGCGATTTGTCGAACCTGTTCAAGGGCAGCGCGCGCACCTGGAGCTATGCGGGGTCGATCGTCGGCCCGATCTTCACCTTCGGCGCGGTCAGTGGCCAGGTCTCGCAAGCCGAGGCCGGGCAGGTGGCGGCGCTGGAGAACTACAAGCTGTCGATCCGCAACGCCTTCGCCGATGTCGACAACGCGCTCATCGCCAACAGCAAGTTGCGCGAGCAACTGGCGGCGCAAGTCAAGCTGGTGGCGGCGCTGAAGCAATACAACGAGCTGGCGCGACTGCTCTATGACGGCGGCTACGAAAGCTATTCGACCGTGCTGCAGGCCGAACAGGCGCTGTTCCCGGCCGAGCTGAACCTGGCCTCGATCCGCGCATCGCTGTTCGCGTCGGCGGTGAACATCTACAAGGCGATGGGCGGCGGCTGGGTCACATTGGCCGACCAGCGCACCGGCAGCACGCCAACGCCGCCGCCGGCCAGTGCGCTGCCACCGCCGTTGTTCTGATTGGCGTTGACTCCGCCATGGGATGCGATCACCGGATCGGAGGACTCGGCCGATCGGGATGCGGTGTGGAAGGCGGCGCAGGAGAGGCGGCCAAGTGGGATGTGTGAGCGCTTGCGCGAGGCGGGCGCACAGTTGCACCGAATTGACAGCGAGGAGCGCTTGAGCGTGGTCCGATGAGCGTCGGCAATATGGCGGTCAGGCCGCGGCCGCCGCACTTATAGTGAATTGAATGTGTGCCGCACGGTCTGATCAGACGCCCTCGCTCGGCAAGATGCGCAGCCCCCGTCTCGGCCGCTCCATCCAGCGCGACCGGCTGTTCAGCGAACTCGACGGCGCCGAGTCCGTGCCTGGCCTGTGGATTGCCGCGCCCGCGGGCTTTGGCAAGTCGACGCTGGTGGCCACCTACCTTCAAGCGCGAGCGCTCAAATCGGCGTGGCTGCAGCTTGATGCCGGCGATGCCGACCCTGCCACCTTCGCGCACTTTCTCGGGGAAAGTGCTGCCGCGCTGGCGCCTCGCAAGCCGCTGCGCTTGCCATTGCCGACCGCCGACGATCTGCGTGACGTCCCGGCCTTCATACGCCGTTGCTTCCGCCACTTGGCGCTGGCGCTGGACAGGCCTTGGCTACTGGTACTGGACAACATCCAGGAACTGGACAGAGCGCCTGCGTTGCATGCTGGCATCGCCGCCGCGCTCAGCGAAATGCCGGAGGGGTCACGGCTCATCGCCGTCAGTCGCGAGCCGCCTCCGGCGCCCTATGCCCGGGTGCTGTCCGGGCAGCAGATGGTGGTCGTCCAGGCCGCTGCGCTGCGATTCACGCCTGTCGAGACCCAGGCGCTGCTGGACCTGCACGATCGGCCCTGGTCTGCCCAGGCGCTGTGCGAGACCACCGAAGGCTGGGCGGCAGCCATGATCCTGATGCTGGCCGCACGCACCGAACTTGCCGCGCCCGATGCAGCGGGCACTGGCAGCCCGCCGTACCGGCTGTTCGATCTCTTTGCCGGTGAGGTGATGGACGCCTTCGCGCCCTGGCAACGCCTCACGCTGATGCGCGTCGCGTTCCTGCCCAGCGCCACGGCGGCGATGGCTGCGGCGGTCAGCGGCGAGTCCCGCGCCGCAGAGCTGCTCGAAAATCTGGCCCGCCGCAGCCTGTTCACCGAGCGCAGAGGGGAGGGGCCGGCGGTCTACACCTTCCATGCGCTGTTCGGCGCACACCTGCGTGCGCGGGCCGCGGCCGAGTTTTCGCCCGATGCACTGCGGGCACTGCAGGTCGAAGCGGCGGTTCTTCTTGCATCCTCAGGCTACGCGGACGCGGCCCTCGGACAACTTGTCGAAGCCCAGGCGTGGGAGCAGGCCCTGCAGATGCTCACCTTGCACGCCGCGGAGTTCCTTGCCCAGGGGCGCTCGGCCATCGTCCGCCAGGCGCTATCTGCCATGCCCGACCCGTGGCGCACCCTGCCGCAGGCCTGCTATTGGCTCGGGTTCTGCAACCTGGCCACCGATCCCGATGCCGCGCTGGCGCAATTGCAGCAGGCCCACGACGGCTACTTGGCCGATGGTGATGATCAGGGCGCTTTCGAGGCCGCCGCCGCAGCGGCCGACGCGATCATCTTCCGGGGCTCGAACTACGACGCGCTGGCGCCTTGGTTGCCGCTGCTCGAGCGGCTGACGCCAGGCTACCTGGCGTCACGCAGTGCGGCCAGGGATCTGCGCGTGCTGCCGGGCTTGCTGGCCGCCTTTGTCCACCGTGACCCAGGTCACGAACTGACCGCGCCGCTGGCCGACGCGGCCGAGCACATGCTCGATCAACCTCTGGGAGCGACCCAGCGCATTCTTCTGGGCAGTCTGGCCCTGTACCTGCTGTGGACCGGGCAGACGCCGCGCCTGGACCGCATCCTCGTCAAGATCGACCGCATGTGTGCCGGGCAGGACGCCGCACCGGCCACGCTGCTGCGCTGGTACGGCGTGGGCGTGCTCGTGCGCTCTCTGCTCGGACGGATCGACGAGGCGCTGGACCAGGCCAGGCGCGCGCTGGCCATTGCGCAGAACGGGCCCGCACCGATGCGCGTGAAGGCGCACCTGCTGGTGGTGCTGGCCGCCGAGTCGGCGCGTGATGCCGAACTCGCGCGCACCCACCTGGCCGAAGCAGCAGGACTGCTCGCGGCGGGCAATCCGGTCGATGTGACGACCTACGAGTTCCAGCGCGCCATGTTGATGCTGCTGGACAAGGACTGGCATGCCGCGGCCCAGCTGATGCGCTCGGCGGTGGCCAGCGGCCGCGACAGTGGCTGGCCACTGCGCGAGCACATTGCATTGATCGGCCAGGCCTTGGCCGCCACGCAGGTCGGCAGCTTCGACGAGGCTGAACGCGCCCTGCAGGCGGTCTTCGATCATCGCTTCTACGCCATCTGCCGATGGCACCATTGGATCGCCGCCCTCGTCGAGGCCCATCTGGCGGACCGGCGCGGTGATGGGCCACGCGCCCTGGCCGCACTGCGACGCGGGTTTCAAGTCGGCCAGGCCTGTGGCTTCGACTTCGGTCCGATGCCCTATTGCTGCGCTGACATGATGCCGCGCCTGGCCGCGTTGGCGCTGGCGCACGACATCGACACGCCGTTCGTTCGGCAAATGGTGCGTCGCCATGCGCTGCCCGCCCCACCCGGTGCGCCCGCCACGTGGCCGTGGCCGGTGCGCATCCGTACCCTGGGTGCCTTCGACATCGAGCGCGAGTCAGGGGCGACGCCGGCGTCGCGCAAGGAAAGCCGCAAACCGCTGGATCTGCTGAAGCTGCTGATCGCCCAGGGTGGCGAGAACGTGCCGGTGGCGCGGCTGTGCGCAGCGCTGTGGCCCGAAGCCATCGGCGATGCGGCGCGCAACTCCTTCGACAACACCTTGCACCGGCTGCGCAAGCTGCTCGGTGCGGACGGGCGGGTCACGCTGCGGGCCGGCGGCCTCAGCCTGGATGCCGCCAGCTGCTGGACCGATGTCGCCGCACTCACCGGCTGCCTCGCTGCGCCGCCGGCGCTCGACCGGGGAGGCGACGTGGCGTTGGTCAACGCCTGGATCGATGGGGTATTGGCCCTGTACCAGGGGCCCTTCCTGGCCGGTGAGGACGAACTGTCCGACGTGCTTGTCGCCCGCGAACGGATCGAAGCGCGCGTGACAAGGCAGGTGGCGGCGCTGGGCGATCAGCTCGAGGCCACAGACCAGCATGCCGCGGCAGCGCGCCTGTACCAGCGCCTTGTCGAGCTGCAGCCGCTGGCCGAGGACATGGTGCGCAGGCTCATGCGCTGCCTGCTGCATGGGGGCCAGCGCGCCGAGGCGTTGGCCGCCTACCGGCGCTGCCGCCAGCAGTTGTCGGTGGTTCTGGGCGTTCGGCCAGCGGCCGAGACCGAAGCCATGGCCGACCAACTTCGCAATCTCTAAGCGATTTCTAGGTTCCGGCTTCTTAGCCTTCTCTCCATGGGTGGCCCGCAGGGGGGCGCCCGCCGCGAGGCGCATTGCCGGAAGTCTGCCGCCGTCAGGCACAGGTTGCAGCTTCGGTCTCGCGGTCGTCGTGCCGTCATGGTCGCATGGAGATTGCAATGCTGAACAGAACGCTTGGTTTGACGCTGGCGCTGGTGTCGTGGGCGGCCTTCGCCCAGAGCCCGGTCGAGACCGACGGGGACAAATACAAGGTGGTGATGGAAAACGAGCAGGTGCGCGTGCTCGAGTACCGGGACCTGCCCGGCGAGAAGACGAGCCAGCACGCCCATCCTGCCTTCGTCCTGTACGCCGTCTCGCCCTTCCAGCGCAAGATCCACCTGCCCGACGGCAAGGTGCTGCTGCGTGAGTTCAAGGCCGGCGACGTGATGTATTCGCCGGCGCAGGTGCACATTGGCGAGAACGTCGGCACGACGCCGACCCACGTCATCATGGTCGAGCTCAAGACGGCGGTGAAGCCGTGATCGCGGCCAGCGTGAGCCTGCCGCGCGCGCAGGCCACTGAAGCGCTCTGCGGGCAACTGGCCGCACCCACCGTGGTCCTGCGCGAGCCCGCTGTGACCGGCATGCCGGCGTGCGCCATCCAGGAGATTCGCGTGCTCACGGCCTGCTTCGGTCCCGGCGACCGGACGGTGTTCCACAGCCACCGTTCGCCGGTGACCGTGTTTGTGCTGGAAGGGCATTTCACGCTCGAGATCGAAGGTCGCGCACCCATCGTCATCGGGCCCGGGCAGGCATTTGTCGAGCCGCCCGGCATCGCGCACACCGGCTTCAACCGCAGCGCTGCGGAGCGGCTGCGCGTCGTGGTGTTCTACGTCAGCGAGCCGCAGACTCCATTCCTCGACCCCCTGGACGGCCATGCTTGAAGAGGGTGCTCTCAGGTCGGCGCGGGTCGCCGCCGGCTGGGTGTGCCTGACCCCGCGCAGTCTCGCGACCGTCGCCGGCTGGGCCGCCGTGTTGGCTCTTGGCTCGTATGTGGCCTGCGCAGGCACCCAGGAGGCGCAGGCGATGCTGGCCTCGCTGCGAGCGTCGGCCGGGCCCTGGGCACTCATCCTGCTGGCGCTGGCCTATGCCCTTGCCTTGGCCTTGCCATTCGTACCCGGCCTGGAACTGGGCCTGCTGATCATGGTCGCGTTCGGGACGACGGGGGTGCTCGTTGCCTATGCAGCGACGGTGCTTGGCCTGTGCCTGGCCTACGCCGCAGGGTGTGTTCTGCCGCAGCGTCTGGTGCCAATGCACCTGCGCGCCGGGTCGCTGGCACTGCGTCACGCTGATTCGGCCGGCACCCTCGCCGCCCCGCTTCTTCCGAGCAGGTACGCGGGCCTTGCACAGCGCAAACTGGGCGCCTGGGTGCTCGCCAATCGGTACTTGACCTTGGCGCTTTGCCTCAATCTGCCCGGAAATGCGCTCGTCGGTGGCGGGGGTGGCATTGCGCTGCTTTGCGGAATGAGCCGGCAGTTCGGCTGCATGCGCTACTTGCTCACCATTTGTCTGGCGACATCGCCGATACCGATACTGATGTTCACGGGACTGAGCCACGCTGACATCGCCGCGACGGCAGTGCCAGCTTGCAGTCGATGAGCAGGTTCTGGCGGACTGGGCGCTGCAACAGCTGCCGCTCAGGAACTTCAGCTTCTGGCCGCGACCTGCCACAGCAATCCGTCGCACCTGCCGGCTGAGCGCCACATCGTCGACCGTCGGCGGCAGCCAACTGACTATGAGATTCACGCTTGCGTCGAGGCCAGCCATCCGGCTCACGAACCGAATCGATCTCTTCGGCGTTGAAGGTGTCGAGATCACGCATGCGCAGCGCCTGGCGCTGCTTCTTCGCCACCCAGGCAAGGCAAGACCTCATCGGCTCAGCTGCGCAGCCGCATGGTCCCCGGCAACGGCACCGAGCGGCGCAGCACGTCCTCGGCCAGCCACACCGCCGCCTTGCGCGCGCGCTCGGCCACCACCGGCAACGGCAGCTGCTGGTAGTCGTCGTTGAAGACTTCGAAGCTGTAGTCGCCGCGGTAGCCGAGTCGATCGAGTTCGACGACAAGCCGCGCGAGCTGGTCGCTGTGCACGCCTTCACCGGGAAACACGCGGAAAGTGCGCGCGGTGCTCATGCGTTCTTCGAAGCTGGGTGTTTCCTGCCACATGAAGTCGGACAGCTGCACCAGGTAGATGCGCCGCGGGTCCAGCTTGCTCAGGTCGTCCAGATCGTCTTTGGCTGCGAACAGGTGGAAGGAATCGAGGCCGATTCCCAGGTTGGCGCAATCGGCCTGCTCGATGAGGGCCCAGGCCTGCGTGAAGCGGTTCACCGTGCGCCCCCACGACAACGCCTCGTAGGCCACCTTCACGCCGTGCGGCAGCGCCAGCATCGCCAGCTTGCGCAAATCGCGGGCGAGCACGGCGGGGTCCTCGTTGGCATGACGCGAGGTGGACGAGCAGGCCAGCAGCAGCTTGCAGCCGAGCGCCGCACACATTTCGATCATCGACTTGGCGATGTCCACCTTGTAGGCATGCAACCCACCCGACAGGCCCTCGAAATCGCGCAGCACCTGAAAGCCGGTGCCGCGCAGGCAGCTGCTTCTGACGCGCTGCACGGCCGTGTCCAGCCCCTCGGGGTGGCCGACGATGTCGCGCGCGCTGAGCATGACCTGCGAGAAGCCCGCCTCGTCGATCGCGCGCAGCTTGGCCTCCAGCGGCCCGGCCAGCGAGATCGTGTCCATGCCGAACTGTTCGATGTTCATGGCCGCTGGTCGTGCACGAGCTCGAAGGCGACGGTCTGCAGCAGCGTGCGCGTGATGGCGCCCTGCGCGGTGACGCGGGTGCTGCCGCCATCGACGAATTCGATGCCGCGGCTGCGCCACCGGGCCGCCGCGCCCGGCACGTCGGCGGTGCCGAAGCCGATGCGCTGGTAACGCTCCGGCCCGTCGTCGTCGGCGGCCTGCGGGTCGGGTTCGATCAACTGCAGGTAGAAGCGGCTGGCCGCATCACCCGGGCTTTGCATCAGCGTGCCCTTTGGCAGGATGCCGAAGCGGGTGTCATCCGCGAGTCGTGCAAAACCCAGCAGCCGCGTGTAGAACTCGACCCAGTCTTCGCTGCGGTCGCGGCCGATGTACTGCACCAGGCCGAAGAAGTGCAAATCGCTTTGTGCCGGCGGCGCGGCGTCCGCGCCGGGGATGGCGATGAAATCGACGCTGTAGATCGAGAACTCGCGGTAGCGGTCGACGAAGTAGATGTGCGCGCCGCCGGGGCCGTGGATGCCGGGGATGTTCAGCTCCATCACCTGCGCGTGCATCGGCACGTCCCAGGCGCCGAGTTCGAGCGCGCGTTCATAGGCGCCGCGCGCATCGCGCACACGCAGCGCCAGCGCGCGGATCGCGGGCACCGGGTCTTCGGCCGAGGGCGCGCTGCGCAAGACAGCGGCATGGGCGTTGACGACGATGTTCATCGCCCCTTGCCGATAGACCAATACCTCGCGCGAGCGGTGCCGCGCCACCGGCCTGAAGCCGACCGATTCGAGCAGCTGGCCGAGGGCCTGCGGCCGCGGCGTGGTGAATTCGACGTACTCGATGCCGTCGAGCCCGATCGGGTTGGCCTCGGCGGCAATGTGCTCGCGCACCTGGGTCTGATCCTGCATGGTTCGCTCCTCGTGCTCAGCCCTGCCCGCGCTCGGCCACCAGCCTGCGGAAATGGGCGTTCATGCGGTCGGGGTCGGGCTCGAGCCCGCTGATCAGGCGGAACGCGCCCACCGCTTGGCCCACGGCCATGGTGCCGCCATCAACGACCGCGCAGCCCGCCGCTCGTGCTGCCTTCACAAGCGCTGTCTCCATCGGGAAATAGACGATCTCGGCGACCCACAGCGGCGGCTTCAGCAACGTCGGCGGCAGCGGCATGCCCGGCAGCTTGTCCATCCCGGTCGGCGTGGCGTGGATCAGCCCGCTGGCGCCGCGCATCGCGTTCGTCACGTCGGACTCGGCGGTAACGCGGCCGGGATACGCCGGCGTCAGCTCCGCTGCCAGTGCCGCGGCGCGTGCCGGGTCTTGGTCCACCAGCACCAGTTGCCGCGCCCCCATCTGCAGCACCGCATGTGCAATCGCCGAGCCGGCGCCGCCGGCGCCGAGCAGCACCACGCGGGTCAGGTCGGCCGTGGGCAGCGTGCGTTCGAAGCCCCAGCGCCAGCCCGAGCCATCGGTGTTGTGGCCGGTGAATCTGCCCTCGCGGCAGACGACGGTGTTGACAGCGCCCATCGTGCGTGCTTCGTCGGACAGGGCGTCGAGCAACGGGATGACCGTCTGCTTGCACGGGTAGGTGATGTTCAGGCCGACGAAGCCGATGGTGCGCGCGGCGCGCATCAGCGTCGGCAATGCGGCCGCGCCATCGGCGTCCCGGTCCAGATCGATGAGCTGGTAGTGCAGCCGCAGCCCATGGTGGCGCGCTTCCTCCTCGTGCAACGCCGGCGTCAGCGAGCGCTGGATGCCGGCACCGATCAGCCCCGCCAGTGCGCGGCCGGCGGACGAATGGTGGGCAAGACTGGGAGCTGGAAGATTCATGGCGGTGCGGCGTGCTGGTCCGGTGGCAAGCGTCCAGTATGTACCAAACAGTTCAATAAGCGCAAGTGCCGGCGTACGTCGCCAAACCCGTTGCGGCGTCTGCATAGCAATATCAGGGTTTCCACTGATCTCTCGGCGGTTGACATGAATTAACCAATTCGTACATCATTGCAGCCTCAGGCAACAAGACCCGCTTCGCGCTGCACCTGGCACAGCGCCACAGGAGACCCCCATGACCCGCACGATCGATCGTCGCTCACTGCTCGCCGGCGCCGCCGGACTGTGCGCCGCGGCACTGCCGCCATGGGCCTCGGCCCAGGCCAAGGTGCCGCTGATCTACTCCGACACCGTCGCCGAAACCGACCCGCGCGCCGCGATCCTGAAAGAGACTTTCGGCGCCGCGCTCGGCGGCGAGTTCGAGTTCAAGCCCTACTTCGGCGCGACGTTGTTCAAGCAGGGCACCGAGCCGGTGGCGATGCAGCGCGGCAACCTGGACATGGCCAACCTGGCCGCGTTCGATGTGCAAAAGCAGATCCCGGCCTGGAGTATCACGACCACGCCGTACCTGTTCCGCGACGTCGCGCACATGAAGAAGGTCTTCGCCAGCGACGTCGGCAAGGAACTGTTCAAGTCGATGGAAGACCAGATGGGCATCAAGGTGCTGGCGGTGCCGTACATCGGCACACGGCAGCTGAACCTGAAGCCGAAGAAGAAGATCATGGTGCCGGCCGACCTGGCCGGCATCAAGCTGCGCATGCCCGGCGGCGAAGGCTGGCAGTTCGTCGGCACGGCGCTCGGCGCGAACCCGGTGCCGGTGGCCTTCACCGAGGTCTACACCGCGCTGCAGACCGGCGCCATCGATGCGCAGGACAACCCGCTGGGCGCGAACAAGGTGATGAAGTTCTACGAGGTCACCACGCAGATCGTGATGACCGGCCACCTGATCGCCAACAACCTGTTCGCCATCAGCCTGAAGAAGTGGAACAGCCTGAGCCCGGCGCAGCAGAAGACGCTGCAGTCGACGGCCGACAAGTTCGCCGACGCGATCACCGCGCAGGCGCTGAAGGACGAGAGCGAACTGGTCGACTTCTTCAAGGCGCAGGGGCTGGAGATCTACACGCCCGATGTCGCCGCCTTCCGCAAGCATGTGCTCGACGTGTACGCGAAGTCGAAATACGCCAAGGAGTGGACGCCAGGCATGCTCGAGCGCATCAACGCCCTGTAGCGCGACCATGAACGGCACTCTGGCCTGGCTGCACCGCCGGGCTGAAAACTTGCTGGTGCTGATGATCACGGCGATGTTCGTCGCCTTCATCCTGCAGATCATCTTCCGCTACTTCCTCAACCTGCCGGTGGCCTGGACCGAGGAGGTCTGCGTGCTGGCCTGGCTGTGGGGCATCCTGTGGGGCTCGGCCTTCGTCACCCGCGACGCGGAAGAGATCCGCTTCGACATGGTCTACAGCCTGGTCGCGCCACGCACGCGGCGTGTGTTTCGCGCCGTCTCCGGCACGATCTTCATCGTGCTGATGCTCATCGCGCTGCCGGCCACCTGGGGCTATGTCAGTTTCATGAAGGTGGAGACCACGGCGTCGTTGCGCATCCCGATGAGCTGGGTGTTTTCGGTCTACCTGCTGTTCGCCGTGGCGATGATCGTGCGCCACGCACTCATCGTCTGGCAGGCGCTGCGCGGCACCGGCGCCGAGGGAACCGCAAGATGATGGCCACGCATCCCTTCGCCTGGTGCCTGGGCGCCATCGTGCTGATGAGCGTGCTCGGCTTGCCGATCGGCCTGTCGATGATCAGCGGCTCGATCGTCTACCTGCTCATCACCGGGCAGGACCTGTCGCTCGCCGCCGAGCAGCTGCTGCAAGGTCTGTACAACTCGTACACGCTGCTCGCGATTCCGCTGTTCATCTTCGCCGCCAACCTGATGAACCTGGGTTCGCTGAGCGACAAGCTGCTCGGCTGGTGCAACGCGCTGGTGGGGCGCTTCCGCGGCGGCCTCGGCCATGTCAACGTCGTCGCCAGCCTGGTGTTCTCGGGCATGTCGGGTTCGGCGGTGGCCGATGCGGTCGGCCTCGGCCGCATCATCATCAACATGATGACCAAGGACGGCCGCTACACGCCGGCCTACGCCGCGGCCATCACCGCCGCTTCCGCGACCATCGGGCCGATCATCCCGCCGTCGATTCCGCTGGTGCTGTATGCGCTGGTGTCGGACACCTCGATCGGCTACCTGTTCCTCGGTGGCGTCATTCCCGGCCTGGTGATGGGCGCGGTGCTGGCCGGCATGAACGCCTTCATGGCTGCACGCCGAGGCTTTCCGGTGGAAGCGCCGGTGCCGCTGCGCCAGTTGCCGCGCATCACCTGGGTTGCGCTGCCGGCGCTGCTGATGCCGGTGGTGTTGCTGGGCGGCATCTACAGCGGCGTGATGACCCCCACCGAAGCGGCCGCGGTGGCTGCGCTGTACGCCTTCGTCGTGTCGTGGCTGTTGTACCGCTCGATCAGCCGCCAGCAGGCCTATGGCGCACTGCTGGAAAGCGCGCGCTCGATGGCCAGCGTGGGCATCCTGATCGCCGGTGCGCTGGTCTTCAACTATGTGGTCACGAAGGAAGACATTCCCGAACGACCTGCGCGCCTTCATGGTCGGCTTCGATCTGTCGCCGCTGGGCTTCTTGCTGTTGGTCAACCTGATCCTGCTGGTGCTCGGCTGCCTGCTCGAAGGCGGCACGATCCTGCTCGTGATCGTGCCGATCTTCATTCCCACCGCGCAGGCGCTCGGCATCGACATGGTGCACTTCGGCCTCGTCGTCACGGTGAACATCATGATCGGGCTGATCACACCGCCTTATGGCCTGCTGCTGTTCGTCGTCGCCGCCGTCAGTGGTGCGCCGCTGCGCAAGATCATCGTCGAGACGCTGCCTTTCCTGGCGGTGCTGATCGGCGCGCTGGCCTTCCTGGTGTTGGTGCCCGATGCGGTGCTGTGGCTGCCGCGGCTGTTCGGCTACAAGGGCTGAAGCGATGATCAACGCTGAACTGCAGCCGTTCCTGGCCGACTGGGCTGCGGCGTGGGCTCGCTTGCCGACCGGCTCGGGCGCGGCGCAGCGGCGTGCGCATTTCGAGACGCTGGCCGCCGAGATGCGGCTGCCCACGCCCGAGGGCGTGCACACCGAGGTGGTGCAGGTCCCGGGACAAGCCGGCGCAAGCGGCGTGCGCGTGCGCATCTTTCGCCCGGCCTCGCATGGCCCGCACCCGGTGCTGATCTACATGCATGGCGGTGCGTGGTTGCAGGGCAGCCCGGAAACACACTGGGACATCAGCTCGCGCATCGCGGCCGCCTGCGAACACGCGGTGATCAGCGTCGACTACGCGCTGGCGCCGGAGCACCCGTTTCCAGCCGCGGTGCACGATTGCCAGGCCGTCGTCGAGTGGACCTTCGCGCAGGCTGGTACGCAGGGTTTCGTGCGCGACGCGGTGGCCGTCGGCGGTGACAGCGCCGGCGCCAACCTGGCCGCGGCGATGACACTGATCTACCGCGGCACACCGCAGCGGCTGCGCGCGCAGTTGCTGATCTATCCGGCCTGCGACTTCGATATGAACCGGCCGTCGTATCGCGAGAACGCCGATGGCCCGATCGTGACCACGGCGTCGATGCCGGCCGTGAATGCGATGTATTGCCCCAACCCTGCCGACCTGATCAACCCGCTGGCAGCGCCGCTGCATCGCCACCAGCCACGCGGGGCTGCCGCCGGCGTTGATCGCGGTGGCCGAGCACGACCCGCTGCGCGACAGCGGCCTGGCCTATGCCGAGGCGCTGCAGCGTGCCGGCGTGGCCGTCGAAGTCGAACCGCGGGCCGGGGCTGATCCACGGCTACCTGCGTGCGATGGCCTACTGCGGCGATGCCCGCCGCGCTTTCGAAACCATGGGCGAATGGCTGCAACACGCGAACCGGCCCTGAGCGCACCGGCGCTCGAACTCGCCTTCGAGATCCGCGCCCGGATCGGTGCCGTGCGGCGCGCCGGGCCAGGACCGATGGGCGAGCGCCAGCACATCGCCATCACCGGCGGCACCGTGGCCGGCCCGCGGCTGAGCGGCCGCATCCTGCCCGGCGGTTCGGACTGGCCGCTGACACGCGCCGACGGCACATCGATCATCGACGCACACTACAGCGTGCAGGCCGACGACGGCACGCTGATCTACGTGCACAACCGCGGCTTGCGCGTGTCCAGCGCCGAGGTGCTCGAACGCCTGCGCCGCGGCGAGGCGGTGCCGGCGCACCAGATGTACTTCCGCTCGGCGCCGGTGTTCGACGCGCCCGACGGGCCGCACGGCTGGCTCACGCGTCATCTGTTCGTCGCCACGCTGCAGCGCGTCGACGAGGCGGTTCACATCCGCGTCTTCGTGCTGCTGTGAAGGGGGCCGGCACGTGCCCTCAGGTCACCAGCCGCTTGTCGATCATGTGCGCCACGCAATCCTGCACGTGCTGATTCAAGGTGCGCTGCGCCGCCTTCCAGTCGCGCTTCAGCGCGCTGTCCAGCAGCTGCTTGTGCTCGCCGGCCGCCACGTCGCCGCGATACACCGCCGCCACCATCTGGTAGCGCAGGTAGCGGTCGTAGATCAGCGCGTGCAGCTCCATCAGCACCATCGAGCCACAGGCCCCGATGAGGGCGCGATGGAACTCGCGGTCGTAGCGTTTCCAGGCTTGTGCCTGGGCACGATCGCCCGCGCTCATGCGCCGCTCCATCGCCGCCAGCTTGTGGTGCGCAGCGACAACCTGGCCTTCCCATTCCATGTCGCCGGCTTCGAAGGATTGGCGCAGCGCGTGCCCTTCGAGCAGGCAGCGCATCGCAGACACCTCGCGCAGGTTGGCCGCCGACACCGGCATGACCTGAAAACCGCGCGCGCCCTCGGCGACGATGAGCCCTTCGGACGACAGCCGGTTCAGGTTCTCGCGCAGCGTGCCGACGCTGGCTTCGTACGCATCGCGCATGCGGTCGAGCGTCAGGCGCTCGCCCGGCGGCAACGCGCCGCAGACGATGTCGGCGCGAATGCGCTGGTAGGTCTTTTCGCCGACGGTCTCGGTCGGCCGGGCCTCGTCGAGCATCGTCGCTCCGTTCTGCGCATGGCACGCGGTGGGTGCAGGGCGCGGCCCGATGCTACGCCAAGACCGGTCTATTCTGATCTGTTGGAGCCTATTGTCATCCTCCGATAAAACACTTATCGTCCTATACACATGCCGGACCGCCCGGCGGCAAGCGATCCCCACCGAAGGAGCCACCCCATGTCGACCTCATTTCCCCGCCGCACCCTGCTGCGCACCGGCGCCGCCACGCTGGCGCTGGCCGCCACCCCGCGCCTGTGGGCGCAAAGCGCGACGAAGATGCGCTTCAGCGCCGCCTTCAACGAGCAGGACATGCGCGCCGACGCCTACAAGGCCTTCGGCGCGGCGATGAAGGACGACTTCGAGTTGCAGCCCTACTGGGCGAACACGCTGTTCAAGCAGGGCACCGAACTGGTCGCGCTGCAGCGCGGCAACCTGGACATGGCCAACCTGGCACCGCAAGACATTTCCAAGCAACTGCCGGCCTGGTCGCTGCTGACCTCGGCCTACCTGTTTCGCGACGTGGCGCACCTGAAGAAGACCTTCAAGAGCGAGGTCGGTCAGGAGTTCATCAAGCTGGCGCGCGACCAACTCGGCATCGAGGTCATTGCGCCGGTGTACTTCGGCTCACGCCATGTCAACCTCAAGCCCGAGCGCGTGATCAAGACGCCGGCCGACCTGGCCGGCATCAAGCTGCGCATGCCGCCGGGCGAGTTCTGGCAGTTCCTCGGCGAGTCGATCGGTGTCAACCCGACGCCGGTGGCCTTCACCGAGGTCTATACCGCGCTGCAGACCGGTGCCATCGATGGCCAGGACAACCCACTGGTGCTGAGCCGACTGATGAAGTTCGACGAGGTGACGACGCAATTCGTGCTCACCGGCCACGTCATCGGCTACGACCTGATGACCGTCTCCTCGGCCGCCTGGAAGGCGCTCAAGCCCGAGCAGCAGGCGCGGCTGCGCGCGGCTGCGGAAAAGGCGCTGGACGACTACACCGCCAAGTTCGAGGCCAAGGAAGGCGAGGCCGTGGCCGCGCTGAAGGCCGAAGGCAAGAAGGTCTATGTGCCCGACGTGGCGGCGTTCCGCAGCCATGCACAAAAGCGCTATGTGGACAAGTACGGCAAGGACTGGCCGGCCGGCGCGCTGGAGAAGATCAACGCGCTGTGATTCGCGAGGCCGCGCATGAACGACAAGCCGATCTACGTGCTCAACGGCCCGAACCTGAACCGGCTCGGCCTGCGCGAGCCCGACATCTACGGCCACACCACGCTGGCGCAGATCGAGGCGCTTTGCCGGCGCACGGCCGGCGCGCAGCCCATCGAATTCAGGCAGACGAACAGCGAAACGCAGCTCATCGACTGGATTCACGAGGCCATCGACGCAGCTTGCGGCATCGTCATCAACCCGGCCGGCTACTCGTTCACCTCCATCCCGATCCTCGACGCGCTGAAGATGTTTCCCGGCCCGATCATCGAGTTGCACATCTCGAACATCCACCGCCGCGAGGAGATCTACCACCGCTCGTTGATGTCGCGCGCGGCCACAGCCGTCATCGCTGGCCTCGGCGCGAGGGGCTATGCGGTGGCGGTGCAGGCGGCCATCGAACTCGCCGGAGAGGCTGCGGCCGGCGCCAGCGATCGGTCGCCGCGGCAATAACGAATCACTTGCGAACGAAGCGCACGATCATCTCGATGATGCTGTCGCGGCGCGCGACGATGGCCGCCGACGAATCCAGTTCGCGCTGAAAGATCAGCGCGAAGGTGTGCTTGTTGGCGACGTTGAAGAAGCTCAACGCGCTGATCGACATGTGCAGGTCCACCGGGTCGATGCCGCTGCGGAACACGCCCGCTGCCAAGCCGCGTTCATAAACGCGACGCAGGCCTTCGATGGCCGGCACATTGAGTTTCTGGATCGCCTTGCTCTGCGCCAGGTATTCGCCGCGATGGATGTTCTCGGTCATCACCAGGCGGATGAAGTCCGGGTTGGCGAGTTGGTAGTCCACCGTGAAGCCGACCAGCCTGCGCAGCGCATCCTCGGGCGCCAGGTCGTCCAGGTGCAGGCCGACCTCGATGTCGCGCATGCGCCGGTAGGCTTCCTCCAGCACGCGGATGTACAGGCCCTCCTTGCTGCCGAAGTAGTAATAGATCATGCGCTTGCTGGTGCGCATGGCCTCGGCAATGACGTCGATGCGCGCGCCGGCCAGGCCTTTTTCCGAGAACTCGCGCGTCGCCACCGCGATGATGTCGGCCATCGTGCGCTCGGGGTCGTTGGTGCGCGCCGGGGCGGCGCCTACGCTGCGGCGGGACTTTTGTACTGTCTGGTTCATCTGGCCAGTGTAGGGTGAGTTGACACTCAGCCTGACGTCAGCCGGCCTGCGCGTGGGCCGAGTTCAAGGCGCGCCTCGCCCAGTCCGGCTGGCGACGCTCAGCGCGTCCAGTAGTCGGTCTTCGACAACAGCCCGGCCTTCACTTTCAGTTCCAGCCGCCCGTCGGCGCCCAGCGACAGGTCGGCCGGGAAACTTTTCCCCGCACGCGGCGCATACACGGTGCCGCCGCTCCAGCCACCGCCATCGGCCTTGAAGCCGGAGAGGATCGGGATGCCGATCAGCGGCCTGGCGCGCAACGCGGCATCGGCATTTTTCGCATCCAGCACCGGCTTGCCGTCGCGCAGCGGTTCCTTCAGCCACACCAGCTTGCCGTTGTAGAGCGTGCTGCCGTTGGCGGCCTTGTCCGCCGTCACCTCGACCTTCGAGGCGCCGTCATCGGTGAGCCAGCTGCCGACGATGGCATCGGCGGATGCGGCCGCCGCCGGCAGCGCCGCGGAAAGCCACAACGCCACCACGCCGAGCCAGGGCCAGCCGCTCCAGGCACGCGAATCAGCCATCACCCACCTTCCGCCAATCGAGGGGCTTGCAGGTTAAAGGCTGCGCCGGCAAAGCTCAAGCCGATGATTTCCTGAGCGATGATGCGCACTGCAACACCGACCCGGAGCGAACATGATTCTCGAAGTCGCCGACATCCGCATTGCCCCCGGCCAACAGGCCGCGTTCGACGAGGCCATCCAGCGCGGCCTGAACACCGTCATCAGTCAGGCCAAGGGCTTCCAGGGCTGGAAGGTGAACAAGGGCATCGAAAGCCCCGAGCGCTATGTGCTGATGATCTTCTGGGACACGCTGGAAGACCACACCGTGGCCTTCCGCGAAGGCCCGCTGTTCGCGCAGTGGCGAGCCATCGTCGGGCCGTTCTTCGCCGCGCCGCCGCAGGTCGAGCATTTCAGCTTGCTCGCCAAATCCACGTGAGCACGCGCGACAGCGCCCTGGCCGCGGCGCGCGCGCACTTCGACGGCGGCGGCTTTGCGCGCGATCTGGCGCGCCGGGTGGCGATCCGCAGCGAAAGCCAGGATCCGGCGCAGGCGGCATCGCTGCACGCTTACCTGGCCGACGAGATGCAGCCCACCCTGGCCGCACTGGGCTTCGACGTGGCGCTGCACCTGAACCCGCTCAGCGGCACCGGCTGCGGCCCGTTCCTGATCGCGCGGCGTGTCGAAGACGCGGCCGCGCCGACGGTGCTGATGTACGGCCACGGCGATGTCATCCGCGGCCAGGATGCAGCGTGGACGAAAGGCCAGGGGCCGTGGCAACTGACGGCCGTGGACGACAAGCTCTACGGCCGCGGCAGCGCCGACAACAAGGGCCAGCACAGCATCAACATCGCCGCGCTCGCGCAGGTGTTGGCCACACGCGGCGATCGGCTCGGCTTCAACGTCATCTGGCTGATCGAGACGGGTGAAGAAACCGGCTCGCCCGGGCTGGCCGAGTTCTGCACCCTGCAGCGCGACGCCCTGCGCGCCGACGTGCTGATCGCCTCCGACGGGCCGCGCCTGCGCGCCGACCTGCCGACGCTGTTCCTGGGCACGCGCGGCGTCGCCAACTTCGACCTGACGCTGAAACTGCGCGACGGCGCGCACCACTCGGGCAACTGGGGCGGGCTGCTGCGCAACCCGGGCACGGTGCTGGCCCATGCCATTGCGAGCCTGGTCGATGGCCGCGGCCGCATCCAGGTCGACGCGCTGCGGCCGCCGCCGATTCCCGCCGCGGTACGCGCTGCATTGCGCGGCCTGGAAGTGGGCGGCGGCCCGGGCGACCCTGAGGTCGATGCGCAATGGGGTGAAGCCGACCAATCGCCGATCGAACGGGTGCTGGCCTGGAACGCGCTGGAAGTGCTGGCCATGCGCACCGGCAACCCCGACTTTCCGGTCAACGCCATTCCCGCGCACGCCAAGGCGCACCTGCAGCTGCGCTTCGTCGTCGGCACGCGCATCGAGCAGCTGCGCACGGCCGTGCAGACACACCTGAAAGCGCACGGCTTCGGCGGCATCGAGGTCAGTGAACCGGTGGTGATGGCCGCCACCCGCCTCGACCCCCACAACCCGTGGGTGCGCTGGGCGCTGGCATCGATCGAACGCACCGGGGGCATCGCGCCCGCGCTGCTGCCCAACCTGGGCGGCTCGCTGCCCAACGATGTGTTCGCCGACATCCTGGGCCTGCCGACGGTGTGGGTGCCGCACAGCTACCCGGCCTGTTCGCAGCACGCGCCCGATGAGCACCTGCTGGCGCCGGTGGTGCGCCAGGCGCTGCAGTTGATGACCGGCCTGTTCTGGGATCTGGGTGACGATGCGGCGAGCTTGCCGCGACGCCCGGCCCCGAACTGACGGAGGTTGGCTACGGCGTGGCGCGCGCCGCGTCCTGCGCGGCCGCCAGCGCCTTGTCGCGTTCGCGCGCCGCCATCACGGCAGGCCGGGCATTGAAGGCCGCCGCGTAGCGCGTGAACACCGGCTCGTCGGGCACCAGCTTGAAATCGAGCATCCAGCCCAGCGCGGTGCCCCACAGCACATCGGCGACGCTGAAGCGCTCGCCCAGCCAGTGCGGCCCGACCGACAGTTGCTGGCGCACGGTGCCGAGCATGGTGTCGAAATCGCCATAGGGCGACATCGACGCGGCGCCGGCCTCGCGCTTCAGCGCACGATCGATGATGGCCGGCTCGAAGCTCGAGCCGTAGAAGGCCATCCAGCGCAGGTACGGGCCGCGCAGCGCCTCACCGGGCAGTGGCGCCAGGCCGCGCTGCGGAAACAGTTCGGCCAGGTACATGTACACCGCCGGCTGCTCGGTGACCAGCGCATCGCCGTGGCGCAGCGCCGGCACCTTGCCCATTGGGTTGATGGCCATGTAGGCCGCGCCGCGTTGCTCGCCCGCCTTCATGTCGAGCAGTTTCAGCTCGACCTCGGCGCCGAGTTCCTCGAGCAGGATCAACACGCCGGTCGAGCGCGAACGGGGTGCGTGGTAGACGGTGACAGGCGGGTTCATCAAGCGGTTTCCTCGAAGCAGCGCCGTGCACAGTGTAGGCAGCTGCTGCGGGCTCGATCAACCCTGGCACACTGGCACGCTCGAGACCCAGAACCGAGGAGCCGCCATGTCGCTGCTGATGGACGAACAACCCCGCGTCGCGGCCCGCGCGCTGCCGATCAGCGCCGCCGAGCAGGCCGCGCGTGTGCAACTGGCCGCCTGCTACCGCATCTTCGACCTGCTCGGCTGGACCGAGAGCATCTTCAACCACATCACGCTGCGCGTGCCCGGGCCCGAGCGGGTGTTCCTGATCAACCCGTTCGGCTTGATGTACCACGAGGTCACGGCATCGAACCTGGTGGCGGTGGACATCGATGGCGTGCCGGTGCGGCCGTCACCGCACCCGGTGAACCGCGCCGGCTTCGTCACGCACAGCGCGATCCACGGCGCCATCGACGGTGCGCACTGCGTGATGCACACCCACACCACCAGCGGCATGGCCGTGTCCTGCCTGCAAGGCGGCCTGTCGCACGACACCTTCAACGGCGCGCAACTCGACGGCGCGGTGGCGTACCACGACTTCGAGGGCATCACCGTCAACCTCGACGAGCGCACGCGCATGCTCGCCAGCATCGGCGACAAGCGCTGCGTGATCTTGCGCAACCACGGCCTGCTGGCCTGGGGTGGCGATGTCACCGAGGCCTTGATGTGGCTGTGGACGATGCAGCGCGCGTGTGATGTGCAGGTGGCCGCCGCCGCGGCCGGCACCCTCAAACCGCTGGCGCCTCAGGTGCGCGCGCAGTGCGTGCGTGAGGCCGCCGGCCTGGAGCCGGCCGTGTGCCGCGCGGTGTTCGATGCCTGGGTGCGCAAGCTCGATGGCGCCGGGGCGAACTACGCCGACTGAGTCCTTGCCAAGCGCCGCTCAATTCGCGCGCGGCATCAGTCTTTCTGCCAGCGGCACACGCCGCTTCAGTTGCTCGAGCCGCGCCGCGGCGGCGGGGTGCGTGGCCACCAGCGGTGTGCTCGCAGCCGGCAACGCCGCCTCGCCGGCAATGAACGCCAGTTGCGCCACAGGCGCGTAGCCGGCGGCACTGGCCATCAGCAGACCCAGTTCGTCGGCCTCGAATTCTCCCTGCTGAAGCACCGGCTCCATGGCCTTGAGCAGCCCGAGGTTGAAATCCATCTCGACATACATGTCGGGCACCGTGCGCGACACCTGGCGCGGCAGCAGCAAGCGTGCAAAGGTCAGCGCCTGGCGTTCGTGTTCGAGCACGCTGTGCGCCATCTCGTGCGCGAGCACGAAGGCCAGCGCCTCGTCGGTGGGTGTGTGCCGGTCGATGAAGTCCTCGGAGATCAGCACCTGCCCGCCCGGCAGCGCCAGCGCATCGACATCGCTGCATTGCACCACGGTCAGCGACCAGTTCAGTTCCTGCGCATGCGGCGACTGGCCGCGCGCTTGAACGACCAGCCGCGCGAAGATGGCCTCCAGGCGCAAGCAGTGGCGACGGCAGCCCAGTTGCCGCGCGGCCTCGGCCTTCGCGACGATCGTGCGCAGACTGGCGGACGTGGCCCGTTCGACTTCGGCGGCCGACCAGCCCAACGCCACCGGCACGTAGCTCAGCGTGTCGGCAGCCGCCGGCCGGGCGCCCCACGCCATCAGCACCACCGCCGCGAACCGCCACCAACCCGCCATCGTGCGCGACCTCCTCGGGCACAGGGTACGTTCGATGGCCCCTTGATGACAACCCCGGGCCGGGCGGGGACTTCCGCGTCGCGTGGCATCGTGCGCACTTGCACGGCAGCGGGCCGGCGCGGGCCTCAGACCGGAACAGGGCCTGCAAAACTTCATAGAATCGCGCCGCTTCGGTTCACATCCCCAAGGTCGCATCCCTTCCTCGTGTTCAACGTGTTCAGCGTGTTCAACCCGGTTCGACTGCCCCGCCGCGCGCTGCGCGCGCTGGCGTGGCTGCTGGTCGGCACGCTGCTGTTCGCACAATTCGCGGTTGCGGCGCATGCCTGCCCACAAATGGCTGCGGGTGAACAGGCGGCGATGGTGGCAGCCGCCGACCAGGACAGCGGCGCCGACCCCGCCATGGTCTGCGGCGAACACTGCAAGAGCGGCCAGCAAAGCGACCAACCGAGCCCGGCGGCGACGCCGGCCCTGCCGCTGCGCGGCGTGCTGCACCGCTTGCCCACGCGGCCCGAACCCGCCGCGCCACGCTGTGCGACGGCCGGCGCGATCGACAGCCTGGTGCAGGCCGAGCCACCGCACGCCATCTTGCACTGCGTGTTCAGAATCTGAGCTTCGATTGACGTGGTTGCGCGGCCCCACGGCCGCGCGTTTTTCCATCGTCTTTCGAAGGCTGCCATGTTCACGATATTTTTCGGCGCGCACGCGCGCCGTGCCACGCTGGCCGGGGTGCTTGCGCTGGTCTGTCTACCCTGGCCGGTGTCGGCGCAGGACCCCCTATCACTGGACGAGGCACTGCGCCTGGCGCAGGCGCGCTCGTTGCAGTTGCAGTCGCAGTCGTCGGCCGCCGCCGCAGCACGCGAACTGTCGGTGGCCGCCGGCCGACTGCCCGATCCGGTGCTGACAGCGGGCGTCAACAACCTGCCGGTCAACGGCCCCGACGCGTTCAGCCTGACCGCTGATTTCATGACCATGCGCTCGGTCGGCGTGATGCAGCAGTTCACCGACAGCGACAAGCGCCGCGCGCGTAGCGCGCGTTTCGACCGCCAAGCCGAGGCCGCCGAGTCGATGCGCGCGCTGGCGCTGGCCGACCTGCGCCGCGACACCGCGCTGGCCTGGTTGGACCGGCATTACCTGGAACGCATGATCGGGTTGATGCGCTCGCAGCGCGACGAGGCTCGGTTGCAGATCGAAGCGGCCGAGGCCGCCTATCGCGGCGGACGCGGAGCGCAGGCCGATGTCTTTGCGGCGCGCCTGGCGGTCGGCCAGATCGACGAGCGCCTGCGCCGGCTCGATGTGCAGGCCGCGACCGCGCAAACGCGGCTGGTGCGCTGGGTGGGACCCGAGGGCGCTTCGGCACTCGCGCCGGCACCGGCGCTGCGCATCGACGGCGGCGACGCGGCGGCCACTGCCGACGCGCTGGTGCAACGCCACCCGCGGCTGGCCGCGCTGGCGCAGCAAGAAGCGCTGGCACGCGCGGCAGCCGACATCGCGCGCAGCGAGAAGAGCGCCGACTGGAGCGTCGAAGTGATGTACAGCCAGCGGGGCCCGAGCTATTCGAACATGGCCTCGCTGAACGTGTCGATCCCGCTGCAATGGGACTCGAAGAACCGCCAGGACCGGCAACACGCCGCCAGCCTGAGCCTGGCCGATCAGGCGCGCGACCAACGCGAAGAGGCGCAGCGCGAGGTGCATGCCGAAACACTGAGCTGGCTGCAGCAGTGGCACAGCAACCGCGAGCGCCTGGCGCTGTATGACGACAGCCTGCTGCCGCTGGCGGCCGAGCGCAGCCGTGCCGCACTGGCCGCCTACCGCGGCGGTGGCGCCGCGCTGGCGATGGTGCTGGACGCGCGGCGCATGGAAATCGAGCTGCGGCTGGAGCGGCTGCGCCTGGAGATGGACAGCGCGCAACTGTGGGCACGCATCGAGTTCCTGGCGCCGCCGCCGACGGATGCACCCAACCCGCCCCGCATGGCCAATGCCAACGCTTCGGAGAACGCACGATGAGCCCGCTGCAAAAGTCCTTCATCGCCGCGACCACCCTGGCCGTTTTGGCTGCCGGCGGCTGGGGGCTGTACAGCTTCGGCCTGCAACGCGGTTTGAACGCCGCGCCGCCGCAAGCCGCCACGGCGGCCGAACCGGCCCCGGCCGTCGAGAGCGGCCCGATGAGCATCGCGCAAGGCGAGGCTGCGACACGCCGCCACATCGAAGCCGGTGTGAGAGCCGGCGACACCGACCCGGCCAACGGCAAGAAGGTGCTGTATTACCACGACCCGATGGTGCCCGGCAACAAGTTCGACAAGCCAGCCAAGTCGCCGTTCATGGACATGATGCTGGTGCCGGTGTATGCCGACAGCGAGGCGGGCAACGACGGCAGCAAGGTCACAGTCAGCCCGCGCATCCAGCAGAACCTGGGCCTGCGCACAGCGCCGGTCACCGAGGGCACGCTGGCATCCGCCGTCGAGGCGGTCGGCAGCATCGCCTTCAACGAACGCGACCAGGTGCTGGTGCAGGCGCGCGCCACCGGCTTCGTCGAGAAACTGTTCGTTCGCGCCACGCTCGATGCGGTGGCCAAGGACCAGCCGCTGGCTGAGTTGTATATGCCGGCATGGGTGGCGGCGCAGGAGGAATACTTGTCGCTGGCCCGCATGCAGGGCACCGAGCTGACGCCGCTGCGCGAAGGCGCGCGCCAGCGCATGCGACTGGTGGGCATGAGCGACGCGCAGATCGACGCCGTCGCGCAAAGTGGCCAGGTGCAGGGCCGCTTCACGGTGCATGCGCCGATAGCCGGCGTGGTCACCGAGCTGATGCTGCGCGAGGGCATGACCGTGATGTCCGGCGCCACGCTGGCGCGCATCAACGGCCTGGGCACCGTGTGGGCCCATGCCGAGGTGCCGGAGAGCCAGGCCTCGCTGCTGCGTGTCGGCGCCAAGGTGCAGGCGACCAGCCCGTCGGCACCCGGCAAGACCTTCGACGGCACGGTGCAGGCGATCTTGCCGGAGGTGGATGCGGCCACGCGCACGCTGAAGGCGCGGCTGCAGCTGGCCAACCCCGGCGGCCGGCTGGTGCCGGGCATGTTCGTGCAGATGAGGATCATGGACGCGCGCGCCGGCAGCATGGTGCTGGTGCCCAGCGAGGCGTTGGTCGTCACCGGCAAGCGCACGCTGGTCATGCTGGCCGAAACCGGCGGCCGCTTCCGACCGGTGGAGGTGCAAACCGGCATCGAAAGCGGCGGCTCCACCGAAATCAAGAAAGGCTTGAGGGCCGGCCAGCAGGTGGTCACCTCGGCGCAGTTTCTGATCGATTCCGAGGCCAGCCTGCGTGGTGTCGAAGCGCGGCTGAACTCCGAAGGGAGCAAGCCATGATCGCCGCATTGATCCGCTCGTCCATCGCCAACCGCTTCCTGGTGCTCATGGCCACCGCGCTGCTCAGCGCCTGGGGCACGGTGTCGGTGCTGCGCACGCCGCTGGATGCGCTGCCCGATTTGTCGGACGTGCAGGTCATCATCCGCACCAGCTGGCCGGGGCAGGCGCCGCGGCTGGTCGAAGACCAGGTGACCTACCCGCTGACGACGACGATGCTGTCGGTGCCCGGCGCGAAGACGGTGCGCGGTTATTCCTTCTTCGGCGACAGCTTCGTCTATGTGTTGTTCGAAGATGGCACCGACCTGTACTGGGCGCGGTCGCGCGTGCTGGAATACCTGAACCAGGTGCAGGCGCGGTTGCCGGCGAATGCGCGGGCCACGCTCGGCCCCGATGCCACAGGGGTCGGCTGGATCTACCAGTACGCGCTGGTCGACAAGAGCGGCGCGCTCGATGCATCGCAGCTGCGCGCGTTGCAGGACTGGTTCCTGAAGTTCGAGTTGAAGACGGTGCCCAACGTGGCGGAGGTGGCGAGCGTGGGCGGCGCGGTGCGCCAGTACCAGGTGCTGCTCGACCCCGACAAACTGGCCGCCTACCGCATTCCGCACACGCAAGTCGTGGCGGCGCTGCACGCGGCCAATTCCGAGGCCGGCGGCTCGGTGCTGGAACTCGGCGAGGCCGAGGTGATGGTGCGCGCCAGCGGCTACCTGAAAACGCTGGACGACTTTCGCGCCGTGCCGTTGAAGACCACCGACTCAGGCGTGTCGGTGCGGCTGGGCGATGTCGCGCGCGTCCAGGTCGGGCCCGAGATGCGGCGCGGCATCGGCGAGCTGGACGGCGAGGGCGAAGCCGCCGGCGGCATCATCGTCATGCGCTCGGGCAAGAACGCGCTTCAGACGATTGCCGCGGTGAAGGCCAAGCTGGCTTCATTGCAGCGCGGGCTGCCCAAGGGCGTCGAGATCGTGCCGGTGTATGACCGATCGAAGCTGATCGTGCGCGCGGTGAAGAACCTGGCCAACAAGCTGGTCGAGGAGTTCATCGTCGTCGCGCTGGTGTGCTTCGTGTTCCTGGGCCATCTGCGTTCGGCGCTGGTGGCGATCGTGTCGCTGCCGCTGGGCATCCTGGCGGCCTTCATCGTCATGCAGCAACAGGGGGTGAATGCCAACATCATGTCGCTGGGCGGCATCGCGATTGCCGTCGGCGCGATGGTCGACGCAGCGGTGGTGATGATCGAAAACGCGCACAAACATCTGGAGCGCTGGCATCACAACCACCCTCACCCCAGCCCTCTCCCTGAGGCAGAGGGGGCAATACCCAAGCTCGAAGGTGAAGCACGCTGGCGGGTCATCGGCGATGCCGCCGTCGAAGTGGGCCCTGCGCTGTTCATCTCGCTGTTGATCATCACGCTGTCGTTCATTCCGGTGTTCACGCTCGAAGCGCAGGAAGGCCGCCTGTTCGCGCCGCTGGCCTTCACCAAGACCTATGCGATGGCAGCCGCCGCCGGCCTGGCGGTGACGCTGATCCCGGTGCTGATGGGCTACCTGATCCGCGGCCGCATCCCCGACGAAAAATCGAACCCGCTGAACCGCGCGCTGATCGCCCTGTACCGCCCCCTGCTGAACGGCGTGCTGCGCGTGCCGAAGCTCACGTTGTTCATCGCCGCGCTGCTGCTGGCGGCCAGCCTGTGGCCGCTGCAACACATCGGTGGCGAGTTCATGCCGCGCCTGGATGAAGGCGATCTGTTGTACATGCCTACCGCGCTGCCGGGCCTGTCGGCGGGCAAGGCGGCCGAGCTGTTGCAGCAGACCGACCGCCTGATCAAGACCCTCCCCGAGGTCGATCGCGTCTATGGCAAGGCCGGCCGGGCCGAGACCGCCACCGACCCGGCGCCGCTGGAAATGTTCGAAACCACGATCCAGTTCAAGCCTCGTGACCAGTGGCGCGAAGGCATGACACCCGAGCTGCTGATCGAGGAGCTCGACCGCGTGGTGCGCGTGCCGGGGCTGGCCAACATCTGGGTGCCGCCGATTCGCAACCGCATCGACATGCTGGCCACCGGCATCAAGAGCCCGGTAGGCGTGAAGGTGGCGGGCACCGAGCTGGCGGTGATCGACAAGCTCACCGGCGAGATCGAACGCGCCTTGCAGGACGTACCGGGCGTGAGCAGCGCGCTGGCCGAGCGCCTGACCGGCGGGCGCTACGTGGATGTGGACATCAACCGCGAAGCCGCCGCGCGCCACGGCATGAACATCGCCGACGTGCAATCGGTCATCGCCTCGGCGGTGGGTGGCGAGAACATCGGCGAAACCATCGAAGGCGCGCAGCGTTTCCCGATCAACCTGCGCTACCCGCGCGAGCTGCGCGATTCGCTGGACAAGCTGAAGAAGCTGCCGGTGGTCAGCCCACGCGGCGCGCGGCTGTTGCTGGGCGACGTGGCGGACATTCGCATCGTCGATGGCCCGCCGATGCTGCGCAGCGAAAACGCGCGCCTGTCGGGCTGGGTCTATGTCGATATCCGTGGCCGCGACCTGCGTTCGGCGGTGCTGGACATGCAGCGCGTGGTCAACGACAAGGTGGCGCTGCCGGCGGGCTATTCGGTGTCGTGGTCGGGGCAGTTCGAGTTTCTGCAGCGCGCCACCGCGCGGCTGAAGCTGGTGGTGCCGTTCACCTTGCTCATCATACTGGTGCTGCTGTTCATCGCCTTCCAGCGCTTGGACGAAGCGCTGCTGGTGATGGCCACCTTGCCCCTTGCGCTGGTCGGCGGCATCTGGCTTTTGTGGGCCCTCGATTACAACTTGTCAGTGGCCGCTGCGGTGGGCTTCATCGCGCTGGCCGGCGTGGCGGCGGAGTTCGGCGTCATCATGCTGCTCTACCTGAAACAGGCCTGGGCGGCGCGGGTCGCCGAGGGCAAGACCACGCACGCCGACCTGCTCGATGCCATCCGCGAAGGCGCTGTGCAGCGCGTGCGGCCGAAGGCGATGACGGTGGCGGTGATTCTGGGTGGGCTGCTGCCGATCATGTGGGGGACAGGCACCGGCTCGGAAGTGATGCAACGCATCGCAGCGCCGATGGTCGGCGGCATGATCACCGCGCCGCTGCTGTCGATGTTCGTGGTGCCGGCGGCCTACCTGTTGATGCGTCGGCCGCGGCGGGTGCGCGAGCAAGACCCGCGATGGCAGGAGAGCCCGCAGTCGGGCTGAGCCGTTGTCAGAACTCGAGCCGGTACAGCCGCACCCACAGCGCGGGCTCGCCGTTGCCCGCCTTGCTGACGTTGAAGCGTGTCTCGCCGGCGGGCGGCTCGATGGCCACCGTGCGCCACAGCGACGGGCGTTCCTGCAACTGCTGGCGGAACTCCTCGGTGGCCCACACCTGGCCCGGTTCCACCAGTGGCTCGACGCGTGCCGCGCACAGCACCGCGTCACCACCCTCGACCAGCCACGCCAGGTCGCTGTCGCGTTGGCGCGTGTGCACCGCGCCGAAGTGCAGCGCCACGCGCAGCCGCGGCTGGCCCGGCGCCTGATAGACCTCGTCGATCAGGTGGCGCGCGGTCTGCGCCAACGCGATCGGATCGTCATCGACGATCAGCGCCGAATCGCCGGCGCCGACCTCGGCGATGGCACTCGTCGGCGCCCAACGCCGTACCGCGTCTTCCATCGCCCGGCGCACCGGCTTGTCGGTACCCTCACGCATCAGCGTGCCGAAGCCGTGCACATCGGCCTTGAGCACGCAGCGCGGCTGCTGGTCGGTGGCGAAATCGATGCTGCTGCCATGCCCGTCGCGCCAGGGGCGGTCGTAGCCGATGATGTTCTGCAGGTCCATGCGCCGCAGGTAGCCCGGGTTGATGCGGCCGATCAGGTCGGTCAGCACCGGGTGCACCAGGTAGTGCGTGGCGTGCGGCAGCGCGCCGTCGCCATCGAGCGTGGCCTCGCCGGGGCGCAGGAAGCGCTGGCGCCAGTCGCCGCGCACACGATCGCGCTGCACGATGCCCAGCAGCCCGACGCGGTACATCGCCCACAGCACCGGGTGCCGGCTCGCACCTTCGCTGTCCTGCTCGAGCGCTTCGATCTCGCTGCGCGCAAGCACCGGGCCGGGCAGCGCGCACAGCAGGCCGTCGAAATCGAGGTGGCCGATGTACGGCGCGATCTCGGCCAGGTACTCGTGCGCGATCTCGGCCGCCGCCTGGTGCACCGCCTCCTTCAGCCGCGGCTGGTGACGGCGCACGTCGGGCGGCTGGGCGGCGAGACGTTCGCCGATGGTCATCAGATCGCGCGGGCGCAGCAGCGTGTGGCGGCAGACGAACTCGAACGCGTCTTCCTCTTCCTGCGTGTCGGTGTCGATGATGCCGGTCAGCCCGAGGAACGCTTCCAGCGGGCTGCTGCGTGCCCGCGCCGGTCGCACCATGCGGTCGGTCTTCACCAGGCGCACGTTGTTGACGAAGATCTCGCGCAGGCTCTCGGGCGAATAGACGATGTCGATGGCGCTGCCGCGATACTGCTGCGCCATCGCCGTGCGCCGCGGCAGGCTGGCGTAGGCTTCCTTGCGGATGGCGGCGAACACGCGCAGGTGGTGGTTCACGCGCCGCAGCTGGTAGGCCACCTCGACCAGCCCGAGCTGCGAGAAGTACCAGACATTCGGCGACAGCTCGCCGGCCACGCTGGAATGGTTGTCCTGGCCTTCGACGTGCTTGTTGAAATACTCGTCGATGCCGTCGATGAACACCGCCAGCGGCGTGTTGATCGCGCGCAGCCGGGGCACCAGGTGGCCATCGGTGTCGGCGGCACTGCGCTGCAGGTCGCCTGGCGAAAAGTCCAGCAAGCGCACGAAATGATCGATCACGCCGACCAGCTGGCGATCTCGCACCAGCCCCATGAGCCGCGCGTTGACCTTCAGGCCATCGAGTGCATCGACATGCTTCAGCGCGGTCAGCGCGATCGCCGCCAGCCACACCTTGGCCCACGGCAGCGGCGAGGCGGCGAACAGCGCCAGCGTCTCGCGACCGAAGATCTTGTCGCCGATCGGCTTGTCGAGCAGGCTGCCGGTGGGCAGGCACGTGCCGCGTCCGGCCTGCTGGTAGAGGATGCGCTTGGCCTTCAGCAGCAGCGTCTTGCCGAAGCCCTTGGTGCCGATGACGATGAACTTGTCGTCGCGATCGGCGGCCAGGAAGGTGTCGATCTCGGGCGTGCGGTGCAGCAGGGCAGCATCGAAGTCTTCGGCCACGCGAATGTCGTCGGCGTCCACGGTCCAAGCGCGCATTCGCATCCCCCTGCGTAGCAAAGCGTAGCACGCACCTGCGCGTCGAGCGGCCACAATGCGCCGGCATCAACCGAGGAGACCCGCGCACCATGTTTTCGCACATCATGATCGGCAGCAACGACCTGGACCGGTCGAAGGCCTTCTACGACGCCGTGCTGGGTACGCTCGGCGTGCGTCCCGGCGCGGTCGACCGCCACCGCATCTTCTGGCGCGCGCCCACCGGCGTGTTCTCGGTGACGCTGCCGATCGACGGCAAGCCGGCCACGCTGGGCAACGGCGGCACCATCGGCTTCGCCTGCCAATCGGCCGAGCAGGCCGACGCCTGGCACGCGGCCGGGCTGGCGCACGGCGGCACCCCCTGCGAAGACCCGCCGGGCGTGCGCGAGGGCGCCAATGGCAAGCTCTATCTGGCCTATCTGCGCGATCCCGACGGCAACAAGCTCTGCGGCCTGCATCGCCTGCCGAAGGACTGAGCGCGCGGCGTTGCAGCGACGGCGCTGCAAGGTTTGCGCCCGACAGAGCGACTCCTTTCGGTCGCATGCAACGAATGCACACCGCGCGGATCACAGCAGGAAGGTTATCGGCGCGCGATGAAGACCCTGCGGCCGAAACCTGACGCATGAAGCACGAGCCGCCCACGAGCGAGGCATGACAGATCACCGGCAGATTCCGTCCAGACCGCCGCGCCCCGCGCGCTGCGGCGCGGCCCCGTGGCGAGCCCTGCTGCAGGTTCTGGCGCTGGCCTGGGCCATCGGTGCCGGGGGTGTGGCAGCCGCGGCCGGCCCCGCCGTGACCGATGTGGCCCCTGCGCGCAGCAACTCCGCGGGCAGCGGCGCAACCTTCGATGTGCTGCGTGGCGGCGCCCAGGCCGCGGCACCGGCGCAGCCCGAGCTGCTGCTGCCCGACGAGGCCTTTCGCATCGACCTGCGCGCCCGCGATGCGAACACGCTGGTCGCCGTGCTGACGCCGGCGCCGGGCTACTACCTGTACCGCGAGCGCATTCATTTCGAGCTCGTCGATGCGCCCGGCCAGTCGATCGCCAAGGTCGTCCTGCCGCCGGGCAAGAACAAGGACGACCCCACCTTCGGGCCATCGCAGGTCTACCACAAGCCGGTCGAAGCGGTGATCACGCTCGCCGCGCCGGCCACCGGGCCGTTGCAGGTGCGCGCCAGCTACCAGGGCTGCAATGAACCGGTGGGCGTGTGCTACCCGCCGATCGACAAGACGCTGACCGTGTCCTTCGCCGCGCTCGGCCCCGGCGCCACGGTGGCGGGCGCGGGCGCGTCGTCGGCGTTCGATCTGTACGACGAACAGGCCATCCAGCGCCTGCTCGGCAACGGTGCCAGTTGGGCCTTGCTGGCCGCCTTCTTCGGCTTCGGCTTGCTGCTGGCCTTCACGCCGTGCATGTTGCCGATGATCCCGATCCTGTCCGGCATCATCGCCGGCCAGAAACCCGGCTCGCCGCGCCGCCATGCGCTGGGCTTGTCGGCGGTGTACGTGCTGGCGATGGCGCTGACCTACGCGCTCGCCGGTGTGGCGGCCGGACTCGCCGGCGCCATGCTGGCGGCGTGGCTGCAGAACCCCTGGGTGCTGGGCGCCTTCGCAGGGGTCTTCGTGCTGTTGGCGCTGTCGATGTTTGGCCTCTACGAGTTGCAGCTGCCGTCTGCGCTGCAAAGCCGTCTCAGCCACGCCGGCCAGGGCTTGCGCGGCGGCCGCGTGGCCGGCGTGTTTGCCATGGGCGTGCTGTCGGCGGTGATCGTCGGCCCCTGCGTGGCCGCGCCGCTGGCCGGCGCGCTGCTCTACATCGGCCAGACCGGCGACGCGCTGCTCGGCGGCACGGCGCTGTTCGCGCTGGCGCTGGGCATGGGCGCGCCGTTGCTGGCGGTGGGCGCGTCGACCGGCGTGCTGCTGCCGAAGGCCGGCGCGTGGACCGAATCGGTGCGGCGTGTGTTCGGTGTGCTGATGCTGGCGCTGGCGATCTACATCGTCAGCCCGGTGATGCCGGTGGTCGTGCAGCAGCTGCTGTGGGCGGCACTGCTGATCGTGCCGGCCATCTTCCTGCACGCGCTCGATCCGCTGCCGCACGACGCACCGGCACACCGGCGGCTGTTCAAGGGCCTGGGCGTGGTCTCGCTGCTGCTCGGCGCGGCGATGCTGGTCGGCGCGTTGTCGGGGCACCGCGAGATCCTGCAACCGCTGGCCGGCCTGCGTGGTGTGGCCGGCGGCGCAGCGCAAAGCCCGGCGCTGCCGTTCCAGCCCGTGCAAAGCGTGGCCGAGCTCGACAGCCGCCTGGCCGCCGCCGGCGGGCGGGCGGTGATGCTCGAGTTCACTGCCGACTGGTGCGTGTCGTGCAAGGAGCTGGAGCAGTTCACCTTCAGCGATGCGCAGGTGCGCGCGCGGCTGGACGACATGCTGCTGCTGCGCGCCGATGTCACCGCGAACAACGCCGACCATCAGGAACTGCTGGCGCGCTTCGGCGTCTTCGGCCCGCCCGGCATCGTCTTCTTCGACCGCGCGGGCCGTGAATTGCCGGGGCGCGTGATCGGCTTCCAGCCGGTGCCGGTCTTCCTGGCCTCGCTCGATCGCATCACCACCAAGAGCACGCAATGACCTCGATCAAGGCACGCGATGCGGTGCACACGGTGAAGACACCCGACGCGGCGTGGCTGGCGCTGCACGACAGCGAAGAGATCCTCGAGCCTCGGTTGCCGATCGTCGATGCCCACCACCACCTGTGGCAGCGTGCGCATCACCGCTACCTGCTCGACGAACTGCTCGCCGACATCGGCAGCGGCCACCGCATCGAGGCCACCGTCTTCGTCGATTGTGTGGCCTGCTACCGCGCTGACGGCCCCGACGAGATGAAACCGATCGGCGAGACCGATTTCGCCAACGGCGTGGCGGCGATGTGTGCCAGCGATGCGTACGGCCTCACGCGTGCGTGCGCAGCCATCGTCGGCCACGCCGACTTGCTGCGCGGCGCCGCCGCGCGCGAGGTGCTGCAAGCGCACCTGCTGGCCGGCAACGGACGCTTCCGCGGCATCCGCCACGCCGGCGGCTGGGATGCCAGCGAACACATCCGCAACAGCCACACGAACCCGCCACCGGACCTTTACGCGCTGCCGAGCTTTCGCGAAGGCTTCGCGCAACTGGCCCCGCTGGGGCTGTCGTTCGAGGCCTGGCAGTACCACCCGCAACTGCCGATGGTGATCGATCTGGCGCGGGCTTTCGAAGACACCTCGATCATCCTCAACCACGTCGGCGGGCCGCTCGGCGTGGGGCCTTACGCGGGGCAGGCGCAGCGCACCTTCGCCGACTGGCAGCGCGACTTGCGTGAGCTGGCACGCTGCCCCAATGTCAGCGTCAAGCTCGGCGGGCTGGGCATGCCGATCGGCCCGTTCGACTTTCACCGCCGCGAGCGGCCACCGACATCGCGGCATCTGGCCGACGCCTGGCGGCCGTGGATCCAGACCTGCATCGAAGGGTTCGGCGCCGAGCGCTGCATGTTCGAGAGCAACTTCCCGGTCGACAAGGCCAGCTGCAGCTACGCGGTGTTGTGGAACGCGTTCAAGCGCCTCGCCGCGGGGGCGTCGACCACGCAGCGCGAGGCGCTGTTCAGCGGCACCGCGCGGCGCGTGTACCGGCTGTGATGTCGCCTCAAGCGCGCGGCGCGTAGCGCAGCGCCGCGCGCGCGCGTGCCTTGCGCGCCTCGGCCTCGCGCTCGCGCGGCTCGGCGGTGGTCACCAGCGATTGCATCAGCGTGCGCGTGGCCGCAGCCACCTCCAGCACGGCACGCTCGAAGGCAGCCTGATTGGCTTTCGACGGCACAGTGAAGCCGCTGAGCTTGCGCACGAACTGCAGCGACGCATCGCGGATTTCCAGTTCGCCGGCCGGCGGCGCGAAGTTGAACAGTGTCTTGATGTTGCGGCACATCGCCAGACTCCTTCCTGGTCCTACTTGACGCGCTGACCATAGTCGATGGCCGCCAGCCTGCCGGATTCGAAGCGCAGCAAGGTCATGAACTTGCCGTAGCCGGGGTTGAAGGTCCATTCGTCGACCGTTTCGCAAGGCGTGACGATGATCACCGCCGACGCCGCCGCATCGCCCGGCGCCGGCCGCTTCGGCAGCGGTTTGCAGAACGAATCCTTCAGCACCGGCGCGCCGCACTTGCCCAGCACCGCCGCCATGGCATCACCGATCTGGACCAGCGCATTGCCGCAGCGAAAGGTGGTGGTCTGGGCGCACGCGCCGAAGCTCAGCAGCGCAAAGGCGGTGCCGATCAGCAACCGTGAAGACGAAGTCATGTGCCTGTGGCGACGAGCGATGGGGCGGTGCCGGCCATCATCGCACCGACGACAGCGGCGGTGCCAGATCTTCGAGCGGGCGCCGTTCGGCGGCCAGGCCCAGCTTCGGCGTCACCGCCGCCGCGGCCAGCATCAGCACGGCGCCGAACACGTAGCCCCAGCCGATGGCGCTGCGCTCGCCGCTGCCGACTAGCGCGCCGAACAGGACCGGGCCGACGACACCACCGAGCGCCGTGCCTAGCGCATAGAACACGGCGATGGACAGCGCACGCATCTCCAGCGGAAAGCTTTCGCCCACTGTCAGGTAGGCCGAAGAAGCGGCTGCCGAGGCGAAGAAGAAGACCACGCACCAGGCGACTGTCAGCCCGACCGCGCCGAGCAGGCCCTGCACGAACAGCCAGGCGGTGCCGACCAGCAGCAACCCCGACATGGCATAGGTGAAGGTGATCATCGGCTTGCGCCCGACCGTGTCGAACAGCGGCCCCAACAGCAGCGGGCCGAGGAAATTGCCGAGCGCGAAAGGCAGGATGTACAGGCCGATGTCCTGCTCGGGAATGGCGAAGAATCGGCCCAGCACCAACGCATAGGTGAAGAAGATCGCGTTGTAGAAAAAGGCCTGCGAAGCCATCAGCACCAGCACGTACAGCGAGCGCCGCGGATAGGTGCGAAACAGCGTGCGCAGCACATCGCGCAGGGTGGTGCGGCGCCGTTGCAGGCGCATGCGCGGCAGCGGTGCGGCCGACATTTGCTCAGCGCTTTGCCGACGTGTCCGGCCTTCGATGTGCCGCATCACCGCCTCGGCCTCGGCGCCGCGCCCATGCGTCATCAGCCAGCGCGGGCTTTCCGGGATGAAACGGCGCAGAAACAGGATCACCAGGCCGAGCGCCGCGCCGATGCCGAAGGCCGCGCGCCAGCCCATGTCAGGCGGCAGCAGACCCGGCTGCAGCAGCACCACCGCGCCCAGCGCACCGAGCGCAGCGCCGATCCAGAAGCTGCCGTTGACGAGCAGATCGGTGCGGCCGCGAAAGCGTGCCGGAATCAGCTCCTGGATGGCGGAGTTGATGGCCGCGTATTCGCCCCCGATGCCGGCGCCGGTGAGCAGGCGAAACAGCGCGAAGGTCCAGAAATCGGTGGCGAACGCGGTCGCCGCGGTGGCCAGCAGATAGACGCCGAGTGTGATGTTGAACAGGCGCTTGCGCCCGTAGCGGTCAGCGAGCCAGCCGAACAGCACCGCTCCGCTGACCGCGCCGGCCACGTACAGGCTGCCGGCCAGTCCGATCTGCACATCGCTCAGGCGCAGCGAGGGGCTCGACTTCAACGCGCCGGCCAGCGAGCCGGCCAGCGTCACCTCCAGCCCGTCGAGGATCCAGGTGACGCCGAGCGCGGCGATGACCAGTGTGTGGAAGCGGCCCCAGGGCAGTCGGTCCAGGCGCGCGGGAATGTCGGTGTCGATTTCCTGCCCGGCCGCCGCGCGGCTTCGATCGGAGGCTGCAGCGCCATCGGCCATGTGCGGCATCTTAGAGACATCGCGGCCGCGTGCGTGCCGCTGCGCCTGCAGGCGGGGTCACTGCTCGCCCCACAGACGAAGCCGCGTCGGCGGCGGCCGCTCGCGGCGACCGTCCCGTCGAACCAATTTACGGCGCGGGTGCGGTGCGCGCCGCAACGGCTACTTCACCCGTGTAAACAACGCTGCGTGCGCCATAGGCGTGCCACCCTCGAAGACTTCAAGGAAAGCCTGCTTCATGCCGATCGAACCACGGTCCGCCCGCATCGTCACCGTGACGGTCTTCGATGCACCGGCGGCCAGCAAAACGGTGGCATCGCTGACGCTGTAGGTCACGCCGGACGGCTGCTCGCTGATCGCCAGATCGAGCGTCTTCGCCGAACCGCCCAGGTTGGTCAGCGTCAGTTCGAGCTTGCGTGTCTGCCCGCTTCCAGACGGCACGCCGCCGAACGCCAGGCTCACCGGCTCGAGTGCGACGCTGGTGTTCACCGCCGCGAGCAGGTCTTCCAGACCGGCGCCAACGATGTTCACATCGGTCTCGGGGACGACACCGGTGGTGTAGTTGGTCAACACCCCGCGCTGTGCGGTGTTCACCACCGCCGAGCGCACCTGGGCGGCCGACCAGTCGGGATGCTGGGCACGAATCACGGCCGCCGATCCCGCCAGATGCGGTGCGGCCATCGAGGTGCCGCTGAAAAACGCAAAGCACGGCGGCGCGGCGCAGGCATGTGCCGGCACCGACGACAGCACGTTGACGCCGGGCGCTACCACGTCGGGCTTCACGCGGAAGTCGACATCCGTCGGCCCCTGGCTGCTGAAACCGGCCATGATGTTCGCGTTGTTGGTGAGAAAGTAGCTCAGGGCCGCACCGATGGTCGTCGCCGTGCCGTCAGCGGCGCGCAACGCCTGCCCATCGGCGCGGCTGACCATGTAGGCCGGAATGGTCGGCTGGTTGGGGGCGCCGTCGCTGCCCATCGCGGTCGGGTCGCCGGCGACGTTGTTGGCCACCAGCACGGCCGCCGCACCCGCGGCTTGCACGTTGCGGACCTTGATCGAGAACGAGCAGGTACCGCGGCTGATGAGGGCGATCGAGCCGTTCAGCGAACCGGCCTTCAGAGCGGCGCAGGCGTTATTCAGGTCGTTCACCGACCCGGCGACGACCGCCAATGGTGCGCTCAGATCCGAAGCCACCGTCGCGAAGTCACCGCTGGCGGCGCCGTAGGTTGCGCCCTGCGCGCTGACCGGCGCGCCGACGAAGTGCGGCACAGTGCTGGCGCCGGCGGTCAGACCACGCGCGGCCATGCCCGGCGAGCCGACGGTGAAATAGCCAGGACCTTCGTTGCCGTTCGAGATCGTCACCACCATGTTGGCCTGGTCGAGGTTGTCCACCGCCACCGTCACCAGATCCTGGATGCCGCTGCTGCCGCCACCCAGGCTCATGTTGGCGATGTCGAAGCCGTCCGCGTAGGCAGCCTCCAGCGCGTTCAGGATGTCCTCCGAGCGGGCGTTCGCGACGGTGCCCGGAAAGACGTTGTAGTTGCCGAGCAGGGCGCGCGGCGCCACACCGGACATGGCGTACGGGATGTCCACCCCGTCGACCTTCGCTGCCGTTCGATAGTTGCAGGCGACGGTGCCCGAGACGTGCGTGCCATGGTCATCGACGGCCGCGGCACTGAAGCCGCTCTGGTTCAGCTTGTTGTTGAACACCCGCGCGGCGATGATCTTGTTGTTCGTGAAGCGCTTGTCGCCAAGCTGCTGTTGCCGGTCGTAGCCGGCGTCGTCGAAACACGGGTGCGTCTGGTCGATGCCCGAGTCCACCACGGCAACCTTGATACCAGCACCTGCGTTCGGCGGCGATTTGCTGGCCCAGGCCTGCTCGGCCTTGATCAGCGCAAGGTCGGGGTCGATCTGGTTCGGGTAATACAGCCCTTGATACTGGGCCGACACGACCATCCCGCTGGCCGACACCTGCGCCAGCGTCGCGCCATCCAGCTTCAGCGCCACCGCGTTCAGCGACGTGTAGAACTCGCCGGTCACCTTGGCCTGCGGCACGTTCGCCTTCAACCAGGCCTTGTAGTCGTTGCGCAGGTTGGACAACTGCGCGCGATAGGCACGCGCGGTGTTGCTGGCGAAGTCGACCTTCTTGCCCTTCGGCGGCTTGGTGCGCACATAGGTCGCCAGCGGCTCGCCGACCAACTGCACCAGCGCATGGCCGGTGTCCTGCGTGGGCCTCGCGCAGATGGGTGGTTCCACGCAGCGCTGATTCACCGCCATCGGCATGACGTGGGCGGCAACTCCGCGCCGAGGCCGAGGTCGTCGAAAGTCCGTGCCGGGCACATTCGCCATGGCCGGCGTCGACACCGCCTCTCGGCCACGACCGTGAAGCCTGCCACATCGGTTACTTGAAGGCTGTGGCAGTGCCAACGCCTCACGCCGAAACCCCGTGGCCGCGGGTCGCTGCAACTCCCACGAGCCCGCCCCGCGTCGATAGAGTTTCAGCACGCCCTACCGAAGCATGTGGTCACGCGCTTCCGCCGGCGAACTCTCGAAAGCACGCCATGATTTCTGTTCGCAAACTCGCCCCGTCGCTGGCGAGCGTCTTCTTCCTGATGTCGAGCGGCGCGTACGCCGCTCCGGTGACCTTCGGCATTTCCAGCGCCTCGATCAGCGCCGGCAGCGGCTACGGCGTCGATGCCGGCAACAACGGTGAGAACGGCGGCAAGTTGCTCGATGTGACTTTCACCAACACCTTTGCGGCACAGAGCTTTTCGCTCGACGTCGGTGACAGCAGCACCTTTGCGCTGGGCACGGTCTGGTTCAACGAGCCCGATACCGGCAGCGGCGGCAACAAGGGAATTCGCGCTGACGAGCAGGACAACCTGGGCGTCACCGCGACCTTCACGTTCACCGATCCGCTGGGACTTTCGGCGATGCTGAGCGCCACCGGCACCGCCACGCCCGGCCCGATCTCCGACACGCCGGAAGCCGTTGACTACATGCTCAGCTGGGATCCGCTGGACACCGACTTCGGCCTCGGCGGCAAGTTTCGCATCTCGCTGAACACGCTGTCGTTCAGCAACGTCGGCACGCAGACGGCGCTGGCCACGGTGGAACTGCTGTCCGCTCCGCGCGTGAGCCTGAGCAGTTCAATCGCCGTGCCCGAGCCGGGCACCCTGGCACTCGTGGCTGTGGCGCTGGCCGGCCTCGGCGCATCGCTTCGCAAGCGCCGCACCTGAGCTTTCCCGCGTGGCCACGCGCGCCACGCGCCTCGGCGCGCGCAATAGCGCTGCCCGAAGTCATCGCCCATCAGACACTGCCGGTGCCCGCCCGCGCCGCAGGTTTTCACGGCTTGACCACGCGGCGAACGCATGCTTTCATGCAGTTTGACAGGTGTCGTTCGGCGCAACCGGCGCCAACACTCGTCGACTGCAGGAAGGAGCCCGATGTCCCCGAACAAGACCCTTGCACGCCGCAAGATCCTGAAGACCTCGCTGGCGCTGGCCGGCGCCCCGGCACTGATCGGTGTCGCCCACGCGCAGTCGAAAGCCACGGTGACGTGGAAAGTTCAGGCGCACTGGCCGAAGGCCTCGGCGTCGTTCAAGGACAGCCTCGAATGGTTCGCGGCCGAGCTCGGCAAACGCACCGGCGGGCGCTTCAAGATGCAGCTGTTCGGCGCCGGCGAGCTGGCCAAGGGCGGCGAGATCTACAACATCGTCAAGCGCGGCGTGGTCGAGATGGGCACCCTGGCGCCGGCCTACATCCTCGATGAGGCCGAAGCGATGGGCCTGGCCTACGGCATCCCCGGCACCTTCCGCGAGCCGTGGCAGATGGCGCAGTACCTGAAGAACATGGGCGGCGAGCAACTGGTCAACGATCAGCTGCTGCCCAAGGGCGTGATCTACCGCACCGAGAAGGCCTACACCACCGAGCTGGTGGTGAACAAGAAGATCACCACGCTCGACGAATTCAAGACCTTGAAGCTGCGCTCGGCCGGCACCTTGCTCGACTATCTGGCGATTGCCGGTGCGTCGCCCACGCACATCGCCGGCCCCGAGCTGTACCAGGCGCTGGCCACCGGCGTGGTCGACGGCGCACACTGGGGCGCGGCGCAAGGTGCGATGTCGATGAAGCTGTGGGAAGTGGCGCGCTTTCACATGCTGCCGCCGCTGGGCATCACCTGCGACGCGTATGTGTTCAACAAGGCCGCGGTGGACAAGTTGCCCGAGGATCTGCGGCTGAACCTGATGTCCTTGGCCGACGAGCGGTTTTTCAGCCGCTCCACCGAATACCAGCTCAAGGAGGCGCAGGCGTTGACCAAAGGGCGCGAGACGATGAAGGTCGAGGTGGTGCAGTTTCCGAAGGCTGTGGAAGAACGCTTCGCCGTGGCCTCTAAGGAGATCATGGCCAAGGAAGCCGCGAAAGGGCCGCTGGCCGCCAAGGGCGCGGCCACGGTGGCTTCGATCCTGAAAGATCTGGGCTTCGCCTGATGCGGGTGCGGCGGCTGCCCTCACGCGGCCCTCACGGCTCCTGAAGTCCTGCAGGTGCTCGCGCTTGCACGCGCCATCACGCGACTGAACCGCTGGATCGGTGCCACCGTGGCGTGGCTGATCCTGCTGATCTTCGCGTTGCTCATCGTCGATGTGGCGATGCGCTATGCCGTCGGCAGGCCGTCGATCTGGACCTCTGAACTGGCTCAGCTCGTCTTCGGTTTCTACGCGGTGATCGGCGGCGGGTATCTGCTCGCCGAACGCGCTCACGTCAACGTCGACATCTTCTACGGGGGCTTCTCGCGCAAGCGCAAGGCGCTGGTCGACGTGCTGACCTCGGTGCTGTTCTTCATGTTCGTGGTGGTGCTGATCTATCAGGGCAGTTCGATGGCTTTTGAATCGGCGGGGAAACTGGAAACCTCGCAGAGCATCTGGAACCCACAGGTCTGGCCGGTCAAGGTGGCCGTGCCGTTGGCCGGGGTGCTGATCCTGCTGCAGGGCCTGGTGCGCCTGCTGTCGGACATCCGCGTGCTGATGGGCCTGCCCAGCGACGACGCCACCTTCGGCGTGCAGGCCGACGACGCTTCGGCACACTGACAGCCCCGCATGTCGGTCGAGATCCTCACGCTGCTGTTCTTCGGTTCGCTGCTGGTCTTCCTGCTGCTGGGCGTGCCGCTGGCCTTCGTGCTCGGTGGCGTGTCCATCGTCTTCCTGTACTTCTCGATGGGCCCGGTGAGCTTCTACATCGTGGCCTCGAAATTCTGGGACTCGATGACCAGCTTCACCTTGGTCGCCATCCCGATGTACGTGTTCATGGCCATGATTCTGGAGAAATCCGGGGTCGCGCATGCGCTGTATCGCATGATGCATCTTTGGTTCGGCGCGCTGCGCGGCGGGCTGGCCATCGGCACGGTGGCCATCTGCGCCATCTTCGCGGCGATGAGCGGCATCAGCGGCGCCGCGGTGGTGACGATGGGCACGATCGCACTGCCGCGCATGCTCGAGCGCGGCTACGACACCCGGCTGTCACTCGGCGCCATCAACGCCGGCGGCGGCTGGGGCATCCTGATTCCGCCATCCATCCCGATGGTGCTGTACGCGATGATCAGCGAGGTCTCGGTGGGGCGCCTGTTCGCCTCGGGCATCGGCCCGGGCATCCTGCTGTTCGTGCTGGTGACGATCTACATCGGCGTGCGCGCCTGGCTGCAGCCGTCGATCGCACCGGCGCTGCCGCCCGAAGAGCGCGGCAGCTGGCGCGACAAACTGCTGGCGCTGCGCGCGGTGCTGCTGCCGATCCTGATCGTGCTGATGGTGCTGGGCTCGATCTTCGGTGGCCTCGCCACGCCCACCGAGGCGGCCGCCATCGGAGTGCTCGGCGCGCTGATCGCCGCGGCCATCAACAGGCAACTGTCGGTCGAGGTGCTGCGCCACGCCGCGATCCAGACACTGCGCCTGACGACACTGATCATGTGGATCCTGTTCGCCGCGCACGCCTTTTCCACCGCCTACACCGTGCTCGGCGCGCATGATTTCATCCAGGGCCTGATGACGCAGATCCCCGGCGGCAAGTGGGGCGCGCTGGCCTTCATGCTGTTCGTGCTGTTTCTGCTCGGCATGGTGCTCGACCCGGTGGGCATCATGCTCATCACACTGCCGGTGTTCCTGCCGATCGTCGATGCCGCGGGCTTCGACCCGATCTGGTTTGGCGTGCTGTTCATCATCATGATGGAGATCGGCTACATGACGCCGCCGTTCGGCTTCAACCTGTTCTACATCAAGGGCGTGGCGCCGCCCGGCGTGACGATGGGCGACATCTACAGCTCGGTGGTTCCGTACGTGTTCGTCACGCTGTTCGGCATCCTGCTCATCATCATCTTCCCGAACATCGCGCTGTACTTCCCGAACCTGTTCTTCGGCACCGGGTGACGGCGCTGGCCTGCGCCGCAAGCGGCAGACACTGATCGAAGGGCTGGACGCAGGGCTGGCAACGGGCCGCCGTCAAAGCCTGCCCGCGCAAGCCGGCTGAGCCCACTCAGGCATCCCCACCACGCCACTCGCCTTGAGATCTTCGATGGCCCGCGCCGGCAGGCCCAGACTCTCGAGGATCGTGTCGGCCGACGCACCGATGCGCACCGCCTCTTTGCGCGCTGCGGCAACGGCGCCGTCGAAGCAGAACCAGGTGGGAACGAAGCATTCGGTCGTCCAGCCGTCGTGGTCACGCGCCTGGAAGTGAATCGTGCGCGTGGGCTGCGCGCGGTGCCGGTCGGCCAGTTCGCGCACGCTGTTGACGCGGATCGCCTCGACACGACGGCCGGCCAGCATGTCGAGCGCTGACGTCACAGTGTGTCCTTGCAAGAGCACGCCGAGGTCGGTGTCGCCGAGCGCGTAGATCCAGCCATCCTCGGCGCGATAGGTGCGTCGCCCGACGGTCGGACCGACGGCATGCGGCCCGCACGCGCTGGCCGGCGGCTCCGCGAACTGGAACAGCATCTGCATCAACGATGCGGCGGCCGTCAGCGAGGTCTGCGCCCAGTCACCGCGGCCATCGCCGCGTCGCTCGCGCGCATACAGCGCCGTCATGCCGGCAAAGGTCGCCAGGTAACCGGTCAGGTAGTCCACACACGACGCCAGCCCGTGGTAGGTCGGGCACTGCGCGGTGCCGAAGCGCAGCATGATGCCGGTGATCGCCTGGCCGGTCGGGTCGTAACCCGGATAGTCGTGGCGCGCGCCGATGCGCTCACCGTGGTGGGCGGTGAGCTGAATCAGGATCGCGTTGGCGTTCAGAGCGTGCAGCGCGTCCACGTCGATGCCCAGGCGGCGGCACTGCGCATCCGACTTGTTGGCGACGACGAAGTCGGCGCGCTTCAGCAGTGTGCGCAACACCACGTGGCCTTCGGGCTTCGAGATGTCCAGAATGATGCTGTGCTTGCCGGCACCGGCCTCGGCACCCCAGATCGTCATGGCGATCGGCGGGTGGCTGGGGTCGGGCTGTTCGATGCGGTAGACCGTGGCGCCCAGTTCGCCGAGCATGCGCGCGCAGTTGGGACCGGCGATCACGTTGGTCAGATCGACGACCACGCGTCCTGCAAGGGGCTGGGCGGTGTTCACAAGGCTGCCTTCGCCTGTCGGGAGCGCCGGCGTTTCGGCCTGTGCCGTGGCACGGTTCGCGTCCACGCCGAGCGGCGGGTACGGCTGCGCGCTCGCCAGCCATGTGGCCCGACCGAGCTGCGGTCTGTCGGTGCCGGCCAGTTGCGCGGTCAACCCGGCACGGCGCGCCTCGGCGTCGTGCAGCCACTCCTGCAGGCTCATCACCTTCGCTGCCGCCACACCCAGCTCGCACAACTCACGCTCCCAGTGGGCCGCGGGCTTCGTGGCGATGATCTCTTCGAGCAGTTCGGCGACCCGCGCGGCATGGGTGAAGTCCAGCGTCGGCGAATCCGCCAGGTTGCGGCCGCGCACGGCCAGCGATTGCGGCGCATAGGGCGAAACGTCGACGAGGCCGGCCGCGAGCAGGCGGTCCCAGATGCCGAGCGCCTGGTAGAGCCGGCGTGTGGCAAGTCGGTTCACGCCGTTGATCAGGATCACCATGCGGCCGTCGGCCGCGCGATAGGGCACGCCGAACGGGATCATGCGGTGTTCAAGCCAGGAGCGTTGCTCTTCGTTGCCGGCCGCCTCGCGCAGCAGCGCGGCGAAATGCTCGGGCGCCATGCCCGCGGGTACCGACGTGCGCGCTGCGGGCGCCAGGTGCGGCGGCAGACCCGCGTTCGTCACCGCCAGCGCACCGATCGCAGACAAGCCCCCGGCCAGGCGCGACGCCGTGATCTCGCAGCCCTGGCCGGTGCGCTGCCGTTGCGTCAGTGCGGCCGCCACAGCCACCGCGCCATTGACGCCGGTGTAGACCGAACTCACCGGCAGCGGGCTGTAGATCACCGGGCGGCCCAGCGCTGGCCCGGTCAGTGCCATGTCGGTGAAGAAGCCGAGCGTGGCGCTCAACAGGTCCTCGCTGCAGTTCGCCGCCAGATGACCGTAGCGTTCGTCGCCCGGCAAGGCCGCGGTGATGCGCAGCACGATCTGCGCCGGATGCCGCAGCACGGCCGCATCGCCGTCGACGATCAGCACGTCGGCATCGTCGGCGTCGGCCAGCGCCGCGGGCGCAACGAGCTGTTTGCCCCGGTCGAGGTAGGCGTCGATCTGCTGCCCGGCGCGCGCGCTGCCGTTCGAGCACCGCACCTGCGCACCCTGGTCCGCGAACAGCAAACCCACCAGACGGCCTGACAGCGTGGCACTCGATTCGACGATTCGAACGCCGGCGTACGGAAGGGGGCCCATCAATGAATCGCCGCGTACATGATGCCTTCCTGCGTGGCCTCGGTGCCGGAGAACTCGACCACCACCTTGCCTTGTTTGGCCACCAGGATGCGGTCGGAGATCGACATCACTTCGGGCAGATACGACGAGATCACCACCACCGCCTTGCCGGCATCCGCGAGGCGGTTGATCTCGGCATGGATCTCGGCAATCGCGCCGACATCGACCCCCCTCGTCGGCTCGTCGAAGATGATCACGTCGGGCTCTTGCACCAGCGATTTGGCGATGACCACCTTCTGCTGGTTGCCGCCGGACAGTTCGATGACCTTCACGTCACGCCCGATGGCGCGCACATTGAGCAGCTTGATCCAGTGTTCGCTGGCCTCGGCCGCACGCGACTTCGACACCAGCCCGAAGGCGCCGCCGAGCTTGCCGAGCAGGCCCATATAGATGTTCTGCGCCACCGACATGGTCTCGAAGAAGCCCTCGAATTTTCGATCCTCGGTGACATAGGCGATGCCGTCGCGCACCGCGTGGCGCGCAACGCGGTAGCGCACCGGCTTGCCGCGCAGCAGCACCTCGCCGCCGTGGAAGAAATCGCGCTTGATCAGCCCGGCCACCACCTTGAAGGTCTCGGTGCGGCCGGCGCCGACGAGGCCGAACACGCCGGTCACCTGGCCGGCAAAGATCGACAGCGAGTTGTTCTTCACCATCGCCGCCATGCGCAGGTTGCGCACCGACAGCAGGCATTCGCCGGCCGGGCGCACGAAGCTCTTCTTCTGGCCGTACTGCGTCTGCGACAGGTCGCGCCCGACCATCGCCTGCACGATGCGCGCGCGGTCGAACTTGTCCTTGTCGTCGGTGACGACGTGCTTGCCGTCGCGCAGCACGGTGATGCGGTCGGCCAATTGCAGCGCTTCTTCCAGCGCGTGCGAGATGAAGATCACCGACACGCCGCGTGCCTTCAGGTTCAGCACCAGGTCGAAGAAGTGCTTCTTCTCTTCCGGTGTCAGGCTCGCGGTGGGCTCATCGAAGATGATGATGCTGGCCTTGTGCAGCACCGCGCGGGCGATCTCCACCATCTGCTTCTTCGCCGCACCCAACACGGCCACCGTGTGCGTCGGGTCGACATCGAAGTTCAGCGACTGCAGGAACTGCTGCGCCGAGATGTAGATGCCGCGCAGCCGGTTGAAGAACGCCTCCTGCCCCAGGTACAGGTTCTGCGCCACGGTCATCGTCGGCACCAGGCTGGTTTCCTGGAACACCATGGCGATGCCTTTGTGCCGCGCCTGCAGCGGTGTGCGCAGTTGCACCGGCTGGCCGTGGACGCGCAGCTCGCCGCTGGTCAACGTGACCACGCCGGCCATGACTTTGGTCAGCGTCGATTTGCCGGCGCCGTTTTCGCCGACCAGCGCGTGGATCTCGCCACGACGCAGCTGGAAATCGACGCCGTCGATGGCCGGTACGCCGACGTACTTCTTGGTCGCCTCCTTCAGCTCGAGCACGATTTCAGTGCTCATGGGGCACGCTCCAGCGCCACACGCAGCAAGCGGCTGCTGCCCTTCGACACGGCATACAGCGCACCGCCGTGTTCGGCCAGCGCGGTGATGCCATGGTGCTTGCCATCGACCTGGCTGTGCAGCGATTCGACGATGCGCCCGTCACGCGCCACCTTCAGCACCAGACCATACGAACGCGGCGGCGCCCAGGGCTTGAGCACGCCCATCTGCTTCACGCCAGCACCCTGCAGCGGTTCGAGAAAACTCTGGCCCGACGACAGCGCCGGCGCGATCCAGTAGCGCGGGTCGATCTCGGCCAGCATGCGCTGGCGGTAGGCGTCTTCGCGCAGCACGAACTCGACCAGCTGCGTGCGGCAGACGAAGCAGCTGAGCCAGAAGCCGCCATCGCTGGCCGCGGCCATGCGCGACGCATAGCCGGGCAGTTCGCCGAGCAGCACGGCCGTCTGGCCCGTGCCGATCTGCACCACGCGGTGCGACCAGCTCTCGCTGAACAGCACCGCGCCGTCCAGCGGCAGCACGCCGAAAGCGTAGTGCCGGCCCTGCGCCAGGGTTTCGCAGCGCGGCTCGCCGGGCCGCCAGCGCAACACACGCGCGCTGCGGCCCCAGTTCCATCAGGTCGTGGCACCACTCGTCAGGACCGCGGCGTGATGAACCGTCGCTGATCAACAGGCTGCCCTGGCCATCGAAAGCCAGTGCGTTGGCCGCACGCAGCGGCTGGCCGTCGGCGTTGTCGAGCCGCGCGATTTCGGTGCCCGTCGCAGAGTTGAAGATGCGCACCGAGCGCCCGGCCACCGCCACCGCCAGGCGGCCATCGGGCGTGGCTGCCAGCGCGCTGATGTTGCCGTCGAAGCGGCGCACTTCGACCAGCTGCGCATCGTCCCAGCGGTACAAGGTCGGGCCGGCGCTGACATACAGCGTGCGGGTGTCGGTGGCCAGGTCATCGATGCCGCCGACTTCGGCCAGCACGTGCGCCTGGTCGAGCACGCGGTTCGGTTTGAGCGTGCCGTCCATCACCGGCACGGTGATCGCCGCGCTGCCGCGGCCGAGCAGCCGGTCGGCCCATTGGCGCCAGGCGCTTTGCATCTAGGCGGCCCTGCGCCAGCGGGTTTCGTACTGCACGAAATCGGGGTCGGCATCGCTCAGCCTGTAGCGGCCGATGCGGTTGTTCAGGATGCCGCCCAGGTACAGGTGGCCGCGGTGCTCGCGCATCGAGGTGATCATCGGGTGGTTCTCGCCGTTCGGGTCCCACAGCGTTTCGAGGATCTCGCCGGCCTCGTTGAACTTCAGCACGCAGCCGCTGTTGATGTTCGGGAACAGCCACTCGTCCACCGGCACGCGCTTGGCCATGCGCTTGCGGAAGCCCGGCATGCGCATCGCCAGGTCGTAGGCCGGGCAGCGCATGCCGACCATCGCCAGCCAGTAGTTGCCATCCGATGCCAGGTTGATGTTGTCGGGATAGCCGGGCAGGCTGGCGATGACGGTGCTGACCTGCCCGCTCTTCGGCCCGTCGAACCAGTAGCGCTTGATGCAGCAGCCCCAGGTTTCGGCGAACAGGATCGACTGGCCGTCGCTGGCGACACACACGCCGTTGGGAAACTTCAGGTCACGCAGGATGGTGCGCGTGCTGCCGTCGCGCGGGTCCCAGCAGACGATGCGGCCGTTGCCGCGTGCTTCCAGACCATCGACCGGCCATTCGTGCATCTCGTAGCGCACCGTGGCTTCGCTGAAGAACACGCGGCCGTCGTCGGCAATGTCCAGGTCGTCGGCCAGGCGCAGCCGGCTGTCGTCGTTGATCGAGCGCAGGCTGCGGTTGGTCTCGTCGGTGACACGCTCGACCACGCGCTGCGGCGTGATGCGGTACAGCCCCATGCCGCCGATGCACACCAGCAGATTGTCCTGCCGGTCGAAGGCCATGCCCAGCGGCTGGCCGCCGATGTGCGCAAAGACCTCCATGCGCTGGTAGTCGGGCGCGAAGAAACGGATGATGTCGCCGTGGCGCGAGCCGGCATACAGGTTGTCGTCGCGGTCGAGGATCACGTCTTCCGGCGCCTCGATGCGGCCGGTACCGATCAGGGTGACGTTGCGCAGCTTGTTGTTCAGCGCAAACGGGCCGCCGCCGTCGGCGCTGCAGTCGGGCGCCGGCGGCAGCGCGTGATAGGTCGGGCTGACATAGACCTTGGCGATGATGCGCTGCCGGTTCTTCAGCCAGCGCACGTCGATCACCGCAGCGACGATCAGGATCGACGCCAACACCATGCGGTTCAGGCCGCCCGGCGCCGACAGCGAGGTCAGCCCGTTGGTGATGAGCAGCACGATCAGGGTGCCGACCAGCGCCTTGGTCACCGAGCCGCGGCCGCCGCCCAGGCTGATACCGCCGATGACCGCGGCGGTCAGCACCAGCACCTCCATGCCGACACCGATGTCGGCGCCGGCGGTGGCCAGCCGCGAGGCGAAGAAGCAGCCCGCTGCGGCGGTGAGCATGCCGCCGATGACGTAGCACAGCGCGATCGTGCGCCGCACCGCGATGCCGCCGTTGTAGGCCGAGCGGCGCGAGCCGCCGATGGCCATGATGTGCCAGCCGAAGCGCAGCCGCGTCAGCATGACGTGGCCGGCGATGGCCACCACGGCGATCGCCCAGGCCACGGTGGGCAGGCCGAGGAAGGTGCCGCTGCCGAGGAATTCCCAGGCGTCGGAATCGGGCACGTTGCCGGCGATCTGCACCGAATATTCCAGGCTCAGCAGTTCGTAGACCGCGCGGAAGATGATCAGCGTGATCAGCGTGGTGAGGAACGCGCGCAGCCGCAGGTAGCCGACCAGCACGCCGTTGATCGCGCCGAGCGCCGCGCCGAACAGCACCGTGCACAGCACCACGCCGAGCACCGGCCACTTCAGCACGTGCATCAGCATCAGCGCGCAGAAGTTGGTCAACGCGAACATCGAGCCGACCGACAGGTCGATGCCGCCGACGATCATCACCAGCGCCAGCCCGAGCACGATGAAGCCGATCTCGCCGGCCTGGCGCAAGGTGTCGGCCAGCACCACCTGGGAATAGAAGTTGCCTATCAGCTGGCCCGAGATGGCCACCACGATGGCCAGCAGCAGCACCGGAATGGCGGTTTCGGTCCAGCGCTTGGACAGGATCTCGCCCAACCAGTGGTCGGGCCACCAGCGGTAACGCGCCTTGGTCAGACGGTCGGCCCACGACTCCTGCGCCTGGGCGCGGGGCGCGGCGGCGGCAGCGGCGGTGGCGCCGCTGCCGCGAAGGCTGTGTTCAGCCACCTGTGCCATGGCGACTTACTTGCTCGCCAAAGTCCAGCAGGTGCCGTCCGTCGACGCGTTGTCCTTGGTGATCGGAATCAGCGTGGTGTAGATGTTCTGCTTCGCCTGGCCGGGCTTGACGCCGCCTTGCAGGAGCCACTTGATCATCGCCGCCATGTCGTCGGCCTGGGTCGGCACGTCGTAGCTGATGTCGTAGTCGAAGGCACCCGACTTGACCAGGTCGCAGGCGCCCTTTTGCGAGCCGCCGCCGGAGGTGGCGAGGAACACCTTGCCGGTCAGGCCGGCTTCCTTGATCGCCGCCGCGGTGCCGATGTCCATGCCGTCCCAGAAGCCGACGATGCCGCACAGGTCGGGGTTCTGCTTCAGCACCGTCTGCGTCAGCGCCTTGGCCTTGGCCGCGTCCCAGTCGGCGGCCTGGTTCGACACCACCTTGACCGCCGGGTTCTTGGCCAGCACGTTCTCCACGCCCTTGAGCGTGTAGGCGCTGGCGGCGGCGGTGGGTGCGCCCTGCACGATGGCGATCTTGTTCGATTTGCCCTTGCAGGCATCGACCACCGCGGTGGTGACGCGCTCGCCGATCTCGACCCAGTCGGCGCCGACGAAGACGGTGGAAGCCTGCGCCGAGCGCATGTTGATCTGCACCACGTAGATGCCCTCGTCCTCGGCCTTGCGAATGAGCTTGGCGTAGGTCTGCACGTCCGGGTTATGCACCACGATCACCGCCGGCTTCTCGGCGATCAGCGTGGTGAAAGCCTGCGCGCCGGCATTGGTGTTCCAGTTCGGATCGCGCACCACGACCTTCACGCCCGAGGGCTCCAGGCTCTTCTTCAGGCCGTCGTACCAGCCCTGCGTCAGATCGAAGCCCATCGCCACCGGGATGTAGCCCACCGTCTTGCCTTCGAGCGCCTTGGCGTAGCCGGCACGGAAGGGCTCGTCCAGGCCCTTGCCCTGCGCCAATGCCGAGCCGGCAATGGCCAGGCCGAGAGCCAGGCCGAGGGTCGATGCAGTGATTTTGCGAAGTCGGGTCATGCGGGTCTCCAGTGTGTTGTTGACGATGTCGCCCAGGATGGCCGGGCGGCGGGCCTTTAGATATCGCCTTGCTGGGCGGTTTCCTCGTTGCGCGGGTTGAGCAGTGAATCGATCAGGATCGCGATCAGCAACACCACGCCCTTGATGATGTTCTGCACCGAGTAGGAGATGTCCATGATGGTCATGCCATTGAGCATGGTGCCGATCAGCAGGGTGCCGATGATCACATTGCGCACGCCGCCGCGTCCACCGGACAGGCCGATGCCGCCCAGCACCACCACCAGCACCACGTCGTAGATCATGGTGGAGTTGTAGATGCGCGTGGGCATGCTGTTGACCGACGCGGCCATGACCATGCCGGCGAACACGCCGACGAGCGCGGCCAGCACGTATTCCAGCACCATGATCGGCCGTGTCGGCAGCCCGGTGGCACGCGCAGCGAAGGGGTTGTCGCCGATGGCGTAGATGAAGGCCCCGGCGCGCATGCGGCGCAGGAACACCGCCATCGCTGCCGCCGCGACGCCGAACATCACCACCGGCATCGGCACGCCGGCCAGGGTGCCGCGGCCGAGCCAGGCGAGCGAATTCAGCGTCTCGGGCCACTGCACCACTTCGAGCTGGAACAGGTAGGCCTGGCCCAGCCCGGCCAGGAACAGGCCCGAGGCCAGGGTGGTGAACAGCGAAGGCACTTCGGCATAGGCGATCAGCCAGCCGTTGATCAGGCCGAAGGCCAGCGCCAGGCCGAGTGACGCCGTGACGGCCGACGGGATCGACATGCCGTTTTCCACCAGTTGCAGCAGCAGCCCCGAGGGCACCGCCAAGGTGGCGATCATCGAAATGTCGATGCCGCGGCCGATCACCACCACCGCCATGCCCAGCCCGAGAATGCCCAGGATGGCGACGTTCTGCAGCAAGGTGAGCAGGTTGTCGACCTGCGCGAAACCCGGCAGCAACAGCGCGAAGCCGGCGAACATCAGCACGAACACCGCGAAGACGATGGTTTGCTGCGAGGCCTTGAAGCCTTTCATGCGCTCGCACCCTGCAGTGACTGGCGCAGCGCGCGCTTCATGATCTTGCCGTTCAGGTTGCGCGGCAAGGGCTCGGTGCCGATGGTCCAGGTCTCGGGCACCGCATAGTCGGCCATGCGCGAGGCGCAGAACGCGTTGAACGCCACCGGGCTGGTGCTGGCATCGGGATCGCGCACGCAGACGAAGGCGTGCACCCGCTCGCCGAGCACGGCGCAGGGCACGCCGACCAGCGCGCTCTCGATCACCTGGGGATGCTCGGCCAGCGCGTTCTCCACCTGCACGCAGAAGATCTTGTAGCCGCCGCGGTTGATGACGTCCTTCTTGCGGTCGAGGATGCGCACGAAACCCTCGGCGTCGATGCTGCCGATGTCGCCCGAACGCCAGTAGCCGCCGCAGAACTCGCGCTTCGTCGCTTCGGCGTTGCGCCAGTAGCCGGGCACCACCATCGGCCCGGCGATCCAGATTTCACCGACCTCGCCGCGCGCCAGTTCGCGGCCGCGTTCGTCCATGATGCGCAGGTCGCCGCAGGCCACCGGCTGGCCAACGCTGTCGCGGTGCGCCGCCGTCTGCCCCTGCGGCATGATCGTCGCGGGTGATGTGGTTTCGGTGGCGCCGTAGGCATTCATCGGCACCATGCCCGGCAGCCGCTCGGCGAGTGCGGCGATGCTGGCCGTGGGCATCGCCGCGCCGCCGTAGGCGCCGATGCGCCAGGCGCTGAGGTCGTGTTCGTGCAAGTCGGGCAGCAGCAGGCACAGGTTGTACATGGCCGGCACCAGCACCGCGTGGGTGATGCGTTCGCGGGCCGCCAGGCGCGCGAAGTCAGCCGCCTTGAACTGCGGCATCAGCACCGCGCAGCCGCGCACCTGCAGCATCACGTACAGCTGCGCAACCAGCCCGGTGACATGGCTCAGCGGCACCGCGATGATGCTGCGGTCGTCCTCGCCGAGGCCCATGCACTGAACATAGTGCAGCACCGAGTGGGCGATGTTGAAGTGCGTCAGCATCGCGCCCTTCGGCGTGCCCGTCGTGCCCGAGGTGTACAGCAGCACCGCCAGGTCTTCCTCCTGCGCGGCATGGGCCTCGGCCAGCGGTTCGGCCTGCATCAGCGCCAGCAGCGGCTCGTCCGGCGCGGCCACAGCGCCGGCCACGATGAAGCGGTGTCTGAGGGCCGGCAGGGCGTCGCGCTCGGGCAGCAGGGCCAGGCTTTCCGGCATGCACACGATGGCCACGGCGGCGGCGTCTTCGAGCGCGAAGCGCAGCTCGCCGGCATGCGCGCGCGCACTGATCGGCACCAGCACCGCGCCCAGCCAAGCGCAGGCCAGCGTGACGATGACGAATTCGGGGCCGTTGCCCAGGTGCAGCGCGACACGGTCGCCGTTGCGCACACCGCGCTGCGCCAGGCCGGCGGCGCACTTGCGCGCCGCATGGTGCAGTTCGCGCCAGCTCAGGCGCAGCGCATCACAGACCAGCGCTTCGGCGTCGGGGCGCATGGCCACGGCATCGGCCAGCATCTGTGCCAGCGACGTGGGCCGCTCGGCAAAGCAGCGTGTGACGCGATCGCCGAAGTGCGCTTCGATGCGGATGTCGCACGACGGCGCGCCCGACCCGCACCAGGCGACGCCACGGCTTGCGCGCGCGCCGGGCGCGGCCAGCACGCCGCGCATCAGCATCTCGATGCATTGCGACTTGGCATCGCGCAGGCCCTGCGCGCCATGCTCGCGCGGCCGATACCAGCGCGCGATGCCGTTGAGCGCGTCGATCACCGTGCGCGCGGTGACGGTGACGTCGGCCGCTTCGATCCAGCCCTGCGCCATGCCACGCCCGATCAGGTCGTGGAATTCGGCATCGATGCGCCGCATCGGGCCGCGCAGTTCCTGTCGCCGTGCCTCGGGCAACGGGTTGTCGCCGACACGAATCACGCACAGCCCGAATTCGCCGGTGGCGCTGTCGGCATAACGCTGCAACATGCCATGCAGTCCGTCGCGCCCGCCGAGGTGGCCCGCATCGGCGAGGCTGTCGAGCATCCCCAGCAGGCCACGCTGCAGGCAGGCGAAAAGCATCTCGTCCTTGTTCTGGACGTAGTGGTACAGCGTGGGCTTGCTGACCTTCAGGCTGCGCGCGATGTCGTCGAGCGACGTGCCCTGGTAGCCCCCTTCGGTGAACAGGCGCGCTGCGGCCAACAACACCGCATCGCGCTTGGCATCACGGTGGGCCCGGCGGTCCTGCCGTGTCTGCCAGGGGGAATCGAGGAGGTCGGTAACCATTCGACCCTAGCGCCGACTACGCCTCATGGACCTGATCAGAAATCATGCTTGGCCCTCGACAGTCCGGAGCTACCGATCGGTAACCTGTCCGACCGAATCAAAGTGTGCGGCGGACTTTCCCGGCCGTTAATGCAGGCATTCCCTGAGTTGCAGCGCAACATGGGCGAGATCGACGGCCCGGTCGTGCCCTGCGTGATGGTCACGTCGATCGGCGTGCTGCTGACCGTCTTGACCAACCGAGCTGAAGCGGGCTTCAGCGTTCTGCTGCGATTTCTCCACCGCCGCCCTGGCTGGCCCGGTGATAGGCGATGAAAGCGCGCGCCTCGAGCGGGCGCGAGAACCAGTGGCCCTGCGCCCACCGCAGCCCGGCATCTTGCAGCGTGTGCTGTTGCTGCAAGGTCTCGACACCTTCGGCGATGACCGTCAGCCGTGGCACACCCATCAGCGTCGTCATGTCGTCGAGCCAGGGTGGGTGCGGCGTGTCGGGGGCGATCTGCGCCACCAGCGTCCTGTCGAGCTTGATGATGTCGATGTTGGCCCGCGCCAGCACCAGCACGTTCGCACCGCCTTGCAAGAGGGCATCGTCGAGCGCCACACGAACGCCGCGCGAGCGGCCATGGTTGATGGCATCGAGGGCCAGCAGGTCGGGCAGGCCGCGTTCGGTGAGTTCGAACACCACCTGCGTGGCCACATCGATCAGACCGGAGCGGGTGGCGGCATATTCGATGCCGCCGCGGCCGACGATCTCGGGCGGCACGTTGATGGCGACGTGCGCGTCCGGGGTGGCACGCAGCCACTCGCGCAACTCGGCGGCCACCGTGTCCATGACCCAGTAGGTGAGCAGGCCGATCACCGGCGTGTTCTCGGCGATCGGCACGAACTCGAGCGGCGGCACCACCACGCCACCGCGGCGCCAGCGCACCAGGGCTTCGGCGCCGATGCAGCGGCCGTCGAGCAGCGACACCGTGGGCAGGTACTCGAGGAAGAACTCCCCGTCGATCAGGGCCCGGCGGATGTCATCGACGTCGATCATGTGGGCATTGTGCCCAGCGGCCTTCATCGCTCCCGGTCTCGACGTTCGTTGCCGGGGAACAGCTCGCGACCGATCGCCGCTGCGGCCTTCTCGAGCCGGCCGCGCTCGGCCAGCATGCGGCGCAGCGGGAAGCGCGCCAACGGTGCGTGCACCGCCAGGCCGGCCACCACCTGGCCCTGGGCATCGCGCACCGGCACCGCCAGCGCACCCAGCCCGAGAAAATCCTCCTCCTGGTTGACGGCATGCCCCTGTACGCGCACCTCGTCGAGCGCGCGCAGCAGCGTCGCGCGCGTGACCAGCGTGTTCCGCGTATGCCGCGCCAGCGTCAGGCCGCGCAGCAGCCGTTCGAGCTGTTCGCGCGGCAGGTGCGCCAGCAGCAGCTTGCCGATGGCGGTGCAATGCACCGGCACGCGGCTGCCCGCATGCAGTTGCAGGCGCAGTGGCCAGTGGCATTCGGCCCGGTCGAGGTAGATGACCTGGTCATCGTCGAGCACGCCGACGTTGCAGGTCTCGCCCAAGGCATCCACCAGCGCCAGCAACACCGCGTGGGCGGCCGGGTTCTGCGCCCCGCTGCCCGCCAGCACGCTGCGCGACAGGCTGCGCAAGCGCGCCGCGAAGGCATAGCGCTCGACAACCGCATCCCAGGCCAGCAGGCCCAGATCCTCGAGCTGGCGCAGCACACGGTGCACGGTCTGTTTGGGCAGGCCGCTGCGCTCGGTGATCTCGGCACCGCTGGCGCCCCGCGGGTCCTCGGCCACCGCTTCGAGCACGGCCAAAGCCTTGCCCAGCGCCGAGCCGGTGGTGCGCGCGGTTTCTTCGTCGTCCCGTTGCTGCATGCCGGCGCAGATTGTCATTCAGCGCGCGGCCTCGACCTCGACCAGCGCTTCGAGCCGCTGCGCCTGGGCCAGCAATGTGCATTCCTCACCGCGGCGGCCCACCAGCTGAACGCCCAGCGGCAAGCCCTGGCTGCTGCCTGCCGGCAACGTCAGCGTGGGCAGGCCGGCCAGCGTCCACAGCCGCTGCGGCGCGCGCGAGCCGCTGCCGTGTTCGCGCAGCGGCGCCACGTCCAGCGTGGCCGCGGTGATGGCGACTTCGCCCGGCCGCAGCCATACGTTCAACGCGCCGGCAATGTGCGCCTGCTGCCGCAGCGCCTCGGCATAGGCGGCTTCACCGACCGCCGCGCCGCGCTCGGCCCACGCCATCAGTTCGGCCGATACCTGGCCGGCATGGCGGCGCAAGAACGCGCCGTGGTGGCGCGCCAGATCGCGCGACAACAGCGTGTCGAGCACCTGCGCCTCGACTCGCGCGATGGCGGCGGGCACGCGCAGTTCGCGCAGTTCGCAGCCGGCGCGGCGCAAGCGATGGCACACCCCATCGATGACATCGCGCTGCGCCGGGGCCAGCGCTTCGTCGTGCCACGGCGCGAGCAGGCACAGCGCCAACGGCGCGTCGGCGCGCGGCGCTGCCATGCGCTTGCCCACCAGCACCGCATGGGCTGCAGCGACACGCTGCACCGTGTCACCGATCAGACCCGGGTGGTCCAGCGCTTCGCACAGCGTCAACATGCCTTGCGTGGGGTAAACGCCGATGCCGGGTTTGAAGCCGACAGCGCCGCAATAGGCGGCGGGCCGGATGATCGAGCCGATGGTCTGCGAGCCCAGCGCCAGCGGCACCAGCCGCGCACCGACCGCCGCGGCCGAGCCGCTCGACGAAGCCCCCGGCGAACGCCGCGCATCGAGCGGGTGCACGGTTGGCGGCACGGCAGCGAGCGCGTATTCGGTGGCGCGCGTGATGCCCAGCACCACCGCGCCGGCCGCGACCAGGCGCTGCACCGCCGGCGCGGTGGCGGCCGCGCGCCGATCGGCATGGACCGGCGAACCCAATGGCGAGCGCAGGCCCTCGACATCGAAGATCTCCTTCACCGCCAGCGGCCAGCCGTGCAACGGGCCGCGGCGTTCCGGCGGCAGGGCGTCCAGTGCACGCGCCTGCACGAGCGCCGCTTCGCTGTTCAGTTCAACGAACGCCTGCAGCGTCGGCTCGCGCGCGGCGATCCGACCCAGCACCGCTTCGGTCCGGTCTGCCACCGAGGGCTCGATCTGCGCGTTCATTCAATCACCCGCCGCTGCGGCGTCCTCATCGCCGAAGGTCTTGCGCAGCTCATCCTGCAAGGCATCGAGCATCGTGGCTTCCAGTTCGCGAAGTTTCGCGTCGGTGATGCTGCGCGGATACGGCAGTTCGATCGGCAGGTCCAGCTTGACCTGCCCCGGCTGGCTGGTCATGACGATCACCCGCGTGGCCAGGAACAGGGCCTCCTGCACCGAGTGCGTGACGAGCACGATCGTCTTGCGGTGTTCGCGCCAGATGCGCAACAGCTCTTGCTGCAGGAAATTGCGCGTCAGCGCGTCCAGCGCGCCGAAAGGTTCGTCCATCAGGATCGTGCCGGGGTCGGTGGCGAAGGCACGCGCCAGCGCCACGCGCTGCTTCATGCCACCCGACAGCGCGGACGGTTTGGCGCGTGCGAAGCCTTTCAGGCCGACCAGTTCGAGGTAGGCATCGGCAATGCGTTCGCGCTCGGCGCGCGCCACGCCCTGCTGGCGCAGGCCGAAGGCGATGTTGTCGCGCACATCGAGCCACGGAAACAGCGCGTATTGCTGGAACACCATGCCCCGCTTGATGTCCGGCCTTGTGACACGCTCGCCATCGACGAACACGCTGCCGGCGCTCGGTGCCTCGAAGCCGGCGACGATGTTCAGCAACGTGCTCTTGCCGCAACCCGAAGGCCCGATCAGCGCGACGAACTCGCCGTCGGCGATATCCAGTTCGATCGGCCGCAGCGCTTCCACCGGCGCCTGCTTGTCCGGATGGAAGGTCTTGCTCACGGCCTGCACGTGCACGCCGGGGCCCGCCACAACGGCAGTGGCATCGCTCATTGCACACCGCCATCGGCACCAAAGCGCTTGCCCAGCCAGCGGAACACACCGTCGATGGCTACGCCGAGCAAGGCGATGACGATCATGCCGGCCAGCACCAGGTCGCTGCGCAGGATCTCCATGCCGTTGGCTATCAGGTAGCCCAACCCCTTGTTGGCCGCCACCAGTTCGGCAGCGATGATCGCGGCCCAGCCGGTGCCGAAGGAAATGCGCAGGCCGACCAGGATGGTGGGCATGGCCGCGGGCAGCATCACGCGCCAGAACAGCTTGGCTTCGCTGTCGCAGCCGAGCACGCGGCCGGCACGCACCAGCACCGGATCGATGCCTTTTACGCCCGACACGGTGTTGAGCAGGATCGGGAAGAACGTGGCGATGAAGATGATGAACACCTTGCCGCCTTCGCCGATGCCGAACCAGAGGATGGCCATCGGGATCCAAGCCAGAGGGGAGATCGGACGAAAAAGCTCCACCAACGGGTCGAGCAGCCGCTCGACGCGCTTGTTCGTGGCCTGCACCAGCCCCAGCGGCACCGCCAGCATGGCGGCCAGCAACCACGCCGCGAACACCCGCCCCAGGCTGGCGCCGGCATGCGTGAACAGCTTGCCCGACAGCGCCAGGTCCCACAGCGTGTTGGCGGTGCGCGCGGGGCTGGGCAGCACCGCCGGGCTGGCCTGGCTGATGACTACCACGGCCTGCCACACCAGCACCACCGCGGTCATCGCCACGAGGTACGGCAGCGCGCTGTGGATCAGGCGGCCGCCCGCACCACCGCTCGCGTCGCTCGCCAACGCCATGCGCGCTTACTTGCGCGTGCGCGCCAGCGCCTTCGCGGCCAAGTCAAGCGCCAGCTTCGGCTCGTCGTTGGGCTCGAGAATCTTGGCTTCCTTCAGGAAGCTCACGTATTTGGTAACCAGTTCCTGCGTGGGCACCACGTCGGCGTCATAGACCGAAATGCCTTCCTTCAACGAAAAGCGGATGACCTCGGGCGGAAAGCCGATCTGGTCGCTCCACATCTTCACCGCCTTCTCGGGGTCGGCGTTGATCATGCCGATGGCCTGGATGATGGCCACCAGGATGTCTTCCACCAGCGCCGGATTGGCGTCGATGAATTCGGTGCGGCCATACACGCCGTTGCCGATGTAGTGGCCCGATTTCAGCGGCAGGATCTTCTCGGCCTTCAACAGCACGCGGCTCTTGCCCGAGGCCAGCGCCTGCGACACATGCGGGTCCCAGGTGATGCCGGCATCGACGCTCTTCTGATCGACCAGTTGCGGCACATCGGAGCCCTTGGTCTTGAACAACTCGACATCGCTCAATTGCAGCCCGGCCTGCTTCAGCGCGGTGACCAACAGCGGAAACTGCTGCGAGCCCTCGCCGGGATAGGCGATGCGCTTGCCTTTCAGGTCGGCCACCGTCTTCACCGGCGAATCGGCCGGCACGATGATGGCCGTTTGCTCCAGGATCGAAATCGCCAGCAGCTTGGCCGGCAGCCGCGCCGCGGCGACGATGGCCGGGCCCATGCCGGCGGACGACAGATCGATCTGCCCGGCCGCCATCGCCTGGTTCTGTGGTGCGCCATAGGAGAAGGTCTTGAACTCGATCTTCACGTTGTGCTTGGCCTCGATCTTGTCCAGCAGCCCGGCCGAGCGTGCGATGTAGATCGGCTGCGTGGCCGGCTGCACCCCGAAGTTGACGACCTTCGGCGCTTGCGCCAGCGCGGCGCCGCCGCACAGCAGCAGCGCGCACAGCGCCGCGAAGTGGCGGGTCAAAGAGATCAGGCTCATGGACGACTCCTGGTGGGCTGAAGGGGCGGCCAGGCGAACGCGACCGTGCCGCTTCGGTTCGGGAAAACCTTCCGAAATAAATCGGGACCATCGGTCCCAGTTTATTGGCGAACCTGACAGCATGCAAATGTCGCGCCAGGGTTTGGCACCGAAATGTCCCCTGCCGAGTGGCCGGCGCACCCGGGCCGTGCGCAGTTGTGTCCCTGCGGTGCGGGAGGGCGGGTGACGGAAGCGGGTAAACCGCGCGATGAGCTGGCGCGGTTCGACCTGCTCGTCAAGCCACAGACAACACCGGATGACCCACCGGCGCACACGCCGGCTGGACCTTGATCTCGAGGTCGACGTGGCCCACACGGTCAAGGGAAGCCATCAGCTCGCGCTCCGCCAGGTTGGTGAAGTCGCCGCGCAGCAGGGTGGACAACTTCGACTTCGATGCCGCCAATCGGCGCTTTGCCGGCTCGCCCTGCGGCGCGACTCGGTCAGGCGGTGCGTGCCGCCAGCCGCATGCGCAAGCCCACCGGTGCCATCGCGAACATCAGCCGTTCAGCCGGCTCGTTGCCGGCGGCCGTGCCCACCGAGACGATGTCGAAACGCGTCAGCAACGTCAGCAGCACCATCTTCATTTCCTGCAGCGCCAGGTAACGCCCCGGGCAGATGCGCGGGCCAGCGCCGAAGGGCATCGAGATGCGCTTGGCCGAGCCCGGCGACATGCCGCCCTCACCCAGCCAGCGCTCGGGCCTGAAGGCCTTGGCCTCGGGGACGAAAGCGTCGTCGAGGCTGTCGTGGCGCATCAGGTTGATGACCACCGTGCCGGCTGGCACGGCGACGTCGCCGAGCACGGTGTCCTTCAGCGCCTGCAGCGGCAGCTGCGGCGCCACCGGTTTCAGCCGCATCGTCTCGTGCATGCAGGCTTCGATGAAGTCCAGCTGCGCCAGATGCTCCAGCGTCACCGGCCCGCCGTCGACCATCACATGCCGCGCTTCGGCCGTGGCGCGGGCCAGCACCTGCGGGTGCCCGTGCAGCAGCCAGATGCACCAGGCCAGTGTGTTGGCGGTGGTGTCCTCGCCGGCCAGCAGCATGGTCAGCACGTTGCCTGCCACCTGGTCGTCATCGATGCCGCTGTCGGGTCGGTCGGCGGCGACGAGCATCGCTTCCAGCAGGTTCTGCGGCGTGTCGCGGCGCGCCGGGTCGTCGGCCAGTTGCTGCCGTGCCGAGGCGATGAACCCGTCGATCGCGGCATTCACCGCCACCAGCGCACGCTGCAGTTGGCGGTCGGACGGCAGTTTGAACAGCCGCCAATACGGCAGCGGCGCAATGATGCGTGTGAACAGCTTGGGGAAAATCTTGTCCAGGTGGTGCTGGATCACGTCGTCGTCCGATTCGAGCGTGTTCACGTCGGTGCCGAAGGCCAGCCCGGCAATGGCATCGACGGTGAAGCGCATCAGGTCGGCCTGCAGGTCGATGTCGGCGCCGGCATGGGCGGCTCGGTCCCAGCGGCCGGCCAGCCGATCGGCGCACTTCACCAGCGCCGGGTAGTAGGCCTTGACATGACCCGGATCGAAGGCCGCCATGACCATGCGGCGCTGGCGCTTCCAGATGTCGCCGTTGACGCCGAACAGGCCGCCCTTCAGCCCCATCTCCAGCCCGATGGCTTCGAGCCGGTCGGTGCGCCGGAAACCGTCCGGGCGGTCGCGCAGCGTCTGCGCAACCGCCTCGTGGTCAGCCACCACCAGCAGCAGGCGCGGGCCCAGGCGCAACTTGTAGAAGCGGCCGAACTCCTGCGCCCATTGGCCCAGTTGCAGGTGGAATTGCGGCGGCTTGATCTGCAGCAGGCTGCCCAGCAGCGGCCAGCCCCTGGGGCCCGGCAGCTCGGCAATCTGGCGCAGCGGCCCGGTGGCCTGCCTGCGCTCTGATTGGGTGGGCTGCAGCACGGTGGACATCAGAAGCTCCGGTTGGACAAAGGTGGTGCGCGAGCGTAGCCCGGGTTTCGGTTGCCGGTGGGTGGCGTCAGTAGAAATTCCAGCGCCTGACCGAAGCGAGCCGGCACGCGGGTGCCGCTCTCGGCCACCGCCACTCTCACCGGTTTGCTCCTCGCCCGGGAGCTCTCGTCAAGCTCAGACCCCGACATACTGATGCAGCACCTCGGGATGCGCGCGCAGCTCGGCCGAGCCGCCCTGCCACACCACGCGCCCCTTCTCCAGGATGTAGTGCCGGTCGGCCAGGCGCAGCAGCGGGCCGATGTTCTTGTCGATGACGATCATCGCCAAGCCCTCGCCTTTCAGACGTTCCAGCACCGACCAGATTTCCTTGCGCACCAGCGGCGCCAGGCCTTCGGTGGCTTCGTCCAGGATCAACAGCCGCGGGTTGGTCATCAGCGCGCGGCCGATGGCCAGCATCTGCTGTTCGCCACCGGACAGGTTGGCGCCCAGGTTGCGTTCGCGCTCGCGCAGGCGCGGAAACATCGCATACACGCGCTGCAGGTTCCACGGCGTGGCCGCACCGTGGCGGTTGTGGGCGGTGGCGACCAGGTTCTCGCGCACGCTCAGGTTCGGGAAGATCTGCCGGCCTTCGGGCACCAGCCCCAGACCGGCGCGCGCCACCTTGTGGCTGGGCCGGCCCTGCAGTTCGCTGCCGGCCATGCGCACCATGCCGCGCCGCGGTGCCAGCTGGCCCATGATGGTCTTGACCGTGGTCGTCTTGCCCATGCCGTTGCGGCCGACCAGCGTGACGAACTCGCCGGCGTTCACCGTCAGCGACACGCCGAACAGCACCTGGCTGGCGCCGTAACCGCCTTCGATGGTGTCCACCTGCAGCAACGCGCTGCCATGGGCGGTGTCGGGGCTCAAACCGATTCCTCCTGCTGGCCCAGGTAGGCGTCGCGCACTTCCTCGTTGTTGCGGATCGCCTCCGGCGTGCCGCAGGCCAGCGCGCTGCCGTAGACGAGCACGGTGATGCGGTCGGCCAGACTGAACACCGCGTCCATGTCGTGCTCGACGAGCAGGATCGTGTGCTGCCCCTTCAGCTTGCCCAGCAGCGCCACCACGTCTTCCGATTCGGCGTGGCTCATGCCGGCCATCGGTTCGTCGAGCAGCAGCAGCTTCGCGCCGGTGGCCAAGGTCATCGCGATCTCGAGCTGGCGGCGTTCGCCGTGCGCCAGTTCCGACACCCGCGTCGTGGCACGCGCGCCAAGACCTGTCAATTCCAGCGCCGCTTCGGCGGGCCCGCGCAGGCGCTTCTCGCTGGCCGCCGCACGCCAGAAGCGGAAGCTGTGGCCGGCATGCGCCTGCACCGCCAGGCACAGGTTGTGCAACACGCTGAACTCCGGAAACACCGAGGTGATCTGGTAGCTGCGGCCGATGCCGGCCAGCGCGCGTTGCCAAGGCGCCAGGCGCGTGATGTCGCGACCGCCGAAGACGATGCGCCCTTCGTCGGGCGCGATCTCGCCGCCCAGCTGGTTGATGAGCGTGGTCTTGCCGGCGCCGTTGGGGCCGATCACGGCATGGATCTCACCCTGGTCGAGGGTCATCGACAGGTGGTCGGTGGCCAGCAGCCCACCGAAGCGTTTCACCAGGCCCTCGATCTTCAGCAAGGTCACGACGTCTTCGCCTCGCGCTGCACCAGCCAGCCGTACAGGCCACGTTTGAGCACCAGCACCACGGCCACGATGAACAGGCCGATCAGCGCCAGCCAGTGCTGGTTGAGCAGCGTGTCGAGCCATGGCAGGCCCAGCTTCAAAGACGTGAGCAGCTCTTCCAGCAGCAGCAACGCGGCGGCGCCGACGACCGGGCCCACCAGCGTGCCGAGACCGCCGAGCACGGTCATCACGATCAGTTCGCCCGACACCGTCCAGGCCATGTACGACGGCGCCACGTAGTTCGTCAGGTTGGCCAGCAGCACGCCGGCCAGCACGCACACGAGCGCCGACAGCACATATGCCGCGAGCTTGTAGCGCAAGGTGGGAAAGCCCAAAGCGGCCATGCGCCGCTCGTTGACCTTGCAGCCGCGCAGCACCATGCCGAAGCGCGCGTGGATCAGCCGCCAGAAGGCGAACAGCAGCAGCAGCAGCAGCGCATAGGCGCTGTAGTACAGCGTGTTCGGCTGCGTCAGGTCGACGATGCCGAAATCGCTGCCGCGGGTGATGCGCAGGCCGTCGTCGCCGCCGTATTCGCGCAGGCTCACGGCCAGGAAGAACAGCATCTGCGCGAAGGCCAGCGTGATCATGATGAAAGCCATGCCGCTGGTGCGCAGGCAGATGGCGCCGACGATCAGCGCCACCACCGCGCCGACCCCCAGGGCCGCGCCCACGTGCAGCCAGCCGCTGGCGATCCCTTCGGCCGACAGGATGCCCACCGCGTAGGCGCCGATTCCCATGTACATCGCATGCCCGAAGCTGACCATCGCGCCATAGCCGAGGATCAGGTTCAGGCCGAGCGCGGCCAATGCGAAGACCAGGATGCGGGTGAACAAGGTGACGTAGTAGGGCTGGTCGAAGGCGCCGGCCAGCGCAGGCACCAGACCCAGAGCGCCCAGCACCACGGCGGCGGCGATGGCGCTGGGCTTAACCATGTTTGACCGGAAACAGCCCCGCAGGCTTCAGCGCCAACACCACCGCCATCAGCAGGTAGATCAGCATCGACGCGATCGCCGGCCCGGCGGCCTGCGCCACCGAGCGTTCGAACACTTCGCGCAGCAAGCCGGGCAGGAAGGCGCGGCCGATGGTGTCGACGATGCCGACAATGAGCGCGCCATAGAACGCGCCGCGGATCGAGCCGATGCCGCCAGTGACGATGACCACCAGCGTCAGGATCAGGATCGGTTCGCCCATGCCGGACTGCACCGAGACGATCGGCCCGGCCATCAAGCCGGCCAGCCCGGCCAGGCCGGCGCCGAGCGCGAACACGACGCTGTTCAGGCCCTTGATGTCCACGCCCAGCGCCGACACCATGTCGGCGTTCGACGCGCCGGCGCGAATCAGCATGCCCACGCGCGTGCGGTGGATCAGCACATACAGCCCCGCGCCCACTGCCAAGCCGACGGCGATGATGGCGAAGCGGTACGAAGGGTACGGCAGGCCGAACAGATCGACGGTGCCCGACAGCCATTTCGGCGTGTTCATGTACACCGACGAGGCACCCCAGAAGTAGCGCACCACCTCGTTGAAGAACAGGATCAAGCCGAAGGTGACCAGCACCTGGTCGAGGTGGTCGCGGCGGTACAGTTTCGACAGCACCAGCCGCTCGACAACCAGGCCGAGCAGCAGGGTGGCCGGCACCGCCACCAGCGCGGCGGCGAGAAAGCTGCCGTCGAAATGGTTGTAGCCGGCGGCGGCGAAGTACGCGCCCATCATGTACAGCGAACCGTGCATCAGGTTCACGAAGTTCATGATGCCGAAGACCAGCGTCAGCCCGGCCGACAACAGGAACAGCAGCACGCCGAGCTGCAGCCCGTTGAGCAACTGGGTGAGGAACAGGCCGGTGGTCATGATGCAAAACGGGCCGGTGCTGCCGGCCCGTCAGTTGCCAGTGACAGCACTCACATTTTGCAAAGTGGAGCGTAGGCGTCGCTGTGGTTCTTCAGCGGCGTGGCGATGGTCTTCAGGTTGACACGGCCCTTCGCATCTTTCGCCACTTCGAAGATCGACATGTCCTGGATCGGGAAGTGGTTCGGCCCGAACTTGAAGTTGCCCCGCACCGACTTGAAGTCCGCCGCCATCAGCGCCGCGCCGAAGGCTGCCTTGTCGGCGACGTTGCCCTTGACCTTGGCGATGGCCGAATCCAGCAGCAGCGCCGCGTCGTAGCTCTGCGCCGCGTACTGGCTGGGGATGCGGCCGGTCTTCTTCTCGAACTCCTCGACGAACTGCTTGTTGGTGGGATTGTCGAAATCCGGTCCCCAGAAGGTGCCGGAGATGACGCCCAACGCAGTTTCCTTCTGCGCCGGCAGGGTGGTGCCGTCGGACGTGGAGGCCGACAGCAGCGGGATCTTGCCCATCAGGCCCTGCTGCTGGTACTGGCGCACGAAGTTCACACCCAGGCCACCGGGGTAGAAGACGAACACCGCGTCGGGCTTGGCCGCGGCCACCTTGGCCAGTTCGGCCGAGAAGTCGGGCTGGTTCAGTGGCGTGTAGATCTCGTCGATCATCTCGCCCTTGTAGAAGCGCTTGAAGCCGGCGATGAAGTCCTTGCCGGCCTGGTAGTTCGGCGCCATGCCGATGACCTTCTTGTAGCCCTTGTCGGTGGCGTACTTGCCGACCACTTCAGACTGGTTGTCGTTCTGCCACGAGACGATGAACTGGTACGGGCTGCACTGCGCGCCGGCGATCGGCGCCGGGCCGGCGTTGCTGCCGATCAGGAACACACCCTTGTCGGTGATGGGCTTCTGCACCGCCATCATGATGTTGCTGAAGGTGATGCCGGTGATGATCGAGACGTTTTCCTTCTCGATCAGCTTGGCGACGATCTGCGTGGCGACGTCCGGCTTGAGCTGGCTGTCTTCACGGAAGATCTCGACCGGCGTGCCGCCGAGCTTGCCGCCGTTGCGATCGACGACCATCATGAAGGCATCGTACTGGTCGGTACCCAGCGCGCCCTGCGGTCCGGACAGTTCAGCGACGAAGCCGATCTTGATGGGCGGCGCCTGGGCGAAAGCGGCGCTGGCGGCGAAGGCCAGCAGCGCGGCGGCAACGGGGCGGAAACGGGACATGGGAAATTCTCCGAGCGGGTGATGATCCAAGTCTAAGGGCTCGCCGCCCGCGCGGGCAGCAGGTGCAACCCGCGGCCCGCGGCCCCGACTGGGCTGGATTTCAGGGCAGCGGCATGTCGCGTTCGATCCAGTCGGAGACCGAGCCATGCACCGGCGCCCACTGCAACTCGTCCCGCGCGCGCCGGGCCCGCACGCGGCTGTTCGAGCCGAAGGTGTAGCGCGCCGACGCTTCGCCGAAGATCTCGCCGGCCTGCGCCAGGCTCCACGGCTGCACCGGCCCCAGGCCCAGGCGCCGGGCGATGGCCTGACCGATCTCGAGGTACGAAGCCTCGCCGTTCTCGACAAAGTAGAAGGCGCCGGCGGGTGCGCTGCGCAACGCCAGCAGGTACAGCGCCACGACATCGTCGATGTGCACGTTCGACCAGCGGTTCAGCCCCCGGCCGACCACGTGCACGACACCTCGGCGCCGGGCCTCGTCCACCAGCCGGGGCACCTGCACGCTGTGCGGTTGCATACCCGCGCCGATGCCATAGATCATGCTGTTGCACAACACCACCGAGCGCACGCCTTGCCGCGAAGCATCGCGGATGCGCTGGTCGATGGCCGCGCGCGCCAGCTTGCCCGGCGGCACGACGAAGGGCGTGTCCTCGTCGAAAACCTGCGGCGATTCGGTTTCGCCGACGGTGTCATCGCCGATCACGCTGGTACCGCTGGTGTGCAGCAGCGCTTTGCCCGAACCGGCGAGAGCGGCGAGCAGCGCATCGATGGCGGCGCCGTGGTCGCTGCTGGCCGCGTTGATGACCGCGTCGGCGCTTTGCGCTTCGTCGCTGAGCAGCGGCGCATCGTCGAGCGTGCCGATCACCGGTGTGATGCCACGCTGCACCAGCGCCGCGGCCTTCGTTTCGTCACGAACCAGCGCGCGCAGGTCATGGCCTTCGGCCAGCAACTGCTGCGCGAGAGAGCCGCCGATGTAGCCGGTGGCGCCGGTGAGAAAAACCTTCATGGCCATTCCTTGATTGAGCCAGCCCGCAAAGGCTACACCGACCACCCCCTCATCCAAAGGCAATGCCGTTCAGAAGCGGCGGCTTGCCCACGAGAAGGCTCACCCAGTCCGGCGCGAGCGATCAGCAACGCAGCAGTTGCTGATGGTCAGAGTGACCTGCGGAATTCACGGTCCAGGCCACTATGAGAAGCCCTCAGTTGTGTGATCTCAGACGCTGTGCGCCGGGTCTCGGCGCGCGAGCATGGCCGCGAGCGCGTGGCTTTCGAATGGGTTGGTCAGCGTCCAGTCACCGTCGAACTGGAAGGCCCCCAGCGGTGCCTTGCGCACCGATTCCACCGGCCAGTTGCGCGCGCTGCCGGCACCGAGCACGGCTGCCGCAACCTCGACGCGGCCGTGCAGCGGCGTGATCGTCGCCAGTTCGAAGCGGTAGTCCAGAAACGAGTACAGCCAGCCGCGAAGCGGGTCGGGTGTGACGATCGGCTGGCGCATCATGGCGCGCAGCGCGCCGAGGTATTCGAAGTCGTAGGCCGAACCCGGTGGTCCGTCGCGCGTCAGCTGTGCGTGCAACAACTCGGCGCCGCCGAGCAGTTCGGCCACCTCGCGCTGCGTCACCGCAGCGCTGTTGCGTGCCAGGTGCTTGCGGTAGCCGTAGAACAGCCGTCCGGCCAGCGTCGGCAGCAGGCGGTCGAGGTACAGCGCCGGCAACAGCATCAGCGGCACCGGCGCGGCGCGGCGCGTCTCGACGAAGCCGACATACGGAATCGCGATCGCACATTCGCGGTAGGCCATGCCGCCGGCCGGCAGGAAGTTCGCGCGCACCTTGCTCTGGTCGGCGAAGATCAGCCCCACCGGGTGCGTGCCGGCTGGGCTTAGCCGCTGCGCCAGCAGCTTCAACCCCGGGACGAGCAGTTTCTTGACCTCTTGCATGGGCAGCGCCAGCGTGACGATGGCCGAGCTGATGTCCCCCTGTGCATAGGCCAGCGACCACGGCAGCGGTGCGTTTTGCGCGGCCAGCGGCGACTCGGCCAAGTCGCTTTCGCCAACGATCGGAATGTCGCGCCCGCTGATGGCGCGCGCTGTCTGCAGACCGGCCATCGTCGCAGCCTCGACACAACCGGCATTCAGCCCGGTTCGCACCCAGTCGCCGGCCAGGAACAGGTTGTCGAAGCCGCTGCCGTCAGCCGTGAGCCGGTACTTCGTGCTGCCCGGCACCGACTGCACGTACAGCTCGGACGGCGGGTCGACGTTGACGCGAAAGTACTGCGCCGCCAGCCGCTCGTCGTCGTTGTGCGCGCCGGGCGCGAACAGCTTGGCGCAATCGAACCTGCCATGAGCGCCTTCGGTCCTGGGCAGCAGTTGCGTCAGGCGCTTGTCGATCCAGGGCATCGCGGCGGCCTTCATCACTGCCAGCTGGCGCGCCGGAAAGTCGTTGGCGCCGAACGGCGGTGCGGCTTCGGTCGGCGCGAAGGTGCTGCAGAAGTACGAGATCTGCTTCGGTGCTTTCGCGCCCCAGGCTTCGTACGGCAGCAGGAAGGACATGTCCGACCAGGTGTCGATCGGCTCGACGTAGCTCGTCAGCAAGCCGCTGTCGGCCGGCCAGCCGAGCTGGCGAACGTTGTCGACGAACCAGAACTGCATCGATTGCGTGGCCACCGTCTGCAGCTTGTCGAGCATGTCCTTCCAGGGCCGGTGGCGCTTGGCCAGTTCGGGCGTCATGGTCCCGAGCGCGCCGAGTGATATGCCGAGCACGACCAGGTCGAAGTCGCGGCCCCGCTTCAGCGTCTTGTGCCCGGCGCTCTTCCAGCCCGACCACATGCTCTCCAGATTGATCCCGGCCTTCTCGATCTTGTCGCCATCGACGATCTGGGTGAAATCCGGCGTCGACGGCCAGCAAGGCAGGCCCTGCACGTCGACCAGCGGCCGGTATTCGGCCTGCGCGTCCTTCAGGTCGACCTGGCGCTCGACCTCGATCGTCGAGATCTCCTGTCCGTCGGCGCTGAGCCCGAGATTCGTGACCTTGTGGAAGAAGCGGAACTTCACGCCGCGCTGGTGCAGCAACTGATAGATCGGCGCGAAGACGATGTCGCCCATGCCGGCGTTGAGCTTGAAGAACAGCGAGCCCTTGTAGGTGAACACCAGGCGCAGCATCGCGCGCGTGCCGGCACCGGCGGCCACCGCGCGGTGCTCGAAGTCGGGCACGCCGCTGCGAAAGCCGAACACGTAGTCGTAGGCGCAGCGGCCCACGCAGGACTCCATCGCACGCCTGGACGCGCCATGTTTCATGGTCCAGTCGGTCCACTCGACATCGTCGATCGAATCGAAGCCGTTTTCGAGCACCCTGTCGGCAACGATGCCGCGCGCGCAGGCCGTGCCGATTTCGAGCGCCGCGATCACCGAGCCCAGCGTCGGGTTCAGGCTTTGCGGCGCGGTGCGTGCGGCCAGCCGCTCGAGGAATTCGCCGAGCAGCCAGTGCAGCAGGGGCTGCAGCGGTCCGCCGCTGTCGGGCATCTGTCGCGCCATCGCCGCAGCCGCATGCAGGTGCGACCGGCCCTGCGCCGGCAGCAGCTTGGGCAGGTGCGTCGCGAGGTGCGGCGGCAGCGCGGCGAACAGCAATGTCTGCCCCGGCGGCGCGCCGATCGGGAAGCGCTCGATCAGCTTGGCCAGCCCTTCGAGCAGTTCGATCAGGTAGTCGCGCGGTGTCAGCAACACGCCGCCGCTGCCGGGCGCTTCGTGATTGGCCGGAAAGTCGATGCGCCAGACATGGGGCTGGTCGTCGACCGTGTCGCACAGGTAGACCTGGTCGACGCCGTGGAAGGCCTGCTCGATGCTGCGGATCGGCACACTCCTGGGGCGTTGCAGCGCCTCGTAGCACTCGCGCAGCAGGCGAAACGAGTTGTCGTAGAAGCCACCCCAGACATGCAGCCCATGCTCGAGGATGCGCGCGCCTTTCTTCAGCTCGCGCCCGCTGGCGCCCTTGCCGCCGAGCCGCCAGCCCAGCTGGTAGACCGTGATGTCGTACTTGTCGCGCCAATCGGCCTCCTGGGTCAGCTCGAAGGCTGCGGTCATCGCGCCGACGCCGCCGCCCAGGATGGCGATCTTCTTCGGTTGACTGCTCGGCATGCTCATTTCCCGTCGTGCGTGGTGCGCGTGCCGAACAGCCAACTGCCTAGGCGCTCGACGCCTTCTTCGATTGCCCGCCCCACCTGCTGCAGAACGCCCCGCGGCGACTCTGCGCTGAGCAGGCCATGGTGCGGGCGTTGCAGCAGGTCCTCGGCAACCACGTGCGCCGGTTCGCCGCAGATCGCGCGCGACGCCTGCATGCCGCTCATCACCGCGGCCTCGATGCAGGTGGTATTGAAGCCGGTGTCGATCCAGCAGCCGGCCAGAACGAGGTTGGCGAAGCCCGAGTCCTGCGCCTTCAGCCGCAGGCGCGTCGTGCCCGCGGCCGAGCCGACGCAACACTCGGTCGGACTGATGTTGGCGCGGATGAACTGCGCCGACAGCCGCGTCGGTCCAACCTGCCCCGGCGGTGCCTGCAGCACGTTCCAGTCGAAGGCACCGGCGCGCGTGACCGCCGCCGGCCAGATGCGCGGCCCCTGCGAGACCAGCCAGTTTTCACAGATGCCGGCCAGTTCGGCATCGGCCTCGTCCTGCGTCGAATGCGCCGAGCTCGGCCGGTGGTAGGCGGTGCTGTCCATGACCCCGGTGAAGTAGTGCACCGACTTCGGCTTGTACCGGCCGGGCCAGGCTTCATAGCGCAGCGTCTGGCTCATGTCGGCCCAGATGTCCAGCGGCTCGACGCCCGATACCGCCGCGGGCTTGGGCCAGGGCCAGCCGAGCGCTTCGAGGGTGCGCGGCGACCAGACCTGCAGGGCCATCGATGGCACCAGGCCGAGCCCCTCGGTCATCGCGCTGAAAGCCGGGTTGGCGGCGCACAGTTCGTCGGCCAGCGTCGGCTCGTCGTTCAAGCGCTTGAACGCACCGAGCGAGATGCCGAGCACCACCTCGTCGAAATCGCTGCCGTGGTGCAGCGTTTCATGCCCGGCGGGGGTATACGCCGACCAGGGCGACTCGAAGTTCACGCCGGCCTTGCGCAGCCGCTCGCCACCCTTCAACTGGTCCCAGAACGGCTCGGCCGGCCAGCAATCGATGCCGCGCTGTTCGAAGGTCGGCCGGTAGGGCGCAGACGACGGTTCGGCCTGCACCTGCAGTTCGATGCGCGCGATGCGCTTTCGCGCCCCGTCCAGGCGCAGGCGCTCGACCTTGCGGAAGAAGCGGAAGTCCACCCCGCGGGCCCGGAGCAGCGCGTACATCGGCGCCACCACCACCTCGCCCATGCCGGCTTGCATCTCCCACAGCGCGGCGCCCTTGGCGCAGCCGAACATGCGCAGGATCACCTGCACCGAGGTGCCGGCAGCGTAGCTGGGGCGTTTCAGGTCGCCTTCTTCGTACTGGAACATGGTGTCGTACAGCGCGCGCGTCACCACCGAGTCCTTGGCCACCGCCGGCGTGGTGCCATGCGCCATCAGCCAATGCCTGAATTCCTGCGCGTCGAGTTCGCGCGCAGTCTTGCCGGCGAGCAGCATGTCGTGCACGAAGCCGCGTGCGAAGCCCTGCAGCACGTCCAGCGCGTCGGCGACGAGCTCGAGGTCGGCGTCCCGCTTCTTGCCGCGCAGGCTGGCGACGAAGCCACGGTGCGTTTGCGCCAGCAGGTCGGCGATGACCGGCACATGGTGCTCCAGCGGCCCGTGGTGGGTGTCGCCGAGGCTGCGCGCCCACGCGGCGGCGGCGCCGAGGGCGTTGTGCGCCTGCGCGAAGGTGCGGCCTTCGATTTGCGCGGCAGGACCGGCTTCGCGCAGGTGCTGCAGCACCTGGTGCGAGACGATCACCGGGCTGTCGTGAGCCTTGTCGTTTCGAGCACGTTCCTCATGCCAGGTCTGAACCATGGCCGCGATCCAGCCGAGCGCCTCGGTGAAGGCCTGCCACGGTGTCCAGCACAGCTGCCCGTCTCCGGGCACGGCGTCGTTGGTCGGCCAGTTCAACGGGAAGAACTCCGGCCCGATGGGAGTGAACGATTGCGGCTGCAAGGCATCGCGCCAACTGCTCAACGGGTGCGCCGGGTTGCGCTCCCAGTCGCGATAGACCTCTCGCAGCATGCGAAAGGCGTTGTCGTAGTAGCCGAACCAGACATGCAGGCCATGTTCCTCGATGCGGCCGTCGCGCCGCCCGGTCGCGCCCTTGCCGCCCAGCCGCCAGCCGATCTGGTAGACCGTGACCGCATGCTTCGCGCGCAGGGCTTCGGTGCGCGTCAGGTAGTACGCCGCCGTCAACGAGGCCATGCCGCCCCCCAGTATCGCGATCTTCTTGCGGGCCACCGCGCACTCCTTCAAACAGTGCCGATCGGCTGGAACAGCCGGGGCATGGGCAGTCGCAGCGCCTCGAAGCCGAGTTGCGCCTGCGCCAGTTCTGCGTTGCCCGCGGGCAGCCGCTGCCCCAGCGCGAGCAGCGCAGCCGCTTCGTCGCCAGGCATCGACAAGGCCTTCGCGCTGCTCGCCGCCTTGCGCCACAGCGCCACGGCGCGCCGCGCCGAACCCTTGTTCTCGGCCTGGCAGGCGAGCAGAAAATGGCCTCGCGGCCGCGTGCTGGGTACCTGCTGGGTATAGATCCTCAGCATCGCGCAAGCGCGTGCCGTCCGCTTGTCGTGGCCGGGGCGATCGTCGGCAGCCACCCGATCGCGGCAGGCGAGCAGCACCTCGACGACACCCAGCGGGCCGTAGACAAATCCGGCACCGGCCACCGGCGCGTGCCCGAGCAGCAGTTCCAGCCCCTGAGCGGCCGCCTCCAGCGCGCGCTGCGCATCGCCCAGGTGCAGCCAGGCCGAGGCCACCGACCCCAGCGACATCAGGCGGTCGACCAGCGATTCGACGTTGGCGGCATTGCGCTGCGCTTCCTCGACCCGGGCCCGGTCCACGCGGCCGAAGGCGATGCCCAGTTGCAGTTCGGGCACCAGGTGCCAGCCCATCACGCGCGGCGGTGTATCCAGCGCCGCCGCCCGCCGCATGTCGTCGAGGAGCGCCGCCGCCTCGTCGAAGCGGCCGCGCTGGATCGCCGCCACGGCGCGTGTGGACCGCACCGCGGCCAACCGGAACGGCTCGCCGAGTTCGCTATACAGCGTCGCGGCGCGGCCGCCGCTGCGGTCCAGCGTGTCCCAGTCGCACTGGCTCGAAGCATGGACGATGGCCAGCAGATGCGCGTAGGCAATGCCGTTGGTATCGCCCGATCGCGACTCGGCCAATTCGATCGAGCGGCGCATGTACGAGCGCGCAACGCCCACCAGCCCGGCCTGCCCGAAGCCGATAGCCAGCGCGCCGTAGCCCGCCGCCAGCTCGGCTTCGGCGCCGGCGCGCTGTGCGCGATGCACCGACAGCAAGGTCAGCTGCAACACCGTCAGCGGGTTGTTCTCGTGGTAGTACAGCTCCGAAAGCTGGGCGTAGGCATGCGAGGCGAGTCGCAGCGCCTCGGGCGCTGCCGCCTCGCGGACGGCGCGTCGTGCGGGCAACGCCTGCAGCGCGAGGTGTTTCACGATGCTGCCCAGGCGCACGGCCCGGCCTTCGACGAAGGGCTCGCCGAGCAGCGCCAGCACCTTCAGGTACTGCGTTTTCGCCTGCACGAATTCCGACAGTTCATGGTGGCTGTCGCCGAGCAGCGATTGCCAGCGCGCCTGGCGCAGCGCATCGGCGTCGAGCTGGTGCTCCTGCGCCACGCGTTGCGCGGTGTGCAGCTGGCCGATGGCTTCGCGATAGGCGGCGTGGCGCATGGCCGTCAGGGCACCGCCTTCGAGGTGGTTCAACGCGCGCGCAAACTCGTCGGCCAGCAGGCAGTGGCTCGCAAGCACCCCATATGCGCCGGCCATCGCACCGGCGTGCCTGACTTCGAGCCAGTCGGCGACACGGTGATGCAGCCGCTTGCGCTGCGCCAGCGGCAGCAGTTCGTAAATCGCTTCCTGCACGATGACATGCGTGAAGGCGTAGCTGGTATCGCCTTGCTCGCGGGCGCGAAAGATCAGGTTGCTGTCCAGCAGCGAACCCAGCGACTCGGCGACGCGCTCACGCGGTTGCTGCACCGGATGCACCGCGCTGATTCCGTCTTCGTCGAAGACGCGGCCGAAGACGCATGCCACCTTGAGCACCAGTTCCTGTTCGCCGCCGAGACGGTCGACGCGGCTGGTGATGACGCCGCGCAGGTTGTCGGGCAGCGCGTGGGCGGCGCGCTCGGCGATGTCCTCGCGCAGTTTGCAGCGCCCGCCGACGATCTCGACATGCCCCGATTCGCGCAGCTCGAGCGCCAGTTGTTCGGTATAGAACGGGTTGCCGCCGGAGCGCTCGTGGATCAGGCGGCTGAGTTCGTCCGGCACCGTTTCGACGCCGAACAGCCGGGCAATGACTTCGCGACCCAGCACCTCGGCGAGCGCCCCGAGGCTCAGCCTGTGCACACCGGCGAGCCGGCCGAAGTCGGCCGCCACCGCGCTGGCCTGATCGGTCTGTGGGCGCGACCCGGCCACCACCGACAGCGAGGCCAGGCGTTCGCACAGGGCCAGCAGCGCCTGGCCCGACAGGTCATCGATCCAGTGCAGGTCGTCGACCACCAGCAGCAAGGGGCCGGCTTCGCAGGCGCGCGCGGCCAGGTGCAGCAGCAAGGCCTGCAGCGACGAAGCGCGTGCCGTGCCGCGCATCTGCTGCGTCAGGGCGCTGTCGGCGATGCCCAGCGGCACGATGTCGTTGAGCAGCGGCGCCCACTGCAGCAACTGAGCGCCCCCAGGGCCGGGCCGCGGCCCGCCCCGCTCCCGGCGGGAGTCAAGCAACTCGGCAGCGGCCTCATCGAGCGGCACGTCGCGCAGCTGTCGCAACAGCGTGTCGCGCGCGGCCTCGCCGCTCTGGCCGAGCCGTTCGAGCAGGGCACCCAGCAACTCGCGCCAGACGAAGTAAGGCGTATTGCGTTCCAGCGACCGTGCCGCGCCATCGAGCACGCCAAAGCCCAGCGACCCGCAGCGCTCGCCCAGTTCGCGCAGCAGCCGCGACTTGCCGATGCCGGGCTCGCCGCTGACGAGTACGCGTGCCCCGATGCCGCCACGCGCGCACTCCAGTGCCTCGAGCAGCTGGCGCAGCTCCGTACTGCGCCCGACCATGGCGCCAACCCGTTGATGGCCCGGCGCCTTGTCGCGCCACTCCGGCCGCAGTGCGAGCACGGTGGCGTCGGCATGCTTGGGGCGCACGTTGTGGGCCACGGTGAAGCTGAGCCGGCCGCGCACCGCCTTGGCGGTTTCTTCATCGCACAGCAGATCGTCGGGCGCCGCGCCGGCCAGACGCGCGGCGAAGTTGATGGCCGGGCCGATCATCGAATACTGGCGGCGGTGCGCGGCGCCGCATTCGCCGCAATACAGCATGCCGGTGGCCACGCCGATCGACGGCTGCATGCCGCTGCCGCGCAGCTTGCGCTGGATGTCCAGGCCGGCACGCAGCGCCCGCGCCGAGTCGTCCTCATGCGTGGCGGTCGGAATGCCGAAGGCGACGATGAAGTTCAGGCCCTTGTCGTCCATCTGCACATAGGGCATCGCGCCGCCGTAGCGATGCACCGCCTCCTGCACCGCATGCGTCATCGCCTGCAGTGCGCCGGCACCGTCGGGGCTGTCGGTGTCGGAGAAGTCAATGCCGTCGAGCTTGACGAACATGACCGTGACAACGCGGAATTCTTCCAGCCATTCGTCGTGGCCCGAGTGCGCGCGCCGCACCAGGACCTCGGGGATGTAGGCGGCGAGGCGCTGTGCATCGAGCGGTGGCGCGTCGGTTTCCAACCGCGGCGGCGGCAACAGATTCGCACCATTCAGCCGCTCGAGCCGCGCATGGCCGTCGTACGGCATTGCGCTGGACTGCACTGCGTCGCGCAGGTGGCCCAAGGCCGGCGCGGTCAGCAACACCTCGCCCGGTGTCGTCACATCACACGCGCGGCCGGCATCGACGACGGGCTGGCCGGCAAAGACGATCAGCCACTTGCCGTCGAACCCGCCGAGCTTGCAGGCCAGCACCTCGCCACAGGAGATCGCAATGCGCTGCGTCAGGTCAAGGCTGCGGCCGCGCGACCAGCCCGGAGCGTCGTGCTGGATCTGCAGCGCGCACTGCGCGGCAAGACGCGCCGCGTCGGCCATGCCGCGCTCGGCCGGCCACAACGCGATGACCGCGTCGCCGGCGAAGGTGGCGATATCACCGCCATGGCTCGCGACGATGGCACCGAGCGAGCCGAAATAGTCGTCGAGCACCTGGCGCAACGTTTCCACGCCATGCGCGCCATCGCGCGTCAGTGCCATCGCCAGCGCAGAGAAGCCCGAGATGTCGGTCATCATCACTGCGGCATTCAGGCGCACAGTAAACGGTTGCGTCTCGTCGAAGCGCTGCAGATGCTGCAAGAAAAGCTGCGGCAGGTGCTTCTCGAACGAGATAGAGCTCACAGTTCAAATTTGACAGTTTGTTACCTATTGTGTGCGCGATTGGCCGGGCCGAACAGGGCCGACGCGGCATCTCACCCGGCGCCGGCCTGGCGTCGGTGTCGTCATGAACCGACCGGTGGCACAACTCGCCGCTGTGGGCTTCGACGCCGGCAGCATGCCATCGGGTCGCGCCGCGGCGAGCATGCGCTGGTGCGCTGGCCGCGCTTCCGCCTTTTTCTTCCAGGCACTCGCTCAGCGTTGTCGGATGTACGGGTGCAGCTCAACGCCTCCGGTCAGGGAGTGCTCAGGCTCAAGAACGCCTTCGCGACGGCACCACGCACCTGGTCATGTCGCCGCTGGAGTTCATGCATTGCCGGGGTGAGCTGGTGCCACGCTCCCACTTGTCGGTCGGTAACCGCGACTTCACGCTTTTGGTTGGCCGCTTTGCGGAAGTGAATCACGCGAGTCGCAATTCCGCTTGGGGTCGAACGTAGACGCACAACCCAATCGCACCGCACCGACTGGCGCGGCGAAGCGCTACGGCGCTATTCTCTCGGGCACTTTCTTGAATCGAACGTCCAGGCGCCCGGCAACCTGGAATCCTGCTGGACGCGTATGTCGAGCCTTCCAGCAGTCAGGGACAAAACGTACGTCAAGTTGCCGCTACAAGTGAATGCTTCTCCTACGTAGTCAATGGGAGAGATCTCAAGCACCTTGGTGCCCACGACAACCGATGCGGACGAGTAACGGTAGGCCCGCTTCCATGATTGATATTCTGAGTTCGCTCCCGGCTTGATGTCTCCATAGTTCTTTCCGCCGACGACCACCTTGCCGAAGACGACCTGGGAGTCATTCCTTACCCGAACATCGACTGCAGTGGCGGAAGCGTGATCTGGGGCCGCTTGCGCACAAACCGACGTCAGCACCAACGCTGCAGCAGGTATCCGCAGGTGAACGTAGACGAGTAGATCCATTCTCAACAGGGCGTGCTCATGGCCGCGGCCACATATCTGAACCGCATTGCGTCGATGGGGATCCACTTCATATCGGGTCGACCACCGAATTGGGCAGCAGGTCGTTGTCGAAGACACACACCCGTTCGGCCAACCGCAGCCCATCGGGCGTGGCCACGATGTGGTCGAGCGTGCGGCCCACGAACAGCGTTTCAGGCAGGCAGTCGCGTCGTGTGCGCACCACCAGCAGGCTGGTCTCGCAGCGCCAGCCCGCATCGGTGCGTTCCAGCACCCGCGGCAGCCCGACGATGTGGCGCTGGTGGTAGGGGTCGTGGAACAGCGTGCCCTTGGCCGCATAGACGCGGTCTTGCAGCATGCCGCGGCTTTCGAAGGCCAGCGTGGCCAGCGGCCAGCCGCGGTCGTAGTTTTCGCGCGACTGAAGCTTGTAGATGCAGTCGTCGGTGAAGAACGAGGGCCAGCGGTCGAGATCGTGTGCGTCGAGAGCGGCGGCCACATCGTTGTACAGCGTGGCGATGGACAGCCACTCGTCTGCGGTGCAGGGCGAACTCATGACGGACTCACTGCGCCATCACCTCGCGCCAGTACGCGTGCATGCCGCGGATCAGCGTCTCGGTGACCATGTGGCCGGTCGGCTTGACCTCCCGCCCATCGAGTTCGCTGACCGTGCGCGCCTCGCCGTGGGCGGCGAAGGCCTGCTGCACCATCGCGATGACCTCGCCGTCGTCGGCCGAGACGAAACCCGCCGGGCCGAACAGGTTGGCCTGACGCAGGCGCCGCCGGGTCATCTCCTCGCTGTCGTCGGCGAAACCGAAGTGCGTCCAGACGAAATCGAACTCGCCCGCGCCAGTGGGCAAGATCTGCCGCGTCGACAGCGAATTCACCTGCTGCTGGATGATCAGGCTCGGAAACAGCGTGGTCATGACCACCGTCGGCCCGCCCCACCAGGGTTCGGGCACGACATCCAGCAGCCGATCGTCGTGCAGTTGCATGCCGGCGCGAAACGAGGCCACGCCCTGCGTCACGCCGGCGGTGGCGGCCGCAGCCGCCTCGTTGCGGCTGGACGCCATCGCCGCGTGGCGGCCGCGAGCATCGAGCACCATCTTGCTGCGCTGGTCGGCGCGCCACAGCCCGAAGGTGACGAACCAGGTGTGCAGCAGCCCCGGGTGATACGGGTCCTTGATGTTCTCCTGCATCAACTTCCAGTTGGCGGGAATGCGCTGGCGGTTGACGCCCAGCACACGCAACGGCCGCTCGCGGCTGAAGACGCGATCGACATAGGCCAGTACCTCGGGGCCGACAAAGTCTTCGAAGCTCGGCGCCGCGGCATCAAAGGTGGCGAACACCGCGCCGCCACGCCGCGCCACGCGCAGCTTGTTCAGGCCATGTTGCGCCATGTCGAAATCCGCCGGCATGCCGCCGTTGACGACACCATCCTGGCGCACCCCTTGTCGGAACGGCAGGCTCTTCAGGTCGCCATTCAGCTTGTAGGTCCACAGGTGATACGGGCAGCTGAAGTTGCGCACCGTGCCATGGCGCTCACGGCAGAAGGCCACACCGCGGTGCGCGCAGCGGTTTTCGACGACATGGATGGCGTCGCCTTCGTCGCGCACCATGATCACGCTGCGCTCGCCGATGGCGGTGCGCTTGAAGTCGCCCTTGCTCGGCACCTCGCACTCGAGGCCGACGTAGCACCAGTGGCCGCGATAGAAGAAGCGTTCCAGTTCCTCGCGGTACAGCGCCTCGTCGGTATAGATCCATCCGGGTGCGCGGCTGGTCGGCTGATCACCCCAGCGCGGCGCGGCCGAGTGTTCGACCTCGATCGGGATCACCGGTGCGTTCACAGCCGCTCCTGCCGGTACAGCCCCGCCGCGCGCTGCAACGGCGAGTCGTCGTAGGCGAAAAGCACACAGGCGTCTTCGGCTTGAAAGCTCAGGCTGTGCCACGGCGGCAGCACGAAGTGGTCCTTCGGCGCCAGCTCGAAGCGCTGCACCGCGTCGTCGCGCTGCAAGGTGGCGACGGCGTGGCCTTCGACCACCGAATACACCGTGCCGGCGGTGCTGCGCCAGGCCTGCGTCGTCGCACCGGCCGCCAGCATCTGCAACCACGCGCCGAGGGTCGGCATCGCCGGCCCGCCGGTCTGCGGATTGGTGTATCGCAGGGCAGTGCCGAAGTGCGCATCGGCCGGGGCGTCTTTCGCCAGCTGCGCCAGCGCGGCGCGGCTGCGCGCATAGGGCACGCAGAACACCGGGCTGGTGGCGCCATAGGGCTGCGCGTCGTCCAGCGGCAGCAGGCCGCTGCCGTAGCGCGCCAGACTCGACCCTTCGGCGCGTTGCACCGGCTGGCTCCTGCGCGTGTCGTTCTGGGCGAAGCCGGCTTCGAAGAAGGCCACGGTGGGAATGTCCAGGCCATCGAGCCAGACCACCGGCTCGTCGCCGTCGTTGCCGTGGTCGTGCCAGGCCCAGGCCGGGGTGATGATGAAATCGCCCGGCGACATGGTGGCGCGTTCGCCATCGACCGCGGTGTAGGCGCCATGGCCGTTGACGACGAAGCGCAGTGCCGATTGCGCATGGCGGTGGCTGGGCGCCACCTCGCCGGGCAGGATCAGCTGCAGCCCGGCAAACAGGCTGCTGGTGATGCGCGAGGCGCCCGGCCAGCCGGGGTTTTCGAGGATCAGCACGCGGCGCACCGCTTCCTCGGCGCCGATGACGCGGCCGGCGGTATCGAGGAACGGCTTCACGTCGTCCCAGCGCCAATGCGCGCAGCGCGTGCGCACCGACGGTTGTGACGGTACCAGCGCGTGCAGCACTTCCCACAACGGCTTCAGGCCGTGGGGCTGCATCTGCTCGTACAGGGCCTGGCGTTCGGCGGGTCGTTCATCGAGTTTCATGGTGCCATTTTCGGTTCTGCGCGGACGCAGGTGGGCCATGGGCTCAGAGCCCGAAGAATGCCTCGGCATTGGCGCGCAGCAACAACTGTTTCTGCTCCGTGTCGAGGAACCCCGCCCCGCGCACCAGGCTGCCGATCTGCTGTTCGCCGAGCGGAAACGGCGCGTCCGAACCGAGCATGACCCGATCGACACCCATCTTGTCGACCAGCATCTGCAGCGCGGCCGGGTCGAACACTGCCGTGTCGACATGGAAGCGGTGCGCGTAGTGCGACGGCGGATGCGGGCAATCCTGGCGGATGATGTCGCGGTGCTGCCAGGCGTTGTCGGCACGGCCCAGCAGCCAGGCAAAACTGCCGCCGCCGTGCGCGAAGCAGATCTTCAGCGATGGCGGAATGCGTTCCAGCGCGCCCGACAGGATCAACGACAGCATGCCCAGTTGGGTTTCGGCCGGCATCGCCACCAGCCACGGCAGCATCCACTGCTTCATGCGGCCGGCCCCCATCATGTCCCACGGATGCACCAGCAGCGGGATGTTCTCGTTCGCGCAATGGCTCAGGAACTGCACCAGCGCCGCGTCGTCGAGGTCGCGTTCGCCGACATGGTTGCCGATCTGCACACCGATGCAGCCCGCCTTCATCGCGCGGCTGGCCTCGGCACAGGCCAGATCCACCGATTGCAGCGGCACCTGCGCCAGCGCCTTCAAGCGCGTCGGCGCACTGTTGCAGTAGTCGAGCACGTGCGCGTTCATGCGCGTCGCCCACGTTACTGCGCGGTCGGCCGCCCAGGCGTAGCCGAACATCACTGGCGTGGCGCACACCACCTGCACGTCGACGCCCTGCGCGTCGAGCTCGGCGACGCGCACGGCCGGATCCCACAACGAGGGCAGCACCGGCCGGAACTTGCGGTCGGCCAGCATGATGTGGCCGCGATCGGCGCCGTCTTCCACCTGCAGCCACGGCGCACGCTCGGCATCGACGGCAAAGGCCTCGTCGCGACCGATGCGCGGGAAGCAGTGGGAATGCATGTCGATCATCGCGTCGTGCTTTCGTCTTCGATGTGCCCCGCATCGTGCAAGGCGCGGTGCCAGGCGGCGTGGTCGCGCCCCGGGTGCAACGTGCCGCAGCGCTTGCAGGTGCGCTCCGCGTCGCTGGAAGCATAGAAGCGGTTGTAGGTCGCCGGCAGGTCGGCAACGATGTCGGCCAATTGCACCTCGATGCGCGTCACCACTTCGCCGCACTTCGCGCAGTGCCACTGGAAGGCATCGACCAGCCCTTGCGCACGTTGCCTTTCGATCACCAGGCAACGGCTGTCGCCTTCGGGCCGCTGCGGCGAATGCAGCAGGTGCGGCGGCATCAGGAAGATGTCGCCTTCCTTCAACTCGATGCGCTCGTAGCGCCCGCGGTCGAAGACCAGCAGGTGGGCGTTGCCCTGGAACTGGTGGAAGAACTCTTCCAGCGGGTCGTCGTGGAAATCGCTGCGCGCGTTCGGTCCGCCGACCACCGTGACCATGAAGTCGGCATCGGCCCAGATCTGCCGGTTGCCCACCGGCGGCTTGAGCAGGTGGGCGTTGTCATCGAGCCAGCGCTGGAAGTTGAACGGCGGGCCGTAACGCAAAGACGTGTTCATGCCGGCACCCTGAATTCGGCGATGTCGGGCACCGAGCCCCACATGCAGAACGACGGGTTGGCACGTGGAAACTGCCGCGGCTGGTAGCTGGCCTCGTCTTCCGGCGCGATGCTGCGCACGCCACTGGAATATTCGAAGACCATGCCGTCGGGCCCCTCGAAATACAGGAAGACCGCGCCCGAGGTCGGATGCCGGCCCGGCCCGAAGACGATGCGCACGTCGCGCGACTTGAGGAAGTACCAGGCGCGCATCACGTCGTCGGTGCTCGCCACCTGGTGGTTGACATGCTGCACACCGGCGCGCGTGGTCGGGAACAGCGCGATCTTGTGGTGCACCTCGTCGATGCGCAGCAGCGCCGCGTCGCCGATGCGGTCGCTGACACGCGCGCCCAGCTGTCCGGTCCAGAACGCTTCGTCGCGCGGCGGGTCGCTGCTGCACAGCCCGATGTGGCTGAAGCCGGTGATGCCGGCATCGCGCGACGGAAAGTGGCGCGTGCCGCTGTGCGCCGGGCGCACCACCAGCTCGATGCGGTTGCCGGTGGGATCGCGAAAGTGCACGAACTCGCGCACCGCGCGCTGTTCGCAGGCGTCGGCGCCGCCGCGCTGCACCGCTGAGCCGGCATCGCTGAGCGCACCCGCGGCGGCGTCGAGCGTGTGGGCATCGCGCACTTCGAAACCCACCGCATGGTCGGCCGGGTCGCCTTCGAAATACACCAGCGTGTGGTCACGTGCATCGCTGCGGTAGTAGTGGGCGCCGCCTTCGGTGCGCGCCAGTTGGAGGCCGACGATGTCACGCGCGAAGTGGTCGGCCGCGCCCAGGTCGCGTGTGCCCAGGCGCACATAGCAGATGTCCAGCAGGTCGATCATCGGGCCCTCCTGCAACTGAAGTTGCAAGCGACTTTAGAGCATCGTGCCCGGCAGCCACAAGGCGATCTGCGGCCACGCCATCACCAGCCCCAGCACCGCCAGCATCAGCAGCACATAGGGCGCCGAGCCGCGGATGATGGCGCCCATCGGCGCGTGCGTGATGGCCTTGATGGTGAACAGGTTCATGCCCACCGGCGGCGTGATCTGCGCCAGCTCGAGGTTGATGACCAGCAGCACGCCGTACCAGATCGGGTTGATGTCCAGGTGGTGCATCGCCGGCAGGATCACCGGCGTGGTGATGAGGATGATGGCGATCGACTCCAGGAACATGCCGAGGACGAAGATCAGCGCCATCATCACGAGCAGGAAGCCGGTGACGCCGATGTCGGCGGCGATGACGCTTTCGACGATCAGCTGCGGGATGCGCAGCTTGGTCAGCACATGGCCGAACACCGACGCGCCGGCCAGGATCATGAACAGCATTGCCGAGATGCGGCAGGCTTCGACCGCGCTGTGCCAGATGTCGCGCAAGCGCAAAGTGCGGTAGATCGCTACGCCGACGATCAACGCCAGCCAGGCGCCGGCCGCGGCGGCTTCGGTGGCGGTGAAGACACCCGCGTACATGCCGCCGAGCACGAACACCGGCAACGACAGCGCCCACACCGATTGGCGCAACGCGCGCAACGCCTCGCGCCAGGTGGCCCGCACCTCGCGCCGAATGTGGCGGTGCGCGAACGCGGTGGTGCCCATGCTCCAGGCGACGAACACGGCCGCCATCAGCAGCCCGGGCACGATGCCGGCCATGAACAGGCCACCGATCGAGGTGTCGGTGGTCACGCCGTACAACACCATCGGCCCCGACGGTGGAATCAGGATGCCGAGCGTGCCGCCGGCCGCCACCAGCCCGTAGGCGGCCTTCGGGTCGTAGCCGTAACGCACCATCTGCGGAATGGCGACGGCGCCGATGGTCAGCGCGGTGGCCACGCTGGAGCCCGAGATGGCGGCGAAGATGGTGCACGCGGCGATCGTGGCGATGCCCAGGCCGCCCGGCAGGTGCCGCGTCAGCGTGTAGGCGGTGCCGTACAGGTCGTCGACGATCTTGCCGCGGATCATCAACTGCGCCATGAACGCGAACAGCGGAATCGCCACCAGAAGATAGCGGTTCAGCTCACCGAAGATGACCTCGGTGACCGAGCCCAGCTCGCCCTGCGTCAGGTATTGCAGCGCACCGCCGAACAGCGCCAGCCCGGCGAAGATCGGCAAGCCGGTGAACAGCAGCAGCAGCAAGGCCAGGAAGAGCAGCGCGATGATCACGCCGGCTCCTGTGGCACGCCGTGCTCGATGACCTTGCCCTGCACGGGCGGCAACCCGGCCAGCGCGCGCCACAGCGCTTCCACCGCCGCCAGCAACAGCAGCACGCCGCCCACCGGCATCAGCAGCATCAGCCACCAGGTGGGCCATTCGAGGTGGCCTTCGGTGAGCAGGCCGAGCATGCGCGCCAGCATCGCCGTTTCCCAGCCATTGACGATGAGCACGCCAGTGATGGCGAGCGTGGCCAGCGCGGCCCAGGCAGACGCCCAACGCCGGGCGCGGGTGTTCAGCCGCTCGATCAGCAGATCGACGCCGATGTGCTCGCCGCGCCTGAAGGTCTGCGCCGCGGCCAGCATGACGATGCCGACGAGCAGGAAACCCACGACCTCGTCGACCCACACCGGCGCGGCATTGAACACGTAGCGCATGACCACCGCCCAGCCGATCAGGGCCAGCGCCAGCAGCAGCCCGGCGGCTGCCAGCGCCATCGCCAGGCCGGCCAGCGCACGCACGGCGCTTGACAGCACACGCAGGGCTGGGCTTTCGCTCACGCTGGTGGCGCGCGGCGTTTGCATGGCAATGACGCCGCGCGCGGTTCTACAGCCGGTCGAGCAGTTCGAGCAGCTTCACGCCGTCGGGCGCGGTGGCGCTGAGGAACTCCTTCTTCACCGCCGGCTGCATGGCGTCGCGCATGACCTGTTCCTGCGCCTTGGTCAGCGCCACGGACTGCATGCCGTTGTCGTTGAGGATCTTGATGTTCTCCGGCGGCACACCGTCGCTCTTGCGGATCGAGCGTTTGACGGCTGCGTCGGCGGCTTTCTGGATGGCGTTGCGCACGTCGGCGGGCAGGCCGTTCCACCAGGCCGGGTTGACCACCAGGTTGTCGAAGGCGAGGATGATGTTGGAGGCCACGCCGAACTTCTGCACCTCGTAGAACTTGCGGCTGTAGGCGGCTTCCACGCCGGTGAAGCCGGCATCGATGACACCGGTCTGCAGCGCCTGATAGACCTCGGAGCCGGGCATCGCCGATGGCGCCGCGCCCATCGCGCTCAGGCCGGCATCGAACAGCTTGTTCAGGCCGCGGATCTTCAGTCCGGCGAAATCGGCCGGCACCATCAGCGGCTTCTTCGCCGAGGTGAAGATGCCGTCGTTGGTGTCCACCAGCCAGGCGATGTTGGTCACGCCCTTGGCCGCCATCTTCGCGTCCAGCAGCTTGGCCGCGTCGCTCTTGATGAAGGCCTTCTGCTTGGCCACCGAGGTCATCAGGTAGGGGATGATGGTGACGCTCATCTCGGGAATCGTGCCGCCCCACTGGAAGCTCAGGATGGCCGCCGCCTCGACCTTGCCGCTGGCCACCGCCGGGTGATTCTGGTTCGGCTTGAAAAGCTGTGCGGCGCCGAAGTTCTGCACTTCGACGCGGCCCTGGGTGGCCGCCGCCACTTCCTTGGCGAACTGGTCGAGGTTCAGCGCGGTGTGGTGCGTGGGCGGGAACTGATGGCTGATGCGCATCGTGAACTCTGCCACCTGCGCGTGGGCGGCGAGGGCCAACGCGGCGCACAACAGCACGGCTGGTCGGGTGAATCGGGAAGCGGTCATGTCTTGTCTCCGGCAGTCGTTGTAGAAATGGGGAGCGCCATTCTTGTCGATGGCGCACGCGGGAACTTCAGGCCACCGCGCCAGCGGCGCGCAGCGCTTCGATCTCGCTGCTGGCATAACCCACGCCGGCCAGCAACTCGTCGGTGTGCGCGCCCAGCTTGGGCGGCTGCAACCGTACACCGAGGCGCGCGCCGTCCATCGTGATCGGGAACAGCGTGGTCTTGACGGTCTGGCCGGCCTTGTCGCCATCGGGCAACGTGACGTCGGCGAGCCCGCCGGTGGCGTTGAGATGCGGGTCGTCGAAGAGGTCTTCGGGCTTGCGGATCGGCGCGAACGGCAGGCCAGCGCCTTCGAAGATCGCCGCCAGTTCGGCCGCGCCGCGGCCGGCCAGGCGCTCGCGCAGCGTCGCCAGCAGTTGCGGACGCAGCGCGACACGCTGGTTGTTGGTGGCCAGTTGCGGATCGGCCTTCAAGTCGGCGAAACCGAGCACATCGCAGAAGACGCCGAACTGCGCATCGCTGACCGCCGCAAGAAAAATCTGCTCGCCGTCCTTGACCGTGAACACGTCGTACACCGCCCACGGGTTGTCGCGCGCCGGCATCGGTGCCGGGTGGCGGCCGGTCATCGCGTACTGCAGCATGTGCTGGCCCATCAGGAACACGTTGTTCTCGAACAGCGCCGATTGCACCAGCATGCCCTTGCCGCTGATGCCGCGCTGGATCAGCGCACCGAGCGCGCCGATGGCGCCGAACATGCCACCCATGATGTCGTTGACGCTGGTGCCGGCGCGCAGCGGGTCACCGGGCCGCCCGGTCATGTAGGCCAGCCCGCCCATCATCTGCACCACCTCGTCGAGGGCGGTGCGGTGCTCGTAGGGGCCGGGCAGGAAACCCTTGTGGCTGACGTAGATCAGGCGTTCGTTGTGCGATGCGAGCGAGGCGTGGTCGAGGCCGAACTTGTCGAGCGCGCCGGGCTTGAAGTTCTCGGCCACCACGTCGGCGCTCAAGGCGAGGCGTCGCGCGGCCTCGGCGCCGGCGGCCTGGCGCAGGTCGATGCCGATACTCTTCTTGTTGCGGTTGAACATCGGGAAGAAGCCGGCGCCGGCACCGAGCAGGCGGCGCGTGCCCTCGCCTTCGATCGGCTCAACCTTGATGACTTCGGCGCCCAGGTCGGCCAGCACCATGCCGCAGGTCGGGCCCATCACCATGTGGGTGAATTCGACCACGCGCAGCCCGGCCAGCGGCTGGGGTGCGCGCGGCTGTGACTGCAGCCCGGCCAGCGGCTGGGGTGCGCCTTGTTGTGCCTGCAAACCTGCCAGAGGTTGCGGTGCCGTGGCGGTGCTGGCGGCCGTCATGCCGCCTGCCGCATCGTCTTCGGCAAGCCGGCGCGCCACAACGTGCCATGCAGCGTTTCGCCCTCGAGCCACAACGCCACCTTGGCGCGCAGTGCCAGCAGCGCGTCGAAATCGATGCCGCTGGTCACGCCCATGCTGGCGAACAGGTAGGCCACGTCTTCGGTCGCGACGTTGCCGCTGGCGCCCGGCGCGTGCGGGCAGCCGCCGATGCCGGCCAGGCAGGCGTCGAAGCGGCGTCACGCCGGCCTGCCAAGCCGCCATCACGTTGGCCAGGCCGAGGCCGCGCGTGTCATGGAAGTGGCCGCAGCCGAGCTTGTCACCGGCAACCTCGAAACACCGCTCGAACAGCTCGCGCACCATCTTCGGGTCGGCATAACCCACCGTGTCGGCCAGGCCGACCCGATCGGCGCCGGCGTCGAGCACCGCGCGCAGCAGGCGCAGCACCTCGGCCGGTTCGACGCGGCCCTGGATCGTGCAGCCGAAGGCGGTGCTCATGCCGACTTCGATCAGGCACGGCGAGCCGGCGGCATCGCGCGCGGCGCGGATGGCGGCGATCTCGCGCACCACGTCGTCAGGCGCCTTGCGCAGATTGGCCAGGCTGTGCGCGTGGCTGGCCGACAGCGGCAGCAGCATCGCATCGGCGCCGCTGTCGAGCGCGCGTTCGGCGCCGCGCAGGTTGGGCACCAGCACCGACACCACCAGGCCCGGCAGCGTCTTCGCGAACGCGACCAGCTCGGCGGTATCGGCCAGCTGCGGCAGCAGCCGCGCCGGCACGAACGAGCCGACCTCGATCTCGCGCTGCCCGGCGGCATGCGCCTCGCGCAGCCACTGCAGCTTGTGTTCGGTGGGCAGCGTGCGCGCGATGCTTTGCAGCCCGTCGCGCAGCCCGACCTCGCGAATGATCACCTGGTTCATCGGTCGTCTCCTTGCGGCGCCACTTTAGACTTTCTTCCAGGCATCGTCATCGGTATTTCGGAAGCCCCAGCGTTCCCGATCGGAACGTCACAATCCGGCTTCGATGCCGCCCGCCCGGCCATGACCCGCCACTTCGATCCTGTCACGCTGCGCCTCTTCGTCGCCGCCTGCGAAGAGCGCAATCTCGCGCGCGCCGCCGAACGCGAGGCGCTGGTGGCTTCGGCCGTGAGCAAGCGCATCGCCGCGCTCGAACGAAGTGTCGGCGCGCCGTTGCTGGTGCGCCGGCGCCGCGGCATCGAGCCGACCGCGGCGGGCGAGACGCTGCTGCGACAGGCGCGCGAGCTGCTCGGCGCGATGGAGCGCATGCGCGCCGAGCTGAGTGAGTTCACCACCGGCGTGCAGGGCAGCGTGCGTGTCATGGCCAGCGTGTCGGCGCTGGCCGAGCGACTGCCCGACGACATCGCCGCCTTTCTGGCACGGTACAGCGCTGTGCGGGTGAGCCTGGACGAAGGCCTGAGCCGCGACATCGTGCGCGCGGTGCGCGAGGGCCGCGCCGACCTGGCGGTGTTGTGGGGCGCCACCGAGATGGCCGGTCTGCGCACGCAGCCCTATCACAGCGACCACCTGTGCGTGGTGATGCCGAGCGGCCATGCGCTGGCGAAGCGCAAGCGCCTGAGCTTTGTCGACACGCTGGACCATCCCGCCATCGGCGTGGCTGCGGGCGGCACGATGGAGACGCTGCTGCGCCGCGAGGCGACACGCGCCGGACACACGCTGGTGCGCCGCGTGCAGGTGGCGGGCATGGACGCGGCTTGCCGCATCGTTGCCGCCGGGCTCGGCCTGGCCATCCTGCCGCGCGAGGTGGTGGCGCCATTGGCGCGTGACGCCGCGCTGGTGATGGTGCCGCTGAGCGACACCTGGGCCGAACGCCGCTTCGTGGTCTGTTCGCGCGACGACGAGCTTCTGTCGGCGACGGCGCGGTTACTGTTGGAGCATCTGCGCCTGCAGGCCGCCGCGGTGTAGGCTCTGGCCTGCCGACGCAGATCAGGTGATCCCGATGCACAACGATGCCCTGCACGCCCAACGCCAAGCCGAACGAGAGCGCGCCTGGGCCATGCCGCTGGCCGACATCGATCCGAGCAAGGGCTACCTGTTCGAGCAGGACATCGTTGGCCTGTATTTCGAGCGGCTGCGGCAGGAAGACCCGGTGCACCTGGCGCACAGCAAGCGCTACGGCCCTTACTGGTCGGTGACGCGGCATGCCGACATCATGGCGGTGGACATCGACCACGCCACCTACTCGTCGGACGCGCACCTGGGCGGCATCGCGCTGGCCGAGCGGCCGGCACCGGAAGTGTTCCCGTCGTTCATCGCGATGGACCCGCCGAAGCACGATGCGCAGCGCAAGACCGTCAGCCCGATCGTCGCGCCGGGCAACTTGGCGCTGCTGGAACCGACCATCCGCGCGCGCGCGGGGCGCATCCTCGACAGCCTGCCGATCGGCGAGACCTTCGACTGGGTCGAGCGCGTCTCGATCGAGCTGACCACGCAGATGCTGGCGACGCTGTTCGACTTTCCGTTCGACGACCGCAAGCTGCTCACCTGGTGGTCGGACATGGCCACCGGCGACCCCGACGGCAACGGGCCGGTGACGTCGTGGGAACAGCGCCTGACCGAACTCGGCAAGTGCCAGGACTACTTCACCAGGCTGTGGAACGAGCGCGTCAACGCGGCGCCGGGCAACGACCTGATCTCGATGCTGGCGCATTCGCCGGCCACGCGCGACATGGGGCCGAAGGAATACCTCGGCAACCTGATCCTGCTCATCGTCGGCGGCAACGACACCACGCGCAACTCGATCAGCGGCGGGCTGCTGGCGCTGAACCAGTTCCCCGATCAGTACGACAAGCTGCGCGCCAACCCGGCGCTGGTGACCAGCCTGGTGCCCGAGATCATCCGCTGGCAAACGCCGCTGGCGCACATGCGGCGCACCGCGGTGCGCGACGCCGAGCTGAACGGCAAGCGCATCGGCAAGGGCGACAAGGTGGTGATGTGGTACCTGTCGGGCAACCGAGACGAGCAGGCCATCGAGCGCGCCGATGAGTTCATCATCGACCGCGCGCGGCCACGCGGCCACTTGTCGTTCGGCTACGGCATCCACCGCTGCGTCGGCAACCGGCTGGCCGAGATGCAGTTGCAGGTGTTGTGGCAGGAAATCCTGAAACGCTTCGAGCGCATCGAGGTGGTGGGCGAGCCGGTGCGCACGAAGTCGAACTTCGTGCACGGCTTCCTGTCGATGCCGGTGTGCATTCCGGCGCGGTCGAACTGACCAACCACACCGCACGACCCCGCGCCGCACTCAGGGCACGTTGAGTGAGCGCGCCGGCCGGGCCACTTCATCGAGTTGTTGCAGCACCGCTTCGTCACTGAGTCGCGAGGCGCGGTCGCCGTCGGTTTGCACCAGCTGCGGGAAGGCGATCAACAGCGCCATCACCCCCAGTTGCACGGCCACGAAGGGCAGCACGCCGATGTAGATGGCCCGCGTGCTCAAGCCCTTGGCCATGCGGCCGCTGGCGGCGTCGATGCGGTCCTCGGCCGGTGCGACACCGCGCAGATAGAACAACGCATAGCCGAACGGCGGCGTCAGGAACGAGGTCTGCAGGTTCACGCTCAGCAGCACGCCGAGCCAGATCAGGTCGATGCCCAGCGCATCGGCCACCGGGGCGATCAACGGCACCAGGATGAAGGCGATCTCGAAGAAGTCGAGAAAGAAGCCGAGCACGAAAACCAGCACGCTGACGAAGATCAACAAGCTGGTCGCGCCACCGGGCAGCTCGCGAAACAGCCCGGCCACCCAGCGCGTGCCTTCCAGGCTGTTGAAGGTGTGGGTGAAGACAGTCGAGCCGATGAGGATGAAGATGACGAAGCAGCTCAGCTTCAGTGAAGTCAAGCCGGCTTCGAGCAGTTGCGACCCGCGCAGCCGGCCGCGCGCGGCGGCCATCAGCACGGCGCCGACGGCCCCCATCGCGCCGCCCTCGGTGGGCGTGGCCAGGCCCAGGTAGATGGTGCCCAGCACCAGGAAGATCAGGATCAGCGGCGGCATCAGCACGAAGGCCACGCGACGCGCCAGCGCCGACAACCAGCCCAGCCGCAGCGCGCGGTCGGCCAGCGCGAGCAGCCAGGCGAAGAACACACATGCCGCCAGGCTGACGATGACCCTTTCGTCGGCCGGCGGCGCGAGCAGCGTGCGGCCGATGCGGCGCAGCAAGCCGGGATAGGCCTGCATGAACAGCGCGCTGCCGATGGCGCCGAGCAGCATCAGCACCGCCAGCGAGCGCAACCCGCTGGCACCGCTGGCTTCGCGCGCCGCGCGCGCATGCATCGGCAGCGCCGGCATGGCGGCGGGCCGCAGCAGCGCCCACGCCGCCACCAGCAACAGGTAGCCGCCGATGACCATCGCCGCCGGCACCAGTGCGGCGGCGTACATCGCGCCGACGCTGCGGTTCAACTGGTCGGCCAGAACGATCAGCACCAGTGACGGCGGCACGATCTGCGTCAGGCTGCCCGAGGCGGCGATGACACCGGCGGCGGCGCGCGGGTCGTAGCCGTGGCGCAGCATCAGCGGCAGCGAGATCAGGCCCATCGAGATCACCGAAGCGGCGATGACGCCGGTGGTGGCACCGAGCAGCGCGCCGACCAGCACCACCGCCACCGCCAGCCCACCGCGCAGCGGGCCGAACACCTGGCCGATGGTTTCCAGCAGGTCACGCGCCAGCCCGCAGCGATCGAGGATCAGCCCCATCAGCGTGAAGTACGGAATCGCCAGCAGCATGTCGTTGCCCATGATGCCGATGAGCCGCAACGGCAGCGCCTGCAGCAGCGCCGCCGGCATCACGCCGAGCTGGATGCCGAAGACCGCGAACAGCAGCCCGCACGCAGCGAGCGCGAAGACCACTGGCACGCCGCTGAGCAGCAACGGCACCAGCGCGACGAACATCAGCGGTGCCAGGTGCGCGGCCAGCCACGACGTCACGTGGGGCTTTCAGTGCGACCCGGCAGGAACGGCGGCAGGTCGGCCTCGCTCAGTGTCGGCTGGGGCAACCAGCGACGCAGAAAAGCGATGCGGCGGATCAGCTCGCTCACCGCTTGCAGCCCAAGCAGCGCCATGCCCAGCGGCATGCACAGGTAGATCGGCCACACCAGCAGGCCACCGGCATTGAAAGAGCCTTCGTTCGTCTGCCAGGCGCGCACGAACAGGTGCCAGCCGAAGATGCCGAACAGCGCCGTCATCGGCAGCGTCACCAGCGCCAGCACCCCCGCATCGATCCAGGCGCGGGTGCACATCGACCAGCGGCGCGACAGCGCATCGACGCGCACATGCTCGTCCACCAGCAGCACATAGCCGGCACAACACAGGAAGGCGACGGCGAACAGGTGCCACTGGATCTCGATCCAGGCGTTCGAGCTCAGGCTGAAGAACTTGCGCGAGAAGGCGTTGCCCGCACTGATCAGCACCGACGCCAGCAGCAGCCAGACCATGGCGCGGCCGACGAAGCGGTTGATGCGATCGACGGTGCGCATGAAGCGCAGCAAGGCGTGCATGGTCGGCGCATGGTAGTGCGTCGTTGGGCGGCGCAGCGAAGTGCCGCGCTCTGCCACGCCGCGTTCATTAGACTTGGCCGGCGGCGTATTGCCGCGCTGCACGACACAAACCCCGTCGAAAGCCATTGATGGCCCACGCTGCGCAAATCAGGATTGCCGCCACTTACCTGCGCGGCGGCACCAGCAAGGGCGTTTTCTTCCGTCTGCAAGACCTGCCCGAAGTCGCGCAAACGCCGGGCGCGCCACGCGATGCGCTGCTGCTGCGCGTGCTCGGCAGCCCCGACCCGTATGGCCAGCAGGTCGACGGCCTGGGCGGCGCCACCTCGAGCACCAGCAAGGCGGTGATCGTCTCGCCGAGCAGCCGGCCCGATCACGATGTGGATTTCTTGTTTGCGCAGGTGGCGATCGACCGGCCGCTGGTGGACTACAGCGGCAATTGCGGCAACCTGTCGGCCGCGGTCGGGCCGTTCGCGCTGCGCCACGGCTTGATCGCTGCCGAGCGCGTGCCCGAAGATGGCTTGGCCGACGTGCGCATCTGGCAGGCCAACATCGGCAAGACCATCGTCGCCCGGGTGCCGATGCGCGGTGGGCACGTGCAGGAGAACGGTGATTTCGAACTCGACGGCGTCACCTTCCCCGCCGCCGAGGTGCGGCTCGAGTTCATCGACCCGGCGGGCGACGAAGCCGGCTCGGCCGGCGCCCTGTTCCCCACCGGCCGCGTGATCGACGAGTTGGTGCTGCCCCACGCGACGCTGCAGGCCACGCTGATCAACGCCGGCATCGCCACGATTTTTGTCGCTGCCCGCGACCTGGGCTGCGACGGCACCGAAATGCAGGCTGCAATCAATGGCGATGCCAATGCGCTGGCCCGGTTCGAAGCGGTGCGCGCACAAGGCGCGCTGCGCATGGGCTTGATCGACGATGTGCGTGATGCAGCGCGGCGCCAGCACACGCCCAAGCTGGTCATGGTGGCGCCGCCGGCCAGCTACACCACATCCGGCGGCAGGGTCGTCGCCGAGGATGAAATCGACTTGCTCGCGCGCGCGCTGTCGATGGGCAAGCTGCACCACGCGATGATGGGCACCGCCGCGGTCGCCATCGGCGTGGCTGCGGTCATTCCCGGTACGGTGGTCAACCTCGCCGCAGGCGGTGGCGAGCGCGACAGCGTGCGCTTCGGCCACCCCTCGGGCATCCTGCGGGTCGGTGCGCGGGCGCGCCGCGTCGAGGGCGGCTGGCGGGTCGACAAGGTCGCCATCAGCCGCAGCGCGCGCGTGCTGATGGACGGCTGGGTGCATGTGCCCGCCGACATCTTCTGACATCACAGGAGGCCTGGCATGTCCACCCGCAAGACCCTCAAGACGCTGGTTGAGGCGCGCCGCGGCGTGCTGGTGCCCGGTGCCTTCAACGCGCTGTCGGCCCGGCTCATCGAGGACCTGGGTTTCGCGGCCATCTACATCACCGGCGCCGGCGTCACCAACATGTCGCTGGGCCTGCCCGACCAGGGCTTCATGGGGCTGGCCGAGATGGCAGAGCACACCGCGCGCATCCGCGACGCGGTGAAGCTGCCGCTGATCGTCGATGCCGACACCGGCTTCGGCAACGCGCTGAATGTGCGCCACACGGTGCGCGTGCTGGAACGCGCCGGCGCCGATTGCATCCAGCTGGAAGATCAGGTGGCACCCAAACGCTGCGGGCATTTCGCCGGCAAGCAGGTGCTGTCGATCGACGAGGCGGTAAGCAAGATCAAGGCGGCGGTCGATGCGCGCACCGACCCCGACCTGCTGGTGCTGGCGCGCACCGATGCCGCCGCCACGCTGGGTTTCGAAGCCGCCGTCGAGCGCGCTCAGGCGTTCGCCGAGGCCGGCGCCGACATGCTCTTTGTCGAGGCGGTGACCCGCGCCGAGGAAGTGCGGGCGCTGCCGCGGCGGCTGTCCAAACCGCAGCTGACGAACATGGTCATCGGCGGGCGCACGCCGATCATTGCCACCGACGAGCTCGGCGCGCTCGGCTACGGCATCGTGCTCTACGCCAACGCCGCGCTGCAGGGCGCGCTGGCCGGCATGCACAAGGTGCTGACCGTGCTGCGCGACAGCGGCCGCGTCGATGAAGACCCGACGCTGGTGACCCCGTTCGCCGAGCGCCAGCGCCTGGTGGGCAAGGCGGAGTGGGATGCGCTGGAGCAGCGCTACGCGTGACCCCGGCCGGCGCCGCCGCACGCCCTTCGACCCGGCACGACACCGAGGCGGCCCGGGATGAGTGCCAACGCCTGGGTGCTGGGCATCGCGCTGGTCGCGGCGCTGGTGCTGCTGCAGCCGCGCACGCTGCGCGCACCGACCTGGCGTGCGACGGTGACACCGCTGGCCTCGATCATCGGCAGCGGCTTCCTCGTGCTGGCGCCGCTGCTGGTGCGCGATTTCGGCGCGCACGCGGTGTTCGTGATGGCCGCGCTGTGTGCGGTCGCCTACCTGGCCGGTGGCGCGATCCGCTTCAACATCCGCGCGCGGCAACATGCGCAGCACCGTGACGACGACATCGCGCTGTCGCTCGAGCGCGTCGCGTCCTGGGCGCTGGCCTTCGCCTACGTGGTTTCGGTGTGCTACTACCTGAACCTGTTCGGGGCCTTCGCCTTCAGCCTGGTGCTGCCCGACGCGCCGCTCGCCGGCAAGGCGTTGACGAGTGCCACGCTCGTCGCCATCGCGGGCATCGGCTGGTGGCGCGGGCTGAGTGGCCTGGAACGCGCCGAGTCGCTGTCGGTCGCGGTCAAGCTGGCCGTCATTGCCGGCCTGCTGGCGGGCATGGCGCACTACGCCTTCGGGCTGTTCGGTCGCGGTGCGCTGCATTCGGCCGGTGGCGGAACCAGCTGGCATTCGCTGCGCCTGGCGTTCGGGCTGATCATCACCGTGCAGGGCTTCGAGACCTCGCGCTATCTGCGCGAGGCCTACGACGCCGAGACGCGCATCCGCACCATGCGCTACGCCCAGTGGCTGTCGAGCGCGATCTATCTGGCCTACATCGGCATGGCCGGCATCGCCTTCGACGCCTCGGGCGTGCCCTTGAAGGAGACGGCGGTGATCGAGATGACGGCGCCGGTGGCGAGCCTGCTGCCGCTGCTGCTCGTCGTCGCCGCGCTCGCCGCGCAATTCAGCGCGGCGGTGGCCGACACCAACGGCTGCGGCGGGTTGGTCCAGGAGATGAGCCGCGGCCGCATCTCGTCGCGCCACGCCTATCTGGGGCTGGTCGTGCTGGCGCTGGCATTGACCTGGGCCGCCGACATCTACGCCATCATCAGCTACGCGTCGCGCGCCTTCGCCACCTACTACGCGCTGCAGTGCGCGCTGGCGGCCCGCTTCGCCCATCTGCGCGGCCGCTGGTCGGCGCGCACGCTCGCCTTTGTCGCGCTCACCGCGCTGATGACGGCCGCTGCGTTGCTGGGCGTGCCGGCTGAATGACGTCAATGGCCGGGCGTGGTCAGAACGCCGCCGCGCACTTCACGCCGACGGGCAGGTCGCCCTTCGGGTTCGGCAACTCCAGACGCACGCGAAAGGTGCCGCTGGCCGAATCGATGACCTTGTCCACCACTTTCACGGTCGCCTTGTAAACCCCGGTGAAAGGCGCTTCGGGCCTGATATCCACCACCGTGCCCAGCGCGATCGAGCCGTAGCGTGCGGCCGGCAGCACCACATCGACACGCAGCGGATCGATCTGCGCCAGCTTGACGATGGCGCTGACATTGGTCGATTCGCCCGATTGCGCCAGTTCGCCCGGGTTTTGCAGCCGGTCGGTGACGACGCCGTTGACCGGGCTGGAGATGGCGTAGCGCGCCAGCACCGCATTCAGTTGACGTGCTTCCAGCTTGGCCACTTCGCGGTTGTCACGCGCCTGCTGCAGGTCGGCCTGGGCAATGCGCACTTCGGCCGCGGCGTCGTCGCGCTCCTGCACCGAGATGAAGTTGGCGGTGCGCAATTCCTCGCGGCGCTTGAGTTTGTCGCGCGCATTCAGCAGCCGCGATTCGGCGGCTTGGATCTGGCCTTCCATCACCGAGCGGTAGGTGGCCGTCGCCAGCGACGCCTTTTCGACATCGGCATCCAGCGACACCAGCAACTGGCCCTTGCGCACGACCGAGCCGCGCTCGACATGTATGGCGGCGATGGACGCCGCCACCGGGCTCTTGATCTCGATCGTCTGGTGCGGCTCGATCAGGCATTGGCTGGGGGTGTCGGCCGCCGCTGCGGCCAGCGGCAACCAGCACAGCAGCGCTGACAGTCTGGGGGTCATCAGTTCCTGCCTGAAAACGAAAGCATGTTCTCGATGTCCTGGTCATTGCGCAGCGCCGCGCCGCGCTGGCGCGCATTCTGCGCCTCGCACCGGCGTTGGCAGAAGCGGCGCAGCCAGGCGGTGAACGCGCGCCGCGACCGTGGCCCCGGCAGCACCCGCGCCAGGCGGCGCAGCACGGGCGCATGGTCGGTGAGCAACTTGTCGTCCAGGCACACCAGGGCCTGCGCGCTGCCCGGGTCGCCCTGCCGCGCGGCGCGGCCGAACAGCTGGCGATCGACCCGTCGCGAGTCGTGGAATTCGGTGAGGATGACATGCAGCCCGCCGGCCGCGGCGACGCCTTCACCGAGCAGGATGTCGGTGCCGCGACCGGCCATGTTGGTGGCCACGGTGACCGCGCCCGGCTGGCCGGCGGCTTCGATCAACTGCGCTTCTTCGGCATCCTGCAAGGCGTTGAGCACGCGGTGCGCGATGCCTTGCGCGCTCATTTGCGCCGACACCTGCATCGACGCTGCCACCGAGCGCGTGCCGACCAGCACCGGCCGGCCGGCGCGCCGCTGTTCCTGCACGGCGGCGCACACCGCCTGCCACTTGCCAGATTCGTCCGCCAGGCAGCTCGATGGCGCGACGCGGCGAATGCACGGCCGGTGTGTCGGCACGCGCACCGTGTGCAGCCCGTACACCCGCCACAGTTCGGCGCGCACCTCCCAGGCAGTGCCGGTCATGCCCGACAGGGTGAGATACCGCTTGAAAAAGCGCTGGTAGGTGATGCGCGCCACCGTGCGCGCCTGGTCCGACAGCGCCTGGCCTTCCTTGACCTCGATCATCTGGTGCAGCCCTTCTTCCCAGGTGCGCCCGGGCAGCACGCGGCCGGTCTGCTCATCGACGATCAGCACCTTGTCGTCCTTGATGACGTAGTGGTGGTCGCGCTGGAACAGGTGCAGCGCACGCAGCGCCTGCGCGACGCGGTGCTCACGCGAGATCTTCACGCCCCAGTCGGGTCCCAGGCCCAGGCACAGCTCGGCGGCGGTGGAGCGCCCGGCATCGGTGAGCTCCAGCTCGCGGGTGGCGGCGCGGATGCGGAAATCGCGGTTGAGCACCAGCCGCCGGGCCACGCCGATGGCGGCGCGGTACATCGCCACGTCGTCGCTGGCGCCGGCGTTCAGCGACAGGATCAGCGGGGTGCGCGCCTCGTCGATGAAGATGCTGTCGGCTTCATCGACGATGGCGAAGTGCAGCCCGCGCAACAAGGTCTCGTCGTCTTGCTGGCCGTCGAGCCACTGGCCGAAGGCGACATGCGCCTGCGTGCGCCCGGCACCGAGCGCGACTTTGTCCTTCAGGTAGTCGAAGACCAGTTCCTTGCCGGTGCAGTAGGTGATGTCGCAGCGGTAGGCGGCGCGCCTTTCGGCCACCGCCATGCCGGTGAGCACCGCGCCCACGCGCAAGCCCAGGTAGTCGGCGAGCGGCGCCAGCTTGTCGCGGTCGCGTTCAGCCAGGTAGTCGTTCACCGTGACCACGTGCACCGGCAGGCCCCCGCAGGCGGCGATCGCGGCGGCCAGCCCGGCGGTGAGCGTCTTGCCCTCGCCGGTGTGCATCTCGGCCAGCTTGCCCGAAAGCAGCAGCGAGGCGCCCAGCAACTGGGTGTCGAAGGCGGTCATGTGCAGCGAGCGCCGCGCCGCCTCGCGCACCAGCGCCAGCGCGCGCGCCAGCTGCCCGGCGTCGTCGAGCCGGCGCGCGGCATCGCGCAGTTGCGTGCGCAGGCTGGCCTGGCTGAGCGCGACGCACTCCTCGGCCAGGTTCAGCGCCAGCGCCACCGCCCGCGGCCGCGCCCACAACGCGCGCGGCAGCGCATGGCGGGCACGGCCGAGCAGCCGCAACGCGAATTGATCGATCGCGCCCGGCGCCTCGATTCGGCGCTCGGGATACAAGGCGCCCGGGTCGAGCGAGCCGGCAGGGAACGCGGCGCTGGACACGGCCATGTCAGAAGCCGCCCACGTGCTCAGACATCGAAGTGCGACAACAGCTGGCGCCGCACCTCATGCCACAGTCGCGTGCCCAGCGGCTGGTCGGGGTGCTCGAAGCTGACGTAGGCGCGGCTGCCCAGATAGCGCAGCGCGCGCATGTCATCGATCTCGACTTCGAACTCGAACAGCGCATCGCGTGTCGTCATGCCCTTGCTGTCGCGCGGGTCGATGATCACGTCGCCACCGCCGGATTGCCCGAGCGTGGCACTGGGCAGTTCGCGCCCGGCCTTCGGCACCTCGCGCACCAGCCGCGCCGGCAGTTCCTCCTCGAAAGCCTGCGGCAGCCGCACCGTGACGCGCTGCGTGGCGGCGCGCACCGTGTCGGCATGCTGTTGCGCGACGATGACCTTCAGCAGCGGCTTGTCGGCACCGACCAGGTAGCCCAGCGCCTCGCCCTTCTTCAGGTAGCGCCCGGGCAGGTCGTCGGCCTGCTCGACGAGCAATGTGCCGGCCGTCTGCGCCACCACCGTCAGGTGGGCGATTTCGTCATCCAGCCGCGCCAGCGTGGCCTGCTCGCGCTTCAGCGCCTCGTCCAGGCGCGCGGCGGCAGCCGGCTGCACACCCCAGGCGGCATCGCGCCGCGCCAGCGCTTCCTCGACCCGAGCGAGTTGCACGCGCTGTTCGGCGCGCAGCTCGGCGGCATCGCTGCGCATGACCAGCGTGCCGGCGGCGATGCTGGTGCCGGGTTCGGCGACCACGCGCTGCACGAAGCCGCTGCTGCCCGCGCGCAGGACCGCGCGTTCGGGCAACGACACCACCGCCTTGGCGCGAGTGTGGTGCGGCGCCGGCACCATGAACAGCAGAACGCCCAACAGCAGCGGCAGGCACGCCACCCCGCCCCACACACGCAGCGCGCGTGAACTGGCCTGCGGGTCGACGGCCAGCTTGGCCAGGCCCTTGCCGAGCGGCCAGATCACGCCCGCGGCGACCGCCCACAGTGCCAGCACGACACCGACGAAGAAGTACTGCTGGCCGATGAACCAGGCGATGCTGAAGGTGATGAACAGCCGGTACAGGAGCGCCAGCGGCGCATAGACGATGAACCAGCGCCGTTCGGCGGCCGTCGCCAGTGGCCGCTGCGTGCCGCTGATGCCGAAGGCGTGACGCCGCAGCAGGTAGATCCACCAGGCGTTGGCGCGGTTTGCCAGGTTAGGAATCTCGATGGCGTCGGCGAGGACGTAATAGCCGTCGTAGCGCAGCAGCGGGTTGGCATTGAACAGCACCGTGGTGATGCTGCCGATGACGACCATGTTGTACAGCAGCGAGCGCACGAAGCCCGGCTCGACCACGGTCCACAGCAGCAGGCACAACGCCGCCACCCACAGTTCGACCAGCATGCCGGCGGCACCGACGTGCATGCGCTCGCGCTTGCTGTCGAAGGCCGACGCGCTGGAGGCATCGACATACGGCACCGGGTACAGCAGCAGCAGCATCAGGCCCATCTCGTGGACCTCGCCGCCGCGCGACTTGATGGCCCAGCCGTGGCCCAGTTCGTGCAGGCCTTTCAGCACGACGAAGGCAATCGCCAGGATCCACAGATTGTTCGCGGCCAGCAACTGCTCGTTGAAGTTCTGTGTCAGCTCGCGCCAGTGCGTTGGCACCTGCAACGCGGCCGGCACCACCATCGCCAGCCACAAGCCCAGCCAGGCCCAGCCGGGAACGCGGCGCAGCATGTGGCAGGCCGCGGCCAGGAAGCGATCAGGATCCCACAACGGGAAGCGCAACGCGAGCGGGTTGCTGAAGCGCCCGACCAGCTTCTGCCGGCCTTGGCGCGCGTGGCGCGAGAACAGCTCGGCGACATCGACGCTGGCTTCGGTGACGATCAGGTCGGCGGCGTTCAGCTGGCCGAGCAGTTGCACGATCTGGTCCTGCGAAGGCGAGTCCTCGCGCAGCTCGGCGGCGAGCGCGTTCCAGATGTCCTGCATCGTGCGCCGGCCATCGAGCGCGGCGATGACACGGTAGGCCTGCGGATTGAAGCGGTGGTACTTCGCGCCGACGCGGTCTTCGACGACGTACCAGACTTCGCCACGATAGGTGTGGCGGTGGATCTGCACATGGCCCAGCAGGCGCGGGCGCAACGCGGCGATGCGGAACCAGTTGCTCGAATGCAGCGCGCCGCTCACGGCGCCCATTCCCAGGCGGTGCGGCGCAGCCAGTTGGTTAGCCGATGCGTCCACACCCACAGCAGCGAGGCTTCGCCGACGCCGACCTTGGCCACGCCTTCCATGCCCGGGCGCAGGCGCACCGCTTCGGCGTCGAGTGCAGCCTCGACACGGAAGTAGTTGCGCCCCTCTTCAGCCGTCGCCACCGACAGCACGCGGCGCGTGGTCAACGCGTACGACTGCCCCGGCAGGCTGGCCAGCACCAGTTCACCGCGCTGCCCGGGCTGAAGCCAGGCGACATCGCGTTCATCGACCTTCAGGATCACGCGCCAGGCTTCCAGCGGCGCCAGCTCGAACAGCACCTTGCCGCTGTCGATCGGCGAACCGAGCAGTTGCGACAGGTCGCCCTTGACGACCACGGCGTCGAAGGGCGCAACGACGTCGACGCGTTGCAGCTTGGCGTTGACCAGGTCGAGCTGCGCCTGCGCCTGCGCGGCCTGCGCCGCCGCCAGCCTCATGGCCACGCGGTCGGCGGCGGACATGGCCTCACGTTCCTTGCGCAGCGCCACCTCCAGGTCGGTCTGCCAGCGCACCTGCTCGAGCCGCAAGTCCTTGGCATCCAGGCGAGCCAGCAATTGCCCGGCCTTGACCGTGTCGCCGGCGCGCACCGGCGCGTCGAGGATGTAGCCGTCGAACGGCGCGACCGCCGCGCGCTGCGTTTCCCCCTCGATCAGCGACGGCGCGCTGACGCGGTGCGCCACCGGCAGCATGACGGCCACCAGCAGCAGCAGCGCGGCGCTGCTGGCCAGCAGCTTCCAGCCGAGATGGCGGCTGCCGGTGAGCCAGCCGGCCCAGGTGTCCCACTTGCGGCGCAGGTGGCGCGCCACGCTCTCGTCGGCGACGTGCTTCAAACGCAGCAGCGGCGCAACCAGCAGCGCCAGCGCTTCGGCGCCGTCGATGTCGGCATCGCCGAAGGGTTGAGCTCGTTCGAACAGCAGCACGCCGACGATCTGGCCCTGCGCCCGCAAGGGCAGCGCCAGGGTGGCGTCCGCATTCGCGCTGCGCCGGTAGGTGTCGAGCGCCCGCGTGGCCAGCAGGTCGTGGCCGACAGCTTGTGGCAGCGCCAGTGTGACGCCTTGGTCCAGTGCCTCGGCCATGGCTTGTTCGGCCAGCCGCACAAGGCCGGTGCGGCCATCGTGCCAGGCGCTGTTGGAACGCGCGACCAGCTTGACTGACTGGCCTTCGGCCCAGCCGAGCTGCACCAGGTCGCAAGGCATCTGGCGGCACATCAGCGTGGTCAAGGCCATCGCTGCGGATTTGAAGGCGGGCTCGGCCAGCACCGACAGCGACATCTCGATGGCGCGGCGGGCGCGGCCCAGTTGCTGGTTCAGCAGCGGGTCGGCGCTGCCGCTCAATGCGCCGCGCAGCCAGCCCAGCCCCCAGTGCACCGTGCTCATCGCCAGCGCGCGGGCGGCTTCGTCGGCACCGGCCAACTCCAGCCCGACGACACCACGCGCCTGATCGGCGACGATGATCGGGAACGCAAACTCGTGGCCATGCGACGTCACGCGCGCGGCCGTCGCGCGTGTGCCGATCGCCTGCGCCACCAGCGCCTGCGACAACGCCGGATTCACGCCCTCGGGATACACCGCGGCCGCCACCAGCGTGTGGCTGCCATCGTCGAGCAGCACGAACGCGCGCCGCACGCCGGGCAGCCGCTCCGCCAGCCAGGCCAGCCAGACTGCGCTCAGCGCCTGTGGCGACTCCGACGCGGCCTGAGCCAGTCGTTGCTCGGGCGCTTCGAGTCGCTGTTCCGGGGCATTCATCGCCACATGATGCGCCCGGTCACGACACATCCACCCGATAGACCACGCCCTGTGTGGAGGCGACGAACAGCTGGCCGGCGGCATCGAAGGCCAGCCCGCTGATCTCGTTTTGGTTCACGCCCTGGGCGGCCAGGTTGACGCGGCGCACCTCGACCCCGGCACGGGTAACTTCCACCACCTCGTTGCCCTGCGTGCTGCCCAGCCACAGGTTGCCGCTCGTCGGGTCGATGGCCAGCCCGGCCCAGCTGCTGATGTTCAGCGGCACGGTGATGGCTTCTTCCAGCGCACCCGTTTGCGCGTTCAGCTTGAGCAGCCGGTTGCCCGCCCCGTTGCTCTCGGTGACGAACAGCTTGCCGGTGGCCGCGTCGTACACGCCGGCCGTCAGGTCGTAGTTGCCCGCCAGCACCAAGCTGGCAATGACCGCCCCGCTGGTGGGATTGAGCGCGATCACGCGGTCGGGGTTGGTGTAGCCGTTGAAGACCAGCAAGCTGCCCGCGGCCACGCTCACGTTGTTCAGCGTCATCGCGCTGTCCAGCACTTGCAGCCCGGCCAGGTTGTAGGTGTACGCGGTGCCGAAGGCCGCCGTCATGTCGATGACGCTCAGCGTTTGCCCGTTCGCCGCATCGATGCGCGTGAGCTTGCCCGGGTTGGCGTAGTCGCTCACCCACAGCTCGCCCTGCGCGTTCACGGCCACGTCGCCCAGGCTGGTGCCGGCCACGTTCAGCCTGAGCACGCCCAGGTCCAGCGCGGCGCTGGTGCCGCCTGCCGTGCTCACCCGCGCCGTGCCCAGCCCGTGCACGGGCAGCGCCGTGCGGTCCAGGTACACGCTGCCGTTTTCGTAAGTGAAGCCGGCGCTGTAGTACACGTCCACATTGGCATCGCCCGCGCTGTCGCTGAGCTGCACGCCACCGATGCTGTACTCGCCCTGGCCTTCGATGAGCCCGCTGCCGAACAGCACCAGTCGGTCTTGCACGTCGTACCCGCTCAGCGTGGGCACGATCTGCAGCACGGGGCTGCTGCCTGAGCCGAACAGCCGCAGCTTGGGCGCGCCGTTTGCATATTCCGGGATGACGAGGGTCGCACTGCTGCCGTCGGCCGCCGCTGCCGTGGGCTGCAGCACGACGGCGCGGCTGACCCCGCCAATGTCGCTGTAGCCCAGGATGAAGTCACTGCCGGTGTTCAGCCCCGTGCCCTGCACGGTGATGGCTTGCCCGGCATTGGCACTGCCCAGCGCCGCGTTCGCCGGCGTGCCGCTCAGCGCCACCGAGGTGATGCCGCTGATGTCCACGCTGTAGCTCGCACTCGTGCCCCCGCCCGTCTTCACGCTGATCGCACCGAATGCCCCGTCACTCAACGGCACCGTCACCCTCGCATACCCGTTGGCCACAAACCCCAGCACCGCATCGCTGCGACCGAAGACGTCCGGACCGGTGCTGGCCCCGGCGTCGAGCACGATCTGGTTGCCGAAGCGGTACTCGCTGTTGCCACCTTCGATGAAGCCCAGCCCGCTGATCAGCACTTGCGCGCTGAGGCCGTCGGCGGCGACGCTTTCGACCTGGATGTCTCTGATCAGGGGCACGATCTGCAGCGTGATGGCCTGCGCGTTGATGTCACCGAGCAAGCGCACCTGGCCACTGGCCGCATCCAGCGGCACGACGACCTGCGCTTGGGTGCCGGCGGCGTTGACGGTGGTGGGCCGCACGACGCGGTCGCTGCGGTTGCCGCCTTGATCGATGACTTCGAAGACCACGTCCATGGTGGCATCGAACAGGCTGCCGTTGAGCGTGACGATCTGCCCCGGCACGGCCGAGGCCTGCGCGGGATCGGCCGGGGTGCCGGCGGCGCTGGCACTGATGCTGGTCAGGCTCAGGCCGAAGGCCGCGCTGGTGCCGCCCAGGGTGCTGACGCGGATCGGGCCCACCGGCAGCGCCGGGGTGGTGACCGGCACGACGATGTTCAGCCGGTTGTTGGTGCCGTACACGTCCAGCCCGTAACTGGTGCCGATGTCGTCCACGCGCTGCGCACCGAAGCTGACCGCGCTGGTGCCTTCGGCGAAGCCGCTGCCGCTGAGCACCAAGGTGCCGCCGATGTAGGCGCTGCCCGCACTCATGTTGACGTCGCTGAGCGTGGGCACGATCTGCAGCAACACGCCCGAGGATTCGCCGTCGCGTTCGAGGCGCACGCCCCCGGTGGTGGCGTTGTCGGGCACGACCACGCTGACGGTCTGGTTGACCAGGTCGATGCTGCCGACGACGATCACCTGGCCGAGGTTGCCGTTGGTGTCCAAGGTGGTGAAGACCACGCGCTCGCCGGCCTGGATGCCGCTGCCGCTGCTGTTGCCATTGAGGGTGATGGTCTGGCCGGTGTTGGCCGAGGCCAGCGCGCCGTTGGCCGCCGTGCCGCTGGCCGCGCTGGCGCTGATGCTGGCCAGCCGTGTGGAGCCAGCACCCTGGCGTTCGATGCCCAGGGTGTAGCTGCCGGTGACGCTGTTGTTGCCGCTGCCCTGCACGTTCGGGTCGTAGTTGGTGTTGCCCGAGCCGCTGATGCCGACGTAGTAGGTGCCTCCGCTGGTGGGCACGTAGCGCAAGGCGGCGGTGCCGCTGACGGCAAAGTTCTGGGCGGTGAGCTGGGTGCCGGCCGCGTCGAACAGCCGCAGCCGGCTGGACAGGCCGCTCAAGTTGAAGCTCAATGCGTCGCCGCCGACCAGCTCGATGCGGTACAGGTCCACATCCAGCCCGGCCAGTGCGCCGCCGATGTCGCTGTTGATGGTTTGTTGCCGGTCCACCCCCAGGCCCAGCACCAAGGCGCTGGCCAGGGTGTTGCCGACGTCGCCGGCCGGTGCCAGCGGGGTCTGTGCGGCCAGGCTGGCGCCGATGCGCGCGCTGGCACTGCCCCCGGCGGTGCTGATGACGATGTCGTTGCCGCTGGCCCCGGCGGGCACGACGACGCTGAGCAGTTGCATGTCGGGCGTGTTGTTCGCGCCATCGACGACGGTGCGCACGCTGAAGTTGCCGGCCGTGCGCCCACCGATGCTGACCACCAGGTCGTTCACGCTCAGGCCGCTGCCGCTGATGAGCACACTGTTGCCCGGAGTCAGGCTGCCGCCCACGGCCGTGATCGTGGGCACGATCTGCAGCTCGACGCTGGAAGGCACGAACTGGCCGTTGACGGTGTTGCCGCTGCCCAGCACGGTGACTTCGCCGCTGCGCGCCAGCGCGGGCACGATCACGCTGAGCGTGGTGCCGCCGGCACCGACCGAGCCGCTGCGTGTCAGGGTGCCGAGTGTGCCGCTGTCGCTGACGCCCTGGAAGCGCACCAGCGTGGCGCTGGTGAAGCCCTGGCCTTGCAGCACGATGGTCTGCCCGGTGGTGGCCGACGGCCGCGTCGCATCGAGCGGCTGGCCGGTGTCGGCCTTGGCGACGATGGCGGTGAACTGCGACAGCGGTTGCGCCGGGATGCTCGGTGCAGGGATTTCCGCGTAGCCGCCTTCGGTGGTGACGCGGATCGGCCCGTCCAGGCCCAGCGGGGCGAGCACGCTGTAGTTGCTGTTGCGTGTGCCGGTGACGTCGAAGGGCGTGGTGTTGCCCTGGTTGTCGTTCAGCACCACGCCACCGATGCTCAGCGTGCTGGCGCCTTCCATGAAGCCCGAGCCGATGAGGTTGAAGGGGTTGGTGTCGCCGGGGCGGCCGTTGGCCGTGGCGGTCAGCGTGGGCACGATCTGCAGCCGCTGCGGCGCACTGGTGCCGAAGCTTTGCACGTTGGCGCTGCTGGCCACGTTGCCCACGTTGGAGAAGCTCTCGCGCAGCACGCTGGTGCCGTCGACGCTGACATCGATCAGGTCGGGCCCGCTGTCGCCTTCCCAGCTGTCCAGGATGTACAGGTCGAAGCTCAGCGTGTAGCTCTGCCCGGCGCTCAGCCCGCTCAGGTTCAGTGTCTGGCTTTCGCTGGCGAAGCGCCCGCTGTAGCGGCTGAAGCTGCCGGCGGCGGCGCTGTCCACGCGCGCATCGCTCCAGTTGGCGCTGGCATTGCCACTTTCGAAGTCGTCGGCGAAGACGAGCGTGCCGCCTTGGCCGACGCCTTGGAAGACGCGCACGTTGTCCAGGCCCCAGCTTTCGTTGCTGATGTCTTCCAGACCGCCGTCGGTGAAGCGCACGGTGGCATCGGCGCCGCCGGCGGTGAACTGCACGCTGACGTTGCGGTAGGCCGCATCGACGCTGCCGCTGCCGCCCAGGTTGCGCGTGCCTTGGTTGACCACGCGCACGTCGCCGGTGGTGGCTGAGTCGGGCACCAGCACTTGCAGCCGCGTGCCGGCACCGTTGATGACCAGCGGGGCCACCGACACGGTGCCCACATTGCCGGCGCTGTCGCGCGTGGCGAACAACACCCGCGTGCCTTCGCCGAAGCGGCTGCCCACCAGTTCGATGACTTCGCCGACGTTGCCCGCCGCTTGGCCGGCATCGGCGGCCACGCCGCTGGTGGTGCGCCCGATGATCTGGCTCAAGGTGGGCGCGGCGACCGCGGCCACGTCCTTGTCGGTGTCCACCCGATAGACCACGCCCTGTGTGGAGGCGACGAACAGCTGGCCGGCGGCATCGAAGGCCAGCCCGCTGATCTCGTTTTGGTTCACGCCCTGGGCGGCCAGGTTGACGCGGCGCACCTCGACCCCGGCACGGGTAACTTCCACCACCTCGTTGCCCTGCGTGCTGCCCAGCCACAGGTTGCCGCTCGTCGGGTCGATGGCCAGCCCGGCCCAGCTGCTGATGTTCAGCGGCACGGTGATGGCTTCTTCCAGCGCACCCGTTTGCGCGTTCAGCTTGAGCAGCCGGTTGCCCGCCCCGTTGCTCTCGGTGACGAACAGCTTGCCGGTGGCCGCGTCGTACACGCCGGCCGTCAGGTCGTAGTTGCCCGCCAGCACCAAGCTGGCAATGACCGCCCCGCTGGTGGGATTGAGCGCGATCACGCGGTCGGGGTTGGTGTAGCCGTTGAAGACCAGCAAGCTGCCCGCGGCCACGCTCACGTTGTTCAGCGTCATCGCGCTGTCCAGCACTTGCAGCCCGGCCAGGTTGTAGGTGTACGCGGTGCCGAAGGCCGCCGTCATGTCGATGACGCTCAGCGTTTGCCCGTTCGCCGCATCGATGCGCGTGAGCTTGCCCGGGTTGGCGTAGTCGCTCACCCACAGCTCGCCCTGCGCGTTCACGGCCACGTCGCCCAGGCTGGTGCCGGCCACGTTCAGCCTGAGCACGCCCAGGTCCAGCGCGGCGCTGGTGCCGCCTGCCGTGCTCACCCGCGCCGTGCCCAGCCCGTGCACGGGCAGCGCCGTGCGGTCCAGGTACACGCTGCCGTTTTCGTAAGTGAAGCCGGCGCTGTAGTACACGTCCACATTGGCATCGCCCGCGCTGTCGCTGAGCTGCACGCCACCGATGCTGTACTCGCCCTGGCCTTCGATGAGCCCGCTGCCGAACAGCACCAGTCGGTCTTGCACGTCGTACCCGCTCAGCGTGGGCACGATCTGCAGCACGGGGCTGCTGCCTGAGCCGAACAGCCGCAGCTTGGGCGCGCCGTTTGCATATTCCGGGATGACGAGGGTCGCACTGCTGCCGTCGGCCGCCGCTGCCGTGGGCTGCAGCACGACGGCGCGGCTGACCCCGCCAATGTCGCTGTAGCCCAGGATGAAGTCACTGCCGGTGTTCAGCCCCGTGCCCTGCACGGTGATGGCTTGCCCGGCATTGGCACTGCCCAGCGCCGCGTTCGCCGGCGTGCCGCTCAGCGCCACCGAGGTGATGCCGCTGATGTCCACGCTGTAGCTCGCACTCGTGCCCCCGCCCGTCTTCACGCTGATCGCACCGAATGCCCCGTCACTCAACGGCACCGTCACCCTCGCATACCCGTTGGCCACAAACCCCAGCACCGCATCGCTGCGACCGAAGACGTCCGGACCAATCGCATTGCCGCCATCGAGCACCGTCTCGCTGCCGATGCGGTATTCGCTGTTGTTGCCTTCCGCGAAGCCCAGACCGCTGATCAGCACCTGGGCTGTGCTGCCATCGGCAGACACCGATTCAACGTCGACGGTGGTGACGATCGGCAGGATCTGCAGCGGGAAGGTGCCGTCCGCAAAATCGGTGCGGACGGCGCCGACCTGCGAATAGACCACCGCATCGGCGGTGGTGGCATCGATGGGCACGGTGAAGAACGCGGTGCTGCTGCCAGCATCGAAGCGCAACACATTGATCACACGCGTCGTGATGTTGCCGTTGGCATCGATGACGCTGAACTGCGCGCGCGCCGTGCTCGGGTCGAAAGGCACCGCAATGCCGATCTGCTGTCCAGGGTTGGCCGACGGCGCGGTGGGAATGTCCGGCACGCCGCTGGTCGCGCGCACGTCGCTCGCCGGCCGGATCGAGAAACTGCGTTCGATCGGCGCGGCCAGTGCATTGCCCGCCGCGTCGCGGATGACGCTGGGATCGACGCGCAGCCGGTAATCCCCCGGCGGCAGGATGCCGGCCGGCAGCAATTGCAGCACCTGGCCGAGCGTGCGGATGTCGAAGCTCAGCGCCACCGCGGTGTCGGGCGCACCGCCGACACCCAGGCGCACCAGGCTCAGGCCGGCGGTGGACACGGCGGCGGCATTCAGCGGCTCGTCGAAGCGCAGGTCGATGCTGCGTACGAAAAAGCGCCGGTCGCCATCGGCAATGCTGACGCTGGTGACGTTGGGCGCGAACGTGTCGGCGACCACGCCGATGCTGGCGATGTTCGACAACGTGACGTTGCCACCGGTGTCGGTGGCACGCACCTGCAGCAACATGGTGTTGCCGCCGGCACTCAGCAGTGGCGCGCTGGCGAACAGTTCGAACGGGAACGCGCTGTCGGTGGTGACCACCGTGCCGTTGACCAGCAATTCCACCGAGCGCACCTGCACGTCGTCGCCGACGGTCGGCACGACGCGCACGCTGCGGCCTTCGATGACCTGGATGCCGGGTGTCACCGGATCGACATCGACGCCTTGCACTGCGATGGTGACGGTGGGTGCCACGCCGAGACTGTCGAAGCCGGCGAAGTTGACGACCTGCAGGCCCGAGGTGCCACCGGCCACGTAGGCAATGCCGCTGGACAGCACGACATCGTTCGGCGCGCTGGGCAGGTTGAAGCGCGCCACGAAGGCGCCGGTATCGGCCGGGTCGCGGGTATCGACCACGTCAAGCACGTTGCCGCCCCGGCCCGGTGCGCCGACGGCGATACCGAGGCCGGAGCCGTTGAGGACGATCGCACGACCGGCGATGCCGGGGTCGTCCGCACCGCTGATCAGGCTGACATCGCCGATGTCGGACACATCGACGGTGAGGTAGCCGGCCAGGAAGCTGCTCTCGGCACCTACATAGGCGACGCCGTCGCCAACGAACAGGCTGCGTGCCGTGCCTGGCAGCGCCAGCGTGTCGGCGGGCGCCACGATCCCGCCGGCCAGCGAGAACGAGCGCAACGTGTTGTTGGCATCGATGGTGAACACACCACTGCCATCGACCGCCAGCGCGACGATGTTGGTGCCGCCGCTGTTGCCGAGCTCGATCGTCTGGCGCAGCTCGCCGGTATTGACATCGACCACCGCCAGCGCATTGCCGGCGGCGACAAACGCCAGGCCGTCGCGCACCTCGACCTGGTTGACCGCCTGGCCGAAGGCCACCGTGTCGACCAGCACCGGCGCGGCACGATTGCTGACATCGACGATCTGCAGGCCGGCCTCAGCGGTGGCCACCATCACGCGGTTGCGTTGCACGTCCACCGCCACATCGACGGCGGTGCCGGGCAAGTTCAACTCTGCGAGCAGTTGCGGGCGCGTGAACTGCGAGACGTCGACCACGGCCAGACCGAAACTGCCGGTCGCGACGTAGGCGGTGAGCTTGTTGATGTTGTCGGGGTCGGTGGCCACCGCAATGGCCTGTGCCGTACCCTGAAGTGCCTGGCCCGCGATGACGCCGGACGGCACCGAAAGGCCGCCAAGCGGGTCGAGCCCCTGCTGCAGCTCGGCCCGGTCGGGAATGCCATCGTTGTCGGTGTCGGCGCGGTCGGCGCGCGTGTTGACGATGAACTCGGCCAGGTCTTCGAGGCCGTCGCCGTCACTGTCGGCCGTATAGCGCCCACCCATAATCACTTCGGGCAGATCGAAAGTGACGCCGGATGCCGGGGTCACGAACTCGCTGATGCCGATGGTGTTGGTATCGACCTGATAGACGTACTGGCGGTAGGCGGTGTTCGGGCTCAGCACGACGCCGTCGATGCACAGTGCCGCGCCGGGGGTGACATCGACCGTGTCGCGCAACACGAAGCCGGTGTCCATGTTCATGATCGCCAGATAGAAGCGACCGCTGGTGTAGTCCACATTGCTCGGCAGCGTCACATAGTCGCTGACCTGGTGGATCTCGAGCGCATTCAACGCGACAGGCGTGCCGCCACCCATGAAGCGCAGGTTCATCTGCCCGTCGACCACTTCGACGCGGTGGGTCAAGGTGACGTGCTGCCCATCGGGCGTGCTGACCTGGCCGCGGCGCGCACCTTCGATGTCGTAGGTGGTGCCATTGCGCGCCGAGGCGTCGTCGCCGAAGGTGGCGAGCACCTCGTAGGTGCCATTCGGCAGATCGACGCGGAAGCTGGCGTCTCGCGTTTCCGCGAAGTCAGCCGTCAGCGCGGCCAGTGGGTCGGTGCTGGTCTGGCGATCGGTGACGGCCGAGCCGGCCTGCCAGCCGTAGCCGGTGGCGGCGCTGTAGGTGGTGGTGGACGATACCCTGCCAAAGCCCGTGGCCAAGGGCGAACTCGCGCCACCGAAGTCGAAGGCGAAGAACAGGTGGTCGGTGGCCGTCGGCGCCGGCGCCGAGGCCACTTGGCCGGCCGATACGCCGCCGCCGGTGGCGTCGAGCAGTTCACCGTTGCCGCTGTTGGCCGGCGTGGTGGCATTCGGGTGGAAAAGGAAGGTCGGCCCCGGCAACGCGTAGGTGTCGGCCAGAGCCGGCTGCACCACGTAGCCCATGTCCCGCAGCGCGGCGATCGATAGCGCGCTCAGCGGGTAAGGGCCGCTCGGGTCGAGCAGCGGCGTCATCAGCTCGTTGCCGAACACGATCTCACGCCAATGGGTGGCGTTGGCGCCAGCCCGGTTATCGATCGGCACGCCCGTCTGCACAGCGCCGGTCAGCGCGGCATAGGCGGCGATGGCATTGCTGCCGTTGAAGCGCGGGTTGCCGGCCACGCTGGTGTCCACCAGACCCAGCGAACCCCACAACTCGCCGAAGCCCAGCGCATGGGCGATTTCGTGGCGCACCAGGGCGCGGAACTGCTCGGCGGACAGCGTGGCCAGATCGGCCGGGTCGAGAGTGACCTTGGCCAGCGACGGCAGCTTCAGCGCGCCGGTGCGCACATCGAGCAGGTTCGTGTCGCCATAGGTGCCGCCGGCGCCGTCGATGGGCGCCACGTCGAAGATGATGTGCAGGTCATCGACCAGTCCGATCGAGGTCAGATCGGCGGGCAGGTCGTTGACGATGATGCGCGACCAGGCTTGCGCCTCGGCCTGGATCGTCAAGCGCTGCGTCGGCGTCAGCCCGGCGCTCGGCAGCGTCAGGTCGATGTTGAAGATAGGCGTGTTGCCGAAGCCCGGCACGATCACCACCACCGGCGGCGGCGGTGGTGGTGTCGGCACTGGCGGCACCACGATCACCACCACCGGGGGCGGTTGCGGCACCGGCGGAGCGATCGGCGTCGGGATCACCGGCGGTGCGGGCGGCAGCGGCGGGTTCGGCGGCGGTGGGAAGGGCGGCGGTGGCGGCGGCGGGTTCGGACGGCGCGGAGTGTCCCTGCGCCCGGTCGGTCCCGGCGGCGCGACACCGTGCCAGCCCGGCGCGCGCACACCGGAGCCTTCGTCGGAGACCACCGTCTTGCCATCGGCCGAGACCGTGCCAGTGCCGTTGATCACCAGCCGGCCGGTGGTGTGGTCGAAGCTGAGGATGTTGAGCTGCGTACCTGGCGCCGCGTTGAAGACGTTCGGGAATGTGATCTGCACCGGCTGCGCGAACGTGGCCACGCCCGGCGCCTGGATGGTGATGTCGAAGGTGTGCTGCAGCACGCCCGGCGGCAGCATGTCGCGCACCAGTTCCGGCGGCACGGTGGCAATGCCGATCTGCACGTTGCTAAGCACCTGGCCGTTTTCGCCGACCAGGCTGCCGGGGGTGACCGTCAGCGTCAGTGACTGGCGCTGTTCATCGGTCAGCGCCGGGGCGGCCGCCGCGTCCTGCACGGTGATGACCGTCGGCACGGTATCGCTGACCGGTTGCAGCACACTGCTGGCGACGCGCGGCAGATAGACCTCGACCCGATCGAGGTTGGCCAGCCGCTCGGTCTGCGAACCCATGCTGCCCATCAGCGTGTTGGTCACGCCGGCCCGCAACTCGACCGCCATCACCATCTCGGGGAAGAAGGTGCCCGCCGGGGCATTGGTCGCGGTGCGCCCGTCGATGGCCACCTTGACGCTGCCGGCCGGCACGCCGTCGAGTTCGAAGTTGCCGTTCGCGTCGGTGTAGACGAAGCTGCTTTCCTGGCCGAGCACGAACACCTTGGCATGCGCGATCGGGTTCAGGAACACGTCGTCGGCGGTGTGGATGATGCCGTCGGGGCCGCGCCGCACATCGTCGAAGGTGCCGGGTTCGAGGTCGGCGCCCGGATCGACCACCTTGCCGACCAGTTTGGTGCCGACCACCGCCGTGCTGCTGACGGTGGTGAAGCTGCGCGTGAACACGCCGCCGGCGGTGCCGTCGCCATCGGCGTCGAGGAAACTGCCGTCGGCAGCGGCGCGGATCTTCGAGCCGTCGATGTGCAGCGTGATCTGCGCACCGCCCGGCATCGGGTTGGTGAAGAACAGCCAGGCAAAGCTGGCGTCGAGCGCCGGCACGATGGTGGCCGCCAGCTTGCTGCCGTCGGGCGCGGTCGCGTACAGAGAATCGGCCGTCAGCGTGGCCGGGTTCACCGCGCGCGAGAAGTTGATCAACGGTCGCTGTGTGACGCCGATGTTGCCGGCGCCGAGCGGGGGCGTGACGGTGCCGAGCGTGAATGGCGCCAGCGCCTGCACGGTGACATTGCGCGTCAGCGACGCCGTATTGCCGGCCGCGTCGCGGGCATCGAGTGTCAGCGTGTGGTCGCCCACCGCCAGGTTGCCAAGGGTCAACAGCTGGTCGAAGCTGCCGTTGCCCCCGAAGCTGATGCTGCGCGTGGTGCCGGAGTCGAAGCGGTAGCTCAGCAGCGTCAGCGCCGACCCTTCGACCGCCGCTGCACCACTCAGGCGCGAGCCCGCCACCAGCGCGTCGCCATTGGCGATGCTGGACAGTGTGATCGTCGGCGCGCTGGTATCGAGCGTGAAGCCGCGGTTGTAGCCTGCGCTCAGGTTGCCGGCGACATCGCGGGCCAGCACGCTCAGCGTGTGCTGTCCGTCGGCCGAGCCGTCGGTGGCCAATGCGGTGGTGATGCTGAAGTTGCCGTTGGCGTCGAGCGCCAGGTCCTGCAATGCGCCGCCATCGAGGCGGAATTGCGCCGCCGCCACGCCTGACAGGTTGTCCAGCACCTGGCCGGTGAGCGTCAGGTTGGTGTTGACGGCCGCTGCGGTGGCATTCAGCGCCACGGTCGGCGCTTGCGTGTCGTCGGTCAGGGCAAAGCGCTGCAGCACGGCTTGCGCCACCTGCGCACCGAGCACCTGTGCGGCCTGGTTGCTGAACTCGAAGTGGATGCCGCCATAGACCCGGCTGCGCCCGGATTCATCAGCGGCGTCACTGAAGCTGGTGAAACTGCGCGTCACGCCGGGCAGCGTGGCGCTGGTGGTCGAAAACGCGGTCTGGTCGCCGAAGGCCGCGGCCAGCACCGTGGCTGCGGCGCGGCTGAAGGTCGAATGACCGGAGACGTATTCGGGATGCGCCGGCGATATCATCAGCGGCCGCCATGCGGCATCGACCGCGGTGGCCGCGTTGTTGTCGAGGTCGGCGTTCTGGATCGCGGTTTCCGGGCGCCACAGGCTATAGGTGTACTTGGCATCCCAGCAGGCGATGGCGGCGTCGGCCAGCGCCACGTTCAGCTGCGCGAAAAGCCGTGCGTTGGCGCTCAGGCTGTTGCCTTGCGCGGCCGCCACTTCGGCGGCGATCTGATTCCAGTGGCCGGGCGGCGTGGTGCTGCCCTTGCCGTCGGCCCAGAACTGCGCCTGCTCGGTCTGGTCGGCGGTGCGCGTGCTGCCGGTGGCGCTGCCGAGCAGCTTGATCTCGTTGACGTCGGCGGCGTAGGCCGCCGAATCGAGCGCCGGCGGCGCCGGCGGGCGGAATTCGTCGGCCGAGCTCAAGGCAAAGGGCTGCAAGGTGCCCCAGTGCGGCGCCTCGGGCACGTCGAACATCGGGCCGGTCGGGCGCCACAGTCCGGGCGTGGTGCTGCCGACGTAGTCCATGTAATTCTGATAACCGTCGTTGGCTCGAGCCGCGCGCACCGCGTCGGCCACGCTCAAGCCAAGCAGGATGCCGTTGTCCTTGGCCACGCCGTCGGCGATGCCGGCCAGGCTGGTGGCCAGCGCGGAATCGAACAGCGCCGCCTGCGCCGGGTAGGTGAGGCTCAGGATGCGGTGCGCCGCCACCGCCACCGCGGCCTGCGCCGAAGTCGGCCCACTTACCGAGCGCTGCACCAGATAGGCCGGCGTGCCCTCGATCGCGGCCAGCGCGTCGTACTGCGCCAGGCTGACCATGGCCAGCGTGCGCGTGGCCACCGGCGGGTCGGTGACATCGAGCTGCACGGCACGCAACGCGATGTCGTTCCACACCAGCACGGCATCGGTCTGCACGGCGGCGGTGCGGGTGATGGTGCGGCTGAGCGGCGTGGTACCGACGTTGCCGGCGGCATCGACGGTGTTCAGCACCAATGGGTTGGCGCCCAGGCCGAGCACCACACCCGGCAATACGAAGGCGCCGCCGACGCCGGCCACCGCGCTCAATCCCTGGCTGGCCAGCGTGACGGTCGCACCCTGCTGCGCGACACCCTTGAGCTGCACCGTGCCGGCGCTGGTTTCGTCGAGCGCGGCATTGCTGGCATCGGCTGCGGACAGGCCGAAGCTGACCACCGAGGCCGGTGCCACGGTGTCGAGCGTGAAGGCCACGTTCACCGTCGCCTCGTTGGCCGCGGCATCGACCGCCACCAAGCGCAGCGTGTGCGCACCTTCGGCCAGCGTGCCGCCGGCCAATGTATCGAGCAACGCGCGGTTGAGCGCAAAGCTGCCGTTGGCGGTCAGCGATGCGGTGATGTTGGTAAAGCTCGGGGTCGCGCCCGGGTCGAGCACCGCGCGCAGTTGGTTGACCGCGACGTTGTCGCTGGCCTGGCCGGCGACAGCCGGGTTGTTGGTCAGCCCGTCGCTGGCCGACGCACCAGTGTCGGCTGCCAGCGCGGCGCTCAAGGTCGGCGGCGTGGCATCGGCTGCGGTGGTGTCGTCGCGGCGAATGCGCAGGCTGGCAGCCGCGGCGTTGCCGGCGACATCGGTGAGCGTGAAGGCGAAGTCGTTGTTGCCTAGGCTCAGGGCCAGGTTGGCGAAGCTGAAGCTGCCATCGGCGGCGGCGGTGGTGCTGAGGGCAGGCGCGGTCAGTGCGACGCTGCTGCCGGGTTCGGTGCTGCCTTGAATCACGACCGTGGCGGCGGTGGTGATGTTGTCGCCTTGTGTGCCGGTGTCCGATGCCGGCGCCAGGCCGATACTGGACGCCGGCGCGTTGGTGTCGAGCGTGAAGACGACGGTCGACGGATTCGACAGGTTGCCGGCGAAATCGGCCGCGCGCAACTCGACGCTGTAGTCGCCGTCGGCCAGGCTGCCGCCGTTGATCGCCGCCAGGCCTGCGGCGCTGACCAGCAGCGAGCCATCGGCCTGCACGGTGTAGGCCAGGTTCTGCAAGCTGCCAGCGCCGATGCGCCCGCGCAGCGCGGCGACACCCCCGACATCGACGACCCGCGCCACCAGGCCGGCATCGCGCGTGATGCCATCGCCGGCCGACGCGCCGGTGTCATTGGCCAGCTGCGCGCTGAGCTGCGGCAGCACCGCATCGGCCGGGCTGATCGACAACTGCGGCAGCGTGGCCGGATCGACCACCGCGCCGGCCACGTTCACCAGCGCCGGCAGCGCCGGTGCCACCAGCAACGTGCTGCCGAGCAGCTGGCCGCCGACCGTCAGCTCCTGGATGCGATTCGCCGCCGTGCCGACGATCTGGTCGTTGCCGTCGAACAGCACACCGTTGACCGGATCGAGGCTGATCGCCACGCGCGTGTCCACGATATCGCCGACCACGCGCAGCCGCGCCAGCGTGCCGGCACCGAAGCGGTCGGCCGCGGCACCGGAGCCCCCCAGCTGCGCGTCGCTGCCCAGATCGGCGCCGAGCATCAGCGTGGCGCCGCGCAGGCTGCCGCCGACACTGAGCAACTGCAGCCCGCCGGCAACGACGACGCCACTCATGTCGGCGCGGCTGCCCAGTTGCCCGAGGTTGCCGCTGAAATGCGCGCGCCAGGCGCCACCGATCGAGCCCGCCTGCACACTGTTGGCTCGGCCGACGACAAACCACTGGCCGTGGTTCAAGACACCACCGACGTCGGCACGGTCGAGCACGAAGCCACTGGTGATGCCGTTGCCGGTCAAGCGCACGTCGGCGCTGAAGTCGCCGCCGACGATCAGGCTCTTCAGCGCCGCCGTGTCGAGGAACGAAGCCCCCGGCGCCACGCCGGACATGCTCGACGCCCAGCTGGCCACGGTGATCGCAAGCTTGGCTTGTGCCGCGGTCAGGCGCAGGTCGGTGACCGCGCCGGCCATCAGCGTGCTGTCGCCGACGATGTCGTTGCCGATCGACGCGTTGCGGATGTCGCCCAGGCTCAGGCTGCCGACGGCGGCGAAACTTGCATTGCCACGCAGGTCGGCCGCCGCCAGGTCGGCCTGGCCCAACGGCGTGTCCACATCGATGGCGCTGAGCACGGCCTTGCCGTCGCCGCCTTGCGCCGTCAGCGTGAGCACGCTGGCGCGGTCGGTGCCTGACACGTTGAGCGCATAGCCGGCACCCTGGGCGATCAACTCCAGCACGCCGGCGCCGTTGATGCTGGCGGTGATGACGGTGCCGTCGGCATCGGTGACGGTGGCCGTGCCGATGGCGCCGGCCGACACGTCCAGCAGCTGCTCACGGCCGCTGGCCGCCGAGGCGGTGTCGTCGAGCATGCTGCGTTCGACCGTGACACTTTGCTGCGGTCCATACGCCAGCGCGGTGCCCGCCGCCGGCATCAGGTCGGCCGACAGCAGCAGGCGCGGTTCCAATGTCTCGAAGTGCATGCGGCTGACCTGTTCCGCGACGCGACGGGCGCGCCGCAGCGGATTCCACCGCGCCAGCCAGGCACGCAGCCAGCCGCCGATGCGTGCCAACAGCCGCATCAGCAGATCGCTGGGGCGCGGCGCGCGGCGGGTGAAACGGCGGGCAGTGCCTGGAGTCTTGCGCATGATCAACCTCGGAAGGGAAGGCGGGCGCAGGGTGCTGCTGCCGGCGGAATGGGACCACCGCAAAAAGCGGTGTCTGGCGCGAAGGGTCAGCCGCCTGGAACGGGGTGCCGTCGCTTCAACAGCGCCAGTGCCGCCAGCGCGGCGAGCAGCAAGACGGCACTGGCCGGCTCGGGCACTGGCACCGTCACGCCCGTGCCGGTGAGGGTGAAGTTGGCGTCGAAGGTCTCGAACGGCTGCGCGGCGGGTGTGCCGCCGCCGAGCAGATCGAAACTCACCGCGAATGCCTGGCTCTCGCCGACGATCGGACGCACCGCGGTGACGACGAACAGGCCATCCAGGGCAAGCGGAGCAACGGGCTGCTCGATGTAGTAGCTGAGGGCCGCCGCGTCGGGTGCCTCGGCCAGCTGAATATCGCTGTAGCGATCGAAGGCGAAGAGCACGTTGACGCCTTCGAACTCAGCCAGGTCCCCGCTAAGCGAGTAGTCCACGCGCCAGCGGTCGGCACCGCTCACGGTGTCCGGCAGGTCGGTGGCTACATAGGTGATGTCCAGCGCCCACGCGGGCACGCTGGCGCACACGAGAGCGCACACCAAGGCACGCAAACCCGATCGGAACTTGTTCATAAACCCCCAGGCGGACACCGCAAGACACGTTGCCCAACGACCCGACCCGTTAAGCGCTGTATCCGCGCCTGTGTGGTCTCTTCAACTTGGTTCCGACAATACCCCGCCGCCGATGACAACTCAATCGCCCCACCGAGGGCTTACCCCCCTTGATCGAGGGGGCGGGTTCACGCCTAGCGGACGCGCCTCAGCGCGTCTGCGTGGCGGCGGTGATGATCACGTCCGGGCTCGGCGCGCACTCGGAAAAGTTGGGGATGGCGGGGCCGCAAGCGACCATCGCCAGCGCATCGACCAGCGCGGCGCCGGCCGCAATCTGGCCGAAGACGGCGTAGCCGCCGTTGAAGGTGTCGAGCGAAATGTTGTCCACCAGATTGATGAAGAACTGCGAGGTCGCCGAATCGGCCTGCGCCGAACGCGCCATGGCCAGCGTGCCGCGCAGGTTGCTCAAGCCCACGCCGACTTCGAGCTGGATCGGCGGGTTGGTGGCTTTGAGCACCGGTGTCGTGCCGCCGTTCAGCGGCAGATAGCCGCCGCCCTGGACCACGAAGCCCGGCACCACGCGGTGCATGATCGTGCCGGCATAGAAGCCCGCGTGCACATAGTCGAGGAAGTTGTTGACCGTGATCGGCGCGCGGGTGGGGTCGAGCGACACCAGCACATCGCCGTTGACGCTGCCGCCGTTGCTCAACGTGAGGGTGACTTCAGGCGCCGGCACCGTGAAGCTGGTGCTGGCCAGCGTGCCGCCGAAGGCCCCCGCCGCCACATCGACGCTGCCGGCGCCGAGCGTTGTCACCGTGCAGCGGAAGTACGCCGTGGTGGCACTGCTGACCTGTGGCGCAGTCGTGCTCAGCACGGCGTTCGGACAGCTGGCCGAGTTCAGCACCACCCCTTGGTCGAGATTGCTGCCACTGACCGTGACCAGCAGCGTGCCACGGTACATCGGCGTGGCCGGCGTGAGTTGAACGGCGCTGACGCTCGGCGCAGTCGATGGCGCGGCGGAACCTCCCCCGCCGCCGCAAGCCGCCAGCACGGCGGCGGCCAGAACGGCAGCGCAGCCCGATTCGAGCGCACTTCGACATCCCGGAAATTGTTGTTTCATGGCGGCGGCGATGAGTGAAGTGTCAAGTGTGAGGCGAAACAGCGACCTTCCACAAGCGCAGCCACCCGCGCGCGCCCCCGTGTCTGCGGGGGCTCGACACACAGCCGACTCATACTGCCGTACGCCCCGGCAGCTGTCGTGTCACCGGATGCGAACTCGACAGCCCGCCATCGACGACGATCGCCTGGCCGTTGACATAACTGGCCTGCTCACTGGCCAGGAACAGCGCCACCTGCGCCAGTTCCTCGGGCTGTGCGGCACGCCGCAACGGGTTGAGCCGGCCGAGCTTGGCGGTGACGCCCTTGTCCTTGGCATAGTCGAACGTGGGCTTGGTCATGCCCGTTTCGGTCAAGCCCGGGCAGATGGCATTGACGCGCACACCACTTTCGCACAGCTGCTGTGCCGACACCTGCACCAGGTTGATGACGCCGGCCTTCGACGCCGAATACGCGGGCCCGCCGGCACCCGAGCGCAGCCCGGCCACCGAGGCGGTGCAGATGATCGAACCGCCGGCGCCGGCATCGACCATCGCCTTGCCGGCGTGCTTGACCATCAGCCACGGGCCGATCAGGTTGACGCGCAGGATCTCGGCCCAGGTCTCGGGCGTCAGTTCGAAAATGCCGGCCATGCCACCCGAGATGCCGGCATTGGCGAAGGCCACGTCGAGGCGGCCGTGGCTGGCGAGCGCGGTGGCGACCAGCCGGGCGACATCGGCTTCGACGCCGGCATCGATTTGCAGCGCCTGCACCTCGCCACCGGCATCCACGACCTGCTTGGCTGTTTCATGCACGGCCTCGGTCTTGTCGCCCAGCACCAGCCGCGCACCCTCAGCGGCGAACAGCAGTGCGCTGGCACGGCCGATGCCGGAACCCGCCCCGGTGATGATGGCCACCTTGCCTTGCAGACCTTGCGACATGTGCGTGCTCCTGTGTTGTGGGTGAATGTTCAGGCCCATTCTGGCCCTCCGGTGGCGCGGCGCCGCCGCCTGCGCGACAGGCGTCGGCAGCAGGCCGACGAATAATGGCCCTGGACTTCCACCGTCACCCCACCTTCACCACAGGACCGCGCACCATGAAGACCCGCATCACCGAACTGTTCGGCATCCAGCACCCCATCATCCAGGGGGGCATGCACTATGTCGGCTTTGCCGAGCTGGCGGCGGCGGTATCGAATGCCGGCGGCCTGGGCATCATCACCGGCCTGACGCAGCGCACGCCCGAGCTGCTGGCCAAGGAGATCGCGCGCTGCCGCGAACTCACCGACAAGCCCTTCGGCGTCAACCTGACCTTCCTGCCGGTGCTGACCGCGCCCGACTACCCGGGCTACGTCAAGGCCATCGTCGACGGCGGCGTGAAGATCGTCGAGACGGCCGGCAACAACCCGCAGAAGTGGCTGCCGGGCCTGCACGAAGCAGGCGTGAAGGTGATCCACAAGTGCACCTCGGTGCGCCATTCGCTGAAGGCCGAGTCGATCGGCTGCGACGCGGTCAGCGTCGATGGCTTCGAATGCGGCGGCCACCCCGGCGAGGACGATGTGCCCAACTTCATCCTGCTGCCACGCGCCGCCGAGGAACTGAAGATCCCGTTCGTCGCCTCCGGCGGCATGGCCGACGGGCGTTCGCTGGTCGCTGCGCTGGCGCTGGGCGCCGACGGCATGAACATGGGCACGCGCTTCATCGCGACAAAAGAAGCGCCGGTGCACGACAACGTGAAGCAGGCCATCGTTGCCGCCAGCGAACTCGACACGCGGCTGGTGATGCGCCCGCTGCGCAACACCGAACGCGTGCTGCGCAATGCGGCGGTGGACAAGCTGCTGGAAACCGAGCGCCGGCTCGGTGCTGATCTGAAGTTCGAGGACATCATCGAGCAGGTGGCCGGCGTCTATCCGAAGATCATGCTCGAAGGCACGATGGAAGCCGGCGCGTGGAGTTGCGGCATGGTGGCCGGGCTGATCCACGACGTGCCGAGCTGCCAGGAGCTGATCGACAGCATCATGGCGCAGGCTGAAGAAATCATCGCCAGCCGCATGCAGCGCATGCTGACCGCCTGAAGCGGGCTCACGCCGGCGGGATAGCCCCGTGCGGCCGCCCGCGCCACAGCCATGCGCCGGCCCAGGCCAGCGCCAGCAGTACCAGCGCCGCGCCCAGCGTGTGCACGATCGTGGCACAGCCGTGTGCGCGCGCGAGCAGCCCCAGCGACGACAAGAGGTAGATCCAGTCGTGGCCGCCGGCCTCGCCGGTGCTGCCGTTGAGCAGCACCAGCCGCGGCTCGAGCGCATCGTGCACATACGGCGCCACGTCGAGCAGTGACACACCCAGCAGCCACAGCGCGATGGCCGCGCCGAAGGCATCGCGGTTCTTCCACAGCAGCGCGGCCATCAGCAGCGCCGGCATCAGCAACTGGCCCAGCGTACCCCCCAGCACCGACAGCCACTCGCCGCCCAGGCGGAACAGCACATGCCCGGCTTCGTGGAAGATCAGCAGCGGGCCGTGGATGAACGACCTGGCCATCTCGCCGTCACGCCGATCGAGCGCGATCAGCTGCAGGCCCCACAGCGCGAACGCCGCCAGCAGCAGCGCGCGCCGGGCCCAGCCGAAACGATCGATGCGCCCGGGCGCGGCCCACAGCAGGCCGCGCCAGCCGTCGGCATCGTCGGGTGTCGAGGGCGTCGACCGACGGCTGCGCGCCGCCGACAACAGGCGTGACGGCGACACCTTGGCCAGGATCACGCCGCAGGCCGGGCAGGCCGCCGGCAGCGCCTGATCCGTGGGCAGCGGCTGGTGACGACATTTGGGGCAGCGGGTGAACATGGCAACGGCACGTTTGACAAACGGGTCTCGATGCGAGGGGGAAACCAAGCCCAGGGCCGCGGCGAATTGAAGCACGGCCCCGCGCTCTGGCAGCACCGGTGCACGCCAGCGTTGCCTCGCCGCGTGCGTTATGGCGCGCGGCGGTCATCGGCAGTAAAACCAAGCATGCGAGTGCGGCAGATACCTTCTTCTTCGGAGCCCATTCTTGACGAGCGACCAACCCCACGCGGATGGCAGCGAGCGCCGCGCGCGCTGGCTGTGCCCTCGGTGCCAGCAGCCGCCAATCGGCGCATGACGCCGGCGCCGCGCCCCCACAGCATTCGCGCCATGCCCCGGCACCGTCACCACGTCTATGTCGTCGAACTGGCCGACCCGGTGTGGAACGAGCCGCGCTTCCGACAAGCCAACCCGGATTGCCGACTCGACAAGCCGTTCGTCTATGTCGGCATGACCGGGCTCGACCCGGACCTGCGCTTCGACCGGCACAAGGCCGGCATCCAGTCCAACCGCTTCGTCTTCGACTACGGGCTGCGCCTGCTGCCGGCGCTGTATGCGATCTACAACCCGATGCCGTACCAGGCCGCGCGCGAGATGGAGGTGGAACTGGCCATCGGCCTGCGCGAAGCCGGCCACGGCGTCTGGCAGGCATGAGTCGCAAGACCCGAGACGCTTGCCGATGCCGGGCGAAGCGTCGAAGATGGCCCCGCCGCAATCTGCGCCGCACCGGCGCCAAGGAGCAGCCGACCCATGAACGATGCCCTCGGCAACACCGTGACCGATGTGCGCGCGCTGAACGGTTACGAACGCGCGGTCGATGCCCAGCTGCACGCCTGGCCCGGGGCCGCGCAGGCGCTGGACGAAGCGCTGGCGGAAGCGCCGGAATTCGCGCTCGCGCATGCGCTGCGCGCGCTGCTGGCGCTGACCTACAGCCGCATCGACGAGGCCCGCGCCGCCTGCGCCGCGGCCGAAGCTTTCGCCGGCGGCACGAGCGAGCGCGAGCGGTCGCACGTGGCGCTGGTCGCGGCCATCGTCGGCGGCCGAGCGCCGGTGGCGCTGGCGCTGGTGCAGCAGCATGCGCAGCGCTTCCCGACCGACGTCCTGAGTGCGTCCACCGCTGTCGGCGCCTACGGGCTCTTCGCCTTCAGCGGCCGGCTCGACCACAACGCCGCGCGCCGCGACTTCGTCGAGTCGCTGACGCCGCACCTGCCCCCCGAACTGCCGTGGCTGTTGATGCACCGCGCCTGGGTGCGCATCGAGTGCGGCGACATCGGCGAGGGCCTGGAGATGGCGCGCCGCGCGATGACGTTGCGACGCCAGAACGGCCACGGCGCGCATGTGCTGTTGCACGGCCTGTACGAAGCACGACAGCCACAGCAGGCGCTGGACTTTCTGCAGGCCTGGCTGCCGGACTACGCCGACGACGCCATGATGTGGGGCCACCTGCAATGGCATGGCGCGCTGGCCGAACTGGCGCTGGAGGACGACGCCGCGGCGCTGCGGCGACTGCTGGGGCCGGTGATGGACTACCTGCCCCGCGGCGCGCCGTACATGGGCCTGCCCGACACCGCGTCGCTGCTGTGGCGCCTGGGCCTGCGCGGCTCGCTCGGCTTGCCTTGGCAGACTGCGCGAGCCCATGCCGAACGCCACTTCGCACAGGGCAGCAACGTGTTCGGCGAAGTGCACCTGGCGCTGCTGGCCGCCGCCGGCGGCGACACCACCGCGCTGGCGGCCGGCCTGGACCGGCTCGACAAGATCACCGCGCGCGGCCATGAAGGCGCGGTGGTGGCCGCGGCCTTCATCCAGGCGCTGGAGGCAATGCGGCAGGGCGATGCCGATGCGGCACGGCGCCATTGGCAACAGTGCCTGCCCGAGCTGCCGCGCATCGGCGGCAGCCACGCGCAGCGCGCGGTGGTGGAGCTGACCCACCAGGCCGGGCACCTGGTGTAGGCGGCGCCGGCGGCGCCGGCGGCGCCGCCGTCCAGACGGCGTGAAACGCGAAGGCGCTGTCGCCTCAGGAACGCCGCGCCAGCTCCTCGCGCACCAGGCGAACCACCAGCTTGTCCAGCGTATGCACCGAGTAGTCGCCCACGTCATGCACCGTCTCGCGACCCGGACCACTCGACGGCTGATTCGCGTCGGCATAGGTCAGGAACACGAAGCGCCCGCCGGTGTACTGCGCGAGCTGGCGGAAGATGTATTCGCCGCTCGGGTCCAGCCCGCTGGCGCCGATCGTGAACATCTTGATGCCGCGTGCCAACGCCCCTTGCATGTCGTCGTCGTACCACGGTGATCCGTAGTCCAGGTGCGGCGGCGCATCGGCCACCAGCACCACCAGCCGCGTCGCCGCGCCGCCGCGCCACGACAGGCGGTGCACGGCGGTGTGCAGCGCCTCGTTCAGCGCCTCGGGCATGTCGCCGCCACCGCCGGCCTGCAGCGCGGCGAGCTCGCGCTGGAACGCGTCCAGATTCGACGTGAAGTCCACCGAGCGGACGAAGAAGGCATCGCCGCGGTCGCGATAGGCGACCAGCGCAAAGCAGATCGAAGGCCGGCTCGGCAGCGCGGCGATCTGCGCGGCGATGGCGTGCATCGAGTCGCGCAACTTGTGGATCTCGTCGGCCATCGAGCCGGTGGCGTCGACCTGGAACACCAGGTCCAGCCGCGCCGGCGGCAAATCGGCGACACCGTCCAGCGTGATCTGCACCTGGTCGCGTTGGCCGCGGCGCAGCCACGCGCGGCCCGCCAGCGCGCCGTCGCTGCCCTGCGCGCTGACCTGGACCTCGAACATGCCGCCGGGCAAGCGCGCCGCTCGCGGGTGCAGCCACACCTGGCCGCCGGCATCGGTGCGGGCCCACAGCGGCTGCTCGCGACCCGCGGCGAACAGGCGCACGTCGGCATCGGGCACCACGCGGCCGTCGCGATCGTGCACAGTGACCCGGTAGCGCTCCGAGATGTCGAGGTCGCGCACCTTCAGTCCGCTGTGGCGGCCGCGATAGGCCAGGTACTCGCCGAAATCCGCGTTGTCGTCGACGACGCCGGCCGTCACGCTCGCCGCCATCGACGGCTGAACCGGCGACGCGACGATGTTCGCCGGCGGGGTGGCGGCGCCAGCGCGAACCGATGCGCTGTCGTCGGCGGCCTTCGCCGCGCTGTCCCTCGGGCTGGCCGCGAACCGCTCCTCCCGCTCGGCCGAGCGCTCCGACCGCAAGGCGGCCATTTCTTGCTGCCGGCGCGGCGGCAGCGGACCGACCAGGTCCAGCGCCCGCGGGTCACGTCGGCAGTCATCGACCCGCGGCATCGCCGGCACGCCGGCTTGCGGGCCGGCCCAGACGCGGTGCGCCCAGGCAAAGCCAGGGACGGGTTGCGCGGGCGAGTTCCAGTCGTGCGCCGCGCAAACGGCGGCGGTCGCGCTGGCCAGCAGCGCGGTGAGTAAACGCAAGGGGGTCATGGCGGGTCCTTGTTCCGGTTTCGGCCAGCGACCGTCGCTGCCCTCGAGACTGATACGGCGCAGCCTGAAGAACGGGGTCAACCCCGTTTCGGCTTCAGCCCCGTATCAGTGGGGGTGGGCAAACTTGCCGATGGCAGACTGCAATCCATGGCCTTCGATGACCAGAGCTCGGACGACGAACTGATGCGCGCCTACGCCGCCGACAACGCCCGCGCCTTCGAAGTCCTGTACCGGCGCCACGCTGGCGCGCTGTACCGCTTCGTGCGCCGCTTGCTCGGCGGTTCAGCGCCCAGGCATGCCGACGAGGTGTTCCAGGACACCTGGTCGCGTGTCATCGGCGCGCGCGATCGCTGGGCGCCGCAGGGCGCAAGTTTTCGCACCTGGTTGTTCACCATCGCGCAGCGACTTGCGATCGACGTGCTGCGGCGCGGCGGGCGCGAGGTGAGCCTGGACGATGACGACGACGCACCCTGGTCGCCCAGCGGATCGGCCTGGCAGGACTGGCCGGCCCCGGCCACCGACCCCGCCGACCTGGCGTTCTGGCACGCCGCCGGCGAACGGCTGCTGCGCTGCCTGGAAGAACTGCCGCTGGCGCAGAAGGCGGTGTTCCTGATGCACCACGAGGAGGGTCTGGCGGTCGACGACGCGGCCCGAACCTTGAAGATCGGGTTCGAGACCGCCAAGAGCCGCTTGCGCTATGCGATGAGCAAGCTGCGGGCGTGCATGGGCGCTTACCTGCCCGCCGGCGCCACGACGGAGGCTGCATGAGCACGTCGGACGACTGGCCGCCGCAGGACGAGCACCTGCGTGCCGCCTTGCGCCATGCCCCGGACCGCGACCTGCAGCCGCCGGCCGCGCTCAGTGCGCGCATCCTCGACCAAGCCCGGCGCCAGGTGGCCCCGTGGCCGGCGAGGCGGCTGGCCTGGATCATGAAACCCGCCGGCAGCGCGGCTTTCGCGAGCGTGCTGCTGGCCGGGTTCATCGGCCTGATGTGGCGTGGCGATGTGCCGCCCCCGGCGGCGGAGAAAGGAGCGATCGCGGAATCGGCCGCCGTGAAGCCGCGCGAGTCGGCGACATCGCCGGCCGAGACGTCGCGAGCCGACAGCCGCGAAACCCGGGCGGCGAGGGCTGCCAGCGCCGAACGGTCGGCCGCTGCCGCGCCGGCGGCGGCGGTCGAACAGCCTGTCCCGGCGACACCGGTGCCACCGATAAGCGCCGCGCCGCCCGCGCAGGCCTTGGCCAAGGCGCAGCGCCAGGAAGCGGCCGGCAACAGCGTGCGGGCCGACGACGCGCCGGCCAGGGTCGCCGAGCCTGCGGCCCAGGCACTGAAGGATGACGCTGGCGCGCGCGCGAGTGCCGCCCGAATCGTGCCGACCGATCCGCTGGCAGCCCCGATAGCCCAGCTGCGCGACGCGGGAACGGCGGCCCCGACGCTCGAGAGTTGGGCCCAGCTGCAGGCCGCGGCCAAGGGCCGCTGGCAACTGCTGAGCGACGTCGCGCCGCCGCGCGGGACCGAAGTGCGCACGCCGCAGGGCGTCTTGCTCGGCCGGCTGGCCATCGATGAGCCGCATGTGCGCTGGCAGGCCGCGGCCGACGCGTCGGTCTGGCAGGTGGAGGTGCCCGCAGCGCTGGCCGAACGACTGCGCGCGGCTTTGATTCCTTGACCGCGGCAGGTGCCGGCGGTGGCGCGCCGGGCGCCTGCTTCGACTCGATGCCTTGTGGCTCGCCGTCAACCGCGCTTGGGCAAGCTCAGGACCCGAGCGCGGCCGCCAGCCCGCGATGGAAGTGAACGATGCAGCCTTCGAAGTGGCCGAAGGTGAAGACGTCGTTGGCGCCGCTGTTCATGCCGGCCTGGATCGAGGTGACGACCGCCAGGTCCTCCATCGCACCCGTGTTGCCGACGAAGTCACGGTCGCGGATGGCTTCGGCAAGGGCTTCGTCACCGGCGTCGTTGGCCAGTGCGTAGGTGATCTGCCGCGTCCTGCCGACCGCCAGGGGCTCGAGGATGATGACGTTGGTGTGGCGCGACAGCACGATGACGAGCACGTTCGGGAACACGTGGTAGACGTAGGTCAACAGGCCCTCGACCCGGCGTTGCCCGGGCGGCACCGCCTGCAGCTTCTGGATGCGCCTGAACGGATAGGTGATGCGGCTGCTGCGGCCGTACAGGTCGATCAGGTTCAGGTTGTCGTAGCCATACGGATAGAAGCTTTCCGGGTGTGTGAAACGGATGTGGTAGCCCTCGATGAAGCCTTCCAGGAAGACCTTCCAGTTGACGTCCAAGTCACGTTCGCCGGTGGCAAAAATTGGCTGCTCAGGACGCACCAGCACGGGCAACCCCTCGGCCGGCGCGGCGGACCCTTCCTGAGACACGAAAACGAGGCCCAATCGCTCGTGCGATTGCACGGGCACCAGGCCATGCAGGCTCTTGTCGAGCCCGGGGAAGCCTTCTTCGTGGGGCACATGGCGCAGCCTGCCTTCGAGCGTGTAGGTCCAGGCGTGGTACGGGCAGACGAAGGCCTTGGCGCAACCCGCGCCGCTGGCGAGCTGGGTGCCCCGGTGGCGGCAGGCGTTGCGGAACACGCGCACCTGGCCATCAGCGCCGCGCACGGCCAGCAAGGGAACGCCCGCGGCTTCGCGAGCGACGTAGGCACCGACCTGCGGCAGCGCAGCCGACGGGCAGAACGGCACCGGCGCGCGGCGCAGCAGCGACAGTTCGGCGGCGAAGCGGCTTTCGGATCGGTAGTTCGCCACCGGCTCGCGCCAGACGTCGGCGCCCGTGTCCGTGCTGCCCTGGTCGATGTGATCCAGAGCGCGCTGCGCCACGGATTGGTCGTCGGTTCTTGCCGCCACGATGGACCCCCCTTCGCTGTCTGGCGACATTGTCGGGGATGAGTCAGCGCGAGTGGCTTCCGCGCCTTAGACGGATCGCCTCAGCGAACCACTGGGCGCCGCAGGTTGAGCATGTGAGCATGTTGCCGGCCAGAATCAGCACCACGCCAAGCACGCTCAGCAGGTCAATACGTTCGGCGTAAATGCTTGAAGTCGCTGTGTCCGGCCGTACTGGCTACTGCCGGAGTTATGTACGTCAGATCAACGCGGCGGCCTCACGCAGTCGTTGCGCGGTAAGGACCAAGGCATTGCGCTCAAGGGCGTCGGCGAACGCCGATGGTGTGTAGGCCGGGTTCTTGAGCCGGGCTCGTTGCTCTTTGAATGCTGCGAGCACGATCAGCGGGTCCAAGTCCATGTGCGCAATCAGAAACTCGTCCGGGTGGATGACCTGAATGCCAAACGAGGCCAACGCGTCCTCGGGAAAGTCCTTCAGGTTCGCCGTGACGATGCAGTCCGCGTGCCCTGCGACGGCTGCCGCGAGAACGTGCACGTCATCCGGGTCAGGAAGCTGAAGACACGGTGCGATCCGGCTCCAGGCTTGCTCGGGCACTTCCCAGTCCGGTGCGGCGTCGCGCATCGCATCGCGCCTGACGGTGTATGAGTCCGGCGGCCGCCCGCTCTTGTGCTCCAGAGACCGCGTCCATTCGTTCTCGATGCACCGCGTCCACTTGGGCGCATACAGGCCGGTGGCGGCAACACTCATCAGCGAGTCACACACCGCCACCGGGAACAGCACGCACGCGTCGAGCAGCGCCGTATAGCGTGCGTGCCCCGCCATTCAGTAGTCCAGACCGAGCTCGCGTGCGTTGTCGGCCATGCGCTGCAATGCGCCCTTCTGGTCGGCCCGCATCTTGGTTGCATAAGCCTGAAGGTCATCGAAGGCAATGCGGCGATGGCTACCGACCATCCTGCAGGCCAGCCGCTTCGATTCGATTTCCTTGATGACGAAGGGACGCGACACGTTGAGGAAGTTCGCCGCCTCCACGGTAGACAACTCCTGCTTCGTCGGCATCAGCATCATCGGCTTGCGCTCGCTCAGGGCGCCGAGCAGCTGTGCGATGAAGCGCAGTGCCTGTGGCGGCAACTGGATCGCCGGCTGGGAGCCGTCGTCGCTTTCCAGCGTGATGGTGGCGGCCTTGGAATGGTCCAGCGCGGCCATGATGCAGCGCTGCGCCACGCGCGCCATGTCCGCCTCCTCGGCCGTCAACTTCGGCGGGAGGATCTGTTGCTCGCGCTCTGCTGTAGTCATGTCGATGCTCCGTTTGGTGGGTTCAATGCAGGCAATCAAGCTGCGCAAACATCCCTTTCGGCATCTTAGACGACAAGTGAAATAAACGCAGCAAGTGTTTTTACTGCGAAGACGCAAACGATGCTGCCAAGCACGCTACCGGCTCTGCGAACTCGTCTCCGGCGCAAGCCTTTACTCCTTGGGCTTTCGCAGCTTTACGACATCGGCGCCCAGCCTATTCGTCGATGAACTTGGTCTGTTTGGCGGTAAGCGATTCCATCCTGTTATTTTATCCAGTAACCATCGGAAAGGCATTTACTGCACCGCACCGCGCGTCGGCCGTCCACACCGAGTTACCGGATTTCTCGCCACGCACCGAGGTGAGCGACAGGGCACCAGAGCCGCGCGTCGGCACGGCCAGGGGCCGACGCTGATTTTGATCAGGCACGGGTCGCATTTCGTTTACCACATTGGGGATGGCGGCGCCCTTGCCAGCGCATAGGATCGCTGCCGTCGCCACTGCAGGAAGCACGCCATGGCCGCCGTCGAAACCCTCGTTAATCCAGTCGCGCCGCCACCGCCGGTGGCCGCACAGTCGCGAATCGACGCCCGTCCGGCACTGCCGGTCTCGGCTGCGAGCACGTCCTTGTGGGACCGCGCGGCCGATCGACGCGATGCCATCGCCAACCGCATCACCGCACGCTTTGACGCACGCGGGATCACCGCGTGGGTGCGCAAGTCCAAGCCAGGCGAATACCCGCTGTTGGTCGCGGTGGACTCTTGGCTACCAGTTGGCGAAACAGATGTCGCCGCGACCGTCGACCGCAGTTCTCTCGTTATCACGATATCGGTCGCGCCTTACCTCGAGTGCCCGCTCATCTATAGGGTCGAGTTGCGCCGACATGCGAAGCACCTCACGTCGGAATACTGGTCGCTTGGCGATGCAGACATCGACCAGCTGGTCGCTTATCTGCTCGATGGCGGCGAGCGTCCGCCCTTCTTCGCTCCCCGGGTGCCGCTCGCGATGCGGATCCTCGGCGCCTTTGTGCCGTTTGTCGGCAACGAGCCGAAGAACGAATTGATCCAGGACGCGCGATCGCACTTCTGGACAGTGCCCACCGCCATCTACCTGTTTGCGCTGGTCGCCGCGGGTTTGCTGGCGTTCGACGCATGGGATTCGGCCGGCTACGATGCCGCGCCGATCGGCACCTATGCGTTGGCCATGCTGATCGCGGCGGTAGGCATCGGCATCGCGACAGTGCTGGTTCGGCGCAGGCCGGTCCTCCAGGCGATCCCGAAGCAGTCGCTCCGCTGCCCGCGGCGTGAGTTCCGCGTCGACTCGTGGCATGTCAGCGTCCCAGGAGCCGGTTCGCAATTTGAAGCATTCAAGCAGCGCATTTACCGCGCCACCGCGTCGAACGACACGAGCATTGAATCGAACCTCGAAGTGCACCAGAACGTCACTCCGCGCGGATTCGAAGAACGCGAACGGCTCGTGCTCGCGAAGGGCCAGGCGACGCTGCACGTCCACGTCTATCCGTTCGCCGACGACGTCTTCGTCGGCTGGGACAGCCATCTGAACTGGCATCGCTGGGCCGAAGGCGACACGATTTCAAGCACGGTGCAGGGGAAGTGCAGCGTCGAATACAAGGGGCTGCAGGTCGGCGTCCACGTTCCGACCGAATTCGACCTGATCGAATGTGACGTGTTGACCGAGACCGCGCACCGGCGCATCGTCGAGGAGATCAAAGCCTTCCTGAAGGAGCGCGAAATTGAGGCCGACCTCGACTTCAAGATCATCCGCGGCGACCGGACGCACGCGCTCGAAGCTGGCAAGGACGACAAACGAACCGCGCGGTCGACGCCGCGGTTGAAGGCGACGTGACAACGGCCCTAAGATGACGGTACACGTCGCGGCGCAGCTAGGTCTCGGCGGACGGTTCACAACGCGCAGCTTCGAACTGCGCGACGTCGTCGCCAGCCTGAATGCGACGCAGCCACAGCGATGTGATCTGCGCTTCGCGCAATCGACCGAAGTAGCAGCGACATTGCAACTTCGGTGTGAGTTCGGCGGCGCGTCTGCCGAATCGCGCGCGCATCAGCTCAAGGAGAATCTTTTGCGCGGCGACATCGCCGGTCGCCACGACACGCTGCTTGTCGCCGCCGGCGTCGACCCGCCCGGCGGCGTGGCCTTGGCACTCGGCGGACCCGGCGATGCGTCGCTGCCGGGCGGCCAGTGGTTCGCACTGCCGGCATCACTGCGGGCGGCTGCAGTCGATGTGCTGCGGCACGCACAGGCGAACGGCATTGAAGTCGCCTACCGCGTCGAGATGGTCGCCCGCGAGGCTGATCCGACGCTCGCCAGACGTCTTATCCCGGCTCTGGCTGCGGTGGCCATGCGCGGCCGGCAGCCCGATGTCGAGGCGGCGCTGAAGAATGCGATCGCATTGACGAACGCCAACGGCTGGGCCGCCAAGGAATCGATGATCCTTGCCGACGACGACGCTGCCGACTGGGTTACTCGCCTCGTCCAGCGCCGGCTAAATGTTGATGCTGACTTCCTGCCTGCAAATTACTGGGGCCTGGTCCCCTGTACTGATGACTCGGCGATCGACGAAGCTCCCGCGGCGGCGATCCTGCGGGTTCGTGATCATGACTTTATCGACGAGCTGTTTGAGACCATTGCGCCGTCGGTAGAAATGACGGTGCTGGCGCGCTCGCCGATGCCGCCTGCGACCGCTGGCGACTATGTGTTCGTCAGCTATGCGCACGCCGATCGCGACTACGGCAATCAAATCATCTCCCGGCTGCAAAGCTCCGGCGTGCGGGTTTGGTTTGACGCCGGCATTGAGCCGGGGACCGTCTGGGACGCCACGCTTGAAGCTCGGCTGCGCGATGCCGGCGCGGTCGTCGTCTGCCTGACCGCTGCATACGAGACCAGCCGCTACTGCACGCGTGAGATCAAGTTCGCCGATCTGCTCGCCAAGCCCATCTTGCCGATCGCACCGCAGGCCTGGGTGTGGGGAAGGGGGCTGCAGCTAATGTTCCAGGAATTGCAGGTAGCCGCGTACAACCATGGCCCCGGCTTCGAATCGCTGCGCGACGCACTGCGTAGCGCAGCCCCGCAAGTCTTCGTGACGGCGGCGTGACTTGAGAGTGCGTCAGTCAACAAGCCATCGCGGCGATTCGCGCCGCGGTCAAACCTGTCCCGTAGCCACCCGTCCGTGGCGCCCGAATCCGCGTTGTGCGTGACAACTTCGGGTCACCGTTCGCGGCGCCGAGAATCATTCCAATGGCGATCGCCTTGCTCTGATCTGTTCCCCGAGTGATGTCGGTCATCGTACTGATAGTGACGGCCCCAGCCACCCACTGGGTGGACCACGCAGCCGCTCAGCGCAACGGCAAGAATAGCGACGGCTCCTAGCGCGGTTAGTCGGCTCAGTGCTTTCATGAATCCTCCGTGGCTGCCCCAGCCAGTTCTCCTAGAACGCTGGAGCCAAACCGCCGCCGACCTCGCAAGCGCTTCCTGAGGTAAAGCCGACGTAAAGGTATGAGCCGCCGATTAACTGACCGCCGCCATGGCCAATCTCCAAGCTATCGCCGTCGTCCAGGCTACCGTCAACCTGGCCCGCACGCACCCGCATGCGCCGGCACTCGATGTGCTCGACCTGGTGATGAAGGGGCGCATCGAGCAGACCCTCGACTTTTCCGACTTGGCCGCGGTGGACGGCAGCCTCGCAGCACCCGGTTCGCCGTTCGGACGGATCATCGCAGCCGCGTTCGATGAAGCGATGACGCCCAACGAGTTGGCCGCGTTCACCGGCCCGGCGGCTGAAGCGGCGCTACGCGATGCGTGTTTGGAGATCTGGCGAATTCAAGTCGTGCCGCGATTCGCCGCGCGGTACGGGGTGGTGGTCACGGGGCTGCCGTAGAGGTTGCGGACGCACGGCGGGCTGGACGTTTTATGGCGCCGGCTTCGGTCGGCTTCAGACTGACTACTGACGTTCAACAAACCCGAGCAAGCATCTGCGGTCGACGCAGAGGAGCGAATGGCGACGACCTCGCCCGCTGACTGTTCAATGCCAGGACCTGTCATTCCCTGAACTTGTGGCGCCACCAGGGTGTGCCCAGACCTACGGTCCACAGTGCCGATGGGTCAGGGAAGCAGGCAGACATTCAATTCCATGAGGGCCGTGGGATAAGACGGATGCTGCTTCAAGGGGACAACACTTGATGCGAGAAGCTTTACGTTCAATCCGCCCCGATCAAAGATGGCAACAGCAGCCCGGCCATTGAGAAAACGCGACCGATAGAAAATGCCGTCGACCATTTCGGGCCGGTTGTAGATCTCTTCAGCCCAAAGCTGGGTTGTCGCCGGATAGTTGACTGAGTTGAACTCACCGGCCTCAGCTCCGACAGCATACAGGCCGGCGTCGGTCATATTGGCCAGCTTCAATGGGCGCTGGCACTGCAGGGTTGCAACGAATCGCGTCTGTACATCTGCAGCATCGCTGACAGGGATGCCGCAGTTGTGCAATGGACTTCTGTTTCCCTCGCGCGTTATCGTCTCGGCAAAGCAGGTACTCAAGTCAAACGCTGCATAGACGACACCAAATGCTTTGGCGGGCGAGTCGAAGCGATTCCTTCCAAGATTCCCATATTGAATAGGCGCGTGGCCCGCGCCGCTCGGAGTCTTGAAGATCCGCAGGAGTGGATCGGAACTCAGATACTCGATGGTCATCTTGCGCGCTACAAAGTCGCTCGGGATGGGCATCAATCGTCCCCCTTCAGGTAGGCATCTGTTGCCGCCGCCAATGCGGTCTGCGCGCTGCCATACTCCTTGATCACGATTGCAATGCGCACGTCTTGACCCTGCGACGTTGTTCCAACATCATTGATCTCCAATACCTGCAGGGGACTAAGGCCGCGCAGGACCAGCGACGTCATGTGAAAATAGTTCCATCTTGCCCATTCTGGTAGAGCGCTCAGGCGCAACAGCGCTGCTCGAATGCTGTCCCGATGATCACTGTTGAATTGCCACTTCGGATAGGCGAACTTCGCCGGATCGTCAGGGTGTGGCAATCCGAGCATCCCCTGCTCCCGGGCCGTCTTCAGCACCTCGTCGGTGACGATCTCACTTCCGTTCGGCTTGAAGTTTTCGGCGTAGTACATCTCCTTCGATGACCAAATCTGCAACTGCAAGCTCCGTCCTTGCGCTGTAGCCTCGGCGATGAAGTGCTCATCCTCGGACACCGGCTTCGAGGACTGTGCCGCGGGCGGGGTGGCATCGAGGAAACGGCCAAGGCGCTCTAGCAACCACGTCTCGAATCGATCCGGGTGCGGAACACCCGAAAGGACTGACTTGGCCCGAGTAATCAGGACGGCGATCTCTTGAATGAGCCGATTTAGCTCAACCTCGGCGACTTCCCAGTGCGGAGCGAGCGGCGTGCGGCTGCTCTCTTGCTCGGCGACAATCCGTTCGAATTTCTGACGGCGTTCGGCGTTCTCGACGGCGACTCGCGAAGCAAGCTCAGCGACTTCTACGACCGGGACAGCATTCCGCAGGACTGCTTCCGCCGTAAGCTTGCCAAGGGTTTGACGCGCGGCGAACTAAACTAATCATCCCATTCGCACTGCGCTAATCCCAAGCACGCCGTAGCACTTGCCGAAAGGTCGATCATCTTCAACTTGAATTGCTCGCCTTCGATAGCCGCGATGCCTTTCAAAATTCCCAGGGCCTGCAAAGCCGAATCGTGGCCCACGGCAGCGTCCTTCTGCGCAAGGAACAGCTTCGATCTTTCTGTGAGCAGTTCGGCCTGCCGGAACAGCAGGGCCCCTGAGGCCGCGCGATCTGGCAATGCGCCGCTCTCGAAAGCACGCTCGATTCTGGCCAACTCACCTTCGATGGCATTAAGAGTCTCGAGAACGCTTGCGTCGTTGATTGCCATACTGGTACCGCGAGGTTGCGACTGGCCTGGACCCGATCATGCCGCAAAGCTGCGCACTGAGACCCGACCACTTCTCGACGGACGCCATCTTCAGAGAACTCTCGCGTTCGTCACTTTGCTCACGCGAACATCTACGTCTGCAGTACGCTGGAACCAGTCATCTGCCTCGACCGAAAGCTGCGACGAGCGACCGAAACCGACCACGAACATCAGCTTCCGCTGCAAAGCCACCCGTATTGGAACTGCTGACGCGCCTGCCAACGCCCCGGAACGCCGCCGTGCCGGGAAACGAGGTGTCCGCTGCTCGCTGCACACAGTCTGCCGTCATTCATCGCCAAGCGCCGCCGCCTTCGCCAGCATCATCGACGATGCCCGCAGGCGCTGCGCCTCGTCGTCGTTCTCCGGCACCATCTGCACCTGCTTGCTGCCCGGCAACCGCTGCGCCTTCGGGTTGGTTGCCTGCGCATCTGCCTCGGTCATGTCGTAGCGGCTGGTGTACAGCCGCCCGGTGATCTCGCTGCGAAGCCGCCAGCGCCAGAATTCCTTGATTTTCATGCTGACAGGTTGAGGGCTGACTCGCTCACCCTGTGAGCCAGCTGGCGACGACGATGGTCGACATGTCAACTCGCTTCACCGCCATGAAGAACCTCCTCACCGCCGTGCTGGCGCATTTCGGTGCCATGCTGCGCCGCCGCATGCCCGTCTACCCGCACCACCCCCACGCGCCCTTGCCCGCCGATCCGTCGCGCATCCCGGCTTACCTGCGGCGTCGTCGAGCGCACCGCGCATAGCCTGGCGGATTCACTCCCGCACAATTGCGCCATGCACGCCGCCATCAGCGAAATCCTCGGCCGATGCGGTACCGACAGCTCGGTCTTGCCGCCCACCCAGCTCTACAACGAAGGCTGGCTGCTGCGCCTGGTACTCGACTGGCTGGATAGGCACCGAGGTTTCGAACATCCGCTGTCGTTCATGCCTGGTGCGCGGCGGTACTCCGAGGCGCTGCTGCCCTCGCGCTTCCTGCCGCGCACTCGGGGCGACGGGTTGGCCGAGTGGTACACGCATGCTGATGGGGTCATCGGGCACTTCGACATCGCGTCCGGCGTTCGAGGCAATGCCAAGCTGCGTGCAGGCGCCGAGCAGCTGATCGTGATCGAGGCCAAGCTGGGCAGCGCGTTGTCGGCGGGAACGAAGAACGCGCCCGACTTCGACCAGGCCGCTCGCAACGTCGCCTGTATCGCCCACATGCTGACGGCCGCGGAGATTCGGCCGGGCATGATCCGGCGGCTGGGGTTCCATGTGCTCGCGCCTCGCCACCAGATCGATTCGGGCGTATTCGCCGAACTGGTTACCAAGCCGAGCGTCCAGCACAAGGTGCTAGCCCGCGCGCAGCCCTATGTTGGCGCCCACGACGCTTGGTATGAGCAGTGGTTCCTGCCGACCGTGGAGCGCATCGAGCTGGGCGCGATGAGCTGGGAGTCGGTGCTCGATGCACTGCCGGCGGACGAGGAACCGGACCGCATCCGAGACTTCTACGCTCAGTGCCTACGGTTCAACCCGCTGCGCATTGGCAAAGGCGCGCGCGCCACGGTGCCGGTGGCCGCTGCGACGCTCGCCGTCGACGGCGGCGCAGCGCCTGCCAAGGAATCCCGCGGCGATCGGCCATCTGACGATTGCTAGCACCGCAGCTCCCGATACTGACTGCGAAGATCGAGCAAGCGCACTTGGGTCGGGTTACGCGTCGCTGGCGACGCGGCAGCTTCCTGCCGTTCAGCGGCGGGAATGTCTCGGTCCAGGTCGGAACACGCGGCGCGATCCGGGGGACTGAGCTTTGCTCGGGCGTGACGCTTCGCTCGCTCTGGTTCGGTCTCGCCGAAGATCGGTTTCAGGGCTTCCGCCATCTGTTCATTCTGACGCTCGCGCCTGACATCGCTGCCGACTTTCTCGGTTCCGGTGCTCTTGTTCAACCCGCGCGTCGGCTCGACGTCGACGCGTTGCGCGCCCAGGCACGGCGTATCGGAATAGACAACCTTGCCGCCAGACTCGCACTTGAAGACTGTGCGTGATGGCGCCGGTAGTTTCTGCGCCAGCGCGTGGCTCATTGCTGCAGCGAGAACCAAAGCCAGCAGGAGTCGAAGCGAGCGTTGAGACATGGGGGTTGCACACAGCGGACGACGATCGTAGGCGCGGCGATTCCTCGCACCGCGGCACTTTGTCTCGAACATTCAACCGACGCGCGCCGGCTAATGCGGGATGACGCCATGCTCAACCCTATCCTGCGGCCCGCCTGCACAGGTCATGTGCAGCGCAGCCGCCATGAGCCTTGAGGTTCATCCTCGGACGGGAGACTTAGTCTTACTGTGTCACAAGAGGAGCTTTTGGCTTGCTCTGCCGCAGCAGGGACACTGCCCGAGGCGCGCGATCAGTTCGTAACTCAGGCGATGACGTAGCGTCGTGATCGAATGCTCCACGTGGCGCTGCGCGCGCAGGACTGCCGCGGGGGATGTAATCCTTGGGAAGGGCAGGCACTTGGCGTTCGATGAGGTTTTTTTTACCGCCGACTGGTTTGTCGGCAATGAGTCGCTCGGCCATCAGGAACCCGTATGCCGCGATGCTCAGGCTGGCATGGTGGTGGAATCCTCGCCAGCCACGGCCCTCGTAGTGACCCAGCCCGAAGTCCTGCTTTAAGTCCTGGTAGTCGCGCTCGATGCGCCAGCGTTGATGGGCGGCGCCGACTAGATCGTTGATTGGCGTGTCATCGGGTAACGTGGACAGAACGTATTTGCTCGGCTCAGCAGCGTCCGCCGGCCACTCGATGAGCAGCCACTGAAGCGGGCGCAGTCGAGCTTTTCCGGCGTTGCCACCGGCGTGGCGCACACGCAGCGCGGCGAAGCGCCCGCTGAGCGGCTCATTCGTGCCTTCGCGCCAGCTGATCGTGTGGAACGACTGGGGCGGCAGCGACAGGGCCAGCGCCTTAACACTCACCGGCTGAAGTCGCGCTGTGCGTCTGGGCATCAGGGCCATGCCTCATCACCTCAAGGCAGCACATCGCATCACACCTTTTGCGCACCGGGTGCGCGCGCCAGCGCCCGATTGAATGTAGCCAGTGGCAGGCGCCCGGCCTTGCGAGCAATCTCAAGCACCAGGCAGTCTGAAAATCCGAGCGCCGGCCGAGCGCGATACGCCGCCAGCGCCAAGGTCACCGCATCGGCGTCTTGCAGCACAAGGTTTTCGTGGGAGAGCAGCAAATCGAGCGCCGCCACCAGCTGCTTCGGCGTGCGCGCATAGACGGCGTCCAGCACCCATACCGCCTCGGCCAGCACCAAGTGCGAAACCCATGCACCCTTCGCCACAGCCTGGTCAGCCGCAGTGGCCTGCTTTGCATCGTCGCGCGCCAGCAGGCGAACCAGAACGTTGGTGTCAACGGCCAGCATGGCGGCGCTGGACGCGCTGGCGGATGCCTTGCTTGAGTTCTGCCAGGGTTCTGGGTGCGCCGACGGCCGACGAGCCTTCGGGAAACAGCGCCTGGTGCACGTCGTCCGTACTGTGTCGTTTGGCCCGTTCAACGACGATGCGGTCGCCCTCCTGCTGCCAAACGAGCACAGAACCCGGCGTCAGGTGCAGAAAGCGGCGCACAGCAGCGGGAACGGACACCTGTCCCTGAGAAGTGAGCTTGGTATGGACTTTCTGCATGAGGCGATCGTATCAGTTTACCGGGGTAATGCATCCAGACGCCTTCGTCTCAGTGATTTGGCCACGCTGCTCGCCACCTTGCCGCGGTGGTTTGAACTATGTGGTGGTGCTGACGCGGCTACTTCTTTGTCAACAGCAGCTGTCCCGCCTTCTGCAGCCGGTCCTTGATTCCGTTGGCAATCATCCCCAGCACACCGGGCAGTTCGATCTCCATCGTCACCACGGTGTCTAGCACGGTGATGACGCCGCAGATCGCCTGGCCCAGCGCTGCGGCGCTGAAGGTCAGCTGGTCGCCGTCCCACCGTTCGCTGCTCGCGCCGGTCTTGCCGGGCAGAAGGTTGACGAGTTTCGCGAAGCCGGTCTCGATGCGCCGATGCGCCTCGGCGCGGCCGAGCTGGTGAGGGATGGTGACGGTGATCGGTGCTGCCATGCGCCGAAGGGTGCAGCGAAGCGCAGTGCAACGCAAGCCATGAACTCTTCTCGCGACGTAGGACGAATTCCCACTTCGCCTAGGCGGCGTGGCTTTTCAGCCCTGTCGCCACAGATCGTTGTGGCGCACCCCGCGTCCGGGTGCGCTGTCGCACCGCCGCTCAAGCCTTCACTTCGACCACCTGTTCGAAGCCGCCAAAGATCATGCGCTTGCCGTCGAAGGGCATGGGCGGATTGCCGGGTGTGGACGGGTCCATGCGCGGGTCTTCCATCATCTTCTTCATGCCGGCGTCGCGCGTGGCCTTGTCCGGCCATTCGACCCACGAAAAGGCCACCGTTTCCTCGGCCGTCGCCTGGACCGCACGGCGGAAATCGGTGACTTTGCCGTCGGGGACGTCGTCACCCCAGCCCTCGATCACACGGATCGCGCCCAACTCGATGAATAGCGTGTCGAAATGACGCGCGTGCTCGATGAACTTCTTCTTGTTGGCCGTGGGAACCGCGATCACGAAACCATCGATGTAGGCCATGCCTTGACTCCTTTAGGTTGACCGATCGGCGCACCCGCCTGAGAGCGCCTCGTACTTTATCGACGAACGGAAGGAAGCCGATTCGACATGAGCTGCGCGAGCGACCATTGCCCAGTTCTGCCTGACGGCATGAGTAGGGGCGACCAAGACAGCAGTCTCACTCCCTCGCAAACGGCCTCCAGTGCTCGTTGGGGTGTGGTCCAGCCCGGTGTCTCGCTCGCAAGCTCGCACTCAATGGCGAAGTCCTCCAGACGCCGCAGGTCCGCTACCGCTTCGTGCAGCAGCGTGACCGTGTATCTGGTCGTCACCAGCCTGCGCGCTGAGCAGCCCGGCGCTTGGCGTCGTCAAGGCGCGCCTGCAGGTCGGCCATGACCTCGTCGACCGCGTGCCCGCCGCCTTCTTGCTTCCACCGCTCGATCGCCGCCCCGCCACGCGTGATGAATTCGGACTGCACGCGACGCCAGGCCGCGACGACCGCCTCCTCGATGAACTGGGTCAGCGACTCGCCCTCGCGCAGGACAGCCTCGACTTCTGCACGGACCTCGGGCTCGACGAGGATGGGCGGGAAGATGGCGGAGCGCATGGCTGCAATGTATGGCAAGCGTGCTACAAGAACCACATCGGCAGCGCCTCCCGCATCACCGCGCCTTGACACTCTCCTGATTCGGCGTGACGCATGCGGTCATGCCGATCAAGGCATGAGCATGGCCCGAGGACAGGGCGAGCCGTGTGGGTCAGCGCTCCATCTCGATGTCCGGCCGGGTTAGCTGCAAGCTGTGCCGCGGCTCGCGCACCTGCCGCTGGCGCTCGCGTTCATGATGCCGGTAGGCGTCGCGCAGAAGCGGCGATTCGCGGCCGAAGCGAAGAATCTCATCACCCAGCGCTTTGTCATCGGGCCGATCGGACTCCATCAACGCGCGCATGATGTGAGACCAGGCCTCGAAAGCCTCTCTGCGACTGTTGTAATTCGCGGTGCCGGACTTCACCGACGGCTTGTGCGTCAGCAGCCGGCCTTCATCCTTTGCCTTCACGCGCCACAGCGTGTCGAACCGCCGGGTTTCGCCACGCGTGGCCTGCCGTGACGCCTCGGCCTCGATGCCCCAGCCGCGCAGTTTTTCCGCGAACGTCTCGCGCCAGCGATGCAGGTCAGCCTTGCGGGGATTCAAGCGCGAACCATCGCGGCCCGTCGCCCGCACGCTCAGATGCACGTGCGGGTTGGCCTGGTGGTTGTGCAGGACCATCACGTAGCGGTGGCCAGCCAGTTCGGCGGCTGCGAACTCACGTGCTGCGCATTGCACGAACTTCGCGTCGGTGCCGCGCGGCATCGACAGTATGATGTTGAACGCCTCGCGCCGGTGCCCTTCCTCGGGGATCAGCGCGCCGCCGTGCCGCCATTGATCGACCAGGTCCTTCAGCGATTCCTTGCCGTCGCGCAACACACCGCGGTCTTCCTCGATCGACAGATCGCCGTTCTTGCTGATGTAGCGAAAGTGCGCTGCGATCGCCGCCATGCCCCGGCCGCCGCCGGTCACCTTGACCATCACCTGAGGCGCCCGCCGTGTGACCGTGGCGACAATGCGGCCACGGATCACCGCCGCCTTGCGGCGCACCATCGTGTCCAGGCGCGGCGTCGGCTGCGGCTTGACGATGCGGTTGGATGGGTAGAACAGGCGCTCGCCCCATTGCACGAGCACGCCGTCTACCGTCTGCCCGGTCGACATCAACGCCTCGCACCCGCCGAAGATTTAACGGAACGCGCCGAAGTCGCCTTGCTGGCATCGGCGAGGAAACGGCCGGCCAGTTCCAGGTGGCCATGCACATCGGCAGCAAGCGACGAAATCCGGGCGCTGTAGGGATCGAGTTGCTCTTGTGTGCCGACGCCAAGCAGCCGCATGAAGGCATTCAGGTCGGCGCAGATGATTGCCAGCTGGTCGGTCGAGCGCACCAGCGCCGCCAGCGCCTCGCGCCTGTCAGGCGCAGTGCGAAGCGGCGTGCCATCGATGAGTCCGGCCAGATAGCTGCCCTGCGACACGTCAGCCGCACGCGCACGCCTTGACAGCAGCAGCGCATGGGCGATCGGCATGCGAACGGTGACCTTGATCGTGCCGGGCTCGGGCGATCCGTAGGGCACCATTGGCTCCGACCCTTCGGATGCGTTGTGGGCAGCAGCGCCAAGCAGCGCGCGGCGTGCGAACGCCGCCACGGTCATCCCTTGCGCAGCCGCGCGTTGATGCACAAGCTGACCGGCGCCTCGGAGATCGACCGTGACGCGGTCTCGACCATTGCCTGCCATCACATCGTTCCGGTCGCGATCGGACCGTCACGGGTCCAGAAGAACCTTCAGGGCGCCCACGCGGTCCCGCAACGCGGCAAGCCGATCGGCCGGCACGTCTTCGAACCCTGCGCCGCGCAGCCGCGAGCAGGTGGTCGCCAACTGGGTGCACAGCAGCTCGGCGCGTGCAGCGAGCGTGCCGGGGTCGGTGGGCTTCTTTGGCGCGCTGGGACGAGGCGATGCCGCTCGCGCCGGGCCACGCCGCCGCCGCGCCGGACGAAGCAGGGCTGCTGCCGCTTCGCGCGTGATCGGCTTGTCTCCTTGCAGCAATTCGGCGACTGCGCCGGGCTGCTTCGCGTGCACCTTGCGCAGCTCATACAGCGTGCGTGGCGAGACGCAGCGCCCCGACTTCAGCGCCGCGTCCAGCGCAGGTGGCAGCTCCAGCAGCGCGAGATGATGTGCCACCGTCGTCAGGTCGACGCCAAGCCGCCCGGCAATGGCTGCATTGGTCTCGCCGAGGTCGACACGCGAGCGGATGAACCGCGCCAGGTCCAGGGGCGACAACCCGTGACGCTTCTGGTTCTCGGCGACCTGCGCGTAGGGATCAGCGGCGGCTTGGCGGACGATCACAGGCACCTGCGACAGCCCGGCGCGCGCCGCCGCCCGGAATCGTTTCGCACCGAAGTGGATGCAAAAGCGCCCGGTGGCATCCGCAGGCTGCACGACGATGGGTTGCAGGATGCCGTGCTGGCGGATGTCCTCGGCGAGCTCATCCAGTTCGGCCACCGGAAACTCGGTGCGCGGATTGGCGGGATCTTCGAGCAGCGCAGCCAACGGCAACAACAGCGGTTCGCCTGGCGGATGCACATCGGCACCGACGGGTCCAAGCGCCGACAAGTCCAGCCTGCTGCTTGCATCCGACGGGCTCGATGGTCTCGACTCGGACTCCGGCTGCGGCGAAGCATCCAGCAACTCAAGCTGTTTCGCATTCATTCGATCCCAGAAGCTCATGACGGCATCCTTCGTCTGGCCTAGCGTCGAGCAACTGGGCGCGCGGCGCTCCACTGGGAAATGTCCGAGCTGCGCCAGCCGACCGCGCGCCGCCCCAGACGACACGGCGGTGGAAAGCGTCGTTCGGCCATGAGTCGATAGACCGTGGACCGGCACAGGCCAGTGACGCGCATCACGTCGCCCAGACGGAGGAACGTCACCGGCATCACCAGCGGTGTCGCGCCGCTTGGCGCGCCTGGAATCGGTTCAGGTTGGGAGGCTTGCATGGCATCTCCTGAGGAGCCTGCAGTCAATCTACGCGCCGTTGACCCACTTTCGCGCGATGATTTTTGGCTCATTTTCAGCAGGCGGACGACGCGGCGGCCTGTGGGATTTCGTCGAGGGGATTGCATGACATCTCCTGGGGAGCCTGCAGCCAATCTACGTGCTCTCGACATACCTGTTGCGCTGATTTTTGGCCTGTTTTTCAGCGCGATGGCGCCGCGGCGATGGTTGCTGCCCTGCTACGAAGATGAGGGCGAGCATCTGCCTTTGAATGTCGTGGCTTGCACGTTGGACAATTGCGGCGCTCAGCATCGCCAGCGGCGGGCCGAGCGCGCAGCACCAGACGCGTTCGTGCGGGCCAAATTTAGCCAGTTTGCGACACCTCAGGCAACTCGGAAGTCGAAAGCCGACTTTTCCGGCCTCAGTTCGGTTGTCTTTAGCGGGTAGGCGACACAGGCCGGCGGAGAGGACGCCTCGCCCATCGGTACCGGCGCGGCAGGAGCTCATCGACATCGCGTGGAACGATGTCTTTGCCACTGCGCAGTTGATCCAGGTAGTCCGCCCCAAGTCTGCAGCATCTCGCGCCGCTGCTCGACGAACTCGGTCCGGTTGTAGGCACGGCAGGGGCTGTCGCGAACGGTTTGCGCCAATTGCGCCTCGATCAGGTTAGGGCTGTAGCCCAGACGCTGACTTAGCAGCGCTGGCAAACGCTCCTGGGGCTTGTCTCGAGCTGGCCGGCCGGTGTAGGCACCTCAGGATCCATCCGTCGCGCCGTGTCCGTCGGCCGCGGTTACTTCGTAGTCGTGCATGTCCAACTGGCCCTGGGGATCGATCGGCGGCCAGCGGCCTTCTCTTGCTCGTTGCTCAAACCAACGGTGCATCGCTGCGTCGTCTACGGCGTACTCGCCGCGAGCCGACTTCCACACCAGCGCTGGGTTGCGTTCGCGCAGCGATTCCAGTGCCCGCTGCGTCATTTGCGGGGTCACGCGGCCCGTCATCCGTTCGCGGTAAAAGCGCAGCGCCTCGCCGTCGTAAGGGCGAAAGCGCGGCCCTTGTTCCAGCAGGCGCCACAGCACCGCTTGCTCCAGCGGACGCAGCGCCAGGTACTCGGAGTCCATCTGGGCTTCATCGGCCTGTTGCCGCTCCTGCGCTGCTTGAAGCACCGCCTCCTCGAACCGTACCCCCTGCACACCTGACAGTGGGCTGAGGGCCTGGCCCAGCGCCTCCATGAAGAACTGCGGCCGGTGGCCAAAGCTTTCGAAGGCGTGCAGCAGCGTGGCGACATCCACCGGCGCCAGCTCGGGCCGCTGCGCGGTGATCAGGCGCGACACGTGTTCGATGAAGTCCTGCCCCAGCGGCGGCATGCGCGAGATCTGCGAGCCATAGAACGGCGCGCCGTTGGTGTTGACCAGCCGCAGCAGCTTGTCGCGATCGGAGCCGGACATCACCAGCATCAGGTTGACTTCGCCCGGCCGGTTGAGTTGATCGCGGGCAGACTTCAGCGCCGACATCGTGGCTTCGCCGGCCTCGCTGGTCAGCGCATGCTGCGCCTCGTCCACGATCAAGGCCACCGGTGCCTTGGCGGACTCGTGCAGTGCGCGAAGTGCGTCGGGCAGCGTCACACCGTCGATCTTGCCGATCTTGCTGAGGTCGATCTTCAGCGCGCCAGCGATTGTCACGCTCTCGAGTCCTGCAGCCCTTGCCGCGCGGCTCACCACGCCCAGGCGCGGCGCCAGCGCGCGGGCGACGGCGTCGGCGATCAATGAGCCGGGGTCGCGCCGCGGGTCGGCCCACAGGTCCACGTAGGCCACCACCGCGCCGGTCGCTTCCAACGCCGGCTTCAGATCGGCTTGCAGAAAGGTGGACTTGCCCGTGCGGCGCGGGGCGGCCAGGAACAGGCCGTTGTGCGCGTCGCCGAAGACCGCTTGGCCGCGCAGCGCCGCGACAATCTCCTGGGCAAGGGCATCACGGGAAAAGTGGATCACTTATCTTCAATTATCGTGGAACTGATAATTTATCTTAACGCCGATAAAAGTCAATAACTGCCGCTGCTGCCACGGGCCAGGAAGGGTCATGCAGCCTCCGCCACAGCCAATACGTCCCCCCGCACATAAGGCTTGAAGCCGCCCCACGGTGAGTCACCTGTAACCGGCCGGCTGACCACGGCCACCATCGCGGGGGGCGGGGGTTGGAGCCAGATCTCTGTACTCTGGTATGGACGGGTCTTTCGCAAGCCAACGCTAACGCGCTGCCCGGCGCCCGCTCTTGCGCGGCAGCACTTCCTTGCCGCTGCGCAGTTGATCCAGGTAGTCCGCCCAAGTCTGCAGCATCTCGCGCCGCTGCTCGACGAATTCGGTCCGGTTATAGGCACGGCCGAGGCTGTCGCGCACGGTGTGCGCCAGCTGCGCCTCGATCACGTCCGGGCTGTAGCCCAGCCGCTCGTGAAGCATCGTGCGCGCGGTGGCCCGGAACCCGTGGCCGGTGACCTCGTCGGCCGCAAAGCCCATCGCCCGCAGCGCCGCGTTGACCGTGTTCTCGCTCATCGCGCGCTCGTGGTGCCGCTCGCCGCGGAAGACCATCTTGCCCTGCCCGGTCAGCATCAGTAGCTCGCGAAACACGGCCACGGCCTGCTTCGGCAGCGGCACCAGGTGGGGCGAACCGCTCATCTTCTGGCGCAGCTCGCGCTTCATCCGTACGGCCGGCACCGACCACAGCGCCTCGTCCAGGTCGATCTCGGGCCATTCGGCGAAGCGCAGCTCGCCCGGGCGCAGCAGCAGCATCGGCGCCAGCTTCAGTGCCGCGCGGACCACCGGCGTCGCGGCGTAGTTGTCCATCGCCCGCAGCAGCTCGCCCAGGCGCTTCGGATCGACGATGGCCGGGAAATGACGCGGATTGGGCTGCCGCAGCGCATCCTTCAGCTCCCGGGCCGGGTTGAACTTCGCATGGCCGGTGGCGACCGCGTAGCGGAACACCTGCCCTGAGTCCTGCAGCGCCCGGTGCGCCGTCTCGACGACACCGCGTGCCTCGATCCGCCGCATCACCTCCAGCAGTTGCGGCCCGGTTATGTCGGCCGCAGGGACGCGGCCGATCCACGGGAAGACGTCCGACTCCAGCCGTGCGATCACCTTGTCGCCGTAGCTCTTCGACCAGCCGTCCCGCCTCACCGCGAACCACTCGCGGGCCACAGCCTCGAAGGTGCCGGCAGCGGGCAGCCCCTGAGATTGGCGCTCCGCAACGACCCTCTCCTGAGCAACCACCTCGCGCTCGGCCTTGCGCTGTTGGCTGGGATCGAAGCCTTCGGCGAGCAGCTTTCGCGCCGCGTCCGCCTTGCGACGGGCCAGACCGAGCGAGGTGTCGGGGTAGCTGCCCAGCGTCAGCGTGTTGCGCTTGCCCTGGAACCGGTAGTCCAAGCGCCAGCTGTGTGAACCGCGCTTGGCGAACAGCAGCAGAACCAGACCGTCGCCGTCCGCAAGCCGCTTGCGCAGATCGTCGGCTTTGATGGCCCGGATCACGGCGTCAGAGGGGATTAGATTGCGTGCCATGGAGTAAATCGACCCTTTTGGGCCGTCCCGATCGGTTTTACTCCTCTTTTTACTCCACTACGAGTGAGCACCCTTGGGTCAAACTGAAACCAAATGAGACAAGAAAAAAGCCCTAAGTTGTTGATAACTTAGGGCTTTCTGGACGTTCTGGGACCTCTTGGGAAGGCCTGGGAACTGGGGTCTGGTGGCCTGGGGCGGAATCGAACCACCGACACGCGGATTTTCAATCCGCTGCTCTACCAACTGAGCTACCAGGCCAAGCGTGGAATTATAGCCAGCGGCCCGCCACCGCCCTGGGCGCTCAGGCCCCGCCGCCGCGCTTGTTGCGCGTCAGATCGACACCCAGCTGCTTCAGCTTTCGGTACAGGTGCGTGCGCTCCAGACCGGTCTTGTCGGCCACGCGCGTCATCGATCCATTCTCGCGCGCCAGGTGGAATTCGAAATAGCTCTTCTCGAACGCATCGCGCGCCTCGCGCAGCGGCCGGTCGAGGCTGAAGTTCTGCTCCGGCTGCGGGCCCGCGGGCACCGGCACGGCCGCCACGGTCAGGCTCACCGCAGCGCCGAGCATGTCGGCGTTGACATAGGCCGGCACGTCCTGACGCTGCCCGGCAATCGCCGCGGCCAGCCGCTGGGTGGGTTTGACCAGCGCCGAGTCCACCGCGCGCAGCAGCTTTTGCAGCGTGATCGGCTTTTCCAGGAAGGCCATCGCGCCATGGCGCGTGGCCTCGACGGCGGTGTCGATGGTGCCGTGGCCGCTCATCATGATCACCGGCATCGTCAGCTGCGAGGTGGCGCCCCATTCCTTGAGCAGGCTGATGCCGTCGACATCGGGCATCCAGATGTCCAGCAGCACCAGGTCGGGCCGCAACCGCTGGCGCACGTCGCGCGCCTGCGCTGCGTTCTCGGCCAGCTCCACCGTGTGGCCTTCGTCGCTGAGGATTTCCGACAGCAGGGCGCGGATGCCCAGCTCATCGTCGACTACAAGAATGATGGCCATTGGCGTTGGGTGCGTCTGCGTCGGAGGGTGCGTGGGCGCTGTGTCATGTGGTTGAGCCGGATCGGGCTGCCGTGCGTGCGGGCGGCGGCGAAGCGGATGTGTTGTCGCCCTCACCCGGGTTCACAGCACCCGCGACGGGTCCGAATGCAGAAAATGATAACGATACCCTGGCACCGAGCACCGCCGCTTCAGGGTTGTCGTCCCCCTGCCCATGATGGTGCAGGTTGGCGATGCGCACGGTGGCGCGGTGTTCGTCGGCGATCTTCTTGACCACCGCCAGGCCGAGCCCGGTGCCCTTGCTCTTGGTGGTGACGTACGGCTCGAACGCGCGCTTGAGCACCTTGTCATCGAAGCCGGGCCCGTTGTCGATCACCGTCAGGCGCACGGCGCGCAGCCCGCCGCGCTCGTCGCGCGCCGCAGAGGTGCTCACGCGCACGTGGCCGTCGGGCCGGCCCTCGACTGCGTCGAGCGCGTTTTGCACCAGGTTGTGCGCCACCTGGCGCAGCTGTGAGGCATCGCCCAGGATCGGCGGCAGGTCCTCGCCCCACTGCGCGACCAGCCGCCCTTGCTCCTGGGCCTGACCGTACAGGGCCAGCACCTCGGCCACCAGGGCGTTCAGGTCCAGCGGCTGCAGCTGAGCGGCGGGAAGACGCGCGTAGTCGCGGAATTCGTTCACCAGCTGCTTCATCGACTGCACCTGGTTGACGATGGTCGCCACCGAGCGCAGCAGCAGCGCCTCGTCGGCGCCGTGCAGCTTGTCCTGCAGCTTGTGCTGCAGCCGCTCGGCCGACAGCTGGATCGGCGTCAGCGGGTTCTTGATCTCGTGCGCCAGGCGGCGCGCCACCTCGCTCCAGGCCGCCGAGCGCTGCGCCGACACGACCTCGGTGATGTCGTCGAAGACCATCAGCCGCGCGTCGTTGGGCAGGCTCGCGCCGCGCACCAGCAGCATCAGCGTGTCGCGTTCGCCGGGGCGCAGCTCGAAGGCTTCCTGCCAGTGGTCGCGCTCGCCGTCCTCGGGGCTGCTGGCGTGCAATTCGAAGCGCTGCCACACGCTGTGCGCGAATTCACCGAGTTCGGGCACCTCGTCGAGGCGGCGGCCGCGATAGACCGACAGCGGCAGCCGCAGGATGCGTGTGGCCCCCGGGTTGACGGTATCGATGTGACCCTCGGGGTCGAACACCACCACGCCGGCGGTCAGGTTGTCGAGGATGGTCTGCAGCCGGGTGCGCGCGCCTTCGAGTTGCGTCACGCCGCGCTGCACCTGCTCGCGCGCGCTCGACAGCTGCGCGGTCATGTCGGCGAACGAACGGGTCAGCCCGCCCAGTTCGTCGCGCGAGGCGAACACCGGCTTGGGCGCGAGGTCGCCGGCCGCCACCTGGCGCACGCCGTCGGCCAGCAGCAGCAACGGCCGCGCCAGTTGGTGGCCCAGCAGCACGGCCAGCAGCACCGCACCGAACACCGACAGCACCAGCGCCAAGGTCAGTGTGCCGATATACATGCGCCGCAGCCCGCCGCGCGCCAGCGCGCGCTGCTGGTATTCGCTGTAGGCCGATTGCACGGCCAGCGCATTCGCCGCCAGCTGCGGCGGCACCGGCTGCACGGCCAGCAGGAAGCGGTCTTCGGCCGGCCGCAGCGTGATGCTCGGGTTCGGGACCAGCGCCAGCGAGCGCACCCGGGCCGCCGATTGCGCGGCGCTGCCGGCGGCTTCTTCGTCGAGGCCGTCGATCTGGCTCGACACCATCAGGTTGCGCGCGGCGCGCAGCGCGCTCGGGCTGGGCCGATCGGGTGCGATGGCGCGCGTGCTGCCGCCGGCACTGATGAGAATCTGCCCGCTCGAGGCCACCAGCGCCAGATCGCGCACACCCATCTGCTCACGCAGGTATTCCAGCGTCAGTGGGGTCGGCGGCGTGGCCGAATCGGCCAGCCGCTCGGCCGCCTGCCGGGTCTTGTTGCCGAGGTCGTTGACCATCGCCTCCAGCGTGCCCCTGCCGAGGGCCAGGCCGGCATCGAGCGCGGTGGCCACCTTGACGTCGAACCACACCTCGATGCTGCGCGAGACGAACTGGTACGACACGATGTAGATCACCAGCCCCGGCACCACGCCGACGAGCGCGAAGATGCCGGCCAGCTTGACCAGCAACCGGGTGCCGAACTTGCCACGGCGCTGGCGCAACACCAGGCGCACGACGGCGCCGACGATGACCGTCAGCAGCAGCCCCGCCACGGCCACGTTGAGCCAGAACAGCCACACGAAATTGCGTTCGTACAGGCCCTCGGTCTGGGTCGTCTGCGAGACGACGAAGGCCAGCACCAGCAGCACGCCGATGGCCGCCACCGCCGCGAGCAGCCAGACCCAGCGTGCGTTGCGTCTCATGCGGAAGGGTCCGTGGCCGCCATCGACGTCATTCCACACCCAGCGTGCGTTCGACGCTCAGCGACCATTCGCCCTGGTTGCCCAGGCCGATCTGCATCGGGCTGGGCAACTGCGTGGTGTCGAGCTTGTAGCTGAAATCGATGTAATGGCGCGAATCCGGGTCGAGCTGCGACAGGTCGGCCACCTTCCAGCGCGAGCTGCGCGAGACCACCGACAGCGCCTCGCCCAGGCTGGCGAAGGTCTGGTTGAAGCCGCCGAAGCCGACGCGCCAGTTCGAGGTCAACGGTTGGTAGGCCACACGCCAGACGCGCTGCACGCGCGCGATGCGCTCGTCACGCCAGTACCAGCGGGCGCGGTACAGATCGGCCTGGGCGACGAAATACACCGGCAGGCCGCGTTGCATGGCCTCCTGAACGGTTTTGGACAGCGTCACCGGCGCATCGAAGTCGAGCGTCAGTTCACCGTCGAGCCGGTGCACGGCAAGCGACACCAGCTCGATGCCGGGCGATTGCGCGCCTGCCGGGACCGGCGCCAGCAGAAGCCAGACTAGCGCCAGGACCAGGTGTCGGCGAAGCAGCGAAAAGCGGATCACGGCGCAGAAAACTTGGGCGGGTCGCGGTTTCAGGCCTTGCAGATGAGGGCGAAATAGAAGCCATCGTGCGGCGCACCGGGGCCGCCGCCGGCCTCCTCGTCATTGTGTGGCACGGTCAGCAGGTGCCCGGGCGAGGCCGGGTGCAGCGTCGCCGAGCCCCCCGGCAGGCGTTGCAAAAACGCATCAATCTGCTCTTCGCCCTCGCGCTTGAACAGCGAGCAGGTGACATACAACAGCCGCCCGCCGGGCGCGACCAGCGGCCACAAAGTATCGAGCAGCCGCGCCTGCAGGGCCGTCAGTGCGTCGATGTCGGTCGCCCGGCGCAGCCAGCGGATGTCAGGGTGCCGGCGCACGATGCCCGAGGCGCTGCACGGCGCGTCGAGCAGCACGGCGTCGAACGGCCGGCCGTCCCACCAGGTGTGCGGCTCGAGCGCATCGGCTGCGCGCAGCGTGGCGTGCAGGCGCAACCGCTGCAGGTTGTCGTTCACCTTGGACAGCCGCTTCGGGTCGATGTCGATGGCCAGCAAGTCGGGGGCGGCCAGTTCGAGCAGCTGGGCGGTCTTGCCCCCCGGCGCGGCGCAGGCGTCGAGCACGCGCGCGCCGTCGGGCAGGCCGCCGTCGAGCAGCAACAGCGGGCCGGCGCGCTGCGCGGCGGCGTCCTGCACCGACACCGCGCCGTCAGCGAAGCCGGGCAGCGCCGTCACCGGGCACGGTCGCGCCAGCTGCACCGCCTGGCCGGCAAAGTCTGCATCGGCCAGCAAACGCGCCAAGTGTCCGGCGGCGGCCAGGCGCTGCACGTAGTCGGCGCCAGCGGCCACGCGCCGGTTGACGCGCAGCGTCATCGGCGGCGGTCGGTTGGCGGCGCGCAGCAGCTCGCGCCAGCAGTGCGGCCAATCGCGGCGCAGGCTTTCGATCCACCAGGGCGGATGGTTGAATTCGCCCAGCGGCGTGCGCCGCGCCGACGCCACCTGCGCGGCGCGTTCGCGCACGAAACGGCGCAACACCGCATTGACGAAGCCGGCACTGGCGCCGGCACGCTGGCGCGCCGCGCGCACCGCTTGATCGACCAGCGTGTGGTCGGCGTAGCGCGGGCGTCGATGGCCTTCGTCGGCGGGCGTCGGGTCCGATTCCGTGGGCCACAGCAGGGCCAGCGCCACGCACAGCAGCGCATCGACCCACGGCGGTGGTGCTCGCGGCGCCAGCGCGCGTCGCGCCTCGCCGACGGCGCCGAGCATGCGCAATGCATGAAAGGTGAGCGCTTGCACACCCGGCCGCAACGGGTTGTCCACGTCCTCCAGCACATCGTTCAACGAGCGGCCCTGGCGCACCGCCAACAGCGCATCGGCGCTGGCCTGCAGTTGTTGCCACAACGCCGGGCCGGCGGGAATGAGGGGGTCATCGGTCGCGGCAGTCTTCGGCACGGTCATCGCGGCAGTCTATGGCGCGTGCGCACGGTGCCGTTGGAAGCCGGCGTCGGCGAGGGGTGTTGCAACGAAGTGCAGAATGCACGCCCCACCACCGCAGATGCGACCCCGCCACGGCGACGCCTTACCGCCCATGACCGCGACCCGACTTTCCGCCGTGACCTCGCCGCCGCAGGCGCCACGCGACGCCGCAGAGCTGGCGGCGGCGCCGGTGTCCGAGCGCATCCGCTACCGGCTGGTGGCCGCCAACTGCCGGCACCACGCCAACGACAACATCGCCGACTTCATCGAGGACGGCGAACTGGTCGAGCTGAAGGCCGAGGTGCAGGACAAGATGCAGGCGGTGCTGCGCTCGCTGGTCATCGACACCGTCAATGACCACAACACGCAGGACACTGCCAAGCGGGTGGCCAAGATGTTCGTCGAGGAGGTGTTCCGCGGCCGCTACGTGGCGATGCCGGCGGTGACCGAGTTCCCCAACGCCGAACGGCTGAACGAGCTGATGATCGTCGGCCCGATCACCGTGCGCAGCGCCTGCAGCCACCATCTGTGCCCGATCTTCGGCAAGGTGTGGATTGGGCTGCTGCCCAACGAGCACAGCAACCTGATCGGCCTGAGCAAGTACGCGCGCATCTGCGATTGGGTGATGAGCCGCCCGCAGATCCAGGAAGAAGCGGTGACGATGCTGGCCAACGAACTGCAAGACCGGGTGCGCCCCGACGGGCTGGCCATCGTCATGGAGGCCGACCACTTCTGCATGCACTGGCGCGGCATCAAGGACACCGATTCGGCGATGGTCAACAGCGTCATGCGCGGCGCGTTCCTGAAGGACTCGAGCCTGCGCCGCGAGTTCCTGTCGCTGCTGCCGCGCAAGACCGATTGAACCTGGAGCGACTGAAACCATGCTCGTGCGACTTCTCTATGCCAGCCGTGCGGTCGAGCCGATCGCGACCGATGCGCTGATGGCCATCCTGCGCCAATCGAAGGCCAACAACTCGCGCCAGGGCATCACCGGCGTGCTGTGCTGTTCGAACGACATGTTCCTGCAGGTGCTGGAAGGCGGCCGCTCGGCCGTCAACCGGCTCTACAACCGCATCACCGCCGACGCGCGCCACAAGGATGTGGAACTGCTCAACTACGCCGAGATCCACGAACGGCGCTTCGCCGGCTGGTCGATGGGCCAGGTCAATCTGACGCGGCTCAACCCGGGTTTGTTGCTGAAGTATTCGGCGAGCGCGACGCTCGATCCGTTTTCGGTCTCAGGCGACGTGTCGATGAAACTGCTCGACGAACTGGTGGCCACCGCGTCGATCCTCGGGCAGGGCTAAAGTCCGCTTCCCTGCCTTCCCTTCAAGGAGTAGCTCCATGTCACTGCGCATCAACGACATCGCCCCCGACTTCGAGGCCCAGACCACGCAAGGCAAGATCCGTTTTCACGAGTGGATCGGCGACAGCTGGGCGTGCCTGTTCTCGCATCCGAAGGACTTCACCCCGGTGTGCACCACCGAACTGGGCTACATGGCCAAGATCGAGCCGGAGTTCACCCAGCGCAACACCAAGCTCATCGGCCTGAGCGTGGACCCGGTGGACAACCACCACAAGTGGGCCAAGGACATCGAGGAGACGCAGGGCCACCTGCCCAAGTACCCGATGATCGGCGACCACGACCTGAACGTGGCCAAGCTGTACAACATGCTGCCGGCCGAAGAGGCGGGCAGTTCCGAGGGCCGCACGGCAGCGACCAACGCCACCGTGCGCTCGGTGTTCATCATCGGCCCGGACAAGCGCATCAAACTGATGCTCACCTACCCGATGACCACCGGGCGCAATTTCGACGAGATCCTGCGCGTGCTCGATTCGATGCAGCTGACGATGAAGCACAAGGTGGCCACGCCGGTGAACTGGAAGAACGGCGAGGACGTGATCATCGTGCCCGCCGTCAGCGACGACGACGCGAAGAAGCTGTACCCGGCCGGCTGGAAGACGCTGAAGCCGTACCTGCGCGTGGTCAAGCAGCCGAGCTAGGTTCGGCAGCCGAAGCACCGGCGGCGCCCGCGCCGTCGGTGGGTGCTTGGGCGCCGCCGGCCGCCGCTTCGTCGGGCAGGAACCAAACGGTGGCCAGTGTGCACGCGGCGATCGCCGCCATGATCCACAGCAGCGTGGCGAAGCTCGAGGCCTTCACCACCGGCCCGAGCAGCCACACCGCCAGCGAGCTGACGCCGATCGACACCGTCAGCCGCGTGCCGGCCACGCGCGAGCGGATGCGGTCATCGACGTAGCGCACGATCATCGCGTCGGTGAACGGGATCGCGCCGAAGATCACGATCATCACGCCCAGCAGCAGCGCCAGCAGCCACCAGCCTTGCGCGCTGGCGGCCAGCACCAGCAGCGGAATCTGCGCCAGCACGATGCCCAGGTACAGCGGCCTGAGCGCGAAGCGGTCGATCAGCCGCCCCATCACCACCTGCGCCAGCGAAGCCAGCGCATAGACACCGGCGAGCATGGCGCCGAGCTTCGCCGGGTCCTCGACGAGGCCGCGAAAGCGCTCGGCCAGCAACTGCGCGTTGCCGTTGGTGGTGAAGTTGAAGAGCAGGCTGCCGGTGACCGCGGCCAGCGTCATGACCGCGAACACCCGCGCCAGCAGCGCGGGCGGCAGGCTGATGCGCGCCTTGGTGGTGCGCCGCGCCGGCGCTTCGGTTTCTTCGGGGCACAGCCTCGCGAACAGCAGCCCGCAGCCGATGGCCAGCAACCCCGGCAGCGCAAAGGCAGCGCGCCAACCCAGCCACTGCACCATGAAACCGGTGCTCAGCGCCGCCAGCGCGATGCCCAGGTTGCCCGACAGCCCGTTGATGCCGATCACCGCGCCGGGCTTCTTCGCGTGCTGCAGCAGCATCGGGATGCCGACCGGGTGGTAGATCGCGGCGAAGGCGCCGAGCAGGGTGAGCGCCGCCGCCATCTGCCAGGCATTGCGCGTCAGCGCGGTCAGCAGCGCCGAGGCGCCGATGCCGAAGAAGAACAGCAGCATCATGCGCCGGCGGCCCCACAGATCGCCCAGGCGACCGGCCGGCAACGAGCCGACGCCGAAAAGGATGAAGGCGCCAACGCCATACGGCATCAGGTCCTCCCAGTCGGCAAAGCCGAACTCGGCGGCGATGGTGCCCACCGAAGTGGCAAAGATCAACAGGAACATGTGATCGATGCCATGGGCGATGTTCAGCAGCAGGCTGACGCTGCGCCGCTCGGCCGACGTGCCATCGGCGTCGGACGCCGCCGGTGCGCGGTCTGGTGTGGTCGGTTTGCTCACGGTGCCCAGTGTGCCCCACGGCGCGCCCGCCTGCTTCCCGCGGCGCGGCGCGAATGCCAGGTCAGACGGTACACGGCGCGTGGTTCGTGGGGGTGGGGGTGGCTAAGCCTGTCGGCGACACGGCACCGCGCGGCGTCACCTCAGCCGCGACCGACGCGGCAGCCATCGACGAGATCGAGATCGCTGCGATAGACGCGGCTGCCGACGTTGACCAGCCCGAGCACGGTGTGGAACAGGTGGTCGTGGCTCAGTGGCCGGTCGCGCCGCGCCCGCAGGCAGGTGGTGTCGACACCGACGGCCGCCTCGGCTGGCGGCGACAACCACAGCAGCAACGGCACATGGGTCTGTGCACGCGGGGCGATGGACAGCGGCAGGCCGTGCAGGTAGATGTTGTTCTCGCCCAGCGATTCGCCGTGATCCGACACATACAGCAGCATCGGCGTGAAGGCTTGTTCCTGTGCCGTCAGCCAGCCGACGGCCTTCGCCAGCACACGGTCGGTGTAGGCGATCGAATTGTCGTAGGCATTCAGCAGCGATTCGCTGGTGCACTGCTGCAGCGCGGTGCGGGTGCACTCGGGCACAAACGGCTTGTGTTGTGGCGGTGAACGCTTGAAGTAGGCCGGCCCGTGGCTGCCCATCGGGTGCAACACCAGCACCACCCCCCGCTTGCGTTGCTGCTCGGGCAGCGCGGCCAAGCGCTTGTCGAGCCCGATCAACAAGGCTTCGTCGAAGCATTCAGTGCCATCGCACAGGCCGCTCGGCATCGCCACGCCCGGCGGCACATCGTGCGCGAAGGCCTGCGGCACGCGATCGCACAGACCCTTGCAGCCCGCCTGGTTGTCCAGCCACAGCACCGCCAGGCCGGCCTGATGCAGCACATCGAGCAGGTTCTGGTAATCGTTGTCGCGCGCCAGGAAGGCATCGCCCTCCAGGTGCGAGAACATGCACGGCAGCGACGCCGCGGTGCTGGTGCCGCATGACGTGACCTGGCCGAAACTGATCAAGCCCAGCGCGGCGGTGGCGGCATCGGTGGCGCGGGCATAGCCGTTCGCGCCGAAATGGTCGGCGCGTGCGGTCTCGCCGACGACCAGCATCAGCAGCGGCGGCTTGGCCTTGCCCGGTCGTGCCAGAACGTGCGCGTCGGCAGCGATCACCCGCGGCGGCGGCGCCACCGCCTCGGCGCCGCCTTGCTGGCCCAGGCGCGCCAGCGCATAAACCGAGTTCAGCGGGTTGACCATGTAGCGCAGCGCCTTGTGGTTGCGCATCGTGGACGACAGGTCGGCGAAGCCGATCACCGCGAGGCCCCCAGCCAGCCACAGGCTGCCGATCGCCATCAGCGCATTGCGCCACAGTTGCGCCTGCCAAGGCAGCCGGCGCACAGGCACAAGCGACAAAGCCAGCATCGGCACACCGGCAAGCAGCAGCATGGCCAGTGCCCAGCGCAGGCCGAGCAGATCGCCGGCCTCGCGCAGATCGGTTTGCAGCACGGTGACCATCATCGGCGTGTCGATGACGATGCCGTAGCTGCCGATGAAGTGGGCACCCGCCGCGGCGATCAACAGCAACAGCGACGCCACCCACTTGATGCTGCGCCGCCAGGCAAACAGCGTCAGCAGGGCCGCGAGCAGCGCAGCCACCGCGAGCGCCGCCCCGCCGATGAAAACCAAACCGCGCGCGGAAGCCATTTCCGGCAGAGCGGCGAGCGCACGCCACAGGGGCCAGTTGCACACCAGCGCCAGCCACAGGCTGACACACACGACAAGCACGAGCGGATTGCAGGCGCGGCCTTCGTGCGAAGTGCCGCGGTCGGCTGGCGTCGACATAACCCACCAGAATGGCGGTGCAGGCTTAGGCGTACCTTAGCGCGTCGAGGCGCCGCGTGGTTTCGGGCAACATGCGCGCCATGCGCTTGTTGATCGTCGAAGACGACCCGCTGCTCGGCGACGGCCTGACCACCGGCTTGCGCGCGCTCGGCTTCCGCGTGGACTGGCTTACCGATGGCGCGCAGGCCGACGCCGCGCTGGCCGGCGGCGAGTTCGATCTGGTCGTGCTCGACCTGGGTCTGCCGGGCGACGACGGCTTGCTCTGGCTGCGCCGCTGGCGCCAGCGCGCCGAACGCCTGCCACTGATGATCCTGACCGCGCGCGACGGCATCGAGCAGCGCATCGCCGGCCTCGACGAAGGCGCCGACGACTACCTGGTCAAGCCGGTGCGCATCGAGGAACTGGCGGCGCGCATCCGCGCCGTGCTGCGGCGCAGCCACGGCCGGCCCGAGCCGGTGTGGTCGCACGGCCCGCTGAGCTTCGAGACGCAGACACGCCGCGTGCTGTGGCAGGGCCGCGCCGTGGAGCTGGCGCCGCGCGAGAGCGCCTTGCTCGAACTGCTGCTGGCGCGGCCGCAGCACGTGCTGTCGCGTGCCACGCTGACCGACAAGCTGTATGCCTTCGAAACCGAGATCGACAGCAACGCGCTCGAGGTGCATGTGCACCACCTGCGCCGCAAGCTGCACCCGAAGATCGTGCGCACGGTACGCGGGGTGGGTTATGCGCTGGGCGCCGCCGACGACCTGCTGGCCCCCGGCCCATGACGCTGCAGCGCCGCGTGATGCTGTTCCTGCTGCTCAGCGCGCCGCTGGTGTGGGGCGCCGGGCTGCTGTTCGGGCTCAACCGAGCGCGCTTCGAGATCGACGAACTGTTCGACACCCAGCAAGTGCGTCTGGCGCGCCAGGTGCTGTCCACCTTGCCGAGCGCCGCCTTGGGCAGTCTCGGCGCGGCGCGGCTGCCGCCGACAGACGCCGACAGTTCGGGGCTGGCCGAACCGGACTCGCTGGCCATCGCCGTGTGGAACCGTCAGGGCCAGTTGCTGCTGACCGACAGCGAGGGCATCTACCTGCCGTTCCGTGCCGAAGGGCAAGGATTTGTCAACCTCGACATCGACGGCGAGGGCTGGCGCAGCTACTACCTGAGGACGCCCAAGGGTGAGTGGTTGGTGGCGGTGGGTCAGGAACGGGAAGAACGCGATGAACTGGTGCGCACGCTGCTGGCCGGCCAGGTCGTGCCGTGGGTGCTGACACTGCCGCTGTTGCTGCTGGCGATGGCCGCCGCCGTGCGCCAGGCGCTGAAGCCGGTGCGCGAGCTGGCCCAGACGCTCGAGCGGCGCAGCAGCGACGACCTGCAGCCGCTGCCGCCGCAGGACGTGCCCGGCGACCTGCTGCCGCTGGTGACGGCCATGAACGGCATGCTGCGGCGCGTCGAGCTGACCATGGAACACGAGCGGCGTTTCACCGCCGATGCCGCGCATGAGCTGCGCACGCCGCTGGCGGCCTTGCAATCGCAGTGGGACGCGGCACGGCTGGTTGCCGCGCAATCGGGCCAGAGCGCGTCGGCGGCGGACGCGAAGATCAGCGAGGGACTCGCGCGCCTGAGCCGGCTGGTGACGCAGATGCTGTCGCTGTCGCGGCTGGAGCATCAGGGCGCCTTCGCGCGACGGGCGCCGATCGACTGGCCGGCGCTGGTCGAACAGGTGCTCAGCGATGTGTTGCCGCTGGCCGAGCGCGGCGATGTCGAACTGGCCTGTGACTGGCCGGCGCAAGGCGACGCGCCGCTGCTGCGCGAAGGTGACCGCGACTTGCTGGCGGTGTTGCTGCGCAACCTGCTCGACAACGCGGTGCGCCATACCCCCGCTGGCGGGCAGGTGCGCTTGCGGCTGGCGGCCGACGCCATCGACGTCATCGACGAGGGGCCCGGCATCGCCGAGGAGCAGCTGCCGCGCCTGGGCGAGCGCTTCTTCAGGTTGCCCGACGCCCACCACACCGGCAGTGGGCTCGGGCTGTCGATCGTGGCCCGCATTGCCGCGCTGCACGGGCTGCGCTGCCGGTTCACCAACCTGCCGACGGGTGGTCTGTGCGTGCGCCTCAGCCGTGACACCGCGGTCGAGCAGGGATCGTCCGCGCTCGATTACAGGACACGGTCGCTACAGGCCCAGTAGGGCTCACGCAGCACGCGCTTGAGCACTTTGCCAAGTGCATTGCGCGGAAACTCGGTGCGCCATTCGAGCGCGCTCAAACGCTGGTGGCGCGCGAGGCGGTGGTTGGCCCACTGCAGGATCTCATCGGCCGAGGCGCCGGCGCCGTCCTTCGGGATCACCAGTGCCAGTGGCGTCTCGCCCCACCTGTCGTGCGGCACGCCGATCACGCTCACATCCAGCACCGCCGCATGCTGCGCGACCACCGCTTCGATGTCGGTCGGAAACAGGTTGAAGCCGCCCGAGATGATCATGTCCTTCTTGCGATCGACGATGTGCAGGAAGCCTTCGTCGTCGAGCCGGCCGATGTCGCCCGAGCGGATGAACGAGCGCCCGCGCTCGTCGCGCCACACCAGCTCCGCGGTGGCATCGGCGCGGCGGTGGTAGCCGCTCATCATGCCGGCGCCGTAGCCGGCGATCTCGCCGGTCTGGCCGCGCGGCAATTCGTGGCCGTCGTCATCGAGAACGCGCAGCTCGAAGCCGAGCACCGGCGTGCCGACGCTGTCGAAATGCGCTTCGTGCTGATGCGGCTTGAGCATCGTCGCGAAGCCTTCGGAAAAGCCGTACAGCTCGGTCAGCTTGTTGCCGAAGCGCTTCAGCACCTCGCGCTTGGTGTCGCGGCGCAGGGGCGAGCCGGCGCTGAGCAGGCTTTTCAGGGTGCGCGTGTCGTGCGCGTCGAAGTCGGGCAGTTGCAGCACCATCAGGTATTGCGCAGGCACCATGAAGCTGTGCGTGATGCGCTCGGCGGCGATCAGCGGCATGAAGGCCTGCGGCGTGAACGCGGGCATGACCACGCAGGTGCCGCCGACGAACAGCACCGGCAGCATCATCAGCCAGGTGCCGTTGGAGTACAGCGCGGTGGTGGTGAGCGCGCGGCTGGTGTCGTCGAAGCCGAGTTCGATGGCATTCGACCAGGCCCAGTGCGTGCGCGCGCGGTGCGTCTGCACGATGCCCTTCGGCAGCCCTGTCGTGCCCGAGCTGTAGATGATGTTGAAGGCATCGTCGGCGCGGCAAGCCACTGGCGACGGCGTGGCCGCGGCGCCGGCGATCAGCGCAGCGACATCGCGCCAGCCGGCGCCCGCGACGCCGAAGACCGCGATCCAGCCGTCGGCGCGCACCTTGCCGCAGCGCGCGCGCTGCGCTTCGATGCGCTCGCGAAAGTCGGGCGACGCGAAGACCGCGACGCTGTCGCTGTCGTCGAGCAGGTGCGCCAGCTGCTCGCCGGTGAGCAAACCCGACAGCGGCACCACGCAGGCGCCGGCGGCGACGATGCCGAACACCACCTCGAGCATCTCGACGCTGTTGCCCATCAGCACCGCCACCTTGTCGCCGCGGCCGATGCCGGCGCCGTGCAGCGCATTCGCCACCCGTTGCAGGTTGGCGCCGAAATCGCCCCAGCAGCGCCGCACCTCGCCACACACCACTGCCTCGCGCCGCGGGAAGTGGCGTGCGTGGCTGGCCAGGATGTCGGGAATCAGGACCGCAGGGTCGTCGAGCATGGGCACCGGTCCTAGCGATCGGTGATGTCGCGCTCGCCGGCATTCATTTCGGCCATGCGCTGCAGCGAATCGGCGTTGACCATCAGATCGCAGAACAGCGTGCGTTCGGCGGCAGCGCCCTGTGCCGCATCGACACCCTCCGCCAGCCGCACCAGGTGCTTGATGTGGCGCAGCGCCGCCGGCACCTTGCCGGCCAGCTCGTGCGCCACCGCCAGCGCGTGCGCCAACGCATCGGGCCGGCAGTCGTGCACCAGGCCCTGCTGCGCCGCCTCGCGCGGGGTGAAGGTGCGCCCCAGCAGCAGCGTTTCCAGCGCCCGCGCGGTGCCCATCGTGCGCTGCATCTTCTGCGTGCCACCGGCACCGGGCAGCAGGCCGATGTTGATCTCCGGCAGGCCGATGCGGTAATCGCCGGCCTGCGCATAGCGCAGGTCGCAGGCCAGCGCGAGTTCGTAGCCGCCGCCCATGCAGGTGCCGTTGATGGCGGCGATGAAGACGCACGGGCTGCCTTCGATGCGCGCCAGCAGGCGGTGGAAGGGTGCTTCGGGCACCGGCCGGTCGAGCGCGAAGCGCAAGCCGCGCGCGGCCATCTGGCGACCCCGCTGTTCGAGCACGCCGACGTCGTAGTGGCGCACGAACACGCCCGCATCGCGCCCGGTGAAGACGAGCACGCGGATGTGCGGCGCCGCGTCGACCAGGTCGAGCACGGCGACCAGCTCTTCCTCGGTGGCGCCATCCATGCAACCCTGCGGCGGGTTGAACAGGCGCGCGGTCGCGACCGAGTCATGGCACACCAGGCTGAGGCGCTCGCCGTTGAACAGGATCTGGTCGTGGGGCGTGTTCATGCCGATCGCATTCAGAGTTCGCCCGCGGGCGCGAAGCCGAACAGGCGTGACAGCAGGCGGGTCGGGAACTGCCGCGCCGCGTCGTTGTACACCCGCGCCGCGTCGTTGAACAACTGGCGCGCGAAGGCCAGCCGCGGCGTGGCATCGTGCCAGGCGGCCAGGCGCGGGGCCAACGCGTCGTCCTCGCGCAGCGCAGGATGTGCGTCGAGCAGCGCCGACAGGTCGGCCAGCGCATCCGCCAGTGACGCCTCGGCGTGCACCAGCGCGAGGGCATGCGCCGCGTGGGCCGGCCGCGCGCGCACCGTGTCGGCGCACGTCTGCACACGCGCTTGCGCCAGCAGCACCGCATCGAGCCTGTCCTGCCCTTGCGGCAGGTGCAGGCGCGCTCCGCTGATCAACGAGGCCACCGCCGCGGCGCGCTGTTGCAATGCGGCATCGACCTGCAGCCACGCCGCACCGATGGCGTTGCGCAGCGCGACCACGCGGTTGTGTGCACCCAGCGCCCAGAAGAACAGCAGCGCGGCGATGCCGCCGAGCAGCAGCGGTTCGACGCTCATCGCGGCCGCAGCAGGCGTGCTCGCACGCGCTGTCGTGTGTCCAGCGGATCGATCGCGGCGCTCGGGCCTGGGCTCATCGGCGCACTATAGGGCGGCCGCCCAGGAGGGCGGCCAAGGACGGCGGCCACCGGATGGCCGGCGGCCGCGCGCCTAGAACGAGCCGAAAGCGGTCCCGAGCACGATCACCACGACCAGCGCGATGAGCGCACTGACGATGCCGACCATGACGATGTCGAAATAGCTCTGCTTGTGCGTGCTGCCGCACACCGCCAGCAGCGTGACCACCGCGCCGTTGTGCGGCAGGCTGTCGAGTGAGCCGGCGCCGATGGCGGCCACGCGGTGCATCAGCGCGGGGTCGATGCCGTAGGTGGCGGCCAACTGCATGTAGGTCTCGCCCAAGGCACCGAGCGCGATGGTCAGCCCGCCCGAGGCCGACCCGGTCAGCGCCGACAGCACGTTGGTCGACAGCGCCAGCCCGACCAGCGGCCCGCCTTCGATGCCGAGCACCCAGTCGCTGACCACCTGGAAGGCCGGCAGCGCGGCCACCACCGCGCCGAAGCCGACCAGGCTGGCGACGCTGATCACCGGCAGCGCCGCAGCGTTGAGACCGGCATCGACGGTGTCGCGCAGCGATTTCAGCCGCCCGCGGTTGAGGGCATAGAGCACGACGATGGCCGCTGACAGCGCGACGATCACCGACCACACGCCGCCAACCCCGGCGATGCTGGTACCGCCCCATTGCGGCTCGGCCAGGAAACCGGTGTCCAGGCGCGGCAGGATCACCAGCGACATCGCCAGGTTGACGGCCATCACGACGCCCAGCGGCAGCATCGCGACCGCGATGCCGGGCCGCTCGGCGCTGCGCTGGCCATGTTCGGCCTCGGCCGGATCGAAGGCTTGCGAGGTGGTGGCGCGCTCGCGCACCACCGGGTCGTGCGCGGCGTCGGCGGCGGCCGAAAGTGTGGTCAGCGACGGCCCGCCGAAGCCTTCACCGGCGCGGCGCGCGGCGCGCTCGGCACGCGCCAGCCACCACAGGCCGAAGCCCAGCATCACCGCCGACGCGATGAGCCCGAGCCCGGGCGCGGCGAAGGGCGTGGTGCCGAAAAAGGGCATCGGGATGGCGTTCTGGATGGCCGGCGTGCCGGGCATCGCGGTCATCGTGAAGGTGGTGGTGCCCAGCGCGATGGCCGGCGCCAGCAGCCGGTTGGGGATGTCGGCGCTGCGGAACAGCGCCTGGCCCATCGGCGCGATCACGAACATGGCGACGAACAGGCTGACGCCACCGTAGGTCACCAGCGCGCCGGCCAGCACCACCGCCAGCACCGAGCGGCCGGTGCCCAGCTTGTCGGTCATGAACTGGGCGATGGCGCTGACCGAACCGCTGTCGTCCATCAGCTTGCCAAACAGCGCGCCGAGCAGGAACAGCGGGAAGAACTGGGCCACGAACCCGGCCGCCGAGCCCATGAAGGTCTGGGTCCAATGCGCGAGCAGCGGCTGACCGGCGAAAGCCGCCGCCACCAGTGCCGCCAGCGGCGCCAGGCCGAGCACGCTCCAGCCGCGGTAGGCGAGGCCCACCAGCAGCGCCAGACCCAACAGGATGCCGAGCAGTCCCATGTCAGTGCCGCCCGGCCGCCCGAAGGCACTGACGCGCCCCCTCGGGGGGCCGCGAACGAAGTGAGCTTGGGGGCATCATCGCCTCAGGCCGTCGCCAGCATGGCGTCGAGATCCAGCGTCGAACGCTTGCCCAGGTCGGCGGCATGTGCGTCGAGCCACAACCCGGCGGTGCGCCGGCCCTCGTCGCGCAGCCCGCTCAGGAAGCGCCACTCGGTGATCATCTTCGAGGTCGAATCGAGCTCGGTGACCCGGTCGGTGGCGATGCGGTGGATGCGCATGCCGGCCCACAGTGCACCTTCGCCGCGGCCCGGGTCGGCCACCTTGTTGAGCAGCGCGATCATGCGCAATTCCTTGACCAGTGGCGCGTTGAAGGCGACCTCGTTGAGCCGGTTCATGATTTCGCGCGCGCTCTTCGGCACCTCGTTGCGCACGATCGGGTTAATCTGGACCAGGATCGTGTCATTCGAGCGGCACTCGCGCACCAGCGGTGTGATGGTCGGGTTGCCGACGTAGCCGCCGTCCCAGTAGAAATCGCCGTCGATCTCCACCGCCTGGAACATGGTCGGCAGGCAGGCCGAAGCCAGCAGCACGTCGGGCGTGATCTCGGCATTGCGGAACACGCGGCCGGTGCCGGTGCGCACGTTGGTGGCGGTGACGAACAGGCACACCGGCGATGCCACCAAGCTGGCGAAATCCACCGTCTCGGCCAGGATGGCGCGCAGCGGGTGCGCGCCGGTGGGGTTCAGGTCATAGGGCGAGAACGTGCGCGCCAGCATCTCGCTGGCCAGGTACATCGGCGAGTTCTCCAGCGTCCAGTGGCCCGACAACCACGCCATCGGGCTGCGCTGCACCGGGCTGTAGCGCGCCGCTTCCGACACGCACTTCCAGAACGCCTCGAGCGCGGCCTTGGCGCCATCGACGCCGCCATGCGCCAGCCCACTGGCCATCACGGCCGCGTTCATCGCGCCCGCTGACGTGCCCGAGATGCCGTCGAAGGTGAGCCAGTCTTCTTCGAGCAGCCGGTCGAGCACGCCCCAGGTGAAGGCGCCGTGCGAACCCCCGCCTTGCAGGGCCAGATCGACGAGCAGGGGTTTGGGTGTGGCGGTGGGCATGGGGCGGTGACTTTTGTGCGGCGCAGCATGATAGCGCTGCGACTGCGGCCGCCGCCGCAACCGCCATCAGCCTCGCACCTCGCCCTGCCCCAGCACCACCCACTTCAGGGACGTCAGCCCTTCCAGCCCGACCGGCCCACGCGCGTGGAACTTGTCGGTGCTGATGCCGATTTCGGCGCCCAGGCCGTATTCGAAGCCGTCGGCAAAACGCGTGCTGGCATTGACCATCACGCTGGCCGAATCGACCTCACGCAGGAAGCGCATCGCTTCGGCGTGGCGGCTGGTGAGGATGGCGTCGGTGTGGTGCGAGCCGTAGCGGTTGATGTGCGCGATGGCCTCGTCGAGGCTGGCGACGAGCTTGATGCTGATCACCGGCGCCAGATACTCCTCGGACCAGTCGGCCTCGACCGCGTCGATGAGGTCGGCGCCGTCGATGCCGGCCAGCAGGGCCTTGGCCGCGTCATCGCAGCGCATCTGCACGCCCTTGGCCGCGAACAGCGCGCCGATGGCGGGCAGGAACAGCGGCGCGATGTCGCGGTGCACGAGCAGCGATTCGGCCGCATTGCAGGGGCTGTACTTCTGCGTCTTGGCGTTGTCGGTGACCTTGCATGCCAGGTCCAGATCGACCTGTGCATCGACATAGACGTGGCAGTTGCCGTCGAGGTGCTTGATCACCGGCACCTTGGCCTCGGCGCTGACACGTTCGATCAGGCCCTTGCCGCCGCGCGGAATGATGACATCGACGTATTCGGGCATCGCCACCAGCCGGCCCACGGCCGCGCGGTCGGTGGTGCTGACGATCTGCACACCGTCGGCCGGCAAGCCGGCTTCAACCAGCGACGAACGCACCAGCTGCCACAACGCCAGGTTCGAGCGCAGCGCTTCCGAGCCACCGCGCAGGATGGCGGCGTTGCCGCTCTTGATGGCCAGCGACGCGGCCTCGATGGTCACGTTCGGGCGGCTTTCGTAGATCATGCCGAAGACGCCCAACGGCACGCGCATGCGACCGACGCTGATGCCGCTGGGCATGCGCCTGAGCTGACTGATTTCGCCGACCGGGTCGGCCATGGCAGCGATCTGCTCACAGCCTTCGGCCACCGTGTCGATGATCTGCGGTGTCAGCTTCAGGCGGTCGATCAGCGGCTCGGCCAGGCCGGCCTTCTGCGCGGCATCGACATCGCTCGCGTTGGCGCGCTGCAGCGCCGCCGTCTTGTCGCGCAGGCGGGCGGCCAGGAGCCTGAGCGCGGTGTTCTTCTCGGCACTGCTGGCCGCAGCCATCGCCACCGAGGCGCTGCGCGCGGCAGCGCCGACATGGGCCATGTACTCGTTGATGTCGGTGGGCTTCATCGTGCCGCCGATTTTCCCTGAAACGCCGCTCAAGGCGACACGCGCGACAACACCCACAGCCAAAGCGGCGCGCTCAGCCCGAAAGCCAGCGTCGAGACGACGATCGCCGCGCTGGTCTGCGCCTGCAAAGCCTGGTAGCGCTGGGCGAAGATCAGCGGGTTCACGCCCACCGGCACCGCCGCCATCATGACCAGCACCGCCAGCGGCAGGCCCTGCATGCCGAAACCCCAGCGGGCCACCACCAGCACCAACGCCGGCAACAGCAGCAGCTTGGCCAGCGACACCCCCAGCGCGCCGCGCGCATGGTCGCGCATGCCGTAGTAGGCCAACGACAGCCCGATCAGCACCAGGCACAGCGGCACCACCGCGCTGCCGAGCAACTGAAGCACCTCGTCGGCCACCGGCGCCAGCCCGAGACCCGACAGGCTCCAGCCCATGCCGGCCAGCACCGGCAGCACGACCGGGTGGATGAGCGTGTTGCGCGCGGTGCTGCGCAGCGTGGCCCACAGCCCGGTGCCGACATCCTGCCGGGCGCGATCGCGCGCCAGGTCGAGTTCGACCAGCACGGTGGCCAGCGACAGCAGGATCAGCGCGTGCAGGCTGACCAGCATCAGGTGCAGCCCGAGGCCGGCCTCGCCGAACAGCGCCGCGGCGAGCGGAATGCCCATCTGCACACTGTTGCCGAAGGTCACCGACAGCGCGCGCACGCTCGGCACCGCCACGCCGATGGACGGCTCGCGGCGTCGCCGGACCAGCCACAGCGCGTAGACCGCCACCAGCAGCAGCGCCGTGGGCACGAAGTAGGCCAGCAGAATGCGCCACGGCAACTGGTGCAGGTCGATGCGCGCGGTGGTGCGGAACAGCAGCGCGGGCACGAAGATGTAGAACGCCGCGGCGCTGAGCACCTTGGCCGGATCGGACTTCGAATCACCGAGCCAGCGCATGCGCCCGGCGACATAGCCGAGCGCCACGGTGGCGAAGATCGCCAGCAGTTTGCTCAGCACGGCCGCGGACATGGCGCAGTATCGCCGTGCCCCGCGCCGCTGCGGCGGCGCGCCGGGATCAGGCGGCTACAGCCCGAGCCAGGTGCCCAGCGCCAGCATCGCGGCGTTGTCGTACGACGCGAAACCGTTGTACTTCACTGCCGCCAGCTTCTTGCGCCCATCTTCGGTGGTGTCCAGCGCGAGAAAGTAGTCGCGCACCAGGTCGGCCTGCTCGGCGCTCAGCCTGGGGCTGGCGATGATGTGCTTGATCGGCACCGGCTTCGATGCGCCCAATACCTTGCCGCCCTTGGCCTGCCATTCCTTGACCACCTTCGACGACGCGGTCGCACCGGCTGGCGTGAGCCCGTTCTCGACAAAGAACGGCACCGCATCCTGGTAGCGGGTGTAGACGTAGCCCACCTGCTTGGCGTCGCCGAACTGGTCCCGCAGCGTGGCGCGAACCATCCACGCGGTGATCGAATCCTCGTCGGGTGCACCGAGCTTGGCGCCCTTCAGTTCGGCCATCGATTTCAACGGCGAGTCGGCGTTGATCAGGAAGCTGCGCGGTGTACTTCTCGTAGCCCTTGGTCACGACCAGCAGCCGGTAGCCGGAGTTCTTGATGGCCAGGATCGACAGGTGCGCCGGGTGCACCATCGCCAGGTCGTAGGCCTTGTCGGCCAGGCCCTTGCGCAGGCTCGGGTAGTCGGCCACCGGCTCCACCTGCACCGGCTGCTGCAACAGCTTGCTCAGGTCGGCCGCGATGGCGGCGTAACGGGCACGAATCTCGTCGTTCGGCACCCGGTAGGTCACACCTTCGTTGATGGCGAAGATCAGGTTGGCCTGCGCCAGCCCGCACAAGGCGGACAGCACGGCGGCGACGGTGAAGCGGGCGATGTTCATGTGGAGGACCTTCGTGCCATGCACTACCGAATTCGCCCTTGGGGCTGAGGCCGGACACAGACAGTCCCCGCGGACTGCCTGTCGCCTGCCATCAGCCATCGGCCTCTGGCTGATGGCGGCCCGGCGGGCTCAAGCGAGCGGATTGTGCGCCGCCGCACCTCAGCGGCCGCGTCATGCGGCTTCAGCCGGTCTTGCGGGCCGTTGACTTTTTCGCGGCGGGCGCCTTTGTTTTGCTCGTTTTGGCCGCGGCGGGTTTGGCGCCCGGGCGCACCGGTCGCGGCTCGAACTCGAAGCCGACCTTGCCCTCGCCCTTGTCGTAGGCCAGGTAGGCCTTGAACTTGCGCCGCGTCTTGTTCGACACGAAGCCGTCGAGCAGGTCGGTCTTGCCGGTGGCCAGCAGCTTTTGCATCTGCTCGCGCGCCACCGGCTGCTGCAGGATGATCTTGCCCGACTTGAAGTCGCAGGTGACCTGCGCGCCGACCGCGTTGGCGCACACGTAGCTGGTGCCGTGCTCATAGACCGCGCCCTGGCATTTCGGGCAGTGGCCGAGGCTTTCCTGTGCCGAGAAGTCGATCGGCTCGCCCGATTCGCCCTCGCGCTTGGCGTCCTCGCCGAAATCGAATTCGAGCTTCCAGTTGCGCAGCTCGTCGTCGTAGGCCAGCTTCAGCTCGGCGGTGAAAGGCCAGCCGGCCTTGGAGCGAAAACCGTCGAGCGGTCCGATCTTCTTGTCGCGCAGGAATTGCTCGACCTCGGCGAGTTCGAAGCTGCGCGAGCCGGGAATCTTGGTGATGCTGAACTCGCACGGGGCGCCGCCCGGGGCCGAGCCGCCGCCGTCGCACGTGTAGCGGCGGTAGTTCTCCTTGACCACGCCGCCGCAGTTCGGGCAGGGCGTTTTCAGCGTCGCGTAGTCGCCCGGAATCGTCTCGCGGTCGTATTCCTTGGCCTTGCGCACGATGCGCTCGGCCATCTGCGCGATCTGCGTCATGAACTGCTCGCGCTGCAGATTTCCATGTTCCATCTGCGCCAGCTGGAACTCCCAGTTGCCGGTGAGCTCGGGCTTGGTCAGGTCTTCCACACCCAGACCCCGCAACAGCGTCATCAACTGGAAGGCCTTGGCGGTAGGCACCAGTTCGCGTCCTTCGCGAAGCATGTACTTCTCGTAGATCAGCCCTTCGATGACCGTCGCGCGGGTGGCCGGTGTGCCCAGGCCCTTGTCGGCCATCGCCTCGCGCAGCTCGTCGTCATCGACCATCTTGCCGGCGCCTTCCATCGCCGACAACAAGGTGGCCTCGGTGTAGCGCGCCGGTGGCCGCGTCTTCTGCGCCAGCACATCGACGGCTTCGGTGCGCACGATTTCGCCGGCGGCGACCGGTACCAGGTTGGCATCGTCTTCCTGCGCATCGCGCCCATAGACGGCCAGCCAGCCGGGCTTGACCAGCACCTTGCCGTTGGTCTGGAACTTGTGTTCCTTGCCCTCGGCCTTCACCGTGGAAATGCGCGTGGTCACCAGAAATTCGGCCGGCGGGTAGAACACCGCGAGGAAGCGCTTGACCACCAGGTCGTACAGCTTGGCCTCGATCTCGTTCAGCGAGCGCGGCGCCTGCAGCGTGGGGATGATGGCGAAGTGGTCCGACACCTTGGTGTTGTCGAAGACACGCTTCAACGGCTTGACGTAGCCTTCCTTGACACCCAGCGCGGCATGCGCGGCCAGCGGACGCAGCGGCCCCGGCAGGTCTTCCTTGGCGAGCATCGCGAAGGTGTTTTTCACCACCGGCAGGTAGTCTTCGGGCAACGCGCGCGAGTCGGTGCGTGGGTAGGTCAGCACCTTGTGCTTCTCGTACAGCGCCTGCGCGATCGACAAGGTCGTCTTGGCCGAGAAACCGAAGCGCGAATTGGCCTCGCGCTGCAGCGTCGTCAGGTCGTACAGCGCCGGGCAGCTGCTGGTGGTGGGCTTGCTTTCCTCGCTGACGTGGGCCGGCTGGCCGCGCGCCGCGGCGGCGATGGCCTCGGCCGCTGCCGCATCCCACAGCCGGTCGCTGCGCTGTTCGGCATCGTCCGGGTTCTTCTTCCAGGCCGGGTCGAACCATTTGCCTTCGTAGGTGCCGGCCTGCGCTTCGAAGCTGGCTTTGAGCTCCCAGTAGTCACGCGCGACGTGCTTGCGGATCTTCTCCTCGCGCTCGACGACGATCGACAGGGTGGGCGTCTGCACGCGGCCGACGGTGGTGAGGAAAAAGCCGCCGTCGCGCGAGTTGAACGCGGTCATCGCACGCGTGCCGTTGATGCCGACCAGCCAGTCGGCCTCGGAGCGGCTGCGTGCGGCGTCGGCGAGGCCGTGCATCTGTTCGTCGCTGCGCAGCTTCTCGAAACCGTCGCGGATGGCCTGCGGCGTCATGCTTTGCAGCCACAGCCGGCGGATCGGTTTGTCGATCGGCTTCTTCTCGCTGCCGGCGTACTGCACGATCAGCCTGAAGATCAGCTCGCCCTCGCGCCCGGCGTCGCAGGCGTTGATGATCTGGTCGACGTCCTTGCGCTTGACCTGGCGCACCACCGCGGTCAGGCGCGACTTGGCCTTGTCGATCGGCGCCAAGTCGAAGTGCGGCGGCACCACCGGCAGGTTGGCGAAGCTCCACTTGCCGCGCTTGACGTCGTATTCCTCGGGCGCCTTGATCTCGACCAGATGGCCAACCGCCGAGGTGACGACGTGACTGTCGCTTTCGAAGTGATCGGCGAACTTCTCGAACTTGCCGGCCACCGGCGTCAGCGCACGCACGATGTCCTGCGCCACGCTGGGCTTTTCCGCAATGATGAGTGTCTTGCTCATGTCTTCAGTCTTGTCCTTGTCATCGCCACGGCGCCTTGTGCGCCATGCCTACAATCCCCGAGCCTCGCGCGTGTGCACGCGCTCACGTACGCGCACACACACGCGCGCGCCCACAATTCAATGTACCCAATGAAGAAGACTGCGCAAGACAGGGCCGCCAAGGCCATTGCCCCGAAGCCGGCAAAGGACAAGGTCAACGGCAAGGCGGGGCGGCGTATCCAGGTGCGGCAGAGCAGCGTGCATGGCAAGGGCGTGTTCGCGATCAGGGAGATACCGGCGGGCACCAAGATCATCGAGTACGTGGGTGAAGTCATCAGCTGGAAGAAGGCGCAGAAGCGCCACCCACACGACCCGAGCGATCCGAACCACACCTTCTTCTTCCACATCGACGACAAGCATGTCATCGACGCCGCGGTCGGCGGCAACGCGTCGCGCTGGATCAACCACGCCTGCGAGACCAACTGCGAAGCCGACGAACGCAAGGGCCGCATCTTCATCCGCGCCACGCGCGACCTGCAGCCCGGCGAAGAGTTGTTCTACGACTACGGCCTGGTGATCGACGAGAAGCTGACGCCGAAGCTGAAGAAGCAGTATCCCTGCCGCTGCGGCAGCGCCGATTGCCGCGGCACGCTGCTGGCGCCGAAGCGGCGCTGACACTCGCCCGCAAACACCGATGCCGGACAACCACGCCCTGCACTGGAACGCCGAGGGCTTGTGGAAGGCCCTGGTGCCACTGCTGCCCGGCCTCAGCGTGGAAGTGGTGGCACGTTCGGAATCGACCAACAGCCAACTGATCGAGCGCGCGCGCCTGTCCGCAGGCCAGCGCCATGCGCCGGTGACCACGCCCGGACAACTCGACAGCAGCCGCGCCATCGAGCGTGCGTCGACGCCGCACGGGCGGCGCAACGATGACACCCAGCCGTGCCTGCTGGTGGCCGAGCACCAGACCCAGGGACGCGGACGCGCCGGCCGCAGCTGGGCGTCCAGCGCCGGGGCCTCGTTGACCTTTTCGCTGTCGCTGGCGCTGGCGCCGCGCGAATGGTCGGGGCTGTCGCTGGCCGTCGGCGTGGCGCTGGCCGACACGCTGAGCCTGCTGTCCGATCGTGTCACGCCGCGCATCGGCTTGAAGTGGCCGAACGACCTGTGGTTGCTCGACGCCCCCGGCCAGGGCCGCAAGCTTGGCGGCATCCTGATCGAGACGGTGGCCGTCGGCGAGCGGCGCATGTGCGTGGTCGGCGTCGGGCTGAACGTGCTGCCGCAGCCCGAGAAGGACATGAGTTCGGGTTTTGCCTGCCTGCGCGAACTGCGTCACGACATCGACGCGCCGCGCGCGCTGCAGATGGTGGCCTGGCCGCTGGCCGATGCGTTGTGCCGTTTCGAACGCGAGGGCCTGGCGCCCTTCCTGGCCGCCTACCGGCAGCGCGACCTGCTCTTCGGCCACGCGCTCAGCACCAGCCTCGACAGCCTGCCCGAGGGCGTCGCCGAAGGCATCGATGCGAATGGGGCGCTGTTGCTGCGCAGCGGCGAACAACTGCACGTGCTGGTCAGTGGCGAGGTCAGTGTGCGCCCGGCGGCGCGCAAGCCAAGGCGCCCTGACGCGTCGGGGGCCTGAGCCGTGCTGCGTGCGCTGGTGGCGCTGCTGGTGCTGGCCAACCTGGGCTTTCTGGCGCTGTCACGCGGCTGGCTGGAGCCGATGCTGTCGTTGTCGGTGCGTGGTGATCACGAACCGCAGCGTCTGGCCGCGCAAGTCAACGCCCAGGCCTTGCGCGTGTTGCCGTTGCCGTCCGAGGGCTCGGCCACGGCCGGCCCGGCCAGCGCGCCGCGCTGAGCGCACAGCCTCAGCGCGCGGCCGACCAGGCCGCGTGCGCGGCGCCGCGAAAATCGAGCGGAGACGGCTCGCCGCGTTCAGCGGCACGCTGCCTGGCCAGTCGGTGGTTCATGTCGGCGGCGATGAAGCGCACCGGTTTGCCGGCGGCGCGGGCCGCCATCAGTTCGTCGGCCGCGACCCGGTTGCCACCGATCGCCACCAGCTCATCGCTGTGCTCGACGATTGCCGCCGAAGTCGGACTCAGTTGTCGAGAGCCGTCCAGGCAGCCGCCCCACTGTCTGTCGGCGACGAAGAACACCTGATCGACCGCCGGCGACAACGAAACGTTCTGCTCGCGGGCCAGCCCCGAAACGATGCCGAGGGTGCCGAAACCCAGCTTCCGCGCCAGCGGATACAGCGCGCCGATGCCCGGTGCGGTGGCGCCGATGTTGACCCAGGTGCGCTCGCTCGCGTGCCTGGCCAGCACCTGCGCGGCGCTGTCGAGCAGCGCCGCCGGATCTTCGTAGCCACTTGCCGCGTAGCCGACGAAGGTGAGCACACGCTTGCCGTGTGCCCGAAGAAAATCGGCGATCTGCGTCGAAGTGGCCAGGCGCGCCGGACCGGATTCGCAGTGGGCAGACACCGCCGCTGGCGCACCGTGTCAGCCGCGGCGGCGCGTGGCGCCGAGGCACAGGGCGGCGGTGGCCAGCGCCATCAGCCAGAACGCGCCGAAGGCCCCGCCGCCGCTGTCACCGCCGGCCACCGGCGGCACCACCTGGGCCTCGCGGTCCTGCGCCGCCAGCGCCAACGCGCTGTCGATGTCGGCGTTGTCGATGACCGCACCGATGCGCGCGGGCGCGACATAGCTGTCGGGCGTGGCCGCGTACAGCAAGGCCTGCTCGGCATCGAGAATGCCGACCCCGCAGGTGGCGGTGGTGCAGATGCAGCGTCCGGGGTTGCTCGCCGAGCAGCTGCCGATCTTCGGCGAGGTGACATGCGGCCGCGCGCTCAGCCGCAACCCGGTGAGCAGCTGCGTGTGGGTCAGCGCGGGGTTCAGGCTCAGCATCAGGCCGAGCGTGCCGGCGACCTGCGGCGTCGCGAAGCTGGTGCCGTACAGGCGTGCATAACCGCCCGCGCCGGGCACGGTGGTGCCGCTGTTGGTCAGCGTCACCAAGCCGGTGTCGGCGAGCACGTTGCCCCAGGCGCCATCGTTGTCGTCACCGGCCACGGTGGCGATGCCGCTGGCGGCGAGCTCGGCGCCGAAGTTTGAGTAGTTGTTCTTGAAGCCGTCGCGGTTCAAGCCGGCCACACCGACGACGCCGGTGCAGCTGGCCGGGCGCGTCGGCCGCGTCCACTCGTTGCCCGCGGCGGCGACCACCACCACGCCGGCATTGCGCAACTCGTCGATCGCTGTCTGGTACATCGGGCCGCAGGCGGCGCTGCCGCCAAAGCTGATGTTGAGGATGCGCGCCGGGTGCGGGTTCAGGGCCATGCCGGCCACCGCCAAGCCGCCGGCCCAGCGCATGCCATCGACGATGTCGGGCAGGTCGGCGCCGCACTTGCCGGCCACACGCACCGGCAGGATGCTCGCGCCCCAATGGATGCCGGCGCCGCCGACAGCGTTGTTGTCCTGGGCGGCGACCATGCCCGAGACGATGGTGCCGTGCCAGGAACTGTCCTCGACCGCGCAGCCGCTGAAGGCGGCGTTGGTCAGGTCAGCTGCCGACACCCAGTCGCCGGGATCCGACGGATCGCTGTCGCGCCCGTTGCCGTCGTTGGCGTACTCGACCACGCTGACGAAGTCGTAGCCGGGCAGCACGCGGCTGGCGGCCAGATCAGGGTGCGCGGTAATGCCGGTGTCGAGCACGGCCACCACCACCGGCGCGGGGTTGGCGAGCAGCCAAGCGCTCTGGAAGCCGCCGACGCCGCGCAGCCGGGCGTTGATGGCATTGGCATTGCTGCCGCTGACCGGTTGCAGCCACCATTGGCCGGCGCTGCCGGAGAACAGCGGATCGACCGGCGGCACTGGCGCAAACTGCAATCGGCGCTCGCGCACGTTGGGCTCGACCCAATCGACATCGCTGCGCTTGGACAGCTTCTCGCGCATCTGCTCGACCTCGGCGCCGGACAGCACGCGCCCGAAATCCAGCCACTGCTGGTCGCGTCCGGTGGCACGCAGCATCGGCTCCCGCTTGCCGGAGCGGCCCGACAAGCCGGCTTCGCCCAGCACACGCTGCCAGCGGCGGTTCTCCCTGGCTGCCACGGCGTCGGCGGCTTCCACCGCTCGTGGCTGCTCCCGATCGTGCCGCGCGGCACGGTGGGCCGGCGCGTCTTTCAGGCGCACGATCAGGCCGCGTGACGCCGGCGCACTGGCAACGCCGGTCTCGGGTTCGGCATGCAGGACCGGGCTCACCAACGTGGTGGCCAAAAAAACGGCCAGCGCGGGCCATGGGGAAAGCGTCGGCGCGCCGGGTCGGCCAATTGGGTTCATGTCGGGGACAAATCGCGAGCAGGGCCGCGATTATCGACGCCGCGCCGGTCCGCAACCCCGCGATAAACGTTTGGAAACCATGTCGCTGCCGCGCAGCGAGACAACGGCCAGCGCCAGCAACAGCACCCACAGCACCGACGATGCACCGCCGCCGCCGCCCACAGGCCCGGCCGGCGCCGACGCGGCCGGTGGCGCAGGGGGAGTCGCCGCGGCCACCGCAATCGTGCGCTGCACGCTGGCCTGGCCGCCGACGTCATCGACCAGTGTCAGTTGCACGACAAAGCTGCCCTCGCCGCTGGGCACCACAAACGCCTCGGCGGCGTTGCTGGCGCCGACGAAGCCCGTCACCACGCCACCGCCGTCGATCAGCGACCAGCCGGTGCCGACGATGGCGCGGCCCGCGCCAATCAGGCTGCCGGCCGCGCTCAGGCGCAGGTTGTCACCCGCCTGCACGACCACCGGCTCGAGTTCGATGCGAGGGATCGTCGCGCGCGCCGCCATCACCGCGCCCAGCGCATCGACCATGCCGGCGCCACACAGGCCGACGCTGCAATAACACTGCAACTGGTCGCTGCCATCGGGTGCGCGGCACATCGGCACCGGCTGGCCGGTTTCGTCGTTGCCCGCGCCGCTGGTCGGAAACGGCCGCGTGCCGGCGAGCAGCGCGGCGCGCAGTTCGGTGGGTGTCAGCGCCGGCTGCGCCGACAGCATCAACGCCGCCACGCCGGCCACGATCGGCGCCGAAAAACTGGTGCCCACGCTGATGTTGAAGCTGTCGGTCCAGATCGAGCCGCCGGCATTCGGCCGCTGCGTGCCCGAGTTGCTGCTGGTGAGGATCGGGTACAGGCAGGCGTCGCCAGGACCGATGTTGACGCAGTTGCCGCCCGGCGCGGCGAGCGCAATTTGCGGCCCCAGGTCGGAGAAACCGACCTTGCTGCCGACATGGCGCAGCGCCGCCACCGCCACCACGCCCGGGCAGTTGGCCGGCAACCCGACTGCGTGACCGGCGCTGTTGCCGGCCGCGGCGACCACGGTCGCGCCCGCCGCCATCACCTCGGCCACCACCTGCGCATAACCGGTGGATGCGTCGCAGGCGCCAGTGCTGCCCAGGCTCATGTTGATGATGCGTGCCGGGTTCGGGTTGCGCGGCACGCCCGGCACGTCGAGCCCCGCCGCCCAGCGCATGCCGGCCTGGATGTCGGAGTCGAAACCGCCGCACTTGCCGAGCACGCGCACCGGCAGGATGCGCACGCCGTACGCGGTGCCGGCCATGCCCAGCCCGTTGTCAGCGGCGGCGGCGATGATGCCGGCGACCTCGGTGCCATGCCACGAGCTGTCATCGATGCCGCAGCCGTTGAAGCGGCCGCTGCGCGCGCTGTCCTCGGCCGCGGTGATCCAGTCGCCGGCATCGCTGGCGTCGGCATCGCGGCCGTCGCCGTCGTTGGCGGTGGCCACGTCGGAGACCATGTCGTAGCCCGGCAGCACGCGCCCCTGCAAGTCGAGGTGGTCAGCGAGCACGCCGGTGTCGAGCACCGCCACCACCACCGAAGGCTGGCCGCTGACCAGATCCCAGGCGGCTTCGGCATTGACCGCCGACACACGTTCGCTGTCGGGCGCGCGCAGGTACCACTGGCCTGCATCGGGCCCGCGCCCCGACGCCGGGCCGAGCGCGAACAACGGGTCGTTGGGCATGCGCAGCGCGCGACGGCGCTGATCGACCACCGCCGAGGCCACCTCGGGGTCGGCCGCCAGGCGCTGCGCCAGCGTGGCCGCCGACACGCCCTGCGCCATCATCACCTGGGCGCGGGCGCTGATGGCCACACCGCCACGCAGCGCGACCCCGGCGCGCGCGGCCAGCCGATCGGCCCGTTGCTGCACGGTGGCCGCGGCGGCGCCCGCCGACTGACGCACCGACAGCGCGTGCTCACGCAGCAGCGGGGCGTCGGCCCTCAGCGTGACGATGACACGTGCGTCGGGCGGTGCATCGGCCGCGCCGGCAACCGGAGCGAAAGCCACCGACGCCAGCAGCGCCAAAGCGCCGCGCCGCAGAGAGATCATCGAATGCGCCGGCACCTGTGGGGGATGTTGCGCTTCAGCGCGACATGACGCGCACCATGTCGAGCACCTTGTTCGAGTAGCCCCATTCGTTGTCGTACCAGGCGATGACCTTGACGAAGGTCTTGTCCAGCGCGATGCCGGCATCGGCATCGAACACCGAGGTCAGCGATTCGCCGCGGAAATCGGTGGACACCACCTTTTCCTCGGTGTAGCCGAGCACGCCCTTCATCGCACCCTTCGAGGCCGCCTTCATCGCTTCGCAGATGTCGGCGTACGAGGCTTCCTTGTTCAGTTCCACCGTCAGGTCGATGACCGAGACATCGGAGGTCGGCACGCGAAACGACATGCCGGTGAGCTTCTTGTTCAGCTCGGGAATGACCACGCCCACCGCCTTGGCCGCGCCGGTGGACGATGGAATGATGTTTTCGAGGATGCCGCGGCCGCCGCGCCAGTCCTTGTTGCTGGGGCCATCGACGGTCTTCTGGGTGGCCGTGGTGGCATGCACCGTGGTCATCAGCCCGCGCTTGATGCCGAAGCTGTCGTTCAGCACCTTGGCCACCGGCGCCAGGCAGTTGGTGGTGCAGCTGGCGTTGGAGATGATGGCCTCGCCCTTGTAGGACTTGTCGTTGACGCCGAAGACGAACATCGGCGTGTCGTCCTTGCTCGGTGCGCTCTGGATGACCTTCTTCGCGCCCGCGTCGAGGTGCTTCTGGCAGGTCTCCTTGGTCAGGAACAGGCCGGTCGCTTCGACCACCACGTCGGCGCCGACCTCGCCCCATTTCAGCTCGGCCGGGTCCTTCACCGCCGTCAGGCGGATGCGCTTGCCGTTGACGATGAGCGTGTGGCCATCGACCGACACCTCGCCCTTGAAGCGGCCGTGCACGCTGTCGTGCTTGAGCATGTACGCCAGATAGTCGGGTTCGAGCAGGTCGTTGATGGCGACGACCTCGATGTCGTCGAAGTTCTGGATGGCGGCACGAAACACCATGCGCCCGATGCGGCCGAAGCCGTTGATGCCTACCTTGATCGTCATGCGAAAAGCTCCAGTGAATCGAGTGAAAACATGCGCGGAGACGCTACAGGTCCAGCGTACCGCAAGGAATGCCGATGGTGGCCCCGTCGTCGTCGATGGCCGTGTTTTTCTTCTCCGGCGAGGCGGGTTCGATCTTCGCCGACCCGACCCAGGGCGCCACCTAGCGGCCCAGCACCCGCCGCACCGTCGCGGCCAGCGCCTCCGGGGTGAGGTCGAAGAACTTGAACAGCGCGGGCGCCGGCGCACTTTCGCCGAACCGATCGATGCCCAGCACGGCCGCGCACCCGTACTTCCACCAACCGTCGGTGACCCCGGCCTCGACGGCAATGCGCGGCAATTTCGGCGGCAGCACGCTGGACTTGTAGGCCACGCTCTGGCGATCGAACACGTTCGTCGAGGGCATCGACACCACGCGCACCGGCACGCCGGCCTGTGCCAGCTGGTCCTGCGCATGCAGCGCCAGCTGCACCTCGCTGCCGGTGGCGATGATGACCGCGCGCGCGGCGCGCTTCAGACCCACATCGGCCGGCTCGGCAAGCACATAGGCGCCCTTGCTGATCTCGTCCAGCGCCTTCTTCGGCGCATAGGCCAGGTTCTGCCGGCTCAGCAGCAGCGCGCTCGGCCGCGCGGGATTGCTCAACGCGCAAGCCCAGGCGACCGCGGTCTCCGCCGTGTCGCCCGGCCGCCAGACATCGAGCCCGGGGATCAGCCGCAGCGCGGCGGCATGTTCGACGCTCTGGTGCGTGGGCCCGTCTTCGCCGAGGCCGATGCTGTCGTGGGTGAAGACGTGGATCACGCGCCGCTTCATCAGCGCGGCCATGCGGATGGCGTTGCGGCTGTAGTCGCTGAAGGTCAGGAAGGTGCCACCGTAGGGGATGAAACCGCCGTGCAGCGCCATGCCGTTCATGACCGCCGCCATGCCGAACTCGCGCACGCCGTAGTTGATGTGGCGCCCGCCGTTCGGTGTGCCGCTGTCGTCGAAGCGCAGCGACGGCGTCGATGAGGTGTTGGTCAGGTTCGACCCGGTCAGGTCGGCCGAGCCGCCGAGCATCTCGGGCAGCGCCTTCGTGAACGCTTCGAGCGCGATCTGGCTGGCCTTGCGCGAGGCCACGGTCTCGGCCTTCGTGTGCGCGGCGATGACCGCATCGACGGCGGTCTGCGCAAAGCTCTTCGGCAGCTCGCCGGCGCTGCGCCGTTGCAGTTCGGCGGCCAATTCGGGGAAGGCGGCGCGATAGGCGGCGAAGCCTTCGTTCCATTGCGCTTCGGCGGCGGCACCGCGCTGCTTGTGATCCCACAGCTTGTAGACGGCCTCGGGGATGACGAAGGGCGGCTCGCTCCAGCCCAGCGCCGCGCGCGTCAGCGCCACCTCCTCGACACCGAGCGCTTCACCGTGCGCCTTGGAGGTGCCAGCGCGGTGCGGCGAGCCCTTGCCGATGACCGTCTTGCAGATGATCAGCGTCGGTCGGGCGTCCGACTTGCCAGCACGGGACAGTGCCTCGTCGACGGCATTCACGTCATTGCCCTCGAGCGGGCCGAGCACCTGCCAGCCGTGGGCCTCGAAGCGCATTTTGGGGTCGTCGATGTACCACGGCTTGATGGCACCGTCGATGCTGATGCCGTTGTCGTCGTACAGCGCCACCAGCTTGTTCAGCTTCCAGGCGCCGGCCAGCGAGGCGGCCTCGTGGCTGATGCCTTCCATCATGCAGCCGTCGCCCATGAAGACGTAGGTGTGATGGTCGACCACCGCATGGCCGGGGCGGTTGAATTCGTGCGCCAGCAGCTTTTCGGCCAGCGCCATGCCGACCGCATTGGCAAAACCCTGGCCCAGCGGGCCGGTGGTGGTTTCCACGCCCGGTGTCAGGTCGACCTCGGGATGGCCCGGCGTCTTGCTGTGCAACTGGCGGAAATTGCGCAGTTCGCTCATCGGCAGATCGAAGCCGCTCAAATGCAGCAGCGCGTACTGCAGCATCGAGGCGTGGCCGTTGGACAACATGAAGCGGTCGCGATTCGGCCAGTGCGGGTTGGACGGGTTGTAGGCCAGATGGCGATCCCACAGCGCCACCGCCATCTCGGCCATGCCCATCGGCGCGCCCGGGTGGCCGGAATTGGCCTGCTGCACGGCGTCCATCGCCAGGGCCCGGATGGCATTGGCCATCAACGTGGAATCACGGTCGGAAGGAGTCGCCATGGGTGCGTGCCGGGTGCGCTGGGGCGTTTGATTCTAGGGTGTGCTCCCGCGCCGGCGGGGGATGCAACGGCACGCCTACACTGAGCGCGCATGAAAGCCCTGATCCTGGCCGCGGGCCGCGGCCAACGCATGCGCCCGCTCACCGATCACACGCCCAAACCGCTGCTGAAGGTGCACGGCAAGCCGCTCATCGAATGGCATCTGCAAGCGCTGGCGCGCGCCGGCGTGCAGCAGGTGGTGATCAACACCGCGTGGCTCGAAGAGCAGTTCGAGCCGGCGCTGGGCGACGGCTCGCGCTTCGGGCTGCACATCCGCTATTCGCAAGAGGGCCGCGACCACGGCGGCGCGCTGGAAACGGCGGGCGGCATCGCCAAGGCGCTGCCGTGGCTGGGCGAGGCGTTCTGGCTGGTCTCCGCGGACATCTTCGCGCCCGGCTTCGTCTACGACAGCGCGGTGGCTGAAGACTTTCAGCGCGGCACGCGCCTCGCGCACCTGTGGCTGGTGCCGAACCCGCCGTTCCACCCCCAGGGCGATTTCGGCCTCGATGCCGACGGGCTCGGCCTGGCCGACAGCCCTGGCCCCGATGGCATGCGCTGGACCTACGCCAACATCGCACTGTGCCGCGCCGAACTGTGCGCGCACATCAAGCCCGGCGAGCATGCCGCGCTCGGCCCGCTGCTGTATGCCGGCATGCGCCAACGCCGCATCAGCGCGCAGCTCTTCAGCGGGGCGTGGCACAACGTGGGCAGCGTCGAGCAGTTGCGTCAACTCGACGGCATGACGACATGACGTGCACACCGGCGCGCGCCCGCTGGGCGCAGGTCACGCTGCTGGCCACGGCCGCGCTGCTGGCCGACGGCGCTGCCGCGCAGGCGCGCCTCGGCTGGTTGGGCCTGCCACCGGCCAGCGTCGGCCAATCCGTGGCACAAGCCGAAGCGGCACTGAAGGCGCCGCTGCTGGTCGCGCCCGGCCAACCCGACGCGCCATGCCAGAAGCGCACCACAACAGCGCAGCCGGGCGTCGTCTACATCGTCGACAACGGCTCCATCACCCGCGTCGAAACGCGCGATGCGCGCTACCACACCATCAGCGGCGTGCGCGTCGGCGACGATGCGCAAAAAGCGCGTCAGGTGTACGGCAGCCGGGTTACGGTGCAGCCGCACCTGTACTTCGACAAGGGGCTGCGCTTGTCGGTGTATGCGCCGGATCGCAAGTTCGCGCTGATCATGGAAAGCAACGACGGCGGGCGCATCATCGCCATGCGTGCCGGCGCGGTGCCGGCGGTCGAGCAACTCGAAGGATGCAGCCGATGAGCGCGCTGCAGCCCGTGGCGCTGGAGGTGGCGGTCATCGGCGCCGGGCCGGTCGGCCTGTCGCTGGCCTTGTTGGCCGCACGCACCTTGCCCCGCGCACGCATCAGCCTGTTCGACGGTCGCGAGGCTCGACCGCGACGTGGGCGCTGACCCGCGCACGCTGGCCTTGTCGATGGGCAGCGTGCAACTGCTGCAGCGGCTGCACAGCTGGCCCGCCGACACCGCGCAGCCGATCATGGAGGTGCATGTCTCGCAGGTGGCCCCGAGCCTGCCGCGCTGGGCGGCCCGCCAGCCCGAGCCCGAGGTCTACCTCCGCGCCGCTGAAGAAAGGGTGCCGATGCTGGGCGCGGTGCTGGCCTACGGCCGACTGGTGGCGCCGTTGCAACGCGCCTGGACCGATGCGGTGCGCGCCGATCCCGCGCGCTTGCGCAGCCGCTTCGCCACCACGGTGAAGGCCTTGAAGCCGCTGGCCGATGGCGTGGAAGTGGATGCCGGCATCGCCGAACGTTTCGATCTCGCGGTGGTCGCTGAAGGCGGTGTGTTCGGCCAGCAGTTGCGCAAGCCGCTGCAGCGTGACTACCACCAGACCGCCTGGGTCGGCAGCGTCACGCTGCAAGGCGGCACACCGGCGCGCGCCTTCGAGCGCTTCACCCGCCACGGACCGCTGGCGCTGCTGCCGCTGCGTTCAGACTCCGCGCTCGACAGCGGCGACTGCCGCGCGGCGCTGGTGTGGTGTGTCGATCGTCACGACGACCCGGTGCGCGAACTGAACGACACGCAGCGCATGGCGGTGCTGAACACGCTGCTGCCGGCCGCCGCCGGACGCATCGTGTCGATCGCGCCACTCAAGGAGTTTCCGCTCGGCCTGAATGCCGAGCGCAGCCTGGTGCAGGGGCGCAGCGTGCGCATCGGCAACGCCGCGCAGACGCTGCACCCTGTTGCCGGTCAGGGTCTGAACCTGGGCTTGCGCGATGCCTTCGAGCTGGTGCAGGTGCTGCGCTGGCAGCCCGATGTGGATGCCGCGCTGCGTCGCGTCGAGTGGACACGTGCCGCAGACCGCTGGAGCATGATCGGGGCCACCGATTTCCTGGCGCGCAGCTTCACCTGGGGTGCGCCCGGAATGGCCGCGGCGCGCGGCTTGGGGCTGGCAGCGCTGCAGGCGGCCGGGCCGCTGAAGTCGCTGCTGGCGCGACGGATGATGTTCGGGTCGCGCTGAAGCGCGTTCAACCAGCGATCACGCGGCGATGGCGGCCGACGCGGCAGCCAGGCATTTGTTGCACTTGCCCAGGCCCGGCAGACGCGGGTCGGGCTTGCCGTCGCCGGTCTTGAAGTTGGCCTGGCAGCGGCGGCACACGTACATTTTCGAGCTCGACATCATCGGCTTCGCACCAGGCCCGGTGGACGGGCGCGCCGCGGTGTACTCGGCCTGCGTTTGGCGCAGACGGCTGCCGTTGGCAGAAACAACAGGGGCGGCTGATCGTTTTGTGGTCATGTGCTTGTCCTGAAAACAACACATTTTAGCCCCTGCCTCACGGCACTGACCATTCGGGGATAAACCCAGTCGCAACCGGCCGCCTTCAAAGTCGTTGGTGAGACAGCGCAGGCAGCTGCCGGCGCACATCGGCCAGCCGTTCGGCATCGATGTCGCCGAGCACCACGCCTTCGCCTTGCGCACATTCGGCCAGCACCTCGCCCCACGGGTCGATGAACAGGCTGTGGCCCCAGGTGCGGCGCCCGTTTTCGTGGACGCCGCCCTGCGCCGCCGCGAGCACATAAGTCTGGTTCTCGACCGCCCGCGCACGCAGCAGCAACTGCCAATGTGCCTCGCCCGTGGTGTGGGTGAAGGCCGACGGCACGGTCAGCAGATCGCACGGGGGCCGCATCAGTGCGCGGTACAGCTCGGGAAAGCGCAGGTCGTAGCAGACGCTCAGTCCGACGCGCACGCCATCGGCCGCGAGCGCCACCCGCTCGCTGCCGGGCTCGAGCACGCGGCCTTCGTCGTAGCGCTCGCGGCCGTTGTCGAACGCGAACAGATGGATCTTGTCGTAGCGCGCGGCCTGCCGGCCGTCGGGCGCGAAGGCCAGGCAGGCGTTGCGCAAGCGATCGGCGCCAGCCTCGCGCAGCGGCAACGTGCCACCGATCAACCACAGCCGGTGCTCGTGCGCCTGCTCGGCCAGGAAGCGCTGGATCGGCCCGTCGCCCGGCGCTTCGGCGATGTCGAACTTGTCGCTGTCACGGCGACCCATCAGGCAGAAGTATTCGGGCAGCAGCGCCAGCCGCGCGCCGGCACGCGCGGCCTCGGCCAGCAGCCGCGCGGCGGCTTGCAGGTTGCGATCGACGTCCGGCGTCGAGACCATCTGCACGGCGGCAACTTTCATGACGACCTCGACTGGCGACTTGGCACGAATGCACCGTTCGCAGTATCGGCGCAAGTGTCATGCCCGTCACGCCTCGGCGCCTCCGGCAGCCGGTGCCGATGTGCGGCAAAATCGCGACCCGGCAACAACACCGTCATCATCGGGCGGTGCCATGAAGCACCAGAACCCGGCCTTGGAGACATCGTTGAGAAGAGTCAGCGGCACATCGCGCACGCGCCGCCAGTCGGCTTCAACCGCCATGTTGGCCTGAGCGCAGCCCAAGAGTGTCGATGACCGCCGTGCCCAGCTTCCCTCCCCCGAGCAATCCCAGCGCCGCCGCGCGCGCCGAGCACAGCCGCTTCGTGCAGCGGCTGCGCCGCCGCTATCCTGAGGAGCTGGCGCTGTTGCCGCCTGGGCTGCCCGACGGCGCGATGATCGGCGCGCTGGTGCAGCGTCTGCTCGATGGCGGGCGTCCACTGGGCTCGGCCCTGCGCGTGGCGCGGCAGGTGTGCCTGGAACGTCTGGCCGTGCTCGACACCGAACAAGGTGCGTCGCTGGAGTCCGTCACCGCGACGATGACGGCGCTTGCCGAATGCACGCTCGAACGGGCGCTGGCGGAGGCGCGCGGCACGCTCGCGCAACGTCACGGCGAGCCGCTGGACGGGCAAGGCCAGCCGATCGATTTCTGGATCGTCGGCATGGGCAAGCTGGGGGCGCGCGAACTCAACGTGTCGTCCGACATCGACCTGATCTACGTCTATGAAGAACAGGGCCAGACGAGCGGGCCGCAGCCGATCAGCGCGCACGAATTCTTCGCGCTGCTGGCACGCCAGCTGTACACGCTGATCGGCGACACCACCGAGGACGGCTTCGTCTTCCGTGTCGATCTGGCGCTGCGACCGCAGGGCAATTCCGGCCCGGCCGCGCTGAGCCTGGCGATGCTGGAGGAATACTTCCAGGACCAGGGCCGCGAGTGGGAACGTTTCGCCTGGCTGAAGAGCCGCGTGGTGGCGCCGCGTGCGGCGGTGGCAAGCGGCCGCGCGATGGCGCTGCGTGCGCTGGTCACGCCCTTCGTCTACCGCCGCTACCTGGACTACGGCATCTTCGAAGGGCTGCGCCAGTTGCACCGCAAGATCCGCGAAGAAGCGCAGCGCCGCGCCGCCGGGCGCCCCGAACGCGCCAACGATGTCAAGCTGTCGCGTGGCGGCATCCGCGAGATCGAGTTCATCGTGCAGTTGATGCTGGTCGTGCGCGGTGGGCAGTTCCCCGAGATCCGCACGCGCTCGACACTGAAAGGCCTGCAGAAACTCGCCGACAGCGGTTTGATGAAGCCCGAGGCGGCGGCGCGGTTGGCCGACAGTTATTGTTTCCTGCGCCGCGTCGAGCACCGCATCCAGTACCTGGACGACCAGCAGACGCACCTGCTGCCGACCCAGGACGGCGATCTGGACTGGATTTCGCGCAGCCTCGGTTGCACGGCCGCAGCGGCGGCCTGCGATCTGCTCGACCGCCTGGGCCAGACGCGCGAGTTCGTCGCCACCGAGTTCGATGCGCTGCTGCACGATGGCCAGGCGCCGCCCCCATCGGCATCCGGCCGCGCACCGTGCGTCGGCTGCGGCGGCCCGATGCTGGCGGTGGACAGCGAGCGGCTGCTCGACAGCCTGCCGGCCGAACTGGCAGAGCCGCTGCGCCGCTGGGTGCAGCATCCGCGCGTGACCGGGCTGCGCGACGAGACCCGGCTGCGGCTGGGCCGGCTCATCCGCCGCGCGGCCGATTGCCTGGCCGAAGGCCATTGCAGCCTGGTCGCGGTGCAGCGCTTCATCGACTGGCTGGAACCGCTGCTGCGCCGCGAGGCCTACCTGGCGCTGATGGTCGAACGCCCCGAGGTGCAGCAGCGGCTGCTGCGCCTGCTCGGCATGGCGCGCTGGCCGATGCGCTACCTGATGCGGCACCCGGGGGTCATCGACGAGCTGGCCGACGAACGCACGCGCCATGGCCGCTTCGACCGCGCGCAGTTCCTCGCCGAGCTGCAGGCCCGCCACGAGGCCTGGCAGCGCTCGGGACAGGCCGACGAAGAATCGCTGATGGACACGCTGCGCCATGCCCACCATGCCGAGGTCTTTCGCACGCTGGTGCGCGATGTCGAGCGCGAACTGACGACCGAGCAGGTGGCCGACGATCTGAGCGCGCTCGCCGATGCGATGCTCGACATCACCCTGCGCTGGTCGTGGGCGCTGCTGAAATCACGCCACCGTGAACAGCCCTGCATCGCCATCCTGGCCTACGGCAAGCTGGGCAGCAAGGAACTGGGCTACGGCAGCGACCTGGACGTGGTGTTCCTGTACGACGATGCCGACGAGGACGACAAGGATCGCGCACAGGAGGTGTACAGCGCCTACGTGCGCAAGCTCATCAACTGGCTGACGTTGCGCACCGCGGCCGGCGAGCTGTTCGACATCGACACCGCGCTGCGGCCGAATGGTGGCTCCGGGCTGCTGGTGACTTCGATCGACGCCTTCGAGCGTTACCAGAGCGGACGCGGCAGCAACACCGCCTGGACCTGGGAACACCAGGCGATCACACGCGCGCGGCTGTGCGCCGGTGCCACCAGCCTGGCGCCGCGCTTCGAGGCCACGCGTCGCGCGCTGCTCAGTGCGCCGCGCGACGTGCCGGCGTTGCGCGACGAGATCCGCGCGATGCGCGACAAGGTGCGTGCCGCGCACCCGGTTCGTGCCGGCCGCTTCGATGTCAAGCACAGCCCCGGCGGCATGCTGGATGTCGAGTTCGCGGTGCAGTTCCTGGTCCTGACGCAGTCGGCGCGCCATGCCGGGCTGCTCGACAACGTCGGCAACATCGCCTTGCTGCAACGGGCCGAAGCCGCCGGGCTGCTGCCCACGGGAGTCGGCCAGGCGGCGGCCGATGCCTACCGCGAACTGCGCCGCGCCCAGCATTTGGCGCGACTCGACGAGCAGCCGACGCAGGTCGATCCGCAAGCGCTCGTCACACAGCGCACGGCGGTGCTGGCGCTGTGGCGCGCGGTTTTTGACTGACGCAGCGCCGCCACCGGCGCCACCGGCAACGGCGTGGCTGCTGGTCAGCGCCGTGCTCGGCGTGGCGGCGGTGGTCGCTTTCGGCTTCGACAGCGACCTGCTCGACTGGCAGCCCGAGGCGGCCAGAACACAAGCCTGGCGCTGGTGGAGCGCCGCTTTCGTGCATTTCAGCGGCATGCACCTGGCCGCCAACCTGCTCGCCACCGCGCTGGTCGCGGCCTATGGCTGGGCCGCGCGCGTGCCGCGCGAGGTGGCGTTGGCCTGGCTGGTGGCGTGGCCGCTGACGCACCTGCCGCTGTGGGCCAAGCCCGAGCTGCTGCACTACGGCGGCTTGTCCGGCGTGCTGCATGCCGGCGTGGCCGCGGTCACGGTGTATCTGGTCATGCGCGGCCGCGGCGCGCACCGCACCATCGGCTGGATGATGGCGGTCGGCCAGGTCATCAAGCTGCTCGTCGAACAACCGTGGGGGGCGGCGCTGCACCCTCCGACCGAACTGGACGTGGCGGTGGCGCCGCTGGCGCATGCCGCGGGCACGCTCGCCGGCGCGCTGTGCACGGTGCTGGCGCTGACCTTGACGCGACAGCGAAACGGGCCACGCGCGCCCTAGACTCGGAGCTTTCCAACAACCTGGCTGGAGACAACCATGATCACGCTGTGCGGCTTTGCGATGTCCAACTACTACAACAAGGTGAAGCTGGTGCTGCTGGAAAAGGGCATCCCCTTCAACGAAGAAACGGTGATGACCAAGTCCACCGACGAGGCTGTGCTCGCGGCCTCGCCACTGGCCAAGATTCCGTTCATCCGCACCGAACAGGGCACGCTGTGCGAAAGCCAGGTGATCGTCGACTACCTCGACACGCTGACGAGCACACAGCCGCTGACGCCGGCTGACCCGTGGGCCGCGGCCAAGGTGCGCGAGCTGGTGACCTTCATCGACCTGCACCTGGAGCTCGTCGCGCGCGAGCTCTATGCGCAGGCCTTTTTCGGCGGCAAGGTGGATGAAGCCATCCAGGCGCGTGTGCGCAAGCAGCTGGTCAAGCACATCGCCGGCTTCAAGCGCCTGGCGAAGTTTTCGCCCTATGTCGCCGGCGACACCTTCACGCAGGCCGATTGCGCGGCCTACGTGAACCTGCCGCTGGTGGGCATGGCCTCGAAGGCGGTGTATGGCGAAGACCTGCTCGCCGCCGGCGGCGTGGACTGGAAGGCCTATGTCAAGCTCATCGGCGAACGGCCGAGCGCACAACGCGTGGCCGCCGATCGCAAGATCGCCACCGAGCGCATGGCGGCGCAGGCCGGGCGCTGAAGACCCGCGGCGCGGGCAAGGCAGCTATACCGGCTGCGTGCGCGGCGCAGCCGAGGCCAGTGCCGCCGTCACTTCCTTGCGGTAGCGGTTGAGCTCCTGCACGCTGGCAAAACTGCGTTCGAGCAGCAGGCCCATGTTGTGCAGGATGCGATCGACCACCTTGGTTTCCCATACCGCGTCGAACTGGATCTGCCGGTCCAGCCAGTGCTCGAGCCATTTCGGGTCGGGCAGGCGGCTTTGCACGGTGTCGCGCGGAAACAGCGATTCGTTGACATGCAGGTTGGTCGGGTGCAGCGCCTGCGCGGTGCGCCGCGCGCTGGCCATCAGCACGCCGACCTTGGCGAAGGCGGCGCGCGCCTCGTCGCCGAAACGCTGCATCGCGCGCTTCATGTAGCGCAGGTAGGCGCCCCCGTGGCGCGCTTCGTCCTTGGCCAGCGTTTCGTAGATGTGGCGGATGACCGGCTCGGTGTGCCATTCGGCGGCGCGCCGGTACCAGTGGTTCAGCCGGATCTCGCCGCAGAAATGCAGCATCAGCGTTTCCAGCGCCGGCGCCGGATCGAACTCGAAACGCACCTCGTGCAGTTCGGCTTCGGTGGGCACGTACTCGGGACGGAAGCGGCGCAGGTATTCCATCAGCACCAGGGAATGCTTCTGTTCCTCGAAGAACCACACGCTCATGAAGGCGGAAAAGTCGCTGTCGCCGCGGTTGTCGCGCAGGAACATTTCGGTCGCCGGCAGTGCCGCCCATTCGGTGATGGCGTTCATCTTGATGGTCTGGGCCTGCTCGTCACTGAGCAGGTCGCCATCGAAACGGTCCCACGGGATGTCACTGTCCATGTTCCAGCGCACGGCTTCGAGTTGCTTGAACAGTTCGGGATAGAGCATCGGAGTGTTCCTGCGTTCTTTGAGCTTGCATTCTAGGTAACCGCTTTGCGGGCGCCGCCAGTGGCCTGGTCGGCCCTGCATCGCAGTGGATGCAAGACCTTGTGGCGCGTGGCGTCAAGGCCAAAAATACCCTCCAAGCCAATATATTCCTAATGTGTTCAAATAGAAACTCATCAGTTCAGGTTGATCCAGGAGTCGATGTCGATGTCTTTCTCGCGCCGCTCGGTCATGGCCCGTGATGCTGGCGTCTGAGCCCGGCCGCCGCATTGCGGTCATCGGCGCGGGCATCAGCGGCCTGGCAGCAGCGCATGCGCTGGCGGCGCACTCTCGCTTGGTGCTTTTCGAGGCCGAGCCGCGCTTCGGTGGACACAGCCACACCGTCGACGTGCAACTCGAGGGCATCCGGCACGGCGTCGACACCGGGTTCCTGGTCTTCAACCAGCGCACCTACCCGCGGCTGATCGAGCTGTTCGCCAGCCTGGGGGTGGTCAGCGCCAAGTCGGAGATGTCGTTTTCGGTGCAGGTGCCGCACCAGGGCATCGAATGGAGCGGCAGCAGCCTGAACACCGTGTTCGCGCAGCGCAGCAACCTGCTGCGTCCTCGCTTTCTGGCCATGCTGGCCGATCTGACGCGCTTCAACCGGCTCGCCACGGCGCTGACAAACGACGGCGCGGGGCTGAACGATTCGATCGGCAATTTCCTCGACCGTCACCGCTTCGGCGCCGCGTTTCGCGACTGGTACCTGCTGCCGATGCTGGGCTGCATCTGGTCGTGCCCGACGGGGCAGATGCTGCGCTTTCCGGTCGGCACCATGGTGCGCTTCTGCCACAACCACGGCCTGCTGCAGTTGAGCGACCGGCCGCAGTGGCTCACCGTGCGCGGCGGCTCGCAACGCTATGTGGACGTCATGCTCGCGCAAATGCGCGCGCACGGGGCCGAGACGCGCACGCACTGCCCGGTGCGCAGCGTGCGCCGCAGCGCGCACGGCGTGGTCGTCATCAGCAACCGGGGGCCCGAGTACTTCGACGAGGTGGTGCTGGCCTGCCACAGTGACCAGGCACTGGCGCTGCTGGACGATGCCAGCGACGACGAGCGCGGCGTGCTCGGTGCCATCCGCTACCAACCCAACCGTGCCGTGCTGCACACCGATGTGTCGGTGCTGCCGAAGCGTCGCGCGGCCTGGGCGGCGTGGAACTACGAGCGCGCCGCCGACGCTGCCGATGAGCAGTCGAGCGTGTGTCTGCACTACCTGATCAACCGGCTGCAACCGCTGCCATGGCAGGCGCCTGTGGTGGTGTCGTTGAACCCGCGCCGCGCCATCGATCGCGCCCGGGTGCTCGGTGAATTCGACTACAGCCACCCGGTGTTCGATCAGGCGGCCGTGGCCGCGCAAACGCGGCTGGATGGCATCCAGGGGCGCCGGCAGGTGTGGTTCTGCGGCGCCTGGACGCGCTATGGATTCCACGAAGACGGTTTGATGTCGGCATTGAGCGTGAGCGCCGCGCTGCGCGAGCGCTTGGCGAGCCTGCAACTGCTGCAAGGGGAGGCCGCCTGATGCAGCCGCTGGCGCGAAACGCACGGGCCGGCGATCGCGTGGTCGCCCAGATCGGCACCGGCGTCGTGCGCCACCACCGGCTGCGGCCCGCGGATCATGCGTTCGCCTACCGCACCTACTTCCTGATGTTGCCGATGCGCAGCCTGCGACGCGACCCGTGCGCGGCACTGCGCCGCAACCGCTTCGGCTGGCTGTCCTTCCACGACCGCGACCACGGCGACGGCCGCGACGACGCACTCGCCTGGCTGGACGAACTGCTGGCGCGCGAAGGCATCGACGACGCGCACGGCGAGGTCTGGCTGCACTGCTACCCGCGTGTGCTCGGCTACACCTTCAAGCCGGTGAGCTTCTGGCATTGCGAGCGAGCCGACGGGACACTGGCGGCCATCGTCGTCGAAGTCAACAACACCTTCGGCGAACGCCACTGCTACCTGCTCGCCGGCACGGACCTGGCCCATGGCCGCGAACTGACCGCGCAAAAGGTCTTCCACGTCTCGCCGTTCTGCCGCGTCGCCGGCAGCTACCGCTTCCGCTTCATGCGCACCGCCGCCAGCGACAGCCCGGCGCGCTGCGTGGCGCGCATCGACCATGAGGATGCCGACGGCGCCTTGCTGCTGACCAGCGTGTCCGGTGTGCTCGGCGAACTGAACGCCGCCAGCGTGCGGCAGGCCTTCTTCGGTGTGCCGATGATGAGCTTCGGCGTGATCCTGCGAATCCACTGGCAGGCGCTGCGCGTATGGCTGAAGAGGGTGCCCTACGTGCCCAAGCCCGAACCGCCCGAGGCCTTCGTCTCGCGCTGATCCCACCCGCCTGAACTTCCATTTCCCTGGCCTTTCCCGACATGAGCAGCAGCACCACCACCGCACCGTCGTTCACCCTGCCCGCTTCGGCACCGGCCTCGGCCCGGGCGGCGATGCGCCTGTTGCGGCAATTGCGCGTGGGCACGCTCGATGTGCAGTTGCCCGACGGCCAGAGCGCGCGCTTCGGCAGCGGCGTCGAAGGCGAGCCGCGCGCTGCCATGCGGCTGCACAACTGGAAGGTGTGTGCCGCGGCAATGCGCAGCGGCGACATCGGCTTCGCCGAGGCCTTCATTGCCGGCGACTGGAATTCGCCCGACCTGGTCGCACTGCTGAAGCTGTTCATCGCCAACCGCGACGAGGTCGAGGCCGTGATCTACGGCAGCTGGTGGGGTTCGCTGCTGTACCGCGCGAAGCACCTGCTGAACCGCAATTCGCGCCGCGGCAGCCGCAAGAACATCCACGCCCACTACGACCTCGGCAACACCTTCTACAAGTTGTGGCTCGACGACACGATGAGCTACTCGAGCGCGCTCTTCGAAGGCGACGTGAACCGCCCGATGGCCGATGCGCAGTGGGCCAAGGTGCGCCGTGCGCTCGACGAGTGCGGTTTGCAGCCGGGTCAGCGGCTGCTCGAGATCGGCTGCGGCTGGGGCGGCGTGGCCGAGTACGCCACGCGCCAGCGGCAGGCGCATGTCACCGGCATCACGCTGTCGCGCGAACAGCTGGACTTCGCGCAGCAGCGGCTTGAATCGCACGGCCTGCATGAGCGGGCCGAGCTGCGGCTGCAGGACTACCGCGAGCTGCGTGACGAGCCCTTCGACGCGGTGGTGTCGATCGAGATGTTCGAAGCCGTCGGCCGCGAGTACTGGCCGAGCTTCTTCGCCAAGCTGCGCGACATGCTCAAGCCCGGCGCACGCGCATGCATCCAGAGCATCACCATCCGCGACGACCTGTTCGAGCGTTACGTCGCCTCCACCGACTTCATCCAGCAGTACATCTTCCCCGGCGGCTTGCTGCCCAGCGCCAGCGTGTTTCGCCAGCAGGCCGAGGCGGCGGGGCTGGCGATCTGCAACGAGCTCAGCTTCGGCGCCGACTATGCCGAGACGCTGCGTCAGTGGCGCACCCGCTTCCTGGCGCGCGAGGGCGATGTGCGCGGGCTGCGCTTCGACACCCGCTTCATGCGCATCTGGGAGTTCTATCTGGCCTATTGCGAGGCCGCGTTCGCCACCGGCAACACCGATGTCGTGCAGTTCACGCTCCAGCGGCGCTGAGATGGCGGACATGCCGCGACGGTTGCCACGCCGACAAGCGCTGTGCGCCGCGCTCGCGCTGGCCACATCGGTGTGGGCAACGGCCCCTGCACAGGCCAGCGCAGTGCAGGCGGCGCCGGTGCCCCCGGAAGTCAGCGCCGAGCTGCCCGGGGCGCGCCTGATCGGCGCCTCGCGCCTGCGTTATTACGGCTTCCATGTTTATGACATCAGGCTGTGGAGCGACAGCGCGCGTGCCACCGCGGCCCCGGCCGACACCGCGCTGGCGCTCGAGCTGGTCTATGCGCGCAGCCTGCGCGGCCGCCAGATAGCCGAACGCACACTCGAAGAGATGCGCGGCATCGGCCCCATCGACGCCGCCCAGGCCGAGGCCTGGGCGGCTTGGCTGAACAAGGTGCTGCCCGACGTGAGTGAGGGCGACCGCATCACCGGCATCCAGCGCCCGGGGCAGGGCACGCGGCTGTTCGTCAACGGCCGCCTCGTGGGCGAGTTGCGCGATGCCGACTTCACGAAGCTGTTCTTCGCCGTGTGGTTGTCGGAACGAACCTCGCAGCCGCGCTTGCGCCAGGACCTGCTCAGCGGCCGGGGCACCGCGTCGTGACCGCGGGCAGCATGGGCGCTTCGGTGGCGCTGTCGCCTGCCGCCGCAAGTCCGGCGCGCTGGCACGGCGGCTGGCGCGACGGCCTGAGCTACGGCATGCTCGGGCTGCCGCTGGCCTTCGTCGCGCTGCCGTTGTACGTGCTGCTGCCCAGCCACTACGCCAGCGAATTCGGCGTGCCGCTGGCTTGGCTGGGCGCGTTGCTGCTGGCCGCACGGCTGTTCGACGCGGTCGCCGACCCGTGGATCGGCCGCTGGTGCGACAGCAGCTTTGCACACTCGACGCAGCGTGTACTGGCGCTGGCGGCGGGCGCCGCGGTGTTGCTGGGCTTGGGATTCATCGGCCTGTTCTTTCCGCCGCTGCGCGAGCTGATGCCGCTGCTGGCCTGGTGCGCGGCGATGCTGCTGCTCAGCTACCTCAGCTTCAGCCTGCTCAGCATCGCCCACCAGTCGTGGGGCGCGCGGCTCGGCGGTGATGCCGCGCAGCGCGCGAACATCGTGGCCTGGCGTGAAGGGCTGGCGCTGGTCGGTGTGCTGCTGGCCAGCGTGCTGCCGTCGCTGGCCGGTCTGGGCGCGACCAGCGCGGTGCTGGTGGTGATGCTGGCGTGCGGCCTGCTGGCGCTGCGGCAAGCCCCACGTCCGCCGCCGAGTGCGCCGGGCGCGTCGAAGCACGATGCCGCCGGCATGCGGCTCGCACTGGTCAACGCCAACTTCCGCCACTTGTTGGCGATCTATCTGCTCAACGGCATTGCCAGCGCCATCCCGGCCACGCTGGTGCTTTTTTTCATCCGCGACCGCCTGCAGGCACCGAGCTTCGAGCCGGCGCTGCTGGGTGCGTACTTCGCCGCGGCGGCGTTGTCGATGCCGCTGTGGGTGCGCGGCGTGCGCCATTTCGGCCTCGCACGCAGCTGGCTGGCCGGCATGCTGCTGGCCATCGTCGCGTTCGCCTGGGCCGTCACCTTGGGTGCCGGTGATGTGATCGCGTTCGCCGCCGTGTGCGTCGGCTCCGGTATCGCGCTGGGCGCCGACCTGAGCCTGCCCGGCGCCATGCTGGCCGGCGTGATCCGGCGCGCCGGGCATGAGGACCGTCACGAGGGCCTGTATTTCGGCTGGTGGAACATGGCCACCAAGCTCAACCTGGCCTTGGCCGCCGGCGTAGCGCTGCCGTTGCTGGGTGGCTTCGGCTATGTGCCCGGCAGCCGCGAGCCGCAGGCGCTGCTGGCGCTGAGCCTGATTTATTGCGCGCTGCCTTGCGCGCTGAAACTGATCGCGGTCGGGCTGCTGTGGACGCGCCGCCGTGATATCGAAGGGGCCGGCGCATGAAAAGACCTGTGGCGCTGCTGGCCCCGCTGATGCTGTGCGCTGCACTCGCGCTGCCCGGTTGCGCGGGTCCGCAGCCCGAGGACTATGCCGCCGAGAAGCCGGTGCTGGAGCTGAAGCAGTATTTCGACGGCGAGCTGACCGCGCACGGCATGTTCACCGACCGCAGCGGCAAGGTGCTGCGCCGCTTCGTCGTGGCATTGAAGTGCAGCTGGCAGGGCGACGACGGTGTACTCGAGGAAGACTTCGTCTTCAGCGACGGCGAGACCCAACGGCGCGTGTGGCGGCTGAAGGCCCTGGGTGGCGGACGCTACAGCGGCACCGCCGACGACGTGATCGGCGTCGCCGAAGGCCGCGCTGCCGGCAACGCGCTCAACTGGCGCTACACGCTTCGGCTGCCGGTGAACGACGACGTCTACGACGTTCAGTTCGACGACTGGATGTTCCTGATCGACCACAACGTGATGCTCAACAAGGCGGTGATGAGCAAGTTCGGCATCCGCCTGGGCGAGGTGACGCTGGCCTTCTACCGAAAGCCCACCTGAAGAAGGCCGACGCCATGTCATTGAACCCGAAGATCGACTCCTGGCAGGGCCGCGTGGTGTGGCTGGTGGGCGCGTCCAGCGGCATCGGACGCGCCACCGCGCACGTGCTGCACACGCGCGGCGCCACGGTCGTGGTGTCGGCGCGCAACCGCCAGTCGCTGGAAGACTTCGTCGCGGCGCACCCGGGCAGCCAGGCCATTGCGCTGGACAGCACCGACCGCCAGGCGCTGCACGATGCCGCTGCGTCGATCGTGCGCCGTCACGGCCGCATCGACCAGGCGGTTTATTGCGCGGGCACCTACAGCGCGATGCGCGCTACCGAGTTCGATCTCGACGAGGCGCTGCACCACCAGCAGGTCAACTACGTCGGCGCGCTGTACCTGCTCGACGCCGTGCTGCCGATCTTGCTGCGCCAGGCCGACAGCGGCGCCGCGGCCCACCTGTGCCTGATGGCCAGCGTGGCCGGCTACCGCGGGCTGCCCAAATCGCTGGCCTACGGGCCGACCAAGGCGGCGCTGATCAACCTGGCCGAAACGCTCTATCTCGACCTGAAAGCGCGTGGCGTGGCAGTGTCGCTGGTCAACCCCGGCTTCGTGCGCACGCCGCTGACCGCGCAGAACGACTTTCGCATGCCGGCGTTGATCTCGCCCGAGGAGGCGGCCGAAGCGCTGGTCAAGGGCTGGCAGGACGGCGAATTCGAGATCACCTTTCCCAAGCGTTTCACGCGCTGGATGAAAGGGTTGCGCTTGATCCACGATGCCGCCTACTTTGCTTTGGTGCGCAAGGCGGTGCCGTCCTGATGCGACTGCGGTTCGACTTCAATCCTGCCCTTCGCTCAGCACGTCGAGCTGGAAGCGGCCGGACTTGTGCACCAGCCAGACCTCGCGGTAGATCACACGGCCGAGGCGCTGCGGTGGCGGCAGTGGCGCGGCGCGGCGCACCAGGCCCAGCACCCAGGGCGTGACGTCCTTCGCGCCGGCCGGGGCGCGCACGACGCGCAGGTTGCGCACGGCGCCGTGCGCATCGACTTCGGTGTCGAGGACCAGCACCGCATGCAGCAGCGGTGGCAGCCGGCCGTGCCAGACGCGATCGGGGAAAGCGCTGTACAGGTGCGCCGCGGCGTCCTTGCGGTAGCCCTTCTCGTTCAGCGCGCCGGATGCCAGCGGCGCGCTGCGCGGCTGCGCTGGCGGCCACGAGCCGAAAGGCGACGCTGCCGCGACGGGCACACCGGCCCCGATGGCGGCCACACCGCACAGCCCAAACAGACAATCACGACGTCGCGGCACGCGTGCGGCACCTCAGCGCAGGTAACCCTTGCGGCGGAAGTACAGGAACGGCGCGGCCACCGACATCACCATCAGCCCGAGCGCGAACGGGTAGCCGAGCGACCAGTCGATCTCGGGCATGAAGCGGAAGTTCATGCCGTAGATGCTGGCGATCAGCGTCGGCGGCAACAGCGCCACGCTGGCGACCGAGAAGATCTTGATGATCTTGTTCTGGTTGATGTTGATGAAGCCGACGGTCGCGTTCATCAGGAAGTTGATCTTGTCGAACAGGAAGGTGGTGTGGCTGTCCAGCGAATCGATGTCGCGCAGGATCTGCCGCGCCTCCTCGAACTGCTCGGCGTTGAGCAGCCGGCTGCGCATCATGAAGCTGACCGCGCGGCGCGTGTCCATCACATTGCGGCGGATGCGCCCGTTGAGGTCTTCTTCCTTGGCGATGGCCGACAGCGCGGCGCCAGCGGTTTCATCATCGACGCCGTGCGCGAGGACGCTGGCGCTGACCTTTTCCAGGCTGTCGTAGATGCTTTCCAGCGCATCGGCCGAATACTCGGCATCGGCATCGTAGAGTTTGAGCAGCACATCCTTGGCGTCTTCGATCATCGCCGGCGTGCGCCGCGCGCGCAGCCGCAGCAGCCTGAACACCGGCAGGTCTTCGGCATGCACCGAAAACAGCGTGCCGCGGTGCAGGACGAAGGCGGCACGCACGTTGCGCGGCGAGACATCGTCGTCGATGAGGAAGTCGGAGCGGATGTGCAGCTCACCGTTGTCCTCTTCGTAGAAGCGCGCCGATTCCTCGAGATCGTCATCGACGATGTTTTCAGGGATGACGAGCCCGAAGTGACGCGCCACCCAGGCTTTTTCCTCGGCGCTCGGCGCTTCCATGTCCACCCACACCGGCGGCTTGGACATCTCGATCTGCTCGAGGTCGTCCTGCACGAGCCGGCCGCTCAGGCGGCCGTTTTCCAGCGTGAACACGTTCAGCATCAGCGTCTCCGGCGTGTGCGGCAGCGTGCCTCGAACAGGCCCAACGGTTGCGGGGGATGGCGATCCGTGAAGGTCACCGCCTCACCCCGTTTGCGCCTTGCCGTGCAGCCACAACGGACGGTCACCGAGGGTGACTGACGTCCAAGAAAGCCTCTGCGAATGAATCCGAAGGCGGATTATCACATCGCCCTGTCGGCTCGGCGCGCGCCGAAGCGGTGACATGGGTCGCGCAGTTGGGCGACTTTCTTCGCCGCGACCGGCTTGTCACGGCTGGGTTTCGGTAGCACACTGGATTGCGCCCGGGCGATCATCTCTCGGTGTCGTGCCCCGCCACCGATCGCCCGTTTTCCCACCCCCGAAAAGGAGGCCTTGATGAACTTGACGATCAGCGGACACCATCTCGAAGTGACACCCGCGCTGAAGGAGTACGTACTCACCAAGCTCGAACGGGTCACACGCCACTTCGATCAGGTCGTGGATGTCAACGTGCTGCTGACTGTCGAGAAGCTCAAGGAAAAGGAACGAAGGCAGAAGTGCGAGGTGACGGTGCATGTCAAGGGCCGCGACATTTTTGTCGAACATGCCAACGAAGACCTGTATGCCGCCATCGACCAGTTGATGGACAAGCTCGACCGCCAGGTCATGCGGCACAAGGACCGGGTTCAAAACCACCACCACGAGGCGGTGAAAAGACTGCCGGTCGGCGCCGACTGAATCCCTGGCCCGGCCGCGACGGAACGGCCCTTCGGGGCCGTTGATCATTCGATCGCATGCATCAGCGTTGCTGCTTTGCAGCAATCGGACGCCTTAACCCTCATCCGAGGTGTTCCAAGTGCGTCCCGACGGCCGGCGCCGTTTCTATAATTCACGACTCTGTAACAAGTCCGCAATGGGTGTCGGTGTCATGCCGGCACGCAGGGGCACAGCGCCGACATGAATCGACTCGCCGCAATTTTGCCGCCCAGCAATGTGCTGGTCGATGTCGATGCCACCAGCAAGAAGCGTGTTTTCGAGCATGCCGGCTTGCTGTTCGAGAACCAGCATGCGATTGCCCGCGGCACCGTCACCGACAACCTGTTTGCGCGCGAGCGGCTCGGCTCCACCGGCCTCGGCCACGGCGTGGCCATCCCGCATGGCCGCATCAAGGGGCTGAAGAACCCGCTCGCCGCAGTGCTGCGCACGCAGCAGGCGATCGGCTTCGATTCGCCCGACGACGAACCGGTGCGGCTGCTGATCTTCCTGCTGGTGCCCGAAGCGGCCACCCAACGCCACCTCGAGATCCTGTCCGAGATCGCCGAGATGCTGTCCGACCGCGAGTTGCGCGAGCAGTTGATGTCGCAAGCCGATGCCACCGCCGTGCACAGCCTGATCGCCAACTGGCAGGCGCAGAAATCGGCGGCCTGAACCCCGCGCGGGCGCTTGCCGGCGGCGCGCAGCGATGAAACCCACCAGCATCAGCGCCGAAGCGCTGTTCGAAGCGCACCGCCAGGCGATGCACTGGGAGTGGATCGCCGGTCACGCCCACCCCGAGCGGCATTTCGACGACAACGCCGTGCGCGACGCGCGCTCGCCGGCCGATCTGGTCGGGTACCTCAACTATGTGCACCCCTACCGGGTGCAGATCGTAGGACGGCGCGAGGTGGCCTACCTGCTGGCCTCCGAACAGGGTGACCAGGAACGGCGCATCTCGCGCATCGTCACCCTCGAACCGCCCGTGCTGATCGTGGCCGATGCCCAGGTGGCGCCGCCGCGGCTGGTGGCGATGTGCGACCGCGCCGAGATTCCGCTGTTCCAGACCGCCGAATCGGCCGGCCACGTGATCGACGTGGTGCGCACCTACCTGGCCCAGCTGTTCGCCGAGCGCACCACGCGCCACGGCGTGTTCATGGACATCCTCGGCCTGGGCGTGCTGCTGACCGGCGAATCGGGTCTCGGCAAGAGCGAACTGGGGCTCGAACTGGTCTCGCGCGGGCATGGGCTGGTGGCCGACGACGCGGTCGATCTGTTCCGTGTCTCGCAGACCTCGCTCGAAGGGCGCTGCCCCGAGCTGCTGCAAAACCTGCTCGAGGTGCGCGGCATCGGCCTGCTCGACATCAAGGCCATCTTCGGCGAGACGGCCGTGCGCCGCAAGATGCGCCTGCACCTGATCGTGCACCTGGTGCGCAAGGAAACCATGGAACGCGAATTCGAGCGGCTGCCGCACGAGCCGCTGTTCGAGGACATCCTGGGCATCGCGGTGCGCAAGGTGGTGATCGCGGTCGATGCCGGACGCAACCTGGCCGTGCTAGTGGAGGCGGCGGTGCGCAACACCGTGCTGCAGCTGCGCGGCATCGACACCTACCAGGAATTCATCAAGCGCCACCAAAGCGCGATGGACGACAGCTGAGGCGTCGACGCGGCCTTCAGCGATTGCGGTGCGGGCAGTTGGTCTTGGTGCAGGCGGCGTACAGCGCCAGCGAATGTTCGTGCAGCTCGAAGCCGCGCTCGAGCGCGATGGCACGCTGCCGCTGTTCGATCTGCGAATCGAAGAACTCCTCGACGCGACCGCAGGTCAGGCACACCAGGTGGTCGTGATGCTGGCCTTCGTTGAGCTCGAACACCGACTTGCCCGATTCGAAGTTGCTGCGTGTCAACAGCCCGGCCTGTTCGAACTGCATCAGCACCCGATAGACGGTGGCCAGCCCGACATCGGCGCCTTCGGCCAGCAAGGCCTTGAACACGTCCTCGGCCGTCATATGCCGAATCTGCGCCTTCTGGAACACCTCGAGCACCTTGATGCGCGGCAAGGTGGCCTTCAGGCCACTGTTCTTCAGTTCGTCGGCATTGCTCATGGGGCGATGGCGGGTGCGCGGCAGGTCTGACGGCAGGCGACGGCCCGCTAGAATTCTTCGATCATAGCCATCTGTCGGCGGCAGCCAAGCCGCCCGACCTGCCCATGCCGGCCGACCCCGTTCCACGCACCGCTGCCACCGTGTTCGCCGTTCTCGCGAGCGTGGTCCTTGGCGGTTGCTCGACATGGTTCGACAAGAGCGAGCCGCTGTACGGCTGGATTTCCCCTTACCGCATCGATGTGCAGCAAGGCAACGTCGTCACCAGCGAGCAACTGGCCGAAGTGAAAGTCGGCATGAACCGGCTGCAGGTGCGCAACGTGCTCGGCACGCCGCTGCTGGTGGACAACTTCCACCCCGACCGCTGGGACTATCTGTTCCTGCTCGACCGCCCTGGGCGGCTGCCCCAACGTCGCGATGTGATCCTGCATTTCAACGGCGACCGTCTCGAGAAGATCGACGCCTCCGAACTGCCGAGCGAACGCGACTTTGTCGCCTCGGTCGCGCGCACCGGCCTGCCCGAGATCGCGCTGCGCCTGGCGCTGACCGAGGAGCAGATCAAGGCGCTGCCGAGGCCCGACAAGCCACCCCCCAGCCCGGCCACCCGTCGAGCCACCCAGCACCAGCACGCGGCTGTATCCGCCGCTGGACCCGTCTTGAGCGCGCCGGCCAGTCCAGGCCCAGGCACGCTGAAGGTCGCGATTGCCGGCGCATCGGGCCGCATGGGCCAGATGCTGATCGACGCCGTTGAACAAACCGATGGCTTCAGCTTGTGCGGCGCGCTCGATGTCGCCGGCAGCGCGCTGCTGGGCCGCGCTGCGGCCGCCGGCGTGACCGTCGGCGACGACCTCGAGACCGCGCTTGCCGGAGCCGACGTCCTGATCGACTTCACCCGGCCTGACGGCACACTGGCTCACCTGGCGGCATGCCGCAAACTGGGCGTGCGCGCGGTGGTCGGCACCACCGGCTTCAGCGCCGCGCAACTGGCGCAGATCGGCGAGCATGCACGGCACATCGCCATCGTCATGGCGCCGAACATGAGCCTGGGTGTCAATGTGGTGCTCAAGCTGCTGGACATGGCGGCGCGCACGCTGGGCGAGGACTACGACGTCGAGGTCATCGAAGCGCACCACCGGCACAAGGTCGATGCGCCCAGCGGCACCGCGCTGGCGATGGGCGAGGCGGTGGCGCACGCGCTGGGCCGCAAGCTCGTCGACTGCGCGGTCTACGGCCGCCAGGGCCACACTGGCGAGCGCGATGGCCGCAGCATCGGCTTTTCGGCCATCCGCGGTGGCGACATCGTCGGCGACCACACGGTGCTTTTCGCCGGTACCGGCGAGCGCATCGAAATCACCCACCGCAGCGCCAGCCGTGAAACCTATGCGCAGGGCAGCCTGCGCGCGGCGCGCTTCCTCGCCGACAAGCCGCCGGGCCTGTACGGCATGCACGACGTGCTGGGGCTCTAGACACCGCCGCCAGAAGCGGCAGCGCAGCAGCATGCAGGAATTCAACGACTACTGGACCCAGACCGATGGCGTGGGCCGCGCCGTGGCGCTGCTGCTGCTGGCGATGTCGGTCAGCGCCTGGGTGCTGATCCTGTGGAAGGCCTGGGTGTTGCGCCGTGCCACCACCGATCTGGCGCGCGCCGTACCGGCCTTCTGGGATGCGGCCAACCTGACCGACGCGCGCACGCGGCTCGGCGCGATGGACCGCGAACGGGTGCTGCTGCCGTTGCTGCAAGCCACCAGGCCGCCGGCCGCGGCGCAGACGCTGCAAAGCGCCGGCCGCCTCGATTCGCAGCTGACGCGCCGGCTGCGCGACGCCTTGCACCGCGGCCTCGCGCACCTGCAGTTCGGCCAGGTGCTGCTGGCCTCGATCGGCAGCACGGCGCCGTTCATCGGCCTGTTCGGCACCGTGTGGGGCATCTATCACGCGCTGGTCGGCATCTCGCTGGCCGGCACCATCAGCATCGAGAAGGTGTCGGGCCCGGTGGGCGAGGCGCTGATCATGACCGCGGCGGGGCTGGCGGTGGCCATCCCGGCGGTGCTGGCGTACAACATCTTCGGCAAGTGGATCGGCGGTTGCGAAGCCGAGCTCGAAGGCTTCGCGCACGACCTGCGCGAGATGGCGCTGGATCGCAAACGGGCGCCTGAAGCGCACGGCAGGCCGGAGGACGCCTGAGATGGCCTTCGGTCGCCTCGAACGCAGCACCGCGTCGCGCCCGATGGGCGACATCAACATGACGCCGCTGATCGACGTGATGCTGGTGCTGATGATCATCTTCATGATCACCGCGCCGCTGATGACCACGAGCCTGAAGCTGGACCTGCCGAAGACCGAAGGCGGCTCGCCGACCGAGGCGCCGAGCTTCGTCGCGGTGGCCATCGATGCCGACGGCACGCTGTACCTGGGCGAAGACAAGGTTGAGCGCGAGGTGCTGCTGCAACGCGCCCGCGAAGCCGCCCGGCGTGACCCTCTGACCGAGGTGCAGTTGCGCGCCGACAGCGCGGTGCCGTACGGCCGCGTCGCCGAGCTGATCGCCCTGGTGCAGGATGCCGGGCTGTCACGCATCGGCTTTGTCACCGAGCTGCCGAGCGCGCCCGCGACCCCGGCCAGCCGCTAGTTGCAACGGCGTTGTGCGGGCGCCTGCGGCAAGGGCGCACTCCTACAATCTGCGCCATGAACGACAAGTACAACCCGTCCGAGGTCGAAGCCGCCGCGCAGGCGCACTGGACGGCCGCCGACGCGTACCGGGTGGTCGAGGATCCGGACAAACCGAAGTTCTACGCCTGCTCGATGCTGCCGTACCCAAGCGGCAAGCTGCACATGGGCCATGTGCGCAACTACACCATCAACGACATGCTGGCGCGCCAGCTGCGCATGGCCGGACACAACGTGCTGATGCCGATGGGCTGGGACGCCTTCGGGCTGCCGGCCGAGAACGCGGCGATGAAGAACAAGGTGCCGCCGGCGCAGTGGACGCGCGACAACATCGCGGCGATGAAGGCGCAGATGCAGCTGCTCGGGCTGGGCTTCGACTGGAGCCGCGAGGTCAACACCTGCGCACCCGAGTACTACAAGTGGAACCAGTGGCTGTTCCTGAAGATGCTCGAAGCGGGCATCGCCGAACGGCGCACGCAGGTCGTCAACTGGGACCCGGTCGATGGCACCGTGCTGGCCAACGAGCAGGTCATCGACGGGCGCGGCTGGCGTTCGGGCGCGCTCATCGAACGGCGCGAAATTCCCGGCTACTACCTGAAGATCACGCGCTACGCGGATGAGCTGCTCGAGTACGTGCGCGAGCACCTGCACGGATGGCCCGAGCGTGTCAAGCTGATGCAGGACAACTGGATCGGCAAGAGCGAGGGCCTGCGCTTCGCATTCACGCACGACATCCGCGGCAACGACGGCAGGTTGATCCAGGGCGGGCGGATGTTTGTCTTCACCACCCGCGCCGACACGATCATGGGCGTGACCTTCTGCGCCGTCGCACCCGAGCACCCACTCGCCAGCCATGCCGCGCTGTCGAGCCCCGTGCTCGCTGAGTTCATCGAGCGCTGCAAGCAAGGTGGCACCACCGAGGCCGAGCTGGCGCTGCGCGACAAGGAAGGCATGGACACCGGCCTCGTCGTCACGCACCCGATCAGCGGCGATCCGGTTCCGCTGTGGGTCGGCAACTATGTGCTGATGAGCTACGGCGACGGCGCGGTGATGGGCGTGCCGGCGCACGACGAGCGCGACTTCATCTTCGCGAAAAAGTACGGCCTGCCGATTCGGCAGGTGGTGGTTGTCGACGGCGTTGATTTCGATGTCACTACCTGGGCCGATGCCTACGCCGACAAGCAACGCGGCCGCTGTGTGCATTCGGGTGCGCTCGACGGTCTCGGCCACCAAGAGGCGGTGAATGCGCTCGCCGCCGATTTGGGCAGGCGTCGATTGGGCGAGAAAAAGACCACCTGGCGCCTGCGCGACTGGGGCATCAGCCGCCAGCGCTACTGGGGCACACCGATCCCGATCATCCACTGCGCCGAACACGGCGCGGTGCCGGTGCCCGAAGCCGACCTGCCCGTCATCCTTCCCGAAGACTGCGTGCCCGACGGCAGCGGCAACCCGCTGAACAAGCGCGAGGATTTCCTCGCCGCGCGCTGCCCGACCTGCGGTGCCGCCGGTCGGCGCGAGACCGACACGATGGACACCTTCGTCGATTCGTCGTGGTACTACATGCGCTATTGCGACCCGAGCAACGCGCAGGCTATGGTCGCCGACGGCGCCAAGTACTGGCTGCCGATGGACCAGTACATCGGCGGCATCGAACACGCGATCCTGCACCTGCTGTACGCGCGCTTCTGGACCAAGGTGATGCGCGACCTGAAGCTGATCGATGTCGATGAACCGTTCACGCGCCTGCTGACGCAGGGCATGGTGTTGAACGAGGCCTTCGTGCGCGACAGCTCCGAAACCGGCCGCGAGTACTTCTGGGCCGACCAGCTCGACATCCAGCGCGACGAGCACCAGAAGGTGGTCTCGGCGACATCGAAACTCGACGGCCGCGCGGTGCAGTGCGAAGGCTGGACGACGATGTCGAAATCGAAGAACAACGGCGTCGATCCGCAGCAGGTGATCGAGCGCTTCGGCGCCGACACCGCACGGCTGTTCGTGATGTTCGCGTCGCCGCCCGAACAGACCATGGAATGGAACGATGCCGGCGTCGAGGGCGCGCACCGTTTCCTGCGTCGGGTGTGGGCCTTCGGCGTGCGCCTGCAGCGTGCCGATGCCGACGCCCACGTCGCCTCGGCCGACGACCGCACGCTGCGTTTCGAGATGCACACGCTGCTGCGCCAGGTGAGCTACGACTACACGCGCATGCAATACAACACCGTGGTCTCGGGCGCGATGAAGATGCTCAACGCGCTCGAAGCCGCCAAGGGCGCGCCCGGCGCGGCGCACCACGAAGGCTTCGCGCTGCTGCTGCGCGTGCTGTACCCGGCGTGCCCGCACATCACCTGGAGGCTGTGGCGCGAACTCGGTCTGGCGGCCGCGCATGGCGACCTGCTCGACGCACCCTGGCCGGCGGTCGATGAAGCCGCGCTGGTGCAGGACCAGGTCGAATTGGTGCTGCAAGTCAACGGCAAGCTGCGCGGCGCGTTGCGCGTGCCCGCCGCCGCCGAGCGCGCCGCCATCGAGACGGCCGCGTTGGCCAGCCCGGACTTCCTGCGCTTCGCCGAGGGCCGCACGGCGAAGAAGGTCATCGTCGTGCCGGGGCGGCTGGTCAACGTGGTGGTGTGATGGCGGCTGACCGGGCGCCGTGCGCCACGGCACCGTGGTCGCGGCGAAATCTGTTGCACGGGCTGACGTTGCTCGGCACGGGATTCGTCGCAGGCGGTTGCGGCTTCCGGCTGCGCGGCACCGCGAACCTCGATTTCGACAGCATCGCGCTGGCCGGCTTCGCGCCGCGCTCGCCGCTGGAAACCGAGCTGCGCACGGTGCTGGCGCGCAGCGTCACCGTGCAAGCCACGCCGGACAAGGCTGACGTGGTGTTGAAGGCACTCGCCGAGCTGCGCACGCGCAAGGTGGTGGCCTTCACCGCATCCGGCCAGGTGCGCGACATTCAGTTGCGCCTGCTGCTGCGCTACCAGGTGCACACGCCGCGCGAGCGGATGCTGATTCCCGAATCGGAGATCATCCAGTTGCGCGACCTGACCTTCATCGAATCGAAAACGCTCGGCAAGGAGCAGGAAGAGCAGCAGCTGTACCGCGAGATGCAGGCCGACATCGTCGCGCAGTTGCTGTTGCGGCTGTCGACCATCCGCCTGGGCTGAGGCGCCTGAGAGTTTGTCCGAGATGCCGCAGCTACGCTTCGACCAGTTGAACGCGCACCTGCAGCGCGGTTTGAATCCGCTGTATGTGGTGCACGGCGACGAGCCGCTGCTGGCGCAGGAGGCCTGCGATGCGATCCGGGCGGCGGCGCGCAGCGCCGGCTTCGACGAACGCACGGTCTTCAACGTCAGTGGTGCGCATTTCGACTGGAGCGGCGTGCTCGGCGCGGCGCAATCGATGAGCCTGTTCGCGTCGGCGCAGCTGATCGACATCCGCATCCCCTCGGGCAAGCCCGGCAAGGACGGCTCCGAGGCCTTGCAGCGCTATGTCGAGCAGCTCAGCGAAGGCGTGCTGACGCTGGTGCAGCTGCCGCGGCTGGATGGCGCGCAGCTGAAGAGCGCCTGGTTCGGCGCGCTCGAACGCGCCGGTGTCAGCCTGCGCGTCGATCCGGTCGAGCGCGCGGCATTGCCGCAGTGGCTCGCGCTGCGCCTGGCGCAACAGGGCCAACGCGTCGGCGACGGTGCCGACGGCCAGCGCACGCTGGCCTTCTTCGCCGACCGCGTCGAGGGCAACCTGCTGGCCGCCCACCAGGAGATCCAGAAACTGGCGCTGCTGCACCCGCCGGGCGAACTCGGCTTCGAGCAGATCGAAGATGCCGTGCTCGATGTCGCGCGCCACGACATCGGCCAGCTCGGCGTGGCCCTTCTCGAAGGTCAGGTCGCGCGCGCGCTGCGCACGCTGGACAGCCTGCGCGCGCAAGGCGAAGCCGCCGTGCTGGTGCATTGGCGGCTGGCCGACGACATCACGGGGCTGAAGCGCGCCAAAGATGCGCTGGCCGCCGGCACGCCGCTGCCGATGGCGCTGCGCGAGGCGCGCGCGTGGGGCCAGCGTGAACGGCTGTTCGAGCGGGCACTGCCGCGCTTGAGCGAAGACGCTTTGGCCGAACTGGTTTGCGCTGCCAGCATCTGCGACGGCCTCGTCAAGGGCCTGCGCCACGACGGGTGGCCGCTCGATGCCTGGGACGCGTTGCGGCGGCTGGTGCTGATGGTGCTGCAGGCGCTGGCGCCGTCGGCCAGGGCTTCGTCGCACCAGGTGCCGCCGCGCATGGCGCTGCAACCCTGAAAGAGCCGCGTCAGGCCGGGTGGCGGCGGGCCACCCAGAAGGTGGCGCCGACCGGCCCGTAGCGCTCCTCGTGCGGCTGGTCGCGCGTCAACTCGAAGCCTTCGCCAGCGCCGACGTGCTGGGTGCGCCCGTCGCAGCTCAGCCAGACTTCACCACGCACCACGCGCGCCTTGACATCGAACGGATGCGTGTGTGTGCCGACCTGCTGGTCGGGCAACCACTCGCGCACCAGCACTTCATCGAAGCCCTCGGATTTGGAGGTGGCTTCGAAATCGGAGAAGGCGTCGCTCGCTGTGGTCATGGGCACTCCCGCGGAATAACAAATGGGCAGCTGTATTGTCGCGCCGACCGACGCGGGTCGGGTCAGTGCCGCGGCGCGCGGTCAATAGCCGCGAGAGCGCTGCACCAGGTGCGCAATCGGCGCCCCCTGCATCAGCGCGCGCAGGTTGGCGGCCACCACCGCGGCAGCGCTTTGCGGGTCGGTCTGCGCGGCCACGTGCGGCAGCAGGGTCACGCGCGGGTGCTGCCAGAACCGGTGGCCGCTGGGCAGCGGCTCATGATGAAAGACATCGAGCACCGCATGTTGCAGGTGGCCGCTGTCGAGTGCGGCGAGCAGGTCGCCATCGACCACATGCGCGCCGCGCGCCAGGTTGATGAGGGTCGCGCCCGCTGGCATCGCGGCGAAGAATGATGCATCGAGCAGGCCGCGCGTGGCCGCGGTCAACGGCAGCAGGTTGATGACGATGTCGCTGGCCGCCAGCAGCGGCGCCAGCGCAGCGTCGCCGCGGTGCACCGTCACCCCCTCGACAGCAGCCGGGGTTCCGTGCTGGTGCCAGCCGGCCACGCGATAACCTTGCCGGTGCAGCACGCGGGCGGCGGCGGCGCCCATCTGCCCGAGGCCCAACACCGCCACCGGCACCTGCGCAGCCGGTCGCTGCACCTGCTGGCGCCACACACCGGCGCGCTGCGCTTCGGCGTTGGCGAAGAAGCCACGGTGCAACGACAAGACCGCCCACAGCGTGGTTTCGGCCATGGCGGCGTTCATCGCCGGATCGACCATGCGCGCCAGCGGAACGCCTGCTGGCAGCGTCGTGTCGGCGAGCAGCCCTTCGACCCCGGCCCACAGCGACTGGATCAGGCGCAGATTGGGCAAGCCCTGCAGGCTGCCCGGTGCCGGGTTGGCGACCACCGCCGCCTGCACCGTGGCAGCCTGGGCCAGCGCCTGGCTGCGGTCGAGCCACCGCGCTTCGGGCAGCGCCGCGTGCAATGCGTCCAACCATAGCTGCCGCTGGGCCGCATCGAAGTCGCCGCTGAGCAGGATGTTCAAGAGTTATGCGCTGCGCGAGCCAGCTCTTGCTGCAGCATCGCCAGCGCCTGCTGCACGGTCTGCTGGCGCACGGCGGTGCGGTCGCCATCCAGCCTGAGCAGCCGCGCTTCGAGCGACGCGGGTGCGGTGCCGGCCACCGCCAGCCAGACGGTGCCGACCGGCTTGTCGACGCTGCCACCGCCGGGCCCGGCGACCCCGGTCACCGCCACCGCCCACTGCACCGGCGCGCGCTGCAACGCGCCGGCGGCCATCGCGCGCACCACCGGCTCGCTGACCGCGCCGTGGGCCGCGATCAGGCGCGCATCGACCCCCAGCAGTTCGGCCTTCGCGGCGTTGCTGTAGGTGACGAAGCCGCGCTCGAACCAGTCGCTCGACCCGGCCACCGCGGTGCAGGCCGCGGCGATCAATCCGCCGGTGCAGCTTTCGGCCGTCGCCAGCTGCTCGCCGCGCGTGCGCAGCGTGTCGGCCAGCAACAGCACCTGCGATTCGACATCGTCCATCGTCCGCCCCTCACGACTTGAAATGGTCGAAGCCCGCGCCCGGCGCGTCGAGAACACGGCCGCTGGCATCGATCAGCACCAGTTGCGAGCCGGTCTCGAAATGGCCGACCGGACTGACCGGCACACCCGCGCACTGCGATGCCGCCCTGACCGCGTCGTGGCGTTCGGGCGGCGCGCTGAACAGCAACTCGTAGTCGTCGCCGCCGCGCAGCACGAACTCGTGCTGCAGCGACTGCGGCAAGTCGGCCACGAGAGCCGTGCGCGGCAACGCATCGACGTTCACGCGCGCGGCCAAACCCGAGCGCGACATCAGATGGCCCAGGTCGCCGACCAGCCCGTCGCTCAGGTCGATGGCGCTGGACGCGATGCCGCGCAGGGCCATGCCCAGTGCGATGCGCGGCTCGGGCAGTTCCATGGCGCGGCGCGCCTGCTCGAAGGCCGCACCGGGCAGCTCGAGCGTGCCGCGCAGGCATTCCAGCGCCGCGCGTGCATCGCCGAGCGTGCCGCTGACCCACAGCTCGTCACCGGCATGCGCGCCGCTGCGCAACAGCGCCTGGCCCTGCGGCACCGAGCCGAAGACCGTGATGCAGATGTTGAGCGGGCCGGCGGTGGTGTCACCTCCCACCAGTTCGATGCGGTGGCGTTCGGCCAGCGCCCACAGGCCGGCGGCGAAACCGGCGAGGAAGTGTTCGTCGGCCCGCGGCAGCGCGAGCGCCAACGTGAAAGCCACCGGCTCGGCGCCGCAGGCGGCCAGGTCGCTCAGGTTCACCGCCAGCGCCTTATGGCCGAGCCGTTGCGGCATGACCGTGCTGACGAAGTGGCGACCTTCGACGAGCATGTCGCTGGACACGCACCACTGCGTGAGCGGCTCGGCGCTGAGCACCGCGCAGTCATCACCCACGCCCACGTTCGCGCGCTCGACGCGGCGTGTGAAGTAGCGCGATATCAACTCGAACTCGCCCAAGGACATGGTGACGATTGTGGGCCAGCGGCCGCAGCGGGCGGCGTGGTGGCGGCTGGCGCGTGCTGCCTAGAATCGGTTCGCGTTCGCACACACCGACGCATGCACACACAACATCCGGAGACTGCCATGGCCCGCCAAGAACCGAAGGTTGCCGATCTGCGCGCCGCCGCTTTGGACTACCACGAGTTTCCGGTGCCGGGCAAGGTGTCGATCGCCGCGACCAAGCAGATGGTCAACCAGCACGACCTGGCGCTGGCCTATTCGCCAGGCGTGGCAGCGGCGTGTGAGGAGATCGTCGCCGACCCGGCGAACGCCTTTCGCTATACCGCGCGCGGCAACCTGGTGGCGGTGATCACCAACGGCACCGCGGTGCTGGGGCTGGGCAACATCGGCCCGCTGGCGTCGAAGCCGGTGATGGAAGGCAAGGCGGTGCTGTTCAAGAAGTTCGCCGGCATCGACGTGTTCGACATCGAGATCGCCGAGAACGACCCGCTCAAGCTGGTCGAGGTGATCGCGGCGCTCGAGCCGACCTTCGGCGGCATCAATCTCGAAGACATCAAGGCACCCGATTGTTTCGTCGTCGAACGCGCGCTGCGCAAGCGCATGAAGATTCCGGTCTTCCACGACGACCAGCACGGCACGGCGATCGTCGTCGGCGCGGCGACGCTGAATGCGCTGAAGGTGGTGGGCAAGGAGATCGGCGCGGTCAAGCTGGTGGCCTCGGGCGCCGGCGCGGCGGCGCTGGCCTGCCTGGGACTTCTGATGAAGCTCGGGCTGAAGCGGGAAAACATCTGGGTCACCGACCTGGCCGGCGTGGTCTATGAAGGCCGTACCGAACTGATGGACGAGGACAAGCGCGGCTTCGCCCAACCGACATCGCTGCGCACGCTGGCCGAGGTGATGCCCGGCGCCGACATCTTCCTCGGCCTATCGGCTGGCGGCGTACTCAAGCGCGAGATGCTGGCGCAGATGGCGCGTGCGCCGATCATCTTCGCGCTCGCCAACCCCAACCCGGAGATCGCGCCCGAAGATGCGCGCGACGTGCGCCCGGACGCGCTGATCGCCACCGGGCGCACCGACTACCCGAACCAGGTCAATAACGTCCTGTGCTTTCCCTACATCTTCCGAGGCGCGCTCGACAGCGGCGCGACGACGATCACCGAGGAGATGGAAATTGCCGCGGTGCATGCCATCGCCGAATTGGCGCAAGCCGAGCAAAGCGAGGTGGTGGCGGCGGCGTATGTGGGCGCGCAACTGGGCTTCGGCCCCGAGTACCTGATCCCCAAGCCATTCGACCCGCGGCTGATGATGAAGATCGCGCCGGCAGTGGCGCAGGCGGCGGCCGCTTCGGGCGTGGCCTCGCGCCCGATCGCCGACATGGCCGCCTACCGCGAAAAGCTGCAGACCTTCGTCTATGCCTCGGGCACGACGATGAAGCCGATCTTCACGCTGGCACGGCGTGCAAAGGCGCGCCGCGTCGCCTTCGCCGAAGGCGAGGAAGAGCGCGTGCTGCGTGCGCTGCAGGTCATCATCGACGAGGGCCTGGCGCGCCCGACGCTGATCGGGCGGCCGAAGATCATCGCCCAGCGCATCGAGAAGTTCGGCCTGCGCCTGCAGGAAGGGCGCGATTACGACGTCGTCAGCACCGACCACGACCACCGCTACCGCGACTTCTGGCAGACCTACCATCGCATGATGGAGCGCCGCGGCGTGACGGCGCAGTTCGCCAAGATCGAGATGCGCCGCCGCTTGACATTGATCGGTGCGATGTTGCTGCACAAGGGCGAGGTCGATGGCCTGATCTGCGGCACCTGGGGCACGACGGCGATGCACCTGCAGCAGATCGACCAGGTCATCGGTCGCCGCGAGGGTGTGAACACCTACGCGTGCATGAACGGGCTGATCCTGCCCGGCCGCCAGGTGTTCCTGGTGGACACGCATGTCAACTACGACCCCGACGCCGAGCAGTTGGCCGAAATCACGGTGCTCGCCGCCGAGGAGATGAAGCGGCTGGGATTGCAGCCGCGCGCAGCGTTGCTGTCCCATTCGAACTTCGGCTCCAGCCAGCAGCCCTCGGCGCAGAAGATGCGCGATGCGCTGGCCCTGTTGCGCGCGCGCGCACCGTGGCTCGAAGTGGACGGCGAGATGCACGGCGACATGGCGCTGGATGCCAAGGCGCGGGCCACGCTGATGCCGCGCAGCACCTTGAGCGGCGAGGCCAACCTGCTGGTGCTGCCCGACATCGACGCCGCCAACATCGCCTACAACCTGCTCAAGACCGCGGCCGGCGGTGGCATCGCCATCGGCCCGGTGCTGCTCGGCGTGGCCAAACCGGTGCATATCCTGACCCCGTCGGCCACGGTGCGCCGAATTGTCAACATGACCGCACTGGCCGTGACCGACGCGAACGCGACGCGCTGATTGCGCCTGCCGGGCCGGCAACGGCCTGTCGGTGGTCGGCCCGTTCCAAAAACTTCGCGGCGGATGTGTGCGCACACTAATACCCCGCTTGCCTATGCACCATTTGAATGCCACCGCTTGAGGTTTTTGGGCCGATCCGATAAACTAGGGGCTTAAATTTCAAGGGTTTACCCGTGGTTCGGTCGTGTTTGCCCTCGCCAAGGCAATGTTCCAAGAAGCTGGCGCTTGCAATCACGCTCACGGGCAGCTTCCTGATCGGGGGCGCGGCATGGGCCAGGGCGCCGGCGCCGGACACTGTGGCGTTGTCGGCGCTGCCTGCCGAAGCGCGCGATGTCGACAGCCGCATCCGTTCGGGCGGACCTTTCATTTATGCCAAGGATGGTTCGGTGTTCGGCAATCGCGAGCGCCAGCTGCCCGGCAAGTCTCGAGGCTTCTACCGCGAATACACCGTGCCCACGCCGGGCGCCAGCAATCGTGGCGCTCGTCGGATCGTCTGCGGCGGGTTCGAGCCGATCCGCCCGGAAGCCTGCTACTACACCGCCGATCACTACACGAGCTTCTCGCGCATCGTCGAATGACGGTGAGCGTTATTTGAATTGATCTGACTACTTGTTGACCGAAGGAGGAACGTGACCATGCTGTTGCAAACGGTACGTCCCAACATCGTGCAGGCCATCAGGGCCTACCGGGTTGAGGACTTGATGCAGGCCGCCAGCGGCGTCGGCCAGCATTTCCTGTATGCCAATCTGGCCTCGGCGCAGACCAAGCAGGATGTGCTGGACAAGATCGCCGAGGCGTTCACGTTCCCGCCGCACTTCGGGAAGAACCTCGACGCGTTGTTCGATTGCATGACCGACCTGGTGCACAAGGCAGGCGCACAGCCTGGCTTCGTGGTCGTGCTCGAACAGCTGCCCGACAACCCGCGCTTCGATCGCGAGGCGCGCGAACAATTGCTTGACGTGTTCCGCGACACCGCCGATTTCTGGGCGGAGCGACGAATACCGTTCAGGTGTTTCTATTCTTTTCAGTAGCCCGCTCCCTCGAAATCGGGTCATGGGAGCGGGCGGAAATGGCCCAGGTAGTCGCGGAAAAGCCGGTCCACAAGGTGGCGGCACCGAAGAACGGCACCAATCCGAACTTCGGCATGAACATGCCGTTGATGAGCAGCGCCTTCGACACGGCGATGTGGCTCAACGCCGCTTGAGCGGCTGACGTTCGGCTTTGTACGGCGGCCCTGCGGGGCCGCCTTCTCACTTTATCGCGGCCCTGCGGGGCCGCTTTTCATTTTTGCGTGCTGCGCGCAGCGAGTTGCGCCAGTTCGACGTATTGCGCCACAGGCACTTCTTCGGCCCGGCGTTGCAGATCGAATGGGCCCTGCACCTCGTGCGCTTCGAGCCAGCGCCCCAGCGTGTGGCGCAACAGCTTGCGGCGCTGAGAGAACGCCACGCGCACGACTTCGGACAACAACCCGCCCGGCTGAACGGCACCCGCCAGCGGCCGCATGCGCACCACTGTCGAATGCACCGCGGGCGGCGGGTCGAAGGCTTCGGGGGCCACGTCGAGAACGCACTCGATGTCATAGCGCCACTGCAACATCACCGACAGGCGCCCGTAGGCCTTGTGTCCGGGCGTGGCCACCATGCGCTGGGCGACCTCGCGTTGCAGCATGAAGTGCTGGTCGGCGACATGGTCGGCCGCCTCGAGCAGGTGAAACAGGATCGGCGTGGAGATGTTGTACGGCAGGTTGCCGACCAGCCGCAGCAACTGCCCGGTTGGCCGCGGCAGCGCGGCAAAATCGACGCCGAGCACATCGGCTTCGATGACCGTCAACGCCGGGTTCGAACGCAGCCGTTCAGCCAGGTCGCGGTCGAGTTCGATCACGGTGAAGGCCGGGCAACGCCGCAGCAGTGGCCCCGTCAGTGCGCCAAGACCCGGGCCGATCTCGACCAGCGCCTGCCCGGGGGCCGGGTCGATCAGGTCGACGATGCTCTCGATCACGAAGGCATCGGCGAGAAAGTGTTGCCCGAAGCGCTTGCGCGCCTGATGTTTCATGCGCGCCGGCCGTGCCTGCCATCGGCCGCCGTCACTGCGGCGGTTCGCGCATTTCGACGTAGGCTTGCGCGCGCAGTTCCTTCAGCCATTCGTTGTAGGCCTCTTCGAACTTGCGCTCGCGCAGCACGTTGCGCGCCTGCGCGCGCACCTGCTTGGCATCGACCGTGCTCTCGCGGCGGTCTTCGACCTTGATCAGGTGCACGCCGAAACGTGACACCACCGGCTGCGAAATGCCGCCGATGCTCAAGGCATTCATCGCCTGTTCGAATTCGGGCACCAGGTTGCCCGGCGAAACCCAGCCCAGATCGCCGCCCTGTGGTGCCGAGCCGTCTTCGGAATACTGCTTGGCCATGGCCTCGAAGGTCGATGCACCGCTGACGATCTGGCTGCGGTAGTCGACCATCCGCCGCGCCGCCGCTTCGGTGCTGAGTTGCGCCGACGGGCGCAGCAGGATGTGCCGCACCTGCGTCTGGGTGACCTTGAAGCCGGTCGTCTCCTGCCGATCGATCAGCTTCAGCACATGCCAGCCGGCCCCGGTGCGCAGCAGCTTGGGCGCCACCTGCCCGACCGCGAGGGGGTCCACCTCGGCGACAAAGGCATCCGGCAAGCGCGACGGCACACGCAGACCGAGCTCGCCGCCCTGCGCCTTGTTGGCATCGTCGGAGAGTTCGCTGGCCAGCGCGGCGAAGTTCTCACCGGCGAGCGCGCGCTCCAGCGCCGCATCGGCGCGCGCCTTGCGCTGCGCTGCCGTCTGCGCATCGGCGCCTTCGGGCACGCTGATCAGGATCTGGGCTATGTTCAGCTCGGCGGTCTTGGCCCGGCTGGCATTCTGGCTCGCCAGGTAGTCGTCGACTTCCAGCTCGCTGACCTGCGTGCGCTGGCCGACCTCACGCTCGCGCACGCGCTCGACCAGCATCTGGTCGCGCAGGTTGGCCCGAAAGCGGCTGTAGTCGATGCCTTCCTGCCGCAACCGCTCGCGCAGCTGCTCGAGGGTCCACTTGTTCTGCGCCGCCACCGCCTGCGCAGCGCGGTCGAGTTCGCTGTCTTCGACCTTCGCGCCGCTTTGCCGCGCGGTGGTGATCAGCACCCGCTCCTCGATCAACGAATCGAGCACCTGCTGGCGCAACACCTGCGGCGGTGGCAAGCGCTGGCCCGCGCGCTGCGCGGCCAGTTGTGCGCGCTCGACGCGCTGATCGATTTCGCCGGCGGTGACCAGGTCGTTGTTGACCACCGCGGCGATGTAGTCACCGCTGAAGCTGTCGCCGCGAATTTGCACCTGGGCGGCGGCCGATCCGTGCGCCAGGCAGATCGACAGCGCAGCGACAACCAGCGCAGTGCGAAGGGCAGGAATCAACTCGCTCATCAGTCGTAGTAGGCAGACCCCGGAGACGCGCTGCGTCCGTCGCGCAACAACCGGTATCCTGCGATATTGTCCTTCAAGACACTGATGGCATTCGAGCCCAGGCGCGACAACCCCACCAGCTCGAGCTGGAACAGCAACTGTGTGGAGGCCTCGCTGACGCCGGTGGACCAACGACTGACCACCATGCGTGCGATCCAGCAGCCGGCGTCGTACTCGAAGCCGATGATCGAATCGGTCAGGCGGCTGTCGGTGGTGTTGTAGTTCAGCCGGCCCACGCTGTACAACGAACCGGTGCAGGCGCTGCCCTCGGTCCACTGGCCACGCGCCGCGCCTCCCGCTCCGGCCGCGCCGCCAATCCCGCCGGCGCCGATGTACAGCGGCCACTGCCAGGCCAGCTCCACCTGCGCGCTGATGTCACGGGCATAGCGGTAGGCCACGTTGACGGTGCGAAAGGGCCCCGGAGCGTACTGCGCGCCGACGATGGTGCGCACCACCCGATCGACGCTGGGGCTGTAGCGCAGGTAGGCTTCGAGGTTGAACGGTTCCAGCACGCTGGTCGAGCCCCGCAGCAGCACATCGGAAAAGCCGCGCTTTTCCGGAATGCCGTTCTCGGTGACCACCTGGTCGCTGAACAGATAGCGCTGCACCACCCCCAGCTGCAACAGCTCGACGCCGCTGGTGGCGTCGAGCAGCCGGGTCGTCACGCCCGCAGTCAATGCATTCGTGTCGGACACCCGGTCCACGCCCGAGAAGACGTTCTCCGAGTAGATCGACGCAAAGCTGTAGTCCTTCACTGCCGAATCGAAGTTCGGCAGGCTGGACTGATCGACATACGGCGTGTTGACATACAGCAGCCGCGGCACCAGCGTCTGGCGCAACTCGCGGCCCAGCCATTGCGTGTTCTTCTCGAACTCGGCGCCGCCGCCGAGGCTGAACGTCGGAATGACACGCGAGGCGGTGTTGCGCCCGTCGGACATCAGCTCGTCGGTGCGGTAGCTGGCGGCGTTGAACAGCACGCTGGGTGCGACCCACCAGCCGGGTTCGCGCCAGGGCCGGCTGAGCCAGCCCTGCGCATGCACGCGCGAGCCGTCCGAGGGCAGCGTCGACGGCGTGTAGCCCGGGTCGTCGGGCAGCGTGAAGCGGTTGAACTCGGCCTCCACGCTGTAGGTCAGGCCCGGGCCGAACTCGCCGGCGCTGCGCGCACCGATCTGCGCGGCACGATCGAAGGGCGCGTCGAGCGTGTTCGGGTACTGCAGCACCTGCCAGCGCTGCGTGCGCGCGTACACCTCGCTGCCCAGCCGGGCGTCGCCGAAGGACTGTTCGATCTGTGCGACCAGCGGCAACAGCCGCGGTGTCAAGGCGTTGTGGGCGCGCGGAAAGTCGTTCCACCAGAACTCGTCCGACACCCGTTCGGCGGCCACCGAGTACAGCGTGCTGGGCGACAGGCTGCCCAGGTGCTCCAGCGTCGTCCAGTAGCGGCTGCGGTCGGCGACGTTGTCGTGCGGCAGCAGGTCGAGGTTGACCTTGCCGGCGAAGTCGCTGGCCAGGTAGCGGAATTCGCCATCGACGGCAAAACCGCGCCGCGTCGAGTAGCGCGGTGCCAGCGTCGCATCGCGGTTCGGCGCGATGTTCCAGTAGTACGGCACGCCGAGCTCGATGCCGCTGCCGGTGGTGATCTCCAGGTTCGGCGGCAGCCAGCCCGATTTGCGCTGGTCGGTGAGCGGAAAGCTCATCGACGGGAAGGCCAGGATCGGCACGTCGAAAAAGCGCAGCACCCCCCCTTCGGCGACCCCCACGCCGGCGTCGACGTCGAGATCGATGCGATCGGCGCTGAGCACCCAGTCGGGCTTGCCGGGGCCGTCGCGCGGGCAACTGGTGTAGGTGGCGCGCAGCACGGTGACGCGCGCGGCGTCGTGGAAGTCGACGCGCTCGGCATGGCCGCCACCCCCGGTGAGGGCCAGGTCGTATTCGGGCTGCAGCGCGAAGCCCTGCAGGCGCTGAACCTTCATCTGCACTTCGGGGCCACTGAACACCGAGCCATTGAAGCTGATGCGCACCTTGCCTTGCGCCACCGCCAGGTCCTCGGCCTGGTCGTAGCGCAGCTGGTCGGCGCGGATCACCACACCGGCGTGCCGGAACTGCACCGCGCCATCGGCCTGCACGTGGACATTCGCCTGACCGCTGAGCGTCTCGGCCTCGAGGTACATCGGCGCGCGCTTGCGCGCGACTTCGTCGCTCGGCGCCGGGCGCAGCATGGGCACGCTTTGCAGCGTCGGCACCGCCACGGTCTGCGCCGAGGCAGTGGCGCACAGGGCCGACGCGACGGCGGCTTGCACGACGTGGGCAAGCCAATGACAGCGTGGAAGTGACGCGGGTCGCGCCGGGGCGACTTCACTCGCGGCGGGGGTCGGTGGCACAGGCGGCGGCGCTGGGGGGCTGCGCGCAACGGCGCTTGCAGCGAAGGGAGGGTTCGTAGAATTCATTATCCAACGGCCTCCCGGGACCGCCCTTCGGCGTTGCCGCAGACCATGAACCCACTTCCAGTCGTCCCTCCTGCCGCCATCGCCTGGGCCGACCCGATGCGCCGGCAAGCCTTCGATACGTGGCTGGCAGCGCTGGCCGGCGCGCACGGTCTGCAACTCGACACGCTGTGCGCCGCCTCGGCCGATGCCAGCTTTCGCCGCTACTTCCGCCTCGCCTGCTCGGGCGGCAGCTGCATCGTCATGGATGCGCCGCCGCCGCTCGAGAATGTGCGGCCGTTCATCGACGTGGCACGGCGCATCGAACACGCCGGCCTCAGCGGCCCGCGCGTGCTGGCCGTCGATATCGACCAGGGCTTCGTGCTGCTCACCGACCTGGGGCGCACGCTGTACCTCGACGCGTTGCGCGACGCCGACGCGCGCACCGCCGACGGCCTGATGCGCGACGCCATCAGCGCGCTGGTGCACTGGCAACAGCGGGTGCCGTGCGCCGGGCTGCCGGCCTACGACGAGGCCCTGCTGGCGCGCGAACTTGCGCTGTTTCCCGAGTGGTGCGTGCAGCGCGAGTTCGGCCGCACCTGGAGCACAGCGGAGTCGGCGCGCTGGCAGCGCATTTGCCAGGTGCTGATCGACAGCGCGTTGGCACAGCCCAGGGTGGCCGTGCACCGCGACTGGATGCCGCGCAACCTGATGGTCGGCACGCCGAACCCGGGCATTCTCGATTTCCAGGACGCGGTGTGTGGTCCTTTCACCTACGACATGGCCTCGCTGCTGCGCGACGCATTCATCTCGTGGGACGAAGAACGCGAGATCGACTGGGCGGCGCGCTACTGGAGCGAAGCCCGCCGCGGCGGACTGCCACTGGGCGATGTGTTCGGCGCCGATTTCGGCGAGTTCTGGCGCGCGCTGGAATGGATGGGCCTGCAGCGCCACCTGAAGGTGCTGGGTATCTTCTGCCGGCTCAAGCACCGCGACGGCAAGGCGCACTACGTGTCCGACCTGCCGCGCTTCTTTGCCTATGCGACCAAGGTCGCTTCGCGCTATGCGCCGCTGCGGCCGCTGCTGTCGTTGCTCGAGCCGCTGAGCGGGCTGCGCACGACGACGGCGTTCACGATGCGCTGATTGCCGTCAGGGGCAGCCCGCCACCACCTGCGCCACCGCCGCCGTCAGCTTCTTCGCGTACGGCACGTGCAGGAACTCGTTCGGCCCGTGCGCATTGCTCTTCGGGCCGAGCACGCCGCAGACCATCATCTGCGCGCTCGGGAAGCCCTTTTGCAGCATGCTCATCAGCGGGATCGTGCCGCCCTGGCCGATGTAGCCGAGCGGCGCGCCGAAGTGTGCGTTCGACGCGTCGTTCAACGTGCGCTCCAGCCACGGCGCCAGGTCGGGCGCGTTCCAGCCGGTGGCGCCGAGCTGGCCGGCGCGGCCATCGGGGTGGAACGTCACCTTGGCGTTGTACGGCGCGTTGTCCTCGAGCAGCGTCTTCAGTTGCAGCGAGGCCTCATTGCCATCGATCAGCGGCGGCAGCCGCAGGCTCAACTTGAACGCGGTGTGCGGGCGCAGCACGTTGCCGGCATTGCCCAGGTCGGGAAAGCCATCGACGCCGGTCACGCTCAGTGTCGGCCGCCAGGTGCGGTTGAGCAGCACCTGCACCGGGTCGGTGGTGGTCGGCAGCACCAGCGCGCCATCGGCACCGCAGGCCCACGGGAAGCGCTTGTAGACCTCGTCCTTCAGGATCGCCGCGGTGGCCTGTGCCTGCTCGATTCGAGAGCCCGGTATCTCGCAATGAAAGCTCTGCGGCAGCAGCCGGCCGGTGGCCGAATCTTCGAGCCGGTCGAGCAGGTGGCGCAGGATGCGAAAGCTCGACGGCACCAGGCCGCTGGCATCGCCGCTGTGGATGCCCTCGGTCAAGACCTCGACCTTCAGCACGCCGCTGACCATGCCGCGCAGGCTGGTGGTGAGCCACAGCTGGTCGTAGCTGCCGGCACCGCTGTCGAGGCACACCACCAAGCTGACCTGACCGAGCCGCTCGTTCAACACGTCGAGGTACGCGGGCAGGTCGGGCGAACCGCTTTCCTCGCAACTTTCGATCAGGCCGACGCAGCGCGGGTGGCCGATGCCCTGCTGTTTCAACGCCTCGATGGCGGTGATCGCCGCATACACCGCATAACCATCGTCGGCACCGCCGCGGCCGTACAGCTTGCCGTTCTCGTACTTCGGCGTCCACGGCCCCAGGTCGTTGCGCCAACCGTTGAACTCGGGCTGCTTGTCGAGGTGGCCGTAGAACACCACCGTGTCGGTCGATTCGGCGCGCGTGGCCGGCACCTCGAAGAAGATCAGCGGCGTGCGGCCCTCGAGCCGGATCAGCTCCAGCTTCAGCCCCGGCACCTTGCGCGATTCGACCCAGGCGGCGGCATCGCGCACGACGCGATCGAGGTGGCCGTGCGCATGCCATTCGGCATCGAACATCGGGCTCTTCGCCGGGATGCCGATGTAGTGGTCGAGCGCCGGCACGATCTGCTCGTCCCAGTGGCCATCGGCGTAGGCGCCGATGGCGGTGGTTTCGTCGGCTTGCAAAGGCAGGTGCGGGTCACGGGCGTTCATGGGCGGTCCTTGGATGGCGTCAGACAAGTTTAGACCTGCGGCGCCGAGACGGTTGGCCCGTTGCGCACGCGATGGCAGGGACGCAGTGCGTTCCGCGCCGTCGTCGACGGTGGCCATCCTGATTGCCCGAATCGGCCTCGCTGTGAACCATCGGACTCGGCACAGCGAACGTCGGAGAAGTGCTGATCAGCAGAGCGTCGTCTGGAGCTGACTGTCGGCTGCGGCCATCTGCTGGCGTACGCAACCGCCAGATGGATGACAGCAGAAGAAACGTGGGCATGCACTGCGCGAGCATTCTCTGCAGCGTCAAAACGACCGTCGAATTCGCAGTCCGGGCAGTCGGTTCCTAGCCACATTCCTACCCATACGATTGTTGGCACTGGCGCAGTCGCTGTCAGACGCGCTGGTGCGCAGCCCGCTTCAGTCGTAGGTGCTGTACACGCTGCTGCTGCGTCCGTCCTTCGACAGCAGCAGCACCGCATGGACATCCTTGCGTCCGCCATACGCTGGCCCGTCCATGCCCGGCGAGCCGATCGGCATGCCCGGCAGGGCCAAGCCGAGCGCGTTTGGACGTTCACGCAGCAGACGCTTGATCTCACGCGCCGGAACGTGGCCTTCGATCGCGTAGCCGTCGACCACGGCGGTATGGCACGACGCAAACTGCGGCGCGATGCCCAGGCTGGCGCGCTTGACGTCGTTGCCGATGGCATTGACCTTGGTGCGAAAGCCGTTTGATTCGAGGTAGTAGTTCGTTCCATCAATACCGTGACGTATCAAGCCACGCCGAGGTCGAATTTGTTCCAACGGAACACCACGGGTGACGCATTGAACTCTGCAATGCCCTTCAGGATGCGCTCCTTGAGCTCGTCGGTCGATTTGACTCGGATGTGTCGCAGGAACGTGCGGGCCATCTTGGAGAAGGCGCACTCGATCAGGTTGAGCCAAGAACCATGCTTGGGCGTATGAACGTACTCGAATCTTCCGGGGCGGGTGGCCAGATAGGCCATTGTTTGTCTGGAGATGTGAGCCGAGTGGTTGTCCAGCACAACGCGGATGATCGCTTCGGCCGGGTAGTACTCGTCCAGCCGCTTGAGCAACGCGATGAACTCGACGCTGCGATGCCGGTCCTCGACGTTGCCGAAGATGTGGCCGGAGTGCAGATCGATTCCGGCCAAGATCGATACCGTGCCGCGGCGAACATACTCGTAGTCCCGTCCTACGGCAGCGACCTTGCCCGCAACAGGCGGCAGATCGGGGGCGGTGAGTCCGATGGCCTGAACACCGGGCTTTTCATCGACGCTGACGGTATAGATGGCGTTGGGTCTGGCGTCATGCACGGCACCTTCGCGATAGATCGAGACATCCCTGTAGACCATCAAGACTTCCTGCATCTTGCGGTCGAACTGCGGGTCACGCTTTTCCAGGTAGTAGCGGATCTTGTGCGGCTTGATCTCGTTGTCGTCGAGGATGCGCCACACGGTGCTCTTGCCCGCGTTGGCCAGGCGTGCGAAGCCAGCGGCCTCGGCGCTTTCGCTGACGAAGCGCGCCAGTGCCGAGATGGTCCACAACTCGGCCGCCAAACCGTGATCCTTGGGCTTGGTGCATGCGATGCCGACCACCCACGCCTTGGCTTCATCGGTGATCTCGGGTTCATGCGGGCGGTGGTACTTGTCCTTCAAGCCCATCTGCACGCCCGCTGCCAGGGCCTTGTCGACGCAGCGATAGATCATAGGACGACTGAAGCCCAACTGACGTTGCAGCTCAGTGATCGACGTGCCGGCAGCGTAGCCCAGGAGAACCTTTGCGCGTTCGACCTCCCGCGCCGCCGCAGTCCTCGAGGCCGCCAGTTCTCCCAGCGTAACCTTCTGCTCAGGCGTCAGCACCAGCGCCGCACGTCCAGACGTTCTCGCCATAACCACCTCCATCAAGGGTTGCGAATGAACGGCTGCGATTGTCCGTCATTTCGTAACCTATTTGATGGAACGATCTAGTAGTTGGTCCAGTCCGTGCAACAGCCGCAAGTGGGGCTCTTCCAGATCTCGACCAGTGTCGTGCTGGACGGCTGGGCCTGCGCGGGCAATGCGAGCGTGGCGAGCGTGCCGATCAGAAGGTGCCTGCGCTGCACTGAGCTGGGAAGGAAGGCTTGGTTGTCTTGAGACATGGGTTCTCGCTGGTTGGTTCATTGATTCAGTTGGCTCCCATAGGCCGCTGTGCAGCGTCAATGGGTGTGCAGCTTGCCATCGGCATGCGTATGCACCTTTTCCTTCGCAGGCTTCACTTCCGCCGTGCCGGCCGAGGCCGCGGCTTCCATCCCATGGTGTTGTTCACCTGCGGCGTCTTCAATCCGGCCGCTTGCCGCAGCATCGCCATGCCCATGGGGTCCGCTCTCGCCGCCACCGTGCTCGTGCCCACCGCTTTGCGACACCATTTCGCGGTAGCGTTGCTCATCGAGCTTGGGCAGCTGCTGCACGAAGGCAACGAGGTTCCAGATGTATTCGTCGCCCATGCTCTTGCCCCACGCGGGCATGCCCGAGGCCTTGACGCCATGCTTGATCACCCAGAAGGCCTGGGCCGGCTCGACGGTGTCTTCTGCAAGGTTGGGCGGCGCCGGGTAAAGGCCCTTGCTCAACTCCGTCGGCGGCATGCCGGGCGCCACATGACAGCCGACGCACATCGCGTCGTAGTTGCCGGCGCCCTGCACGACGCGCACTGCATCGCCCAAGTCCGGCACCTGCACCTGCCTGGCGCGGACCTCGATCGACCGCTCGCGCATCGAGGTGATCAGGTTGCTGACGGCGGCGCTGTGCGGCTCGTCGGCGGCGAAACTGTAGATGCCGAACCAGGTCACTGCGGCGAATATCGCTGCCGCGCCTGCGAGCAGTGCAATGGTCGTCAATGCAACGTGCTTGGTGGTCGGACGCATTGGCTCGTTCCTCAGCCCAGGGTCGCACTGCGCATGCGCAACGCGTTGAAGATCACCGACGCCGAGCTCAGGCTCATCGCCAGCGCCGCGATCATCGGCGACGGCAGCCCAGCGGTAAACGGGAAGAGCACGCTGGCGGCAAGGGGCAGGCGCAGCCTGTTGTAGATGCAGGCCAAGCCCAGCGGGTCGGCCTCGCGGCCCTGCGTCAGGTCGACCAGCTCTGCGTTCTCGTCGGGCTGCATGTTCGGTGGCAGGCTGCGCACGCGCTTGAGGATAACCTTGACGCGCGCCAGCTGTTCGCGCGCGCTGAAGGGCTTGGGCAGGCAGTTGATGCGGCCGGTCTCGTCGCTGCGCGCCGTCAGCATGATCACCGGTGGCTCGGGGCGGGCGCGCAGTTTGTGGCACAGCGTCAGGCCTTCGTCTGCCCGCGTGGACAAGGTCGCGGCCTGCGCGGGTAGTCAGTCACGCGCGGATCGGGACCGGAAGCAGCGCAGGGGTTCCGACGGAGACCATGGGTCTGAACTCGATGGCCGGCTGGAGCCGGCCATCAGCACATTTGCCAGTCGTTCAGAACGCGCGTCCGCTGAGCTGCGATGCCTGAGGTGTCGGTCGCGATAGCTTCACCCCCCCTCGTGACCGTGGCCGGCACCGGCAGCCAACACGATCGGCGCTCACAGGGCACCGGCGTTCAGGACGGTCGCCAGCGCGCTGCCGTGCTGCCGCGACCGAAAACCAAAGTGAGCAGCGCAAGCAGCAGAACCTCAGCAAGCAGATCCGGGCGGACTGTCATGGCAGGTTGCCGTACCGGCCCGAATGGCAGGGAGACGGTCATACCCAGTGTCTCTTGGGGCGACCGAATCCCGCGTGCTCGCCGACGCGCCCGCGACGCCGCCATGCCACGTTGGCAGGCCTCTCGACTCTTCTTGGCGGCCGCCATATGATCGTCGCCCCCTCCCTGGCCATGGAGATGGAATCACGCAAGTCCTCGATGCTTTTATTCACCGCGGCGTGGGGGTTGTTGGCCGCCGGCGTCGTGCAGGCCGCGGAGATGCTTCCGTGGCGGCAACATCAAAGGCCATTCGACTTCGTCTTCGGCAACGGAATCGACAGCCATCAGCAAACGCGCCTGGGACGCGACAACGAACTGAAGGGTCTTCTGTACATCCACTACACGGGCGTGGTGACCAGCGACAACCTTCGCGTAGCCACGCATGTCGACTGCAATGCGGTCGCCGACTGCAGCGTGGGCTGGAAGATCGACGGCCAACCGGCGAAGGCGCGGCTGGTGCGTCAACCGATGGACGATCACCTGGTCTTCTGGCTGCCACGCGCCGACATACCGCAGCCCGGCAGTTTTGCCCACTTCCACTGGACCGGCATGGCCATGCCGATGCCGTACCAGAATGCCGACGGCTACGTGCTGGAGCTGACCGCGGTCGACCGCTTCTGCTTCATCCTTCATGGTGCCGAGGGGGCCATGAACGCGGCCAGTTGTCGCGCCAATGGCGGCATCCCGGTTGAACGCGGCACCGATATCGCGACCCACCTGAATATCGTCACCAACGCCCCGGACGGCAACTGAGACCCTGCCGCGCGGCCGCTCCAGTGGCGCTCACGATTCAAGGTGCGGGCCGGCTTCGGAAGCGCACACGGCTGAGGCGTCGTGGCTGCCTGGCAGCGCGACGGGCGCGTCCGCAGCGAGGGTCTCCAGGCTGCGCCTTGCGCCCCGGCCCTCCGGCACCTTCAACTTCGCCTGCCCGATGGTCGGCCACTACCAGGCCCGGCATCGTGGGCCGTGTCAGGGTCGTCCCGGCCGGTGGTGGCGCAGCCCGGGCAATGAACGGATCGGGCGCTCCGGCTGCTCGTCGCCATGGCAGCAATGCACCAGATGCTCTCGCTTTCTACCGCATTGCAGGCAGGTCCCGACACACCGATCCGTTTCACCTCCGCACGCTGCATGCGCCGGAAACCAACGATGAAATCGATGCCGAGCAATTTGCTACCGACCCTGGCAATCGGCATTTCCATGCACGCTGAAGCCGCCGAGACGAGCGACGGCGAAGTGCGCAAGGTGGACAAGGCGCAGGCCAAGATCACCATCGAGCAGGGCCAGCCCTGCTCTAGCCCTGGACTTGCCTCCGACGACGATCGGTCTTCGCGGTCAGGGACAACGCGCTCGACACGGTCAAGCCTGGTGACAAAGTCAAATTCATTGCAGTCAAGGACGGCAGCACCTATGCCGCCAGCGAGATCAAGGTCGTGCCGTAGGCCACCGGTGTGCTGGGCACAAATTTGGCATCGGGTTGATGTGCCGCAAGTCAGTGCGCGGCGGCGCACGGCCGACACGAACTCTGCGCTGGCGAACGCCATCCAACGGGCGCGACGACAAACGGGAGTGAACGATGAATGCACGCAAGCCATGGATCGCGTTGGCCGCAAGCCTGCTGATGGCAGGGACTGTGCTGGCACAACCCTATGGGGGCGGGCCCGGCATGATGGGTGGCTCCGGCGGCGGTTACGGCATGGGTCCCGGCAGCCGCGGCGCGCAAGTCTTTCGAGCAGATGCAAGCGACGCAGAAGGCGATGTTCGAATTGCAGCTCGACGCGCAGAAGAAGATCAATGTCGTGCTGACCGCCGAGCAGCGAGAGCAGTTGCGCCGATAGGCGCAGCCACCGTGGACCGGGGGTGACGCGATGTGGAGCGGTCACATGTTCGACACCGGTGGCATGGGCCTGTTCGGCCTCGGCCACCTGCTGTGGTGGGCTCTGCTGATTGCGGGCGGGGTCCTGCTGGTGCGCTGGCTGCTGCGCGGCGCCGGATTCGCCGAGCGCCCGAACGAAGGGCGCGCCCTGTCGATCCTCGAGGAGCGCTATGCGCGCGGCGAGATCGACAAGGCCGAGTTCGACGCCCGCCGGCGCGACATTGGCTGAGCTGCAGTCCTAGCGCGTGCGCGCGGCGGCTTGCTGCGCGTTCATCTGGTCGTGCCTGTCACGCACCTGCTGCGGCCAGCGAGACTTGATCCACGACAGCACCGCGACGATCTCGGCGTCGCTGAGCACGCCTTCGTAGACCGGCATCGCCGAGTTGTAATCCTGCAGCCCCGCCGCCTTGGCCACGCCGTACTTGGTGATGCGGAACAGGGTCTCGTCCGGGTGGTGCCAGGTATGGCCGCTGGCGTCGTGCGGCGGTGCCGGCAGCAGGCCGTTGGCAGCGCGCGTGCGCCATTCGGGCTGCCCTTCCAACTCGGCACCATGGCAAGCCGCGCAATGTGCCGCGTAGATCTTCTCGCCCTGCGCCAGCACGGCCGCATCGTTGGGCTGCAGGGCATGTGCCGGCATCTGCGCACCAAAGGGCCCCGCGACGACGAAGACGATGGCCGTGACGACGGCCGCGGCGGCAAGCGCCAGGGCAACGGGCTTCGCGTTCATGGTGCTTTGGCGGTGCGTCTCGGGAGAGTAGCCGGCCATCCTACGGGATCGGCGACGACATGCGGGAACGCGGCCGCAGGCATGCCGAAATGGCGAATAAGCCACCGCATCGCACGCATCACTCCGAGCTCACGTCTGCCGATTGGCGACGCCTGGCGCGTCGGTCGCGGTAGAGCTTCACGCCGACCGGCACGAGCGTCAGTCCGCCCAGCGCGAGAACCGCCAGAGCGATGCGTCGGGACTCGCCGCTTTGCATCTCGGTGCCGAAATGCGCGAGCAGAAAGCTGGTCGGCGCGATGCCGACCAGGGTGGCCAGCGCAAAGCGCCAGAACGCCAGCGGCGTCAGGCCGGCGGCATAGCTGACGATGTCGAACGATAGGAACGGTAGCAGGCGGCTGACAAGGACGATGCCGGTAAGAGCGTTCTGTGAGCCGATCAAGCCGACCGAAATGCGGTCGCCGAACCAGCGCTGAACGGTCTCGCGGCCGACGAATCGGGCGACCGCGAACGCTGCCATCGCACCAACTTGCGCGCCCAGCAGCACATACAGCCCGCCCCAGACATGTCCGTAAGCGGCGCCCGCGGCCAGAGCGATCGGCGCGCTCGGTATCGGGCTTATGAGGATGGCGATGGTCATCAACACGACGATCGCCACCGGACCCCATGGCCCCAATTGCACGACGCGTCGATGCAGTTCAGCCGAGTCCAGCATCGTGGCGAGCGTGTCGCTGTGGTGCAGCAGCCAGAAGGCGCCCATCATCACGACGACGATCAGCACGCCTATGGCTGCTTTGGTGCGTATGCTCATGCGCTTGCCTTCACCCCGACGAGCCACGCATTACCCAAGAGAGGCCGCTATGCAGCACTCGTCACCGTGGGCGGATGCCCGCCAACGGCGGCTGTACTTTTAAACCCGTCATCGCCGACGTGAATTGTGCGGCGCTCGAACGTCCTGAAGTGGTCGAGACCGGTCATCCGTGGCGCCAAGGACGACAGTCAGCGCGCGCAGCATCGCCGACGATCGCGTTCGCGTAGCGATGCGCTGCGCTGCGCTGCGCAGGACAGCATCGGATCGGATCGCGCCAGCCGTCTCCGTCGCATCTCTCGACCTGTTCGAGCAGGACGCTTGAGGCTTGGCGGGCCGCCCGATCGCCGCCAAGCACTCTGCCCCCGGGCTGCACGTTCACCGCCACCTTGGATCGGCGCATGAACCGGCCGCCCGGTGTCAGACGCGCGAGGCGGCCTTGCCACCGCGCGGCCACCCGATCCATTTACTTGACACCTGAACAATTAATCTCCAAACTAAAGCCCGGATCAACCAAGCGGGACGTTGAATGAAGATCGTGTGCATCGGCGGCGGGCCTTCGGGCCTGTACTTCGCGCTGCTGATGAAGGCCATGCAGCCGGCGCACGACATCACCGTCGTCGAGCGCAACAAGCCCTACGACACCTTCGGCTGGGGCGTGGTGTTTTCCGACGCGACGATGGACAACATGCGTGCGTGGGACGAACCCACCGCGGCGTCGATCCAGCAGGCCTTCAACCACTGGGACGACATCGAACTCGAGTTCAAGGGCCGCACCATCCGCTCAGGCGGCCACGGCTTCGTCGGCATCGGGCGCAAGAAGCTGCTCAACATCCTGCAGGCGCGCTGCGAGGAACTCGGCGTGAAGCTGCTGTTCGAGCAGGAGGTCGACTCCGACGCCGACTTCCCGGACGCCGATCTGATCATCGCCAGCGACGGCGCCAACTCGAAGATCCGCAACAAGTACGCCGAGGTGTTCAAGCCCGACATCGTCAAGCGACCCAACCGCTTCATCTGGCTGGGCACCACCAAGCTGTACGACGCCTTCAATTTCACCTTCGTGAAGACCGAGCACGGCTGGTTCCAGGCGCACGTGTACAAGTTCGACGACAAGACCACCACCTTCATCGTCGAGACGCCCGAGCCCGTGTGGCTGGCGCATGGCCTCGACAAGCTCGGTGTCGATGAGTCGGTGGCGTTCTGCGAGAAGCTGTTCGCCGATCACCTGGGCGGCCACCGGCTGATGAGCAATGCGCGCCACCTGCGCGGCTCGGCATGGCTGAACTTCCAGCGCATCAAGTGCGAACAGTGGTCATTGTTCAATGGCCGAGCACATGTCGTGCTGATGGGTGATGCGGTGCACACCGCGCACTTCGCCATCGGCTCGGGCACCAAGCTGGCGATCGAGGATGCGATCGAACTCGCGCGCCAGTTCAAGGAGTTGGGTGACGAACCGGCGCACATCGGCGAGGTGCTGAAGCGCTACCAGGACATCCGCCACATCGACGTGCTGCGCCTGCAAAACGCAGCCTGGAATGCGATGGAGTGGTTCGAGGCGGTCGGCCAGCGTTATGCCGACACGTTGCCACCAGAGCAGTTCATGTATTCGATGCTGACGCGCTCGCAGCGCATCAGCCACGAGAACCTGCGCCTGCGCGATGCGAAGTGGCTCGAAGGCTACGAGCGCTGGTTCGCGCGCCGCGCCGGCCTGGACGTGGCGGACGACGCGAAGCCACCGCCGCCGATGTTCACGCCCTACACGGTGCGCGGCATCACGCTGAAGAACCGCGTCATCGTCTCGCCGATGGCGCAGTACTCGGCGGTCGATGGCATCCCCGGCGACTTCCACCTCGTGCACCTTGGCGCGCGCGCGCTCGGCGGCGCGGGCCTGGTGTTCGCCGAGATGACCTGCGTCAGCGCCGAAGGCCGCATCACGCCCGGCTGCCCGGGGCTGTACGCGCCCGAGCAGCTGCGCGCCTGGAAGCGCATCGTCGATTGGGTGCACACGAACAGTGACGCCAAGATCGGCATGCAGATCGGCCATTCGGGCGCCAAAGGCTCGACGCGTGTGGCCTGGGAAGGTGGCGACCAGCCGCTGGCCGAAGGCAACTGGCCGGTCCTGGCTGCCTCCGCGCAGCAGTACCTGGCCGGCGTGAGCCAGATCGCCAAGGCGATGAGCCGCGCCGACATGATCGAGGTGGGGGCGCAGTTCGTGCGCAGCGCCGAATACGCCGCCGAGGCCGGCTTCGACTGGCTCGAACTGCACTGCGCGCACGGCTACCTGCTGTCGGCCTTCATCTCGCCGCTGACCAACCGGCGTGACGACGACTACGGCGGCAGCTTGGCGAACCGCTTGCGCTTCCCGCTCGAGGTGTTCGCCGCGGTGCGCGCAGTGTGGCCGGCGGACAAGCCGATGTCGGTGCGCATCTCGGCACACGACTGGGTCGACGGCGGCATCACACCCGACGATGCGGTGGAGATCGCGCGCGCCTTCAAGGCGGCCGGCGCCGACATGATCGATTGTTCGTCGGGCCAGGTCAGCGCCGAGCAGCAGCCGGTGTACGGCCGCATGTACCAGACACCCTTTGCCGACCGCATCCGCAACGAGGTCGGCATCCCGACCATCGCTGTCGGCGCGATCAGCGAGGCCGACCATGTCAACAGCATCATCGCCGCCGGGCGCGCCGACCTGTGCGCGATCGCGCGACCGCACCTGGCCAACCCGGCCTGGACCTTGACCGAAGCGGCGAAGATCGGCTACACGCCAATCGACTGGCCGAAGCAGTACGTCAGCGGCAAGACGCAGATGGAAACGCTGTTCGCGCGCGAGAAGGCGCTGAACACCACGCCGGTGGTCAAGGAACCCGTCTGATGAAACGCGCCGCCCGCCAGGAGATCACCCCGCTGCTCGACGACCAGAGCATCGGGCTGGAAGCACGCATGTCCAGCGACGACCACCATTCGCTGCGGCTGTGGCTGCGCCTGCTTTCGTGCAGCACCGACATCGAGACCGAAATACGCAAACGGCTGCGCACGCAGTTCGGCATGAGCTTGGCGCGCTTCGACTACCTGGCACAGCTGCACCGCCACCCTGCCGGGCTGCGCATGAGCGAGCTGTCGCGCTTCCTGATGGTCACTGGCGGCAACATCACCGGGCTCACCGACGAACTGGAAAAGGACGGCCTGGTGCAGCGCGATGCCGAACCGGGCGACCGGCGCTCGACGCGCATCGCGCTCACCGCCAAAGGGCGCAAGGGCTTCGAGAAGATCGCCGGTGAACATGAACGCTGGGTGGTCGAATTGTTCTCCGGCATCGACGAACGCGCCCGGCACCAACTTCACGACCTGCTGGGCCGGCTGCGTGTGCAGCTGTCGGCGCGGCAGGACACCACCACGGAAACCACCCCATGAGCACCGATCCGAGCCTGCTCGCCGGCAACCGCCGCCCGCAATCCGACTATCGCGCCGAGCACTTCCTGTGGCAGGTGCAGGGCGGCATCGGCCGCATCACGCTGAACCGGCCCGAGCGCAAGAACCCGCTCACCTTCGACAGTTATGCCGAACTGCGCGACCTGTTCCAGCGTCTGCGCCATGCCGATGACGTGACCGTGGTGCTGATCCACGGCGCCGGCGGTAACTTCTGCTCGGGAGGCGACGTGCACGAGATCATCGGCCCGCTGATCGAACTGAAGGCGCCCGAGCTGCTGATGTTCACGCGCATGACCGGTGACCTGGTGAAGGCGATGCGCCACTGCCCGCAACCGATCGTCACGGCCATCGACGGTGTCTGCGCCGGCGCCGGCGCGATCATCGCGATGGCCAGTGACCTGCGCTTCGGCACCGCGCGCTCGAAGACCGCCTTCCTGTTCAACCGCGTCGGCCTGGCCGGCTGCGACATGGGCGCGTGCAACATGCTGCCGCGCATCGTCGGCCACGGGCGCGCGTCGGAGCTGCTGTACACCGGCCGCGCGCTGGGCGGCGAGGAAGCGCAGCAGTGGGGGTTCTTCAACCGGCTGTGCAGCCCTGACACGGTGGTCGACGAAGCGCTGGTGCTGGCGCAGGAACTGGCCGCCGGCCCCACCTTCGCCAACGGCATCACCAAGAGCATGCTGCACCACGAGTGGGCGATGGACATCGACAGCGCCATCGAGGCCGAGGCGCAGGCGCAGGCGCTGTGCATGCTGACCGAGGATTTCGGACGCGCCTATCGCGCCTTTTCAGCGAAGCAGAAACCCATCTTCGAGGGCAACTGACCATGGCCGACACCAGCTACCTCGACTGGCCGTTCTTCGAGCCGCGCCACCGGCAGTTGCAGCGGACGCTCGACGACTGGGCAAGCACGCACGTCTCGCAGGAGGCGCACCACGACGTCGATGCCGAATGCATCAAGCTGGTCAGGGCGCTGGGCAGCGGCGGCTGGCTGCGCCATGCGGTGGCTGGCAGCGAACACGGCGGTGCCGGCGAAACGCTCGACACGCGCACCTTGTGCCTGATGCGTGAGACGCTGGCGCGGCATTCCGGCCTCGCCGATTTCGCTTTCGCGATGCAGGGGCTGGGCTCGGGTGCGATCTCGCTGGACGGCACGCCCGAACAGAAACAACGCTACCTGCCGCGTGTGGCCCGCGGCGAGGCGATCGGCGCCTTTGCGCTGTCGGAGCCCGAAGCCGGCTCCGACGTCGCGGCGATGGCGTGCAGCGCGCGCATCGATGGCGACCATGCGGTGCTGAATGGCGAAAAGACGTGGATCTCGAACGGAGGCATCGCCGACTTCTATGTCGTCTTCGTGCGCAGCGGTGAGGCCCCCGGCGCGCGTGGCATCTCGGCCTTCATCGTCGACGCCGGCACGCCGGGCTTCGAGATCGCCGAACGCATCCAGGTCATCGCGCCGCACCCGCTGGCGCGGCTGAAATTCACCGACTGCCGCATCCCATTGAGCCAGCGCATCGGCGATGCCGGCCAAGGCTTCAAGGTGGCGATGCGCACGCTCGATGTGTTCCGCACCTCGGTGGCGGCGGCGGCGCTCGGCATGGCCCGCCGCGCGCTCGACGAAGCACTGATGCGCGCGACCACGCGCCAGATGTTCAAGCAGCGGCTCGCCGATTTCCAGCTCACGCAGGCGAAATTGGCGCAGATGGCCACCACCATCGACAGCGCCGCGCTGCTCACCTACCGTGCCGCCTGGCAGCGCGACCAGGGCGCGAACGTCACCAAGGCCGCCGCGATGGCCAAGATGGCGGCCACCGAAGGCGCGCAGCAGGTCATCGATGCGGCGGTGCAGATCTTCGGCGGACTCGGCGTCGTCAGCGAGCAGCCGGTGGAGCGGCTGTACCGCGACATCCGCGCGCTGCGCATCTACGAAGGCGCGACCGAGGTGCAACAGCTGATCATCGCGCGCGAGTTGCTGAAGGAGCAGGCAACATGACGACGGCGCACACCGACACCTTCGCACGCGAGCACCTGCCGCCACGCGAGCAGCAGCCCGAGTACCTGTTCGATCTGCCCGGGCTGGATTTCCCGCAACAGCTGAACTGCGCCACCGAACTGCTCGACCGCGCGCTCGCCGAAGGCCGCGGCGATCGGCTGTGCATCCAGGCGCCGGGCCTGCGCTGGACCTATGCCGACCTGGCCGAGCGTGCCAACCGCATCGCCAACGTGCTGGTGCACGACATGGGCCTGCAAGCCGGCAACCGCGTGCTGCTGCGCGCGCCGAACAACCCGATGCTGGCCGCCTGCTGGTTCGGTGTGGTCAAGGCCGGCGGCATCGCGGTCGGCAGCATGCCGTTGCTGCGCGCGAAGGAGCTGAAGCAGATCATCGACAAGGCGCAGATCAGCCATGCGCTGTGCGACCGGCGCTTGAGCGACGAGATGAACGCAGCGGCCGCGGCGTGCCCCCAGTTGAGCCAACTGCGCTTCTTCAACGACGACAGCGCCGACGGGCTCGAAGCGGCGATGGCCGGCCAATCCGCCGCCTTCGACAACGTCGACACCGCCGCCGACGACCCCTGCCTGATGGCCTTCACCTCGGGCACCACCGGCGCGCCGAAGGCCACCGTGCACTTCCACCGCGACGTGATGGCCGCCTGTGCCTGCTGGCCACCGCATGTGCTCCGGCCGAAAGCCGACGACGTCTTCATCGGCAGCCCGCCGCTGGCCTTCACCTTCGGCCTGGGCGGGCTGCTGCTGTTTCCGATGAGCGTGGGCGCATCGACCGTGCTGGTGGAAAAAGTCGGGCCCGCCGACCTGATGGAAGCCGCCGTGAAATTCGGCGCCACGGTGATGTTCACCGCCCCCACCTCGTACCGCGCCATCGCGCTGTCGCTGCAGGGCCAACCGTGGCCGGCGCCGAAGCTGCGCAAGTGCGTCTCGGCCGGCGAAGCGCTGCCGGCAGCGACGCGCAAGCTGTGGTTCGACACCGCTGGCGTGCAGATCATCGACGGCATCGGCTCGACCGAGCTGCTGCATATCTTCATTTCCGCCGACGAGAACGAGGCCCGCCCCGGCGCCACCGGCAAGATGGTGCCGGGTTATGTGGCGCGCGTGGTCGATGACGAGGGCCGGCCGCTGCCGCCGGGCGAAGTGGGGCATCTGGCGGTGAAGGGCCCGACCGGCTGCCGCTACCTCGACGATGCGCGCCAGTCTGCTTACGTGAAGAACGGCTGGAACCACACCGGCGACGCCTACCTGATGGACGAGGACGGCTATTTCCACTACCAGTCACGCACCGACGACATGATCATCTCGGCCGGCTACAACATCGCCGGCCCCGAGGTCGAGGACGCGCTGCTGAGCCACCCCGATGTCGCCGAATGCGGCGTCATCGGCGTGGCCGACGAACAGCGCGGCCAGATCGTCAAGGCCTTCGTGGTGCTGAAGCCGCATGCGCAGGCCAGCGACGCACTGGCCAAAGCGTTGCAGGAGCACGTGAAGCAGGCCATCGCGCCGTACAAGTACCCGCGCGCGATCGAGTTCACCGCCAAGCTGCCGCGCACCGAAACGGGCAAGTTGCAGCGCTTCCGGCTGCGCCAACCATGAGCCAGACCGTCATCGCCATCCGCCACGCCTTCGAGCAACCGCTGCGCATCCGCTTCGCGCATTGCGACCCGGCCGGCATCGTCTTCTTCCCGCAGTACCTGGTGATGATCAACAACCTGGTCGAGGACTGGGTCAGCGACGCGCTGGGCATTCCCTATGCCGATCTGCTGGCCAAACGTCGCACCGGGCTGCCGACCGTCAGCCTGCACTGCGAGTTCACCGCCATCAGCCGCATGGGTGATCTGGTGACGATGGGGCTCAGCGTCGAGCGGCTGGGAACCAAGTCGATCGCGCTGGATATCGGCTGCCGCCTGGGCGACGAGCAGCGCATGCGCATCCGCCAGGTCCTGGTGTGCACCAGCCTGGACACGCACCGGGCGATCGACATTCCAGCCGATCTGCGCAGCGCGATCCAGCGCTTTGCGGCGGCATGAACCAGGAGAAGAAGTCAATGAAGCAGACACTGCAACCGGCCGGCTGGCAACGGCCCAAGGGTTACGCCAACGGCGTCGCCGCGCATGGCCGCCAGGTCTTCGTCGCCGGCATGATCGGCTGGGACGGCGACAACGTGTTCCACAGTGACCGCCTGGCCGAGCAGGCCCGCGTCGCGCTGGAGAACGTGGTGGCGGTGCTGGCCGAGGCTGGCGCCAGACCCGAGCACATCGTGCGCATGACCTGGTACGTCACCGACAAGCGCGAATACCTCGAGGCCTCGCGCGAGATCGGCGCGGCCTACCGCGAACTGATCGGCGACTTCGCGGTGGCGATGACGGCGGTGCAGGTGAGCGCGCTGATCGAGGACCGCGCCAAGGTCGAGATCGAAGTCACCGCCGTGATCCCCGACCCCGTGACCCCGGGCGGCTGAAGTCAGGTGCGCGCACAGGAGCCCGTTATGCACCCCATTGTCAAGACGCTCTCGATCGCCGTGCTCGTGCTGTCGGGGGCAGCGGCACCCGTCGCACGCGCGCAGGACAAGGCGCCGGGTGCGGTGGTGTTCGAGGATGTGCGCATCTTCGACGGCAGCAGCGACCAGCTCTCGGGCCCTTCGAACGTGCTCGTCGAGAGTGGGCTCATCAAGGCGATTTCCAGCGCCGCCATTGCCGACCCGCCCGGCACCACGGTGCTGCGCATCCGTGGCGGCGGGCGCACGCTGATGCCGGGGCTGATCGACAACCACTGGCACACGATGATGGCGGCCACGCCGCTGCCACAACTGCTCGATGGCGACGTCGGCTACCTGAACTTGCTGGCCAGTGCACAGGCCGAAGCCACGCTGATGCGCGGCTTCACCAGCGTGCGTGACCTGGGCGGGCCATCGTTCGCGCTGAAGCGGGCCATCGACGAAGGCCTGGTCGTCGGCCCGCGCATCTATCCCGCCGGCGCCATGATCACGATCACCGGCGGTCATGGCGACTTCCGCAGCCGTGCGGAGTTGCCGCGGCAACTCGGCGGGCCCTTGACGCTGTCCGAACGCATCGGCGGCAGCATGATCGCCGACTCGCCCGATGAAGTGCGTGTGCGCGTGCGCGAGCAACTGCTGCTCGGCGCGTCGGAGATCAAGCTCACCGCCGGTGGCGGGGTGGCATCGCCGCACAGCCCGCTGGATGTGTCCACGTTCACCGAAGAAGAGTTGCGCGCCGCGGTGCAGGCCGCCGACAACTGGGGCACCTACGTCAGCGTGCATGCCTACACGCCGGTGGCGATCCAGCGCGCGGTCGCTGCCGGCGTCAAGGTCATCGAACACGGCCAGCTGATGGACGAGGCCAGTGCCAGGCTGATGGCCGAGAAGGGCGTCTGGCTGAGTTTTCAGCCCTTCACCGACGACGGCCACGTGCCGCCGATGGCGCCGGCCAACCTGCTGCGCCTGAAACAGGTCTTCACCGGCACCGAACGCACGGTCGAGCTGGCCAAGAAATACAAGCTCAAGATGGCCTTCGGCACCGACATCCTGTTCTCCGCCGCCGGCGCCGCGCGGCAGGGCGAGTTGCTGGCCAACATGCACCGCTGGTACAGCGCGCCGGAAGTGCTGGTCATGGCCACCGGCACGAATGGCGAGTTGCTGAAGCTTTCCGGCCCGCGCGACCCCTACCCCGGCAGGCTGGGCGTGGTGCAGGAAGGCGCGCTGGCCGACCTGCTGCTGGTCGACGGCAACCCACTCGCCGACATCAAGCTGGTCGAAGACCCGGCCACGCGCTTCGTGGTCATCATGAAGGACGGCAAGGTCTTCAAGAACCTGCTGCGCTGATGTCGGGCTTCAGCCCGCCTCGATCAGCGCGCTCATCCGCACCGCCGTCATCGCCGACACCGGGTCGCCGTTCGCCGGCGGGCTGCGCCTGCTGCTGCGGCGGCTTGGCCGGCGCCGCGAACCACTGGTCCCGGGGCACCAGCTTGGCCTGTTCGGGGTCGCCACGGTAGTGCGGCGACATGATCTGCACGCCGTATTCGTTGAACAGGTCCTGGATGTTGGCGTGCAGCTCGCTCATCACCTCGGCACGCGGCCGCGGCTGCGACGGCACCGCCTGGCACACCAGTCGGTACTCGGGGTAGTAGTCGGACAACGCCGTCTGGAAGACCTGCGGCGCCGGATCGTCGAGCACGCCGGGCGTGCGCCGCGCGGCCTCGATCAGCAGCGCCTTGACCTGGCGCCATGGCGTGTCGTAGCCGATCGTGACCGTGACATCGACGATGAAGCCGTGCCCCTTGACCGTGCGCGAGTAGTTCCTCGTCACTGCGCCGAGCACCAGCGAGTTCGACAAGGTCAGCTCCTCGCCCATGCCGGTGCGCATGCGCGTGGTGAAGGCGCCCAGGCTGACGATGGTGCCCTCGTCATCGCCCACGCGCACGTATTCGCCGCTGCGCAAGGTGCGGGTGTAGGTCAGGATCAGCCCGCTGGCGCCCTGGCCGACCAGGTTCGAGGCGCCGAGCGAGATCATCAGCCCCAGCAGCACCGACACGCCCTTGAAGGCCTCGGTGTTCGAACCCGGCAGGTACGGAAAAGCCATCGCCAGCGCGAACAGCCACACCGCCACCACGCACAGGCGCGAGGTGGTCAGCGCCACTTCGGGGGCGATCCAGCCGACGCTGACCTGCCCGTTCTGCACGCCGGTGAAGAAGCGCTTCAGCAGCTTGTTGGTGTAGTACGCAATGACGAAGATCAGCGCGGCCGTGAACAGGTCGGGCACGGCGTGCAGGATGGCCAGCACGAAGCGCTGCACGACGCCCCACAGGTGGGCATTCAGCTGCTCGCCCCAGACCCGCGTGTAGGCGAACTGGGCCAGCGTGATGCTGAGCCATTCGTAGATCAACAGGCCCATCACCAGCAAGTAACTTACCTTGAGCACCGCGCGCTCGGTCGCCAACAGCCGCTCGCGGCCGAAGATCTGCATGCCGCCGACACGCAACGCCTCGGCCTGGCGCAGCGTCTTGGCCTCGAGCCAGTTCTGCACGCGAAAGCGCAGGCGCCGCATCAGCCAGCCCAGCACCAGCAGCACCGCGGTCGCGGCCAGTGCCACGGCCGCGGCCACCAGATTCGACTCCAGATCGCGGCCCTCGCGAGCCTCGCGGATGGCCAGCTCCAGCGTCGCGGCGGCGCGCTGCGCATCGGCGGTGGCCGCGGCCACGGTGCGTTCGATGGTGTCGTCGACCGAGACCCCGAACATGAGTTGGTCATCGACCAGCACCAGCACGCCTTCGGGCCGTTGCTGCAGCGTCACCTTCTTCGCGCCGCCGCCAGCCAGCATGTCGGCGATGCGCTGCTGCGCCGCCGCCGCTCGCACCTGCGGCGCCCAGCCGTTGAACTCGGCGCGCAGCCGGATCAGTTCGCGGTTCATCGCCTTCACGGCCGCGCCCTCGGCCAATAGCGCGGCCGGCTGCGACGCGGCCGGCGCGAAGGACGTTTCGGCGGCGAAGGCCGTACCGGCGCACGCCATGAGCCAGGCCAGCGCACACCACCACGCGCCCACGGCAAGGTGCTTCACCGCACCACCAACCCAAACCATTCCCACGCTCCCGGCGACAGCCACCCTGGCGGCGGAACTATACGCAGCCGCAGGCGATGAGCCGGCTTTCATGCCGCCAGCCCGCCCAGCCGGCACTCCTATTCCTGATGTGGACAAATCGTTGCAGAACGTCCTGTTGTGGAATAGACTTTCCACATGCGGATCGAGACAACCGTTCTGAGGCGGCGCAGATGAGTGCTCTGGCCCGAACCGAGACGCACGCCGCCGATCCGGCTTCGGCGGAATCGGCGGCGGCCGCGCTGCGCACCTTCTGGCGCCTGGCGCAAGCCTGGAAACTCAGCGTGAACGAGCAGATGACATTGCTCGGCGTCGGCCGCAGCGCGCTGTACCAGTGGAAGCAGGGCAAGGTCGGCCCGCTCGATCGCCACGTGCTGGAGCGCCTGTCCTACCTGTTCGGCATCTACGCCGCGCTGCAGTTGCTGCTGCCCGATGCCGAGCGCGCCGACGCATGGCTGCGCAAGCCGAACAGCGCACCGCTGTTCGGCGGCCACTCGGCACTGCAGCGCATGCTGGGCGGCCAGGTGGCCGACCTGTTCGTGGTGCGCCAGTACCTCGATGCGCAGCGGGGCGGCAAGGCTTGATCGCCATCGAGCGCCTGAAGACCACGCTGCCGGACTGGAAGACCAGCCATCGCCTGATCGCCTCCCGCTACCCGACCGTCGGCCTGTACGACGCGATCGTCGACCCGGCCGATCTGGAGGCGGTGTTCGCGATCGAGGCGCTGACCAACCCGCGGCTGCGCGACGAGATCGGGCAACTGCAGCTGGTGCCGCCCGACGAGCGCATCAGCGGCGCCGGCAGCACGCCGGTGATGGCCGCCTTCACGCACCTGAATCCGGAAGGCTCGCGCTTTTCCGACGGCAGCTACGGCGTGTACTACGCCGCCGGCGATCTCGATACCGCGATCGCCGAGGTCAGCCACCACCGCGCGCTGTTCCTGTCGCGCACCCACGAGCCGGCGATCGACATCGACCTGCGGCAGATCAGCGCCGCGCTCGATGCGCCGCTGCACGACCTGCGCGCGCTGCGCCGCAGCGAGCCGCAGATCTACGACGTGTTGCACTACGGCGCCGCGCAGGCCCTCGGTCGCCAGTTGCGCGCCGCCGGCAGCTGGGGCGTGCTGTACCACAGCGTGCGCCATGCCGGCGGGCTGTGCGCGGGCGTGTTCCGGCCGCGTGCACTGAAAGCGGCGAAGGAAGGCCTGCACATCGCGCTGCACTGGGACGGCTCGCGCATCACCCACTGGTACGAAAAGCGCCTGCCGAAGCCGCTGGGATGAGCCGGCGCGGCGAAGCGCGCCAACACCATCGGCACGCGCGGCGGGCGACAGGGATCGCTCCGCTCAAATGGCTTTGCGTTCAAACGATCAGGACTTGTGCCAACGCGCCAAGGCGGCAGTCGGCGCCGTTTGGCCATTGGCCGGACGAAATTGGCGGGCAGCAATGCAGCGGAAGCCGCCGTTGGGTGGTGTCTTGCAAATCCAGTGCTATGACCATCGCTGGGACTAGACTTCCAAGCATGGAATTAGCCAGAAGCGACTACATCGCCATCGCGGCAATTCTCATCGCATTTTTATCTGCGTACTACACGCGCCAAGCTCGCGACGAAGCTCGTCGTGCGAATACGATCAGCGTTCACGAGAGCAGACGGCCACTTCGTCTGGCAGTTTTTCAGTCAATGACGATCTTCTCCCGGTACTGCTCAAAGTACGTGACCTTGCAACGAATTAAAGCGGTCAACGGAACCAAAGAACTTGTGGCTTACATTGAAGCGTTCAAGTGGGAAGTGGCGCAGCACGGTGATCTTGGCATGCCCGACGTCGAGGCCAAGGCCCAGGAATTTATAAATGGCGCCTGGCGTATGCAGCGCCTGCTCGATCGTCTTGCCGGAGGGCAGAACGTGCCGGTCGAACCTGTGTACTCGACTGCTGAAGACAACCTCGATGCGCTGGTCGACTGGTTTGGAGAACAAGGGCGCGCCCTCAAAGATGTCTTTCGTCCGTACCTAACTGAGCCGTAACCATCTTCGGCCGACCGCCTACGGAAGCAGCCGCACTTCAACACTTGGCTGCCACAACCAACGTTGAGGCACAGATGCCCACATACCGCGAAACCGTTCGATCTGAGCTTGAACGCCTTGACGATCTCGAGATTCAAGAGCGCCTGATGCGTGGCCATCTGACGGATGAAGCGCGCGCAATTGTCACTTCCATACTTGCCGAAAGAGGGGCGCCGCTCGTGCCCGCTCCGTCAACACCGCGGCCGCCCGACGCCAACCCCGTACCAGCGCCGTCTGGAGACAGAAGCTTCTTTCTCGGCATCGGCATTCTGGCTACGCTGGTTGGTATGTCTGTTGTAGTCAACAGCAGCGGCTCCTTGGGCTACGCTGTGGGTCGAAGCTTCGGCCATCTTCTGGGCGCAGCCGTTGTCGCGTTACCACTGTTTCTAGTTTGGCGCTTCTTCATTCCGGCAGGGCGAAGGCAATCTCTGTCAACAGGCTTCAATGTCTTCGCTGCACTGGTCGGCGCGGTCTGGTTGCTACTGTTCATAGTTGCGGCATCCCTTCTTCCAAGACTTCTTCAGCCGTAGTAGGTCAAGCGCTCGGTAAGCAACGCTGAGCGGCAGATATATGGAGGACTTGGGTGGCCGCACCCAGTCTTCTGCCGCCCGTCGAACCCCAGGCGTCAACGACGCGAATTCGCCTTGAGCGGAGCATGAAATCTGTGTCCTTGAAAACAACTTCGTATCAGGCCCCGGCCTTGAGCTTTTCCTCGGCGTACAGCGACAGCTCGATCATGCGTTCGAGCAGTTGCTCGGCCGGCGCGCCGGCAAAATTCTTCAGCACCAGTTCCTTGACATACAGCCGCACCAGATAACGCAGCTGCAACGCCCGCGTGCGCGTGGCGAAGACGAAGTCGCGGTGGCCGTTGTTGACGACGATGACGTTGCGCTCGGCGTCGAAGCGCGACCGCCACAGCGACCCGGCCGCGCGCTCGAAGGTGTAGCCGGGCAGGCCGCGGGTGTTGACCACCGCGCTGCCGAGCGAGGTGTAGAGGCTGTCGGTGACGGTGATCAGCGCCTCGGCGCTGCATTCGACATCGCGTTGCGTGACGCGCACGCGCAGCCGCACCAGCGCGGGCGTGCCGCTGGCCGTGTACTCGACTTCCTGGTCGGACACGGCGCCGATCGATCCCTCGCCTTCGGCGATGGCCCAGGCAAAGGCCAGCTCTTCGCTGACGCGCCGGCCGGCGCGATCGCGCGGCAGGGCCTTGAAGCGCCGCCGCTGATGGACCGGCACGGTGCTCGCGGCAGGCGAGACGAGCACGCTGAACAGCGGCCCGGCGTAGTCGAAGAACTGGCGCTGTGCTTCGTAGGCCGGCGCCGGCTCGGCCACGCCGAGGTCGGCAAAGCCGTCCTGTGGCGAAGGGCCGAGGCCGGCATCGGCGCCCGGGTTGTCGCGGCCCGGCTCGCCCGGCCGCTCGCTGCGCGAGCGCGCCTGCACGTCGAACCAGTCGTATTCCTCCGGCGGCAGCGCCAGCAGCGCTTCGCGGAAGGCACGCTGGATGGCGCGCAGCGATTGCTGGCTGGCCTGCTCTTCCTCGGCGCGCGCCTGCGCCTCGATGAGCGCGGTCACACGCGCCTCGAGCGGCTTCAGCGCCTCCAGCAGCGCGGCATAGCGCTCGTCATGGATCACGCCGCTTCGCGTGCCCGGCGTCAGGTTCAGGAAGGGCGCATCGATCAGCCCTTGCAGGTAACGCGAGGACCAGGGTGCGGCTTCGAGTCCCGGCAGCGTGGCTAGGTCTTCGATGACGCGCGTGCCGGCGCGTGTCAGCGCCACACGGCAGCTGTCGGCCGGCTCGGCCAGGTACAGCTCGGCGTAGGCATCGCCGAAGGGCGTGCGCACGGCCGGCAGCTGGTGCAGCAGCCGACCCTCGTAGGCGCGCGGTTCGACCTCGTACTGCTTGCGCGCGAGCTTGTCGATGACGCTGACGCGCACCTCGGCCGCGCGCAGCCGGTCGCGCAGCTCGGAGGCCAGGAACCACTGGATCTTCTCGCCGCTCAGGCTGCGGATGCCCTCAAGCAGCGGGGCGATCTTCAACTCGGTGCCGACCTCGCCGAAGAGCACGCGCCGCTGCGTGACCGTGTAGCGCGAGTCGCCCTTGCTCATCGTCATCTGGTAGGCGCGCTGGTCGGCGCCGGCCGAGGTCATCGCCAAGGTGTCGCCGACGGTCCAGAAGCTGAGCAGGCCGATGCCGAACTCACCCTGCAGGCCACCGCCGTGGCCCTCGGCCTTCAGGCGCCGCTTGATGGAGTCGCAGATGTGCGTGGCGACGTACTTGAAGTTGGGCAGGCCTTGCTCGTCGCGCGGCACACCATCGCCGTCGTCCTTGATCGCGAGGTAGTGCGCGCCGCCCTCGCGGCCGCGCGTGATGACGATGTTCTTCGCATGCGCGTCGATGCTGTTTTCGACGAACTCGGAAATCGCCTTCAGCGGGTTGCTCTGCGACAGCGCGATGATGCGGATGGCGTTCCAGTCGTCGCCGATCTTCAGCTTGCCGCCCTCGGCCGCCGGTGCCTTGCGCGTGCGTGAGGTCGGGCTCATCGAGCGTGGCGCACGCGTCAGCGCCCGCTCCAGTTCGGCGCACGCTTCTCGACGAAGGACGCGCGCCCTTCCTTCGAGTCCTCGGTCAGCGCCAGGGTCATGATCTGGGTTTCGAGGAAGCTGATCGACTGCTCGAAGCTCATGTCGAAGGCGGCGCGCATCATCGCCTTGCCGCGGCGGATGGCGGTGGGGCTCTTGCCGACCACGCGCTGCACCAGCCAGTCGGTCTTCGCATCGAGTTCGCCGGCCGGCGCGACATGATTGACCAAGCCGATCTCGGCGGCACGCGCCGCGCCGATCGGCTCGCCGGTGATGCACATCTCGGCAATGTGGCGCGGCGCCGTCAGATGCTGCAGCACGCTCAACACCTGCGCCGGGAACATGCCGATCTTCACTTCGGGCAAGCCGAAGCTGGCGTGTTCGGCCGCCACCGCCATGTCGCACATTGCGAACAGGCCCATGCCGCCGGCCAGGCAGTGGCCGTTGACACGCGCGATCATCGGCATCGTCGTCGTCCAGGCGAAGCGCAGCAGGTCGGCGAACTCGGCATGCGGCACGGAAGGGTCGAACTGGAACGAACCCGCGCCTTTGCCCAGATCGGCCCCGGCACAGAAGGCCTTGTCGCCGGCGCCGGTGAGCACCACCACGCGCACCTCCGCATCGGCCGTGGCCTGCATCAACCCGCTGCGAATGCCTTGCAGCACGGCGCTGTTCATCGCGTTGCGCTGGGCGGGCCGGTCGATGGTCAGCCACAGCGCGTGGCCGCGTTTGTCGATCTTAAGTTCTTCGCTCATGCCTCACCTCGCATCAAAGACCCATTCGAACAACTCAGCGCCCCACGAACTGCGCCGGACGCTTGGTGAGGAAGGCCGCGACGCCTTCCTTGTGATCGGCCGTCTGAAACGCCTGCGCCTGCAAGTGCGCTTCGACTTCGAGCTGCTCGCCGAAGCCGTTGCCCGAACTCACCGCCAGGCCCTGCTTGATGAGATCGTAGGCGCGGGTGGGCATCGTCGCCATGCGCCGCGCGGTGGTCAGCGCCTCAGCCATCAGTTTGTCGTCGGCATGCACCTGCCACACCAGGCCGTAGCGCAGTGCATCCGCCGCGCCGATCTTGTCGGCCAGCATGATCAACGCCCGTGCGCGCACATCACCCACCAGCCGCGGCAGGAACCAGGTGCTGCCGCAATCCGGCACCAGCCCGATGCGCGTGAAGGCTTGCAGGAACGACGCCGATTCGCCGGCCAGCACGATGTCGCAGGCCAGCGCCAGGCTCATGCCGGCGCCCGCGGCAACGCCGTTGATGGCGCCGACGATCGGCTTCGGAAACTGCCGCATCGCCAGCACGATCGGGTGGTAGCGCTCGCGCAGCCCTTGCGCCACGTCGTAAGGACCGTCTCGCATGGCGCCGGCAGCGAGGTCGGCACCGGCGCAGAAGCCGCGGCCGGCGCCGGTCAGCAGCACGGCGCGCACGCCGGCATCGGCCTTGGCGCGCGACAGGCCATCGCGCAGCGCGGCCAGCAGATCGTCGTTGAGTGCATTCAGCACCTCGGGCCGGTTCAGCGTGAGCGTGGCCACGCCCGCTTCGGCGGCATACAGAACGGCGGATTCGGACATTCGGTGTTCTCCTTCAGTTCGGCGCATCGGCTTCGATGCGCAACAGCAGTTGCCCCGGCGCGACTTGCGCTCCGACGGCCGCACCCACCTCGGCGACGGTGCCGTCGATCGGCGCTTCGATGCGATGTTCCATCTTCATCGCCTCGATGGCGAGCAGGAATTCGCCCTGCCGGACGTGTTGCCCGTGCGCCGCCTCCAGCCGCACCAGCAGGCCGTGCATGCGGCTGTTGATGAGGCCATGGCTAGCCGGGTCGTCGCGCTGCGGCGCGGCGTCGGTGGTGTCGGTGAACGCTTCACACACGCCGAAGGCGTCGAGCCAGCCCTCGGCCGTGCAGCACACGCTGAGTTGCTGGTCATCGATGTGAATGCGCGCGCGCAAGCCGTCGTCGTGCAGCACGCGCAGCGAAAAATCGGCTTCACCGATCCGCGCCCGCAGTGCGGCGCCCTGGCCATAGGCCAGCCGCGCAACGAACGCTTGCCCGGCCACGTCGAGGTGCATCGGCGCCTCACGCCGGCCGCTCGAACTGAACAGCGCGAGCGGGCCGTGTCGGCGGCTGGCGCGATGCAGCGACAGACACGCCGCCACCGCCACCCAGCGCGCATCGACGGTGCGTGCCGACCATTGCGCGCCGTCGCGCTCGAGCCACTGCGTGGACAGCATCGCGGGTTGCGCGAAGGCCGGTGCGTCAAGGGCTTGCAGCAGGAAATCGCGGTTGGTGCGCAGCCCCAGCACGCTGCTGCCGGCCAGTGCGTTCAGCAGCCGCCTGCGCGCCTGTTCGCGGTCGGTGCCGAAAGCGATGAGCTTGGCGATCATCGAATCGTAGTGCGGCGCAATGATCGGCCGTTCGACCAACCCGTGATCGATGCGCAGCCCGTCGCCGGCCGGCACCTGCCAGTGGCTGATCGCGCCCGACTGCGGCGCGAAGCCGGCAAAGGCATCTTCAGCGCACAACCGTGCCTCGATGGCGTGGCCGTGCCAGCGAATGTCGGCTTGCTGCAGCGGCAGCGTCTCGCCACGCGCGATGCGCAGCTGCCATTCCACCAGGTCGAGCCCGGTGACGGCCTCGGTCACCGGGTGCTCGACCTGCAGCCGCGTGTTCATCTCAAGGAAGTGGAACTGGCCGTCGGGTGTCAGCAGGAACTCGACCGTGCCGGCACCCACGTAGCCCACTTCGCGCACCAGCCTCACGGCAGCGTCACCCATGCGCGCGCGCAACTCGGCCGACACGCCAGGCGCAGGCGCCTCTTCCAGGATCTTCTGGTTGCGCCGCTGCGTGGAACAGTCGCGCTCGCCCAGGTGCACCGCGTGGCGATGGGTGTCACCGAACACCTGCACCTCGACATGGCGCGCGCCTTCGACCAGCCGTTCCAGCAGCAGCTCGCCATGGCCGAAGGACGACAGCGCTTCGGCCCGCGCCGATTGCAGCAGTGTCAACACGGCCAGCGCATCGCCCACGTCATCACAGCGCCGCATGCCCCGCCCACCGCCGCCGGCCGTGGCCTTGATCATCAGCGGCGCGCCGATGCGCCGTGCTTCGCCAAGCAAGGTCTCGTCGTCCTGCGCCGCACCCGAATAGCCCGGCAGGCAAGGCACGCCGATGCGTTGCGCCAGTTGCTTCGCGGCCGACTTGTTGCCCAACGCGTCGATGGCTTCCGGCGTCGGGCCGACGAAGGTGATGCCGGCATCGCGGCAGGCGCGGGCGAAGTCAGCGTTCTCCGACAGGAAACCGTAGCCCGGGTGCACGGCCGTCGCACCCGAGCTGCGACAGGCCTGCAGCACCGCGTCGATGTTCAAATAGCTGTCACGCGCTGGCGCCGCGCCGATGCACACGGCGCGGTCGGCCAGGCGCACATGCAGCGCGTCGCGGTCGGCTTCGGAATACACCACCACCGTGCGCAAGCCCATCGAACGCGCGCTGCGGATCACGCGGCAGGCGATCTCGCCTCTGTTCGCAACCAGCAGGGCTTCGAACATCGATGCTCAGCCGTGCCTGGGTGCAATGCCCATCGTCTTGGCGATGATGCCCATCATCACCTCATCGGCACCACCGCCGATCGACCCCAGCCGCGAATCGCGCCAAGCGCGGTTGACACGCGTTTCCTCGATGTAGCCCATGCCGCCCCAGAACTGCACACACCAGTCGGCCACTTCGCGCGCCACGCGTGCGCACTTCAGCTTGCACATCGATGCCAGTTGCGTCACGTCGTTGCCGGCCACGTACAGCGCCACCGCCTTGTGGAACAGCGCACCCAGCGCCTCGACCTCGGTCTGCAACTCGGCCAGCTTGAAATAGATGTACTGGTTGTCGAGCAATGGCTTGCCGAAAGCCTGGCGTTCGCGCAGATAGGCGATGGTTTCCTGGATGATCTCGCTGCTCTTGCGCCAGCCGGCCGCCGCCCACAGCCGCTCTTCCTGGAACTGCTGCATCTGGTAGGTGAAGCCCATGCCTTCCTCGCCAATACGCCAGCGCTGCGGCACGCGCACGTTGTCGAAGTGCAATTGCGCGGTGTCCGACGAGTTCATGCCGGCTTTCTTCAGCTTGCGCGCGACTTCGACGCCCTTCGTTTTCATCGGCACGCAGATCAGCGTCTTGTTGCGATGCGCCGAACCGCCCTCGCTGGTGTTGGCCAGGACGCAACACCAGTCGGCCTGGGTGCCGTTGGTGGTCCACATCTTGCCGCCGTTGATCAGGTAATCGCCGCCGTCCTTGCGCGCCTGCGTCTTGATCGAGGCCACGTCGGAGCCGGCGCCGACTTCCGACACGCCCAGGCAGGCCACGTATTCGCCGCTGATCGACGGCGCCAGGAATTCGGTCTTCACATCGTCGGAGCCGAAACGCGCCAGCGCCGGCGTGGCCATATCGGTCTGCACGCCGATGGCCATCGGCACGCCGCCGCACTTGATCGCGGTCAGGCCCTCGGCAAAGGCCGCGGCGAAGCTGTAGTCGAGGCCCTGGCCGCCATAGGCTTCGGGCTTGTTCACGCCCAGGAAGCCGAGCTTGCCCATCTTGCGGAACAGCTCCTTGGCCGGGAAGATTTCCGCCTTCTCCCATTCCTCGATGTGCGGGTTGATCTCGGCTTCGCAGAACTTCTTCAGCGAATCCTGCAGCGCGATGTGGTCTTCGGTGTAGAGCAGGTGTTGCATGATGTTTGGCTTGAGCGAGTAAAGGGCAGTGTCAAAGGGTCCTGCGCACGAAGGCGCAAGACATTACTCAGCCGTCCGAAATATAGGCGACAGTCGGCGCTTCGAAGAAGGATCTGACCAGAGGGCGATTTGATTTCATCGCGCGCAGTTGCTGATCGACTCGGATCTCGAGTTTCTCTCCGGCGCGCAATGGATTGCGAGCCACTCCAGTGCGCTTGACGTGACTCCAGACCAACTCGTCTGGGTTGAGATCGGGCGCGTACCCCGGCAAGACGTGCATGCTCAGCTTGCCGTTGGTCGACTCGATGTACTCGCGCACGTTGGCCTTTTTGTGCGCCGGCAGTCCGTCGACGACAAGGTGCACCGGTTTGCTGCGACCTTTCATCATCTTCTTGAGCAATTCGATGAACAGTTCGGCATTCAACGCCCCTTGGTAGGTAGCGAACCAGAAGCCCCCTTTGGCATTGACCGCCGAGGCCGCCGAGATCGATTGGCGCTGGCCGGGCCGCTTGATCACGGGGGTCTTGCCCATGGGTGCCCAGGTCTTGCCATGCACGGTGTCGGCTCGGAATCCCGACTCGTCCCAGAAGTACACGTCGGCGCCGACTTGCCTCGCAGCCGCAGCAATGCCGGGATAAGTCTGTCGCTGCCAGCGCTCGATGGCGATGGGATCGCGCTGGTAGGCGCGCTGCAGCGGCTTTTGCGGGGTCAGCCCCAAACGGGCCAGCATGCGCCCCACGGCGGTGACGCCCACGCGAACGCCAAATTTCTGCTCGATCAGCGTGGCCGCGATCTGTCGCGTCCACAGCCCGAAGTCCAATCCGTATTGCCTGGGATCCTTGCCATTGATCCAGCGAAACAGCTGCGCTTGCTGCGCCGCACTGAGCTTGGTGGGTCGTCCCGTCGCGGGGCGCGATGCCAACGCGCGCTCGCCCTTGCCTCGTCCCGACGCCGCCTTCAACCACCGGTAGATCGACGTGCGATTCATGCCCAGCGACTTCACCACCGCCGAAGGCTTCTCTCCCTCTCTCACCCGGCGCAATGCCAAAACCCGAAATTCCTCCAGCGTGGCGTGATCCAGTGTGCGGCCGTCTCGTTTCATGCCCCATGAGACTACTACGCATCTCCTTGGTTCCCACTATGTCGCTTTATTTACGGACTGATGAGTAAGGGTTTATGTTTGGGGACGTGGTCACTCAATTCGATCCGACTTCGCAAGGTTATGCCTGGCACAGAGAAGTTGAACGTTGATCGCCGTGATCGAGGTGCCGCCTTTCGAATACGGCAGGATGTGATCGAAGTGCAGCTCGTCCATCGAGCCACAAATCCCACACTTGCCTGCGTCACGCTTCCAGACCTCCAGCTTCACGTGCGATGGGATAATTCTTCGACGTTCGGCCGCGATCCGTGCCGGCTTTGAGAGGTCGTCATCGCCCTCAACTGCCACCAGCTTGAATTTGCAAACTGTGCGGAACTCGTCCCTTTCGGTCCATGCGTCCACAAGGTGGAAGACGCCGTTGTAGGCCCAGATACCCGGACGGATTTTTTCGTAGACCCTGACACGCTCGGGTGGCCGCTGTTGCTCCTTCGCTGCCACCGCGGCCGCGAAGAACTTGCCGTTCGCCGTCAACCTGCCGGTGTGCGTACTCACCGGCTGATCAATCAACTTTGGATTGGGAGACGCGGATGTCTTCGGAGCGTCATGGCCTTCGTAGATCAGTGTCGTACCGCCGTCCTCCACCCGATCTCGATACGGGGCGTTCGGCCGAACCGACATCAGGACAACAGAATGGTTTCCGCCAAGGCCGAAGTTCATTCCAGCTTGAAGGCTTGTGCCTTCACGCTGGCACATCTCGATGTATGAAATGACGTTATCGCTCATCTGAACGGCAGGGTGCAATTCGCCTGCGCTCAAGGGCGGGCCACGCCGAACTGCATCGGACGCAGCGTTCTGGCATCAGCCTGGCGGCAGATGTCGAAGGCCAGGCCGAGCACTTCGCGTGTGTCGCGCGGGTCGATGACACCGTCGTCGAGCAAGCGCCCGCTGGTGTAGAAGGCGTCGGACTGGCTGTCGAAGTTGGCGATGATCTTGCGTTCCAGCGCTTGCAGTTCGGCCTCGTCCACCGCCACGCCCTTGCGCTTCGCACCGCCCTCGGCGACGATGCGCATCGTCAACGCGGCCTGCTCGCCGCCCATCACCGCGGTGCGTGCATTCGGCCAGCTGAAGACGAACCTGGGGCCGTAGGAGCGGCCGCACATGCCGTAGTTGCCGGCACCGAAGCTGGCGCCGCACATCAACGTGATGCTCGGCACGGTGGCGTTGCTCACCGCCTGGATCATCTTCGAGCCGTGTTTGATCATGCCGCCCTGCTCGCTGGCTTTGCCGACGATGTAGCCAGTGGTGTTCTGCAGATACAACAGCGCGATGCCCGACTGGCAGCACGACTGGATGAAGTGCGTGGCCTTGTTGGCGCCGGCCGGGTCGATGGGGCCGTTGTTGCTGATGATGCCGATGGCTTGACCGTACAGCGTGGCGTGGCCGCACAGCGTGGCCGCGCCATAGTCGGCGCCGAACTCGGTGAACTCGGATCGATCGACGATGCGCGCGATGACTTCGCGCATGTCGATCGGGGTGCGGATGTCCATCGGCATCACGCCAGCCAGTTCGTCGGCGGGGTAGCGAGGCGCCAGGCCCGCGTCGTCGGTGATCGTGCTCGGCGGACCGCTGGCGCCCCATTGCAACCGCACCATCAGCTCACGCGCGATGCGCAGCGCATCGGCATCGTCTTCGGCGAGGTAATCGCCGAGGCCGGATGTGCCGGCATGCATGAGGGCACCGCCGAGTTCCTCGTCGTCGGCAATCTCGCCGGTGGCGGCCTTCAGCAGCGGCGGGCCGGCCAGAAAGGCCTTGGCGCGGCCACGCACCATGATCACGTAATCCGACAGGCCCGGCAGATAGGCCCCGCCAGCAGTCGAAGAACCGTGCACCACGCCGACCACCGGAATGCCGGCCGCCGACAGCCGCGCCAGGTTGTAGAACAGCCGCCCGCCGTTGATGAAGCCTTCGACCTTGTATTGCAGCAGGTTGGCGCCGGCCGATTCGATCAGCTGCACGAACGGCAGCTTGTTCTCCAGCGCGATGGCCTGTGCGCGCAGCATCTTGTCGCCGCCCATGCGCTGGATGGCACCGGCATTGATGCCCGAATCGTTGGCCACCACCATGCAACGGCTGCCGCCGATGACGCCGATGCCGGTGATGACGCCGCCGCCCGGCACCGAACGCTCGGGGTCGTCGCTGTCCACCAGCCAGCCGGCCAGCGACGACAGTTCGAGCCACGGCGCGCCGGCATCGAGCAGCCGTGCCAGCCGCTCGCGCGGCAGCAGTTGGCCGCGTTTGTCGAACAGCGGCCGGGCCTTCGCCGACGTGGCCGAGGCGCGGGCTTCCAGCTCGCGCAGCCGCGCCACCTGCTGCAGCATGGCCTGGCGTTGCGCGGCAAAGGCGTCGCCCGAGGTGACGATGCGGGAGCTGAGGGCAGGCACGTTGGATTTAATGAACTTGACCTCAAAATATTGGCCCGACTGAGCTTGATTGTCAAGCGCGCCCTGCCGGACAGATTTGCCCGCTGCTGGTAAACACCAATGAAATGGATCTCCCGCTTGACGTCAGCCGTGTGGCAGTCAAATAATGAATCACGCTCAATAATTGCCCTGCATTCGATGACCGCCCTGCCCAAGCGCCGCAAGTCGGTGCGCCGCGCCGAGATCCTGGCGGCGGCGCGCGAGGTGTTCCTGGCGCTGCCCTACGAACAGGCGTCGATCACGCAGATCGCCGAGCGCGCGGGCTGCGTGGTCGGCACCATCTACGGCTACTTCGAGCACAAGCGCGCCTTGTTCGATGCCGTGCTGGAAGATTTCTACGACGAACTGATCGCCGATATCGAACCGCGCTTCGCGGTCATCGAAGGCACCGCCGACCGGCTGCGTTTCCTGGTCGCGCGACACCTGCAAATCACCATCGACGACGCCTCGTGGCTGAAGGTGCTGGCGCGTGAGGCGCGTGGCGACGAGAGCTACTTCGGCTCGACCTTGCACGCGCTGAACCGGCGCTACGCGCAGTTCCTGACACGCACGCTCACCGACGGCGTGGCGCGCGGCGAACTGCGCGCCGACCTGGATGTGCCGCTGGCGCGCGACTTCCTGTTCGGCGGGCTCGAACACTGGGTGCGCAACACCGTCGGCCGCGGCCGGCCGGCCGACCCGGCGCACGGTGCCCGCGAGGTCGTGCGCATGCTGCTCGGCGGCTGGGCTGCTGCCGAGCCGGCAGCGAAAACGGCAGCGCCCGCCTGGCAAGGATTGGAGCTGCGCGTGGCGCGGCTCGAGGGCCAGCTTGCGCCAGCCCGCACCACCGCCAGGCCCACTCAGAAGGGAGCGGCGAAATGAACGACCGTGCCAAGACCGTGCGCATCGGCAGCGCCTCGGGCTTCTGGGGGGACACTGCATCGGCTGCGCCAGCGCTGGTGCAAGGCGGCGACATCGGCTACCTGGTGTTCGACTACCTGGCCGAGGTGACGATGTCGATCCTGGCCGCGCAGAAGGCCAAGGACCCCGCGGCCGGCTATGCCACCGACTTCGTGCACATCACGATGAAGCAGCTGCTGCCCGAGCTGCATGCGCGTGGCATTCGCGTGGTGGCGAATGCCGGCGGCGTGAACCCGGTGGCTTGCCGCGATGCGTTGGCGCAAGTGGCGGCTGAACTCGGCGTGCCGTTGAAGATCGGCGTGGTGCTGGGGGATGACCTGTCGGCGCGCGCCGATGACTTCCGCGCGCGCGGCATCACCGAGATGTTCAGCGGCGCGGCCTTCCCGAAGCGCCTGGCCAGCATCAACGCCTACCTCGGCGCGTTCCCGATCGCGCAGGCGCTGGATGCCGGCTGCGACGTCGTCATCACCGGGCGTTGTGTCGATTCGGCGGTGACGCTGGGTGTGCTGGTGCACGAATTCGGCTGGGCCGCGCACGAGCATGACAAGCTGGCGCAGGGCACGCTGGCCGGCCACCTCGTCGAATGCGGCGCGCAATGCAACGGCGGGCTGTTCACCGACTGGCAGGACGTGCCCGACTGGGACAGCATCGGCTTTCCCATCGTCGAAACCCATGCCGACGGCAGCTTCGTCATCACCAAGATCGAGGGCAGCGGCGGGCTCGTCACGCCCGCCACCGTGGCCGAGCAGATGCTCTACGAGATCGGCGATCCACGCGCGTATCACGTGCCCGATGTGGCCTGCGACTTCACCGAGGTGCATTTCGAAGCCGATGGTCCCGATCGCGTGCGCGTCAGCGGCGCACGCGGCCGCCCACCGACCGACACCTGCAAGGTCAGCGCCACCTTCATGGACGGCTATCGCAATGCCGCGTTCCTGACCATCGCTGGCGAACAGGCCCCGGCCAAGGCACGGCGCACCGGCGAAGCGCTGTTCAAGCGCATGGCGCGCATGCTGGCCGAACAGCAGCTGCCGCCGTTCAGCGAAACGCGCATCGAGGTCATCGGTGCCGAGGACATGTTCGGCGCCCACGCGCGGCCCACCTCGCGTGAGGTGGTGCTGAAGATGGCCGCCAAGTCGCCATCGAAAGCGACGCTGGAACTGTTCGCACGCGAATTCGCCGCCGCCGGCACCTCGATGGCGCCAGGCACGACCGGGCTGGTCGGTGGCCGGCCCAGCCCGACGCCGGTGATCCGGCTGTTCTCGTTCCTGGTGCCCAAGCGCGAACTGGCGCAAAGCGTCCTGATCGGCGACGAGACCACCGCGGTCGAACTGAATGCGGAAGGCGGCTTCGACGCCAGCCGGCTCGGCGCCGCGCGACGTTACGTCGCCGTGCCGACGAACCCCGGCTTCAGCCTGGTGCCGCTGATCCGCCTGGCGCATGCACGTTCGGGCGACAAAGGCGACAAGGCCAACATCGGCGTGCTGGCGCGCAGGGCCGAATACCTGCCGCTGCTGAACCAGTGGCTCTCGCCCGAGCGCGTGGCCGCGCACTTCGCACACAACGCACCGAGCCGCGTCGAACGCTTCGATCTGCCCGGCTGCATGGCGATGAACTTCGTGCTGCACGATGTGCTGGGCGGCGGCGGCATGGCCTCGCTGCGCACCGACAACCTGGCCAAGTGTTATGCGCAGGTGCTGCTGGCGATGGACGTGCCGGTGCCCGACGATCTGCAACTCTGACAGGACGAATGCCATGCCCATCGACGCTGCCGCGCTGAAGAATCGACCCTTCGCCGCGGTCGAGCAACGCTACGGCGTGCGCGACACGATGCTGTATGCGCTGGGTGTCGGCCTCGGCCACGACCCGCTCGACACGGCGGCTTTGCGCTTCGTCTATGAGGATGGCCTGCAAGCGCTGCCGACGATGGCCGTGGTGCTGGGTTCACCCGGTTTCTGGGCCAAGGAACCCGGCACCGGCATCGACTGGGTGCGGCTGCTGCACGGCGAACAGAGCCTGGAGCTGTTCGCGCCACTGCCCGCCGAAGGCACGGTGCTCGGCCACACGCGCGTGACCGCGCTGGTGGACAAGGGCGCCGGCAAGGGCGCGTTGATGTATTCGGAACGCGACATCCGCGACAAAGCCAGCAACACACTGCTGGCCGTCTCGCGCAGCGTGTCGTTCATGCGCGGCGATGGCGGCTTCAGTGCGCGTGGACAGACATCGGACGATGCGCCGCCGCCGCGTCAAGCGACACCCGACACACCGCCCGACCATGTCTGCGAATTGAAGACGCGCCCCGAAAGCGCGCTGATCTACCGCCTGAGCGGCGACCACAACCCGGTTCATGCCGACCCGGCCGTGGCCCGCGCGGCCGGCTTCGACAAGCCGATCCTGCACGGCCTGTGCAGCTTCGGCGTCAGCGGCCATGCGCTGCTGAAGACGCTGTGCGGCTGGGACGTCTCGCGACTGAAGGAAATCGGCGCGCGCTTTTCGTCTCCGGTGTATCCCGGCGAGACGCTGCGCGTGGACATGTGGCAGCGCGGCGAGGCGGTGCAGTTCCGGACCAAGGTCGTCGAGCGCGATGTGGTGGTGCTGAGCCATGGCAGCGCGCGCGTCGTCAACTGAACTGCCTGTCGGGGTTTCCCTTCCCCCTAGTTCAAGGGGGGCACAGATACAAATGTGTCGTGAACGCCGCACCATCCCTCCCTCGTTGCGGATGTTCTGCAGCCTGCGCCGAGGCTTGACACTCCGCGTACAACAACCCAGGGAGACACACCAGATGAAAAACTTCAAGGCTTTCGGTCAATGGCAGCCGGCCTGCCGCCCAGTCGTCAGCGCGGCTGTCGTGCTGTTCGCGAGCGTGCAATTCAGTGCCGCGCATGCCGCGCAGAGCATTCTGTTCATCGGCAACAGCTTCACCTACGGCTTTCTGGCCTCGGTGCAGACGTTCCGGACCGACACGGTCACCGACCTTCGCGGCACCGACATCGGCGGCGTGCCGGCGTTGTTCAAGGCCTTCACGCAGCAAGCCGGGCTGGACTTCGACGTCTATCTGGAAACCCAGCCAGGCAGCAATCTGGACTATCACTACAACAACCAGTTGCCGTTGATCGACCGGGCCTGGGACTACGTCTCGATGCATGGCCAGAGCAACCTCGATTTCGCCGCACCCAACGACCCGACGAAGATCAGCACCTACACCGGCTTGCTGGGGGCCGTGTTTCAGGCCCAGAACCCGAATGTGAACATCGGCCTGACCGCCACCTGGTCGCGCGCCGACCTGACCTACCAGACAGCGAGCCCATGGCTGGGCAAGCCCATCACCGCGATGGGCATCGATCTGCAGAAGGGCTACGAAGTGGCCGCGGCAAACAACCCGACCGTCGTCGACCACGTCACGCCGCTGGGATTGGCCTGGAACCGCGCCTTCGACGCGGGCGTCGCCGACACGAATCCGTACGACGGCATCACGCCGGGCCAGATCAACCTGTGGGCCAGCGACAGCTACCACGCCAGCAACTACGGCTACTACCTGCACGCGCTGACGGTGTTCGCCACCACCACCGGCATCGACCCGCGCACGCTCGGCGGCCAGGAGAACGCGGCGGTTGAATTGGGGTTCAGCGCCAGCGAAGCGTATGCGTTGCAGAGCATCGCCTGGGAACAGGTTTCGGCCGTGCCGGAGCCGGGCGCCTGGATGATGATGGCAAGCGGCCTCGGCCTGCTCGGCTGGTTGCGTCGACGCGCGGTGGCCGCCTAGGCACAGCGCTTCCAGGCGCTCTCAGGGCAGCCGGGGCAGGGACGGCCGGCTGGTCAGGCGCTTGGTTGCGCAACGCGCGCTGCATCGACGCTCGGCGCAATCGCCGATGTCGGCGAGCTGAGGGATGCACGACACCAGCAACTCGGAGAAGGCCGCTGGGGCTGCATAGGACAATCCGGGACCGCCCACGTCCCCGACAGCCCCGCGCTTGCTGCATCTCGATACCGCACACCACCGTCGCATCGGCATCGCGCTGATCTCGCTGACGACGTTGTGCTTTGCCACGCTCGACGCGTGTGCCAAGTGGCTGGTGCAGGATCTGCCGGTGCTGCAGGTGGTGTGGCTGCGTTTTGCCTTCCACGTTCTGCTCGGCTCGGCGCTGCTGGCGCCGCGTTATGGCCTGGAACTGGTGCGTGTGCGCGACTGGAAATTGCAGGCGCTGCGCGCGGCGATGATGGGCTGCATGACGGCGCTGAACTTCTGGGCGCTGCAGTACCTGCAACTCGCCGAGACCGGCGCCATCCAGTTCACGGTGCCGCTGCTGATCGCACTGCTCAGCGCCTGGTGGCTCGGCGAACGCCTGGATGCGCGGCGCTGGCTGGCGATCGCGCTCGGCTTCGCCGGTGTGCTGCTGGTGGTGCGCCCGGGCAGCCAGGCCTTCCACCCGGCGATCCTGTTGTCGGTGCTGAACGCGCTGCTGTATGCGGCCTTCAACATTCTCACGCGCCGCATGGTGGCCACCGAATCAGCCGCATCGATGCAGTTGATGTCGGCCCTGGGCGCCACCGTGCTGCTGGCGCCGTGGGCGCTGGCCACGTGGCAGGCGCCTGCCGGATGGCGGGCGTGGACGGTCATCGCGGTGTGCGGGCTGTGCGGCGGACTCGGCCACTTCATGGTCGCACAGGCGCATCGCTACGCATCGGCGGCCACGCTCGGGCCTTTCTTGTACCAACAGATCATCTACATGACGCTGTTCGGCTGGCTGGTCTTCGGCCAGGTGCCCGGTGTGCTGGTGATCGGCGGCGCAGCGATCGTCGTGCTCAGCGGGCTGTACCTGCTGGCCCTGGAGATCACACGCAAATGATGCGTGCCACGCCCCGCCGCAGCTTCAAGCCAGGTGCAAGGCCACTGGCTGGTGATCCGAATCGCGCGTGCTGCCGTCCACCTCGATGTGCCGCGCCTGCGCTGCCAGGCCGCCGCTGACGAAGACGAAGTCGCAGGCCAAGGGCTGCGGTCCGTGGCTGCGGTCGTAGAGCCTGAAGGTCGGCTCGTGGGGCCTGGCGCCGTGCAGCAGTCGCCACGCGTCCTCAAGTCCGGCCGCTTCGATCAGCGCGTGCTCGGGTTCGGTGGGCCCGAGGTTGAAATCACCGCACAGGATGGCGTGCGGCGTGTGCGTCTTGGTCTGGAACGGCGAGCCGGAGGCATCGTCGGCTGGTGGCGCAGCAGCCATCGCGCAGGCCTGCGCGTGCAGATCGCACAGCGCGCGCGCCTGCGCCATGCGCTGCACACTCGAGTAGTACTCCAGGTGCGTGGTCATTACGCGCACGGCACCGAGCTTCGCATCGCGCACCGTGATCACCGTGCACATGCGCGGCATGCTGCGCAGGCCGCCGTCGGCCGGCCATGGCAGCGCATGGTGCTGCACCTGCAACACCGGCAGCCGCGTGGCGATCAGGTTGCCGAAGCGCTGGCGCGTGCCGTCGGCTGCGAACTCGTCCACCGCTGCGCCGAAGAACAACCGGTAGCCGGGCAGCAATGACGCCAATTGCGCCGGCTGGTCGCCCGGCGCGCCGGGCATGGCAGCGTAGCCCTGGGCGATCTCCTGCAAGCACAGCACGTCGAAATCGGCCAGCCGGCGTGCGCCGTCGACGATGCGCCGCGGGCTGACCTTGCCGTCGAGCCCGCAGCACCACTGCGTGTTCCAGGTGACCAGTTTCATATCGATCTCATTTGATGCCGGCGCGCATGAAGCTTTGCACGAACTGGCGCTGGAAGAGCAGGAAGGCGATCAGCAGCGGCGCCGAGGTCATCAAGGTCGCGGCGGTGATGATCGACCAGTCGATGCCCTGGTCCACCGATGAGAACACCTGCAAGCCCACCGTGAGGGGCCGCGCTTCGACGCTGTTGGTGACCACCAGCGGCCACAGAAAATTGTTCCAGTGAAAGCTGATCGAGACCAGCGCGAAAGCGGTGTACACCGGCCGGGCCAGCGGCACGTACACGCGCCACAGGATCTGCATCGCGCTGGCGCCTTCCACGCGCGCCGCGTCGTCCAGTTCCTTCGGGATGCCCATGAAGGTCTGCCGCAGCAGGAAGATGGCAAAGGCCGAGGCGAAATACGGCAAGCCGATGGCCAGCAACGTATCGACCAGTCCCAGCGTGGCCATGGTGCGGTAGTTCTCGACGATGAGGATGTCGGGCATCACCATCAGTTGCACCAGCACCAGCGCAAAGGCGAGTTGCTTGCCGCGAAACTCGAAGCGCGCGAAGGCATACGCCGCCAGCGTGGCGAGCACCAGTTGCACGCCCAGGATCATCAGCACCAGCAAGGTGGTGTTGAGAAAGTATCGCGCGAACGGCGCGGCGATCCAGGCGCGGCGGAAGTTGTCCAGCGTCACCGGCGCGCCCCATGCCAGGTGCCCGGAAAACTCGCTGGGGTGGAACGCCGTCCACACTGCGAACAGCAGCGGCAGGATCCACAGCAGCGCCAGCAGCCAGGCGGCCAAGCGTGTCGAGCCAGCCGGGCTCGTTGTAGACCAGCCGTGTGCCTGTCACTTGTAGTGCACCCGTTTGTCGAGCACGAAGAACTGGAACAGCGCCACCGACGCCAGCACCACCACCAGCACGATGGTCATCGCCGCCGCATAGCCGGTGTCCCAGAACTGGAAGCCGACTTCGTACAGCCGGTACAACAACAGCGTGGACGCGTTGTCGGGCCCGCCACGCGTCAGCACGAACAGGTGGTCGACCATGCGAAAGGCGTTGATCACCGCATTGATGAGCACGAACAGCGTCGTCGGCATCAGCAGCGGCCACTGCACGCGGCGGAAAAAGTACCAGCGCGACGCACCCTCGATGGCCGCGGCTTCGCGCAGGCTGGGGTTGAGCGTCTGCAGCGCGGCCAGGTAGAAGATCATGAAGAAGCCGGCCTCCTTCCACACCGCAACGACGGTGACTGCGCCGAGTGCGGTCGACGGGCTGCCCAGCCAGTTGTGCGCGGGCAGGCCGAACACGCCTGTGATCTGCTCCAGCAGCCCATATTGCGGCGTGTAGAAGAACAGCCAGATGTTGGCCACCGCGATCATCGGCAGCACGGTGGGCGTGAAGTAGGCCATGCGCAGGAAGGCACGACCGGCCATGCGTTCGTTGACCCACAGCGCCATCACCAGCGCCAGGCCGATCGACAGCGGAATGGTGGCGCCGGCGAACCACAGGTTGTTGCGCAGCGCCTTCCAGAACACCGGGTCCTCGACCATCACCTGATAGTTTTCCAGCCCCACCCACACCCCCGGGCGATTGCCGCGCGGGCGTGGAAAAGAAACTGTCGATCAGCGTGGAAACGGCCGGGTAGTGCGTGAAACCGATCAGCAGCAGCAGCGCCGGCAACAGCAGCAGCCAGCCCTGCACCGCGCCGTGCGACGCGGCGTGTCCGGCACCTTGGCGCACCGCGTGTGCCCGCTGCGCCTTATTTGTAGCTGCGCAGGATTCGATCGGCTTCGCGCTGCGCATCCTGCATCGCCTGCGCCGGTGTCTTGGTGCCGGTCAGCGCCGCCTGCAAGCCGTCGTTCAGCGCCTTCGTCACGCGCTGGTTGTCATGGGTGGACAGCTCGGCCACCGAGAACGGCAGCTGGTCGCGCGCGACCAACGCGGGCGGGAACTCGGCGCCGTATTTCTTCAGCGCGGGTGTCTCGTAGGCCGCCGGCGACACGCCCACGTAGCCGGTGTCGATGCTCCACTGCGCGGCGCGTTCGGGCTGGGTGATCCACTTGACGAACTTGAAGGCCGCTTCCTGCTGCGCCGGCGTGGACTTCTTGAAGATGTAGAAGTTGCCACCGCCGGTGGGCGAGCCCTTGCGCTTGTTGCCCGGGATCATCGCCACGCCGAAATCGAAGCCGGCGTTCTTGCGGATGTTGGTCAGGTTGCCGGTGGTGGTGTAGATCATCGCCGCCTTCTTCTCGAAGAAGTCCTTCGGCGTGGTGCCCCACTCGACCACGCCCGGCGGGTGGATGCCGGCCTTGCCCAGATCGACCCAGAACTGCAGTGCTTCGATGACCTTCGGGTCGTCGAACTTCACCGCCGTGCCGCTGTCGTTGGCGAGGATGGCGTCGTTGGTCGTGCTCAGGGTCTGGAACAGCCAGTACGGGAAGCCGCTGGACGGGATCTGCACGCCGTATTGGGTGACCTTGCCGCCGGCGTCCTTCTTCGTCAGCCGGGTGGCCATGTCCTTCAGCTCGGCCCAGCTGGTGGGCGGCTTGTCCGGGTCGAGCCCGGCCTCCTTGAACAGCTCCTTGTTCCAGTACATGACCACCGTCGAGCGCTGGAACGGGATGCCCCAGGTCTTGCCCTGCGTCTGGCTGTTGAGCATGAAGGCCTTGTGGAAACCACCCATCCAGGCCTTGTCTTCGGCGCTCTTGGCGAAGTCGTCGAAAGCAATGATCGCGTCCTCGTCGATGAGCGTGAACATGTCGGTGGACAGCAGCACCGAGGTCACTGGCGGGGTGCCCGACTTGTGCGCGGTCAACGCCTTGACGATGGTCTCCTGGTAGGTGCCGGCGTAGATCGGCGTCACTGTCACGCCGGGGTTGTCCTTCATGAAGCCGGCGGCGAAGCCGTCCATGATCTTGGCGATGGCCCCGCCGACGGCGACCGGGTAGTAGAACTGCACTTCCACCGGCGCTTGCGCGTGCACGGCGCCGGCCAGCAGCGCGCCGCCCAGGCCGAGTGCGGCGCGTTGCAGGAAGGTCTTGCGGGTGATGGGGGTATGGGCTCGTGTCATCGGGGTCTCCTCGTCGTTGAAGTGATGTCGTTGCTTTCAGTGGATGCGCCGACCTGCGCCGTCGAAGCCATGGGCATCGCTGGGTGACCAGCGCAGCCCGATCGCCTGGCCCGGCTCGATGTGCATCTGGCCGGCGGCGCGCACCAGCAGTTGCTGGCTGCCGATCGCGCAGCGCAGCACCAGGTCGGCGCCAAGGTACTCGCTGCCCTGCACGGTGGCGGCAAAGCCATCGTCGGCGAGCTCGATGTCTTCGGGCCGCAGCGCCCAGCTGTGCCGCCTGCGAGCCGGCCGCGACGTCGCTGCCGGCGATGCGTCCGCCGTCGAGCTGCAGCAGGTTCATCGGCGGCGTGCCGACGAAGCGCGCCACGAAGGTGCTGGCCGGGCGCGTGTACAGGTCGCGCGCGCTGCCGGCCTGCTCGACGGCGCCCTTGTTCAGCAGCACCACCTGGTCGGCCATGCTCATCGCCTCGCTCTGGTCGTGGGTGACATAGATCACCGTCAGGCCCAACTGGCGCTGCAGGTCGCGCAGTTCACGGCGCATGTCCTGGCGCAGCTGCGCATCGAGATTCGACAGCGGCTCGTCCATCAGGCACACCTTGGCCTGCGCGACCAGCGCGCGGCCCAGCGCCACCCGCTGTTGCTGCCCGCCCGACAGCTGCGACGGCTTGCGCTGCAGCAGCGCGCTCAAGCCCAGCAGATCGGCCACCTGCGCCAGCCGCGCTCGGTGTTCATCGGCCGGCACACCGCGCACCGACAGGCCGAAGCCGATGTTCTGCGCCACGTTCAGGTGCGGGAACAGCGCGTAGTTCTGGAACACCATCGCGATGCCGCGCTGGGCCGGCGGCAGTTGCGTGACATCGCGCCCGTCAATCAGCACGCGGCCGCTGCTGGCCGCATCGAGCCCGGCGATGATGCGCAAGGTGGTCGACTTGCCGCAGCCCGAAGGCCCCAGCAGCACGCAGAAGCTGCCGGCATCGATGCGCAGATCCACCGCGCTCAGCGCAGTGGTCGGGCCCCAGTGCTTGGCAACACCTTGTAGTTCGATGGACGACACGCCGGAGGACTCTACAGCACGCGCGTGACGGGCACGTGGCAGGCCTGGGCGTTCAGCCGCGCGCCAGTTCGGCGCGCATCGCGTCGATGACCTGGCGGTAGTCCTTCTGGCCGAAGATCGCGCTGCCGGCGACGAAGGTGTCGGCACCGGCATCGGCGACGCGGCGGATGTTGTCGGTCTTGATGCCGCCGTCGACTTCGAGGCGGATGTCGCGGCCGCTGGCATCGATCAATTTGCGCACACGTTCGATCTTGCGCAGCGCGCCATCGATGAAGCCCTGCCCGCCGAAGCCGGGGTTGACGCTCATGATCAGCACCAGATCGATCTTGTCGATCATCCACTCCAGCGCATCGAGCGAGGCGGCCGGGTTGAACACCAGCCCGGCGCGGCATCCGGCGGCGTGAATCAGCTGCACGGTGCGATCGACATGGATGCTGGCATCGGGATGGAAGCTGATCGAATCGGCGCCGGCTTCGGCGAAGGCCTGCGCCAGCGCATCGACCGGCTGCACCATCAGGTGCACATCGATCGGCACCTTCGTGCCGTCGGCTTGCACCGCATGCTTGCGCAGTGCCTGGCACACCATCGGGCCGAAGCTCAGGTTCGGCACGTAATGGTTGTCCATCACGTCGAAGTGGATCCAGTCGGCACCGGCGGCGATGACCGCGCGCAGTTCGTCGCCGAGCCGCGCGAAGTCGGCCGACAGGATGCTGGGGGCGATGCGGTAGGTGGTCATGGTCGAACCATCATAAGGCGCTGCCTACAATGAGTGCCATGGCCCACCCCAGCTTCACCTGCAGCGTCAAGACCCAGTTCCTCAGCGAACAATCGCAGTTGCCCGACGGCCCGTTCGCGTTCGCGTACACGGTGACGATCAGCAATTCGGGCGACATCGCCGGGCAATTGCTGGCGCGGCATTGGGTGATCACCGATGCCACCGGCCATGTCGACGAAGTGCGCGGCCTGGCGGTGGTCGGCCACCAGCCGCTGCTCAAGCCCGGCGAGAGCTTCGAATACACCAGCTGGACGCGTCTGGCCACGCCGCACGGTTCGATGCAGGGCACCTTCTTCTGCATGACCGAGGACGCCCACCCGTTCGAAGCGCCGATCGAACCCTTCACGCTGGCCAAGGCGGGCGCGCTGCATTGAGCGTCAAGGGGGCGGGGCGGTCGGTTCGTCGTCGCGCGCAACGCGTTCGCCCTTGCGCCGACCGGCGAACATCGTCCACCAGACGATGAACACCAGCGCCCCGAGGGCAGCCAGCGCTTCGACGATGAAGATCCACATCGGTGTTTGCCTGTCTCGGTGGCTCAGGAGCGCGGCGATTCTAGGTGCGTTGGCGGGCTGCACGACAGCGCCCGAGGTCGAGCCCGCCGGGCCCGCGCCGGTCAAGCCGGCGCCTGCGCCCGTCGCACCAGCCCCGGCGCCAACCGCAGTGTCGCCGCCACCGGCTGCCGGCACCAGCGTGCCTGCGCACCCCGCCAGCCGTTGGATCGCGGTGGGCTTCGACGCCTTGCCCGGCTGGTCATCCGATCGCGGCACGCAGCTGTGGCCGGCGCTGCTGCAGGGTTGCCAGCGGCCCGCATCGGGATGGGCTGCGCTGTGCGCCGAGGCCGGGCGCCACTCACCCGCCGACGACGCGGCGGCGCGGCAGTGGCTGATGCAGCGCTTGCAACCCTACCGTGTCGAAGCGCTCGACGGCAATGCCGATGGCCTCATCACCGGCTATTTCGAGCCGCGGGTCGAAGCCCGACGCAGCCCAGCCGGCGCCTACCGCGTGGCGCTGCATGCGCCGCCGGCCGACCTGGCCACGCGCAGCCCGTACTGGACGCGCCGGCAACTCGACACGCTGCCGGCCGCGCGCACGGCGCTGCGCGGCCGCGAGATCGCCTATGTCGCCGATCCGCTCGATGTGCTGATGCTGCAGATTCAGGGTTCCGGGCGTCTGGTGATTCGATCGGCGAGCGGCCAGGTGGAAACCGTGCGCGTGGCCTATGCCGCTCACAACGGCCAGCCCTATGCCTCGGTGGGGCGCTGGCTGGTCGATCAGGGTGAACTGAAGCTAGACCAGGTCTCGTGGCCCGGCATCCGCCAATGGGCGCGCAACAACCCCAAGCGCGTGCAGGCCCTGCTGTGGGCCAACCCGCGCGTGGTGTTCTTCCGCGAGGAAAGCCTGAACGACCCGCAAGTCGGCCCGCGCGGCGCGCAGGGGGTGCCGCTGACGCCCGGCCGTTCGATCGCCGTCGATCCGCGCAGCGTTCCGTACGGCACGCCGGTGTGGCTGGACACCACCGAGCCGTTGTCGAACACCCCGCTGCAGCGGCTGGTGATGGCGCAGGACACCGGCAGCGCGATCGTCGGCGCGGTGCGCGCCGACTACTTCTGGGGCTGGGACGACGGCGCCGAGGCGCTGGCGGGGCGCATGAAACAGCCGCTGCGGATGTGGGTGCTGTGGCCGAAGGCGCTGCCGCCGCCGGGCTGAGTTCAGCTAAGGCAGGCTGACGCGCAACTGAAGGCTGCGCTGCCGCGACGAGGTCGAAGCGCCGAAGCCGCTGGACACGGTGGCCGCCTGGCGGCCCGCCACCTGGGCCACGGTGACCCATTCGCCCAGCGGCGCCTGCACGGTGGTCATCAGCGTCCATTGCGCCGGCAATGTGCCGCGCGCGGTCGCAGTGCCGTCGGGCACGGGCGCTGCGGGCGCACTGCGCTGCGCCGCGACTTCCACGGTCACCGGCGCCTCGCCGCCCGGCCACGAGGGCCTGGCTTCGAGCCCGTTCTGCAGTTCGATCCATTGGCTGCGCAGCGCGGCGCCCGGGCCCCAGGGCGTCCACCAGATCTCCAGGCCATCCACCGGCACCGATTGACCCATGTGCAGCGTGGCGCGCCCGCCGTTCAGCACCAGCACGCGCTGCGTCTCGTTCAGCCCTTGGCGCGAGCTGCCGGCCTGCACGCCCACCGACGCGCCGGCACCGGCCCGGCCGCCGCGGCTGTCGATGACGACCGCGCCCTGCGCCTGGCGCTGCACGTCGAACCGGTCTTCGCTGACGCGCATCTCGACGATCAGGTTGCGTTGTGGCGGCGCGGCCTGCGCCAGCCCCATGCACAACATGGCGGCGAACAGAAGCATGCGTTCCATGCACCGATGCTGGCACAGACGGCGGCGTCGCAACCGAAACGCTGTGCCGACAAGCGCGTGGCTCTACCTTCCGACGCGCGGCTAGCACGCAGCGCGCTGCGGCGCAAGCGATTACCCAGGCTGAGGTCCAGGCGATGCGTTGCATGGCGGGGCCGACCGGGCGCATCGACCATGTCGATCGCACCACCGCCCGGCGCACCGTCATCGACGGCCCGCCGGGCGCGGTGCGATCGTGTTTTTGGGCCCCTTCACACAGGAGAGAGCTGGACATGAACGTTCACGAACTCATTGAACGCGCCGAACGCGGGTTGCCGACAGACGCGCTGCCGGGTGCGCGCCATCGCACCGAAGGCCTGGTCACGACCGGGCCGCAGGCTCATCGGGTCGCCGTGACAACGCGCATCGACCTGCACGGCCGCCGTCGCGAGCTGTTCTTCTGTGACGACCTGCCACTCGAACGCCCGGCCCTACATCGCCTGACCTGCGCCGAGCACGAGTGTCCGGAGGCGCGCCGCGTGCGCGCGCAGTGGCGTGCTTTCACGCGAGGGCCCGCCGCAACCACCCGGCAGCCAGAACCCATCGGAAGCCGGCATCCCGCCGGCCTGATGACAGAAATCCGCATCGATGTCGGCGGCCACGCCTGCAGCGCGCGGCCGGCCCGCCTCAGTTGTGTCTTCGTCTGCCCAAATCGGGCCCACCCGCCGCTGGAAATCGCCCGGTCCGGCTACGACCTTTTCGACGATGGCGTCTGCATTGCCGGTGGTTTCGTCGCGCATGGGCAAAGCCGTGTCCCGCGCCTACCCAGCCTCGGGGCGGCACACGCGTTCCTGTGGTTTCGTCACCTGGCAGCGCGCGCGATTCTCGAAGCCGCCGCTGGCCGTCGCCTCCGTCCTGTTGCTGCCGGTGATGGGGGTGGAAGCGGTGGCCGACGAGTACGTCCACGCCGACTGTCTCTTCGGCGCAGCGGCGTGGTGGCTGCGCTCGTCACCGTTCGTGCCGGCCCTGCTGGCCCTGGGCTTCGCGACCGGCTTCATCCACTACCTGCTGGACCGCGCCGCTTTCCGCTTTTCCTGCCCCGACGTGAGTCAGGCAGCCGCTGGCCTGCTGCGGCCGAGGCCGCGTGGCGCAGACACAGAACCATCCCCGTCCTGCGCGCGACCGATGCGCCTCAGCGGGCGAGAAAGGCGCCGACGATGCGGGTGGTCGCTGCCGGGTTTTCCTCCATGATCCAGTGTCCCGAATCGGGCACCACGCCCTCGGTGACATTGTCGGCAGCGGCCCGCATCACCACGGCCATGGTCAGCCCGAACGACTTCTCGCCGCCCAGCGCCAGGACGGGCATCTTCAGGCGACCTCCCCCGGCCAGAAAGGCACGGCTGTCGATTGCGTCCTGGTCGAACGCGGCGAACTGGGCAAAACCGGCGTGCATGCCACCCGGCAGCGCGTAGAGCGCTGCGTAGTGCTGGCGTGCCGCCTCACTGAAGCGCGCCGGCGTGGCCGAGAATTCGTTCCAGAAGCGGTCGAGGTAGATCCGCTCGCGACCGGCCACCAGGCGCTCCATGTCGGGCCCGCCGAAGCGGAAATGCCAGAGCAGCGGGTTCTTCAGGATCTCATCCCATGGCCCGACACCCGGCACCGGCGCGTCGATCAGCACCAGGCTGCGCACACGCGACGGCTGCTGCGCGGCGACCTGGAAGGCGACCATGTTGCCGATGTCGTGGGCGACGACGTCGGCACTGGCAATGCCGAGGGTGTCCATGACGTCGAGGATGTCGCGCGCCTGGGTCTTCTTGTCATAGCCGCCGGCCGGCTTGGCGGACAGGCCCATGCCGCGCAGATCGGGGACCACGACGGTGTGATCGCGTGCCAGTTCGAGCGCCAGCGGCACCCACATGTCGCCGGTCTCGCCGTAGCCGTGCAGCAGCACGACGGCCGGGCCCGTGCCGCCCGTGCGCACGTGCAGCGTCGTGCCGTTGGCGGGAACCTCCCGCACGGCGAAGCTGGCCGGGAAGTCGAAGCTCTCGGCGCGCGATGGCAGTGAAGCCGTGCCCAGCGCGACGGCGGCGAACAGGGAGGCGACGACCTTGCGCATGGCGTTTGCTCTTGCGGAGTGACAAGACCTCATCGTAGGAGCGAACCGTCATCGACACCAGCCGCATTGGGACAGAATCAGCTTCAACTCCCGATTGAAGATCGATCACGCCGTGACGCCACTGCAGCACCTCAGCTCCTTCGCGCAGACCGCCGAGCACGGCAGCTTCTCGGCAGCAGCGCGCAGCCTCGGCCTGACGCCCGCGGCGGTGAGCAAGAATGTCGCGCGGCTGGAGGTGAGCGTCGGTGTGCGCCTGTTCCACCGCAGCACCCGCCGGCTCACGCTCACCGAGGACGGCGAGCGCTTTCTGCGCGAGGTCGAGGCGCCGCTGGCGGCTCTGCAGGGGGCGGTTGCGGGGGTCGCGCGCAGCGACCACCAGGCCGCCGGCACGCTGAAGGTCAGCATGGGGCTGGCGTTCGGCCGCAGCTTCCTGGTGCCGCTGCTCGGCGAATTCCTCGCCCGCCACCCGGCGGTCGTGCCCGACTGGCATTTCGACAACCGCCGCGTCGACCTGGTCGGCGAAGGCTTCGATGCCGCCGTCGGTGGGGGCTTCGATCTGGCCGAGGGCCTGGTCGCGCGCGAGCTTGCACCGGTGCACATCGTCGCCGTGGCAGCGCCGGCCTACCTGGCCGGCCGGCCGCTGCCGAAGAATCCCGACGACCTCGCCTTGCTCGACGGCATCATGCGGCGCTCATCGCCGACCGGCCGCGTGCGCCCCTGGACGCTGCGCCAGCGCCGCGGCGACGAGCAGCCGGTGCCGTGTCGGCCGCGCATCGTTTTCAGTGATCCGGAGGCCATCGCCCAGGCGGCTCGCCTCGGCCTCGGGGTCGCCTTGTTGCCGATGCCCTTCGCCTTCCCCTTGTTGCAGTCGGGCGAGCTGCTTCGCGTGCTGCCGGGTTGGTACAGCTACGCCGGGCCACTCTCGATCTACTACCCGAGCCGCAAGCTGCTGCCCGCGAAGACACGCGTGTTCGTCGAATTCGTCGTCGAGCGCTTCCGCACGGCCGGGTTTGCCACGCTCGTCGACGCTCGCTGAGCGGCGCGACGGGCACGCCGGGCTGACGCTGCATGTCACCGCCCGGGCTCAGCGCAGATGCCCCAGCGGCAACGCCGCGCCGGCCTTGACCTCGCCGAGCGAAAAGCTGGTGTGGATGTCCTTCACGTTGGGCAGCTTGAACAGCGTGTCCATCGACCAGCGCGAATAGGCGTCGAGGTCGGTGCACATGACATGCAGTTCGAACGTACCGGCGCCGCTGATGTAGTGGCAGGCCACCACCTCGGGCAGCGCGCGGATCGCCGCTTCCAGCGCGTGCGTGGCTTGAGCGTTGTTGCGCTCGGCATCGACACGCACGAAGGCCAGCACGCCCAGGCCGATCTTGCGCCGGTCGATCTCGGCGCGGTAGCCGGTGATGTAGCGCTGTTGCTCCAGCCACTTCACGCGCCGCCAGGTCGGCGCGGCCGACAGGCCGATGCGCATGGCCAGTTCGGCGTTCGACAGCCGCGCATCGCGCTGCAGCTCGGCCAAGATGGCGATGTCGTAGCGGTCGAGCGCGCTGCCGTGGGCTTCGGCAGAATCTCCCGCGGAATCAGGGGTCTTCTGCGAAGCGCGTCGATTCGGCACTTTTTTTTCTCTTGCAGGCATTTTCAAGAAAGAAGCTTGCCAGAAGTATCGCCTCGTCGGCAAACAAAGAAAAGACTTCAACGGCGCAAACTTTTACACTGCGCCTTACGATGCGCTCGCGTCGTCAGCCACCCGCCAGGAGACCTTGCCGCATGAATGCCCCCCTGCCCGAGTCGATCCGCAAGGCCCTCGAAACCGCATCGCTGGACGACAAGTACAGCCTCGAAGCGGGCCGCGCCTTCATGAGCGGTGTGCAGGCGCTGGTGCGCCTGCCGATGCTGCAGCGCCAGCGTGATGTGCGTGCCGGCCTGAACACGGCCGGCTTCATCAGCGGCTACCGCGGCTCGCCGCTGGGCGGCTACGACCAGGCGCTGTGGGCGGCGAAGAGGCACCTCGCCGAGCACCACATCGTGTTCCAGCCCGGCGTCAACGAAGAACTCGGCGCCACCGCGGTGTGGGGCACGCAGCAGCTCGATCTGTACCCGAAAGAAGCCAAGTACGACGGCGTGTTCGGCATCTGGTACGGCAAGGGCCCCGGGGTCGACCGCTGCAGCGATGTCTTCAAGCACGCCAACATGGCCGGCACCTCGAAGCACGGCGGTGTCATCGCCATCGCCGCCGACGACCACGTCGCCAAGAGCAGCACCGCTGCGCACCAGAGCGACCACATCTTCAAGGCCTGCGGGCTGCCGGTGTTCTTCCCGAGCAACGTGCAGGACATCCTCGACATGGGGCTGCACGCCTTCGCGATGAGCCGCTTCTCGGGCCTGTGGTCGGGCATGAAGACGATCCAGGAGGTGGTCGAATCGTCGTCGTCGGTGCGCGTCGATGCCGACCGCGTGAAGATCATCCTGCCCGAGGATTTCGTCATGCCGCCGGGCGGCCTGCACATGCGCTGGCCCGACGGCGCGCTCGAGCAGGAAGCGCGCCTGTTCGACTACAAGTGGTACGCCGCGCTGGCCTATGTGCGCGCCAACAAGCTGAACCACAACGTGGTCGAGTCCACGCACGACCGCTTCGGCATCATCGCCAGCGGCAAGGCCTTCAACGACACCCGCCAGGCGCTGGCCGACCTGGGCTTGGACGACGACACCTGCCGCACGCTCGGCATCCGCGTGCACAAGGTCAACGTGGTGTGGCCGCTGGAAGCGACCATCACGCGCGATTTCGCGCAGGGGCTGCAGGAAATCCTGGTCGTCGAGGAGAAGCGCCAGGTCATCGAATACCAGCTCAAGGAAGAGCTCTACAACTGGCGCCCCGACGTGCGCCCGAACGTGCTCGGCAAGTTCGACGAGCCCGAAGGTGATTCCACGGGCGGCGAGTGGAGCATGCCGAACCCGAGCGAGAACTGGCTGCTGCGCGCCAAGGCCGACCTGACGCCGGCGATCATCGCGCGCGCGATCGCGAAAAGGCTGAAGAAGCTGGGTGTCGGCGACGACATCGTCGCGCGCATGGACCAGCGCCTGGCGGTGGTCGCCGATCGCGAGCGGCAGATGGCGGCCATCAATCTCGACACCGGCGAGCGCTTGCCATGGTTCTGCTCGGGTTGCCCGCACAACACCAGCACGCGCGTGCCCGAGGGCTCACGTGCGGTGGCCGGCATCGGCTGCCACTACATGGCGGTGTGGATGGACCGCAGCACCAGCACCTTCACGCAGATGGGCGGCGAAGGCGTGCCCTGGGTCGGCCAGGCGCCGTTCACGAACGAGAAGCACATCTTCGCCAACCTGGGCGACGGCACCTACTTCCACAGCGGGCTGCTGGCGATCCGCCAGAGCATTGCCGCGGGCGTCAACATCACCTACAAGATTCTCTACAACGACGCGGTGGCGATGACCGGCGGCCAGCCGGTGGGCGAGCGGCCCGAGGGCCATACGGTGACGCAGATCATGAACAGCGTGCTCGCCGAAGGCGCGTCGAAGCTGGTCATCGTCACCGATGAGCCGGGCAAGTACCAGGGCGTGGCGCTGGCCGGCGGTGTCACCGTGCATCACCGCGACGAGCTCGACCGCATCCAGCGCGAGTTCCGTGAGCTGAAGGGCACCACGGTCATCATCTACGACCAGACCTGCGCCACCGAAAAGCGCCGCCGCCGCAAGCGCGGCAAGCTCGTCGATCCGGACAAGCGCGTGGTCATCAACGAAGCGGTGTGCGAAGGCTGCGGCGATTGCAGCGTGCAGAGCAACTGCCTCAGCGTGGAGCCGGTGGAAACCGAGTTCGGGCGCAAGCGGCGCATCAACCAGAACAGCTGCAACAAGGACTACTCCTGCGTCAAGGGCTTCTGCCCGAGCTTCGTCACCATCGAAGGCGGCCAGCTGAAGAAGCCGAAGAAAGAAGCGCCGAAAGAAGCGGCGGCACTGCCGCCGGTGCCCGAGCCGGCGCTGCCGGCGGCCGAGCAGGCCTTCGGCATCGTCGTCGGCGGCGTCGGCGGCACCGGCGTCATCACCATCGGCCAGTTGCTCGGCATGGCCGCGCACCTGGAAGGCAAGGGCGTGGTCACGCAGGACGCCGGCGGCCTGGCGCAAAAGGGCGGTGCCACCTGGAGCCACATCCAGATCGCCAACCGGCCCGACGCCATCCACACCACCAAGGTCGATACCGCCAAGGCCGACCTGGTCATCGCCTGCGACAGCATCGTCGGCGCGATGCCGTACACGATGACGGTGATGCAGCACGGCCGCACCTTCGTGGCGCTGAACACACACGGCACGCCCACCGCCGCTTTCGTCGGCAACCCCGACTGGAAATCACCCGGCGGCAACTGCGAGGCGGCCATCCGCTTAAGCGTCGGCGAGGCGCTGGTCGGCGCCTTCGATGCCGAGCAGGTGGCGGTGCAGCGCGTCGGCGATTCGATCTATGCGAACCCGCTGCTGCTCGGCTATGCGTGGCAACAAGGGCGGGTGCCGCTGTCGCATGCGGCGCTGATGCGCGCCATCGAACTCAACGGCGTGCAGGTGGACAACAACAAGCACGCCTTCGAATGGGGCCGCCGCTGCGCGCATGACCTGGGCGCGGTGCAGGCGAATCTGCAAGCGGCGCAGGTCATCCAGTTCGTCAAGAAGCCGTCGCTCGATCAACTGGTCGACAAGGGCGTGCAGTTCCTCACCGGCTATCAGGATGCGGCCTATGCAGCGCAGTACAAGGCCTTTGTCGACAAGGTGGCGGCCGCCGAATCGGCGCTCGGCGCCGGCCGGCCGTTGAGCGAGGCGGTGGCGCGCTACCTGTTCAAGCTGATGGCCTACAAGGACGAGTACGAAGTGGCGCGGCTGCACACCGACCCGGCCTTCGTAGAAAAGATCGAAGCGATGTTCGAAGGCGACTACCGAATCGTGCACCACCTGGCGCCGCCGCTGACGGCCAAGCGCAACGACAAGGGCGAGCTCATCAAGCAGCCTTTCGGGCCGTGGATGCGCAAGGCTTTCGGTGTGCTGGCCGGGTTGAAGGGCCTGCGCGGGGGGGCGCTGGACATCTTCGCGCGCAGCAGCGAGCGCAAGGTCGAGCGCGCGCTGATCGACGAGTACCGGGCCTGCATCGACGAACTGCTGGGCGGCTTGCGTGAAGGCAACCTGGCGCTGGCCGCCGAAGTGGCACGCATCCCGGAAGAGATTCGCGGCTACGGCCATGTCAAGGAACGGCACCTGAAGGCCGCTCGCGTCAAGTGGGCCGAGCTGATGGCGCGCTGGCGCGCCGGCGATACCGCCGCGCGACGCGCGGCGTGAACCGGGATCGGCGCGCGAGGGAATCGCGCCGGGCCCCGGCATTCGAACCCGCGGCCGAAAGCGCAAAGCGCGACAAATTTGCACGCTATCCGGCGTGACGGCAAACCCAGGGCCTGCGCTGTCACACATAACGCGCGCGTTCGGTCGATAGTGTGGCCATGTCGATTGCCACCCCCCACCCTTTGTCGGCGCTGGCCTGGACGGCCGATCAGGCCCTGACGCTGCTGCAGACCCACGCCATGCCGATCCTGATCATGGCGGCGCTGGGCGTCTTGTTGGTGGTGCTGTTCACCTTTCACTCGGCCGAACCGCTACCCGCGCCAAGGGCCGAGGAACCCGCTGCCACGGGGCCGTCGATCCTGCTCGTCGATGATTCGGCCGTGGCACGCGCCAAGCTGCTGCGCCTGTTCCGCAGCGCCGGTTACCACGCGGTGGTGGCCGAGGACGGTGTACGGGCCCAGGAGGCGCTGGCCGGGGAGTTCTTCTCGGTCATGGTCACCGACCTGGAGATGCCGAACATGAACGGCCTGGAACTGATCGCCGCGGTGCAGGGCAGCCTCGATACCGATGACCTGCCGATCATCGCCATCACCGGCCACGACGCGATGCAGGCACGGGTGCAGGACCTGGGGGGTTTGTACGGCATCTTCAAGAAGCCCTGGAACGACCGCGAGTTGCTGCGCCGCGTCGAATCGCTGGCCAGCCTGCGCCAGCGACCGCTGCCGGCTGCGGCTGGCGCGGCTCAGGTCTCGGCAGCGACGGCCGATTCGCAAAAGTCCAGAAGGACGAGCGCGCTGCACGGTTGAGGGCTGCGGCACACTGGCCGCATGACCGAGCACGCGGCCGAACCCGATCGCCACCAGGTTTCCTGCCGCGCCGGCGACGAAGCGTACTGGCCCGCCGTGCGCCGCGCGTTGGCGCACGAGCCGTCGGCACGGGTTGCCTTCACGATCGCAGGGCGTGTCGTCGGCAGCGTGGAACGTGTTCATCTGCCCGTGCTGCGAGGCTTCGCACCGGCGTTGCAATGGACCAGCGCCGGCGTCGCTCTCGCCGTCTCCGACTCGGCACGCGACCGTGTGCTCGGCCAGATCAACGAGCAGCTGCGCGCGCGCGGCCTGATTCACGGCTGGCGCAATGAAATCATCACGCTGTGGGATGGCGACGGCCGCGACGCGCTGGCCTGCATCGAGCGGGCGGCGGCACGCTTCTGGGGCACGCTGACACTCGGCGCGCATGCCACCGGCTATGTGCCGGGTGCCGACGGCCGGCCCGAGCGAATCTGGATCGCACAGCGCGCCTTCGACAAGGCCACCGACCCGGGCCTGTTCGACAACCTGGTCGGTGGCGGCGTGCCGCACGGCCAATCGCCCTGGCAGGCCTTGTGTCGCGAGGGCTGGGAGGAAGCCGGACTGACCGACTCGGTGGTGGCCCAAGCCCGTGCCGGCGGTGTGCTGCGCCTGCTTCGCGACATCCCCGAAGGTCTGCAGCATGAGCGCCTGTTTGCCTTCGACCTGCCGTTGGCGGCCGACTGGCGGCCGCACAACCAGGACGGCGAAGTGGCCGGCTTCCAGCTGCTGCCGGCGCCCGAGGCGATCGCACTGGCAACCGGCGAGACGATGACGGTGGACGCGGCGGTGGTCATGCTGGACTTCGCCGAGCGCCACCAGTTGCTGGCCGACGAAGCGCGAGCGGACCTGGCCCGAGGCCTGCTTGCCGTGCGGGTGGCGCCGGCCGGCGAGTCTGAGTTCAACGTTTCAGAAGGCCCTCGACAAGGCCCCTGAAAGCGCCGGGCAGCCCGCGGCTGTCACACTTTGCAAGGCCGTTGCGACCCAACCGGCCTTCGCTCGTCAATCCACAGGAACCGATCCATGAAAAGCCCACTCGCGATGACCCTGCTTGCCGCCACCGTCTTCGGCGCGCAGGCCGAGAGCGCGACCTTTGTCATCGACCCGACGCACACTTTCGCGACCTACGAGATCGGCCACTTCGGCACGTCGACCAACCGGGGCCGCTTCGACAAAAAGGAAGGCACGGTCACCCTCGACAGGGCCGGCAAGACCGGCAGGGTCGAGATCACCTTCGACCTGACCGGCATCAGCACGGGAGTCGAGCCGCTGAACAAGCACCTGATGAGCAAGGATTTCTTCAACGTCGCCGAATTTCCCACCGCCCGGTTCGTCGGCGACAAGTTCAATTTCAGCGGCAACAAGGTCAGCGAGGTCGCCGGCACGCTGACGATGCGTGGCAAGACCCACCCGGTGACGTTGAAGGCCACCAACTTCAACTGCTACATGAGCCCATTGCTCAAGCGCGAAGTCTGCGGCGGCGACTTCGAAACCACGCTCAAGCGCAGCCTGTGGGGCGTGGACTACGGCCTGACCTTCGGCTTTCCCGATGATGTCAGGCTGCTCGTGCAGGTCGAGGCGATCAAGCAGTAATCAAGTGACCCGCTGCGCTCGCACAGCGGGTCGCGCCTGCGGACATGATCACCGGCTGGCATCTACCTGGCGTGTGTGCCCTCGCTGCGCTGTTGGCGCTGCCGCTCGTGGCGACGGCGCAGCCGGCGGTCTATGTGCTCGATCCGCAGCACAGCTTCGTGAACTTCGAGGTCATGCACTTCGGCACCTCGACGCTGCGGGGGCGCATCGGACCGATCGGTGGGGCGGTGGAACTCGACCGCCAAGCCGGCACAGGCTCGGTGAGCCTGCAGGTGCGCACCGCGACGGTGGATACCGGCCTGCCATTTTTCGACGCGCGGCTGCGCCAGGGCGACCTGCTGGCCAGCGACGCTGAGCCGGTGGCGTATTTCGTCGCCTCGAGGTTCGTTTTCGACGGCGACAAGCTGCGTGCCGTGCGCGGCGAGATCACCTGGCGCGGCGTCAGCCAGTCGCTCGAACTGCTCGCCACGCGTTTCGGCTGCCACACCCACCCGACGCTTCAGCGCGAGGTCTGCGGCGGCGACTTCGAAGGCGAACTGAAACGCGGCGACTTCGGGGCCAGCTTCGGCATGCCTTTCGTCGCCAACCGGGTGCGGCTCGTCATCCAGGTCGAAGGCATTCGTCGCTGACGCCGGCCCGCCGGCATCTGGATCGATGGCGCCATCCGTGTCGCGTGCCACGGCAATCCGTCACACGGGGCGTGCGCGCGGCGCACCGTGTCATGCACCAGTCATCGACTGCACCGATCATGACGCATGCGTCGCGCTGAATCCCTGCATGACGCCCCGCATCACAGCGAGCCGCCCATGAACGCCACCCTTGCCCGACACAATGCCACCGAGAACGGCTGGTCGCCGTCGAGCCTGGAAGGCTTGCCCGCGGCCCTGCCGGCGCTGGACCCTGTGGCCCAGTTGCTGGCGCAGGAGCGCCATGAATCGACGCTGATGCGCCTGGTGCTGTGCGCTGCGCTGTCGGTCGCGCTGCTGGCGCTGGCCGGCGGCTTGTTGTCCTGACGCAAGCCGGCCTGTCGGCCGGCTGAGCGCTGCATCGCTGCCGGCGGCAGCGTGTCGCACGGCGCTGGCGGGTGCGCCAGGGCCTTGGGTACATTGAGGATCCTGTTTCGATCGAGCCGCGCAATCAAGTCGCGGCCTCCGCCTCAATGGAATCCACCGTCGCCCCGCCCAGCGGCTGGTCGCAAGGCTGGCGCCGACTGTCTCAGCAGGCCGTGCGTGGCTTCCACCGCTACGCCAACTGGCTGGTCAGCATCAGCTGGAAGCGCTTCACCGTGCTGGCGCTGCTGCTGATCATCGCCTCGGCCATTCTGCAGTCGCTGCCGCCTTTTACCTGGCGCATCACAGAGACCGTGCGCGAGCCGCGCGTGCGCGTCGAGAAGAACGCCGACAAGCACGCTTCCCGCGACAAGTCGGTGAGCATGGAGATCACCATCGACGAGAACGGCGTGCGCGTCGCGCCGTCGGTCAAGGGGCGCCGCGCTGCGTCGGCGGCGTCGGAGTCGGCGGCGTCGGCTGTGCCGGCGGCAGCAGCGGCTTCCGCCGCCAGCGCGGCGGCAGCGGGGCCGAGCATCGAGATCAAGCTGCCGCCCGGGCTCGGCAAGGAAGTTCAGGACGCCGTGCGCGAGGCCGTGCAAGAGGCCCGTGACACCATCCAGGGGGCGATCGACGAGCACCAGGCTGACCTCGACCAGGCCGCGCGCGATGTCGCGCAGGCCAAAGCCGACGTGCAGCAGGCGGCCCAGGATGTGGGCATCGACCTGCCGACGCGGCTGGTCCAACGCACGCGGCGCGTGCACTGGTTCGATCTGACCGACCTGGCGCTGTTCTGGGTGGTTGGCTCGATCATCATCAAAGCCAGCTACAAAGGCCGCATGCAGGCCGAGGCCAAGGCCGCCGTTGCCACCGAAACGGCCGAGTCCGAGTCGCTGAAGCGCCAGGTGATGGAAGCGCGCATGGCGGCGATGCAGGCGCAGGTGGAGCCGCATTTCCTGTTCAACACGCTGGCCTCGATCGACCACCTGATCCAGACCGATGCGGCGCGCGCGTCGCAGATGCAGAAGAACCTGATCGCGCTGCTGCGCGCCAGCATGCCGACCTTGCGCGAGGCGAATGCCAGCGGCGTGCGCGACCTGAGTCATGAGCTGGCCGTGGTGCGGCCCTACCTGGAGATCCTGAAGGTGCGCATGGAAGAACGCCTGAGCACGACGATCGACGTGCCCGACGGCCTGCTGTCGGCCGAGTTTCCGCCGCTGATGTTGCAAGGCCTGGTCGAAAACGCGATCAAGCACGGGCTCGAACCGAAGCCCGAAGGCGGCAGCCTGACTCTGCGCGCGCAGATCGAGCACGGCCAGCTCGCACTCAGCGTCGCCGACACCGGCCTCGGCTTCGGCAAGGCCCGCAACAACGTCAGCACCGCAGGCACCGGCGTCGGGCTGGCCAACATCCGCGAGCGCCTGGCGCTGCTGTACGGCACGCGCGGCAAGCTGACGGTGGAGGAAAACCCCGGCGGCGGCACGCGCGTGACGATCACGGTGCCGTACCGCAGCATGGCGCGGTCCGACGCATGAAGACGACCACGCGCGTGTTGTCTTGGGCGCTGCTGATGACCGTGCTGGTGGTCTGCGCCAGCACCGCGCTCGGGTTGTGGCTGCTGGCCAGCGTCGCGCATGGCGGCATGAGCCTGCACATCAACGGCGAGCCGGTGGACCTGGCGCAACTGCCGGCCTGGCATGGGTGGGCTGCCTCGGGCGGGGGTGTGCTGGCCGCGGTGCTGCTGGTGGTGGCGGTGCCGCTGTCGATCGGGCTGCTGCTGGCGCTGGGTGGCCTGGGCTTGTTCGCGCTGCTGGCCGCGCTGCTGCTGGCGCTCGGGCTGGGGTTGGCGGTACTGCTGTGGCCGCTGTGGCTGGCCGCACTGCTGCTGTGGTGGTTGCTGCGCCGCAAGCCGGTGCGCGCCGATACGATGGCGTCATGAACGAGCCAGCCCCACAACCCGCCCCGCGCGCCGTGCTCGCCGACGACGAGCGCTTGATGCGCGAACAGTTGCGTGCGCGGCTGCGCGAAGTGTGGCCCGAACTCGACATCGTCGCCGAGGCGCGCAACGGCCTGGAGGCCGTGCAGCTGGTGCAGACCCACCGGCCCGACATCGTCTTCCTCGACATCCGCATGCCGGGGTTGACGGGCATCGAGGCGGCGCGGCAGATCGTTCAGTTACCGGATGACGACGATGCCGACGACAACGCGATGCTGCCCGAGATCGTCTTCATCACGGCCTATGACGAGTACGCGGTGCAGGCCTTCGAGCAAGGCGTGGTGGACTATGTGCTGAAGCCGGCCGACGCCGAGCGGCTGGCGCTGACGGTGCGGCGCCTGCGCGATCGGCTGGCGGCGCGCCGCGACCCGACGCGCGATGCCGACGCCGCGCCGGCGATGCCGCTGCAGCAGCTGCTGCACACGCTGAGCGCCAAGCTCGACCCGGCCAACGCCTCGCCGCCGTTGCAGTGGATCCAGGCCAACGTCGGCAACAGCATCACGATGATCGCGGTCGACGAGGTGCTGTTCTTCGTCAGCGACGAGAAATACACGCGCGTGCAGACCGCCACGGTCGAAGCGCTGATCCGCAAACCGATCAAGGAGCTGGTGGAGCAGCTCGACCCACAGCGCTTCTGGCAGATCCACCGCTCGACGCTGGTCAACGTGAAGGCCATCGGCGGCGTGCACCGCGATCTGCGCGGGCGCCAGATCGTCAGCATCAAGGGGCACCCGGAAAAGCTCGAGGTCAGCCGCAGCTACGCCGGCCTGTTCAAGGGCATGTAAGCTCACACGACAACCGTCCGTCGAAACCTCGCGAACCCGACATGTCAACGCCGCTGCCGCAACCGATGCCGCGCTTCGCCGCCGCGACGTGGCCGCGTGCCCTGCCGCACGCATTGCCCCGCGCGAGTGCCTGGCGTGCGGCGCTGGTGGCGGGCACGCTGGTCGCGATCACTCTGGCCGCGGCATTGGCGCAGCCGTCGGCTGCGCTGCTGGCCGATGCCGACCTGGCGTTCCTGTTGCGCGGCATGGCGGCGATCAAGGCCGCGCTCGTGTTGCTGGCCCTCGCGCTGATCGGTTGGCGCCTCGGCCGGCCGACCGCACCGGCGGTGGCGGCCCTCTATCTGCTCGGCGCGTGGCTGATGGCCGGCGCCACCGTGCTGGTGTGGCAGCTCAGCGCCATTCCGGCCGCCGCGCTGGCCTTTCACGCCGGCGAGATCACATTGCTGCTCGTCGCCTGGCGCGACCACGGCGACGCTCGCGCGAAGGAGCCCCGCGGTGCCCGGTGACAACCGCCCGGTCGACACGGTGGCCGCCTGGCATGCGTTGCTGATCTCACGCGACATGGCCGCGCTCGAGAACCTGCTCGCTGAAGAGGCGGTGTTCCATTCGCCGGTGGTGCACACACCGCAGGTCGGCAAGCCGATCACGCTGCGCTACCTGTCGGCCGCCTTCGCGGTGTTCTACAACCCGTCGTTCCGCTATGTGCGTGAGGTGGTCGGGCCGCGCGACGCGGTGCTGGAGTTCCAGCTCGACCTCGACGGCATCACCATCAACGGCGTGGACATGCTGCGCTGGCGGGACGATGGCCGCATCGTCGATTTCAAGGTCATGCTGCGTCCGCTGAAGGCCGTGAACCTGATCCACCAGAGGATGGCTGCGATGCTGCAGTCGAAAGGCTGAGCGGCGATGGCCGGCATCGACGAGCGCCTGCGCGGCCTCGGCCTGGTGCTGCCGGCGCCGCTGCAGGCGCCGCCCGGCGTGCACCTGCCGTTCGCCATGGTGCGTGTGGTCGGCACGCGCGCGCTGATCTCGGGTCACGGTGCGCAGCTCGCCGATGGCAGCCTGAGCCCGCTGCGCGGCAAGGTCGGAGGCGAGCTGACGCTGGAACAAGGCCACGAGGCCGCGCGGCTGACGGCGCTGGCGATCCTGGGCAGCCTGCAGCGCGAGCTCGGCAGCCTCGAGCGCATCGCCGCCTGGGGCCGCGTGTTCGGCATGGTCAACAGCGCGCCGGGCTTCAATCGCCAGCCGGCAGTGATCAACGGCTTCTCGGACCTGATCCTCGAACTGTTCGGCCCCGACATCGGTGCGCATGCGCGCAGCGCGGTCGGCATGGCCGAGCTGCCATTCGACATCGCGGTCGAGATCGAGGGCGAAGTGGAACTGAGATCATGATCACGCGCGTCGTGGCTGTGGTGCTGTGCATCGCGCTGGGCGCGTGCACCACGCAGGCGTGGTACCACGGCTTGCAGTCGTCGCAGCGCCAGCAATGCCAGAAGATCGACGACCGCGACGAGCGCGCCCGTTGCGAGAAAGACGCTGCGCTGCCGTACGACGCCTACCGCGAACAAAGCGGTGCGCAGAAGAAGCCCTGATCCGACGCATCTGTCGCACCCTGAGGGCTTCGACGGCCCTTACCTCAATCCACCGGCCAGGGCATCGACTTCGGCAAGGTCTGAGCCACCGACGGCGCGGGCTTGCCACGACGCGGTTTGTCCAGCCCCTGCCACCAGGGCCGCAACGGGTTGTCATGCGCCGGTTCCACCGCCTCGCCCAGGCGCGGCATCAGCAGCCGTGCGCCTTGTGCCGGAGCCAACGCGAGCAGCGTCTGCGCCGGCTGGTCCCAGGCGTGCAACGCCAGGCTGAAGGTGCCCCAATGCACCGGCAGGAAGGCGCCGCCACCGAGCAGTTGCAGCGCCTTCAACGCGTTCTCGGGCCCAAGGTGGATATCGCCCCACGACGGATGGAAGGCGCCCACTTCCAGCATCACCAGGTCGAACGGGCCGAGGCGGTCGCGGATCAGCGTGTATTCGCTGGTCAGCCCGGTGTCACCGCTGAAGAACACCGCATGCCGCTCGGTGCGCAGCGCCAGCGAGGACCACAGTGTGGCATTGCGGTCCTTCAGCCCGCGCCCTGAAAAGTGCTGCGACGGCGCTGCCGTCACCTGCAGTTCGGTGCGGCCCTTGCGCTGCAGCGTGTGCGACTGCCACCAGTCCAGTTCGGTGATGCGCGCGGCCGGCACGCCCCAGGCTTCGAGATGCGCACCGACACCGAGCGAGGTGACGAAGGGCAGGTCGGTGTGCGCGAGTTCCCGGATCGTCGGATAGTCGAGGTGGTCGTAGTGGTCGTGCGACACCAGCACCAGGTCGATCGCCGGCAGCTCCTTCAGCGCCACCGGCACCGGCTGAAATCGCTTCGGCCCGGCCAGCCGCGATGGCGACGCGCGCGGCCCCCACACCGGGTCGGTGAGCACGCGCCAGCCGTCGATTTCCACCAGCACCGTCGAATGGCCCAGCCAGGTCGCGCGCAGACCGCTGCCCGGTGCCTTGTGCCAGGCTTCGATCGGATTCACCGCCGGCAACGGTGCGTCAGGGGTGCGCCGCTCGCCACCGCACAGGAAGTCGCTCAGCGTCGGGCGTGGCGCACGGGTGTCGCGCAGGCCCGGCGCGATCGGATGCCGGTTGCGAAAGCCTTCACCCGCCCACAGCGGCGATGCGCGCATGCGTTCCAGCCTGAGACCGTCGGCCTTGCCACCCAGTGATTTCATCGTGCCTTCCACCCAAGCCCTGGCGCCACGATAGCGCGAGGCGGCGCAACGGGTGCGGCGCTCAGTGCAGCGCGCACGCGATGACTTCGGGCAGGAAGAATTCGCGGCCGATGACCGCGCGCGCGTACAGGTAGTTGTGGCGCAGGCGCTCGCTCAACGCATCCATCGGCACCTGGCCGGCGGCATTGCAGGGAAACGACAGCGCGCGGCCGTCCTGGAAGAGCGAGCGAAAGCGCAGCTCGTGGTTCGTATCGCCACATGATGGCTGGGAAAGATCCGAAGCATTCATGTCGAAAGCTCCTGTCGAATTTGAGGTGTTGCAGTCGTGAGGGGGGCACCTCGTGGTGCCCCCCGTGGTCACGTCAGACGAGCGTGAACTCCTCGGCCGACAAGACGGCCGAGCCGCCGGCGACGCCGGCCAGGTTGATGGCCGCAAACAGCGTGCTGTCACCCGCCGTGCCGAAGGTGGCGTTGTAGAACAACTGCCCGGTGGCGACGTTGTTGTAGATGCCCACCGGATCGAACAGCCCGTTGCCCGAACTGAAGCCTTCGAAGTAGAAGCCCGCACCGAGCGTGCCGGTGTTTGTGCCCAGGGTCGACTGCAGGTTGGTGAAGATGCTGTTCTCGAGCACGATCTCGTCGTCGAAGCCTTCGTTGCCACCCTGCGTGAAGTTGGCCTTGTCGATCAGATCGACGTTGGTGGCCGCATTCAGCGCGGTGTCGAAGACGAAGCGGTCCTCGGCGAAGTCGTTGGCGAAGAACACGTTGTCCACCGCGCGCAGCACGTCGTTGCCGCTGCCGCCGCTGATTGTGTCCGCGCCGGTGCCGCCCTGGATGACGTCGTTGCCGCCGTAGCCGTAGATCGTGTCGTTGCCGGCCAGGCCGAACAACGTGTTGGCAGACGCGTTGCCCGAGATCGAGTTGCTCGCGCTGTTGCCGCTGCCGCTGGCGGCGGTGCCGGTGAGCGACAGGTTCTCGACGTTGGCCGCCAGCGTGTGCGAAATGCTGGCATACACCCGGTCGGTGCCGCCGCCGGCGAATTCGACCACCGCATCACCGACGTTGTCGACCACGTAGCGGTCGTTGCCGGCGCCGCCGCGCATCGTGTCGGCACCGGTGCCGCCGTTCAGGTAGTTGCCGGCGCTGTTGCCGTACAGGCTGTTGTTCAGCGCGTTGCCATAGCCGTTGATGGCCGCGGTGCCGGTGAGCACCAGGTTCTCGACGTTCGCGCCCAGCGTGTGGGTGACGCTGGAATAGACCCAGTCGGTGCCCCCGAAGATCGACGTTTCGCTGACCACGTCACCTGCCGAATCGACGACGTAGGTGTCGTTGCCGAAGCCGCCGATCATCGTGTCGTTGCCGGTGCCGCCGTTCAGGTAGTCGTTGCCGCTGCCGCCGTCGAGCGTGTCGTTGCCGCCGTTGCCGTACAGGGAGTCGTCGCCGGCCAGCCCGCTGAGCACGTTCGCGCCTGCGTTGCCTTGCATGACGTTGGCCGAACTGTTGCCGGTGCCGTTGACACCGCCCGGCGTCAGCAGGAGCACGCCCCCGGGGCCGATCGAGAAGGAGGCGTCGAGCAGCGTCAGGTTCTCGACGTTGCTGCCGAGCGTGAAGCTGGAAGCGCGCGAGAAGACCTTGTCGGTGCCCTCGTTGGCACTCTCATGGACGTAGTCCGCCACCGAATCGACGTAATAGGTGTCGTTGCCCGTGCCGCCGCCCATGTGGTCGTCGCCGGTACCGCCATCGATGGTGTCGTCACCGCCGTAGCCGTGGATCGTGTCGTTGCCGGCCAGCCCTTTGAGCACGTTGTTGGCGTTGTTGCCGTTGATCACGTTGCCCAGCTCGTTGCCGGTGCCGTTAATCGCCGCCGCGCCGGTCAGCGTCAGGTTCTCCAGGTTGGCGCCCAGCGTGTAGCTGATCGACGATTCAACCCTGTCGGTGCCCTGGTTGAAGAACTCGTGCACCTGATCGCCTGACGAGTTGACGACATAGGTGTCGTTGCCGAGACCGCCGTGCATGTGGTCGCTGCCGCCACCGCCGTCGATGCGGTTGTTGCCGCTGTTGCCGACGATGTAGTTGTTCAGCGTGTTGCCGGTGGCGTTGAGGTTGGCGACGCCGGTGAGCGTCAGGTTCTCGAAGTTCGATGCCAGCGTGTAGCTGATCGACGCTTCGACGGTGTCGATGCCTTCGCCGACGGATTCGTGCACGAAATCACCGACCGAATCGACGCGATACGTATCGTTGCCGAGCCCGCCGCCCATGTGGTCGTTGCCGGCGCCGCCGTCGAGAAGATCGTTGCCGGCACCGCCGTGAATCGTGTCGTTGCCGCCCAGACCGTAGATCTGGTCGTCGGTTGCGCCGCCGTTGAGGACATCGTTGAGGACATTGTTGCCAATGATGAGGGCCATGATGAAACTCCGTTGAGAGATGAGAATTGAACGAATCGGAAAACAATGGACCGGGGGGTCCGGGCCGGCCGCGCAGGCATCGGGTTCATGTCCGACTGCTCATGCGTGGGCCGATTGCGCCTCCTGGCGCGTGTGGTTTGGGGATGGCGCACCTCCTTTCGTTTGTCATGGGAATGAATCGATCAGGGCTCGCGCAGGGCGCGACGCGCGAAGATGCCCAGCGGCTCGAGCAGGTACTGCAGCAGGCTGCGCGGCGGCGTGGTCACGAACACCTCGGCCGGCATGCCCGCCTGCAGCCGCAATTGCGGGTTGCGCGCCAGCTCGTCGCGCTGCACCTCGACCTGCGCCGCGTACCACGATTGCTTGCTGCTGGCGTCGCTGAGCGCATCGGGCGCCACCGCGCTGACGGTGGCCTGCAGCAGCGGCGTGCTGCGCATCTCGAAGGCCGACAGGCGCACCTCGGCGGCGTCGCCGATGCGCACGTGTTCGATGTCGCGCGGGTCGATGCGCAGGTCGATGACCAGCTTTTCCTGCGACGGCGCGATCTCCAGCAGCGGCTCGCGCGGGCCGACCGGCGTGCCGGGCGTGCGCACGCGCAAGCCCATCACGGTGCCATCGACCGGTGCGCGCACGATCTGCCGGTCGACCTGGTCCTGCGACGGGCGCAGGCGGTCTTCGAGTTCGCGCACCCGTGTGGCGGCATCCTTCTGGTCGTCGGCGGCGCGCTGCTGGTAGGCGCCACGCGCCTGCGCCATGGCATTGGCCAGGCTGCTCAACTGCATCTGCGCCTCGGCGATCTGGCCGCGCGTGGCCTCGCTGCGCGCCTGCGTGTCGGCGACATTGCGCTCCATGCCCAGCAACCGCGTCTTCTGCACGAAGCCACTGGCCACCAGTTCGGCGTTGATGTCGCGCTCATCGCGCGCCAGCTGCGTGGCGCGTTCTGCCGCGCCCAGCTGCGCGCGCAGCGCGGCAATTCGGGCATTCGCTTCACGCGCCTGCGACTGCATCGCCGCCAGCTGTTCGTTCAGGGTCTGACGGCGCGAATCGAACAGCTGGCGCTCGCGCGCCAGCATGTCGGCGCTGGCCGCCAGCTCCTGCGGCGCGGTGAAGCTGGCCGCCATCGCCAGTTCGGCGCGGCTGCGTGCCATGCGCACGCGCTCGGCCAGCATCTGCTTGTTCAGCAGGTCGAGCGAGGCGTCGCTGCGCACGTCGCCGACCACCAGCAGCGCATCGCCGGCCTTCACCCGCTGGCCTTCGTGCACATGCACCTCGCGCACGATGCCGCCTTCCTGGTGCTGCACCGGCTTGCGCCCGAGCGCGGCCTGCACCTGGCCGTTGGCCACCACCGCGCCGGACAGCGGCGCGAGGCTGCTCCAGGTGCCCACCAGCACCGCCACCACCGTGACCGGCCACACCAGCTGCCAGCGCAGCGCGCTCAGGGCGCGGCCTTGTTGTGCATCGGGTCGGGCCCGCGCCAGCAGTGTGGCCAGCGAGATCTGCATCGTGGTGTTCATGCCTGGGCTCCTTGGGCAACGGGGGTGGATGGCGCGGCATCCGTGTCGGCGGGCTCGGCTCGGCGCAGCGGGCGCACGGTCTTGCCGTGCAGCCGCGCCAGCACCTCGTCGCGCGGGCCGCAGATGTCGAGGGCGCCGTCGCGCAGGATGGCCAGCGTGTCGACATGGCGCATCAGCGCCGGGCGGTGCGAGACCAGCACCACCGTCGTGCCGCGCTGCTTCAGCGCGGCCAGCGCGGCCGTGAGGGCTTCTTCACCCTCGGCATCGAGGCTGGCGTTGGGTTCGTCCAGCACCACCAGCGTCGGTGCGCCGTACACCGCGCGGGCCAGCGCGATGCGCTGCCGCTGACCACCCGACAGCACCGCGCCGGCCTCGCCGAGTTCGGTGTCATAGGCCTGCGGCAGGCGGCTGATCATCTCGTGCACACCGGCCAGCCGTGCGGCAGCGATGACCTGTTGCGAATCGATGGCGCCGAGCCGGGCGATGTTGGCGGCCACGCTGCCGGCGAACAGCTCCACGTCCTGCGGCAGGTAGCCGATGTGCCCGCTGAGTTGTTCGGCCGGCCAGTTGGCCAGCTCGATGCCGTCCAGCCGCACGGCGCCGCTGGTCGGCCGGCGCAGGCCGAGCATCAGGCGCAGCAGCGTGGTCTTGCCCGACGCGCTGGCGCCGATCAGGCCCAGGCACTCGCCGCTCGCCAGCGACAGACTGATGGGTTTGATCAGCGCCGCGCGCTGACCGGGCAGCATCAGACTGGCGCGTTCCAACCGCAACTCGCCGCGCAGTTCGGGCAACCGCAGCGCGGCGGCGGCAGGCGCATCGACCGTTTGTGACTGCAAGCGGCGCCAGGCACTGCGCACCTCGACCAGCGCCTTCCAACCGGCGATCAAATGCTCCACCGGCTGCAGCGCGCGGCCAAGCAGCAAGGTCGCGGCAATCATGATGCCCGGCGAGGCATGCCCGGCGACCACCAGCCACGCGCCGGTGCCGAGCATGCCCACCTGCACCAGCTGGCGCAGCATGCGTCCCAGCGCGGCCAGCGTGCCGCTGGTCTGGCTCAGGCGTTGCTGCGCGGCCTGCACGCGCTCATGGGTCTCGCGCCAGCCGGCCACCGCGTTGCCGGCCATGCCCATGCCGACCAGCACCTCGGCATTGCGCCGCAGGGCATCGATGCGCTGGCCGGCCGCCTGGCCGCCACGCATCACCTGCTCGGCATCGTGGCGCACGCAGCGCTCGGAGCACAGGCCGAGCGCCAGCAGTGCCAGCGCCGAAGCACCGGCCGCCCAACCCAACACCGGGTGCAGCGCGAAGATGACGACGAGATAGACCGGCAGCCAGGGCGCGTCGAACATCGCCTGCAAGGCCGGGCTGGCGACGAAGTTGCGCAGCCGCGCGATGTCGGGCAGCGCGTTGCCTTCGCCATCGGCCGCACCGCGGGCCGCGTCGTTCAGTGCAGCCTGCAGCGCCGGTGCCGACAGCAGTTCGTCGACACGGCGCGCGGCGCGCGCCAACAAGCGGCCGCGCAACCGGTCCATGCAGAAGGCCAGGCCCAGCGCGAGCAGCGCGAACAGCGCCAGCATGACCAGCGTTTCGATGCTGCGGCTGGCGAACACGCGGTCGAAGACCTGCAGCATGTACAGCGACGGCACCACCAGCGCCAGGTTCAGCAGCAGCGACGCGAAAGCCGCCATCGTCACGTAGGGCCGCAGCGGCGCGAGCATCAACCAGTTCATCGATCGTCTTTCGTCGGGGGGCGGCGGGGTGCTGCCATGGCGCCATTGCAACGGCGACACCTTCCCAACGCGACGTGTGCTTCAGCGATGAATGGCCGCGCCGAGCGGACGATGTGCAGACGATCGCCGCGGTAGCTCGCTCTTAAGGGGCCCCTAACTGCCTGCGCCGAAAACGGCCGCTGCAAGTCGATGCGTCCCCAATCCGGGGGACGCGGGCGACGCGGAAGTGGGGCAGCGCCGCAGCGCCGTCAGAGATTCGGCGGCAGCGTGTGCTTGCGGTTGAAGCTCGGATATTCCGGAATCGCCGCCGGCAGGATGCCGACGAAGGGCACCTGTTTGTGGTACTCGATGAGGAAGGGCACCCAGGCGGTGGTCTTCAGGAAGTCGATGACATGCGGTTGCACTGGCGGCAATGTCGGATCGGGCACGACCTGCAGATAAAACGGCGAGCGCCAGTCCCACAGCCCGCGCAGGGCCGGATCGGGGCACAGGATGTTCATCGCCAGATCGGGGCGCGAGAAGTCCCACGGCACGCCCGGCGCGGTCCATGGCGAGTCGGTCGCGCCGTAGGCCTTGATGCCGGTCGTCGCGGCGAGCAGGTCCTTGGCGGCCTGCTGCACCGCGACAGGGTTTGCCGGGAAGGCGCGCAGCTCGCTGGCCAGGCTGCGGATGTCGGTCAGCTCGTCGGGCAGGCCCAGCGCCTGCGTCGCCACGGTGTCGTACTGCTGGGCGCGCGAGATGGCATCGCGGATGCGATTGACCACGCCCGGCCGCTGCGCCGCGGTGGCACCGGTGAGTGCGGTGATCAAGGCCTTGGCGAGCGCGTCGATGCGCTTGGCGATCAACGGCAGCCGCGACAACTGCACCACACCGCCGGTGGTCGGGTGGTGGCTCTTGCTGGCCAGCAGGTCGCGGTTGGCTTCGGCGAACCATTTCGCCAGCTGCTCGGTGCTGGCCGCGCCGGCGGCCTTCAGCTTGGCGAACACCGCCGGGTAGGCCTCACCGGCAGTGAAGAAGTTGTAGTTCATGTAGCCAGTGGCGAACTCCGCATAGGGGGCCACCGTGTGCAACAGCTCCACCGACATGTTGAAGCAGTTGTTGAAGTGGATCGCGGCCAGCGTCGTCTTGCCGCCGAGCCCTGTTTTCAACGCCTGCGCCAGCCCCCAGCTCGACAGCGGCAGGTGGTTCACCGGCAGCAGCGGCGAACCCATCGGCAGCAGCGGGGAGCCCATCGGCAACAGCGGTGAGCCCATCGGCAGCAGCGGCGCGCCCTGGCCGGCGCTGAGGTGCCATTCGATGCTGCCGTCCTGCGTCAGGTTGGCGGTGTTCAACTGGCTCAGGTCGATTTCAGGCAGGTAGCCGGCGCCGTGGCCTTCGAGCGCCAGCACCAGCGCCGTGCCGGGGCGCCGCGCCAGTGTGTGGCGCAGGAAGCCGGCAAGGTTGTTGATGGCGTCCATCTGCTGTTTCCAGCGCGAGGTGATGCGCAGCGACCGCGCGCTGCCGGCGGTGATCTCGACCAGCCAGCTGTCGTCATCGAAGAGGTCGATCAACGCCGACACATGCACGCCGCACTTGGCCACCTCGATCAGGTTCAACACCAGCGGGTGCTGCTCGATCTTCAGCGGCGTGTTGCCCGGGTAGCTGCTGAGTACCGCGTCGGTGCCGAAAGGCGCATAGACGACCAGCGTGACGCCGGCGCTGAGGGTCGTCGCGGGGGGCTTCCGGAAGGTCAAGGTGGGCAGGGCCATGGCGGTCTCCTCGGTGCATCGGCGTTGTTACACTGGCTTGGCAAAGTCGCATCGTGGCAGCGTCCTATGGCTTCGCGTCTTCTTGCGCACCATCGCCGCTGGCGCTGGACGATCGGCAGATGATGCGTGAACCCGATGTTCAATCACCCCCCTAGCTTGCGAGCCCGGCGCCCGATCGGGTTGTTGCGGCCGCACGCCGACATGCTCTTGAGCCAGGCCCTCGCGGCCTGCAAGGCGGGCACGCTCGACGAATTCCTGCGTCGGCGTGAGCGGTTGACCACCTTGCTGGCGCGGCGCCTGCTGCCACCGCTGTGGGTCATCGCGGGCGATGCGCTACCGGGCGATGCCGGCACCGCCTGGACACTGTGGCTGCGTGCCACGCTCGCCGGTTTGCGACCCGACGGCGGCAGCGGCCTGAGCGACATCACCCCACAGGACTGGCGCGAGCGCAGCGCGTGGCGGCCCTTGCTGGCGCTGGGCTGCCAGTTCGATTTCATACCGGTGGCCGACATCGAAGCGACACACCGGCCGCGCGCCGAAGAGTCGGCGATCGAGCAGCTGTGCAGCCTGTGGAACGTCGGCGCGAGCACCGTCTATCGCCACATCGACAAGGCCCGGCGGCAGTGCATCGAAGCGTGGTTCGAGCCGCCGCCGCAAGGCCAACGCGCGCTCCTGCGCGATGCCCGGCTGCAGCACGAACTGCATGCGCTGCTGGCACTGGCCGATGCGCCGACGCGAGCGGCCTGGCATGCCCGCCAGGCGCAACGCGCGCTGCGCATCAACCGCGACGGCCGCGCCGCGTTGTGGCACACGCTGCAAGGCGGCGACAGCGCCGGCTTCATCGATGTCCTGAAGCGCTTCAGCGTCGAGCTGGCCAGCCATGCCGACACCGAGGCGCTGGTGCGCCAGTTTGCGCAGCGCGCGCTGGACTGGCGGCTGCGCTTCGAGCTGAACCTGGCGCTGGCCGGGCTGTGCCGGGTGCGCGGCGACGGTAGCGCCGAACTGCAGGCCTGCGAGGCCGCGCTGCAAGGGGCCAACGCCGCCAACGACAAGCTCGCGCTCGGCATCGCCTATGGCGCGCTGGGCAAGTTCAACGAGGCGCGGGATGCCGACCGTGCCTTCGCCTGTTACCAGGAAAGTGCCGAATTCCTGCGCCAGGCGGGGCTGCACGACGACCCCAGCCGCGTCGATGCCGAAGTGCTGGTCGAGCATGTCAGCACGCTGGTCAAGCTGGCCTGGCTGTACGTGCTGCGCAACGACCCGCGCTCGAAGACCGTGCTCGACCGCGCCGAGGCCTTGCGCGAACACTGCACGCACGAGCCGGCCGTGATCGCCAGCCTGGAGCAGACCTGGGGCGAATACTGGCGGCGCGGCGGCGACCTGCGCCGCGCGCTCGAACACAAGCACCGCGCGCTGAACCTGTACGAACGCCTGGGCGACCGGCAATCGATCCTGAAGACCTACGGCAACCTGAGCCTGATCTACGGCGATGCCCAGGATTTCGCCCGCGCCATCGACTATTCACAGCGCGTGCTGGACATGGCCGAACGCTTCACGGTCGAGCCCGAAACGCTGGCGGCCACACACCTGCACCTGGGCGCCACCTACTTCTGGCAGGGCAAGTACGACGCCGCCATCAGCCACTATCAGACCGCGCTCGATCTGAGCCAGCGCGCCCGGCTCGCGCTGCTGGTCGGGCGTGCGCACTACAACCTGGCCGAGGCCTTCTACAAGCGCTTCCAGGCTGCCGACCAGGCCGACGACGAGCGCCGCGGTGATGCCCACAGCGCGGCCGCGCTGGCGGCGTGGCCCGAGGGCGGCGACCCGGGCGCGGCCGAGGCCACGCGGCGGCTCAAGGGCGAGATCCTGGGCCCGCGCGAAGGCCAGTTCCACGACCGCCTGTTGCCCGGCGAGTTCGCCGCGCACTTCGATCAGATGGCCGAGGTGCAGCGCCACCGCGCCGCGCTGGCGCTGCCGCTGGCGCCCGAACAGCAGGTCGAGGCCCACCTGGCGATCGCGCGTGCCTACGTGGACATCGCGGTCAAGGAGCGCGAGGCAGCCGTCGGCTTGATCGAGCGGCACGGTCTGGGTGATCGCTTTGCGCCGCTGCTGGCGCAACTGCGCGAGCGCTACGAGCGCGGACTCAGCCGCGAGCAGCGTCTGGCCGCGCTGTGGCACGACGCCGCCGCCGATCTGCTGCGCCCCGAACGTGGCGACGAGGTCTTGCAGCACGTGCTGCAGGCCGGATCGGTGAACAAGAGCGGTTATGCCAAGCTGTGCGGCGTGGGCCTGGCCACGGCATCGAAGCACCTGGGGCAGCTCGCCGACCGTGGCCTGCTGGTGCAGACCGGCAAGGGGCCGAGCACGCGCTACCAACTGCCGCGGTAGGACGCCGCAGCGACAGGCGCTTCGGCCAGAATGGCCACGACAGGCTCTGCAATCTTCAAGGACGGCACACATGCTCGCAATCGTCGGCGGCACCGGCATCTATGAACTGCCCGGCATGGCCGTGGACGAACGCCTCGATGCGGCCACGCCGTTCGGTCAGCCGTCGGGTGTCATCGCCAAGGGCCGGCTCGGCGGCCAGCCGCTGCTGTTCCTGGCGCGCCACGGCGCCGGCCACAAGCTGCTGCCGCACGAGGTGAACTACCGCGCCAACATCTTCGCGCTGAAACGCGCCGGTGCCACGCAGCTGCTCGGCTTCTCGGCCGTGGGCAGCCTGGCCGAGCACATCGCGCCGGGCGATTTCGCGATGCCGAGCCAGTATTTCGACTGGACCAAGGGCGGCCGTGAGCGCAGCTTCTTCGGTGGCGGCGTGGCCGCGCATGTGTCCACCGCGCAGCCGGTCAGCGCGCGACTGGTCGACTGGGTGGCGGCGCAGGCGGCGCGCATGGACATCACGCTGCACCGCGATGTCACCTACGCCTGCGTCGAAGGCCCGCGCTTGGGCACCCGCGCCGAGAGCCTGTTCATGCGCCAGGCCGGCTGCCACCTGGTGGGCATGACCAACGTGCCCGAGGTGTTCCTGGCACGCGAGGCGCAGATGGGCTACGCCAGCGTCGGCATCGTCACCGACTACGACTGCTGGCTCGAAGACCCTGCGCTGCATGTCAGCGTCAGCGCCATCTTCGAGCAATACCACGCCAGCCTGGCGCGGGCGCGCACGCTGCTCGATGCGCTGCTGGCCGGGCCGCCGCCCGACGAGGACCCGGCCATCCGCGGCACGCTGCAGTTCGCCATGATGACGCCCGACAGCGCGCTCAGCGACGCGCAGCGCGAGTGGTTGTCGGTGTTGCGGCTGTAGCCGCCCGGCCGGCCCGCCGCATGACCGTGCCAGCCGCCTTCGGCCGTGGCGACCTGGGTCGCGCTGCGCGCGAGCTGTTGCGCGACGGGCGCTTCGCCAATGCGCGGGTTGAGCGCATCGGTCTGGATGGCACCGACTGGATCTTCAAGGACTTTTCGTCGCGCGCGTTCATCGTGCGCCATACGGTCGGCCGCTTCCTGCTCGGCCGCGAGGTGCGCGCGCTGCGTCGGCTCGAGGGCATTCATGGCATCCCCGACCAGGCCTTTCGGGTCGATGCCTTCGCGATGGCGGCGCGCTTCGTGCCCGGCCGTTCGCTCGCCGGAGTCGATGCTGCGGCCATCGGCACGCCCTACCTGCTCGCGCTGGAGGCGCTGTTGCGGCAAGTGCATGCGCGCGGGCTGGTGCACCTGGACACCCGCGGCGGCGGCAACCTGCTGATGCTGCCCGACGGCAGCCCCGGCATCATCGACTTCCAGGCTGCGCTGTCCACACGCTGGATGCCGCAGGGCCTGCGCCGATGGTTCGACGATCTGGACATGAGTGGGGTATACAAGAAGTGGCTGCAATCACAGCCCGACACGATGGGCGCATCGCGGCGCGCGGATTTCGAGCGGCTGACACGCTGGCGGCGTTTCTGGATCTTTCGCGGCTACCTCGGCGCCCGCAAGACGGCGCCGCCAGCGGGGTCGGCCAGCAGGGCGCCGGCCGACAGAGAATGAGGCCATGAAGGAAACCTCAGACACCCTGGTCCAGCACCCCGGGATGCGCCGCTTCCTGGTGAAGATGCGTGTGCCGATCGGCATCGTCGTCATCGTGCTGCTGGCGCCGTTCGTGCAACGCCAGTGGCTGCTGGCCGGCTTTGCGGTGTCGATGCTGGGCGAGTTCATCCAGATCTGGTGCTTCGCCTCGCTGGACAAGAACGCCACGCTGACCATCCGCGGCCCGTACACGATGGTGCGCAACCCGATGTACCTGGGACGCTACTTCATCGTGCTCGGCTTCCTGATGCTCGCGGGCCAGGGGTGGCTGCTGCTGGCCTTCACCATCGGCTATTGGCTGTACATGGATTCGCGCGTGCAGCGCGAGGAAGCGCACCTGCGACCGATCTTCGGCGCACCCTACGACGACTATTGCGCCCAGGTGCGCCGCTTCGTGCCCGGCTGGCCACTGGCCGGCAAGCCGGTGGCCTACTGGAACCCGGCGCTGTTCAGCCAGAACCACGCCGGCATCAATCTGCTCGCCACACTGGCGGTGTGGGCGCTGGTGGCAGCGTGGGCGCTGTGGGGCGTGCCGCTGTTGACCGGCTGACTTGCCGGCGCCGGCACGCCGGGCCTTGCCGTCAGAACGGAATGTCGTCGTCCATGTCGTCGAAACCGGTGCTGGACTTGGCTGCCGGCTTGGGCGCCGGTGCACCGCCAGCCGCCGGGCGGGCCGCGGGCCGCTCGCGGCTGCTGTAGCTGCCGCCGTCGTCACCCCCGCCGCCGCCCATGCCCTCGCGGCTGCCGAGCATCGTCATCTCGTTGGCGATGATCTCGGTGGTGTATTTGTCCACGCCGTCCTTGTCGGTCCACTTGCGGGTCTTCAGGCGGCCCTCGATGTAGACCTGCTTGCCCTTCTTCAGGTACTCGCCGGCAATTTCGGCCAGCCGGTCGTAGAACACCACGCGGTGCCATTCGGTCTCGTCGACCTTCTCGCCCGAGGTCTTGTCCTTCCAGCTGCGCGTGGTGGCCAGCGTGACGTTGGCGATCGCCGAGCCGCTGGGGGCGTAGCGCACTTCGGGGTCACGGCCGAGGTTGCCGATGAGGATGACTTTGTTGACGGAAGCCATGGGGCACTCCTTGCTTGCAGGTGGGGGAATTCGGTGTCTCGATCATAGCGACCGGGCGACGCGCCGACATCGCCCCCAAGGTGGCACGCCGATGCGGGCCCGCCTTCGGGGGGCACACGATCTAAGGCTCGCCGTCCCAGTAGTCGAGCGACGCCGGCAGGCGCTGCACGGCATCGAAATCGCCGGCATAGGCCGCGTACTTGCCCGAATCCGGGTACTCGCAGATCTCGGGTGTTTCGCGCGTGCTGATGCTCAGGTACTTCATCGGCGCATCGGAGGTGTTGATGAACTGGTGCGGGTACTCGGGCCCGGCGGGGATGAACACCACGTCGCCGGCCGTGACCTCGAGCATCTCGCCGGCCACACGCAGCGTGCCGTGGCCTTCGAGCACGACGAACATCTCTTCCTGCGCACGGTGGAAGTGATACGGGCAGCCGCGCTTGCCGGGTTCGAGAATGTCGAACCCCAAACCAAGCTTGACCGCCGCCGTGCCGGCAGCCAGGCGCACGCAGCGCGCGTCGTACAGCGGCTCGCGCTGCACGCGCTGCAGCTCGGCGGTGCCGAAGTTGCGGATCAGCTGCCGGCGCAACGCCTGGGCCTTGTCGCTTGCCTTGTCGTTCATCGCGTACTCCTTGTTCAGCGCCATCATGGCAGGGCAAAGCGCTGCCTTACCATCGAGTGCAGCCCATGGACATGACCCCCAACGCAGCCCTCGAGACGGCCACCGACACGCTGCCGATCCTGCGCGACGTCTTCGGCTATGACACCTTCCGTGGCCAGCAGCGCGACATCATCGACCATGTCGTGGCGAATGGCGACGCGCTGGTGCTGATGCCCACCGGCGCCGGCAAGAGCCTGTGCTACCAAGTGCCGGCGATCGCCCGCCACCGCGCCGGCCAGGGCGTGACGGTGGTGGTGTCGCCGCTGATCGCGCTGATGCACGACCAGGTCAGCGCGCTCGAAGAGCTCGGTGTGCATGCCAACTTCCTGAACAGCACGCTCGAGGGCAGCGAAGCCTCGGCCATCGAGCGCGAGCTGCGCTCGGGGCGGCTGGTGCTGCTGTACGCCGCGCCGGAACGCATCCTCACGCCGCGCTTCCTGGCGATGCTCGATTCGCTGCATGAACGCAACCTGCTGAGCCTGTTCGCCATCGACGAGGCCCATTGCGTCAGCCAGTGGGGGCACGACTTCCGCGAGGAGTACCTGGGCCTGAGCGTGCTGCACGAACGCTATGCCGGCGTGCCGCGCATCGCGCTTACCGCCACCGCCGACGCGCACACGCGCGCCGACATCATTCAGCGGCTGCAGCTGCAAAGTGCGCGCACCTTCATCAGCAGCTTCGACCGGCCGAACATCCGCTACACCATCGTCGAGAAGGACGCCAACCCGCGCGCGCAGCTGCTGCGCTTCCTGCGCGACGAACATGATGGGGATGCCGGCATCGTCTATTGCCAGACGCGCAAGCGCGTCGAGGAAATCGCCGCCGCGCTGGCCGCCGAGGGCCTGAACGCACTCCCGTACCACGCCGGGCTGGACAGCGGCGTGCGCCGCCGCCACCAGGACCGCTTCCTGCGCGAGGACGGCATCGTCATGGTCGCCACCATCGCCTTCGGCATGGGCATCGACAAGCCCGACGTGCGCTTCGTCGCCCACCTCGACCTGCCGAAGAACATCGAGGGCTACTACCAGGAAACCGGCCGCGCGGGGCGCGACGGCACCCCCGCCGACGCCTGGATGGCCTACGGCCTGGCCGACGTGGTCAACCAGCGGCGCATGATCGACGAGAGCGAGGCCGAGGAGGAGTTCAAGCGCCTTCAGCGCGGCAAGCTCGACGCGCTGCTGGCGCTGGCCGAGGCGCACGACTGCCGGCGCGTGCGGCTGCTGGGCTACTTCGACGAGCCGAGTGCGCCCTGTGGCAACTGCGACAACTGCCTGCAGCCGCCCGCCACCTGGGATGCCACCGAGGCGGCGCGCAAGGCGCTGAGCGGTGTCTATCGCTTCCATCAGCACGGACGCCAGCACTACGGCGCGGTGCACCTGATCGACGTGCTGCGCGGCAAGGCCACCGACAAGGTGACGCAGCGCGGCCACGCGCAGTTGAGCACCTTCGGCATCGGCGCCGACCTGAGCGAGGCGCAGTGGCGCTCGGTGCTGCGCCAGCTGATCGCGCTCGGCCACCTGCAGGTGGAAGGCGAATACAGCACGCTGGCGCTGGCCGACAGCGCGCGCGCCGTGCTGCGCGGCGAGGTGCAGATGATGCTGCGCGTGCCGACCACGGCGCCCAAGGGCGCTGGCCGAGCGAAGGTGGGGAGGATTGCCAAGGCCGCGCCGGTGCCGCTGGACGACGCCGGACAGGAACGTTTTGCCGCGCTGAAGGAATGGCGTGCCGAGGTGGCGCGCGAGCACAACCTGCCGGCCTTCGTGATCTTTCACGACGCCACGCTTGCGCAGATGGCGCAGCAGCGCCCGCAGAACCTGGACGCGCTCGCCGGCATCAGCGGCGTGGGCGCGAAGAAGTTGCAGGCCTACGGGGTGGAGATTCTGCGGGTGCTCGGCACGACCGGTTGATCCGCGCCCGACGCGGGACGGCCCGATGCCCAGGCCAGGGCATCCTCCAGGCGGTCGTCACCCCAGAACAACTCGCCCTGCACGACGAAGGACGGCGATCCGAACAGGCCGGCGGCCTTGGCCTCGTCCGTCGCCGCGCGCAGACGATCCTTGTTGTCAGTGCTCAGCGCTCGGGCCATGACGGCCGCCGGCTCCATGCCCAGCGCCCGCAGCACCGCCGACAGATTCGCTTCGCTGCCGATTGCACAATCCTCGGTCCAATGCAGCGCGAAGCTGCGCTCCGTGAACTCCCGGCACCAGCCCTCGGCGGCGGCAAGGGTTCCGACGCGTGCGGTCAACAGCGTGTTCGGCGGGTAATGCGATGGCTTTCGATAGGGCAGGCCGTGCACCGCCGCACGGCGTTCGATGTCCCGCCACATATGAGCCATCTTCCGTGGAAACGGCAGGAAGGGCCCCTGCAGCAGGCCCTGCTCGACCATGATCGGCGCCAACAGGAACGGGCGCCACACGACCGGTACTCCCGCGGCGGATGCCCGCGCGTGCATGCGCGCGACGCTCAGATAGGTGTAGGTGCTTGCGTACTCGAACCAGAAATCGATGGCCTGCATGGTCGTCGCCGCGAGAGTGAAGCCGATGGCATGGTCGCGGCCGGCGGCCCGGCGTGTCAAGTCACTGCCGCGCGCATCGCCAAGCGCCGGCTGGCGGTGCGGCGCGCGGATACCAGCAGCAGCCGTGAAGCATCATGACAGCAGAATACTTGCTATCATGATGCCATGCGCACCACAGTCACGCTCGACGCCGACGTTCAGGCGCTGCTCAAGCGCGCCATGCACGAGCGGGACAGCTCCTTCAAGCAGACGCTGAACGACGCGGTGCGCGCCGGCCTGCGCAAGCCGGCCGGCCGCGGGGCCAAGCCGGCGCGCTTCGTGCAACGCACCTTCAAGATGGGCCGGCCGCTGGTGGATTTGACCAAGGCCAACGCACTGGCCGGCGAACTAGAGGATGCCGAACTGATCGCGCGCATGCAGCGACGTCATCGCGCCGGCGCATGAAACTCGTCGATACCAACGTCCTGCTCAATGCCATCAACGCCGACAGCCGCGAACACGGGGTCGCCTTGTCCTGCCTCGAGGACGGCCTGTCGGACACCGCGGGCATCGGCTTCGCATGGCTCGCGCTGGTGGGTTTTGTGCGGCTCGCCACGCGCCGCGGCATCCTGAGCCGGCCGCTGCCAGCAGAGGAAGCCCTGTCCGTTGTCGACGACTGGTTGGCCGCGCCCAACGCGCACCTGCTGGAAGCGACGCCGCGCCATTGGCCGCTCTTGCGGCGCCTGATCGTCGGCGCCGGAAGTGCCGGCAACCTCACGAACGACGCGCATCTCGCCGCATTGGCGATCGAACACGGGGCCACGCTGGTGTCGTTCGACCGCGACTTCGAACGCTTTGCCGGCCTGAGCTTCAGTCTGCTCGAAGGGTAGTGGCCCGCTGCGGGCTCGTTGCATTTCGCGAACGGCGTGCGGCGATCACGGCTTGACGATCAGGGAATCGGATAGGGCTCATGGTCGGGCGTGTTCAGCGCCAGATCGCGATAGAAGTCCCAACCCCGTGAGCCGGCGTAGCTGCCTGGATCGCGCTGCGACAGGTAGCGCGCGATCTCGAAGTGGTTGATCTTGTGGCCAACAGGCGCCGCGTCCAGTTGTGCCGTGCCGCGGATGTGCGACATGATCGAGCGGGCGATCAGCGCGTTGGCCCAAGGTGCCGCGCCGATGCCATCGAGGCCGACACTGGGGAAATACAGGTCGGGCGCGTCCAGGCTGCGGAAGATGCAGCCACAGCGCGCGCCGAGTTCGTTGACGCTGCGGATGCCCGAGAGGCGCGGATCCTCGAAGTAGCCCAGATCGATCGCGTATCCCGTGCCCCACAACAGCAGCTGCGCATCCAGCCGGGTCGCGTCCGACAGCAGCACCGTCTGCCCTTCGACCGCCGACACGCTGCCTGGATGACGCTCGAAAGCCTCGAAATTGGCCAGCATGCGGGGCCGGCCCGGGATCAGCTGGTCATGCAGCACATCGATCGGCTGCGGCGGCTGGATCGCCTGGATGCCGAACTTCTGGTAGCGCGACGACATGTCGGCGCGGATCGCCGCGTTCTGCTGCGCCGCGGTCATGCCGCTGGCCTGCATCTTGGCGAAAGGCCGCACGCTGCCGGCGATGGCCTTGGGCTTGCTCGTCGGTGTGAACCAGCGCAGGCCGCGGTAAACCCAGACGATGCGGCGCGCGTGGTGTTCGAGGCACTGATCGAGCAGGTCGAAAGCCGACGCACCGCCGCCGACGACGACCACGTCGCGTCCGGCCAATTCGGCCGGTTCGTGCATGGCGTTCGCGTGCCGTTCGCGCACCGTGGCATGGCGGCGCTGCACTTCGGGGATGACCGGCAGGTTGTGGCCGCCCGTCGCCGCCACCAGGTGGCGCGACCTCACCAGGCCCTGCGGCGTCTCGAGTTCCCAGCAGGTGCCGGTGTGGCGCGCACGACGCACCGGGCTGGCCAGCCGGATGCCGTCGGCGAGGGCGAAACGCTCGACCCAGGATTCGATGTTGGCCAGGATCTGCGCCTGCATCGGCCCGGCCAACGGCAGATCGCCCAAGGCCCAGTCGACCGGGCTGATCTGGATGTCCTGCCATGCCGGCAGTTCCCGCCACAGGCCGCCCACACCGTTCTGCCGCTCGAACACCAGCGCATCGAGCCCCGCTTGGCGGGCGTAGTGCAGGTGGATGACGCCGGCAATGCCGCCGCCGATGATCGCGACGTCGAGCACGCGCTCAGGCGGCATGCGCAGGCTTCAAGCGCAACTCGCCCATCGCAAGGGCGGCCGGGCTGTCGAAGCTGCTGCAGACCATTGCGCTTATGGGTGCCTCCGCTCGTTTCATTTGCCGTCGAACAGCGCTCTGTTGGGTCGCGCCCGACACCATGGCCGCGCCAATTGATCATACGTGCGCTGCGCCGCCTTGGCCGGCTGGCAGCCGAGCGCCGATCGCGAGACACCCGCCTGCCCGGTCGGCCCAGTACCCGCACACCCGCGGCAACAGCATAGGCCGATATGATGTTCGGTTGCCCTCGCCCCTCGCCCATGCCCACTGAATCGCCCATCGACGCCCCCGCGATCCGCATCCGCGGCGCGCGCACGCACAACCTGAAGAACATCGATCTGGACATCCCGCGCCATGCGCTGGTGGTGATCACCGGGTTGTCGGGCTCGGGCAAATCCAGCCTGGCCTTCGACACGCTGTATGCCGAAGGCCAGCGGCGCTATGTCGAGAGCCTGTCGGCCTATGCGCGGCAGTTCCTGCAGCTGATGGACAAGCCGGATGTCGATGTCATCGAAGGCCTGAGCCCGGCGATCAGCATCGAACAGAAGGCAACTTCGCACAACCCGCGCTCGACGGTGGGCACGATCACCGAGATCCACGACTACCTGCGCCTGCTGTATGCGCGCGCCGGCACGCCGTTCTGCCCCGACCACCACCTGGCGCTGCAGGCGCAGAGCGTCAGCCAGATGGTCGATGCGGTGCTGGCGCTGCCCGAAGGCACGCGGCTGATGGTGCTGGCGCCGGTGGCTCGCGACCGCAAGGGCGAGTTCGTCGAGCTGTTCCAGGACATGCAGGCGCAGGGCTATGTGCGCTTTCGCATCGGCGCCAACGGCAAGCCCGGCGAGGTATTCGAGGCCACCGACCTGCCGAAGCTGAAGAAGAACGACAAGCACGACATCGACGTGGTGGTGGATCGGCTGCGCGTGGCGCCGGGGCTGCAACAGCGTCTGGCGGAAAGCTTCGAGACCGCGCTGCGCATCGCCGACGGGCGCGCCATCGCGCTGGAGATGGACAAGACGGCCGCGTCCGGCGAAAGTGCCGAACACCTGTTTTCGAGCAAGTTCGGCTGCCCGGTGTGCAGTTATTCGATCAGCGAGCTGGAGCCACGGCTGTTCTCGTTCAACTCACCGGTCGGCGCCTGTCCGACTTGCGGTGGGCTCGGCCAGGTGACGGTGTTCGACGCCGCGCGCGTCGTCGCTTTCCCCAGCCTGAGCCTGGCCTCGGGCGCGATCAAGGGCTGGGACCGGCGCAACGCCTACACCTTCTCGATGCTGCAAAGCGTGGCCACGCATTACCGCTTCGACATCGACACACCGTTCGAAGCACTGCCGGCGCAGGCCCGGCAGGTGCTGCTGCACGGCTCGGGCGAAGAGAACATCGCCTTCGTCTACGAGGCGCAGGGGGCCAAGGGCAAGATCCGCTCGGTCAAACGATCGCACCCTTTCGAGGGCATCCTGCCGAACTTGGAACGGCGTTACCGCGAGACCGATTCGTCGGCGGTGCGCGAAGACCTGGTGCGTTACCAGGCGGCCAAGCCGTGCCCCGATTGCGGCGGCGCGCGGCTCAAGCGCGAGGCGCGCAACGTGTTCCTGCAGCAGGACGACAGCGCGCCGGGCGAGCCGATCTTCGCGGTCGAACACAAGACGCTGGCCGACAGCCTGGCCTACTTCGACACCTTGCGGCTGCAAGGCACAAAAGCCGAAATCGCCGACAAGATCGTGCGCGAGATCCGTTCGCGGCTGAAGTTCCTCAATGACGTGGGCCTGAATTACCTGAGCCTGGACCGTGGCGCCGACACGTTGTCCGGCGGCGAGGCGCAGCGCATCCGCCTGGCGAGCCAGATCGGCAGCGGGCTGACCGGCGTGATGTACGTGCTCGACGAGCCCAGCATCGGGCTGCACCAGCGTGACAACCAGCGCCTCATCGGCACCCTGAAGCGGCTGCGCGACCTGGGCAATTCGGTGCTGGTGGTCGAACACGACGAGGACATGATCCGCGCCGCCGACCATGTCGTGGACATGGGCCTGGGCGCGGGCGTGCATGGCGGGCGTGTCATCGCGCAGGGCACGCCGGCGCAGGTGCAGGCCAGCAGCGAATCGCTGACCGGGCAGTACATGGCCGGCAAGCTGCGCATCGAGGTGCCCGACGAGCGCCATGTGCCGGCAGCGCCCGAAGGTGATGCGCCCGCCGTGCTGCGCATCGTCAACGCGCGTGGCAACAACCTGAGAGGCGTCAGCGCCGAGATCCCGGTCGGGCTGTTGACCTGCGTCACCGGCGTGTCGGGCTCGGGCAAGAGCACGCTGGTCAACGACACGCTCTATGCGGCGGTGGCGCGCAAGCTGTACTCGAGCCACGCCGAGCCGGCGCCGCACGATGCCATCGAAGGGCTCGAGGCCTTCGACAAGGTGATCAACGTCGACCAGAGCCCGATCGGCCGCACGCCGCGCAGCAATCCGGCCACCTACACCGGGCTGTTCACGCCGATGCGCGAGCTGTTCGCCGAGGTGCCGGCCGCGCGCGAACGCGGCTACGGGCCGGGGCGCTTCAGCTTCAACGTCGCCGGCGGCCGCTGCGAGGCCTGCCAGGGCGACGGCGTGCTCAAGGTGGAGATGCACTTCCTGCCCGACATGTACGTGCCCTGCGACGTCTGCCACGGCGCGCGCTACAACCGTGAGACGCTGGAAATCCTCTACAAGGGCCGCAACATCACGCAGGTGCTGGCCATGACGGTGGAAGAAGCGCACGGCTACTTCAACGCCGTGCCGAACATCGCGCGGCGCCTGCGCACGTTGCTCGATGTCGGGCTCGGCTACATCACGCTGGGGCAGAGCGCCACCACGCTGTCCGGCGGCGAGGCGCAACGGGTGAAGCTGGCGCTGGAGCTGAGCAAGCGCGACACCGGACGCACCTTGTACATCCTGGACGAGCCGACCACGGGGCTGCACTTCCACGACACCGCGCAGTTGCTGCGCGTGCTGCACCAGCTGCGCGACGCCGGCAACACCATCGTCGTCATCGAACACAATCTGGACGTGATCAAGACCGCCGACTGGGTCATCGACATGGGGCCCGAAGGTGGCGCCGGCGGCGGGCGCGTGCTGGTCGCCGGCACGCCGGAGCAGGTGGCCGACCATCCCGCCAGCCACACCGGGCGCTTTCTGGCGCAGCACATGCCGCAGCCCGAACCCGTCGCCTGACCCGCCGAGGAGAACCGCATGGCACTGACGATCGACTACTACCTGGCACCGCAATCGCCCTGGGCCTACCTGGGCCACCGCCGACTGGTGGACATGGCGCGCGCGGCAGGGGCCACCATCAACGTCCTGCCGATGGACCTGGGCGGTCAGGTGTTTCCGGTCTCGGGCGGTTTGCCGCTGGCCAAGCGCGCGCCGCAACGGGTGGCCTACAGGTTGGTCGAGCTGCGGCGCTTCAGCGAATGGCTGGGCTTGCCGATGCACATTCAGCCGAAATTCTTTCCGGTGCCTGGCGACAAGTCTGCGCTGCTGATCCTGGCGGTGGCATCGCAGCGGGGCAGCGATGCCGCACTGGCCATCACCGAAGCGGTGCTCAGCGCCGTGTGGGCCGAACAACGCAACATCGACGACGAGGCCACGCTGGCTGCGCTGCTGGACGAACGCGCGCTACCGGCCGATGCGCTGGCCCTGTCGAAGACGGCAGCGATCGCCGATCGCTACCAAGCGGCCACCCGTGCGGCCATCGACGCGGGTGTGTTCGGCGCGCCGAGCTACGTCATCGACGGCGAGGTGTTCTGGGGGCAGGACCGGCTCGATTTCGTCGAGCGGCGCTTGCTGCGCGGATAGCAGCGCGCGGGAAAAGGGACGGGAAAAGCCCCCGCGTTGCCGCGGGGGCCGGGCACATCACTTCAGGTGTGCGCTGACCAGCTTGGTCATCTCGAACATCGACACCTGGGCCTTCTTGAAGATTTCCTTCAACTTGGCGTCGGCGTTGATCATCGTGCGCTTGGCCTTGTCCTGCAGGTCATTCTTCTTGATGTAGTCCCACAGCTTCTTCGTCACTTCGGTGCGCGGCAGCGGCTTGTCGCCGATCACCGCCGCCAACGTGGCGCTGGGCGTCATCAGCTTCATGAACGCGGCACTGGGCGCGCGCTTCTTGGCTGGGGCCTTCTTTGCCGGCGCCTTCTTGGCAGCGGCCTTTTTGGCCGGGGCTGCCTTGGTCGGCGGCTTCTTCGGTGTCGCCTTCTTTGCCGGTGCCTTCTTTGCCGGCGCCTTCTTGGCCGGGGCTTTCTTCGCAGTTGCCATTTCATTCTCCATCTGGTTCAGGAACATGAACCGGCGCTGCCTGGGCTGTTGTCGCCCGTGATTTCTGGCCTCACGCCGGAGCGTGCGGATGTTAATGCCACCGCCGAGGCATGAGAAGCGGTTTTGTACCCGGTGGTTGCCATTCCCCGACGCCGCAGGCGCGAGTCGTGCTGGCAGGAAGCTATGCTGCGTGCATGAGACTTCTGATCCGTTGGTTCCTACTGGCTGGCGCGCTGCTGCTGGTGACCACCCTCTATGGCGGCGTTGCTCTGGTCGGCTACAGCGCGGCGTTGATCGCGGCGTTCGTCATCGGCTTGTTGAACACACTGGTGCGGCCGGTGCTGGTGCTGCTCACGTTGCCGGTGACGCTGCTCACGCTCGGGTTGTTCCTGTTCGTCATCAACGCGCTGATGTTCTGGGCGGCTGCATCGATGCTCGATGGCTTCGCGGTGGCCGGATTCGGTGCCGCGTTGATCGGTTCGTTGCTCTATACGCTGTGTGGCATGGTCATCGACGTGGTCATGGAGCGTGTGTTCTAGCGCTTGTCGGATGGGAAGGCGCCGTCCGGCGTTGCTGGCAACTGCCGGCTCATTCGCTCTAACAGGTCAAGCTGCAGCGTGGTGTGAGCAATCAAATGCTCATTGGCCAGCTTTTGATGCCGCTTGGCGAGCACTTGCTCCCCAAGTTCATCGAGCATTCTTGCTACAAGCGCATGCAGCATCGCCAAGTCGTCGGGGTCGCAGTCAGAGCTCTCGCTCTCGAGGGCGCTAGCAATGTCACGCCTTGCTGATTCCACACGACCGAGTCGCAGCTGGCAATACGCCCGGTCAGCAAGGAAGTTCATTTTCAGACGCTCCATTCCCTGTTCGCCAACTCTATCTAGGTTGGCTTCGAACAGTGGCAATGCTTCCGCGTAGCGCCCCTGAACGGCTAATAGCTGAGCTCTTAGTAGAGGAACAAAGAGCGTCAGCGATGCTGTGCCAATTCCGGAATCGAAGTTCCCCGTCGACTCGGCCTCCATAAGGGCCTGTGCGGCTTGTACAGCTTGAGCATTGCCGAAAGCCTCGCCCAAACGTACGTTGTTTGCCCTGAACGTTGCGCTGTTGTGCAACATCGCGCTGATCATCGAGTCGTCGCCCTCGGCAAGCGCTTGGTCTCGCACTGCGGCATACCAGGGCTTGGCCTGATCGAGCCGGCCGGCGTATTGGAACGCGTCGGCGATCACCAGGCTCACCCTCGCCATGGTCGCGTGATGCGAGGCTTCAGCCAGTTGCAGGGCCTGCGCGGCGTGATCCACCATCTGCGGCATCCGGCGGGCATTGAACTCCATATGCGCCAGCCACGCCGCGCACAGTGCCATCAACTCCGTGTGCCTGATCGCACGCGCCAGTACCTCGGCGCGGCGCAGCCGGTCCATCGCCTCCGGGTCGGGGTGGCGGTAGAACTGGATCAGGCTTTCGACCAGGCTGACCCAGGCCGTGACCTCGGCGTTCGGCGCCTTGTCGAAGGCTTGGCGAACGGCGGCGACGGTGGCGGCGGCGTCGCCATCATGACCCTGGCGTGCCAGGTAGGTGGCCTTGCGCAGTTGCAGGCACGCGCGGTCCACGGGCGTCGCGGCGGCGGCGATGCGGGCGTCGAGACCGTCGAGCAGGCGTGAAGCCATTCAGCCCTCCAGGATGCGCAGCGCCTGCGCGTATTTCGCCGCGGTGCGCTGCACCACCTCGTCGGGCAGCGTCGGTGCGGGCGCGCGTTTGTTCCAGGGCTGCCCATCGACACGCACCGCTTCGAGCCAGTCGCGCAGGTACTGCTTGTCGAAGCTCGGCGGGTTGCTGCCCTCGCGGTAGCCATCGACCGGCCAGAAGCGCGACGAATCCGGGGTCAGGATCTCGTCCATCAACGTCAGCCGGCCCGCGTCGTCGAGGCCGAATTCGAACTTGGTGTCGGCGATGATGATGCCGCGCCCCAGCGCGTAGTCGGCGGCCTGCGCATACAGCTGCAACGACACATCGCGGACCTGGCCGGCCAGGTGCTCGCCGATCATCGTGCTCATCTGCTCGAAGCCGATGTTTTCGTCGTGCGCGCCGGCCTCGGCCTTGGTGGCGGGCGTGAAGATCGGCCGGGCCAGCCGCGATGCATTCAGCAACCCGGCCGGCAGCGCGACGCCGCAGACGCTGCGGCTGCGCTGATACTCGGCCCAGCCCGAACCCGCCAGGTAGCCGCGCACCACCGCTTCCACCGGCAGCGGCCGCAGCCGCTTGACCAGCATCGAGCGGCCTTCGACCTGCGCGCGTTCGTCGGGCGCGACCACACCGAGCGGGTCGTCGCCGGTCAGGTGGTTCGGCACCACCTGCGCCAGACGGTCGAACCAGAACAGCGCCATGCGCGTCAGCAGCCGGCCCTTGCCGGGAATCGGCTGCGCCATCACCACATCGAAGGCCGAGATGCGGTCCGTGGCCACCATCAGCAGCCGGTCTTCGCCCACCGCATGGTTGTCGCGCACCTTGCCGCGCCCGATCAGGGGCAGCGAATGCAGCCGGCTTTCGAACAAGGCGGCGGCGCTCGGGGTTGCAGATGCTGTCATGGCGGCGAAACGGTCATCGATGGCTCGATTCTGCGCTGCTGGCACCAGCACGGCCGCTGATCGGGCGCGAATTCAACGGGCTTGCGGTGACGGCGGCCCGTCCGATCGACCCCGCAAGCCGCCGTTGAGCTGGCGCTGCAACGCCATCAACTCGCGCTGCCGCGCATCGATCACGGAAGCCTCGATGTAGTCCTGGCTGTCCCCGGCACGCACCAGCGCCTGGGCGGCGCGCAGCCGATCGATGGCGCCAGCGATGTCACCCAATGCGGCGCGCGCCTCGGCTTGCGCGCGCAGGCTGCGCAGGCGCTGGCCACGTTCGCCGTCGCATTGACCCAGCAGTTCCCAGGCCTGTGCGTCGTCGCGGTGCAGCGCGACCCAGCCTTGCAGGTCTTCGGCACAGCGGTGCAGGACGGCCTGGCTGGCCGGCGCATCGGCGCCCGCGGCGCGCGCCAGGCTCAGTGCCGCCTGCGCGCGCAGCAGCCATGCCGCGCGCGACGGCGGTTGCAGCAGCGGCGTATCGAGAATCCGGATGGCGCCGGCCGCGTCGCCGCGTTGCAGCGTCAGCTGTGCGTCGAGCAGCGCGAATGAGCGCTGCGCGGCAGGGTTGGCGGGCCGCTGGCTGTCGAGCAGCGCAACGCCCTGCGCGACCGCCGCCTTCGCCGGCTCGCCTTCGCGCAACTGCGCAGCGGCCAAGGCGCCGCCGTACAGCACCCCCAGCCGCTCGTCGAAGGGCAACGAAGCGACGGCGATGAGCGGGTTGTCGCCCAGCCGATCCTGCAAGCGGCGCAGGCTCTGGATCTGGCCGTCCATCAGGACCCGCGCCCGCGCGGCCATCAACAGATGGTTCAGCGGTTCCTCCGGATGACCCGGGGGCGACGCCACCGCGCGAGCGCGCGCTTCGCTGATGCGGTCGATGGTCAGCGGGTGGGAACGCAGGTACGGGAACGAGCCGGTGTCGTTCATGCGGCTGGCCAGCTCGAGCTTGTCGAACATGCCGGCCATGCCCGCCGGCGCGTAGCCGGCATCGGTGAGCACGCCGAAACCGACGCGGTCGGCCTCGCGCTCCATGTCACGCGAGAAGTTCAACTGCGCCTGCATGCTGGCCGCCTGCGAGCCCGCGACCGCCGCCTGCACGCCGTCGCTGCTGCCGGCCTTGCTGGCGGCGAGCACGCCCAGGATCATCGCCGCCGTGCTGAGCAAGGTGGTCTGCTTGGCGCTGACGATGCGCCGCGCGATGTGGCGCTGCGTGACGTGCGACAACTCGTGCGCCAGCACGGCCGCCAGCTCGTCGGTCGAGCCGGTGGTCGCGATCAAGCCCAGGTGAACGCCGACGAAACCGCCGGGCAAGGCAAAGGCGTTGACGCTGCGGTCACGCACCAGGAACACCTCCCAGGCCAGCTGGCGCGCGGTGTCGGGTGTGATGTCGCCGCGTTTGCGGGCTGCCTCGACCAGCGGCTCGAAGATGCCGCGCACGTAGTCCAGCAGCACCGGGTCATCGAGATAGTCCGGGTCGCGGCGCACCTCGCGCATGATCTGGTCGCCGAGCGCGCGTTCGGTGCCAACACTGAAGTCGTCGGCTGCCGCCTCGCCCAGCGAGGGCAGCCGCACCTGCGCCTGCACGCGCAGCGGCAGCGGGACGATCAGCGCGGCGGCCAACAGCCACGCCAGCGTGCGCGTCAGCAGGCGAGCGCCGCGTCGCGGCAGCGGTGACCCTGGCGCGGGCCGGTTCATCGTCACTCTCGGTGTGCTCGTCATGCAGGGGTTTGGTCAGCCGCGGAAGCGTTTAAGTTCAACGGGTGGGCCAGGGGTTGGCGCACAGCGTCGCTATCATGCCCAATTCCGCTTTCCACCCCTTCGCCGCCGTGAATGCGCCGCCCGACCGCCCCGGCCTGAGCCACTTCGATGCCGAAGGCCAGGCGCACATGGTCGATGTGGCCGCCAAGCCCGAGACCCACCGCATGGCACGCGCCGCCGGCCACATCCGCATGCAGCCGGCGACCCTGGCGATGATTGAATCGGGCAGCGCGCGCAAGGGCGATGTGCTCGGCGTGGCCCGGGTGGCCGCCATCCAGGCGGCCAAGCGCACGTCTGAGCTGGTGCCGCTGTGCCATCCGCTGCCGATCACGCGCGTGGCGGTGAGTTTCGAGATCGATGCCGCCGCCGCGAAGGTGCACTGCACGGCGCAGGTCGAGAGCCTCGGCCGCACCGGCGTCGAGATGGAAGCGCTCACAGCGGTGCAGATCGGCCTGCTCACGGTCTACGACATGTGCAAGGCGGTGGACCGGGGCATGGTGATGGGCGACATCCGGGTGCTCGAAAAACAGGGCGGCAAGTCGGGCGAGTGGCGGGCTGACCCCTGAGTCTCAGGGCTGCTTGAAGGCCTGCCAGGGCACCGGGGCGCCGGGTGGCTGGCACTGGAACGGCAGCGGCTTCGACGTGGCCGGTTCATCGCAGGGCGCGAAGAATTCGCTGGCCAGCGGGTTGCGGAACTCGCGCAGGCGCTGCGCCAGATGGCGCGCCTTGTCCTCTTCCCCGGCCGCCGCCAGCGCCTTCGCCCAGGCGATCATCAAGCGTGTGTCGAGCAGGTAGTGCGGCGCGCGCTGGAAATCCTGCACCGCGGGCGCCAGCCCGTCTTCGGTGGTCACCGCCGCGTAGTCGGCATGGTGGGCGAAGAGCACGCTGCGCTGGCCGTCGGCAATGCGCTCGGCCAGGGGCAAGGTTTGCGCGGCCGGTGAAAAGATGCGCACCACGCGCGCGTAGTCCAGCAGCGACAGCGAGGTCAGCAGCACCGTCAGCACCCCGATCACGAACAGCACGCGGGTGGGCTGCGGGGGTGATGCGCGCGACGACGCAGCCGCGGCGGGCGCCCGCGGGCGCCCGAGCGCAAAGCCCCACAGCCAGGCCGCCGGCAGCAGGAAGTAGGCATACCACAACGGGTATTCGAGCAGGCTGTGCACGCCGATCAGCAACAGCATCAGCCCCGCGCAGCGCAACGCGACCGCCATCGGCGCATCGGCCTGCCGTGCCAGCCGCCAGGCACGCCACAGGCTGGCCAGCAGCAGCAGCATGATCAGCGCGGCCAGCGGCAGGCCCAGCTCGGCCGCCAGTTGCAGCGGCAGGTTGTGCGTGTGATCGAAGAAGGCGATCGGGCGGCCCGGAAACGGCGTCAGGCTCCAGGCGAAATTGAACTCGCCGAAGCCGACACCCAGCCACGGCTGCTGGCTGATCAGGCTGAGCGTGTTGCGCCAGATGCCGAAGCGCGAGCTCGACAGATCGGCCTCGGCCAGCCGCGCTTCGCCGCCGAAGGTATGGTGGCTGAGCTCGGCCCACAGCGCGAGGCCACCCCAGGCCAGCGCGTAGAGCAACGGCGCGCTCAGCAGCAGCACCCGTGTCGGCCGTGACAGGCGCCGCCCCAGCAAGCCCCACAACGCCAGCAGCCCGATGCCCAGCACGCCGGTGCGCGATGCGGTCAGCACCACGGCGAACACCATCAGCGCAAACAATCCCTGGCCGATGCCGCGACGCAGGCGGCCCCGTTCGAGCAGCGGCACCAGCGCCAAAGCCGACCACAGCAGCAGGCTGCTCAGGTGGTTGGGCTGGCGCAGGTTGCCGACCGCGCGGCCGGGCAGGCTGGAGCGGGCCAGCCAGTCGCCATCGGGCCACGCCGGCATGAACACCTGGACGATGCCGATGCCCGCGTTGAGCACGCCGGCCACCACCCAACCCAGGCAGAAAGCAACGAACAGATCCAGGGCCAGCGGGCTGGCACGCGCCACGGCACCGCTGAGCAGCAGCAGCGCCGCCGCCGCCAGCAGGCCCAGCGCCGAAAGCGCGAGACCTGCGGGCAGGCTGGCCAGCAGCCAGGTGGCCGCCGCTGCCAGCGCGACCAACCCCAGCGCGGCCATCGGCAAGGCGGTGTCGCGCAGCGCGTGGCGAAGCGCCTGGGGTACTTCGCACTGCAGCGCCGTGAAAGCCACGAACCAGCCCCACAGCGCCAGCGCCAGCGCCTGGTTCAGGAAGGTGGGCGAAGGCGAGACGTTGTAGGCCAGCAGCGACGGGCCGCTTGCGGCGGCCATGGCCATGATGAGGGTGGCGGATGAGGCGGCCGGGCTGACAGCGGTTGAGTCGTCAAGGTGTGGGGTTCGCGATCGGCCCGAGGCGACCATCACCCCGGCCCTATCCGGCGAGCTTGCGCGGAAGGTAACCTGCACCCTCCCCAACAGGTCGATTGCCCTCGTTCAATCGACCAAGGGGTCGCGCACATCGAGGAATGCGAATTTGCGGAAATCGCGATCGTGCGTATAGAGGGTGGCAACGCCGCTTTGCCGCAGCACCGCGGCCAAGTGGGCATCCGGAACCAGATTGCCTCGCGTCGATACATCACCAGTGACAACCCGATAGCTGGCCCAGAAACCTTCTTGTTCGCCGATGACTCGACAGTGCGGCAGTGCCATCAAGGTCTCCACGTTGTGCATCGCATCCGCGTGTGACAGCGGCCGCGCAAATATGCGCGGGTGGGTGGCCATGCGCAGGTAGCTCATCACGGTGAGCCAGGCGAAGCAGAACACCTGCCCGTCAGCCGCACAAGACTGCATAAAGTCGGCGGCACGGCGGTGCTGCGCGCTGCTTTCGTCCGATGCGTAGAGCAGTATGTTGACATCGATGGCAAAGCTCATCGGACCGAATCGTCCAGCGCGTCGAGCAAAGCATCCCTGTCACGCAGGTCGAAGCGGGCGCCCATGGCCTGACTGGCCCACTGGAGCGTCACCGGCGCAGGCCGCTCGGCACGCTGCGATGCAAGCGACTTGGCCAGCAGGTCAGATACCAACCGGCCCAGAGACTTGCCCTCGCTGCGTTGCAGCCGCTTGAGATCGCGAAGGATCGGGTCGTCGATGTCGATGGTGGTGCGCATGATGCGTGATGCTAACGTCCGGCGCATCAGATGGCAATATCCCTCCGCCCGCCATCCTGACCTGACCAACACCTGATCCAGATCTGACCCTGCCCTTCGGCTGTACTTTCATGGCTGTGTCACCACACATACGTGCCCTCAACCCGGAGGCCCGGATCACGGTTCGGGGTGAAACTGTTGAAGAGGCCGTGGCCAACCTTCACCAAGCTCCACCCGGTAGTGTGAGGAGCCTGTCGAATTGAGCGAAACATCCACCGATCCGTTGCGCCTGCCTCGCTCGATCAAGTCAGCGGTCGAGAAACCCGCCCGCGAAGAAGGCATCAGCATGAATCAGGCACTTTGATCGTGGGGCACGGCCTTGCCGGCCGCGTCGTCCCGCGCAGGAAAGCACAACGCAGTGCGGGTAGGCAAAGTCAAGACCTAACCAAGACCTGACCCCATTTGCCCTCGCCGCGGCGGGGCGATCCAGTCGCCGTCGGGCAGGGTCGGCGCGAACACCTGCACGATGCCGATGGCGGCGTTGAGCACACCGGCCATCACCCACCCGGCGCAGAAGGCAACAAACACTGCCATCGCCAGCGCGCTGGCACGCACCACCGCGCCGCTGAGCAGCAGCATCGCTGCCGCGGCCATCAGGCCCAGCGCCGACAGCGCGAGGCCGGCTGGCAGGCTGGCGAACAGCCAGGTCGACGCCGCGGCCAGCGCGACCAGCGCCAGCGCCGACATCGGCACCGCGGTGTCGCGCAGCGCGTGGCGCAGCGCCCCGGTCACTTCACACTGCGGCGCCGTGAAGGCGACGAACCAACCCCACAGCGCCAGCGCCAGCGCCTGGTTCAGGAAGGTTGGCGACGGCGAGACGTTGTAGGCGAGGAGCGAGGGCGCGCTGGCCGCCGCCACGGCCGCCATCAGCACCATCCCATCCAGCCGCGTGCGCATCAGGGCGCGATCCTGCCCCAGCAGCGCTGCCACGCCGGGGCACAGCCCGGCCGGCCCGACCCGCGCGGCGGCCGCCGCGCGAATCAACGCGGCTTCGCGCCGGGCTCGGTTGCCGTCGCGACGGGCTGCGCGCGCGAATCCGGGCGGCTGTCGAAGCTGCTGTCCACGCGCGTGGTCAGGATCGAATCGCGGTTGGCCTGGCGCTACGCTCGCGCTCGCCTTCGATCTTGTCGATCTGCCGCTGCCGCGCCGCCTTCGCTTTCTCATCGGCCTTGCGCAGCTTGGCCGACACACCGCGGTCGAACAGTCCGCGCAGTCCCATGCCCTGGGCCAGATTGCGGCGGCGCTCTTGCTTGCGCGCCTGGTCCCTGTCCATCTCGCGGCGCCGGGAATGACCCGACTTGTCCGACCAGGCCCACCAGGCAAGGGCGAGGGCGACCGGTGACAGCACGAGCAGCCAGGACCACTCCGCGACCGGGTTCAAGCCGGCCAGTTCCAGGGCCAGTAGCAGCGTGCCCAAAACGATGAAAACCATCATCCGTTTCCGAGAAGGCAAAGCGTTGTTTCGGCCGGCTCAACCGCAATCCGCAGCTCCGCCAGGAAGGAATCATGTCCAGATTGCACGACAGCCACCAAGGCATCAACAGAGTGGCGTGCAGCGGCAGCCAACCTCACTCAGCGAAAGTCGCGCCAATCCATCGCTATGGACGGAGGTTCACACTGATATGGCTTTGGCATCACAGCGGCGTTGTCGCATGGCGAGAAAAACGCTTTCGCTTCGGGAGTACCGAACTCTTTTAGTCGTTGTGCGACATGCCGGGTCGTTCAAGATCGCCTTGTTGCGCCAGGGCTCGCGACCAAGCCCTGAGCATCTGGCCATCGAGCAGGTAGTGTGGCGCTCTCACGAATGCCAGCGGCGCCGCCGAGTGGTGTGATGCAGTGACCGCTGCCGCGTAGTCGGCATGGTGGGCAAAGAACGGTGACTTCTGGGCAGCGAACAATCGGTCCGCAAGTGGCTGCTTCGAATCCGCAGCGACAAACGCAGAGGCCACGCGCAGGTAGTCTGCCAGTGCGACGGCGCTTGCGCCAACCATTGCAGCACCGGCCAAAGTCAAGGCCCAACCCGAGTAATTCGGGCTGCGCAGCAAGCCACCGTGTCGCGCAATTGGCGCGGCCCCGCCCGCTTTGGGCGCAACTCCAAGACATGCGCCCAAAGCCCAGGCGACGGGCAAAAGAAAGTAGGCGTACCACAATGGATATTCAAGCTGACTGTGGATGGCGATCACCACAAGCATGACAAACGCGGCTCGCGTCTCCGTTGCTGCAGGCCCGCTCATCGCCCAACTGCGCCGCCACGCGAGCCAAAGCGCCGCCACCAGAAGCCCCGATATCAAGATGGCCATCGGCACGCCCAATTCGACAGCCAAGTGCAATGGCAGATTGTGGGCATGGGGTGGGTTCTCGGCCGATCTTGGAAAGAACGGGGTGAGCGAAAGCGCGAAATTGAATTCACCCAAACCGACGCCGCGCAATGGACTCATGGCGATCAATTCGAGAGTGTGGCGCCAGACCATAAGGCGAATGGCAGTGGAGTCCCCGCCGGCAGAGCCCAGCCGATCGACCGCCGTCAATGCCACGTCGTTGTATTCGGCCCAGCCCTTCACGCCAAGCCATGCAAGGCCATACAAGACCGGTGAGGCAATCAACAAAACTCGCGCGGAACGCGTCAGGCGACTGTCCAGTGCGCCCCACGCGGCGAGCAAAAATACGCCCATCGTGCCCGTGCGTGAGCCCGAAAGAACCACAGCGAACATGAACAACACCATCAGCAGCCATGCTCTTGCTCGGCCGAGGTGCCCATATGGTGACTGAGCTCGGCCCACAGTGCGAGACCACCCCAGGCCAGCGCGTAGAGCAACGGCGCGCTCAGCAGCAGCACCCGTGTCGGCCGTGACAGGCGCCGCCCCAGCAAGCCCCACAGCGCCAGCAGTCCAATGCCCAGCACGCCGGTGCGCGACGCGGTCAGCACCACCGCGAACACCATCAGCGCGAACAGTGCCTGGCCGATGCCGCGGCGCAGGCGGCCCCGTTCGAGCAGCGGCACCAGCGCCAAAGCCGACCACAGCAGTAGGCTGCTCAGGTGGTTGGGCTGGCGCAGGTTGCCGACCGCGCGGCCGGGCAGGCTGGAGCGGGCCAGCCAGTCGCCATCGGGCCACGCCGGCATGAACACCTGGACGATGCCGATGCCCGCGTTGAGCACGCCGGCCACCACCCAACCCAGGCAGAAAGCAACGAACAGATCCAGGGCCAGCGGGCTGGCACGCGCCACGGCACCGCTGAGCAGCAGCAGCGCCGCCGCCGCCAGCAGGCCCAGCGCCGAAAGCGCGAGACCGGCGGGCAGGCTGGCCAGCAGCCAGGTGGCCGCCGCCGCCAGCGCGACCAACCCCAGCGCGGCCATCGGCAAGGCGGTGTCGCGCAGCGCTTGGCGAAGCGCCTGGGGCACCTCGCACTGCAGCGCCGTGAACGCCACGAACCAGGCCCACAGCGCCAGCGCCAGCGCCTGGTTCAGGAAGGTGGGCGAAGGCGAGACGTTGAAGGCCAGCAGCGACGGGCCGCTTGCGGCGGCGATGGCCAACACCGTCGCGGTGGACCCGGCTCGAGCTGAAACGGGCTCGGCGGCAGGGGGGCTGGGGTTCACGATGGCCAGGGGAAGTGCGCGCGCGGGCTGCCGTGCGGGCGGGCGATCGTAGCAGCGTGATGCCTGCGGCCCGGGCGGGCCAGGGCAGACCTCGGCCCGCCGGATATGGGATGCAGATCAGTTCGCTGGCGGCCAGACGGCCTGCAGTTCAGGCGCATCGGTCTGTGCCAGCTCGGACCACGCCGCCTTCGCCCGAGCGCAGTCGCTGTCCGGGTGCAGCTGGCACAGCAGCGCCAGCGTCAGGCGCGCCTGTTCGGGGTCGCCGTTCAAGCCGCTGGCGCGGGCGTATCGAAACAGCACCCACGGCGCAGGTTGGCGCTGTGCCAGTTGGCGCATCCGCGCGATCTGCGTCGGCGGCATGTCGCGCTTCGGCACCATGCGGCCGAATTCGACCAGCAGCTGCAGGTTCGTCAACACGCGTGCCTCCGGCACCGGCTGTTGCGCCTGCGGCAGCTTGATCTGCGCCTCGCGCAAACGATTGTCGAGCCATGCCGCTTCGTACACGCGATACTCGAGCATCACCGTGGTCATCACCGCCAGGATTGCCAGCAATGGCAGCGCGATGACCGCCGGCGCCAGGCGCAGCGGCCGGCGCGACATGGCCGGGCGGTGCAACGCGCCCACCATCAGACCCACCGGCAGCAGGAACAGCGCGTGGCCGTGCGGCAGCTCCAGCAGCGCATGCACACCGAAGGCCGCCACCGCCGTCAGCCACAGCGTGCGCGGCGCGCTGTCGAGCGAGCGCAGTTGCTTCACCCACCATGTGATCAGCCCCATGCACACCAGCAGGCCCATGGGGATGCCGTTCCACAGCATCAGGTCGAGCAGCAGGTTGTGGCTGTAGTGAATGACCTCATGGCCGGACGGGTGGTTGTGCAACAAGGCCACCTGCGCCAGCACGATCTGGTTCCAGCCCCAGCCTGTCCAGGGCCGCTGCCACAGCGCGTCGATGAACAACTGCCAGTGCAGCCAGCGGGTGCCCGGCGCCATGCGCTGTTCCAGCGTCGCGACCGGCGCCAATTGCAGCGCCTCGTTCAGCGGCGACCAGCCGACGAAGGCCATCACGAACCACACGCCCAGGCCGATCAATGCCGCCGCGCTGCGGCGTGATTGCAGCGCTCGCGCAAACACGATCGCGGCCGCGCCGAGCAGCAGCACTTCGAGCGCGCCGGTGCGCGACTGCGTCATCGCCACGCCGAAGAGCAGCAGCGCCGCAGCCAGTGTCGCCAACGGCCCGCGCAGCTGGCCTGCCAGGTGCGCCCACCACAGCGCGATCAGGCCCCACACCAGCAAGGTGGCGAGGTTGTTCGGCTGGCCGAGGTTGGCAAAGGGCCTGCCGGCATCGACCGTCTTCATGACCAGCACGCCCAGATGATCGAGCCCGGCCCACTGGTACAACAGCAGAGCCAACGACACCATCGCCGCGATGCCGATCGACGCGAACAGTGCGCCGATGGCCATGCCGGGCTGAAGTTGCTGGGCGCGGCAGCCGACCACGATGGCCAGCGCAAAGCCGAGCAAGTACAGCGCCGCCAGCCAGCCGTCGCCGGGTGATTCGATCAGCCCGGTGAACACTTGCAGCACCGGCACGACGGCCAAGGCTGCTGCGGCCAGCGCGGACGGCGGCAGGTCGATTGATCGGCGGCGACTGAACAGCGCCCACAGTGCCGGCGGCACCATCAGCAGCGCCATCGCGGCGTCGCTGTGGAACATGGTCCACGGCTGGCTGTGGGTCGGCAGCAACCACGGCAAGGCCATCAACGCCGACCACAGCGCCCATGGCGCCGGCACCGACTGGAGACCGCGCAGCGTGCCCACCGTTATCTCGTCCAGCTCTGGCAATAATGCGACCTGATTCGTAATGAAGCTAAGCCTGGCTCACGTGGTGAGCTACCGACCTCGTAGGCTGGTGGCACTTCACCCAGGAGTCCACGCCGTGGCATACAACCCCATCCAGTTCCAGCAAGGCATGTCGCTGCCCGAGTTTCTTCAAAGCTTCGGCACGGAAGCCGCCTGTGCCGAAGCCGTGCGCCGCGCCCGTTGGCCAGGCGGCTTCGTCTGCCCACGCTGCAACGCAGGCGCCCACTGGCGTCGTGCTCAGTGGCAGCCGTCATCTGTACCAGTGTCACGCCTGTCATCGTCAGACCTCGCTGACCGCCGGTTCGCTGTTCGGCAGCACCAAGTTGCCGCTGACGACGTGGGGTCTCGCGATCTACCTCATCAGCCAAGCCAAGACCGGGCCCCGACGGCTTGGTTGATGCACCACAAGATCATGACGGCGATGGTCTCGCGCGAGGCCCAGCACCGCCTGTCGGGCACTGTGCAGGTGGACGACGCGTACCTCGGTGGCGAGCGAACCGGCGGCAAGCCCGGCCGCGGCTCCGAGAACAAGGTGCCTTTCGTCGCAGCGGTCTCGCTCAACGACGCAGGCAACCCGCTGTACCTCAAGGTCACTCCAGTGCCAGGATTCACCAGCGACGCGATTTCGAAGTGGGCCAAGGCCAATCTGGCGCCGGGCACCGACGTGCTCAGCGACGGCCTGGCATGTTTTGCTGCGGTGACCGACGCCGGCTGCATTCACCGCGCTGAGGTCGTCGGCCAACGCAAGCCCCAAGATCTGCCGCAATTCAAGTGGGTCAACACTGTGTTGGGCAATCTCAAGACGATGATGTCCGGTGCCTACAAGGCTCTCGGATACCGCAAATACAGCGACCGCTACCTCGGCGCGTTCGCCTACCGATTCAACCGGCGATTCGACCTCGCCGACTTGGTCGTCCGGCTCGTCGTGGACGTCTGCCGCGGCAAGGCCGCACCCGAACGCGTCATTCGACATGCTTAGCCTCATTACGAATCAGGTGCTGCGATGTCATTCCATTTGCGCTCGCCAATGCAAAAACGGCCCCGTTGCCGGGGCCGTTGCACGTGCGTGGACCGGCTATCAGCCCTGGCAGCTGGCCGGGCGGTACTTGGAGTCGATCGTGCCGCCGCACACCCAGGTCACCTGGCCGTTGGGCGCCAGGGTGCCGGTGAGCGTAATCGTCTTGCCCGAAATCTTCGCCTCGGTGGCCGATGCCAAAGCGGTGATGACACCGCCGGCGTAGGTCACGCTGGTGACGAACGTCGAAGCTTGAGTGTCGACCGTGAAGCTGCCGCCGGGCATCGCGCCATTCACCTGTGCTGACTCGGCCACCGTGTTCTTCGCCGAGCTGGCGGCCAGGATGACCTCCGTCACCTTCGCCTTGACCGTGTAGTCCTGATAAGCCGGCAGCGCGACCGCGGCCAGGATGCCGATGATCGCCACGACGATCATCAGTTCGATAAGCGTAAAACCTTGTTGAACTCGTTTCATGATGAAAACTCCTTGGGAGGGTTGGGGCAAGAGACATGCTCATAAATGCAGGGCCCGTGCCAGCCTTTTCCGCCCTTCAAACCCGCGCTGGCGCGTGGCATATGCACGTTGGGCGACGCGCCGTGTCAGTCTCGTTACCGGCTGTTGGCCGCCCGCCGGCCGATGCTGACGGATTTCGTCACTTCGGATGGCGATCAATGCGCCGACACCATCTTGGGCAGGCGCGGCCGGAGCCTGCGGCGAGGCCGGCACCAGTTCAGGTGCCGCGCTCATAAACGCAATGCCGAGGTCCAGCGGCGATGGCCTCCAGCGGAGCAATGCCCGGTGCGTCCACCAAACCGTTAGCCTGCTAGACTTGGTTTCCGGACTTAGTTTGCAACGTCATGCCCCGAGTCGTTAACGTCCATGAAGCCAAGACCCACTTGTCCAGGCTGCTCGACGAGGCCCACGCCGGCAAGGAAATCATCCTCGCCAAGGCGGGCAAGCCATATGCGCGGCTGATGCCTTTGGCCGCAGCCCCGGGCAGCCGGCAGCCGGGGCGGCTGCCCGGCCGTCTTGACGCCGGTTTCTTCGAGCCGTTGCCGGCGGATGAACTCGACGCCTGGGAGCCGCGCTGATGCGCTTGCTGCTCGACACGCACGCCTTCTTGTGGTGGGTCACGGATGATGAGCGCCTGAGCGCGGCGGCAAGGGCCGCGGTGGCGGACACCGACAACGAGGTATTCGTCAGCGCGGCCAGTGCCTGGGAAATCGCCACCAAGCAGCGGCTCGGCAAGCTCGAGGACCCACCGCGGATCGGCGAGCGCTACGCTGAGCTGATTTCGGCCGACGGCTTTCAGCATCTGCCAGTTGACCACCGGCACGCGCTGCGGGCCGGTGGCTACACGCTGCAGCACCGCGACCTGTTCGACCGCATGCTGGCCGCACAGAGCGATCTGGAGCGCATGCCGCTGGTCACGCGCGACCCGGCGTTCACGCTCTTCGAAACCCGAACCCTCTGGTAGCCGCGGCCGCGAAGCGCCTGGCTGGGTGCGAGAGACCGGGGCGTCGTCGGCTGCTGATTTCTGCGCTGCAGCACACCCCCATCACCGCGCTTGCGATGCGCCCGACGCTCGAGTGCCGAGTGTCATCACCTGGCCGGTCTGCAGCACCTGGATGCGGTGATCGAGCACCGTCGTGCCGATCTCGGCCATCACCGCATCGACCTCGCCGGGCTTGATGTGGGTGATGAAGACATCCACCGATCGATCGAAACGCGCCAGTTCCGCGCGCAGCAGCGCCGGGCACAGGTGGCGGCTGATGCGCGCCAGTTCGGCTTCTTCGTCGGCGAAGGCGGTTTCGATGACCAGCATCGCCACCGGCAACTGCGCCAGCCGCTGCCACAGCGCCGGGTTGGGGCCGGTGTCGCCGGTGAAGACCCAGGCGCCTTTGCCGGCAGCCGGCCTGACGGCGAAGCCGACTGCCGGCACGGTGTGCGAAGCCGGCAGGACCTCGATGCAGCGCGCGCCGAAAGTCTGCTCTTGCCCGACGCTGATCGCTTCGAAGCGCAACACCGGATGGCGTTCGTCGGGCAGCCGCGTGAAGTCGGGCCAGATGACGCCGTTGAAGATGTGCGTGCGCAGCGCGCTCAGGGTGTCGGCGAGCGCGTGCACGACGATCGGTGCGCGTTGCAATGCGGCGCGGCGCCGCGCCACGCTGTCGGCCAGCAGCCCGATCGACAGCACATGGTCGAGGTGCGAATGGCTGATGAAGATGTGGTCGATGCGCGCCAGCTCGTCCAGCGTCAGGTCGCCGACGCCGGTGCCGGCGTCGATCAGGATGTCGTCGTCGAGCAGGAACGACGTGGTGCGGCTGCCGGCGGCGATCGATCCCGAACAGCCGAGAACGCGGATTTGCATGAAGTGAAGCCGAAGCTTGAAGCGCTGAAGTCTCGGCCTTCGCAACAAGCGAATGATCAGGGCCGCGGCCGGGTCACGATGTTGACCGGCGCAGCAAGCGGACGCAACCGGCCTGCAGGGCAGTCTTTCTCGCGCCGATGACGGCGGCTGTCGCCATGCGGGTGGTTCGTGAAATTGTTCACGCGCAGATCTGCGCGATCGCAGGCAGGGCGGCGCGGCCGCCGCCGCACCGCCACACCGGCATCACGGGTAGATGAATTGCATCTGCGTGCCCGCCAGTTCGATGACATCGCCGTTGCGCAGCGGCACCGATTCCCCGGCCAGGGGCATGCCGTTGACCACCGGGCGGCTGGCTCCCTCGACGTGTGCGAACACGTAGCCAGAAGGCCGGCGCGTGATCGACGCCACCTGCACGCCGGGCTTGCCGACGGTGGTGACAACCTTGGTCAGGCTCACTTCGCGGCCGGAGGCGGCGCCGCTGAGCACCTTGATGACCGCCGGCGTCGCCGGCGCCCACAGCGCCAGCTGAACCCAGCCCGCCAAAACCCGAACTCGGCGGCAGCGACGTGCTGAAGGCGGGCGCCGCGGCCGCGCCGGGCCTCATGATCATGGTCTTCTCGTAGTCGCGCGTTCTCGTCGGTCAGGTACTTGATCTTGTATTTGCCGATCTCGACCGTGTCGTTGTGGGCCAGCAGCTGCTTCTTGATCGCCTTGCCGTTGATGTAGGTGCCGTTGGTGCTGTTCAGGTCTTCGATGAAGACGTCGTTGCCCGCCATCTGCAGCACCGCGTGCTCGCCGCTGACGGCCAGGTTGTCGATGACCATGTCGTTGTACGGCCGGCGGCCAAGCGTGGTCTTGTCCTTGGTGATCTGGACTTCCTTGATGACCACCCCGTCGAGCGAAACGACCAGCTTGCCCATGTCATGAAACCTCTTGTTCTGGCGGGTGTGGCATTGTCTTGCCAGCGGCGGGCCGAAAGGTGCGTTGACACATTGGCGCGGTCAACGTCGAAAGGGCCACCACGAACGCACCGCGGAGCCCGTGCCGCCCGATGCCCTGCACCAGTATCACGGAGATGTTATCCCTTCCGCCCGCATCGTTGGCGGCGTCGATCAGCGCGGTGGCCGCGGCGCTCAGCGATTCGTGCATCTGCAACACTTGGCTGATGCTGACGTCGTCGAGCATGTCGCACAGCCCGTCGGAACACAACAGCAGCAGGTCGCCCGGCTGCACCTCGTGCAGGTGCGATTCGAGCAGCACCGTGTCCTCGACGCCTATGGCGCGCGTGACCAGGTTCTTGTTCGCCGAGAAGGCGGCCTGTTCCTGGGTGATGAGGCCGGCGTCGATCTGCTCCTGCAGCAGCGAGTGATCGCGCGTGATCTGCTGCAAACGCCCGCCGCGCAGCCGGTAGGCGCGCGAATCGCCGACATGCCCGACCAGCACGCGTGCATCGCGGAACACGGCGACGACCAGCGTGGTGCCCATGCCGGCGTACTGCGGGTTGGAATTGGCGGCGTTGAAGATGGCGCGGTTGGCGTTGTCCACGCAGATGTCCATCGCCCGGCGCACCTCGGTGTCGGTGGCGCTGTCGGTGGCTTCGCGCAGCCAGCGGCCGAGTTCGGTGCAGACGAACGAGGTGGCCATGCTGCTGGCCACTTCACCAGCGTTGTAGCCGCCCATGCCGTCGGCCAGCACCGCCAGGCCGACGCTGGCGTCCAGGGCGACCGAGTCTTCGTTGTTGGTGCGTGCGCGCCCGGTGTCCAGGGCTTCGAAGAACTCGAACGTCATGAGCGCTCTACGGACGCCTGTTGCAATGCGTCGGAAGCAGGAATGAAGCGCAGGATTGTGCCTGCGAAGCACCCCACCACCGGCAGCGGCAAGCGTGCATCATGGCGCGCTGGCGGCACTGTCGTGCAACGGCAAAGCGGCCAACGCGTCGACCAGCGCATCGGCCATTGCGGTCATGCCGGAAAAGCGGGCTGCCGGCTGCTTTTGCAGCGCAGTGGCGACGATGGCCGCCAGCTGCGGCGGCAGTGCCGGGCGCAGCGTCAGCAAGGCCCGGGGCGCTCTCACGCGCGACCTGACGCAACAGTTCGCCAAGCGACGTCGCTTCGTGCGGCAGACGGCCGCTGAGCAGGTGAAACAGCAGCACGCCCAATGAGTACTGGTCGCTGCGTGCGTCGGCGGCGGCACCGGCCAGTTGTTCGGGTGCCATGTACAGCGGCGTGCCGAGCACGACCCCGGTGCGCGTGCGGCTCATGTCGGCGAGGCCGGCAATGCCGAAATCGGTGAGCTTGACCGTATCCGTATCGCCGGTCAGATCGAACATCACATTGGCGGGCTTGATGTCACGGTGCACCACGCCCTGGGCGTGGGCATGGGCGAGTGCGCGCGCCAGCCGCTCGGCGATGCGCACGACCAGCGCGTCGGGGAGCAGCCGCGGCGCGCGCGTGTAGCGATCGAGGTCGCATCCGTGCAGCACTTCCATGGCCATCCAGGCGACACCGGCATCGTCGCCAGCGGCGTGCACCCTGACGATGGCTGGATGCGACAAACGCTGCGCCGTGGCGGCCTCGGCGAGGAAACGGCTGCGCGCCTCGGCCGCCTCGTCGTCGCCCGATGCGGCCGGCAGCAGCATCGTCTTCAGCGCCACCACCCGGCCGCTGCCGGTGTGCACCGCAAGGTGGACTTCACCCAGCGCGCCGCGCCCGAGCCGGCGTTGGAGTCGATAGGGGCCGACGTGCGATGCCGTGCTGCCGACGCCGGCCTCGGCGTGCTCGAACAGGTTTTGCGGCAACGCGGACACGGGCGGGATCGGACGGTCTGGACGGGGCAGCGACAACGCTAGCATGCGCGCACACTCCGCATCCCGTGAAGTGGGTGGCCTCGGTGATGCAATGCGCGAACAGCGCGTCCCCGTCGATCGGCGCCTGGCCGGCGCCCGGCCTTCAGAGCAGGCGCTTCAGCAGCTTGGCCATCTCGCTGGGATCGCGGGTGACGGTGAAGCCGCACTCTTCCATGATCGCCAGCTTGGCATCGGCGGTATCAGCGCCGCCGGATATCAGCGCACCGGCATGGCCCATGCGCTTGCCGGCCGGTGCCGTGACGCCGGCGATGAAGCCGACGATCGGCTTTTTCATGTTCGACTTGCACCAGCGCGCGGCCTCGGCTTCATCGGGCCCGCCGATCTCGCCGATCATGATGACGGCATCGGTGTCCGGGTCGTCGTTGAACATGCGCATGATGTCGATGTGCTTGAGCCCGTTGATCGGGTCGCCGCCGATGCCCACCGCCGTGCTTTGCCCTAAGCCCAGTTCGGTCACCTGCGCCACCGCCTCGTAGGTCAGCGTGCCCGAGCGGCTGACCACGCCGATGCGGCCCTTGCGGTGGATGTGGCCGGGCATGATGCCGATCTTGATTTCTTCGGGCGTGATCAGCCCCGGGCAGTTGGGGCCGAGCAGGATGGTTTCCTTGCCACCGGCCGCGACCTTCTGCTTCATGCGGTTGCGCACCAGCAGCATGTCCTTGACCGGAATGCCCTCGGTGATGCACACGACCAGGTCGAGCTCGGCTTCGACCGCTTCCCAGATGGCGGCGGCCGCACCGGGTGGCGGTACGTAGATGACGCTGACGCTGGCACTGGTCTGGGCCTTGGCTTCCTTGACGCCGGCAAAGATCGGGATGCCCTCGAAATCCTCGCCCGCGCGCTTCGGGTTGACGCCGGCCACGAAGCAGTTCTTGCCATTCGCGTAGTCGCGGCAGCCGCGCGTGTGGTACTGCCCGGTCTTGCCGGTGATGCCCTGCGTGATGACCTTGGTGTTCTTGTCGATCAGGATGCTCATGCCAGCCTCATTTCACCGCGGCGACGATTTTCGTCGCCGCTTCGGCCATCGTGTCGGCGCTGATGATGGGCAGGCCGCTGTCGGCGAGCAGCTTCTTGCCGATCTCTTCGTTGGTGCCTTTCATGCGCACCACCAGCGGCACCGTCAGGTTCACCGCCTTGCACGCCGCGATGACGCCTTCGGCGATGGTGTCGCAGCGCATGATGCCGCCGAAGATGTTGACCAGGATGCCCTCGACGTTCTTGTTGCCAAGCATGATCTTGAAGGCCTCGGTCACCTTCTCGGCGGTGGCGCCGCCGCCCACGTCGAGAAAGTTGGCCGGCTCGCCGCCGAACAGCTTGATGGTGTCCATCGTCGCCATCGCCAGCCCGGCGCCGTTGACCAGGCAGCCGATGTTGCCGTCCAGGCTGATGTAGCTCAGATCGAACTTGCTGGCTTCGATCTCGGCCGGATCTTCTTCGTCCAGATCGCGGCAGGCGACGATGTCGGGGTGCCGGTACAGCGCGTTGCTGTCGAAGTTGAACTTGGCATCGAGCGCCTTGATGGCGCCCGGCGCGCCATCGACCGAGCCCTCGAGGATCAGCGGGTTGATCTCGGCCAGGCTGGCGTCGGTGTCCATGTAGCAGGTGTAGAGCTTTTGCAGCACATCGACGGCCTGCGGCTGGCTGGCTGCGGGAATGCCGATGCCCGCGGCCAACTCGAGCGCCTGTGCATCGGTCAGGCCGACCAGCGGATCGATGAACACCTTGAGGATTTTTTCCGGCGTGTCGTGCGCCACTGCCTCGATGTCCATGCCGCCTTCGCTGCTGGCCATCATCGCCACCGTCTGCGTCGCGCGATCGGTCAGCGCCGCCACGTAGTACTCATGCTGAATGTCGGCGCCTTCTTCGATCAGCAGGCGGCGCACCTTCTGGCCGACGGCGCCGGTCTGGTGGGTGACCAGCTGCATGCCCAGGATCTGCCCGGCCAGCAACTTGACCTCGTCGATCGACTTGGCCACCTTGACGCCACCGCCCTTGCCACGGCCGCCAGCATGGATCTGCGCCTTCACCACCCACACCGAGCCGCCCAGCTTCTGCGCCGCTTCATCGGCTTCGAGCACGGTGAAGGCCGGATAGCCGCGCGGCACCGGCACGCCGAAGCGGCGGAGGATGTCCTTGCCCTGGTATTCGTGAATCTTCATGTCGGCTTTCGCGCAGGTGGGACAGCCGACGCAGGGCGCCGGCGTCCGAAGACAGGGGGTTCGACACGGCTCTCCAAGGCCGTCCAGCCGCGCATCCGGGTTGGCGAAAGCGACCCGGATGCTCTTTCGCGGGGCACTTTAGCACGCGGAAATCCGCCGTCCGGACCTGCGCTGGCGCGGGGCGGCGCGACAGGCGCGGTGCGTTGCGGAGCGGGTCGATGCGATGCGGCGCACGACCGGCGGCGCGGGCATGTGGCGAGGATGGCCGCGCGTCAGTCGTCGGCGTCGGCCATCGGCGCCAGTTGGCCGGTCACCACGCGGCGCACCACCTCGGCCGAAAATCCCCGGCCGACAAGGAAGCGCGTCTGCCGCGCGCGCTCGCGCGCGTCGGACGAAGCCGGTGCAAAGCGGCGCAGCCACAACTGGCTGGCGCGCTGCCATTCGCTGGCGCGCAGTTCTTGCAGCTGATCGGCGCGAAGCTGCACGCCGTGCTGCTGAAGCTCCTGCTGGATGCGCCTGCTGCCAACGCGCGGTTGCCGCGATCGCAGCCGGGCATCGACGAAGCGCTGCTCGCTGAGCAGGTCGCCCACTTCGAGCGCGTCGAGCAGCGTCTCGACCTCGGCCGTCAGCTCCGCGCGCCCGCCGCCGGATTCGTCGGCATCCTCCGCGTCGCCGGGGCCCGCCGCCTGCCGTGCCACGCGCAACAGCTTGCGGCGCAATTCGCTGCGGCTTTGCTCACGCTGGGCGAGCCAGATCATCGCCCTGGCTTGCAACGACAGCGCAGCGCGCTTCACGCCCAGTTGCCGGCTAGCCGCGTCGCCGATTCAGCGGGATCGATCGGCTGCAAGCCGCCCGCTCAGCCCTCGGCCGACGTGACGGCGCCGCCGATGAGCCGCACGCCCATCGACTCGCGCACCTTGTTTTCGATCTCGACCGCCAGTTCGGCGTTCTCGCGCAGGAACTCGCGCGCGTTGTCCTTGCCCTGGCCGATCTTCTCGCCGTTGTAGGCGTACCAGGAGCCGGACTTGTCGACCACCCGGGCATTGACGCCGAGGTCGATGATCTCGCCCTCGCGGCTGATGCCCTCGCCGTACAGGATGTCGAACTCGGCCGTCTTGAACGGCGGCGCGACCTTGTTCTTGACGATCTTCACGCGCGTTTCGCTGCCGATGACCTCGTCGCCCTTCTTGATCGCGCCGATGCGGCGGATGTCCAGCCGCACCGAGGCGTAGAACTTCAGCGCATTGCCGCCGGTGGTGGTTTCGGGGCTGCCGAACATGACGCCGATCTTCATGCGGATCTGGTTGATGAAGATGACGGTGGTGTTGGTCTTGTTGATGGTGGCGGTGAGCTTGCGCAGCGCCTGGCTCATCAGCCGCGCCTGCAACCCCGGCAACGAATCGCCCATCTCGCCTTCGAGTTCGGCCTTCGGCGTGAGCGCGGCGACCGAATCGATGACGATCAGATCGACCGAGCCCGAACGCACCAGCGCATCGACGATTTCCAGCGCCTGCTCGCCGGTGTCGGGCTGGCTGATCAGCAGGTCCTGCAGGTTGACGCCGAGCTTTTGCGCGTACTGGGTGTCCAATGCATGCTCGGCATCGATGAAGGCACACACGCCGGCCAGCTTTTGCATCTCGGCGATGACCTGCAGCGTGAGCGTGGTCTTGCCCGACGATTCGGGGCCGTAGATCTCGATCACACGCCCGCGCGGCAGTCCGCCGACGCCGAGCGCGATGTCCAACCCCAGCGAACCGGTGGACACCACCTGGATGTCGGCGATGACTTCGCCGTCGCCCAGCCGCATGATCGAGCCCTTGCCGAACTGCTTTTCGATCTGCGCCAGCGCGGCCTGCAGGGCCTTCGCGCGTTCCGTGTTCAGACCCTTCACCGGTGCATCCATTGGCTTCTCCTTGAATGGGACGATTATGTCAGAAGCTGGATGTTTGTACAGTTGATTTCGGCGCTTGCTCCGCTCGTGGGCGCTTCATTCTTGGGGGTCACGCCGGGCGGCTGCCTACAATCTCCCGCACAAAGCAATCCGGCCGCTGAACCAGGGGACAACAGTGCGCATATTGGTTGCCGAAGACGATCAGGTGCTCGCCGACGGGCTGTTGCGCTCGCTGCGCGCTGCCGGCTATGCCGCCGACCAGGTCAGCAATGGCAGCGATGCCGATGCCGCACTGGCCGACCACGCTTTCGATTGTGTGATCCTCGACCTGGGCTTGCCGAAGATGCATGGCCTGGACGTTTTGCGCCGCCTGCGCGGGCGCGGTTCGTCGGTGCCGGTATTGATCCTGACGGCGGCCGACAGCATCGACCAGCGTGTGCGCGGGCTCGACCTCGGCGCCGATGACTACATGGCCAAGCCCTTCGCGCTGCAGGAACTCGAGGCGCGCGTGCGCGCGCTGACGCGGCGTGGCATGGGCAGTGCCGCCACGGTGGTGCGGCACGGGCCGTTGAGCTTCGATGCCACCGGGCGCGTGGCCTACCTGCATGAGCAGATGCTCGAGCTGTCGGCGCGCGAGTTGAGCCTGCTGGAAATCCTGCTGCAGCGTGCCGGGCGCTTGGTCAGCAAGGACCAGCTGGTCGAACACCTGTGCGAGTGGGGCGACGAAGTCAGCAGCAATGCCATCGAGGTCTATGTGCATCGCCTGCGCAAGAAGATCGAGGCGGGGCCGATCCGCATCGCCACGGTGCGCGGCCTGGGCTACTGTCTGGAGAAGGTGGCCAGCTGAACAGCTCGCCCGCCACGACCGACGCGGTCGCCGCGACACCGGCGCCGAGCACGCTGCACGAACAGCACTCGCTGTTCGGCGAGATCCTCGATTGGATGCTGGCGCCGTTGCTGCTGCTGTGGCCGATGAGCATCTTCCTGACCTACCTGGTCGCGCAGAACATTGCCGACAAGCCCTTCGACCGCGATCTGGCCCTGGTGCTGCGCTCGATTGCCCGGCAGGTGTCGGTGCAGGCCGTCATGGCGCCGGCTTCGAAAGGCGAGCGGCTGACGATGCCGGCCGCGATGGTCGACCTGCTGCGCGGCGACGACACCGACCGCGTGTTTTTCCAGGTGCTGGGCACGCGCGGTGAATTCATCGACGGCGACGCCGGTCTGCCGGTGCCGCCCGGCGACAACCTGGCGCCCGGCGAGGTGCACTTTCGCAACGAGACGATGCGCGGCGAGGAGGTGCGCGTGGCCTATTCGTGGGTGGCGCTGCCCGGGCCGCTGGAGACGCAGTACGCGCTGGTGCAACTGGCCGAGACGCTGGGCAAGCGATCGGTGCTGGCCAACGAGATCATCAAGGGCGTGATCCTGCCGCAGTTCATGATCCTGCCGCTGGCCGTGGTGCTGGTGTGGTTCGCGCTGTCGCACGGCATCAAGCCGCTCGACCGGCTGCAGCGGCGCATCCGCCAGCGCGCCAGCAGCGATCTGAGCCCGATCGACGAGTTCGACGTGCCCGACGAGGTGGCGCCGCTGGTGCGTGCGATCAACAGCCTGCTGGCGCGGCTGGACCAGTCGATGGCCACGCAGAAGCACTTCCTGGCCGATGCCGCGCATCAGCTGAAGACGCCGCTGGCGGGCATGCGCATGCAGGCCGAACTGGCGCTGCGTGACATCGAATCGGGTGCGACCGACCTGGCCGCGTTGAAGCTGTCGCTGCACCAGATGGCGCTGTCCAGCCAGCGTGCGGCGCATGCGGTGAACCAGCTGCTGGCGCTGGCCCGCGCCGAGGGTCGCGAGCAGGCCTGGCAGGAGCAGCCGGTGGATCTGGCCGACATCGCCATGCAGACGGTGCGCGATTTCGTGCCGCAGGCCTTGTCCAAGCACATCGACCTGGGCTACGAAGCGCCGCCCGAGGGCGAGGGTGCGCCGCTGCCGTTGACCGGCCAGCCGGTGCTGGTGCGAGAGATGGTGCGCAACCTGGTCGACAACGCATTGATCTACACACCGGCCGGCGGCGCCGTGACCGTGCGCGTGCTGGTCGACCGTTTCGGCCAGATGATGGTGCTGCAGGTGGAAGACACCGGGCCCGGCATTGCCGAGGACCAGCGTGAACTCGTGTTCCAGCCCTTCTACCGCACGCTCGGCACCGGTGTCGATGGCAGCGGGCTGGGCCTGGCCATCGTGCGCGAGGTCGCCCAGCAACATGCGGCCAACGTGTCGATCGATGCCGCGCGCGACTTGCGCGGCGAACACCAACGCACGCCGGGCACCTTGGTGACGGTGCGCCTGCCGGTGCGGCGCGCGTCACTGCCCGAAGCGGCCTGAGCCGCGCCGCGCACGAGCGGCTACGCGGTGGTTGCGGGGCTTTGCGCCGCCAGCCAACGACACAACTGCGCGTCGTCCTGACGGTCGAGGCCTTCGGCACAGGCCGCGGCGAAGACTTCGGCAGCGCGGACACCCACCGCCGGCACACAGCCCGCGCGCCGCGCGGCTTGCAACGCCAGTGCCGAATCCTTGGCCAGCAGCGCGCCGTGCGCGTGCACTTCGACGTCGGCGGCGACATGGCGGCGCAGCCGGTCGATGCCGATCCAGCTCTGGCCGCTGGATTGTTCGATGACATCGACGGTGCGGCGCTCGTCGAGGCCGAGGCGCCGGGCCAGATCCAGCGCTTCGGCGGCACCGACCAGATTGACCGTGGCGAGCAGGTTGTTGACCAGCTTCGTGCGGGCGCCGTCGCCGGCACGCGTGCCGATACGGAACAGACGCGACGACAGGTCGGCCAGCAGGCTGCCGGCAGCCTCGAAGGCGCCGTCGCTGCCCGCCACCATCATGCTCATGCTGCCGTCGCGGGCGCGCACCGGGCCGCCGGACATGGGCGCATCGAGCGCCTGCCAACCACCAGCGGCCAGCTCGGCGGCCAGCGTCTCGACGTCGTCGGGCGCGATGGTCGGGCACAACAGCACCACCGAACCCGCTGCCAACGTGTGCGCGGCGCCGTCCGCACCGAACAACACCTCGCGCGTCTGGGCCGCATCCACCACCGCCACGATCAGCAGCGGGCTGGTGCGGGCCAGCGCCGCGGCATGCGGCTGCACCCGCGCGCCGTGCCGGCGTGCCATCTGCTCGCGCAGCGGATCGATATCGCGCACCGCCACCGCCCAGCCGCGATCGAGCAGGCGCAGCGCCATCGCCAGGCCCATGTTGCCGACGCCGACGATGCCCACTGCTGCCATGCGCTTTCTCCTGTCGATTCCCCATCAACTGACCATCAGCCGCCGGCTCTTGGCGATCGCCATCAACATGCCCAGGCCGAGGCCGAGCGTGACCATGGCCGTGCCGCCATAGCTGATGAATGGCAGTGGCACGCCGACCACAGGCAGGATGCCGCTGACCATGCCCATGTTGACGAAGGCATAGGTGAAAAAGCTCAGCGTCACGGCCCCGGCCAAGAGCCGCGTGAACACGGTCGGCGCGGTACCGGCGATCCACAGGCCGCGGAAGATCAGGAAGGTGAACGCGCACAACAGCGTGATCACACCGGCCAAACCGAACTCCTCGCTGAAGGCGGCGAAGATGAAATCGGTGGTGCGTTCGGGGATGAATTCGAGGTGCGTCTGCGTGCCGTTCATCAGGCCCTTGCCGGTGAGGCCGCCGGATCCGATGGCGATCTGCCCCTGGATGATGTGGAAGCCCTTGCCCAACGGGTCGCGCGTGGGGTCGAGCAGCGTGCACACACGGTTTTGCTGGTAGTCGTGCAGCAGCGGCCAGTTCACGCCTTCGGCACAGATTGATTCACTGCTGAGCACGATCGCCAGCACCGCCACGGCCCCAATGCCCAGCACCGGCAGGATCAGCTTCCACGACAGTCCGGCAAAGAAGATCACATACAACCCGGCGAGCAGGATCAGCATCGACGTGCCCAGATCGGGCTGCTTGACCACCAGGCCCACCGGCACCAGCAGCAAGGCCGCCGCCACCGCGAAATCGAGCACGCGCAGCGCGCCCTCGCGGCGCTGGAACCACCACGCCAGCATCAGCGGCATGGCGATCTTCATGATCTCGCTGGGCTGGATGACGACACCGACATCGAGCCAGCGCGTGGCGCCCTTCTTGGTGATGCCGAAGCCGGGCAGCGCGACCAGCACCAGCAGCGCCAAGCCGACCAGATACAACGGCACGGCCAGCGCCAGCATGCGCTGCGGCGGCACCTGCGCGACCAGCAGCATCACGCCCAGGGCCAACAGCATGTTGCGGCCGTGATCGACGAAGCGCGTGCCATGGTCGAAACCGGCCGAATACATGGTGACCAGGCCGATGGCAGCCAGGCAGGCCACGGCCAGCATCAGCCACGGGTCGAAGCTGAGCACCAGCGGGCGCAGACGTTGCCACCAGGTCGGGCTTTGCAGCACCACACTCATGGGCTGCCCTCAGGGCCGGTCGGCCGCGGCAAGCTGCGAAGGCCTGTCGGCGTTCGCGGGGCCTGCGGCACTTTCGGAAGGCGCCGCCGATTGCCCCGGCAGCGGCACGTCGGCCGCGCGACGCGGCACGCCCACCGGCGCGCCGGACTGGCCCTTGCGCGTCAACACCAGGTCTTCCTCGCTCGGATACTGGCCGAGCAGCACATAGTCGATGACACGGCGCGCCATCGGCGCGGCGGCCTCCGAGCCGAAGCCCGCGTTCTCGACCACCACCGCCAGCGCGATCGTCGGCGCCGCCAGCGGCGCGGCGGCGATGTACAGCGAGTGGTCGCGCTTGTGTTCCTCGAGCTTCGAGGCATCGTATTTCTGGTTGGCCTTGATGCCCACCGCCTGCGCGGTGCCGGTCTTGCCGCCACTCTTGTACGGCGCGCCGACAAACGAACGCACCGAGGTGCCTTCCTGCGTCACGCCGTACAGCGCGCGCATGATCAGCTCGGTGTGTTCGGGCTTGAAGGGCAGCGGCTCGAGTGCGTCGTTGGCCACACGCTTGCGCTCGCCGGTCTCGACATCGACGATCTCGCTCACCAGCCGCGGCTTGAAGCGCTGCCCGCCGGACACCAGCGTGGCGGTGGCACTGGCCAGCTGCAGCATGGTGAAGCTGTTGTAGCCCTGGCCGATGCCCAGCGAGATGGTCTCGCCGGCGTACCACTTCTGCTGCTGTGCGCGCTTGTAGTAGCGGCGCTTCCATTCGGTCGATGGCAGCAGGCCCGACGATTCACCGAGCACGTCGATCTCGGTCTTGCGGCCGAAGCCCATCGGCTCGAGCTGCTCGTGGATCAGGTCGACGCCCATCTCGGCAGCCAGCGAGTAGTAGTACACGTTGCTCGACTTGACGATCGACCGCACCATGTCCACCGGCCCCAGGCCCTTGTCGCCGTGGCTGCGAAAGACATGGTTGCCGTAGGCGAAGGTGGCGTTGTCCATGATCACCGTGCCGGGCGCGCGCTTGCCGGTGTTCAGCGCGGCCATGGCCATGAACGGCTTGAAGGTCGAACCCGGCGGATAGGTGCCGCGCAACGCGCGGTTGAGCAACGGCTTGTCGATCGATTCGTTCAGCGCGCGCCAGTTCTCCACGTCGATGCCATCGACGAACAGGTTGGGGTCGAAGGTGGGCTTGCTGACGAAGGCCAGCACCTCGCCGTTGCGCGGGTCGATGGCCACCAGCGCGCCGCGCCGGTCACCGAACATGTCCTCGACCAGCGCCTGCAGCCGCACGTCGATCGACAGCACCAGCGTGTCGCCCGGCGTCGGCGCGTGGCTGTCGAGCAAGCGCACCGCGCGCCCGCCGGCGCTGGTCTCGACACGCTCGAAGCCGGTCTGGCCGTGCAACTCGCTTTCGTAGCTTTGCTCCAGGCCCAGCTTGCCGATGTATTCGGTGCCCTTGTAGTTGGCCAGCCGCTCGTCGTCCCAGTCCTCCATCTGGACCTTCTCGGACTGGTTGATGCGGCCGATGTAGCCGAGCAGGTGGCTGCCGGTCTCGCCGAGCGGGTAGTTGCGGAACAAGCGCGCCTTGACATCGACGCCGGGAAAGCGGTAGCGCTGCGCGACGAAGCGCGCCACCTCCTCGTCGCTGAGCTTGGTGCGGATCGGCAACGACTCGAAGCGCTTGTTCTCGTCCACCAGCCGCTTGAAGCGACGCCGGTCGCGGTTGCCGATGTCCATCAGCTCGCTCAACTGGTCGATGGTGGCTTCCACATCGGCCACTTTCGACGGCGTGATCTCCAGCGTGTAGGCCGAGTAGTTGGTGGCCAGCACGACGCCGTTGCGATCGACGATCTGGCCGCGGTTGGGCACGATCGGCAACACCGCGGTGCGGTTGGTTTCGGCCTGCGCCGCCAGGTCTTCGTAGCGGTCAATTTGCAGGTAGCTCAGCCGGGCTGCGAGCACGCCGAACCCGCCCAGCACCAGCACGGCTGCCGCCAGCAGCCGCAGGCGAAAGCGGTCGAGCTCGCTTTCCAGGTTCTTGAGTTCCGTCACGGCAGTTTCTGCGAAGGACCACTACAAGGGGCGATTCTGGTCCGGATCGGGCGGGCGGCGCTGCGGCGCCAGCAGCAGTGCCGTGACAAGCGGCCACAGCATCGCTTCGAGCAGCGGCGCAAACAGCAACTGCCAGCCTGGAAACATGCCGCCGGACAGCATGCGCACGATCAGCGACACCAGCGTGGCGGCCAGGAACAGGGGCAGGATCTGCACCGCCTGCTCGGCCAGGCTGAACCACAGCAGCCGCCGGTGCACGCTGATGGCGCCGTAGCTGAGCAAGGTGTAGGCCAGTGCGTGCTGGCCGAGCAGCGCGCCTTGGTGCACATCCATGACCAGGCCGAAGACGAATGCCACGCCGACGCCGACCCGGCGCGGCTGGTGTACGTTCCAGAACACCAGCACCAGCGCCAGCATGTCGGGCTGCGCCGCATGGCGCCCGAAAGGCAGCATGTTGATGGCCAGCGCCACCAGCAGCGTCAGCGCGATGAAAAAGGGGTTGACCGGCAGCAACAGCTGGTTCGGTGAGCGGCCCATGATCATCGGCTGCGTCCCGGCAGCAAAAGGCAGGCGTTCACTTGCGCGCCGCCTTCGCTTCGCGCGCCGGCGCCGTTGCGGCGGGTGCTGCGGCTTCGTCCTCGCGCGGCGGCAGTTGTTGGCCCACCGGCTCGAGCACCAGCACATGGCGCACGCCATCGGTCGGCGCATCGGGCGCGAGCAAGATGCGCGCGAAACCCGATTCGGCACGCCGCTCGACGGTGACCACACGCGCCACCCGCAGGCCCGGCGGATAGACGCCGTCGACACCGCTGGTGGTCATCTCGTCGCCCACCTGGACATCGGCATTCGGCGTCATGAAGCGCAGCTCGAGCGCACCGCCGCCGGCACCGCCGAAGGCCGCGCTGCGCGCACGGGTGCGGGCATTCAACACCGGAATGGCCGCGTCCTTGTCGATCAGCAGCGTCACCTGCGAACTGAGCGGGAAGACCCGCGTCACCTGCCCGAGCACGCCGTCGGGGCCGACCACCGGCGAGCCGGCGACCACGCCGTGCGTGAGGCCGCGGTCGATGAACAGCTTGCGCGAGAACGCATCGGCGCCCTCGTACAGCACCTCGGCGGCGATGCTGCGCACCTGCAAGGCCTGGCGCATGTCGAGCAGGGCGCGCAGACGGGTGTTTTCCTGTTCCAGCCGTTCGGCACGCGTGGCCTTTTCCGACAGGTCGGCCAGTTGCGCTTCGGCCAGACGCTCGGCCGCGAGCGCCGCTTGCAGCCCGCGCAGGTAGTCGGCCGCGGTCTGCCACAGCTGCACCGGCACCGCCAGCGTGCGCTGCACCGGCAGCAGGGCGGTCGCCACGCCCGCACGCAGCGGGTGGGCGAACTGAAAGCGCGTGTCGGCCACCATCAGGAACAGCGCCAGCGCGGAGAAGAACACCAGCTTGGTCAGTGCCGACGGGCCCTGCCGAAAAAACGGCGGCGGCGTGCGGTCGATGCTGCCCAGGGACGACATGGCGAGCCCGCGCGTCAACCTGTCATGCCGGCGCGGCGGTCACTCCGACGTGAAGATGCCACCCAGCCGGTCCATGCGCTCCAGCGCCATGCCGCAGCCGCGCACCACGCAGGTCAACGGGTCCTCGGCGACCAGCACCGGCAGGCCGGTTTCTTCGGCCAGCAGCCGGTCCAGGTCGCGCAGCAACGCGCCGCCACCGGTGAGCATCATGCCGCGCTCGGCGATATCGGCGCCGAGTTCCGGCGGCGTCTGTTCGAGCGCGTTCTTCACTGCGCTGACCATCTGGTTCAGCGGGTCGGTCAGCGCTTCGAGGATCTCGTTGCTGCTGATGGTGAAGCTGCGCGGCACGCCTTCGCTCAGGTTGCGGCCCTTGACCTCGATCTCGCGCACCTCGGAGCCCGGAAACGCCGAGCCGATGTTCTTCTTGATCGCCTCGGCGGTGGGCTCGCCGATCAACATGCCGTAGTTGCGGCGGATGTAGTTGATGATGCTTTCGTCGAACTTGTCGCCGCCGACGCGGATGCTGCCCTTGTAGACCATGCCGCCGAGCGAGATGACGCCCACTTCGGTGGTGCCGCCGCCGATATCGACCACCATCGAACCCGAGGCCTCGCTCACCGGCAATCCGGCGCCGATGGCTGCCGCCATCGGTTCTTCGATCAGATAGACATCGGAAGCACCGGCGCCGAGCGCCGACTCGCGAATGGCGCGGCGTTCGACCTGCGTCGATCCGCAGGGCACACAGATGATGATGCGCGGGCTGGGCCGCATCATCGAGCGCGGGTGCACCATCTTGATGAACTGCTTGAGCATCTGCTCGGTGACGGTGAAGTCGGCGATCACACCGTCCTTCATCGGCCGGATGGCTTCGATGTTGCCGGGCACCTTGCCGAGCATCGCCTTGGCCTCCTTGCCGACCGCCTGGATGGTCTTCTTGCCATGCGGTCCGCCTTCGTGGCGGATGGCGACCACCGACGGTTCGTCGAGCACGATGCCCTTGTCACGCACGTAGATCAGCGTGTTGGCAGTGCCCAGGTCGATGGCGAGGTCGGTCGAGAAGTAGCGGCGCAAGGATGCGAACATGGCGGTCATCGAAAGTGGGGCAGCGGCGCGGTCAGCCTACGACGGCGCCGCCGCAGTGGCGACAGGATCGACCGCGGGGTGCGCGTGCGCAATAAACGGCAAGGGCTGCGGCAAGGCGGTGGTGTGGCGATGGTTTGGGCGGCGGGGACTGTCAATCCGCCATGCAGCATCGCACCGCTCCCGGGGGATTTGCAGATAACCGAAGATAATACCTTATCGGCCCTCGATTCAATCGCGCCTTGGACCTGCCCAGCGCGTCGAATCGAGCCTTCCCCACCCCGCATTTCCCCTCTTCGATGGCCCTGACGTCCGCCGACGTGAAACGCATCGCCTTGCTCGCCCGGCTCGAGCTGTCCGCTGCCGAACAAGCCGCGATGCTGGGCCAGCTGAACGGCTTTTTCCACATCGTCGAGCGCATGGGCGCGGTCGACACCAGCGGCGTCGAACCGTTGTACACGCCGCTGGCCGCCGTTGCGCCGGTGCACCTGCGGTTGCGCGACGACGTGGTCACCGAAACCGACCAGCGCGAGGCCAACCAGAAGAGCGCACCGGCGCTGGCCGACGGGCTGTTCCTGGTGCCGAAGGTGGTCGAATGAAGACGCTGACGACTGCGGCAGCACACGAACTGGGCGTCGCCCAGACGGCGCGCGCGCTGCAGGCGAAGGAGCTGTCGAGCGTCGAACTGACGCGGCACTTGCTGGCGCGCGCAGCCGAGTTCGAGCATCTGGGCGCATTCCTGGCACGCGACGAGGCATCAAGCCTGGCGCAGGCCCGCGCCGCCGACGCGGCGCTGGCAGGTGGCGGCGCGCACCGGCTGACCGGCGTCGCGGTCGCGCACAAGGACATCTTCGTCACGCGCGAGCTGCCCACCACGGCCGGCTCGAAGATGCTTGCCGGCTATGCGAGCCCGTTCGATGCCACGGTGGTGGCGCGCTTGGGCGCCGGCGAGCCGGGTGCAGCGCCCGGCGCCGGCATGGTCTGTCTGGGCAAATTGAATTGCGACGAGTTCGCCATGGGTTCGGCGAACGAGAACTCGGCATTCTTCCCGGCACGCAACCCGTGGGACGTGCAGCGCGTGCCGGGCGGATCGTCGGGCGGATCGGCGGTGGCGGTGGCGGCGCGGCTGGTGCCGGCGGCCACCGGCACCGACACCGGCGGCTCGATCCGCCAGCCGGCCAGCTTCACCGGCATCACCGGCATCAAGCCCAGCTACGGCGTGTGCTCGCGCTGGGGCATGGTGGCCTTCGCTTCCAGCCTCGACCAGGCCGGCGTGATGGCGCGCAGCGCCGAAGACTGCGCGCTGCTGCTGTCGGCGATGAGCGGTTTCGACGCGCGCGACTCGACCAGCGCCGAGCGGCCGCCGCAGGACTTTCATGGGCAGATGCTGAGTGCGCGCGAAGGCGCCAGCGCCTCCCGGCCTCTGCAAGGCCTGCGCATCGGCCTGCCGCGCGAGTTCTTCCCCGCAGCGCTGGCCGCCGATGTGCACGCGGCCGTGCGCGCCGCGCTGGTCGAGCTGGAGAAGCTCGGCGCCACGCTGGTCGATGTCAGCCTGCCGCGCACCGAGCTGTCGATTCCGGTGTACTACATCATTGCGCCGGCCGAGGCCAGCTCGAACCTGTCGCGTTTCGACGGCGTCAAATTCGGCCACCGCGCCACCGAATACACCGACCTGAAAAGCCTCTACGAGCGCAGCCGCGCCGAGGGCTTCGGCGCCGAGGTCAAGCGCCGCATCATGATCGGCACCTACGTGCTCAGCCACGGTTACTACGACGCGTATTACCTGCAGGCGCAAAAGCTGCGCCGCATGATCGCCGACGATTTCCAGGCCTGCTTCAGCGGCTGCGACCTGATCGCCGGCCCAGTGGCGCCGAGCGTGGCGTGGCGGCTGGGCGGGCAGAACGACGACCCGGTGAAGGCCTACCTGGCCGACATCTTCACCTTGCCGGCCAGCCTGGCCGGGCTGCCCGGCATGAGCGTGCCGGTCGGCTTCGGCGCCGGGCACATGCCGGTGGGCCTGCAGTTGATCGGCAACTACTTCGCCGAAGGCCGGCTGCTGCATGCCGCGCATGCCCTGCAGCAGGCGACCGATTTTCACACCGCCGCGCCAGTGAACGAAGCCTTGCGGGTGCGCGGATTCGAAGTGGTCATCGGCTTGGAAACCCACGCCCAGCTGTCCACGCGCAGCAAGATCTTCAGCGGCTCATCGACGCAGTTCGGTGCCGCGCCGAACACGCAGGCGTCGGCGGTGGACCTGGCGCTGCCCGGCACCTTGCCGGTGCTCAATCGCGGCGCGGTCGAACGCGCCATCCGCTTCGGCCTGGCGGTGCAGGCCAAGGTGGCGCCGCTGTCGATCTTCGCGCGCAAGAACTATTTCTATCCCGACCTGCCCAAGGGCTACCAGATCAGCCAGTACGAGATCCCGGTGGTGCAGGGCGGCCACCTCGACTTCTTCGTCGCCGGCCAACCGCAGCGCGTGCAGCTGACGCGCGCACACCTGGAAGAGGACGCCGGCAAGTCGCTGCACGAAGACTACGCCGGCGCAACAGGCATCGACCTGAACCGCGCCGGCACGCCGCTGCTCGAGATCGTCACCGAACCCGACATGCGCAGCAGCGCGCAGGCGGTCGAATACGCCAAGGCGCTGCACGCGCTGGTGGTGTGGTTGGGCGTGTGCGACGGCAACATGCAGGAGGGCAGCTTCCGCTGCGATGCCAACGTGTCGGTGCGCCGCCCTGGCGCGGGCCTGGGCACACGGCGCGAGGTCAAGAACCTGAACTCCTTCCGCTTCCTGCAGCAGGCGATCGACTTCGAGGTGCAGTGGCAGATCGACCGCCTCGAAGACGGGCTGGCGATCGAGCAGGCCACCGTGCTGTTCGACCCCTCCCACGGCGAGACGCGCGCGATGCGCAGCAAGGAAGATGCGCACGACTACCGCTATTTCCCCGACCCCGACCTGCCGCCGCTGGTCATCGCGCCCGAGTGGGTCGAGCGCGTGCGCGCCGAGATGCCCGAACTGCCTGCGGCGATGGCGGCGCGGCTGCAGCGCGACGATGGCCTGGCCGGCGCCGATGCCGCGCTGATGACACAGAGCCTGGCTTTCGCGCGCTACTACGAAGCCGTGCGCGACGGCTGCGGCCAGCCCAAGCTGGCGGCCAACTGGCTGATGGGGGAGCTGTCCAGGCGCCTGAATGTGCAGGGCATCGACATCGCGGCCTGCCCGCTGAAGCCCGAACGCCTGGCCGCACTGATCGCGCGCGTCGCCGACGGCAGCATCTCGAACAACGGCGCGCGCCAGCTGTTCGAGCTGCTGTGGGCCGGTGAGGCGGGTGACATCGACGCGCTGATCGAGCGTCTGGGCCTGCGGCAAATGGACGACCGCGCCGCGCTCGAAGCCATCGTCGACCAGGTGCTGGCCGTCAATGCCAAGTCAGTCGCGGAGTTCCGCGCCGGCAAGGACAAGGCCTTCAACGCGCTTGTCGGTCAGGTGATGAAGGCCAGCAAGGGCAAGGCGAATCCGGCGCAGGCCGCCGACTTGCTGAGGAAACGGCTGGGCTGAACGCCGCGCTGTCAGCGCAGGTTGCCGGGCCTGGCGCTGGACGCGCTGGAAGCCACCGGGCTGGGCAGCCGCTCGCTCGGCAGCGGCCCGAGCGAGCCGGGCGTGGCGCCGGCCCACAGGCGCTTCAGGCGCGCCAGTTCGTCGTCGTACAGGCTGTTCACGCGCTCGAGTTCGGCTTGCTGGCTGGCGCTGGATTGGCGCTGGGCCAACACCGCCGCGTCATTCGCATCGAGCTGGATGCGCAGCTTCAGCGGCAACTCGCGGCCTTTGTAGAACTCGGCCTCCGCCATCAGCGGCGCGCGTTCGATCGCCAGGTCCTCCAAGCGCCGGTCGCGCGATCGGATCGCCGCACGCACCGTGTCCAGCGCCGCCTCGCGCGCCTTCTGGTGCGGGGCCTCGTTCGGATAGCGCGCGAGCAGGTTGCGGTCGCGGCGCACGGCATCGGCCTGCGCCGCCCGTGCGGCGGCTGCATCGCGCTCGCGCGCCTCTTTCTCGCTGCGTTCTTCCACCGTCAGAATCGGCGGAAAGACCGCTTTCAAGGAGCCATCCTTGTTCAGCATGCGCTGGTTCTTGGCCGTGCACTCGGCGATCGGCCGGTCGGCCGTGAGCTTGCGGCCGTTGTCGTCCACACATGAATAGATGCCCGCCGCGCTGGCCGGTTGCGCCGGCACCTGCGCCTGCACGAGCGGGGCCGCGCCGCACAGCAGCAGCAGCGCGGTCGGGTAGCAGGTGGGCCAGCGGGCCGGAAGGTGCATTCAAACTCCGTATCGATCGCGGTACCGGGCCACCGGCACCGCATGGGCCTGCAGCGCCGCGTCGTCGGTGGACCGCAGATACTGCAACAAATCGTCCAGGGTCGCAATTGCCGCCACATTCAGCTGCAACTGCCGCGTGACGTACTGCACCGCCGACCCGTTCATGTCTTTTTCGCCATCACTGGCGCGTTCTTGACGGTCCAAAGCGATCACTACTCCACAGGGCGCGGCCCCTGCCGCCCGGATGATCGATACCGATTCGCGCACCGAGGTTCCCGCCGACATCACGTCGTCGATGATCAGCACGCGTCCGGCGGCCTTCGCGCCGATCAGCAGGCCACCCTCGCCGTGGTCCTTGGCCTCCTTGCGGTTGTAGGCGAACGGCACGTTGCGGCCTGATCGGGCCAGCTCGATGGCCACCGCCGCGGCCAGCGTGATGCCCTTGTAGGCCGGCCCGAAAAGCATGTCGAAGGGCAGCTCCGAGGCCTGCAGACGGCGTGCATAGAATTCCGCCAGCCGGCCCAGCTTGGCGCCGTCGTCGAAGCCCCCGGCATTGAAAAAATAGGGCGACAGCCGGCCGGCCTTGGTGGTGAACTCACCGAATGTCAACACCCCGCAGCGCACCGCGAAATCGACGAACTCGCGCGCCAGCGCGTCGGGGTGCTGCAAACTCATCAAGGATCCTTCGTGTTCCGACTGGTCTCATTGAACCTGAACGGCATCCGTTCGGCCGCCAGCAAGGGCTTCGAGGCCTGGGCGAGGCAGACAAACGCCGATTGTATTTGTGTGCAGGAGGTGCGCGCCCAGGACGAGCACCTGCTCGACCGGTTCGATGTGCTGGGCCGGATGCGGGGGCATTTCCATCTGGCACAACGCAAAGGCTATGCCGGCGTGGGCCTGTATACGCACCATGAGCCGAGCGAGATGCGCCGCGGTTTCGGCAACCGCGAATTCGATGCCGAAGGCCGTTATCTCGAAGCGCGCTTCGACACCGCCGGGCGCCGCTTCAGCGTCATCAGCTGCTACTTCCCCAGCGGCTCCAGCGGCGAGGAACGGCAGGCGGCGAAGTTCCGCTTCCTGGCGCGGCTGTACCCGCACCTGCAAAAGCTGCGGAAAGAGCGCGATTTCATCCTCGTCGGCGACATCAACATCGCGCACAAGGCCATCGACCTGCGCAACTGGAAGGGCAACCAGAAGAACTCGGGCTTCCTGCCCGAGGAACGCGCCTGGATGGACAAGCTGCTGGGCCGCGGCGGGCTGGTCGATGTGTTCCGCCGCCTCAACGACAAACCCGATCAGTACACCTGGTGGAGCAACCGCGGCCAGGCCTATGCCCACAACGTGGGCTGGCGGCTGGACTACCAGCTGGCCACGCCCGCCATCGCCGCCACCGCCCGGCGCGAATCGATCTACCTCGATCAGCGCTTCAGCGACCACGCGCCGCTGGTCATCGACTACGACTTCAAGCTGTAAGTGCCGATCAACTCGGCAGGCCTTTGCACTTCGGCCTCGGCGAGCCGTCAGTCTGCCGTCCTGCCATCGGGGCGTGCCGACAGCCGGCGCTTTGTCACGGCGTTGCGGTGGCTCAACAAGGCGGGGGCAATCGACTTCCGGCCTTCGGCCCAGAAGTGCGACACCAGCGAGCAAGCGGCCGACCTCGTGCTGACGACTGCACCCATACGGCTGGCAAGCAGCTCGTAGCGATCGGACAGCGGTGACTCGCTGCCCGTTCCGACCACATGGCAAGCCATCGACCACTCCGCGAACTCGCGCGCGGGAACAGGTTCGCGCACCAGGTCGATGAGGCCGTAGTGCAGCGGGTGGGTCTTGATGATGGCGTAGACCTTGTGCAGACCCGCTTCGGGGCCTTCCAGGTACTGCATGAAGTAGCCATTGGCATAGAGCAGCACGCCTGTGATGCCTTCCTCGGCATTGCGGCGCCGTGCGCCTTCGAGAATGTGCAGCAGGTCGTCCCGCGTCACCGCTCGTGCCGCCTTGGAGACGTACACGATCGCCCACAGGTCGGCACGCGGCTGTTGCGTTGCCGGGTCAGCGTGATCAGCGCGAGGATCATCCATCTGGTTTGTGCCGTCGTTGCAGCGTCGCACGCTGCTGCATGGGCCGTCGCTTCGTGAGGTGGCGTCCACCCGTTGTTTCGCAAATGGGGACAACGATGCTACGCCCACCACCATCGATGACAAGTCGATCTTCTGATCTCAGACCCGACGATCAACCTCGCGCTCAGGCCGCGCCGGCGTCGGGCCGGCGGCCGAACATGCCCCAGCCCTGCATCGACAGCACGGCTTCGTTGTGCTGGTTGAACATCTGCCAGTCGAGCTGCACCAGGATCGGGAACAGGATCGGTCGGGGCGGGCATGGCACGCGCCATCCAGTCAAGCGGCGCTGAAAGCATCGCCTCGGCGCGCGCGGTGGGTGGTGCGGCTGCCCGCAGGCGCCAGAATGCGGCCTTCCTCACGCTCGCACCGAAACCCATGAGCCTCCTGATCATCGGCCTGTTGCTGTTTCTCGGCCTGCATTCGGCGCGCATCTTCGCCGAGCCCTGGCGCAGCGCCCAGATCGCCAAGCGCGGCGAGGGCGCCTGGAAGGGCGTCTACTCGCTGCTGTCCCTCGCGGGGTTCGCGCTGATCGTCTGGGGCTACGGCCAAGCGCGGCTTCAGCCCACGGTGTTGTGGGCCTCACCCACCTGGACGCGCCATCTGGCCGCACTGCTGGTGCTGATCGCCTTCGTGCTGCTGGCCGCTGCCTACGTGCCGAAAAACGGCATCCGCTCTCGCGTGCACCACCCGATGGTGCTGGGCGTGAAGGTGTGGGCGCTGGCGCACCTGCTGGCCAACAACACGCTCGCCGACGTGCTGCTGTTCGGCAGCTTCCTGGTCTGGGCGGTGCTGGACTTTCGCGCCGCGCGGCAACGCGATCGGTTGAACCACACCACCTACGCGCCCGGCACCGTCAGCGGCACATTGACCGCCATCGTCGTCGGCATCGCCGCCTGGGCACTGTTCGCGTTCTGGGCCCACCGCTGGCTGTTCGGGGTGAGCCCGTTCGGCGTCTGATCAAGCCGCGCGTCAGGCGTTGACGTTCACCACCACGCGCCCGCGGATGCGGCCGGCAAGGATGTCGGCGCCGGCGCCGATGGCATCGGACAGGCCGATCTCGCGCACCATGCGATCCAGCCGGGCCACGTCCAGGTCCTTGGCCAGCCGCTGCCAGGCCTGCTCGCGCAGCGCTTTCGGCGCCATCACGCTGTCGATGCCGTACAGCGTGATGCCGCGCAGGATGAACGGCGCCACGCTGCCCGGAAAGTCCATGCCCTGCGCCAGCCCGCAGGCCGCCACCGCGCCACCGTACTGGGTGCCGGCGCAGGCATTGGCCAGCGTGTGGCTGCCCACCGAATCGACCACCGCGGCCCAGCGTTCCTTGGCCATTGGCTTGCCCGGTGACGACAGCTCGGCACGGTCGATGACCTCGGCGGCACCCAGCGCCTTCAGCGCAGCGGTCTCTTCGGTGCGGCCGGTGGAGGCGACGACACGAAAGCCCAGCTTCGACAACAGGGCGATGGCGACGCCGCCGACACCGCCGTTGGCGCCGGTGACGAGCACATCGCCGGCGCCGGGCGCGACACCGTGGCGTTCCAGCGCCATCACACACAGCATCGCGGTGTAGCCGGCGGTGCCGATGGCCATCGCCTGGCGCGTGCTGAGGCCGGCAGGCAGCGCAACCAGCCAGTCGCCCTTGACGCGGGCGCGTTGCGCGAGGCCGCCGGAGTGCGTTTCGCCGACACCCCAGCCGTTGAGCACGACGCGGTCACCCGCCTGCCACGCCGCGTGGCTGCTGTTCTCCACGGTGCCGGCAAAATCGATGCCGGCGACGAGCGGGAACTTGCGCACCACCGGCGCCTTGCCGGTGATGGCCAGCCCGTCCTTGTAGTTGATGGTCGAGTAGTCCACCCGCACCGTCACATCGCCTTCGGGCAGGTTGTCGTCATCGAGCGTCTTGATGCCGGCGCGGTAGTCGCCGCCTTCCTTCTCGATCAGCACGGCCTGGTATTGCATCGGGTCTCCCTCGTGTGGTGGCAGGTGCATTCAATGTATGTCATCGCCCGCTATGCTTGCCGCCACAACGCCAACGAGGAGCCCGCCGATGAAGACCCGCGCCGCCGTCGCCTGGAAAGTGAATGCCCCGCTCAGCATCGAGGAAGTCGATCTGGAAGGTCCGCGTGCCGGCGAGGTGCTGGTCGAGATCAAGGCCACGGGCATCTGCCACACCGACCTGTACACGCTCTCGGGCGCCGACAGCGAAGGGCTGTTCCCGTCGATCCTGGGCCACGAAGGTGCGGGCGTGGTGCTGGAAGTCGGCGCCGGCGTGACCACGCTGAAAGCCGGTGACCACGTGATTCCGCTGTACACGCCCGAATGCCGGCAGTGCAAGAGCTGCCTGAGCCGCAAGACGAATCTGTGCACCGCCATCCGCGCCACGCAGGGCAAGGGGCTGATGCCGGACGCGAGCAGCCGCTTCAGCCAAAATGGCAAGCCGCTGTTCCACTACATGGGCACCAGCACCTTCGCCAACCACATCGTCGTGCCCGAGATCGCGCTGGCCAAGATCCGCAGCGACGCGCCTTTCGACAGCGCCTGCTACATCGGCTGCGGCGTCACCACCGGCGTCGGCGCGGTGCTGTTCACTGCACAAGTGGAGCCGGGCGCCAACGTGGTCGTATTCGGGCTGGGCGGCATCGGGCTGAACGTGATCCAGGGCGCGAAGATGGTCGGTGCGAACAAGATCATCGGCGTCGACCTGAACCCCAAGCGAGAGGCCATCGCACGTCAGTTCGGCATGACGCACTTCGTGAATCCGAAGGACCACGAGAACGTCGTCGACCACCTGGTGCAGCTGACCGACGGCGGCGCCGACTACAGCTTCGAGTGCATCGGCAGCACCACCACGATGCGCCAGGCGCTGGAGTGCTGCCACCGCGGCTGGGGCAAGAGCGTCATCATCGGCGTCGCCGAAGCCGGCAAGGAGATCAGCACACGGCCGTTCCAGCTGGTCACCGGCCGGGTCTGGATGGGCACCGCTTTCGGCGGCGCGCGCGGCCGCACCGACGTGCCGAAGATCGTCGACTGGTACATGGACGGCAAGATCAACATCGACGACCTGATCACGCACCGGCTGCCGCTGGAGCGCATCAACGAGGGCTTCGACTTGATGAAGGCCGGCGAGTCGATTCGCTCGGTGGTGGTGTATTGAGGCTCGGTGCGGGCCCACGTGGCGCCGATCGGGCCTCAGGTTCCGGCGACAAACGTCAGGGTGCCGACGGCGGCTGCCAGCTGTAGATCGAGCGCGCCATCGGTCTGCTGCGTTCCGCGGGCCTGGGCTGCACTGCCAACCGCTTCGTCAGCCGCCGCCGGCGGCGGCTTTCAGGAACAGATCCCGGTCGGGTGAGAAGTTCGCGTACAGCGGCAGCAGCGCACCACCGAGCGCACGCGCATCCGAGCCGATGGTGCCGGCGAGCAAGGCCGGGCGCGCCACACCTTCCCAGCTGTAGCGCGTCAATGCGCCGTCGCTGGCCGTCAGCAGCGCGTCGAGCAGCGCGCGGTCGAACGATCCATCGACGATGACGTGGTCCAGGTCCAACAGGCAGGCCGCACAGTTCACCGCTTGTGCGATGGCCGCACCGGCCTGCCCGATCCACTGCGTGGTATGGCGTTTCCAGGGGGCTTGCAGCGCGCGTGCATCGCTGGCCGCGGACACATCGAGGCCCGCGGCGCCGTAGAGTTGCTCGAGCCCGAGCAACGAGCCGACGCCGAGCAGTTGCCCCGGATGCGTCTCGTCGCCTCGCGCCAACGGCAGCGAGCCGATCGCGCCGGCATTGCCGTTGCTGCCGGGGCGCAACTGGCTGTCGAGCACCAGGCCGCCGCCGATGAAGGTGTCGACGAAGACGTAGAGGAAGCTCTTCACGCTTCGACCCCGGCCGGCCACCAGTTCGGCCACGCAGGCGGCCGCGGTGTCCTTGATCAGCGTCACTGGCAATTCGGTCATGCGCGCCACTTCGGCACGCAGGTCGATACGCGACCATTCTTCAGCCGCCGCGGCCGGAAAACCGAGCAGTTGCTGCCAGCCGCCCATCGACAGCGGGGCGGCGATGCCGATGCCCTGCACGCGCTCGCGATGCTGCGGGCCGAGCTTGCGGCGGATGTCCTTCAGGCGCTGGGCGATCTCCGCCAGCACCTGCTGCGGCTCGGCATGCCGGTAGTCGAGCGACCAGCGCTGGCGCCTGGCGCCGGTGAAATCGACCAGCAAGGTGTCCAGGCTGCGGCGCCCGACGTTGATGCCGATCGCGTAAGCCCCTTCGGGGTTGAGCGACAGCGGCACCGACGGCTGCCCGACCTTGCCGCGTTGCGGCGCACCGCGCAACAGCAGGCCGTCTTCGATCAGCCGTTTGCTGATCATCGAAATCGTCTGCGCGGTGAGATGGGTCAGGCGAGCGATCTCGGCGCCGGGCAGCGCGCCGTGCAGCCGGATGGCCTGCAACACGACGCGCTCGTTGTACTGGCGCAGCCCGTCCTGGCTGGACCCGCGCGGCCTCAGGTGCAGATGCGCGCCCGCTTCGCGCGCATTCACGCCAGGCATTCCGCCGGAATGTCCTGCGGCGGCATCGCCCCCGTCATCACCGCCACGGTGTCGCTCATGCTGATCTTCTTCGGGTTCAGCACCGCGGCGCGGCGGCCCAGCCGCGCCACGTGGATGCGGTCGGCGATCTCGAACACGTGTGGCATGTTGTGCGAGATCAGGATCACCGGCAGGCCCTTGTCGCGCACACGCCGGATCAGCTCGAGCACCATGTTGCCTTCCTTGACGCCGAGCGCGGCGGTCGGCTCGTCGAGAATCACCACGTGCTCGGCGAAAGCCGCGGCACGCGCCACCGCGACGCACTGGCGCTGACCGCCGGACAGCGTTTCCACGGCCTGCGTCATCGAGCGGATGCCGACCTTGAGGTCGTTCATGCGCGCGATGCTGACCTCGAGCATCTTCTTCTTGTCGAGCATGCGCAGCACGTTGCCGAGGAAGCCCTCGCGGCGGATTTCGCGGCCGAGGAACAGGTTCTCGGCGATGGTCATCGCCGGGGCCACCGCCAGATCCTGGTACACGGTTTCGATGCCGACGCGGCGCGCATCGATCGGGCCTTTGAAGTGGATCGTCTGGCCGTCGAGACGGATCTCGCCTGCGTCGGGAATCGTGGCCCCCGACAGGCACTTGATGAGCGAGGACTTGCCAGCCCCGTTGTCGCCGATGACGGCCAGGATCTCGCCCGCACGCAGCTCGAAGTCTGCGCCGTCGAGCGCGGTGACCTGCCCGTAGCGCTTGATCAGGCCAGTGGCCTGCATGACGATGGGTGACGTGGTAGCCATGATCAGCGACCTCCCTTGCGCGAAAGTTGATCGACCGTCACCGCGAGGATGACGAGGATGCCGGTGATGAGCACCTGATAGACCGACGACACGCCCATCAGCGTGAGGCCGTTGCGCAGCACGCCGACAACGACCGCGCCGACCAGCGAGCCGAGCACGACACCACGGCCACCGAACAAGCTGGTGCCGCCGAGCACGACGGCGGTGATCGCGTCGAGATTCTCGGTCTGGCCGGCGTTCGGGTCGCCGACACCGGTGCGCGCCACCGCCAGCAGCGAGGCGATGCCGTAGAAGACACCGGCCAGCACATAGACGCCGAGCAGCACCCGCTCGGGCGGAATGCCGACCAGGCGCGTGGCCTCCGGGTTGTTGCCCACCGCGTAGACGTGCCGCCCTGCGCCGGTCTCGCGCAGCCAGAACCACACGCCCAAATACAGCAGGATCATCAACACCGTGCTGTAGGCGACGTTGGTGCCGCCGATGGCGAAGGTGTTGCCCAGCCAGGTCATCAGCGGCGGCACATCGGTGATGGTCTGTGCGCCCGAATACAGCTGCGTCACCGCGAAGGCGATGTTGAAGGTGCCCAGCGTGACGATGAACGGCGGCAGCTTGATGCGCGTCACCAGCAGGCCATTGAGCAGGCCGAAGGCTGCGGTGACGCCGATGCCGCACAGGAGGGCCAGCGGCGCGGGCAGCCCCAGGTCGGCGGCGAGCTTGGTCATCACGATGCTGCCCAGCGCCATGATCATGCCGCACGACAGGTCGATGCCCGCGGTAAGGATGATCAGCGTCTGGCCGATGGCGATGACGCCGACCACGCCGACCTGCTGCAGGATCAACGAAAAGTTCTCGCCGCTGAAGAAGCGGTCGGTGGTGAGGCCGAAGATCGCGCAGGCGATGACCAGGGCGATGAAGGGGCCGAGCTGTCCGATCGGCGGCAGTTTTCTTTTCAAGGTGTCCACGGTGATCCTTTGTGGATGTGGCATGTCGCGGGCTGCGGGGCACGGCGTGCGCCGACTCCTGCGGACCGAAGCGGTTTTGTAGGCAGCCGCTTACTTCTTGCCCCAGCACAGGTCCATGCCGACCTTGGTGTCCTTGCTCTCGACACCGGCAACCGGCTTGGCGGCAATCAGCGTGACGCCGGTGTCGGTGTAGCCGGGCTTGACCTTCTTGCCAGTCTTGGCGTACTCGACGCCGGCCTCGACGCCCATCGCCGCCATCTTCAGCGGGTACTGCTGCGAGGTGGCGGCGATCTCGCCGGCCGCGACGTCCTTGATGCCGTCGCAGCCGCCGTCCACCGAGACGATCATCACGGCCTTTTCCTTGCCGGCCTTCTTCAAGGCGTTGTAGGCACCGGCCGCGGCGGGCTCGTTGATCGTGTAGACGAGGTTGATGTCGGGGTTCTTCTGCAGGCAGTTCTCCATCGCCGTCTGGCCCTTCGCGCGGTCGCCGAAGCTGTCGGCCATGCACACCACGTCGGCCGGCTTGGCCAGTTCGTTGCTCTTGGCGTCATTGCTGGCCAGGCCGAAGCCTTGCAGGAAACCGTTGTGGCGCTGCGCGCCGACCGGGTGGCCTGGAAACAGGTCGAGCGTGGCGATCTTCGCCGGCTTGCCGGCCATCGCCGCCTTGGCGTACTGGCCGATCAGCACGCCGGCCTTGTAGTTGTCGGTGGCGAACAGCGCATCGGTCGCATCGACCGGGTCGGTCGGGCTGTCGAGTGCGATCACCTGCACGCCCTTGGCCTGGGCTTTCTTGATCGCCGGGATGATCGCCTTCGAGTCGCTCGGCGTGATCAGGATCGTCTTGGCTCCGGCGGCGATCATGTTCTCCATCGCCGTCACCTGGCCGGCGTTGTCGCCGTCGGTCCTGCCGGCGCCCGACAGCAGCTTGGCGCCCTGCGCTTTGGCGGCCTCGGTGGCGCCCTCCTTCATCTTGACGAAAAAGGGGTTGGTTTCGGTCTTGGTGATCAGGCCGATGACCGGCTGGTCCTGTGCCAGCACCGGGGCCGCAGCCATTGTCGCGGCGGCAGCCAACAGGTTCAGAGCGATTCGGGTCTTCATTGCAGGTCTCCTGGTCGGTGGGTGAACCGGCTCGTTCGGCACGGTGTCGATATCCTAGGCGCCGTCTTTTAATAAATCAAGTTGATTGATTAATGGAAAACCCGGATTCCGCAATTCGCCGGCCGCAGGCACGCTAGGGTCTGCGCCCCACCGGAAGGAATGCCCATGATCGTCGTCTGCGGAGAAGCCTTGATGGATGTGTTCGATGCCGGCGCCACCGCCACCGGCAATGCACTGGATGCCCGCATCGGCGGTTCACCGTACAACGTGGCGATGGGCCTGGCGCGCCTCGGCCAGCCGGTGGCCTTCTGTGGCGCCCTCTCGACCGGCTTCCTGGGCCAGCGGCTGATGCGCTCGCTGGAAGACGAAGGCATCGATACCTCGTGCGTGCAGCGCACGCCGGCACCGACGTCGATCTGCGTCGTCGGCCTCGACGCGCACGGCGTGCCGGCGTACGACTTCTACGGCGAGCGAGGCGCAGACCGCCAGCTCGACGCGCATGTGGCCACGACGGCGCTGCCCGACGACGTGCGCGCGCTGCATTTCGGTTCGTACACGATGGTGGTCGAGCCGGTGGCAACTGCGCAGCGCGCGCTGGTCGAACGCGAGCACACACGCACCTTGATCTCCTACGACCCCAACATCCGCACCACCGTCCAGACCGACCTGGCGGTGTGGCGCAACACCCTGCAGTGGATGCTGCCGCGCACCCACCTGCTGAAGGTCAGCGAGGAGGACCTCGCCGTGCTCTACCCCGGCGCCGCGACCGACGTGCTGGCCACGCAGTGGCTGGCGCTGGGCCCGCGCCTGGTCGTCATCACCCGCGGTGCCGACGGGGCACAGGGCTACTCGGCCACAGCGTCGTGCCGCATCCCGCCCGAGCCGGTGGCGGTGGTCGATACCGTCGGCGCCGGCGACACGTTTCAGGCCGCACTGCTGGCTTGGCTGGCCGAACAGGGCCGGCTGTCTGCCGACGGCGCGAGCGGCCTCGATGCCGCGGCGCTGCAAGAACTGGTCGGCTTCGCAGCGCGCGCCGCGGCCATCACCTGCTCCCGGCGCGGCGCCGATCTGCCGCGGCGCGCCGAACTGCGCTGACCCCACCCACCCGACAAACCCCTCTAAGGACCCGACGTGAGACAAACCCAGAGAAGCTCGCGCCTGGCGCGCGAATCCATGGCCTTCGTGCTCGCCGGCGGTCGCGGCAGCCGCCTGATGGAGCTGACCGACCGGCGTGCCAAGCCAGGGGTGTTCTTCGGCGGCAAGACGCGCATCATCGATTTCGCGTTGTCGAACGCGCTGAACTCCGGCATCCGCCGCATCGGCGTGGCCACCCAGTACAAGGCACACAGCCTGATCCGCCACCTGACGCGCGGCTGGGGATTCCTGCGCGCCGAACGCAACGAGAGCTTCGACATCCTGCCGGCCAGCCAGCGCGTGGCCGAGGATTCGTGGTACGTCGGCACCGCCGACGCGGTGTTCCAAAACATCGACATCGTCGAGAGCTACCGGCCGAAGTACATGGTTGTGCTGGCCGGCGACCACATCTACAAGATGGACTACGAAATCATGTTGCAGCAGCACGTCGAATCGCAGGCCGATGTCACCCTGGGCTGTCTGGAGGTGCCGCGCCTGGAGGCCAGCGGTTTCGGTGTCATGCACGTCGACGAGGACGACTTCATCCAGGCCTTCATCGAGAAGCCGGCCGACCCGCCGGGCATTCCCGACAACCCAGACATGGCGCTGGCCTCGATGGGCATCTACGTCTTCAACACCGAGCTGTTGTTCGACGAACTGCGTCGCGACGCGGCCGACGCAGACTCGAGCCACGACTTCGGCAAGGACATCATTCCGCACCTCGTGAAGCAGGGCAAGGCGGTGGCGCACCGGCTGTCGGCCTCCTGCGTGCGCTCGGAGCACGAAGCCGAGGCGTACTGGCGCGATGTCGGCACCGTGGACGCCTACTGGGAGGCCAACATCGACCTCACGGCCGTGACCCCGGCTCTCGACCTGTACGACACCGACTGGCCCATCTGGACCTACAGCGAGCTGACCGCGCCGGCCAAGTTCGTCCATGACGAGCCCGAACGCCGCGGCACGGCCATTGCATCGCTCGTCTCGGGCGGCTGCATCGTTTCCGGCACCGAATTGCACCGCTCGCTGCTGTTCACCGGGGTGCGGACCCACTCGTATTCGCACATCCAGCAAGCGGTGATCCTGCCCTATGTCCAGGTCGGGCGGCATGTGCGCCTGAGCAAGGTGGTCATCGACCGCGGCGTGGTCATTCCCGACGGCCTGGTGGTGGGCGAGGACGCCGCGCTCGACGCCAGCCGCTTTCGGCGCACCGACAAGGGTGTGTGCCTGATCACGCAGCCGATGATCGACCGCCTGGCGGCCTGAAGCGCATGGCCGAGCCCTTTGCCACAGGCACGCCGCTGCAGGTCCTGGGCGTGGCGTGCGAGACGGACCCGCTGCTGCAGACCGGCATGCGCAGCGACGTCGGCTGGCAAAACCCGGCCGGCCAGAACGCTGCGCTGTACCGGCAACTCATCCACTTTCAGGAGAGCCCATGATCCAGATCATCGCCACCCGGCCCATCGCCGGCATGAAGCCGGGCACCAGCGGCCTGCGCAAGAAGGTCACCGAATTCCAGCAGCCGCATTACCTGGCGAACTTCGTGCAGTCGGTGTTCGACGCGGTACGCCCGGCCGCTGGTTTTGCCGGCCACACCCTGGTCGTCGGTGGCGATGGCCGCTTCCACAACTTGCTGGCGATCCAGACCGTGCTGCGCATGGCTGCGGCCAACGGCTTCGCGCGCACGCTGGTCGGCCAGGCGGGCATCCTGTCGACACCGGCAGCGTCGTGCGTGATCCGCGGCCACGGCGCCTTCGGCGGGCTGATCCTGTCGGCCAGTCACAACGCGGGCGGGCCAGCGGGCGATTTCGGCATCAAGTTCAACGCGGCCAACGGCGGGCCCGCGACCGAGAAAGTCACCGACGCCATCTACGCGCGCACGCAGACGATCGATGCCTACCGCACGGTCGACACCCCCGATGTCGATCTGGACCGGCTGGGTCACCAGACCGTGCAGGGCATGGCGGTGGAGGTCATCGACCCGGTGGCCGACTACCTGGCATTGATGCGCAAGCTGTTCGACTTCGACGCCCTGCGCGCGCTGTTTGCCGGCGGCTTCCGGCTCGCCTTCGACGCCATGCATGCCGTCACCGGGCCGTACGCGCACGCCATCTTCGAGCGCGAACTCGGCGCCAGCCGCGGCACCGTGCTCAACGGCACGCCGAGCACCGATTTCGGCGGTCACCACCCGGACCCGAACCTGGTGCACGCCAAGGCGCTGCACGACCTGATGATGTCGGCCGATGCCCCCGACCTCGGCGCCGCGTCGGACGGCGACGGCGACCGCAACCTGATCATCGGCCGCGGCATCTTCATCGCGCCGTCGGATTCGCTGGCCATGCTCGCCGCCAACGCGCACCTGGCCCCGGCTTACGCGGGCGGCATCGCCGGCATCGCGCGCTCGATGCCCACCAGCGGGGCCGCCGACCGCGTCGCCCAGGCGCTGGGCGTGCCCTGCTACGAAACCCCCACCGGCTGGAAGTTCTTCGGCAACCTGCTCGATGCCGGCAAGGTCACGCTGTGTGGCGAGGAGAGTGCCGGCACCGGATCCGACCATGTGCGCGAGAAGGACGGCGTGTGGGCCGTGCTGCTGTGGCTGAACATCCTGGCCGTGCGCCGGCAGAGCGTGCAACAGATCGCCCACGCCCATTGGACAACCTACGGGCGCAACTACTACACCCGGCATGACTACGAGGAAGTGGACAGCACGGCCGCGAACGAGCTGATGCAAGCGCTCGCCGCCAAACTGCCGGCACTGGGTGGCGGCGCACTGGAGGGCCGGCGTGTCGGCGTCGCCGACGACTTCAGCTACCGCGATCCGGTGGACGGCAGCCTGTCCAGCCACCAGGGCCTGCGCATCGTCTTCGACGACGGCGCGCGCATCGTGCTGCGGCTGTCGGGCACCGGCACGGCGGGCGCCACCTTGCGTGTCTACATCGAACGCTACGAAGGCGATGCGCGACGCCACGGTCTGGACACCCAGGCCGCACTGGCCGACCTGATCGGCCTGGCCGACCGCGTGGCCGGCATCCGCGCGCGTCTCGGCCGCCTGCAGCCCGATGTGGTGACCTGAGCGGCCGGACCCGCGGTGTGTGTTGATGGCCCGGGCAACTCAATTCCTGCCCGGCGTGGTGCTTCGAGGCTGCTCGGTGCGGGGCTTGTCGCTCGACCCCCGGTTGCCGCCGCCCACGCCGATGCCCAGGTTGATCTGCGGCCCACCGTACGACGGCGGCTCGGGTTCGCCCGCCTTCGCCACCGCGGCGGCCCAGGCGGCGGCGTCACGCAGCTCACGCGGGTCCGCAGGGCCCACGCGCGGCGTTGCCCGGTTGGGGTAGGCCGAGCGCAGCGACTGGCCCGCCGGCAGACGGATCGCGGCCCAGCTGCCATCCTTCGCGGTGCAGGCGACGACGCCCTCGGCCACTGCCACATGCACGGCGCGATCGCGGGCGACTTCGAACAGGAAGGCGGTGCCTTCGACGCCGGCGACGATGTTCTCGCTGGTGGTTTCGAACAGGCCGCGCACGTTGGCGAAGATGCGGCCGAAGAAGACTTCCAGCGAGCCGACGCGCACGCGGCTGGATTCATCGACCGTCACCGTGGCGCTGCCGCTGACCCCTTCGAAGACGATGGACACTGCGGAGCCCGGCTCCGTCTGCAGCACATCGCCGGGTTCGAGCCGCATGTCGGTGGTCGGGCGCAGCAGCACGAAATTGCGCCACACGCGCAGGCCGACCGCCTCGGCATCGGCACTTTGCCAGCGCGGGCTGGCCGGCGCGGCGTCGCGCACGATGCTGTGCAGCCGGATCGTCGGTGCGCTCTGTGCCTCGGGCACACCCGGCGCGCCGGCACAACCGGCCAGCACGGCCAGCGCGGACAGGCACGCGCCGAGACGAACGATGAAGGTGTTCATGCGGAAATCCTCCTGAAAGCACGCAGCCGCTGCGCCACCACCTGCACCGCGCGCATCGCGGCGGCCGCCAGACACAGCGCGGCGATGTCGATGAAGATGTTCGACAGCACGTCGTGCCGTGCCAGCCACCAGGCTGCGCCCAGCCAGGCTGCGGCCAGCGCCGACAGTACACCGCGCCGCCGCCAGGCGCTGCGCTCGAAACCCCACACCGCCACGCCGGCGCCCAGCGCGCATGCCAGCAGCGTGGTCGCCAGCTGGCGGTCAAGGGTAGGCAGGCGCGGCACGCGCGCGCCGGCCAGCGCGCGCATCGCGTCGGCATGCAACTCGACGCCGAAGACCGTGCGTGGGCGCAACCCGTCCTGCACGGCGTGTACATCCGGCGTGCTGCCGGCCAACGCCGCCACGCCGACGAGCACGATGCGGCCTTTGAAACGCTCCGCCGGCACGGCCGTTTCATCGAGCGCGCTGGCGTAGCTGACGCTGCGCGCCGGCGCGCGCCAGAAGCCCGCGGGCGACAGGCGCAGCCGCAGCATCGTCAAGTCATCGCCGACAGCGCTCATGGCACAGCCGGGCAGAGCGATGCGCTGGCGCTCGACGGTGCTGAAGCGCAGCGGCGGGTTGCGCGGCGGGCCGTCGAAGAGCAGTTCGCGGCGCGCCAGATCGGCCGCGCGCAGCCCGTCGCCGGCCACCGCGGCCAGCGCCAGCGCGGGCGTGTCGGCGCCGACCAGCTCGCCGCCGGCGCCCTGTTGTGGCCGCAGCACCGCCAGCGGCGCCGACCACAGCGCACCGCCGCCGCGGTCGGTCAGGCACAACGATGCCGTTTGCGCGGCACCCCGCAGCGTACGGGTCAGCAGCGGCTGGCCGTCGCGCAGCGCGCGCACGCCGAAGATCACGCGCAGCGGCGGTTGGCGCTGGCGCGCGCGCGCCGCGGCCGCAGCCGCGGCGAGGATGGCGTCGGCCTCGGTGGGGCTTTCAAAGAACAGGTCGAAGGCGATCGCGGTCGCGCCGGCCTGGGCGGCGCGGTCGATCAGCCGCGCATGGTCGCGCCGCCAGGCCACCACATTCGCTGGTGGCGAGAAGGCGCGGCCGAGCGCTGTTTCGCTGGCCGCGTCGATCGTCACCAGCAGCACGGGCACCTCGTCGTCGCTGAACGCGCCGGCGCGCAGCAGCCAGCGTTGCGCCGTGGTATCGAGCCCAAGCAGATCGAACAGGCCGGTCCAGCTGGCGGCCAGCAGCGCAGCGACCAGCACCAGCGTGGCGGCAGGGCCGCCCTTGGCGATGGCCGCCAGGCGCGCGCCGAAACCGATGTCGGGCCGCGCCAGGCCGAGCAACTGGCGCACGAGTTCTTCGATGTCGATGTCGAAGCTGGCGCCGCGCAATTCGGGCATGTTCAGCACGGCCAGCGTGCGCAAGGTGTCGGGCAGCTGATCGGCGCCGGGCGCGAGCGCGCCATCGACGCGCAGCGGCACGATGCGCTTGCCCAGTTGCAGGGCCGTTTCCAGCTCGAAGCGCACCGGGTCATCGCTTTGCAGCAGCCGGCGCCCCTTGTCGCTGGCGACGCTCAGCCAGGTGGGGCCGATGACGACGATGACCACCTCACTGGCGGCGATGCGCTCGTGGACGACGCGCTGGAAGTCTTCGCCGTAGGGGATGTCGGAGGTGTCGAAGAACACGCGCTCGGCGCCGAAGCGCGCGCGCAGGGCCTCGCACAACGAGCGCGCGGTGCGTTCCGCGTCGCTGCGCCGGTAGCTGATGAAGAGTCTGGAGGCCTCGAACATGTGCGCTGTCCCGCCAGCACCTTAGCGCCCGCCGCCGCAGGCCGCAATCGGCAGCCTGGGGAGAGCCGCGGTCCGCTCGGGAAGCAGCACGCCCCCGCAATGGGGCCGGCAATCGATGTCACCCCCAGTGGTAACTTGTCTGTCGAGTTCAATCGAGTTCAATCGAGTTCAATAGGAGAACCATCCATGACAGGCCGTCGCCGCGCACGCATGCCACAGCAACCATGAGCGAATCCCTGCTGTTGGTGCTGAACAGCGGTTCGTCGAGCATCAAGTTCTCGCTCTTCGATGCGGCGCAGTCGCCGCTGCCGCGGCAGCCGCTGTGGGGCGGCAAGGTCGAGGGCATCACCGGGCCTGCGCCCAGCCATGCCGAAACCGGCGTGCCGGCGCAGCCGCTGCAGCTGCCCGGCACGCGTCCGTATCACGCGGCCTTGCAGCACATTCGCGATCGCGTGCGGCAGCGCCTGGCCGGCGAGCGCCTGATGGCCGTGGCGCATCGCGTGGTGCACGGTGGCTCGAAGTACTTCGAGCCGATCCGCGTCGATGCCGGCGTGCTCGCCGACCTGCGCTCGTACATCCCGCTGGCGCCGCTGCACCAGCCCAATGCGCTGGAGGCCATCGAGGAACTGCTGGCCGCGATTCCCGACCTGCCGCAGATCGTCTGTTTCGACACCGCCTTTCACCACACGCTGGAGCCGGTCGAGCAGATGATGGCGCTGCCCTGGTCGGCCTGGGAGCGGGGCCTGCGCCGCTTCGGCTTTCACGGGCTGTCGTACGAATACCAGTCGATCGCGCTGGCCGAACGCTACGGCGATGCAGCGCGTGGCCGCACCATCGTCGCGCACCTCGGCAGCGGCGCCAGCCTGTGCGCGATGCGCGATCTGCGCAGCGTCGGCACGACGATGGGTTTTTCGGCGCTCGACGGGCTGATGATGGGCACGCGCTGCGGCTCGCTCGACCCCGGCGCGGTGATCTACCTGATGCAGATCGAGAAGCTTTCGCTGGAGCAGGTGAGCGCCTTGCTGTATCACCAGTCGGGGCTGCTCGGCGTGTCGGGCGTGTCGGCCGATCCACGCGAGCTGTTGCCGCTGGAGCCGCACAACGCGCGTGTGCAGGCGGCCCTGGCGCTGTATGTGCGGCGCATCGTGCACGAGGTCGGCGCGCTGGCGGCAGCGATGGGCGGGCTGGACATGCTGGTCTTCACCGCCGGCATCGGCGAACACAACGCAGCGATCCGCGCGCGCATCTGCAGCGCGCTGGGCGGGCTGTTCGGCGTGGCGCTGGATGATGCTGCCAACGAACGGCATGCGCCGCTGATTTCGTCGGCCAGCAGCCGCGTGGCGGTGGCGGTGGAGCCGACCAACGAGGAGTGGGTGGCGGCGCGGCACGCGCAGCGGCTGACAGGGGCGATCCGGGCCGCGGAGTAGGATGCATCCACGCCGCATGCGTGCGGCCTTTGCGCAGGAGAATCTGGACCGCCGATGAAGCTTTCTATCGCCATGCGCAGTGCACTGGGCCTTTTCACGGTTCTCTGCGGCGCAGCCCTCGCGCAGACGAACGCGCTGCGCAACCAAGAACTGAACTTTCTGCGCCAGGCCGTGGCGCCCGACTTGCTGGACGATGCGCACCTGCAGGTGCCGGCGTTGGAAAACCTCGCCATCGGCAGCGATGCCAGTGGCCCCTTTTTGGGTTTTCGCACCCGTCACGGGCAGCCGCTCCTGCATGGCGGCGTGCGTGCCGAGCTGACCGTCGACAACCCCCATGCCGAAGGCGACACGCTGCGCTATTCGTGGCGCTTCAAGATCGCCGACGACTTCGTGTCCGATGCGCCGGCAAACCGCTGGTGGCTGTTTGGCGACTGGCACGACCAGCCCGATCCGCGTCTGAACCAGACCTGGGACAACTTCCCCGCACGCTCGCCACCGATCGCGCTCGGCTACGGCCAGATCAATGGACAGGACAACCTGTCACTGGTGTATGGCGCGCCAAACCCGAACACGATCGGATTGATACCCTTCAAGCGGGGGGTATGGAACAAGGTCACTGTGCAGATAAAGTGGTCGCGCGGGGCATCCGGCAGCGTGGCGGTCTACTTGAACGACTCGCCGACGCCGGTGCTGCAGGCGACGGGTCCCAACATGCACAACAGCTACCGGCATTTCCTCAAATTGGGCTCTTACAGGCACCCCGATATCCTCGGTGATGCCTGGGTCAACATCGCCGACATCAGGATCGTGAAAGTCACCGGGTAAAGCCGCGACGTGGATGACATCACCGATCTGTACGGCGGTCTGCCTGCGCCCGGCGCGTTGGCTGATCGCGGGGGCTGGATACGCCGCCTGGCGGGGATACGCGAGATCGCTGCGCCGTCGGCACAGCGCAGCATCGGTGTGAAGCCGATCGCGGTGCTGCAGGTGACCAACATGTACCCGTCGGCCGAGCGCCCGACCTGGGGTGTGTTCATCCGCTCGCAGATCGAATCGCTGGCCGGCAAGGGCGTGCAAAGCCAGGTCATCGATATCGAGGGCTGGCGCGCCACCGTGAACTATCTGTGGGCGATGCTGGCGCTGCCTTTCGGCGTCAGCGCGCGACACCACGACCTGATGCACCTGCACTACGGCCTCAACGCGCTGGCCTGCCTCGGCGTGCGCGGCATGCCGATGGTGGTGTCGTTCTGCGGCGACGATTTCTGGGGCAAGCCCGATGCTCAAGGCCGGCGCAGCCGCGGCAGCCTGTGGCTGGCGGCGCTGTCGAAGCGCGCCTGCCGGCGTGCCGACGTGATCATCGTCAAGAGCAACGAGATGGCGCAGGCCATGGCGCCGGGTGGGGCGGAGGTCATCGTCATTGCGAACGGGCTGGACTTCGAGTTGTTCAGCCCGGTCGATCGCGACAGCGCACGGGCGCGGCTGGGCTGGCCGCTGGACCATGAGATCCTGTTTTTTCCCGCCAACCCGGGCAATGCCGGCAAGAACTATGCGCTGGCGCAGGTCGTGGAAGCCCGCTTGCGCAAAGAAGGGCGGCCGGTGCTGTTGCAATCGATGCACGGGCGGCCGCAGACCGAGGTGGCGCTGGGCATGGCCGCTGCCGACGTGATGCTCAACTGCAGCTTCTCTGAAGGCTCGCCCAACGTCGTCAAGGAAGCGATGGCGATGAACCTGCCGATTGTTTCGGCCGACGTCGGCGATTGCGCCGAGCGGCTGCGCGATTGCCGTCCCGGCGCCGTCGTCGCACGCAATGCCGAGGCTTTCACCGAAGCCACGCGCGCGGTGTTGCACAGACGCGGCGAGCGCTCCAACGGCCGCGAGATGGCGGCGTCGCTCGACCTGGACAGCACCGCCACGCTGGTGGTCGCGGCCTATCGCCGCGCCATCGAGCGCTACCACGCCCGCCGCCGCTGATGTGCGGCATCGCCGGCTGGTATCGCCGCGACGGCGAGGCCGTGCCCCCTGCCGTCATCGACGCACAGTGCGCGGTGCTGCGCCACCGCGGGCCCGACGATCAGGGCGTATTGGTCGATGGCAATTTCGGCTTCGGCATGCGCCGGCTGTCGGTGGTGGACATCGTCGGCGGGCACCAGCCGATGACTTCGCGCGATGGCCGTTTCAGCATCGTCTACAACGGTGAGATCTACAACTTCGCGGCGCTGCGGCAGGAACTCGAAGGGCTGGGACACCACTTTCGCACCCAAAGCGACACCGAAGTCATTCTCGAAGCCTTCTGCGCCTGGCGCGCCGCGACCTGGCTGCGGCTGGACGGCATGTTCGGCGTCGCGATCTGGGACCACGCCGAACGTCGCGTGCACCTGGCACGAGACCCGCTGGGCATCAAGCCACTGTTTTGGACGTTGCAGGCCGGTGCGCTCGCCTTTGCGTCGGAACTGAAGTCGCTGACGCCGGTGCCGGGGCTGCGTTTCGAACCCTGTGCGCAGGCCATCGACCAGTACATGGCACTCGGCCTGGTGTGCGCGCCACGGTCAATCTATGCGGCAGTGCAAAAGCTGGAACCGGGTTGCACGTTGACCTTGTCGGCGCACGGCGAACCGCGCATAGAGCGCTACTGGCAGCTGCGCCTGCATGCGCGCGACGACGTCAGCGAGCACGACTGGATCGACGAATGTCGCGCGCGGCTGCTCGACACCGTCGAGCGCCACCTGGTCGCCGATGTGCCGCTGGGCGCGTTCCTCTCGGGTGGCGTGGACAGCTCGGCGGTGGTGGCGGCAATGAGCCGCCTGACCGACACGCCAGTGCGCACCTTCACTATCGGCTTCGACGACCCGCGCTTCGACGAGTCGCCCACGGCTGCGGCGATCGCCGGCCACCTGGGCTGCGCGCACCTGTCGCGCAAACTGGTGCCCAGCGATGCCGACGACATCCTGCCGCGGCTGGCCGCCGCCTTCGACGAACCGTTCGCCGACAGCTCGGCGATCCCGACCTGGCACGTCTCGCAACTGGCGCGCGAACAGGTGACGGTAGCCTTGTCTGGCGACGGTGGTGACGAGCTCTTCGCCGGTTATCGGCGCCACCGCTCGGAGGTGGCACTCGCGCGGCTGAAGCGAGTACCCGGCGCGCAATTCGCGCTGGCGGGCGCGCAGGCGCTACAAGACTTCCCGGGCGGGCTGTGGCGTCGTCAGCGCGCCCATGTGGCCAAGGTGGCCGGCGCCTCACGGCTGACCAGCACCTTCACACGCTCGGTCGCCAAGCAATGCATGGCCGACGATGCGACGCGCCACGCGCTGTACACGGCCGACTTCTGCGCGCGGCTGCCCGGCGGTGATGCACTGTCACGCTGGGCGGACGAACTGTTCGGCACGGCCACGCCGGGCGACCCGCTCGACGACATGCTGTATGCCGACACCACCGTGTGGTTGCCCGACGACATGCTCACCAAGGTGGACCGCGCGAGCATGGCGCACTCGCTGGAAGTGCGCGTGCCGCTGCTGTCACCGCGCTTCGTCGAGTGGACGGCCACCGTGCCGCGAGAGTTCAAGTTGCAGCGTGGGGTCGGCAAGGCGCTGTTGCGCAAGGCCATCGCACCGTGGCTGCCCGAGGGTACCCTCGATCGGCCCAAGCAGGGCTTTTCGGTGCCGCTCGCGGCGTGGATGGCGGGCGACTTGGCGGCGAGCCTGCGCAAGGCCTGGCATGACGCGGGGCTGGCGGATGCCGGCATCTTCGTGCCCGACGCGCTGGAGCGGCTCCTGGCCGAACACTGCAACGGCGCGGCCGACCACGCGCCGCGCCTGTACGGCCTGCTGATGCTGGCCCTGTGGTGGCGCCAGCGGCCGGGCCAGCTGCCGCTACCTCCAACCCACGCTACGGGCTGACCACGCGCTTCAAGCTGCGCAAGCCGCGTGCGGCGGCGGTCTTCATGCCGTCGACCCGCGGCGAACGGCCCACCGGCCCCGGCGCCAGCCCCAGCTTGCGCAGCTGGTGGTTGATCTTGTGCAGCAGCAGCAGCTTATCCAGGCTGGGGGTGATGAAGGTGAACGACAGTGACAGCGAATAGTCGTCCTTGCCGGTATCCACCCAATGCGGCGAAAAAGGCGGGTGGTATAGCACCGTGCCCGGTTCCAGCTGTGCCACCGTCGCCTCGCTTTCCAGTTCAGCGCGGTAGGTGTCGAGCGCATGAATGTCGTGCACCGCCAGCCGCTCGCGCGCTTCGCTGGTGAGGGTGGCGTGGTCGCGGGTGTCGAACATGTGCATCTTCTTGCGGCCATGCACCTGGCACAGGAAGTTGTGTTCCTGGTCGGCATGGAACGGCGCCAGCACGCCCGGCGTGGACAGGAACAAGCCCATGCTGCAACGCTTCAACGGCGCCCCCATCTCGGGCACCCACGCCGCGATGCGCTGCTTGAAGCGGCTCAGCACCTCGGCACAGCCCGCGTCGTGATCCTGCAGTTCGACGGCCAGCACGTGCATCGGCGCGGGATCGCGCACACGTGTCGCCAGGTCGGGAACCGCGTCGAGCGCGACGCGTGGCGGCTGACCGCTGCCCGGCTCAAGGCCCGGCACACGCACATAGACTTGCTGCGGCGGCATGCGGTACAGAAGCTGCACCAGCGACGGCAGGTCCAGGCGCACTGGCGACAGGTCCAGCGTGTCGGCGGGCAGTTCGACGGGCGACTTGCCCCAGTGATCGGCGAGTGGGTTCATGTGTGCATGTCCTGCGGCAGCATAGCGCCGGCGTCTTCCGCGGGCATCTCGGCCACACGCTGTACCCAGGCGCTGACCGCTTCGATCAGCGTGCGCTGGCTTTCGAGCAGCGTGAACAGGTGGTCCGAGCGCGGCACCAGGCACACTTGCAAACGATCACCATCGCCGCCGCTGCGCATGCGTTGCACGCCGAGCAGCAGTTCGAGGAATTCGCGGCTGACATCGTCCTGCGAGGCGACGAACAGCAGTGCCACGCGACGCGATGCCAGCAGTTCGGCCAGCTCGGCCTGCACGCCGCGCATCGACGCCGCGGCTTCGCGCTGGCCGCCGCCGAACTGCGTGCGCAGCGCGCCGAACAGGCGCTGGTAATTGCTGCGCCCGCTGAGCAGGTTGAGCCACGCGCGCGGGCGGAAGATCGAACGGCTCCAATAGCGGCGCGTCCAGGCGTAGGTTTCGACATCGGCGCCATCGACCGCGAAATCCTGCGCGTTGATGAGCACCGCGCCGACCACGCGCGCATCGTTGCGCGCGACCTTGAACGCGCTGTAGGCGCCCGAGCAGATGCCGGCCAAAATGAAGCGCTGCCAGCCGCGTTGTTGCAACGCATCCATGGCCTCGACCGGCTCGCGCTCGACCATCTGGAAGATCGGCAGATGGTCGGGCCGCGGCGGGCTGTCGCCGACGCCGGAGAAATCGAAGCGCAGGCTGGCCAGCCCGGCCGCAGCCAAGCGGCGTGCCAGTTGCACATGCAGCCGGTGCGGGCCGGCGTGGTGCACCAGACCGGCGTTGAGCACGATCACTGCAGTGCCGCCCACCGCCCTGCCGCCCGCATTGAGCACGCCCACCAGCGAGCCGAAGTCGCCGAAGCGCAGCGCTTCTTCGGCCACGGTGTCGCCGGTGTGTCGATCGTTCACAACCATGCGCCGATGATGGACAGCGTCTGCGCCGGCACGATGGCCTCGAGTTCGAGCTTGCGCCACACCGCGCCGCCTTCGATGGCGCGCACCTCGACGCGCCGACCCGACGCCGCCAGCCGCTCGGCGAACGCCGGCACGGTGCTATCGGCCGGGTCGTGGCAAATCAGGACCGGCAACGCGCCGAGCCCTTCGATGCCGGCATCGAGCGCATTCAGATCCTCCACCATGCCCGCCGACAGTGGCAGGCCGAGCACCTGTTCGGGCTGCGCCGGCACCTGCCAGCCCAGCTCGGCGACGAAGTCGGCTGCCGTGGCGCGCCATTCGCGCAGCAGCGCCGCGCCGTCGAGCACCGGGTTCCACAGCACCAGGCGGGCGATGTCGCCTTCACGCGGCGAGCGCTGTCGCGCCACCTGCAATGCCAGCGTGGCGCCCAGGCGCAGGCCGACCAGTGCCACCTCGGCCGCGCCGCTGCGGCGCCGGCATTCGGCGATGGCCAGCGCGATGTCGTCGCGCCAGCCCTGCAAGCGGGCATCGGCGTAGTCGCCGGCCGAATCGCCGCTGCCGCCGTAGTCGAAGCGCATCACGTGCCGGCCCGCCCGGCACAGCTGCGCGGCCAGCTGGCGCAGCGCGCGGTGGCAGGCGGTGTACTCGTGGCCGGTGGGCGCGCACAGCAGCACGGCGGCACCTTGCGCGGTCGGGTTCGCCGGCCGGTGGTGGCAGCCATACAGGCTGCCGCGCGCGCCGGCGAAGAAGAACGGTTCGACGGTTTCGCTGCGCGCGGCTGCGCGCAGCGGATTCGCGGTATCGGCGCCGCTCACCGTGGCGGGTCCCGACGCATCAGTTGCCGCACCGCCTGGCCCACGCGTGCCGTCAGGCCGCGCGGTGCCTGCATCGCCGCTGGCGCGACGCTCACGACCTCAGCGCCGTCGATGCGATCCCGGTAGTGCGCCGCAATCTGCCCGACACTTTGCTGATACAGCTCACCGGGCCGCATGCGCAGGCCGGTGGCGTGTTCGAAGCGTTCGACGACCTTCATCGTCAGCAGCGAATGGCCGCCCAGATCGAAGAAGTTGTCATCCACGCTTACCCTTGGGCGGCCCAGCACTTCGGCAAAGATGCCCGCCACCAGTTTTTCGGCGCCGCTCAGCGGTTCTTCCGGCGCATCGTGGGCCTGCACCGCAGGCCCTGTCGGCTGAGGTGGCGGCAGCGCACGGCGGTCGATCTTGCGGTTCGGTGTGAGCGGGAAATCATCCAGCATCACCAGCGCGGCCGGCAGCATGTAGTCGGGCAGGCTGCGAGCGGCGTGTTCGCGCAGCGCAGACAATGTCGGCGCCGGGTCGCCGCGCTCGCGCCGCATCGCGTAGGCGACCAGCCGCTGGTCGCCGGGGGTGTCCTCGCGCACCATTGCCACGCAGCGACCGATGGCCGGGTGCTGGGCCAGCGTGTGTTCGATTTCGCCGAGTTCGATGCGGTGCCCGCGCAGCTTGACCTGGTGGTCGATGCGGCCGACGACGACGAACCGGCCGTCGGCGCATTGCCGCACCAGGTCGCCGCTGCCGTAGATGCGACCGGTGCCACCGAAGGGGTCGGCGCGGAAGCGCTCGGCGGTCAGCTCGGGCCGATTCAGGTAGCCGCGCGCCAGGCCGATGCCGCCGATCCACAGCTCGCCCGGGATGCCCACGGGCAATGGCTGTCCGTGGCGGTCGAGCACCAGCGCACGCAGGTTGGCGATGCAGTGGCCGACGGTGATCAACTCGGTGGCATCGCGCAGCCGCGTGCCGCTGCAATAGACGGTGGTCTCGGTGGGGCCGTACAGGTTCCACAATTCGGCCGCGCGCGTCAGCAGCGCTTCGGCCAGCGGCACCGGCATCGGCTCGCCACCGGACAGGATCTTCAACCCCGGCTGCCCGGCCCAGCCGGACTCGACCAGCATGCGCCAGATGGTCGGCACTGCATCCATCATCGTGATGCGCTTGTCGGCAAGGGTGCGCCCGAGATGCGACGGATCGGTGGTCACGTCGCGCGTTGCGAGCACCGCGGTGGCGCCGCAGGTCAGTGGCAGGAAGATCTCGAGGATGTGCAAGTCGAAGGAGATCGAACTCACCGCCAGCAGCCGGTCGGCGGCTTCGATGCCCGGCCATTCGCGCATCGCCATGAGCATATTGACGACGGCGCCGTGCTCCAACTGCACGCCCTTTGGCCGGCCGGTCGAACCCGAGGTGTAGATGACGATGGCCAGGCGGTCGCTGCGCGCGGCGAGGTCCAGGTCGTCGGCACTGTGCCGCTCGATCGCCGCTGAATCGGCATCGAGCAGCACCTGCGGAACACCCGCCGGCATGCGCGCGGCCAGGTCGCTCTGCGTGACCACCACCTTCGCCGCGCAGTCCCGGCTCATGAAGGCGACGCGCTCGGCGGGGTACTGCGGATCGACGCTGACATACGCGGCGCCGGCCTTGTGCACGGCCAGCAGGGCGGTGACCATCGCCGCGCTGCGGTCGGCGCAGACCACCACGTAGTCGGCCTCGCCGTTACCCCTCGCGTCGCTGCCGACGCCCATCGAATGCAGGTGCCGGGCGAGGCGGTTCGAGCGCCGGTCGAGCTCGCCATAGCTCAACGTGTCGTCGTCGCATTCGAGCGCGATCGCGTCGGGCGTCCGCCGGGCCTGCTCGACGAACAGTCGATGCACGCCGGCATCCGCAGGCACGGCTGCGCTCGGTTGCTGCCAGTACGCGCGCAACGCAGCCTGTTCGTCGGCACTGAGCAGCGGCAGTTGCTGGATGCCACGCGTTGGGTCGTCCACCGCCGCCTGCGCCAGCGCCTGCCAGTGGCCCGCCATGCGCTCGATCGTCGGCCGGTCGAACAGCGCCGTGCTGTATTCGATCCAGCCATTGACGGCGGCGTCGGCACCCGTGCCCGGATCGTAGGCATACAGCGTCAGGTCGAACTCGGCGTTGTGGCTGTCGAACTCCTGCGCGCGCACGTCTAGCCCCGGCCACGCGTCCAGCGCCGGCGGCACGTTCATGAAGGTGATCATGGCCTGGAACAGCGGGCTGCGGCTGCGGTCGCGCTGCGGCGCCAGCGCCTCGACCAGCTTGTCGTAGGGCAGCGCGCGATGCTCGTCGGCCGACAGCACCGTTTCGCGCACACGCGCCAGCAGTTCGACGAAGCCCGGGTTGCCCGACAAGTCGGTGCGCAACACCAGGTTGTTGATCATCGGCGCGATGAAGCCTTCGTCGTCGACATCGGGCCGGTCGATGGCGGTGGAGCCGATGACGATGTCATCCTGCGCGGCGTAGCGCTGCAGGAGCAACGCGTACAGCGCCAGCAGCGTCATGAACATCGACGCGCCGTGGCGACGGCCGAGCGCCTGCAGCCCTTGTGTCAGCGGCGCCGGCCAGCGAAACGGCACGCGGCCGCCAGCGAACTGCTGCACCGGCGGGCGCGGCCGGTCGGTGGGCAATGCCAGCGGCACGATGCCGGCCAGGCGCGCGCGCCAGAAGTCGATCAGCGGTTGCAGCGCCGCAGCGTGCAGCCGCTGGCGTTGTGCCTGGGCGTGCGCGGCGAAGCGTCGCGGCAGGGGACGCAGCGGCGGGTCGCGCCGGCCGGCGAGTTGCGCGCCGTACAACACGGCCAGTTCGCGCAGCAGCACCTGGAACGACCAGGCATCGCTGACGATGTGGTGCAGGCTGATGACCAGCCAATGGCGCTGTGCGTCCAGGCGCAGCAGGCCGATGCGCAGCGCCGGCGCGGCAGCGAGGTCGAACGGCGCCGCCACCCACTGTTCGCACATCTGGCGCGCCCTGTCGGCATCGCGCACGTCGATCACCGGCATCGCCACCGGCCGCGCTTCATCGACCACCTGCAGCGGTATGCCATCTGCACGCACGAAGCGGGTGCGCAGCGTCTCGTGTCGCTGCACCAGCGCGAAGAAGGCCGCGCGCAACGCGTCGGTGTGCAGCACGCCCTGCAGCTCGATCACCGCCTGCTTGTTGAGGATGTTGGTCTCGGTGTTGAGCTGCTGCAGGAACCACAGCCGCTCTTGCGCGAATGAAAGCGGCATCGGTGCTTGCGTGGTCACCTGCGTGGGCTGTTGCTCGCGCGTGGCGGCTGCGGGTGCGGCAATCTTTCGCAGCGCGGACTCGAACGATGCCGCGAGCGCGGCGATGGTCGCCGCATCGTGCACGGCCGTGCTGTAGCCCCAGTCCACGCGCAGGCGACCGTCGTCGATGCGCGCGTTCAGCTCCAGGAGGTGCGAACGCGCATCGTCGGCGGCGCGGCACAGCGGGCTGCCCAGTTGCACCAGCCGCAGCGGCGCATCCGCACGCGACGGTCGCAGCGTGCCCTGGTACAGCAGCACGACCTCGGGCTGCGGCAACGCCTTCAGCACCGCGTCGCCGCCGATGTGGCGCAACTGGCCGAACCCGGCGCCACGCTGCGGCAGCGCGCGCAACTGGCGGTTGGCCTCGGCGGCGGCGGCCGGCGCATCGGCCAGCGCGGGCACGACCAGCGGATACAGCGTCGTCAGCCAGCCGACGATGCGCGCGGCGTCGAGGCCAGCGTCGAAAGACTCACGGCCATGGTCCTCGATGTCGAGCCAGAGCCGGTCGACGCCGGCCCAGGCCTGCGTGGCGCGCGCCAGCGCGGCGGCCAGCGCGCCCAGCACATCGGCCGCACCGCCACCGCGTGCCGCCCAGGCGGTCAATGCGCGCGTGTCGGCCACATCGAGCGAGCTGGTGAACACGGCCGCCGAGCCGGCCGTGTTCGGCATGTCGGCGCGGTCTCGCGGCAGCGCACGGAAGGGCTGATCGGCCAGTGCACGCCAGGCCGGCAGCTCGGCGAGCACAGCGGGTGATGCGGCATGGCGCGCCAGCGCATGCGACCAGGCACCGAGCGTCGTGTCGCCCGCGCCCAGGTCCACCGCGTCGCCGTGCGCCAGTTGCGCGGCAGCCTGACCGAGTTCATCGGCCAACACGCGCAGCGCGATCACGTCGGCCACCAGGTGATGCGCCACCAGCAGCAGGCGTGAGGACGTGGTGCCTTCTGCCTCGACCCAGGCACAGCGCAGCAGCGGGCCTTGCACGAGGTCGAGGCCGGCCTGCAAGCGCGTCTCACCGGCGGCGACCTCATCGCTGGTCCACCGCGGCAGTTCGATCTCGGCCGTGGCCTCGGTCCGCGCGGACCAGGTGGCCGCTGCGCTGTCGAAGCGCGCCGTCAACCCTTCGTGGCGCCGCACCACCGCCTGCAATGCCCCGGCCAGCTGCTCGCGGGTCACTGTCGGCGACACCTCGAACCAGGCCGACAGGTTCCAGTGCGACGGGCGTTGCAGCGGCAAGCCGAAGAACCAGCGCTGGATCGGCAGCAGCGGCGCGTGGCTGGCGGGCGCGCCCGCAACGCTGGGCCGCGCCGTCGGCGCCGGCGCCGGCGCGGCGGTGGGTTGCGCAACCGGCGCCGGCGCGGCGCCGAGGGCCAGCGCCAGCTCGGCGATCGTCTTGTGCTCGAAGATCTGCCGCGCCTGCAGTTCCAGACCCGCGCGTCGCGCGCGCGAGGTGAGCTGGATGCTGACCACCGAATCACCGCCGAGCTCGAAGAAATCGTCGTGGATACCGACCACCGGCAGCCCCAGCAGGTCCTGCCAGATGGCGACCAGCTTGGCTTCGGTCCGGTTGCGCGGTGCATCGAGCGCCCGCGCAGCGGCCATGCCCCCGCCTGTCGTGGCGCTGGTGATTGCCGGCACGGCCGCTGGCACCCGCGTCGGCTGCGGGGCGGGCTCGGGTGGCATCGGCGCACGCAGGTCGAAGGTGGATACCAGCAATTGCGGCCAGCGCTGAGTCAAGGCCTGCGCGAAAGCCCCGACGCCGTCGGCGGCGCTCAGCCCGCGCATCGCCGTCGCACCCTGGGCCGCCATGCCGCCTTCGACCCAGTTGTCCCAGTTGATGCTGATCACGCGGCAGCGCGATTCGGCTTGCGCGACAGCGTCCAGGTACAGGTTCGCCGCGGTGTATTCGGCGCGGCCGGCGCGCGGCACCACCGACGTCAGCGACGAGCACAGCACGACGAAGTCGGGTTTGTCGCCAGCGAAGGTGTCGAGCAGCACACGCGTGCCCTGCACCTTGGCGGCAAAGACGGCCTGCACGTCATCGCGGGACATCAAGCCGATCGCTCGCCCGCCGGGCACGCCCGCAGCGTGCACGATGCCGTGCACCACGCCGACCTCGCCGCGCAGCCGCTCGCGCAAAGCCGCCATCGCCGCCGCGTCGGCGATATCGGCGGCGACGGTGACGACGCGCGCACCCAGCGCTTCGATGGTCAACAGCTTTTCCAGCAGAGCGCCTTCCCGATCAGCCGCCTTCACGTGCTCGGCCCACTGCGCGCGTTCGGGCAGCGAACGGCGCGACACCAGCACCAGCGTTCTTGCCCCTTGTCGCGCGAACGACTCCGCCAGCACCAGGCCGATCGCGCCGAGCCCGCCAGTGAGCACGAACACGCCGCCGCGGCGCAGGCCGCTGCCGGCGGCAACGCGCGGCAGCGCCACTGTCTCGACATCGCGTCGCCAGCGCTGCCCGCGTCGATAGGCCACGACACCATCCGCAGCACCCGAGCGCGCTTCGGCCAGTACCTGCACGGCCCACGCCGGATCGCCGCGCTCGATGTCGATGAAGCGCGCACGCACGCCCTCGGCCTCGGCCGGCAGCACCTGCGTCAGGCCGACCGGCAGCACCCGCTCGGGCTGCACGGTTTCATCGCCGAGCACCGACCAGGCGCCCTCGCCGACCACGTTCAGCGACAGCGTTCTCTGGCCCGGCCGCAGTGCCAGCGCGCGGCACAACGGCAGCAACGCCGCGAAGCCGCCATCGGCCACGCGCGGCGCCACCACGACCAAGTGATCGGGTGCATCCTCACCCGCGAGAGCACTCTCCAGCGCACCCGCCGTTTCGAGGCCGGCGACCCTGAACGACGCGCCAATGTCGCGCACGGCATCGAGCAGCGGCTGCACATCGGCCGTGTCTTGTGCGAGCAGCCACCAGCGACCCGGCGACACATCGGCGCTCGATGTCGCCAGCGCCGAGCGCGTCCAGGATGGCACCTGGTAGTGCAGCGCGCCCGGTACACCCGGCCGCCGAGGCGCCGTCGCCAGTGCGGACGGCGGATCGGGATCGACCCAATGGCGCTGGCGCTCGAAGGCATAGGTCGGCAGCGCGACGCGGCGACGCGCCTGTCCCGGTGGCGCCTTCAGCGACTGGCCGGCGACCCACAAGCGACCCAGTGCGCGCAGCAGGTGCACCGGGTCGGCGACATCGTCGCGCGGCAGGCGCAAGGTGGTCGCCACCGGCATCCCCTGCGGCGCACCGGTGGCACGGCGTGCCAGCGTGGTGAGCGTGGCGCCGGGGCCGACTTCGAGCAGGAACACGTTGTCCAACGCCACCACCGCCTGGGCGGCAGCGCCGAAGCGCACCGTGTCGCGCAGGTTGCGCGCCCAATGCTCCCGGTCGCCAGCACCGCCCCGATCGGCCTCACCGACCCAGCCGCCGGTGACCGACGAGGCCCAGCGCAACCGCAGCTTGCCGCGCGGCACCGCCGCCAGCGCCTGCATGAACGGCGCGACGGCCGGCGCCATCATCGACGAGTGAAAGGCATGCGAGGTGTGCAGCCGCGTGGTCTCGATGCCGCGCGCGCCCGCCAGGTGCTGCGCCAGCGCGTCGACTGCCGCGTCGGGCCCGGCGACCACACACAGGCCGGGTGCGTTCTCGGCTGCCAGGCTCAGTTCATCGCCGAGCAGCGGCAGCAAGTCGACACGGGCCAGCGGCACCGCCAGCATGGCGCCGGTCGGCTGCGCCTGCATCAGCCGGCCGCGCAGCGCGACCAGTTCGAGCGCGTCGTCGAGACCGAAGACACCGGCGACACACGCGGCGGTGAACTCGCCCAGGCTGTGGCCGACCACCGCCGCCGGCTGCACGCCGCGTTCGATGAGCCAGCTGGCCAGCGCGTACTCGACGACGAACAAGGCCGGTTGCGCGAAGTCGGTCTGCTTCAGCCGCTCGGCCAGCGCCGGGTCGTCGGCCTGGCCCTGCGGCGGGTACAGCACCGGCAAGAGATCGATGCCCGCGCGCTGGCGCAAGCGCTCGGCGCAGTCGTCGACGCGCGCGCGGAACGACGCATCGTGGTCGTACATCCCGCGCCCCATGTTCACGTATTGCGCGCCCTGGCCCGGGAACAGGAACACCACCGACGGCGACGCCGTGGTGTTGCCGCCGACGGCCTTGCCGGGCTGGCGCAGCAACGCCGCCGCCTCCCGCGCCGAGCTGGCAACCCAGGCGCGCCGGTGGGTGAAGGCCGTGCGGCCGTGCAGCAACGTCTGCGCCACCGCATCCAGCGCCAGCGGCTCGGCGGCCAGCGCATTGGTCAGCCTCGCGCTCATCGCGTCCAGCGCCGCCGGGCTGCGCGCCGACAGCACCAGCAGCTGCGGTGCCGTGTCCGCGGTGCTCGGCCCAGCGGGCACCGGCGCTTCCTGCAACACCACGTGCGCATTGCTGCCGCCGATGCCGAACGAGCTGACCCCCGCGCGGCGTGGCCCGGCACCGGCCTGCCACGGCCGCGTGCGCGCGACCACCTGGAACGGCGAGCTGTCGAGTTCGAGCGCCGGGTTCGGTCTTTCGAAGTGCAGGCTGGCGGGCAGCGTCTTGTGCTTCAGCGCCAGCACGGCCTTGATGAAACCGGCGACACCGGCAGCGGCATCCAGGTGGCCGATGCCGGTCTTGATCGAGCCGATACCACAATAGCCCACCCGGGCGGTATGCCGGCGAAAGACCTGGGTCAAGGCCGCGATCTCGATCGGGTCGCCGAGCGGCGTGCCCGTGCCGTGTGTCTCGATGTAGCCGATGTCATCGGGCGCGATGCCCGCCATCGCCAGCGCCGCGGCGATGACCCGCACCTGGCCGTCCAGGCCCGGTGCGGTGTAGCCGACCTTGGCGGCGCCGTCGTTGTTGGTGGCCGAACCGAGGATCACCGCGTCGACGCGGTCGCCGTCGGCGAGCGCATCGGCGAGCCGCTTCAGCACGACCACGCCAACGCCATCGCCCTTCAGGCAGCCCTGGGCATCGGCATCGAAGGCGCGGCAATGACCGTCGGGCGACAGGATCATGCCCTCCTCGAAACGGTAGCCCCAGTGCTGCGGCAAGGTCAGCGACACACCGCCGGCCAGCGCCACATCGCAGCCGCCGGTGATCAGCGACTGCGCCGCCAGATGCAGCGCCACCAGCGAGGTCGAGCAGGCCGTCTGCACGACCACGCTCGGCCCGCCGAGGTCGAGCTTGTAGCTGACACGTGGCGCCAGATGGTCGCCGAGATTGGAGTACGCGGCCATGAACTCGCCACTGCGGCCCAGCGCGGCGGCGTTGCGGCGCACGTTGTCGTACAGGTAGTGGTCGGCACTGGAGCCGGCAAAGACGCCGATGCTCTGCTGCGCACGCTGCGCATCGATGCCGGCGTCCTCGATCGCCTGCCAGGCGACTTCGAGAAACAGGCGCTGCTGCGGATCGAGCACCGCCGCTTCGCCGGCGCGCAGGCCGAAGAACGCAGCGTCGAACTGGTCGTGGCCGTCGAGCACGCCGTGCGCCGGCACGAAGGCGGGGTCGCCCAGTGCCTGCTCGTCGCGCCCCGGCACGCGCAAGTCGTCAGGCTCGAGCCGGCGGATGCCCTCGATGCCGTGCACCAGGTTGTGCCACAGCGCGGCCACGCTGTCGGCGCCCGGGAAGCGGCCGGCCATGCCGATCACCGCCACCTCGAAGCCGGTCCATTCGCGCTCGCTCATCGACTTCGCCCGTCCTCAACGCGTGCCGTCGCGCGCCGCGCGTTGCAGGCGCGCCAACGCGGCCATGCGCTGCGCATCGGCACCCGCTGGCTTCCCCGGCATCGGCGCCGCCGTGGGCGGCGCCGATGCCGCGGGTTCATCCGTCGGCCCGGCCAGATGGGCCGCCAGCGAGGCGATCGTCGGGTACTGGAACAAGTCCACCAGCGACGGCGGTCGCGGCACGCGCTCGGCGAGCAGCGAATGCACACGCGCCAGTTTCAGCGAGTGCCCGCCGGCCTCGAAGAAGTTGATCTGCCGGTCGAGCACCGGACGTTCCAGCACCTGTTGCCACGTGTCGGCGATGAGCTGCTCGATCGCACCGTGGGGCAGCGCTGCCTCGTTCGCGCCGGACCGCGGCAATTGCAGCGGATCGGGCAGCGCGGCACGATCGACCTTGCCGTTGGCTGTCATCGGCAGCGTCGGCAAAACGACGATGTGCGCGGGCACCATGTGCGCCGGCAGCGCGCGGGCCAGATGCTGACGCAACTCGGCCACAGTGGGCAGGGGCTTGCCGGCGGCCGGGCTGGCATAGGCCACCAGCGACGAGTCGCCAGCGCCCAGTGCCTGCGCGACGACGATCGATTCCTGCACCGCCGCATGACCACGCAGCACGGCGTCGATCTCGCCCAGCTCGATGCGAAAGCCGCGCAGCTTGACCTGGTGATCGACGCGGCCGAGAAATTCGAGCTCGCCCGCGCCGTTGCGCCGCACGAGGTCACCGCTGCGGTACAGGCGCGCACCGGGTCGGCCGCTGAACGGATCGGGCACGAAGCGATGTGCGTTCTGCTCCGCGCGATCCAGATAGCCGCGGGCGACACCGACGCCGCCGATGTACAGCTCGCCGGGCATGCCGATCGGCAGCGGCATGCCCTGTGCATCGAGCACGTGCAGCTCGACGTTCGGCACCGGTCGACCGATCGGGGGCGGCGGCACTTCCCCCGCACCGGCCTCTTCGGTCGCATCGGTCTGGGGAGCGTGACACTCGGCGAAGCTCGCCCAGATGGTGGCTTCGGTGGGGCCGTAGAGGTTGAACAGCCGCAATGGCGCGCGCGCCCAGCGCGCCACCACGGCGCCCGGGCAGGCTTCACCGGCGACGTTGACGATGCGCAGGTGCGCGAACTCGCCGTCGAGCAGCGCCAGCGACGACGGCGGCACGGTGATGACCTGCACCTGCTGTTCGCGCAGCAGCCGCGCCAGCGCCGCGCCCGGCATGACCTCGTGCGCATCACCGATGACCAGCGTGCCGCCGTTGCCGAGCGCCATCGCCAGCTCGAAGGCCGAGGCGTCGAAGCTCAGCGATGCGAACTGCAACACGCGCAGGCCTGGGCGCATGCCCAGCACATCGTGCTCGGCCTGCGCCACGTTGCACCAGCCGCGATGCGCCACCTGCACGCCCTTGGGCCGCCCAGTCGAACCGGAGGTGTAGATCAGGTAGGCCAGGTCGTCGGCGGCGACGCGCACATCGGGCGCGGTGGCCGGATGCTGTGCGACGCGCGCGTCGTCGAGAACCAGTGCGCGCGCCGCACCGAGATCGGCCAGCCGCGGCGCCAGACGCTGCTGTGTCGCCACCCAGCCGACCTTCGAATCGGCGAGCATGAAGCGCAACCGCTCGGCGGGATAGTCCGCATCGAGCGGCAGGTACGCTGCGCCGGCCTTCAGGATGGCGAGGATCGCCACCACCGTCTCGATCGAGCGCTCGGTCATCACGCCGACGACATCGCCGACGCCGATCGACAGCGCGCGCAGCTCATGCGCCCAGCGGTTGGCACGCGCATCGAGCGCCCGGTAGCTGAGCACCTGCTCGTGGTGGATCAGGGCCGCCGCGCCGGGGGTCCTGTCCACGTGCTGCTCGAACAGCCGATGGAAGGCGCCGTCGAAGAACGGTGCCGCGCTGCGGTTCCAGGCCTCGAGCAGTGCGATTTCAGCGGCCGCTGGCAAGGGCAGTGCCGACAGGCGCAGCCCCGGCTGCACGCTCACCGCATCGAGCAGCGCTTCGAGGTTGGCCGCCATGCGCTGCACCGTCGCCGCCTCGAACAGGTCGGTGTTGTACTGCCAGTGGCCGATCAGCTGGTCCGGGCGTTCCTCGAAGGTCAGGTGCAGATCGAACTGGCAGGCGCCCAGATCGGGTTCCATCACGCTCGGCGCGAGGCCTTCGACCGAGCTGTCGACGATCTTCGCATCGCGCAGGTCGAAGGCGATCTGGAACAGAGGCGAGCGGCTGGTGTCGCGTGGCGGCGCCAGCCGCTCGACCAGCGTCTCGAACGGCAGCTCGTGGTCGGCATGCGCATCGAGCACGACCCGCTGCACCCGCTGCACCAGGTCGGCGAAGCGCGGGTCGCCGCCCAGGTCGGTGCGCAGCGCGAGCACGTTGACGACAAAGCCGATCAGTTCTTCGAATTCCGTGCGGTTGCGGTTGGCGAAGACGGTGCCGACGACGATGTCGGTGTGCTGCGCATACCGCGCGAGCAGCGCCTTGAAGGCGCTGAGCAACAGCACGAACAGCGTCGAACCCCGCTCGACCACCAGCGCGCGCAGCCGCTGCGTCAGTGCGCTGCCGAGCAACGCACTGTGGCGCGCGCCCCGGTAGGTCTGCACCGCGGGGCGCGGCAGGTCGGTGGGCAGCGAAAAGCCGTGCAGGTTTCCTGCCAGCCGCTCGCGCCAGCGTTCGACCTGGGCCCGCGTGGCCGCGCCTTCGAGCATGCGCCGCTGCCAGGCGGCGAAGTCGGTGAACTGGCAAGCCGGTGGCGGCAGCGTGTCGCGTCCTTCGGCGCGCCAGAAGTGCTGGAACTGCTCGAACAGCACACGCATCGACCAGCCGTCGCCGATGATGTGGTGCAGCGTCATCAGCAGCACCGCGCGGCCGTCGGCGAGCAGCAGCAGCCGCGCGCGCCAAAGCGGGCCGCGCGCCAGATCGAAAGGCGCCAGGGCTTCGGCGAGTTCGATCGCCGCCGCGTCGTCGGCTGCGCTCAATGGCTGCACCGCCAGCTCGATCGGCTGCGGCGGCGCGATCAACTGGCAGGGCTGGCCGTCCGCTTCAGGGAACCGCGTGCGCAGGCTGTCGTGCCGATCGCTGAGCGCTTGCAGGCAACGTCGCACCCGCAGCGGGTCTGGCGCGGTCGCAAAGCGCAACGCCGCCGGAATGTGAAAAGCGGTGTTGTGCGGATGGATGCGGTCGAGGAACCACAGTCGCTGTTGCGCCGAGGCCAGCGGCAGGCGCCGCTCTGCACCTTCATCGGTGCCGGCGCTGACGGTCACGGGCAGCGGCATGCCGGCGGGCGTGGCACCGCTGTCGAGGCGCACCGCCTGCGCGGCGATCGTCGGCGCATCGAAGATGTCGCGCAGCGACCAGCGCACGCCGAACTGCTGGTCGATCGCACTGAGCAATTGGGTGGCGAGCAGCGACTGGCCGCCGAGTTCGAAGAAGCTGGCGTCGGTGCTGATGTGCCCGATGCCGAGCAGCCGCGACCACAGCGCCGCCAGTCGGCGCTGCGTGGCGCCGGCCGGTGCGCGGAAGCTTTGGCGGTGCAGCACCTGGTGGTGCAGCGCGTCGCGGTCGATGGCGCCGGTGGCGTCGCTGGGCAACTGAGCCAGCGCGCGCCACTGCAGTACACACGCGCTGCCGAAGCGATCGCGCACCGTGTCGCTTGCCGGCAGCGACTCATCGCCAGCGCTTTCGACGATTCCCTGCACCTGCTGATCGAGCCGCACTGTCGCGCCGTGCCGCTGCACGAAGGCATGACCCGGATCGAGACCGATGGCCCAGGCCCCGGGCGGTTGCGACAACACGATGCGCAGGCTCGTCAGCGCCTGCTCGCGGCCGAGTTCGGTCACACCCATCGCGCGCAGCGGCTCGCTGGCCCCAAAACGTCGATTCAAGCCGGTGTCGCGCCAGGCGCTCCAGGCGAGGCTGTAGATCGGGCGCCCCCCGTCGGCATCCGCGGCCATCGCATCCAGCGCGCGGTTGGCCAACGCATAGGCCCCGACCATCGCGCCGCCGAACAAACTGGTGATCGACGAGAACAGCACCAGCGCCGTGCGCGGCCGGTCGTGCAGCAGCTCGAGCAGCGCCAGCGCACCGCCCAGCTTGGGCGCGAGCCCGGCGTGCAGCGAGAGCGCCGTTTCATCGGCCCACGCCGCCTCGTGGTAGCTGCCGGCGAGATGGAAGACGGCATCGGGCGCATCCGGCCAAGCCTGCAGTTTCGGTCGCACCGCGCCGGCCAGCGACGCGCCGTCGGTCACGTCGGCCAGCGCCACCTCGACCTGCGGCGACAGTTCGCGCAACGAGGCCTGCAGCGTCGCCAGCGCCGCTGCATCGCGGCCGACCAGCAAGAGCCGGGCTTCGAATTCGCGCAACAGCCACGCGGCGAGCACGGCGCCGACGCCACCGCTGGCGCCGCTGATCACATACCGCCCACCGCGACGCAGCACGCCGCCGGTGGCGACGGGCTGCGGTGTTTCGCACACCAGCACCGGCACGCAGCGCTGTGCGCCGCCCGGTGCGGCGGTGGGTCGGTAGGCGATCTCGCGCTCGGCGGCTGGGGCGGCGCGTTCGGCGCACAGTGCCTGCGCGGCCGCGATCGGTGCCAGGCCGCCCAAGTCGACGAAGGTGGCGTGCAACCCGGCGCGTTCCTGCGCCAGCGAGTTCATCGTCGCGGCGACAGCCGCATCGACGTCGGCACCGGTGGCCGCCGACACCTCGCCATGCAGCGCCACCAGCAGCCGCGCCTCGCCAGCGGGCAGGCGCCGCAGCCACTCAGCCAGACGCGCGGCATGGCCGATCAGGCGTTGCAGCGGCGCGCCGTCGTCGCGGCGCTCGATGGCGATCACCAGGGTCTTCGCCGCCGCCGCTGCGCCGGGCCAGGCATCGGCGTCGGGGCCGGCCATCACCACCGCGTTACCGGCGTTGTGCAGCGCCGTCGCCAGCGCATCGGCCCACGCGCCGGGTGGCGCCAGCAGCAGCCACGAGCCCTCGACGCGGGGCGCAGCGCCCTCGGCCGTTGGCAGCGCCTTGGCCTGCCAACGGCGGCGGAAGAACCACGGCGACAGCGTGTTGGCGTTGCGCAGCAGGCGATCGACGCGGCGCAGCGCGTCTTCGAAGCGCCCGCCGACGAGGCCCTTTTGCAGCGCGCCGCGCTGGATCTTGCCAATCGAAGTCTTGGGAATGTCCGCGCGCACCAGCGGCACCACGAACGCCGGGCTGATGCCGAAAGCGCGCACGATGCACTGCCGCACCGCGCGCAACAGTTCCGCAAGCGCGTCGTCGAGCAGAGCCACGCCGGACCCCGGCACGAAGAACACCGCCAACGCCTCGCGGCCGCCGGCCTGCGGATCATTCACTGCACAGGCAGCCGTGAACGAGCGCTCGACACCGGCGAGTTCATCGACCGCATTCTCGATCGCCGCACCGGCGTAATTGGCGCCGTTGATGATGATCACGTCCTTCTCGCGGCCGGTGATCGACAGGTTGCCGCCGTCGAGGCGGCCCAGATCACCGGTGCGGAACCAGCCGTCGGCGCTGAAGGTTTCGTCACGCGGCTGAGCGCCGGCGAAGTAGCCGTCGAAGACCGTCGCGCCGGTGATCTGCAACTGGCCGACCTGGCCTTCGCGCAGCAGCCGGTTGCCTTCGTCGACGATGCGCAGCTTGACCCCGGGCAGCGGGTGGCCCACCTGCACGTGCGCGTCGGCGTCAGCCGTGCTGTCGAGCCTGAAGCCGCGCGAGTAGGTGACGCCGGACGAGGTCTCCGACATGCCCCAGGCCGGCACCATCGCATCGCCCGCCAGGCCGTGCGGCATCAGCAGCTTCAGGAAGCTTCTCGCCGAAGCGGCGACGATGGCCTCGCCGCCGTTGAGCACCTCGCGCAGGCACGACAAGTCCCAGTGCTGGCCGGCGACCCGCTCGGCCAGGCCGACGACGAGTCCGAAAGCGAAATTGGGCGCGAAGGTGACACGCGCGCGTTCGCGGTGCACCGCGTCGAGCCACAGCAGCGGATCACGCAGCACCAGATCGGTGGCCAGATGCACCTGGCGGCACGCCAGGTGCACGTCGCGCAGGTGAAAGTAGATCAGCCCGGCGACATGGTCGAGCGGCATCCAGTTGACGCTGACCATGCCGGCATCGAAGCCGTTGCGCTGGCATGAGCCGAAGCTGCGCGCGAGCAGGTTGCGGTGCGGCTGCGGCACGCCTTTCGGCCGACCGGTGCTGCCCGAGGTGAGCATCATCAGCGCGATGTCGTCGCCGGCTGCGGCGACGATCTGCGGTTCGGCGGCACAGCGGCGCAGTGTCTCGACGGCCAGGCTGCGCCATGGCGCCACGCCGAGCAGCTGCGCGGCGATGCGCAGATCGTCCTGCAATGCCGCCTCGGTGAGGATCAGCGCTGCGCCGTGGCCCGATTCGAGCAGCGCGCAGGCATCACCGAGGCGCTGCACGTTGCCGTTCAGTTCGGTGTAACCGGGCGCCGGGGGGGTGGGCACCGGCACGAAACCGCCGAGCACGCAGGCCCAGAAGGCCTCGAAGAAGTCGCGGTTGCGGCGCAAGTGGAAGACCACCGGTGTGCCCCGCTGCACGCCTTCGGCTTGCAACGCGGCCAGGATGCGTCGCGCCGCCGCCAGCAACTCGGCATAGGTGATGAACACCTCGTCCCCGGTGGACTCATGACACAGCAGGCCGGCCGGCGCCGGCACTGCGGCCGCACGCAACAGCGTTTCGCCGAGCCAGCTGGGCGCATCGGCGGGGGCAGCAACTCGCCACCGTCGCTGATCGCGGGCGTGCCGGCACCGTGTTCGCTCGCTTCGGCGCGGCCCGGCGATGGGGGCGCGGCCGCGCCCGGTGCGGCGCTGTCGAAGCGCCGCCAGCCGGGCAACAGATCGGCCAGGTGCAACGGCGCTGGCGTCGCCGGCCGGCTGACGGCCAGCGCGGCGATGCGCCGGCCCGGCCAGCGCGCCGCGCCGAGCGCTTCGGCCTCGGCGAGCAGTGCATCGTCGATGACCGCCAGCGCTTCGAGCGCCGCGCTGTCGATGCCGCCATCGGCGCCGCGCGGGATCAGCGGCACCTCCACCACAGCCACCGACGCGTGCAGCCGCTCAACGACCGACGGGCCGCTCGGCACCACATACGCGACCCATTCGCGGCCGGCGGCGCCGCGCCGTTCGAGGACGGCGCAGTCGTGCACGCCCGGTGCTTCGCGAAGTTGCCTTTCGAGCTCGCGCCGGTCCATTGCCGCTCAGCCCCCGACCGCGGCGCGGCCGTCGTTATCGATGTGCCACACTGCCAGCCCTGACAGGAAGAAGACCAGGACGTTGATGTAGTGCAGGTTGCCGAAGTCGGCAAAGCAGGCGTTGACGATCCACAGCAGCCAGATGGCCGCCACGTGGCCAGCGAAGATGCGCGTGCTGTCGCCCCGCGTGAGATCAGCCGCGGCCGTGCGCAGGCGCCGGAACATTCCGCCGATGACCGCCAAGTACACGGCGATGCCGAAGATGCCCATCATCGCCGCGATGTTGAAGAACTCGTTGTGCGGCACCACCATCTCGCGGATCCACGAGCCGGACACGTCGCCGAAGCCGGTGGCGTAGTCGCCGCGCACGTCGCCGAACGCGGCGCGGCCGAAGCCGATGCCGGTGAGTGGGTTGTTGATCATCATGTTCAATGCCGTGGTCCAGCCGGCGAGCCGGTTGTAGATCGGGCTGAGCTCGGTGACGCGTTCCTCGAAGCCGCGCAGCGCGAGCAGGAACGGAACCGCCGCGACCAGCGCGAGCGCGCCGAGCAGCGCGAAGGTCTTCAACAGCGGCCGGCAACGCGGCTCGGTGACATAAAGATAGCTCAACGCCAGCGTCAGGCCCAGCCACGCGGCGCGGGTCTTGCTGAGCACCACCGCCGACAACAGCAGCAACATGAGCAGCGTGCACAGCGTCTTCATCGGCGTCGTGCGCGCGTGCAGGCGCAGGTACGCGGCAAGCAGAAAGAACGCACCCATCACCACGCCGAACTCCGCGGCGGTGCCGAAGGTGCCGGTGGCTCGTTCGATGGTCTGGATGACGAGCATGTAGCTGGGCACGAACCAGGTGATGCCGAGCAGCGTTTCCAACGGCGCGGTGAGCGCGAGCAGCGCAGCAGCGGCCATCAACAGCCACAGCAGTTGCTGGAAGCGCGGCTCGGGCCAGTCGATGCGTCGGGCGATGAAGAAGGCCATCATCGGCATCAGGTAGCCGTCGAACAGGAACGATGCATCGTCCTTCGCCCACAGCGCCAACGGCTTGCTGCCGAGCGCGGTGAGCAGCGAAAGCAGGGCCAGTGCCAGGAACCACAGCATGCGCCGCTCCAGCGGCACCAGCGGCACACGTCGGGGCTGCAACGTCGCCGACCAGGCCCACAGCCCCATCAGGATCAGGAAGGCGATGCGCTTGCTGCGCACGAACGGCAGGCCGCCGAGGAGGTTGTCGAGAAAGACGCCGACGGTCGGCACCAGCACCAGCCAGACGACGGCCATCGGCCAGGCACCGGCCAGCACCAGCCGTGCCAGCGCCAGCGCGCCGAGCACCGCGGCGGCGGCCACCCAGCCGCCGGTGCCGAGCAGCACACCGACCCCCGCGCACAACAGCGCCCAGCCGGCGATGGCCCATGGCAATGCCCAAATGTGCGGCGAGCGCGGGCTGTCCACGTTCATGGCGCGGGCCCGTTCACCCGCGCGTGGCGCAGCGCAGCGCGCAGGCGGCGGCGCGGCAACCGCGGCACCGAGCCCAGCTCAGGCACGCCGAGGATGTCGTGCGCGGCCGCTGGATCGGCGAGCCGCCGATCCAGCGCCTCGCGCACGAAGGCGATCAGCAACGACAGCGCCAGCGCGCCCGCGGCCGCGGCCAGCAGCAGCACCAGACGCGAGTACTGCGGGCGCTGCGGAATCGCAGCGCGGTCGACGATGCTGACGTTGATCGCGGTGGCGCTGGCCTGGTCGGCCAGCCGGGCGTCGTCGTAGCGTTTGGCGTAGTCGCGGTATTCGGCCTCGAGCGAATTGATGCGCGGCTGCATGCTTTCGATGCGCGCCTGCTCGGTCTCCATGCGGGCCAGTTTCTGATCGTCCTGCGCGCGCGTCTGCTCGAGGCGGCGCAACCGGGATTGCGCGGCGGTGACTTCGGGGTGGCCGCTGCCCAGGCGCATGAGCAGGGTTTCCAGCTCGGCGCGCGCCGCGTCGATGCGCGCGGCGAGCGCGCTCGACTGTTTGACCAGCTCGGCGCGGGTTTCGTCGGGCGCCACCACCGAGGCGCGCTTCTTGAACGCGGCCAGCTCCGCGCGCCGTGCGCGCAACTCGGCATCGAGGCTGTCCACACGCTCACGCAGCAGCTCGGCCGAGCCCGGCACCGAGAACACCTTCACGTGGTGTTCGATGTAATGACGCATGACCGAATTCAGCAGCGCGGCGGCGCGTTGCGGATCGGCATCGGAGTAACTGATCTGCAGCACGCTGGCATCGATCGAGGGTTTGACCTTGACCTGCTTTTGCAGCAGCTCGATCCAGCGTTCGCGCGGGTCGGACGCATAGACCAGGCCGGCGCCTTCGAGCCAGGCGCGGGTGGCGGCCACCGCATCGGCAATCCGCGACGGGCGACCCGCTTGCTCGTGCGGTCTCAATTCATCCACCGCCGCCGCCATCACCGTGCGCGACAGCAGGATTGCCGCCTCGGTGTTCAGCGCTTCGGCCAGGTCCATGCCCGGCGCGGGCACCATGCGCAAAATTGGCGCGCGATTGCGTTCGACCAGCAGCTTGGACGTCGCCACATAGCCCGGCGGCACGAAGAAGATCACCAGCGCCGCCACGCCGAGGCACAGCACGAAGAACCCGAGGATGCTCGAGCGCCACTTGAACAGGACGATGAGCGCGTCGCGTCGGGTCATGTGATCGCGCTGTACAGCCCGGCCGGCAGATGGAACTTGCGCTTGTTGAGGATGAAGCCGGCGAGTTGCAGGCCCGCGCTGTCGAGCCCGCGTTTGTGCGCGACCATCGCATCGCGCGTGGTGCGGGTGGTGTCGATGACCAGCGCCAGGTTGGCAACCCATGGCTTCCACAGGTGCGGTCCTTCACTGCGCAGCGAACCGGCATCGACAATGATGTCGGCGTACGCGGCACGCAACGCCTTCCAGGCGCTGGACCAGCCGCTGAGCGCGCCATCGTCGCGACGCGGCGGGACGTTCAGCACCAGCAGGTCGAAACCCAACCCGGGCACCGGTAGCACGCTCGCAGCGAAGTCGGCGCCATCTGCCGTCTCAAGGGCTACGGCACCGGCCTCGCCGTGGCCGAGCAGCTGCGCGGCGCGCTGGCCGAGCGGCGTGCCATCGACGAGCAGCACCTTGGCCGACGTGCGCCGCGCGAGCGCCGTCGCCACGCCGATGGCGACAGTGGTGACGCCCTCGCCGCGGCCAGCGGCCGTCAGCGCCACACTGCCGCCGTCCAGGCCGGTGGCCACGAAGCGCTGCGCCACCGCGTCGAAGGCAGCGCCGAACGGGTCAGACAAGGGCATTGCAGGCGATCACGGCGGTGTGCGGCAGGTGCCGCGAAGCGATGTCCAAAGCATAAGGGACACCCGTCGCAGCGCGGTCGCCGTCGGCACCAGCGCGCCGACCTCCCCCCTCGATCGAGGGAGTCGTGCCGCTCAACCGGGGCGGTGGCGGACGCGCATTTGCCGCCAGGCGGCGCGCAGTTCCTCGCGCGAGGCGGCATCGAGCAATGGCGAGCAGGCCACCACCGCCACCAGCGACACAATGGCCAGCAGCTTCAGCAACAGCCACTGCGGCTGCAGTGGCGGCAGCCCGGTGTGCACGGCAACCAGGCCGGCGGCAGTGAAAAGCGCCATCAGCGGCATTGCCCGCCACCAATCAAGATGAATCTGCGCGCTGCCGAAGCGCAGGTTCAGTGCCACCGTCAACGCCAGCCGCACCGCGTTGACCAGCGCCAGGGCCAGCGCGCAGCCGAGTAGGCCGAAATGCGGGATCAGCAGCGCATTGGCGACGACGGCGAGCAGCAGCGCCACGCCGTTGATGAGGGGCAACACGCGCGTGTATTTGGTGAAGTGCAAGCCGAGCTCGAAATTGAAACCGAGCGCGGCGAGCACGAAGGCCAGCGCTAGCCAGGGCACGATCAACGCGGCATCGGCATAGTCGCCCGGCGCGATGAGCGCGATCAGGTCGTGCGCGAAGACCGACAGGAACAGCCCGCAGCTGCACATCAGCAGCGTGAACAACAGCAGGATGCGGTTGTAGACGTCCTGCGGCTCGCCCTTGACCAGCGTCTCGACGCGGCGCACCGCGAAGGTCTGCGCAAAGGGCGCGGCGACGAACATCTGCAGCAGCGAGGCCAGCCGGCTGGCCAGCGAATACAACCCCACCGCGGCGGCGCCAGCCAGCGTATTGAGGAAGTAGCGTTCGACGACCGCGATGCCGGCCTGCGCCATCGCCGATGGCACCATCGGCAGGCCGAAGCCGAACAGGCGCCGGCACAACGGTGCCGAAAAGCCCAGGCCCACACGCTTCAGCACCACCGTGCCGAAGATCAGCGACAGCGTGCCCAACGCCACCACGGTGGCCAGCACCACACCGAACACACCCAGGCGCCAGTGCCAGACGAACAGCAGGTTGGCGGCCACCAGCGCGGCGGCCTTGGCGCACGACAACCACAAGTACGACCACGAGCGCTTGCGCACCACCAGGTAGCTGCCCTCGATCTCGAACAACGTCAGGAACAGCAGACCGATGAAGGTGACGGCGAACAGCGGTGCATTCTGCGCATCGCCGAAGATCCATTGCGAGGCCACCCGCGACAGCGGGTAGGCGAGCAGCGCGGTCAGCGCGCCGACCCCTGCGAGGGCCAGGAAGGCGGTGCTGACCACGCGCTTTTGCATCGCCTCGTCGTGTGGATACTCGAGGTAGAAGCGGTTCATCGCACCGGTGAAGCCGAGTCCGAACAGGATCGCGGCCAGTTCGCCGACCGATTGCACGATGGCATACAGCCCGAAGTCGCCGGGCGACAGCACATGCGTGTACAGCGGAATCAGCGCCAGCCCGGCGGCGCGGTTGATGACGTTGGCGACCGTGTAGATCTGCCCATGCCGCAGGATCGAACCTGCTTCACTCATCGGCTGGCAAAACGCGCCACGGATCGACCCTCATCTGGATGGTGGGAGGTGGCGAAACCTTACGATACCATCGGCCGGCATGCCCCGCGAAGGGCCGCACCCGAGCGATGTGGAGGCCGACATTTGAGCAACCCGTGGATCTTGCGGCGCGTCGAACCCGATGCGCGCAAGCTCAGTTTGCTTTGCCTGCCCCATGCAGGCGGTGGCTCGGCGGCCTATCTGTCGTGGGCCGACGCGCTGGGCGACGGCGTGGACATCTGCCCGGTGCAATTGCCCGGCCGCGAAACGCGCCTGGCCGATGCGCCCGTCGACGACATGACGCTATTGGTGTCGCAGCTGACGGAGGCACTGGCACCCTGGGCCGGGCGGCGCTACGCGCTGTACGGCCACAGCATGGGCGCGCACCTGGCCTTTGAACTCGCGCGCAGCTTTCGTCAAAGCGGACTGGCGCTGCCGCAGTGCCTGATCGTGTCGGGCGCGCGCGCGCCGCACCTGCCGCTGGGCACGCCGCCGCTCGCCGATCTGCCGGAAGCCGAACTACTGCGCTCACTGGGCCAACGCTACGGCAACCACGTCGATGCGCAGATGATGGAGCTGATGCGGCTGATGCTGCCCACGCTGCGCGCTGATCTGCGGCTGGTCGAGCAGCACGTGCATGTGCCGCAGCCGCCGCTGTCGGTGCCGATCCATGCTCTGGCCGGCAGCGACGATGCGAGCGTGGCGTTGGCCGATGCCCGCCAGTGGGGCCGCCACACCGATCTGGCTTTCGAGTTCAAGACCTTTGCCGGTGCCCACTTCTTCACCGCCACCTCGCGCGCGCCGTTCCTGGCCTGCCTGGCGCGCGCGCTGCAACAGCCGGTACAGGCCGCGGCGGCCTGATGGAGGTGTGGCTGATCCGGCTGGAAGCCGACGACACGTGCGTCGAGGCGGCGATGGGACTGCTCGATGCCGGCGAACGTGCTCGCGCCGTGCGCTTCGTGCGGCCCCGCGACCGCCGACGTTATGTGCTGTGTCACGCGGCCACGCGCCGCGTGCTGGCTGAACACGGCCTCGGCGAAGCGCGGCGCCTGCGCTTCGAACGCGGCCCGTTCGGCCGGCCCCGCTTGATCGGGTCGGCGCTCGATTTCAGCGTCTCGCGTTCGGCCGATTGCGCACTGCTGGCGGTGGGGCATGCGGTGCGGCTGGGCATCGACATCGAGGCCGTGCGCGACGATCTGGCCGACACGCAGCTGCTGGCCCCCTACGTGGAAGACGAGGTGCCGGCACAAGTCGCCGCGTTGCCGGCGGTCGCACGCGCGCAAGCATTCTTCCGGCTGTGGACGCGTATCGAGGCGCTGGCCAAGGCACGTGGCGTGGGCATCGCTGTCGGCCCCCATCCGCCCCTGCCGCTCGATGCGCTGGCTGTGCAGCCGTTGAACTTGCCCGACGACCGCGGCGTGATGCGCCACTGGCGCTGGGCCGAGTTGCCGGCACCGGCCGGCTTTTGTGCCGCGCTGGCCACCAGCGGCGAGTTGGCGGTGCCGGTCTTGCGCGAATTCGATGCCGTGGCCTGGGCATGAGCCAGCCGGGCCGCCCCAAGGGCGAATTCCGGAGTGCAAAGCCTGAAGGTACAGCCGTGAGCGATCGCCTGGCCAAGGTGCTGAGCCCGCTGCGCTATGCCAGCGGTGCATCGACGCGCGCATGGCGGCGGCGGGCGCAGCGCGAGCACGGGCTGACGGTGGTGCTCGGCTACCACCGCCTGGTCGAGGGCAGCGGCCGCCGGGCGGCAGGTTACACGGTCGGTGAGGGCGTGCCGCTGGAAACCTTCGAAGCACAGATGCACTTCATGCTGCGCCACTTCGAAGCGGTGCCGGTCAGTCGCGCGGCGCTGCCGACCGATGGCGCCCTCAGCTTGCGCTTCGCCGTGACCTTCGACGACGGCTATGTGGACAACCTGCACCTTGCGGCGCCGATCCTGCTGCGCCTGGGCATCCCGGCCACCTTCTTCGTCGTCAGCGGCTATGTCGGCACGCGTCGACGCTACTGGTGGGATGAGATCGCCTGGCTGGTGCGACATGCGCAACGCCCCACACTGCAACCGGCCGCATTCCTCAGCGCGCCGCGCGGCCAGAGCCTGCCCGCCACACTGTCGCTGAGCAGCGAGCGCGCACGGCTGCACACCACTGCGTACCTGGAAGCGGCCTTGCGCAGCGCAGCACCCGGGCAGGTCGAGCAGGCGCTGATTGATCTGCGTCTTCACGCCGAGCCGTGTGCGCCGACGGGCAGCGACGACCCGGCGCTGATGGACTGGGACGCGTTGCGCACGCTGGCCCGGCAGGGCTTCGACATCGGCTCACACTCCGCTGATCACCTGAACCTGGCCCAACTCGATGCCGATGCACTGGCGCGCCAGCTGGATGACAGCAAGGCGCACATCGAAGCCCAGCTCGGCCAGCCGGTGCGCAGCCTGGCCTATCCCTACGGTGGTGCCGAGCACTTCAATGCCGGCGTGCAGGCAGCGGCGCGCGCGGCCGGCTACGAGTTCGCCTTCACCGCACTCGAAGGGCCGGTCACACCCCGGTCGGATGCCACCGCCCTGCCGCGACTGGGTTTGAACTGGCCCTTCGCTTTTGCCTGCGCCCACCAGCTGGACCGTGCCTTGCGAGTGAGCCCTTGATCAGACTCCCGCGGGCGCGTTGAAGCGATGTGCGGCATCGCGGGCTTCATTCACGGCGGATCGGCCACCGATCTCGGCGCGCCGTTGCGCGCGATGGCGCGGGCCATCGCCCACCGCGGGCCCGACGACGAAGGCTTCTTCGAGACCGTCACGCGCGATGGGCAACACGCGGTCGGCCTGGCGCACCGGCGCCTGTCGATCATCGACCTGAACAGCGGTCACCAGCCAATGGGCAACGAGACCGGCCGCGTGCAGATCGTCTTCAACGGCGAGATCTACAACTTCGCCGGTCTGCGTGACGAGTTGATCGGGTGCGGGCACCGCTTTGCCACCGCGTCGGACACCGAAACCATCGTCCACGCCTACGAACAGTGGGGCACTGACTGCGTGTCGCGGCTGGACGGCATGTTCGCCTTCGCGTTGTGGGACGCCGACCGTGAGCGGCTGCTGCTGGCGCGCGACCGCTTCGGCAAGAAGCCGCTGTTCCTTGCCGAAGTGGGCCCCACGCTGCTGTTCGCCTCCGAGATCAAGGCGCTGATGGCCTGGCCCGGCCTGACGGGACGCCTCGACAAGGGCCAGCTGCACGACTACCTCGCCTACCGTTACGTGCCCGGCCCGGCGACGCTGTTCGAGGGCGTGCGCAAGCTGATGCCCGGCAGCTGGGCGCTGTGGCAGCGCGAGAACGGCGCAGCCCGCCTGGTCGAGCAGCGCTACTACCGGCCGCCGGACGGCGAGGCGCTGTCGGCGCCGCTGTCGACCGATGCCGATCCGGTCGGCGCGTTCCTCGCCGAACTCGACACCGCGGTGCAGGTGCGCATGGTTTCGGACGTGCCCTTCGGCGCCTTCCTGTCCGGCGGCATCGACTCGTCGGCGGTGGTGGCGTTGATGTCGCGCCACCACGGCTCGCCGGTGAAGACCTTTTCGGTCGGCTTTGCCGAAGCGCGCTACAGCGAGCTGGCGCACGCGGCGGCGGTGGCGTGCCAGTTCGGCACCGAACATCACGAGCTGGTGGTGGCGCAGGACGCGCTGATCGAGCACCTGCCGACGATCGTGCGCTACCGCGACGCGCCGGTGTGCGAGCCGTCCGACATTCCCATTTACCTGCTGTCGCGCGAAGCCCGCCGGCAGGTGAAGATGGTGCTCACCGGCGAGGGCGCCGACGAGGTGCTGGGCGGCTACCCCAAGCATGTGTTCGAGCGCCATGCCCAGGCCTATGCGCATGTGCCGGCGGCGTTGCGGCGCGCGCTGATCGAGCCGCTGGTCGAGGCGCTGCCGTACCGCTTCCACCGGGCGAAGACGGCGATGGCGACGTTGGCGCTGACACGCTTCGAGCAGCGCATGCCGCGCTGGTTCGGTGCGCTGTCGAGCGACGGCGCCGAGCGCTTGCTGGCGCCCGGCCTGCCACCGCCGTCACGAGCGCACGGCATCCAGTTCGATAGCGCACAAACCGCCAGCGCGCTGCGCCGCGTGCTGTTCTTCGACCAGACCAGCTGGCTGCCAGACAACCTTCTCGAACGCGGCGACCGCATGACGATGGCCGCCTCGCTCGAGGCGCGGATGCCGTTCATGGACCACCGCCTTTGCGCCTTTGTCTCGGCGCTGCCCGATGCCTACCGGGTGCGTGGGCGCACCACCAAGTGGATCCTGCGCCAGGCGATGGCGCGGCTGTTGCCACCAGCCATCCTGAAGCGACCGAAGGTGGGTTTCCGGGTTCCCGTCAACGAGTGGTTCCGCGGGCCGCTCCAGGGCTACTTGCGCGATCAACTGACCGGGCGCGAGTCGAAATCGGCGGCGCTGTACGACCCCGCCAGGCTGAAGCAGGTCATCAACGAACACACCGGCGGGCGGCGCAACCACGAAAAGCTGCTGTGGACGCTGCTGACGCTGGAAGTCTGGCACCGCGAATGTCTGAGCAGAGCATGAAGTCGACGACGCGGCCGCGCCGGGTGCTGATCCTGGTCGAGAACCTGCCCTCGCCGTTCGATCGGCGCGTGTGGCAGGAAGCGACCACGCTGCGTGCGGCAGGCTACACGGTGACCATCATCTGCCCGACCGGGCCGGGCCACGAGAGTCGCCACGAGGTCATCGACGACATCCACATTCATCGCTTCAAGCTGCCGCTCGAGGCCGACGGCGCGCTCGGCTACGCGCTGGAATACACCACGGCGCTGTGGTGGATGAGCCTGCTGAGCTGGAAGGTGCTGTTCAGCCGTGGCTTCGACGTCATCCACGCCTGCAACCCACCCGACCTGCTGTTTCTGATCGGCGGGTTCTTCAAGCACTTCTTCGGCAAGCGCTTCGTCTTCGATCACCACGACGTCAACCCGGAGCTGTACGAGGCCAAGTTCGGCCGCCGCGACACCTTCTGGAAACTGATGGTGTGGCTCGAGCGGCGAACATTCCGTTGCGCCGACATCTCGATCGCCACCAACGAGTCCTACCGCCAGGTGGCCATCACCCGCGGCGGCATGGCGCCCGACAAGGTGTTCGTGGTGCGCAGCGGGCCGAACCTGGCACGCCTGCGCCTGCAGCCGCCGATCGCGGCGCTGAAGAAAGGGCGACGCTTCCTGGTCGGCTACGTCGGCGTGATGGGCAAGCAGGAAGGCATTCATTTCCTGCTCGAAGCGGCGCGGCACATCGTCTTCGACCTGGGGCGCCACGATGTGCACTTCGGCCTCGTCGGCAGCGGCACCGAATTCGGCGCGTTGACGACGCTGTGCACCCAGCACGGTCTGGATGATTTCGTCACCTTCACCGGCCGCATCCCCGACGCGCCGATGCTGGACATGCTGAACACGGCTGACGTGTGCGTGAACGCCGACGTGTTCAACGAGCTGAACGACAAGTCGACGATGAACAAGGTGATGGAATACATGGCACTGGGCAAGCCGATCGTGCAGTTCGAACTGCGCGAGGGGCGCTTCTCGGCGCAGCAGGCGGCGTTGTACGCGAAGCCCAACGATGCCGTCGACATGGCGGCCAAGATCATCGAACTGCTCGACGACCCCGAACAGCGTGCACGGATGGGTGCGTTTGGACGCCGCCGGGTCGAGCAGGAGCTCGAATGGAAGTACGAGGCGCCGAAGCTGCTGGCGGCCTACGACGCGTTGTTCGGGCTGCGGCCCGGCGGCACCAAGGCATCGTAGAGCGCGGCGAACTTCGCCACCTGGCGTTCGAGCAGGAACGCCGATTCGATGCGCCGCCGCCCGGCCTCGCCCATGCGCTGGCGCAGCCCTGCATCGTCGAGCAGCTGCTCGATGCGCGCCGCCAGTTGGGCCGCGTCGCGCGGCGGCACCAGGAAGCCGGTCTCACCATCGACCAGCAGTTCTGACATCGCGCCGCCATCGCTGGCGACGACCGGCTTGTGCAGCACCATGTACTCGACGACGGTGTTGGAGATGCCCTCGGTGAAGGTGGCCAGCACGCCGATATCGAAACAATCGACCAGGTCCTCGATCACGTGCGGTTGCCCTGCGGCAGGAAACTGACCGAGAAAACGGATCGCATCCCGTTGCTCGGCGGGCACCAGCGCCTGGCATGCCGGCAGCGTGGGGCCGTCGCCGGCGAAGATGAAGACCACGTCCTGGCGCCGCGCCAGCAGCCTCAGCGCGGCGCGCACCAGCGTCGGCTGGTCCTTGAAGTGCGAGAAGGTCGCGGTCATGCCGACGACGAGGCGACCGCGCAGGCCCAGCGCTTCGCGCAGCCCGGTTCTTCTCGCGTCCAGCCGCTGCAGGTCATAGCCGGTGCCGATGATGTGCGTGCCCGGCGGCGCGCGATAGGCGCGCGCGCCAGCCTGCGAATTGGCGACCACCGCATCGGCGCAGGCGAAGGCCAGCTGGGTGCGCCAGCGCCAGCTGGCCGACAGCGTGGCCGGCGCATCCTGGATCAGCGCGGTGACGTGCGCGATGCGCAGCGCACGGGCAGCCGGGATGGCGTAGATCGCCGGCATCGAATGCCAGGTCATCACCAGATCGGGCCGCCACTGGCGACACAGCGCGGCGAATCGCCAGAACACCGAAAGGTCGTGCGCGCTGTGCCGGCGCAGCAGTTGCATCTGCACCCGCGGCAGCGCTGCGAGCGCGTCGCCGTACAGGCCGTCGCGCATCGTCAGCACGATGATGTTGAAGTCGCCCCGCGCGGACAGGCAGCGGACGAGTTCGAACAGCTGCCGCTCCTTGCCCCCGGATTCGAGCGTGTCGATGAACTGCACGAGCGTGCGCATGTCGGTGGGACTGCGGCAGGTCGTTTCAGTGTGGCGCGCCGGCCGCGGCCAGCCGCTCGACCTGCACGCGGCTGAAGTAGACCGTGCGGCGCGTGACCGGCGATGCCGCCTGCGCATCCGACCAGGCCGGCACGTACAGGCCGAACTTCATGTACGGCGCGACGAAGTCACGGTACGTGTTGGGGCCGGCGGCGTCGGCGACGAGCACGCCGTCCTTGCGGATGCGGACGCGGCCGCTGCCGTCCCACGCCCAGCGCACGACGAACTCCCAGTCCACCCAGCGCCCGCGTTCGAGCGGGCCGGACCACAGCAGCCGTTCGCCGTCGCGATGCTCTTCGAGGAACGGCCATTTGGTCACGCGCTTGGCATCCCACAGGTTGACGATGAACCACTCGTTACCGATGACCACCAGGCGCAACGGTTGCGCCGGGCCGCCTTCGAGCAGCAGCTTGTCAGCCACGCTGTGCCACTGCACGAGGTTGGTCTGCAGCGGGTCGGGCTGCCAGTCGGCGGGCACGAACAGGCGCACCGCATAGCGCATCTCATCGCCCATCGCCGCTGCCGGCAGGCGCACTTCGGCGCGCTGGTTGCCGCGCACCAGCGGGTCGCCGCGACGCAGTTCGAACTTCACCACGCTGCGCTGCGGCACCAGGGGATCGGGCACGATCGTCGCTGAATGCGCACAGCACAGCTGGCGCCAGCCGAGGCGGTCCCAGGCGCTCAGGTCAGCGTGGCGGTAGTCGTCGTCGAAAGGCAGCCAGTCGTCACGCGGCCAGCTGTAGGCCAGGAAGGCTGCGGCGTAAGCGACGTAGGCCAGCAGCGCCAACCCGGACAGTGCCATGGCCCACGAGCGCCAAGTCCTCGGTGGCCTCATGCGCACGGCAGGGATGTCATGGGTGCACGAGACGCCTCACGCCGCCTCACCCGATCACCGGCGCCCGATACAACCCCGCTTGCCTGAGCATGTCCAGCGTGCGCCGCAGCACGTCCAGACGATAGGCACTCGTGTCGATGCCCTGGTGGTTGTAGAAGCCGGCGCCGTCCTTCAGGCCGTTGCGGCCTTCGGCCATCAGCCGCGCGACGATCGCCGGCACGGCGTAGCGCTCGGCATCGAGCGTGCGGCTCAGATAGCGGCTGGCGTGATACAGGATGTCGTTGCCACCGTAGTCGATGAACTCGACCACGCCGATGGCGGCGAAGCGCAGGCCGAGGCCGTAGCGCGTGGCCTTGTCGATGTCCTCGGCCGTGGCGGTACCTTCTTCGACCATGCGCGCGGCCTCGTTCATGACCAGCGCCTGCAGCCGCGGCACGATGTAGCCCGGTGTGGGGCCGCACAACACCGTGATCTTGCCGATGCCGTGCAGCAATGCGGTCAGGCGTTCGCTTGTCGCTGTCGACGTGCCGGCATGCGCACTCAGCTCGACCAGCGGGATGACATAGGCCGGATTCAGCCAGTGCGCGTTGATGAGCCGATCGGGCTGCGTGACGAAGGGCAGCAGGTCGGTCACCAGGATGGTCGAGGTGGTCGATGCCACGATCGCACTGCGCTCGGCCACGGCGCACACCCGCGTCAGCGCCTCGCGCTTGGCCGTCAGCGTTTCCGGCACGCCTTCGAACAGCACCGTGGCCTGCGAGATGGCCGCATCGGCGTGCTCGCTGCGCACCATGCGCACGCGTGCCGCGATGCGTGCCACGGCATCGGCGGGCACGGCACCGAGTTGCGCCAGCGCCTGCAGGCTGCCGCTGATTTCGCCCAGCGCGTCGGCGCACAGCGCCGCCCAGGCCGCGTCGCTGCGCGGCTTCAGGTCGATCAGCGCACACCGGCAGGCCGGCATAGGCGAAGGCGATGGCGATGCCGCGGCCCATGCGGCCGGCGCCGACGCAGGCGATGCGTTCGGCGTTCTCGAGGAAATGTGGCCTTGCCACTTTCCTTGATCCCCGCGGGGGACGGCCGGCTTCGGCCGGCCTGGGGGCGCTACGCTGCACCCCGCTGCAGCAGCGTTTGCAGTGCGGCGCGGCCCAGGCCCGTCAGGCCGAGCGCGTCGAAGGTGCGCGCGCCGCGGCGCAAGTCGCGGCCCAGCACGGCACCGGCCAGTGCGAGCAGCCCGTGCGCCACCGGCGCGTCGACCTGCGCGTAGCGCGCCACCGAGGCCAGGAAGGCCAGCCCCATCGCCGTGTCCTCGACCATGTAGCGGTGCGTCAGCAGGTCGATGCTCTCGCGCCAGTCGCCGGAATCGGTGAGCTTCTTGTGCGCGTCGCCGTACATCCAGCGGTCGTTGTCGTAGTGGTCGGCGAGCGGGAAGTGCGGCGCACCGTAACCCAGCGCCTCGCGCACCGCGATGCGCTCATGGTCCAGCGCGGTGGTCACGGCACGCACCGCGGGCTGGGTGCCTTCGTTGTGGATGTCCCAGCGCTCGAAGTGCTGCAGCGGCGCGGCGTTCATCAGGATCAGCGGCGGGTGGATGATCGGCCCGGCATTCATCAGCGCGCCCGACAGCGCGTCGGCGCAGTCTTCGATGACGCCCGGAAAGGCCGCCGAAATCACCCGCAGCGCATGGGCGCCGTCCTGCGCCGGGTACACGCCGGTGGGCAGGTGCAAGGCGCGCATGGTGATGGCCACCTCGCACGGCCCGTGCTTGCGTGCCAGCCAGGGCAGGGTGCCGGTTTCGGCGTAGCTGACGCGCGCGCCGTTGCCGCCGGCGCGCACGATGCGGTCCATCGTGAAACTGCCGAAGGTGCCGGGCGGCAGGAACACCACCTGGCCGTCGACCAGATGCGGCGCCATCGCCAGCGCGATGTCGTCCTGCGCCAGCGCCGGCGAGGGGATCAGGATCAGTGCGGCGCCGCGCACCGCTGTGCCGATGTCGCCGGTGGCCAGTGCGATCTTCACGTCGCGCCGGCCGCGCTGGTCCTTCAGCTTGATGCCGCCGCGCTGCACGTCCTGCAGCGCGGCCGCGTCGCGACGCCACAGCCGCACCTCGTGCCCGGCTTCGCTCAAGTCCGCGGCAGCGGCGTAGCAGCCGTGTCCACCGCCCAGCACGGCAATCTTCATAGGGTCAGGCTTCCAACGCTGGTGCCGCCGCAGACGTACAGCACCTGGCCGGTGGTGAAGCCCGCGCGTTCATCGATGAAAAAGCGCACCGCATGCGCCACGTCGGCCGGCTGGCCCAGGCGCTTGACCGGAATGCCGGCGGCGATCTGCTCGACCTTCGGGTCGCCCACCGGAATGACGCCGTGGAACATGTCGGTCTGGATCGGCCCGGGCGAAACGACATTGACGGTGATGCCGTGCGGCGCCAGTTCCAGCGCCCAGGTGCGCGCCATGCCGAGCATGCCGGCCTTGGTGGCGGCATAGGCGGTGCGCGTGGCCAGCCCGAGCGCGCCGCGCGACGACAGCAGCACGATGCGGCCGAAGCCCGCCGCCTTCATCGCCGGCATGCAGGCCTGCGCCAGCAGCACGGCGCTGGACAGGTGGATGTTGACCAGCGTATCCAGATCGTCGAGCTTCACGTCCTGCAGCAGCGCCGGCAGGATGACGCCGGCGTTGTGGATCACCGTGTCGGGCGCGAAGCGGTGGGCCACGTCGTCGGCGGCTTGGGCTGTGGCGGTGCGATCGGCCAGGTCGACCTCGACCGAATGCAGGTGCTCGTGGTTGAACGCCGGCGCACGCCGCGCCATCGACACCACCGCCCAGCCTTCGTCGAGCAGTTGCCGACAGATGGCTTCGCCGATGCCGGCGCTGCCGCCGGTGACCACCGCCATGCGTTTGAATGGCGCGGTCATGCCTGTGCCACCAGCGCCAGCACACGCAGCGGACTGCCACTGCCCTTCTGGATCTTCAGCGGCGGGCAGATCAGCACGCTGCCGGTGGCTGGCAGCAAGTCGAGATTGCACAGGCACTGCAAGCCGTAGCGCCCGGCCCCATGCATGTAGTAGTGGCATGGGTACGGCGGACGCAGGTGGTAGCCCTGGCCGGCATCGGTGCCGATGGCTTCGCTGCCGAAGCCGAGCACGCCGCGCTGTTCGACCAGGAAGCGCGCCACCTCGGCATCGGGGCCCGGCGTGTGCTGGCCGGTCTCGTCGAAGTTCTGGTAGGCCTCGGGGTCGTGGCTGCGCTTGGACCAGTCGGTGCGCATCAGCAGCCAGGCGCCGGCGGGGATGCGGCCGTGGGCCTGCTCCCATTGCAGCACGGCATCCACGGTGAGCAGGTGGTCGGCATCGGCGGCAGTCTGCGCCGAACAGTCGATCACCACCGCCGGCGCGACGAAGTGGCCGGGCGCGATGGTGTCGACGCTGTTGTGCGGCAGGTCGCGACCCGAGATCCAGTGGATCGGCGCATCGAAGTGGGTGCCGGTGTGCTCGCCGCAGGAGAAGTTGTTCCAGTACCAGCCGGGCCCGCGCTCGTCGTACTTCGACACCTCTTCGATGCGAAACGGCCAGCACTGGCCGAACTCGGGCGGCAGCGCGATCTGCGGGAATTCAGGTGTCAAGGTCTGCGTCAGGTCGATGACCTTGATCTGGCCACTGGCGAGGGCGGTGGTCAGCGCGCCGAGGATGTCGGTGGCGTTCATGTGCCGCTCCCCGCCGCCAGTTCCCGTTCCAGCACCTTCGGGTTGTCGCGCCAGCGCGCCAGCCATTCCTGTGCCACATCGCCCGGATAAACGTCCTCGACACCGTCGCGCAGTGCCTTGACGATGGCGCTGGCCAGCGCAGCGGGCGTGACCTTCGGCGGCGGCATCAGCTGGTTCCACTCGTCGTCGATCGGCCCAGGAAACACATTCACGACGCGGATGCCGGCCGGGCGCATCTCGGCGCGCAGGCACTGCGCCAGCGAATATGCGGCCGCCTTCGATGCCGAGTAGGTGCCGTGCGGCGGGAAGTTGCTCAACGCGTAGATCGACAGCACATTGACCCAGGCGATGGCGTTGGCCTGCCCATCAGCGCCGCGGCCCTTGACGGCGGGCGCGAACTCCTGCGCCAGCCGCAGCGCCCCGAAGTAGTTGATGTCCATTTCCGCACGCGCCACGTCGGTGCCGCGACGACCAGCGACACCGTGCGTGCGGTGCACTTCGGCGTTGTTGATGACGATGTCCACCTTGCCGGCGATGGCACCTGCCAGCTCGCTCACCGAACGTTCGTTGCTCAAGTCCAGCGGCACCAGCGTGACCTGGGGCAGTGCGGTGATACCGGCCAGCCCGGGCAGCTTCTTCCACGGCTCGGCGTGGCCGACCCACACCAGGTCGGCGCCGGCCTTCACCAGCGCCTTCACCAACGCCTGGCCGACCGCTGTCTTGCCGTCGGTGACCAGCACCTTGCGAAACTTCGGGTCGCAGCCCATCTCGCGCAACATCGGATCGTGTGCCATGTCGGGGGTCTCCTCGGGGGGCGATGCGATGAGCACCGCCTGGCCGGCGCGGTCCAGGCGCGCACCGACCTTCACACGGGTGGGCGGTGCCGGCACGTCGCCATGCAGATGCAACATCAGCGTGGCGCCGGCATCGAGCCGCACCAGGCCGAGACGCCAGGGCAGGCGTTCGCGGAAGAACAGGTCGTTGCTGTGCGCGAGCGTGGTTTCGCTGAGCAGCTCACCGTCGCCGCTTTGCGCTGTCCATTTCAATGCCGCCGACAGGCACACGCGACAGGCCTCGCGCGGCGGGTATTGCACCGCGCCGCAATCGGCGCACACCTGCAACTCGAAGCGGCCTTCGGCAGCGGCGGCCGTCATGCCGAGCGCGACCCGGCCGCGGCTGCCCGGCGGCAGCGTCGGCTGGCGCGAGCGCAGCACCGGGTTCTTGCGCTTCGGGCGCATCAGGGGCATGGTCATCGGGTCGGCTCCTGCGCACACGGCACGTCAAGGCCGCTGCGGCAGCGCGCCGGCGTCACCCGCGTTCTCCGGCCCACGCTCGCGGGGCATCGATTCGAGTGCCCCGCCGTCACCTCATGATCGCCGACCAAGCGCGTCGCCAGCCAGCGAACCGCGAATGGGGCCTGCGCCCGCGGGTGCCACCACCGCACGGCAACTTTCGCACGCTGTTTTCTCTGCACGCCACCCGTGCGATGACAGGGCGTGCGGTTCGGGTTCGCGGGCGCAGGCCCCATTCGCGGCACGCTTGCCGAACAGGTGCTTGGCAGGTGTTCACGAGGAAACGTTGGTGTACCCAAGCTGTGGCCCCGCGAGCGTGGGCCGGAGAACGCGGGCCCGGGCCGCGCGCCACGCTGGACGGGTTGCTTGCTCATCGGGAACGTCCCAGCAACAGCGCGCCGGTGCACAAACAACGGTCGTAGGTGATCATGCCGAAGCCACTCACCAGGCCGATCTGCGCATCGGGCACCGCCTTGCCCAGCGGCGCATCGGTCAGCTGCCGCACCGCTTCGACCAAACCCAGGTAGCCGCCGGCAGCGCCGGCCTGGCCCATCGACAACTGTCCACCGCTGGTGTTGGTGGGCAGCGTGCCACCGACGTCCAGCGTGTGGGCACGCACGTATTCGGCGCCCTCGCCTTCGCCACACAGCCCGTGGCCCTCGTACTGCATCATGACGATGACCGGGTAGTCGTCGTAGAACTGCACGAAGTCGAGATCGGCGGGTTTGACGCCGGCCATCGCGTACAGCTCGTCGCGATCGACCGACCAGCCGCCGCGCCACATGATCGGGTCGTCGCGATAGGCGTTGTGGCGTTCGGTGGCGGCCAGCACCTGGACGGATTTCAAACCCAGATCGCGCGCACGTGCTTCGCTCATCACCAGCACGCCGTCGCCGCCGGCACACGGCATCACGCAGTCGAACAGGTGGATCGGGTCGGCGATGACACGCGCGTTCATGTACTCGTCGAGTGTCAACGGCTTCTTGAACATCGCATGCGGCACGCCCAGCGCGTTATCGCGTTGGGCGACGCAGATGCGGCCGAAGTCCTCGCGCGTCGCACCTTGCGTGCGCATCGCATGCGCGGTGATGAACGCGAACATCGAATTCGGACCGCCCGAGCCGTAAGGCCAGGTGGCATCGCGCGCGAAGGCGCTGAAACTGCCGAGCATCAGGCGGAAGGAGTCGACGTGGTTGGTGTCACCCGAGATGCAGGCGACGACGTCGGCATCACCCGCCTGCACCGCGCGCGCCGCACGCCGCACCGCGACCACGCCCGAGGCGCCGCCCATCGGCACGTGGTCGAGCCAGCGCGGGCTCAGGCCCAGGTGCTGCGTCAGGCCGACCGCGGTGTCGGGGCCGAGCGAGAAGCTGGACACGCACAGGCCGTCGATGTCGTCCTTGGCCAGCCCCGATTGTTTGACCAGCTCGGCCATCACGCGGCCCAGGAACCACGGCGCGCCATAGGTGGAGAAGCGCTCGTACGGCACCGTCACCGGCACCGCCACGGCCACGCCTTCGTAGCCCTTGCGCTTCACGGGAACACCTCCGCGCCGCGCGCCGCGGGGCGAGCCTGTTTCGGGACGGCCGGGCGCAGGCTCATGCCTGGCGCTTTTTCAGCGCGCGCGTGTCGAAGCAGCGCGGCTGGCCGGGCAGCGACTGCGCCATCGCCTTCAGTTGCGCGCGCTGCACCTTCTGCGATACCGTCAGCGGCAGCGCCTCGACGAAGGCGACATGACCGGGCGCCTTGAAGTAGGCCAGCTGCTGCAACGCATGCTGCGCGATCGAGCGGGCCAGCGCCTCGTCCGCGGCGACGCCCTCGTGCAGCACCACGCAAGCCAGCACCTCGTCACCGCGCACCGCGTCGGGCGTGGCGGCCACGGCCACGGCACGCACGGCCGGATGCCGGCTGAGCACGCTCTCCACCTCGACAGCGGAGATGTTCTCGCCGCTGCGGCGGATGACGTTCTTGCGCCGGTCGATGAAATACAGGTTGCCTTCGCCATCGGCGCGCACCAGGTCGCCGGTGTGGAACCAGCCGTCGGCCCACGCTTCGGCGGTGGCCTCGGCATCTTTCAGGTATTCGCTGAAGAAGCCGCGCTTCGCATCGGCGCCGGCCGCGCGCACCCACAGCTCGCCGTTCTCGCCCGTCGGCACATCGTGGCCCTGTTCATCGACAAGCCGCCATTGCACGTCGGGTGCGGCGCGGCCGAAACACGACTGGCCGACGTGGCGTGGCTCCTGGTGGGCGATGACCACGGCACCGGCGCCGGTCTCGGTCATCGCCCAGGCTTCGAGCAGCGGGAAGCCGAAGCGATCTTCGAACGCGGCTTGCTGGCGCTTGTCCACGCCGGCACCGAAGCCGAAGCGCACGGCATGGTCGCGGTCGGCGCTCGATGGCGCGGCGCCGAGCAGCATTGCCGGCATCACGCCCAGGTAGTGCGCCACGGTGGCGCGCGATTCGCGCACCGACGCCCACCAGGACGCGGGGTGGAAGCGGTCGAGCTGCACCAGGCAACCGCCGGTGGTGATCATCGCCATCGCCGAATAGGCCATCGCATTCATGTGCGTCAGCGGCAGCGGGGTGATCAAGCGTTCGCTGCCCTCGTGCAGGGTGCACGAGCCGCCGACGCGCGCGTACCACTCGCCGGCGAGCAGGAAGTAGTCGTTACTGAGCACGCAGCCCTTCGGCCGGCCGGTGGTGCCCGACGTGTACAGCAGCGCACATTCGCTGTCGCGCGTGATCGGCTGCCCCACCTTCGGTGCCACGAACGGCGCTTCGGGCACCGTGCCGCCGTGGTGAATCCCCAGCAGCACCGGCGCGTGGCCGAGTGCGGCGGCCGCGCGCAGGTCGTCGAGTCGATCGTTCAAGCCGATCGCCAAGCACAGCTCGCTGTGGGCGAGCAGATAGGCCAGTTCCGCGGCGCGCAGGTCGCTGTTGATCGGCACCACGCTGACGCCCAGCGCGTTGAGCGCGAACCAGTGCGCGAAGAAGTCGGGGCGGTTGTCCAGCAACAACCCGGCGCGGTGGCCGTGGCCGTAGCCGGCGGCCGCGTAGCGGTCGCGCAGCGTGTCGATGCGCGACAGCAGATCGCCGTAGCATCGCTCACCTGCTTCGATGCCGTAGGCCGTTGCCGTCACCGGCTCGACACACAGGAACACGGCCTGCGGCCTGTGACGCGCGCGCCGCGCGAATGCCTCGAAGACGGTGTTCGGCATCGGCATCAAATGAACAACTGCACCGAAGGCAGGGCCGCGTCGCAGTTGAGCAGATTGACGCGCTTGTGCGCGATGCGCAGCACGCCGTCCTGTACCCGCAAGCGATGCACCGCCGTGCCGACCAGCACCAGCATGTCGTCGCCGCGCGCTTCGCTGTAGTGGAACGCGGTGCGCGTGATAAAGCTGTTGGCGGCCGCGTCCAGGCTTTCGATGTGCGGTGCCTGCAGCACATGCTGGCAGCGGCTGATCGGCTGTTGTGAAAACGCGCGCGGGCTTTTCAGTCGCTGCACACGCAGTTCGCGCAGCAGCTTGTCTTCGTACAGGTGCGAGGTGTGTTGCGCGCCTTCGCTCTGGTCGTGCTGCAGAGGCAGCCAGTAGATGGCGTCATCGGTGAACAGCGCATTCCACTCGTCGAAGCGGCGCGCATCGAGCAGCCGCGCTTCTTCGTATATGCGTTCGACCAGATGCGCCGGGGTGATGTCGTCGGGCTGAAGCATCGCGTTCATCACATCGTCAGCGTCATGTACTTGGCCCAGGCGCGGTACTGGTTGCGCATCGAGATCTCGCTGGTGCCGTTGGCGGTGACTTCCTTCTGGCCCACCTCGGCCGGATCGTAGTCGCGGTGCAGGCTGACCCAGTCGTTGCCGCTGGCCATCAAGCCCTGTTGAATCCCTTGATAGGCGTGCAGGTCATCGTGGCCGACGACGGAGAACGGCGAGTTGATGAGGCGGTTGTAGGTGGCGGTGCGCTCCAGCAACTGCGCTGGCGCGCCTTTGAGCCTGAAGCTCCAGCTTTCGATGATGGTCTTGTTCACGGAGATCGGCTTGACGACACGGATGGTCTGGATCGCGCCCTTGATGGTCAGATTCGGAAAGTACACGGTGTTGTGCCGCACCAGACCGAGGATGTCGTGCGCACGCTGCTCGCCATAAGCCGCAACCATCGTCTCTTCGTAACCCGGCACGCCCGAGTACTTCGAATGGATGCTGAAGTTGACACCGGAAAAACTGTGGCCGTTGTCGAACACACGCACGCCCATCTTGTCGAAGAAGTCGTAGTCCGACATGAACGGAGCGAACTGCTCGATGGCCATCGGTTTCGGTGCATCGGCCGGCTGCCCGAGCCACATCTTCACGGCGGTGCCCGCCGACGATTCGTGCACCACCATCGGGTGCATGGTGTCGTTCAGGTTCTCGATGAACATCTTCCAGTTGCACGGGTGCGCGTAGCGCAGGCAGCCGCCGGCGATCTCGAGTTCGCCCTCGGGCGAGCGGTCGGCCATGTTGTCGATCGAGGTCAACGAATCGCCGAAGTAGTCCTCGAACCCCGGGCCGGTGTCGTTGATGCGGGCGAAGATGAAGCCGCGGTGCACGCGCACGTTGCGGATCGGGACCAGGCCCTGGCCGCTTTCACACTCGCGCACGGCCGTGCCTTCGTAGCCTTGTTTGACCGGAAAGTTCAGCAACGAGCCATCGGTGCGGTAGGTCCACGCGTGGTAAGGGCAACGAAACACCTTGCCGGTGTTGCCGCACGGCGCCGAGACCACGCGCGAGCCCTTGTGCGAGCAGCGGTTCATCAGCACGCGGATGCCATGTTCACCCTCGCCATCGGCTGCAGCGTGGCGCACGACGATCAACGGCCGCGCGCCGATCTCCAGCGTCAGGTAGTCGCCCGGCTTCGGGATCTGGCTGCTGTGGCCGACATAGTTCCAGGTGTTGGCGAAGAAGTGCTCTTGCTCCAGGCGGAACACCTCATCGCTGAGGTACAGGTCGCGGTGCACGCGGTCGGGCTGCACCAGCGCCAGGATCTTCGCTTTTAGGTCTTCGGTGGGTCCGGTGTAGCGCTCCATGCCCATGCTCCTTCGATCTACACGCCGGCGGCCAGCGCCGCACCCAGCGCCTTGCCGTGTTCGTCCGCCAACGCCGCATCGCGCAGTCCTTGCAATGCGGTGGCGGCATCGCTGCGGCCCTGCAGTTTGCGCGCAGCGGCCATCAGTTGTTCGAAGTTTCGCGTGCCGCGCTCGTGCGTGTCGCTGTAGCCCTTGACCAGACGCTGGCAGCGCGCGATCTCCAGCGCAAGCGGCAGCGGCGCCGCCTGCAGCTGCGCCAGCCAGGCTTCGATGCGGGCGTTCTCGACCTGAAAGCGCAGGCTGCCGCGGCGCCAGCGGCGCAACCCGGCCAGCGCGTACAACAGCAGGAAGCCACGCAGAGAGCTGGTCTTGACGATGCGCCCGCGCGACGTGAAGCGTTCGACGAAGCGCCGCGGCGCCGACGACGCCGCCAGCCAACGCCCGAGCCCGGCCGGCAGCGTGTCGCAGATCTCTTCGATGCGCGGGTGCAGGAATTCGTTGATGTCGAGCAGTTGCGCATCGGCCACCTTGACCTCGTCGCGCACGCGCTCGAAGCGTTTGGCGCGCACCTTCAGGTCGGCCACGCGCACGGTGTCCTCGTAGCTCATCCACAGCGCCAGGTGGCGCGCCACGTCGGCCGTCAGCGCGGCATCGCCTCGCGCCGCCACCGGCTGCATGCGGTCGAGGTACAGCGCGGCGTAGGCCGGGTCCTGATAGTCGATGAGCCGGCGCACGCCTTCGCCGAGCAGTTCGCGCGCAGCGTCGTCTTCGAATTGTTCGCGCAGCCGCCGCAGCAGCGCATCCACCGCCGGATGCCCATGGCGAGCCGGCAGCGCGGCGATCGGCGCCGGGCGCGGGGGCGCCACCGCTTGCGGCGGCTGCTGCGCGAGTTGCAGGCCGAGCGCGAAGCCATTCAGGCTGGCGGCCACGCCGACGCCACCGCGTTCGATCGTCGCTTCAAAATCCTGGCGAGCGAAGGGCAGAACACCCGCCGCGCACAGCGCGCCGAACAACACCGCGCTGATGACGCTGCCGCTGCGCTCGGCGGCAGCGGCCATGTCAAAGCGCACGAAGCCGCGCGCGGCCGCGATGCAGGCCTGCTCCAGCGCCACGGCATCGGCGCTGCCGTCACCGAGCGCGGACTTCTCGGCGATGGCGAACACCCGGTGCGTGGAGGCGATGAGCGTGGTGCGATCGGGTGTGACCAGGCCGCGCTGCACCGCACGGCCGGCTTCCATCAGCTCGCTGGCGATCAGCACATCGACATCGCCCGGCGTGGGGATCATCGCCAGCACCGGGCTCGCGCCCTGGCTTTCAGCGGCTGCACGGGGAAACAACTCGATGTAGTAGATCGTCGCCCCGGTGCGCTGCGCGACGCCGGCCACCGAGGTGCTTTGCGCGATGTGGTCGTGGTGTTCTCCGAGGTCGACGATCCAGTCCGACAGCACACCACCGCCTTCTCCGCCCATCGCCAGGATGGCGATCTTGATCGGTTGCCGGGCACTCACGGCCGCCGCTCCAGTGCCAGGCGCACGCCCAAACCCAGCAGCACCGCGCCGCTGCTGCGGTACAGCCACACCAGCGCGCGCGGTCGCGAGCGCAGCCAGCCCGACAGCAGCGCGGCGAAGAGGCCGACCGGGCCCTTGACCATGAAGGTCAGCACCGCGAACAGCAGGCCGAGCACGAGGATCGTCAGCGTCGGGTGGGTGGCGCCGGGCAGAACGAACTGCGGCAGGAAGGCGAAGTAGAAGACGGCGATCTTCGGGTTGCTGATGTTCGACAACGCGCCGTCGATAAACAGCCGCCCGAGCGATCTGCGCGCGCCGTCGCCGACCTCGAGCTGGGTCGGTCGCGTGCGCAGCAGCCCGATGCCGAGCCAGATCAGGTAGGCCGCACCGACCAGCTTCAGAAGCAGGAACAGCGTCGCCGATGCACTCAGCAGCGCACCCAGACCGGCGGTGGCGAGCAGCGTGTGCCCGACCAACCCAAGGCTCACGCCCGCGGCGGTGACGATGCCAGCCCGTGCGCCTTGCGCCAGCGAACGCGACATGACCAGGATCATGTCCTGCCCGGGCGTGGCGATCAGCACCAGCGAGGCGATGGTGAACAGCAACCAGGTGGCTTCGGGCATCGGTACGTCGGGGCTGAAATCACAAAGCCGTGGCGGCCAGGCGGCGCGCGGTTCGGCGCTGCAGCGCGCCGATGACCGCGCCGCGCAGCCTGGCGCGAAAGCGATCCCAGCCGCTGGGGTTGCTGATCACTTCGGCGCGGTAGAACGACGGGCACAGCACGGCCGCGTGCGAGACCTCGCCACACATGCCGCAGCCGACGCAGGAGTCGAGCACCGCCGCCACCGGATCGGTGCGCAGCGGATCCGGGTTGGGCTTGACGGTCAGCGATGGGCAACCCGAGATGCGGATGCACGAGTGGTCGCCGGTGCAGGTGTCCGCATCGACGCCGAAACGTTCGCGCACCACACGCTGCCCGCTGGCGATGGCTTTCTTCACCAGCGGCTTTTCGCGCCGCTGGCGGTTGAGCATGCACTCGGATTGCGCGACGATGACCTTCGGCCCGGCCTGCTTGGATGTCAGCGCATCGCGGATGGCGGCGCGCATGCCGACCACGTCGTAGGTGCGGCGGATGGTCTTCACCCAGTCGACGCCGACACCGCGCACCGCCTGCTCGATCGGGTGGAAGGTGCTGCGGCTGATGTTGCCGGCGCGCGACGACGGGATGTCCTGCCCGCCGGTGGCCGCCGTGTAGTTGTTGTCGACGATCAAGGTCAACGCGTCGCTCTTGTTGAACACCGCGTTGGCGATGCCGCTGGTCAGCCCGTTGTGCCAGAAACCGCCGTCGCCCATGATGCTGATGGCGCGCTTGCCGCTGTTGCGGCCCGTGCCATGGAAAGCCGCCGCGCCGGCCGCGCCGAGGCCGTAGCCCATCGTGGTGTTGCCGATGTGGAACGGCGGCAGGATGGCGAACAGGTGGCAGCCGATGTCGGCGCTGACATGGTGTTCGCCGAGTTCGCGCTGCACCAGTTTCAATGCGGCGAACACCGGGCGCTCCGGGCAGCCGGTGCACAGGCCGGGGGGGCGGGCATGCACGAGTTCTTCTATGGGCTTGAGCGGGATGACTCTGGCGTCGCGCCGACCCTCGTCCGAGACCTCTCCCGCGGTGCGAGAGCGGGTTGGCGGCTTGAGGGCCGGGGCCAGCAGAGCCGGAGCATGTGCGCCAAAGAACGCCCGCAGCCCCTTTCCCAGCGCCACCGGCGTGTACTCACCCGCCGCCGGCAGAACCCCTTTGCCGACCAGTTTCGTCTGCAGATCGGCCTGGCGCAGCACCGACGCAATGCCCTGCTCGATGTAGTTCGGCTGCCCTTCTTCCACCAGCAGCACGGCGCGCTTGCCGGCGCAGAAGCGGGTCAGCTCGGCATCGATCAACGGGTAGGCCACGTTCATCACGTACAACGGCACGCGCGAGCGACCATAGACGTCGGCCAAGCCGAGCCTTTCCATCGCCCGCAGCGTCGAGTTGTACAGGCCGCCTTGCACGATGACGCCGACATCGGCGGCGCCGTCGGCGCCGTTCTCTGCAAAAAACTCGTTCAGACCGCGTGCTTCGATGAACTGCACCGCGGCCGGCCAGCGCTGTTCGATCTTCTCCTGCTCGTGCACGAAGCTGGCCGGCGGCAGCACGATGCGCTGCGTGTCGCGCCGCGGCTCGTTCGCCGCCTGCGCCAGCGTGAACGCGGGCTTGCGGTTGTCCTTGGCGACGAAGCGGCCGTGCACATGGCAGGCCCGAATGCGCAACTGCAGCATCACCGGCGTGTGGCTGGCCTCGGACAGCGCGAAGCCGTCTTCCACCGCCTTGACGATGCTGGGCAGGTTCGGCCGCGGGTCGAGCAGCCACATCTGCGACTTCATCGCGAAGGCATGGCTGCGCTCCTGCATGATGCTGGAGCCGTCGCCATAGTCCTCGCCGACGATGACCAGCGCGCCGCCGGTGACACCGCCCGAGGCCAGATTGGCCAGCGCATCCGATGCGACGTTGGTGCCGACGGTGGACTTGAAGGTCACGGCACCGCGCAGCGGGTAGTTCACCGATGCGGCCAGCGTGGCCGCGGCGGTGGCCTCGCTGGCACTGGTCTCGAAATGCACGCCCATCTCGGCCAGGATGTCCTGCGCATCGGCAAGCACGTCCATCAGGTGCGAGATCGGCGAGCCCTGGTAGCCGGCCACGTAGGCCACGCCCGATTGCAGCAACGCCTTGGTGACAGCCAGGATGCCTTCGCCCGCGAACACCTCGCCCGCACCGAGCTTGAGCTTCTTCACTTCCTCGGCAAACGATCTTTCCGCCATCCGGCCCCTCACGACATGCGGCTTGTGCGCGCCGCGGCACACCTCTATAGTTGAGATATGAACATATGCAAATGCATTTGTAAAGCGCTTTGTCCCGCTTGAGGGCGGCTATGGTGCAACGCACGCGACCGGCTGCGCAGCGTGCACTCGATGTGGCGCCTGCTCCCGCAGGACCTTTCATCGACGACTACCTGGCCTATCTGCTGGCGCGTGCCAGCCACCTGATTTCGGCCGAGTTCCACGTCGTCGTGCGCCGCGCGCGCTTGCCGGTGCTGCAGTGGCGCGTGATGGCGGCGCTGGCCGATGGCCAATCGACGAGCATCGGCGAGGTTGCGGCGATCGTGCTGACGCCGCAATCGACTTTGACGCGCGTGGCCGAGCGCATGGTCAAGTCCGGGCTGCTGCTGCGCGCCAGCGATGCGGTGGACCGTCGCATCACGCGCATCCGGCTCACCGCCGCCGGCCTGAACCTGGCGCGTGCGCTGGTGGCGCAGGCGCGTGAGCATGAAACCGCGGTGCTGGCCACCGTGAGCGCGGCCGATGCGGCCACGTTGAAGCGCATCCTGCGCCGCCTGATCGAGCAGCACGCGGTGCCGGCGCCCGATCAGGGTTGAGCCGCGTCGTCGGGCTCAATCGTCAGGCTCAATCGTCCAGGTGCGGACCGGTTCGGCCTTGCCCTTGACCTCGGCCGGCGGCATGGCGCGCAGCCGGAAGCTGTCGTCGAGCTGTGCGCGGATCTGGTCGCTGAACAGCAGGTCCACCTGCAGCTTCGAGGTCAGCCCTTCGATGCGCGAGGCGACGTTGATCGGGTCGCCGGTGACGCTGAACTTGCTCAGTCCGGGCGTGCCGATGACACCGGCCACCACTTCGCCACAGTGGATGCCGATGCCGAAGCGCAGCATCGGCAGGTCGCGCGCGCTCAACGCGATGTTGTAGCGCGCCAGTTCGGCGCGCATGTCCAGCGCCGCCAGCACCGCATCGCGGCCCTGCCAGGGGTTGGGCTCCATGGCGCCGAACAGCGCCAGCAGCCCATCGCCGACGAACTCGGTGACATGGCCGTGGTGGCGCACGATGGCCTGCGTCATGTGATCGAAGTAGCCGTTCAGGATGCCCAGCGAAACGGCCGGATCGAGCCGATCGCACATGGCGGTGAAGCCGCGCAGGTCGGCGAACAGCATCGTCACCTGGCGCCGCTCGGGCGCGAAGGCGTCGGCGCCGTCGGTGAGGCGCTCGACCACGTCGGCCGGCACGAAGCGCTCGAACTGGCGTTGCAGCTGTTCGAGCTTGTCATCGGCCGCGACCAGCAGTCGGTCGAGTTGGCGCTCGCGTGCGCGGCCGCGCATGGCGAGCAGCGCCAGCCCGAGCAGGCCCAGCAGCACCAGCGCCGCGACAACCCAGCTCAGCGCATCACTCCAGCAACATGGCCAGCCGCACGGTGGCGTTGGCCAGCGAGGCCACGCCGATGGCGTCGAGCAGCATTGGCGGTGGCATGTGCGCCGCCAGCGCGCGGGTCTTGTCCTGGATGGCGGCGGTCTCGTAGGACACGGTTTCGCGCGTCCAGGCCAGCAGCGGCCGCTCGGCGCTCGGCAGGCGATCGGAATGCAGCGTCGCCAGCGCGGACTCGATCTCGGCGCTGCCGAAGCCCTCGCTTGCCAGCAACTGGGTCGCTTCGCGCTCGCAGTGCGGGCAGGCCAGCGTGCGCGCGACGATGGCGAACATCAACGCCTTGGTGGGGCGGCTGAGCACCTCGGAATCGAAGGCGCCTTCGAGCGCGCTGCGCATCACCTGGGCTGCGGGCAGGCCTGCCAATGGGGCGACCACCGGGCCGAAACGGCCCTGGGCCAGCGAGGCGGCGTCGGGCGAGGTGGTGTCGGCGGCTGCTTTTTTCGCCGGCAACAGGCGCAGCAACGGTGCCGCCAGGCCCAGGAGACGGCCCACCGGGCCGTTGGCCAGGCGCTCGAACTGTTGCTCCGGCGGGCAGGCGATGAGCGTGCTGAGGCGGTTGAAGAAACAACCGAGCGCGACGGTGAAGGCCATCTCGGTGATCTGCGGCCGCGAAAAGCCCAACGCGACCAGGCTGTCCACGGCGGTCTTGGACGGGCGCGGCCGGGAGCGCGACAGGTTGCGGCAGAAGGTGATGAAAAGCTGGTCCTTCTCATCGAGTTCGGCCAGGTGCACGTCGCGTTCGATGCGCTGGATGAAGCGTTCCGAATAACCGAGCACCTTCATGTAGGCGCGGTTCGAGCCGTAGCAGTAGCGGCAGGCGTTTTCCTGTGCGGTGACCATCGCGCCGATGCGGAACAGCCGCTCCGGCATCTGGCGCGGGATGTAGCTCGTGGTGGCGTAGGCGACTTCGCGCAGCCACGGGCTGGCGGCGATGCGCTTGTCGACCTCGAAACTGCGCGCGCCGCGGCGCTTCAGCTCCGCTTCCCACGCCGGGTCGGGTGCGGAAGGGAACAGTGGCTCGCTCCACGCGATCTCGTTCAACAGCAGTGCCATGGCAGGCTTTGTGTCTCCAGAACGGCCCATCATGCCAGCGACGGCCACCCAAGTGGGCTTTGAACGCCGCTCTTCAGCCCGGCGCGGGCGCGCCGGGCGACTCACCCAGCGCCTCGATCAACGCCTCGCCCTCGCCGCTGCTGCGGTTGACGTTGCGCGACACCGGCCAGGCCTGCATCGTCGCGGCATCGGCGGGCGCGAGCAGCGGCGCGACGGCGGCCGGCTCCCGCTGCTCGCGGCTGAGCCACGCGGCCCAGGCTTCGGGCGGCAGGATCACCGGCATGCGATCGTGGATCGGCGCCATCACGGCGTTCGGCGCGGTGGTGATCACGCAGCAGGTGAGCAGCCAGTCGGCGTCCTCGGCCGCATCCGGCGCGCGCCAGGCCTCGAACAGGCCGGCGAAGGCAAATGGCAGCGCATCGCCCGCTGGCCGGCGAGGGCTGATGTACCACGGCTGTTTGACTCCCGCGACCGTTTGCCATTCGTAGAAACCGCTTGCCGGCAGCAGGCAGCGGCGGCGGCGCACGGCCTGGCGGAACGACGGCTTGTCGGCAAGGCCTTCGGCACGCGCGTTGTTCAGCTTGGCCGCCAGTTTCGGGTCCTTGGCCCAGTTCGGCAGCAGGCCCCAGCGCATCAGCTCGGCGACCCGTTCGCCGGCCTTGGTTTCGAGGACCACCGGCACCATCGACATCGGCGCGACGTTCCAGCGCTTCGGAAAGGGCACCACACGCGTCACGCTGAAGCCGTCGATCAGCGTGTTCGGATCGAAGGCCACCACATAGCGTCCGCACATCGGCGCCATCTTGACATGGCGGCGAGCCCCCCATGTTGGGTGCCCCCGCACGGTGGCCCGCCGCGAGCCACCGTCGGAGCGATGGGCAACGCAGCGCGTCGGCGCGAGCATGGCGACATCGCATCGACGGCCGCACGGGCCACGGGAGAGCACCATGAACCTGCAGATGAACTGGCCCTGGGCCGCCCCTCGCGCCGCCACGCGCACGCTGCGGCCGGCGGCGCCGGACTGGGTCAACGCGACGCTGGTCGAAGTGCCGATCGAAGAGCCCGCCGGCCCGACCGGCTGCGGCTGGTTCGACTCCAGCCACGAGTTGAACGCGGGCTTGCAGATCACCGAGCACCTGAGCCCGCAGACGGTGGCCAACGAGGTGCCGCTGGGCTGGTGGCTCGACTGGCAGTTGCAGCCGATGGCTGGCCACCCGGCTGCTTCCCGGTGATCAGCCGATCAGTTCACGCGGCCTTGCACGCGGGCTGACGACGGCGTCCACCCCGCCGTGTCGAGGGCTTTGCGCAGTTGCTGCAAGCGGTGATCGCGGTGCATGCGCCAGCGGCTGTAGGGCACGGTGCGGTCGGATACCGCCAGCGACAGCCGCACCACCCAGTCGTGGGTCAACGACGGCGGTGCACTGAGCGGCAGGCTGGTCATCCACAGCGCAAGGCCGAGTGCCAGCCACAGCGGCGGCCGCGCCACCGGCCGATGCCAGCCGCGCAGCACCCACGCGCTGGCCAGGCTGCCCAGGATAAAGCCAGACAAGGCCTCACTGGCAGAGTGGGCGCCCACCTTCAGGCGTGAATACGCGATCAACGCGGCAAGCGCATAGCCGCCGCCGGCGGCCAGATTGCGCCAGCGCGGCGCGGCGCCCCCCACACACACCGTGGCCAGCACCGGCAGCACGGCGGCGGCGAACATGGCGTGGCCCGAGATGCCGGTGAAATCGAGCGGCGCGTAGCCGACCGCGAAGCCGAGGAAGGCGACCTTGCTGGCGGTGGTGAGCGTGGCCACGACCGCCGTGCCGGCCAGCCAGCCGACGGCCATCGGCGTGGCGCGCTGCGACCATGCCAACCACAGCAGCGCCGCCAGCATCGCCGGCAGCAGCACCTGGGCCTCGCCCAGCCGCGTCAGCAGCAGCCAGCCGTTCAGACTCGCCAGTTCGGAAGTCAGATCAGGGTTCACCCCGATATGCTAATCGGCGCCGCGCGCGGGCTCGGCCGGCAGGGGGTGCACAACGCCACGCGCGAGCCTGCAAAGGCGCGGTGACCTCGTCGCCAGTGGGTCGCGGCTGCCACGCGTAAGCTGCGACGGCAGGCTGGCACCCGCCGGCCAAGGAGCCCTGCATGAAAGCGACCTGGAACGGCAAGGTGATTGCCGAGAGCGACGACACGGTGGTGGTCGAAGGCAACCACTACTTTCCCGAAAGCAGCCTGAAGCGCGAATTCACCACCTTCAGCAACCATGTCACGCACTGCCACTGGAAAGGCGAGGCGCGCTATCTGAGCCTGATGGTCGATGGCGAACTGAACCCGGACGCGGTCTGGTACTACCCCGAGCCCAGCGAGGCGGCGGCCAATATCAAAGGCCGCGTGGCCTTCTGGAAGGGCGTGAAGGTGGCCTGACGCCGCAGCCCGCGGTCAACCCAGCCGGCCGGCGCGAAAGTCGTCGAAGGCCTGCTGCAATTCGTGCGCGTGGTTCATCACGAACGGGCCGTATTGCGCGATCGGCTCGTTCAGCGGCTGGCCGGCGATGAGCAGGGCACGGGCACCCTGCTCGCCAGCCTGCATGCGCACGCCGTCGCTGCCCGGCGTGTTGGCCAGGATGGCCATGCGCTGGCGCGCGATCGCCTGCCCCGACACCAACAGTTCGCCCCGGTAGACATACAGGAAGGCGTTGTGCGCCGACGGCAACGGCTGCTCGAAGCCGGCGCCGGCCGGCAGATGCAGATCCAGCAGCAGCGGCTGCGTGCCATCGCGCTGCATCGCGCCCGCCACACCCTGGCTGGCACCGGCGATGACATGCACCTGCACGCCCTCGGCGGTGGTCAGCACCGGGATCTCGCCGGCGGTGATGTCGCGGTACCACGGCACACACAGCTTGTCCTTGGCCGGCAGGTTGAGCCACAGCTGGAAGCCTTCCATGCGCCCGGCTTCCTGCTCCGGCATCTCGCTGTGGATGACGCCGCGCCCGGCGGTCATCCACTGCACGCCGCCGCTGCTCAGCAAACCCTCGTGACCGGCCGAGTCGCGGTGCCGCATGCGCCCGTCGAGCATGTAGGTGACGGTCTCGAAGCCGCGGTGCGGGTGGTCGGGGAAACCGCCGATGTAGTCGCCCGGGTTGTCGGTGCCGAAGGCATCGAGCATCAGGAACGGGTCGAGCCGGCGTTGCAGGTCCTGCGTCAGCACGCGGGTGAGCTTGACGCCGGCACCGTCGCTGGTGGCCTGGCCGGTGACGATGCGCTCGATGGCGCGCGGTTGCTTCAAGGTGGCTGTGTTCAATGTGTTCATGGTGTGCATATTGGCGCAGTGGACCACGGCGGCAAGTGTGCAGCCGCTGAACGCAGCGTTGCACCACATTGAACGGCTGGCGCTACGCTTGCGGACATGGCCTGGTCCGCTGTGCATCTGCGTCGATTGCGCGAGGTCTGGCGCTCGGCCGGCTGGCCGTGCCAGGACATGGTCGAGATCGAACTGCTCGACGCCGGGCTGCTGGAGCGCGCGCGCGACGTGCACGGGCGCGAGACGCTGCGCCTCAGCGATGCCGGTATCACCGCGCTGGCGCAGTCACTGCAACGCAACCGCGCCGCGCGCAGTGCGCACGAAGGGCTGGTCGAACGCGTGGCGCGCGAGATGCAACGCGCCGGGCGCATCGCCTGGCGCGGCCTGGCCCTGCGCACCCATGTCGGCGAGGGCGATGCCGGCCGCTGGGCGATGGCGATGCCCGATGTCTTCTCGGTGCGCAACACCACCGTCGAGGGCTACCTCGAGCCGCTGGTGCACGAGATCAAGGTGCAGCGCAGCGACCTGCTCGCCGATCTGCGCATCGAGGCCAAGCGCGCCGCCTACCTGAACGCGAGCAGCGCCTGCTGGTACGTGATCAAGGCCGGCATCGCGCGCGCCGAGGAAATCCCGCCCGAATGTGGCGTGCTGGTGGCAACCGACAGCGCATTCGAGGTGGCGCGGGCCGCGCCGAGGCGCGCCGTGCAGCCGGGCTTTGCGCTGTGGATGGCGCTGGCCCGCGCCACGCCGATGGACAATGCCGGGTTCGACGACGCGCAGTTGCTGCTCGGCGATGAGCAGCCCCGCCGCCGACCGATTCCCCCTGAGATGTCCACGCCCGCCCCGGGCCCTGCCCGCCGCCGACCTCGCGCACGACCCCCATCGAGCGCTGCAACGCAAGGCGCTGTGGGTGGCGCTGGCGCTGATCCTGTGCTGGGGCGCCAACTTCAGCGTGCAGAAGATGGTCTTTCGCGAGATGTCGCCGGGCGGCTTCCTGATGGCGCGCTACCTGATCATGCCGCTGGCCGCCGCCGCGCTGCTGTGCTGGCGCTTCGGGCCGCGCTGGCCGCGCGTGCCCCGTGCCGACCTGTGGCAACTGTTGAAGCTGGGCATTGCCGGGCACCTGCTGCACGTCGGCCTGGTGACCTACGGCATCCACTGGTCGACCGCCTTTTCCAGCTCGCTGATCCTCGGCTGCGGGCCGCTGTTCACGCTGCTGATCCTGCGCTGGTCGGGCATCGAGCAGCTGACGCGCGGCCAGGTGGCCGGCGTGGCGGTGGCGATGGCCGGCGTGCTGCTGTTCCTGTCGGACAAGCTGCTCGGCGGGCGCTGGCAGGCGTCGGGCGGCGACCTGGTGCTGCTGGTCGCGGCGTCGTTCTTCTCGTACTACACGGTCGCCGCCAAGCCGCTGATCGAACGCCACGGCGGCGTGGTGGTCATGACCTACGCGGTGCTGCTGGCCAGCGCGCCGGTGGTGCTGATCAGCCTGCCGGCCGGCTTGCAGGTGCCGTGGAGCGAACTGAGCGTCGCCGTCTGGGCTGGCTTGTTGTATGCGGTGCTGATCTCGGCCTTCCTGGGCTGGCTCGGCTGGGGCTGGGTCAACGCCGTGCGCGGCGTGGCGCGCAGCGCGCCGCTGATGTACCTGATGCCGCCGGTGGCGGGGCTGGTGGCCTGGGCGGTGACCGGTGAGCGCTACACCGGCATCAAGCTCGGTGGTGCGGCCTTGACGTTGGCCGGCGTGGCCATCGCGCAGTTCGCCGGCGGCCGGCGCAGCGATCCGGTGCGCGACGCGGTGGCACCGGTCGATTGACGCGGTGTCGAATGGCAGGCACGCGGCGCGCCACAATCCGGTAGCGATGAGCGACGTTCGTGCCCTGTTGCTGACCGACGTGGTAGACAGCACCAAGCTGTCCGAAACGCTCGGTGATGCGGCCATGGCCGAGGTCTGGGCCGCCCACGACCGCGTGGCGCGCGACCTGCTGCCGCCGTGGCACGGCCGCGAAATCGACAAGACCGACGGCATGTTGCTGCTTTTCGACGCCGCCGCCGATGCGGTCGGCTATGCCTTCGACTACCACCGCGCGCTGGCCGCCCTGCCGGTGCCGCTGGTGGCGCGCGCCGGCCTGCACGTCGGCGCGGTGATTCTGCGCGAGAACCACGAGGCCGACGTGGCACGCGGCGCCAAGCCGCTCGAAGTTGACGGCCTGGCCAAGCCGACGGCGGCGCGCGTCATGTCGCTGGCCCGCGGTGGGCAGACGCTGATGACGGTGGAGGCGCGCGACGACCTGGGCAAGACCGAGCTGAAGCTGCAGTCGCACGGGCACTGGCTGGTCAAGGGAGTCGCCGACCCGATCGAACTGTTCGAGACCGGGGGCGCTGGCACACGCTTCGTCGCGCCCACCGACAGCGACAAGGTGCACCGTGTGGTGCAGGTTGGCGAGTGGTGGATGCCGGTCAAGGACATCGCCAACAACCTGCCGCACCAGGGCACCTCGTTCATCGGCCGCGAACTCGAACTCGACGAGGTCACCGACCTGCTGGCCGCGACCCGTCTGGTCACGCTGCTCGGCATGGGCGGGCTGGGCAAGACACGGCTGTCGCTGGAACTGGCGGCGCAGCAGATGCATCGCTTTCCCGATGGCGTGTGGTTCCTCGACCTGGCGCCGCTGCGCGACGAGGCGCTGGTGGCCAGCGAGGCGGCGCGCGTGCTGGACGTGTCGGAGGAACCCGGCCGCCCGCTGCTGCAATCGTTGTGCGCGCACCTGAAGACGCGCCGCGTGCTGCTCATCATCGACAACTGCGAGCACCTGATCAAGGCCTGCGCGGAGCTGGCGCATGCGCTGATGCGGCAAGCCCCGCATGTGCGCATGCTGGCTTCCAGCCGCGAGCCGCTGCATGTGCCGGGCGAGCGCGGTTACCCGATCCTGCCGCTGCCGCTGCCGTCGCGCAACGATGGCATCGAGGCGCTGTCGCGATCGGCCGCGGTGCAGCTGTTCGTCGCTCGCGCGCAGGCGCACAAGCCGGCCTTCAGCCTGCAACAGGAAGGACTGGCGGTGGCCGACCTGGTGGCGCGGCTGGAAGGCATCCCGCTGGCGCTGGAACTGGCCGCGGCGCGCGTGCGTTCGATGTCGGTGGCCGACATCAATGTGCGACTCAAGGATCGCTACAAGCTGCTCACCGGCGGCAGCCGCGTGCTGCAGCAACGGCAGCAGACGCTGCGCGCGCTGGTGGACTGGTCCTACGAATTGCTCACCCCGGACGAACAGACGCTGCTGGCGCGGCTGGCGGTGTTTGTCGGTGGCTTCGACCTGGCCGCCGCCGAGAAGGTGTGCAGCGCCGAGCCGATCGACGAGTTCGACGTGCTCGACCTGCTCGGCTCGTTGGTGGACAAGTCGTTGGTGATGCTGGACGAGAGCGGTGACGAATCACGCTACCGCATGCTCGACACGATTCGCGAGTATGGACGCGGAGAAGCTCGATGCCTGCGGCGAGGCTGCGGCTGCGACCGCGCAGCGACATTGCGAGTTCTACTTCGCGCTGGCCAAGCAGGCGCACCATGGCTCTGTTCGGTCCGCAGCAGCCACAGTGGATGCGCCGCCTGGAGAGCGAACTACGACAACCTGCGCGCCGCTATGGCGCTGGCGCTGGTGGCGGCGTGGACCCGTTCATCGCCGTCAAGCTCGCGGTTGCGCTGCAGGCCTTCTGGATCTTGCGCGGCTATTGCGCCGAAGGGCGCCGTGCGGTCAAGGCGGCGCTGGCAACTGCCCGGCAGTTGCCGGAGCCGACCATGCCCACGCTCACGCGCTGTACGTCGGCGCCGCGCTGGCCGAGCACCAAGGCGATCATGCCGAGGCGTTGCGGATGCTGGAGGCGTGCCTCGAACTGCGCCGCGGCACTGGCGATCCCGGTTGAAGTGGCTCCACCTTGTCCACGCTTTCGCTCGCGCGGCTGCAAGCGGGCGACGTCATCGGAGCCGGCGTCGGCGAGCACGAAGCACTGGAAATTTTCCGCCGCATGGGGGACCGCATCGGTGAATCAATCGGCTTGCTGCATCTGGGGCAAATTGCGCAGCACGATGGCGATGATGACCGAGCTCTTGGCTACCTTGAAGAAGCCTTGCGCATCGCGCGCGACATCGAATACCGCGAGGTTGAGGGCGAGTGCGAGTTGCTGATTGGCGCGATCGCCCTCGATGGTGGCGATCTGGAGACTGCGAACGAGCGCTTGGCCCGGTCAATGGCCACCTGTCGAGACGCTGCGGACAAACGAGGCGAGGCCAATGCGCTGCGCTGGCTCGGCCGCGCCGACCTCGCTGCCGGCAATTTGGCGTCGGCACGGGACCGGCTGGCAGAGGCGTTCGAAGCCTTTCGCAACGCCGACATGTGGGAGGAGCTGCTCGGCTGCTGCGATGATTGCGCCATCCTGGCACTGCAGCTGGGCCGCGGCGGGACCGCAGCCGGCCTTGCACTGACCTCGGATGCTGCCCGGGAGCGACTTTCGTTGCCGCGCGCCCCGCGCGCGCAGGCCCGCTGGGAGACGCAGTCAGGGGTGCTGGCCGAAGCGGGGCCGGCCGAAGTCTGGGAGATCGACGCCGCAATTCGCGCCGTGCGCGAGCTTCAGGTGCCGGCCAAACTGCCGCCGGGCGAAGCAATCGTCAAGCCGCTGGCATTGCCGCGCGACGTCGAGCCTTGACGGCGACCAATCCCATCAGACCGAGCGCCACCGGCACCAGCGCCAGGGTTGCCGGCTCGCTTACCCGGGTGAACCGGATGAACGAGCCCTGGGAGATATTGTCCGGATCGGACCAGCCACACAGGTTGTCGTCACCCAGGAAGCTGACCGGCTTGACACCGTTTTCGCGGCAGATGCCCCCGAAGTTGCCGATCTTTGCGGTCAAGTAAAGCAACTCGGCCGCGCTTGGCTGCTCGGCAAACCAGTACAGCTGACCATAGTTGCCGAGAAACTGAAGGCTGAACCAAGCCTGCTGCCCGTTGTACTCGGTCGCGTCAATGGCCCCTTGAATGGCCGGAAAGGCCGTCGAATTCGCGCCGATCAGATCGGAGTTGGCGTCGAACTGCAAAGCCCAGTTCAGACCCAAGAAGCCGAGGCCAGCGGCAGCACCAAAGTTCATCGTCTGCGTGGCGTTCGTCGTCATGTTGTACACATCGATCGACGCTTCGTTGATCTGCAGGCCTCCTGCGCAGTTCAGCAACGTGACTTGGCCCTGGCCCTGTGGAACGCAGGCGTCGTTGACGGTCACAGTCAATGAGCCTCTCCAAGCCAGTGCCTTGCCTGTCGTATCGAACGGAACGCCATATTCCGGGTCGAGGATGCCGCGATACACGGCCGCATGCGCATGCCCCAAGGATGCGAGCAGCGTCAAGCACAGTGCGGAAGACGCCACGAATTTCGGACTGAACATGATCTGGCTCCACCGGCGGCAGGGGCTCGCGAACACTTCGCGCCGGGTGCCTGCCTGCGCGATGATAGGCATGGTGTTGCGCGAGCGCCAACCTATCAGGCTCCCCTACCCCCGCAACGAGGGGGAGTGGTCGGTTGAATTGTTAGATTCGCGACGTGGAATTGTTAGAACCGGAGAGTGCACGATGCGATGCGGCATGACGTGGATAGCTGCGGAGGCCGTGACGCTGTCCAGACCTTCCAGGAACTTGCGCGCGCCCCAGTACACCTCGTGCAGCGGAAAGCTGGCCTCGCTCAAGCCCACCGCACTGGCCAGCCGGGCCGCCACCTCCGGGTCGCGCACCACAGACAGCAGCTTGCTGCGCGCCAGTTCGGGGTGGTCCTCGTCGCGGATGTCGGCCGCGTCGCGCACCATGCTCAGCAGCGGCCAGAAGGTGATGCCGTCGCCATAGGGCAGGCAGCGGCCACGCAACACGCGGGCACCGGCGGCAATCTGGTCGACGACCTCACGCACCAGCCTCGACTTGCCCAGCCCGGCATCGCCGATCACGGTCACCAGCCGCGCCGACTGGCCGGTGCAGACCTGGTGATAGGCCGCATACAGCGCAGCGAGTTCATTGTCGCGCCCGACGATCGGGGTGTCATCGCGGCGCGCGTAGCCGTCCAGGCCGAGCGCGGAAACCAGCCGGTAGGCCGCGACCTTCTCGGCCTTGCCCTTCAGTTGCAACGGCTCGACGGCTTCGACCTTGACCGCGTCGCGCACCAGCTGGTAGGTGGTCTCGCCGAGATAGATCTCATTGATCGGCGCCGCCTGTTCGAGCCGCGCGGCAACGTTGACGGCATCGCCGGTGGCCAATTTCTGGTCCGCCTTCTCGTCGTCGTTGGCCACCACCTCGCCGGTGTTGACGCCGGTGCGGTTGGCCAGTGCCACGCCGTAGCGTGCACCCAACTCCTGGTTCACGCGCAGCAGCGCCCTGCGCATGTCGTCTGCCGCGCGCACCGCGCGCAGCGCGTCGTCCTCGTGCGCGCGCGGCAGGCCAAACACGGCCATGATGGCGTCGCCGATGTACTTCTCGATCTTGCCGCCATGGCGCGTGATCTCGGCGGCCATGGCGCTGAAGTAGCGGTCCTTGACCTCGTGCAGCGCTTCCGAATCCAGGCGTTCGCCGAGCGCGGTGGAATCCTTCAGGTCGCAGAAGATCAATGTCACCGTCTTGCGCATTTCGCGCACCGGCAACGCGGCTGGCGCGGTGGCCAGCGCGGCGCCGCAATAACCGCAAAGCCGGAATTTCGCCGGGTTTTCTTCGCCGCATTGCGGGCAATTGACCATGCGGTCAGTCTACCCGCGGCTTTTGATTTCGCACCCCTCGAAGCGGGCCCATCGGCTTGCCATTCGGCACCGTGGGTTGGCGGCGGCGGCGGCTGCGGGCTCGCCGGCCCGGCAGCTCATGATTGCGTAGGATGTGGGGCATGTCATGGCTGCGCGCGCATTCCTTTCGCTGCCTGTTCGGCCATTTGGCCTGGACCGCGAACCGTGGACGGCGTCGGCCTTGCGGGTGTCTGCTGTAACAAAAGAGAATTGACGATCATGACTTCGCGCCATGCAAAAGACCGGCCACGGTGGCGCGGCGGCGTCGTTCCGTTGTTTCTGTTGCTGTGGTTTGCGCTGCTGGGTTGCACGGCGGCTCAAGCGGTCACCGCCGCGGCTGGCGTGGCATGGCATCCGGCCACCACCGATGCCGAAGTCGACCGGGCGTTCGCCCAGGCCAAGGCCGACGGCAAGCCGCTGCTGCTGTACTGGGGCGCCAAATGGTGCCCGCCGTGCAACCAGCTGAAGGCACAACTGTTCAACCGCCAGGATTTCATCGAGCGCACGCGCGCCTTCGTCGCGGTCGAGATCGACGGTGACAGCCCCGGCGCGCAGAAGCTCGGTGCGCGCTTCAAGGTGCGCGGCTACCCGACGCTGGTGCTGTTCGACCCGGCCGGCGCCGAAATCACCCGCCTGCCGGGCGAGGTGGACGCGGCGCAGGTGATGGCACTGATGCAGCTGGGCCTGTCGGGCGGGCGACCGGTGCAGGCCGTGCTGGCCGATGCGCGCGCCGGCAAGACTCTGAGCGCCAACGAATGGCGCATGCTGGCCTTCTACTCGTGGGATACCGACGAGGATCAGCTGGTCAGCGACGCGCAGCGCCCGGCGTTGCTGGCCGAGTTGGCGCGGCGCTGCCCGGCGGAGCATGAAGAGGCATCGATGCGCCTGCTGCTGCGCGCGTTGGCCGAAGCCGATGAAGGCGGCGCGAAGGCCGCGGCGGGCAAGAAGCGCTTCGTGGCCGACAAGCGCCAACGCGAGCGTGTGTTGGCGATGCTGGCCGATCCGGTCGCGGCACGCCGCCAGGCCGACCTGCTCAGCTACACCAGCAACGAACTGGTCAGCGCGCTGGGCCCCGCCGATGCGAAGAGCCCAGCCCGGATCGCGTCGCAGGCCGCATTCGACGCCGCGCTGCAACGCCTGCAGGCCGACGCCACGCTGTCGCGCGCCGACCGCATGGCCGCGCTGAGTGCGCGCGTCGAACTCGCCCGCCTGGGCCAGGACAAGGACATGCTGACGCCGAAGCTGTCGCCAGCGCTGAAGCAAGAGGTGCGCGACCAGGCCGTACAGGCCGACCGCGAGATCACGGACGGCTATGAAAGGCAGGCGGTCATCACCTCGGCGGCGTACCTGCTGACCCGCGCCGGCCTGTGGAAGGAGTCGGATGCGCTGCTGCGGTCGAACCTGGAGAAAAGCCACTCCGCGTACTACCTGATGAGTCAGCTCGGCGGCAACGCACGCAAGCTCGGGCGCACCGACGAAGCGCTGGGTTGGTACCGGCAAGCCTACGAACAAAGTGTCGGCCCGGCGACGCGCCTGCAGTGGGGGGCCGGCTACCTGTCGGCGCTGGTCGAGCTGAAACCGCAGGATGCGGCTGCCATCGAAAGCACGGCCTCGGCGCTGATCGGCGAAGCGGCGGAGCAGCCCCATGCCTTCTACGAACGCAGCGCGCGTTCGTTGCAACGCGCCGGCAAGCGCCTGGGCGAATGGAACACCACGCCACAACGCGCGGCGGTGCTGCAACGCCTGCGCAGCCAGCTGAGCGCGGTGTGCATCAAGATCCCTGCGGCCGACCCGCAGCGCGCCACCTGCGATGCGCTGCTGGGCGCCGCCGCGCCCCGCGTGGGTTAACGCTGGCATCACGCGGGCGTGCGTGAGTTCAGTAGCATTCGCTCCGTGCCGAAGCTGCCCCTTGCATTGCCGTTGCGATCGCTGAGCCGATTTGTCGTTGGTGTCGCTGCTGCCCTGGCCCTGACGACGCAAGCCTTGGCAGCGCCGCTGGCTCCCGTCACAGGCCCGCGCGACGACCTGCCACCGCCGCCGGCGGCGTCGGCACCCGCACCGGTCTGGTCACACGGCTATGCCGCCTTCGGCGAACCCATGTACCCGCGAGGATTCACCCACTTCGGCTACGTCAACCCCGACGCGCCGAAGGGTGGCACGCTGAATCTGCGCAACCCCGATCGGCGCAGCAGCTTCGACAAGTTCAACCCCTTCACGACCAAGGGCAACGCGCCGGCCGGCATGGCCATCTTCATGTTCGAGTCGCTTACGGTGCAGTCGGGCGACGAGTTGCAGACCATGTACGGCCTGCTCGCCGAGGACATCGCGGTGGCGCCCGACAAGTCGTCGATCGCCTTCAGGCTGAACCCGCTGGCGCGCTTTTCCAACGGCGAACGGGTGACCCCGGCCGACGTGCAGTACAGCTTCGAATCGATGGCCGGCAAATACGCGAGCCCGGCTCTACAAGCCTCACTGGCCGGCGTGGAACGCGTGGTCGTGGTCGACGAGCGCACGATCCGCTTCGAACTGCGCGAGCGCACCACCGACATGCTTTTCACGGTCGGCGCTCTGACCGTGTTCTCGCGCAAGTGGGCGCTGCAAGCCGACGGCCAGCCCAAGCGCTTCGACGAGATCGTCGCCGAGGTCCCGACCACCAGCGGCCCCTACACCATCGCCAAGGCCGACTCGGGCCGCAGGCTGGAGTTCGCGCGCAACCCGCAATACTGGGCGCGCGACCTCGGGGTTCGCCGCGGCATTTTCAATTGGGACCGCGTGGTCTATCGCTACTATCAGGACCAGGCGGTGGGACGCGAGGCCTTCAAGGCCGGCGAGTTCGATATCTACAAGGAGTACGGCGGGCGCAGTTGGGTGCGCCAGCACAAGGGGCCGAAGTGGGATGACGGGCGCATCAAAAAGGATCTTTTCGAGACTGGCGTAGGCAAGGGTCTGCAGGCCTACATGCTCAACCTGCGCCGGCCGATCTTCCAGGACATCCGCGTGCGCGAGGCGCTGGACTACACCTACGACTTCGATACGCTGAACCGGCTGGGCCTGTTCAAGCGCACCGAGAGCCAGTTCAACAACTCCGAGTTCGCAGCCCAGGGCCTGCCGTCGCCGGGCGAGCTGAAACTGCTCGAGCCTTTTCGCCAAGAACTGCCGCCCGAGGTCTTCGGTCCGGCGTACCGCGCACCAACCACCGGCCGCGACCCGAAGCGGTTGCGCCAAAACCTGCTGAAGGCGCGCGGGCTGCTCGAACAGGCGGGCTGGAAGCTCGCCGCCGACGGCAAGCTGCGCAATGCCAAGGGCGAAGCTTTCGAGTTTGAATACCTGAACCCCGGCCAGCCCGGCAGCCTGAGCGACTGGCAGACCAACCTGGAAAAGCTCGGCATCACGCTGAAGGAACGCAATGTCGATTTCGCGCTGTACCGCCGTCGGCTGGAGGAATACGACTTCGACGCCATCACCATAGCCGGCGGCGACTTCACCCTGCCCGATGCCACCGGGCTGCTCACCGCATTCGGCAGCAAGGCCGCCGACGAAAAGGGCAACAACAATTTCCGCGGCGTCAAGAGCCCGGCCGCCGACCGGCTGCTCGCGGTGATGGCCGAGGCGCGGACGCTGAATGAACTGCGCGACGCGGCCCGTGCGCTGGACCGTGTGATCATGTGGAACCACTGGCAAGTGCCTGACCTGTACACAGCCGACCAGAAGGCTTCGTACTGGAACAAGTTCGGCATGCCGGCGCGCCGGCCGCTGTACTTCACCATCGATACCGGCTCCGGCTTCGCACCCTGGCCGCTGGAGACCTGGTGGATCCTCGACCCCGCCAAACGCTGAAGGCCGATCCCCCGCGCCATGCTGTTCTACATCCTCAAGCGCATCGCCCTGATGGTGCCCACCTTGCTGGGTGCGCTGACCATCACCTTCATCGTCATCCAGTTCGTTCCCGGCGGGCCGGTGGAGCAGATCATGGCCGAGGCGCGCACCAGCCAGCAGGGCGATGGCAGCATCTACAAGGCCGGGCGTGACAGCGATGCCAAGCAGATCGCCGAGCTGAAGAAGCTCTACGGCTTCGACAAACCCGCACACGTGCGCTATGTCGAGATGCTCGGCAACTTCCTGCGCTTCGACCTGGGCCGCAGCTTCCTGCAGAACAAGGACGTGTGGCAGCTGATCAAGGAGAAACTGCCGGTGTCGATCAGCCTCGGGCTGTGGACCTTCGTCATCAGCTACCTGATCTCGGTGCCGCTGGGCGTGGCCAAGGCGGTGCGCGAAGGCTCGCGCTTCGACGTGGTGACCACGCTGGGCGTGCTCGTCGGTTATGCGATTCCGGGCTTCGTGCTCGGCATCTTCCTGATCGTGCTGTTTGCCGGCGGCACCTTCTTCGAATGGTTTCCGCTGCGCGGCTTGACCGCGGACAACTGGGACGAGCTGAGCTGGCCGGCGCGCATCACCGACTACCTGTGGCACCTGACGTTGCCGCTGATCTGCCTGGTCATCAGCAGCTTCGCCGTGACCACGATGTTGACGAAGAACACCTTCGTCGAAGAAACGCGCAAGCAATACGTGCTGGTCGCGCGCGCCAAGGGCCTGTCGCAGAAGAGCGTGCTGTACAAGCACATCTTCCGCAACGCGCTGATCCCGCTGGTGACCGGCTTTCCGGCCGCCTTCGTCGGCGCCTTCTTCGCCGGCTCGGTGCTGATCGAAACGCTGTTTTCGCTCGACGGGCTCGGCCTGCTGGCCTTCGATTCGGTGGTGCGGCGCGACTACCCGGTGGTGCTGGGTTCGCTGTACCTGTTCACCTTGATCGCGCTGGTCGTCAAGCTGGTCTCCGACTTGCTGTACGTGTGGGTCGACCCGCGGGTGCAGTTCGGCGCGGTGGCGAAGTGAGGCATGTGCGCAATGCGTCGTCCGCCGCAGCGCTGGTCGCGCAACTGTTCGTGCTGGAATCGGTGATGGCGATCGATGTGGCGCCGATGTGGGATTTCGGCAAGCCCGAACTCAGCGAGCAGCGCTTTCGCGCCGCGCTCGATGGCGCGGATGCCGACGATCGCCTGATCCTGCAAACGCAGATTGCGCGCACATACGGCTTGCGCCAGGACTTCGAGCAGGCGCGAACCCTGCTCATCGCGTTGAAGCCGCAGATCGCTGCCGCCAGCGCCGAAGCGCGCACGCGCTATGCGCTGGAATGGGGCCGCAGCTGGTCATCGGCCACGCACCCGAGCGCGTCGCAGACGCCGCAGGCCAAGGAAACCGCGCACGCGGCTTATCTCGAAGCCTTGCAGACCGCCAAGGGAGCGAGGCTCGACGGCCTGGCCATCGACGCCATCCACATGCTGGCCTTCGTCGACACCGCACCCGAAGACCAGTTGAAGTGGGGCCGCGAGGCGCTGGCGGTGGTCGAGGCATCGAGCCAGCCGTCGGCGAAAAAGTGGGAGGCTTCGATTCGCAACAACATCGGCTACGCGTTGCATCAGCTGGGTCGCTATCCGCAAGCGTTGGAACAATTCAACCTGGCCGTGATGTTGCGCGAGAAGGGCCCGAACGCTGAAGCCACCCGCACGGCGCACTGGATGGTCGCCTGGACCTTGCGCGCGCTGCAGCGCAACGACGAGGCGCTGGCCATCCAGTTGCGGCTGGAACGCGAATGCGCTGCGGCGGGCGAACCCGACCCGTACGTGTTCGAGGAGCTCGAGATCCTTTACCGCGCCAAGGGGGACAGCGAACGCGCCGAGCACTATGCGCAGCTGCACAAAGGTGGCAAGCCGTGAGCACGGTGCTGCCGCTGCCGCCCAGTGCCATCGACGCGCCCGCACGGGAAGCAACGCGGCCGATGTCACCGAATCAGCGCGCCTGGGCGCGTTTCAGGCGCAACCGCATCGGGCTCGTGTCGTTGTGGTTGTTCGCGCTGGTGTTGCTGGTCGCGACGTTCGCAGAGTTGGTCAGCAACGACCGGCCGCTGGTCGCGCGCTACGACGGCGAGATGTATTTCCCGACTGTTCAAGAACCACCCGGAGACCACCTTCGGCGGTGATTTCGGCACACCCACCGACTGGCAGGACCCGCTCATCACCGAGCAGTTCACCAAGCCCGGCAACTGGGCCTTCTTCACACTCAACCCCTACGGCCCGCGCACCAGCAACCCGTTCGAGGTGGTGCCGAGCCCGGCGCCGCCCAGTGCCCTGCACTGGCTGGGCACCGACAGCCTGGGGCAGGACATGGTGGCGCGGCTGCTGTACGGCTTTCGCGTCAGCATCTGGTTCGCCTTCGCGTTGACCTTGGTGGGCACCGTCATCGGCATCGCCGCAGGCGCCTTGCAGGGCTATTTCGGCGGCAAGGTCGATCTGGTGCTGCAGAGGCTGATCGAGATCTGGGGTGCGGTGCCCGAGCTGTATCTGCTGATCATCTTCGCGTCGATCTTCGAACCCTCGCTGCTGTTGCTGCTGGTGCTGCTGTCGCTGTGGGGTTGGATGGGGCTGTCGGACTATGTGCGCGCCGAGTTCCTGCGCAACCGCAATCTCGAATTCGTCAAGGCAGCGCGCGCGCTGGGCCTGTCCAACGCGCAGATCATCTGGCGCCATGTGCTGCCCAATTCGCTGACGCCGGTGATCACCTTCCTGCCTTTTCGCATGAGCGGCGCGATCGTCGCCTTGACCTCGCTCGACTTTCTCGGCCTGGGCGTGCCGGCCACCGTGCCGTCGCTGGGTGATCTGCTGCGCCAGGGCAAGAACAACCTCGATTCGTGGTGGATCATCTTTCCCGACCTTCGTGGTGCTGGTGGTGACGATGCTGCTGCTGACCTTCATCGGCGACGCGCTGCGCGATGCGTTCGATACCCGCAAGTCATGAGCGCGACTGAATCGTTGCTGCAAATCGAACGGCTGTCGGTCCGCTTCGGTGCATCGACCGTAGTCGATGCGGTGTCGTTCTCGATCGCCGCCGGCGAGAAGTTCGCGCTGGTGGGCGAATCGGGGTCGGGCAAGTCGATCACCGCCCTGTCGGTGCTGCGGCTGGTCGATGCGGCCCGCAGCAGCGGGTCGATCCTCTTCGACGGCGAAGATCTGATGACCCGCAGCGAGCGCCAGATGCGCGGCATCCGCGGCGCCAGCATCGGCATGATCTTCCAGGAGCCGATGACCGCGCTGAACCCGCTGTACACGGTGGGCAACCAGATCGCCGAGGTGCTGGAACTGCACGAGGCGATGCGGCCCAACGCGGCCAGGGCGCGCGCGGTGGAGCTTTTGCAGCGCACCGGCATCCCCGACGCGCAGCGGCGTGTCGATGCCTACCCGCACCAGCTGTCGGGCGGCCAGCGCCAGCGCGCGATGATCGCCATGGCACTGGCCTGCAAGCCGAAGCTGCTGATCTGCGACGAGCCGACGACCGCGCTGGACGTGACCATCCAGGCGCAGATCCTGGCGCTGCTGGACGAACTGCAGCGCGAGATGGGCATGGCGCTGCTGTTCATCACCCACGACCTGAACCTGGTGCGCCGCTTCACGCACCGCGTCGGCGTCATGGAGCGGGGGCGCCTGGTGGAGACGGGCGACACCGCCACCGTGTTCGGCGACCCCCAACACGCGTACACGAAGCGCCTGCTGGCCAGTCGGCCGCAGCGCGTGGTGCAGGCACTGCCGGCCGATGCGCCGGTGCTGCTGAGCGCGCAGCAAGTGGACGTGAGCTTTGCCATCGCGCAGGGCTGGTGGCGCAAGACGCAGTTCGTCGCCGTGCGGCAAGCCACGCTCGTATTGCGGCGCGGCGAAACGCTGGGCATCGTCGGCGAGTCGGGCTCAGGCAAGACCACGCTGGGCATGGCACTGCTGGCCTTGCAGGACATTGCTTCGGGCGAGGTTCAACTCGGCGGCCAGCGCATCGACGACGCCAGCCGCGACACCTTGCGCGCGATGCGCAAGCGCATGCAGGTGGTGTTCCAGGACCCGTTCGGATCACTCAGCCCGCGCATGACGGTCGGCCAGATCGTCGGCGAAGGGTTGGCGCTGCACCGCGCCGAGCTGTCCGATGCCGAGCGCGACGCGCTGGTGCTGAAGATGCTCGACGAGGTGGGCCTGAACGAGCGCAGCGGTGTGGCCGATGTGCTGCAGCGCTACCCGCACGAGTTCTCCGGCGGCCAGCGCCAGCGCATCGCGATCGCGCGCGCGGTGGTGCTGCAGCCCGAGATCCTGGTGCTCGACGAGCCGACCTCGGCGCTCGATGTGTCGGTGCAGCAGCAGGTGCTGGCGCTGCTGGCCGAACTGCAGCGCCGCTATCGCTTGAGCTACCTGTTCATCAGCCACGACCTGGCGGTGGTGCGTGCCGTGTCGCACCGCGTGATGGTGATGAAGAACGGCGATGTGGTCGAACAGGGCGAGGCGCAGGCCTTGTTCGATGCACCGCAACAGGCCTACACGCGCGAGCTGCTGGCCGCCGCGCACCTGGCCTGACCGGGAACAAGGCTACTGCGGCGCGAAGCGGCGCGTGCCGACCTGCAGTTCGTAACGCGTGCCCTTCTCGGGGTCGGCGAAGTGCAGCGTCTTGCCCGACCATTTGTGGTGCACGAAAAAGCCGTCGAGCTGCACGTTGCCGTGGAACAGCGACACCCCCAATTGATCGCCTGCCGCCGGCTGCAGGCGGTAGATCACATCGTCGATCTGCACATCGGCGCGGCCGTTGGCGAAGACATCGAACAGCACCGGCCCGCAACGCGCCGCCTCGGCGCCGACCGCGACACACAGCATGGCGTCGTAGAGCCCGGCCGCGGGCGGCTTGCCGACATCGAGCGCCGCGACCGCGCTGTCGGGCGTGCGCTCGGTGGCGGCATGGACCGGTGGCGCGAGCGCACCGACCAGCATGGCCGCCACGCACGCCAGCGACCGGGTGTGCTTCATCGCAGTCGCCCGGCCGCACCGATCATTTCAACAGTCCTTCGGCTTTCATGGCCTGCTGCACGGCCGGGCGCGCGGTGACACGGCCCATGAAGGCGCCCAGGTTCTTCAGCCCGGAGATGTCCAGACCCACCGGCTTGGCCCAGTTGGTCACCGTGAACAGGTAGGCGTCGGGCACCGAGAAGGCATCACCCATCAGATAGGCCATGCCCTCCAACTGCTCGTTGACCCAGGTCAGCCGCGAGAGGACTTTGTCACGGGCCAGCTGCTTCGCCTCGTCGGGCATAGCCGGGTTGAACAGCGGCGAAAAGCCCTTGTGCAACTCGGTGCTGATGAAGTTCAGCCACTCGATCTGGCGATAGCGCGGCATCGTGCCGGCAGCGGCCACGAGCTTCTTGTCGGGCACCTGGTCGGCAATGTACTGCACGATGGCCGGGCCTTCGCTCAGCCGCTGGCCGTCGTTCAGCTCGAGCAGCGGCACGTAGCCCTTGGGGTTGATGGCGTAGTAGTCCGAACCATCGTCGAGCTTGTGCGTCTTCGTGCTGGCACGCACCGCTTCGAAGGCCATGCCGGCTTCGTGCAACACGATGTGCGGGCTGAGCGAGCAGGCGCCGGGACTGTAGTAGAGCTTCAAGGCAATCTCCAAGGGTTGCTGAAGCCGAAATCGTATGCGATTGCGACTTGTGGCGCTGATGGCATGCCGCGCCGCGCGTCTTGCCGGCAGCGGCTGCGGTACGCTCCGCGGCGGAGGAACCCATGCCACGGCAAATACTCGAAGAAGCGCGCACCCATCCGGCCATTCGCGAGCGCATCGGCTCAAGCCATGCCGACACGCTGCAAGCGGTGCAGGCGCTCGTGCGACAGCACGCGGTGGTGGTGGTCGGCATGGCGCAGAACCCGTTCCCACGCAAGGCGCGCAAGGCGCTCGACGCGGCCGGCGTGCCCTACCACTACATCGGCTACGGCAGCTACTTCAGCGACTGGCGACGCCGCAATGCACTGAAGATGTGGACCGGTTGGCCGACCCTGCCGATGGTCTTCGTCAAGGGCCAGCTGGTCGGCGGTGCCGACGACCTGGCCAAGCTGATCGACAGTGGCGAGCTGCGCCGGCTGCTGGCCTGAGGTGCATCGCCCGCGCTTCGCCGTCGCGGCGGCGCTGCTGACCACGGCGCTGCTGGCGGCAACGCCGGCGCCCGCCGCCGACGCGCCCATGACGATGCACGCTTGTCGCTTGCCGGGTGTCGAGCACGAGGCGCGCTGTGGTGAGTTGAGGCGCGCTCTAGACCCTTCGCAGCCGCAGGGCACGACGTTTTCGCTGCACTTCGCGGTGCTGCCCGCACTGGCACGATCGCCGCGTGCCGACCCCGTCTTCTTCGTCGCCGGCGGGCCCGGGCAAAGCGCCATCGATCTGGCGGGGCCGATCGGTCGCCTGGTCGGCCGCCTCGGCCAGCGACGCGACATCGTGCTCGTCGATCAACGCGGCACCGGCCGCAGTGCCCCATTGCTCTGCGGGGCGCAGGCGCCGACGACACCGCTGGCACAACAGCTCGATCCTGCCTTGCAAGCGCGGCGCATGGCCGAGTGCCGGCGCGCGTTGGCGCAACTGCCCTACGGTGACTTGCGCTTCTTCACCACCGCCCTCGCGTCGACCGACCTGGACGCGGTGCGACGGGCCCTGGGGGCCGAGCAGATCAACCTGATCGGTGTGTCGTACGGCACGCGCGTCGTGCTGGACACCATGCGGCAGTTCCCGCAGGCGGTGCGCCGCGCGGTGCTGGACGGCGTCACGCCGAGCGACATGGTGTTGCCGCAGGCCACGGCCCTCGACACCCAGGCCGCCTTCGATGCGCTGCTGAACGCCTGCACGGCCGATACGGATTGCCGGCAGCGCCACCCGCACTTGCGCGACGACTGGCACCGCGTGCTGGACGGTTTGCCGCGCACGGTGCGGCTGACCCACCCCGTCAGCGGCCAGCTCGAGAGCGTCGAGTTGACCCGCGCCATGCTGTTGGGCATGGTGCGCGTGCCGCTGTACTCGCCGGTCTTCGCGTCAGCGCTGCCGGCCGCGCTGCACGCGGCTGCCGATGGCAACTTCACGCCGCTGGTTGGGCTGTCGAGCGCTCTCGCTGCGAACGGGCGCGGCGAGGTGGCGCAGGGCATGCACTTCTCGGTGATCTGCGCCGAGGACGCGCTGCCTTCGACGCAAGGCCCCGCCAGCGTCAGCGCGGACAATGATGACTTCGATGCCGGCCTGTCGGCGCTGTATCGGCAGGTCTGCAAGGACTGGCCGCGCGCGCCGCTGCCCGCCGGGTTCGGTGATCTGCCCGTGGCCCTTGCGCCGACGCTGCTCTTGTCCGGGGGGCTGGATCCGGTGACCCCGCCGAGGCACGGCGAACGCGTCGCGCGGGCCCTCGGGCCGCTGGCACGTCACGAAGTGGTGCCGAATGCGGGCCACGGTCTGCTGTCGCTGGCCTGCGTGCGCGAGGCGGTGTTCGCCTTCATCGACGCGCCGACGACCACCCTGGCCCGCCAGGTACCCACCGATTGCGCCCGCCAGATGCCGCGCCCGCAGCCCTTCGTGCCACCCGGAGCGGCAGCATTGCCATGATCGAGGTCCAGGGCCTGTCGCGGCGATTCACGCAGGGCGCGGGACGGCAGCGCCAGGTCGTGCAGGCGGTGGACGATGTCAGCTGGGTGGCCGAGGACGGCCGCATCAGCGCCCTGCTCGGCCCCAACGGTGCCGGCAAGACCACGCTGTTGCGCATGCTGGCCGGCTTGATTCGACCCGACGCCGGCTGCATGCGGGTGGACGGGATCGACGTGGCGCACGAACCGCGCCGCGCGCTGGCCCGCCTGGGCGTGCTCAGCGATGCCCGCGGCCTATACCCACGACTGACGGCGCGCGAGAACATCGCTTACTACGCGCGGCTGCACGGCATGGCCGACGACGTCGCGCAACAGCGCATCGAAAAGCTCGCGCACATGCTCGACATGCGCGGCCTGCTCGAGCGGCGCACCGCCGGCTTCAGCCAGGGCGAGCGCATGAAGACCGCACTGGCCCGTGCGCTGGTGCACGACCCGCACAACATCGTGCTCGACGAGCCGACCAACGCGCTCGACGTGTTGGCCACACGCGCGCTGCGCGACACCTTGCGCCGCCTGCGCGACAACGAAGGCAAATGCATCGTCTTTTCGACGCACCTGATGCAGGAGGTGCAGCGGCTGTGCGATCAGGTGCTGGTGATGGCGCATGGCCGCCTCGTCGCACGCGGCAGCGTCGATGCGCTGTGCCGACTCGCCGGCCACGACGACTTCGAGGAGGCGTTCGTCAGCCTGGCCTTTGCCGCCGATCGACGCGCCCTGCAGTCAGAGGCACACCCTTGACCGGCAGCCGGCACCCGGCCTGGGTGGTGTTCCGCAAGGAACTGATCGACGCCCTGCGCGACCGGCGCACGCTGGCGATGGTGCTGCTCAGCTCGGTGGCCATCGGGCCGCTGGTGCTGCTGCTGATCTCCACGCTGGTTTCGGGCATCGAGCAACGCGCCCAGGCGCGCGAGGTGCTGGCGGTGGGCATGCAGCATGCGCCCACCCTGCGCAACTATCTCGAGCGCCAGACCTATTCGATACGCGAGGCGCCCGCCGACCACGAGCAACAGTTGAAGGACAAGCGCCTGGGCGACCCGGTGCTGGTCATCGGCGCCGACTTCGAGGCGGAGCTGGCGCGCGGCGATGGGCCGGTGGTGGTGCTGGTGGGCAACTCGGCGAATGCGCGCGCGCAGGCCGGGATCGGTCGGCTGGCGAGACTGCTGCAAGGCTTCAATGCCGAACAGACGTCGTTGCGGCTGGCCTGGCGCGGCGTGTCGCCGGCACTGGTGCAGCCGATCACCGTGGACGAAATCGACCTCGCCGACCCGACCGCACGGTCCGCGCAGTTGACCGCGATGGTTCCGTTCTTCGTGCTCATGGCGGTGCTGTACGGCGCGCTGAACGCCGCGCTGGACAGCACGGCCGGCGAGCGTGAGCGCGGTTCGCTAGAGCCGCTGTTGATGAACCCGGCTTCCCGAGGCGCGCTGGTCATCGGCAAATGGGCCGCCGTGGCCGCGGTGGCGATGCTGATCGCGGTGCTGAGCTGCGCCAGCTTCCTGCCCGGTCAGTGGCTGCTGCGCAACGAGACGATGGCAGCGCTGTTCCGCTTCGGCGTCGGCGAGGCGATGCGCTTCCTGATGCTGCTGCTGCCGCTGGCGGCGGCGCTGTCGGCGCTGCTGATGGCCATCGCCATCGGCTGCCGCAGCTACAAGGAGGCCCAGGCCAGCGCCACCGGCGTCGTCCTGGCCGTGTCGCTGCTGCCGCTGCTGGCGCTGTTCAATCAGGAGGGCGAGTCGGCCTGGTTCCTGTGGGTGCCAGCGCTGGCGCAGATCACGCTGATGGGCCGCGTGTTGAAGGCCGAGCCGATAGCCGCCTGGGAAGTCGCGCTGCCGGCCGCGTTGAGCGTGGCGCTTGCAGCCGCGTGCCTGGCCTTCGTGGCCAGCCGCCTGAGCCGCGCCGCCCTGAAGTGATACAGCCCGCAGCGAACCGGGGCCGGCTTGTCAGTGCCGCGCGCCGTGCAGCGCGCGCTGCACTTCGCACTGCCAGGGCAGTGCGTGCACGATCTCGTTCAGGTAACGCGCCGATTCGAGCGCGGTCAGCACCTCGCCGGCGCCACCGATGAGTCGCAGGTTGCTGATCACCGACATCGGGTCGGCCATGGCGACGACATCGGTGGAGATCTGGATCCAGTCCCAGGCGACACCCGCGTCGCCATGCCCGGAGGTGCCGCCCCACATGGTCTGGCCCGCGATTCGTGAGGCGCCGGCGCCGGCGCCGGAAAATGTCACACGTGTGCCGAGATGGTGCAGTTGTAATTGCGCTTCACGGCCGGCCTGCCACAATACGGCCGGCCATGCACGCAAAGACCAGGGAGTTGCCGGTGTCATTGGCGCGTTGTCGGGTCGGGTCGAGGTGCTGTTCATATGACGCCAGTGTCACGGGCGTGGGTGCGAAACAGAAGCTGTAAATCCTTTCAGGTTGAAGCGCCGTTGGCGAACCTGAGGGTGGCGACTGCGTCCGAGGCATTGTGATGTTGTTGGGCGGCTACTCGACTGTCCTCGAAGCACGCGACCGTGAGGAGTTCCGCGAGGAGGTGGTGCGTTTCACGCAGCAGTTGGGCTTCGACATGGTCGCCGCCATCACCGTCGTCGAGCACGGCGTGTCGGGCACCGATTTCATCAGCGTGGACAACACCCCGCTCGGTTACTCCACCACCTTTCGAGATCCGATGGTGGCCCGGCGTGATCCGGTGATGCAGCACTGCCGACGCCAGAGCGTGCCGATCATCTGGGATCAGCAGACCTACACCGGCCAGGGCCTGGGCGAAATGTGGGAAGAGCAGGCGCAGTTCGGCTACAGCACGGGCATCGCGATGGCACTGCATCTGCCCGAAGGCAAGCACTTCCTTCTGGGGGTGGACCGTGATCAACCACTGCCTTCGGATCTGGGCGAACTGCAGCGCCTGGTGGCTGACCTGCAACTGTTCGCGGTGCACGCGCAGGAAGCGGCCGTGCGCCTGTTGCTGCCCGAGCCGTTGCAGCCCGACAAACCGGCTCTGACGCCGCGCGAACTCGAGGCGCTGTACTGGACGATGGAGGGCAAGACCGCTTGGGAAGTCGGCGCGATACTGGGCATCAGCGAACGCACGGCGGTCCTGCATGTGAACAATGCGATGCACAAATTGGGCTGCGTCAACAAGCATTCCGCCGTGCTCAAGGCGCTGCGCTTGGGGCTCATCCACTAGGTGCCGCAGCCCGGAAATCCCGCCGCGACGGCTCACACCAAAGGCGAGCCAATTGGCCACTGCGTCGTCACAGGTGTGGTCCAGCCACGCCAACCTGTAAGACCTGACAGTGTCCATGCTTTACATGCGCTGATGCAATGTTTGCGTGCGCACCCGATCGCACCGTCTGAACCAGCAGGAGTTATCCATGAAGAAATCAGTGTTTTCGAAGAAAAGCACGGCAGAAGTCGACGTCGTTAGCAAGGAAAAGCAGCCCAAGAAGGGCCCCGTGAAGCTCGAGCTGGCCGACCTGAAGCAGGTCTCGGGTGGCTTGCCCAAAGGCAGTTGGGGAACCAACCTGCCCAAAGGCAGTTGGGGCCAAGAGTAAGGAGCAGCTAGCCGAAGGCACATGCCGAGCCGCTTGCGGGCGGTACACGCCTAGGCCGCAAACGTCGTTGCGCGCTGGCTTGCGACAATGCGGGTGGTCCGGTTCAGCCGGTCCACCCTTTTTTGCTTTGCCGTGGGCGGCACCACGCGTGCTGGCCGGGCGACGAGGTTCGCGGAACAGGCGGCTTCGTACGCCGTCCGCCATGCGCGGCGCTTGAAACTGACACGCTGCCATCGCCATGGGCCTGGTCTTTCGTCCTGAAGTCGCCGATGCCAACCGCCAGCCGTGGCTGGGGCCGGTGCAGCTCGTGCACCCGGTTTCGCTCAGCCTGCTGAGCGTGGGGGTGCTCGTGGTGCTGATGCTCACCGTGGCGCTGCTGTTTTTCGGCGAGTACACGCGCAAAGCGCGGGTGGGCGGTGTGCTGGTGCCCGACCTGGGCGTGATCCGACTCGTGCCACCGGTCGCCGGCCGCGTGATCGAACGCAACGTCAGCGAAGGACAGGCGGTGCACGCGGGCGACGTGATGTTCGTGTTGTCCTTGCAGGACAGCACATTGCCCGCGCAGGCGCAAGCGCAGGTGCTGCGCAGCATCGACCAGCGCCGCGCCAGCCTGCATGACTCCTCGCGCCAGTTGGAGTTGTTGATGCAGGCCCAGGCCTTGGCGCTGGACCGGCGGCTCGAAGAGAACCGCCGCGAACAGGAGCAAGCGGAGGCCGAATCCGGCCTGCATCGACAGCGCCTCGGTCTGGCGCAACAGGCGCTGACCCGGCTGGAATCCTTGCGCGACGAGAACTTCATCTCGGCCGCCCAGGTGCAGGCCAAGCGCGAGGACCTGATCGGCCTGCAGGCGCAGGCCAAGTCCCTGGAACGCCAGAGCGCAACCTTGGCACGTGAGCGCGCGGCGCTCGAGGGCGAACGGCGCGCACTGCCGATAACGGCCAAAGGGCGGCAGGGTGAGATCGATCGTGAGCTGGCGTCGCTGGCACGCGAAGCAGCCGAGCAAGGCGCCGTGCGACAGATCGTCGTGCGCGCGCCGCAGAACGGCACCGTCAGCGCCGTTCTGGCCGATGCCGGACAAAGCGTCTCGCCCGCTTCGGCATTGGCCAGCCTGGTGCCGGCCGACGCGCACATGCAAGCGCATCTCTTCGCCACCTCGGGCGCGGTCGGGTTCCTGAAGCCGGACCAGGAAGTGCGGCTGCGCTTCGAAGCCTTCCCGTACCAGAAGTTCGGCCATCAGAATGGCCGCGTGCTGCAGGTGTCGCGCACACCGCTGGCGCCGTCGGAACTGGCCGGGCTGCCGTTGGCCGGCTCGCTGGTCGCCGACGCTTCAGCCGAACCGATGTTTCGCATCACCGTCGCGCTGGACAGCACCCGGCCCGAAGGCTTGCGCGAACAATCGCTGGTGGCCGGCATGCGGCTTCAGGCCGACGTGCTGCTGGATCGACGGCGCTTGATCGAGTGGCTGTTCGAGCCCGTGCTGGGCCTGTCGAGGCGGCTGTGATGCAGCGGCGGGCCGGGGTTCTTCGATGAGCGCTTGGGGCGGGCTTCGCCTGGGCCTTGGCGCGAGCCGGGTGCCGATGATCCTGCAGACCGAGGCCGCCGAATGTGGCCTCGCCTGCCTGGCCATGGTCGCGGCGGCGCTGGGCCACAAGTCCGATCTGCCGACCCTGCGGCAACGCTTTTCGCTGTCGTTGAAGGGTGTCAACCTGCTCGACCTGGTGCGCATGGCCGAAAGCCTGAAGCTGCACGCCCGCGCCGTGCGCGCCGAAATCGAGGATCTGGCGCAGCTGACGCACCCGTGCATCCTGCACTGGGACATGAACCACTTCGTCGTGCTGGCCAACGTGCGGCGCGGCGTGGCGACGATCCACGACCCGGCGCACGGCGTGCGGCGCATGAAGCTGGACCAGGTGTCGAAGCACTTCACCGGCGTGGTGCTCGAGCTGCAACCGGCCGCCGACTTCGTGCCACGCGTCGAACGGCAACATGTCTCGCCGCGCCAGTTGCTCGGCCACATCGTCGGGCTGAAGCGCTCGCTGGCGCAGATCTTCGGGCTGGCGCTGGCGCTCGAAGTGTTCGTGCTGCTGACGCCATTTCTGATGCAGTGGGTGGTCGATGACGTGCTCGTCAGCGGCGACCGCGATCTGCTGGTCACCTTGGGCATCGGCTTCGCCATGCTGGTGCTAATCCAGACTGGCACCGCCGCCGTGCGCTCTTGGGCGGTGCTGGTGCTGTCGGCCACGCTGAACCTGCAGTGGCTGTCGAACGTGTTCGCGCACCTGCTGCGGCTGCCGGTCGAGTGGTTCGAAAAGCGCCACATCGGCGACATCTGGTCGCGCTTCGCGGCCGTGCAGCAGATTCAGCGCACGCTGACCACCAGCTTCATCGAGGCGGTTCTCGACGGGCTGCTGGTGGTGCTGACGCTGGCCATGATGTTCATCTACAGCGGCACGCTGACAGCGGTGGCGCTGGCCGCGGTGGGCGCCTACGCGGTGCTGCGCTGGGCATTCTTCCGGCCGCTGCGCGAGGCCACCGAAGAAGCGCTGGTGCACGAAGCGAAGAAGTCGAGCCATTTCCTGGAATCGTTGCGCGGCGTGCAGGCGATCAAGCTCTTCAACGCGCAGGCCGACCGTCAGTCGCGCTTCACCAGCCTGGTCGTGGACACGATGAATGCCGACATCGCCACGCGCAAGCTCGAGCTGATGTTCTCGGTGCTGCACCGCATGCTGTTCGGGCTGGAGCGGGTGGCCGTGATCTGGATCGGCGCGTTGCTGGTGCTCGACCAGCGCTTCTCGGTGGGCATGCTGTTCGCGTTCATGGCCTACAAGGAGCAGTTCGCCCAGCGCGTCAGCGCCCTCATCGACAAGGTGGTGGACCTGAAGATGCTGCGGCTGCAGGGCGAGCGGCTGGCCGACATCGTGCTCACCCGTCCTGAGCAGGAAGGGGTGCTCACCCATGCCCGCAAGGCCAGTGAGATTCCCGCCATCGAGCTGCGCGATGTCGGTTTTGCCTATTCCGATGGCGAGGCGGAAGTGCTGACCGAGGTGAACCTGCGCATCGAGGCGGGCGAATCGGTGGCCATCGTTGGGCCATCTGGGTGCGGCAAGACCACCCTGCTCAAACTGATTCTGGGCATCCATGCGCCGCGCCGCGGGGAGATGCTGGTCGGCGGCTTGCCGCTGGCGCAGGTGGGCTTGCGTGCCTGGCGCGACATGGTCGGCGTGGTCATGCAGGACGAGCCGCTGTTCTCGGGCTCGATTGCCGAGAACATCAGCTTCTTCGACCTGCAGCCGGACATGGCCTGGGTCGAGGAATGCGCCCGCATCGCCTCGGTGCAGGCCGACATCGAGGCCATGCCGATGGCCTATCACACGCTCATCGGCGACATGGGATCGAGCCTGTCCGGTGGCCAGAAGCAACGCATCCTGCTGGCGCGCGCGCTGTACAAGCGGCCGCGCATCCTGCTGCTGGACGAGGCCACCAGCGCACTCGATGTCGAAGGCGAACGCCTCGTCAACCAGGCGGTGCGTCAACTGGCGCTGACGCGCATCATCGTCGCCCACCGCCCCGAAACCATTGCCAGCGCCGGAAGGGTGGTGGCCCTGCAGGGCGGGCGCATCGCGCAGGATTTGCGCAGCGTGGGCGGCAAGCCGCAGGTGTCGTCGAATTGACGGCGAGCCGTCGTTCGACGGCGCATGGCCTGATGCTCTCGGTCAGTGCCACCTAAAATTGGCGATTCGACCGCACACTCTCAACGGTCACACACGCCCAAAGGTCAAGGTGGATTTCCCGCGTCAATTCGATGTCATCGTCGTCGGCGGTGGCCATGCCGGCACCGAAGCGGCGCTGGCCGCAGCCCGCATGGGCTGTGCCACGTTGTTGCTGTCACACAGCCTGGAGACGCTGGGCCAGATGAGTTGCAACCCATCCATCGGCGGCATCGGCAAGGGGCACCTGGTCAAGGAAGTCGATGCCCTCGGTGGCGCGATGGCGGGCGCCACCGACGAGGCCGGTATCCAGTTCCGGATCCTCAATTCGAGCAAGGGCCCGGCCGTGCGCGCGACCCGTGCCCAGGCTGATCGGGTGCTGTATCGCGCCGCCATTCGCCGACGTCTGGAGAACCAATCGCAGTTGTGGCTGTTCCAGCAAGCCGTGGATGACGTGCTGGTCGAAGGCGGCCGTGCCGCAGGTGTCATCACGCAAGTGGGCATTCGCTTTCGTGCGCAGGCCGTGGTCTTGACCGCAGGCACTTTTCTGGATGGCCGCATCCATGTCGGGTTGAACAATTTCAGCGCCGGGCGGGCGGGTGACCCGGCAGCCACCACGCTGTCGGCGCGCCTGAAGGAGCTGAAGCTCCCGCAAGGCCGTCTGAAGACCGGTACCCCGCCGCGGTTGGACGGCCGCTCGATCGATTTCGGCCGCCTCAGCGAACAGCCCGGCGACAGCAACCCGCTGCCGGTGTTCAGTTTCATGGGTAACGTGGCACAGCACCCGCCTCAGATCAGTTGCTGGGTGACGCACACGAACGAGCGCACGCACGACATCATCCGCGCCGGCTTCGACCGCAGCCCGATGTTCACCGGTGTCATCGACGGCATCGGCCCGCGCTATTGCCCGAGCATCGAAGACAAAGTCAACCGCTTCGCCGACAAGTCATCGCATCAGATCTTCCTCGAACCGGAAGGACTGCACACACACGAGATCTACCCCAATGGCATCTCCACCTCGCTGCCATTCGATGTGCAACTGGCCGCTGTGCGCTCGATGGTGGGCCTTGAAGACGCGCACATCGTGCGGCCGGGCTACGCGATCGAATACGACTACTTCGACCCGCGCGCGTTGAGCATCCATTTCCAGACGCAGGCCGTCGCGGGCTTGTACTTCGCCGGCCAGATCAATGGCACCACGGGCTACGAAGAGGCGGCCGCGCAGGGCTTGTATGCGGGCATCAATGCAGCGCTGCAGGTTCAGGGCAAGCCGCCGCTGACGTTGCGCCGAGACCAGGCGTACCTGGGCGTGCTGGTCGACGACCTGGTGAACAAGGGCGTGACCGAACCCTACCGGATGTTCACCAGTCGGGCCGAGCACCGCTTGCAACTCCGTGAGGACAACGCCGACGCCCGCTTGACCGAACTGGGTCGCACGCTGGGGCTGGTGGACGACGAGCGCTGGTCCGCGTTCAACAGGAAGCGTGACGCGGTTTCACGTGAAACACAGCGCTTGCGATCGATCTGGGTGCATCCGGGCGTGGTGCCGGCAGCACAGGCCGAACAGCTGTTGGGCAAGGCGCTGGAGCGCGAGTACAGCCTGGCGGATCTGCTGCGTCGCCCTGGCATCGATTTCGACACCGTCAGCGAAGTCGCTGCGGCAGCCCGAAGGGGCGACGGCGTCTGCCGACCGAGCTTGCGCGCTGAACTCGGCGTGTCCCTGGCGGATGCGGTGATCGCTCAAGTTGAAACCAGCACCAAGTATGCGGGCTACATCGACAAGCAAGTCGACGACGTGCGTCGCGCCACGGAACAGGAAGAGCTGCCGCTGCCTGCGGACTTCGACTACGCACAGGTCGCCGCCTTGAGCTTCGAGGCCCGGCAGACGCTGTCGCGCCAGCGACCCACCACGCTCGGACAGGCATCGCGCATCTCGGGCGTGACGCCGGCAGCGATTTCGCTGCTGCGGGTGCATTTGAAGAAGCGCGGCCGCCTGCGTGCAGGGGGCACAGCGCCCGTCAGCGAACTGCCGGATGCCGCCTGAGGCCAAGCGGGGTCAGGGACCGCATACGGAGGTTGATGCAACGGACCGCGGTTCAGACCCGGGCGAGGTCGTTCTGCGCCGAGGGCTCGATACTTTGGGACTGGCTGTGGACGACACAGCAGTGCGCAGGCTTCTGTCCTATGCCGAACTGCTGCTGCGCTGGAACCGGCACTACAACTTGACCGCCGTGCGCGACCCGCAGGCCGTACTGCACCAGCATCTGCTCGACTGCCTGGCGCTGCTGCCGGCATTGGATCGCGAGGTTCAGCAGCAGTCGGCGGCTGGCGCCCGACTGCTCGACGTCGGCAGCGGCGCCGGCCTGCCGGGCGCGTTGCTCGCCATCGTGCGGCCGCACTGGGATGTAACCTGCGTGGATGCCGTGTCCAAAAAGGCCGCCTTCGTCCAGCAGGCCGCCCTGGAGATCGGCATCGACAATCTTCGCTCGGTACATGCACGGGTCGAAGACTTGCGCCTCCCACCCTTCCCCTTGATCGTTTCGCGCGCATTCGCGTCGCTGAACGACTTCACACGTTTGACGAGACGGCAGCTGTCAACCTCAGGTAGCTGGGTGGCCATGAAGGGCAGGGTGCCCGAGGAAGAGATCGCTGCGCTGGCCAACGACGTGGCGGTGTTTCACGTGGAACACTTGCACGTTCCAGGTCTCGACGCCCAGCGATGCCTGGTCTGGATGCGTCCTTCGGCACAACCGGCCTCGGACTGACCCGTCGCCCCCGCAATCGTCGCCTCACTGCGCCGGACATCGGGAAGGTGGCGTACCTGGCCTGATAATCCCGCAGCCTTGGGCCGCCCACCACGCATCACACGCAGCCCTATCTGAACCCGAGTGGCGTACGGATCACGCCCGCGCACCCGCGTTCACCCCAGACATCCGCGATCCAGCCCCTCGCCATGCCTCGAATCTTCTGCATCGCCAATCAAAAAGGCGGGGTCGGCAAGACCACCACCGCCGTCAACCTGGCCGCCGGCCTGGCCCTGGCGGGCCAACGCGTGCTGGTCGTGGATCTGGACCCGCAAGGCAATGCCACGATGGGTTCCGGCATCGACAAGCGGTCGCTTGCGCTCAGCCTCTACGACGTGCTGCTGGAAAGCGCCAGCATCGCCGAGGCCCGTGTTCGTTCGACCACGGGCGGCTACGACGTGTTGGGTGCCAATCGCGAACTGGCCGGCGCCGAGATCGAGTTGGTGCAGATCGAGCGTCGCGAGCAGCGGCTGCGCGCCGCCCTGGCGGCGGTGGCCGCCGACTACGACATGGTGCTCATCGATTGCCCGCCCAGCCTGAGCCTGCTGACGCTGAACGGGCTGTGCAGCGCGCACGGCGTCATCGTGCCGATGCAGTGTGAGTACTTCGCCCTCGAAGGGCTGTCGGACCTGGTCAACACCATCAAGCAGGTGCATGCCAACCTGAACCGAGACCTGCAGGTCATCGGCCTGCTGCGCGTGATGTTCGACCCGCGCATCACGCTTCAGAACCAGGTCAGCGACCAGTTAAAGGCGCACTTCGGCGACAAGGTCTTCAACACGGTGATCCCGCGCAACGTGCGCCTGGCCGAAGCGCCGAGCTATGGACAGCCCGGCGTGGTGTTCGACCCGACGTCCAAGGGCGCCAAGGCCTTCGTCGAGTTCGCCCAGGAGCTGATCAAACGGGTGACCGCGCTGGCATGACCGCCTCTGTCGACAACGCGGTGCTGCTTTCTCGCATCGAAGATGCCAGCCTGAACGCCAGTGCACCGCCGCAGCAACGCTGGGTCGATGGCTGGCTGGTGCGCTACTCGCCCGGCAAGGCCAAGCGCGCCCGCTGCATCAATGCCCTGTCGGTCGGACGGCTGACACTCGAACAGCGTCTGGCCGCTTGTCAGGCCGTCTATGACGAGCATCGGCTGCCGATGGTGCTGCGCGTGACACCGTTCACCCAGCCGCCGACGCTCGATGAGGCTCTCCAGACACTCGGCTATCAGGCGTTCGATGACACGCGCGTGATGCTGCGAACGGTCCCGTTCACAGCCGCAGCGGCATCCGAAGTAATAGACATTTCAGAAATCAAACTGAAAGCGTTCGCTCACATCGTAGGTGAGTTCCGAGATTCGGCGCCGGCATCGATCGTTGCTCATGCGCAACGTCTGGAAAGCAGCCCCGTCCCGTATCAAGGTCACATCTTGCGCGACGCGGAGCAACAGGTTTTGGCGTGCGCCCTGTCCGCGCCGGAAGGGGATCGGGTCGGGCTGTACGACGTGTTCACGGCGCCGGCAGCACGTGGGCGGGGCCTGTCGCGCCGGTTGTGCACGCATGTCTTGCAGCAGGCGGCGGCGCGGGGCGCCCGCGTGGCCTATTTGCAGGTAGATGCGGACAACCACGCGGCCCGGGCGGTGTACGGCAGGCTCGGCTTCACCGACGCTTACAGCTACCACTACCGGGCCCTGCCGGGCGCGATCGGCTGACGCCTGCCTACAGGCCCAGGCCCTCATCCAGGCCCAGGTGCACGTTCATCGACTGCACCGCGGCGCCGCTGGCGCCTTTGCCCAGGTTGTCCAGCCTCGACACCAGAATCGCCTGGCTGTCGTTGGCGAAGACGAATATGTCGACCCGGTTGCTGTCGTTGCTGGCCTGCACATCGAAGTAACCGCCCTCGGCTTCGATGACGCCCGGGTCGTTCAACGGCATCACGCGGATGAAGCGTTCGCCCTCGTAGCGCTGCTCGAAGGCGCGCTGGATCTTCTGCGCAGTGGTCCCGCCTGCCAGCTGGCTGAAGTGCAGCGGCACCGACACCGACAGGCCCTTGTAGAAGTTCCCGACCATGGGCATGAACAGCGGCTTGACCTGCAAACCGCTCTGCGCCTGCATCTCGGGCACGTGCTTGTGCTTCAGCGCCAGGCCGTAGGCACGCGGCGATTGCAGCCGCGAATCGCCGCCAAGCCCGCCGCCAAGCCGGTACTGCTCGATCATTTTCTTGCCTCCACCCGAATAGCCGGTGATCGAGGTGGCGCTGATCGGCAAGTCAGCCGGCACGATGCCGGCGTCGACCAGCGGGCGCAGCAGCAGCACGAAGGCACTGGCATGACAGCCCGGGTTCGATATGCGTTTGCTGCCGCGGATGCGCTCGCGCTGCTCGAAGCTCAATTCGGGCAGGCCGTAGACCCAGCCCGGCGCCACCCGGTGCGCCGTGCTGGCGTCGATCAGACATGTCTTCGGGTTTGTCACCAGCGCTGCCGCTTCGCGCGCCGCGTCGTCTGGCAGGCACAGGAAAGCCACGTCGGCCGCGTTGAGCAGCCTGGCGCGCTGAGCCGCATCCTTGCGCTTGTCGGCGTCGATGCTCATCACCTCGACATCACCACGCTGCGCCAGGTACTCGTGGATGCGCAGCCCGGTGGTGCCTTCCTGGCCATCGACAAACACCTTGTGCTTCATCTGTTCACTCCCGCTTCGACTGAAGTCAACTCTGCCGGGCAGCATAGCCGATGACTCACAATTCGCGCATGGTCACGAAGAAACCCAAGGGCCTCGGCCTCGGCCTCGAAGCCCTGCTGGGGCCGCGCGTCGTCGATGCCGCGCCCGGCGCCGCCGCCGCGGCGCCGAGCAGCCTGCGCCTGTCGCAGCTGCAGCCCGGTCGCTACCAGCCGCGCACGCGCATGGACGAAGGCTCTCTGTACGAACTGGCCGAAAGCATCAAGAGCCAGGGCGTGATGCAGCCGATCCTGGTGCGTCCGGTGCCTTCCACGGGCGCCGGCGCGGCCGCGGCGTACGAAATCATCGCCGGCGAACGACGCTTCCGTGCGGCACGGCTGGCCGGGCTGGACGAGGTGCCGGTGCTGGTCAGGGAAGTCGCCGACGAGGCCGCGGCGGTGATGGCGCTGATCGAAAACATCCAGCGCGAGGACCTGAACCCGTTGGAAGAGGCGCAAGGCCTGCAACGCCTGGTCAGCGAGTTCAAGCTCACGCACGAGCAGGCGGCGCAGGCGGTGGGCCGCTCGCGCAGCGCGGCTAGCAACCTGCTGCGCCTTCTGAACCTGGCCGCGCCGGTGCAACAGATGCTGATGGCCGGTGACCTGGACATGGGCCATGCACGCGCGTTGCTGCCGCTGGACGGCGCGCAACAGATCCTCACCGCCAGCGAGGTCGTCGCCAGGAAGCTGTCGGTGCGTGATGCCGAGAAACTGGTCGCGCGCTCCCACAACGGCGCTGGCCGCCAGTCGCCGCTGCTGCGCGTGAAGAAGGACAAGTCGCGCGATCTGGTGAGGCTGGAAGAACAACTCGCCGACCGGCTCGCCGCGGCGGTGGACATTCGTGTGCACCGCAAGACGAAACAGGGCGAACAAGGGGAAGTGGCCATTGCCTTCGGCTCGCTCGACGAGTTGAACGGCTTGCTGGACAAGCTGGGCGTGAGCGACGCCTGAAGCGGCGCGCACGGGGTCGGCGCATGCGCTGATCTGGTACCTTCGACGCCGTGATCATTCTCGGATACCTCTGCAACGTTGCGCGCGTGCCGACCGACGCCCGGGCACGTTCTCATCGCAAACAAAGTCGCCCGGAATGTCGCGTGATGTGCACGGAAATGCAAACCAGGGTGACGCCATGTCGGCGCAAATGGGGCATGCTGCGTTCTGTTCACCATGTTGGTGTGCCGTGCACCGGGTCGATGCTGGAACGGGTCTTGCAAGCTCGCTTCCGAATTGCACCGCTTTGCGGCACCAACTCGAACAGTCAACACTCCAACTTTCGGCGCACGCTGCACACCATGAACCGCTGAACACCGGAAAGTTCTGATGGCGCCCGGGCCCGTGAAGCCGGGGCGTCATCAGATCTTCCCAGATGGCGAGGGCATCCACCGCTCGTTATCTTCCTGACGCAGGAGGTCCGCATGGACGTGATCAGCAGTTTCACCGCGCGCTTCGAACGCAGCCGCGAAGAAGAGATGTCCCTCGAGGACTACCTCGCGGAGTGCAAGCGCAACCCCGTGGCCTACGCCACCGCCGCCGAGCGCATGCTCAAGGCCATCGGCGAGCCGCAGACCATCGACACGCGCAACGACCCGCGTCTGTCGCGGCTGTTCGCCAACAAACTCATCAAGATCTACCCGGCCTTCGCCGAGTTCTACGGCATGGAAGACGCCATCGAACAGGTGGTGAGCTACTTCCGCCATGCGGCGCAGGGCCTCGAAGAGAAGAAGCAGATCCTGTATCTGCTCGGCCCGGTGGGCGGCGGCAAGAGCTCGATCGCCGAGCGCTTGAAGCAGCTGATGCAGGACGTGCCGTTCTATGCCATCAAGGGCAGCCCGGTCAACGAATCGCCGCTGGGCCTGTTCGATGCTGCCGAGGACGGCCCGATCCTCGAATCCGAATACGGCATTCCGCGCCGCTACCTGCAACGGGTGCTCAGCCCGTGGGCGGTGAAGCGGCTGGAAGAGTACGGCGGCGACATCCGCAAGTTCAAGGTCGTCAAGCGCCACCCGAGCATCCTGAAGCAGGTCGGCATCGCCAAGACCGAGCCGGGCGACGAGAACAACCAGGACATCTCGAGCCTGGTCGGCAAAGTCGATATCCGCAAGCTCGAAACCTATGCGCAGGACGACCCGGATGCCTACAGCTATTCCGGCGGCCTGTGCCTGGCCAACCAGGGCTTGCTGGAATTCGTCGAGATGTTCAAGGCGCCGATCAAGGTGCTGCACCCGCTGCTGACCGCCACGCAGGAAGGCAACTACAAGGGCACCGAGGGCTTCGGCGCGATTCCGTTCGACGGTGTGGTGCTCGCGCACAGCAACGAAAGCGAGTGGAAGACCTTCCGCAACAACAAGAACAACGAGGCTTTCCTCGACCGCATCTACATCGTCAAGGTGCCGTACTGCCTGCGCGTGAGCGAAGAGGTGCACATCTACGAGAAGCTGCTGCGTGGCAGCTCGCTGGCCGAGGCCACCTGCGCGCCCGGCACCTTGAAGATGATGAGCCAGTTCGCCATCCTGACGCGGCTGAAGGAGCCCGAGAACAGCTCGCTGTTCAGCAAGATGCTGGTCTATGACGGCGAAAACCTGAAGGACACCGACCCGCGCGCCAAGAGCTACCAGGAATACCGCGACTACGCCGGTGTCGATGAAGGCATGAGCGGGGTGTCGACGCGCTTCGCGTTCAAGATCATCAGCAAGGTCTTCAACTTCGATTCGACCGAGGTGGCAGCCAACCCGGTGCACCTGATGTACGTGCTCGAACAGCAGATCCAGCGCGAGCAGTTCCCGCCCGAGCTGGAGCAGAAGTACACCGCCTTCATCAAGGAACACCTGGGCGTGCGCTACGCCGAATTCATCGGCAAGGAAATCCAGACCGCCTACCTGGAAAGCTACAGCGAATACGGGCAGAACATCTTCGACCGCTATGTGACCTATGCCGACTACTGGATCCAGGACCACGAGTACCGCGACACCGACACCGGCGAAGTGTTCGATCGCGGCAGCCTGAACGCCGAACTCGAGAAGATCGAGAAGCCGGCCGGCATCGCCAACCCGAAGGACTTCCGCAACGAGATCGTCAACTTCGTGTTGCGTGCGCGCGCCAACAACGCCGGCAACAACCCGCTGTGGACCAGCTACGAGAAGCTGCGCACGGTGATCGAGAAGAAGATGTTCAGCAACACCGAAGAGTTGTTGCCGGTGATCAGCTTCAACGCCAAGGCCAGTGCCGACGAGGCGAAGAAGCACGAAGATTTCGTCACGCGCATGGTCGCCAAGGGCTACACGCCCAAGCAGGTGCGGCTGTTGTGCGAGTGGTATCTGAGGGTGCGCAAGAGCAGCTGACGCCATGGCATTGCAAAGCATCATCGACCGTCGCCTGGCCGGCAAGAACAAGTCGGTCGGCAACCGCGAGCGCTTCCTGCGTCGCCACAAGGAGCAGGTGCGCGAGGCGGTCAAGCGCGCCATCGACGGGCGCAGCATCCGCGACGTCGAGCGTGGCGAAGAGGTGCACATCCCGAAGAAGGATCTGAGCGAGCCGGTCTTCGGCCACGGCAGCGGCGGTGTGCGCGAAGTCGTGCACCCCGGCAACAAGGATTTCATTCGTGGCGACCGCATCGCGCGACCCAAGGGCGGCGGCGGTTCGGGCAGCGGCAAGGGCGAGGCCAGCGATTCCGGCGAGGGCGAGGACGACTTCGTCTTCACGCTCAGCAAGGAAGAGTTCATGCAGGTCTTCTTCGACGACCTGGCGCTGCCCAACCTGGTGCGCACGCAGCTCGCCGAAACCCCGGAGTGGAAAAGCCAGCGCGCCGGCTACAGCAGCGACGGCACGCCGAACAACCTGCATGTGGTGCGCTCGATGCGCGGCGCCATCGGCCGGCGCATCGCCATCGGCGCCGGCTCGCGCGCCGAACTGCGTGAGCTGGAAGAAGAACTCGAAGGTCTGATCGCCAGCCCGAAGACCGACTTGCTGCTGGCGCGCATCAAGGAACTGGAAGCCGCCATCGGCGCGCTGCGCGCGCGCATCGCGCGCATTCCCTACCTCGACCCGATCGACCTGCGCTACCGCAGCCGCATCCGCGTGCCGGTGCCGACGTCGAAGGCGGTGATGTTCTGCCTGATGGACATCTCCGGCTCGATGGACGAGGCGCGCAAGGACCTGAGCAAGCGCTTCTTCATCCTGCTGTACCTGTTCCTGACGCGGCACTACGAGAAGATCGACCTGGTCTTCATCCGCCACCACACGCAGGCGCAGGAAGTCAGCGAGAACGACTTCTTCCATGCGCGAGAAACCGGCGGCACGGTGGTGTCCAGCGCGTTGGTGCTGATGGAAGAAATCATCCGCGCGCGCTACTCGCCGAGCGAGTGGAACATCTACGGCGCACAGGCCAGCGACGGCGACAACTGGCACCACGACAGCGGCCGCTGCCGCGAACTGCTCAACGACAAGCTGCTGCCGCTGTGCCGCTATTTCGCCTACGTGCAGGTGGCCGAGGAAGAGCAGAACCTGTGGGACGAGTACAGCCAGTTGCTCGAAGCCAACCCGCACTTCGCGATGCGCAAGGCCACCGAGGCGGCGCAGATCTTTCCGGTCTTCCGCGACCTGTTCAAGAAGGAAGGGGCGAAGGCGGCATGAACGCCTTGGCGAGAAACCCGCTGGGCGCGCCGCTGCCGCTGTTGCAACGGCCAGCCCAGCCGCTGCCCGGCCCCAGCGACTGGTCGTTCGATCTGGTCGAGCAATACCACAAGGTCATCCGCGACACCGCCGAGCGCTTCGGCCTGGACACCTACCCGAACCAGCTCGAGATCATCACCGCCGAGCAGATGATGGACGCCTATGCCAGCGTCGGCATGCCGGTGAACTACCGGCACTGGAGCTACGGCAAGGAATTCATCGCCACCGAGAAGAACTACAAGCGCGGCCACATGGGCCTGGCCTACGAGATCGTCATCAACTCGAACCCCTGCATCAGCTACCTGATGGAGGAGAACACGATGGCCATGCAGGCGCTGGTCATCGCGCATGCCGCCTACGGCCACAACAGCTTCTTCAAGGGCAACTACCTGTTCCGCATGTGGACCGACGCGGCGTCGATCATCGACTACCTGGTCTATGCGAAGAACTATGTCGCCGCCTGCGAGGAGCGGCACGGGCTGGATGCAGTTGAAAGCTTTCTCGACAGCTGCCACGCGCTGCAGAACCACGGCGTCGATCGCTATCGCCGCCCAAGCCGCAAGTCGCTGGCGCAGGAGCTCGCCGATCGCAAGGACCGCGAGGCCTACGCCCAGACGCAGGTCAACGACATCTGGCGCACGTTGCCCCCACGCGCCGACAAGCCCGAGAGCGCGGCTGAGAGCAAGCGTTTTCCCGACGAGCCGCAAGAAAACCTGCTGTACTTCATCGAGAAGAACGCGCCGCTGCTCGAACCGTGGCAACGCGAGATCGTGCGCATCGTGCGCAAGGTGGCGCAGTACTTCTACCCGCAGCGCCAGACGCAGGTGATGAACGAGGGCTGGGCCACTTTCTGGCACCACCGATTGCTGAACCAGATGTACGACGACGGCTTCCTCACCGACGGCGTGATGATCGAGTGGCTGAAGTCGCACACCAACGTCGTCTATCAGCCGCCCGTCGGCCACCGCGCGTACAGCGGCATCAACCCATACGCGCTGGGCTTCGCCATGTTCACCGACCTGAAGCGCATCTGCGAAGACCCCACCGACGAAGACCGCCACTGGTTCCCCGACATCGCCGGCACGCCGTGGTTGCCGGTGCTCGACCAGGCGATGCGCAACTACAAGGATGAAAGCTTCGTCGGCCAGTTCCTGAGCCCGAAGTTGATGCGCGAGCTGCGCCTGTTCGCGATCGTCGACGACGAGGGCGAGGAAGAACTGGAAGTCGCCGCGATCCACGACGACAGCGGCTACAAGCGCGTGCGCGAATCGCTGGCCCACCAGTACGACCTGGGTTCGCGCGAGCCGAACATCCAGGTCTGGAACGTCAATCTGCGCGGCGATCGCTCGCTGACACTGCGCCACTTCCAGCACAACGATCGGCCGCTGCACGACACCGCGCAGGAGGTGCTGAAACACGTGGCGCGGCTGTGGGGCTTCGGCGTGCAGCTGGAAAGCGTCAATGCCGCTGGCGATGTGAGCAAGCGCTGGAGCCTCGGCGCGCCCGCGCAAACCTGAGCGGGACGTCGCGACGCGCGCTCAGCGCCCTTTGAGCAACTCGTTGACGAAGCGCACCGGGATCGCGTAGCTGATGCCGGTCGGGTAGCGCAACGCCGATTCCTTGCTGCCCTTGACCAGCACCATGTTGATGACCGCCACCACCTCGCCCGATTCGATGTCGAATACCGGGCTGCCGCTGTTGCCGGGGTAGGCGGTGGCGTCGAGCTGGTAGATGTCGAAGCTGCCCTGGCGAATGCGCGCCACCGCCTGCGCATTCAAAGCCTGCGAGCTCGGTGCCGGCAACACGATGGCGGTGATCGACGCGACGATGCCGCGATGCGTCACCGGCGTGAAGCCGAGCACACCGCCGATCGGGTAGCCGATCAACGCCACCGACATGCCTTCGCGCATGTGTTCGCCATCACTCAGCTTCAGCGCCGGCAACGCCGGCCCTTCAATGCGCAGCAGCGCCAGGTCGTGCGCGCGGTCGACGGCCAGCAAGGTGGCGTCGCGCGACTGGGAGTCCGCGGACGTGCGCGCGGTGTGAATCGCCAGGTCGCTCGATGCGTCGGCGGCATCGGGTGCGGGCAAGACATGGGCGTTGGTGATGACCATGTCACCCGCGCCGACGACAAAGCCGGTGCCGCGAAAGCCGAAGCGCGGGCTGTCGGTCGCCTTGTAGGTGCCCACCGCCACCACCGATGGTTTGGCCGCCTGGATCAGATCCTCCAGCGAGGCTGCGCTCAACATGCCCGCCCACGGCGCCAGCATCAGCGCGCTGGCGGCGGTCCGTCGCTTCATTGCAAAGCGCGTCTAGAACCCCTCACCACACGAACACCTTGCCCGGGTTCATGATGTTGTTCGGGTCCAGCGCATGCTTGACCTGCCGCATCAACGCCACCGCACCGCTGCCGGCCTCATCGACCAGGTAGCCCATCTTGTGCAGGCCGATGCCGTGCTCGCCGGTGCAGGTGCCTTCGAGCCGCAACGCGCGCTGCACCATGCTCTCGCTCAGGCGTTCGACGGTGGCGCGCTCGGCCGCATCGTTCGGGTCGAGCAGCCAGCTCAGGTGGAAGTTGCCGTCGCCGACATGGCCGACGATCCAGTACGGGATGCCGGCCGCTTCGCTCTCGGCGATCGAGTCGTTGATGCTCTCGGCCAGCCGCGAGATCGGCACGCAGGTGTCGCTGCTCTGGCAACGGCAACCCGGGCGCGTTTGCAGCGCGGCGAAATACGACTGGTGACGCGCGGTCCACAACTTCGTGCGCTCCTCCGGCGTGGTCGCCCACTGGAAATCTTCGCCACCGAATTCGCGCGCCACCTGCTGCACCGTCTCGGCCTGCTCCTTGACGCCGGCCTCGCTGCCATGGAATTCCATCAGCAGCATCGGCGCTTCGCGCATCGTCAGCTTCGAGTGCTTGTTCACCGCGCGGATCGCATTCGCGTCGAGCAGTTCGCAGCGCGCGATGGGCACGCCCATCTGGATGATCTGGATCGTCGTCTGCACCGCCGCGTCGATGCTGGGAAAGTGGCAGATCGCCGCGCTCACCGCTTCGGGCAGCGGGTACAGTTTCAGCGTGACTTCGGTCATCACGCCGAGCGTGCCCTCGCTGCCGACGAACAGGCGCGTCAGGTCGTAACCCGCGCTCGACTTCTTCGCGCGCGTGCCGGTAGCGATGACCTCGCCGCTGGCCGTCACAACCGTCAGGCCGAGCACGTTCTCGCGCATGGTGCCGTAGCGCACCGCGTTCGTGCCGCTGGCGCGCGTGGCGGCCATGCCGCCCAGGCTGGCATTCGCGCCCGGGTCGATGGGGAAGAACAACCCCGTGTCCTTGATTTCGCGGTTCAGTTGCTCGCGCGTCACGCCGGCCTGCACCGTCACCGTCAGGTCCTCGGCGTTCAGGCGCACGATCTGCGTCATGCGGCCCAGGTCGATGCTCACGCCGCCCTGCACCGCCATCAAATGGCCTTCGAGCGACGAGCCGACGCCGAATGGAATCACCGGCACGGAGTGCTGGTTGGCCAGCGCCACCACCGCGGCCACGTCGTCGGTGCTTTCGCAGAACACCACCACCTCCGGCGGCGTAACCGGGTAAGTCGATTCGTCGCGGCCATGCTGCTCGCGCACGGCGGCGGCGGTGGAGCAGCGATCGCCGAAGCGCGTGCGCAGCGCATCGATCATCGCGGCGGGCACTGAGCGCGTCGGCGCCTTCGGCAACACATGGTCGGGCAGCGGGGCGTTCATCGTCGTGCACTCCGGTCGGTGGCCATCGGTCCATTCTAGGCAGTGCAAAACGAAGCGGGCTTAGCATTGCCGCATGGCCAACCGACTCACGCAGATCGCCACGCGCACCGGCGACGACGGCAGCACCGGGCTCGGCGACGGCACGCGCGTGCCCAAGTCGCACCTGCGCGTGGCGGCGATGGGCGATGTCGATGAGCTGAACTCCGGCCTCGGCCTGCTGCTGTGCGAACCGTTGCCCGACGATGTGCGCGAACTGCTGGTGCTGATCCAGCACGAGCTGTTCAACCTGGGCGGCGAGCTGTCGATTCCCGGCTACGAACTGCTGAAGACCAGCGCGGTGCTGCGCCTGGACGAAGCGCTGGCGCAATACAACGCCACGCTGCCGCGGCTGGCCGAATTCATCCTGCCAGCGGGCACGCGCAGCGCGGCGCTGGCGCATGTCAGCCGCACCGTGGCGCGGCGCGCCGAGCGCTCGGTGGTGGCGCTGGCGGCGACGGAGAAGGTCAACGATGCACCGCGCCATTACCTGAATCGCCTCTCCGACCTGATGTTCGTGCTGGCACGGGTGCTCAACCGGGCCAACCTCGACGGGCTGGGCGGCGACGACGTGTACTGGAAGAGCGAGCGTCTGGCACGCGAAGGCGGCTGAGCACGCACAGGCCCGATTCGCGGGCGCTGGTCGGGCGCGGGCCCCATCGCCTCTCTGCCCCGACATGAATTGAACGCAAGGCTGGCACGGGACGTGCATGCGTTCCGTCTTGTATACCAATACGTGCACCAAAGTGTCGCCCTCCGCCGTCCCCGCAGCCCAGCGTCCGCAAGCCGCCGCACCCGCTGTCGTGGGCCTGCCGCGCGGTCTGGCCGACTGGCGTCGCCGCCTGGCCGACGGCGAATCACCGCTGGACTTGCTGCACCGATGCCGCGCAGCGGCGCTGGCCGGCGCGCAACACGGCATATGGATCCACATCTGTGAGGACAAGGCCTGGCGAGCGCAGCTGTCACTGCTGAGCGAGCGGCAACGCCTCGAAGGCGCTTCGCAGCGCTTTCCGTTGCTGGGTCTGCCGTTCGCGGTCAAGGACAACATCGATGTCGCTGGCGCACCGACCACCGCGGCCTGCCCGGTCTTCTCGTATATGCCACAGCGCAGCGCCACCGTGGTGCAAAAGCTGCTCGATGCCGGTGCGCTGTGGCTGGGCAAGAGCAACCTCGACCAGTTCGCCACCGGGCTCGTCGGCACGCGTTCGCCCTACGGCCGGCCGGCCAGCGTGGCCGATGCCCAGCGCATCAGCGGCGGCTCCAGTTCCGGTTCGGCGGTGGCGCTGGCGCTGGGCCAGGTGGCGTTCGCGCTGGGTACCGACACGGCCGGCTCGGGCCGCGTGCCGGCGGGCTTCAACGGCCTCGTCGGGCTGAAGCCGACACCGGGACGCCTCAGCACCGCCGGCGTGGTGCCGGCCTGCCGCAGCATCGACTGCGTATCGCTGCTCGGGCACAGCGTCGACGACGCGGCCGAGTTGCTCGCACTCACCGAAGGCACCGACCCGCTCGACGCGTACAGCCAGCTGCGGCCCGGCCCGGCGCGCTTTGCGCACCGGCTGCGCATCGGCGTGCCGCATGCGGCTGAGTTCTTCGGTGATGCCGGCTACGCCGCCGCCTGGGGCCCCGCGCTCGAACGCGCCGCCGCGATGGGCCACATGCTGGTCGAACTCGACTTCGCGCCGCTGCACGCGGTCGCCGACCTGCTGTATGCCGGGCCCTGGGTCGCCGAACGGCACAGCACCGTGCGCACCCTGCTGCAGGAGCAGCCCGAGGCGATGGACCCGCAGGTGCGCGAGGTCATCTCACGCGCGCTGCACATCGACGCCACGCAGACCTTCGAGGCGATGTACCGGCTGCGCGAATGGCAGGCGCAGCTGGCGTCGCTGTGGCGCCAGGTCGATGTGTTGATGGTGCCGACGGCACCCGGCCACCCGACCTTTGCACAACTCGATGCCGATCCGCTCGGCGTCAACACGCTGCTCGGCCGCTACACCAACTTCGTCAACCTGCTCGGCTGGAGCGCGCTGGCGCTGCCGGCTGGCCACACCGCCGTCGGCTTGCCGTTCTCGGTCACCTTCATCGCGCAGGGCACGCACGATGTCGCCTTGCTCGATCTGGGCCGTCGCTGGGAAGGCGGCGACGCAACAGCGCGTGCGCGCGCCGTGCCACGCAGCGAATCGACGCTGCCGCTGGTCGTCGTCGGTGCGCACCTGGATGGTTTGCCGCTGAATCACCAACTCGTCGAACGCGGCGCCATGTTGCGCGCAAGCACGCGCACCGCGCCGCACTACCGCCTGTTCGCATTGCCCGGCACGACACCACCGAAGCCCGGGCTGGTGCGCGTCGATGCACCGGCCACCGGCGGCGCCATCGAAGTCGAGGTGTGGGACATGCCGGTGCAGCACCTGGGCAGCTTCCTCGCCGGCATCCCGGCGCCGTTGTGCCTGGGCTCGATCGAACTGGCCGACGGCCAGACCGCGCACGGCTTCCTGTGCGAAAGCCATGCCGTCACCGCGGCCCGCGACATCAGCCCTTTCGGTGGCTGGCGGGCCTACCTGCAATCTCTTTCGACCTGAGGCAAAGGAGCCCTTTCATGGACCGTCGCAACTTCATCGCCGGCAGCGCCGCCGGCACCGCGCTGGGTGTGCTGCCGCTCACCGTTGCCGCCCAGGCCCGGCCCAAGGATGTGCTCATCGTGGCCAACGAATTCGGCCCCAACTCGCTCGACATCCACACCGTCGGCGCCAACCGGCCGAGTTACGGCGTCAGCTGGATCGTCTATGACCGGCTGCTGACCTACGGCAAGCGCACCTTGCCCGATGGCCGCGTGGCCTACGACCGCAACAAGCTCGAACCCGAGCTGGCCGAGAGCTGGGCGGTCGCGCCCGATGGCCAGTCGGTGACCTTCAAGCTGCGCAAGAACGCGAAGTTCCACGACGGCACGCCGGTGACCGCGAAGGACGTGAAGTGGAGCTTCGACCGCGCGGTCACGGTCGGCGGTTTCCCCACCTTCCAGATGGCCGCCGGTTCGCTGGAAAAGCCCGAGCAGTTCGAGGTCGTCGACGAGCACACCTTCCGCATCAAGTTCATCCGCAAGGACAAGCTGACGATGAACGACATCGCCGTGCCGGTGCCGGGTATCTACAACAGCGAGCTGGTGAAGAAGCACGCCACGGCGGCCGACCCGTGGGGGCTGGCCTGGACGCGCAACAACACCGCCGGCGGCGGCGCCTACAAGGTCGAGGCCTATCGCCCGGGCCAGGAAATCGTCTATGTGCGCTTCGACGACTGGAAGAGCGGCCCGCTGCCCAAATTGCGCCGCATCGTGCAGCGCGACGTGCCCAACGCCGGCAACCGGCGAGCGTTGCTGGTCAAGGGCGACATCGACATGACCTACGACCTGCCGCCGAAGGACTTCGCCGAACTCAGCGATGACGGCAAGTCGCTGAAGGTCAGCTCGATGCCGATCGAGAACTCGATCCTGTACCTGGGCATGAACACCACCAAGCCGCCGTTCGACAACCCCAAGGTGCGCCAGGCGGTGGCCTATGCGCTGCCCTACGACAAGATCTACGACAACGCGCTGTACGGCCGCGCGGCCAAGATGTACGGCGCCAGCGGGCCGGTGAAGTCGATCGCCTGGCCGCAGCCGACGCCCTACCACACCGACATCGCCAAGGCCAAGGCACTGATGGCCGAGGCCGGCTACCCGAACGGCTTCGAGACCACGCTCAGCTTCGACCTCGGCGGCGCCACCATCGGCGAGCCAACGGCGGTGCTGACGCAGGAGGCGCTGGCGGCCATCGGCATCAAGGCGCAGATCAACAAGATCCCCGGCGCCACCTGGCGCGCCGCGTTGCTGAAGAAGGACCTGCCGATGGTCATCAACCGCTTCGGCGGCTGGCTCGACTACCCCGAATACTTCTTCTTCTGGTGCTACCACGGGCAGAACGCGGTGTTCAACACCATGAGCTACCAAAACCCGAAGCTGGACAAGATGATCACCAACGCGCGCTTCGCCGAAAGCAAGCCGATCTACGACAGTTCGGTGCGCGAGATGATCCAGCTCGCCTACGACGAGGTGCCGCGCGTGCCGATGTTCCAGCCGACGATGGACGTGGCGATGCAGAAGGACGTGATGGGCTACCTGTACTGGTTCCATCTGCAGCCCGACTACCGCGACCTGTACAAGGTGTGACGGCATGGCCACGGTGGATCACGGGCCCTACATCGATGCAGCCGCGGCGGCGCTGCAGCTGAAGCTGTCGCCGCAGCACCGTCCCGGCGTGCTGCAGTTCTTCGCGCTGGCGGCGCAGATGGCCGAGCTGGTGCAGGGCCTGCCGCTGACGGTGGCCGACGAACCGGGCAACGTGTTCGTGCCGGTGCCGCCGATTGCGGAGCGCGAGTCATGAGCGCGGCCCCCGATGCAGCGGGCACCGCGGCCAGCGTTCGCAGCGGCGCTTCGTCGGCGCGCGAACAGGTCGAGCTGAGCCTGGCGCGCATCGCCGCCACCGAGCCGAAGGTCAACGCCTTCACCGCGCAGCTGGGCGAGCGCGCGTGCAAGCGCGCCGACGCCATCGACGCGCACCCGAAGCGCGACCAGATGTCGCTGGCCGGCGTGCCGTTCGCAGTGAAGAACCTGTTCGACATCGCCGGCCTGCCGACCTTGGCGGGCTCGAAGATCGAACGCGATGCGACGCCGGCCAAGCGCGACGCGCTGCTGGTGCGTCGGCTCGAAGCGCGCGGCGCGGTGCTGGTCGGCGCGCTGAACATGGACGAATACGCCTACGGCTTCTCGACCGAGAACACGCACTACGGCGCCACCCACAACCCGCACGACCTGGCGCGCATCGCTGGCGGTTCTTCGGGCGGATCGGCCGCCGCGGTGGCCGCCGGCCAGGTGCCGCTGACACTCGGCTCCGACACCAACGGCTCGATCCGCGTGCCGGCCTCGCTGTGCGGCGTGTTCGGCCTCAAGCCCACCTTCGGCCGGCTGCCGCGCGTGGGCAGCTACCCGTTCGTCGCCAGCCTCGATGTGCTCGGCCCGTTCGCGCGCGGTGTGCACGACCTGGCGCTGGCCTACGACGCCATGCAAGGGCCGCTACAGGGCCCGGCCAGCGACGACCCGGGCTGCGCACAGCGTGAGCTGCAGGCCACGCTGCCGCTGATCGACCAAGGCGCTGGTGGCCTGCGCATCGCCGTGCTCGGCGGCTGGTTCCGCGAAATGGCGCTGGCCGAAGCCACCGCAGCGGTCGATGCGGTGGCGCAGGCGCTGGGCACAACACGGCTGATCGAATGGCCCGAAGTGGACCGGGCCCGCGCGGCGGCATTCCTCATCACCAACGCCGAAGGTGCCACCTTGCACCTGGACGACCTGCGCAAACGTGCCATCGATTTCGAACCGCTGTCGCGCGACCGCTTCCTGGCCGGCGCGCTGCTGCCGGCGGTGTGGGTGCAGCAGGCGCAACGGGTGCGCCACTGGTTCGCACGCCGCGTGGCCAAGATCTTCGAGAACGTCGATGTGCTGATCGCGCCGGCCACCCCCTGCGTGGCGCCGCTCATCGGCACCGAGTGGCTACACATCGGCGACAAACGGCTGCCGGCGCGTGCCAGCATGGGCCTGCTGACGCAGCCGGTCTCGTGCATCGGCTTGCCGGTGGTGACGGTGCCTCTGTGGGGCATGAACGACGCGCTGCCGCACCTGCCCATCGGCGTGCAACTGATCGCCGCGCCCTGGCGCGAGGACCACTGCCTGCGCGTGGCCGCCGAGTTGCAGGCGCGCGGACTGTGCAGCGCACCGCTGGCGACGGGGTTGTGATGCACGACGACGACCTCAATCGCCCAGGGCCGCTGGCCGAACTCACGGCCGCCTTCGCACGCTATGAAGACGCGCTGGTGCACAACCGGCTCGCCGTGCTCGACGAGCTGTTCTGGGACAGCGCACAGACCGTGCGCTACGGCGTCGCCGAAGACCTGTACGGCATCGACGCGATCCGCGCCTTCCGCAGTGCGCGTTCGACGCAAGGCCTGATGCGCAGCTTGCAGCGCACGCAGATCAGCACCTTCGGCGACGACTTCGGCACCGCCATGACCGAGTTCCGGCGCGAAGGCGGCAGCAAGCTCGGCCGCCAGAGCCAGACCTGGTGCCGCATCGACGGCCGTTGGCAGATCGTCGCCGCGCACGTCAGCCTGATCGACGAGCCCAAGACCTGAAGAACCCGAGTCCCTGCCGAACGATCCCACACACCGAGGAGCCTGAACGATGAACCACGATCAACTGCAACAGCTGCAAAACGAACTCGACATCGACCAGCGCCGCCGCCGCCTGCTGGCCGGCGGCGCCTTGATCGGCGGCGCCTTCATGCTGCCCGGCGCCTTGCGCAACGCGCGCGCACAGACACCGGTGACGGTGGGTGTGATCTACGTCGGCCCGCGCGGCGACTTCGGCTACAACCAGGCGCAGGCGCAGGCGGCGGCGACGATCAAGAAGCTGCCCGGCGTGAAGGTCGTCGAAGAAGAAAACGTGCCCGAGACCGCGGCCGTGCAGAAGACGATGGAAGCGATGATCAACCAGGACAAGGCCGCGCTGATCTTCGCCACCAGCTTCGGCTACTTCGACCCGCACATGCTGAAGATGGCGGCGAAGTACCCGGCCGTGCGCTTCGCGCATTGCGGCGGCATGTGGACCGAGGGCAAACACCCGAAGAACGCCAGCAGCTACTTCGGCTACATCGACGAATGCCAGTACCTGGCCGGCATCGTCGCCGGCTACACCAGCAAGACGAAGAAGCTCGGTTTCATCGCCGCCAAGCCGATTCCGCAGGTGCTGCGCAACATCAACGCTTTCACGCTGGGCGCGCGTTCGGTGGACCCGGCCTTCACCACACGCGTCATCTTCACCGGCGACTGGTCGGTGCCGGTGAAGGAGGCGGAAGCCTCGAACAGCCTCATCGACCAGGGCGTCGATGTGCTCACCTGCCACGTCGACAGCCCGAAGGTGATCGTCGAGACCGCCGAAAAGCGCGGCATCTATTCCAGCGGCTACCACGCCAGCCAGGCCGCCTTGGCGCCGAAGGGTTACCTCACCGGCGCCGAATGGGACTGGGTGACGCCCTACACCGCGCAGATCAAGGCGGCGCAGTCCGGCGCGCCGATGCCCAACATTCTGCGCGGCGGCTTGAAGGACGGCTACGTGAAGATGTCGGCCTACGGCCCGGCGGTGTCGGACGCGGCGAAGAAGCAGGCCGACATGATCAAGGCCGAGATGATGAAAGGCACCTTCGTCATCTTCAAGGGCGTGATCAAGGACAACAAGGGCGTCGTCGTCATCCCCGCGGGCACCAGCCTCGACCAGTTCAACCCCGAACTGGAGAAGATGAGCTACCTGGTCGAAGGCGTGCTCGGCTCGATCCCGGGCTGAAGCCGGTTGCTGGCCATGAACACGCTTGCCGCACCGGCATTCAGTGCACCCGCGGGCCCGCCGCTGGCGCAACGCGCGTTGGCTGTGTTCGATGCCATGGTGCCGGCGCTGGCCGCGCTCTTCGTCACCGTGCTGCTGTTCTCGGCGGCGGTGGCGCTGGCCGGCTTCGACCCGCGCGAAGTCTGGTCGCTGATCCTGCAAGGCGGCTTCGGCGATGCCTTCGCCTGGCAGAACACCTTGCAGCGCGCGGCGCCGTTGATCCTCACCGGCCTGGCCGTCGCGCTGCCGGCGCAGGCCGGGCGCGTCATCATCGGCGCCGAAGGCGCGCTGGTGCTCGGCGGGTTGGCGGCCGCCGCGCTGGGCACCGCGCTCGCCGCTGCGTCGCCGTGGGTCGTGTGGCCGCTGATGGCGCTGGCCGGCGCGTTGATCGGGGGGGTGTGGATCGGCATCGTCGGCTGGCTGCGCGAGAAGCGCGAGGTCAACGAGACCATCGCCAGCCTGCTGATGTCGTTCATCGCCATCGCGCTGTTCAACCAGTGTGTGGAAACCGTGCTGCGCGATCCGGCGAGCCTGAACAAGCCGTCGACGAAACCATTGCCCGACGCGTTGATGCTGCCGCCGCTGCCAGGGCTGGACGTGCACTGGGGGCTGGCGGTGGGCATCGCGGTCGCGCTGGTCGCCTGGGCAGTGGTCAAGCTCACGCCGCTCGGGCTGGCCTTGCGCGTGGCCGGCGGCAACCCGCGCACCGCATTGGGCGTGGGCCTGCCGGTGGCCTGGCTGACGATCGGCGCCTGCGCGGCCGGCGGCGCCTGCGCCGGGCTCGCCGGCGCGGTGGAAGTGGCGGCGGTGCACGGTGCCGCCAACTCGTCGCTGATTGCCGGTTATGGCTACAGCGGCATCCTGATCGCGTTTGCTGCGCGCTTTTCGCCAGCTGGCGTGGTGCCGGTCGCCATCCTGGTGGGTGGCATCGCTGCCAGCGGCAGCCTGCTGCAGCGCCGCCTGGGGCTGCCGGATGCGGCGGTGCTGGTGCTGCTGGGCTTCGCGTTCGTCGCGCTGATCGGCTGCGAAACCTTGCGCGGGCGCACTTTCTTTTGGAGCCACTGGAGCCGCCGTGGGTGAAACACTCGGATGGTGGGGCGTGCCGCTGGCGATCCTGGGCGGCGCCATCCGGGTCGGTACGCCACTGCTGTGGGTCAGCCTCGGCGAGACAGTGACGGAGAAGTCCGGACGCATCAACCTCGGTCTCGAAGGCACGTTGCTGATGGGCGCGATGACCGCCTTCGCGGTCTCACTGCACACCGGCAACCCCTGGCTCGGCATCGCCGCCGCCGCCGTCGTCGGCATGCTGTTCGGCGTGCTGCACGGCGTGCTGTGCAGCCTGACGCGCGTCAACGACACCGCGATGGGCATTGCGTTGATGCTCGCCGGTTCGGGGCTCGCGTTCTGGCTCGGCAAGCCGTTGATCCAGCCGAGCGCGCCGGACCTGCCGATGATCGTGCTCGGCGCCTGGAGCGAGCAACCGGCGGTGCGCGCCGCGTTGTCGATCAACCCGCTGTTCGTCATCGGCGTGATCCTCGCCTTCGCGGTCTATTGGGCCTTCGGTCACACCCGCGTCGGGCTGCGCCTGCGTGTCGTCGGCGACAGCGAAAACGCGGCGCGCGCCTTCGGCTTGTCACCCAGCGGCTACCGCATCGCCGCCACCGCGTTCGGCGGCGCCTGCGCCGGCGTCGGCGGGGCTTCGCTGTCGCTGGTCTATCCGGGTGCGTGGAGCGAAGCGTTGTCCAGCGGCCAGGGCGTGATGGCGGTGGCGCTGGTCATCTTCGCGCGCTGGGACCCGCGCCGCTGCATCCTCGCCGGACTGCTGTTCGGCGGCGCCAGCGCCATCAGCCCTGCGCTGCAGGCGATGGGCTATTCGGCCGGCTACTACCTGTTCGGCGCGCTGCCGTATGTGCTGACCTTGGCGCTGCTGATCGGCCTGGGCAAGCCGGGGCCGAGCGATGGCGCGCCGGGTGAACTTTCGTTGAACCGGTGATGCGCATGGACACCTTCGCCCTCGTCGACGCCAACCCCTACCCGTGGCCCTACGACGGCAGCGCCACCGCGGCCAACACCGCGCTGATCGTCATCGACATGCAGTTCGATTTCATCGGCGTCGGCGGCTACGTCGACCGCATGGGCTACGACCTGTCGGCGGTGCGCGCGCCGATCGGGCCGATCTCGGCATTGCTGGCGCGTGCCCGTGCCCTGGGCGTGACGGTGATGCACACCCGCGAAGGACACCGCCCAGATCTGTCCGACCTGCCGGCGAACAAGCGCTGGCGCTCGCGCCGCATCGGCACCGACGGCGTCGGCATCGGCGATGCGGGGCCGAACGGCCGCATCCTGGTGCGCGGCGAGCCGGGCTGGCAGATCATCGACGAACTGGCCCCGCTATCCGGCGAAGTCATCATCGACAAGCCCGGCAAAGGCTCGTTCTGCGCCACCGACCTGGAGCTGATGCTGAATCTGCGCGGCATCAAACACCTGGTGCTCACCGGCGTGACCACCGACGTGTGTGTGCACACGACGATGCGCGAGGCCAACGACCGCGGCTTCGAATGCCTGATCGTCAGCGACGCCACCGGCGCCACCGACCGCGGCAACCACGATGCGGCGCTGAAGATGGTGACGATGCAGGGCGGCGTCTTCGGCGCCGTGGCCAGCTCGTCGAAATTGCTCGAAGCCTGGAGCCGTTGATGAGCAGCAGCCACCTGATCCCGCCGCAGCTCGACGTCGAGGGTGCCGCGCGTGTCGAGATGCTCGGCTTTTCCAAGCGTTTCGGCGCGCTGCAGGCGCTCGACGACGTGTCGATGACGGTCGAGGCGGGCAGCTTCCACGCGCTGCTCGGCGAGAACGGCGCGGGCAAATCGACCTTGGTGAAGGCGCTGATCGGTTTCTATCGCGCCGACAGCGGCAGCGTCACCGTCGACGGCCGTGAGCGCGAGATCCACAGCCCGCGCGATGCGGCAGCCTTGGGCATCGGCATGATCTTCCAGCACTTCACCGTCGTGCCCGGCATGACGGTGGCCGAGAACCTGGCGCTGGCGCAACGCGACCTGGGTGCGGTCATCGACTGGAAGGCCGAGCGCGCGCGGCTGGCCGCATTCATGGCCACCGCACCGTTCCCGCTGAAGCTCGATGCGCGGGTCGCCGAGCTGGCGGCAGGCGAGAAACAGAAACTCGAGATCCTGAAGGCGCTGTACTCGCGGCGCCGCTTCCTGGTGCTGGACGAGCCGACATCGGTGCTGACGCCGCTGGAAGCCGACGAGGTGCTGGGCCAGATGAAGGCGCTGTGCCGCTCAGGACAGCTGACGGTGCTGATCATCACGCACAAGTTCCGCGAGGTGTTCGGCTTCTGCGACGAGGTCACCGTGCTGCGCCGGGGCCGGCGCACCGGCGGCACGAAGACAGAGGACAGCAGCCGCGACGAACTGGCCGGCTGGATGATGGGCGTGGAGACCGACGAAGTCAGTGCCACCAGCGCGGCCGCCACCTCGGCGGCGGTCGGCACCGCGGTCGCCAGCAGCGCAGCGGCGCCGGCAGAAGCGGCGCGCGCCAGTGCCGCCGCCGGCACGCCGCGACTGGCGATCGGCAACCTGCGTGTCGCCGGTGTCGAAGGCCGATCGGCGGTCGAAGGCCTGACCTTGAACGTGATGCCGGGCGAGATCGTCGGTGTCGCCGGTGTTTCCGGCAACGGCCAGCGCGAACTGGTCGCGGCACTCACCGGCGCGCTGCCGATCGGCGGCGGCAAGGTCTGGGTCGATGGCCAGCCCTACCTGCCGACGCGCAAGATGATGCGCGAGCTGAGCGTGCGCAGCCTGCCCGAGGAGCCGCTGCACAACGCCTGCGTCGGCAAGCTTGCGGTGGCCGAGAACCTGGCGCTGCGCGGCTTCGATCGCGCGCCGCTGGCGCGCGGGCCGTGGCTGTCGCGCAGCGCGATGCGGTTGCAGGCGCTGGCCAAGATCGCGGCCTTCAAGGTGAAGACGCCGGGGCCGGATGCGCTGATCGAGAACCTCTCCGGCGGCAACGTGCAGCGCGCGGTGCTGGCGCGCGAACTCGACGGCAACCCGCGCCTGCTGATCGTCGCCAACCCCTGCTTCGGGCTCGACTTCCAGGCCAGCGCCGAGATCCACGCCCGGCTGCGCGCGGCGCGTGATGCCGGGGCGGGGGTGCTGCTGGTCAGCGAAGACCTCGATGAAATTCTCTCGCTGGCCTCGCGCATGGTGGTGCTGTCGCACGGCCACGTGGGGTTGGAATGCGCGACTGAGAACGCTGACATCCAGCGCATCGGCCGTGCCATGGCGGGTGATGCGAAAGAAGCCGCATGAAGACCGTCGATGCGCGCCCCTACGCCTATGGCTTCGACCCGGCGCATACAGCCGTCGTGTTGATCGACATGCAGCGCGACTTCCTCGAACCGGGCGGCTTCGGCGCGATGCTCGGCAACGACGTGTCCAAGCTCACCGGCATCGTGCCCGCCTGCCAACAACTGCTGGCGCTGGCGCGCTCGCAGGGCATGAAGATCATCCACACGCAGGAGGCGCACGATCCGCTGCTGGCCGATTGCCCGCCGTCGAAAAAGGCGCGCGGCGGCTTGAGCTGCGGCATCGGCGATGCCGGCCCGCTGGGCCGCGTGCTGGTGGCCGGCGAAGCAGGCGCTGACTTCGTTGCCGAACTGCAGCCGCAGCCCGGCGACACGGTGCTGCGCAAGCCGGGCAAGGGCGCCTTCCACGCCACCGGGCTCGATGCGCTGCTGCACGCTCAAGCCATCACGCACCTGCTGATCGGCGGCGTGACCACCGAGGTGTGCGTGCAGTCGACGATGCGCGAGGCCAACGACCGCGGCTACGAATGCCTGCTGGTGCAGGACTGCGCGGCCAGCTACTTCCCACAATTCCACGATGCCGTGGTCGAGATGGTGGTCGCGCAAGGCGGCATCGTCGGCTGGGCGGCGCCACTGGCGGCCGTGCGCGCGGCATTCGACTGACATGCTGCGCATCATCGCCACGCGACTGCTGTCCGCGTTGCCCAACCTGGTCGGCGTGGTCGTCATCACCTTCATCCTCACGCGCGCGCTGCCCGGTGACCCGGCCGCCTACTTCGCCGGCGGCGCGGCCACGCAGGAAGCCATCGCGCAGGTGCGTGTGCAACTCGGCCTCGACAAGCCGCTGCTCGAGCAGTTCTTCCTCTACGTCGCCGCCCTGGCACGCGGCGACATGGGCCTGTCGCTGACCACCGGGCAGCCAGTGGCGCAGGAGCTGCTGGCGCGGCTGCCGGCCTCATTGGAGATGGTCTTCCTGGCGCTGCTGCTGGCCTGCGCGATCGCGCTGCCGCTGGGTGTGCTGGCGGCGACGCGGCCGGGCAGCTGGATCGACCAGCTGTGCCGGCTGATCACCACCGCCGGCGTCTCGCTGCCGACCTTCTTCACCGGGCTGTTGCTGGCCTACGTGTTCTATTTCCTGCTCGGCTGGGCGCCGTCGCCGATGGGTCGGCTCGACCCGATGTTCTCGCCGCCGGCCACCGTCACTGGCCTGTATCTGATCGACACGGCGCTGGCCGGCGATGGCGCGCTCTGGTGGGCCAGCTTCAAGCAGCTGATCCTGCCGGTGCTGACGATGGCCATCTTCGTGCTCGCGCCGATCGCACGCATGACGCGCGCGTCGATGCTGTCGGTGCTGTCGGCCGATTTCATCCGCACCGCGCGCGCCAGCGGGCTGTCGTCGAGCACGGTGCTCATCACCTACGCGCTGCGCAACGCGCTGCTGCCGGTGGTGACGACGCTCGGCATGGTCTTCGGCTTCATGCTCGGCTCCAGCGTCATCGTCGAGAAGGTGTTCGGCTGGCCGGGCGTGGGCAGCTACGCCATCGATGCGCTCACCGCCAGCGACTACGCGCCGGTGCAGGGCTTCGTGCTGGTGATGGGCGTGCTGTTCGTGCTGCTGAACCTGCTCGTCGATCTGCTCTACGGCTTGATCGACCCGCGCGTTTCGGTGACCTGATCGGTGACCCGATGAGCGACGCCAACAACACCACCTGGAAGCACATCCGCCACGTGCTCGGCGAAAACCCGGTCACCCTGGCCGCGTTCGCGCTGTTCATGCTGTTCGTGCTGATGGCCTTCTTCGGCCCCGCGCTGGTGCCCTACGACCCGCTCGCCAGCGACAGCGCGGTGGCGCTGCAGCCACCATCGGCGGCGCACTGGTTCGGCACCGACGCGCTCGGCCGCGACATCTTCTCGCGCACCGTGGTCGCGACCCGGCTCGACCTGGGCATTGCCATCTCGGCGGTGGCGGCCTCCTTCGTCATCGGCATGCCGCTGGGGCTGGCGGCCGGCTTCTTCGGCGGCTGGTGGGACCGCATCGTGACCAGGCTGTCCGACACCATCATGGCCTTCCCGCTGTTCGTGCTGGCGATGGGCATCGTCGCCGCGCTCGGCAACACGGTGGGCAACATCGTGCTCGCCACCGCCATCATCAACCTGCCGTTCTACGTGCGCGTGGCGCGCGCCGAGGCCAACGTGCGCCGCGAGGCCGGCTGGATCGAAGCCGCGCGCCTGAGCGGCAACGGCGACGCGCGCATCCTGGCCGTGCACCTGTTCCCCAACTCGCTGCCGCCGGCGATGGTGCAGGTGAGCCTGAACATGGGCTGGGCGATCCTGAATGCCGCGGGCTTGAGCTTCATCGGCCTCGGCGTGCGCCCACCGACCCCCGAGTGGGGCATCCTGGTGGCCGAAGGCGCGCAGTTCATCGTCAGCGGCGAGTGGTGGGTGAGCTTCTTCCCCGGCGCGGTGCTGATGCTGGCGGTGTTCAGCTTCAACCTGCTCGGCGATGCGCTGCGCGACATCTTCGACCCACGGCGCAGAACATGACTCAACCGCCGCTGCTCGAAGTCCACGACTTCGGCCTCGAATTCCGCACCCGCGGCGGCACCGTGCGCGCGCTCGAAGGCATCGACCTGCACATCGCCAAGGGCGAGATCGTCGGCCTCGTCGGCGAGAGCGGCTCCGGCAAATCGGTGCTGAGCTACGCGCTGCTCGGCATCAGCGACCGCGCGGCGCGCATCACCGGCGGCAGCGCGGTGTTCGGCGGCATCGACCTCGTGAAGGCCGACGAAGACACGCTGGCCGATCTGCGCGGCCGCGAGATCTCGATGATCTTCCAGAGCCCGCGCACGGCGTTGAATCCGATTCGCCGCGTCGGCCAGCAGATCGAGGACGTGCTGCGCCGCCACGCCGCCGCGCCCGGTGTCAGCCTCGACAAGAGCCTGAAGGAACGCGCCGTGCAGGCACTGCGCGACGTGGCCATCTCCGACCCCGAGCGGCGCCTTGCCGCGTACCCGTTCGAGATGTCGGGCGGCATGTGCCAGCGCGTGATGATCGCGCTGGCGCTGGCCTGCCGGCCGAGCCTGCTGATTGCCGACGAGCCGACCACCGGCCTGGACGTGACCACGCAGGCGGCGGTGATGGACCTGATCACCGGCCTCGCGCGCGAACGCCACATGGCCACGCTGTTCATCACCCACGACCTGGCGCTGGCGGCCGACCACTGCGACCGCATCGTCGTCATGCACGCCGGCCACGCGGTCGAAAGCGCGCCCACCGACGCGCTGTTCAAGGCGCCGCGCCACCCCTACACCGCGCGCCTGATGAGTTCGTCACCGGGCGAGCGCAGCACCATCGACAGCCTGGAGCCGGTGCCCGGCAACCTGCCCGATCTGCGCCGCGACGACCTGCCGGCGTGCCGCTTCGCCGACCGCTGCGAGCGCGTCCAGGCGCGCTGCCGCAGCGAGCGCCCGCGCATGCTGGCCGGGCCTGCCCAGGAGCTGCATGCGGTGGCCTGCTGGTACCCGCTGCACGAGATGCAGGCAGCCGCGCTGGAGCCGGCCCATGTCTGAAGCCCTGCTGCAGGTCGAATCGCTGCACCGGCGCTTCGCCGTGCACGGCAAGCGCGGCGCGATGCTGCACGCGGTGGACGATGTCTCGTTGTCGATCGCCGCCGGCGAAAGTGTCGGCCTGGTCGGTGAATCGGGCTGCGGCAAATCAACGCTGGCGCGGCTGCTCGCGCGGCTGCTCGACCCCAGCGAAGGCCGCATCGTCTTCGCCGGCGAGGAGCTGGCCGACATCCGCGCGGTGCGCTTCGCGCGCACGCCCCAGCGCAAGCTGATCCAGATGGTGTTCCAGGACCCGACCGATTCGCTGAACCCGCGCTTCACCGCGCGCGAGACCATCGGCGAACCGCTGCGCCTGCTCGCCGGCATGTCGGCGGCCGAGGCGCATGCGCGCGTCGATGAAGTGGCGCTGCAGGTCGGCCTGCCGCTGGCGCTGCTGCCGCGTTTTGCGCACCAGCTGTCGGGTGGGCAGAAGGCGCGTGTCGGCATCGCGCGCGCGCTGGCCGTCAAGCCGCGGCTGCTGATCCTGGACGAACCCACCGCCGCGCTGGATGTGTCGGTGCAGGCGGTGGTGCTGCAGCTGCTGGCCGAGCTGCGCCAGAAGCTCGGCCTGAGCTACCTGTTCGTCTCGCACGACCTGAACGTGGTGCGCCTGCTCACCGACCGCGTGGCGGTGATGTACCTGGGCAAGATCGTCGAGATCGGCCCATCGGAGCAGATCTTTCGCGCGCCCAAGCACCCGTACACGCAGGCGCTGGTCTCGGCCATCCCCGGCCAGGGCCCGCGCATCAAGCTCGGCGGCGAAGTATCGAGCCCGATCGACCCGCCCGCGCACGTGTGCCGCTTCCACGGCCGCTGCCCGCAGGGTGTCGAGCGCTGTGCGCGTGAGGCACCGCCGCTACAGCGGCTGGGTGCGCGCGAAGTGGCTTGCCACTTCGCGGCGTGACAGTGGTCTGCGGCTGCTGCTCCCTCTCCCGCGCGCGGGAGAGCGCTGGGGTGAGGGCATCCGGCAAACCACTTGGCCCCATCATCAAGCCATGAACGACCTCAGCCAACCCGCACCGCCGCGCGCCAACCTGGCCGAGCAGGTCTATGCGCGGCTGAAAGCCGAGCTGCACGATTTCCTGTGGGCGCCGGGCGACCGCTTCAGCGAAGCCGAGATCGGCCAGCGCACCGGCGTCAGCCGCACGCCGGTGCGCGAGGCACTGTTCAGGCTGCGCAACGAAGGCTTCATCGAGGTCGAATCGAAGAGCGGCTGGTACGTCAAGCCGATCGACTTCCGCAAGCTCGACCAGCTGTACGACCTGCGCGTGGTGCTCGAACTGGCCAGCGTCGCGCGGCTCGCGTCGCAACCCGAAGAATCACCGGCGCTGGAAGGCTTGAAGGCGCTGTGGCTGGTGCCGGCCGCCGACCGGCTGATCGACCCGCGCGCCGTCGGCGCGCTCGACGAGCGCTTTCACGCCACGCTGGTGGCCGCCGCCGGCAACGACGAGATCGCGCGCGTGCACCAGGACGTGACCGACCGCATCCGCATCGTGCGCCGGCTCGACTTCACGCGCCCCGACCGCATCGAAGCCACCTACCAGGAACACGCCAAAGTGCTGCGCGCGGTGATGCAGCGCAAGCTGGACGCGGCGCAGATGCTGCTGAAGAGCCACATCGAGCAAAGCAAGATCGAGGTGCGCAAGATCAGCTTGCATGCGATGCACGAGGCTCGCTCGCGGGCGGGGCGGTGAAGCGAGTGCGTGTTCCGCCGCGCGCGGATCGGCCAGCCACCCCGCGGCATGCTGTGCGCCGGCTGCGCCCTCCGATGCGCCGTTGAATCGGCGACAGGTGCCGCAGACTTCCACGCCAGGTGACCGATGCGTAGACTTCGCCTGTCAAGCCCCGTTGGAGCAGCGCAATGAAAACGGCCCTGATCACCGTGGACCCGGAAGTGCAGAGCGGCGCGCCCGTCTTCGCCGGCACGCGCGTGCCGGTGAAGAACCTGTTCGACTACCTCGAAGAAGGAGACTCACTGGAAGTCTTCCTGGAGCAGTTTCCATCGGTCAGCCGGCAGGTGGCGGTGGCCACAATACTTGCAGTTGCCAATCTGTTCTTCTTCGGTCGCAACGTGCCTTGAATTCAACGATTCGGGACGTGCATGCGTGCCATATCAAGCCGCCCGCACCTCACACCGTGACGCCGGGGCTGGTGTCAGCTGACACCACATACCGCACGCATAGACCGAATACCTGTCCGAGTACTTCTTTGATTGCATCCGTTGCGGCGCCCTCCACGCCTTTGGCGACTGCGCGTTTGAGTCGAACGATGAGCGGCTCGGCTGTTGCAGTCGATCTGATACTGAGCGGGATGTAGCCGAGCACGGTAAGCCCCTTCATGCTGAGGCGAACACCCATAAAACCACCATAGGCAGCGGTCTTGTAGCGAAGAAAGCCCTCTTCGGCGAGCCACGAAACAGTATTGGTGGCGGCGCGATCCCAGTCAGGCAAGTCATCAGGTTCCAAGTCTTTCGCCCCCGCCAGCCAGGAGCGCAGATTCGATGTCAACTGCTTTCGGGAACGAGTCATACAGGACCGAGAAGAGATGCGCGGCCAGCGCATTGAACCGATCAATGTTCGCAGAGGAATCAGTCATCACGGTTTCCTTGTGCTGCCTGCCTTGAATGTGGGGCCACATTCGCCCGGTCGCCATCGCTCCACTCGGGCATGCTAGCAAGCCCGGGGGTCGACCGAGAACTGCGGCTCACGCTGCGAAGCGGCCGTCTTTGCGGCGATGACCGCTTGAGGCTTGCTACTCATAGGAGAAGTTGGTCAGTATCAACTGCCGGCCAAACGGTTCCGATTTGATCGGCAGGTCAACGAACGCCGCTAAACTCGCGCGACCCGGAGGTCAACATGCAGTTTCAGCTCGAGTGCGAACGCGAAGACGACGGTCGTTGGCTCGCCGAAATCGCCGCCATCCCAGGCGTGCTGGCCTACGGTGCCTCGGCGAACGAGGCGATGGCCAAGGCGGAGGTTCTTGCCTTGCGCGTGCTGGCCGAGCAACTGGAAAACGGCGAAGCCGAGCCGAGCAACATCAGCATCTCGCTGCCGGCAGCGGCGTGAACGACTGGCCGTCGGCGAAGGCCCGGCGAGTCCTTGCTGCGCTGGTGCGCATCGGTTGGCGGCTCAAACGGCAATCGGGCTCGCATCGGACGCTGGCGCGCGACGGTTGGCCCAACTTCGTGTTCGCATTCCACGACGGTGAAGAGATCGGTCCGCGCATGCTCGCCCGAATCGCGAAGCACACCGGATTTCGCCCTGACGATCTGTGAACCGCTCGTGCATGGCGCAAGTGCCCAGGCGGGTACCGCAACGCCCTCGGGGACAATCGACGCATGAGCCCCAACGGCCGCCCGACAGGCACGTTGCCCCTGCGCGGCACGGAGATCGCCGGATGAGCCATTTCGACGACGACACGCGGGTGACCCCGCTCGACGATGTGCTGCCCGAAGCCGCCGGCAGCGCGGCCAGCTTTGCCGGCCATGTGCATCCGGCCTGGAACATCGGCAGCAACCCCAACGGGGGCTACCTGCTCGCGCTGGCGGGGCGCGCCATCCAGCGGCGCACGCCGCTGCTGCCGGACCCGCTGAGCATCAACGTGCACTACCTGCGCCCGGGGCTTGCCGACAAGCCCTGCCGCATCGACACCCAGTTGCTGCGCAGCGGCCGCACGCTCAGCACCGTCAGGGCCACGCTGATGCAGGACGGCAGCGCGCGGCTCGAACTGCTGGCGACGATGGGCGATCTGGGTGAGTCCGATGCGAAAACGGCTGCCCCGCCGCAGCTGACGATGCCGATGCCGTACATCCCGCCGCCCGAGGCCTGTCTCACGCGCTCCGCACCGGCGCAAGGTGTGGGCCTGCCGATCCTGCAGCGGCTGGACGTGCGCCTGCATCCCGACGAATCGGTGCCCGGCGGCGCCGGTCGCGCCCGCATCAGCGGCTGGATCCGCTTCACCGACGGCCGGCGGAGCGATGCCATCGCCTGCCTGCTGATGGCCGACGCGTTTCCGCCGGCCGTGTTCGGGCTGCTGGGCATGGTCGGCTGGGTGCCCACCATCGAGCTGACGGTGCACCTGCGCCGCCGCCCGGCACCGGGCTGGCTGCTGGGGCAGTTCCACGCGCACGATCTGAGCGGCGGCCGCGTCATCGAAGACGGCGCGCTGTGGGATTCCGCCGGGCAGCTGGTAGTGCAATCGCGCCAGCTGGCGCTGGTGCGGCAGGCCTAGGCGGGCACGACGCCCATGCCCACACCGCCCGCGCTGGCCGATGCCCTGAAGGGGTCGGGTGGGCCAGCCGCCACGGCCCGGCGCGCGGCCTTGATTGGCACCGGCGCCTACCTGTTCGCCAGTGTGCTGTGGGGCCTGAACCTGCCGCTGTCGGCCGCGCTGCTGCGGCACTTCGATCCGTTCTGGGTCTCGCCGCTGCGCTACGTGGTGGCCACGCTGCTGCTGGGCGGGATGCTGGCTGTTTCACTGGGCCCGCGACAACTGCGCTCGCCGATCCCGCTGTGGCGCGTGGCGGTGCTGAGCCTGTACGTGTCCGCATTTCTCGCGCTGTACAACCTGGGCCTGTTCCGCACCGACCCGATGACGGTGGCCGCGCTGTCAGCGGGCTCACCCGTCTACGTGGCCGTGGTGTCGAGGCTGATGACCGGCGCCCGCCTCGAACGCGGCTTCTGGGGCGCCACCACGCTCACATTGATCGGCGCGGGCATCGCGATCTGGGGCCGGGCGCGGGCACAGGGCCCCAGCGTCGAGGCGCCGACGGGTGCGACGCAGGCGACATTCAGCTTGCTGGGCGGTGAGCTGCTGGTGGTGCTGGCCATCTGCAGCTGGACGGTGTATTCGATCCTGGCCCAGCGCTGGTTTCCTCCCAGCACGCCGCAGTTGCGGCGCACCTATCTGACGACCCTGTGGGCCCTGCCCTGGCTGCTGGTGTTCTGGGCCCTCGCACGTGCCACGGACCTGGTCGGCGCGCCGAACCTGCACCCGGCGCCGCTGCCGGTGCTGCAGTTGCTGGTGGCGGCCGTGTTCTGCACCGCGCTGGCCACCGTGGCCTGGAACACCGGCGTCAACCGGCTGGGCATCCAGACCGGCGGCCTGTGGCAGAACACGATTCCGGTCTTTGCCGTCCTGATCTCGTTGCTGTTCTTCGGCGTGCAGCCGCTGGCCGAACAACTGGTCGGCGGCGCGGTGGTGCTGGCCGGGGTGCTGTACATGCAGTGGCAGCGCACGCGCACGGCGCGGACGGCGGAGACCGCCTGAGATGCCGCGCGGCTCCTCGCGAGCCTGCGTGTAGTTGGTGTTCGCTTGCGGCATCATCGCCCCATGAACCGCGCCGACACCCTGGCCCTGCTGGGCCAGCACAAGCCTGAGATGCAGCGCCGCTTCGCGGTGCGCAGCGTTGCGCTGTTCGGTTCGCGCGCGCGTGACGAGTCGCATGCTGGCAGCGACATCGACATGCTGGTCGAGTTCGACGGACCGGCGACGTCGCAGCGCTACTTCGGGCTGCAGTTCTTCCTGGAGGATTTGCTCGGCGCTCCTGTCGACCTGGTCACGCAACGAGCCCTGCGCCCGCAGTTGCGGCCCTACGTCGAACGCGACGCGATTTATGTCTAACGTGACCGTGCCGCGGGAGTGGCGCTTCTACGTCGAAGACATGATCGCCTGTTGCGACAAGGTGCTGGCTTACACCCAGGGTCTTGAGCGCGCCGCCTTCGGTACCGACCCGATGCGCTACGACGCCACGCTGCGGAATCTCGAACTGATCGGCGAAGCGGCGACACATGTGCCCGACGAGGTCCGGCAGACAGCCACAGACGTGCCCTGGCGCATGGTGGTCGCCACCCGGAACCGGCTGATTCACGGCTACCTTGGCATCGACGACGACACGCTGTGGAGCATCATCAGCGACGACCTGCTCCCGCTGCGCGCAGCGCTGGTGCGCTTGCTCGCAGCGTAGGCCGATCGCCGATGAGCCGGCTTTGCACGCCACACCCCGTTACCGCCGGTCAGAGTGTCAGCCGCGCCGCGCCTTCACCGCGTCGCTGAGCACACGCAGCACCGTTTCCGAATCATCCCAGCCGATGCACGCGTCGGTGATGCTGCGGCCGTATTCCAGCGTCGCCGGGTCGTCCTTGCCGGCGCTGAACTTCTGCGCGCCGGCCACCAGGTGGCTTTCGACCATCAGCCCGAAGACACAGCGGCTGCCGCCGGCGATCTGCGCGGCCACGTCGCCGGCCACCGCCACCTGGCGCTCGTGCTGCTTGCTGCTGTTGGCGTGGCTGCAATCGACCATCAGCGTGCAGTCCAGCTTCGCCGCCTCGATCTCGGCACACGCGGCCGCCACGCTGGCCGCGTCGTAATTCGGCGTCTTGCCGCCGCGCAGGATGACGTGGCAATCGGGGTTGCCCTTGGTTTCGACGATCGCCACCTGGCCGTTCTTGTGCACCGACAGAAAGTGGTGCGCGCGCGCCGCCGCCTGGATGGCGTCGATGGCGATGCGGATGTTGCCGTCGGTGCCGTTCTTGAAGCCGATCGGCGCGCTCAACCCCGACGCCAGCTCGCGGTGCACCTGGCTTTCGGTGGTGCGCGCGCCGATCGCGCCCCAGGCGATCAGGTCGCCGATGTACTGCGGGCTGATGACGTCGAGAAACTCGCTGCCCGCCGGCATGCCCAGGCGGTTGATCTCCACCAGCAGCTGGCGCGCGATGCGCAGCCCTTCGTCGATGCGGAAGCTGCAGTCGAGATACGGGTCGTTGATCAGCCCCTTCCAGCCGACCGTGGTGCGCGGCTTCTCGAAGTACACACGCATGACGATTTCCAGCGTGTCGGCGTACTGCTTGCGCAGCGGCAGCAGCTTGCGCGCGTAGTCCAGCGCGGCGGCCGGGTCGTGGATCGAACACGGGCCGATGACCACCAGCAGCCGGTCGTCCTTGCGCTGCATGATGCGGCGCACGGCAGAGCGGGTCTCACCGATGAGCCGTTCGACGGCGGTGCCGGCGATCGGGAAGAAGCGGATCAGATGCTCGGGCGGCGGCAGCGGCGTCACATCCTGGATGCGCTGGTCGTCGGTTTCGCTGGTCTTCTCGCTGAGCGTGTAACGCCCTTCGGTGGCGGTGTAACGCCCTTCGGTGGCGGTGTAGCGGCCTTCGGGCGCATTGACGGTGCTGCGGGCGTTCATCTCGGTTTCTCCTGGGCATGAAAAAACCGCCGGGGTTGCCGGCGGTTTTCTGGGTGCGTTGCGCGTTTTACGTGCGCAAGGTCAACCAGCCGCCGGGTGGGGCCGTAAACCAGTAGCTCGCAAAACGGGGGGCGGGGCAACGCATGGCCGCGAATGTAGCACGGCACAGCCTCGAAATCGACCCGCCGCGGGTGCTCCCGATCGAAGCCCAGGTCGGGCGCGGCCGCTCGCCGCGCCGACCGTGATCAGCGGCCGCTCAGGATGCCGCCTGCACCGCGCGCCGTGCGAGCACGCCGATCAGGTGCGCCCGGTAGCCGGCACTGGCGTGCAAGTCGCTGTTGAGTTCGTCGGCCGGCACCTCGATGCCGGCCAGTGCCGCAGCCGACCAGTTCTTGGCCAGCGCGCTTTCCATCGCCGCGACACGAAACGCACAGGCGCCGGCGCCAGTCACCGCCACGCGCACGCCCGCATCACCCCGACTGACAAACACCCCCACCAGCGCGAAACGCGACGCCGGTTGCTTGAACTTCACATAGGCCGCGCGCCTGGGTGCCTTGAAGCTGACGCCGGTGATCAGCTCACCCGGTTGCAGCGCGGTTTCGTACAGGCCGAGAAAGAAGCTGTCGCCGTCGATGTCGCGTTGTTCGGTGTGCACGGTCGCGCCCAACCCCAGCACCGCTGCCGGGTAGCACGCCGCGGGGTCGTTGTTGGCCAGGCTGCCGCCGAGCGTGCCACGCGTGCGCACGGCGGGGTCGCCGATGCCGTCCGCCAGTGCGGCCAGCGCGGGAATCAGCCGCTTCACGTCCGCCGAAGCCGCCACCGCGGCGTGCGAGGCCATCGCGCCGATGCGCAGCGTGTCGCCTTGCACCGCGATGCTTTTCAGCTCTCGCAACGCGCCCAGGTCGATGAGGTCGCTCGGCGCCGCCAGGCCGAGCTTCATCGCGCCGAGCAACGATTGCCCACCAGCGATGTAGCTGGCATCGGCATGGCGCTGGCGCAGCGCGGCGGCGTCGGCCGCGCGGGCCGGGCTGTGGTATCCGAACGGGGTCATAAGTTTGTCCTTCGCTTGTTCGATCAGGCCGCCGATTTGCCGTGCAGCGCCTGCCACACGCGCTCGGGCAGCAGCGGCATCTGCAGTTTCGATGCGCGTTCGCCGGCGCCGGCACGGCTCAGCGCATCGACGACCGCGTTCACCACCGCCGGCGTGGCGCCGATGGTGCCGAGCTCGCCGACACCCTTCACACCCAGTGGGTTGGTCAGGCACGGTGTGCTCTGGTCGAGCACGGTCTTGAACTGCTTGACCATGTCGGCGCGTGGCAGCGCGTAGTCCATCAGGCTGCCGGTCTGCAGCTGGCCCGATTCGCGTTCGTAGACCATCCGTTCGCACAGCGCCTGGCCCAGGCCCTGCACCGCGCCGCCGTCGAGCTGGCCGATGACGATGGTCGGGCTGATGGCGCGGCCGACATCGTTCACCGACGCATACGACACCACCTCGATGGCGCCGGTGTCGGGGTCGATCTCGACTTCGCAGATGTGGCTGGCATTCGGCCAGCTGGGCGCCTGCACCGAGCTGGTCGATTCGATGAACAGCTGGCGCTCGGGCTGCTTGCCGGCCAGTTCGAACAGGCCGATGCGCCGGTCGGTGCCGCTTACGCTGAACACGCCCTCGGCGAATTCGATGTCGCGTTCGGCCACTTCCAGCGCCTCGGCGGCCAAGGTCTGCGCCTTTTCCACCGTGCGCTGCGAGGCCACTTTCACCGCCGAGCCGCCGACGAAGATCGAGCGCGAGCCGGCGCTGCCGAAGCCGGTGCCGCGGTCGGTGTCGCCCTGCACGATGCGCACCTTCTCGATCGGCACGCCGAACACGTCCACCGCCAGTTGCGCGTAGCTGGTGGCGATGCCCTGGCCCATCGCCTGCGTGGCACTGAAGATTTCGATGAAGCCGTCGCCCGACACGTTCACCGTGACGCGCTCTTCGAAGACGTTGCCGCCGGTCCATTCGAGGAAGGTGGCGATGCCACGGCCGCGCAATTTGCCGGCGCGCTTCGAGACCGCGGCGCGGCCGTCGAAGCCGTCCCACTCGGCCAGCGCCAGCGCCTGCGTCTGCACCGCCTCGAAGCGGCCGCTGTCGTAGGTCTGCTGCATGGCGTTGGTGTAGGGCATCTGCTCCGGTTGGATCATGTTGCGCCGGCGCAGCTCGGCCGGGTCGAGCTTCAGCTGCCGCGCCGCCGCGTCCATCAGCCGCTCGATGATGTAGATCGCCTCGGGCCGCCCGGCGCCGCGGTACGCACCCAGCGGGGTGGTGTTCGTCATCACCGCCTTGAAACGGAAATCGATGGTGCGGATGTCATACACGCTGGTGCCGACCCACGGGCCGATCAGCAGCTGGATGATGACGCCGGTGGTGGTGGCATAGGCGCCGACGTTGGCCACGCCGTGCACACGCAGGCCCAGCACCTTGCCGTCGGCATCCAGCGCCAGCTCGGCGTGGCTGGTGACGTCGCGGCCATGGCTGGCGCCGAGGAATTCGTCGCTGCGTTCGGACACCCACTTGACCGGCTTCTTCAGCTTGTCGGTGGCGTAGGCGACGAGGATGTCCTCGGGGTAGGCGCCGGTCTTCATGCCGAAGCCGCCGCCGACATCGCCGACGACCACGCGCAGCTTGTCGGTGGGCCAGCCCAGCACCTCGTTGCACAGCGTGTCGCGCACGCCGCCGGGCATCTGACTGCTGATGCGCAGCGTGACACGTCCGCCCTCGGCCTGATAGTCACCGAGCAGCGCACGCGGCTCCAGCGGCGTCGGCGCCAGGCGCTGGTTGACCAGGTCGAGCGCGACCACGTGCGCGGCGCCGGCAAAGGCCTTGTCGCAGGCGGCGGCATCGCCGTGGCGCATCTCGGCGGCGAAGTTGTCGGCCGCATCAGCCCACACCTTCGGCGCACCGGTGGCGATGGCGTCAGCGATGTCGGTCACCGCCGGCAGGTCGTCGTAATCCACCTGCAGCGCATCGCGTGCGGCACGGGCAAAGTCGAGCGTGTCGGCCACCACCGCCGCCACCGCTTCGCCGACGAAACGCACATGGCCGACCGCCAGCGTGTGACGCGGCGTCGATGGCGCCTGGCCACCGCCGGGAGCCGGAAACACCGCCTGCGAGGCCATCGGCTTGAGCCCGGCCGCGACCAGATCGGCGCCGGTGAGCACCGCGTGCACGCCGGGCAGCGCCAGCGCCGCCGCCGTGTCGATGGCGGCGATGCGCGCGTGCGGGTACGGTGAGCGCAGCACGCACAGGTGCAGTTGCCCGGGCAGCGAGACATCGGCGGCGAAGCGGCCGGCACCGGCGACCAGCGCCGGATCCTCGATGCGCTTGACCGATTGGCCGCTGCCGAAGCGCGCGGCGATGGGGGTGGTAGTGGTGCTCATTTGGCGGCTCCGGCCATCGTCGTCGCCGCCTGTTTCACCGCGGCGACGATGTTCACGTAGCCGGTGCAGCGGCACAGGTTGCCATCGAGTGCGTGTTCGATCTGCGCCTGGCTCGGGTTCGGCGTGTGCTGCAGCAGCGCCACCGACGCCATGATCATGCCCGGCGTGCAGAACCCGCACTGCAACCCGTGGCAGTCGATGAAGGCCTGCTGCACCGGGTGGCGTTGATCGCCATCGGCCAACCCCTCGATGCTGGTGACCTTGCACCCTGCGGCCTGCAGCGCCAGCATGCTGCAACTCTTCACCGGCTGGCCATCGACCAGCACGGTGCAGGCGCCGCACTGGCTGGTGTCGCAGCCGACATGCGTGCCGGTCAGCCCGAGCTGATCGCGCAGCACCTCGACCAGCAGGCGGTGGCTCTGCACCTGCAGCTGGGCGCTCTTGCCGTTGATGTTGAATTGCAGATCGTTCATGGCAGGCATTCGGTGGCTCGATGAAATTCGACGAGCCGGCATCGTAACGTCGCCGCGCCAGACTTGCCGACCGCCGGCCACCGCACAGGCGTAAGCTGATCGCGCGCTGCACACAGCGCCTCGAAAAGACAAGGAGATGAAGCGCCATGAACGACGTCCGTGAAATCAGCGGCAAAGCGTCCCGGCCCCAGCGCATCGACGCGGTGATGGCATTGGCCGAGCAGCGTGTGCCCGGCGCCCAGCAGGCGGCCTTCGGCGTCTACGCCGCGGCCTGGTTCAGGCACCTGGACACCGACGACCTGGCCGCGCGCGCCGTCGAAGACCTTCTGGGCGCGCTGCTGTCGGGCTGGCAGCTGGCCGACCAGCGTGCGCCGGGTGAAACGAAGATCCGCATCCTCAGCCCGACGCTGGCCGACAGCGGCTGGTCATCGCGCCATTCGGTGATCCAGATCGTCAACGACGACATGCCGTTCCTGGTCGACACGACGACGATGGAGCTGAATCGCCAGGGTCTGACCTTGCACCTGATGGCGCACCCGATCGTGGTCGTGCAGCGCGATGCGCAGGGCCGGCTGCAGGCGTTGACGCCGCGTGCGCCGGGCACCGGCCAGGACCCGGCCACGCGCGAATCGTGGATGCACGTGGAGGTCGATCGGCTGGTCGATCCGGCCCAGCGCGCCGAGCTGCTGGCCGGGCTGCAGCGTGTGCTCGCCGACGTGCGCGTGGCGGTGCGTGACTGGCCGGCCATGCTCGGCCATCTGCGTGAGGCCGCCGACGAACTCGGCCAAGCCAGTGACAAGCTGCCCGCGGAAGTGGTCGCCGAAAGCCGCGCCTTCCTGCACTGGCTCAGCGAGGACCACATCACGCTGCTCGGCTACCGGCGCAACGACCTGGTGATCGAGGGTGGCCAGGACATGCTGCGCCTGGTTCCGGGCAGCGGCCTCGGCGTGCTCAGCGAAAACGGCCCGCGCGAGCTGTCGGCCAGCTTCGCGGCCGTGCCGCCGGCCGTGCGGGCGATGGCCCGCGCGCCGGTGCCGGTGGTGCTGGTGACACGCGCGAATACACGTTCCACCGTGCACCGGCCCGGCTACACCGACTACGTGGGCGTCAAGCGCTACAACGCGGCCGGCGAGGTGATCGGCGAGCACCGTTTCGTCGGCCTGTTCACCTCCACCGCCTACAGCGAGCCGGTGCAGGACATCCCGCTGCTGCGCGGCAAGGTCGATGCGGTACGGCAACGCGCCGCGCTGCCGCAGGGCAGTCACCTGGCCAAGGCACTCGACCACATCCTGGCCACCTACCCACGCGACGACCTGTTCCAGATCGGCGAGGACGATCTGCACCCCCTCGCGATGGGCATCCTGGCGGCCGGCGAACGCCAGCGGCTGCGCTTGTTCCTGTGGCGCGACCCCTATGACCGCTTCATGTCGTGCCTGATCTACGTGCCACGCGAAGCCTATTCGACCGAGTTGCGGCTTGCGTTCCAGCGCATCCTGATGCAGGCCTTCGACGGCGTGCGTGCCGATTTCAAGGTCGAACTCGCCGACACCATCCTGGCGCGTGTGCACCTGACCATCCGCACCACCGCGGGCCAGATGCCGGCCTACGATGCGCGCGCGCTCGAAGCGCAGCTGGCCGATGCCTCGCGGCGCTGGGAGGACCGCTTCCGCGACGCGCTGCTCGATGAGCTCGGCGAAGCGCAGGGCATGACGTTGTTCAAGCACTGGGCGGCGGCCTTCCCCCAGGTCTATCGCGAGGTGGTCCAGGCGCGTGAGGCGGTGCCCGACGCGCTGAAGATCGCCGGCCTGAGCGATGCGCAGCCGCTGGCGCTGGCGCTGTACCAGCCGCTCGGCGCGGCGGCCGGCGAGCTCGGCTTCAAGATCTACAGCCGCAACGCCAAAGTCGTTTTGTCGAGCAGCCTGCCGATGCTCGAGCACATGGGCGCGAAAGTGCTCGGCGAGGACAACTTCCGCATCGGCGCCGCGCAAAGGCAGGACCAGGATCAGGACGCCGACAGCTTCACCTCGATCCACGATTTCAGGCTGCAGGCGCGTGCCACCGACCAGATCGACAGCGAAGCGATGGCGCGGCTGTTCGAAAGCGCCTTTGCGCAGGTGTTGCGCGGCGAGATCGAAAGCGACGACTTCAACCGCCTGGTGCTCGCCGCCGGCCTGGCCGCCGAGGACATCGTGGTGCTGCGCGCTTACGCACGTTACTGCAAGCAGATCGGCTTCGCGCTGTCGCAGGCCACCATCGAGGCCACGCTGGCGGCGAATCCGCACATCGCGCGCATGCTGGTGGCGCTGTTCAAGCGCCGCTTTCATCCCACTGAGCACGACGATGCGGCGGCCGACGAACAGGTGCGTGCCATCGAGCAGGCGCTGGACAAGGTCGCCAACCTGAGCGAAGACCGCGTGCTGCGCCAGCTGCTGGGCCTGGTGCAGGCCACCTTGCGCACCAACCACTGGCGCACCGGCAGCGGCCATTCGGGCGCCGCCGGGCCGCGTCGACCGTTCCTGAGCCTGAAGTTCGACTCGGCGCGTGTGCCCGGCTTGCCGGCACCGCGCCCGTGGGTGGAAATCTTCGTCTATTCGCCGCGCTTCGAGGGCATCCACCTTCGCGGCGGCAAGGTGGCGCGCGGCGGGCTGCGCTGGAGCGACCGCAACGAGGATTTCCGCACCGAGGTGCTGGGCCTGGTGAAGGCGCAGATGGTGAAGAACACGGTCATCGTGCCGGTCGGATCGAAGGGCGGCTTCGCGCTGAAGAAGGCGCCGCCGGCGGTCGAGCGCGAGGCCTTCATGAAAGAAGGCGTGGCCTGCTACCAGGACTACCTGCGCGCGCTGCTCGATCTGACCGACAACTTCGTCGGCGGCCAGGTGCAGCCGGCGCCGCTGGTGCGCCGGCGCGACGGTGACGACCCCTACCTGGTGGTGGCTGCCGACAAGGGCACGGCCACGTTCTCGGACTTCGCCAACGCGGTGTCGGCCGAGTACGGCCACTGGCTGGGCGATGCCTTCGCCTCGGGCGGCAGCGTCGGCTACGACCACAAGGCGATGGGCATCACCGCCCGCGGCGCGTGGGAGAGCGTCAAGCGCCACTTCCGCGAACTGGGGCTGGACACGCAGAGCCAGGAGTTCACCGTCGTCGGCGTCGGCGACATGTCCGGCGACGTGTTCGGCAACGGCATGCTGCTGTCGAAGCACATCCGGCTCGTCGCCGCCTTCGACCACCGCCATGTGTTCATCGACCCGAACCCGGACGCCGCCAGCAGCTTCGCCGAACGCGAGCGCCTGTTCAAGCTGCCGCGATCGTCGTGGGCCGACTACGACACTTCGTTGATCTCGGCCGGCGGTGGGGTGTGGCCGCGCGCGCAGAAGTCGATCCCGCTGTCGCCGCAGGCCTGCGCAGCGCTCGGCATCGAGCGCGGCGAGGGTGATTTCAGACTGCCCCCGAGTGAGCTGCTCAGTGCGATCCTGAAGGCCCCCGCCGATCTGCTCTACAACGGCGGCATCGGCACCTATGTGAAAGCCAGCGACGAAACGCACGCCGATGCCGGCGACCGCGCCAACGACACCTTGCGCATCGATGCGCCTCAGTTGCGCTGCAAGGTCATCGCCGAAGGCGGCAACCTGGGCATCACGCAGCTGGCGCGCATCGAGGCGGCGCGGCGCGGCGTGCGCATCAACACCGACGCCATCGACAACTCGGCCGGGGTGGACACCTCCGACCACGAGGTCAACATCAAGATCCTGCTCAACCTGGCGGTGGCCGACGGTGAGATGACGGAAAAGCAGCGCAATGCGCTGCTGCCGCAGATGACCGACGACGTGGCCACGCTGGTGCTGGCCGACAACATCGGCCAGACGCAGGCGCTGTCGATGGCCGCGCGCCAGGCGACGCTGCTGCTCGACCGCCAGATGCGTTTCATGCGCCACCTCGAGCGCATCGGCCAACTCGACCGCGCCATCGAATACCTGCCCAGCGACGACGAGGTTGCCGAGCGCAAAGCGCTCGGCGAGGGCCTGGCCACGCCCGAGTTCGCGGTGCTGCTGGCGTACAGCAAGATGTGGCTGTCGGAACAGCTGGTGAATTCCGACCTGCCCGAAGACCCGTGGGTGGCGCTGAAGCTGCCGCTGTATTTTCCGCCGTTGCTGCGCGAGCGTCACGGCGCGCTGATACCGCGCCACCCGCTGAAGCGCGAGATCATCGCCACGCTGGTGCTGAACCAGATGGTCAACCGCGTCGGCGCCAGCTTCGTGCACCGCATGGGCGAGATCAGCGGCGCCAAGCCATCGCAGATCGTGCGCGCCTACCTGGCGATGAGCGAAGTCTTCGGCCACGACGCGCTGTGGCAGCAGATCGAGGCACTGGACAACCAGGTCGACGATGCGGTGCAGTCGTCGATGCTCAACACGCTGAAGCTGCACAGCCTGCGCGCGACCAACTGGTTCTTGCATGCCAAGCGCTTGTCCGAGCCGTTGCAGACGATGATCGAACGCCTGCTGCCGGCGGTGCAGGCGATGCGCGACCGGCTGGAGCACAGCGTGGCCGAGTCGGCGCAGGCCCAGGACTGGCAACGCGCCGGCGTGCCGCAGGCGCTGGCCAATGCCGTCGGCTCGATCGACACGCTGTTCGATGCGCTGGACATCGCCGACATCGCGGCCAGCACTGGCCAGTCGCTCGATGCCGCGGCCGAGCTGCACTTCAAGCTGAGCAGCCGGCTGGGCTTGTGGCGCCTGCAGCAACAGATCGAGACGCTGGCCTCGGGCGGCTTCTGGGACAACCTGGCTCGCTTCGCGCTCGGCGACGACCTGGCCGCGTTGCAGCGCGCGATCGCGCTCGATGTGCTCGGCCCGGGCCAAAGCGATGCGATGCAGGCCTTGCAGCAGTGGGAGCGCGACAACAGCGACGAGATCCAAAGCGCTGGCAAGCTGCTCGCCGAACTGGCCGAGGCGCGGCACTGCGATCTGGCGATGTTGTCGGTCGCGCTGCGCAAGCTGCGCAACCTGGTCTGAGATTCACCCCGCGGCAATCGGTCTTTGAGCGAAACTCGCGGCCATGGCCGAACAAATCCTCGCTGCGCTGGTCGTGCTGGTGTGTGCCGCCGCGCTGGTGCGGCTGTGCCTGGGTGAACGGCGGCGCCAGCGGCTGGACTTCGCGTTGCGCAGCGCCTGGCAGCGCCTGCGCTCGCAGACCCGACGGGTCTGGCGTCACCGCCGCACGCGACGGCAGGCCGGGCGCGAGGCCGAGGAAGCGATCCGTCGCGCGCGCGGCAAGAGCAACGGCCACGCCCGCGAAGCGCGCAACGGTGAGGACAACGTCATCCGTCCCGAATCGTTCAAGCGACCGCGCAAGCCGCATTGAGCTGCCTTCGATGCGATGACCGCGCTCCACTACCAATCCGCCAAGCGGCTGTGCGCGCTGATCCGCGCGCGCAAGGTCGGCTGCCTCGAACTGCTCGAGCACTACCTGCTACGCATCGAGCGCTACAACGGCACCATCAACGCCGTCATCTGGATGGACAAGCGCGGCGCACGCCAGCGCGCCCGGCGGGCCGATGCGGCGCTGGCGAAGGGCGAAACCTGGGGCCCGTTGCACGGCCTGCCAATGACGGTGAAAGAGGCCTACGACCTGGCCGGCTCGCCCAGCACACATGGCCGGCCCGCCTGGCGCGACAACATCGCCAGCGCCGATTCGGTGGTGGTGGCCAAACTGAAAGCGGCCGGCGCGGTGATCTTCGGCAAGACCAATGTGCCCTTTGCGATGGCCGACTGGCAGACCTTCAACGCCATTCACGGCACCACGCGCAACCCGTGGGACACCGATCGTGTGCCCGGCGGCTCATCGGGCGGTTCGGCGGCCGCGCTGGCCGCGGGGCTGACCGGCGCGGAAGCCGGCAGCGACATCGGCTCGTCGATCCGCAACCCGGCTCACTACACCGGCACCTTCGGCCTGAAGCCCACCTGGGGCATCGTCTCGCAGCGCGGCCACATGCCGCCGGGCTGGATGGCGCAACCCGATGTCGCGGTGGTCGGGCCGATGGCGCGCTCGGCCGCCGATCTGGAGCTGCTGCTCGACGTGATGGCCGGGCCCGATGCGCTGGATGCCGACGCCTGGAAGCTGGCGTTGGCCAAGCCGCGCATCAAGACGCTGAAGGGCCTGCGCATCGCGCTGAAGCTGGGCGATGCCAATGTCGCCGTCGAGCGTGACTACGCCGACGTCTTGCAGAACCTGGCCGACCGGCTGGCCAAGGCCGGCGCCAAAGTGTCGGACAAGGCGGCGCCCAAGGTGGACTTCACACGCCAGCACGAGCTGTACCTGACGCTGTACCGTGCCGCGCTGTCGGCCGGCACCGACACCGACATCGCCAACTGGCGAATGGCTCTGAAAACGCCGCGCGGCAAGACAAATCAACGCATGCTGGAGGGCATGCTGCGAGGCAACACGCTGAGCCACAAGCAGTGGCTGCAACTGGACAACGAGCGCCAGCACCTGCGCTTGCGCCATGCCGAATTCTTCTCAGGCTGGGACCTGATGCTGTGTCCCGCCGCCGCCGGTGCGGCCTGGCCGCACGATCACGAAGGTGAGCGCTGGATGCGCCAGATCGTGGTCAATGGCCAGCCGGTGCCGGGAACCGATCAGCTGTTCTGGTCCGGCATTTCCGGCGTCGTGCATCTGCCGTCCACCGTCGGCCCGGCCGGCTTCAGCAAGAACGGGCTGCCGCTGGGCTACCAGGCCATCGCCGGCCACGGCCACGACCGCACGGCGCTGCGCTTCAGCCGCTTGGTGGAACGCGAATTCGGCGGCTTCGTCGCGCCGCCGGGTTACGACTGAGCGTATGCGCCAAGATCAGTGCGCGCCCTGGTTCAGCTCGGAGATTTGCCCGTTCAGCGTCCAGTAGTCGTACAGGTAGCCGACCAGGAACAGCCCGCCGGTGAGCAGGTACAGGATGCCGGTCAGCCACTTGCCCATGTACATGCGGTGCACGCCGAAGAAGCCCAGGAAGGTCAGCAGCAACCAGGCCACCGTGTAGTCGATGCGGCCGGAAGCGAAGCGGCGGTCGGCCTCGCGGTCCATCGACGGGATCAGGAACAGATCGATCAGCCAGCCGATGCCGAGCAGCCCCAGCGTGAAGAACCAGATCGTGCCGGTGACGGGCTTGCCGTAGTAGAAGCGGTGCGCACCGAGGAAGCCGAAGATCCACAGTGCATAGCCGACGACCTTGGAATGGGTATCGGCCGGCGCGGCCACCGCAACAGCCGTCATGGCGTGGACTTGTTCTTGCCGGCCTTGGCCGCCATGAACGCGCCCATCAGCGCCTGCGGCTCGCCACTGTCGTAGGCGCGCGCGAACTCGTCGATGCTGTCGGCGATCGCCTTGGCCGGTGAAACCGTCTGCCAGTGGCGCAGCAGCCGCTTTTGCTGGCGCAGCGCTTGCGGCGGCAGGTTCGCCAGCGCCTGGGCGCGCTTCGCCACGAGCGCGTCGAGCCCGCCGACGGCGCAGCTCTCGTGCACCAGACCCCAGTCGCGGGCCTGTTCGGCACCGATGTTCTCGCCGCTGAGCAGCATCCAGCGCGCGTGTGACTTGGCCGATCAACTGGGGCAGCAGCGCGGCATGGATCACGGATGGAATGCCGACCTTGACCTCCGGCATGCCGAACATGGCCGACGCATCGGCCAGCCGCAGATCACAGGCCATCGCCACTTCGAGCCCGCCGCCCAGGCACCAGCCACTCAAGCGCGCGATCACCGGCACCGGCAGCTGTGCCACTGCGTCGCACAGGCCGGCCAGGTTGGAGATGAAGGCCTTGGCCGAATGGCGGGTCAGCGTGACCATCTCGGCGATGTCGGCGCCGCCGATGAAGGCCTTGTCGCCGCTGCCGCGCAGCACCAACACACGCAGGCTGTCTTCGACGGCGAGCCGCGTCAGCGCCACGCGCAGGTCGGTGATCGCCGTCGAGCCGACGATGTTCAGCTTGCCCGCGTTGGTCAGTTCCAGCGTGCCGACGCCGGACCCGTCGATGCGAGCGTGCGCATGCCGGGAGTGGTGAACGGTGTGCATGGTCGCTCCTTCAGGCGGTGCCGCCGACGGTGATGCGGTCGATGCGCAGCGTCGGCTGGCCGACGCCCACCGGCACGCTCTGGCCATCCTTGCCACACACGCCGACGCCGGTGTCGAGCTGCAGGTCGTTGCCGATCATGCTCACGCGCGTCATCGCCTCGGGGCCGTTGCCGATCAGCGTGGCGCCCTTCACCGGATACTGGATCTTGCCGTTCTCGACCCAGAAGGCTTCGCTGGCCGAGAACACGAACTTGCCGCTGGTGATGTCCACCTGGCCGCCGCCGAAATTGGTCGCGTACAGCCCGCGCTTGAGGCCGGCGATGATCTCTTCCTTGGGTCGCGTGCCGGCGAGCATGTAGGTGTTGGTCATGCGCGGCATCGGCACATGCGCATAACTTTCGCGGCGGCCGTTGCCGGTGGGCTTGACACCCATCAGCCGCGCATTCATCGCATCCTGGATGTAGCCCTTCAGGATGCCGTCTTCGATGAGCACGTTGCGCTGCGTGGCATGGCCCTCGTCATCGACGTTCAGCGAACCGCGCCGGTCGGCGATGGTGCCGTCGTCCAGCACCGTCACGCCCTTGGCCGCCACGCGCTGGCCGATGCGGCCGGCAAAGGTGCTCGAGCCCTTGCGGTTGAAGTCGCCTTCAAGACCATGGCCGACCGCCTCGTGCAGCAACACGCCGGGCCAGCCCGGGCCGAGCACCACGCTCATCTCGCCGGCCGGCGCGGGCCTCGAGTCGAGGTTGGTCAAGGCCGCGCTCACCGCATGATCGACGTAGCTGGCCAGCAACGCGTCACTGAAATAGCCGAGCCCGTAGCGGCCGCCACCGCCGCCGCTGCCGATCTCGCGGCGCCCGTTCTGTTCGGCGATCACCGTCACCGACACGCGCACCAGCGGGCGCACGTCGGCCGCGCGCGTGCCGTCGGCACGGGCCACCAGCACCACGTCGTATTCGGCGGCCACCCCCGCCATCACCTGCACCACACGCGGGTCCTTCGCGCGCGCCAGCTTCTCGACCTTTTCCAGCAACGCCACCTTCTGCGTGCTGTCGAGCGTGGCGATCGGGTCGGTGGGCGCGTACAGCACGCGGCTGGTGGCGATGCGCGGCGCGGCACCCCCCACCTTCACGCGCCGCGACTGACCGGCCGCAGCGATGGTGCGCACCGTGCGCGCCGCATCGAGCAGCGAGGCCTCGGACAGATCATCGGAGTAGGCGAAGGCGGTCTTTTCGCCGGCCACAGCGCGCACGCCGACACCCTGGTCGATGCTGAAGCTGCCGCTCTTGACGATGCCTTCTTCCAGGCTCCAGCCTTCGTGGCGCGTGCTCTGGAAATACAGGTCGGCATCGTCGATGCGGTGCTCACCGATCGTCGCCAACGCCTTGGCCAGCGTCGTTTCGCTCAGGCCATAGGGTTCGAGCAGGGCGGCCTGGGCAATCGCCAGGCGTTCGATGGTGGGTTCACGGCTGATCATGGGCGGGCCTTGGAATGGACGAAGTTCATTGTAGGAGTGCGTTCCTGGCACAACGTTCGGCGGCGTTCAGGCACCGTCGGCCTTCAGACGCAACGCCGCGTCGTACAACGCATTGCGTGGCGCGCCGCTGATCTGGCCGGCCAGGCGAACCGCCTGTTTCAGTGGCAGTTCGGCCAGCAACGCGCTCAGCACGCGTTCGTTGTCGTGCGCCAGCGCGGCGCCGGCCGGTGCCATCTCGCGCGGCGGCGCGTGCAGCACCAGCACGAACTCACCGCGTCGCCGGTTGGGATCGGCCGCCAGCCAGTCCGGCAGGTTCGCCGCGGGCAGCGTGTGCACGGTCTCGAACTGCTTGGTCAGCTCGCGGCACAGCGTCAGCTGCCTGGTCGGCGCCGCATTCGCCAAGGCATCGGCGAGGGCTTCGATGCGGTGCGGCGCCTCGAACATGATCTGCGTCAGCGGGCTCGCAACCAACGCGTGCAGCGCGGCTTCGCGCTCGGCCGCGCGCGTGGGCAGGAAGCCGGTGAACACAAATCCGGTGCCACGCGCATCGCCGGCCACGCACAGCGCCGTCAACGCACTGCTGGCCCCCGGCAAGGGCAGCACGCGGTAGCCGGTCTGCGCGGCCTGCGCCACCAGCCAAGCGCCGGGATCGGATACCGCCGGCGTGCCGGCGTCACTCACGTAGGCCACGCGCTGTCCCGAGGCCAGCCGCTGCAGCACCTTGGCGGCATCGGCATGTTCGTTGTGCTGGTGCAGCGCGATCAGCGGCTTGTCCAGCCCCAGATGGCGCATCAGCCCGGCGCTGACGCGGGTGTCCTCGCAGGCCACCGCATCGACCATCGCCAGCACATGGATGGCGCGCAGGCTCAGGTCGGCGAGGTTGCCGATCGGCGTGGCCACCACATACAGCGTGGCCGGCGGATACTGCTGCAGGCCGGCGGCTTCGGCGGCGGCTTGCAGCAGCACGGAGGATGGGGTGTTCAAGGCGAAGTCGGGCAACGGTGGGCAGCAGTCAAGCACCAAGCAGCGCGGTGACCTGGCCGAGGCACGTGCGCTGGCCCATCTGCAGGCACAGGGCCTGACGCTCGTGCAGCGCAATTATCGGGTCGCGCTGGGACCGAACGCGCGCGGCGGCGAGGTCGATCTGATCCTGCGCGAAGGCGACGGCACGCTCGTCTTCGTCGAGGTGCGTGCGCGCGCCGACACGGTCTTCGGCGGCGCATTGGCCAGCGTCACCCCGGCCAAGCAGCGCCGCCTGGTGCGCGCCGCGCAGCACTACCTGCTGCGCCTGAGCGCGCCGCCGCCGTGCCGCTTCGATGTGGTCGCCATCGACGGCGCGGCGCTGCAGTGGGTCAAGGGCGCGTTCGACGCAGGCTGAGGCGGCCGGCGAGGCGGCACTGAACCGCGCCCGAGAACCGGTGTCATATCATCCATGGTCATGCTCGAACAGCGCATTCAGCAGCAATTCTTCGACACTGCCGACCTCCAGTATCAAAGCGCACAGGCTCTTTCCAGGCCCATCGCCGATGCCGCGCAAGCGTTGATCGGCTGCATCACCGCCGGCGGCAAGCTGCTCGTGGGCGGCAGCGGTGGCGGTGCGGCCCTGGCTCGATATTTCTGCGCCACGCTCATCCATCGCTTCGAACGCGAACGCCCGGGTCTGGCGGCGCTGGCCCTGTCCGCCGACAGTGTCATGCTCGGCGTCGCGGGCGACGACGGCTCGATCGCATCGGTCTTTGCGCGGCAGGTGCTGGCGCTGGGGCAGCCGGGCGATGTTTTGCTGCTGCTCGATGCGGCGGGCGCCGCAGAAGCCGCGGCGGCGATCGATGCCGCGCACACGCGTGACATGAGCGTGGTCGTGCTTTGCGGCGCGGCAGTGGCGGCCTGGCAGGAACGATTGAATGAAACCGATGTGCGCGTGTCGGTGCCGCATGAGCGCGCGGCGCGGGTGCTCGAATTGCAGTTGCTGGTGCTGCATTGCCTGTGCGACGCCGTCGACCTGCAACTGATGGGAGAACAGGAAAGCCAATGAAGACCCGCACCCCAAGATCCAACAGCGCGCGAATGTGTGCGTCGTGGCCCACGCGCGCGTTGTGCGGCCTGCTCGGTGCCGCCTGCGTGGGCGCCGCACTCAGCGGCTGCATTGCGGTGGCGGGCGGCGCCATGGTCGGGGGCTCGATGATGGCCGTCGATCGGCGCTCGACCGGCGTCCAGGTGGACGACCAGGCCATCGAGCTGAAGGCAATCAGCGCCGTCGGGTCGGCCACCGGCGACCGCGGCCACATCAGCATCACCAGCTACAACCGGGTGGTGTTGCTCACCGGCGAGGTGCCCACCGAAGCCGATCGCACGGCGGCCGAGGCCGCCGCCGGCCGGGTTGCCGGCGTCACCGGCGTGGTCAACGATCTGGCGGTGATGCCCAGTGCCTCGCTCAGCGCGATCTCCAACGACACGATCATCACCGGCAAGGTGAAGGCCGCTTTCCTCGACACCTCGCAGTTGCAGGTGGCCTCGATCAAGGTGGTGACCGAACGTGGCACCGTCTATCTGCTCGGGCGCGTCACCGAAGCCGAAGCCGCGCGCGCGGCGGAAGTCACGCGCGGCGTCGGCGGCGTGCGCAAGGTGGTGAAGGTGTTCGACATCATCACGCCCGCCGAACTGGCGGCGATGCCAGCGCCCCCGCAATCGCCCGCGTCTGCGGCCTCCGCTACTGGCAAGTAGGGCGGCGGCGGCCTCAGTCGCGCAGGCGCCGGATCAGGCTCGAGCTGTCCTGGCGGCCGCCGCCGAGGGCCTGCACGTCGGCGTAAAACTGGTCCACCAGCGCGGTCACCGGCAGCTTCGCGCCGTTGCGCCGCGCCTCGTCGAGCACCAGGCCCAGGTCCTTGCGCATCCAGTCGACGGCAAAGCCGAAGTCGAAGCTGCCGTCGATCATCGTCGGCCCGCGGTTGTCCATCTGCCAGCTCTGCGCCGCGCCCTTGCCGATGACGTCGAGCACCAGCTTCATGTCCAGCCCCGCCTTGTCGCCGAAAGCGATGGCTTCGGCCAGTCCCTGCACGAGGCCGGCGATGCAGGTCTGGTTGACCATCTTGGCCAGTTGACCGGCGCCCGACGCGCCAACGAGCGTGACAGCGCGCGCAAATGCCAGCGCCTGCGGCTTCATCGCGTCGAACGCCGCCGGCTCGCCGCCGCACATGACCGTCAATGCGCCGTTGACCGCGCCCGCCTGGCCGCCCGACACCGGCGCATCGATGAAGTGCAGCCCGCGCCCGGTTGCCAGCGCATTCAGCTCGCGCGCCACCGCGGCCGAAGCGGTGGTGTGGTCGATGAATACCACCCCCGTGGCCATGCCGGCGAAGGCGCCGTCGTCGCCGAGCACGACACTGCGCAGGTCGTCGTCATTGCCGACGCAGGCGAAGACGAACTCTGCGCCCCTGCTGGCCAATGCCGGCGTGGCGGCACGGCTGCCGCCATGCTCCTTCACCCAGGCCTCGGCCTTGGCGGCGCTGCGGTTGTAAACCGTGACCTGGTGGCCGGCCGAGGCCAAGTGTCCAGCCATCGGATAGCCCATCACGCCCAGGCCAATGAAGGCCACTCTGCGCGCTGCGACGCTTTCGTAGGTTCTGCTGCTCATCGCAGCAGTATGGCCGATCGATCAGGAACGCAGAAGGCCATGCTTCCGCACCCAGCGACCCATCCAGCGAAACACCGCGGAACCGGCTTTGCCGGGCCGCTGGTGTTGCCCCTTGGGGGAGGCGCCGAAGGCGCTTCCGGGGGGTCAGACAATACTCATGTGTTCGGTGCCGGCGGCCAGATCGGGGTTGCGCGCGCGCTGGCTGTGCAGCTTGATCTGCAGCCGCAGGTCGTTGACCGAATCGGCGTTGCGCAGCGCATCTTCGTAGCTCACCTGACGCGCCTCGTACAGATCGAACAGCGCCTGGTCGAAGGTCTGCATGCCGAGCTCGCGCGAGCGCTTCATCAGCTCCTTGATCTCACCCACCTCGCCCTTGAAGATCATGTCCGAGATCAGCGGCGTGTTGAGCATGATCTCGACCGCCGCGACGCGGCCCTTGCCTTCCTGGTGCGGCAACAGGCGTTGCGACACCAGCCCCTTCAGGTTCAGCGACAGGTCCATCAACAGCTGTGCTCGACGCTCGTCGGGGAAGAAGTTGATGATGCGGTCGAGCGCCTGGTTGGCGCTGTTGGCGTGCAAGGTGGCCATGCACAGGTGGCCGGTTTCGGCAAAGGCGACCGCATGTTCCATCGTCTCGCGGTCGCGAATTTCGCCCATCAGAATGACATCCGGCGCCTGGCGCAGGGTGTTCTTCAACGCCGCGGCCCAACTGTCGGTGTCCAGTCCCACCTCGCGCTGCGTGACGATGCAGTTCTTGTGCGGGTGCACGAACTCCACCGGGTCCTCGATGGTGATGATGTGGCCGAAGGAATTCTCGTTGCGGTGATCGACCATCGCCGCCAGCGAGGTGCTCTTGCCCGAGCCCGTGGCCCCGACGAAGATGACCAGCCCGCGCTTGGTCATCGCCACCTCTTTCAGCACCTTCGGCAGCTTCAGCGATTCGATCGTCGGCAGCGTCTGCGGGATCGTGCGGAAGACGAGCCCGACATTGCCCTGCTGCAGGAAGGCGTTGACGCGAAAGCGCCCCACGCCCTGCGGTGAGATCGCGAAGTTGCATTCCTTGCTCTTCTCGAACTCGGCCGCCTGCTTGTCGTTCATCACCGAACGGGCCAGCTGCAAGGTGTGCTGGGCGCTCAGCGGCTGCGGGCTGACCTTGGTGACCTTGCCATCGACCTTGATGGCCGGCGGGAAGTCGGCGGTGAGAAACAGGTCGGAGCCGCTGCGCCCAACCATCAGGCGCAGCAGGTCATTGACGAATTTCGAGGCCTGGTCGCGTTCCATGCTGCGGGTCCTTTTTCGGTCAGCCCGGGAAGTTCTCGGGGAACTTGGCCTTCGATCGGGCCTCGGCAGGCGAGACGACGTTGCGCCGCACCAGATCGGCCAGGTTCTGGTCGAGCGTCTGCATGCCCAGGCTTTGTCCGGTCTGAATCGACGAATACATCTGCGCGATCTTGTTCTCGCGGATCAGGTTCTTGATCGCCGAGGTGGCGAGCATGATCTCGTGCGAGGCGACACGGCCCGAGCCGTCCTTCAGCTTGCACAGCGATTGCGATATCACCGCGATCAGCGATTCGGACAACATCGCGCGCACCATGTCCTTTTCGGCCGCCGGGAAGACATCGACCACGCGGTCCACGGTCTTCGCCGCGCTGCTGGTGTGCAGCGTGCCGAACACCAGGTGGCCGGTTTCGGCCGCGGTCAGCGCCAGGCGGATGGTCTCCAGGTCGCGCATTTCGCCGACCAGGATCGCGTCCGGGTCTTCGCGCAGTGCCGAGCGCAGCGCGTTGTTGAAGCTCATCGTGTGCGGGCCCACCTCGCGCTGGTTGACCAGGCACTTCTTGCTCTCGTGCACGAATTCGATCGGGTCTTCGACCGTCAGCACGTGGCCGTACTCGTTCTCGTTCAGGTGGTTGACCATCGCCGCCAAGGTCGTGCTCTTGCCCGAACCGGTGGGGCCGGTGACCAGCACCAGACCGCGCGGCTTGAGGGCCAGCTCGCCGAAGATCTTCGGCGTGTTCAGCTGCTCGAGGCTCAGGATCTTGCTCGGGATGGTGCGGAACACCGCCGCCGCGCCGCGGTTCTGGTTGAAGGCGTTGACGCGGAAGCGCGCCAGGCCCTGGATCTCGAAGCTGAAGTCGCACTCCAGCGTGTCTTCGTAGTTCTTGCGCTGGGCATCGTTCATGATGTCGTACACCATGGAATGCACCTGCTTGTGGTCGAGCGGCTCGATGTTGATGCGCCGCACGTCGCCATGCACGCGAATCATTGGCGGCAGGCCGCCGGAGAGGTGCAGGTCGGAAGCCTTGTTCTTGACAGAAAAGGCCAACAGCTGGGTGATGTCCATGGGTGTCGCGCGCCTTTACCGGCGATAAGCTCGGGACATTATGGCGAGCATCGAACGCAACTTGTACGAAGTGCAGCGACGCATATCACGCGCCTGCGACGTCGCGGGCCGCAGCGCGCAAAGCGTCACGCTGTTGGCGGTGAGCAAGACCTTCGATGCCGCGGCCGTGCGCGCCGCGCACGCCGCCGGCCAGCACGCTTTCGGCGAAAACTATGTGCAGGAAGCGCTGGCCAAGATCGAGGCGCTGGCGCCGCTGCGCGCCGAGCTGCAGTGGCACCTGATCGGCCCGTTGCAGGCCAACAAGACGCGCGTCGTCGCCGAACATTTCGACTGGGTGCACAGCGTCGAGCGACTGAAGATCGCCGAACGGCTGGCCGCGCAGCGCCCGCCGCAACTGCCGCCGCTGCAACTGTGTCTTCAGGTCAATATCAGCGGCGAAGCCAGCAAGAGCGGCTTCATGCCGGCGCAGGTGGCCGAAGCAGCGCGCGCGGTGGCGGCGCTGCCGGCCGAGCGGGTGCGCCTGCGCGGGTTGATGAGCATCCCGGAACCGGCCGACAACGTGGATGCGCAACGCGCGCCGCACCGCGCCCTGCGCGAACTGCTCGCCAACCTGAACGACAGCGGCCTGCACCTCGACACGCTGTCGATGGGCATGAGCACCGACCTCGAAGCCGCCGTCACCGAAGGCGCCACGCTGGTGCGCGTGGGCACCGCGATCTTCGGCGCGAGGTAGCGGCGACAGGTCAACGCAGCGTGAGTCCTGCTGGCGGCCAGTCGCCGCTGCGGGTGGGTCAATTCAAATACATGCCCAGGTAACGGCGGCCCTTGCTGACGGCCTCGGCATCCGGGCAGGCCTTGAACCAGTCGATCAGCTGCAGCCGCGCTTTCTCGCGCGCCTCGGCCTTGTCGCGCATCACCACTTCCAGCAGCTGCTCGAAAGCGGCATCGAAATTGCCCTCGTAGGCATGCACGGCAGCCAGCGCGAACCGGGCGTCGAAGTCCTTCGGATCGGCCTGGATGCGTTGGGCCAGCGCCTTCGGGTCGCCCGGCGGCCGGTTCGATGCCAGCGCGATGCGCGCCAGCAGTGCCGCGTGGCGGTCGTCACGCTGGCCAGCCTCGATGCTGTCGAGCAGCGCGGCGCCTTCGTCGAGCGCGTTGCGGTCGAGCATGCGCGCCGCCAGATCGAGCTTGACCGCCACGTTGCCGGCATCGTGCTCCAGCGCCTCGTGCAGGATCTGCTCGGCCAGCGCCGGGTCGTCGGCCTCGGCGGCCTCCTGGCGCAGCGCTTCCGCCGGCGCCACCGGTGCGCTCAGGTGGCGGTCGAGAAAGGCGCGAACCTGGCCTTCGGGCAGCGCGCCGGCGAACTGGTCCACCGGCCGGCCGCCGACGAACAACACCACCAGCGGAATGCTGCGCGCCTGCAACGCGGCCGCAATCTGCGGCGCTTCATCGACATTCAACTTGGCCAGCACGAACTGGCCCGCGTAGGCCTGTGCCAGCTTCTCCAGCACCGGCGTCAGGCCGCGACAGGGGCCGCACCACGGCGCCCAGCAATCGAGCAGCACCGGCACGTCGAGCGAGCGCTGCAGCACGCTGTGCTGAAAATCGGCCTCGCTGACGTCGAAGGACAACGGGCCGGGGTCTTGGGCGGGCGGGGCAAGTGGGTTCATGGTCGTACAGGCGTTCGCGGTGCGTTCAACCCGAAACTATTGCACACACATCTGCGGGCGCCGCACCGGCTTGCAAGGCCAGCCCGCCAACGAAGTGCCTGGCTACACTGCTGCGATGGAATTCGCGCGCATCGTCTTCATTGGCGGCGGCAACATGGCCGGCGCGCTGATCGGCGGCCTGCTGAAGGCCGGCCGGCCGGCAGCGTCGATCGACGTCGTTGAGCCACTCGAAGCGCAGCGCCAGGCTTTGCGCAGCCGCTTCGGCCTGACGGCACTGGCGCAGGCCGACCAACGGCTGGCCAGCGCCGACCTGGTGGTGTGGGCGGTGAAGCCACAGATGTTCGCCGAAGCCGCCGCGCCGTGCGCGCCGCATGTGGCGCAAGCGTTGCACCTGAGCGTGATGGCCGGCGTGCGCAGCGACAGCTTGGCGCACGCCACCGGCAGCCAGCGCATCGTGCGCGCGATGCCGAACACGCCGGCACTGATCGGTCAGGGCATCGCCGGGCTGTACGCCACTGCGGCAGTCGATGGCGGCGAACGCGCGGCGGTCGAGCAGGTGCTGGCGCCGACCGGCGCGGTGCTGTGGGTGACCGCCGAAGCCGATCTGGATGCGGTCACCGCGCTGTCCGGCTCCGGCCCGGCCTACGTCTTCTATTTTGTCGAGGCGATGATGAAAGCGGCCGTCGAGATGGGCCTCAGCGAGGCAGATGGCCGCACGCTGGCGCTGGCCACCTTCGCCGGCGCGACGGCCCTGGCCGCGCAATCGGACGAGCCGGTGTCGTTGCTGCGCGAACGCGTCACATCCAAAGGCGGCACGACGCACGCGGCATTGATGTCGATGCGAGCCGATGGTGTGGCCGAGGCCATCGCGAAGGCCGTGCTGGCAGCGCGGCAGCGCGCGCAGGAACTCGGCCAGCCCGGCTGAAGCTCACCGCCATGCCAGGTCGAGCGCGACGCCGGCAAACACCGCAAAGCCCAACCAGTGGTTGAGGCGGAAGGCCTTGAAACAGCCCTCGCGGCTGCGCGTGCGGATGAGCGTGAAATGCCACACCGCCTGCAGCGCCGCCGCGCCGATGCCGAGCAGGAACAGCCCGCCGAGCCCGAGCAGGTGACCCAGCAGCGCCCATGACAGCAGGTACAGCGCATAGAAGATCATCACCGCGGCCACGTCGTGACGACCCAGCGTCAGCGCCGAGGTCTTGATGCCGATGCGGATGTCGTCGTCACGATCGACCATCGCGTACTCGGTGTCGTAGGCCAGCACCCAGAACAGGTTGCCCACCAGCAGCGCCCAGGCCGGCCAGGGCACGGCAGCGGAAAGTGCTTCGGCCGACCATGCCGTGCCGCCCAGCGCTGCGGCGAAGGCCATCGGCACGCCGAAGCTGAAGGCCACGCCGAGCACCGACTGCGGCATCGCCACGAAGCGTTTGGCGTAGGGGTAGGCACAGGCCACCGCCAGCGCCACGAAGGACAACAGGATGGTCGGCGGATTGGTCGTCAGCACCAGCGCGAAGGCGCTCGCCGCCAGCACCGCGCCGAGCAGCAACGCCTCGTGCACCGGCAGCGCACCGCGCGTGACCGGCCGCTGGGCGGTGCGCTTGACGTGCTTGTCGAATTCGCGGTCGGCGACGTCGTTGACGCAGCAGCCGGCGCTGCGCATCAGCACCGTGCCGAGCACGAACACCAGCAGCAGATGCCAGCCGGGCCAGCCGTCGGCGGCGAGCCACAGCGCGCTCAACGACGGCCACAGCAGCAGCAGCCAGCCGGCCGGGCGGTCCCAGCGGATCAGGTCGAGGTACAGGCTCAGACGCGAGGGCGCCACCCGCATGGGCATCTGCATCGTACGAATTGTGCCGTCGCGCCCGGGTGTCTTCGCCTGGCCGGTGACGGCGGCGGCCGGCAGAACCTTGGTGGCGATCGATCGCGGGGCGGATCAGGCTGTCGATCGCCGCCGCGCTGTGCTCACCCTTCCAGCTGCCGCTGAAACACCAGCCCGGCGTGCTCGCGCAGCGCATGAAACTTGATCTTCGGCCAGTTGGTTTCGATGGCGCGCAGCTCGGGCGCGTATTCGACCAGGACAGTCGGCGCATCCACCGCGTCGTAGGCCACGCGGTGCGCGTTGCCGTCGATGAAGCGCTGCAGCTCCTTGGCGCCACCTTCCGCCTCCGGGCAACTCACCCAGCGGGCGACCTGGAAACGGCTGGGCAGGATGCGTGCCTTGACACCGTACTCGTGCTCCAGCCGGTGCGCGACGACCTCGAACTGCAGCTGGCCGACTGCGCCCAGCAGCAGCACCGAGCCGGCGAGCGGGCGGAACACCTGGATCGCGCCCTCCTCGCCCAGCTGCGTCAGCCCGGCCTTCAGCTGCTTGGTGCGCAAGGGGTCGGCGACCTCGACCGAGCGGAACATCTCGGGTGCGAAGAACGGCAGACCGGTGAACTGCAATGGCTCGCCTTCACTGAGCGTGTCGCCGAGTTGCAGCACGCCGTGGTTGGGAATGCCGATGATGTCGCCGGCAAAGGCCTCGTCGAGCAGCTCGCGGCGCTGGCTCAGAAACGACACCACCGTGTTCGGCCGCAGTTCCTTGCCCGAGCGCGTCACTTTCAGCCGCATGCCGCGTTCGAAATGGCCCGAGGCCACGCGCAGGAAGGCGATGCGGTCGCGGTGCGCCGGGTCCATGTTGGCCTGGATCTTGAACACGACGCCGCTGAATTTCGGCTCGTCGGGCTGCACCACGCGCTGCAGCGCGGCGCGTTCGCCCGGCGCCGGCGCCAGATCGACGAGCGCATCCAGCACCTCGCGCACGCCGAAGTTGTTCACCGCCGAGCCGAAGAACATTGGCGTCTGCTTGCCGGCCAGGAACGCTTCGCGATCGAACAGCGGCGCGGCGTCGGTGAGCAGCGCGATCTCACCCTGCGCCTGCTCGAACTGCATGCCGAAGCGCTGCGCGTAGGCCGGGCTGTCCAGCCCCGACAGGATCTCGTCCTTGCGATGGTCGCGGTCGGCGCCGGGACTGAACACGCGCATTTGCTGCTCGCGCAGGTCCATCACGCCGTGGAAGGCCTTGCCCATGCCCACCGGCCAGGTGAAGGGCACCACTTCCATGCCCAGTTCACGCTCGATCTCGTCCATCAGCGCCAGCGGCTCGCGCACCTCGCGGTCCATCTTGTTGACGAAGGTCAGGATCGGTGTGTTCCGGGCCCGGCACACCTGCAACAGCCTGCGCGTCTGCGGCTCGACGCCGTTGCCGGCGTCGATGACCATCAGCGCCGCATCCACGGCCGTCAGCACGCGGTAGGTGTCTTCGCTGAAGTCCTGGTGGCCGGGCGTGTCGAGCAGGTTGATGACGCAGCCGCGGTACTCCATCTGCATCACGCTCGATGCCACCGAGATGCCGCGCTGCTTTTCGATCTCCATCCAGTCCGACGTGGCATGGCGGCTGGCCTTGCGCGCCTTCACGCTGCCGGCGATCTGGATCGCGCCGCTGAACAGCAGCAGCTTCTCGGTCAGCGTGGTCTTGCCGGCGTCGGGGTGGGAAATGATGGCGAAGGTGCGGCGGCGGCGCACCTCGGGGCTGAGCTCTGACATCGGTTGCGGCACGCGTGGCGCGCCACCTGAGGTAAACCGCGCATTATCGGCGGGCGCTGGCACACTGCGCCGATGCCCGAACTGCCGGACATCACGGTCTATGTCGAACGCTTGGCGGCGCGCGCGGGCGGGCAGATCTTGCAGCGCGTGCAGCTGCTCAACCCGTTCGTGCTGCGCACCGCCCTGCCGCCGATCGCGCAGGCCGAGGGCCGCCGCGTGCTCGGCAGCGAACGGCTCGGCAAGCGCGTGGTGCTGGCGCTCGAAGGCGACTGGTTCATCGTCATCCACCTGATGATCGCCGGGCGGCTGCGCTGGCTGGCCGACGACGGGCGGCCCGCGGGCAGGATCGCGCTGGCGCGCCTGTGCTTCGACAACGGCAGCCTGCTGCTCACCGAAGCCGGCAGCACGCGACGCGCCTCGCTGCACCTGGTGGACTCGCGCGCGACGTTGAACGCTCTCGATGCGGGCGGGATCGAGGTGATGGCTTGCGATGTCGAATCGTTCGCGGCACAACTGCAGCGCGAGAACCACCCGCTAAAGCGCTCGCTGACCAACCCGCGCCTGTTCAGCGGCATCGGCAACGCCTATGCCGACGAGATCCTGCACCGCGCTCGGCTGTCGCCGCTGGCACTGTCGCGTGCGCTCGACCAGGCTGGCACGCAGCGGCTGTTCGACGCCACGCGCACGGTGCTGCGCGAATGGACGGCGCGCCTGCGCGACGAGGCCGAGCGCGCCGGCGGCTGGCCCCACAAGGTGACCGCGTTTCGGCCCGAGATGGCGGTGCACGGCCGCTTCGGCCAGCCGTGCCCGGTGTGCGCCGCACCGGTGCAACGCATCGTGCATGCGCACAATGAGACCAACTACTGCGCGCGCTGCCAGACGGGCGGGCGGCTGCTCGCCGACCGCGCGCTGTCGCGCCTGTTGAAGGCCAGCTGGCCGCGTTTCATCGACGATGTCGAGTGAGCCAGCGGCTAAGCTAAGCTGCCGCGCCGCTGCCCTGAAGCCATCGATGTCCCTGCCTGCATGAGCGAAGCCCGCTTCGCCAACGTGACCGCACCGCGCCTGGCGCGACTTCAGCGCTGGCACCGGCTGGGCGTCGTCGTGCTGCTCGGCTTCGCCTCCGGATTGCCGCTGGCCTTGACCGGGCAGGCGATGCAGGCCTGGCTGAGCACCGCCGGCATGGATGTCGCGGCGATCGGCTTTCTCAGCCTGGTCGGCCTGCCCTACACCTTCAAGTTCCTGTGGGCGCCGCTGATGGACCGCTTCGACCTGCCGTGGCTGGGCCGGCGGCGCGGCTGGCTGGTGCTGACGCAACTGGCGCTGGCGGCCACGCTGGCGCTGCTGGCGGCGACCTCGCCGACCGACGCGACCCGCGCGTTCGCGCTGCTGGCGGTGGCGGTGGCCTTCATGTCGGCGTCGCAGGACGTGGTCATCGACGCCTACCGCACCGATTTGCTGCCGGCGCGCGAGCGCGGCATCGGCTCGTCGCTGAACGTGATGGGCTATCGGCTGGCCATGATCGTCTCCGGCGGCATCGCGCTCATCTGGACCGACCCGAACCAGGGCGGCGGCTGGAGCTGGCCCGAGGTGTATCGCTTCATGGCCGCGCTGATGGTCGGCGCGGCGGTGCTGTCGGCGCTGGTGCTGCCGCGCGTGCCGCAGCCGACCTTGCCGCCGACATTGGCGCGCAACGACCTGGTCGGCTTCGCCGCCGTGCTGGCCGCGGTGGCGGTGGGTTATCTGCTCAGCGACCGCTTCGCGCGAGCGCTCGCCGACGCGCTGCTCGGCCCGCTGCTCGCCAGTGGCAGCTTGAAGCCGGCGCTGCAGTCACGCTGGGTCGATCTGCTGGCGCTGATGATCGGCATCGCCTTCACCTTGCCGCTGGCCGCTTGGGCGGCGCGCAAGGCGCGTTTCGAGACCTTGCTCAACGGCCTGGCCAGCTACTTCAGCCAGCGCGGCGCGGCGGCGTTCCTGGCTTTCATCGTGCTCTACAAGCTGGGCGACGCCTTCGCCGGTTCGCTGCTGACGCCGTTCCTGCTGCAAAGCATGGCCTACAGCTCGGCCGAGGTGGGGGTGGTGAACAAGATCATCGGCCTGTGGCTGACGATCGCCGGTGCCTTGATCGGCGGCCTGCTGATGCTGCGGCTGGGCCTGTGGCGCGCGCTGCTGCTGTTCGGCGTGCTGCAGATGGCCAGCAACCTGGGTTTCTGGTGGCTGGCGGTGAGCGGCAAGGGGCTGATGCCGGGGCTGGTGCTGCCGGCCTTCGACTGGGGTTTCGTCAAGCTTTCGCAGGCCACGCCGGTCGATGGCGGGCTGCTGATGGTCATCGCCTTCGAAAATCTGTCCGGCGGCATGGGCACGGCGGCCTTTGTCGCTTTCCTGATGAGCCTGTGCAACCAGCGTTTCACCGCCACGCAGTACGCGCTGCTCAGCGCCTTCGCCTCGATCGGCCGCGTCTGGGTCGGGCCGCTGGCCGGCGTGCTCGCCGAATCGATCGGCTGGCCGGCCTTCTTCATCGTCAGCACCGTGGCAGCGCTGCCGGCGCTGCTGATGCTGTGGTGGCTGCGCGACAGCGTGCGCGCGCTCGAGGTGGACCCGGCCAGCCTGGGTGCCAGCGACGACTGAAAGCGGGTTCGCGATGCCCGATGATGTCGGCATGGAAGCGCCACGACGATGCCGGAAACACCCGCGCTGACCGCCGCGCCGGCCGCGCAGCGCGGGGCCTGTGACTGCGCGCTGCACTCGCGCCGACGCTTCGGTGCGGGCATGCTTGGCCTGCTGGCGGCGGGCAGCGCGGCGGCACAGCCGCGCGAAGGCGTCGATGTCGGCAAGGCCTCGAGCTTCAGCAAGCTGGTGCCGGCCGAGCAGGTGGAGCAGGCCGCGGCACAGCAGTTCGTGCAGATGCAGCAGCAGGCGCGCTCGCAACGCGCGCTGGCCCCCGACAACCACCCGCAACTGCAACGCCTGCGCTACATCGCCGAGCGCCTGATCCCCTTCACCAAGGCGTGGAACCCACGCGCGGCGCAGTGGCAGTGGGAAGTGATCCTCATCGGCAGCGCGCAGATCAACGCCTTCTGCATGCCCGGCGGCAAGATCGCCTTCTTCTACGGCATCCTGTCGAAGCTGCAGCTCAGCGACGACGAGGTGGCGATGATCATGGGCCACGAGATGGCGCACGCGCTGCGCGAACACGCGCGCGAGCGCATGGGCAAGTCGTTTGCCACGCGCGGCGCGCTGTCGATCGGCGCGGCACTGCTGGGCCTGGGCGATCTGGGCCGCCTGGCCGCGGGCATGGGTGAGCAGATGCTGACGCTGGTGTTCAGTCGCAGCGACGAATCCGAGGCCGACCTGGTGGGCATGGAACTGGCCGCCCGCGCCGGCTACGACCCGGCCAGCGGCGTCACGCTGTGGCAGAAGATGGCCAGCGCCAGCCAGGGCGCCCCGCCCGAGTTCCTGTCCACGCACCCGTCGGGCAACACGCGCATCAAGGACATCCAGGCCAACCTGCCGCTGGTCGAGCCGCTGTACTCACGCGCGGCGAAGCCGTCGCGGCGCTTCAGCCCACCACCAGCGCCCACCCCGGCCGCAGCCGGTAAGCGGCGCTGACGACTGCCGCAGGGGGCACACCCGGCAGCGCGCCGGCAGCACCCCTACCAGCGCGCCGGCAGCGCACGCAGCAGCAGCAGCTGTTCACCTTGGTGGGCGACGTAGCCGCCGCTGTCCAGGTCTTTCATCAAGCGGCTGACCATCTCGCGCGAACAGCCCAGCCGGCTCGACATGTCGCGGTGCGTGAGCCGCTCATCGACGCGCCGCGTGCCGTCGGGCAGCGGTACCGCCAGCGAATTCAGCAGCAGCGTCAGGCGGCCATAGACATCGTTCAGCGCGAGTTGCTTGGCGCTGAGCGTGGCCGCGCGGGCGCGACGGATGATCTTGGCCATCAGCTCGAAGGCGAAGGCCGGGTTCTCGGCGATGTGCCGTTCGAGGCTGGTGCGGGTGATCACCGCGCACACGCTGGGCTCCAGCGTCACCACGCTGGCCGAGCGGCGCCCGCCATCGAGGCTCATCTCGCCCAGGTATTCACCCGGTCCGTAGATGCCGTAGGTGATTTCGCGGCCGTTCTCACTGGCGGAAAAGCTGCGCAGGCGGCCGCCGAGAATCAGGTACAGCGTGTCGCCGATGTCACCTTCGTCGATCAGCAGCGTGTTCTTGCGGTAGCGACGCACATCGCCGCGGCGCGCCAGCGCACGCAGCGATTCGCTCAGGCTGGCGGGATAGAACGTTTCGGGATGCTCGGACGCGCTCGGCATGGTTGACGAAGGCGCCAGCGTGCGATGCACACGCAGCCTACGGCGCCGCGGCTATGGTAGCCGCGCACCGTGGCCCTTGCGCTGCGCGCCGCAAACGCGCTCAGGCCGCCAGCGACAGCGGGTTGTGGGCCTGAGAGCTGGCGCCGCGCAGGACCCCCACCAGCGGTGGCAGTGCCGACACCTGGCGCAACAGCGCGCCGATGCTGTCGGCGTGGGTCTTCGCGCGGATGCAGCCGATCTGCGAGCGGATGGTGGCGATGCCGACACCGAAGCTCTCGGCAATCGCGGTCGGGTGCAGGCCCTCGGTGAGCGCCTGCAGCACCCGCGTCTCGGCCTGTGTCAGGCCGTGGCTGCGGGCAAACCACTGCGCCGACAGTTCGGGCGCCGCCGCGCTCTTGCCGAACACCAGCTGCGTGGCCAGCGGGCACGGGTTGCCGGGCAGCGACAGCGGCACCACCGACATCGCCACGCGGTGCTGCTCGTCGCCGAGCAGGATCATGCGGCGCAGACCGCGCAGGCAGGCGCCCTGCAACGCTTCGCGCAGCGGCAGCACGTCCAGGACCCGGCGGGCCCGCAATTCCCGGCCCACCAGCTGCAACGGGTGCTGGTCGTCCAGCGCCACGCGCGCGGCGTGGTTCATGTGCAGCACATGCGAGCATTCATCGACCAGCAACATCCCGTAGTCGATCTCGTCGAGCATCAGCTCGTGCCAGCGCGGCAGCGGCACGCCGCCATGGCGCCGTTCGGGCCCGCCATAGGCGCGCGCCGTCGAAGGCTTCTTGTCGAACAGTTGCAACATCGCACTCTCCTCAGGTCGTCTGGGTGAGCAGCCTCACCGGGTGAAAGCTGCCTGAGGAAAATGTAACGACCGGTTTCGCCGCGCGGCGGTGACGCAGTGCCCACTTCGCTGTGAACTATTTACCTTCGTGCACCGTGCCGGGGCGTGATGGCGGTCGCGGCGCCGATACCGGCACGGGCACGCGGACGGTTGAACCCTGGCACCGAAAGCCTCGCGATTGGCCGGCGTGACCGGCGTGCCACTACACGCCGACTGCGTTGATCTCGCCGTAAGCGTGCGCCAGCCACATCTTCAGGCGCTGGCGCTCCATCAGCCCGAGCCCGGCGCCGGCCACGGTGCTGGCGTTCTTGGCCGCCCAGAAGCTGCTGTTGGCGGCATCGATCTTCTGCACCACCGCATCGTGCAGCCTGCGCAGCTGCACCACCTGCGCGCCCAGGCCCATCGCGCGGGCGAGTTCGCCGGATTTTTCGAGCTGGCTGAAATCGTCCCCGCGCAACTGGTTCTGCACCAGCACGTACTGCAAGCGGTGGCCGAAGCGGTCGAGCAGCGTCCTCAGCAGATCGACCGAATCGCGGCCCGAATCCATCACATGCCAGTAGTGGATCGCCAGCCCGCTGACATCGGCCAGGTCGAACACACCCGACTCGTCCATCCACTTGGCCAGCGGGTCGTGCGTCTGTGCGGCCAGATCGACGAGCACGCGGCGGCCGGGCTGTTCGATGCTCGATTCGATGATCGCGTCAAGCGCCTCGTAGCGATCGACCAGCACCGGCGACGCGTAGCCGGAATAGAAACGCATCAGCGCGCCGTGCGAGCGGTCGGTGTCGAAGCCGAGAAAGGCGATGTCGTGGTCGATGAAGTACTGCGCCAGCAGCCGCGCCACCATCGACTTGCCAACGCCGCCTTTTTCACCACCGATCAGGTGCACATGCGCCTTGGTGTGGGCTTCGAGGGTGGGGATCGAGGACATCGGTTCGTTCATCCTTGTTCAGGCCAGCACGCGCAGCAGCCAGTGGTTCAGATCGGTGATTTCGCTGGCGCACACCGCGTGCGGCATCGGGTATTCGTGCCACTGCACCGCGTAGCGCAGCGCGCGCAGCGCGTCGCGCGAGGCGTTGGCGCGCGCGATCGGAATCATCGGGTCGGCATGGCCGTGGGCCATGAAGATCGGCACGCTGGCATTGGCCGCCGAGGCCTCGGCGGCGGTGCGGTCGGCCAGCGGCAGATAGCCCGACAGCGCCACCAGCCCGGCCAGCCGGCGCGGGTGGCGCAAGCCGGTCATCAGCGTCATCGCGCAGCCTTGCGAAAAGCCCATCAGCACGATGCGCGAGGCCTTCACGCCACGCTCGACCTCGCGCTCGATGAGCGCGTCGATCAGCGCCTGCGACTGGCGCAGCCCGGTCTCGTCCTCGCGCCGCACCAGGTCGCTGCCAGTGATGTCGTACCAGGCGCGCATGACCATGCCGCCGTTCAGCGTCACCGGCCGCTCGGGCGCGTGCGGCAGGATGAAACGCACCGCACCGATGCTGCCCAAGCGCAACTGCTGCGCCACCGGCTCGAAGTCATGGCCGTCTGCGCCCAGGCCATGCAGCACGATGATGCTGGCGCTCGCCGGCGCATCTGGGTCGGCCCCGGCAGGCGTTTGCAGTTCGATGCATTCGAGGGGCATGGCACACCTTCCGGCGCCACGGCAGGCCAATCTGCCGCCTAAGGCGCTGTCCGCGTAAAGCGCGCAACGATAGCCGCAAACTGCCCCGGCCAATTCTGCAGGCCGCGGTCGTCGCCCTTGAACACGCTGTCCAAGAAGGCCAGTGACAGTTCGCGCGTGGCCACTTTCACCTGCGGGTTCAGCTGCGCGCCGCCGGTGCCGCCGCGGTCGGTGAAGATGCTGTGCGAGCCGCCTTCGAACACCGCCAGCGTCTTGCGCGGCCCACCCGTCGCGTCGAACACGCCGAGCCGGTCTTCGAGCTGCGAGTAATAACCGGGAATGCGGATGATGTCCTCGGTGGCGGTGACATGCAGGCTGGGCACCTGGATGGCACCGAGAATGCGCTGCGGCTCGCTCTCGCCATAGAACGGTGGCGCCGACAGCACGATCGCCGCGCGCAGCCGCGGGTCGCGCAGGTCGAGTCCGCGGCCGTCGCGCTGCACCTGCGCACCCACCGCCAGCAGCGTGGTGTTGGCGCCGTACGAATGACCGGCGGCGGCGATGCGCGTGGCATCCAGCCGCGCACCCAGTTCGCCCTGCAACACGCGGTCGAGCGCGAAGCGCAGATCGGCGACACGTGCCAGCGCTTCGCTCTCCTGCGCCGCGCCCTGCAGGCGGAACAACATTTCGAGCGGGTTGCCACCCCACAGGCTGCGGTCGCTGCCGACGTGCTGCAGGTGCAGGCTGGCGTAGCCACGCCCGGCCCAATGGCGGCCAAGGTAACTGTAGCCGCGCCGCGAACCGCCGATGCCGTGCGAGAACACCACCAGCGGCACCGGTGCGTCGGCGCTGGCGTTGTCGGGCAGGTACAGGCGCACCGGCACCACGCGCTGGCGCGACGCGTCGGTCCAGTCGAACTCGAACACGCTGTAGGCGCCGGCCTGGGTTTGTGCATCGGCGTCGACGCGGTCGACGGGCGCCGGTGCCCGCGCCGGATCCCGCGCCAGGACCGCATCGCTGGCCCAGCCCGCCGCCGGCGCCAGCACGCCGGCCAGGCAGAACGCTGCCAGGCGGCGGCGGGTGATCGACACGGCGCCGGCGCTCACCGCTCGGCCGGGCCGGTCGCGGCACCCGGCTGCAAGGTGCTGTGCCCCTGGCCCTTGCGCCGCGTCAGGCCGCTGATCTTCTGCACCACGTCGTCGACGTAGGTGAAGACGACCGGAATCACCAGCAGGCTGAGGAAGGTCGAGGTGATGAGCCCGCCGATGACGACGATCGCCATCGGTGAGCGGAAGCTCGGATCGACGCCCAGGCCGAGCGCGATCGGCAGCATGCCCGCGCCCATCGCGATGGTGGTCATGACGATCGGCCGTGCGCGCTTGTGGCAGGCATCCATCAGCGCTTCCTTGCGGCTCATGCCGCGGTCGCGCCGCGCCATGATCGCGTACTCCACCAGCAGGATCGAGTTCTTGGTCGCGATGCCCATCAACATGATCAGGCCGATCATCGACGGCATCGAGATCGCTGTTTGCGTGATGAACAGCGCCAGGAAAGCGCCCGGGATCGACAGCACCAGTGCGGCCAGGATCGTCACCGGCTGCACGAAGTCCTTGAACAGCAGCACCAGCACGATGTAGATGCACAGCACGCCGGTCAACATCGCCAGGCCGAAGCTCTGGAACAGCTCGGCCATCGCCTCGGCATCGCCGACGGTGGTCTGCGACACACCCGGCGGCAGGTTCTTCAGGCTCGGTTTGGCCAGCGCCAGCCGTTCCACCTCGCCGAGCGGCTGCTGGTTCAGCTCGATCTCGAAGTTGATGTTGCGCAGCCGGTCGTAGCGGTCGATCTGCGCCGGCCCGCTCTCGATGCTCAGGTCGGCAACGTTGCCCAGCATCACCGGGCCGTGCGTGCCCGGCACCGCCAGGCGCGACAGCAGGTCGACGTCGGTGCGCGCATCGGCCTTCAGCTTCACCACCACCGGCACCTGGCGCTGCGACAGATTCAGCTTGGCCAGGCTCTGGTCGTAGTCGCCGGCGGTGGCGATGCGCAGGGTGTCGGCAATGGCCGCCGAGGTCACGCCCAGGTCGGCGGCGCGGGCGAAATCCGGCCGCACGATCAGTTCCGGGCGCACCAGGCTCGATGTCGAAGTGACATTGCCGATGCCGGGAATGCTGCGCAGGTCGCGCTCGACCTCGCGTGCGTGTTCGCGCAGCACGCGGCCGTCCTCGCCGGCCAGCACCAGCACGTATTTCTCGGACGAGCCACCGAAGCCGACCTTGATGCGCGCGCCGGGCAACGCTTCGAGGGCGGTGCGCAGCTCGCCTTCGATGGCCTGCTTGCTGACGCCGCCGCGCTCGCCGCGCGGGGTCATGTTGATGGTCAAGGTAGCCGTGCGCACCTCGGCGGCGCCGGCCGGCGCGAACGGGTCGCCGCCGGCGCTGCCGCCGCCGATGGCGGTGTAGACCAGCTTCACGTGCGGGTTCTTGCTCACCAGCGCGCGCGCCTGTTCGGCGGCGGCGTAGGTCTGCTCGAAGGTGCTGCCCGGCGGCAGCGACAGGCTCACCTGGGTCTGCGACAGGTCGTCGGGCGGAATGAAACCGGTCGGCAGCAACGGCACCAGCGCGAACGAGCCGACCAGGAAACCCATGGCTGCCAGCGTGGTGAGGATGCGGTGCTTCAGGCACCACGCCGCCCAGCGCATGTAGATCTTCAGCCAGCCCGGCTCCTTGTGTGCCCGCTTCGGCCGGTGCAGCAGGTACGCGGCCATCATCGGCGTCAGCATGCGCGCCACCACCAGCGAGAAGAACACCGCCACGGCGGCCGTCCAGCCGAACTGCACGAAGAACTTGCCTGGCACGCCGGCCATGAAGGCGGTGGGCAGGAACACGGCGATGAGCGTGAAGGTGGTGGCGATCACCGCCAGGCCGATCTCGTCGGCGGCTTCCATTGCCGCCTGGTACGGCGTCTTGCCCATGCGCAGGTGGCGCATGATGTTTTCGATCTCGACGATCGCGTCATCGACGAGGATGCCGACCACCAGCGACAGCGACAGCAACGTCACCACGTTGAGCGTGAAGCCGAAGAAGTACATCACGCCGAAGGCCGGGATCACCGACATCGGCAACGCGGTGGCCGCCACCAAGGTGGCGCGCCAGTCGCGCAGGAACAGCAGCACCACCAGCACGGCGAGCACCGCGCCTTCGTACATCAGCAGCATCGAGCCGTCGAAGCCCTCCTGCACCGGATCGACGAAGTTGAAGGCCTCGACGATGGTGATGTCGGGGTGAGCGGCCTTCAGCTTGTCGAGTTCCGCACGCACGCCTTTGGCGACTTCCACTTCACCGGCGCCGCGGCTGCGCGTGATCTCGAAGCCGACCACCGGCGCGCCGTTCAGCAGCGCCGCCGAGCGCACCTCGGCCACCGTGTCGCGCACCGTGGCCACCTGGTCGAGGCGGATGCTGCGCCCGTCGCTGAGCACGATGCTCATGCGCGCCAGCTCCTCGGCCGAACGCACGGTGGCGATGGTGCGCACCGACTGCTCGGCACCGCCGACATCGGTGCGCCCGCCCGAGGCTTCCTGCTGCACCGCGCGCAACTGGCGCGAGATGTCGGCGGCGGTGGCGTTCAGCGCCTGCAGCCGCATCGGGTCGAGCTCGACGCGCACCTCGCGGTTGACACCGCCGACGCGGCCGACCGCGCCGACGCCGCGCACACCCAGCATCGCCTTGGTGATGGTGTTGTCGACGAACCAGCTCAAGGCCTCGTCGTCCATGCGCGTGGAGGCCACCGTGTAGGTCAGGATCGGCAGCCCGGCCAGCTCCATCTTGGTGATGACCGGATCGCGCAGGTCGCCCGGCAGGTCGGAGCGCACGCGCGCCACCGCGTCACGCACATCATCGAGCGCGTCCTGCGTGGACTTCTCCAGGCGGAATTCGATCGTGATGGTGGCGGTGCCGTCCTGCACCTTGGTGTAAATGTGCTTGACGTTCTGCAACGTGGCGACCGAGTTCTCGATCTTGCGCGCGACCTCGGTTTCCATCTGCGCCGGCGACGCGCCGGGCAGCGACGCGACGACGGTGATCGTCGGCAGGTCGATGTCGGGGAAGTTCTGGATCTTCATCGAATGAAAACCCAGCAGGCCCACCAAGGTGAGCATGATGAAGAGCAGGATCGCCGGCGTCGGATTGCGGATCGACCAGGCAGACACGTTCATGGTCGGCTCCTCAGTTGCGGGCCGTGACAGCACCCGACGGTGCCGGCTTCGAGCCCGGCAAGGCCTCGACCACACGCACGGTGTCACCGTCGGACAGGAAACCGCCGCCGGTGGCGACGACGGTGGCCGCCGCGTCCAGCCCGCCGGTGATCTCGATGCGCTCACCCACGCGCCGGCCGACCGTGACCTTGGTCTCGCTGACCTTCGCCTGCGGGCCCACGCGCAGCACGTAGCTGAAGCCGTCGCGCAACAGCACCGCGCTTTGCGGCAAGGTCATCGCGGCGCTCTGGCCGAGCTGGAAGTCACCGCGCGCAAACATGCCGGCGCGAGCGACGTCGGACGGCGCCAGGTCGACATAGACGATGCCGTTGCGCGTCTGCGGGTCCACCGTCGGCGCGACCACACGCACCGTGCCTTCGATGGCGCTGGCGCCGGCCGCATGCACGCTGGCCTTCATGCCCGGCTTGAGCCGCGCCAGATCGACCGACGGCACTTCGGCGCGCCATTCGAGGCGGCCCTTGCGGATCATGCGAAACAGCTCGGTGCCGGCCGGCAGCACCGCGCCGACGGTGGCGCTGCGCGCCGAGATGATGCCGTCGTCCGGCGCCAGCACCTGCGTCTGGCGCAGACGCAACTGCTGCACGTTGGCCATCGCGCGCTGCGCGTCGAGCCGCGCCTGCGCGGTCTGCTCGGCGGTCAGGTACTGGTTGATCTGCTGCTCACTCAAGGCGCCGCTGGTCTTCAGCTCGCGCGCGCGCTGGGCGTTCACCTTGGCATCGGCCAGCGCGGCCTCGGCCTCGGCGACGACGGCGCGGATCTGCGCCACGTCGGCCTGCATCATGTCGGGCGCGAAAGTGGCCAGCACCTGGCCGCGCTTGACCGCATCGCCGACATTGACGCGCACCTCGGCCAGCCGCAGGCCGTTGGCCTCGGTGCCGATGCTGGCCTCCTGCCAGGGCGCGATGTTGCCGTTGGCGGCGATCGTGGTTGCCAGCGTGGCGCTTTTCGGCTGCGTCACGGTGACCGTCAATGCGGGGCGGGCGGCAGCGGCGGGCGGCACCTTGTCGTCGGCGGCGCGGGCGCCGTTGACGGCCAGCACCGCCACGCACAACGATGCGCCGAGCAGCAACCCGACCGCCAGCGGCAGGTGTCGCGGCAACGGCGGCAAGGGGGACACACGGGGCGCCTTGGGCGAACGGGCCGAACGGTGGGCTTGCATGGCGGTGTCTCGCAATCGATTCAGGAAGCCGGCCGCGCGGCGGCCGTGGCGGGTGTGAGCGTGGATGGCGTGTCGCCACCGACTTGCAGATCGCTCGCCGACCAGCCGCCGCCGAGCGCGCGATACAGGTCGATCCAGGCGGCCACGCGGTCACGCTGCAGTTCGACCAGCGCGCTGTTCGCCACCAGCGCGCTGCGCCGCGCCTCTTCCAGGTCGAACAGGCTGCCCAGCCCGCCGCGAAAACGGGCATCGGCGGCGCGCAGCGAGACCTCGAAGCCTTCGACGGCGAGCGCCGCGTCCGCGCTGCGGCGGGCCGTCGAATCAAGCCGCACCAGCGCCGTTTCGACCTCGCGCACCGCGCCGCGCACGGCGCCGCGATAGACCGACACCGCTTCGTCGTAGCGCGCGCGCGCGGCGACCACATTGGCCTTCAGCGCGCCGCCGTCGAACAGCGGCAGCGACACCTGCAGCGGGCCGATGGTCCACAGGTTGCCGCTGATCGAATTGTTCTGCACGCGCAGCAGCGCCGGGCCGACCGAGCCGGCGATGCTCACGCGCGGGTAGCGCAGCGCCTGGCTCTGCGTGGTGTCTTCGGCGGCGGCCAGCACCAGGCTTTCCGCGCTCAGCACGTCGGGGCGTTGCATCAGCGCCACCGCCGGCACCTGATCGACGGCGATGCCCGCCGGTTCGGGCAATTTGGCGGTGCCGGGGGCCAGCTGCTGGCGCAGCTGCGTCTCGTCGGCGGCCGTCAGCGCGACCAGCGACTTGATCAGCAACTCGCACTGCGCGCGCTGCGCGCTCAGCAGGTTGCGGCCCTGGGCGGCGCTGGCTCGCGCCAGCGCGGCACTGGCCGGCGCCACCAGGCCGGCACGCGCTGCCAGATCGGTGGCCTGCGCGGTGTCGTTGCGCGAGCGCACGTCGGCTTCGGTCTGCACGACCAGCGCCTCGCAGCCGCGCAGCGCGTTGTAGGTGGCGGCGGTCTCGGCGGCGACCGAGATGCGCGCGTCGTGCCAGCCGGCCTGCGAACCTTCGAAGCGCGCCTGCGCCGCATCACGCGCGGCCGCATTGGCACCGAACAGGTCGAGTTCCCAGCTGGCTTGCAGGCTGGCGCCGGCGAACGTGGCCACCGGGATGCTCAGGTCGCTGCGGCCGGTGGTGGCGCGTGCGTTGGCATCCACGCTGGGCAGCAGCGCCGCGCCGGTGGCCACGCGCGTGGCGCGGGCCTGCTCGATGCGCGACGCGGCGGCAGCGATGGTCGGGCTCGCGCCTTGCGCCGAATCGATCAGCACCAGCAGCACCGGGTCGTTGAACTGCTGCCACCACAGCCGCAGCTTGGCTTGCGGGGTGGGCTCGGCCGGGGCTGGCAGCACCGGCAGCGGCGCCTGCCAGGCGACCGGCGCCTGCGCGGGTGGCAGCTCGCGCGGCGGCATCTGCACCGGCGGCGCGAATGCACTGCAGCCACCCAGCAGCAGGGCCAGGGCGGCGCCGCCCGGGCTCAGTGGCAGGATCCGTCGCGGGCACGGGGGGATGCGCTTCATGGGGCGTTGCCTTTCTTGCTCCAGGAGGCGCTGTCGGCAGCAGCCGCCAGCGCCGTGCGTCGCTGCATCTCGACATCGATCATGGCCTGGGCGTACATCACCAGCCGCTCGGACCAGCGGTCGAGCGCGTCCGCGCCGTTGTTCAACTCGGGGGCGAGCACATTGATGACGTCGTGGCCGACGTGCAGGTGCACGCCCAGCCCGCACAGGCACACCGCCAGGCGCTTCAGTTCATCATCGGCGGTGGCCAATTCGAAGTGCCGCGCCAGCAGCGCGAGCAGCGCGTCATGCATCGGCTTGATGCTGTGGCTGATCTCTTCTTCCCACAGCCCCGTCGGCTCGAGCATCTCGCGAAAGTGCAGCTTCATGCACAGCCGCGCCACGTCACCCTGTTTCAGCGGCGCCAGGAAGCCGGCATACAGCGCGCCGAGCGCCTGCTGCAACGACACACCGGGTGCGCCGATGCGCGCCAGGTCATCGTGCAGACCGCCCTGCGGTTCGACGAATGCCGCCCGGTACAGGCCGGCCTTGTCACCGAAGTAGTAGCTGATGGCGGCCACGTTGACGGCGGCGGCCTCGGCCAGCTCGCGCGTCGAGGTCTTGGTGTAGCCCTGGGTGGCGAACAGCCGCAAGGCGCTGTGCAGCAGCCGCAGCCGGGGCGCTTCGTCGGCGATGCGCACGCCGGCATAGGGTTGGGTGGTGACCGCCGCTTCGTTCATCGGCGGGCACTGTAGCAAAAGATCAAACGATTGTTTTAGTCTGCAAACTCCAAGGGTATTCCCGGCTCACCGATGTGTTCAATAAGTCGCGCGCCCGCCCGACAGGTCGAACACCGCGCCGGTGCTGAACGAGCAATCTTCCGAGGCCAGCCAGGCGATCATCGCCGCCGCCTCGCCCACTTCCAGGAAGCGCGCCATCGGAATCTTCGACAGCATGAAGTCGATGTGCGATTGCGCCATGGTCTCGAACATCGCCGTTTTCGCCGCCGCCGGCGTGATGGCGTTGACCAGCACACCCTTGTTCGCCAGTTCCTTGCCCAGCGACTTGGTCAGCGCGATCAACGCGGCTTTCGACGCGCTGTAGTGCGAGGCGTTGGGGTTGCCTTCCTTGCCGGCCACCGAGGCGATGTTGACGATGCGGCCATAGCCGCGGCCGATCATGTGCGGCACCAGCGCGCGGCAGGTCAGGTACGGGCCGATCAGGTTGACCTCGATCACCCGGCGCCACACGGCAGGATCGAGCTCCCAGGTGACGCCATTGCCGCCGGTGATGCCGGCGTTGTTGACCAGGATGTCGATCTGGCCCTGTTCGGTCAGCGTGGTCTGCACGGCTTCCGCAACCGAAGCTTCGTCAGTCAATTCCACGCAGTGGGTGCTCACCTTACCCAATTTGGACAAGCCTGCGCTGGCGCTGTCGAGGCGCTGCGCGTCGATGTCCCACAGCGCCACCGCGGCGCCCGACTGCAGCATGCGCTGCGCCGCCGCATGGCCGATGCCCTGGGCGCCGCCTGTGATCACCGCCACGCGGCCCTTCAGATCGATCTGGTTCATGCTTGCAGGCCTTTCAAAGTGACATCGGCGTCCGGCCGCTGGCGGCAGTCATCGATGTACTGGTGAATGATGTCGGCGAAGCTGGCGTCGGGCTTCAGCCCCAGCCGTTGGGCGCGCGCGGCGCTGGCGCCGGTGGGCCAGTTGGCGACGATGCCGGCGATGCGCGCATCACGCTCGAAGCGCACGCGCGCGCGCACCTTGGCGCCGGCCACCTGCTCGAGCGCGTCGAGCATGTCGCCGACGCGCATGTTCAGCGCCGGCAGATTCAGCGCCAGACGGCCCTGGAATGATTCCCGGCTGGCTTCATAGACGGCGATCAGCCCGGCCACCGCGTTCGACGGCGACGACATTGGGTGGCTGACCTCGGCACTCACCGGGCAGGTTGTTTCGACGCCGGCCAGCGGCTCGCGGATGATGCCGCTGAAGAACGACGATGCGGCACCGTTCGGCCGGCCGGGCCGCACCGTCACCGTCATCAGCCGCGCGGCGCGGCCGTCGATGAAGCCCTTGCGCGTGTAGTCGGCGATCAGGTGTTCGCAGATCAGCTTCTGCGTGCCGTAAGAGGTCTGCGGCGCGGGCAAGGTGTCGTCGTCGACGATGCCCGGCAAGGGCACGGCGGCATCGGGCCCGAACACCGCCACCGAGCTGGAGAACACCAGCCGGGTGACGTGCCCCGTGGCCTGCTGGCGCTTGCGCAGCGCATCGAGCAAGGCCCGGGTGCTGTCGAGGTTCGAGCGCATGCCGAGGTCGAAATCGTCCTCGCACTCGCCCGACACCGCCGAGGCCAGATGGAACACGCCGTCGAAGGGCTCGTCGGCGAGCCTGCCGATCTGCGCCAGCAGCGGCCCGGTGCTGGCGCGCACGCGCTGGTCGGCGAGCAGGTCGGCTGGCGGCGCCACCTGGTCGGTGAGCACCAGTGTGTCGATGGCTTGCCCGGCGAGTTGGGCGCGCGCGAGCAGCGTGCGCGCCAGGCGCGCGCCGACAAAGCCGCCGCCGCCGGTGATGAGCAGTTTCATGGTTCGATGTCTCCTCGGGGTCTGTGTGGTCCGTGTGTCCAGGATGTCGGCCGCGACGCTACACCACCGCATCGGCCTTCAGCAACGTCTCCAGGCACTGGTCGCGCACGCCGTAGAACGCCTTCAGCTCCTGCACCTGCGCCATAACCTGCTGCGCATCGGCGGGCTGCGGGCGCCGTACCGCCAGGATCATCTTGTTCTTCGCCGTGTGCTCCAGCGAGACGAACTCGAACACCTGCGTGGCGTAGCCGCAGGCATCGAGCAGCAGCGCGCGCAGCGCATCAGTCAGCATGTCGGCCTGCTGGCCCAGGTGCACGCCGTGTTGCAGCATCGGGCGCAGCGGGTGCGGGCTCAGCAGCTGCGGGCGCAGCTGCTTGTGGCAACACGGCGCGCACAGGATGATCTGCGCGCCGCCGCGAATGCCGCGGTGGATGGCGTGATCCGTGGCCGTGTCGCAGGCGTGCAGCGCGATCATCACGTCCAGGCGGCCGGCATCGAACGACGCCACATCGCCTTGTTCGAAGTGCAGCCCCTCCAAGCCCAGGCGCTCGACGATGCCGTTGCACAGCTGCACCATGTCCTGGCGCAGCTCGATGCCGGTGATCTGTGCCGGCAGGCGGTGGGCGTTGCGCAGATGGTCGTGCAGCGCGAAGCTCAGGTAGCCCTTGCCGGCGCCGTAGTCGAGCACGCGCAGCGGCTGCTGCGCCGGCCAGGCCGCGGCCGCCAGCGCGCCGTCGAACACTTCCAGGAACTTGTTGATCTGCTTCCACTTGCGCGCCATCGCCGGCACCAGGCGATGGCCGGCATCGGTGACGCCGAGGGCCTGCAGGAACGGCCGGTCCAGGCGCAGCAGACGGTGCTTGTCGCGGTTGTGGCCGGACGCCGGCGCATCGCTGACCGAGGCCTCTCGTGCCGCGCTGCGCAGGCTGAAGCGGCCCTTGCGGCTGCGCGCCAGCTGCAGTTCCTCGTCGAGCGTGTGCAGGTGGGCATTCGCGAATTCGCTGCCGAGCAGATCCCGCAGCCGCGCCAGGCCCTCGGCCAGCGGCCAGTTGCGGGTGACATCACGCTGCGTGTGGCTGAAGACGAAGCTCAGGTGCGGCTGGCCGCGCAGCTCGATGGCGCGCACGCTCAGGCGCTTCAGGTCGGCCTCGGGCCCGCGATAGCCGGCCAGCACCAGCTTGTCGAAACGCCGCTGTTGCAGGCTCGTATCGCACGCGGCAAAGAAGCGCTCGACCGCCGTCGGCGCACTCGGGGAATCCGGCATGGCGGTCATGTTGCCAGACTCGCGGCAGCACAATGCAGCACGCGCGTTGCGACATGCTGAACCCGACCTACACCGCCATCGATCCGGTCCTCGGCCGCGTCGCTTTCCGCGACCGCAAGCGCTGGTGGTGGGCGCTGTCGGTGCTGTATCCGCTGGTGCCGTTCACCGGCATCGCCGGCCATGCGTTGACCGGCCAGCCGCTGTGGCTGGTGCTGCCGCTGGTCATCGGCTACGGGGGCGCGCCGCTGCTCGATGCGCTGCTCGGCGAGGACCGCAACAACCCGCCCGAAGCGGTGGTGCCGCAGCTCGAGGCCGACCGCTACTACCGCGGGCTGACCTACGCGGTGGTGCCGCTGCACTTCGTCGCGCTGATCGGCTGTGCGCTGTGGGCAGGCATGCAACCGATGCCGTGGTGGGCCTTCGTCGCGCTGGCCTATGTCGCCGGCACCACGTCTGGCCTCGGCATCAACACCGGCCACGAACTGGGCCACAAACACAGCGCGCTCGAACAGTGGCTGGCGAAGCTGGTGCTGGCGGTGCCGGCCTACGGGCACTTCCGCATCGAACACAACCGCGGCCACCACCGCTTCGCGGCGACGCCCGACGACCATGCCAGCGCGCGCATGGGCGAAAGCATCTACCGCTTTGCGCTGCGCGAGCTGCCCGGCGGCATGCGCCGCGCCTGGACGCTGGAGGCCGAACGGCTGCGCCGCGAAGGGCGCGCGGTCATCGGTCTGCACAATGAACTGCTGCAGTCGTATGCCATCAGCGCGGCGTTGCAGGGCAGCTTGATCGCCCTGTTCGGCTGGCCGATGGTGGCCTTCCTGCTGATCCACAACGTTGTCGCCTGGTGGCAGCTGACCAGCGCCAACTATGTCGAGCACTATGGGCTGCTGCGCCAGCGGCTGCCCGATGGCGGGTACGAACGCTGCCAGCCGCACCATTCGTGGAACGCCAACCACACCTACAGCAACCTGGTGCTGTTCCAGCTGGAGCGCCATTCCGACCACCACGCCAACGCCGCGCGGCGCTACCAGTCGCTGCGCCACTTCCCCGACCTGCCGCAACTGCCCAGCGGCTACTTCGGCATGTTCCCCGTTGCCTATGTGCCGGCGCTGTGGTTCAAGGTCATGGACCCGCGGCTGCTGGCGCTGCCGCATGTGCGCGGCGACATGGGCCGCGTCAACATCGACCCCTCGCGGCGCGACGCGCTGCTGGCGCGCTACGGCGCAGACATTGCCGCCTGAGCGCTACGCCATCGCCGGCTGGCGCTGGCGCAAGGTGTCGAGCACCTGGGCCAGGTCAATGCGCCCGGCCAGCACCGCCGCCATCTTCGGCGTCGTCAGCTGGGGCACGCGCTCGAAGCCGACCCACTGGAAATCGTCCATCTCGGGCAACTGGCGGCCGGTCGCCCATTGCGAGAAGTGGCTGTCGCAATGCAGTTGGGCGACATCGAAACGCGGCATCAGCACGGCGAACAGGTGCAGGTCCTTCTTCGCCCGGTAGGTAAAGCGGCCGAGGTCGATGAGGCCGGCTGCTTCGATCACCAGCCCGGTTTCTTCGCGGGTTTCGCGCAGCGCCGCCTGCAGCGGCGTCTCGTCGTCGTGCATCCCGCCCTTGGGCAGATCCCAGTGGCCATGGCCGGTGACGTGGCACAGCAGCAGCTCGGACAACCCGTTGATGACGAGAATGCCGCTGCTCAGGCGCCGGGGGCTCGGGTCGAAGGACATGAAACGGGTGTGATCGGTTGTTCGGTCGATGGTGCCGCGCCAGTGTGGCGCCGCGATGTCAACGCCGCACCGACGCACGGCGATGACACGCAGCCTGCAGCTTGGGGCCGCCGCGATCGGCGCGATCGGCAAAGAAGCGCCACACAAACGCGGCAAACCACCGCCCGGAAGCGAGACGCGCGACCGAACCCTCACTACTTCAGCGGAATCGGCGTCGGCGCATCGACCGGCACCACGCTGATGCTGTTCTTCGGCGAGCCTTCGATGACGCGGTCGGAGTAGGTCAGGTAGACCAGCACGTTGCGCTTCACATCGACCATGCGCACCACGCGCAGCTTCTTGAAGATCAGCGAGATGCGCTCGGTGAACATGTCTTCCTGGCGCGGCAGCGGCGTGGCGATGGCGATCGTGCCCGTGCGGCGGCAGGCGATCGAGGCATCGGCGGTGTCCTCGGCCAGCCCCAGCCCGCCCTTGATGCCGCCGGTCTTGGCGCGCGAGACATAGCAGGTCACCCCCGCCACCTTCGGGTCGTCGTAGGCATCGACGACGATCTTGTGGTCGGGGCCGATGAACTTGAACACCGTGTCCACCTCGCCGATGCGCTGCGCCTGCACCTGTGTCGCCACCAACGCGGCTGCGGTCAGCAAGATGCGAAGTCTGATTTTCATGTCGGGTTCCTCGTGTGGCCACAGCCTACGGCATAGTGCAGACGCACCCTGTTCCTTGGAGCCTGCCATGCCCACGCCCACCCCTTTCGACGGGCCCGCCCTTGTCGATGACCTGAACCGCCTGCTGCGGCTGAAGACCACGCCGATCGGCATGAAGCTGTTCGAACGCGTCGAGGACATGGCGGCGGTGCCGAAGATCCGCCGCCCGAAGGCGATCCACACCACCGATCAGATCGTCGCGCAGGCCGCGCGCCTGGGCTTCACCATCGGCGTCACGCGCGACGACCTGGTCGGTGCGCAGTGCGGCGCGGTCATCGGGCTGCACCCGCAGGACGCCGACTGGCTGTCCGGCCAGGCGATGGCGAGTGTGTGGTTCGCGACCGTCGAGGATTCCGCCGCCCACCAGCGTGCGATGAGCGTGGTGCCGCATGGCAGATTCAAGGCGATGGCGGTGTCGCCGCTGGCCTCGGGCCGGCTCGACCCGCCCGACATCTGCCTGATCTATGCCACGCCCGGGCAGATGATCCTGCTCATCAACGGCCTGCAGTGGTCGGGCTACCAGAAGTTCGACTGGAGCGTGGTCGGCGAATCGTCCTGCGCCGATTCGTGGGGCCGTGCGCTGGCCACCGGGCAAGCCAGCCTGTCGATCCCCTGTTTTGCCGAACGCCGCTACGGCGGCGTGCTCGACGACGAGCTGCTGATGGCACTGCCGCCCGCCGATTTGCCCAAGGCGGTCGCCGGCCTGCAGGCCTTGGCTGGCAACGGGCTGCGCTATCCGATCCCGCAGTACGGCATTCAGGCCGATGCGCGCGCCGGGCTCGGGGCCAGCTATCCAGCGCGCTGAAGCGGCCTAGCCCTGGCCTAGCCCGGATACTTCCGCCCATGCTCGACATCGCCGCCATCTGCCTGGCCGTCACAGCGCTGCTGTCCTACGTCAACCACCGCTTCGTCGGCTTGCCCACCACCATCGGCGTGATGGTCATCGCGCTGGGCTGCTCGCTGGCCATCGTCGCCCTGGATGCCTTCGGCATCAGCGCGCTGCCGCGCCGCTACGAAGAATCGCTGCTGCGTTCGATCGACTTCAGCGAGGTGCTGATGCAGGGCATGTTGTCGCTGCTGCTGTTTGCCGGCGCACTGCACATCGACCTCAGCGAGCTGCGCGCACAGCGCTGGACGGTCGGCGCGCTGGCCGTCTTCGGCACCATGTTGTCCACCGCGGCCGTCGGCTACGGCATGTTCGTGGCGCTGCCATGGGTCGGGCTGGAACTGCCGTTGGTGTACTGCCTGCTGTTCGGCGCGCTGATTTCGCCGACCGACCCGATCGCGGTCATGGGCATCCTCAAATCGGCCGGCGCGCCCAAGCGGCTCGAACTGGTCATTGCCGGCGAGTCGCTGTTCAACGACGGCGTCGGTGTCGTGCTCTTCACGCTGCTGCTCGGCGTGCTGGCCAGCGGCAGCACGCCGACCTGGCACGAAGGCGGCGTGCTGCTGTTGCACGAGGTCGGCGGCGGCGTGTTGTTCGGCCTGCTGCTGGGCTACGCCACCTACCGCTTGCTGAAAAGCATCGACAACTACCAGGTCGAGGTGCTGCTGACGCTGGCGGCCGTGACCGGCGGCTATGCGCTCGCGCGCCACCTGCATCTGTCCGGCCCGTTGGCCATGGTCGTGGTCGGCCTGATGGTCGGCAACCCGGGGCGTGAGCGCGCGATGTCCGACACCACGCGGCGTTATGTGGACATGTTCTGGGAGCTGATCGACGAGATCCTGAATGCGGTGCTGTTCGTGCTCATCGGCATGGAGGTGCTGCTGGTGCCGTTTTCACCGGGCATCGTCGTCGCCGCCTCGTTGGCGGTGGCGGTGACCCTGATGGCACGCGCGCTCACGGTGGGCGCCCCGACACACCTGCTGCGCCGCGTGATGCGCCTGCCCGACGGCGCATGGAAGCTGCTCACCTGGGGTGGCCTGCGCGGCGGCATTTCAGTGGCGCTGGTGCTGTCGTTGCCGGCGGGCCCCGAACGCAGCCTGATGCTGTCGCTCACCTATTGCGTGGTGGTTTTCTCGATACTGGTGCAGGGCCTGACGGTCGGTCGGGTTGCACGCCACGTGGTGGCAAGCAACCCCGAGCTTTGAAGGTAGCGCGGCGCTTGCGCGATATTCAGGCGCAATTCAGAACTGGGTAAAGGTATTCGTGCGCAGCGTGCGCCTCGGCAGCGGCGGCGCGACCGTAATCTTGGTGCGCGACGTGATCACCGCCGGCTGGTCAGGGGCCCAGCCAGCACGGCTGCGCGGGCCGATCACGGCCAGACGGCGAGTAGCGGGCGCGAGGCCATTTTTGTAAGCTTGCGCCAACTTTTCGCTGGTGAAATAGCGCACCCGACGGGGGCTGACCTTGCTGCGCACCAGACGCCCTGCCTTCACCATCGCTTCGGCGGCGCGCCGTACCTGCTCAGGGGAGAAACCCGTCACCTCGCTGGCAGAGAAGCCGGCAGCATTGCCCGCGAGTTTTTCCAGGTGAGTATGAAATGTAGTATCCAGCTTTTGATTATTCATAGCGGTATTCTATCATACTCGAAGCCGGAAGTCAATTCCTGTATTGACTCTCAGGGTATATACAGATACTGAAAGTGCGACCCGCCGCGCCCACTGGGCGCGGCCGGGGCTGCTGACGAAGCGCTATCGACCGCACCGCCTCGCCCGCGCACCGCAACCGTGCGTCCGGGCCACGCCTTCACGGCTGCACGCACCATGCTGCGACCTTCGAATGGCACGCTCCGTGCACTGACTGGGCAAGAGCCCTTGCCCATGTGCCACGCAACGACCTCCATCACAGCGCCACCGGCGGTGATGGCGCGCGCGCGTTCGCCGGCCTGGGACGAACGGCTGCAACTGCTCATCGAATCCACCGGCGAGGGCATCTTCGGCATCGACACCGCCGGCGGCTGCACCTTCGTCAACCGCGCCGCCGCCGAGCTGCTCGGCTGGCCCACCGAGCAGGTGCTGGGCCGCAACATGCATGCGCTGATCCACCACACGCACGCCGACGGGCGCCACTACCCGGAAGCCGACTGCCCGATCTTCAACGCCTTCCGCCAGGGCCTGCCGTGCCGCATCGACAGCGAGGTGCTGTGGCGCGCCGACGGCTCCAGCTTCAGCGCCGAGTATTCGTCGTACCCGATCGTCGATGACGGCCAGGTGCGCGGCGCGGTGGTGACCATCGTCGACATCAGCGAACGCAAGCGCACCGAGGCGGCGCTGCTGCAGGCGCACGAGCAGCTCGAACAGCGCGTCGCCGAACGGACCGCCGAGCTGTCGCGCGCGCTCGGCCAGCTGCGTGAGCTGTCGGCCTATTCGGAAAACGTGCGCGAGCACGAGCGCACGCGCATCGCACGCGAGATCCACGATGAACTCGGCTCGCTGCTGGTGGCGCTGAAGATGGATGTGAACTGGCTCGCTGCGCGGCTGGGCGAGCGCGAACAAGCACCGCTGCGCGACAAGTGCAGCGGCATGGGCCGCCTCATCGACACCGCGGTGGACAACGTCGGGCGCATCATCACCGACCTGCGCCCGAGCATCCTCGACCACCAGGGGCTGTGGGCGGCGCTGGAATGGCAGGCGCAGGAGTTCTTCGCCGCCGCCGAACTGAAGCCCGATCTGCGCGTGCACCTGGCCGCCGGTGTGCGCTCGCCGCTCGGCGCCACCGGTGAACGCTGGGCGATGGCGGTTTTTCGCATCTTCCAGGAGATGCTCAGCAACGTGGCCCGACACGCCCGCGCGAGCGCCGTGCGTGTGCGCCTCGATGTCGATGGCCCGCCCGACGCGGTGCTGTACCTGGAGGTGGTCGACAACGGCGTCGGTGCCGCCCCCGGCGCGCTCGACGACCCGCGCAGCTACGGCGTGATGGGCATGCGCGAACGCGCCGGGCACTTCGGCGGCCAGTTGTTCATCGATGGCCACGGCGGCCAGGGCACACGCGTGCGGCTGCGCATGCCGATGCCGTCCGAAGGGCAAGCCCGATGATCGGCGTGCTCATCTGCGACGACCACCTGATCGTGCGCCAGGGCATCAAGCAGATCCTGGCCGATGCACACGACATCACGCTCGTCGCCGAAGCCGAGAGCGGCCCGCAGGCGCTGCAGCAGGTGCGCCTGGCCAGCGAAGGCACTGGCGCGGCCATCGACGTGGTCCTGATGGACATCGCCATGCCGCAGCGCGACGGGCTCGATGTACTGAAACAGCTCAAGCGCGAGTTTCCGAAGCTGCCGGTGCTGATGCTCAGCACCTACCCCGACAAGCTGTACGCGGTGCGCTGCCTGAAGCTCGGCGCGGCCGGCTACCTGAACAAGAGCGCCGATTCGCAAAGCATGTGCGGCGCCATCCGCAAGGTTTCCGCCGGTGGCCTGTTCATCACGCCGGCGGTCGCCGAGCAACTGGCCGCGTCGGTCGGTGCCGGCCAGTCGCGCGCCAGCGAAGCGCCGTTGCACGAACGGTTGTCGCACCGCGAATACCAGGTGTTTCGCCTGCTGGCGCAAGGGCGCGGCGTGGGTGAGATTGCCGAGCAGCTGGTGCTGTCGCCGAACACCGTCAGCACCTACCGCGCGCGCATCCTGGAAAAGACCGGGGTGCGCAACGACGTTGAACTGGCGCTGTATGCGGTGCGCGCCGAAGGGCTGCCGCACCCGGCAGCACCCGCTTTGTAGGGCTGGCACTACAGCCGAATGCCGTTCGCCGCGATAGCGCCGCAACCCCCCTCTGCCTACTCTTCAACCTCGACAGGAGCACAGCCATGAGCAACCGATTCAACCCCTACGACGCCGACCGCCCCTTGAAGATGGGCTGTGCCTGCGGCCGACACGACAGCGCCGCCGAGCATGAGCGCGAACAGGCTCTGGCGACCCTGCGCACGCGCAGCGAAAGCGCCGAGTTCGAGGCCTACTCGAACGAGTTCATCGAGGCCACGCTGGTCAAGGCGCTGTTCCCGCAGGATGCCGTGCGCCGCCGCTTCCTGCAACGCGGTCGGCAAGGGCACCGCGATGGCGGCCATCGCCAGCGTGCTGCCGATCGCGCCGCTGCAGGCGATGGCGCAAGACAAGGGGGCCTTGGAGAAGAAGGACCTGAAGATCGGCTTCATCCCGATCACCTGCGCCACGCCGCTGATCATGGCGCACCCGCTGGGCTTCTATTCGAAGCAGGGGCTCGACGTGCAGGTGGTGAAGACGGCCGGCTGGGCGTTGATCCGCGACAAGATGCTGAACAAGGAATACGACGCCACGCACTTCCTGAGCCCGATGCCGCTGGCCATCAGCATGGGCGCCGGCTCGAACCCGGTGCCGATGAACGTGGCCACGATCCAGAACACCAACGGCCAGGCCATCACCTTGGCCAACAAGCACAAGGACAAGCGCGACCCGAAGCAGTGGAAGGGCTTCAAGTTCGCGGTGCCGTTCGAATACTCGATGCACAACTTCCTGCTGCGCTACTACGTGGCCGAAGCGGGCATCGACCCGGATCGCGACATCCAGATCCGCGTCGTGCCGCCGCCCGAGATGGTGGCCAACCTGCGCGCCGGCAACATCGACGGCTACCTCGGCCCCGACCCCTTCAACCAGCGCGCGGTGTACGAGGAAATCGGCTTCCTGCACCTGCTGACCAAGGACCTGTGGAACGGCCACCCGTGCTGCGCCTTCGGCACCAGCACCGAGTTCATCAAGGCGAATCCGAACACCTTCGCCGCGCTGTACCGCGCGGTGCTCACATCAGCGGCGATGGCGCGCAAGGCCGAGAACCGCGAGCTGATCGCGAAGGTGATCTCGCCGTCGGCGTACCTGAACCAACCGGAAACCGTGGTCGCGCAGGTGCTCACCGGCAAGTTCGCCGATGGCCTGGGCAACGTGAAGAACGTGCCCGACCGCGCCGATTTCGACCCGATGCCGTGGCAGAGCATGGCGGTGTGGATGCTCACGCAGATGAAGCGCTGGGGCTACGTCAAGGGCGACATCGAATACAAGCAGCTGGCCGAGCAGGTGTTCCTGCTCACCGATGCGAAGAAGCACATGAAGCAGCTCGGCGAGCCGGTGCCCGACGGCGCCTACCCGAAGTTCACGATCATGGGCAAGGTGTTCGACCCGGCCAAGCCCGAGCCGTACATCGCCAGCTTCGCGGTCAAGCGCACGGGCACGCCGGCGTGAACGCTGCCGCGTCGTTGAACCTGCGCGCGGCACTGCTGTCGCTGCTCATCTTCCTGATGCTGCTGGGCATCTGGCAGCTGGCCACGCTGCCGGCGGCGAGCACGGCGCCAGCCAAGGCGATGACCGCCGAGCAGATCGAATACGCCAAGCTGCTCGGCAAGGACCCGACGCAGCAGGGCGGCGGCGACGACAGCAAATCGGGCTTCCCGACGCCGGCGCAGCTGGGCACGAAGATCATCGAGCAGCTGTCGAGCCCGTTCTACGACAACGGCCCCAACGACAAGGGCATCGGCCTGCAGCTGATGTACTCGCTCGGCCGTGTCGCGCTCGGTTTCGGGCTGGCGGCGCTGGTGGCGATTCCGCTCGGCTTCGTCATCGGCATGAGCCCGCTGGTCTATCGCGCGCTCGACCCGTTCATCCAGGTGCTGAAGCCGATCTCGCCGCTGGCGTGGATGCCGCTGGCGCTGTACACGATCAAGGATTCGAACATCTCGGGCGTGTTCGTGATCTTCATCTGCTCGATCTGGCCGATGCTGCTGAACACCGCGCTCGGCGTCGCCAGCGTGCGCCGCGACTGGCTCAACGTCGCCAAGACGCTGGAGGTGCCGCCGCTGCGCAAGGCCTTCGAAGTCATCCTGCCGGCCGCCGCGCCGACCATCCTCACCGGCATGCGCATCAGCATGGGCATCGCCTGGCTGGTCATCGTCGCCGCCGAGATGCTGGTCGGCGGCACCGGCATCGGCTACTTCGTCTGGAACGAGTGGAACAACCTGTCGCTGTCGAACGTGATCTTCGCGATCCTGGTCATCGGCTTCGTCGGCATGCTGCTCGACCTGCTGTTCGCGCGGGCGCAGAAGGCGGTGACCTATGTCGATTGACACGAAGCCATCGGCCGAGCGGCCGTTCTTGCAGGTGCAGGCGTTGGAGAAGACCTACCCCGGCGCCAGCGAGGCGGTGTTCGACAGCGTCAACTTCGATGTGCGCAAGGGTGAGTTCGTCTGCATCATCGGCCACAGCGGCTGTGGCAAGACGACGATCCTGAACGTGCTCGCCGGCCTCGAACGGCCCAGCGCCGGCCACGCCTTCATGGACAACCGCGAGCTGTCAGGCCCCAGCCTCGACCGCGGCGTGGTCTTCCAGGGCCATGCGCTGATGCCGTGGCTCAGCGTGCGCAGGAACATCGCCTTCGCGGTGCGCAGCCGCTGGCCGAGCTGGGACCGCGCGCAGGTCGATGCGCACGTGCAGAAGTACGTCGGCATGGTCGGGCTGTCGGCGGCACTGGACAAGAAGCCGGCTGCGTTGTCGGGCGGCATGAAGCAGCGCGTGGGCATCGCGCGCGCCTTCGCCATCGAGCCGAAGATGCTGCTGCTCGACGAGCCCTTCGGTGCGCTCGATGCGTTGACGCGCGGCACGATTCAGGACGAGCTGCTGCGCATCTGCGACGAGACGCACCAGACGGTGTTCATGATCACGCACGATGTCGATGAAGCGATCCTGCTCGCCGACAAGATTCTGCTGATGAGCAACGGGCCGCGCGCGCGCATCGCCGAGATCGTCGTCAACACCATGCCGCGTGACCGGCAGCGCGCCACCTTGCACCGCGACCCGCAGTACTACCGCATCCGCAACCACCTGGTGGATTTTCTGGTGGCGCGCTCCGAAGGCTTGTCGCACGGGCGCGCGCCGGCCACGCCGGCGTTCGTCGAGCCCGGGCGCGAAGGCGATGGCGGCGGCCTGCCGCCCGGCAAGCCGGTGCTGCACCGGGTGGCCTGATCCCTTCACTTTTCAACTCACTGGAGCAAAGCATGAGCCGACTGGATGTGACCGAGAAGATCATCGCCACCAAGGTGGCCAAGGGGCTGAAGTGGTCCGACGTGGCCGCCAAGGTGGGGCTGAGCAAGGAGTGGGTCACCGCCGCCTGCTTGGGGCAGATGACCTTGAATGCCGAGCAGGCGGGAGTCGTCGGCGGCATCTTCGGTCTCAGCGAAGAAGAGAAGAACTGGCTGATGGTGGTGCCCTACAAGGGTTCGCTGCCGACGGCCATTCCGACCGATCCGCTGATCTATCGCTTCTACGAGCTGGTGAACGTGTACGGCTCGACCTTCAAGGAGCTGATCCATGAGGAATTCGGCGACGGCATCATGAGCGCGATCGACTTCAAGATGGATCTGAAGCGCGAGGCGAATGCTGCGGGCGACCGCGGTCAGATCACGATGAGCGGCAAGTTCCTCCCGTACAAGACCTATTAGAGCGGACAGCGTTGCTGCCGCTCTGAATCGCCTCGTTGGAGGCGACACGGCGGTGCCGTGCGCCTCCACTCGTCGGGGCTCGCGCCTGCGCGCGAGTTGAGCGTCTGGCGCAGTTCTCGCTTCACTTCCGCCTTTCTCAACAGGAGTTGTCATGGCTGATGTTTCTTCGCGGCGCTCGGCGCTGAAGGCCGGGCTGGCCGCTACCCTTGCGGTGCCGGCTGTCGCCCACGCGCAGACGACCTTTTCCTGGAAGATGACCAGCGCCTACGGCAAGGGCTCGCCGTTCTACATGGAAGGCCCCGGCTCGGCCACCGACCTGGCCAAGCGCATCGAAGCCATGTCGGGTGGGCGGCTGAAGATCCAGGTGTTCGGCGCCGGTGAGCTGATCCCGGCGCTGGAAGGGTTCGATGCGGTGCGCGCCGGCACGGTCGAGATGAACCACGCCAACTAGCTACTTCTGGACCGGCAAGACCTTCGCCGCGCAGTACTTCACCGCGGTGCCCTTCGGGCTGAACTTCCAGGGCATCAACGGCTGGCTCTACGACGGCGGCGGCATCGCGCTGTGGAACGAGGTCTATGCGCCATTCGGCATGGTCGCCATGCCGTGCGGCAACACCGGCGTGCAGATGACCGGCTGGTTCAAGAAGGAGATCAACACCGCCGCCGACCTGAAGGGCCTGAAGATGCGCATCCCCGGCCTCGCCGGCAAGGTCTACGCGCAACTGGGCGTCGATGTGAAGCTGCTGCCCGGCGGCGAGATCTTTCCGGCGCTGGAGCGCGGCGTCATCGACGCGGCCGAGTTCGTCGGCCCGTACCAGGACCGCAAGCTCGGCCTGCAGAAGGCCGCCAAGTACTACTACACCACCGGCTGGCACGAGACCGCCACGGTCGGCGAACTGCTCATCAACAAGGCCGCCTGGGACAAGCTGCCGAAGGACCTGCAGGCCATCGTCGAGAACGCCGCCGCGGCTTGCAACGTCATCAGCGAAGCCTGGTGCCAGCGCAACAACGCCGAGGCGATGGAAGACCTGATCAAGAACCAGGGCGTCATCGCCCGGCCGCTGCCCGACGAGGTGGTCAAGCAGCTGCGCGAGGTCACCCTGCAGGTGCTCACCGAAGTCGGCGGCGAAGGACCCGATGACGAAGAAGGTGCACGACTCGTACATGGCCTACCTGAAGAAGTACGCGCTGTGGTCCGGCGTACAGCGAAACGGCCGTACCACGACAAGATCCTGCTCGACTGACGCAGTGACCGTGGCACCTCAGGCGCGCCATCGACGCGGTGGACCGCGCGGTGCGGCGCATCGGCGAGGCGGCGTCGTGGCTGACCTGGCCATCGCCGTGCTGATGGCCACCAACGTGCTGCTGCGCTACGCCTTCAGCATCGGCTCGGTGTGGTCGCAGGAACTGGAATGGCACCTGCTGGCGCCGCTGGTGCTGATCGGCATGACCTACGCGCTGAACCAGGGCGAGCATGTGCGCGTGGACGTGTTCTACGCCCGCTACTCCGCCGCGCGCGCAGGCCGCGTGTCGATGTGCTGAGCGCCGCGCTGGCGGTGGCCATCAGCGTGCTGCTGGTGCGCTATTCGATCCAGTACGTGCAGCAGTCGTGGGCCATCGGTGAAATCTCCGCCGACCCCGGCGGACTGAAGTACCGCTGGGCGCTGAAGGCGTTGATTCCGCTCGGCTTCGTGCTGTTCGGCGTCCAGGCCGCCGCGCAAGGCGTGGCCGCGGCGCAGCGTTGGCGGGCGGCGGCGTGAGCCTGCAGGAATGGCTGGCCATCGGCCTGCTGATCGGCTTCTTCGTGTTGCTGATGGCCGGCGTGCCGGTGGGCATCACCCTGGCCACCAGCGGCTTCGTGTTCGGCTTCATGGGCTTCGGCGAAACGCTGTTCGCGCTGCTGCCGGCGCGCATCTACGGTGTCGTCGCCAACTACCAGTGGCTGGCGATTCCGCTGTTCGTCTTCATGGGCGTGATGCTGGAAAAGTCGCGCCTGGCCGAAGACCTGCTCGATGTCATCGGCCACCTCGCCGGCGGCCTGCGCGGCGGCATGGCGCTGGGCATCATCGGCGTCGGCGTGTTGATGGGCGCCACCACCGGCATCGTCGGTGCCACCGTCATCACGCTCGGGCTGCTGACACTGCCCACCTTGCTGCGCCGCGGCTACGACCCGGCCATCAGCTGCGGTGCCATCTGCGCATCGGGCACGCTCGGGCAGATCATTCCGCCCAGCCTGGTGCTGATCCTGCTGTCCGACATCATGCAGCTCAGCGTCGGCACGCTTGTTCGCCGCCGCCGTGATGCCGGGGCTGATGCTGGCGGCGCTGTATTGCGGCTGGATCGTCATCAACGGCATGCTGCGCCCCGATACGATGCCAGCCCTGCCAAAGGCCGAACGCGACGCCGTGCCGCGTGGCGAGCTGTGGTGGCGCGCGCTGAAGGTCGCCGCACCGCCGCTGGTGCTGGTGTTCAGCGTGCTGGGCTCGATCATCGGCGGCATCGCCGCACCCACCGAAGCGGCCTCGATGGGCGCGCTCGGCGCCATCGGCGTGGTCGCGCTGGCGGGGCGGTTGAACATGACCGTGCTGCGCGAGGTGATGCGCAGCACCACGCGCATCTCGGCGATGGTGCTGTTCATCCTCATCTGCAGCCAGGTCTTCAGCCTCGCCTTTCGCGGCCTGCATGGCGAGCGGCTGATCGAAGACCTGTTCGCCTTCCTGCCCGGCGGCACGACGGCGGCGGTGTGGTTCCTGATGGCGCTGATCTTCGTGCTCGGCTTCTTCCTCGAATGGATCGAGATCAGCTACATCGCCGTGCCGCTGTTCCTGCCGATCTTCGCCGCTGCCGGCGTCGATCCGGTGTGGCTGGCGATGCTGATCACCGTCAACCTGCAGACCAGCTTCCTGACCCCGCCGTTCGGCTGGGCGCTGTTCTTCCTGCGCGGCGTGGCGCCGCCGGGCGTGAGCACACGACACATCTACACCGGCGTGCTGCCCTTCGTCGGCCTGCAGCTGCTCGGCATCGTGCTGGTGTTCAACTTTCCGGCCATCGCCACCTGGCTGCCCAAGGCCATCGGCTGGTGAGACACATCACAACCGGTTGCGCGCCATGAACACGCCCGCCCCACGCCCGCCGCTGCCCCCCTTCACCGCCGAGACCGCCGCGCAGAAGGTGCGCCTGGCCGAAGACGCCTGGAACACGCGCGACCCCGACGTGGTGGTGCGCGTCTATACCGAAGACACGCGCTGGCGCAACCGCGCCGAATTCCCGGTCGGCCACGCCCAGGTGCACGCCTTCCTCACGCGCAAGTGGGCGAAGGAGCTGGACTACCGGCTGATCAAGGAGCTGTGGGCCTTCGACGACGCGCCGGGCTCGGGCCGGCTGGCGGTGCGCTTCGCCTATGAATGGCACGACGACGGCGGGCGCAGTGGTTTCGCAGCCACGGCAACGAGAACTGGCACTTCAACGCGCAGGGCTTGATGACACAGCGCCATGCCAGCATCAACGATCAGGCCATCAGCGAGGCCGAGCGGCTGTTTCACTGGCCGCTGGGGCGGCGGCCCGACGACCATGCCGGCCTGACGGCGCTCGGCTTGTAGCGCGGCGAGCGGTGCGGATCAGCGCGCGCCGGTCGCGACCGCCACCAGCGCCACCAACGCCATCACGCCGGCCAGCGCCAGGCCGCCGGCCATCCACAGCAACCGCTCTCGGTGCGCCTGAACCCTTGCCACCAACTCGGCGTTCTGTTCGGCCAGCGCGTTGATCAGCTTCGAAGCGGCGCGCATCTGCTCCTGCAGTTGTGCCACCGACGCCTCGGTCTCGGCCTGCCGCGCGGCCAGCACCTCGTCGACCGGCGCAGCGGCACCCGCGTCGTGCACCACGTCCGTGGCCGGCGGCACCGGCGGTGCGGTGGCGCCCTGGCCCGCCTTGTCCCACAGCTTCTTCGCACCTTCGGCGACCAGCGGCGCGTTCTTCACCACCTCGCCCCAAGGCACCAGCTTGAGCACTGTCATCCAGACCATCCGTCAGCCACTCCGATCGGGACTTCCCCTGAAGGAACCAGCGTAGCGCACGGCGCCCAAGGCGCCACCCAGCGACCAAGGTACCCACCCTGTTGGCATGCCGGTCTTTCCGGCATAGTCTGGATGACACGCCGCGTTCGCCGGCGCCAGCCACAAGGAACCGTACATGGACCCCTACAGCGCCCTTCCCACCGCCGCCCTGCCGCCCGACATCGCGATCGCCCAGGCCAGCCCCTGGCACAGCACGCCGGTGACCCTGGATTCACCGGCCAGCGACGTGATGACCGACCTGAGCAAGGTCAAGGCCGCCACAACGCGCCCCGATGTCAGCCTGCGCGATGCCGAGCAGACCATGATCTTCCAGGGCGTGCGCATGCTGTTCGTGGTCAGCGGCATGCCATCGATCGTGGGGCTGGTCACCAGCACCGATCTGCTCGGCGAGAAGCCGATGCGCATCGTGCAACAGCGCGGCGTGCACCACGACGAGTTGTGCGTGGCCGACGTGATGACGCCGCGCGAGCTGCTGCATGCCATCGACTTCGACCGCCTGGCCAGCGCCAGCGTCGGCCAGGCGGTGGCCACGCTGCGCAAGTTCGGCCGCAACCACCTGCTGGTGGTGCAGCGCGCCACGGCGCAGACGGCGCCGCGCATTCGCGGCGTGATCTCGCGCGCACAGATCGAACGGCAACTGGGCAGCGCCATCGTCATCACACCAATCGCGCACACGTTCTCGGAGATCGAGCAGGCCCTGCTGTGATCGACAGACGACAGCACAAGCAAGGACACGCTTCATGAATCTCGAGCTCAACGGCAAACGCGCGCTGGTCACCGGCGGCAGCCGCGGCATCGGCAAAGCCGTGGCCCGTGCGCTGGCGCAAGAAGGCGCCGACGTGGCCCTGCTGGCCCGCGACGCGACGGCGCTGGAGGCGGCCGCGCGCGAATTGGCCGCTGCCACCGGCCGCAAGGTCGTCGCCGTGCGCGCGGACACCACCGACGACGATGCGGTGCGCGACGCCATGGCCGCGGCGGCGAAACAGCTGGGCGGATCGATCGACATTCTGGTCAATGCCGCGGCCGAACCGGCCGGCTTCGCCGGGCCGCCGAAGCTCGGCGAGATCACCGGCGAGTATTTCCACGCCGAGATGAACACCAAGGTGATGGGCTACATCCGCTGCGCACGCGAAGTCGTGCCGGGCATGCGCGCCGCCGGCTGGGGGCGCATCGTCAACATCAGCGGCCTGGCCGCGCGTCAGACCGGCAGCGCGGTCGGCAGCATGCGCAACATCGCGGTGGCGGCTTTGACGAAGAACATGGCCGACGAGCTGGGGCCTGCCGGCATCAACGTGACCGTGGTCCACCCGGGGCTGACGCGCACCGAACGCACCGCGCCGCTGGTCGCCGCGCGGGCCGCGGCGCAAGGCGTGCCGGCCGCGGACGTGGAAGCGCAGATGGCCGCCGGCAATTCGATCCAGCATCTGGTGCATGCCGACGAGGTGGCGCACGTGGTCGCCTTCCTGTGTTCGCCGAAGTCGCGGGCGATCAACGGCGATGCCATCGCCGCCGGCGGCGGCGCGGCGCGCAGCATCCACTACTGATCCGGGCCTGATTCGCGCGCCGCCGCGCTTCAGCCAGCGCCGCGTTCGCCGAGCGCGATGTCCAGCGTCATCTCGTTGGCCAGCGCGCCGAGCTTGTCGCGCAGCGCCTCGGCGGACAGCGATTGCGGCGCCAGCAGATGCGCGACCACCTTGAAGGTCGGTGTGGCGCCGGTCTTGGCGCCGAGCACTTCGGTGTGGATGTGATCGATGCTGATGCCCTGCTCGGCCAGCACGTGCGTCAGCTTGCTGACGATGCCGAGCCGGTCCTCGCCGATCAGTTCCAGGTCCAGGCCACGCAGGCCGGCGGCCACGCCAGCACCGGCACTCTTGGCGATCATCAGTTGCAGGCCCGACGATTCGAGTGCGCGCAGTGCATCGGCCAGCGCGTCGGCGTTGTGCGGCGGCACCTCGAAATGCACCATGCCGGCAAATTCGCCGCCCAGCCGTTCCAGGCGGCTGGCCGACCAGTTGGCGCCGAAGCGGTGCGCGCGCTCGGCCAGCGCACGCACGATGCCCGGCCGATCGGGGCCGATCACGGTGAGGACCAGCGCGGTGGTGGTGGCCGGCGTGTCGTCTGTCAGGACGACCGCGCGACGGATCATCGGCGCGCGCGTGGCGAATCGCGGGTCCTGCTGGTGTGCCGGCAGTTCGCCGTGCTCGTGTGCGTGGCGCACCACCTGCGCCAGCAGCGCCAGGCCCATCGGCGCCAGCGCACGTTCCCACAAATCGCGAGCCGTTTCGCCCTTGGCGACAAAGCACCAGTCCTGCGCGGCAATGGCGCCGGCATCCCAGCCGTCGGCCAGGTGGTAGACCGAGCCGCCGGCCACCGCGTCGCCTTCCAGGATGGTCCACTCCACCGCCGCGATGCCGCGGTGGCGCGGCAACAGCGACGGGTGATAGCCGACGCCACCCAGCCGCGAGTGCGCCAGCGCCTCGTTGCTGACACGCGCATGCGTGTGCGCGGCGATGATCAGCTCGGTGCCTTCGGGAATCGCCTCGCCGGGCACGACCTTCGGATTCACCAGCACATGCACGTCCAGGCCGGCAGCGTGTGCCGCCAGAGCCAGCCGGTCGTCAGCGGCCGGCGCCACGACGCGGGTGAACTCGGCGACGCCTTCCTTGCGCAGGGCCTCGAACACGGTGGCGCCGAAGTAGCGCGATCCCACCAGCACGCATCGCATTGAATTTGCTCCCAGGCCGAATCGATTGGGGACGCAGGATAACCAACGCGGGGCCGGTCGAGGGGAAACAGCGGTCGCGCCGCCCGCGGACTCGACATCAGCTCGCGCGATCCGCCAGCCGCCGGGCCAAGAACCACGCCACGCACGCCAGCCCCAGCGCGCCGCCGACCAGAAGGCCGCGCGTGGCAAATGCCTCGACCCACCAGCCACCGAGCGTGACGCCGGCCGACTGGCCGAGAAAGAAGCAGGCGGCGAACGCCGAGACGGCGGCGCCACGGCGCTCGGGCTGCATCTGCGTGGCGTTCACCTGCAGCGTGTTGTGCACCATGTAGAAGCCGATGCCGGCCAAAAAGCATCCGGCCAGCGGCCATTGCCAAGTGGGCGCCAGCCCCACGGCCAGGTAGGCCACGACCAGCACCACGCCGCCGCATTGCACCAGCCTTCGCTCACCCAGTCCGCTCACCAAGGCGCGCGACGCCAGCGCAAACACCAGTCCGCCGGCACCGAAGAGCATCAGCACGGCGCCGGATGCGGTCAACGACAGGCCGAACACCCGGTGCATGTGCGCGGCGATGAAGGCGAAGGGGCCATACAGGAACAGGCCCTCGAGGAACACCAGGCCCAGCACCACGCGGGCCCAGGGATCGCGCAGCACGAAGCCGAACTCCGCCACGGCCCGGCGCAGCGGCGCCGCGCCGGGCGGGCGCGTCGCCCGTGCCAGCGCCGGCAACCGACGGTCGAGCGCGAACAGCGCCGCGCACACCGCGCCGAACAGCAGCGCGATCAACACGTAGGGCGTGCGCCAGGTCAGGAAGTCGGCCGCGAAGCCGCCCAAGCCGACGCCGAGCGAGAGCCCGGCGATCTGGCCGATGAGAAAGCGCGCAATGACCGGCTGGCGCTGCCGATAGGGCACGACATCGCCGATCCACGCCATGGCCAGCGGAATGATCGGTGCCGCGCTGATGCCGGCCAGCACCCGCGCCGCACGCAGCGTCAGGAAGCCGGGCGCCAGCGCGCACAGCACGGCGGACGCGGCGCAGGCCAACGTCGTCCAGGCGATCACGCGGTACTTGCCGAAACGGTCGCCCAGCGGCCCGAACAGCACCTGCGCCAGCCCGTAGGCGATGGCGAACGCGCTGACCACCTGCGAAGCCTGGCCCAGCGTGATGGCGAACTCCGTCGCCAGCTTGGGCAACAACGCATCGTTGATGCGCAGGGACAGGCCGCTGCCGAAGGCAGCCAGCGACAGGCAGATGATCGCGCCCGCTGGCAGCACGGGCGCCGGCGCGGCGACGCTGGACGGGGATTCGGTGGGCAAGGGGCGGGCGGGGCGTCACGGCGCAAAGGCGATTGTCCCCGGCCGCCGGCGGCCGGGCAGCGCATCCGCCGCGGCTCAGTCGTCGAAGCCGACGAACACCGCCGCGTCGTCCACCGACTTGCGCTGCGACACCACGGCGTTGGCGGGGAAGGTGTCGTCCGGCCAGCCCATGGCGACACAGGTCTGGATCACCTGGTCGTCGGGGATGCCGGCTTCCGCGCGCACCACGGGCGACTGCATGATGCCCTGGCTGTTGATGACACAGCCCAGGCCGCGCGACCAGGCCGCATTGACCAGGCAGTTGACGACGCCGCCACAGTCGAAGGGCGCGATGTCGCTGCCATGGATCGCGCGGTCGTAGGTGACGACGATCGACACCGGCGCATCGAACTGGCGAAAACCGCGCAGCACCCAGTCCTGGCGCGCGGCCTTGTCGTCGCGCGCGATGCCCATCGCGGCGAAGAGCTGCTTGGCAATGCCGATCTGGCGCTCGCGGTGCACGCCTTCATAGCCCGGGCCCATGCGGAATTCGCGCGAGTGCGGCACGCCGGCCAGGTTGCGCTCGACATTGCCCGCGCGGATGCGGTCGAGCACCTGGCCGGCGACGACATGGAAATTCCACGGCTGCGTGTTGAGCGAGGTCGGCGCGCGCAGCGCCAGCTCGAGCACTTCGCGGATCAGCGCCTTCGGCACCGGCTTGTTCAGATAGCCGCGGATGCTCCGGCGGCCTTTCACCACGTCATCGAAATTCATCGCCGGGTTTTACTTTGCCTGCGCGATGCGCGCCGTCTCGATGGCGACGCCGTTGCGCTTCAGACCCAGCCCTTGCCCGGCGACATGCGGATTGTCGTTTCGGGGCTGCCGTCGACGAAGGCCCCGATGACGATGCCCAGAATCGAGATGAAGATGGCGGCGAAGAACGCGGTCCAGAAACTCGACAGCTTGAAGCCTTTCACCAGCTTGCTCACCAGCAGCAGCATCAGCGCGTTGATGACCAGCAGGAACAGCCCGAAGGTCAGAAACGTCAGCGGCAAGGTGAACAGGATCAGCAGCGGCTTGACGACGGCATTGGCCAGCCCCAGCAATAGCGCCGACACCACCAGCGCGCCACTGCTGTCGAACTTCAGCCCACGGAAAATGTGGCTCGCCGCCCACAAGGACAGCGCGGTGATCGCCCAGGACAGCAATGCGGAGGTCAAGCCGTATGACATGGCCGCCATTGTGCGATGCGTTCGGGCAGCGCTTCAGCCGGCATTGACCAGGTGCTCGGCCATGCCCTCGAAGGCGCGCACGACGGCCGCGCGCAGCGACACATCGGCCACCTGCTCGTCCAGCGCCTGGCGCATGCACAGCAACCACTGGTCGCGCTCGGCCGTCCCGATGCGAAACGGGTGGTGCCGCATGCGCAGCCGCGGGTGGCCGCGTTCCTGCATATACAGCGGCGGGCCGCCGAACCAGCCGCTGAGAAACTTGTACAGCTTGTCCTGGCTGGGGGCCATGTCCTGCGGGTGCAGGCGGCGCACGTCCGCGGCGTCGGGCCGCTCATCCATCAGCTGGTAGAAGCGGTGCACCAGCTGGCGCACCCCCTCGGCGCCGCCCAGGCGTTCGTACACCGACGGTGTGTCCATCCAGGCGCGCCGGGAAAATCAGGCGCCGGTGAAGCGCGCGGGGCGCTTTTCGACGAAGTGCGCCACGCCTTCCTTGAAGTCCGCCGTGGCGAAGCTGGCGCGCATCTCGCGATCGCCGATGTTCACCGCCTCGCGCAGCGACTGCTGGCCCACCGCCCACAGCTGGCGCTTGATCACCGCCATCGAGCGCGGCGACACGTTGTCGGCCAGGTCCAGCGCATAGGCGCGCACCGCAGCCATCAGTGCAGCGGCCGGCAGCACCCGGTCGATCACGCCCAGGCGCAGCGCCTCGTCGGCATCGAACTTGCGCGCCGACATCAACAGGTCCAGCGCCGCCGACAGCCCGGCCAGCCGCGCCAGCGTGTAGCTGATGCCGTGCTCGGCGATCAGTCCGCGGCGCGCGAACGCGGTCGTGAACTTGGCGCCGGCCGCCGCGAAGCGCTGGTCGCAGTACAGCGCGTACACCAGGCCGAGCCCGGCGCAGGCGCCGTTGATGGCCGCGATGATCGGCTTGGGCACGGCCGGGAAGTACGAATGCGCGGTCTGGTAGTCGGGGCTGGACTGCGCATCGAAAGGCTCGACCACTGGCGCTGGGGCCAGTGCCGCGCCACCGCTGCTGCTGCCGGCCTTCAGGCTGTCCATGTCGGCCCCGGCACAGAAACCGCGCCCCGCGCCGGTGAGCACGATGACACGCACGCCGGGGTCGTCGCTGGCCCGGCGCATGGCCGCGCGCAGCGCATCGCCCAGCGCGGCGGTGTAGGCGTTCAGCCGCTCGGGCCGGTTGAGCGTGACCGTGGCGATGCGCTCGGAAACCTCGTACAGGACGTCGGTGGCGCTCATGGCGATCAGCCGATCTCGACCATGCGCTGCACGGCCGGTGGGCCGTCCATGAACGTGCCCATCGCCCGGCCCAGTGTCTTGAAGTGCTCGGTGCCGCGGTGCGCCTTCACCGCCTCTTCGTCGGCATAGCGCTCCATGAACACGAAGGTGCCGGGCGCATCGCCCTGGTTGAGCGTGTACAGCAGGCAGCCCGGCTCGTGGGCCCGCACGGCGGCGATCAGCTGCAGGGCGGCGGCCTGGAACTCGGCTTCGTGGCCGGCCTTGGCCTTGATGGTGGCGACGACACTTTGAATCATGGGCGATCTCGGTGAGAAGGGTGGACCACGAGTCTAACGAGGGGCGCCGGGACAAGATCGACGCCGTGGCGACATGGGCAGCGACAATCTGCCGCCATGGCCGCAAGCGCCGAGCCCCGTATGTCCCGCATGCCCGCAACGGCCCCCTCACGGTGGACACACTCATCACGCTGACCCGCGGCGCCCCGGCTGCCGCGCTGCTGCTGGCGACGATCGTCGCGGTCAGCCTCATTGCGCTGTTTGCCGCCCCGTCGCTCATCGAGCGCAGCCTGTTCAGGCCGCACTGGCTGGTGCCGCGGCGCGAGTACGTGACGCTGATCACCAGCGCATTCGTGCACGCCGACCTGATGCACCTGCTCTTCAACGGCTTCACGTTCTGGGCCTTCGCCTTCTCGCTGGAGCGCGCGATGGGCACGCCGATGTTCGTGGCGCTGTATGTCGTCGGCCTGCTCGCAAGCGACGCCGGCACGTACTTCAAGCACCGGCACGAACCGAACTACCGCACGCTCGGTGCCTCGGGGGCGATCCTCGCCGTGCTGTTCGCTTCGATCCTGTACTTTCCCAGCGCCTCGATCTTCATCCTGCCGATCCCCGTGCCGATCCCGGCGCCGGTCTTCGCGGTGGCCTACCTGGCGTACACGTGGGTCGCGTCGCGTCAGGCAGGCGGGCGCGTCAACCACGACGCGCACTTTTCCGGCGCCGTGGCCGGTGTCTTGTTCGTCGCGGTGGCGGAGCCGGCGGTGTTCAGACAGGCCTTCCACGCCTTCGTGCGCTGAGCGCCAGGGGGCGCGGCCCTGCGTGACGGTCGGGCGCAGCAGCAGACACTCTGGCGTGGTCTCGGCAATCAGTTGGTGCTCGGCCTCGGGCAGAGCGCACGCCGCAACTTGGCAGGCAACGTGACGATCGAAGGCGCCCCACGCAGCAGCTGGTCCGCCTTCTTACTGGGGGACACGTTCACGCTCGACGCTGCGAATGAAGCGCGAGAGGTGGAACGACACAAGCTTTATGTCTTCCGCGGCGAGGTGATGGTCGGCATTTGCCAGCAAGGCGGGCAAGGCCTTTGGTTCCAGCACCCAGACCTCTTTCTGGCTGCCAGACGCAGCCTCGACGAACCAGCCTGGAAACAAGACGACCGGCTGCACATTTAGTCTCCGGCCAGTGCTCTCGGCTATCAGCAGCTTGAGCCAGCGTGACTGCGCCTTTGCCTGAACCACCGGGTCACGATCTGGCTGCAGCTTGCCCGCAGTAAGGTTCTCGCCGTCATAGGCGATGCGGGCGTCACCGTACAACGGCTTGCTCCACGTCTTCGTCTCGATGGTGAACACGCCTGCCGGGCCGATAAGCACATGATCGATGTTGAAGCCCGTAGCTACCACCCTTCGAGCGTGTGGCGGTAGCACCAGGCTCGGTTGGCTGTACGGCGGGCAGCTGCGCTCGTCGGCCATCTTCAGGAACAGCAGATAGGTAAGCTGCTCGACATAGTCGCCAAAGCTCATGCGGTCGTCGCGCAGGACGTTGGAGTAGTTCCAGAGTTTCTGGACGAGGGTGGAGGTGTTCATGGGTTGCCGATGTTCTTGTTTGCGATCCGCGGAAAAGGAGTCGCCGCCACATCCCCGAGCTTGCGCCGCAGCGCGAGAAAGTGGGTCGATCCCAATTCTCGTTTCAGCGACACGACAATCCACTCGTCGAGGAACGCCTGTGCGACCATCGACTCAACCCGCGGCTGATGCAGCTATGTGCGCAGCAAAGCAACAAACCCTGCTTGCTCGAAATGCAGATCGCGCGCCAGGGCCTCGCTGATGCCTCGTGCCTGCATCACCTCGAACGAGGCGCAGTCAGTGATGCTCCACTCCTTGTCCATGCGCCCTCGATAGAGCTGGTACGAGTGCGCGAACTGCAGCGAGGTCTTGTGGCACCACCTCCACGTTCGGGTTGGCCCGGATCCGGTCCACGCCAGCCACCGCGAAGGGCCGAACCGGCAACTTCGAAAGCGCGGCCGGTAGCTCCGACAGAACCATTTCCGTCGTGACCAGCCGCGCCTTGCCGAGCGCGGCCGACGCTGCGCGCGCCTTGTGGTGAAGCCGGTCGTTGGGGTTGAGAACAGCTTCCCAATAGCCCGTATCGGCGAACACCACCTTCACTCGCGCGTGCCCCAAGTCCCGTAAACGACCTCGTCGATGCGGGTCGAGAGGTCATCGGGCACCGCCCGCCAGGTGTCGGGCGGCGCACCCATGCCGATCGAGGCAAGTTCCTCCCAGATCGGCGTGGCCGTCTCGTCATAAGGCACCAGCACCTTGGGCGCCACCTCGACCCGTTCGACACGAACCATGCGGCGCATCTGCCTGTCGCGCGTCGAGAATTCCGCGATGCCGACCACACGCAGCTGCACGCTGCGATGGTTCCTGAGCGCCTCCAGTACGACGGCCTCGTGCGCTGATTCGAATCGCCCATCGATCAATGCTCCGCCCTCGGTAAGCTGCAGCTTGAAAGCACCCGGCCCGACATTGGCCATACGCACTTCGCCGACGAGATCGATGGCATCCTCGAAGGTCGGTCCAACCCATTCGGCCAGCCGCGTCCGCGCACGCTGGCCGTAGACCGCTTCCGCCGCGCTTCGCCCGGCACGCACGAAGAGCGTCTCATCGGGGCCGAGCGTGCGGCCGAAGTCGCGGAACAGCGGCACCACGTTTGCGGGCAGTGCTTCGGGAAGCAAGTCGTCCCGATCCGCGGCGGCAATCGACTCATCGATCAACTCCGCAGCCTCGTCGAACTCGTCGCCGAGGTCCAGCTCGCCCTGGATCGCTTCGCGAACCCGCCGCAGTGGCACCGCCGCCGAGCCTGGCATGACACGATCGAACTCCAGCCGGAATCCTTCGCCGAACCCCTTTGGCAGGCGCACGCGGTCCGGGTTCTTGCTGCGCCATATTTCCTTGGCGCACTCAAGAACCAGCGTGCGATAGGCCAACAGCTCCTGGGTGCACTCCACGTCGAGCGCATGCCCATCGAAGCGCCGGCCATCGAAGCGCAGCGTGGCCAGTTCAGCGGTGCGTTCTGTACTCACGGCAGTCTCCCTGGCCCGCATTCTGCGCGACTGCGTCAGCCATTGAAAGCCCTTGTCAGCACGGCCTGTCGTAGCGCCTGCGCGCGCTTCAGGTTCATATCGACTGTCCGCTCTGGCCGTACATACGAGCCTCCGCGCAAGCTCTTGAAGGGCCGGCGCTTCCTTCATCCCCGCTGAACATCCACGGCTTCAGCGCCGAGCTCCACGATCATGCGCACCACGGCCTCGAGCATCGTGTCGAGGCCCGCTTCATCGGTTCCGCGCATGACCAGGGTCGTGCCGTAGCGTTCCTCGCGCTGAAACGGGTAGCTGCCGAGGTCGATGTGGGGGTACTCGTCCTGGATCTGGCTCAGGCGCCTGGCGACCTGGCTTTCGGTGAGATAGGCCGTGACGCTGCGCGATCGCACTGTCGCACCGCGCCGCAGCTTGCCCGCCAGTGAGTCGACCATCTGCTGCATCACCCGCGGGATGCCGGCCATCACGTAGACATTGCCGATGTAGAAGCCCGGGGGTCCCAGCGGGTTGTCGATCAAGCCGCCACCACGGGGAATGCGCGCCATGCGCATGCGCGACGCCATGATCTCGGGCGGTGCGGGCCTTCGCTCGATGAGAGCAGCAATCTCTGGGGACACGACCAGATCGACACCGAAGGCGGCAGCGATGCAGTCGGCGGTGATGTCGTCATGCGTCGGGCCGATCCCGCCGGTGGTGAACACATAGTCGTAGCGGTTGCGAAGTGCATTCACGGCTTCGACGATGTCGCGTTCGATGTCGGGCACGACACGCGCTTCGCGAATCTGAATGCCGTAGTCGTTGAGCTTCTTGGCCAGGTAGGCCAGATTCGTGTCCTGGGTGCGCCCCGACAGGATCTCGTTGCCGATGATCAGCACGGCGGCCCTCACAAGAGTGGGTTCGGTGGGGGCAATGGCCATCTCGGCTCCTCGGTGATGGGTGGGCAGGCTTGCCATGAAAACGCATGGCAGGCCGGCGAGTTTGCAGTCAAGTCGGCATGTCGAAGTGACTCGGCAGTTTCTTCGATACGGCGGCGTTTGCTGAGATGATTCGAGCGCTGCCCTGCTTTCGTGGAGCGACGGTCATCAACGACATCTTCATCAGCTATCGCCGCGACGACAGCGCCGGCCACGCCGGCAGGTTGTTCGATGGGCTCAAGGAACGCTGGGGCGCCGAACACGTCTTCATGGACGTGGCCGACCTGCGGCCGGGCCAGGACTTCGCGCTCGAGCTCGAACAGGCGGTGGGCCGGGCCGACTGCCTGCTGGCCGTGATCGGGCCGCGCTGGCTGCAGGCGGTCGATGCGTCGGGCCGGCGTCGCATCGATGACCCGGACGATTTCGTGCGCCGCGAGATCGTTTCCGGCCTCGCCAAGTGTGCGACGGTGATCCCCGTGCTCGTCCACGGCGCGGCGATGCCTGGCGCCAACCAGTTGCCCGAGCCGTTGCAGCCGCTGGTGCGCAGGCAGGCGGTCACGCTCAGTGACCCGCGCTGGGACAGCGATTTGCGTGAGCTGGTCCAGTTTCTCTTGGCGGATGGCCGCGGCAATACGGACCCACCCGCCCGCGCGCCGATGGCGACAACAGCATCGAAGGCCCGGCGATACGGCACCGGCGTCGCAGTGCTGTTTGGGCTGGCACTGGTTGCAGGGGGCGCGTGGTGGGCGTTCCACGGCCCGAACCCGCCGATCGTCAAGGCTGAAGCGGGCGCAGCCGCGGCGAGCGTGGCGATCGACCCGCCAACCCAGCCCGTGGCGCGCACGCCGCGCGCCGCCGAGGCTACGGTGCAGCGGCACGCCTTTGCGGTCGCGTTGCCGCCATTAACCAACGTTCGTTTCCGGACCAATCGCGCGCAAGTCGAGTTCAGCATCCTGGGCATCCGCCAGGAGCCGCGCGACAGCAGCACGCAGGTGCTGAGTTTTCTGGTGCGCATGCTCAACCGCGGCCCGTCCGATGAAGCCTTCGGCAGCGATCAGTTCCGACTCATCGCCGGCGAGCAGTCGATCGCGCCGATCGCGTCGCTCTTCAGCAGCACCGAAGCCGGCGAAGCGAAAGACACGACCTTGCGCTTCGTCGTGCCAGCCGGCGTTGCCGACGTGGCGCTCGAGGTGCGCATGAATGCCGACAGCACGCGCATCCCGGTCACGCTGTCGGCCCGCTCACCGATCCCCGACGACGCCTCTTTGGACGAGTTCGGACACCGCAGGCCCGCCCGGGTCGTCGACACGCTCAAGCAATTTCCGGCGCCGATGGCGGTGCACGAAGCCGTGCAGGTCGGCAAGGTTGCCTTCAAGATTTCCAGCGCGGTCATCGAGCGCGAGACGGTTGAAAAGGCATTGCTCGCCATCACCGTTCGTTGCAGTGCGCCGTCCGGCAGCGGTGGCGTGAGCTTCGGCTCGGGCACGGTGCGGCTGTGGATCGACGGCGTGCCCCGAGCGCCGGTGAATTTCGTGAACCTGGCGGTCGACTCCGGCGACAGCAAGGAGGCTGTCTTCGTCTTCGACCTGGTCTGGATGCCGCAGACGCTGGAAGTCGGCCTCCTCCATAGCGGCGACAGCGTCCGGGTGCCGCTGCCCTTGGCTTCGCTGGCCGGCCGCTGATCACGTCGCCGTGTGACGCCGGCCCATGCCCGCTGCGGCGCGTGAGAGCACGGCGTTCGGGAAGACCATGCACTACCCGGCTGGCCACGGCCCATCCGGGTTGATAAGCTTGCCGAAGTCCGCCACCTCGAGCGGCCACGAGCCGGAGGCGAGCGATGAGCGACCACCAGACCACCGCCGAGCTGCTGTCGGCGCTGCGCAGCTTCGAACACGGCAAGATCGTCAAGGCGCACGAAGCGGTGCAGCTGGTGCGCGACGGCGACACGCTCGGCACAAGCGGCTTCGTCGGCATCGGCTTCGCCGAGAACCTGGCGGTCGCGCTCGAGCAGCGCTTCGTCGACAGCGCGAAGGACGACCCCGGCGGCATCGGCCACCCGCGCGACCTGACGCTGGTCTACGCCGCCGGCCAGGGTGACGGCAAGGAACGCGGTCTGAACCACTTCGGCCATCCCGGCATGGCGCGGCGCATTGTCGGCGGCCACTGGGGCCTGGTGCCGAAGCTGCAGGCGCTGGCAGTGGCCGGGCAGGTCGAGGCCTACAACCTGCCGCAGGGCGTGATCACGCACCTGCTGCGCGACATCGCCGCCGGCAAGCCGGGCCACCTGTCGCGCGTGGGGCTGGGCACCTTCGTCGACCCGCGCCACGGCGGCGGCAAGATCAACGAGCGCACCACCGAGGACCTGGTCGAGCTGCTCACGCTCGGCGGCGAGGAGTACCTGTTCTACAAGGCCTTCCCGATCGACGTCGCCTTCGTGCGCGCGACCAGCGCCGATCCGGACGGCAACCTGACGATGGAGCGCGAGGCGTTGACCTTGGAGGCGCTGTCGCTGGCGATGGCGGCGCACAACTCCGGCGGCATCGTGGTCGCGCAGGTCGAGCGCATCGTCGAGCGCGGCTCGCTGCCGCCGCGGCAGGTGAAGATCCCCGGCATCCTGGTGGACTGCGTGGTCGTGGCCGAGAAGCCCGAATACCACATGCAGACCTTCATCGAGCCGTACAGCGCCGCCTTCGCCGGCGAGATCCGCGTGCCGATGAACACGCTGCCGCCGATGCCGATGGGCGCGCGCAAGATCATCGCGCGCCGCGCCGCGCTCGAGATCAAGCCGAACGCGGTCGCCAACCTGGGCATCGGCATGCCCGAAGGCGTGGCCGAGGTCGCAGCCGAGGAGCGCATCACCGACCTGATGACGCTCACGGCCGAGCCCGGCGTGATCGGCGGCGTGCCGGCCGGCGGCCTGAACTTCGGCGCGGCGACGAATCCGCAGGCGATCATCGACCAGCCCTACCAGTTCGATTTCTACGACGGCGGCGGGCTGGACATCGCGATCCTCGGCCTGGCGCAGGCCGATGCCGAAGGCAACCTGAACGTGTCGCGCTTCGGCCCGCGCCTGGCCGGTGCCGGCGGCTTCATCAACATCAGCCAGAACGCGAAAGCGGTGGTGTTCTGCGGCACCTTCACCACCGGTGCCCTGCAGGTGGCGGTGCAGGACGGGCAGCTGACCATCGTGCAGGAGGGCCGCGCACGCAAGTTCGTGCGCCGGGTCGAGCACCGCACCTTCAGCGGCAGCCATGCCTGGGGGCGCCGACAGCCGGTGCTGTACGTGACCGAGCGCTGCGTCTTTCAGCTCGTCGAGAAGGGGCTGGCGCTGATCGAGATCGCCCCGGGCATCAACCTGCAGCGTGACGTGCTTGCGCAGATGGATTTCGAACCGCTGATGCCGGTGCCGCCGAAGCCGATGGATGCGCGCCTGCTCGGCAGCGAGCCGATGGGCCTGCGCGAGCAGCTGCTCGAGGTGCCGCTCGACCGGCGCCTGACCTACCACGCCGACCAGAATGCGCTGTACATCAACTTCGAGCGGCTGCGCGTGCGGAGCAGGCAGGACGTCGAGGACATCCGGCGCCATGTCGTGAACAAGCTCGAGCGCATCGGGCGCAAGGTGTACGCGATCGTCAACTACGACAACTTCGAGATCGCACCCGAGGTCGAGGACGACTATGCGGCGATGGTCAAGGGCCTGATCGAGGCCTACTACTGGAACGTGACGCGCTACACCACCTCGGGCTTCCTGCGGCTCAAGCTCGGCCAGACGCTGTCGCGGCGCGGCGTGGCGCCGCATGTCTATGAATCGTCACAGGAAGCGCTGCAACACCTGCGCGAGATCGAGTCGCCACCAGCAACCGGCTGACCGGGCCGCGACGATCGGCCCATGCGGCCTCGCCAACTGGCGCTGATGCGGCTGGCCTGGCTCGGCCGAATGGGTTGACTGCATCGGCTCGCGATCGACATCGTGTCGGGTGACAGGCCCAGCGGGTCGAGGCGCCGCTGCGCCGGCAGCCGGGAATGCTGGCGATGTCACCACCACCCTAGACGAACCCTAGTCTAGACGTCGATATTCCCCGCCCGCAGCGCATTGCTCTCGATGAAATCGCGCCGCGGCTCGACCTCGTCGCCCATCAGCATCGTGAACACGCGGTCGGCCTCGATGGCGTCGTCGATCTGCACGCGCAGCAGCCGGCGCACGGCCGGGTCCATCGTCGTTTCCCACAACTGCATCGGGTTCATCTCGCCCAGGCCCTTGTAGCGCTGGCGGCTGACGACATTCTCGGCCTGGCCCATCAGCCAGGCCATCGCGGCGCGGAAGTCGGCCACGCGCTGCTCCTTTTGGCGCTCGCCTTCGCCACGCAAGACACGCGCGTCGTCGCCCAGCAGGCCGTTGAAGGTCAGGCCGGCCTTGGCCAACGCTTCGTAGTCGGCGCCGTGCACGAAGTCCTGCGTGATGACGCTGCTCTTGATGTTGCCGTGGTGGCGGCGGCTGATGCGCAGCAGGTGCTTGTCGGTGCGCGCGTCGAACTCGGCCGCCACCTCGGCATCGTGCAGCGCGCCGGCCATCGCCACCGCGCTGGCTTCGGCGGCCGCCGCGCTGTCCAGGTCGAGCACCAAGCCGTCGGCGATGGCTCGCAGACCTTCCACATCCATCCAGTTGCTCAGCCGTTCGACCACCGCGTTGGCCAGCAGGTACTGGCGCGCCAGCTCTTCCAGCGCGCTGCCGCCGATGGCCGGCTTGCCCACCCCCGGTTCCACCACCGCGCCGTCCAGCGCCACCTGCAGCAGGTAGGCATCTAGTTCGATGCCGTCCTTCAGGTACTGCTCGTGCTTGCCGTGCTTGACCTTGTACAGAGGCGGCTGCGCGATGTAGATATGGCCGCGCTCGACCAGCTCGGGCATCTGCCGGAACAGGAAGGTCAGCAGCAAGGTGCGGATGTGCGCGCCGTCGACGTCGGCGTCGGTCATGATGATGATGCGGTGGTAGCGCAGCTTGTCGACGTTGAAGTCGTCGCCACCCATGCCCTTGCCGATACCGGTGCCCAACGCCGTGATCAAAGTCAGGATCTCGTTGCTGGTGAGCAGCTTCTCGTAGCGCGCTTTTTCGACGTTGAGGATCTTGCCGCGCAGCGGCAGGATCGCCTGGAACTTGCGGTCGCGCCCTTGCTTGGCACTGCCGCCGGCGGAGTCACCCTCGACGATGTAGATCTCGCACAGTGCCGGGTCTTTTTCCTGGCAGTCGGCCAGCTTGCCCGGCAGGCCCATGCCGTCGAGCACGCCCTTGCGGCGTGTCATCTCGCGCGCCTTGCGAGCCGCCTCACGGGCGCGTGCCGCGTCGACGATCTTGCCGCAGATGATCTTGGCGTCGTTGGGCGTTTCCAGCAGGTAGTCGGTCAGCGCCTTGCTGACCACGTCTTCCACCGGGCCGCGCACTTCCGAACTGACCAGCTTGTCCTTGGTCTGGCTGCTGAACTTGGGCTCGGGCACCTTCACGCTCAGCACGCAGCACAGGCCTTCGCGCATGTCGTCGCCGGTGACTTCCACCTTCGCCTTCTTCGCCAGTTCGTTGTCCTCGATGTACTTGTTGATAACACGCGTCATCGCCGCGCGCAGGCCGGTCAGGTGCGTGCCGCCGTCGCGCTGCGGGATGTTGTTGGTGAAGCACAGCACGTTCTCGCTGTAGCCGTCGTTCCACTGCATCGCCACTTCGGCGGTGATGTTGGTGCCCTGCTCGCTCATCTTCTCGCCGCTGGCGTGGAAGACGGTGGGGTGCAGCACTTTCTTGCCGGTGTTGATGAACTCGACGAAGCCCTTCACGCCGCCGGCGAAGGCGAAGTCGTCGCTGCGGTTGTTGCGTTCATCGACGAGACGGATGCGCACGCCGTTGTTCAGGAAGCTCAGCTCGCGCAGGCGCTTGGCCAGCACGTCGTAGTGGAAGTCGATGTTCGAGAAGATTTCCAGGTCGGGCAGGAAGTGCACCTCGGTGCCGCGCTTTTCGGTCTCGCCGATGATCTTCATCGGGCTGATCTCGAAACCCTCTCGTTGCTCGAGCACGCGGTCCTGCGGAATGCCCTGCTTGAACTCCATGTAGTGCGCCTGGCCCTCGCGGCGCACAGTCAGCCGCAGCCACTTGCTGAGGCCGTTGACGCAAGACACGCCCACGCCGTGCAGCCCGCCGCTGACCTTGTAGCTGTTCTGGTTGAACTTGCCGCCAGCGTGCAGTTCGGTCAGCGCGATCTCGGCCGCGCTGCGCTTGGGCTCGTGCTTGTCGTCCATCTTCACGCCTGTGGGGATGCCGCGGCCGTTGTCGGTGACGCTGATGCTGTTGTCGCTGTGGATGGTGACGACGATGTCGTCGCAGTGCCCGGCCAGGCTCTCGTCGATCGAGTTGTCCACCACCTCGAACACCAGGTGGTGCAAGCCGGTGCCGTCGCTGGTGTCGCCGATGTACATGCCGGGGCGCTTGCGCACGGCTTCCAGCCCTTCCAGGATCTGGATGCTGCCCTCGCCATAGGCTTCGCTGTGCGCAGCGCTGTAGTCGCGCTTGGCCTTGCGCGCGTCTTCGTCGGCGGGGTTCAGGGCTTCGTTCATGCATTCAAGACCGCTGAAGCGGCCGTCTCGTCAGTCTGACTGGAACCCCCCGCTTGGCGGGGGGCAGGGGGGTGTCCAACATACGGGCATCGGATGCCGATGCAGGATCTGAGCCGCGACGCGGCTCAGATCCTCATCGGCATCACCACGTACTTGAAACCGGGCATATCGGGCACGGTGAACAGCGCGCTGGCGGCGGTGTCCTGCAACTCCAGCTTGACCATCTCGGCGGTCATGTTGCCCAGCGCGTCGATCAGGTAGGTGACGTTGAAGCCGATCTCGATGGCATCACCGCCGTAGTCGATCTCGAGCTCTTCCTTGGCCTCTTCCTGCTCGGCGTTGCTCGAGGCGATGCGCAGGCTGCCCGGTTCGATGTTGATGCGCACGCCCTTGAATTTCTCACTGGTCAGGATCGCCGCACGCTGCAGCGATGCGAGCAGCGGCGCACGGCCCAGCACCACCGCGTTCTTGTGGTTCTTCGGAATCACGCGGTTGTAGTCGGGGAACTTGCCCTCGACCAGCTTGGTGACGAATTCCATGCCCGAGAAGGCGAAGCGCGCCTGGTTGGCGGCAAAGCGCATCTCGATTGGCGTGTCCTCGTCACGCAGCAGCCGCTGCAGTTCGAGCACCGTCTTGCGCGGCAGGATCACCTCCTGCTTCGGGATCTCGTTGTCGAGCGTGGCCTGCGCCAGCGCCAGGCGGTGGCCATCGGTGGCCACCAAGGTCAACTGCTTGCCTTCGGCGATGAACAGGATGCCGTTCAGGTAGTAGCGGATGTCGTGCACCGCCATCGCGAAGTGCACCTGGTTGACCAGGTCGCGCAAGGTCTTCTGCGGCAGCGAGAAGGTGGGCCCGAAATCGGCCGCTTCGTTGACCAGCGGGAAGTCGTCCGACGGCATCGTCTGCAAGGTGAAGCGGCTTTTGCCAGCCTGCAAGGTGAGCTTGTTCTGCGCCGCCGACAAGCTCACCACCTGGTCACTCGGCAGCGCACGCAGGATGTCGATCAGCTTGCGCGCGTTGACGGTGGTGTTGAAGTCGCCCGCATCGCCGCCCAGTTCGGCTTCGGTGCGCACCTGGATTTCCAGGTCGCTGGTCGTCAGCTGCACCTGCGCGCCGGTCTTGCGCAGCAGCACGTTGGCCAGGATCGGCAGCGTGTGCCGGCGCTCGACGATGCCGGCGACGGATTGCAATGCACCCAACACCTTTTCCTGCGCGGCCTTCAAGACAATCATGTCATCCTCTTCTTAAGACTCTTTTTAAAGCCTGGTGGTCGTAATAGGCACCCGGTGCACTTGTGGACAACGCCATTTTCACCTGTTCCATCAGGCCCTTAGCTGTGTGAGAACCCTGTGAGCGGACGGGCTGTTCGCGCGGGAGGAAGAGACAACAACTCGGCCGTTGCCGAAAGGGCCGTGGACAACCCGACGATCACGGTGCGGTTGTCCCCAGGGTTCTGCCTTGACAAGCTGTCACAAGAAGTCAGCCTTTCAAGGTCTGTTCGAGCACGTGCAGCTGCTGGTTGAGTTCCGTGTTCTTGCTGCGTTCGCCACCGATCTTGCGCACCGCGTGCAGCACCGTGGTGTGGTCGCGGCCACCGAACAGCTCGCCGATCTCGGGCAGGCTTTTCTGCGTCATCTCCTTGGCCAGGTACATGGCGATCTGGCGCGGCCGCGCGATGCTGGCCGGGCGCTTCTTGCTGTACATGTCGGCGATCTTGATCTTGTAGAAGTCGGCCACCGTCTTCTGGATGTTCTCGACGCCGACCTGGCGGTTCTGGATCGACAGCAGATCCTTCAGCGCCTCGCGCGCCAGGCCGATGCTGATCTCTTTCTGGCTGAAGCGCGAATAGGCCAGCACCTTGCGCAACGCGCCCTCGAGCTCGCGCACATTGGCGCGCACGTTCTTGGCCACGAAGAAGGCCACGTCTTCGGGCATGGCGGCGCCTTCGGCCACCGCTTTCTTGATCAGGATGGCGACGCGCATTTCCAGCTCGGGCGGCTCGATGGCCACCGTCAACCCGGCGTCGAAACGGCTGGTGAGCCGCTCGTCGATGTCGGCCAGCCCCTTCGGGTAGGTGTCGCTGGTCATGATGATGTGCGCGCGCTTGGCCAGCAGCGCTTCGAAGGCGTTGAAGAACTCCTCCTGTGTGCGCTCCTTGCCGGCGAAGAACTGCACGTCGTCGATGAGCAGCAGGTCGAGGCTGTGGTACTTGGCCTTCAGTTCGTCGAAGGTCTTGCGCTGGTAGTTCTTCACCACGTCGCTGATGAAGACCTCGGCATGCAGGTACAGCACGCGCGCATCGGGGCGATCTTTCAGCAGCGCATTGCCCACCGCGTGCACCAGGTGCGTCTTGCCCAGGCCGACACCGCCGTAGATGAACAGCGGGTTGTACATGTGGCCCGGCGCGCCGGCCACGTGCAGCGCGGCGGTGCGCGCCATCTGGTTGGCGCGCCCCGGCACCAGCGTGTCGAAGGTCAGCGCCGGGTTCAGCTTGTGGCCGGGCCCGGCGATGCCCGCTCGCGCAGCGGCGTTGGCGGGCAAACGCGCGGCGCCGGGCGCGCCCGCGCTGTTCAACTCGGGCAGGCTGGCCAGCGCGTGCACGGCGCCGTTCAGCGTGCGCGCAACGGCCGGCATGTCCGCCTCGGCGGCAACCGCGTCACGCGCGGCCAGGCTCAGTTCCAGCCGCACCGGTTGATCGGCAACTTCGGTCAGCACCGATTCGATCAGCGCGGCGTACTGGGTGCGGATCCAGTCGAGCTTGAAGCGGTTGGGCACGCGCATGCACACCACGGGCATGCCGGCGGCATCGCGGTTGACCTGGGGCGGCGGCAGCGGCCGTATCCAGGTGTTGAATTGGTGTTCGGGCAGTTTCGCGGCGAGCTTGTCGAAGCCGCGTTGCCACAAGTCTTGGCTCATTGTGGAGAAGTTGTTCTGTGAGCGACCGGATTGTAGAGCCCGAAGGCCGGACCGAAAGGGGTTATCCACAGTTTCGGGAACGGGGTCAAGCCCCCGGCATGCGCTGGTGAATGGACGCAAGTGTTTGACCTGAAAGGCGTTTTTTGCTGTAATCATCGGTTTCCCGGAGATTGCCGAATTGCCACACAAGGGCGTCGGCGTGGAGCCCCTACTTCGGAGCCCGAAGCCATGCGGCGCGCGTTCACGGCGCGGCGCGAGGATGACGACACGGGCAGATCGACACAGCACAGGATCCCATCATGAAGCGCACCTATCAACCGTCAAAGACCCGCCGTGCACGCACGCACGGCTTCCTCGTGCGCATGAAGACGCGCGCCGGCCGCGCCATCATCAGCGCGCGCCGGGCCAAGGGTCGCAAACGTCTGGCTGTCTGAGGTTTGTCCCAGCCGGGTGCCGGCACGCCGACGCATGATCGGCCACCTGCTGCGCAAGAGCGATTTCGAACGTCTGCTCGCCGTGCCCGCCCGTTGCCGAAGCGTCCACTTCGCCGCGCATCACCTGCCTGGCGGTCCGAGCGCTGCCGCACAACGTGTCAAGAGCGCCGATTCAAACAAGTTATCCACAGCACTGTCCACCGTTCCCGAACAGGCTGTGGATGACTCGTCCGAAGGGGTGTGGTTGGGCTGTGTGATTCCCAAACGCCACGCCCCGCGCTCGGTCACCCGCAACGCCTTGCGGCGCCAGATCCGTGCCGCCGTGCTGCGGCACCGCGGCAGCCTTCAAGGCGGCCTGTGGCTGGTGCGTCTGCGCCGGCCCTTTGCCCGCACGGCGTTCGTCAGCGCCGATTCCGCGGCGTTGCGCGCCAGCGCTGCCGGCGAACTCGACCGGCTCTTTGCCCAGGCCACGGCCTGAACGACCCCTTCCCAGCCGACATGCAGCCCTTGCGCACTTCGATGTGCTTTGCCCGCTTGCTGCCGCAGCGCGTGTTGATCGCGCTCGTGCGGGGCTACCGGCTGCTGCTCAAGCCCTGGCTCGGCAACGCCTGCCGCTTCGAGCCGACCTGTTCGGCCTATGCCTTGCAGGCCCTCGAGCACCACGGCGCCGTCGCCGGCACCGCACTGGCCGCCGGGCGCGTGCTGCGCTGCCAGCCCTGGTGCCAGGGCGGCTGCGACGAGGTGCCGCGCGAAGCCCCCCGAATTTTCAGTCGCCTCGGCCTCGGCCACCGCGCCAACCCCCTTTCGAATCAGAGCCCCCCATGACCGATATGCGCCGCACCCTGCTGTGGGTGGTTTTCACGATGTCGCTGGTGTTGCTGTGGGACGCCTGGAACAAGCACAGCGGGCAGCCGTCGCTGTTCGGTGGGTCGGCGCGTCCGACCGCGAGCGCCGCGCCGCCGGCACCCGACGCCGCGCCCCCTGTTGCGGGGGTGGGCAACGCCATCCCGGCACCTGCGGCGTCCGCGCTTCCGTCGCCGACTTCCGCGACGGCCTTGCCAACGCCGGCCCCGACTCCGGTGACCGCAGGCAGCGAGAAGATCACGCTCACCACCGATGTCGTGCGCGCCACCTTCGACAGTGCGGGCGGCACACTGGTGCACCTCGAACTGCTCAAGCAACGCGACCACAACGATGCGAACAAGCCGGTGGTGCTGTTCGACCAGAACCCGAAGCGCCTGTACCTGGCGCAGACCGGGCTGATCACCAACCAGCCCGGCGTGACGCTGCCCAACCACCTGACGCCGATGAGCGCCAGCGTGGGCGAGCGCACGTTGAAAGACGGCGCGCAGGCGCTCGAGCTGCGTTTCGAATCAGCGAGTGTCGACGGCCACAAGCTGGTCAAGACCTACACGCTGCGGCGTGGCCAGTACACCATCGACGTCAAGCACGAGTTCATCAACGACGGCACCGTGCCGGTGACACCGCAGCTGTATCTGCAGCTGGCCCGCGACGGCAACCCGCCCGAGGGCGAGTCGTCCTTCTACTTCACCTTCACCGGCCCGGCGATCTACACCGACGCGGCCAAATTCCACAAGATCGCCTTCAAGGACATCGAAAAGGACAAGGCCGACCACGACAAGAGCGCGAACAACGGCTGGATCGCGATGGTCCAGCACTACTTCGCTTCGGCCTGGCTGCTGCCGGGCGACGGGCTGCGCGAATTTCGCACGCAGAAGGTCGGCGACAACCTGTATGCGGTGTCGATGGTGACCTCGATGGGCGAGATCGCGCCAGGCCAGCGGGCCACGCAGCAGGCGACGCTGTTTGCCGGCCCACAGGAAGAAAACAAGCTCGCCGAACTGGCGCCGGGGCTCGATCTGGTGAAGGACTACGGCTGGTTCACCATCCTGGCCAAGCCGCTGTTCTGGCTGTTGACCCAGCTGCATGCGGTGCTCGGCAACTGGGGCTGGTCGATCGTCGCGCTGGTGGTGCTGCTGAAGATCGCCTTTTACTGGCTCAACGCCAGCGCCTACCGCTCGATGGCGAAGATGAAGGCGGTGGCGCCCAAGGTCACCGAGCTGCGCGAGCGCTACAAGGACAAGCCGCAGCAGATGCAGCAGGAAATGATGCGCATCTACCGCGAGGAGAAGGTCAACCCGCTCGGCGGCTGCCTGCCGATCGTCGCGCAGATGCCGTTCTTCATCGCGCTGTACTGGGTGCTGCTGTCGAGCGTGGAGATGCGCAATGCGCCGTGGATCCTGTGGATCCACGACCTGTCGCAGCCCGACCCGTTTTTCATCCTGCCGATCCTGATGACGTTGTCGTCGTTGTTCCAGACCTGGCTCAACCCGACGCCGCCCGACCCGATGCAGGCGCGCATGATGTGGATCATGCCGCTGGTGTTCTCGGTGATGTTCTTCTTCTTCCCGGCCGGCCTGGTGCTGTACTGGTTGACGAACAACATCCTGTCGATCGCGCAGCAGTGGTTCATCAACAAGCGGCTCGGGGTGCTGGGCAAGATGCCGGGGGGCAAGGTGGCCGCCAAGCTGCCCGGCAAGTAAGGCCACGCCACACGGTGCGCGCGCCGTGAGTTCGACGCCGATCGTTGCCATCGCCACCGCCGCCGGGCGCGGCGCGGTCGGCATCGTGCGCGTCTCCGGCGCCGGGCTCGAGCCGCTGATCGATGCGTTGTGCGCGCGCCCGCTGGTGCCTCGGCAGGCCACGTTGCTGCCCTTTCGCGATGCCGACGGCCAGGCCATCGATCACGGGCTGGCGCTGTACTTTCCCGCGCCTCATTCCTACACCGGCGAAGCAGTGCTCGAACTGCAGGCGCACGGCGGGCCGGTGGTGCTGCAGATGCTGCTGGCGCGCTTGCTCGAAGCCGGCCGCGACATCGGGCTGCGGCTGGCGCGGCCGGGTGAATTCACGGAGCGAGCGTACCTGAACGACAAGCTCGATCTGGCCCAGGCCGAAGCCGTCGCCGACCTGATCGATGCCAGCACCGAGGCCGCGGCGCGAGCCGCCGCGCGCTCGCTGTCCGGCGTCTTCTCGCAGCAGGTCGATGCACTGCGCGGACGGGTCGTGCACCTGCGCATGCTCATCGAGGCCACGCTCGACTTCCCGGAAGAGGACATCGATTTCGTGCAGCAGGCCGGCGCGCGCGCAGCGGCTGGTCGAACTGCTGTCGGTGCTGGAGCAATTGCTCGGCGACACGCGCCGCGCCGCGTTGCTGCGCGAAGGCCTGCGCGTGGTGCTGGCCGGCCAGCCGAACGTCGGCAAGAGCTCGCTGCTGAACGCGCTCGCCGGCGCCGAGCTGGCGATCGTCACGCCGATCGCCGGCACCACGCGCGACCGCATCGCCGAGACCATCCAGATCGACGGCGTGCCGCTGCATGTCACCGACACCGCCGGGCTGCGCGCCGACGGCAGCGACGAGATCGAGCGCATCGGCATCCAGCGCAGCTGGCAGTCGATCGCCGATGCCGACGCGGTGCTGTTCCTGCACGACCTGACACGCCTGGGCGACGCCGCCTACGACGCCGCCGAGCGCGACATCGCCGCACAGCTGCCGGCCGCCGCGCACGTGCTGCACGTGTTCACCAAGCGCGACCTGGCCGGCCCGGCGCCGCACGCGGGCATCGAGCTGTCGACCGTGACCGGCACGGGCCTGGCGGTGCTGCGCGAAGAGCTGCTGCGCCGTGCTGGCTGGCAAGGCGGCGCTGAAGGCCTGTTCATCGCCCGCACGCGGCACCTGCAGGCGCTGCAACAAGCGCGCGAACACCTGCTGCTGGCGCAAGCGCAGCTCGACACCCACACGCTCGAACTGCTCGCCGAAGAGCTGCGGCTGGCGCACGATGCGCTGGCGCAGATCACCGGCGCGTTCACGCCCGATCAGTTGTTGGGCGAGATCTTCAGCCGTTTTTGCATCGGCAAGTGAGTCCACACACCCTTATCGGGCCTGCGCCTGCTGAACTTGACCCGTGACGAGCCTGAACAGATGGGTGCTATCGGCCGGCCAGTCGGGGCCGCGCCAGGCCACGTGCTGGTCGGGCCGGATCAAAGTGAACGCCGCCGGGTAGTGCGCCAACACGCCCGCTTCGCTCGGCTGCACGAACTTGAGCGGCACACCCAGGGTCGCGGCATCGGCCGCCACGCGTGCGAGTGAACTGGCGCCGGCAGCGGGCGAAGTGAGCAGCGTGAACCCGGCGCCGAAGTGGTCGTACAACGAACTGCCGTCGTGCAGCCAGCCGTGCGGGGCCAGGCTGCCCGGCCGCGAGCTGGGCACGTGGTTGATGAAATCGCTCGCCGGGGCCGGTGAGCCGTCGGCGACGACGACCGGCGAATCCTCGTAGCGGTCACCCAGCACCACGCCGAGCGTGCAGAACTCGCGCAGCTTGGCCGACTGGATGCGTGCACCGACCTGCGCTCGCAGCCCGTCGGCTGCCTCGCCATCGTCCTCGATGCCGTCGGCGGCCAGCTGATGGCCCAGCATCGCGTGGTTGGCCACCGCCTCGTCGAGGACCCGTTCATGCACCTGGCGGCGCTCGCTCTCGTAGCTGTCGAGCAACCCCTCGCCACCCCAGCCCTGCAGCACGGCGGCCAGCTTCCAGCCCAGATCCACGCTGTCGCCGATGCCCATGTTCATGCCGTGACCGCCGAAGGGCGGGTGCACGTGGCAGGCATCGCCGGCGATGAAGATGCGCCGCTCGCGGTAGCGGTCGGCGATGAGGCGGCTGGCCACCCATTCGTCGGTGCTCAACACCTCGTAGGGCAGCTGAATGCCGGTGGCGCGGGCGATCAGCGCGGCGCTGTCGAGCCCGGCGCGCTGCAATTCGGGCGGCAGCTGGGTGGGCATGAAGAACCACCTGTCGTCGCGGTCCATCGGGCCGATCAGGCTCGGCGTGTCGCGGTTGACCTGCCAGTACATGATCGCCGACCCGTGCCGGTGCGCCTGCGCCAACCCGGGCGCCCGAAAGACGATGTTGAAGTTGCGCGACAGGCCTTGCTGGCCCTGCATGCGCGCGCCGAGGGTGTCACGCACCGCGCTGCGCGCGCCGTCGGCGCCGACCAGGTAGTCGGCGCGCAACGCGATGTCGTCGCCGCGCACGAGGTCGCGCAGACGCACCTGCACGCCGCCGCTGTCCTGCGCGGCGCTTTCGAAAGCGCAGTTGAACTGCAGCTCGACGCCGGGCAACGACTCGGCATGCTCGCGCAGCACCTCTTCCAGCAGGTACTGCGGGATCCATTGCGCGTGCTCGGAATACATCGGATGGCGCCCGGGCGCGCAGCAAAAGGCGTTCTCGAAGCGCGTCAGCGCGTGGCCGGCCAGGCGCGTGCAGAAGACCACGTTCGACGGGTAGTCCAGCCCCAGCGGCGAGGCGGCGCGCAGCCGCTCGGCAATGCCCCAGCGGCGCAGGTGTTCGCGGGTGCGCACGTTGGTCGTCTTCGCGCGCGGCGCGAGGCCCACGCGCTCGTTGCGCTCGACCACCCGGCAGGGGATCGAGCGGTGGCCGAGTTCGATGGCCAGGGCGAGGCCGACCGGGCCGGCGCCGACGATCAGCACGCGGGCGGGCTTCGATGAAGGGCGGCTGGGATCAGTGCGCATGGTTGCCATCGACAGGTCTTCGGTGGGCGATGGTATGCACACGCAACCGAGCGCGGCCGGATCCCCCCGAAACAGCGCCCCTGCCTGGGCGATTGCGGCTGAGCAGGCGACGACAACAGAATCGGCCTCGCAAGCACACAGCCGTGCAGCCGTCCGGGCCGCACGAGACAACGGGGCTGGCATCAGGCGAATGGACACCACAGCGCTGGCTCGCTCCGTGCAGGCATCGACGGCCGACGATGCCTTCGCGCCTGACTTGAGCCTGGTGCAATGGCTGCGGCTGGCTCCCTACCTGGTGAGGCGCGAACTGCGGGCCGGCGAGCTGCTCATCCGGCAGGGCGACGTCGAACGTGTCGCCTACCTGGTCGAGCAGGGCAACCTGCAGGTCTTCGTCAGCGGCGCATGGCACCGCGGGCCGAGCGTGGCGCTGCTGCGCCCGGGCGCGCTGGTCGGCGAGCCGGCGCTGTTCGCGGCCGTGCCGCGGGCGGCCCATGTCGAGGCGATGACGCCCGCGGTGGTGTGGGCACTCGATGCCGCGCGGCTGGATGCGATGTGCCTGCGTGCGCCCGAACTGGCGTTGCCGATGCTGCGCGCGGCCGCCGCGGTGCTGGCGCTGCGCCAGCATGCCAATGCGACACGCAACGCGGCCCTCGCCTGAGGCCGGTGGAGGCGCCCGTCACGCGTTGCGCAGCAGCTTGTCCTCGGCCAGCGCCAGCGCCTGCGGCAGGCCTGACAAGACCAGCGTGTCGCCTGCCGCCAGCGCGGTGTCGTCGCGCGCCGTCTGCACCTGGCCGGCGGCCAGGCGCACCGACACCACGCGCACGCCCACCGCGTGCAGCGCCTGGTCACCGAGGCGGCGGCCGATGCAGCCGGCAGCGGCGGGCAGCGTCACGCTGTGCAGGCGCTCCTGCTGGAGCTCGTCGGCGGTGTCGTCGTCGGCGCCGTGGAAGTAGCCGCGCAGCAGGCCGTAACGGGCATCGCGCGCGTCGTCGGCCATCTGCAGCACGCGGCGCATCGGCACGCCCACCAGCGCCAGCGCATGGCTGGCCAGCATCAGCGAGCCCTCGATCGCCTCGGGCACCACTTCGGCGGCGCCGGCCGCGCGCAGCCGCTCCAGATCGGCATCGTCGATGGTGCGCACCACCACCGGCACTTTCGGCGCGTGTTCGCGCACCAGGCGCAGGATCTTCAGCGCCGACGGCGTGTCCGGATAGCTGATGACCACCGCGCTGGCACGTGCCAGGCCGGCGGCCATCAGGCTTTGCAGCCGCGCGGCATCGCCGAAGACCACACTTTGCCCGGCGGCGGCGGCCTGGCGCACGCGGTCGGGGTCGAGGTCGAGCGCCATGTACGGGATGTGTTCCTTTTCCAGCATCCGCGCCAGGTTCTGCCCGCTGCGCCCGTAGCCGCAGATGATGACGTGGGCCTGCGTGGCGATCGACTTCTTGGCGATCGTCGTCAGCTGCACCGATTGCAGCAACCAGTCGCTGGCCGACAGGCGCATGACGATGCGGTTGCTGTACATGATCAGGAACGGCGCGATCAGCATCGACAGCACCATGCTGGCCAGGATCGGGCTCTGCCATTGCGGCGCGAGCAGGCCGTTGAGGGAACCGAGCGCCAGCAGCACGAAGCCGAACTCGCCGGCCTGCGCCAGGTACAGCGCCGTGCGCAGCGCGACCCCGGTGGTGGCGCCGAACAGCCGGGTCAGCCCCGCCACCAGCACGAACTTGGCGAACACCGGGATGGTCGTCAGCAGCAGCACCAAAAACCAGTGGTCGAGCACCGGCCGCCAGTCGAGCTTCATGCCCACGGTGATGAAGAACAGCCCCAGCAGCACGTCGTGGAAGGGGCGGATGTCGGTCTCGACCTGGTGCTTGTATTCGGTCTCGGCGACGAGCATGCCGGCGACGAAGGCGCCCAGCGCCAGCGACAGCCCGGCATGCTCGGTCAGCCAGGCCAGGCCGAGCGTGACCAGCAGCAGGTTGAGCATGAACAGCTCGTCGCTCTTGCGCCGTGCGACCAGCGTCAACCACCAGCGCATCAGCGCGCGCCCGCCGACCAGCAGCAAGGTCAGCAGCAGCGTCGCCTTGAGCAGCGCCAGCGCCAGCGCGCGCGCCATATCGGTGCCACTGGAGTTCAACGCCGGGATCAGCACCAGCAGCGGCACCACGGCCAGGTCCTGGAACAGCAGCACGCCGATGACGCGCTTGCCGTGTTCGCTTTCCAGCTCGAGGCGCTCGGCCATCATCTTGACGACGATGGCGGTGCTCGACATGGCCATCGCCCCGCCCAGCACGACGGCGCCCTGCCAGCCCATCTGCCAGCTGGACGCGCTGAAGCTGTACAGCCACACCAGCAGTGCATGGCCGACGAGCGTGCCGGTGATCGTCAGCAGCACCTGCGACAGGCCCAGGCCGAAGACCAGCTGGCGCATGCTGCGCAGCTTGGGCAGGTTGAATTCGAGGCCGATGACGAACATCAGGAAGACCACGCCGAACTCGGCCAGGTACTTGATGCTGGCGCTGTCCTTGGCCAGCGCCAGTGCGTTCGGGCCGATCAGCACGCCGACCACCAGGTAGCCCAGCATCGGCGGCAGCTTCAGCGAGCGGCAGACGACCACGCCGAGTACGGCGGCAACCAGATACAGCAAGGCGAGATCGAGGGTGGTGGCCATGGCCGGGTGACGCAAGCGACGGGCCAGCAGGCATGCCGGCTCCTAGAATGACCGATCGTATCGGAGCACCTCCGCGCCCCACTGGAGCAAGACAGGCTTGATCGCGACCCGACCTTTCGATGCGGCGCGCGCGCTGCAACTGGCCGCCACCACCTTCGAGATCGAAGCGCGCGGTCTGCTGGCGCTGGCCGCGCGCCAGGGGACCGGCTTCAGCCGCGCCGTGCAGGCGATGCTCGAGTGCCGTGGCCGCGTCATTGTCACCGGCATGGGCAAGAGCGGCCACGTCGGCCGCAAGATCGCCGCCACGCTGGCCTCCACCGGCACGCCGGCGTTCTTCGTGCACCCGGCCGAAGCCAGCCACGGCGACCTGGGCATGGTGATGGCCGGCGACGTGGTGCTGGCCATCTCGAACAGCGGCGAGAGCGATGAGCTGATGGCCATCATCCCGGCACTGCGGCGCATCGGTGTGACGCTGGTGGTGATGACCGGCAAGCCCGATTCGACGCTGGCGCGGCACGCAGACCAGGTGATTTCCAGTGCCGTCGATCAGGAAGCCTGCCCGCTGAACCTGGCGCCCACTGCCAGCACCACCGCGCAGATCGCGCTCGGCGATGCGCTGGCGGTGGCACTGCTCGATGCGCGCGGCTTTCACGAGGAGGACTTTGCGCGCTCGCACCCCGGCGGCAGCCTCGGGCGCAAGTTGTTGGTGCATGTGCGCGACCTGATGCGCGGCGGGGATGCCCTGCCGCGGGTCGGGCCCGAGGCGAGCTTCGTCGAGATGCTGCGCGAGATGACCGGCAAGGGCCTGGGCTTCACCGCCATCGCCGGCGCCGGCGACGAGGTGCTCGGCATCTTCACCGACGGCGACCTGCGCCGCCTCATCGAACGCGGCGCCGATCTGCGCGCGCTGCGTGCACGCGACGTCATGCACGCGAAGCCGAGGCAGGTCCACGTCGACGCGCTGGCGGTCGATGCCGCCGGCGTGATGGAACAGCACCGCGTCACCAGCGTGCTGGTCGTCGATGACGCGCAACGCCTGGTCGGCGCGCTGAACTCGAACGACCTGATGCGCGCCAAGGTCATCTGAGCGCGATGGGGGCTCCGACGATGCCGCGAGCGCTCAACACCCCGGCGCTGAGCTTCGCGCCCGAACTGCTGCTGAAGGCGCAGGGCAGCGGCCTGGGCATGAAATGCGCGATCTTCGATGTCGATGGCGTGCTCACCGACGGGCGGTTGTACATCGGTGCCGATGGCGAATCGTTGAAGGTCTTCAACGTGCTCGATGGCCATGGCCTGAAGCTGCTGGTGCGTGCCGGCATCACGCCGCTCATCATCAGCGGACGCGACTCACCGGCGCTCAGGCGGCGCGTGGCCGATCTGGGTCTGAGCCACGCGCACTATGGCGTGCAGGACAAGCTGGCGGTGGCCGAGGCGCAGCTGGCCGCGCTCGGCATTGCCTGGGCCGATACCGCCGCCATCGGCGACGACTGGCCCGATCTGCCGCTGTTGTCGCGTTGCGCGCTGGCCTGCGCCAGCGGCAATGCGCATGCCGAGGTCAAGGCGCTGGCCGACCATGTCACCCACGCGGCCGGCGGCCACGGCGCGGCGCGCGAATTCTGTGATCTGCTGCTCATCGCCAGTGGCCGCTATGCCGCCTTGTTGCAGGATCACCTGCGCTCGCAAGTCAACACGCTCGACGCACTGTGACGGTTTCGGTCGATGGCCATCGAACTGCACCTGCCCGACCTGCCCGATGTGCCGATTTCATTCGGACCGGCGCCCGCGGCCCCTGTGCGGGCACCGCTGCCATGGCACGTGCGCGCGCGCATGGCACTGTCGGCCTACCTGCCGCTGCTGTTGATGCTGCTGCTGGCGCTGGGCACCTGGTGGCTGGTGCGCAACACGCCCGGCCCGGAGGAGGCGAGAGAGACAGCGCCGCTGCGCAGCGACCCCGACTACGTCATGCACGGCTTCGAGGTCGAGCGCTTCGATGCCGACGGCAAGCTGAAGGTCCGCATCCAGGGCGCGCAGCTTCGCCACTATCCCGACACCGACCGCATCGAGGTCAACGATGCGCGCATCCGTGCGGTCGGCGCCGATGGCCGCGTCACGCTGGCGCGGGCGGACCGTGCCCTCAGCAACGGCGACGGCAGCGAGGTGCAGCTGTTCGGCAATGCCCAGGTCGATGGCACCGGGCCGCGTGGCGAGGCGATCGAGTTTCGCGGCGATTTTCTGCATGCATTCCTGAAAACCGAACGGCTGCGCTCGCACCTGCCCGTGTGGGTGCGGCGTGGCGACAGCGAATTTCGCGCTCAGGGGTTGGCATACGACAACCTGTCGGGCTTGTTGCAGCTCGACGGGCACATGAGCGCGCTGCTCAAGCCGTTGGCGCCGTCAGGCCCGCCCAGCCTGGCCGCGTCGGCCGTGCCGCGCTGAAGCCGGCGCCGAAATGGAAAGGCTCGTGCGATGAGCGAAAAACTGGTCTACATCACCGGTGCATCGAGCGGCATCGGCCAGGCGCTGGCCTTGCGCTTTCACCGCGCCGGCTGGCGGCTGGCCCTGGTGGCGCGTCGCGCCGAGGCCACCCAGGCCTGGCTCGACGCGCAGGGCATCGGCGCGGACAGCGCGCGCGTCTATGCCGCCGATGTGCGCGACATCGACAGCATCACGGACTGCGGGCGGGAGAGCATCGCCCGGCAGGGGTTGCCCGATGCGGTGATCGCCAACGCCGGCATCAGCGTGGGCATGGACAGCGCCGAGATCGACGATCTGCAGGTCATGCGCGCCACCTTCGAGACCAACAACCTGGGCATGGCGGCGACCTTCCAGCCCTTCTTGCACGCCATGCGCCAGCGCGGCTCGGGCACGCTGGTGGGCGTGGCCAGCGTGGCCGGCATCCGCGGACTGCCAGGCCATGGCGCCTATTGCGCGAGCAAGGCGGCGACGATCGGCTATTGCGAGAGCCTGCGCGGCGAGTGCCGCGAATCGGGCGTCAAGGTGGTCACCCTGGTGCCGGGTTACATCGACACCCCGCTGACACGCGGCAACCCGTATTCGATGCCGTTCCTGATGCCGGTCGAGGCGTTTGCCGACCGCGCGTTCGCGGCCATCGTCGCTGGCGACAGCTACCGGGTCATCCCCTGGCAGATGGCGGTGGTGGCCAAGCTGCTGCGCCTGATGCCGAACCCGCTGCTCGATCGCGCGTTCGCGGGCCGCCAGCGCAAGCCCCGGCAGGCCAGCGAATGACCGCACGGCATCCGGCAGCGAAGCGCATGCCGCCATGAAAAAAGGCGCCGCTGCGTGAGGGCAGCTGCGCCTTCTTCTGCAGCGGCCCCGGCAGGGCCGCCGTTCTAGCGGTCGCCAGTGGATCAGTAGCCGCCGCGGCCACCGCCGCCGCCACCACCACCGCCATATCCGCCACCACCCCCGCCGCCGCTGCGGCCACCGCTGCCATACGGGCTGCGACCACCGCCGCCCGCGCCACCGCCGCTGCCGTAGGGGCTGCGGCCACCACCGCCGCCCGCACCACCACCACCACCACCACCGTAGCCACCGCCGCCACCGCTGCGACCACCGCCACCGCCGCCGAAGCCGCCCGGGCGCTCTTCGCGCGGACGGGCTTCATTGACCACGATGGCGCGGCCCTCGAGGGCTTGGCCGTTCATGCCGTTGATGGCTGCCTGAGCCTCGGCATCCGAGCCCATCTCGACGAAGCCGAAGCCCTTCGAGCGGCCGGTGTCGCGGTCCATCATGACTTTTGCCGAAGTCACGGTGCCGAACTCGGAAAAGGATTGGTGCAGCGACTCATCGCGCACGGAATAGGCCAGGTTGCCGACGTACAGTTTGTTTCCCACTGGGGAGCCCTCGTTCAGGTGAGACGAACCATGTGGAGCTTCAACCCAGCAAGAACCATTCAGGACAAGGTGCCGCATCCAGACACAGGGGTCGAATTATCGAGCGTTCCGCCATGCGCCCGCAAAGGCGCCATGTCAAGAGTGTTGTTTTGTCGCCCCATTTCCGCGGCCTGCTACTGGCAAACCCCGAATCCCGATCGCCCCCGCTGTCACCTTATCGTGCCCGACATGACAGCCTCCCCCCTCGTCCAGCCCGGCGAACCCCGCATCGCCAGCCTGGTGCCCAGCGTGACCGAACTGCTGGCCGCGCTCGGGCTGGCGCGCTGGTTGGTGGCGCGAACCGGCTTTTGCATCCACCCGGCCGCGCACGTCGCGCCTGTGGCCAAGGTCGGCGGCACCAAGGATGTCAACCTGGCCAAGCTGCGCAAGTTGGCGCCCACCCACGTGTGGGTCAACGTCGATGAAAACCGGCTCGACACCGTCGAAGCGTTGCGCGCCTTCGTGCCGCGGGTGCTCGTCACCCACCCGGTGGCGCCGCTGGACACGCTGGGGCTGATCGACCAGGTCTGCGCCGAATTCGGCCATCTGGAAGGGGTCGCCGACAGGTCGGCAGCGCTGCGCGGTGATCTGCTCGGCGCGTGGCGCGAACTGGCTGAGCTTTCGCACCCGCCCCAGGCGGTGCTGTACCTGATCTGGCGCGAACCGTGGATGACGGTGGCGCGCGACACCTACATCTCGCGCATGCTGGCCGCGGCCGGCTGGAACACGCTGCCCGCGACCGATGGCGGCGCCCACGGCGCCGCGCGCTACCCGGTCGTGCACGGCAACGAACCCTGGCTGGCACAGGTGCGGCAGGTGCTGCTGTCCAGCGAGCCCTACAGCTTCGGCGCGCAGCACATCGCCGAAGCGCAGGCGCTGTGCCCGGGCGCGCAAGTGCGGTGTGTCGATGGTGAGTTGCTCAGCTGGTATGGCGCACGTACCGCAGCAGGGCTGCGCTACGCGGCGGCGCTGGCGGCGGGAAAACACCAATGACGCTGCGCGCCCGGCTGCCTAGAGTGTTTGCACACGCAACGGTGCGCGGCGGCCTTGATGGCGCCGCCTCCCGCGCGATGGTGCGAGGAGACAGTACAAGCCGGCGGGGCTTTGCCCCAGCGACACTCGCCATTTGTCAGTCGCCAGAACGGCCGTCCCGGCAATGACCGACCCGTGAAGGGCGCCCAACCTGCGGCGCCCTTCACTTTTTTTGCGCTGTCGTGGGCGCGCCGACATCACTTCACGGCACGCGCGCCGATAGCCCAGGGCAAGCCCTTCACCTTCGCCCACGCCCCGATGCCGGTCGCCCCCGAATTGCGCAGCTTGCAGATCGACATTCCAGCGCGCCCCGAATCGCTGGTGCGGCTGTCCTTGCTGATGGCCGACGAGGACATGAACCTGCATGCCGCCTCCGCGCTGATCGAGGACGACATGGCGCTGGCCGCGGCGGTGATGAAGGCCGTCAACTCCTCGCTCTACGGTCTCAAGGGCCGTGTGCAGAGCGTGCAGCAGGCCATCACCTACCTCGGCATGCGCGAGGTCGCGGCGATCACTTTCGAGATGGGCCTGCGCGCGGCCTTTCCGCCGGCCCCCGAACTCGACCCGATCTGGACACGCGCCGCGCAGCGCGGCCTGCTGATGGGCCGTCTGGCCTCGCCGATGGGCCAGGACGCCTGGGCCGCGCACTCGGCCGGGCTGTTCGAGGAGTGCGGCAAGGCGGTGCTGTTCCGCCACGCCGCCGATCACTACCGATCGATGCTGCGTGCCGCTGGCAACGACAGCGAACTGGCGGCGCTGGAACTGGCCGGTTTCGGCGTCAGCCACGACGCGCTGGGCGCGGCGCTGTGCGAAAGCTGGGGGCTGGGCGCGGCGGCAGTGGCCAGCGTGCGCCACCACGTGCAGGCGCAGGCCACCGGCCAGCTGCCCGAAGGGCCGGCGCGCCGGGCGATCACGGCCTTGTCGGTGATCGCCCGCGCCATCATGGACGCCCCCGACGCGCTGGATGAGACCGTCATGCAGATCGCCCCGCAAGCCGATCTCGACCCGACACTGGCGCTGCGCGCCGCACGCCGGGCGCACGAGCAGATGCTCGACGCCGCGCGCCGCGCGGCCTGAGGCGGCGCGTCCCGCGCCCTGCGCCGCAGCGCCGACACCGGCGCGTCAGCCGCGGCAACGCCAATACCGGCGCTCCAGGCGCCGGGGTGCGATCGAGGGTAGTCCAGCTAGGCGTGCCGCCGTAGTTTGGCTAGGCTCGCGGTCTCGTTCCACACCCCGCCTGCACCCGATAGGAAGTCTCTGACCATGGCCTCGTCCGCATTGCCCGAAACCCTTGCCCTGCAACGCATGTACCAATGGGAGAAGACCAGCCCCGACAAGCTGGTCTTCACGCAACCGATGGGCGGCGGGGTGGTCAAGGACTACACCTGGAAGCAGGCGCTGGACGAGGTGCGGCGCATGGCCGCGCATCTGAAGAGCCTGGGTTTCGAACCAGGCACGCGCATCGCCATGCTGGCCAAGAACACCGCGCACTGGATGATGGCCGACTGGGCCATCTGGATGGCCGGCCACGTCTCGGTGCCGCTGTACCCCACCCTCGCCGCCGGCACGGTGCGCCAGATCCTCGAGCACAGCGAGTCCAAACTGTTGTTTGTCGGCAAGCTCGACGGCTGGAACGACATGAAGGCCGGCGTGCCCGAAGGGCTGCCGATGATCACGCTGCCACTGGCGCCGAAAGTGCCGGGCGCCGGCAGCTGGGAAGACATCATCGCCAAGACCGCGCCGATGACCGACAGCCCGGTGCGCCCGGCCGACGAACTGTGCTCGCTGATCTACACCTCGGGCACCACCGGCAAGCCCAAGGGCGTGATGCAGAGCTTCGGTACCTTCGCCTGGTCGATCACCACGGGCCTGAAGCGCGTCAAGCTCGATGCGTCGAGCCGCACGCTCAGCTATCTGCCGCTGGCGCATGTGGCCGAGCGCATGCTGGTCGAGCACGGCCTGCTGGCCACCGGCATGCACGTGTACTTCGCCGACAGCCTGGATACTTTCGTCGCCGACATCCAGCGCGCGCGCCCGACGGTGTTTTTCTCGGTGCCGCGGCTGTGGGTCAAGTTCCAGCAGGGCGTGCAGGCCAAGATGCCGGCAGAGAAGCTCGAGCGGCTGCTGAAGATTCCGATCCTGCGCGGCATCGTGAAGAAGAAGATCCTCACCGGCCTGGGCCTCGATCAGGCCTACTACGCCGTGGGCGGCGCCGCGCCGATGCCGACCTCGCTGCTCAACTGGTACAACCAGCTGGGCCTGCAGATCATCGAGGGCTACGGCATGACCGAGAACTGCGCGCTGTCGCATGCCACGGTGCTCGGCAAGCCGCGGCCGGGCACCGTGGGCCCGGTCTACGACGGCGTGCAATGCCGCATCGACAAGGACAGCGGCGAGATCCAGATCAAGGGCGGGTGCCTGATGCTCGGCTACTACAAGGAACCCGCGCTGACCCAGGCCGCCTTCACCGACGACGGCTGGCTGAAGACCGGCGACAAGGGCAGCATCGATGCCGAGGGCAACCTGAAGATCACCGGCCGCGTGAAGGACCTGTTCAAGACCGGCAAGGGCAAGTACGTGGCGCCGGCACCGATCGAGGACAAGCTCGGCACCCACCCCGCGGTCGAAGCCTGCTGTGTGACCGGCGCCAACCTCGGTCAGCCGCTCGGGCTGTTGATGCTCAGCCCCGATGCCGCCGCCAAGGCCAAGGACAGCGCCGGTCGGGCCGCGCTCGAAGCATCACTGGCAGAACACTTGAAGGCAGTCAATGCCAAGCTCGACCCGCACGAGCAGATGGACTGCGTGGTCGTCACCGCCGATGCATGGACAGTCGAGAACGACATCCTCACGCCGACCATGAAGGTCAAGCGCAACAAGCTCGAGGACCTGTTTGCGCTGAACTACGAGAAGTGGGTCGGGATGAAGAAGAAAGTGGTCTGGATCAACCCTTGACCGACCCTGCCCCCAGGCGCGGGCTCAGCGCAGGCGCGGCTGCAGATCCAGGTTCAACTGTTGCGGCGCGCGCAAGGCTTTCAGGATCGGCTGATTGCGCGCGGCGCTCGATGGCGTCAACGGCATCAGCGGCATCGCGCGGCTGATCGGCGCAGTGCCGGTGCCGCCGTTCAATGCCGGGCGACGGTGGGTGGCATGTCCGAGCACCATCATTGTGTTCCCGAGCGCTGACCGCCGTGCGACAGCGGGCCCACCATCATCGGCGTCAGGTCGAGCATCGAAGCGGCGCGCTCGGCCCAGCCGGCCAGGTCGGCCACCGCCGCACCGTGGGGCAGGCGGCTGTCGGTGCCGCGGGCCAGACGCAGCAGCGACGACGCGCCGCCTTGCATGCCGGCCGATGACGGTCGCAAGCGACGCGAGGTGGACAGCATCGAAGCGGAGGTGGTCAACAGGCTCGGCATGGCATGAAACCCTGGGGTGACTGACGGTTGCCGGCAACGCCCATCGCCACCGGTCAAAGCAGTTACCAAATTGCAGTTTCCGTGCCACGACCGCGTCGTGCGCTTCGTCACGGTGCGCCGGGCTGACGGCGCCGCGGGGTTTCAAAATTCGGCCAGTCGGTGTCGCCGCGGTTACAACTGCGACCAAGCTGGTCGGCCAGTGCCCAAAGACGGCAGCCGACACGACCCCGTGTCGGCCGCCCGATCTCTGCTGCACAAGGCGGGCCGGCGCCGCGAAGGATCAGGCGGCGCGCGCGATCCGCGCGTGAATCAAGCCGCCGCGCGGTACCCGCGCGGTATGGCCGCCAGCAGCCGCTGCGTGTATTCCTGGGTCGGCGCGGCCAGGATCTGCTCGGCGCTGGCCTGTTCGACGACCACGCCGTCCTTCATCACCAGCACCTCGTCGCTGATGAAGCGCACCACGCCCAGGTCGTGGCTGATGAACACGTAGGCCAGGCCGAGCTCGTCCTGCAAGTCGCGCAGCAGGTTCAGCACCTGCGCCTGCACCGACACGTCGAGCGCCGACACCGCCTCGTCGAGCACCAGCACCTCCGGGTTCAAGGTCAGGCAGCGGGCGATGGCCACACGCTGGCGCTGGCCGCCGGAAAACTCGTGCGGGTACTTGGCGAAGGCGCTGCCATCCAGGCCGACCTTGTTCAAAAGTTGCCGCGCACGCTGTTCACGCTCGGCCAGGTTGGCACCGATGCCGTGGATGGCCATCGGCTCGACCAGCGTCTGGCCGATGGTGAAGCGCGGGTTCAACGACGCATACGGGTTCTGGAACACGATCTGGATGCGCTTGCGCATCGCCTGGCGCTCGCGGTCACCCAAGGTGAGCAGGTTCTTGCCGTCGAAGATGACTTCGCCGCTGGTCGGCTCGTGCAGGCGCAACAGCGTCAACCCCATGGTCGTTTTGCCCGAGCCCGATTCACCGACCACGCCCAAGGTGTGGCCCTTGCGCAGCTTGAAGCTCACGCCCAGCACGGCCTTGAACTCGCGCTTGCCGAACACGCCCTGGCGCAGCCAGAACGACTTGGCCAGCGAGCGCACCTCCAGGATCACCGGCGCGGCCGGGTCCTTCGGCGCTGCCGGGGCAGCTGGCGCTGCCGCACTGCCGGCCGCGGCGATGTGCTCGTCGATGACCATCAGCCGCGCCGGGTTGCCTTCCAGGCTGGGCCGGCAGGCGAGCAGCGCCTTCGTGTAGCTGTCGCGTGGGTCCTCGAAGATCTGCGCCACCGGCCCCTGCTCGCGCACCAGGCCGCCGCGCATCACCACCACCTGGTCGGCGATCTCGCCGACCACGCCGAGGTCGTGGCTGATGAACAGCAGGCTCATGCGGTGGCGTGCCTTCAACGACGCCAGCAGCTCCAGGATCTGGCGCTGGATGGTCACGTCGAGCGCGGTCGTCGGCTCGTCGGCGATGAGCAGCTTGGGCTCGCAGGCCAGCGCCATGGCGATCATCACGCGCTGCTGCTGGCCGCCCGACAGCTCGTGCGGGTAGGCCGACAGCCGCCGCTTCGGCTCGGGCATGCCCACTTCCACCAGCAGTGCCTCGGCGCGCTGCATCGCCTCGCGCGGGTTCATGCGCAGGTGCGTGATAAGTGGCTCGCACAGCTGGCGGCCGACGCTGAAGACCGGGTTCAGCGAACTCATCGGGTCCTGGAACACGCAGGCGATCTCGCGCCCGCGCAGCGCGCGCAAGGCTGCTGCATCGGCCTTCAGCAAGTCGTTGCCGTGGTACAGGATGCAACCGCTGCGCTCGGCGTTGTCGGGCAGCAAGTTGACGATCGACATCGCGGTGACGCTCTTGCCCGAGCCCGATTCGCCAACCAGCGCGACGGTGGTGTTCTCAGGGATGTCGAAGCTGACGCCGCGCTCGCCGCGGCCGACCGCTTCGGCGCGCTGCACGACGCCGTCGACCTTGCCCATGCGGAAGGCCACGCGCAGCGCCTGGATCGACAGCAGCAGCGAGGGTTCGCTCATGGCGCTCACTCCAGACCCCGCAACTTCGGATCGAGCGCATCGCGCAGCGCATCGGTGAGCAGCGAAAACGCGGTCACGAAGGTGGCCATCAGCAAGGTCGCCGCCGCCAGTTGCCACCAGTGGCCTAGGATCAGTTCGCTTTGCGCCTCGGCCAGCATCGTGCCCCAGCTGACCTGATCGACCGGCACGCCCAGTCCCAGGTACGACAGGATCACCTCGGCCTTGATGAAGCCGACCGTCAGGATCGACAGCTGCACCAGGATGACGTGGCTGATGTTGGGCAGGATGTGGCGGAACATGCGGCTGCTGGTCGACGCGCCGATGGCCTGCGCCGCGCGCACGTATTCGCGCGTGGCGTGTTTCAGGTACTCGGCGCGCACCAGCCGGTAGATGCCGGTCCAGCCGGTCAGCCCCAGGATCAGCACCACGGTGCCGATGCCGCGGCCGAAGACTGCGGCAAAGGCGAAGATCAGCAGGATGCCCGGGATCGAGGTGAAGACGTTGTACAGCCACTCCAGCGCATCACCGACACGTCCGCCGAAGAAGCCGGCCAGCGCGCCGAGCACGGTGCCGATCAGCGTCGCCACCAGTGCAGCCAGCACACCGACGAAGACCGAGATCTCGGTGCCCTTGATGGCCTTGGACAGCACATCGCGGCCGAGCCGGTCGGCGCCCATCGGCAGCGTTTCGAGCTTGGCGAATTCGACTGTCTTGAACTTGGAGGCGCGCTCGTCCCATTCCTTGTAGCGCGGCGCCAGCGGATCGACATCCGACAGATCGACATTCGGCCCCTTCGGCACCTCGATCGCGCCCACCGCTTCGGCCGGCCGCGGGCCGATGAAGGTGGGCGGTGCGTTCGGCACGCCGACCTCGCGCTGCCAGTCGCCGGCCACCAGCCCGAGCGCCGACAGCACGATCATGACCACGAACAGCGCCACCACCACGCCGCAGAAGACGCCCACATGGTCACTGCGCAAGCGCCGCCAGGCGGCGTGCCAGACGCCTTCGCTGGCCTGGTTCAGCTGCGTGGTGTCGCCGAGCGGGATGCTCGCCTGTGCACTCATTTCGGCGCTCACTTGAGCACCACGCGCGGATCGACCATCTTGTACAGGATGTCGGTGCCCAGGTTGATGAGCATCGTCAGCATCGCGATGTACACCGTCACCGCCTGGATGACCGGGTAGTCACTGCGGTTCACCGCCAGCAGCACCTCGCGGCCGAGGCCGGGGATCGAGAAGAAGACCTCGATCAGGAACGAGCCGACGAAGATGCCCGGCAAAGCCAGCCCGACGTTGGTCAGGATCGGGATCATCGCGTTGCGCAGCACGTGGCGCAGCAGCACGATTTTTTCCGGCAGGCCCTTGGCGCGCGCGGTGCGCACGTAGTCCTGGCCGATCTCGTCGAGGAAGAAGGTGCGGTACAGCCGCGTCTGCGGCGCAATGCCGACCATCACCGCCAGCAGCACCGGCAGCGGCGCGTACACCGTCAGGTTGGTCCAGGTGCTGTCGCTCCAGCCCTGCACCGGAAACCAGCCGAGCTGAAAGCCGAAGATGTACTGGCCAACGATGATGTAGACGAGAAAGCTGATCGACAGCGCCACCGTCGTCACGACCATGATCGTGCGGTCGGTGAGCGAGCCGCGCACGTAGGCGACAAAGATCGCCAGCGGAATCGCCAGCAAGGTGTCGAAGATCAGGATCGGCACCATCACCGTCAAGGTCGCCGGCAAGCGCGTGGCGAACAGGTTGGCCACCGATTCGTTGGTGGCCCAGCTCTTGCCCCAGTCGAAGGTGGCGATCTGCTTCAGGAAGATGCCCAGTTGCACCCACCAAGGCTCGTTCAATCCGAGCTGCTGACGGATGGCATCGACCTGCTCGGACGTGGCGTTCAAGCCGCCGAGAATCTCCGCCGGGTCGCCGCCGAAGAACTTGAACAGGATGAACACCAGCAGCACCACGCCGATCAGCGTCGGCACCATCTGCCACAGGCGTCGAATCAGGTAAGCCAGCATGATGGTTGAACTTTGTGCGGGGTCAGAACTCCCTTGCCAGTGTAAGTGGCGCCATGGACGAAGCCGGCGCCCGAGCGCGCGAAGTGCGGCATGGCCCCGCTAGACTTCGCGCACGAACCCCGGCCGATCAGCGCCGCGAGTGAGCCACCATGAAGAGATTTCTGTTGTCGATAGCGGCTGTGTCAGCGCTGGTGGCATCCGCTGCGGCGGCGCTGGCGCAAAGCGACGCGCCCTTGGCAAAGGGCGAGGCGGCCGGCGCCGGCACGAAGCTGCTGCGCTACGCGTTTCCGATCGCCGAGACCAATTTCGACCCGGCGCAGATCACCGATCTGTACTCGCGCACCGTGGTGTCGGGCATCTTCGATGCGCCGCTGGATTTCGAATTCCTCGCCCGCCCGGTGCGCCTGCGCGCGAATACCGCGGCGGCGATGCCCGAGGTGTCAGCCGACTTTCGCACCTTCACCGTGCGCATCAAGCCCGGCATCCTGTTCGACAACGATCCGGCCTTCGGCGGCAAGAAGCGCGAGTTGACGGCCGCCGACTATGTGTATTCGCTCAAGCGCCACTACGACCCGCGCTGGAAGAGCGGCAACCTGTACGTGCTCGAAAGCGCCAAGATCGTCGGCCTGAGCGAACTGCGCAAGAAGTTCATCGACGAGAAGAAGCCCTTCGACTACGACGCCCCGGTCGAAGGCCTGAAGGCACTCGACCGCTACACCTTTCGCATCAAGCTGGCCGAGCCGAGCCCGCGCTTTCTGTACAACCTGGCCGACGGCTCGTTCAGCGGCGCGATGGCGCGTGAAGTGGTCGAAGCCTATGGCGACGCGGTCGGTGAACACCCGGTCGGCACCGGCCCGTTCCGTCTTGCGCAGTGGAAGCGCAGCTCGCGCATGCTGCTGGAGAAGAACCCCAACTACCGCGAGGTGTTCTACGACGAACACCCGCCCGCGGGCGATGCACGGCTGGCGGCCATCGCCGCGCAATACAAGGGCAAGCGCTTGCCGCTGCTCGACCAGGTGCAGATCTCGGTCATCGAAGAACAGCAGCCGCGCTGGCTGTCGTTCCTGAATGACGAGCAGGACCTGATGGAGAACCTGCCGGCCGAGTTCGTCAACATCGCGATCCCGAACAACAAGCTGGCGCCGAACCTGGCCAAGCGCGGCATCGGCATGCTGCGCTATGCACGTTCGGACGTGGCGGTGTCGTACTTCGGCATGGAAAACCCGGTCGTCGGCGGCTACACGCCGGACAAGGTGGCGCTGCGCCGCGCTATCGCACTGGCGGTGGATGTCGAGCGCGAAATCCGCCTGGTGCGCCGCAACCAGGCGATCCCCGCGCAATCACCGATCGGCCCGCAGGCCTGGGGCTACGACGAAGACTTCAAGTCGGAGATGAGCGAATACGACGTGGCCCGCGCCAAGGCCTTGCTCGACATGCACGGCTATGTCGACAAGGACGGCGACGGCTGGCGTGACCAGCCCGACGGCTCGCCGCTGGTGCTGGAATACGCCACCTCGCCCGACCAGCAGTCGCGCCAGCTGACCGAGCTGTGGAAGCGCAACATGGATGCGATCAACCTGCGCATCGAATTCAAGGTCGCCAAGTGGCCCGAGCAGCTGAAGGCCTCGCGCACCGGCAAGCTGATGATGTGGGGCGTGGGCTGGAGCGCCGGCCAGCCCGACGGCGACACCTTCCTCGCGCTGGGCTACGGGCCGAACAAGGGGCAGGCGAATCACGCCCGCTTCGACCTGCCCGAATTCAACCGGCTGTACGAACAGCAGCGGGTGCTGCCCGACGGCCCGGATCGGATGGCGGCGATGGATGCGGCGAAGAAGCTGATGGTCGTCTACATGCCCTACAAGGTGCACGCCCATCGCATCTGGACCGACCTGTGGCACCCGTGGGTGAAGGGCTACGACCGCAACATCTACGTGCGCGAATTCTGGAAATACATCGACGTCGACGCGGCCGAGCAGCAGCGCCACGTGCAGCCATGATGCGCGTGGTGGCACTGGGCCGCATGCATCGGCATCCTGTCCGGCGCGGCCACGGCCATTGCGGCCGACGCCGCCACGACACCCAAGGTCCTGCGGCTGGCCTTTCCGGTCGCCGAAACCGGCTTCGACCCGTCGCAGATCAACGACCTCTATTCGCGCACCGTCACGCCGCACATCTTCGAAGCGCTGTACCAGTACGACTACCTGGCGCGACCGGTGAAGGTCAAGCCGCTCACCGCCGAAGCGATGCCGCTGATGGCTGACGACTACCGCACCTGGACGGTCAAGCTGCGCCCCGGCATCTACTTCGCCGACGACCCGGCCTTCAACGGCGCCAGGCGCGAGCTGGTCGCCGCCGACTATGTCTATGCACTGAAGCGCTTCGCCGATCCGGCGCTGAAGAGCCCGGTGTGGACCGGTGTCGAGAGCGTCAAGTACGTGGGCCTGAAGGCGCTGCGACAAAAGGCCATCGACGGCAAACAGCCCTTCGATTACGACACCGAGATTGCGGGCGTGCGCGCGCTCGACCGCTACACGATCCAGTACCGCATCGAAGATCCCGACCCGCGCTTCACCGAGAACAACCTGGCCGCCAGCGACCTGTTCGGTGCCGTCGCGCGCGAGGTGGTCGAGCGCTACGGTGACACGATCGCCGCCCACCCGGTCGGCACCGGGCCGTTCAAGCTCGTGCAGTGGCGCCGTTCGTCGCTGATCGTGCTCGAACGCAACCCCGGCTTTCGCGACATGCGCTGGGACGCCGAGCCTGCCGCCGACGATGCCGCAGGCATGGCGCTGCTGGCGAAGTTCAAGGGCCGCAAGCTGCCGATGGTCGATCGTGTCGAGGTGTCGATCATCGAAGAGGCGCAGCCACGCTGGCTGGCGTTTCTGAACGCGCAGATCGACATCATCGAGAACGTGCCCGCCGAGTTCGTCGCCGCCGCAATGCCCAACGGCAAGGTGGCGCCGAACCTGGCCAAGCAAGGCATCGTCGGCGAGCGCTACCTGCGTGCCGACGCGGCGCTGACCTTGTTCAACATGGACGACCCGCTGGTCGGTGGCTACACGCCCGACAAGGTGGCGCTGCGCCGCGCGATCGGTCTGGGCGTGGACCTCGACCGCGAAATCCGCCTCGTGCGCCGCGGCATGGCGATCCCGGCGCAATCGGTGGTGGCGCCGCACACCAGCGGCTATCAAGCCCGGTTCAAGAGCGAGAACAGCGAGTACGACCCGGCCAAAGCGAAGGCGCTGCTCGACCTGTACGGTTATATCGATCGCGACGGCGACGGCTGGCGCGAGCAACCCGATGGCAGCCCGCTGGTGCTGCTGAAGACCACGCAACCCGATCAGGTGTCGCGTCAACTCGACGAACTGTGGCAGCGTGACATGCGCGCCATCGGCCTGCGCATGCGGTTCATGCCCGGCAAGTGGCCCGAGAACCTGAAGGCGGCGCGCGCCGGCAAGCTGATGATGTGGGGCGTGGGCGGTCTGTCGGCCTCGTCCGACGGCCAGGGCTCGTTGGCGCGGCTGTACGGGCCGATGGTCGGTGGGCAGAACATGGCGCGCTTCAAGCTGCCCGAGATGGATGCCCTGTACGAACGCATGCAGGTGCTGCCCGACGGCCCCGAGCGCGAGGCGCTGTTCGAGCAGGCCAAGCGCATTGCCGTGGCCTACATGCCCTACAAGGTGCATGTGCACCGCTTCGGCATCGACATGTTGCATCCGTGGTTGCAGGGCTATGTGCACCCGCTGTTCTGGCAGGAGTGGTGGCACCGGGTGGACATCGACAACCAGTTGCGTGCGAGTGGAAGAGGTTGGCTCGTGAGCAGGTGTCTGAATGCTGAGCAGGGTTGGCGATCGACGCTCGTTGTGCTGCTGCTCGGCGCAACCTGTCTCATCGCGGCGGGCGCGCACGCCGCCGACGCCATGCCGCCGAAAGTGCTGCGCACCGCCTTTCCCGCCGCCGAGACCGGCTTCGACCCGGCGAAGATCACCGACATCTACTCGCGCACCATCACGCCGCACATCTTCGAAGGCCTGTACACCTACGACCACCTGGCGCGCCCGCCGAAGATCGTGCCGTTGACGGCCGCCGGCTACCCCGAGGTGTCGAAGGACTTTCGCGTCTGGACGGTGCGCATCAAGCCGGGCATCACCTTCGCTGCGGATGCGGCCTTCAAGGGCCAGCGCCGTGAACTGGTGGCGCAGGACTACGTGTACGCGTTCGAGCGCTTTGCCGACCCGGCCAACAAGAGCGCGGTGTGGAGCTACCTCGAAGAATTCGGCATCGAGGGGCTGCACGCCGAACGCGAGAAAGCGCTGAAGGCCAAGCGGCCGTTCGATTACGACGCCGTGGTGCCAGGACTGCGCGCGCTCGACCGCTACACCTTCCAGATGCGCCTGGACAAGCCACGCCCGTCCTTGTTGGCCTTGCTCGCGTCCGGCGACCTGTTCGGCGCGGTGGCGCGCGAGGTCGTCGAACTTTATGGTGACACGATCGAGGCGCATCCGGTGGGCACGGGGCCGTTCAAGCTGGCGCAATGGCGACGCGCGTCGCTGATCGTGCTCGAGCGAAACCCCGACTACCGCGAAGTGTTCTACGACGCCGAGCCTGCCGCTGACGATGCCGAGGGCCAGGCCGTGCTGGCGAAGTTCAAGGGCCGCCGGCTGCCGATGGTTGACCGGGTCGAGGTGTCGATCATCGACGAGAGCCAGCCGCGCTGGTTGAGCTTCCTGAACGGGCGCATCGACCACATCGCGGTGCCCTCGGAATACATCAACCAGGCGATGCCCAACGGCGCGGTGGCCCCGAATCTGGCCAAGCAGGGCATTCGCGGCTACCGCGTGGTGAAGCCCGATTCGACCTACACCTACTTCAACATGGACGACCCGGTCGTCGGCGGCATGACGCCGGACAAGGTGGCGCTGCGCCGCGCCATCTCGCTGGGCATCGACATCGACCGCGAAATCCGCCTCATCAGGCGCGGCCAGGCGATCCCGGCGCAGTCGCCGATGGTGCCGCACACCAGCGGCTATGACCCGGCCTTCAAGAGCACGATGAGCGACTATGACCCGGCGCGCGCGATGGCGCTGCTCGATCTGTACGGCTATGTGGACAAGGATGGTGACGGCTGGCGCGATCTGCCCGACGGCAAGCCGCTGGTGCTCGAATTGGCCACGCAGCCCGACCAGAACTCGCGTCAGTTCGACGAGCTGTGGAAACTGAACATGAAGGCCATCGGTATCCGCACGCGCTTTGCCACCGGCCAGTGGCCCGAACAGCTGCGCCAGGCCAACGCCGGCAAGTTGATGATGTGGAGCCTGGGCGGCAGCGCCGCCAGCCCCGACGGGCAGGACAGCCTGGCGCAGTTTCACGGCCCGCAGGCGGGCGGCTCGAACCTGGCGCGCTTCAAGCTGCCGGAGATGGATGCGCTTTTCGAGCGCATGGGCGCGCTGCCCGACGGGCCCGAGCGCGAGGCCCTGTTCCTGCAAGCCAAGCGGCTGGCCGTGGCCTACATGCCGTACCGCTTCCATGTGCACCCCTATGCCAACGATTTGGTGCAGCCGTGGCTGCTGGGCTACCGGCGGCCGGTGTTCTGGCTCGACTGGTGGCAGATGGTGGACATCGACGACTCGAAACGGCCGCACTGAGCGCGCGGCGAGAGCGCGCCTGCCGGCCCCGGCGTGGCTAATCCCCGCTTAACGGCGGGTGGCACTCGCGCACCTAAACTGCGCCGGGTCGATGTCAACGTGATCCGGGCGTGCCCGGTCGCATCACCCCCCATGCCGAAGCCGATCCGATTTTTCGCCTTGTGGTTTGCCGCGCTCGCACTCGCGACCGGCGCGCTGGCGCAAGCGATGCCGGCCGGCGTGACCAAGGTGCGCTCGGTCGAGGGCATCGACGAGTACCGCCTCGCCAACGGGCTGCAGGTGCTGCTGATCGCCGATGACGCCAAGCCCGCCACCACCGTCAACCTGACCTACCGCGTCGGCTCGCGCCAGGAACGCTACGGCGAAACCGGCATGGCGCACCTGCTCGAACACATGCTGTTCAAGGGCTCGCCGAAGCACCCGCAGGTGTGGACCGAATTCACCAAGCGCGGCTTGCAGGCCAACGGCAGCACGAGCTTCGACCGCACCAACTACACCGCCAGCTTTTCGGCCAATGCCGAGAACCTGAAGTGGTACCTGAACTGGCTGGCCGACGCCATGGTCAACAGCAACATCTCGCGCGCCGACCTCGACACCGAGATGACGGTGGTGCGCAACGAGATGGAACGTGGCGAAAACAGCCCCAGCCGCATCCTCATGCAGCGCACGCTGGGCACGATGTTCGACTGGCACAACTACGGCCACTCGACGATCGGCGCGCGGGCCGATGTCGAGAACGTGGACATCCCCAGCCTGCAGGCCTTCTATCGCCTGTACTACCAGCCCGACAACGCGACCTTGATCGTCTCGGGCAAGTTCGATGCGGCGCAGGTACTGACCTGGGTGGCGGGCAGCTTTGGCGAGATCCCGAAGCCCACGCGCCAGTTGCCGGCGCAGTACACGCTCGACCCCGCGCAGGACGGCGAACGCAGCGTCACGCTGCGGCGCAATGGCGGCGCGCCGCTGCTGATGGCCGCCTACCACGTGCCACCGGGATCGAGTCCCGACTTCGCCGCTGTCGAGATGCTGGCGCAGGTGCTTGGCGACACACCCAGCGGGCGCCTGCACAAGGGCCTCACCGAAGCCGGCCTGGCGTCGAGCACCTTCGCTTTCGCCTGGTCGCTGGCCGAGCCGGCGGTGCTGATCCTGGGTGCCGAACTGGCGCCGGGGCAGGACATCGACAAGGCACGCGCGCAACTGCTGCAGATCGGCGAATCGCTGGCGCAAGCGCCGGTCACCGCCGAGGAACTGAAGCGTGCGCAGGTCGATTGGCTGAACGATTGGGAGCAGACATTCAGCAACCCCAACGCCGTCGGCCTGGCGCTGTCGGAGGCCATCGCGATGGGCGACTGGCGCTTGTTCTTCCTCAGCCGCGACCAGGTGCATGAGGTCACGCTCGCCGACGTGCAGGGCGTGGCGCAGCGCTACCTGCTGCCGTCGAACCGGACCCTGGGCTCGTACATCCCCACCGAGCAGCCGCAACGCGCGCCGGCACCGCAGCGCACCGATCTCGCCCAGGTCATGCAGGGCTTCAAGCCGCAGGCGGCAGTGGCCGCGGTGGCGGCGTTCGACGCCAGCCCGGCGAACATCGATGCGCGCACGCAGACCCACACGCTGGGCGGGCTGAAGGTGGCGCTGCTGCCCAAGCCGAGCCGCGGCGAGACGGTGCAGGCCACGTTGACATTGCGCTTCGGCGACGAGAAAAGCCTGGCCGGCACCGGCTACAGCGGTGAGGCGCTGGCGCAGCTGCTCGACAAAGGCAGCACCACGCTGAGTCGCCAGCAGGTGCAGGACCGCCTGGCCGCGCTGAAGACCGAGATGCGCATCGGCGGCGGAGCGGACCAAGTCAGCGTGAGCCTGAGCTCGCGGCGCGACTTCTTCCCCGAAGCGATCGCGCTGGTCGCCGATCTGCTGCGCAACCCGGCCTTGCCGCCCGAAGCGCTCGACGAGTTCAAGCGCCAGCAGCTCACCGCCATCGAGCGCCAGCGCAAGGAACCCGGCGCGTTGGCGCAGGTGACGCTGGCGCGCATCGGCAACCCGTACCCGCGCGGCGATGTGCGCCATGCCCGCGACTTCGACGAAATGGTGCAGGATATCGAGGCGCTGACACCCGAGCGGCTGCGCGCCTTCCACGAGCGCTTCTACGGCGTGCGCACGGCCGAGTTCGGCGCCGTCGGCGACATGGATCCGGCCGCCGTGATGCGCGCGTTGCAAGCCGGCTTCAGCGACTGGACCGCCGGCGCGCCGTACACACGCGTGCCGAACCCGTTCATCGTCGTCGCGCCCGAACAGCGCACGCTGGTCACGCCCGACAAGCAGAACGCCGACATGCGCGTGCGCCAGTTCATGCCCATCACCGACGAGCAGCCCGACTACCCGGCACTGATGCTGGCCAACCACCTGCTCGGCAGCGGCGGCAATTCGCGGCTGTGGCGGCGCATCCGCGAGCAGGAAGGCCTGTCCTACGACGTGCGCAGCGGCATCGGCTGGAGCCAGCACGAGGCCAATTCAGCGTGGCAGGCCAGCGCCATCTTCGCGCCCGGCAACCGCGCGAAAGTGCAGGCCGCGTTCAACGAGGAGATTGCACGTGCGTTGAAGGACGGCTTCAGCGAACAGGAAATGAGCGAGGGCCGCGACGGCCTGCTCAGCTTCCGGCGGCTGTCGCGATCGCAGGACGGGACGCTGGCCAGCGCGCTGGCCAGCAACCTGAATCTCGGCCGCACGTTCGCGCTATCGGCGAAGGTGGACGCGGCGCTGCAGGCGATGACGCTGCAGCAGGTCAACGACGCGCTGCGCAAGTACCTGAAGCCGCAGGACTTCGTCCTCGTCTTCGCCGGCGACTTCAAGCCATGAGTCGGCTGCGCCGCTGCTGAGCAGCCCAGCACGGGAGTTCATCGACCAGGTCAAGAGCCGGCTCCAGCAACCCGGCGCCTCGGCGTCGATGGTCAACCTGTCGTATCGAGTGTCGCCAAGGGTCGCTGTGCGGCACGCCCATGCGGGCGCGCGCCGTCGTGGATAATTTTTCCGCGACATCAACGGCAAGGACAGCGTGGCCGACGACGAATCTCCAGCGCGAGGGCAGGCGCTTCGGGCTTGTCCCGAATGCGACCTGCTGCAGATCATGCCGCCGCTGACCCCCGGCGAGACGGCTCTTTGCACCCGTTGCGGCAACGTGCTGGAGCGGCGGCGCAGCGCTGCGATCGATCGCTCGCTGGCGCTGACACTCACTGCCGTCGTCGTTTTCGGCGTCGCGCAGACGTCCCCGCTGATGAGCCTGTCGGTGCTCGGGCGCGAGTCCAGCACGACGATCGTCGAAGGCGCTTGGCGCATGTGGCTGCAGGGCCAGCCGGTCACCGCCGCCATCGTCGCCTTCTGCACCGTGCTGGCGCCCACGCTGTACCTGCTGATCATGCTGGCCGTGTTGCTGTCGGCGCGCCGGCCGGCGCTGCCACATGCTTTCGGCGAACTGCTGCGCTGGGCACAGCACCTGCACCCGTGGGTGATGTTCGAGGTCATGCTGCTCGGCCTGCTGGTCGCGATGATCAAGATCGCCGATCTGGCCAGTGTCGATGCCGGCATCGGCTTGGGCGCGCTGCTGACACTGGCGCTGCTGCTGCCGGCCATCGCCACCAGTTTCGACGCCGATCGCATCTGGAACCGCGTGCCGCTGGCGCACAGCGACGAACAGGTCGTGGCCGGCGCAGACGCCCGGCGCGAGGCGGGGCGGTCTTGACGGCGTCGCTGGCCAGCAGCGCCGCGCAGGGCCTGCTCAGTTGCGACAGCTGCCGGCTGCTCGTGCGACCGGTGCATTCGGCGCGGCCCGGGCACTGCCCCCGCTGTGGCGCGGTGCTCGAGTTCCGCCGCGCGCATTCGGTGCAGGTGGCCTGGGCGCTGGTGGCGGCGGCGGCGATCTGCTACGTGCCGGCCAACCTGCTGCCGGTGATGGTGTCGAACACACTCACCGGATCCGAGGGTGACACCATCCTCAGCGGCGTGGATTTGCTCCTGTCCACCGGCTCGTGGGTGCTGGCGCTGATCGTGCTGATCGCCAGCGTGATGGTGCCGATGGGCAAACTGATGGCCCTGGCCTACATCCTGATCTCGATCCAGCGCGGCGCGAACACAGGCCAGCGCGAGCGCGCCCGGCTGCTGCGCCTGGTGCGCTTCGTCGGGCGCTGGTCGATGCTCGATGTCTTCGTCGTCACTGTCACCGTGGCGCTGCTGCAGTTGCAGCCGCTGATGTCGGTGCAACCGGGCCCGGGGGTGCTCTTCTTCGCCGCGGTGGTGGTGCTGACCATGATTGCTGCCGAGGATCTCGATGGCCGGCTCATCTGGGACAGCCCACAGCACGAAGGGCACGGCCATGGCTGAAGCGGGCCCGGAACCGGACGCGGGCACAGGCGCAGCGCTGCCACAGGCCACCGTCGTGCCGCGGCGCCGGGCTCGCATCTCGGTGGTGTGGATCGTGCCGGTGCTGGCCGCGCTGGTGGCGGTGGGGGTCGCGGTGCAGCGCCTCCTGAGCGCCGGGCCGACGATCACCATCGTGCTCGCCGACGCCGAGGGCATCGAAGCCGGCAAGACCTTCATCAAGTACAAGGACGTGAAGATCGGCCAGGTGACGGCGGTGGACCTGGCCGAGGACTACCGCAAGGTGACGCTGACCGCCCGCATGGCGCGCAGCGCGGCCGGGTTGATGGTCGAGGACGCCAGGTTCTGGGTCGTCGAGCCGCGCATCACCTTGAGCGGGGTGTCCGGCCTGAGCACACTGCTGTCGGGCAACTACATCGGCTTCGAAGCCGGCAAGTCCACCACCCGGCGACGCGACTTCGTCGGCCTGGACGAGCCCCCGGTGCTGACCGAGGGCAAGCCCGGGCGCATGTTCGCGCTCGAGTCCGACGAACTGGGCTCGCTCGGCGTGGGCGCGCCGGTCTACTTCCGCAGCCTGCCGGCCGGCCAGGTGGTCAGCTACCAGCTCTCCGACGATGGCCGCGGCATCAGCATCAAGGTTTTTGTCGATGCGCCGTTCGACAAGTACGTGATGACCGACAGCCGCTTCTGGAACGCCAGCGGCATCGATGTCAGGATCAGCGACCAGGGCATGCAGGTTCACACCGAATCGCTGGCCGCGCTGATTGCCGGCGGCCTGGCCTTCGATACGCCGGCATCGGCTGAAAGCAACCAGCGGGCCGAGGCCGGCGCGCGCTTCTCGCTGTTCGGCGACCGGGCCGCGGCGATGAAGCAGCCCGACATCCTGTCCAAGCGTTACGTGCTGTATTTCGACGGCTCGCTGCATGGCCTGGCCGTGGGCGCACCGGTGACGGTGCTCGGTCTGGCCGGTGGTGAGGTCACGCAGGTCGGGCTGGACATCGACGCGAAAGCGCAGCGACTGCGCGGCCGCGTGGAGATCGTCACCTTCCCGCAGCGCCTGACGCAGCAGCACGGCGTGCAGCCCGAGGGCTCCGCGGAAGCGCTGGCCAAGCTGGCGCTGCAGCGCCAGGCGCTGCTCGAGGGCATGGTGGACAAGCATGGGCTGCGAGCGCAGTTGCGCAGCGCCAGCCTGCTCACCGGTCAGCAGTACGTGGCCTTCGATTTCTACCCCGGCGCGCCGCCCGCCAAGGTCGATTGGTCGGTGCCCAAGCCGGTGCTGCCGGTGGTGCCCAGCCCGCTGCCCGACATCGAGGCCAAGGTCGCCAGCATCCTGAACAAGATCGACAGCCTGCCCTTCGCCGCACTGGGCCAGGACAGCCGGCAGGCGCTGGCCAGCCTGGACCGCACACTGAAGAGCGCGGACACGGCACTGCAGCGCTTCGATGGCGACGTCACGCCCGCGCTGACCGGCGCCATTGCCGAATTGAAGCGCGCTGCGGCGTCGGCCGACACGCTGATGCGCAATGCCGATGGCACGCTGATGGCGCCCGAGGCACCGGCCCAGCAAGCCTTGCTCGGCGCGCTGCAGGAGTTGACGCGTGCGGCGCGCTCGGTGCGCGTGCTCACCGACTACCTGGAGCAGAACCCGCAGTCGCTGATCCGTGGAAAGACCCAGGAATGAACGCCATGCGCCGATGGGCCAAGCTACACGTTGCACTCGTCGCTGCACTCGCCGCACTCGCCGCACTGGGCCTCGGCGCCTGTTCGAGCCCGCCGCCGGCCCGCCTGTACACGCTCGACGCCGTCGCGCCGGCAGGGCCCGCGGTCTCGACGATCCGCGTGGTGGTCGGCCCGGTCACCATACCGCCGCGGGTCGATCGGCCGCAGATCGTGGTCAACGACGGCGACAACCGGGTGCAGCCGCGCGAGTTCGAGCGCTGGGCCGGGCCGCTGGCCGAGAGCATCGGATGGGTGATTGCACAGAACCTGTCCCACACGCTGGGCACGCCCGGCGTGTGGGCCTATCCGCAAGGCATGCAGCCCAAGCCGGATGTGCAGGTCATCGTGCAAGTGCAGCGCTTCGAGTCGGTGCCAGGACGCTCGGTGCTCATCGATGCGCTGTGGACACTGCGCAAGGGTGAGCCTGCGGGCGTGATCGACAGCGGCCGCTCCGTGGTGCGCGAACCTTCGCCCGGGGCGGGCTATGAGGCGCTGGCCGCCTCGCACAGCCGGGCACTGGCGCGTGTCAGCGCCGACATTGCCGCCGCCGTCAGCAAGAGCCGGCCATGACAGGCCGGGGCGGTCGCGTGGACATCGATGATGACGACCTGCCTGCTGCGCCCCACGCCATGACTGACCGTGAAGCCCAGATCACCCGCTACCAGCGCGGGCTGCACGCTCAGCACGGCCTGCACTTCGACGACTACGACGCGCTGTGGCGCTGGTCGGTGAGCGACCTGAACGCGTTCTGGGCGAGCATCTGGCAATACTTCGACGTGCGCTCGCCGACGCCGTACCGCGCCGTACTGGACACCGCGACGATGCCCGGCGCGCGCTGGTTCCCGGGTGCGCAGGTGAACTACGCGCAGCACCTGCTGCGGCATGCCGACGCCGCGCAGGCCGCCGGCCACCCGGCCATCGTCTTCGCCGATGAGCGGCTGCTGGCCGAGGGCCGACTGCATGAGCTGAGCTGGAGCGAGCTGCGCCGCCAGGTGGCCTCGTGCGCGAACGCCTTCCGACGCCTGGGCGTGCAACGCGGCGACCGCGTCTGCGCGGTGATGCCGAACGTGCCGGAGACGATCATCGTGTTCCTGGCCGCGGCCAGCCTGGGCGCGATCTGGTCGGTGTGCTCGCCCGACATGGGGCCGGTGGCGGTGCTCGACCGCTTCCGCCAGATCGCACCGAAGCTGCTGGTGGCCTGCGACGGCTACCGCTACGGCGGCGTCGAACACGATCGTCGCGGCCTGCTGCACGAGGTGCTGGCCGAGCTGCCGAGCGTCGAGCACATCGTCGTCTGGCAGCACCTCGATGCGCGCACCGATGAGCGCGCGTTCGCCGGCCCCGAGCGCGCGGCGCATGCGCTGCACGCGCTGCTGGCGCAGGACGTTGGTTTCGAACCCGCCTTTGAACCTGAATGGCTGCCCTTCGACCATCCGCTGTGGGTGGTCTATTCCAGCGGCACCACCGGCCTGCCGAAGCCGATCGTGCATGGCCACGGCGGCGTCATGCTCGAATCGCTGAAGCTGGCCACCTTGCACAACGACGTCGGCCCGAGTGCGCGCACCGGCGACCGCTTCCACTGGTATTCCAGCACCGGCTGGATCATGTGGAATTGCCAGGTCGGTGCGCTGCTCGGCGGCACCACCCTCTGCGTCTTCGACGGCAGCCCGGCCGGGCCCGCCGGTGCCAGCGACTGGGGCACCCTGTGGCGTTTCGCGGCGGCCGCGCGCTGCACCTTTTTCGGTGCCGGCGCGGCGTTCTATGCCTCGTGTCTGAAGGCCGGTGTCGAGCCGCAGCTTGAAGGTGACCTGAGTGCGTTGCGCGCGGTGGGCTCCACCGGCTCACCGCTGTCGGAAGACTGTTATCGCTGGATCTGGGACCAGCTGCCGAAGGTGAATGGCCGCGACATCTGGCTCACACCGATTGCCGGCGGCACCGATTTCGCCGGCGCCTTCATCGGCGGCAACCCGACCCTGCCAGTGGTGGCCGGCGAGATGCAATGCCGTTGCCTTGGCGCCGCGGTGGAGGCCTGGTCCGAGCCTGATGCACACGGCGTGGGCAAGCCGCTGATCGACGAAGTCGGCGAGTTGGTGTGCGTCAAGCCGATGCCATCGATGCCGCTGTATTTCTGGGGCGACGCGGATGGTGCCCGCTACCGCGACAGCTATTTCGACATGTACCCCGGACGGAATGGAAAACCTGCGGTCTGGCGGCACGGCGACTGGATTCGCATCACCCCGCGCGGCGGCGCCATCATCTACGGCCGCAGCGACGCCACCATCAACCGCCACGGCATTCGCATGGGCACCGCCGAGCTGTACCGCGCGGTGGAGGCGCAGCCCGAGGTGCTGGACAGCCTGGTCGTCGATCTGGAATACCTGGGCCGCGAGAGCTGGATGCCGCTGTTCGTGGTGCTGCGCGAAGGCCTGACGCTGGACACCGCGCTGACCCAGCGCATCAAGCAGGTCATCCGCGAGGCGCTGTCCGCGCGCCATGTGCCGAACGACATCTTCCAGGTGGCGGCGGTGCCGCGCACCTTGTCGGGCAAGAAGATGGAACTGCCGGTGAAGAAGCTGCTGATGGGCGCCGCGCCCGACAGCGTGCTCAAGCGCGATGCGATGGCCAATGCCGATTGCGTGGACTGGTTCGTGGCGTTGGCAAAGTCGCGCTCGACGCGCGCCATTGAAAAGCCGCTGGACAGGCCGGGCGCCGCTTGAGCCCGCCGACCGGCGGCAAGACCCCAGGTAGCGCCGCCGCTCAACCCTGGGCGAACTGCACGATCTGCCCGGCCGGTCGTGCACCGGCCACACGCGCCACCTCGTTGCCGCGCTGCAGCCTGACCAGCGTGGGAATGCTGCGCACACCGAAGCGCGCCGAGGTGGCCGGGTTGTCGTCGCTGTTCAGCTTGACGAACAGCGCCTTGCCCTTGAGCGTGCGCGCGGCTTGCTCGAACTGTGGCGCCATCTGCCGGCACGGGCCGCACCACGGTGCCCAGAAATCGACCACCACCGGCAACTCGCTGGCGGCCACCACCTGGTCGAAATTGGCGTCGCTCAACGCGACGGGCTGACCGTCGAGCAAGGCCTTGCCGCAACGGCCGCACACCGGGTCGTCGCCCAGCCGGTCGCTGGGGATGCGGTTGGTGGCCGCGCAATGTAGGCAGGCGACGTGGGTGTTGTCCATACCCGGCAGGTGGGTGCGCGCGGGCCGATCTCAAGGCCCCACGGGCACGGCCGCGGCGCCGCGCCGGTGCAGCCAGGCGAGCAGCGCACCGGCCGCGGCCAGGCCGGTGGCGATCAGGCTCAGCTGCCAGTGGCTCAAGCCCAGATCGCCGCCGCCGGGCAGTGCCATGGCCACCCCGGCGGCAAAGATCGACAGCCGCGCGGCCCAACCGGCGGGGCTGCCACGCAAGGCACCGACGCCGAGCAGATAGCCTTCCAGCGCCGAGGCGATGAGCACGATGCCGAGCACCGCAGTGCCGACGACGATGACGATGTCCTGCGTCGTCCCGCGCAGGATCAGTGCCGGGTTGAGCACGAAGAAAAACGGCACGAAATACATCACGCTGCCCAGCCGCACCGATTGCAGGCCCACCGCCATCGGTGCGGCGCGTGCGATGCCGGCGGCGACGAACGAGGCGATGGCCACTGGCGGCGTGATGAAAGAGACCATGCCCCAGTACATCATGAACAGGTGCACCGCCACCGGGTCAAAGCCGGCCGCCACCAGCGGGGGCGCCAGCACGATGGCGAGGAAGATGTAGCACGCCGTGATGGTCATGCCCATGCCGAAGATGAAGCTGGTGATGGCGCCCATCACCAGCAGCACGTAGATGTTGTTGCCGGCGATGTAGACCAGGTCATTGGCCAGGGTGCCGGCCAGCCCGGTGACCGACAGCGAGCCGATGATCAGCCCGACGCCGGCCAGCAGCGCGGCCAGTTCGCCGAGGGCGCCGGCGATGCCTTCGATCAGCGTGCCGAGCTTCTTCCAGCTCAGCGCATAGCGTTTGGAGAACTGGTTGATGACCAGCAGCAGCGCGGTGGCGTAGAACGGCGCGATCGCCTCCTGCTGCAGTACCAGCAGCATCCACACCAGCAGCACGAAGACGATGACGTAGTGCCAGCCTTCGGCGAAGGTCTTGCGAATCGAGGGCAGTTCCTCGCGCGGCAGGCCCTTCAGCCCGCGGCGCGCAGCATAGCCGTCGATCTGCACGAACAGCCCCAGGTAGAACAGCAGCGACGGCACCAGCGCGGCCAGCGCCACGGTGATGTAGGGCACGCCCAGGAACGAGGCCATGACGAAGGCGGTGGCGCCCATCACCGGCGGCATCAGCACGCCGCCGGTGGAAGCGCAGGCCTCGACACCGCCGGCATAAGCGGGGGCGAAGCCGATGCGCTTCATCGCCGGGATCGTCACCACGCCGGTGGTCAGCACGTTCGACACCACGCTGCCCGAGACCGAGCCCATCAGCCCGCTGGCGAAGATCGACACCTTGGCCGGGCCGCCGCGCACGCCGCCGAACAGCGCGAAGGCGATGTTGTTGAAGAAATGCGCGGCGCCGGTGTACTGCAGCACCGCGCCGAACATGACGAAGCCGATGACCAGTTCGCCGAAGGCGCGCGTGGGAATGCCGAGCACGCTTTCCGAGCTGGCGAAATGGTAGGCGGCGGTGGTGGACAGCGGCTGCGGCAGCCCCGAGATCGGCCCCGGCATGTGGCCGGCGATGACCGGGTAGATCGAGAAGAAGGCGACGACCACGAACACGGCCGTGCCGCCGGCGCGACGCGTGGCTTCCAGCAGCACCGCCCAGCCGACATAGGCCACCCACACCGCCTGTTCGGGGGCAGCGAACTCCCAGCCTTCGCTGATGATGCGGTGCGCGTTGAAGGCGTAGTAGCCGAAGACCGCGAGGTTGGCCGCGAACAGGGCCGCGTCGTACCAGGGCACGGCATCATGCCGCGCGCGATTGTTCGCCGGCACGAGGATGAACACGCAGCCGGCGAGCAACGCACACAGCACGTACAGGTACTGCGTGTCGAGCATCGCCTTGCCGACGAAGAAGCCCAGATTCATGATCTGGTTCAGCGCCAGCGCAATCGCCGCCAGCGCGACGGCGATCAGCACCGCGCGCCACGGCGCCGACAGCTTGCGGTAGCGCGCGGTCTCGGGGTCGGCGACAGCGACGGGCTCGCTGTCGGGCCCGTGTACAGGCGGCGCGGCCATGCTCAGCCGGCGCGTGTCACCAACTGGTCAGCACCGGGTCGAGGCCGGCCTTGGTCAGGGCGTCGGCACGCGCCTTCATCCAGGCCATCTCGAACGCGTCCTTGTCGGCGGGCGCGTTCTTCTTCAGCGCGGCCCAGGCGTCCATCATCACCTTCTGGCGCTGGATCAGCTTGTCGTTGTGCGCCTGGTGCTCGGGCTTCCACAGTCCCGCTTCCTTCCAGTACTTGATGGCGCCGTCGTGGTACGGGATCACCCACGAAAAGTTCTGCCGCTCCTTGGCCCAGCCGGAATTGCCCGGCGCGGCGTCCTTGTAGTCGGGGAACGCGGCCACCATCGCCGCGGTCATGTTGTAGACCAACCCCGCGTCCTGCGACGCGTAGCTCATCAGGATCGGGTACGGGTAGGTCGCCGCCTCGGCCGGCGCCTCCTTCGACAGGTCGGCACCCTCGGTGCCCTTGAAGGGAATGAAGAACGGCGCCAGTGCGTTCAGTCGCGCCCAGCCGGCCTTGTCGCTGGCCGGGATGGTGGGGTAAACCAGCCCGCGCGGCGACTTGGCGATCTGGAACGCCTTGCCGGAAATGGACGAGGTGAAGGCGGCATCGACCTGGTTGTTGACGATGCCGTCCATGGCGGCGCCGAAGCCGCCGAACTCGACCTTCTTCACGTCGTCCCAGGTCAGGTTGGCGAAGGCCAGGATGGCGGTGATGTTCTGGTTCAACGACGGTGAGCCGATGACCCAGGCCACGCGCTTGCCCTTCAGATCAGCGATCGTCTTCACCCCCGTGTCCTTGGCGGCGACGATGGTCAGCAACTGGTCCGAGGTGTTGAGCATCAGCCCGCGCACCGGCTGCGGGCCCCACTCGGCGGCGCCGAACTCGAACACGCCTTCCTGCGCCAGGTAGGCGCCACCGACGCCGTTGGCGGCGAACTGCACCTGGCCGGACTTGACCGGCAGCGTGCGCGAGATGTCGTTCTTGCCCGGCAGCACACGCAGGCTGATGTTGTACTTCTGCTTCAGCGCGTTGCCGATCGCCACCGCCTGGTTGTAGCCGCCCGAGCCGACGTCGTAGGCGCTCCAGGCCAGCGTGGGCGGCAGTTGCGGGGCCGCGGTCTGCGCCAGCGACGGGCCGGCCGACACGGCGAGGAGCGTGGCGGCCAGTGCCGCGCGAACGAGGTTGATCTGTGTCTTCATGCGGATGCGTCTCCTTGACGAACAGGTGTCGTGGGATCGTACCCGCCGCGGCCGTGGCACCAGGCAGGGTGTGCCCGAAGGCCCCGCACCCTCAGGACAACAGCTTCACCCCCGGCAGGTCGCACGCATACACCGCGTTGCGCAGGGCCGCGATGGCCTCGTAGCGGGTGAAGCTGCGCCGCCAGGCCAGCACCACACGGCGTTCGGGCACCGGCTTGCTGAACGGGATGTAGCGCACGTGCGGCTGCGCGGCGACATCCACGCTCAGGCGCGGCACCACCGTCACGCCCATGCCCGACGCGACCATGTGCTTGATGGTTTCCAGCGACGAGCCTTCGAAGGTCTTGCGAATGCCCTCGGCGTCACTGGAAAAGCGCGCGAACTCGGGGCACACCTCGAGCACGTGGTCGCGAAAGCAATGCCCGGTGCCGAGCAGCAGCATGGTCTGCTCCTTCAGCTCCTCGGCCGACACCGATTTGCGCGAAGCCAGCGCGTGGCCCTTCGGCACGGCGGCCATGAACGGCTCGTCGTACAGCGCAGCGATGGCCAGCCCGGTGTCGGGAAAGGGCTCGGCCAGCACGGCCGCGTCGAGCTCGCCGGTGCGCAGCATCTCCAGCAGCTTGACAGTGAAGTTCTCCTGCAGCATCAGCGGCATCTGCGGGCTCAGCTCGATGACGTGCTTCACCAGCTGTGGCAGCAGGTACGGGCCGATGGTGTAGATGATGCCCAGGCGCAGCGGGCCGGCCAGCGGGTCCTTGCCACGCTTGGCGATTTCCTTGATGTGCGCGGCCTGCTCGATCACCGCCTGCGCCTGGCGCACGATGTCTTCGCCCAGCGGCGTCACGCTGACCTCGCTGCCGCCGCGCTCGAACAGCTTCACCTCGAGTTCTTCCTCCAGCTTCTTGATCGCCACCGACAGCGTCGGCTGCGAGACGAAACAGGCCTCGGCAGCGCGGCCGAAATGGCGCTCGCGGGCGACGGCGACGATGTAGCGCAGTTCGGTCAGGGTCATGGTGGCATTGTGGCGATTGCCCGGCGCAGTGCGCCAGGGCCCGTCCCGCTCAGTCCGGCTGGTCGAAGAACCCGTCCAGCGTCGGGAAGCGCGCGCTGCCCTGCAGGCAGTTCCACAGGTAGATGGCCAGGCCCGGGTCGCCGGTCCACAGCGAATAGCGCTGCTGGCCATGCGTGGCGGCGTCGGCCTCGAACTGGGCGATGCCGTGCATGGCGAAGGCGCGCGCGCGTTCGAGCCACCGTGCATCGCCGCTGCGCACAAACAACTTCAGGAAGGCGTAGCCGTTGCCGGCGGTGCCGTGGCACAGGTTCGATCCCTTCTTCAACGGCCCCGCTCGCCATACCGCTTCGCCGGCGCCCAGCAGCAGATCATCCAGTGCCGTGCCGGGCAGCTCGGCCAGGCAGGTGACGAAGCCGGGCGCGCCATGGCAATGCTGCATCAGCCAACGCGAGGGCACGGGCGCACCCGGCACCGCCAGCCGGGCATGCCAGTTGGCGCAGCCGTCCTCGACCGTGGCGGTGCGTCGCACGGTGTTCTCGATACAGGCTTGCCAGGCGGCCCACTCGGCGGGGTCGAGCAGGTGCCGTCCGTGGATCAGCGGCAAGCGCCGTGCCGACGAAGCCGTGCGCGGCGTCGAGATAGGTGCTTTGCTGGCCGTACAGGTGCTGCGTCCAGTAGTGGCAGTGGTGTTCGTCCGACCACAGCAGTTGTGACCACAGCACAGCGGCCGTCTCGCGGAAGAGCTTGGCCCAGCGCGGATCGCCGTCGTGCTGGTGCAGGAACAGTGCCGCCAGCAAGGTGCCGGGCGCGCCCCACAGCAACTCGCGCGCCGGGTGATGCATGTTGCCGGCGATCAGCGCGCGCAGTTCGTCGGCGTTGGCGCTCGACGGTGCCAGCCGTTGACGCAGCAGCAGGATGCCGGTGTCGCCGACCAGATACGACGCGTTCTCGCCGGGGAATTTGTGTTGCAGCCACTCGCGGTGGCGCTCCAGCAGCAGCGAGAGGTGCGAAGCGTAACAACGCCGCAGCGTCGCGGCACCGACGTCCTGCAGGTGGTGCAACGCCCACACCACCCCGCAAGCGCCGAAGTACAGCTCGGTTTGGCCGTGGCCGGGGCCCAGGTCGTTGGGGTGAGCAGGCCAGAAGCGTTCGGGCGTGAAGCGCGCTTCGGTGTCGGCAACGATGTGCGCGATCGTGGCGCGAGCGCGGTCGGCGCTCCAGGGCTGCGTTGTGCAGGTTTCGTGTCGGTCGGGGTCGAACAGCATCGGCATCACGCTTTCAGAAACTCGACCCCACTGCCCAGCCAGCGCTGCACATGGCGCTGCGCGGCTTCGGGATTCGTCTCGATCAACCGCGCGGCCACGCGGCGGGCGTGCTGCAGCAATGCATCGTCCTCGGCCAGGTCGGCAAAGCGCAGCAGCGCATCGCCCGACTGGCGCGCGCCCATGAACTCGCCGGGGCCACGGATCTCCAGATCACGGCGCGCGATCTCGAAACCGTCACCGGTGTCGAGCATCGCCTTCAGCCGCGCCTTGGCCGCATCGGCCAGCGGCGCGGTGTACAGCAGCACGCAGGCGCTGGCGGCGCTGCCGCGGCCGACGCGCCCGCGCAGCTGGTGCAGCTGGCTCAGGCCGAAGCGCTCGGCATGTTCGACGACCATCAGGCTGGCGTTGGGCACGTCGACACCGACCTCGATGACGGTGGTGGCGACCAGCAACTGCAGCGCGCCGGCCGTGAACTGCGTCATCACCGCAGCCTTGTCGGTGCTGGCCAGGCGACCGTGCAGCAGCCCCACCGTGTGAGCGGGCAAGGCCGCGCTCAACTCCGCGTGCGTCTCGGTGGCGTTGCGCAGGTCGAGGGCTTCGCTTTCCTCGATCAGCGGGCACACCCAGTACACCTGCCGGCCCTGGCGCAGCTCGTCGCGTATGCGCGCGACGACGTCGGCGCGCCGGCCGTCGGCGAACAGCTTGGTCAGCACCGGCGTGCGCCCCGGCGGCAGCTCGTCGAGGGTGCTGAGCTCGAGGTCGGCGAAGTAGGTCATCGCCAGCGTGCGCGGGATCGGCGTCGCCGTCATCATCAGCAGGTGCGGCTCCAGCGGCGGGCCGCCATCATCGGCAGCCGACACCAGCTTTCGGCGCAGCGCCAGGCGCTGCTGCACGCCGAAGCGATGCTGCTCGTCGACGATCGCCAGCCCCAGGCGAGCGAAGTGCACATCGTCCTGGATCACGGCATGCGTGCCGACGACCAGCGCCGCCTGGCCCGAAGCGACCTGTTCGAGCATCGCCTTGCGGCCCTTGCCCTTGCGGCTGCCGCTGAGCCAGGCGATGCCTTTGCCTTGCGCTTGCAGCACCGGTTCGAGCCAGCCGATCAGCTTGCGGAAGTGCTGCTCGGCGAGGATCTCGGTGGGCGCCATCAACGCGCATTGCCAGCCGCTGTCGATGGCCACCGCCGCGGCCAGCGCGGCCACCACCGTCTTGCCCGAGCCCACATCGCCCTGCAGCAGCCGGTGCATCGGCTGCGGCCTGGCCATCTCGGCGCTGATCTCGGCCACCACACGCTGCTGCGCGGCCGTCAGCGCGAAGGGCAGCGCTCGATGCAATTGCTCGCGCACGCCACGATCGCTGGCTTCGCAACCGCGCAGCGCCGGCGCGCGCCGCAGGGAGCGTTCGCGCCGCGCCTGCGCCTGTGACAGCTGCTGCGCCAGCAGCTCCTCGAACTTCAGGCGCTGCCAGGCCGGCTGGGAGCGGTCCTGCAACGCCGCCAGCGAGGCCTGCGGCGGCGGCTGGTGCAGCCGCATCACGGCCTCGCGCAGCGACGGCAGCCCGTGCGGCAGGCACTCGGCGGGCAGCACTTCGGCCAAGGGCGCACGCACCAGCGCCGACGCGATAGCCTTGCGCAGATAGGCCTGCGGCAGTTGCGCCGAAGCCGGATAGACCGGCGTCAGCGCGGCGGGCAACGGTGTGTCGGCACTGACGACCTTCACCACCGGGTGCACCATCTCGTGGCCGAGAAAGCCGCCGCGCACCTCGCCGCGCACGCGCAACCGACTGCCGCTTGCCCAGGTCTTCAACTGCGAGGCGTAGAAGTTCAGGAAACGCAGCAGCAGCTCGCCGCTGTCGTCGCGCAGCTTGACCAGCAACTGGCGGCGCGAACGCGCTTCGACGCGGCAGTCGCAGACGACACCTTCGACCTGCGCCACCTCGCCGTCGCGCAACGCGCCGATCGTGCTCAGGCGGGTTTCGTCTTCGTAGCGCAGCGGCAGGTGCAAGGCCAGATCGACATCGCTGTGCAGGCCGAGTTTGGCCATCGCTTTGGCCGGGCCGGACAGGGCCTTGGCGGCTGCGGGCGTTGCGTCGCGTGTTGTGTCGCGGTTTGCGGCCATGCACGGATTTTGCGACCCCGGCTGCGCCGTCCGGAGACAGATGCCATGATGAGCGGGCCACGGCAACTGCCTGGGAACAAAAGCGGCCGCTTTCGCTCCATCGATGGCCGTGTCGATCCGATGTCCAACCGATGCCTGCTCCGATTTCATCATTCACTCTCACCGACTTCGACTTCGTTCTGCCCGAGGCGCTGATCGCGCAGCACCCGGCCCACGAACGCAGCGCCTCGCGCCTGCTCGACGGCCGCGGCGGGCTGCCGCTCGACCGCGTCTTTCGTGACCTGCCCGCGCTGCTGCAGCCGGGCGACCTGCTGGTGTTCAACGACACGCGTGTCATCAAGGCGCGGCTGCTCGGCGAGAAGTCCAGCGGCGGTGCGGTGCAGGCGCTGGTGGAACGCGTGCTGCCGAACCACGAGGTGCTGGCCCAGGTGCGCGCCAGCAAGTCGCCGAAGCCAGGCAGCACGCTGCGCTTCGCCGACAGCTTCGATGCCCAGGTGCTGGGCCGCGGCGGGCCCGACGGGTCGTTGTTCCACCTGCGTTTTCCCGCCGAACCGCATGCGCTGCTCGAAGCCCATGGCCATGTGCCGTTGCCGCCGTACATCGCGCACGACGACGACAGCGAAGACGAGCGCCGCTACCAGACGGTTTTTGCACGGCACCCCGGCGCGGTGGCGGCGCCGACCGCTGCGCTGCACTTCGACGAGCCGCTGCTCGCTGCGCTGGACGCGCGCGGCGTGAAGCGCGCCGCGCTGACGCTGCATGTCGGCGCCGGCACCTTCCAGCCGGTGCGCAGCGACAACCTGGCCGAGCACCGCATGCATGCGGAACGCTTCGTGTTGGCCCCGGCCACCGTCGATGCCATCACGTCCACGCGCGCCGCGGGCGGGCGCATCGTCGCGGTCGGCACGACCACGCTGCGCTGCCTGGAGTCGTGCGCGCGCGCGGGTGAATTGCAGGCCGGCGAAGGCGAGACCGACATCTTCATCACGCCGGGCTTCGACTTCCGGGTCGTCGACCTGCTGATCACCAATTTCCACCTGCCGAAGAGCACGCTGCTGATGCTGGTCAGCGCCTTCGCCGGCCACCAGCATGCGCGCGCGCTGTACCGCCATGCGATCGAGGCGCGCTATCGCTTCTTCAGCTACGGCGACGCGATGCTGCTGCAGCGGCACTGAAGGTGCGCGCGGCGACAATGCCGCCCCATGCTGAAGTTCGAGTTGCTGAAAACTGAAGGCCTGGCGCGACGCGGCCGCCTGACGCTGAACCACGGCGAGGTCGAGACCCCGGTGTTCATGCCGGTCGGCACCTACGGCACGGTCAAGGGCGTGATGCCGCGCTCGCTGCTGGAGATGGGTGCGCAGATCATCCTCGGCAACACCTTCCACCTGTGGCTGCGCCCGGGGCTCGATGTGCTGCGCCAATTCGGCGGACTGCACCGCTTCGAGGGCTGGACGAAGCCGATGCTCACCGACAGCGGTGGCTTCCAGGTCTGGTCGCTGGGCGAGATGCGCAAGATCAGCGAAGAAGGTGTCAGGTTCGCCTCACCGGTGAACGGCGACAAGCTGTTCCTCACGCCCGAGATCAGCATGCAGATCCAGACCGTGCTGAACAGCGACATCGTCATGCAACTCGACGAGTGCACGCCCTACCAGACGGCGGGTGAGTTGACCAGCGAGGCCGCGGCGCGCGCGTCGATGGCCTTGAGCCTGCGCTGGGCGCAGCGCAGCCGTGACGAATTCGCGCGGCTGGGCAATGCGAACGCGCTGTTCGGCATCGTGCAAGGCGGCATGTTCGAGGATCTGCGCGCCGAGTCGGCGGCGGCGCTGTCGGCGATGGACTTCGTCGGGTACGCCGTCGGCGGCGTCAGCGTCGGCGAGCCGAAGGAAGACATGCTGCGCATCATGGCGCACACACCGCAGCGGCTGCCGGCGCACAAGCCGCGCTACCTGATGGGCGTGGGCACGCCCGAAGACCTGGTCGAAGGCGTGGCCTGCGGTGTCGACATGTTCGACTGTGTGATGCCGACACGCAACGCGCGCAACGGCCACCTGTTCACCCGCTTCGGCGACCTGCGCATCCGCAACGCGCGCCACAAGAGCGACGAACGGCCGCTCGATGAAACCTGCGGGTGCCACACCTGCGCCGGGTTTTCACGCGCCTACCTGCATCACCTGGACCGCTGTGGCGAAATGCTCGGCCCGATGCTGGCCAGCATCCACAACCTGCACTACTACGTGAACCTGATGCGCGAGGTGCGCGCGGCGCTGGACGGTGGTGAATTCAACACCTTTGCAAGCCGCTTCAAGTTCGATCGTGCACGCGGCGTCGAGTGAGTCCGCAGCCGGGCGGCGTGACTACCAGAACTGCCACTGCCGCTCGGCCACCACCCAGATGCCGAGTGCACCGTTGGTCACCGCATGCGCGATCACCGGCAGCCACAGTTTGCCGCTGCGCATGTAGAGCAACGCATAGGCCACGCCAGCAATCGCGGCGGCCAGCCACAAGGTGTGCGCGAGCACGAACAGGAAGGTGCAGATGACCAGCGCGCGCAGCCCGATGTGGCGCGGCGCCAGTGCCTCGAACAGCGGCTGCTGGATCCAGCGCAGCAGGAACGAGCGCCAGAACAGCTCTTCCATCACCGGCACCAGCAGCGCAGCGCCGATCCAGCGCACGACGATCAATGGCCAGTCGAGGCTGCCGTCGGCGTGCAGCGGCTCGAACGGCGCGGTCGGCGGACCCAGCGTCAGCCACGGCGCGTCGAGGCGGATCCACACCACGAACACCAGCAGGCCCACCACCACGGCGAGCGCCGCTTCGCGCGGTGTGGGCCGCGTCTGGCGCACCAGTTCGCCGTATTCGCGGCGCCACCACCACAACATGCCGCCGACGACCAGCACGCCGATGCCGTAGATCCAGCGCGCATCGATGCCCCAGCTGCCGTCCTCGGGCGCCAGTCCGCGCAGTCCCAGCAGCAGCATGAAGGCGACGAACGGCAGCACACGCACCAGCGCCGAGCGGGAAAACGACAGGGACAATGCCATCGACGCTGCACGATGACCGGCCAACGGGGAGCCGGGCAACGCGCGACACAAAAGGGCGCAGTATCGACGAGCCGCTGCGGCCGCAGGCGTGAGGCAGTTCACGCATGCCGCTGCGGCACGGGCCCCGCGCTACACGGCGTGCTGTTCGAGCCAATGGCGCGGATCGGCTTGTTGCGCCAGTGCGCCGGCCAGCCAAGGCACGGTGTCGCGCAGATCGTCGTGCAGCGTGAAGGGCGGGTTGATGACCAGCACGCCGCTGCCCAGCAGCCCGAAGCCCTGCGCATCGCCCCCTTGCACCTGCAGCCCGGCGTGCAGCCAGCCCTTCGGCGCCAGCGCCTTCAGCGCCTGCAGCATCGCCCGGGCGCCGGGCTTGTTCACCACCGGGTACCAGACCATGACCACGGCGCTGGCCAGGCGGCGCAGCGCGTCGGCGACGGCGTTGACCACGGCCGGGTAGTCGCCCAGGCCTTCGTAGCTGGGGTCGATCAACACCAGCGCGCGGCGTGTCGGCGGCGGCAGCTGGCCCTTCAGCGCGACGAAGCCGTCGGCGCGCGCGATGCTGATGCCTCGGCGCCCACCGAGCGCTTGCTCGAGCAGCGTGTGGTCGGCCGGGTGCAACTCGAACAGGCTCAGGTGGTCATCGACGCGCATCAGCCTGCGGGCCAGCTGCGGCGAGCCGGGATAGTGCAGCAACCGGCCGCCGTTGTTGTTCGCGCGGACGAGTTGCACGTAGTCGGCCACCGGCGCAGGCAGGTCGTCGCGTGCCCAAAGCCGCTGGATGCCGTGCAGGAACTCGCCGGTCTTGCGCGCCTCGGCGCTGCGCAGATCGGTGTTGCCGGCACCCGCATGGGTGTCGATGACCCGGTACGGCTTGTCCTTCAGGTTCATGTGGCGCAGCAGCCGCACCAGCAGCACGTGCTTCAGCACATCGGCATGGTTGCCGGCATGAAAGGCGTGGCGGTAGGCGAGCATGCGCACCGCACTGTGCCATGCCCTTGCCCCGGCGCCGCCGACGGCAATGCCCTAGGCTCGACCCGTTTTCACTTTCCAGCTCTCGCCGATGACTTCCAAGCCCTCACTGTTCGATCCCGTCTCGCTCGGCGACATCCCGCTCGCCAACCGCATCGTCATGGCACCGCTGACGCGCAATCGCGCCGCGCCCGGCCAGGTGCCTTCGGCGCTCGCTGTCGAGTACTACGCGCAGCGCGCCAGCGCCGGCCTGATCGTCAGCGAAGCGACCCAGGTCAGCGCGCAGGGGCAGGGCTATCTGGACACACCCGGGCTGCACAACGCCGAGCAGGTGGCCGGCTGGCGCCGGGTCACCGATGCCGTGCATCAACGCGGCGGGCGCATCATCGTGCAGCTGTGGCATGTCGGACGCATCTCGCATGTCTCGCTGCAACCGGGGGGTGCCGCCCCGGTGTCGCCGACCGCGCGCGCAGCGAAGGGCAAGACCTTCACCGCCGACGGCTTCGTCGACTGTTCGCCGCCGCGCGCGCTCGAGTTGGCCGAGATCCCCGGCATCGTCGATGAGTACCGCCGCAGCGCACGGCTGGCACTGCAAGCCGGCTTCGACGGCGTGGAGGTGCACGGCGCCAACGGCTACCTGATCGACCAGTTCCTGCGCGATTCGATCAACGACCGCGACGATGCCTACGGCGGCAGCATCGAGCACCGCATCCGCTTCCTGCTCGAAGTGATGCAGGCGGTGTGCGATGAAATCGGCGGCGCCCGCACCGGCCTGCGCCTGTCGCCGGTGACGCCGGTCAACGACGCCGGCCAGGACAGCGATGCGCAGGCGCTGTTCGAAGCCGCGGTGCGCGCTCTGGCGCCTTTGCAGCTGGCGTTCCTGCACCTGATCGAAGGACAGACCGGTGGCCCGCGCGATGTGGCGCCGTTCGACTATGCGGCGCTGCGCGCGCTGTTCGATGGCGCCTGGATGGTCAACAACGGCTATGACCGCGCCATGGCCATCGAGGCGGTGGCTTCCGGTGCGGCCGACGCGGTGGCTTTCGGCAAGCCGTTCATCAGCAACCCCGATCTGGTGCGGCGCCTGCGTGACAACCTGCCACTGGCTGCGCTGAACCCGAAGACGCTGTACGGTGGCGGTGCGGCCGGCTACACCGACTACCCGGCGTTCAGCGGCGAGCCGGTGCAGGCGTGACGATGCGGCCGGTGTCTGTCAGCGGTTGCGCCGCGCGGCGAACAACTCGCGCAGGTTCACCTGGCGTTCGCCCGGTACCACGGTGATCGGGTCACCGGCGCGCACGGTGCCGGTCTCGATTACCGTCAGGTACGCGCCGCAGTAGCCCGACTGCATCATCATCTTGGCGGCCTGGCTGAAGCCCATCACCGCATTGAACTTGAAACACGGCAGGCGCGGTTCGCTGATGGCCAGCGTGCAGTGGGGCAGGCGCAGCATGTCGCCGACCCACATCTGCTCTTCGAGCAGACCGCTCAAGCTCAGGTTCTCACCCATCGATCCGGGTGCGAGGGGCGTGTGCCAGTCGGCGGCCCGCGCCTGCGCGCGCACCGTCTGCCAGAACGGGTAGTGCTCGGCGGGATACGCGTACACCGCCTTCGACAGGCCACCGTGCACCGAGAGATCGGCCTGCTCGTCGCCAATCAACCCGAGCGGGCCCACCTGCACAGCGCCGTCCTGCGGCCGCTTGCCGATGGCGCTGAGCACCTCGCGCCCTTCGATCTTCAGGGTGTGCGCGCGGGCCAGGTTGACGCTGGTGACGTGGATCATCGGGCTCTTTCGTCGAGGCGCGGCATTTTGCAATGCGGTGCAAGACCTCGACATTTGCAATGTCGGGCCCATCGATTGCCCCGGCGGGGGGCGCACGCCGACCCTGTGCCTGAGTGGTTATCGCGGTACGCCAGCGGGGCGACAATCACCCCCCTTCTCGCACGACCGTGCTGAAATCAAAACCATCTCGAACCTGTACCCGAATCCTTCGTTCCGACTTTGTGGAGAAACCATGACCCAGCCGCTGCCTTCACGCCCTGGCGCCGCCAACGCCCCCAGCCCTGTGCGGCACGCCCGCTTGATCGCCTGGGTGCAGCGCATGGCCGAACTGACGCAGGCGGCCGATGTGCATTGGTGCGACGGCTCGCAGGACGAATACGACCGGCTGTGCGAACTGCTGGTGCAAGGCGGCACCTTCAAGCGGCTGAATGCCGAGTTGCGCCCGAACAGCTACCTGGCGTGCAGCGACCCGGGCGACGTCGCGCGGGTCGAAGACCGCACCTTCATCTGCAGCGAGCGCAAGGAACAGGCCGGCCCGACCAACAACTGGGTGGCGCCCGCCGAGATGCGCGAGCTGCTCGAAGGCGGCCGGGCCGACGGCACGCCGGGGCTGTTCGCCGGTGCGATGCGCGGGCGCACGATGTACGTGGTGCCGTTCTCGATGGGCCCGCTGGGCTCGCCGATCTCGCACATCGGCGTCGAGCTGTCCGACAGTCCGTACGTGGCGGTGAACATGCGGTTGATGACGCGCATGGGCGCCAAGGTGCTCGAACTGCTCGGCGAGGACGGCCACTTCGTGCCGTGCGTGCACAGCGTCGGCGCGCCGCTCGAGCCCGGTCAGGCCGATGTGCCGTGGCCGTGCAACAAGACCAAGTACATCGTGCACTACCCCGAGACGCAGGAGATCTGGAGCTACGGCTCGGGCTACGGCGGCAATGCGCTGCTGGGCAAGAAATGCTTCGCGCTGCGCATCGCTTCGACGATGGGCCGTGATGCCGCTGAAGCCAGCGCCGACAACCCCGGCTGGCTGGCCGAGCACATGCTGATCCTGGGCGTGACCTCGCCGCAGGGCCGCAAGTACCACGTCGCCGCGGCCTTTCCGAGCGCCTGCGGCAAGACCAACTTCGCGATGCTGGTGCCGCCCGCCGGTTATTCGGGCTGGAAGGTCAGCACCATCGGCGACGACATCGCCTGGATCAAGCCCGCCGCCGACGGCCGGCTGCTGGCCATCAATCCCGAGGCGGGCTACTTCGGCGTCGCGCCGGGCACCAACCACAAGACGAACCCGAACTGCATGGATTCGCTCACGCGCGATGCCATCTTCACCAACGTCGCGCTGACCGACGACGGCGACGTGTGGTGGGAAGGCATGACCGAGCAGCCGCCGGCGCACCTGATCGACTGGCAGGGCCGTGACTGGACGCCGCAGATCGCGCGCGACAACGCGGTCGATGGCAAGCCGCGCCCGGCGGCGCACCCCAATTCACGTTTTACCGTGGCCGCCACCAACAACCCGGCGCTCGACGGCGACTGGAACAACCCGCAGGGCGTGGCCATCGACGCCTTCATGTTCGGCGGCCGCCGTTCGACCACCGTGCCGTTGGTGACCGAGGCGCGCAACTGGAGCGAAGGGGTGTACATGGCGGCCACCATGGGCAGCGAGACCACCGCCGCGGCCGCCGGCAAACAAGGCGTGGTGCGCCGCGACCCGTTCGCGATGCTGCCGTTCATCGGCTACAACATGTCCGACTACTTCCAGCACTGGCTCGACATCGGCGCCAAGCTGAAGGCCGGTGGTGCCAAGCTGCCGAAGATCTACTGCGTCAACTGGTTCCGCAAGGGCGCCGACGGCAAGTTCGTGTGGCCCGGTTACGGCGAGAACATGCGCGTGCTGCAGTGGATGCTGGGCCGCGTCGAGGGCACGGCCGGCGGCAAGGACAACGCCTTCGGCGTCAGCCCGCGCTACGACGACATGAACTGGAACGGGCTGAACTTCACCCGCGAGCAGTTCGACACGGTCACCGGCATGGACCACGCCGACTGGCAGCATGAGCTGAAACTGCACGCCGAGCTGTTCGCGCAGCTGTCGTATCACCTGCCCGACGAACTGAGCCAGACGCGCTCGCGCATCGCCGACAAGCTGGCGGCCTGATCCGCGGTCTGAGCTTGCGCCTGGGCATTGCGCTGGCGCCGGGCCGGGCATGAAGCTGCAGCTGCTGTCTGACCTGCACCTCGAAAGCGAAGACTTCGATGTGCAGCCGCTGCCCGGCGTCGAGGCGCTGGTGCTGGCCGGCGACATCGATGCCGGCTGGGCCGGTTTCGAGCGCTTTGCCCACTGGCCGGTGCCGGTGCTGTTCGTCGCCGGCAACCACGAGTTCGATCGTCGCGACCTGCGCCAGGCCTGGCCGTCGCTGGCTCACGAGGCGCGGCGTCTGGGCTGGATCATGCTGGAAAAGGCCAACGTCGTGCTCACCGATGCCCAGGGCCAGCGCGTGCGCTTCGTCGGCACCATCCGCTGGAGCGATTTCGATCTCTTCGGTGCGGCGCAGCGCGAACGCGCCATGCGTGCGTCCGCCCACTTCATGCGGGTCATGGCCGCGCGCCGCGGTGCGGCCGACTTCGATGCCGTGGCCGTGCGTGAAGAGTCGCTGGCCTGCCGCCATTGGCTCGAAGCCGAGCTCTCGCAACCTTCGCAGGGTCGCTGGGACAAGACGGTTGTGATCACTCACTTTGCGCCAAGCTTCCGCAGCGCCGACCCACGCTTCGGCGCGCAGCCCGGCACGGCCAGCTTCTGCAATGCCGACGACGATCTGCTGCGCCATGCCGACCTGTGGCTGCACGGCCACCTGCATTGCCGCCACGACTACTGGGTGACGCGCGGCGGCGGCGGCTCGACGCGCGTGGTGTGCCAGGCGCGGGGCCTGGCCAGCAAGGGCGAGGATGTGGGCTTCGATGCCCTCAAGCTGATCGAGGTCTGAACGACCTCCATGGCAGAGGCTTCAGCCGCGGGCCGCCAACCCGTCGAAGCAGCAGGCCATGACCCAGTCGATGATCTGTTGCTGGCTGTGCTGGCCGCTGGCCTTCAGGATGCCCAGCACCGGATCGCAGGCGCGCGCAAAAAGCGTATACAGGATCACTTCGGGCGGCAGTGCGGCATTCAGCGCTTTCTCGGCTTGCGCCTGCACGATCCACGCGCCCAGCTGTTCACTGACCTGCATCACCAGATCCAGGTACGGCTTGTGGCCGATCAGCGCCGCGCGCAAGGTCGAGTTCTGCGATGGCAGCGACGGCATCTCGCCGGCCATCTGCACTTCCAGCGCCCAGCGCGTCACCGCATGCAGCCTCTGCACCGCGCTGGCGTTGCTGTCGGCCGCCTGCGCCTCGATAGTCGCCAGAGCCAGTTGCAGCACGCGCACCATGGCTGCGGCAGCGAGCGCTTCCTTCGAAGCAAAGTGCTTGTACAGGCTGGCCTTGGCGATGCCGACGTCGGCTGCCACCTCGTCCACGGTCATCGAATCGAAGCCCTTTTCGGCCAGCAGGCGGTTGACCGAATGCACGATGGCGTCTTCACGCACGCGCAGCACCTGTTCGCGAAAGGAAAGTCGGACCATGCCCGATTCTAGACGGTGCGCCGACAATTTGAACTGGCAGGTCACAAAAGCGACACGCAGGTGCGCGAAGAAACCGGGCCGCCGCGGCGGGGCAAGCAAGTTACCGTTTCACCCTCGCAGCGGTCGGGTCACGTCGGCGATCAACATCACGCTGCGCACCAGGTCCTGCACCGCTTCGGCCAGGTCGGACGGCGGCTCCAGCGTGTCGATCACGACGCGCAACGCGTCGGCATCTTCAAGATCGTCGGGATCGAAGTGCATGTACAACAAGGCCAGCGGCTCCAGCAGCGCTTCGTCATCGACACGCATCAATGCCGGAAAAAGCGCCATCGCGGCGGCAAAGCCGGCTGTCCAGGGCAACACCGACGCCGACACGGCGTCGTCGCCGTCGTATTCGAACACCCACGGGTCGAACCAGTGGCGCTGCTCGATCGCGGCATCGAGCTCGGCCGCGCGGCGCAGCACCAGGGCGTGCAGACCGCGCAGATCGAAGTCAGCCGGTGCCGGCCGGGCGTCCAGATCGACGACGTGGGGCAGCCAGCGCGCACTCGACGGCTTGTCGGGTTGCAACAACACCCCGCAGAGAAAGCCATCCAGCGCGGGTGCATCCAGCGGCTCCAGAGGCGCCGGCAGCCGGTCCAACCGGGCTTGCAAGGCGTCGATATCGATCGGCTGCACCGGTTGCACGTTGGTCGACGGCGTGCTTTTCTTCGTCATCGGCCATTGTCGCGCGAGTGTTCGGGCGACGAGGCGCGGTTGAGCGCCCCAACCGATCGACTTCAGACTAGGGATGGCCGCGTACCGAAGGCGTGAATAAAGTCGCGCTCAGTCAGATTCCGACGCGCAAGGCACACACCAACCGATCAAGCCTTCGGTCCTTGAATCACCTGGCGCCACAACGGTGCCGACACCAGTCCCAACGACGTCCTTCATGAGGACTTGTACAAGCCCACCGCTCGCGCGGTGGGCTTTTTTTTCGCACTGTCGACTCGATCGTTGACATGTCACCGATTGGTGACTATTCTATGTCACTTATTGGTGACTTCTAGATCAATCCATGCAGCGACGCAACTTCATCCGGGTTCTTGGCGGCGGGGCGGTGGCCGCCGCAGGGGTCGCCGCCGGTGGCTGTTCGGCCGATCTGCTGGCCGAGGCGGTGCGCCCCTGGAACGGCCCGACCGACAGCGAGGACCTGCGCAAATGGGCGCTGGGCTATGCGATCCTGGCACCGAACTCGCACAACCGCCAGCCGTGGCGGGTCGATCTGCGCGAGCCGAACGCCATCGTGCTGCACGTCGATCGGCAGCGCACCCTGCCGGCCACCGACCCGTGGTACCGGCAGATCGTCGTCAGCCAAGGCACCTTCATCGAAGCGCTGACGATCGCGCTGCGGCAGCGCGGACTGAACCCGACCGTGCAGCTGTTCCCGGAAGGCGAGTTCGCCGCACGCGAGATCGACGACCGGCCAGTGGCGCGCATCGCCTGGCGCCCATCGGCTGCCGCTGCCGATGCCAACCCCGACCCGCTGTTCGCCCAACTGTTGCGCCGCCATACCGCCAAGGTGGATTACGACACCACGCGCAGCGTCAGCGTCCAGACGCTGACGGCGCTGACCGGCGCCTCGACCGACCCCGGCGTGCGTTTCGGCAGCACCGTCGATGCGGTTCGCGTGCAGACGCTGCGCCAGCTGTGCCTGGACGCCGCCCGCGTCGAGGTGTCGACCCCCGACACCGCGCTGGAAAGCCTGCGCCTGACCCGTGTCGGCCCCGACGAAATCGATCGCCACCGCGACGGCATCAGCCTCAACGGCTGGCTGCCGCGCCTGGCGGTGGCTGTCGGTGCCTTCGACCGCGACAGCGCGCCCAGCGCAGGCAGCACCGCGTTCGAGCAGACGATGGCGCTGTACGAAGGCCACAGCCGCACGGCGATGGGGTTTCTGTGGCTGTCCACGCCGACGGCGGCGAACGCCGCCAGCCAACGTCTGCGCAGCGCCGAAGTCGACGCGGGTCGCGCTTTCATGCGCGTGCAACTGATGGCCACGCAGCTCGGGTTGCAGGTGCACCCGATGAGCCAGGCGCCACAGGAATTCCCGGCCATGCGGCCGCACCACGAGCGCATGCACCAATTGTTGGTGGGCCGGCCGGCCGGCGAAGAGACGGTGCAGATGCTGTGCCGCGTCGGCTACTGCGCGGTGCAGCCGCACACGCCGCGGCGCGGCGTCGATGCCATCATCCGCGCGTGAGCCCCAGCGCCCGTTCCTCCGCAGCGCCGGCCGCCGAGCGCAACCGCGAGCAGACCTGCGAACGCATCCTCGGCGCGGTCGGCGAGGTGCTGGCGCGCGACGGCTTCGGCGCCCTCGGCGTCAATGCCATCGCCCGCCAGGCCGGCGTGGACAAAGTGCTGATCTATCGCTACTTCGGCGGCCTGAGCGAACTGCTCGCCAACTGGGGCCGCAGCGGCCAGTTCTGGCCCGACGTCGATGAACTGCTCGGCGACGACCCGCAGGCGTTCCTGGCGCTTTCGGCCGCCGAACGGCTGTCGCGCTTCATGGATCACTTCATTGACGGCCTGCGCGCGCGGCCGCTGACGCTGGAGATCCTCGCCGCCGAAGTGCTCGAACGCAACGAGCTCACCGCCGTCCTCGAAGAACAGCGCGAGGCCTGGGGCGAGAAGGCCATGCGCTTGCTGGGTGCGGCCGAACTGGCGCGACAACCCGAACTGCGCGGCCAGATCCTGCTGCTGGTGGTCGGTGTGCAGCAGCTGTTGATCCGCAGTCGCAAGGTGCGCATCTTCAGCGGCATCGACGTGCGCAGCGATGCCGGCTGGACCGAGCTGAAGGCTGACATCGCCGCGCTGGCCGCGCGCATGTTCGAGCAACGCTGATACCTCGCGGTTGAGGCGGCGCGCCTGACCTGCCAGGTCATCGGCGCGGTGCCGTGCCGCACCTACACTGCCACGATGAGCGAAGCGCGTTACCGATGAGCGAGGCGCGTTACGCCTGGGTGGTGGTGTGGGCCACCTTCGTCGCGCTGGCGGTGATCTTCGGCGTGTCGTATTCGTTCGCCGCGTTCTTCGAATCCTTCGCCACCGCCTTCGACGCGCAGCGCGCCGATGTCTCGCTGGTCTTCGGCCTCTCGGGCGGCGTCTATTTCGTCTTCGGCGCCGCCGGCGGCATGCTCGCCGATCGTTTCGGCCCGCGTGCCGTCACCTCCAGCGGCATGCTGCTGATCGCCGCCGGATTGCTGCTGTGCAGCTTCGCCGACTCGATGGCGACCGTGTACGCGGCCTATGGCGTCGGCGTCGGGCTCGGCATTGCACTGGTCTATACGCCATCGATCGGCTGTGTGCAGCCTTGGTTCACTCAGCGCCGCGGCCTCGCCGCCGGGCTCGCCAGCGCCGGCATCGGCGCCGGCACCGTGGTCGTGCCATTGCTTGCCGCCGCGCTGATCGCGACGCTGCAGTGGCGCGACGCTTTGCGCGTTCTGGCGTTGGGGGTGCTGCTGCTGGGGCTGTGCGCGACCGCGCTGCTGCGGCGCGCGCCCGCCGCCACCGCCTCTCGGGGCAGCGCACCGTCCGGCCTGAGCCTGGCTCAGGCCTTGCGCCACGGCGATTTCTGGTGGCTGTACCTGTCGGTGGTGCTGGCCTCGCCGAGCATGTTCATTCCCTTCGCCCACGTATCGGCATCGGCGCGCGACCTGGGCGTGGGCGATGCACAAGCCGTCGGTCTGGTGGGCATCATCGGCGTCGGCAGCCTTGTCGGCCGCTTCGCCATCGGCGCGCTCGCCGACCGCATCGGCCGCAAGCTCACGCTGAGCCTGATGCTGGCCTCTTCGGGTCTGTCGTATGTGCTGTGGTGGTCGGCCGACGGCTACACCTTGCTGGCGGTGTTCGCCCTGTGGTTCGGCTTGAGCTACGGCGGCATCGTCTCGATGCTGCCCGCGCTGTGCATGGACCTGTTCGGCGCGCGCGCGGTGGCCGGCATCATCGGCACGCTGTACACCGGTGCCGCCGCCGGCAACCTGTTCGGCCCGGTGCTGGCCGGCGCGGTGTTCGACCGCAGTGGCAGCTACACGCCGATCATCTGGGGCTGCGTGGTGTTGTCGGCGCTGGCCACGGCGGCCTCGGCGCCGCTGGTCAGGGTGCGCCAGCCGGCGTATTGACCGCGCCGCCCCGGCTCAGAAGCTGTAGCTCACCGCCAGCACGCCGACGATCGGGGTGTCTTCGCTGACCAGCGGGCTGTCGGCAGCCTTGCCCTGCAGCGATCGCACGCTGAGCCCCAGCGTGGCGCTGAAGTCGGTGGCGAAGAACCACGTCACCGATGCATTGGCGCGGATGTCGCGCCAGCCGGCGCCGGGAATGTAGGTGCCGTAGCCGCTGGTCATCTGCTGCGCCGTCGAGACGCCGAAGTACTCGCGCATGTAGGCGGCATTGACGTAGGTGCCGGCAATGCCGACGGCGCCGCGCCAACGTTCCGACAACTGCGTGGTGTAGCCCGCGCCGACATCCACCTGCATGCCGTCGTGGTCGTTGCCCGCGCCATAGCGCAGGGAACTGGTCAGGAACCATTCCGGCGTGATGTTGAAGTTGGCGAAGCCGCCGATCTCGGGCGACCAGTCGATGTTGCCCATGCCCGCCAGCGCGGCCGAGGCACTTTCGCGCCGGCCCAGATCGGCCGTCACGCGCAGCCCGACCTGGTACATCGACGGGGTGGCGAACTGGTAGCCGATGCCGTTGCTGGTGCCGGCGAACCAGCCGTTCTTCCATTGATAGTCGAGGATCGGGTAGAAGCGCAGCTTGCGTTCGTCCGAGCCCAGGTATTCATGCCCGGCGACCAGCGCGATGCCGGCCAGTCCGGCGCCGTCGCCCGCCGGCACGCCGAACAGCCGCACCGCATCGAAGGCCTGCGCCGCCGCCAGCGGGCTCGCCAGCGCCAGCAGCGACGCCAGCAGCGCGCGGCGGCAATGCGGTGCAGTCAAGGGGGTCGGGATGTCGTGGTCGAATTTCATTTCGCGAACAACTGGCCGAGATCGGCGAAGGATTTGAATTCCAGCGCGTTGCCGCACGGGTCGAGAAAGAACATCGTCGCCTGCTCGCCGACCTGGCCCTTGAAACGCACATGCGGCTCGATGACGAAGCGCGTGCCGGCGGCGCTCAGCCGGTCGGCCAAGGCTTGCCACTCGGCCATCGGCAGCACCACGCCGAAGTGGCGCACCGGCACCGCGTCGCCATCGACCGCGCTGGTGGCGCGGTGGCCGGCCTCGTCGGGTGACAGGTGGGCGACGATCTGGTGGCCGTACAGGTCGAAATCGACCCATTCGCGCGACGAGCGGCCTTCCGGGCAGCCGAGCAGGCCGCCGTAGAAGGCGCGGGCGTTGTCCAGTGAGGTGACCGGGAAGGCGAGGTGAAAGGGTCGCGTCGGGTTCATGGTTCGGGTGCGGGTCGCGGTGGCTGGGCAGCCGCGATTGTGGCGCGCGTGGCGAGCCAGATGCTGGGCAGGATGAACAGCGCGCCGACCGCGTGATACCAGTGCGGCGCTTCACCCAGCACCAGCCACGCGCTGCCGGCCGCGTAGAGCGGCGACAGGTACATCACCAGCCCGGCGCGCGCCGCGCCCAGTTCGCGCAGCATGTACGAATAGGCCTGATAGGCACCGAAACCGGGCAACAGCGCGGCCAACACGATCAGCCACAGCGCCTTGGCTCCCAGCGGGGGTGTCTCGATCGCCCAGGCTTCGAGCAGTGTGAACGGCAACAGCACCAGCACGCCGCCGGCAATGATCGCGGCCAGCCGCGGCGTGGGGTCGAGCGCCGACGGCCAGCGCTGCATCAGCACCGTATAGGCCACCCACGACACGGCCGCGGCCAGCACCCAGCCATCACCGACCGTGAAGCGTACCGCCAGCAGGTTGGCCGGCTCGCCCTTGGCAATGACGAACAGCACGCCGGCCAGCGCCAGCGCCATGCCCAGCCGCTGCTGCCTCGTCACGCGCTCATGCAGCAGCCACGCACCGGCCAGCGCGATGGCCACCGGCGTGGCGGCGTAGATGAGGCCGATGTTGGTGGCGCTGGTGGTGTGCGCCCCGATGTAGACGAAGGCGCCGCACACCCACATGCCGAGTGCACCCAGCACCACCATCTGCCGCCCATCGTGACGCCATTGCGCGAAGTTCGCCACCAGAGCGGCCCCGCAAAAGGGCAGCAGCAGCACGAAGGCCAGCGCCCAGCGCCCCAGCGCCAGTGCATGCGGGGCGATGACGCCGTCGGCGGCGCGCGCGATGATGTAGTTCGATGACCACAGCGCCGGCGTGATCCACAACAAGGCCTGGGCGATGCGGTGCGCGGGGGTGGGCTTCAAGCGGGATGCGGCACGGACACGGTGCGGGCGCCGGACGCAGCGGCGGCGGCGAGAATGTTAGGTGCAATCCGGAATAGAAAAGCAAGACAGACACATGGGCAATGAGCCGCAGGCCAAGGAGATCGACGCGTGAAACTGAAGATGGCGCCCAACTCGCTGTTCGCGATTCTGCTGCGCTCGCCGTGGTGGATCAGCCTCGCGCTGGCCGCCGCGCTGTCGCTGCTGGCGCGGCTGCTGCTGCCCGAACGCTTCGCGGTGGCCGGCATGCTGGGCAGCTTTCCGTTCGTCGTCATCGCCGCCATGGCCGCATCGCGCCAGTGGCGCGCGCCCAGCGCCAGCCAGACGGCGCAGACGCTCGCGCGGCTGAACGCGATGAAGGCCGCCGACTTCGCCGACACACTGGCGGCCACCTGGCGCGCGCAGGGCTACCAGGTGCAGCCGCTGAAAGGCAACGCCGCCGACCTGACGCTGACCCGGGGCGCCGAGCACACGCTGCTGGCCTTCAGGCGCTGGAAGGCGGCCAAGGTCGGTGTCGAGCCGCTGCGCGAACTGCACGCCGCGCAGCGCAAGGCCGACGCGGTGGCCAGCATCTGCGTGGCCGGCGGCACGCTGTCGGACAACGCGCGCGACTTCGCCAAGCAGCACAGCATCCGCATCGTCGATGCGAGCGAGCTGGCGGCGCTGGTGCGCTCTGCGAACGTCTTGCCGAAAGGCTGAAGCCATGAAACCGACCAGCAAGGTGGCCTGGGTGACCGGCGCCGCACGCGGCATCGGCCTGGCCACGACGCAATGGTTCCTGGCGCATGATTGCGCGGTGGCGATGTTCGACATCGACGCACCCGCGCTGTACGCTGCGGCCGCCGAACTCTTGCGCCCGGAGGCGTTGCTGGTGCTGCCCGGCGACGTCGGCCAGCCGGGAGACGTCGCTGCCGCCACGCGGCGCATCGCCGAACGCTTCGGGCGGCTCGATGCGCTGGTCAACAACGCCGGCGTCGCGGTCTTCAAGCCGCTGCTCGACACAAGCTTCGGCGAATGGCAGCAGGTGCTGGCCACCAACCTGAACGGCCCCTTCCTCTGCACGCAGGCCGCCGTGCCGCTGATGCTGCAGAACGGCAGCGGCAGCGTGGTCAACATCGCATCGATCTCGGGCCTGCGCGCGAGCATGCTGCGCGTGGCCTATGGCACGAGCAAGGCGGCGCTGATCCACCTGACCAAGCAGCAGGCCGCCGAACTGGGCCCTGTGGGCATCCGCGTGAACGCCATCGCGCCGGGCCCGGTGGATACGGCGATGGCCAAGCTGGTGCACAGCGCCGCCATCCGCGCCGACTATCACGACGCCATCCCGCTCGGCCGCTATGGCACACCGGAAGAAATCGCCGCCGCGATCGGCTTCCTGTGCAGCGATGCGGCAGGCTACATCAATGGGCAGTGCCTGGCCGTCGATGGCGGCTTCGATGCGATCGGCATCGGTCTGCCGAGTTTGCGTGCAGCGCGTGGCTCGGCCTAGACTGCCATCACTTCCTCACTGGAGAAACACACCATGGGCGCACCCGAAGCCTTCACCGCCACCACCGAAGTGGGCCACTTCATTGACGGCCGCGCCGTGCCCAGCCAGAGCGGCCGGCGCCAGCCGGTGTTCAACCCCAGCACCGGTGCGGTGGCCCGCCAGGTGGCGCTGGCCTCGGTGGACGAAGTCAATGCCGCGGTGGCGAGTGCGAAAGCCGCCTTTCCCGCCTGGGCCGACACGCCGCCGATCCGCCGTGCGCGCGTGATGAATGCGTTCTTGCAGCTGCTGATGCAGCACCGCGACACGCTGGCGGCGATGATCACCGCCGAGCACGGCAAGGTCTTCACCGATGCGCAGGGCGAGGTCACGCGCGGCATCGACATCGTCGAGTTCGCCTGCGGCATTCCGCAGCTGTTGAAGGGCGACTTCACCGATCAGGTCAGCACCGGCATCGACAACTGGACATTGCGCCAGCCGCTGGGCGTGGTCGCCGGCATCACGCCCTTCAACTTCCCGTGCATGGTGCCCATGTGGATGTACCCGGTGGCGCTGGCCTGCGGCAACGCCTTCATCCTGAAGCCGAGTGAGCGCGACCCCAGCCCTTCGGTGTTCATGGCCGAGCTGCTGAAACAGGCCGGGTTGCCCGATGGCGTGTTCAATGTCGTGCAGGGCGACAAGGTGGCGGTGGACGCGCTGCTGAAGCACCCGGATGTGAAGGCGCTGAGCTTTGTCGGCAGCACGCCGATCGCGCAATACATCTATCAAACCGGCGCGCAGCACGGCAAGCGCGTGCAAGCGCTGGGCGGCGCGAAGAACCACATGGTGGTGATGCCCGATGCCGACATCGACCAGGCGGTGGACGGCCTGATCGGCGCCGGCTACGGCAGTGCCGGCGAGCGCTGCATGGCCATCAGCGTGGCCGTGCTGGTGGGTGACATCGGCGACAGGATCGTGCCCAAGCTGGCCGAGCGCGCGAAGGCGCTGAAGATCAAGAACCCGATGGAGCTCGACGCCGAGATGGGGCCGATCGTCACCGGCCAGGCCAAGGAACGCATCGAGGGCTACATCGGTACCGGCGTTGAAGAAGGCGCCACGCTGGTGGTCGATGGCCGTGGCCACAAAGTGAAAGGCCTGGAACAGGGCTTCTTCACCGGCGGCACGCTGTTCGACCATGTGCAGCCGAGCATGCGCATTTATAAGGAAGAGATCTTCGGTCCGGTGCTGAGTTGCGTTCGCGTCAAGGACCTGGCCGAGGCGGTGCAACTCGTCAACGAACACGAATTCGGCAACGGTGTCGCCTGCTACACCAGCGATGGCAACGTCGCGCGCGAGTTCGCGCGGCGCGTGCAGATTGGCATGGTCGGCATCAACGTGCCGATTCCGGTGCCGATGGCCTGGCATGGCTTCGGCGGCTGGAAGAAAAGCCTGTTCGGCGACATGCACGCCTATGGCGAGGAGGGCGTGCGCTTCTATACGAAGCAGAAAAGCGTGATGCAGCGCTGGCCGGAGACGATTGCCAAGGGCGCCGAGTTTGTGATGCCGACGGCGAAGTGAGGGGTACTGACGCCCCGTGGCCAGGGTGGTTGTGGGGCGCAGGCTTGCACGACTGGCGGTTCTCTGTGCATCGGGAAACTGTGCCCTCGGAGGCATCTCTGCGAAGCATCGCAGCCACGTGCCGAATGGAAGCGGCCCAGAGCATCAGTTGATCGACTTTACTGATTTATGCCTAGTTTTTGGTAAACCACGCCTAATTCACTCAACATGCCATGGATGCCAGAGACAACCCCTACGTACCAGGTGCCGGGACGCCGCCGCCAGAACTTGCTGGAAGGCACGACGTACTTGAGCGCGCTGAGGTCGCACTTACTCGGATTCAGCGGCGACGGCCCTCTAAGAGCCTGATAGTGGTCGGCCTGAGGGGAGTAGGCAAGACGGTCCTTCTCGTTCGATTTCAGAGCCAAGCGGAGCAACTTGGGTATCAGTCAGCGCTGATCGAAGCGCACGAAGGGAAGACGCTGCCGGAACTGATCATTCCCCCTATGCGAAAGCTGCTGTTCGCCCTCAGCTTGACCGCTGCGGCCGGGGACAAAGGTCGCAAGGCACTGCGCGCCCTGCGGAGCTTCATGGGATCAGTGAAAGTATCTTGGAACGACATTGAACTTGGAATTGAGCCAGCGGCTGGTATCGCGGACAGCGGCGACCTTGAGCACGATCTTGCCGATCTCTTCGTCGCAGTCGGCGAGGCCGCTGCAGAGAAGAAGACAGCCGTCGCCCTGTGCGTTGACGAGATGCAATACTTGAGCGAAAAGGAGTTCAGCTCGTTGATTATGGCACTGCACAAAGTGTCACAACTCAACCTACCCCTGATCGTGGTAGGCGCCGGATTGCCGCAGATTCTCGGGCTGGCAGGGGAATAGAAATCATATGCTGAGCGCTTGTTTGACTACCCACCAGTTGGCCCGCTGAATTCGGAGGATGCAGGCCAAGCGATTGTTCGCCCGGCGCGCGATATGGGTGTCTTGTTCGACCAAGAAGCCATTGGCCGCCTCGTCACCGTCACCAGAGGATATCCGTACTTCTTGCAGCAATGGGGCTATGAAGTCTGGAACATCGCCAAGGCGTCGCCGATCACTTTGAGCGATGTTGAAGAGGCGACAGACCGAGCGATAAACGCGCTCGATCAGAGTTTCTTCCGAGTTCGATTCGACCGCTGTACACCGTCCGAAAAGAGGTACATGCGCGCCCTTGCGGATTTGGGCGAAGGTGCGAAAAGATCTGGCGATATTGCAGATCGCTTGGGTGTTAAGGTAACAAGCGTTGGGCCAACAAGATCCAAGCTTATTGCGAAAGGCATGATCTACAGCCCACAGCATGGAGAAACGGCTTTTACTGTGCCTCTATTCGACGAGTACATGCGAAGAACTATGCCAGGTACTGATTGGAAGAGGTAGTGTGGAACGCGGTTAGGCGTAAGTGCCTATACTTCAATGTTAAGCACGCCTTACCGTCGAGTTTCGTTCATGCAGTGTTTGCTGTAGTCAGCAGCCTCGTGCTCTTTACTCCTTGAACGGGTTCAGCAGCGCCACACCGAAGACCTTGAGGTCCGAGACGTTCCGGGTCACGACGGTCAATCCATGAACCCTCGCCATCGCCGCGATCATGGCGTCTTCGTACACCGTGTCCGACCTGCGATGCATCAGTTGCGCCCAGGCTCGAAAAGCCCTCGCGTCCATCGCGAGCACGTTGTAAGTCGCGGCCACCATTTCCAGCCAGACCTCGATCTCCAATGCCTTCGCTTCGTCCTGCTCGCGGGTCAGTTCAATGCCGGCCTGTATCTCGCCGATGGTCACTGCGGACACATGCAATTGCGCATCCTCGACGCCTTCGAACCAGGCCAGCACCGCCCCATGCGGTTTGGGCTTGCGCAGTTCGGACACGACATTCGTATCGAGCAGGTACATGCGCGCTACCGTGCCGGCACAAGCGAACGCCTGCGCGCGCCGCCCCGCGGCGGCACCGCAAGTTCGGCGCGCGCCCGGTCGGTAAGCAGCAGTTGTTTGAGCGACGGTCGGGCCGCCGCCTGCAATCGCCGCCACTCGTCCACGGGAACCAGCACCGCAGCCTCGGAGCCTCGCTTGGTCACCATCTGTGGGCCCTCGGCCAGGCAAGTCTCTAGAAACTCGCTGAACCTCGCTTTGGCATCTTGAATCGGCCAAGTCTGCATGGAACACCTCATTATGACTAGACTGCTGACTAGTTTATCGTGAACGCCGCCGCCACCGATGCCAGAAGGACCAACCACTCCATGAACCTGACCCTCGACGGCCCCGACGGCCGACCCCGCTGTCGCTGGTGCGCCGCAGCACCGGAGTTCCTGCCCTATCACGACACCGAATGGGGCTTCCCGGTTGCCGACGACCGGCGCCTGTTCGAGAAGCTCAGCCTCGAGGGTTTCCAGTCGGGACTGAGCTGGCGCACCATCCTCGCCAAGCGCGAGAACTTCCGTGCCGCCTTCCACGGCTTCGATGTCGAACGCGTCGCGCGCTTCGGCGCGCGCGACGTCGAGCGGCTGCTGCAGGACGAAGGCATCGTGCGCCACCGCGGCAAGATCGAGGCCGTCATCAACAACGCGCAGCGCGCCCTTGAACTGGTGGCGCGCGAGGGCTCGCTGGCGGCTTTCGTCTGGCGCCACGAACCCGATGCCACGCAGCTGACACCGCCGCAGATCGCATCGACCTCGGCGCAGTCGATCGCCCTGTCGAAGGCGCTGAAGAAGCGCGGCTGGCGCTTCGTCGGGCCGACCACGGCCTACGCGTTCATGCAGGCGATGGGGCTGATCAACGACCATGTGCCGGGCTGCGTGATTCGCGACCAGGCACAGCGTGCGCGCAAGGCTTTCGCGCGACCGGCGAGCTGATTCGCCGCCATGGCTTCGCTGCCTGAAGCGCTCGATGCGGGCGTGTTGCTGCGCCCGGCCGAGCCCGACGACGCGCTGTGCCTGTCGGTGTTGGCGATGCATGTGTTCCTCGACACCTATGCCACCGAAGGCATTCGGCCGGCACTGGCGCGCGAGGTGCTGGGCGCGTATTCGCAGGCTGCCTTCAGCGCGGCGATCACCGACGCCGGCAGCGCGCTCGTGGTGGCCGAGCTGAGGCAGCATCTGGTCGGCTTCGCGCAAATCACGTTCGGCGCACGGCATCAACTGGCGCCGCCCGGCGTGCAGGCCGAACTGCTGAGGCTGTATGTGCAGGAGCCCGCCACCGGCCGACGGCTCGGCACGCGACTGCTCGCGCGGGCCGAGCAGCTCGCGGCCGGCGCGGGCGCCGGCGTGCTGTGGCTCACGCCGTGGGTGCACAACCACCGGGCGCTGGCGTTTTATGCGCGGCGGGGTTATGCGGACCACGGCCTGACCGGCTTCAGCTTCGAAAACGAGACCCACGACAACCGCTTGCTGGCCAAGCTGCTGGCCTGAAGAGCGGCGGCCGACTTCCCGCAGTTCGGTGCGCGGCTGTTCGGCCGGCACATGACAGCGGCGCCGAAGCCGGCTAAGGTGGCGCGGCGTCGATCCTCACCCCACCTTGCCTTCGAACGCGCATGCTCGAAACCCTCAAACCCTGGCTGACCTCGTTGCTGCTGCTGCTGGCGCTGATCGCCGGCGGGCTGCTGCTGCATGCGCTGATCTTCGCGCTCGCGCGCCGCGTTGCCGCGCGCACCTCGGGCACCTTCGATGAACAGCTGGTCCGGCACGCGCGCCGTCCGGCGCGGGTCTTGCTGCCGCTGCTGCTGGTGACCTTTGCCTGGCCGTCGCTTCAGCTGGCCGCTGACACGCCCCTCATCGGCCACCGGCTGCTTTCGATCGCCTTCATCGCCACCGGCGCCTGGCTCATCATCGCCGTGCTGGCCGCGCTGTCGGACTGGATCACGCAGCGCTACCGGCTGGATGTCGAAGACAACCTGCGTGCCCGCCAGGTGCGCACGCAGGCCATGGTGCTGCGGCGCAGCGCCACGGTGGTGGTGGCGGTGGTGGCCTCGGCGCTGGCGCTGATGAAGTTTCCGGGCGTCGAAGACGTCGGTGCGAGCCTGCTCGCATCGGCCGGGCTGGCCGGCATCGTCATCGGCATCGCGGCGCGTCCGGCGGTGGCCAATCTGCTCGCCGGGCTGCAGCTGGCGTTGACGCAACCGATCCGCATCGACGATGTGGTCATCGTCGAAGGCGAATGGGGCCGCATCGAGGAGATCACCAACACCTTCGTCATCGTCTGCATCTGGGACCTGCGCCGGCTGGTGGTGCCGCTGAGCTACTTCATCGAAAAGCCGTTCCAGAACTGGACCCGCGTCACCGCCGACCTGCTGGGCACGGTGTTCGTGCATGTCGACTACACGATGCCGGTGGAGGTGGTGCGCAGTGAGCTGAAAGCCATCCTCGACGGCACGCCGCTGTGGGATGGCAAGGTGTGGGGCCTGCAGGTCACCGACACCAGCGAACACACGCTGCAGCTGCGCGCGTTGATGAGTGCGCGCGATGCCGGCACCGCCTTCGATTTGCGCTGCCATGTGCGCGAGAAGCTGATCGATTTCCTGCAGCGCGAGCATCCGCGTGCGCTGCCACGCACACGCGCCGAAGTGGCCGCCGAACTGAACAACGCGCAGGTTGATCGTCGCAGCGACCCGCTCGGGCTCGGCGCCGCGGCCGGGCCGTCAGCGCCATGAGTCGGCTTGGCGTTGCTTCGCGCAGGTTGCAAAGACCATGAGTGAGTTCGCCACGAAATCGCTGCCTGCGCTGCCCGACGTGGCGGCGCCCGATGGTTCGGCGGTGCGCATCCTGCTCGCGCTGGGCGGGGGTTCCATGGCCCACTTCGAGCTTGCGGCGGGGCAAACCTCGGTGGCCGTCGTGCACCGAACGGTCGAGGAGATCTGGTACGTGGTTCGTGGTCGCGGCGAAATGTGGCGGGCCTGCGGCGAGCGCGAGGAACTCACGCCGCTCGAAGCCGGTGTGTGCCTCACCATTCCGCTCGGCACCCGCTTTCAGTTTCGAGCGTCGGCCAGCGAAGGCCTGTGCGCCGTGGCGGTGACCATGCCGCCCTGGCCCGGTGCCGACGAAGCACAGCCCGTCGTCGGCCATTGGTGAGCCAAACGCCGCGACGCCCTCAGCCGTTCTGCGTGGCGGTGAACAGCCGCCGCAGGTGCTCGCCTGAGGTCGTCGGCGGGTATTTGGCCGGCGCTGCGCGGTCGAGGCTTTCGATGCGCGCATCGTGGTTCGGGTTGTGGAAGAACACCAGCGACAGGCGCCGCGCCGCGGCGCCGGCGTCGGCCGGCGGGTTCACCACGCGGTGCAAGGTGGACACCCAGCGGTCGTTGGTCCAGCGCGCCAGCAGGTCGCCGATGTTGACGATGAAGGTGTCGGGCACGATCGGCACGTCCACCCACGCGCCGGCCGCGTTGCACACCTGCAGGCCGCCGGGCTTGTCCTCGGTGGCCAGCAGGGTCAGGCTGCCGTAGTCGCTGTGCGCGCCGGCGCGGATCTGCCCGGGCGCGGGCGCTTGGTCCTGCGCCGGGTAGTTGCGCACGCGCAGGCGACTGATGTGGTGGTCGATCTTGTCGTCGAAGGTGTCGGCCGGCAGCTGCAAGGCGACGGCGAAGATGCGCATCATCGTCGCCGCCAGATCGCCCATCGCACGGTAGTAGTCGCTCCAGGTGCCGCGCAGCGCGGCCGGCCGCTCGGGCCACAGGTTGGCCGCGAAGTGGCTGCCGCCGGCTTCCGCGACCGCAGCCGGTGGCGCATCCACCGGGCCGATCATCAGGCTCTCGTTCAGGTCGCTGCCGTAGGCGAGCGGATCGCGCGAGCGCGCCAGCGATTCTTCGTCCAGCCCGATGTAGCCGCGGGTGATGTGCGGCGCCGGGCGCTTGATGCGTTGCTTTTCTTCCAGCGGCAGATCGAAAAACTCGCGCGAGACCGCGCGGGTGCGCTCGATCAGCGCGCCATTCACACCGTGGCCGCCGATGACCAAGAAGCCGATGTCGCGGCAGGCCTGGTCGACGGCCGCGGCGACGGCTTGCTGATCGGCCGCTCCGCCGAGCCGGAACGGGGCGATGTCGATGACCGGTACGTCGAGCAAGGGCATGGTGATGGATCGAATGGATGAAGGGAGCGGATCAGGCCAGCGCATCACCGCCATCGACGAGCACGGTGCTGCCGGTGGCGAAGCGGTTGCCGGCGACGAACAGGATGGCCTGGGCGATGTCGGCCGCCTCGGCCACGCGTTGCAGCGGCAGGCGGCGGCGCATGTCGGCCAGCTTTTGTTCGCGGCCTTCGGCGCCCAGCTTGTCCCACAACGGCGTGGCGGTGGTGCTGGGCGAGACGGTGTTGACACGCACGCGCGGCGCCAGCTCCAACGCCAGGCCGCGTGCCAGCGCCTCGACGGCGGCGTTCAACGCCCCTTGCAGCACCGCGGCCGGATGCGGGCGCTGCGCATAGACACCTGAGACGAAGGTCAGCGAGCCCCCGTCGCAGAGGCTGGCGTGACGGGCCACGTGATAGGCGCCCCAGAACTTGTTGTCGGCCGAAGCGCGTGCCGCGGGCAGCGGCAGGCCGCGCACTGGGCCGGTCTGCGTGGCCGAGCCGGCCAGCACCACGTGCTGCCACGGTGGATGCGCGGCGAAGAAGGCCTGCACCGCGTCGTCGTCGCTCGCATCCAGCACCTCGGCCGCGATGCCCGAAGGCAAACGGGCCTGTGCGGCTTGCAGTCGCGGCATCGACCGGGAGGCGATGGTGACGAGCGCGCCGGCGCGAGCGGCCATCGATGCGGTCGCTTCGCCGATGCCCGAACTGCCGCCGATGATCAGCATGCGGGCTTCAAGGAAGGCGGTGTTCGCATCCATGTCAGGCGCGCAGCAGCGGCGTCAGGGCGGCGAGCAATCGATCGACCTCGTTCAGCGTGTTGTAGTGGGCCATCGACACGCGCACCACACCCTGGCGCTCTGCCAGGCCAAGCGATTCGATCAACCACGGGCTGTAGAAGTGCCCATGCCGGATGCCGATGCCGGCCGCGTCGGTCGCAGCCACGATGTCGCTCGGTGCGTGCCCGGCCACGGTGAAGCTCACCAGGGCGACCCGCTCTTGCGCCTCTGCCGTGGCGGGCCCCACCACACGCACACCGGGAAGCGCCGCCAGGCCCGCCAGCAGCCGCGCCGCGAGCATCGCCTCGTGCGCCGCAATGGCGCGCCACGCGGCGGCCATGTCGCCGTCGCCCAGCGTGCGCAGGTACTCGGGAATGGCGGCCGCCGCCCAGGACAGCTCGTGGTTGGCGTGGCCCGGCTGCAGCTTGTAGGGCAGGTCGTCTTCGGCGATGAACGGGTGGTTGATGCCCGGCAGCCAACGGAACAGCGGCTCGTTGATGTGCAGCACGGCCAGGTGCGGACCAAAGGTCTTGTACAGGCTGAGCACATAGAAGTCGGCGCCGATCGCCTGCACGTCGACCTGGCGGTGCGGCGCGAAAGCGACGCCATCGACCATCGCCAACGCGCCCGCCGCATGGATGCGCCGCACCAGCGCCGTGGCCGGTTCGATGGCCCCGGTCACGTTCGAGCAGTGGGTGAAACACACCAGCCGGGTGCGCGGGCCGAGCAATGCATCGAGTGCTGCCGCATCCAGGCGGCCGGTGTCGTCGACCGGCCAGTGACGGATCACGATGCCCTGCGCCGCCAATGCAAGCCACGGGCTGACGTTGGCCGCGTGGTCGGCGTCGGAGACGACGATCTCGTCGCCGGGCGACAACCGACGCGCCAGGGCAATCGACAGATTCGCCAGCAGCTGCGTTGCCGACGGCCCGACCACCACCTCGGCAGGCGAAGCCGCGCCGATGAAGGCGGCCAGATCGTTGCGCGCCTGTTGCAACCGCGCGCTGGCCAACTGCGAGCGCGCGTAACTCGCGCCGAGCTGGACGTTGCAGGTGCGAAACCAGTCGCAGATGCGATCGACGACACGGTGCAACACCTGGCTGCCACCGGCGTTGTCGAACAGCACCTCATCACCGTCCAGCCCGACGAACTGCCGCCGCACCGCGGCGACATCAAGTGCCGGCATCAGGGCCGTGGCGCTGGCCATGTCGGCGACAGGAAACGCTGAATCTCCAGCAGGTAGCCGTCGGGATCACGAAAGAAGCAGTTGTAGATCTGGTACTGCTCGTTCACCGCCGGTGTCTTCTCGAAGACGACGCCCTTGGCTTTCAGGGCTTCGTAGCTGCCATCGACGTCCTGGGTGACGAAGGTGAAGATGACCCCCAGCGGTGCGCGGTCGGGCAGCGGTGCTTGCTGCACCGCCGATGACAAGCAGATGCCGAGGAAGGCATCGCCGCCGCCGACCCGGTAGATCTTCGCCACCCCCTGGCTCAGCACCAGCGGCAACTCGAGCGTGCCCTCGTAGAAGCGCGTGCTGGCTTCGAGATCGCGCACATACAGGAACGTGACCTGCTGTTCAAAGTGCAGCGCCATGCGTGCTCCTTCGATGTGTCGCCCAGCGGGTCACTTTTGTGCCTTCAGCGCGGTCAGGATCGCTTCGCCATCCGGGCCCGCCTTCTTGCTCCACTCCTCGGCGATCTGCTGACCGACGGCTTTCATGCCGCCCACCAGTTCGGGGCTGCCGGGCTGCACCAGCATGCCCTTCGAGGCCAGCACCGCAGCCGAATCGTCGCCGCTCTTCGCGGCCATCTCCCAGCCGCGCTTTTCGGCGCGCGCGGCCGCCTCCATGACCACCTTCTGCAACGCCGGGTCGAGGGCCTTGAAGGCGGCCGCGTTGACGAAGGTCAGGCTCTTGTTGTGCATGGCGCGAACGTCGTAGTAGTACTTCGCATAGTCCCAGGCCTGCGTGTCGATGCCGGTGGAACCCGACGTGATCATCGTGCTGGCGATGCCGGTTGCGAAGGCCTGCGCGATCTCGGGTGCCTGCACCGTGGTCGGCACGGCGCCCACCAGTTCGGCGAAGCGTGAAGTCACCGGGTTGTAGGTGCGGAACTTCAGGCCCTTGAAGTCGGCGGTCGATTTCAGTTCGGTCTTGGCATACACCGCCTGGCCGGGCCAGACCACGTAGTACAGCGGGAGGAGGCCTTGCTTGGTGATGCGCCGTTCGATGTAGGGCTTGGTCAGCTCGTACAGCTTGCGCGCCTCGTCGAAGCCCTGCACCAGGAACGGAATGCCATCGACTTCGAAGAACGGGTCTTCGTTGCCGTACGACGCCAACAGGATGTCGCCGATCTGCGCCTGCCCGGTGACCACGGCGCGCTTGATCTCGGGCATCTTGAACAGCGTCGCGTTGCCATGCACGACGATTTCCAGCTTGCCGCCGGACTCCTTCAACACGTCGGCCGCGAAGGCGCGCGCGTTGATGGTGTGATAGTTGGTTTCCTGAAACGGCGTGGGCATGTGCCATTTGGTCTGCGCCTGCGCCATCAACGGGGCTGTTGCCGCGACAGCGATGCAAAGCAGGCGCTGGACGCTGGTGATTTCGATCATGTCTGGGTGCCTCGGCAAGGGTTGTGAAGCGCAGCGGGAGCAGCACCGCTGGCGCGCGTGAGTCGAAGACAACGCAAGGGGCATGCCCAACGTGGGGCATCGGCAGTGCATCGGTGTCGGCGGCCCGCAATGTGCATGCGGGCGGGTTATGCGGCCTCGTCGAGGCAACCTGCACGTCACCGGTTCAGCGATGCGATGCGAAGAATTCTGACAACCCTCTACGACCTGGCCGGGTACCTGGCCGGCGCCGCCGTGCTGGGCATCTTCCTCATCATGATCGGCACCACCGTGTTGCGCCAGTTCGGCACCGCAACCGGCGGCAGTGACGATGTCGTGGCCTGGCTCGCCGCGGCCGCGGCCTTGCTGGCCATGGCGCACACCTTCCAGCACGGTGATCTGGTGCGCATGACGTTGGCGATCGAAAAGCTGCCGGCAGGCGCGCGCCGCTGGGCCGAAGCGCTCGCGCTTGCCATCGGCACCGTCGCCTGCACCTACATGGCGTATTGGGTCACCATATCCGTGCATCAGACCTGGCAGCTCGAAGACATGGCCAATGGGCTGATCGTCATCCCGCTGTGGATCCCGCAGCTGAGCATGGTCATCGGTTCGCTGTTGCTGGCCGTGGCCATGCTGGACGAACTGCTGCGTGTCCTGGCCGGCCACACACCGCGCTATGTCACGGCGGTGGACCGCCGTCGCGCCAGCGGCGACTTCGGCGAGGAAGTCTGAATGGCCGGCATCGAGATTGGCGCCACCTTGCTGGCGATCCTGCTGCTGTTCCTGGTCGGCGGCGTGTGGGTCGGCATGACGCTGGCCATCGTCGGCTATTTCGGCTTGCTGCTGTTCACCGACCGGCCGCCGGGCCCCAACCTGTTCACCACCGTCTGGGGCTCGACGGCTTCATGGGAACTGGCCGCGCTGCCGATGTTCATCTGGATGGGCGAGATCCTGTTTCGCACCAAGCTGTCGGAGCAGATGTTCGAGGGCCTGGCGCCGTGGGTGGATCGCATTCCCGGCCGCCTGATGCACGTCAATATTCTCGGCTGCGGCGTCTTCGGCGCGGTGTCGGGGTCGTCGGCGGCCACCTGCGCGACGATCTCGAAGGTGGCGCTGCCCGAGTTGCTGAAACGCGGCTACAACGAAAAGGTCGCGCTGGGCTCGCTGGCCACGGCCGGTACGCTGGGTTTGCTGATTCCGCCGTCGATCACCATGATCGTCTATGCGGTGGCCGCCGATGCGTCGATCATTCGTGTGTTCCTGGCCGGCTTCATTCCCGCCGCGATCCTGATGGCGCTGTTCTCCGGCTACATCATGGCCTGGGCCCTGCTCAACCCGCAGCTGACGCCGGCCGCGGGCCCGTCGCTTCCGTTCATCGAGAAGATGCGCCGATCGCGCAACCTGGTGCCTTGCGCGCTGCTCATCGTGTTCATCATCTGGGCCATGGTGGCCGGCGTGGCCACGGCCACCGAATGCGCGGCCTACGGGGTGCTGGGCGCACTGGCCATCGCCTGGCAGGGCAAGTCGCTGACGTGGGCCAACTTCTGGTCCAGCCTGATGGGCGCCACACGCGTGTCGTGCATGATCACCTTCATCCTCGCCGGGGCTTCGTTCCTGAAGATGGCAATGGCCTTCACCGGCGTGCCGCTGGAACTGGCGCGCTGGGTCGATTCGCTGCAGCTCAGCCCCTACGTGCTGATTGGCGTGCTGTCGATGATCTACATCGTGCTCGGCACCGCGCTGGACGGCATTTCGATGATCGTGCTGACGGCCACCATCGTCATCCCGATGGTGCAGAAGGCAGGCTTCGACCTGGTGTGGTTCGGCATCTTCGTGGTGCTGCTGGTCGAGATCTCGCAAGTCACACCACCGGTGGGCTTCAACCTGTTCGTGCTGCAGAACATGACCGGCAAGGACGGCAACGTGATTGCGGCCGCGGCGATTCCGTTCTTCTTCTGCATGCTGGCGTGCATCGCCATCGTCACCGCCGCGCCGGCGATGGTGACGTGGTTGCCCGACCTGCTGATGGGCGCGCCGAAGTAGCCGAGTCATGGCCTGCCCGCGACGGGCCCGGCCCTGCATCAGGTCGCGGCGCTCTCGCCCAGGTAGGCCTGCGACAGCGCCGGATCGGCAGCGATCTGTGCCGCCGTGCCGTGGGCCACGATGCGCCCGCCTTCGATGACGTAGGCGCGGTCGGCCAGTGCCAGCGCCAGGCCGGCCATCTGGTCCACCAGCAGCAGCGTCATGCCTTCGCGGCGCAAGCCCTCGAGCGCGGCGAACAGTTCGGCGATGACCTTCGGCGCCAGGCCCAGCGACGGTTCGTCGAGCAGCAGGATGCGCGGGCGGCCCATCAGCGCGCGCGCGATGGCCAGCATTTGCTGCTCGCCGCCCGACAGCAGCCCGGCACGCTGCCGCAGGCGTTCGCGCAGGCGCGGAAAGCGGCGCAGCTGTTCTTCGACACGGGCCGGCACGTCCTCGGGTTGCAGGAAGGCGCCGAGGCGGATGTTGTCGAGCACGCTCAGCTCGGCAAACACCTGGCGCCCCTCGGGCACCAGCACCACGCCCTGCGTCACCACCTGCTCGGCGCTCAGCGGCACCAGGTCACGGCCGGCCAGATGGATGCCGCCCTGCAGCGGGCGATGCAGCCCGGCGATGGCGCGCATCAACGTCGATTTGCCGGCGCCGTTGGCGCCCAGCAGGGCCACCACCTCGCCGCGCCGGACCTGCAGGTCGATGCCGTGCAGCACCGGCTCGGCGCCGTAGCCGGCCACCAGCCGGCCGACGCCCAGCAGTTCCTCGTCGTGCGCGGTGCTTTTGGTGCTTTCGCGCGGCGCGGCATCTTCGAGCCGTTCGCCCAGATACGCGGCTTGCACCGTCGGGTCGGCCTGCACCGCGGCGGCGCTGCCCATGGCGATGCGCTCGCCAGCATCGAGCACCACCACCTGGTCGCTGATGCCCATCACCAGCGCCATGTCGTGTTCGACCAGCAGCACGGTGACGCCGGCATCGGCGATGCGGCGCAGCAGCTCGGCCAGCCGTGCCTTGTCCTGCCGCGACAGCCCGGCGGCGGGCTCGTCGAGCAGCAGCGCGTCGGGGTCGGCGGCGAGCGCGCGGGCGATTTCCACCAGCCGCCGATCGACATGCGGCAAGTCGGCGGTGGGCGTCTCGGCGCGTCCGCTGTAGCCGCAATAGGCCAGCAACTGCCGGGCGCGCTCGCGGTTGTCGGCGGCCACCAGCCGCGCTGCGCCGAGCAGCGGGCCGAGGCGGCCGCGGTGCAGGGCCAGCACGACGTTGTCCTGCACGCTGAGAGAGCCGAACAACTGCGATGTCTGGTAGGTGCGCGCGATGCCGGCGCGCGCGATGTGCAGCGCACTGCGCCCCGCCATCGTCTGCGTGCCGAGCGCGAACGCCCCGCCGCTGGGGACATAGAAGCCGCTGAGCATGTTCAGCGCCGTGGTCTTGCCGGCGCCGTTGGGACCGATCAGGCTGGTCACGGCGGCGGCCGGCGCATCGAAATGCAGGTCGGCCACCGCGCGCACGCCACCGAACTGCATCGTCAGCCCGCGCACGCCCAGCGGCAGGCGCGGGCGACGGGCCAGCACATCGGCGGCAGGCACCGGCGCCGGCATGGCAGCGCTATCGACCCGGTGCCAGCGTCGCTGCAGCCGCCGCCACAGGCCCACCACGCCATCGGGCGCGAGCCACAGCACCCCCAGCAGCATGGCGCCGAAGATCAGCAGCCGATATTCCTCCAGACTCGACAACAGTTCGGGCAACAGCGCGACGATGAGCCCGCCCACCAGCGGCCCGGCCACCGAGCCCGCGCCGCCCAGCATCACCACCAGCACGAACAGGATCGACTGCAGGAAGTTGAAGGTGTGCGGCGTGACGAAGCCCGACAGTGGCGCGAACAAGCCGCCCGCGGCGGCCGCGCACAATGCCGACAGCGCGAAAGCCACCGTCTTCAGCGCCAGCGGGTTCAGGCCGATCGATTCGGCCGCGACCTCGCTGTCGCGCACCGCGCGCATCGCCGCGCCCCAGGTGCCGCGCGCGAGCCAGGTGTAGGCCAGCAGCGCCGCGCCGGCGGTGAGCACCGCGATCAGCGCCATCGCGCGTTCGCCCGAGGCCAGGCCGCCCAGTGCCGGTGCGGTGATGCCCATCAACCCATTCTGGCCGCCGGTCAAGTCACCGGCCTCGACGATGGCGTGCTCGACGATGAAGGCGAAGGCAATAGTGATCATCGCCAGGTAAGGCCCCTTCACGCGCAGCGCCGGCAGCGCCAGCAAGGCGCCGCTGACGGCACCGATCACCGCAGCGATCGGCCAGGCCAGCCAGAAGCTGAACCCCGCCTTGCTGGTGAGAATGGCCACCGTGTAGGCGCCGATGGCGTAGAAGCCGACATGGCCGAACGACACCTGCCCGGTCAGGCCGATGAGCACGTTCAAGCCGGTGCCGACGATGACCAGCAGCGCCACGTTGGCGAGCACGAACACCCAGTAGCCGTTGACGGTGAAGGCGAGCACGCAGCCCAGCGCCAGCAGCGCCAGCACCGAAGCGATCTGCGCCGTGCTGCCCAGCCCCAGACGCAGCGCGGGCGCGGGGTGGTCGGCGAGAACCGTGGCGCTCAAACCTTCTTCACCTCGGCGCGGCCGAACAGGCCGTTCGGGCGCCAGGCGAGCGCGGCGATGACGAGCGCGAAGGTCAGGATCTGCGTGTAGCCCGAGCCCAGCGTGGCGGTGATCAGCGCCTCGACGACACCGAACAGCAGCCCGGCGATCATCACCCCCCAGGCGCTGCCGATGCCGCCCAGGATGGCGACCGCGAAGGCCTTGAGCCCGAACAGCGTGCCCATGTCGGCCTGCACGTTGAACAGCGGCGCGATGAGCACGCCGGCGACACCGGCAAACAGCGCCGACAGCGCGAAGGCGAGGGCGACCGCACGTCGGATCGGGATGCCCATCAGCCGCGCCGCCGATCGGTTCTGCACCACCGCCAACATCGCCGTGCCCCAGCGCGTGCGCCGGCTCAGGGTGTGCAGCGCGGCGGCCAGCGCCAGCCCGACCAGCGGAATCAGCAGCTGCAGCGGGTACACACCCAGGTTGAGACCGCCCACGCTCACCGGCGCTGTCGCCAGCGGCGACGGCAGGCTGCGCGGTTCCTTGCCGAAGGTGAAGAGCACCAGGTTCTCGACCACGATGCCGAGTGCCACCGTGGCCATCAGCCAGGCGTCGGAGCCGCGCTCGGCAAACGGCCGCACCGCCAGCAACTCCACCACCAACCCGTACAGCGCGCACAACGACAGCGCCAGCACGACGGCCGCGCCCATCGGCCAGCCGAGCGTCTGCGCGAAGGCATAGGTCAACACCGCGCCAAGCATCATCGAACTGCCCTGCGCGAAGTTGACCGTGCCGCTGACCGCGTAGGTGACGTAGAAGCCCAGCGCCATCAGTCCGTACATGCTGCCCAGGCCGATGCCGCTGATGAGGGCCGACAGCAGCAGCATCGGTGCGGCCCCTTCTCAGCCCCGAGGTCTCAGTTCGCCGTGCTGCCCACCGGCACGATGCGGTTGTCGATGAACTGCGCCCAGACATAGTCGTCGGCAGTCACCGCGTCGTGCACCGTCGGCGAGAACGGCTTGCTGTAGGTCTTGATCAGGCCGGCGAAGGTGTCCACCTTGTAGAAGCCCTGGCGGATGGCGTCGCCGTCGGTCGAACCGGCGGCCTGAATGGCCAGCGCGGTCAGGTGCATCGCGTCGTAGGCGTTGGCCACGCCGACCGCGGGCGTGATGTCGCCGGGGCCCTTGATGGCCGGGTACTTGGCCTTCAGCGCCGCGATCACCTTCTCGCCCACCGGGGACTGCTTGCCGAAGAAGCTGTAGGTCTGCACGAAGTGCACGTCCTTGCCATTCGGCCCCGCCAGTTCGGTGAAGCGACCACCCGCCGGGCCCCAGTGCGACACGATCGGCACCTTCCAGCCCATGCGGTCGAGCGACTTGACCACCTGCGCCGACGGCCCGACATTGCCGACCAGAAAGATCGTGTCGGCGCCGGCGGCCTTCAGCCGCGTCAGCTGCGGCACCATGTCGAGATCGTTGGCCTCGAATTTCTCGATGCCGGCCGAGGGCACGCCCTTCGCCTGCATCGCTGCCGTCAGGCCCTTCTCATTCGACTGGCCCCACGGGTTGTTGATCAGCATCAGGCCGGGCTTGGCGGTCTTGAAGTTCTTCTGCGCGTAGTTGAGCATGCCGACATCGACGATCTCGTCCACCGCCGACACGCGGAACGCGAAGTTCGGGTTGGCGCCGTTCTTGGTGATCGGCGTGCCCGCCGCCCACGGCCCGACGAAGGGCACCTTCTCCTGGTTCATCAGCGGCACGATGGCCATCGACACCGGCGTGTCGAGCCCGCCGAATATCACCGCCACCTTCTCGCGGAAGATCAGTTCGCGTGCCGCCACCACACCCTTGGCCGGATTCGCCTCGTCGTCGCGGCGCACCAGTTCGAACTGGCGCCCGCCGAGCACGCCGCCGGCGGCGTTGATCTCGTCGATGGCCACCTGCAGCCCGCGCGTGATGGCCTCGCCGGCGAGCGCGCTCTGACCCGACAGCGCGGTCACCAGGCCGACCTTGATCGGCTCGGCTGCCGCGGCCAGGCCGGTCCAGGCGCTGGCGAGCACGGCAGCAGCGGCGAGCACACTGCGGCGCGTGGCAAGGGTGGCGATGGCGGGACGTCGGGACATGGCGTTCTCCTGAAAGGCGGGGGTGCACGTTGACGGGGCAGCGCCCCGCGATGAACCCCGGCTCACGCAAGCTGCGTGCCACATGTTCACAAGGCGTGGCAATTCATGTTCACAAGAGGCGCTGAAGATCGTCGACAAAACGGCACGGGTCTTGCTGACATCGATGCCATGAAGTTGGAGACGCTCATGCCCGCCGAACCCGCAAAGCCCGACACCGCAGCCGCCATCGTCGACGAGTACCTGCGCTTGCTGATGATTCCCGACCCTGCGGCGGCGCGTCGCTTCGTCGCGCCCGACCTGCGCATCCTCTTCACCGGCGGGCGGCTGATGCGCGACCCGGCCGAGTGCGCGGCCTTCAACGCGCAGCGCTACCGTTGGGTGAAGAAGCGCGTCGAATGCACCGAAACGGTGGCCGGCGGCACCGCCGAGTGCACCGTGGTCTACAGCCTGGGCACGCTGCACGGCGAATGGCCCGACGGCCATGCCTTCGAAGACAACCGCTATGTCGATCGATACGTGCTGCGCCACGGCCTGATCACCGAGATGCAGGTGTGGAACGACAGCGCCGAGTGGTTGCTGCTGCGCAGCGGCCGGGAGGCGGCATGACGGGCCGCGCCGCCTACCTGGGTGCGTTGCCCGACCATGGCCGCTTCGGCTACCGGCCGATCACGCGCCGGGCGGCCTACCGCTGGCCGAACGGCGCCGGGCTGGCGGTCTACCTCGGCTTCAACGTCGAGCACTTCGCGTTCGGCGAAGGGCTCGGCGCGGCCATCGGCCCGCCGTCGCCGCATCCCGATGTGCTGAACCACAGCTGGCGCGAGTATGGCAACCGCGTCGGTGCCTGGCGCTGTCTGGAACTGTTCGACAGCTGCGGCCTGCCGTGCGGCGCGCTGATCAACACGGCGCTGTACGACCACTGTCCCGAACTGGTGGCGGCGCTGGTCGCGCGGGGTGACGAACTGATCGGCCACGGCCACAGCAATGCCGAGCGCCAGGGCGGCCTCGACGAGGCCGGCGAGCGCGAGCTGCTCGCGCTGTGCCGCCAGCGCATGCTCGAACACAGCGGCACGGCGCCCGCCGGTTGGCTGTCGCCGTGGATCTCGGAAAGCCGCCTGACGCCCGACCTGCTGGCCGAATGCGGCTACCGCTACACGCTGAACTGGTGCCATGACGACCAGCCGATGCGCATGCGCACCCGCAACGGGCAGGGGCTTTGGGCGCTGCCGTACCCGCAGGAGCTGAACGACATCCCGATGATCATCGCGCGGCAGATGAATGCCGACGACTTCGCGCAGATGATCATCGACCAGTTCGACGAGATGCGCGAACAGTCGCGCGCGCAGCCGCTGGTGATGGGCATTGCGCTGCACCCGTACATCGTCGGCCAGCCCTACCGGCTGCGCCACCTGCGCCGCGCGTTGCAGCATCTGGTGGCGGCCGGTGGTGGCGGCGAGGTGTGGTTCACCACGCCCGGCGCGATCGCCACGTACATGGATACGCTGCGCGCCGCGGCGCCCGAGGATTTCGCATGAGCGCGCTGGGCCGCTCCCAAGCGCTCATCCTGGAGCGCGCAGCGCGGAGGGTAGTCCAATGAACTGGGACATCGACGACCGCGTCGGCGCCTGGCTGCCGCATGGCCGCTTCGTCGTCGAAGGGGCATCCGGCGGCACACTGAGCGGTCTGCGCTTCGCCGCCAAGGACCTGTTCGATGTCGCCGGCCACACCACCGGCGCGGGCAACCCGACCTGGCTGGTCACGCACGCGCCGGCGCAGCAACACAGCGCGGTGGTGGCGCAGCTGCTCGAAGCCGGTGCGACGCTGGTCGGCAAGGTGCTCACCGACGAACTGGCCTACAGCCTGCACGGCGACAACCACCACTACGGCGCGCCACTGAACCTGCGCGCACCGGGGCGTGTCACCGGCGGCTCGTCGAGTGGCTCGGCGGCAGCCGTGGGCGCCGGCCTGGTCGACTTCGCGCTCGGTACCGACACCGGCGGATCGACGCGTGTGCCGGCCAGCTACTGTGGCCTTTGGGGGCTGCGCACCAGCCACGGCCTGGTCTCGTGCGCGGGTCTGGTGCCGCTGAGCCCGGTCTTCGACACCGCCACCTGGCTGGCGCTCGATTCGAACACCTTCGAACGTGTCGGCCAGGTGCTGCTGCCCGCCAGCGCCTTCGTGCCGCGTCGCGCGCTGCGGCTGGACGATGCCGCCGCATTGGCCGACCCGGTGTTCGCGGCGCCGCTGCAGCGTGTGCTCGCAGCGCTCGGCCAGCGCTGCGGCGTCGACGCGCACGGCGTTCACGCCGCGCCGGGCGAGGCGCTGAGTGACTGGCGCCAGACCTACGCGATCGTCAGCGCTGTCGATGCCTGGCAGTGCCACCGCGAATGGATCAGCCAACACCAGCCGCTGTTCGGCGCCGCCATCGCCGCGCGCTGGCGTGCCGCCAGCCAGACCGACGCGGCCAGCGGCGAGGCTGCGCGCGCCGACATGGCTCGCATTCGTGCGCTGGTGCGCAGTTGGCTCGGCGACGACGGCGTGGCGGTGCTGCCGTCGGCGGCCAGCCCGGCGCCGCTGCGTGATGCCGACCCGGCTGCCGTCGATGCGGTGCGGCTGCGCACCATGGCCATCACCTGCATCGCCGGGCTCGCCGGTCTGCCGCAGGTCAGCATCCCGATGGCGGCCGAAGGCGGCACGCCGCTGGGCATCTCGCTGCTCGGACCGGCAGGAAGCGATCTGGCGTTGCTGCAACTGGCGCGGGCCGTGGCTGGTGACTTGCGATGAACACCGCCGAACTCGCACCCCGCTTGAGCGGCGCGCTGGCCAGCGCCGGTGAAGGCGAGGACGTGGACACGCGCCTGTACCGCAGCATCTTCGACAGCGTGATGGCGCAGCGCCTGACGCCCGGCACCAAGCTGCCCGAAGCCGAGTTGTGCACGCTGTTCGGTGTCAGCCGCTCGGTGGTGCGGCGCGTGCTGCAGCGCCTGGCGCACGACCACATCGTGCAGCTGCGGCCGAATCGCGGCGCCATCGTCGCCGTGCCCAGCGCGCAGGACACGCGGCAGATCTTCGAGGCCCGGCGTGCGCTGGAAGCGGCCATCGTCACCCTCGCCTGCGAGCGCGCCACGCCGGCCGACCTCGACGCATTGCGTCAGCAACTGCAGCACGAACACGCGGCCGTGCACCGCTTCGACCAGCCGGCCTGGGCGCGGCTGGCCAGCACCTTTCATCTGCGGCTGGCCGAGCTGGCGCACAACCCGATCCTGCAGCGCTACCTGGTCGAGACCGTGTCGCGCTGCTCGCTGATCGTGGCGCTGCACGAGCCACCCGGCAATGCTGCGTGCGAACACGACGAACACGGGCGCATCGTCGAGTGCATTGCGCGTGGCGATGCCGCTGGTGCGGTGTCTTTGATGGATGCGCACCTGCGCGACCTGGAACGCCACCTGGCGCTGGACGACGCGCCGCGCGCGCGCGGGCTGGCGCATCTGCTGGGCCTGGATTGACGGTGTGAGACTTCCCGCACGCCGATGCGCGTGCGCGGCTGGCATCATTTGCTCATGCGCCACTGGATCAAGCACCGAATTCCCACCGAAGACACGATCAAGGCGCACCCCAGCCTGCGTTGGATGGGCCCGTTGCTGCGCCGACCGTGGCTGTGGCAGCTGAACCGGCGCCGCGTGGCGCTGGGCGCCGGCATCGGCGTGTTCTTCGGCTTCCTGTTTCCGGTGCTGCAGATCGCGGCCGCGGCGCTGTTCGCGGTGCTGCTGCGCGCCAACCTGCCGGTGGCCGTGGTGGCCACGCTGGTGACCAACCCGCTGACCTACGCGCCGGTTTTCCTGGCCGCCTACGAGACCGGCAGCGCGCTGCTCGGCGAGCCCGTCGCTGCGGTCGCCGCCGAGCAGCTGGCCGACGAGGCCCAGTCGCTGCCGGCCATCGAACCCGGCTGGCTGTCGCGTGCGGGTGCCATCGGCAAGCCGCTGCTGCTCGGCCTGGCGGTGTTTGCCGTCGTCGGCGGACTGGCCGCCTGGACGCTGGTGCATGTCGCCTGGACGCTGGGCGTGCGCACCAAACGACGGCGGCGGCTGCGGCTGGCCGCGGCAGCGGAGTGAAGGGCGCGGCTGATACCTGCCCTCAGCGGCACTCGAAACTCGAACTCTCGTTCAACTTGCCGCTGCCGGCGTAGCGCGCCACCTGCGGCCACGGGCACAGCGGGCGGGTCTCGTCGTGCAGCACCGCCGAACCACGCGCTTCGATGCGCCGCGGCGGCTGGCCCTTCTCGACCCAATCGACGATGGCGCCGAGCGCATCGAAGCGATCGGTCGCCGGGCCACCGGCGCAGTGGTTCATGCCCGGCACGATGAAGGTGCGCGCGAAGCCGGCGACTGCCTCGCTGCCAATCGCGGCGTTCAGGCGCTGCTGGTAGTCCACCGTGTCCCAGGCCGAGAACACCGGGTCGGCGGCACCGTGGATCATCAGCAGTTTGCCGTTGCGCTGGCGAAAGCCCTGCAACTGCACATCGGTGGCGGTGTCGAGTTCGCGCTGCATGGCCAGCAGGCGTTGCGGGTCACGCTCGAAATCAAAATTCAGCAGTCCCAGCTTCGGGTCGGGCGGCGTCAGCCACTGCGACCCGATGTCCTGCGCGGTGACGCCGAGGTGGCGCGCTTCGGCGCTTTGCCCGGCCACCGTGTCGCCCAGCGTCCACGCCCGCCAGCCGGGCGCGGCGATGCCCGGATCCCACGGCCAGCGCGTGTACAGCGGCCGGCCCTTGGCCGTGTGCGGGCCAGCCATGGCCTCGCCGAGCGCCTTTGTCCGCGCCGCGCTCAGGCACTGTTTCGACTTGCCGCGCTTGCACTGCACGGTGGCGATGTCGAAGCGACATGCGGCCATGTCCTGCACGAAGCCATCGGCCGCGCCATCGAGCGCGTCGCAACTTTCCAGCACTGCGCCGGCGACGATGAACAACTCGTCCTGGCTGAAAGCCTTGGCCAAATCCCGCCCGCCCTTGCGCGCGCGCGGCGCCACCGCGGCCAGGTGCTGCACCGTCCAGGCAGCAGCCACCGCGGCCTCGACCGGGCGCACTGCCGGTGCGAGCGCGACGATGCCGTCGAACTGCTGCGGATAGCGCTGGGCGAACATCAGGCCCTGGTGGCCGCCATCGCCGCAGCCCATGGCGTAGCTGTGGCTCGGCGGCTCATGGTAGTAGCGCTCGACCAGTGCCTTGGCGAGCGTGGCGGTGCGGTCGTGGGCGCGGTGCGCGGCATCAATGCGTGCCTGCGCATCGGCGGGCGCGGCGCCGTCGTTCGACGGCCGGCCGCCATCGCCGCTGACCACCGCATAACCGCGCCCCAGGGCATTGTCGCGGAAGCCGTCGGCGCCTGAATTGCGGCCGATGGCGGGCTGCACGCCGTCGTCGCTGCCGGTCTGATAGAACAGGCGCTGGTTCCAGGTGGTCGGCAACCGCATCTCGAACTCGATGCCGATCGGCGCGCCACCGGGGCCCTTGCGCTCGTCGATCATGCCGGCCACGCGGCAATGTGGCGGCAGGGCCTTGCCTTCGATGCGGCGGCTGTTCCAGTTCAGCGGGTAGGCGATGTCGGCGGCGATGTAGTCGGCGGCCACGATGCGCAGGCCCGCGATGTCGCTCTTCGCCAATGCTGCGCAAGCGTTTAGCGAAGGGCCCGGGGGCACGGGTGGCGTGGCGACGACGATCGGCTGCGGCGCCTCGGCAGGCGGCGCTTCGACGGGCTTGGGTTTGGCGGCACAGCCGGCCAACGCAACCGCGCCGAGCGCCAGGCACAGCCACAGCGCGGCCGGCAGGGTGGGTGTAGGGTTGTGCATCGGCGCGCGCAATCCTATGGCATGACACGCCCGGGCGCATCGGTTGGCACCCTGGGGTGTCTCGCTGAAGGCACGCCGGGAGCACCCCAACAACAATTTCATCCGAACGGAACCGACCATGAACAAATTGCCCGCGCCGCCTGCATTGCTGCCGATGACCCACATCGATTGCGAGGTGGCACCCCTGGTCACGCTGGGCAACGGCCCGCACGGCGAACGCCGCTATGTGCCGCTCGGCGGCGGCACGGTGGCCGGGCCGGAACTGAACGGCACGCTCGTCGAAGGCGGCATCGATTGGCAGCTGCTGCGCGCCGACGAGGTACTCGAGATCGCCGCGCACTACGTCATCCGCTGCGACGACGGCGCGCTCATCGAAGTGCGCAGCGACGGCATGCGCCACGGCCCGGCGGAGGTGATGCAACGCCTGGCACGCGGCGAGCCGGTGGCACGCGACGAATACTTCTTTCGCACGCTGGTGCGCTTCACCACCGGCGCGCCGGCCTGGCTGCACTTGAACAAGGTCATGGCGCTGGCCTGCGGGCAGCGCGACGCGCGACAAGTCCGGCTCGACCTGTATCGCATCACCTGATGCGTCGGCGCTGCCGCGCGCCGGCGACGAAACCGTTGCTCAAATGCCGACAAGGGCGGCTCACATGTCACGGCGTGTGTGCAATAACTCACATCCGGCGCGGGCGCCGGTAGCATTGGCGCTGGATGACTGCGCGCACTGCCTTGCCCGCCAACCCGTTCCCGGTGCCGGAACGGGCGTTGCCGCGGCTGGCGCGGCTGGACGAATACCGGATCGAGCAGGTGCTCGCGCAAAGCAGCTTTGGCGTCGTCTATCGCGCGCACGACACGGTGCTGGGCCTGCAGGTGGCGATCAAGGAATACCTGCCCGACGCGCTCGCGCTGCGCGGCGCCGAAATGCAGGTGCTGCCGCGATCGAAGGCGCAGGCTGAAGGTTTCGAGCGCGGTCGCAAGGCCTTCATCGACGAAGCGCAGCGGCTGGCACGTTGCGACCACCCGTCGCTGGTGCATGTCACGCGCATCCTGCATCAGCACGGCACCGTCTATCGGGTCATGCGCCATTGCCCCGGACCGACGCTGCTGGCGCAACGCCGCGACAGCGCCGAAGCGCCCTCGGCGGCAACCGTGCGCGCCTGGCTCGATGCGCTGCTGGGGGCCCTGCACACGCTGCACGATGCCGGCTGCGTGCACGGCGCGGTGGCACCGGGCAACATCCTGATCGGTCCGGCGGGCCGGCCGGTGCTGCTCGATTTCGAGGCGGTGAGTGCTGCCCTCATCAGCGACCGCACGCAAAGCATGATGGTGGCGCTGGAACCGTGCTTCGCGCCGATCGAACAGCGCGAGCCGTCGGCGATGATGCCGCTCGGCCCGTGGACCGATCTGTACTCGCTGGCGGCGACGCTGCATTTCTGCATCAGCGGGCATTTGCCCGCGGCGCCGGCGCACGACGGCACGGCCGCCGCCTTCGAGCCGCTCGCGCTGCTGTGGCAGCGGCGCGGCGTGGCGCTCGACGACGCCTCCGCACGGCTGGCCGCCGCTATCGACGCGTGCCTGCTCGAATGGCCACAACATCGCCCGCAAAGCGTGGCCGCTTTCCAAGCCTTGCTTGACGGGCGTGGCGCGCGCACGCCTGTGGCTGCCGCCGCGCACGTGCCTGGGGCCAGCGCCGTGACGGCCGGCGCGCCGCCCGCGCCGGTGATTTCCACAGCCACGACCCGCGGCGACGATGGACTGGGCGCGCAACTGATCGCCGATCTCGACCAGGCCTTCGCACGGATCGCCGCCGGCGCGCAGGACGACGGCACGCCGAGCGATGGCGGCAGCGTCGCAGGCGATGCACCCGCGAGCGCTGCCACGCCGTTGGCCTCCGATCTCGAGGCGACACGCACCGAGCCCGCGCTGATGGCGACGCCATCGACGCCATCGGCGCCACCCGCCCAGCCCATGGAGGACGACTGGTGGCAGCCGTCGGTGCCGCCTGGCACCCCGGGCGAAGGGCCGCCGGGCGAAGCGGACGACGGTTCCGCGCCGGTGGCCGCGTTGAGGAACTCGCCGAAGGCGCGTTCGCTGCATGTGGCCGGTGCGCTGGCTGCGCTGGCCTTTGTCGGCCTGGTCTTCGCGCTGGCCGATTGGGGCCCGAACACCGGCGGCAGCGCCGCGCCGAGCCCCGAGCGCGCGACGAACGTCGCGCCACGCCCCGCTGATCGGGCACCGCCGCCGAAGACCGCGGCCGCGTCACCACCGATCGCGCCGCAAGCGCCGCAAGCGCTGCAAGCGCCGCAAGATTCGCAACGGGCACTCGTGGGCCTGCCGGCCCCCGCGGCGGGGCCGGCGCAGCCGTCGGCGGCGGTGGACGCCGCCGCAGCCCAGCCCATCGAAACAGCGGCCGAGCCGCCGAAGAAGCCGGAGCCGCCACGCCCGGCCAAGGTGACCGCCGCCCCGAAGGCCAAGGCGCTGCCCGGGCCGGCCAGCCCGCGCGAGGTGTGTGGCAACCGCACGCAGTTCTCGCTGTACCAGTGCATGCAGACGCAGTGCGCTTCTGCGAAGTGGTCGGCGCATGCGCAGTGCGTGCGGCTGCGCAACAGCGACAGCGTCGATTGACGCCGGGCGCTTCGGCGCCTACAACTTCTCGGTCTCGCCGCCGCGCGGCTGCCACTTCATCAGCCGCTTCTCGACACGCGTGACCACCGCGTCCAGCGCCAGCGCGAACGCGGTGAGCACCAGGATGCCGGCCATCACGGTGTTGATGTCGAAGCTGCCTTCGGCCTGCAGGATCAGGTAGCCCACGCCCTGGCTCGAGCCCAGGTACTCACCGACCACCGCGCCGACAAAGGCCAGGCCGACGCTGTTGTGCAGCGAGCTGAAGACCCACGCGGTGGCGCTGGGCAGATAGACATGGCGCAACAGCTGGCGCGGGTTGGCGCCGAGCATGCGCGCGTTGGCCAGCACCACCGGCGAGACCTCCTTCACGCCCTGGTAGACGTTGAAGAAGACGATGAAGAACACCAAGGTCACGCCCAGCGCCACCTTGCTGCCGATGCCGAGGCCGAACCAGACCGCGAAGATCGGCGCCAGGATGATGCGCGGCATCGAGTTCAGCGCCTTGATGTACGGCTCCAGCAGCGCCGAGGCCATCGGCTGCAGCGCCAGCCACAGCCCCGCGAGCAAGCCCAGCGCCGAGCCGATGCCGAAGGCGAGCAACGTCTCGACCAGCGTCACCCACAGGTGGCGATAGATGTCGCGCTGCGTGACGAACCAGCTCCAGATGCGCTCGGCGACGATCAACGGCTCGCCGAAGAAAAACGCCGCCTGGCGGTCGTTGTCGAACATGAAGTTCGGCAGCAGGCCCGGCTTCGTCATCGAATACCAGAACAGCAGGATCAGCACCAGCAGCGCGATCTGCCAGGCGCGCAGGTTGCGCGGGTTCGGTCTGAGGGCCGCCCACATGACGCTCAACAGGCCGCTCAGATCGCCTTGCGGTACTGCACGAAGCCGGGCTTGTCGGCGATGCGGTCGTACAGCTTCATGGCGTCGAGGTTGGTTTCGTGCGTCAGCCAGTGCACGCGCGCACAGCCGCGCGCCCGGGCCTGCGCATAGACATGCTCGATCAGCCTGCGGCCCAGGCCGTGGCCGCGCAACCCAGGCTCGACGAACAGGTCCTGCAGGTAGCAGGAGTGTTCGGCCATCCAGCAGCTGCGGTGGTCGATGCTGTGCACCAGGCCCCGCACCACGCCGTCGACCTCGGCGAAGTCGCAATGCATCGGCTCCGCCGCGTCGAAGAAACGCTGCCACGTGATGCGGCTCACGTCCTCGGCGATATCGACCTTGTAGAAGGCCTGGTAGCCGCGCCACAGCGGGGTCCAGGTGTCGTATTCGTCGGCGCGTGCCGCGCGCACCAGCGTGGTCGTCATCGCTTTGCTCCCTATGCCGCCAGCTGCTGTTGATACCCCTTCAACACTTCTTCGCGCAGCACCGCCCAGATGGCCGCATGCAGCTCGACGAAGCGCGCCGAGGTCTTGACTTCGGCGACATCGCGTGGCCGCGCCAGATCGACGGTGAATTCGCCGATCGGGTGCGACGCCGGCCCGGCCGACAGCACCACCACGCGGTCGCTCATCGCGATGGCTTCGTCCAAATCGTGGGTGATGAACAGCACCGCCTTCTTCTTCGCGGCCCACAGGTCCAAGACCTCGTTCTCCATCAATTGGCGCGTCTGGATGTCCAGCGCCGAGAACGGCTCGTCCATCAGGATGATGTCGGGGTCGAGCGCCAAGGTCTGCGCCAATGAGGTGCGCTTGCGCATGCCGCCCGACAGCTGGTGCGGGTAGCGGTCACCGAAGCCGCCCAGTCCGACGCGCTTGAGCCAGTCCTCGGCCTGCTGCTTCGCCGCCGCCGTCTCGACGCCGCGAAACTCCAGCCCGGCCATGACATTGCCGAGCGCGGTGCGCCAGGGCATCAGGCTTTCGCTTTGGAACATGTAGCCGGCGCGGGTGTTGATGCCGGTGAGCGGCGCGCCGAAGACCTGCACCGTGCCGGTGCTCGGCGCCAGCAGCCCGGCGCCAACGTTGAGCAGCGTGCTCTTGCCGCAGCCGGTGGGCCCGACCACCGAGACGAACTCGCCGGCGCCGACGGTGAGCGTGACGTCGCGCACGGCGGTGTAGCGCTGGCCGGGATCGTCCTTGCTGACGAAGGTGCAGGCGATGTCTTGCAGGTGCAGTGCGCTGTCGGCCATGGCCCGTTCATTGCTTGTGCGTGGCGATAACTGGCTGCGACTTTAAGCGCAGTGCCCATGCAGCCCGGCACCGCGCTGCGGCCGTTGATGCCCCGCTCACGCCGATCCGTCGGATTGTGGATGCGGGGCACCGCCGGCCTGACTACGCTTGCTTCGATCTGCGGTCCCGACCGCTGCCGCCCGCGAAAGTACGCCATGCCCAAGTCCTTGCGTCGACTGACGATCGAAAGCCTGCTGGCGAGCCCCTTCGTGACCGCCGTCGTCCTGGTCAGCCTGTTGTCGTTCGCAGCGGTGGTGTTCGGTCCGAGCTGATCACACCGATCAGCCACAGCAGCGCGATCAGCGCGCCGCCGCCGGCCAGCAACTCGACGCCGGTGAGCCGGTGTGCGTGCCACAGCAGCAGGCTCAGGAAGATCACCGCGAGCGCGAACAGGCCTGCGGCGCACCTGCCCGCGCGGCGCGACAGCGGCGGGTCGAAGCGTCGCACCGCAGCCATGTCGAAGGCCGGCTTCGGCCAGCGCGCGGCCACGTCGGTCGGCCGCCAGCCGGGCGGCTTCAGCCACACGCGCAGCTTGTCGCCCCAGCGCCGGGTGCGCCAGCTGTCGACCGCCAGATCCCGATAGACCTGCAGATTGGCCCACACCGGGTTCCAGCTGCGCAGCGGCGCACGCGTGCCATAGACGCAAGGCTCGGCATCGTCCTCTTCTTCGAAGCTGCCGAACAGCCGGTCCCACACGATCAGGATGCCGCCGTAGTTCTTGTCCACGTAGCGGTCGTTGACGGCGTGGTGCACGCGGTGGTTGCTCGGACTGCAGAACCAGCGGTCGAACCAACCCAGTTTGCCGACCTGCTGGGTGTGCACCCAGAACTGGTACAGCAGATCGATCAGCGCCACGGTGCCGAACACCAGCGGCGGTACGCCGGCCAGCGCCAGCGGCAGATAGAAGATCCAGCCGAAGAGGAAACCCGTGCTCGTCTGGCGCAGCGCGGTGCTGAGGTTGTAGTCCTCGCTCTGGTGGTGCACCACGTGCGCGGCCCACAGCACGGCGATGCGGTGCCCGCCGCGGTGCAAGCCGTAGTAGCACAAGTCGTAGGTCAGCAGCGCACCCAGCCAGACCCACGGCGAGGTGGCTGACAGCTCGAACAGCGCCACGTGCTCGAACACCAGCGTGTACATCGCCACGCTGAACAGGGTGGCGAAGACGCCGGTGACCTGGTTCATCACACCGAGGCCGAGGCTGCTGAGTGCGTCGTGCAGGCGGTAGGTGTTGTGCCCGCGGGCGACGCCGATGGCGAACTCCAGCGCGATCGCAAGCAGGAACACCGGCGTGGCGAGGACGATGATCTGGGCGGGTGTCAATGCTTGCGATTCGAATGAGGGTCGGCCAGTGTCTGGATGAGCACTCTCTCACCGGGAATTCTCCGACAGATGGTTGTGGTGGCGCGTGACAGGCCATCCGCTTTGACGTCAACACATCAGGGCGGCACACTGCCATCCTTCACCCGTTGCGAAAGGGCTGCCAGGTCCACAGCCGACGCCGTACGTTCCACCGTCTGCCTCGAAGCCAATCTGTTCCAGACGCTGCGCCCGAATGCGGCGCACAGCCGCAGCAACCTGCTTCGCCGCCCGAAACTCAAGGAAACAGCGCCATGGATACACAAGAGACCGAAGCCATTCTGACTTTGAGCCTGCTGGCGGCTTTCGTCGATGGCGACAAGCACGAACGCGAACGGGCGGAGATCAAGCGCATCGCGCAGGCACTATGCGCCGACGAGCGCGTGAACCTGCCGTCGCTGTACCAGGACGTGCTGATGAATCGGGTGTCGGTGGCCACGGTGGCGAGCCGTCTGCAAGGTCCGCAATCCCGGCAGCTGGCCTATGAGATGGCGGTTTGCGTGTGCGACGCGGATGGCGCGCAATCGATGGCCGAACAGCGCTTTCTGGACGAGGTCCGTGCCGCGTTGGCGCTGACTGCGCCGGCTGCGTCGGCGTTCTCGCGCGAGGCCGAGGCGCTGGCTTCGGTGCCGTTGGCGGGCGATGCGCCCACTGCCCCCGCCACCGAAGCGGCTGCCCCCGGCGCCACCGACGAAGCCGAACTCGACCGCGCGATCCTCAACGCATCGATCCTCAACGGCGCACTCGAGTTGCTGCCCGAGACGCTGTCGACGATGGCCATCATTCCGCTGCAGATGAAGCTGGTCTATCGCATCGGCCGCGCGCACGGCTACGAGCTGGACCGCGGGCACGTGAAGGACTTTCTGGCCACGGCGGGTGTCGGCCTGACATCGCAGTACATCGAGCAGGCCGGCCGCAAGCTGCTCGGCGGGCTGCTCGGCATGGTCGCCGGCAGCATCGGACGCGGGCTGGGCCGCCAGGCCATCAGCTCGGGCATGAGCTTCGCCAGCACCTATGCGCTGGGCCATGTCGCCAAGCGCTACTACGCCGGCGGGCGCCAGCTGAGCACGCCGATGCTCAAGCAGGCCTATGCCGACATCATGCAAGAGGCGCGCAAGCTGCAAGCGCAGCATCTGCCGGCCATGCAGGACAAGGCCCGGACGCTGGACGCCGGCAAGGTGCTGGCGATGGTGCGCGGGGCCTGAGCGGCCCAATTGCCGCGATCAGCCTTTCGCAAACTTGGCGTCCGCCTTCTTCGCGAAGTCGTTGGTGTAAGTGGCCTTCAGGTCGATCTTCGCTTCGGCGATCTTCGGGTCGATGCTCGACAGCGCGCGCAGCGCCGTCGCCGGGCCGGCTTCGGGGATCAAGCCGTTGGTGGACAGTGCCCCTTTGGCGGCCAGGAACGCGTCGATGTACACCGCGCGGTCGCCGAGCAGGTAGCTCTCCGGCACGGCCTTGATGACATCGCCGGGGCCGGCCGACTGGATCCACTTGTCGGCGCGCACCAGCGCATTGGCCATCGCCTGCACGGTGTTCGGGTTCTTGTCGATGAAGGCCTGCGGGGCGTACAGGCAACCCGCCGGCATCGGCCCGCCGAAGATCTTGTCCGCTTCGGCGACCACGCGCGTGTCGGCCACCACCTTCAGGTCGCCCGAACGCGCCAGCAAGCGTGATCACCGGGTCGAGGTTGCTGATGGCATCGATCTGCCCCGAGCGCATCGCCGCCACCGCGCCGTTGCCGGCACCGACACCGACAATCGACACATCGCTGGGTTTCAGGCCCGCCTTGGCGAGCAGGAAGTTGACCATCACATTGGTCGAGCTGCCCGGCGCGGTGACGCCGACCTTCTTGCCCTTCAGGTCGGCCACACCCTTGAAGTTCGGCATCGTCTTCGGATTGATGCCGAGCACGATCATCGGCGCGCGCCCCTGCAGCGCGAAGGCACGCATCGGCTGGCCCTTGAACTGCATGTTCACCGTGTGCTCGAACGCGCCCGAAACGACGTCGGCGCTGCCGCCCACCACCGCCTGCAGCGCGCGCGAGCCGCCGGCGAAATCGACGATGGTCAGCTTCAGGCCCTCGTCCTTGAAGTAGCCCAGCTGCTCGGCGATGGTCAGCGGCAGGTAGTACAGCAGGTTCTTGCCGCCCACCGCAATCGTCGCGTCGGGCTTTTCCGGCGTCTGCGCGTGCAGCCAGACCGGTGCGCCGAGCGTGGTGCTGGCGCCGAGGGCCTTGATCAGGGTGCGTCGTTGAATTTTCATCGTCACTCCATCAAAAAGGGGTGCAGTGTGGGCCGGCGCGAGGGCAGCGGCAATCGGGGACAACGACCATGCGGCTATGCTTTTCGCCCTGAGCTTGCCGAGGCGCCCGAACCCGATGCGATTCCTGCTGGTGGAAGACGATCCGATGATCGGCGACAGCCTGCGCGCCGCGCTGCGCATGGAAGGCCATGCGGTGGACTGGGTGCGCGACGCCCAGGCCGCCGAAGGCACGCTGGCCAGCGAACGCTTCGATCTGGTGCTGCTCGACCTGGGCCTGCCGCGAGGCAACGGGCTCGACCTGCTGCGCGCGCTTCGCGCACGCGGTGACGCCACGCCGGTGATCGTGCTGACCGCGCGCGACGGCCCCGGCGACCGCGTGGCCGGGCTCGACAGCGGCGCCGACGATTACCTGGTCAAGCCCTTCGAGCTCGACGAGTTGAGCGCGCGCATCCGCGCCGTGCTGCGCCGCCAGTCGGGGCGTGCCGGCCCGCGCTTGCAGCATGGCGCCGTCAGCCTCGATCCGGCCACGCGCCAGGTGCATCAGGGCGAGCAGCCGGTGCTGTTGTCGGCGCGCGAGTACGCGGTGCTCGAAGCGCTGATGCAGCGTCCCGGCGCGGTGCTGTCGCGCGCGCAGATCGAAGACCGGCTCTACGGCTGGGGCGAGGAGATCGAAAGCAACGCGGTGTCGGTGTATGTGCACCAGCTGCGCCGTAAGCTCGGCGCCGACTTCATCCGCAACATGCGCGGCGTGGGCTACTTCCTGGCCACGCCGAAGCCGGACGACGCGCCATGACCGCGCCATGAGGTCGATCCGCGCGCGGCTGCTGGTGTCGCTGCTGGCGATGATGGCGGTGGCGGCCCTGGTCGTCGGCGCGGTCACCTACCGCAACGTGCATGCGCAGGCCGAGGCGCTGTTCGACTATCAGCTGCGGCAGATGGCGTTGTCGCTGCGCGATCAGGGCGAGGTCGATCCGGCGCAGGCCAGCGCGCTCGCCGATGGCCAGCTCGAGTTCGTGGTGCAGATCTGGACCGCCGACGGCCGCACCATCTATGCGTCGCGAGCGCCGGCGGCGCTGCCGCGACGCGCGCTGCTCGGGCTGGCCGACATCGCGGTCGGCAACGACATCTGGCGCAGCTTCACGGTGGCCACGCGCGCGCGTGTCATCCAGGTGGCACAGCCGCTGGCCATCCGCCGCCGGCTGGCCGCCGAGGCGGCGCTGAACAGCGTCTGGCCGCTGCTGCTGCTGGCGCCGTTCCTGGCCGCCGCCGCATGGGCATTGACCTCGCTGGCGCTGCGCCCGCTGCGCCGCGTGGCCGATGGCGTGCGCCAGCGTGACGCGCAATCGCTGGCGGCACTGCCGGTGGCCGGTCTGCCCGACGAAGTGGCGCCGCTGGTCGAGGCGCTGAATGCGTTGCTGAAGCGCCTGGGCGATTCGCTCGATGCGCAGCGCGCCTTCGTCGCCGATGCCGCGCACGAGCTGCGCTCGCCGCTGACGGCGCTGAAGCTGCAGCTGCAGTTGCTGCGCCGTGCGGCGGACGATGCCCAGCGCGGCAGCGCGGTGACGGCATTGGGCGACGGCATCGAACGGGCGTCGCGGCTGGTCGAGCAGTTGTTGACGCTGGCGCGCAGCGAACCCGGCGCGGCCGTGCCGTCTCATGCCGATGTCGAACTGGCCGAGCTGACGCGCGCAGCGCTGGCCGCGGTGGTGCCGCTGGCCGAAGCGCGCGGCACCACGCTGCAGCTGCACGCCGATGCGCCGTTGACGGTGCAAGGGGATGCCGCCGCGCTGAGCGCGCTGGTGCGCAACCTGGCCGACAACGCGGTGCGTTATGCGCCGCACGGCGCACGCGTCGAGGTGGACGTGGCGGCCATCGAGGGTGCCCCGACACTCACCGTGGACGACAACGGGCCGGGCATCCCGGCCGAGGAACGCGAACGTGTCTTCGACCGCTTCTACCGCCGCCAACACGGCGATGCCACCGGCACGGGCCTGGGGTTGGCCATCGTGCGCAGCGTCGCCGCACAGCACGGCGCCCACTTGAGCCTGGATGATTCGCCGCTGGGCGGCCTGCGCGTCAGGCTGCGCTTCGCTGCCGCGTGAGCGGGCGTAGCGCGCTCTCCTCCAACAGGGGGCGAGGGAGCAAAGGACAGCGCGGCGACTTGGCGCCGCTCAAGCCGCCCCGGCGCCAGGCGCGGCCAGGAAACTGTCCAGGCCCTCGAAAAACGCCTGCGGCGTCTCGAAGTAAGGCAGCGCGCCGGTCGGAAATTCGCTGAAGCGCCAGTTCGGCCGCTGCTGCACGATCGTCTTCTGCCGGTAGTCGGTGAAATCGCCGCGCTGGCCGTGCGACATCCACACCGGCTGCATCAGCTGTTCATACACCGTGTGGATGTCGGCGCTGAACAGGCCGCCCGACAGGAAGTCCAGCGGCGCGTGCTCGGCGCCGGGTTGGCGCGTGCTGAGCACGTTGTAGTGCCACAGCGTCCTCGTCGATGTCCTGCGATCCCCAGGTGCGGCGCAGGAAGTAGCGGATCACCGCCGGGCGTGTCAGCGTGCGAAACAACGCCCCGCCCCACAGCCCACCGGGCCCGCGCAAGAACGCGTGCAGCCCCGCCTGGCGGCGCGTGCTCAGCGGCGGTTCGCGCCAGGCGCGAGTGCCGCTGAAACCGGTCGGGCTGACCAGCGCCAGCCGGCGCAGTCGCGTCGGCGCCTCGACGGCGGCACGGGCGAGGAACTCGCACGACAGCGACAGCGCGAGCGCGTCCACCGCTGCATCGCCGCAGCGCTGGCGGATCTGCGCGAGCATCGCGTGCAACGCGTCGGTCATCAGCCGGGGTGAGTAGCGGCGATCACGGCGCTCGGCATGGCCGTAGCCGGGCAGGTCGATCGAGAACACCGTGCGCGTGGCGCGGCAGTGTTCGTGCAGCGGCCGCACCTCGGCGGCCGAGGCGGCGGCATTGATGCTGTGCACCAGCAGCAGCGGCGCGCCGTTGCCGGCGACATAGGCGGCGATGCGCCCGGCGGGGCTGTCGAACTCGAAACGCTCGCCGCTGACGGCGGCCGGCAGTGCACTCACCGACCGGTCCCGGGCGCCGCGCCACGACCCGGCGCGGTCATCGACGAACCTTCGTGCTGCGGCATGCCTGCGATAGTCGTCCGAACATGGCGGCGTTCCCTGTGTCGAAACGGGCCGAGCCCGGGGCCGGCGATTATGCTGCCGTCATCGGCGTTGGCTGCGCGTGGCCGTGCTTGCCGACGCGGGCCGGACACGCCACCATCGCGCCCATCCGATCGAGCTTGAGGGCCAGCGTGGACGCAGCAAACGGCAACATCGACGCCAGCTTCACGCTCGACGACGGCGTGCTCGCCCGCCAGCGCGCCGCGGCCGTGCGGCGGCTGCTCACGGTGCAGATCCCCGCGCTGCGCGCCGCCGGCTTCGTCATCCTGTGCGTGATCGTGTGGCTGCAGCATGCGGGCGACGCCGCGACGCTGGGGCTCATCGGCGTCAATCTCGGCTTTGCGCTGCTGGCCTGGCCGGCCCTGATCTGGGCGCACCGCGCCGGGCTGGGCGAGCGGGTCAGCCTGGCCTTGTTCCATGCCGACGTGGCGGTGTGGTTGTGCAACCTGTACGTGCTCGAGCGCGGCAACATGTTCTTCGCCTTCTTCCTGCTCGTGCGCGTGGTCGACCAGGTGGGAGTGGGCTTTCGCCGCGCGGCCTACTTCGCGCTGGTGGTCACCGCGGCCTATGCGTTGTACGCGGTGGGCATCGGCTGGTACGACCCGCCGCGCGCGCTGCGCGACGAGCGCGCCGCCATCGCCGTCGTCATGGGCCTGATGGGCCTGTACCTGGCGCTGACCGGGCAGGTCACCGAGCGGCTGCGCAACCGCGCGCGCGAGGCGGTGCACACCGCGCGCACGCTGGTCGATTCGCTGGCGCAGAAGGCCGGCGCGCTGCAGCAGCAGGCGCAGGAGCTGGCCGCTGCACGCAACCAGGCCGAGCAGGCGAACGAGGCCAAATCGCAGTTTCTGGCGGTGACCAGCCACGAGATCCGCACGCCAATGAACGGCATCCTCGGCACTACCGAACTGCTCATGGGCACGCCGCTTTCCGCCGAGCAGCAGCGCTACGTGCGCACCGCGCACGGCTCGGCGACCGCACTGCTGGCGCTGATCGACGATGTGCTCGACCTGTCACGCATCGATGCCGGCCGGCTGACACTGACCGAGCGTGCCATCGACTTGCGCGCGCTGGCCCACGAAGCCGTGGAACTGGTGGCGGTGACGGCGCGCGACAAGCCGATCGCGTTGCGTTGCGAGGTGGCGGCGGCGCTGCCCGCGCAGGTGCTGGCCGATCCGCTGCGCCTGCGCCAGCTGATGCTGAACCTGCTGCACAACGCGGTCAAGTTCACCGACGGCGGCCGGGTCAGCCTGCAGGTGGATGTTCTGGAGCGGCAGGGGCCATCGTTGCGCGTGCGCTTGCGCGTGCGCGACACCGGCATCGGCATCGCGTCGCACCAGCTCGATTCGATCTTCGACGCCTTCACCCAGGTCGATGGCTCGAGCACGCGGCGCCACGGCGGCAGCGGCCTGGGGCTGGCCATCGTCAGGCAGATCACCGACCTGATGGGCGGCAGCGTGCAGGTGGCCAGCCGGCCCGGCGAGGGCTCGACCTTCAGCGTGGAGCTGCCGCTGCATGCGGCGCCGGCTGCCGAGGCCGAAGCGCGGTCGGCCCCCGCGCTGCTGGCCGCCGGCGCCGATCAGCGGCCGCTGCGTGTGCTGGTGGCCGAAGACGACCGCATCAACCAGATGGTGGTCGAGGCGATGCTCGAGCGCCTGGGCTGCGAGGTGCATGTCACCGGCGACGGCCGCGCTGCGTGCGCGGCGGCCGCGGCTCAGGCCTTCGACATCGTCTTCATGGATTGCCACATGCCGGTGATGGACGGCTACGACGCCACCCGCGCGATGCGCCTTGCCGAACAGCCGCACGGCGCGCGCACGCCGATCGTCGCGCTGACCGCCGATTCACTGGCCAGCGACCGCGAACGCTGCATGAGCGCCGGCATGGACGACTTCCTGACCAAGCCGGTGGGCAGCGCACAGCTGTCGGCGACCATCGAGCGCTGGACCGGCCGCCACACCGAGGCGATCACCCGCTGGTGATCCGGTCGGTCACCCGCTGGTGATCCGGTCGATCACCCGCCGGTGAGTTTCCGCTTCGGTCTGGCATGCGGCGGCAAGTCGCCTCATCGACCTTAACCGCCGCCTAACCGTGCGCTAACCGAAGGCTAATGCGCGGTTCCTATCGTGACTGTCATGCGGAATGTTCCGCGATGCGCTGGAGCGTAGACACACCATGAAGATGAAGCCCCTGAACGCCGCCCTCGCGACCGCGGGTGTGCTGGCCGTGGGCACCGCCGGTGCCTTCAGCCTGAGCCCGAGCTGGCTGAAGAAGAGCGAACAAGCCGCCCCGGTGCAGACCGCCGCCGTGCAAACGGCGGCACCGCCCGCGGTACCGATGATCCCGTCAGCGCCGACCCCCAACTACCGCCAGATCGTCAAGCAATTCGGCCCTGCCGTGGTCGGCATCACCGCCGCCGGCACGCACAAGGCGTCGGCCGAGATGCTGCAGGGCCTGCCGCCCGGCGCCGAGAACGACCCGTTCTTCCAGTTCTTCAAGGGCATCCCCGGCTACGGCCAGGGCCCCCAAGGCCAGCCAGGTCGCGGGCAGCGCCAGATGCCCGAGCAGCCGTTCCGCGGCCAGGGCTCGGGCTTCATCCTCACCGAGGACGGCCTCATCCTGACCAACGCACACGTGGTGCGTGATGCCAAGGAAGTCACCGTCAAGCTCAGCGACCGGCGCGAATTCCCCGCCAAGGTGCTGGGTGTGGACACCGTCACCGACGTGGCGGTGCTGCGCATCGATGCCAAGGGCCTGCCGGTGGTGCGCCTGGGCGATCCGCAGCGGCTCGACGTGGGCGACCCGGTGATGGCCATCGGCTCGCCGTTCGGCTTCGAGCAAAGCGCCACACAAGGCATCGTCAGCGCCAAGGGCCGTTCGCTGCCCGGCGACGCGGTGGTGCCGTTCATCCAGACCGATGTCGCCGTCAATCCCGGCAACTCGGGCGGCCCGCTGTTCGACGGCAACGGTGAAGTGGTCGGCATCAACGCACAGATCTTCTCGCACACCGGTGGCTACCAAGGCCTGAGCTTTGCCATCCCGATCAATGTGGCGCTGAACGTCAAGGACCAGATCGTCGCCACCGGCAAGGCCAGCCATGGCCGCCTGGGGGTGATGGTGCAGGACCTGAACCAGCAACTGGCCGAATCGTTCGGCCTGCAGCGGCCCGATGGCGCGTTGGTGTCGCAGGTGGCACCCGACAGTGCTGCCGCCGCCGCCGGGTTGAAGGCCGGTGACGTGATCACCGCGGTCAACGGCCAGGCGCTGGCCCGTTCGGGCGCGCTGTCCACGGTCATTGGCATGGCCGCGCCCGGCGAGAAAGTCGAGCTGACGGTGTGGCGCGAACGCGCGTCGATGAAGCTCGACGCCAAGCTCGGTTCAGCCGAACCCGAGGCCACGCTGGCCGACGCCGGCGCCGCCGTGGAAGGTGGCCAGCTCGGGCTGGCGCTGCGCCCGCTGAATCCGGGTGAGCGGCAAGGTGGCCAGACTTCCGGCCTGGTGGTCGAACAGGTCGCCGGCCCGGCCGCGCGTGCCGGCATCGAAGTCGGCGACGTGCTGGTCGGCATCAACGGCAAGCCGGTGACCTCGATCGAGCAGATCAAGGGCGTGCTGAAGAACAAGCCGAAGAGCGTGGCTTTGCTGGTCCAACGCGACAGCAACCAGATCTTCGTGCCGGTGCCGCTGGGCTGACTATCGGCCCACGCCGTTCGAGTCGCCGCCGGGCGGCTTGCGCATTGGCAGGCATCCGACCCGCGCCCCCCGGGGTTGGATGCAAGCCAACCGGAATTCTTGCCTGGCGGCCCCTACAGCGCTTGCGTGAGTGTCGTCGGCCGAACGCGGGCCAACGCCGCCGAGCGATGGTCCCGGTCACGCGCCCAGACCCACATCAGCAGGATCACCAGTCCGACGCCGAAGGTCATGAATGTTGCTGGTTCGGGTACCGCGCTGATCGTGAACGTTTGGCCGGCGATGGTGCTGAACCCCCCGAGCGCGAACGACTCGTCATACACGCTCAAAGCCAACGGATCGATATCACTGTTCCAGCTGCGAAGCGGGCCAAAGCTTTCGCTGTAGATGTCGTCGGAGTAAAACGGGCTGCTGAAATCGAGCTCAATGTGGCCGGCGATGGCCTTGTATTGCAGAAGCAGCGCGAAAGTGATGTCGGTCTTGTTGTGCAGGTCGGCCATGACGGAAAACGTCGGCGTGACATCCACCGATTTGCCGATCAACGCGATTTCGGGAAGCTCGTCGATGGACGCAGCCGCAACCCTGCGTGTTGGCGACACCTTGCCGGAGCCGTCCTTGACCAGGACGTCGTCGCTGAAATTCAGCACCACCGACACCGACGGCACGAGGTCGAACTGCTGTTGGTACCCCGCCGTCAGGGTGGCGTCGAAGTCAACCACGTCGTAGCCGGCTGACAGATGAACGTTGGGCCCCAGATTGGTGTTGATCGAAGGCCCGAGTATCGGGCCCACCAGCGCCGCATCGACATCGATTGCGGTGGTCAGCAGCGCGGTCTGGCCTTGTGCCGTAACGGCCCCCGAAGCCACGCCGCCGGCGGCGTCGATGCGCCAATCGCCGATCGTGAAAACGGCAGACGGCGCCAATGGATTCCCCACCTTGATGACGTCGCCGACACCGCCGAGATCGGCCCCCTTCCAGATCAGCCGGCCATTGCCACCGCTGTTGAAGCCGAAGAGTTCCTTGCGCGCATCGACATCGACGCGGGGGCCGCCATGGCCGGGATCGCGCTGACTCGTGAAGGTGCCGTTTCTGACGCCGTTGAAGATGGTGCCGCCGCTCACCTTGGCTTCATAAAAGTCATTGACACTGACCTTGAGCACGCCGTCGAGGTAGGTTTCGATGGTCGGGGACTTCGATACCAGCATCGAGGAATTGCGCAGCGCCGCCGAACCGTTGAACTTGAAGAAGGTGCCGCTGACGATCGGTGATGCCGCGCCGATGTCCACGCCATAGTCGATGGTCGCGCTAACCGACCCGCTGTTGATGTAGAAGCCCGGCGCGACGCCCATTTGACCGACCGCTGAAAACGCAAAGCGCGGGTCCACGGTAATTCCGCCACCCCTGATGGGGCCGGGATTGATCACGATGCTTCCGGTGCCGAAGGCGGGGCTGAGGAACTCGTCCTTGTAGTCGAAGATGAACGCGTCACCCGAGGCCCACATGCTTTGATCCTGGGACTGAAACGCCAGATTCGAACTGAACAGACCCAACGCCCATGCAGGCGTTGGCACCACGGCGAGGGTGCCCACAGCGACCAACGCCACAGCGAAGCGACTCTGGAACGAATGCGGGTGGCTGTGTCGCATGGCAGTTCTTCCTTTCCTCGGCAGCAGTCGCCGCGCTCCGATCGGAACAACGACGAGCAGCCCTTGGCAGGAAAGTGAACCGTGCACGTGCCCCCCAGGGGCCACCGCATCCATATTTGCACAAATGCAAAACGGATGCAACACGTACTGGCCCGTGGTGGCGCCAGCGTCCGACCTTCGCCTCCCAAGGTCCGGACGCAGCAAAAAGGCCCCGTGAGGGGCCTTTTGTCGTTTCCGCTGCCCTGGCCGCTCTACTGGCAGGCGAAGCTGGCCGCGGCTTCCACGTCGCCGCTGCCGCCGTAGCGCGCCACCGTCGGGTACGGGCACAGCGGTCGGCTGCGGTTGGCGGCCCAGGTGGCCGGCACCTCGCCGTTCACGCCGCCTGCGTTGCCCGGCCCACGCGCACTGGCGACGATGGCGCCAGGCGCCTTGCCCTGCTCGACCCATTCGACCAGCGGCGTGAGCATGTCGAACTGGTCGACCGTCGGCCCGCCGGAGCAGTGGCCCATGCCCGGCACGCGGTAGAAGCGCGCGAAGCCGGCGGGCGCTGCACCGCTGGCCGCGGCGATGCCGTCGTACCAGGCGGCGGTGTCGTTGACCGAGAAGATCGGATCACTGACGCCGTGATAGACCATGATCTTCGCCCCACGGTTGCGCAGCTTGGACAGGTTGCTCGCGTTCGGCGGGGTCATCAGGCTCATGCCCGATTCGGTGTAGGTGGCGTCGGTGGCGTTGATCTGCGCCACCAGCGTGTCGATGTTGGCACCGAGCGAGAACGCCGGCCCGTCGAAGCCCGCTGCCGCCACCGGCGGGACCTTGAAGATCATGCCGACCGCCCCCGAGTCCAACTGCAACGGCGCGGTGAATTCCCAGAAGGCGATGCCACCGGCACCATGGCCACTGTCGTACGGAAAACTGGCATACACCGGCGCGCCGGTGCTGGTGACCGCGCCGCTGAAGATCGGCGCGATGGCCACCTTCTGCGCGGCCGACAGGCAGCTGCCGTCGCGCGCGCCGGGACAGGTCGGTACGTCGCGGTCCAGGTTGAAGGCCGACTGGCAGGCGTCGGTGGCCTGCACCAGGCCGTCGGCGGCGCCATCGAGTGCATCGCAGCGCGCCAGCACCGCGTTCGACAGCGTCGCCCGCTCGGCGGGCGTGAAGGCGCTAGACAGGTTGGCCGGGTCGGTGGCCACGGTGGCATAGCGCTGTGCACCGAAGATGTTGGCGATGGCCGCCTTCGGCAGGTTGTAGCCGGGCGCGCCGGCGAGGTAGCCGTCGTAGTCGTCCGGGTAGCGTGCCGCGGCCACCAGCGTGTGTCGCCCGCCGTTCGAGCAGCCGCCGAAGTAGGAGCGGTCCGGGCCGCGGCCATAGGCCGTGGCGAGCAGGCTTTTCGCCATCGGCGTCAGCTTGCCCACAGCCTGGTAGCCATAGTCCAGCCGCGCTTGCGGGTCGATGCCGAAGGTCGGGCCGAGTGCGCCGCGGTGACCGGCGTCGGAGCTCAGCACGGCAAAGCCCTGCATCAGCGCGCTTGTCAGCGGCCCACCGCCGAACGCGCCGGTAGCGGTCGCCACGCTGCCGTCGATGCCGCCGTTGCCCTGGTGGAAGAAGCGGCCGTTCCAGACCAGCGGCAGGCGCATCTCGAAACCGATCGCGTAACTGTTGCCATCGACCGCGCTGACGCGGTCGAGCATGCGCCCGGTGACCTGGCAGTGCGCGGGAACCGGTTGGCCGGCGAGCATCAAGGTGCCGGCGGCGATGTCGTTGGCGGCGGTGATGGTGGTGTTGGGCAAGGTCGCCAGCTTGGCGACCAGGTCGGCGCAGGCGCCGACCAAGGCGCCGGGGTTGGCCGGCGTGAGCTGGGGCACGACGAATTCGTCGTCGTCGTTGCAACCGGCGGCGACCAGGACCGCTGCGGCCAGTGGCAGCCAGCGCAGGCGTTTCAAAGCAGGGTGATTCATGGTGTGGTCTCCGCAGAAGCGAACCCATCGCGTGCAGCAAAAGGGTTCGCCAGAAATTGACAAGATGGTTAAGTTAACAAACTGGATTCGTTTCTGAATTGGGGTTTCGACCTAGAGAGAAGCCTGAATCATCATTCACTACAGTAACCATCTGTATGAGGCCGACCCGTGATTGCACAATGCCGCGCATGAACACAGCACGGCCCCCGGCGGGCGCCAGCAAATCGTCGCGCCAGCCAGCCGCCGCCGCCGAGATCGCGGTGCCGGCGCGCCGCTCCGGCGATCGGACGCCGTTCGGCCGTCTCGCCGAAGCGGCCGTGCACCACATCCTGGGTTATCAGCTGGCGCAGGCTTCGGTGGCGACCACGCGGGTCTTCGTCCGCGAGGTCGGCCAAGCGCTCGAGCTGCGCCCAGTCGAGTTCACGATCCTCGCGCTGGTCGAAGAAAACCCGGGCGTTTCGGCCCAGCAACTGACCCGGGCGCTGGCGCTCAGCGCGCCGAACATGACGTTGTGGATCGAGCGGCTCGAACGGCGTGAACTGATCGTGCGCGAACGCAGCACCACCGACCGCCGCGCGCAACACATCCGCACCACCGAACGCGGCGGCGTGATGGCGCGCGAAGCCATCGAGCGCATCGGCGCCGGCGAGTTGCGCTCGATCAACGTGCTCAGCGTGGCCGAGCGCGCGCTGCTGATCGAGTTGCTGCACAAGGTGGCCGGGTGCCGCGCCCGCGACTGAGGTCGCCGTTCAGCCAGGACAATGGGGCTTTGCATCGGAACCGTCGGCATGAACAAGACCTTGCTCGTCACCGGTGCCAGCCGCGGCATCGGCGCTGCCACCGCCCTCCTCGCTGCCCAACGCGGCTGGGACGTGGCCGTCAACTACGCGCGCGATGCGCAGGCCGCTGAGGCCGTGGCCGCCCAGGTGCGCGGCCACGGCCGCCGGGCGCTGGTGATCCAGGCCGACGTCGCCGACGAGGCGCAGGTGCTGGCGATGTTCGCGGCGGTGGACCGCGAATTCGCTGGCCTGCACGGCCTGGTGAACAACGCCGGCGTGGTCGACAAGCCGCAACGTGTCGATCAGATGGGCGTCGAACGCCTGGCGCGCATGTTCGCCATCAACCTGACCGGCTCGTTCGTCTGCGCGCGTGAAGCGGTCAAGCGAATGAGTACCCGGCACGGCGGCAGCGGCGGCGCCATCGTCAACCTGTCGTCGGCCGCCGCCAAGCTGTCCGCCGCGGGACAGTACGTGGACTACGCTGCCGCCAAGGCCGGCATCGACATCTTCACGCTCGGCCTGGCGCGCGAGGTGGCGGCCGAGGGCATCCGTGTCAATGCGGTGCGACCGGGCATCATCGACACCGACATCCATGCCAGCGGCGGCATTCCGGACCGTGTGGCGCAGATGGCGCCGCTGGTGCCGATGCAGCGCGCCGGCAGCGCGCACGAGGTGGCGCAGGCGATCGTGTGGCTGCTGTCGGACGAGGCCGGCTACAGCACCGGCGCGGTGCTCGATGTCACCGGCGGTCGCTGAGGTCGTCGCCCAATTTCACCGCAGGAGCGCGTCCCTACAATGCCCCGAGCTTGCGCCGCGTGGTCACGCGCGGGTGCTCGCCCACAACGACACCGGGAGACAGCCGATGGTCACGCGCAAAGCCTCGCCGTCCAAGCCACGCTCGACCGCCGCAGCGAAACCGAAGCCCCGCTCGCGGAAGATGGCCTCGACCGCCTCGGCGCCGGTGGCGGTGGCCCTGCCACTGCCCACGGTGCCGATCTTTCGCCTGGCCAAGGAACTGCGCCGCTGGACCGACACCGTGCTGGGCATGGCCGGCAGCGCGGCCGAGCTGTCGTTGAACCTGGCGCGCTCGCGCATCAGCGATCCGAAACAGCAGGCCGCGATCGACAAGGCCGGCTCGCTGCTGCGCCAGGCGCGCGAAGCCGCCGGCATGAGCACGCGCGAACTCGGCCAGGCGATCGACATCGATGATCCGGCGCTGCTCGAGCAGGCCGAGATCGGCCGCGTGGCGTTGCCCTTCGAAGTCATCCTGCGGCTGGCCGGCGTGCTGGGCCGTCACGACCCGGCCACCTTTGCGATGAAGCTGGCACGTTCCTACAACCCGAGCCTGTGGAAGGCGCTGGAAGACCTGGGCATCGGCAGGTTGGTGGTGCAGGCCGGCCGCGAGCGCGAACTGGCCAACATCTACCGCGCCAACGATGCCGCGCGCAAGTTGTCCGATGCCGACTTCGCCAAGGTGCTGACCTTCGTCAAGAGCGGCTTCGACATGGCGGTGCAGTTTCGGGGTGAGGTCGTGGCCGAGGGCAAGCCGAAGGGTGGCGGCCACAAGGCGACAGCCACCAAGGCTGCCCACCCAGCAGCCTCAGGCCACGCCGATTGAGCGGCGGGTTCACGCCGACAGCGCCTGCAACTGCTTCAGCAACGCCAGGGCCGCTGTGCGCTCGGCGCCGCCGGCCTTCGCCGCGTACGGCTCCAGCACGAAGCGCGCCTGGTCGTGCACCGAGGCCCACATGCGCTTGGCCGGTGCGCGCTGCGCCAGCTCGACGAAGGCCTGCTCGATGGTCGGCCGGGCTTCGGCCAGCCGATGGCGCGACACGGCATCGAGCCAGCGCATCTCGATCGGCCCGGCCAGCGACCAGAAATCGGGTGAGACCGCGAGCCGCGCCTGCAGTCCCTGGCGGGCGGCTTCGACGCCTGCGGCATCGAGCGGCGCCGCCGCCGCACCGCGCTGCACCTTGACGCGCAGGTCGGCAGCGATGGTATTCACCGCCGGGTAATACAGGTCCTGGCCCAAGCCGGCGCGCACCATCTCCTGCGCCCGCCTGTAGTGCTGCGCCGAGCGGGCCGCCGCATCGATGCCGGCAGCGCCGGGCTCCACGAGCGCCAGCCGCTTGTGGGCCGAGCCGAGCAGCAACTCGCGCTCCACCGTGGGTTGCAAGGCCACCAGGTGCTGCAGTTGGGTGATGGCCTCGTCGATGTCGGCGCGCGCCGCCTTGCGTTCGGATTCGGGGCGTGCGCCGCCGCGCCGCGCCAGCTGGTTGCACAGCTGTTCGGCCGCCTTCAGCGATGCACTGCCGTCGTTGGCGGCGACCGCGCGGCGGTACCAGTCGATGGCCGCATCGAGGTCGCCACACTCCGCATAGGCCAGGCCGAAGGCTTCGGCCACGGCGCCGATGCCGCCCCAGTCCGCGCTGTGACGGGCCTGCAGCTGGTTCAGCACACGCAGGCGGCGCGTACCGCTGTCCTTGCCGGACGACACCGAATAGCGCGCTTCGAGGGCTTCGTTTTCCAGCACCAGCGCCAGCGCCGGGGCGGATGCCACCTGCGGCAGCGCGGCTTGTGCCTCCGGTGCCGCGGCGGCATCGGTGTAGCGCCAGTCGGGGTCGCCGTAGCACTGGTAGGCGGCCCAGGTGTTGCCGGCCGGGCGCGCCTGCCAGGCGGCACGGCGCGCGGCGCCGACGGCGTCGATGAAACGTTCGCCGGCCAGCAGGCGTTGATAGAAGCGCGTCGCGAACTGCATCGCGGGGTCGTCCTCGACCGCCCAGCCGGCGGCGACCACGCAGCGCACGCCGATGCGGATCAGCTGCTCGGCCACGCTGGCGGCGAACTGGGTGCGCCCGGCGCCGAGCGCGTTGCGCGGCACCGTCGCGTCGGGGTGGATCTGGCCGATGAAGCAGCAGTTGATGAAGACCAGTTCGGGCACCTGGCGCATGGCCGCGATCTCGCACGGGCCGAGCACGGTCTTGTTCGACAGCACGACGCCGCCACTGCCGTCGTCGCGGTACTCGCCGTGGCCGGCGATGTGCACGATGCGCAGCGGCTGCGCCAACAACGCGCTCACCGCCTGCAGCGCGTCGGGTGCCAGCAGCGCCTGCGCGGCCAGCGCCTTGGCCACCGCCTGCGCCTCGGCGCGCGCCGCCGGCAACTCGGCATACAGCGTCTTGTCGCAGGCCGGCTCGCCGATCACCAGCACGCCGCCGTTGCGGCCGGCGCCAAGCGGGTGGTCACGAAACTCCTCGGTCTTCAGCTTGCGCAGCACCTGCGTGCGCACCGCCCACGGCTCGCGTTCGCGACCGGCCGGCTGGCCGGCGTCGCCGGTGTCGAGCAGTTCCCACGGGAAGCGCGCGGTGAACTGGTCCAGCTGCAGCACGATCGAGTGCGCACCCGACAGGAAGGGCTCGATCTCCACCGGCACCAGCAGCTGGAACAGGCTGCGGCCGATCTGCGAATCGCTGTTGTCGCTGTTCGCGCCGACGCGCACCAGCTCATCGACCAACTGGATCTGCGTCGCCTGGCCGCGCACCTCGCTGCGCGCGCGCTGGGTGTCGAGCGTGTACTCGACCATCGGCCGCTGGTGCGGGTCCATGCGCTGCACCGCGGTGATGAAGTCGTAGGCGGCGCCGCGGTAGCCCGAATCGCCTGGCCGGCGCAGCGGCCCGGTGCCGCCGACGATGATCGGTGTCAGATCGAAATCGGTAGGCCGTGATTCGGCCAGCACCGCAAGCGACTGGTGCGCCTCGGTGGCGCGATCCAGGTACAGCTCGACCAGGCACAGCCGGCTCACCACCGGCCAGCCGCTGCGCCGCAGCCGCTGGTTGGCCTCGGCCACGCCCTGGGCGATGGCCTGCGCCGCGCTGCCGACGCGGATGCCCATGCCGCCGCTGCCGATGACGGTGGCGGCCAGCTCGAAGCCGGTGGCACCGCCGGCACCACTTTCGCTTTCGCGCTGGGCATAGGCGATGACGCCCTGGCGCACCGAGACACTCAATTCGCTGAGGCGCAGCCGGCCTTCCTCACCGAGGCCGATGACCACCGCCGCGCCCGGCCGCGGCTTCGACAGCGGCTCATCGGGCAGGCGGCGCTGGTTGGCGAACACCTGCTGGCTGCCGATGGCCGCCGGGTAGAGCCCGGCGCCCAGCGATTCGGCCATGGCGCCGCCGATGAGCCGGTTGACTGCCGCCTCGGCGCCGGTCAGCACTGCCGACTGATAGTGACCCAGCAGCAGGGGCTGGTCGATGAACTTCAGGTTGCCGTTGATCACGCACACCGGCAGCCGCGTGCTCTTCGCGCTGTCGGCCTGCGCGGGCTCGCGTTCGAACAGCTCGCCAGCCAGTGACGGCGGCGTGGCCAGGCGGCGGCCGCGTGACGGGCGGTTGGGCACCAGCAGCGGCGCGGCGCTTTCAGCGGCCAGCCCGGCCGCCCGCGTGCCGCCCGCCGCCAGCCGTGGCAGCCGCTGCGTGTCGCCATCGGTGAGCAGCTCCACGTAGGCATCGAAGGCGTCCGATTCGTCGGGCAGCTTGCCGTGCGAGACATCGCAGCGCCAGGTGCGCACGCCCGGCAGCAGCGCGCTGCCCAACGGGACGCGACCGTCGCCGCCATCGACCGCATCGAGGTATTCGAGGCCGTCGTTGGTCAGCTGAAAGCCGGCCGGCGTGAACTTGTCGTGGCCGACCACCAGCAGCATGTTCATCGCATCGCTGCCCAGATCGGCGGCCTGCGCGTCGAGCCGGCGGCGCAGCGCGACGGCCTGGTCGAGCACAGCCTGCGGCGGCGCGCTCCAGCGATAGATGCTGAGCTGCATGTGGCCGTCGTGCCAGCTGTTGCGCTCGCGCAGCCGCCGCATGTCGTCGTCGGCCAGCTTCTGCCAGGTGGCCGATTGGCCCAGGCCCAGCGCCCCGTCGGTGAGCCCGGCCTGCAGTTGCAGAAAGCCGGGCATCGCCGCCATCACCTCGCGCGTGCCGGCATCGTCGAACAGGCCACCGAAGGCGACCAGCGTGTTGCCGAAGGTGTCGTCGCCGGACAGCGTCTGCATCGGTGCCCACGAGCCGCCGTTGGGCGTGCCGAGCATCAACAGCCGTCCGCCAGGCCGCGCCATCATGCGGCGCCAGGTTTCGGGGCGTTCGAGCTGCATGGTGCGCGACACCAGCCCGCCCATCGAATGCGCCAGCAGCCGCACCGGCTGCTGGCTGCCGTCGCGGCGTGTGAGCGCGTCGTCAACCACGTCGGCCAGGCGGCGCGCTTCGTCCTCGACCGGGCGGCGCCAGTCGTAGGCGAACTCGATCACCTCATGTGTCGCCGGCCAGGTGTTCGATGAGGTCGTCATAGACCATGCCGATCGGGCCGTCGGGGGTCACGCGGTCGGCAGTGGCCGGGTCCCAGGCGAGCTTCTTCAGCCCGCCGATGAGGCGCAGCCCGAGCCAGATGCGCTTGCCGTCGAGCGCGATGTTCGAGCCCAGGATGCCGGGCAGCACGATCACCGCCGGGCGTTCGATCGCGGCCGTGCCGTGCCGATCGGGGCCGCGTGAGCGCGCCACCGCCTGCGCCGCGCGCGTGCCGCTGGCATCCTGCCCGGCCCACGACAGCGGGCCGATCTGGCGAAAGTCGGCGGGCTGGTCTTCGGTCAGACCGGCGAGCACCGCGGCCACGCTGCGCTCGTTGGCGAAGTAGTTGAAGTGCGAGACCTTGGCACCGCGGTCGAGCACGAAGCTGGCACCCGGGTGCGCGCCGGCCGGCACGCGCGCCGCACCGCCGTACATCGAGCGGGTCTGCACGACCAGATCGTTGTCGGTCCAGTAGAAGGCATCGGACAGCAAGGTCTTCACCCACGACACCAGCGAATCGCCCTCGATGTCGCCGGCCAGCACGCGCAACTGCCCCGCGATCGGCTCGCCGCCGCGGTTCAGCCACTGCACCACCGGGCTGTCGGGCGTCATCGCTTCGAGCCCCGGCAGCTCGCCCGGGTCGGTGCGGCGCTGTGCCACCTCGGACAGGAAATCGACCAGTTCGGGCACCACCGGCACATTGGCCAGCTGCAGGCCCCAGCGCAGCACCGACAGGTAGGCATCGAGCCGCCTGCTGGCCAGCAAGGTGCCGCGCGCCGGGCAGGCGACGCGCAACACGCGCTCGACCTGCAACTGCTTGGCCTGCGCCATTTGCACCAGCGCTTTCAGGTCGGTGCGGTGCTGGCTGTAGTCGCGTGCATCGCGCGCGCTCTCGCCGGCGGCGGCCGGTCGGTCGGCGAACAGCGCCAGGTCGGCCTCGGTGAGGGCGTCGCCGCTGCAGGCCCGTGCCAGCACTTCGGCGACGACACCGCCGCGCGAATGGGTCAACAGGTGCAGCCGCGCGCCCTTCGGCATGGCCTTCACCAGCGTCAGCGCGTTGGCGATCGGGCTTTGCGACATCGTCGGGTGGTCGAGCGCGAACACGCGCTGGCCGTAGCTCGCGAACAAGCGGCCCACCACCTGCGGGTGCAGCTGCCACAGCTTGGCGAAGGTGCTGGCGGTATCGACGAAGGTGCCGTGGATCAGCACCAGCAGCGGCCCGCCGTCGGCAGCGGCCGCGACCGCATCGCGCTTGCGGCCGCTGCCCTTCAACGGCGTCAACGCGGCGGCCGACAGCTCATAGACACCGGCCTCGACACGGCCGTCGAGCTTGCTCGTCGCCAGCGCGCTGACGATATCGACACCGTGGTCCATGACCAGGCCCTTGACGACATCGATCGCGCTGAGCAGCACCTGGCCCATCCAGCCGCGCGTGGCCGAGCGCGTGGCGCCTTGCTTCCAGCCCCGGCCAGCCCAGCGCCGCCGGCACCTCGACCGAGTCGCCCGCACTGCCGCTGCCGCCCGCGCGCGTCTCGCCCGGCACGCGCTGTGCGCGCATCAGGTCGCGCGCCGACTCGGGGTGCAGCACCAGCGTCGGGCCGTCCTGGAGGGTCAGCACGACCATGTCCTCGCCGGGTCGCGCCACCAGGCGCACGGTGTCACCCGCCCCGCGGCGCGCGCCCACGCGCACCGATTGCACCGCTACACCGGCCTGGCCGCGCAGGCCGGCGGCGGCGGGCGAGGCGGCCTGCGCCTGGCCGGGAACGATGAAGACGATGTCGCTGCTCATGGGTGTTGTCTCACTTCGATCTTCTGGGTGGCCATCACACGCTGAACGGGCTTTGGCGCATGAAAGTCGCAACCGGGCCCATGGTGAACAGGTTGGGCGACTGGATCGCCGGCATGCCGGCCTTGATCTGGGCATGGAAGACGGCGTAGTTGCCGCTGAACTTGCCGCGGTTCCACACCTTCAGCAAGCGCTCGGTGAAGGCGCCGTTGTGGGCACCGTCATACGAGCTCTGGTTGTCCTGGCAGCCGGAAATGAGAATCGCCCGCGCGCTGAAGCGCTTGCCGATCGAGCTCAGCCGCTGGCTCACGGTGAGTGCCGCCAGCGCGTCATCGGGTTCGATGCGCGCGTTGCCGCTTTCCTTCGCCACCTCGGCCTGCAGCTTGTCGTAGAAGGCCTGGTGCGCTTCGTAGGTGCGCATGGCCACCGACGGCGGCATCATCTTCGAGCGCAACACGTTCACCGCGCCCGCAGCGCCGGGGTTTGCCAGCACCGGCGGGCCGGCGCGCACGACGGTGCCGCTGTGGCAGCTGTCGGACAGCACGACGATGCGCACACCGGTGGCGAAGCGGCTCAGCTCGAGATACAGCTCGTCGTCGATCAGCTGCGCGTCGTACAGGCACCAGGTCTCGTCGAGCTTGTCGTCCTCCTCGCCCGAGACATCGGGCAGCTGGCCGCCGTGGCCCGAGAACGTGAGCAGGAACAGGTCGCCCTTGGTGAGCTTGCCCGATGCGAAACGCAGCGCCGCCAGCACCTTGCTGCGCGTGCCGCTGCGCGTCTTCAGCACGGTCGGCTTCATGCCCTGGCCCCGCGCCAGCGCGGCCATGTCGTCGGCATCGAATTCGCAGGCCTGCAGGTCGCCGGTCCAGCCGCCGTAATGGCGCGGGTTGACGCTGTTCAAGCCGATGTGCAGCGACAACGCATTCGCTTGCGTGGTCTTGGTGGGTGTCTTCTTCGTGGCCATGCGGTCTCCTGGTGTTGTGGGGGTTCGGGCCGGTGCGCACCTGTCCCGGCCAAGCTGCGGATCACTGTAGGGGCGCTGATCGGTTGGCACCAACCCTAGTTCGAAGCGCTGCCGAGCGCAAATCTACGGACGTTGCAGCCACAACGGCTGCGCCGGCAGGCTGCCGCGAATGCGCTCGCCGACCGCCTGCGCCTCGCCGCGCGTGGCATAAGGCCCGGCACGCACGCGCCAGCGGCCGCCATCGCTGAACACGCCCAGCCAGGGCTCGATCCAGTCCACCTCGCGCTGCAGGCGGTGGCGCAGCGCCAGCGCGGTCTGCTGCTCGTTGAAGGCGCCGAACTGCAGCCAGTAGCCGCCACCCGTCGGGGCTGCCGCCGCGACCTCGTTGTCGGGCGCGGCCTCTGTGGCCTGCATGGCCTGCATGGCCTGCATGGGCGTCGTCGCATCGCGCCAGCGGCCGTTGCGAATGTCGTCGTTCGTCAGCCGCTGCACCTGCACCACGGCCACACCCGACAGCACGCCCAGCTTCAACGCGGCGGTGTAGCTCAGGTCGATGATGCGGCCGTCGTGAAAAGGGCCGCGGTCGTTGACGCGCACGATCACCTCGCGGCCGTTGGCCGGGTTGCGCACGCGCGCGTAGCTGGGCAGTGGCATCGTGCGGTGCGCCGCGGTCATCGCATGCATGTCGTAGATCTCGCCGCTGGCCGTGGGTCGGCCATGGAACTTGCGCCCGTACCACGACGCCAGGCCGGTCTCGACCAGCGGTTCGTCGGCGGCCACCGGGATGTAGCGTTGGCCGAGCACCTCGTAGGGCTTGTTCGGCCCGCCGCTGCGGATGGCTTCGACGCGCGGCTCGGCGTCCGGCACGCCAGCCAGGCCCGCCGGGGGGTCGGTGGCAGGGCCGTCCTTGTCGAAACCCCTGCCCGGCGTGCTGCCGCAGCCGGCCAGCCCCGACAGCGTCGCCAGCAGGGCGACCGCGGTCAGCGCCGCCCAGCCGGTGCGTGCCGCCTGCGTTCGCCGCGCGCAGCCAGCGCGGCGGCTATGCGTGCGATCGGCGACGGCGGGGCTGTGCAGCGGCATCGGCGCGCAGTATGCGCCTGCGCGGCCGCTGCCGGCCGCCGCGTCAGTTCGCGGGTTGTACCGGTGCCGAAGTCGGCATTGCGACGCGGCCGCGCAGGCAACGCAGGTAGGTCTCGCTGGCGCGTTCGAAGTCGCCGGCGTTGAACCACGCCCGCGCCGCCAGCGACAGCCATTCGATGCGATCGGATGCGCTGGTGGCGGCGATGGCAGCCGCTGCCGCGTAGCCGGGTGCGGCAGCGGCATGCTCGCCATCGCGCTCGAGCAGCAGCGCATGCTGATACAGCGCATAGGCGTGTTCGTCGCTGTCGGTCATGCCCAGCCGTTGCCTCGTTTCGAGCACGTGCGCAGCCGCCGCCAGCGCCTGTGCCCGGTGCGCGGTGTCGTTCAGGCGCAAGCTCGCCGTCACCAGGTTGTGGCACACCGCGGCATCGATCGGCGTTCCCGCCAGCGCCGATGCGTCGACCGACTGCCGCGCCTGCGACAGCAGCTCGAAGGCCTCACCCGCACCCGCTTGGTCCCGCCGGTCGAGCGCCTGCATCGCCCGGCTGTTCAGCAGCAGCACTTCACGGCGCGTGTCGCCGCTGCGGCGGGCATGGTCGGCCGCCAGTTCGCTCACCGCCGACGCCTCGGCGGTGCAGCCCACACGCAGCAGCAGCTGGCGGTGAATGTCCAGCCACGATGCCACGTCGTCATCGGCCTGCCCGGGCGAGGTGCGGTAGCGACGGACCGCGTCGAGCAGGGTGATCAGCGGCTCTTTCAGCTCCGCCCGCTGGAAAAGTGGCAGCAGCCGTGCCAGCACGTCGGCGCCGCGCTTGCCGACCGTGCCCTGGAACTCGCGCGTGGCCTGCACGATGTGGTTCAGCACCGCGTTCGTCCGCTGTGAATCGCCGCGCTGGTCGTGCAGTGCCGCCAGGTTGTTCCACAGCACCAGGAAATCGTCGAACTCGGCATCGGGCGCGGCGGCCAACGCGCGGTGCGCGCTGGCATAGCAGGCGAGCAAGGCCTCGGCGTCACCGATCGGCGTCAGCGTGGTGGCGATGTCGAGCAGCGCCACACCGCACTGGCGCGGCTGCGGCGGCGCCGCGGCGTCGGCATCCGGCGGCACCGCCACCCCGCACTGCGCCAACACCGCTGCGGCGGCGTCGCGATCGGCAGCGGCTGCCGCTGCGCGCGCGCGCTCGCGCAGTGCCTGCAGCGCATCGAGCGCAGGTTGCGGCTGCGGCTGCGGCTGCGCCGTCATGTCGAACCCTCGTCGTGTGGCGCGACGGCATCCAGCGCTGCCGCGCGCACCGCCGGCGACAACGGCTGCGGTGAGCCCCAGGCGACCAGGCTGGCCCAGCAGTTGGGGTGCGCCCACCGCGGCCGCCGGCGGATCTCGCGCTGCGCCTGCTGCAGTGCCGCCGCGCGGCCCTCGCCGGCTGCCAGCCGGCGATAGAACGCGGCCATCAGCGCGGCGGCGGCATCGTCGTCGATCTCCCACAGGCTGATGACCTGCGCCGCCGCGCCGGCGATGGCCAACGCGCGGCGCAGGCCGGCGAACTCGGCGCCGCGGGCGCTGCTGCCACGACCGGTGTCGCAGGCCGACAGCACCACCAGTTCGGTGCCGCGCAGGTCGAGCAACGCGAGCTCCGCCGCGCTGACGAAGCCCGTCAGTTGCGTCGGCGTGCTGCGGTTGGCGCCAGCCAGCACGAGCCCCGCCTGCAGCATCGGATTGGCCGCCGCCGACGGCGCCGCGCAGTGCATCACCAGCAGGTCGTCGCCGACGGCGAGCGTGTCGCTGCGCCACAGCGGCGTCGTGTCGGTGCCGCCCAGGAACAGGCCGTGCGTGGCCACGTGCAGCAGCGCCGGCCGCGCCACCCGGCGCAGGTGATCGATGTCGGCCGCCGCGCCGGCGAGCACCTGCGCGTGGCCGAACGCGGCCCTGATCGATGCCGCTTCGCCGCGTGTGCCGGGCAGCGGCTGCAGCTGCCAGGGCGATGTCGGCAGCGGCTCGCCGTAGTCGGGGTCGACCATCGCCAGCACCTGCGCGTCCGCTGGCGCCGGTTCGGCCGCGCGCAGCAGTTCGCGCCCGCAGGTGAGGTGGCTGACGACCACCGCGTCGCCGAGCACCGATTCGACGAGCAGGTTCAAGGGCAGCAGGTTCAGGCTGCCATCGGGCGCGATGAACACGCTGTGCACGCCGCGCAGTCGTGGCTTCAGTGGCGCCAGCAAGCGCGTGGCCAGCGCGGCAGCCGCCTCGTCCAGCGCCGCCATGTTGCTGTCGGGATCGCGCAGCAGCGCCAGCCAGGCTTCGGCGCCGGCATCGATGGCCTGGGCATCGCCCAGGTCGACCCACACCGGCGCGCCGCGCGCGCCGAGCAGCATCGCGGCGTAGTGCTCGCCCTGCCATGACGAGCCATGACCTCGGCGCACCGGGTCGAACACCGGCCAGCGCAGGTATTCGATGAGCACCGCTCGCGGCGGCATCGCCGCCTGCACCGCGGCCAGCGACACGGGCGCCAGGCCGGCCGCGCCGAAGGCGCCGGCGTGGCTCAGCGCCGATTGCAGTTCGGCCTCCTCGGCCTGCAGCGCGCTCAGGCGACGCGGGTCGGCCGCCGTGCCAGCGCTTAGCGGCGCCGCCAGCAGCTGCGCCGACAACAGCTGGCGCACTTCGATCAGCCGATCGAGTTGCTGCCGCGCCGGCGCATCGACACGCTGGCGCAGCCGCTCCTGGCTCAGCGCCAGGGCGTCGAGCACGATCGCCTTGCGCTGCAGCAGCAGTTGCGCCGTCTGGCGTGCCATCGCCGGTGTGGAGTCGCCGCTGAGGCAGAAGCCGACCTGCTTGAACAGGTCGTCGAGGCTGCTGCGCGACGCGGCCAGCCGTTCGGCTTCGGTGCCGACCAGCAAGGTGCGCTGCAACGGCCCGGCCCGCAGCTGCGCCGCGCGCGTGAAGGCGCGCTGTGCTGCAGCGCGGTTGCCGCTCGACCAGTGCACCAGCGCCAGGTTGGCCTCGGCGGTGGCGACGTACGGGTGGTGCGCGCCGCCACGACCTCGCCAGGCGCGGCGAGCCTGTTCGAAGCCGTTGCGGGCCTCGTCGTGGCGGCCCAGGTGGTAGTCCACCAGCGCCAGGTTGTGTTGCAGCCAGGCGCGCTCGCCGACGCTGCGATGCCGATCGCACAACGCCAGCGCCTCCCGTGTGCACGCCTGCGCCGCGGCCATGTCGTCGGCATCGAAGTGGGCCAGGCCGAGATTGCCCAGCGCACTGATGCGCAGCGCCACATCGGCATCGGGCGCCGTGCGCAGCTGCTGCTCGGCGGTTTCGAACAATCGGATGACGGCCGCGTGCGACACGCTGCCGCGGTTGCGCATCGCCTTGCCCAGGTCGATGAGCAGCTCGGCCATGCGCGAGGCGGCCAAAGCCGGTGTGTTCAGCACGCGCAGCAACTGGCGCTCGGCGGCATCGAAGTCACCCTTCGCCACCTGCACGTTGGCCAACAGCTGCCGCGCGCGCAACATCGGCTTCGCAAGCGCGCCGGCACTGGCTTCGAGCAAGGCCACGGCGCGCGCCGCGGCGCGTTCGGCCAGCCCCAGCTGGAAGTGCTGCAGACCCGCCGAGCCGAGCTCGAGCAGCGCCACCGCCACCGACTGCGGCGCGGCGCCGCCCGGCCGGTCGGCCATGCGCAGCAGCAGGTCGAGCATCTCGTCGGCCAAGGCGGTGTCGTCCTGCGCGATCAGCGCGTCGATCAGGTTGACCAATGCCGGCAGCGCGTCGGCATTGCCCAGCCCGCCGCGGCTGAAATGCATGTCGATCGCGCGCAGCAGATGCGCCTTGGCCGGCACGAATTCGCCGCGCCGCTTGTGCAGCGAGCCCAGATTGCCCAGCGTCGTCGCCAGGTGGCCCGCAGCCGCGTCACCCGAACGCTCGAACAACGCGCGCGCTTCCTGATGCAACGGCAGCGCGCGCTCGAACTGGCCGCGTGCGCACAGCACCGCACCGAGGTTGTCCGCGCACACGGCCAGCGCCGGCCCGGGCTCGGCCCGACGCCGGAGGGTCAACGCCACTTCGAGCAGGTGCTGCGCGTCGCCGAGTTCACCGCGCCGCATCTGCGCCTGGCCGAGGTTGTTGTGCACATCGGCAAGCAGCCCGTCGTCCGGCGGCCTGACCGCTTCGGCCCAGGCCAGCGCCCGCCGATAGGCCCGATGCGCTTCGTCGGCGAAACCGAGCTCGAAAAAGAACATGCCCAGGCGGTTGGTGGCGACTGCGAGTGCGGTGTCATGGCTCGGCCTATCGGTTGGCAGATCGGTCGGCACATCGTCCAGCCCGTCGAGCAGCGCCTGCGCCCGCTCGAGTGCCACGCTCGCGCGTCCCGCGCGAACCTCGCTGTGCAACGACTCGACCGCTTCGCTCAGCCGCGTTGCGGGCGATGGTGTGGGTGCCATGCGGGCATCTTCGGACGGACGGATCGCAGGCGCACTCCCTAATTGCGCGCTGGACTACGCGCTGAAAGGCGGTTGCGCCGGTGCCGGCAGCGCCCTATAAAGCAGGCACCACGTTCAGCACGGAGCAAACCATGTCGAGCCAGAAGGACCTTGTGATCGTGTTGCCGGGCATCACCGGCAGCGTGTTGGCCAACAAGGCCGGCAAGGAAGTGTGGGCGCCGACCGGCGGCGCGGCGTGGCGCGCGATCACCAGTTTCGGCCGCTCGATCGAGGGCCTGGAACTGGCCGGCGACGACATCGACGACGGCGTCACCGCGCCGCGTCTGGTGCCCGACGTGACCCTGATCCCGGGCCTGGTCAAGATCGACGGCTACGGGCGCATCGTCGGCTATCTGAAGGAACAACTCGGCCTCGAGGACGGCCGCAACCTGCGCGCCTTTCCGTACGACTGGCGGCGCGACAACCGCGTCAATGCCAAGCGGCTGGAAACGCAGGCCATGGACTGGTTGCAGCAATGGCGCACCAGCTCCGGCCACGCCGATGCCAAGCTGGTGCTGATCGGCCATTCGATGGGTGGGTTGATCGCGCGCTACTTCGTCGAATGCCTGGGCGGCTGGCAGGCGACACGGCGCCTCATCACGCTCGGCACGCCGCACCGCGGCTCGATGAATGCGGTCGGCTTTCTCGAAAACGGCATGAAGAAGGGCATCGGCCCGTTCGGCCTCGACCTGTCGCCGCTGCTGCGCTCGTTGACCTCGGTGTACCAGCTGCTGCCGATCTACCCGTGCGTGTCGGGCGACGGCGCGCTGCAGCGGGTGGCCGATGCCGCGCAGGCGGGCCTGCTGCCGAACGTGGATGTCAAGCGCGCGGCTGCGGCGCGCGCGTTCCACCAGGAAATCCAGGATGCGCAGGCGCGCAACGCGAAGGACGACGGCTACCGCCGCGATGGGCCGGTGCTGCTGCCGATCGTCGGCATCGAGCAGCCGACGGTGCAATCCGCGCAGGTCAAGAACGGCAAGCTGGTGCTGTTGAACAGCTACGAAGACGCCGACAACGGCGGCGACGGCACGGTGCCGCGTGTGTCGGCGACGCCGATCGAGCTGTCCGACGAGCCGCACGAGGTGTATGCCGCCGAATCGCACGGCGCGCTGCAGAACGCCGATGGCACGCTGGCCAACCTGAAGGGCGTGCTGACGCGCGAGCAGATCGACTTCCGCAAGTTCCAGCGGGCCGAGGACCAGGCCATGCTGAGTCTGGAACTCGATGACGTGGTGCTGCCCGGCGAAGCGTTGCGCGTGCGCGTGCGGCCCTCAGAGGGCAACCCGCGCATCGGCGTGACCTTGACGCCGCTGGCCGGTGGCGCGGCACTGGAAGAAGCGCTGCGCCGCGATGCCGAGCCGCCCTGGCAATCGGGCGCCTTCGATCTGCCACCGGGCGTCTGGCGCATCACCGCACACGCCGACGGTGCGACGCCGGTGAGTGATCTGTTCGTGGTCGCCGAGCGCTGAGCCGCGATGGGCTGGCGCACCGATTTCATCGTCCTCGACGCCGACGCGCCGGCGCGCCAGCAGCTCGCCACGCTGGCCACCGCGCCGGCCAGCTGGGTGCTGGTGCAGCGCGCCGGTGGCCGCTGGCGCTACGTCTTCAGCCGCGATGAGGTGCTGAGTCACCGGCGACTGCTGGCGCTGCTCGAAGCGCTCGGCGTCGACTCGCTGCTCGACGTGCTGGGCCACGTGCGGGCCGACAAGGCGCTGGGGAGCGCCACCTTGACCGAGATGCTCGATCTGCACGAGAGCCAATCCAGCCTGCAGCGCCGACCCGATGGCGCGCGGGTCGGTGAGTTCGAAGCCGGCGGGGCGGCATCGCCCAGCGCGCAGCGCGAGGTGCAAATCGACGACCACGGCCAACCCGAGGCGGTGGGCGGCGCCGACGTGCCCAGCGAGCGCCGCACGCGCTCGGTTGCGCGCGGCGCGCCTGCGCCCAGCCTCGAAGCAACCCCGCCGCCGGTGCCCGCAACAGCGACGCGCGGCCGGCGCGCGGCACGTGCACCGACCGCGCCGGACGATGCATCACGCGACGAGGGCACGACGCCAGTGCGCTATCCCTCGATCGAGCCGACTGCAGCACTGCAGCCGGGCGAACCGGTGACCTTGGTCATCGACCTGACGCGCCAGGCGGCGACGAACACCGCCGGCGGCGCACTCGACCTGGGCCAACGCCAGGCGACATGGCAGACGCTGAGCCTGGGCGTCACGCTGGCGGCCAACGGCATCGATTTCGACGGCGGCGGACGCGGCGAAGTGACCATCCGGCGCAATGCCGATTCGATCGCCGCGCGCTGCAGCGGGCGCGTGCAGGCGGGTCTGGCGCCAGGCAGCGAGATCGAAGTCAGCGCCCAGTTCTGGGACGGCACACGTTGCTGCGGCGCGGCCAAGCGCGTGCTCGGCGTGGCGCAGGCGCCGACACGAACGCGCAGCCGCGGCAGCCCTGTGACGCAGGTCGCAACAGCGACCTCGGGTCAGATCCGCGTCGAACCCGATGCTGAGAAACCCGACCTGACCGTGTACATCACGCAGTTCCCGGCGCCGGCCTCCGGCATGCTGCACTGGCGCATGGAGACGGCGCACTTCGACGACCTGCCGCCGAAACTCGACGGCTTCATCGACCTGGGCCGCGACACCGCTGTCGAAGCCGCCGCGATGTTCAAGCAGTTCGCCAACCTCGAACGCGGCAAGCACCGTGCGCGCATCGAAGGCTTCGGCGAGAAGCTCTGGGATCGCGCGCCGGGCGAGTTCCGCGAGTGCTACTGGGCGCTGCACGACCACTACCGGCGCGCGCTGACGATCCAGTTCTGCAGTGACGACCCGCACCTGCCGTGGGAACTGATGCGCCCCTACCGCAAGAACGAGGTGCATCCGCCGCTGGCGCTGCGCCATGCGGTGGCGCGCTGGATCGGCCGCTACCAGGGCTACTTCCGCAACGACCTGCCGGCGGGTGAACTGCTGACCATCGCGCCGCGCTACAAGAGCGCCAGCACGAGGCTGTCGCTGGCCGAGGAAACGGCAGCGATGCTGGGCAAGCGGTTCGGCGCGCGCGCGGTGGGCGGGACGCGCGAGGCCATCCGGCTGCTGCTCGAGGAGCCCGGCGACAAGCCGGTGGCCTTGCTGTATTTCACCGGCCACGGCCTGTTCAACAGCGAACTGGCGGATGCCTCGGCGATCAAGCTCGAAGACGGCAACCTGGCCGTCGATGAAGTGGCGCGCCGCGAAACCCGTCTCGGCGAACGCTGGGGCACCTTGGTGTTCTTCAACGCCTGCGAGGTCGGTGCCACCGGCAGCGCCTTCGGCACCGTCGGCGGCTGGGCCAACGCGTTCGCATCGCGGCGCTTTCGTGCCTTCATCGCGCCGCTGTGGGCCATCGACGAAGAAGACGCGTCAAGGTCACCGAGGAACTGATGAAGCGCATCGTCACCGATCGCCAGCCGATCGGCAGCGCGCTGCGCGATCTGCGCGTCAAGCACGGCGACGTGTCGCCGACCTTCTTTTCGTACCTGCTCTACGGCGATGTCACGGCGCGCCTGGGGGAGGCTGCGCCCGGAGACTGAATCTCCGTGCGCTGAGTACCGTCGGCGGGCGGGCGGGCCTAGATCAGCCCATCGGTGCGCATCGAGGTGACGATCAGCTGCGTGAACTGATCGATCATCGCATTGGCGCTGACCGAACCCGGCGTGGTGGTGGTCGATGCCGACCACACGAGGTAGAAATCCTTGGCTTCGAACAGCCGCGTGTCGGCGGTCACGTTCTCTTCGGTGTACAGCGAAGGCGGGGTGTAGAAGCTGCTGGCCCACATGCCGCCGTAGTAACCGTAGAAGCCGCCGAAGCCATAGGCCACCGGCGGGCCCATGTACATGCCGGGCGAGACCTTCACGCTTTGCGACACGTTGACCACGCGCGACAGCAGCACACCGGTCGCGCCCGACTGCTTCACCGCCTGCTGCATCTTGGCCTGTTCCATGACGCCGGGCTCGGGCGAGTAGCGGTACGACGGCTCGGCCGAGACGCCCTTGGCCGCCAGCTGCCTGACCATCGCATCTTCGAAGGTGCGGCGGTTGGCGCTGTCCTTGACCACCGCGACGACGAGGATGTTCTTGATCGGCTTGCCCTTGAAATCAGGGTTCGACCACTGCGTGTTCAGCACCGTCGGTGCGGCGCAGGCGCCGAGCACCAGCACCAGGCCGCACAGGCCGGCACGCAGGATTCGGGAAGGGGTGGCAGGGTTCATCGGGGTGTCCAAGGCGTTCGACAAAGTGGGCGCGCAGTCTAGCCGATCGATCGCAAGCTCGACGCCGAACGCAGCGCCAGGGCCGACACAGCGTCGTCGTGCTTGCCGGGCACGAAGATCACGCGCGGCGCCGCCGTCGCGGCGCACATCGAGTCGGCGGGAAGGTCGCGTTGCACGCGGCACACTGTGCTGCCGCCGCATGATGCGGCCTTGACAACCGTGCGACCGCGCCATGACGTGGTGCCGGCGCATCGCTTGCAGACTGTGAGGATCCGGCCATGCCCAAAGCCAACCCGTTGCGCCCCTTCACGCCCGATGCGGCGCAAATGGCGCTGTGCCCGCCGCTGTCGGGCAATGCCATCAACGGCCTCGGCGAGCCGGCGCCACGCCGTGCACGGCTGGTCTATTGGGCCAGCGACCCCGACACCATCCCGCACGGCGCCATGCAGCGCTGGTTCTATGGTGTCGATCCGGGCAATGCGGACATCGCCCGCGCGCGTGAGCAGCGCGCTGCGGTGCTGGCCGAGCCGCTGGCGCCGCTGGCCGACGTGCCGGTGCAACGCGGCGCCGAGCAGTGGACGGCGGCGCTGGCGGCCTTCGCCGAAACCCGGCAGGGTGCGTTCGAGATGTGGGGCGTGGCCGCGATGGACCTGGCCTGGATCTATGAAGGCCAGCAGGTGCCGCAGTCGCGCATCGTCGTCATCGGCGTGGCACACGATTTCCAGGCCATCGCAGCGGCGCCGACACCCGTGGCCGGCGCCGAGGTGGTGCGCCAGTACGGCCGTGCCGCGGCGGCTGCCAAGGCGGTGGCCGGCTGGTTGCGCCAGCAAGGCTGGCAGGCCGAGCCGGTGACCGGCCCGATGACGACGAAGGTCGCGCTGATTCCACCGGCGATCGCCTGCGGCTTCGGTGAACTGGGCAAGCACGGCTCGCTGATCAACGCCGAACTCGGCGCATCGTTCCGGCTGTCGGCGGTGCTCACCGATGCGCCGTTCGCGCCGACACCACCGCGAAGCTTCGGGGTCGATGACTTCTGCAGCCGTTGCCGGGTCTGTGAAGACGCCTGCCCGCCGGAGGCCATCGCGCCGCACAAGCAACTGGTGCGCGGTGTGTACAAGTGGTACGTCGATTTCGACCGCTGCCTGCCGTTCTTCAACCAGACGCACGGCTGCGCGATCTGCATCGCGGTGTGCCCGTGGAGCCTGCCGGGCGTGGGCCTGAACCTGGCCGCCAAGCTGGCCCGGCGGGTGCCGCGCACGCCGACCGATTGAACGCTGGCGTCGGCGAAGCGCTTTGCGTTTGTGTCTCGCCCGACGGTTCGGCTCGCTCTACCTCAGGTCACCCGCCAGGCTGGCCAGCGTTTCCGGCGCGATGCTGACATGCGCCGGGTAGTTGCGGTGGTCGCAACCCAGCTTGACCGATGCGCCGGCACGCACCGCCTGCTTCGCCGCTGGCGGAAACTCGAAGCGCACGAAGTGCACCGCCGAGGTCTTCTCGGCGTTCTCGCGGTCGAGGTCCTCGTCGGCGATGGCGTAAATGCGGCCATGCCCTTCGACCTCGACGAACATGCGATCTTCCACGCCGATCAGGCGTGCCAGTTCGCGCTTGCGCTCGTTCGGGTCGGGGTATTCGATCAGCAGCGTGCCCTTCCAGTTGCTGCCGTCGGGCACCAGCGGCTGGTAGGCGTCGATCTCGCTCTGGATGCCCTCTTCCTCGAAGATCTTCTCGATGCGCAGCATCTCCTGGATCTGCCAGCGCACCGTGCGCTCGTCCTCGAACTGCAGGTTGATGTGCTCGCCGAGCTGCACGCTGCGCAGGCGTCGATGCGCGATCATGTCCGGCTTGTGCGCCTTGCGGTGCTTCGAGAAGGCCTCCAGGCCCATCAGGCTGTCGGGGGTGATGGTCATGCTCGACTCCTCGCTACTCGATTCCGTAGGCTTGCCGCACCAGGCTCAACGGGTGGCGCAGCGCCTTGGCCGGCGTGCCGGCCTGGCTCATGCCCTGGGCGATGTGATGCCCGGCCAAGGCGCAATCGCTGCTGATGACGTCGGGCTCGTTCTGGGCCATGGCCTTGAACACCGGCTTGCCGATCTTCATCGCGTTCAGGTGGTAAGCCGTCTTCACGCCGTAGGTGCCGGCATGGCCCGAACAGCGCTCGACCGTGTTCAGCTGCACCGTCACCGTCTGGCCGATGAGCTTGAACATCTCCTCGGTCTTCCGGCCGATCTTCTGTACCCGGCCGTGGCACGGGATGTGATAGCTGACCTTGCCCAGCGCGGCCTTGAAATCCAGTTTCAGCAGCCCGTCCTTGTGGCGCGCGATCAGGTATTCGAAAGGGTCGAACATCGCCTCCTTCACGGCCTGCGTGTCGGCACACCCGGGAAACATCAACGGCAGTTCCTGCTTGAACATCAGCGTGCAGCTGGGGATGGCGCTGACGATCGCGTAGCCCTCCTTCGCGTAGCGCGCCAGCACCGGCATGTTCGCCGCCTTGTGCTGCGCCACCGCGTCGAGGTCACCCAGTTCGAGCTTGGGCATGCCGCAGCACTTTTCCTTGTCCACGATGACATACGGAATGTCGTTGTGGTCGAGCAGCTTCAGCAGGTCGTGGCCGATGCCGGGCTCGTTGTAGTTGACGAAGCAGGTCGAGAAGATCGCCACCTTGCCGGGCGTGCGCTCGCCGTTCGTGACCACGCTGGCGGCGGCCTTGTTTGCGCTCCAGCGAAAGCGCTTCGTCGCCAGTTCGGGCATCCACGCGTCGGGATGCACACCGAGCGCCGAGTCCATCAGCTTGCGCGCCGGCTTCGTCCGGTTGATGGCGTTGGCCATCTGCACCACCACCGGGATGCCGGCGAACTGCCCGTGCACATCGGTGGAGGCGAGGAACCGCTCGCCGGCGCCGACCTCGCCCTTCTTGAACTTGATCGCCTTGGCGCGCAGCATCAGGTGCGGGAAGTCCAGGTTCCACGGGTGCGGCGGCACATACGGGCACTTGGTCATGAAGCACAGGTCGCACAGGTAGCACTGATCGACCACGCTCCAGTAGGCCTCCTTCTTCACGCCGTGCACTTCGCCGTCGTCGGTGGCATCGACCAGATCGAACAGCGTCGGAAACGATTGGCACAGGCTGACGCAGCGCCGGCAACCGTGGCAGATGTCGAACACCCGTTCCATCTCGGCGAAGGTGGCCGGCTCGTCGTAGAAGGCCGGGTTCTGCCAATCGATCGGGTGGCGCGTGGGCGCCTGCAGGTTGCCTTCGCGTGTGCTCATCGAACGCCTTCTTCGTGGGGTGCCCTGAATGTGAACAAGGGGCCCCTCGAGCCCCTTGCCTGATCGAACGAACGGACGTCGTCAGTCCACCAGCGCGTCCAGCGCCTTCTGGTAGCGGTTGGCGTGCGAGCGTTCGGCCTTGGCCAGCGTCTCGAACCAGTCGGCGATCTCGTCGTGGCCCTCGTCGCGGGCGGTCTTGGCCATGCCCGGGTACATGTCGGTGTACTCGTGCGTCTCACCGGCCACGGCCGCGGCCAGGTTCAGGCGGCTCGAACCGATCGGCAAACCGGTGGCCGGGTCACCGACGACCTCGAGGAATTCCAGATGCCCGTGGGCATGGCCGGTCTCGCCTTCGGCGGTGGAGCGGAACAGCGCGGCGACATCGTTCTGGCCCTCGATGTCGGCCTTGTTCGCGAAGTAGAGATAGCGGCGGTTGGCCTGCGATTCGCCTGCGAAGGCGTCCTTCAGGTTCTGCTCGGTCTTCGATCCTTTCAAGCCCATGTCACTCTCCTGTTGGTGATCGGCGGCTGGCGCCCGCTTGCCATTGGCGATGACAGTCCAAGGCGATGGCCGTCGCTAACGGTAACAAACCCCCCGCCCCTTCGCCAATGCATAGCTTCTATGCGCCCGATAGGCACTGGCGATCGAATTGCAAACCGACGCTCAGCGTTGCTATCAACGCAATCCGAGCAGGCGCAAAGCCAGGTCGTGCAGCCGGCCGCCGGGATCGACCAGGCCATCGAGCACATCGAGGTGATGGCGCCCCGGCAGCGTTTCGCACACCGGCACCGCCGTCGGGCCCCAGACATCGCGGATCAGCTGGTTCTGGCGCAGGAACTCGTCGCTTTCGAGGGCGCCGACGGTGGTGTAGAACTTGCCTTTAGGCCGCGGGAAGAAGGCCGGGCTCAAGCGCCGCACCGAAGCCGGTGTCAGCTTCAGGTCGGTTTGCAGGAAAGGTGTGTGGCGCAGCGGCTCCAGATCGAACAGGCCTGAGATCGACAGCGCCCCGCCCACCAGGTTCGCGGGCAGATCGTCGGCCACCTGTTTCCAGCGCGCGCTGAGCATCATTGCCGCCAGGTGCCCACCGGCCGAATGGCCGACGACGGCGATGCGCCGCGCGTCAGCGCCATGCGCGGCGGCGTTGCGCGCGGTCCATGCCATCGCGCGCAACATCTGCCAGGTGATGTCCTCGATGCTCACGGCCGGGCACAGGGCGTAGTTGGGCACCACCACCATCGCGCCGGCGGCGTTGAACGCGGGTGCCACAAAGGAGAAATCGGCCTTGTCCAGCGCGCGCCAATAGCCGCCGTGAATGAACACCAGCACCGGTGCATCGGGCTGCGGGGCCGGGAACACGTCCAGCGTTTCGCCGGCGCCGCTGCCGTACTGCAGATCGAGCCGCGGCGCACTGTTGGCCCGCGTCAGCGCCGAGGCCTGCTTCCAGCGCTCGAAGATCTGCGGGTGTTGCGGAATGCGCGCGCGGTTGTCGTACTGTGTCGTCAGCCAGACGGGGTCGAAAAGGGGCATTGCGTCAAGCTCCATCGTTGGATGCGGCCCGCCGCCACGGCGTGGCAAACGGGTCGGGCGAGACTCTAACCGCAGCCGCTCGGATGCTAGAATTTTCGATGGTTATGGGGGCGTAGCTCAGCTGGGAGAGCGTCGCGTTCGCAATGCGAAGGTCAGGAGTTCGATCCTCCTCGTCTCCACCACCTGAAGACTTCAGGACGGCCGACCCGGGAAACTTCTCGATTGAGCAAGGTCATTCGCGAGCGCGGTCTGCGCCGCTGTCGTTGCACCGGTTGTTGGTAGCATGCCGGCCGAACGATGAATCTCAGGAGTCGAATGATGATGAAACCGATGTTGATCGCCGCCCTCATGCTGGTGGCGGGCGGCGCGCAGGCGGTGGCACCCGAGCACTTCCGCTTGAGCACCGCCGGCGACCTGGCCAGGGTGTGCGGCACACCGGCGACGGACAAGGACGCCACGACGGCTGCCGCGTTCTGCCACGGCGTGCTGGCGGGCGCGTATGGCTACTACGTGTCGGTCACGCCGGTGGCGGATCGCTTTGTCTGCGAGCCGGTCAACCGGCCGACGCGCGCGCAGGTGGCCGGCGGCTTCGTCGCCTGGCTCAAGGCGCACCCGCAGTACGAAAAGGACGGGGCCGTCGACGCGTTGTTTCGCTACGCGGGCGAAACCTATCCGTGCAAACGCTGAACGCGGCCGCATCTTCGAGGAGCCACTGACATGACACGAAATCTCATTCTTTCCGCGGCGGTTGCCGCATCGATCGGGCTGGCCGGTTGCGCCGGCATGAGCTCCTCGGAGCAATCCACCCTGTCGGGTGGTGCCATCGGCACGGCCACCGGTGTGGTCATCGGTGCCGCCACCGGCGAGTGGGCCTGGGCGGCTGCCGGCGCGGCGATCGGTGCCGGCACCGGATACCTGGTGGACCGGGAAAGGCAGAAGCAGCAGGCCGCGCAGCAGGCCTCCTTCGAAGCCGGCGTGCAGGCTGGCAAGGCGCAGCAGAAGTAGACGCGGCGCCCGCGACCACGACGGTGCGTGGCCCGGTCGAGCCGGGGCCTGCCGGCCACCCGCAAGCGGCCGACTGCGGCTAAGCTTCGGGCACGCGCCGAGCAGGCGCCGGGGTCGTCATCTGCATCCTCGATTGGAGCTCCACCGTGCCCGTCCGCCGATTGAACTGCATGGCAGCCCTGTTGATCGCAGCGGTGCCGCTCGGGTCGCTGGCTCAGGCCACGACGGCCGCTTCCGCGCCACCGAGGTCTGCGCCGCCAGCGACGGGCCCCTCGCGACCGGTCACTCCGGCCGTCGCTCCCGGCACCGTCGAACCGGAACGGCGCGCCACGCCCCAGCTCAACATTCCGCTGTACAAGTCGGCCAATGCGCCCCCGCATGTCGGCGCCAAACGCGCTGCGCCGAGTGCCACCAGCGGCCGCACCGACGACGCGGTGGCACGGTGCAAGGCGCAAGCCAGCAACGCCGAGCGGGGCCAGTGCCCTTGACGGGGCGCGAGGTCGAGACTTGATTCCCGAAGCCGGGTAGCTGTCGCGGCACGAGACCGCCCATTCATTCTCCCAACGCCGCCACCACCGCGCGCGCCGTTTCCTCGCCGGAGAAGTTCTGCTGCCCGGTGATCAGGTTGCCGTCGCGCACCGCGAAGCCGCGCCACAAGCCGGCCTGCACAAAGTTGGCACCGAGTTCCTTCAAGCGGTCCTCGATGCGCCAGGGCATCACATGCTTGTCGCGCGGCAGCATGCCGTAGCTCCGCACCGCGTTGTCGGCGAAATCCTCCTCGACGTTGGCGAAGCCGGTGACGGTCTTGCCCTTGGCCAGGTACTCGCCGTTGCTGAGTCTGGCGTAGGCCAGGATGGCCGTGCCGTGGCACAACGCCGCGGCCACCTTGCCCGCTTCGTAGAACTCGACGAACTTCTTCTGCAGTGCCTCGGCCTGCTCGAAGTTGAACATCGGCGCCTGCCCGCCGGCGACGACGATGGCATCGAATTGCTTGACGTCGATGTCGCTGACCTTCTTCGTGTTCTCCACCAGCGCCTTCAATTCGGCGGTGTGGATGAACCCCTGGCTGATCAGGTCGGTCTTGCTGTAGCCGCTGGCGTCGTTGGGGTCGCTCATGCCGTCGGCCTCGCACTTGCCGCCGTCGGGGCTGAAGATTTCCAGCGCATAGCCCTTCTCGCTGAAGACATGGAACGGATGCGTCAGCTCGCTCCACCAAAAGCCCACCGGCCAGCCGGTGGTGGTGGAAACGGCGGGGTTGGCGATGACGAGGGCCACGCGCTTGGGCGCCTTGGCGTTGACGAGGTTGGGGTCTTTCAGGCTCATGTCCGGGCTCCATCGAATTGACTGAAGGGTCATTCTGGTTGTTCATCATGAAGAGATAAATAGTCTCTGCTAGGATTCAAAGGGTACTCATCGGATAACAGTTATCGGCCATGACGCTGGAACAGCTGAAGATCTTCGTCAAGGTGGTGCAAGCCGGCAGCTTCACCCGTGCCGCCGACGTGTTGGACACGCAAAAGAGCTATGTCAGCCGCGTCATCGCACAGCTCGAGGCCGAGCTCGGCGTCAAGCTGCTGGAACGCACCACGCGCACGCAGTCGATCACCGAGACCGGGCGCGAGGTGTTCGAGCGTGCGGTCGGCATCCTCGGCGCGGTGGCCGACACGGTGCGCGTCACCCAGCATGCGCAGGGCGATCCGAAAGGCGTGCTGCGCCTGACCTGCGGTGTCGAGTTCGGCATGGTCGCGGTGGGCGGCTGGATCGACGAGTACCTCACGCGCCACCGCCAAGCCAGCGTCGATGCCGAATACACCTCGCGCGTGCTGGACATGGTGCACGAGGGCTTCGACCTGGCGATTCGCGTCGGCCCGGTCGATGAGTCGCGGCTGGTCGCGCGGGCGCTCGGGCAAGTGGAGTACGGCCTCTTCGCCAGCCCGGCGTACCTGAAGGCGAATGCCGCACCGCGCAACCCGGCCGACCTCAGCGCGCATGCGCTGGTCATGTTCACCGGCGGCAGCCACCGGCGCGGCTGGCAGCTGGTGCGCGAGGGCGATCGTGACGCCGTGCGCGTCGATGGCCCGGCGCGGCTGCGCGTGAACAACAGCTTCGCCGTGCGCGACGCGTTACTGCGCGGTCTGGGCATCGGCCAGCTGCCGCTGCTGGTGGCGCGCGAGGCGCTGGCCGCGGGCCGGCTGGTCAACGTGCTGCCGAAGTGGGCCGGCCCGCCAGCATCGGTGCACGCGGTGTATCCGAGCAACCGCTATCTGTCGCCGAACGTGCGCGCCTTCATCGACCTGGCACTGGAGCATCTGCCGCGGTCCAGCGACGATGCGCGCCGGGTCGTCTTCACCCTGCCCACCAAAGGCACCGCAGCACGCGGCAGCCGCCGCGCGGCCGTCCGATGAGCACCGAACACGCATCCATCGCGGCTGTGGCACCGCACCTGAAGCATGGCCGCAAGGCCAGCTGGTTCGAGCTGTTCTTCGATCTGGCCTTCGTCACCGTGGTCGTTCAACTCACTGCCGCGCTCAGCGCGCACTACGACGCGGCGGGCTTCATCGGCTTCGCCTTCCTGCTGCTGCTGCTGTGGTGGACCTGGCTGGGCCACACCTTCCACGCCACGCGCTTCGACGAGGACCGACCCGACCAGCACCTGATCGGCATGCTGCAGATCGGCGCGCTGGTGCTGATCGGTTACGGCGCCGGCGATGCCTTCGGCGCGCGCGGCCAGGTCTTCGCGCTCGGCATGGCGGCGCTGAAGGGGCTGCTGATGGGGGCCTATCTGCGCGAACGCCATCGCCCTGGCGCGGCCGGGCTGGTGCGCATCTACGCCACGGGTTATGCGCTGCAGGCGATGTTGTGGGCGGTCTCGGCGGCGCTGCCGTTGCCGTGGAGGCCGGCGCTGTGGGTGGCCGTGCTGCTGCTCGACGTCATCAACCCCGCGCTGGTCGCCCGCTACACCCATGGCTATCCGCCACACCCCGAGCACCTGCCCGAGCGTTTCGGTCTGTTCACGATCATCGTCATGGGCGAAGGTGTGGCTTCGACCTTGCATGCGCTGTTGCATGCCGAGGCGTTGTCGACTTCGAACCTGGCACTCGCCGCGCTGGGCCTGGCGCTGGCCTACCTGTACTGGGTGGGCTACTTCGTGCGCGTCGGTGCGCAGCAGGAGCGTGTGGTCGGTAGCGCAGAGCAAGGCGCGCGGCTGCGGCGCTGGGCCTACGGCCATATCCCGTTGCTCGTCGGTGTGGGCGGCGGTGCCGCGGGGCTGGTGGCCGCTGCGGGGCACCATGCCGGCGCCAGCGCGCCGTGGGTGGCCGGCGGCTGCATCACGCTGGCGATGCTGGGCTTGACCGCGATCGGGCGCGCGCGCCCGATCGCCCAGGCCAGCGGCCCGCTGGCCGGCCACCTGCTGCTGGCTTTGCTGCCGACGCTGGCCGCGCTGGCCGCATCGATGATGGTGGTCTACGCCGTCGGCGTGGCCGTGGCCATCGTGCAGGTTGGCCTGGCACGGCGCGGCGAGCGCAGCTGAGACGCGGCCCCATGTCCACACCGCGCAGCCTCGACAGCCACTCGCTTGAATGCTTCGACATGCTGCTGCGCGAACGCAGCGTGTCGCGCGCGGCCGAGCGCATGGGGCTGTCGCAGTCGTCGATGAGCGACATGCTGTCGCGGCTGCGCGAGCGTTTCGGCGACCCGCTGCTGGTGCGCACCCGCGAAGGCATGGCGCCGACCGAGCGTGCGTTGCAGATGGTGCCCCAGGTGCGGGTCCTGATCGACCAGCTGCAAGCCTTGCAGCAGGCACCGGCCCGCTTCGATGCGGCGCAGGCGCAGCAGCGCTTTCGGCTCACCACCTCCGACTACGCCCAGCTGCTGCTGCTGCCGGCGCTGGTGCAGAAGTTGCAAGCCACGGCGCCGGGCTGCTCGGTGGACATCCTGCCGGTGAACATCCGCGACGTCGAGCGCGCACTCGAAGCCGGCGACATCGATGTCGCCATTGCCTACTACCCCGAGCCGCCCGCATCGCTGCGCCGCAGTCCGCTGTTCACCGACCGCTACGTGTGCATCGCGCGCACCGGCCACCCGGCGCTGGAGCAACGCCTCACTGCCGAGGAGTTCGCCGCGCTGCCCCACGTCAGCGTCGCACCCAGCGGCCTGGCCTACTTCAGTCATGTGGTCGATGCCGCGCTGGAGGCATCGAGCCTGAGCCGCCGCATCGTCGTGTCGAGCCCGCATTTCCTGCTCGCCGCGCACCTGGTGTCGCAAAGTGACCTGGTGCTGTCGCTGCCGCACCAGGCCGCATTGGCGTTGTCTTTGCATTTCCCGCTGCAGTTGATCGAGATTCCGTTGAGCATGAGCGCGGTGGACGTGGCCATGTACTGGCATGAACGCTGTCACCACAGCGCCGCGCAGCAATGGCTGCGCGCACGGGTGCGCGAGGTGCTGGCGCCCGCGACGGCCGCCGTCTGCGTTGCGCCGGCGCCTGGCTGACGTGTTCCGCCGATCTTTGACTTACCACGTAAGCCGCACTATGATGCGGCTTCATCCCTTGGTCTGGAAATCCACATGTCCACGCTTCTTGTCTCCTCCAAAGGCCAGATCGTGTTGCCCGCCGCATTGCGTCGCCGGCTCGGCATGGGTGCAGGCGCCAGACTCGAAGTGCTCGAGGAATCGGACGGGCTGAAGCTGCGCGTCATACGGTCGGTCGCGACGGCCGACATGACCGGGATGGTGGGCATGGTCAAGGCGCCGGCGCGAGGCGTTCCACGTCGCCTGGAAGACTTCGATGCGGCGACGCTGTTGAGCCGTTCGCGGCGCCGCAAGCCATGAGGGCCCTGGACACGAACGTCCTAGCGCGGTTCTTCGTCGATGATGCCGACGATGCGCAGGCCACCAGACAACGGCCTGCCGCCGTCGCCGCACTCTCCGAACGATCGTTCGTCCCGGTGACCGTGGTGCTGGAACTGGAGTGGGTCATGCGTGGGTTCTATGAGCTGCCCACGAGGGACATTTCACGCGTGTTGCGGGCGCTGGCGAGCATCGAACACGTCACGCTCGAAGATCGCGACGCGGTACTGGCGGCAGCCGATGCATTCGACAAGGGTCTCGATTTCGCCGATGCGCTGCACCTGGCACGCAGTTCGCGTGCTTCCGGATTCGCGACATTCGACCAACGACTTGCGAAGCGCGCAAAGGGTCTCGCGCTGGCGCCCCCTGTGGAGCTGCTGGCCTGAGGGGCCTGGGGCGGCACGCCTGGGTCAAGGGTCGAAGTTGCGCGGCAAGTGGCCGATCACGGCAGCACGCAGAACTGTTTCGCCGCGAAGACATCGTCGACCAACGACTGCGCTCGGCTCACGAGTCCCGGAGGCCGGCTGACTGCGCGCGACCTGTTGCCGCGCCTCCGACCACGGCCAGCTGCCGCGGCCGGCACGTCGGCCAGCTTCGGTTCGATCTTCTTCTGTCGACAGCGCCTTGTGACCCGCTGCTGTCGTTCAGCGCACGGCAACGGGCGACAGCATTGCGGCGGGAGGAGCCAGTGGCGAGCGCCTGCTTTACGGCGGCCCAGTTTCATGAATCGGAGAGCGGGTCAGCCCCCGCCCCTGGCCGGAATGGGTGTGCCCCTCTTTGTTGAGCAGTGTCAACCCGAGAGCACCGCGCTGCCGCAGAATGGCATGCGGGTCGAATCCTCAACCCAGCACCGACACGATGGGCGGACACGATGGGAACTCGGCTCGACACGCTGGCTGCCGTGGCAGCGATGTGCATGATGGTGGGCGCGGTGCAGGCCGCGGGTGTGCCTGGGCAAGGGACCTGGGAGACCACGCTGCTGGGCCGCGATCTCGACGGCGACAACATCGCCGATGCCTTCTACGACACGGATCTGGACATCACCTGGTTGAGCGATGCCAACGCCAACGGATTGATGGGCTACGGGACCGCCGTCGACTGGGTGAGGTATTTCAACATCGCCGGCTTCTACAAATGGCGGTTGCCGACGATGGACGGTGAGATGGCCCATCTGTGGTTCGACACGCTGGGGAACCCCGCCGGCGGCCCGATGACCAACACAGGCAGCTTCCAGAACATGCAATCCGGCTCCTACTGGCTGGGTCCGGTAACAACCGTCTCGACCAAGTACGCCTTCTCCACCATCGACGGCATCCAGAGCGGGTACCGACGTGGTCTGTTTCTCATCAATTTCCACGCCATGGCAGTCAGGCCTGGCGATATCGGCGTGGTGCCGGAGCCCGAGGTGGGCGCAATGATGCTGATGGGCCTTGGCGTACTCGCCATCGGATTGCGGCGGCGACGTTGATCTACGGGCGCGCTTCGGGGGCGTGGGTGTCCCAAGCGGATAGGCCATTCAAACGCTTCTGGGTGGCGCTTGGGTCGCTGGGCGCGAGCATCTGAACTTGGCGGGGTGTAGGTTCCCAGCCCGTCAGTTTCATTGCGACACTTCCGACCGTAAGCCTGCACCTTCAACGACTGCAATGGAGTAGGCCGATCGAAAACTCATACGACTGCTCTCAGTCTTGAAGAGACAGTCGCCGATCGCCGATCGAAGTTGTCGTTCAGCCTTTGGCCGCGAGGCGACGCAAGTTCTCCCGCATTCAGGTCGCGCTAGAAGCTGGAATGCACCGCTTGCCGCCAACGATCCTGGCGGGCAGCCCTGCATGTTTGAACGAAAGGCCGCATCAGGCCTCGTGCGCGCCGCCGTCCACCAACAAGGCGGTGCCGGTCAGGTTCTGCGCATCGCCGGACAACAGGAATGCGGCCGAGGCCGCCACGTCCTGCGTGGTCGTGACACGTCTCAACGGCGTCGCGGCGCGAAAGCCTTCCAGCACCTGCTGCGGTGATCCCCAGCCGCCGGTCGTGCCGCGCATCATCGCGGTATCGACCACGCCAGGGCACACCGCGTTGACACGAATTCCCTCGGGGCCGAGTTCCATCGCCAGGCTGCGCATCAGCCCCAGCACCGCGTGCTTGCCGGCGCTGTAGATCGAGACCATCGCCCGGCCGTGCAGGCCCAGGCCCGACGAGGTGAACAGCATCGCCGCGCCGCCGGGCACGGTGCATCGGCGCAGCGCGGGCAGCGCCGCCTGCGTCATGTACAGCGGGCCCAGCACCAGGGTGTGCAGCACCTGTTGTGCCTTCTGCGGGGCCAGCGCATCGAAGGCGCCGGTCCAGCCGAGGCCGGCGTTGTTGTGCAAGGCGTCGATGCGGCCGAAACGTTCCAGCGCCGCGGTGACGAATGCTGCGCATTGCGCCGGATCGGTGTGGTCGCAGGCCTGGGCCATGCCGCCGATGGATTCGGCCACTGCCGTGGCGCGCTGAAGGTCGATGTCGCCGATGGCGACGGTTGCGCCCTCGGCCGCATAGCGCCGCGCACAGGCCTCGCCGATGCCCTGGGCCGCACCGGTGATGAGCACCACGCGATCCTGCAGGCGCCGCATCGGTGGCGCCGGTGTCGTTGCCGGCTCGACACCATGCGCGCCGGCAGCTGATGCGATGTCGTGCATGCCGAGACTCCAGGCAGAACAGGTCAGACGAAGCGCACCGACACCGCACCGAGCCCGTCGATGCTTGCGTCGAAGGACTCACCGGCGCTCACCGGCACCATCGGGCCCAGCGCGCCGGTGAGCACGATGTCGCCGGCCCTCAGCGGCTCGCCGATGCGTGCCAGCGCACGCGCCAGCCACGCGGCGGCGTTCAGCGGATGGCCCAGGCAGGCGCTGCCGATGCCTTCGCTGACCACGTCGCCATTGCGCGTCATCCGCATCTTGGCGCCGCGCAGCGCGATGCGGTCGAGCTTCACCGGGTCGGCACCGAGCACGAAGGCGGCGGCCGAGGCGTTGTCGGCGATGGTGTCGAACAGGCCGATCTTCCAGCCGGCGATGCGGCTGTCGACGATCTCCAGCGCGGCCAGCGCGAAATCGGTGGCGCGGATCAGGTCGGCGACGGTGGCATCGGGTGAAGCGACATCGCGGCCCAGCACCAGCGCCACCTCGGCCTCGAGCTTCGGCTGGATCAGCGTGTTCATCGCCACGTCGTCGCCGTCGGCGTGGGCGCTGGCGGCCCACAGGCTGCCGAAGTCGGGCGAATCCACCCCCAGCTGCTGCTGCACCGATTTCGCGGTCAGGCCGATCTTGCGGCCGAGCACGCGGTCGCCGCCGCGGATGCGCCGGTCGCGCACGATGCGCTGGATGGCGTAGGCGTGCTCGGCGCTGGGCTCCAGTTGCAGCGCGGCGGCGGCGTCGCGCAGCGGGGCGATGGGAGCGCGGTCGACCGCGGCCCGCCAGAGCCGTTCGGCCAGCTGCTCGTGCTTGTCTTGATCGGTCATGCGTCGGTCCTTCACTCCACCGTGGCACCGGCGGCTTGCACCAGCGCCGCGTACTTGGTGATCTCGCGTTCGACATAGGCGCGCATCGCCGCCGGGCCGCCCGACAACGGCACCAGCCCCAGATCGACCAGCCGCGCCTGGAACTGCGGCGTGGCCTGCACCGCGGCCACGTCTCGGGCCATGCGCTCGGCCAGTGCGGGGCTCAGACTGGCCGGGGCCATCACGCCGAACCAGCCGCCGACGGCGAAGTCGGCGACGCCTTCTTCGGCCATCGACGGGATCTCCGGCGCCAGCGGCCAGCGCTCGGGGCCGGCCACGGCGATGGCACGCAGGCGGCCGTCGCGCACCCAGGACAGCGCGGTGGCGTCGAAGGCGAATTGCACCTCGCCGCTGGCCAGCGCCTGCAGCACCGCCGCGCTGCCCTTGTAGGGGATGTGCTCGGCTTCGATGCCCAGCCGCGTCTTCAGCAGCTGGCCGGCCAGATGGTGCGCGCTGCCGATGCCCACCGACGCATAGTTCAGCCGCGTGCCGGCCTTCGATGCCGCCTGCAGGTCGCGCACATGGTGATACGGGCTCTTGGCATCGACGACCAGGAACAGCGCGCTCTGCGCCAGCAGCGCAACCGGCGCGAAGTCGCGCATCGCGTCGTAGGTCAGCTTCTTGTACAGGCTCGGGTTGATGCCGTGGCTGGCACTTTGCGCCAGGTACAGCGTGTTGCCGTCGCCGGCCGCGCGCGCCACCGCCGCGGCGCCGATGTTGGTGCCGGCACCGGGCTTGTTGTCGATGTTGACGGTCTGCTTCCACAGCGGCTGCAGGCCCTGCGCCAAGACGCGTGCCAGCAGGTCGGTGTTGCCGCCCGGCGCGTAGGGCACGACCAGCATGATCGGCTTGCTCGGCCAGTCGTCGGCGGCCCGCGCCAGGGTGCCGATCCAGGGCAGCGCGGCCGCAGCCAGCAGGTGGCGCCGCCTCATACCAGCCTCCGGCCGCCGTCGCAATCGATCACCGCGCCGGTCATGAAGCCGTTGCTAACGCACAGCAGCACCGCGGCGGCGACATCGTCCGGTGTGCCGACGCGCTGCACCGGCACCATCGCCGCCATCGCCGCATAGGTCTTCTGTCGCGTGTCGGCATCCATCGCCTGCTCCCAGTACGGTGTGTCGATGAAGCCTGGCGAGACCGCGTTGATGCGGATCGGCGCCAGTTCGCGCGCCAGCGGTCCGACCATCGCATGCAGCGCGCCGTTGCTGGCCGCCAGCGCCGACATGCCCGGGATCGCCGCGCGCGCCGCCGCGCCGCTGATCCAGGTGATCGAGCCTTGCGTCATGTGTGGCAGCGCCGCCTGCGTGGCGCGCTGCACCTGCCAGAACTTGCCCTCGAAGGTCCTGCGCAGCGCCTCTTCGTTCAACTGCCGGTACGGGCCGATGGCACTGCCGCCGCCGATCGACACCACCAGGTGATCGAAGGGCCCGTACCGGGCGAAGGCCGCATCGAGCGCGCCGGCGGCGGCACTGTCCACGCTTTCGCCGCGCACCGTGGCCGGCAGGGTGGCCAGTGCATCCTGCAAGCGTTGCGCCGAGCGGCCGACGATGATCACTTCGGCGCCGGCCTCGGCCAGGCTGCGCGCACTGGCCAGCCCGATGCCCGAGGTGCCGCCGAGGACCCAGACCTTTCGTCCATTGAGTGGGTTATGCATTTTTCAGGCTCCTCGTCGAATCAGGTTGAAGGCGTAGTCGCGGGTCAGCCCCTGGCGGTAGGCGCAATGGATCCACAGCTGGGCCAGCGGTTCGAGCATGCGTGCCGACAGCAGTGGCCCGGCGTCGATGGTCTCGAAGCCGATCGAGCTGGACAAATCGGCCACCACCGACTTGGCCGCGGCGTCGTCGCCGGCGATGAACATGGTGGCGTGGCGGCCGTCGATGAACGGGTCTTCCATGACGTTGAAACCGGTGCTGTTGAAGGCCTTGACCACGCGCGCACCGACGGCCCAGCGCGCCACCTGCTCGCCACCGCAATCGCCGTGGCCGATGGCCAGGCGCAAGTCGGCACCGAGCGGGTTGGTGGCATCCATCAGCACGTGGCCGGCCAGGTCGCCGCACGACGCCAGCGCGTCCTGTGTCGTCGCCCAGGGCGTGGCCAGCAGCAGCGCATCGGCCTCGGCACAGGCCTCGCGGTTGTCGGCCAGGCGGGCGCGGCCGGCGGTCTGCATGACCAGCCCCTGGTACTTCTCGCGTGCCGGGTCGCGTACGCCGAAGACGATGTCATGGCCCAGCGCCGCCCAGCGCTTGCCCAAGGTGGCGCCGACATTGCCGGCGCCGATGATGGCGATCTTCAACTGAAGGCTCCTCGCGGCAGCGCGCCGACAAGCCGGTGCGCATAACGGTTGCGCACGTTGCCGCGGCGCAGCGCCAGCGACGGCGTGAGCTCGCCGTTGGCGGGCTCCAGCGCACGTGGCAGCAGCACCGAGCGCACGATGCGCGCGGCCGGCAGCGCGGCTGCCAGGCGCTGGTTGGCATCGGCCACGGCCTGCTCGATCAGCTGCAGCACCTCTGCGCTTTCGGCAAAGCTGCGCAGCGTGGTGTAGGCCAGGCCGTGCGCGCGTGCCCAATCGCGCAAGGTCACTTCGTCGAGCTCGATCAGCGCGGTCAGCCCGCTGGCCGGCCCGCCGACGACCACCGCCTGGTTGACGTAGGGCGAGGCCATCAATTCGGCTTCGACCACCGACGGCGCCAGCGCCTGGCCATCGGCCAGCGTCAACAGGTCGGCCGAGCGGCCCACCAGGTGCAGCGCATCGCCGGCTTGGTGCATCAGATCGCCGGTTTCGATGAGCGGGCCATCGATGCGCAGGCCCAGATGACGTTGGCCGTCGAGCACCGGCTCGATGCCGTCGAACAGGCGCAGCGCCGGCTGATCGGCCGGCTCGAACACCGCCACCGGGCCGGCCGCCTCGGCCAGGGCATACAGACCCTGGCCGGCGATGCCCAGCCGCGCGAGAAAGCGCGCACTGGCCGGCGACAGGCGTTCGTAACCCGTCATCACGGTGCGACACGCGCCCAGCCCGAGGCCGTTGGCCACGGGCCGGCCGACCAGCGCGCGCAGCCACGGCCCGGGCTGCGCCGCATCGTGCCAGCGCTGGATCAGTCCGGCGCGCCAGCCGCCGCTGCGGTTGGCGCGGGCAGCCGTCTCACGGCGCAGGCGGTCGAGCCAGCGCGCCGGGATGGCCAGCACCTGCGGCGCGCACTGCCGCATCTCGGCCACCGAAGGCAGACCCTGCTCACCGAAGCAGGCGACGCTGCCGAACAGCACCGGTGCCAGCAACACGAAGTAGCAGCCCAGCGGGTCGGCCAGGCCGAACAGGCTGACGCAGCGTTCGCCCTCGACCCAGCCGAGCGGCTCGCACGATGCCGCCTGCTGCGCGATCGCGGCATGGCTCAGCGTGACCAGCCGCGGGTCGGCGAACACACCGGCACTGAACAGCGCGAGGGCGGCACAGGCGGGGCCTTCCGGCGCGATGGGCGCGACAGGCGCGGCCGGCGGCGTGCTGAGCAGCGCGCGATAGTCGGTGACCGCCACATGCGCATAGGCGCGTGTGCCCTTGGCATCGATGACCCACAGCGCGCGCAGGCCTTCCAGGCGCGACTGCATGTCGGCCACCTTGTCCACCTGTTCCTGGTCCTCGGCCAGCAGCGCCACCACCCCGGCCTGCTGTGCCAGCGTGGCCAGCCCGCCGGGCGCCAGGTTCGGGCTCAGCAGCACCGGCAGCAGCCCGGCACGCTGGCAGGCGAGCAGCATCAGCACCGCCTCGATGCGCGGGTTGCTGACGATGCCCACGACAGCCCCGTTCGCCAGCCCGGCCGCGCGCAGGCCCGACGCCAGCCGGTCGACGTCGGCATTCACGTGGTCCCACGTCCAGCGCTGCCACACGCCATGGCGACGCTGCAGGAAAGCGAGCGCCCCGCCACGGCCGGCGGCACGCTCGCGCAAGCGCTGGTCGAGCACGGCGTCGCTCAGCTCAGCCATCGCTTGGCCTGCCGGTAATGCTTGACGTCGCGGAAGCTCTTGCGCCCGGCCTGGCCGGCGGCGCCGCCGAGGTAGAAGTTCTTCACGTCGGGGTTGTGCATCAGGCTGTCGGCCTCGCCTTCGAGCATGATGCGCCCGCCTTCGAGGATGTAGCCGTAGTCGGCATGCGCCAGTGCCACGCGCGCGTTCTGCTCGACGATCAGCATCGACACGCCGGTGTCGCGGTTGATGCTGCGCAGGGTGGCGAAGATGTCGGCCACCACCTTCGGCGCCAGGCCCAACGAGGGCTCGTCGAGCGCGATCAGCGAAGGCCGCGCCACCAGCGCGCGGCCGATGGCCAACATCTGCTGCTCGCCGCCCGACAGGTAGCCGCAGATGTCCCTGGCTCGCTCCTTCAGCCGTGGGAAGAAACCGTAGACCTCGTCGAAATGTTTGGGCACCGGGTGCCGGCCACCGAGCGCGTTGCAGGCGGCGATGAGGTTCTCTTCCACCGTCATGTCGGTGAACAGCTGCCGGCCTTCACGCACGTGGTACAGCCCCTGGCGCGTCAGCAGGTGCGGCGCCACCCGCGTGGTGTCGTTGCCGTCGAAGAGCACGTGCCCGCCGGTGATCGCGCCTTTCTCCAGCGGCAGCAGGCCGGTCACCGCTTTCAGCGTCGTCGTCTTGCCGGCGCCGTTGGGGCCCAGCAGCGCCACCATGCGGCCCCTCGGCACGCGGATCGACAGGCCCTGGATGACCTGCAGCACACCCTGGTAGGTGACCTCCAGGCCGCTGACCTGCAGCGCGAGTTCCATCGCCGACCCGCGTTCAGCGCGAATCGACGTTGAGCCAGCCCGACACCGGCGTCGGCACGAAGTCCTTGGCGGCCTCGAACTTCACCACCTGCGCCGTCGGGATGGCGTTGTTGACGAAAGCTCACCGGCGCGCCGATGACGCCGCCGGTGTCCCAGTTCTTCGACGCACGCAAGGCGTCGCGCAGGCCTTCACCGGTGAAGGGCTTGCCCTGGACGATGGCCTCTTCGGCGGCCTTGGTCAGTAGCATCATCGACATCCAGCCCTGCATGTAGTAGATGTCGGGCACGCCGTCGTACTTCGGGTCCTTCTTGCGCTTGATCTCGTCGATGGCCTTCAACATCGGCGCGTTGCTGCCGGTGGTCACCCAGGCGTAGTTGCTGACACCGAGAAAGCCGTCGGCGGCCGGCCCGGCGCGCTTGAGCAGCGTGCGCGAGCTTTCCCAGAAGGTGCCCATGAACTGCGTGTTGATGCGGTAGTCCTTGGCCAGCTTGATCATCTCGGTGAAGATCGGTGCCCCGCCGAAGCCGTGGATGATGGTGTAGTCGGGCCTGGCCTCGCGCAGCTTGATCGTCTCGGCAGCCACGTCGACATCGCGGAACTTCAGCTCGCCGACCAGCACCACGTCGATGCCGAGTGCGGCAGCGCGTGTCTTCATGTGCTCCAGCGGATCGCGGCCGAATTCCGACGCGCTGTGGATGATCGCCAGCCGCGGTTTGCCGCTGCCCTTGAAGTTGGTCTTGATGTACTGCAGCAGCACGTCGCTGGCCTGGCTGTAGTTGGGCCCGCTCATGAAGTGGTAGCCGTACTTCGCCATGTCGTCCAGGTCCGACGCATACGAGGTCGAGGTCATCATCACCTTGTAGCGCTCGTTGTTCTCCTGCGCGGCGGCGCGCACGAAGCCGGTGCCGTCGCCGAACACCGCCACCGGCTTGTCCGAGGCCATGAACTTCTTCCAGCCGGCGATGGCCTGATCGACCTTGTATTGCGTGTCCTCGACCAGGAACTTGATCGGGCGGCCCTTGACCCCGCCCTTCGTGTTGACGTAGTCGATGTAGTCTTTCATGCCTTCGAGCTGGTCCTTGGCGACCGCGGCGAAGGGCCCGGTCAGCGGCAGCGTGGCCGCAAAGACGATGTCGTTGCCCTGCGCGGCCACGGGGGCGTGCAGAGCGGCCAGCGTGGCGGCGGTGGTGATCAGGCCGAGCAGTTGGCGGCGGGGGGTGTTCATGGGTTGTCTCCTGGTTGAATGTTTTGGATGCTCAGCGCGGTTGCTACCCAGCGCCGAGGCGGTCGAGCCGGGTGCGGGTGGCCAGCAGCCCGCCGTCGACGGCCAGCACATGGCCGTTGACGTAGGCCGCTTGAGCAGACAGCAGGAACACGGCCGCGCCGGCCACCTCCTGCGGTGTGGCGAAGCGGTCCATCGGAATGCCGTCGCGCAGTGCCTGCTGCACCTCGGCGTTCTGGTTGCCGCGCAGCGCCTCGGTCAGCACCGGGCCGGGGGCGAGCGCGTTGACGTTGACACCGCGGCCGCCGAACTCGGCCGCCATGTGCTGGGTCAACGCAATGATCGCGGCCTTGGCCATCGAGTAGCCGAGCAGGCGCGTCACGGCGGCGACCGCAGCGGCTGAAGCCATGTTGACGATGCGCCCACGCCCGGCGGCCAGCATCGGTCGTGCCGCCGCCTGCGCGCACAACAGCGTCGGCGCCAGGTGCATGTCGAGCACGCTGCGCAGATCCGCCAAGGTGGTGTCGAGCGCGCCGCCATAGACGGTGGTGCCGGCGTTGTTGACCAGGCCGTCGATGCGGCCATGGCTGTGCATCACGTTGGCGAACAGCACGGCCACCGCGGCTTCGTCGCTCAACTCGCAGCGCATGGCAGATGCTCTCGGCCCGAGCGCGGCGGCACTGTCGGCCAGCTCGTGTTCGAGCCGGTCGACCATCACCACTGTCGCACCGGCGCTGACGCAGGCCTCGGCGATGGCCTGGCCGATGCCGCGCGCCGCGCCGGTGACGACGATGATCTGATCTTGCAGCAGCCCGTGCATCGTTGAGGCCCTCAGGTCCGGAACGGCCACACCGCGAGCGTGGCGCGCACGCGGCGCACGATCTCGGCCAGGCCGAAAGGTTCGAAGAGAAGGAAGCCGACGATCAGCACGCCGAACACCAGCTCGCGCAGCGACGCCAGCAGCACCGCGCTCCTGGCCGGGTCGGCGCCGGCGTAGATCGCGCCGGCTTCCTTCAGCAGTTCGGGCACCAGCACCATGAACACGCTGCCCAGGATCGAGCCGAGCACCGAACCGAGGCCACCGACGATGACGGCAGTGAGCTGGAAGATCGACGCGCTGAAGGTGTACTGCTCCGGGTTGACGATGCGGAAGAACACGGCCATCAAGCCGCCGGCGATGCCGGCATAGAACGAGGCCAGCGCGAAGCTCAGCAGCTTGGTGCGCAGCAGGTCGATGCCCAGCACCTCGGCGCTGTAGTCGCGCTCGCGCACGGCGATGAAGGCGCGGCCCCAGCGCGTGCGGAACAGGTTCGCGGCGAACAGGCACATCGCGCCGGCGACCGGCACGATCAGCCAGTAGAGCTTGAAGTCGGTGTCGAGCCTGGTGAAACCCAGGTCGGGCGACGGCATCGACAGGCCGCGGTCGCCGCCGGTCACCGACTGCCAATGCTGCACGATGAACAGGAAGATGAATTGCGCCGCGAGCGTGGCGATGGCCAGGTACAGGCCCTTGATGCGCAGGCTGGGCAGGCCGACCAGCACGCCGGCGGCGGCAGCGAGCAGGCCGCCGAACGGGATCGCCAGCCAGAACGGCAGGCCCCAGCTGCCGGCCGCCACCGCACAGCCGTAGGCACCGACGCCGTTGAAGGCGGCATGGCCGATGGACAGCAACCCGGTGTAGCCGGTGAGGATGTTCAGCCCGACCACGCTGGTGACGATGATGGCGGTGAAGCAGGCCATGTAGATCACGTAGTCGCTGCCGACGAAGGGCAGCGCCACCAGCGCCAGCAGTAGCAGCGCCATGCCGGCCTGGCGCAGCGGGCTGTCGAAGCGGCGTTGCGCTTCGGCGTGGCTGGTTGCCAGCACGCCAAAACGAGGGCCGAGCAGGCCGGTGCTCATATGCGTTCGATCTCCTTGCGTCCGAACAGCCCGTGCGGGCGCACCAGCAGCACCAGCAGCACCACCGCGTAGGGCATCACCTCGCGCCAGCTGCCGCCGAGGTAGGCGCCGGTCATGGCCTGCAGCCAGCCGATGACCAGGCCGCCGACGATGACGCCGGCCAGGCTGTCGAGGCCGCCGACGATCAGCACGGCCAGCACCGACAGCGCCACGTCGCCGAGGTGCGGCGTGAGGTTGTTCAGCGCCGCCAGCAGCACGCCGGCCAGCGCGCCGGTACTCGCCGCCAGGCCCCAGGTCGTGGCCGAGATGGCCGGCACGTTGATGCCCACCGCGTAGGCATTGGCCTGGCTCGATGCGGCGGCGCGCATGGCCACGCCGCCGCGCGTGAAGCGGAACCATGCCAGGCAGGCACCGACGATGAGCAGGCTGATGATGAAGGTCCAGAAGATGCCGCCGGGCAGCAGGATGTCGCCGACGAAGATCGGCGCGCGCGGCACCAGCTCGGGCAGCTGGCGCTGGTCGGGGCCGAAGATCAGCCCGGCGCCGCCCTTCAGGATCAGCCCGAGGCCGACGGTGGCCATCACCACCGACAGGATCGGCTGCCCGGCCAGCGGGCGCAGCACCACCCGCTCGACCAGTGCGCCGAGCGCAAAGCCCACCGCCACCGCGGCGATCAGGCCGATGGCCCAGTGCAGCCCGGCGAACTGCGTCACCGCCAGGAAAACGTAGGCGCCGACCATCATCAGCTCGCCCTGGGCGAAGTTGAAGACGCCGGTGCCTTTGAAGACGAGCACGAAGCCGAGCGCGATGAGGGCGTACATGCCGCCCGAGGCCAGGCCGACGAGGGAGTACTCGATGAACAGGTTCACCTTTGCTCTCCGATGTAAGCCTCGATCACCGCCGGGTCGGCGGCCACCTGGGCCGGCGTGCCCGAGGCCAGCTTGCAGCCGAAGTTCAGCACGTGGATCTGGTCCGACAGGTCCATCACCATGCCGATGTCGTGCTCGATCAGCAGCACCGTGACGTCCCATTCCTCGCGCACGTCGAGGATGTAGCGCGACATGTCCTCCTTCTCTTCGCGGTTCATGCCGGCCACCGGCTCGTCGAGCATCAGCAGCCGCGGCTGCATGGCCAGCGCGCGCGCCAGCTCGACGCGCTTTTGCAGGCCATAGGACAGCGCCGACACCGGTGCGTCGCGCCAGTCGGCCAGGTGCAGCAAGTCGACGATGCGCTCTTCGATGTCGCGCTGCAGTTCGGCTTCCTCGCGCGCCGCTGCGCCCGCATACCAGGCCGCGGCCAGCAGCCCGGTCTTCAGTCGGTGGTGTGCGCCGAGCTTGATGTTCTCGAGCACGCTCAGGCCGCGGAACAGCGCGATGTTCTGGAACGTGCGCGACAGCCCCAAGCCCGCGCGCCGGTTCGGCTTGACGCCGGTGATGTCGGCATCGTCGAGCCGCACGCTGCCCTGCTGCGGCCGGTAGAAGCCCGAGATGACGTTGTACAGGCTGGTCTTGCCGGCGCCGTTGGGGCCGATGACCGAGGTCACCGTGCCCGGCTCGACCGTGATCGACACGTCGGTCAATGCCTTCACGCCGCCGAAGGCGAGCGAGACCTCGCGCACTTCGAGCAGGCTCACGCCGCCGGCCTTTGGTCGGCGGCGAACAGCGCCTGCCAGCCGGTGTAGGGCAGCAGCCGCGACAGATCGAAATCGATGAGCCCGTCGCGCACCATCGGCAGGCTGCGCAGGTGCTCGCGTGCCGCTTCGAGGCTGGCGCATTCGAGCACCAGCATCGAACCCGGCCGCTCGGGGCACATGTTGGCGCTGCGCAGCACGCCGGCCAGGTGCAGCTGCCACGCCGCGCGCGCTTCGGCCGCGGCATGGGCCGCGATCTGCTCGGGCGTGGTGCCGCTCAGGCGTCGGGACAGCGCAAGGATCTGCATGGCGCCACGGCTCAGCGGCGCAGCAAGCTGAAGGCGATGTTGCGCCCCAGCTTCTGCATGATGGCCAGCTTGATCCACACCATGGCCGCGGGCTCGAGATAGCGCGCGTCGGCCAGGCCGCCCAGATCCAGCGGTTCGAAGCCCAGGTCGGTGGCGAGTTGTGCGGCCACCGTCTTGGCATGTGCGTCGTCGCCGCAATGCACCATCGCCGCGCGGCCGCCGGGATAGGCCGGCTGGGCCATGTTCTCCGCGCCGGTGCTGTTGAAGATCTTCACCACCTTGGCGCTCGGCGCCCAGCGCTGCACCTGCTCGGCGCCGCTGTCGTCGTGCCCCAGCGCCAGACCGAAGCTCGGTGTGAGCGGGTTGGTGGCATCGAGCAAGGGCTTGCCGGCGAAATCGCCCGCGGCGGCCAGTGCCTCTTGTGTGCCGGCCCAGGGCGTGGCCAGCATCACCGCGTCGGCCCAGGCCACCGTCTCGGCGATGGCGCCCGCCGAGGCACCCGGCGTGGCGGCCACGGCGGCACGCACCCTGTCGCTGTTCACATTGCGCGCGGCGTAGCGGATCGCGTGTCCCTTGCCGGCCCAGGTCGAACCCAGGGCCTTGCCGACCGAGCCGGCACCGATGATGGCGATCTTCATGTTGTGTCTTCCTTTGGTGTCTCGTTCAGAGCCACTTGGCCGGCGAGAACGCGGTCGGCTTCAGCAGCCGGCTTTCCTGGTGCGCGATCCACGGCAGCGCGATGGCGCCCAGGCGCAGCCATTCGGGGTCGGCCCACAGCGTGGCGCGGCGGCGGTCGCGGTCGGCAGCGTCGTCGTAGGCCCAGGCCTGGACCAGCTGGTTCAGCACCCCCGTTTCGGCCACGCTGTAGAAGAGGCAGTGGCCGCAGTGCTTCGTCTGCAGCGGCAGGATCTCGGCTTCCGACAGCTTCAGGAACTCACCCAGCTTGCCGGGGTGAAAGGTGTAGGTGCGCAGGTCGATCAGCATCATTCCCCCTTGCCGGACTGCACACCGACCATGCCGGGGTTCCAGCCCTTGTAGAACTTCTCGAAGATGTCTGGCGGCACGACGATGCCGGTGTGCGGATCGCCGCCATGATCGAAGATCGCGGCCATGAAGCCGTCGTGTTCGTCCAGGTTCTCGAAGGTGCGGAACACGCCGGCCGGCACCGACACGACGTCGAAGGGTTCGAGATCGATGGCGTCTTCCAAGGTCTCGCCCCACAGCAGGCGGAAGCGTGCGTTCAACGGCATGAACACCTCGTTGTAGGGGTGCGAATGCACGGTCGGGCGGATGCCGCGGCCGAGCGTGGAAATCGACAGATGGAAGTTGTGCGGCTGGTCGATCGGCGCCGGCCCGCCGAGCTGCCCCGGCGACAGCCGGTACGACACGCTGCGCTTGCCCTGCTGCTGCTTCAGGTCGGGGAACGCGCCGGGGTCGGCCTCGCGATCGGCGAAGCGCGCCACACGGGCCAGCATCTGCTCGCGCGTGCAAGCTTGGCTGTGGCCGGGCTGGCGCAGGTGCTCGGGTCGAAGCGGTTGGTTCATGCTGCGGTTCCTGATCCAACGGGTGCGATCAGCGCGTCCAGCGCGAAGGCCCCTTCGGGGGTGGCGAGAACGGGGTTCAAATCGATGCCGGCGATGTCGTCGCGATGCGCCCAGGCGATCTGCGACAGCGCGGCGATCTGCTCGGCCAGCGCGTGCGTGTCGGCCGGCGCAGCGCCGCGAAAACCGTCGAGCAGACGGCCGACGCGTGTGGCCTTGAGCATCTGCAACGCGCTGTCCACACTGACCGGCGCCAGGCGCACGCAGACATCGTCGAGCCATTCGGTAAGCACGCCGCCGGCACCGACGGTGATCACCGGGCCGAAGACCGGATCGCGCTGCGTGCCCAGCAGCACCTCGATGCCACCGCGCAACTGGCGCGCGACGAGGAAGCCCTGCAGCCTGGCTTGCGGCTGATGCAGCGACACGCGCTGCTGCATGGCCGGCACGGCGGCACGCAGCGCGGCCTCGTCGGCGAGGTCGAGTTGCACGCCGCCGGCTTCGGTCTTGTGCGCGATGTCGGGCGAGACGATCTTCAGCACCACCGGGTAGCCGATGTCGCGCGCTGCCGCCGCCGCCTCGTCGGCGTCGCGCACGATGCGCTCGGGTGCGAAGCGAATGCCCTGTTGCGCCAGCGCCTGCTTGGCGCCGCTTTCGGTGGACCATTCGCCCGCCGGCATCCTGTGTGTGGATGAAGCTTGTGCATCCGGCATGGCGACACGCGGGGTGTTGGCCGCGATCGCTGCCACGGCCTGCGCCGGGTCGGTGAAGACCGCGAAGGCATGCGCTTCGAGGTCGGCGGTGATCTCCTCGCTGGCCAGCAGCACAGCGCAGAAACTCTTGTCGCGATGGCGCTCGCGCAGCGCGAACAACGGCTCGCGCAACTGTGCCCAGTGAGCAGGGTTGCGCGCGATGTGCGCCAGATAGCACAGCACCGCGTCGAAACGGCGGTCGGCGAGCGCGATGCCGGCTATGCGCGCGTAAGCCGACAGGTCACCGAGGATGCCGGCCGAGGTATCGACCGGGTTGTGGCCATCCGCCAATGCAGCGCTTTCGCGGATGGCATCGAGCGCGGCGTCACCGATGGGCGATAGGGCCAGCGCCTGCGCTTCGGCGGCGTCGGCGGCGAGCACACCGATGCCACCCGAGGTGGTGACCACCAGCAGCTCACTCCCAGCAAGCATCGGCCCGGTCGAGGCCAGATAAGCGGCATCGACCAGCGCCTGCAGGCTGCCCGCGCGGAACGCGCCGGCATCGCGCAGCACCGCGTCGAAGACACGGTCTGCACCCGACAGCGAGCCGGTGTGCGTGGCCGCAGCCAGCGCACCGGCGGCGGAAACGCCGACCTTCATCGCCAGCACCGGCTTGCCGGCGGCATGGGCCGCAGCCAGCGCGGCAGCGAGCTTGCGCCCGTCCTTGCAGCCTTCGACGGCGATGACGATCAGGCGCGTGGCCGGATCGCGCACGAGAAAGTCGACGCAGTCGGCGATATCGACATCGAGCTCGTTGCCGGTGGCGACAAAGTGCGAGAAACCCAGCCCGCGCTGCTGCGCCATGCCGAAGAAGTAGGAGCCGAAGGCGCCGCTTTGCGTGGCCACGCCGACACCGCCGGCGCGCGGCCAGGCGCCGTCGAGTGCGGTGGCGAAAGTGCCGAAGAAGCCGTCGACGGCGTTGAACAGCCCGAGGCTGTTGGGGCCGAGGATGCGCATGCCGGCTGCACGCGCGCGGTCGCGCAACGCGGACTGCTGCGCCGCATCGCCGTCACCGAAGCCGGCCGAGAAGATCTGCAAGGCCTTGACGCCGCCGCGCACGCAGTCGTCGGCCAGTTCGAGCACGCGCGCCGCCGGCACCGCCAGGATGACCTGATCGATGGCACCGGCGTTGGCTTCACGCGCCTGCGCCAAAGAAGCGAAAGCCGGCAGGCCCTGCACCTCGCTCGCGCCTGGATTCACTGGCAGGATGCGGCCAGCGAAACCGGCGTGGCGCAGAAGGGCCAGCGGCCGACCGCCGACCTTGTTGGCATCGCTGCTGGCGCCGACGATGGCCACCGAGCGCGGCCGGAACAGGGCATCGAGCGGATGCATGCCGCCTGGCCTTCAGCGGCCGGTGAAGGCCGGCTTGCGACGCTCGACAAACGCGGCCACTGCTTCGGCATGGTCCTGCGTCAGCTGCGACTGCGTTTCCAGCGACACGCCGAACTCGAAGGTGGACAACGCCATTGCCTTCAAGGTGTGGTTGATCGCCTTCTTCGTGCCGCGCAATGCGAAGGGCGGCAGCTGCAGCAGCTTGGCAATCAACGCATCGATGCGTACATCGAGCTCGCCGGCAGGCACCGCGTGCGTGATCAGGCCCAGCCGCGCTGCTTCGACGGCGCCGATGTTGTCGCCCAGGAAAAGCAGCTCCTTGGCCTTCTGGAAGCCGACCAGCATCGGCCACATCAGCGCGCCGCCGTCGCCGGCGACCAGCCCGACCTTGACATGCGGGTCGCCAATGACCGCCGTCTCCGCGGCGACTGAGATGTCGGCATACACCGCCAGCGTGGCGCCCAACCCGGTGGCCGCGCCGTTGATGCGCGCGATCAGCGGTTTGTCCAGGTCGAGGATGGAATAGAACAGCGCACGCGCCTCGTTGACCGTGTCGTTCCACAGCCCGCGGTCGGCGATCTTGTCCTGCATCGCGCGGATGTCGCCACCCGAGGAAAAGGCATCGCCGGCACCGGTGAGCACGATGATGTCGCTGCCCGTATCGCGCTGCGCATCAGCGAAGACGCGCGACAGCTCGTTGTGCATGCGGATGTTGGCCGCGTTCTTCACCTCCGGCCGGTTCATCACGATGCGCAGCACACGGCCCGCGCGCTCGAAGGCGATGTGTTGGTAGCCGCCGAACCAGTCGTCACTCATCATCGATTCCCTATCGCCCGCCGGCCACTGGCAGCGCTGTGCCGGTGATGTACGAGGCTTCGTCCGACAGCAGCCACAGGATCGCGGCGGCCGCCTCTTCCGGCCGGCCCGCACGCTGCATCGGCATGCGCGCGGCGTAGCGCTGCAAGCGCCCGGCGTCGCCGGCTTCGGCGTGGATGTCGGTGTCCATCAGCCCGCAGGCGATGGCGTTGACACGGATGCCTTCGGTGGCGACTTCGCTGGCCAGGCCGTAGTTGAAGGTCTCCAGCGCCGCCTTGGCCGCCGCGTAGTGCACCAGCTCACCCGGCGAGCCGGTGCGCGAGGCCATCGAGGAGACGTTGACGATGGCGCCGCCGGCACCACCCTGACGTGTCGAGGCGCGGCGGATGAAGGCCTGTGCGCAATGGAACGCGGCGAACACATTGACTTCGAAGGTGCGCAGCAGCACGGCCGCATCCAGCGCTTCGACGCGGCCGATGCGGCCGGGCACACCGGCGTTGTTGACCAGGTGCGTGACCGGCCCGAAGGCTTGTGTCGCGGCATCGAACAGGCGTTCGACATCGGCCACGCGCGAGACATCGGCCTGCACTGCCACCGCCTGTGCCCCGAGCTTTTCGATGTCCTGCACCACCTGCGAGGCCGCGGCGCTGTTGGCCACGTAGTTGACACACACGCGATAGCCCTGCCGGGCGGCGGCCAGCGCCGTCGCCGCGCCGATGCCGCGGCCGGCGCCGGTGATCAACAAGGTGCGTTCGCTCATCTCGCGTTCGACAGGTCATCCGACATGACGGATGACTCTAGGGACGCGACGGCGTGCCGGGAAGGCGCGGCAGCCGATAGGCGGTATCGAAACGGCCGATGCGCCCGCGCCGCCCGCACACAATCGCCGCGTGGATTTCGTCTATCTGCCGCTGTTCGCCGCCTCGGCGCTGGTCTTCGCCAGTGTGCTGGCCGGGCTGTACTCGGTGCGCATCGGGTTTTCGTTCCTGCTCGTGTTCCTGGCCGCGGGCATGCTGGCCGGCGAAGACGGCCCGGGCGGCTTTCACTTCGACGATCACCGGCTGAGCTTCTGGGTCGGCACGTTGGCATTGGCCGTGATCCTGCTCGACGGCGGCATGCGCACCGCCTTCTCGCGCTTTCGCACCGGCCTCAAGCCTGCGCTGTTGCTGGCCACCGTGGGCGTGCTGGTGTGTGCCGGCATCACCGCGCTGGCCGGCATGCTCTTCGTCGGCCTGGACTGGCGCACTGCGTTGCTGCTCGGCGCCATCGTCGGCTCGACCGACGCGGCGGCGGTGTTCGCGTTGTTGACGCGCTCGGGCGTGACCTTGAACGAACGCGTCGAGGCCACGCTGGAAATCGAATCGGGAATGAACGACCCGATGGCGGTCTATCTGACCTTGGCCTTCATCGCGTTGCTCGGCAGCGCCACGGCCGTCGAATCAACCTCATCGGCATGGACCACGATGGCGTTGTCCTTCGTGCGCCAGTTCGGCTGGGGCACGCTGGCCGGTGTCATCGGCGGCTTGGCATTCGCATGGCTATTGGGCCGCGTGGCTGCCCGCGACAGTGGCGGCGGTGGCATCCTGGCGCTGTTGATCGTCGCCGGTGGCCTTGCGGTCTTCGCCGTCACCGGGCTGCTCGACGGCTCCGGGTTCCTGGCCGTGTACCTGTTCGGCCTCATCGTCGCCAACCGCGCCGCGCGCGCGGTGGCACCGACCCTGGCGGCGATGGACGGCTATGCCTGGCTCGCGCAGGCCGGCATGTTCCTGTTGCTCGGCCTGCTGGTGACACCGAGCGCGATGATCGATTCCGCCCTGCCGGCGCTGGCGGTGGTGCTGACGCTGATCTTCGTCGCCCGGCCGGTGGCGGTGTGGCTGTGCCTGCTGCCGTTTCGCTTCAGCGCGCGCGAGACCTGGTTCATCGCCTGGGTCGGCCTGCGCGGCGCGGTGCCGATCGTGCTGGCGCTGTTCCCGCTGCTCGCCGGCACGGCGCACGCGCAACTGCTGTTCAACATCGCCTTCATGGTCGTGCTGGTGTCGTTGCTGCTGCAGGGCAGCACCATCGGCTTCATGGCGCGCAAGCTCGGCGTGGCGCTGCCCGACCCCGCCGACGAACAGCAGGTGCGCGCGCTGTTCCGCGATTTCCCGCTCGACCCGCAGGCGCCGGTGGCATCGTTGTGCGACTTCTACGGGCTGCCGGCGCCCCGCGATGGCAATGCGCCGCTTGCCGATTGGATGGCGGCTGCGTTGCATCGCGCGCCGGTGGCCGGCGACACCGTGCCGCTCGGGCCGATGACGCTGGTGGTGCGCGAAGTGGCCGGCGGCAGGATCACGCGCATCGGGCTCGGACTGAGCGGCTGACCACGCGTTGGCACGCGGGCGATCGACGCTCAGTCGGGTTTTGCTTTCATGCGCCCGCCCGCCTCGCGCCTGGCGCGCATCGCCGCGCCGATGCGGTCGAGTTCACCGTCGCCCAGCAGCCGCCGTGCCATCGGCAGCAGTTCGGCTTCTTCGCGCGCCATGTGGCGCTGGTACAGGCTGGCAAAGCCGTCCACCTTGCCGGCATCGAGCCGCACCGCCTGACCTTCGACGACACCTTGAAGCAGCGTGCGCAGGGGCTGCCAGCGGGCCTCGAGTTCGCGGTGTTCTGCCGCCAGCGCGCTGAACATCTCGCGCAGGCACACCGCGTCCGAACCGGCCATCGACTCGATCAGCGCCGGGAACAGATCGACTTCTTCGTCGGCATGGTGGTCGCGCGCCGCGGTGTCGAAGTAGCGCAGCACGCGTTGCGCGGCGGTCTGCGCTTCGGCATCCGCGCCGTGCTCGACCAGATGCGTGACCAACCGTTGCAGCGTCGCGATCTGGTCGGTGATGCGCAGGTGGCAGGCGGCGAGCATCTCCAGCGGCACTTCGAAGCCGGCTCGGGGGGCGGTGAAGCCTGGAAACTCGGTGGCCATGGTGCCGCGCGGCGTCAAACCGCCCCCTGCACGTTGACGAACAGCGCGTACAGCGAATGGCTGCTGGCCATGAACAGCCGGTTGTGGTTCGCGCCACCGAAACACAGGTTGGCACAGCGTTCGGGCAGGTGGATGTGGCCGATGGCGCGGCCGTGCGCGTCGTACACGCGCACGCCGTCGAGTCCTGCCGGATCCACCCCCGCCGCGCCATTGCTGCCGAAGCCGCACCAGACATTGCCCAGCGCATCGACGGCGATGCCGTCGTAGGCGCCGGGGCCTTGCGCATCGACGAACAGGCGCTTGTTCGACAGGCCGCCGTCGACGCCATGGTCGTAGGCCCAGATCCTGCGATGCGGCTCGGCGCGGCTCTCGACCACGTACAGCACGCGTTCGTCGGGCGAGAACGCGAGGCCGTTCGGCGCGGCGATGTCGTCGATCTTCATCTGCAGCGCGCCGCTCGCCGGGTCGATGCGATAGACGGCCATCGACACTTCGCTGTCGGCCGGCTCGCCCTCCCACCACGACAAGATGCCGAACAGCGGGTCGGTGAACCAGATGCCGCCATCGCGCGCGCAGACGATGTCGTTCGGCGAGTTCAGGCGTTTGCCGTCGAAGCGGTCGGCGAGCACGGCGATGCGGCCGTCGTACTCGGTGCGGGTGATGCGCCGCGTCAGGTGCTCGCAGGCCAGCAGGCGGCCCTGTCGGTCACGCGCCAGGCCGTTGGCGTTGTTCGACGGTGCGCGAAACACGCTGGTCGCGCCCGAACAGTCGTCCCAGCGCAGGATGCGGTTGTTCGGGATATCGCTGAACAGCAGGTAGCGGCCGTCGCCGAACCACTGCGGGCCCTCGGCCCAGCGGCAGCCGCTGAACAGCTGCTCGACACCGGCGCTGAACAGGCGCAGCTTCAGGAAAGCCGCATCGAGCACTTCGATTGACGGGTCGGGGTAACGTGCATTGGGAACGAAAGCCAATCCGTTGTCGCGGCCGAGCGGCATGTGCATGAGCATCTCCTGCGTTGCGGCGCTTCAGCCCAGAGCCACACTGTGGCCGCTGCGCGCCGAGGCCATGATCGCATCGATCAAGCGGTGCACAGCCAGCGCCGAGCGCCCCGAGACGGCCGGCTCGCTGCCGGCGCGCACCGCTTCGAGAAAGTCCTGCAACACGAAGCGGTGCGGCGCATGGTCGAAGGCCATCGGGTCGGCACCGCCACCGCTGCCTTGAAGCGCGCCGGCGGCGAATGACTGGCCATTGGCGAAGCTGACCTGCAGCGCGCCGCCCTCGAGCGTCGCCGAGCCGAGCGTGCCGTTGATCTCGATGCGTTCGGCATAGCCCGGGTACGCCGCAGTGGTGGCCGTCACGGTGGCGACCGCGCCGCCCGGGTAGTGCAGCAGTGCAGCCACGGTGTCTTCACACTCCATGCGGTGCACAGCGCTGGTGAAGGCGCTGCCGCTGACACGCTCGGGCAGGCCGATCAGCGACAGCAGCAGGTCGAGTTGGTGGATCGCCTGCGTCATCAGTACACCGCCGCCGTCGCGAGCCAGCGTGCCGCGGCCGGGTTCGTCGTAGTAGCTCTGTGGTCGCCACCAGCGCAGGTTGGCGCTGGCGCTGACCAGCTCGCCCAGCGTGCCGGCCGTGAGCAATTCGCGCAGCCGCGTGGCGCCTTCGCGCAGGCGCTGTTGCAACATCACGCCGAGTTGCACGCCGGCGCGTTCGCAGGCCTCGACCAGCGCGATGGCGCGCGGAAGGTCGATGTCCAGCGGCTTTTCGACCAGCACGTGCTTGCCGGCCTGCGCCACGCGACGCACCAGTTCGAGATGGGTGTTCGGCGGCGTCAGCACCAGCACCGCCGCCACGCGCGCATCGCCGAGCACATCGTCCAGGCGCGTTGTGGTGCGGGCGCCGGGCGGCAGGGCCAGGGTCTGCAGGCGCGAGTTGGTGCGCGCACACACCCAGGCCAATTCCGCCAGCCCCGGCAGGTCGGCCAGGCTGCGAAAGTGCGGCGGTGTGCCCAGGCCGGCGCCGATCACGGCCACCGCCAGCGGCGCGTCGGATGACTGGTTATTCATCGGTCATCGTACAACCGGCGCCTCTGATGCGGCGGGATCGACACTGCGCCGCGCCGGGTCGGCCTTGCCGCCGCGCTTGAGCCGCTCGCGGCTGTTCGACAGGTGCGTGCGCATGGCGGCGCGCGCGGCTTCGGCATCGCGATTGCGGATGGCGATGTAGATCGTCTCGTGCTCGGCATTCACGCGCTGAAGATAGGCCAGTCGGCCCTCGGGCGCGTTGCGCGCGGTGTTCACGCGCGTGCGCGGAATGATCATCGTGCCCAGCGTGCTCATCAGGTCGGCGAAGTGGCGGTTGCCGGTGGCGCGCGCCACTTCCATGTGGAACTGGAAGTCGGGCGGCACCGCATCGGAATCGAGACGGATCGATTCACGAAACGCATCCAGCGCATCGCGCATCGCGCGCAAGTGCTCCTCGCCGCGGCGCAGCGCGGCCAGGCCGGCGGCCTCAGTCTCCAGGCTGATGCGCAGTTCGAGCACCGAAATGACATCGGCGACGGTGGCGTAATCCTCGGCGCCGAGGTGGAAGTTGGCCTGCTCCTGCGGCGGCAACACGAAGGTGCCGATGCCATGCCGCGTCTCGACCAGGCCCGACGCCTGCAGCCGCGACAGCGATTCGCGCACTACCGTGCGGCTGACGCCGAAGCGCTGCATGATTTCGCTTTCGGTGGGCAGCTTGTCGCCGGCGACCAGCCCACCGGCGCGAATGCCGGCCGCCAGCGTGTCGACGATCTCGCCAACCAGCCCGCCGCGGCGCCGCACCCGCGGCGCGTTGCCGGCAGGCGAAACCTTCGATTCGAGGCGGGGCGAGGCAGCCATGCGAGAAGTGTTGACAGCGCTGAAAGTTGACCACAGAATCCACAGTCATCAGACAACCGATGACTGACCTTCATCGGGACTTTAACAAAGACAGGCCAAAAGTCCAGCGCCGGCCGGCCCGGCAAACGGCTCCGGTCGGCACGGCGATCACCATGATCCTGCGAACCCACGACAAATTGCTGCTCACCGGCGCCGCCGGCGGTCTCGGCGTGCAGTTGCGAACGCGGCTGAAGGCCAATTGCCGCGTGCTGCGCCTTTCCGACCGCGAGCCGCTGGAGGTGGCGGCAGCCGACGAGGAAGTGATGCAGGCCGACCTGGCCGATGCCGCCGCGGTGGACCGGATGGTGGCCGGCGTGCAGGCCATCGTGCACCTCGGCGGGGTGTCCACCGAAGCGGCGTTCGCGCCGATCCTGCAGGCCAACATCGTCGGCACGTTCAACCTGTACGAAGCGGCGCGCAAGCACGGTGTCAAGCGCATCGTCTTCGCCAGTTCGAACCACGTCACCGGCTTCTACAGCCAGGGCGAGACCATCGACGCCAGCCACCCGCCGCGCCCCGACGGCCTGTATGGCCTGAGCAAGGCCTTCGGCGAAGACCTGGCGCGGCTGTACTTCGACCGCCACGGCATCGAGACCGCCTGCCTGCGCATCGGCTCTTCGTTTGCCGAGCCGAAAGACCGGCGCATGCTCGCCACCTGGCTCAGCTTCGACGATCTGCACCGCCTTATCAGCGCCTGCCTGAGCACGCCGGTGCTGGGCCACAGCATCGTCTTCGGCATGTCGGCCAACGCCGTCACCTGGTGGGACAACCGCCATGCGCGGCACATCGGCTATGTGCCGCAGGACAGCGCGGACGTTTTCCGCGAGGCGGTGTTCGCGCGCACGCCGCCGCCCGATCTGTCGGACCCTGCCGCGCGGCTGCAAGGCGGCGCCTTCGTGCGCACCGGCCCGTTCGATTGACCCATTCGCTTGCTTTCACACAGACCCAACCGGAGACAAAACATGACCCTTCGCCGCCACCTCATCACCGTCGCTACCGCGGCCGCCTTCGGCCTGCCGCTGAGCGCGCTCGCCCAGACCGTGCTCAAGGCGGCCGACGTGCACCCGCCGGGTTACCCCACCGTGGTGGCCACCGAAAGCATGGGCAAGAAGTTCGAAGAAGCGACCAAGGGCAAGTACAAGATGCAGATGTTCCCGAGCAGCGTGCTCGGCAACGAGAAGACGATGATCGAGCAGACGCAGGTCGGCGCGATCCAGATCCTGCGCACCTCGCTCGGCCCGGTCGGCGCGGTGGTGCCCGAGGTCAATGTCTTCAACATGCCCTTCGTGTTCCGCAACGAAGCGCACATGCGCGCGGTCATCGACGGGCCGATCGGCCAGGAGATTCTCGACAAGATCAGCGCCAGCCCGGCCAAGCTGGTGGCGCTGGCCTGGATGGACGGCGGCTCGCGCAGCATCTACACCAAGAAACCGGTGCACCAGCCCGATGATCTGAAAGGCCAGAAGGTGCGCATGATGGGCAACCCGCTGTTCGTGGACACGATGAATGCGCTCGGCGGCAACGGCATCGCGATGGGCTACAGCGAGGTCTATACCGCGCTGCAGACCGGCGTCATCGACGGCGCCGAGAACAACCCGCCGAGCATGTTCACCTCCAACCACTACACCACCGGCGCCAAGTACTACGCGCAGACGCACCACCTGATCATTCCCGAGATCCTGGTCATGTCGAGGGCGGCCTGGGACAAGCTGACGCCAGAAGAGCAGGTGCTGATGAAGAAGTTCGGCCGCGAGGCGCAGATGGAACAGCGCGTGCTGTGGGACAAGAGCGTGGCCGAGTACACCGCCAAGCTGAAGGCGGCCGGCGTGGAGTTCATCGAGGTCGATCAGAAGCCGTTCTTCGATGCCACCGCGCCGGTGCGTGCTAAGTACGGCGCGCCGTATGCGGACCTGATGACACGCATCGCGGCGGTGAAGTAACGGCCTCTCCCTCACTTCGGCCCTCGCCCACACGTGGCAGAGGGTGACAGGCCACACTCGCTCTGCCGCCGTGCGGGAGAGAGCTGGGGTGAGGGTCTGCTGAGTCAACCTGCGCACCCCATGCAACGAGCCCTCGACGCCCTCTACCTGGCCTGCATCTGGATCGCCGCGCTGTCGGTGCTGCTGATGAGCCTGATCATTCCGGTCGGCGTGTTCGCGCGCTATGTGCTCGGCTTCGGCGCGCAGTGGCCCGAGCCGATCGCGATCCTGTTGATGGTGATCTTCACCTTCTTCGGCTCGGCGGCCGCGTTCCGTGCCGGCTCGCACATCGCCGTGGCGATGCTGACCGATCGCCTGCCCAGCGCACTGCAATGGCTGGGGCGCAAAGCGGTGCTGCTGCTGATGCTGACGATCTGCGTCTTCATGCTCGTCTATGGCATCCAGCTGTGCCGCGAGACGATGGGCCAGACGATCGCCGCGCTGCCGTGGATGGCGGTGGGCTGGACCTACACGCCGGTGCCGCTGGGCGCGGCCTGCACGCTGCTGTTCGTGCTCGAAGCGCTGGTCTGGGGGCCGCAGCACCGGCGCGCGGTGGTGCGCTTCGACCATGACGATGACGTCGCGGCGGAGCTGCCGGCATGAACCTCGACGCGATCGTGCTGCTCGGCAGCTTCGCGCTGCTCATCGCCATCGGCATGCCGGTGGCCTATTCGCTGGGCCTGGCGGCGCTGGTCGGCGCCATCTGGATCGACCTGCCGCTGGAGGCGGTGATGATCCAGATCGCCGACGGCGTGAACAAGTTTTCGCTGCTCGCAATTCCGTTCTTCGTGCTCGCCGGCGCGATCATGGCCGAGGGCGGCATGTCGCGGCGGCTGGTGGCTTTTGCCGGCGTGCTGGTCGGCTTCCTGCGCGGCGGGCTGTCGCTGGTGAACGTGCTGGCCTCGACCTTCTTCGGCGCGATCTCGGGTTCGTCGGTGGCCGACACCGCATCGATCGGCTCGGTGATGATTCCCGAGATGGTGAAGAAGGGCTACCCGCGCGACTTCGCCACCGCGCTGACCGTCAGCGGCTCGATCCAGGCGACCTTGATCCCGCCCAGCCACAACGCGGTCATCTACTCGATGGCCGCCGGCGGCTCGATCTCGATCGCCGCGCTGTTCATGGCCGGTGTGCTGCCGGGCCTTCTGCTCGGGCTCACGCTGATCACCTACTGCATGTGGCTGGCGCGCAAGCGCAACTTCCCGATCGGTGAGCGCATCCCGCTGAAGCAGGCGCTGCACATCGCCGCCGATGCGCTGTGGGGCCTGGCGACGATGGTCATCATCCTCGGCGGCATCCTCAGCGGCGTCTTCACCGCCACCGAATCGGCATCGATCGCGGTGCTGTGGGCTTTCGGCGTGACCATGTTCGTCTATCGCGACTACCGCTGGCGCGACCTGCCCAAGCTCGCACACCGTGTCGTCAAGACGGTGTCGATCGTGATGATCCTGATCGCCTTCGCCGCCAGCTTCGGCTACATCATGACCTTGATGATGATCCCGATGAAGATCACGCAGGCGCTCACCGCCTTCACCCATGAGAAGGTCGTCATCCTGCTGTGCATCAACCTGCTGCTGCTGATGCTCGGCACCTTGATGGACATGGCCGCGCTGCTGCTGATCCTGACGCCGATCCTGCTGCCGGTGGTCATCGCAGTGGGCGTCGACCCGGTGCACTTCGGCATGATCATGATCATCAACCTCGGCATCGGTTTGATCACGCCGCCGGTGGGCTCGGTGCTGTTCGTCGGCAGCGCGGTCGGCAAGCTGCCGATCGAACAGGTGGTGCGCGCGCTGCTGCCGTTCTTCGTGTTGGCGCTGGGTGTGCTGGCCGTCGTCACGTTCGTGCCGGCGCTGTCGTTGTGGCTGCCGCGGCTGGTGGGGGTTTGAAATGAGCACACCGGTCATCACCACGCTGCGCGCCATTCCGGTGGCCGGGCGCGACGGCATGCTGCTCAACCTGAGCGGTGCGCACGCACCGTTCTTCACGCGCAATCTGCTGCTGCTGCAGGACAGCGCGGGCCACACCGGTGTCGGCGAAGTGCCGGGCGGCGAGGCGATCCGGCAGACGCTGGAAGATGCCGCGCCGCTGGTGGTCGGCCAGCCCTTGGGCGCGCTGCGGCAAATGTTGCAGCAGATGCAGTCGCGCTTTGCCGGTCGTGACGGGGCCGGGCGCGGCCAGCAGACCTTCGATCAACGCACCACCATCCACGCCATCACCGCGGTCGAGAGCGCGTTGCTCGATCTGCTCGGCCAGCACCTCGGCGTGCCGGTGTGCGAACTGCTCGGCGAAGGCCGGCAGCGCGATGCGGTTCAGGTGCTGGGCTACCTGTTCTATGTCGGCGACCGACGCAAGACCGATCTGCCCTACGCTCAAGAGCCCGACGCGGATAACGACTGGTGCCGGCTGCGCCACGAGCCGGCGCTGGATGCACAAGCCATCGTGCGCCTGGCCGAAGCAGCGCAGGCGCGCTACGGCTTTCAGGACTTCAAGCTCAAGGGCGGCGTGCTCGCCGGTGAGTCAGAGGTCGAGGCGGTGCGCGCACTGCATGAGCGCTTTCCCGAAGCGCGCATCACGCTCGACCCCAACGGCGGCTGGTTGTTGAAGGATGCTGTGCGGCTGATGCGCGACCAGCACGGCGTGCTCGCCTACGCCGAAGATCCCTGCGGCGCCGAAGACGGTTTCTCGGGCCGCGAGGTGATGGCCGAATTTCGCCGCGCCACCGGCCTGCCCACGGCCACCAACATGGTCGCCACCGATTGGCGCCAACTGACGCACGCGCTGTCGCTGCACAGCGTCGACATCCCCCTCGCCGACCCGCACTTCTGGACGATGGCTGGCAGCGTGCGCGTGGCGCAGACCTGCCGCGACTGGGGCCTGACCTGGGGCTCGCATTCGAACAACCACTTCGATGTCTCGCTGGCGATGTTCACGCACGTGGCGGCTGCCGCGCCGGGCCAGGTGACGGCGATCGACACGCACTGGATCTGGCAGGACGGCCAGCGCCTGACCAAGGCGCCGCTGCGCATCGAGGGCGGTTCGATCCAGGTGCCGACAACGCCCGGTCTGGGCGTCGAACTCGACATGGTCGAGGTGGACCAGGCGCACCAGCTGTATCTTCGACATGGGCTGGGCGCACGCGACGACGCAGTCGCCATGCAGACCCTGATACCGAACTGGACTTTCAACCCCAAGCGGCCGTGCCTGGTTCGCTGAAACAGGAGCACCCGATGAGAGAGAACCGACTGCGCACGCTGTGGAACGAGAACAAGACGGCGGTCAACGGCTGGCTGGCGGTGCCGAACAGTTTTTCGGCCGAGGTCATGGCGCACCAGGGTTGGGACACATTGACCATCGACATGCAGCACGGCGTCATCGACTACGCCGCCATGGTGACGATGCTGCAGGCGATTTCGACCACGCCGACGGTGCCGGTGGTGCGCGTGCCGTGGCTCGAGCCGGGCATCATCATGAAGAGCCTGGATGCGGGTGCCTATGCCGTCATCTGCCCGATGGTGAACACGCGCGAGGACGCACAGAAGCTCATCGCCTACACCAACTACGCGCCCAAGGGCACGCGCAGTTTCGGCCCGGTGCGCGCGTCGTTGTACGGTGGTGCCGACTACGCGGCAAAGGCCAACGAGACCGTCGTCGCCTTCGCGATGATCGAAACCGCACAGGCGCTCGACAACCTCGACGACATCCTGTCGGTGGACGGGCTGGAGGCGATCTACATCGGCCCCAGCGACCTGTCGCTGGCGCTCGGCTGCCGCCCGGTGTTCGACGACCCGGACCCGAAAGCGGTGCAGGCGATCGAGCACATTCTCGAACGGGCGCAGGCGCATGGCGTGGTCGCCGGCATCCACAACGGCGTGCCCGAAGTGGCGCTGGCACGCGCGGCGAAGGGCTTCCGCTTTGTCACGGTGGCCTCCGATGCGCGGCTGCTGGCGGCGGGCTCGCAGCAGATCCTGAAGGCGATGCGGGCCGGCTGAGCCGACCCCGGTCACAGCGCGGCCGCGGCGGCGGGCACGCGGGCCCGTCGATTGACCAGCGTGATGCCCACCACCACGCCGACCAGCGCCAGCACCAGTTGTGGCGTCAGCGCTTCGCCGAGCAGCAGCACGCCGAACACGAGCGCGAACACCGGCGTCAGGAACGAGAAGGTGGCCATCTGCGTGGCCGGGTAGTGGCGCAGCATCCACATCCAGGTGAGGTAGGAGGCGAAGGCGCCGACGACGGTCTGCAGCGCCAGCGACCCCCAGGCCAGCGACGAGTAGTCGAGCGACCAGGTTTCGCCGAGCGCGAGTGAGATCAAGGGCGCCACCGCGGCGGTCACCGCCACCTGGTAGAACAAGGTCTTTTCGGCGCTGGCCGCGCCGAGCACGCTGCCGCGAATGGTCAGCGTGGTCAGGCCCCACAGGATGCCCGCGGCCAGGCCGAGCGCATCGCCGCGCCACTGGGCAGCCGCGCTGCCATGGCGGAAGCCGTCGCTGAAGGCCAGCGCGACAGCCATGAAGGCCATCACCAGGCCGATCCACTGCACGCGTCGCAGCCGCTCGCCGGGCACCAGCCGCGGCAACAGCAGCGCGACCACGAACGGGCTGGTGTACAGGAACACCGTCAGCCGCGATGCGCTGGTCAGGCGCAAGCCGAGGTAGATGGCGGCGAATTCACCGGCGAAAAGCAGGCCCGCCAGCAAGCCGGCACCGAGCGTGCCGTCGCGGCCGAACAGCGGCACGCCGCGCCCGCGGCACCACAGCCACAACAACACCGTCGCACCCCAGAAGCGCAACGACGCCTGCCACAGCGGCGCAATCTCGGTGACCGCGAACTTGATCAGGATCTGCTGGAAGCCCCAGAAGGCGCAGCAGCCGAGCAGCAACGTCACGGCCAGGCTGTCGAGATGCGGCTTGCGCACGGGCAATGCGGGGGCGTTCATCGGCTGCATTGTCTGCGCCGGCTGCGGCAGATTCGTCCCCGGCCCACGGCGGGCCGGCGCCTTGTCCTACAGGCGTCGCCGCGGCATGCCGACGCGCTCGTGAGGCAGCCGCAGCCACACTGAATTTTCCATTTGATTCACAGGAGGCTTCATGAACAAGACACGACCACTGTTTCGAACGGCCCTGCTGCCCAGCCTGATCGTCGCGGCCAGCCAGATCGCATTCGCCGCGCAGGACAAGGTGATGGCACCCGACACGATGGTCAAGCCAACGGCTTCGTCCGCCACCACCGCCGTCAGCCCGCACTTCCTGCGCGCCAGCAAACTGGTCGGCATGAACGTGCAAGGCCCCGATGGCAAGAACGCCGGCGAGATCAGCGACCTGATCGTCAACCTGGCCACCGGCGATGTGCGCTACGCGATGTTCGAATACGACCCAAGCATCTTCAGGGCCGAAAAGTTGTTCGCGGTCCCGATCCAGGACATGGACCTTTCCGCCGATGGCAAGACGCTGAGCTACAAGACCATGTCGCGCGACCTGCTCGACCGCGCCGCGCTGGACAAGAAGGACTGGAAGACGGCCGTCGCCAACACCCGGTACATCGAGAGCATCGACACCACGTATGGCTACACCACCGACATGGCGAAGTCACGCCTGGTTCGTGCCAGCGATGTCATCGGCATGGACGTGAACAGCCGTGAAGGCAAGGACATCGGCGACATCAAGGAACTGGTGGTGGACATTGGCGCCGGCAAGGTGCGCTACGCGGTGCTGGCCTTCGACCCGAGCTGGCTGGCGGGTGAAAAGCTCTACGCATTCCCGCTCACGTCGTTCTCCACGCGGGCGGACGATGACGAGCTGATGCTCAACGTCGGCCGCGACAAGCTGGCCGCGATGAAGAGCTTCGATCCGGACAGTTTCGAGCGCATGGTCGATGCACGTTCGATCCAGGTGAACACGGCGCCTTGAACGCACGGGTGAGCTGACCTTGAACAGGCGTTCACTGACCGCCGAGACAGCGCGCCGGGTGCCGGCGACGGGACAATGCATCCGTCGTCGGTGCCCGGTGCGCATTTGCCTCGGCGTGCATCGGCAAGCCTGGGTACGCGCTGAGTCTGTGCGCGGCCCGCCTTGGAGAACGCCTTGCCTGCCACCCTGCATGCTGTTGTCGAACGGCTCTGCCGGACCTTGGCCGTCGGTCCCACGGCCCGCCGCGCATGGCGCATCTTGCTGTGGCTGATGGTCGCCACGGTCGGCGTGCTGGCCACCGTGTCCCAGCCGCCCGCCGAGCTGACGCTGGGCTGGGACAAGCTGAACCATGCCTTCGCCTTCGCGGCATTGGCGTTGGCCGCAGGCCTGGCCCACCCGCACCCGCCACGCCTGCGCGCCGCCGCATGGGGCGCGCTGCTGGCCTACGGCGCACTCATCGAGGGGCTGCAAAGCCTGGTGCCGACACGCACGGCGGATTGGGCCGACCTGCTGGGCGACGCCGTCGGCATCGGCATCGGTGCCGCACTGGCGCTGGCGCTGCTGAACACAGCGCACCGATCCGCTCGCAGTGGCGTGTGACATCGGCGAATTCCTACACCGGCCCGGCCCGCGGGCCGACGGTGTGCTCGCCCAGCGGGTGGGACAGTGCACACATCGACAGATGCAACCCGTCGATCGGGCGCCGACAGGCGCAACACACACACCCGTTTAAGGAGATTTCTCGATGAGCACACCCACCAGCAGCGACAAGATTTCGTCGGACAAGGTCGAAGGCACCGACGTGTACAACCTGGCCGGCGACAAGCTCGGTTCGGTCGATGACCTGATCATCGACAAGCGCTCGGGCCAGGTGCGCTATGCGGTGCTCGAATTCGGCGGCTTCCTCGGCATGGGCACCGATCGCTACCCGATGCCCTGGAACATGCTGAAGTACGACACCGACAAGGACGGCTACGTGGTGCCGCTGGACAAGAACAAGCTCGACAAGGCGCCGCACTATCCGCACGACGACGTGCCGCGCTACACCAGCGACTACAGCCGCCAAGTCAACGGTTACTACGGCGTCGGCCTGTAAGCGAAGTCTTTCAAGCACCCCACTTGCAGCGGCCCAGGCCGCTGCTCTTTTTTGCCGCATGGGCAACTGCTCGCCGCCCATGTTGCGAGAGACGATCAGCAAGGTGCCGAAAGAACCGCCTTGCGCGGCGCGACCCGTCGGCGACAGGCACGCATGGGAAACGCCCGCTTGCGCTCACCAGGCGGCGGGATCGAAGCCGTACAGATCGATCAACTCGCGATACGCTGCCGGCGCTTCGACAGCCAACGCGTCGGCACGCTCGATGAAATGTTCACTCAGCACCGCGAACAGCTCGGCCGGGTCGTCGGCGCCGTCGATGCCCGGGGCGCCGCTGTCGCGCACTTGTTGCAAGCGCAGGAACTCGCCCGCCATGACCGCGTCCCAGCGGCGGCCGGCGTGCCGGTTGCGCCGCCACGGCCGGCCATCGGCGACGCCCTTGTCCTGGTCGATCTGGTGCGCGAATTCGTGCACGACGACGTTTTGGCCATCGCTGTCATCGGCCGCGCCGGCCAGCACCTGCGACCAGGCCAGCACCACCTGCCCGTGCGCCCACGATTCGCCGGCCAGCGCGCGCGGCGCGGCCTGCACCCACCCGGCGCCTAGCGGGTGGTCGCGCCGCACCAGGAACACATCCGGATAGACCAGCACCTGGCGCAGGCGCGGAAAGCAGTCGGCACCGTCGTGGCCCAGCAGCAGCAGGCATGCCTGCGCGGCGATGGTCACCCGCACCTCGTCGTCGATGACCTGGCCCTGGCAGCCGATGAAGGGTTTCTCGGCGATGAAGACCTGGATGTGGCGTTTCAGGCGCAGTTGCAGCGGCGCCGGCAGGCGCGCTGCAAGCGGCACGCGCCGGCGCAGGATGTCACGCCATGCGGCGGGAAAAGGGCGCGCGCGCAGGCGTTGGCGGTGGCGCGCCAGCCGCCACGGCTGCGTCAGCAGCGCAGCCGCGCCCAGCAGTGCCAGCACGACCAGCGCGAGCATCACGGCGGTCGGCGTCACGGCGCTGGCGTCCACGGGGGCAGATGCACGGCGCTGCGCCCGAATTCAAGGCGCGCCAGCCAAACTCACCCGCACTCCCCCAATTTCTCGAGCTGCGGCGGGATCGAGAGCAACATGGCGACGCTTGCGCCGTGGGCCTTCAACGCCTGTCGGCCGTGTCCTACATCGCGGCTGGGCGCGACCGGCTACAAACTGGCATCCACGCAATTGCCCACCCATGACCCGAGACGCCGCGCGCCACAGGCTTCGCATCCTGACCGTGAACACCCACAAAGGATTTGCCCAGTTCAACCGCCGCTTCATGTTGCACGAACTGCGCGAGGCGGTGCGCCATGTGGCGGCGGACATCGTGTTTCTGCAGGAAGTGCAGGGCACGCACAACGGCCATGCGGCCCAATTGGCCAATTGGCCGCAGGCGCCGCACTATGAATTCCTCGCCGACCAGATCTGGCCGCAGTTCGCCTACGGACAGAACGCCGCGTATCCGCACGGCCACCACGGCAACGCGATTCTGTCCAAGCACCCGATCCTGCATCACAGCAACCACGACGTGTCGATCGCGGGCAAGGAATCCCGCGGCCTGCTGCACTGCGAGATCGACGTGCCGACGGCGGCTGAACCGTTGCATGCCATCTGCGTGCACCTGGGCCTGCGCCAGTGGCAACGCCAGCGCCAGTTGCGGCTGCTGTGCCAGGTCATCGCCGATCGCGTGCCCGACAGTGCGGCCCTGATCGTGGCCGGCGATTTCAACGATTGGAACAACCGCGCACACCGCGTGGTGGACAAGTGCGCGGGGCTGCATGAAGTCTTCGAGCGGGCGCACGGCCGCGCGGCGAAGACGTTCCCGGCGCGCTATCCGCTGTTCCCGCTCGACCGCATCTATGTGCGCAATTTCAGCGCGCACGCCCCGCTGGCGCTGCCCAGCAGCCCGTGGTCATCGCTGTCGGACCATGCGCCGCTGGCCGCCGAGGTGCGGCTGTGAACGGCGCCCACCGCAGCGCCTGGGCGGATGTGCAACGTGTCGAGCTGCTCGAAAACGGCGAGCAGTTCTACCCGGCCGTCATCGAGGCCATCGGCAACGCGCGCCGCGAACTGATCATCGAGACCTTCATCCTGTTCGAGGACAAGGTCGGCCAGCAACTGCACGCGGCGCTGGTGGATGCGGCCCGGCGCGGCGTCGAGGTGCACCTGATGGTCGATGGCTACGGCTCGCCCGACCTGTCGCGGCATTTCATCGAGTCGTTGCTCGATGCCGGCGTGAAGATGCGCGTGTTCGATCCGGTGACGCGGCTGTTCGGCCAGCGGCTGCAGGTGCTGCGCCGCATGCACCGCAAGCTGGTGGTGGCCGACGGCGAGGTGGCCTTCGTCGGCGGCATCAACTATTCGGCCGACCACCTGGCCGATTTCGGCCCGATGGCCAAGCAGGACTACGCGGTGCGGGTGCGCGGCGACATCGTGCAGCACATCCACCGTTTCGCGCGCAACGCCATCGAACACGGTGCCCGCGCGTCGAGCCGGCTCGCGAGCGCGCCGCGCTTCGAACCGCGGCCGGCGGCCGAAACGCCATCGTCGCAGGCCTTGTTCGTCACGCGCGACAACCACCGCCATCGCGGCGACATCGAACGCCACTATCTCAGCGCCCTGCGCGGCGCGCGCCAATCGGTGCTCATCGCCAACGCCTACTTCTTTCCCGGCTATCGGCTGCTGCGCCATCTGACGAAGGCAGCACGGCGCGGAGTCGACGTGCACCTGATCCTGCAGGGCGAGCCCGACATGCCGATCGTGCGCACCGCGGCGGCGCTGCTGTACGGCCACCTGCAACGCCACGGTGTCAAGGTGCACGAATATTGCAAGCGCCCGTTGCACGGCAAGGTGGCGGTGATCGATGACGACTGGGCCACGGTCGGCTCGAGTAATCTCGATCCGCTGAGCCTGTCGCTGAACCTGGAGGCCAATCTCGTGTTCCGCGATGCCGCCTTCGCGCGCACGCTGCGCGACAACCTGGAAGCGCTGATCGCCAGCGACTGCAAGCTCGCGCCGACACCGCCCAAGCCGCGCTTCGCGTGGCTGCAGCAGTTGCGCAACGTGCTGCTGTTTCATGTGCTGCGGCGTTTCCCCGCCTGGGCGCAACAGTTGCCGCAACACACACAGAAGCTGCGCATGCCGAGCTTCGATGCCGTGCCTCGTGCCACCGCTGCCGCGTGCGCAGCAGCAGCAGCAGCTGAGGAGGCGACCTCGCCGCAGGTGTTCGACGCCACCGCCCGAGCGACGACTGCGCAACCGACCCATGTCGGCTGAACCGGCCGCCACGCTGAAGCGGCCGGCTGCCGCCGGCGTCGGCCTTGCAGCCAAAGCATGGTGGCCGCAGGCCAAGCGCGCGGCGACGGTGATCTTCCTGCTGCTGGTGGCGTGGCTGCTGGTGGAACAGGCGCGCGAAATCGAATGGTCGCAGGTGCTCGAGTCACTGCGCGACTACCGGGCCGGCCCGTTGCTCATCGCCGCTGCGCTGGCGCTGGCGAGCTATGCCGTGTATTGCAGCTACGACCTGATCGGCCGCCACCAGACCGGCCATGCGCTCGGCACGGGTCAAGTGCTCGGCGTCGGCTTCGTGTCGTATGCGTTCAACCTGAACATGGGTGCGCTGGTCGGTGGCGTGGGCATGCGCTACAAGCTGTACCTGCGCCTGGGCCTGGATGCGGCCGTCATCACCGAGGTGCTGGCCCTGAGCATGTTGACCAACTGGCTGGGCTACATGCTGCTGGCCGGCGGTGTGTTCGTTGTCAGGCCGCTCGAACTGCCGGCCGACTGGGTCATCGGTGCGCTCGGCTTGCGCGTGCTCGGCGGCGTGCTGCTGGCGCTGGTGGCCACCTACCTGCTGTTGTGCTTCAAGTCCAGACGCCGCCAGTGGACGCTGCGGGGCCATCAGCTCACACTTCCCACGGCTCGCTTGGCATTGCTGCAGTTGGGCATTTCAGCGCTCAACTGGACGCTGATCGCCACCATCATCTATGTGCTGTTGCAGCAGAAGATCGGCTTCAGCGACGTGCTGTCGGTGATGCTGATCGCCGCGATGGCGGGTGTCATCGTGCGTGTGCCGGCCGGGCTGGGCGTGCTTGAAGCGGTGTACGTGACCCTGCTGGCGCAGAGCGCTGCGCGCAATGAACTGCTGGCGGCGCTGCTGGCCTATCGCGCCATCTACTACCTGGCGCCGCTCGCGCTGGCGGTGGTGTACTACTTCTTCATCGGCAAGCTGGGCCGCGCAGGCCCGGCGCAGAGCGGCTGATCAGGCGCCGAGGAACTCGCCGAGCGGCTTCATCTCGTCGACCTGATCGCACACGGTCTTGACGATGAGCAGGATCGGCACCCCGAGCAGCAAGCCCCACACGCCCCACAGCCAGCCGAAGGACAGCACGCCGATGAAGACCGCGACCGGGTTCATCTTGTTGGCCCGCCCGGTCAGCCAAGGTGCGATCAGGTTGCCCGACACGGTGTGCATCACCATCGACAGGGCGCCCACCAGCAGCGCCATGTCGACGGTGCCGAACTGGACGAAGGCGACCAGCGCCGATGCGCCGGTGACAGCCAGCGAACCGATGTAGGGGATGAAATTGGCCACACAGGCGATGACGCCCCATACCGGAGCGTTGTCCATGCCCACCGCCCAGTAGGCCAGCCAGGTGACCACGCCGACGGCCAGGCTCAGCAGCACCTGCAGCAGCAGGTAGCGCTCGATGTGGTCGCGCATGTCGTTGACCGCCTGCAACGTGATGCGCCGCTGGCTCAGCGTGGGCCCCGCCAGGTGGACCAGTTTGCGCCTGAAGGCGTCCCCCGCAGCAAGCACGAAATAGGTGATGAACACCACCACCACCAGTTGCCCGGCCAGGTGGATCAGCGCCGGCGTCACCGTCACCAGGTAGTCCTTCAGATTGAATTTGGCTTTCTCCACCTGCACCCGCGTCACGCCGGGTTCCGCCTTGGGCACCGCCTTGCTGCCTTCGACGGCCGCCTTTTCGAGTTGCTCGGCGGCCTCCTGCACCTTGTCCAGCGGCGTGTCGGGGCTGTTGCGCTGCGCGCGCGCCATTTGCCTGACCTTCTGCGCAGCCCGGGGCAGCAGTTCGACGAAGTCGGCCACGTCGTCGGAGATCGCGTACGCGGTACCCCCGAGGGCGGCCAGGATGGCAGTCAACAGCAGCGCCGCCGCCGCCGCGCGAGGCATGCGCCAGCGTTCCATGCGGTCGACGATCGGTGTCAGAGCGTAGCTGGTGACGATGGCCAGCATCACCGGCACGAACACATCCTGCGCCCAATGCAGGAAGACGATCGATGCCAGCACCGCCAGCACGATCTGGGCCTTGCTGCTGACACGAATGGCACCGCGCATCGGCTCGGCAGGCCCTGGGTCGCTGCCGGCCGATGGCTGCGCACCGGTGGCCTCCGGCAACGCCGGCGGGGCCGTCGTGGTGACGGCCACCGGCGTGGCGGGCGTCAAGGCAGCTTGTCCGGCGGGAGCGGGTTCGGTCGACATGGCTTTGTAACGTGAGAACCGGGGAACTGCCGCAGGTCGCGTCGTCCGACGCGAGCCGGATGCCTGATGGGCAGACTAAAGTATCGTCGTCGCTGGACGCTGTGCAAGAGGTGAGAACGATGCTTAGAACCGCTTTTGCGGCCACGCTGGTGCTGTCGATGACCGGCTGCGCACCGGATGCCTGGAACAACGTGCAGGCCACCGGCTTCAACGCCTTCCTGAACCGCATCGCCACCGAATGCGCGCCGTTGCATGCCGGGCAGTTCGTGGTCACGCCGAACTTCCAGGACCCGAGCTACGACCAGGACACCGACGACATCTACGACCAGTGGCTCGACCAGACCTCGCGCCTGTACTACGGCCGCATCTCGCCGCAGACCTACATCACCAACGTGGGCAACCTCTTCGATGCGCGCAGCGCCCAGTCGGCGCAGTGCACGGTGACGAAATTGCCCGGCGGGGGCCGGCCGCCGACCTGACACGCCGCGGCGCGCGCAGCACACCTCAGCGTGCGCCCAGCTTGAAGGCGATCATCGCGCGCAGCTTGTTCGGCAGCACCGGCTTGATGAGCAGGTGGAAATCGTGTTCGGCGGCTTCGCTCTCGTGGCCGCCGATGGTGCTGCCGGTGACGACGATGGCGGGAAAGTGTTGTTGCGGCCAGTGCGCGCGCACAGCGGCCAATGCATCGAGCCCGGTGCTGGCCTGCGGCAGCCGATAGTCCACGATCAACAGGTGCGGCGCCTCGGGCGGCCCGCTCGCCAACCAGTCGCGCAGGCCGGCGACGGTGTCGAAATCGAGCACGCTGGCGCCCCAGGCTTTCAGCAGCACCACCAGCCCTTCGCGCACCGCCGCCTCGTCCTCGACGAGCAGGATCAAGCGGCCCTGCAAGGTCAGACCGAGCGGCGCCTTCATTGACGCCACCGGCTGCGCGGCGATGCGCGGCGCCGAGCCCACCGCCACCTCGAACGAGAACACGGTGCCCCGTTCGACACGGGACTTCACGTCGATCGGCGCGCCCATCAACTGCGACAGCCGCGCGACGATGGCCAGCCCCAGCCCGAGGCCCTTGCGCTGATGGGCCTGCAGCGGGCGCTGGCTTTGCACCTGGTAGAACTCGTCGAAGATGCGCGGCAGCGTGGTTTCGGTGATGCCGATGCCGCTGTCCCACACCTGAAACAGCAGCTTGTCGCCGTCGGGACGGCGGCGTGGCCGGCAGCTGACGAGCACGCCGCCGTCGTCGGTGTAGCGAATGGCGTTGCTGACCAGGTTGCGCAGGATGCGTTCGAGCAGCACCGGATCGGCATGGGCGACATGGCGCTCGCCATGGAAAGTCAATGCCAGGCCCTTCTCGAACGCCGCCGGCTCGAAGGTCAGCCGCAGCCGGGCGAACAGCTCGCGCATGCGCACCGGCGCGGGGTTGACCTCGACGCCACCGGTGTCGATGCGGGTGATGTCGAGCAGTTCGCCGAACAGCCCTTCCAGCGCATCCACCGATTCGTTGATGCTGTTCACCAGCGAGGCCACTTCGGGGTCGTTGTTGCGCTGGCGCAGCGCTTCGGCAAACAGCCCCATCGCGTGCAGCGGCTGGCGCAGGTCGTGGCTGGCGGCGGCGAAGAACTGCGTCTTGGCGCGGCTGGCGGCCTCGGCGGCGCGGCGCGCGCCTTCGGCGACGCCCATTTCCACGCGCAGCTGCGCGGCCAGCTTGTCGGTGTGCGCCTTCAGCTTGATCATCTGGTCGAGCGCACCGCGCTGGGTGCGGCCCATCATCACGACGATGGCGAAGAGCAGGCTCAGGATGCCGGCCAGCTGCCAGTTCCAGGGTTGGCTGAAATCGGTGGCGATGCGCACGATGGCCGGCAGCAGCACCAGGCAGGTGAAGCCGATGAACAGACGCTGCTGGGTGGCCAGCAGCTGCACCGAGCCGAGGCAATAGCTGACGACGATGAGCAGCAGCGCGGTACGGTGGTAGGGCGTGCCCAGGCCCCAGAACAGCCACACCGCCAACCCCCACATCGCCGCCTGCGCAAGCACCAGCGGCTTCCAGCTTTGGCGCCAGCGTTGCAGCGTGGCGTCGTCGGCATCGCGGTGGCGGCGCCAGCGCACGAAGTGCGCATAGCGAACGCACAACAACACGGCCACAGTGATCAACCAGCCCAGCAGCGTCGCGATCGGCGCCAGCGGCCAGAACATCGCGCCGACCAGCACCCCGCCGATCAGGTTGCCGATCAGCGTGGCCGGCGTCTGCGCGAACAGCGCGCGCACATGATCGAAGCGGCGGCTGCCGGGCAAGGCGGCCGGGTCGTCCGAAGGGGCTGGCAATGTTGGCGGCGCGCCGGCTGCCGCGCTCATTCGCTGGAGGGGCTGGGCGGCCGGCGCGTCATCGCCGCGCGCTGCTGCATCTGGCTCACCGCCAGCACCGCCTGGGTGCGCGAGCTGACGTTCAACGCGCGCAGCACCGCCGCGACATGGTCCTTGACGGTTTCGACCGACACGTTCAGGTCGCGCGCGATGAGCTTGTTCGGCTTGCCCTGCAGCAACAGGCCGAGCACGTCGCGCTGGCGCGGCGTCAGGCCGATCGATTCGAGCGTGTCTTCGCTGGCATGCTCGTCGCCCTGCAGCGTGTCGCCGCTGCGGCGCATGACATCGGGCACGGTGTCGCCCTCGGGCGGTGGCTCGTCCAGACCCAGCATCATCGGCGGCACGTACAGCGCGCCCGACATGACCATGCGCAGCGCCTCGAAGAGCATGTCGTTGGAGGCGCGCTTGGGCACGAAACCCATCGCGCCCAGGTCGATGGCGCGGATCACGTCGCTGGTGCGGTCGGAGGCCGACAGCACCACCACCGGCAGCGACGGATAGGCCGTGCGGAACTCCTTGAGCACATCGAAGCCGCTGGCGTCACCGAGTGCCAGGTCGAGCAGCACCAGGTCGTAGCCGTCGTCGCGCTTCAGCGCGGCACGTGCCTCGGCCGCGCTGGCGGCACCGAACACGCTGACATCGTCGCCCAGGCCCTTGATCACCGACTGCAGGGCCGACAGGATCAGCGGGTGGTCATCGACGAGCAGGACTTTCATGGTGTTCGACGCGATGCTAGACGAAGCGGCGCGAAATCGATTCGGCCACGCACGCCGGCTTGGGCGAGCCTTCGAGTTCGATGGTCGCCGTCACCGACAACTGCGCACCCCCTTCGATCGGCTCGTAGGCCTGCAGCACGAAGCGGCCGCGCACGCGGGCGCCGGCCGGCACCGGGTTCGTGAAGCGCACCTTGTTCAAGCCGTAGTTCACGCCCATGCGCACGTCGGCCACGTCGAAGGCGGCTGCGGTGAGTTCGGGCAGCAGGCTCAGCGTGAGGAAACCGTGCGCCACCGTGGTGCCGAACGGCCCCTTGGCGGCGCGCGCCGGATCGATGTGGATCCACTGGTGGTCGCCGGTGGCCTGCGCGAACAGGTCGATGCGCTGCTGATCGACGGTGATCCAGTCGGACACGCCGATCTCGCGGCCGACTTCGGTTTGCAGGTCTTGCAAGCGGGCAAAGGTCTTCATCGCAGGATCCAGTCTTTCAAAGGCTGCCATTGTTCGAGATCACGTTCGACACGGCTCGGCGCCACGTCCCACAGGGTCAGGCCGCGTGCCGCCAGCTGCACGTAATTCTGCGTGTCGCGCAGCCAGGCCACCACCGGCAACCCCACCGTGGACAGGTACTGGTGCAACTGGTCGTTCGAGCGGGTGTGTTCGCGCACGCGCATGCCCACCAGCGCCAGCTGCAGTTCGGCCGCGCGAGGATGCTCGCGCAACTGGTTGACGAAGGCGTGCGTGGCCTGGATGTCGAACAGGCTCGGCTGCAGCGGGATGAGCACCTTGTGGGCCACGCGCAGCACCGCTTCGAGCCGCTTGCCGTGCAGCGCGGCCGGCGTGTCCAGCACCACGTCGCGGGTGCCCTTGGGCGGGCGCACCACCTCGTGATGCACCAGTTCCCAGCCGCTGATCGGCGGCAGATGCGCCGGCCGCTGCGCCAGCCATTGCCGCGACGATTGCTGCCGGTCGGCATCGCCGAGCATGACGGCATGCCCCTGGTGCGCCAGCAGACCGGCCACGTTGGTGGCCAGCGTGCTCTTGCCGACACCGCCCTTGGGGTTGGCGACGACGATCACCGGCATGCATCCCTCCGCTTGTTCGAGTTGCGGTTATGGTAGCGGCCGATCCGCCGACTCCACAGGCGGGCAAACCCAAGCGCCATGTCGCCCACATTGCCCCAGATCGCATGAGACTGTCTGTGTCCACATCGGCGCCGCGGGCCGAGCGCCGGGCCGCTCCCAAGCCGGCCCGCATCCCCTCGGGGGATCGGCCGATGTACCCATCGGACGAGGGGTCGTCGTCATGAGCGATATCCTGGTCCTCGTCGCCCACCCGCAGCAGGAGCATTCGCGCGTCAGCCGGGCGTTGGTGCAAGCGCTGCGCGGCCAGAAGCTGGCGCATGTCGAAGTGCGTGACCTGTACGCGCTGTACCCCGATTACCTGATCGATGTCGAAACCGAGCAGGTGGCGCTGGCCGCGGCAAGGCTGGTGGTGTGGCAGCACCCGGTGCACTGGTACGGCATGCCGCCGCTGATGAAGTTGTGGCTCGATGAAGTCTTCACCTTCGGCTGGGCCTACGGACCCGGCGGCACACGGCTGCGTGGCAAGGATCTGTGGCTGGTGTTGTCCACCGGCGGGCCCGAGGATTCGTACCGTCCCGACAGCTACAACCGCTATTTCTTCGATGCCTTCCTGCCGCCTTACGAGCAGACCGCCGCGCTCGCCGGCATGCGCTTCCTGGAACCGATGCTGCTGCACGGCGCGCACCGCATCGGCGACGCCGAGCTCGCTGCCGGCGTGCAGGTGTGGCTGCAGCGCCTGGCGTCGTACCCGGCGTGGCCGGAGATCGACGCACTCGAGCCGGTGAGCGCCTGCGACGTGCCCACCGACGCGCGCCCGGCCGACTGAAGGCTGCGCCATGGAACACGGCAACGCCTGGTTGCAGATGAGCCTGGTCTACCTCGGTGCCGCCGTGCTGGCGGTGCCGCTGGCGCGGCTGCTCGGGCTCGGGTCGATCATCGGCTACCTGGCCGCCGGCATCGCCATCGGGCCGTGGGGGCTGCGCTTCGTCACCGACCCGGCCACGATCCTGCACTTCGCCGAGTTCGGCGTCGTGCTGATGCTGTTCCTGGTCGGCCTGGAACTCGAGCCGAAGCGGCTGTGGGCGCTGCGCCGGCCGATCTTCGGCTGGGGCAGCGCACAGATGCTGGGCTCGACGGCGCTGATCATGGGCGTCGCGGTGGCCGCCGGGGTCGACTGGCAGCTGGCGCTGGTGGCCGGGCTCGGGCTGGCGCTGTCGTCCACCGCCATCGGCCTGGGCGTGCTCGCCGAGCGCAACCTGATGTCGCGCACGTCGGGCCAGGCGGTGCTGGGCGTGGCGCTGCTGCAGGACATCGCCGCCATCCCGATCCTGGCGCTGGTGCCGCTGCTGGCCGTGGCCGCTGTCGATCCGGCGGCCGGCGGCAGCGGCTGGTGGGGTGCGGCCAAGGCGGTGGCGGTGATCGCCGGCATCGTGCTCGGCGGGCGCCTGCTGCTGCGCCCGGCGTTGCGCTGGATCGCGCGCAGCGACACGCCCGAGATCTTCACCGCCGCATCGCTGCTGCTGGTGGTGGCGACCGCGGCGCTGATGGAATCGGTGGGCTTGTCGATGGCGCTGGGCGCGTTCCTGGCCGGCGTGCTGCTCGCCGAAAGCGAATACCGCCGCGAGCTGGAAACCGACCTCGAGCCGTTCAAGGGCCTGCTGCTCGGCCTGTTCTTCATCGCCGTGGGCATGAGCATCGACTTCGCGGTGGTGCTGCAAAACCCGGGGCTGGTGGCGCTGGTGGTGCTGGGCTTTCTGCTGCTGAAGACGCTGGTGCTGCTGGCGATGGCGCGGCTGATGGCGCTGCCGCTGGCCGAGCAACCGGTGTTCGTGATCCTGCTCGCCCAAGGCGGCGAGTTCGGCTTCGTCGTCTTCCAGGCGGCGCAGCAGGCCAGCGTCATCGATGCGCCGACCGCCTCGCTGCTGGTCGCGTCGGTGGCGCTGTCGATGTTGCTGACGCCGCTGTTGCTGGTGATGGCCGACCGCTGGTGGATTCCGCCGCTGCTGGCGCGGCGCAATGCACCGGCGGTGGCCGAGATCGACGAGGCGCAGGACGCGTCGATCATCATTGCCGGCTTCGGCCGCTACGGCCAGATCGTCGGCCGGCTGCTGTTCGCCAACGGCCTCGGCGCCACCGTGCTCGATCACAACTCGGAACAGGTCGAGGCGGTGCGCCGCTTCGGCTGGCCGGTGTTCTACGGCGATGCGGGGCGCCTCGACCTGCTGCGCATGGCCGGTGCCGGCAAGGCGCGTGTGTTCGTGCTCGCCATCGACGATGTCGAACAGAGCGTGCAGGTGGCCCGGCTGGTGCGCGAGCACTTCCCGCAGCTGCGCATCGTGGCCCGGGCACGCAACGTCACCCATTACTACGAATTGCAACAGCTCGGCGTCGACCTGATCGAGCGCGAGACCCTCGATTCGGCCCTGATGAGCGCGCGCAGCGTGCTCGAACTGATGGGCTGGCAGCCGCACAGCGCGCGCAATCAGGCCTTGCGCTTTCGTCGCCACAGCATCGAGCTGATGCTGCGCATGGCGCCGCACCGCGGCGACGAGAAGAAGTTCATCGCCATTGCCAAACAGGGCCGCCAGCAGCTCGAAGCGCAGCTGGCACAGGAGCGCATCCAGGCGCGCGAGCGCAGCGCGCGCGCCGGCTGGGCAGCGCCGGCGGCGTCGGCAAGCGCGTCGGGCAATGCTGCCGACAGTTCGAGCGAGGACGAACGCGCCGCTTGAAGCGCTATCTCAGCCCATCCCACAACAGCTTCGCGCCGGTGCAGAACATGCCCGCATAAGCCACGCGATAGAACCAGCGGGGCTGAATGCGCCGCGCCAGCCAAACGCCCAGCCACACGCCCAGCGGCGCCAGCGGCATCAGCAGCAGCGAGGTCGTCATGTTGGTGCGGTCGATCAGCCCCAGCCAGGCATAGGGCAGCCACTTGGCCAGGTTGACCGCGGCGAAGAACACTGCCGTCGTCGCCGCATAGCGCATCGGTGGCAGCCGCAGCGGCAGCAGGTAGGCGTTCAGCGGCGGGCTGCCGGCATGGGCGACGAAGCTGGTGAACCCCGAGGCGATGGCCAGACCGAAGCCGACCCAGCGCGGTGTGCGCGGCGAACCGGGCTGCGGCGGGAACAGCAAGCGCTGCGCCAGGAACAACAGCGTCAGGCCGCCGACCACCGCCGCCAGCGTCTTCGCCGACAACACACCGAACAGCAACGTGCCGGCGACCACGCCCAGCAGCCCGGCCGGCATCAGCAGGCGGATCAGCGCACGGTCGCGCTCGCGCCACAGCTGCTGCAACCCGGCGCCGTCCATCACCAGCAACAGCGGCAGCATGATGGCGGCGGCCTGCGGCACGCCGATGCGCAGGCTGAGCAACGGCACCGCCAGGGCGCCGAAGCCCGACAGGAAACCGCTCTTGGACATGCCCATCAACAGCACCGCCGGCACCGCCAGCGCGTAGAAGCCGGCATCGGTGAGGACCGGCCAGCCGTTCGGCAGGCCGGTCAATGCGCAGAACCCAGGCTGTGCGCGGCGCTGCGTCGTCGGCTGAAGCGCATGGGCATGCGATCGGTTGGGTTGTGGTCAGACCTTGCGAAGCGACAATTGTGGGATGTTCCAGCCCTCGCAGCACGACGTGCGCTCGTTCTTCTGCAGCTACCTGGCGCAAGCAGCGCGCCGCCGAGGTGCTGGTGCCGATGGAAGTGCAAGCGGCCGCCTGGATCGACGAGCACCCCGAATACCACGCCGAGCTGGCCGACGAGGCCGCCGCGCTGGCGGCCGCCTACCGCGTCGAGGATGGCCGCACCAACCCGTTCCTGCACCTGTCGATGCACCTGTCGATCAGCGAGCAGTGCAGCATCGACCAGCCCACCGGCATCCGCCAGGCGGTGAATCTGCTGGCCGCGCGAAAACAATCACTGCACGAAGCCCATCACGAGGTCATGGAGTGCCTGGGCGAGATGATCTGGGCCTCGCAGCGCAGCGGCCTGCCGCCCGACGGCCAGGCCTACATCGACTGCGTCAGACGCCGCGCGACGGCCTGAAGCGCATTGACGGACGGCTGTGGCGGGCCGTTCAAGTCGGCGCCGGTGCGGCCGAAAACACAACAGCACCCGGCTGTCTGCCGGTTTCGTGTCACCCCACTTCCGTCGGGCCCCCAACATGCAATGCTCCGAACTCGCCACCGTGCGCCACCGCGTCAGCGTCGGCCACCCGCTGCCTTTCAATGTGCGCAACGCCGACCGCACGCTGTTGCTGGCGCGCGGCCAGGTGGTCGATACCTTCGAGCAGATGGAAGCGCTGTTCACGCGCGGCGCGTTGGTGGACATCGCCGAATTGCGCGCCGCCGAGCCGTCCATCCGTGACGCGCCGGCCGCGCAGCTGCCCAAGCTGTGGGGACAATGCCTGCAGCGTGTCGGCGAGACGTTGATGTCGTGCGGCGATGTGGGTTTTGCGCAGGCGTTGGAGGAGGTCAGCGGCCCGGTGCAGGCCTTGATCGAACGCGATCCCGACCTGGCCATCTTCCAGGTGCTGCGCCAGGACGGCAATGCGCACACCCAGTACGGCGTGACCCATTCGATCCACGCCGGCATCACCAGCACGCTGGTGGCAAGGCGCCTGGGCTGGGACGAAGCGACCACGCAGAAGGTGTTCAAGGTGGCGTTGACGATGAACCTGTCGATGCTCGAGCTGCAGGGCCAGCTCGCTCAGCAGCGCACGCCGCCGAGCGCCGAACAGCGCGAGGCGATCCTGTCACACCCGCAGCGCAGCGTGGACATGCTCAGGCTGTCGGGAGTGCACGACGAGCCGTGGCTCGAGGCCGTCGCCCACCATCATGTGGCGCCCGACGGCAGCGGCTATCCGGCCGGGGTCGAACAGGTCAGCGATCTGGCGGCGCTGGTGCGCCGCGCCGACATCTACACCGCCAAGCTCAGCCCGCGCTGCAACCGCGATGCGATGGCGGCCGACCGCGCCGGGCGGGCCATGTTCATGCACGATCCGGGCAATTCGATGACGGCGGCGCTGGTGAAGGAATTCGGCGTCTATCCGCCAGGGTGTTTCGTGCGCCTGGCCTCGGGCGAAACCGCCGTCGTCGTCAAGCGCGGCGCCAGCGTCATCACGCCGTGGGTGGCGGCGTTGACCACGGCCAGCGGCGTGGCGCTGACCGATCCGCTGCCGCGTGACACCTCGCGGCCGGAAAGCGCGATTGCCGGCGTGCTCGGCGAGCGATCGGTGAAGGTCAGGCTGGCGCCGGATAAGCTGGCCGCATTGGCGCTGGGCTGATACCCGGCGCGCCGCGCATTTGTCATCAGCCGCGCGGCGAACGCTGCGGCGTGATCGTGGCTTGGGCCGCCTGGGTGGCGGGTGCGGCCGCAGCGGCCAGCGCCGCCGCCGCGTGGTGCTGGCTGGCCAGCGTATCCAGTCCCGCCAGGATCGACAGCGTGATGGTGGCGGCCAGGCCCAGTGCCGTGGCGGTTTGCTTGAGGGTCTGGTTCATGTCGGTCTCCTTGCAGTGGCGTCGAATCAATCGATGCCTGCACTCTAGGAGCCGCCCGCACGCCGTCCAAGCGGGTTGCGACAGAGGCAGCCGAAGCGGCGACGAACTGCGCTTGACGACGATGAACGGTGCCGCGGTCGGCGCCTGCACGCCACCTATAGTGCGGCGCATGCCTGAGCCAGCTCCACCGTACGCCCCGCGCCGCGCGGCCACCAGCCGCTTTGTCCAACTGCGCGGCCTTACGCATCACCTGAACGTCTGGGGCGAGCGCCAAAGCCCGACGCAGCCACTGCTGCTGATGATGCACGGCTGGATGGACGTCGGCGCGTCGTTCCAGTTCACGGTCGATGCGCTGCGCGACGAGCGCCATGTGGTCGCCGCCGACTGGCGCGGCTTCGGCCGCAGCGGTCCATCAGGAGCCGATGCCTACTGGTTCCACGATTACCTGGCCGATCTCGACGCGCTCATCGATCATCTGTCGCCGGATGCGCCGATCGACCTGGTCGGCCACAGCATGGGCGGCAACATCGTCATGACCTATGCCGGCGTGCGGCCACCGCGCATCCGCCGGCTGGTCAACCTGGAAGGCTTCGGCATGCCGCAGACGGTGCCGGACGACGTGCCCAAGCGGCTCGTCAAATGGCTCGACCAGTTGAAGACCACTCCCACCCTTCGCGACTACGCCAGCCTGGACGCGGTGGCCGCGCGCCTGATGAAGACCAACCCGCGCTTGCCGGCCGACAAGGCCAGCTGGCTGGCGAGCCACTGGTCGCGGCAGGCGGAGGACGGCCGCTGGCACATCCTGGCCGATGCGGCGCACAAGTTGATCAATCCGGTGTTGACCCGCGCCGAGGACGTCGTCGCCACCTGGCAGCGCATCGCCGCACCGGTGCTGTGGGTGCAGGGCGACGGCGGTGAGTTCGAGACCTGGTGGGACGGCCGCTTCACACGCGAGCAGTTCCACCAGCGCCTGGCCGCGGTGCCGCAGGTGCGGCAGGTGATGCTGCGCGAGGCCGGGCACATGTTGCACCACGACCAGCCCGAGGCGCTGGCGGCGGCGCTGGAGGCGTTTCTGGGCGCCGGCTGACGGGTAGCGCCCGGTTCGCGATTCGATCGGGGGTGCGCATCGCACTGCCGCACTCGGGGTGAGCTTGTAACCCCTTCCATCCGACACCCGCGCCGAACCCATCGAAGTCCGGGGGGTCATCCCGTGGATGAGTGGGGCCGAGGGACTCAGTATTTCCGGCTCTGACTCGATACTCGCGATGAACCCCGGCCCATGGCGCGGACTGTCTGCAAGACCTATCTCAACCTCAGGGAATACACATGATCGCACCTGATCAGCAAGATGGTTCAGCCGCACGAACTTGGCGAAGTGGGCATGGCAGGAGTTGAGAGCACGCCCTGGCCAAGCGATCGAGAAGCGTGCGCAGGTCAAACCGGCGGTTGAACAGGTACTGCACCTGGCCCAGGTAGCGACGCGCGTACTTCTTGAAGCCGAAGGCGTGATAGGTGCCCGACAGCGACGTCTTGATGTTGCCCAGCGCGGTGTTGACGGCCTGGAAGGACGGGTGCTTGGCACTGGCTGCGCCGCCACCGGTGACATGCGGTTCATGCAGGATGCCCATTGCGCGCACGACCTTGAAGCACCCCAGGCCGTCGGAGACCAAGGTGGCCGGCGCCGCCAGGGATTGCTGGGCAAAGGCCTTGATCGATTCCTTGGTGAACGGGCGCTGAGACAGGCACATGAAGATCGGCTGACCGCACTCGGTGGTCTGCACGGCCGCCACGAACGCAACTTTGTTGGTCGAGCCCCGCCCGGGCGTGCCGCCTCGCATCTCGCCACCGAGGTAAGCGTCGTCGATCTCGACCCTGCCGGTAAGCTGGCGCCACTGCTCTCGAGCGACCATCACCTCCATGAGCTTGTGCTTGAGCAGCCAAGCGGTGGGGTACGACACGCCCAGGTGGCGCTTGAGCTCCAGCGCCGAGACGTTGTTCTTGGCCTGCGTCATCAGGTGCATCGCCAGGAACCAGCTGGGCAGCGGCAGCTTGCTGGACTCGAACAGCGTGCCGCTGACCAGGCTGCATTGGTAGCGGCAGCCGCTGCACTGGAAGTACAGCCGCTCCTGGCGTCGGAACTCGCTGTGCCAGCCACCCTTGCAACGCGGGCAGGCAAAGCCGTTGGGCCAGCGCCATGCCCGAACGAGGTCTTCACACTGCTGCGGCGAACCATAGCGCTTGAGAATCATCTTGCTGATCAGGTGATCGCAAGGTCGTCATCCATCGTGCTCGGGGCCCTTGCCGCGGCCACATTTGCAACCTCCGCCGCTGCTGCGCCCCCGGGCCCACCTCCGGTCTGCGGCGCCGGCGACATCAGCGGCGCCACCTTCGTCGATTGCCGCGGCTATTTCGAAGGCAACTACATCAGCGGCAACGCCGGCGACATGGCCTTCGCGAATACCCAGCTGACAAGCCTGGGCCTGGCTGGTACCGGCGGCACGTGGCTGGAGAAGATTGGCGACCTGAACGGCAGCAGCACGGTCAATTTCGCGACGCCGCTCTCCGGCATCGTGTACTTGGGCATCCACAAAGGCGGAGCAGGCGAAGGCGCTCAGGGCACCGCCTGGTACAAGATCGACGTCGGCGCCGGCGCGGTGGATTCCATCACCTACAACCTGGGCGGCTCGTCGAACGCAGCGCTTTACGCTACGCAACCGGTGCCCGAGCCGGAAACTTACGCGCTGATGCTCGCCGGTCTGGGTGTGGTCGGGCTCCTGGCCCGCCGCCGCAAGACCGCCTGATACTGGTTTGCACCTCGATCTCGGACCCCGCCTCGGCGGGGTCGTTTGTGGCCGCGCCCACTGTCCCGCGGCTCGACACCCTTCCCGACCTCTTCCATCGCCCCAAACCTTCGGGTCGTGGCCCGCCCGGTATGCGGGCCGTACCTCAGTGCACCTGGGGCGTGTTGACCCAAAGCACACGCGCTTCGTGTCTGCCCGCATTGCGGTAGCTGTTGGTGAGGTGGTTCTTGAAAAAGAACGAGTCGCCGGTGTTCAGCAAGTAGGTCGTGCCCTCGATGTTCAGTTCGAGCTGGCCCTGGATCACGTAACCCATGGTCTCGCCTTGGTGCGTGATCGGGTCGTGCTTGGCGCCGTCGGGGGCGACGACATGGATGTTGCCTTCGAGCAGGTTGCCGGCGCCGAACGGAATGAGCCGCTCGTATTGCACGCCGTGGCCCTTGCGGATCGGGTCGGTGGTCGCTATCGGGCGCTGCCCGGCACGCAGCACCAGGCCCGGCGCGTCCGGGTTGGAGCCGAAGAACGAAGGCAGGTCGCGGCCCAGCGCCTCGACCAGGCGTTGCAGCATCGGCAGCGAGGGCATGACGCGTGCATTCTCGATCTTCGAGATCATGCCCTCGGTGCAGCCGACCTTGGCCGCCAGTTCGCGCATGCGGATGCCCGCCAGCTGCCGCGCATGCTTCAGGCGTGCGCCGACCTGCAGGTCGACCGGCGCACTGTTGGCGCGTGGCGACGCAGTGCGGGCGGGCCGGGCCGGGGCGCTCGCGGGCTTGCCGCTGCTGCGCGCCGGGCTCGTGTATCGCTTCGGCACGGGTCCGGGAAGCGTCTTCGCGCGTGGCGTCTTCGACATCTCGAAAGAAGTTGACCGACGGGTGTTGGCGACGCGACTCAGAGTGCTGGCCCGGGCCAGCACTCGCGCGGATACAACTGCTCCACCAAAGACGCCAGCCCCAGCACGCCGCGATCGTCGAGGTGGCGGCCCAGGATCTGCAAGCCGATCGGCCGGCCGTCGACGGTGAACCCGATCGGCACCGATGCCGCCGGCAGCCCGGTGAGGTTGGCCAATGCGGAAAATGCGATCCACGCGGTGGGCGCCACCGGCCGGTCGTCGATGTGCTGCGGGCCGAACAGATCGATCCCGAAGGCCGGCGCCGCAGTGGTGGGGGTGAGCAGAAAATCGGCACTCTCGAAGAAGCGCCAGGTGACGTTGACGACGCGCTTGCGCGCCATCAGTGCCGCGCTGAACTCGTCCCCGCTCCATTCGCGTGCCACCAGTTCTGCCAGCCAGCCGGTGAGCGTCACCCCCCTCTGGCGCGCCATGGCCTTGAGGCCCGCGCGATCGGTGTCCAGCGCCACCAGGGTCTCGAACATCGCCTGGGTGTCGCCAATCTCGGGGTGGCGTGACTGCACCGCCACGCCAAGCTCGAGGCCAAGCCGCATCGCCGCCGCCTCGACCGCGGCGCGCACCTCGGCATCGACCCTCGCATGGCCCATGTCCAGGCTGAGCGCCAGGCGCGGCGCAGCAGGCACGGACTCGCGACCGACCCGCCAGTCCGCGGATTCGGCGGGCAGCGAGAAGCGGTCGCGCGGCGTGGCACCGCACAACACCGACAAAGCCAGCGCGGCGTCGGCGGCGTGGCGCGTGATGGGTCCGATGTGCTCCAACGATTCCCAGCTCGAGATGCCGGGGTAGCGTTCATCGCGACAGCCCGGGTACACCGGCACGCGCCCCCACGAAGGTTTGATGCCGAACACGCCACACAGCGATGCTGGAATGCGCACCGAGCCGCCGCCATCGCTGCCCAGGGCCAGCGGCACCATGCGCGTCGCCACCGCCACGGCCGAGCCGGCGCTGGAGCCGCCTGGCGTGAGCGCACGGTTCCACGGGTTGCGCGTGGTCGCGAACAAAGGGTTGTGCCCGACGGCGCCGTAGCCGAACTCCGAGGTGTTGGTCTTGCCCATCACCACCGCGCCCGCTTCACGCAGGCGCTCGACGACGACGTCGTCCTCCGATGGCACGAAGTCGGCATACAGGCGCGAACCGAAGGTGCTGCGCAAATCCTTTGTGCAGATCAAGTCCTTGATCGCCACCGGCACGCCGCCCAGCTTGCCAATGTCCTGCCCTTGCGCCAGCCGGGCGTCGAGAGCCTCGGCCTGTGCCATGGCCACATCGGCGGCCAGCGTGCAGAAAGCATGCAGCCCGCGGTCGACCGCGTCGATGCGCTGCAGCGCCGCGGCCGTGACCTCGACGCAGCGCCAGCGTCGATCGCGCACGGCCTGCGCCAGCGCGCCGGCATCGAGTGCGAGCGGAGAGGACGCGTCGGCGATCGGTGTTTCGTGCATGGGCGGTAGGCTCCTGGTGCGGCAGCAGATAGCAAGTCGCGCGCCATCCGGCTGGCGTCAACCAAGATCAAGTGACTTGACTGCCGCTCACATCTGGTGCGCAAAGACTTGACCCGCCCCAAAAGCGAGAGGCCCTGCGCCAGCTTCGCGCACTGTCCTGTGCCTCAAGTCGTGCGCATCCTGGCTCACGCCCCCGTGGAAGTCTGGTGCACGCCTTGGCATCGTTTCTGCTTAGCACCGACGCGGCTTTTGCCGAACGGCCTTCAACCCCCGCCAACACGCTCGAAAGGTAATCCGATGTCCCATTTCTCATCGATGCGTCGCCGCGTCGCCCTGATTCTGGCTGCCAGCACGCTGGCCCTTGGCGTGGCCCAGGCCGCCGACCCACTGACGGTGGGCGTGCTGCTGCCCGGCTCGCGGTCCGACAAGGGCTGGATGGAATCAGGCTACGACGGCCTGACCGCCGTGCAGAAGGCGCTCGGCGACAAGATCAAGGTGCAGATGATCGAGAACATCAGCAACGCCGACATGGAGCAGGCACTGACCACGCTGGCGCAGAAGAACAAGATGGTCATCGGCATCGGCGGCCAGACGCAGGCCGCGCTGATGAAGGTGGCGAAGAAGTTTCCGAAGGTCAAGTTCGCCGTCATCGGCGGCAACCGCGACGAGAGCCTGTCCAATGTCAGCGGCTACGACGTCAAGCAGGCGCAGATCGCCTACGTGGTCGGCGCCGCCGCGGCGATGCTGTCCAAGACCGGCGTCATCAGCTACGTCGGCGGGCTGGAGATTCCGCCGATCGTCAACACCGGCACCGAGTACGGCAACGGTGCCAAATCGATCAACCCGGACATCAAGGTGATCGTCAACTACACCGGCGATTTCGACGACGTCGCCAAGTCGAAGGAGGCCACGCTCGCCGCCATCGCGCAGGGCGCCGACATCCACTATCACATCCTCAACCTGGGCCTGCGCGGCATGGAGCAGGCGGCCAAGGAGAAGGGCACGCACATCATCGGCAGCTACACCAACCGCTGCGGCACCGATCCCCTTTATGTCGGCTACAGCATCACCGGCGTCGGCTACCTCACCGAGTACGCCATCCAGGGCGCCGTCGATGGCAGTTGGAAGCCGGGCTACAAGCCCTTCGGCCTGGCCATGGGCCCGAAAGCCTCGGGCATCGCCATCTGCAAGGAAACGCCGGAAATGAAGAAGAAGCTCGATGGCATCGAGAAGGACATTCTCGACGGCAAGATCAAGGTCCTCGAGGGCTGATCTTGATGTTGGCCGAGCCTGCGGTGGCAGCAGCGGCGACGGCCGCCGTGCCGCCGCTGCTGTCGATGCGCGGGCTGAGCAAGCGCTTCGGCAGCCTGCAGGCGCTGCAGGACGTGTCGCTCGACATCGCGCCGGCGGAGATTCACGCGCTGCTGGGTGAAAACGGCGCCGGCAAGTCGACCCTTTGCAACCTGGTTTTCGGTGTGTACCAGCCCGACAGCGGCGAGATGATGTTCGACGGTGCGCCGTATCACCCTGCCGGGCCGGCGCAGGCGCTGGCGCAAGGCATCGCCATGGTCCACCAGCACTTCAGCCTGGTGGGCGACATGACGGTGGTCGAGAACCTGATGCTCGGCCAGGTCAGCGGCCTGCTCAAGCGCCACGACTACGCGCGCAGCGTGCAGGCGCTGTCGGAAGAATACGGCCTGGCGCTGGACCCGCATGCCCGCATCCAGGATCTGTCTGTCGGCGAGCGCCAGCGCGTGGAGATCGTCAAGTGCCTGATGCGCAACCCGCGCCTGGTCGTGCTCGACGAACCGACCGCGGTGCTGCTGCCGGCCGAAATCGAGGGCCTGCTCGCCGTGTGCGAGCGCATCGCGGCGAAGGGCTGCAGCGTGGTGCTGGTGACGCACAAGCTGGCCGAGATCAAGAAAGTGGCGGACCTTGCCACCGTCCTGCGCGGCGGCCGCGTGGTCGCGCATTCGGCGGCGCCGGCGCAGGAGATGACGCAGCTGGTGCGAGCGATGATCCAGCGCGATCTGGACGGTCTGGCGGCTGGCGCCGGCGCGATGGTGGGTGCCGTGGCGGCCGGCAAGCACGGCGACACGAAGCACAAGTCCGGCGCCACCGAGACGCCGCGGCCGGCCGCTGACGAGGCGCTGCAGGTCAATGGCCTGAGCGTGGTCGACGCGGAAGGCACGACGCGGCTGAACAACTTCACGCTCATCGTCAACCGCGGCGAAATCGTCGGCGTGGCCGGTGTCGAAGGCAACGGCCAGTCGGAGCTGGCCGCCGCGCTGTCGGGCATGACCCCGAGCAGCGACGGCAACTTTTTCGTGTGCGGGCAAGACATGAGTCGGGCGACACCGAAGGCGCTGACCACGGCCGGCGTCGGTGTGGTGCCCGAAGACCGACACGCGGTGGGCTGCATCACCGGCATGAGCCTGGCCGAGAACCTGTTGCTGAACCGGCTGGATCGTTTCAAGCGCTTCGGCCTGCTCGATCGCGCGGCGCTGCGCCGCGCGGCGCTGCAGTTGATGGAACGCTTCGACGTGCGTGCCGCCGGGCCAGACGTGGCCTTCGGCGGTTTGTCCGGCGGCAACCAGCAGAAGGCGGTGCTGGGCCGCGAGATCAGCACCGAGGGGCTGGTGTTCCTGCTGGCCGCACAGCCGACGCGCGGCCTCGACGTCGGGGCGGTGGAGGCGGTGTACGGCCAGATCCGCGCAGCCTGCCGTCGCGGTGCCGGCGTGCTGTTGATCTCGTCGGAGCTCGATGAACTGATCGACGTGGCCGACCGCATCGTCGTGCTCTACCGGGGTCGCGTGATGGGCCATTGTGCCGCCGAGCCCGCGCAACGCGAGCGCATTGGCGCCATGATGGCCGGGCAACCGGCATGAGTGCGCTGACACTCAACCTGCAAGTGCTGAGGCGACCGGCGCTGTGGGTCTCGGTGGCGGCGGTGCTGGTGGCCAGCCTGTTCGGCATGGCGCTGGTGGTGGCGATGGGTGCGTCGGTGCCGGACGCGCTGGTGGCCTTTGCCGACGGCGCCTGGGGCTCGCCCTACGCGGTGGCCGCATCGATCAACCGCACGCTGGCGCTGGCATTGGTGGGCATCGGCTTCGTCATCGCGCAGCGCGCCAATCTCACCAATGTCGGCGGCGAGGGCCAGATCGCGCTCGGCGGCATCGCCGCCACGGCCGTCAGCCTGTACGGCGGCGCCGCTGCGCTACCCATGCCGCTGTCCTTCCTGATGCCGATGCTCGCCGCAGTGCTGGCCGGCGGATTCTGGGGCGGCATCGCCGGCGTGCTCAAGGCCAAGGCTGGCACCAACGAGGTCATCAGCACGCTGCTGCTGTCCTTCGTCGCCGTGTGGATGGTCTACGGCGCGGTACAGAGCGAATCGCTGCTGCGCCAGCCGATGACCACCACCGCCACGCTGCCCGAATCGCAGGAGATCCCTGACGCCACCAAGCTGCCGCTGCTGTCCGAGGATGCCGACACACCGTTGAACGTCGGCCTGCCGATTGCGCTGCTGCTCGCGGTCGTGGTGGCCGTCGCACTGGACAAGACGGTGTGGGGTTTGCGACTGCGCGCCATCGGCCTGAACGCGGCGGCGGCACGGCGTGCCGGCTTGCGCATCGCCCCCACGATCGTGCTGGTGCTGTTCCTGGCGGGCGCCTTCGGTGGTCTGGCCGGGGCCTTCATGCTGCAAGGCGACCAGGGCAGTCTGAAGGCGCGCTTCTCGTCCGGCTACGGTTTCGACGGCCTGGTGGTGGGCCTGCTGGCGCGCGGCTCGATCGCCGGCGTGATCGCCGCCGCGCTGCTGTTCGGTTTCCTGCGTTCGGGCGGCATCAGCATGGAAATGCAGGCCGGCGTTCCCAGCGCGCTGGTCTTGGTGATCCAGGGCCTGATCATCCTGCTGCTGGCCGGCTCGGCATTCTGGATCGACCGACGCAACGAGGCCGAACGATGAGCGAAGAGATGGTCGCGGTCTTCATCGGCTCGAGCATCCGCCTGGCGATGCCGCTGGCGCTGGCGGCCACCGGCGAACTGGTCAGCGAGCGCGCCGGCGTGCTCAACATGAGCGTCGAAGGCATGATGCTGATCGGCGCCTTCGGTGGCGCCATCGGCTCCTGGGCCACCGGCAGCCCGATGCTCGGTCTGGCCATCGGCATGCTGGCCGCGCTGCCGGTGGCCTGGCTGCAGGCCTGGCTGAGCATCACGCTGCGCGCCAACCAGATCGTCACCGGCATCGGCATCAACATCCTGGTGCTGGGCGGCACCACCATCGCCTATCGCGAAATCCTGGGTCGCCATTCGCGCACCGAGATCCCGGGGCTCGAAAAGTGGGCGCCGCCGGGCCTGGGCGAGATCGCGGTCTTTGGTGACGCGGTGTTCCGCCAGACCTGGTTGCTGTATGCCGGCCTGATCGTCATTGCCCTGGTGGCCTGGGTGCTGCGCGACACCGCCATCGGGCTGGCAGTGCGCGCCGTCGGCGCCGAACCCCGCGCGGTGGACAAGTCCGGCCTGTCGGTGACGAGGGTGCGCTACGGCGCGGTGCTGTTCACCGGGGTGATGTCGGCGCTGGCCGGCTGCTTCCTGTCGATCGGCGACATCCATACCTTCACCGAAGGCATGACCAACGGCGCCGGCTACCTGGCACTGGCGGCGGTGATCTTCGGCAACTGGAAGATCGGGCGCATGCTGCTCGCCTGCCTGTTCTTCGGCGCGGCCACCGCGCTGCAGTTCCAGTTGCCGGCGATGGGCGTGGAGGTGCCCACGGCGCTTCTGATCATGATGCCCTACCTGATGGCGCTGGTGGCTGTCGGCGGCCTGGTGGGACGCCAGACCGCACCGCCCTACCTGACGCGGGCTTACGTGCGATGAGCGCCGCCCCGCTGCCGAAGACGCTTCGCGTGATCATCGCCGGCGAAGTGTTTCGCGGCGAGCTGAACCCCGAAGCACCGTGCACCATCGCCGCCTTCGTCAAGTTGCTGCCCTATGAACAGAAGCTGATCCACGTGCGCTGGAGTGGCGAAGCGTGCTGGATTCCGATGGGCGAGTTCAAGCTCGGCGTCGGCTTCGAGAACCACACCAGCCACCCCTCGGCCGGCGACGTGCTGTTCTATCCCGGTGGCTACAGCGAGACCGAGTTGTTGATCGCCTATGGCGCCTGCAGCTTCGCCAGCCGCATGGGGCCGCTGGCCGGCAATCACTTCATGACCCTGCTCGACGCACGCCAGCGCTTGCGCAGCATCGGCCAGCGCGTGCTGTGGCAGGGCGCCGTGAACGTGCGTTTCGAACTCGACGACGCCGTGCAGGATGCGGCACAGGAGGCTGCATGAACCCATCACGCGACCCGGTCGGCCCCTTCCCGCTCGGCACTTCGGCGCACACACAATGGCTGGTCGACGCCGGACATGTCGACATGTCGGCCGCACCGCCACTGCCGCGGCCGATGACCCTGGCCAGCACGCCGCAACAGGTGACGCTCGATCTGAACCGCGCGGCGCTCATCATCATCGACATGCAGAACGACTTCTGCACAGCCGGTGGCTGGGTCGATCACCTCGGCGCAGACTATCGGCCCGACCGCACGCCGATCGCGCCGCTGCAGCGCCTGCTGCCGCCATGGCGGGCGGCTGCCGGCCGGGTCATCTGGGTCAATTGGGGCAATCGGCCCGATCTGGCCAACATGCCGGCGAACCAGCACCACCTGTACAAGCCCACGGGCCAGGGCATCGGCCTGGGCGAGGCGCTGCCGGGCCATGGTGCGCGGGTGCTGCAGAAGGACAGCTGGGCCGCGGCGGTGGTCGATGACCTGGTCATCGAGCCGACCGACATCTGTGTCGACAAGCACCGCATCAGCGGCTTCTGGGACACGCCGCTCGACTCGATCCTGCGCAATCTGGGCACCCGAACGATCCTGTTCGCCGGCGTCAACACCGACCAGTGCGTGCTGCACAGCCTGAGCGATGCCAACTTCCTCGGCTACGGCTGCGTGCTGCTGGAGGACTGCTGCGCAACCACCTCGCCCGGCTTCTGCACCGAGGCCACGCTGTGGAACGTGCGCAAGTGCTTCGGCTTCGTCGCCAACTCCGCAGACGTGATCGACGGGCTGAAGACGGCGGGCTGAGATGCGTAGACGAAGTCACATCGGCCGGAGAACCGCATAAAGACTGCGTTTCAGCAACTGGTGCGGCTGGCGGGGATCGAACCCACGACCCTTGGCTTCGGAGGCCAATACTCTATCCACTGAGCTACAGCCGCGGCGCTGAAGGCCTGCGATTCTATCAGCGCGGCCCGAGCAGGGCTCGATCGCGAAGGGCCGGCCGCTATACTTCGAGGCTTTGTTGACCGTGGCCGCGGGCTGCGGCGGCTCTTGCGGATGCGGCGGTTTTTGTGCCCGTCGCTGGCAGGATCGAACGGCCACAGAAGGGGCCCACAGAAGGAATTCATGAGCGACTCTTTCGAACTCGAAGCCCAGCAGCAGCACGAAAGTCCCATCAAGACGCCCAGGCAGTTGATCTGGACCATCGTGGCCGCCTTCGTGCTGCCGATCGCGATCATCATCCTTCTGGTCAACTACGTCGCCTTCGGCGACCGGCCGGCAGCCGGCAGCAGCGGCTTCAGTGAGCAGGCCGTGGCGCTGCGCATCCAGCCGATCGGCAGCGTGGCCTACAAGGACGCTTCCGCTGTCGCGGTGCTGAAGACCGGCCAGGAGGTCTATGCCGCGCAGTGTTCCGCTTGCCATGCCGCTGGCGTGGCGGGCTCACCGAAGTTCGGCGACACGGCGGCCTGGGCGCCGCGCATCAAGGCCGGCTACGAGGCGTTGCTCACTTCGGCGTTGAAGGGCAAGGGCGCGATGGCAGCCCAGGGTGGCGGCGAGCATTCCGATCTGGAGATCGGCCGCGCGGTGGTCTATATGGCCAACCAGGGCGGCGCGAGCTTCGCCGAACCGAAGGCGCCGGAAGCGGCCGCGTCTGCAGCCTCCGAAGCCGCCAAGTAGTTCTCGTCGGCGCGCACTGGCGCGCTGCAGGCGGGGCGTAAACCGGTAGCGGCTGCATCCGCGCCAGGATGGCAGCCGTATGAGTCGGCATGAAAGCGCGCTTACACCTCGGCGATTCTCTCGGGCCGCGGCTCGAGCACATGGCCGAAGCGCGACGGCATGTCGGCGAAGGCCATGACCCCCGGCGGCGGCCACGCGCCGCTCTCGATGGCGGCCGCGGCGATACCGGTGTCCAGGCTGTGCACCAACCCGAAACCGATATCGGTGTCGATGAACAGGCGGTCGTGCTCGTCGAGCCAGGCGCTGCGAAAGCACGCGTCGCGCCCGGTGTGCGAGGTGATCACGCAGGCATCGCCATCGCCATCGCTTTGCAGGCGCCAGACAAAAGGCGCCGCCTCGAGCTGCACATGCACCCGCTGCGGGCCGTTCTGGAAGTACCAGGCGCCGCGCGCATTGGCCTCGTAGTTGCGCGCGATGAAGGCGCGCAGGCCCTGATGCTCGATGCGGCTGCCCTTGACCTGTGGAAACGGCCCCGCCGCCTGCGTGGGTTCGTCGCGCAGGTACCAGTCGCCGCGCGCATCGAGCGCCAGCCAGCCGAAGTTTTGCGGCACTTGCGGCCACTTCAGCAGCGCCGCCTTGACGATCTCATCCATCAACCGAACCTTAGCGTGTCGGGGCCGGGTTCACCGATGCGCCGCCAGCCAGCCGATGACCGCCTCGGGCAAGGTGCCGAGATGCCCCGGAAAGCCGCCGCCCGGAAAGCCGACATGGCCGCCGTGCGCCGGCTGCCACAGGCTGACGAACGCGCCCACCTGCTCGGCGCCGGGCAGGCTGTCGCCGGGCACGAACGGGTCGTTGCGCGCGTTCAGCACCAGGGTCGGCACGCGGATGTGGTGCAGGTGCGGCTTGGCCGACGCGCGCCGCCAGTAGTCCTCGGTGTCGCGAAAGCCGTGCAGCGGCGCGGTGAACAGGTTGTCGAATTCGTACAGCGTGCGCGCCGCGCGCAGCCGCTCGCGGTCGAACAGGCCCGGGTGCTGGCGCCATTTCGCGTCGGCCTTGGCTTTCATGGTGCGCAGGAACATGCGCGTATAGACCTGTCGGTTGAAGCCGCGGCCGATGGCATGGCCACCGGCGGCCAGGTCGATCGGCGCGGACACGGCGGCCAGCGCGTGCAACGTGGCCACCGCCGTGCTGCCGGCTTCTTCGGCCCAGCGCAGCAGCGCATTGCCGCCGAGCGACACGCCGACCGCGAGCAGCGGTGCGGCGCTGCTCGCGCGCAGTCGCCGCAGCACCCAATCGATCTCTTCGTGGTCGCCGGAATGGTAGGCGCGTGGCGCCAGGTTCAGCTCGCCCGAGCAGCCGCGGAAGTGCGGCACCACGAAGCCCCAGCCACGGGCCGCTGCATGGCGGGCGAAGGCCTGTGCATAGTGGCTGCGCGACGAACTCTCCAGGCCGTGGAACATGACCAGGCACGGGGCGGCGGGGCCGACGGGCTCGACGATATCGAGGTCGATGAAGTCGGCATCGGGTGTGGTCCAGCGTTCGCGGCGGTAGGCCGGCGCGGGCAGCGGTGGCTGCCGTGACAGCAGCGCCGGCCAGATCGTCTGCAGGTTGCCGCCCGGCAGCCAGCGGGGTGCGCGGTAGTGATGCACGACAGGGTGCGGGTGCGGGTGCGCCGAGCGCCGTCGCTTCAGTGCAGCGTCGCCGGCCGCTCGTCGCCACGCGTCTCGCTGTCTTCGCCGCCCGGGCTGGCATGGTGCACCAGCAAGCGCCAGCCCTGCGCCGTTTTCAGATAGACGTTGGTGCACGCGACCCAGGCGCTGCGCGGTCCGGCATCGGTCTGCACGCCGATGTTCTCGACCACGTGGTGCACCGCGCTGCCCATCGAAAGCACCCGCCGCACGCTGTGCAGCCGCACCGGGATCGCGCCATTGGCGAAGATCGCTTCGAAGCTGGCACGAATCGCGGCGTGGCCGATGACGCGCGGCCCGCCGGGGTGCACGCAGGCCACGTCGTCGTCGTCGGACCACACCGCCATCAGCTTGTCCAGGTCGGCTTGCTGCAAGGCCTCGTAGAACTGCGCCTCGACATCATCGGGCGACGCCAGCAGCGCCGCGGTGCGGGGTTTCTGACTCGGCATGGGCCTGCGTGGGGCGTCGGCGCCTGCTCAGCGCGCCGGTTGCCTCGCCCCTATCATGGCGACGGCCCGGCTGGACGGGCCGCTGCCCGATGTGCAAACAAGTGCTGCCGTGCAACGACAGCGCAGGGTCTGATGGCAGGGGAGGGCGTGCGTCATGCGCGCCGATTGTATGAAGCGTCTGGAGCCGCATCGCCGATGAAAGCCGACGAAGGGGATTGGCCCCAGCGCAGTCGTGAACTGGCGCATCTGCTGGCGCGCAGCGGTTTGGGCGATCGGCGTGCGTTCGCCGAGCTGTACCAGCGCTCGAGCGGTCACCTGTTCGCGGTGCTGCTGCGCATTCAGCGCGACCGTGCGCAGGCAGAGGACCTGCTGCAGGAGGTTTATGTGGCGCTGTGGAAGGCCGCCGGCACTTTCGATGCCGCGCGTGCCCAGCCGCTGACCTGGATGACCAGCATCGCGCGCAACCGCGCCATCGACAGCCTGCGCCGCGCGCAGTCGCAGCCGCGCCTGTACAGCACGACCACCGACGACAGCGACGACGCGCCGCACGACGAAGGCGCTGCCGACGATGCCCCCGGCCCGCTCGATCTTCTGGCCCGCGCCGGTGATGCCCGCCAGCTGGCGCAGTGCATGGATACGCTGAGCGCGCCGCAGCGCCAGAGCGTGGCGCTGGCCTTCTACGACGGCCTGTCGCACGCCGAGGTGGCCGAACGGCTGCACGAGCCGCTGGGCACGGTGAAGAGCTGGGTGCGGCGCGCGCTGATGGCGCTGAAGGACTGCCTGCAGCGCGGCGTCGTCGATGACGAAGCCCGCGAACGCAAGGCGCGGGCCTGAGCATGGATTACGCCAACCCCCGACTCGCCGACCCGCTGGCCGCCGCCTACGTCGCCGGCACGCTGCGCGGCGGCGCGCGCCGCCGCTTCGAAGCGCTGCTGCCGGCGCACCCGCTGTTGCGCGAAGCGGTGCAGGCCTGGCAGGCACGCCTGATGCCGCTGACGGGCGCGATCGAGGACGTCGAGCCGCCGGCCGCGGTGTGGCAACGCATCGAAGCGCGGCTGTGGCCCGCGGCCGCCACCGAGCCGCCGGCGGCGCAGCCGGCCTGGTGGCAACGGCTGGCGCCGTGGCGTGGCCTGGCCGGCGTGGCCACCGTCACCACGCTGAGCCTGGCGCTGTGGCTGGCCAACCCGGCGCCGACGCTGCCGCCGGTGGTCATCGTGCTGCAGGCCACGCCCGATGCGGCGGCAGCGGTCGGTGCCGGCACCAGCTTCGTCGCCAGCGTCAGCGGCGATGGCCGCGCGCTGGTGACGCGGCCGCTGCAGCAGGTCAGCGTGCAGCCGGGCCGCGTGCTCGAGCTGTGGTCGGTGCCGCCCGACGGCGCGCCGCGTTCGCTGGGCCTGATCGCGGCCGACGGCAGCACCGTGCTGTCGCGCGACAAGCTGCCGCCGACGCTGCTGAAGGGCGGCACGCAGGCGCTGGCCGTCAGTGTCGAGCCACCGGGTGGTTCACCGACCGGCACGCCCACCGGCCCGGTGGTCTACGCCGGCAAGCTGCAACTGTAGACGGCGACCTACGGGTTGGCGTTGGGAAAGAACAGCTGCTCGCCGTTGATCCTGTAGCTGGCGATGACCGCCTGCCCAGCGGGCGAGGTCACCCAATCGACAAACCCCTGCGCCAGCGCCTGCTTCACGTGCGGATGGCGCTCGGGGTTGACGACGATCACGCCGTATTGGTTGAACAGGCGCTTGTCGTCTTCGACGAGGATTGTCAGGTCGCCGCGGTTCTTGAAGTTCAACCAGGTGGCGCGGTCGGCCAGCACATAGCCGTTCAGCGACGAGGCCATGTTCAGTGCCGGGCCCATGCCGCAGCCGCATTCCTTGTAACCGGCGGGCTTTGCTGACTTGATGTCGTCCACGCCGGCCAGCTTCCAGTAGCGCAACTCGGCCGCGTGCGTGCCGCTCTTGTCGCCGCGTGAAACGAACGACGCGTCGCTGCCGCGCAGCTGGCTCAACGCAGCGGCGACATCGCTGCCGCGAATGCCGGCCGGGTCGTTCTTCGGGCCGATGATGACGAAGTCGTTGTACATCACCGGCCAGCGCTTCAGGCCGTGGCCTTCGGCGACGAACTTCTCCTCGGCCACCTGGTTGTGCACGAACAGCACGTCGGCATCGCCGCGGCGGGCCGTGTCCAGCGCCTGTCCGGTACCTTGTGCGATGACGCGCACATCGGTGCCGGTGGCCTGCTTGAACCGCGGCAGCAGGTGGGCGAACAACCCCGACTGCTCGGTCGAGGTGGTCGAGGCCATGACGATGAAGCGCTCCTGCGCCTGCACGGCGCCCAGGCTGCCGACGGCCAGGGCCAAAGTCAGCGTCAAGCGCTGCACTTTGCGGCACCACGAGCGGCTCGTTGGGATGTTCATCGTTGCTGCTCTCTTTCGATTTCAAGGGGGGGTTGGGTGTTGGGGTCAACCGGCGCACGCGGCACTCGGCCGTGCTGCGTGCCGAAGCGCCACCAGGGCAACGCGGCAGTCATCGACAGCACCTGGCCCGGCGCCGAAGCGGGCCGGTAGCCAGGGAGGCGGGCGAGGATGTCGCTCCACGGCGCACCGCTGAGAAGCCAGTGCAGCCGCTGCACGGCCAGCGTGGACAGGCTGTGCTTCAGGCAAACCAGAAAGTAGTCTTCTTCGATCAGCGGCACGAAGTGCAGACCGAATTCGATCGCGGCCGCCTCGATGCCGGGGCCGACGTCGGCATCGCCGCTGGCGATGCACGCGGCAATCGCCACATGGGTGTTCTCGGTCCGTGCGTGGTAGCCGCGCAGTTGGTGGGGATCGAGCGCGTGCTCGTGCATCAGGTGGTCGATCAGCAGCCGCGTACCCGAGCCACTTTGGCGGTTGACGAAGCGCAGAGGCGTGCGCATCAGATCGGGCAGCGATCGCACCGCGTCGGCGTGTTCGCGCCGCAGCATCAGCCCCTGCTGGCGCCGCGAGCAACCGATGAGCTTGTGCAGGCCCGGCTTCAGCAGCGGCTTCATGGCCTGGGCGAACAGCGGTGCGGCGCCGCGCAGCACCGGCACATGGAAGCCGGCCATCGCGCATTGCCCGGTGTTGAGCGCGCGCAGGCTCTCGACGCTGCCCTGGAAGCGGATGTCCAGGTGCAGGTCCACCGCCTGCGCAGCATGCTGCTGCAACAGCGGCAGCGCCAGATCGTGGCTGGCGCACACGCTGAGCAGTTGCTGGCGCTCGTCGCGCGCTTCGGCGAGCATGCGCACCAGGTCAGCACGCAGCGCTTCGATGTGCGGCTGCACTCGCGTGCGCGCGCGGCGTTCGGCCCACAGCAGGCGCAACGCGAACGCGCTCAGGCGCGCGGGTTTGCCGCGCGTCCAGTCGATCAGCGGCTCGCCGAGCGTGGTTTCCCATTCCTTCAGCGCGCCCCAGGCATGGCGGTACGAACAGCCCATCGCCAGCGCGGCCTGGCGGATCGAGCCCGACTCGCGCACCGCGTGCAGCAGGTCGAACAGTGTGTTGTCGATCTGCGCACCACGCTGCCGACCCGGCGCGAGCCGATAGTGCAGATGAACGCCCGCCTCAGCGGGCGTGTTGCCGCCTTGCGGTCCACCGGACGGGGCCGAGGGGTCGGGGCGGTCGAGGCTTCTGGGCTTCACCATGTGCGCATTGAAACCGACGCCGCTCGCTGCGCCCATGGGCGCAACTCCTTATGCATCGCCGTGCATAGGAAGGGCGTCGTGCCAACCCTTCGAAACGGCCCCTCGATCCCGCGATCGGCTCAGTGCGCGTGCAGCTTGGTGCCGGGCTCGAGTTTGTAGGTGGTGCCGCAATACGGGCACTTGCCTACGCCGATGGTGACCACATCGATGTAGACGCGCGGATGGTTGCTCCACAGTGGCATCTTCGGGTTCGGGCAGAAGACCACGCCAGGGCCTTGCAGATCGGCCGCGCCGACTTCGATCGGATCGCATGGTGGCTTCATGCTCGCCCCTCACACCCGCGTCAGCCATTCGGCGTACTTCGGGTTGCGGCCTTTGACGATGTCGAAGAAGGCGGCCTGGATCTTCTCGGTGATCGGCCCGCGCGCGCCGGCGCCGAGTTCGATGCGGTCGAGCTCGCGGATCGGCGTCACCTCGGCGGCGGTGCCGGTGAAGAAGGCCTCGTCGCAGATGTAGACCTCGTCGCGGGTGATGCGCTTTTCCACGAGCTTCAGCTTCAGGTCGCCGCAGATGGCGAAGATGGTGTCGCGCGTGATGCCGTTCAACGCGCCGGCCGACAGGTCGGGCGTATAGACCACGCCGTTCTTGATCACGAACAGGTTCTCGCCGGCGCCTTCGGAGACGAAGCCCGACGCATCCAGCAGCAACGCCTCGTCGTAGCCGTCGTCCAGCGCTTCCATGTTGGCCAGGATCGAGTTGGTGTAGTTGCTGACCGCCTTGGCCTGCGTCATCGTGACGTTGACGTGGTGCCGCGTGTAGCTGCTGGTCTTGACGCGAATGCCGCGTTTCAGGCCTTCATCGCCGAGGTACGCGCCCCACGGCCACGCGGCGACCATCAGGTGAATGGTGTTGCCCTTCGGGCTGACGCCGAGCTTTTCACTGCCGATCCAGGTCAGCGGGCGCAGGTAGCAGCTTTCCAGCTGGTTCACGCGCACCACCTCGCGCTGCGCGTCCATCACCTGTTCGGGCGTGAACGGGATCTTCATGCGCAGGATCTTGGCGCTGTTGAACAGCCGCTGCGTGTGCTCGCGCAGGCGGAAGATGGCGGTGCCCGCTGCGGTGTTGTAGGCGCGCACGCCTTCGAAGGCGCCGCAGCCGTAATGCAGTGTGTGGCTGAGCACGTGGATCTTCGCGTCGCGCCACTCGACCAGCTGGCCGTCCATCCAGATCTTGCCGTCGCGGTCGGACATCGACATGACAACTACTCGCTTAGCAATGGGGGACCGCGATTCTAAGTCTGCGCAGGCGCCGGTTCATCGCGCAGCAGCTGCCACGACACCAGCTTGCCAGCGGCCAGCGACACCTCCACGCGCGCGCCGCTGCCATCGGCCCAGGCCCAGCGTTCGGGGCTCTCGCCGACTCGCTGGCCGAGGCTTCGCGTCAGTGTCACCACCTGCATCAAGGTCATGCCGGCCTTCAGGCGGCTGTGCAGCGTCGGCGCGCTGTCGACATGACCGACCGGCGCGTTGCCGGCGTTTTTCAGCACGCGCAGCGAGCGGCTGAACTGCAGCAGCAGCCAGAACACGACCACGCTCGAGGCCAGCACCACGCCGCGCCAGCCATAGGTCCAGTAGCCGGCGGCGAATGCGGCGCCGGCCAGTGCCCAGCCGAGGGTTGCGTTCATGGTCGTCGCGGGTCGCCTGCCTAGAATGAATGCCGACTCGAGCCACAGGACCTGAAGCGTTGAGACCGCACATCAAATCGTATGTCATCGACGTGCGCGCCTTGGGCAACGCCTATTCGACCAAGCTGACGCCGAAAGCCGAGCTGCTGAAGTTCCTGGCCCGGCTGTACCCGGTCGAATCGGACACGCCGTTGATGCGCATGGGTCCGGCGGGCGATGGCGGCTACCTGCTCCCCGATGACCTGGACGGCATCGAGGCGTGCTTTTCACCCGGTGTCAACGAGATCTCCGGTTTCGAGCTTGCCTGTGCCGAACGTGGCATGAAGGTCTTCCTCGCTGACCATTCGGTGGATGGCCCGGCGGCCACACACCCGCTGTTCCATTTCACCAAGAAGTTCGTCGGCGTCACCAGCAACGACGTGTTCATGACCGTCGACGACTGGGTCGAGGCGGCGTTGCCCGGCAGCACGTCCGAGCTGCTGTTGCAGATCGACATCGAAGGCTTCGAATACGAGACCTTCCTGGCGATGTCGGACAAGCTGATGCGGCGCTTCCGCGTCATCGTCGCCGAGTTCCACCACCTCGACCAGTTCTGGAGCCGGCCGTTCTTCGGCGTCGCCGCGCGCGCGTTCGAGAAGATCACGCAGACGCACCGTTGTGTGCACATCCACCCCAACAACTGCTGCCGGCTGGTGCGCTGCCAGGGCCTGTACATCCCGCGCGTGTGCGAGTTCACCTTCTGGCGCAACGACCGCATCCACAACCCGCGCTTCGCGCGCAGCTTCCCGCATGCGCTGGATGCCGACAACACGCCCAATGCGCCGCTGCCGCTGCCCGCGTGCTGGGTGGCGCCGGTCTAGCTCGCGGGCAATGACCGTGTCCGAGCCTTCTTCCACCGTAGGTTGCGAGTGACATCCGATTCCCCTGCCGGGCGAGCGACGGCCTCACAGCCTGCTTCTGCTGCAAGCCGTCGCCAGGCGGCTCTGACAGTGCGCCCGCACCGCAACGACGAGGTCTACGTGGCCGGCGCCGGGCCGCAAGGGGGCAATTTCTATGTGCCCTACACCATGCTGCGCGACCGCTTCGCGCAATACGGCATCGGCCTGCACACCGCCGATCGGGTGAGCGATGCACAGTGCCTGTTCGAGCTGCACATCAATGCACAGCACCGGTTGTCGGGCCGGCCGGCCTATGCCTACGCCTACGAGGATCCGCTCATTCGCCCGGTCAACGGCGACCGCAAACACCTGCTGAAATACCGCAAGGTCTTCACCAACAACGAAGACCTGGTCGATGGCGACAGGTTCATCAAGCTCGACTACCCGAACGATCTGAGCGTGGTGTCGATGGCGCCGTGGGCCGAGCGACCGCTGTGCTGTGTGCTCATCGCCGGCAACAAGGCGCTGTCGCGGCCCAATCCGCGCAACCTGCACCACCGCCGCGTGGCCATCGCGCGCGCCTTCGAAGCGCACGCGCCCGAGCTGTTTTCGTTGTACGGACGTGGCTGGGGCCAGCCGGCGGTGAAGCCGGGCATCGGTGGGCGGCTGATGAAGCGGCTGCGCGAATGGCAGGCCAAGGTGCGGGATGTGCCGCCTGCTTTTCCCAGTTGGCGCGGCCCGGTCCATGCCAAGGCCGAGGTGCTGACCCGCGCGCGCTTCGCCATCGCCTATGAAAACGTGCAGGGCAGCCCCGGCTACATCACCGAGAAGATCTTCGATTGTTTTGTGCACGGCTGCGTGCCGGTCTATCTGGGCACGCCGGGCGCGGCGGCGTCGATTCCCGCCGCGTGCTACATCGACGCCCGTGCCTTCGGCAACGAGCGGGAGTTGGTCGATTTCATTGCCGCGGTGGACGAACCGCGCTTTGCCGCCCACCAGGCGGCCATCGCCGCCTATCTGGCCAGCCCCGCGGCGTATCGCTTCACCCAGGCCTGCTTCACGCAGACGCTGGTGGACGCGATCGCCGCCGATCAGGGCTTGCCGCGCTTGAGCGCCGCAGGTTGAATGAACCGATCAGCCCGCAGCGAAGGGAAGCATCAAGGCGCCAGGAAAAATCCGCACGAGGCGACGCGGCGACTTGTTAACGAAATGAAGATCTGGGTATTGAGCTTCGGCAGCGATTTGGGTTACGTTCATTTGTCCAATCGCGTTTGCACCAATATCACCAAGTCGTATCCCGGGTCAAATATACTCATCTATACAGCGGACGACCTACCGGAATCATTGAAAGATCGCGGGGTTGCTTTCACCAGAGGGTTCGGGTACTGGATCTGGAAGCCGTACATTGTCAAGAAGACGCTGGAAATGGCCAGCGAGGGCGATATTTTGCTCTATGTCGATGGACGAAGTGGTGCATCTGGCAAAAAGATCGCATGGTTCGATGATTTCATCGCCCGAGCGGATGTGGATATGGTGGTGCAAAAACTGCGCCACACGGAGCGGGCGTGGAGCACCGGCGATCTGATGAATCTGTTCGGCTTCGATATGAATGCGGAAGCCGCCACGAGTGCTCAGTTCGCTGCCACTTTTTTCGCGTTGCGGGTGAATGACCGAACTCGTCGAGTGATCGGCGATTGGTTTCTCATCATGGATGAAAAATATGACTTGTGCCGAGACGAGCCTTCTAAGATGGAGAATCACGAAAGCTTCGTCGAGAACAGACATGATCAGAGCGTATTCTCGCTGACGCTGAAGCGCGCCATGGCAAGTGGTTTGCGAACAGCCGTCATCACGAAAAAGCAGATCGACGGTTCACTGGTTCCTCATTTCAGCCCGCGTCCAGGGGAAAAGATCAAGATATCGCGAAGAATCAAGATGTTGATATCGATGCTGTCCTGATCGCAGGGTTCGGATCCGAGATTCACATCTCCAGTCAGAGTCGTCTCAATGAATAAAAATATCAAGAGGTTGGGCCAGAAAATACCAGGCGCCAGATATTTATCCGGCCTGTTGAGACGTTTTCGCACCCGACGTGTGTACAAGGGAACAACAAAAATGAATGTGCTGGAGGAGTTCCCGGCCTACGTGGCAAATGGCTGGGGACTGTACAAACCTCGCGCATCGCTGACGATCAAATGTATCAATCAGATGCCCTCGGGTCTGCGCTCGCTCAGCGAATCCGTCGGCGGTCGAAGCGTTGCCGTGGAAACAGGAGAAATCTTCTGTAGCCGGTTTACCGGCAATCAAAATTCCGACGAACTGAAGAGACTGTTCGACTCCTACGGCAGCGACAAAGCCAAAGGTCATCAGTACCATCGGATCTATGCCGCCCTGCTGGCCGATTGTCGAACGGTAAATAAAATACTCGAGATCGGTCTTGGAACGAATAACAGAGATGTCGTGTCGACCATGGGTAAACACGGTTCTCCGGGCGCATCACTCCGGGCGTTCAGGGACTTCTGTCCTGATGCGCAGGTTTACGGCGCCGATTTCGACAGCAGAGTCTTGTTTGCCGAGGACCGGATCGACACATTCTTTGTCGATCAAACAGCCATTCAGACCTTCGCAGCGCTTGGCGAAAAAATTGGCGTCGATTTCGATTTGATGATCGACGATGGCTTGCACGCACCCAACGCCAATATCCATTCGTTGACGTTCTTCCTGTCGCGGCTGAGGGTTGGTGGCTGGGCCGTCGTCGAAGACATTGCCATCGAGACGGTGGATTTCTGGCACCTGGTCTGTGGCCTGCTGCCGGATCGGTTTGAGCCGAACTTGTTGCAGACCAGGACTGCACTGATGCTGGCTGTCAAACGCCTCGCATAGAAGGCACCACGCCTGGCGATTGGGCTTTGATCTGCCAGACCCAGCTACTGGCTCAATCCCCGCACCGCGTCGATGGCTTCTTCGATGCGCTGCACCGCGTGGATCGTCAGCCCTTCGATCGGTTTCTTCGGCGCGTTCGCCTTTGGCACCACGGCCACGCTGAAGCCCAGCTTGGCGGCTTCCTTCAGCCGCTCCTGCCCACGCGGCGCGGGCCGCACCTCACCGGCCAGGCCGACTTCACCGAAAGCGATGAAGCCACGCGGCAGCGGCTTGCCGCGCAAGCTGCCGTGGATGGCCAGCAGCACCGCCAGGTCGGCGGCCGGTTCGCTGATGCGCACGCCGCCGACGGCGTTGACGAACACGTCCTGGTCCATGCAGCTGACGCCGGCATGCCGGTGCAGCACCGCCAGCAGCATCGCCAGCCGGTCACGCTCCAGCCCCACGCTCAAGCGCCGCGGGTTCGCTCCGCCGTCATCGACCAGCGCCTGGATTTCCACCAGCAAGGGCCGCGTGCCTTCCAGCGTGACCAGCACACAGCTGCCCGGTACCGGCTCGCTGTGCGTGGACAGGAAGATCGCCGACGGGTTGGCGACGCCCTTCAGCCCCTTCTCGGTCATCGCGAAGACGCCGATCTCGTTGACCGCGCCGAAGCGGTTCTTGATCGCGCGCACCAGGCGAAAACTGCTGTGCGTGTCGCCTTCGAAATACAGCACCGTATCGACGATGTGTTCGAGCACGCGCGGGCCGGCCAGGGTGCCGTCCTTGGTGACGTGGCCGACGAGCACGATCGCGGTGCCGCTGGCCTTGGCGTGGCGTGTGAGCTGCGCGGCGCATTCGCGCACCTGCGCCACCGAGCCCGGTGCCGAGGTCAGCGCATCCGAATACAGCGTCTGGATCGAGTCGATGACGCAGAAGGCCGGCGCCTCGGCCTGCAGCGCGTGCACGATCTTTTCCAGCTGGATCTCGGCCAGCACGCGCACTTGCCGGCCATCGAGCCCCAGGCGGCGCGCGCGCAGCGCCACCTGCGCGCCGCTTTCCTCGCCGGTGATGTACAGCACCGACATCGTCTTCGACAAGCTGTCGGCGGCCTGCAGCAGCAGCGTGCTCTTGCCGATGCCGGGGTCGCCACCGATCAGCACCACGCCACCCGGGACGATGCCGCCGCCCAGCGCACGGTCGAGTTCGTCCTGCCCGGTCGGCGTGCGCGGCACTTCGGCGACTTCGATGTCGCTCAGCGTGGCCACCGGCTGCGTGCTGCTCAAGCTCTGAAAGCGGTGCGATGAGCCGCCTTCCGCGCGTGCTTCGAGCAGTGTGTTCCACGCGCCGCAGTGCGGGCACTTGCCCAGCCACTTCGGGCTGCTGCCGCCGCATTCGCTGCAGGTGAACTGCGTCTTGTCTTTCGCCATGCGGGCGATTGTGGCCGGGCGTGGCGGACCCTATTGGTGATCCGGCGTCACCTTGCCGCGCTGCGACTTCAGCGCCGAGCGCTGGCTCTTGCCTTGCAGCCTGCGTTGCCGCGACCCGAAGGTGGGTTTCGTCGCCCGCCGCGGCTTCGGCGGCACCGCCACGCCCTGCACCAGGTCTGCCAGACGTTGCAGTGCATCCTGCCGATTCATGTCCTGGCTGCGGTGCGCCTGCGCCTTGATGACCACCACGCCTTCATCGGTGATGCGCTGGTCGCGCACCGTCAGCAGCCGTTCCTTCAACGCGTCGGGCAACGACGAGGCGCCGATGTCGAAGCGCAGATGCACCGCGCTCGACACCTTGTTCACGTTCTGCCCACCGGCACCTTGTGCGCGGATGGCGCTGAAGCTCGACTCGGCCTCCAGCAGCGCCAGCAGCGCCAGCTCGTCCATCAGCGCGGCGCGCAGCTCACTTCTTGCGTAGCTTTTCGACCACGAACAGCAGCAGCACCGCGCCCAGGACCGAGGCGATCCAGCCGGCGCCCTCGCCGGGTTGGTACCAGCCGAAGGCGCCGCCGATGAAGCCGGCCACGACCGAGCCGCCGATGCCGAGCAGGATCGTCAGGATCCAGCCCATCTTCTGCTCGCCGGGCATGACGAAGCGTGCCAGCGCGCCGACGATCAGCCCGACCAGAATGGTGCCGATGATGCCCATGTGCGAATTCCTGCTTTGTCTCGGTGGAGCGCCACGATACAGGCAAGGCGATCAGGCCGCGCAGGCGGCTGCCAGGCGCGTCGGCACCCGCGGCGCCAACGCGCACATCAGCTCGTAGCCCAGCGTGCCGGCGGCATGCGCCACCTCGTCGATCGGCAACACGCTGGCATCGGGGCCGTGGCCCCACAGCGTGACCTCGCTGCCCACCGCCGCGTCGGGCAACGCACTCAGGTCGATGGTCACCATGTCCATCGACACGCGGCCGACGATGCGCGTGCGCGTGCCATTGACCAACACCGGCGTGCCGGTGGGAGCGCTGCGCGGGTAGCCGTCCGCATAGCCGCAGGCGGCCACGCCGATGCGCAGCGGCTGCTCGGCGACGAAGCGGCTGCCGTAGCCGACGCTGTCGCCGGGCGCGAGCGATTGAATCGCGATCAAGCGGCTGCGCAGTGTCATCGCCGGCTTCAACGCCCATTGTTCGATGCTGCCCTGCGGGTGGTCGGGCGCACTGCCATACAGCATGATGCCGGCGCGCACCCAGTCGGCGGCGATGCCTCGCTCACCGGCGTGACGCAGGATGGCGGCGCTGTTGCTCAAGCTGCGTTCGCCGAGCAGGTCATGGCTGGCCGCCTCGAAAGCGGCCATCTGCCAGCCGATGCCGCGCTCGCCATCGGCGTCGGCGAAGTGCGTCATCAGCGACACCTCGGCCACCTGCGGCAGCGCGTCCAGCCGCGTATACGCCGCCCGAAACGCCGCGGCGCCGAAGCCGAGCCGGTTCATGCCGCTGTTCATCTTGAGGAACACGCGCTGCGGCGTCGCGGTCTTGTGCGCGGCCAGCCAGTCGATCTGGGCTTCGTCGTGCACCACGTGCCACAGATTCAGCCGCGAACACATTTCCAGGTCGCGCGCTTCGAAGCAGCCTTCGAGCAACAGGATCGGCCCGCGCCAGTCGAGCGCGCGCAGGCGCTGCGCTTCATCGAGATCGAGCAGTGCAAAGCCGTCGGCACCGCGCAGACCAGCGTAGGCGCGCTCGATGCCGTGGCCGTAGGCGTTCGCCTTCACCACCGCCCACAGGCGGCTGTCGCCGACACGCTGGCGGGCACGGGCCAGGTTGTGCGCCAGCGCATCGGCATGGATCAACGCTTCCACCGGACGCGGCACCGGGCATTCCTCAGGGCATTCGACGGCGACGATTCTGCCAGCGCCGCGCCGCGTGACGGGCTGCCGCCGAGGCGAAAAACGCGCGTGCTATAACCCGCTGGCCTTGCGGGAGACGACAAGCGCCCCAGCCTATCTGCGCCATTCGAAGCCGCCCGCCTCGCGGTAGCGGCCCCTTGATGACCCCACGCCGTCGCAGATGAAAAAAGGCTTCTCCACCATCATGGCGGCGCAGTTCTTCAGCTCGCTGGCTGATAACGCGCTGCTGGTGGCGGCCATCGAACTGCTCAACAAATCGGGCGCGCCGGCCTGGAACGTGGCGGCGCTGCCGTCGATGTTCGCGTTGTTCTATGTGCTGCTGGCGCCGTTCGTCGGCGCCTTCGCCGATGCCTTGCCGAAGGGCAAGGTGATGTTCGTGTCGAACGCCATCAAGGTGGTCGGCTGCCTGATGATGATGTTCGGCTCGCACCCGCTACTGTCGTATGCCATCGTCGGCCTCGGTGCGGCGGCCTACTCGCCGGCCAAGTACGGCATCCTCACCGAGCTGCTGCCCAATTCGCAACTGGTCAAGGCCAACGGCTGGATCGAAGGCCTGACCATCCTGTCGGTGATCCTGGGCATCGTGCTCGGCGGCCAGTTGGTCGGGCACACGGTTTCGGGCTGGTTGCTCGGCTTCGACTTCCCCTTCATCGATACCGGCATCGACACGCCCACCGAGGCCGCGATCGCGTCGATCATGTGGCTGTACCTGCTGGCGGCGATCTTCAACCTGTACATCCCGCGCACCGAAGCGCCGCTGCAGGCCTTGCAGCACGGCCCGCTGGCGCTGGCGCGCGATTTCGCGGCCTGCAACAGCCGCCTGTGGCAGGACAAGCTGGGCCAGATCTCGCTGGCCACGACCACGCTGTTCTGGGGCATCGGCGGCAACATGCGCGTCATCGTCTTTCCGTGGGCCGCCGCCGCGCTGGGCTACAGCGTCACGCAGGCGTCGACGCTGGGTGCGGTGGTGGCGCTGGGCACGGCAGTCGGCGCGGTGGCGGCGGCCCGCACGCGGCTCGATCAGGCCACCAGCACCATCCCGATGGGCATTGCCATGGGCTTGCTCATCGCCGGCTTGAACTTTGTCACCGATGTCCGGGTGGCGGTGCCGTTCCTGATCCTGCTCGGTGTCGTCAGCGGCTACCTGGTGGTGCCGATGAACGCGTTGTTGCAGCATCGGGGCCACAACCTGATGGGCGCCGGGCGCTCGATCGCGGTGCAGAACTTCAACGAGCAGGCCTGCATCCTCGGGCTGAGCGCGGTCTATGCGGTGATGACGCGTTTCGGCATCACCGCCTTCGGTGTCATCACCGTGCTCGGCCTCGGCGTCGCGCTGACGATGTGGTTCATCCGCGCCTGGCACCGGCGCAACTGCGTGCAGCATTTCGACGAGGTCGAACGCCTGCTGGCCATCGCCCGCTCGGACAAACATTGACCTCGCGCGCGGCCCCGCCGTTGCAGTGGCTGCCGGTGGCGGCGCTGATCTTCAACGCCTTCGTCTGGGGCGTCTCCTGGTGGCCGTTTCGACGTCTCGAAGCGCTCGGGCTGCATCCGCTGTGGGGCACCGCGCTGATCTACCTGCTGGCGGTGGCCGTCATCAGCGTCGCCCGCCCGCGCGCCTGGGGCCAGCTGTGGCGCACGCGCAGCCTGTGGTGGCTGGTGCTGGCCGCCGGCACCACCAACGCCACCTTCAATTGGGGCGTGACCATCGGCGACGTGGTGCGCGTGGTCTTGCTCTTCTATCTGATGCCGCTGTGGGCGGTGCTGCTGGCCAGGGTGCTGCTGGGCGAGCGGCTGACGGCGCTGGCCGCGGTGCGGGTGCTGCTGGCATTGGCCGGCGCGGCCATCGTGCTGTGGCCCACCGATGGCGGCTGGCCGTGGCCGCGCGGCCTGCCCGATGCGCTGGGCCTGATCGGCGGTTTTGCGTTCGCGTTGAACAACGTGCTGCTGCGCCGCGAAGCGCATCGGCCGCAGATGGCGCGCGCGCTGGCGATGTTTCTCGGCGGCTGCGTGGTCGCCGCTGTCCTGGCCACGGTGCTCACCGGCCAGGGCGCGGTGCCGTTCTGGCCAGCGGCATCGTGGCGGCTGGCCGGCATGGCACTGGCGCTGGGGTCGATCTTCCTGGTCGGCAATCTGGCGCTGCAGTACGGCGCGGCCCGCCTCAGCGCCAATGCCACGGCGGTGGTGATGATCACCGAGGTGCTGTTCGCCAGCGCCTCGGCCGTGTGGCTGGGGGCGGGACACCTGAGCCCGCCGCTGGTGCTGGGCGGCGCGCTGATCGTTGGCGCTGCGCTGCTGGCGACGCGGCGCGGCTGAAGGTCAGCCGCTGGCATCGCCGGCTTCGCTTTGCCGCAGTTGCTCGCGGGTCGGCAGCCCTTCGGTATCGCCCGACACCTGCACCGCGCGCGCGCCGATCCAGGCGCCGCGTGCGACGGCACGCACCACGTCCAGCCCTTCGAGCAAGCCACTGATCAGCCCGACCGCAAAGCCATCGCCGGCACCGACCGTATCGACCACCGATGCCACCGCCACGCCGGGCACGTGGCCGCTGCCCTGCGGGCCGTCGAAGTAGGCGCCGTGGGCGCCCAGCTTCACCACCACGAGCCTGGCGCCTGCGCGGCGGTAGTAACCGGCGATGGCCTCGGGGCTGTGCTCACCGGTCAACAGGCGTCCTTCTTCCAGGCCGGGCAGCACCCAGTCGGCGCGCGCGGCGAGGGCGTTGATCTGCTCGCGCATGACCTGCGCCGAAGCCCACAGCGATGGCCGCAGGTTGGGGTCGAATGACACCGTTCCGCCAGCCGAGCGCATGTGCCCGATGCTGGCGTGTGCCGCTTGCAGCGTCGATGCCGACACGCCGGCGAAGACGCCGGTGGCATGCAGGTGACGCGCGGTGCGCAGCCAGCCGGCGTCCACATCGTCGGCGCCCATCCGGCTCGCGGCCGAGCCCTTGCGGTGGTATTCGATCGGCGGGTCGCTGCCGTCGGTCACACGGCCCTTGAGCATGAAGCCGCTGCGTTCGCCCGCGCTCAGCGGCACGTGGCTGCAGTCGATGCCCTCGGCGCGCATGGCCGCCAGCAGGTAGCGCCCGAACGAGTCGTCGCCGAGCCGGCTGGCCCAGCCGACCCTGAAGCCGAGACGGGCGAGGCCGATGGCGACATTGGTCTCGGCACCGGCGGTGCGCTTGGCGAACGAGGTGGCCAGCTCGAGCGGCCCCGCCTGGTCGGCGACGAACAGCACCATGGCCTCGCCGAAGGTGATGACATCCAGCTCTTGCGCAATCATCAGCGGAGTGTGCCTGGGGGTGGTCTCGTCCGGCGCAAGCGCCGGTAGCCCGGCGCTTTGAGACGGTGAGCAGATATTATTCGAGCAATCCGATGACACGGCGCGGTCGCACGGCACCGACTTGTGGGCTCAATCGGCGCCGCGCCCCGCCAGCGTGCGCGAGCGCACACACCACCGACGTGCGGAACCGTCCCAACCCTGAACACGAAAGCGCCATGAGCAGCATCTACGACTTCGAGGCCCTGTCGATCAACGGCAAGCCGGCGCACCTGTCCACCCAGCGCGGCAAGGTGTTGCTGATCGTCAACACGGCCAGCGCCTGCGGCTTCACGCCGCAGTTCGCCGGCCTCGAAGAGCTGTGGAAGGACTACGCCGACAAGGGCCTGGTGGTGGTCGGCTTTCCCAGCAACCAGTTCGGCGGCCAGGACCCGGGCGCCAACGACCAGATCGCCTCGTTCTGCCAGCTGAACTACGGCGTGAGCTTTCCGATGATGGCCAAGGTGGATGTCAACGGCGCCAAAGCCCATCCGCTGTGGCAGTGGCTGACGCGCGAGGCGCCGGGCCTGCTCGGCAGCACCGGCATCAAGTGGAACTTCACCAAGTTCCTGGTCGGCCGTGACGGCCAGGTGCTGAAGCGCTATGCGCCCACCGACACGCCGCAATCGCTGCGCAAGGACATCGAGGCCGCGCTGGCGGCGTAGACATGTTGAAAGACAAGGAACCCGGCTGATGTTCAAGCACGTCGAGCCCTTCGCGGGCGACCCGATCCTGGCGCTGGTCGAGGTCTTCGCCGCCGACCCGCGGCCGCAAAAGGTCAACCTGAGCATCGGCATCTACTTCGATGAGGACGGGCGCATCCCGGTGCTCGATTCGGTGCGCCGCGCCGAAAAGCGCGTGGTCGACGCTGCAGCCGCCAAGTCCTATCTGCCGATCGAAGGCGCAGCCAACTTCCGCGCGGCGGTGCAGGCGCTGCTCTTCGGCCCCGATCATGAGGCGGTGCGCAGCGCGCGCGTCGCCACCATCCAGTCGGTGGGCTCGTCGGGCGGGCTGAAGGTGGGCGCCGATTTCATCAAGCGCTGGTTTCCCGACAGCGCGGTGTGGGTCAGCGACCCGACCTGGGACAACCACCGCTCGATGTTCGAAGGCGCTGGCATCGCGGTGCACAGCTACCCGTACTACGACGCCGCCAGCGGTGGCGTGCGCTTCGACGCCATGCTGGCCGCGCTGCGCGCGCTGCCGCCGCGCAGCGTCGTGCTGCTGCACGCGTGCTGCCACAACCCCACCGGCGTCGACCTGAGCCGCGCGCAGTGGGATCTGCTGGTGCCGCTGCTGGTCGAACGCGGGCTGGTCGCATACCTCGACCTGGCCTACCAGGGCTTCGGCGACGGCATCGAGGAGGACGCCTACGCGGTGCGCGCGCTCGCCGATGCCGGCGCCGCTTTCTTCGTCGCCAACTCGTTCAGCAAGAGCATGAGCGTGTACGGCGAACGCTGCGGCGCGCTGAGCGTGGTCTGCCCCGACGCGCAGCAGGCCGAGCATGTGCTCGGACAGCTGAAGTTCGCAGTGCGGCGCAACTACTCCAGCCCGCCGATCCACGGCGGCCAGATCGTTGCCCACGTCCTCAACGATGCCGACCTGCGCCCGCTGTGGGAAAGCGAACTGGCGGCGATGCGCACGCGCATCCTGCAGATGCGTCAGGCGCTGCACGCGGTCATCGGCGCGAAGGTGCCGCAGCGCGACTTCGGCTACTTCCTCAGCCAGCGCGGCATGTTCAGCTACACGGGCTTGAGCGCCGCGCAGGTCGATCGGCTGCGTGAGGAATTTGCGGTCTATCTGGTGCGCTCCGGGCGCATCTGCGTGGCCGGGCTGAACAACGCCAACGTCGAGCGCACGGCCACCGCGATGGCGGCGGTGATGGCCGGCTGAGCCGCCGGGTCGATCACACCGCTGCCGGCAGCGACAGCGTGACCGTGGTGCCTTCGCCGAGACGGCTGATCAGGCTGACGCTGCCGCCGTGCAGTTCGGCGATGCGCTTGACGATGGCCAGCCCGAGGCCCTTGCCGCCGTCGCCGGTGGCCGGTGCGACCCCTTTGCGGCTCTGGTAGAAGCGGTCGAACAGGTGCGGCACGTCGGCCGAGGCGATGCCCGCGCCGCTGTCGGCCACGCTGATGCGCACCTGGTCTTCGTGGCGCCGCGCGCTCAGGCTGATGCGTTCGCCGCTGCTGCCGTGCTTCAGCGCGTTGTCCACCAGGTTGGCGACCGCGCGCTCGAACAGCTCGATGTCCACGGCGGCGAACAGCGGCGTGTCGCCACCCGGCTCTGCGGCCACGGTGACGCCGGCGGCTTGCGCCTTGGGTGCGAAGCGCAGCGCGATGTCGTCGAGCAGTTCGCGCACGTCGAGCACCTCGCTGCGCATCTTGAAGTGCGGCTCGTCGAGCTGCGCCAGTTCGCCCAGCGACTGCACCAGCCGCGCGGTGTTGCGCGTGTTGCGCAGCGCCACCTCGAGCAGCTTGCGGTCGTCGGCACGCTGTTCGTCGCCGCGCCAGCGCGTGTCCAGCGTTTCCAGGCAGGCGGTGGTGGCGGTGAGCGGCGAACGCAGGTCGTGCGACAGGTTGCTGACGCCTTCACGGCGGAAGTGGTCGAGCCGGCGCAGCGTCTCCCACTGGCTGCGCAAGGTCGCCAGCATGCTGCGAAAGCCCTGGGCCAGCTGGCCGAATTCATCACGCGCCGACAGTGCCGTCAGCGCCTGCGCGGCGCTGTCGGCGCTGCCCGCATCCAGACCTTCGCGCGCCACCGTGGCCACCGCCTGCGTCAGCTGGCGCAGCGGGCGCGTGACCACGCCGATGATCCAGGCCGCGAACAGCGTGGTCATCGCCACCAGCGCGATGATGAAGGCGAGCGCCGGCAGCGTGAAGCTGCTGCGCAGCGCCGCCACCCGCCCTTCCGGCAGCACCGTCTTGTGGCACACCAGGTACAAGTAGCCGGCCACCGGCTCGTCGTTGCGGATCAGCGCGCGCCGCAGCGGTTGCGCGGCGATGACGGTGTTGGTGTCCATCCGCTCGGGGTCGTCGCCCATCACGTAGGGCATCGGCTTGCCGCTGGCTGCTTCGCGCACCGGCGCCATCGCCACCTTGAAGTCGCTTGCCAGCGCGGTCTCGCCGCTGGAGGCCAGCACGGTGCCATCGGCGTCGAGCAGGTACAGCTGCGTGTCGGGCTCGAACAGCACCAGGTTGCGCAGGAACTCCTTGAACTCCTGCGGATGGCGCTGGTGCATCTCGAACATGTCGTTGTGCTGCTGCACAACGCGCTGCAGGAAACTGTTGGCGCGGTAGTAGTTGCTTTCGTGCTCGAAGCGCTGGAAGGCGCCGAGCACGACCGCCACCACACCCAGCGCGGTCAACGCGCCGGTGATGAAGATGGTGAGGGCGATCTTGAAACGAACGGTCATGACAACGCACCCGGTTCGATGCCGGGTGAACGGCGGCGGGCCTCAGCCCGGTGCTTCGCGCATCTTGTAGCCGGCGCCGCGCACGGTCAGGATCAACTGCGGGCGCATCGGGTCGGCTTCGAGCTTGTTGCGCAGCCGGTTGATGTGGGTGGTCACGGTGTGCTCGTAGCCGTCGTGGGTGTAACCCCACACCGCATTGAGCAACTGGCCGCGCGAGAACACATGCCCGGGGTGCTGCGCGAAGTGCAGCAGCAGGTCGAATTCGAGCGCGGTGAAGTCGATCTGCTGCTCGCCGTGGCGCACCAGGCGTTTGGCGGGCAGGATCTCCAGGCTGCCGTTGCGCACCGCACCTGACTGTGGCTGGCCCTGCGCTTGCGCGGCACGCAGCAGGTCGGCGCGGCGCAGCAGCGCCTTGACCCGTGCCAGCAACTCGGCGAGCGAGAACGGCTTGGTCAGGTAGTCGTCGGCACCGAGTTCGAGGCCGAGCACCCGGTCGAGCTCGGTGGACTTGGCGGTCAGCATCAGGATCGGCGTGCTGCAGCCGCGGGCGCGCAAGTGTTTGCACACATCCAGGCCGCTGACGCGCGGCATCATCAAATCGAGGATCAGCAGGTCGGCGGCCGCTTCGGCCTGGTCGTCGAGCGCGGCCTGGCCGTCGGCCACCGCCGTCACCTGGTAGCCGGCGTCGCGCAGATTCATCACCAGCAGGTCGCGAATGTCGGCCTGGTCTTCGGCAACGAGGATGCGCTGTGCCATGGCCCGATTGTCGCTGTGCGTGCCCGTCTTCTTACGTCGATGTGACCTGGCTGTGAGGTTCGGCGAGCTTGGCGCGACCTGCGCGCCGCAAAGTGCAGGCATCGAATCGAAACGCTGGAGCCCTCCCGATGTCGACCGCCCATCTTGCCGCCATGCCCGCCGCCATGCTCGCTTCCGCCCGCTCGCAGCCGCCGATCGCGGTCGCCTGGACCGACCTGGTGGCGCATCGCCAGTACATGGTGCGTTTTGCGCAGCGCAAGTTGCACGATCCGGCGCTGGCCGAGGACGTGGTGCACGACGTTTTCGAGGCCGTTCTGTCGGGGCGCGCGCTGTTCGCCGGCAACTCGGCGCTGCGCTCGTGGCTGACGGGGGTGCTCAAGCACAAGATCGTCGATCTGGTGCGCCAGCGCAGCGGCTGGCGTGGCCTGGGCGTGGACACCGACGACGAGGAGATGCAGGGCTTCGAGTGCCCACAGCCGCGGCCGGACGAGATTGCCGAACAGCGCGAGCTGCTGCGCCAGACGCTGGCGCGCATCGAGACCTTGCCCGCGGGCCTGCGCGCGGTGATGGAATTGCGCGTGCTGAAGGACCAGAGCAGCCGGCAGGTGTGCAGCAGCCTGAAGATCAGCGAGGACAACCTGTTCGTGCGCCTGCACCGCGCGCGCAAGCAGCTGCTGTGTTGAGGGCGTTGTCTCGGCGGGCTGTCAGCGCGGCAGCGCCAGATGCGATGCCGGCGTCAGCGCGCTGCCACGCGCCTGGTTGACCGCGCGTGCGGCCTCGTCGAGCTCGGCCACCGTGGTGTCGTCGACCGGGATGCTGTCGACGCGTGCGCGGCGCCAGGCGCGTTCCGTGTCACCGGGGGTCAGGATCGCGCTGTGGCCTTCGCGCAGCGCCGATGACTGCACCCATTCGATGTAGGCGTTGACCTCGGCACTGAACACCTCCGCCGCGCCCATGCGCGCCGGGTCGAAGACCAGCGTGAGCATGTTGTTCCAGACCGCGAAGCGCTGCGTCAGATTCGCCGGGCGCGTCGTCTCGCCACCGGTCAGTGCCGCGCCGAGGATCTCGCACACCAGCGCCAGCGCATAGCCCTTGTGGCCGCCGAACGGCAGCAAGGCGCCGCCGGGCTCGCCCGGCGCCGGGAACAGCGCGCCGGCCTCTACGGTGGGTCGGCCTTCGGCATCGATCAGGCAGTTCGGTGGCACGGTCTTGTGGCTGTTGAAGGCCACCCGCACCTTGCCCATGGCGATGGCGCTGGTGGCGAAGTCCAGCAGCAGCGGCTCGCGCCCCTGCACCGGAATGCCGACGGTGAACGGGTTGGTGACGAAGCGCGCCTCGCGGCCACCGTGCGGCGCCACCACCGGCCGGCTCAACGCATTCACGAAGTGCACCGACACCAGCCCGGCGGCCACCGCCTGTTCGGCCCAGTGGCCGACGCGGCCGATGTGGTGTGCGTTCTTCAGGCCCATCACGCACACGCCGTCGCGTTTGGCGCGCTCGATGGCGAGTGCCATCGACTCGAAGGCCATCACCTGGCCCATGCCGCGGCGGCCATCGACGCTGAGCATGCTGCCGCTGTCCTGGGTGACCGCGACATGTTCATTCAGCTGCAATTCGTCGGCCAGCCACGAACTGACATAACGCGGCAGCATGCCGACGCCGTGCGAATCATGACCCGCCAGGTTGGCGCCGACCAGGTGCTCGGCGGTCAGCCGCGCTTCGTCGGCGCTGCTGCCCGCCGCCAGCCACAGATCGTGAACCCAGCGCTGCAGCGGCGCGGTCGGGAGGTGCTGTTCATTCATGCGCCTCATTTTGCGCGATGGCCGGCCCGCCGGCCCGCGCCCCTTGCAACACCAGCTCGCGCAACCAGCGGTGTGCCGGCTGGTCGTCGGCGCGGATGTGCCACATCAGCGTCACCTGCAACGCGCCCAGGTCGAAAGGCAGTTCACGCAGCACCAGCTGGTCCTGGTAGCCGGTGGCCGGCAGGAACGAGCGCGGCAGCACCGTCAGCAGGTCGGACTGCATGACCACGCGCCCGGCGGTGTAGAACTGGTTCACGCTGAGCACCACGCGGCGTTGGCGGCCGAGCGCGGCCAGCGCCTGATCGACATAGCCCTGCGGCCGGCCGGTGGCGCTGGCCAGCAGGTGGTGCGCGTCGCAGTAGGCGTCCAAGGTCAGTGGCCGCTCGGCCAGCGGGTGGCCGCGGCGCATCGCGCAGACATAGTCGGTGTCGTACAGCGGCACCTGGCACAGGGTGGCGTCGTGGCCGTCGGCGAGCAGCGTGGCCACCGCTTCGGGAAAGTGCCCCAGCGCCAGATCCACCTCGCCCTGTTCGAGCAGCCGACCGGGGTCGCGCGTGGTGAGCGGCTGGATGCGCAGGTTGCACAGCGCGCGCTCGCGTTCGATGCCGGCCACCAGCGACGGCGCCAGCAGCACCGCCGTGGCATCGGTCATGGCCAGGCGGAACGTCACCGGCTGGCTGCGGGGGTCGAAGGTCTGCGGCGCCAGCGCCTGCTGAAGCGACGCCAGCGCTGCACGCACCTGCGGCCACAGCGCTTCAGCCTTGGGTGTTGGCGTCATGCCGTGGGCGTTGCGCACGAACAACGGCTCGCCGACGGCCTGGTGCAGGCGCTTCAAGGCATGGCTGGCAGCCGGCTGAGTGAGCGCCAACATCTCTGCAGCACGAGTGACACTGCCTTCTGCCATGACCGTATCGAAGACTTTCAGCAGGTTGAGGTCAAGCGTGCGGAAGTTCACGGCGTCAATCGGGCCTGGTCAAGTTATGAATCCTGTCTATACCTTACCGCAAAAGAATTCATTGGAAACAGATAAGGGTTAACCCGATATTGAACGGGTCGGCCGAGTAGCCGACGGTTTCAGGGAAGTCAAATGAACCTCAGTTCAAGCACCATTCAAGGCCGTGGGGCCCTTTCGTCAGTTACATCGCCAGTTGCATCGCCAGTCACGTCGCCGGTCGCCGGCGCGTTGCGCGGGTTGTGGGAAGGGATGCAGCGCTTCGGTCAGCGTCGCGCCGCCCGCCAACTCGAATTTCTGGCCCAGCAATATCGCGTCAGCGACCCGGAACTGGCGCAGCAGATGCGCAAGACCGCCGCGGACTGCCGTGCCGGCGCCGCAGGCGCTGGCGAAGGAGCGCGCTCATGAGCACGCTGGGTTTCGAACAGCGCGGCGCGCTCGCGCCAGATCGCGACGCATCGGTGCGGCCCTGGCAGCGCGGTTTGCAGCGCTGGCTGAGTCGACTGACGCGGCAGCCGGGGTTGCCGCAGGACAGCGTCGCGGACGATGCGAGTGCCGTGCGTGAAATGGCATATTCGGTGCGTCTCACCGATCCGCGGCTTCGCCGCCGACCTGTACGCCGCTGCCGATCGTCACGAGCGCGAGCGGGCGTCACGCTGAAGGCGCGGCGGGCGCTCAGATGCAGCGCCCGCCGTCCACTTCCATGGCCACGCCGGTGATCATCGACGCCTCGTCGCTGCACAGGAAACAGGCCGCGTTGCCCAGATCTTCGGGTTGAGAAAAACGCCCGATCGGGATCGTCGCCAGGAACTTGGCGCGCATTTCGGGCGTGTCTTCGCCCATGAAGGTCTTCAGCAACGGCGTTTCGCCGGCCACCGGGTTCAGCGCCACGACGCGGATGCCGAAGGGCGCCAGTTCCACAGCCAGCGCGCGCGTGGCAGTGATGACCCAGCCCTTGCTGGCGTTGTACCAGCTCAGGCGCGGGCGCGGGCTGACGCCGGCCGTGCTGGCCATGTTCAGCATCACACCGCGCTTGCGCGCCTTGAAGCGCGGCACCACCTCGCGCGCGGCCAGGTAGATGGCCTTCATGTTGACGGCGACGATGCGGTCGAAGTCGTCTTCGCTCACCTCCTCCGTGGCCATCGGCAGGTGCGACACACCGGCGTTGTTGACCAGGATGTCGAGCGCGCCGAAGCGGGCTTCGGCCGCGTCGAGCATGGCGCGCACGTCGGCGGCGACGCTGACGTCGGCGCGATGCGCCAACGCGTTGGCCCCCAGCGCCGCCGCGACGTGCTGCGCGCCTTCGAGGTTGCGGTCAACCACCAGTACCCTCGCGCCTTCGGCGACGAACTTGGCACAGATGCCTGCGCCGAAACCCGAGCCGCCGCCGGTGACCAGCGCCACCTTGTCTTGCAATCTCATGCTGCCTCCAACCGGTTGTCGAACGGTTTGTGATTCTTCCAGCGGTAGGTCCCGAAATCGCGCAAGTCGGTGGACAGAATGCGGCCATGGCCCAAATGCTCGGCCAGCAACACCAGCGAGGCGTCGGCTACATCCATGGGCAATGTGCGGTACTTCCGCATCAGTTGCGCCATGCGCGCCAGACGCGTGTCGGGAGGCTGCCAGACCTGGATGCCGCCACTGGCCACATCATCGACCAGCGCGACGACAAAATCCGGCCCCAGCGATCGGTTCAGCAGGTGGCTGCATTCGGTGAGCACCGGCCAGGTGGTGATCCAGCCCAACTCGGCGGTGTCGCGCTGCGCCAGCGCACGGGCATGCCAAGCATCGCGCCCGTCGAGCAGCGCGTACAGGAAACCGGTATCGACAATGATCAACGCGTGCGGCGCAGATCTGACTTGGCGGTTGGCGGCCGCTGCGCGCGGTGCTTGGCTTCAATCGCATCGGCCACCAGCGCCTTGTAGTTCGATGCCACGTCGCTGCGGCCGCTGTTGCCACTGCCGGCCAGGGCCAACAAGCGCGAGGGCACTGCGCGCTGGCCCTTGACCTGGGCGTGATAGACCGCGATGGCTTCGCGCACCACGTGGCTCACGCTGTGGCCTGTGGCCGTGGTCAGATAGCTGACTTGGCGGGCAGCGTCGTCGTCGAGGCGGGCATTGAGTCGCATGTCTGACAGTGTATGACAACTTCGTGGGGGAATCAACCGTGGTGGATGGCCACCGTCTTCAGCGAAGAAAAGCCGTACAACGCCTCGAAGCCTTTCTCGCGCCCGTGCCCCGAGGCCTTGACGCCGCCAAAGGGCAGCTCGATGCCGCCACCCGCGCCGTAGTTGTTGACGAACACCTGGCCGCACTTCAGCCGGCGCGCCATGCGCAGCGCGCGTGAACCGTCGCGCGTCCACACACCCGCCACGAGGCCGTAGGCGGTGCCGTTGGCGATGGACAGCGCTTCGGCCTCGCCGTCGAAAGTCAGCAGCAGTTGCACCGGGCCGAAGATCTCGTCCTGCGCCAGCCGGTGCTGCGCATCGGCGCCCGCCAGCAGCGTCGGCCGCACATAGAAGCCCTGCTTCGGCGCACCGGTCGCGAGCGCGGCCTCGGCGACGAACTGCAAGCCGTCGCGGCGCGCCAACGCCAGGCAGGCCTCGATGCCGTCGCGCTGCTTCGCCGAGATCACCGGTCCCACGTCGAGGTCATCGAGGGCGACGCCGACACGCAGCGCCCGATAGCGCTCGGCCATGCGCGCTTGCACCTCGTCGAACACCGCGCGTTCGACAAGGATGCGCGACGCCGCCGAACAGGTCTGGCCGGCATTCTGGATGCCGGCATTGACCAGGAACGGCAGCGCCGCATCCAGGTTGGCGTCGGCGAAGACGATCTGCGGGCTCTTGCCGCCGAGTTCCAGCGTCACCGGCACCGTGTGCTTCGCGGCGGCGGCCTGGATCAGCGCGCCCACCGCCACCGAACCGGTGAACGAGATGTGCTGCACGCCGGGGTGCGAGGCCAGTGCGGCGCCGGCCTCTTCGCCCAGGCCCGGCACCACGTTCAGCGCGCCCGCCGGCAGGCCGGCGTCGTGCGCGATGCGGGCGAAGGCCAGCGCCGTCAGGCAGGCCTCTTCGGCCGGCTTCAGCACGCAGGCATTGCCCATCGCCAGCGCCGCGCCGACGCTGCGGCCGATGATCTGCATCGGGTAATTCCACGGCACGATGTGGCCGGCGACGCCATGCGGCTCGCGCCAGCTCAGCGCGGTGTAGCCGTTGGCGAACGGGATCGTCTGGCCATGCACCTTGTCGGCGGCGCCACCATAGAACTCTAAGTAGCGGGCCAGCGCCAGCGCATCGGCGCGGCCCTGTTTCAGCGGCTTGCCCACGTCCAGCGCTTCCAGCCGCGCCAGCTCGTCGGCGCTCTCGGCCACCTTCAGGCCGATGCGCTGCAGCACGCGGCCGCGATCGGCGGCACTGCAGGCGCCCCACTCACCCGCCAGCGCGGCGTGTGCGGCGGCCACGGCGGCATCGATGTCCGCGGCACCGCCGCGGGCGATCTGCGCCAGTAACGTGCCGTCCGAAGGGTTCAATAGCGGCAGGGTTTCACCACTGGCGACGGGGCGCCACTGGCCGCCGATGAACACGGCCGTGCTGTCGAAGGGAACTTGGCTCATGTGCTGCACCCGTCAGGAAGCGGAAGGGCTCCTTGGGCATCATAGAACGCGTCAGGTCGTCGCCCCCTCTTCCGCATCGGACGGCCGGACGTCCGGGGTTCGTCTTCAGCGAAACCGGTGAGGAGCCAGGGACCACGAAGTCTTCAGCAACAACCGGAGTGCACCTGGCCCATGCGTCGGTTCGGTATGTGCGCGGACAACACTTCGATCGGGACCAATAGCCGGGTAGTCCTTCGAATCCGGCGCCGAACACCTCACACGGCACATCTTGTGCCGCCTGCACCGCACGTGCTGCAATCGGGAGGATGAAAACACTTTATGCATCGCAAACCACATGCCCACCGATCTGGCACGCCTCAGACACGTTTCGCTGAAAGTCGAGCGTGCGAAAGCACATGTTGCTGAGCTTGCCGGCGCCGTGCAGCAGTTCTTTGCGACGAAGCCATACGGCGTTTCTACCAAGCACCATCCTGAGACTCGGAAGCTCGTTTACTTTGTGGCGGCGGTAAGGGCAGCCCCTGACGATCTAGCGTTGCTCGCCGGCGATGCGATTCAAAATCTTTCCACGGCCCTTGACCACCTCGCATACCAAGTTGTTTGCAAAGACACTGAGGATGCGCCACCTAACCCACGTGGAATTTACTTCCCAATCGCAGACGACTAAGACAGTTACGAGGCGTCAAAAGCCAAGAAATTGCGAGGCGCAAAGTCAGCAACCTTGGAACGCTTTGACAAGCTCAAACCATACCGAGGCGGCAACGAAAACTTGTGGCGGCTAGCCCGTTTGAACAACATCGAGAAACACCGTCTGCTCTTCACAGTCGGCTCTCAGGCAGCAGGAATACATCTTGGCCAGCTCATGTCCGGACTTCTCCCTAATCTAAGGACTTCGCTCCTGAAATGGCTTCCGCCATGCAGGGCATGAATCTGTATTTGAATCCGGCAGATAAGGGCTTTCCGCTTCAACCGGGTTTTGAGCTCTACATTGGCCAAGCCGATGAGGCGCCCAATCCGAAGCAGGAATTCCGCTTTGAACTAAATTAGTTCTAAATGAGCCGGGCGTAGCTGAGGGCATGAACCTTGTCGATACCGTGCGCGCACTGACCACTGAGGTCGAAAAAGTGGTTCAAGAGCTAGCACCTTTCCTTTGATCGGCCATGCAGCGTCGGCCATGCAGCGATCCCTAATCAATGCTAACCCGTTGTTCCAGCCGACCGCCTTCGGCGGCGGCTGAACTCTAACGCCGTCTGAATGCCACAGTCAGCGTTTATCGTCCGTGTGCCTGAAGCCGAACCGCACGTAGCTCGCTGGCGCGATCGCTTTGATCCCTCTGCTCGGCTCGGTGTCCCTGCTCACGTCACCCTGCTCTTCCCGTTCATGTCGCCTGAGCTTGTCTCCACCGGCGTCCTGGAGCGAGTTGCTAGCATGGCTTCGTCACTCCGTGCGTTTACCTTCTCGCTCGGTACGATCAGGCGCTTTCCCGAAGTGCTGTACCTCGCCCCAGAGCCTGCGGCGCCATTCGTGGCACTCACCGAGCGCCTGTTCAGCCTCTTCCCCGAATTCCCGCCGTATGGCGGTCAACACGCGGCGATCACTCCACACCTGACGGTCGCTCGGGCGAGCGACGCGGAGCTTCGTCGAGTCGAAACGGAGCTTCGCGCTTCGCTGGGTACCGCCGCTGTCCAGGCCACCTGCTCGGAGTTTGTCCTCATCGAGAACTCCTCTGGCTTGTGGGGGCCGATGCACGCCTTTCAATTGCCGCCCTCTGCCGCCCATGCAGACCGCTGAAGGCGTCACACTCGCGCCCATGCGCCAGCTACGCGCGAGATGCGCCGTACCCGGGGCGCCGGTTGTCATGCTTAACGACCAATACATTTACCTCACTCGCACGAAGCCGATAGATGACCGTGTACGGGAAGACGCTCATTGAGAACCCTCGGCGACCGTTGGCACGAGGTGAGCCAATCTCCGGGTGCTCGAGAAGGAGGACTGTGAGGCGCTTAAACTCGGAGACGAACCGCGCCGCCAAGGCCGGCGAGCCCTCCCTCTCGTAGAAGGCAGCGGCTTCGAGGAGATCTCGCTCAGCGCCGGGGTGAACTGTGACCTTCACCCGGGAAAGCGAGCTTCGAGTCTTGCGACGACAACTTCCAGGGGCACTGCCTCGACTGTCCCGGCGTCGAGTTCGTGCTCTCGGGTGGCGGCCAGTTCATCCCACGCGGCCTCCGCCGTCGCGTCCGCATCGAGGCTGGCAACCAAACGGTCGAGAAGATGCGCGCGGTCCGCTTGGGACAAGCGCATGACTTCAGCTTGCAGGGCTTCGAGGCTGCTGGACATGAGGCGTGCTCCCGAGGAACGTGGGGTCAGGCCACGTAGCTTGCCACAAGTGCTCGAACCGCTGTTTCCGGCGACGCCCAACATTGGACATCGAAGAGAACGGCTACTACACGTCCAGGCGCGCCCAGTTCAGCGGCGGCATTGGCGCGCGCAAGCTGGGCTGCAACATGACTGAACTGCCCGCGGGCAAAGCGCAATGTCCGTTCCACTCTCATCGTGCAGAAGAAGAGATGTTCCTGGTCCTCGAAGGCGAAGGTGAGCTTCGATACGGAACAGAGACATACAAGATCCGACAGCATGACGTCATCGCCTGCCCCACGGGCGATGCCGCCACCGCGCACCAGATCGTCAATACAGGAACCACGACCTTGCGCTACCTCGCGTTGTCGAATCTGTCGGAGATCGAGATTTGCGAATACCCTGACTCGAACAAGGGCGTTGTGCATACAGAGGTGCCGGCCGCATCCGGGCTGCACAAGATGTTCCGCGCCGAGGCAACGGTTGACCACTACGACCGCGAGAGCATCGAACCGCCCAGGGCTGACGCGTAGCCCTTCCGTCGACCGGACCTGCCTTCGGCATTCCGGTTGAGCCAAGCACCGGCATTTGCACCACGGACGTAGACTGCCTGTCCCAGCGAGGAGCGGCAAATGTCGAGTCAAGGCCGCCGAATCACACCAAGGAGACACACGTCCATGCCGACGATCTACGAGAAGAGAACCTACTCCGTCACGGTCGGGCAGATGTCCGAAGTCGTCCGTTTGTACAAGACCCTCGGATGGCCGGCGCTGGAAGCTGGCGGGTTCTCGAAACACCTGCTGGGCTACTTCACGTCGGATACCGGGGAGCTGCATCAACTCATTCACCTGTGGCGCTTCGACAGCGACGACGATCGAAGAAGCTTCTGGAAGCGCCTGTTCGACGACAAGGACTTCATGGCGTTTGCCGTGCAGCTTCGGCCGTTGGTCAAGACGCAAAGCAACCAGCTGCTTCTCGCCGCCCCGTGGGGCCCGCAGCTGTAGACGCGCAAGGCCTCGTGCCCCGTCGTCCATTTGTGTCATGGCACCGCTTTCCCGCTGGGTGGTGAAGTCCAGTTTGCGCCGCGCCGCCCGCGTGAGCTGGCCGGGTGCGCCGCATAGCGACTGAGACGCGATGGGCCTGTTCCTGCTGAAGCGGCTCGCCACCTTCGTGCTCACGCTGCTCGTCGCCTCGGCGGTGGTGTTCGCGGTGCTCGAACTGCTGCCCGGCAATGCCGCCGAGCTGATCCTCGGCGACAGCGCGACGCCCGATTCGATCGCCACGCTGCGCCAGCAACTGGGCCTGGATCGGCCGGCGCTGCAGCGCTACGCCGACTGGATCGGCGGCCTCGCGCAGGGCCGCACCGCGCAGAGCATCTCCTATGACACACCCACCGGCGAATTGATCGCCGAGCGGCTGCAGGTGACCTTGCCGCTGGCAGCGATGGCGATGGTGATGACGGTGATGGTGGCGCTGGCATTGGGTGTGTACGCCGCGTCCCGCCACAACCGGCTCGGCGACGTCAGCGTGATGGCCGCCAGCCAGCTCGGCATCGCGCTGCCCAACTTCTGGTTCGCGATCCTGCTCATCCTGGTCTTCGCCGTGCGACTGCAATGGGTCAGCGCCGGCGGTTTTCCCGGTTGGCATGAAGACGAGGGCGGCGGGCTGTGGCCGGGACTGAGGGCGCTGCTGCTGCCGGCGATCGCGCTGGCGGCGGTGCAGGCATCGGTGTTGACGCGCTGGACGCGCTCGGCGGTGCTCGACGTCATGCGCGAGGATTTCGTGCGCACCGCGCGCGCCAAGGGCCTCAGCCGGCGTGCCACGCTGTGGCGCCATGTGCTGCGCAACGCGATGATCCCGGTGCTGACGATCATGGGGCTGCAGTTTGCGTTCCTCATCAGCGGCACCGTCGTCGTCGAGCAGGTGTTCGTGCTGCCCGGCGTCGGCCGGCTGGTGTTCCAGGCCATCGCCAACCGCGATCTGGTGGTGGTGCGTGATGTGGTGCTGCTGCTGGTGGCGATGGTGGTGGCCGTCAACTTCATCGTCGATGTGCTGGTCGTGTGGGTCGATCCACGGCTGAAAGCGGCCGACGCATGAGTGTCCTGGCCGTGAAGCTGGCGGCGCCGGCCGACCTGCCCGGCTTCTGGTCGCGCGCGCGGCGCAACCCCAACTTCGTGCTCGGCTGCGCGCTGACGATGCTGTTCATCGCCGCCGCACTGCTGTCGCTGGTGTGGACGCCGTGGCCGGCGGCCGAGATCGACATTCCCAACAAGCTGGCCGCGCCGTCCGCCGCACACTGGCTCGGCACCGACAGCCTGGGCCGCGACATCGCCTCGCAGCTGCTCGTCGGCGCACGCACCTCGATCCTGGTCGGCGTGGTGGCGGTGCTGATCGGGCTGGTGCTGGGGGTGGGCCTGGGCGCGCTGGCGTCGGCGCGGCGCGGCTGGGTCGAAGAGGGTGTCATGCGGCTGGCCGACTTCACCTTCGCCTTCCCGGCGCTGCTCTCGGCGATCATGCTCGGCGCCATCTACGGGCCCGGCCTGCTCACCGGCATCGTTGCCATTGGCGTGTTCAACATCCCGGTCTTCGCGCGCACCACGCGCGCCGCCGCCAACGCGGTGTGGTCGCGCGAATACGTGCTGGCGGCGCGTGCAGCGGGCGCCGGGCCGTGGCGCATCACCATCGATCATGTGCTGCCCAACATCGCCAGCGTGCTCATCGTGCAGGCCACGGTGCAGTTTGCGGTGGCCATCATCGCCGAGGCGGCGTTGAGTTACCTGGGCCTGGGCACCCAGCCGCCAATGGCCAGCTGGGGACGCATGCTCAACGAGGCGCAGATGCAGATGTTCCAGGCGCCACAGCTGGCCGTCTACCCGGGCGTCGCGATTGCGCTGGCGGTGTTGGGTCTGAACCTGATGGGCGACGGGCTGCGCGATCTGCTCGACCCGCGGCTGGCGCGGCGGCGCTGAAGCGGCCTCACAAAGCGAAAAGCCGGGGTGGACCCCGGCTTCTGAGTCACGGCGAGCCGCGCTTATTTCTTCGGCGCGCTGGCCTTCTCTTCCTTCATCATCTTGTCGTCCTTCTTCTCCTTGTGGTCCTTCTTCATGCCGTCTTCCTTGGCCATCGGCTCGCTCGCCTTCATCGGCGCGGCGCCGGCGTGCGAAGCCGCCTGGGCATTGAAGGCAAAGGTCGCGACGGCGGCGACAAACAGGGCACTGATCAGCTTGCTCATTTGGAATGGTCCTTATTGGTCTCGATCGGATCGAGGCCGACGTCACCGGGATGGTGGCGAAGCCTAGAACGCATCAGATCGTCATCGGTTGACAGCCGGGCGAATGCATTCACCGACAGGGCTTCTGGCGACAGCGACGGCCCGTTCGGCAGTCGTCGCTACCATGCGCTGTGACTTCGAAGACGGCCGCCCGTTGCACCCCCTGCGTCTTCGGGCACCTTGCGCTGGCTGCCATGCTGGCGTACCCGGCCTTGGCTCACCCGGCGCCGTACCGACCCACTTCCGACCAGCAGGTGCTGGAAACGCTGCCGGCGCGCTTCAGCGATGCCCAGCAGCGCGAGCTGCGTGCGCTGCGCGAAGCGCTGGCCGCCGATCCGCGCAACCTGGACAAGGCCATCGCGCTGGCCCAGCGCTACTTCCGCGAAGTTGCCGCCGAGGGCGACCCGCGTTACATCGGCTACGCGCAGGCGGCGCTGGCGCCGTGGTGGGATGCGTCCGATCCGCCGCCCGAGGCGCGGGTCATGCGCGCCATCCTGCGCCAGTTCAACCACGGTTTCGATGCCGCGCGGGCCGATCTGCAAGCCGCCGTGCAGGCGCAGCCCGAAAACGCGGAAGCCTGGGCCTGGCTGACGGCGATCGCGCTGGTGCAGACCGATCTGCGCCTGGCGAAGCGCGCCTGCGCGCGATTGCAGTCGCTGGCGCCGCCGCTGATGGCGCGGGCCTGCGTGGCGCAGATCGACGCCTTGACCGGCGCTTCGGCGCGCGCAGCGGCCGATTTGCAGATGGCGTTGAGCCGCTACGCGCAGGCCGACGCCGAGCAAAGGTTGTGGGCGCTGACACGGCTGGCCGAAGCGCAGGTGCAACTCGGCGATGCGGCCGGCGCCGAGGCCAGCTTTCGCAGCGCGCTCGCGCTCGGCGTCACGGACGGCTACCTGCTCGCCGCCTACGCCGATTTCCTGCTCGACCAGGGCCGGCCGGCCGAGGTGCTGGTGCTGCTGAAGGACAAGACCCGCTCCGACTTGCTGCTGCTGCGCCTGGCGCTGGCTGCCAAGGCGCTGGGGGACCCGGCGCTGGCGGCCTGGCGCGACGACCTGTCGGCGCGCTTCGAAGCCGCGCGGCTGCGCGGCGATTCGGTGCATGAGAAAGAGGAGTCGCGCTTTGCGCTCGGCGTGCTCGGCGACAGCGAACGCGCCTTGGCGCTGGCGCAACGCAACTTCGCCGTGCAACGTGAGGCGGCCGATGCGCGCATCCTGCTCGAAGCCGCACTCGCCGCAGGCCAGCGCGAAGCCGCGCGGCCGGCGCTGCAGTGGCTGGCCGAAACCGGCCACGACGGGCAGCGGCTGAATGAGCTGGCGCGCCAGGTGCAGGCGCTGACGTGACGCGGTGCTCGCCGCGGTGGCTGCTTCTGCCGGGGCTGCTTGGGCTGCTTGTCGCTGCGGCGCCGGCCTGGGCGCACAAGCCTTCCGACAGCTACCTGACGCTGCGCGCCGCCGACGACGGCCAGGCGCAGCTCACCGGCCAATGGGACATCGCGCTGCGCGACCTCGATTTCGCCATCGGGCTCGATGCCGACGGCGACGGCAACATCACCTGGGGCGAGGTGCGCGCGCGCCACGCCGACATCGCCGCCTATGCACTGGCGCGCCTGAGTGTGCAGGCCGACGGCGCCGCTTGCGACGTGCAGCCCGGCAGCCAGCTCATCGACCAACACACCGACGGTGCCTATACCGTGCTGCCGCTTCGCGTGAGCTGCCCGCGCGCGCCACGGCAGCTGGGTGTGGGCTACCGGCTGTTCGCCGACATCGACCCGCAGCACCGCGGGCTGCTGCGCCTGGAGTTCGACGGCGCCAGCCGCACCGCGGTGCTCGGCCCGCAAGCGCCGCTGCAGCAGTTCGAGCTGGCGCGGGCCAGCCGCTGGCGCCAGTTCGCCGACTACACCCGCGAAGGCGTGTGGCACATCTGGATCGGCTTCGATCACATCCTGTTCCTGCTGTCGTTGCTGCTGCCGGCCGTGCTGGTGTGGCGGGGGCGCGACGACTGGCGTGCTGCCGACGGCTTCCGGCCGGTCTTCATCGACGTGCTGAAGATCGTCACCGCGTTCACGCTCGCGCACTCGATCACGCTCAGCCTGGCCACTCTCGGCGTGGTCGAGTTGCCGTCGCGTTGGGTCGAGGCGGCGATCGCCGCGTCGGTGTTGCTGGCCGCGCTGAACAACCTGTGGCCGCTGGTGCGGGGCCGGCGCTGGGCGGTGGCCTTCGGCTTCGGCCTCGTTCACGGTTTCGGCTTCGCCAGCGTGCTCGCCGATCTGGGACTGCCGCGGGATGCGCTGCTGCTGGCGCTGGTGGGCTTCAACATCGGTGTCGAACTGGGCCAGCTGGCCATCGTCGCAGCGTTCCTGCCGCTGGCCTTCTGGCTGCGGCGCACGCGCTTCTATCGCGTGGGCGTGTTCGTCGGCGGCTCGCTGATGATTGCCGCGATCTCGCTGGTTTGGCTCGGCGAGCGGGTCTTCAACTTCAAGGTCTTGCCGTTCTGAGGCGTGGACTCGGCGGCGCGGGGCATGACTTCGAAAGCCAGCGTCACGAAGCGGCTGTCCCAGGTGTCGGGCCGCTCGCGTGACAAGCGCAGGTCGGTGCCGCGCAGCACCCAGCGCCCGGCCAGCGGCAGCCTGAAGGACACGCGGCCCTGGTCATCGGTGCGGCGCCACAGGCCCAGCGGACTGCGCTCGCCGTGCAGTTCGACCGCCTGCCCGGCCAGCGGCAGGCCGTCGCGCAGCACCTGGAAAACCACCTCGTCGCCCACGCGAAAGGTTGCGGCGCCACCTGGCAGCAGCACGTCCATGGCCATCGGTGCTTCGCTGGCCGCCGCCGCGCCCGCCGCCCCCAGCACGATGCGGGCGTGTTTGGTGTAGCGCTCTTTCCACGGCAGGCCGCGCGCCTGCAGCGCGGCCCAGGCCTCATGCACCGCCGGCGGCGCCTGGATCTCGTTCAGGTACAGGGCGATCTTGTCCGGGTTCAGTTCGAGCTCGAAGGGCAGCGATTGCGCCCAGCAACTCGAGCCGTCGGCCGCGACTGGGGCGCGCAGCACCAGCGCCGTATCGCTGTCGCGCTCGAAGGCCAGCGGCAACGGTGCGCCAGCGGCCGCGCGGCAGCCGCTGCCCTGCAGCTGCGCCATCGTCAGCGTGTATTCCTGCACCGGAAAGCGGGTGCCGGTGCCCAGCGCGAGCTGCCAGCCGCCGTTGTCGCGATGCGGCTCGAACCAGGTGTCGTGTGCCGCTGCCGTCTGCGCAGCCAGCAGCGCTGCCACGGCCAACACCGTGCGCCAGCCGCGCGCGCCCAGGCGACGGCAGCTTCGGGTCTTGCGGGGCACTTGCATGCATGGCCATACGCAGCCCCTCGGCGGGTGGATGCACCCGGCCGGGGTCAACCACCCGTCGCTGCGCTGGCGGCGGCCAGGGCACTTGCGGCCGGTGGCCCGGCCATGCGGGTCAGGCCGAGCACGACGCTGCCGAGCAGCACGGCCGCCATCAGCACACCGGCCAGCGCCGAGCCGAAGCGGGCGCGGCGCGACAGTGACGGGGGTTCGCCGCGCAGGTTGATCGAGGGCGTGGCGTCGGTCGGGGCGCTGGTGCGGGTGTCCATGTCGATTTCCTTGGCGGGGGTTCTGCCGGGCTGAATGAACTGTCCGCCAGCCGACCCCTGCGTGTCTTGAAACCGCGCTGAAGCGTTCTGCAAGCTGCGCGTTTCACGACTTTTCAGCTCATTCATGGCAATCTGCGGGGGCGCGGCCCCGCATCGCGTTATCACCAGCAGGCGGCTGATAGCCTGTGGGCGGCCGCGACTGACCAAAACACGCCTGCAGTGCCGCAACAAAACGCCCCAGCCCCGCTGGCCTTCGGCCGCTTCGAGATCCGACCCGCGATGCGCGAGTTGCGCGTCGATGGCGCGGCGGTCGAACTCGGCGCGCGCGCCTTCGACCTGCTGCACGTGCTGGCCGAACGCCGCGAGCGCGTGGTCGGCAAGCACGAGCTGCTCGACCTCGTCTGGCCCGGTGTGGTGGTCGAGGAAAACAACATTGCCGCGCAGATCAGCGCCCTGCGCAAGGTGCTGGGCAACGGCGCGATCGCCACCATTCCCGGCCGCGGTTACCGCTTCACCGCCGCCGTCGAAAGCGCCGGCACAGCGCCCCCGGCGGCGGTTCCGTCGGACGGCACCAGGTTGTTGCGCACCAACCTGCCGAACGAGCTGACGCCGCTGCTGGGCCGCGCCGAAGACCTGGCCGCACTGGGCGAGCTGATCAACCAGCACCGGCTGGTCAGCATCGTCGGTGCCGGCGGCATGGGCAAGACGCTGCTCGCGCAGCATCTGCTGGCGTTGCGACGCGACCGCTACCGCCACGGCGTGTGCTGGGTCGAGCTGGGCACGGTCAGCGATGCCGAGGCATTGCCGGCCACCATCGCCGCTGCGCTGGGCGTGAAGACGGGCGGCGGTGAACCCCTGCCAGGGCTGTGCGGCGCGGTCGCGCCGCTGGACATGCTGCTGGCGCTGGACAACGCCGAGCAGGTCGTCGAGGGCGTCGCCCAGGTCTGCGCGGCACTGCGCGACGCCGCGCCGGGGCTGCGCATCGTGGTCACCACGCAGGCGCCGCTGAAGCTGGCGGCAGAACGCGCCTACCGCATCGGCGCGCTGGCGGTACCGCAGGGCCCGCTGCCGGCCGCGCAGGCGCTGGAGTTCGGCGCCGTGGCGCTGTTCGTCGAACGCGCGCAGGCGGCCGATGCCCGCTTCGTGCTCAGCGACGCCATGGCCCCGGCGGCGATCGAGCTGTGCCGTCAGCTCGACGGGCTGCCGCTGGCCATTGAACTGGCGGCCGCACGCGCGCCGATGCTGGGTGTGCAGCGGCTGGTGCAGTCGATGGCCGACCGGCTGCAGGTGCTGACCCGCGGCGGCAATCGGCTCGCGCCGGCGCGCCAGCAGACCTTGCGCGCCGCACTGGAGTGGAGCCACGGGCTGCTCGAAGAGCGCGAGCGCAAGGTCTTCCGGCGCCTGGCGGTGTTCGCCGGCAGCGCATCGCTGGCGTTGATCCAGCAGGTGGTGGCCGACGAAGCGGGCGTCGGCGAACTCGACGAATGGGCCGTTCTCGACGCGTTGGCCTTGCTGGTGGAGCGCTCGCTGGTGATGGCGCTGATCGCCGACGACGCGGTCGAGCCGCGCTACCGGCTGCTCGATTCACCGCGCTTGTTCGCGCAGGCGCTGCTGCACGAGGCCGGCGAGCGCGACGCGCTGCGGCAGCGCCATGCCCAGGCCGTTGCCGGATTGTTCGACGACGCGTCGACACGCTACTTCTGCGGCGGCATGGCCGCCGATGCGTGGCGGCAGGCGCTCGTCGCCGACCTGGACAACGCACGCGAGGCGCTGGCCTGGGCGCGCGCGGCAGACGACGCGACCATGCAGGTGCAGATCGCCACCACGCTGATGCGGGTGCTGACCGGTTCGGCGCATCGCGAGCAACTGGCGCTGGCGGACCAGCTCGATCCACTGGTCGAGCGCGTCGACCGGGTCGATCTGTTGGCGCGACTGGCCGGACGCTGCACGTGTGTCTTCGGTCGAACCCGCAGACCGCGTGCGCTGGCCGTGGCGCAGCGCTGCCTGGCCCGCGTGCCGCCGGCGACGGCATCGGCCACCGACAACGAGCGCCTCGCCCGCTACCTGTGCCTGAGCGCCCTGGCGGTGGCGTTGGGCGCGTCCCGGGCCGCGGACCTGGGCCCGGCAGAAGCGGCGCTGGCCGAGGCCAGTTCGTTGGAGGATGCCGCCTGGCCTGCGCATCGCAGGTACTGGCGTGTCGAGGCCGAAAGCTATGTCGTCTGGGCCCGCGGCAAGACGCTCGAGAATCTGCGGCTCGTGCGCCAACTGGCCCTTCTCGAGAAGGCGATCGGCGACTCTCACGGCATTGCGCGCACCAACATCAGCGACGCGGAACTCGGCTGCGGCGATGCGGCCGCAGCGGTGGCCAGTGGCACGGCGCTTGTCGCCACGCTCGAGGGCGGGCGGGACGAGCACAACCTGGCCTTCGCCCGGGCGAACCTGGCGGCCGCGCACCTGGCGCTGGGCCAGATCGAACGGGCCCGGGCGCATCTGCGCGACGGCTGGGCGCAAGCGCCGCTGTTCGACATGCAGCACATCTTCGCCGACTACCTGGCGCTGCTGGCCGCACTCGAAGACCGGCCCGTCGCCGCGGCACAGCTGGCGGGCCGCGCCAACGCCGTCAATGCCAAAGTCGGGCCGCGCGGACCCAACGAGGTCGCGGCGATCGAGCGCGCCACCCGGCTGGCCCGCGCCGCGCTCGGCGACGCGCAGTTCGACCGCTTGCATGCCGAGGGCGCGACGCTGCGCGATGCGGACATCGATGCGCTGGCGTTCGCCAGCGAAGATGCAGGCTGAGCGCAGCGCATGCCACAGGAGTCACCCCCGATGCCCCAGGCCCATCCCGTTCCCGACCAGCACGGCGTCAACCTGTTCGACAGCGACCCGCAGTTGCGTGCGCTGCTGCCGCTGTATCTGCCGCAGCCGATGCTCGCGCACCTGCTGCCGCACCTGCAACGCCTCGGTGGGCTGGCCGGTGGTGTGCTCGACACGCTGGCACACACCGCCGACAAGCATCCGCCGGTGCTGGAACAGCGCACGCGCAGCGGCATCGACCGGCAGCGCATCGTCAAGCACCCGGCCTATGTGGAGATGGAGCGCGTGGCCTTCAGCGAGTTCGGCCTGGCGGCGATGTCGCACCGCGGCGGCGTGCTCGGCTGGCCCGAGCCGCTGCCGCCGGCCGCCAAGTACGCGTTGACCTACCTTTTCGTGCAGGCCGAGTTCGGCCTGTGCTGCCCGCTGTCGATGACCGATTCGCTGACGCGAACGTTGCGCAAGTTCGGCAGTCCGGCACTGGTCGACAAGTACCTGCCACGGTTGACGACGCAGGGTTTCGACGACTTGTATCAAGGCGCGATGTTCATGACCGAGCAGGGTGCGGGCTCGGATGTCGCCGCCGCCGAGACCCGTGCGCAACCGGATCCGGCGTATACGGGCGACGCCTGGCGGCTGCACGGTGACAAGTGGTTCTGCTCGAACGCCGACGCCGATCTGGCGATGGTGTTGGCGAGGCCTGAAGGCGCGCCGGCCGGCATCCAGGGCGTGTCGCTGTTCCTGCTGCCGCGCCGGCTCGACGATGGGTCGATGAACGCCTACCGCATCCTGCGGCTGAAGGACAAGCTGGGCACACGTTCGATGGCCAGCGGCGAGATCCGCCTCGAAGGCGCGCTCGCCTGGATGATCGGCGAACCCGGACGCGGCTTCGTGCAGATGGCCGACATGATCAACAACTCGCGCTTGAGCAACGGCATGCGCGCCGCCGGCCTGATGCGCCGCGCTTTGAGCGAAGCGCTGTTCATCGCGCGCGAACGCCGCGCCTTCGGCAAGCGCTTGATCGACATGCCGCTGATGCAGCGCCAGCTGCTCAAGCTGATGCTGCCCACCGAGCAGGCGCGCACGATGCTGTTCCAGACCGCCACCGCATTGCAGCGCGCCGATGCCGGTGACGCCGAGGCGCATGCGCTGGCGCGCGTGCTGACACCGCTGATCAAGTTCCGCGCCTGCCGCGACGCGCGCAAGGTCACCGGCGATGCGATGGAAGTGCGCGGCGGTTGCGGCTACATCGAGGACTGGGCCGACCCGCGGCTGCTGCGCGACGCACACCTGGGCTCGATCTGGGAAGGCACCAGCAACATCGTCGCACTCGACGTGCTGCGCGCCTGCCGGCGCGAAGAGTCACTGAAAGCGCTCGAGCGGCACTGGCGAAAGCTGCTCGCGCAAACACCGCTGCATGCCGATGCAGCCGCGGTCTTCGATAAACAACTGCGGCGTGTGGTCTGGTCCAGCCAAGGCGTGCTCGACCAGGGTGAAGCCGGCGACGTGGCCGCGCGGCAGGTGGCGTCGGCGCTGTACCACCTGCATTGCGCCGTGGCCATGGCCTGGGAAGCGGGCCGCATCGGCTCGGTGCGGCGCATGCAGTTGGCGCAACTCGTGCTGCGGCACCGTCTGATGCCGCACGATCCGTTGCAGCTGGACGAGGCTGGACCCGATGCAGCGAGCGCGCTCGACGAAGCCGCTGAGTGCTTCGGCGCGGCCGAGAGCGTGGCCTCGTTGAGGCTGGTGGCATAGGCGACCACGGCCATGGCCTGGTCACCTGCTTCGAGGTCCAGTTGGTTCAACCCGGTATTCGAAGTAGAGGCGTTCACTGATGCTTGAAGCCACCTGCCACTGCGGCAACGTGAAGGTCCAGGTGCCGCGCCGGCCGCGCAGCCTGACGAGCTGCAACTGCTCGATCTGCCGCCGCTACGGCGTGCTCTGGGCCTACTACAAGGACGCGGAAGTCACGCTCACCGCGGCCCCCGGCGCGACCGACGAGTACATCTGGGGCGACCGCATGCTGCGCTTCATTCGCTGCAAACATTGCGGATGCATCATGCAGTGGAGGGGCGTGACAACGGGCACCCGCACCGGCGTCAATGCCCGCAACTTCGAGCCGGCCGCCTTGGGCGACGTCAAGATCCGCCTGCTCGACGGGGCGGACACCTGGCGATTCATCGCGTAGTCGCGCGAAGTCGCGTTTCACAGAGTCGCAAACCGGCACAAGGTTCTCAGAAGACATCCAAAAACGCATACCTCAGTTGACAAGTACGGCAATTGCCGAATGAGTGACCGCGGCCGACACTGCCGCCATCGATCACTTCAAAGGGATGCCGCCGATGTCTGCAACCTCGAAAACCGCGCTGGTCCTCGGCGCCAACGGCCGCTTCGGTCAGGCCGCGGTGTCGGCGTTTGCTGCCGGCGGCTGGTCGGTGCTGGCGCAAGCGCGGCGTGCCAGCACACAACCGCTGCCACAAGGTGCACGGCCGCTGGCCATCGCGCTGGATGACGCTGCGGCGCTGGCCGCCGCGGCGCGTGGCGCGCAGGTGGTGGTGCATGCGCTGAACCCGCCCTACACGCGTTGGGCGCAGGAGGTGCTGCCGCTGGCGCGCCAGGGCATGGACCTGGCGCAGCGTCTCGATGCGCTGTTCATGCTGCCGGGCAATGTCTACAACTTCGGCGCCTCGATGCCGCCGCTGCTGGGTGCCGACACACCGCAACGGCCGAGCACGCGCAAAGGCCGCATCCGCTGCGATCTCGAAGCCGAGATGCGCGCGCGCGCGGCGGAAGGGCAGCACAGCGTGATCATTCGCGCCGGGGACTTCTACGGCTGCGGTCGCGGTGGGTGGCTGGACATGGCGGTGGTCAAGTCGCTGGTGAAGGGCAAGCTGGTCTATCCCGGGCCGTCGGACGTGCCCCATGCCTGGGCCTACGTGCCGGATCTGGCCCGCGCCTTTGTCGCAGCGGCCGAAAAGGGCCGCGCCCTGCCGGCCTTCAGCGACCTGCCTTTTGCCGGCCACACGCTCACCGGCCGGCAGCTGCTGGCGGCCGTGGAACAAGCGGCGGCGCGGCTCGGCCACGCGCCGGCCGGCGGCTTCAAGCACGGTTCGCTGCCCTGGGCGCTGCTGCGCGCCGGTGGCCTGGTGGTGCCGATGTGGCGCGAACTGGCCGAGATGGAATACCTGTGGCGTGTGCCGCACGCACTCGACGGTGCGGCGCTGGCGGCCGCGGTCGGCGTGCTGTCATCGACACCGCTGGCCGAGGCCCTGCCTGCGGCGTTGCGCGATCTCGGCTTCGGCCAGCCGCAGCCGCGCACGCTGACGGCCGCGGCGTGATGCCTCACCCGTTCAACATTCCCCACCGTCGATTGCCAAGGAGCTTGGAATGAACAGCATGACCCTCTCGTCGCCGACCGCGTTGCCGCGCACCCACGTCGATGTCGCCCGATCTTCCGGCCGCGCGCTCGGCATCTTGCTGGTCGCCGAAGCGCTGTTGTCGCTGGCGCCGGTGGTGGTGCTGGGCGCGGCCATCGGCTGGCCCGCATCGCTGGGCAAACCGGCGGCCGAACAACTGGCGGCCATTGCCGCCAAGCCCGATGCGCTGGCGCTGGGCTACGGCATCTACCTGCTGTATTCGGTGCTGATCGCGCCGCTGATGATCGCGCTGGCTGCACGTCTGGCGGGCGGGCTGAACAGCGCGGTCGGCGCCACGGTGGCGGCCTTCGGCGCGCTGTCGGCGCTGGCGCGAGCCATCGGCATCCTGCGCTGGCTGACGGTGATGCCGGTGCTGGCGACCGCGCATGCCGTCGCCGACCCGGCGGCGCGCGCGCAAATCGAACTGGTGTTCAACGCCATCACCGAATACGGCGGCGGCATCGGCGAAATCCTCGGTGTCGCGTTGTTCATGGCGCTGGCGCTGGGGTTGCTGTGCGTCGTCGCCTGGCGGTCACGCAGCCTGCCGCGGCCGTTGGCGGCGCTGGGGTTGGTGAGCGCGCTGCTGTTGGCATCGCTGGCGCTGCCGTCCCTGCGCATCGATATCGATACCCCGGTGGCGCTGGCGGTGTCGGTGTTGTCGCTGTGGATGCTGGTCACCGGCGTGTGGCTGATGCGCCGCAACTGAGCGGCCCGGCTACGGATTCACCGAGGCCACTTCCTCGGTCTTGAAGTCGGCCGGCAGCACGATCTCGAGCATCTCGATGTCGGCGCTGTGGCCGATTTCGCGATGGCGGATGCCCGGCGGCTGGTGCACACACGAGCCGGCCTGCAGCCGCACCACGCCCTGGCCTTCGTACTCGAACTCGATCCAGCCCTTGAGCACGTAGACCAGCTGGAACTCGGTGCGGTGCAGATGCGGCTGGCCGGAAAATTCCTGTCCGGCCGCCGCGCGGATGACATGCGCGACGACGCGGCCTTCGGTGGCCTTCTGGATGCCCAGATCGCGGTACTCGAAGAAGGAGCGCAGGCCGCGCTCGAATTGCGCGTCCTTCGCGTGGGTGGCGACGAAGCCTTCGCTGCTCATGTTCAAGGTCCTTTCATGGAATGCTCAGGTTGAAAGCACAGCCAGCACCTGCCCTTCGCTGACGCTTTCGCCCTCGGCCACGCGCACTTCGGCCAATGTGCCGGCGGCGGGTGCGTCGATCGGGATCTCCATCTTCATCGATTCGACGATGAGGATCGTCTCGCCCTCGGCCAGCGTGTCGCCGGTGCGGCGCTCGATCTTCCACACCGTGCCCGTGACCAGCGACTCGACCTTGTGTTGCGCCATCGTCATCTCCGGTGTCGTTCAAGGGGCACAGTATGCTGGCGCCAAACAAGGGACTCCACATGACCTGGCAGCCGGAACTCGACGAACTGAAGCGGCGCGCGGCGTTGGCCCGGCAAATGGGCGGCGCCGACAAGGTCAGGCGCCAGCACGATGCAGGCCGGCTGACGGTGCGCGAGCGCATCGACAAGCTGGTCGATGGCGGCACCTTCCACGAGGTGGGCGCGCTGTCGGGCATCGGCGAGTACGACGAGCACGGCACGGTGCGCGGCGTGACGCCGGCCAACTGCGTCTTCGGCCGCGCGCGCATCGACGGCCGGCCGGTGGTGGTGGTCGGTGACGACTTCACGGTGCGCGGCGGCTCGGCCGATGCGTCGATTGCCAACAAGCCTTTGATGGCCGAGGACATGGCGGCCGAGTTCAGGCTGCCGATCGTGCGCATCATCGAAGGCTCGGGCGGCGGCGGTTCGGTCAAGACCATCGAGACCAAGGGCGCGTCGAATCTGCCGGGCGGCATCGGCGGCACCGCGGGCTTCTATCGCATGACCGCCAACCTGGCCGAGGTGCCCGTCGTCGGCCTCGGGCTCGGCTCGGTCGCCGGCCTGGGCGCGGCGCGGCTGGCCAGCACCCACTACTCGGTGATGACCAAATCATCGGCGATGTTCGTCGCCGGCCCGCCGGTGGTGGCGCGGCTGGGGCAGTCCTTGGAGAAGCAAGAACTCGGTGGCTGGGAGATCCAGACCCGCAGCGGCGCCATCGACACGGCGGTGGACACCGAGGAACAGGCCTTCGATTGCGCACGGCGCTTCCTGTCGTACCTGCCGGCTTCGGTGCATGCGCTGGCGCCGGTGACAGCCGGCGACGACGACCCCGAGCGCGCGGAAGAATCGCTGATGAACGCGGTGCCGCGCGAACGCCGCCGCATCTACAAGATGCGGCCGATCATCGACGCAGTGGTCGACCGCGGCAGCTTCTTCGAGATCGGCGCCAACTTCGGCCGCTCGATCATCGCCGGCCTGGCGCGCCTGGGCGGGCACCCGGTGCTGCTGCTGGCCAGCGACCCGTACCACTACGGCGGCGCGTGGAGTGCCGACACCTGCCAGAAGGTGGTGCGCTTCGCCGACCTGGCCCAGACCTTCCACCTGCCAGTCGTCTATCTGATGGACTGCCCGGGTTTCATGATCGGGCTGGACGCCGAACGCAGCGCCACCATCCGCCACGGTGTGCGGGCGATGGCCGCGCTGAACCAGACCACGGTGCCGTGGTGCACGGTGATCGTGCGCAATGCCTTCGGCGTGGCCGGCGCCGCGCACCAGCCGGCCGGGCGCTTCTCGGTGCGCTACGCGTGGCTGTCGGCGAACTGGGGCTCGCTGCCGCTGGAAGGCGGCATCGAAGCGGCCTACCGCGCCGACATCGACGCGGCCGATGACCCGCAGGCCAAGCTGACCGAAATCGAGGAACGGCTGAACGCGCTGCGCTCACCGTTTCGCAGCGCCGAGAAGTTCTGGGTTGAGGAGATCATCGACCCGCGGCGCACGCGCGCGCTGCTGTGCGAGTTCGCCAGGCTGGCCGAGCCTCTGCGCACGCCGGGCCGGGCGAGTTTTGCGATGCGGCCCTGAAACGCGGCAGGTGAAGCGACCCTTCAGCGGGATTGCGAGCTACCGCCCGACAGCGGCAGCTGGCGCACCCGCTGCCCGGTGAGGCGGAACAGCGCGTTCGCCAGCGCCGGCGCGAAGGTCGGCACGCCGAGTTCGCCGATACCGCCGATCGCCACCGTGCGGTCGGCCACCGCCGGCGGGGGCATCAGCGTCACCTTCACCTGCGGCATCTGGCTCAGCCGCACCATCGGGTTGGTGTTGAAGTTGCGGCGCTGCGCCACACCCTGCACGAAGTTCTGCTGGCCATACAGCGTGGCGTTCATCGCATGCACCACGCCGCCGACGATCTGCGCCTCGACGTTCAGCGGATTGACCACCAGGTACGGGTCCACCGCGACCCAGACGCGGCGCACGCTGAACGACGTGACGCTGGTGCCCGACACCTCGACCACCATCGCCACGACCGTGTTGAAGGCCGCGCCGACGGCGATGCCGCGCGCCGTGCCGCGTGCCGGCGTGCTGGCCCAGCCGGCAGAAGCCGCCGCGGCCTCCAGCACCGCGATCCAGCGTGGATCGGTCAGCCGCGCACGGCGGAACTCGAACGGGTCCTTGCCAGCGGCGGCGGCCAGCTCGTCGATCATCGATTCGACGGCAAAGGTGTTGATTGACGCACCCACCGAGCGCCAGAAGCCCACCGGAATCGGTGACGGATGGCTGACCCACTCGACGCGCCGCGCGCCCATCGTGTAGGGCAGCTCGTGCGAGCCTTCGGTGCCCTGGCTGTCGCCCTTGGCGCCGAGCGGCACGCCCCGTTGCCCGAGGATCGACGGCGACACGTTGCGATAGCTCCAGCCGCTGATGTGGCCGTTGGCATCGACACTGGCCTTGGCGCGCACCAGCGCCATCGGGCGGTACTGGTCGCGCGTGTAGTCCTCCTCGCGCGGCCACACCAGTTGCACCGGCCGCTTCAGCGCCATGCCCAGCTGCACCGCCTGGCCGATGAAATCCTGCTCGGCCTTGCGGCCGAGCCCGCCACCGAGCAGCGTGGTGTGGATCGTCACCTGGTCCTCGCGCAGGCCGGTGAGCTGCATCGTCAGCGCCAGTGCACCGCGTGCCGACTGCGTCGGCGCGTGCACGTCGCAGCGCTCGCCCGGCACATGGTCCACCGTGCAGTTGAGCACCTCCATGCAGGCATGCGACAGGTACGGCAGCACATAGTCGGCCTGCAACACCTTGGCACCGGGTCGCGCGAAGGCGGCCTGCGGGTCGGCCGTGGTGGCTTCGGCCGTGAACAAGGTTCCCGGTCCGTTGGCCGCGCCGGCGGCATAGGGCGTGGCCTGGGCCGCCAGCGCCTGCGCCTGCGACACGAACTGCGCGTCGTTCAGCTCACTGGCGTAGGCCGGCAGGTTCCAGTTCAGCCTCAGCCCGCGGGCCAGCCGCATCGCGTCCCAGGTGGTCGATGCCACCACCGCGACGGCGTTCACCGCGCCGGTCTGCTCGGTACCGCGTCCGGTGCCCGGACTCACCGTCAGCGGCACGACGGCGATGGCGCCCGATGCGGACGGTGTCGCTGCCAGCGTGCCGCCGAAGGTCGGGCAGTGGCGCACGACGGCGAAGACCATGCCGGGCAGCCGCACATCGATGCCGTAGCGCGCGCTGCCGTCGACCTTGGACGGAATGTCGGCGCGCGGCAGCGCCTGGCCGATGACCTTGAAGGCGGCATCCGGCACCAGCGCTGCGTTCGCCGGCACCGGCAGCTTCGCAGCCGCGTCAGCGAGTTCGCCATAGGTGAGCTTGCGTCTGCTCGGCGTATGCACCACCACGCCGTCCTGCACGGCGTAGTTCGAACGCGCACTGTCGCCGGTGCGCGCCATGGCCGCGCTGACCAGCATCTCGCGCGCCGCTGCTGCCGCATCGCGCATGCGCCAGTAGTTGCTGCGCGTGACGCTGGAGCCCACGGTGTTGATGGCGCTGCCCACCGGCGCGGGGTTGGCCATCGTCGGCCCGCCTTGCAGCACCGCCACGCGGCCGATGTCCACCTGCAGGTCCTCGGCCAGCAATTGCGCCAGCCCCTGGAACGAGCCCTGGCCCATGTCGGACGCGCCGATGGTCAGGCTGATGCTGTTGTCGCTGCCGACTGTGAGCCAGGCGTTGACCTGGGCCGTGGTGGCGGCCGTGGCCGGCAGCGGGCGGCCGAGCATCGGCAGCGCGAAGGTCAGGCTGAGCCCGCCAGAAGCGCCGAGAAAGCCGCGGCGATTGAGAGTGGCAGGGGATGATGTGTCGCAAGTGGCCATGGCGAGCTTTCGTGTTGGTTCAGAGTCCGGCCACCGCGTCGCGGACGCGTTGGTAGGTGCCGCACACACACAGGTTCTTCACCTCGCTGGTGATCTCCTTGCCGTGGTGACCGGCACGCATCGCGCAGGCCACCGACATCAGCATGCCGCTTTGGCAGTAGCCGCATTGCGGCACCTGGTGCTCGATCCAGGCCTGTTGAGCCGGGTGGCTGCGGTCGCTGGACAGGCCTTCGATGGTGACCACCTTCTTGCCGGCGGCCGACGAGACGTCGACCACGCAGCTCTTCTCCGGCTGCCCGTTCATCATCACCGTGCAGGCGTGGCAAGCCTCGATGCCGCAGCCGTACTTGGTGCCGGTGAGGTTGAGCACATCGCGCAGCACCCACAGCAAAGGCATGTCCTCGCGCGAGACGTTCACGCTATGCGCCTGGCCATTGACGTTGAGGTTGTAGGTGGGCATGGGGTTCTCCGGCATGCTGGGAAGGTTGGGGATGCCCCTGCAATCCGGGGGTCGAAATGTGAAAAGCGCACTTTGTGCATTTATGATGGCAGCATGAGCCGAGCGCCGTCAACGCCGGATCGTGAGCAGTTGTTACTGAGCGCGCTGGAAGGCATCCTGTTGCCGCTGGCACGGCTGTGCGTCGGCCACGGGCTGCCCTACGCCCATGCCGAGGAGGTGTTCAAGCAGGCCTACGTGCGGGCTGCGCGCGACGCGCGGCGCGCCGCAGGCGCGGACAGCCGTCGCGACGTGAGCCAGGTGGCCACCGCCACCGGACTGAGCCGGCGCGATGTCGGCCGGATCTCCGCCGCGCTGCGGCCGCGCGCGACGCAGCGCCTGTCGCCGGCGACACAGCTGTTCACACGTTGGGCATCCGACCCGGCCTATCGGCACCGCAACGGCCGTGTGCGCAGGCTGCCACGCCAGGGGCCGGCGCCGAGTTTCGAGGCGCTGGCCATGTCGGTGACGCGCCATGTGCACCCGCGCAGCCTGCTCGACGAGCTGCTGCGTCTGGGCCTGGCGACGCTGGCCGATGACGGCGAAACCGTCGTCCTGCAGAAAGACCGCGCCGTGCCACAGCAGGACGACGAGCGGCTGTTCGCCCTGCTGGCCGCCAACGTCGGCGACCACCTGGCGGCCGCCACCGCCAACGTGCTGCATCGCGACCGCCGCCACCTCGAGCAGGCGGTGTTCGCCCACGGCCTGACCGACGAGAGCGTGAAGGCCGCCGGCGAACTGGTGCAGCAACAGTGGCGGCGCCTGCTGAGCGAGATCGCGCCGGCGCTGCAGCAGCTGATCGATACCGATGCCGCCGCCGGACGCGAGGGCCGCCAGCGCCTGCGCCTCGGCTTGTACAGCTACCACGAGGCCTTGCCCGAGGACGACGATGACACCCACCCTTGAATTCATGCGCCGCTTGGCAATGGTCGTGACCGCCGCGCTGGCCGTGGCCTGCGGCGGGGGCGTGGATTCCGGCGGCACCGGCATCAGCGCGCAGACGTTGGCGACGGGCCCGATCGCCGGCTTCGGCTCGATCGTCGTCAACGGCGTGCACTACACCGACGAGGCGGCCGCACGCATCACCGACGACGATCAAACGCCATTGACGCCGTCGGCGCTGAAGCTGGGCAGCGTGGTCACCATCGAAGGCTCCGCACTGGCCGATACCGGCCAGCGGGTGGAGTCGCGCGCGCTGACGATCCGCGTCGGCAAGCTGGTCGTGGGCCCGGTGGAGCGGGTCGACGTGGCGGCCGGCACGCTGCAGGTGCTGGGGCAGAGCGTCGCGACCGAAGCCGGCACCGTCTTCGACGAGGCGCTGATCGGTGGCCTGACTGCGCTGCGAGTCGGCGACATCGTGGCGGTGAGCGGCCGGCTCGATCGCTCCGTTCCCCGTGTCGTCGCCACGCGGCTGGAGTTGCAACCGGCTGCGAGCGCGTACGTCGTGCAGGCCATCGTGTCGGCCTTCGACGCCGCCGCCGGGTCCATGGTCGTGGGCGGTCTGCGCATCGACCTGTCCGCCCTGTCGCCGCCGCCGGCCGCGGCCGCCGTGGCGGTGGGCGACGTGGTGCGTGTGCGCCTGCGCACCGCACCCGTGGGCGGCGCCTGGATTGCGCTGTCGCTGAGCGACACCGCGCTGGCCGTGGCCACACGCGAGTTCGTCGAGATCGAGGGCCGCATCTCGCGTTTCGGCTCGGCCGCATCCTTCGATGTCGATGGCGTCCCGGTCGATGCGTCGGCCGCCGGCTTCCCCGCCGGCAGCGCCGGACTGCGCCTGGGTGCACGCGTCGAAGTCAGCGGCAGCTCGGTGAATGGCACGGTGATCGCCACGACGGTGAAGCTGGAAGCGGACGACGAAGACGGCGATGCCCTCATCGAACTGGAGGGCCGGATATCGGCCGTCGACAGCGCGGCCCGGACCTTCGTGCTGCGCGGCGTCACCGTGGCCTACACCGATGGCACACGCTTCGAGGACAGCCTGGCATCGGACCTGCGCGTGGGCCGCATGGCCGCGGCCAAGGGCCGGCTCAGCGCGGATGGCACGCGCGTTGTCGCGAGTCTGGTCCATGTCGAGCTGTAAGCCGTCCCTTCTCATGGACGATGGTGCGAACGAAAGGGATTCAGGGGGTTCAGACCGGCGCGGCCCCGGCTGCCGGACCGCCGCGCGATCGTCGCGCTTGCGCGCTGCTTTCGCCGGCCAGGTAAAAGGCACCCGATAAGCCAGCGCTAATGTGAAGTGAATAGCCTGCACGATTCGGGCGAAGTTTCGCCATGGGAGGTCCGGTATGGTCAAGTGGGGAGTTCTGCCAGCGGCGCTGGCTGTTGCGCTGCAGCTGCCTTTGCCGGCAGCGGCGACGGTGTTCGGCACGCTCGGAAACTTCGACGTGGTCAACGACACCGGCGAAACCGCGCATGGCTTCGAGATCGAACTCGAGGGCCTGCATCTCGAGGACATCACCGACACCTTCGGTGGTGCCGGGCGCAGTTTCCCGAGCGATGTCGAGCGCTACGGCGCGCCCAGCGTCACGGCCTTCGACAATGGTGGTGTGTTCGGCGTGCGCGTGTCCTACCAGGCGACGTTCAGCGCCGGCGCGTGGAGCGTGGGCACCCCCAGCGGCGTGCTCAATACCGGCGGCGAAAGTTGCTGGAAGTACGGCGGCATCGGCTATGGGCCGGGGACGCCATGCGACCACTTCGGCGTCGGCACCGCAGGCAACGCCACCCGCACCACCTACAGCTGGTTGGTGGCCTCGGCTGCCGACCCGTCGGTGCTGTTGCGCGCGGCATCGAACATTCCGGCGGCGAACTGGCAGGTGGTGCAGTCGCCGCCGCCCGCGCCCGGCCAGCCCGCGCCGCCGCCGGTGGTCGTGGCCCGAATACAAGCCGCCGATGGGCGCGGCGGGCTGGAGCCGCAGTTCGGCCCGGCCATGTGGGTCAAGGTGTTCACCACCGAGTTCGAAGACCGCGTGGCGCTGGAGGATCTGGTCGCCGACAACGCGCGCGTCCAGCAGGCCCGGTCGAACACCGAGATCGAGTGGCAGCTGCTGCAGCGCGAGCCCGGCAATCCCGATTCCGGCGTGATCGAAGCGGGCGACGGCGCACAGGTCGGCCCGGGCGCGGAATCGGTGCTGCGGCGCTACGAGTTCTATGCCTACAGCGGCAGTTTCGACGCCGAGACGCATGAGGCGCTGGTCGTCGATGATTCGAATCCGCTGCCGCAGGAACTGGGTTCATTTCTGGGCGCGCAGAACGCCGCCGTCAACCTGCAGGGCAACCTGGCGCCGGTGCCCGAGCCTGCCTCGTGGGCATTGCTTGGCGCCGGCCTGACGCTGCTGTCATGGCGGCGATGGCGCGCAGGCGCGGCGCAGCTTCCCTGAGGCCGGGCGGCTGTTCTCGGCAGGTTCCTGCGCTCGATCGGCGTGGTGGCCTGCGCGACGATGGCACCGAAGTCGCAGTGGCACCGGTGAGCCGGCGCGACCGCTTTGACCACCGATCAAGCGACTGGCGCAGCGGTTGCCTGCGGGCTTTGCAGGGGCAGTACGCGCTTGGTCAGCTGAAACAGCCCGACCATCGACAAACCGACGCACAGCGATGCCAGCCAGTAGGCGGGCGGCAGCGGCACGAAGCGGAAGGGTTGCGCCAGCAAGGGCAGCACGGTGATGGCGGTCAGCGCCGCCAATGTGGCCGCCAGCACCCACCGACCCACCGCGCTCAGGCCATCGAACAGGCTGCGCCAGGAAGTCCGCGTCGACCGGCTGGCCAGGATCAGCACGGCATTTGCGGTCACCAGCACGACGAACGCCGCGGTGCTGGCCATGCCGGCAGCCACGCCCCGATGCAGCAGCAACGCGTACAGGCCCACCACCACCAGTGCCACCCAGCCGCCCATGGCCAGGCTTTGACCGACATGGGCCGCGGACAGCAGGGGCTCTTGCACGCCTCTCGGCGGTTGCCGCATCAGGCCGGGGTCGCCCTCTTCGGCTTCGAAGACCAGCGAGCAGGCCGGGTCGATCACCAGTTCCAGGAAGGCGATGTGCAACGGCGCCAGCACCAGCGGTAGGCCCAGCAGCACGGGCAGGACGGCCAGGCCGACGATGGGCACGTGCACCGCCAGCGTGTAAACCATGGCCTGGCGCAGGTTGGCAAAGGTGCGGCGGCCCCGGTGGATGGCCTGCACGATGGACGAGAAGTCGTCCTCAAGCAGCACCAGCGCTGCCGCCTCGCGTGCCACGTCGGTGCCGCGCTGGCCCATCGCGATGCCGATGTGAGCCGCCTTCAGCGCGGGCGCATCGTTGACGCCGTCGCCGGTCATGGCCACCACCTCGCCGCGATCCTTCAGCGCTTGCACCAGCATCAGCTTCTGCTGCGGCCGCACGCGTGCGAACACGTTGACCGTGGCCAGCCGCTGCGCCAATGTGGCTTCATCCATGTCGGCCAGCTCGTCGCCGGTGACGACCTCGCTGCCGCCGATGCCGGCCTGGGTTGCGATGGCTTTCGCCGTGCGCGGATGATCGCCGGTGATCATGATCACGCGGATGCCGGCCTGCCGGCACTGCGCCATGGCCGGCGGAACCTCGTCGCGCAACGGATCGGCCAGGCCGACCAGGCCGATCCATTCGAACTCGAAGTCGTGCTGGATCGCCGGCCAGTCCTGGCCGCTGCGATGTTGCGCCTTCGCCACCCCCAGCACGCGCAGGCCACGATCGGCCATGCGGGCGGCTTCGGCGGCCACCTCGTCGCGCTGCGCATCGCCCAGGTGACACAGGTCGGCCACCGATTCGGGGGCGCCCTTGGCGGCCACCACGTCGTGCGGCACGGCAGCACTGCTCCACAGGTGGCTCATGGCCAGCAACTCCGGCGACAACTCGTATTCGCGTGCGAGGGTCCACTGCGGATGCAGGTGTTCAGTGTCCGCCAGATGCTCGCCCGCCAGGCGGTGAAAGGCCTTCTCCATCGGGTCGTGCGGGTCGATCTCGCTGGCCAGCACCGCATATTCGAGCAGTTCGTGAAACTCTTCCGGCAAGCCCTGCGGCTGCAGGGCTTGGGCATCGAGTTGCCGCCCGTTCGCCGACAGCGCGGCGACGGCCATGCGGTTCTGCGTCAGCGTACCGGTCTTGTCGACGCACAGCACGGACGTCTGTCCCAGGGTTTCGATGGCGTTGAGGCGTCGTGTCAGCACCTGCTGTGCCGCCAGGCGGCGTGCCGCCAGCGCCAGGAAGACGATCATGATGACCGGGAACTCCTGCGGCAGGATGCCCATGGCCAGCGTGATGCCCGCCAGCAGCGCATCGAGCCAACCACCGCGCAGCACCCAGAACAGCAGCACCAACACCCCGCACAGCGACAGGCCGATGATTACAAGACGGCGTGTCAGGCGCGCCACCTCGTCGCGCAGCGGCGAGGCCTGCAAGGCAATGCCCTGCAACGATTGCCCGATGCGCCCCAGTTCGGTCGATTGGCCAATGGCTTGCACGCGCATCAGGCCCTGGCCTTGCACGACAAGCGTGCCGGCAAAGGCCCGATCGCCCGTCGCCTGCTTGGCCACGGGCTCGGACTCGCCGGTGAGCATCGACTCGTCAGTGGCCAGTTCGTGCGCCTGCAGCAGCAGCCCATCGGCGGCGATGCGATCACCCTCCGACAGGATCAGCAGGTCTTCGCGCACCACGTCGCGTCCCGGAATGCGCCGCGTCGAACCCCCGCGCACGACCAGGGCGCGCGGGCTGGACAGGTCGCGCAGCGCATCCAGCGCGTTGTCGGTGCGCCGCTCCTGCTGCGCCGTGATGGTCATGATGATGAGCACGAAGCCGAGCAGGATCAGCGCCTCGCGGGTGTCGCCCATCACCAGGTAGATCGTGCCCGCCCCCAGCAACAGCAGGAACATGGGTTCACGCACCACCTCCCAGACGATGTCGCGCAGCGTCCGGCGCTGGCTCACACCCAGTTCATTGGGGCCTTCCTCGCGCAGGCGCTGGGCGGCGACGGCCTGATCAAGGCCTTGGGGTTGCTCGGTGGGCATGGCTTCGTCGTATCGCTCGCCCCGGCATTGTCGGTCGACACACTGCAGGCCTTCGGCGCGCAAGAGCGGCCAGATCCAGGCCTCAGTCGTCGTCGTGGTGGCGATGGCGCTCGGCGCCGACACCGGCTGTTGCCTGTGTGGCGATCAGCCCATTCGGTGACTGCTGCCACTGCCAAGCACCGAATGCCAGCGCACCCATCAGCATCAGCACGGCCAGCCAGGCATGGTTGCGCTGGATCAGGTCGGGACCGGTCCCGTCGACGCGCCCCGTCAGCATGGGCTGGGCCTGGTTCTTGCGCCGCAGCACGCTGAGGCCAGCGATCAGCAGGAGGTGCGCGAGCACCACCGCCAGGAACATGGTGCCGAAGAATTCGTGCACCTCTTCGATCCAGTCGCCGCCGAGAAAATCGCCCCATTCGTTGTAGGTGGCATAACCGCTGAGCGTGAGCGGCACGACCAGCACGAGCAGCGCCGCCACCGCCAGCGCCATCAACAGGTTCTGGCCCTGGCGCCAGTTGATCGCGCCTGGCATCGGGTTCCGGCGAAGCGAGCGCAGCCACGGCACAACGCCGGACAGCTTGCGCCACAGCACACCCAGTCGCGCATGACGCGGCCCGAGCAGGCCGTACAGCAGCCGGAATGCCAGCAGCCCGACCATCGTGTAGCCCAGCGTGACGTGCAGCGCACGCCAGGTTTCGTGGTCGGCACTGAGGTAGGCGCCGACGAAGCTCAGGGCGAAGAGCCAATGGAACATGCGCGTGGGCGCATCGATCACACGGCGTGAAGGACGTGCTGCAGGCGCGGTCGCCCCGACGGGAAGTGATGTGAATCGGGTCGAAGTGTTCATGTCGTTCGTGACTTTGGGTTTCAATCGTTCCAGGACCGGCGCTGCCGGGCATCGAGGCCTGCGGGGAGGCGGAGGTTGTCATCGTCGTACTGGCCGCGCTCGGCGCCGGTGTGGCAGGCCGCGCAATTGGCAGCGCTCTTCACACTGGTCAGCTGCCAGGCCGACGGTTCGATCCTGCGATGCTTGCGCTCGAACCAGGCCGAGCGCGTGATACGGTCCTGCGGCGGTTCTTCAGCGACGCGCTTGTAGGTGCCGGCATGGGCTTGCAGCCAGTCGCTCAAGGTCTTGGCCGTGCTCTCATCGAGCGACGCATCGGTGCCGTAGTGCGCGCCCAGTCCGTTCATGATGCGTTGCCAAGAACGCGCGGGCAGCATGCCGGGCGGATAGGCGACGTGGCACGACGCACATTCCTGCGAGAAAGCCACTGGCACGGCAGGCGGCATGCCCCCGCGGCCGTCGGCCCGTGCAGCGGCAGGAATGGACAGGGCCAGAACGGCGGCGGCGAGCGTGGCGCGGGCGTGGGAAGTCTTGAGCATGGGAACCTTTGGCCTCACGGCTTGAGTTGAATGACGTAAGCCAGCACGTCGGCCTTCTCTGCGGCGCTGCATTCGCGCTTGAGCACGTCGTTGCAGTTGCGGCGGAACCACTTGTCCAGCCTCGCCATGTCGGTGAAGGCCTTGGCATTGAAGGCCGGCGCGAAAGGCGGGATCGCCTTGCCGGTGCTGGCATGCTTGCCGGGCGTCACGGGCGGCTGGCCATGGCACGAGGCGCACGACCATGCGCCACCGTGCGCGGTGTTGAAGAAGGCCTGACCGCGCGCTGCATCGCCTGGTGCCCCGGCCTGCACGCTGAAGCGCTCCAGCTGGCTTGCGGGCGAGGTGTCGGCCGCCAGCGCTACCGACGCGAGGCAGCCCAGCACGCACATCGTTGCAATGACGCGTCGGCGGTGCGTTGAAGGCATGCGAACGTCCACGACATCTCCCGGGAGTGGACCGGCAGTGCCAGTCGATGGCGGCATTCTTCGGCGCGGCACTTGAAGCCTTGCTGAACCGACTGTTCATGCGCCGTTCAGCTTCGCCGCAAGACAATCGGCCATGACGCTGATCCGCCCACCGATCCTCATGTCAGCTGTCCCTGCGCGTGCTGCGTCGCTGCGCTCGCGCCGACTCGCAGCCGTCGCCGGCTTGCTGTGGCTTGGCGCGCTGGTGGCACCGGCCTGGGCCGACGACCGCGACGACCACGAGCGTGCGCGGGCTGCCGTGCAGGCCGGCGAGGTGCTGCCGCTGCCGCAGGTGCTGGAGAGGCTGCAGCGCACGCACCCCGGCCAGGTGCTGGAGGTCGAGCTGGAGCGCGATGACGGACACTGGCGCTACGAATTGAAGCTGCTGCAGGCCGATGGCCAGCTGCGCAAGCTCAAGCTCGACGCACGCACCGCGCAGGTACTCAACGACCAGCGCAAGGGCGCGCCGGCGCAGGGTGCGGCCAGCGCGGTGCGGCCATGAAGGCCGTTCCAGCCTGCGGCGCCCCATGAGGATCCTTCTCGTCGAAGACGAGCCCACGCTGCGCGCCCAGCTGCGGGTCAGCTTGGACGAGGCCGGCTATGCCGTCGACAGCGCCGACAACGGGCTCGATGCGCAGCATCTGGGCGAACACGAGGCCTTCGACGCCGTCGTGCTCGACCTGGGTTTACCGATGCTGGATGGGCTGAGCGTGCTCAAGCGTTGGCGCGAGGCCGGTCGCTCGATGCCGGTGCTGATCCTGACCGCGCGCGACAGCTGGCACGAGAAGGTGGCCGGTATCGACGCCGGCGCCGACGACTACCTGGCCAAGCCCTTCCATATCGAGGAGCTGCTGGCCCGCGTACGCGCGCTGATTCGGCGCGCCCAGGGCCTCGCTTCGCCGCTGCTGCAATGCGGCGCGCTCACATTGGATACCCGCAGCGGCCGCGTCACGCAGGACGGACAGGCGGTGAACCTGACCAGCCACGAGCATCGCCTGCTGGCCTACCTGATGCACCGCCCGGGCAGCGTGGTGTCGCGCACCGAACTCACCGAGCATCTGTACGCCCAGGACTTCGACCGCGACTCGAACACCATCGAGGTCTTCGTCGGCCGCCTGCGCAAGAAGCTGCCGCCACAGGCGATCGAGACCGTGCGCGGCATGGGCTACCGGCTGGTGGCGCCGCCGTGACCACACAGCGTCGGCGCTGGGTGCGTTCGCTGCGCTTTCGCCTGCTGGCCGCCACGCTGGCGGCACTGCTGGTGGCCTTGCTGCTGGCGGGGCTGTTCATGAGCAAGCTGTTCCGCGACCATGTGCAGCGCCAGTTCAGCGCGGGCCTGGTCAGTCAGATCGACCAGCTCACCGCACGGCTCGAGTTCGATGCCGACGGCCGGCCGCGGATCGACGGCGCCACACTTGCCGATCCGCGTTGGTCACGGCCCTATTCCGGGCTGTACTGGCAGCTCGATGCGTTGTCGCAGGGGTCGCTGCAGCGCGGCGTGCTGCGCTCGCGTTCGCTGTGGGACGCGACGCTGCAGGCTGCGGCGGACTTGCTCGACGACGGTGTCGTGCATGTGCACGAGGCCCGCGGGCCGGACGGCGCGCCGGTGCTGCTGGTCGAACGCACCGTGCGCGCCGAAGGCGATGCGCCAATGCGCTGGCGGCTGGTGGTGGCCGCCGATCTGCGCGAAACCCAGGCCGCGATCGACCGCTTCAACGGCGTGTTGGCGGCATCGCTGGGCGTGCTCCTGGTGCTGTTGTGTGTCGCGGCGGTGGCGCAGGTGGCGCTGGGGCTGGCGCCACTGCGCGCGCTGCAGCGCGCATTGGCGGCCGTTCACGCAGGCACGGCGCGGCAGCTGCACGGCGAATTCCCTGCTGAGCTGCAACCCCTGGTCAATGACTTCAATGCGGTGCTGGCGCGCAATGCCGAAGTCGTGGACCGCGCACGCACGCAGGCAGGCAATCTGGCGCACGCCATCAAGACGCCGCTGGCGGCGATGGCGCAGGCCGCGTCGGCCGCCGAGCGGCACCCGCACAGGCTGAGCGAACTGGGCCCGCTGGTGCAAGAGCAAGTGGCCACCGCGCGGCGTCATGTCGACTGGCATCTGGCGCGCTCGCGCGCCGCTGCCGCGACGGGCCTGCCTGGCGCACGCGCGGCGATCGTGCCGGTCATCGACGGGCTGTTGCGCGTAATGCGAAGCGTGCACGCCTCGCGCGAGCTGAAGGTCGAGTGCGACGCGATCGATCCTGCGATCGACTTTGCCGGCGAGGCGCAGGACCTGCAGGAGATGCTCGGCAACGTGCTGGACAACGCCTGCCAATGGGCGCGCAGCGCAGTGCATCTCAGCGTCGCATACACCGATGCCGCCCGCTCGCGCCTGCGCATCGTCGTCGATGACGATGGGCCGGGCATCGAACCCGCTCGGCGCGATGCCGTGATGGCGCGCGGCGCTCGCCTCGACGAGTCGCTACCCGGCAGTGGCTTGGGCCTGGCCATCGTGCATGAACTGGCCGACCTGTATGGCGGCTGCGTGACACTGGAAACTGCCGATCCTGGCGGACTGCGCGTGTGCCTGGTGCTGCCCGCCGCCTCGTCCGGCTCCATCCGGTAACGCGACTGCGCATCGGTCGGCCACTATCAGGTCGCGTCGAGGGCCCGGCCGGCAAGCTGCGGATATCCCCTGAGGTACGGAAGATCGGGCAGCGTCGCTGTCACGACGCGACCTGCAGCCGCAGCCGGTGTGCCGACTCCTCGGCGCGTGCATCGTCGATCTCGCGCATCACGCCTGCCAGGTCGACGGCGGCGGTGCTGCGCTCGAAGCGCCCGCTCAATTCGACCCCGGGGTGCAGCGCGCCGCGCTGGTACAGCGCCCAGATCTCGGCGCCGTATTCGGTGGCGCGCAGCTCACTTGCGTAGCGGCCGAAGCAATGGCGCAGGTTGTCCACGTCGCGCAGCAGCATGCGGCAGGCGTGGTTGTTGCCGGCCGCATCCACCGCCTGCGGCAGGTCGATGATCACCGGGCCGTCGGCGCCGAGCAGCACGTTGAATTCCGACAGGTCGCCATGCACGACGCCGGCACACAGCATGCGCACCACTTCCTTGATCAGCGTCGCGTGGTGCCGGCGCGCGTCCTGCGCCGTGAAGTCCACGTCGTTCAGGCGCGGCGCGGCATGGCCGTCGTCGCCGGTCACGCGCCTGGCGCGCCACGAAGACCATCGCTTCCTTGCCGCTCATCAGCTGGCGCACGACCTCGTCGATCAGGCCCTCGTCGATCAGGGTTTGCAGGCGTGCCGGTGCTTTCACCGTGGCATTGTGGTTCGTGCACTCACCCGGCTCGCGAGGCGGCTTCGCGAAGCTTGTCCTTCTTGCTCGGCCGCCTGCCCTTGACCCCGCCGTTGGTCGGGCCCGGTGCCGCCGATTCGCTGGGCTCGAAACCCGGAATCCGCTCGCGCGGCACGCGGTGACCCCGGCGCTTTTCGATGAGGCGGAAGTGCCCTTCGACCTCGGCACTGACGAAGCTCACGGCGAGCCCGCTGGCACCTGCGCGCGCGGTGCGGCCGATGCGGTGCAGGTAGTCCACCGGCGAGCGCGGCAGGTCGTGGTTGACGACGACCGGCAGGTGCGCGATGTCGATCCCGCGCGCGGCCAGGTCGGTGGCGACGAGCACCTGCAGCGTGCCGGCCTTGAAGTTCGCCAGCATGGCCGTGCGCGCACCCTGACTCGCGTCGCCGTGAAAGGCCGCGGCCGCGATGCCCGCGCGCCGCAGCTTGTCGGCCACGTGTTCGCTGGCGTAGCGGGTGGCCACGAACACCAACACGCGCGTCCAGGCGCCCTGCTCGATGAGGTGGCGCAACAGCGGCGTGCGCTGCGCCGCGTCCACCTCCAGCGCACGCTCGTCGAGCTTCGGCGCTGCGCTCGCCTCACGCTGAATACGCGGTGCATCGACACGGACCGGGTCGTGCAGCAGGCCGTCCGCCAGGGCCTGCACGGCGGGCGGGAAGGTGGCCGAGAAGAGCAAGCTCTGACGCCGACGCGGCAGCAGCGCGAGCACGCGCGCCAGTTCGTCGGCGAAGCCGGCCTCCAGCAGGCGATCGGCTTCGTCCAGCACCAGGCAGGCCACACCGGTCAGGTCGAGGGCATTGCGCGCGACCACGTCCAGCAAACGGCCCGGCGTGGAGACGACGACATCGGCACCGCCGCGCAAAGCCATCATCTGCGGATTGATCGACACGCCGCCCAACAGGATCGACACCTTCACCGCATCGGCCAGCTGGCGCGCCAGCGCGCGGATCGATTCGCCCACCTGCGACGCGAGTTCCCGCGTCGGCACCAGCACCAGCGCATGCGTGCGCCTCGGAGACTGGCGCGCGCGGCCTTCGATCTGCTGCAGCAGGGGCAAGGCAAAGGCCGCGGTCTTGCCGGAACCGGTCTCGGCCGAAGCCTGCACATCGCGTATCGCCAGGGCCGCCGGAATGGCCGCGGCTTGCACCGGTGTCGGCTGCGCATAGCCCCGTTCGGCGGCGGCGCGCACCAGCGCCGGCGACAGCCCGAGGGCGGCGAAATCATTCAAAGCCGCCGCACCTTCACCGACTTGCCCTTCACCTTGCCGGCGTTCAAACCGCGCAGCGCCCGCTCGGCGATGCCGCGCTCCACCGCCACGTAAGTGGAGAACTCGTTGACGTTGATCTTGCCGACCTGGGCGAACTCGAAGCCGAGGTCCTTGGTCAGCGCACCCAGCACATCGCCGGGGCGGATCTTTTCCTTGCGCCCGCCGAGGATCTGCAAGGTCACCATCGGGGGACGCAGGGGCTCGGCGCCGGCGGGCGCGGTCAGTTCGCTCAACGCGTGCCAGACGCTGGCGCTGCCCTGCATCTCGTCGATGCGGCCCACGCGCCCCATCTCGTCCAGGCTGGCCAGGCTGAAGGCCCAGCCCGCTTCGTCCGCGCGGCCGGTGCGGCCCACGCGGTGCGTGTGCAGTTCGCGGTCGGGGCTGATGTCGATGTTGATGACGGCTTCGAGCTGGGCGATGTCCAGGCCGCGCGCGGCCACGTCGGTGGCCACCAGCACACTGCAACTGCGGTTGGCGAACTGCACCAGCACCTGGTCGCGCTCGCGCTGCTCCAGGTCACCATGCAGTTCGAGCGCGACGAGGCCCTCAGCTTGCAGCACGGCCACCAGATCGCGGCACTGCTGCTTGGTGTTGCAAAACGCCAGCGTGCTGACCGGCCGGTAGTGGTTCAGCAGCAGGCCGACCGCATGCAGGCGCTCGCTGTCCTTCACCTCGTAGAAGCGCTGCCGGATCTTGGTGGCGGCGTGGCGCTCGCTGAGCTTGACCTCTTGCGGCTCGCGCATGAAGCGGCCGGCCAGCTTGGCCACGCCGTCCGGATAGGTGGCAGAGAACAGCAAGGTCTGGCGCGCCGGGGGGCACTGCTCGATGACCTGCGCGATGTCCTCGGCGAAACCCATGTCGAGCATGCGATCGGCTTCGTCCAGCACCAGCGTGTTCAGCGCGTCGAGTGCCAGCGTCTGGCGCGACAGGTGATCGAGGATGCGGCCCGGTGTGCCGACCACGATGTGCGCACCGTGAGCCAGGCTCGCCAGCTGCGTGCGGATCGGCGCGCCCCCGCACAGGGTCAGGATCTTGATGTTGTCCTCGGCCCGCGCCAGGCGGCGGATTTCCTGCGTCACCTGCTCGGCCAGCTCGCGCGTGGGGCACAGCACCAGCGCCTGCACCGCGAAGCGCCGCGGGTTCAGGTTGGTCAGCAGCGGCAGCGCGAAGGCAGCCGTCTTGCCGCTGCCGGTCTTGGCCTGCGCGATCAGGTCCTTGCCGGCCAGCGCGAGCGGCAGGGCTGCCGCCTGGATCGGCGTCATGCCGAGGTAGCCCAGCCGCTGCAGATTGGCCAGCATGGCAGGGGGCAGCGGCAAGCCGCTGAAGGACGGACCGGCGTTCGAAGCGGCGTCCGGCAACTCGGCCGGCGCAGCGGCAGTGATGGGGCTCATGCGCGATTGTCCGCTGCGCCGCGACGCGGGCTGCCGCGGGCGAAAGAAGCGGCGCTAGAATTCGACTCCAGGTGCTGAGGGGCGCCTGCCGCACAAGAGGCTCTCACCCTCGTTGACGTCTCGTCTCGACCTGACAGATCCGTCGTTTTTCGTTGGCCACTTGCGGATTGGCCTGCAACGAAACAAGGATGCCTGTCATGGACAACTCCTCTTACCGATCTTCGTCGTCGCTCGCCATCGTTGCGGGCCTGGCCCGTGGCATTGGCCAGGCGCCGGCACCCGCGCTGCTTGCGCGAGGCAGGGCGCAGCCCGACGGCACCCCGACAAGCACGAAGCGCGAGTTGACGAAGCGCTACAAGGCGTCGCTGCCGCCGATGGGTGTCTATGTCATCCGCAATCGGGTGAATGGGCGCGTCTTCATCGGTGCCAGCCTGAATGTCGATGCGGCGATCAACCGACACCGTTTCGAGCTCAGGCTGAACAGCCATCGCCATCGCGACCTGCTGCGAGACTGGCAGCAGTTCGGCGCCGACAACATGCGCTTCGAGGTGCTCGATCTGATCGGGAAGCAAGACGACCCGGCCTTCGACTACCCCGCCGAGCTCGCGACGATGCTGGCCCTGTGGAGCGAGGAACTCGGCTGCGGCGGCGACAGCGACAACCTTGTTCTGCAGAACACCTGAGGACATTCATGAATACCGATTCGATCGACTGGTGCCTGCGCGTCAGCCTGGCGCATGCCCGCCTGAGCCTCGAGCTCGATGACGAGCTGGGCACCCACCATGGCCTGAGCTGGGCCGACTTCATCGTGCTGCGCCAACTCACTCAGGCGCCGGGGGGTTGCCTGCCGGTGGCCGATCTCGCGCGGCCCTTGGGCCTGCGCCGGTCGGCCGTGGTGCGCATGCTGCTGCCGCTGGAGAAGACCGGCCTGCTGCAGCGCGAAACGTGCGCCGGCAGCGGCGTGCGTCGTGTCGCCGTTCGCCCGGCAGGCAGGCGCGTGCTGCAAGAAGCGTTGGTCACCGCCGAGCAGGTCTGCACGGCCGCGGTGGCGCAGTTGCCCGCAAATGCGTTGCCGTGGGTCGAATCGGCCCTGGCCACGTTGTGCCGCGCCGATGCGTTGACGGTGTGAGGCGTTACCGTGACGGCTGCGCTGACCGAACTCAAGACGCGGGCGCGGCTGCGGCTCAATGCGTTGCGGCGCGAGCAACCGGATCTTCGCTTGCGGCAGTGCCTGAATCAGGTGGCGCGCGAGGTCGGCTTCGCGCAGTGGGAGCACGCTCGCCGCGTCCTCAGCGGATTCGCCACGGCCGCTGACGACATGGGCAGCTTCTGGCATGCACCCCGCTGCAACAGTTTGCTGAGCAGCTGGTTCGCGGCGCTTGCCGAGGCACGCATCGCCTTGCATGCCGGCCGTCACAGCGTGTTGTTGCCCTACGCCCGGCAGTTCGTTGTCGTGCAGGGTGACTTCATTCGTGAACTCGGGCTCGATCCGGATCACCCGGCATGGGCCGACGCGCAGCGCGATCTGGTGCGTGCCTACGGGGGTCCTGCCTGGCAGGCGTTGGCCGCGTTGCGGCTCGCGGCACCCCGTTCGACTTTTGCGACCCGGGATCCGAAGACAGCGCCAAAGCCAATCGACCGCTAACCCAGTGCCCGGGCTGCGGGTTGTGATCGTCGCTCCCCGGCACGTGACAATGCTCGCTGCTGCATCACCCACCCTGGAGAAACCGATGAACCGACTGCTTCGCCTTGCCGCCGCGGCCCTGGTGTTGAGCGCGGGCGCGCTCGACGCCAGCGCCCAGAGCACACCGGCGAACGATTCGGCGCTGATCATGGGCCGACTGGAAACCCGCGAGATGGCCGGCGATGCGCTGGCCAACCTGTACGAGCTGCAGCCGGCCGCGCGCTACTTCATCGAGCACGCCGCCGGCTATGCGGTGTTCAGCACCTTCGGCATCAAGATATTGTTTGCCGGTGGCAGCAACGGCAAGGGCGTGGTGGTGAACAACCGCACCCACCGCGAGACCTTCATGAAGATGGTCGGCGTGCAGGCGGGCCTGGGTTTCGGCGTCAAGAAGGACCGCCTGATCTTCGTCTTCGAGACGGACAGTGCGCTGCGCAGTTTCATCAACCAGGGCTGGGAGTTCGGTGCCTCGACCTCGCTCGCCGCCACCGCCGACAAGCAAGGGGCGATGTTTGCCGGCGCGGCATCGGTGTCGCCCGGCGTGTTCGTCTATCAGATCACCGATAGCGGGCTGTCGGCGGCGATCACCGCATCGGGGACCAAGTTCTACAAGGACGACGCACTCAACTGATCCGCGAGCGCCTGGCGGCCGCGGTCTGGCAGCCGAGCCTGCGCTGCCGTCACCGGCGGTGCAATCAACGAGGGCAGGACGAGGGCAGGAGCAGGGCAGGCGCTATCGTTGACCCAACGCCACGGTTCCGGTCGCCTTGCCCTCGCTTCTCGAAGTCACCGATCTGCACGTCACGCTGCGCACCTCGCGTGGGCCGGCGGCGGCCTTGCGCAAGGTGTCCTTTGCCCTGCAGCGCGGCGACACCGTCGGACTGATCGGTGAATCGGGCTGCGGCAAGTCGATCACCGCGTTGGCGCTGATGGGGCTGCTGCCCGACGGCGCGGTCGTGTCGGGCTCGATCCGCTTCGACGGCCAGGAGCTGACCACGCTCGACGAGGCGGCGATGTGTGCGCTGCGCGGCGCGCGCATCGGCATGGTGTTCCAGGAACCGATGACCGCGCTGAACCCGCTGCACACCATCGGCCGCCAGATCGCCGAGCCGCTGCGCCTGCACAAGGATCTGGATGCCACGGCCGCGCGCGCCGAGGCGCTGCGGCTGTTGCAACGCGTGCAATTGCCCGACGCGAAGCAGCGGCTCGATGCCTACCCGCACCAGATGTCGGGCGGCCAGCGCCAGCGCGTGGGCATCGCCATCGCGCTGGCCTGCGGGCCCGACCTGCTCATCGCCGACGAGCCGACGACGGCGCTGGACGTGACCATCCAGCGCGAGGTGCTCGACCTGATCGCCGAGCTGGTGGCCGAGGACGGCATGGGTCTGCTGCTGATCAGCCACGACCTCGGGGTGATGGCCGAAACCGTGCAGCGTGTGCTGGTGATGTACGGCGGCACGGTCGTCGAAAGCGGGCCCACCGCGGCGCTGTTCGACACGCTCGCACACCCTTACACGCGCGGCCTGTTCGCCGCGCGGCCGCAACTCGGGCTGCCGCGCGGCACGCGTTTGCAGACCATCGCCGGGCGTGTGCCCGAACTGATCGACCTGCCTGCCGGTTGTGCCTTTGCCGATCGTTGTGGCTGGGTCATCGATGCCTGCCGCAGCGGATTGCCGCCGCCCTTGCCGGTCGCGCCCGGCCACGATGCGCGCTGCATCCGCGTGCACGAGATCCTGGACGGCCTGCGATGAACACGCCGCTGCTGGCGGTCGAGCAGCTGGTCCGGCACTACCGGCTGCCGCGCGAGAAACTGCTGTCGCCGGCTCCCCTCGTGCGCGCATTGCAAGGTGTGAGCTTCACGCTGGATGCCGGCCGCAGCCTGGGCGTGGTCGGTGAATCGGGCTCGGGCAAGTCGACGCTGGCGCGGCTGGTGATGGCGCTCGAAAAGCCGACCGCCGGCACGGTGCGGCTGGCCGGGCAGGACCTGCATGCATTGCATCCCGCTGCGCTGCGCGCCGCGCGCACGCAGATGCAGATGGTGTTCCAGGACCCGTACGGCTCGCTCGACCCGCGCCGCACGGTGCTGCACACGGTGGCCGAGCCGTTGCGGCTGTTGCATCGCGCCAGTGCCGCCGAGCAGCGCACGCAGGCCGCCGAAGCGCTGGACGCGGTGGGCCTGCGCGCTGCCGACCTGGGCAAGTACCCGCACGAATTCAGCGGTGGCCAGCGCCAGCGCATCGCCATCGCGCGCGCGCTCATCACGCGGCCGAAGCTGATCGTCGCCGACGAACCGGTGAGCGCGCTCGACGTGTCGGTGCAGGCGCAGGTGCTGAACCTGATGCAGGATCTGCAGGACCGCCTGGGCCTGGCCTACCTGTTCATCAGCCACGACTTGGCGGTGGTGGACATGGTGTGTGATGAGCTGATCGTGCTGTACCAGGGCCGGGTCGTCGAGCAGGGCGCGCCGGCCACCTTGTTCGGCCACGCGGCGCACCCATACACGCGTGCGCTGATGCGCTCGGTGCCGCGGCTGCGGCCGGGTGTCGCGCGCCAACGCGGCCACTTGCCCGTCGCGACGGGCGCTGCCGTGCCCGCGCAGCGTGGGCCGGGCTGCGCCTTTGCGCCGCGCTGCCCCTTCGCGCAGTCGCGCTGCCTGGCCGAGGCACCGCTCTTGCGCGCGCTGGACGGCAGCGGCCACGTCGCCGCCTGCCACTTCGCCGAGCAGGTGGCGTGCACGCCGGTCATCGAGCCCGGCGCCACGGCGATGCCGCAGAATGTGTGATCGCTTCAATCCGTCTTCGAAGGAGCCCCCGATGAAACTGCAACGCCGCACCTTGAACGGCGCCCTGTCACTGGCGTTCACGCTCATGCTGGCACTGGCTGCGTTGGCCACCGGTGCCGACGCGAACGCCCAGGCGCGCAAGGACACGCTGGTGCTCGGCATGGTGCTCGAACCCAAGGGCCTCGACCCGACCGTGGCCGCCGAAGCGGCCATCGGCGAAATCGTGCACTACAACATTCTCGAAGGCCTGACGAAGATCAACGTCGATGGCTCGGTGAGCCCGCTGCTGGCCGAAAGCTGGGTCACCACGCCCGACGGTACCAGCTACACCTTCAAGCTGAAGAAGGGCATCAAGTTCCAGGACGGTGAGCCCTTCGACGCGGCGGCGGTGAAGTTCAGCTTCGACCGAGCCCGCGCCGAAGGCTCGACCAACAAGGCGAAGAAGGCGGTGTTCAACAACATCTCCAGCGTCACCGTGCACGATGCGCACACGGTGATCCTGACCTTGAACAATGCCGACGGCACGATGCCGTTTCGCCTCGGCGAGAACACGGCCATCATCCTGAGCCCGAAGAGCGCGGCGACGACGGCGGCCAAGCCGGTCGGCACCGGCCCCTATGTCTTCGACAACTGGAAGAAGGGCAGTTCGGTGACGCTGACCAAGTGGCCCGGCTACCGTGATCCGGCGGCGATCAAGATCAGCAAGGTCACCTTCCGCTTCGTCAACGACCCGGCCGCGCAGGTGGCGGCGCTGCTGGCCGGCGACATCGACGGCATGCCGCGTTTCGGCGCCTTGCAGAGCCTGAAGCAGTTCCAGTCCGACCCGCGCTTCACGGTCGAGATCGGCAGCACCGCGGGCAAGGGCATCATGGCCATCAACAACCGCGTCAAGCCGCTCGACAACGTGATGGTGCGCCGCGCGCTGATGCACGCCATCGACCGCAAGGCCTTCATCGACGGCGTGCTCGAAGGCCTGGGCAAGCCGATCGGCAGCCATTTCGCGCCCACCGACGCGGGCTATGTCGATCTGACGCAGGTCTATCCCTACGACCCGCAGAAGGCGCGCAACCTGCTGAAGGATGCCGGCGTGGCGACGCCGCTGAAGCTGACCTTGACCTTGCCGCCACCGCAGTACGCGCGCAAGGGCGGCGAGGTCATCGCCGCGCAGCTGGCGAAGATCGGGGTCGAGGTGAAGATCGAGAACGTCGAATGGGCGCAGTGGCTGTCAGGCACCTTCAAGGGCAATTTCGACCTCACCATCATCAACCACGTCGAGCCGCTCGACTACGCGCAGTACACCAACACCGAGTACTACTGGGGCTATGACAGCAAGGCCTTCCGCGACCTGGCGGCGAAACATGCCGCGGCATCGAACGTGAAGGAGCGCAGCCAGCTGTTTGCCGACATGCAGAAGAAGCTGGCCGAGGACGCGGTCAACGCCTACATCTTCAACCCGGCGCAGGTGGCGGTGAGCAAGAAGGGCCTGAAGGGGCTGTGGGCGAGTTCGCCGATCTTCGCCAACGACATCGCGGCGGTGTCGTGGACCAGCGCCAAGTGAGCCTGCACGAACTCAGCGCTGGCGAGCTGTCGTCGCTGTACGCGGCCGGCTCGGCATCGCCGCTGGAGGTGGCGCGTGCCGTCATCGCGCACATCGGGCGCTGGGAGCCGCGCTTGTGCGCCACGTATGCCTTCGACCCCGAAAGTGCGCTGGTGATGGCGCGTGCGTCCGAGGCGCGCTGGCGCGCCGGCAAGCCGCTGCACGCGATCGACGGTGTGCCGGTGATGCTGAAGGAGAACATCGCCACCCGGGGCGTGCCGATGCCGGTGGGCACCGCGGCCACCGAACTGGTGCCGATGGCCGAGGACGCGCCCGTGGCGGCCCGGCTGCGCGAGGCCGGCGCGGTGTTTCTCGGCAAGAGCACGATGCCCGACTACGGCATGTTGTCGTCGGGGCTGTCGAGCTTTCACCCGCTGGCGCGCAACCCCTGGGACCTGAGCAAGAACCCCGGCGGCAGCAGCGCCGGCGCCGGCGCGGCGGCCGCCGCCGGCTATGGGCCGCTGCATGTGGGCACCGACATCGGCGGTTCGGTGCGCCTGCCGGCCGGCTGGTGCGGCGTCTTCGGCCTGAAGCCCAGCCTCGGCCGCATCCCGATCAAGCCGCCGTATCCGGGCCGTGTCGCCGGGCCGATGACGCGCACCGTGCGCGATGCCGCGCTGCTGATGAGCGTGCTGTCGTTGCCCGACTGGCGCGACAGCATGTCGCTGCCCTGGCAGGACATCGCCTGGAGCCAGTTGCAACGCGATCTGAAAGGCGTGCGCATCGGCTTGCAGATGGATGCCGGCTGGGGCTTGGCCGTGCAACCCGAAACCGTCGACGCCGTGCAGGCGGCCGCCGCGGCTTTCTCAGCGGCGGGCGCGATCGTCGAGCCGATGCCCGCCTTCATGACACGCGACATGATCGACGGACTCGACCGCTTCTGGCGCATGCGCTCGTGGCTCGACATCGGCGCGCTGCCGACCGAAAGGCGTGCCAAGGTGCTGCCCTACATCCTCGATTGGGTCGAAAGCGGCGCCTCGTTGACGGCCGCGCAGGTGTTCCACGGCTACAGCCAGATGGGCGTGATGCGCGATGCCGCGGTCAACGCCTGCCAGCCCTACGATTTCACGCTGTCGCCGACGAGCCCGGTGGCCTCGTTCGCGGCCGAATGGGCCGGTCCCACCAACGACCCGCAGCGACCCTTCGAACACATCGCCTTCACCTTGCCGTTCAACATGAGCGAGCAGCCGTCGGCATCGATCAACTGCGGCACCACGTCCAGCGGCTTGCCGATCGGCCTGCAGATCACCGGCCGCCGCCATGACGACCTGGGCGTGTTGCAGATGGCGCACGCCTACGAACAGCTGCGTCCTGCGCAACGAGACTGGCCCTCGCCGCCGCCGTAGCGCTGCGCTGACACGGCACTGACACAGATCGGCCTGGAGCCCGCGCTACATTTCGCGCATGTCCAGCCCCGACCCGCGAGGCAACCCGTGCGGCAGCAGCAGCCACGCCGCGCGTGCCGCAGCCGAAAGCGCGCTGTGGCGAATGATGTCGTTCTACGACACGCCGCTCGCCGACCTCGATGCCGCCAGCCGCGCCGACCCGGGCTGGGCGCTGCCGCACGTCATGCGTGCCGGGTTCCTGCTCAGCCTGACCGAAGCGTCGCTGCACGAGCAGGCGGCACAGCAGCTCGCTGCCGCGCGTGAGCTGATCGGCGGCGCGCCGGCGCGCGAAGTGGCGCACCTCGAAGCCACGCAGCAAGTGCTCGACGGCCGCTGGCAGGCCGCCTGCCGCACCTGGGACACGTTGCTCGTCGAACACCCGCGCGACGCGCTCGCCTTGCAGTGGGCGCAGCTGTGGGATTTCTACCGCGGCGATGTCGCCGGCCTGCGCATGCGCCCGGCGCGCGCGCTGCCCGAGTGGGACGAGGCCGACCCGCTGCACGCGCATGTGCTCAGCCTGTATGCCTTCGGCCTCGAAGAAAGCAACCTGTACCCGCAGGCCGAGGAGGTGGGCCGTCGCGCGCTGGCCGCGAACCCGAAGGTGCCGTGGGCGGTGCACGCCGTGGCGCATGTGATGGACATGCAGGGTCGCCACGAGGAGGGCGCCGTCTGGCTGCGCCAGCACCAGCCTGAATGGGCCGAAGGCAACGGTTTTGCCAACCACCTGTGGTGGCACAAGGGGCTGTTCCGACTGGAAGCGATGGACATCGCCGGCGCGCTGCGGCTGATCGACAAGCGCCTGTCGGGCGACAACCTGCAGCTCACCTTGCAGCGCATCGATGCGGCCTCGTTGCTGTGGCGGCTGCACCTGCTCGGCACCGATGTCAGCGCGCTGTGTCGCGACGTCGTCGACGGCTGGGACGCCAGCCCTGGCGCCGCCGGCTATTACGCGTTCAACGACGTGCACGCGGTGCTGGCGATGCTGGGCAGCGGCGACGTGTCACGCACCGAGGCGTGGGTGGCGCGCTGCGCCGAACGCGCCATGCAGCCCGACGATGCGCGGCGCAGCAACCACGCCATGGCGCGCGAGGTCGCGTTGCCGCTGATGCGCGGCCTGCTGGCTTTCGCGCGTGGCGAGCACGACGACGCCGCCGATGCGCTGTATGCCGCGCGCGGCGACGCCCAACGCTTCGGCGGCAGCCACGCGCAACGCGATGTCATCGACCAGACGCTGCTCGCCGCCGCGGCAGCGGCCGGCGGCTCGCGCGCCGACATTGGCCGCGCGCTCATCAACGAGCGGCTGATGGCCAAGCCGGCGACACCGCTGACCCAGCACTGGCTGGCGCAACTGGCGTTGACCCGCAGCGCGCGGGCCTGAAACAATCTGCGCCAAGGGGAACTGACATGTCCGGCCTCGACGAGCACATTGCACACAGCCTGCGCGAGAGCCAGCGCAGCGGCGAATTGCAGAGCGCGCCGAGCTGGGGCAAGCCGCTGGCGGTGGATGCGGGCTTCGACGACACACCGGCCGAACTGCGCCTGCCGTTCAAGATCCTGAAGGAAGCCGGCTTTGTGCCGCACGAGGTGCTGCAGATGCACGAGATCGCGGCACTGCGCGCGCAGCTGGCGGCTCTGGCCGACGACACCGCGCCCGCCGCAGTCGAACTGCGCCGCCGCGTCACTGACCTGAGCGCGTCGCTGGCGATGCGGCTGGAGCGCTTGCGCGCCACCGGCAGCCTGTAGGCAAGGCTTGCGGATCCGGCGCCGGGCGAATGCGAGCTTTTCGGCGCGTGGCGACCCAGGTCGTCTACCGAATCAGTACCAGGGCGCCGTCAGCCCCTCGGCCGCACACACACGCTGCACCGCCGGCCGCTCGAGCACCTGCTTCAGGAACGGCGCGATGTGTGTGAACTCGCGCGCCGGGCGCGTTTCGAAGCCGCGCGTCCAGCGGCACAGCATGAACGCGTACGCATCGACCGCGCTGTAGGTTTCGCCCAGCAACCACGGCCCGCCGTATGTGGCCAATTGCGCATCGATCTGTTCGAGCAGCGCATGCACCTTGTCCATCGCGTGTGCCTTGACCTGTGCTGCCGCGTCCGCGTCGCCGGCATTCACCCAGCGCTCGGGGTAGAAGTACACGATCAACGTCGCCTGCAGCGTGTTGGTCAGCCACGCCAGCCACTTGTAGAAGTGCGGGCGCTGTGCGCTGCCCAGCGGTGGGGCCAGCGCCGCGACCGGAAACTTGTCGGCCAGGTACAGGCAGATGGCCGCGGTTTCGTACAGCACCAGATCACCATCGACCAGCACCGGGATCAACCCGTTCGGGTTCAGTTTCAGGTATTGCCACTGCTTGTGCGCACCTTGTGTGCGCTGCACCAGTTTCAGCTCGAACGGCGCGCCGGCTTCGTGCAGCAGCACGTGCGGCGCGAAGCTGGCGTTGCCGGGGTAGTAGTGCAGTTGCATCATCGGGGTGTTGCGCGTGTTCATGGCATCGGTGTGCACAGTTCGATCAGCGTGCCGTCCGGAGCCCGCACATAGGCCACCGTCTGGCCCCAGGGCTTGGTCGTCGGTGCGGCCAGCAGCGTGGCGCCGCAGGCCAGCGCGCGGTGGCTGGCGGCGGCCACATCGTGCGTCGTCAGGCCGATCTCGATGCCCAGCGGCTGCGCCGAGCTTTGCGCCACCACGTAGTCGTGGCCCAGGTTGCCACGCGCCGTGTCGTGCTGCGCGAAGGCCAGCGCGGTGCCACCGGTGTCGAGCTCGCCATAGGCGCCACCCGGCGCGACGAAGCGGCGGTGCAAGCCGAAGGCGCGTTCGAAGAAGGCGAGCGAGGCCTCGACATCGGCGACATAGATGATCGTGTAGCTGAAGCGCATCGAGTTTCCTCCTGTCGTGCCCAGATGCTATCGCCCGCGGCAAGCCGCTCGTCGCCGCGACGCTATGCTGCACGCGCCAACAAGGGTCACCGAGAAGATGCCGATTTCGCGCCGCCGATGGTTGCAATGGCTGCCAGGGGCGAGCCTGCTGATAGCCGCACGGCCCAGCGCGCACGCGACAGCGGCGCTCGGTCTGCCGCCGATGCCGCTGCATCAGCGCCGCTTGGCCAACGGCTTGCAAGTCATCGCCGTGCCCGATCCGCGCAGTGCCACCGTGTCGGTGCAGGTGTGGTATTTCGTCGGCGCCCGGGACGATCCGCCGGGGCGTTCGGGCTTCGCGCACCTGTTCGAACACCTGATGTTCAAGCGCACGCGCCACATGCCGGCCGAGATGTTCGACCGCCTCACCGAAGACGTCGGCGGCCACAACAACGCCTTCACCGCCGAGGACGTGACCGCCTATGTGAATGTCGTGCCGGCGAACCACCTCGAGCGGCTGCTGTGGGCCGAGGCCGACCGCATGGCGCATCTCGATGTCGACCAGGCCACCTTCGAAAGCGAGCGCAAGGTGGTCGAAGAAGAGTTTCGCCAGAACGTGCTGTCGGCACCCTATGGGCGGCTGTTCAACGCGCTGAGCGAATTCGGCTTCACCGGCGCGGCCTACCAGCGCCCGGTGATCGGCAACATCGAGCAGCTGGAACGGGCCACGCTGGCCGACGTGCGCCGCTTCCACACCACCTTCTACCGCCCCGACAACGCCTTGCTTCTGGTCAGCGGCGGCTTCGACGTGGCGCAGCTCGACACTTGGGTGGACCGCTACTTCGCGCCGCTGGCGAGGCCCGCAGCGCCGATGGCGACGACAGCGCGGGTGCCGGTCGATGAGCCGCGACGCACGCACGATCAACGCGTCAGCCTGCACGGCCCGAACGTGCCGCTGCCGGCGTGGGTGATGCTCTGGCAAGGCCCGCCGGCGCGCAGTGCCGACGCCAGCGCGCTGCGCGTGGCCGCCGCGCTGCTGGCCGAGGGCGAATCGTCGCGCCTGCACCAGGCGCTGGTGTACCGCGAGCAGGTGGCGCAGGCGGTCGGCTTCAGTGCCGACCTGCATGCCGACGCGGGGCTGCTCATGGCCTATGCGATCAGCGCATCGGCAGCCACGCCGCCGATGCGTCTCGAAGCCCCGTTGCTGCAGCAGATCGAGCGCTTGGCGACAGGCCCCATCGACATGAGCGAACTCGACAAGGTGCGCACCCGACTGCTGACCGATGCCCTGCTCGAACGCGAACGGCCCGAAGGCCGCGCCGAAGCGCTGGGCTGGGCCGTGGTGCTGCACGGCGACGCCAGCTGGGCCGACCGCGAACTGGCGGCGCTGCAAGAGGTCGGCGCCGACGATGTGCAACGGGTGCTGAAGCAGTACGTGCTGGGGGCGCGGCGTGTGCAACTGAGCTACAGCCAGCAAAGCGAGCGCACCCAGGCAAGGGGAAAGACGCCGTGAGGCGACGGTTGTCGCCGGGCGTGGTGCGCTGGGCGCTGGCCCTGGCCATCGCTGCACAGCCTGCGTTCGCGCAGACACCCGGTGTCGATGTGCCGCCCGCACCGTCGGCAGCGCGCGCGCTGCAATGGCCGCCGCTGCATGAGCTGCGCCTGGACAACGGTCTGCGCGTGGTGGTCGCTCAGCGCGATGCGCTGCCACTGGTCAGCGCCACCGTGCTGCTGCTGACCGGGCCCGAGGCCGATCCGGCCGGCCGTGCCGGCCTGGCCGCCACCACGGTGGCGCTGCTCGGCACCGGTGCGTTGCGCGGTGGCAAGCCGACCGGCGCGGCGCAGCTCGTGCGGCAGGCCGAAGCGCTGGGCGGGTCGCTCGATCTGGACAGCCGCTGGCATGCCTCGACGCTGACGATGACCGTCACGACGCCGAAGCTGGATGCCGCCGTCGCGCTGCTCGCCGACATCGTGCGCCGGCCGCTGCTGGCCGCCGACGAGTTGGCGCGGGTGCGCGACCAGCAGAGCGGCGAATTGCGCATCCAGCTCAACGACCCGTCGGCGGTGGCGCTGATGGCGGCGCGGCGCGCCTTCTGGGCTGGCACACGCTACGCCGCGAGTGCCACCGCGGCGTCGTTGCATCGCCTGCGGCAGGCCGATGTGAAGGCCTTCCATCGGCGCTGGTACCGGCCCGACAACGCGGCGCTGGTGCTGGTCGGCGATATCGATGCGGCGCGCGCGCGCGACGTGGCCCAGGCGGCCTTCGGCAGCTGGCGTGCGCCGGTCGAAGCGTTGCCCGCGCTGCCGGCGATCACCGGCAAGCGCAACCGCGCGCGGCTGGTGTTGATCGACATGCCCGGCAGTGGCCAGAGCAGCGTGCTGCTGGCGTTGCCCTTCGATGCGGCCGGGTCGGCCGAGCAGCGCGCCATCGCCGAAGTGAGCAACGCGGTGCTCGGGCTCGGTTATTCGGCGCGGTTGAACCAGCAGGTGCGCATCGCGCGCGGCCTCAGCTACGGCATCGGCAGCGAGCTCGAGCTGCATCCCGATGCCAGCCTGCTGTTGGCGCAGGGCCAGACCGACCACCGCAACGCGACGCAGGTGTTGCAGGTGTTGCGTGACGAGCTGCGCCACCTGGGCGAGGCCGTGCCGTCGGCCGAGGAACTGCAGGCGCGGCAAGCCACGCTGGTCGGCAACCTGGCGCGCAGCCTCGACACCGTGGGCTCGCTGAACCGCCTCATCGTCGACCACCTGGCGCAGGGCCGCGACCTGGATTCGCTCAAGCAACAGGTCGATCGCATCGGGTCGGTCAGCGCGGCGCAGGTGCGCGATTTCGCCGCCGCGCAGTGGCCCGATGCGCGGCAGCACGCGGTGGTGGCCGGCGAAACAGCGCGCGTCGGTGCCTGGGCCGAAACCGAGGCGCGCGTCCTGCGCGTGCCGCTGCGCGATCTCGACCTGGACCGAGGCGATCTGGTGCGGCCGCGACGTTGAGGGCGACCTTGCCGCAGTGCAGCATGGCAGGTGCTAGAGTGCTCCGTCACCGCACTCGAAACCCGATCACGGCATGGCCCTGACCACTGCACCCGCCCGCGGCCGCGGCGCCGCCGCCGCCAAGGCCAAGCCCGTGGCGCCAAACGCCGGCCCGCCGCGCCAGCATCAGCACACGGTGCTGGTCTTGCAAGGCGGTGGCGCACTCGGTGCCTACCAGGCGGGCGCCTTCGAAGGGGCGGCTGCCGCCGGGGCGATGCCCGACTGGGTGTGCGGGGTGTCGATCGGTGCCATCAACGCCGCGCTCATTGCCGGCAACCCGCCCGAGCGCCGCGTGCCGCGGCTGCGCGAGTTCTGGGACCGCGTCTCGTCGGCCGCGACGCTGTTGCCCCCGTTTGCGCCCCCGTTTGTGCCCGTGTCTGTGCCCCTGTCTGCGCAACCGTTCGTGCCGCCCGCTGAACCCGATCCCCTGCGGGCCTGGTTCAACCGCATGGCCGCCGGCTCGGCGACTTTGTTCGGCATTCCCGGCTTCTTCAAGCCGGTGGGCTGGTCGCAGGGCCCGAACGGCTTGAGCTTCTACGACACCGGCCCGCTGCGCGACACGCTGCTCGAACTGGTCGATTTCGAGCTCATCAACCGCAAGGGCGTGCGCCTGTCGGTCGGTGCGGTGAACGTGACCAATGGCAATTCGGTGTATTTCGACAACCACAAGATCACGCTGCGGCCCGAGCACATCATGGCCAGCGGCGCGCTGCCGCCGGGCTTTCCGCCGGTGCTGATCGATGGCCAGCACTACTGGGACGGTGGCATCGTGTCGAACTCGCCGCTGTGGTACGTGCTCGACGAATCGCCCGCGCTGGATGCGCTGATCCTGCAGGTGGACCTGTTCAGCGCGCGCGGCAAGCTGCCGACCAACCTCGACCAGGTGCAGGAACGCCACAAGGACATCCAGTATTCGAGCAAGACGCGCTTCAACAGCACGCAGTTGAAAGAACGTGAAACGCTGAAGGCGTCGTTTCGACGCTTGCTCGACAAGCTGCCGGCGTCGCTGCGCGACGATGCCGACGTGAAGCGGCTGGAGGCGGCCGCGCGCCCCAGCGCGATCTCGCTGGTGCAGTTGATCAACCGCCACGACACCGGGTCGAGCAGCGTCAAGGACTACGAATTCTCACGCGCCACCGTCAATCAGCTGTGGGCGGCCGGGCTTTCCGACGTGCGGCATAGCGTGGCCCATGTCGACTGGAGCCAGGCCACCGAATGCCATGAAGGCGTGCAGGTGTTCGACCTGACGCGCTGAGTCGTTGCTTCAGAGAACTTTCCAGGAGAGAGCATGAAACTGCAAGGCAAGACAGCCATCGTCACCGGCGCGGCCAGCGGCATTGGCAAGGAGATCGCGCTGCGCTATGCGCGCGAAGGCGCGAAGGTGGCCATCGCCGACCTGAATCTCGAGGCCGCCGACGCCGTCGCGGCGCTGATCGCAAAAGCCGGCGGCGAGGCGATGGGTGTGGTGATGGACGTGACCGACGAGGCGGCGGTGAACGACGGCGTGGTCGCGGTGGTGAAGGCCTTCGGCGGTGTGGATGTGCTGGTCAGCAACGCCGGCATCCAGATCGTGCACGCGGTGGAGGAGTTCAGCTATGCCGAGTGGAAGAAGATGCTCGCCATCCACCTCGACGGCGCCTTCCTGACCACGCGCGCGTGCCTGCCGCACATGAAGGCGGCGAAGGGCGGCAGCATCATCTACATGGGCTCGGTGCACTCGAAGCTGGCCTCGGCGCTGAAGGCGCCGTATGTCACCGCCAAGCACGGCCTGCTCGGGCTGGCGCGCACGGTGGCCAAGGAAGGCGGCAAGCACGGCATCAGTGCGAACGTCATCTGCCCTGGCTTCGTGCGCACGCCGCTGGTGGACAAGCAGATTCCCGAGCAGTCCAAACTTCTCGGCATCAGCGAGGACGAGGTGATCAAGAACGTGATGCTGAAAGACACCGTCGATCAGGAATTCACCACCGTCGATGACGTCGCCGAGGCGGCCGTGTTCTTCGCCGCGTTCAGGAGCAACGCGCTGACCGGGCAGTCCCTGGTGGTCAGTCACGGCTGGTTCATGGAGTAGCGATCGCAGCGAGGCGGGGTGGATGGGCAATCTCTCAGACGCCGCGCTGCGCGGCTGCCTCGCGACGTCAGCCGCCGTCAGGACCCGGCACCGCCTGCCGCACGGCGCTTTCCCAGCGCTGCATGCAATCGGCGGCCTGCGCGGGTGTGATTTGCGGTTCGAAGCGGCGCTCGAGTTGCCATTGCGTGGCCAGCACGTCGCGGCTTGCGAACACGCCCACCGTCAGCCCGGCCAGATAGGCCGCACCGAGCGCGGTCGTCTCGATGACCTTCGGCCTCAGCACCGGAATGCCCAGCAGATCGGCCTGGAACTGCATCAACAGGTCGTTGGCGCAGGCGCCGCCGTCGACGCGCAATTCGCTCAGCGCCTGGCCGCCGGCGGCGACCGCGTCGCGGCTCATCGCCTGCAACACGGCCGCGCTCTGGAAGGCGATGCTGTCCAGCGCCGCGCGCGCGATGTGGGCCACCGTGCTGCCGCGGCTCAGGCCGACGATGGTGCCGCGCGCGTCGGCGTGCCAGTACGGCGCGCCCAGGCCGGTGAAGGCGGGCACGAAGACCACGCCGCCGGCGTCGGGCACGCTCTCGGCCAGCGCCTGCACCTGCGCACTGCTCTCGATGGCCTTGAGCCCGTCGCGCAGCCATTGCACCACCGCACCGCCGATGAACACGCTGCCTTCGAAGGCGTATTCCGGTGTCGAGGCGGTCTGCGCCGCGCTGGTGGTGAGCAGGCCGTTGTGTGAATCCTGGAACTTCGCCCCGGTGTGCAGCAGCATGAAACAGCCGGTGCCGTAGGTGTTCTTGGCCTGGCCGCTTTCGAAGCAGGCCTGGCCGAACAGGGCGGCCTGCTGGTCACCGGCGATGCCGGCAATCGGCAACGCGGCGCCGAACAGTTCGGCGCGGCTGTGGCCGAAGACATGGCCCGACGGCAGCACCTGCGGCAGCACGCTGTCGGGAATGTGCAGCAGCTTCAGCAGTTCGTGATCCCAGACGTTGTGGCGGATGTCGAACAGCATCGTTCGCGATGCGTTGCTCACGTCGGTGGCATGCACCGCGCCGCCGGTCAGCTTCCACAACAGCCAGCTGTCGATGGTGCCGAAGGCCAGTTCGCCCTTCGCCGCTGCGATGTGCGCGCCGTGCACATGGTCGAGCAGCCAGCGCAGCTTGGTGGCCGAGAAATAGGCGTCGATGCGCAGCCCGGTCGAGCGCTGGATCATCGCCTCGGCGCCCTGTTCGCGCAGCTGCGCGCACAGCGGCTCGCCGCGCCGGTCCTGCCAGACGATGGCGTGGTGCACGGGCTCGCCGGTGCGCCGGTTCCACAGCATCGTCGTCTCGCGCTGGTTGGTGATGCCGATGGCGGCGATGTCGCTGCCCTTCAGCCCGGCCTTGGCCAGCGCTTCCTGCGCGGTGGCCAGCTGGCCGGCCCAGATCTCGTTGGCATCGTGTTCCACCCAGCCGGGCTGCGGGAAGTGCTGGGTCAACTCGCGTTGCGCCATCGACACGATGTGCCCCTGCCCATCGAAGACGATGCTGCGCGAACTGGAAGTGCCCTGGTCGAGCGCGAGGATGTATTTCATGGGCGTCTTTCGGTCGGCGGCGGTGTGGCGATGGAGCCGCTTCAACTCGAAGCGGCCAGCGGCAGATTGAGCAGCAGGTTCTGCGGTTTCAGCCGCAACAAATGGTCCTCGTTCATCGCCAGCCCAAGATACACCGGCTTGCCGGCGACATCGGCGCGCATCTCCGCGGCGTCGCCAAAATCCAGCCTGAACAGGCCGAGCAGGCGCGCCAGGCGCTCAGGCTCGACCTCGTTCTCGCGGTACAGATCGTCGAGCAGCGCGCTGGCCTGCGCATCCAGTCCCACATGCCAGCGCCAGGCGGGATCGTCGATGCGCGGCAGCGGCTCGATGCGCACCACCACGCCGAGCAAATGGGCGACCCACTTTTCGAGCACCCGCGCCAGCGCCTTCAGGCCGGAGCGGGCACGGCTCATCTTGAACTCGATGCCATGGCCCAGATCGGCAGTGCTTTCCAGGCTCAGGTCGAGCAGGAATTCGTGGCGGGTGTCGCTGGCCCAGTAGTCGGCGCTGTTGTCGCTGCACAGCACGCGCATCGGCTGACTGCGCAGCGGGGCGCCGAATTCGGTGAGCAAGCGGCCGATCTCGCCCAGGCCGCCATGGCTGTTCAGCAGGTCCAGCACCTGGGCATCACCGGCCAGCAGGGCCGCGTCCTGGCGGCTGATGCGTTGGGGTCGAAAGAGCATCTCGGCCGCGCGCGCCTCGAAGGCATCCGAACAGTCGTCGAGCAGGTTGCGCACGATGGCCTGCACCACCCAATCGATGAACATCGGTGGCAGGTCCACGTGGCCGCTGCGCATCAACGCCAGGTACCAGGCTTCGAGCGCGCCGGCGGCTTGCACCTGGTCGCGAAAGCGCAGCAGCAATCGGTAGTTGTCGGCGGCATCGCCGTCGGCCAGCGCGTCCAGCGTGTGCGCCGGCACGCAACGCGTCGGCGCTTCGAGCAGCGCAGCGTGAAGCGCGCGTTCGTGCGTGCACGACTCCTCGACCGGCTTCAACTGCGGCAACTGCAGCGCCAGGCGCCACCAGCTGTCGCCTGGCACGAGCCAGCCGCTCGAATTGCGCTGCAACTGCCCGAAGCCGCAGGAGGGCCAGAAGTCTTGCATGGCAGAAGGCTACCGCGCTGCGGGCTGCGCGGCGATCCAGTCGTCGACCGCTCGCTCCAGCACCGACAGCGGTACCGCACCCTGGTCGAGCAACACCATGTGGAACTGGCGGATGTCGAAGCGCGGACCCAGTTGTGCCATTGCGCGATCGCGCAGTGCCTCGATCTTCAGCTGGCCGACCATGTAGGCCAGCGCCTGGCCCGGCCATGACGTGTAGCGGTCAACCTCGCTTTCAACGAAGCCTGCATCGAAGCCGGTGTTGGCGAGCATGTAGTCGATCGCCTGCTGCCGGCTCCAGCCCAGCGAATGGATGCCGGTGTCCACCACCAGCCGCGCGGCGCGCAGCGCCTGGCTGCGCAAGTAGCCGAATTGGCTGTACGGATCCTTGTACAGGCCGAGCTGGAAGCCCAGCGTCTCGGCATACAGCGCCCAGCCTTCGATATAGGCGGTGTACCAGGCCTGGCGGCGGAATTTCGGCAAGTCACCGAGTTCGATGGCGCGCGCGCTTTGCAGGTGGTGGCCCGGCACGGCCTCGTGCGCGGTCAGGGTTTCCATCGACCAGATCGGCCGCGTCTGCCAGGCCTTGGCGTTGGCGTTGAACCACCCGGGACGCGAGCCGTCCTGCGCAGGGCCGTTGTAGTACTCGCTGCGGTCGGCGTCGAAGTGCGCTGGCATCGCGCGCACGCCATAGGGCGCGCGTGGCAACTGCGCGAACAGCTTGGGCAGTTCGGGATCGATGCGCTTGGCGATGTCGCGGTAGGCGGTGATGAAGGCCTCGGGGCTGGTGTGAAAGAACCGGGGATCGGTGGTGGCGAACTTCACGAACGCAGCGAAGTCGCCGTCGAACTCGAGCTCCTTGATGACCGCATCCATGGCCCTGCGCAGCCGCTCGACCTGGTGCAAACCAAGCGCATGCACCTGCGCCGGGCTCATGTCGGTGGTGGTGTGCACCTGCACCTGCCAGGCATAGACCTCGGCACCTTGCGGGTAGCGCAGCAACGCGCCATCGGCGGGCGCCGCGGCCAGATACTCGCCGGCCACGAAAGCACGCAGGCGCTGTTGCGCCGGCAGCACCTCACCTTCGATGGCGGCGCGGCCGCGCTGGCGCAAGGCCTCGCGCTCGCGGGCCGGCAGGCTGTCTGGCAGGCGTGTGAAGGGCTCGAAGTACGGGCTCTTGTCGCCGCCTTCGGCGATTTGACGGTCGAGTTGCGCCAGCACCCTCTCGAGCACCTTGCGCGGCGGCACCCAGCCGAGCGCCAGGCCCTTGCGCAGCTTGGCAATCTCCTGGTCCACGCGCTTCGGGTAGGCGGCCATGCGCCGCAGCAGCGCTTCCACCTGTGCCGCGTTGTTCACGGGGCTGGCCGACAGCAGTTGGCCGAAGCCGGTGTGAAAGCCGCCGATCGCACCCAGGCTCATGCTGTCGAAGCCCACGAACTCGTGCTCGCGAATGCGCTCCTTCAGCCCGTGGATGAACAAGTCGAGCGAGACGCGGTCCTGCGGCGACAGCGCTTCGCGAACGATCGCTTGCGCCTGCTGCAGCGTGTGCAATTCCAGAGCCTCGCGTTGCGCCCGCGCCTCGGGCGATTCATCGGTGAGCCGATCGCCATAACGGTGGTCGCCGACGAAGGTGGCCCACTCCGGGTAGGCCTGCATGTTGGCCTGCCACGTGGACTCGAACAGTGCGTGCAGACGTTTTGTCTGCTCGGCCGATTCCTGCGCCACGGCGTGAACCACGCCCAGCAGCAACAGACCCGCCAGACCGCCCCGCCACAATGCGCGTCCCAGGCCGCGCGGCCCCTTCGAAGACGGTTCGCCTTGCATGGGATCCTTTCGTCACCGCAATTGACTGAACTGTATCGAAGCATGTGGACCGGCACCCTGTTCGCGCTCGCCGCCGGCCTGATGTGGGGCCTGGTGTTCGTCGCGCCGCTGTGGCTGCCCGAGTACCCGGCGGCGTTGCAGTCTTTCGGCCGCTACCTGGCCTTCGGGCTGATCGCGCTGCCGCTGGCCTGGCTGGATCGCACGCGGCTGGCGACGCTGACGCGCGCCGACTGGCTCGAAGCCGGCAAGCTGGCGCTGGTCGGCAACATCGTCTACTACCTGTTCCTGGCCAGCAGCATCCAGCGCGCCGGCGCGCCGCTGCCGACGATGATCATCGGCACGCTGCCGGTGGTCATCGCCATCACCTCCAACCTGCGCGATGGCCGGCGCGACGGGCGGCTGCCGTGGCTGCGGCTGTTGCCGTCGCTGGCGCTGATCGGCGCCGGCATCGCGCTCGTCAACCACGATGAGTTGGCCTTGCTGCGCGAAGCGGCCAAGCGTGTCGGCGGCGATACGGTCGCCCATGCGCTGGGCGCGCTGTTGGCGCTCGGCGCGGTCGCCTGCTGGACCTGGTACCCGCTGCGCAACGCCGACTGGCTGCGCCATCATCCGGGCCGTTCGCCCGGCACCTGGGCCACCGCACAGGGCATCGCCACGCTGCCGCTGGCGCTGATCGGGTATGGGCTGTTCTGGGCCTGGACGTCGTTTCGCGGCGACGCCTTCGCCATGCCCTTCGGCCCGCGTCCGGTCCAGTTCATCGGCCTGATGCTGCTCATCGGCCTGCTCGCCTCGTGGCTGGGCACGCTGTGCTGGAACGAGGCCAGCCAACGGCTGCCGACGACGCTGGTCGGGCAACTGATCGTCTTCGAGACGCTGTCGGCGCTGACCTATGCCTTCATGCTGCGCGGCAGCGCGCCGGCGCCGACGACGTTGGCCGGCATCGCGCTGCTGGTGGCCGGCGTGTTGTGGGCGCTGCGCGTGCGGCCGCAACCGATGGTGGTGCACACGGCGTAAAGTCTGAAGGGCTCGTTCACACCAGGAGCTGGAGCCATGACCTGCCTGACGCCCGCTTTGCTCGATCGCCACGCGGCACTTGCGCCGCCGGGCCGCGCATGATCGACCTTCAGCCGCTGTGCCCCGGCTTCGGACTCGAGAGCCACGGCGTGGACCTGGCCCAGGAGTTGTCGGACGAGACTTTCGCCGAGATCGAGCGTGCGTTCTATGCCGGGCAGGTGCTGGTGCTGCGCGGGCAGTCGCTGACGCCGGCGCAGTTCGTCGCCTTCGCAAGCCGCCTCGGCTCGCCGCAACCGCACGTGATCGATCAGTTCCACCATCCGGCGGATGCCAACATCCTGATCCTGTCGAACGTGCGGCGCGACGGCCGGCCCACCGGCTTGCAGGATGCAGGCTCGTACTTCCACACCGACTACTCGTACCTGCAAGTGCCGGCGCGCGCGACCACGTTGTATTCGATCAGCGTGCCGAAGGCCGGCGGCGACACGCTGTTCGCCAACCAGCAAGCGGCTTATGACGAGTTGCCGGCGGCGATGAAGGCGCGCATCGAGCCGCTGCTGGCGATCCACCACTACGGCAACCGCCATGACGCCGATGAGCGCAGCCGCACGGTGGCCTCGCCGTTGTCGGCCGAGCAGAAGGCAAAGATGCCGCTGGTCACGCACCGCATCGCGCGGCCGCACCCGGTCACCGGCCGCAAGGCGCTGTACGCGGTGTCGGGCAGTTCCTTCGGCATCGTCGGCTGGCCCGACGACGAGGCGCGTGATCTGCTCGATGAGCTGGCCGCCCATTCGACGCAACCGAAGTACCGGTACAGGCTGGCCTACGGTGTCGGCGACGTCGTGATCTGGGACAACGCTTCGCTGCTGCATGCGGCCACGCTGACCGACCCCGACGATGCGCGCACGCTGTGGCGCATCACGGTGCTCGAAAGTGCTGCCGATGCCGCCGCGCCGCAGCTGCTGGCGCCGAGCTTCGGTGGCGCGATGTAGCGCTACTTGAGAAATTCCGGCGACACCAGGCTGGGCAGGAACAGCACCACCTGCGGCAGCAGGATCACCAGGGCCAGCACGCCCAGCATCGGCATCAGCATGATGGTCACGTCCTTCAGCACATAGGTCAGCTTGACCTTGGCGATGGCGCACGAAATCATCAGGCACAGCCCGTAGGGTGGCGTCACCAGGCCGAAGGCCAGCGCCACGATGCCGATCATCGCGAACTGCACCGGGTCCATGCCCACCGACTTGGTGATCGGCTCGAGGATCGTGCCGACGATGATGATGGCCGGGATGGCATCGAGGAAACAACCGACGACCAGGAACGCGAAGGCGACGAAGAATCCGGTGGTGATCGGCCCCATGCCCCAGGCGCCGACCGTGGCCAGCAGCACCTTGGGGATTTGGTAGTACGCCAGCATCCAGCCGAAGACACTGGCCGTGCCGACACAGAACAACGCCACGCCGGCAAAGCGCCCGGTGTCGAGCAGCGCGGTGTGCAGGCCCTTCAGTCCCATCTCGCGATAGACGAAGGCGGACAGCACGCCGGCATACAGCACCGCGATGGCCGCCGATTCGGTGGCCGTGAACCAGCCGAAGATCTTGCCGCCGATGATGATCAGCGGCGTCATCAGCGCCGGGATGGCGACGAACACCGCGGAGACGAATTCGCCGAAGGTCGAGCGTGCCGACGTGGGGTAGCCGCGCCGCTTGGCATATCCGTGCACGGTGGCCATCTGCACGCCGGCCAGCAGCAGGCCGGGTACCACGCCGCCCAGGAACAGCGCGCCGATCGACACGCTGAGCGTGCCCCCCCAGACGATCATCAGGATCGACGGCGGAATGACCACCGCCAGCACCGACGACACGGCCGTGATGGCGACCGAGAACGACAGGTCGTAGCCTTCCTTCACTTGCGCCGGGATGAAGATCTTGCCCAGGCTCGAGGCGTCGGCGGTGGACGAGCCCGAGATGCCGGCGAAGAAGAACGACAGCACCACGTTGCACTGCGCCAGCCCGCCCGGCATGTGCCCGACCAGCGCGCGTGACAAGCGCAGCAGCCGCTGCGTGATGCCGCCGACGTTCATCAGGTTGGCGGTGAGCAGGAAGAACGGCACCGCCAGCAGGATGAACGAGTTGTAGGCCTTGAAGGTCTCGTTGAAGACGATCATCGGCGACAACCGCGGCTCGAAGGCCATCAGCGGCAGGCAGGCCAGGCCGAGCGCGAAGCCGACCGGTATGCGCAGCGCGATGAAGGTGAAGAACAGGCCGAACAGGATCAGCGAGGCGGTGCCGGCGCTGAAGGTGGCACCGCTCACCGGGCCGGCTCCGTTCCCAGCAGATCACGCAGGTTGGTCAGCAGTTGCGGGCCGAGGAAGATCAGCCAGGTCACCCCCGTCAATGGCCAGGCGAGGAAGATGAACCACATCGGTAAATCGGCCAACTCGGAGGTCTGGTTCCAGCCGAACTGCACGAAGTTGATGCCGTACCAGACGAACACCAGCGCCAGCGCCAGGATGCCGATCTGCGCGAACAGTTTCAGCAACGCGTTGGCCCGTTTGGGCAGCGTCGGCCACAGATCGATGTCGAAGTGCGCGCCGTCATGGATGCCGACCATCGCGCCGAGCATGATCATCCAGATGAAGAAGAAGCGCGCCATCTCCTCGGTCCAGATGTAGGCCGGGATGAGCGCGGTGTAGCGCGAGAAGATCTGCAGGCTGACCGGGATGATGAGGATGGCCACGCTGGCCACCAGCAGTGCGCACAGCAGCTTGTAGTAGCCGGCGATAAGTCTTTGCATGGCCGCGCGACAGGCAAAAGAGAAATCGGCGCGGGCCGTGCCCGCGCCGGTCTCGCCTGCCCATCTCACATCGAGTTGATCTTCTTGTAGATCTCTTCGGCGCCGATCTCCTTGGCGTAGTCGGCCATCACCGGATCGACCGCCTTCTTCATCGCGGCATGGTCGGTGAACGGAATCTGCTTCAGCTTGCCGGCCTTCTGCAGCGCGTCCAGCTTGGCCTGATCCTGGCTCGATTCGATCTGCCGGCCGTAGACCCCGGCTTCCTTGCCGGCCTTCAGGATCGCGGCCTGCAGATCGGGCGGCAGCTTCTTGAAGGTCTTGCCCGAGAAGGCGATCGGCCGGATCGTGATGGCATGCTTGGTCAGCGCCAGGTTGGGGCCGACTTCGAAGAACTTCATCTGCTCCACGCCTGCCGCCTCGTTCTCGCCGGCGGCGATGACGCCGTTCTGGATCGCGTTGTAGACCTCGTTGTAGGCGATCACCGTGGGCGACATGCCGGCCGCGGCGAAGGTCTTGCTCCAGATCGGCGCGCCCTGCACGCGGATCTTCAGCCCCTTCAGATCGGCCATGTTGGCTACAGCCTTGTTGGCGAAGATGTTGCGCGTGCCGCCGCCGGCATAGCCGATCAACATCACGTCGGCCTTGGCCGAGACTTCGTCGGCCACCGGCTTGAGCGTGTCGGCATCGAGCACCTTGTTCCAGTGGTCGAGGTCGCGGAACAGGAACGGCGCGTCGATGAACGGCGCGGCCTTCGAGAAGGTGGACATGTGCGCCGGCGAGACGATGGCGTAATCCACCGACACGCCCTGGTTCATGTAGGCGAAGTAGTCCTTCTCGAGCCCGAGCTCGCTGTTGCGGTGCAAAACGAAGTTGACCGGCTTGCCGTAGTACTGCTTGACCAGCTCCTCGAACTTGAGCAGCGCCTTGTTGAAGGCATGGTCGTCGTTGAACTGGACCGCGCCGTGCAGCGTGATCGGCGCTTGCGCCTGGGCCAGGCCGACGGCGCACAGGCCGAGGACCAGCAGTGCGCGGCGCACGATCGGCAGGGATTTGTGCATCAATTTGTCTCCATGGGTTGAGCGAAGCCACCGCGTCGGGTCGTTGGCGCCCGTTCGATCTGCGTGCCGGTGGTGCGGCGCATTCTGTGGCGCCGCTTCGCCGTGTGTCAACGCGGCAAGACCCTCGGGCCGCTGCGCTCAGTCGGCGTTCGCCAGCGCGGCGCGCAGCCGCGGTTGGGGCAGGTCCAGCCCGAATTGGTCGCCCAGTGCCAGCAGCGGCGCGAAGCGGCGTTGCTTCTTCTGCGCGTGGTTGTGCGCGATCTCGCTCAGCCGGTGCTCGAGGAAGGGGTTGAGCAGCCGCTCACGCAGTTCGACCAGGTAGTCGAGCGCCGCCCGGTGCATGCCCAGCGCATCGAACACCGGCAGCATCTCGTCGTGCCACAGCGCTTCCAGGTCGGCGCGCAGCGCAGCATCGTTCATCGCCTGCAGCACGGTCTCGTTCGGCGCGCGGCGATCGTTTTGCCAGCGCTCGGCGAGGAAGCTGTGGCCGCCGTTGAGCAGGAACAGCTTCAGCCGGGCGAAGTGCGCCAGGTCGTCGGTGAGCACGATCGCTTCGTGCCGGCAGGGCAGTTGCAGGCGCGGCTGGTTTTCGATGGCCCACAGTGCGTACGGCTCGGCCACCGCACCCGCCGGTTCGATGGGCGCGGAGACGATGCGATCGACCAGTGAATTGGCCCACACCAGGTGCCCGTGCAACCAGTCGATGAACGGTGCCGGCAACGACCACGACGCGGCCAGGCCGATGACGAGCTCGCGCAGCGTGTCGCCGTTGCGTTCGATCAATTCGCAGGGAAGGATCGTCAACTCGGCATCGCGGCGGCGCTTCCAGCGGTGGTGCAGCAACAGCAGCAGCTTGGCCGGGAAACTCCGTGCGGGCCGCGGCAGGCCCTGCAGCAGCGCCGCCGTGTCGCGTGCATCGAGCAGGTAGCCGCGGTCAGCGGTGTTGGAGACGATCACGCGGGCATCGTGTGCCAGCGTGTTCGACAGCCGCGGCCAGTCGGCCTCGGCCTGCAGCGCCTCGCGCACCGCGTGGCCGGCAAGCGTGTCATCGACCACCGCGCCGTGTTGCATGCCGCGGATGCGCACCGGGTAGCTGGCGGCCCCGGCCAGCGCGGCGATGCGCGCGCGACTGGCCGGGTTGTCCGTCGTCTGCACCACGCAGATGCCGCCCAGCGCCTGTCCCGCCGCGCCACGGTCCAGCGCCTGCGACACGAACAGCGTGGCATGCGCCAGCAGGAAGCGGCTGGTGCCGAACTGGATGATGGGTTGGCCCATGGCCTCGCTGTAGCTGCCTGGCGCGCGATGATATCGATGGCCTGCGGCGGCACGCGCGGCGGTGGTGGACTGGCTGCGGCGCGCATCACGCGTTAGAGTGCCGCTCGCACGGCTGTCGCGTAACCTGACATGACCCTCTTGGCCCTGGCAGTTGCTTCGAGCTCGACGCTGCCTCCCTGGCTGCAGTTGGAACAGCTCAGCCCGTTCGATGCCTATGCACAGGCCGTCGGCACGGTGATGCTGATCATTGCGCTGCTGCACGGGCTGTGCTCGTTGTATGCCGATGCCCGCGCACTGCGCATCTTTGCGCTGCTGTACCTGTTCACCGGCATCGGCTGGCTGGTCGCGCATCCGCGTGCCTATGGCGGTGCCGCCGATGTGCCGCTGGTGCCCGCGCTGGTGGCGGTGGCGCTGATCGCGATGAACGTGTGGGGCCTGTACGAATTCCTCGGTCTGGCCCGCCGTCGCGCCCTGGCGCTGGTGCTCGGCACCGTCGCTGCCGCGGCGCTGCTGTTGCTGGCGTTGCGGCTGATGCCGGGTTCGGCGCTGCCGGTGTACGGCATGATTGCCGCGGGCTTCGGCTACTGCGCCTGGCTCGCCTTTCGCGCCGGGCGGCTCGAAGGCAATGTCGGCCACCGCTACATCGCCATTGCCTATGCCACCTATCCGGCGCTGTTCGTGCTGTACGTGGCCCTGCCGTCCTGGCTGGCCGGTTTCGAGATGGGCTACTACGCGGCGGTGCCGGCGATGATCGTCGGCATGATGGTGCTGGCGGTGAGCCTGATCCGCGCGCGCCGCCGCACCGGGGCCGAGTTGCAGCGCCGCGTGGTCGCCGAAGCTGCCCTGCGCCAACTGAACAGCACCTTGGAAGAACGCGTGGCCGCGCGCACCGGCGACCTGAAGGATCTGGTCGACGGGCTGGAGTCCTTCAACCGCAACGTGTCGCACGACTTGCGCGGCCCGCTGGCCGGCATCAGCGCGTTGTCGCAACTCGCGCTGCTTGCGCTGCAGGGCCATGATGAGGCGCGGGCTGGCCGGCACCTGGCCCTGATCCACGAGCAATCCACGCAGATGACCGACATGGTGCAGGATCTGCTGCTGCTGTCGCGGGTGGCCGACGCCCCGCTGCAGCGGCGACGCCAGGCGCTGGGTGACAGCGTGGACGGTGCGCTGGCGCAGCTGCGACTGGATCCGGCGATGGCCGACGCGCTGCAGCAGGTGCGCGTGAAGGTGCATGCGCTGCCCACGTGCGACGTCGATGCCGACCTGTTGCGCCAGGTGTTCGTCAATCTGCTCGGCAACGCCGTGAAATTCACCGCAGCCGCGGCCCCGTCCGGCCCGGGGTTGGTGACGGTGGGCCTGCATGCCACGCCGCGCGGCCATGCGGTGTGCGTGCAGGACAACGGCATGGGCCTGCCGGCAGACCGGCTGGATCGCTTGTTCGAGCCCTTCGGCCGTTTGCACGGCGACCAGGTGCGCGGCAGCGGCATCGGCTTGACGATCGCGCGACGCATCGTCGAGGCGCATGGCGGCAGCATCTGGGCCGAACCCGGCACGCCCGCTGGCGCGCGCTTTCTGTTCACGTTGGCCGGACTCTGAAACCCGGGCGTCGCCGCCGCGCCGGCGCGGCGTCAGGCCAGCGCGTCGTCGAGCACCTCCACCCAATGGCGCACCGGCGTGGCGGTGCCGCTTTGCAGGTGCTGGATGCAGCCGATGTTGGCCGAGACGATGGCCTGCGCCTGCAGCGGCGCCAGGTGACCCAGCTTGCGCTCACGCAGTTGGTTGGCGAGCTCAGGCTGTGTGACCGAATAGGTGCCGGCCGAGCCGCAGCACAGGTGGCTTTCGGCGGCGGCCGTCTGCACGCTGAAGCCCAATTCGCCGAGATGTGTCTCGACCGCGCCGCGCAACTGCTGGCCATGCTGCAGCGTGCACGGCGGGTGGAAGGCGAGCGACGGCTTCGGCTTCGACGACAGCTTGCCGCGCAGCGGCGCCACCATGCCGGGCAGCAGTTCGCTCAGGTCGCGCGTCAGCGCGCCGATGCGCGCGGCGCGTTCGGCATAGTCGGCATCGTGCGCCAGCGCGTGGCCGTAGTCCTTCACCGTCACGCCGCAGCCCGACGCGTTCATGACGATGGCTTCGACCTTGCCCGCTGAGGTCAGCCCTTCGACCAGCGGCCACCAGGCGTCGATGTTGCGGCGCATGTCGGCCAGCCCGCAGGCGTGGTCGTTCAGGTGCGTGCGGATCGCGCCGCAACAACCGGCCTCATCGGCGACCAGCGTCTGGATGCCGGCGGCATCGAGCACCCGCGCGGTGGCGCTGTTGATGTTGGGCATCATCGCCGGCTGCACGCAGCCCAGCAGCATCAGCACCCTGCGCGGGTGTTCGCGGGTCGGCCATTGCCGGCTGCGCTTGCTGCTGGGCTGGGGCACCTTGTGCTTCAACGTTGCCGGCAACAACGGGCGCAACAGCTGCCCGGCCTTTATCGCCGGGCCGAACAGCGGCGAGGTCAGCCCTTCCTTGAGCAGCCAGCGCACCGCTTTCTCGCCCAGCGGGCGCTGGACGCGTTCCTCCACCAGCTTGCGGCCGATGTCCAGCAGATGGCCGTACTCGACGCCGGACGGGCAGGTGCTCTCGCAGTTGCGGCAGGTCAGGCAGCGGTCAAGGTGCAGCTGCGTGCTGCGCGTGACCTCGGCGCCTTCGAGCACCTGCTTCATCAGGTAGATGCGACCCCGCGGTCCATCCAGCTCGTCGCCGAGCAGCTGATAGGTCGGGCAGGTGGCGGTGCAGAAGCCGCAGTGCACACACTTGCGCAGGATGGCCTCGGCGGCCTCGCCGTCGACGGTGTGCTTGAACTGCGGGGCCAGATCGGTTTGCATCAGTTCACGCGGTAGCTCAGCAGCCAGTAGTGGCGGTGGTCGATCCACTCGATGTCGTGCGCCGATGCAGCGAGCAACGAAACGGCCTGCTCACGGGTCGGGAAATTCTTCAGCACCTCGTGCACCGAACCGTCGTCGAGCGTGCGCCGCTGGTAGCTGTTGCCGGCGGCATCGCGGCGCGAGATCGCCGTGCTGCTGCCGTGCACGTAGGTGTTGTCGAGAAAGACCACACGCGCGCCGGGCGCCAGTTGCGCATGCAACTGCGCCAGCCAGCCGCCGAGACGCTCGAGGGGCACATGGCTCCACCAGCAGCCGGCAAAGGCGGCATCGAAGCGCTGGCCCGCCAAACCGGCGAAGGTGAAGGCATCGAGCTCGGCAAAGGACACGCCCGTGGGCATCGACTTGGCGCGCGCGATGGCCAGCGTCTGCGGGTTCAGGTCGGTGGCCAGCCACGACTGCGCGTCACGCGCGCCGTGCGCGGTCCACCAGGCGGTGCCGCAGGCGATCTCGAGCACGTGGCGGCCGGCAAACGGGCCCGGCATCCAGCTTTCGATGGCGCGCAGCTCGGCTTGCCGTTCGGGCTTCGCGTAGATGCGTTCGTATTCCTGCGCGCGGCGCGCGTAGTACTCGCGCAGGCGGCCGTCGGCGGCGGAGGTTTCGCTCACGGGCACAGCCCCTGATAGAGGCGTCCGGGGTTGAAGACGCCGTCCGGATCGAAGGCGCGCTTGAGTTCGCGGTGAATGCGGTCGAGCGGGCTCGTCAGCGGTGCAAACACGCCAGGGCTACGATCCAGCCCCATGAACAGCGCCGCATGGCCGCCGACGCCGACCGCGGCATCGCGCACCGCGGCCGCCGGCAGACTGCTGCACAGCCAGCGTTGCGCGCCACCCCATTCGATCAGCTGCTGGCCCGACAGCTGAAGCGGCGGCGCGGTCTGCGGCACCGACAGGCGCCACAGCGTCGCCCCGCCTTCGATGGCACGCCGCGCGCCGACGAAGTACTCGTCGCTCTGGTCGCGCAGGCCGTCCCAGAATGTGGCCGCCATCACCGGCTCGATGGCCTCGCCGCCGAGCTTGAGGGCCGCGGCCCGCACCGCGGCCACCGCGCCCGCCAGGCGCAGCACCAGCATGCCTTCCCACCACGCGCTGGCCGACAGCGGCAACGGTTGACCGGCCCAGTGATTGAGCAACTGCAGCGCTTCGGCCTGGTCCATCTCGAAGCGCAGGGTGGCGCTGGCCGCCGGACGCGGCATGACTTTCAACGACACCTCGCAGATGGCGCCCAGCACACCCAGCGAGCCGGCCAACAGCCGCGAGACGTCGTAGCCGGCGACGTTCTTCATCACCTGGCCACCGAAGCTGAGCACCTCGCCCTTGCCGTTGAGCAGCGTGGCGCCGAGCACGTGTTCGCGCAGCGCGCCCGCCGACACGCGTGACGGACCGCTCAGGCCGGCCGCGACCATGCCGCCGACGGTGCCGCCGCGAATGCCGGTGTTCGCCGCAGGGTCGAAGCGAGGCGGCTCGAAGGCCAGGCATTGCTGCTGTTCAGCGAGCAGCGCTTCGAGCTCGAGCAACGGCGTGCCGGCACGCGCGGTCACCACCAGCTCGCTCGGCTCATAGCTGCTGACGCCGTGCAAGCTGCGCATGTCGAGCAACTCGCCGCTCGTCGGGTTGCCATAGAAGCGCTTGCTGTCGCCGCCCTGGATGACCAGTGTGCCACGCGAGGCGCGGGCCGCCTGCACCTTGTCCACCAGGCCTTGCAGCGCCGGTTGCAGATCGCAGTTCATCTAGAAGCGCGGCAGCTCCGGAAACGGCAGCAGGCCTTTTCTGACATGCATCTTGCCGTACTCGGCGCAGCGCTGAAGCAGCGGAATCACCTTGCCCGGGTTGAGCAGCTCGCCCGGATCGAAGGCGCGTTTCACCGCGAACATCTGCTCGCGCTCGGCGGGCGAGAACTGCACGCACATCGAGCTGAGTTTCTCGACGCCGACGCCGTGCTCGCCGGTGACGGTGCCGCCCATCGCCACACTGGTTTCGAGGATGTCGGCGCCGAACAATTCGCAGCGGTGCAGCTGGTCGGCATCGCTGGCGTCGAACAGGATCAGCGGGTGCAGGTTGCCGTCGCCGGCATGGAAAACGTTGGCGCAGCGCAGGCCGTACTTGGCCTCCATCGCCTGGATCGCCAGCAACATGTCGGCCAGGCGCTTGCGCGGAATGGTCGAATCCATGCACATGTAGTCGGGGCTGATGCGCCCTGATGCCGGAAACGCGTTCTTGCGACCGCTCCAGAACTTCAGGCGCTGCGCCTCGTCCTTGCTGACCTCCATGCGTGTCGCGCCGCAGCCCGTCAGCACATCGAGCATGCGCTGGATTTCCTCGTCCACCTCTTCGGGCGTGCCGTCGCTTTCGCACAGCAGGATGGCTTCGGCATCGAGGTCGTAGCCGGCATGCACGAAGCCTTCGACCGCCGCCGTCATCGGCTTGTCCATCATCTCCAGGCCGGCCGGGATGATGCCGGCGGCGATGATTTGCGCCACCGCGCCGCCGGCCTTGCGCATGTTGTCGAAGCTGGCCATGATGCAGCGCGCCAGCAGCGGCTTCGGAATCAGCCGGACGGTGACTTCGGTGATCACCGCCAGCATGCCCTCGCTGCCGACGACCAGCGCCAGCAGATCGAGCCCGGCCGAATCGAGCGCCTCGCTGCCGACGTCGATGGCTTCGCCCTCGACGGTGAAGCCGCGCACGCGCAGCACGTTGTGCAAGGTCATGCCGTACTTCAGGCAGTGCACGCCACCGGAGTTTTCGGCCACGTTGCCGCCAATGCTGCAGGCGATCTGGCTGCTCGGGTCGGGCGCGTAGTACAGCCCCAGCGGCGCGGCGGCTTCGCTGATGGCCAGGTTGCGGACGCCGCATTGCACGACGGCGGTGCGCGACGGCTTGTCGAGCTTGACGATCCTGTTGAACTTGGCCAGCGACAGCGTCACGCCCAGCCGGTGCGGCAGCGCGCCGCCCGACAGCCCGGTGCCTGCGCCGCGCGCCACCACCGGCACCTTCAATTCGTGACAGCAACGCAGCACGGCGGCCACCTGTGCTTCGGTCTCGGGCAGTGCGACGAGAAGCGGCTGTTCGCGGTAGGCGGTGAGGCCGTCACATTCGTAGGGCACCGTGTCCTCGCCGCGCCACAGCAGCGCGTGCGCTGGCAGCAGCGGGCGCAAGGCGGAAACGACCTGTGCCTGACGCGCCGCGCGCGGCGCGTTCAGGCCGGCGTTGGCGGTGACCTCGATGGGCAAGGGAGCGTTCAAGTGCAGATTTCGGAGCTGGGCAAGCCGCGGGTCACGAAAGCAACGGGCGGTTCGGCGACTGTAGCGCGCTGTCTCGGCCCCGCGGCGGCCGGGCTCCCCGGGTTGCGGGGGTGGCTCAGATCACCAGCCAATGGTCGGGCGTTGCGCCGCGCGCCACCCGCATCGGCAAGGCGTTGTCGAAGCTGACGATGCGCAGGCCATTTGCCACCGCGAGGCCGAGCAGCCAGGCGTCGGTGACCTGGCGGTGCCCGAGCAGCCGGTCGGTGTCGAAGTGCGTGGTGTCGAGCAGGCTGAGCGACGAGTCGATGAAGCGATAGTGCTTCGTCACGGCGGCGGCACGCAGCCGCGCGGCCCCCTGCGCTGCCGGCAACGGATTCGCCGGGTCTTCGGCACGGCGCGCTGTTCAGTACTCTCCGCGGTCGCGCAGCGCCTGCACGCAAGCGTCGGTGACCACCGCCCCGCGTGCCGCAAAGGGCGCAAAGCCATGAGCGGCGGCTTCAGCGGTGGATGTCGATCGCTCGCCGCGTGCTGCCTGCGTCAACGCACGGCGCGCCAGATCGGACAACACCTGGCCGGCGCTGCGGGTTCGACGCAGGTTGGAACCCCTGCACTAGCATCTGCCGCGAACTCGAATTCACTGCATGCACATCCTGATCATTGGCGGCGGCGCCTTTCTCGGCACCGCGCTGCTCGATGCGGCGCTCGCGCAAGGCCATGCTGTGAGCGTCTTCAATCGCGGCCGCGCGAGGCAGCAGTGGCCGCACGGCGTGCGCAACTTCGTTGGCGACAGGCGAGCCGATCTGGGTGCACTGGCCGATGCCGGCCCCTTCGATGCCGTCATCGACACCTGCGGCTATTGCCCGGCCGATGTGCTGCCCGCCGCCGCTGCCTTGGCCGCTTGCCCGCGCTACCAGTTCGTCTCCAGCATCTCGGCCTTCGCCGCGCACGACCGGCCCGGGATGACCGAAGCGGCCGAACTGGCCAGCGCAGCCGGACTGGCCGACGACGCGGCGGTGACCGGCGACACCTACGGGCCGCTGAAAGCGCAGTGCGAGCGCGTGCTCGCGCAGCGCCTGGGACAGCGCCTGCAGGTCATCCGACCGGGCCTGATCGTCGGCCCCGGCGACCCGAGCGGGCGTTTCAGCTACTGGCCTTGGCGCGTGGCTGCCGGCGGCCGCATGCTGGTGCCCGACGTGCCGCCGCCGGCGCGACTGCAGTTCATCGACGTGCGCGACCTGGCCGGCTGGATGGTCACCTTGCTGGAACGCGCGCCGACTGGCGCCTGCAACGCCACCGGCCGTGCCGATGAGGTGACTTGGCCGTCGTTGATCGACACCTGTCAGCGCGCGGTGCGTGCGACGGGTCGCGAGGCGGCCGAAGCGGTGCCGGTCAGCGAAAGCTTGCTTCAGGGCGAGGGCATCGTGCCGTGGCGTGAACTGCCGCTGTGGCTGCCGGCCGACGACGCCCAATACGCCGGCTTCATGGCCTTCGACACCCGCCACGCGCAAGAGCATGGGCTGCGCACGCGTGCGCTCGACGAGTCGGTGCAAGCGGTGCTTGCCGAGCCGCTGCCGGTGGCGGGTGACAAGCGCCTGGCCGACAAGCTGAGCGCGCAGCGGGAAGCTGAACTGCTGCGCCTGGCTGCAGCCGGCGCACGCGGCAGGCCGCCCATTCAGGCTTGACCGGGGCGCTACCGTGACTGTGCGGTGAACACCGTCAGCACGCCGGTGTACCCGTAGAGGTGATGGCGCGCGATCTCGCCGCCGGCAAAGAAACCGGCCAGGGGCACATCACCAAGCGCGTGGCGAATGATCTGCAACTCGGCCGAGGGCGCGCCGAAATGCGGCCCGCCACGGCCGGCGCAGCTGACATAGATGGCCGCGGCGACGCGGCGCGTGGCCACCGGCGGATGCGTCGATGCCGCGGCGGTGGTGGCCGCATCCTCGACATGCGCTTCCAGCTCTTCGCGGATTTCGCTGCAGATGCGCACCAGGTCGCGGCGGGCGGCGGCCTTGTCGCGCTGGCAGAACGCGGCGCGCATGCCGGCGTGCACCGCTTCGGCGACGGCCACCCCGCCGCGTGCCGGATCGAGCCCGATCAGGTTGCGCACCCGCGTGTCGGTGCCGAACTGTCCGCCGCGGGCGAGCATGTCGTCGCCGACATCGGACAGCCCGACCAGCGTGGCGCGCAGCCGCGGCAGCAGCACGCGCGGTTCGTCCTGCGCGGCGCCCAGGTCGCGCAGCAGGCAGGGCAATGCCGGCGCATCGTCGAGCGCCAGGATCAGGTTGCCATCGGCGGCGGTGATGGTGCGCACCGGGCCGACCGGCTGGCAACCTTGTGTGACCCGTGAGACCAGCGCCACATCGGGCGTGAAACCGATACCCGACAAACCCCCGCGCCAGACACCGTCGGCGATGTGCACGGCATCGGTCCGCGAAGCACACAACCCGCCGAACAGGTAGCCCGAGGCCGTGCGCTGGCTCAGCTCGAGCAACAGTTCTGCCAGGTCGGGGGTTTGTGGGTCGGCATGCACCAGCGCCGTGAAGGCCTGGTCCTGCTTCAGCGGCTTGTCGCCCGAGAACACGCTGAAGCTGTGTTCGCCCAGGTGGCCGAGCATGAGCACCAGGCCGGGTTCGTCGAAGTACTCGACGCCGCCGGCGGCCACGCCGACACCCACGCCGCCGGCCCACGACACCGCCGGCCAGCGTTGGCGCAGCGCGGCCCACAAGCCCGCAGCCTGGGCGGCGTGGTGGTCGCACAGATAGACGAAGCCGAGGTTCGGCGCCGGCCCAGTTGCTTGCTGAGCATCGATTTGCGCAATCGCCATCGACAACGCCATGCGCCAATCCGGATGGGCCGCATGGCCGACGACAAAGTCGTCCATCGCTCGTCAGCGCTTGCGCGGTGCGCGTTTGGTGGCGGGCGTCGCCTTGGCGCGCGAAGGGCTGGTGCCGGTCGCGGCGGCCGTCGTCCTGGGCGCCGCCGCGGCGAGTTGCGACAGGCCGGCCTGGCTGTCCTGTACGGCCTTCGTCGCCAGTTCACCGAACTGCTGCGTCAGCGCGCTCCACCACAACATCGGATCGACCGCCGGCTTCGGCGCGGGCGTCTCGGCCGCGGCCTCACTCGGTTCCGGCGATGGCGATGGCGATGGCGATGGCGCGGGCTCGGATGCCGCCGTCGGCAGCAGCATCGCCTTTTGCAACTCGGCCAGCGGCAGGTTCATGGTCTGCAAGGTGGACAACGTCATGCGCTGCACTTCCATGGCCTGCACGGTGGCGCCGATCATGCGCGCGTTCTGCTCGAGCCAGAACTGCACCGTCTTCAGCTCGCCGATGCGCTTTTCGAGCTCGGCCGGATCGAGCGTCGGCGCGATCCACTGTCCCATGCCCGGGGTGGCTTGGCTGGCACCGCGCATCCAGCTGTCGAGGAAGTTCAGGCCGGGAACCATCTTGCCGAGGGCGGTGGGATCGATCATGGCGGGATTCCTTGCTTGGCCCGCCCTGGTGGCGGTGTGTCGAAGCATTGTGCACAGTTGGAGCCCGGCGCTTGCGCTCGGTTCAAAAGCGCACGCGCTGCACCGCAAAGCCCTGCTCGGCCAGCAGTCGGGGCAAGGCCAGCGGCCCGGTCATGTGCAGCGCGCCGACTGCCGCGAGCACCGAGCGCCCCTGGTCGTGCAAGGCGCCGATGGCGCGCGCCAGCGACGGGTTGCGATCGTCGATGAGGCGCCGGATCTGCTCGCGTTCGGCGCCGGTGTCGGCGCATGCGCACCATGCGGCATAGCGGGCCAGCGTGTCCAGATCGCCGTCGGCCCAGGCCTGCGCCAGGCGCAGCAGCACAGCCGTTGCCTGGCCGCTTTCCAGCTGGCGCAGGCTGTGTTCGAACATCTGGCGTGCCGCTGGAGAATCTTCCGGTACCAGCACGGCGAACTGCAGCTCGATGCTTTCGAGCGACACCACCGGCCGCCGCTCGGCATGGGCCTTCGTGCCGAGCACCAGATCCTGGCCATGCAGCACCTCGAGGCCGTTGTCGCGCGCGGCCAGCAGCGACAAGGTCATCAGCTGCATTGGCTGGGGCAGCTCGGCCAGGCGGACGAAGTCGGTGCATGCCGCCAGTTGCCGGATGCGCGGCCGCAACGCCGGGTCATCGGCGAAGCGCTGCCGGGACGCGCTGACCGCATCGGGCAAGCGCGCGACGACATGTGCATCGAGCAGGTCGAGTTCCACGGCCAGGGTGTCGGTGGCAGCGAAGGCCCGGGTCAATGCCGGGCCCGGATAGGCCCAGGCCCAGCGGCCGACATGCAGGGTGCCGTACAGCCACGAGGTGCGGCCGTCCTTCGTCAGCCGCCACAGGAAGCCGCGGTCGCTGGCCGTGCGTTGTGCCAGCTCGCGTTGGGCCGCGCTTGGTGATGGCGTCGCGGCCACGCAGCCCGGCGCGGCGGCGGGTGCCGCCAGCGGCATGGCCAGCACGGTGCAGGCCAGCACCAGCGCAGGCAAATGTCTTTGGCCGGCGGCAGCGCAGCGAATCATCGGCCTGCCCCGGCCATGTCGATGACCAGTTCACCACCGGCCTGGCGCCAGCTCAGCTTGCCCAGCACGTCCATGCCGAGCAGCGGCGAGGCCAGCGCCGGCAGCGCGACGATGCGCATGCGTTCGATGCGCACGCCGCCTTGCAGCTCCAGATCGGCGCGCACGACGGTGCCGCTGACGGCGCCGCCGGCGGTCTGCGAGGCCACCCTGCCTTCCATCGGCAGGTCCAGCCGCTGTGCCAGCGCCGCCGGCAATGCACTGGTGGTGGCACCGGTGTCGATGAGAAAGTCGACCGCGTGGCCGTTGACGCGCGCTGGCCAGTGGTAGTGGCCGTCGGCGGCGCGCGCGATGCGCAGCTGAGTGCCATCGACCTCGAACCGGGCGCGCTGCCGCTGTGCCTGGAATGCCTGCACCGCCAGGAACAGGCCGGTGCCGATCAGCAACCAGACGGTGACGATCTTCAGGCCGCGCGGCAGATCGTTCACCGGACGGTCGTGCGCGTTCCGCGCTTCGTGGTTCGCGCCAGGCAGCGCCCCGGCGGACTCATTCGCCGGTGCGCTGCGCGGCCCACGCCTGGCGGATCTCGCGGTGGTGGGGCACCAGATTGAGGAAGCCGTAGCGTGCCTGGGCCTCGCCGAGTCGGTCGGCCAGCGCCTGCAACTCGCTGTGGGCGCGCTCGAGCACGCTGGGGGCGCGCGCATCGTTCAGCGCCGACAGCACCGTGTAGCAGGTCAGCGGAATGCGCAGCGGCTCTTCGGTGCCGTCCAGGCTGCCGCCACCGGCCATGTGCTCCAGCACCGCTTCGACGCAGGCCAACGCCTCATCGAGGCGCCCTTGCGCCAGCAGCACCCGTGCCAGTCCCGACAGCGGATCGAGCAGTTGTTGCGGGCGCATGCTCAGCGGCTCGAGCAATGCACGCGATTCCTGGTAGGCCGCCTGCGCGGCCTCGAAGCGGCCCAGCCCGAGTTCGGCATGCCCGGCCACCAGCCGAGCGAAGGCTTGCTTATCGGGCTGTGCAACGGCAGCGGCGCCGTCGTAGGCGGCATTGGCAAAGGCCAGCGCGCTGGCATCGTCACCCTGCAGGTGCGCCACCGAGGCAAGGTTGACCAGCACGATGGCTTCGGTGTCGCGGCGGCCGATGCTGCGCGCCAGCTTGAGACCGTCGTCGAGGTGGGCGCGCGCCTTGGCGTAGTCGCCCAGGCGGGGATAGACCGAGCCGAGGTTGTTCAGCACCAGCCCCTCGCGGGCCCGGTTGCCGATGTCGCGTTCGGCGAGCAGGCTGCGCTCGAACAGTTCGGCGGCGCGCAGCAGGTCGCCCTGCTCCATGGCGATGACCCCGATGATGTTGTTCAGGCTGTTCTCGCCCTGTCTGTCGGCCTGCACGCGGGCGATTCCCAGGCCCTGTTCGGCGGCCTGCAACGCGTCGGCGTAGTGCCCCTCGGCGACCAGTGCCCCACACAGGTGGCTGTACAGCGGCGCGAGCATGCTGTGGTGTTCAATGCGCTGCGCCAGGCGCAGGCCGCTTTCGGCGGCGCGCGCCGCCGCGGCATGGTCGCCCGCGCTGTTGGCCGTCGCGGCGCGGCGGTGTTCGACCTCGACGCGGCGGGCATCGTCGTCGAGCGCCTCGGCCAGGCGCGCCAGTTCGTCGAGCGCTGCGGCATGCGCGCCACGATCCTCCTGGTACAGCAGGCAGGCTTCGCGCAGCAGGATCATGCGCCAGCGTGTCGCCAGGTCGCCTTCGCTGAGCAGCGCCAACGCGCGGTCCGCATATCCCAGCATGGACTCGTTTGCTTGGCGCGCGGCGGCGTTTTCTGCCGCGCGTGCATAGAAGCTGCAGGCATTGGCGGTGTCGCCGGCACGTTCGTAGTGCTCGGCGGTCGAACCCAAGGTTTCGCCGGCGCGGTCGCCGCCGAAATGTGCCATCCAGTCGGCCACGCGGGCGTGGAAGTCCAGCCGCTGGCGCTTGAGCAGGCTGTCGTAGGTGACCTGGTGCAGGATCTGGTGCTTGAACGCGTATTCGGTCAGGCCGTCGAGCGCCGTGTGCTCGCGCGGCACCACCAACCCGCGCCTGACCAGCGAATGGAGCGCGCCCACCGAGCGCGCATCCAGTGCGGCCAGCGTCTGGTCCCAGAACACGAAGCCGATGGCGGCCGCCTGCTGCAGAGCCAGTTTCTCGGCCGCTGGCAGGCTGTCGAGCCGGGCCTGCAGCACGCCGGTGAGGGTGGGCGGCACGTGCGCGGTGAGCAGCTTGTGTTCGACCAGCTGCCAGTGCTGCTCGCCGGTGACGATGGCGCCGTCGTCGATGAGCATGCGCACCAGTTCTTCCATGTAGAACGGGTTGCCCTCGGCGCCACCGGTGACCAGTTCGCGCAGCGCGGCCGGCACCACGTCGAGCCGCTGCAACAGTTCGTTGGCCAGCGCCCGGCTGGCGTGCTTGTCCAGCGGCGACAGGTCGATGCGGCTGTAGACCGATTCCACGCTCGCCCAGTGCGGCCGCCGTTCGTACAGTGTCGGCCGAGTCAAGCCGATCATCAGCGTGGGCACGTCGCGGTTGACCTGCACCAGGTAGTTGACGAAATCGAGCGAGCCGTCGTCGGCCCAGTGCAGTTCGTCCAGCAGCAGCAGCACCGGCACGCCTTCGCGCTCGGCCGTCAGCCGCAGCATCTGCGCCGCGGCATGGAACGCGCGGTTGCGGATCTGCCGGCCGTCGTCGAGGATGCCGCGAACATGCCGGCTGGCGGAAAAGTCCAGGCCGATGAGCTGGCCGAGCAGGTGGGCCTGGGCCTCGCCGTCCTCGGCGAACAGCGGCGCGATGCCGTCGACCAGCTTGTTGCGCGCGGTGTCGGCATCATCGCTGTCGAGGATGTGCAGCCGCCAGGCCAGCACGTCGCGCAGCAAGCCGTAGGGTTGCGTTTGTGTCGGCGGCTGCGCACGGCCGCGAAAGGTGGCGAAGCTCTCGGCGCGCGCATCGGCCCAGTTCTCGAACTCGTACATCAGCCGGCTCTTGCCGACACCGGCGTCGGCGACCACCGTGACCGCATGAAAGCGCGGCGCGCGATACAGCGCCTGAAAGGCCTGCTGCAATTGTTCGAGTTCGGCATCGCGGCCGACCATGCGGGTTTCCAGCCCCTCGATGCCACGCGTGACGATGCGAAAGGCACGCGGCCGGGCGTGCTGCACCAGGTAGGTCTGCAGCGGTTCGTCGCGGCCCTTCACCGTCAGCGGTGGCTCTTGGGTGACCTTGAACAGCCCGCGCACATGGCGGTACGTGTCGTGGCTGATGCGCAAGGCGCCGGGCGGCGCGGTCTGCTCCATGCGCGCGGCGATGTTCACCGTGCTGCCCCGGATCGAGCCTTCGGCATCGACGCCACCGCCGACCAGCACCGATCCGGTGTTGACACCCGCGCGCACATTGAACCCGGTCACGCCGTGGCTGGCCACCGCCCGCGCCGAGGCCTGCTTGGCTTCTTCGAGAATGTCGAGCGCGGCGCGGATCGCCAGCTCGGGGTCGTTTTCGTGGCCTTCGTCGGCACCGAACGCGGCGAGCATGCCGTCGCCGGTGTACTGCAGCACGCGACCCTTGTGCTTTTCGATGCAGGCGGTGAAGCGCTCGAGCGCGCCGTCCATGATGGCCTGGATGTCCTCCGGCTCGAGCTTGTCGCCCATCGCGGTCGAGCCGACCACGTCGATGAACAGCACGGAGGCCTGCTTCAGCTGCTGCACGGGCGGGCTGTCGGGGCGCGCCTCGGCCGGTTGCAGCGCGAGCAGCTTCGCCCGCAGCGGCGCCAGCGCCATGTCCACCACCCCGTCGCCCAGCAGGCTGCGTTGCGCCTCGAGGGCAGCAATGCCGGCCTCGAATTGCTGCTGTTCATTCATGCCGGTCATTGTCGGTGCAGGCAGTACGGGCCGCATTCCTTCCCGGGCACCCCGCGAATGGGGGGTCGCCTTCGGCTTTGGGGCGGTTTTGTTACAAAGTGTGCGCGCATACTTTGTGCTCCGGGGCGCGAATTGGTTCGCTGCCGGCCGGTTGGACTGGCGTTTGAACCCATGGAGTTCGTGATGAATCTGAAAACCACACTGGCCGGCATCTGTGTGGCGCTTGTCGCTTCAAGCGGTTTCGCCGCCACGCGGGTGGCGAAGTTCGAACCCGTCTCGCCCGGGTCCAGCCGTTACGAGCTCGACGGCTTCGGCCGCACGGTAAACGCCGCGCCGCCCGAGACCGCCAGTTTCGCGCGACTCGGCGCCCTCGATGCCGCCGCCACGCTTGCCAGCGGCCCCACCTTCTTCCACGACCGCTACCAGCTGGTCGGCCTGCCACCCGGCGTGTTCTCGCTCGACAGCACCACGCCGGTGACCTGGAGTGGCGGCATCGCGATCTTCGCGGTCACCATCAGCTGGCTTGACGGCACGCCCACGGTCCCGTTCATTGATTTCGAAGTCGATTCCGCGACCAAGACGGCTACCGGGTCAGGCAATTTCCTGGCGGCCTGCGACACTTGCGTGTTCCTGGATGTGTATGGCACCGAAGACCTGTCGATGCCGGGCGAATACGGCTCATCGTTCCAGGTCGTCCAGGTTCCTGAAGCGCAGTCCTACGCAATGATGCTGGCCGGCCTGGGCGCGCTGGCGCTTTGGATGCGTCGGCGCAGCAAGCGCGCCTGAGCGCTGCGGCGCCGCCCAGGCGCCGCCTGCCCTTCACGTGGCCAGGCTTGGCCGCTGCGGTGATGTTGCTGCACGCGCTGGTGCTCGACGCGCTCGTGCCGGCACGCCCGCGCACCGCCACCGACGCATCGACTATGGCCATCGCAGCCGCGCCGGCCTTGCGTCTGGTGACTTCAGTGCCAGCACGGGCTCCAACGGCGGCGGCCAAGCTGGTGCGTGACACGACTGCGGGCATGATCGCGGGCGCTGCGCCGCCGCCGATGCGGGACAAGGGGCCACCCCCCACGCCGCGCGAAGGCGCGCCAGCGGCGATGGCATTGCAGCACCTGCCATCACCCGTCGAGGCGGTGGTCGACGCAAGCGGCGCATCCGCCACCGTCGCCGAAAGCGCCGGCGCGACGCAACCGGTGCCGCTGTACGCTACCCGGCTGCCGGCGCCAGTCGAGCTGCACTATGTGGCGCAGCGTGGGGCCACCATCGGCAACGCGCGGCTGCAATGGCGCCGGGACGCTGAAGGCTACGAGCTGGTGCTCGATGCGGCGCTGCCGGGCCAGCCGCTGCTCGGCTCGACCAGTCGCGGCCTGGTCGACGCCGACGGCGTGGCGCCGACGCGCCATGTCGAGCGCAGGAAGTTGCGCGAAGTGCGCGCCGCCAACTTCCAGCGCGGGGCCGGACTGATCAGTTTTTCCGGGCCCAGCGAGGTGTTGCCTTTGCCGCCCGGCGCCCAGGATCGCTTGAGCTGGATGATCCAGCTGCCGGCGATCGTGCAGGCCGATCCGACATTGGCCGATGCCGGTGCGACCGTCATGCTGTTCGTTGTCGGCACGCGCGGCGATGCGCAGGCGTGGGCGTTCGAAGCGCGCGGCCGCGAGTCGATCGAGTTGCCGGCCGGACCGGCCGAGGGGCTGGCGCGCTTCGTGCGCGAACCGACGCGGCCTTTCGACACGCGCGTCGAGGTCTGGCTCGACCCGCGGCGCGAGCACTTGCCGGTGCGCGCGCGGCTGACGACGGTGCCGGGGGGGCAGTCTCTGGATCTGCAGCTGGCGCCGCCTACCGAGGTGGCCGCGGGCTTGAATTGAGCGCCGTCGCACCCAGATGCAGGGCAGGAGGTCTTGCCATGCAACTGCTCTACAACTCAGACAGCTTCACGGTGCTGCAGATCGATGTGCCGGCCAGCGATGGGGGAGGCGCGGGCCTGGCCCGCGGCGGGTACGAAATCGTCGACAAGTTCGCCCGCAAAGGCATCTTCATCGAAGGCGCGGTGGCGCAGGGCTTCAAGGACGGAGTGCAGGCGCTGATCGACAGCAGCCCGACCGAGGAGGCGCTGGACGACTACATCGGCGGCTACACCACGCTTGCACAACAGCCGGTGCTGATGCACTGAGGGTGCTCGACGGGGGCGGCTTCATACAATGTCGGCATGAGCTCTGCCGCCGTCCGCTACACCCGTGCCGCCCAACTGCCGGAGTTGCTGCGCCAGCGCATCCTGGTCATCGACGGCGCGATGGGCACGATGATCCAGCGCTACAAATTGGCCGAGGCCGACTACCGTGGCGAGCGCTTCAAGGACCATGGCAAGGACCTGAAAGGCAACAACGAACTGCTGCAGTTCTCGCGGCCCGACGTCATCGCTCAGATCCATGAGCAATATCTGGCGGCGGGTGCCGACATGGTCGAGACCAACACCTTCGGCGCGACCAGCATCGCCCAGGACGACTATGGCCTCGGCGCGTATGCGCGCGAGATGAACGTGGCCGCGGCGCGGCTGGCGCGTGCGGCCTGCGACCGCTACAGCAGCCCGGACAAGCCGCGTTTCGTCGCCGGCGCGCTGGGCCCCACGCCACGCACCGCCAGCATCAGCCCCGATGTGAACGACCCGGCGGCACGCAACGTCAGCTTCGACCAATTGCGTGCGGCTTACTTCGAGCAGGCGAGCGGTTTGCTCGAAGGCGGCTGCGACCTGTTCCTGGTCGAAACCATCTTCGACACGCTGAACGCCAAGGCGGCGCTGTTCGCGCTCGATGAACTGATGGAAGACAGCGGCGAACGGCTGCCGGTGATCATCTCGGGCACCGTCACCGATGCATCGGGGCGCATCCTGTCGGGGCAGACCGTGGCCGCCTTCTGGCACTCGATCCGCCACGCCCGGCCGTTGGCGGTGGGGCTGAACTGCGCGCTGGGTGCGGCGCTGATGCGCCCGTACATCGAGGAACTGGCCAAGGTGGCCGGCGACACCTTCATCAGCTGCTATCCGAACGCCGGGCTGCCCAACCCGATGAGCGAGACCGGCTTCGACGAGACGCCCGACGTCACTGGTGCGTTGATGGAAGGCTTTGCACAAAGCGGCTTCCTCAACATCGTCGGCGGCTGCTGTGGCACCACGCCCGAGCACATCGCGCAGATTGCCCGGCGCGTGGCCGCTTACCGGCCGCGCAGCCGCCACGATCCGCTGTTCGGCGATCTGCTGGCGGCCTGACGCAGCGGAAGCCTTGCGCGGCTCGATACAATTGGGCTCGCCGCCCAAGGGGCGCTGCGACAGCCCGCCTTCGATGGTGCGGCTGCCAGGCTTGGGCGCTTCGATGTTCAACCGCGCTCACCCGACCTGAAGGCCGCGGTGGGTCTGTCGTCAGCCGCGTGAACGCCCCGCCATGAACATCGAATCTTCGTCTGTCCCGGCCGTCGCGCCGATGCGTCTGTCCGGCCTGGAGCCGGTGCACATCGACGCCGATTCGCTGTTCGTCAACATCGGCGAGCGCACCAACGTGACCGGCTCAAAGGCCTTCGCGCGCATGATCCTGAACGGTGATTTCGAGCAGGCGCTGGGCGTGGCACGCCAGCAAGTGGAAAACGGCGCGCAGATCATCGACATCAACATGGACGAGGCCATGCTCGACAGCAAGGCGGCCATGGTGCGCTTCCTGAACCTGATCGCCGGTGAGCCCGAAATCGCGCGCGTGCCGATCATGATCGACAGCTCGAAGTGGGAGGTCATCGAAGCCGGACTCAAATGCATCCAGGGCAAGGGCATCGTCAATTCGATCTCGATGAAGGAGGGCGAAGATGCCTTCCGCCAGCAGGCCAAGCTGGTGCGCCGTTACGGCGCTGCCGCGGTGGTGATGGCCTTCGACGAAAAGGGCCAGGCCGACACCTTCGCGCGCAAGACCGAGATCTGCGCGCGCGCCTACCGCATCCTGGTCGAGGAAATCGGTTTCCCGGCCGAAGACATCATCTTCGACCCGAACATCTTCGCCATCGCCACCGGCATCGAGGAACACAACAACTACGCGGTCGATTTCATCGAAGCCACACGCTGGATCAAGGCCAATCTGCCGGGTGCCAAGGTGTCGGGCGGCGTGTCCAACGTGTCGTTCAGCTTCCGTGGCAACGACCCGGTGCGCGAGGCGATCCACACCGTGTTCCTGTATCACGCGATCAAGGCGGGCATGGACATGGGCATCGTCAACGCCGGCATGGTCGGTGTCTATGACGATCTCGAACCCGAACTGCGCGAGCGTGTCGAAGACGTGGTGCTGAACCGCCGCGCGGATGCCGGCGAGCGGCTGGTCGAAGTCGCCGAGAACGCCAAGGGCGCCGCCAAGGACGATTCGGCGCGGCTGGCCTGGCGCACCGGCAGCGTCGCCGAACGCCTGAGCCACGCGCTGGTGCACGGCATCACCGATTTCATCGTCGCGGACACCGAGGCCTGCTGGCAAGGCATCCAGGCCACCGGCGGGCGGCCGCTGCACGTCATCGAAGGCCCGTTGATGGATGGCATGAACATCGTCGGCGACCTGTTCGGCCAGGGCAAGATGTTCCTGCCGCAGGTGGTGAAGAGCGCCCGCGTGATGAAGCAGGCGGTGGCGCACCTGCTGCCCTACATCGAGGCCGAGAAGAAGGCGCTGGTCGATGGCGGTGGCGAGGCGAAGGCCAAAGGCAAGATCGTCATCGCCACCGTCAAGGGCGATGTGCACGACATCGGCAAGAACATCGTCACCGTCGTGCTTCAGTGCAACAACTTCGATGTCATCAACATGGGCGTGATGGTGCCGTGCCAGGACATCCTGGCCAAGGCCCGCGTCGAAGGCGCCGACCTGATCGGACTGTCCGGGTTGATCACGCCGAGTTTGGAGGAGATGCAGCATGTCGCCGCCGAGATGCAACGCGACGACTACTTCCGCATGAAGAAGATCCCGCTGCTCATCGGCGGGGCCACCACCAGCCGCGTGCACACGGCGGTGAAGATCGCGCCGCACTATGAAGGCCCGGTGGTCTATGTGCCCGATGCGTCGCGCTCGGTGGGCGTGTGCAGCGAGTTGCTGTCCGACGAGCGTGCCGCGCGCTATGTCGCCGAACTGAATGCCGACTATGTCAAGGTGCGCGAGCAGCACGCCAACAAGAAGGTGACACCGCTGGTCACGCTGGCGCAGGCGCGCGCCAACAAGACGCCGATCGATTGGTCGGGCTACACGCCGCCGCAACCCAGTTTCATCGGCCGGCGCGAGTTCCGCAACTACGACCTGGCCGAGCTGGCGCGCTGCATCGACTGGGGTCCGTTCTTCCAGACCTGGGATCTGGCCGGCCGCTTCCCGCAGATTCTTCGCGACGACGTCGTCGGCGCCGAGGCGACGCGGGTCTTCAGCGACGGCAAGCGCCTGCTGCACCGGCTCATCGAAGGCCGCTGGCTCAGCGCCAACGGTGTCATCGCGCTGTTGCCGGCAAACACCGTCGACGATGACTGCATCGAGATCTACAGCGATGCTTCGCGCACGCAGGTCGCGATGCGCTGGGCGCCGCTGCGCATGCAAAGCGAGCGCCCGGTCATCGACGGCGTGCGCAGGCCCAACCGCTGCCTGGCCGATTTCATCGCGCCGAAGGGTGTGCACGACGACCACGTCGGCCTGTTCGCGGTCACCGCCGGCATTGGCGTCGAGAAGAAGGAAAAGCAGTTCAGCGACGACTTCGACGACTACTCGGCGATCATGCTCAAGGCCCTCGCCGACCGCCTCGCCGAGGCCTTCGCAGAGCGGCTGCACCAACGCGTGCGCACCGAGCTGTGGGGCTACGCGAGCGACGAACAACTGAGCACCGAAGAGCTGATCGACGAGACCTATCGCGGCATCCGCCCGGCGCCCGGTTACCCGGCCTGCCCCGACCACAGCGTCAAGCGCGCGATGTTCGAGGTGTTGCGCGCGACCGACATCGGCATGAGCTTGACCGACAGCCTGGCGATGTCGCCGGCCGCAAGCGTCTGTGGCTTTTATCTGGCGCACCCGCAGGCGGCGTACTTCAATGTCGGGCGCATCGGCGACGATCAGGCGAGCGCCTGGGCGGCGTTGCAGGGCCTGGACATCGGCAGCGCGCGCCGCCACCTGATGCCTGCGTTGTAGGCCAGCGTGTAAATCGCCCGGTCGCCCGCCTGCGGCGATCGGTGTCAAGACGCTACGGCATGTAAGTGCCACGCGCGAATCGACCGCCGGGCCGTACAGCCGACGGCGCTTTTGCCGAAGAAGCCCCACGGGCCCGTGCAGCGACGGGCCGATTCAGCGCCATCGGCGCCACGTGGGGAATCGAAGTGCAACACCCGAGTTCAATTTACCGGCCAGCCGCGCGGATGTCGCGGCGCGGTCTCGCTGGCCTGGCCCTGTGCGCCAGCCTGCTCCTGCAAGCTTGCGGGGGTGGCGCCGATGGCGCACCGGCCGGCAACAGCGAAGGCTCGTCGGGCGCTGGCGCCAGCAGCCTGGCACCGGCCGAAAAGCCCGCCTCGCGTGATGCCGCCGCCCGCTTCCTGACGCAGGCCACCTTCGGGCCCACCGAGGTCGACATCGAGCGCCTGATGACGATCGGCTACGGGCCCTGGATCGAAGAGCAACTGGCGCTGCCGGCCGCTTCGCACCGCGCCGCATGGGAAGCCGCTGACGGCCTAATCAAGGCGCGCAATGCCACCAGTGGCGCCAACCAGAACGAAGTGTTGCAGTCGTTCTGGAAACAGGCGCTCAGCGGCGAGGACCAATTGCGACAGCGCATGGCGTATGCGCTGTCGCAGATCTTCGTCATCTCGACCAGCAGCGACAGCGTCGGCAACAACCCGCGCGGCGTCGCCGCGTGGCTGGACATGCTCGGCGAGCAGGGCTTCGGCAACTACCGCGATCTGCTCGAAAGCGTCTCGCGCCACCCGCTGATGGGTGCCTACCTGTCGCACATGAAGAACCAGAAGGCCGATGCCCGCAGCGGCCGCGTGCCCGACGAAAATTACGCGCGCGAGGTGATGCAGCTGTTCTCGATCGGGCTGGTCGAGCTGAACCCCGACGGCAGCGTGCGCACCGCCGCCGGCAGGCCCGTCGAGACCTACGACGCAGAGGACGTCGCCGGGCTGGCCAAGGTGTTCACCGGCTTCAGCTGGTCGTGCCCCGAATGGCCCGACAACGGCTGCTTCCTCTGGGGCTCGGTCAACAACCAGTCCGACCCCGATCGCATCTTCAACCCGATGCTCGGCTATCCGCAGTACCACTCGAGCGAAGAGAAGAGCTTCCTCGGCACGAGCGTGCCGGCGCAGTCGCGCGCCGATCCCGACGCGAGCCTGAAAGCGGCGCTGGACACGATCTTCAACCACCCCAACGTCGGCCCCTTCATCGGTCGCCAGCTGATCCAGCGCTTCGTCACCAGCAATCCGAGCCCGCAGTACGTGGCTGCTGTCAGCGCCGCCTTCAACGGCGGCGCCGGCAACGCGCGCGGCGACATGCGCGCGGTGCTGAAGGCGGTGTTGATGCACCCCGAAGCGCGTCTGGTCAGCAACACCTCGGGCAAGGTGCGCGAACCGGTGCTGCGCCTGTCGGCCTTCCTGCGTGCCTTCGACTTCGCCTCGGATACCGGCGAGTTCCGCGTCGGCAACACCGACAGCGCCAGTGATTCGCTGGGGCAGACGCCGTTGCGCGCACCGTCGGTGTTCAATTTCTACCGGCCGGGTTACGTGGCGCCAGGTACCGAGGCCGCGGCCTTCGGCCTGGTGACGCCCGAGATGCAGATCGCGCACGAGACCACGGCCGCCGGCTATGTCAACTTCATGCGCGACAACATCGCCTCTGGCGCCGGCGACTGGAACAGCGTGACGCGGCGGCGCGACATGCAGGCGGCGTTCACGGCTGAACTGGCATTGGCCGAACAGCCCGCCGAACTGGTCGAGCGCATCGACCACAAGCTGATGTACGGCGCCATGCCGGTGGACCTGAAGACCGAGATCGTGGCCACCGTCGAAACGATCGCCATCCCGGCGCTGAACAGCAAGGCCACCAATCAGAAGCAGATCGACGATGCCCGGCGCGCGCGGGTCAACGCGGCACTGTTCCTGGCTGTCGTCTCGCCCGAATTCCAGGTGCAGAAGTGAAGCCGCCCCCGATTCAGCCGATGACCATTGCCATGAACACACACGACCCTTCCCGCCGATTCTTTCTGCGCCAGGCCGGCGCGATGGGTTCGTTGCTCGGTGCCGCCGCGGCGCCATTGGCGCTCAATCTGGCGGCCGCCGGGTCGGCCGCCGCGCAAGGCGCCGGCGACTACAAGGCCCTGGTGTGCGTGTTCCTGTTCGGCGGCAACGATGCACTGAACATGGTGCTGCCCACCGACCCCACGTCGTGGTCGGCGTACAACGCGGTGCGCAACCAGGCGCCCGACCCGATCGCGCTGCTGGCCGCCGGCACGGCGGCCAACCCGAATGCGCCGCTGGCCTCGCTGGCGCGGCTGGGCGGTGTCTTGCCGCTCACGCCGCGTACAGCGCAGAGTCGCAGCTTCGCGCTGCACCCTTCGATGGCCGGCGTGCAGACGCTGTTCAACAACGATCGCCGCCTGGCCATCGTGCCCGGCATCGGCCCGTTGCTGATGCCCACCAGCAAGCTGCAGTTCAAGGACAAGTCGCACCCCAAACCGGCGAGCCTGTTCTCGCACAACGACCAGGCCAACACCTGGCAGGCCATGGCCCCCGAAGGCGCCACCAGCGGCTGGGGCGGGCGCATGGGCGACATGCTGGCGTCGATGAACGGCCTGCCGGTGTTCACGGCCGTGTCGGCGGCGGGCAACGCGGTGTGGCTGTCCGGGCAACAGGTGCAGCAATACCAGCTGGGCAGCAACGGTGCGATCCGCATGGGCGGCGATGCCAACGGCCGCATCTTCGGCTCCAGCGAGGTCACCGCGTCGATGCAGCGCATCGCATCGCGCGCGCACGGCGCGCATGTCTTCGAACGCGATATCGCCGCGGTGGGCAAACGCTCGCTCGACGCCGAAGTGGCCTTGCGCTCGGCACTCAAGCCAGCCAGCGATGCGATGTTCGGCACCGCACCGGCCAGCGGCAACTACAACGCCAGCACCGACCCGAAGCTGCAGTTCGACAACCCGCAGACCGGCGCGCCGGCCTTCAACTCATTGGCCCAGCAGCTGCAGGTGGTGGCGCGCATGATCGAGGCCGGCGGCAGCAGCACGGTGCAGGCGCGCCGCCAAGTCTTTTTCGTCAGCATGGGGGGCTTCGATACCCACGACAACCAGGTGCGCAGTCATGCCACGTTGATGGCCAAGTTGTCGCATGCGTTGAAATACTTCGACACCACGCTCGGCGCGATGGGCGCACGCAGCAAGGTCACCACCTTCACCGCGTCGGATTTCGGCCGCACCTTCACCAGCAACGGCGATGGCACCGACCACGGCTGGGGCTCGCACCACTTCGTCATGGGCGGCGCGGTGCGTGGCGGCGACCTGTACGGCAACTTCCCGGTTCTGGGTACCAAGAATCCGGACAACAACGGCTTCGACTCGAGCCCCAACCAGATTGCCAACGGCGCCCTGTTGCCCGAGACCTCGGTCGATCAACTGGCCGCCACGCTGGGTGGCTGGTTCGGGCTGAGCGGCGGCCAGTTGAACGAGCTGTTTCCCAACTTGGCCAACTTCGACGCCGGCAAGCGCAACCTCGGCTTCATGGCCTGAAGGCCGCGACGGGGCGCGCCGGCATCAAGGCCGCTGCAGCAGCGAGCGCCGGTACTGCATCGCTTCGGCCACGTGCGCCGTGCCGATGTGCTCGGCGCCGGCCAGGTCGGCGATGGTGCGCGCGACCTTCAAGCTGCGGTGCAGGCCGCGCCCTGACCAGCCCAAGCGTTGCGCTGCGCTGTGCAGGAACTTTGCCGCAGCGGCATCGGGGGTGCACAGCGCATCGATGCGGCCGACCTCGATCGCGGCATTGGCCATCCCCTGACGAAGCGTCTGACGTTGCCGAGCCACGGCCACGCGCGCGGCCACGGTGGTCGAGCTCTCGCCATCGGCCTGTGACATCAGCGCGTTGATGGCGACGGCCGGCACTTCGACCTGTAAGTCGATGCGGTCCAGCAGCGGCCCCGACAGTCGCGACTGATAGCGAGCCACCGCATCCGGCGTGCAGCGGCAGCTCTTGCCGGTGGCGGCAAAGGCACCCAGGTAGCCGCAGGGGCACGGGTTCATCGCCGCAACGAGTTGAAAGCGGGCCGGGAAGGTGGCCTGGTGCGCGGCGCGCGAGATGGTGATGCGGCCGCTTTCGAGTGGCTCGCGCAGCGCTTCGAGCGCCGCGCGCGGGAACTCCGGCAGTTCGTCGAGGAACAGCACGCCACCGTGGGCCAGCGAGATCTCACCCGGGCGCGGTGGTGACCCCCCGCCGACCAGCGCCACGGCACTGGCCGAGTGGTGCGGGGCGCGAAACGGCCGCCGGCCGAAGCTGCTGTCCCCGGCGTCGGCATCCAGCGCCTGCGTGCCCAAACCGAGCAGCGCGGCGCTGGCCAGGGCTTCCTCGAGTTCCATCGGCGGCAACAGGTCGGACAGGCGCGCCGCCAGCATCGACTTGCCGGTGCCAGGCGATCCGACGAGCAACAGGCTGTGCGCACCAGCAGCGGCGATTTCGAGCGCCCGTTTGGCGCCCGCCTGACCCTTCACGTCGCGCAAGTCACCCGTCGGTGCCGGCGCGGCGTCGGGCCACGGCAGTGCCGCTGGCAGCGCCACCGCATCGCTGTCGGGTTGCAGCGCGCGCACCACCTGCAGCAGGTGCTCCGCACCGCGGATGTCGAGCCCCGCCACCCGCGCCGCCACGCGCGCGCTGGAAGCAGGCAACACCAGCGTGCGCGCGCTGCCGCCCCGGTGCGCCGCCCACGCCAAGGCCAGCGCGCCCTGCACCGGGCGCAACTCGCCGGCCAGAGACAGCTCGCCGGCAAATTCGAAGCCGGCCAGCGCCGCCGCATCGATGACGCCGGCCGCGGCGAGGATGCCGAGCGCGATCGGCAGATCGAAGCGCCCCGATTCCTTGGGCAGGTCGGCGGGCGCCAGGTTGACGGTGATGCGCTTGTTGTGCGGGAAGGCGAAGCCGCTTTGCAGCAGCGCCGCGCGCACCCTTTCGCGCGATTCCTTGACCTCGGTTTCGGCCAGCCCGACGAGCGTGAAGCTGGGCAGCGCGTTGGCGAGGTGAACCTCGACGGTCACGTCCTGCGCGTCGAGGCCGCTGAGTGCGCGACTGTGGACGACGGCGAAGCTCATGCCCCGGATGATGCCAGCGCGACCGGCGCGCCGTGATTTGCTACGAGCCCGCCAGATGCACGCAACAGGTGCGTTTTGCCCTTTTTTGGGGCATCGATCGGGCGGATGCTTCGAAACGGGCATGCGCTCACCGATCTGGCGCAGTGGCACGGTTTCTGCATATTGGCTGCGGATTGCTCTTTAGGCCAACACACGACCAACCACCATTCCATTGGAGTACCGAAGATGACCACGACACGATTCATCCTGGCCGCCGCGCTGGCCGCCAGCGCATTGCCCAGCCTGGCGCAAACTGCTGCGCCCGCGGTGGAGCCCGAATACAGCCTGTCCGGCAACCTCGGCATCTTCTCCGACTACCGCTTCCGCGGCATTTCGCAGACGAACAAGAACCCGGCCATCCAGGGCGGCATCGACTTCTCGATGAAGAACGGCATCTACCTGGGCAACTGGAACTCCAACGTCGACAGCGCGCAGTACAACGGCGCGAACATCGAGATGGATTTCTACGGCGGCTGGAAGACCAGCATCGACGACTTCGGCCTCGACGTCGGCGTCCTGTACTACTACTACCCGGGCTCGGGCGCCAACGGCACCAGCAAGATCGACAACACCGAGCTGTACATCGGCGGCAGCTGGGGCCCGTTGGCACTGAAGTACTCGTACGCGGTGTCCGATTTCTTCAGCGTGCCGGATTCCAGCGGCGCCTACTACCTGGTGCTCAGCGGTTCGCACGATTTCGGCAATGGTTTCGGCCTGAACGCCTCGGTCGGCTACCAGGGCGGGCTGAAGAACGGCGCCTGCGTGACCGAGATCGACGGCCAGGTGTCCTGCAGCATCACCGACTACAAGATCGGCGGCACCTACACCGTCGATGGCTGGGTGATCGGGTTGGCCTACATCTCCACCAACCGCGACCTCGCCGGCTACACCGATCCGTCCAAGAACATCAGCAACGGCACCGGCTTGCTGTCGGTCAGCAAGAGCTTCTGACTGCTCCACCGAAAAGGAACCTGACCATGAAGATGGTGACTGCCATCGTCAAGCCGTTCAAGCTTGATGAAGTTCGCGAAGCCCTCAGCGCCATTGGCGTGCAGGGCGTGACGGTGACCGAGGTCAAGGGCTTCGGACGCCAGAAGGGCCACACCGAGCTGTACCGCGGCGCCGAGTACGTCGTCGATTTCCTGCCCAAGGTGAAGATCGAAGCCGCGGTCGACGACGCCATCGTCGAGCGTGTCATCGAGGCCGTGGAGGCCGCGGCGCGCACCGGCAAGATCGGCGACGGCAAGATTTTTGTGTCGTCGCTCGAGCAGGTGCTGCGCATCCGCACCGGCGAAACCGGCAAGGACGCACTCTGACGTCCACCCAACCAAAAGACAACCATGAAAAAACTTATCCTGATGCTTTCGCTGGGCCTGGCGGCATTCAGCTTTTCGGGCGCCACATTGGCGCAGGACGCGGCCTCTGCACCGGCCGCCATGGCAGCGGCTGCCGATGCGGCTTCGGCGCCGGCTGACGCGGCGTCTGCCGCACCGACCGTGAACAAGGGCGACGTGGCCTGGATGATGACTTCCACGCTGCTCGTCATCTTCATGGCCGTGCCTGGACTGGCGCTGTTCTATGGCGGCTTGGTGCGCAGCAAGAACATGCTGTCGGTGCTGATGCAGGTGCTGGTCGTGTTCTCGCTGATTGGGGTGCTGTGGGCCATTTACGGCTACAGCCTGGCCTTCGGCGGCGAGGGATTGATCATCGCCGGCTTCGACAAGCTGTTCCTGGCCGGGGTTACCACCGACTCGTTGGCGGACACCTTCACTGCTGACGTGAAGATCCCCGAGTACATCTTCATCGCCTTCCAGGCCACCTTCGCCGGCATCACCTGCGCGCTCATCGTCGGCTCGTTCGCCGAGCGCATGAAGTTCGCCGCGGTGCTCATGTTCATGGTGCTGTGGTTCACCTTCTGCTACATCCCCATCGCGCACATGGTGTGGGGTTCGGGCGGCTACCTGCTCGGCAAGGGCGCGCTCGACTTCGCTGGTGGCACGGTGGTGCACATCAATGCCGGCGTGGCTGGGCTGGTCGGTGCCTACATGGTCGGCAAGCGTCTGGGCTACGGCAAGGAATCGATGGCCCCGCACAGCCTGGTGCTGACGATGGTGGGCGCGGCGATGCTCTGGGTCGGATGGTTCGGCTTCAATGCCGGCTCCAACCTCGAGTCCAACGGCGGCGCCACGCTGGCTTTCGTCAACACGCTGTTCGCAACGGCTGCGGCAGTGCTGGCCTGGTCGGTGGGTGAGGCGCTGACCAAGGGCAAGGCGTCGATGCTCGGCGCCGCATCGGGCGCGGTGGCCGGCCTGGTGGCCATCACCCCGGCGTGCGGAACGGTCGGGCCGATGGGCAGCATCATCATCGGGCTGGCGGCCGGCTTCGTCTGCCTGTGGGGTGTCAACGGCCTGAAGCACATGCTCGGCGTCGACGATTCGCTCGATGTGTTCGGCGTGCACGGCGTCGGCGGCATCCTCGGCGCGTTGCTGACCGGCGTGTTCACGGCGCCGAGCCTGGGCGGGACCGGCAAGGACGATTTCTCGATCGGCTCGCAAGTGCTGATTCAGGCCGAAGGCGTGCTGATCACCGTGGTGTGGTCGGCGGTGGTGGCCTTCATCGCCTACAAGTTGGTGGACATGGTCGTCGGCCTGCGCGTGTCGCAGGAAGCCGAGCGCGAGGGGCTGGACATCAGCTCGCACGGCGAGACGGCCTACAACAGCTGAATCTCTCAGGGTTGGGCGAGTTTGGGGCTGCCTTCGGGCAGCCCCTTTTTCTTCCGCGTCGGCGCGGCCGTTGCCAAGCGATGGACTTCTGCCCCGAAGGGTTTAAAATGTAAACTCGTCAGTCACTTTGCCAATCCAAGCCATGGTTCCGCACCTGATCACGTCGCTGACCGGCCCGATCAACGAGCTGGAACAGCGCGTGCTCGAATCGATGCCGGCCATCGAGCGCTGGTTTCGCCTCGAGTGGATGGAGCACACGCCGCCGTTCTACTCGTCGGTGGATCTGCGCAACGCCGGCTTCAAGCTGGCCCCGGTGGACACCAACCTGTTCCCGGCCGGCTTCAACAACCTCACCGCCGACATGCTGCCGCTGGCCGTGCAGGCGGCGATGGCGGCGATCGAGAAGATCTGCCCCGAAGCGAAGAACCTGCTGCTGATCCCCGACACGCGCATTCGCAACACCTTCTATCTGGCCAACCTGCAGCGGCTGATGCTGATTTTTTCGCAGGCCGGCCTGAACGTGCGCCTGGGCGCACTCGATGCGGCCATCACCGAGCCGACGCCGGTGGCCCTGGCCGACGGCAGCCAGTTGATGCTCGAGCCGCTGCAGCGCCTGCGCGGACGCCTCGGCTTGAAGAACTTCGACCCTTGCACGGTGCTGCTGAACACCGACCTGTCGTCGGGCGTGCCGCAGATCCTGCAGGGCCTTTACGAGCAGTACCTGCTGCCGCCGCTGCATGCCGGCTGGACCGTGCGGCGCAAGACGCAGCACTTCCAGAGTTACGAAGAGGTGGCCAAGAAATTCGCCAAGCTGTTGGGCATGGACCCGTGGCTGATCAACCCGATGTATGCGCAGTGCGGCGAGGTCGATCTGGCCGAAGCCGCCGGTCAGCAGTGCGTGCGCACGCATGTCGATGCGTTGCTGACGAAGATCCGCCGCAAGTACAAGGAGTACGGCATCAATGAGCGGCCGTTCGTGGTCGTTAAGGCCGACAACGGCAACCGCGGCATGGGCCTGATGACCTTGCGCGACAGCAAGGAGCTCGACGACCCGGCGCGGCGCGTGCCCTACAAGGGCCATCGCGTCGACGACGCACTGCCCAGTGGCGAGGTCATCATCCAGGAAGGTGTGCCCACCTACGAGCGCATGAACGACGCGGTGGCCGAGCCGGTGGTGTACATGATCGACCGCTATGTCGTCGGCGGCTTCTACCGCGTGCATGCCGAGCGCGGAATCGATGAGAACCTCAGTGCGCCGGGCTCCAGCTACGTGCCGCTGGCCTTCGCGCAGGGCTCGCACCTGCCGCGCCTGGGCGACAAACCCGGCGCCAGCGCGCCCAATCGCTTCTACATGTACGGCGTGCTCGGCCGTCTGGCGATGGTCGCCGCCAGCTACGAGCTGGAAGCCACCGACCCGGAGGCCGAGGTGTACGCCTGAACGCGGCTGGCGGCGCGAGAGCCATGCTGCGCCGCACCATGCTGAAGGTGCCCCAGGCACAATAGTCCGCTGGCCAGCGCGGCATGCGTGGCCGGGCCGATCTTGATTGCTGCCAATCCCACCCGACGCCCCGCTGCCACCGCTGCCCTGACGCTGGGCGCCCTGGGCGTGGTCTATGGCGACATCGGCACCAGCCCGCTGTATGCGCTGAAGGAAATCTTCGCCGAGGGCCGCGTGCCGCCGACGCACGACAACATCCTCGGTGTGCTGTCGCTGGTGTTCTGGACGCTGACGACGGTGGTCTCGCTGAAGTACGTGCTGCTGGTGCTGCGCGCCGACAACAACGGCGAAGGCGGACTCATTGCGATGCTGGCGCTGGCGACGACGGCGGTGAAGGGCCGCCCGGCGCTGTACCGCGCGCTGATGACGGTGGGGCTGTTCGGCACCGCCGTGTTCTATGGCGATGGTGTCATCACGCCGGCCATCTCGGTGCTGTCGGCGGTCGAGGGCCTGGAGGTGGTGGCGCCCTCGCTGCACCAGGCCGTGATCCCGCTCACGCTGGTGGTGCTGACCGTGCTCTTCGCGGTGCAGCGCTTCGGCACCGGCGGCATCGGCAAGGCCTTCGGTCCGGTGACGCTGTTGTGGTTCATCGTGCTGGCATCGCTGGGTGCACCCCACATCTGGCAGCAGCCGCACGTGCTGCTCGCGCTCAACCCGTGGTACGCGGCCGAGTTCGTGGCCCGCCAGCCGCTGGTGGCCTTCCTCGCGCTGGGCGCGCTGGTGCTGGTCGTCACCGGCGGTGAGGCGCTGTACGCTGACATGGGGCACTTCGGCCGCAGGCCGATCCGCATCGCCTGGTACGGCCTGGTGATGCCGGCGCTGGTCATCAACTATTTCGGCCAGGGGGCGATGCTGCTGGACGAGCCCGCGGCGGTGCTCAACCCGTTCTACCTGATGGCGCCGGGCTGGGCCGGCGTGCCGTTGATCGTGCTCGCCACCGCGGCCACCGTGATCGCCTCGCAGGCGCTCATCTCGGCGGCGTTTTCGGTCACCAAACAGGCCATCCAACTCGGCATCCTGCCGCGCATGCGCACCTTGCACACCTCCGTGCGTGACACCGGGCAGATCTACGTGCCGCTGGTCAACTGGTCGCTGTATGTGTTCATCGTGCTCGCGGTGGTGCTGTTCAAGGAATCGTCGTCGCTGGCCTCGGCCTATGGCATCGCCGTGACGCTGGACATGAGCATCACCACCGTGATGACCTTCTTCGTCATCCGCTACGGCTGGAAGTACCCGCTGTGGTTGTGCCTGCTGGCCACCGGCTGCTTCCTGGTCATCGACCTCACCTTCTTCGCCTCGAACCTGCTGAAGCTGTTTTCGGGCGGCTGGTTTCCGATCGTCATCGGCATCGGCGTGTTCACGCTGATGCTGACCTGGATGAACGGCCGGCGGCTGGTGCGCCAGCGGCTGCGCGACGACGCCATCGAGCTCGTTGGCTTCCTGGAAGCGGTGTTCGTCAGCCCGCCCACGCGCGTCGATGGCACGGCCGTGTTCCTGTCCGCCGAGGACGGCCTGACCCCGAACGCGCTGATGCACAACCTGAAGCACAACAAGGTGCTGCATGCGTACAACCTGTTCGTCAATGTCCAGCACCACGAAGTGCCGTGGGTGGGCTTCGAGGACCGCGTGCAGTTGCAGCCGCTGGGCCACGATTGCTGGCAGGTCAGCCTGCATTTCGGCTTCAAGAACGACCCTGACGTGCCGCGCGCGCTGCAATCGCTGGCCGGGCGCGGCGTGCCGCTGGACGAGATGGACACCAGCTACTTCCTGTCGCGCGACATCGTCATCCCCACGCTCGGCGGCGGCATGGCGATGTGGCGCGAAAAACTGTTCGCCAGCATGCATCGCAACGCCTCGGCCGCCGCCGACTTCCTGAACCTGCCCGCCAACCGCATCGTCGAGCTCGGCTCGAAAGTCGAGATCTGATGGGCGCCGCCGCGCCGCGCCGCCTGTGGCGCGACCTGTCGCTGTCGGCGGTGGTGGCCGGTTTCGTCGCCGTGCTGGTCGGCTTCACCAGCTCGGTGGCCATCGTCTTCGCCGCTGCGCAGGCGGTCGGTGCCGATGCCGCGCAGACCACGTCGTGGATCTGGGCGCTGGGGCTGGGCATGGGCTTGAGCAGCATCGGCCTGTCGCTGCACTACCGCCAGCCGGTGCTGACCGCGTGGTCCACGCCCGGTGCGGCACTCATCGCCGGCACGCAGGGCGTCGGCCTGGCCGATGCCACCGGTGCCTTTGTCGTCTGCGCGCTGCTGATCATCGTTGCCGGCGTCAGCGGCGCCTTCGAGCGCCTGATGCAGCGCATCCCGCAGGCCGTCGCCGCCGCCCTGCTGGCCGGCGTGCTGGCGCGCTTCGCGCTCGATGCGGTGCCCGGCGTGCGCACCGCGCCGGGGCTGCTGCTGGCGATGACCGTGGCCTATCTGGCCGCACGGCGCTGGCTGCCGCGCTACGCGGTGCCGCTGGTGCTGGGGGTGGCGCTGCTCGGCGCGGCCGTGGGCGGCGACCTGCGCTGGCAGCAGGTGCACTGGGACTGGGCGGCGCCGGTGTGGGTCACGCCGGCTTTCAGCGTGGCCGCGCTGGTCAGCATGGCGCTGCCGTTGTTCATCGTCACCATGGCCTCGCAGAACCTGCCCGGGGTGGCGGCGCAGCGCGCCAGCGGCTATGCCACGCCGGTCTCACCGGTCATCACCACCACCGGCGTGTTCAGCCTGCTGCTGGCGCCGTTCGGCGGTTATGCCTTCAACCTGGCGGCCATCACCGCCGCCATCTGCATGGGCCGCGAAGCGCACGACGATCCGGCGCGGCGCTACACCGCGCCCGTCGCCGCCGGTGTGTTCTACATCATGCTCGGGCTGGCCGGTGGCGCGGTCGTCGGCCTGCTCGCCGCGGTCCCGCGCGAGGCCGTGGTGGCACTGGCCGCACTGGCGCTGCTGGGCACCATTGCCGGCGCGTTGCACACCGCGCTGCGCGACGAGCGCCACCGCGATGCCGCCCTGCTGACCTTCCTGGTGAGTCTGTCGGGGGTGGCGCTGCTGGGCATCGGCGCAGCGTTCTGGGGTGTGGTGGCCGGCAGCGTGGCGCTGATGGTGCAACACTACCGCTCCGCCGATCGACCGGACGATCGTCCGAACGCTTGATTGAACAAGACGCCGCCGTGAAATTGCTTTTCGTCGCCGACCCGCTGCCCAGCTTCAAGCCCTACAAGGATTCGACCTTCGCGATGATGCGCGAGGCCTCGCGCCGCGGCCACACGCTGACCGCCTGCGAGCCGGCCGACATTCACTGGCAACGCGGCCAGCGCGTGAGCGCGCGCGTGCGCGACATCGAACTGACCGGTGCGCTCGACGACTGGTACGTGCCGCGGGGTGCGGCGACACGCGCGCTGGCCGATTTCGATGCCGTGCTGATGCGCAAGGATCCGCCCTTCGACAGCGAATACTTCTACGCCACACACCTGCTGCAAAGCGCCGAAAGCGAAGGCGCGCGCGTCTTCAACTCACCGCGCGCGCTGCGCGATCACCCCGAAAAGCTCGCCATCCTCGAGTTCCCCGAACTGATCCCGCCGACGCTGGTCACGCGCAGCGGTGACGACGTCCGCGCCTTCCATGCCGAGTACAAGGACATCATCCTCAAGCCGCTGGACGGCATGGGTGGCGCCGGCATCTTCCGTGTTGGCGCCGATGCGATGAATTTGGGCAGCATCATCGAAACGCTGAACCGCGGCGGCGCGCAGACGGTGATGGTGCAACGCTTCCTCCCCGAGATCGCACAGGGTGACAAGCGCATCCTGGTCATCGACGGCGAGCCGGTGCCGTTCACGCTCGCGCGCATCCCGCAGGGCAGCGAGGTGCGCGGCAACCTGGCGGCGGGCGGCAAGGGCGTGGCCCAGCCGCTGACCGAGCGGGACCGGGAGATCGCCTTGACGGTCGGCGCCGTGCTCGCGCCACGCGGTCTGCTGCTGCTGGGCCTCGATTCGATCGGCGCGTGGTTGACCGAAATCAATGTCACCAGCCCGACCTGCTTTCAGGAAATCGAGCAGCAGACCGGGTGCAAGGTGGCCGAACGCTTCATCGACGCGCTCGAAGCCGCACTGATGTGACCCGCGCCTTCAGCGGCTGCTCGTGCGCCGCACGAAGACCAGCAGCGCGATGCCGGCCACGAACAACAACGCCGTGCCGGGCTCGGGCACCGGCGGCGTCGCGCCCGGAACGACGGCAGGCGCAGCGAAGGATCCGTCGCCGAAGATCGGGTTGCCCGACGCGGGCGCGTTGCCCATGCCGTCGCTGACGATCACGCCGTTCGATTCGCGCCCGCGTGGGGCGCCGCCGCCGCCGCCGCCGATGGGGCCCCCGCCAGCCCCCGCACTGCCCGCGAACGAGCCACCCGACGGACCGACGCCTGGCGTCAGCGTGGGGTTGCCCCAATCCGGCCAGGACGCGAGCGCCACCTGCGCAGGCGCCCCAGGGCCGCCCGTCGAGGCGCCGCCGGCAAAGCTCTGTGCGGGTTGCGTGGGCCGGGCACCGCCGGCCGAAGGGGGCTCGAACTGCAGTTCATCGGTCGGTGCCGCCGCCAGCGGCGCGCCGCCCTCAGCACTGCCACCACTGCCGCCAGCGCCTGCGCCAGCGACGGGCGGTATGCCCGCAGCGCTGGGGATGCGCGTGACACGGCTGACGTTGCGGCACACCGTCGGCACGATCAGGCAGTGGCCCCTTTCGCAATAGACCAGGCCGCGCTCCTCGGCGTCGGCGGACCATTTCTCGCGTGTCACGTCGCGGCACACCTGGGCGGCGCCGAAGTGCATGTCGCGCAGATCGGTGTAGTGGTGGCGACCCTCGATCGAATCGCGGCGGATGGCCGCCACATCGTCGTACTGGTACGCCGCCATGCGCCTCTTCAGCGTGGCGCGCACCGGTGCCGGGATGTCGGTGTAGCGATCGACCGCGGAAGGCACGTCGCCGCTGAAGACGTTGCGCCCCGGCGTGTCCCACGAACACACGGGCAAGGTGGCCGACGAAGCGGCCAGCGCGGCAGCAAACAGCAACGACATCCTGAGTCTTTATGCAAGCGGGTGCTTCGAGGCACCACGGCTGCGGCAAGTGTAGGCAGCGCGGCAGGGCATGGGAATCGGTCGTGCCCCGTCTTTCGGCGATTTGCAACGGTGCAATGTCACGGCGTCGCGTTTTGTGCACGGTGCGCCCCTAAAGTCACGTCTGCACACAGGTTCGTTCGGCACGGGCAGCTGTCGGGCTGACCTCAGCGCTGCGGATAATCGCTCGACGTCGGCGCTAGTGCGCCGTCTGCGTCGACGCCCAAACCACACCCGCCCCTGCCCATGGCCATCCTGTCGTTGTCCAATGCCCATCTGGCCTACGGCCATGTGGCGCTGCTCGACGGCGCCGCGCTGGCACTCGAGGCCGGCGAACGGCTCGGGCTGATCGGCCGCAACGGCGCCGGCAAGTCGTCGTTGCTGAAAGTGCTGGCCGGCCTGGAGGTGCTCGACGACGGCTTGCTGCAGCGCACGCAGGGGCTGCGCATTTGCTATGTGCCGCAGGAGCCGCTGTTCGATGCCGCGCACAGCGTCTTCGATGTCGTGGGCGAAGGCGTCGCCGAAGTGCGCGAACTGCGCCGGCGCTATGAAGAACACGCCGAGGGCGTCGACCTCGATGCGCTGCAGACGCGCATCGAAATGCTCGACGGCTGGAACTGGGAACAGCGCGTGCAGACCACGCTGGCGCAATTGCAGCTGGACGGCAGCCGCCCCATCGGCGCGTTGTCGGGCGGCACGCTGAAGCGCGTCGCGCTGGCGCAGGCGTTGGTGGCGCTGCCCGATGTGCTGCTGCTCGACGAGCCCACCAACCACCTCGATCTGGCGTCGATGGCCTGGCTGGAGGCGCTGTTGATCGGCTTCGCCGGCAGCGTCATGCTCATCACCCACGACCGCGCGTTCCTCGACAACGTGGCCACGCGCATCGTCGAGCTCGACCGCGGCGTGCTGCGCAGCTACCCGGGCAACTTCAGCGCCTTCGAGCGCTTGAAGGAGGAACAGCTGGCGGCCGATGCGCTGGCCAGTGCACGTGCCGACAAGTTGCTGGCGGCCGAGGAGGTGTGGGTGCGCAAGGGTGTCGAGGGCCGGCGCACGCGCGCGGTGGCGCGCGTCGAGCGGCTGCAGCTGCTGCGCGAACAGCGGCGCGCGCGGCGTGACGCGCTCGGTCAGGTGCGTCTGGAAGTGGATGCCGGTGTGCCCAGCGGCAAGATCGTCGCCGAGCTGCGCGAGGTGTCGATGCGCTTCGGCGAGCAGGTGGTGGTGAACGACTTCAGCGCCACCCTCCTGCGCGGCGACAAGGTCGGCCTGATCGGGCCCAACGGCGCGGGCAAGACCACGCTGCTGAAGCTGATCCTGGGCCAGCTGCAGCCCAGCAGCGGCAAGGTGCGTCAGGGCACGCGGCTGCAGGTGGCCTACTTCGACCAGTTGCGCAGCCGCCTCGACCTCGACGCCACGCTCGCCGACAGCATCAGCCCGGGCAGCGAGTGGGTCGAATTCAACGGCCAGCGCAAGCACGTGATGAGCTACCTGAACGATTTCCTGTTCTCGCCCGAGCGCGCCCATTCGCCGGTGCGCACGCTGTCGGGCGGCGAGCGCAACCGCGTGCTGCTGGCGCGGCTGTTCGCGCTGCCGGCCAACGTGCTGGTGCTCGACGAGCCGACCAACGACCTCGACATCGACACGCTGGAACTGCTGGAATCGCTGCTGCAGGCCTACAGTGGCACGGTGTTCCTGGTCAGCCACGACCGCCGCTTCCTCGACAACGTCGTCACCAGCACCATCGCCTGGGAAGGCGAGGAATCGCCGGGCCGCTGGCGTGAATACGAAGGCGGCTACGAAGACTGGCAGCTGCAGCGCCAGCGCGCACCGAAGCCTGCCGCTGCGCCTGCGCCACGATCCGGGCCCAAGGCGATGGCAAGCAGCGCCCCTGTGGTGGCAGCCAAGCTGAGCTTCAAGGAGCAGCGCGAATTGCAGGCGCTGCCCGAGCTGATCGACCAGCTCGAAGCCGAGCATGCCCAAATCACCGAACGCCTGGCCAGTGTCACGCTGTACACCGAGGCGCCGCACGAGGTGGCACCGCTGCGCGAGCGTTATGCGCACATCGAAGCCGAACTGCCGCGCGCCCTGCAGCGCTGGGAAGAGCTGGCCTCGCGCTGAGAGCGCCGGCCGCGGTGGCCGAGCGGGTCGTTATCCCTGCCGCTGTTTGCGGCTGCCGCTCCAGCCTTCGTTGGTGGCCGCCGGGTGGGTGCGGCTGACCATCAGCCCGGCCTGCAGGTACAGCCCGTTGAGCAGACGCATCGCGCGTTCGCGGTCGAAGCCGGCCCATTGCGACATGTCGCGCAAATTGGTGGTGTCACGTTGCAGCCGATAGACGGCGGCGGCCATGGTGCCGCTCAAGTCGAGCACGCGCAGGTTCAACCCTGGCGAGATGCGGTAGGCGGCCTGCCCCGAGATTTCGGGCAACAGATCGTCGCGTGGGCCGCGCAGCGCCAGCTCCCACAGCAGCGGCGCCAGCGCGACATAGTGTTCGGCGTCGCCGACCAGCGAGCGCATCGCATCGCCCGGCGGGCGCAGTACCGCCGGCTCGACATGCAGCACCTCCAGGTCGCCCAGCGGCAGCGCCAGGAACTGCGCCATCGACATCGGGCAGTGCAGCAGGTGCTGCACCGGATACACCGTCAGCGGCACCATGCGCTCGCCGGCCTGCAGATGGACCAGCACGTTGCGCGAGTGGCGGATGCAGGCGGCGAGGATTTCGAGCACGCCACCCTGGCGGCCTTCCTGCTCGAAACGCATCAGGTCCATCGCCAGCGACGGGCTCAGCGTGGACAGCCGCGAATTGCCCGCGTCCAGTTCGGCACTGCGCGACGACTCACCCAGGTAGCGCTTGAACGCGCTCGCGCGCATCAGGTCGGGTTCGCCGAAGGGCAGGGTGGATTCGAACATCGGGTCAGGGGCGCTCGGCGTCAACGCCGATCATGCTACGGGGTCGATGACAGGATCAAGCCGTACCACCTGATTCAGGTGGGTGCCCACCTCGCGCAGCCGGCGCCAGAAGGACAGGTCCTGCGAGGTGGCGAAGTTCACGCGCATCAGCGTGCTCGGGCGCGGCACGGCATGAAACAGGCTGCCCGGCGCGATCAGCCAGCCTGCATCGAGCATCGGCGCGGCCAGACGGTCGGCATCGGCGCCGGTGTCCACCCAGCCGAACAGCCCGCGCGGTTCGGCGGCGAAGGCGAAGCCTTGCTCTTTCGCGGCCGCCACGGTGCGCGTGCGTGCCGCAGCCAGGCGCTGTGCGACGCGTTCGGCGTGACGCCGCAGGCCGCCTTCTTCCAGGCAGTGCGCCAGCGCCAGCTCGGTCAAGGCCGGCGTGGTCAGCGTGCTCAGCAGCTTGGTGTCGACCAGCCGGTCCACCAGCGCGGCCGGCGCGGCCAGGTAGCCGACACGCCAGTTCGGCACCAGGATCTTGGAAAAGCCCGACACGTAGATCGTGCGCTGCAAGCCGTCGAGCGCGCACAGCCGCGGCAGGTGCGGCGGTGCCAGGTGCGCGTAGGTGTCGTCCTCGATGATCTGCAGCCCATGCCGGTGCGCCAGCTGCAGCAGCTGGTGCGCGCAGCGCAGCGACAACGACGCGCCGGTCGGGTTGTGCAGCACCGACACCGTCACGTACAGCCGCGGCCGATGCGCTTCGATCAGCTGCTGCATCACGCCCAGGTCGGGGCCATCCGCGTCGCGCGGCACCGGCAGCACGCGCATGCCCAGCGCCGCCAGCCGCGCGTATTCGACCGCCCAGCCGGGCTCGTCGACGAGCACGCTGTCGCCGCTGCGCAGCAAGGTGCGCGTGATCACGTCCAGCGCCTGCGTGGCGCCCAGCGTGGTCACGATCTGCCGCGGCGGCGCCTGCACGCCGATGTCGGCGAGCTTGTGCGACAGCGCCTGGCGCAGCCGCATCTCGCCGGCCGGATCGCCATAGCGCAGCGAGGCATCGGCCAACGCCGCGCCGCGGCTGACCTTGCGCAAGGCCCCAGCCAGCAGCGGCAGGTCGAGCCAGTCGGCCGGCAGGCTGCCGAGCGCCGGCATCGGCCGATCCCCGGGCGGCTGGAACATGCCGCGGATCAGCGTGGTGGCGCTGATCGGCAGCGGCAGCCGCGCGCCGGTCGGGCCGGCGCCGGCCTCGCGCACCGCGCCTATGGATGTATCAAGCACGTCGCGCACGAAGAAGCCGCGTTGGCTGCGCGCTTCGACCAGCCCGCTGGCCAGCAGCCGGTCGTAGGCGACGACGACGGTGCTCGGGCTGACGGCATGGCGGCGCGCACATTCGCGCACCGACGGCAGCCGCGCACCCGGCGGCAGCAGCCGATGGCGGATGCGCTCGACGAAGCGCGCACACAACTGTTCAGCCAGCGTGCGGCCGTCATCGCGGCGCAGGGCAGTGCTCTCGATATTCATCATCGATGGGCGGGTGTGTGGATCTGAGAAGCCATACAGAGGCCAGCTGGCGCGGCGCAAGTGTACTGGTGCTGTACTGGTGTGGCTCCTAAACTGCGAGCATGTACAAACCGCCGCAGGCCTCGCCCGCCACCCAGACGTTGCGCCAGGCCGAGACCCGCGGCCTGTGGCTCGGCGCACTGGGCGTGGCCATCTTCGCACTGACCTTGCCGATGACGCGGCTGGCCGTCGGCCCGGCCAACGACCCGCAGTTGCCACCGCTGTTCGTCACCGCTGGCCGCGCCGCCTTCGCCGCCGCCTTGGCCGCGCTGTACCTGCTGGCCACCCGCGCGCGGCGGCCACCGCGAACGGTGTGGGGCGCACTGGCGGTGTGCGCCGCCGGCACCGTGATCGGCTTTCCGCTGTTTCTGGCGCTGGCGTTGCGGCGCGTCGATGCCGTGCATGCGGCAGTCGTCTCGGGCCTGCTGCCGCTGGCCACGGCGGTGGTCGCGGCGCTCTTCTTCAGGCAACGCCCATCGAACGGCTTCTGGCTCAGTGCCGTGCTCGGTTGTGCGCTGGTGCTGGCCTTCGCTGCGTTGTTCAGCCGCGGCGGGCTTGGCATCGCCGATGGCTTGCTGCTGGCGGCGGTGCTCAGCGCCGCCATCGGCTACGTCGCCGGTGCGCGCGCGTCTGCTGAACTGAGCGCGCAGCAGGTCATCAGCTGGGTGCTGGTCGGCAGCCTGCCGCTGACCCTGCCGTTGACGCTGGCCACCTGGCCCACCCACCCGGCCAGTGCCGGCGCCTGGGCCGGCTTTGCCTACGTGACGCTGTTCTCGATGTGGCTGGGCTTTTTCGCCTGGTACCGCGCGCTGGCTCTGGGTGGCACGGTGCGTGTCAGCCAGGTGCAGTTGCTGCAACCGTTCCTGGCGCTGCTGTTCGCAGTGCCGCTGCTGGGCGAAACGCTGGAACCGCTGACGCTGGTGTTCTCACTGGCGGTGATGGCCACCGTCTTCGTCGGTCGGCGCATGCCGGTGCACCGCCTGGCGCAGCCCACGCCCTGAAACTTCTCGCACGCCATGCCAAAGATCGACCCCTGGACGTTGGCGCGGCGCGCCGAGCGGCTCAACCCGTCGGTGATCCGCGAGATCCTGAAGATCACCGAACAGCCGGGCATCATCTCGCTCGCCGGTGGGCTGCCGGCGCCGGAGAGCTTTCCGGTGCAGGCGATGCGCGAGGCCTGCGCACGCGTGCTCGTCGACACGCCGCACGAGGCCTTGCAGTACGCGGCCAGCGAAGGTTTCGCGCCGCTGCGCGAGTGGGTCGCCACCGAGCTCGGCGCGCAGGGCCTGCACATCGGTGCCGACCAGGTGCTGATCACCACTGGCTCGCAGCAGGGGCTCGATCTGGTGGGCAAGGTGTTGATCGATGCCGGCAGCCGTGTCGCGGTCGAAGCGCCCACCTACCTGGGCGCGCTGCAGGCCTTCGCGCCTTACGAACCCGAGTTCGTCACTGTCGAGTGCGACGATGAAGGCCCGCTGCCGGAGGGCTTGGCTGCCGCGCGGGGCGCACGCTTTCTGTACCTGCTGCCCAACTTCCAGAACCCCAGCGGGCGCAGCATCGGCGCAGCGCGTCGCGCCGAGCTGGTGCAGCAAGCGCAACGCCTGGGTTTGCCGCTGATCGAGGACAACCCCTACGGTGAGCTGTGGTACGACGCACCGCCGCCGGCACCGCTCAGCGCCGCGGCCGCTGACGACGCCATCTACCTCGGCTCGTTGTCGAAGGTGCTCGCGCCCGGGCTGCGGCTGGGCTACCTGGCGGCGCCGAAGGCGCTGTTCGGCAAGCTGCTGCAGGCCAAGCAGGCGGCCGATCTGCACACCCCCGGCTTCAACCAGCGCATCGCGCACGAGGTGTTGCGCAGCGGCCTGCTCGCCACGCATCTGCCACAGGTGCGTCAACGCTACAAGGCGCGCCGCGACGCGATGCGTGCGGCACTCGACAGGCACATGCCGGCCGGCTGTCGCTGGAACGTGCCCGCCGGTGGCATGTTCTTCTGGGTCGAGCTGCCGGCCGCGCTCGATGCCACCGCGCTGTTGCCGCAGGCGGTGCAAGCCGGTGTCGCCTACGTGCCCGGCGCGCCGTTCTTCTGTCATGGCGGAGCACGCAACACGCTGCGACTGAGCTTTGTCACCGTGCCGCCGGAGCGCATCGATGCCGGCATTGCCGCGCTGGCCGGTGTGCTTCAGCGCGCCATGCACGACACTTCGATGACACAAAGCCGACCATGAAACGCCGCTTCCATCAGCTCGATGTCTTCAGCGCGCATGCCTTGCTCGGCAACCCGCTGGCGGTGGTGCACGACGCCAGCGGCCTCGACGATGCGCGCATGGCGGCATTCGCGCGCTGGACCAACCTGTCGGAAACCACCTTCCTGCTGCCGCCCACCGCTGCCGGCGCCGATTACCGTGTGCGCATCTTCACGCCGGGCGGCGAACTGCCCTTTGCCGGCCATCCCACGTTGGGCAGCTGCCACGCCTGGCTGGCGGCCGGCGGCGTGCCGCGCCAGGCCGGCGTGGTCGTGCAGCAGTGCGAGGTCGGTCTGGTGCGTGTGCGCCGTGATGGCGCGCGGCTGGCCTTCGCCGCGCCGCCGCTGCGCCGCGATGGCCCGCTCGGCGAGACCACGGTAGCGCGCATTCGAATGGCATTGTCGTTGCCGGCTCAGGCCGTGCGCGCCGGCCAGTGGGTGGACAACGGCCCCGGCTGGTGCGCGCTGCTGCTCGACTCGGCAGCGCGCGTGCTGTCGGTGAAGCCCGACTGGCCGGGCTTGGGCGACCTGAAGCTGGGCCTGGTCGGTGCGCATGCGCCGGGCGGAGAGGCGCAGTTCGAGGTGCGTGCGCTGATCGGCGACGGCGCCTATGAAGACCCGGTCACCGGCAGCCTCAACGCCAGCATCGCGCAGTGGCTGATCGGGGCCGGCATCGCCCCTGCGCGCTACGTGGCGGCGCAGGGCGACGCACTGCAACGCGCCGGGCGTGTGCACATCGAGGCCGAGGGCGACACCGTGTGGGTCGGCGGCGATGTCTCGGTGTGCATCGAGGGTGAGGTGAGCCTATGAGCGAGCCATGCCGGCCGAAGCGATGCGCCTGATCACCGCCGCTCGATGATGCAACTGCTCAGCCGCGATGACATCGACAGCGCTCGCGCCGTCGTGCGCGGCGAGATCGCGGCCACCGCAACCCACCGCTGGCCGCTGCTCGATGCGCGCTTGGGTGCGCAGGTCTTCGTCAAGCACGAGAACCACACCGCCCTGGGAGCCTTCAAGCTGCGTGGCGGCGTGGTCTATCTGCACGAACTGGTGCAGCGCGAGCCGTCCGTGCGCGGCGTGGTCAGTGCCACGCGCGGCAACCACGGCCAGTCGATTGCCCGTGCCGCGGCCCGCCACGGCCTGACCGCCACCATCGTCGTGCCGTTCGGCAACTCGTCGGAGAAAAACGCGGCGATGCGCGCGCTCGGCGCCGAACTGATCGAACATGGCGAGGATTTTCAGGCCGCCAGCGAACACGCGGCCGTGCTGGCTGAGCAACGCGGCCTGCACCGCGTGCCCAGCTTCCACCGCGACCTGGTGCGCGGCGTGACCAGCTACTGGCTCGAGTTCTTCGAGCAGGTGCAGCCCGATGTGGTGCTGGTGCCGATCGGCATGGGTTCGGGCATCGCCGCCTGTGCCAACGCGCGTGCGCACCTCGGGGTGGCCACGCGCATCGTTGGCGTGGTCTCGGCCCATGCCATGGCGACAAGGGATTCGTTCGTCGCGCGGCGCGTGGTCGAAGCGCCGGTGACCACGCTGCTCGCCGACGGCCTGGCCTGCCGTTTGCCTGACGGCGACGCCTTGCAACTGATGCTGCGCGAAGTGAATGACATCATCGCTGTCGACGATGATGAAGTGGCCGAGGCGATGCGCATCTATTTCAGCGACACCCACAACGTGGCCGAAGGCGCCGGCGCTGCGCCGCTGGCGGCGGCCATGCAATGGCGCGATCGACTCGCCGGCCGGCGAATCGGCCTGCCGCTGACAGGCGGCAACGTCGATCGCGCGGTGTTTGCCCGCGTGATGGCGGCGAACGAATGACCGAGGCGCTGTTCACCGCCGACGCCACGCTGCGCGAGTGTGAGGCGCGCATCGTTGCCATCGACGAAGCAGGTGTGTGCCTCGACCGCACGGTGTTCTACCCGCAAGGGGGCGGGCAGGCCGGCGATGCCGGCTCGCTTCTTTTGCCCGATGGGCGCACGCTGAGCGTGGTGGATACCCGCAAGGGCGCGCAAGCCGGCGAGATCGTGCACGTGCTTGGCCCCGGTACCGACATCGGCGGACTGGCGCCCGGCACGGCGCTCACCGCCCGCATCGATTGGCACCGCCGCCACGCCCACATGCGCTTTCACACCGCGACGCACCTGTTGTGCGCGCTGGTGCCGCATCCGGTGGACGGCTGCTCGATCACCGCGCGTTATGCGCGGCTCGATTTCCACATGAACGAGCCGCTCGACAAGCAGGCCCTGAGCGACGGCATCGCGCGCCTGGTGGCCGGCGCGCACGCCGTGCGGCAACGCTGGATCGATGAAGCCGAACTCGATGCCAATCCGGCGCTGGTGCGCAGCATGAGCGTCAAGCCGCCGCGCAGCGCCGACGGCCGTGGCCGCGTGCGCCTGCTCGACATCGAGGGCGTCGATCTGCAACCCTGCGGCGGCACGCACGTGGCCAACACTGCCGAGGTCGGCGATGTGATCGTCACCAAGGTGGAGAAAAAGAGCGCGATGACGCGCCGTGTCGTGCTCGGCTTTGCCGGACACGACAGCGGTTGATCGCGTGTCGAGGCAGCCGTCGAGCCCGGTGTGTGCCTACTTGGCTCGGAAATCGTCGTGACAGGCCTTGCACGCCTGGCCGGTGGCGCCGAAGGCAGTCTTGATCTGCGCCTCGTTGCCGGTTTTCGCCGCCGCATTCAGGTCGGCCATCGCGGCCTGCATCTTCTCGGCGGCGGCCTTGAACTTGGCCGGCTCGCTCCAGATCTCGGGCTTGGCCTTGGTATCGCCGCTGTCCGTGCCTTCGATGAATGCGGTGTAGGGCAGCTTCGACATCATCGTGGCGATTTCGGCGTTGCTGGCGACCGCGGCGGCATCGAAAGGCGCCTTGCCCGAGGTCATCGCCCCGATGCGGCCGAAGCTGGTGCCCATCACCGTGAACACAGCCTTGCGATACTTGATGGCGTCTTCGGGTTTCTGGAACTGCGCGGCAGCCGGCAGCGCGACCGTTGCCGCGGCCAATGTCAGGGCCACGAGAGAGAATCGATTCATGCCATGTCTCCGGTCGAAGGGTGGGATTGAGTTGCTGCAGCCACGAGGCGACTGCACCGTCGTCGCCGCGGCAGTGTACGCATTGGCGCCGGTTCTTGCCGGTGTCCGTCGCGAAGCAGAGGGGCCACGATGATCGATGACCCGTCGCCGTTGAAGCCCGTGCGCGTGTGGGACCTGCCGACGCGGCTGTTTCATTGGGCGCTGGCGCTGCTGGTGCTGGGCTCGGTGACCACCGCCACCATCGGTGGCAATGCCATGGTCTGGCACTTTCGCTGCGGCTTCGCCATCTTCACGCTGCTGCTGTTCCGGCTGCTGTGGGGCTTGATGGGTGGCCGCTGGTCGCGCTTCTCGGCCTTCATGCACTCGCCACCGACCTTGCTGCGCTACCTGCGCGGCCAGACGCGACCGGGCGAGCACCTCGATGTCGGCCACAGCCCGCTGGGCAGCCTGTCGGTGTTCGCGCTGCTGGGCATCCTCGCGCTGCAGGTGGGCAGTGGCCTGTTCGCCGACGACGAGATCAGCAACGTCGGCCCGCTGAATCGTTTTGTCGCCAACGCCACCGCGGCGGACCTCACCGGCTGGCACACGGAATTTGGACCGTGGATCATCGGCGCGTTGGTCGTGCTGCACATCGCCGCCATCGGCTGGTACCTGCGGCGACGGCGCAACCTGGTGCGGCCGATGATCAGCGGCGACAAGCCGCTGCCGGCAGACACGCCCGCCAGCGTGGACAACCCCGCCTCGCGGCTGTTCGCGCTGACCTTGCTGCTGATCAGCGGAGCCATCGTGCGCTGGGTGGTGTCGTTCGGTGGCTAGCCTGCGCCGATGAGAGCCGCGCCGCAGGAGCCGCAGATTCGTCTGCTGGTGGCCGAAACGGCCGCGCACTTCGAGGCCGCGCGCGAGCTGTTCGGCGAGTACGCGGCCAGTCTGCAGATCGACCTGTGCTTCCAGAACTTCGCCGATGAACTGGCCACGCTGCCCGGTGACTACGCGCCACCGGGCGGCGCGCTGCTGCTGGCCACCGTCGATGATCAGTTGGCTGGCTGCGGCGCGTTTCGCGGCCTCACCGATGTCGATCATGCCAATGCCTGCGAGATGAAACGGCTGTTCGTGCGCCGCGCGTTCCGCCGCTTCGGGCTCGGCCGCGTGCTCGCGCAATCGCTGATCGACCGTGCCACCGGCGCCGGCTATTCGGCGATGCTGCTGGACACGCTCGACGAGATGGAATCGGCGCGCGGGCTGTATGCCACGCTCGGCTTCGAGGAGGTGGCGCCGTACTACTTCAACCCGATCCCGGGCGCGCACTACCTGAAGGTCGATCTGCGCGCCGGTTGAAGGCTCTGCTGTTGCCCTGTTTGTCGCCATGTCCGGGCGGGCGATAGACTGACCGCCCTTCGCGAGGAATGTGTGATGAACGCCTTTCGCCAGTTGTTGCAGTCGTCCGGCAGCCAGCCGCCCATCGGCAGCTGGGTCAGCTCGGCCAGCCCGATCGTCGCCGAAGCGATGGGCCTGGCCGGTTTCGAGTGGGGCGTGCTCGACATGGAACACGCGCCTGTGGACGTGATGCAGCTGGTGCATCTGCTGCAGGCGCTGGGCAATACCAAGATGGTGCCGGTGGTGCGCGTGCCGTGGAACGATGCGGTCACCGTCAAGCGCGTGCTCGATGCCGGTGCCACCACGGTGCTGTTCCCGTTCGTGCAGAACGCCGACGAGGCGCGCCGCGCGGTGGCCGCCACGCGCTACCCGCCGGCCGGGCAGCGTGGCATGTCGGGCATGAGCCGCGGCGCGCGCTTCGGCACCGTGCCGAACTACCTGAAGACGGCCGATGCCGGCATCGGCGTCATCGTGCAGCTGGAAACCCCGCAGGCGCTGGCGCAGCTGGAAGCCATCGCCGCCGTCGAGGGCATCGATGCACTGTTCATGGGCCCGGCCGACCTGTCGGCAAGCATGGGCCATGTCGGGCAGTTCACGCATCCGGAGGTGATGAGCGCGATGGCCGATGCGGCGCGACGCTGCAAAGCGGTGGGCAAGCCGCTGGGCACCGTCGGCGGCACGCCCGACGTGGTCACGCAATACCGCGCCATGGGTTTCGACTACCTTGCGGTGGCCTCCGACATCGGCCTGTTGATGCAAGGCGCCGCCGCCTCGCTGCGCGCCTTGCGCATGAGCGGCGGCGAAACGCATGTGCATTCGCTGCAAAGCGGCACCCGCACCGACACCCCGACCGAATGAGCCGCATGAGTGAAATGAGTGCAAGCAACGGTTTCGAATTGCATGCCGGCGCGCTGCGGCTGGCGCTGCGCCCTGATCTGGGCGGCTGCATTGCCGGGCTGTGGCACCGCGATCAACCGCTGCTGCGCAGCACCGAGCCGGCCGCGCTGACCAAGCCGCGCGCCGCGGCCTGCTACCCGCTGCTGCCGTATTCGAACCGCCTCGCCTACCGGCGTTTTCGCTGGAAGGGCGCCGACTACACGACCGCGCCGAACTTCGACGACAGCCCGCATTCGCTGCACGGCGTGGGCTGGTTGAAGCCGTGGCGCATCGTCTCGTCGAACGCGCTCGAGGTGGTGCTCGGCTATGAGCATGTGCCCGACGAACACTGGCCTTTCCCCTTCCAGGCGCGTCAGTACTTCAGCCTGGCCGCTGGCTCGATGCGCGTGCAACTGGTGTTCGACAACACGGCCGCGCAGGCGCAGCCGGTGGGCCTGGGCTGGCACCCGTACTTCCCGCGGCGCGCACGCAGTCGGCTGCATGTCGAGCTCGATTCGCGCTGGGACAGCGACGCGACGCAACTGCCGGTGCGCAAGGTGGCACAAAGCGGCATTGACAGCGATGTGCAGCATCTCGACTACGACAACTGTTTCGATGGCTGGCGCGGGCCGGCGCGCATCCGCGACGAGAAGTTCTCGCTGCAACTGAGCTCGTCGCTCGACCGTCTGGTGGTGTACACCCCGCCGCAACGCGACTACTTCTGCGTCGAGCCGGTGAGCCATGTCTCGAATGCCATCCACATGGCCGAGCCGGCGGCGCAGGGCCTGCGCAGCGTGGCGCCGGGTGCATCGTTCGAAGCCTGGATGCAGCTCGACATCAGCGTGTTGTGATGGCGCGGCGCGCTGCCTGGGCGCACTCGCAACGGGTGCGTGCTTGCTGAACCCGGACGCGTTCGACCGCGCCCGCCTGCTCGCGCAGCTGCGTGAGGCACGCGAATGGGACCTCGCCGTCGTCGGCGGGGGTGCAAGCGGCCTCGGCGTGGCGCTGGACGCGGTCGCGCGCGGCTTCTCGGTGGTGCTGCTGGAAAGCGATGATTTCGCCGCGGGCACCTCGTCGCGCGCGACCAAGCTGGTGCACGGCGGCGTGCGCTACCTGGCGCAGGGCGATGTCGCGCTGGTGCGCGAGGCGTTGCACGAGCGCACCACCTTGCTCGCGAACGCGCCGCACGTGGCGCAGCGGCTGGCTTTCGTGGTGCCCGGCTACAAGCTGTGGGAAGCACCGTTCTACGGCGCCGGCCTGAAGGCCTACGACGCGCTCGCCGGGCGCCAGAGCCTGGGCCGCACCGAGTGGCTGTCGGCGCGCGAAACGCGCGCGGTGCTGCCCACGGTGCGGCCGCAAGGCCTGGTCGGCGGCGTCAAGTACTGGGACGGGCAGTTCGACGATGCACGGCTGGCCAGCCTGCTCGCGCGCACCGCGATCTCGCGCGGCGCCACACTGCTGAACCACTGCGCGGTCGACGGCCTGCTGCGCGAAGAGGGTCGCGTCTGCGGCGTGCGCTGCCGCGATGCCGAGAGCGGCGAAGCCTTCGCGCTGCGTGCGCGTTGCGTGGTCAACGCCACCGGCGTGTGGGTCGATGCGCTGCGCGGCATGGACCGCGACAGCGATGCGCCGGCCCCGCCGCCGCTGGTGGCGCCGAGCCAGGGCGTGCACCTGATCGTCGATCGGGCGTTCATGCCCGGCACGCACGCACTGATGGTGCCGAAGACGGCCGACGGGCGCGTGCTGTTCGTCGTGCCGTGGCTGGGCAAGACCATCCTCGGCACCACCGACACGCCGCGTGACGATCTGGCGCGCGAACCGACGCCGTTCAAGGCCGAGGTCGATTTCATCCTCGGTGAAGCCGGCCGCTACCTGAACCGACAGCCCACGCGCGCCGATGTGCGCTCGGTGTGGGTGGGCCTGCGGCCGCTGGTGCGGCCGGGCGGTGATGACGGCGAGGACACCAAGGCCTTGTCGCGCGAGCACACCGTGGCGGTGGCGCGCTCGGGGCTGGTCACCGTGACTGGCGGCAAGTGGACCACCTATCGCGCGATGGCCGAGGACGTGCTGGCGCAATGCATGTCGCGCGGCCTGCTCGAAAACCGGGCCGCGGGCGTCACCGAGCGGCTGCCGCTGCTGGGCGCGGCGCCAGGCCGGCCGTTGTGCGAGGCGCCGGGTGAGCACCTGTACGGCAGCGAGGCGGCGCTGTTGCGCAGCCTGCCTGGCGCCGACAACTGGCTGTGGCGCGACAGCGAAGCACCGGGCGATACAGGTGGCCCAGGCTGCCTCAGCGAGGCGATGGTGCGCTTTGCGCTGCGCTTCGAAATGGCGCGCACGCTGGCGGACGTGCTGGCACGGCGATCGCGGCTGTTGTTCCTGGACGCCGCGCGCGCCGCGGCGCTGGCCGAGCCGGTGGCCGTGCTGATCGAACAGGAGCTCGGCCGGCCGGTGAGCGCGCAGCAGCGCGAGGAATTCGCGATGCTGGCGAAGCGCTACCTGACGCTGCCCTGAGCGACGGCCGCGCCGCTGCCGCGCGGCGGCAACCGCTGCGTGCCGCCAATCGGCAGCACGCTGAATTCGTCATCGCCGATGGCCATCGCGCTGCGCGCCGCGGTCAGCGCACGCGGCGGCTCGTCGAGCGCTTCGTCGGTGAGCTCGAAAGTGCCCCAGTGCACGCCGATCGAGCGCTTGGCGCCCAGGTCACGGTGCACCTGCACCGCCTCGGCCGGGTTGATGTGCTGGTCCTTCATGAACCAGCGCGGTTCGTAGGCACCGATGGCGATCAGTGCCAGATCGAAGCCGCCGCCCTGCTGCGCGCCCTGCCGCGATGCGAAGCGCGCGCGGATGTCGGCAAAGTCCTTCGAATAGCCGGTGTCGCCGCTGAAAAACACGTGCAGCTCGGGCGCGAACAGCGCATAGCCGCCCCACAGAGTCTGCATGCGGTCGTTGTAGGAGCGACCTGACCAGTGCTGCACCGGCGTCATCACGATCTCGAGTGTGCCCAGGCGATGCGCCTGCCACCAGCCCAGCTCGAGCACGTTGTCGATGCCCTCGTCGTTCAGCAAGGCCTTCACGCCCAGCGGCACGATGAACAGCGGCGCGCCGCCAGGCTGCGCGTTCAGGGCCGTCAGGCTCGGCAGGTCGAGGTGGTCGTAGTGGTTGTGCGAGATCAACACCACATCGATCGGCGGCAACATGGCCGGCGTCAACCCCGGCGGCTGCGCACGCTTCGGTCCGATGAACGCAACCGGCGACGCGCGCTCGGAAAAGATCGGATCGGTGAACACGTTCAGGCCGGCCAGTTGCAGCAGCACGCTGGCGTGGCCGATCCAGGTTGCCGCCGGCTGCTGCTGCGCGCCGACGTTGGCGCGGATGAAAGCCACATCGGCCGGGATCGTGGGGACCGGCGCGCGCGGCGGTGGCGGCAGCCCGTCCAGCAGCGCGTCGAATTTCCACTGCAACAGCTTTGAGAAGCCTTTCGGTTCGAATTCGAGATAGTTGTTCTGGTAGTGCCCGTCGCGCCGAGGTTGGATCTCGACCGCATCGGCGCGCGGCGGCGATTGCGCGGCGGCGCACGAGACGAAGCAGGCCAGCGCCAGCGCGGCGCGCAGTGAGAAGCCGTTGTGCATGGGCGCGCATGTTCGCAGGTGGCCCGGTGAAGCGCTCGCCCGGGGGTGCTCTGAGCCGCGCGGGTTTTCTCTTATAATTTTCAGGCTTTGCTGAACACAGAAGAAAAATCGACGGCATGTCTGCGCGGAAAGTCAACACGAGCTTCAACGCGAATTTCCGTGCAGACAGGTGGGTCGATAAAGAGGACGAAGACCGGCAAGCTCCACTGACCCGGCAAGAGGCGCAAGCCTTCTTGCAGAGACATCCACCGGTGTCGGTGTGGTGGGTGATCGCGGCCCAGGTCGCGTTGGGGGGTTCGGTGGCCGCCTTGGCGGGGTGGTGGGGCGGCGATCTCTCGGTGGGCCTGTCCGCGCTGTATGGCGCGGCCGTGGTGGTGGTGCCCGGTGCCTTGATGGCGCGGGGGGCGACCAGCCCCAACTCGAGGGTCTCGCCCGTGGCCGGTGCCGTCACTTTCCTGATGTGGGCAGTGGTGAAGATCGGTTTTTCGGTGCTCATGCTGGTGCTGGCTCCGAAGATCGTGCAGCCCCTGAGCTGGCCGGCGTTGCTGGTGGCGATGGTGCTGTGCATGCAGACATACTGGCTGGCGCTGTTGTGGCGTCGGCGGGCTGGCAACAAGAGCGCGCCAAGCGACGCAAACGAAGTGGAAAGTCGAGTGGGAAACCGAACACATGGCAGCTGAAGCGCACGCGCCCACCGCCGGCGAATACATCGTTCACCACCTGACCCACCTGGGCACCGGTAAGCCGGCCAGCCTGGTCGATTTTTCGGTGGTCAATTACGACTCGGTGTTCTATGCCGCGTTGCTCGGCGCGCTCGGCTGCTGGTTGATGTGGCTGGCCGCGCGCAAGGCCACGTCGGGCGTGCCGGGGCGTTTCCAGGCCGCCGTCGAGATCCTCGTCGAGATGGTCGATGCGCAGGCCAAGGGCATCGTGCACAACGCGCACAGCCGCAAGCTGGTGGCGCCGTTGGCGTTGACGGTGTTCGTCTGGATCTTCCTGATGAACGCGATGGACCTGCTGCCGGTCGATCTGCTGCCCGAACTGTGGGCCGGTGCCTACAGCGCCGCGGGCCACGATGCCAGCCACGCCTACATGCGCGTGGTGCCCACTGCCGACCTGTCGATCACGATGGGCCTGTCGCTCGGCGTGCTGCTTTTGTGCCTGTACTACAACGTCAAGATCAAGGGCGTGGGCGGCTGGATCCATGAGCTGTTCACGGCCCCGTTCGGCAACCACTTCTTGCTGTACCCGTTCAACTTCGCGATGCAGATCGTCGAATTCGTCGCCAAGACCATCTCGCACGGCATGCGACTGTTCGGCAACATGTATGCCGGCGAGCTGATCTTCCTGCTGATCGCGCTGATGGGCGGCGCGTTCACGTTGTCATTCACCGGCATCGCACTGGCCATCGGCCACGTCATCGCCGGTACCGTATGGGCCATCTTCCACATCCTGATCATCACGCTGCAGGCGTTCGTGTTCATGATGCTGGCGTTGGTTTACATCGGTCAGGCGCACGATTCGCACTGATCACTTTCTCGTCCCTTCCCTCCCTTACTTTTTTCGATAACAGGAGTCAACATGGAACTCATCGGTCTCGTCGCGGTTTCGGCAGGCATCATCATCGGCCTGGGCGCCATGGGTGCGTGCATCGGCATCGGCGTCATGGGCAGCAAGTTTCTCGAATCGGCCGCGCGGCAGCCCGAACTGATGGGCGAACTGCAGACGAAGATGTTCCTGCTTGTCGGCCTGATCGACGCGTCGTTCATCATCGGCACCGGTATCGCGCTGTGGTTCACCACCGCCAACCCGTTCCTGGCGCAACTGGCCGCGCTGCCGAAGTGAATCTTTCGCCGCCGGGCGCGCCGCCCGGCATCGACTGACCGCGATGAAACTACCCCCACGCTCGCTTTGCTCGCTGCCCCCCGAGGGGCGCGTCAGGGCTTCGGGCGGCCGGGCACCCTGACATGAAGGCCATGCCGTGAGCATCACCAGTACCCTCATCTTTCAGATGATCGTGTTCCTGATCCTGGTCGGGTTCACGATGAAATTCATCTGGCCGCCGATCACGGCCGCGCTCGACGAGCGCGCGAAAAGGATCGCCGATGGCCTGTCGGCCGCCGACAAGGCCAAGGCCGAACTGGCCACCGCCCACAAGCGCGTCGAGGAACAGCTCGGCGAAGCACGCACCGACGCCGCCAAGCGGCTGGCCGATGCCGAGCGGCTGGCGCAGCAGATGGTCGAGGAAGCCAAGGCTCGCGCCAGCGACGAGGCGGCGAAGATCATCGCCGCCGCGCGCGCCGAGGCCGAGCAGGAATCGACCAAGGCGCGCGAGGTGTTGCGCGAGCAGGTGGCGTCGCTGGCCGTCAAGGGTGCCGAATCGATCCTGAAGAAAGAGGTCGATGCGGGCGTGCATGCTGAACTGCTGGGTCGCCTGAGGGCCGAGCTTTGATCGCGCTGCGGCATCACCATGGCTGAAATCGCAACCATCGCCCGGCCCTATGCCGAAGCACTCTTCAAGACGAAGGGTGTCGATCGCGCCGAGCTGGCCGCGCAGGTGCAAGCGCTGGCCGATGTGGCCGGCAATGTGCAGTTGCGCCAGTTCGCCGACAACCCGAAGGTCGAATCCGCGCAGGTCTTCGAGCTGATCACGTCGGTCGTGAAAACGCCGGTGTCGGATGCGGCGAAGAACCTGCTGCACACCGTCATCGACAACGGCCGCCTGGCTGCGATGCCGGAAATCGCCACCCAGTTCCATGCCCTGGTCAACGCCAGTTCGGGTGTCTCGAATGCGGTGATCCACAGCGCCTTCGCCATCGAGCCGGCGCAACTGGCCGACGTGGTGGCCTCGCTCGAGGCGCGCTTCAAGCGCAAGCTGAACGCCAGCGTGGTCATCGAGCCCGAGCTGATCGGCGGCATCCGCGTCGTCGTCGGCGACGAGGTGCTCGACACTTCGGTCAAGGCCCGTCTCGAACAAATGCGCGTGGCGCTGACGGCTTAAGGCCGCGAATCCGCGCCGCGATACCGTCCAACGGAGAAACCTCATGCAACTGAATCCCGCCGAAATTTCCGAGCTGATCAAGAGCCGCATCGAAGGCCTGGGCGTCTCGGCCGACATCCGCAACCAGGGCACGGTCGTGTCGGTGACCGACGGCATCTGCCGCATCCACGGCCTGTCCGACGCGATGCAGGGCGAGATGCTCGAATTCCCGGCCGGCAGCGACGGGCAGCCGACCTACGGCCTGGCGCTGAACCTCGAACGCGATTCGGTCGGCTCGGTGATCCTGGGCGAGTACGAGCACATCTCCGAAGGCGACACGGTCAAGTGCACCGGGCGCATTCTCGAAGTGCCGGTGGGCCCCGAACTGAAGGGTCGCGTCGTCAACGCGCTCGGCCAGCCGATCGACGGCAAGGGCCCGATCGACGCCAAGCTGTCGATGCCGATCGAGAAGATCGCACCGGGCGTGATCGCGCGCAAGTCGGTCGATCAGCCGATGCAGACCGGGCTGAAGTCGATCGACTCGATGGTGCCGATCGGCCGCGGCCAGCGTGAGTTGATCATCGGCGACCGGCAAACCGGCAAGACCGCGGTGGCGGTGGACGCGATCATCAACCAGAAGGGTCAGGAGATGACCTGCATCTACGTCGCCATCGGCCAGAAGGCGTCGTCGGTGAAGAACGTGGTGCGCGCACTCGAAGCGCACGGCGCGATGGAATACACCATCGTCGTCGCCGCCACCGCCGCCGAGAGCGCGGCGATGCAGTACGTCTCGGCGTACTCCGGCTGCACCATGGGCGAGTACTTTCGCGACCGTGGCGAAGACGCACTGATCGTCTACGACGACCTGAGCAAGCAGGCGGTGGCCTACCGCCAGGTGTCGCTGCTGCTGCGTCGCCCGCCGGGCCGCGAGGCCTATCCCGGCGACGTGTTCTACCTGCACAGCCGCCTGCTCGAACGCGCTGCGCGCGTGAATGCCGACTACGTCGAAGCCTTCACCGAAGGCAAGGTCAAGGGCAAGACCGGTTCGCTGACCGCGCTGCCGATCATCGAGACGCAGGCCGGCGACGTCTCGGCCTTCGTGCCGACGAACGTGATCTCGATCACCGACGGCCAGATCTTTCTTGAAACCTCGCTGTTCAACGCCGGCATCCGCCCGGCCATCAACGCCGGCATCTCGGTCTCGCGCGTGGGTTCGTCGGCGCAGACGAAGATCATGAAGGGTCAGTCGGGCGGCATCCGCACCGACCTGGCGCAGTACCGTGAACTGGCCGCGTTCGCGCAGTTCGCGTCCGACCTGGATGAAGCCACGCGCAAGCAGCTCGACCGCGGTGCGCGGGTGACCGAACTGCTGAAGCAGAACCAGTATTCGCCGCAGCCGATCAGCCTGATGGGCGCGACCCTGTTCGCGGTCAACAAGGGCTTCATGGACGAGGTCGAGGTGAAGCAGATCCTGGCTTTCGAAAGCGGATTGCACACGCACCTGAAGACCAGCCACGCCGATCTGCTGAAGAAGATCGAAACCACGAAGGCGCTGGACAAGGAAGCCGAAGCCGAACTGACGACCGCGATCACGGCATTCAAGAAATCCTTCGCCTGAAGGGATAAGGGAGCCTCAGATGGCAGCAGGCAAAGAGATACGCGGCAAGATCAAGAGCTTCGAGAACACGAAGAAGATCACCAAGGCCATGGAGATGGTCTCGGTGGCGAAGATGCGCAAGGCGCAGGACCGCATGCGCGCCGCGCGCCCCTACGCCGACAAGATCCGCAACCTGGCCGCCAACCTGGCCACGGCGACGCCCGAATACAAGCACCCGTTCATGGTCGCGCACGACGAGGCCAAGACGGTCGGCTTCATCCTCGTCACCACCGACAAGGGCCTGTGCGGTGGCCTGAACACCAACGTGCTGCGCGCGGTGACGACGCGGCTGCGCGAGGTCGAAGCCGCCGGCAAGAAGAGCGAGGCGGTGGCCATCGGCAACAAGGGCCTGGGCTTTCTCAACCGCATCGGCGCGAAGGTGGTGTCGCACGCCACGCACATGGGCGACCGGCCCGCGCTCGACAAGCTGATCGGCCCGGTCAAGGTGCTGCTCGATGCCTATGCGGCGGGCCGGCTGTCGACCGTGTACCTGTGCTACACGCGCTTCATCAACACCATCAAGCAAGAGCCGGTGATCCAGCAGCTGTTGCCGCTGTCGGCCGAGGACATGGCCGCTGACAAGGGCCAGCACGGCTGGGACTACATCTACGAGCCCGACGCGCCGGCGGTCATCGACGAGTTGTTGGTGCGCTACACCGAAGCGCTGGTGTTCCAGGCGCTGGCCGAGAACATGGCCTCCGAACATTCGGCACGCATGGTGGCGATGAAGGCGGCCACCGACAACGCCGCCAACCTGATCGGCGAACTGAAGCTCATCTACAACCGCACGCGCCAGGCGGCGATCACCAAGGAACTGTCCGAGATCGTCGCCGGAGCCGCGGCGGTTTGACGGATCGGCTTCAGCAAATCTCAAGAAATACAAGTCAAAGGAAACATCATGGCTGACGGCAAGATCGTTCAATGCATCGGCGCGGTGGTCGACGTGGAATTCCCGCGCGACCAGATGCCCAAGGTGTACGACGCACTGAAAATGGAAGGCGGGGAGCTGACGCTCGAAGTGCAGCAACAGCTCGGTGACGGCGTCGTGCGCACCATCGCACTCGGGTCGTCCGATGGCCTGCGCCGCGGGCTGATGGTGTCCAACACCGGCAAGGCGATCGCGGTGCCGGTGGGCCGCGCCACGCTCGGCCGCATCATGGACGTGCTGGGCCGGCCCATCGACGAACGCGGCCCGGTGGCGCAGGACCTGATGATGTCGATCCACCGCAAGCCGCCGGCCTATGACGAGTTGAGCCCGTCGCAGGACCTGCTTGAAACCGGCATCAAGGTCATCGACCTGGTGTGCCCGTTCGCCAAGGGCGGCAAGGTCGGATTGTTCGGTGGTGCCGGTGTCGGCAAGACCGTGAACATGATGGAACTGATCAACAACATCGCCAAGGCGCACAGCGGCCTGTCGGTGTTTGCCGGCGTCGGCGAGCGCACGCGCGAGGGCAACGACTTCTATCACGAGATGTCGGATTCGGGCGTCGTCAACCTCGAGAACCTGGGCGAATCGAAGGTGGCGATGGTCTATGGCCAGATGAACGAGCCGCCGGGCAACCGCCTGCGCGTCGCGCTGACCGGCTTGACGATCGCCGAATCGTTCCGTGACGAAGGCAAGGACGTGCTCTTCTTCGTCGACAACATCTACCGCTACACGCTGGCCGGCACCGAAGTCTCTGCGCTGCTCGGGCGCATGCCGTCGGCGGTGGGCTACCAGCCGACCTTGGCCGAGGAAATGGGCCGGTTGCAGGAGCGCATCACCTCGACCAAGGTCGGTTCGATCACCTCCATTCAAGCGGTGTACGTGCCCGCCGACGACCTGACCGACCCGTCGCCGGCCACCACCTTCGCGCACCTGGACTCCACCGTGGTGCTGTCGCGCGACATCGCCTCGCTGGGCATCTACCCAGCGGTCGATCCGCTCGATTCGACCAGCCGCCAGCTCGACCCGAACGTGGTCGGCGAAGACCACTACAACACGGCCCGCGCCGTTCAGGGCACGCTGCAGCGCTACAAGGAACTGCGCGACATCATCGCCGTGCTCGGCATGGACGAGCTGTCGCCCGAGGACAAGTTGGCGGTGGCGCGCGCGCGCAAGATCCAGCGCTTCCTGAGCCAGCCGTTCCACGTCGCCGAGGTCTTCACCGGCACGCCGGGCAAGTACGTGCCGCTGAAGGAAACCATCCGCGGCTTCAAGATGATCGTCAACGGCGAATGCGACGCGTTGCCCGAGCAGGCCTTCTACATGGTCGGTGGCATCGACGAAGCGATCGCCAAGGCGAAGACGATTCAGTAAGCGGCAGCGACAAGCAGGAGAACGCGTATGGCCACGCTTCACGTCGATGTGGTGTCCGCCGAGGAGAGCATCTTCTCCGGCGAAGCGAAGTTCGTCGCGCTGCCTGGCGAGATGGGCGAGCTCGGCATCTACCCGCGCCACACGCCGCTGATCACGCGCATCAAGCCCGGCGCGGTGCGCATCATCCGCGCCGATAACGATGCCGAGGAATTCGTCTTCGTCGCCGGCGGCATTCTCGAAGTGCAGCCGGGCACGGTGACGGTGCTGGCCGACACCGCCATCCGCGGCCACGACCTCGACGAGGCCAAGGCCGGCGAGGCCAAGAAAATGGCCGAAGAAGCAATGAAGAGCGCCAAGAGCGACATCGATTTCGCCAAGGCGCAGGGCGAGTTCGCGACGATGGCGGCGCAGATCGCGGCGCTGCGCAAGTTCCGCAAGAAGTGATCCGAAGGCCTGCACCGCGCAGGCCCTCTCAGCTGCGCGGGTCGGCCCCCGGCATCAGGGCGGTTGATCGCCCCATCCAGCTCATCCACGAACGCGCCCACCGCGACGGCGGTGGTGTAGCCGCTGCGCTGGTACAGGCAGCTGTGCAGGCGCGCGCCGGCATCGTCCAGTGCGGCCCAGGCCAGCTTGCCGTCAGCGACATCCTGCGCGACGTTCTCGCGGATCAGGAAGGCCACCAGTTCACCACCGGCCACCAGCCGCCGCGCCATCGGCACCGAGCTGGTCTCGACCACCGCGCGCGCGGCGCGTGCCAAAGGCGGCTCGATGCGCTCGGCCATGACGCGCAGTTCCAGGTCGGCCGCCATCTGTACCAACGGCTGATCAAGGCGCTGCTGCTGCCGCGCGCCTTCGCCCAGGACCTGACCCCCGTCACCATCGGCTGGGGCGCCTACCCCGACGTGCCGCAGATCGCCCAGGCGGCCGACAAGAAGCTGTGGGCCGCCCAGAAGCTGGACGCGAAGAAAATCCCCTTCGCCAACGGCCGCGCCGGCTTCGAGGCGCTGATCGGCGGGCAACGTGACTACGTCGTGATGGCCGAATTTCCGGGCGTAGCCGGTGTGATGCGACCGACCTGAAGGCCCTGGCCGACAAGAAGGTGGCCATGCCAATGGGCACCAACATCCACTACATCATCAGCACCGCGCTCGACGCCGCCGGCGTGAAGGTGGAACTGGTGAACGTGTCGTCGCTGGAAATGATCCCGGCGCTGGCGCGCGGCGACGTCGATGGCATCGTCGCCTTCCTCAGCGCCTACGGCAACGCCAGGCGCATCCTGGGTGCGCAGTACCAGGAGATCCGCCCGCCGGACTTCGCCAGCAGCGTCATCCTTGCCGCGTCGGAGAAGACCAGCGCCAACCCGGCCCTCACCTAGCGCGTGCTGGCAGTGCTGTTGAAGGGCGAGGAGTACGTGGCGCGAGCCATCCGCGCCGCCTGGCCCGACTACGAATACCGCATCGAGCTCGACCAGGGCACGCTCGACCTGATGGTGCTCGAAGGCCAATGGCTGAAGGCCAAGGGCCTGGTCAAGAAGGCGAGCCCACGGCCGCGCTGTACCGCAAGTGGTTCGCGCCCAAGGCGCTGCGCGCGTTCGACCCGGCACGGGTGACTCTGGGGCCTTGAGGGGCACGCCCGGCCGGCAGCCGGTTTGCGAACTCGTGCAGTCGCTCGGCTGCCGCGACTGTGCGGCTTCGCACTACCTTCCGCGCACTTCAGCTGGCGTGAGCTTCAGCGCTGCTGCGTGAACCGCCGTTGGCTGTCGCCAGGTCTACTTGCGCTCACCGACATCAAGCAGTGGTTTTGGCGCCGCGCCCCCCCGGCGGCCGGTAGGTCCAACGGGCGCATGGCACCGTTGCCAGTCCCTACCTCAGTTCTCAATTTCGGCCATCTTGACATCTGTCCGAAAAACTAGGACGATTGGCCAACAGCATGAACTGACCGGAGAGTGCATTGACAACCACACCCACCGAGGTGCCCGAGCCATCGAAACGTCATACCGACGAGACGGCAGCGCAGTCCGTCCGGCAACTCCTAGACGATATCCAAGCAATGGCTGGCGAGTCGGTTGATGAAAAGATGCCCAGCGTGCCGGATGTGAACGCCCTGCCTCCACGTGCTCGCGATAGCTTTGCGCTAATTCTCAATCAGGTTCAGCGCCATCCCAACCTCGTCGCGACCGTGGATGGCCAACATCGGGTGATGCTGATGAAGCTTCTGACGGCTTCGAGTTGCCGGTACGTCGGTGCCGACCAATTTGCCTCGGTCTGCTTCCCCCAAGGCGCATACGGTGCGTCGACCGAGCTTCGCAATTTGCTTGTTCATTCCCCCGCGGACTTCGATTTCTTCCCAGGCACTTTGGCGCTGCTTGGTGGCGAGCGTCTTCTAAAACGCAAGCCATCTACGCGCGCCGAGGTGCACGCCGCAATCGTTCAAGGGTTGCCGTACGCTGCGCTGTTCTTTCTGACCGACCACATTAAGGCCCTGTCTGAACTCGATGTGGCCAACGTGGTGGGTATCAGCACGCGGACCCTCAGGCGTCAAAAGGACGAGCCGAAAAAGGCGATGCCTACTGACTTGGCGAGCCGCACGTGGCTATTCGCCGAGGCGCTGGCAAAGGCTACCGACGTGTTTGGCGGGAGGGAAGAGGCCGAGCGCTGGATGTCGCAGGAGGCCATGGGCCTTGACGGGGCGCGGCCGATCGATCTGCTAAGAACGGTCCAAGGTGCGGAACTGGTCAAGGAATTCCTCGGCCGACTCGAGCACGGGGTCTACAACTGATGACCCCGCTGCCAGCTGCCCTCGACACTACCTCGGTATTGGTGGCGTGGCGAATCGATGCTGAGCGCTACTCGACCTCATGGGACAGTGGGATCGGCGCAGAATCGTTGGGTGGCCGCTGGAACCCCAAGGGGTTCAAGGCGGTGTATTGCTCCATAGATCCGTCGACATGCTTGGTCGAGTCTGCCGTGCATCGCGGGTTCAAGGTTCTGGACACGCAACCCCATGTACTGACCAGCATCGAGATCCCAGATACCACGCGAGTTCGGGTCGTCATGCCGGACGAAATCCCGAACCCCGCATGGCTGTCCGGTGGTACGCCGAGCGTTCATCAGCAAGCTTGGGGGGCTCGCTTCCTCGGCAGCCACGGCTTTGTGCTATTCCCGAGCGCCGTGTCCAAGAGGAGCTGGAATTTGGTGTTCGAGCCCAGCATGGCACATGGGCGATACAAGATCCGAACGCAGGAGCGACTGTCAGTCGACACTCGACTAAGCCCTCCCGCCTAAAGAGGAGCTTTCCGAATTCGTATGTCGCGGACTTTCAGGATCGAGACCGCAGACGACCCGGCTGGCTATGAGTTGATCTTCGGCGTCTCGGAATGGGATAGATGCAAACGACAAGCTGCAAGGTTCGATCTTCTCGCACCGGCTGCCTCGCGCGGACCTCGGCAACGATGCCACGACGAGATCGAGATCTTGCGCCGGCCGAGCAAGGCAAACCCTGCACATGCTCTCGCGCCTACGACTGGTTCCTGTGCAAGCGGTCGCTGAATGGAGTTGCCGATACCGTCGGCACCCAGTCTGTTACCGACCTTCGACCGGATGCCGCGCGTCGCTGCGCATGGCCGGTCTCGCCAAACAGGCTCACCGGTCAAACGCGCGCTGGGTGCCGCATGTCGGCCGCCGTTTGGCGCTCCGGTCTGAATCGATAGGGCGCCTGCCGGTGCCCGCTCGATGGCACGACCTTTGCTCACACACCTTGCATACAAGACTGACATGAGCAGGATGCACACAAATGAGGCTGAAAGTGGCGCCAGTGGCGCTCGACCCGCGCCCCGCGTGCACCATCGAGATTCGACATGGCACCCCGATCGGGCAGCAAGACCAGCCCGGACCTGATCGCCGATCGCATCGTCGATGCGATCCTGGCCGGGCGCGTGCTGCCCGGCCAGCGCCTGGGCGAGCAGGTGCTGGCCGATCTGTTCGGCGTCAGCCGCACGCTGGTGCGCGAGGCGTTGTCGCGGCTGTCGGCGCGCGGCATGGTCGAGGTCAATGCGCGGCGCGGCTGGTTCGTGGTGCAGCCCTCGCGGGTCGAGGCGAAGGAGGCTTTCGACGCACGCGTGGCCATCGAATCGGGCGTGCTGCAGTCGCTGCCCGACACGCTGCCCGCGGCCACCGTCAAGCGCTTGAAGCAGCATGTGCTGCGCGAGAAGGCGGCCATCCGTGCCGGCGATGCCGGCGAGCGCAGCTGGCTGCTCGGCGACTTTCATGTCTGCCTGGCGGAGTGCGCGGGCAACTCGCTGCTGGCCGACATCCTGAAGGACCTGACCGCGCGCACCACGCTCGTCGCCACGCTGTTCCAGTCCACGCACGATGCGGCGCAGTCGTGTGCCGAGCATGCGCAGATCGTCGCCGCGCTCGAAGCCGGCAACCGCGCGCTGGCCTTGCAGCGGCTGCGCGACCACATCGGCACCGTGGCCGACCATCTGGGGCCGAAGTCGGTGGCCGACGACCCGCTCGCGTCGTTGCGCAATGCCTTGCTGCCCGTGCCGGCGGCGGCTGCGCCGTCCAGGCCGCGGCGCCTGTTCAGCGACCTGATCGGCGCTGCCGCCAAGACTGAAACCCGACCCACCCCCATCCCCAGTCCAACACGCAAACGCCAGAAGGAGAAATGACCATGTTCCGTCGCCAGATGCTCGCCACCGCCCTGCTGGGCGCCGCCGCCTTGTTGAATGCCCCCGCCGCGCTGGCGCAAGGCACGCTGGACGAGGTGATGTCGAAGAAGGTGATCAACATCGCCATCCCCACCGACTTCCCACCCTACGGTTTCGTCGGCACCGACCTGAAGCCGCAGGGGCTGGACATCGACATGGCCAACTACATCGGCGCCAAGCTCGGCGTGACGGTCGAGCTGCTGCCGGTGACCAGCGCCAACCGCATCCCGTACCTGCAGACGAAGAAGGCCGACCTGGTGATCTCCACGCTGGGCAAGAACCCCGAGCGCGAGAAGGTCATCGACTTCACGGCGGCCTATTCGCCGTTCTTCCAGGCGGTGTTCGCCTCGAAGGGGCTGGCCATCAAGAGCGCGGCCGACCTGGCCGACAAGACCGTGGGCGTGACGCGTGGCGCCATCGAGGACCTGGAGCTGACGAAGATCGCGCCGCCTTCGGCCGACATCAAGCGTTTCGAGGACAACAACGCCACCGTCTCGGCCTTCGTCTCGGGGCAGGTGCAGGTCATCGCCACCGGCGCCTCGGTGGCCGGCAACATGATGGTGCGCAACCCGAATCTCGGCGCCGAATACAAGTTCGTGCTCAAGGATTCGCCCAACTTCATCGGCGTGGCCAAGGGCGAGGACAAGCTGAAGGCCAAGGTCAACGAGATCATCGCCGCAGCCAAGGCCAGCGGCGATCTGGACAAGATGTCGCAGAAGTGGCTCGGTCGGCCGGCCGGCAATCTGCCGAACTGAACGCGCGCTTCGTTTCGCAGCCCAGGGTCGAGTCATGGTCGCATTGGACTTTCTCGCCGTGCTCGAACAGTGGCCCGCGCTGCTGCGCGGCGCCGGCTTCACGCTTGGCCTGACGGCGGTGTCGGCCGTCATCGGCTGTGCCGTCGGCGTCGCCTGCGGCTGGGCGCGCGCCTGGGGCCCCAGGCCGCTGGCGGCGGTGGTGTCGGTTTACGTGGAGCTGATCCGCAACACGCCGTTCATCGTGCAGCTGTTCTTCATCTACTTCGGCCTGCCCAGCCTGGGCATGAAGCTGACGCCGGAGATCGCCTCCGTGATCGCGATGGTGGTGAACCTGGGCGCCTACTCGGCCGAGATCGTGCGTGCCGGCATCGAGAACACACCGAAGGGCCAGATCGAGGCCGCGCGCAGCCTGGCACTGAACGAGTGGCAGGTGTTCACGCGCGTGGTGCTGCCGCCGGCGCTGGGCCGGGTGTGGCCCGCGCTGGTGAGCCAGATCATCATCGTCATGCTCGGCTCGGCGGTGTGCGGGCAGATCGCGGCGCAGGAGCTGAGCTATGCGGCCAACCTGATCCAGAGCCGCAACTTCCGCGCCTTCGAGGCCTACATCATCGTCACCGCGATGTACCTGCTGCTGGCCATCGGCATCCGCCAGTTCCTCAACTGGGCCGGGCCGCGCTGGATCTTCGGCCGCGTGGCCACGCGTTGAGCCCACCATGGTCGATTTTTCGCTTTGGGACATCTTCCGCAACCTGCTGCTGGCGGCGCGCTGGACGGTGCTGTTGTCACTCATCGCCTTCGTCGGCGGCGGCATCGTCGGCCTGGGCCTGCTGCTGGCCCGGCTGGCGCAGGTGCCCGGCGCGCAGCGCGGCGTCGCCGGCTACGTGCAGCTGTTCCAGGGCACACCGCTGCTGATGCAGCTGTTCCTGGCCTACTTCGGGCTGGCGCTGTTCGGCATCAATGTCTCGGCCTGGGTGGCCGCCGGGCTGGCGCTGACCTTGTACACCAGCGCCTTCCTGGCCGAGATCTGGCGCGGCTGCGTCAACGCCATTCCCAAGGGCCAGTGGGAAGCGGCCGACAGCCTGGCGCTGAGCTTCGCCGAGAAGATGCGCTACGTCATCGGCCCGCAGGCGCTGCGCATCGCGGTGCCGCCGACAGTGGGCTTCCTGGTGCAGGTCATCAAGGGCACCGCGCTGGCGTCGGTGATCGGCTTCATCGAACTCACCAAGGCCGGCACGATGATCACCAACGCCACCTTCGCGCCCTTCACCGTCTATGCCTGCGTGGCGCTGCTGTACTTCGCGCTGTGCTATCCGATTTCAGCCTACAGCCGTCGGCTGGAAAGGAGCTTCAAACGTGGCCGTTGAAACTGCTTCAGCGCCGATCGTGCGCATCCATGCGCTGCGCAAGAGCTTCGGCACGAACGAGGTGCTCAAGGGCATCGACCTGGCGGTGCAGCGCGGCGAGGTCATCGCCATCATCGGCAAGAGCGGCTCGGGCAAGAGCACGCTGCTGCGCTGCATCAATGGGCTGGAGGTGTTCCAGCAGGGCGAACTGGAGGTCGACGGTCAGCCGTTGAAGCAGGGCGATGCGAAGGCAATGCGCCAGTTGCGCCAGCACGTGGGCATGATCTTCCAGAACTTCAACCTGTTCCCGCACCTGAGCGTGGGCCGCAACGTCATGCTGGCGCCGACGCTGGTCAAGCACAGCAGTGCCGGCGATGCCGAGGCTGCCGCGAAGAAGCTGCTCGACCGTGTTGGCCTGGCCGAGAAGTTCGAGGCCTGGCCCGATCAGCTGTCGGGCGGCCAGCAGCAGCGCGTGGCCATCGCGCGTGCGCTGGCGATGCAGCCGAGCGTGATGCTGTGCGACGAGATCACCTCGGCGCTGGACCCGGAACTGGTGGGTGAGGTGCTGCGCGTCGTCGAAGGCCTGGCCGAAGAAGGCATGACCTTGCTGATGGTCACGCACGAGATGAACTTCGCGCGCAAGGTGGCCGACCGCGTGGTTTTCATGCATGCCGGACGCATCCACGAGATGGGGCCACCGGCGACGCTGTTCGCGGCACCGCAGACGGCGGAGCTGCAGCAGTTTCTGTCCGCGTTGCACTGAGCCGCCGCCAGCCGCCCCAGGCCTGGGGCACACTGCGTGCATGGCGAAGAAATCTTCAGGCAAGGCGGCAGCCAAGGACAAGCTCGGCAAGTCCGACTACGAAGACCGCATCGAGCCGCTGCAGCTCGAACTCGGCCAGCTGTCGCGCTGGCTGCAGCACACCGGCAAGCGGCTGCTGGTGTTGATGGAAGGCCGTGACACGGCTGGCAAGGGCGGTGTCATTCGCGCCATCAGCGAGACGCTGTCGCCGCGCCATTGCCGCAGCGTGGCGCTGGACAAACCCACCGAGCGTGAAAGCGGCCAGTGGTACTTCCAGCGCCATGTGGCGCACCTGCCGGCGGCCGGCGAGATCGTGCTCTTCGATCGCAGCTGGTACAACCGCGCCGGCGTCGAACCGGTGATGGGCTACTGCACCCAGGAGCAGACCGATGCCTTCCTGCGCCAGGTGCCCGACTTCGAAAAGCTGCTCGTCGATGACGGCATCCTGCTTTTCAAGTACTGGTTGACGGTGGACCAGGCGCAGCAGGAAGAACGCTTCGCCGAGCGCCGCGACGACCCGCTCAAGCGCTGGAAGCTGTCGCCGGTGGACCTGAAGGCGCGCGCCAAGTACCGCGAGTACGGCGAGGCGCGCGACCGCATGCTGCGGCTGACGCACACCGCCTACGCGCCGTGGACGCTGGTGAATTTCAACGACCAGAAACGCGGCCGCCTGACGTTGATCCGCCATCTGCTCGACCATGTGCCCGATGTGCATCTGCCGCAACCCGACATCGACATGCCGGCGCTGCCCAAGCCACTGAAGACCGAACGTTTTCGCGGGCCGCTCGAGCCGATCCCGTCGGTCGAATGAGGGGCCGCCCGGGCCGCGTCGCATGAGCGAACAGCCCACCAGCGCGGGCGCCGGCGGCTGGTTCCGCTTGTGGCCGGTGCGCCGGCTGCTGCTGGTGGCGACCGTGCCGCTGCTGGCCGTCGGCTTCTTCGCGCTCGGCAGCGAAGTCAGCGAAGGCGAGACGCGTTCCTTCGACCTGCGCTTGCTGCATGCCGCCCAGGCACTGCGCCAGGCGCACCCGTGGCTGCCCGACGTGATGCGCGACCTGAGCGCGCTCGGCAGCAAGGTGGTGCTGACGCTGATCACCGCCGCCGCAGCCGGCTACCTGTGGCTGCGCTCAGCGCGGCGCTCGGCGATGGTGGTGGTGGCGTCGGTGAGCATCGGCAGCATCATGATCGGTGTGTTGAAGAGCAAATTCGACCGCATGCGTCCGAGCCCGGAATTCGCGCAGATGGCGGTCGACGGCCTGTCCTTTCCCAGTGGCCACAGCAGTGCGTCGGCCATCGTTTTCCTGACCGTGGCGGCCCTGCTTGCCGACACCCGCGCGCGCCCTGCTGAACGCACATACGTGCTGGCGGTGGCTGCGGTGGTGGTGCTGCTGGTGGGCATCAGCCGCGTGATGCTGGGTGTGCACTGGGCCACCGACGTCATCGGTGGCTGGGCGATGGGCGCGGGCTGGGCGCTGTTGGGATTGCAGTTGTCACACGCGCTCGGCGGCGAGCGCCGCTGACGGCCACGCCGATGCGCGCGGCCGCGGCGCGATCACCGACGCCGTGTGCCGGTCAACCCAGATGCGGCCGGTTCGGCAACTCGTTCGGATTGGGTGACGCACCGTCCACCGCGAAGTGCTGCGTCAGCAATGCCGACACCGCGTCGACGGTGGCCGCCAGGCCTTCTTCGAAGCGGCCGGCCTTGAACTGCGCCGCCATGCCTTGCAGCAGTTCGCGCCACTGCGCTTCGCTGACATGCTGGTTGAGGCCGCGGTCGGCGACGATCTCGATCGCGTTCTCGGCCAACAGCAGGTAGATCAGCACCCCGCTGTTCTGCTCGGTGTCCCACACGCGCAGCTTGCCGAACATCGTGATCGCACGTTCGCGCGGCGCGGCGTCGCGCCACAGGTAGCTCAGCGGCAGGCCGGCTTCGACGCAGATGCGGATCTCGCCGCGGTGCAGCCGCTCGGCCTCCTTCACCTGCGCTTCCAGGCGTTGCAACGCGGCCTCGCCGAGTGCGCGGCGGGCGTCGGTCTCGTCGAGCCAGCGGTGTTTGAGGATGCGCAGCCAGCGGTTCATCTACCAGTCCCCCGACGCGCCGCCGCCGCCGAAATCACCGCCGCCGCCAGAGCCGAAACCGCCCCCCCCGCCGCCGAAGCCACCGCCGCCGCCAAAACCGCCACCGCCGCCGCCCCAGATGATCGGTCCGCCGCCGCGTGAGCCGCGGCCGCCGCCAAGGGCCCGGCTCGCCGCGCCGATGCCGAGCACGCCCACCATGACCAGCGCAATAACCGCGGCAATGCCGCCGATGAGCAGGCTGGCGGTGGCGATCCAGCCGAAGGCGCCGGCACCGCCGGCGGTGACCAGCGAGCCGAGCTTGCGGCCCATGATCTTGCTCAGGATGCCGCCGAGCACCGGCACGCCGACGAAGAAGAACATCAGCAGTTCCTGCCACGGCGCACCACCTTCGGCGGTGCGGTCGAACCGGGCTTGCGGTTCGGGCAGGTTCTCGCCCTTGATGCGCGCGATCAGCTGATCGATGCCGGCGTTCAGGCCCGAAGCGTAGTCACCGGCCTTGAACGCCGGCGCGATGGCGCGGTCGATGACCTGCCGTGCGGCCAGGTCTGGGATCGCGCCTTCCAGTGTTTTCGCCACCTCGATGCGCAGGCGGCGGTCGTTCTTGGCCACCACCACCAGCACGCCGTCACCGACGTCCTTGCGGCCGATCTTCCAGCTGTCGGCGATGCGCTGGGCGTAGGCGGCGATGTCCTCGGGCATCGTCGACGGCACCAGCAGCACGACGATCTGCGTGCCGGCACTGGCCTCGAACTCGGCCAGCTTCTGCTCGAGCTGCGCACGCTGGTTGTCGCTGAGCGTGCCGGTCTGGTCGATGACGCGTGCCGTCAACGTCGGCACCGGCAGCACATCCTGCGCCCGGGCCCAGGACACCGCCAGCGTCAGCGCGGCGAGGCACAGCGCCAGCCAGAGCGACCTCAACGAGCGCATGTCTGGATGCAATCGCGGCGCTCAGCGGCTGTCGCAGCTCACTTCGATGCGGGGGCAGCCGGCGCCTTGCCGAAGTCCACCTTGGGCGGTGCGCTGATGGCGGCTTCGTTGTCCACCGTGAAGGTCGGCTTGACGGCGTAGCTGAAGACCATCGCCGTCAGGTTGGTCGGAAAGCTGCGCGCCAGCACGTTGTAGTCGTTCACCGTCTTGATGTAGCGGTTGCGCGCCACGGTGATGCGGTTCTCGGTGCCTTCGAGCTGCACACGCAGATCCTGGAAAGCCTGGTTGGCCTTCAGGTCGGGGTATCGCTCCACCGTCACCATCAGCCGGCTCAACGCGCTCGACAACTCGCCCTGCGCGGCCTGGAATTTCTGGAACGCGGCCGGGTCGTTGATCAGCTCCGGCGTGGCCTGGATGCTGGTCGCCTTGGCGCGCGCCTCGATCACCTTGGTCAGCGTCTCCTGCTCGAAATTGGCCTCGCCCTTGACGGTGCTGACGATGTTCGGGATCAGATCGGCGCGGCGCTGGTACTGGTTCAGCACCTCGGCCCAGCCGGCCTTGACCTGTTCGTCCAGGCGCTGGAAATCGTTGTAGCCGCAGCCCGACAACACAAGCGTCGCCAGCAGCACACACACCGAGGCGATCGAACGGGGGTTTGTCATGGATGTCCTCACCGAATGCAGGGGGCCGCCATGCTAACCCTGGGCTGTGCCCCACCCTGGATACAGTCGCCGCATGGCCGCATTGCCCTTGCCAGATAGCCGCGCAAACCGACATCAGGCGCTCGCTGCGCAAGCGCTGCTCGTCGCCGGCGCGGGCGGTGTGCTCGGCGCGGCGCTGCTGGCGCGCGCGCTCGGCAGCGGCCGCTTCGCGCGGGTGCAGGCGCTGGTGTCGCGCCCGTTGGCCAGCACCTTTCCCGGCTTCGAGCCGCTGCCGCTCGAGCACCTCGAGGTCCGCGCGCAGGCCCACACGGCGGCCATCGTCTTTGAGCGCGAGCGCCGCAACAACGGCCGCGACGAGGCTTACGTGCAGCCGCAGCCGGCGCAGTTGGTCGAGCTGGCGCAGCGCTTGCTGCAAGTCGGTGTGCGCCGCCTGCTGGTGGTGGTGCCGCATGCGCCGGCCCTGCTGCCGAACGCGCTGAAGAACGGCCTCGCGTCTGTCGACGAGGGCCGTGTCGCCGCCCTCGGCTTCGAGCAGCTGGTGTTTCTGCGCGCGGCGCAGGCCGCGGCGGGCGCGGCCGCATCGTCTGGCGCCGGCTGGGCGCGGCGGGCGGCCACGCTGTGGCTGGCGCAACTGAGCTGGATGGTGCCGCAGCAGGAGTTGCCGGTGCGCGCCGAGCGCGTCGCCGCGCTCGCTGTCGAGTTGGCCTGGCGGCTGTGCGACGCACCTGCCGGCACGCGCGTGCTGCCGCCCGAGGTGCTGTGGCTGGCGGCGCAGGCCGATGACGGTGGCGCGCTGCTCGACGACTGGCTGCACGGCCGCGCACTGCCGACGCCGCTGGCGACGCGGCGCCGCTGGCTGATCGTGCTGGTGATAATCGCCGCCATGCCTGCACCCCTGCAAAACGACAACTTCCTGCGCGCCTGCCTGCGCCAGCCGACCGACCACACGCCGGTGTGGCTGATGCGCCAGGCCGGCCGCTACCTGCCCGAGTACAAGGCCACGCGCGCGCGCGCCGGCAGCTTCATGGGCCTGGCCACGAACCCGCAGTTCGCCACCGACGTGACGCTGCAGCCGCTGGAGCGTTATGCGCTGGATGCGGCGATCCTGTTCTCCGACATCCTCACCGTGCCTGACGCGATGGGCCTGGGCCTGTCCTTCGCCGAAGGCGAGGGCCCGCGCTTCGCCCACCCGTTGCGCGACGAGGCCGATGTCCAGCGCCTGGCGGTGCCCGACATGGACAAGCTGCGCTACGTGTTCGACGCCGTGGCCAGCATCCGCCGCGCGCTGCACGGGCGCGTGCCGCTGATCGGCTTTTCCGGCAGCCCGTGGACGCTGGCCTGCTACATGGTCGAAGGCGCGGGCTCCGACGACTACCGGCGTGTCAAGACGATGCTGTATGCGCGCCCCGATCTGCTGCACCACATCCTCGACATCAATGCGCAGGCCGTCGCCGCCTACCTGAACGCGCAGATCGAAGCCGGCGCGCAGGCGGTGATGGTGTTCGATTCCTGGGGCGGGGTGCTCGCAGACGGTGCCTTCCAGCGCTTCAGCCTGCAGCTACACGCAGCGTGTGGTGGCGGCGCTGAAGCGCGAGCACGACGGCCGTCGCGTGCCGTGCATCGTCTTCACCAAGGGCGGTGGGCCGTGGCTGGAGCAGATCGCCGACATCGGTGCCGATGTCGTCGGCCTGGACTGGACCGTCAACCTGGGCGCAGCACGGCGCAGTGTCGGCGCGCGCGTGGCGCTGCAGGGCAACCTCGACCCGAACGTGCTGTTCGCGCCGCCCGAGGTGGTGCAACGCGAGGCCATCGCCGTGCTCGACAGCTTCGGCGCGCCCCAGCGCGGGAACGGCGAATGGGACGGCCACGTCTTCAACCTCGGCCACGGCATCAGCCAGCACACCCCGCCGGACCATGTCAGCGCGCTGGTCGAGGCGGTGCACAGCCACTCGCGGCGGATGCGCGCCAGCCCGGCTGCGGCGGCGGCGTAGCGGTCACACGGTGTAACCGGCGCGCCACACATCCGGAACAAGCGCCGCCCGGCACAGCGGTGCATGCCGGTAAGTGAGCGCTCAGGAATTGACTTATCCCCAAATTTCATGCTGCGGCGCAGCGATGGTGCGCCCACGCCCGGCCGCGCCGAGCGGCGCAGTGACTCGTGCCAAGCGTTTGATTTTGTTGAGGATTCGGCGTTGCTTCGGAAACAGGCCGTCAACGCCGCCGCGAGCGCAATCAAGGCCTTGGCGCACCGAACCGCAGGTTGCCCACAAAGTTATTCACAGTCTTTGTGGACATCGCCAAAAGCACTGGTCAATCATCAACTTAGGGGGGTTATCTGAGCTGATTCCGAGATTGCGGCCGCAAGCCTTCCAAGTTGGCGCTTTGGTGCGCCCGAATGTCCGCATGCGCCCGCTTCGCCGCGGCCCATCGCGGGGTGATGCATGACCGCCGAGCGCGTCGCCGTCGCCGTCGAAACCCCTGCGCATGCCGGGCTTGCCGGCACGCTCGACTATGTCTGTGAGCGGCCACTGGCGCCCGGCACGTTGGTGCAGGTGCCGCTCGGACGCCGCAGCGTGCCGGGCATCGTCTGGCGCCGCCGCGTCGGGGAAGAAGCCGATCGGCCTGATGTCGCCCTGCGCGAGGTGGTCGCCGTCATCGACGCGCTGCCGGCGCTTTCCGACGCCTGGATGCGGCTGGTCGAGTTTGCCGCCGCCTACTACCAACGCAGCATCGGCGAAATCGCGCTGTCGGTGCTGCCCGGCGAACTGCGCAAGCTCGGCAATGCGCAGATCGCCAAGCGGCTGCAGCGCTTGCAGGCCCGGGCGCCGGCTGCCGCGCCGGCCGACGCTGGCCCCGCACTGCCTGCCCTGAACGATGAGCAGGCCGCCGCAGTGGCCACGCTCGACGCGCTGGCCGCCGACGACCCGACGCCGACGCTGCTGCAAGGCGTCACCGGCAGCGGCAAGACCGAGGTCTATTTGCGCCGCGCCGCCAGCGCGCTTCAAGCCGGCCGCCAGGTGCTGGTGCTGGTGCCCGAGATCAACCTGACGCCGCAGCTCGAAGCGCGTTTCGCCGCGCGCTTTGCCGCGCACACGCTGGTCTCGTTGCACAGCGCGTTGACGCCGGCGCAGCGCTTGCGCCACTGGCTGGCTGCGCACTGCGGGCAGGCCGACCTGGTGCTGGGCACGCGGCTGGCGGTGTGGGCGTCGATGCCGCGACTGGGGCTGATCGTCATCGACGAGGAACACGACCCCTCGTTCAAGCAGCACGAAGGCGCGCGCTACTCGGCGCGCGACCTGGCCGTGATGCGCGGCCACATCGAGAAGATCGCGGTGCTGCTGGGTTCGGCCACGCCGTCGCTGGAAAGCTGGGCGCAGGCCGAACGCGGCCGCTACCGGCGCCTGAATCTGCACCGGCGCGTCGGCGACGGCGCGCTGCCGCAGGTGCACATCCTGGACATGAACAGCCAGCCCAAGCCGGTGGCCGGCGTGCCGCAGGCGCTGGCGCCGCCGCTGCAACAGGCCATCGCCGAGCGCATCGGGCGCGGCGAACAAAGCCTGCTGCTGCTCAACCGCCGCGGCTATGCGCCGGTGCTGCACTGCGGCGCCTGTGACTGGAAAAGTGCCTGCGCCCATTGCAGCGCCTGGCGCGTGTTCCACAAGGCCGATCGCACGCTGCGCTGCCACCATTGCGGCTTCACCGACCGCGTGCCGCGCGCCTGCCCCGACTGCGGCAACCAGGACATCGCGCCCATCGGCCGCGGCACCGAAAAACTGCAGGAGCAGATGGCGCTGGCGCTGCCGCACGCGCGCATCGCGCGCATCGATGCCGATTCGACACGGGTCAAGGGTGCACTGCAGACGCAGCTGGCGGCGGTGCATGCGGGCGAGGTCGATGTGCTGGTGGGCACGCAGATGGTTGCCAAGGGCCACGACTTTCGTGGCATCACGCTGGTCGCTGCGGTCAACCCCGATGCGGCGCTGTTCGCCAGCGACTTCCGCGCCGCCGAGCGGCTGTTCGCGCTGCTGATGCAGGCCGCCGGCCGCGCCGGCCGCGACGCGACCGTGGCGTCGAGCGCGCAGATGTGGGTGCAGACCTGGCACCCGCGGCATCCCCTGTATGCCGCGCTGCGCGCCCACGACTTCGACGCCTTCGCGCGCAGCCAACTGGCCGAGCGGCGCGCGGCCGGGTTGCCGCCTTTCACGCACCTGGCGCTGTTGCGCGCCGAAGCGCGCAGCGCCGAGGCTGCCGAGGCCTTCCTTCAGGACGCGTCGGCGGCGCTGACGGCCGTGTCGCACGCGTCGACGATCAGCGTCTACCCGCCGGTGCCGGCCCCGGTGTCGCGCGTGGCCGATATCGACCGCATGCAGATGCTGGTGGAATCACCGTCGCGGCCTCAGCTGCAGCGCGCGCTGGCGGCGTGGATGCCGCAACTGCAGTCGCTGCGCGCGCGCCACAAGGCGGTACTGCGGTGGGCAGTGGACGTCGACCCGCTGGCCATCTGAGGCGCCGGCGCGTGAACCCGCGCCGTCGACGTCAACGAACGCGGCGCACGTCGCTCACCCAGACCCAGGCGTCGTGAGCCGCCGGACGCACCTCGTGCCATTCGAGCCGCGAAGTGCCGCGCGCCGCGACCCATTCCTGGGCCAGCTCGTCTTCGAGCGCGTCGAAACTTGCCTCGGCGCGACGGCGCCGCGCCATCTCGCCCAGCGCGTAGGCCGGTGCGTAATCGTCGTAGCTGCTGCCTGAGGCGACGTCCGCCCGACTGTCATGCTGGTGGCGCCAGTGCTCGCCATCTTCGGCCTGCTCGATCGACGCGGCGATCGCATCGCCGCCCAGCGCACCGGCCACGGCACCAATGACAGCGCCGACCGCCGTGCCGACCGGTCCGACCGCGGTGCCGAGCACCGCGCCGGTGGCGCCGCCCGCAGCAATCGCGCCCACCGTGGCGGCCACCGGATGCGACGGCACGCCGACCAGGCGCTCGCCGTCGTCGGCAGCCTGGTCGGTGTTGCGTCGGGAGTTCTGGGGAAACTGGGACGGGGTCTGCATGATCGTTCTCCTGCGGGTCCGCATCGATGCGGTAGGTCGAATGCACCTGGCCGCGATGCGCTGTGCAGTCAGCACGGCGCGCGGGTCGGGTACGCGATGCATTCGATTCTTCCGATCGTGTGCGGTGCATCCCATCGGCGCAGCGCGCGGCTCGCCGTAGGCTTCTTCCGACACCTTCGAGCCGGCAAGCGTTCGGGATCAGTGTGTGCGTTGCACGCCGAAGATCCAGGCCAGCAGGCTGAAGCTGGCGAAGGCGAGCACCGTGCTGGCCATGATGATGCGGGCGATGCGCCCGTTGTCGGCGCCGTAGCGCTCGGCCAGCATGGCCACGTTGCTGGCGCTGGGCAGCGCGGCGGTGAGCGTGATCGCGGTGATCTGCAACGTGGTCAGCGGCAGGCCCAGCGCGCCGGCGGCCAGCGCGACCGTGAACACCAGCAGCGGATGCAGCAGCAGCTTGAGCAAGGTCGGCAGCAGGTAAAGCCGTGCCGGCGTGCGCGTGTGCGCATGCTGGCCGGCGCGCCATAGCACCGCACCGATGGTGAACAGCGCCACCGGCGACGCGGCATCGGCGAGCATGCGCACGACCACGTCTGGCGGCCCGGCGAGCTGGATGCCGGCGGCGGAAAACGCAGCACCGAGTGCGATCGACCACGGCATCGGATTGCCGATGGCGCCACGCAGGGCGCGTCGCAGGGCCTGGCGCGTACCGGCACCGGCGGCATCGTGCGCCTGCGCCAGTGCGATGCACAACGAGGTGGTGATGAACAGGTCGACCAGGATGGTGCTGATCATCGGCCCGGCCACCTGCGGGCCGATCAAGGCCACCAGCAGTGGCACGCCCATGAACCCGGTGTTCGGGAAGGCGGCCACCAGCGCGCCGAATGCCGCGTCCTTCAGGTGGATGCGCTTGCCGAGCGTGAAGGCGATGGCCGCGAACACCATCACCAGCGCGCAGAAGGTGTAGACGAGCAGGACCGACGGGTTCAGCAGTTCGAACACCGGCGTGTTGGCGCCGAAGCGGAACAGCAGGCACGGCAGCGCGAAGTACAGCACGAAGGCGTTGAGGCCGGGGATGGCGGTCTCCGGCAGCACGCCGCGCCAGGCGGCCAGCCAGCCGGCCGCCACCAGCGCGAAGAACGGGATCGTGACGGCGAGGATGTCCTGCATGCGCGGCGCAGTATCTCAGGGCGCGCCGGGTCGGCGCTCGCGGTGCCTAGCGGCGTGCGAACACGCTCAGGTCGAATGCAGGCGGCCGGCCCGACAAGCGCCGCGCCAGCAATTCGCCCAGGCAGCTCGAGAACTTGAAGCCGTGCCCCGAGCAGGCGCTGGCGATCAGCACCTGCGCGTGCTCGGGGTGGCGATCGATGAGGAAGTGCTCGTCGGGCGTGTTCGTGTACATGCACACCGTGGTCTCGCGCAACGCGCCGTCGGCACGCGGCAGCAGGCGCCGGGCGAGGCCGCGGATCGCCGCCACCTCGCCATCGCCGACCTCGCGCCGCAGCGTGTCGGCGGTCGTGATTTCGCCGCCATGGTGCAGCGCCAGCTTGACGCCGTCGCCGGTGTCGGGCAGGCCGTAGAAGAAGCGGCCGTCGTCGAGTTGCCACAGGTGCAGCGGACAGGCCGCGGGCGTGAACAGCGCGGGGTCGAGCGGCGTGAACCACAGCATCACCTGGCGCTCGATGCTCAGCGGCAAGGCCAGCGCCGGCAGCAGCGTCGGCAGCCACGCGCCGGCGCACAGCAGCAATTGCGCGGCGCGGTACTCGCCACTTGCCGTGTGCAAGCGCACGCCATCGCCGTCGGCCTGCCAGCCGATCAACGGCTCGTCGAAGCGCAGCGTGGCGCCATGCGCACGGGCCTGTTCCAGGTGGGCTTCGATACAGGCTTGCGGATCGAGCACGCCGGCATCGGGCTCCCACACCGCGATCTGGTGGGGCGGCACATGCAGCGCCGGAAATCGTGCACGCACCTGTTCGGCGGTCAACACCGCATGCGCCAGGCCGTGCTCGCGCGCACTGCGCAGCGCGCCTTCGACCAGCACGCTGTCGGGCGCGCCGATCATCAGGCCGCCGGTGGTGCGCAGCAGCGAGAGCTTTGACTGCTGCTCCAGTTCGCGCCACAGCACCTGCGCGCGCTGCACCAGCGGCACGTACAGCGGGTGCTCGAAATAGGCCTGGCGGATGATGCGCGAGCGGCCATGCGACGAGCCGAAAGCGTGCGCTGGGCCGAAGCGTTCCAGGCCCAGCACCCGTTGCCCCAGGCGGGCGAGGTGGCAGGCGGCCGCGCTGCCCAGCGCCCCAAGGCCGACAATGGCCACGTCGTACTGCACCGTCATGCGCTTCGGCGGGCGGCGCCCAACGCGCGCTTGCGCGGCGCCACCGGCTGTGAGTCGCGCACCGCCGCATCGATCAGCGCATCGGCCATCCAAAGCGCAATGCGTTCCACCTCACGATCGCTCAAGCCCCAGATGTCCTTCAGGATGATGTACGGCTCGATGCCATAGATCACCGACAGCGCATGGTGCAGGCGGTCGCGCACCGCCGGGCGCAGCGACGGCGCCAGCGGTTCGATCGCATGCCGCAGGATGCGCACGCGGTGGCCGCGCCGGTAGGGCTCTTCTTCGAGCAGACCGGCGCGTTCCAGTGCCCACTGTTCGAGTTGCAACTGCGCGGCGGCGCGCAACTGCGCTTCGAATTCCTTGAAGCGCGGGAAGGTCTGCACGAACAGCTCGTGCACACGCTCGCGCCCGTTCGGGTTGTCGGAGGCGAGCATGCGCACCGGGCCGAGCGAGCTTTCGATGACCGCGGTGACCAGCGCGCTGCGGCTGGCGAAGTAGCGGTAGGCGGTGGCGCGCGAGATGTTCGATTTCACCGCCACCTCGGCCACCGACGGGATGTGTCCGTCCTGGCGGATGATGGCCATCGCCGTGTCCAGCAGCAACGCGAAGGTGGACGCCTTGACGCCGCGCGCCGGCGGCGCCGGCGCCTCGGTCAGCTTGTGCTTCGAGCGGGCCATCGGGTTTTTCCGGGGTCGAACAAGGGTGGCTTTTCTTGTGCGGCGGCAAGGCACGCACGTATGATGCACCCATCCCGAAATGAGACGGAAGTCTCGAATTCCCGCATTCGACGAGACGGGCTCGGCGCCACACCGGCAACGAGCGCGCGCTTGCAAACCACGGAGACACGATGCGCTTGGCCAGCTGGCATTGGGGCGGACGCGATCATGTCGGCACGCTCGATGCCGACGCGCGCGAAGCCACGCCGCTGCAGTGCGCTGATGCATCGCGCGGCGTGCTCGGGCTGATCCAGCAACTGGCGCGCGGCGAGCCGCTGCCTGGCGCGGCCGGCCCGCGCTTGCCGGTCAACGCCATCCGTCTGCGCGCGCCATTGCCTCGCCCGCTGCGCAGCCTGTTCTGCGTCGGCCGCAACTACCGCGCGCACGCCGCCGAACTGGAGGCTTCGGTGTTTCGCGAGCAGCGCGACGACGGCTGGCCGATGGTCTTCACCAAGCTGGCCGAGTGCGTGGTCGGCCCGCACGATGTGGTGCGGCTGCCGGGCACCGCGGTGTCGGAGCAGATCGACTACGAAAGCGAGCTGGCCCTGGTCATCGGCCGCGGCGGGCGCGACATTTCGCGTGCGCGCGCGGTGGACCACGTCTTCGGCTACACGCTGGTCAACGATGTCACCGCGCGCGACGTGCAGATGCGCCACGGGCAGTGGGACCTGGGCAAGAGCTTCGACACCTTCTGCCCGATGGGGCCGTGCATCGTCAGTGCCGACGAACTCGATGCGCGCGATGTGCGCATCCGCGGCTGGGTCAACGGCGAGCTGCGCCAGGACGCGCGCACCGCCGACCTGATCTTCGACATCCCGACGCTCATCGAAACCTGTTCACGCGGCATCACGCTGTACCCCGGCGATGTCATCGCCACCGGCACGCCGGCCGGTGTCGGCATGGGCCTGAGCCCGCCGCAATGGCTGAAGCACGGCGACGTCGTGCGCATCGAGGTCGAAGGCCTGGGCGCCATCGAGAACCGTTTCGAGTTGGCCGCATGAGCCATCGCCCGGCCGCTCCGAAGATGGCTCGCACCGCAGTGCAAAGCACGAAGGTGTTCAAGTGACCTTGCACCTGATCGACCGCATCGCGGTGGACGACGACGGCGAAGGGGATGCCGTGGTCTGCCTGCACGGCCTGGGCGGCAGCAGCAACAGCTTCACGCCGTTGATGGGCGCGCTGTCACGGCACCGCGTGCTGCGCATCGACCTGCCCGGCAGCGGTCGCTCGCAACAGGCCGAGGGCGAGATCTCGCTGGAGCGTTTCGTGAACAGCGTGCAAAGCATCTGCGCGCGACTGAACATTGCCCGCGCGCACTTCGTCGGCCATTCGATGGGCACCATCGTCTGTCAGCACCTGGCCGTGACGGCCCCGAAGCTGGTGCACAGCCTGGCGCTGTTCGGCCCGCTGCTGGCGCCACCGGACAGCGCACGCGCCAACCTGCGCGCCCGCGGCGCCAAGGCGCGCGCCGGCGGCGCGATGGCGATGCAGGACATCGCCGCCGCGTTGCTGCAGGCGTCGGTGTCAGCCGATACCCGCCAGCGCCTGCCGGTGGCGGTGGCCTTCGTGCGCGAGAGCCTGCTGCGCCAGCACGGCGAGTGTTACGGCCGCAACTGCGAGGCGCTGGCCGAGATGCCGGCGGCCGACGTGCAGCGCATCGACGTGCCGGTGCTGCTGGTCACCGGCGACGAGGACGTCGTCGCGCCGCCGCAGGCGGTGCGCGCGATGGCCGAGCGCTTTCATCACGCGCGCGGCGTCCGCGTGGTGGTGCTGCCGCGCTGCGGCCACTGGACACCGATCGAACGGCCCGAAGAGTGCACGCGCGAGCTGCGCGACTTCCTGGCCGGCATACGCTGAAGGAGCCACACATGGCCGACGTGCTGTTCACCAACGCCCGCATCTTCGACGGTGGCGGCGACGTGCCCTTCATCGGCGAGCTGCTGGTGCAGGGCAACCGCATCTCGCGCATCACGCGCAGCAGCCACGGCCAGCGCAGGCCGGCCGTGCAGGGCGCCACCGTCATCGATGCGGCGGGCGCGTTCCTGATGCCGGGCATGGTCGAGGCGCACACGCATTTTTCGTGGAACGACCAGCCCAGCCTCGATGCCATCCAGCGCATGCCGCCGGAAGAACACATCCTGTGGTGCGCCGAGGTGGCGAAGAAATATCTCGACATGGGCTGGACCAGCTGTGTCGGCGCCGCGGCTGCCAAGCCGCGACTGGACGTGGTGCTGCGCAACGCCATCAACGACGGCACCGTGGTCGGCCCGCGTTACCTGGCGGCGAGCCAGGAGATCACCGTGCCCGGCGGTTTGGGCGACACCACGCTGCCGCACCTGCCGCAGCCCGAATTCGCTTTCGGCGCGGTCGTCAGCGGCTGCGAGGAAATGCGTCGCTGCGTGCGCATGTTCAACAAGTACGGCGTCGATTCACTGAAGATCAATCTGTCCGGCGAATCGATAACCGGCATGCCCAGTGAGATGAGCCAGTTCACCGAGGAAGAGATCGCGGTGTGTGTGCAGGAGGCCAAGGCCTGGGGCAAGCGCGTGGCGGCACACGCGCGCTCGGTGTGGTCGATCAAGCAGTGCGTGAAGCAGGGCATCGAGGTCATCTACCACGCCAGCTTCACCGACAGCGAAGCGCTCGACCTGCTCGAAGCGCACAAGATGCAGCACTTCGTCGCCCCGGGGCTGGCCTGGCTGATCAACACCAGCCACCACGCCAGCGCCTGGGGGCTGACGCCCGAGGTGACAAAGAAGATGGGCTACCACCGCGAGCTGGAAGCGGCCATCGACAGCATGAAGGCAATGCGCAAACGCGGCATCCGCCTCATGCCCGGCGGCGACTACGGCTTCGCCTGGACGCCGCATGGCACGAATGCGAAGGACCTGGAGTACTTCGTCAAGTACGTCGGCATGAGCACGATGGAAGCGCTGCTGTCGGCCACCGCCTGGGGCGGCCCGATGATGAAGATGGGCAAGCAGCTCGGCTATCTTCGCGAGGGCTGTCTGGCCGACATCCTGCTCATCGACGGCGACCCGCTGGCCGACATCACCGTGCTGCAGGACAAGGCGCGCATCCTGGCGGTGATGAAAGACGGTGAGTTCCACCGTGCACCGCCGGTGCGCAGTGGCTACGGCACACAACCCGGCACGCAGCAGCCGACCCGCTGGGCGGCTTGAAGCCTTGCAAAGGAAGGGAGCAATCACATGGCCGACACGCTGTTCACCAACGTTCGCATCCTCGACGGAAGCGGCGCCGAGCCTTATGCCGGCAGCGTGCTGGTGCAGGGCAACCGCATCCGCCAGGTGGGGCGTGGCATCTCCAGCATCGCGCCGGTGGGCGCCACCGTCATCGACGGCGCCGGGGCCACGCTGATGCCGGGCATGTGCGAGGCGCACACGCACTTTTCCTGGAACGATGCCGCCACGCTCACCGCGATCCAGAACATGCCGCTGGAAGAACACGTGCTGTGGTGCGCCAAGGTGGCCAAGCAGTATCTGCATGCCGGCTGGACCAGCTGTGTCGGCGCCGCCTGCGCCAAGCCGCGGCTCGACGTGGTGACGCGCAATGCCATCAACAGCGGGCAGATCCCCGGCCCGCGCTATCTGGCCGCAAGCCAGGAAATCACCGTGCCCGGCGCTTTGGGCGACGAGACGCTGCCGCACCTGCCGTTTCCCGAGTTCAGCTTCGGCGTCAACGTCAACGGCGCCGAGGACATGCGCAAGGTGGTGCGCCTGTTCCTGAAGTACGGCGTCGATTCGATCAAGCTGAACCTGTCGGGCGACAACTTCACGCCGCAGTCACCCGCCGAAACGAACTGGATGACCGACGCCGAAGTGGCCGCGGCGATGGAGGAGGTGCGCATGCGCGGCAAGCGCGGCACCGCGCACGCCCGCTCTGCGGCGTCGGTGAAACAGGCGCTGCGCCACGGCATCGACGTGATCTACCACGCCAGCTTCACCGACACCGAGACGCTGGACATGCTGGAGGCGGCGAAAGACCGCGTCTTCGTCGCGCCGGGGCTGGCCATCCTGTACGCGATGCTGCACGAGTCCGAACCCTGGGGCATCACGCAGGCCAAGGCCACCGAGATGGGGTACCAGATCGAATGGGACGCGGCCATCGAGTCGCTGGCAAGGATGCACAAGCGCGGCGTGCGCGTGCTGCCGGGCGGTGATTACGGTTTTGCCTTCACGCCGCACGGCCAGAACGCGCGCGACCTCGAGTTCTTCGTCAAGTACCTGGGCATGACGCCGATGGAAGCCATCCGCTCGGCCACGCTGTACGGCGGGCAGATCATGATGCAGGGCCAGGAACTCGGCCTGCTGAAGGACGGCTACCTGGCCGACATCCTGCTCGTCGATGGCGACCCGCTGGCCAACCTGTCGATCCTGCGCGACCCGAAACGCCTGCTCGCGGTGATGAAGGATGGCGTGTTTGCCAAGGCGCCGGACATTGCCGCGCAGCGTGATTGGCGGCGCGCGGCATGAAGTCCTGGGGTCGCCTCACGCTCACGCAGTGGGCCGTGGTGCTGCTGGTGGCGGTGCCGGTGCTGGTGTTTTCGGCCTGGGCGCTGTTCGATGACGCCAAGCTGTACACCACCACGCTGCTCAATGGCCTGACGCTGGCGTCGCTGTACTTCCTGGTGGCCAGCGGCTTCACGCTGGTCTTCGGCCTGATGCGCAATGTCAACCTCGCGCATGGCTCCCTGTATCTGTTCGGTGCCTACGTCGGCTGGGTGGTGGGCGACCACACCGGCTCGTGGCTGCTGGCGGTGGCCGCCGGCTTCATCGCCTCGGCCGCGGTGGGGCTGCTGATGCAGTTGCTGGTCTTCCGCCACATGCAGGGTGAAGAACTGCGCCAGACGCTGGTCACCATCGGCCTGTCGATCGTGCTCGCCGACATCATGTTGTGGGTCTTCGGTGCCGAGATCTATTCCTTCGACCCGCCGCCGTTGATCTACGGCGCGCTGCCGTTGCCGCTGGTCGAATTCTTCCCGCTGTACCGGCTGATGGTGCTGGCCGCGGCCATCGTCATCGGCTTCGGGCTGTGGTGGTTTCTGGCCAAGACGCGCGTGGGCATGATGATCCGTGCCGGTGTCGATGACCGCGCCATGCTCGCCGCCTCTGGCGTCAACGTGCAACTGGTGTTCGCTGTCACCTTCGCCATCGGCGCCGGGCTGGCCGGGCTGGCCGGCGTGGTCGGCGGCAGCGCGCTGTCGATCTCGCCCGGCGAAGACACACGCTACCTGCTCGCCTCGCTGGTGGTGGTCATCGTCGGCGGCATGGGCAGCGTCACCGGCGCGGCCATCGGCGCGGTGCTGATCGGGCTGGCCGAACAGTTCGGGCTGGCCTATGCGCCGACCTACAGCGTGGTCTATACCTTCGTCATCATGGTCGTGGCGCTGGCCGTGTTCCCGCGCGGGCTGATGGGACGCAGCACATGAGGGCGCCGTCGTGAGCGCCGCGCAGTGGCGCCGGGCGATGAACACCGGCGCCGGGCGCGCGCCGCTGCCCGCGCGTGCGAGCGCGTCGGCACCCATCCCCGGCCGGGCGCAGACGACCAGCCAAGACGGCGCCTCGCGGTGGGTCACCATACCGCGCGTCGCCACCGCCCTGGCGCTGCTCGCGCTGCTGCTGTACCCGGCCGTGGCGTCGCCGTTCTTCACCTACCAGATCGGCGCGCAGTCGCTGGCGCTGGGCCTGATCGCGCTGTCGCTGACCTTTCTCGGCGGCTACGGCGGCATGGTCTCGCTGGCGCAGATGAGCATCGCCGGCTTCGCCGCGTACATGGTGGCCATCTTCGGCAGCAGCAGCCTCGCCGCCATCAGCCTGGGCTGGCCGTGGTGGCTGGCGGTGCTGACCGCGCTGCTGCTGGCCACCGCGGTGGCAACGCTGATCGGCTGGCTGTCGGTGCGCACCGAGGGCATCTACACGATCATGATCACGCTGGCCATCGGCGTGGCGTTCTTCTACCTCGCACAGCAGAACTACACGCTGTTCAACGGCTTCCAGGGTTTCAACAAGCTGTTCGCGCCGACCGTGTTCGGCATCGACCTGCGCCAGCCGGTGCCGTTTTATTACATGGCGCTGCTGTGCGCCGCGCTCGGCTACGCCGGTATCGTCATGCTGGTGCGCGCACCCTTCGGCGTGGCTTTGCAAGGTGTGCGCGACAACGCGCGGCGCATGAATGCGCTGGGCTACAACGTCAACGCGCACCGCGTCGCGGCTTACGCGGTGGCCGGCTTCCTGGCCGCCGTCGGCGGCATCCTGATGGTTTGGTACAACAACCGCATCTCGCCCGGTACCGTGAACACGAACGCGATGATCAGCATCCTGGTCATCGCCGTGCTCGGCGGCATGAAGCACCCCAGCGGCGCGTTTATCGGCGCCATCGTCTATGTGCTGGTGCAGAACTTCGCCATCGACCTGATCGCGCGCGAGCGCTTCAACCTGGTGATTGGCGGCGTGTTCCTCGCCACCGTGCTGTTTTCCCCCGACGGCCTGCTCGGGCTGTGGGAGCGCCTGCGTGCGCGCCTGCAGTCCGGCGGGTCAATATCCAACCCTAGGAGACATCGATGAAAGTGACAACAAGGACCCTTCGGCATTCCGCCCTGGCGCTGGCTGCCGCGACGCTGCTGGGTACGCCCGTCTGGGCCCAGGAGGTGATCAAGATCGGCGTGCTGGCCAGCCTCGAAGGGCCGTTCGCGGCGCCCGGGGCGGACAGCATGCGCGGTGCCGACATGGCGCTGGCGGATCACAAGGGCATGGCCGGCGGCAAGAAGATCGAACTGCTGAAGGGCTCGTCCGATGCCACGCCCGACCGCGCGGTGGCCACCACGCGCAAGCTGGTCGAGCAGGACAAGGTGCAGATCATGATCGGCCCGCTGTCGGGCGATGAAGGCATCGCCGTCAAGAACTACGCCAAGACACAACCGAATATCACCTTCATCAACGGTTCATCGGGCGCGCAGGCGGCCACCTTGGTGGACCCGGCGCCCAATTTCTACCGCTTCAATTCCGAAGGCGCGCAGTGGATGGTCGGCCTGGGCGAATACGCGCTCGGCAAGGGCTACAAAAAGACCTTCGTCATCGCCGAGGACTACGGCTTCCCGTATTCCCAGGTGCAAGGCTTCATGGCCAGCTACTGCGCCAAGGGCGGCAAGGTGGTGGGCAAGGCCTGGGTGCCGCTGGGCACCAAGGACTACGCCTCGGTCATCGCGCGCATCCCCAAGGACATCGACGCGGTGACGGTGGTGCTGGGCGGTGCCGATGCGGTGAACTTCCTGAGCCAGTACGAACAGGCCGGCGGCAACAAGCCGCTCATCGGTGGCTCGATCACGGTCGACCAGACGGTGCTGAACTACAAGGGCAAGCGCCGCGAATCGCTGCTGGGCACGCCGTCGGCGGGGCCGATGGCCGACTCGATCGACACGCCGGAGTGGAAGAAGTTCGTCGCCGACTACAAGGCCCAGTTCAAAGATGGGTTCCCGAGCCCGTCGCTGTTTGCGTACCTCTACTACATCAACACCAAGGCCGCGCTGGACGGGCTGGATGCGGTGAAAGGCAATCTGGGCGATGGGCAGAAGGCCTACCGCGACGCCTTGCAGAAGACCAAGTTCATGGGCCCGGCCGGTGAGGTGCAGATCGACAAGAACCGAAACGGCATCGGCAACACCTACATCACCGAAGTCACGAAGGCGCCGGACGGCTCGTTCTACAACAAGGTCGTGAAGGTCGTGCCGAACGTGACGCAGACGCTGGGCCTGTCGGAGGCCGAGTTCCAGAAGATGGGCCTGGGCACGCGCGACGTGCCGGCCTGCCCCTGAACGTCTGAAGCCCGAGCCGAGCACGCGCTGCACGTGGCCACCATCACCGAGTTCAGGCCGCGCGCTGCTGCGCGCGACCTGGCCCGCGGCACCGTCCCCGGTGCCGCGGGGCCGTTGCTGTCCGGCGACGCGCTGGTGCTGGACCACGTGACGCGCGAGTTCGGCGCCCTGCGTGCGGTGGACAGCGTGTCGCTGAACGTCGCCGCCGGGCAGAAGTACGCGGTGCTCGGCTCCAACGGCGCGGGCAAGACCACGCTGTTCAACGCCATCACCGGCGACTTCCCGCCCACATCCGGGCGCATTCACTTCTTCGGTGAAGACATCACCGAATTGCCGCCTTACGAACGCATTCGCAAGGGGCTGCGGCGCACCTATCAATCATCTCTGCTGTTCCGCGAATTGACGGTGCGCGACAACCTGTTCCTGGCGGTGCGCGGTGTCCACAGCGGCCGCTTCGGTTTCATGCGCCCGCGGCTGTCGCATGCATCGCAGCGCGCCACCGACGATCTTCTCGACCGCGCGCGGCTGTCGCACCTGGCCGGCGAACGGGTGGCCAACCTCGCGCACGGCCAGCAGCGTCAGCTGGAAATCGGCATGGCGCTGGCCGGCGCGCCGCGGCTGATCCTGTTCGACGAGCCGGCCGCCGGGCTGTCGCCTGCCGAGCGCCGCGAGTTGGTGGCGCTGCTCACCGCGCTGCCCACGCACATGAGCTTCGTGCTCATCGAGCACGACCTGGACATCGCGCTGCGCGTGGTGCAGCAAGTCACCGTCATGCACAACGGGCAGGTGCTGCGCCACGGCACGCCCGAGCAGATCGAGAACGACGCACAGGTCCAGGCGATTTACATGGGGGCGAAGCACTGATGGCCTGGTTCGGCGACAAAGCCAGCGGCAGCACAACCGGCCCGGCCCTCGTGGTCGAAGGCCTGGATGTTTACTACGGCCGCGCGCACGCGTTGCAGGCCGTGAGCCTGACCCTCGAACGCGGCGTGCTGGGCGTGGTCGGCCGCAACGGCATGGGCAAGACCACGCTGTGCAACGCCATCACCGGCATGGTTGCGGCCAAAGGCAGCGTGCGGCTGCACGGCCAGGAACTGGTCGGCAGCGCACCGAACCGCATCACCCGCATGGGCGTGGCCTACGTGCCGCAGGGGCGGCGCGTGTGGCCATCGCTGAGCGTGGACGAGACGCTGCGGCTGGTGGCACGCCGGCGGCGCGACGTGGATCGCGTGTACACCATGTTCCCGCGCCTGGCCGAACGCAAATCCAACGGCGGCGGGCAATTGTCGGGTGGCGAGCAGCAGATGCTGGCCATCGGCCGCGCGCTGTTGCTCGAACCGAAGCTGCTGGTGATGGACGAACCCACCGAAGGTCTGGCGCCGGTGATCGTCGAGCAGGTGGCGCAGGCGCTGCGGCAACTGGCGGCCGATGGCGACATCGCCGTGCTGCTCATAGAACAGAACCTGGGTGTGGCGCTGGACGTGGCCGACCGCATCGCGGTGATGGTCAACGGTCGGCTCACCGACGAGATGGCATCGGCGGCGCTCGCGGCGGACCGCGAGCTGCAACAGCGCCTGCTCGGCGTGCGCTCGGGCGGCGCCGAGGAAGACGACAGCGCGACGCTGACAGCGTCGGCGCCGCCGGCGGCGCCGACCCAGGTGTTCACGGTGCGACGCACGCATGGTGACGGCGCGCCCTCGCTCGATGCGCTGTTGCCGCGCACGGTGCGCGGCTTCAACCGTTGGAACGACGGCGATGCGACGGCGCTGGTCAGCGACGTGGCGCGGCAGGCGCCGCCGGGCCCGGCTGCCGCCGCCGTGCCGTCGCCGGCCGCTGCGCCGGTCGCCGGTGCGCGTGTCTTCGACTTTCCGGTTGCCGGCAGCAGCGAGCGCGCGGCGTATGTCGCCGGCACCTTCGACACCAAGTCGCGCGAGCTGTTCTACCTGCGCCAGTGCCTCGAAAAACTCGGCCTGCGCGTGGTCACGGTGGACCTGTCCACATCGGGCAAGACCTCCACCGCCAGCGTGCACCCGCGCGAAGTCGCGCGCCACCACCCGCGGGGCGAGGCCGGCGTGTTCACCGGCGAACGCGGCAGCGCGGTCAGCGCCATGGCGCTGGCCTTCGAGCACTTCGTGCGCACGCGACGTGACCTCGGCGGCCTGATTTCCGCCGGCGGTTCCGGCGGCACCTCGCTGGCCACGGCCGGCATGCGCGCGCTGCCGGTGGGCGTGCCGAAGATGATGGTGTCGACGATGGCCAGCGGCGACACGCGCCCCTACGTCGGCCCGAGCGACATCTGCATGATGTATTCGGTCACCGACGTGCAGGGCATCAACCGCATCAGCGAGCGTGTGTTGGCGAATGCCGCGCACGCGCTGGCCGGCATGGTCACGCACCCGGTCAGCGTGAGCCCGGTCGTCAAGCCGGCCCTCGGCCTGACCATGTTCGGCGTCACCACGCCCTGTGTGCAGGCGGTGACGAAGCAGTTGCAGGAGCACTTCGACTGCCTGGTGTTCCACGCCACCGGTGTCGGCGGCATGTCGATGGAAAAGCTCGCCGATTCGGGTCTGCTGACCGGTGTCGTCGATGTCTCGACCACCGAAGTGGCCGATGAGATCGTCGGCGGCGTGCTCTCGGCCGGGCCCACGCGCATGGACGTGTTCGCGCGCCATGCGCTGCCTTATGTGGGTTCGTGCGGCGCGCTCGACATGGTCAACTTCGGCTCCTGGGACAGCGTGCCCGAACGCTTCCGCTCGCGCCGGCTGGTGCGCCACAACGACACGGTGACGCTGATGCGCACCACCGCCGAAGAGAACCGCTCGATCGGCGAATTCATCGTCGCCAAGCTGAATGCAATGACCGGGCCGGTGCGCTTCCTGATCCCCGAAGGCGGCGTCTCGGCGATCGACAAAGCCGGCCAGCCGTTCCATGACGCGCAGGCCGACGCGGTGTTGTTCGACACCATCGAACGGGGCTTCCGGCCCGGTGCCGAGCGCCGCTTGCAACGCCTGGCGCTGCACATCAACGACGAGGCCTTTGCCGATGCCCTGGTGGCAGCCTGGCGCGAGGTCGCACCGCGGGCCGGCGAAGCCGCGCGCCGCGCCTGAAAAAACAAGGAACCTGCAAATGCCCCGCATTGCCCGCAAAGACCTTCTCGACCGCTTCCGCGCGAAGATCGCCAACGGCCAACCGCTGATCGGCGGCGGCGCCGGCACGGGCCTGTCGGCCAAGTGCGAAGAAGCCGGCGGCATCGACCTGATCGTGATCTACAACTCCGGGCGCTACCGCATGGCCGGGCGCGGCTCGCTGGCCGGGCTGATGCCTTATGGAAACGCCAATGAGATCGTCTGCGAGATGGCGCACGAGGTGCTGCCGGTGGTCAAGCACACACCGGTGCTGGCCGGCGTTTGCGGCACCGACCCGTTCATGATCCGGCCGAAGTTCCTCGACCGGCTCATCGCGCTGGGCTTTTCCGGCATCCAAAACTTTCCCACCGTCGGCCTCATCGACGGCAGTTTCCGCTCGAATCTCGAAGAGACCGGCATGGGCTACGCCCTTGAAGTGGACCTGGTGGCGCAGGCGCATGCGCTGGACCTGCTGACCACGCCTTATGTGTTCAGCGAAGCCAACGCCGCCGACATGACGGCCGCCGGTGCCGACATCGTGGTCTGCCACCTGGGCCTGACCACCGGCGGCGCCATCGGTGCGGAAACTTCTCTGAAGCTCGCCGACTGCGTGGCGCCGATCAAAGCCTGGGCGGCCGCCGCACGCGCGGTGCGGCCGGACGTGATCGTGCTGTGCCACGGCGGGCCGATCGCCACGCCTGAGGACGCGCGCTTCATCCTCGAACAGACCGGCGTCGAAGGGTTCTACGGCGCCAGCTCGATGGAGCGGCTGCCCACCGAAGTGGCGCTGACCGAGACCACGCGCCGCTTCACACAGATCAAGATCACCGCTTGACCAGGAGACCTCACCATGACAGGCGCTGAATTCGGCAGTTTCATCCTCGGCCTGATCGTCGTCGCGATCATCGTCGCGCTCGGTGTGTGGCTGCTGCACTGGCTGTACCTGCGCAGTTCCAAGGAGCGCGCCTTCGTGCGCACCGGCCTGGGCGGGCAGAAGGTGGTGCTCGACGGCGGCGCCTTCGTGCTGCCGATCGTGCACGACGTGATCCCGGTGAACATGAACACGCTGCGCCTGGAGGTCAGCCGCGGGCGCGACAAGGCGCTGATCACCAAGGACCGCATGCGTGTCGATGTCATCGCCGAGTTCTATGTGCGTGTGGCGGCGCAGCCGGAAAGCGTGGCCGCCGCCGCGCAGACGCTCGGCCTGCGCACGATGGAACCCGAGCAGCTGAAGGAGCTGGTCGAGGGCAAGTTCGTCGATGCGCTGCGCACCGCGGCGGCCGAGATGACGATGGAAGAACTGCACGAGAAGCGCGGGGCCTACGTGAAGAAGGTGCGCGAATCGGTGGCCGGCGACCTGACCAAGAACGGGCTCGAACTCGAAGCCGCGTCGCTGACGCAGTTGGACCAGACGAGCATGGAATTCTTCAACCCGAGCAACGCTTTCGACGCCGAGGGCCTGACGCGGCTGACCGAACAGATCGAACACCGCAAGAAGCAGCGCAACGATGTCGAGCAGGACACGCTGATCGCGATTCGCAACAAGAACCTCGAAGCCGAGAAGCTGTCGCTGAACATCGACAAGGAAGCCGAGACCGCGCGCCTGTCGCAACAGCGCGAGGTGGAAATCGCGCGCGCCAAACAGCGCGCCGAACTGGCCACCGAACGTGCGCAGCGCGACCAGGAAGCCGAAAGCGCGCAGATCAGCGCCAAGCAGACCATCGAGGCGGCGCGCATCCGTTCCGACCAGACGCTGGAGAAGGAACGCATCGGCAAGGAACGCAGTATCCAGGCGGCCGAGATCGAACGCCGCCAGGCGATGGAGCTGGCCGAGCAGCAACGCGCCATCGCCATCGCGCGCGAGAGCAAGGCGCAGAGCATCGCCCAGGCCGAGGCCGAGACGGCGCGTGCCGAAGCGGTCTCCGCGGAAGAAAAGGTCTTCACCGCGCGCGAAGTCGAGATGGCGCAGCGCAAGAAGTCGATCGAACTGATCGGTGCGGCGCAGGCGGCCGAACACGAGGCGCTGCGGCTCACCTCATCGGCCGCGGCCGAGAAAGCGGCCAGCTTCGACCGCGGCGAGGCGGTGCGCGCGCAGGCTGAAGCGGATGCCGATGCAGACAAGATCAAGTCGATGGCGATGCGCGTGCGGGCCGAAATCGAAGCTGAGGGCCTGCGCCTGATGAACGAGGCGCACAACATGCTGAGCCCCGAGGCGCGAATGTCGGCGCTGCGCATGCGTCTGGTGGACAAGGCCGAGGCCATCATCCGCGAATCGGTGAAGCCGATGGAGCGCATCGAAGGCATCAAGATCCTGCAGGTCGATGGCCTCGGGGGGGGTGGCGGGGGCGGCGGCAAGGGCGATTCCATGAACGGCGGTAACTTTGCCGACGGCCTGGTCAACTCGGCGCTGCGCTTTCGTGCGCAGGCGCCGCTGGTGGATCAGTTGCTGCGCGAGATCGGCGTCGAGGGCAACGACATCCACAAGCTGGTCGGCAACGTCAGCGGCGCCACCGCCGCGCTGCCGCCGGCCTCACCCAAGCCCGCCGCCAAGCCCACCGCGCAGGAGGACTGAGCCGTGGCGCGGGTGTATGTGTCCAGCGTCATCGACAGCAGCGCGGCGAATGTCTGGGCCCGCGTGCGCGACTTCAACGCGCTGCCGCAATGGCATCCGGGCATCGCCGACAGCCGCATCGAAAACAGTGAGCCCTCTGACCGCGTCGGCTGCATCCGCCACTTCCACACCCGCGACGGCGGCATGATCCGCGAGCGGCTGCTGGGCTTGAGCGACTACGACTACGCCTGCTCCTACGAGATTCTGGAAAGCCCGATGGGCGTGGCCAACTACGTGGCAACGCTGAAGCTGACGCCGGTGACCGACGGCGACCGCTGCTTCGCCGAATGGAGCGCCGAATTCGATTGCGACGAAGCGCGCGAACGCGAACTGGTGCGCCAGATCGGCGACGGCGTGTTCCTCGTCGGCCTGAACGCCCTGCGCAGCCATTTCCTGCGCCGCTAGGCGACACGGCACACGGCGCGGGTGATGCAGAAGGTCGTGCGCAGCACCATCGTCGATGCGCCGATCGAGCGCGTCTGGGCGCTGCTGCGTGATTTCAACAGCCACGACCAGTGGCACGCGGTGGTCGAGCACAGCGACATCGAGGCCGGCGAGCGCAGCGACCAGGTCGGCTGCGTGCGCAGCTTCACGCTGCGTGACGGCAACCGCATCCGTGAACAGCTGCTGAGCCTGGACGACCGCGAGCACAAGAGCACCTACTGCATCGTCGATGCCACCGTGCCGTTGCAGCGCTATGTGGCCACCGTGACCTTGAAGCCGGTGACCGATGGCAACCGCACCTTCTGGCACTGGCAATCCACCTTCGCCACGCCGCCAGGGCGGGAGGACGAACTCCGCGAGATGGTCGCGCGCGATGTCTATGAAGCTGGCTTCGCCAACCTGCGCGCGTTCCTCGACCACGGCGCTTCCTCCACTGCCACCGCGCGCGGCGCTGGCCTGTCGCAGCCCGGTCGGCGCAGCGTGCTCAGGCACTATGGCAATGCCGATTTGCTGCAAGCCGAGGAAACCGAGGTGCCGCCGCCCGGCCCGGGCGAGGTGCGCATCCGCCAGCGTGCCATTGGCGTGAACTACCTCGACATCTACCTGCGCAAAGGCCTGTTGCCCGGCATGCTGCAGTTGCCCGGCACGCCCGGCATGGAAGCAGCCGGCAGCGTCGTCGATGTCGGCGCGGGCGTGGCCGATGTGCTGGCCGGCGACCGAGCCGCCTACCTCGGCCCGTTGCCCGGCGCGTACTGCACGCTGCGCAACGTGCCGGCCGAGTGGCTGGTGCGGCTGCCTGCTCAGGTCGAAGACACCACCGCCGCGGCGCTGCTGCTCAAAGGCTGCACCGCCCACTTTCTGCTGCACGACCTGGGCCATGTGCGCGCAGGCACGCGCGTGCTGGTGCATGCCGCGGCCGGTGGACTCGGCCTGCTGGTGTGCGCGTGGGCGCGCAGCCTGGGCGCGGTCGTCATCGGCACGGTGTCGAGTGAAGCCAAGGCGCGCATTGCGCGTGAGCATGGCTGCCAGCACCTGATCGTCGGTGCCGATGCACCCTTCGCCGACACCGTGCAGCGCCTGGGCGGTGCGCAGCTGATCATCGACGGCATCGGCGCCGCCGCGGCCGAACAGAACCTGCAGGCGCTGGCGCGGGGTGGCCACTGGGTCAGCATCGGCCAGGCCAGCGGTGCGCTGCCGGCGCTGTCACCCGATGCGCTGCTGCACAAGTCGGCCACGTTTTCGCGCCCGGTGGTGTTCGACTTCGTCCCCTCCCGTGCCGAGCTGGCACGGCGCGCACAGGCGGTGTGGGATGCCCTGGCCAGCGGGGCCCTGCGCGCGCCGATGATCGAGGCCTTCACGCTCGAGGCAGCCGGTGAGGCACATCGGCGACTCGAATCGCGTGCCAGCATCGGCACGCTGGTGCTGCTGCCCTGAAACTGAACGGAAGGAAATCGATGATCGTCGCCATGAACCACTTCACCGCCATCGCCGCGGACAGGGACAAGACCCTGGCCTTCTATGTCGATGTGCTGGGCCTGCGCGTGGGCTCTCGCCCCGACCTGGGTTTCGACGGCGCCTGGCTGTATGCCGACGGCGCGCAACAGGCGGTGCTGCACCTGTACTTCGACCGGCCGGTGCCGCAGCCGCCGGCTGGCATCATCGACCACATGGCCTTCACGGCGCGGGACCTGCGCGTGGTGAAGGCACGCTTCGATCAGCGCGGCATCACCTACCAGCTGCGCCGCCAGGCCGGCGCCGGCACCTGGCAGCTGTTCTGCCACGACCCGGACGGTGCCAAGGTCGAACTCGACTTCGACGCGGCTGAAGTGCTGTAGCCGACGCCGCGGCCGTTGGAAGGGCGCTGGCTATCATGCCCAGCCCCGTTCCCCGCCCCGATGGCCGACCTTTCTCTCAATCCCGCGCAGTTGCAGGCCGTGCACCACCTAGGCGGACCGTGCCTGGTGCTGGCCGGCGCCGGCTCAGGCAAGACGCGTGTCATCGTGCACAAGATCGCGCGGCTGCTGCAAAGCGGCATCGAGCCGAAGCACATCGCCGCCATCACCTTCACCAACAAGGCGGCGGCCGAGATGCGCGAGCGGGCCAAGGCGCTGGTCGGCGCGCGCGCGGCGAAGGACCTGGTCATCAGCACCTTTCACTCGCTGGGCGTGCGCATGCTGCGCGCCGATGGCGAGAAGGTGAACCTGAAGCCGCAGTTTTCCATCCTCGACAGCGACGATGTACTCGGTGTGCTGCGCGATGCCGGCGGCTGCACCGACAACGCCCTCGCGCGCCGCTGGCAGTGGGCGATCAGCCTGTGGAAGAACCAGGGTCTGGACAGCGACGGCGCGGCGCGCGCCGCGGCCGGTGACGACGAACAGGTGGCGGCGCGGATCATGCGTGTCTACGAGCAACGCCTGAGCGCTTTCCAGGCGGTCGACTTCGACGACCTGATCGGTTTGCCGCTGAAGCTGCTGCAGCGTGATGACGAGGCGCGCGCGCGCTGGCAGGATCAGTTCCACCACGTGCTCATCGACGAATACCAGGACACCAACGCAGTGCAGTACGAACTGCTGAAGGCGCTGGTGCAGCACCCTGATCCGCGACGACACGGCCTGTTCACCGCGGTCGGCGACGACGACCAGAGCATCTACGGCTGGCGCGGCGCCACCTTGGACAACCTGAAGCGGTTGCCGCAGGATTTTCCGAAGCTGAAGCTGATCGCGCTGGAGCAGAACTACCGCTCCACCGGCCACATCCTGCGCGCGGCCAACCATGTCATCGCGTCGAATCCGAAGCTGTTCGAGAAGAAGCTGTGGAGCGACCTCGGCGACGGCGAGCCGGTGCGCGTGCTCGAATGCGATGGCGAGGAACACGAGGCCGAGCGTGCGGTCGCGCGCATCCAGTCCTTGCGTGCGAATGGCGGAAGCCTCGCTGACGCTCAGCTGGGCGGCGGAGTCAAGTTCGCCGACTTCGCGGTGCTCTACCGCGCCAACCATCAGGCACGCGTGTTCGAGCAGAAATTGCGCGCCGCGCAGATCCCTTACAAGGTGTCGGGCGGACAGAGCTTTTTCGATCGTGCCGAGATCAAGGACGTGTGCGCCTGGCTGCGCCTGCTGGTCAACGCCGACGACGACCCGGCGTTCCTGCGCGCGGTGACATCGCCCAAGCGCGGCATCGGCGCGCAGACGCTGGCCGCCCTGGGCGAGTTCGCATCGAAGTGGAAGACGAGCCTGTTCGAGGCGCTGTTCTCACCGACATTGGCCACCGCGCTCGGCAAGAAAGCACTGGGTTCGCTGCACGAGTTCGGCCGCTACGTCAACGATCTCGAGCACCGTGCACGCCAGACCACCGGCGCCGAGGATGCCAAGGCGCTGCTGCTGGGCTGGCTGAAGGACATCGGTTTCGAGCAGCATCTGCACGACGGCGAAGACAGCGACAAGCTGGCCGCCGCGCGCTGGAGCAACGTGCTCGACTTCATCGATTGGGTCGCCAAGCGGTGTGGCGGCGTGAGCGACGCCGCTGCCGGCCAGATCGAAAGCGAGCGCCTGAGCCTGCTGCAGGTGGCGCAGACCATCAGCATCATCATCAGCATCGCCGAGCGCGGTGACGACACCGATGCAGTGACGCTGTCCACCTTGCATGCCGCCAAGGGCCTGGAATGGCCGCACGTGATGCTGGCCGGCGTCAACGAAGGGCTGCTGCCGTTCAAGGTCGACGACGAGCGGCTCGATGCCAGTGCGCGTGTGCAAAGGCTGGAAGAAGAGCGCCGCCTGATGTACGTCGGCATCACGCGTGCGCGGCGCACGCTGGTGGTGAGCACGCTGCGAAGGCGCAAGCGCGGCCGCGACACCGTGGCCGGTGTGCCCAGCCGCTTCATCGCCGAGATGAAACTCGACGAGCAGGTGGTCAAGGAGGATGCGCGCGAGCGGTTGAAGCGCGTGCGGGCCGAGCTGGCGGCCAAGTCGGCTGCGGCTGAAATCGAGGCTGGCGCCGCCGGGTAATTCGCCGCGGGTGCGCGACGCCGGGTTTGACTGCAACGAGAGCGAGGAGTTCTGCCGGCGCGGCCAGCTGTCACGATGGTTGGCGCGACGCAAAGTCGAGTGACATCGCTGCTCAGCCACCCTACCATCGGTCATCGACGCCGTGCTTGCCGATGTTCGCTGGGCCGAAGGCCCGCGGGTCCTGGTGTTGGCACCCGTCATCGGGCAGGAGGAATGAAGTATGAAATTGGATGCAATCAACGCGCAACAGCGCGACAAGGTCGGGTCCGCAAACGGTTTCATTGCCGCGCTGGACCAGAGTGGCGGCAGCACACCGCAGGCGCTGCGCCTGTACGGGATCAACGAAGACGCGTATCGCGGCGACGCCGAGATGTTCGACCTGGTGCACGCCATGCGCCAGCGCATCATCACCAGCGCGGCATTCAGCGGCGAGCGCATTCTGGGTGCGATCCTGTTCGAGCAGACGATGGAACGCGAGATCGCCGGACGGGGCACCGCCGATTACCTGTGGTCGGTCAAGCGCGTGGTGCCGTTCCTCAAGGTCGACAAGGGTCTGGCCAGCGAAGCCCGAGGCGTGCAGATGATGAAGGCGATGCCGGGCCTGGATGCACTGCTGAACCGCGCCCGCGACAAAGGGGTGTTCGGCACGAAGATGCGCTCGGTCATCCGCCATGCCGATGCGCAAGGCATCGAGGACGTGGTCGCCCAGCAGTTCGAGATCGGCACACAGATCATTGCGGCTGGTCTGATGCCGATCATCGAGCCGGAAGTCGATATCCATGCCGCCGACAAAGGGGCGGCCGAACAGCTGCTCAAGGCCGAGATCCTGAAGCACCTCGACGCGTTGGGGCCAAAGCAGGTGATGCTCAAGCTGACGCTTCCGTCGGCAGACAACTTCTATGCAGACCTCGTACGTCACGCGAACGTCCTGCGCGTGGTCGCGCTTTCCGGCGGCTACACACGCGATGAGGCGAACGAACGGCTGGCGCGCAACCACGGTGTGATCGCGAGTTTTTCGCGCGCGCTGAGCGAGGGTCTCACGGCGCAGCAGAACGACGCGCAGTTCGACATGACGCTGGAGAAATCGATCGCCGGCATCTATGCGGCGTCGTTGAGCTGATCCGAGCCTGCCTGAGCGCACCGTTAGACTTTGCCCATGCGCGCCGAACAGAACCAACGCATCACCCGCATCGGCCCGGGCACCCCGTGCGGCGAGCTGCTGCGCCGCTACTGGCAACCGGCTGCGCTGCTCGACGAGTTCGATCCTGCGCTCGATCCGGCGATGGCGCAGCGGCCGGTCAAGGCGGTGCGGCTGCTGGCGCAGGACCTGGTGCTGTTCCGCGACGCGTCCGGCAGCTTCGGCCTGCTCGACCGCGCTTGCCCCCATCGCGGTGCCGACCTGTCCTTCGGCCGCCATGAAGGCGACGGCCTGCGCTGCCCGTTCCACGGCTGGAAGTTCGCGACCGACGGGCGCTGCCTGGAAACACCGGCCGAGCCAATGGGCAATGCCTTTTGCCAGCGCATTCGCCAGCGCAGTTACCCGGTGCGCGTGCAATCGGGCGTGGTCTTCGCGTGGCTCGGCCCCGAAGGCGGCACGCCGCCCGAGTTGCCGGCCTTCGATTGTTTCGTCGCGCCGGCCTCGCACAGCTTCGCCTTCAAGGGCCTGTGGCACTGCAACTGGCTGCAGGCGTTCGAGGTCGGCATCGACCCGGCGCACCCGTCGTTTTTGCACCGCTACTTGCAGGACGAATCGCTCGAAGGGAGCGGGCAGAAGGAATTCGGCCGCCAGTTCCGCGCCGCCAGCGTCGGTGATGTGCAGGGCGAACGCTGGCCGATGACACGCGTGATGCGCGAGTTCTGCACACCCGAAATCCACCATGACACGGTCATCGACGGCATCACGCGGCTGACCACGCTGCGGCTGATGACCGACCAGCTGACGCACGTGCGTGTGACGCACGCCATCTTCCCGCACACCTTCGTCATCCCGTTGTCGGAAACGGTGACCATCACGCAGATGCACGTGCCGGTGGACGACACGCACACCTACTGGTTCAGCTTCTTCACCAGCTTCGATGCGCCGCTGGACAAAGCGACGATGCGCGCGCAGCGGCTGGCCGGCATGACGCTGCCCGACTACGTGCCGATCCACGGCCGCCACGACAACTGGAACTTCAACCCGGAAGAACAGCGCACGCGCACCTTCCTCGGCATGGGCGAGGAAGACATCAACCTGCACGACCAGTGGGCGGTGGAAAGCATGGGTGCCATCCAGGACCGCACGCGCGAGCACCTGGGCACCAGCGACAAGGTCATCATGGCCAACCGGCGCGTGCTGCTGAAGGCGATTGATGCGGTGGAGCAGGGCGATGAGCCGCCACTGATGCTGAATGCCGAACAGGCCGCTGCGCTGAACGGCCCCGACACGATGGACTGTATCGCCCCAGCCGGTGACTGGCAGCGCTTCTGGCAGGAAGCGGCGGCTGCCAAGCGCGCGCGTGCGCCCTGGCTGAAGTCCGGCCACACGACAGCCGCATGACATCGCTGGCGCGGCGCTGCGGTGTGCACGATGCCGCGCGCGAGCGGGCCCGCGCCGATGTGCTGGCGCGCCTTGCAGATCTCGATTTCGTGCGCATCGGCTGGTGCGACATGCACGGCCTGTTGCGCGGCAAGACGCTGCTGCCGCCGGCTCTGGCCGCCGCGCTGGAAGACGGCATCGGCATGGTCGGCACGCTGATGCTGAAGGACACCGCCGACCGCACCACCTTCAAGGTCTTCGAGCCCGGCATTGCCGAGCAGCTGCCCGGCTTTGCCGGTGCCGGCAACCTGCTGCTGCTGCCCGACCCGGCCAGCTTCGTGGTGCTGCCGTGGGCGCCGCGCACCGGCTGGCTGCGCGCGCAGCCGTACTTCGGCGACGCGCGGCCGGTCGAGCTCGACACGCGGCGTGTGCTGCAGCGCGCGCTGGCGCGGCTGGCCGAAGCCGGCTTCGCACTGCGCTGCGGGCTGGAAGTCGAGTTCCACATCTACCGCATCGACGACGGCCGGCTCGATCCCGACGGCGCGGCCTGGCCGGGCGAGCCGCCGGCCGTGTCGATGGTGCACCCGGGCTACTACCTGCTCGCCGAAGCGTGTGCCGACATGGCGCACGAGCCACTGCGCATCGTCGCCGAGACCGCGCACGGCTTAAGCCTGCCGCTGCGCTCGCTGGAAATCGAACTCGGCCCGAGCCAGGTGGAAGCGGTGTTCGATGCCACCGACGCGCTTACCGCGGCCGACCAGATGGTGCTGTTTCGCAATGGGGTGAAGCAGGCGCTGCGGCGCGTCGGTTATCACGCCAGCTTCATGTGCAAGCCGCCGTTTACCAACGTCATGGCCAGCGGCTGGCACCTGCACCAGTCGCTGGTCGAGCTGCGCAACGGCGCCAACGCCTTCTGCCGCGAACAACCGCGGCCGGGCAGCGCGGCGAGCGATGCGCAACACACGCTGTCCGAGGTGGGCGCGAACTGGCTGGCCGGGCTGTTGGAGCATGCCGGCGCGCTGGCGGTGTTCGGTACCCCGACCATCAACGGCTTCGGCCGTTTCGCGCCGCGCGCACTGGCGCCACGCTCGGTGCTGTGGGGGCACGACAACCGCGGCGCGCTGCTGCGCGTGATCGGCGCTGCGGGTGACGCGGCCACGCGCATCGAAAACCGCATCGGCGAGCCGGCCGCCAACCCGTACCTGTACATCGCTTCGCAGATCGTGGCCGGGCTCGACGGCTTGCAGCGACAGTTGATCGCGCCGAAGGCCAGCGACGAACCCTATGCCGAAGGTGCGGTGATGTTGCCGAACACACTCGGCGCCGCGCTCGATGCCCTGGCCGCCGACGCGGTGACGGCGCAGGCCTGGGACGCCGGCTTCCTGGCCAGCTTCGTCGCCGCCAAGCGCAGCGAACTGGCCCGTCACGAGGCGGCCGAAGACAAGCACGAATGGCAGCGGCGGGAATACTTCAGCCGGCTTTGAGGGCGGTGAGAATGCGCGCATGACGCCCACGACCCCTGCATGAAGTTGCTCGCCGCCCTCGCCCGTCTGTGCGCCATCGCCGCCGGCGTGCTGCTGACCGTGATCACGCTGATGACCTGCGCCAGCCTGATCGGGCGCAACACCACCGGCTGGAGCATCGTCGGTGATTTCGAACTCACCGCGTCGGCGGCCGGCGCGGCCATCGCGCTGTTTTTGCCGCTGTGCCAGCTCGAGCGCGGCAACATCATCGTCGACTTCTTCACCGCGCGCGTGTCGGCGCCCACGTCCGCGCGGCTCGATCGCTTCGGTGCATTGATGCTGGCGGCAATGATGGCGCTGCTGGCCTGGCGCAGCGCGATCGGCTTGCGCAGCGCCTGGGAAACACAAAGCGGCTCGATGATGCTCGGCTTTCCCGAGTGGATCGTCTATTGCGGCATCGTGCCGCCCCTGGCGCTGACTGCGCTGATCGCGCTGGTGCAGGCGGTGCGCGGCTTCGAGGCGCCATGAGCCCTCGCCCGGCCGCTCCGAAGAGGGCTCGCACCGCAGTGCGAAGCACGAAGGTATCCAAGTGACACCGATCGCGCTGACGGCGCTGATCTTCGGCCTGATGCTGGCGCTGATGGCGCTGCGCGTGCCGATCGCGGTCTCGATGTTCACGGCTGGCTGCGTTGGCTACGTGCTCAAGGCCGGCTGGTTGCCGCTGGCGAGCTTTCTCTCCACCGAGGCCTTCGCACGCTTTGCCAGCTACGACCTGAGCGTGATTCCGCTGTTCATCCTGATGGGCAACTTCGCCACCCAGGGCGGCCTGTCGAAAGCGCTGTTCAACTTTGCCAGCATCGTCATGTCGCGCTTTCGCGGCGGCCTGTCGATGGCCGCCGTGGTCGCCAGCGCGGCCTTCGGTGCAATCTGCGGCTCGTCGATCGCCACCGCCGCGACGATCACGCAGGTGGCGCTGCCCGAGATGCGCCGCCACGGTTATTCGGGCCGTCTGGCCACCGGCACGCTGGCCGCCGGCGGCACGCTCGGCATCCTCATTCCGCCGTCGGTGCCGCTGGTCATCTACGCCATCCTCGCCGAGCAGAACATCGCCAAGCTGTTCGCCGCGGCGATGGTTCCCGGGCTGATCGCGATGTGCGGCTACATCATCGCCATCGCGCTGTTCGTGCGCCTGTTTCCAGGCCACGCGCCCGCGCACAACGACGACGCGCCGTCCTTGAGCTTCGCCGCCGTGGCGGCGGTGCTGCCGATCGCGCTGATCTTCCTGCTCGTCTTCGGCGGCATCTACGGCGGGCTGTTCACGCCCACCGAAGGCGCGGCGGTCGGCGCGGCGGCCACCTTCGTCGCCGCGTTGCTGCGCGGCGAGATCACCTGGGCCAAGTTCCGCAAATGCTTCTATGCCACCGCGCAGGCCTCGGCGATGATCTTCATGATCTTCATCGGCGCCGACGTGATGAACGCGGCACTGGCGTTGACGCAGGTGCCGGCGCAACTGGCCGGCTTCGTCAACGAACTGGGTTGGTCGCCGCTGGCGGTGGTGTCGGCGATCATGCTGTTCTATGTGGTCTCGGGCTGCGTGATGGATGAGTTGTCGGTGATGCTGCTGACGATCCCGATCTTCTTCCCGGTGATCATTGGCCTCGATTTCGGCATGCCGCGCGAATCGGTCGCGATCTGGTTCGGCATCCTGGTGCTGATGACGGTGGGCTTCGGCCTGCTCACGCCGCCGGTGGGGCTGAACGTTTACGTTGTCAACGGCATCGCCAAGGACGTGCCGATCGGCGAGAGCTACCGCGGTGTGATGCCGTTTCTGATCAGCGATGTGGTGCGCACGCTGCTGCTGCTGTTCTTTCCGGCGCTGTCGTTGTGGATCGTGCAGTTCGTCGGTTGACCTTCGGCTGACGCGTGGCGTGTTCGGGAAAGTCTGGACCGCGCAGGTGCCACTCGGCCGTTAAGTTAGCGATCACCATTCTTTCGAGGAATCATTGCCATGAAACGTCGTTTCTTCCTCCAGGGCAGCGCGGCTGCCGCCGTGCTCGGTGCACCGCACCTGTCGGGCCTTGCGCAGCAGACCGTGACGCTGAAATTCCACACCTTCATGACGCCGCTGTCGAACGTGTGGCTGAAGATGCACAAACCGTGGATGGACAAGGTCGAGAAGGATTCCGGCGGGCGCATCAAGTTCGAGGGCTACCCGGCCATGCAACTCGGCGGCACGCCGGCCCAGCTGTACGACCAGGCGCGCGACGGCGTCGTCGACATCGTCTGGACGCTGCCGGGCACCACCGCCGGGCGCTTCCCGCGCGTCGAGGTGTTCGAGCTGCCGTTCATGATGAACAACGCCGAGGCCACCTCGAAGGCCTATTGGGAGTACTACCAGACCAAGGCGCCTGACGAGTACAAGGAAACGCACGTGCTGGCGGTCAACGTGCACGGCCCGGGCATGTTCCATTCGGTGAAGAAGGAGATCAAGGCACCGGCCGACCTGCAAGGCATGAAGGTGCGCGGCCCGACGCGGCCGATCACCAAGATGCTGGGCGCGGTCGGTGCCACGCCGGTGGGCATGCCGCTGCCGGGCATTCCGGATGCGCTGTCGAAGGGCACCATCGACGCCTGCGTGATCCCCTGGGAGGTGGTGCCGTCGGTGAAGGTCGATGAGCTGTGCAAGTACCACAGCGAGTTCGACAACTCGGGCCCGGCGCTGTACACCACCACCTTCGTGATGACGATGAACAAGCCGAAGTACGAGTCGCTGCCGCCGGACCTGAAGAAGGTCATCGACGACAACTCGGGCCTCGCCACCTCGGGCTGGCTGGGCAAGATCCAGCAGGGCAACGATCCCATCGGGCGCAAGGCGGCCGAAGCCGCCGGCGGCGTCATCCACGTGTTCACGCCGGCCGAACGCGCGCAGTTCATGCGGCTGTCGTCGTCGATCGACGAGGAATGGGTCGCCGACATGAACAAGAAGGGTTTCAACGGCGCCGACCTGCTGTCCAGTGCCAAATCGCTGATCGCCAAGAACGGCTGAGCGTTGCACATTCACGCCCGCCCACCCGGGCGGAGCGTGCAAGCCGATGACTCTCAGCGCGCGCTGGGTTGACGGTTGCGTGCGGCAAGACCGGCGAGTTCCTGTCGCTGGCCATCGGCAGCTTGCGGGCATCTCACCTGGCTTGTCTCGCACCTGATACATAACGCCCGCGGGGCCTGCTGTCAGTCAGTTCAATGTTGCGTTCGCTTTCGCCGGTGGCGATGCGGCGGCGGATGTCTACTCATGGCCGCTCTTGGCCGGCCGTGATCTCAGCCCTGACGCCAGTGAGCTGACGCTCAGGATGAGCTTCTTGGTAGCGTTCGCGCCCGGTGGCGACCAAGGTCGGCTGCTCACGGCATGAGGTTCCGGAGGAATCAGGCGCTTCCCGCGCGACTTGGTTGCGGTACCTCTCGCGGCTCATGACGATGTAAGATATACATCCCAAAATGTAGATCTTCGAGGCATCCATGCAAGTCGCAAAGTGGGGCAATAGCTTGGCCGTTCGTCTCCCCGCCGCGGTGGTCGAGGCGCTCGCGTTGAAGCCGGGAGACAACATCGACATCCACGTCAGAGGTGATCGCTCCTTTGCTATCGAGAAGGCACCGGGCGCGCGTGACCTGCTGGCCAGAATACGCAAATATCGAGGCCGACTGCCTTCCGACTTCAAGTTCGACCGCATGCAAGCCAATGAGCGGCGGTGAGGACTTCTTCGACACCAATGTGGTGCTCTATCTGCTGTCGGCGGACGCGACCAAGGCTGACAGGGCAGAAGAATTGCTCGCCATTGGGGGGACGATCAGCGTCCGGGTCCTGAACGAGTTTGTAGCGGTCGCGTCGCGCAAGCTGCGGATGTCGTGGATCGAAATCCGCGAAGTGCTGGCGCAGGTCCGAGCTGTCTGTGCGATCGAGCCCGTGACCGTCGAGACGCACGAACGAGCTCTGAGGCTGGCCGAGCGCTATGGCATGTCGATCTACGATGCGCTCATCGTTTCGGCAGCGTTGCTGGCGAACTGCAAGACGCTCCATTCGGAAGACATGCAGGACGGCCAAGTGATCGAACGACAATTGACGATTCGAAATCCGTTCACAAGATCGTGAACTGCCCGCCATTGGGCGGACTTTCAGTGCGTCGTTCCCTTCGCTTGTTGACAGTTCGACCCAGCCGCATCAAGCCTTGAGCCGGTAGCCGGTGCGAAAGATCCACACCACGCCACCCAGGCACAGCAGCAGGAAGACGAAGGTCATGCCCACGCTGACGGCGACGCCGACATCGGCAGTGCCGAAGAAGCTCCAGCGGAAGGCGCTAACCAGATAGACCACGGGGTTGAACAGCGTGATCTTCTGCCACAGCGGCGGCAGCATGCTGATCGAGTAGAAGCTGCCGCCCAGAAACGTCAGCGGCGTGACGATCATCAGCGGCACCAGCTGCAGCTTCTCGAAGCTGTCGGCCCAGATGCCGATGATGAAACCGAACAGGCTGAAGGTGACCGCGGTCAGCATCAGGAAGGCGACCATCCACAACGGGTGGGCCACCGAATAATCGACGAACAGCCGCGCGGTCGCCAGGATCAACAAGCCCAGGATGATCGATTTGCAGGCCGCCGCGCCGACATAGCCAGTGACGATTTCGAAGGCCGAGATCGGCGCCGACAAGACCTCGTAGATGGTGCCCGAGAACTTGGGCATGTAGATGCCGAACGAGGCGTTGGAAATGCTCTGCGTCAGGATCGACAGCATGATCAGCCCAGGCACGATGAAGGCGCCGTAGCTGACACCGTCGATCGATTGCATGCGCGAGCCGATGGCCGAGCCGAAGACGACGAAGTACAGCGACGTGGACAGCACCGGCGAGGCAATGCTGCCCAGCAAGGTGCGGCGCGTGCGCGCCATCTCGAACAGGAAGATGGCCCGGATGGCATGGCGGTTCATGCGGCTGCCTTTTCGTTCACCAGGTCGACGAAGATGTCTTCGAGCGAGCTCTGCGCCGTCTGCAGGTCCTTGAAATCGATGCCGACCGCCGCCAGCGCCTTCAGCAGTTCGGCGATGCCTGCCGGGTTGTGCTGCGCGTCGAAGGTGAAGACCAGGTCCTGGTGGTCGGCGGACAGTGCCAGGTCGAAGCCGGCCAGGCTGTGCGGCACTTCGGCCAGCGGTGCGGCCAGGTGCAGCGTCAGCTGCTTCTTGCCCAGTTGCTGCATCAGCCGCGCGGTGTCTTCGACGAGGATGATCTCGCCCTTGCGGATGATGCCGATGCGCTGCGCCATCTCCTCGGCTTCCTCGATGTAGTGCGTGGTCAGGATGATGGTCACGCCGGTGTCCTGCAGGCCGCGCACCATCTGCCACATGTCGCGCCGCAACTCGACATCGACACCGGCGGTGGGCTCGTCCAGAAACAGGATCTTCGGCTCGTGGCTCAGCGCCTTGGCGATCATCACGCGCCGTTTCATGCCGCCCGACAGCATGCGGATGGTGGCGTTCTTCTTGTCCCACAGCGACAGCGCGCGCAGCACCTTTTCGATGTGCGCATCGTCGGCGGCGCAGCCGAACAGCCCGCGGCTGAAGCGCACCGTGTTCCACACCGTCTCGAAGGTGTCGGTGGAGATTTCCTGTGGCACCAGGCCGATCAGCCGGCGCGCACCGCGCCAGTCGCGGTGGATGTCATGGCCATCCACCGTGACCGTGCCGCTGCTGGCATTGACGATGCCGCAGACGATGCTGATCAACGTCGTCTTGCCGGCGCCGTTGGGCCCGAGCAGCGCCAGGATCTCACCGCGGCGGATGTCGAGATCGACGTTTTTCAGTGCCTGGAAGCCTGACGCGTAGGTCTTGCCCAGGCCCTTGATCGAGATGATCGGTTGCATGCGGCGCATTGTCGGCGACGGCGCCGCGCAGTCGTTTCGAGCACCCAGGCTCTTGAACCGATACGAAATGACATTGCTTAGGGAAATCACTAGACCATTGACGCAATAAAGTATCTTCGAGTGTCACGCGGGTACCAACCGCGCCGGGGCCGATGCCTAGAGTCAGCCCATCGGCACGCGACCCTTCGCGCAGCGTCCCGAACCTGCAAATCGACAAACGGAGACAGCCCATGAAGACCCATTCCCGCCTGGCCCTCGCCGCCGGCATCGCGCTGGCAAGCTTCGGCGCATCGGCCGTCGACCTCGTCATCGCCACCGTCAACAACGGTCACATGATCGAGATGCAAAAGCTCACGCCCGAGTTCGAGAAGGCCAACCCGGGCATCAAGCTGAAGTGGGTGACGCTCGAGGAAGGCACGCTGCGCTCGCGCGTGACCACCGACATCGCCACCAAGGGCGGCCAGTTCGACGTCATGACCATCGGCATGTACGAGACGCCGATCTGGGGCAAGAAAGGCTGGCTCAAGGAGCTGAAGTTCGACGCCGCCTACGACGTCGACGATCTGCTGCCGGCGATGCGCGACGGCCTGTCGGTGGGCGGCAAGCTGTATGCCGCGCCGTTTTACGGCGAAAGCTCGATGCTGATGTATCGCAAGGACCTCGCCGACAAGGCCGGCATCAAGTTCGAAGGCCGCCCGACCTGGGACCAGGTCAAGGACGCCGCTGCCAAGATGAACGACCCCGCGAGCGGCGTCTACGGCATTTGCCTGCGTGGCAAGCCAGGCTGGGGCGACAACATGGCGTTCCTGTCGACCATGGTCAATGGCTTCGGCGGCCAGTGGTTCAACATGCAATGGAAGCCGCAGTTGGAGACCAAGCCCTGGCACGACGCCATCACCCTGTACGTCGACCTGCTCAAGAAGTACGGCCCGCCCGGGTCGTCGGCGAACAGCTTCAACGAGATCCTGGCGCTGTACAACGAGGGCAAGTGCGCCATGTGGGTCGACGCCACCATCGCCGCGTCGTTCATCACCGACCCGAAGCAGAGCAAGGTGGCCGACAAGGTGGCCTTCGCACAGGCGCCCTATCAAGTGACCGAGAAGGGCGCGAACTGGCTGTGGGCCTGGGCACTGGCGATTCCGGCCGGCACCAAGCACACCGCCGAGGCGCAGAAGTTCATCGAATGGGCGACGTCGAAGGACTACATCCAGCTTGTCGCCGCCAAGGAAGGCTGGGCCCATGTGCCCACCGGCACGCGCAAGTCGACCTATGCCAACCCCGAGTTCGAGAAGGCGGCCGTCTTCGCCAAGGCCGAGAAGGCAGCGATCGACAGCGCCAACCCGAACGACAGCACGCTGCCGAAGAGCCCCTACGTCGGCGTGCAGTACGCCGCCATCCCCGAGTTCCAGGCCATCGGGCTGGCCGTGGGCCAGCAGATGAGCGCGGCGCTGGCCGGCCAGGAGAAGGTCGATCAGGCACTGAAGAACGGGCAAACCGCGGCCGACCGCCAGATGGAGCGGGCCGGGTACTTCAAGAAGTGATCGCCTGACCCGCGCACGCCTCGTTCGCCGGTGCGCCTGCAGCCGTCGCCATCTGCCGGCGAACCGGCGATGTTCAACCCGGGGCGAGTGACCCTTCGCTCGCCCGCCTCTCGAAGGCCTCTGCGATGAACAGATTCCTGCCCCGCGCCCTGATGTCGCCCGCCGTGGCCACGCTGCTGCTGTGGATGCTTGTGCCGCTGGCGATGACGATCTACTTCTCGCTCGTGCGCTACAACCTGATGGAGCCCGGGCCGAAGACCTTCGAAGGGCTGGCCAACTTCCACTATTTCATGACCGACCCCGGGTTCATGCCCTCGGTCGTGAACACGCTGCTGCTGCTGGGCTGGGTGATCATCATCACCGTGGGGCTCGGCATCGCTCTGGCGCTGCTCGTCAACGAGGCCTTTCCCGGCCGCGGCATCGTGCGCGTGCTGTTGATCTCGCCCTTCTTCGTCATGCCCACGGCCAGCGCGCTGCTGTGGAAGCACATGATGATGAACCCGGTCTACGGCGTGCTGGCGCAGGTCTGGATCTTCTTCGGCCTGACGCCCGTGAACTGGCTCGAGGACGTGCCGCTGCTGTCGATCATCATCATGGTCGCCTGGCAGTGGCTGCCTTTCGCCTGCCTGATCTTCATCACCTCGCTGCAGTCGCTGGACCAGGACCAGATGGAGGCCGCCGGCATGGACGGTGCCAACGCGCTGCAGAAGTTCTGGTTCCTGACCTTGCCGCACCTGGCGCGCTCGATCGCGGTGGTGATCATGATCGAGATGATCTTTCTGGTCAGCGTGTTCGCCGAGATCTACACCACCACCGGTGGCGGGCCCGGCTTTGCCAGCACCAATGTCGCCTACCTGATCTACAAGCAGGCGCTGCTGAACTTCGACGTCGGCGCGGCCTCGGCCGGCGCGCTCTTCGCGATCGTCCTGGCCAACATCGCAGCGATTTTCCTGCTGCGCATGATCGGCAAGAACCTCGACTGACCGGGAGACGGGCATGAAAAACATCGCATTGATCGTGCGCACCGTCGCCGCCTGGGGCGTCACGCTGCTGATCGTCTTTCCGCTGATCTGGCTCGTGCTGACGGCGTTCAAGACCGAACAGCAGGCGATCTCGGTGCCGCCGCAACTGTTCTTCACGCCGACGCTGGAGAGCTTCGCCGAGGTCAACCTGCGCAGCGACTACTGGCTGTATGCGCGCAATGCCGTGATCACCAGCGTGCTGTCGACGCTGATCGGCCTGGCGATCGCCGCACCGTCGGCCTACGCGATGGCGTTCTTCCCGACCCAGCGCACGCGCGACATCCTGATGTGGATGCTGTCGACCAAGATGATGCCGGCCGTCGGCGCGCTGGTGCCGATCTACGTGCTCTCGCAGACCGCTGGCATGCTCGATTCGCTGACCGCGCTGATCATCGTCTTCACGCTGTCGAACCTGCCGATCATGGTGTGGATGCTGTATTCGGGCTTCAAGGACATTCCACCCGACATCCTCGAGGCCGCGCGCATGGACGGCGCCAGCGTCTGGGGCGAGTTCATGCACGTGATCCGCCCGCTGGCGATGGGCGTGCTGGCTTCGACCGCGCTGCTGTCGCTGGTGCTGAGCCTGGAACGAGTCGTTCTGGTCGCTCAACCTGGTCTCGGCCAACGCCGGCACGCTGTCCACGCTGATCGCCTCGTACGCCAGCCCCGAGGGCCTGTTCTGGGCCAAGTTGTCGGCGGCATCGCTGATGGCGATCGCACCCATCGTCGTTGTCGGCTGGTTCAGCCAGAAGCAGCTGATCCAGGGCCTGACCTTCGGCGCTGTCAAATAAAGGAGACCGCATCATGTCTTTCCTGCAACTCAAGGGTGTCGAAAAGGCCTACGGCAACGTGCGCGTCATCAAGGGCGTGGACCTGACGATCGAGAAAGGCGAGTTCGTCGTCTTCGTCGGGCCGTCGGGCTGCGGCAAGTCGACATTGCTGCGCATGATCGCCGGCCTGACCGAGGTCACCGGCGGCAGCATCGAGCTCGACGGGCGCGACATCACCAAGCTGCCGTCGAGCAAACGCGACCTGGCGATGGTGTTCCAGAGCTACGCGCTGTACCCGCACATGACCGTGGCCGACAACATGTCCTTCGCGCTGCGGCTGGCCAATGTCGACAAGGCCGAGATCAAGCAGAAGGTGACGCGCGCGGCCGACATCCTGAACCTGACGCCCTACCTGGAGCGCACGCCCAAGGACCTGTCGGGCGGCCAGCGCCAGCGCGTGGCCATCGGCCGCGCCATCGTGCGCGCACCGAAGGTGTTCCTGTTCGACGAGCCGTTGTCCAACCTCGACGCTGCACTGCGCGGCCAGACCCGCATCGAGATCGCCACCTTGCACCGCGACCTCGGCGCGACAACCATCTACGTCACCCACGACCAGGTCGAGGCGATGACCTTGGCCGACCGGGTTGTGGTGCTGCGCGACGGCGTGATCGAGCAGGTCGGCTCGCCGCTGGAGCTGTACGACCGGCCGGCCAACAAGTTCGTCGCCCAGTTCATCGGCATGCCGCAGATGAACGTCATCGACACCGCCGTGCTGCCGGCCTTGAGCGGCGTCGTCGGCGCAGCCACGGGCGAGACCGGCTTCATCGGCGTGCGACCCGAGAACGTGATCGTCAAGCCGGACGGCGCCGGTGCGCTGAAGGGCAAGGTCGAACTGATCGAGTCGCTCGGTGCCGACACGCTGATCTACAGCCTGATCGGCGAAAAAGGCAAAGGCGTGCAGATCGTCGCCCGCCAGAACACACGCACGGCGCTGCATCCGGGCGACGCGGTCGGGCTGGACATTGCGCCGGACTCGTTCCATCTGTTTGATCGGCAGGGCCGCGCGGTCGCGGCGCATGCCCGCTGAGCGCGTCGATGCGGCACAACAGGAGCACCTCGCATGGCAGGTGAACTGATCGGCAAGGTCGCTGCGGTGACCGGGGCGGCGTCGGGTATCGGCCTGGCCAGTGCCGAGGCGATGTTGGCGGCCGGCGCGCGCGTGGTGCTGGTGGACCGTGACGCAGCGCGGCTCGCGGCGCTGCATGAACGACTCGGCGACGCCGCGCTCCCGCTGGCCATCGATCTGCTCGATGCGTCCAGCTGCAAGACGCTGCTGCCGCGCGCGCTGGAACTGGCCGGCCAACTCGACATCCTGCACGCCAATGCCGGCACGTATGTAGGCGGCGATCTGGTCGATGCCGACACCGACGAGATCGACCGCATGCTGAATCTGAACGTCAACGTCGTGATAAAGAACGTGCACGATGTCTTGCCGCACATGATGGAGCGCGGCTCGGGCGACATCATCGTGACCAGTTCGCTGGCGGCCCATTTCCCGACGCCCTGGGAGCCCGTGTACGCCGCCTCCAAGTGGGCCATCAACTGCTTTGTGCAGACGGTGCGTCGCCAGGTGTTCAAGTACGGCATTCGCCTGGGCTCGGTTTCGCCCGGCCCGGTGATTAGCGCGCTGCTGGCCGATTGGCCGCCGGAAAAGCTTGCCGAGGCCAAGCGCTCCGGCAGCCTGATGGATGCCAGCGAGGTCGCCGAGGTGGTGATGTTCATGCTCACGCGGCCGCGCGGCGTGACCATCCGCGACGTCGTCATGTTGCCCACGCAATTCGATCTTTAGCCAGCGTGCAAGCCCCACGCGGAGCGAACGCCATGAACACGATACTGCACCTGGGCCTGGGCTCTTTCCACCGTGCCCACCAGGCGGTGTACCTGCACCGCCTGCGCGAGACGGGCGATCGCAGCTGGTCGATCGTCGGCGGCAATATCCGCGATGACATGCCCGAGACCCTGGCCGCGTTGATCGCGCAGCAGGGCGAGTACACGCTGGAAACCGTGTCACCGGCGGGCGAGCGTGAATACCAGCGCATCCGCTCGATCCGCGAGGTGATCCCCTTCGACCCGGCCTTGCGCCGGCTGATCGAGGTCGGCGCCGCAGCATCGACGCGCATCATCTCGTGCACCGTCACCGAGGCCGGCTACTTCCTCGACTCGAAGAACCGGCTCGATCCGAGCCACGCTGACCTGCGCGGCGACCTCGACGACGGCGGTCAGCGCACGATCTACGGCGCGCTGGCCGCGATCCTGCGCGAGCGCTTGCAGCGCAGCGGTGCGGCGCTGACGCTGCTCAACTGCGACAACCTGCGCAGCAACGGCACGCGGCTGCGCGCCGGCTTGCTCGACTTCCTGCAGCGCCGTGGCGAGACGGCGCTGCGCGACTGGGTCGAGGCCTACACCAGCTGCCCGTGCAACATGGTCGATCGCATCACGCCGCGGCCTTCGCCCGAGGTGGCCGAACGTGTGGCCGCAGCCACCGGCTGGGCCGACCGCGCGCCGGTGATGGGCGAGAGCTTCAGCCAATGGGTCATCGAGGACAGCTTCATCGCCGGCCGGCCCGCCTGGGAACGGGTCGGCGCGGAGATGGTCGAATCGGTGCATGCACACGAAGAGGCGAAGATCCGCATCCTCAACGCCACGCACAGTTGTGTCGCCTGGGCAGGCACGCTGCTGGGCTTGAGCTTCATCCACGAGGACATGGCCGTGCCGGCGATCCGCGACATGGCCTGGCATTACGTCAGCGACGATGTCATCGGCTGCCTGGACACGCCCGAACATCCCAGCCCGATCGACCTGGCGGCCTATCGCGACGTGGTGCTCGAACGCTTCGGCAACCCGCATGTGCGCGACACCAACCAGCGCGTGGCGATGGACGGCTTTTCCAAGCTGCCCGGTTTCATCGTGCCGACCTTGCGCGAATGCCTGGCACGTGGCGTACCGATGGACGCCACCGCCTTGCTGCCGGCGCTGTTCTTCAACCTGCTCGGCCGCTGGCACCGCGGTGAACTGCCCTACACCTACCAGGACGGCGTGATGGACCCGGCCGCCGCCCACGACCTGTTCGCGGCACCCGACCCGCTGAGAGCGTTCTGCAGCGACGCGTTGCTGTGGGGGTCGCTGGCCGGTGATCAACGCCTCGTCGCGGCGATCCGCCAGGCCGATGCCCGCGTGCAGGATTTCCTGAAAGGCAAATCCGATGCCTGAGCGGTCGAAGGGACGACGCGCGCTGCAGGCCGGCCGGTGCCACGGTCTTCATGGCCAGCGCCGAGGCTTCGTAAATCACCGTGCACACATCGAACATGGGTGGCGTTAACGTCATGCGCTGATGCCGCCGAACCCGCGAACGCCCATGTCCAAGCCCCACGAGCTGCAACGTCCACGCCAGCGCAAGCCGGAGCTGGAACACGACTACGCCCGACCGACCTCGCTCGGCTATGAGGCCGTGGACAGCGCCGGCCTGGTGCGTTGCCTGGCGCACGGGTTCCCGACGCCGCTGGCCCGATGGCATTGCCATGACGAATACGAACTGCACCTGATCATCGCCACCGCGGGCAAGGCCTTCGTCGGCGACTGGATCGGCACCTTCCAGCCCGGCCACCTGGTGTTGTGCGGGCCGCGCCTGCCGCACAACTGGGTCTCGCTGGACCTGCCCGAGGGCGGCGTGGCCGAGCGTGACCTGGTGATCCAGTTCCTGCACGAACCGATCGCGCATGCCGCCCAGCGGATTCCCGAGCTGGCCGAGGTGCTGCCGTTGCTCGAACGCGCGCGCCATGGCGTCGAATTTTTCGGCCTGTCGGAGCCGGCCCACGCCACGTGGCTGAAAGTCAAACGAGCCAGCGGGATCCAACGCTTTGCGGCGTTCTGCGATTTTCTGGCGCTGCTGTCGCATTGCACCGACTATCGCCTGCTGTCCGACGTGCAGATGCAGGGCCAGCACGACGATGCCGAGCATGCGCAGATCAATGCCATCGTCGATCGCATCACGGCCGATGTCGCCTCGCCGCTGTCCGCGGCCGAAATGGCCGCCGACCTGGGCATGACCGAGAGCCGCTTTTCGCGTTTTTTTCGCCGCGCCACCGGCAACACCTTCACCGATTTCGTCAACCAGATCCGCGTCGGCCGCGCCTGCCATTTCCTGGCCGAAACCGATCGCCCGGTGACGCACATCTGCTACGACGTGGGCTTCCAGAACGTCGCCAACTTCAACCGGCGCTTCCGCGAGATCAAGGGCATGACGCCATCGGAGTACAGGCAACAGGCCGATCGCCGCTTTGGACGCACGCGCTGAAGAGACGCGACCAGCATGTATCTCGGCATCGATCTCGGCACCTCGGAACTCAAGCTGCTGCTGCTGGACGAGACGCACCGCGTGCGCGCCACCGCCGCGCAGCCGCTGACCGTATCGCGGCCGCAGCCGCTGTGGAGCGAGCAGGCGCCGCAGGACTGGTGGCATGCGCTCGAGCTGGGCATGCAGCAGCTGCATGCCGAGCAGCCGCGCTCGCTGGCGGCCGTGCGCGCGATCGGGCTGTCCGGACAGATGCACGGCGCGGTGCTGCTCGATGCGCACGATGCCGTGCTGCGCCCGGCGATGCTGTGGAACGACGGTCGCAGCGGCGCCGAATGCACCGCGCTCGAAGCCGCGTTGCCGGCGCTGCACCGCGTGGCCGGCAACCTGGCGATGCCGGGATTCACGGCACCGAAACTGCTCTGGGTGCGCGAGCACGAACCGCAGATTTTCGCGCGCACCACGCACGTGCTGCTGCCCAAGGACTGGTTGCGGCTGCAGCTGACGGGCGAGTTCGCCACCGACTGCTCCGACGCGTCGGGCACGCTGTGGCTCGACGTCGGCCGGCGAGACTGGTGGGATGCCGCTCTCGCGGCCTGCCAGCTGTCGCGCGCGCACATGCCACGGCTCGTCGAAGGCAACGAATGTGCCGGGTCGACTGCGGCCGTCGCTGGCACAACGCTGGGGCCTGCGCGCCGCCACACCGGTGGCCGGCGGCGCGGGCGACAACGCCGCCAGTGCCGTGGGCATCGGTGCCGTGCGACCCGACCAGGGCTTCGTCTCGCTCGGCACCTCCGGCGTGATCTTCCTGGCCAACGACCGCTTCATGCCAAACCCGCGCCAGGCCATGCACGCGTTCTGCCACGCCCTGCCCGGTCGCTGGCATCAGATGTCGGTGATGCTCTCGGCCGCCAGTGCGCTGCGCTGGGCCCGAAGCTTGCTCGGGCTGGGCAGTGAAGCGGAACTGCTCGACCAGGTCGCGCAGATGTCAGCCGCGCAGCGGGCCGCTGCGCCGATCTTCCTGCCCTACCTGGGTGGCGAGCGCACGCCGCACAACAACCCGGCCGCCCAGGGCGTGCTGTTCGGGCTGACGCATGACCATGGGACAGCAGCCATCGGCTATGCGGTCATCGAGGGCGTGGGTTTCGGTCTGGCCGATGGCTGGGCCAGCCTGGCCGCGCGGCCCGGTTCGGTGGCGTCGCTGTCCATCGTCGGCGGTGGCGCGCGCAGCGCCCTCTGGGCGCAACTGCTGGCATCGACGCTGGGTGTGCCGATGCGCACCCGCGCAGGCGCCGAGGCCGGCGCCGCGCTGGGCGCGGCCCGCCTGGCCTGGCTTGCGGACGGTGGTGACGAGAACGATGTCTGTCGTGAACCCGAACTTGAGCGCGAGTTCCTGCCGCGCGCGGACGAGGTCGACGGGCTCGAGGCACGACAGCGTCGCTTTCGCGACCTCTACACGGCGGTGCACCCGCACTACTCGCCGCTGCCCCGAACAACGATGCAGGCCGCTTCACGCGGCGCCGACTGAGGGAGGTTCATCGATGATCGTGGTCTGCGGCGAAGCGCTGATGGATGTCTTCGGCAGTGGCGACACGAGCAGCGGCATGACGCTGGACGCGCGTGTCGGCGGCTCGCCCTTCAACGTTGCGGTGTTGGCGCAGCCGGTGGTTCTGGCGTCGCTGCGCGCGATTTTCTCGGCGAGCGGCTGATGCGCGCACTGCGCGACGAAGGTGTCGACACCACGACGGTGACGCGCGTCGATGCACCGACCACGCTGGGCCTGGTCGGCATGGATGCGCACGGTGTGCCCTCGTACGCCTTCTACGGCCACGGCGGCGCCGACCGGCAGGTGGGCATGGAGGCGCTGGAACGTTTGCCGTCCGACATGGCGGCCGTGCACCTGGGCTCGTTTTCGACCGTCGTCGAACCGGTGGCGACGACGCTGCGTGCGCTGGTCGATCGCGCGCATGCGAGCACCCTGATCAGCTACGACCCGAACGTGCGCCTGAATGTCGAACCGAATCTGGCGCACTGGCGCTTGCTGCTCGACTGGATGCTGGCGCGCACCCATCTGCTGAAGATCAGCGAAGAAGACCTGAGCGTCCTGCTGCCGGGCGAGACCATCGAACAGTTCTGCGCGAGCGCGCTGCAGCGCGGTGTGAAGCTGGTGGTGGTGACGCGCGGGCAGAGCGGGGCGATGGGCCGCTGCGCTGCGTCGCCGGTCGTGTACGTGCCGCCGGTGGCGGTGCAGACGGTCGACACGGTCGGCGCGGGCGATACCTTTCAGGCGGCGCTGATGACCTGGCTGGCCGAGAACGACCGCCTGCGCATCGATGCGTTGGGCCAGCTCGCCGAGACCGACCTGCGCCAGGCCTTGGCGTTCGCGGCGCGGGCCGCAGCGATCACCTGTTCGCGACGGGGCGCCGACCTGCCGCGGCGGCGCGAACTCGAATAGCGCATTGCCGTGCAGGGCCGCCATTGCGGTCGCCGGCACGCTCAGCGTTCAGGCCATCACCGGCGCAGCCGTGCTCGGCTGTTCAGGCAGCCCCTGCAGATGCAGCGCATCGGCCCAGCGCACGATGCGCAGCGTGCCGTCGTCAAAACGCAGGCGGTTGATGCCGGCGTTCGGGATGTCGCAAGCGCGCGCGCCATGCAAGGGCAGCGCGTGCGCGGTGCGCCACATCATGTCGAGCACGCCGCCATGGGTCACCACCAGCACGCGCCGGCCGGCATGCTGCTGCGCCACCTCGTGCAGCGCGGCGCGCACGCGGTCGCAGAAGCGGCGGGTGCATTCGCCTTCGGGCAGTTCGTAGTCGGCATCGTGGGCCAGCCACTGCGACCACAGTTGCGGGTGCAGCGACTGGATGCGCGGCACGTCGAGCCCTTCGAGCACGCCGAAGGATTGTTCGCGCCACGCGCCGTGCGGGGTGGCGCGCAGGCCGAGCGCGATTTCCAGCGGCGCCGCGGTTTGCCGCGCGCGCAGCAGGTCGCTGCAGACGATGGCATCGACCGGCTCGCCGGCCAGCGCGGCGGCCATGCGGCGCGCCTGCTCGTGGCCGACCGCGTTCAGCGGCACATCGATCTGGCCCTGGAAACGCAGCTGGCGGTTCCACTCGGTTTCGCCGTGGCGCACGACGATCAGTTCGGTCATGGTGTGTTCATTCGTCAGCGACCGGTCGAGTATCGGCGCCCGTCGCTGACCAGCGATGACAGCGGGCTTTTGCGCAACGGTCCCGACGCGTCATCGGACGCAAGGGCCGCTGCCAGCCCTGTTGTCCGCACCAATGGCCGACTTGCTGCGGTCGATCGGCCGAATGCCCAGGGCCAGCAGCGGCGTCAACACCTTGTCGCGAAAGGCGGCCAGATCGCCTGGCGTGTCGTGCGCCAGGCGCGACGCTTCGAGCAGCGTGCTGCCGTCGGCCATGCGCCACTGCTCGATCTTCAGCTTGCCCGCCTCGAGCCTCAGCATGGTGCTGGGGCACCCTTTGGGCTTCGCGGCCAGCGCGGAAGGCGCCTGCAACTGCTGGTCGGCCGATGCCTGGCTGCAACTGCGCGAGTAGGCCTTGCGCGTGTCGTCGCGACCCATGAACGTGACGTCGACTTCGTCCTTGCGCTTTTGCGGCATAGGCAGCGGGCAGACCCACTTCTTCAGCGCCGGTTGTGCCGGCAGCGGCGCATCGCCGCGCAACTTGAAGGTCAGCTCGGCTTCGTCGGCCGAATGCCGCCGGCGCATGATCGCGCCGAAGCCCGGCGGTGGGGCTTCGGCCAGCGTCACCTCGTAGTACTGCACCTCGTATTCGCTGCGTGCGGAGGTGCGCAGCTTCAACGCCGTCAGCGCGTCGGCGGCGCTGGCCGGCCCGCCCTGGGCCGGATCCCAGCGCACCGAGTACTCGGCACCCGCGGGCTTGGCGGGCGATGCTGCCGAAGCCAGCGCGCAGGCCATGGCCAGGCCGATGCGAAGCAGAGGGTTCATTGCCGCGCGCTGCCGGCCCGTGTGCACAGGCTCTAGGCGCCGCTCGCGTATTTCACGCTGCAGCCGTAGGGTGCCGCGGTGGCCACGCTGATCGGCTTGCCGGCCAACGATTCGCTCAGCGCTGCGCGCACGAAGTTCTTCGCCGTCTTCACGTCGGCCGGGTTGGCTGAGCGCTTGTCGTCGATGCCGCCGGCATACACCAGCGTGCCGTTCGGGTCGATGATGTACATGTGCGGCGTGGTGCGCGCGCCATAGGCCCGACCGACCTTGCCGCTGTCGTCCATCAGCAGCGCGGTGGGCGCGGCGCCCCAGTCCTTGTACTGGCCGCGCAGCGCGGCAGGCGCCAGGTAGTCGGCGTGGTCCTTGGCGGTGGAGCTGATGCTCAGCCAGACCACGCCCTGGGCGGTGGTGTCCTTCTGCAGCGACTGCATGTTCTGCGAGCCGTAGTGCTTCTGCACGAACGGGCAGCCGGGGTTGGTCCACTCCAGCACCACGTGCCGGCCCTTGAACTGCGTCAGACTGACCGACTGGCCATTCACGTCGACCAGTTCGAACGCCGGCGCGGCCTGGCCGACGGTGGCGGTGGCGGCGGCGGAGTGCGCGGCCAACGCCAGCGGGCCCAGGGCAGCGAGCGCGGTGCCGGCGGCCAGCGCCCGGCGACGGGTGATCGGGTTCGTGTTCATGCGCGGCTCCTTCAGGGTGACATCGACGGGGACAGGGTCGCCAGTGCCTCGCGCACGGCGCCGAAGCTCAGGATCGCGGGCAGCAGCAGCGTGTCGCGGCCGGGCCGGTACAGCGCATAAACCGGCACGCCGTTGCGGCCCAGCGCAGCCAGTGCGGCGGTGATGTGGGCGTCGCGGCGCGTCCAGTCGGCGCGCATCAGCGTCACCTTCGATTGCTCGAAAGCGGCGAGCGTGTCATCGACATTCAGCACCAGCCGCTTGTTGACCTGGCAGCTGACACACCAGGCGGCGGTGAAATCGACGAACACCGGCCGCCCGCTGGCCAGCAACTGGTCGAGCCGCTGGCGATCGTAGGGCAGCCAGGTGGCGGTGTCGGCGGCGGCCGTCTCGGTGCTGCGCCGCGACGCCACCGAAGGTTCTTCCGCCGGCAGCAGCGTCGGCCAGCTCCACACGATCAGCGCCAGCACCGCGACCCCGCCCGCCAGCCGGCTTGCGGTGCCGCGCGCCAGGCCGACATGGGCCAGCCACACGATCAGCCCCAGGCCCACCACCGCCATCATCAGCCGCGCCATCGCGCCCACGCCGGCCTGCTGGCCCAGCACCCACAGCAGCCACACGGCAGTGGCGAACATCGGAAAGGACAGGCCCTGCTTCAGATGCAGCATCCACGGCCCCGGCTTCGGCAGGCGTCGGCGCCAGCCCGGCAGAACAGTGAGCAGCATGAACGGCGTGGCCATGCCCAGGCCGAGGGCGGCGAACACCGCCAGCGCCATCACCGCCGACTGCGTCATCGCATAACCGAGCGCGGCGCCCATGAACGGCGCGGTGCACGGGCTGGCGGCGACCACCGCCAGCACACCACAACCGAACGCGTCGGTGGCCGGCCGCCGGGCGCGCCAGTCGGCCAGCCGTTGCGGCAGCCACTGCCTGAATTCGAGCGCGCCGATCAGGTTCAAGCCGATGGCGAAGAACAGCAGCGCGAGCACGAACACCAGGCCCGGCTCCTGCAGCTGAAAGCCCCAGCCGACGGCGCTGCCGGCAGCTTGCAGCGCGATCAGCGCCGCCGCCAGCGCGAGGAAGCTGAGCATCACGCCGCCGCCGTAGGCCAGCGCCTGGCCGCGCAGCGCGGCCGGCTGCAGCGATTGCTTGCTCAGGCTCAGCAGCTTGATCGACAGCACCGGAAAGACGCACGGCATCAGGTTCAGCACCATGCCGCCGATGAAGGCCAGCAGCAAGGCGCTCCACAGGCCGAAGGCCGTGCCGCCGGCCATCGTCGCCACGCCGGCCGTCTGCGGGGCCGCTGGCCGCAGCGGCTTTCGGCGCCGCGCCCGGCAGCAGGGCGACCGCGCCCTCCGGCAACGACAGCGCAGCCACCGTGCGCCATGGCGCGCTGAACTCCACGCTGCGGCGCTCGCCGCCCCAGGGTGTCGCTGCGCCGGCTGGCGCGACAGCGATGCCCTTCAGCGCGGCCGGCGCGGCGGCATTGGCCGCCATCGACAGCTTCAGCGCATAACCGCGCGGGGTGCGGTACAGCGCATGCGCCGCCGGCTCGATGAGCTGTTCGTCGAAGGGGAAGAACTCGAGCGCGGGCCATGCCGCTGCCGCCGCACCGGCAGCGGCCGGCTCGAAGCTCAGCAGCAGATCGCGGCCGCTTTGTTGCACCGTCGCCTGCCAGCTCGGCAACGCCAGCGGCTGCTCGGCGGCGGCCCGGGCGAACAGCGCCGCCGCCGGGCTCGGCTGCGCGGCAGCCCCGGCGGCGGCCACCGGCAGCGACAGTTCGAGCGTGCCGCCTTCGGGAACGCACACGTCCTGGCACACCAGCCAGTCGGCACGCGCGCCGCAGGGTCAGCTGGCGGCCTGGGCGCGCATCGGCCGGCGCGGTGAAGGTCTGCGGCAACAGCAGCACGCCTTCGTAGCCGTAATTGACCAGCGGGCCGATCGGCAGGCGCATCGGCGCCGGCCATTCGATGTCGCCGATGCGCGCGCCGTCGGGCAGGGTCCATTTGACGGTGGTCGGCAGCCCGGAATCGCCGGGGTTGCGCCAGTAGGTGTGCCAGTGCGGAATGTGTTCGAGCAGCAGGCCGACGCGCACCGTCTGGCCGGGCTGCACCGCCGTCACGTCGGCCACCAGCCGCGCGTCGACATGCTCGGTCTTCAGGCCCTGGGCATGCGCCGCTGCGCCGGCCACGACCAGCGTCAAGCTCAGCAAACGGGACAACCAGCAGGCCAATGCGTTCTCCAGCCGACGAGGCGCGCGCGCCACTGCGCAGTCTGCCTGTAAAGAGGCCACCGGTGGGCTTGGGGGTTGCAAAACCCCTGGCAAACTGCGCGCCATGCCCACCACGCTGCTGCTGCCCGGCCTGGCCTGCGATGCGGCGATGTGGGTCGAGCAACAGCCGGTATTGTCGGCGCAGGGCCCGGTGCATGTCGGCGACGTGCACACGTGCCTCGACACGTTGCCGGCGATGGCCGCCGCGATTGCTGGCCGAGCATGCCGGGACACTGCGGCTGATCGGCGCGTCGATGGGCGGCATGCTGGCGTTGGAAATGGTGCGCCAGGCACCGTCGCGCATCGGCGCGCTGGCGCTGCTGGGCAGCAGCGCGCGGCCCGACACCACCGAACTGCTGAAGCTGCGCGCCGAGGCCATCGTGCTGTTCGAACAGGGCCGCATGCTGGAGGTGCTGCGCGCCAACGTGGCGTTCGCCTTCGACGCCGGAGAACGCCAGGCGGCCGGGCCTGGTGCAAAGCTATCTGGACATGATGGTGCGCGCCGGCGCACAGCAGCTTATCGCGCAGAACCGCGCGGTCATGGCGCGGCCCGACAGCCGGCCGCTGCTGCCGTCGATCCGCTGCCCGGCGCTGGTGGTGTGCGGCGAAAGCGACCTGCTGACGCCGCCAGAATGCTCGCGCGAGATGGCCGCGGCCATTCCCGGCGCGCGCCTCGAACTGATCGCTGGATGTGGGCACATGCTTACTTTGGAGCAGCCTGCGCGGGTCAACGAACTATTGCTCGACTGGCTCGCTTCGATCGACGCGCTCGAGGCGATCGGCTGAAATCGCCGCGGCGATGACGCCACCGCCCAGGCACACGTCACCGTCGTACAGCACCGCCGATTGCCCGGGCGTCACCGCCCATTGGGGATGGTCGAAATCGAGCCGCATGCCGGTGCCGGAGCTGCTCAACCCGCAGTCGGCATCGGCCTGCCGATAGCGCGACTTGGCGGCATAGCGCCCCGGCGCCGGGGCGGCACCGGCCACCCAGCTCAGGTCATCGGCGAGCAGCGCGCTCGACAGCAGCTTCGGGTGGTCGTGGCCCTGCACCACTTCCAGCACGTTGCGCGCCATGTCCTTGCCGGCGACGAACCACGGCCGGTGTTCGGCGCCACCGCGTGGCAGGCCGCGCTCCTTGACGCCACCGATGCCCAGGCCCTGGCGCTGGCCCAGGGTGTAGAAGCTCAGGCCCATGTGGCGGCCCAGCGTGCGACCGTGCTCGTCGCGGATCGGTCCCGGCGCCTGCGCCAGGTAGCGGTTCAGGAACTCGCGAAACGGCCGCTCGCCGATGAAGCAGATGCCGGTCGAATCCTTCTTCTGCGCCACCGGCAGGCCGATCTCGGTGGCGATGCGACGCACTTCGGTCTTCGGCAACTCGCCCACCGGGAACCAGCGTGCGCGACAGCTGCGCCTGGTTCAGGCGGTGCAGGAAGTAGCTCTGGTCCTTCAACGGGTCCAGGCCCTTGAGCAACTCGAAGCGCTCGCCGCGCTGGCGCACACGCGCGTAGTGGCCGGTTGCGATGCGCCCGGCGCCGAGCGCCATCGCATGGTCGAGAAAGGCCTTGAACTTGATCTCGGCGTTGCACAGCACATCGGGGTTCGGCGTGCGCCCGGCCTGGTACTCGCGCAGGAATTCGGCGAAGACTCGGTCCTTGTACTCGGCGGCGAAGTTGACGTGTTCGATGTCGATGCCGATGACGTCGGCGACCGCCGCCGCATCGACGAAGTCGAGGTTCGCACTGCAATAGACGTCGTCGTCGTCGCCTTCCCAGTTCTTCATGAACAGGCCGACCACCTCGTGCCCCTGCTGCTTGAGCAGCCAGGCGCTGACGGCCGAATCGACGCCGCCGCTCAAACCGACCACGATGCGTTGCTTGTCCACGGCCCGATTATCGGCGCGCGCCCATGCGGCCGCACGGGTTTGTACGGATGTACGACATATTTGTACAGATGTTCAATGTGGCGCATGATGCCGCGTGCCGCCCCCGTTGCCCGGCCCGCCCGCCGCGCGGCGGCGGCCGACACCGTGCCGCGCCGCGACCGCCGCCAGGCCATCCTGCTGGCGGCAGAGAAGCTTTTTGCGCAGTTCGGCTATCACGCCGTCACCATCCGCCAGATCGCCGAAGAGGCGTCTGTGCCGCTGGCGCTGGTGGGCTACTACTTCGGGCCCAAGCACGAGCTGTTCCACGCCATCTTCGAACATTGGCGGCACACCGTCGATGAACGCATCGCGCAGTTGCGCCAGCCGCGGGATGCCGGCGAGATGGCTGCGGTGGGCAGCGCGGCGCTGCGCCGCATCGTCGAAGCCTTTGTCGAGCCGGTGCTGCGCATGCGTGCCAGCAGCGAAGGCGAGTTCTACGCGCAGCTGGTGGCGCGCGAACTGGCTTTCCGCTCGCCCGAGACCAGCCGCGTGCTGGCCGACTTCTTCGACCCGATGGCGCATGCCTTCATCGATGCGCTGCATGCGGCCTGCCCGGGCGCCAGCCGGCCGCGGGCCGCGTGGGCCTATCAGTTCGCGCTCGGTTCGTTGATGCACCACATCAGCGACTTTCGGGTGCTCGGCCTGTCGCGGGGCAAGAACAAGCTCGTCGACCCGGCCGCCGGCGCGATGCTGATCGATTTCATCAGCAGCGGCATCGGCGCCGTGTTGTTGTCGGCGCCGTTGCCCAATGCCTTGTCCACCCCTTCCCGCAGTCCCACTCGCACCCGTTCAAGGAGACAACCATGATCAAACGCGCGTTCCTCAAATCTGCCGTCGCCGCCTCGATCGGCCTGGGCATCACCTGCGGCGCTGCCGCGCAACAGGTCATCAAGCTCACCGTCGCCGCCGGCCACCCGCCGGTGTTCCTGTGGGTCAAGCTGACCGACGAGGTCTTCATCCCCGAGGTCGACAAGCGCCTGGCCGCGGCCGGCGGCAAGTACAAGATCGACTGGACCAAGGCCTGGGGCGGCACGCTGCTGAAACTGGGCACCGAATCGAAGGGCGTGGCCGACGGCGTGGCCGACATCGCCGTGGTCAGCACCATCTTCGAAGCGGCGCGCTTTCCGCTGCAGAACGTCACCTACTACACGCCCTTCGGCTCGGCCGATGTCGGCGTCATCAACCAGACCATGATCGAGCTGCAGCAGACCATCCCGGCGATGACCGATGCGTGGACCAAGAACGGGCTCGTCTACCTGAACGGCATGGCGCTCGATTCGTATCACATCTGGACCAAGTTCCCGATCACGAAGTTCGAGGACCTGGCGGGCAAGAAGATCGGTGCGCCGGGGCCGGCCGCCAACTGGATCAAGGGCACCGGCGCGGTGGCGGTGGCCGGCACGCTGAACAGCTACTACGAAGACATCAAGTCGGGCGTGTCCGACGGCGCGGTGGTCTTTGCCACCGGCGCCTGGGGCGCCAAGCTGCACGAGGTGGCGCCATACATCACCAAGGTGAACTTCGGCGCGCAGTTCGCCGGCGGCCTGGCGATCAACAAGGCGGTGTTCGACAAGCTGCCGCCCGAAGTGCAGAAGGCCCTGCGCGAGGCCGCCGACGTGTGGGCCGCGCAGTACGTGAGGATCCAGAGCGCCGCCGTCGAAGGCGTGCTGGCCAAGATGAGCGAGGCCGGCGCCAAGATCAGCGAGTTGAGCCCGGCCGAGCGCAAGCGCTGGGCCGACGCGCTGGGCCCGGTGGCGCAGACCTGGAGTGCCGACGTCACCGCCAAGGGCGGGCCCGGCAACGCGGTGCTGAAAGCCTACATCGATGCGTTGAAGAAGGCTGGCACGCAGTTGCCGCGCGACTGGTCCGCGAACTGAGCGTCGTCATGAAGCCCGACGCCGCGGCGCAGGCCGGCACCGACTCGTACGGCGTGCCGCTGCCGTTCAACTTCCAGCGCCTGGGCCGCGCGCTGAATGCGCTCGGCACGCTGTGGATCCTGGCGCTGATGGTGCTGATCAACAGCGACGTCGTCGGCCGCGACCTGCTCGGCGCGCCGGTGCGTGGCGTCACCGAACTGGTGGCGCTGTCGATCGTCGGCATCGTCTTCCTGCAGCTGGCCGACACGCTGCACAGCGGGCGCTTCACGCGCGCCGACGTGCTGCTGGAAAGGCTCAAGCGCACGCGGCCGGTGCTGGCGGCGCGGCTGCAGGCACTGTTCCACATGGTCGGCGCGGCACTGATGGCGGTGATCCTGTGGGCCGCGTGGTCGCCGCTGGTCGAATCGATCCGCATCCGCGAATACGTCGGCGCGATCGGCGACTTCACCGCGCCGGTGTGGCCGGTGCGGCTGATCATGCTCATCGGCCTGACGTTGACCCTGATCACCTTCGTGCTGCTCGCGTGGGCCGACCTGCGCCGTGGGCGCCGGCTGCAGGGTGGTCACTGACATGTCCTCGGCGCTGATCGCCTCGCTGTCGCTGCTGGCGATGCTGCTGCTCATCTGGAGCGGCATGCACGTGGCGGTGGTGCTGGCCACGGTGTCCTTCGTCGGCGTGTGGCTGATCAAGGGCAACGTCGCGGTTGCCGCCAACCTGCTGGCGCAGGGCGCTTCCGACGCGGTGGCCAGCCACATCTTCGGCGTGGTGCCGCTGTTCGTGCTCACCGGCTTCCTGGTCGCGCATGCCGATGTCGGCAAGGACGCGTTCGAGGTCGCCAACCAGCTGTGCCGGCGATTGCGCGGCGGGCTGGGCGTGGCCACGGTGGCGGCGAATGCGGTGTTCGCGGCCATCACCGGCATCTCCATCGCCTCGGCGGCGGTGTTCACCCGCGTCGCGGTGCCGCAGATGCAGCGCTACGGCTACCGCTCGGGCTTCGCCACCGGCGTGGTCGCCGGCTCGTCGGTGCTGGGCATGCTGATCCCGCCCAGCCTGCTGATGATCCTGTACGGCTTCCTGTCCAACCAGTCGGTGGGCGACATGTTCACCGCCGGCATCGTGCCCGGCTTGCTGCTGGCGCTGGCCTATGCCGTGGGCATCGTGGCGCTGGCCTACCTGCGACCGGGCCTGGTGTTCGTCGAAGCGCGGCCCCAGGCCTTCGAGGCCGGCGCCTTGCTCGGGCCGGGTGCGCTGCTGCTGAAGCTGCTGCCCAGCGCGGTGATGATCGTGGCCGTGCTCGGCGGGCTGTACGGCGGGCTGTTCACCGCCACCGAGGCCGGCGCGGTCGGCGCGGCGCTGGCGCTGCTGATCGCGCTGCTCAAGCGCAAGCTCAACGCGCGCACCTTCTGGAGCGTGCTCACCGAGACCGGCCATGTCACGGTGGCGGTGAGCTTCCTCATCATCTGCGCCAGCATCTACACGCGCATGCTGGCGATGTCGGGCATGCCGCAGGCCGTGGTCGAGGCCATGGCCCACGCCGGGCTCGGTGCTGGCGGCTTCCTGCTGCTGTACGTGGCGCTGGTGATCGCGCTGGGCACGATCATCGATTCGTCTTCGATCATGCTCATCGTGCTGCCGCTGATGCTGCCGATCGCCGAAACCTTCGGCATGAACCTGATCTGGTTCGGCGTGGTCACCGTGGTGGCGGTGGAGATCGGGCTGCTGACGCCGCCTTTCGGGCTGTCGGTGTTCGTCATCAAGAGCACCCTGAACGACCCGGCCGTGTCGCTGGGCGATATCTTCCGCGGCACGGCGCCGTTCACGCTGATGATGTTCGGTGTGCTGCTGATGCTTTTGGCCTTTCCGCAGTTGAGCCTGGTGCTGCTGAAATGAGCGTCTGCGCGTCCTATCCAAGTGTGCGGGGAGGCCACGCATGCCCTGCGGTGTCGGTGTTGCGCCTGGGTGGCGTTCGGGAACGCTGCCTTCAGCGTGGCAGGCGGCCCGGGCACCCGTGCTCCGGCCCACGCTCGCGGGAGGAGGCCATTTGTCCGTCACCCGCAAGCCGTGAACACCAGCCAGGCTTTGCATCGGCAAGCGTGCCGCGAATGGGGCCTGCGCCCGCCTGCCCGAACCGTCCGCCCTCTCGTCGCCGAGGGGGGATGATCGACACGCCTCGGCGGTCGCATCGGTGTTTGACCGGTGCGCTGTCCGCGATGTCCGCAGGGCGGTGGTGGCGTCCGCGGGCGCAGGCTCCATTCGCGGCTCGCTTGTCGGGCGGGCGCCTGGGTGTCGATCAGGCCACCGCCGTCGCCGCGCCAGGACGATCCCCCCGCGAGCGTGGGCCGGAGAACGCGGGCGACGCCAGCGACCTGCTGCAGCCGCTTTGTGATGCGATGCGCAAATGGCACCCAGCCGAGGAACTGAAATGACACCCAACCCCCTCATCGGATTCGAAGTGCCGCGTCATCGGATCGTGAACATCGGCCACGACCTGCAGCGGCCCGAATGCATCCTCGCCGAACGCGACGGCACGTTGTGGTCGGCCGATGCGCGCGGCGGCGTGATGCGCATCGCCGCCGACGGGTCGCAGCGCTTCATCGGCCAGCGCGCCAGTGACCGCTTCGGCAGCCTGGCGGCCGACAGTGCCGCATCGATGGAGAACAAGTACACCCAGGGCACCTTGCCCAACGGCCTGGCCTTCGCCGCCAACGGTGACATCCTGATCGCCAACTTCGGCACCGACCTGCTCGAGGTGATGACGCGCGACGGCGCCACGCGCACCTTGCACGACCGCATCGACGGCCAGGCCATCGGCAAGGTCAATTTCGTGCTGCGCGATTCAAAGGACCGGCTGTGGATCACCGTGTCGACGCGCGTCAACCCGTGGACCAAGGCTTCCGCCACGCGGGTGCGCGACGGCTACATCGCGGTGCTCGACGAACGCGGCCTGCGCGTCGTCGCCGACGGCTTCCACTTCACCAACGAAGTGCGGCTGGATGCCAACGAAGAGTGGCTGTACATCGTCGAGAGCACCGGCCCGCACATCAGCCGCATGCGGCTGGTCGAATCCGACCAGGGCGTGCAGCTGACGCAGCGCGAAATCTTCGGCCCGTCGCACCTGGGCGGCCCGCCGGACGGCTTCGCGTTCGACGCCTTCGGCAACCTGTGGATCACGCTGGTTATGGTCGACCGGCTGATCGCGCTGACGCCGCAGGGCGACAAGCTGCTGCTGCTCGACGACGGCAACGCCGCGGCCTCGGCCACGCTGATGCGCAAGATGGACGACGGCAGCGCCGCGCCCGAAGACATGCTGGCCGCGCGCGGCACCCTGGCGCCGTGGATGGCCAGCGTCACCTTCGGCGGCCCCGACCTGAAGACCGTCTATCTCGGCAGCCTGATGGGCAGCACGATACCGAGCTTCCGCTCACCGGTGGCCGGGCTGCCGATGGTGCATTGGCACGAACACCACTGACCTTTCAGGAGAAGACATGCTCGAGCTCTACCACTCGCCGATCTCCACCTGCTCGCAGAAGGTGCGCATGGTGCTCGCCGAAAAGCAGCTGGACTGGCACAGCCGGCCGATCCGCTTCGACCGCGGCGACCACCTCACGCCCGACTATCTGAAGCTGAATCCGAACGGCGTGGTGCCAACCCTGCTGCACGACGGCAAGGTGGTGATCGAGTCGTCGGTGATCAACGAATACCTCGACGACCTGTTCCCCGAGCGGCCGATGCGTCCGGCCGACTTGCACCAGCGTGCGCGCATGCGCATCTGGCGCCAGTACATCGACGAGGTGCCCACGCCGTCGATCCGCTATCCGTCGTTCAACGCCTTCTTCGTGCCGATCTGGGCCAACATCAGCGATGCCGATTTCGCCGCCTATGCCGAGCGGCTGCCGCTGCGCAAGCACTTCTATCAGAAGATGGGCCGCACCGGCTTCTCGAAGGACGAGATCGACGCCGCGCTCGAGCGGCTGAACCAGTCGTTGGCGCGCATGGAAGCGTCGCTGGCCGACGGCCCGTGGCTGGTCGGCGAGCAGTTCACGCTGGCCGACGTCAGCATCATGCCCACCGTGGTGCGCATGGAAGACCTGGGGCTGGCGCCCATGTGGGCCGACAAGCCGCGCGTGGCCGACTGGTACCGGCGCTTGCAGGCGCGACCGGCCTTCGCCGTGACCTACATGCCGGGCTCGCGCGACCTCGGCCCGTCGTGCTGATGTTGCGAGCCGATATTCGCACGGCGCAGGCGGCGCAGGCGGCGCGGCAGCTTTCCCGCCCCCACTGGCGCGGTTGGGGTGAGCGTCTGCAGAAGCATCTCACTGGCTACAGGGAGCGAACATGTTCGACTTGACTGATCGAGTGGCCATCGTGACCGGCGGCAACGGCGGCATCGGGCTCGGCATGGCCCGCGGCCTGGCCCGCGCCGGTGCCCGTGTCGTCGTGGCCGCCCGCGATGCCCACAAATCCGCGGCCGCGGTGGCGGAACTCAAGGCGCTCGGCTGCGATGCCTGCTTCATCGCGGTCGATGTCAGCGACGAATCTTCGGTGAACCGGCTCGCCGCGCAGGCCATGGAGCAATGCGGGCGCATCGACATCCTCGTCAACAACGCCGGCACGAATGTCCGTGTGCCCGCGCAGGATCTCAACGTCGCGCAGTGGCACCACGTGGTGGACACCAACCTGACCAGCACCTTCCTGTGTGCGCGGGCGGTGCATGCGCACATGAAGGCGGCCGGCGCGGGCAAGATCATCAACATCGGCTCGATGCTGTCCATCTTCGGCGCAGGGTTCGCACCCGCCTATGGCGCGAGCAAAGGCGGGGTCGTGCAGTTGACGAAGTCGCTGGCGGTCGGCTGGGCGGCGGACAACATCCAGGTGAACGCCGTGCTGCCCGGCTGGATCGATACCGCACTGACGCGCAAGGCGCGGGCCGATCTGCCGGGACTGAACGAGCGCGTGCTCGCCCGGTCGCCGGCCGGTCGCTGGGGTGAAGCGGCCGACTTTGAAGGCATCGCGGTCTTCCTGGCGAGCCCGGAATCGAACTTCGTGACGGGTACGGCCATTCCCGTCGATGGCGGCTATTCGTCTTCCATTTAGCCGACAAACAAAACCCAGACTCTGTTGAGCCAACCCCCGTTTGTAGACAAGACAAGGAGCACCCGATGCCACGCCAATTCGTCGACCTGTCGATCTTTCTCGAAAACGACGTGCTCAGCGACCCGCCGGCCTTCGCGCCGAAGATCGAGTACTTCACGCACGAGAACACCTACGCGCAGATCGAGCCGTTCTTCCCCGGCCTGAAGAAGGAGGACCTGCCCGACGGCGAAGGCTGGGCGGTGGAACTGGTGCAGCTGTCCACGCACAACGGCACGCACCTGGATGCGCCGTACCACTTCCACAGCACGATGAACAAGGCGCTGGGCGAGAAGGAACGTGCCATTGCCATCCATGAGGTGCCGCTGGAGTGGTGCTTCCAGCCCGGCGTGAAGCTGGACTTCCGCCATTTCGCCGATGGCTATGTGGTCACCGCGGCCGATGTCGAAGCCGAGCTGAAGCGCATCGGCCACACCATCGAGCCGCTGGAGATCGTCGTCGTCAACACGCGCGCCGGCTCGCGCTATGGTCACAACGACTATGTGTCGGCCGGTTGCGGCATGGGCTACGAAGCCACGATGTACCTGCTGGAACGCGGCGTGCGTCTCACCGGCACCGACGCCTGGAGCTGGGACGCGCCGTTCGTGCACACCGCGAAGAAGTACGGCGAGACGCACGATGCGTCGCTGATCTGGGAAGGCCACAAGGCCGGCCGCGACATCGGCTACTGCCACCTGGAAAAGCTGCACAACCTGGAAGCGCTGCCGGCCGGCGGCTTCACCATCAGCTGCTTTCCGCACAAGATCCGCGGCGCCTCGGCCGGCTGGACACGCGCGGTGGCCATCTTCGACGACCGACTGCTGGCGAAGGACTGAACGATGACCTTGAACGTCACCCACGACCCGAGCGCACGCAGCTGGCTGGCTGCCGCCAACATCGCCGCCATCGACTTTCCGATCCAGAACCTGCCGCTCGGCGTCTTTCGCCGCAAGGACACGGCCGAGCCGTTTCGCGGCGGCGTGGCCATCGGCGACCAGGTGCTCGACCTGGGCTTGGCCGCGCCGCACGTGGATGGCGACGCGCGAGCGGCCGCCGAAGCCTGCGCGCAGCCGACCCTGAACGCGCTGCTCGAGCTCGGCCCGGACGCCTGGCGCGCGCTGCGCCACGGCCTGTTCGCGGCGCTGCGCGACGGTGCCGATGCCGCGACCGTGCAGGCCCTGCGCGACGCGATGCTGCCGCTGGCCGACATCGAACATGCCGTGCCGCTGCGCATCGGCGACTACACCGACTTCTACACCTCGCTCGACCATGCCGCCAACGTCGGCAAGCTGATGAGCCCGCCGCTGCCGGTGATGGCCAACTTCCGCTGGCTGCCGATCGCCTATCACGGCCGCGTGTCGAGCATCGGCGTCAGCGGCCAACAATTTCGGCGGCCCATCGGCCAATCGATGGCAGCCGGGCGCCAACGCGCCGGTCGTCGGCGCCGTGCGCGCGACTCGACTACGAGCTGGAGATGGGCATCGTCATCGGCCAGCGGCAATGCGCAGGGCGAGCCGATCGCACTCGACGATGCCGAAGCGCACATCTTCGGCATGTGCCTGCTCAACGACTGGTCGGCACGCGACCACCAGTTCTGGGAAATGGCGCCGCTGGGCCCCTTCCTGGGCAAGAACTTCGCGACCACCCTCTCACCGTGGATCGTGACGATGGAAGCGCTGGCGCCGTTCCGCCTGCCTTGGACGCGGCCGGCCGCCGACCCGCAGCCGCTGCCCTACCTCGAAGGCCGCGCCAACCGCGCGGCCGGCGCGCTGGACATCCATCTCGACGTGCGGCTGGACACTGCGCAGCGGCGCAGCATGGGCGTGGCGCCGGCGCCGCTGTCGCGCACCAACTTCCGTCACCAGTACTGGACCATCGCGCAGATGGTCACGCAGCACACGGTGGGCGGCTGCAACCTGCAGCCCGGCGATCTGCTGGGCACCGGCACCATCAGCGGCCCCGGTGCGGGCGAAGCCGGCGCGATCATCGAGCTCAGCGAAGGCGGCCGCAAGGTGCTGAAGCTGGAAGGCTCGAACGAAGAGCGCACGTTCCTGCAGGACGGCGACGCGGTCATCCTGCGCGGCTGGTGCGAGCAAGCGGGCCGTGCGCGCATCGGCTTCGGCGAATGCCGCGGCACGGTGCTGCCGGCGCGCGTTTGAAGCGCGTCGACTTGGCCGGCGACGGGGCCTGCGCGCCCGCTTGAAGCAGCTCGAGCCGCCCCACAGGCGGAGTCGTTGCCGATCGGACGGTGACGCAACGGCCCGCTAACATATTGGTGTTAAAGCACCCATGTGAGGCTGAGATGAGCCGCCTGACCATCACCCTGACCGAGGCCCGCTACAAGGCGCTGAAGGAAGCCGCCGTGCAGCGTGACAAGACGATCGGGCAACTGATCGACGAGAGCCTGGACTTCTACGGCATCAAATCGCGCGCCGACGCGCGGGACCTGGTGCGTCGCGCACGTGCTCGCAGCAAGATGACCGATGAACAGGCCGTTGCCGTCGCGCAGGAACATGTGCGGGCGGTGCGTCGCAAGTCGTGAGCCGTCAGGCCGTCATCGTCGACACCAACGTGGCGGTTGCCGGGCTGCTGACCAGCAACACCTCGTCCCCCGTCGCCCGCATCCTCGACGGCATGCTGGCGGCAACCTTCCCGTTTGTCGTGTCCGAAGCCCTGCTCGCCGAGTACCGAACCGTGCTCGTGCGCCCGGCCCTGCGCAAGCTGCATGGCTTGACGGTGACGGAGGTCGAGACGCTGCTGACCGACATCGCCCAGCACGCCATCGTCTTGCCACCGGGCGTCGGGTCGCCGGCGCCGGACCCCGACGATCAACTGCTGTGGGATCTGCTCGCCGCCAAGCCGGACCTGTTGCTTGTCACCGGCGACAAGGCGCTGCAGCGCGACGCTGCGATGCGGTCGCGCGTGGTGTCACCGCGAGCCTTTGTTGAAGGCCCATGATCGGACACCGCCACACAGCGCGGCACGTCTGCCCAACAGGACGACCTGCTGGGCAGCGTCACGATCTCCGGCCCCGGGCGCTGATGAGGCCGGCGCGATCATCGAACTGAGCGAGGGTGGGCGCCAGGCGCTGAGGCTCGAAGGCTCGAACGAGCAGCGCACGTCTTTGCAGGACGGCGCCGCGGTGGTGCTGCGCGGCTTGTGCGAGAAGGCTGGCACCGCGAGCCATCGGCTCTGGCGCGTGCCGCGCAATGGTGTTGCCGGCGCGAGGCCGAAGCAAGTCGGCGGGACCGGCGATGGGTGCCTGTGAGCACCTACTCGGCTACTCGCGAAGCATGCGCCCATGTTCGGCCGGCGTAGCTCGGCGAATGTCCGTCAACAATGCAGCGGAAGGAGACGGTGGCGGGCAGCCGCTTTCTGACAATCCAATAGGCGGCCCCTTGCCGATCGCACCCTGGAATCTGGAACCAGACACACAGGAACTCCGCGATCTATGGAATGGACGTTGGGACAGGGGCTTGCGTGGGCAATTTGAAGCTTCTATCGTGACCCAGCCTCTTTGCCCCGGAGCTTCTTCTGGAGCGCGGCGACTGGAAAATTGTTTAGCCATGAAATTGGTACGCCTCGCGGCAATTGGATTCTCCAACGTTCCTCGGAAGATCACTGTTCCTGCTGTTATGTCGAGTGAACACGTTGATGTTGAACTGACTGCCGCTGGTGATCTGCCGAAAGTTGGCAAGTATGTTGTCATCGCGAAGGCGTATACCTCGGTGTCTGCGATTGAATCTACTTCGGCCGGCCTACTCGTGCTACCTGAACGGCCACGGATCAATGCTGAAGTGGCGATTGAGCGAGCGGCAGACCTATTGGCCGTCACATCACGCGCCAGTCGTCAAGTCTTCTCGGGAATTCCATCCGTCGCACTCATACCCGAGAATGCAGATGACCAGCGAATCCTCCGTGCCGCTCAAGGATTGCAGACGCACGGCGCACGTTCACTCAGCACACTCTGCACAGAGCTTGATGCGAAGGCTGTTGCTGGATCATTGAACGATCGATGGGATGGTGTGACATTGATGGCGGAGGCGTACTCCCACAATCGAATGTCCGCACGCTACCGGGAGTTCGTTCGATTGTTCGAGCTCGCATTCGCGCGCGATTTCACGCAGATGGATAAGAAGCTGGTGCAGACGCTGAGGCCCTCGATGGGCTATTCCCAGGTGGAAGTCCGCGCATGGCAGGGTCTACGCCATCCGTTTATGCACGCAGATGGTAAGAAGACAAGCGAGATCGCGTTGGAATCCGATGCCAGAAGAGTCACTCAGCGCATGGAACAAGCCGCCATAGACATCTTGCTAAACAAGGCGACGTGGGGCACGTGGTCGGCAGATAGGCGCGAGACCTGGACTCCCGAGGCGATCACCGTAGACGCCGCTGGCACGGGCGTCGTCCGACAGGGTAGTGCACCGCAGATGGAATTCTTGTTGTTGGATCACTGCTGTCCGGTTAAAAGTCGAACAAATTCAACTGGTTAGCGATGCCGGTTGGTTCCGAATTGGGAGAGATCGGGCTGCAAGGCGCATGAAAGCTCGGTTTTCTCGAAGACGGAGACCGACAGGATCTGTAGACAAGTGTAGAGCGAGGCTCCAAGTTGAAGCTCCTTCTTGACGATGGCGATCAGCACGTAGGTGGCAACGGCGCACCAGATCTGCGTCTTCACCGCGTTCTCGCTGTGTGCCCAGGAACTTCTTGATGCGCAAGGTGCTGCTTGATCCACTTGAAGAACAGCTCGACCTGCCAGCGGCTCTTGTACAAAGCGCGCTGATCGTCAGCGCCGGCAGAGGCAATGTGGTTGGTCAAGAAGACGAGCGTCTTGCCCGATTCGGGGTCCTTGAATCGAATGCGGCGCAGATGCGTCGGGATAGCTTCTTGGCCGAGTAGTGCCCGTTGAGCATCACGCTGCTGATCGCTGATGCACGCCGGTGGTGCGATCGCTCGGATGCGGAGTACATCCGACGGGCATCCATCGGCGACTTGGCTCGGGTGACGAAGAAGGCACCGGCCTGGTGCATCGCGTACAGGCCTGCGAAGTCCACGTAGGCGCGATCCATCACGTAGAACGCGCCGGGCTTCGAAGACTCAGCATGTCCAGCACGTTCACGTCGTGCAGCTTGCCGTCGCTGATGTGGATGAAGGCGGGGACGGCGCCGCGCAGGTCGAGCAGCGTGTGCAGCTTGACCGCGGCCTTGGTCGAGCGAAACGGCGCCCAGTCGAACAGGCTCAGGCACAGATCGATGGTGCTGGAGTCCAAGCGCGTAGACGGTGTTGTTCAAGTCGACGCCGAGCACAGCGTCGCTTCCAGATAGAGCTTGCGTGCGCGGCGGATCAGCAGGGCGGCCAGATCGCACCAGATGCGCCAGTCGCGCGACTCGTTGGCATCGGCCAAGGTCGAGTGCCTGACCGCACGAGCGAAAGCCCATCGCGTACAGCTTGCTGGCATTGGCCGACAGGCTGACTCTCGATGTCGCGCAGGCTCTCGCGCCAGGTCAACTGCGCAAAGGCCATGGCGCGGAACTGCTCGGCGCACGACAGCGTGCGCACGCCGGCATTGCCGCCGATAGCGGCGCACGATGCGCGCGAAGCTCGTCCAGGGCACGAACTCCATGAGTTGAGCGAACAGGGTCTTGCCGACGTACATCGGGCACTCCCCGGAGGCTGTCAAGCCTGGGAAAGTACCGCTCCTGGGTAAGCGACGTTCAAGTCGGCACCAACCGAAATCGGCCTACAGCCCGCACCAATGCTTGTCCTTCGGCTTGGCGCGGCTCATTTAACCGGACAGTAGTGTTGTTGGATGAGTTCCGTGCATTTCCGATGCTGCTTGGGCTGCAACACACCGGGCTACCGCAGACTTGGTGGCATCGACCGCCACCCTCAGAAGACGCGAACACCGCGACCACGTAGTTGCGGCACTCCAATGTTCGTTCCTGGCCGTAGGCGGGTGACCGTTCAGGTATGTCGTGCCACATTGCTGACCGCCGTTCGCCGTTCTGCGCCCTCAGCGACTGCTCCGGAGCAGGCAAACCGAACGGTCGAGTGGCCGTAGTCAGTCTGAAGCCGTAGCCCGGCTCAGCCGGGCAGCGGGAAGCAATGCAGCGGAAGGGGCCGGCGGCGAGCAACAAAGAAGGTATCGGTGCCGTCAACGGTCATCGGCGAACGCCCCTGCCCACTGCAAGACGACATATCGCCCGTCAGCACCATGGTGCTGCGCTCGTCGATTCGCCACGACGACGTTGACGAATGGGTTGGCCTCCTACGCTCGAAGGGCAGGTAGCTCCATCACCGCCACCCCGTACTTGGGCTTTGGCCAACCGCCTTGTGCTAGCTGTAGTGCCGTCACCACACCCCCTCAAACGCGGGGTGCTCCTCGTTCCACGTAGGATGGTCGAACTGGACTTATCGCCATAAAGTTTGGCCATAAAGTCTTCATAGGACTCTCGCGATGCGTCTCTCAAACCTATTTAAGGCAACAACGTCCCTATTTCTCATCAGCCTGTTCCCTCCAGTTGTCGCCTCTCAAATCATTGATCTATCAAATTTAGTGACTCTGTATCCGGAAGATTTCAGTTCGTCTGGATCAACAAGTTCTACGAGATATTTCAGATACAGTTTGCCTTTTCATCCTTACGACCCATTTTATGATGGGACATTTAAGACATTTACTACTGGCATTCGTTACGATATCCTTTTTCAAGGCGCGCTTTTACATCAGAATCCAAGCACTGGAAGGATATTACCTTCCGTACTTCCAACAGTTTCCACGGGCACAATGATTCGATCAGGAAATCAGAGGCCGCCACGATGGGACGGATCTGATATTTCCATTTTGCCGTATAGCATATCTGCGATGAAGATAGCAAATCTGCCAATACCAGTCTCCTTGCCACTAAACTTCACATACAGCACAACCATTACTCAGAAGTATGGTCGAGATTCGAACAGTCAATCTTGGGTTAGCGATATAGACAAAATACTGAGACTTGGAAATATTCGTCAAACAGATTTTTTGGTGCAGGTCGATGCCCCCACCGATCATCAGTTCCTAGCGTATCCTCGAGTGGCAAAGGCTGAAGTCACCTACGAAAGCGCATCTCTATTCTTTCGGACACAAATAAAGCGAGACTTTCCGGTTCCTGGCTGCAAAGCATTCTCCGCCTGTTCGGCTGATAGGATTTACATAAGTTCTGGTGCTCGAACTGACAGTGGCCAGATTCTCAATATTGAGGACGCGGCTCGCCTGATGGGATTCGATTCTTTCAACTTCGTCAGCAAGATTGTTCGATCAAACGACGCCCTCAAGCCACGAGCGGCCCTTCCGATCGAGTCAGTCGCTGGTGCCGTCATTATCCAATCCTATTGTCGATCCTTGGTATGGTGGCTGGGATTATGTGGCTGCCGACTATAACGATCCTTACTATGATCTTGTTGTTGATAATAGAGGCAAAGCTGCGATTGATGGTTTTCAGAATCTGCATGTTTATACGAACTTCAAGCATGAATCTGACGGGCGTGACCGGCATTCCAGTGTCTCCGGCATCCGCTAACGCGCTGCTCTTTCAAGATCAACCGCAGCGATACGGGAACTGCCGAGTAAATAACGTCACGGGACTCATGTTTTGTGATCAATTCGAATGTCTCCGTTCGTTACCATGCTAGTTGGCGTCAACAAATTGCCATGCAATATTGCATCAATGTCTCCAATGATTGCTTCTCCTACACTCCCGCTGGTGATACGGTATTTTTCTGGGATAGCAAGCTCGGTGAGATCAGCGGGTCAATAATATCTGGATCAAAGATCTCTGGAGCGTTTCAATCTTTAAGACCCCATTCTGGAGTCTGGGTCTGAAGATGACATCGAACTCGAAACCCTTACCTTTTCAGAGTTCAACTCTCGTTTTGGCATCGACGTTCACGACTTCCTTTCTTCCGGGAATATTCTGAGTGCAGTACCCGAAGTTAGGACCGTCTGGTTGCTCTTTGCTGGGTTTGCCTTTCTCATGTGTGTCGCAAGGTTTCGCGATGTGCGGCCGGCCGAACGAGATCTTCTCGCGCCGGCGGAGAAAGTCGCTCTGCAGTAGTGCGAAAGTAGCTTCTCTGACCAAAGGGCGCGTGCACGCGGGGGGCAGGACAACCTCGCCACCGTCCTGTGAACAACCTGCGCCTCCAGATCACTCAGCGAATTTATGCCGACGCGTGGGTGCGGTGAAGACCGCGATGGTGTTGATTAGCTCCTGCGTGGCAGCAACCACCGGCGGCATGCCCCTGCCCCGTTCGCCGCAGGCGAGATCTGGGTCGGTACGACCCACAACTTGGAGACTAATATGCCTCTGCCCCTCGGCTCATGGAAAGCCAACGTCAATGGTCACGATGTCGAACTCGTTCTACCTAGCCCTCCAGACGCTATCGGCATGGTGCGCGGCCAATCAGGTCGTGAGCCCCTCCGAGGCTTTTGGAATGAGGCTGCTCAAGAAATCACGTTTGACGTGCTTCTTGCGGTAGAGGAACAGGTTCAAGTCTTTGCCACTTTCACTGGCGTCTTGTTTCGCTCTCAAAACGGTGAACCCGGCCGTGACGTCACTGCAACCATCACCGGGCATCTCCGAACTCAGTCCGACCGGCTCGCCACTGTTGTTTTCGGTCAAACCGACGGCACGCAGGCAGCACTTTGGTTGGTTCGCTCAGTGCATCGAAATTAACTAGCGCAATCGAATGCATCACGCATTCAGGAGGTCTACCTCCTGGTGGCTACAACCTGGGTCACCGACCGTACCTGCATGGCCAAGTGAGATACCAGCAAGTTGCCTGCCGCCACCGTCAACTGATTGTCGGACACGAGTGCTCCGGTTGTTGATTTCGTTGCCACATTGCGGACCGACAACCTGCCGCTTCAACGACAGCTATGGAGCAGTCAGATCGAGAAGTCGTATGACTCTTGCCAGTCTGTCCAACTCAAGTTCCGACGACCCAGGGCCACCTGGGCAGCACCTGCGGCGGATAGCCCTTGAGGTACTGACGACAAGCTCGCGCCGTCGTCACGACACGGCCTGCAGGCGCAGCCGGCGTGCCGACTCCTCGGCGCGTGCGTCGTCGATCTCGCGCATCACGCCGGCCAGGTCGACGGCAGCGGTGCTGCGTTCGAAGCGCCCGGTCAGTTCGACCCCGGGGTGCAGCGCGCCGCGCTGGTACAGCGCCCAGATCTCGGCGCCGTATTCGGTGGCGCGCAGCTCGGGTGCGTAGCGGCCGAAGCAATGGCGCAGGTTGTCCACGTCGCGCAGCAGCATGCGGCAGGCGTGGTTGTTGCCGGCCGCATCCACCGCCTGCGGCAGGTCGATGATCACCGGGCCGTCGGCGGCGAGCAGCACGTTGAATTCCGACAGGTCGCCATGCACGACGCCGGCACACAGCATGCGCACCACTTCCTTGATCAGCGTCGCGTGGTGCCGGCGCGCGTCCTGCGCCGTGAAGTCCACGTCGTTCAGGCGCGGCGCGGCATGGCCGTCGTCGCCGGTCACCAGTTCCATCAGCAGCACGCCGTCGTGGAAGTTGTGGGGCTTCGGCACGCGCACGCCGGCGGCGGCCAGCCGGTACAGCGCGTCGACCTCGGCGCTCTGCCATGCCGCCTCTTGCGACGCGCGGCCGAAGCGCGTGCCCTTGGCCATCGCGCGCGCCTGGCGCGTGTTCTTGACCTTGCGGTTTTCGGTGTAGTCCACCGCCTGGCGGAAGCTGCGCTGCGTCGCTTCCTTGTAGACCTTGGCGCAGCGTGTCTCGTCGCCGCAGCGCACGACGAAGACCATCGCCTCCTTGCCGCTCATCAGCTGGCGCACGACCTCGTCGATCAGGCCCTCGTCGATCAGGGATTGCAGGCGTGCCGGTGCTTTCATCGCGGCATTGTCCGCTGCGCGCCATGGTCGGGCAGAAGCACCCCGCCGCGGTGGTTCACCGCACCGTCGGGCCTGCAGGCCCGCAGCGGCCGCGCCGTGTCAGTGTCGCGACTTGCGCCAGTCGGTCGGGGTGGCGCCGACACGCTGGCGAAAGGCCGCTGCAAAGTGGCTCGCACCGCGGAAGCCGCCGGCCCGCGCGATGTCCACCACCGGCAGCGCGCTCGTGGCCAGCAGCCGCTTGGTGTGGTCGATGCGCCGCTCCAGCACGTACTGGTGCGGCGTCTGGCCGACCGCGGCCCTGAAGGCGCGCACGAAATGGTCTTCCGAGAGCCGCGCCAGCGCCGCCAGCTGCGCCAGGCGCAGCGGCTGTGCCAGGTGCTCTTCCACATGCGCGAACAGGCGCTTCAGCGTGGCCCCGGTCAGGCCCAGCTTGGCGCATGCCGCCGGTGCCGGCCGGCCCGCCGGGTAGCGCCGCAGCAGGTGCGGCAGCAGCTGCGCCATCAGCTCGTCGTGGGCGAGCGCGTCGAGCAGCCCGCTGCGCGCCAGGGCCAGCATCTGCCGCACCAGCGCTGCGCTGACGGCGTCGTCCTCGGCGAAGAAGTCGCCGAGCGCGGTGTGGGCCTGCCCCCAGGACGCGGCCACGCCGGCCAGCCGCGCCGGGTCGACGTACAGATGCGCCACGCGCGACCAGCCACGCAGCGCCCAGATGCTGCGGCTTTCGGCCGGCACCAGCGACACGCTGCCGATGCGCGAGCGGTGGCCGGCATGGCGCCCGTCGGTCCACTTCTCCACCAGCGTCGAGCCGGCCAGGTGCAGCACCAGCGCATGCTGTTCCAGGCTCTGCACCTCGGCGACCACCGGCGCATGCGTCCAGACGGCGCCGTAGGGCACGCCCGTGCCGCTGCCGATCAGCAGATCGGGTTCGACGTGCGCCAGCGAACCGATGCGGTCGGCGGCGTTGCGTGCGGCCTGGGCCATGGCGGCATCATAGGCAGCGGCGCGGTGCCGGGCTGTCGAAATATCGCGCTTCGATGCGCGGCGCGGGCAGGCTTGCAGGGCAAACCCTCGGTGCGGGGTGTGCGCGCCGTTACAGCATGATGGCCGGGCGCGCGGTGCGCCCGACACCGAACCCAAAGGAGACCGACATGGCCATTACCCAAGCCCGCAGCGGCACCGACCCGAAGATCTCGCTGAGCTACCCCGACGGCTCGCTGATCGTGCGCACGCGCGAACTGCCGTGGACACCCTGGGGCATGCCGGGCACGCAGTTCAAGCTGCTGCATTGCGACGACGCGTCCAGCATGCTGGTGATCCTGCTGAAGGTGGAACCCGGCACCGTGGCCGGCGTGCACAAGCATTTCGGTGCGGCGCATGCCTACATCCTGGAAGGCGGCTTCGGCTACGAACATGGCGAGGTCTTCGCCGGCGACTACATGGTCGAGGCCGGCGGCATCACGCACCAGCCCTTCACCGGGCCGAAAGGGCTGATCCTGCTGGGCTTCATGTTCGGCCCGATCGGCGGCTTCGACGATGCCGGCAACCTGGCCGGCGTGCTCGACATCGAATGGCACTACCAGGCGGCGCTGGCCAACGGCGCGGCCGGCCACATCCAGCGCCATCCGAAAGCAGCGGCGCAGGCGCACTGAGCCTCAGCGCGTGGCGATCGAAAAACCCGCTGCCGCGCCGCCAACGCCCCGGCAGGTGCTCGCCGACTTCGGCGGGTTGTATGCCGCCAATGCGCTGGTCGGCTTCGTCTTCGCGGCGTCGGGGCCGGTGGCGATCATCCTCGCCGTCGGCACACGCGGCGGCCTGGCAGAGTCCGACCTCGCGTCGTGGATCTTCGCCGCGTTCTTCGTCAACGGCCTGGTCAGCATCGGATTTTGCTGGCTGTACCGGCAACCGCTGGTGTTCTTCTGGACGATCCCCGGCACGGTGCTCGTCGGCCCGGCGCTCGCCCACCTGGGCTTTCGCGAGGTGATCGGCGCCTATCTCGCCTGCGGCGCGCTGATGCTGGTGCTCGGGCTGTCGGGCTGGGTCAGGCGCTGCATGGACGCGATGCCGATGCCGATCGTCATGGCGATGGTCGCCGGGGTGTTCCTGCGCTTCGGCCTCGACCTGGTGTTCGCGATTCGCGATGCGTTCGCCATCGCGGCGCCGATGGTGGCGGTGTTTCTGGGGTTGTCGGCGGCGCCGCGCCTGGCCCGGCTGATGCCGCCGGTGATCGGCGCGTTGATCGTCGGCGCGCTGATGATCGCGGGGGTCGGCGGCTTCGACGCACGCAGCGCCGAAGTGCTCGCCATCGTGCGCCCGAACCTGTATGCGCCGGCGTTCTCCTGGCCGGCGATGCTCGAACTGGTCGTTCCGCTGACGATCACGGTGCTGGTGGTCCAGAACGGCCAGGGGGTGGCCGTGCTGCGTGCGGCGGACCACCAACCGCCGGTCAACGCGATCGCCGCCGCGTGCGGCGTCGGTGCCATCGTCAGCGGCATTGTCGGCGGCGTCTCGACCTGCCTCACCGGCCCGGTCAACGCGATCATCACCGCGTCGGGCGAAAAGCACCGCCACTACACGGCGGGCATCATGGTCGGCGTGCTGGCGCTCGTGTTCGGGCTGCTGTCGCCGGTGTTCACGCGGCTGCTGCTCGCCGCGCCGAAGGCCTTCATCGCCGCGCTGGCGGGGCTGGCGATGCTGCGCGTGCTGCAGACCGCGTTCAACATCTCGTTCCGCGGCAGGTTCACCCTCGGCGCGCTGGTGACCTTCCTCGTCACCGTGGCCGACGTGCCGATCTTCAGCGTCGGCGCCCCGTTCTGGGGGCTGGTGTTCGGTGTCGCCGTGTCGTGGCTGCTCGAACGCGCGGACTTCGCTGCGCCAGCGGGCTGACGCTCGCCCTCGATGCGCTGCAGCCAGGCATGCACCGGGCCGCGGGCAGGACGCCGCCGTCGAGTCTTGTGTTAGCTTCGCCGGCCCGACATGACAACGACCTGGCGAGGAGAACAACCATGCGCATCGGAGTGCCGAAGGAGACCGCTGACGGCGAGAAGCGCGTCGCGACCGTGCCCGACGTGGTGCAGAAGCTGGTCAAGCTGGGCTTCACGGTGGCAGTGCAAAGCGGCGCGGGCGATGCGGCCAATTTCGCCGACGACACCTACCGTGCCGCCGGTGCCGACGTGCTGGGCACGGCGGGCGAAGTCTGGGCCACGTCGGACATCGTCTTCAAGGTGCGCGCGCCGAGCGCGGATGAGGTCAGCCAGCTGCGCGAGGGCAGCACGCTGATCGGCTTCATCTGGCCGGCGCAGAACCCCGATCTGATGCAGCAGCTGGCGGCGCGCAAGGTCACCGTGCTGGCCATCGACGCGCTGCCGCGCCAGTTGTCTCGCGCGCAGAAGATGGACGCGCTGACCTCGATGGCCGGCATCAGCGGCTACCGCGCGGTGATCGAGGCGGCCAACGCCTTCGGCCGCTTCTTCAACGGCCAGATCACGGCCGCCGGCAAGGTGCCGCCGGCCAAGGTGTTCATCGCCGGCGCCGGGGTCGCCGGCCTGGCCGCCATCGGCACCGCGTCCAACCTGGGCGCCATCGTGCGTGCCAACGACACGCGTGCCGAGGTCGCCGACCAGGTGGTGTCGCTGGGTGGCGAGTTCGTCAAGGTCGACTACGAGGAAGAAGGCGCCGGGGGCGGCGGCTATGCCAAGGTGATGAGCGAGGGCTTCCTGGCCGCGCAGCGCGCGATGTACGCGCAGCAGGCCAAGGACGCCGACATCATCATCACCACCGCGCTGATTCCGGGCAAGCCGGCGCCGAGGCTGATCACCGCCGAGATGGTGCAAAGCATGAAGCCGGGAAGCGTGATCGTGGACATGGCCGCCGAGCAGGGCGGCAACTGCGAACTCACCGAGCCCGGGCAGGCGGTGGTCAAGCACGGCGTGACCATCATCGGCTACACCGACCTGGTCAGCCGGCTGGCCAAGCAGTCGTCGACCTTGTACTCGAACAACCTGCTGCGCCTGACCGAGGAGCTGTGCAAGACCAAGGACGGCGTCATCGACGTCAACATGGAAGACGACGCCATCCGCGGCCTGACCGTCATCAGGGACGGCACGGTCACCTGGCCGGCGCCGCCGCTGAAACTGCCGGCGCCGCCGCCGGCGAAAGCCGCGGCGGTGGCTGCGGCGCCGAAAGGGCATGGCCACGGCGCGAGCGAGCCGATGCCGGCGAAGACGCTGGCCATGGTGTTCGGCGCCGGTGCGCTGGCGTTCCTGTTGGTCGGCCTGTTTGCGCCGGCCAGCTTCCTGGCGCACTTCACTGTCTTCGTGCTGGCCTGCTTCATCGGCTACATGGTGGTGTGGAACGTGACGCCGTCGCTGCACACGCCGCTGATGAGCGTGACCAACGCCATCTCGTCGATCATCGCCATCGGCGCGCTGATCCAGGTGGCGCCGCCGCTCAGCGGCAGCGGCGTGGACCGGCCGAACACCTTGATCCTGGGACTGGCCGTGTTTGCGCTCGCGCTGACGGCCGTCAACATGTTCGGCGGCTTCGCCGTCACGCGCCGCATGCTGGCGATGTTCCGCAAGTAAATATAAAGAAGAAAGAGAGCGCACCCATGAGCTCCAGCCTGGCCACCGTCTGCTACATCGGCGCCACCATCCTCTTCATCCTCAGCCTGGGGGGGCTCGCCAACCCCGAAACCGCGCGCCGCGGCAATGTCTTCGGCATGGTCGGCATGGCCATCGCCGTGCTGGCCACGATCCTCGGGCCGCGTGTCACGTCGGCCGGTGTGCCGTGGATCGTCGGCGCGCTGCTCGTCGGCGGCAGCGTCGGCCTGTACGCCGCGAAAAAAGTGCAGATGACGCAGATGCCCGAGCTGGTGGCATTGATGCACAGCCTCGTCGGCCTGGCCGCCTGCCTGGTCGGCTTCGCCAGCTACATCGACACCTCGACCGTGTTCCCCACCGAAGCCGAGAAGGCCATCCACGAGATGGAGATCTACATCGGCATCCTCATCGGCGCGGTCACCTTCTCGGGCTCGATCGTCGCCTTCGGCAAGCTGTCGGGCAAGATCGGCGGCAAGCCGCTGCTGCTGCCCGGGCGGCACTGGATGAACCTGGCCGGCCTGCTGGTGGTGATCTTCTTCGGCCGCGTGTTCCTGCACGCCGACGGCATCTCGGGCGGCATGGCCGCGCTGCTGGTGATGACGGTGATTGCGCTGCTCTTCGGCGTGCACATGGTGATGGCCATCGGTGGCGCCGACATGCCGGTGGTGGTGTCGATGCTGAACAGCTATTCGGGCTGGGCGGCGGCGGCCACCGGCTTCATGCTCAGCAACGACTTGCTCATCGTCGTCGGTGCGCTGGTCGGTTCGTCGGGAGCGATCCTGAGCTACATCATGTGCCGCGCGATGAACCGCAATTTCATCAGCGTCATCGCCGGGGGTTTCGGCACTGGCGGCGGCACGGTGGCTGCCGCGGCCGGCGACGGGCAGCCGGCCGGCGAGGCGACGCCGATCAGCGCGGTGGAAACCGCCGAGCTGCTGCGCGAGGCGCGCAGCGTGGTCATCGTGCCCGGCTACGGCATGGCGGTGGCGCAGGCGCAGCACACGGTGAACGACATCACCAAGTTCCTGCGCGACAAGGGCGTGAAGGTGCGCTTCGGCATCCACCCGGTGGCCGGGCGCATGCCGGGGCACATGAACGTGCTGCTGGCCGAAGCCAAGGTGCCCTACGACATCGTCATGGAGATGGACGAGATCAACGAAGACTTCCCCGCGACGGACGTGGCGATGGTCATCGGCGCCAACGACATCGTCAACCCGGCCGCGCAGGACGACCCGACCAGCCCGATCGCCGGCATGCCGGTGCTGGAAGTGTGGAAGGCGCGCGATTCCATCGTCATGAAGCGCAGCATGGCCTCGGGCTACGCGGGGGTGGACAACCCGCTGTTCTACAAAGAGAACAACCGCATGCTGTTCGGTGATGCGAAGAAGATGCTCGACGAGGTGCTGGCGGCGTTGCGAGGCTGAGGCCTGCTGCCTGTCGGGGCGATTTCGTTTGGGCGGCCTGTCGGGCGACTTCGGTCGCTTTCTTTCGGATGGGCAAAGGTGTGGCGTCCAAATGAAAGATTTCTACGGTTTTCTTTAATAAGATCCGGCTTCCGTTCGGCTTAGAAAAGGAACCGCGTTGGACCTTCCCCACCGTGCGCATGCACAGTTCGAGACGATCCATCCGTTCCTCGACGGCAACGGCCGGGTCGGACGCCTGCTCATCACGCTGATGCTGTGCGAAGAGGGTGCGCTGTCGCGCCCGCTCCTGTACCTGTCGCTGTATCTGAAGGCGCGGCGCGCCGAGTACTACGACCGGCTGACCGCCATCCGGCACCAGGGCCACTGGGAGCCGTGGATCGGCTTCTTCCTGCGTGGCGTCAGCGGCACCGCCCGCGCGGCCACGCAGACCGCGCAGCAGATCGTGACGATGCGCGATGCGCATCGGGACGCAGTCGCCCGCAACGCCAAGGCGCTGACGCTGCTGGATCACCTGCTGCAGCATCCCATGGTGTCGATCAAGCGCGTCGCGCAGCATCTGGGCTGCACGCAGCCAACCGCAGCGAAGCTGGTGGCCGACCTCGAGTCGCGCGGCTGGTTGCGCGAGCTGACCGGCTACGGGCGCAACCGCCTGTGGCGTTACCAACCCTATGTGGACCTGTTCCACCGCGACACGCTGGACGCGCTGGTGCCACCGCAGCCCGACGCTGCCGATTCACAGAAAGCCTGATCGACCATGCCCACGCTCGACTGGCGGCGAAGCCTGGGTCGAGGCCAGCGATGACAAGGCCGTGTTCGCGATGCTCGACAAGAACGAGCGCGGCATGAATGTCTCGCGGCAGATCGACGCGGCGCTAGTCTGAGTCATCGGGATATTGCCTGAGGTATATATTTGATAGATACCATCCGGGAATCGATGATGAGCGACACCTCGCAACCCACCGCCAAACTGTTCCAGCACGGCCGCAGCCAGGCGGTGCGCCTGCCGAAGGAATTTCGCTTCGGCGGCACCGAGGTCTATGTGCGCCGCCAGGGCGACGACGTGGTGCTGAGCACGCGTCCGCGGGCATCGATTCGTAGCCTGATCGACGCGCTGGGTGACTTCGATCACACCCGCCCGATCGTGCGCCAGCCCCCGGCAGCCCCCGATGACCGCGCGCCGATCGTGCCGGCCGTGCGGCCGCGCGTCGCTCGCCGCGCCGGCTGAAACCGCACATGCGCTACCTGCTCGATACCGACATCTGCATCTACGTCATCAACCAGCGGCCCGCGGCTGTGCTGGAGCGCTTTCTGGCCCATGAGTCGGATGGTCTGGGCATATCGGCCGTCACCGCGGGCGAACTGTATTTCTGTGTGCGCAAGAGCGGCTCGCGACGCAACCTGCAGGTGCTGCAACGGTTTCTCGCACCACTGGAAATCGCCGACTTCGGTGCCGACGCCGCGCACACCTATGGCGAACTGCGCCACACGCTCGAAGCCAAGGGCACGCCGATCGGCGCGCTCGACACCATGATTGCCGCGCACGCACTGGCGCTGGAAGTCACGCTGGTCAGCAACAACCTGCGCGAGTTCAAGCGCGTGCCCAAGCTGCGCCTGGAAAACGGGGCCTGAGGCTCGAAAGCGGGCAGACCACGCGCGGCGCGCCCGCATGCAGCCGGACACGTCGGCGGCAGGCCGGCTGCTTGCTCCCTCACATGTCGATCGCTTCGGCCACTTCCACCGAGCCACCGCTGACCAGGATCGGGCACGCCTTGGCATGTGCCAACGCGTCGTTCAGGGTCTTCGCCTCGATCAGCGTGTAGCCACTGGTCGGGTTGGCGCCGCCATTGCCGACCACCGAGCCGTCGCTTTTTACGGTCGACGACATGCCCACCGGGTGGCCGCCATCGACGATGGCGCTGCCCATGCCGCCCATCCACTTGCCCCAGGCGTCCATCACCTTGGCCTTTTCGGCATCGCTCTTGGGCGTGCCGCCGCCGTGATACACGAAGAGATATTTCGCCATGATCTGCTCCTGTTTGCGCTACTGATGCCCCCTGGCTGCCGGGTGCCCGCACGCGGCCGCTTTCGGCCGACGCATTGGAGACTAAGGCTGAGGATCGGCGCCGTCACTGGGCAAGATGCGGTTATTCGCCGGTTGGCGTTGTGCAGTCTGCACAATGCAGCATGGCGCAGTACCCGCTGATGAGGTTGGCCGAAGCACAGCAGCGATTGCTGGGCGACCGCTTGTTCCAGGCCGCCGCCGTGCACCTGCACCAGCAAGCCCAGGCCATCGATGCCGAGCTCAGAAAAACCCTGCTGGCCGAGATACCGGCGTTCACCGCGTCGCGCGATGCGGCCACGCTGAACGAACTGGCGGCGCACAGCCCGCGGCACCTTGAAGAGGTGGTTCGCCTGCTGAACGGCGGTGCGGCCGGCGAGCTGAAGTTCGTGCGCGACTACGCCTGCCTGTGTGCCGAGCACAGGTTTCCGCTGGAAGCCGTGCTGCACGCCTACCGCTGCGTGCACAAGCTGTTCTCCCAGCGCGTGCGCGAGGCTGCGCTGGGCGCGGCCGGAGTTGCGCTCTCCGCCGAGGCGGCACGCGAGGTGGTCGCCGCGGCGGCAGACTTCACGCTCGAATACACCAACGCGATCAGCACCCTGGCCTCGACCGCGTACGTCGAGCGCATCCAGCTGTTGGCCGACGTGGCCGGCGACGAGCGCGCGCAGCTGCTGAACATCCTGCTCGACGGCTACGACGAATCCGACGCCCGCGTGGCCGCCATCCTGCGGCGCGCGGGCTACCTCGATGGCCGTCAGAGCTTCTGTGTGGTGCTGGCGCAGTCGGTGGACGCCACGGCGATGCACCACCCGGCGCGTGCACGGCGCCTCGCGGACACGCTCGATCAACTGATTCCCGCGTCGCTGGCACGGCGCCTGATCGACGTGCGCGACGCGCGTGTGACCTGCGTGTTCTCGGGGGCCCGGCGCCTCTCCGGCTGGACGCCGGTCGGCGCCTCGCTGGCGGCGCGCATCGCCGCCGAGCTGGCGCTGGCGGGCAATGCCGTGCTGATCGGGGTCAGTGGCGATGTCGGCTCCACGTCGCGCATTCCGGCGGCGCACCGTCAGGCGCTGCTGGCGATGCGCATGGCCAGCCTTGAGCAGCGGGTGATGCAGTTCGCGGCCACGCCGCTGCGCCAGTTGATGATCCACTTGGCGGGCGATGAACTGCAATCGTCGCTGCCCGCCTGGGCCGGCGATTTCCATCGCGCCGACGACAAGCTCGGCGGCGCGCTGACGGCCACGCTGCGTGCCTATGCCGATGCCGACATGAACCTGCTGAAGGCGGCGGCGCGGCTCGAGGTGCATGCGAACACCGTCTATGCGCGGCTGAACCGCATCCGCGACATCACCGGCTTGAACGCGCGCGGTTATCACGCGCTGACCGACCTGATCACGGTGGCCGACGCGCGCGTCGCGCCGTCGAAGGCGGCCTGAAATCAGGCCGAGGCGGCCTGTGTCTTGCCGCGGCCGATCAGCATGCGCCCCAGCGGCCACAGCCAGATCATCAGGCAAACCGCGCCCAGCACGCCGGCGATCGGCCGCTCGAAGAAGACCAGGAAGTTGCCGTCGGCCTTGATCAGGCTGCTGAAGAAATGCTGTTCGAGCATGGTGCCCAGCACCACGCCGAGGATGGTCGGCGCAATCGGGAAACCGAAGCGCTCCATGTAGAAGCCGAGCACGCCGGCCACCAGCGTGATGATGATGCCGAAGGGACTGTTGTTGATGGCGAAGCTGCCGACGATGCAGAACAGCAGGATCAGCGGCATCAGCACGTTGGCCGGGATGCGCAGGATGCGCTTGGCCACCTTGATCGCCATCCAGCCCAGCGGCAGCATCAGGAACTGCGCCAGCATGAAGACGATGAAGACCGCGTAGATGTTCTGCGGGTTGTTGATGAACAGTGTCGGCCCCGGGTTCATGCCCTTCAGGTAGAGCACGCCGATGGCGATGGCGGTGATGGAATCGCCCGGAATGCCGAACACCAGCGCGGGAATCCAGGCGCCACCGAGCGCGGCGTTGTTGGCCGCGCCGGCTTCGACGATGCCCTCGACATGGCCGGTGCCGAACTTCTCAGGCTCCTTCGAAAAGCGCTTCGAGACCGCATAGGCCATCCAGGCGGCAATGTCGGCACCCGCGCCGGGCAATGCACCGACCAGGGTGCCCAGGGTCGCGCCGCGCAGCAACGCCAGCGGGTACTTCTTGACCAGCGTCCACATGCCGGAGAAGACGTTGCCGAAAGGCTTTTCGGTGATTGGCGGCGGCTTGGCCACCACCACCGCATAGCGCAGGATCTCGGCCACCGCGAACATGCCGATCATCAGCGGGATCAGCTCGATGCCGCCCATCAGGTCGGGGCTGCCGAAGGTATAGCGTGGCGCGCCGGCCGGGTTCTCCAGGCCGACCACCGAGATCAGCAAGCCCAGCAGCAGCGAGACAATGCCTTTCACCGGGTCCTTGCCGGCGATGAAGATGGCGCAGGTGAAGCCCAGGATCACCAGCCAAAAATACTCGAAGGAACTGAAATTGAGCGCCACCTCGGCCAGTGCCGGCGCGCTGAACGACAGCACCAGCACGCCGAAGATGCCGCCCAGCACCGAGAACACCAGCCCGGCGCCGAGCGCGGTTTCAGCCTGGCCCTTGCGGGTCAGCAGGTAGGCCTCGTCGGCATAGGCCGCCGAGGCCGGCGTGCCGGGCATGCGCAGCAGCGCGCTCGGAATGTCGCCCGAGAAGATGGCCATCGCGGTGGCGGTGACGATAGCGGCCACCGCCGGCACCGGCGCCATGAAGAAGGTCACCGGCACCAGCAGGGCGGTGGCCATGGTGGCCGTCAAGCCGGGAATCGCGCCGACGAACAGGCCGTAGGCGGCCGACAGCAGGATCACCAGCAACACGTTCCACTGGAACACGAGCCCGAAGGCGGTGGCGACGGCATCCATCGGCGCAGGTTCAGTAGAACGGCGGAATCCAGCCCCACGGCAGCGGCACGCGCAGCAGCTTGTAGAACGCCAGGTGCACGACCACGGTGCCACCCGCTGCCCACAGCAGGGCAGGCCGCCAGTGCACGCCGAGCGCCAGGAACACGGGCACGATGCACAACGGCGCCAGGATCAGGAAGCCGACGCGCTCGGCGAACAAGATGTAGACCAGCACTGCGGCGATGATCACCGCCGAGCTGCCGAAGTGCTCGCGCACCGCCGGCGGCGGGGCCTCAGCGTAGGCCTTGGCGCGCAAGCTGCGCACCAGCAGCGTCAGCGCGCACAGCAGCAGGCCGACGCCGATGATCATCGGCAGGAAAGCGGCGCCGAGCTTCTGCCCCGGCACCTGCGGAAACTCGCGTGCCGTCCACAACACGGCCAGCGCCAGGGCGATCAGCCCGACGCCGACCCATCGATCGCTGCGCTGCACGGCGCGGCTTGTCGGTCGATGCGTGCTACTTGGCGATGCCCACCGCGGTCATCACGGTCTTCATGTCAGCGTCGCCCTTGGCCATGAACGACGCGAACTCGGCCGAACTGCCCCACAGAACACCGAAGCCGCGTTGGGTCATGAAGTCCTTGTATTCCTTGCTGTCGTATGCCTTCTTCACCGAGGCTTCGAGCTTGGCCTGCACGTCGGCCGGAATGCCCTTCGGCGCGGCGATGCCGCGCCAGGCGCCGGCCGTCCAGCTCAAGCCTGTGGCTTCCTTCAGTGTCGGCACATCGGGGAACAGCGCAGCGCGTTGCCCGGCCATCACCGTCAACGCCTTGACCTTGCCGGCTTCGATCAGCGCGCGCGCCTCGGGCAGCGAGCAGGGCACGAACTCGACGCCGCCGGCGGCCAGATCCTGCAGCCCCGGCGCGGCGCCGTTGCTGGGCACCCACGGCACGCTGGCCGGGTCGATCTTCGCCTCGCTCAACATGCCGGCCAGCGCCAGGTGCCAGATGCCGCCCTGGCCGGTCCCCGAGGCCTTGAACTTGCCCGGGTTGGCCTTGATCGCGGCGAGCACGTCGTTCATGTTCTTGTAACTTGAATCGGCGCGCACCTGGAAGCCGGCCGGGTCGAGGTTGACGAGCGCGATCGGCGTGTAGCTGACCGGATTCAGCTCGGTCAGTTTCTGGTGATGCATCATCGTGATTTCCACGGTGATCATGCCGATGGTGTAGCCGTCGGGCGCTGCGCTGGCGATGGCCGAATGGCCGACCACGCCCGAGCCGCCGGTGCGGTTGACCACGTTCACCGGCTGGCCCAGGTCCTTTTCCATCAGGCTGGCGATGAAGCGCGCCACCGCGTCGGTGCCGCCGCCCGCGCCCCACGGCACGACCAGCGTGATCGGTCGGTTCGGGTATTGCGCGAAGGCACTGGCCGACAGGCTCAGTGCCAGGACGGCGAAAATCGCGCCGAAGAAATGTCGTGTCGAGATGGTCAGGCGGTTCATCGAAGGCAGCTCCGCAGGTGGAATGAGCCGGCAGAGGTGCCGGGCCGGCAAATTTGGCATCGCCCGGCGCTTCGGGCAACGCGGGGAAACCCCTTCGATGCAACGTGGGCCCGGCCCGATCTCGCCACGCCTTGCGCCGGGCCGCCGTCGGTGACACTGCGCGTATGACACTGCGCGTATGACACTGCGATTGTTCATTGCCGCGCCGTTGCGGCCCGATCTCGAGATGAACCTGCCGGCGGCCGCAGCACGCCATGTGCAGGTGCGCCGACTGCAGCCCGGCGACGGCGTGTGCCTGTTCAACGGCGACGGCGGCGAGTGGTCGGCGACGGTATCGCACATGGGCCGAAGCGAGGTCGGTGTGCGCGTCGGCGCCCACACCGCAGTCGAGCGCGAATTGCCCTGCCGCGTCACGCTGGCGGTGGGCATGCCGGCGAACGAGCGCATGGATGTGCTGGTGGAAAAGGCCACCGAGCTGGGCGTGCACACGGTGCAGCCGCTGCTGTGCGAACGCTCGGTGCTGCGCCTCGCGGCCGACCGCGCGGTGCGCAAGCGCGAGCATTGGCAGGGCATCGCAGTGGCCGCGGCCGAGCAGTGCGGCCGCACACACGTGCCGCACATCGCCGCCGTGTCGACGCTGCCGCTGTGGCTGTCGGCGCTGCCCGATGCCACGGCGCGCTTGCTGCTCAGCCCGCAGCCCGACGCGACGCCACTGGCACGCGCCGATTGGCCGCAGCCCTCGGTGCTGTGTCTGAGCGGGCCCGAAGGCGGTCTGAGCACGCAGGAGCAGCGCCTGGCATGCGATCATGGTTTCGTGCCGGTTCGACTGGGGCCGCGTGTGTTGCGCGCCGAGACCGCGCCGTTGGCTGCCCTGGCCTGGATGGGACTGAACACTGGATGAACCGCAAGCTGCTGCTGCTGACCCTGTGCCAGGGCCTGTTCCTGACCAACAACGTGGTCTTCATCGCCATCAACGGGCTGGTCGGGTTGCAGTTGGCGCCGCACAGCTGGATGGCCACGCTGCCGTTGACCGCCTACGTGGCCGGCGGCGCGCTCAGCACCATCCTGGTGGCGCGCCACCAGCGCGCACTGGGCCGGCGCAGGGCCTTCCAGCTCGGCTTGCTGATGGCCATCGTCGCCACCTCGTTGTGCGCGCTGGCGTCGTGGCAGCGCAGCTTCGGCCTGCTGGTGCTGGGCACCGTGCTGGCCGGCTACTACCAGGCCAATGCCTCGCTGTACCGCTTCGCCGCCGCCGAACTGGTGCCTGCCGCGGCACGCGAGAAAGCGATCTCGTGGGTGCTCGCGGGCGGCATTCTCGGCGCGGTGATCGGCCCCAATCTGGCTTCGGCGTCGCGCGACCTCCTGTCCCAGCCCTTCACCGGCGCCTACCTGTCGCTGATCGGGGTCGCGCTGCTGGCGCTGGTGCTGATCAGCCGCATCGAGTTCCCACCGATGCCCACGGCCGCGCAGCTGGCCGGCGGCCGGCCCCTGCGCGAGATCGCCCGCCAGCCGGTGTTCATCGTCGCGGTGGCGGCAGCGGCGCTGGGCTATGGCGTGATGAACCTGCTGATGGCGGCCACGCCGATCGCGATGGCGATGTGCGAGCACCCGTTCTCCGATGCGGCGCTGGTGCTCGAATGGCATGTGCTGGGCATGTTCGTGCCGAGCTTCTTCACCGGCCACCTGATCCGCCGCTTCGGCGCGCTGCCGGTGATGGTGGTTGGGCTGGTGCTGAACATCGCCTGTGTTGCCTTCGCCTTGTCGGGCACCGACTTGATGCACTTCATCGGCGCCTTGTTCGTGCTCGGCATCGGCTGGAACTTCCTCTACACCGGCGGCAGCACCTTGCTCGCCGAGGCCTACCGCCCAGAAGAGCGCACCACCGCGCAGGGGGCGATGGACTTCTGGGTCTACAGCACCATGACGCTGACCTCGTTCAGCTCGGGCGCGCTGGTCACGACCGGGGGCTGGAGCTCGATGAACCTCGGCAGCCTGCTGCCGCTGAGCCTGCTGGCGCTGGCGCTGTGGTGGCTTGCCAGCCGCCGTCGCGCCGCACAGAATGTTCTTTCAACCACAGGGGAATGACGATGGGCTTGCTGGACAGCTTGGGCAGTGCGTTGGGTGGCGCGCAAGGCAACGCCGGGTCAGGCGGCCAAGGCGGCTCGGCCGAATTGATTGCCGCGGTCATCGGCATGCTCGCCAATGCGAATGCCGGCGCGGGCGGCGCGGCGGGCGGCGGTGGTGGCGGGGGTCTCGCCGGGCTGATCGCCGCCTTCCAGGCCAACGGTCTCGGCGAGGTGGCCAACTCGTGGGTCGGCACCGGCCAGAACCTGCCGGTATCGGGCGATCAACTGGGCCAGGTGCTGGGGCAGCAGCAGATGTCGGACCTGGCGTCGCGCTTCGGCCTGTCTACCGGTGATCTGGGCGCGCAGCTGTCGCAATCGTTGCCGCAGGCGGTGGACCACCTGACGCCGAACGGCCAGTTGCCGCAAGGCGATCTCGGTGGCCTGGGCGGGTTGGGCGATCTGCTGGGCATGTTGAACCGGCGCTGAGCACGAGGATGTCCATCGACATCGGCAAGGAAGAGCGCCAGCAGGCGATCGCGTCGATCGAGCGCTACTTCCGCGCCAACATGGACGAGCCGATCGGCAACATCGCGGCCGGCGGGTTGCTCGGCTTTTTCCTCGAGGAGATTGCGCCGCTGGTCTACAACCGCGCGGTCGCGGACGTGCAGGAACGGCTGCAACTGCGCGTCGCCGAAGTCGACATCGAAGTGCACGAAGAACCGTTCGAGTACTGGCGCAAGTTCGATCGCAAGGGCAGCACGCCGCCGCGTCGTTGAGGGCGCAAAGGGCTCGACCCGCCCTCACTCACGAGGGGCAGACGGCGCCGACCCCGCTGCGCCCTTCGCCGCGCGCGCCGAGCCCGCCACCAGGTCGAAGCGGAACAGCCGGCATTCGATCGGCCCGTTCCACATCGGCATGCGCCGGCTTTCCTTCAGCCGCATCGCGCCGGGCAGCTTCATGTCCGGGCTCAGCACCCAGGCCGTCCAGCCGGCCGGGTGCTGCGTGTAGCCGCGTTTCCAGTGACTGGCCAGCCGCGCGAAAAAATCGCTCGGCGTGTCGCGGTCCTCGGCCGATGCGCGTGCCGCTTTGCCGCCGACGTCGATGCGCTCGCCGTAGGGCGGGTTCAGCATCAGCGTGCCGGGCAGATCGGCCGGCAATGTCGGCGCAGGCCGTTCCAGGGCATCGCCACCGTGGAATTCGATCGCCGCCTCGACGCCGGCGCGCTGGGCGTTGCGGCGCGCGAAGTCGAGCATGCGGAACGACACGTCGCTGGCCGAGATCGGCACCCGCGGTGCATGCACGCGCGCCTGCGCCTGGCTCTTCAGCCGCTGCATCGCGCCACGCATGGCGGGTGTCGAAAACGGCAGCAGCCGCTCGAAGGCGAAGCGGCGCTTCAGCCCCGGTGCGATGCCGCAGGCGATCTGCGCCGCTTCGATGGCGATCGTGCCCGAGCCGCAACACGGGTCGTGCAACGCGCCTCCCGCCTCGGGCATCCCGCGCCAGCCGGCGGCGGCCAGCATCGCCGCGGCGAGCGTTTCCTTCAGCGGCGCGTCGCCCTTGTCCTCGCGCCAGCCGCGCTTGAACAGCGATTCGCCCGAGGCGTCGACATACAGCGTGGCTTGCGTCTCGGCCAGGTGCAGCATCAACTGCAGATCGGGCGCCTGCGTGTTCACATCGGGGCGTTCGCCGCTGCGCTCGCGCAACTGGTCGCACACCGCATCCTTGATGCGCAGCGCAGCGAAGTTCAGGCTGCGCAGCGGCGAGCGCTGGGCGGTGGTGTCTACGCGCAGCGAATGCCGGGGCGTGATCCAGGCCGACCAATCGACGCGCAGCGCCAGCGCGTAGAGGTCGTCTTCGTGGCGGTAGGCGGCGCTGGCCACCTCGATCAGCACGCGCTGCGCCAGCCGGCTGCCCAGGTTCAGCGCCATCAGGCCTTCGGCGTCGGTGGCCAGCGCGACGCCGCCCCGCAGCATCTGCACCTCGCTGCCTGGCAGCAGCGAACACACCTCGTCCGCAAGCAGCGCTTCGACGCCGGCCGCGCAGGGCAGGAACAGGCGCAGCGCTGTGTCGTTGATCACTACGGCGCGCGCCGCAGGTTCGCCGGCGCGATCTTCAGCGCCTCGCGGTACTTGGCGACCGTTCGCCGCGCCACGCTGATGCCCTGCTCGTCGAGCATCTGGCTGAGCTGGTTGTCGCTCAAGGGCTTGTTCACATCCTCGCTGGCGACGAGCTGCTTGATCAGCGCGCGCACCGCGGTGCTCGAGGCGTTGCCGCCCGCGTCGGTGTTCAACGACGAGCCGAAGAAATACTTCAGCTCGAAGGTGCCCATCGGCGAGGCCAGGTACTTGGCGGTGGTCACGCGCGAGATGGTCGATTCGTGCAGGCCCAGTTCGTCGGCGATCTCGCGCAGCACCAGCGGTTTCATGGCGATGGCGCCGTGGCTGAAGAAGTTCTTCTGCCGCTCGACGATGGCTTTCGACACACGCAGGATGGTGTCGAAGCGCTGCTGGATGTTCTTCATGAACCAGCGCGCTTCCTGCAGTCGCGCGCTCAACCCGGCCTGGCCAGCGGAGCCGTTCGACTGCCCGCGCGCGCCGCGCACCGCCTGCGCGTACAGGTCGTTGATGCGCAGCCGCGGCATCACCGCCTGGTTCAGCTCCACCTTCAGCCCGCGGCCCGATCGGCGCACGATGACATCGGGCACCACGGCATAGGTTTCGGTGTCCTCGAACGCGCGCCCGGGCTTCGGTTCGCACATCACGATCATCGCCTGCGCCTGCTTGACCAGGGCCTCGTCGGCACCGGTGGCCGCCGACAGGCGCCGGTAGTCGCGCCGGGCGAGCAGTTCGAGGTGCTGGTCGCAAATGCGCAAGGCGATGGTCTGCGCCTCGCAGCGCGGCAAGGCGCGCAGTTGCAGCGCCAGGCATTCGCCCAGGTTGCGCGCGCCCACGCCGAGCGGTTCCATGCTGTGCAGCCATTGCAGCGCACAGCGCAGCCGTTGCATCAGCTCGTCGCGCGCCTCCTCGCCACGCGCGTCGAACAGCTCGGCCAGGCGTTCGTGAATCTCTTCCAGCGTGTCGGCCAGGTAGCCGTCGCCGTTCAGCGATTCGAGCAGCACTTCGAGTGCGGCGCGGTCCTCGGGCGTCAGCCGCATGCCGGCCATCTGCTGGCGCAGGTGATCCTGGAGCGAGGTGCCGGCGCTGCCGCGCTCGACACCGCTGCCATCGTCGTCGCCGGCCGCGCCGCTGCCGGGCGTGCCGGGCGTCTCGCGGATGCCGTCGAAATCGTCGCGCTCGGTGCCGTTCTCCCAGTCCTCGCGCTCGGTGGTGCCGAACTCGGTGCCGCTGACTTCCTGCAGCGAAGCGGCATCGCCGTCGCCCGCATCACCGGCCTCGCTGGCACTGCCGTCGCCGTTCTCGGCGCTGGCCGTGTCGGACTTGTGTTGATCGGCCTGCGCGCGCTCGGACGGCGCCGTGTCGAGATGGTTGGCGTCCTCGTCGGGTTCGAGGAACGGGTTCTGCTCGAGCATTTGCTCGACTTCCTGCTGCAACTCCAGCGTGGACAGCTGCAACAGGCGGATCGACTGTTGCAGCTGCGGCGTCAATGCCAGGTGCTGCGACAGGCGCACCTGCAACGAGGGCTTCATCGTCCCGGCCCTTACATGCGGAAGTTCTCGCCCAGGTACACCTTGCGCACCTCGGCGTTTTCGATGATCTGCGCGGGTGTGCCTTCGGCCAGCACCTGGCCGTCGTTGATGATGTAGGCGTGGTCGCAGATGCCCAGCGTCTCGCGCACGTTGTGGTCGGTGATGAGCACGCCGATGCCGCGCGAGCGCAGGAAATCGATGATGCGCTGGATCTCGATCACCGCGATCGGATCGATGCCGGCGAAGGGCTCGTCGAGCAGGATGAAGCGCGGCTGCGTGGCCAGCGCGCGCGCGATCTCGACCCTTCGCCGTTCACCGCCCGACAGCGCCGGCGCCGGCGAATCGTGCAGCGCCTCGATGCCCAGTTCGTGCAGCAGGCGCTGCAGCTGGTCGTCGATGGTCGCCGGCTTCAATGCGCGCCCCTGCGCATCGAGTTGCAGTTCGAGCACCGCGCGGATGTTTTCCTCGACCGTCAGCTTGCGAAAGATCGACGCCTCTTGCGGCAGATACGACAGCCCCATGCGCGAGCGGCGGTGGATCGGCAGGTTGTGCACCGGCTGGCCGTCGATGTGGATCTGCCCGGCATCCGCGCGCACCAGGCCGACGACCATGTAGAAGGTGGTGGTCTTGCCGGCGCCGTTGGGCCCGAGCAGGCCCACCACCTCGCCCGCCGCGACCTCGAGGTTCACATCCTTGACCACCATGCGCGAGGCATAGCTCTTGCGCAGGCCGCGGGCGTCGAGCCGGCTGACGCCGGGCGACAGCGCCAGCCGGCCCGGTGACGACAAAGTTGCGCTGTTGACGAAATCGAGCGCCGCCGCCCCTTCCGGGGTCGTCGCCGGCTCGCGTTCGGGCGCCAGCGCGCTCGCCGCGCGCTCGCTCAACGCGCCCCCCCAAGCGACCGCGTGGGCTTCAGCGGGACGGTGTTGCCCGCCGCCGGAGGCGCCGCATCGGCCGCGCTGCCTTCGGGTGGCGCAAACACGGCGCGCACCCGGCCGCCGGGATTGGCGGCGCTGGTATCGCCGCCCTGCACCTTGAACAGCTCGTTGGTGTTGTCCCAGGTGATCAACGCGCCGTTGATCTCGTCGGCGGCCTGCGCACCACGCAGTCTTTTCACCGACGCCTGGCCGATGAAGCGCAGGGTGTCGGTGCGTCCGTCGTACTCGATGCGCTCGGCACTGGCCTCGAGCACTTCGTCCACACCGTCGCGCTTTTGCCTGAAGGTGGCCAATCTGCCGCCGCCGCCGCTGGCGCTCGCCGACCGGAAGCCGTCGCTGTTCTCGCGCACTTCCACGCGCTCGGCGCGAATCTGCATCGTGCCCTGGGCAATCACGACGTTGCCGTTGAACACCACCACCTGACGTTGCAGGTCGACGGTACCCGGCTTGTCGGCTTCGATGCTCATCGGCTTGCTCCGATCGGCCCTTTCGGCCCGGGCGGCGGCGGGCCAGCCCAGGCAGAGCGAGAGCAGCAACAGGGCAAGGCGAGGAGGAAGACGCATATACGGCACGAAACTTGCGGTGCATTCTATGCGCACGCAACGTGCGGCCGACCTTCGCCGGTCCGACCCAGTGCGTGATATTGGCGCGCTGGCCGTCCTGCCCGCACCGGGCGGGCGGAAGCCGATCAGCCGGGCTTGTGCAACCCCTGCGCCAGTTTGTCGGCCACCGCCAGCGCGCGCTCGTTGCTGCCGGCCAGCGAGCCCGAGGTCACGTACTGCCCCTGCACACCGAGGGTGGGCACGCCCTCGATCTTGTACGCATCCGCCAGCTGCTTGGCCTGGCGCTGCTTGGTCTGCACCGAAAACGACTTGAAGTGCTCGGCGAACTTCGCGCCATCGATCCCGTTCGCCTTCATGAAGGCGACGATGTCGGCTTCCTTGTCCAGCCGCTGGCGCTGCACATGAATGGCCTCGAAGACCTTGCGCTGCATGGCGTCGACCTGGCCCATCGCCTCGAGCGAAAAGTAGATCTTCTGATAGGTCTCGTACAAGGCATTGAAGCCCACCGGCACGCGCCGGAACGACACGTAGGCGGGCAACTGCTTGGCCCAGCTTTCGACGGCGGGCTCCAAGGCAAAGCAGTGCGGGCAGCCGTAGGAGAAGAACTCGACCACCTCCACCTTGCCGGCCGGCGCGGCCACCGGTGCCGGCGGCGAGACCTTGATGTAGTGGGTGCCTTCGACCGGGTTGCCTTGTGCGCGCGCGGCGGGCAGGGCCAGGCCCGTGACGCCGCCGACCAGTGCCAGTTGCCAGGAAAATTCACGTCGATTCATCGGGTTCCTTCGGTCTCAGTATTCGGTGCCTGCGCAGGGATTCAACGCCTGAGTGACCGGCCCGGGTTGACAAAGTTCATTGCCGCTCGACGCGCACCAGCGTCGAATCCACGCTCGCCGCGTGCAGACGCTCGAGCATGGCATCGACATCCGGGCGCCTTTCATAAGGACCCAGTCGCACGCGATAGACGGTGCGCCCGGCTTGCTCGCGTTCGATGATGCGCGCATCGAGCCCCATCAACGCCAGCTTGGCACGCTGCGCCTGCGCGTCTTCGGCGCGTGAGTAGGCGCCCGCTTGCGCGTAGTAGGTGAAGGGGTCGGCGCCGGGCTTCAATACCTTGGGCGGAGCCGCCGCGGTGGCTGCCGAGGCCGCTGCGGGCCGGGCCACGGCGGCCACAGCGGCAGTCGCCACGCCGGGTGGCGGCGCTGCTTTCGTCGCCACGGCCGGCGCCGTGGCATTGCCAGCCGCCGGCGCCGCGGCGCGGCTGGCCGTCTTCGGGCTCAACGCTGCATTCGGGTCCCAGCTGCGGTTGCGTTCGGCCTCGGCGGCGTCCTGCTCGGCGGTGCGTTGCGGCAACTTGTTGACGAACGGCACCGGCACCTGATTGACATACCAGGCCACGGCCAGCGCCACCACGAGGCCGGCAAGCAGACCGACCACCAGACCGATGGCAAAGCCGCCGCGCTGCGCCTTCCTGGGCAAGGTCATTGGGGTACCTTCAGACTGCGCCTTTCGATATTTGCCGCCGCGGCGGGCCGGCGGGCTCATGCGCCATTCTCCGCCAGGGCCGGCTGGCTGCGTTCCATGGCCTGCGGCGCACTGACGCCGATGAGTTGCAATCCGTTGTGCAACACCTGCCGGGTGGCCGTCAGCAGCGCCATGCGCGCGCCGGCCAGTTCCGGGTCATCGACGAGGAAACGCTCGGCGGCGTAGTAGCTGTGAAAGGCCGCCGCCAGCTCACGCAGGTAGAAGGCCACATCGTGCGGTGCCAGCTCGGTGGTGGCGCGCGCCAGCATGTCGGGATAGTCGGCCAGCCTGCGCATCAGCAGTTGTTCGGCCGGCGCCACCAGACGCTGCAGCGCGGCGCCCTGCCGCACATCGCGGCCGGCGCCCGGTCCGGCCTCGAACTGCGCCAGCACCGAACAGATGCGCGCATGTGCGTACTGCACGTAGAACACCGGGTTCTCGTCGTTGGCCTTCAGCGCCAGGTCGATGTCGAAGATGAACTCGGTGTCGGCCTTGCGGCTGATGAGGAAGAAGCGCACCGCATCGCGGCTGGTCCAGTCGATCAGGTCGCGCAGCGTGACGTAGGCGCCAGCGCGCTTCGAGATCTTCACCTCCTGGCCGCCGCGCATCACCGTCACCATGCGGTGCAGGATGTAGTCGGGAAAACCCTCGGGAACGCCCAGGCCGGACGCCTGCAAGCCGGCGCGCACCCGCGCCACGGTGCCGTGGTGGTCGCCGCCCTGGATGTTGATGACCTTGTCGAAGCCGCGCTTGAACTTGTCGATGTGATAAGCCACGTCGGGCACGAAGTAGGTGAACGACGCGGTGTCTTTCGCAGCGCCCGACTTGCGCATCACACGGTCCTTGTCGTCGCCGTAGTCGGTCGTGCGCAGCCACAGCGCGCCGTCCTGTTCGAAGGTCTTGCCCTGCTCGACCAGGCGCTGCACGGTGGCCTCGACCTGGCCGCTTTGATACAGGCTGGATTCGAGAAAGTAGTGGTCGAAGCGCACCCCGAAGGCGCGCAGGTCCAGGTCCTGCTCACGGCGCAGGTAGGCCACCGCGAACTCGCGGATGGCGTCCAGGTCGTGGATATCGCCCGCGGCCGTGACGCGCCGGTCATCGGCCTCGATGTGCGAGCGCGCCGCGTAGGCGCTGGCGATGTCGGCGATGTAGTCGCCGTTGTAAGCCTCGGCGGGCCAGCGCTCGTCTCCGGGCGCGAAACCCAGCAGCCGGTGCTGCACCGACGACGCGAGCGTGGCGATCTGCACGCCGGCATCGTTGTAATAGAACTCGCGCTGCACCTGCCAGCCCTGCGTTTCGAACAGCTTGGCCAGGCTGTCGCCCAGCGCCGCCTGGCGTGCATGGCCGACATGCAGCGGGCCGGTGGGGTTGGCCGAGACGAACTCGATCAGCACCCGCTTTGCAGGGCCATCGCCATCGGCACCGGCACCTGCACGCCCGAAGTCCGCCTTCGAGCGGTTGATTTCGTCGACCACGCTCTGGCGCGCCTGATCCGACAGGCGCAGGTTGATGAACCCCGGCCCGGCGATGTCCATCGACTGCACCCAGCGCTGCACACGGGCGTCGCCGTTCAGCAACTCGACCAGCCGCGTGGCCAGGTCACGCGGCTTTTGCTTCAGCACACGCGCCAGCGGCATCGCCGCGGTGATGGCCAGGTCGCCGTGCTCGGCCAGCTTCGGTGATTCGAAGGCGGCCGGCGGAGCAGCAAGACCCGGCTCGGGGCCTTCCGCGCTGAGTTGGGCCAGGGCCTTGCCCAGGGCGTCGCGCAAGTCGCGTTTCACTTCGATCATGGCTGGATTCTACTTTTCGCTATGGCCACGCCGGCTCGCGCCGGGCCCTGGACAGGCGGCGCTTTGCGGCCCTGTTCGCTCGACTGTCGAAGCGCCCGGGCCGGCACCATCGTGGCAGCGCGACCATGTCCACAGCCACCGCCCTCGCATCCCGCCGCCGAAGTGCCGACCTGCCGGCGCAGATCGGCAAGTACAGCGTGCGCGCGCGCCTCGGCGAAGGCGCCACCAGCGAAGTCTTTCTCGCCCACGATGCGTTCAACCAGCGCGATGTGGCCATCAAACGCGTGCGCGCCGGGGTCGCCGCGGACACGCCGGAAGGCCACTTCCAGCAACACTTCTTCGCTGCCGAGGCGGCCTTGGTCGGTCGGCTTCAGCACCCGAACGTGGTACAGATCTACGACGCGGTGAATGACCCGGCGCTGCCGTACCTGGTGATGGAGTACGTGCCCGGCGTGACGTTGCGCCGCTACTGCCGAGCCGATGCGCTGCTGTCGCTGGAGCAGGTGGTGGAAATCGGCTTCAAGTGCGCGATGGCGCTGGGCTATGTATTCCGCCAAGGGCTGATCCACCGCGATGTCAAACCCGCCAACATCATCGCCAGCACGCGCAATGCGTTCGTCACCGACGTCAAGATCACCGATTTCGGCAGCGTGATGAACCTGCATGCCGAACGCACGCAGGTGTTCCGCGTCGGCTCGCTGGCCTACATGCCGCCCGAACAGCTCGACGGCGATGTGCTCGACTGCCGCGCCGACATCTATGCGCTGGCCGGCGTGCTGTACCACCTGATCGCCGGCAAGCCGCCGTTCGAAGCCAACAGCCAGCCGGCGCTGATGCAGCAGATCTACCACGGCGAGCCGGCGCCGCTGCAGCACCAGCGCGAGGGCGTGCCGGCGCGACTGGACCAGCTCATCCGCCGTGGCCTGAGCAAGTCGCGCGACGACCGTCAGGCCGACTGGGAGAGCTTTGCGCAGGAGCTGTCGTCGCTGGTCACCGACCAGCAACTGCCGCGTGGGCCGCTGCAGGGCGTGCTCGATTCGGAACGCTTCAACCTGCTGCGCTCGCTCGAGTTCTTCTCGGGCTTCGGCGATGTCGAGCTGTGGGAAGTGGTGCACCGCGCACAGTGGCAGCGGCTGCCCTTCGGCCACGCCATCTACAAGGCCGGTGACAGCGGCAACAGTTTTCACATCATCGCGCAGGGCGAGGTGGATGTGTACCGCGGCGGTCAGCGCGTCGCGCAGATGGGAGTCGGCACCTCGGTCGGCGAGATGGCCTACCTGGCGCCGAACCCCGACCTGCGCGTGCACAGCGCCGACGTGGTCGTGTCGCAACCGGCAACGACGATCTCGTTCACGCCCGAGACGCTGGAGCAGCTGGGTCTGGCGACGCGGCGGCTGTTCGATGCGGCCTTCATCCGCGTGCTGGTGCGGCGCCTGCATGCCGCGCACGAAGCGCTCGCCCAGCCGCGAAGAATTCTTTGACCGGTGCGTGGTCGGTCGCTGCATCGGCGTGATCCAATGCGGCGCGGTCGCGCCACGGCCTTGTGCGAACGGCGCGGCGCAGCCCAACCCTCATCGATTTCGGAGTGACCATGAGCAAAATGTCCTGCCTGCTGGGTGCCGCCGTGATGGCGCTGTGCCTGGTGGCCACCTCGGCGCATGCGGCCAATGCCCAGTGCGAGGCGAAGGCGGCCGAGAAAAAACTGGCCGGCGCCGCGCTGACCAGCTTCATGAAGAAGTGCGAGGCCGACGCCATGGCCGGCGGCAGTTGCGAGGCCATGGCCGCGGAGAAGAAACTGGCTGGTGCGGCCAAGACCAGCTTCGTCACCAAGTGCGAGAAGGATGCCGGCGGCGGCGCAGCCGCCAGCGCCCAGACCAAATGCGACGCCATGGCCGCCGAGAAGAAGCTGGCCGGTGCGGCCAAGACCAGCTTCACGAAGAAGTGCGTTGCCGACGCGGGCGCCTGATCCCTTCGTCGCCGCAGCCACCGGCTCAGGCCGGCGGCTGCCAATAGCCCGCGTCGCCGTAGCTGTGCTTCAGAAAGTCGATCCACAGCCGCACGCGCAGCGGCAGGTGCTTGCGCTGCGCAAACACCGCGTACACCCCGCTCGGCGGGGCGGCGAAATCTTCCAGCAGCGCGATCAGCCGGCCGTCGGCGATGGCGCCTTGCACCTCCCAGGTGCTGCGCCAGGCGATGCCGAGCCCCTGCAGGCACCAGTCGTGCAGCACCTGGCCATCGCTGCAATCGAGCCGCCCACCCGGTCGGATGTGCGTCAGCTGGCCCTCGACGATGAAGGCCCAACCGCGCGTCTGGCTGGCATCGGACGACAGCGTCAGGCATTCGTGATGGGCTAATTCGGCAGGGTGTCCAGGCGTGCCGGCGCGTGCCAGGTAGCCCGGCGTGGCCACGCACTGGCGGCGGTTGTCGGCCAGGCGCACGCTGATCAGGCTGGAATCGGGCAGGTCGCCCACGCGCACCGCGCAATCGACACTTTCGTTGACGATGTCGACCACCCGGTCGCTCAGGTTCAACGACACGCTGATGCCGGGGTGCTGGGCGATGAAGCCGGGCACCAGCGGCGCCACGTGGCGGCGCCCGAAACCGGCCGGCGCGGTGATGCGCAGGTGGCCGCTGGCCTTGACGCCGCCGGCGGACGACGCTGGCCTCGGCGTTGGCCAGGTCGGCCAGCAGGCGCTGGCAGTCTTCGAGGAACGCGCTGCCCTCGTGGGTCAGCGAAATGCGCCGCGTGGTGCGGATCAACAGCTTCACGCCCAGGCGTTCTTCGAGCGCATCGATGCGCCGCCCGATCATCGCCGGCGCCACGCCTTCGGCCTGCGCCGCGGCCGTCAGGCTGCCCTTGGCGGCCACCGCCACGAACGTTTCGATCTGCTTTAGCTGGGCCATGCTTCTACATTACACGCATCCAGATCACGACTGCGTGCGTTCGTCGTGTTCTGCGCAAAGACCACTACACGACTTTCAGTCAATAAAGCCTGACCCTCGGGGTGCTTAATACCTGCCCCAGTAACGAATAGAGTTGAGCCATGTCCTCCGCCAAACCCCCTGTCCGCGCCGCGCCGATCCCGAAAGCCGTGCTCTTCGACGCCTACGGCACCTTGTTCGACGTCTACAGCGTCGCGCTGCTCGGCGAAAAGCTGTTTCCCGGCCACGGCGAACGCCTGAGCGTGATCTGGCGCGACAAGCAGATCGAATACACGCGGCTGTGTTCGATGAGCGGCGGCCAGGGTCAGCACTACCGCCCGTTCTGGGATCTGACCCGCGCTGGGCTGCGCTATGCGGCGCTGCGCCTGGGCCTGAAGATGGAAGCCGCCGCCGAAGACCAGCTGATGAACCAGTACCGGGCCTTGAGCGCCTTCCCCGAGAACAAGGCGGTGCTGCAAGCGCTGCACGATCGCGGCGTGCGCGCCGGCATCCTGAGCAATGGCGATCCCGACATGCTGGCGGTGGCAATCAAGAGCGCCGGTTTCGAAGCGCTGATCGACCCGGTGCTCAGCGTGCACGACATCAAGCGCTTCAAGACCGACCCGGCCGCCTACGCGCTGGGCCCGCAGGCGCTGAAGCTGCCGGCGCGCGACATCCTGTTCGTCTCGAGCAACTGCTGGGACGCGATCGGCGCCACCTGGCACGGCTACACCACGCTGTGGGTCAACCGCGGCGGCTTGCCGCTCGAGCAGCTCGACACCGAGCCCACGCGCATCGGCAGCAGCCTGCGCGACGTGCTCGGCTTCTTTCCCGCCAACCCCTGAACCCGAGAGAACCCTTTCGACATGAGCACACGCACCGCCGTCCACCGCCTGCAGGTCGATTCCGCGCTGAAAACCTTCATCGACGAGCAGGTGCTGCCGGGCACCGGCATCGATGCGACTGCGTTCTGGCACGGCTTCGACAAGATCGTGCACGACCTGGCGCCGAAGAACGCCGCGCTGCTGGCCGAGCGTGAGCGGCTGCAAACCGAACTGGACCGCTGGCACAAGGCCCACCCGGGCCCGATCACCGCGCCGAAGAAGTACCGCGCCTTCCTGCGCGAGATCGGCTACCTGGTGCGACGCGCCGGCCAAGGTGCAAGGTGACGACGAAGCACGTCGATGCCGAACTGGCGCTGCAGGCCGGCCCGCAGCTGGTGGTGCCGATCACCAACGCGCGCTACGCGCTGAATGCCGCCAACGCGCGCTGGGGCTCGCTGTACGACGCGCTGTACGGCACCGACGTGATCGCCGAGGACGGCGGCGCTACGAAGGGCAGTGGCTACAACCCGGTGCGCGGCGCAAAGGTCATCGACTACGCGCGCCACGTGCTCGACCGCTGTGCGCCGCTGAAGAAGGGCTCGCATGTGCACAGCATTGGCTATGCGGTCGAAGGCGGCGTGCTGCAGGTCACGCTGAAGGACGGCAGCCGCAGCGGCCTGGCCAAGCCGGCGCAGCTGGTCGGCTACCAGGGTGCCGCGGCGTCGCCGTCGTCGGTGCTGCTGGCGCACAACGGGCTTGCACCTGGACATCCGCATCGACCGCAGCACGCCGATCGGCAAGGGCGACCCGGCCGGCGTGAGCGACCTGGTGCTGGAAGCGGCGCTGTCGACCATCCTCGACCTGGAGGACTCGGTGGCCGTGGTCGATGCCGCCGACAAGGTGCAGGCCTACGGCAACTGGCTCGGCATCCTGAAGGGCACGCTGACCGAGCAGGTGGCCAAGGGCGGCAGCACCTTCACGCGCGGCCTGAACCCCGACCGGCGCTACACCACGCCGACTGGCGGTGAACTCGTGCTGCACGGCCGCTCGCTGCTGTTCGTGCGCAACGTCGGCCACCTGATGAACAACCCGTCGGTGCTGTGGGGCCGCCGACGGCCAGGAAATTCCCGAGGGCATCCTCGACGCGCTGGTCACCACCACCATCGCGCTGCACGACCTGCAAGGCAAGTCGGCCAACGGCATCCGCAACAGCCGCGAAGGCTCGGTCTACATCGTCAAGCCGAAGATGCACGGCCCCGCCGAGGTGGCTTTTGCCGCCGAGCTGTTCGCCGCGTCGAGAAGCTGCTGGGCCTGCCCGACAGCACCGTCAAGCTCGGCATCATGGACGAGGAGCGCCGCACCAGCGTCAACCTGAAGGCCTGCATCGCCGCCGCAAAAAGCCGCGTGGCCTTCATCAACACCGGCTTCCTCGACCGCACCGGCGACGAGATGCACACTGCCATGCACGCCGGGCCGATGATGCGCAAGGGCGACATGAAAGGCAGCGCCTGGATACAGGCCTACGAACGCAGCAACGTGCTCGTCGGCCTGCAATGCGGGCTGCGCGGCAAGGCGCAGATCGGCAAGGGCATGTGGGCGATGCCCGACCTGATGGCCGCGATGCTGCAGCAGAAGATCGTGCACCCGCAGGCCGGCGCCAACACCGCCTGGGTGCCGTCGCCGACCGCCGCCACGCTGCACGCGCTGCACTACCACCAGGTGGATGTGTTCGCGGTGCAGAAGGCGCTGGAGAAGACCGCCAGCGACGCGGCCATCGACGAACTGCTCGCCGGGTTGCTGACCGTGCCGGTGGTCAAGCGCGCCGACTGGTCGGACGCCGAAAGCAGCAGGAACTGGACAACAACGCGCAGGGCATCCTGGGCTATGTGGTGCGCTGGATCGACCAGGGCGTGGGCTGCTCGAAGGTGCCCGACATCCACAACGTCGGCCTGATGGAAGACCGCGCCACGCTGCGCATCAGCAGCCAGCACATGGCCAACTGGCTGCTGCACGGCGTGGTGACGAAGGCGCAGGTGAAGGCCACGCTGAAGCGCATGGCCAAGGTGGTGGACGAGCAGAACGCCGGCGATCCGCTGTACCGCAACATGGCCGGGCGCTTCGACGAATCGGCCGCGTTCCAGGCGGCCAGCGACCTGGTGTTCAAGGGACTGGTGCAGCCCAGCGGCTACACCGAGCCGTTGCTGCATGCCTGGCGGTTGAAGGTCAAGGCATCAGCCGCCTGAACCACGAGACCGCGTCGTGGTGCGTGCGATGCCGCGCGCAACGTGCCAAACCTGAAGCACCTGCACCTCGTGAGAGCGCGCACGATAGGTGACGATGTAGTTGCGGTGGACGACCAGTTCGCGCGTGTCCTGATAGGCGCCGACCCGCCCCAACAATGGAAATGCCTTGAGTTGGCTGACTTGGTCGTGCACCGCAGTCACAAGCGCTGCCGCAGCCGGCGGGTTGTCGTGCGCGATGTACTCGGCGATGCGGCGCAAATCATCGAGCGAGCGCCGCGTCCAGCGCACGATCATTTTCGGCGCGCGGCTCGGGCCGGTTTCGCGCTACTGGGGGTCGGCGCGACCTGGGTGTAGCTTGCGAAAAGCGTGGCCACTTCGTCATCGGAGGCGAAATCACCAGCGTCGGCAGCCGCCACCGCGGCTTTCAGATCCTCGATCTGCGGGAGTCGCCAATCCAGATAGTCGTTCAGCGCTTGCATCGCCACGTAGCTTTTGCTGCGGCCCGTGAGCTGAGCGTAGCTTTCGACTCGGCTCTTCAACTCGCCCGGCAAGCGCAGGCTGACCTGGCTGTCTTTCAGTTCGGTACTCATCGGCCCTCCGCCGTCATCATGCAATGCAATGCAGTGTAGTGCAATGCAGTGCGCTGCGAGTGCATCGACAGCCTGCGTGCGCTGCGCCATATGCGGCCTGCAATGCGGCCTGCGCGGCAAGGCGCAGATCGGAAAGGGCATGTGGGCCATGCCCGATCTGATGGCGGCGATGCTGCAGCAGAAGATCGGCCACCCGAAGGCCGGCGCCAACACCGCCTGGGTGCCGTCAGCAGCCAGCACATGGGCAACTGGCTGCTGCATGGGGTGGTGAGCAAGGCGCAGGTGAGGGCCACGCTGAAGCGCATGGCCAAGGTGGTGGACAAGCAGAACGCCGGCGATCCGCTGTACCGCAACATGGCTGGGCGGTTTGATGAATCGGCCGCGTTTCGGGCGGCCAGTGACCTGGCGTTCAAGGGCTGGTGCAGCCCAGCGGCTACACCGAGCTGTTGCTGCATGCGTGGCGGCTCAAGGTGAAGGCTGCGCCGGCTTGAGCGCCAACACCCGGCGGCATCCGCCGAAGCGGTGACCCGCCACAGCGTGAGCCTGGGACGCTGCGCGGCAGATTGCGTGCTGCGTGCCAGACCTGCAAGACCTGTACTTCGGCGGCCCGCGGGTGATGATAAGGGTGACAAGATCGTCGCTCAGTGCTTGCAATGCCCCATAGCTCTTGCTGCTTCCCGTGATCTGAGCGCAGCTATCCACTCGGCTGTTCGATTCGCAGGGCGCCGCAGGCAGACCTGACTGTCTTTCTGTTCGGTATTTATTCGCCGTCCGCGGGTTGCTCCAGGAACGACGACGGCCGCTCGCGGCGGCCGTTCTGGATCAATCGACCGACGGTCGACTGAAAGTCGTCACATCACGCGCGACGGCGACGAGTGGCAGCGCCCGCAGCAGCCAGCGCCAGACCTACTAGCGCCAGAGAGGCAGGTTCCGGCGTCTCGTTGACTTCACGGCCGATCTTGGAGATTGCGGCCCGCGTGAAGTCGGCGAAACCGGTGGCCGTCGTGACAAACCCGCTCGCCACATTGGCGACATAGAAGTTTGTCACTCCAAGCGCGCCGAAGTCACCCTCGATGGCCAGACCATTGATCGTCACGCCGGCTGTAGTTGCGGCCGTGCGGACATCCGCTGTGGCGGCACAGGGTTGGTTGTAATTGGGGGCAGAAACCGGGCAGTCGGGATCGGTGTTCTGGACACCGTCTCCCGACACATCCATCACCATGCGCTGGCCCTCGAAGCCGTTGTTGGCGAAACTGTTCAGACTCAAAGTCATCCCGTCCTGGATGTCGGTGCCCCCGCCTGAGAACAACCGCGCCAAGCTGCCCATGGTGGCGGCAAAGGCATCGATTTGCGCCTCGGTCCGCAGCAGCGTCCAACCCACGCTCTGGCCGGCATTGTCTGAGAACTGGATCACGTTGACCGCAATGCCGTCGGCGAACGACAGGATGCCAGCTTTGACAGCGGGGTCCAGGAAGGCATCCCGGTAGCCCAATCGCTGTGTGTTGTATTCAGCAGTGCTGATGCTGCCCGAAACATCGATCACCAGCGACAGTTCAAGTTCGACGGGTTCAGCATTGGCGGTGCCCAAGCCCGCCGCGGCACCGAACGCCAGAAGTGTGGCGGCGGCAAGTTTTTTGAGTTTCATCTGGATCTCCTAGACGGGTTCGTTTGGTTGCACATCTGACGCAGGGCCTGCTGCGCGCTTGGAACTCGCGCGCGTCAGTGCTTCGCGACAGACCCGTAAGAGCAAACTTCGGGCCTAAGCCGAAGAGGAGTTGTAAGTGCCATATGAATCAATGACTTGCATCAATGTTCAATGACGACCGTGCATTCTTCTGCTCATCGGTCGGCGACAGGTGTAAAGCTCTTCGACACGGCTCGGGGCGGCGGAGAAAGTTGTCGCAGACGAGAGATCTGGCGCATCGTGCACTGGCTGGCAACCCGCGAATGCCGAACAATCGCAACACCCGATGTCGCGCACCGCTCACAGCGCCACACTCCATCCAGCACCAGCGGTACCCCCACCCGACCATGAAGCAACAGAACATTGGAACAACGATTGGCGCACTGTTCTTGGTCGCCCTCATGCTGGGTTGCAGCGACAACGACCCAAACAAGAAGCTCGCGGCGGCAAAGGCGCATCTGCAGGCCAAGGACAGCCGCTCGGCGGTGATCGAGATCAAGAACGCCCTGCAACTGAACCCCGAACTGGCCGAGGCGCGCTTCATGTTGGGCACGGTGCTGATGCAGCAGGGCGAAGCCGAGGCAGCCGAAATCGAACTGCGCAAGGCGCTGGCTGCGCAGCATCCAAAAGAGCTTGTGGTGCCGGCACTTGCCGAGGCGATGTTGTCGAACGGGCTGGCGAAGAAGCTGGTCGATGAGTTCGCCCAGACCCGGCTGGGCCCGGCCGCGGCCGATGCGAGCCTGCAGACCAGCCTGGCGACAGCCTATGACGCGTTGGGCAAGAAGGACGCTGCCGCAGCCGCATTGAAGTCGGCGCTGGCCGCGAACCCCGACCATGTGCCGGCGCTGCTCGCTCGTGCCCGCCAGAAAGCGCTGGCCGGCGACTTCGACGGCGCGTTGCAGACCTGCGAGCTGGTGCTCACGAAGGACACGGGCAACGCTGGCGCATGGCAACTCAAAGGGGACATCCTGCAGCAGGGCAAGGGCGATGCCGTCGGTGCGCTGGCGGCCTATCGAAAGGCGGTCGAGATCGACCCCCGGTTCGTTCCGGGACACCTCGCTGTACTGAAGCTGCTGCTGCGCCAGCAGAAATTCGAAGAGGCCGGCGCTCAGTTGCAAGCGCTCAAGCAGTTTGATGCCAAGAACCCGCAAACGCTGTACTTCGAGGCACAGCTGGCCTATTTGCAGCAGGACTATCCCAGGGCGAACGAACTTGCACAGCAATTGCTTGCTGCATGGCCCGGTAACCCGGCGGTCCTGGAACTGGCTGGAGCCGTGGCATTCAGGATGAACGCACTGCCGCAAGCCGAAGTCCATCTGCTCGGTGCCGTGCAGGCTGCGCCCGACCTGGCACTTGCGCGCAGGCTGCTGGTGGCCACCTACCTGCGCTCGGGGCAATCGGTCAAGGCCTTGGCGGCGGTGAAAGCCGCCGAAGGCAAGGACGGGCTCGAACCGGGCTTGCTTGTGTTTGCCGGCCAGGCCCACTTGCAAACGGGCGATGCCAAGCGGGCAGCCGAGTACTTCGCCGAAGCCCTGAAGCTCGATCCGGACAATGCGCGCAAGCGCACCGTATTGGCGATCACACAAGTCGCCATCGGTTCGACTCAGCTCGGTTTCGACGAGTTGCAGACGGTGGCTGGCGCTGACAGCGGCACGGCCGCCGACCTGGCGCTGATTGCCGCACACATGCAGCGTCGCGAGTTCGATGCGGCATTGACCGCCGCGAAGCGCATGGAGGCCAAGCAGCCCGACAAACCGTTGGCAGCCGAACTTCGTGGAAGGATTCTGCTGGGCAAAGGCGACAGGGCTGCGGCGCGCCAGAGTTTCGAGCGTGCGCTGCAGATCGACCCGTCGTACTTTGCAGCGGTGGCGGGGCTGGCAGCGATGGACATGGCCGACAACAACCCCCAGGTTGCCCGGCAGCGCTTCGACAACATGTTGGCGCGGGATCCGAAGAACGCGCGAGCGCTGTGGGCTCAGGCTGAGCTGGCTGCTGCCCAAGGATCGCCGGCGGCAGAGGTGGCCGCTTGGTTGGACCGTGCGATCGATGCCAACCCAGCAGATGCGGCGCCGCGGCTGCAGCTGATCGAACTCTGGCTGAAAGCCGGAGACGACAAACGTGCCCTGTCCGCCGCCCAGGCCGGCGTGGGTGCGATACCCAGCAGTGTCGAGTTGCTTGACGCGCTGGGCCGGGTGCAGCAGCGTTCGGGCGATCTGAACCAGGCCGTCGCCACCTTCGCCAAGGTGGTTGCGCTGAGTCCGCAGGCGGTGCAATCCCATTTGCGTCTTGCCGACGCGCAGATGGCCGCTGGCAACAGCCGGGGAGCCGAACAAAGCGTGCGCAAGGCGCTCGAGCTGGCGCCCGAAGACTTGCAGGCGCAGCGCAGCTTGATCATCCTTCAGGTGCAGGCGAAAAACTATCCGGCCGCGCTGGCAGGCGCCCGCAATCTGCAGAAACAGCGACCCAAGGAAGCGGTGGGGTATGTGGTCGAAGGCGACGTGCTCGCGTTGAGCAACGACATCAAGGGCGCCTTGGCTGCGTATCAGGCCGGCTTGCGGCTTGCTCCGGCTGCGGCGTTGGCGACCAAAGCGCATGTGGCCATGTTGAAGCTGGGCCAGACCAAGGAGGCTGAACGCTTTGCAGCCACCTGGGCGAAGTCGAATCCAAAGGATGTGGTGTTCCTGGCGCATATCGGTGATTCGGCCCTTCGCGGCAAGGACTACGGCTCTGCCGAGAAGGCCTATCTGGCGCTGGTGAGAGCTCAACCGAACAGCGCGCTTGGATTGAACAACCTGGCCTGGGTGACACATCAGCTTCGAAAGCCGGGTGCCATGGCATACGCCGAGAAGGCCAACCGAATTGCACCCAACCAGCCGCCCTTCATGGACACACTGGCTATGCTGATGTCGGGACAGGGGGAGCATGCGCGCGCCATCGACCTGCAAAGCAAGGTGGTGGCCGCGCAGCCCAAGAATACCGCCTACAGGCTCAACCTTGCGAAGATCTACATAGCGGCAGGCGACACTGCGCTTGCGAAGACCGAACTTGCCAAGGTGACCGATCTTGGCGAGAAGGCGTCGGGTTACGCCGAAGCAGTGTCGCTGTTGAAGACGCTCTGATCGGTAGTGTCCCAAGCCTTGTTGCAGCGTCGTTTCCTCAGGCTGTCGGCGACTTTCCCTTGATCGACGCAACGCCATCGAAGTCGCGAGCAAGCCCGCCATCTCGCGCATGTCGCCAGGAACGATCATGGTGCTGTTCTTGTGCGCGTTGACGCGATGCCTTCGCCCTCCGCCCAGTCCAATGTCAGCGCGCTGGGTTCGCGGAACCACTCCACTTCTTCGAAACGGGCAGCGCCTTCGGAATTCAGGTCATGGCAAGAAGCAGCTCGCGGCGCTGGACTCGGCCGGAACGATCGAGGACATGGACATCCCCGGCTTTCGGCTTCATCCGTTGAGAGGGGCGATGAAAGGGCGCTGGTCGATCTTCGTGAATGGCAATTGGCGTCTGACGTTCGAATTCGATGCTGGGAACGTCCGACTTCTCGACTATGAGGACTATCACTGATGGCAATGCACAACCCGCCGCATCCGGGCGAATTCATCGCCGGGGTCTATCTTGAACCTCACGGCGTCAGCGGACGCGAGCTGGCCGAGATCTTGGGGGTGGCGGCGTCCACCCTCAGTCGTGTACTCAAAGGCAGCAGCCGGGTAACGCCGGAAATGGCGCTTCGCTTGTCAAAGGCATTGGGGCGCACGCCGGAGAGCTGGCTGTCGATGCAGGATGCACACGACCTGTGGATCGCACGACAGCAGGTCGATCTTTCCAATGTCGCAAGGCTCGAGTTCGTCGCGGCCTGACATTGGCGACGGACGCTGCGCGGCTCAGCGCGGCGCCGGCAGCATCCGCCGCAGCGCCTCGAAGAACAGGTCCGACTGCTCGCGCTCGCCCTGGATCTGCGCGGCCACATGCGCGGACAGTTCGGCATTCACCGGCGCCAGAGGCCGCCCGGTGCTCATCGCCAGCACCTGGTGCAGACAGGCGCGCTCCAGGTAGTACAGGTCGTCGTAGGCATGCGCCACCGAACCGCCGGTGACGATGACGCCGTGGTTGCCCAGAAAGCCGACGTCCTTGCCCTGCATCGCGCGCGCGATGCGTTCGCCTTCGGCCCAGTCCAGCGCCAGGCCGTTGTAGTTCGCGTCGATGGCGATGCGGTTCATGAAGCGCATCGCGCCCTGGCTCGCGGTCGGGTCGAGCGCGCGGTCGGTGGTCAGCGTCAGCGCGGTCGCATACGGCATGTGCGTGTGCAGCACCACCGCGGCCTGGCACACCCGGTGCACCGCGCCGTGGATGTACATCGCGGTCGGCTCGACGCGGTGGCGGCCGTGCAGCACGCGCCCTTCGGCATCGACAAGCACGATGTCGTCGGCGCCGATTTCGCTCCAGTGCAGCCCGCGCGGGTTGATCAGGAAGCGCTGGCTGTCGTCGGGCAGCGCCACGCTGAAGTGGTTGCAAACGCCTTCGGACAAGCCGTGGTGCGCGGCGGCGCGCAGGGCCAGCGCCAGGTCGTCGCACAGGCGCGGGATCAGGGTGTCGGCATTGCGAGGGGCCATCGTCGTCTCCCGGCATCGGTGAAGCTTGCGGAACGCGCAGCATCGCACAGCTGCGCCCTTCGATGCGCTGCCTACAATTCGCGGCCCCCTGCCGATGTGCAAGGCCGGTCCTTCATCTGTCCCGACGATGCAACCCTTGCCCGATTCCTGCGACGTGCTGGTCGTCGGCGCCGGCCCTGCCGGCAGCGCCTGCGCGCAGACGCTTGGCGCAACACGGGCCTGAAGGTGCTGCTCGCCGACCAGCACGCGTTTCCGCGCGACAAGGTGTGCGGCGACGGCTTGATCCCCGACGCCCACCGCGCGCTGCGCAAGCTGGGCGTGCACGACGAGGTGATGGCGCATGCGCAGGCCGCCGCGCATGTCGGCTGCATCGGCTCGCGCGGCGGGCGCGTCGATGTGCCCGGCACCGTGGCCGTGCTGCCGCGCAAGGTGCTCGACGACATCCTGTGCCGCTCGGCCCAGCGCGCCGGCGCGACGTTGCTGCCGCCGGCGCGCTTCGAAGCGCCGCTTGCTCGAAGGCGATGCGAGCGATGCGCTGCACCCCACGCTCACCGGCCGCGTGGTGGGAGCCACACTGACCATTGGCGCCGCCCAGCATCAGATCCGCGCGCCGTGGGTGGTGCTGGCCACCGGTGCCGTGCCACAGGCGGCCATCGCCGCCGGCGTGTGCGAAAGGCGCACGCCCACCGGCATCGCGCTGCGCGGCTACGTGCACAACCCGGCCATGGTCGGGCGCATTCGCGCGCTCGAAATCGTCTGGCACGCACGTCTCAAGCAGGGCTATGGCTGGATCTTTCCGTGCCGCGACGGCGTGTTCAACATCGGCGTCGGGCTGGCCGACTGCTTCGGCCTGGCCGGCAGCGGGCGGCTGCGCATGCGCGATGCCAACCTGCGCGAAATCTTCGACGCCTTCTGCGCGGTCTATGCGCCAGCGCGCGAGCTGATGGACGGCGGCACCGTGCAAGGCGCTCTGAAAGGCGCGCCGCTGCGCTGCTCGCTCGACGGCGCGCTGTATTCGCGCGCCGGCCTGCTGGCCACCGGCGAGGCCATCGGCAGCACCTACGATTTCAGCGGCGAGGGCATCGGCAAGGCGATGGAAACCGGCATGCTGGCCGCGCAGGCGCTGATCAAGGCGCGCGCGCAGAACCTCGACGACACCGCCACGCGCCAGCACTACGAAGCCAGCCTGCTGGCGCTGAAGCCGCGCTTCGAGCTGTACCGCAAGGCCAGCCGCGTCAATGCCCACCCGTGGCTGGCCGATCTGGTGATCTGGCGTGCGCAGCGCAGCGAACGCATCCTGCGCCGCATGAGCGGTGTGCTCGAGGAAACCGGCAACCCCGGCAACCTGGTCAGCGTGCGCGGCCTGGCCAAGCTGTTCCTGCCGATCCGCTGAAGCGCGCCATGTGCCAGTTGCTCGGCATGAACGCCAACACGCCGACCGACGTGATGTTCTCGTTCACCGGGCTGGCCACGCGCGCCGACGAACACAAGGACGGCTTCGGCATCGCCTTCTTCGAAGACCGCGGCGTGCGTCTGTTCGTCGATCCGCACAGCGCGGTGCACTCGCCTGTCGCTGACATGGTGCGCAGCTACCCGATCCGCAGCGACAACGTCATCGCCCACATCCGCAAGGCCACCGTCGGGCGCGTGGCGCTGGAGAACACGCACCCGTTCCAGCGCGAGCTGTGGGGCCGCTACTGGGTGTTCGCGCACAACGGCGATCTGAAGGAGTTTTCGCCACGCCTGCACGGCCGCTTTCGCCCGGTGGGTGACACCGACAGCGAACGCGCCTTCTGCTGGCTGATGCAGGAGCTGGACAAGGCGCACGCCAGCGTGCCGGGCATCGACGAACTGGGCCACACGCTGGCCGAGCTGTTGCCCTACCTCAACGCCCACGGCACCTTCAACATGCTGCTGAGCAACGGCCAGGCGCTGTGGGCGCACGGCTCGACACACCTGCACTGGCTGATGCGGCAGCACCCGTTCGCACCCGCGCGGCTGGCCGACGAAGACCTGAGCGTCGATTTCGCCGCGCTGACCACGCCCAGAGACCGCGTCGCCATCGTCGCCACCGAACCGCTCACCGAAGGCGAGCCCTGGCAGCGCATCGCGCCCGGCGAGCTGATGGTGTTCGTCGATGGCGCCGGCACAATCCACGCGCCTGCGCCACGATGAACACCCATGCCTGACATCCCTGTTCCCCGCTTCGACCAGTTCTATCGCCACCCCGAGCTGACACGCCTGCTCGAAGATTACGCAGCGGCGCGCCCCGATCTGGTCAGCCTGTGCTCGATCGGCAAGAGCCACGAAGGCCGCGACATCTGGCTGGTGGTGCTGACCGCCAACCACAGCGGCGAACACACCGACAAGCCCGCGTTCTGGGTCGACGGCAACATCCATGCCGCCGAGCTCACTGCCAGCACCGCCTGCCTGTACTGGCTGCACCACCTGGTGCTGAATTTCGGTGTCGACGACGATGAAGGCAAGCGCATCACGCACTTGCTGAACACGCGCACGATCTACATCTGCCCGCGCCTGAACCCCGACGGCGCCGAGCTGGCGCTGGCCGACAAGCCGCGCCACATCCGTTCATCGACGCGCCCGTACCCGTTCGACGAAGCGCCGGTCGATGGGCTGGACATCGAAGACATCGACGGCGATGGCCGCGTGCTCAGCATGCGCGTGCCGGATGCGCACGGCAGCTGGAAGAAGCACCCCGAAGACCCGCGCCTGATGGTGCCGCGAGAACCGGGCGATATCTCCGGCGAGTTCTACCGCGTCATGCCCGAAGGCCTGCTGCGCAACTACGACGGCCTGAAGATCAGTGCCAATCCGAACCTGGAGGGTTTGGACCTGAACCGCAACTTCCCGGCCTACTGGCGCCAGGAGTTCGAACAGGCGGGTGCCGGCCCGTACCCGACCAGCGAGCCCGAAGTGCGCGCGATGGTCGATTTCGTCGCCAAGCACCCGAACATCGGCGCGGCTATCAGCTTCCACACCCACAGCGGCGTCATCCTGCGACCGATGGGCACGCAGGCCGATACCGACATGACACCCGAAGACCTGTGGGTCTACAAGCGCTTCAGCGAACTCGGCACGAAGCTGACCGGCTACCCGGCGATCAGCATCTTCCACGACTTCAAGTACCACCCGAAGGAGATCATCACCGGCACCCAGGACTGGCTCTACGAGCACCTGGGCGCGCTGTTCTGGACGGTGGAGCTGTGGGCGCCGAACCGCGAGGCCGGCATCACCGATTACGACTGGATCCACTGGTACCGCGATCACCCGCCCGAAGACGACCTGAAGCTGCTGAAGTGGAGCGACGACCATTGCGGCGGCCTGGCGCATGTCGATTGGCAGCCGTTCCAGCACCCGCAGCTGGGCGCGGTCGAAATCGGCGGCTGGGACAAGATGAACTACTGGCGCAACCCGCCGCCGCAACTGCGCGAGCGCGAGGTGGCGCGGTTTCCGGGCTGGATGGCGCAGATCGCGCTGTCGCTGCCGAAGCTGGAACTGCTGCGCACCGAGGTGCGCGCGCTCGGCCCCGACACCTGGCGCGTGCGCTTCGCGGTGGCCAACAGCGGCTACCTGCCGGCCTACGTGAGCAAGCGCGCGCTCGAACGCAAGGTGGTGCGCGGCGTGGTCTTCAACATCCACCTGCCCGACGGCTGCAGCCTGGTGCACGGGCGCGAACGCATCGAAGGCCCGCAACTCGAGGGCCACGCGCCGAAAGTGTCGATGCAGGCCTTCCTGCCCAACCGGGACATCACGGCCGACCGCGCGGTGGCCGAGTGGGTGGTGCGCGCGCCGAAGGGTGCGCGGCTGGGGTTGAGCGCGAGGGCTGACCGCGCTGGCGCGGTGCACACCGAGGTCAGTCTGGACTGACCTGCCGCGACTATCGAGTCCGCGACACCCAGCGCGCCAGCGTGGCCCGCAGCCGCAGCGGGTCGATCGGCTTGGTCAGGAAGTCGTTCATGCCGGCGGCCAGCGCCTGCTCGCGTTCGCCCACCAGCGCTGCCGCGGTCAGCGCGATGATCGGCAACTGCGCCGCACTGTGCGATCGGCGCAGTTCGCGGGTGGCTTCGTAGCCGCTCATCACCGGCATCTGCACATCCATCAACACCGCGTCGAAGGGCTGGCCGTGGGTCACGCCGTCGTGGACTGCGGCCAGCGCCTGGCGCCCATCGTTGGCCTGCACCACCTGCACGCCCCATTGCTCGAGTTGCGCGACGGCGATGACCATGTTGACCGCGTTGTCCTCGACCATCAGCACGCGCGTGCCCTGCAGCGCCTGGCCCAACTCGTCGTCGGGTGGCGCCTCGGCCTCGGCACCGGATGCCCTGGGCAGCGGCAGCTCGGCCCAGAAGCAGCTGCCCTGGCCGGGCGTGCTGTGCATGCCCACTTGGCCGCCCATCAGTTCGGCCAGCTCGCGGCTGATGGCCAGGCCGAGCCCGGTGCCGCCGTAGCGTCGCGTGGTCGATTCGTCGGCCTGCGTGAAGGGCTTGAACAGCCGCGCCTGCGTCTCGCGGTCGATGCCCGGGCCGCTGTCGTGCACCTCGAAGCGCACGCGCTGTGCGTCCAGCCGTTGCACCACCAGCCGCACTTCGCCTTCGGGCGTGAATTTCAGCGCGTTGGCGAGGAAGTTGTTGAGGATCTGGCGTGTGCGCAGCGGGTCGCCGCGCACCAGGCCGTCGATGCCGTCGCCGCACTGCAGCACCAGCGCGATCTTGCCCGCATCGACGAGCGTGGCGTTGGTGCGTTGCAAAAGGTGCAGCAGCTCGGGCAGATCGAAGGCGATGCTTTCCAGCTCGAGCCGCCCGGCTTCGATCTTCGACACGTCGAGGATGTCGGAGATGATCGCCGCCAGCGACTTCGCGGTGTCGACGATCTGCAGCAGGTACTGCTGGCGCCGCGCTTCATCGATGCCGCTGTCGCGCGCCAGGCCGGCCAGCCCGATCAGCCCGTGCAGCGGCGTGCGCAGTTCATGGCTGGTGTTGGCCAGGAAGGCGCTCTTGGCACGGTTGGCGGCCTCAGCCGCGTCGCGCGCGGCGGCCAGCGCCGTTTCCACGTTGCGCTGGTCGGTCACGTCATCGACGATCCAGATCGTGCCGCCGTTGGCCGGGTGATCGGGATCGATGGCGCGGCCGCCGATGTGCGCCAGGAACGTGCTGCCATCGAAGCGCCGCATCGGCGTCTCGATGGCAGCGGGTTCACCGCGCGCCAGCGCCGGCCCGAGCAGCGTGCCGATGCGGGCATAGGCCTCGCCGTCGGGCCACACGACGAGCCCCGGCTGCCCGACCAGCCGGCCCGGCTGCCAGCCGAACATCTGTTCGAAGCGCGGGTTGGCCAGCACGAAGCCCTGCTCGCGCGTGACCGCGATGCCGACGGTGGCGTTTTGCAGGATGGCCGCGCGCTCGAGCTGCGCACGCTGGCTCTCGCTGACATCGCGTGCGTTGATGACCAGGTATTCGCGTCGGTCCATGTCGAAGCGCGCGCCCGACACCAGCATCGGCAGCCGCGCCCCGTTCTTGCCGACGAATTCGGTGGGCATGTCTTCGACATGCCCGTGCTGGCGGACTTCGGCGACAAAGCGCGCGCGGTCTTCGGGTCGGCGCCAGATGCCCACCTCCAGGCTGGTGCGGCCGACCACCTCGGCGGTGCTGTAGCCGGTCTGGCGCTCGAAGGTCTTGTTCACCATCGCGTAGCGGCCCGACTGCAAATCGGTCAGCGTGATCACGTCGGGACTGGTGGCCACCAGGTGCGACAACATGGCTTCCGATCGGCGCACCGCGTCCTCGGCATTCTTGCGCTCGGTGTCGTCGACGAAGATCGACAGCACGGCGGCGCTGCCCTGGGCCTCGACGCGCACGCCGGTGGCCCGCACCACGATGCGCCGGCCACGCTGCCCGAGCAGGCGGAACTCCGCCACCGGCAGCGCTTCGCCGATGTCCAGGTCCTGCAGCATCTCCACGCGGCGGCGCGCGCGCTCGCGCGAATCGCCGCTTTCATAGGCCGACAGCAGGTCGGTACCGAGCATGGTGCCGATGTCGGGGAACTCGAACAGCGCCAGCGCTGCGGGGTTGGCATCGGCGACACGCCCGTTGACATGCATCACCAGCGGGGTCGGGATGTGCGTGAACAGATCCTGGTAGCGCAACTCGGTCGCGCGCAGCGCGTCGCGCGCATCGATGTCGGCGCTGACATCGCGGGCCACGCCCCAGTAGCCGAGGAAAACGTCGCTGCTCGACCGCCGCGGCTCACCGCTGACCACGAAGTGGTGCGTTCTGCCCGTGGCGGAGCGCCAGCGCAGCGCCAGGTCGCGGAACGGTTCGCGCGCTTCGAGGTGAGCCTGCAGCAGATCGAGGGTGTCGGCGTCGATCTGCACGCCGTCCAGCTGCCAGGGCACCTGGCCCAGCGCTTCGGCCTCGCGGGCCGGCGCCAGTGACTCCAGCTCGGGCGACTGGCGCTCGAGGGCCACCAGCCGGTACTGGCTGTCGATTTCCCAGTAGGCATCGGCGGCGATGGCGAGCAGGCCGCGAAAGCGCTGCTCGCGCTCCTTGGCACCGCGCACATGTCGCGAGACCACGGCCGACATGACCATGCCGCAGGCCAGCCCCGCGAAGACCACGCACAGGTGGATCAGCGCGTGCAACAGCAGGTTGTCCAGCGCCAGCGGCGGCGCGTGCATCACGGTCCAGCCGGCGTGCTGGGCGGCGGCGATGGCGAGCACCGTCGCGACGCTGAGCGCGGCCACCCAGGCGCCCTGGCGCATGCCGGACACCGCGCACACCGTGCAGGTCAGGATCCCGAAAATGCCCATGCCCGGCGCGCTGACCCCCCAGCCCAGCAGCACGGTGGACAGTGCGACGATGGCCACCGTGGCCACCGACAACCCCAGCACCCGGCGTTCGATGCGCCCACCCCGCGCGCGCATCGACGCCACCGCCAGCAACGACAGGACCGCGAGGGCCGCCACCATCAGCGCCTGATGCGCGGCGGACAGGCCGGCCGAGACGAACACGAACAACAGCGCCACCAGCGCGGCCAGCGCCGCAGCGGTGCCGAAGAAGTGGTGGCTGACGAGGCGCCGCACTTCGCGCTGCGCGTCGGCCCTGTCGTCGGGGGCGGAGCTGGACCTTGGCAAGGCGATCGTCATGGCCCACAGGACCTGGACGGGAGGGAGGCGCAGGCGGCTGCGAAGGCGCGCAGTGTCACCGTTTTGTCAGCAACGCCGACCCCAATTTCCCACGAAGCAACGTTCAGCCGGCCGGCCGGGCCCGGTTCAGCTCGCGTCGCGTGACATCCGCCACGGCCTGCGCGGCGGTCGCGAAATCGGCGCCGGCCGAGGCGTACAGCACCGCGCGCGACGAGCTGATCACCAGCGGCGCGGGCGGATTGCCGCCACGCCAGCCGGCACGCACCGTGGCGGCGGCATCGCCGCCCTGGGCGCCGATGCCGGGGATCAGCAGCGGCAGCGTCGGTGCCAGTTCGCGCACCCGCGCCAGTTCGCCCGGAAAGGTGGCGCCCACCACCAGCGCGAGCTGGCCTTGCCGGTTCCATGCGCCGGCTGCCAGGCGGGCGATGTGTTCGTACAGCTTGTCGCCGTTGGCCAGCGTTTGCGACTGCAACTCGCTGCCGCCGGGGTTGGAGGTGCGGCACAGCAGGAACAGCCCCTTGTCGCGCCAGCGCAGGTAAGGCTCGAGCGAATCGAAGCCCATCAGCGGCGACAGCGTCAGCGCATCGGCTTGGTAGCGCTCGAAAGCCTCGCGGGCGTATTGCTCGGCGGTGGCGCCGATGTCGCCGCGCTTGGCATCCAGGATCACCGGCACCTGCGGTGCCACGCGGCGGATGTAGGCCAGCAGCCGCTCGAGCTGTGTTTCGGCGCGCAGCGCGGCGAAGTAGGCGATCTGCGGCTTGAAGGCGCACACCCGGTCTTTGGTGGCATCGACGATGGCGGCGCAGAAATCGAAGGTGCGCGCCGCGTCGCCGCGCCAGGCGAGCGGAAACCTGGACGGTTCGGGGTCGAGGCCGACGCACAGCATCGAATCATTGCCGGTCTGCGCGGCGGTCAGCTTGTCGATGAATCGCATGGGCCGCTCAGATGCGCCGCGCCAGCGCCTCGGCGGCGCCGGTGTAGGTGGCCGGTGTCATCGCCCGCAACCGCTTCTTGTCCACCGCCGGAATCTCCAGCGTATCGATGAAGCGCTTCATCGCCGCAGCGGTGATGGCCTTGCCGCGGGTCATCTTCTTCAGTTGTTCGTAGGGGTTGGGCAGGCCGTGGCGTCGCATCACCGTCTGCACCGCTTCGGCCAGCACTTCCCAGGCGCCATCCAGGTCGGCGTGCAGCGCGGCGGGGTTGACTTCCAGCTTGTCCAGCCCGCGCAGCAGGCTGTCGAAGCCGAGCAGCGCATGGCCGAAGGCGACGCCCATGTTGCGCAGCACCGTGCTGTCGCTCAGATCGCGCTGCCAGCGGCTGATCGGCAGCTTGGCGCTGAAATGCACGAGCAACGCGTTGGCGATGCCGAGGTTGCCCTCGGCATTCTCGAAATCGATCGGGTTGACCTTGTGCGGCATCGTGCTCGAGCCGATCTCGCCTTCCTTCAGCCGCTGCTTGAAGTAGCCCAGGCTGACATAGCCCCAGATGTCGCGCGCCAGGTCGATGAGCACGGTGTCGATGCGCGCCAGCGCGTCGAACAGCTCGGCCATGCCGTCGTGCGGCTCGATCTGGATCGTGTACGGGTTGAAGGCCAGGCCGAGGCGCTTTTCGACCACCTTGCGGCTGAAGGCCGGCCAGTCGAAATCGGGGTAGGCGGCCAGGTGCGCGTTGTAGTTGCCGACCGCGCCGTTCATCTTCGCCGGCAGCGGCACCGCGGCGAAACGCTCGCGTGCGCCCATCAACCGCGCGGCGACATTGGCCAGCTCCTTGCCCAATGTCGTCGGGCTGGCGCTTTGGCCATGGGTGCGGCTGAGCATCGGCTGCGCGGCCAGCGCATGCGCCATGCCGCGCAGCTTGCCGATCAGCGCGTCCAGCGCCGGCAGCATCACGTCGGCACGCGCATGCTTCAGCATCAGCGCGTGGCTGGTGTTGTTGATGTCCTCGCTGGTGCAGGCGAAGTGCACGAAGCCGGCCGCATCGAGCAACGCTGACCGGCCTTCGAAGCGGCCGTGCAGCCAGTACTCGACCGCCTTGACGTCGTGGTTGGTGGTGCGTTCGATGGCCTTGATGGCCAGCGCATCCTGCGGCGAGAAATTGCCGACCAGGCCGCGCAGCCAGCTGCGATCGGCCTTGCCGAGCGGTGCGAATTCGGCGAAGCCGGCATCCGACAGCGCGATGAACCATTCCACCTCGACCTGCACGCGCCGGTGCATCAGGGCGAATTCGCTGAGCAGCGGGCGCAACGCCTCGACCTTGGCGGCGTAGCGGCCATCCAGCGGTGACAGCGCGGAGATTGCGGGCAGGTTCATCGAACACGCCGCCGTCGCGGCCGGCCAAATGGGTCGAAAGACGGCGCGATTCTAGGGGCCGGGCCCGTGCGCACGGCGCGGCACGGTCGCCTGCGGGCAACGCAGCTTCAGTCCGCGCCAGGTGATCACCACAATCGCGATACCGAACGCCGCATCACCTCGCGCGGATCAGGGCCTGAACGGGTTGGCGGTGGTGAACCACAGCGCGATGCCGGTGCTGATGATGAAGGCGCTGTCGATCAGGCCCATCAGCAGGAACACCTTGCCCTGCAATTCGTTCATCAGTTCAGGCTGGCGTGCCGACGACTCGATGAACTTGGCGCCCATCACGCCGACGCCGAGGCCCGAGCCGATCGCGGCCATGCCGATCAGGTGGCCGACAGCCAGCGGAACCAGGTCAATGCCGTCCATGCGATGCTCCCGTGCGGTTTGAAAGTTTGCGATGGCTGCATCTTCGTTGCGCGGCTGCTCGCGGTCGATGACCTGACAGGTCATGCGCACTGCGGCACACTGCCGGCGACACACTCAACGGGCCGACGGAAACACATGCTGCTCATCAGGCACGCCAATCTGGCCGACGGCCGGCTGCGCCAATCGGTGCTGGTCAACAACGGCCGCTTCGAGGCCATTGGCCCCGATGTCGTCGCGGGCGATGGCTGTCCGGTGCTGGAAGCTGCAGGCCGCCTGCTGACGGCGCCGTTCGTCGATGCCCATTTCCACATGGATGCCACGCTCAGCCATGGCCTGCCGCGCATCAACCGGTCGGGCACGCTGCTCGAAGGCATCGCGCTGTGGGGCGAGCTGAAGCCACAGCTGACGCAGGACGCACTGGTCGAACGCGCGCTGAGCTACTGCGACTGGGCGGTGGCCAAGGGCCTGCTGGCCATCCGCTCGCATGTGGATGTCTGCGACGACCGGCTGTTGGCGGTCGAAGCGCTGCTGCATGTGCGCGAGCGCGTGCGGCCCTATCTGGATTTGCAACTGGTGGCCTTTCCGCAGGACGGGCTGCTGCGTTCGCCGAATGCGCTGGCCAATCTGAGACGTGCGCTCGACCTGGGCGTCGATGTGGTCGGTGGCATCCCGCACTTCGAGCGCACGATGGCCGATGGTGCCGCGAGCGTGCAGCTGCTGTGCGAACTGGCCGCCGAGTGCGGCCTGCGCGTGGACATGCACTGCGACGAGAGCGACGACCCGCTGTCACGTCATGTCGAAACACTCGCGTACCACACCCAGCGGCTGGGCTTGCAAGGGCGTGTGACAGGCTCGCACCTGACGTCGATGCATTCGATGGACAACTACTACGTGTCCAAGCTGTTGCCGCTGATGGCCGAAGCCGGGCTGCATGTGGTTGCCAACCCGCTCATCAACATCACCTTGCAGGGCCGCCACGACAGCTACCCGAAGCGGCGCGGCATGACGCGCGTGCCCGAACTGCTGGCCGCCGGCATCAATGTCGGCTTCGGCCACGATTGCGTGCTCGACCCGTGGTATTCGCTCGGCAGCGCCGACATGCTGGAAGTGGCGCACATGGGTCTGCACGTGGCGCAGATGACGTCCACCCAGGGTCAGCGCGACTGTTTCGACGCGGTCACGCTGAACAACGCCAAAGTGATGGGGCTGGACGGTTACGGCATCCAACCCGGCCATCCGGCCGACTGCGTGCTGCTGCAGGCGCATGACCCGGCCGAGGCCATCCGGCTGCGCGCCAATCGTCTGTGGGTGATGCGTCGCGGCGAAGTGATCGCCCGCTCTCCCGTCGCCGAAGCGGCCTTGAAGCTGCCTGGCCGACCGGCGGTGGTGGATTGGTCGATGCCGGCGCGCTGAGCCGACCCGCATGGTGTCTCTCCCCCGCAGCCGGGTGGCGCCGATGCCACAGGGCGCTGGCTAGAATCCGCCGACCCCAGGCAAAGCAGTCACAAAATGAAACTCATTGCTTCGCTCACCAGCCCGTACGTTCGCAAGGTGCGCGTCGTGATGATCGAAAAGAAGCTCGACTGCCAGCTGGTGCTGGAAGACGTCTGGGCCAGCGACGCGGTGCTGAAGTCGAACCCGCTGGGCAAGGTGCCCTGCCTGGTGATGGACGGCGGCGAAGCGGTGTTCGATTCGCGCGTCATCGTCGAGTACCTCGACACGTTGTCGCCCGTGGGCAAGCTGATCCCTGCTGCCGGCCGCGAACGGGTCGAGGTGCGCACCTGGGAGGCGCTGGCCGACGGCGTGCTCGATGCCAGCATCCTGGCCCGGCTCGAGCAGACCTGGGGCGGGCGCAGTGCCGAGCAACGTTCGCAGGCCTGGGTCGATCGGCAGATGAGCCGCGTCGATGCCGCGCTGGCGGCGATGGCCAAGGGGCTGGCCGACAAGCCCTTCTGCATGGGCATCCACTTCACGCTCGCCGACGTTGCCGTCGGCTGTGCGCTGAGCTATCTGGATTTCCGCTTTCCGGCCATCGGCTGGCGCGAGCGCCATCCCGGCCTGGCGCGGCTGCACGAGAAGCTGTCCGCGCGCCAGAGCTTCATCGATACCGCACCGCCGATGGCCTGAGGTCACCCTGCGCGTCAGGCGAGCAGGCCCCAGGTCGAAGCGTCCGGCGCCGGCATCGCCTCGGCAGCGGGCAACTGCGCGGCAAAGCTGTCGGCACTGGCCAGCGACCAGTACAGCCGGAACACCGCGTGCGGCCAGTCGCCTTCGCCGCGCGCCGGGCCGAGCAGCGAGCCCGGCGCCACGAACGGCAGCACGTTGGCCAGCAGGCGCACCTCGTCGTTGGCCGCGCGGCGCACGATGTGGAAGGCGCTGATCTCGCTCGGGTGCTGCAAGCCGGCGGCCTGCACCAGTTCCTTCAACGCCTTCAGCGTGTTCTCGTGGAAGCGGAACACGCGCTCGCTCTTGTCGGGCACCACCAGCGCCTTCTGCCGGTGCGGGTCCTGCGAGGTGACGCCGGTCGGGCAGGCGCCGGTGTGGCAGGTCTGCGCCTGGATGCAGCCCAGCGCGAACATGAAACCGCGTGCGGCATTGCACCAGTCGGCGCCGAGCGCCAAGGCGCGGGCGATGTCGAAGGCGCTGATGACCTTGCCGGCGCAGCCGAGCTTGATGCGCTCGCGCAAGCCCAGCCCGGTGAGCGAGTTGTGGACCAGCAGCAGCCCTTCCTGCAGCGGCGCGCCGACGTGGTCGGTGAATTCCAGCGGCGCCGCGCCGGTGCCGCCTTCACCGCCATCGACGACGATGAAGTCCGGTGTGACGCCGGTGTCGAGCATCGCCTTGCAGATGGCGAACCATTCCCACGGGTGGCCGATGCACAGCTTGAAGCCCACCGGCTTGCCGCCGGACAGCTCGCGCAGCCGCTCGATGAAGTGCATCATCTCGCGCGGCGTGGCGAAGGCACTGTGACGGGCCGGGCTGATGCAGTCGACGCCTTGCGGCACACCGCGCGCGGCCGCGATTTCGGGGGTCACCTTCGGCCCCGGCAACACGCCGCCATGGCCCGGCTTGGCGCCCTGGCTCAGCTTGATCTCGATCATCTTCACCTGCGCGTCGCGGGCGGTGGCGGCGAAAGCCTGGGCGTCGAAGCGGCCCGCGGCGTCGCGGCAGCCGAAGTAACCCGAGCCGATCTCCCAGATCAGGTCGCCGCCATGCACTCGGTGGTACTGGCTGACCGAGCCTTCGCCGGTGTCGTGCGCGAAGGTGCCGCGCTTGGCACCGCCGTTCAGCGCCAGGATGGCGTTCGCACTGAGCGAGCCGAAGCTCATGGCCGAGATGTTGAAGATGCTCGCCGAGTAGGGTTGGGCGCGCTCGGCGCCGATGGTGATGCGGAAGTCGTGTGTGGCCAATGTGGTCGGGGCAATCGAATGGTTGATCCACTCATAGCCGTTGGCATGCACGTTCATCTGCGTGCCGAACGGCCGCTTGTCGGAATCGACCTTGGCGCGCTGATAGACCAGCGAGCGCTGCTGGCGCGAAAAAGGCGCCGCCTCGTTGTCGGGCTCGATGAAGTACTGGCGGATCTCGGGACGGATGTACTCGAGCAGGTAGCGCACGTGCCCGATGACCGGGTAGTTGCGCAGCACCGAACGCTTGGTCTGCACCGTGTCGCGCCAGCCGAGCAGCGTCAGGCCGCCGAACAGCAGCACCGGCAACAGCCCGTAGCCCATTGCCATCGTCGCCAGCAGCGACAACAGCGTCGCCAGCGCACACAGCGCCCACACGGCATAGCGCACGGGCAAGAGTTGATCGAGTCGGTCGAGCCATTCGCGCATGGGCAGCCTTTCGGCGGTGATGTGCAAACGCAGTTCTGCCGAACGAAGGCGCAACAAAGGTGTATTGGGCGCCGATATACTTCCGGCTCCAGCGCCGATTTGGACCCCATTGCGGGCGCTTTATCAAATGCAGCTAAAGCGGCGCACCCGGTGTGGCGCAAAGCTTGCGACACCGGGTTTGTCGTTTTCGAAGCATGTCTCCTACAGCGCCCGTCGTTCCGCAGTCGATGCACTTTGCCGCCGCCTTGCCGCTGCGCAGTGGTGCGCGCCTGCGCGACTACACGCTGGTCTACGAGACCTACGGCAACCTGAATGCCGCGCGCAGCAACGCGGTGCTGGTGTGCCATGCGCTGAATGCCAGCCATCACGCCGCCGGCCGCCATGCCGACGACACGGCGGGCTGGTGGGACAACCTGATCGGCCCGGGCAAGCCGCTCGACACCGACCGCTTCTTCGTCATCAGCATCAACAACCCGGGCTCGTGCTTCGGCAGCACCGGGCCGATGAGCGCCAACCCTGATGCCAGCGATCACCGACCCTATGGCGCCGACTTTCCGGTGGTCACGGTCGAGGACTGGGTCGATGCGCAGGCACTGCTGGTCGAGCGCCTGGGCATCACGCAGCTGGCCGCCGTCATCGGCGGCAGCCTGGGCGGCATGCAGGCGCTGGCGTGGACATTGCGCTTTCCGCAGCGCGTGCGCCACTGCATCGCCATCGCCACCGCGCCGAACCTGTCGGCGCAGAACATCGCCTTCAACGAAGTGGCGCGGCGCGCCATCGTCACCGACCCCGACTTCCACGGCGGGCACTACATGGTGGCCGGCGCGGTGCCGCGGCGCGGGTTGCGCGTGGCACGCATGCTCGGCCACATCACCTACCTGTCCGACGATACGATGGACAGCAAGTTCGGCCGCGCGCTGCGCGCGGCGCGGCCGGCGTACAGCACGCAGCAGATCGAGTTCCAGATCGAAAGTTACCTGCGCCACCAGGCTGACAAGTTCAGCGAGTACTTCGACGCCAACACCTACCTGCTGATCACGCGCGCGCTCGACTACTTCGACCCCGCGCTCGAACACGATGGCGACCTGGCGCGTGCGTTCGCGCCGGCGCGCGACAACCGCTTCCTGGTCATCAGCTTTGCCACCGACTGGCGCTTTGCGCCGGAACGATCGCGCGAGATCGTCAAGGCGCTGGTCGACAACCGCATCGAGGTCAGCTACGCCGAGATCGACGCCCCGCACGGCCACGACGCGTTCCTGCTCGACGATGCGCGCTATCACGGCATCCTGCGAGCACGCTTCGACACCATGGCGCTGGAACCCTGCGCATGAGCGAACGCGCCGATCTCGAAATCATCGCTGCGCTGGTGCCGCCGGGCTCGCGCGTGCTCGACCTGGGCTGCGGCGGCGGCGAACTGCTGGCGCACCTGCGGCAGCACCGCCAATGCAGCGGCTACGGCATCGAGATCGCCGATGCCAACGTGCTGGCCTGCACGCAGCGCGGCGTGAATGTCATCCAGCTCAACCTCGAAGAAGGCCTGGCGCTGTTCGAAGACCGCAGCTTTGATGTCGTGCTGCAACTGGAGACGCTGCAGAACCTGCGCAACACCGAACACATGCTGCGCGAAACCGCGCGCGTGGGCCGCATCGGCATCGTCAGCTTCCCCAACTTCGCGCACTGGCCCAACCGGCTGCGTGTGCTTGGCGGGCGCATGCCGGTGACCAAGGCGCTGCCTTATCAGTGGTACGACACGCCCAACATCCGCGTCGGCACACATGCCGATTTCGAGGTGCTGGCGAAAAAGACCGGCCTGCAGATCATCGACAGCTTCGGCCTGCAGGGCGGGCGCGTGCTGCGCCGCTGGCCGAACCTGCGTGCCGGCGTGGCGGTGTTCAAGTTCGAACGCGCTTGAAGCCGACCCGAAGCGCCGCGCAGCGCGGGTTCGCTCGAGCCGGTATAAAGCAGCCTTCGCCCTGAACCGGGTCACCACACAATTGCGGCCGCACGCACCGTTCGCGCGCGCCGGGGGGAATCGAATGTCCAGGATGGTGCCGCCTTGGTCCGCGCGCACAGCCTCGCGCGGACCGGCCGCCGCGTTGCTGTGCTGCGCCTTGATGCTGTTGGCGGCTTGTGATTCCAAACCCGCGCCAGGCGCGGGCCCCGGCGGGGCCGGTGGCAAGCCGCCGCCGCCCGAAGTCGGCGTGGTGACCGTGCAGCCGCGCACGGTCGAGCTGAGCACCGAATTGCCGGGCCGGCTGGAGGCGTCGCGGGTGGCGCAGGTGCGTGCGCGCGCCGCCGGCATCCTGCAGCAGCGTGTGTTCAAGGAAGGCAGCGACGTCAAGGCCGGGCAGGTGTTGTTCCGCATCGACGCGGCGCCTTACGAAGCCGCCTATGCCAGCGCGCAGGCCTCGCTGGCCCGCGCGCAGGCCAACCTGACGCAGGCCGCGGCGCAGGCTGAGCGCTTCAAGCCGCTGCTCGATGCGAATGCCATCAGCAAGCAGGAATACATCAACGCGGTGTCGGCGCAGAAGCAGGGCGAGGCCGAGGTGGCGGCGGCCAAGGCGGCGCTGTTGACGGCGCAGATCAACCGCGGCTATGCCACCGTGACGGCACCGATTTCCGGGCGCATCGGCCGCGCGCTGGTGACCGAGGGCGCGCTCGTCGGCCAGGGCGAGCCGACGCCGCTGGCGCTGATCCAGCAGATCGATCCGATGTACCTGAACTTCACGCAGCCGGCTGCCGAGGTGCTGCGGTTGCGCCGCGAGATCGAAAACGGCCGCCTGCAGCGCGCCGGCGGCGGCGACGCGCGACAGGTGAAGATCGTGCTCGACGATGGCAGCACGTTCGAGCGTCCGGGCAAGTTGTTGTTCTCCGACCTGAGCGTGGACCAGAGCACCGGCCAGGTGACCTTGCGCGCCGAGGTGCCCAACCCGAAGGGGCTGCTGCTGCCGGGCATGTACGTGCGCGTGCGGCTCGACCAGGCGCAGCTCGACGATGCCATCACGGTGCCGCAGCAGGCGGTGACGCGCGGGCCCACCGGCGACAGCGTGATGGTGGTCGGTGCCGACGGCAGCGTCGCGCCGCGCCAGATCAAGGTCGGTTCGGTGCAGCAGGGCCAGTGGCTGGTGCTCGACGGGCTGAAGGCCGGCGAGCAGGTGATGGTCGATGGCTTCCAGAAGCTGCGCGGCGGTGGGCCGGTGAAGCCGGTGCCTTGGAGTGCATCGGCCGCCAGCGCGGGCCCGCGTGCCGCTTCGGCGGGCGCCAGGCCGGCAGCCGGCGCGGCATCCGCCGCGCGCGCGGCCTCGGGCGCCTGAGGAAACCGGCATGGCCGCCTTCTTCATCGACCGCCCGATCTTCGCCTGGGTGATTGCGCTGTTCATCCTGGTGGTGGGTGGCGTCGCCATCACCCAGCTGCCAGTGGCGCAATACCCGACCGTCGCACCGCCGTCGATCGTCATCTCCGTGGGCTACCCGGGTGCCTCGGCGCAGACACTCGAAGACAGCGTGCTCAGCCTCATCGAACGCGAGATGAACGGTTCGCCAGGGCTGATCTACATGGAATCGGTGGCGCAGGCCAACGGCACCGGCCAGATCACTCTTAGCTTCGAGCCCGGCACCGACTCCGACAAGGCCCAGGTCGATGTGCAGAACCGCCTCGGCCGCGCCACGCCGCGGCTGCCGCCGGCCGTCACGCAGCAGGGCGTGCGCGTGGACAAGGCGCGCTCGAACTTCCTGCTCTTTGCCATCCTGTCGTCCGACGACCCGTCGTTCACGCCGGTGGCGCTCGGCGACTTCGCATCGCGTGCCGTCCTGCCCGAGCTGCAGCGCGTGCCGGGGGTCGGCCAGGCGCAGTTGTTCGGCACCGAGCGCGCGATGCGCGTGTGGATCGACCCGGCCAAGCTGGTCGGCTACAACCTGTCGCCGATCGACGTGACGAATGCCATCCGCGGCCAGAACGCGCAGGTCTCGTCGGGCACCATCGGCGAGCTGCCCAACCTGGCCGAGCAGGCGATCTTCGCCACCGTCGTCGTCAACGGCCAGCTGGCCACGGTCGAGCAGTTCGGTGACATCGTGCTGCGTGCCAATGCCGACGGCTCGGCGGTGCGCCTGAAGGATGTGGCGCGGCTCGAACTGGGTGCGCAGGGCTACGCCACCTCGGCGCGGCTGAACGGCAAGCCGTCCACCGGCATCGGCGTGCAGCTGTCGCCGACCGGCAACGCGCTGGCCACGGCCAAGGCGATCCGCGTGCGCATGGAGGAGCTGTCGAAGTTCTTCCCGCCGGGGGTCAAGTACAGCATTCCGTACGACAGCTCGCGCTTTGTCGCGATCTCGATCCGCCAGGTGGTCGAGACGCTGCTCGAGGCGGTGGCGCTGGTGTTCCTGGTTATGTTCCTGTTCCTGCAGAACATCCGCTACACGCTGATCCCCACCATCGTCGTGCCGGTGGCACTGATGGGCAGCTTCGCGGTGTTGCTGGCGCTGGGTTTCTCGATCAACGTGCTGACCATGTTCGCGATGGTGCTGGTCATCGGCATCGTCGTCGACGACGCCATCGTCGTGGTCGAGAACGTGGAACGCATCATGAGCGAAGAAGGCCTGCCGCCGCTGCAGGCCACGCGCAAGGCGATGGGCCAGATCTCGGGCGCCATCGTCGGCATCACCGTGGTGCTGGTGTCGGTGTTCGTGCCGCTGGCCTTCTTCAGTGGCTCGGTGGGCAACATCTACCGCCAGTTCTCGGCCGTGATGGTGTCGTCGATCCTGTTCTCGGCCTTCCTGGCGCTGTCGCTGACGCCGGCGCTGTGTGCCACGTTGCTGAAGCCGGTCGAGGCCGGCCACAAACACGTCAAGGGCGGCTTCTTCGGCATGTTCAACCGCGGCTTCGCGCGCACCGCCAAGGGCTACGAGGGCGTGGTCGCGCGCCTGCTGCGCCGCGCCGGCTGGTGGTTGATCGTCTATGCGGCGGTGATCGGCGCGGTGGCGGTGATGGTGCAGCGGCTGCCGACCTCGTTCCTGCCCGCCGAGGACCAGGGTTACATGATCGTCAACGTGCAGCTGCCGCCGGGGGCGACGCAGAACCGCACGCTCGAAGTCATGCAACAGGTCGAAGCCTTCATCCTCAAGCAGCCCGAGGTGCAGAGCATGGTCAGCGTGCTCGGCTTCAGTTTCTCCGGCACCGGCCAGAATGCCGCGCTGGCCTTCGTGACCTTGAAGGACTGGAAGGAACGCACCGGCCCGGGGCAGACCGCGCAGGCGCTGGCCGGTCGCTCGTTCGGTGCGCTGTCGCGCATCCGCGATGCTTTCATCTTCCCGCTCAGCCCGCCGCCGATTCCCGAGCTGGGCACCGGATCCGGCTTCGCTTTCCGCCTGCAGGACCGCGGCGGCAACGGCCACGAGGCGCTGCTCGCGGCGCGCAACCAGCTGCTCGGCATGGCCTCGCAGAGCAAGCTGCTGTCGCAGGTGCGGCCCGACGGCCTGGAAGATGCGCCGCAGCTGCAGCTCGACATCGACCGCGACAAGGCGAATGCGCTCGGCGTGCCCTTCGAGGCCATCAACGCGGTGGTCTCCACCGCGATCGGCTCGGCCTATGTCAACGACTTCCCGAACGCCGGGCGGCTGCAGCGCGTGGTGGTGCAGGCCGAGGCATCGGCGCGCATGCAACCCGACGACCTGCTGCAACTGAACGTGCTCAGCAGCGCCGGCAAGCCGGTGCCGCTGTCGGCCTTCGCCAGCACGCGCTGGGTCACCGGGCCGATGCAGACGGTGCGCTACAACGGCTATCCGACCATGCGCATCTCGGGTGATGCCGCGCCCGGCGGCAGTTCGGGTACGGCGCTGGCCGAGATGGAGCGACTGGCCGCGCAGCTGCCGAGCGGCTTTGCCTACGAGTGGACGGCACTGGCGCGCGAGGAAAAGCTCTCCGGATCGACCGCCACCATCCTGCTCGGCTTTTCGCTGCTGGCCGTGTTCCTGAGCCTGGCTGCGCTGTACGAAAGCTGGTCGATCCCGCTGGCGGTGATCCTGGTCGTGCCACTGGGTGTGTTCGGCGTCGTCGCCGCGGCCACCATCGGGGGCCTGTCGAACGACATCTACTTCAAGGTCGGCCTCATCACCATCATCGGGCTGGCGGCGAAGAACGCGGTGCTGATCATCGAGTTCGCCAAGGACGCGCAGGAGCGTGGCGCCGACGTGGTTGCCGCGGTGCTCGAGGCCGCGCACTTGCGCTTTCGCCCGATCGTCATGACCTCGCTGGCCTTCGTCTTCGGTGTGCTGCCGCTGGCGCTGGCCAGCGGCGCCGGCTCGGCGGCGCAGCGGGTCATCGGCATCGGCGTGATCGGCGGCATGCTCAGCGCCACGATTCTCGGGCTGCTGTTCGTGCCGATCTTCTTCGTCGTCGTGCGGCGCATCTTCAAGCCGCGCAAGGCCTCTCAATCGCCGCCCACGTCGGCGGTCGGCGAGGGCGCGGCATGAAGCGCCTGGCCGGGGTCACCATCACGATGATCGGCGTGCTGCTCGGCGGCTGCGATTCGATGGCGCCGGCGCATGAGCGTCCTCCGCTGCCGGTGGCCAACAGCTATCCCGGCACCGACGCCGTGCCCGCCGACATCGTCGCCGCCGACCTGGCATGGCAGCAGTTCTTCGTCGATCCGCGACTGAAGCGGCTGATCGAGTTGTCGCTGGCGAACAACCGCGACCTGCGCGTGGCGGTGCTGAACATCGAACGCACGCGCGCGCTGTACCAGATCCAGCGCTCCAACGAAGTACCGAACATCGTGCTCGGCGCAACAGGCCTGGCCGAACCGAACCCCAACGGCAGCGGCACCAACACCTACTACACCGCCGGGTTGAACATCACCGGCTACGAGCTCGACCTGTTCGGCCGCGTGCGCAGCCTGAGCGATGCCGCGCTGCAGCAGTTCTTCGCCAGCGAGGAGGCGCGCAAGGCGGCGCAGATCAGCCTCATCGCCGCGGTCGCCAACAGCTACCTGACGCTGCTCGCCGACGACGAACAGCTCGAGGTCGCGCGCCAGACGCTCGACACCCGCGAGCAAAGCTACAACCTGATCAAGCTGCGCTACGACAACGGTGCCGCGTCGCAGTTCGACTTCGCGCAAGCCATCACGCTCGTCGAAGGCGCGCGCGCGGCGCTGGCCCTGTTGCGCCGCCAGCGCGCGCAGGACCTGAATGCGCTGGTGCTGCTGGTCGGCCAGCCGCTGCCCGGCGACCTGCCGGCCGGCTTGGCGCTCGAACAGCAGGGCCTGCTCGCCGACCTGCCGGCGGGGCTGCCATCGGAACTGCTCGAACGCCGGCCCGACGTGCGCCAGGCCGAACGGCAACTGAAAGCGGCCAACGCCAACATCGGCGCGGCCCGCGCGGCTTTTTTTCCTCGCATCACGCTGACTGGCAGCATCGGCCTGGCCAGCGACGACCTGGGCGGGCTGTTCAGCAACCGCGCCTGGCAGTTCGCGCCGCGCATCACGCTGCCGATCTTCGATGCCGGCGCCAACCAGGCCAACCTCGAGGTCAGCCAGACCAACCGCGACATCGCGGTGGCGCAGTACGAACGCACCGTGCAGGGCGCCTTTCGCGAGGTCGCCGATTCGCTGGCCGGGCGCGCCACCCTCGGTGAACAGCTGCGTGCGCAGCGGGCGCAGGCCGAAGCCGAGGCGCTGCGCGCGCGCCTGGCCGATCTGCGCTACCGCAACGGCGCGTCGAGTTTTCTCGACGTGCTCGATGCGCAGCGCGCGCTGTTCCAGGTGCAGCAGGCGGTGGTCATCGTTCAGGCGCAGCAGGTGCAGAACCTGGTCACGCTGTACAAGGTGCTCGGCGGCGGCTGGACCGACCCGGTGAACTGACCGTCGTGGGTGATCTGCCATCGACCGCGACCGGTGCCGACGGCGCCAAGCTGCATCTGCAATGGTGGCCGCTGCCGCAGCCTGACGGCGCACGCGGCACGGTGCTGATCGTGCATGGCCTGGGTGAGCACATCGGCCGCTACGAGCATCTGGCGCAAAGGCTGAGCAGCTGGGGCTGGCAGGTTGTCGGCCCCGACCAGCGCGGCCACGGCCGCAGCGACGGCGCGCGTGGCGCGCTGCCGGCCGATGACACGCTGCTGCTCGATCTGGCGCAGATCATCGATCGGGTGCGCGCCACTTGGCCGGGCCCGCTGGTGCTGCTGGGTCACAGCATGGGCGGCCTGGTCGCGGCGCGCTTTGTCGCCGGTGAGGGCGAAGCCTGGCATCGGGCTGTCGATGCGCTGGTGTTGTCGTCGCCGGCACTGGATGCCGGCCTGTCCCCGTTGCAGAAGGGGCTGCTGGCGCTGCTCGGCCGGCCAGCGCCCGACCTGGCGGTGGGCAATGGGCTGAAGGCTGCATGGCTGTCGCACGATGCGACCGTGGTGCGGGCCTACATCGACGACCCGCTGGTGCACGACCGCATCACCCCGCGCCTGACAAAGTTCATCGTCGAAGGCGCTCGTGTGGTGTTCGAACGCGCGCCGCGATGGCCGCTGCCGACCCTGCTGTTGTATGCCGGCGCCGACCGTTGCGTGGCGCCGGCCGGCAGCGCGGCCTTCGCGGCGGCGGTGCCGGCGGGTCAGCTGACACACCAAGCCTTCGCTTCGATGTATCACGAGATCTTCAACGAGCCCGACAGCGCGCCGGTGTTCGCGGCCCTCGAAGCCTGGCTGGCCGCACTTCCCGCCGGCTGAAGCGGCGCCACGGGCTCGAAGCCGATGGCCGTGCCGACACCCGAGTTGCGCTGGATCGACGACGACACGCCGTTTCCACCCACCGCGCTGGCCTGGGGCGCTGACAGCGACGCGCCGGGCCTGCTGGCGGCCGGCGGCGGGCTGGCCACCGAGCGGCTGGAACAGGCCTACCGGCGCGGCATCTTCCCGTGGTTCTCGCCCGGCCAGCCGGTGTTGTGGTGGAGCCCCGACCCGCGCATGGTGCTGCCGGTCGCGCAGTTCAAGGTGTCGAAGAGCCTGGCCAAGACCTTGCGACGCTTCCGGCGCGGCGCCGGTCATCAAATCCGCTTCGATCACGATTTCGACAGCGTCATCAAAGCCTGCGCGGGCACGCCGCGCGAAGGCCAGGGTGGCACTTGGATCGTGCCGGCAATGGTCCGGGCCTACAGGGCCTGGCACCGTGCCGGCCAGGTGCACAGCGTCGAAACCTGGATCGATGGCCAGCTGGTCGGCGGCCTGTATTGCGTGAGCATCGGCCGCATGGTGTTCGGCGAATCGATGTTCGCCTGGCGCACCGATGCATCGAAGATCGCGCTAGCGGCGCTGGTGTGTTTCTGCCGCCGCCACGGCATCGCCCTGATCGACTGCCAGCAGGACACGCGCCACCTGGCATCGATGGGCGCACGCCCGATCGCGCGCGGCGAGTTCGAGGCACACCTGGCCCGCACCCTGGGGGCCCCGGCGATCACTGATTGGACCTATGATGAAACGCACTGGGCCGAACTGGCGGAGCTGGCCCGCTCACCTTCCGACGACCCGCAAGATCATCCCCAAGAGCGCACGTGACGCACCCCAAGGAACTTCCGCTGTCGTCGTTGCAGTTTTATGCCACGGCGCCTTATCCGTGCAGCTACCTGCCACGCCACCAGGCGCGTTCGCAAGTGGCCACGCCCAGCCACCTGATCAATGCCGATGTCTATTCGGGGCTGGTGGCGAATGGCTTTCGGCGCAGCGGCATGTTCACCTACCGCCCGCACTGCGACGGCTGCCGCGCCTGCGTGCCACTGCGCGTGCCGGTGAACGACTTCGTGCCCTCGCGCAGCCAGCGCCGCGCCTGGAAGGCGCACGGTGAACTGCAATCGCGCGTGCTGCGGCTGGGCTTTGTGCCCGAGCACTACCAGCTGTACCTGCGCTACCAGGCGGGGCGTCATTCCGGTGGCGGCATGGACCACGACAGCATCGACCAGTACACCCAGTTCCTGCTGCAAAGCCGCGTCAATTCACGGCTGGTCGAATTCCGTGAGCCGTCAGCCGACGGCCACAGCAGCGGCGCGCTGAAGATGGTCTCGATCCTCGATGTGCTGAACGACGGCATTTCGGCGGTGTATACCTTCTACGAACCCGATGTCGCCGCCAGCTACGGCACCTACAGCGTGCTGTGGCAGATCGAGCAGACCAAGCTGCTGAAGCTGCGCCACGTCTATCTGGGCTACTGGATCGAGCACAGCCCGAAGATGGCCTACAAGGCGCAGTTCAAGCCCTACCAGGTGCTGGCCGACGGGCGCTGGCAGGCGGGTGCGGCGCCGGCTGCCTGAGCGGCGTTGCTCCCATGCCCGCCGGGACGGGAAAGGGAGACAAACTGGTCTGTCGTGTCAGGACTGCGCCGATTCGCGGCGGCGCCAGTGCGCCATGCCACCGACCGCGGCCAGACCCAGGAACATCAGCCCCCAGGTCGACGGCTCGGGCACCGGCACGGCGACGACGTCGAACGAACCATCGGCCTGCAGTTGCAACGTGGTTACGTCGAAGGCGCTCGACACGGCCATGATTTGCGCACCGTTGATCACCGTTGACCAGGTTTGGCCCTGCGCGAAGGTAGTTGACAGACCCGCCTCGGTGTTGCCGACCGCGGCGCGCAGGAAGGTGTCGAGATCGAACTGGCCGGTGGCGGCAAAGGCATTCGGGTCGGTGCTGCCGATGAAGTTGAAGACCACGCCGAAGTCGTACAGGTTGAAGGCGGCCTGCGGGCCCAGCACCAGTTCGTCGAAGGCGTAGGCGCCGTTGCCGATGTCTTCGATGTCCAGGATCAACTGGCTGCCCGGCAAGGTGATGATGTTGCAGTTGATGCGGATGCGTCCGGGTGAATTGCCCGGGCTGAGGATGCCGCCGATGATCACGTCGCCGGTGACATTGAGCACACCGTTGTTGCCGGTGAGGACGCTGCCGGCGCCGACTTCGAACTTGTCGGCGTTGATGGTGCTGTCGTTCAGGACCACCGTGCCGCTGCCGCCGATGGCCTGCGCGACGCCGTTGTACGGGGCACTGACGCCGATGCCGACATAGCCGGCGATCAGTGTCGAGCCACCGGTGAGGATCAGTGTGCCGACCGAACCCGCTTCGCGGCCGACATAGACCGCGCCGTCGCCCGCGTCGATGCTGCTCGCGCCACTGAGCACGGCGGTGCCGAAGCCGCTGTGGCCGATGTTCACCTGCGCCAGCCCAGTGCCGGCGATCAACCGGATCTGCGAGGCGCCGCTCAGCGACAGCGCACCGCTGCCACCGGGCACGGTCGATGCGCCGCCCAGGTTCAACTCGGCGCCTGCGCTGCCGGCGTTGCTGATGGTCACCAGGCTGCCGCTGCCGATATCCACCACACCGCTGCCCGACACCGAGCCGATGTTGAAGCGCGCGCCGTATTCGGTGCCACCGAGATTCTTCTGGCCGCTGAGCTCGATGGAGCTGTTGCTGACATCCAGGCTGCCGATGCCGGTTGGGGCGCGACCCACGTTCAGGAACGTCGCCGCAATCTTCGCCTGGTCGCCAAGTGTCAATGAGCCGGCGCCGCCACGGCCCACCGTGACCCGAGCGATATCGCCCTCGGCGCGCAACTCGCTGTCCAGACCGCTGACCGTGGCCACGGCGCTGCCGGCTGCATCGACATCATTGATTCCGCCGAAGTGGATCTCGTTGCCTCGCAGCCACGAGCCGCTGGTGACGCTGAGGTTGCCCACGCCGCCGGTTGAGCGGCCGAAGTCGATGGTGCCGCCGCTGCCGACATCGACAAAGCTGGCGCCCGACAGCGCTACCGTGCCGGTGCCCGAACGGCCGACGGTGAAGCCGTTGCCGATCAGCGGGCCGCCGATGACGATCGAAGAGCCGCCACTCAGGGTGACCGTGCCGGTGCCACCGCCGAGGAACTGGTCGCCGCCAATGGCCATGCCGGCGGTATACACCGTGGGTGTGATCGTGAAGGTTGCGCCGTTGCTCAGGGTGAGAGCGCCGTTGCCGCCCGCGCCGCGGCCGATCGAGGAACCCGCGCCGACCGCGGGGTTGGCGTTCGTGCGAAAGCCGCTCAACGCCACTGTGGCGTTGTCGACGCTCATCGTGCCGGTGCCCAAGATGCCGACCACGAGACTGGTCGATTCGACGACCGCCTGGTCAAGCACATTCAACGTGCCGTTGGCGAACTCCCCGCCGAGGTTGCCGCGTCCGACGCCGATGTAGGCGTCATTGCCACTGACGACGATCTTCGAGCCGGCACCGGTCACCGTGGCCGTACCGGTGCCCGGCAGCGCGTCGCCGCGCCCCCCGATCGACAAGCTGGTGGTGCGGCCGATGGCCACCGTGGAGACAGCATTGCCGGTGAGCAGCAGCTGACCGCCGGCGCTCACGGTCAGCGTGCCCGACGTGGTCAGCGGGTTGTCGTAGCCGACGCCGACGAAGGGATTGTTGTTGTCGCCGACGCCCGTCGCGGGGTTGATCGAGGTGCTGATGACCTCGACTTTGGAACCTGCGCCGGTGATGAGCAAACTGCCGCTCGAGCTGGCGTCGCGGCCGAGCGACAAGCCGGGGCTGAAGTTGGTGATGCTGGAATCACCCCCGTTCTGCCCGATTGTCCAGACGCCGCCACCGCTGACCGTGGCCGCGCCGGTGGCGCCGTTGCGACCGATGCTGGCGAACGGCGGCCCGTTGACTTCGAACGCCTGGTTCGAGGCGACACCGAGTTGGTCGATGCGCGAGCCGACGCCGTCGAGCACCAGCGTGCCCTTGGCGCCATCGCGGCCGACGTTGATGTACAGCGCCGAGGCGCTGGCGCCAGCGAGCACACTGAAAGTGCTGCCCAGGCCATCAAGCGTGGTGCCGCTGCGACCGACCTGCAGCACCGAGTTGAAGCCGATGACATCGAAGCGCGATCCGACACCGGTGACGGTGACGATTCCCTTGCCGCCGTTGACGCCGATGTTGACGAAATCGTTCGGCCCCGGCCCGTTGCTGCCATTCGGCAGCCTGCCGTCCACGCTCAGCACACCGCCGTTGCTGACATTCACGGTGCCCTGGCCGCCGAGGTTCTGGCCGATGGTCAACCCGGCGGCGCTGTTGTCGATGGTGTTGTACGTCAACAGCCAGGTCGAGCCGGTGCCATTGACGTTTACCGTGCCGAACGCACGCTCTTGGCCATTGCCGTTGGGTGAGCGGTTGTTGAAGCCGACGCTGGCGTACTCGGTGGCGAACAGACCGCCGGCCTCCACGCTGACGGTGGCGGTGGTGGTGCCGCCCGGCGTGCCGAAAACGAATCCGCTCGGCGGATCGGTGTACACGGAGCTCTGGCCGATGTTCGTGTTGCGCAACGTGCGCACCGCCGAGCCGGTGCCGGTGATGGTCAGGTTGGCGGTGGACCCTGCCCCATTGCCGACGACGTTGAAGCAGCTGTTGCCGGCGCAGGCGCCTGGATTCAATGTGGCATCGACCACCGCGCCGGCCGACACCGTCATCGTGCCGGTGCCCCAGCTGCCGACATCGAGCCGGGAGTTGCTGCCGCCGAGCTCGAAGCGCGTGCCGGCGCCGGTTGCGGTGACGGTGCCGATATTGGTGCCACTGACCGTGCCGCCGTTGCCGATGGAGAGGCTGTCGGCCTTCAGCAGCGCGCCGGCCATGCCCGAAAAACTGCCGATGCCGCCGTTGCCGATGTACACCGCGTCGCCGGTGAAATCGAGCACCGCCGGATTGCCCGCGTACGGCAGCAGGTTGTTCGGGAAAGTGTTGTTGTTTGCGGCGCTCTGACTGAACGACTGGGCCTGCACCGGCGCAACGCCGGCAATCAGGACGAGAGTAGCCGCCACGGCCACCGGATTGCGCACGAAGCGCCGCGTTGCGACGAAACTCATGATGCGATGGCTGCCGGAGTGACCCCGTGGGGCGACCGGCCGATGCTAGATCGGCAACAGTTCACGCTGTCATCAAACTTGTGGCGTTCCCCTTGACTCCGGGGGTGCGTCGGGCACAGATGTAACGTCGGCCATCGCCTGCTGCCGCGCGGCCTGCTGTGCGCGCGCTTGCAGCGCCAGCGTCGCCGTTGACACCGCGTGCTGCTCGCCGTACACCTTCAGCAGCACCTGCGCCGCGCGCTCGGCAGCTGCCGCCGCCTCGTCGGCAGCGCCCTGCGCCAGACGAACCTCGGCCAGGCAGATCAGCGCCCACGCGGTCCATTCGTGGTCGGGGCCGAAGCTGGTCTCCCAGATTTGCAGGCAGTGCCGGGCCAGCGGCTCGGCCTCGTCGCGGCGGTCCAGGCCGCGCAGCACCTCGGCCAGGTGCCACATCGACAAGCCGGTGTCCGGGTGGTCCGGCGGCAGGTCGCGTTGCTGCACCTGCAGCGCGCGGCGGATCAGCGGTTCCGCCGCCGCGGGGTCGCCCCGCTTGGCCAGCACCTCGCCCAGCGCCGTCAACGCGAAGGCGGTGTCCGGGTGATCGGGCCCGAAGCTCGCTTCGCGTGCCGCCAGCACGCGCCGGCTCAAGATTTCGGCCTCGTCCAGCCGGTCGAGTTCGACCATCGCCTTGGCCAGCAGGTCGAGCGAAAACAGGGTCAGCGGATGTTCCGGCCCAAGCACGCGCTCGCGGATGCCCAGCGCGCGTTGGAAGAACGGCTCGGCGGCCGCCAGGTCGCCGCGGCCCGAGTGGTAGCCACCGAGCACGGCAAACGTCAGCGCGGCATCCGGGTGGTCTTCTTGCAATGACTTTTCCTGGATCGCGATCGCCCGCTGGAGCAGGGGTTCGGCCTGGCCGACGTGGCCCTGCACCAGCATCACCTGCGCCAGCTTGGTCAGCGCGCGAGCGACAGCGGCGTCTTCGGCGCCGAATTCGCGTGCGCTCGACTCCACCAGCTGTTCCGCCAGCGGCCGCAGTGTCGGCGCGGCGAAGGCGTTCAGGTAGTGGGTGAACTGCGTTTCGAACCACTCCACATAGTCGCGCACATCGGCCTGGCAGCGGTGGTACTGCGCCTCGGCCAGCGCGCGGCAGTGGGCCGGATCCACCTGCTTCGGCGCGCTGACCTCGGCGCGCGCGCTCCAGAACGTGCCGGCGCGTGCGTGGCCTTCGCGCTTCGGCGCCTTCAGCACGCTGTCGTAGGTCACCTGGTGCAACAGGTGATGCTGGAAGGCGTACTCGCGGCTGTCGCCGAACAGCGCCGCATCGCGCCGCACCACCAGCTGCTTGCGCAGCAGCAGCGGCAACATCGGCACCGCGTCGGCATCGATGGCCGCCAGCGCGTCGTCCCAGAAGACGTGGCCGACGATGGCGGCCTGCTGCAACGCACGGCGGCTGGCTGCGCTCAGCGCGTCCAGCCGCGCCTGCAACACGCCAGTCAACGTCGGCGGCACGTGCGCGGCCACCAGCCTGTCGGGCAGCACGCGCCAGACACCGTCGTCGACGACGATGACGCCGTCGTCGATGAGCATCTTGACCAGCTCTTCCATGTAGAACGGGTTGCCCTCGGCGCCCTGCGTCAGCAGCGCGCGCAACTGCGGCGGCACCTGCACCATGTGACTCAACAGCGCGCCGGCCAGCTCCTGGCTGAGTGCACCGTCGAGCGGCTTCAGATCGAGCCGCTGGTGCGCGGGCTGGTCGCGACCCCAGTCGGCGTGCGCCTCGAACACGGTCTGGCGGGTCAATGTCAGGCTCAGCAGCGGCAGGTCGCCATCGCGCTCGAGCAGGTGTTGCATGAACTCCAGCGACAGCGCGTCGGCCCAGTGCAGATCGTCCAGCACCACCACCACCACCGGACGGGATTGCGCCAGGCGGCGCAGCAGCAACGCACCGGCGTCGAAGGCCTTGGCCTTGAAGCGCGTGTCGTCGCCGAGCAGGTCGCGCACATGCGGGCTGGTCGAAAAATCGAGCCCGATCATGTGGCCGAGCAAATGCACCGGTGCCTCGCCTTCGTCGGCGAACAGCGGCGACAGCGCCTTGACCAGCTTGTGGCGCGCGAAATCGGGCGCATCGGCCTCGCTGATGTGCAGGTGGCGCTGCAGCATGTTGCGCAATACGCCGTAGGGCTGCAGCGCACTGCGCGGGTGGGCGCGGCCCAGCAGCAGCCAGCAGCGGCTCAGGTCGAGCGATTGCTGGAATTCGGCCAGCAGCCGGCTCTTGCCCAGGCCGGCCTCGCCGACGACGGTGATGGCGCGCGCGCGCTGCTCGGCCACCGCGGCATCGAAGGTGCCGCGCAGCAGCTGCAATTCGGCTTCGCGCCCGACCATGCGCGTGTGCACCCCTTCGATGCCGCGCGGACTTTCGCGCAGCGCGGCCGGCACCACGCGCTCGACGAGATAACTGCGCATCGGCTCGGCCACGCCCTTGACGCTGATCGGCTCCTGCTCGACGAATTCGAAGATGCCGCGCACGTGGCGCCAGCTGTCGTGGCTGATGCGCAGACGCCCGCTCGGCGCGCTCTGTTCCATGCGCGCGGCGACGTTGACGGTGGCGCCGCGGATGCTGCCGTCGGCATCGACGCCGCCGCCGAGCAGCACCCGACCGGTGTGCACGCCGGCACGCACGTTGAAGTCAGGCACCCCGTGTTGCCGGCGCACCTGCGGCGCCAGCAATTTCGCCGCTTCGATGATGCCCAGCCCGGCGCGCACCGCGCTTTCGACATCGTCTTCACGCGCTTCTTCGGAGCCGAACGCGGCGAGCATGCCGTCGCCGGTGTACTGCAGCACGCGGCCGTGTTCGGCCTGCACGACGGCGGTGAAGCGTTCGAGCGCGCCGTCCATCACCGCATGGATCGTTTCCGGGTCGAGCTGCTGGCCCATCGCGGTGGAGCCGACGACATCGACGAACAGCACCGACACCTGCTTCAGCTGTTGCACCGGCGCCGCAGCCGCATGGCGCAACGCGGCGAGGCTGTCGCGCAGCGGGCCGAGCGCGCTGTCCACCACGGCGTCGCCCAGCAACGCACGCTGCGCTTCGAGCGTCGCGATGGTGGCGGCGAGTTGTGCGGCGGTGGTCGTGCTCATCCGGTGCGGCGCATGAAACCCTTGGTCGGTGCCCACCACAGCGCGGCGCCATCGCCCACTGTGGCATCGTGGCCGTCGCCGACGGCCATGCCCTCGTCGCCCAACAGCCAGCCGCAGCGCCCGTCGCCCAGGTCCAGGCGGCGCAGCGGCGTTTCATCGCCCAGCGGCAACAGGGCATGCTGCGATGTGCCGGCGCCGGGCCAATGCTCGCGCACTGTCGCCAGTCGCGCATCCCCAATGTGGGTGAACAGCAGCTGTTTCACCGCCACCGTCGCCAGTTGCCGCAACGCGCGCAGCTGCGCCGCGTCATCGGGGTCGGCATCGACGATGGCGGCGGCGGTGCCTGCGGCATCGAACACCAGGTAGGCATTGCCCTGGGCGCCGGCGACCCGCCACAGCCGCGCCGACAGCTGCGCAACGTCGCCGCTTTGCAGTTCGCAGCGCCTGTCGCCGCGACCGTCGGGGTCGAGCAACTCGATCTCGGCATAGGCCGCTTCGCTGTCGATGACGAAGCGCGGCCCGCCACGACCCAGAGCCGGACGCGGAAAGATGCGCGGCACACCGCGCAGCGCCAACGCCTGCTCGAAACCGGCCTGCGCGCTCGGCCAGGCCCGGATGCTGTGCAGCACCTTTTGCGTCACGTTCAGCAGCTTCAGCCCGCGCCGCGGGTCGAGCGCTTCGTCGGGGGTCAGCCACAGCAGTTCCAGCGCTTCGCCCATGTCCGGCTGAGCGTGCTGCGCTGGCGGCGCCACGCGCACGAAGAAGCGCGTGTCGAAGCGCTTGGGGCGTGTCACCGGCGTCAGCCAGTGCGCGAAGTAGGCCATTTCGCGCAGGTCGAGCCACCAGCCCTGCGCGCGGCACATCTGGGCCACGGTCGCCTCGCCGCGGTGCAACGCGCCGCGCCATTCGCGCAAGGGTGTTTCGTGCGCTTGCACGTCGATCGGCCGCCCGTCGGCTTCACAGGCGAACAGCAGGCCGACTTCCTCGAAGCTCTCGCGCACCGCGGCGATGAAGTAGTCCAGCCCGCCTGCGTCCAGGCCCAGCCGCGCGCTGGCGATGCGGTCGTCCAGGCCCAGGCAGTGTGCGTGCGCGTCGGCATCGTTGCGGTCGAGCACGCCGCCCGGAAAGACACACATGCCGCTGCGAAAGTCGTTGTCGCCGCGCTCGGGCCGGCGCATCAGCAGCACCTCGGTGCCGCGTGCGCCGTCGCGCAGGATCAGCAGCGACGCGGCGGCGCGGATGTTGGGCCCGGTGGTGGCGCTCATGGGTTGGACGCGTGCCTCATGCCTGCAGCGCCACGCCGTCGGCGTGCAGCGCGGCAATCTCGTCGGCGCGGAAGCCCGCTTCGACCAGCACCCGATCGGTGTGCGCACCGATCACCGGCGCCGGGCGTGGCCTATCGGCCGGGGTGCGGTCGAAGCGCGGGGCGGGCGCGGGTTGCACCACGCCATCGATGTCGATGAACGCACCCCGCGCGGCGGCATGGGCATGGGCAGGGCGCTTCGTCGAGGCTCAGCACCGGCGCGAAGCAGGCGTCGCTGCCTTCGAGCAAGGCGCAGCACTCGTCGCGTGTCTTGCCGCGCACCACCTCGGCGATGGCGGCGCGCAGCGCGGGCCACTGGCTGCGGTCGCGCTGAACTTTGACGAAGCGCGGGTCCAGGCCCAGGCGTTGCACCAGCTCGGCGAAGAACTTCGGCTCCAGCGCGGCGATCGAGACGTGTCGTCCATCGGCGGTCTCGTAGGTGTCGTAGAACGGCGCGCCACCATCGAGCAGGTTGCTCGCGCGCCGGTCCTGCCAGGCGCCGCTGGCGCGCATGCCGTAGAAGATCGACATCAGCGAGCCGGCGCCGTCGACCATCGCCGCATCGACCACCTGGCCGCGGCCCGAGCTCTGGCGCTCGAACAGCGCCGCCATCAGGCCGAAGGCCAGGTACAACGAGCCGCCGCCGTAGTCGCCGACCAGGTTCAGCGGCGGCACCGGCCTGCCTTCGCTGCCGATGGCATGCAAGGCACCGGTGAGCGCGATGTAGTTCAGGTCGTGCCCGGCCGCCTGCGCCAGCGGGCCGCTCTGGCCGAAGCCGGTCATGCGGCCATAGACCAGGCCGGCGTTGCGCGCATGGCAATCGGCCGGGCCGAGGCCCAGGCGTTCGGCCACGCCGGGGCGAAAGCCCTCGATGAGCACGTCGGCCCGGTCGATCAGGCGCAGCACCGCATCGCGGCCGGCCGGCGCCTTCAGGTCGAGCGCCACCGAGCGCCGCCCGCGGCCGGTGACCTCGAAGCGCTTGTCAATCGGCACACCCAGGCCGCTGGCCTCGACGCGGTCGATGCGCACCACGTCGGCGCCCTGGTCGGCGAGCAGCATCGCGCACATGGGGCCGGGACCGATGCCGGCCAGTTCGATGACACGCAGTCCTTGCAGGGGTCCCATGGGCGATGGCCTCACTTCGTTGGTTCGGGTGGCGGGTCGGGCACACAGTTTGCCCCAAGCCACGCGAGCCGCAACGCACCGAGGACAATGCGGACAACCCCGGCAAAGCTCAAATCCTGCAGGATCATGCGTTGGACACACACCCCTCGCCACGGCCCGGTGTCGGCTTTCGTCGCCGCGCTGGCAGTGGCTTTCGGCCTGGCCTTGAACCTGCCGGCATCCGCAGCGGGCACGCCGCTCGAACGCGCCCGCGCCGCGTTGTCGCAAGCCGAGGCGCCGCAGCGGCTGGCGGCGGTGGAACGGCTGGCCGAGGACGGCACGATGGACGACGTGCCGGCGCTGGTCGCCAGGCTGCGCGACGACGATGTGGCGGTGCGTGCGGCAGCCAACGCCGCGCTGTGGCGCGTGTGGAGCCGCTCGGGTGATGCGCAGATCGATGCACTGCTGGTGCAGGGCAGCGAGCAGATGCAGGCCTGGCGGTTCGACGACGCGCTGACCACTTTCACCGAGGTCATCCGCCGCCGACCGCAGTTCGCCGAGGGCTGGAACAAGCGCGCCACGGTGCTGTTCCTGATGGGCCGGTACGAGGCCTCGCTGCGCGACTGCGAAGAGGTGTTCACACGCAATCCGCTGCACTTCGGCGCCTGGTCCGGCGCGGGGCAGAACCATGTCGAACTCGGGCAGGTGCAGCCGGCCATCGACGCTTATCGCCGGGCGCTGGCCATCAACCCGAACCTGGCCGGCCCGGCGGCATCGTTGCGCATGCTCGAAGAGCATCAGCGAACGCTCCAGCGCGGCAAGATCTGAACGCAGGCTTCGGCCGTGATGTCGCCGCCCCGCATGCGCTAAGCTGCGCCCGCATCGGGATAGCTGCGTAGGAGACAAGCCATGAGGCACAACCACATCGCCGTGCCGCACAGTGCAGACCTGCGCCTTTGCGGCCTCGTGCGCCATGACCGGCAGGCCGACTGCTGCAGCGCCGGGCTCAGCGTGGAGCGCTTGCAGCGTGGCCACTGAACGCGCATCCCAACCCGTGCTGGTGCTGCTGCACGGGCTGCTCAACGACGAACGCGTCTGGCAACCGGTGGCCGAGCGGCTGCGCGACCGCGCCGACATCCGCATCCCCAACCTGCGCCGGCAGAACACCATGGCGCGCATGGCGGCCGATGCCTGGGCCGCGCTCGCCGACGTGCCGGCGGCGACGCCGGTGGCGCTGGCGGGCTTCTCGATGGGCGGCTATGTGGCGCAGCAAATGCTGGCCGATGCGCCGCGCAAGGTGGCCGCGCTGACCCTGATTGACACCTCGTGCCGGCCTGAAGCGCCAGACAACATCCCGGTGCGCGAGGCGACGATGGCGGCGCTGCGAGACGACGCCAACGCTGAAACGCTGGCCATCATCCGACGTGGCGTGCACCCGGACCACCTGGGCGATGCAGCGCTGCTGGCTCTGGGCCAGCGCATCATGCTCGATGTGGGTGCCGAGGCGGCGATCGGCCAGTTGCACGCCATCATCGACCGCGCCGACCATCGCGCGCTGCTGGCCAGCTTGCAGATGCCCACGCTGGTGCTGTGCGGGCGCACCGACCAGGTCACGCCGCTGGCGCGTTCGCAGGAAGCGGCGGCGCTGATCCCGGGTGCCGTGCTGGCGATCGTCGAACGGGCCGGCCACTGGGCGCCGCTGGAACAGCCCGCCGAAGTGGCGCAGCACATGCGCCGCTGGCTCGAATCGATCGGCTGAGCACCAAGAAAAGGCGGGCCCTGGGGCCCGCTTGTCGTTCACTGCCGCGATGCGGCAATCGGTCGATCAAGCCTGGCGGCGCCGGGCCATGAAGCCGATCGCGCCCAGGCCGGCGAGCAACATCGCGTAGGTGCCGGGTTCGGGCACCGCGGTCACCGACATGTCCACCGAGTACAGCGCCTGCGCGCCGGGCGTGCCCGTCAGCGTCAGCGTGAACGGCGAGACGCCACTCGACTCGAGATAGCCCAGCGTCACGCGGCCAAACGTGACGAGGCCGATGGCCTCGCCGTTCAGGTTGCCGCCCAGGCCGGCGATGTTTTGCGAGCTCACCGACAGCACGAAGTCGTAGGTGCCGGCGGCGAGGTTGGTGAAGCTGATGACGTCGTCGCCACCATCGAGCAGCGGCGCGGTGGCGTAGAACGAGGCGGCACCCGACGACAGGTCGATGACCTGGTCGGCGGCCAGGACCGGGGCCGCCAGCGCACACAGGGCGGCGGCAGCAAGGGCGTGTTTCAGATTCATGAGAAAAGACTCCGGGAGTGATGAATGGACCGTGTGAGAGGACCGGTGCGCCGACCTCGAAGAAGAATTTAGCGGCGCCCCCACAGCGCTCATATCCCGTGCACACGGGGTCTCCCCGGGATGAGGGGGCGCCCACTGCCGGCGCCAGCCGGCCCGGTCGGCGACAGCCGGTCGCGCGGCGCAAGGTGCATCACCGCAGCGCCGACAAGGCTTCGCGCGCCGCGTTCTCGCAGAACTGCATCTCGCGGTATGGTGTCGGCACCGACCCCAGGGAGGCGAAACCCGATGGACCCGATCGTGCTGGCGCGCATGCAGTTCGCGGCCAACATCAGCTTTCACATCCTTTTCCCGACCATCACCATCGCGCTCGGTTGGGTGCTGCTGTTCTTTCGGCTGCGCTGGCTGGCCACGCACGACGCGGCCTGGCTGCGTGCCTACCGCTTCTGGACCAAGGTCTTCGCTTTGAGCTTCGCGCTCGGTGTGGTCTCGGGCATCACCATGAGTTTCCAGTTCGGCACCAACTGGCCGGGTTTCATGGAACAGGTCGGCAACGTCGCCGGCCCGCTGCTCGGCTACGAGGTGCTGACCGCGTTTTTCCTGGAAGCGGGCTTCCTCGGCATCATGCTGTTCGGCCATGGCCGAGTCAGCGAGCGGGTGCATCTGGCGGCGACTGCGCTGGTCGCCATCGGCACCACGCTCAGCGCGTTCTGGATCCTGGCGCTGAATTCGTGGATGCAGACGCCCGCCGGCCACGAAGTCATCGACGGCGAGTTCCATGTCGTGAGCTGGCTGCAGGTGATCTTCAACCCGTCGTTCCCTTACCGCTTCACGCACATGCTGCTGGCCTCGGCGCTGACGGTGGCGTTCCTGACGGCGGGCTTGTCGGCCTGGCAATTGCTGCGCGGGCGGGCCAACGATTCGACGCCGAAGGTGCTGCGTGTCGGCCTGACGCTGGCCGCGCTGCTGATCCCGCTGCAGATCTTCGTCGGCGACCAGCACGGCTTGAACACGCTCGAACACCAGCCGCAGAAAGTGGCGGCGATGGAAGGGCTGTGGCACACCGAGCGCGGCGCGCCACTGCTGCTGTTCGCCTGGCCCGACCGTGCCGAGCGGCGCAACCACTACGAGGTGGCGATACCGAAGCTGGCCAGCTTGATCCTGACGCACGAGGTCGAGGGCGAAGTCAAGGGCCTGGACGAATATGAAGGCGCGCACCCACCGGTGGCGCCGGTGTTCTTCGCCTTTCGTGCCATGGTCGGCACCGGCATGCTGATGCTGCTCACCAGCTTCGTCGGCTGCTTCGTGCTGTGGCGCGCGAAATGGCGCGCCGACGCGCTGCCCCGCTGGCTGCTGTGGGGCCTGTCGGGCATGACTTTCTCGGGCTGGGTGGCCACGCTGGCCGGCTGGTACGTCACCGAGATCGGCCGCCAGCCGTTCATCGTCTTCGGCCTGGTGCGCACCGCCGATGTGGCCTCGGCCGTGCCGGCGCCGATGATCGCGGCCACGCTGGTGATGTACGTCGCGTTGTACCTGGCGCTCATCGTCTCCTACATCGGCGTGCTCGGCTACATGGCGCTGAAGGCCGACGAGCTGGTCGCGCCGAACCGGGACCAGCCGCCGCTTGCGGTGCCCGGCGGCACAGTCGCCGGCGGCCGGTGGCGCGGCTTGAAGTCCGAATGAGTTTCGACCACGCGCTGCCGGTGATCTTCATGGCCTTGATGGGCCTGTCGATGCTGATCTACGTCGTCAGCGACGGCTACGACCTGGGCGTGGGCATGCTGATGCCGCGCGCCAGCGCGGAAGAAAAGGACGTGCTGATCGCCTCGATCGGCCCGTTCTGGGATGCCAACGAAACCTGGCTGGTGCTTGGCGTGGGCATCCTGCTGGTGGCCTTCCCGAAGGCCCACGGCGCGGTGCTCGGTGCGCTGTATCTGCCGGTCGCGCTGATGCTGGTCGGGCTCACGTTGCGCGGCGTTGCCTTCGACTTTCGTGTCAAGGCGCGCGCCGTGCACAAGGCGCGCTGGGACCGGCTGTTCTTCGCCGGCTCCGCGCTGGCCGCGATGTCGCAGGGCTGGATGCTCGGGCGCTACATCAGCGGTTTCGGCAGCGGCTGGAACTACCCGCTGTTCGCCGCCGCCATCGCCGTCGCGTTGCCGATGGCCTATGTGCTGATGGGCGCGGCCTGGCTGGTGATGAAGACCGAGGGCGATCTGCAGGCCAAGGCCATCGGCTGGGCCAAGCTGGCCTGGGCGCCGATGGTCGGCGGGCTGGTGCTGATCTCGCTGGCCACACCCTGGATCAGTGCGACCGTGCGCGAACGCTGGTTCTCGCTGCCCGCGTTGATCGCGCTGGCCGCCATTCCGCTGATGACCGGCGCCGCGCTGCTGGCGGTGTGGGCGCTGCTGCACACGCGCATCGTGCGCGGCGCTTTGAGCTGGCTGCCGTTCGTGCTGTTGATCCTGGTCTTCGTGCTCGGCTTCCTGGGGCTTGCCTACAGCATCTACCCGTTCGTCATCATCGACCGCATGACCGTGTGGCAGGCGGCCAGCAGCCCGGCGGCGCTGAAGGTGATCCTCGTCGGTGTGTGCATTTCGGTGCCGGCCATCGTCGCCTACACCGCGTTCTCGTACTGGGTGTTTCGCGGCAAGGCGAGCGAGCTGCGCTACGCCTGACCACCGCGGGCGTGCGGCCCGACGCATGAAGGCCGGGGTGGGGAGCGGTTAGCCTCCACGCCCATGAGCCCAACCGCCATTCCCCGCCGCGCCCTGGTCCTGATGGTGGTGCTCACGCTGGTCTGGGGCACCAACTGGCCGCTGTTCGCCTTTGCGGTGCGCGAGATTTCGGTGTGGACCTTCCGCGCCGTCGCCGTCACGATGGCCGGTTTGGCGCTGCTGTCGGTGGCGCGCTCGCGCGGCTTGTCGCTGGTGGTGCCCCGGCGCTACTGGCCGACGATCTGCATCGGCACCTTTTTCTACCTGATCATCTGGAACATCGCCAGCACCTATTCGGCGATCCTGATCCCGTCGGGTCAGTCGGCGGTGCTCGGCTTCACGATGCCGCTGTGGTCGGCGCTCATTTCGTGGGCGGTGCTCGGTGAACGCCTCAGCGGCCGGCTGCTGCTGGCGGTGGTGCTGGGCTGCGGCGCGGTGCTGCTGTTGATGGTGCCGGGACTCGATGCGTATGCGCGGGCGCCGCTCGGCTTCGCGCTCGGCCTGGTCGCGGGGCTGGGCTGGGCCGTCGGCACCTTGGTGCTCAAGCGCGGCAATGTCCAGGTCAACGCTTTGGTGCTGACCGGCTGGCAACTGCTCATCGCTGCCGTGCCCACCGCCATCGGCGCGCTGGTGCTGTCCGAAGGGCCGTGGTTCATGCCGTCGTGGCAAACCATCGTGGTCGTGTCGTACATCGCGCTGGTGCCGATGAGCATCGGCAATGCGGCCTGGTTCTCGATCGTCGGCATGCTGCCGGTGAACATCGCCGGGCTGTCGTCGGTGATGGTGCCGATCGTGGCCATGCTGTCGGGCGCGCTGGTGCACGGCGAGCCACTCGGGCTGTTGCAATGGGCGGCGATGGCCTGCACCGTGGCGTCGTTGTCGCTGGTGCTGCTGAAACCGCCCGCGCGTTGAGCGGCGGGGCGCGCGGCTTCAGTTGCGCGTTGCGGGCAGCATGACAGTGGGTTGGGCAGCGCGTGCGCGCGCTGCGCGCCATGCGATCGGCGTGACCCGCGTCCAGCGCTTGAAAGCCCGGCTGAAGGTGGCTGCGTCCGAGTAGTGCAGGGCAGATGCGATCTGCGTCGCGGGCAGCCGTGTATCGCGCAACAGCTGCGCCGCCAGGTCGAAGCGCGTCTGCTGGCCGATCTGCTGCAAGCTCGTGCCCTCTTCGGCCAGGCGCCGGCGCAGTGCGCGCTCGTGCAGGCCGAAGAAGTGCGCCAGCCGCGCCGCTGAGTCGTTGCCGGCGAAGATCATCCTGTGCAAAGCGCGTTGCACCTTGTCGGACAGCGGTGCGTTCTGCGCCTGCGCCGCCGCGCGCAGATGCGCATCGATCTGCGCGTGGCGCACCGGGTCGGCGCCCTCGATGCGGTGCGCCAGCCAACCGGCAGGGAAACTCACCGCGCTGAGCTCGGCGTCGAAACGCACCGGCGCCTCGAAAAGGCGCGCGTAGGGTGCTGTGTCCTGCGGCGCCGCGTGCGCAAAGCTGACCTCGGTGGCTCGCCAGGCGCTGCCGCACAACCCACGCAGCAGCTGGTAGGCGACAGTCATGGCCAGGCCATAGACCTGCGTCGCACCCGGCGTGAATGACCGGTTGATCGAGTAACCCAGGCACACCCGCGCCGGGCTCAGGCGCAGCAACACCGGCACGGCGCCGGAATCGTGCCAGTGCAGGTACAAGACCATGCATTCGAGCGCCTCGCCGACGCTGGCGCAGTTCAGCATCAGTGCGTTCAGCGCACCCAGGGTGCGGCCGTCGAAACGCTGCCCCACCAGCAGACCGAAGTGCGGGCAGCCCGTGGCCAGCGCGCTGAGCTCCAGCAACTGGCTGAGCCTGGCGTACGACGCTCGGTTTTCGGCATCGTCGAACAGCGCCGCATCCAGGCCAAGCGAGGCCAGCAGCGGGGCCGGATCGACGCCCAGCTCTCGCAGCAGGCCGGGCACCGGCAGCAGCGGGCCCATGCGCACTTCGCCGGAGACGCCCAGCTCGGCGGTGGGATCAGACGCCGGCTTCGCCCACGGGCCGGCCAGGTTCTGAGCGTTTTCCATTGATCGCGGTTGAGGTGGTCCTGAGCTTCGGGGCGCCCAGCGGCCCTGTCCGGAAATGTCAATGCATTTTGCCGCACCTGCTTATAAAGTCCCGAGTTGCCTGCGTCGCAAATATTCGACTACCGTGACGGCATCTTCCACGTGAGCTCATGCAAGGAAAACTGATGAAATCGACGTCGACTCTGTTCCGCGCCATGGCCGCGCTGGCCGCGGGCCTGCTGGCGGCCGCGGTTGGCGCCCAACAGCCCACCAGCGCCGGCAAGGGTTCCGGCCAGCAGGTCACCGGCACGTTGGGCTCGCCCAGTGCCACCAGCACCGTCAGTCCCAGCCAGCTGCCGGCGCCCGACCCGGCCTTCGGCGGCGTGATCAAGAACGACGCGCTGCAGTCCAAGTCGTGGTGGGCGCCGCGCGTGGTGCCGCCGAAAGGCGCACCGAACGTGCTGCTGATCATCACCGACGACGCCGGCTTCGGCGTGCCCAGCACCTTCGGTGGCGTGATCCCGACGCCGACGATGGACCGCATCGCCAGCGAAGGGCTGCGCTACAACCGCGTGTTCTCGACCGCGCTGTGCTCGCCGACACGCGCCGCGCTGATCACCGGGCGCAACCACCATTCGGTCGGCTTCGGCGTGATCTCCGAGCAATCGACGGGTTTCCCCGGGCTACAACAGCATCATCGGGGTGGACAACGCGACCATCGGCCGCATCCTGCTCGACAACGGCTACAACACCTCGTGGTTCGGCAAGAACCACAACACGCCGGCGTTCCAGGCCAGCCAGAGCGGGCCGTTCACACAATGGCCCACCGGCATGGGTTTCGAATACTTCTACGGCTTCGTCGGCGGTGACGCCAACCAGTGGCAGCCGAACCTGTTCCGCAACACCACGCAGATCTATCCGTTCAAGGGCCAGGAGGGCAGCTGGAACCTGATCACCGGCATGGCCGACGACGCGCTCGACTGGATGTCGCGCATGCACCAGACCGACCCGAGCAAGCCGGTGTTCATCAAGTACGCGCCGGGCGCGACGCATGCGCCGCACCACCCGACCAAGGAGTGGGTCGACAAGATCGAGGCGATGCACCTGTTCGACGACGGCTATGAAAAGCTGCGCGAGCGCATCTTCGAGAACCAGAAGAAGCTCGGCGTGATCCCGAAGGACTCGAAGCTGACGCCGTGGCCAAATGACGTGCTGCCGCCGTGGGACACCCTGAGCGCCGAGGCGAAGAAGCTCTACATCCGCCAGGTGAACGTGTTCGCCGCCTACGCGGCCTACAGCGACCACGAGATCGGGCGTGTGATCCAGGGCTTCGAGGATCTGGGAAAACTCGACAACACGCTGATCATCTACATCAACGGCGACAACGGCACCAGCGCCGAAGGCGGGCCGTTGGGCACGCCCAACGAGGTGGCCTTCTTCAACGGCGTCAGCGTGCCGGTGGACGTGCAGATGAAGTTCTACGACGTGTGGGGCACCGAGGCCACCTACAACCACATGTCGGCCGGCTGGTCGTGGGCCTTCGACACGCCCTTCGACTGGTTCAAGCAGAACGCCTCGCGCCTGGGCGGCATCAACCAGAACATGGTCGTGTCGTGGCCGGCACGCATCAAGGACAAGGGCGGCCTGCGCGAGCAGTTCACGCATGTCATCGACGTCGTGCCGACTATCCTCGAGGCGGCCGGCATCAAGGCGCCGGCGATGGTCGACGGCATCAAGCAAAAGCCGATCGAAGGCACCAGCTTCGCCTACACATTCGACGCGGCGAACGCCAAGGCCCCGTCGCGGCACAAGACCCAGTACTTCGAGATGATGGGCCAGTGGGCCGTCTATCACGACGGCTGGATGCTCAGCACCAAGGTCAACCGCGCACCGTGGGAGGCCTTCGGTGCGGCCAACCCCGACCCGCTGAACAACCAGGTTTTCCAGCTCTACGACCTCAGCAAGAGTTGGAACCAGGCCGACGACATCGCCGCGAAGCACCCGCAGAAAGTCGCGGCGATGCGCAAGATGTTCGTCGCCGAAGCGAAGAAGTATCAGGTCTTCCCGCTCGACGCCTCGGTGGCCGCGCGACTGGTCGCGCCGCGGCCGAACATCACCGCCGGGCGCACCGAGTTCGTCTACACGCGGCCGATGGTCGGGCTGCCGCAGGGCGATTCGCCGTCGCTGCTGAACACCAGCTACACCATCACCGCCGATATCGAGGTGCCGGCCAATGGTGCCGAAGGCATGCTGCTGACCTCGGGCGGCCGCTTCGCCGGCTACGGCTTCTACCTACTCAAGGGCAAGCCGGTGTTCCTGTGGAACATGCTCGATCTGGAGCGCATCAAGTGGGAGGGCGACGAAGCACTGACGCCGGGCAAGCACACGGTGGAGTTCGACTTCAAGTACGACGGCATCGGTGCCGGCACGCTGGCGTTCAACAGCTTCACCGGTCTCGCCCAGCCCGGCACCGGCACGCTCAAGGTCGACGGCAAGGTGGTTGCCACGAAGAAGATGGAGAAGACCCTGCCGATGATCCTGCAATGGGACGAGAGCTTCGACGTCGGCTCCGACACGCTCACCGGCGTGAACGACGCCGACTACAAGCCGCCCTTCGCCTTCACCGGCAAGCTCAACAAGCTGACCCTCAAGGTCGACAGGCCGCAGCTGACGCCGGCGGACATCAAGACCTTGCAGGCGGCGATGAAGGAAAAGGCCAAGGCCGACTGATGCCCTCCCACATCCGCCGATGCGCCGATCGCGCGTTGGCGCCGTGAGCGAAACATCGACAGGCTCTGCGTGTGCTGGCAGTGGTGGGCAGCACACTCAACCTACTGTTCTGCAGAAAGAAGCTTCTCATGACCACACGACGCAAACTCATCGCCACCGCGGCCTTCGCCGGCGTGGCCGCTTCATCGACATCGACGCGTGCCCAGGCCAAGCAGGCCGACTTCCTGTTCGTGCAGAACGCCGCCTCGATGAGCTATGCCGACGGCAAGCTCACCTTGAAGGGCGTCAGCCCGGTGACGGTGTTCTTCAGCGACCGGCCGGACCGCATCGCCGGCAACATGGCCACGCAGGCGTTCGTGCCCTTCTGGAACGACGGCAAGGACAGCTTCGCCAAGGACAACCCGAACGCCAACCTGTCGGTACTGGAGAAGGACAAGTTCAACGCCGACATCGTCGTCACGCTGTCGAACCCGGTGCTGAAGGGCGACCAGTTGAGCTACGACGTCAAGGTGCTCGAAGGCACCATGCCGGCCAGCGGCGGCCCGGCCTCGCTGTTCATCGACGTCATCGGCATGCCGATGACGCCGCTGTCCTATGCCGGCGTGGCGCGGCGCACCGCCTACCGGCGCGCGGTGATACGGCGCTGAAGTCGCAGACCATGAGGACCTTTGTCGCGCGCTCTTTGCTATGCCGTGGACCGTGCTGGCCGCGGCCCTGGCTGCCCCGCAACGCGCGCTGGCCGTGCAGTCGGCGGCCGCGGTGCCGGTGATCGCGCAACTGCTGTTCGTGCAGAACGCGCGGGGCGTGGCGATCAGTGCCGACGGCAAGACGCTCACGCTGAAGGGCATCAGCCCGACGACGCTGTTCTTCTCCGACCGGCCGGTGCGCATCGCCGGCCACTACCGTACCGCCGAGTACCTGGACTTCTGGAAGGCCGGTCCCGACAGCTTTCTGAAGGACCCGCCGAACGCCACGCTGTCGGTCTTTCAAGAGGGCAAGGACGAGTTGTCCGACGTGGTCGTGACGCTTGCGCAACCCGCGCGTCGAGGGCAATGACCTGAGCTACGACATCAGCGTGATCTCCGGCAAGCTGCCGGCCGCGAACGCCGGGCCGGTGTCGCTGTTCATCGACATCATCGGCCTGCCCTTCACGCCGCTGTCCTTTGCGGGCGTGGCGCGGCGCACGGCCTACCGCACGGTCGTCTGGGGCGGCGCCGCGGCGGCCAGCGCCGATGCGGCCGCGGCGGCCAAGGCCAGTGCCAACGCGGCCGCGGCGAACGCGGCCGCCGCCTCGGCGCACCAGGCCGCCGTGGCGGCACAGCAGGCGCAGGCGGCAGCCGCCGCGGTGCCCGCAAGACCCCGCAGCAGAAGCTCCAGGAATTGCAGTCGCTGTACGACCAGAAATTGATCAGCGCCAGCGACTACGAATCGGCGAAGAAGAAGATCCTCGACGAGCTGACGCAATAGACAGCTTGCAAACCCATCAGGAGACTGCGACCATGAAGACCACTTCCGCCGCACGCGCGCTGCTGCTGACCGCGCTGATCGGGCTGGCCGGCAGCGTGCTGTCATTGCCGGCCGCCGCCGCCGATGCGCCGGGCAAGGACAGCGCCAAGGCGAAGGCGCTGGACAAGGCGATGACACCCGGCGAAGGGCAAAAGCGCCTCGAGCCGATGATCGGCAGCTTCGATGTCACCGTGCTGGTGTGGCTCGATGCGAAGAAGCCGCCGCTCGAGTACAAGGGCAGTTCGGTCAACAGCTGGACACTGGGCGGCCGTTATGTGCAGACCATGCTGGTCCACGGCGATGGACGGCGAGCCCTTCGAGGGCATCGGCTACTACGGCTTCGACAACACCACCAAGACCTACGAAGCCGCCTGGATGGACAACGGCAGCACTGCCATCAGCCTGTACCGCGGCATGATGGACAAGGCGGGCCGCTCGGCGGTGCTGAAAAGCTGCGAAGCCACCGCCGCCGGCAGCAAGCCGGTGGAGATCGAGATGCGCGTCAGCATCGCCGAAGGCGGCGACCATGTCACGCAGCTGTGGGGCGCGCCACGCGGTGGCAAGGCCTTCAAGATGATGGAACTGCGCAGCGTGCGCACCAAGAAGTGAGCGCAACCAGGAGAAGCCCAATGTCCGACACGACCAAGAGCGCCGCCCCTTGCCCCGCCGCGGGTCTCGATCCTTGGGGCAGCCCTGCTGGCCGCCTCGACCCCGTCCTGGGCCATCTTCGGCGTGTGGCGCCGCGCGGCCCGCCGCACCGTGTTCGTCGCCGGTGCCGCGACCGCTGCGGTGGTCACCACCGAAGCGGTCGCCGCCACGGCGGCCACGGCCAACGCCAATGCCGCCGCCGCCAACCAGGCCGCAGCGGCGAAGCTGCCGCCGATGCGTCGGCGGCCTCCGCCGAGAAGGCCAAGGCCGCAGCCACGCAGGCGCAGGCCGGCGCTGCCCAGGCCGAGTCGCCGCAACAGAAGTTGAAGGAGCTGCAGTCGCTGTACGACCAGAAGCTGATCAGCGCCAGCGACTACGAAGCGGCGAAGAAGAAGATCCTCGCCCAGTTGACGCAATAGCCGTGCGGGCCCGGCTCAGGTCGGGCCGCGGCCGGCGCCGGCCGCATACCGGTCGCGCAACTCGCGCTTGAGCACCTTGCCGATGGCGCTGCGCGGCAGCTCGTCGAGGTATTGCAGGTCGGCCAGCCGCTGAGTCTTGCCCACCCGCTGGTTGAACCACTGCAGCAGCACTTCGGCGCGGGTGCTGTCGCCTGGCCTGCGCACCACATAGGCCACCGGCGTTTCTCCCCATTGTTCGGAGGGCACGCCCACCACCGCCGCCTCGGACACTGCCGGGTGTTCGCGCAGCACACCTTCCAGATCGCTCGGGTAGATGTTGAAGCCGCCGCTGATGACCATGTCCTTGCGCCGGTCGAACAGGATCAGGAAGCCGTCGTCATCGAAGCGGCCGACATCGCCGGTGCGGATGAAGCGCTTGCCGGTGCCGTCGTACCACTCGGCCTCGCGGGTCTTCTGCGGCTGACCGTGGTAGCCGATCATCATGCCGGGTGAGTGGCCGACCACCTCGCCGGCTTCGCCTTTCGGCATCTCGACGCCCTGCTCGTCGATCAGACGGATGTCGTGGCCGGCGACCGGTTGGCCCACCGTGTGCAGCTTGTCGGGGTGGGTGTGGGCTTCGAGGATGCAGCTGCCGCCGCCTTCGGTCATGCCGTAGAACTCGACCAGCCCGCCCGGCCAGCGCTTCAGCACATCGGCCTTCAGCGTCGCGTCGAACGGCGCGCTGGTGCAGAACTTCACGTGGAAGCTGCGCAGGTCGTGGCGATCGAAATCGGGCTGCGCCATCAGCCGCCGGTACTGCACAGGCACCAGCATGGTGTGCGTGGCGCGCACGCGCTGCGCCAGTGCCAGGTAGCCGGCGGCATCGAACTTGGCCATCAGGTGCACCGTGCCGCCGTAGGCCAGCGACGGGAAGAACACCACCAGCGTGGTGTTCGAGTACAGCGGCGTGGACAGCAATGTCACCGTGTCGGCGCTGTAGCCGTAGGTCTGGCCGCGCATGACGTGCGTCCAGCGCATGCCGTGCGATTGCACGATGCCCTTGGGCGTGCCGGTGGTGCCGCTGGAATAGATGATGTTGAACGGCCATTCGGGTTGCAGCGCGACAGCGGCCGGTCGGGTGCCCGGCGCGACCAGCCAGTCATCGAGCGCGGTGCCGTCGATGCCTGTGCCGATCGTGATGCAGCGTGTGCCCGCCCCGCTGCCGCCGAACAGGTCGGCGGCGGCGCCATCGGCGAACAGCAAGCGTGCCTGCGAATCGGCCAGCATCGAGTTGAACTGTTCGGCCGTGACCGACGGCGCCAGCGGCGCCACCGCGACGCCGGCGCGCAATGCGCCGAGGAACACCGCGCCATAGTGCGGCGCGCTGTGTGCGCACATGGCGATGGCCTCGCCGCGCTTGACGCCGTCGCGCTGCAGCGAGGCTGCTACGCGGTCCATCAAGGCATCGAGTTCGCCGTAGGTGATGACGCGCTCGCCTTGCACCAACGCCGGGTGATCCGGCCGTGCGAGCGCGTGCTCGCGCACCAGGTCGGGCACGGTACGAAACGGCGGCAGGCTGTCGGCGGACGCTGCGGCGACGTCTTGTAGGCCTGCGCTCATGGCCGTGCGCCACCCAGGCTTGAACGGAACATCGTCGGCATTGGCAGTCTCCCCGGCGCGGTGTGCGCCCCTGCGCAGAATACAGCGCTACAACAACTGTTCGGGCACCCACGGGCTGAGCAGCGCATTGTTGAAGCGCATCCAGAAGCTGGCTTCGGGCTCCTCGCTCAGCACCACCTCCTTGTCGCCTTCGACCGATTGCCATTCGAGCGCGCCGTTGTCGTTCAGGCGCACACGCCAGGCGCTTTGCAGCCGGCTGATGTCGATCACGCGCAGCATTTCGCGGGCCAGTTGCGGGCTGTCGATGAAGATGCCGAGCTCTGTGTTCTGCGTGTCCGAACGCGGGTCGAGGTTCATCGAGCCGATGAACACCGTGCGCTGGTCCACGACAGCCGTCTTCGCATGCAGGCGGCCGAACGATGAGCCGAACAGGCCCAGACGCTGGGTCTGGCGCGTGCGTTCGGGGCTCAGCTCGTACAGATTCACGCCGTAGCTCAGCAGCCGTTCGCGGTAGCGCGCATAGCCGGTGTGCACCAGCGGCTCGTCGGTTGCGGCCAGCGAATTGGTCAGCACGGTGACATTGACCTTGCGCTGGCCCAATGCCTCGAAGGCACCGATGCCCAGCGGGCCGGGAATCAGGTACGGGCTGGTGATGACCAGATCGGTTTCGGCGCTCCAGATCTTCATGCGCATCGCGGTGCTGACGCTCTTCTCGCGCGCTTCATCGGCCGTCAACGTATCGCGTTTGTTCGGCGGGTCGGCGAAGGCCAGCGCCGGTGCCCAGATGAGACCGATGCGGCCGGCGGCCAACTCTTCGCCGACCGGGCCATAGCCCAGCACATCGACCGGGGGCATGTCCTTGCGCGGGTCATCGGCGCCGGCCCCTGGCGCATCGGTGTCGCCAAGGTCCACCAGCGCCTGCACCGGATAGACCACGTCGCTGTTCCAGTACTTGTCGAAGATGGCTTGCAACGGTGGGATGAGCGCGCCCATCACGAACACGTCCATGTCGACGAAATTGCCGCTGGCGTTGAGCATGAAGTATTCGTCGGCGATGTTGCGCCCGCCGACGACCGCCATCACGCCGTCGGCGATGAACAGCTTGTTGTGCATGCGGTGGTTGATGCGGTACAGGTCGAACAACGAGGCGGTGAAGCGCCCGGCCGTCGAGCCACGCAGGCAGCAAAAGGGATTGAACAGCCGCACCTCGATGTTCGGCGCATCAGCCAACGCGCGCAGCGCGGTGTCGGTTTGCACGGTGTACAGGTCGTCGACCAAAAGGCGCACGCGCACGCCGCGTGTGGCCGCTTCGCGCAGCGTGCGCAGCAGCAACTGACCGGTGGCGTCGTTCTCGATGACGTAGTACTGCAGGTCCAGGCTGTGGCGCGCACGTTGCGCCGTGGCGATGCGCGCGTCGAGCGCGAAAGCGCCCAGCGGCAGCAGCCGGAAGCCTGACAAGTCGCCCGGCGGCGTCGAGGCCGCGGCGATCTGCGCCAGGCTGCTGTCGGCACGCGGCGCCAGCGCGGTGGAGACGGGTTTGGGGCCGGGCTCGGGCAGCGTGCCGCAGCCGAACAGGGCGGACAGCGCGGCGATGCACGCCAGCCAACGTGCGCCGATGCTCGGTCCCGCGATGCGCACAGTGGCAGCCTGGATACCCGCCTTCTGGCAAGATGGGGCGAATCCGTTTGGTGATGAGGAGATGTGCATGAAGCGCTCACTGGCGTTGTTGATGATGTGCGCCGCCATCGTTTTGCCCGCGCGCGCTGCGCTCGATATCGGCGACAAGGCGCCGGACTTCAAGGTCAAGGCTGCACTGGGCGGCAACGTGTTCCAGTACTCGCTGGCCGAGGCGCTGGCCAAGGGTCCGGTGGTGCTGTACTTCTTTCCTGCGGCGTTCTCGCAGGGCTGCTCGGTCGAGGCGCACCAGTTTGCCGAGGCCATGCCCAGCTTCGACGCGCTCGGGGCCACGGTCATCGGCGTTTCGGGCGACGACCTCGACACCATCACCAAGTTTTCGGTGCAGGCCTGCCAGGGCAAGTTTCCGGTGGCCGCCGATGAGCAGAAGAAGGTCATCGCCGCCTACGACGCCGCGATGACGATCATGCCGGACTTCGCCAACCGGGTGTCGTACGTCATCGCGCCGAACGGCACGGTGGTGTCGAGCTACCTGAGCCTGAACCCGAACAAGCATGTCGAGCGCATGCTGGCGGCGGTGGAGCAGTGGCGCAAGACAGCCACGGCCAAGTCCCCCTGAACGGGCTGCGACGCGACGGCGGTGGGATAGACTTCGGATCATGTTGATGTCTTGCAAGCAAAGGTCATGCGACCGGGGAGCCTGGCCCTGGCGTCGGTCAAACGAGCTTTGACCTGCTTGCCGCTGGCTGTGTGCCAGTGCCGGGCCCGCCACGACGATGCATACGCGCGGCGAGCCGAAACGGATTCGATGCCTGGGATTTAGCGTGTTCCAGGCCGTCCGGATTGCCGAGGGACCGACGTGATCACCGAACTCGAATTCAACAGCCTGAGCGCCCAGGGCTTCAACCGCATCCCGCTCATCGCCGAGGCCTTCGCCGACCTCGAAACCCCGCTGTCGCTGTACCTGAAGCTGGCCTGCGCCGAAGGCGGCGGCAAGCACAGCTTCCTGCTCGAAAGCGTGGTCGGCGGCGAACGCTTCGGACGCTATTCGTTCATCGGGCTGCCGGCTCGCACGCTGTTGCGCGCCAACGGTTTTGTCACCGAGGTGGTGACTGAGGGCCGCGTGGTCGAAAGCGTGCAGGGCAACCCGCTCGATTTCATCGCCGAATACCAAAAGCGCTTCAAGGTGGCGCTGCGCCCCGGGCTGCCGCGCTTCTGCGGCGGGCTGGCCGGCTATTTCGGCTACGACGCGGTGCGCTACGTCGAGCCGCGGCTGGCCGCCACCTGGAAAGACGGCGGCATCGACACGCCCGACATCCTGCTGCTGCAATGCGAGGAACTGGCGGTCATCGACAACCTGTCGGGGCGGCTGTACCTGATCGTCTATGCCGACCCGGCCCAGAACGAGGCCTTCGCCAAGGCCAGGCGGCGCTTGGCCAGCTTAAGCGACAAGTTGCACTACAGCGTCACCGCGCCGCCGGTCAAGCGCGGTGCGTCGCATGCCGTGCAGCGTGACTTCAGGAAGACCGACTACATCGCCGCGGTGCTGAAGGCGAAGGAGTACATCGCCGCCGGCGACATGATGCAGGTGCAGGTGGGGCAGCGGCTGCACAAGCGCTACACCGAATCGCCGCTGAGCCTGTACCGTGCGCTGCGCTCGCTGAACCCGAGCCCCTACATGTACTTCTACGATATGGGCGAGTTCCAGATCGTCGGCGCCTCGCCCGAAATCCTGGTGCGCCAGGAAAGCACGCCGGCGGGGCAGAAGATCACCATCCGGCCGCTGGCCGGCACCCGCGCGCGCGGCGCCACCCTCGAGCAGGACCTGGCACTGGAAGAAGAGTTGAAGTCCGACCCGAAGGAGCGCGCCGAACACGTCATGCTCATCGATCTGGCGCGCAACGACATCGGCCGCATCGCGAAGATCGGCAGCGTCAAGGTGACCGAGGCCTTTGCGGTGGAGCGCTATTCGCACGTGATGCACATCGTCAGCAATGTCGAAGGCCTGTTGATCGACGGCATGAGCAGCCTGGACGTGCTGCGCGCCACCTTTCCGGCCGGCACGCTGTCGGGCGCGCCGAAGGTGCGGGCGATGGAAATCATCGACGAGCTCGAGCCCATCAAGCGCGGCATCTACGGTGGCGCGTGCGGCTACCTCAGCTTTGCCGGCGACATGGACGTGGCCATCGCCATTCGCACGGGCATCGTCAAGGACGGCGTGCTGCACGTGCAGGCCGCAGCCGGCGTGGTCGCCGATTCAGTGCCCGAACTGGAATGGGCCGAGACCGAGGCCAAGGCGCGAGCGCTGCTGCGCGCGGCCGAGCTGGTGGAAGAGGGGTTCTGATGTTGCTCGTGATCGACAATTACGACAGCTTCACCTACAACCTGGTGCAGTACTTCGGCGAACTCGGCGAGGACGTGCGCGTGTTCCGCAACGACCAGATCACCCTCGAAGGCATCGCCGAGTTGCGCCCCGCGCGGCTGGTGCTGTCGCCGGGGCCGTGCACGCCGGCGGAAGCCGGCATCTGCATCGAGGCCATTCGCCACTTCCAGGGCAAGCTGCCGATCCTGGGGGTGTGCCTGGGCCACCAGGCCATCGGCGCGGCGTTGGGTGGGCAGGTGGTGCGCGCGGGCCGGCAGATGCACGGCAAGACCAGCGTCATCAGCACCGACGAGCGCGGCGTGTATGCCGGGCTGCCGCGGCAGTTCACCGTCAACCGCTATCACTCGCTGGTCATCGACCGGGGCAGCCTGCCGGCCGAACTGGAGGTCAGCGCCAGCGCCGACGACGACGGCGAGATCATGGGCGTGCGCCACCGCGAGTTGGCGGCCACCGCCGCACCGCTGGAAGGCGTGCAGTTCCACCCCGAATCGATCATCAGCGAGCACGGCCATGCGCTGCTGAAGAACTTCCTGGAGCACCGTCCATGAGCGAGGGGATCACTGGGCCGATGGTCGATCTGCGCAGCGACACGGTGACCCGCCCGACTGCCGCGATGCGCGAGGCGATGGCGCGCGCGCCATTGGGCGACGATGTTTTCGGCGACGACCCGTCGGTGAATGCGCTGCAGGACCACATCGCCGCGTTGCTGGGCAAGCCCGCGGCGCTGTTCATGCCCACCGGCACGCAGAGCAACCTGGCGGCGATCATGAGCCACTGCGGCCGCGGCGACGAGTATCTCGTCGGCCAGGGCGCGCACACCTACCGCTACGAGGCCGGCGGCGCGGCGGTGCTGGGCAGCGTGCAGCCGCAGCCGCTGGTCAATCAGGCCGACGGCACGCTGGCGCTGGCCGATGTCGAATCCGCCATCAAGCCCGACGACGAGCACTTCGCGCGCACGCGGCTGCTGGCGCTGGAAAACACCATCGGCGGCAAGGTGCTGCCGCCGGACTATGTCGAGCAGGCCACCGCGCTGGCGCATGCGCGCGGCCTGTGCACGCATCTGGATGGCGCGCGGCTTTTCAACGCGGCGGTGAAGCTGAACGTGCCGGCCGCGCAGCTGGTGCGCGGCTTCGATTCGGTGTCGGTGTGCTTCAGCAAGGGGCTGGGCGCGCCGGTGGGCTCGGCATTGGTGGGCGGGCACGACTTCATTCGCCGCGCACACCGCGTGCGCAAGATGCTCGGCGGTGGCATGCGCCAGGCGGGTGGGCTGGCGGCGGCCGCGCAGCATGCGTTGCAGCACCATGTACAGCGCCTGGCCGACGATCATGCGCTGGCCGCGCGCTTGGCCGAGGGCTTTGCGGGCATCGACGGCTTGAGCGTGGTCGCGCCGCAGACCAACATCGTTTTCGCCGCGGTGAGCGATGGCCGCGGCGCGGCCTTGCTCGAGCATCTGAAAGCGCGTGGCGTGCTGGCCACCGGGATGATCGGGTTGCGCTTCGTCACCCACCTGGACGTCGATGCAGCTGGCATCGACCGCGCCATCACCGCTGTGCGTTCTTTCTTCAAGGAACACTGACATGCCGATCACCGACCTGGATGCGCTGACCCGCACCATCGACCACCGCGAGATCTTCCACGACGAGATGCTGGCGCTGGTGCGCCGCATCATGAGCGGGGAGATGTCGCCGGTGATGATGGCGGCGATGCTGATCGGCCTGCGTGTGAAGAAGGAGACCATCGGCGAGATCACCGCCGCCGCGCAGGTGATGCGCGAGTTCTCGACCAAGGTGGAGGTGGCCGACCGCGCGCATCTGGTCGATATCGTCGGCACCGGTGGCGACGGCTCGCACAGCTTCAACATCTCCACCTGCGCGATGTTCGTCGCCGCCGCGGCCGGCGCCAAGGTCAGCAAGCACGGCAACCGCGGTGTCAGCAGCAAGAGCGGCAGCGCCGACGTGCTCGAAGCGCTGGGCGTGCCGATGAACCTGTCGCCGCAGGCCATCTCGCGCTGCATCGCTGACACCGGCATCGGCTTCATGTTCGCGCCGGCGCACCATCCGGCGATGAAGAATGTGGCGCCGGTGCGCAAGGAACTGGGCGTGCGCACGATCTTCAACATCCTCGGGCCGCTGACGAATCCGGCCGATGCGCCGAACATCCTGATGGGCGTGTTCCACCCCGACCTGGTCGGCATCCAGGTGCGCGCGCTGCAGCGCCTGGGCGCCGAACACGCGGTGGTGGTGTTCGGCCGCGACGGCATGGACGAGGTGTCGCTGGGCGCGGCGACGATGGTCGGCGAATACAAGGACGGCGCGATCAGCGAATACGAGATCCACCCCGAGGATTTCGGGCTGACGATGGCCAGCAACCGCGCATTGAAGGTGGCATCGGTGGATGAATCGAAGGCCATGCTGGTGTCGGTGCTGGACAACGAAGACGGCCCTGCGCGAGACATCGTCATGCTCAACGCCGGTGTGGCGCTGTATGCGGCGAACCTGGCGCCGTCGATGCGCGAGGGCGTGGAACTGGCGCGCGGGGCGCTGGCATCGGGCAACGCGAGGCGGTGCATGGCGCGCTTCATCGAGCGCTCGCGAGCGCTCGCCGCGCCATGAGCAGCGCGCGCCTTGGGCCGAGGCGGCTTGCGTGAGCGACATCCTGCAACGCATCGTCGCGGTCAAGCGCGAAGAAGTCGCCGCGGCGAAGCGGCTGCGCGACGGTTCGGCGATGCGCCGCGACGCGGAAGCGCGCACCGAGCGGCGTGATTTCGTCGCCGCGCTGCGCAACAAGGTGGCGGCCGGGCAGCCGGCGGTGATTGCCGAGATCAAGAAGGCGAGCCCGAGCAAAGGGGTGCTGCGCGAGGATTTCGTGCCGGCGCGGATCGCCGCGTCCTACGCCGAGCACGGTGCGGCTGGCTTAAGCGTGCTCACCGACGAGCAGTTCTTCCAGGGCTCGCCGGATTACCTGCGCCAGGCCCGCGCAGCCTGCGCGCTGCCGGCGCTGCGCAAGGACTTCATCGTCGATGCGTACCAAGTCGATCAGTCGTGCGCCTGGGGGGCGGATTGCATCCTGCTCATCGCCGCTTGCCTGGGCGATGCCCAGATGGCCGATCTGGAAAGCCAGGCGCTCGCGCTCGGCATGGCGGTGCTGGTCGAGGTGCACAACGGCGCTGAACTGCAACGTGCGCTGCGCCTGCGCACGCCGCTCCTGGGCATCAACAACCGCAACCTGCGCACCTTCGAGGTCACGCTCGACACCACGCTGCAACTGCTCGACCAGGTGCCGCCCGAGCGGTTGCTGGTCACCGAAAGCGGCATCCTCGGCCGTGCCGATGTGGCACGCATGCGCGCGGCCGGTGTGCACGGCTTTCTCGTCGGCGAGGCCTTCATGCGCGCCGACGACCCCGGTGCGGCGCTGGCGGCGCTGTTCGGTTGAACCGACTGGCCGAACCGCTCGCTGCAGCGATCAGTCGCATCGACAACGACTGGGCGCCGTTGGTGAATGCCTGGCGCGACTCGTCCGCCGGCCGTCGGTTGATCGAACGCGTGGATGCCCGGCGCACTGCGGGGGCGACGATCTATCCGGCCGATGTGTTTCGGGCCTTGCGGCTGACACCCTTGACTACTGTGCGGGTATTGATCCTGGGCCAGGACCCGTATCACGGCCCCGGCCAAGCCGACGGGCTGGCGTTTTCGGTGCCGCTGCGTCAGCGGGTGCCGCCCAGCCTGCGCAACATCTTCTCCGAACTGCAGCGCGATCTTGGCGCCCCGATGCCGGCCTCCGGCAGCCTGCAAACGTGGGCCGAGCGCGGCGTGTTGCTGCTGAACAGCCACCTGACTGTCGAGGACGGTCTGCCCGCCAGCCAATCCGCTTTGGGTTGGGAAGTGCTCACTGACGAAATAGTACATGCGTTGTCTGAAGATCGACGGCCGAAGGTGCTGATGCTGTGGGGCGCGCATGCGCTGCGAAAGGCCGGACGGGTCGATGGCAGGCGGCATCTGTTGCTTTCGAGCAACCACCCGTCGCCGCTGTCCGCCCGCCGGGGCCCGTCGCCGTTCATCGGCTGCGGACATTTCGGTCGAGCCAGCGCGTTTCTGGCCGTTGCGGACAAGGCTGCGCCTCTGCTCGATTGGCGGCTGCCCGCGCAAGCGCCAGCGGCGGTCGAGCGGCAAGAGAACGTGCCAAAAGTGGTATAGTCTGCGGTTCGCCTCGGAGGGGTGCCCGAGTGGCTAAAGGGGGCAGACTGTAAATCTGTTGGCTTACGCCTACGCTGGTTCGAATCCAGCCTCCTCCACCACAGGGTCGTCCGCTGCATTCAACTCATCACGGTACAACGGTACTCAAAGACGTAGGGACTCGAAGTCAACGCTCTGGCGGTCATTCGGCGGTTGGGGCCGCGCTGGCCAGAACTCCCGGGCGGGAGTAGTTCAGTGGCAGAACCTTAGCCTTCCAAGCTAATGACGCGGGTTCGATTCCCGCTTCCCGCTCCAGCCCGATTCGGCGGGTGCGGGGCTGAAAAGGGCGGGGTCGCCACCGGCCTGCACATCCGATGTGTGCAGGCCCGTGTCGATGCCCATGTGGCTCAGTGGTAGAGCACTCCCTTGGTAAGGGAGAGGTCGCGCGTTCGATCCGCGCCATGGGCACCATTCGCAGACAGGCAAGCGCAAGTCATTTCATTCTTCAGGCACTCGTCAGGCATTCGTTTTTCGGAGCAGCAACATGGGAAAAGGCAAATTCGATCGCAGCAAGCCGCACGTGAACGTGGGCACGATCGGTCACGTTGACCACGGCAAGACCACCTTGACGGCGGCGATCACGACCGTGCTGTCGACCAAGTTCGGTGGTGAAGCCAAGGCCTACGACCAGATCGACGCCGCGCCGGAAGAAAAAGCGCGCGGCATCACCATCAACACCGCGCACGTCGAATACGAAACGTCCAAGCGCCACTACGCGCACGTCGACTGTCCCGGGCACGCCGACTACATCAAGAACATGATCACCGGCGCGGCGCAGATGGACGGCGCCATCCTGGTGGTGTCCGCCGCCGACGGCCCCATGCCCCAGACGCGCGAACACATCCTGCTCGCCCGCCAGGTCGGCGTGCCCTACATCATCGTGTTCCTGAACAAGTGCGACATGGTCGACGACGCCGAACTGCTCGAACTCGTCGAGATGGAAGTCAGGGAGTTGCTCGACAAGTACGAATTCCCCGGTGACGACACCCCCATCATCCACGGCAGCGCCAAGCTCGCCATGGAAGGCGACAAGGGCGAGATGGGCGAACAAGCCATCATGAAGCTCGCCGACGCGCTGGACAGCTACATCCCGCAGCCCGAACGCGCCGTCGACGGTGCCTTCCTGATGCCCGTCGAAGACGTCTTCAGCATCTCCGGGCGCGGCACCGTCGTCACCGGACGAGTCGAGCGCGGCATCATCAAGGTCGGCGAAGAAATCGAGATCGTCGGCATCGCTGCCACGCAGAAAACCACCTGCACCGGCGTGGAGATGTTCAGGAAGCTGCTGGATCAGGGCCAGGCGGGGGACAACGTCGGCATCTTGCTCAGAGGCACCAAGCGCGAAGACGTGCAGCGCGGCCAAGTGCTGTGCAAGCCGGGCAGCGTCAAGCCGCACACCCACTTCACGGCCGAGATCTACGTGCTGAGCAAGGAAGAGGGCGGCCGGCACACGCCGTTCTTCAGCAACTACCGCCCGCAGTTCTACTTCCGCACCACGGACGTCACCGGCGCGGTGGAACTGCCCAAGGACAAGGAGATGGTCATGCCCGGCGACAACGTCAGCATCACCGTCAAGCTGATCGCCCCGATCGCCATGGAAGAGGGCCTGCGCTTCGCCATCCGCGAGGGCGGCAGAACCGTCGGCGCCGGCGTGGTGGCCAAGATCATCGAATAACGCGCATCAATCGAGACGTTGAAGAAGGCTGCAGGGGCATAGCTCAATTGGCAGAGCGTCGGTCTCCAAAACCGAAGGTTGGGGGTTCGATTCCCTCTGCCCCTGCCACGACAGGCACTGCCTGTCGGCTGCAGCCGAAAGCCTGTCGGGTCCTTCGTGGGCCGGCACTGAAAAGGGAAGCATGAGCGCGAACACACAAGTCGAGACCGTCTCGACCGGTGCCGACAAGGCCAAGCTGGGCGGCGCCGCCGTGCTGCTGGTGGCCGCGCTGGCCGCGTTTTACGTGCTCGGCAAGCAGGACCTGTGGCAGCGCGTGGCGGCGTTGATCGTGCTGCTGGCGGCGGCGGTGGCGTTGTTCTTCACCTCCGAGTCGGGCAAGCAGCTGATCGCTTTCGGGCGCGATGCGGTGCGCGAAGCGAAGAAGGTGGTCTGGCCTTCGCGCAAAGAAGCGATGCAGATGACCGGCTATGTGTTCGCGTTCGTCTTCGTCATGGCCCTGTTCCTGTGGATCACCGACAAGACGCTCGAGTGGGTGCTGTACGACCTGGTGCTGGGCTGGAAACGCTGAAGGAACGAGCCATGACGACAGACGATCAAGTCGAGAGCATCACCCCGGCCGGCGCCGAAGCGGCGGCCACGCCGAGCGCGTTGCGCTGGTATGTGGTGCATGCTTATTCCGGCATGGAAAAGGCCGTCGAGCGCAACATCCGCGAGCGCATCGAGCGCGCCGGCATGCATGACAAGTTCGGCCGCATCCTGGTGCCCACCGAGGAAGTGGTCGAGCTCAAGAACGGCAAGAAATCGGTCACCGAGCGCCGCTTCTTCCCTGGCTATGTGCTGGTCGAAATGCTCATGGACGACGAGTCCTGGCACCTGATCAAGCACACCAGCAAGGTCACCGGTTTCGTCGGTGGAGCGCGCAACCGCCCGGCGCCGATTTCCGAAGCCGAGGTGATGAAGATCGTCAACCAGATGCAAGAAGGCGTGGACAAGCCGCGCCCGAAGGTGCTGTGGCAGGTCGGCGAGTTGGTGCGCGTCAAGGACGGCCCGTTCACCGATTTCAACGGCGCGGTGGAAGAGGCCAATTACGAGAAATCGAAGGTGCGCGTGTCGGTGACCATTTTCGGACGCGCCACGCCGGTGGAACTGGACTTCGCACAGGTCGAGAAGGTTTGAGCCAAACGCCGCGAGCGCAGCCGACCCGGCGCCAGCGGATTTCATTGACGGGTCAGTGAACGAGGAGCTGCGACGACCACAAGGTCGAACCGGCGTCTGAACTCGAAAGGAGCCATTCATGGCAAAGAAAATCGTCGGCTTCATCAAGCTGCAAATACCGGCCGGCAAGGCCAACCCGTCGCCGCCGGTGGGTCCCGCCCTGGGCCAGCGCGGTCTGAACATCATGGAGTTCTGCAAGGCCTTCAATGCGCAGACGCAAGGCGTCGAGCCAGGCCTGATGCTGCCGGTGGTGATCACCGCGTTTGCCGACAAGTCCTTCACCTTTGTCATCAAGACGCCGCCGGCCACCGTGCTGATCAAGAAGGCGCTGAAGCTGGAGAAGGGCTCGTCGAAGGCGCATCTGGATAAAGTCGGCAGCATCACGCGCGCGCAACTCGAGGAAATCGCCAAGACCAAGATGAAGGACCTGACCGCCGCCGACCTGGATGCCGCGGTCAAGACCATCGCCGGCTCGGCCCGCGCGATGGGCGTCACGGTGGAAGGGGTCTGACATGACAAGCATCAGCAAGAAGCAGAAGTCGCTTGCCGGCAAGGTGGACAGCCTGAAGCTGTACCCGATCGGCGACGCGCTGGGCATCGTCAAGGATTGCGCCACCGCCAAGTTCGATGAATCGATCGACGTGGCGGTGCAGCTGGGCATCGATGCCAAGAAGTCTGACCAGGTGGTGCGTGGCGCGGTCGTGCTGCCCAACGGCACCGGCAAGAGCAAGCGCGTGGCGGTGTTCGCGCAAGGCGCGAAGGCGGAAGAAGCCAAGGCCGCCGGTGCCGACATCGTCGGCATGGACGACCTGGCCGCCGAAATCAAGGCCGGCAAGATGGATTTCGACGTCGTCATCGCCTCGCCCGACACCATGCGCGTGGTCGGCACGCTGGGCCAGATCCTGGGTCCGCGCGGGCTGATGCCGAACCCGAAGGTCGGCACGGTGACGGCCGATGTGGCCACCGCGGTGAAGAACGCCAAGGCCGGCCAGGTGCAATTCCGCGTCGACAAGGCCGGCATCGTGCATTCGACCATCGGCCGGCGTTCGTTCGAATCGGACAAGCTCAGCGGCAACCTGCTGGCCTTGATCGATGCCTTGAACAAGGCCCGGCCGGCCAGCAGCAAGGGAATTTATCTGCGCAAGGTGGCGGTGTCTTCGACGATGGGTGTGGGTGTGCGCGTGGACACCACCTCGCTGGTCGCCGCGCAGGGTTGAAGGACAGTTGAATTGACGCGCGGTTCGCCGCGATGGAGTTGAAGCGCGGCACGCCGCAGAAGAGTTGAAGCGCGGCACGCCGCGCTGGGGATGGTGGGCCGGGGCTGCCTCGCAAGAGTGGCACCGGGTCATCCAAGACCGTTGGTGGGACGAGCCCTTGGTCGGGTGGGGCCCTTAATCGAAGCCCGATGGACTACAGGTCCGACGGCATCAACCAGCGCAGATGGCGGTCCCGCCGGACAGGTTTCAAGGCTGGCGAGGTGCCTTCGGGTGCCGCATCAGCCGGGTGGTCTGAAAGGTCTGGTCGCTGATTGATGGCTGCCCCGCAACCCGCAAGGGCCGGTGGGGCGTTGAAAAAGGAGTGGACCTTTGAGTCTGAATCGCAACGAGAAGGAAGCCGTGGTGGCGGACGTGGCAGGCCAAGTGGCCCGCGCGCAGACGCTGGCGCTGGCCGAATACCGGGGCCTCAGCGTGGAAAACCTCAATGCATTGCGCCGGCAGGCGCGCGACAAGGGCGTCTATCTTCACGTGCTGAAGAATTCGCTGGCCCGTCGCGCGGTGGCCGGTTCGGCATTCGAGGTGGCCCAGCCGCGCATGGTCGGCCCGTTGATCTATGGCTTTTCCGAGGATGCCGTGGCTGCGGCCAAGGTGCTCGCGGACTATGCCAAGACCAACGACAAGCTGGTCGTCACCGGTGGGGCCTATGCCGGCAAGGCGCTGGATGCGGATGGCGTCAAGGCGCTGGCCGCGATCCCGAGCAAGGAAGTCTTGCTGGCGCAGTTGCTGGGCCTGATGCAGTCGCCGATCTCGCGCTTTGCGCGCGTGCTGGCGGCCATTGCCGAGAAGCGTGCCGAGCCGGCTGCGGCCGAGGCGGTTGCCGAAGCCCCGGTGGCCGAAGCGCCGGCTGCCGAAGCGACGGTCGGCGAAGCGCCAGTCGCCGAAGCGCCAGTCGCCGAAGCGACAGCGGGCGCAGCGCCCGATGCCCCTGCTGCCACCTGAACCCCATTCATCCAACTGAACTTTCCGCAACGAGGAATCCCAAATGTCATTCGACAAAGACGCATTCATGAGCGCACTGGACAGCATGTCCGTGATGGATCTCAATGACCTGGTCAAGGCCATCGAGGAGAAATTCGGCGTGTCGGCCGCCGCGATGTCGGCCCCCGCCGCCGGTGGTGGTGGCGGTGCCGCCGCCGCCGTGGCTGAAGAGCAGACCGAATTCACTTTGATGCTGACCGAAATCGGCGCCAACAAGGTTTCGGTCATCAAGGTCGTGCGCGAACTCACTGGCCTGGGCCTGAAGGAAGCCAAGGACCTGGTCGATGGCGCACCGAAGCCGGTCAAGGAAGCCATCAGCAAGGCCGATGCCGAAGCCGGCAAGAAGAAGCTGGAAGATGCCGGCGCCAAGGCTTCACTGAAGTGATGTGAGTTGAATGCACAGCGGGTGGCAACACCGCGCTGTGCCGCTGCTGGAGAGCAGCGCAAAGCCGCACCCGCGTGTGGGCTTTGCAGTGTTCTCTGATCCGACTGCAGGGAACAGGTTTGGTCGGGCCGCGGTGCAATGCCGGGGTTGTCCGCCAGCGGTTGGTAGTGGCCAACCACCAAGCATCGAGTCCGCTCGGCGTGTTCGCGCCGAAGCCAGGACGCCAGTCGCCGACGAAGCGGGTGCGAAGCCAGTGGCCACAGGCCGGGCACCCGTTCATGGCACGGAGTATTCATGGCGCAAGCAACCCCCTACAGCTTCACCGAGCGCAAGCGCATTCGCAAGAGCTTCGGCAAGCGCGAGAGCGTTCTCGCGGTCCCCTACCTGCTGACGATGCAGCGCGAGTCGTATGTCGCGTTCCTGCAAAAGGATGTGCCGCCGGCCAAGCGCCTGCCCGAAGGGCTGCAGGCCGCGTTTCTGTCGGCCTTCCCGATCGTCTCGCACAACGGTTTCGTGGAGATGAAGTTCCTCGAATACTCGATGGCCCGCCCGGCCTTCGACGTGCGCGAATGCCAGCAGCGCGGCTTGACCTTCGCCGGCGCGGTGCGCGCGAAGCTGCAGATGATCATCTACGACCGCGAATCGCATCCGGCCAAGGCGGTCAAGGAGATCAAGGAACAAGAGGTCTACATGGGCGAAGTGCCGCTCATGACCGACTACGGCAGCTTCATCGTCAACGGCACCGAACGTGTCATCGTCAGCCAGCTGCACCGCAGCCCTGGCGTGTTCTTCGAGCACGACAAGGGCAAGACGCACAGCTCAGGCAAGCTGCTGTTCTCTGCGCGCATCATTCCGTATCGCGGCTCGTGGCTCGACTTCGAGTTCGATCCGAAGGACATCCTGTATTTCCGCGTCGACCGCCGCCGCAAGATGCCGGTGACGATCCTGCTCAAGGCGATCGGCCTGAACCCCGAATCGATCCTGGCGCACTTCTTCGTCAACGACAACTTCCGCCTGATGGATTCGGGCGCGCAACTCGAGTTCGTGCCCGAGCGGCTGCGCGGCGAAGTGGCGCGCTTCGACATCACCGACAAGGCCGGCAACGTCGTGGTCGAAAAGGACAAGCGCATCACCGCGCGTCATGTGCGCCAGCTCGAACAGGCCGGCACCGGCCATGTCTCGGTGCCCGAGGACTATCTGGTCGGCCGCACCATCGCGCGCAACATGGTCGATGCCGATACCGGCGAGATCATCGCCAAGGCCAACGACGAGTTGACCGAAGCATTGCTGAAGAAGCTGCGTGCCGCCGGCATCAAGGAAGTGCAGTGCATCTTCACCAACGAGCTGAACCAGGGCGCGTACATCAGCCAGACGCTGGCGAGTGACGAAACCGCCGACCAGTTGGCCGCGCGCGTGGCCATCTACCGCATGATGCGCCCCGGCGAGCCGCCGACCGAAGACGCGGTGGAGGCGCTGTTCCACCGCCTGTTCTACAGCGCCGACACCTACGACCTGAGCCGCGTCGGGCGCATGAAGTTCAATGCCCGCGTGGGCCGCGACGCCCCCGAAGGCGCGATGACCTTGAGCAACGAGGACATCCTCGACGTGGTCAAGATCCTGGTCGATCTGCGCAACGGCAACGGCGAGGTCGATGACATCGACCACCTCGGCAACCGGCGTGTGCGCTGCGTCGGCGAACTGGCCGAGAACCAGTACCGCAGCGGCCTGGCGCGCATCGAGAAGGCGGTCAAGGAGCGCCTCGGCCAGGCCGAGACCGAAGCGCTGATGCCGCACGACCTGATCAACTCCAAGCCGATCTCCGCGGCGCTGAAGGAGTTCTTCGGTGCGTCGCAGCTGTCGCAGTTCATGGACCAGACCAACCCGCTGAGCGAGATCACGCACAAGCGGCGTGTCTCGGCCCTCGGCCCGGGCGGCTTGACGCGCGAACGCGCCGGCTTCGAGGTGCGCGACGTGCACCCGACGCACTACGGCCGCGTGTGCCCGATCGAGACGCCGGAAGGCCCGAACATCGGCCTCATCAATTCGCTGGCGCTGTATGCCCAGCTGAACGAGTACGGCTTCCTCGAAACGCCTTACCGCCGTGTCAACGGCAGCAAGGTGACGATGGACATCGACTACCTGTCGGCCATCGAAGAAGGCAAGTACGTCATCGCGCAGGCCAACGCCTCGCTCGACGGCGAAGGCACGCTGGTCGATGAACTGGTGTCGGCGCGCGAGAACGGCGAATCGGTGCTGGTCTCGCCGGAACGCGTGCAGTACATGGACGTGGCGCCGACACAGATCGTGTCGGTGGCCGCATCGCTGGTTCCGTTCCTGGAGCACGACGACGCCAACCGCGCGCTGATGGGCGCCAACATGCAGCGCCAGGCGGTGCCCACGCTGCGGCCCGAGAAGGCGCTGGTCGGTACCGGTGTCGAACGCGTCGCCGCGGTCGATTCGGGCACCGTCGTCGTCGCCAAGCGCGGCGGCGTGGTGGACTACATCGACACCAACCGCATCGTCATCCGTGTCAACGACAAGGAAACGGCGGCCGGTGAAGTCGGTGTGGACATCTACAACCTGATCAAGTACCAGCGCAGCAACCAGAACACCAACATCCACCAGCGCCCGATCGTCAAGCGTGGTGATGTGGTCGCTGCGGGCGACGTGGTCGCCGACGGTGCCTCCACCGACCTGGGTGAACTGGCGCTGGGCCAGAACATGCTGGTCGCGTTCATGCCCTGGAACGGCTACAACTTCGAAGACTCGATCCTGATCAGCGAACGGGTTGTCGCCGACGACCGCTACACCTCGATCCACATCGAGGAACTGGTGGTCATGGCGCGCGACACCAAGCTGGGCAGCGAGGACATCACACGCGACATCCCGAACCTGAGCGAACAGCAACTGGCGCGCCTGGACGAATCGGGCATCGTCTATGTCGGCGCCGAAGTCAACCCCGGCGACGTGCTGGTGGGCAAGGTCACGCCGAAGGGTGAGACCACCTTGACGCCGGAAGAAAAGCTGCTGCGCGCGATCTTCGGCGAGAAGGCCTCCGACGTGAAGGACACCTCGCTGCGTGTCGATCAGGGCACCAACGGCACCGTCATCGACGTGCAGGTCTTCACCCGCGAAGGCATCGTGCGCGACAAGCGCGCCCAGCAGATCATCGACGACGAGCTGAAGCGCTTCCGCCTCGACCTGAATGACCAGATGCGCATCGTCGAGGCCGACGCCTTCGACCGCATCGAAAAGCTGCTCATCGGCAAGCCGGCCAACGGCGGCCCGCAGAAGATCGCCAAGGGCACGGTCATCGACAAGGCGTATCTGGACTCGGTGGACAAGTACCACTGGTTCGACATCCGCCCGGCCGATGAGGACCTGGCCAACCAGTTGGAGAGCATCCGCAACTCCAACGAGCAGACCCGTCACGGCTTCGATGTCGCCTTCGAGGAAAAGAAGAAGAAGCTCACCCAGGGCGACGAACTGCCGGCTGGCGTGCTGAAGATGGTCAAGGTCTATCTGGCCGTCAAGCGCCGCTTGCAGCCGGGTGACAAGATGGCCGGACGCCACGGCAACAAGGGCGTGGTGTCGAAGATCGTGCCGGTCGAGGACATGCCGTACATGGTCGACGGCACGCCCGCCGACATCGTGCTCAACCCGCTGGGCGTGCCTTCGCGCATGAACGTGGGTCAGGTGCTCGAAGTGCACCTGGGCTGGGCCGGCAAGGGCATCGGCCAGCGCATCGGCAACATGCTGCAGGAGCAGGCCAAGGTGGCTGAACTGCGCAGGTTCTTTGACGAGCTGTACAACAAGTCCGGTGGCAAGACGGCGGCGCTCGACGGCATGAGCGACGACCAGATCCTCGAGATGGCGCACAACCTGCAACACGGCGTGCCGTTCGCGACGCCGGTGTTCGACGGTGCGGCGGAAGCCGAGATTCGCGCGATGCTGAAACTTGCCTACCCGGACGACATTGCTGCAGCGAAAGGCCTGACCGCGGCGCGGACGCAGGCCACGCTGCACGACGGCCGCTCCGGCGAAGCCTTCGAGCGGCCGGTCACGGTGGGCTACATGCACGTGCTGAAGTTGCATCACCTGGTGGACGACAAGATGCACGCGCGTTCCACCGGCCCGTACAGCCTGGTCACGCAGCAACCGCTGGGCGGCAAGGCGCAGTTCGGCGGCCAGCGTTTCGGCGAGATGGAAGTCTGGGCGCTGGAAGCCTACGGCGCGAGCTACATCCTGCAGGAAATGCTCACCGTCAAGTCCGACGACGTCAACGGCCGCACCAAGGTCTATGAGTCGATCGTCAAGGGCGAGCACGCCATCGAAGCCGGCATGCCGGAATCGTTCAATGTCCTGGTCAAGGAAATACGTTCCCTTGGCATCGACATCGAACTCGAACGCAATTAAGGAGCTGAAGCATGAAGGGACTACTCGACCTTTTCAAGCAATTCACCCCCGATGAGCATTTCGATGCCATCCGGATCGGCCTGGCTTCTCCGGAGAAGATCCGCAGCTGGTCGTTCGGCGAGGTGAAGAAGCCCGAAACCATCAACTACCGCACCTTCAAGCCTGAACGCGACGGTCTGTTCTGCGCCAAGATCTTCGGCCCGATCAAGGACTACGAGTGCCTGTGCGGCAAGTACAAGCGCCTGAAGCACCGTGGTGTGATCTGCGAGAAGTGCGGCGTCGAGGTCACGCAGACCAAGGTGCGGCGCGAGCGCATGGGTCACATCGACCTGGCCGCGCCGTGCGCGCATATCTGGTTCCTGAAGAGCCTGCCGTCGCGTCTGGGCCTGGTGCTCGACATGACGCTGCGCGACATCGAGCGCGTGCTGTACTTCGAAGCCTACGTCGTCGTCGATCCGGGCATGACGCCGCTGAAGAAGTTCTCGATCATGACCGAGGACGACTACGAGGCCAAGCGTGTCGAGTACGGCGAAGAGTTCGTCGCGCTGATGGGTGCCGAGGGCATCAAGAAGCTGCTCGAAGAACTGGACCTGGACGTCGAGATCGAGAAGATCAAGAACGACGCCACCGGCAGCGAACTGAAGATCAAGAAGAACAGCAAGCGCCAGAAGGTGATGGAAGCCTTCAAGAAGTCCGGCATCAAGCCGCACTGGATGGTGCTGCAGGTGCTGCCGGTGTTGCCGCCGGACCTGCGTCCGCTGGTGCCGCTGGACGGCGGCCGCTTCGCGACGTCCGACCTGAACGACCTCTACCGACGTGTCATCAACCGCAACAACCGCCTGGCGCGGCTGCTGGAGTTGAAGGCGCCGGAGATCATCGTGCGCAACGAAAAGCGCATGCTGCAGGAAGCGGTGGATTCGCTGCTCGACAACGGCCGTCGCGGCAAGGCGATGACCGGCGCCAACAAGCGCGCGCTGAAGTCCCTCGCCGACATGATCAAGGGCAAGAGCGGCCGCTTCCGCCAGAACCTGCTCGGAAAGCGCGTCGACTACTCGGGCCGTTCGGTCATCGTGGTCGGCCCGACCTTGAAGCTGCACCAGTGCGGGCTGCCCAAGCTGATGGCACTCGAATTGTTCAAGCCCTTCATCTTCAGCCGGCTGGAGGCAATGGGCATTGCCACCACCATCAAGGCGGCGAAGAAGGAAGTCGAATCCGGCACGCCGGTGGTGTGGGACATCCTCGAGGAAGTCATCAAGGAACACCCGGTGCTCTTGAACCGCGCGCCGACGCTGCACCGCCTGGGCATCCAGGCCTTCGAGCCGGTGCTGATCGAAGGCAAGGCGATCCAGCTGCATCCACTGGTGTGCTCGGCCTTCAACGCCGACTTCGACGGTGACCAGATGGCGGTGCACGTGCCGCTGTCGATCGAGGCGCAAATGGAAGCGCGCACCTTGATGCTGGCGTCGAACAACGTGCTGTTCCCGGCCTCGGGCGAACCGTCGATCGTGCCCAGCCAGGACGTGGTGCTGGGCCTGTACTACGCCACGCGCGAGCGCATCAACGGACGCGGCGAAGGCATGGTCTTCTCCGATCTGACCGAGATGCAGCGCGCGCTCGACAACGACGCGGTGGAGATCACTGCGCGCGTCAGCGTGCGCCTGACCGAGCATGTCAAGGGCGAGGTCGATGGCGAATTCGAGCCGGTGACGAGCCTGGTCGCGACCACCGTCGGCCGCGCGTTGCTGTCCGAGATCCTGCCCAAGGGGCTGCCGTTCTCGAACATCAACAAGGCGCTGAAAAAGAAGGAGATCTCGCGTCTCATCAACGTCAGCTTCCGTAAATGTGGCCTGAAGGAAACGGTGATCTTCGCCGACAAGCTGCTGCAAAGCGGCTTCAAGCTGGCCACGCGCGCGGGCATCTCGATCTGCATCGACGACATGCTGGTGCCGAAGGAAAAGCCCAGGCTCATCGAGCGGGCCGAGAAAGAGGTCAAGGAAATCGAGCAGCAGTACGTCTCGGGCCTGGTCACGGCCGGCGAGCGCTACAACAAGGTGGTGGACATCTGGGGCAAGACCGGCGACGAGGTCGGCAAGGTCATGATGAGCCAGCTGTCCAAGCAGAAGGTCACCGACCGCCACGGCAACGAAGTCGATCAGGAATCGTTTAACTCGATCTACATGATGGCCGACTCGGGTGCGCGCGGTTCGGCCGCGCAGATCCGCCAGCTGGCCGGCATGCGCGGGCTGATGGCCAAGCCGGACGGCTCGATCATCGAAACCCCGATCACGGCCAACTTCCGTGAAGGCCTGAACGTGCTGCAGTACTTCATCTCCACGCACGGCGCGCGCAAGGGTCTGGCGGACACGGCGTTGAAGACGGCGAACTCGGGTTATCTGACGCGCCGCCTGGTCGACGTGACGCAGGACCTGGTCGTCATCGAGCAGGATTGCAGCACGCAGAACGGTATTGCGATGCGTGCACTGATCGAGGGGGGTGAGGTCATCGAATCGCTGCGCGACCGCATCCTCGGCCGCGTCACCGCGATCGAGGTGCAGCACCCGGAGACGCAGGCGTCCATCCTGCCTGCGGGAGAAATGCTCGACGAAGACGCGCTCGACATGCTCGAAGCCGCCGGGGTGGACGAGGTCAAGGTGCGCACACCGCTGACCTGCGCCACGCGCTTCGGTCTGTGCGCCAAGTGCTACGGCCGCGATCTCGGCCGCGGCGGCCTGGTCAATATCGGTGAGGCGGTGGGGGTGATTGCCGCGCAATCGATCGGTGAGCCCGGCACACAGTTGACGATGCGCACCTTCCACATCGGTGGTGCGGCGTCGCGCGCGGCGGTGGCCAACAGCGTCGAGGCCAAGTCGGACGGTGTGGTCGGCTTCAACGTCACCATGCGCTACGTCACCAATGGCAAGGACGAACAGGTGGTGATTTCGCGATCCGGCGAGATCGTCATCGCCGATGCCCACGGCCGCGAGCGCGAGCGCCACAAGGTGCCCTATGGTGCTTTGCTGAACGTGAAGGCCGATCAGAGCCTGAAGGCCGGCACCGTGCTTGCCACCTGGGATCCGCTGACGCGGCCAATCATCACCGAATTCGCCGGCAAGGCGAAGTTCGAGAACGTCGAGGAAGGCGTCACGGTGGCGCGCCAGCTTGACGAGGTGACCGGTCTGTCCACGCTGGTGGTCATCGACCCGAAGCGCCGCGGCGCGATCAAGGTCGTGCGCCCGCAGGTCAAGCTGCTCGATGCCTCGGGCTCGGAAGTGAAGATTCCCGGCACCGACCACTCGGTGACGATCAGCTTCCCGATCGGTTCGCTGGTGCAGATCCGCGACGGTCAGGACCTGAAGCCCGGCGAGGTGCTGGCACGCATTCCGGTCGAGGGCCAGAAGACGCGCGACATCACCGGCGGCCTGCCGCGGGTGGCCGAGCTGTTCGAAGCGCGCAGCCCGAAAGACAAGGGCACGCTGGCCGAGCAGACCGGCACGGTGTCGTTCGGCAAGGAAACCAAGGGCAAGGTGCGCCTGCAGATCACCGATCCGGAAGGCAAGGTCTACGAAGAGTTGGTGCCCAAGGAGAAGAACATCCTGGTGCACGAAGGCCAGGTGGTGAACAAGGGCGAGTCGATCGTCGACGGGCCGGCCGAGCCGCAGGACATCCTGCGTCTGCTGGGGGTCGAGGAACTGGCGCGCTACATCGTCGACGAGGTGCAGGACGTCTATCGCCTGCAGGGCGTGAAGATCAACGACAAGCACATCGAGGTGATCGTGCGCCAGATGCTGCGCCGGGTGCAGATCACCGGCGTCGGCGACAGCCACTACATCTCGGGCGAGCAGGTCGAGCGTTCCGAACTGTTCGGCACCAACGACAAGCTGCGTGCCGAGGACAAGCAACCGGCGACCTATTCCGACCTGTTGCTGGGCATCACCAAGGCGTCGTTGTCGACCGATTCGTTCATCTCCGCCGCTTCCTTCCAGGAAACGACGCGGGTGCTGACCGAGGCGGCGATCATGGGCAAGCGCGACGAGCTGCGCGGGCTGAAGGAGAACGTCATCGTCGGCCGGCTGATCCCGGCGGGTACCGGCATGGCCTTCCACCAGGCGCGCAAGGCCAAGGAAGCCATGGACGAGACCGAGCGCCGTGCCATCGCCTTGCAGGAAGCTGAAGAGCTGGCGGCGGTGCAGATGGCTGGCGTGGATGCGGCGACCGAGGCCGCGGCCTTGCTGGCCGCGGGCGGAGAAGCTGCCGAATAGGTGCTCCGGCGAGGTAGCCAGTGAGGGCGGCTTCGGCCGCCCTTTTTCATGCTCCGGCGTCGGCCATCCAATCTGCAGGACGCAGGATCCGCACGCCCGCGCGCCTCGCGGCGGCGGCCAGATCGAGCAGCGCGCGGTCACGGGTGAGCAGCCAGCGCGCGCCGATTGCCAGCGCCAGGTCGATGAACTTCTGGTCGTCCGGGTCCTTGCAGAGGGGCCGCGGCGATGTGCCGGTATGTTCGTGCGGCGGGGCCAGGATGACGTGTCGATCGAAGCTGGCCAACACCCGCGGCACGTCGGGCTGCCACCGCGCCAGCGCCGGGCGTGGCAGCACGTGCGCCAGTTCATCGCGCATGGCGGACGTGGCGTGCCAGGTCATGCGCCCCGACGTGATGTGGTGTGCGACCGCAACGCAGGCGCGATCGGCGAAGACCAGCCAATCCAGCACGGTGTTGGTGTCCAGAACCACCCGTGGCGATGCGGCGCTGTCAGGCCGTTCGGCTGTGACATCTTGCTGCGATTTCACCTTCGGAATATAATGGAAGGCTTTTCAGCAAACTGCGCCCGGATCTGCCTGAGCCCGCCCAAGCGCGGAGCCGCGAGCGGATTTCGAAGTGCGAGTTCTTCACGGCTTGGCCGTGCAGCGCTCTTCGGTCGAGAAGCTGAACGACATTTTTCGAACACAGGTCCCTTTATGCCAACCATCAACCAGCTCGTGCGCCAAGGTCGCCAGACCGAGATCACGAAGTCCAAGTCGCCGGCGCTGCAAGGCGGCCCGCAGCGGCGCGGCGTGTGCACGCGTGTGTACACCACGACGCCGAAGAAGCCCAACTCGGCGCTGCGCAAGGTGGCCAAGGTGCGGCTGACCAACGGCTTCGAAATCATCAGCTACATCGGCGGCGAAGGCCACAACCTGCAGGAACACAGCGTGGTGCTGGTGCGCGGCGGCCGTGTCAAGGATTTGCCCGGTGTGCGCTACCACATCGTGCGCGGTTCGCTCGACCTGCAAGGGGTCAAGGACCGCAAGCAGTCGCGCTCGAAGTACGGCGCGAAGCGTCCGAAGAAGAGCTGATCCCGATCTGGTCGCGCGCGTCGCGCGTGGCTTGTCCACGGTTGGCACCGCCTGTGCCGCCGAGTAAGTGAGCGGCCACGATGGCCGCTCGAGGATTGCGCAATCAGGCGAAAGCGCGATCCAGCTGAAACGAAGAAGGAAGTACCCAAATGCCACGTCGCCGCGAAGTCCCCAAACGCGAAATCCTGCCCGACCCGAAGTTCGGATCGGTGGATTTGTCCAAGTTCATGAACGTCATCATGGAAGGTGGCAAGAAGGCCATCGCCGAACGCATCATCTATGGCGCACTCGAGCAAATCGAGACCAAGGCGGGCAAGGATCCGCTGGAAATCTTCGTCGTCGCGCTGAACAACATCAAGCCGATGGTCGAAGTGAAGTCGCGCCGCGTCGGTGGCGCGAACTACCAGGTGCCGGTCGAGGTGCGGCCGATCCGTCGTGTCGCGCTGGCGATGCGCTGGCTGAAGGAATCGGCGCGCAAGCGTGGCGAGAAGTCGATGTCGCAGCGACTGGCCAACGAGTTGCTGGAAGCCAGCGAAGGCCGCGGCGGCGCGATGAAGAAGCGCGACGAGGTGCACCGCATGGCCGAAGCCAACAAGGCCTTTTCGCACTTCCGCTTCTAGATCGAGCAAGCAGCACCCGCAAACGTCTTCCGGCCGCCTTTACGGGTTATCACTGACCCGAGGGCGGCCCCTGTATTTGGAGTTCCACCATGGCCCGCAAGACCCCCATCGAGCGCTATCGCAACATCGGCATCTCGGCGCATATCGACGCCGGCAAGACGACGACCACCGAGCGCATCCTGTTCTACACCGGGGTGAATCACAAGATCGGTGAAGTGCACGATGGTGCGGCCACGATGGACTGGATGGCGCAGGAGCAGGAGCGCGGCATCACCATCACCTCGGCGGCAACGACCTGCTTCTGGAAGGGCATGGACTTGGCCACGCCCGAGCACCGCATCAACATCATCGACACCCCGGGCCACGTCGATTTCACCATCGAAGTCGAGCGCAGCATGCGCGTGCTCGACGGCGCCTGCATGGTCTATTGCGCGGTCGGCGGTGTGCAGCCGCAGAGCGAAACCGTCTGGCGCCAGGCCAACAAGTACCGCGTGCCGCGGCTGATGTTCGTCAACAAGATGGACCGCACCGGCGCCAACTTCTACAAGGTCTATGAGCAGATGAAGGTGCGGCTGAAGGCCAACCCGGTGCCGGTGGTCCTGCCGATCGGTGCGGAGGAGAACTTCAGCGGTGTCATCGACCTGATGAAGATGAAGGCCATCGTCTGGGACGAGGCCAGCCAGGGCATGAAGTTTGACTTCCGCGAGATTCCGGCCGAATTGCTGCCCGAAGCTCAGAAGTGGCGCGAGTACATGGTCGAGGCCGCCGCCGAAGCCAGCGAAGAGCTGATGAACAAGTACCTGGAATCGGGCGAACTGTCCGAGGCCGAGGTCAAGCTCGGCCTGCGTTCGCGCACGCTGGCGGCCGAGATCCAGCCGATGTTCTGCGGCTCGGCGTTCAAGAACAAGGGCGTGCAGCGCATGCTCGACGGCGTCATCGACTTCATGCCGTCGCCGATCGACGTGCCGCCGGTGCCGGGCACCGACGACGACGACAAGGACGTGGTGCGCCGCGCCGCCGACGACGAGAAGTTCGCCGCGCTGGCCTTCAAGCTGATGACCGATCCGTATGTCGGCCAGCTGACGTTCGTGCGGGTGTATTCGGGCGTGCTGAAGTCCGGCGATTCGGTGTTCAACCCGATCCGCGGCAAGAAGGAACGCATCGGCCGCATCCTGCAGATGCATGCCAACCAGCGCGAGGAGATCAAGGAGATCCTGGCGGGCGACATCGCCGCCTGCGTGGGCTTGAAGGACGTGACCACCGGCGAAACGTTGTGCGACCCGGACCACATCATCACGCTCGAGAAGATGGTCTTCCCCGAGCCCGTCATCAGCCAGGCGGTAGAGCCGAAGACCAAGGCCGACCAGGAGAAGATGGGCATCGCGCTGGGCCGTCTGGCACAGGAAGACCCGTCATTCCGCGTGCGCACCGATGAAGAGAGTGGCCAGACCATCATCTCCGGCATGGGCGAGTTGCACCTGGAGATCATCGTCGATCGCATGAAGCGCGAGTTCAGCGTCGAGGCCAATGTCGGCAAGCCGCAGGTGGCCTACCGCGAGACCATCCGCAAGAGCGTGTCTGACGTCGAGGGCAAGTTCGTGCGTCAGTCGGGCGGCAAGGGCCAGTACGGCCATGTCGTGCTGAGCATCGAGCCGCAGGAACCGGGCAAGGGCTTCGAGTTCGTCGATGCGATCAAAGGTGGCGTGGTGCCGCGCGAGTTCATTCCCGCGGTGAAGAAGGGCGTCGAAGAGTCGCTGCCCACGGGCGTGCTCGCGGGCTACCCGGTGGTGGACGTGAAAGTCACGCTCACCTTCGGTTCGTACCACGAGGTGGATTCGAACGAGAACGCGTTCAAGATGGCCGCGTCGCTGGGCTTCAAGGACGGCTGCCGCAAGGCTCAGCCGGTGATCCTGGAGCCGATGATGGCGGTGGAGGTGGAAACGCCCGAGGACTATGCCGGCAACGTGATGGGCGATCTGTCCTCGCGCCGTGGCATGGTGCAGGGCATGGACGACATGCCCGGCGGCGGCAAGGTCATCAAGGCCGAGGTGCCGTTGTCGGAGATGTTCGGCTACTCGACCACGTTGCGCTCGATGAGCCAGGGCCGCGCCACCTACACGATGGAGTTCAAGCACTACAGCGAAGCGCCGAAGAACGTCGCCGATGCCATCATCACGGCGCGGGGCAAGTAAGACAACAAGAACGGTCTTCGGCAGTCCGCCGTCTGCTGCCAGTGGCAGGCGAGTGAGCGGGCCGCCGGAAACCTTAACCAAGACACTGGCGTTGTTCTTTTGATCAGGAGTGAACAGACATGGGAAAAGGCAAATTCGATCGCAGCAAGCCGCACGTGAACGTGGGCACGATCGGTCACGTCGACCACGGCAAGACCACCTTGACGGCGGCGATCACGACCGTGCTGTCGACCAAGTTCGGTGGTGAAGCCAAGGCCTACGACCAGATCGACGCCGCGCCGGAAGAAAAAGCGCGCGGCATCACCATCAACACCGCGCACGTCGAATACGAAACGTCCAAGCGCCACTACGCGCACGTCGACTGTCCCGGACACGCCGACTACATCAAGAACATGATCACCGGCGCGGCGCAGATGGACGGCGCCATCCTGGTGGTGTCCGCCGCCGACGGCCCCATGCCGCAGACGCGCGAGCACATCCTGCTCGCCCGCCAGGTCGGCGTGCCCTACATCATCGTGTTCCTGAACAAGTGCGACATGGTCGACGACGCCGAACTGCTCGAACTCGTCGAGATGGAAGTCAGGGAGTTGCTCGACAAGTACGAATTCCCCGGTGACGACACCCCCATCATCCACGGCAGCGCCAAGCTCGCCATGGAAGGCGACAAGGGCGAGATGGGCGAACAAGCCATCATGAAGCTCGCCGACGCGCTGGACAGCTACATCCCGCAGCCCGAACGCGCCGTCGACGGTGCCTTCCTGATGCCCGTCGAAGACGTCTTCAGCATCTCCGGGCGCGGCACCGTCGTCACCGGACGAGTCGAGCGCGGCATCATCAAGGTCGGCGAAGAAATCGAAATCGTCGGCATCGCCGCCACGCAAAAGACCACCTGCACCGGCGTGGAGATGTTCAGGAAGCTGCTGGACCAGGGCCAGGCGGGGGACAACGTCGGCATCTTGCTCAGAGGCACCAAGCGCGAAGACGTGCAGCGCGGCCAAGTGCTGTGCAAGCCGGGCAGCGTCAAGCCGCACACCCACTTCACGGCCGAGATCTACGTGCTGAGCAAGGAAGAGGGCGGCCGGCACACGCCGTTCTTCAGCAACTACCGCCCGCAGTTCTACTTCCGCACCACGGACGTCACCGGCGCGGTGGAACTGCCCAAGGACAAGGAGATGGTCATGCCCGGCGACAACGTCAGCATCACCGTCAAGCTGATCGCCCCGATCGCCATGGAAGAGGGCCTGCGCTTCGCCATCCGCGAGGGCGGCAGAACCGTCGGCGCCGGCGTGGTGGCCAAGATCATCGAATAACGGCGAAGGTTGTCATGCACGGGTGGCCCGTTCGGTGGCCATCTTCGGTCACCTTCGTTTGCAGCCTCGTGCTGCGCGCTCTTTGAAAGAACATCATGCAAAAGCAGAAGATCCGCATCCGCCTGAAGGCCTTCGACTACAAGTTGATCGACCAGTCGGCACTCGAAATCGTCGACACCGCGAAGCGCACCGGCGCCATCGTGCGCGGCCCCGTGCCCTTGCCGACGCGCATGCAGCGCTTCGACATCCTGCGTTCGCCGCACGTGAACAAGAGCTCGCGCGACCAGTTCGAGATCCGCACGCACCAGCGCTTGATGGACATCGTCGATCCGACAGACAAGACGGTCGACGCATTGATGAAGCTCGACTTGCCGGCCGGCGTTGACGTCGAGATCAAGCTGCAGTAGGGGCTTGATCTGAAGGCGGCGCTTGTGGGTGCCGCGTCAACTGTTATACTCATAGGCTTTTCGCGGCTCGTAGCAATGCGGCGTGCTCGCGAAAATCACCCACCCGGCCAATCGATGTCGGGTGTGTCAAACAAAGGCTCCCGCGACGGAGCTGGAGAATATCCATGAGTCTGAGCCATCGTCTCGGATTGCTAGGCCGCAAGGTGGGCATGATGCGCATCTTCACGGAAGACGGTGACTCCGTCCCCGTGACGGTGCTCGACGTGTCGAACAACCGCGTCACCCAGGTCAAGACCGATGCTGCTGACGGCTACGCCGCCGTTCAGGTGGCGTTCGGTTCACGCAAGCCCTCGCGCGTCACCAAGCCTGAAGCGGGTCATCTGGCCAAGGCTGGTGTGCTGGCCGGGGAGATCCTGCGCGAATTCCGTGTCAGCGCTGAAGTCGCGGCCGAATACCCGCCGGGTGCCACGCTGCCCGTTGCCATGTTCACGGTCGGCCAGGCGGTCGATGTACAGGGCACTTCGATCGGCAAGGGCTTCACCGGCACCATCAAGCGTCACAATTTCAAGTCGCAGCGCGCTTCGCACGGCAACAGCCGTTCGCACAACGTGCCGGGCTCGATCTCGATGGCCCAGGACCCGGGCCGCGTGTTTCCCGGCAAGAAGATGTCGGGGCATCGTGGCGACGTGACCGTGACCACGCAGAACCTCGATGTGGTCCGCATCGACGAAGCACGCCAGTTGCTGCTGGTGCGCGGCGCGGTGCCGGGCGCCAAGAACGGCCACGTGGTGGTGCGCCACGCCGTCAAGGCGAAGGCGCAGAACAAGGGAGCCAACTGATGCAGCTCGAGCTCCTCAACGACCAGGGTCAGGCGACCTCGAAGGTCGATGCGCCCGACACGGTGTTCGCCCGTGATTACAACGAAGCGCTGGTGCACCAGGTGGTGGTGGCCTTTCAGGCCAACGCGCGCCAGGGCACGCGTGCGCAGAAGGACCGTGGCACGGTGGCGCACTCCACCAAGCGCCCGTGGCGCCAGAAGGGCACCGGCCGCGCGCGCGCCGGCATGACTTCGTCGCCGCTGTGGCGCGGCGGTGGCCGCATTTTCCCGAACACGCCCGACGAGAATTTCTCGCACAAGGTGAACAAGAAGATGTACCGCGCCGGCATGGCGTCGATCCTGTCGCAGCTGGCACGTGACGGCCGCCTGGCGGTGGTGGACAGCATCAGTGTGGATTCGCCGAAGACCAAGGCGCTGGCGCAGAAGTTCAAGGCCATGGGCCTGAGCTCGGTGATGGTCATCGCCGAAACGGTCGATGACAATCTGGCTTTGGCCTCGCGCAATCTGGCCAATGTGTTGGTGGTCGAGCCGCGTTATGCCGATCCGCTGTCGCTGGTGTTCTACAAGAAGGTGCTGGTCACCAAGGGCGCCCTCGACAAGCTCAAGGAGATGTTCGCATGAACGCCGCCGCCAAGCCCGCCCAAGCTGCCCAAACCAAGGGCACCCACAAATTCGCCGAGGCGCGCCTGACGCAAGTGCTGGTGGCGCCGATCGTCTCCGAGAAGGCCACGCAGGTGGCCGAGAAGAGCAACCAGGTGCTGTTCAAGGTGCTGCGCGATTCGACCAAGCCGGAGATCAAGGCCGCCGTCGAACTGTTGTTCAAGGTCGAGGTCGCCTCGGTGCAGGTGGTCAACCACAAGGGCAAGTCCAAGCGCTTCGGCCGTTCGATGGGTCGCCGTGACCATGTGCGCAAGGCCTATGTGTGCCTGAAGCCGGGCCAGGAGCTCAACTTTTCCGGGGAGGCCGCGTAATGGCCGTCATCAAGGTCAAGCCGACATCGCCGGGCCGCCGTGCAGTGGTCAAGGTGGTGCACAAGCACCTGCACAAGGGCAAGCCGGAAGCAGCTCTGCTGGAGCCGCAGTTCCAGCATGCGGGCCGCAACAACAACGGCCACATCACGATTCGCCACAAGGGTGGTGGCCACAAGCACCACTACCGCGTGGTCGATTTCGTGCGCAACAAGGATGCCATTCCGGCCAAGGTGGAACGCATCGAGTACGACCCGAACCGCAGCGCGCACATCGCGCTGGTGTGTTACGCCGACGGCGAGCGTCGCTACATCATCGCCCCGCGCGGGTTGGAAGCGGGCGCGACCATCATCAGTGGCGCCGAAGCGCCGATCAAGGCGGGCAACACGCTGCCGATCCGCAACATTCCGGTGGGATCGACGATCCATTGCATCGAGATGCTGGCTGGCAAGGGCGCGCAGATTGCCCGTTCGGCCGGCACCAAGGCCACGCTGATGGCGCGCGAGGGCGTCTATGCGCAGGTGCGGTTGCGCTCGGGTGAGGTACGCAAGATCCACATCGACTGCCGCGCCACCATCGGCGAGGTCAGCAACGAAGAACACAACCTGCGCCAATACGGCAAGGCCGGTGCGCGCCGCTGGAAGGGCATCCGTCCGACGGTGCGTGGCGTGGCCATGAACCCGGTGGATCACCCGCACGGCGGCGGTGAAGGGCGCACTGGCGAAGGCCAGGAGCCGGTATCGCCGTGGAACACCTTGACCAAGGGCTACCGCACCCGCAGCAACAAGCGCACGCAGACGATGATCGTCTCGCGCCGCAAGAAGTAAGAGACCGCACATGGCACGCTCACTGAAGAAGGGCCCGTTCGTCGACCATCACCTGATGGCCAAGGTCGACAAGGCGTCCGCGACGAAGGACAAGCGCCCGGTCAAGACCTGGTCGCGCCGCTCGACGATCCTGCCCGAGTTCATCGGCCTGACGATCGCGGTGCACAACGGCAAGCAGCACGTGCCGTTGTATGTGACCGACCAGATGGTCGGCCACAAGCTCGGCGAATTTGCGCAGACGCGCACGTTCAAGGGGCACCCGGCCGACAAGAAGGCGAAGAGGTAAGGAGCCGACATGCAAACCAAAGCAAGCGTTCGCGGTGTGCGCCTGTCGTGCGACAAGGGCCGGCTGGTGGCCGACATGATCCGCGGCAAGAAGGTAGACAAGGCCCTCGACATCCTGGCTTTCACGCAGAAAAAGGCTGCTGTCATCATCCGCAAGGCGGTGGCCTCGGCCATCGCCAATGCCGAGCACAACGACGGCGCCGACATCGACGAGTTGAAGATCACCTCGATCTATGTGGAACAAGGCACCACGCTGTCGCGCTCGTCGGCGCGTGCCAAGGGCCGCGGCAACCGCATCAGCAAACCCACGTGCCACATCTACGTGACGGTCGGTACTTAAAGCACAAACGCACAAGGCCAAAACACATGGGACAGAAGATCCACCCGACCGGCTTTCGCCTTCCCGTCACGCGGGCCTGGGCGTCGCGCTGGTTTGCGAACAAGCACAACTTCAGCAAGATGCTGGCCGAAGACCTGCATGTGCGCGAATTCCTGAAGACCAAGCTGAAGAGTGCCGCGGTGTCGCGCATCCTGATCGAGCGGCCGGCGAAGAACGCACGCATCACCATCTACTCGGCGCGTCCGGGGGTGGTCATCGGCAAGAAGGGCGAGGACATCGAGAACCTGAAGACCGAGCTGGCGCGCCGCCTGGGCGTGCCGGTGGCGGTCAACATCGAAGAGGTGCGCAAGCCCGAGATCGATGCACAGCTGATTGCCGACAGCATCACCCAGCAGCTCGAACGGCGCATCATGTTCCGCCGCGCGATGAAGCGCGCGATGCAAAACGCCATGCGCCTGGGTGCGCAGGGCATCAAGATCATGTCTTCGGGCCGTCTGAACGGCATCGAGATCGCGCGCTGCGAGTGGTACCGCGAGGGCCGTGTGCCGTTGCACACGCTGAAGGCCGAGATCGACTACGGCTTCTCGGAGGCCAAGACCACCTACGGCGTGATCGGCGTGAAGGTGTGGGTCTATCGCGGCGACCGCCTCGCGCACGGTGAAGCGCCGGCGGCCGGCACCCGCCCGGAATCGAACGACGACGATCGCCGCAACCGCCGCCCGCCGCGCCCCGGCGCACCCGGTGGGCCGGGTGCCGGCCCCGGCGGAAGAGGTCGCCCCACGGGCGACCGTCCGCCGCGCGCCGCTGCGGCAGCGACCGACAAGCCCGCCGAAGTGGCTGCCGGCGCCGAGTCACCTAAGGCGCCGACCGTCAAGCGTGTGCGCAAGGCACCCGCCCCGCCGACCCCGCCGGCTGGCGAGAGCAAAGGAGAATAAAAAATGATGCAACCTGCACGCCGCAAGTTCCGCAAGGAGCAGAAGGGGCGCAACACCGGCGTCGCCACGCGTGGCGCCAAGGTCTCGTTCGGTGAATTCGGCCTCAAGGCCACCGAGCGCGGTCGCCTGACGGCGCGCCAGATCGAAGCCGCGCGCCGGGCCATTTCGCGCCACATCAAGCGCGGTGGACGCATATTCATCCGCATCTTTCCGGACAAGCCGATTTCGCACAAGCCGGCCGAGGTGCGCATGGGCAACGGCAAGGGCAACCCCGAGTACTACGTGGCCGAGATCCAGCCCGGCAAGGTGCTGTACGAACTCAACGGCGTGCCCGAAACACTGGCGCGCGAAGCGTTCCAGCTCGCGTCGGCCAAGTTGCCGTTGAGCACCACCTTCGTCGTGCGCCAGATCGGTGCCTAGGACGACCCCGAAGGACAGACCATGAAGACCAGTGAACTGCGCGCCAAGGATGTGGCCGCACTCGAGAAGGAAGTCGCCGAGTTGTTGCGCGCGCACTTCGGCTTGCGCATGCAAAAGGGCACCCAGCAATTGACCAACCATTCGATGCTGGGCAAGACACGCCGCGATGTCGCGCGTGTCAAGACCATCATCAGCGAGAAGAAGAAGGCAGTGAAATGAGCGAGACCACGACGCAGCCGGTCGCCGCACCGGTGAAGAACACCCGCACGCTGGTCGGCCAGGTGGTCAGCGACAAGCGCGCCAAGACCGTCTCGGTGCTGGTCGAGCGGCGTGTCGCGCACGCGCTGTACGGCAAGATCGTCGCGCGCTCGCGCAAGTACCACGCGCACGACGAGAACGGCGAATACAAGTTGGGCGACACGGTGGAAATCGCCGAGGGCCGGCCGATCTCCAAGACCAAGAGCTGGGTCGTGACACGCCTCGTCAAGCGCGCAGAGTTGGTCTGAGCGAGCAACAGAACTGTCGGCACACGGGTCTTTGCCCGGCTGCCGCACAACAAGGCCGCGTCGCCGACATACTGGCAACCGGCCTTTTTTTATGGCTGCCCGAGACGGGCAATCGAACAGGAGATGGACATGCTGAAAGTCGGAGACAAGCTGCCCGCGGGCGCGCTGCAGGAATTCATCGAGGTCGAGGGCAACGGTTGCTCGATCGGCCCCAACTCCTTCGATATCGGCAAGGAAACCGCCGGCAAGACGGTGGCGATTTTTGCATTGCCCGGTGCTTTCACACCCACCTGTTCGGCCAAGCACGTGCCGGGGTATGTCGAACATGCGGCTGACTTCAAGGCGGCCGGCGTGGACGACATCTGGTGCGTGTCGGTCAACGACGCGTTCGTGATGGGCGCCTGGGGCCGCGAGCAGAAGGCGGGCGGCAAGGTGCGCATGATGGCCGACGGCAGCGCCGACTTCGCCAAGGGCACCGGACTGACGCTCGATCTGAACTCGCGCGGCATGGGACTGCGTTCGAACCGCTACTCGATGTTGGTGGTGGACGGTGTGGTCAAGACGCTGAACGTCGAGGCGCCAGGCAAGTTCGAGGTCAGCGATGCCGCGACGTTGCTCGCCCAGGCCAAGGCGGCCAAGGCCTGATGCGATGCGGCGCGCCGTGCGCGTGTCGGTGATTCGCGCGCGCATTGACCCCAGCCGGCAAAAACTGGCATAATGACAGGCTTCGCTGAAAGTCCTGAGCTGTCGCAAGGCAACGAAGACTGACAGATCCGCCCCAAGCACCGGTGCTTTGATAAAGGCGACCGGCCGACGGGCCCAAGACTGACCGCAATGCGGTGGCTGGAAATGCCACCAGGGCGGCCAAGTTGGGAACTGAGACGATCATGATTCAAATGCAATCGCGGCTTGATGTGGCCGACAACACGGGCGCGAAGTCCGTCATGTGCATCAAGGTGCTCGGTGGCTCGAAGCGGCGTTATGCCGGTATCGGCGACGTCATCAAGGTGAGCATCAAGGAAGCCGCGCCGCGCGGCCGAGTCAAGAAGGGCGAGGTCTACAGCGCGGTGGTGGTGCGCACGGCCAAGGGCGTGCGCCGCCAGGATGGCTCGCTGATCAAGTTCGACGGCAATGCTGCCGTGCTGCTCAACGCCAAACTCGAGCCGGTGGGCACGCGCATCTTCGGCCCCGTGACGCGCGAGCTGCGCACCGAAAAATTCATGAAGATCGTCTCGCTCGCCCCCGAGGTGCTGTAAGGCGCCACAGGCCAAAGGATTTCAGGCATGAACAAGATTCGCAAGGGCGACCAGGTCATCGTGTTGACCGGCCGCGACAAGGGCAAACGCGGCACCGTAAGCAGCCGCGTCGATGACCAGCACCTGATCGTCGACGGCGTGAACATGGTCAAGAAGCATGTCAAGCCGAACCCGATGAAGGGCACCACCGGCGGCGTGGTGGACAAGACCATGCCGATCCACCAGTCGAACGTGGCCATCTACAACGTGGCCACCTCGAAGGCCGACCGCGTCTCGATCAAGCTGCTGGCCAATGGCGACAAGGTGCGCACCTATCGCTCCAGCGGCGAACAGATCAAGGCCTGAGCAAGCAAGGAACGATGACCATGGCGCAAGCACAAACCGCCCCCGCGCAGGCCGCCCGGCTGCAGACGCACTACCGCGAGAAGATCGTGCCCGACCTGATGGCCAAGTTCGGCTTCAAGTCGGTGATGGAAGTGCCGCGACTGCGCAAGATCACGCTCAACATGGGCGTGAGCGAGGCCGTCGCCGACAAGAAGGTGATGGACCACGCGGTCGGCGACCTGACCAAGATTGCCGGCCAGAAGCCGGTGGTGACCAAATCGAAGAAGCCGATCGCCGGCTTCAAGATCCGCGAGAACGTGCCAGTGGGCTGCATGGTCACGCTGCGTGGCGTGCGCATGTATGAATTCCTCGACCGCTTCGTGACGATCGCGTTGCCGCGCGTGCGCGATTTCCGCGGCATTTCCGGCCGTGCCTTCGATGGCCGCGGCAACTACAACGTGGGCGTGACCGAGCAGATCATTTTCCCGGAAATCGACTACGACAAGGTGGACGCGATCCGTGGGCTGAACATCAGCATCACGACCAGCGCGCGCACCGATGACGAGTGCAAGGCGCTGCTCGCCGCGTTTCGCTTCCCGTTCAAGAACTGAGGTATCCCGTGGCCAAGAAGTCTCTCATTCAACGGCAGGAAAAGCGCGAAAAGCTGGTCGCTCGATTCGCCAAGAAGCACACCGAGCTGTCGGCGATCGCCAACGACGCGAAGAAGTCCGACGAAGAGCGCTACGCCGCCCGTCTGGAATTGCAGAAGCTGCCGCGCAATGCCAATCCGACGCGTCTGCGCAACCGCTGCGAACTCACCGGCCGCCCACGCGGCACCTTCCGCATGTTCGGCCTGGGCCGCAGCAAGATTCGTGATCTCGCCTTCAAGGGCGATATCCCCGGCGTGATCAAGGCCAGCTGGTAATCGCAGCCAGGCCACCGCACGCACGAGCAGGAGTACTTCCCCATGAGCATGAGTGATCCCATCGCCGACATGTTGACGCGCATTCGCAATGCGCAAGCCGTTGACAAGGCCGTGGCGTCGATGCCCTCGTCGAAGATCAAGGTCGCCATCGCGCAGGTCTTGAAGGACGAAGGCTACATCGACGGTTTTTCAGTGCGCACCGATGATGGCAAGAGCCAGTTGGACATCGAGCTGAAGTACTACGGTGGCCGGCCGGTGATCGAGCGCATCGAGCGCGTCAGCCGCCCCGGCTTGCGTGTCTATCGTGGCCGCGAAGCCATTCCGGCGGTGATGAACGGCCTCGGCGTGGCCATCGTCACCACGCCCAAGGGGGTCATGACCGACCGCAAGGCGCGCCAGACCGGCGTCGGCGGCGAAGTGCTGTGCTACGTGGCTTGACGCCTGACAACGAAGGACGCTTCTCATGTCACGAGTAGGAAAGATGCCGCTGACCATTCCACAAGGCGTGGAAGTCTCGCTCAGCGGCGAACAGATCGCGGTCAAGGGCAGCAAGGGCTCGCTCGCGCGGCCGATGCATGCGCTGGTAAAGGTCAAGAACGAGGCCGGCGTGCTGTCGTTCGCGCCCGCCGACGACAGCGTGGCCGCCGGCGCCATGAGCGGCACGGTACGCGCGCTGGTGGCGAACATGGTCACCGGAGTGACGAGCGGTTTCGAGCGCAAGCTGACCCTCGTCGGTGTCGGTTTTCGTGCCCAGGCGCAAGGTCAGAAGCTGAACCTTCAGATCGGCTTCTCGCATCCGGTGGTGAAGGAAATGCCGGACGGCGTGAAGGTGGAAACGCCGACGCAGACCGAGATCGTCATCAAGGGTGTCGATCGCCAGTCGGTCGGCCAGGTGGCCGCCGAAGTGCGCGCCCTGCGTCCGCCGGAGCCGTACAAGGGCAAGGGCATCCGCTATGCCGACGAGCGGGTGAGCCTGAAAGAGACGAAGAAGAAGTAAGGACCGCACATCATGTTGACCAAGAAGGAACAGCGACTGCGTCGCTCGCGCCAGACTCGCCTGCGCATCGCCAAGCAAGTGGCGGTGCGGCTGACGGTGCACCGCTCCAATCTTCATGTCTATGCCAGCGTGGTGTCCGATGACGGCACCAAGGTGCTGGCCAGCGCTTCCACTGTCGAAAAGGCGGTGCGTGAGGAACTGGGTGGCGCGGGCAAGGGTGGCACCGCGGCGGCCGCCGCCATCGTCGGCCGACGCATTGCCGAGAAGGCCAAGGCTGCCGGCATCGAGAAAGTGGCCTTCGACCGTTCGGGCTTCGCCTTCCACGGCCGCGTCAAGGCGCTGGCCGAGGCCGCTCGCGAAGCCGGCCTGCAGTTCTGAGCGCCGAGCGCGACCCAACAAGGATATCCAGCCATGGCAAAGTTTCAACCGCGTGCACAGTCCGAGGGCAGCGATGACGGCCTGAAGGAAAAGATGATCGCAGTCAACCGTGTGACCAAGGTGGTCAAGGGCGGGCGCACGCTCAGCTTCGCCGCGCTGACCGTGGTCGGCGATGGCGACGGGCGCATCGGCATGGGCAAGGGCAAGGCCAAGGAAGTGCCGGTGGCCGTGCAGAAGGCGATGGAAGACGCGCGCCGCAACCTGATCAAGGTGTCGTTGAAAAACGGCACCATCCACCATAACGTGCGCGGCGAGCACGGCGCGGCGAAGGTGCTGATGGCGCCGGCGAAGCCGGGTGACGGCATCATTGCCGGTGGCCCGATGCGCGCGGTGTTCGAGGTCATGGGTGTCACCGACATCGTCGCCAAGAGCCTGGGTTCGAGCAACCCGTACAACATGGTGCGTGCCACCCTGCATGCTTTGAAGATCTCCACCACGCCGGCCGAAGTGGCCGCCAAGCGTGGCAAGTCCGTCGAAGACATCTTCGGCTGAGGCGGCGGCATAGCGGGAAAGAGCAGGAAGGACAACAGATGTCGGACACCAAGACCGTCAAGATCAAGCTGGTCAGAAGCCCGATCGGCACCAAGCAATCGCACCGTGACACGGTGCGCGGGCTGGGTCTGCGCAAGCTCAACAGCGAATCCGAACTGCAGGACACACCGTCCGTGCGCGGCATGATCAACAAGATCGCGTACCTGGTGCGGGTGCTTTAGAGCGCCAAGCACGAAGCGGAAATCAGGAACTCGAAATGGAACTGAACAGCATCAAGCCATCGGCCGGCGCCAAGCGTGCGCGGCGTCGGGTCGGCCGTGGCATCGGCAGTGGACTGGGCAAGACCGCCGGACGCGGCCACAAGGGCCAGAAATCGCGTGCCGGTGGCTTCCACAAGGTCGGCTTCGAGGGGGGCCAGATGCCGATGCAGCGGCGGCTGCCCAAGCGCGGCTTCAAGTCCACCACCGGCCGCTTCAATGCCGAGGTGACGCTGGCTGACCTGCAACGCCTGGGCGCGGAAGAGGTCGATCTGCTGGCGTTGAAACAATCCGGCCTGGTCGGTGAACTGATCCGTTCCGTGAAGGTCATCAAGACCGGCGAACTGAGCGCCAAGGTGGTGCTCAAGGGCATCGGCGCGACGGCGGGAGCCAAGGCGGCGATCGAGTCGGCGGGCGGCTCGGTCGGTTGATGCCGATCAAATTGTCCTGAGCAACTGTGGCAACCCAATCTTCCACCCTGGCCAAGAGCGGCAAGTTCGGTGACTTGCGTCGCCGGCTGTTTTTCCTGCTGGGCGCGCTGGTGGTCTATCGGCTGGGCGCGCACATCCCTGTGCCGGGCATCGATCCGGCACAGCTCGAGCAGTTGTTCAAGGGCCAGCAGGGCGGCATCCTGAGCCTGTTCAACATGTTCTCGGGCGGCGCGCTGTCACGCTTCACCGTCTTCGCGCTGGGCATCATGCCGTACATCTCGGCGTCGATCATCATGCAGTTGATGACCTACGTCGTGCCCACGCTGGAGGCCATCAAGAAAGAAGGCGAGTCGGGGCGGCGCAAGATCACGCAGTACACACGCTACGGCACGCTGGGCCTGGCGCTGTTCCAGTCGATGGGTATCGCGCTGGCTCTGGAGGGCTCGCCGGGCCTGGTCATCAATCCGGGCATGGGTTTTCGCATGACGGCGGTGGTCAGCCTGGTGGCCGGCACCATGTTCCTGATGTGGCTGGGTGAACAGATCACCGAGCGCGGCCTGGGCAACGGCATTTCGATCCTGATCTTCTCCGGTATCGTCGCGGGCTTGCCGAACGCCATCGGCGGCCTGTTCGAGTTGGTGCGCACCGGCTCGATGAGCATCTTTGCCAGCCTGTTCATCATCGTCGTGGTGGTGCTGGTGACCTTTGTCGTGGTCTTCGTCGAGCGCGGGCAACGCAAGATATTGGTCAATTACGCGAAGCGCCAGGTCGGCAACAAGGTCTATGGCGGGCAATCGTCGCACCTGCCGTTGAAGCTGAACATGTCGGGGGTGATCCCGCCGATCTTCGCCAGCTCGATCATTCTGCTGCCGGCCACCGTGGTCGGCTGGTTTGCCACTGGTGAAGGCATGCGCTGGTTGAAGGACTTTTCATCCGCGCTATCGCCGGGGCAGCCGATCTATGTGCTGCTGTATGCGGCGATGATCATCTTCTTCTGCTTTTTCTACACCGCGCTGGTGTTCAACAGCCGCGAGACGGCGGACAACCTGAAAAAGAGCGGCGCCTTCATTCCCGGCATCCGCCCTGGCGAGCAGACCGCCAAGTACATCGATCGAATCCTGTCGCGGCTGACTTTGGTCGGGGCCATCTACATCACCTTGGTGTGCCTGCTACCAGAGTTTCTGGTGCTGAAGTACAACGTGCCGTTCTACTTCGGTGGCACCTCGTTGCTGATCATCGTCGTGGTGACGATGGACTTCTGGGCGCAGGTGCAGAGTTACGTGATGAGCCAACAGTACGAATCGCTGTTGAAAAAAGCCAACTTCAAGACCAGCTGAGCAAGGCAACCCACACATCCATGTCCAAGGACGACGTCATCCAGATGCAGGGCGAGATTCTCGAGAATCTTCCCAATGCCACGTTCCGTGTGAAGCTGGAGAACAGCCACGTGGTGCTGGGTCACATCTCGGGCAAGATGCGCATGCACTACATCCGCATCCTGCCCGGTGACAAGGTGACGGTGGAACTGACGCCCTACGATCTGAGTCGCGCGCGCATCGTGTTCCGCGCGAAGTAAACGAAGTGAAGGCCCGGTGGCCGCAAGCACAAGGCAAGCAAGGAGAACGATATGAAAGTCGCTGCATCGGTGAAGAAGATGTGCCGCCACTGCAAGGTCATTCGGCGCAAGGGCGTGGTGCGGGTCATCTGCACCGACCCGCGTCACAAGCAGCGCCAGGGCTGACCAGCCACCCGCGCGCATTGAACTGAAGGAAATCACATGGCACGTATTGCCGGCATCAACATCCCGCCGCACAAGCACGCCGAAATCGGCCTGACCTCGATCTTCGGCATCGGGCGCCCCACCGCGCAGAAAATCTGCGACGCGGTCGGCATCGCCCATTCGAAGAAGATCAAGGACCTGACCGACAGCGACCTCGAACGCATCCGCGACGAGATCGGCCGCATCACGATCGAGGGCGACTTGCGTCGCGAGATCTCGATCAACATCAAGCGCCTGATGGATCTGGGCTGCTACCGTGGCTTGCGCCATCGTCGCGGCCTGCCGATGCGCGGCCAGCGCACCCGCACCAACGCGCGCACCCGCAAGGGGCCGCGCAAGGCCGCCGCGTCGCTGAAGAAGTGAACACGGCGCGCCCTTCGAAGCCTTTGAAGCACTAGGAAGAACCAAGACATGGCCAAGGCACCTGGCAACACCGCCGCGCGGCGGGTGAGCAAGAAAGTCCGCAAGAACATTGCGGACGGTGTTGCTCACGTGCACGCATCGTTCAACAACACCATCATCACCATCACCGACCGGCAGGGTTCGGCCCTGGCCTGGGCCTCCAGTGGCGGTCAGGGATTCAAGGGTTCGCGCAAATCGACCCCTTTCGCCGCACAGGTGGCGGCCGAGATGGCCGGGCGCGCCGCACAGGAACAAGGCATCAAGAACCTGGATGTGCGCATCAAGGGCCCGGGGCCTGGGCGCGAGTCATCGGTGCGTGCTTTGGCCGCCCTGGGCATCCGCATCAACCTGATCTCCGACGTGACGCCGATTCCGCACAACGGTTGTCGGCCGCAGAAGCGCCGTCGCATCTGATCGCGGAGCGCCGCAAGCAGGTTTCGATCGCTCGATTTACAATCAAAGGTTTTCCGCGTCGCTTGGCCGGCATGCCGTGCATGTCGTGCATTCCGAGTCGATGCTCTGCACCGCAGGCAAGGCCTGCATCAAGCCCACCGTCTGAGCGACATCAAGATCAGCCAGACTTGCGCGGCGGCTCCATCTGAGCCGGCCGCGTCAGACGCTTCACACAAGGACATCTCGTGGCACGTTATCTCGGACCCAAGGCGAAGCTTTCGCGACGCGAAGGCACGGATCTTTACCTCAAGAGCGCCCGCCGCCCGATCGGCGACAAGGCCAAATTCGACAGCAAGCCCGGCCAGCACGGTCGCACGAGCGGCTCGCGCACGTCCGATTTTGGCCTGCAGCTGCGTGAGAAGCAGAAGGTCAAGCGCATGTACGGGGTGCTCGAACGCCAATTCCGTCGCTACTTTGCCGAGGCCGAGCGCCGTCGTGGCAACACGGGTGCCAACTTGCTGAGCCTGCTCGAATCACGTCTGGACAACGTCGTCTATCGCATGGGCTTCGGCTCGACACGCGCCGAGGCGCGCCAACTGGTCTCGCACAAGGCTGTCACCGTGAACGCGCAGGTGGTCAACATCGCCTCGTACCTCGTGAAGGCGGGAGATGCGGTATCGATTCGCGAGAACGCGAAGAAGCAACTGCGTGTGCAGGATGCACTGAAGCTGGCCAGTGGCATCGGCCTGCCCGACTGGGTTCAGGTGGACGCCGACAAGCTGGAAGGCGTTTTCAAGAAAGTTCCCGATCGCGACCAGTTCGGCGCCGAGATCAACGAATCGCTGATCGTCGAGTTGTATTCGCGCTGACGGTTCGTCGAAGGCTTGCACCGGGCGATCGCGCTTTCGGTGCAGGCGGTGCACGCCGTGTTTGCCGGGCACGCGTGCCGCCTTGAAGTACCGCCCCGGCCAATGTCCATCAGCCTTATCGGTGTAACGAGCCGAGGGTATTGAGAGGAACAGGAAGTTCATGCAAACCAATCTTCTGAAACCCAACAAAGCCATTCAGGTCGAGCCGCTCGGCGGCAACAAGGCCAAGGTCACGCTGGAGCCCTTCGAGCGCGGCTACGGCCACACGCTGGGCAACGCGCTGCGCCGTGTGCTGCTGTCGTCGATGGTCGGCCACGCGCCCACCGAGGTGACAATCGCCGGCGTGCTGCACGAGTACTCCACGGTCGACGGCGTGCAGGAAGATGTCGTGCACATCATGCTCAACCTGAAGGGCGTGGTGTTTCGCCTGCACAACCGTGACGAGGTCACGCTGGTGCTGCGCAAGGAAGGCGAGGGCCCGGTCACCGCCGGCGACATCCAGACGCCGCACGATGTCGAGATCATCAATGCCGACCACGTCATCGCGCACCTGTCGCAAGGTGGCAAGCTCGACATGCAGATCAAGGTCGAGAAAGGTCGTGGCTACGTGCCCGGCACGCTCCGCCGCTTCGGCGATGAGCCGAGCAAGGCGATCGGCCGCATCGTGCTCGATGCCTCGTTCTCGCCGGTGCACCGCGTCAGCTATGCGGTCGAGAACGCGCGCGTCGAGCAGCGCACCGATCTGGACAAGCTGGTCATGGAAATCCAGACCAACGGTGCCATCTCGCCCGAAGAAGCGATTCGCGCTTCGGCCAAGATCCTGTGCGAGCAACTGGCCATCTTTGCCCAGCTTGAACCCAATGGCCAGGGCATGATCGAAGCGTATCCGAACCCGCCGCAGGCGGTCGATCCGATCCTGCTGCGCCCGGTTGACGAGCTCGAGTTGACGGTGCGCTCGGCCAACTGCCTGAAGGCCGAGAACATCTACTACATCGGCGACCTGATCCAGCGCACCGAAACCGAGTTGCTGAAGACGCCCAACCTGGGCCGCAAGTCGCTCAACGAGATCAAGGAAGTGCTGGCTTCGCGCGGACTCACGCTCGGCGCGCGGCTGGAAAACTGGCCGCCGCAGAACCTCGACAAGCGATAGCGCTTCGCCAACAGGAAGACGGCGAAACCGCCATCCATGCGTGTGGCCCTCGCAAGCGAGGGCCGGTGTGCAACCCCCGGTACCTGACACGGCCGGGGTTCAATAAGGAGAGAAAGCACCATGCGACACCGTCACGGGCTCAGAAAGCTCAACCGCACCAGCGAGCATCGCCAAGCGATGCTGCGCAACATGTGCAATTCACTGCTTCGCCACGAGGCCATCAGAACGACGCTGCCCAAGGCCAAGGAACTGCGCCGCGTGGTCGAGCCGCTGATCACGCTGGGCAAGGATGCCACCTTGGCCAACCGCCGCCTGGCGTTCAATCGCACGCGCGACCGCGACATCGTCGGCAAGCTGTTCGATGAACTGGGGCCGCGCTACAAGGCGCGCCCGGGTGGCTACACGCGCATCCTGAAGATGGGTTTTCGCGTCGGCGACAATGCGCCGATGGCGTTCGTCGAACTGGTCGATCGCCCCGAGCCGGTGGCGGCCGATGCGACAGCCGACACCAGCGCCGATTGAATAGGTGGCGCGAGAAAGTGGTATGATCTAAGGCTTCGGACGCGGGGTGGAGCAGTCTGGTAGCTCGTTGGGCTCATAACCCAAAGGTCGTTGGTTCAAATCCAGCCCCCGCAACCAAATCAGCCCGCAAGAGGCATACAAAAAAGCGAGTCCACGGACTCGCTTTTTGTTGGGTGCTCGAAATGCGGGAGCGACTGGCGGAGGCCGTCAGCGGGACTTCTCGAGCACATGCACCGCGCAGGCCGCCTCGTCGAAGCCCATCACGCCGCCGCCGTTCTCGATGATGCCAAGCGCGGCGCCTTTCACCTGCCGCGCCCCGGCCTCGCCGCGCAGCTGCAGGCACATCTCGTGCACCATCGACAGTCCTGTCGCGCCCACCGGGTGGCCTTTCGACACCAGCCCGCCGGAGACATTCACCGGCAGACGCCCACCGAGCGCGGTGGCGCCGCTTTCGACGAAGCGCCCGCCCTGTCCTTCGTCGCACAGGCGCAGCATCTCCAGTTGATACAACTCGCAAAACGAGGTCGCGTCGTGCACCTCGGCCAGCTGCATGTCGGCAGGTTTGAGGCCACTGCGCGCATAGGCCTTGTCGGCGGCGATGCGCGACAGCCCCGGTTCATCGAGGCGGCGGTACTTGCCGCCCGAAAGCGTGCTGGCGCGCACCAGCACCGCGCGGTCCTGCGCGGCCTTCGGAAAATTTGCCAGCGCGGCCTCGGAACACAGCAGGGCCGCAGCGGCACCGTCGCCGAGTGGTGAACACATCGCGCGTGTCAGCGGAAAGCTGATCTCGCGGTCGGCCAGCACCTCGTCCACGGTCATCTCGAAACGGTATTGCGCCTTCGGGTTCAGGCTGCCGTGGTGATGATTCTTCGCCGCGCCGATCGCGATCTGGCGTTGCGTGGTGCCGTGGCGCCGCATGTGCCACGCGGCCTGCATCGCATAGGTGTCCATGAACACGGTGCGGCCGGGGCCGGTGACGAAAGGTTTGCCCGCTGCTCCACCGGCGCGCGTGTAGTAGTCGTGCCAGCGTTGCGGCTCGAGTTGGTCGATACCCGTAGAAAAGATGGCCTGTGTGCGCTCAGGGTCGTCGGTGCTGACCAGCTTCTCGACACCCAGCGCCAGGCTCACCTGCGCCTCGCCCGACAGGATGTCCTTGCACGCGCCGTGAAAGGCGAACGACGCGGTGGCGCAGCCGCCTTCGACGTTGATCATCGGCACCCGTTCGGGGAACAGGCCCTCTTCGACCAGCGGTGTGAAGGCCACCTGGCCGCGGATGCCGCCCTGGCCCCACTGGCCCATGCCGCAGTTGCCGAACCAGGCCTGCTCGATGAGCCGTGCGCCGCTTGCATCGAGTCCGCAATCGGTGAGCAGTTCGCTGTAGGCCCAGCGTGACAGATCTTGGAACGACAGCGCTGCGTGCTTGCCGAAAACGGTGCAGGCCGTGCCGATGACATAGACGCGTTGCATGTTCAGGCCGGCGACGAGCGCAATGCGTAGGCCTTGCCGCCGACGAACAGGTACTCGGCGCGCAGCACGGCTTCGCCCTTTTCTTCGGTGAAAGTAAAGCCGATCACCGCGACGCTGTCGCCGACCTTGATCTCGGGCACGTTCCAGGCCTGCATGCGTGTCAGCGGGGCCAGCTCGATTTCCCAGGTCTTGTCCTTGCGCGTGGGCAGTTGCGCGTTGGCGAGGATGGCCGCGCCATCGACCGATGCCGACTGGGCGGGAGGCGTGCGCTGCTTCAGATCGGTGGGCAGCTTCAGGTCGGCATCGAGTTCGAGCATGACTTCGGCATGCGGGTTGCGCCAGGCCACCTTGGCCGCCTTGCCCTGCAGGTAGATCGGCCGGCTCTGGTCAAAGCTGCTCCAGCCGTGGTGGGCGCGGACGTCGAGGGCCAGCAGGGCTGGGGCGGCAATCAGCAGATGACGTCGTTGCATGGCGTGCATCCTTTCATTGGTAGGCGATCCATCGACCGCAGATGATGACGGCTAGCCAAAGCCCCATCGACAGCACGGTTTGTGCGCGCGCGCTGCGGTCCAGCCGCTGCACGCCGCCGCGCGCGTGGAACGCCGCGGCGTTGACGCCGGCGCACATCACCAGCACCATTTTCAGCGCGAACGCCGGGTTGTCCATCAACTCGCGCGGCTGCCCGGCAAACATCGTCAGGCCGCTGAGCAATATCAGCGCGAATCCCGCCACCGACAGCCGCAGTGCCAGATCGGCCAGCGGCTGCACCGGCAGTTGCACCCCGAAGCCCCAGACGCGCAATTCGAACAACACCAGGTTGCCCACCAGCAGCGCGATGCCGACGATGTGCAGCACCTCGAGCACCGGGTAGGCGTACGGGTCGGAAACGATCCAGTCGAACATGCGGGATTGTGTGGCGCGCACAGCCTGCCGCCGGTCAGCGCGGCTTCTAGAATCGTTGCGATGCACATCCACATCCTCGGCATCTGCGGCACCTTCATGGGCGGGCTGGCCGCGCTGGCGCGCGAGGCCGGGCACCGGGTCACGGGCTGTGACGCGAACGTGTATCCGCCAATGAGCGATCAGCTGCGCGCACTCGACATCGCGCTGGTCGAAGGTTTCGGTGCCGACCAGATGGCCTTCGCACCCGACCAGTTCGTCATCGGCAACGTTGTCACGCGCGGCAACCCGCTGCTCGAAGCGCTGCTCGATGCCGGCTCGCGCTACACCAGCGGGCCGCAGTGGCTGGCCGAGCACGTCCTGCCCGCCCGGCACGTGCTGGCGGTGGCCGGCACGCACGGCAAGACCACCACCAGCGCGATGCTCGCGTGGGTGCTCGAGGACAACGGTCTCGAGCCCGGTTTCCTGGTCGGCGGCGTGCCGCTGAATTTCGGCGTTTCGGCGCGCTTGGGGAAAGTGCAGGGGAAGTCCAGCAGTTTTGTCATCGAAGCCGACGAGTACGACACCGCCTTCTTCGACAAGCGCAGCAAGTTCGTGCACTACCGGCCGCGCACCGCGGTGCTTAACAACCTGGAATTCGATCACGCCGACATCTTTGCCGACCTGGACGCCATCGAGACGCAGTTTCATCACCTGGTGCGCACGGTGCCGGCGTCGGGGCGGCTGGTGGTCAACGCGCGCGACGACGCTTTGCAGCGTGTGCTGGCGCGCGGCTGCTGGAGCGCGGTGCAGCGCTTCGGCACGCGCAACGAAGAGCCCGGCGCGCTGCGTGCCCGCGGCGACCCCGGCGGCTTCGACATCCTGCGCGGCAGCCTGCTGGTCGGGCGTGTCGATTGGCCGCTCTTGGGCGAGCACAACCAGCTCAATGCGCTGGCGGCGATCGCTGCCGCCGAACACGTCGGCGTGCCCACCGAGGCGGCGGCCGCGTCGCTGGGCCGCTTCGCCAACGTGCGCCGCCGTCTGGAACTGCGCGGTGAAGCGCGCGGCGTCAGCGTCTACGACGACTTCGCCCACCACCCGACCGCGATGCGCACCACGCTCGATGGGCTGCGGCGCAAGGTCGGCGTGCAGCGCATCCTGGCGGTGTTCGAACCGCGCTCGAACACAATGAAACTGGGCGCGATGAAAGCGCAGCTGCCGTGGGCGCTGGAAGAGGCCGATCTGGCCTTCTGCCACGCCGCCAACCTGGGCTGGGATGCACACGAGGCGCTGGCGCCGATGGGTGAGCAGGCGCGGGTGTGCGAGGACATCGACGCGTTGGTCCGCGCGGTGGTCGCCGCCGCGCGCAGCGGCGACCATGTGCTGTGCATGAGCAACGGCGGCTTCGGCGACGTGCACGACAAGCTGCTGCGCGCGCTGGCCGCAAAGCGGCGATGAACGACGGCTTCACCGCCGCGCCGACCCATCTGCTGTACCTGCACGGCTTTCGCTCATCACCGCAATCGACCAAGTCGCGGCGCATGAAGCGGTGGGTGCGGGAGCATCGGCCTGGTCTGCACTGGGCCTGTCCGGCGTTGACCCCTTCGCCGCGCGAGGCGATGGCGCTGATCGATCGGGCGGTGCAAGGCTGGCCGGTGGCCGGCATGGCGGTGATGGGCAGCTCCCTGGGCGGCTACTACGCACGCCATGTCGCCGAACGCAGCGGCTGCCGCGCGGTGCTGCTCAACCCGGCCGTGGCGCCGGCGCGCGACCTGGCGCCTTATGTCGGCACGTTGCCGATGTACCACGACCCGGGGCAGACCTTCGAGTTTCGCGCCGAGTACCTGGACCAGTTGCGCGCCATCGAGGTCCCGAAAATGCGCTATCCCGAGCGCGCTTTTGCGCTGATCGCCAAAGGTGACGAGGTGCTCAACTGGCGCGAGATGGTGGCCGCCTGCGCCGGCATGAGCATTCGACTGATCGATGGCAGCGACCATGGATTGAGCGACTTCGACGATCACCTGCCCCAGATCCTTCGCTTCCTGAAGCTGCCTGCATGAGACTGAAGAACCGAATTGCCGTGATCACCGGCGCCGCCCAGGGTATCGGCGCGGCGACCGCGCTGAAGTTCGCCCGCGAAGGCGCCACCGTCGTGGTCTGCGACCTGCGCTTGGGCGCCATCGACGAGTCGTTGGCCGCGTGCCGATCCGCCGGTGCGATCGCCGAAGGTCACGTCGTCGATGTCACCCAGCGCGAGCAGGTCGATGCCATGGTGGCCGCGGTGCTGGCGCGCCACGGCCACATCGACGTGCTGGTCAACAACGCCGGCATCACGAAGGATGCGCGGCTGGCGAAGATGAGCCTGGCGCAGTTCGACGCGGTCATCGATGTCAACCTGCGCGGTGTCTTCCACTGCGCGCAGGCGGTGTCGCACGGCATGGTCGAACGCGGCTGCGGCGTGATCCTCAATGCCAGCAGCGTGGTCGGTCTGTACGGCAACTTCGGCCAGAGCAACTACGCGGCGTCGAAGTTCGGCGTCATCGGCTTCACCAAGACCTGGAGCCGCGAGCTGGGGCCGAAGGGTGTGCGTGTGAATGCCGTGGCACCGGGTTTCATCGAGACGCCGATCCTGGCCAGCATTCCCGACAAGGTGCTGCAGCGCATGCGCGACCAGGTGCCGCTGGGCCGACTGGGCAAGCCCGAGGAGATCGCGGCCGTGTATGCGTTTCTGGCCAGCGACGAGGCCGCCTACATCAACGGCGCGGTCATCGAAGTCTCGGGTGGCATGACGGTTTAGCCCCGGTTTAGCCCATTTGCAGCGATTGCCACGGCGCCCCGTTGCCACCCTGCGGCGACAATCCCACCGATGTATGCATTGTTCGAAGATGGCGGCAAGTTCGTCGCCGGCAGGTTGATGTCCGAAGCCGACACCTCGGTGCAAATCGAGCTGGAAAGCGGCAAGCGCGTGAAGGTGAAGGGCGCGCATGTGCTGCTGCGCTTTGCCGAACCCGCACCGGCCGAACTGCTCGCGCAAGCGAAGACGCTGGCGCAGGACATCGATCTCGATCTGGCCTGGGAGTTCGCGCCCGAGGCCGACTTCGGCTTCGTCGAATTCGCCCGCGACTACTTCGATGCCGCCGCCGGCGCCGACAAGCAGGCCGCGGCGCTGCTGCGCCTGTTCGAGGCCCCACACTACTTTCGCCGCGTCGGCAAGGGGTTGTTCAAGAAGGCGCCCGAAGAGACGGTGAAGGCGGCCCTGCTGGGCATCGAGCGCAAGAAGCAGCAGGCCGCGCAGATCGAGGCATGGGCCACGCAGCTGGCGGCCGGCGAGTGCCCGGCGCCGATCCGCGAGCAGCTGTATCGCATCCTGTTCAAGCCCGACAAGAACAGCGCCGAGTACAAGGCCGTGGTGGCGGCCGCGCAGCGCACGCAGCGCGCACCGCTGGATCTGTTGAAGGGCGCGGGCGCCATCGACAGCGCCTACCAGTTCCACTGGCGCCGCTTCCTGTTCGAGACCTTCCCGAAAGGCACGCAGTTTCCGCCGCTGGAGGTGCCGACGATCAAGGAAGCGCTGCCGCTGTCGCCGGCGCAGGCGTTCTCGATCGACGATTCGCAGACCACCGAGATCGACGATGCGCTGTCGGTGCAGGGCCTGGGCAGCGGCACGGTGCTGTTCGGCGTGCATATCGCGGCGCCGGGGCTGGCGATGTCGACCGATTCGCCGCTTGACAAGCTGGCGCGCGAGCGCTTGTCCACCGTCTACATGCCGGGCTGGAAGCTGACCATGTTGCCCGACGACATGGTGCAGGCCTTCACGCTGGTCGAAGGGCGCGACTGCGCCGCGGTGTCGCTGTACGTCAGCCTCGACGAGGCCACCCTCGAGATCAAGAGCAGCCACACCGTGCTGGAGCGGGTGCACATCGCCAGCAACCTGCGCCACGACCGGCTCGACGGCGTGATCAGTGAAGCGACGCTGACCGGCGCAGCGCCGGCCGACTATCCGCACGCCGCCGAGCTGGCCTTCGCGCACCGGCTCGCGCGCCACCTGAAGTTGCAGCGCGAGGCGGTGCGCGGCAAGCCCGAGACCTTCAACCGCCCCGACTACAACTTTCGCCTCGACAACGCCGCGGGTGTCGAGCCCGGCGGCGACGAACAGGTCGGCATCACGATGCGCACGCGCGGCTCGGCGCTCGACCTGGTCGTCGCCGAAGCGATGATCCTGGCCAACAGCACCTGGGGCGCCTGGCTCGACGAATGTGGCGTGCCCGGCATTTACCGCAGCCAGGCGAGCATGGCGCCCGGCGTGAAGGTGCGCATGGGCACGCGGCCGGCACCGCACGCCGGCATGGGCGTCGCGCAGTACGCGTGGTGCACCTCGCCGCTGCGGCGCTACGTTGATCTGCTCAACCAGTGGCAGCTGATCGCCTGTGCCCGACACGGTCGCACCGCGGCGCTGGCGGCGCCGTTCAAGCCGAAGGACGCATCGCTGTTCGCGGTCATCGGCAGCTTCGACGCCGCCTATGCCGCGTACAACGATTTCCAGAACGGCATCGAACGCTTCTGGACGCTGCGCTGGCTGCAGCAGCAGGGTGTGGCCGAGCTCGACGCGACCACGCTCAAGGATGGCCTCGTGCGCGCCGACACGCTGCCGCTGGTGTTTCGCGCCACCGGCACCGAAAGCCTGTTGCGCGGCAGCCATGTGCGCGTGCGTGTCGCCAGCATCGACCTGCTGACACTTGAAGTGCACGGCAGCCTGGTGGCGCGGCTGGACGAGGCCGAAGCGCTGGCGCCGGTCGACCCGCCGCCAGATGCGGATGACGACAGCGCCGACGGTGCCGACAGCGCGGGCGGCCTGCGCCTGGCGATCGATGTCGCAGCCAGCGATGACAGCGCCGGCGGTGTGGCCGCCGGCAGCGACTGAAGGCATCGACGACCGTGCGCTGGAAGAACCTGTCCGCGATGCAATGGGCGCTGCTGGTATCGCTGAGCGTGCACGCGGCAGCGCTGACCGTGCGCGTGGTGGCGCCGGAGAGCTTCAACCGCGTGTTCGAGGACACGCCGCTCGAAGTCATCCTGGTCAATTCGCGCTCGAACGAGAAGCCCACGCAGGCGCAGGCCATCGCGCAGGCCAGCCTGGCCGGCGGTGGCGAGGCCGAGAAGGGCCGTGCCACCTCGCCGCTGCCGCCGACCACCCAACTGGAGGTGGGTGACGCACCGGCCGATGCGCACAAACGCATCGACACGCTGCAGGAAGAGCAGCAGCAACTGCTGGCGCAGATCCGCCGCGCGGTGGCGGCGCTGCCGCCCCCCGACCCCACGCGCGAGCAGGGCAACCCGGATCAGGCCGACCAGGACGAGCGCCGGCGCCAGCTGTTGCGGCTGCTGGCCGAGATCGAAAAGCGCATCAACGACGAGAACGCGCGGCCGAAGAAGCGCTACATCAGCCCGGCGACGCGTGAAGAGGTCTATGCCATCTACTACGACGCGCTGCGGCGCAAGATCGAAGCGCGTGGCACGCGCGACTTTCCCGCGGTCAAGGGCAAGAAGCTGTACGGCGAGCTGACGATGAACGTCACGGTGGACAACAAGGGCCATGTCGTCGATGCCGAGATCGTGCGCCCGTCGAGCCAGCGCGCGCTCGATCAACGCGCCGTGGCGATCGTGCGCGCGGCCTCGCCGTTCGGTGATTTCAGCCCCGAGATGCGCCGCCAGGCGGACCAGATCGTCATCACCTCGCGCTTTCGTTTCACGCGCGAGGACGGTCTCGAAACCAGCCTGAGCAACGCGCAATGAAACCGGCTGTGCCGGCGACACGCTATGCGGTGATCGGCCAGCCGGTGCAGCACAGCCAGTCGCCGTTCATTCATGCCGAGTTCGCGCGCCAGACCGGCGAGGCCATCGACTACGGGCGGCTGGCGTGCGCGCTCGACGGCTTTGCCGACGCGGTGCGCGCGTTCGCCGAAAGCGGCGCCGCTGGCTGCAACGTCACGGTGCCATTCAAATTCCAGTCCGCCGCGCTGGCGCGCGAGGTCACGCCGCGTGCGCAACTGGCGCAAGCCGCCAACGTGCTGCGTTTCGATGGCGGCGGCTGGTTCGCCGACAACACCGATGGCATCGGCCTGGTGCGCGACATCGGCGTCAACGCCGGCTTCGCGCTGGCGGGCAGCCGCGTGCTGCTGATCGGCGCCGGCGGCGCCGCCGCCGGTGTGCTGGGGCCCTTGATCGCAACGCGACCGGCGCTCGTTCGCGTCGTCAACCGCACACCGGCCAAGGCCCATGCACTGGTGCAGCGTCATGTCTCCTGGGCTGCGCAATATGGCATCGTGTTGCAGGCCGGTGCGCTCGACGAGGCGGCGGCAGGCCAGCGCTTCGACTTGGTGCTGAACAGCAGCGCCAGCAGCCTACACGGTGCCGCCGTGCCGGTCAGTCCGCAGGTGCTGGCGCCACGGGCGCTGGCCATCGACCTGATGTACGGCGCGCCGGCCGAGCCCTTCCTGCGCTGGGCCGGCGCAGCCGGCGCCGCCGCGCGCGATGGGCTGGGCATGCTCGTCGAGCAGGCTGCCGAAGCCTTTTTCGTCTGGCGCGGGGTGATGCCGCACACCACGCCGGTGCTGGCCGCCCTGCGCGAACGATTGGCCGCGGCGAAGGCCCCTGCGGCTGCCCGGCAGCGATGACCCCCTGGAAGCGTGCCGCCTGGCGTGCGCTGGCGCTGCTGGCCCTGTGTGCGCTGGCCCTGCAGGTGACTTTCTTGCTGCACATCGGCGCGATGGCCTTCATCGACCCGCCATCCACCACCTTCCAGCGCAGCGAGGCCTGGCGACTGCTGGGTCGTTCCGGGATCGGTGCCTGGCGTCAGGACTGGGTGCCGTATGCGCGCATCAGCGACCATCTGAAGCGGGCGGTGATCGCCAGCGAGGATGCCGGCTTTGCCGATCACGGTGGCGTCGAGTGGGAGGCCATCGAGCAGGCCTGGCAGCGCAACCAGCGCGCCGAGGCGCGCTCGGTTGCCCAGGCCGCCAAGCCCGGCCGCGCACCCGTGGCGCCGAAGGTGGTGGGTGGCTCGACCATCAGCCAGCAGCTGGCCAAGAACCTGTTCCTGTCGGGCGAGCGCACGGTGCCGCGCAAGGCGCAGGAACTGGTCTTGACCACGCTGCTCGAGACGCTGCTGTCGAAGCAGCGCATCCTGGAGATCTACCTGAACAGCGTCGAATGGGGTGAGGGCATCTTCGGCGCCCAAGCCGCCGCGCGCCACTACTTCGGCAAGGACGCGGCACAGCTCGGTCCCGACGAGGCGGCGCGGCTGGCGGTGATGCTGCCGGCGCCCAAGCGCTTCCAGAAGCGGCCCAACTCGGCGTATGTGAACGCGCGCGCCGCCACCATCGTGGCGCGCATGGGCGCGGTGCAGGTGCCGTGAAAGGGGGCGAGCCGCCGCCACGGTCGCCAACCCTAGAATGCGGCGATGACGCCGTCGATAGCCGATGAAATCGCCGCCATGGCCGCGCGTCTGGTGGTCGAAGAGGGCATGGAATACGGTGCCGCCAAGCGCAAGGCGTCGCGGCAGATGCAGCGGCGCGTGCGCCCTGGCACCGAGCTGCCCAGCAACGAGCGTGTCGAGGACGAGGTGCGCGCCCACCTCGAGTTGTTCTGCGCCGACACGCAGCCGGGCGAGTTGCGGGTGCTGCGGCGCATCGCCGCGCGCTGGATGCAGCGCCTGGCCGAGTTCCGCCCGCATTTGAGCGGCGCGGTCTGGCGCGGCACGGCCACGCGCCAGTCGTCGATCCACCTCGACCTGTACTGCGACGACCCCAAGGGCGCCGAGATCGCGCTCATCAACCAGGGCATCGATTACGACGTCGAAGGCCCCGGTGGCGATGGACAGGTCGATTTCCTGCGCCTGGCCGAATTCAGCACGGAGCTGAACGACACGGTGACGATCCACCTGGCGGTGCGCGACCTGGACGATCAGCGCGGCGCCCTCAAGCCCGATGCCCGTGGGCGCAGCTGGCGCGGCGACGCCCTCGCGCTGCAACGGCTGCTGGCACCGACCGGGCTGGCGCAACCGCCGAGCCTGGCCGACCGCGCGCCGGCGCTCGATGCCCAACGACCGGCGCGCGGGACCGGGCCATGACGCGCAGCGCACGACGCAACTGGTTGTTGTTCGGTGCCGGCTCGGTGGCCGCCGCAGCGGGCGTGGGTGTGTCCTGGTGGCGTGGCGGCGCGGCCAGCGCGGCGAACCATGGCGCATCGCAGCCTGTCGCCGCCATCTGGACGCTGCGCTTCCCCAGACCCGAGGGGGGTGAACTGGTGATGGCCGAGCAGCGGGGTCGCGCCCTGGTGCTGAATTTCTGGGCCACCTGGTGCGCGCCATGCATCAAGGAGCTGCCCGAACTGAACCGATTCCACCGCGATCAGGCCGGCAAGACCCAGGTCATCGGCCTGGCCGTCGATCGGCTGGCGCCGGTGCAGGAGTTCCTGGCCAAATCTCCGCTGGACTTTCCGATCGGCCTGGCCGGCATGGCCGGCATCGAACTGGCGCGCGAGTTCGGTAACCGCAACGGAGTGCTGCCGTTCACGGTCGTCTTCGATCGTCAGGGCCGCGTGGTGCAGCAGCGGCTGGGCGAAACGACCTACGACGAGTTGACGGCCTGGGTCGCGGCGCTGTGAGCGCCCGAGGCCGCGCCCACAGGTGCGCGCATTTTCGTCAACGCACGGCATCAGCGCTGAATCTGCGCCGAAATGGCGCGCAAGTGGCGGAAGGGCCCGCCTAGGCATTGGCCGCATCCGGCTTGGGTTGATGCACAATTCCCCGCCAGTCACATTCAGTCACCGGCATTCGACCTGCAGTCTGCGCTCCTCGCCTGAGGGCGAGCGCCAACGCTCAGATGCACTGCACGGTGGCGCGCCGCCCATGGCGAGAAGAGGAGACCTGATGGACTTGCGCAAGCTGAAAACCCTGATCGACCTGGTATCGGAGTCGAACATCGCCGAACTGGAGATTACCGAAGCCGAAGGCAAGGTTCGCATCGTCAAGTCCGGCGCGGTGCCGGCCGCGGCGATGCCGCCGCCTGTGCTGGCCGTGGCGCCGGCTGGCACGGCGCCGGCAGCCGCCACCGGAAGCAGCGCTACCGCCGCTGCGGCCGAGCCTGCCGTGGACACCGACCATGTGGTGACCTCCCCGATGGTGGGCACCTTTTACCGCTCGTCGAGCCAGGGCGGCGCACCGCTGGTCGATGTCGGCAGCACGGTCAAGGAAGGCGAGGCGATCTGCATCATCGAGGCGATGAAGATCATGAACGAGATCGAGGCCACCAGGTCGGGCACGGTGACGAAGGTGCTGTGCGAGAACGGGCAGTCGGTCGAGTTCGGCCAGCCGCTGTTCGTGATCGCCTGATGCAGCTGCCCGCCAGGCGGGCGATCGAGCCAAAGGCACCATGTTCAAGAAGATTCTGATTGCCAACCGGGGCGAAAACGCCGCCTGCGGCGTTTCGGCGAAGCCACATCGCTCTGTCCGCGCAGCGGGCTGAAATCAAGCCGCGCGCCCATATGTTCAAGAAAATCCTCATTGCCAACCGCGGCGAGATTGCATTGCGCATCCAGCGCGCCTGCCGCGAGATGGGCATCCAGTCGGTGATCGTCTATTCGCAGGCCGACCGCGACGCCAAGTACGTCAAACTCGCCGACGAGGCGGTGTGCATCGGTCCAGCGTCGTCGGCGCTGAGCTACCTGAGCATGCCGGCGATCATCTCCACCGCCGAGGTCACCGACGCCGAAGCGATCCACCCGGGCTACGGCTTCCTGTCGGAAAACGCCGATTTCGCCGAGCGCGTCGAGCGCAGCGGCTTCGTGTTCATCGGCCCGACCCCGGCATCGATCCGCGTCATGGGCGACAAGGTGGCGGCCAAGCAGGCGATGCTGAAGGCCGGCGTGCCGTGCGTGCCGGGCACGCCGGACGTGCTGCCCGACGATCCGAAGGAGGTGGTCAAGCTGGCGCGCGCGATCGGCTACCCGGTCATCGTCAAGGCCGCCGGCGGCGGCGGCGGACGCGGCATGCGCGTGGTGCACACCGAAGCCGCGCTGATCCACGCCGTGCAGACCACGCGCGCCGAAGCCGCGGCCGCGTTCGGCAACCCGGCGCTGTACATGGAGAAGTTTCTCGAGCACCCGCGCCATGTCGAAATACAGGTGCTCGCCGACGAGCACAAGAACGCGGTCTGGCTCGGTGAGCGCGATTGCTCGATGCAGCGGCGTCATCAGAAGATCATCGAAGAAGCGCCCGCACCCGGCATCGCCCGACGCAGCATCGAACGCATCGGCGACCGCTGTGTGGCGGCGTGCAAGAAGATCGGCTATCGCGGCGCCGGCACCTTCGAGTTCCTGTACGAGAACGGCGAGTTCTATTTCATCGAGATGAACACGCGCGTGCAGGTCGAACACCCGGTGACAGAGATGGTCACCGGCATCGACATCGTGCAGATGCAGATCCGCGTCGCCGCGGGCGAGAAGCTGCCGTTCACGCAGCGCGCGATCCAGATGCGCGGCCACGCCATCGAATGCCGCATCAACGCCGAGGACCCGTACCGCTTCACGCCGTCACCCGGCCGCATCACCATGTGGCATCCGCCCGGCGGCCCCGGCGTGCGCGTCGATTCGCATGCCTACACCAACTACGTGGTGCCGCCGAATTACGATTCGATGATCGGCAAGATCATCGTCCACGGCGACAGCCGCGAGCAGGCGCTGGCGCGCATGCGCACGGCGCTGTCGGAGACGGTGGTCGAGGGCATCCAGACCAACATCCCGCTGCACCGCGAACTGATGGTCGACGCCAAGTTCATCGAAGGCGGCACCGGCATCCATTACCTCGAAGGCTGGCTCAGCCAGCACAAGCGGTGAGGCTGCGGCGCGGTCGTTTCCGGGCCGGGTAGGCGGCGCACGGGCCATGTTTGAACTGCTGCTGCGCGCGCCGCTGCCGCTGGTCGAGGCGCTGTGCGACGAGCTCATCGATGAACTGCAGGCGGCGAGTGTGTCGGTGGAGGATGCCGATGCCGGCAGCGACGCCGAACAGGCGCTGTTCGGTGAACCCGGCATGCCGACCGACCAGGCCGCCTGGCCGCGCTCGTCGCTGCGCGCGCTGTTTGCCGAACGCGCACAGGCCGATGCCGCAGCCGCGTCTCTGGGCGCGCGGCACGGCGCCGCCGCGTTGGCGACAGGCGGTGTGCACGAAATGCCCGACCAGGACTGGGTGCGCCTGACCCAGTCGCAGTTCGCGCCGGTCGAGATCACGGCCGGGTTTTGGGTGGTGCCCAGCTGGCACGCGGTGCCGGCTGCCGCCAACACCGTCATCCGCCTCGATCCGGGGCTGGCGTTCGGCACCGGCACGCACCCGACCACACGCATGTGCCTGGCCTGGCTGGCGCGCCAGCACGCGCTGTTGCGCGCTGCACCGGCGCGCGTGCTCGACTACGGCTGCGGTTCGGGCATCCTCGCCATCGGTGCCGCGCTGTTCGGTGCGCGTGATATCGATGCGGTCGACATCGACCCGGCCGCGGTCGCAGCCAGCGCCGACAACGCCCACGACAACGGCGTGCAGATGAACTGCGGGTTGCCCGAACTGGCCGCCGGCGAATACGGCGTGGTGCTGGCCAACATCCTGGCCACACCGCTGAAGCTGCTGGCGCCGGTGCTCGCGGCGCACGTCGCACCGGGCGGGCGATTGGTGCTCGCCGGCATCCTCGAGCGCCAGGCCGACGAGTTGTGCGCCGCCTACGCGCCGTGGCTGCCGTTGCAGGTCAGTGACCGCCACGACGGCTGGGTGTTGATGAGCGGGCAACGTGCGCAGCCGGCACAGGCCGCGCAGGCGGCGCCCCGATGAGCCTGGTCACGCGCTGCCCGGCGTGCGGCACGGTGTTCCGTGTCGTGCAGGACCAGTTGAAGGTGTCCGAAGGTTGGGTGCGTTGCGGGCGTTGCTCGGAAGTCTTCAATGCCGTCGATGGCCTCTTCGACCTCGATCACGAAGATGCCATGGCCGCCGCGGCCGATAGCGCGCCCGCCTTCGCCGCCGACGAGCGCGCGACGCTGGACGACCCGTCGCCGCAGCGCATCGATGCGCTGATGCAGGCGGTGACGCAGACCGAGCCGCCGCAGGGCGAGGCCGATGCGAGTGTGGCCGCGACCGCCGCTGACGACCGTGACGACGGCGCCACGATGCAGGACATCAGCGAGCAGGATGCCGAGCGCGAACTGGCCGCCGTCTATGCTGCGCTGACGCCGCTCGAAGCGCCGGCGATCGACGCGGCAGCCGAAACACCTCCCGCGCAAGCCGACGAAGCGCCAGCCTCGCCGGCGATCGACGGTGAGGCGATGGCTGACGCGGGACCGCAAACCCGCGATCCGCTCGATCAGCCGATCGGCGAACAGCCCGGCCACGAACCGCCCACACCCGAATTCCTGCGCAGCGCGGAGCGCGCCGCGCGCTGGCGCCAGCCCGGTGTGCGCGCGGCGCTGGCGCTGCTGACGCTGGTGCTGGCCGCGGCGCTGGCAGCGCAGCTGGCCCTGCATTACCGCGACACGCTGGCCGCCCGCTGGCCGCCGGCAAGGCCATGGCTTGCGCGGGCCTGCCAGCTGGCCGGCTGCCGCGTCGAGGCACCGCGCCGCATCGACGCGCTCAGCGTGGACAGCAGCGGCCTGCTGCGTGCCGAAGGCGTGGCCCGCTACCGGCTGTCGCTGGTGCTGAACAACCGCGCCGACACCGATGTGCTGATGCCCGCGCTCGACCTGACCTTGACCGACCAGCAGGGCCGCACGCTGGTGCGGCGCGTGCTGAACGCGCGCGAACTGGGCGCCGAAGCCGACGCGCTGGCGCCGCACACCGAGCTGGCGCTGCAGGGGTTGATCGACCTGAGTGCGCTCGACGATGCCGGCGAGCGGCGCGTCAACGGCTACACGGTCGAGCTGTTCTACCCTTGACGCATGGCCCTCAGGCGGGGGCGCCGAGCAGGCGCTGGCGCACCAAGTGGATGTGGCTGCGCAACTCGTACAACTCGTGCGTATACGCCAGCGGCACGCCGACGCGTTCCACCTGCGCATCGATGCGTTCGAGGGCCTGGCGCAGCGCCGCGCGGTCGGCATCGGGCGCTTCCAGCGCGCGTTCGAGCGCGCGCAAATGGGCATACCAGCGGTAGACGCGCGAGCGCACGCGCAATTCGATCAGCGGAGGCAACAGCCGTGACAGCGGGATCATCACCGCCACCAGCGGCAGCACGACGATCCACATGCGCTCGATGAAGTTGGCCAGCCAGAACGGCAGGTGGCGCTGCAGCCAGGGCACGCCATCGCGGTAGTAGCGTTGCGCCTCGGGCGCCAGCGGAAACGAGCGTGCCGTCGGGTTCGGAAACTCACCGGCGCGGTGGAACCAGCCGGCATCGTCGTGGGCATCGGCGGCGGCCTGCACCAGCAGCTGCACCAGTGCCGGGTGCAGGTCGTCACGCACGACCAGCGAGGTGGTGGTGCCGACCAGCCGCACGTCGTGCGGCGGCCGGTCGGCCGCCAGGTCGATCACGCCGCGCGGCAAGGTCAACGCGCGCAGGAACGGAAAGCGGCGCGCATAGGCCTCGGCCTGCGCGAAGTCGAGCAGTTGCACCTGCGGCGTTTGCAGCAGGTACTGCACCAGCGGCGCATCGGCGGCCGCGACCAGCAGCAGCGCATCGATGCGGCCCTGCAGCACATCGACCACCGCCGGCACGGTGGCCTTGTCGCTGAGCTGCATCGATGCACCATCGAGCCCGTTCGCCTCGGCCAGCTGCAGGAACAGCGCACGCGCGCCGCTACCCGCCGCGCCGGTGTTGACGCGCCAGCCGCGCAGTTGCGACAGCTGGTTCAATTCGCCCTGGCCCAGACGATTGCGCGCCGCGGCTGCGCTGTAGAACAACCACAAAGGCTCGACCGCCACGCTGCCCAGCGAGCGCAGCGCCGGGTCGGCTCCTTGCGCCTGCGCATCCACGCCGCCCTGCACGAAGGCGGCCTGCACACCGGAATCGCTGCTGCGCAACAGCGCCAGGTTCTCGCTCGACCCTTGCGTGGCGCGCAGTTCCACGCTCACACCGTTGGCACGCAGCAGCGGCTGGTAGCGCTTGGCGAATTCGGCGTAGGCGCCTTGTGCCGGCCCTGTTGCGATGACCAGCCGCCGCTCGGGCGTCGGGTCGAGCCAGCGATAGGCCGCGACCAACGCTGCCATCACCCCCAGCAACAGCGTGATGACCAGCAGCGGCCCGGCGCCGACGATGGTTTCGCGCAAACGCGCGCCCAATGAGCGTGAAGGGTCGTCGAAGGCCATGCCGTTTCAGCCGCCGTCGCGCCCCATCCCGACGCCGGCGTCAGCTCAGGCTAGAAAGGCCAGGCGCCGTAGTGGCTGACGAAGCTGGCGCGAATCTGCTCCAGCGTCGGCCGGTGGTTCTGGCAGCCCAGCGTGGCGATCTTGATGGCGCCGAGCACGCTGCCCAGCTGCGCGCCCTGCAACAGCGGCAGCCCCTTGGCCAGCGCCAGCAGCAGCCCGGCACGGTAGGCATCGCCGCAGCCGGTGGGGTCCTTCAACTCATGGGCTGGCACCGGCGCGACCACCTGCTTGCGCCCGTCCTGATAGACGAACGAGCCTTCGGCACCGCGCGTGACGATCAGCGTCGGCACGCGCTGCGCCAGCTGGCCCACCGGCACGCCGGTCTTGTCGGCGATCAGCTCGGCTTCGTAGTCGTTGCACACCAGCACCGGCGCCAGCGCGATCAGCGCCAGCAGTTCGGCGCCGTCGAAGAGCACGATGTTCTGCCCCGGGTCGAGCACGAACGGCAGCTTCGCGGCAGCCATCTGCTTGGCATGCAGCTGCATCGCATCCTTGGCGTCGGGGCCGACCAGGCCGCACACCACCGCGCCGGCGCTGGCCACGTCGATGCCGGCCGAAGCGCCCATCGCGCCGGGGTGGAAGCCGGCCAGCTGGTTGTTGTGCAGGTCGGTGACGATGAAACACTGCGCGGTGTACTGGTCGGCGGCCAGCTGCAGGCAGTGCTGTTCGATGCCGCAGCGTTCGAAGTGCTCGCGATAGGGGCCGAAGTCGTCACCGACCATCGCCATCGGCACCGGTTCGCCACCGATCAGCTTGTAGTTGTAGGCGATGTTGCCGGCGCAACCCCCGTACTCGCGGCGCATGCGCGGCGACAGGAACGACAGGTTGATCTTGTGGATCTGGTCGGGCAGGATGTGATCGGTGAACTTGCCGTCGAACACCATGATGGTGTCGTAGGCCACCGATGCGGCAATGGCGGCGCGAAGGCTCATGGTGTGTGCGTCTGGCTGAATGGACGGGCGAGCATAGCCGAAGGGTTGCACGATGACGGTGCACCACGTGGCGTGCTGCGGTACGCTAGCCATCCCGCCAGAAACCGCTCACGCCATGAGACTGCACGTTGCACCGCGCGCCCCGAATCCCCGTCGGGTGACGATGTTCATCGCCGAGAAGGGCATCGAAGGCATCGAGTTGGTGGCGGTCGATCTGAATGCCGGCGAACACCGCAGCGCCGGCTTCGTGGCGCGCAGCCCGCTGTCGAAGGTGCCCGTGCTCGAACTCGACGACGGCCGCTGCCTGAGCGAATCGCGCGCCATCTGCACCTATCTCGAGGGCGTGCACCCCGAGCCGAACCTGATGGGCCGCGACGGCTACGAGCGCGCCTTCATCGAGATGCGCGACCGGCAGATCGAGCTGTACCTGTTCGCGGCGGTGGCCCAATGCATCCGTCACACCCATCCCGGACTCGCCGTGCTCGAAGGCCAGCAGTTCACCGAGTTCGGCCAGACCCAGGGGCGGCGCGTGCGCGAGGTGGCCGCCTGGCTCGACAGCGTGCTCGCCGCACAGCCGTTCGTGGCCGGCGAGCGCTTCACCATCGCCGACATCACCGCGCTGTGCGCGCTCGACTTCGCCAAGGGCCTGATGCGCTACAAGCCCGGCGACGAGGGCCTGGCCCATCTCCAGGCCTGGCGCGACCGCACTGCCGAGCGGCCCAGCGCGCGAGCCTGACGACAAGCATCCCCTGGGAGCAGCGATGAACCTGCCGACGACACGCCGAGTGCTGCTGCTGGCGCTGCTGGCTTCGCCGCTGATGGCCGCGTCGCAGGCCGAAGGGCCGCTGTCCACCGTCGATACGGCCGCCGTGCGCACGGTGGTTCGAGCCCAGCTCGATGCCTTCGCCGCGGACGATGCGACGCGCGCCTTCTCCTACGCCGCCAGCGGTATCCGCGATCTCTTCGTCAGCGCCGACAACTTCATGCAGATGGTGCGGCTCAGCTATCCGATGGTGGTGCGACCGGCGGCGGTCACGTTCCTGACGCCGCGCCGCGCCGAGGCGCAGGTGTTGCAGCCGGTGCAGTTGACCGACAGCGACGGGCGCATGTGGCTGGCGCTGTACGGCCTGTTGCCGCAGGCCGACGGCAGCTGGCGCATCTCGGGCTGCCAGGTGATCGCCAACGACGGCCGCTCGACCTGAGTTGCGCGCGCCGCCGCGCAGCGCCCTCAGCCCGGTCGGCTCGTGAACAGCTTGGCCGCACGGCCCTTGAGTTCGAGCAACTCGCTGGCGGTCACCGAATACTTGCCGGTCAGCACATCGACTTCGACCCGAAACTCGACTTCACGACCCATGTTGGACAGCGTGCCCATGGTGAATTCGTAGGACGCGTCTTCGGCCGGCAGGCCGTTCAGCGCCGCGTCGTAGTCCTCGTACTCCAGGTTGCGGATCTCGCCGCTGGCCAGATCGAGCACGGCGTTCGACCTGACCACCGATTCGGTCAGCTCATCGACGACGACGATCGGTACCTGCAGATCCATGGCTTGCCCCTGATGTGGTTTCGCCCGCGTCAGTGCGTGCGCGAACCGTCGTCCGATTGTCGCGCGTCGAGCGCTGCCCCTGCAGAGCCCGCCGGGGTCAGCGCATATGATCCGCTGCCGCGCCGCCTCGCGGCATCACGGCGCTCCTGGCGCTCCGCACCCATGCCGTTGACAGACCTCGCGCGCACCGATCCTCGCCTCGGCGGCGAAGGCTTGCTGCTGGCACAGGCCGCCGCCCTAGGCGGCGGCGAAATTCAGCGCGACCTGACGCAGGTCGAAGGCGCGGTCACGGAGGTGGCTCACCTGCAGGTGTTCGAGCAGCTCGGCAACTTCATGCCGGCACCCGATCTGTTCGTCGGGGGCACGATGATGCTGATCATCGTGCTGGTGCATGCCACTGGCCTGCGGCTGGTGACGGCGCGCTTCGAGTACCGCATGCGCCAGCTGCACGAGCGGCCCTCGACCTGGCAACCCGACGTGACGATGAGCGGGGCCGTCGTGCTGCTGCTGATCCTGCACCTGCTCGAGATCTACATCTGGGCCGCGGCGCTGGTGAATTTCGATCTGGTCAAGGGCTGGCGCGATGCCGGCTTCATTGCCGCCAACACCTACACCGCGGTCGGTTACGGCAACTTCGGTGTGCCGCCCGGCTGGCACATGCTGGCGCCTTTCCTGGCCTTGTCGGGCCTGTTCAGCATCGGCTGGTCGGGCAGCCTGCTGGTCGAGATCGTGCGGCGCTGCCAGGAGGTCAAGACGCTGGCGCTGCGCGAACGCTCGCGGCGGCGAAAAGGCGGCAAGAGCCCGCCGCCATCCGGCTGAGCGGCGCCGCATTGCTGTAGGCTGATCCGATGAAGCTGCTCGATCTGCAAGACCGCCGTGTGCTCATCACCCAGTGCGGCGAGTTCATGGGCCCGGCGCTGGTGCGGGTATTCGGCGCGCTGGGCGCGGCTGTGGTTGCCGATCATCGCCCGCTCGGTGACGACCCGACGCTGGCCGCGCAAGTCGTCGCTGAGGCCGGCGCCGTCGATGTGCTCGTCGCGCACCTGGCGCTTCCGGCTCCCGGCACCGCGCTGGCCGATGTCGGCGAAGACGAATGGCGCACCGTCTTCGCCCACCTGGTCGATCCGCTGCCGCGGCTGGTGCGCGCGGTGCTGCCGCACATGCGCGCGCGCGGCGGCGGCAGGATCGTCGTCATCGGCAGCGCGTCGGCGCTGCGCGGCATGAAGCGCACCTCGACCTACAGCGCGGCCCGCGGTGCGCAACTGGGCTACGTGCGTGCGGCCGGGGTCGAACTGGCGCGCGACAACATCCAGCTGAATGCGATCGCGCAGAACTTCGTCGACAACCCCACCTACTTTCCGGCCGAGGTGCAGGCCAACCCGGCGTTCCAGGAACGGCTGAAGCGCGAGGTGCCGCTGGGCCGGCTGGTGTCGGGCGACGAGGACGCGTTGTTCGCCGCCTACCTGGCCAGCGACGCCGCGGCCTGCTTTGTCGGCCAGGTGTTCCCGGTCTGCGGCGGCTGGGTGGCCGGGTGAACGAACTGCGGCGGCTGCTCGCGCAGTTCGCGCGGCCCGGACGCCTCGATGCCATCGTGCTGCGCCCGGCGCGCGGCCAAGCCGCGGTGAGCGTGGCGTCTGCACAGGTGTTGGTCGGGCGTGGCATCGAAGGCGACCGCAGCGCCGCGCGCACCAGCACCCCGGCTGGAGGCGGCAAGCGCCAGGTGACGCTGATGCAGACCGAACACCTGCCGCTGCTGGCGCGGTGGACCGGTCACGACGACATCGCTGCCACCGACCTGCGCCGCAACCTGCTGGTGTCGGGCTTGAATCTGTTGGCTGCGCGATCGCCGCTGGCCGAGCCGGTGGTGCACCTGCACATCGGCGACGAGGTGGTGTTGCAGGTCACCGGCCCCTGTGATCCTTGCGCGCGCATGGAAGCGCTGCTCGGCAGTGGCGGCCTGAATGCGATGCGCGGCCATGGCGGTGTGACGGCACGGGTGCTGCACGGGGGCTGGCTGCGGGTGGGCGACGCGCTGCGCTGCGCCGTGGCGGCGCCGGCGCCCGCCTGAATGCCCTTGGCCGCTACGCGGCCGCGGTGGAGTCGGCGGCCTGTGTCGGCGTCTCGCCAGCCGGCCCTTCGCGCAGATGCAGCGTCTGGGTCGGGAACGCGATCTCCGCGCCGTGGCCGGCGATGATCTGGCCGATCTTCAGCAGCACGTCCTGCTTGACCGCGTGGTATTCGACCCACACCGTCGTGCGCGTGAAGGTGTAGATCATCAGGTCGAGCGACGAGGCGCCGAACTGGTTGAAGTTGACGATCAGCGTCTGCGTGGCATCGATGTCGGGGTGGGCCTGCAGCATCGCCTTGATGTCGGCCACCACCGGGCCCACGACATCGAAATCGTCATAGCGCAGGCCGATGACTTCCTTGATGCGCCGGTGGCTCATGCGCGAGGGGTTCTCGACCAGGATCGTGGCGAAGACCGAATTCGGCACGTAGATCGGGTTCTTGTTGAACGCGCGGATGCGGGTGTGGCGCCAGCTGATGTATTCGACGGTGCCCTCCAGCGCCTTGTCGGGCGAGCGGATCCATTCGCCGACCACGAAAGGCCGGTCGAGATAGATGGCCAGCCCGCCGAAGAAGTTGGCCAGGATGTCCTTGGCGGCGAAACCGACGGCGATGCCGCCGACGCCGCCGAGCGCCAGCAGGCCGGTGATCTGGAAGCCCAGCGTCTGCGCCACCGTCAGCAGCGCCACCACCAGCGTCACCAGCCGCGCCAGCTTGACCAGCGCGTCGATGGTCGTCGGATCGACGACCTCGCCGCGCTGCTGGCGTCCGGCGACGATGTCGCGGCCGAGTTTGCCGACGAAGCGCAGCAGGAACCAGGCCACGCAGGCGACCAGCGCCACGTCGCGCAGCGACAGCACCTCCGCCAGGAACGGCTCTTCGACCTGCCGTTGCAGCACCCGGGCCATGAAACTGGCGCCGAGCACCCAGGTGGTGACCAGGATCGGGCGGCTGGCGGTCTGCACCAGCGCGTCGTCCCACACCGTGTTGGTATGGGCGGTCAAGCGGGCCGCGCGGCGCAGCAGCAGTTGCGCGATCTGGTTGATCACGATCGTCACCAGCGCGATGCCGATCAGCGTGGCCAGCCAGAGCTCGACGCCGATGCGCGCGCTGAGAAACTCCCCGAGTCGGTTCATGCGCGCACTGTAGCGGCCCCGCCCGGGTGTAAAAGACGGCTTCGGCCCGGCCAGCGTCCGGACGCCACCCCCCCACCACAACCCGCACACCGCCGATGAGCACCACCCTTGCGACGCAGCCCGACAGCCCGCTCGGGGCGCGCTGGCTGTCCGCCCAACTCGACGAGATCGAAGCCCAGCGCTGTCCGTGCGGGTGGACGCGGCGCGCCTTCGCCGGCGCCGACAACCCGGTTGCCACCATCCATCACGTCGACATCGTCGAAGACGCGCAGACGCACTATCACAACCGCCTGACCGAGATCTATCTGATCCTGAAGACCGAGGGCGAATGCTGGATGGAACTGGACGGCCAGCGCCTGCCGGTGAAGCCGCTGAGCACGGTGCTGATCAAGCCCGGTTGCCGCCACCGCGCGGTGGGCAAGATGACGGTCATCAACATCCCTGTTCCGGCCTTCGACCCGGCTGACGAACACTTCGACTGATCGACTCCGGCCCTGCCCCGCGGCGGCAGCCTAAAATCCGCGATTCCGCCCGCATGGCTGCGGGCATGGCCACATAGGGATTCGACCGTGTTCATTTCACAAGCCTTCGCTCAGGCCGCACCGGCGGCCGCCGGCAGCGACACCCAGTCCAGCCTGCTCAGCCTGCTGCCGCTGGTGCTGATGTTCGTGGTGCTGTACTTCATCATGATCCGCCCGCAGATGAAGCGCCAGAAGGAGCACAAGGCGATGGTCGAGGCCATCGCCAAGGGTGACGAAGTGGTCATTTCCGGTGGCGTGCTGGGTCGCATCGCCAAGCTGGGTGAAACCTATCTGCATGTGGAGATCGCCAACGGCGTCGAGGTGCAGGTGCAACGCACCGCCGTCGTGCAGGTGCTGCCCAAGGGCACCTTCAAGTAACAGGTTGGCCGCTTTGCCGGGCGCTGAGCGTTCGGCAAAGCGGCGGCTCGTGCGGCGTGCGCGCCGCGCCACAGGACATTCGAATGAACCGCTACCCGCTGTGGAAATACGCGATCCTGGTGGTCGCCTTGTTGATCGGCGTGGTCTATACCGCGCCGAATTTCTTTGGCGAGGCACCCGCCGTGCAGGTGTCGAGCGGCAAGATCACGGTCAAGATCGGGCCGGATTTCGCATCGAAAGTCGAGCAGATCCTGGAACAGGCCGGCCTGAAGCCCGACTTCGTGCAGTTCGATGGCAACTCGGTGAAGGCACGGCTGGCCGACACCGACGCGCAGATCCGGGCCAAGGACGCGCTCAGCGCGGCGCTCAACCCCGACGGCGCCGACCCGTCCTACATCGTCGCGCTGAACCTGCTGTCGCGTTCGCCGGCCTGGCTGGCCAAGCTGCACGCGCTGCCGATGTACCTGGGGCTGGACCTGCGCGGCGGGGTCTATTTCCTGATGCAGGTGGACATGAAGGCGGCGCTGACGCGCAAGGCCGAGACGCTGGCCGCCGACGTGCGCCTGTTGCTGCGCGACAAGAACATCCGCCATGGCGGCATCAGCCGTGAAGTTGACGCGGTGCAGGTGCGCGTGCGTGACGCCGCCACGCTGACCGCGGCGCGCACGCTGCTCGAAGACCAACTGCCCGATCTGTTGTGGACCGATGCTGCCGATGGCGGCGGCGGCTTCACGCTCAGCGGCAGCCTGAAGCCGGCGGCGGCGCGCGCGGTGCAGGACCAGGCGCTGAAACAGAACATCACCACCCTGCACAACCGCGTCAACGAACTCGGCGTGGCCGAGCCGGTGATCCAGCAGCAGGGCCTGGATCGTGTCGTCGTGCAGTTGCCGGGCGTGCAGGACACCGCCAAGGCGAAGGACATCATCGGCCGCACTGCGACGCTGGAGATCCGCATGGTCAACGAAAGCGCCGAGGCGCGTGAGGCCGAACGCGGCGGCGCGGCGGTGCCCTTCGGTTCCGAGCGCTACATCGAACGCAACGGCGCGCCGGTGATCGTCTATCGGCAGGTGGTGCTGACCGGCGAGAACCTGACCGACGCGCAGGCCGGTTTCGACGGCCAGACGCAGGAAGCCGCCGTGCACCTGACGCTCGATGCCAAGGGAGCGCGCATCTTCCGCGATGTCACGCGCGAGAACATCGGCAAGCGCATGGCCATCCTGCTGTTCGAGAAGGGCAAGGGTGAGGTCGTCACCGCGCCGGTGATCCGCAGCGAGATCGGCGGCGGGCGCGTGCAGATCTCGGGGCGCATGAGCACTGTCGAGGCTGCCGACACCGCGCTGCTGCTGCGCGCCGGCTCGCTGGCCGCGCCGATGGAGATCATCGAGGAACGCACCATCGGGCCGAGCCTGGGCGCCGACAACATCGACAAGGGCTTCAACAGCGTCATCTACGGGCTCATCGCCATCGCGGCGTTCATGTGCGCGTACTACATGCTGTTCGGCGTCATCTCCACGCTGGCGCTCACCTTCAACCTGCTGTTGCTGGTGGCAGTGCTGTCGATGCTGCAGGCCACGCTGACACTGCCGGGCATCGCCGCCATCGCGCTGACACTCGGCATGGCCATCGACGCCAACGTGTTGATCAACGAACGGGTGCGCGAGGAACTGCGCGCCGGCGCCGCGCCGCAGGTGGCCATCCACACCGGCTACGAGCGCGCGTTCGCCACCATCCTCGACTCGAACGTCACCACGCTGATCGCCGGCGTCGCGCTGCTGACCTTCGGCTCCGGCCCGGTGCGCGGCTTCGCGGTGGTGCACTGCCTGGGCATCCTGACCTCGATGTTCTCGGCCGTGATGTTCTCGCGCGGCCTTGTCAACCTGTACTACGGGCGTCAGAAGCGGCTGAAGTCGGTGCTCATCGGGCAGGTGTGGAAGCCGGACACGGCGCCTGCGATCAAGGCATGAAAGCGGACCCATTCACTGCCGTGACGGCTGCCGGCTGTCTGGATTTTTAGGAAGCTCGATGGAATTCTTCAGGATCCGCCGCGACATCCCGTTCATGCGCCATGCGCTGGTGTTCAACATCATCTCGGCGCTGACCTTCTTCGCGGCAGTATTTTTCCTGGCCACGCGCGGGCTGCACCTGTCGATCGAGTTCACCGGCGGCACGGTCATCGAGGTGGCCTACGCGCAGTCGGCCGACATCGGCAAGGTGCGCGAAACCGTCGAGCGCATGAACGTCGGCGATGCGCAGGTGCAGAACTTCGGCAGCTCGCGCGATGTGCTGATCCGCCTGCCGCTGCTCGAAGGGGTCAAGCAGGGCGAACTGGTCGCGCGTGTGTTCGACACGCTGTGCAAGGCCGAAGGTGGCGCGGTGGTGGCGCGTCAGGGCGTCAGCGACAAGGGCGAGGCGATCAGCAAGCAGGTGTGCGCGGCCGGCGCCAGCGGCGCGGTCGAGCCGCTGGCGCTGCAGCGCAGCGAATTCGTCGGTCCGCAGGTCGGCAAGGAACTGGTGCAGGACGGGGCGAAGGCGCTGGCCTTCGTCGTCATCGGCATCATGATCTACTTGGCGCTGCGCTTCGAGTGGAAGTTCGCTGTCGCCGCCATCGTCGCCAACCTGCACGATGTGGTCATCATCCTCGGCTTTTTCGCGTTTTTCCAGTGGGAGTTCTCGCTGGCGGTGCTGGCCGCGGTGCTGGCGGTGCTGGGTTATTCGGTGAACGAGTCGGTGGTCATCTTCGACCGCATCCGCGAGACCTTCCGCCGCTTTCGCAAGCTGAGCACCACCCAGGTCATCGACCACGCCATCACCAGCACCATCAGCCGCACCGTCATCACCCACGGATCGACGCAGATGATGGTGCTGTCGATGCTGGCATTCGGCGGGCCGACGCTGTACTACTTTTCGCTGGCACTGACCATCGGCATCCTGTTTGGCATCTACTCGTCGGTGTTCGTCGCCGCCGCCATCGCCATGTGGCTGGGCGTCAAGCGTGAAGACTTGGTCAAGAGCGGTGCCAAGGACATCGACCCCAACGATCCGAATGCGGGGGCCGTGGTGTAGAGTGAAGCGGCCCCGCCTTTTCGTCACGGCACCCCCTTCACGGCACTGATTCATCTGCTGAGCCAATGGACCGAAGCGCCGACCACGCCGAACTGGCCGAGCAGGCAAGGCGCATCTACGCCGAACAACTGGTCAAGGGCTTGCCGGCGGTGGTCAACCATCTGGCCGAGAGTGCGCGCAACCTGCTCGACAAGCCGTCGGAGCACGTGCGCTTCCAGCGCCGCCGGGAACTGGTGCACGAGTTGCAGAAGGGCGCCGCCACCTGGCACAAGACGATGGTCAACGGCCTGCGCAACGCGTTGCTGCATGGCGTGTCGGCGCTGCGCCCGGGTGACCTGCCGATGCCCGGCGCGCCCAGCGGCCCGCTGACCCTGGTGGACGACGACACCATCGAGCGCGAGATCCTGACCTCGCGCCTGGCACTGGCCATCATGGACCAGGCGGCCTCCGAGTTCACCGACCTGCGCACGCGCATGGCACTGCTCGAAGACCGCGAAGAGCTCGAGGCGCAGGACATGCTGCGCGCCCACGTGCTGGCGCGCATCGTCGTCGATGCCTGGCGCTCGGCCGGCTGCAGCCTGGAAAGCTGGCGCGAGATCCAGACCGGCCTGCACGAGGAATTTGCCGCGCTGGTCGAGGAGGCCTATCACGAGAGCAATCGCTGGCTGGTCGAGCAGGGAGTGATGCCCGCCGTCGATCTGCATGCCTACATCCGGCGTTCGCGCAACGTGCCGCTGGCCAACAGCGGCTTCGGGGCTGCCGGTGCGGGCGGCGGCGGGGCCGGCGCTGGGCGCTCGTCAGGGTTCGGCAACGACAGCACGGTTGGCGCCGGGCCCGGCACGACGCACGGGGGCGGGCGTTCCGGCGCGGGCAGCGGCAGTGGCCGTGGTGACGCGGGTACCCAGCATGGCGGCAGCGGCAGTGCGTACTACCCAGGGCACGACCGGGTCGGCGACGAAACCCGCCTGATGACGCGCACCACGCCACTGGCGCGCAGTGGCGAACATGCCGAAGCGGTGCTGGGCCGGCTCAACCGGCTGGTCGGGCGGCACCTGCCCAAGTTCGCCGATTCGTCGCAGGCCGTGCAGGTGTCGCCGGCGCTGGCCGATGCCATCAACCACGCGCAGCTGGGCATTCGCCGGCGTGTGGGCGGCACCACCAAACGTGCTGGCGAGCCCACCGTCACCACGCCGGCGCTGATCGAGGAACTGCACCAGCGCAAGCAGGCGCTGAAGCAGGCGGCCGCCTCGCCCGAGGAGCGCGCCACCATCGAGATCGTCGCGTTGCTGTTCCAGAGCATCCTCACCGAGGACCGCATCCCGGCCACGGTACGGGTGTGGTTCGCGCGGCTGCAGATGCCGGTGCTGCGCGTGGCGGTGGGCGAGCCCGACTTCTTCGCCACCATCGACCATCCCGCGCGACGACTGATCGACCGCATGGGCGCCTGCGTGATGGGCTTCGATGCGTCGACACGCAGCATCGGCGATGCACTCGAGAAAGAGATCCGCCGCGTCGTGCAGGTCGTCGAGGCCTATCCCGACACCGGCCGGCGCGTGTTCCAGACCGTGCTGGTCGAGTTCGAGAAGTTTCTGGAGCACTATTTCAGCACCGAGAACGAAGCCACCCGCAAGGGTGTGTCGCTGGCCCAGCAGGTGGAGCAGCGCGAGACGCTGGCCATCCAGTTCACCATCGAACTGCGCCGCATGCTCAACGAGGTGCCGGTGCAGGACAGCGTGCGCGCCTTCCTGTTCCAGGTCTGGGCCGATGTGCTGGCGATGAGTGCGCTGCGCTACGGCGCCCAGGGCGAGCAGACGCGGGCCATGAAACGCGCCGCGTCCGACCTCATCTGGTCGGCCAGCGCGAAGGTGACGCGCGAAGAACGCGCCGAGGTCATCCGCCGCTTGACGCCGCTCTTGAAGACCTTGCGCGACGGCATGTCCCTGGCCGGCATGGAAACGGCCAAGCAGGATGAACACCTGCAGGTGCTGAACAATTCGCTGGCCGCGGCCTTCACCGCCAAGGCGCCGGTGATCGCCACCGAGCGGTTGAAGGAACTGTCCGAGCGGCTCGAATCCCTGGAAGAACTGCTGCCCGATGCCGCCGACGTGACCATCGACGATTCGATCGTCTTCGACCTGTCGGGGCACGAGAGCTCCGAGCTGGAGGTGGTCTCCGAAGGCGGTTCGATGCCGACGCCGGCGATGATCGCCTGGGCGCGCGAGCTGCAGGTCGGCGGCTGGTACATGCTCGACTACCGCAACCGCAACGAAGCGGTGCAACTGGCCTGGTTCGGCATGCGCAAGCAACTGTCGATGTTCGTGACCCCGCAGGGTCGCTGCGTGCTGTTCCAGCAGCAGCGGCTGGCATCGTTCCTTCAAGCCGGGCTGCTGCTGCCGGCGCAGGACGAGGCGCTGAGCGTGCGCGCCACGCGCAGCGCGCTGGCCAAACTCGATGTCGATCCGGCGCGCTTGATGAACTGAGCCCGCCGAAGCGGCTGCTTCAGTGAATCAGCCGGTCTTCGGGATCGACGAACAACTCGTCGAGGATCAGCGCGTCGGGTTCTTCACCCAGGCTCCAGAAAACCATCAGCACGATGATCTTCAGGTCATCGAGATCGATCGGCCCGTCACCGATGGCGGTGGCGCGGTCGATGACCATTTCGCGCATCGGCGCCGGCAACACACCGGCCGCGTCGAGGAAGCTGATGAAGCCGATCGATTCTTCGCCGAGCAACTCGATTTCGGCTTCCGAGTACACGCGCAGGCTTTGCGGACCCTGGCTGCCGGCACACGACTCGGCGGTATCGGCCAAGCCATCGAGCCACTTCAGCGCGTCCTGGATCTCGTCGCTGTCGAAACCGACCGCGGTCAGCTTGCGCGACAGCTGCTGATGGCCGGGGCAAGCATCCGGGCGCCAGTAGTTTTCGTACAGGTACACCAGCACATCGAACATGAAAACACTATAACGCAGCGCGCTGGCCGCCCACGACCGATTGGCTCGGGACGGCTCAGCCGCGCGCGCGGCGTTGATACAGCCCACCGGGCAGGCGTTCGACGGCACCGGCCAGTTCCAGTTCGAGCAGTTTCGCGCTGAGCAAGTGCACCGGCCAGCCACTGCGCGCGCCCAGCGCGTCCAGCGTGACCGGGTCGTGGCCCATCAATTTCAACAGCCCATCGGCCGGCGGCTCGGCGTCGCTGTCGGCTGCGGTGGCCGGTGCCGCCGCAGGCGGGTTCGACGGCCGCAGTTCCTCGACGATGTCCTGCGCACTTTCCACCAGCTTGGCGCCCTGGCGGATCAGTGCATGGCAGCCGCGTGACAGCGGCGAGTGGATCGAACCGGGCACCGCGAAGACCTCGCGACCGCACTCGGCGGCGATGCGGGCCGTGATCAGCGAACCCGACTGCAGCGCCGCTTCCACCACCAGTGTGCCGCGCGCGAGGCCGGCGATGATGCGGTTGCGCAGCGGAAAGTTGTTCGCCAGTGGCGGCGTGCCGGGCGCGAATTCACTGATCACCGCGCCGTCTGCGGCGATGCGCTGCGCCAGGGCACGATGGCGTTGCGGATAGACGATGTCCAGCCCGCTGCCGACCACCGCCAGCGTGCTGCCCGGCCCGTCCAGGCCGCCCTCGTGGGCCGCGCGGTCGATGCCCTGGGCCAGCCCGGACACGATGCACCAGTGCTCGCGGCTCAGGTGCGCGGCGAACGCGCGCGCGTTGTCCATGCCCTGTGCGCTGGCGTTGCGGCTGCCGACGACGGCGATCGCGGGCGCAGACAGCAGTTCGACCCGGCCGTGCACGTACAGCAGCAGCGGCGGATCCGGTGTTTGCAGCAGCTGCGCCGGGTACTCGGCATCGGCCAGCGTGATCACGTGCCGCGCCGGTCCGTCCTGCCACCAGCGCAAGGCCTGCTGCAAACGCTGGTCGAAGGATGCTGGCAGATCCGTCACGCCGGCTTCGGCGCGCGGCCCGATCACTTTCCGGCGGGTGGCGGCGGAGGCCTGCAACGCAGCCGCTGGCGAACCGAACGCAGCCAGCAGGCGCCGCGCCCCGTCACGGCCGAGGCCCGGGCTTTCGAGCAGACGGAACCAGTCCGTGAATTCGTCGGTGTCGAGCATGCCGACGCCGACGCCGTGTCAGGGCTGGGTGAAGCTGTCGCCGGGGAAGACCGGCACGTTCACCGACATGATCAAGGCATACGACGCCTTGTCGAAGACGCGGAACACGAACAGCACGCCATTGCGCTCGTTCGGCAGCTGCAGTTGTGTCTTCTTGTCGTCGAAGCGATCGACGGCGCGCCCGCCCTGGCGCCACAGCGCCAGCACGTGGCCGCGCTCGAGGCCGTCGCGCGTGCCCTTGTTGATGGCCACGATCTGGTTCTGCCCGGCGCTGAGGCCTTCGCCGTAGATCTGCAACACGCGCCCTTCGATGGCGCCGTTTGGCGAATGCGGCGCATACGCCTCCAGGTCGCGTGTCGGCAGCGGGGCCAGCCGATCGCCGACGTTGACCTCCAGCCGCGCCGACTTGATCGATACCGTGGCCGGCACGACCTCCGGCTTGCCGTTCGCGCCGACGATGTTGCGCCCGGGCCGCACGAAATCCGCGGTGCCGACGAAGCGTGACTCGTAGCCCAGCAATTCACGGCTGCCGTAATCGAACAGCGGCCGCGGTTCGCGGAACAGCCGGAATTCGCGTTCCGCGCCCAGGTCGCCCAGAACATAGGCAAGTTGGCCCTGGTACATGCTGACATGGCCTTCCTGGGCGGCGGCCACGCGCGGCGCCAGGCGCAGCTGATCGTCGGTGTAGATCACCGCCTCGTTCAGGAACGGACCGATCAGGTGCAGCGGTATCGAGCCGATGGCGTCGTTATCGAGCAGGTTGGCGCGCACGCGCGGACTCAGGCGGACCGTGTTGCCGGGCGCGCCTTCGCCACCCTGCGCCACGCGCAAGCGCGCACGGTCGCCGGTTTTTTCCAGCAGCAGCACCTGGCCTGGATAGATCAGGTGCGGGTTGCGGATCTGGTCGAGGTTCATGCCCCACAGCTCGGGCCAGCGCCACGGGCTGGTGAGGAACAGCTTGGAGATGTCCCACAGCGTGTCGCCCGGCTGCACGATGTGGCTGTCGGGCGCGTTCGGCGCCAGTGCCGACAGCGGCACGCCGGCCTGCGCCACTTGCTGCGCGGTGCCGCGCTGCTGCTCGGTGATCGGAAAATTGGGTTCGGCGGCCGCTGCCAGGCCGCTGGCCAAGGCGCCGCCGGTGAAGGCGATGCTCAGGCAGGCCAGTCGGCGACGGCGACAGAAAGGGGGTCGGGTCATGGGGGATCGCTCCAGGCGCGGGTCAAGGCAAATGCGCGATGACACAATTACGCTTTTGGTCATCGGTGCAGCCGCGACAACGTTAGCGCAAAGCCTGCTGCGATGCTCAGATCTTTTCTAGAATTCTGTCCATAAACCCTTGATATCGCAACGAATTGTGCATCCCGTTCGGCAGCCTGTGCAGCCTGTCACACAGCGCCGCGTTGCTGCCGGTTGACATCCGTTGCACACCGCCGCGAGGCCGCCCGAGGGGCTGCCCGACCGAACCGCCATGGCCCTGCTTCCCATCCTTCGCTTTCCCGATCCACGCTTGCACACGGTGGCCAAGCCGGTGCCGGCCGTCGATGAGCGCGTGCGTGCGCTCATCGACGACATGATCGAGACCATGCACGCCAACGAGGGCATCGGCTTGGCGGCGACGCAGGTCGATGTGCACGAGCGCATCGTCGTCATCGACGTGTCCGATACCCACGACCAGCCCCGGGTGCTGATCAACCCGGAGATCACGCGTCGCAGCGACGAGATGGTCGACGCGGAGGAGGGCTGCCTGTCGGTGCCGGCGGTCTTCGACAAGGTGCTGCGCCACGCGCGGGTGAGCGTGCGGGCGCTCGGCCGCGACGGCGAGCCGGTCGAATTCGATGCCGATGGCCTGCTTGCGGTGTGTGTGCAGCATGAGCTCGACCACCTGCTGGGCAAGGTCTTCGTCGAGTACCTGAGCCCGCTCAAGCGCGGCCGCATCCGCACCAAGATGCTGAAGAAAAGCCGCGAGGAACAACGCGGCGAATGAGTGCCGACCGCCCGCTGCGGGTGGCCTTCGCCGGCACGCCGGACTTTGCCCGCCGGTCGCTCGAAGCCATCGTCGAGGCTGGCTTCGAAGTGCCGCTGGTGCTGACGCAGCCCGACCGGCCGGCCGGTCGGGGCATGAAGCTGCAGGCGTCGGCGGTCAAGCAACTGGCGCTGCAGCGGGGCTTGGCGCTGCTGCAGCCGCGCAGCCTGCGCCTGGACGGCCGCTTTGCCGATGACGCCATCGCGGCCCAGCGGGCGTTGGTTGATGCGCAAGCCGATGTGCTGGTGGTCGCCGCCTACGGCCTGATCCTGCCCGCCTGGACATTGACCTTGCCGGTGCAGGGTTGCCTGAACATCCACGGCTCGTTGCTGCCGCGCTGGCGCGGCGCCGCGCCGATCCAGCGCGCCATCGAGGCCGGTGATGTGGCAACCGGCATCACGTTGATGCAGATGGATGCCGGGCTGGACACCGGCCCCATGCTGCTCGCCGAGGGGCTCGCCATCGCCTGCGACGACAGCGCCGCCACGCTCGGCGCGCGGCTGGCCGATCTTGGCGCAAGGCTCGCCGTGCGCGGGCTGGAGCGGTTGCAAGCCGGCGGCTTGCCCGCCACGCCGCAGCCCGCCGCGGGCGCCTGTTACGCGCACAAGATCGACAAGGCCGAAGCACCGATCGACTGGCAAGAGCACGCCCACGTGATCGAACGGCGCTTGCGGGCCTTCGATCCGTTTCCCGGCGTGACGTTTGCCATCGGCGGCGCGACCGTGAAGCTGTGGCGCGCGGCGCTCGTCGATGCTGCTGCTGCCCCGCCCGGCACCGTGACCGTGCGCGACGAACACACCCTGGTGGTGGCTTGCGGCGCAGGCAGTCTGTCGCTTGCGCAATTGCAATGTCCCGGCGGACGCCGCATCGATGTGACTCAGTTCCTGCGCACGCCCCTTGGCGCCGCGCTCGCGGTTGGCGCGGTGCTGGCGTCCAGCCCGCGCCCGGCCATCGCAGGGTGAAAGACGCGGCGGCGCTCAAGTGCGCGCCTGGGCGGGCCGATATCAGGGCTGCCATGTCCCGCCGCCTCGCTGCCCCGTTGTTGATCGCCCTGACCCTGCTCTCGGGCTGCGACATGCTGGGCATCGAATCGGCGCAGGCGGTGGCCGAGCGCAAGGAGGCCGACGGCAAGGCGGTGGGTGGCGCCTGCCGCCACGCCGGCCGCGCGCTCGAAGATTGCTTCGCGCTCAATCGCAAGTCCGACAAGGCGGCGGTGTTCGCCGGCTGGCGCGAGATGAACGACTACATGCGCGAGAACAAGATCGACGAGGTGGCGCCGCAGGCCGGTACCAACACCCAGCTGGCAGCCAAGCCGGCGCCGGACAGCGGCGAAGCCAAGTCCGACGCGGCAGCCAAACCCGCCGCCGGCAAGCACCAGTCCTGACCCGATCCGGGCGCCGTGCGCGGCGCTGCGACAATTTGTCCCCTGTTTCCAACGAGGGACGTCATGACCATGTTGCGTTTCACCGATCTGGTGGCGGCCGGCCGCGTGGCCGGCAAACGGGTGTTCATCCGCGCCGACTTGAACGTGCCGCAGGACAGCTCAGGCCACATCACCGAGGACACGCGCATTCGCGCATCGCTGCCGTGCATCCAGATGGCGCTGAAGGCCGGCGCGGCGGTGATGGTCACCTCGCACCTGGGACGGCCCAGCGAAGGCCAGTTCAAGCCCGAGGATTCGTTGCAACCGGTGGCCGAACGCTTGAGCGAGCTGCTCGGCCGTGAGGTGCCTTTGCGTGTCGATTGGGTGAATGGGGTGCAGATCGAGCCCGGCCAGCTGGTGCTGCTGGAAAACTGTCGCCTGAACAAGGGCGAGAAGAAGAACGACGAGGCGCTGGCGCGCAAACTGGCCGCGCTGTGCGACATCTTCGTGCACGACGCCTTCGGCACCGCACACCGTGCCGAGGCCTCGACCTACGGCATCGCCCAGTACGCGCCGGTGGCCTGCGCCGGCCCGTTGCTGGCGGCCGAGTTCGATGCCACGGCGAAGGCGCTGGCCAAGCCCGCGCGGCCGTTGTTGGCCATCGTCGCCGGCTCGAAAGTCAGCACCAAGCTGAGCATCCTGCAGAGCCTGGCGAAGAACGTCGATGGCTTGATCGTCGGTGGCGGCATCGCCAACACCTTCTTGCTCGCCGAAGGGCTGCCGATCGGCAAGAGCCTGGCCGAAGCGGCGCTGGTCGATGAGGCCAGCGCGGTGATCGCGGCGATGAAAGCCCGCGGCGCGGCGGTGCCGATACCCACCGATGTGGTCACGGCCAAGTCGTTCAGCGCCGACGCCACGGCAACCATCAAGGCGGTCGCCGACGTGGCCGACGATGACCTGATCCTCGACATCGGCCCCGACACCGCCGCGCTGCTGGCGGCCCGGCTGAAGTCGGCGGGCACCATCGTCTGGAACGGTCCGGTGGGCGTGTTCGAGTTCGACGCCTTCGCCCACGGCACCGAGACGATCGCGCGTGCCATCGCCGCCAGCGCCGCGTTCAGCATTGCCGGCGGTGGCGACACGCTGGCGGCCATTGCCAAGTACGGCATCGAAGCCGACATCGGCTACATCTCCACCGGCGGCGGCGCGTTCCTCGAATTGCTGGAAGGCAAGACACTGCCGGCGTTCGAGATCCTGAGCAAGCGCGCCAGCGGCTGACCTGGCCGACGCGGCGGTGTGGGGCGACCCCGCCGCCATAATCCGCGTTCCCTCGCCGAAAGCTGCTTCAATGACGCGTTCCACCAAGATCGTCGCCACCCTCGGGCCCGCGTCCAGCGACCCCGATGTGCTGGAACGCCTGCTGCGCGCCGGTGTCGATGTGGTGCGCCTGAACTTCAGCCACGGCAGTGCGCAGGACCACATCGACCGCGCCGCGCTGGTGCGCGAAACCGCCCTGCGCGTGGGCAAGCCGGTGGCGCTGATGGCCGACCTGCAAGGCCCGAAGATTCGCGTCGGCAAGTTCGAAAACGGCAAGGTGATGCTGGTCAACGGCGCTGACTTCGTGCTCGACGCCGCGCGCACCGAGCCGGGCAACGTCGAGGCCGTCGGTCTGGACTACAAGGAACTGCCGCGCGATGTCCGGCCCGGCGACAACCTGCTGCTCAACGACGGGCTCATCGTGTTGACGGTGACGGCGGTGCGCGGCGAGCAGGTGCACACCCGCGTCAAGCTCGGTGGCGTGTTGTCGAACAACAAGGGCATCAACAAGCAGGGCGGCGGCCTGACCGCGCCGGCGCTGACCGCCAAGGACATGGAAGACATCCGCACGGCGATGAGCTTCCAGGCCGACTATCTGGCGGTGAGCTTTCCGAAGAACGCCACCGACATGGAAATGGCGCGCCAGCTGGCCAACGTCGCCGGCGAGGCGAAGCGCCACCGGCCGGCGCTGATCGCCAAGATCGAGCGCAGTGAGGCGATCCCCAATCTCGAGGCGATCCTGCGCGCCAGCGACGGCATCATGGTTGCGCGCGGTGATCTGGCGGTGGAAGTCGGCGCGGCCACCGTGCCCGCGCTGCAAAAACGCATGATCCGCATGGCACGCGAAATGGACAAGCTGACCATCACCGCCACGCAGATGATGGAAAGCATGGTCTTGAACCCGGTGCCCACGCGCGCCGAGGTCAGCGACGTGGCCAACGCCGTGCTCGACGGCACCGACGCGGTGATGCTCAGCGCCGAAACCGCGGCCGGGCAGTTTCCGGTGGAAACGGTCGAGCAGATGGCGCTGATCGCGCTCGAAGCCGAGCGCGCCGAGGATGTCAAGCTCGATGGCGATTTCACCAACAAGCACTTCGGCCGCATCGACCAGACCATCGCGATGGGCGCGCTGTTCACCGCCTTCCATCTGGGCTGCAAGGCGATCATCGCGTTGACCGAAAGCGGCTCCACCGCGCTGTGGATGAGCCGGCACAACATCCACGTGCCGATCTACGGCATGACGTCCAAAGCCACTTCGGAGCGGCGCATGGCGCTGTACCGCAACGTGCGCCCGGTGCTGATGGAATCGTTCACCGATCGTGACCAGGCGCTGGCCGAGGCCGAGCGGCTGCTGCGCCAGCAGGGCGTGCTGATGCCCGGCGACACCTATGCCATCACCTGTGGCGAGCCGATGGGGCACCCCGGCGGCACCAACATGCTCAAGGTGTGCCGGGTGGATTAGGCCCACCGGCTCGGGCTTCAGTCTTGCCCTGCACTGCGATGGCGGTGCAACGGTGCGCCGCTAAAATCGATGCTTCCCCGTTCCACAGCCGAGGTCTGCCATGCCACTCGTTTCCATGCGCCAACTGCTCGACCACGCCGCCGAAAACGGCTATGGCATTCCGGCCTTCAACGTCAACAACCTGGAACAGGTGCAGGCGGTGATGACCGCGGCCAGTGAAGTCGGCGCGCCGGTGATCCTGCAGGCCAGCGCCGGTGCGCGCAAGTACGCGGGCGAACCGTTCATCAAGCACCTGATCCTGGCGGCCATCGAATCCTGGCCGACGGTGCCGCTGGTGATGCACCAGGACCACGGTCAGAGCCCCGATGTGTGCAAGGGCGCCATCGGCCTGGGTTTCAGTTCGGTGATGATGGACGGCTCGCTCGAAGCCGACGGCAAGACGATCGCCAGCTACGACTACAACGTCGATGTCACGCGCAAGGTGGTGGACATGGCGCATGCACGCGGTGTCACGGTGGAAGGCGAACTGGGCTGCCTGGGTTCGCTGGAAACGATGCGCGGCGACAAGGAAGACGGCCACGGCACCGAAGCCACGATGACCCGCGAGCAGCTGCTCACCGACCCCGAGCAGGCGGCCGACTTCGTCAAGCGCACGCAGCTCGATGCGCTGGCGATTGCCATCGGCACCAGCCACGGCGCCTACAAGTTCACGCGCAAACCCACCGGTGACATCCTGGCCATCGACCGCATCAAGGAAATCCACCGCCGCATCCCGAACACGCACCTGGTGATGCACGGCTCGTCGAGCGTGCCGCAGGACCTGCTGGCCGAGATCCGCCAGTTCGGCGGCGACATGAAGGAAACCTACGGCGTGCCTGTGGAGGAAATTCAGGAAGCCATCAAGCACGGCGTGCGCAAGATCAACATCGACACCGACGTGCGCCTGGCGATGACCGGCGCGATCCGCCGCTATCTGGCCGAGAACCCGAGCAAGTTCGATCCGCGCGACTACCTGAAACCGGCGCGCGAAGCGGCGCGGCTGATCTGCCTGCAACGCTACCGGCAGTTCGGCTGCGAGGGCCAGGCCGCCAAGATCAAGCCGCGCTCGCTGGTCGACGTGGCCAAGTCCTACACCAGCGGAGAGCTCGCGCAGACGGTGGTGTAGCCCGGCGCTAGAGCGGCGCTGCCTGCGCATCGGCCAACGGCATGAGCGCAGCGCCCGACAGCGGCCGTGGCTTCGTGGCCATCGACTTCGGCACCTCCAATTCGGCGGTGGCGCTGCCCCATCGCGACAACGGCGGCGTGCGCCTGGTCGAACTCGAAGACGGCTTCGCAACCATGCCGACCGCGGTCTTCTACCGCGCCGACACACCCGGGCACGAAGCGCAGGCCGAGCGGCTGTTCGGTCGGGCGGCGGTGGCTGCCTACGTCGAAGGCATCGACGGGCGGCTGATGCGCTCGATGAAGAGCATCCTCGGCTCCAGCCTGCTCGAGCAGAGCACCGACATCGGCGCCGGCCGCGCGGTGCGCTACCGCGACGTGGTGGCCGGCTACCTGCGCCGTCTGAAAGCGGTGGCCGAGGCCGACGCGGGCCATGCGCTGCGGCGCGCGGTGCTCGGCCGGCCGGTGTTCTTCGTCGATGACGATCCGGCGAGGGATGCCCAGGCGCAACGCGCCCTGCACGACGCCGCCCGACAGGCTGGCTTCGACGAGGTGCGGTTCCAGTTCGAGCCGATCGCCGCGGCGCTGGATCATGAAGCCACCATCGAGCACGAGCAACTGGTGCTGGTTGCCGACATCGGCGGCGGCACGTCCGACTTCTCGCTCGTGCGCGTGGGCCCCGAGCGGCGCGGCCGGGTCGAACGGCGCGACGACATCCTCGGCAATCACGGCGTGCACCTGGCCGGCACCGACTTCGACCGCCACATCGAACTGGCCAGCATCCTGCCGCTGCTGGGCTACGGCGCGCTGCGCCCGGCACGACCGGGCGAGGCGGCGCGCGAAATTCCCAGCGGCGTGTACTTCGACCTCGCCACCTGGCATCTGATCAACACCGTGTATGCACCGGCACGCTTCAGCGAACTGCGGGCCATGAAAGGCTGGTACGACGACGCACGCCACCATGCCCGGTTGCTGCACACGCTCGAACAGCGCCTGGGCCACGCGCTCGCCGCGGCGGCCGAGCAGGCCAAGATCGACGTCGCCCAGCAGGGCAGCGCGCTGATCGATCTCGGGCTGCTCGAGCGTGGCCTGGTCGCGCACCTGCACGAAGCCCAGGCCGCCGCCGCCATCGAGCACGAGTTGCAACGCATCGTGCAGGCCGCGCGCGACACCGCCCGGCTGGCAGGAGTGCCGAGCGCCGCGGTGGACGTGCTGTATTGCACCGGCGGCTCGACCGGCCTCGAGCCGCTGGTGCGGCGCATCGCCGCCGAGTTCCCGGCGGCGCGCCTGGTGCGCGGCGACCGCTTCGCCAGCGTCGCCCAAGGCCTCGGGCTGCACGCCCGATCGGTCTTTGCCGGCTGACCGCGGCGCTTACTTCTTGCCGTTCTTGCCGCTCTTGTCGCTAGTCGGCTTGCGATTCAGCGCCAACATTTCGGCGCCTTCATCGGCGTGGTGCCGCTTGTCCAGGTCGGCGAGCAGCCCCTCGTCGCTGAGATCGATCGGACGCGAGTGGTCCCAGTCGAAGCGCGTGATCGCATTGAGCCGGTCGATGACGTGGTGTGCGTCGGTCTCGATGGCCAGTTCGCGGCGGGCATCGAAGCTGCCCGGCGCCAGGTTGATCGAGCCGACGATGGCCCGCTTGCCATCGGCGAGCAGCATCTTGCCGTGCAGCTTGAGCTTCTTCAGCCGGTGCACCTTGGCGCCGACGTCGTTCATGATGCGCAGCCCGCCGACGCCTTCGATCAGCTTGTTGGCCTTCAGGTTGTGCGGCGGGCGCGCCATGATGTGCACCTTGACGCCGCGTCGCATGGCGCGCACCAGCCGTTCGACGATGACCGTGTCCTGGTAGCGCTCGTTCTGCAGCCACAGCGTGTCGTGTGCGGCATCGATGAACGCGGCGATGCGCTCGCGGCCGTTGTTCGGGCACCAGATCAGCGACGACCTCGCATCCGGCTCGAACTTCTTGTGATGCCAGTCGGCGTCGAAGCACTTCAGCATCTGCTCGACTTCCAGCGCATCGGTGGTGGTCACCGCATAGTCGCGGGTCTGCGTCAGGTCGCGCGTTTCCCAGTTCAACGATTCGACGAAGCCGACGTTGTCGTCGATGACCATCGACTTCTGGTGCGTCAATGCAAATTCGGGGCTGCTGTCGGCGACCTCGATGCCGGCTTTTTCCAGCGCCTGACGCGTGGCTTCGTTCTCGGCCGAGCCGTCGCGGCGCGCCGGGTTCAGCATCACGCGCACCTTCACGCCGCGCTGCTCGGCGGCGATCACGGCCTGCACCATGTCCGGGTCGGTGAACAGGAACATGCGGATGTTCACCGACGACTTCGCGTTGTTCAGCGCATGGATCAGCGGCAGCGCGCCGTCGTCGGGCAGCACGATGAGTGAATGTGACATGGTGGCTCGTCAGGCGGGGTGGTTGCGCAGCGCCAAAGCATAGCCGCGTTGCCCCACGGCGGGACGGCCGCCGATCGCCGCCGCCCGGCGGCCCGCCACCTACAATCCCGAATCCCGCGTGACCGGAGCCGCCCGTGCCTGGTGAATCCCCCTTGGTCGGCGTCCTGATGGGCTCGTCCAGCGACTGGCCGACACTGAAGATCGCCAGCCAGATCCTCGCTGAATTCGGCATCGTGCACGAGGCGCGGGTGGTCAGCGCGCACCGCATGCCCGACGAGATGTTCGCCTATGCCGAAGCCGCCGCGCAGCGGGGCTTGAAGGCGCTCATCGCCGGCGCCGGCGGCGCCGCCCACCTGCCCGGCATGCTGGCGGCAAAGACGACATTGCCCGTGCTCGGCGTGCCGGTCGCCAGCCGCCACCTGCAAGGCGTCGATTCGCTGCATTCGATCGTGCAGATGCCGCGCGGCATTCCGGTGGCCACCTTCGCCATCGGCGAGGCCGGCGCCGCCAACGCGGCGCTGTTCGTGGTCGCCATGCTGGCGTTGCACGACAGCGGCCTGCGCGAGCAACTGATCGCCTGGCGCGCACGGCAAAGCGCCGCCGCGCGCGCCATGGACGCCGAGCTGAAGTGACCGCGGCGATCCTGCCCGGAGCCGTCGTCGACGACGAGCCCGCCATGCTCGGCGTGATGGGCGGCGGCCAGCTGGCGCGCATGTTCGTGCACGCGGCACAGGCGCTGGGCTATCGCACCGCGGTGCTCGACCCCGATGCGCACAGCCCCGCGGGCACGGTGTCGCACCTGCATGTGCGCGGCGACTATCTCGACGAGGATGCGCTGGCGCTGATGCAGCGGCACTGTGCGGCCATCACCACCGAATTCGAGAACGTGCCGGCGGCGGCGCTGGAACGGCTGGCGGGCAGCCGCCCGGTGTCGCCCGGCGCCGATGCCGTCGCCATCTGCCAGCAGCGTCAGCACGAAAAGAGCTTCTTCGCCCGTTGTGGCGTGCCGTGCGCGCCGCATGCATTCATTGCGGCCGAAGCCGATCTGGGCCGTGTCGATGCGGCGCTGTTCCCTGCGATCCTGAAGACCGCCCAACTCGGCTACGACGGCAAGGGCCAGCTCGACGTGGCCGCGCCGCGCGATCTTGCCGCTGCCTGGCAGCGGCTGGGCGGCGTCGGCTGCGTGCTGGAAAAGCGCCTGCCGCTGCAGCGCGAGATCAGCGTCGTCGTCGCCCGCGGCGCGGACGGGCGCTGGGTGCACCTGCCGGTGCAGCAGAACCTGCATCGTGACGGCATCCTCGCCGTCACGCAGGTGCCGGCGCCGGACCTGTCGGCCGAACAGGCCGCGCAGGCGGTGGCAATGGCCGGCCGGCTGGCCGACCGAATGCACTATGTCGGTGTGCTGTGCGTCGAATTTTTTGTGCTGCGCGACGGCACGCTGGTGGCCAACGAGATGGCGCCGCGACCGCACAACTCGGGTCACTACAGCATCGACGCCTGCGACGTGTCGCAATTCGAATTGCAGGTGCGTTGCATGGCCGGCCTGCCGTTGCCGGCTGCCGCGCCAGCACAGCGCGGCGCTGATGCTGAATCTGCTCGGCGAGCTGTGGCCGCAGGGTGACACGCCCGGCTGGGACCAGGTGTTGGCGCTGCCCGGCGTGCACCTGCACCTGTACGGCAAGCGCGAGCCGCGACGCGGCCGCAAGATGGGTCATCTCACCGTCACGGCGGCGGACGCGAGCGGCGCTTTGGCGGTGGCGCGCGATGCCGCGGCGCGTCTGGGCCTGGCGTTGCCCTGATGGCGACGCTGCAAGCTCAAGATCCGCAGGCCATCGATGCGGCGGCACGCCACTTGGCGGAAGGCAGCTTGCTCGCCTTCCCGACTGAAACGGTGTACGGCCTGGGCGCGCGTGCCGATGACGATGCTGCTGTCGCCGCCATCTTCGCCGCCAAGGGCCGGCCGGCCGCGCACCCGCTGATCGTGCACGCCGCCGATGCCGGCGCGGCGCGGCATTTCGCGCTCGATTGGCCGGGCACGGCGCAAACCCTGGCCGCTGCTTTCTGGCCCGGTGCGCTGACCTTGATCGTGCGCCGCGAGCCGTCGCTGGCCGCCGCCGCCGCGGGCGGCCAGGGCAGCATCGGGTTGCGCGTGCCTGCACATCCGGTGGCCCACGCGCTGCTCACCGCCGCCATGCGCCTGGGCGTGCCCGGTGTCGCCGCGCCGAGCGCCAACCGCTTCGGTCGCGTCAGCGCCACCAGCGCCGCGCATGTTTGTGACGAACTGGGCGATGAACTGGGCGAGGCGTTGTGGGTGCTCGACGGCGGCGATTGCCCCGGCGGCATCGAATCGACCATCGTCGATTGCTCGCGCGGCGCGCCGACGCTGCTGCGCCCGGGTCTGCTGTCGCAAGCGCGAATCGAGCAGTGCCTGGGGCAGAGCTTGCGTCTTGCCGATGCGCAGTCACCGCGCGCGCCGGGCACGCTGGCATCGCACTACGCACCGTCGGCCAAGCTGCGCCTGATGAGCGCCGCGCAGATTCGCGACGGTGCCAGGGTGCTCGGCGAGGGTGCGCTGCCGCTGAAGCTGGCGGTATATTCGCGCTCGTCAGACGGCGTTCGCCGACCCATCGAGCACCGGCGCATGCCGGACAGCGCCGACGCCGTGGCCCACGAATTGTTCGCGGTGCTGCGCGCATTCGACGCCCACGGTGCGCAACTGATCTGGGTCGAACAACCTCCCGACGAACCCGCCTGGGCCGCGGTGCGTGACCGGCTGTTGCGCGCCTCGGCCCATTGACATTCACGACCCTATGATCCGCAAGATGATGAAAATACTGAGCGCCCCAAGGCCGGCCGAAGCCGGCCGTCCCCCGCGGGGATCGAGGAACGTGGCAAGGCCACATTTTCTCGAGAGCGCAAGACGCTGCTGCGCCGGGCTGGCCCTGGCCCTGGGCCTGGCTGCGATGGCGTCGTGCGGCGGCGGCACCGAACAGATCACGCCCTTTGCGCCGACGCGCATGCTGGTTTTCGGCGATGAGATGAGCGTGCTCACCAACGAGGTGCCACGCGGGCGCAAGTACGCCGTCAACGGGCTCGATGCCAACGGCGCAATCGAGTGCACGCTGCGCCCGCTGTGGACGCAGATTCTGGCGAACACGTACCTGTTCGCTTTCGACGAGTGCAACACTGTCGGGGTGGCCGTTCCGCAGGCCAGGATCTATGCCAAGCCGGGCGCCCAGTCGATCGACTTCGAGGCCCAGGTGGCCGAGGCGCGCGCGGCGGCGGGTGGCGCTTTCACCGGCACCGACCTGGCGACCGTGCTGCTGGGCGCCAACGACGTGCTCGACCTGTACCAGAACCAGTACCTGGCCGATCCCACGCCCAATACGGCGGCCGCCATCACCGCCGAGCTGCAGATGCGCGGCGCGCGCCTGGGCCAGCAGGTCAACGCATTGACACAAGAGGGCCCACGGGTGATCCTGTCCACCATGCCCCTGATGGGGTTGACGCCGTACGCGCTGCGCGAGGTGATCAACAGCGGCGATGCCCAGCGCGCTGCCTTGCTGACCAACTTCAGCAACACCTTCAACACCGCCATGCGCGTGAACATCGTCAACGACGGGCGCTTCATCGGCCTGATCGAACTCGATGCGCTGCTGAGTGCCGGTGTCAACAACCCCTCGCAATACGGTTTGGCGAATGTCACGCAGGGCGTGTGTGCGGTGGACTTGCCCAACTGCACCACCAGCACGCTGATCACCACCGCCGCCAACGCCGCCACCACCTGGCTGTGGGCGAGCGACCTGTGGATGGGCACCACCGCGCACCTAAATCTGGGCAACTTCGCGCGCGGCCGCGCGCTCGGCAACCCGTTCTGACGCATGGCGTCACGCCAGCCGTCGATCAACGGCGCGGCGCGTCGCGCAGGCTCCACTGCACCAGCGCATCCAGCGCCGGCCGCGCCGCGTTGGCATTGGCGTGGTTGATGATGGCCACCAGCACGTAGCGTCGGCCGCTGTCGGACAGCACGTAGCCGGCCAGGCCGACGACATCGCGCAACGAGCCGGTCTTCAGGTGCGCACGGCCCGCGGTGGCGCGTGATTTGCGCAGTGTGCCGTCGAGGCCGTTGATCGGCAACGAGGCGATCAGCTCGGGCATGTAGGCCCGCTCCCAACCCTGCAGCAGCAACGCCGCCAGCAGTGCGGCCGACACGCGCGTGTCGCGCGACAGGCCCGAGCCGTTGTCGATCTGCGTGCCCGCTGGCAATTCGCCCAGCCGCGCCACCAGCCACTCGCGCAGCACGGCGCGCGCCGCGTCGGGGCTGGCAGGCACGCCAGGCTGGCGCTGCAAGGCCAGGCTCAGGAACAGCTGCTGGGCCATGACGTTGTTGCTGTACTTGTTGATGTCGCGCACGACCTCGGCCAGGGTCGGCGAGGCCAGCTCGAAGGTGGGTTTCAGGCCCGCCGGCGCGCTGCCTTCGATGACCTTGCCAACGAGCGTGCCACCCATCTCGCGCCACAGCGCCTCGATCAGCCGCGCGTTGTAGGTGGCGGGCTGCGCGTCGGCCACCGGCCAGTTCAGTTCGCCGCAGGCGAACGGGTAGCTGCCGGCGAAACGGACATCGGCGGGATCGGAAAAGGTGGCCTTCAGCGTGCCACGCCAGTCGCCGCACGGGCCGTTCGTCAGGCGCACCGTGCGCTGCACGCGTTCGCCAGCCAGCGCGGGCTCGACGAGCACCTTCGCCACGCCGCGTGCGACATCGGGCACGAAGCTGTAGGTGACCGACTTGTAGTTCAGCAGCAGCGCGTCGGGCTGCACGTTGTAGGGCCGTGTCGGTTCGCCGTCGAAGTCGGCGCGGTCGCTTTCGGCGCCGGCGAAGGCGCTGCGATCGAGCACGATGTTGCCGCGAATCTCGCGCACCCCGTGTTGCATCACGCGGCGCAGCAGCAGCCACACGCGTTCGACGACGAGCTTCGGGTCGCCGCTGCCCTTGATGACCAGCGCGCCGTCGAGCACGCCATCTTCCACGCTGCCGAGCAGCCACACCGGCGTGGACCACGACCAGCTCGGCCCGAGCAGGTCGAGCGCGGCCACGGTGGTCAACAGCTTGGCCAGCGAGGCCGGGTTGATTGCCGCATCGGCGTTGTGCACGACCAGCGGCTTGTCGGTGCCGACTTCCTGCAAGACCAGCGACAGCGCGTCGGCCGGGACGCGCGCGCGTTGCAACGCGGCATCCACCTCCACGGGCCATGGCTGGGCAGTCGCGGCACCGCATGCGCTCAGCATCAAGGCGGCGAAACGCGGGCTCCAGATCATGCACAAATCATCGCACGGCTAAACTTGGCCGATGGCCCTGCACACCCCGTATGAAGCCGCGCAGTCGCCTTCGTCGGCGGGCCCGCAGGCCTGCCTGCTGGCCTTTGACTGCGCCACCGATATGCTCGCCGTGGCGGTGCAGAAAGGCGCACGCGTGTGGACCCATGACGGGCCCGGTGGCGCGCTTGCCTCGGCGCGGCTGATCCCAGAGATCCGCATCTTGCTTGAGGCGGCGGGTCTGGGTTTCAGAGCCCTCGATGCGATCGCTTTCGGTGCCGGGCCGGGCGCCTTCACCGGCCTGCGCACCGCATGCAGCGTGGCCCAGGGCCTGGCCTTCGGCGCCGCGCTGCCGGTGCTGGCGATCGACAGCCTGATGGTGGTGGCCGAGGCGGCGCGCGACGAAGCCGCTGCCCATGCCGGCGGCGCGCCGGTCGAGGTGCAGGTGGCGATGGACGCGCGCATGGACGAGATCTATGCGGCGGCCTACCGCTGGGCCGCTGCGCGTTGGCAGGTGCTGGCGGCGCCGGCACTGCACACGCTGGACTCGTTGCAGACCCATTGGCGCGAGCAGCCGCCGCGCCTCGTCGCCGGCTCGGCAGCGGATGTCTTCGGCCAGCGGCTCGACCTGGGCGGCGCGCGCCGGGCCGGCCCGGCCGCCAGCCGTGCCGCTGCGCTGATGCGCGTCGCGCAGCAGCAATGGCTTGCAGGCGTGCGCGTGTCGGCGCACGAGGCGCTGCCGCTGTACTTGCGCGACAAGGTGGCACAGACCGTCGCCGAACGCCACGCGGTAGCCCAAGCCGCCACCGGGCAGGTCATCGTGGCCGGGGTGACGCGGTGAGCGCCCTGCTGCGCCCGCAGGCCCAGTTGCGGGACATGGCGCTGATCGACCTGGACGCCGTGCTCGCCATCGAGGTCAGCGCCTACCGCTTTCCGTGGAGCCGTGGCAACTTCATCGATTCGCTGAGTGCCGGCTATTTGGCGGAGATGGTCGTCGACGGGCAGGGCGTGCCGATCGCCTACTGCGTGGCGATGGCCGGCGTGGACGAGATGCATCTGTTGAACCTGACGGTGGCGCCGCCCTGCCAGCGCCAGGGCCACGCCCGCGCGCTGCTCGACAGCCTGCAGGCGCATTGCCTCGAACGGCGGCTGGCCACCTTGTGGCTCGAGGTTCGCGCCGGCAACGAGCGTGCGCGCGAGGTGTACGCGAAGCGCGGCTTTGCGCAGGTGGGCGTGCGCAAAGGGTATTACCCGGCCGGGCTGGCGCGCCGCGAAGATGCCCTGGTGATGAGCCAGAAGCTGCCGCAGCGGCCTTGACATGGGCTGGACCGACAGACAGCGGCTGATGCTGCGCGAGATGGGTTTGCGGCTGTGGGCGCCGGCTTCGTCGCCAATCGACAAGGCGCCAGCGGCATCGCCGCAAAAGCCCGCGCATGCCACTGCCACGGTGCGCCCCGTCATTGCCGAGGCCGTGGCTGAAGCCGAGACCGGGGCCGATGACGCGGGTGCGTCGCGGTCGCGGCACATCCAGCAGATGCCGTGGCCCGAACTGCGAGAGGCGGTGGCGGCCTGCGTCGCCTGCCCGTTGCACCGTTCGCGGCGACAGACGGTGTTCGGCGTGGGTCACCCGCAGGCGGACTGGATGATCGTCGGCGAAGCGCCGGGCGAGCAGGAAGACCGCCAGGGCGAGCCCTTCGTCGGGCCGTCGGGCCAGTTGCTCGACAACATGCTGCGCGCGCTGAACCTGACGCGCGCCGAATCGACCCCCGATCGCCAGGTGTTCATCACCAACACGCTGAAGTGCCGGCCGCCGGGCAACCGCAATCCTGCGCCCGACGAGTTGCAGCAGTGCGAGGCCTTCCTGCAGCGGCAGATCGCGCTGGTGCGGCCGCGCATCATCCTGGCCATGGGCCGCTTCGCGGTGCAGTCGCTGCTGCGAAGCGGCGAGCCGATCGGCAGGCTGCGCGGGCGCGTGCACCACTACCAGGGTGTGCCGCTGGTGGTGACTTACCACCCGGCCTACCTGCTGCGCAACTTGCCTGAGAAGGCGCGCGCGTGGGCCGATCTGTGCCTTGCGGCAGACACCGCTGCGATGGCTCTGCCGGGCGAAGGGACGCGGCCGCCTGCAAGTTGAATTGACCCCACGGTTCAGTCAGAGACTGGGCGGTTCATAATTTGCACCACTCGGTTTTGTGGAGCAAAGGCGTGGCCCGAATCACAGCGCGTGGCATCTGCCGGTTCGCGGTCATCACGATGGCCCTTACGCCGTCGGCGTTTGCCCAGCGCGCGGCCGTAGGCGAATTGTCGGTTTCACTCAGCGCTTCGGCCCAGAGCGAACTCGACACCGACATCGATCGCGGGGGACGCTTCAGCTGGACCGGTGCCGGCGCAGGAGCGACGGTCTCCTATCAATTCACGCCCGCCTTGTCGATCGGCTTGAGCGCGAACTACCGCAGCGAGCGCTGGTCCTTCGAAGCACCCAGCACTCCCGCCGGCGTTGCGCCCTGGCAAAACCTGCTGCGACCGAGCGTGGGCATGCAATTCGGCTACGAGTTGGCGAGCGACCTGTCGATCTTCGTCGCCCCGCAACTGGAATGGAGTTACGAGTCGGGCGCCAGTGCCTCGCAGGGCCAGAACTACGGCGCCGTCTTCGGCGTGACGAAGGTCTTTTCCCCGGAACTGGTGGTGGGCCTGGGCTTGGGTGCTTTTCGCCAGATCGACGACAACCGCTATTTCCCGTTCGTCATCGTCAACTGGCGCATCGATGAGCACTGGACGCTTTCGAACCCGGCCGAGGCCGGGCCGGCCGGGGGCGCCGGGCTGGAACTCGTCTATGCGTGGAACGACGATTGGGAGCTTTCCGGCGGCGCCGCCTACCGCGACTACCGCTTCCGCCTGCGCGGCGATGCGGCGACACCGAACGGGCTCGGCCGCAACAGCGGGGTGCCGGTGTTCGCGCGCCTGACGCGCAAGTTCGGCCCTGTGGCGCAGATCGATCTCTATGCCGGCTGGGTGGTGGGCGGCCGAGTGCAGGTGCTGAGCCCCGACGGCGCCACGCTGTACTCGTCCGACTACGCTGCCGCGCCGCTGCTGGCGATCAGCGGCAGCATCAGCTTCTGATCGCGATGGGTTCAGGCCTTCTTCTTCGCCGGGCGCTGCCAACCGGCGATGGTCGCCTGCCTCGCGCGTGCCACGGTCAACTGCCCGGGCGGCGCGTCGTCGGACACGGTCGAGCCGCCGCCGATCGTGGCTCCCGCACCGATGGCGACGGGCGCGACCAGCACACAGTTGGAGCCGACGTGCACGTCGTCGCCGATGACGGTGCGGTGCTTGTTCGCGCCGTCGTAGTTGGCGGTGATGCTGCCGGCACCGAAGTTGACACGCTCGCCGACGCTGGCATCGCCCAGGTAGGCCAGGTGGTTGGCCTTGGCGCCGGCCGCCAGGGTGCTGTTCTTGACCTCGACGAAGTTGCCGATGTGCACGTCCGCGCCGAGATCGGCGCCGGGCCGCAGCCGCGCGTAAGGGCCGATGCGCGATGCGGCGCCCACGCGCGCGCCTTCGAGGTGGCTGAAGGCCTCGATGCGGGCGCCTGCGCCCACCTGCGTGTCGCGCAGCACGCAGTGGGCGCCGATGCGCACGCCGTCGCCGAGCGACACATCGCCTTCGAAGATGCAGTCGATGTCGATCTCGACATCGCTGCCACAGTGCAGGTTGCCGCGCACATCGAAGCGCGCCGGATCCGCCAGCCGCACGCCCGCTTCCATCAGCGCGTCAGCCTGACGGCGCTGCACATGGCGTTCGAGCGCCGCCAGTTGCGCCGGGCTGTTGACCCCCAGCACCTCGACCTCGCTGGCTGCCTGCGCGCTGACCACCTCGATGCCATCGGCCACGGCCATGGCCACGATGTCGGTCAGGTAGTACTCGTGCTGCCGGTTGTTGTTGTCCAGCGCCATCACCCAGCGCTTCAGCGCCGCGGTCGGCGCGGCCAGCATGCCGGTGTAAACCTCGTCGATGGCAAGCTGCCGCGCATCGGCATCCTTGTGCTCGACGATGCCGAGCACGCGGCCGGCCGCATCGCGCACGATACGGCCGTAACCCGACGGGTCGGCCAGCTTCACGGTCAACAGCGCCAGGCCGTTGCCGCCGCAGGCCGCGGCCAGCGCGGCCGCGGTGTCGGCGCGAATCAACGGCACATCGCCGTTCAGGACCAGCGTGGTCGCCGCTTCGTCAGCCAGCAGCGGCAGCGCCTGCTGCACCGCGTGGCCGGTGCCGAGTTGCGGCTGCTGCAGCGCGAACACGCGGCCCTCGGCGGCGGCGGCGGCTTCGACCGCTTCGGCGCCGTGGCCGACGACGAGCACGGTGCGACTGGCCCGCAGCGGCGCACAGGTATTCAGCACATGCTGCAATAGGCTGGTGCCGGCCAACCGGTGCAACACCTTCGGCAGCGCCGATTTCATTCGCGTGCCCTTGCCGGCGGCCATGATCACGATGTTGATTGCCATGCGTGTGTCTTCGTTTCGGTCTTCGCGTTCGATCAGGTGCGCGATTATCGGCTTGTGCCTGTGCCTCAGCCTGTCCCTGATGGGCGGCTGCAGCGCGCTGCGCATCGGCTACAACCAGGGCGAAACGCTGGCCTGGTGGTGGCTCGACGGCTATGTCGATTTCAACGCCGAACAGGCGCCGGCAGTCAAGCAGGCCGTCCAGCAATGGTTCGTCTGGCACCGGCGCAGCCAGTTGCCCGACTATGCGGCACTGCTGGCGAAGGCCCAGACGGAGGTGCTGCAGTCCATCACTGCGGGGCAGGCCTGCCGCTGGGCCGACGACATTCGACTGCGCGCGGACGCGGCGCTCGGCCATGCGGTGCTGCTGGCCGCACCGATCGTGCAGAACCTGGGCGGCGAGGAGTTGACGCACATCGAGCGCCACTTCCGCAAGGTCAACGACGAGTTCCGTGATGAGTTCCTGCGAGGCAGCGCCGACGAGCGCCTGAAGGACACCGTGCAACGCGCGGTCGAGCGGGGCGAGATGCTGTACGGCTCGCTCAACGACGAACAGCAGCGGCTGCTGGCTTCGGCAATGGCCGCTTCACCATTCGACGCCCAGATCTGGCTCGCCGAGCGGCAGCGCCGCCAGCGCGACATCCTGCAAACCTTGCGGCGTCTGTCGGCCAAGGGCGGTTCGGCGGTCGAGCGCGAGATGGTGCTGGCCGAACTGCAGGCGTTGGTCATGCGAGCACAACAGCCTTCGGCGGCGTACGCGGCTTACCTGCAACGGCTGACCGAATACAACTGCCAGTTGGCCGCACAGTTGCACAACACGACCACGCCGGCCCAACGCCGCGTGGCGCGCGACAAGCTCAAGGGTTACGAGGACGACGTGCGATCACTCATCACGCAGGCCAGCGCTGGCTGAAACGCGCGGCCGCGGCGACAGCACGATGGGCACGGCCGCGTCGGCGCCGGGCGGCGCGCACGCTTCGTCGGCATCGAAGGCGATGTCGCCGCCGGCATCGGGACGCCCGTGCGCCACGGCCGTGGCGAAGGGGTAGAGCTTCGGGTCCATCAGGTGCGAGGGCACCACGTGCCCCATCGCGCGCAGCATGTTGTCGGTGCGACCCGGGTATTCGCGTTCCCAGGCGCGCACCATGGCGCGGATCTGCACCCGCTGCAGCTTGTCCTGGTTGCCGCACAGCGTGCACGGAATGATCGGGAAGGCGCGGTGCTCGGCCCAACGCTCGAGGTCGGTTTCCGCGACATAGGCCAGCGGCCTGATGACCATGTGGCGGCCATCGTCGCTGACCAGCTTCGCCGGCATGCCCTTGAGCCGGCCGCCGAAGAACATGTTCATCATCAATGTCACGACCATGTCGTCGCGGTGGTGGCCGAGCGCGATCTTGGTGGCGCCGAGTTCGCTGGCGACGCGGTACAGGATGCCGCGTCGCAAGCGCGAGCACAGGCTGCACATGGTCTGGCCCTCGGGGATCAGCCGCTTGACGATCGAGTAGGTGTCCTGGTTCTCGATGTGGAACGGCACGCCGAGCTTGCTCAGGTAGTCGGGCAGCACGTGGGCCGGAAAGCCCGGCTGCTTCTGGTCCAGGTTGACGGCGATCAGATCGAACGGCACCGGCGCGCGCTGGCGCAAGGACAGCAGCAGATCGAGCAGCGCATGGCTGTCCTTGCCGCCTGACAGGCACACCATGACCTTGTCGCCGGGCTCGATCATGTTGAAGTCGGCGATCGCCTGGCCGACCTGCCGGTGCAGCCGCTTGCTCAGCTTGTGGGCTTCGAAGGCGTGCTTGCGGGCGTCGGCGGCGCTCGCGCCGAGGTGAATGGCTTCGGTGATGGCGTTCATGGTCGGGTCGAATCAGTGCTCTTCAGGCCGAACACTTCGACGCCCACCGCATCGCAGTCGGGGTAGACGTCGGGCTTTTCCGTGCTCACACGCGCCGCTCGCACCTGCGGGTGCGCGAGCATGGCGCGCAGCACGTCGTCGGCCAGGGTTTCCTGCAAGTGGATGTGGCCTTGCGAGACACGCTCGGTCACGCTGCGGCGGATGAAATCGTAGTCGAGCACTTCGGCCAGTCGGTCTTCACGCGGCGTGGACAGCGCCAGCGGCACATAAAGCTCGACGTTGATCAAGACGCGCTGTTCGCCTCTCTTCTCGAAATCGTGCACGCCGATGTTGATCCACACCGCGTGGTTGCGCAGGAACATGCGCCGGCAATCGGCGAAGCGTGGGTCGTGCAGCAGGCTGCTCATGTCTTCACCGGCTGGCCAGGAACATCACGTCGCGCGGTTGCGCGGCGAGGTGCTGGCCCCCATCGACGAGCAGCGTGGTGCCGGTGATGGCCGGCGATTCGAGCAGGAAGCGCACGGCGCGCGCAATATCGTCGGGAGTGGACGAGCGCTCGAGCGGCGTCAGGCGGTGGGCGCGTTCGAACTGCTCGTCGTCCATCGGCCCCGATGGCAGCGTGACGCCGGGGGCCACGCCGCAGACGCGCACGCACGGTGCCAGCGCCTGCGCCAGCAGGGTGTTGGCGGCTTCGAGGGCGGCCTTCGACAGGGTGTAGGACAGGTAGTCCGGGTTCGGATTCCACAGCTTCTGGTCCAGCAGGTTGATGACACAGCCACGGCGTTCAGTGTCGCGCAAGTGGGCGTGCAGGGCCTGCGCCAGCAGCACCGCCGGTGCCACGTTGCTGCGCCAATGGCGTTCCATCGACGCGTGGCCGAAGCTGCGCACATCGTCGTGCTCGAACAGCGAGGCGTTGTTCACCACCGCCTGCACCGTGCCGAAGTGCTGCAGCACGGCCGGCAGCAAGGCGCGGCAGGCCTGCTCGTCGGCCAGATCGGATTGGAAGGTGGCCGCGCCGGCGCCCAGCGCGTGCGCTTCCGCCAACGTGGCCAGCGCCTCGGCCTCGGAGTGGCGGTAGTGCAAGGCCAGGTCCCAGCCGTGCTGCGCGAGTTCGAGCGCCATCGCGCGCCCGAGCCGGCGGGCACTGCCGGTGATCAGGGCAACCGGTCGCGAGCGCATGTGTTTCTAGAATCGACCATGTCGAATGACGAGAGCGCGAGTTTATCGGCGCAGTTGAGCGCGAAGATCGCACAGGCCATTCGCAGCCACGGCGGCTGGCTGCCATTCGATCGCTTCATGGCGATGGCGCTGTACGAGCCGGGCCTGGGTTACTACGCGAATGCCAGCCGCAAATTCGGCACGATGCCCGCATCGGGCAGCGACTTCGTCACCGCGCCCGAATTGTCTGCGCTGTTCGGCCAGACGCTGGCGGTGCAACTCGGTGAAGCGCTGCTGCACACCGGCACCGATGCGCTGTGGGAATTCGGTGCGGGCTCCGGAGCTTTGGCGGCGCAACTGCTCGAAGCGCTCGGCGAGCGGGTGACCCGTTACCACATCGTCGAGTTGTCGGCCGGCCTGCGCGCAGCGCCAGCAGCAAGCCTTGCAGCGGTGGCGCGATCGCGTGACTTGGCATGAGCGCTTGCCGCCTCAGTTGCATGGCGTGGTGCTGGGCAACGAACTGCTCGATGCGATGCCGGTGCAGTTGCTGCACTGGACCGGCCGCCACTGGCAGGAGCGCGGTGTGGGCGAAAGCGGCGGCGAATTTTGCTGGCTGGACCGCGACACGCCGTTGCGGCCGCCGCTGGATGTGGCCTTCGAGCCCGGCACCGTGATCGAGATCCATCCGCAGGCGCAAGCCTTCGTGCGCACGCTGGCCGTGCATCTGCGGCGCGGCGCGGCGTTCTTCATCGATTACGGCTTTCCCGACAGCGAGTACTACCACCCGCAGCGCATCGCAGGTACGTTGATGTGCCACCGCGCGCACCTTGTCGATGACAACCCGTTGGTCGACGTCGGGCTGAAGGACATCACGGCACATGTGAACTTCAGCGCGCTGGCACTTGCGGCGCAGGACGCCGGCCTGACGGTCCTGGGCTACACCTCGCAGGCGCGCTTCCTGATCAACTGCGGTCTGGCTGGCCGGCTGCAGCATGCCGATCCGCTAGAGCGCAATGCCGGCTTGCGTCTGGTCAATGAGCACGAGATGGGCGAACTGTTCAAGGTCATCGGGTTCGTTCGAGGCCCGCCCTTCGAGGCCACGGGCTTCGCCGCGGGTGATCGCAGTCACATGTTGTGACGCTCTGCACCGCGCTGCCGCGCGCCACCGTCAACCATTGATCGTCCAATGGTGTTCGCAGGCCCGACAGGCGACCAGCGCCTGTTCGCCGGACCCGTCTGCTTGCACCAGCTTGAACCGCGCATACACACCGCACGCCGGGCAATCAGCCTGGCTGGCGACGGCGTTGGCATGGGTCAGCAGGTACAGGTAGCGGCGCAATGCCCACAGCCCGGTGGCGCCGCACAATGACAACGTCACGGCATCACCAAGGCCGGCTATCCACCCCGACGCCTTGGTGATCGCTTCGAAGGCCGCCAACACGCCGATGAGGCAGACGAAGGTCAGCGCCATCAGGGCATGGCTTTGCAACAGCTGGCGCTCGTACCACTTGCGGAAACCATGCTTGCGGATGCCAACGGCCAGCTTCATTTGAGCGCGCGAGGAAGGGTCATCGCCTGACCGGAAGCGGCCGATGTTGGCACAAGCGACCCCTGGGTTGGGGGCTGCAAGCGGGGCGCGCGTTTGGGTCGGCAACCAGTCAAGTGTGTCTCTACAGCAACGGCCAGCATTTGCCTCCGCAGCGCTCATTCTCAGCTCCGCGCGGATAAGCGCAAAAGTCACGTTTCGAGACTGGCACGACTTCGCGCCGGGGGGGGCATGAATGCCGTGCCGCTAGGACCCGCTAGCGAGAGCTCGCATAATAGTGTGCCCGACGCCCAAGAGGGATGCAGTATGGGCGCTGAGCGAGGTTCAATTTCTGCAGCGATCTTCTGGAGAGTTAATGACCACTTCCAGACCAAGTCGAAGTAGTCAAGCCCCAAAACGGTGCATTGTTTGCGCTGCCGGGTGTCTGCTCGATCCCGGCCGCGGTCTCGTCCAGAATGCCGGGCTTCTTTTTTCGCTGGTTCAAGCGCAACGGCCTTCGGCGACTGTGTCTGAGTTGTATCAGTAGAGACCCTAAAGCCGGCTGCCGTCACAGCGTGATACACATCACCCCTCAACTGGGGGGTAGTGGTGAGCTTGGACCTCACTACTATTGCCATCGGAAGCCTGCGGGGGGCCGCGAGGCAGTTGGATTTCAAACTGGAGGGATGGATATGGTTCTGAGAAAACTAGCGATTGCTACGGCGATTGCAGCGATGGCGGTCGGCGCCAGCGCCAATAACGTTGACACCGATGCGGTGATCACGAACGGCACTGGCGGCTTCTTTATCACGCACTTCAACAATCTCGACTTCACCGACACGATCAACTTCGGCGATTTGGGCCCGGTGTTCGCAACGGCGAGCATCGTGACGATTTCGCTGGCGCCGGGGAACAACATTGACTTCACCGGTGCGTCGCTGAACGGCACGGCGTTGACGCTGAGTGGGCCTGGGGTCGTCGAAGTGGCCTTTACGCCGGCAGCAATCGCCACGTCTGGTCCGCTGATTCTGACCGTGATGGGCACCACTGACGCAGGCAACGGCGTCAACGCCACATATTCGGGCGTGATGAACGTGACAGCAGTGCCGGAACCCGAGACCTATGCGCTGATGCTGGCCGGTCTGGGTGCCATTGGCTTCATGGCTCGCCGCCGTCGCAACGTCTGAGAAACGCTGTGCCGCTGATTGCGGCGCTGCACGAAGAGGCGACCGACGGTCGCCTTTTTTTCGGTCGCGCGATGGGCCAGGGCTTGGCCCGCCCCTTCCACCTCGGCCGCCAAAGTACATGTCGTGACATATTGCTGACGCCTGCGCCCGAATGCGGGTGTCCGGCCGGGCTGCGGGTGGCTAGGATGTCGGCGGTCAGTGCCTTCCGATCTGAACCTCGTTTTCCTGGCGAATTCGGCCGGATCCAACAACATCGGCAGCGGCGCCAGAGCCGCTGCCCAACTCTAATGATTCAAATGACCTCACTCGTGGCTCGCCGTTCACTGATTTCATTTGCCGTTTCGGCACTCGTCGCTGTCGGGCTGTCGGCCTGTGGTGGGGGCGGCAATGGCACGCCCACACCGCCGCCGGTGACCACGTACACCGTTGGTGGCACCGTCAGCGGCCTGACCGGAAGCGGCCTCGTGCTGCAGGACAACGGTGGCGGTGATCTCGCCGTTGCCGCCAATGGCAGCTTCGTGTTTGCGACACAACTCGCCAGCGGCGCAGCCTACAACGTCACGGTCAAAACTCAACCCTCGGTGCCGGGCCAGACCTGCGCCGTCACCAGCGGTGTCGGCACCGTCGTGGCGGCGAATGTGTCCACGGTGGCCGTCGCTTGCAGCGCTCTTGCGCCACGCTTCGCCTACGTGACCAACGAGAACAGCGACACGGTGGTCGCCTACACCATTGATGCGGCCAGCGGTGCCCTGGCGCCCGTGCCCGGTGGGTCCAGCGCCACGGGCGCGAAGCCGCGCGTGACGGCGGTCGACCCGAGCGGCATGTTCGCCTATGTTGCGAACTTCGACGCCGGCAATCTTTCGACCTACACGGTCAACGCCACCACCGGCGTGCTGACCGGCACGGGAACCGCCGCGGCGGGCACCAACCCGCTGTCGATCGCGATCGAGCCGACGGGCAAATTTGCTTATGTGGCAAATGGCGCTTCGAGCGACATTTCCGCCTTCTCCATCAATGCGACGTCGGGTGCGTTGGCGCCAATCACCGGCAGCCCGGTGGCCACGGCCAGCGCTCCGGTCGCGCTCAACATCGATCCCGCAGGCAAGTTCCTCTATGCGGTGAACCAGGACGTCAACGGTGTCTCGGCTTATGCCATCTCGGCAGCCACCGGTGCCCTGACTGCAGTCGCGGGCAGCCCCTTTGCGGCAGGAACCAGCGCCTACGCGATGGCCATTCACCCGGCCGGCACCTACGCGTATGTGGCCAATCCGGGGTCGAATGACATCTCGTCGTTCGCGGTCAATAGCACCACGGGGGTCTTGACGTCGCTGGGTGCGGCGGTGGCGGCCGGCAATGGCCCATTCGCTATCGCCATCGACCCGGCGGGCAAGTTCGCCTATGTCGCCAACGTCAACGGGCACAACCTGTCGGCCTATTCGATCAACGCAGTTACTGGTGCGTTGACTGCGTTGGCCGGAAGTCCATTCGCCACCGGCACCACCCCACAATCGGTGTCGATCGATCCGTCTGGCAAGTACCTGTACGTGGCCAACCTGACCAGCAACAATGTTTCGGCTTTTTCGATCAACGCCGCGACCGGCGCGCTGACAACGCTCGCCCCAGCGGCAGCCGGCCTGGCCCCGACCTCGATCATCACGCCCCGCTGAAACCCGCGAACCGGTTGTTCGCAGCCGGCGCGTGAACCGCGGTTCACGCGCCGGTTTTTCGTTCAGCCACGATATGCCATCCCACCGCCGTGTCTTCGCGGCGTTCTTCCTCTATTCGTTCGGCATGGGCGGGCTGTTTCCGCGCCTGGGCGAATTGCAGCTGTCAATGGCCGTCAGCGAAGGACAGCTCGGCCTCGGGCTGATCGGTGCGGCCTTCGGCACGCTGTTGTCGCTGACCTTCGCCAACCGCTGGATCGAGCGGCTCGGGCACCGCCGCACGCTGCTCGGCCTGCTGCCGGCGTTGCCGGTGTTCTATGCGTTGGCCAGCCACACGCATGGGCCGCTGGCACTCTTTTTGTGGTTGCTTCCCGCCGGCCTGTGCATCGGCGCCATCGAACTGGTGGTCAACCTCGAAGCCGACCGCGTCGAACACCGGTTCGGCAAGCGCATCATGAACCGCGCACACGCTTTCTGGAGCTTCGGCTTCTTCGGCGCAGCCCTGCTGGGCACGCTGGCCGCGCGCGTGGGCGTCTCGCCGCAGTCGCAACTGATGCTGGCGGTACCGCTGGTGTGGGGGCTGACCAGGCTTTTGTTGGGTGGGTTCGAATCGGCCGCACCGCGCCGCAGCGACGAAGCCGAAGCCTCCCGCCCGGTCGCGCAGCTGGCGATTCCCGATGGCGCCACGCTGCTGCTGGTGGCTGTGTCGCTGTCGGCGCTGGTGCTCGAGGGCGCGGCCATCGACTGGTCGGCGATCTACATGCGCAAGGAGTTCTCTGCCGCACCCTTCGTCGGCGCGTTGGCCGTCACCATCGGCGCGATGGCGCAGGCCATCACCCGCTACATTGCCGATCCGTTCGTCGAGCGCCACAGCCCGCTTGGCGTGGCGCGAACGCTGCTGGTGCTGCTCGGCATCGGCAATGCGCTGGTGTGCCTGAGCGGATCGCCCATGCTGGCGTTGTGCGGCTTCGCCTTGATGGGCATCGGCACCAGCGTGATGTTTCCGCTGGCCATGTCGGCCGCGGCACGGCGCCCGGAACGTGCAGCGGCCACCAATGTGGCGGCGCTGGCGCAGGTCGCATTCGTCAGCTTTCTGCTGGCACCGCCCTTGTTGGGCGTCGTAGCCGAGCATCTGGGCATGCGTTGGGCCTTCGGCGTGGCCCTGCCATTGGTGGCGCTGAGCCTGGCGGTGTCGTCGGCCTTGGCGGCGCCAAAGCCGCGGGCGTGAAACTCAGGCGGGCGTCGCCGCGGCCCGCCGCACGTGCGCGAGCAAGTCGCTCATGTAGGCATCATCGATCGCCAGGTGGTCGAGCTGCGCAACCAGGTATTCCAGATACTGACGGTTGCTGCCCAGCACGCCTTCGCCGCAAGCGATGATGGCGGCCGTCTGCGCCATCGGCAGTTCGCCGACATGGTCGGGATGGGCCATGTTGGACGCGAAGGCCAGCGCGGTAAGCGGCCCTTGCGGTGTGTGCAGCGGCAGCAGCGTTGGACAGTAGCCGCCACGAATCATCTCGCGCCGCCAGACGATCGTCGATTCGACCAGCACGCTGTGGGCTGCCACGCGAAACACCAGGCCGTGGCAATCGCCCGCGCTGCGTTCGATGGCCAGCATCAGCCCGGGCCGTTCCGGGCAGCCGCGGCCGAGGGTCGTGCGGTACGAAAAGCGCCGCTGGAAGCCCGGCAGCTCGGCCAGTCTGACTTCGGTGAAGACAAAGCCGGGGTCCCACATCAACGAACCGTAGCCGAAGACCCACAAATCTTCGTGCGCGGGCAGGGCGCCCAGCACGGACCGGCGCGAGGCTTCTATCGCCGCGTCGGTCAGGCGCCAATCGTCCGGCCGCCCGAGCAACCGAGCGCGCTCGGTCCACATGGCCAGCACTTCAGGCGTCACGCGCAACTCGGACTGCGCCGAGGGTTTGATGCGCTCGCGCAGTCCCGGCAAATGGCGGAACGGGTCGTCGATCGAGACACTCATTCGACCGTCACGCTCTTGGCCAGGTTGCGCGGTTTGTCGACATCGGTGCCACGCGCGCAGGCGGTGTGATAGGCCAGCAGCTGCAGTGGCACCACGTGCAGCAGCGGCGACAGCCAGCCATAGTGCTCGGGCATGCGGATCACGCGCACGCCCGGCTCGCTGACGATGCGCGTATCGGCGTCGGCAAAGACGAACAGCTCGCCGCCGCGCGCGCGCACCTCCTGCATGTTGCTCTTCAGTTTGTCCACCAGCGCATCGTTGGGTGCGATGGTCACCACCGGCATCTGCGCCGTCACCAGCGCCAGGGGCCCGTGCTTCAGCTCGCCGGCCGGATAGGCCTCGGCGTGGATGTAGCTGATCTCCTTGAGCTTCAACGCGCCCTCGAGCGCGATCGGGTAGTGCAGCCCGCGGCCAAGGAACAGCGCATGTTCCTTGCGCGCGAAGTCCTCCGCCCAGGCGATGACCTGCGGCTCCAGCGCCAGCACCGCCTGCACGGCAACTGGCAGATGGCGCAGCGCCTTCATGTGCTGTTCTTCCTGCGCGTCGTTCAGGCGCCCACGCACCTGGGCCAGCGCCAGGCTCAGCAGGAACAGGCCCACCAGCTGGGTGGTGAAGGCCTTGGTCGACGCCACGCCCACCTCGATGCCGGCGCGGGTGATGTAGGCAAAACGGCACTCACGCACCATCGCGCTGCTTTCGACGTTGCAGATCGTCAGCGTGTGCGCCATGCCCAGCGCGCGCGCGTGTTTCAGCGCCGCCAGCGTGTCGGCGGTTTCGCCGCTCTGGGTGATGGTGACGACCAGCGTGCGCGGGTTGGGCACGCTTTGCCGGTAGCGGTATTCGCTGGCCACTTCCACGGCGGTGGGGATGCCGGCAATCGATTCCAGCCACGCCTTGGCCGTCAAGCCGGCATAGAAGCTGGTGCCGCAGGCCAGAATCAGCACCTGTTCGACATCCTTGAACACCTTGTACGCGCCATCGCCGAACAACTCGGGCGTGATGCCGGGCACCGCGTCGAGCGTGTCGGCAATGGCACGCGGCTGCTCGAAGATCTCCTTTTGCATGTAGTGCCGGTACGGGCCCAGCTCGGCCGCGCCGCTGTGCGCGACGACGGTGCGCACCGGGCGCGTCACGGGCGTGAAGCGGCCGTCGGCTTCGCGTGCGCTGATCCAGGTCTTGCCCAGCTGCAGATCGACCACGTCGCCTTCTTCCAGGTAGACGATCTGGTCGGTCACGCCGGCCAGCGCCATGGCGTCGGAGGCGAGGAAATTCTCGCCCTTGCCGATGCCCAGGATCAACGGCGAGCCCTCGCGCGCACCGACCACGCGCTGCGGCTCGTCGCGGCAGAACACGGCAATGGCATAGGCACCCTTCAGCCGCAGCGTGGCCCGCTGCACGGCATCGAACAGATCGCCGTCGTAGAGGTGCTGCACCAGGTGCGCGATGACCTCGGTGTCGGTCTGGCTGCTGAAGACAAAGCCGCGCTGCGTCAGTTCGGCACGCAGCTCGTCATGGTTCTCGATGATGCCGTTGTGCACCAGCGCGATGCGGTTGCCCGAGAAGTGTGGGTGCGCGTTGTGCATCGCCGGCGCCCCGTGTGTCGCCCAGCGCGTGTGAGCGATGCCGGTGCCGCTGTCGATGCCTTCTTCGACGACATGGGCCGCCAACTGGGCCACGCGCGCCGTGCTGCGTGCGCGCCGCAACTCGCCCCCCTGGTGAACCGCCACGCCGCACGAGTCGTAGCCCCTGTATTCGAGCCGTCGCAGGCCTTCGACCAGAACGGGCACGATGTTGCGATGGCTGACCGCGCCGACGATGCCACACATGAGGTGCCGCTTTCATTCAAGCATTGAAGATCGGGATCGTAGGAGCCCCGACAAGAAATTTGGTTGCGTAATGCCTGATTCGATGAAGGAAATGGATCAGATGATTAGAGGAGTGAAATAATAACGATTAACAGACACGTCCATCAGCGAATGATTTCATCGCCTGCGTCATTGGACACTACCGATCTGCGGTTGCTCGATCTTCTGCAACGCGACGCATCGCTGTCGAACCAGGCCTTGGCCGGGCAGGCGCACATCTCGGCCGCAACCTGCATGCGACGGGTTCGGCGGCTGGTGGACAGCGGCGTCATCGAGCGGCATGTGGCGCTGCTTTCGCCGGATCACTTCACGCCCGCGTTGACCGCCATCGTCGAGGTCACGCTCGACCGCCAGGGGGCCGAACACTTGATGGCCTTTCAGCAACGCGCCGTGGCCGAGCCGGCCGTCCAGCAGTGCTACCGCGTCTCGCCCGGCCCCGACTTTGTGCTGGTGGTCTGGTGCACCGACATGCCTGCCTATCAGGCGCTGGTCGATCGTCTCTTCACGCAGGATGCCAACGTGCGGCAGGTCAAGGCCTTTTTCAGCGTGCAACGCGCCAAGTTCGACCCGGCGATGGTTCTGCCCGTACCGGGCGCGTGAGCCCGACACGAGAAAAGGGCCGCTTGCGCGGCCCTTCGAGAGAGTGGCCGGCGTTTGCGGCCGCGGGATTGCCGATCAGCGAATCTTCAGGATGTCGGCCTCCGAGCCGTCGTTGCGCCGGTGCATCACCAACATGCCGATCTCCGTGGACTTGGCATTCGGCACCGACGTGGTCTGCAACGCCGCTGTGCTGCGGCCCTTCGCCGGCGTGCTGTCGAAAGGCAGATCGGCCGCCGTGTAGCGCTCGCTACCCGGTGTGAAGCGTTTGCCGGTGATGGCATCGGTCAGGTCGCCGGTGAAGTAGTTGTCGACGGCATAGACCGACAACCCGATCGTGGTGCCCGCTGACAGACCCATGGCCGCCATCGGCACCGTCATGATGATGCTGCCCGAGTTCAGATCGACATCGCTGTAGAAGTACGCACCGCCAGCCCCGGTGGCCAGGTTGACGACGTTGACCAGGTTTTGCCCCGTCGACGCGAAGGTGCCCGCCTCGCCGTTGTAGACGACGAAGTCGTCCACGCCGTCGCCGTCGATGTCGATGTACACATCGAACTCGGCCGGGTAGTTGGGATGAGCCCGCCGCCCGCGCGTGCTGATCGCGAACTCGAGGTAGTCGTCGCCGAACACCGCCGCCGGCAGGTAGCGCACGCCGAAGGCCCGCAGATCGACCACGGCGAAGTTGTCACCGGGCTGCGGCAGCTCGTTCTTCGGGATCTTGCTGCTGGTGCCGAGCAGCGAGAACAGGTCGAAGTCACCCACTTCGTTGCCGCCGTTGGCCAGCTTGATGGAGTAGGTGCCGCGGCGTTCCTGCAGCGTCGCCACGTTGGCCGCCGCCCTGCGCGGCAACACGTGCCAGGGCACCGTCAGCTTCTCGGCGCCCGAGGTCAGCGTGAGGTAACCGTCGTACTCCGGCCCGTTGAGCAGATCGCCACGACCACCGAGCGAACCGCCGTTGAGCGTCCAACTCGGCAGGCGCGTGGGATCGATGACCAGCTTGACATCGACGTCCTCATGGCTGCGCGCCGCCACCCGCACTGAGCGCTTGGCGGTGATCAATACCGCACCCGTGGCCTGGTCGTCGGCGTAGCGATAACTCGGCGTGATGACATAGGTCTTGTCCACATCCGACAGGTTGTCGATGCGCAGCGGCAGTTCCAGCGCCGTCTTCTTCGACACTTCCTGCGCGCCGAACGACAGTGCTGCCGACTTGGTCTTGCGGTTCCAGACCATGGTGTTCAGGCCGATGGCGCGGTCCACGCGCAACTCGCCTGCGCCGATGCGGGTGATCGGTGCCAGCTCACCCGGCAGCAGCGCCGGGTTGGTGTAGACCACGTTATTGGCGCTGTTCATCAGCATCGCCTTGATGCGCTCGGGTGAGCGCTTCGGGTGGGCCTCGATGAGCAATGCCGCTGCACCCGACACCATCGGCGCCGCACCCGAGGTGCCGCCGAAAGTCGTCTCACCGTCGCCGGTGCCGGCTTCAGCCGACAGCGAAGCGCCCGGCGCGCCGATTTCCGGCTTGATGTGCTGCGTGCTGTACGACGGACCGCGTGAAGAACTCGAGGCCATGCTGCCGATCAGGTTGATCGCACTGGCCGGGGACATCGTTACACTGACCGTCTCGCTGGCATTCAGGCGCGACTTGATGTTGTTCGACAGCACCTGCTGGATGACCAGCGTCGGCGCGAAAGCGTCGCCGCCACCGAACGAGAACGAAACCGCGTCGCCGGGCGCGACCAGGCCGATCAACACCCCCGTGGCACCGGCCTTGACGGCGCTGTCCACCTTGAGGCTGACCGAGCAACTTCCTCTATCGATCAGGGCAATCTTGCCAGCCGGGCTGGCCAACACCGGGTCGCCGGGGCAACCGCGTCCGTAGAAGACCACGTTGCCGGTGACGCCGACGCCGATCGGCGCCCAGTCCACCGTCTGGGTATTGCCATAGACACCGGCGATCGACGCCGGCGAATTGACCACCAGCGGGATGGCGGTGGCGCTCGGCGTCTGTGTTTGCGCCACGCTGATGACACCGACCGCCGTGGAGGGCGATCCGACGACATAGGGCAGGTTGGCCGAATTGCCGGCCGAGACCACCACCACGACACCCAGTTTCACGGCATTCGACGCGGCAAGGGTCAGGTCGTCCTGTTCCTGGCCATAGCTGGACCCGAGCGACATGTTGATCACGTCCACCGCGTCGCTGGTGTCGCCATCACCGTTCGGGTCGAGCGCGAAATCCATGCCCTTGAGCAAGGCGATGCCGTTGCACGACGTGGCGACCGCGCTGCACACCTTCACCGCGATCAAGGAAGCGCCGGGGGCCATGCCCTTGTTGGGGCCGATGCCGGCGATGATGTCGCCGACGTGCGTGCCGTGGCCTTCGAAGTCGATGGGGTCAGGGTCTTCGGTGCGGTTGTCCGGGGCGCCCGCTGCGGGCGGCCATGCCTCGCCGACGAAATCGAAGCCATCGACCACCTTGGCGGTGGGAAACAGCCCGTCGCGCGTGGTCTGAAGCGCGTCGCCGGGCGCGGCGCCGTAGGCGGCGGCGTAGGCTGCGGCCGTGCCGGCACCGCCCAGATTGCGGTGCGTGTAATCGATGCCGGAATCGAGTACCGCCACGCGCACGCCTTTGCCGGTGACGCCGGAGGCCTGCACCAGGGCACCGCCCACATAGGGCACGGTCTCGCTGAGGTCGAGCTCGTAGTGAATCACGGGCCGCACCCGCGCCACGCCGGGCAACTGCGCGATTGCGGCCAGCGATGCCGCATCGACCGACACCGCCACTGCGTTGTGCGCCACCTGCACCCGGCCCAGTTCCGTGGCCCCCATGCCACGCAGCTGGCCCATCAACGTGTCCTGCTTGCTGCGCAGCGCGTCGCGGTGCGAACGCACACGCGCCTTCAGCGCCACGTCGGCCGCGTCGGCCACGCGCGCCACCGACGCGACCGCCAGCCCGCGCGATTGCATCTCGACGCCTTGTGCCTCGAGCTGCGCGGCCTTGTAGCTGGCGACCGAGCTGTCATCCAGCGACACCCAGACCTGCACGGCCCCACGCGCACGCGCCAACCGCGAATCGACCTTCGACGTGGCCGAGCCGACCGGAGCGGCCAGCGCCTGCAAGCGCGCCTCCATGCGTTGGGTGCGCTTGGCCAGGGGAGATTCGCGACCCTGCGCCGACGCCTCCGGATCACCGCCGCCACAGGCGGCAAGGGCCGCGACAGCGGCCGCCAGCATCAAATATCTGAAGTTGCGATGCATTCGAATGTGTTCCTCAAGGATCCCGGCCGACTGGCAGGGTGGGTGGCAAAAGGCCGGAAGACTCGCTTTGATCCATCCGATTGTCAACCTCGTAAACACTGAAATCCCTGTCCGCAGAACGACAACGGCCAAGGCAGCGGGTTGGAGTGGCCGTGCTGTGAAGCAAAGGTTGTGCCTGTGCCGGCGAGTCGGGGCCGGAGGTGAGCATCGGGTGGCCAGGCTCGCGCCTTCAAGTCGGCGAGCGCTTGCGTGCTCGCGGGTGGGCCGCGTCGTACACCTTCGCCAGGTGTTGGAAGTCGAGTCGTGTGTAGACCTGCGTGGAGCTGATGCTGGCATGGCCCAGCAACTCCTGCACCGCGCGCAGATCGCCACTCGACTGCAACAGGTGCGAGGCAAAACTGTGGCGCAGCATGTGCGGATGCACGTGTGTCGGCAGCCCGGCCTGCATCGCCAGCAGACGCAGGCGCGAACGCACCTGGCTGGGGCTCAGGCGACCGCCGCGGCTGCTGACCAGCAGGGCCGGCTCTTCGGCAGCGGCCAGTTGCGCGCGCACCGCCAGCCAGGCGCGCAGGGCCGCCAACGCCGGGGCGCCCACCGGCACACTGCGCCGCTTGCTGCCCTTGCCGAGCACATGTGCGCTGGCATCGGCGGCATCGATCCAGCCGGCGGCCTGGGCGCCGGCGCGCAAGTCCAGACCGACCAGTTCGGCCACGCGCAGTCCGCAGCCATAGAGCAACTCGACCACACAGTGGTCGCGCGCGGCTAGCACCGCGTTGCCGCCGCTGCCTTGATGTGACGACAGCGCCACCGCCTGCTCCACCGACAACGCCTTGGGCAGGGGTTTGCCGGCCTTCGGCGCGCGCACGCCCTCGACTGGATTGAGCCGCACCAGGCCGAGCCGGCCCCACCAGCGATACAGGCCGCGCCACGCCGACAGCACGATGGCGATGCTGCGTGGCGCGAGCGCATGCGCGGGCTGTGTGCGCAGCCGCGCCGCCCAGCGCCGCACGTGGTGCGCCTGCACCTGTTGCAGCGCCACCGGGTGCTCGGCGGCGCAGCGCTGCAACCGAAGCAGTGCATCGTGCACCATGCGCACGCTGCGCGGGGCCAGGCGCCGCTCGATCTCGAGGTGTTCGATGTAGCGCAGCAGCTCAGGGGCCAGGTCGCCGCCCCTCGGCACTGGAGCTGCACGCGGGCTCAACGACTTCAGCCCGTGGCAATCAGCCGTGACAGCACGGCGCTGGCCAGTTCGCCGATGCGCGACAGGAACTCGGTGCCCATCTCGGCGGCATAGCGTGTCGGATCGGGCGAGCCGAGCACGAGAAGGCCGAAGGCTGGTGAGTCGTCAGCCACGCGCAGCGGCAGCATCGCCATCGACAGCACCGCGGCGCCTTCGAACCAACCCGACGCCTCGAAGCCGGCATTGACGCCGCAATACGGCAGGCTCAGGCTCGAGGCCAGGCTTTTCACATCGCTGCTCACGTCGGCGGCGAACGGCAGCGCGGCGTACGGCTCGGCCACGTTCCACAGCCGGATGGCGGCCTGCGGAATCTGGAAGCGCTGCTGCAGGTCATCGACCAGTACACGCGGCAATTCGGCCGCATCGGCGGTGAGCAGCACGCGGCGCGTCCATTCGTGCAGCCGATCGGCAATCGACACATTCTCCTGGCCGTTGCGGATCATCTCGACGATCTTGTGCTCCAGGCCCTTGATGCGCTCGCGCAGCATTTCCATCTGCCGCTCTTGCAGCGACACCGCGCGCAGCCCGTGCGGGCTGGTCAGCTGGATGGTGGCCAGCAACTGTGCGTTGCGCTCGAAAAAGCCGGGCGTGTTGATCAGGTAGTCGGCGATGTCGGCCTCGGTGATGCCCTGGACGCCATGGATGGCCGCGTTGCTCACAGTTCGATTTCTCCTTCGAAAACCTTTGCCGCCGGGCCGGTCATCAGCACCGGCTGGCCCATGCCGGCCCATTCGACGTGCAGCCGCCCGCCGTGCATGTCCACGTCGACCCGTGCATCGAGCCAGCCGAGGCGGATGCCGGCGACCACCGCCGCACACGCGCCGGTGCCGCAGGCCAGTGTCTCGCCGGCACCGCGTTCGAACACGCGCAGCTTGATGTGGCGCCGCGACAGCACCTGCATGAAGCCGGCGTTGACCTTGTGCGGGAAGCAGTCCAGCACTTCGATCTCGGGACCCAGCGAGGCCACGTCGGTGCCGTCCACGTCATCGACGCGCTGTACCGCATGCGGGTTGCCCATCGACAGTACCGCCACCTCGACAGTGCCGTCGATCAGGTCGAGCGGCCACAACTCGAAGTCACCGACCTTGCGCGGCACCAGGCCGGTGGCATCGAACGGCAGCTGCTGGTGATCGAATTGCGGTGCCTGCATGTCGACGGTGACGCCACCATCGTCGTGCAGCTGCAGTTCGATCTGACGGTTGACGGTTTCGACGAGCAGCCGCGTCTTGTCGGACAGCCCCTTGTCGCGCACGTAGTGAACGAAGCAGCGCGCGCCGTTGCCGCAGTGTTCGACCTCGTCGCCGCTGCGGTTGAAGATGCGGTAGCCGAAGTCCACGCCTTGCGTGGTGCTGCGATCGACGACCAGGATCTGGTCGGCGCCGATGCCGAAATGGCGGTCGGCCAGGGCGCGGTATTGCGCGGGCGTCAGGCCCAGCGGCCCGGCACTGGCATCGAGCACGACGAAGTCGTTGCCGGCGCCGTGCATCTTGGTGAAAGGCAGTTTCATGCGCCGATTATGTGTGCCGTCACGGCGGCTGATTTACTCGTACAGGCTCGGCTCGCCCGCCGGCCGCGTCTTGAAGCGCCGATGCACCCACAGGTACTGTGCGGGATGGGCGCGGATCTGTTCCTCGATCCAGCGGTTCATGCGCAAGGCGTCGGCCAGCGCGTCGTCGGTCGGCCAATCGGTCCACGGCGGCAGGAAGCGCACGCGGTAGCCTTGGCCGCCAGGCAGCAGTTCGGCCAGCACCGGTTGCACGAGCATGTTCAGCGCACGCGCCAGCTTCGACGGCGCCAGCAGCGTGGCTGCCGGAATGCCGAAGAAGGGCACGAAGGCCGCATCCTTGATGCCGAAATCCATGTCCGGCAGGTTGAAGAAGGCGAAGCCGCGGCGCACACCGCGCACCAGGGGCAGGGCCGAATCGCTGCGCGGCCACAGGCCGCCCTGGCCGAAGCGCATGCGGCCCTTGCGAATCGCCGCATCCAGCACCGGGTTGCTCTGCGCCTGATAGATCGAGCCCACCGGTTTGCGCTGGAACAGCTGCGTCGCCATGCCGGCCACGTCCAGCGCCATGAAGTGCGGCACCAGCCACATCACCGGCCGCTCGCTGCGTTCGGCCAGGTGCACATCACCTTCGACATGGATCAGCCGGCGCAGGCGCGCGGGGCTGGCATACCACAACAGACCGCGCTCGATCAGGCTGCGGCACAGCCAGCGGAAGTGCTCGCGCACCAGCGCCCGGCGCGCCGCGGGTTCGAGCTCGGGCAGGCACAGCGCGACATTGCGCCGCGCGATGCGTCGGCGCCCGCGCGCGACAGTGTTGAAGACCCAGCCCAGGCCATTGCCCAGCGCGGCCTGCCAGGCCAACGGCAGGCCGTGCAGCAGCCACAACGCAGCGAGCAACGCATGCGCGCCGATGCGGCCGATCATGCCGCTGCGGCCGGCGGCTGTCGCGGCTCCCTGTAGCGGTTGTAGCCCCACAGGTACTGCTGCGGGCATTGTTGAATCAGCGCCTGCATCGCGCGGTTGATGACCTCGGCCTGCGCCTGCTGCAGCGCCTGCGCATCAGCCGCCTGGGTCGGCAGAGGTTCTTGCAGGCGGCTCAGGCGCAGGTGAAAACCGCTGCCGCGCGGCAGCCTTTCGCACCAGGCCAGCACGATCGGGGCACCGGACTGCAACGCCAGCCGTGCCGCCAGGGTCATCGTGTAGGCCGGCCGGCCGAAGAAGTCGGCCCACACGCCCAGGCCGAGCGGCGGCGCCTGGTCGGGCAGCAGCCCCACGGCCTGCCCCTGTTTCAGCGCGCGCAGCATCTGACGGATGCCGCCCAGCGTGGCCGGCACCGCGTGCAGCGCTGCGCGCGCGCGCGCGCTTTCCTCCAGTTCGCGCAAGGCACGGTGGCGCGCGGGCCGGTACATGACCGTGATCGGCTGCCTGGCGCCGAAGCGCTGCGCATAGGCCTGCGCGGTGAGTTCGAAGCTGCCCAGGTGCGGCGTCAGGAACAACAGGCCGCGCCCGGCGTCGAGGCATTCTTCGATGAGGTGCTCGCCGTGCCAGTGCACCGGGTCGGCTATCGGTGAGAGCGCCGGCCGCAGCCACAGGCGCAACCCTTCGGTGGCCATCTTGCCGGCCTCGGCCACCGCCTGACGGCGCTGCGCCAGCGTGACGCCAGCCAACGTGGCATTGGCGCGCAGGCGCTTACGGTAGCTGGGCGACAGCGCATAGGCCAGCCAGCCGAGCAGGCTGCCCAGGGCATGAAGGAAGCGCAACGAACGTCGTGACAACCAGCGCAGCAGGAACATCGGTGTTCGTATAATGCGGCCGGCGCCGAGTTATGAACTACTTGCAGGGCGCCCAGCAGGTCGACCCCGACGTGCCAGCCTCATCGACCCGCGATGGGGCTGTAGAAATTCTGCTAAAGCGTTCGCCGCTCTCCAGGGTCTTGGCCGGCAACGCAAATTGCAACCGACCCGGGAGTTTAAAAGTGTCGAACGACTTTCTCTTCACATCCGAATCCGTTTCCGAAGGCCACCCCGACAAGGTGTCCGACCAGATCTCGGACGCCATTCTCGACGCCATCTTCGCGCAGGACCCACGCAGCCGCGTCGCCGCCGAAACGTTGTGCAACACCGGGCTGGTGGTGCTGGCCGGCGAGATCACGACCAACGCGCATGTCGATTACATCCAGGTGGCGCGCGATACCATCAAGCGCATCGGCTACGACAACACCGACTACGGCATCGACTACAAGGGCTGCGCGGTGATGGTCTGCTACGACAAGCAGAGCAACGACATCGCGCAGGGCGTCGATCACGCCAGCGACGATCACCTGAACACCGGCGCCGGCGACCAGGGCCTGATGTTCGGCTATGCCTGCGACGAAACGCCCGAGCTGATGCCGGCGCCGATCTACTACGCGCACCGCCTCGTCGAGCGCCAGGCGCAGCTGCGCAAGGACGGGCGCATGCCCTACCTGCGCCCTGACGCGAAGAGCCAGGTGACGATGCGCTATGTCGATGGCAAGCCGCACAGCATCGACACCGTGGTGCTGAGCAGCCAGCACGCGCCCGAGTACAGCCTGGGCAGCAAGATGAAGCCCGAGTTCACCGAGGCGGTGATCGAACAGATCATCAAGCCGGTGCTGCCGAAGGAATGGCTGAAGGACACCAAGTACCTGGTCAACCCGACCGGCCGCTTCGTCGTCGGTGGGCCGCAGGGCGATTGCGGTCTGACCGGGCGCAAGATCATCGTCGACACCTATGGCGGCGCCTGCCCGCACGGCGGTGGCGCCTTCAGTGGCAAGGACCCGAGCAAGGTCGACCGCTCGGCCGCCTACGCCGCGCGCTACGTGGCGAAAAACATCGTCGCCGCCGGGCTGGCGCGGCAATGCCAGATCCAGGTTGCTTACGCCATCGGCGTGGCCAAGCCGATGAACATCACGGTCTACACCGAAGGCACCGGCGTGATGAGCGACGACAAGCTGGCGGCGCTGATCGCCGAGCACTTCGACCTGCGCCCCAAGGGCATCATCCAGATGCTCGACCTGCTGCGCCCAATTTACGAGAAGACCGCGTCGTATGGCCATTTCGGGCGCGAGGAACCCGAGTTCACCTGGGAACGCACTGACAAGGCGGCTGCGCTGCGTGCAGCGGCTGGCCTGTAAGGCCAGCAACCGCGCAGCGGTTCAGCCGCCTTGCGGCGCAGGCACATATCGCGCAGCGATGTGAAGGCCCGCAGGGCCGGCCGCTGCGAAGCTGCCCCCGGGCCTTGCGGTGCAAGGTGCCGTAGCCGCGGGGCTCGAGCGCCGAGAGGCCGTCTGTCAGCCAGGCTTCAGGCGGCGGCCACCTGCGCCGCCTTCGCGGCGCCAGGCATATCCCCCCTGCACCAGCCCAGCGGCCAGGCCCAGGGCCACGCCGATCTGCCAGGCCAGCGTGTAGGACCCGGCCCATTGCAAGGCCAGTCCGCCGCCGAAGGCACCAACAAAGCTGCCCAGCTGGTGGCCGACGAAGGCCACGCCGCCGAGCATGGCCTGCCAGCGCAGGCCGAAGGTGTCGACGATCCAGCCGACGACCAGCGGCACCACGCCCAGCCATAGAAAGCCCATGATCGCGGCGAAGACCAGCGTGCCCGCCGGCGTCGGCATTGCCATGAAGTACCACAGCAGCGCCAGCGAGCGCAGTGTGTAGATGCCGCCGAGCAGCACCAGTTTGTTGAGGCGCCCGCCGGCCCAGCCGAAGAACAGGCTGCCGAGCACGTTGAAGGCCCCGATCATGCCCAGCGACTGGGCGCTGAGCATCGGGTCCATGCCGCAGATGTCCAGATACGACGGCAGGTGCGTGGTCAGGAACACGAGCTGCATGCCGCAGACGAAGTAGGCCACCGACAAGACCACGAACATCGGGTTGCGCAGCGCCACGCGCAGCGCTGCACGGGCGGTATCGCCCTCGCCCGGGGTCGGCGGCAGCGGCAAGGCATCGACGCGACCTGCCGCCCACGCGGCTGGCACCATCAGCAGGGCCAGCAGCGCGAAGCCCCATACGCCCATGCGCCAGCCCGCCGCCTGGGCCAGGCTTTGGCCGATCGGCGCGGCCAGCATCGCACCCAATGAACCCGCTGCCGAGACGATGCCCAGCACCAGGCTGCGCAACGCCATCGGCACCGGCCGTGATGCCGCCGCCATCGCCAGCGCGCTGCCGTTGCAGGCCAGCGCGGCGCCGATGCACACGCCGGCGCCGAGCATCACGCCCGGCAGGCCGCGCGCGGTGGCGAGCAGCACCAGGCCGGTGGTGTACAGCAGCGCGCCGCCGACCATCAGGCGGCGCATGCCCAAGCGCGCCGCCCAGGCACCGGCCAGCGGCTGCAAGAAGCCCCAGGCCAGGTTCTGCACCGCGATGGCGAGCGTGAAGTCGGCCACCGAGATGCCGGTGTCGCGTGTCAGCGCCGGCATGAAGATGCCCAGACTCTGGCGCAGGCCCATGGCCAGGCTCAGCATCACCGAAGCGCCGATCAGGATCGGCAGGGCAGGGCGCAGGTCTCGCAGGGGGGACACGGTCGGGCGCCTCGAAGGAATGCGCTGCCGCTTGGGCAGCGTTGCAGGCTAAGCGCTGCCCGGGCGCATCGTCTATCGCTGGCGCGACAGTCGAAGCATGTCCACTGAGCGCCGCCCTTGCGAAGATCGGCATATCCGGGCGGCTACCATTCTGCGCCGTGCCGAAACCGACCCTCGATGACCTGCGCCGCCACGCCGTCGCGCGCACCCTGTTCGCACCGACCACGTTGCCGAAAGCCCTGGCGCGGCTGGGTTTCGTGCAGGCCGATCCGCTGCGTGCGCCGGCGCGCGCGCAAGACCTGACGCTGCGCCATCGCGTGCGCGACTACCGGGCGGGCGAACTCGAGCGTCGCTACCCGCGGCTGCCGATCGAGGAAGACTTCTTCGTCAACTACGGCTTCGTCTCGCGCCCGGCGCAGGCGCTGATGCATCCGCGCGAGGCGCGCAGCGCCTGGACGCGCGCGCGCTGGGCGCAGGCGCACGAGGTGCTGGCCTACGTGCGCGAACGCGGCGAGGTGCACCCGCGCGAGGTGGATCTGCACTTTCAGCACGGCCGCGTGCGCAACTGGTTTGGCGGCAGCAGCAGCGCCAGCACCGAACTGCTCGACGGCATGCACTACCGCGGCCTGTTGCGCATCGCGCGGCGCGATGGCGGCGTGCGGGTCTACGCGGTGCGCGAGCCCACGCCGGCACCGGTGGATGAGGTCGAACGCGATGCAAGGCTCGATGCCCTGGTCGACCTGCTGGTGGCCAAGTACGCGCCGCTGCCGTCGCGCACGCTCGGTCATTTGCTCAGCCTGCTGATGGGCGGCGTGCCACAGTGCCGCGACCAGCGCGCGGCGACGCTGGCGCGCGCCCGTGCGCGGCTGCCGCTGGCGCGGGTCGAAGGCATCGACTGGGTCTGGCCGGCCGCCGAGGAGCCGCGCAGCAAGCGCCACCGCATCGACGAGCGGCTGCGCCTGCTGGCGCCGTTCGACCCCATCGTCTGGGACCGCCACCGCTTCGAGCTGCTGTGGGGCTGGGCCTACCGCTTCGAGGCTTACACCCCGGCCGCGAAGCGCAAACTCGGCCACTACGCGCTGCCGATGTTGTGGCGCGGCCAGGTCATCGGTTGGGGCAACCTGCAGGTGCGCCAGGGCAGACTGCATGCCGACTTCGGATACGTCGCCGGCAAGGCGCCGCGCGACACCGCTTTCGCCCTCGCGCTGGCTGCGGAACTGGCCGCCATCGGCGTGTTCCTCGGTCTTGCAGGCTGAGTCTTTGCGGGCTGAGTCGCTCGAGGCCTTGTCCTACACGCGCGAGTGGGTGGCGCCGATGGCTGCGCCCGCTGCGGGCCTGTGAAATACCGCATCCCGTAACCGCTGACGACACCACCCGATCATGACCACGACCCTTCAGGCCCCGCGTTCCACAATGAGCGCCATGGCCGATGTGCCCCACCCCGTCGAGAACCCGGGCATGCCCACGCTCGACATCGATTGCACGCTGCTGTACGAGGTGGCCGGGCCGTCAGAGTTCATTTTCCAGATCCACGCCTTGCACGGCATGGGCCAACAGGTGCAGAGCGAAACGCTCGATGTCTCGCCGCCATTGCCGGTGCATGTGTATGCCGATCCCTTGCTCGGACATCGACATGCGCGCCTGCATGCCGAGGCCGGTACCTTGCAGCTGCGCTACCGGGCGCGGGTGCAGCCTGCGCCGCTGGCCACGCCCGATGGCGACGAGGCGCCCATCGCACAGCTGCCCGACGAGGTGATGAAGCACATGGTCAGCTCGCGCTACTGCGAAGCTGACCTTCTCAGCGGCGCGGCGCAGAAACTCTTTGGCGCCGCGCCGCGGGGCCACGCGCGCGTGCAGGCCGTTTGCGACTGGATCCATGAGCATGTGGACTACCGCATCGGCTCGTCGCAGGCCACCACCACCGCGCGCGACGTGTTCGTGCAGCGCGCGGGCGTGTGCCGCGACTTTGCTCACCTGGGCATCACGTTCTGCCGCGCCTTGAACATCCCGGCGCGGCTGGTGGTGGGCTATGCCATCTTCGACGAACCGCCGACCGACTTTCATGCCATGTTCGAGGCCTATCTGGGTGGCCGCTGGGTGTTGTTCGACCCGACACGCATGTCGCCGCTGGAACAGTTCGTGCGCATCGCCACCGGCCAGGACGCCAAGGATGTGGCCTTCGCGACGATCTACGGCCCGGCCACGATGCTGTCGATGGACCCGCAGATCAAGCTCGTGAGCTGAGGGTCGCCTCGTCGCGCGCCGCCAGCAAGCGGCGCGCGACTTGGGCAAAGCCGGCGCCGCGCTCGCCGCGTGTCATGTACGCCGGCCAGGTGTGCAGCTGCGCGGCGAATTGCATCAGATTGGCCACCCCCACGCTGAGTGCGAAGTGGCCGAACATCTGCTGATCGTTGGTGGAGTCGCCAACGTAGATCCAGTCGCCGTGCTCGCCATCCAGATCGCGTCGCAACAGACGCTGCACGATCCAGCGCGCGCCGCTGAGCTTGTCATGGCTGCCGAACCAGCCGTTGACGTGGATCGAGCTGACGGTGGCGTTCATGCCGGCCTGCTGCATCAGCTGCACCACCTGCTGAATCTGTGCCGGCTGCAGATGGGCGAACTCGCCGTGGTCGATGGCGATGTCGGTGCGACGCCCGGCGCTGTCGCGTGCCAGCGTGGCGCCCGGCAGTTCCTGCAGGATCTGTTGCGCGACCCGACCCAGTCGTTCGGCGTTCTTGTGGCGGGTGGCAGGATCCTGGACAAATTCGATGCACAGCCGCTCGCTATCGCGCCACAGCGCCACAGCGCCGTTTTCGGCAACGATCGCCGCCACTGGCCACTGCATCGCAAAGCCCTCGCTCCAGCCCATCGGCCGGCCGGTGACGGCGATCACCGGCAATCCCGCTGTCTGCAGATCGACCAGCGAGCGCAGGGCGGTCGGCTCGATCTGGCCATCGCGGGTCAGCGTGTCGTCGATGTCGGTGAGCACGCCGCGCACGTTGCGCAGGCGCTGCAGCGGGCAGTCTGACCAGGGCGTGGGATGGGGGCTTTCAGCGGCAGACATCGCAGCAGTGTGTCACGGCGGCAGGACGCGGAAGACCCGCGCCATGCAGCGCTGCAGACACAACGAATACAATGCGCGTCTGCCGAGGAGCGTTGCAACCTTCACCCCGATCATCAGCGATCGGGCGACGAAGGCCAGGCTCGGTGATCCACCCTTGCAACCGCGCTCACCCGCACGAACCGGTGTCGTGGGTGAGCAGCCAGCTGACCTTTCGTCTGACCGTGCGTGCGGGCCCACCCATCTGGAGAGCCTGCCATGAGCGCCGTACTGAAAAGCAAAGCCCACGACGATTTCATCGTCGCCGACATGTCCCTCGCTGCCTGGGGCCGCAAGGAAATCAAGATCGCCGAGACCGAAATGCCGGGCCTGATGGCAATCCGCGAGGAATTCGCCAAGGCGCAGCCGCTGAAGGGCGCGCGCATCACCGGCAGCCTGCACATGACCATCCAGACCGCGGTGCTGGTGGAAACGCTGCAGGCGCTGGGCGCAAAGGTGCGCTGGGCCTCGTGCAACATCTTCAGCACACAGGACCACGCCGCCGCGGCGCTGGTCGAGAAGGGCACGCCCGTGTTCGCCTACAAGGGCGAGAGCCTGGCTGACTACTGGGACTACACGCACCGCATCTTCGAGTTCGGCGCCAAGGGATCGGAAGGCGAAGGGCCGAACATGATCCTCGACGACGGCGGCGATGCCACGCTGCTGATGCACCTGGGCCAGCGCGCCGAGAAGGACGCCAGCGTCATCGCCAAGCCCACCAGCGAGGAAGAGACCTGCCTGTTCGCCGCCATCAAGGCCAAGCTGGCGCAGGACTCGACCTGGTACACGCGCAAGTCGGCGCAGATCATCGGCGTCACCGAAGAGACCACCACCGGCGTGCACCGCCTGAACGAGATGAGCGCCAAGGGCACGCTGCTGTTTCGCGCCATCAACGTCAACGACAGCGTCACGAAGAGCAAGTTCGACAACCTCTACGGCTGCCGTGAAAGCCTGGTCGATGCGATCAAGCGCGCCACCGACGTGATGATCGCCGGCAAGGTGGCCTGCGTGGCCGGCTACGGCGATGTCGGCAAGGGCTCGGCGCAGGCGCTTCGCGCACTGAGCGCACAGGTGTGGGTGACCGAGATCGACCCGATCAATGCGCTGCAGGCGGCGATGGAAGGCTACAAGGTCGTGACCATGGAGTACGCCGCCGACAAGGCCGACATCTTCGTTTCGGCCACCGGCAACAAATCGGTCATCACCCAGGCGCACATGGCGGCGATGAAGGATCAGGCGATCGTGTGCAACATCGGCCACTTCGACAACGAGATCGATGTCGCCGCGCTCGACAAGTGCGAGTGGGACGAGATCAAGCCGCAGGTCGATCACGTGGTGTTTCCGGACGGCAAGAAGATCATCCTGCTGGCCAAGGGCCGGTTGGTGAACCTGGGCTGCGGCACCGGCCACCCGAGCTTCGTCATGAGCTCGAGCTTCGCCAACCAGACCATCGCGCAGATCGAACTTTTCACGCACCGGGACAGCTACGCTGTGGGCAAGGTCTATGTCCTGCCCAAGCACCTCGACGAGAAGGTGGCCCGGCTGCATCTGAAGAAGATCGGCGCGGTGCTCAGCGAGCTCAGCGATGAGCAGGCGGCTTACATCGGCGTGCCCAAGCACGGGCCTTACAAGCCGGACAGCTACCGGTACTGACCGCCGACGCCGTACGCGGGGTGGGTGGCGCCGAGGCCGCCCCTCGGGTCGGATTGACCCGAATCCGAATTGGAGCCAAAATGGCGCCAAAATGCAAATGAGGGACATCATGCCTGTCAATCTATCGATCAAGGATGTGCCCGATACGCTGGCCGAGAGCCTGCGTCAGCGCGCCGCGCGCCATCACCGCTCGCTGCAAGGTGAACTGATGGCCATCGTCGAGCAGGCCGCAGCCGAGCCGCTGTCGCCCAGTGCGCCCGGCGCGGCGCGGTCCGCCGCCGCCAGCCCTGTTGCCGGCGGCTCGTGGGTGCAGGGCTGGAAAACCATCGAGCAACTGATGGCCGAGCGCCAGGCCGCGGGCTGGACGCCAGACCCCGCGATGGCGAAGCTGCCCCGCGGGGTGGACATCATCCGCGCCGACCGCGACAGCCGCTAGCGGCGATTGCACCCTGTCACGCGGCAACACCTTACCCATGCCCGCCGGGCGCGCCCTGTTTGTCGCCGAACCACCGGCGCTGTGGAAGGCACGGCCGCCCCTGGTGGTCGATTGCAGCGTGCTGGTGTCGCAACTGTTCGAAGAAGCCGATGCCGACGCCGCCAGCGAAGCCCTGCGTGCACACGCCCTGCATGCACCTGCGCTGCTGCCCTTCGAGTTCGCCAACGTCGCACGCAGCAAGTCGCGCGGTGGCGCACCGCCCGATCGCGCCCAGCAGGCGCTGAGCCAGTTCGAAGGGTTGCGCATCGAACTGCATCCCGTGCCCGTGCCCCCGCTGCACGCACTGGCGCTGCGCACGGGGTTGTCGGCATACGACGCGGCCTACCTCTGGTTGGCCGCCGAACTGGATGCGCCGCTCGCCACCTTCGACCAGCGCTTGGGCGAAGCCGCCGCCCGATACCTGAGCCGGCCCGAGCAGGGTTTCCCGTGAGCGAGGCCGACGCGCAACCGGTGCTGATGCAGACCGATCCGGCCCGGCCGTGCCGTCTGATGAACCCTCTTCTGGCCGCGCTGCCTGCGGCGTCCACACCATGACCCAGCCCGTGCCCATCAGCTTCGAGTTCTTCCCGCCCAACACGCCCGTCGGCGACGACAAGCTCAAGCTCGTCGTGCAGCAACTCGGTGCGCTGCAGCCCGAATTCTTCAGCGTCACCTACGGCGCCGGTGGCAGCACGCGCGACAAGACGCTGCACACCGTGCAGGCGATCGCGCAGGCCGGGCACGAGGCGGCGCCGCACCTGTCCTGCGTGGGCTCCACCCGTGCCGCACTGACCGACACGCTGCAAACCTACCGCGCCCAGAACATCCGCCGCCTGGTGGCGCTGCGCGGCGACCTGCCCAGCGGCACCGCGCAGTCGGGTGATTTCCGCTACGCCGCCGAGCTGGTGCGCTTCGTGCGCGAAACCCAGGGCGACGACTGGCACATCGAAGTCGCTGCCTATCCCGAATACCACCCGCAGCAGCGCTACGCCGGGCGTGACCTGCAGCATTACGTGGACAAGGTCAAATGCGGCGCCGATGCCGCCATCACGCAGTTCTTCTTCAACCCCGACGCGTACTTCCATTTCGTCGAGGAAACGCGCCGTCTGGGCGCCGACGTGCCGGTGGTGCCGGGCATCATGCCGTTCCACAACTTCGCGCGCATCGCGCAGTTCGCCGCGCGCGACGGTATCGAGATCCCGCGCTGGGTGATGTTGAAGATGGAAAGCTTCATGGACGACGCGGCGGCGGTGCGCGCCTTCGGCCTCGACGTGGTCACCACGCTGTGCGAGCGGCTCATCGCCGGCGGAGCGCCGGGGCTGCACTTCTACACCATGAACCAGAGCGCGCTGACGGCCGAGCTTTGCACCCGGCTGGGGCTCGGCCGCGCGGGCTGACGCGGCGCCATCAATCTCGCGGATGCTGCACGCCGTCCTCGGTCAGCATCGCGTCCAGCGGCACGTCGTGCGGCTGCGCTTCGAGCCACGGCACATGGCCGTGGCCATAACCGACACCGACGGTGGACGGCCGCGGCGTCAGGTGTGCCAATGTGCGGTCGTAGAAGCCGCCGCCGTAACCCAGGCGCAGCCCGGCCGGGCCGAAGCCGACACACGGCACCAGCAGCAGCGCCGGCTCGAACGCCTCGGTGTCCTTGGGCTTGGGGATGCCGTAAGCGTCTTCTTCCATCGCGCAGCCGGGGTACCAGACATGAAATCGCAACTGCTTGGTCTCGCGGTTCATCACCGGCAGGCCGATGCGGCGGCCCGGTTCGGCCTCGCTCCAGCGAAACAACGCCGGCAGCGCATCGAACTCGCCCTTGATCGGCCAGTACGCACCGATGCTGCGCTCGGGCCGGCTCACCAGCCACACACGCAGCACCTCCTGCAGCTGCACCGAGCGGGCATGGCGATCGATCATCGCCTGGCGCTCGGCCTGCAGCTGGCGGCGCAACAACGCCTTGTCGCGGGTCGGCTCGAAGGACAGTTTGAATGAATCTGACATTGCGCAGGCGGTGGGGACGGCCCATGATTGTGGCCGTGCCGGGCCCGACCGTGCACGCCGCACCGCGCTGCCATGCCCGCCGACGACCTGGTCGAACACTGCCTGGAACTGCTCGCACCGCTCGGCGTTGTGCGTGCGCGGCGCATGTTCGGCGGCCACGGCTTCTACGTCGACGATGTATTCGTGGCCCTGATCGCCGAACGGCGGCTGTTCCTGAAGACCGATCCGCTCACCCGCGAGCGCTTCGAGGGCGCCGACTGCGAGCCTTTCGTCTATGGCGGCCAGGCCAAGCCCGTGACGATGAGCTACTGGACCGTGCCGCCGCAGGCCATGGATTCGCCGCAGCAAATGCTGCCCTGGGCCCGCCTGGCTCTGGACGCGGCATTGCGGGCGCGACAGGACAAGCCGACGCCGCGCAAGAAGCGGCTCAAGCCCGGCTGAACCTGCGGCAGTGCGCGCAAATGCAAAAATACGCCGTTATGCGCCTGACGATCCTTCTGTGCCGCTGATGCCGATGGTTTCTCGCCCCGTCTCCCGCTGCACCGCCCCCGTGCTGCTGGCGCTGGCATCGTTGCTGTGCGCGCCGCCGGCACACGCCCAGCAGGACAAGGACAAGGATGCGCTGGTTGTCGATGCGCGCGAGGCGCTGCGCAAAAAGGATCTCGGCGCGCTGGCCGCCGCGAGCAAGGCGGTCGCCGGCCACCCGCTGGCGCAGTGGGTGGACTACTGGGAACTGAGCAACCGCCTCGACAGCGCCAGTGCCGGCGAGGTCGAGAAGTTCTACATGCGCTGGCCAGGGACCTACGTCGAAGACCGGCTGCGCAACGACTGGTTGCTCGAGCTCGGCAAGCGCCGCGACTGGGACAACCTGGTGCGCGACTACCCGCGCTTTCGCATGAACGACGACCGCGAAGTCAGCTGCTATGCGTTGTACACGCAGCACATCGGCGGCAAGGATGTGCGTGCCGAAGCGCGCAGCGCCTGGTTCGATCAGCGCGACGCCGACGACGGCTGCACGCTGCTGGCCGACACGCTGTTCCAGGCCGGCCGGTTCGGGCCCGACGAGGTCTGGCAGAAGCTGCGGCTGTCCGTGCTGGCCAACCGCACCAGCGCCGCGCGCGCGGCCGCCGTCTTGCTGGGCCCCGAGGTGGACGGCGCGGTGCGCGAGCTGATGAAGAACCCGCTGCGCTGGCTGCAGCGCGCGGCTGTGCCGCCCGATGCCCAGCAGGCCGAACTGGCCACGCTGGCCCTGCTGCGCCTGGCGCGCACCGAGCCCGAGGCGGCCGCTGGTCTGCTCGACAGCCGCTGGCAGCGCGCCTTGCCGGGCCAGCTGGCCGCGTTGGCGTGGGCCGGCGTGGGCCAGTACGCGGCCATCGAGTTGTCGAACGAGGCCTCGGCGTACTACCTGAAGGCGACCACGCTGCGCCAGCGGGCAACGCCGCCCGAGCGCGCCCAGGCACCGTGGAGCGACGACATGCTGGTCTGGCAGGCGCGCGCCGCGCTGCGCCAGAGCGGCCCCGACAAGGAGCGCTGGACGCGTGTGGCGCAGGCGGTGCAGGCGCTGAGCCCCGCCGACCAGCAGGATCCGGCCTGGATCTACTGGCGCGCGCGCGCCCAACAGGCGCTGGCGCAACGCGGCGAGGGTGGAGACAGCGACCGGCTGGCTGCCGGTACCGCGCTCGAATCGATCGCCGGCGAGCTCAGTTTCTACGGCAAGCTTGCGCGTGAAAGCCTCGGCGGCAGCGTGCTGTTGCCGCCCGCCCCCGCGCCGCTGACGCCGGCCGAGCGCGAGGCGGCGGCCAGCAATCCAGGGCTGGCGCGGGCGCTGGTTTCGTTCCGGCTCGGGCTGCGCAGCGAAGGGGTGCGCGAGTGGAACTTCAGCATCCGCGGCATGGACGAGCGCGAACTGCTCGCCGCCGCGCAGCTGGCCTGCGACAACGAGATCTGGGATCGCTGCATCAACACCAGCGAGCGCACTCGCAAGCAAATCGACCTTGCGCAGCGCTTTCCGATGCCCTTTCGGGGCGACGTGCTGGCGCAGGCCGAGCGTGCCGGGCTCGACCCGGCGTTCGTCTATGGCTTGATCCGCCAGGAATCGCGCTTCATCGTCGACATCCGCTCCGGCGCGGGCGCCTCGGGGCTGATGCAGTTGATGCCCGCCACCGCGCGCTGGACGGCGAAGAAGGTGGGTGTGCCCTACAGTCGAAAACAGATCACCGACCCTGACATGAACCTGCTGCTCGGCACCCGCTACCTGAAGCTGCTGATGGACGAATTCGACGGCTCGATGGCGCTGGCCACGGCCGGCTACAACGCCGGGCCGGGCCGTCCGCGCCGCTGGCGCGAGGGCGCCCTGCTCGAACCCGCCGCCTGGGCCGAGAACATCCCGTTCCCCGAAACCCGCGACTACGTCAAGAAGGTGCTGTCGAACTCGGTCTATTACAGCGCCATCATCGCCGGCCAGCCGACGCCGCTGAAGACCCGCCTGGGCCCGGACGTCGGTCCGCGCGATCCGGGCGGACGCGCGAGCAACCCCGATCTGCCATGACGGCACACCGTCGCGTGCTGGTCCTGGGCGGCACCGGGTTCGTCGGCCGCGCGTTGGCCGAGCGCCTGGCCGACCGCGGTTGCGGCATGCGGCTGACGGTGCCCACGCGCCGGCTGACGCACGCTCGCGCGGTGCAGCCGCTGCCCATCGTCGATGCCGTCGAATGCGATGTCCACGACGACCTGCAACTGGCGCGCCTCTTCGATGGGCATGACGCGGTGGTCAACCTGGTTGCCATCCTGCATGGCAGCGCGGCCGAATTCGACAAGGTCCACGTGGCGCTGGCCCGGCGTCTGGCCATGCTGTGTGCACGCCACGGCGTGACGCGCCTGGTGCATGTCAGCGCGCTCGGTGTTGGGCCGCAGGCGCCTTCGGACTATCTGCGCAGCAAGACCGAAGCCGAAGGGGTGCTGCGCGCCGCGCCGCTGCAACTCAGCGTGTTGCGGCCGTCAGTGATATTCGGCGACGGCGACCAGTTCCTCAATCTCTTCGCGCGACTGCAGGCTTTTCTGCCGGTGCTGCCGCTGGCCGGCGCGTCCGCGCGTTTCCAGCCGGTGTGGGTCGGCGATGTGGCAGAGGCACTTTTGCGCTGCCTCGACCGCTTCGAGTCCATCGGCCAGACCTACGAATGTGCCGGGCCGGACACCTGCACCCTGGCCGAGCTGGTCCAACTGGCCGGGCGGCTGAGCGGCCATGAACGCCCGGTGTGGCCGCTGCCTGAATGGCTCGGCAGGTTGCAGGCGGCGGCGATGGAACTGCTGCCCGGTGTGCCGATGATGTCGCGCGACAACATCGATTCGATGCGCGTGCCGAACGTCGCCACCGGCACGCAGCCGGGTTTGTCCGCGCTCGGCATCGAACCCACCGCGCTCGACGCGATCGCGCCGTCGTACCTCTCGCGCGGCAGGGGCGTTGCGCGCTTCGACCGCTGGCGGTCGAAGCGCAGCGCGCTCTGAGCGAACGGTGTTTCACACAGGGGCCCCGTTTCATGGCGCTACAGCTGTACGTCGGCAACAAGAACTATTCGAGCTGGTCGATGCGGCCGTGGCTGTTGATGCGCGAACTGGGTATCGGCTTCGCAGAGATCAATCTGCGGCTGGACTTCAGTGCAGGATCGCCATTTCGCCGCACGCTGGCCGGGCTCGGCCCGCTCGGCGACAGCGCCAAGGTGCCGGTGCTGGTGGATGACGGCTTTGCCGTGTGGGACACGCTGGCGATCGTCGAATACCTGCATGAGCGATTCGCCGGCGTGTGGCCGACGGACAACCTGCAGCGCGCGCGGGCTCGCAGCCTGTGCGCCGAAATGCATGCCGGCTTCGCCACGCTGCGCAACATTTGCCCGATGAACATCGAGGCCTCACTGGCCGATGTAGGCGCCAGGGTATGGAACGAGTCGGCAGCCTTGCGCCACGAGGTCGCGCGGCTGGAAGAACTGTGGACGCCATTGCTGGAGATCAGCGACGGCGCGATGCTGTATGGCGACTTCGGTGCCGTCGATGCCTATTTCGCGCCGGTGTGCTCTCGCCTTCGCACCTACGGGCTGCCGCTGTCGGCGAGCGTGGCGGCCTACGTCGACCGTGTCTGGGCGCTGCCGTCGGTGCTTGACTGGGAGCGCGCCGCCCGCGAAGAGCACGATTTCCTTGATTTCGACGAGCCCTATCGCCAGGCGCCGATCCACGGCGCCTGAGGACCAAAAGAGGCATCAGAAAAGTTCTTCGATGGTCAACAGACGGTAGTGCCAGGCCATGGCCACACCGTTGGCTTTGGCCACCTCGGCCACGCTCTGTGCTGCATCGATGCTGTCGACCTTCACCAGCATCCAGCGAAACCCCTCCATCGACAGCTTCAGCAGTCGTCGCATCGCGGTGATCTCGTAGCCGAAGCCAGCCAGCCCGCTGGCGTCTTCGATCATGCTCTTCATCTCGGCGACCGTTTCGCGCGGGGTGAACACGGTGATCGATGCGTGATCGATGCCGCCGTCTCGCAGCGCGCTGACCAAGGCATCCCGGTCGCCCCCGGGCTTGATGCCGAGCAAGACATGCCCCACCGGCTTGAAGGTGCCGAAACTGGTGTGGTCATTGAAGATTTCGGTCGTCTCGCTCATGCAACGCTCCAAGGAACTCGATACGGCCATCGTGGCCTGCGACGCATCGATGGGCCATCGGCGCACGCACGCGCCGATTCACGGAACAGCGCGCATCCGCTTGTCGGACAGTGCCTACAAGGAAGGCAGACCCTGGGCTTGTCGGCGTTGTCCTACCCGGTGAGGTCGGTGTGTCCGACCGGGTGACCCGATGCGGGCCGCTGAACACTGACGGCGGCAACGCAAAAAATGGAAACCCAATGCACACAGACCGTACGCCGAAGGAATCCACCATCATGTTGCGCTTTGCCACCGACCCTTGCCCACCCGCCACGCAGCCGATCGTCGATGACGGGCGCGATGCCTGGCTCGACGACGTGAGGCGCTGGTACTACGGCGGCACGGAGCCGCGCGGCGACGCCGACGCGACGCCTGGGCAGCGCACCGGAAACAGCTTCGACAACGCGAGGGAAATCCAATGAAGATCGACACCCAGTCGCAGGACGGTCTGCGCCGCGTCGCCGAGAAGATCGAAGGCATGCGTGTGGCCATGCTGACCTTGCGCGAGAGCGGCGCCTCTTCCGCTTCAGACGCTTCAACGGCCGACGCGCGAGTCGACGACGACGAGTGGATCAGCCGGCCTTTGACACCGCTGCTGATGGACAACGCGGGCTGCATCTGGTTTTTTACCTCGCAGCGCACGATGCAGCCGCTGCTCGGCACCACCGGGCAAAACGCCAACCTGGCTTTCAGCGAGGAGGGCAGCGCGACTTACGTGTCCCTGTCCGGCCGCGCCGATCTTCGCGTCGATCTGGCGTTGCAGGATCAGTTGTGGACGGCGGCGGCCAAGCCCTGGTTTCCAGAGGGGCCCACCGACCCCGACCTCGCGCTGTTGAAGTTCACTGCGCGCCGCGCCGACCTATGGGACGGCCCCGACAGCACGGTGCTGCGCATGGCTGCCCTGGCGGCATCGGTGGTGGCATCGAAACCGGTCGGCCTGGGTGAGCATCAGGTGATCGATGCCAGGCCCGCAGCGGGTGCGGCGCCGAGGATCTGAGTCGTGTCGCCAGGCGGCGCAGTCACAGGAGCATCAACCCAGAAGCCCGCCGACCGCTCGCGCTGGCCTGGATGGCGTGGCTTTTGGCGCCTGTGCGTCGACGCGTTGTCGCGCTGGATCGATGACCGCGCGCCGAGCATGGGTGCCGCGCTGGCCTACTACGCGTTGTTCTCGATCGCGCCGCTGCTTTTGATCGCCATCGCGGTGGCCGGTGCGGTGTTCGGCGCCGACGCTGCACGCGGTGCCATCTTCGACGAACTGCGCGGCATGCTCGGCCCCGGTGGCGCCGCGGCGGTGCAGGGGCTGCTCGAAAGCGTCAGCCGCGACCGGGCCACGGGCATCGGGGCGCTGGTCAGCGCCGGCTTGCTGCTGGTCGGCGCAACCACCGTCTTCGCCGAACTGCAAGGCGCGCTCGACCACATCTGGCGCGCGCCGCCGCGCACCTCGCGCCCTGGCTGGCTGCAGTTCCTGCGCACGCGGGTGATGTCCTTCGGCCTCGTGCTCGGCGTCGGCTTTCTGCTGCTCGTGTCGTTGGTGGCCAGTGCGGCCATCGCGATGCTGGGTCGCTGGTGGGCGCCGTTGTTCGGTGCCTGGACGGTGACATTGGCGATCACCAACTTCCTCGTCGGGTTCACTTTGATCACGCTGCTGTTCGCGATGATCTACAAGCTGATGCCCACCGCACGCATCGCCTGGCGCGACGTCTTCATTGGCGCGGCCGGCACGGCGCTGCTGTTTTCCATCGGCAAGACGCTGATCGGCCTGTACATCGGCAGCAGTGGAGTGGCCTCGGGATTCGGCGCGGCCAGCTCGCTGGTGGCGCTGCTGGTGTGGGTCTACTTCTCGGCGCAGATCTTTTTGGTCGGCGCTGAATTCACTTGGCTGTATGCGCAGCGCTACGGATCACGCCGGCCGTCTGGGACTGCAGTGCCCGAGGCAGCGCCGGCGTAGCTCAGCGCGGCGTCTTGACCAGCTTCTTGCGCCGCTCGGCGTCGAGGCCGGGCGTGGCGCGCATGTCGGTGTCGACCAACCCTTCTTCGATGTCGCGGTGCGCTTGATGCATCTCTTTGCGCTTCTCGTCGCCGGCGGCTTCGGGGGTCTGGTCGCGCTCGTGGGGCAGCTGCCCCATCGCGTCGGCCCCCACGGGTGGGATGCGCCGTTTGCCAGCCGGCTTGCTGGGTGACTTCGACGGCGATTTTGTCGCCGGATCCGCTGCGGTCTTCATGGTCAGACAGGCCTCCGTTCCTCAGGCTGTTTGCTCGCGCTGCTGCGCAGTATCCAATGCGTTCAGAGTGTGTATTTCGCCGCCGGGCGGATGAAGAAGCGTGCCGCCCGCGAGCCTGTAGGACGGCACCGCAAAAGGCTCGAGGCTGCGCACTGCAACGGCATCTTCGCTGACAGGCCGAGTCGCCACGACCTGACAGTCGAAATGTGGGCGCGGGGCGACCATGCCCATCTACCATTCGCAACCGAAAGACGCAACCGGAAGAGGAGATTGCCATGACCAGCAGCAAGACCAATAAGCCGATCAAGTCCACCACATCCATCGATACGAACAACACAGGCAAGACAGACAACCCCGACATGCAGGGCGAAGGCAACTACACGGCCGCGCGCAATTACCGCAGCAAGACCGAAGCGTTCGTCAAGGACGGCAAGGTACAACCGGCCGCCGACGCCGCCAAGCCGGAATCGGAACAACAGGCGCGCGAGATGCGCGAGGCCGAACGCGCCGGCAAGGAGCCCGCGCGTCGCTGACCGGGCATGGACAGCGCATGACGGAATCAGCTCCCCTGCGTGCACGCAGCCTGCAGCGCACGCGATGGGCGATTGGCGCGGCGGCCGCATTTTTGGCCACCGTCATCCTGATCGGCGAACTGATGCAATGGCCGCTGCTGAAGCGGCCGTTTCAGTCTCTGGCACAAAGCGCCACGCGCGCCGAGGTGAGCTTCGACGGAGACTTCGCTGCGCGTCTGTTCTGGCAGCCCTTCGTTTCGGTGCAGCACCTGAAAGTGTCGTCGCCGCCCTATCCCCAGCTCGATCACTTGCTCGACGCCAACGGCGTGACGCTGCACTGGCGCTGGGGCGACCTGTGGCGCGCCTGGCGAGGGCAGCCCCTGCGCCTGCAATCGCTTCGCGCCGAAACGCTGGATCTGCAACTGGTGCGCGACATGAACGGGCGCGCCAGTTGGCAGATCTTCGATGAAAAAAGCGATGGTGAAGAAGGCGATCCGCTACCGCGCTTCGACCGCCTGGCGATCGATCGCGGCAACATTCGGTTCACCGATGCACCGCTGGCCACGCACATCGACATGCAAATGCGGGGCACCGAAGGCGAGGGCCAGAAAGGCTACAAGGCGCAAGTCGCGGGTCTGGTGCGGGCCTTGCCGCTCGACCTGGCGATCGAAGCCGCCGGCGCCCTGCCGCTGCTGCGAAACGACCCCGCCGATAAGGACCAGCCTGTCGCCGCCCCATTGACGGTGAAAGGCAGCGCCGGACGGTCGAAAATCAGCTTTGTCGGTATCGCGTCGTCGATGCTGGATGCCCAGCGCCTGTCCGGGGAACTTCGGTTCTCGGGTCCTTCGCTGGCCGCAGTCGGCGATCCGCTGGGCTTGACGCTGCCGCGAACGCCGGCCTTCGAGCTGGACGCAAAGCTCGCGCACGACGACGGCAAGTGGACGCTGGTGGCGCACCGCTTCCACATCGGCAGCAGCCGCCTGGGCGGCGATTTTCTTTTCGACACCACGCATAAGCCGGGCAAGTTGAGCGGCTCGCTCACCGGCAGCCGTCTGTTGCTGCCCGATCTGGGTCCGGCGGTGGGCACTGGCGGCGAAGGCGGCTCGGCAGCGGTCGAGCGCCGCAGTGAACGCGTGTTGCCGACGCGAGAGTTCGACCTGCCCTCGCTGCGCGCGATGGACGCCGATGTGGCGGTGGCGATCGACACGCTCGATCTGGGCAGCACACAGGTCGGGGCGTTGCAAGGCCTGCGCACGCGTGTCGTGCTCGACGAGGGGCGGCTGCAACTGCCGAAAATCGAGGCGCAGGTCGCCGGCGGGCGCGTTTGGGGCACCAGCGGGCTCGACGGCACCGGCACAGCCGCGCTGTGGAACGTCGACCTGCGTTTTGGTGGCATCGAAATCGCGCGCTGGCTGCGCGGCTTGCGAGCCGACAAACCGGCCGCCGACCAGCCGAAGAGCGCGCCGGCCGCGAACGCTGCGCCCGACTACCTCACCGGCGAACTGCTGGCACGATTGAACGTGACCGGGCAAGGCCGCTCTACCGCGCAAATCCTGGGCAGCCTCAACGGTCAGGCGCAGGCGCGGCTGCGCGGCGGCACGATTTCGCACCTAGCCGTCGAGGCGGTCGGGCTCGACATCGCCGACGCGTTGGGCGTGACGCTGCGCGGCGACCGCGCGCTGGCGCTGAAGTGCGCGCGCGTTGCGCTCGACGTGCACCATGGCGTGTTCAGCACGCTGCGGGCGGTGGCCGACACCAGTGACAGCGTGCTGGTCGCCGCCGGCACCGTGGATCTCAACAACGAGCAACTCAACCTGCGCGTCAACTCGATGCCCAAGGATTTCTCGCCGCTGTCGTTGCGCACGCCGATCCGGGTCACCGGCACGCTGGTCGATCCGGTGATCGGCATCGACGGCGGCCAACTGGCGGGCAAGGCCGTGGCGGCGGTGGCGCTGGGCCTGATTGCGCCACCGGCAGCATTGCTGGCGTTCCTGGACTTCGGCGAATCGGCGCCGGAAGATCCTTGCACGAAACGGTTGCCTGCGCCTGCAGCGAGTCGCAAAGCCGCCAAGCCCTGATGCGGCGGTACCGCCGCATCAGGAGAACAGCAGCGCGCCGTCGTTCAGATCGGCGCGCGGCAGTTCGTCCTTTTCCGTCCAGTAGTCCTGCTGGTGCTTCCACGGCATCTGCGCAAGCTGCTTCGGCAACGCGGCAACGCCGCGTGCGATGTAGCCGGGGTTGAAGTTGTCCGGCTCGACCCACGGCAGCCTGGGCAGTGCGCTGTCCTGCTCACGCAAGCGCGGCGTCACCACCTGCGCGCCGATCTGCTGCATGTGGTTCAGCAGCCGACACACGAAGTCACCCAGCAGGTCGGCGCGCAGCGTCCAGCTGGCGCGGAAGTAGCCGAACACCCAGGCCATGTTCGGCACGCCGGTGAACATGGCGCCGCGGTAGCTGACGGTGCTGGCGAAATCCAGCGGCCGGCCATCGATGGTGAAGTGGATGTCGCCGAGCACGCTGAGGTCGAAGCCGGTGGCGCTGACCACCACATCGGCATCGAGCTGCTCACCCGATTTCAGGCGGATGCCGGTGGGCGTGAAGCATTCGATCTGGTCGGTGACCACCGAGGCATGGCCTTCGCGGATGCTCTTGAAGAGATCGGCGTTGGGCACGAAGGCGATGCGCTGCTGCCACGGCCGATAGCTGGGCGTGAAGTGCTTGTCGACCTCGGCTTCGAAGCCCGGGCCGAGCGCGGCACGCACACCGGCCAGCAGCTCGGCGCGCACCACCTCGGGCTCGGCCACGCAGCGGCGCGTGAACTGGGCCTGGTCGAAGAGCACCTTGCGGCGCACGATCTCGTGCGTCCATTCGCTTGGAATGTCGAGCTGGCGCAGCATGTCGGCCAGGTCGTTGGCGTTGCGCCCGGTGATGAAGAAAGTCGGCGAGCGCTGCAGCATCGTCACGTGCGCGCACTGCGTGGCGATGGCCGGAATGAGCGTGGCGGCGGTGGCGCCGGAGCCGATGACCACCACCCTCTTGCCGGCCAGGTCGATGTCTTGTGGCCAGCGCTGCGGGTGCACCAGCCTGCCCTCGAAGCTGTCGGTGCCGGGCCACTCCGGGGTGTAACCGTGCTCGTGGCGGTAGTAGCCCTGGCACATGAAGAGAAAGTTGGCGCTGAAGTGCAGCGTCTCGCTTGCGCCTTCGTCGGCAAGCGCGCGCCGCGCCTCGATGTGCCAGCGCCTGTCGCTGCTGGACCAATGGGCCGAAACGATGCGGTGCCGGTAGCGGATGTGTGGCGCCAGGCGGTTGTCGTCGATCACCTCGCCCAGGTAGGCCAGGATTTCTGCCGCGGTGGCGATCGGTGCGCCGACCCAGGGCTTGAAGCGGTAGCCGAAGGTGAACAGGTCGCTGTCGGAACGGATGCCCGGATAGGTGTGCGTGCGCCAGGTGCCGCCGAAGCCGGCCTGCGTTTCGAGCACCACGAAGCGCTTGTCCGGGCACTGCTGCTGCAGGTGATAGGCCGCGCCGATGCCGGAGATGCCGGCGCCGACGATGAGCACGTCGAAGTCGTCGGCCGGGTCGGTTTCGTGCGACGCACTCATGGGGTTCATTCGAAGGGCGGCTCTTGGGCCCAGTCGAAGAAGTCCGGCAGGTCGGTCGAGACCTTGTTCGGGTAGGCGGGCGCACGCTTGTCGAGGAACGCACCGATGCCTTCACGGGCGTCGGCCGATTGCCCGCGCGACTGGATGGCGCGGCTGTCGAGGCGGTGCGCATGCATCGGGTGTTCGGCGCCGGCCATGCGCCACAGCATCTGGCGCGTCAGGGCCACCGACACCGGCGCGGTGTTGTCGGCGATTTCTCGCGCCAGCGCATGCGCGGCACCCAGCAATTCATCCGGTGCATGCACCGAGCGCACGAGGCCGCGTTCGAGCGCTTCCGCGGCCCCGAACACGCGCCCGGTGAAACACCACTCGAGCGCGCTTTGCATGCCCACCAGCCGCGGCAGGAACCAGGTCGAGGCGGCCTCGGGTGTGACGCCGCGGCGCGCGAAGACGAAGCCGAAACGTGCCTCGCTCGACGCCAGGCGGATGTCCATCGGCAGTTGCATGGTCATGCCGATGCCCACCGCCGGCCCGTTGATGGCGCCGATGACCGGCTTCAGGCTGCGGAAGATGCGCAGCGTGACCAGCCCGCCGCCGTCGCGATAGACGTCGCCGACGCGGTGCGCTTCACGCGCCTCGTCGCCGCGCGCCGCATAGTCGAAGGTCTTGCCGCCCGACGACAGATCCGCACCGGCACAGAAGGCACGGCCGGCACCGGTGACGATGATCGCGCGCACCGCATCGTCGGCGTCGGTGTGGTCGAACACCGCAATCAGCTCGTCGCGCATCTGCGTGGTGAAGGCGTTGAGCTTTTCGGGGCGGTTCAGCGTGACGGTGGCGACGCCGTCGGTCATCGTGTAACGCAGGGTGAGCAGGTCGGGCAGGGGCATGGTTGTTTCTCGCGCGGATCGTTTCAGACCGGCAGGCGCGTTTGCACCAGCCGGGCGAAGAAGGCGGCGCCCAGCGGTAGCGCGGCATCGTTGAAATCGTAGGCCGGGTTGTGCACTTCGCAACTGCTTTCGCCGTTGGCCAGGCCGTTGCCGATGTTGATGTAGCAGCCCGGCACACACTGCAGCATGGCCGAAAAATCCTCCGACGCCATGATCAGCGGCGGGTCGCGATCGACCCTGTCCGTGCCGACCAGCTCGGTGCAGATGCGCGCGGCGAATTCGGCCTGTTCGGGGTCATTGATGGTGGGCGCGAACAAGGCGCGGAAATCGACGTCGGCGCTGGCGCCGAAAGCGGCGGCAGTGCCTTGCGCTATGCGGCGCATCGCACTTTCGACCTGCGCCATGACCTCGTTCGAGAAGGTGCGCACAGTGCCGCCGAGTGTGGCGGTCTGCGGGATCACGTTGTAGGCGTCGCCGGCATGGATCTTCGTCACCGACACCACGGCGGTGTCCACTGGGGCCACATTGCGCGAGACGATACTTTGCAGCGACACCGCGATCTGCGCCGCCGCCAGTGCCGCATCGACGCCGGTCTCGGGCCGCGCGCCGTGCGCGCCCTTGCCGGTGACGCGGATGTCGAAGAACGCGCCGCCGGCCATCATCGGCCCGGCGCGGACCGCGAAGTGCCCGACCGGCAGGCTCGGCCGGTTGTGCATGCCGAAGATCGACTGGCACGGGAAGCGCTCGAACAACCCGTCGTCGATCATCGCGCGCGCGCCGCCCAGGCCTTCCTCGGCCGGCTGGAAGATGAAGTTGACGACGCCGTCGAAATCGCCCGTGCGCGCCAGGTGGCTGGCCGCGCCCAGCAGCATCGCGGTGTGGCCGTCGTGGCCGCAGGCGTGCATCACGCCCGCATGCAACGAACGGTGCGCGAAGGTGTTCGTCTCGGCGATCGGCAACGCATCCATGTCGGCACGCAGGCCCACCGAGCGTGTGCCCGAGCCGCGGCGCAGCACGCCGACCACGCCCGTCTTGCCCACGCCACGGTGCACTTCGATGCCGACCGATGCCAGTTGCCCGGCCACCAGGTCCGCGGTGCGCTGTTCCTCGAAGCCGAGTTCGGGGTGGGTGTGGATGTCGCGGCGCCAGTGCGTCATCTGCGCATGCAGCGGGGCCAGCCGTTCAGCGGTGGACATGCGGCGCGCTCCTTGTCACCTGGTCACGGCGCGATCATAGGCACTCGGTTGCAGGCGCCAACAGCGCCTCATGGAGCGGCGGCCGGGTCGCAGAGCAGCGGGGGCTGGGTCAGATCGGCGTCGATGTTCATCAGCACACTGGCCAGCGACAGCGCGCGCCACAACGGCGCCGGCATCGCCAGGATGGCCTCGGGCGTCTTGCCGGCCGCGACCCAGGCTGCGATCTGCGCGTGCTGGTCGGCATTGAGCAGGTGCTTGCTCTTCATTTCGTCGAGGGTTTGCACGGCAGGGCCTTTCGTCGTGGGTCGGGCGTGCGATCGCGGCGCGCCGCCATTCTGGCATCCGCTGCCGTGGTCGCGCCCGTGCCGCGAGGAACTTCGCCGGCTGTGCACAATCCCATCGCCATGCAAGCACAACACCCCACCGCCACGTTCTGGTCCCGCTTCCTTGCCGTCGCCTTGACGATCGGGCTGTCGGTGCTGGCCATCTTCATGCTCTTCGGCGCGCTGGTGCTGGCGATCGTGTTCGGCGCGGGCGCGGTGCTGGTGAACCTGGTGCGCGGCCGGCGCATCGCGCCGGTCGATCTGCGCTGGCGGTCGGCCACCGGTGCGCGCGCGTCGGGTCGGGCCGGGGGCGGCGAAGTGGTGGACGTGACGGTGCGCGAAATCGATGCCGGCCCGTCGCGCTGAATCGGGGCGCTGAATCGACCCATCGGCCGCCTGGCCAGACCTCGTTGTGGTTCCACTGAACCCTTCTGCGAAGATGTGGGCATGCCCGAGCCCATCGACTACCGCCCCGAAGACCCGGCCACGCTGGCCGACCCGTATGCGCTGTTCAGCCGCCTGCGCGATGATGATCCGTGCCACTGGAGCCCGCGGCTGAAAAGCTGGGTACTCACGCGTTACGACGACGTGAAAGCGGTGACGCAGGACGGCACGATGTCGTCGAACCGGTTGCGGCCGTTCTTCGCATCGATGCCCGGCGACGAGGCGAAGAAGATTGCCGACATCGTGCGCTACCTGTCGCTGTGGATGGTCTTCAAGGACCCGCCCGAGCACACGCGGCTGCGCCGGCTGACGTCGAAGGTGCTGCACGTGAAGTCGATGCAGAGCATGCGGCCGCAGATCGAAGCCATCACCGGCTGGCTGCTCGACGGCCTGCGCGGCAATGATGCGTTCGACTTCATCGCCGAATTTGCCGGCCCGCTGCCGTGCCTGGTGATCATGGCCATGCTCGGCGTGCCGCGCGACGATCTGCAGCTGATGAAGCGGCTGTCGGACGACATGGCGCTGTTCATCGGCTCGTCGCGCGTGTCGGCCGAGAAGTACGACACCGCGCAGGCCGCGACGCAGGAGATGGCGGCGTATTTCCGCCGCCTGATCGAGTTGCGCCGCACCGCACCGGGTGACGACATGCTCAGCCAGCTGGTGCACCTGCGCGATGGCGACGATGCTTTGAGCGACGACGAGCTGGTCGCCACCTGCATCCTGCTGCTGTTCGCCGGGCACGAGACGACGACGAATCACATCGCCAACGGACTGCTCTCGCTGATGCGCTTTCCGGATGAGATGCAGAAGTTGCGCGATGACCCGTCGCTGGCGAATGCCGCGGTCGAGGAACTGCTGCGACACGAAGGCCCGTCAGGCGCGCAGGTGCGCATCGTGCAGGTGGAGCACCAGCGCCATGGCAAGACGCTGAAGCCCGGCGACCGGTTGTTCATGATGCTCAATGCCGCCAACCGCGACCCGCGCGCGTACACCAATCCCGACGTGCTCGACATCGACCGCGACGGCCCGGCGCACCTCACCTTCGGCTACGGTGCGCACATCTGCCTGGGCTTTCCGCTGGCGCGCACCGAAGGGCAGGTGGCTTTCCCGGCGCTGCTGCGGCGCTATGCGCACATCGAGCCGGCGACCGAATCCCAGCAGTGGCTGAACTCGCTGGTGTTTCGTGGCATGACGGCGCTGCCGGTGCGTGTGCGCCTGGCCTGACCCGCGCGCGGGCGACAATCGCCGTTGACGCAGCGGCGGCCCTTGAAAGGCCCGGCCGCTATCCCAATGTGCTTTCGCGCGACGCCGGCTTCCCAGGCGCCACCGATTTCCAGCTTCGACGAAACCATGGACAAACAAACCCTTTCCTTCCAGGCCGAGGTCAAGCAGATCCTGCACCTCGTCACCCATTCGCTGTATTCCAACAAGGAGATCTTCCTGCGCGAGCTGGTCTCCAACGCGTCGGACGCCTGCGACAAGCTGCGCTTCGAGGCGCTGGACAACGCGGCGCTGTTCGAAGATCAGCCGAATCTCGAGGTGCGCGTGTTCTTCGACAAGGACGCGAAGACGTTGACCATCCGCGACAACGGCATCGGCATGAGCGCCGAAGAAGCGGTGGCGCACCTGGGCACCATCGCCAAGAGCGGCACGCGCGAGTTCCTGGCCACGCTCGAAGGCGAGAAGAAGAAGGACGCCAACCTGATCGGCCAGTTCGGCGTCGGTTTCTACTCGGGCTTCATCGTCGCCGACCGCATCACCGTCGAATCGCGCCGCGCCGGGCTGAAGGCCGACGAAGGCGTGCGCTGGAGCAGCGACGGATCGGGTGAGTTCGAGGTCGAGGCCATCGACAAGCCTGAGCGCGGCACGGACGTGATCCTGCACCTGCGCGACGGCGAAGAGGAATTTCTTTCCGCCTGGAAGCTGAAGTCGATCGTCAGCAAGTACTCCGACCACATCTCGCTGCCGATCCTGATGAAGAAGGAAGAGTGGGACAGCGAGAAGAACGAGCAGGTGGTCAAGGACGAATGGGAGACGGTGAACAAGGCCTCGGCGCTGTGGACGCGCGCCAAGAGCGACATCACCGACGCGCAGTACCAGGAGTTCTACAAGCAGATCAGCTACGACAGCGACCCACCGCTGGCCTACACGCACAACCGGGTCGAAGGCCGCAGCGAATACACGCAACTGCTGTACATCCCGGGCAAGGCGCCGTTCGATCTGTGGAACCGCGACAAGCGCGGTGGCGTCAAGCTGTACGTCAAGCGTGTGTTCATCATGGACGATGCCGAGGCGCTGATGCCGGTGTACCTGCGCTTCGTCAAGGGCGTCATCGATTCGGCCGATCTGCCGCTGAACGTCAGCCGCGAGCTGCTCCAGGAAAGCCGCGACGTGAAGGCGATTCGCGAGGGCTCGACCAAGCGTGTGCTGGGCATGCTCGAAGCGCTCGCCGACAGCGAGGAGCAAGGCGACAAGGACAAGTACGCCAAGTTCTGGGCCGACTTCGGCGCGGTGCTGAAAGAAGGCCTGGGCGAGGACCACGCCAATGCCGAACGGCTGGCCAAGCTGCTGCGGTTTGCCAGCACGCATGCCGACAGTGGCGTGTCGTTCGCCGACTACGTGTCGCGCATGAAGGAAGGGCAGGAGGCGATCTACTACATCACGGCCGACAACCTGATCACCGCCAAGAGCAGCCCGCAGCTGGAGATTTTCCGCAAGAAGGGCATCGAGGTGCTGCTGCTGGTCGACCGGGTCGACGAGTGGATGCTGAGCCACCTGTACGAGTTCGAAGGCAAGACGCTGCAAAGCGTGGCCAAGGGCGCCTTCGACCTGGGCAAGCTGCAGGACGAGGACGAAAAGAAGCAGGCCGAAGAAGCGGCGACCGAGTTCAAGCCGGTGCTCGAGCGGCTGAAGACCGCATTGAAGGACCGCGCCAAGGACGTGCGCGTGACGACACGGCTGGTCGATTCGCCGGCCTGCATCGTCGTCGATGAGGGCGACATGAGTGGCCACCTGGCGCGCTTGTTGAAGCAGGCCGGGCAGGATGCGCCGAAGTCACTGCCGACGCTGGAAGTGAACGCCTCGCACGCGCTGGTGAAACGGCTGGAAAGCGACGAACGCTTCGATGACCTGGCGCAGATCATCTTCGACCAGGCGCTGCTCGCCGAAGGCGGCAACCTCGAAGACCCGGCCGCCTATGTGCAGCGCGTCAACCGGTTGCTGGTGGCCTGACAGAACGGCATTGCCGGGCGCGGGGCGAGCCCCGACGCATCACCCCTGGATCGCCTCGACCTGTTCCCTCAGCTGCGTGGTCTGCTCCGACCAGTAAGCCGCCGTGTCGAACCAGGGGAAGGCGCGGGGGAAGGCCGGGTCGTGCCAGCGTTCGGCCAGCCAGGCACTGTGGCGCAGCATGCGCAGCGTGCGCAGCGGCTCGATGAGCGCCAGCTCACGTTCGTCGAAGGGCATGAACTGGCGATAGCCCTTCAACAGCAGCCGCAGCTGCGCGGCCATCGAATCGGCATCGCCCGACACCAGCATCCACAGGTCCTGGACTGCCGGGCCCATGCAGGCGTCGTCCAGATCGACCACGTGCGGGCCTTCTTCGCGCCAGAGTACGTTGCCGGGGTGGCAATCGCCGTGCAACCGCAACTGCGGCCTTGCGCCGGTGCGCTCGAAAGCCGTGCCGATGCACTCGATGGCCGCATCGCAGGCTTGGCGCCAGGCCGGCAGATGTTCGTCGGCGATGAAGCGGCCGCGCACCAGCAGGTCGCGTGCCGTGTGCGCGTCGGCCACGGGTTGCATGTGGCGCCGGTGCTTGAAAGCCTGCTTGCGGCCGATCGCGTGCATGCGCGCGATGAAGCGGCCCAGCCACTCCAGGGTGTGCGCATCATCGAGCTCGGGCGCACGCCCGGCACTGCAGCGGCTGACCGAAAAGCGGTGCAGCGTGGTCGCGGTTTGCACCCGCGCCAGCGTGGTCGATGAATGCCCGGTGTTCGCCAGTGTCATCGGCGCGATCACCGGGACCTCGGCATGCTCGAGCTCAAGCGCGAACCGGTGTTCCTCGATGATCTGGGCATCGCTCCAACGCCGCGGGCGATAGAACTTGGCGACCACCGCCGAGCCGTCTTCCAGGAACACCTGGAAGACGCGGTTCTCGTACGAATTGAGTTGCAGGATGCGGCCGTCACCACGCAGGCCCACCTGCTCCAGCGCGTCGAGCACCTGCGTCGGTGTCAGGTCGGCATAGCCGTTGTCGGTGTCGGGCGGGCTGTGAGGACGGTCCACGCTGAGCGGCATGGCCGCATGCTACGCGTGCCCCGGCCCAGCGCCGTCAGTGGTGGGTGCGCGGCAGCCCGCCCGGTGGCGGCCGCCTGGGCTCATCGGCAGGCGCCTCGGATTGCGGCCCGCGAACCGGCACGCCGCCACGCAGGATGCCACCCAGCGTGCCGAACCCGCTGTCGGCTGCGCCCGAGCGGCTCTCGGCACCGAAGAACGAATCCTGGAAGAAGCCCGAGTCGTGCCACAGCACCGAGCGTTCACGGCGCCGTGCCGCGACCGTGCTGGTCAGCGGGTCGCGCGCATCGTGCAGGCCGGCGCTGCCGTGCGCAGGGCGCGAAGGGGCGTTGCTCTGCGGCACCAGCAGCTGCAATTCGGGAATCGACGGCAGGTGGTCGATGGGGCAGCGCAGGTAGCGCACACGGCAGGCGCCGAGAACGGACTGCTTGATCTGCAGCACCCGGCGCGAGCCGGTGCGATCGGTGTCCAGATCGATGGCGGCGAGCACGCGCCCGTTGGCACTGCAGATGGCGAAGGTGACGTGGATCGCGCCGAGAAGCTCGTACCAGTAGCGCACCTGCTGCGGATCGGTGGGCTGGCAGAAGCGCACCAGCGGCAACTTCGACAGCACGATGTGGTGCGGCAGCGCCTCACGCAACTGGCGATAGACGCGGCGCTCGTCGGTGCTGAACACCGGCCGCGCGGTCAGTGTCCATTCGCTGGGCAGCGGTGCCGGCTGCGCGGGGCGCGTTCGCAACATCCACAACGCCAGGATCACCAGGCACAAAGCCAGCGCGGCCAGCGCGACGATCCACGGCAGGGTCTGCTGCATGACGATGAAGTAAAGGGGAGTCGAGCGCGCCGATCGAAGCCTGGCGCGGGCCGCAATGCTTGAACGACGATGCTACAACGTGCCCATCCGTGGTGGGCGGCCTGCCGTTGTTCAATGAGCGGCATCTTCAGACAGGAAAACCCCTATCCACACCGAAGACGGGCTTGCGATGCGCGTCGAATCAATCGGCGGCGATCGGCGTGTCCTTGGTCGCCGGGGCGTCGTCGCTGCGCTTGCGGCCGTGGATCAACTCGCTGACGCAGTGAGCCTGCACTTTCAGGTTGAAGTCCAGCTCAGCCGCCTGACCTTCCACCATCGCCTCGACCTGCGAGGCCAGATTGTCCGGCGCCAGGCGCAGCCAAGCCTGCGATTCGGGGCCTTCGCGTTCGATGCGCGCGCCGGCCGAGCGTGCGATGCGCAGCATGGCCGTGTTCTCGCTGAGTGCATGAATGAGCAACGAATCGATGTGCCGGTTGCGGGCATGCAGCGACGCGCGGTCGAACAAGCGCGCGCCGAAGCCGCGGCCGCGGTAGGTCGTGGCCACCGACACGCCGAATTCGGCGCTGGTGCAGGGCACGCCACTCTCACCGAGGCAGGCCAGATGGGCCAGCGCGATCAGTTCGAGGCGGCGGTTGAAGATGCCGAACACCTCGTCACGCTCGAAATCGAGCAGGTCGACATAGCGGCCGATCTGCGCATCGGAAGCCAGGTAGCCGAAGCGCAGGTAGCGATCGCGATCTTCCAGGCTCAACAGGTGGCCGAGAATGCGCGGCCGATGGCGGCTGGACAACGAGCGGATCGGAATCCACCTGAAGCCCGGGGCCGCCGCCTGTGGCGGGTGGGGTTCAGCCACCTCGCCCAGGTCGGATGCATCGTCGAATGGGTTCATCGCTCTCTCGGGAAAATAAGTAATTACCCGTATCCTACTGAGAGCGGCTAGGGAGCAGCCTCCAACGCATCGGCCTCCGAAATGGGCTGCTCCTGGCCTGTTGGCGCGCCGCAATATATAATCTAAGGTTCACCCGGTTTCGGCGGGGTGAGCCGGGCCCGGGCACCGCACTGCGGCGTCCCGGGCCAGCGCCAATAATCCACCAGCCCGAGAGGCCGCCCGAAACAAGCGGCGCCGAGGGCCCGGATGGCCCGGCTCGAACAGCCGTTGTGATGGCCTGCATCGTTTGCCGATGCAGGCGCTACCTGCGAGATTTCATGAAGACCTTCAGCGCCAAGCCGGCCGAAGTGACGCATGAATGGTTTGTGATCGACGCCACCGACAAGGTGCTCGGACGTGTTGCCAGCGAAGTGGCACTCCGTTTGCGCGGCAAGCACAAGGCCATTTACACGCCTCACGTCGATACCGGTGATTTCATCGTCATCGTCAACGCCGAGAAGATCCGCGTCACCGGCAACAAGGCCGATGACAAGATCTACTACCGCCACACCGGCTATCCCGGTGGCATCCGCGCCACCTCCTTCAAGGACATGCAGGCGCGGCACCCGGGCCGGGCGATCGAGAAGGCCGTCAAGGGCATGCTGCCCAAGGGTCCGCTCGGCTACGCGATGATTAAGAAGCTGAAGGTCTATGCCGGTGCCACGCACCCGCACACCGCCCAGCAGCCCAAGGCGCTCGAACTCTAAGGAATGGCGATGATCGGTAACTGGAATTACGGCACCGGCCGGCGCAAATCCTCGGTGGCGCGGGTGTTCATGAAAAAAGGCAACGGCCTGATCACCATCAATGGCAAGGCGATCGACGAGTACTTCGGTCGCCAGACCTCGATCATGATCGCGCGCCAGCCGCTGCTGCTGACGGCCAACGATGCGGCGTTCGACTTCCGCATCAACGTGCGCGGCGGTGGCGAATCGGGCCAGGCCGGCGCGGTGCGGCATGGCATCACGCGTGCGTTGATCGACTACGACGCGGCATTGAAGCCCGACCTCAGCCGCGCGGGTTTCGTCACCCGCGACGCGCGCGAAGTCGAACGCAAGAAGGTCGGCCTGCATGGCGCGCGCCGCCGCAAGCAGTTCAGCAAGCGCTGAGCTTGGTCAGTCGGCAGACGCTGCCGGGATAGCCGGTCCGCATCGATGCGCTGGAAGCTGCTGCGACGCCGGTTGTCGATCAGCGCCCCGCGCGTCATCGTGCGCAGCCACCTGCCCTGGCCACTGCGCTGGGTGGTGGTGGCGCTGACGCTCGGTTTCTGTGGGGCTGTGGCGCTGTGGGCATTCGAGTTTGGCAAGGACATCGCCGGTGTCGGCCGGCAGCAGCAAGCCGAACTGGCCCGCCTGCGCATCGAAGTGGCGCAACTTCGCGAAGAGCAGGAGAAGGCGCAATCGCTGGTCAACACGGCAGACAGCCTGCTGAAGACAGAAACCGTCGCGCGTGACCGCCTGTCACAGGCGCTGCGTCAGGCCGAAGCCGACAACCTGGAGCTGAAGGCTGACCTGGGCTTCTTCCAGCGGCTGTTGCCTACGGGGGGCGGCGAGGGCCTGTCGATCCGCTCGCTGCAGGCCGAAGTGAAGGCACCTGGCAAGTTGCGCTATCAGATGCTGGTGATGCAGAACGGCAAGCCGGGGGCTGACTTCGTTGGCCGCTACGAAATCGTGCTCGCGGGCACGTTGCAGGGCCAGCCCTGGAAGCTGAAGTCGGCGCAGTTGGGCAATACCTTGCAGGTTCGCCAGGTCCTGCGCGTGGAAGGTACGGTCGAGCATCCGGAAACGGCCGTGGTAAAAACGGTCGAAGTCAAGGTCAGTGACCTCAAAGGCAAGGTCGTTGCCAGCCAAAGCGTCGATGCTTGAGCTGCACAGCGGCCCCAAGACACTTGCAGGAGACACAGCGCATGTGGTTCAAGGTCAAACGGCAGGTGCCGATTCGCAATCTGATCAGCGAAAGCGCGGTGATGCGCGGTGAGTTGCGTTTTGTCGATGGCCTGCGCATCGACGGTGAAGTTCACGGCGACGTGCTCGCCATGCCCGGCTCCAGCAGCCTGGTCGTGATCAGCGAGGGCGCGCGGGTGCATGGCAAGGTCAAGGCCGGCCATATCATTGTGTGCGGGCAGGTCAACGGCCCGGTCGAGTGCGAGGACATGCTCGAGCTGCAACCGAAGGCACGCGTGACGGGCGATATCCGCTACGGCACGCTGGAGATGCACCTGGGCGCGCGCGTCGAAGGCGAACTGCGCTCGTTGAAGGCCACCGACCGGCCGGCGCTGAAGCTGGCCGCGTCGAAGGAAGCTTGAACACACTTGTACGCACGTCGGGTGGCACCATCTGCTACCCTGTAGGAACAGTTAAGGAGTGCACATGAGCACAGCAACACAAGCCGTCGAAAGCGTGTCGAACGATGTGCATGAAATGCCGCCGCCGCTGATCTTCACCGACAGCGCTGCGAACAAAGTGCGCGAACTGGTCGATGAAGAAGGCAATCCCGATCTGAAGCTGCGCGTGTTCGTGCAAGGCGGCGGCTGCTCGGGTTTCCAGTACGGCTTCACCTTCGACGAGGTCATCAACGACGACGACACGCGCATGTCGAAGAACGGCGTCACGCTGCTCATCGACGCGATGAGCCTGCAGTATCTCGGCGGCGCCGAGATCGACTACAAGGAAGATCTGCAGGGCGCGCAGTTCGTCATCAAGAACCCGAACGCCACCACCACCTGCGGTTGCGGATCGAGCTTTTCGGCCTGACCACGGCCTGACCGCACCCCGGCCGCCTGGGCCGGGTTCAGCGTAGCTCGGCCGCTCAGGTCGGGTCAACGTGACTCGGCCGCTCAGGCCGGGTATAGCGCACCCAGCAGCCTGGGGCCTCGCGCCCCGGTCACCTCGGGCAGGTTGCCGGGGCGTCGCTCGATGAAGTCCTCGGCCAGCGAAGCGAAGGCGAGCCCCTCCACCTGATCCGGTGCCACACCGCGCGTTTCGGTGCTGCGCACCGGCACCGAGCCGAGCAACGCCTGCAACCGCCGCATCAGGAAGGCATTGAACGCCCCGCCGCCGCAGACCAGCAATTCGCCGCTGCGTGGGCCGTGCCGGAGCAGCGCCTGCGCGGCGCTGGTCGCCGTCAGTTCGAGCAGCGTCGCCTGCACGTCGGCAGCGGCAGGGGCGCTGCCGACGCCTTGCAATGCCGCCTGCAGCCAGGCCAGGTTGAACAGGTCGCGCCCGGTGCTCTTCGGGGGCGGCAGTGCGAAGAAGGGGTCGGCCAGCAGCCTGGCCAGCAGCGCTTGGTCGACGCGGCCGCTGGCAGCCCAGGCGCCGTCGCTGTCGTAAGCCGTGCCGCGGTGTTGCAGGCACCACGCGTCGAGCAGCGCATTGCCCGGGCCGCAATCGAAGCCTCGCACGCCGCCCCCATGCGTGCCATTCGGCGTTTGGGGCGGCAACAGGCTCAGGTTGCCGATGCCGCCCAGGTTGAGCACGGCCACGTGCTGGTCTGCCATCGCGAAGCGCCGGGCATGGAAAGCCGGTGCCAACGGCGCGCCCTGGCCACCGGCCGCGAGGTCGCGCGAGCGGAAATCGCAGACCACGTCGATGCCGCACAACTCGGCCAGCAACGCGGCGTTGATCAGCTGCACGGTGTAGCCGCCGCTCGCATCGGATTGCGGCTGATGGCGCACGGTCTGGCCGTGCGCGCCGACGGCGCGGACCTGGCTGCGCTCGACAGCGGCCTCGCTCAACAAGTGATCGACCACCTGGGCGTAGGCCCGCGCGACGCCATTGGCAGCCAGCGCAGCCCGGTGGATCTCGTCGTCGCCGCGCCCGTTCAGGCCGAGCAAGATCGCTCGCAGCGATGCATCGAAAGGCAGATGCACGTGTGCCAGCACGGTTTGCTGCGGGGCTTGCGCGCGCTGTCGATCGTCGAATCGCACCAACACGCCGTCCACGCCGTCCAGCGAGGTGCCGGACATCAAGCCGATGTACATCGACGCGAACGGGTGCGGCAACTACTCGACCGCGGTGGCCGTGCCGACCATGGTCTGTGCCACCTCCAGTTGCGCCTTGACGCTTCGCGCCTGCTCGGTGAACTGCGGGCGCAAGCGGCTGTCGATGGTCAACGTCTCCGAGGCCTTGGCCACCCGCAGCGGATCCTGGTGCTGGCCATTGATGCGGAACTCGAAGTGCAGGTGCGGGCCGGTGGCCCAGCCGGTGGCCCCGACCAGGCCGATCGTCTGCGCCTGCTCGACCTTCTGCCCCTTGCGCACGAGGATGCGGCTCAGGTGGGCGTACAGCGTGCTGCGCTGGTTGTTGTGGCGCACCTCGACGACGTTGCCGTAGCCGTTCTGCCAGCCGGCGAAGTCGACCGTGCCGTCGCCGACCGTGCGCACCGGCGTGCCCGACGGCGCGCCGTAGTCCACGCCGAGATGGCGGCGCCAGGTGCGCAGCAGCGGATGAAAACGCATCGCGAAGCCCGAGGTCACGCGCGAAAAACTCATCGGACTGGACAGGAAGGCGCGGCGCTTGCTCTGGCCATCGAAGTCGAAGTAGGCGCCCTTGCCCGACGCGTCGGCAAACCACATCGCCTGGTAGGTCTTGCCGGCGTTGACGAACTCGGCCGACAGCACGCGGCCAGTGGACGAGCCCCAGGTGACCGGCTCGCCGTCGGCGGTCAGCGTTTCATAGACCACGCTGAAGGTGTCGCCCTTGCGCAGCTCGCGGTGGAAGTCGATGTCGGTTGCGAACATCTCGGCCACCTGCACCGCCACCGCATCGGGGATATTGGCCTCATCGGTGGCCGCGAACAGGCTCGAGCGAATGGTGCCGCTGGCCATGCGGGCCTCGCCCAGCAGCGGGGCCAGTTCGAGCCGGCTGCGCCATTGGCCGGCGTCCTGGCTGATGCTCAGCCGTGAAAATCGCGGTTGCCGTTGCGCGTCGTCGGTGGCGGCAAAGCGTGCCACCAACTCGACTAGGGCGCCATCGGCACGGGCACGCGCCTGCACCATCTTGCCCGCACGGTCTTCGAACAGGCCCTTCGCGAGGGTGTCGGTGCGCAGGAATTTCGCGGCATCGGGATCCTGCACGCCGAGCTTGTGCAACAGGCTGTCGACCGTGTCGCCCGGCGCGGTGACCACGCTGCGCGACAGCTCGAGTTCCTTTTCGGCCAGTGCCTCGAGCTGAGTGTCCACACCCTCGGGTGTGATGCCGCGGGCCACCAGGCGTTGCGGGAGTTCGGCCGGATCGGGCAGCATCGGTGCGACGCCGAAGGCCGCCACGGCAAAACCCCCGAGCAGAAAGACGAACGCAAGGCCCAAGGCGCGCGAATGGCGCGACACGAACGCAAAGGAGGAAGAGGAATGCGCTGGCTCGAACGGCTCGATCGACATCGGTGGTCAGCGCGGGGAATGGCCCCGCTGTTGATGGCACGTCGCCGCGCCGGTGGACACCACAGCCACGGGCCCTGGGCCGCGCGGCTCCACTAGAATCATCCGGTGGTTCGAAGAGGAACGCCGCCCTTGGCAGGGGCTGCATGCCAATGGGGGCAAAGTATAACCACCGGCCAACCGGTAAATGCCGGAAATGGTCGCAACGGACGCCGCAATCAAGCCGATGTCAGAAGCACTTGACCGTCGATCGGACCGGCCCCCTGATGACGACAAGGTGCTCGCCGCGCTGGCGGTGACGCGGCGCGGCTGCGATGAATTGCTGCCCGAAGCCGAATGGCTGCGCAAGCTGAAGCGCTCGGCGGCCACCGGCCAGCCGTTGCGCATCAAGCTGGGCCTCGACCCGACCGCACCCGATCTGCACATCGGCCACACCGTGGTGCTGAACAAGATGCGCCAGCTGCAGGACCTGGGCCACACGGTCATCTTCCTGATCGGCGACTTCACCTCGATGATCGGTGACCCGTCGGGGCGCAACCAGACGCGCCCGCCATTGACGCGCGAGCAGATCGAGGCCAATGCCGCCACCTACTACGCGCAGGCCAGCCTGGTGCTCGACCCCGCGCGCACCGAGATCCGCTACAACAGCGAGTGGAGCGATGCGCTGGGCGCGCGCGGCATGATCCAGCTGGCCTCGCGCTACACGGTGGCGCGCATGCTCGAACGCGACGACTTCACCAAGCGTTACAAGGCCGGCACGCCGATCAGCGTGCACGAGCTGCTGTACCCGCTGATGCAGGGCTACGACTCGGTGGCGCTGAAGAGCGACCTCGAACTCGGCGGTACCGACCAGAAGTTCAACCTGCTCGTCGGCCGTGCATTGCAAAGCGAATACGGGCAGGAGCCGCAGTGCATCCTGACCATGCCGCTGCTCGAAGGGCTCGACGGCGTCGAGAAGATGTCCAAGAGCAAGGGCAACACGGTGGCCATCACCGAAGACGCCAACACCATGTTCGCCAAGCTGCTGTCGATCAGCGACGACATGATGTGGCGCTACTTCACGCTGTTGTCGTTCCGCAGCGAGGCGCAGATCGCCGAACTGAAGCAGCAGGTCGAGCAGGGCCGCAACCCGAAGGAGGCCAAGGTGCTGCTGGCCGCCGAGATCACCACGCGCTTTCACGATGCCGCCGCCGCTGAGCGCGCGCAGGCCGATTTCGAGCTGCGCGCGCGCGGTGGTGTGCCGCAGGACATCGCGCAAATCGAACTGAGCGGGGCGCCGCTGTCGATCGGCAACCTGCTCAAGCGCGCCAATCTCGCGCCCAGCAGCAGCGAGGCGCTGCGCCTGGTCGAGCAGGGCGGCGTGCGCATCGACGGCGCGGTGGTGTCCGACAAGGCGTTGAAGCTGCCGGCCGGCCGCTTCGTGGTACAGGTCGGCAAGCGCAAGTTTGCGCGCGTCGAGCTGCTGCCATGAGGCGTCGAGAGGGCCTGACTCTCATCGGCGCCTGGTTGATGTGCGCCGCGGCGCTGGCCAAGCCCGATGCCCGGGAGCAGGCGCGAATCGACCGCCTCATCCAGGCCGTCGGCAAACGCACCGACATCGCCTTCATCCGCAACGGCACGGCGTACGACAGCGCGCAGGCCGCCGAATTTCTCGACGGCAAGCTGAAGTGGCGCATCGGCAAGGTGACTACGGTGCAGGACTTCATTGAACAGATCGGCACCCGCTCGACCTCCAGCGGCGACATCTACCAGGTGCGCCTGAAGGACGGCACGGTCATCCCCAGCGCGGTGTTCCTGCGCCAGGAACTCGAGCGCATCGAACAGCCGCGCTGACGCGGGTGCTGGGGTGCGCCGAACCGCAGCGCCTCGAGAAATCCTGAACCCGCGGCACGGCCGTACAACCCGCCGCGGGACAATCGCGCCATGCAAGTCAGCGGCTATCTGAAGTTGTCGGTTGCGGTCGCGGTGGTGACCATTGCCATGAAGGGTGGCGCCTGGTGGCTCACCGGTTCGGTCAGCCTGTTGTCGGACGCGCTCGAAGCCCTGGTCAACCTGGCCGGTGCCAGCTTCGCGCTGCTGATGGTCACCGTGGCGGCGCAACCGGCCGACGGTGAACACCCCTATGGCCACCACAAGGCCGAATACTTTTCCAGCGGCTTCGAAGGCGGGCTGATCCTGCTGGCGGCGCTGGCCATCGTCTGGGCGGCAGTGCAGCGGCTGCTCGCGCCGCAGCCGCTGCAACAACTGGGCTGGGGGCTGTCACTGACGGTGTTCAGCTCGGTGCTGAACGCTGCCTTGGCCTGGGCCATGCTGCGCAAGGCGAATACCGTGCGCTCGATTGCGCTCGAAGGTGACGCGCGCCATCTGTTCACCGATGTCTGGACCTCGGCCGGTGTGGTGCTGGGCCTGGTGGCGGTGGCCTTCACCGGCTGGCTCTGGCTCGACCCGCTGGTGGCCATTGCCGTCGCGCTGAACATCCTGCGCGAGGGCCTGCGGCTGATGCGCCGCTCGGTCGATGGCCTGATGGACCATGCCCTGGAGGCGCCGGTGCAGGCGCAGATCGACCAGACGCTGGCCGGCTTCAGCCACCCGGCGCTGCGCTTCGACCACATCAACACGCGGCGCGCCGGCGCGCGCCGTTTTGTCGATCTGCACATGCACATGCCCGGCGGCTGGAGCCTGGCACGCGCCGCTGCGCTGCGCGCCGATGTCGAGCAGGCGCTGATGAGCGCGGTGCCGGGATTGCGCGCCACGATCCAGCTGTTGCCGATGAACGTCGAGGCCCACATCGACGACACGCGGGACCATCCGCTGTGATTGCGCTGGTGCAGCGCGTTGTGTCGGCGCGGGTGGACGTGGCCGGCAGCAACGTCGGTGCCATCGGCGCCGGGCTGCTGGTCCTTGTCTGCGCCGAGCCGGCCGACACCGTGCTCCACGCCGAGCGCCTGGTCGCCAAGCTGCTCGGCCTGCGCATCTTCGGCGACGAAGCCGGCAAGATGAACCGCAGCGTGCAGGACATCGGTGGCGGCCTGTTGCTGGTGTCGCAGTTCACGCTCGCCGCCGATACGTCGCATGGCCAACGGCCTGGTTTTTCCGGGGCGGCGCCGCCCGAACTCGGTCGCGCGTTGTTCGACGAGGTGCTGCGCATCGCGCGCGAGCGTCATGCGCCGGTGGCGGCCGGCGTGTTCGGCGCACACATGCAGGTGCACCTGGTCAACGATGGGCCGGTGACGATTCCGCTGACGGTGCGCTGAGGGGCGGGTGCTCGAGCGCGCCTCGAACAGGCCCGGCTCGTCCCGCACACGCGGCGTCGGCGGGTGCACCGTGTCACCGCGCAGCGATGGCGGCCGGCAAGGCGGTCAGCGATAGCTGCGTGCGTCCTCGATCAGCTTGCCATCGTTGGCCAGGCTGCCGGGCGCGATCAACACGACATCGGCGCGCAGCTTGGTCAACTCGCGCAGGCTGTCGCGCAAGGTGCCGATCAGCGCGGCCGGGCTGCCTGGCACTTCGGCATGCAGCGTCATCTGGTCGTCGGCCATCTCGCCACTCACCACCAGCCGCACCTTCAGCACCTCCGGGTGGCGCTTCAGCAGTTCGGCCACCTGGCCGGGGTGCACGAACATGCCGCGCACCTTGGTCGTCTGGTCGGCGCGCCCGAGCCAGCCCTTGATGCGCGTGTGGGTGCGGCCGGTCGGACAGCGGCCGGCCAACACGGCGCTCAGATCGCCGGTACCGAAGCGGATCAACGGGTAGTCCGGGTTCAGCGTCGTCACCACCACCTCGCCGACTTCGCCGTCGGGCAGCGGGTCGCCCGTGCCAGGGCGCACGATCTCGACGATCACGCCCTCGTCCAGCACCAGCCCTTCGCGGGCGGCGGTTTCGTAGGCGATCAACCCCAGGTCGGCGGTGCCGTAGCTCTGGTAGGCATCGAGCCCGCGGGCGCTGAACCAGTCGCGCAGCGACGGCGGGAAGGCCTCGCCGCCGACCGATGCCTTGCTCAGCGATGTCAACGTCAAGCCCAGCGCATCGGCCTTTTCCAGTGCGATGCGCAGGAAGCTCGGCGTGCCGGCATAGGCGTGGGGTCGCAACTCGGCCATCGCCTGCACCTGCAACTCGGTGTTGCCCACGCCGCCGGGAAAGACCGTGCAGCCGATGGCATGGGCGGCGGTTTCCATCATCGAGCCGGCCGGCGTCAGGTGGTAGCCGAAACTGTTGTGCACCAGATCGCCGGCGCGAAAGCCGGCGGCGAACAATGCCCGCGCCATGCGCCAGTAATCGGCCGCGTGCCCCTCGGGCTCGTAGATCGGCCCGGGCGACTGGAACACCCGGCGCGCGCGTCGCGCCGAAGCATGCGACGCACCCCAGCCGATGGTCGCAAAGCCGCCGAAGGGATCGCTGGTGCGACGTGCGCGCTGACGTTCGAGCAGCTCGTGCTTGCGAACGACCGGCAGCGTGGCCAGCGCGGAGCGGCTGGTGATCGAGCCGGCATCGAACTCGCGCAGCGCTTCGGCGAAGGCCGGTGCCCGTGCCTGCGCATGGGCCACCTGCAGCGGCAGCGCGGCCATCAGCGCTGCTTCGCGCTCGGCCGGATCGCGCACTTCCAGCGTGTCGAAGTGCTCGCCATGCGGTGCCCGCGGTGCGCTCATTCGTCGCTGCTCCAGCGCGTCAGCGTGCGCTTGACCTGCTCGACGAAGCCGCGCACATCGGCGCTGGATCGCAGCTTGTGCTGCGTCCATTCCGGCACCTGGCTGGCACGCTTGGCCAGGCGCGCATCGATGTGGTCGCCGGCCGCCGACAGTTCGACCACCGCGCGCGCTTTCAACTCGAAGCGGGCGCCGCGCTCGCTCAGCTTCAGGTCACGCAACTGCCGCTTCAATGGCACCATCGCGCCGGCCGCATCGAACGGCGGGGGGACGAAGCCTTGGTCGTTGTCGCTCATGGCCGGCAACTGCATCAGGCCAGCCAGCGCTTGCGGCGCCGGTAGCTCTTGACGTCGCGGAAGCTCTTGCGGTCGCCACCGCCCATGCCCAGATAAAACTCCTTCACGTCCTCGTTCTCGCGCAACTCGGCGGCCACGCCGTCCATGACGATGCGGCCGTTTTCGAGGATGTAGCCGTAGTCGGCGTAGCGCAGCGCCATGTTCGTGTTCTGCTCGGCGAGCAGGAAGGTGACCCCCTCCTTGGTGTTCAGGTCCTTGACGATCTCGAATACCTCTTCGACGATCTGCGGTGCCAGGCCCATCGACGGCTCGTCGAGCAGCACCATCGTCGGGTTCGCCATCAGCGCGCGGCCGATGGCGCACATCTGCTGCTCGCCGCCCGAGGTGTAGGCGGCCTGCGAGCCGCGCCGTTCCTTCAGCCGCGGGAAGTAGGCATACACCTTGTCCAGCGTCGTGGCCACCGCACCCTTGCCGTCCTTGCGCGTGTAGGCGCCGGTGAGCAGGTTCTCCTCGATCGTCAGGTGCGCAAAACAATGCCGCCCTTCCATCACCTGGATGACACCACGCTCGACCATGTCCGAGGTGGTGAAGCGTTCGATGCGCTCGCCACGCAGCTCGACCGAGCCCTTGGTGATCTCGCCACGCTCGCCGCGCAACAGATTGCTGACCGCGCGCAAGGTGGTCGTCTTGCCGGCGCCGTTGCCACCCAGCAGTGCCACCACCTTGCCCTCGGGCACCTGCAACGACACGCCCTTCAACACCAGGATGACGTGGTTGTAGATGACCTCGATGCCGTTGACGTTGATCAGAATATTCGACATGACTGTGTTTGAACTCATCAAAGCGTCGCAAGCGGCGCTTTGATGAGGGCTCCGTCAGGAGCCCACCCCGCCTGGCGGGGCCGGGGTGCTCGAAACCCCTCCCTCTCGGAGGGAGGGGAAGGGGAGGGAGTTGTGAGAAAAGCTGAAGGCTTAAGCGGCAGCGCCGCTTAAGCTTGACAGTCCTCGGTGGTCCTCGCCGGCAGCTTCTTCTCGGCCGCGTACTTCGCCGCCGCCGCCTTCACCATCGGCTTGATGATCTGGTCGTCGGCCTGCAGCCAGTCCGAGGTGAAGACCCACTTGGTGCCGTCCCAGGTGTGTATCCGCGCCCAGGCCGCGCCCATGTGGTCGGCACACGAGGTGCTGATCGGCCGCATCACGCCGGCGAAGCCCAGCGCATCGAGCTTCTTCTGGTCCAGCGCCAGGTTCTCCAGGCCCCAGCGCACCTGCTCACCGGTCATGACCTTGCCCTTGCCCCAGCGTTCCTGTGCGCGCTTGACGCCTTCGACGGCCAGCATCGCCGCCGACACACCGCGCATGTACAGCACCTGGCCGACTTCGTCCTTCGGGCCGGTGCCCTGGCCCTTGGCGTGCACCAGGGCCAGGATGTCCTTCGTCACCTTGGCATTCGGCTCCGCGCCGTGTTGCATGGCCAGCCCGTTGTAGCCCTTGGCGGCGGCGCCGACGTCCTTGACATCGGGCTCGGCGGCGGCCCACCACACGCCGTACATCTTCTCGCGCGGATAGCCGGTGGCCACCGCTTCCTTGACCGCGGTCGAGTTCATCACCCCCCAGCCCCACAGGAAGACGAAATCGGGCCGTTGCTGGCGGATCTGCAGCCAGGTCGATTTCTGTTCCACGCCCGGGTGCGTCACCGGCAACAGCATCAGCTCGAAGCCGAGCTGCTTGCTGCGTTCTTCCAACAGCGGAATCGGTTCCTTGCCGTAGGGGCTGTCGTGGTACACGAGCGCGATCTTCTTGCCCTTCAGCTTGTCCAGCCCGCCTTCCTTCTTGCCGACGTACTGCACCAGGATGTCGGCCGCCACCCAGTAGGTGCCGACGAGCGGGAAGTTCCACTTGAAGACGTTGCCGTCGGCGCTTTCGCTGCGCCCATAGCCCGACGTGATGAGCGGGATCTTGTCGACCGGCGCCTTCTCGGTGAGCGCGAAGGTGATGCCGGTGGACAGCGGCTGGAACACCGTGGCACCGCCGTTCTTGCCCTTCAGGCGCTCATAACATTCGACACCACGGTCGGTCGCGTAGCCGGTCTCGCATTCTTCGTAAATGGCCTTGACGCCATTGATGCCGCCGGTCGCGTTGACCAGCTTCAGGTAGTCGACATAGCCATTGGCAAAAGGCACGCCGTTGGGCGCGTAGGCGCCGGTGCGGTACACCAGCACCGGGAAGAACTGCTCCTTGGCTTGCGCAAAGGCCGTGCTGGTGGCCACCAGGCTGGCCACCGAGGCGACGCCGATGGTGGCCGCCGCGACCAGGGACTTGAGATTCATGAAAGTCTCCTTCAGTTGAAAAACACACACGCTGCAAAGGCTTGTGCTTGAACGCGGAAGTGCTGCTCCCACAGGGTTTGAACGCCGCAGGCGTTGAATGATTCGTCGGGGTTTGTGCCCATGCTGGTTGCCGGTTCAGTGCGGAAACGGCCACAGCCGCAGCTTTTCCTTGCCCATCGACCACAGCCGCGCCAGCCCGTGCGGCTCGACGATGAGGAAGAAGATGATCAGCGCGCCGAAGATCATGAATTCCATGTGCGAGGCCAGCGCGGTGGACACCGGCAACCCCACCCAGGCCGGCGCGCGGTTGAGCATGATCGGCAGGATGACGATGAAGGCCGAGCCGAAGAAACAACCCATGATCGAGCCGAGCCCGCCGATGATGACGATGAACAGCAGCTGGAACGAGCGGTCGATGGAAAACGCCGCCGGCTCCCACGAGCCCAGGTAGACGAAGCCCCACAAGCCGCCGGCCACGCCGACGATGAAGCTGCTGACCGCGAAGGCGGTGAGCTTGGCGTACACCGGGCGGATGCCGATGACGCTGGCGGCCACGTCCATGTCGCGCATCGCCATCCACTCGCGGCCGATCGAGCCGCGCACCAGGTTCTTCGCCAGCAGCGCGAAGACGGTGGCGAAGCCCAGGCAGAACAGGTACTTGTCGGCCGGCGTGTCGATGCGCCAGCCCAGCACGTGCAGGTTCGACACGTTCACCGAACCCGACGGCGAATCGTTGGTGAACCAGGGGATGCGCAGGAAGGCCCAGTCGACGAAGAACTGCGCCGCCAGCGTGGCCACTGCCAGGTACAGGCCCTTGATGCGCAGGCTGGGAATGCCGAACACCACGCCCACCGCGGTGGCGCACAGCCCGCCCAGCAGCAACGAGGCGATCAGCGGCAGGCCTTCGATGCGCACCTGGAAGTTGTAGGCCGCGTAGGCGCCCACCGCCATGAACGCGCCGGTGCCGAGCGAGATCTGCCCGCAGTAGCCGACCAGGATGTTCAAGCCGATAGCGGCCAGCGAGAGGATCAGGAACGGGATCAGGATGGCGCGGAACATGTACTCCGACGCCGTGAACGGCACCACCACGAAGGCGAAGGCGAGCAGCAAAGCGATGCCGATGCGGTCCTGGCGGATCGGGAAGATCTGCTCGTCGGCCCTGTAGCCGGTCTTGAATTGGCCGTTCTCGCGGTAGAGCATGGTGCGCCCGAAGCTTCCTACACGCGGTCGATGATCTTTTGGCTGCGGCACGCTTCGCTTAACTTGCTTCGCAAGTTAGCCTGCGCCGAAAAATCACTGATCGCGTATTTCATACGCGGTCAATGATTTTTTCGCCGAACAGCCCTTGAGGCCGCACGAGAAGAAACACCAGCGCCAGCACATACGCAAACCAGATCTCGATGCCGCCGCCGAGGAACGGCCCGAGATAGATTTCCGACAGCTTCTCGCCCACGCCGATGATGAGCCCGCCGATGATGGCGCCGGGTATCGACGTGAGCCCGCCCAGGATGACCACCGGCAGCGCCTTCAGCGCCACCAGCGACAGCGAGAACTGCACCCCCAGCTTGCTGCCCCAGATGATGCCGGCGACGAGCGCGACGATGCCGGCCACGCTCCAGACGATGACCCAGATGCGGTTCAGCGGAATGCCGATCGACTGCGCGGCCTGGTGGTCATCGGCCACCGCGCGCAGCGCACGGCCGGTGCCGGTCTTCTGGAAGAACAGCGCCAATGTGGCCACCAGCGCGGCCGCCACCAGCGCGGCGTACACGTCTTCCAGGCTGATCAGCAGGCCGCCCGGGAAGACGCTGTCGAGCACGAACAGCGGCTCCTTCGGCATGCCGACATCGATGGTGTAGATGTCGTTGCCGAAGATGGTCTGGCCGGCGCCGTCGAGAAAGTAGCTGACGCCGAGCGTGGCCATCAGCAGCGTGATGCCTTCCTGGTTGACCAGCTTGCTCAGCACCACACGCTCGATGACCCAGGCCACGCCGATCATGACCACGGCCGCGGCGATGAAACCGAGCACGTTGCCGAGCCAGCGGCTTTCGATGCCCAGCCACAGCGGGATCCATTCGGCAAAACGCGCCATCGCCAGCGCCGCGAACAGCACCATCACGCCCTGCGCGAAATTGAACACGCCGCTGGCCTTGAAGATGAGCACGAAGCCGAGTGCCACCAGCGAATACAGCATGCCGGCCATCAGGCCGCCGATCAGGGTTTCGAGAAAGAATCCCATGGCCTGCTCAGTGCGACGTGCCCAGGTAGGCGCTGATGACATCGGGGTTGGCGCGCACCTCGTCGGGCGTGCCGTCGCCGATCTTCCTGCCGTAGTCGAGCACCACCACGCGGTCGGAAATGTCCATGACCACGCTCATGTCGTGTTCGATGAGCACGATGGTGGTGCCGAACTCCTCGTTCACGTCGAGGATGAAGCGGCTCATGTCCTGCTTCTCCTCGACGTTCATGCCCGCCATCGGTTCGTCCAGCAGCAGCACCTGCGGCTCCATCGCCAGCGCGCGGCCCAGATCGACGCGCTTTTGCAAGCCGTAGGGCATGCGCCCGACGGGGGTCTTGCGGTAGGGCTGGATCTCGAGGAAATCGATGATGCGTTCGACCACCAGGCGTTGCTCGGCCTCTTCGCGCTGCGCCGGTCCGATGCGCAGCGCCTGCAGGAACAGGTTGCAGCGCATCTTCAGGTTGCGCCCGGTCATGATGTTGTCGAGCACGCTCATGCCCTTGAACAGCGCCAGGTTCTGGAACGTGCGCGCGATGCCCATCTCGGCCACCTGGCGCGAGTTCATGTGCGCGAAGGTCTGGCCGCGAAAGGTGATCGAACCTTGCTGCGGCTGATAGACACCGTTGATGCAGTTCAGCATCGAGCTCTTGCCCGCGCCGTTGGGGCCGATGATGGCGCGCACTTCATGTTCGCGCACGTCGAAGCTGATGTCGCTGAGCGCCTTTACGCCGCCGAAGGCCAGGCTGATGTTGTCCACCTGCAGGATCACCTCGCCGAACTTGCGCTGCGGCGCGGCGGCGGCGCTTTCGATCACGTCGTCGAGCACGGCGTTCACCTAGGCGGCCCTCTTCATTGCCGGCAGCACCTTGGCATCGGCGATCTTCAGCTCGGCCGAGACGCTGCCGCTGCGGCCGTCCTCGAACTTCACTTGCGTTTCGATGTACTGGCTGGCCTTGCCGGCGTACAGCGCGTCCACCAGCACCTGGTAGCGCTCGCCGATGTAGCCGCGCCGCACCTTGCGCGTGCGCGTCAGTTCGCCGTCATCGGCATCGAGTTCCTTGTGCAGGATCAGGAAGCGGCTGATCTGGCTGCCGGCCAGCCTGTCGTCGGCGGCGAGGTCGGCATTCACCTTCTCCACGCACTCCTGGATCAGCGCATGCACCTCGGGCTTCTGTGCCAGGTCGGTGTAGCCGCCGTAGCTGAGGTTGCGCTTCTCGGCCCAGTTGCCCACCGCGTCCATGTCGATGTTGATGAACGCGCACACGGTGGCGCGGCCGTCGCCGAAGGCCACCGCCTCCTTGATGTACGGGAAGAACTTGAGCTTGTTCTCGACGTACTTGGGCGCGAACATGGCGCCGTCGTGCGCGCCGCCGACAATGCGCCCGACATCCTTGGCGCGGTCGATGATCTTCAGGTGGCCGCCGGCATCGAGGAAGCCGGCGTCGCCGGTGCGGTACCAGCCATCGGCGGTCAACACCTCGGCGGTGGCGGCCGGGTTCTTGTAGTACTCCTTCAGCAGCCCGGGTGACTTGACAAGGATCTCGCCCGCCTCGCTGAGCTTGATCTCCACGCCTTCGATGGGCACGCCCACCGTGTCGGCCTTGGCTTCGTGGTCGGGCTGCAGGCACACGAACACGGCCGTTTCGGTGCTGCCGTACAGCTGCTTCAGGTTGATGCCGATCGAGCGGTAGAAGGTGAACAGGTCGGGCCCGATGGCCTCGCCGGCGGTGTAGGCCACGCGCACCCGCGACAGCCCCAGCGTGTTGCGCAGCGGGCCGTAGATGAGCAGGTCACCCAGCCGGTAGTGCAGGCGGTCGAGGGCCGACACCGGCTTGCCGTCGATGATGTCCGGCCCGACGCGCCGCGCCAGCGCCATGAAGTGATCGAACAGCCCCTTCTTCAGCCGCCCGGCGTCTTCCATGCGGATCATCACCGTGGTCAGCAGGCCTTCGAAGATGCGCGGCGGCGCGAAGTAGTAGGTGGGCCCGATCTCGTTCAGGTCGATGGTCACCGTCGCCGCCGATTCGGGGCAGTTGACCACGTAGCCGCAGGCCAGCCACTGCGCGTAGCTGAAGATGTTCTGGCCGATCCAGGCCGGCGGCATGTAGGCCAGCACCTCGTCATCCGGGCCGAGCTTGTCGAAGCGCGCACCGGCCGCCGCGCGGTCGAGCAGGCTGAAATGCGTGTGCACCACGCCCTTCGGGTTGCCGGTGGTGCCCGAGGTGAAGAACATCGCGGCGATGTCGTGGGCATCGGCCTTGGCCACTTCGGCATCGAAGAAGCCGGGGTGCGCTGTGCGTGCGCGCGGCCGGCTTCGATCAGCGCGTCGATCGACGCCAGCCCCGGCTCGTCGTAGTCGCGCAACCCGCGCGGATCATCGAACCAGATGTGCGCCAGCTGCGGGCACTGCTCGCGCAGATCGAGCAGCTTGTCCAGCTGCTCCTGGTCTTCGACGACGGCAAAAGCCACGTCGGCGTTGTTGATCGGAAAGGCGAACTCGGCTGCCGCTGCATCCTGGTACAGCGGCACCGGCACCGCACCCAGCGATTGCGCGGCCAGCATGCAGGCCGTCAGCCGCGGCCGGTTCGAGCCCACCACCACCAGGTGCTGACCGCGCTGCAGCCCGGCCGCCGCCAGGCCGCCTGCCAGTTCGCGCACCAGCTGCGCCAGCGCACCCCAGCTCAGCGTCTGCCAGATGCCGTATTCCTTCTCACGCAGCGCCGCCGCGCCGGGGCGCTTGGCGGCATGTTCGAGCAGCAGACGCGGGAAGGTCGTTTGCACGGCTGGGCGTTCCTGAAACGGTCATGCGGCGTCGCCGGGAAGCGGCGCACCGACATTGCACTGTAGGCGCAAGTTTGACGCCGCGATGTCGTTGTAACGACAATCCGCGGGTTCGAGCGAACAGTGTTTTCCCTGCCGACGTCGCCATGACTGCACGCCCACCTGAACTTGTGCCTACCGCAGCGCCGGTGCGCCCGCAGCGCCTGCTGGAACGCGCGCGGCCCTTGCACGCCAGCGAACTGGCGGCCATCGGCTGGCTCGCTGATTTGCGCCCCGACGAGCGCGCGCGTGTCGGCGCCGACCTGAAAGTGGTGCAGGTGGCGGCCGGCGAACTGCTGTGCCGCATCGGCCGCCCGGCCAGCTACTGGTTCGGCCTGCTCGACGGGCTGCTGAAGATGAGCAACGATTCCGCGCTGGGCGTGCCCATCACCTTCACCGGCGTGGCGCCGGGCGGCTGGTTCGGCGAAGGCACCGTCATCAAGCGCGAGGCCTACCGCTACAACATGCAGGCGCTGCGCAAGGGTGTGGTGGCGGGCCTCGGCGTAGACACCTTTCACTGGCTGCTCGATCGCAGCATCCCGTTCAACCACTTCATCGCGCGCCAGTTGAACGAGCGGCTGGGCCAGTTCATCGCCGCGCGCGAGATCGACCGCCTGAGCGACCCCGATGCGCGCGTGGCGCGCAGCCTGGCGGCGCTGTTCCACCCGGTGCTGTACCCCAGCGTCGGCGGTGTGCTGCGCATCACCCAGCTCGAGCTGGGCTACCTGGTGGGGCTGTCGCGCCAGCGTGTCAACCAAGCGTTGCGGGTGCTGCAGGGCGGCGGGCTGATCCGCATCGAATACGGCGGGCTGCGTGTGCTGGACATCGACGGGCTGCGCGGCTTCGGTGCCGGATAGAGATTGGTGCCTCTGGCGGTTCTGGGGGAGAGTACGAAACCTGCCCCCGGCAATCGTCGCGCACCCCTGAGGCGACATGGCCCGAGGGCACACTGGAAGACGCGGTCGGCCTCGTCGTCGAACAGCACCGGATTGAAGAAACTACATATCACCCACTGGCTTGCCGAACCGCGCCTGAAACAGTGACAGATCGAGCGCATTGATGCGCCCGTCGCCGTTGAGGTCCGCGGCGGGTTTGAAGTTGGGCTGGCCGGTTTGCGAGCCGAAGGCCTGGCGGAAGATTGCCAGGTCCAGCGCATTGACCGCGCCGTCATTGTTGAAGTCGGCATCACAGGCATTGCCGATGCCGTCACCGTCGCTGTCCAGCTGGGTCGGATTCGCGGTGCTCTTGCAGTTGTCCACGTTGTCGGCAAAGCCATCGTTGTCGCGGTCGGCCACGCCCATGCCCAGGCCCGAGCGGATCCACTGGTTCACCAGCGCCAGGCCACTGGCATCGACCATCGCCGTGGCCAGCGGCGGCATGCGCCCCAGCTCCAGCGTGCCGATGCGGTGGCTGACGATCGACTTCTCCGGGTGGCCCGGCAAGATCAGCCGCGCACCGGCAATGCCGAAGTCGGACTGCGTGGGGATCACGTTGATCGCCCCGATGCTCAGCCCGGGCAGCGAATAGCGGAAATCCTCCGGCCCCTGCCCAGGCCCGTTCGGGCGGTGGCACATCGAGCAGTTGGCATGCAGATAGGCGCGCGCTCGCTTGTCCAGCGGCTGCGAGGTGTCCGACGGCACCGTCAGCTTGTCCAGCATCGACGGGGCCACCCCCAGCGGCGTGCTGAACACCCCGATGGCATCCAGCGTGGCCAGCTGGTTGGCCGTGCGCTGCGTGCTCGGATACAGCAAATTGCGGTTCAGCTGCGCCGTCTCCAGCCCCAGCGTGCGTCCGGCGGCTTCGGTGTGGCAGGCCAGGCACTGGTTGCGGCTGGGAATGGTCCACTGCTGGCCCTGCACCGTCTTGACCTTGCCGCCGGGCAGCAAGAACGCCTCGGTCTGCGCATCGTTCCACTCGTAGCTGTAGCCGGCCCAGTCGCCGTCGTCATGGCGCACCATCAGGCGGGTTTCGACCAGCTGGCCTTTGACGCGAAAGCTCTTCACCACCACCGAGCCGATGGGCAGATCGAAGTCGCCGTCCAGCCCGCGCGCGATGGTGCTGCCGTTGGGCAGCGCGAACCAGCGCTCCTTCGCTGCGCCATCGGACCACAGCGGGGAGTTCACGTCGTAGGGGATCAGCGCCGGACCGGGCAGCGATGGGTTCGACGCGTTCATGCAGCCCGTCTCGGACAGCTTTTGCGGGAAGGTCGAGGCCTGTGGAGCCGAGGCGGGGGCAAGAAGATAGACCTTGCCCCCTACGCCAAAGAGAATCTCGCCCTTTTCATCTTGCGCAAATGTGCTTGCATAGGGCGGGCCTTCGATGAGCAGTTCTGGCTGGGCCTTTCCATCGTTCCCGTAGCGCAGCGCGAAAATCTTCCCGTAGGTGTCGGCATACACGTAGGTGCCGGACAGCGCCGGGATCGCGGTGCCGGCGTACACGTATCCGCCAATCACCGCGGCCCCTTGTGTGCCCACCTCGTGTGGGTATTCGACGACCGGATCGATCAGCCCGGCCGTCTGGAAGCTGTTGCCGCCGCCGAGGCATTGAGCCCCTTCGCGAATCGGCCAACCATAGTTACCTCCTTTGACGATGAGGTTGACTTCCTCCCACGCGTTCCAACCGACGTCGCCCGCCCACAGGTTGCCACTGGCTTTGTCGAACGACCACTTCCAGGGGTTCCGCAGCCCATAAGCAAAGATCTCGCCGCGCGCACCGGCCACCGAGACAAAGGGGTTATCGCTCGGAATTCGGTAGCCGGGCGCAGCGTCCACATTGATACGAATCATCACACCAAGAAGGGACCCGAGCGACTGTGCCTCGGATTTCACGTTGCCCTCGCCGAAGCTGGCATACAGCATGCCGTCGGGTCCGAAGCCAAGCGTTCCGCCCCAGTGGTACTGAGTGGTTCGTGGAATGCGAAGCAGCACTTCTTCGGAAGTAGGGTCCAGCGTGAGCCCACCGTCTCGACTCGAGAACCTGGAGAGACGGGCTTCGACGACGGTGCCCTGAGTGCCTGCCGCGCTGTAGTACAGATATAGAAACCCGTTCTCCGCGAAACGCGGATGCATCGCCATGCCCAGCAGGCCCATTTCTGCATAGGGTTGACCATTGAACGTTGCAAGGACGCGCCCGCGCAGATCGGCAAAGGCGGCCGCCATCGCCAAGGTGCCGCCATTGCGCTGATATCGATAGATCAACCCCTGCGGGTTGAGCATGTACCAGGTCGAGGCTTGGGTCGGTGACTGGACCATTGCAGTCGGTGTGAAGCCCGTCTGCACCATGGGCTCCAACGCAACCGACGCGGTTTGAGGTGGCCGCTGGGGTGCGCGGCAGGTGGTGTTGGGCGGGCGCCCATCGAGGCCGGCGGCGGGTGTTGTCTGCGCCAGGGCCGGTGCTACGTTCATCCCGACAATCAATGCTGCACATCCTGCTACTCCCCGTACCACGATAGCCAAGCTGCCGCGACCACCCACTAGATTCAACTTCATCCTTGCTCCGTCGCCCACCGCCAGCGGGCAAGAAATGCAACAAACACCATAAACAATTCTGTGCTTTTTGTCGCCACCCGTTTGGGCGGTCCGCAGGTATCGCCAGACGCGCTCTGGCGCGCGTTCCTTGCGTGTCGAAGAAGGCTTTCCCGTGCGCCTCGGACGTCGGTCTGGCGCGCAAGCAACTCGCCCGCCTCGCCTCGTCGCTGCGGACCAAGCACCCGGGAGCTGTGGCCAGTGTGCGCGAAGGCCTGGACGAGACGTTGGCCGTGCGGGCGTTGGGCATCGCCGGCTCGGCTGTACGCACGTTGCGCACGACCAACCCGATCGAGAACCTCGACATCTCGGTGGCGCGCCACCGCCGCATACTCAAGTTGCACGGGCGCAGCCAGATGCGCACTTTGCTGAAGGCCTTGGAGGCCCGTCGCTGCGACACCGACAACGGCACCGCCCGCAAGGCCGCGTTGCATGTCCAACCGAGGCACCGTCACCGTTCACGGTTCAGCAGGGTGCGGGACATCGCCGCCGCCTTCGTCGAGTGTTGTTCGCAGATTCAGCAAACCTGCAATTCTGTTTCAGCACGCAACGCAGGCCGGACTTCCGGTTGCATGGGTTGGCAGTTCCCGGCTGGCTTGAAGCAAGCGATTCGCCGCTCGCCCGCTGCATGTCACTAGCCCAATGGAAAGGATGGGGCAACGCTGCCCGTGTTGCTGAGGGCTAATGTGGTGCGGCGCACCTGCGCACGCGCCGCGGAAATTGCGGAGAACCCGGCGCATTGGCCGTCGAATGCCCTATGGGCCACCTCGCTCTTGGCGCACCCGAGATAAACCGGTGCCACTGCTGAAGGCAACGGGTTCGTAGCTGCATAGCTGCCGTGTCCTCGACGCCCTGACGCCCCGTTACACATTCAGGGGGTTGCGCATGCCGATCCCCCTATGGTGGCCGCCCGAATTGCCGATCTACCGCGCTCGTCATGCCTTTCAGCGCGCGTTGTGTCGAGGGCCAGTGAGCCACCACCGCAGCCAGTCAGAGCTGGCTTGATTTCAAACGCTCCAACTTCTCCATGAAAACCGTCCACGCCCGCAGCAAGTTCATAGATATCGCTTCACTCCTGACCCTCACTTGCCTGGCCGCGTGCGGCGGTGGCGAACCAACTTCGGAAAGTGCGGCCGCAGGTCCGGAGGTGCATGCAATCGAGTCATCGTCGACATTGAATGGCTCGCCAGCAATCTCGAACGACGAGCCAATTGACGAGGAAGAGGCGCGCGTACCCGCAGATCCTCTAGCGGAGGTTGCCACAACGGAGTCGGTAGAGACGCCTTTGGAAGAGTTGCTCCCGAATGCGTTTGCCGCTGACCCGGACACGATAGCGGCGACAACGACTGAGCAGATGGCATTCGCGACACTGTTGGCAGTTTCGACCGAGTCCTATCCGGCAGAAAAGACAGCGGCAATCAAAGTGGCAGGTTTGTCGTTAGAGACAACGACTGCAAGCGCTTCGATTGTTGCTACCAGTTTCACGGGAAAGGGCTGGTATGTCGATGTCACCAGCGGCAGCGATATGAACCCCGGCACGCAAGCCCAGCCGTGGAAAACGCTTGCCAAGGCATCTTCAGCTGTGCTTGCCACCGGCGACGCCATCTTGTTGAAGTGTGGCTCCACGTGGCGCGAGTCGCTGAAGATTGGCGGCGGCAACCGCCCTTTGACCGGTGTGACGCTGGGCATCTATGGCGCCTGCACCACGGGGAATCGACCGCTGATCAGCGGAGCGGACCAGATGCAGGGGATGACCTGGGCCGTGTCAAGCAAGTTCGGGGGCAAGCCGGTGTATGCGACAAAGTGGGCCAAGCCAGTGACTCAACTGTATTGGAATGGCGCCCCGATGACCCGGGCACGCCACCCCAACTACGGCGGCATAGGGGCAGAGTTCAATTCAGTGCAGCAGGCACGGACGAGCGACTCGTTCGTGTTGAGTGCCGCGGACGTCAGCTTGATGAAGGGCATCAATCTGGCCGGTGCCACGGTGCATGTGCGAAATGAACCGTGGAAGACAGAGTCGGCAAAGGTGCGTAGCTACAACGCCGTGGACGGAACCGTGACACTGTCGGCTGCAATGCGCGATGCTGTCAATATAGGCGAAGGGTATGTCCTGGAAGACCACCCTGCGTTGCCGGACGCGCCCGGCGAGTGGTTCCACGATCCTGTCACTGGCACGCTGTACGTGTACGTGCCGGGCGGGCTATCGCCGGCAAACGGAGTGCTCGAAACGGTGCAGCGCGATGTGGGAGTCAGCCTTCGCAACACCGCGGATGCACGTGTTGATAACTTGCGCCTCGACCGCCAAGGCGTCAGGTCTCTGGAACTAATCGACGCTCCCCGTACGCTGGTGACCGATGTGGTGTCCAGCTTTTCCGGCAAGGCTGGCATTTTTGTGGAACGCCTGAGTCTTGTGACGGGTTCAAAGGGCACGCGCATCGTTCGCGCTTCAGTGAATGGCGCGGCCGCATATGGCATATGGCTCCACAACAGCCCAGAGTCATTGATCGACTCCAGCACCGTGCAGTCGACGGGCACGTCCGGGCAAAGGGGCTATTCAGGCGTGGGAGTCTCGATCGCAGACAGCAACTCTTCCACGCTGCAGTTCAGCACGATCACCAAGTCGGCTTCGTCAGGCATGAATCTGGGACGGATCTCTGGAGTGACCATCGCGGGCAACTCCATCACTCGGGCCTGCATGCGCTTCACGGATTGCGGGGCCATCTATAACTGGGGCGCGCCGGGCGGCACATCGCGAAACAGCTTCCGCTCGAACAATATCTCGCAGATAACACCCAACGCGGAGGGATCGGTAGGCGGCTCACCCACTCTGGTCGCCGGCATCTATTTCGACAAGGAATCGGGCAACACAGACACCACAGGCAACATGATCTCGAACGTGGGTGTCGGTCTGATGATGCTCGATGCGTCCAACAACCGGTTCGCGTCCAACTATGTCTGGCCAGTCCACTCTGCATCCATCCGCATTCACAGCAGCAACTCTGCTGTGGACCACGTGCGCGGCAATGTCATCGAGAACAACCTGCTTTACGGCGCCAATTCCTTAGGCCAGTCGACCACCAACGCCGCGTCCTTCGATAGCAGGACTGTCTATGTGCAGCGGTGGATACACCCGAGCAATGCAAGCGCGATGTTTACCGGCCTGAACCCGAACATTGTCCGCAACAACGAAACCGGCAGCGTGACCGACAAGAGCAGCCTGCGCTGGGAGTTGCGCAGCGCACAGACCCCGGTATCCCTCGACGGGAAGCAGTGGTCGGCCATCAGTCCCGGCGATGCGCAAGTCCAGCCTCTGAACGTCAATCTGGTGCTCCCCGTCCTTGCGGGCAGCAATCTGATCGCAAATGGCGCGCTGACCTTGCCAAATGCGCCTTGGACCTACTGGGCCGCGCCAGACTCGATCGGGGGCGGAGCCACCTTCGGCGCGTGCGCCGGCGGCTGCGTGCAGTACGCGGCCGGAAGCGCGCGAGACAGTCTGGCCTCTGGCGTGTTTACCATGTCCAGCGAACCAGGCGACAACCTCTACATGTTGCGCTTCAAGGCGAAGAGCTTGACCGGAGTACCCGCGCGACCCACCGTGCAAATCGCGCGAAACGGCGGAGACTGGAGCAGCCTGGGAATCAACAAGTGGGTGACCGTGCCCGCGGACACCGAGACTATTTCGGAAAACGTGTTCGTTGCAAAGGCGTCGCTCCAGGGCAAGTTGTTCTTCGGCGCACCGGCCGCCTCTGTGCTGCGCATTCGAGAAGTCAGTCTGCGCAAAGTGACGTCGTTCGAACTGCTCGATCCGGCAGATGAAACTGTTCTGCTTGCCAACGAGACCTCGAAGCAGAAGGTGATCGATTGCGCGGCCTCGGGTCTGCGAACCTGCTCCGCAAAAAGGTTGGATGGTCAGGCTGTGGTATGGCCGGTCACAGTGCCGGCCAACTCTGCGTTGGCCGTGGTTGCCGCAGATGGCAAGTGGCTCAGAACGCAATGAGCCAAGGCATCGCGGGCTGGGGGAACTGCCGGGGCAAGTGATTCCTGATGGCCTCTGCGTCGAGTCGGCGGCGAAGATGCAGGGCGTGCTCACCACAGCGCAACCGCAGGCAACTCAATTTGCGGCCGTGGCGCTCAACTCGTCGATCAACGCCTTCGTCTGCCGGATGTTGCCCGACTCGACGCGCCGAACACGATCGACTCGATCCGCGGCTGCCCGCAGACGTACTCGATGGCTTCGCGCGGCGCGAATCGCGCCCGAGGCCAGCACCGACATCGCTACCGGCGCGGAAGCGCGCGTGGCGATCGCTCTGCTCGTACAGCTCGATGCCGCCGCACATGCGAAAGCCGATCTTGTTGATATTGGCGCAGACGATCGGGTTGTCGATGCCCTGCTCGTCCAGCACGTCGAGCAGCCGCGGCATGTTCATCGTGATGAAGCCCGGCTCGGCGTCGTAGCTCTCGCGCACGTGGTCGTGGAAGATCGCGGAACAGCCTCGTCGAATGCGCAGCCCGAGCAGCAGGTCGGTGATGACGTTCTGCATGAAGATCACCGGCGTCGGCAGCCCGTGGAACATCTTCATCTCGGCGTCGATCAGCAGCTGCATGATGCCGTCGACGTCCTTGTTGGCCAGCGCCACGCCGCCCTTGAGCATCGCGCCCATCGCGCCGTCCTGCGGCAGGAACAGCCGCAGCGCGTCGATCATGCCGTGCTCGGTCACCGCGTTGGCGTACTTGTGCGCGTACGGCATGCACGGATAGAAGCGGTAGTCGGGGTACTTGTCGGGGTTGGCGCGGAAGTGGTCGCAGATCTCGGCCACGCGGTCGTGCGTGGTGCACATGAAGGTGCGGATGCCTTCCTGATAGGCGGCGTCGAGCACGTCGATGATGGCCTGCAGGTCCTGGAAGCGCATCGGCTGCGCGCGCGCCTTCTCCTCGGACATGTGGTTGACGCCGAAGAACTGGTTGTCGCCGAACAGCACGCGGTCCATGGCATGTGTGCTCTGGGTTGCAGCTTTCCTGTGCGTCAGCCGAAGAGCCGCGCGAGCAAGCCAGCGCTGCTCGGTTCGATGCATCGGCCGCCGGTGCGGACTGCGGCGCCGCGCGCGCGGGCCGCCGCTGCTCGGCCAGGATCATCGCCACGACCCGGTCGGTCTGCAGCGCCGAGCGGAAGCTGTTCTCGCCGTCGGTGCGGCTCTGCTTCGATGCTCTGCGACGAAGTAGTCGACCTGCGCCGAATACTCTTCGCCGCGCAGGTAGTACCAGACCTCTTCGGTCAGATCGGTCGTGTAGCGGACGGTCCAGCCCGCCCGCGTAGTCGGGCAGCGCGGGATGCGGCTTCGCGCAGGTAGATCTGGCATTCCTGCCGGTCGGCCATGATGCGGCCGTTGGTGCCCCACACCGATGATCTTGGTCGCACATCTTGCGAAAGCTCTCGTCGCTCCAGTTGACGCACAGCTGGCCGCTCGCGCCGTCTGGCGTAGTGCAGCGTGCAGTAGACCTCGTCGTCGACATCGCGCGAGAAGATGCCGCTGGCGAACGACGCCGCTCGACCGACGCCGGCGCGCCGACGACGAAGTTCACAGAGTCGATCGCGTGGCAGGCGTAGTCGTACAGCGCGCCGCCGCCTTCGGTCTTCGCCGAGCGCCAGGTGCTGCCCTTGGGGCGCAGCACCACCGGGCCGTAGGCCTCGGCGCGCACGTGGTGCACGCGTGCCCAGCGCGCCTGACCGGACGATGCGCGCCGCCTCCTGGAAGGCGCCGACGAAGCGGAAGTGGTAGCCCACCTGCGTCACGAGCTGCTTGCTCTCGGCCAGCTGCGACCAGGCGCTCGCCGTCGCGACGTCGAGCACGAAGGGCTTCTCGCAGAAGACGTGCAACCCGCGCTCCAGCGCCTTGCCGACCATGCGCGCATGCAGCTTCGACGGCGTGGCGATGAAAACCGCGTCGAGTTGCTCTCGCGCCAGCATGCGGTCGAAGTCGTCGTAGCACTTCAGTCCGGTGTGCTTGCTCGAGCACGTCGGTCAGATAGCCCGTCGTGTCGCAGGCGGCAACCAGCTCCACGTCCGGGTGCGCGCTGACGATGGCCAGGTGCGACAGGCCCATCTTGCCCAGGCCGACCATGCCGATTCGGATCATTCAATAAGCTCCACCAAATATCTCATCGTTGTCCCAACTCAATTGTCAGCGGTAGCCAAGGCGCCAACGCGTCTCTTCGCGCCAAGGCGCCGATAGTTCTGGTAGATTGGCCCAAGCACCGTGCCCGGCCGATAGTGCTCGATGGCGCGGACGCATGGCGCGCCTGCCAGCATCGCATGCCTTTCCAATACCGACTGGAGTGCCTGGGCAAACAGCTCGGGCTCTTGCCGCTCCACCACCAGCCCGCACTCATCAGACACCACCTTGCGCACCTCGCCTACATCGGTCGTTACGACTGGAAGGCCCGAGCCCAGTGCCTCCATCAAAGCCATCGGCATGCCTTCGTAGGCGGATGACAGCGCGAAGACATCCGCCGAACGCAGTATCGAGGCTACTTCAGTCGGTGCGCGCAATCCCAAGAAATGCACGCGGGCCGACAAGCCCCGCGCCTTCGTGGCTGCCTCCATCTCGGCGCGCAACAATCCATCACCAATGAAGACGAGCGCAGCGTTGTCGCGCGCACTTGCAACGCGTTCGAAAGCACTGAGAAGCAGTTGCGGATTTTTCTGCGTGTCCATGCGGCCGACGGTCACGATCAGCATCGTCTCGTTGGCGCAACCCAGCCGGACTCTCAGATCGCTGCGGGCCCTGGCGGTATCTCCTTGTGACTCTGGATGAAACACCTCGGTATCGACCCAGGTCGGAACGAAATTGATATTCGGCGCGAACTTCGGAAAGCGACCACGCAGCGTTGCCACGGCCGCTTCCCGCACGCAATACGCAGAGTCAAGCATCGGCACGACAAAATCTTCCAGAAGAAAGTAGGCGCCCGGTAAGCCCTTCCAACGAATGTCTGCGTTGCGATTTCGAAGAATGCTCATGTCCTGATGGAAGAACGCATTCTTCGGACGGGGGGGGAAGAGAATTAATGGTTCCACGCGATGCAGCTCAAGCACATCAAAACAGTTGATCACCGCCTCGCGGTGACGCATTGAGTGCCAGCACAGCTGCAAAGACCAAGGCACCCGCGCCTTGCCGCCCGGATTCGGTTCGTGAAAGACGGGAAAGAAATCAAAGAGCACCAGCCCCAACGAACAACGAGTCCAGCGTCCCACCGGCCGTGCCAGCGCATCGGTCGTCATGCCGACCAAGCTGAACTCGAGATCTTCGGGAGCCCATTTCACCAAGCCGCAAATGAATGTGTCGGTCCACGGGCACAACACCAACGGATCGGCTTGATAAAAGGTGCGGATTCGAATGCGGTTCATGCTGCTTCTGTTCTGGCCGACGGCTCAATAGCGAAGCCTCAGCCTTCTTCAGCAGTCCTCGATCCGCCATTTCCTGGAATGACCCTTCGTCATCGCCGCTGCCGGCCTGCTGTCCTTTACCCAGTCAACAAAGTGACCACTGCCTTGCAGAAAATCCACCTGCGGCACAAACCTCAAAGCCTGGTCTGGTAGGCAATGTGGGCGACGTTGTGTCGTATGTCGCCGACACGGAACATGCCAGTCACCTTGATCGGCACGAGCATTATCGAACAGCACAATCAGGCGCTGCGCCACCTCGAGCACGGTGGTGGCTTGGCCGAAGCCTACGTTGAAGGCCTGCCCATCGCCGTTGGGTGAAAACATGCCGGCGATCGTCGCTTCCACCGCGTCGCTCACATACACAAAATCGGTGCATCTTCGAAGATGTTGATCGGCAAGCCCGAGCGAATCAGATTGGAGAAGATCGACATGATGCCGGTGTATGGATTGGCTAACGATTGCCCTGGCCCATAGACGTTCTGGTAACGAAAAGCCACTGCTGCAACGCCACGCGCGGCGCACACGTTCAGCACCAACTGCTCCTGAACCTGCTTGGTAATGCCATAGACTGAAGAAGGGTCCATCTTGGATTCCTTCGTCGGTGGCCAACAGCGTCAGCGCCGAACTGTGGGGATAGGTAACCTCGAAGCGGCCGGCCTTCATGTCGGCATCGATGCGGTGGTCGGGGTAGACGAAACCCAGTTCAGGGCTCTTGTACTTGCCCTCGCCAGGGATTTTGGCGCAGGTCGACGCCGGGGGCTTCTTTACCGTGTGCTCGGTATTGGAGATCAGGTCTAGAAGAATCGACGTGCCGCGCATGACATAACCGTACTTCTCCACCAAATACATCGACTGCCCGGTGCCGGTTTCTGCGGCCAGGTGCACGACGATGTCCTGAAATCCAGCGCCTTGATCCAGTCGTCGCGGGACGTGACGCTGCCGCGCACGGAGTAACGCGACCCGCAATCGACGCATACAGCGGTGACGTGCGCTCCGGGTCCACGCCATGCACCTGTGGTGACAGGTTGTCCAACACGCGCACCACGTGGCCGAGCTGCAGCAGCCGCAATGCCAAATGTGACCCGATGAAACCTGCGCCGCCGGTGATGAGCACTCTGTCCAATTCATTCCCCAAGGAAGTTCAGGTTTCGTCGCCTGGTGCCAGCGCAACCAGGTCATCGATGAAGTCCGCGATGGTCCGCGGGCTTGAAGCAAACGCTGCCGACCGCGCCTTTGCCACGCCCTCAAGCAAGCTCTGCGTCGAGACATTCGGGCCACCGCAGCGAAATGCGGGCTGCGTGCATGTACGGATTGTTGGTGATGATCTTGGTCTTCGAATTCACGGCTTCGAAGCAGCGCATGGTAATGCCGGTCTGGGTGTCGTGCGCGTAGTCGATCGTGAATTCGGATTCCGCCATGACACGCGTGTAGTCTGCATAAGGCAACGGCTTGAACGAGATGTGGCGGCGATATTTCCAGTACAGCCGCGGGTTTCTGGCGAAGTTGAAGGCAAAGGTGAACAGGTTCAGTTCGAATATCGAAATGAACGTGCTGCTTGGCCGTAGCGTGCGCAGCACCCGATCGACGTAGCGCAAACGTCCGCTGTGGTTGCGCACCACCGCCGAGACTTCGTACCGCACCTGCTTTTCAGCCACCCGATGCTGAGCCGCCAACAACTCCACAACGGGCAGGGATGCGCGATCGGCATCGCGGTAGTCGAAAGTGGCATAACGGTTGACTTCGAATACCAGCGTAGCGGCGAACGATTCAGTTTGAAGGAATCCCAGTTGTAGCCAACGATGCGCTGCGCGTTCTTCGAAATCTCATCGGGGGGGGCGACTCAGCCCGCGGCCCTTGAACACCAGCACCAGATCGAAGTGATTACCGGGTAGAAAACGCCGCGCGAATACCGACGCCGGCTGGGCGAAACAATGGCACCTGCAGTTTGCCGAGTATCTTTCCAAGCGTGCCCTGGAATAACCGTAATTCGCCCATTTGTGACGACGAAGCCCTTCTGCTCCGGGAGCTGCGTATGTGCTTTTCGAACGAGTAAAAGTGCCGCGGAATGACCAGCAGGCAACGGTGCGCAGTCGCATCGACTTGCTGAGCGCCAGAGCTGAAATCTGCACGCTCATTCTTCGGCGAGTTCGAAGTAGGTGGTCGGGCCCGCACTGAGCGTGGCGTATATCAGTCGACCAGCCATCAGGGGTTGCCTTTAGTGGCACCTGTTCCCGCCGCTCGCCGTTGAGGCCAGCGCCAAAGTTTTCAAGCCTTGGAACCAGTGCCATTTGAAATGTAATGGCTACGCTCAGAATCTGTACTGGCAGCTTTCCCAATGATTTCAACTGAGTGCGTTCAGCGTCAGCGAAGGTCATGCCGCTGTTCTGCGCATCGGTCAAGACGAACATGAGCATGCGCTTGCTGCTGGGCAACGGCCGCCCATCCATCGCGCTCAACGCTACCAGCACAGCCACGGTGGTCGCTTCCAGGCTCAACGGCCCGGCGGCGGCCGGCGCGGCTGGCGCGACCATGACCAGCGTGCGATCAGAGGTGACGCTGAAGCGCCGCTCGCGCGCCTGGAGCAGCAACTCGCCGTATCCCATTGGTAGGTCTCGGCAAAGAGCTTGGGGGATTGTTCTCGGGCAGCAGGCCCGCTGATTTGAGTGATTTGACGCGTTGCTCGTCGGTGCCGTTCATGCCCAACCGGGTGGCGAAGTTTTCCGCGGCCGTTTTCCAGGCAGGGGCCCCACCGGAAACCGGCACCACGTAACGCTTCCCGGCAGGTGACGGAGACGCATTCGAAGGTTAAAACCCGAACCCGCAAAGCGACGACCGAGAGTCTGGCATTCAGAGCGAGGCCGTTACCTGCATCCAGCACTTGCGCCGGATCGAGCAGCGCGGCAATGTGGGCCTTGGATGTGGCCACGTCACCGCGTTTGTAAAGCAAGGCAGCAAGGCGTTCGCCGGCGCGCAACACAGTTTGCATACCCGATGCCAAACGGATAGATCGCGCTGCGCCTGGAAAGCTTGTTTGGCGCGTAGCCAAGCTGCGCCGGGTTCTCAGCAAACTGGGTGCCGCAGATCCCATCCCTGGAGCGCCGCATAGGCCGGCACCAGTGCCACCGACTGCCCCGTCGCCATCCGTTCCAGAAGGGTTGCCCGTGTACTCCGTCACAGTGAAGGGCTTACCCCAGACACGGGCCCCGGCGAGGTGACGCACGAACCGCGCCGCGCCCGGCAGGGGGATCCTCTGTAGCACCACCGATCCAGGCTCGACAAACTTGCTGGGCAGGTTGTGATACGCATGCATATCGATGGCCGGCAACTGGGATCGAGATATGTCGCTTTGCCAAGAACTCCAGTTGTTGTAGGCAGTCGTGAAGCCTTTGAAACCCAGATCACGGACCTGCTTCGTCATCCAGTCCGCGAGTTCGGCTTCAGCATCGACAGAGGAACTTCACGAAGTCGCGGTGCCGAACGTCTGCACGCGCAGACTCTGCGGCGGCTTCGCGGCGGCATCCAGCCTCTCGTCCACTCCCAATTCCGTGCCCCATGCGGCGCGCAGTTGGGCTTCGGACGTGTAATTCTTCCGGAGCCACTGCACCAAACGCGGTGGCGTAGTGGTTCGGGTCAGGCGCGTCGAAGCCACCGCCATGCCGGTAGGCGAGTTCGACGATGCCGCCTTCGTAGATAAGTACGAGCTCGAGCAGCGCCGGATCCTTGATCGGAACGGTGCCGGTGTACTTGTTGGATCGAGCCAGCAGGGCCTTTGCCTGATGCAGCCAGTGGGCGCGCGCCGTGGGGTTTGTGTAGAGCTCTTCGCGCAAGTTGTGCTTGATGACCCAGCAGTTGGGAGCGTCTCCAACGATCAATCCACTTGCATGAAAACCCTAGCGACGTGGGATTGCCGGCCGCGGGGGCTAAGCACAGCAGTTGTCGAAGCGATCGAGCTGGACCGGGTCGAAGTCGAAATCCGGCACGCGACCGGACATCGGGTTCGCGTCCACGTTCTGCAATCGCACCGCGTTGTACCCCGTGCGCTTAAGCTGCGCGACGAGGCGAACCGCTTCGTCCTGGTCCGGAAATCCGCCGCTCGATGGGCTGAAGGCAAACGACGCCGCAAAGAACCGCTATAGCGCGCGCAGGTCTTCGAAGCCAATGCTTCCGTTGTCCAGACGTATCGCCCAGCCATGGCTGCCGGCGAGTTGAACCGCTCGCTTATCCGAAAAGTCCAGCAGACTGCCCAGCCAGCACCTCCAGGTCGAGGTCTTTCACGGGCAGCCACTCTTGCGCTTGCACTTGAATGGATCCGGCAAACCCGAAACCGACCGAGGCCGCAAGGAGGAACCGCCTCATGCCCAATTTGGCGTTAATCTATTTCGTCGGCCTTTACACGTGATCGCGGACTTCGACTTGCATCGCCGCGCGGCGCATGCGGACATGCGTCAAGGACATCTTTGTAGACCTCAAGGGTTTGGGCGGCGATTCGGTCCCATGACATTTCACCTCGCCCAAGCGCCGCGGCCGCCTGGGCCATGTTGTTGGCGACCGTTGGATCTAGCACGATGGTTGCATTCCGTCGGCGAGCGCCAGGGCATCGCGAGGCGGTACCAAAATTCCGGTCACCCCATGCCTCACGATGTCCGGCAATGCGCCGACCGAAGTGGCCACCATGGCTCGCCCAAATCCCAACCCATAGGCCAACACCCCGCTCTGTGTGGCATCGACATATGGAGCGACCACGATCTGGGCTTCGCTGAAGCACTGGCGTACCTCACTGGGAGTCAGGTAATGGTCCAACAGACGAAATGCCGGATCACTAAGCAATTCCGACTTCATGCGGTCCAATTCAGAACCCCGCCCGGCGATAACGCCGACCACCGCCAACCCTTCTCGGCTCAGTATCCGAATGGCCTCGACAAAGTAAATCAACCCTTTGTATTGTTCGATGCGGCCAAAAAAGGCAATTTCCGATCTGCCAGTCTCGGTTCGGCGGCAGAGGGCTCAACATACCCAATGGCCCGTGCGAAATTGCGTATAGCCGTCCGATGGCTCGGGGGATAGCCTCGTGGTCGTGGACATCAATTGTGTTCCATGCACGACAAATGCATCGGCACGGCGCCGCAACTGAAGTCGATAGAGCCCATGCCTTGAGCGCTCGACGCGCGCGGCGTCGACGCCAGAATGTGGCGTTGGGTCATGAACGGTCAGGCACCATGGGCACGTGACCCAGGAACGGCATTGCGAGCGCCAAGTAGTCGCGCGTGTCCTCTTGGCAATGCACCACATTCGGCGTCGAATGACTTCAGCCGCCGCAGCAGTTGTAGCGCCCGCATAGGTATGAGCAAGGGGTTTTGCGTACGCGGTACGACGAAAGTAGTCAGCCTTGGCAGCCTCTGTAATAGTTTGCGATCCTCCAACTCATTGCGCAGGTTGTCTTGGCTTAGCACCAACAGAACCTGGTGGCTCTCGGATCTCGCCAGCGCTCGGGCCAACGTGGTCGCGTACTCAGCAAAATGCAATGCGATGAGTGCGATTCTCAACGTCAAGCCCTTGCGTTTCAGAGTGAAAACCGCTCGCGCGGGTCCGGTCTTCAGCAACACGCGCCGCAGTGCATCAATGGCTTGCGGCACACTTGCATACAAGGCGTAACAGCCTCGCTTCAAAACGTCTCGCTTAATTGGTTTCGCCAGACACAGCGATTGCCGTAAGGCCGCTCCAGTTGAATGGATATCCATAGCCAGATATTCAAGGGCAAGCCAATACGACGCATATTGAATTGCGCCGCAAAGTGGTTCAACGATTGTGAAGTGAAGCAGTTTAAGTGCTCAAGGGGTTGAAGTGGCATGATTTCGTCCTGGCGCTCGAATCCGCGGGACCAGTTCCACGTCCTAAGCAGCCTTCCTACACCTGCACCGTCGGGCACACTCAACTTCATCACGCCCTCCGGGCGAAGCAGGCGCTTTAGCTTCTCGACAATCGCGTGTGGCTCGACCAAATGCTCGAGTACTTGCTCGGCGCAGACGAGGTCGAAGCTTTGTGATTCAAGATCCTCAAGCGCTGCGACCTTAAATCCCAGCTGACTCAGGTGTGCTGCCTTGGGCGGGGACAGTTCGCTGACTGTGACTTCTGCTCCAAACGCCCGAGCAAATTCGGCCCAATGCCCCCAGCCTGCGCCGAAGTCGAGCGCGCGAATCCTGCTGCGCGCTGGCAGTCGCAGACGCAGGTAAGCCAGCAGGTGCAAGGCCTGTTGTCCAACGTAGGTGTACTCTGCGACCGGGAGATGCGGTTGGTGGGGCGCGAGTGGATCACGATGCCCCAACCAGTTGCCGTACAGCGTCATGAGGAATTCATCGTCTGGGACTTCGAGCTGCATCCACAGCCCACATTTGCTGCACCTGGGCTACGATGAACGCGTCGCCGGCTGACCAAGCGTTCGATTTCAATCCTTTGTGCACTGGTACCAATATCAGCCCAAGTAGTCCATCAGCCCCGTGTCCGAATAGGGAGTGGTCGCTTCGACCGTTAAATCGGTGGCACGGCAGGCAGGGCATTGCTTGCGCTTATTCAACTTATTGGTCCTACCAAATCTGTCGCTATCGGCTGAAGCTGAATCCAGCTCGGCCACTTTGCCTAATGGCTTCCCGAGCTCTGTCTTCGTGAAGATCGACGACGGTTCTGTCGTATGCAATTCGTCGAGCGTGAATGATCAACCCAAGGAAGAAAAAGACCACGAATCGACAGTGGCGCCGTCGATTGCGTCGCGTATGTAGATGACGCCTGACAAACAGAAACAACAGGCCGACCTTTGCAGCTTCCAGCTCGACGGCTCAACGCTTCCGGCAGGGCGCTCAGCTCTGGACAGTTCCCCTGTTCCTACGGACCGAAGAAGCGCACACATCCGCAATAATCTCGACACCTATCCCCGCCCACTACGCCCACATCCCACAAAAGAGTCGAGGCGGCGGTTGTGTCAATGAAAAACGGGTATCTGGCGGCTACGGAACCTATTGCCAGTGAACTGATGCCGCGGCTCGCTCCCGGTCCGTAGCCGAATAGCCAGTGCGCAACTCCGGCCCATTGCGCTTCTCTCCACCAATGGACCAGCGCGGAAACGCGGCCCATTTCCCGGGTCGCGGGATTGAAACGGTCGGGGTCCCAGATGTAGGATAGATCCCGTGCGAAGAAGTTCGACAAAAGGTCACCCGAAGCATCGTGTAGCTGTATCGGTAGGCTCTGAGTACGCCGACGACCAATACGATGCTGGTGGCAAAGCCCAAGATGAACAAGACCGGACGCTTTCGGATTTGGCTGCCAAAGACCAGGAGAGCGACGAAGGGGAGCCAGAAGATTACGGCTTTGACTTCCACGATGAACAGTGAGGGCAACATAAAAAGCAGCAAGGCGAACAGCTTTGTGAAGCCGATTTTCCTGTCTCGCACAAATGAGTAGGTAGCCGAGGGCAATGCATATGAACATTGCCAGCGCCCCGGATCGACCGCCTAAGACACCCCCCCCGAATGTGCCGTTGATTGCGTCGAAGCTGAGCCCCGATGCGCTGTTGCCGAGCGCGCTGGATACGAACAGTCGTTGATAGAGAACAACAGGCAACTGCACTGCCGCCACCAACAGTGCCGATCGCCAAATCAACGTGGAGGACCTGTCAACACGTTTCAACGACAGCATTCCGACCAGAATGCCCCACAGCATCAAATAGTTCTTTGCCGCGGCGAACGCCTGTTGTGCCGGAATCAGGTTCGCTATGACGGATGCAAACAAACCGAACAGGTAGAGGATCGCCGGATATGCGAACCAAGCAAATCCATTCGATGTGATTGGCTTGTTCTCGCGCACTGTTCGTTGCGACTCGACCAGCCCACGCACAGCAAGGAGACACGCCAGGATGTAAGGAATCCAATTGGCTTGACTGATGCGCAAGAAGTATTCGGCGGAACCCGCGACAACGGCGGACACAAGCAACGTCGATACCAGTAGCCAGGGCAGTGGAAGCACAACCCCCAGGACGGCGGCAATGCTCGCTGCTCCCAACGCCACTGCCAGTGGCGGCGCGTAAGCCGTCAGTGCGCCGATGAACAGACCGGTAAGCAACAGCACAATGCCCAGTGCCAGGGTCTTGCCGAACGACGTGTTCGGCCGGCTGCGCGTATGAAAACTGCTTCTCACTGCCGACATGGCAAGACCTCGCTATTTCCAGCGGCGAGCCGTCGAGGAGCGGGCCCTGGTCTACGGTGCCGAGTCACGATTTCCGTCAGAAGAACCGCGTGTCCCAGCGCAGCGAGTAAATGATCCGCCGCCGCAAGCGCTCGTTCCTTCACAAGTGGGATCGATTGCGCAAGCTGCCGCCGAAGAAACGATTCCCGCTCGCGCAACAAGGCCAGATGCCGGCTCAGCGACGCTTCGGTGACGTCCGGCGTTTCCAAAACGTGCTCGTCGTGTCCGAACAGATCGAGGTTGATGCCCTTGGCCTTGACGCTGTAGGCGATCGAGGTGGTCGGAACGCCGCCTGACAGCGCCGCGATCGTGGCATGGGTGCGTGCGCCAATGAAGAATCTGCAGTTCGAGATCAGGTGCTTGGTCTGCGCCGTGTTCAGCGTGGGTGGCGCCAGTTGAACGCGGTTCGATTCCACTTGGCAGGCCCGAAGCAATGACTGCATGTACAAGTGGTCGTTGTTGCCGGGCGCATCGCCGGCCCTGCCGACATGGGGGATCAGCAGCACGCCCAACTGGGTTTGGGCTGTCACCTGTTCGACGAAGCGCACGACTTCGTTGTCCAGCTGCCGGCGCGATTCTTCGGTCGGCCGGTACTTGCGCACCAGCGGGCTCACGTTTAGTCCCAGCACACCCTCGGCACCCGCGGGCAAGAGCTGCGAATCGCCGAATGCTTCGGGAAGCAAGGTGAATGCTGGATCGGCCACCAGCTTGGCCTCGATCTGCAGTCCGGCAAGATAGGCCTGCGTCCGCGACTCGCGAACGCTGATGCTGCGGTAGCGGGCAAGGTGTTGTTTTGCGAAGGCTTCGACGTGCGGAGATTTGGCGAAGGGCCCGACCGAAGCGGCCCACAGCGCCACCGGGAGCCCCATGTTCATCGCCTGCTCGGCCTGGCCAGTCCAGCTGTATAGCGAAGCCGCACCGTAGTCCAGTGAGATGACATCTCCGCCGCTCATCGATCATCGCATCGCACGATGCCATGCGCTCGCGGGTCTGCTCCGGTGCGCGGAAATGCGGTACCAACATGCGCTCAACCGGCGGCACCACGCGCGCAAGGCGGTTCCACCACTTGATGTTGGCCGGGAAGGGGTCGGTTTCAACGAACTCGACGCCGAGGCTTTCTGCCTCAGGCCACTGACTGCGATCAAGCTCGATGGCGTCGGAAGGCACGATGAACCGGGCATCGGGAACTCGGCTGCGAAGCAGCCCTATCGTGGAGCGGATCAACGCTTCGCAACCGCGATTGGCGAATGTCGTATGCCCGGAAAAATAGAACTTCAATCGTTTCCCTTGGTGCTCGAGACGGTAATGCTGACTATGCCGAAGCGCTCTCGCGCAGATGCATCAGCACTTCCGAAGTGGCGCGACGCGGCGACTTCGGCACGCGACAGTTGTCGGTTGCATACCCAACGGCCATGAACATGATGATGCGCTCGGAGCTTGCCAGCCCCGCGATTCGATGCACCGATCGGTCGTTGGCTGGGGGCGCGCACCAGTTGAGACAGCAGCTGGCCAGGCCTTGTGCGGTCAGCGCATAGCACAAGCTCATGGCAAACAAACCGCCATCGATGTAGGGCTGGTGGCGCTCGCTCGCGTCGAAGAAATATCGTTCGTCGGACGTGATGATCAACAGCATCGGGATGCGGTCCCGAAGCCGCGATTGCCGTTCTGATACTCCAGCAACTCGGCCATGCGCGCCGACTCCGTGACCGCATAGACGCGGCAGGGTTGCCGATTGCAGGCCGAAGGCGAGAGTTGGGCCAGCCGCACTGCCTCCCTCAAGGCATCGTTGGGCACGGGCGCATCGGCGAAGTCGCGCACGCTGCGGCGCGCGAGGGCGAGTTGAGCGAATGAATCATGGGCAGACGTCTGTTGAACCCAGCTGCGGAAGGCGAATGGGCGTGAAATCATCGCTCACCCACTGTTGCCTCTTCCTGCAGGAAGCTCGTTACCGCAGGCAATATCCGTCCTTGCGGGTCGAGCTGATGAAACACCAAGTGGCGTGCAAAATTGTCCAGGGTGGCGATCGCGCCGAGGAAGATCGGGTCGTCGTCGGCATGTCCGGCTGCCTGCCATAGCCGCAAGGTCCGCATGACTTCAGTGGCCGGGTCGATGCCGAAAAGGCGCCGCGGCCCCGGCATCGAAAGGCCCTTCTCGAGCTTGTGGTACTGGAACAGCAACGCCGCGCAAAGTGTGTGGCGGGCACGGCTTCCCGGGGCCCAGAACATCGAGCGATAGATGCTGACGAGGTCATGCACCATGTAGCGAAGAAGCCAGAGCCGGAGCAGTTCCTGCTTGATCCGCCAATAGGTGCCCCACAACGCCGGGGACGCCCGTAGCCGCTGCTTCAGACGCTGCTTGATTCGCAGGGCACTCACCATACGAACAGCCTGGCCGGTAGCAGGCCATTGATTTTGTCGCGCTCGTCTTTTGCGAAGGGTTTGAGCGCGGCGCCGATCGCCAGGCACAGCGCCGCAGCGGCGACTCCCGCCGCCAAGGCGGTGAACGTGCTGGCCCTGGGAATGAGCAATGCCAGTACGGCCTCGACACATGCTGCTGCCAAAGCCGCACTCGCAACGAACTTGAGCGCGCTGAGCGCTGGAAGCACGAATCGGACTCCCTTGCGCGCGAGAGCCGCGGCCATCGAAGCGCTCCAGATCACTTCCGACAATATCAACCCGGCGCACAGGCCCCAGGGCCCAAGTCTGAGATAAAGCAGGATGCCACCCGCCAAGCCGATCACCGAGAAGAACGTGGCCCGCAAGCTGGCCACGCCCAGTTCGAGTGTCACGCCCAACAGCGAAAGCACGGTGCGCAAGGACTGAAAGATCAGCAGGACAAGGAAAAACTGAAGGTAGGGCAGGCTGCCCGGCAAGCGGCCGCCGGCAAGCACATCGACGATTTCGGGCCCGGCCACGGCGACCATTGCGGCCATCGGGGCAAGCATCAGCAGGTTCAGCTTCAAAACGGTGCCAGCCAGTCTTGCGATGGCATCGCCTGACTGGCCTTCGTTGTACGCGGTGATAAGCAGCGGGCGGATCCAGCCGACTAGCAGGAAGCTGGGCATGTAGCGCTGCAAGGTCGAAGCGAGCGCGGCGGCAAATCCGAATGCAGCAGTGACGGCGGTGCCGACGAGTTTACTCACGAGAATCTTGACCATTTCCGTTCCCGACGCGACGTAGGCAACCTGGGAGAGATAGGTCGGGAGTGCGAACTTCCACAGTCGAGCCAAGGGAAACATACCGCCCGTGCCTTGATCTTCGACGGTCTGTCTTCGCAGATGCAATGCCATCATCGTGCACGACACGCCGACACCGATTGCGGCCGCGGCCACCTCGTATTTCAGCCAGCTTTGAAGCGCAATTTCCATAGTGCCGGCTGAGCTGACGATTGCGAGCATCGCAAGTTTCGCGCCATTTCGAGCCAATATCGACAGCTGCGCCAAGCCCTGCAACAGCAGTGATTCGAACTGCACATCGACAAAGCGAGCGGTTCCCTCGAACACCAGGACCAGCGCGAACATGCGTATGGCGTGTGCTTGACCGGTCGCGCCGAGCCACGTCGCCAGGGATTCGGCCCCAAGCGCAACCGCAGCGGCCACCACGCTCAGAGTCGCGAGGCGGTAGGCTGTCACGCCGACCACCATGCGCCCCAGTGCGCTGGTTGCCCCTTTGGCCCGAAGCTCAGGCAGATAGCGGAACGCGACCGCGTAAGCGCCAGGGCTTGCCGCCAACTGCGCGATCTCGAACGCCGCAAGCAACGTCACATAAACGCCATAGTCACTCTTGCCGAGGGTTCGCACGATGAGCAGCAGCGTGCCGATGCCCACCACAGCCGAAATCAGTCTTCCGGCGGCGAAGTGCCCAAGGCTCCTCTTGGCGACGGAAAGGGTTGTACGGGGCCTGGTCATCGACAATGATTCACATTGAGGCCGCGTGCAGCCTTAGCTGAAACGCGCTTTGCCAAACTCACGCCAGGCGGGTCGAGTTTCTGGACGGGCTAGCGCCCGATGACCTGCGGCCGAAGATCTGGGCGAATGGCGCTTGCCATTTCGGACACGAACTCGCCCTGGACACCATAAGCGCGCTGCGCGTCGGCATCGATGCTGGAAACGCGCACCAGCATGCCGTCAGGCACTATCCCGCGAGTGCTGTAACTCAACTGCGCCAACTTCTGCTCGGGGCCACTGAGAGCGACACGTTCGCCTACGGTGATCCAGTACGTGATCGGTTCATTGCGCCCGCCGAGCTTCGCCAGCAATTTCCGAACGCGCAGAGGGTGGTCGGGCAGTTGCAGCACTCCATCCGCACCCGAAAGGAGTTGGAACCCCTGCGCTGGGTAGCAAACTTCGGGGCGGTGTGCTCGCGTTCCATCGGACTGGTCGCCGCCGTAGGCTACCGACAGCATCACCCTTTCGCCTTTGCTATTGACATATGTGCGGCTCAAAGTCTGGTTGTAGATCTTGTTCAGCAACCTCGCCTGATCCGGTGCCACCACCTGCACCGGCACGTTCGTATCCTCGGACCAATCACCGAAGGCCGTTGGAATCATCGACTCCAACTCGATCTTCGGCCGCATGTCGGATAAATGCTTGGTGGGAGCCCATGCATGGGCTCCGGCGAACGCCAGCACCATCAGCGCCAGCACCAGCGCCGCATTCAAGCGACGCGTGTTCACGGCAGCACCGCCTTGACAGGCGCCGCTTCGCCCCTGCTACTCGACATGAACAGTCCCAACACCTTGTCGGTTACAAGCATGAGAGCCAGCGCCACCATGAACAGCACCATGCCGGCAAAGCCGTGCACGAAGCCCTGCCCGGCTTCGTCGCCGAAATGATAGGTCACCAGCACCAGGATCATCACGCGCACGATGTTGGCGACAAATGCGATCGGAACCAGCAGCAGCGCCAAGCACCACGTTGCGCAGCACGTTGGTGTAGTTCATCAGGTTCATGTACAGCATGCCCAAGTGCTTCGAGCGTGAACATGCTGTTCAAGCCGGCGCAGGCATCGGCCACCAGCAGCTGGTACGGGCCGACGCTCATGGACGACCCCGGAGCGTGCCACCGGGTAGCCCAAGTGCGTACAGCAGGCTGGTCGCCACCGCAGATACCGCGGACTTCAGCGGGCCGGTGACTGCCGCCACCAGCGCTTCGGGCAGCGGCACCATGAACAACAAGAAAGAACAGCGGGAACCAGACCAGGCGCAAGCGCGCGCGGCGCCCTTGAACAACAGCAGCAGCGCCGCCAGCAGGACGATCTGCGAACCGATCTCGAACATGATGATCTGCTGCGATCGGCCGAACGCATACAGCAGCCAGCGCGAACACCAGCAGCGGCCAACCCAGCCATGGCACGGGCTGAAATGGCGCCTCGGCCAGTTCGTGCCGCTTGCTGTACAGCAGCCACGCACTCACCGCCAGGATGATCGGGCCGTGGCCCTGCTCGTCGGTGGCCCAGACGGTGGTCGACAGGTCGGCGTATGCGGGCAGGTACAGCAGCGCAAAGCCGGCCAGCAGCAGCCCCAACACCACGATGTCGGTGCCGGGAGGAATGATCGCGCGCTTGGGGGTGCTTGCCGTGACGCCGGTCGAGTGCACCACGCTCATGGTCAGAATTCGTTGACGATCACGCCGGCAATTTTCGATGAGCCCTGGCTCAGGTCGGCCATCAGGTCTTCGAGCGCGCCGACGCGTGAGGCGTCCTTGCGTGCCAACACCAGCGCCGCGCCGCAGCGCGCGGCAATCACCGCGCTGTCGCTGCCGTATTCGGCTGCTGGCGTGTCCACCACCACGTGGTCGAACTTGCTCACCAACTCGCGAACCAGCAGTCCGAAGGCGGGGCGCTCGACCAGTTCCAGCGGGTTCGGCGGGGTGATGCCCACCGGCAGCACGAACAGGCTGGAAACGCCGGGCACCTGCTGCACCACCTGGCTTTCGACGCGGCCCGACAGGATGCCGGACAGCCCGGAATTGTTCGTCAACTTGAACACCTCGTGCTGGCGCGGGCCACGCAGGTCGGCATCGACGATCAGCGTGCGTCCACCCAGCTGCGCCAAGGCCACCGCCAGGTTGGCGGCGAAGAAAGTCTTGCCGTCGCCCGAATTCGGGCTGACGACGGCGAGCGCGCGGCGCGATTCATGTTGATCGTTGAACAGCCGCATCATCAGTTGACTGCGGATGGCGCGAAAAGATTCCGCCTGCGCCGAAAAGGGCTGGTTCAGCGCCACCAGCTCAGGGCTGAGCTTGCGCTGTTCTTCCGGCGCATAGGGGTAGTGGAACTGCTGCGCCAGCGCGAACAGCACGTCGTCGGTACTGGCAAAGCCGAGCTGGATCGCCGCCTCGCCGAAGCGGATGCCACGCTCGCGCTGGTGCGCGAGGATCTGCTCCACCTGTTCGGCGCTGAGGTGACGCGTTTCGGCAATGATGTCGCCGATCGACCTGTCCAGCACGGCGCCCTTGGGTGCGCTGTCGGCCGCGCTGGTCGTGCCGGGCTGAAACTCATGGACCGTGGAATCACGGAACTTCGCCATCGTCAGGCCCCTTTGGTGGGCGCCGCCAAGCGCCCCACCATGCGTTGTTGGGCCAGTGAAGGCCGATTGCCGCCGATGAAATGGCGCCCGCCCGGCTTGGGCAGCACGCCGATCACGGCCACGCCCCAGCGCGCCGGCCACGTCTTCCACGCTGCGCACGCGGCGGTCCATCAACTCCAGCAGCAGCGCCACGCCCACTGCCAGCAGCAGGCCGAGGAAAATAGCCAGCGCCGTGTTCAGGATGATCTTCGGCGAAGACGGCTCGAGCGGTGGCGTCGCCGCCGTCAGCAGATTGATGTTGCTCTGCGTGTTCTGGCTTTCCAGCGAGCTCTGATTGAACCGCTGCATCACCTGCTCGAAGGCGCGCTGCGCGCTTTCCACGTCGCGCAGCAGCACCGAGCCCTCGTCACGCACCGCCTTCAAGCGCAGCACCTTGGCCCGTTGTGCTTCCAGGGAGGCACGCACGTCGGCCACGCGCTGGCGCGTGATGTTGCTGCTGACGCCCACTCCGCTGGTGACGCGCCTGATTTCCGCATCCACCTTGCTGCGCAGCGAGGCGATGTTGGCCTTGGCCTCCACCACTTGCGGGTGGTTGTCGCCCAGACGCGCTTGCAGTTCCTGCAGCTTGGCCTCGGCGCGGGACAGGTCGGCCTTCAGGCCCGAGATCGAGCGGGTTGTTCAGCACCTCCTGCATCTTGTCGGCGGAATCGCCGCGCGCTTGCGTCTGGCGGCTGCTGGCTTCGCTGGCCAGTGCCTGCAGCATCACCGCCTGGGAAGACAGTTCGTTCAGCCGCGCGGTTTCCACGTCCAGCCGCTCGTCGGTGGCGATGATGCCGTTTTCCTTCTGGAAGGCCGACAGCTTCGACTGCGCTTTCTCCAGCGTGTCGCGCGCGTCCTTGGCGCGGTTGTCGAAGAAGCTGGAGTACTGCTTGGCCGGATCGACGCGCAGTTCCAGCGCGGTTTGCAAATAGGCCTGCACGAACGCGTTGGCCACGCCGGCGGCGAACTGCGGGTCGGGGGCCTTGTAGCCCACCGTGATCACGCTCGATTCGCGCGAGGGCTTGACGTCCAGCTGCTTCTGGAAAAGCTGCACCAGCCAGCTTTCGATGCTGCCCACGCCGTCGGTGTCGTCCAGCCACTGCTGGCGCACTTGCGGCGTTGTCGGCCAGCTTCAGGTTTCGCACCACGCGCAGCGCCACCCGCTCGCTCAGGATCACGTCCACCTGCGTGGCCATGTATCCGGAGGACGTCATGCCCGCGTACATCATCGCGGTCACCGGGTCCGGCTTGAAGTCGACCACCACGGAAGCGGCTGCCGTGTACTGCTTGGGCAGCAGCAAGCTCACTGCCACCGTGGTGCCCACCGTCAGCACAAAGACCAGCAGGGCCGCCCACCACCGGGCCTTGAGAATGGACAAAAACTGGCCGAAGCTCATGTTCGGTTCTCCCTGATAGGTTCGTTGGCCGGCAAGGCATGCCGGCAGCGGCATCTGGTGCCGACGCAACGCCCCCGGGAGTGTAGCGGGCCGGCCTCGCGGCTTCGCACCCTCAGGTGTGGGGCCATCCGGCGATTGCGGCGAGCAACGTGAACAATGTCAGCCACGCTGCATTTGCTCGCTGGCGTCGACCAACTAAAATGTGCTTTGGCCGGGCAGCGACTCGCTCTATTCCATGTCGAAAGCAAAGGGCTTTGTCAGATGAGTTTTATTGCAGGCGGTGCCGGCTTCACCGCCACAGATGTCGCGATTGACGGGCTGGCCTGCGCCGACAAGTGAAGATCCTTCTGCTGGGCATGAACGGCCAGGTGGGCTGGGAACTGCAGCGCTCGCTGGCGTCGATCGGCGAACTGGTGGCGCTGGACTTCGACAGCGCCGGGCCCTGGCGTGCGGACTTCTCACGACCCGAAGAACTGGCCGCGACGGTTCGTGCCGTGGCGCCGCACATCATCGTCAACGCGGCCGCCCACACGGCCGTGGATCGCGCAGAAAGTGAAGCCGGTTTGGCGCATGCCATCAATGCCGCGGCACCCGCGGTCATCGCGCACGAGGCGGCCGCGTTGGGCGCCTGGCTGCTGCACTACAGCACCGACTATGTCTTCGACGGCAGCGGCAACGTGCCCTGGCACGAGGATTCCGCCGACCGGCCCGCTGAACGTCTACGGCCGCACCAAGCTCGAGGGCGAGCAGGCGATTCGCGCCAGCGGCTGCCGTCACCTGATCCTGCGCACCAGCTGGGTGTATGCGGCGCGCGGCGCCAACTTCGCCAAGACGATGCTGAAGCTGGCTCAGGAACGCGATGCGCTCTCGGTCATCGATGACCAGATCGGCGCGCCCACCGGGGCCGAGCTGCTGGCCGACATCAGCGCGCACATGCTTCGCCGCGTGGCGCTTGAACCGGCCCTGGCCGGCACTTACCACGCGGTGGCGGCGGGCGAGACCACCTGGCACGGTTATGCCCGCCACGTCATCGAATTCGCGCGCGCCGCGGGTCAGCCGATCAAGGTCGCGGCCGATGCCATCAAGCCGGTGCCCAGCAGCGCGTTCGCCACCGCGGCCACGCGCCCGCGCAACTCGCGCCTGGACACCCACAAGCTGCGCCGGGCGTTCGATCTGCAACTGCCGCCGTGGCAGCGCGGGGTGGAACGCATGCTGCGTGAGTTGCTGGGTTGAATCTCGTCCGCCATGCTTCTGTCACCCGCCGTCAAACCGCCACCGGATCCCCGATGACCTCAACTTCCCCGTCGCGCCGCGGCATCATCCTCGCGGGCGGCTCCGGTTCGCGCCTGCACCCGGCCACGCTGTCCATCAGCAAGCAGCTGCTGCCGGTGTACGACAAGCCGATGGTCTATTACCCGCTGGCCACGCTGATGCTGGCCGGCATCCGCGAGATCTTGCTCATCAGCACGCCGCAGGACACGCCGCGTTTCGAAGCACTGCTGGGCGATGGCGCGCGCTGGGGGCTGGACATCCGCTACTGCGTGCAGCCCAGCCCCGATGGGCTGGCGCAGGCCTTCATCCTCGGCCGCCAGTTCGTCGGCGGCCAGCCCAGCGCGCTGGTGCTGGGCGACAACATCTTCTACGGCCACGACTTCCAGGGCCTGCTGCACAGCGCGGCGTCGCGCGCGGGCGGTGCGACGGTGTTCGCCTACCACGTGCACGATCCGCAGCGCTATGGCGTGGTTGCGTTCGACGCATCCAAACGCGCGCTCAGCATCGAGGAAAAGCCGGCGCAACCGAAGAGCAACTATGCCGTCACCGGCCTGTATTTCTACGACGAGCAGGTGTGCGACATCGCCGCCGGCATCAAGCCGTCGGCGCGCGGCGAGCTGGAAATCACCACCGTCAACGAACAGTATCTGCGCCAGCAACAGCTCGAGGTCGAGATCATGGGCCGCGGGTATGCCTGGCTGGATACCGGCACCCACGACAGCCTGATGGAAGCCGGCCAGTTCATCGCCACACTCGAGAAGCGCCAGGGCCTGAAGGTGGCCTGCCCCGAGGAGATTGCCTTCCGGGCGGGCTGGATCAGCCGCGAGCAGCTGGAAGCGCTGGCGCAGCCGATGCTGAAGAACGGCTACGGCCAGTACCTGATGCAGGTTGTCAACACGATGGTCTATTGAGCATGGCAATTGCGAACCCCGGGGCCGGGCGATGAAGGTCATTACCACCCGCATCGAAGGCGTGCTCATCCTCGAACCGAAGGTGTTCGGCGATGCGCGCGGTTTTTTCATGGAGAGCTTCAACCAGGCGGCTTTCGACATGGCCGTGGGCGCGCCCACGACTTTCGTGCAGGACAACCACTCCCGCTCGGCGCGTGGCGTGTTGCGCGGGCTGCACTACCAGGTGGCACCGCATGCGCAAGGCAAGCTGGTGCGGGTGAGCCAGGGCGCGGTGTTCGACGTGGCGGTGGATGTGCGTGCCGGCAGCGCCACGTTCGGGCAATGGGAAGGGGTCGAGCTCAGCGCCGACAACCAACGCCAGCTGTGGCTGCCACCGGGCATGGCGCATGGCTTCCTGGTCATCAGCGAGGTGGCCGATTTCCTGTACAAAACGACGGCTTACTACCTGCCGCAGGCCGAGCGCAGCATCCGCTGGAACGATCCGGCCATCGGCATCGCGTGGCCGGCGATGGGCTCACCACCGGTGCTGTCGGCGAAGGATCAGGCGGCGGCGCTGCTGGCAGACGCCACCTTCTGAACTTGCTGGTTCAGCCGGCAGCGAACAGCAGTGCCAAGCCGATCGCCGCCGGCAGCGCCTGCACGAAGATGATCTTGCGGCTGGCGGTGGCTGCGCCGTACACGCCGGCCACCAGCACGCACATCAGGAAGAACACCTTCACGCCGAAGCCGGCGTCGCCCAGGCTCAGGCCCCAGAACAGCCCGGCGGCCAGGAAGCCGTTGTACAGCCCCTGGTTGGCAGCCAGCACCTTGGTGGCGGTGGCCGCCTGCTGCGTCTGACCGAAGGCGCGCAGTCCGGCCGGCTTGTCCCACAGGAACATCTCCAGCACCAGGATGTACACGTGCAGCAAGGCGACGAGTGCGACGACGATGTTGGCGGCAGTGGACAAGGCGGCTCCCGGTGGTCAGGGCGCCCGATTGTGGGCTGAGCGCCGCGCTGTCAGTTGACGAAGCCGATCGGCGCGCGGCGCGTCCCGGTCTCGGGCAGATCGCTCAGACGCAGCGTGGCGCGGCCGTCGAGCCGCGCGTTGCCGAAGGCGGTCATCCAGGCGCGGCGCATCTCGCGCGGGGCCATGCTGCCGAGCTTGTCCAGCACCGCTTCGCCCGGCGCGTCGTCGAAGCGCCGGCCCCAGTCGTGCTCGGCGCGGATGCTCTTGTACAGACGCAGCGCGATGGCGCGGGCCGCGTCGCGGTCGGGCGTATGCACCTCGTGCACATTCATGCGGTTGAGGATCGGGTCGGGTATCGCATGCTCGTCGTTGGCGGTGGCCACCCAGATGACCTGGCTGGCGTCGATCGAGACATCGGCAAATTCGTCGGTAAAGCTGGCCGCCGTGTCGTGTTCGAGCAGGCCGTACAGCGCGCCCAGCGGGTCGTAGGCGTGTTCGCCGCGCGCCTTGTCGATCTCGTCCACCACCATCACCGGGTTGGCGTAGGCGCCATCGACCAGCGTTTCGAAGATCTTGCCCGGCCGCGCGCCTTTCCACTGGCTCGACGCACCGCTGAGCACCCAGCCGGCGGTCAGTGAACTCATCGAGACGAAGCCCAGGCCGGTGCCGAGCAGCTGCGACACGCAGCGCGCGAAATGGGTCTTGCCGATGCCCGGCGGGCCCAGCAGCAACATCGGCGTGATCTCGAGCCCGTCGCGGCTGTCGTGGCACAAGACCAGCTGGCGCTTGATGTCGTCGAGCACCGCGGTGAAATTGGGCAGCTCGTCGTACAGGTGTTCCATCGCCGGCACCCCGGACGGCTTGACCTGAAAGCGTTCGGGCCCTTTTTCGAGCATGCGCTCGTAGGTGGCGCGCAGGGTTTCGTGTTCGCGCTGCGGCAGCTTGTCGAGGCGCTTTTCGACATCGCTGGCGCTGTACAGGCTGCGCATGCGCGCGAGCGGTATTTGCGCTGACCTCGATTCGGGCATCGTCACCAGTTCGCTGCTCATGGCACACCTTTGGCGCAGTCCAACACGTTGCTGTCCATTCAAGCAAACAACGTGCCCCATCCAGCTAGGGAGAAAGCCTGTCTTCGGTGGTTTTCTTGCCCGCGACAAAGTAACAGGCAGCACTGCGCGGGCGCGAGTGCCAGGCGTGATGTGTCCGCCGCTACTTGACCCAGGTGTTCAGCTGGATGATCGGCAGCAGCACCGCCAGCACGATCAGCATCACCACCACGCCCATGACCACGATCAGCAGCGGCTCGAGGATGGTGGCCAGCGCCATTGCGCGGCGTTGCACTTCGGCCGACAGCTGCGCGGCCGCGCGGCCCAGCATCACCGGCAGTTGGCCGGTCTGTTCGCCCAGGCGCGCGAACATCGCCAGCAGGCCGGGAAAACGCTTCTTCGCCGCCATCGCCGAGGCCAGCGGCGCGCCTTCGCGCACCTGCACCAGCGCGTCCATCGCATCGGCGCGCATGGCGCGGTTGCCGAGGGTTTCGGCGGCCGCCTGCAGGGCCTTCAGGATCGGCACGCCGGCGCCCGCCAGCATGGCCAACGTGCTGGCGAAGCGCGCCGCGTTGTAGCCGCGCGCCAGGCGGCCGAACAGCGGCGCGTTCAACATCGCGGCGTCGCTGCGCTCACGAAACAGCGGCGCGCGGCGCAGCAGCGTGAAGCTGCCGATGCCGGCCACCAGCGCCAGCAGCATCAGCCAGCCGTAGCTGCGCACGAACGCGCTGATCGCCAGCATGGCGACGGTGAGCGTGGGCAGTGCGCGCTTCGAACTGGTGAACACGGCCGCCACCTGCGGCACCACGTAGGTGACCAGGAAGATGACGATGACGATGGCGATCAGCGAGACGATCGCCGGGTACAGCATCGCGCCCAGCAGCTTGGCCTTCAGCGCCTGGCGCTCTTCCAGGTCGTCGGCGAGCTTTTCCAGCACCTTGCCGAGCGCACCGCTCTGTTCGCCGGCGGCGACGACCGCGCGATAGACCTCGTCGAATTCGCGCGGCGCGCTGGCCAAGGCGCGCGCGAACGGCGCGCCGGCATTGACCTCGCTTTTCAGGTGCGCGATCAGTTCGCGCTGGCGCGGGTGCTCGCTTTCATCGGCGAGGGCGGACAGCGCGCGCTCCAGCGGCAACCCGGCCCCCACCAGCCCGGCGATCTGGCGTGTCCACACCGCCAACGCGGTGGCATCGAAGACACGCCGCGTGAAGCGCCGCGCGACGCCATCGTTGGCGGCCGCCGCCACCGTGTTGACCGACAGCGGCACCAGCGCCTGCGCACGCAGCTGAGAGCGCGCGGCCTTGGCGTTCTCAGCCTCGAGCAGCCCGGTGGAGGTCTTGCCGCTGGCGTCGAGCGCTTCGAACCGGTAGGCGGGCATGGTCGTGCTTCGATTCAGGCGGCGCTGGGCCACTTGATCTGCACACGCCGGTTCTGTGCGAGACAGTCGCGAAGGTACAGGTTGATGAGGCTTTGGTAAGGCACACCGGCTTCGTCGGCCATGCCCTTGAAGTACAGCACAACGTCCTCGGACAACCGCATGGTCACCGGCTTCTTGAACTTGCTTGCATACGGGTTCTTCCGTGCTCGCATCTTCGAAAAGTCATACTCGGATTTCATCTCAGTCACCTCTGTAGAAAGTGCCTTCGCCGCGCGTGGCGCTCCTCGCGGAAATGATGCGAATCACGTTGCCCGATGAACGCTCACAGTGGCACACGATCAGCAGCCGTGCGTTCGAGCTCATGCCTAGCATGATGAAGCGCTCTTCATCCGACGAGTGATCATCATCGAAAAACTGAACCGCGAAGTCGTCGTAGAAGACCGTCCTGGCCTCCTCGAATGAGACCCGGTGCTTCTTCTCGTTCGCCCGCGCCTTGACGGGGTCCCACTCAAACCTCATACATACATTGTATTGCGTCGCAAAAACACCGGCGATCAGGGCTCTCCCTTTGCCCGAGCCGCGGCAGCACGATTCAGTCCCGCGTGACGCTCATCACCTCTTCCATCGAGGTGATGCCGGCATCGATCAGCCGCTGCCCATCCTCGCGCATCGAGCGCAGCCCGTTGGCCTCGGCGGCGACGAAGATCTGGCTTTCGGCGGCGCGGTTGTGGATCAGCGAGCGCACCTTGTCGTCGGCCAACATCAACTCATACACGCCGGTGCGGCCCTTGTAGCCGGTGTGGCTGCAATGCGCGCAACCGACCGGGTGCCAGCGGCCATGTTCGTCCTCGCGCTTGCAGTGCACGCACAGCTTGCGCACCAGGCGCTGCGCCAGCACGCCGAGCAGGCTCGAACTGAGCAGGAACGGCTCGACACCCATGTCGGTCAGCCGCGTCACCGTCGAAGGCGCGTCGTTGGTGTGCACGGTGGCCAGCACCAGGTGACCGGTGAGCGAGGCCTGGATCGCGATCGACGCGGTTTCGTAGTCGCGGATCTCGCCGATCATGATCACGTCCGGGTCCTGGCGCAGGATCGCGCGCAGCGCTTTGGCGAAGGTCAGGTCGATCTTCGGATTGACCTGCGTCTGGCCGATGCCCGGCAGCTCGTATTCGATCGGGTCTTCCACCGTCAGCAGGTTCGTGCCGCGCGTGTCGATGCGGCCCAGCGAGGCATACAGCGTGGTCGTCTTGCCCGAGCCGGTGGGGCCGGTGACGAGCACGATGCCGTGTGGCTGGTGCACCAGGCGGTCGAAGGCGGTGAGCACGTCGCCGCTCATGCCCAGGCCTTCGAGCGTGAACTTCGATTCGTTCTTGTCCAGCAGGCGCAGCACCGCGCGTTCGCCGTGTGCCGAGGCCAGCGTCGAAACGCGCACATCGACGGCCCGACCGCCGATGCGCAGGCTGATGCGCCCGTCCTGCGGCAGGCGCTTTTCGGCGATGTCGAGCTCGGCCATGATCTTCAGCCGGCTGATCAGCGCGGCATGCAGCGCGCGGTTCGGCTGCACCACCTCGCGCAGGTTGCCATCGACCCTGAAGCGCACCGAGCTCGAACGCTCGTAGGGCTCGATGTGGATGTCGCTGGCGCCGTCCTTCACGGCCTGCGTCAACAGCGCGTTGAGCATGCGGATGATCGGTGCGTCGTTGCTCGCCTCGAGCAGGTCTTCCACCGCGGGCAACTCCTGCATCAGCCGGCTCAGGTCGACCGCGCTTTCGACCTCGCCGACGACCGCCGCAGCGCTCGATTCGGCGCCCGCATAGGCCACCGCAATGCGGTTGACGAGCGTTTCGGCCGGCTCGCTTTCGAAGGCATCGACATCGAACAGCCGGGTCACTTCCGACAGCGCGCTCATGCGCGTGGTTTCGGCCGCCCACAACAGCAACTGCGTGCCGTCGTTCTCGAGCAGCAACGTGTTTGCCTTGGCGAAGGCGTAGGGCAGGGGGTGGCGGGTGCCCATGCTTCAGCCGGCCTCGTCCGGCACCAGATCGGGCGGCGGCGCACGCTGCACCGGCACAACCGGCGGTGCCGAGGCCGGCTGCGCAGGCGGCACAGGCGGCACAGGTTGCTGCGGCCACGACAGCGGCGGCGGCACCGGGCCGCCGCGCAATGCCGGCCCCACCGGTGGCGGCGCCTGCACGGGAGCCACCGGCGCGTCATTGATCGGCATCACCCAGCTCGGGCGCGGCTGGCCCGAGGTCTGCTGCTGCGCGCGGATCAGGTCATAGCGGTCGAGCGACAGCGCGTTCGAATCGGCCTGGCTGCGAATCACCATCGGCCGCAGGAACACCATCAGGTTGCTTTTCGTGCGCGTGCGGCTGTCGCTGCGAAACAGCGGGCCGATGATGGGCAGGCTGCCCAGGAACGGCACCTGGCTGACGTTGCCGCCGTATTCGTCCTTCAGCAGCCCGCCCAGCACCATGATCTGGCCGTCGTCGACCACCACCGTGGTTTCGATGGCGCTCTTGTCGGTGGTCAGCCCCTGCGGCGACAGCCGGCTCGAGGGCACGACCGTGGAGTTCTCCTGGTAGATCACCAGCCGGATGGTGCCCGATTCACCGATCTGCGGACGGATGCGCAAGGTCAGGCCCACGTCCTTGCGCTCGATGGTCTGGAACGGGTTGCTCGCCCCCGAGGTGCCGGTGGTGAACGAGCCGGTGATGAACGGCACGTTCTGGCCGATGACGATCTTCGCCTCCTCGTTGTCCAGCGAGACCAGGTTCGGCGTCGACAGCACGTTGGCATCGGCCTTGGTTTCGAGGAAGCGCGCCAGCGCGCCGATGTTGTAGAAGTCGCCGAACTTCTTGATCACGCCAATGTTCAGGCCCGGCGGCAACGCCACCGCGGCCAGGCCGGTGAGGCCCTGGTTGATGGCGGCGGTCGTGTTGACGATGTTCGGCTGGCCGTAGTTGGTACCACCGACGACATTGGTGCTGTCGCCCTGTTGTCCCGAGATGGCCTGCCACTGGATGCCGATGTCGGCCGCCTTGTCGGCATCGACCTTGACGATCATCGATTCGATGTACACCTGCGCGCGACGCGAATCGAGCTGGTCGATGACGTTGCGCAACTGCCGATACAGCGGCTCGGGGGCGGTGATGATCAGCGAATTGGTCGAGGGGTCGGCCTGGATGAAGCCACCGGTCGAGGGCCCCGCCGATTCGGCCACCGGCGCGGTGCTCGGCGTCGCGCCACCGCCCAGCGCGGTGCCGCCACCGATGCCGCCGGCGCCAGCGCCGATGCCGCCGGAGATGCCGGTGTTGCGCTGCGAACTGCCGCTGTTGCCACCGCCGCCACCCCCACCACCGAAACTGTCGCCGGCGCTGAAGGCCGCACGCAACACCGTGGCCAGCTTCACCGAATCGGCGTTTTTCAGATACACGACGTGGATGTTGCCGGCGGCCGTGCCCTGTGGCGTGGGCTGATCGAGCTTGGCGATGATCGAGCGCAACTCGAGCAGCCGCGCCGGGTTGGCGGCGCGCAGGATCAGCGCATTGCTGCGCGCATCGACCATCACCGTGACGCTGCCACCCGCACCACCGGCCGCGGCCCGCCCCGGCACATTCGGGATCACGCTGGGCTGCCGCCGCCGCCATCGGCCAGCCGCTGCACGATCGGCGCCAGGTCGCTGGCCACCGCGTGCTGCAACGGGATCACCTCGATGTCGGTGCTGCCCGGCTGGTCGAGCGCGGCGATGATCTTGGCGATGCGGCGCAGGTTGTCGGCGTAGTCGGTGATGACCAGCGAGTTGTTGCCCAGGCTGGCATTGATGGTGTTGTTGGCACTGATCAGCGGGCGCAGCACGGCCACCAGGTTGTTCGGGTTCTCGTGCGTGAGCGGGAAGATCTGCGTGATGACCTGGTCGCCGCGCAGGCCGACATCGCCGACCGACACGGTGCCGGTCTGCAGCTTGGCCTCGGCCTCGGGCAGCACCTTCAGCAGCCCGCCGTTCTCGATCACCGTGTAGCCCAGGCCGCGCAGCGCCGACAGGTAGTTCAGGTAGGCCTCGCGGATGGTCAGCGGCTGGTCGCTGTACAGCGTCATCGTGCCCTTGACGCGCGGGTCGATGGCGATCTGCCGCTCGATCATCGCGCCCATCGCGCGCGTCACCGCCTCGACATCGGCATTGACGAAGTTCAGCGTCACCGGCGCGCGCGATTTCAGTGCCGGGCTGTGGGCGCCGGGCGGGGTTGCGGCGGTTTGCGCGGGTACCGTCGGTGCGCACACCAGCAGCGCGGCCAGCACGCTGCAGGTGGCACGCGAACGCATGCTGCGCTTTGTCATGGTCATCCGATCGAGAGAATGGACACCGCGCCCTGGCGCCTGCCCAGAATGTTCAGGAGATTGTCGAGTGCGCTTTCGAAGCCTGGTGCGGCACTCGCCTCGCCGCGGAAGCGAAAGCGTGAATCGGTCCACTGGCCGGAGCCGGTGAGCAGCAGCGCGCCGTCCTGCGTGCTCAAGCGCAGCGACGGCGTGCTGCCAGTGCCGTCGAGCCGCAGCGTGTAGCTGCCCAGGCGTTCGAGCGTGGACACGCGCGACGACAGGTTGTTCAGCTCGAGTTCGGCGCTGCCGTTCAGGCGCCAGCGCCCGCTGGCCACTTCCAGCGTCAAGCCGGGGCTGGACAGGCGCAGGCTGCCGCCCGGTTGCAGCGTGTTCCAGGGCGCGCCCAGCCCGCTCAGCCACGCCGCCGGCCACTCGCCGATGCTCGCCGCGCCGGGCAGCAGTTGCACCGAATAGCTGCCCAGGCCGGGGCGCACCAGCAGCTGGGCATCGGCGCTCATGCAGCAGTCCTGGCGCAGCCGCAGATCGAAAGCGCCGGCCAGCAGGCGCAGTCCGAGCGACCAGTGCAGCCGTCCCGGCAACAGCGCCGCGCTGCGGCTTTCGGGGCCGCCGCCGAGCACCGGCACCGCGCTGCCGTTCCAAACCGTGCCCCTCGCATCGGCCAGCAACAGCCGCTGGCCACTGGCTGAGGACACAGCCGACGCCAGCCAGGTGGCCGGCGCGAATGCGATCAGCGCGACGATCGCGCCGCAGACGAAGCCGATCCAGCCGAAACGGGCGACGGCCTTGCGCGTGCGCTGCCAGGCCGCCTGCGCCAGCGTGGATTCGAGGAACTGGGTGCTGACGGCGCGCCGCGAGGCCCGCGCCGCCCACCAGGCCCGCGGGCTCAGTGTCAAGGTGCGGCTCCCAGGCTGAGCACGATGCTGCCGCTGTAACCCTGGGCGTTGCGCGACAGCTGCGCCTCGACCGGGCGCGCGCGCGCGCCCGAGCGCGCCTCGGACAGCCAGTCGCGCAGTTGCTCGCTGCTGGCGCCGGTGAGGGTGAGCACGGCACGATCGCCTTGCAAGCTGAGCCGGCCGTTGGCGCCCAGCCGTTCACTGGCGGCTTTCAGCGCCAGCGTCGCGGCCTCGGTGCTCAGGCTCGGCGCGGTGCGCAGTTCGGTGGCTTCGGCGGCCAGTGCGCGCATGGTCTGGGTCTGCGTTTCGAGGGCCGCGATGCGTGCGGGCGCTTCGCGCAGTGTCTTCCAGGCAGGTTGGATGGCCAGCGCCCACAGCGCGAAGGCGCCCACGATCAGCAGCATCAGCGCGGCCAGGCGGCGGTCGCGCAACGACAGCGCGCGCCAGCGCGTGCGCAATGCCACCGCGCGCGCCGCCCAGGCCGGCGGCAACAGGGGTCGGGCCGGTCGCGGCCGGGCCGGCAAGGCGCTCAAGGCTTTGCCCTCATGATTTGGCCCCGGCGGTGGCGCGGCTGAGCGTGACGCGCCCGTCGTCGCTTTCAACGGCCCAGCCGCCGGGGCGCAACCGGTCGCGGAACTGCGCCAGCTGCTGCTCGTTCCAGCCCGCTGCGGCCAACGTGAGCTTGCCGCCTTCGAAGCGCAGCGTACGCACGGCGCCCTGCGCTTCCGGCCAGGCGGAGGCGGCAGCGCCGAGCAGCGCTTCGAGGTCGTTGTCGCCGGCCCGGCCGGCGGCGGCGCGCAGCGTGTCGGTTTCGCGGCGCATCTGCAGCGGCGCATCGAGCACCGTGCGCAGTTTCGGAAAGGTGGCGCGCAACAGCGCCTCCTGCTCGCGCTGCGCAGCGGCGATGGCGCTGCGTTGCTGCCAGGCCCATGCGTTCAGACCCACCAGCTGCAAAGCGGCCAGCGCGACCAGGCCGATGCGCACCGGCCGCCAGCCGGGGCTGAAGAAGCGCCGAGACAGGTCGCGCAGCGCGAGTGTGCCGCGGTGGCGCGCGGCCAGGTCGAACTGGCGCAGGTTCCACAGCGAGCGCGCCGACTGCAACGCCCGTTCGGCCTCGGTGAGCACGGTGACGCTGGCGCCGAGCCAGCGTTCGGCCGGCGCCGCGGTGGCCGGCGTGGCCGTCCAGCGCGTGGGTTGCGCGCTCATCGCAACCAGCTTGGAACGCGCCAGCGTGCCTTGCATCGGCATCGTCGCTGAGCCGGCGACATCGGCGAAGCTGAGCAGGATGGTGGCGCGACCGTCGGCGCGCGGCGGCGATTCGAAGAAGTGGCCGACCGGCGCGTCACCGGGCCAGATCGACGGCACCACGCGTTCGATGGCCAGGCCCGCCTTTTCCACCTTGTCGAGTTCGCCGCGCAGCCAGGCCTTGTTCATCACCGCCACCCAGGCCGGCTGGGCGGCCGCCGCGTCCGGCGGCAGCGCCAGATGCAGCGCGTCGTCGTCTTCGAGCAGCTGTTCTTCCAACACCCCGGCCAGCGCCGCGCGCAGGCGTGCCGATGGCGCCTTGGGCACGCTCAGGTGCTGCCAGCTGACATCGGCGTCGTCGAGCACCGCGACCACGCTGTCGGCGCGCGGCAGCAGCGATGCGCGCGCGCGCCCCTGGCTGCCCACCTGCAAGCCGTCCGGGCTGAGCACATAGGCGTAGCCGTCGCCCGCGGCGCTCGGCGACGGCGACTCACCAAGCGCGTTCAGTCGTGCACGCGCGGGGATCAGGATGATCAGAACGGACATGGATGGCCGATGAGGGCTCGGGTTCGAACGGTTATACCAATCTTCTGTGCATGAAAATCAAAGGCTTAGCCGGGCTTTCTGTTGTCTGTTCGCAGCTTTGGCCGGGTCGGCGCCGACTGGCCCTCATGGCGCGTCGATGCGCACCGAGCGGCGCTCGCGCAGGATTGGGACCACGGTTCTGCCACGCCGTTCCACCAGCGCGTGCTCTTCCAGCACGCGGCCGTCGAGCCGCAGTCGCCCGGAGATCTCGAAGAACTTCGAGTTCACGCCGATCTGATTGCCGTCGGCCGTGGTGTCCTTGGGCAACTGGGCACGGGCGGCGGCGATCGATTCGAAGGGGTTGCGCTGGCGTGCCTGCACCAGCCGTTCGGCGCTGCCGGCATCCAGACCATCGACCACCGCCGCCAGCACCTCCTTGGATGCGGTGTTCAGGTTCAGCGGCGTGGCCACCGGCAGCACCTCGACGAACGGCGCAATGCGCTGCACCACCTGCGCATCCAGCCCCAGCCACACCAGCTGGGCCACGGTGCGCGGCGGCAACGGCGCGGCCGCCTGATCGGCTTCGCCGACGCCGGGGCTGTCGGCGCCGGGCGCGCGCCAGGCGGCGGCCAGGCCGTTGGCGATCAGGTCGGCGGTTTCGGGCGGCACGTCGGCGCTTTCGCACAGCCGTTGCAGCACCGCCAGCTGCGCTTCGACCACCTTGCCGTCCTGCACCAGGTTGCGCAGGTTGTAGCGCGACTGCGCATCGCGGATGTTGCCGGAGATGAAGGCCTCGGGCGCACCTTCGACGCTGCTGTCGCGGCCCTGCGACAAGAAGGTGGACAACTGCGCCTCGGCCAGCGGCGTGGCCCAGATTTCGCCCAGGTGATCGCTGTTGATGCGTTTGTCCTCGCGCAGGATCAGGCGGCCCCAGTCGAGCGCGCCGGTGAGGATCCAGGCGGCCTGCGTGCGCGCGCGTTCGGCCTCTTCGACCTGCACCGCGCGCCACTGCTGCCAGACCATGCCGGCGGCGAGCGTGCTGACCAACGTGAGGATGACCATCGCCACCAGCAAGGCGGCACCGCGCTGCCCGCACTTGCGCGCGGAACTCATGGCTGCAGCAGCAGATCGCGCGTCAGCGTCTGCTCGCCCAAGGCAAGCACCAGGCGCACGCCGCTGATGTCGGTGCCGGTGGACTGCGCGTTGCTCCAGGCGTTGCCGCGGAAGAAATACACCTGGACATCGGACACGTCCTGCAGCATCAGCAACTGCCCGGGCTCGTTGCCGAGCAATTGCTGGCTTTGCAGCCAGCTTTGCTGCAGCTCGCCCGCACGCGTGACGACCGGCCCCGCCCAGCGCTGCCAGCGCTGCCCGCGCAGCGACCAGGCAACCAGCTGCACGCCGGCATCGACGCTGCGCACCAGACGCAGGGTGGCGCCGTCGAAGGCCAGCGGTGGCACGGCCGGTGACGCATACAGCGCGCCCAGATCGGCTTCCCACTGGGCGACGATGGTGTTCAGGCGCAGGCTGCGGTCGATATTGGCCTGGCTGGCATCGCGCGCCTTCGACATGCCGTCGATGCCGCGCCAGGCCATGCCGCTGAGCACGGCCAGAATGAGCAGCGCCACCAGCACCTCGACGAGCGTGAAGCCTTGGCAGTGGCGGCGCGTGGGCATCGTCCGGGCTTGCCGATTCAGTACGGCGAGACGACCGTGGACAGGGTCACCAGCACACGCCCTTCGGCGTCGCGGATGACCGCATCCACGCGGCGGAAATTGGGGTTCGGTGTGGTCGCCGCGATCATCGTGCCGCGGTAGGCGCGGCCGAGCTGTTCGCAGGCGAACTCGACCTCGCCGACACCGGGCACCTGCTTGGACAGCTTCAGGTTGACGAGGTAGTTGTCGGCACACCACTGTGCGGCAAGCACGTCCTGAAGGCGCTGCGCGTTGTCGATCACCGAGCCGGCAGCGCGCATGCCGGCACCCAGCGCGACGGCGACCACGGCCACCGCCACCAGCACCTCGACGAGCGTGAAGCCGCGCGCTGCCGACTTCATCGGGTCTCGGTTTCGTTCGACACGGTGAAGGGGCCTAGGCCATCGGTGCGCAGCGCCAGGCTCTGCTCGCCCAGGCGCAGCACGATGAGCTGCTCGCCGATCAGCGGCTCGGGGCCGAGCCGCACATCGCCGCCTGCGCCGACCTGCGCGCGCACCTGTGGATCGAGCCAGCGCCGAAGTCGCGGTTGATTCGACAACTCGGACGCTGGAGACAGGCCGATGAACTGGAAGTCCTCGCCTTCGGATCGGCCTTGTGGCAGCCAGCGCACGCCCAGGCCGGACGCGCGTGATTCGGCGCGTGCCGACTCCAGCAGCGCGCTCAGCCGGGCGGCGTCCTGCTCGAGCCGGGTGGCGGCCGGATCACGCAGCGACAGGCTGATCATGCCGGCCGCGATGGCGATGAGCGCCACCACCACGATCAGCTCGATCAGTGTGAAACCAGCACAGCGCGGTCTGCTGCCGGGCGCCGCGCGGGCCGAGCGCCGGCTCGACGTGGCGGCGGCTGCGCGAAAGAGGCTCATCGAGGACGGTGGGGTGCGGCGGCGCGGGCCGCCCAGGGCCCGGCTATTGCCAGGAGCCGATGTCGGCGTTGTTGCCTTCACCGCCGGCCACGCCATCGGCGCCGAAGCTGAAGATGTCGATCGCGCCGTTGACGCCGGGGTTGAGGAACTGGTACTGGCGGCCCCACGGATCGGCCGGCAGCTTGTCGAGGTAGGGCTTCCAGTTCGGCGGCACCGGGCCGGCCGTGGGCTTGCGCACCAGCGCGTCGAGGCCTTGTTCGGCACTGGGAAAGCGCTGGTTGTCGAGTTTGTAGAGCTTCAGCGCCTGCATCAGGTTGTTGACATCAGTGCGCGCGGCAGTGACGCGAGCGTCGTCGGCACGGTCGAGCACGTTGGGCACGATCAGCGCGGCGAGCACACCGATGATGACCAGCACCACCATCAACTCGATCAGCGTGAAGCCGCGCAGGCTCGCGCGGCACGTGAAACCGCGCACGCTTGCGCGGCACGTGAAACCGCGCACGCTTGCGCGGTGCGCTGAGGCGCGGAAGCTCGAGAGCACAACCCGGTTTGGCATCGCCGACATGATAATCGCCGCATGGTGTCGCGCCTTGCAGCGTTCGTGATCTGGGCCTCGGTTGCCGCCACTGGCGTGTTCTGGGCCGCGCGGCTGTGGGCGACCCCGGTGCCGGTGCCGGCGCACGCCACGCTGGTGTCCACCGCCTCGGCCTCGCGCGGTGACCTGGCGCGGCTGTTCGGCACCACCGCGGTCGCCGCCGCACCCACGCCCGGCGCGCCGGTGGTCGTTACCGACGCGCGCTTTCAGCTCGTCGGCGTGGTCGCGCCGCGCTCGCCTTCGGCGCGCGACGAGGGCCTGGCGGTGATCGCCTTCGACGGCAAGCCAGCGCGCGCTTACCGCGTCGGCACGCCGGTGGATGGTGACCTGGTGCTGCTGTCGGTGCATGCGCGGGGTGCCGCGCTCGGCCCGGCCGGCGATGCCGCGCAGGTGACGCTGGAACTGCCGCTGCTGCCGCCGCCCCAGACCGGAACGTTGTCGGGTCTGGATGGCGCAGGCGCGCTCGGCTTGGGCGATGCGAGCGGCCCTGCGGCGGCGACGCGTGCCCCGAACATGATGCCGCCGCCCCCGGCTGCGTTGCCAGCGCCCCCGGGTGCGCCGCGCCGCGCCGCGCCGTCGCGCGGTCAGAGGCCGCTCTAGCGCTTTCAGCCGGTCGCTTCGGGCGCTGCCGTCGATGCGATGGCCGGGCTCAGCGCGCCGAGCTGCGAAGGGCCCGGGTCCTCGCCGTCGACCACTTCGGTCAACAGGGCGGCGGCCGCACTGACCAGCGGCCAGGCCAGCGTGGCGCCCGTGCCGTCGCTGCTGTCCATGCCCAGCTCGAGCAGGGCCGAGGCGCGGAACAGGTGCAGCGCGTTGTCCAGCCCGCGGTGCGAATGGCTGCGGCAGAACACGCAGTAATCGGTGACCGGCGTGGCGATGCGTGAGGCCAGCATCAGCGCGGCGCAGGCGGCCATGCCGTCGATCATCAGCAGGTGGCGCTTGCTGGCGGCGACCAGCATCACGCCGACCATCATCGCGATCTCGAAGCCGCCGAAGGCGGCCAGCACCTCGATCGGTTCGGTGGTCTCGCGGTGGCGACCCTGGGCACCCTGGGCGATGACCATCAGGTGGGCCAACTGGTCGGCGTTCATTTGCGGCCCGGCGACGAGCAGGTCACGCACCGCACAGTCGGCCAGCCGCGACAGCACCAGCGCGGCGCTCAGGTGCGAGCCGACGCCGAGGCCGGCGCAGATGAGCACGTTGCCGCGCAGGCTGTCGCCGATCTCCATGCCCGCGCGCATCGCTGCATGGGCCTGGTCGAGCGTCATCGCGCCAGTGACACGCGCGTTGCGCGTGCCGTGGGCGATCTTGCGCAGCATCAACCGGTCGTGGCTGGGGATGTCTTCGGCCACGCCGGCATCGACCACGGTCAGCACGATGTTCTGAAAGCGCGCGAACGCAGCCAGTGGCAGCTGCCCGGTCAGAAGCTGGTGCACCTGCTGGTGCGTCTGGCGTTTGGCGGGAGCGACGATGCCATCGACCACCAGCCCGTGGTCGGCGGCGAAGACCAGCATCTGCGGATCGTGGAAGCGCGGCTTCAGCGTGTTCTGCATCAAGCCCAGGCGCAGCGCCAGCGGTTCGAGTTCGCCCAGGCTGCCGGCGGTTTCACCGCGGCGCTGCAGCTTCTCGGCCAGCGCCCGCTCCAGCGCCGGATTCGAGGTCGGTGAGATGAGGGAACGGCTGACCGCCATGGGTTCGCAGTGTAGGCGCCGGGCCTGCGTCCTGCTCAGCGCAGGAACAGCCGATAGACCGGATTGGCCGACTCTTCGACGCAGGGATAGGCCAGCCCCTCGAGAAAATCGCGAAACGCGGCATCGTCGGCCGGCGGTACCTGGATGCCGACCAGGATGCGGCCGAAGTCGGCGCCCTGGTTGCGGTAGTGGAACAGGCTGATGTTCCAGGTCGGGTGCATCGACGACAGGAAGCGCATCAGCGCGCCCGGGCGTTCGGGAAAGACGAAGCGGAACAGGCGTTCGTCGCGCGCCAGCGGCGATTGCCCGCCGACCATGTGGCGCACATGCGTCTTGGCCAGTTCGTCGTCGGTGAGATCGACGGTGGCAAAGCCGTGCTTGATGAAATTGCGCGCGATGCGGCTTGCTTCATCGGGCCGGTTGATGCTCAGGCCGACGAAGACATGGGCGACGTTGGCATCGGCGATGCGGTAGTTGAACTCGGTCACCTGGCGCGGCTGCGCCGGCGTGCCGATCAGTTCACAGAAGCGCTTGAACGAGCCGCGTTCCTCGGGAATGGTGACCGCGAACAGCGCCTCGCGCTGCTCGCCGATCTCGGCCCGTTCGGCGACGAAGCGCAAGCGGTCGAAGTTCATGTTCGCGCCGCAAGTGATGGCCACCAGCGTCTGGCCCTTCAGCTTGTGCGTCTCGGCATATTGTTTCAATGCGGCCACGCCCATCGCCCCGGACGGCTCGAGCACGCAGCGCGTGTCCTGGAAGACGTCCTTGATGGCCGCGCACACCGCATCGGTATCGACCACCACATAGTCATCGACCAGCGCGCGCGCCAGCCTGAAGGTTTCGACGCCGACCTGCGCCACCGCAGTGCCGTCGGCGAACAGGCCCACATCGGCGAGCCGCACGCGCTTGCCGGCCTTCACCGAACGCAGCATGGCGTCCGAATCGACGCTTTGCACGCCGATCACCTTGACTTGCGGGCGCACCGCCTTGATGTAGGCGGCCACGCCCGAGATCAATCCGCCGCCGCCAACGGCGACGAAAACCGCGTCGAGCGGCCCCTGGTGCTGGCGCAGGATCTCCATCGCCACGGTGCCCTGGCCGGCGATCACGTCGGGGTCGTCGAACGGGTGCACGAAGCTCATGCCGCGCGCTTGTTCGAGCTCCAGCGCCTTGGTGTAGGCGTCGGCGAAGCTGTCGCCATGCAGCAGCACCTCGGCGCCGAGCGCGTGCACGGCATCGATCTTCAACTTCGGCGCGGTCACCGGCATCACGATCAGCGCCTTGCAGCCGAGCTTGCGCGCGCTCAGCGCCACGCCCTGCGCATGGTTGCCGGCCGATGCGCAGATGACACCGCGCGCGCGCTGCTCGGCCGTCAGGTGCGCCATCTTGTTATAGGCGCCGCGCAGCTTGAAGCTGAACACCGATTGCTGGTCCTCGCGCTTTAGCAGCACGTGGTTGCCGATGCGCCGCGACAGGTTGCGCGCCACGTCCAGGCCTGATTCCACCGCCACGTCGTACACCCGCGCGGTGAGGATCCTTTGCAGGTAGGCGCTCAGTTCGGCCGGGCGGATGCGCCGCCGCGAAGCAGTCGCTGCTTGGCTCGCTGAGGGGGTCTTGTTCAAGGCGTCGATGAGGGCGTCGAAGCGCCCACCGTTCGGGGCGGCCGATGATACGGGCGCGCTGTTCGAGCAAAAATGTGGCGCAAGAAAAAAGCCCAAGACCTTGCGGCCTTGGGCTGAATCCACCCTTTCGGAAGGTGGAGGAGACAATCGTTGCAGGCCGAAGCCCGGCATGACGCAAAGTCTAGCAGCCGAAATGCTGCGTCGCAACAAAGGGTCTGGGTCATTCGCCCAAAATAGACTGCTGACCCCAGAACCGCCAGCCGGCGTGCGCACCAAATCGATATGCGGATGCACAAGGCGTTGGCACCGCGCCCCAACGTGGCGAGTTGGCGCACCGCAGCGAGGAGCAACGATGGAATGCACTGTTCGCTGGCACGCTGATGCCGGCATGGCCTTTGTGGCTGAAACCGGCAGCGGACACCTGTTGACGATGGACGGCGCCGCCGATGGCGGCGGGCGCGACCTGGCGCCCCGGCCGATGGAAACCGTGCTGGCCGGCACCGGTGCCTGCGCGGGCTACGACGTGGTGTTGATCCTGAAGCGCGGCCGGCACGCGGTCAGCGGCTGCGAAGTGCGGCTCAGCGCCGAGCGCGCCGCCACCGATCCGAAGGTATTCACCCGCATCCACATGCATTTCAAGGTCACTGGCAGTGACCTCGACGAGCAGGCGGTGGCGCGAGCGGTCAAGCTGTCGCACGAAAAGTACTGTTCGGCCAGCGCCATGCTGAGCAAGACCGCCACGATGAGCACCGACTACGAAATCGCCCAAGGTTGAGGCGCAATCGTCGCCCGCCGCCTCAGATGTGGTGGGCAGTGCGTGTCATCACCTTGGCGACGGCGCGCATGGCCCAACGCGCGGGCGCCGGCAACTCGCGCGCGCCCGCTGAGCGCGCCTGCGCCGCATGGCGGGCCTCGTCGGCCTGCATTTGCATGACGATGGCCCGCGAGGCGCGGTCCTCGCTCGGCAGCCTGTGCAGGTGACTTTGCAGGTGCTGCTCGACCTGGCGCTCGGTCTCGACGACGAAACCCAGGCTGACTTCGCGGCCCAGTGCGCCAGCCAGCAGGCCGATGCCGAAGGCACCCGCGTACCACAGCGGATTGAGCACACTGGCGTGTGCGTCGAGTTGGTTCAGGCGCTCATGCGTCCAGGCCAGATGATCGGTCTCGTCGCGAGCGGCGTGCTCGAATTGCCGGCGCAACGCTGCATCCGGACTGGCCAGCGATTGCGCGTTGTACAGCGCCTGCGCACACACCTCGCCGACATGGTTCACGCGCATCAGCGCGCCCGACAGTCGCCGTTGTTCAGGGCTCAGTTCGGATTCGGTCTCCTCTGGATCTGACGGAGAGGTGCGCGAGGCAGCATAAGTGCCTGACAAGGTGCGCAAGGCGTTGTCGGCGCAACTCAACAATCGATCGATATGCGAGTTCGGGTTTTCCAGGTGCGCAATGCGTGCCATGGATTGAATTATCTGCGCCGATGTGGGCAGCTCCGGGTCGAAGGGTTGTTCTTTGGCTCGAATATTGCTTGTGCGCGGCTTGCTTCAACTCTTGCACGTTGTAGCCAGACAACGAATGGCGGCCCTTTCGAGGTCAAACCTTTGCCAGCGCGGCGGCGCTCTGGTGCAATGCGTTAACTTCTGATGAGGGGTTAGGTCTGATCACCCCGCAAGTCGCGAATCGATCAGGTCTTCGTCATAAACCTAGGAGAAAGTTGCAATGAAAAAATCAGTTCTCGCCCTCGCCGTGCTCGGCTCGTTCGCCGGTGTGGCAGCGGCGCAAGGTTCGGTCACGCTGTTCGGTATCGTTGACCTGAACGTGCGCTACGTGAACAACGACGAGAGCACCTACTCGCTCAGCCAGGACGGCATGTCCAGCAGCCGCCTCGGCTTCCGCGGCGTCGAAGATCTCGGCGGTGGCCTGAAGGCCAGCTTCTGGTTGGAAGCCGCCCTCGGCCCGGATACCGGCACCGGCACCAGCAGCTACGGCAACGGTGACCGCGCCAACGGCGCGCTGGTCTTCCAGCGCCGCTCGACGGTCAGCCTGTCGAACGCCTGGGGCGAGTTGCGTCTCGGCCGTGACTACACGCCGCAATTCTGGAGCTGGACGGTGTTCGATCCGTTCGGCACCAACGGTGTCGGTGCAGCCACCAACCTGGCATTGCAGGCGAACGCCGTCGCAGGTTCCGGCGGTGCATATGGCACGCTGGTTCGCGCCAACAACATGGTGCAGTACATCCTCCCGAACGGCACCTTCGGGCCTGGCCTGTACGGCCAAGTCTCGGTGGCGGCAGGCGAAAACGCGCCTGGGAACAAGATGTACGGCGGTCGCATCGGCTACGCCGCTGGCCCGTTCAACGTCGCTGCAGCCTATTCGGACACCGACGTCACCGTTGATGGCAACGTCACTGCGTCGAACTGGAACATCGCCGGCTCGTGGGACTTCAAGTTCATGAAGCTGTCGGCGTTCTACAGCCAGATCGAAGTTGACGGGCTCGTCGGTGGCAAGGCCGGCCAGGACAACTGGTACATCGGTGCCACAGCACCGTTCGGCCAGGCCAACCTGAAGGCCAGCTGGGGCCAGGTGGATGGCAATGGCACCGCCAACAATCGTGGCGCCAAGCAGTGGGCCATCGGTGCCGACTACAACCTGTCGAAGCGCACCGCGATGTATGCGACCTGGGCGTCGATCAACAACGACGCGGGCAACGACTTCCGCGTCGCGCCGACAAGTCCGCTGAGCCCGGGCGAGAACTCGAGCGGCTTCGAAGTCGGCGTGCGTCACAGCTTCTGATCGGGCTCTGCCGTCCGGCAAACCCTGCATCGAGCAAAGGCCGCCTTCGGGCGGCCTTTTTCATGACACGATGAAGGCCATGGGGCTCGCCGGCGCATTGTTGAGAAGATTCTGGGAAAGTCAGCTCGACGCTCGGAGCAGGCGGCACGGCACCCTAGGGCGCCACACACCCCGCGCGCGCTGATCCATGCTGGCGTTCATTCTTCGCCGTCTGGCACAGGCCTTCGTGGTCATGCTGGCCGTGGCCTTCATCGCCTTCATGCTGTTCCAGTATGTGGGCGACCCGGTGGCCAGCATGCTCGGCCAGGACGCCACTGCTGAACAACGCACCGAGCTGCGCAAGACGCTCGGCCTCGATGATCCCTTTCCGGTGCAGTTCGCGCACTTCGTCGGCAACGCGCTGCAGGGCGATTTCGGTGTCAGTCTGCGCCAGGGTCGGCGCGTGTCCACGTTGATCGTCGAGCGGCTGCCGGCCACGCTCGAACTGTCGCTGGTGGCGGCGGTGGTGGCGCTGCTGGTCGGCATTCCGCTCGGTGATTTTCGCCGCGCTGCGACGCGGCACTTTTTCATCGCAGGTGGCGATGACCGTCTCGCTGCTCGGGGTGTCGTTGCCGACCTTCCTGATCGGCATCCTGCTGATCCTGATCTTCTCGGTGACGTTGAAATGGCTGCCCAGCTTCGGCCGCGGCGACACCGTCAACCTGTGGGGCTGGAGCACCGGGCTGCTCAGCGTCGATGGCTGGAAGCACCTGATCCTGCCGGCGATCACGCTGTCGGTGTTTCAGCTGGCGCTGATCGTGCGGCTGGTGCGCGCCGAGATGCTCGAGGTGCTGCGCACCGATTACATCAAGTTCGCGCGCGCGCGTGGGCTGCCCAACAGCGCAGTCTATTTCGGCCATGCATTGAAGAACACGCTGGTGCCGGTGATGACCATCACCGGGCTGCAATTGGGCGCGTTGATCGCCTTCGCCATCATCACCGAGACCGTATTCCAGTGGCCCGGCATGGGCCTGCTGTTCATCCAGGCGGTGCAGTTCGCCGATGTGCCGGTGATGGCCGCTTACCTGTGCCTGGTGGCGCTGATCTTCGTCATCGTCAACCTCATCGTCGATTTGCTGTACTTTGCCGTCGATCCACGCCTGCGCATCGAGAAGCCGGCCGGGGGCCATTGAAAATGAGTGCGACACCGAAGCTTCCGCACGCAACCACCAGCCAGCCGCCGGGTGCACTGGCGCGTTTCTTCGACGGCGATGTGTGGCACAGCTTCCGCAACTCGCCGATGGCCATCACCGCCGCCGTCATCGCCGTGGTGTGCCTGTTCTGCGCCGTCTTCGCCGGCTGGGTGGCGCCGCACAACCCTTTTGATCTGGCCAGCGTCAACCTGAGCGATTCGCGCCTGCCGCCGGTCTGGGACGAGGGCGGCTCGCGCAATTACCTGCTCGGCACCGACGATCAGGGCCGCGACATCCTGTCGGCCATCATGTACGGCGCGCGCATCTCGCTGTTCGTCGGCGTGGCCTCGGTGCTGGTGTCGATGGTGGTCGGTGTCAGCCTCGGCCTGCTGGCGGGTTTTGCCGGTGGCAAGGTCGATGCGCTGATCATGCGCGTGTGCGACGTGATGCTGTCGTTCCCGTCGCTGCTGGTGGCCCTGCTGATCGACGGCGTCGGCCGCGCGATGTTTCCCAACGCGCCCGACTCGCTGGCCTTCGGCGTGCTGATCATCGCCATCTCGCTGACCGGCTGGGTGCAATACGCGCGTACCGTGCGTGGCTCGACGCTGGTCGAGCGCAACCGCGAGTACGTGCAGGCCGCGCGCGTGATCGGCGTTAAGCCCTCGCGCATCATGTGGCGCCACGTGCTGCCCAATGTCATGGGCCCGGTGCTGGTGCTGGCCACCATCCATGTCGCCTCGGCAATCCTGACCGAGGCCACGCTGTCGTTCCTGGGCGTGGGTGTGCCGCCGACCTCGCCGTCGCTGGGCACGCTGATTCGCATCGGCAACGACTTCCTGTTCAGCGGCGAATGGTGGATCACCATCTTCCCCGGCGCCATGCTGGTGCTGATCGCGCTGAGCGTGAACCTGCTCGGCGACTGGCTGCGCGATGCGCTGAACCCGAGGTTGCGATGAGCCAACCGCTGCTCGAGGTGCGCCACCTGCGCGTCGAATTTCCCACCCGGCGCGGCACGCTGCTGGCGCTGGACGACATCAGCTTCGACATCGCGCCCGGCGAAATCCTCGGCGTGGTCGGCGAATCGGGTGCCGGCAAATCGCTCACCGGCGCGGCCATCATCGGCCTGCTCGAGCCGCCCGGGCGCATCGCCGGCGGCGAGATCGTGCTCGGGGGCCAGCGCATCGACCAACTGCCCGACGAGCAGATGCGCCACATCCGCGGCAAGCGCATCGGCGCCATCTTCCAGGATCCGCTGACCTCGCTGAACCCGCTGTACACGATCGGCCGGCAGCTCACCGAAACCATCCTCACGCACCTGCCGGTGAAGCCCGATGAAGCGCGACGGCGTGCGGTGCGCCTGCTGCAGGAAACCGGCATTCCGGCCGCCGACCAGCGGCTCGACCAGTACCCGCACCAGTTCTCCGGCGGCATGCGCCAGCGCGTGGTGATCGCGCTGGCGCTGGCTGCCGAGCCCGAGCTGATCGTCGCCGACGAGCCGACGACGGCGCTGGACGTGTCGATCCAGGCGCAGATCATTTCGCTGCTGAAGCGGCTGTGCAAGGAGCACGGCGCGGCGGTCATGCTGGTCACGCACGACATGGGCGTGATCGCCGAGACCTGTGACCGTGTGGCGGTGATGTATGCCGGGCGCATCGGCGAGATCGGCCCGGTCGGCGCGGTGATTCACCAACCAGCGCACCCGTACACACGCGGGCTGATGGGCTCGATTCCGGCGATGGACGACACGCGGGATCGGCTGTTGCAGATCGATGGCGCGATGCCGCGGCTGAACGCCATTCCCGCCGGTTGCGCCTTCAACCCGCGCTGCACACAGGTGATGGCGCGCTGCAGCGTCGAGCGGCCCGACCTGATCGATGCCGGCGCTACCCGTGCCGCGTGCTGGCTGCACGCGCCGGAGGCCGCGACGTGAGCCCGTTGGTCCAGGTCAGCGATCTGGCCAAGATCTTCGACGTCTCGCCGCCGTGGCTCAACCGCGTCATCGAGCGCAAGCCGCGCCAGTTCGTGCACGCGGTGGATGGCGTCAGCTTCGCCATCGACAAGGGCACCACGCTGGCGCTGGTCGGTGAGTCGGGCTGTGGCAAGAGCACGGTGGCGCGGTTGCTTGTCGGGCTGTATGCGCCGACTCGCGGCACGGTTCACTTCGACGGCCAGGACACCGGCGTGCTGCAGTCCTCGGCCGCCGATCTGCGCACGCTGCGCCGGCGCATGCAGATGATCTTCCAGGACCCCTATGCCAGCCTGAACCCGCGCTGGACGGTGCTCGACATCATCGGCGAGCCGCTGCGCGAGCACGGGCTGTGCGGCAGCGACGATGCACTGCGCGGCCGGGTCGGCGAACTGCTGCTATCGGTGGGCCTGGCGGCAGCCGACATGGCGAAGTTTCCGCACCAGTTCTCAGGCGGCCAGCGACAGCGCATCTCGATTGCCCGCGCGCTGGCCACCCAGCCCGAGTTCCTGGTCTGCGATGAGCCGACCTCGGCGCTGGACGTGTCGGTGCAGGCGCAGGTGCTGAACATCATGAAGGACCTGCAGCGCCGCCATGGCCTGACCTACCTGTTCATCTCGCACAACCTGGCGGTGGTGCGACATGTCAGCGATGCGGTTGGCGTGATGTATCTCGGCCGCCTGGTCGAACTGGCGCCGAAGCCGGCGCTGTTCGCGCAACCGCGACACCCTTACACGCGCATGCTGCTCGATGCCATTCCCGACATCCACATGTCGGGGCGCGCGCGCACGCCGGTGCAGGGCGAAGTGCCGAATCCGCTGAATCCGCCGAGCGGCTGCGCCTTCCATCCGCGCTGCCCGTTGGCCAACGCGCGCTGCGCGGCCGAGCGGCCCGCGCTGCTGGATATCGGCGGCGTGCAGGTGGCCTGCCACGCGGTGCAGGAAGGGCGCGACTGAAGTGCAAGCGCGCCACGCGCTGACGTCCGCATGACGCGCCTCGAATCAGTCCAGCGTCAACTCGTCCTGCCACAGCGATTCGATGCTCTCGCGGCGGCGGATCAGGCGCGGCTCGCCGTCGACGATCAACACCTCGGCGGCGCGCGCGCGGCTGTTGTAGTTGCTGGCCATCGACATCGCATAGGCGCCGGCCGACAGCACCGCCAGGATGTCGCCCGCTTGCAGCGCCAGGGACCGCTGGCGGCCGAGCCAATCGCCCGATTCGCACACCGGGCCGACCACGTCCCACAGCCGCGCGCCCTCGCTGCGCGGGCGACACGGCTCGATGGCCATCCACGATTGGTACAGCGCCGGGCGCAGCAGGTCGTTCATCGCGGCATCGACGATGCAGAAGTTCTTCGCTGCGGCGCGGTCGGCATCGGCGGCCGGTTTCAGGTAGAGCACTTCGGTCAACAGCACGCCGGCATTGCCGACCAGCGAGCGACCCGGTTCGAACATCAACATGCGCTGGCCATGGCCGCGTGCGTCGATGCGCCGCAGCAGCTGAGCGACCAGTTCGCCGGGCCGCGGTGGCGTCTCGCCTTGATAGTCGATGCCCAGGCCACCGCCGAGATCGAGGTGTTCGAGCGCGATGCCTGCGGCCTCCACCGCCTCGATCAGGTCGAGCAGCCGGTCGAGCGAATCGAGGTACGGCGCGATCTGCGTGATCTGCGAGCCGATGTGGCAATCGATGCCCACCACCTTCAATCCCGGCAATTCGGCGGCGCGCCTGTAGCAGGCCAACGCGCGGTCGTGGGCGATGCCGAACTTGTTGTCCTTCAGCCCGGTCGAGATGTACGGGTGCGTGCCGGCATCGACATCCGGGTTGATGCGCAGGCTGACCCGCGCGATATGCCCGCCGGCACTCGCCTCGGCGGCCAGCAGCTCGAGCTCGGCCTCGCTTTCGACATTGAAGCAGCGCACACCCACCTGCAATGCGCGCTGCATCTCCGCACGCGTCTTGCCGACGCCCGAAAACACGATGCGCGACGGGTCGGCGCCGATGGCCAACGCGCGTTCGAGTTCGCCGCCGGAGACGATGTCGAAGCCACAGCCGGCCCGTTGCAGCGTCTGCAACAGCGCCAGGCTCGAATTGGCCTTCATCGCATAGCACAGCAGGTGCGGCCGGCCGGCCAACGCGCCCAGGTAGGCGTCGGCGGCAGCGAGCACCGCGCGCTGCGAATAGACGAACAGCGGCGTGCCGAAGCGGCGCGCCAGGGCGTCGAGCGAACAGCCGTCGAGCAGCAACTCGCCCTGCGCGGCGTCACCGTCATGCGGGCTGACGCCCCGGCCGCGAGCCAGGAAGGGGCTGCCGGGCAGGGTCATCGGGCGGGGGCGCTTGCCGATGCGCTTGCCGGCGCCGAAGCGCTGCCCGTCGCGGGCAGGATCAGCGGACCCTTCTGGCCACAGCCACTGGTCGCTGTGCCAAGCATCAGCACCAGAAGCACCATCGGCCACGGGGTGGGCGGGCAAGGGCTGGAAGGCGACGCCGCTACACTCGATTGCGATGTCGCTGGCATGAGCGCGATTGTATCGACCCGACCATGAGCACCCCCCCCGCCGCCACCCCGCTGTCCGATGCCGAGTACCGCCGTCTCAGTGACGCGCTGCTGCAGCGCATCGAGGCCGCCGCCGACCGCTGGCTGCAGGACGATGTGATCGACATCGACACCCAGCGCACCGGCGGGCTGCTCGAACTGGTGTTCCCCGACGACAGCCGCATCGTCGTCAACACCCAGCCGCCGTTGCAGGAGATCTGGCTGGCCGCGCGCGGCGGCGGTTTCCATTTCCGCCATGTCGAGGGGCGCTGGCTCGACACGCGCGACGGCAGCGAGTTCTACGCCGCGCTGTCGCAACACGCCAGCACCCAGGGCGGCCGCGAGCTGAAACTGGCGCCCTGAGGCGCGCGTCGCCTTCAGCGCCTAAAAAGGTCGAGGATGCTGCTGCGCTCTTCGGTCGTCGGCGGCGCTGGAATGACATCTTCCAGCCCCAGGCTGGTGACACCCGCGCCGCCGGCGAATTCCTCGTAGCGCCAGTCGCCGTCTTCGAGAATCACGCCCTCGGGCGGTGACAGCTCCTGCACCGGCACACCCTTCAGCGCGTGTTTCATGAAGTCGATCCACACCGGCAGCGCGAGCGCGCCGCCGGTTTCACGTTCGCCCAGCTTGCGCGGCGTGTCGTAGCCGATCCACACCACCGCCACCAGCGTCGGGTGAAAGCCGGTGAACCAGGCATCGAGTGAATCGTTGGTGGTGCCGGTCTTGCCGAAGATGTCGCCGCGGCCCAGCGCGCGCTTGGCGGAAGCGGCCGTGCCCGAGCGCGTGACTTCCTGCAGCAGCGTATTCATCACGAACGCGTTGCGGGCATCCAGCGTGCGCTTCGATTCGTCGAGCTCGGCGAACTCGCTGTGCTGCAGCACCTGGCCCTTGGTGTCGGCGACCTTGGCGATCAGCACCGGTGCCACCAGGTAGCCGCCGGTTGCGAACACGCCGTAGGCGGTGGCCATCTGCAGCGGCGTTGCCGAGCCGGCGCCGAGCGCCATCGTCAGGAATGCCGGGTGCTTGTCGGCCTCGAAGCCGAAACGGCCGATCCAGTCTTGCGCAAAGGCCGGGCCGATGGATTGCAGGATGCGGATCGAGACCATGTTCTTCGACTTCGCGAGCGCGGTTCTCAATGGCATCGGTCCTTCGAACTTGCCGTCGTAATTCTTCGGCTCCCAGGGCTGGCTGCCGGTGGCGCCGGCGTCGAAGAACAGGGGTGCGTCGTTGACGATGGTCGATGGCGTGAAGCCCTTTTCCAGCGCCGCCGAATAGATGAAGGGCTTGAAGCTGGAGCCCGGCTGGCGCAGCGCCTGCGTGACATGGTTGAACTTCGAGCGCTCATAGTCGAAGCCACCGACCAGCGCGCGGATCGCGCCGCTGCGCGGATCGACTGCCACCATCGCGCCTTCGACCTCGGGCAGCTGCGTCAACGACCACTCGCCCTTGCCGTCATCGACGGCGCGCACCACGGCGCCCGGGCGGATCTCCTTCTTCGGCCCGGCCTTCGACGACAGGCCCGAGGCCACCGGCTTCAGACCGTTGCCGCTGACGGTGATGGTCTGGCCGTCCTGCAGCATCGCCACCACCTTCGATGGCGATGCTTGAAGGACCACCGCGGCACGCAACTCATCGTTGTCCGGATGCTCGGCCAGTGCTTCGGTGACGCGCTCGTCGAGCTTGGCCGCATCGGCGGGCAGATCGACATAGGCCTCCGGACCGCGGTAGTGCTGGCGTTGCTCGTAGGTCAGCAGCCCGCGGCGCAGGGCCCGGTAGGCGGCCGCCTGGTCGGCCGAATTGATGGTCAGGGTGACCACCAGCCCGCGCGTGTAGGCCTCGGCGCCGTATTGCGCGAACACCAGCTGGCGTGCCGTTTCCACCGCGAACTCGGCATGCACCGGCACCGCCGACGGGGTCCGGTAGCGCAGCACCTCGGCGCGCGCCTGCTCCACCTGTGCCGCGCTGACGAAGCCCTGATCGAGCATCTGGTTGAGCACGGTGTGCTGCAGTTGCACGGCGCGTTTGGGATTGCTGATCGGGTTGTAGGCCGATGGCGCCCGTGGCAATGCCGCCAGCATCGCCGCCTGCGCCAGCGTGATGTCCTTCAGCGGCGTGCCGAAGTAGGTTTCGCTGGCGGCGGCGAAGCCGAACGCACGCTGGCCCAGGAAGATCTGATTCATGTACAGCTCGAGAATCTGCTCCTTGTTGAGCAGCCGCTCGATCTTCAGTGTCAGCAGCAGCTCGTAGATCTTGCGCGTGTAGGTCTTCTCGGTGGAGAGATAGAAATTCTTCGCCACCTGCATGGTGATGGTCGAGCCGCCCTGGCTGCGCGCATCGCGCAGGTTGGCCAGCGCCGCGCGCAGCACGCCTTTGAAATCGATGCCGGCGTGTTCGTAGAAGCGCGCGTCCTCGGCCGCCAGCACCGCATCCTGCATGACCTTCGGTATCAGGCCAATGGGTGTGAAGTTGCGCCTTTCTTCACCAAATTCTCCGAGCAGCAAGCCGTCAGCAGCGTAGATTCGCATCGGCAGCTTGGGCCGGTAATCGGCCAGGCCATCGATGGAGGGCACGTTCGGATAGGCCACCGCCACCGCGATGCCCACCAGCACCAGCAACCCCCCCACGCCGGCCGCGGCCAGGCCGGCCATCCACAACATGAAGCGTGTCACCTTGCCGAACAAGCGGCCACCTTTCGCTCTCGTCGGTGCAGCGCCCGATCGGTCGTCTGAAGGGGCCTGGGGCCGGGGGCTGTTCATTCGTGTGGGACTGCGCGGACGGCGAATTATAGAAAGCACCGGGTCGGCCGAAGACAAAGGCCATGGGCTGCGTTCGCGCAAGGCTGGTTGTGTCGATCGGTGTTTCGTCGCACACGACTTGCAAGGTGCATTAGCGGCTTGTTTCAGGTGCTGTTCGAGACGTCGGTCCGGCACAACGAGGGGCAGACTTCGGAGGGCGTTTTTCGTTGGGGCTCAAGGGCCTTGCTGCTAGTATTCAAGTGACTTCTCAACATTGACGCAGCCCTTAACAAGGCAGGTCAGGAGTTTGGTGTGGCGAGTTTTCTCGGTCAGCTTTTCGGGCAGAAGCATCCTCCCGCCATCGGGTTGGACATCAGCTCGTCCAGCGTCAAGCTGGTTGAACTGGGTCGCGGCGGCAACGGCGATTTCGTCATCGAGCGCTTCGCGTCCGAGCCTTTCGAAAAGGGCTGGATCACCGATGGGCAGATCGAGAAGTTCGACGAGGTCGCCGAGGCGGTGCGTCGCGTGGTGGTCAAGAGCGGCACGCGCACCAAGCATGTCGTGATGGCGATGCCGCAATCGGCGGTGATCACGAAAAAGATTATGTTGCCGGCCGGCTTGCGCGATGAGGAGATGGAGCTGCAGGTCGAATCCGAAGCCAACCAGTACATCCCGTTCTCGCTCGACGAGGTCAGCCTCGACTTCTGCGTCATCGGTCCCAGCACCACCTCGGCCGGTGATGTCGAGGTGCTGATCGCCGCATCGCGCAAGGACCGCGTGCAGGACCGCCAGGGCCTGGCCGAGGCGGCGGGCCTGAAGCCGGTGGTGCTCGATATCGAGTCGCACGCTTCACGCCTGGCGATGGCGCGGCTGATCGAGGCCTTGCCCAACGAAGGGCGCGACGCCCTCGTGGCCTTGTTCGAGATCGGCGCCGACACCACCAGCCTGAAGGTGCTGCGCGACGACGAGATGCTCTACGACCGCGACCAGGCCTTCGGCGGCTCGCAGCTGACGCAGCTGATCTCGCGGCAATACGGCTTCTCGTTCGAAGAGGCCGAGGCGAAGAAACTTTCCAACGACCTGCCCGAGGATTACGAATCGGTGATCCTGGTGCCGTTCGTCGACAGCCTGTCGCAGGAAATCGGCCGCGCGCTGCAGTACTTCTTCACCAGCACGCCGCACCACAAGGTGCACTACGTGATGCTGGCCGGTGGCACCGCCACGCTGCCGGGCCTGAAGGACCGCGTCACCGAGTTGACCGGCTTCGCCTCGCAGGTGGTGGACCCGTTCGCGCAGATGAAGATCGGCTCGTCGGTGCGTGAATCGGCCCTGCGCCGCGAAGCACCTTCTTATCTGACGGCCTGCGGCCTGGCCATGCGGAGGTTCGTTCAGTGATTCTGATCAACCTGCTTCCTCACCGCGAGGAAAAGCGGCGCCAGCGCAAGCGGGCCTTCTTCGCCGCTTTGGTGGCCTGTGCCGTGCTCGGCCTGGTCATCGCCGGCATCTGGTACGGCGTGCTGCAGCAGCTGACCTCGGCCCAGCAGTCGCGCAACAACTTCCTCAAAACCGAGATCGCCCGGCTCGAGACGCAGATAAAGGACATCGCTAACCTGCGCGCCGAGATCGAAGCGCTGAAGGCACGCCAGAAGGCCGTCGAGGACTTGCAGACCGACCGCAACATCCCGGTCTACCTGCTCGACGAACTGGTCAAGCAGACACCCGAAGGTGTGTTCCTGACCAACGTCAAGCAGACCGGCAACACGGTGCTCGTCACCGGCATGGCGCAGACCAACGAACGGGTGTCGGAGTTCCTGCGCAACACGCTGTACAGCTCGCCGTGGCTGGAGCGCCCGGAGCTGATCGAGATCAAGGCCGCCAAGCCGCTGCCGGGCGCGGCACGCGACCAGCGCCGGTTGAACGAATTCTCGATGCGGCTGGCGCTGAAGCGTCCGCAGGCTCAAGCCGCCGAACCCGCCGCATCCGTGGCGACGAAATCACCCTGAGCCCGCCATGAATGCCAAGGCCGCCACCCCCAATTTCGACGTCAGCAGCTTGCTGGAAAACGCCGCCTCGCAATTTCGCGGGCTCAACCCGAAGGAGCCGGGCCAGTGGCCGACGCTGCCCAAGATGGCCAGCTGGGTCGCGACGGTTGCGGCCGTGGTCGTGGCCTGCTGGTTCGCGCTGCTGTCCGAGGCCACCGACGAGCTGGAGGCCGAACGCAACCGCGAGCCGGCGCTGAAAGCCGACTACGTGAGCAAGCTCGGCCAGGCCGTCAACCTGGGCGAGCTGCGCAAGCAGAAGCTGCAGGTGCAGGAGTTCGTCACCCAACTCGAAAAGCAGTTGCCGGGCAAGGCCGAGATGGATGCGCTGCTGTCCGACATCAACCAGGCCGGGCTCGGCCGCGGCTTGCAGTTCGAGCTGTTCCGCCCCGGCCAGGTCGAGGTCAAGGACTACTACGCCGAGCTGCCGATCACGCTGCGTGTCAGCGGCCGCTACAACGACATGGGCGCCTTTGCCGCCGATGTGGCCAACCTGTCGCGCATTGTCACGCTGCACGACCTGACGATCGCGCCGCTGACGGCGAACAACCCGACCGGCCCGCTGGCCATGGATGCCACCGCGCGCACCTACCGCTACCTGGACGCGAACGAAGTCGCCGAACAGAAGAAGGCGGCTGCGGCGAAGGCCGCCGCCAAGGCCAAGGGAGCGAAGAAATGAGGCCTCTTGCGAAACGGGCGAAACCCGCACACCGCGGTCGTGCGGCGCCCGCAGCGCTCGCGCTGCTGTTGCTGGCGCTGGCCGGATGTGGCGCCGAGAACGAAGAGTTGCAGGATTGGATGGCGCGCCAGCAGCGCGACGTGAAGCCGAACGTGTCGCCGCTGTCGCCGCCGACCAAGTTCGACCCGCAGCCCTTCACCTCGGCGCAGGCGGTAGACCCGTTCAGCGCGCAAAAGCTCACCGTGGCGCTGAAGATGGAAGCGCGCCAGCCGAACTCGCTTCTCGGCGCCGAGCTGAACCGGCGCAAGGAACCGCTGGAGTCGTATCCGCTGGACAGTATGGTCATGGTCGGCAGCGTGGCCAAATCCGAGACGCCGTTCGCACTGCTGAAGGTGGACAACCTGCTCTACCAGGTCAAGCCCGGCGACTACGTCGGCCAGAACTACGGCCGCATCACCAAGATTACCGAGACCCAGATCGTGCTGCGCGAGATCGTGCAGGACGCGGCGGGCGAATGGATCGAACGCCCGAGCACGCTGCAGCTGCAGGAGCGGGGACGATGAAGATGACACTGGAGAACCGCACTATGCACAAGTGGCGCGCCACTTTGATCGCCTTGGCACTGGCGTTGCCGATTGGCGCCTATGCCCAGAACATGATCAAGTCGATCAGCAGTTCGCAGCAGTCCGGCAGCGATGTCGTGCGCATCGAGCTGAGCGAGCCGCTGGCCGCCGTGCCGAGCGGCTTCGCCATCCAGGCGCCGCCACGCGTGGCCATCGACCTGCCGGGCGTGCGCAACGGGCTGGGCAAGAACTCGGTCGAGATCAATCAGGGCAACCTGCGTTCGGCCGCGGTGGCGCAGGCCGGTGACCGCAGCCGCCTGGTGCTCAACCTGCGCCAGGCCGCCAGCTACCAGGTGCAACTGCAAGGCTCGGCGTTGATCGTCACGCTCGATGCCGCCGGCCCGTCGGTTGCCGCCGCGCCAGCGACGCAGTTCGCGGCGCCGCAGAACGAGCAGTCGCAAAGCATCGCCGATGTCGATTTCAGGCGCGGCAGCGATGGCGCCGGCCGTGTCATCGTCGATCTGCCCAGCAACCAGGTGGGGGTGGACATCCGTCAGCAGGGCCAGTCGCTGGTGGTCGAGTTCCTGCGCTCGACCTTGCCTGAACGCCTGCGTCGCCGGCTCGATGTGGCCGATTTCGGCACCCCGGTGCAGAACGTCTCCACCTTCCAGAGTGGCGACCGCGTGCGCATGGTCATCGAGCCACGCGGCTCGTGGGAACACAGCGCCTACCAGACCGACAACCAGTTCGTGCTCGAGGTGCGGCCGCTGAAGGTCGATCCGAACAAGCTGGTGCAGGGGCAGGGCTTCCAGGGCGAGAAGCTGAGCCTGAACTTCCAGAACATCGAGGTGCGCGCGCTGCTGCAGGTGATCGCCGACTTCACCAACTTCAACGTCGTCACCAGCGACAGCGTTGCCGGCAACGTCACGCTGCGCTTGAAGGACGTGCCCTGGGACCAGGCGCTGGACATCATCCTGCAAAGCAAGGGCCTGGGCGTGCGCAAGAACGGCAACGTGCTGTGGATCGCGCCCAAGGAAGAGCTGGCCAACCGCGAGCAGGTCGAACTCGAATCGAAGAAGAAGATCGCCGAACTCGAGCCGGTGCGCACGCAGTCGTTCCAGCTCAACTACACCAAGGCCGAAACCATCGCCAAGAGCCTGATCGGCTCGGCGCTGGTGGCGCAGGCGATCGACAACGCCACCGGCCAGAACTCCGGGCGCATCCTGTCGCCGCGCGGCAGCGTGATCTTCGAGCAGCGCACCAACCAGCTGTTCGTCACCGACATCCCGTCGAAGCTGGAAGAAGTGCAGGGGCTGATCGCCAAGATCGACATCCCGGTGCGCCAGGTGCTGATCGAGGCGCGCATCGTCGAGGCCACCGATTCCTTCGGCCGCAGCCTGGGCGTGAAGCTCGGCTTCGCCAACCTGAGCGGCGCGCCGACCTCCGGCCCCGGCGCCCAGGTGGGCGGCAACTACACGGCCATCGGCTCGCAGACCGGTCAGGCCCCGCCGTCCAGTTTCAGCAACACGCAGTTCGTCAACCTGCCGGCGAACACGGGCTCGCTGGGTGCCGCCGCCGCGACCTTCGCGCTGTCGCTGTTCGGCTCGTCGGCCGACAAGTTCCTGAACCTGGAGCTGTCGGCGCTGGAAAGCGACGGCAAGGGCAAGATCATCTCCAGCCCGCGGGTCATCACCGCCGACCAGGTGTCGGCGCTGATCGAGCAGGGCACCGAGCTGCCGTACCAGGCCGCCACCTCCAGCGGCGCCACCTCGGTGCAGTTCCGCAAGGCCAACCTGAAGCTGGAAGTGACACCGCAGATCACGCCCGAAGGCCACGTCATCCTCGACCTCGACGTCAACAAGGACAGCGTCGGCCAGCCCACGCTGTCGGGCTTCGCCATCGACACCAAGCACGTGCGCACGCAGGTGCTGGTGGAAAACGGCGGCACCGTGGTCATCGGCGGCATCTTCACGCAGACCGATCAGGACACCGTCAACAAGGTGCCGCTGCTGGGTGACATTCCCTACCTGGGCGCGCTGTTCAGGAACACGCTGCGTTCGTCGCAGAAGACCGAGCTGCTGGTGTTCATCACCCCGAAGATCGTCACCGACCGGGCCACGGCACGTTGATATGGGCCACCCCCTACGCGCTGCGCGCGCCCCCTTCAGGGGGCACCGTCCACGGACCGGCGAAGCCGGATCCGTGACGGTCGCTGGATAGACCGACTCCGTGCCTGGTGCCAAAAAGCAACTGAGAAAGATTGAGATGACGGCGAAATTCCAACATGGATCGGGCATGGCGGTGCTGCGCGGCCTGCGTGCGGCTGCCTCGGCAGGCGCCATCGCGCTGCTGATAGCGGCCTGTGGTGGCGACACGGACTGCACCTCGCCGCCTGCTTTCGGTGGCGAGGCGGTGGGTGAATGTGTCGAGAATGGCGGCGCGACAGCGCCAACGGCGGCCGACCTGTCGCTCTCGCTCAGCGCGACCAGCCTGGCCAACACTGGCAGCAGCACACTGAAGGCCACGGTCACGGCGGTCAATGCCAACGGCAACACCGTCGCCGACATCCCGGTCACGGTGCGGGTCAACAACGATGCGGTGGCCACCGTCAGCGCGCCGACGACGAATGCGGCGGGCGTCGTCGTCGCCGATATCGGTGTCGGCGCGAACCAGGCCAACCGGGTCGTCACCGTCACCGCCATCAGCGGCTCGCTGTCACGCACAGCGACCTTTCAGGTCGTCGGCGCCAACTTGGTGGCCACGCCGCTGCCGGCGGTTATCGCGCCCGGCGCGGCCGGCCAGGTCGATTTCCGCCTGCTCGACGCCAATGCCAACCCGATGGCTGGCCAGACCATTCTGGTCACCGGGGTGTCGGCGGTCGAGACGGCCGGCGTGACCGGCAACAACGGCGACTACAGCTACACCTACACGGCTCCGGCCGCTGGCGGCAGCCTGGACATCAAGGCCAGTGCGGGCGGTGTGTCCACCACGCAGACGGTGCTGGTGCAGTCCGGCACTGGCACCATTCCGCCGGCCCTGCTGGCGGTGCAGTCGGCTTCGGTGGCGGCCAACCCCAGCGTGGTGTCGGTGAACACCGCGACGACCAGCAACCGCTCCGAGATCCGCGCGCTGTTTCTGGGTGCAAACAATGCGCCGGTGAAGAATGTGCGCGTGCGCTTCGACCTGGCCGGTGATGCCAACAGCATCGGCGGCAGCTTCACCTCAGGCACCAATGTCGTATACAGCGACGCCAATGGCGTGGCTACCACGGCGTACGTGCCAGGCAGCCGCTTCAGCCCGACCGATGGCGTGACCGTGCGGGCCTGCTGGTCGAACACCGACTTCGCGATCAACACCTGCCCGAACCAGACGATGACCACGTTGACCGTCATCTCAGAAGCGCTGTCGGTGTCCATCGGCACCGACGACAAGATCGAGGTGGTGGACCAGAGCTACGTCAAGACCTTCACGGTTCAGGTGGTGGATTCGTCAGGGCTGGCCAAGGCGGGCGTGCAGATCTCGCCGTCGATCGATCTGCTGCGCTACGTCAAGGGCGAGTGGGTCGTCGTCGGCGACAAGTGGGCGCAGGCGACGCTGGCGACTTGCGACAATGAAGACCTCAACCGCAACGGCGTTCTGCAGGTGTATGCCAACGGCGCGGTCGAGGATGCCAACGCAAGCGGCGTACTCGAACCCCGCAAGGCCGATGTGGCGATCAACTTCGTGGGCCCGTCCAGCACCAACAGCGATGGCCAGGTGAAGGTGAAGATCACCTACCTGCAAAACGTCGCCTCCTGGCTGCAGTTCAACATCCTCGTGGCGGCTTCCGGCGTGGCGGGAACGGAGGGGCGCACCAACTATCAGGGCGTGCTGCCGGTGTTGGCCGATGCCATCAGCGATGCCGAGAAGGAGCCCGCATTCCGCCTCGGCCCCTACGGCGTGCAGGCCAGCCCGACTGTGCTGACCGTGAACCCCGAAGGCCAGCAGGGTCTGCTTTGCACGAACAAGAACTGATGTGAACATCGCCCTGGTCGGCATGCCGGGCTGTGGCAAGTCCACGGTCGCCCGACATCTGGCCAGGCACCTGGGCCTGGCGCTGAACGACAGCGACCATGCCATCGAGCAGCGCATCGGCATGCCGATCCGCCGCTTCTTCGACACGCAGGGCGAAGCGGCCTTTCGCGACATCGAGGAACAGGTGATCGGCGAACTGTGTGCCGGCGACGGCCAGGTGCTGGCCACCGGCGGCGGCGCCGTGCTGCGCGATGCGAACCGCCACCACCTCGCCGCCCGCAGCCACGTGTTCTACCTGCGCTCGAGCCCGGAAGACCTGTTCCGCCGTCTGCGCCACGACAGCCACCGGCCGCTGCTGCAGGTGGCCGACCCGCTGCGCCGTCTGCGCGAACTGTTCCGCGAGCGCGATCCGCTGTACCGCAAGGTGGCGCACTATGTGGTCGAGACCGGCCGGCCGTCGGTGCCGTCGCTGGTCAACATGGTGCTGATGCAACTGGAACTGGCCGGCTTGGTCGATGCTGCCGTGGTGCCGTCGCCGGTGGATGCGCGTGCCCGCAGCGCGGGCCACTGAACACCGGCCGTCCCTGCCCCCTTTACACTCGGCAGCGATGCCTCTCGCTGCTGCTGAATCCCATTGCGTGACGGTCGATACCGGCCGCGAGCGTTACGACATCGTCATCGGCGAGGGCCTGCTCGGCGACGACACGAGCTGGGCGCCGCTGCCGGACGCGTCGCGCGTGCTGATCGTCAGCAACCCGACGGTGGCAGCCCTTTACGCCGGCACGCTGCGCACCGCGTTGCTGCGCCGCTACCGCCAGGTCTCGCTGCTCGAACTGCCGGATGGCGAGCAGTTCAAGGACGCGGCCACGCTGAACCTGATTTTCGACCGGCTGCTCGCCGACGGCTGCGACCGGCGCACCTTGCTGTTCGCGCTCGGGGGTGGCGTCGTCGGCGACATCACCGGCTTTGCCGCCGCCTGCTACATGCGCGGCATCGGTTATGTGCAGGTGCCGACCACGCTGTTGGCGCAGGTCGATTCATCGGTGGGGGGCAAGACGGCCATCAACCACGCGCGCGGCAAGAACATGATCGGCGCCTTTCACCAGCCGCTGCGCGTGATTTGCGACCTGGGCACCTTGAACAGCCTGCCGCAGCGCGAGCTGCGCGCCGGCCTGGCCGAGGTGATCAAGTACGGCCCCATCGCCGATGCCGATTTTCTCGTCTGGATCGAAGCGAATCTGGACAGCGCTGCTGGCGCGTGAGCCCGCCGCGCTGGCGCATGCGGTGCGGCGCAGCTGCGAGATCAAGGCTCGCGTGGTCGGCGCGGACGAACGCGAAAGCGGCCTGCGCGCGATCCTCAACTTCGGCCACACCTTCGGCCATGCCATCGAAACCGGCCTCGGCCATGGCCAATGGCTGCACGGCGAGGCGGTGGCCTGCGGCATGGTCATGGCCAGCGAGCTGTCGGTGCGCCTGGGCCTGATGCCGCAATCCTTCGTCGAACGCATGCGCCACTTGATCGAACGCGCCGGACTGCCGGTGCGCGGCCCCGATCTCGGCGCCGCGCGCTACCTCGAGCTGATGCGCATCGACAAGAAGGCGGAGGGCGGCGAGATCCGCTTCGTGGTCATCGACGCGCTCGGCTCGGCCAGCGTTCGCGCGGCTCCCGACGACAGGGTGCGCGAGGTGATTGCCGCCCATGTCGGCTGACGGCGCCTTGGCCCGATGGGCCAGCGATCCGTGCCACAGCCGCGGCCGCCTGTTTCGCGAGCCGGGGCAGGACGCCGACGACAACTTCCATCGCGACCGCGAACGCATCGTGCACAGCACCGCGTTCCGGCGCCTGATGTACAAGACGCAGGTTTTCGTCAACCACGAAGGCGACCTGTTCCGCACGCGGCTGACGCACTCGCTGGAGGTGGCGCAGCTGGCGCGCTCGATGGCCCGCTCGCTGCGGCTCAACGAGGACCTGGTCGAGGCCATCGCGCTGGCCCATGACCTCGGGCACACGCCCTTCGGCCATGCCGGGCAGGACGCGCTGCACGACTGCATGCGCGAGCACGGCGGCTTCGAGCACAACCTGCAAAGCCTGCGGGTGGTCGATTCGCTCGAGCAGCGCTATCCCGGCTTCGATGGCCTGAACCTGTGCTTCGAGACGCGCGAGGGCATCCTCAAGCACTGTGCGCGGCGCCACGCGCAGCGGCTGGAAGACAGGCGCCCGGGAGATGTCGGCCGGCGCTTTCTGGACAGCACGCAGCCGTCGCTGGAGGCGCAGCTGGTCGATCTGGCCGATCAGATGGCCTACAGCGCGCACGACATCGACGACGGCGTGCGCTCGGGCCTGCTCGAGCCGGCACAGTTGCTCGAGGTGCCGCTGTTTCGGCGCTGCCACGAGGGTGTGATGGCCGACTGGCCGGCGCTGGATGCCGCGCCACCACAGCGCTTGGCGCTGTTCGAGATCATTCGCCGCATGCTGCGCGCGATGGCCGATGACCTGGTCGGGCACACGACGGCGGCGATCGAACGCCACGCGCCGGTCGATGCCGACGCGGTGCGCGCCGCTCCGCCGCTGGCGGGCTTCGGCGCGCCGATGCGCCAAGCCTGCAGCGAGCTCAAGCGCTTCCTTTTCGATCGGCTGTACCGGCACGAGCAAGTCAGGCTGAACACCGAGCGCGCCCGCCAGGTGGTCGTCGAGCTGTTTGCCGCCTATGTGGCTCGACCCGAGCAGATGCCCGACGACTACGCGCAGCAGGCGCGCCGCGAGCGCGCCGTCGCCGACTACATCGCCGGCATGACCGACCGCTTCGCCGTGCGTGAACATCAGCGCCTGAGCGGGCGCTCGCCGTTCGGCACGGCGGCCTGAGCGCCGGCAAGCGCGCCGCCATGGCTCGCCAGCCCCGTCTTGTTGTGCCGGGCCAGCCGCACTACCTGGTGCAGCGCGGCCACAACGGCCAGCCGGTGTTCATCGACGACGCCGACCGCGACACCTTCGTGCGCCTGCTCGGTGAGGCGGCGCGCGCCGAACGGGTGCGGGTGCATGCCCATGCGTTGCTGCCGGCGCAGGTGCGCCTGCTGGTGATGCCGCTCGAGGCCGACTCGCTGGGTCGCATGGTGCAGGCGCTGGGCCGGCGCTATGGCGCGGCATTTAATAGGCGCCACGGCCGCGTGGGCACGCTGTGGGAGGGGCGCTTCCGCACGGCGGTGGTCGAACCGGGGCCGTATGCGCTGCATTGCATGCAGCTGATCGACTCGACCGATCTGCAAGGTGCCGATGCCGGCACCTTGCAGCCAACGCGCTGGTCGAGTGCCGCACACCGCCTGGGGCTGAAGCGCGATCCGTTGGTCAGCGATCCGCCCGAATTCTGGCGCCTGGGCAACACGCCCTTCGAACGCGAAGCGGCCTGGCGTGAGCTGCTGGCGCAGGGCCCCGATCCGCGCGCGAGCGAAGCGCTGGAACGGGCCGCGCTGGCCGGCCGCGCGTGGGGCTCGCCGGCCTTCCTCGAACGCTTGAGCGAGCGCACCGGACGCATCACGCAGCCCCGGCCGACGCGGCCGGCCGCCGAAACCGCCGATCGGCGGCGACTGAAGTCCGTGCCCGTCGCATAGGGCGCTTGGCACGCAACCTGCTGGGGGTGATTCAAGCCGACGCGCGCCAAATGGAGGGGGCTGGCAAAATATCGTTTAATGACTGTCCCCATTAAACCAATGCCGCTCATCGGTCAGGAATTTAATAGTATCTGACCCCATTAAAAGTGCGCTGGATTCGTTCGCTGCACTGCAATAATCCGCGTCCGCACTCCAGACCAGCGAGAGTCCCATGCAGCAGAGCGTCGAAACCACGGCCGTCGACATCCAGGCCGCCGAACACAGTGCCCGGCCGCCTGCGCGGCAAGGCTTGTACGACCCGGCCCACGAGCACGATGCCTGCGGGTTGGGCTTCGTTGCGCAGATCAAGGGGCTGAAGTCGCACTCGATCATCGAGCAGGGCCTGCTGATCCTGGAAAACCTCGACCACCGCGGCGCCGTCGGCGCCGACAAGCTGATGGGCGATGGCGCCGGCATCCTCATTCAGCTGCCCGACGACTACTACCGCGAGCAGATGCGCGCGCAGGGCATCGAGCTGCCGCCGCCGCTGGAATACGGCGTGGGCATGATCTTCCTGCCCAAGGAACATGCGTCGCGGCTGGCCTGTGTGCAGGAGGTGGAACGCGCCATCCAGCGCGAAGGCCAGGTGCTGCTCGGCTGGCGCGAGGTGCCGGTGGACACCGACATGCCGATGTCACCGGCGGTGCGCGAAAAAGAGCCGGTGATCCGCCAGGTGTTCATCGGCCGCGGCCCCGACGTGATCGTGCCCGATGCACTGGAGCGCAAGCTGTACGTCATCCGCCGCACCGCGGCGCGCGCCATCCAGGCGCTGAACCTGACGCATGGCCGCGAGTACTACGTCACCAGCATGAGCTGCCGCACCGTGATCTACAAAGGGCTGCTGCTGGCCAACCAGGTGGGGCGCTACTACAAGGACCTGGCCGACGCGCGCGCCACCTCGGCCTTCGCGCTGGTGCACCAGCGTTTTTCCACCAACACCTTTCCCGAATGGCAGCTGGCGCACCCGTACCGGCTGGTCGCGCACAACGGCGAGATCAACACCGTCAAGGGCAACTTCAACTGGATGCGTGCGCGCGAGGGCGTGATGAAGTCGCCGGTGCTCGGTGATGACCTGCTCAAGCTGTACCCGATCACCTTCGAAGGCCAGAGCGACACCGCCACCTTCGACAACGCGCTCGAACTGCTGACGATGGCCGGCTACCCGCTGGCACACGCGGCGATGATGATGATTCCCGAGGCCTGGGAACAGCATGAGCACATGGACCCGCGCCGCCGCGCGTTCTACGAATACCACGCGGCGATGATGGAGCCGTGGGACGGCCCGGCGGCGATCGCGTTCACCGACGGCAAGCAGATCGGCGCCACGCTCGACCGCAACGGCTTGCGCCCGGCGCGCTACATCGTCACCGATGACGACCTGGTGGTGATGGGATCCGAGTCCGGCGTGTTGCCGATCCCCGAAAACCGCATCGTGCGCAAGTGGCGGCTGCAGCCGGGCAAGATGTTCCTGATCGATTTCGAGCAGGGCCGCATCATCGACGACGAAGAACTGAAGAACCAGTTCGCGTTCGCCAAGCCCTATCGGCAATGGATCGAAACCGTGCGCGTGCGCCTCGATTCGCTCGACGTCAAGGGCAGTGTCGGCACCTTCAAGGACAGTCTGCTCGATCGCCAGCAGGCCTTCGGCTACACGCAGGAAGACATCAAGTTCCTGATGAGCCCGATGGCCAGTCTCGGCGAAGAAGGCACCGGCTCGATGGGCAACGACTCGCCGCTGGCGGTGCTGTCCGATCGCAACAAGCCGCTGTACCTGTATTTCAAGCAGCTGTTCGCCCAGGTCACGAACCCGCCGATCGACCCGATCCGCGAAGCCATCGTGATGAGCCTGAACAGCTTCATCGGGCCGAAGCCGAACCTGCTCGACATCAACGCGGTGAACCCGCCGATGCGGCTGGAGGTCAACCAGCCGGTGCTCGATTTCGACGGCATGGCGCGGCTGCGCGACATCGAGCTGCACACCTCGGGCAAGTTCCGCAGCTACGAGCTCGACATCTGCTATCCGATGCACTGGGGGCGCGAGGGCGTCGAGGCGCAGCTGGCCTCGCTGTGCGCCGAGAGCGTCGATGCCATTCGCAGCGGGCACAACATCATCGTCATCAGCGACCGCCACATGGACCGCGAGCATGTCGCGATCCCCGCCGTGCTGGCGTTGTCGGCGGTGCACCATCACCTGGTGCGCGCCGGGCTGCGCACGACCGCCGGCTTGGTCGTCGAAACCGGCAGTGCGCGCGAGGTGCACCACTTCGCGGTGCTGGCCGGTTATGGCGCCGAGGCCGTGCACCCCTACCTGGCGCTGGAGACGCTGACGCGGCTGCATGCCGAACTGCCCGGCGATCTGTCGGCCGACAAGGCCATTGCGCACTACATCAAGGCGGTGGGCAAGGGCCTGAGCAAGATCATGTCGAAGATGGGCGTGAGCACCTACATGTCGTACTGCGGCGCGCAGTTGTTCGAGGCCATCGGGCTGGAGCGCAATTTCGTCGAGAAGTACTTCCGCGGCACCGCCTCGCAGATCGGCGGCATCGGCGTGTTCGAGGTCGCCGAAGAAGCGGTGCGCATGCACCGCGCCGCCTTCGGCAACGACCCGGTGCTGGCTGGCATGCTCGATGCGGGTGGCGAATACGCCTGGCGCGTGCGCGGCGAAGAGCACATGTGGACGCCCGATGCCATCGCCAAGCTGCAGCACAGCGCGCGCTCGGGCCGTTTCGACACCTACAAGGACTACGCACAGATCATCAACGATCAGAGCAAGCGCCACATGACCTTGCGCGGACTGTTCGAATTCAAGGTCGATCCGGCCAAGGCCATCCCGCTCGACCAGGTGGAAAGCGCGGCCGAAATCGTCAAACGCTTCGCCACCGGCGCGATGAGCCTGGGCTCGATCAGCACCGAAGCGCACAGCACCTTGGCAGTGGCGATGAACCGCATCGGCGGCAAGAGCAACACCGGCGAAGGCGGCGAAGACCCGGCCCGCTACCGCAACGAACTCAAAGGCATCCGCATCAGCGCCGGCACCACGCTCGGCGATGTGATGGGCCACGGCGTGGTCGAGGCCGACTATGCGCTCGCCGAAGGCGACAGCCTGCGCTCGAAGATCAAGCAGGTGGCCTCGGGCCGCTTCGGCGTGACCACCGAGTACCTGGCCAGCGCCGACCAGATCCAGATCAAGATGGCGCAGGGCGCCAAGCCGGGCGAGGGCGGCCAGCTGCCGGGTGGCAAGGTCAGCGAATACATCGGCATGCTGCGCTACAGCGTGCCGGGCGTGGGCCTGATCTCACCGCCGCCGCACCACGACATCTATTCGATCGAGGACCTGGCGCAGCTGATCCACGACCTGAAGAACGCCAACCCGCGCGCCGACATCAGCGTCAAGTTGGTCTCGGAAGTGGGTGTGGGCACGATCGCCGCGGGTGTGGCCAAGTGCAAGGCCGATCATGTGGTCATCGCCGGCCACGACGGCGGCACTGGGGCGTCGCCGTGGAGCAGCATCAAGCACGCCGGCACGCCGTGGGAACTGGGGCTGGCCGAAACGCAGCAGACGCTGGTGCTGAACCGGCTGCGCTCGCGCATCCGCGTGCAGGCCGACGGCCAGATGAAGACCGGTCGCGATGTCGTCATCGGCGCGCTGCTCGGTGCCGACGAGTTCGGCTTCGCCACCGCGCCGCTGGTCGCCGAAGGCTGCATCATGATGCGCAAGTGCCACCTCAACACCTGCCCGGTCGGCGTGGCCACGCAGGACCCGGTGCTGCGCAGGAAATTCACCGGCCGGCCCGAGCATGTCGTCAATTTCTTCTTCTTCGTTGCCGAGGAAGCGCGCCAGATCATGGCCACGCTGGGCATCGCGAAGTTCGACGATCTGATCGGCCGCGCCGACCTGCTCGACACGCGCGCCGGCATCCAGCACTGGAAGGCCAAGGGGCTCGATTTCAGCCGCATCTTCCACCTGCCCGATGTGCCGGCCGAGGTCTCGCGCCGGCAGATCGAGAAGCAGGACCACGGCCTCGACCGTGCGCTCGACAAGCACCTGATCGAGCGCTGCGAAAGCGCGATCGAGCGCGGCGAAAAAGTGCAGATCATGCACAGCGTGCGCAACGTCAACCGCAGCGTGGCGGCGATGCTGTCGGGCGAACTGGTGCGCCGGCGGCCGGAGGGCCTGCCCGACGACACCATCTTCATGCAGATGGAAGGCACTGGCGGGCAGAGCTTCGGCGCCTTCCTGGCCCACGGCATCACGCTGTACCTGATCGGCGATGCCAACGACTACACCGGCAAGGGGCTGTCGGGTGGCCGCGTGGTGGTGCGACCGAGCATCGACTTTCGCGGTGAATCGACGCGCAACCTGGTCGTCGGCAACACCGTGCTGTACGGTGCCACCAGCGGCGAGGCCTTCTTCCGCGGCGTGGCCGGTGAACGCTTCGCGGTGCGCCTGTCGGGTGCCAGCGCGGTGGTCGAAGGCACCGGTGACCACGGCTGCGAATACATGACCGGCGGCACGGTCGTCGTGCTCGGCCTGACCGGGCGCAACTTCGCCGCCGGCATGTCCGGCGGCGTGGCCTATGTCTATGACGAGGACGGCGCTTTTGCCTCGCGCTGCAACGCCACCATGGTCGCGCTGGACAAGGTGCTGCCGAAGGCCGAACAAAGCGGCGAGGCGAGCGGTTGGCACAAGGGCCTGGCCGACGAGCCGATGCTGAAATCGATGATCGAGGCGCACCACAAGTGGACTGGTAGCTTGCGCGCGCGCGAGATCCTCGACCGCTGGGGCGACTGCCGCGGCCGCTTCGTCAAGGTCTTCCCTCACGAGTACAAGCGCGCGCTGGCCAAGCTGAGCGCAAGCACGCAGTCCGACGCCACCATCGAACGCGCGAAGCAAGCGGCCAGCGTGTCGGCCAAGTAGATCCAGCAGGTCAAGGAAAAAACTGAACATGGGCAAGGTCACCGGCTTCCTCGAATACCCGCGGCTCGAAGAAGGCTACGTGCCGGTCGAGCAGCGCCTGCGCCACTACAAGGAATTCGTCATCGCGTTGAATGACGGGCAGGCCAAGATCCAGGGCGCGCGCTGCATGGATTGCGGCACGCCGTTCTGCGTCAGCGGCTGCCCGGTCAACAACATCATTCCGGACTTCAACGACCTGGTCTTCCGCGACGACTGGAAGCGGGCCATCGACACGCTGCATTCGACCAACAACTTCCCTGAGTTCACCGGCCGTGTGTGCCCGGCGCCGTGCGAGGCGGCCTGCACCTTGAACGTCAACGACGACCCGGTGGGCATCAAGTCGATCGAGCACGCCATCATCGACCGCGCCTGGGCCGAAGGCTGGGTGCTGCCGCAGCCGCCCGCGGTGAAGACCGGCAAGCGCGTCGCGGTCATCGGCTCGGGCCCGGCCGGTCTGGCGGCGGCGCAGCAACTGGCGCGAGTCGGCCACGAGGTGACGGTGTTCGAAAAGAACGATCGCATCGGCGGGCTGCTGCGCTACGGCATTCCCGATTTCAAGATGGAGAAATCACACATCGACCGGCGCGTCGAGCAGATGCAGCGCGAAGGCGTGGTGTTCCGCACCGGCGTGCTGGTGGGAGCGCTCGGCGACGGCAGCAAGGTCACCAACCATGCCGCGCAGACCGTTGCTGCCGATGCGCTGCTGGCCGAGTTCGATGCCGTGTTGCTCAGCGGCGGCGCCGAACAAAGCCGCGACCTGCCGGTGCCCGGGCGCGAGCTGTCGGGCGTGCACTTCGCGATGGAATTCCTGCCGCTGCAAAACAAGGTCGTGGCCGGTGACAAGCTCAAGGGCCAGATCCGCGCCGACGGCAAGCAGGTGGTGGTCATCGGCGGCGGTGACACCGGCAGCGATTGCGTGGGCACCAGCAACCGCCACGGCGCGGCCAGCGTGACGCAGTTCGAGCTGATGCCGATGCCGCCCGAGGTCGAGAACAAGCCGCTGACCTGGCCCTACTGGCCCTACAAGCTGCGCACCAGTTCGAGCCACGAAGAGGGCTGCGAACGCGAATTCGCCATCGCCACCAAGGCCTTCGTCGGTGGCACCGGCAAGGACAAGGGCAAGCTGAAGGCCCTGCGCACCGTGAAGGTCGAGTGGAGCAACGGCCAGATGGTCGAGGTGCCCGGCAGCGAGCAGGAAATCCCCTGTGAACTGGTGCTGCTGGCGATGGGCTTCGTCAGCCCGGTCGCGGCCATGCTCGAAGCGTTCGGCGTCGAACGCGATGCCCGCGGCAATGCGCGCGCGCCCACCGAAGCCGCCTGCGCCTACAAGACCAATGTGCACAAGGTGTTTGCCGCCGGCGACATGCGCCGCGGCCAGAGCCTGATCGTCTGGGCCATCCGCGAAGGGCGGCAGGCGGCGCGCGCGGTGGACGAATACCTGATGGGCAGCAGCGCCTTGCCGACCTGACGGGCAGCCGGCCGGCGCGGGGGTGGGGGTTGCCGGCAGCAGTGCACGCCAGCCCTCGCCGGGCCCGATGCGCAGGCGGTGTTTCGGATCGGTGCGTGAGACAATCGCGACCCATTGCGGCAAGCGCCTGCACCAGGCTTTTGCACAGCCGCCGCTTGTCGCTTTCCACCCGATCCGAATCTGACTGTGTCGCCCGCCAGTGGCGGCACCCCCATGCTTGGACACCCTGATCGAGATCAACCACGTCAGCTTCGGCTACGACGCTTCGCGCACGATCCTGAACGACGTGTCGCTGCGCTTCGCGCGCGGCAAGGTGACGGCCATCCTCGGCGGGTCAGGCTGTGGCAAGACCACGCTGCTGCGCCTCATCGCCGGCGTGCATGCGGTGAACACGGGGCGCGTGGTCTTCGACGGTGAGGTGGTGAATGCCGCCGACAAGGCGCAGCTGTACCGCCTGCGCCGTCGCCTGGGCATGTTGTTCCAGTTCGGCGCGCTGTTCACCGATCTGAGCGTGTTCGACAACGTCGCCTTTCCGCTGCGCGAGCACACCGACCTGCCCGAGCCGATGATCCGGGACATCGTGCTGATGAAGCTCGATGCCGTCGGCCTGCGCGGTGCTGCGCCGCTGCGCATCTCCGAAGTCTCGGGCGGTATGGCGCGGCGCATCGCGCTGGCGCGCGCCATGGCCCTCGATCCCGAGCTGATCATGTTCGACGAACCCTTCGCCGGGCTCGACCCGATCTCGATGGGCGTGGCCGCCAACCTGATCCGCCAGCTCAACGACACCACCGGCGCCACCTCGTTGCTGGTCTCGCACGACGTGCAGGAATGTTTTTCGATCTGCGACTACGCCTACCTGCTGTCGTCGCAGGGCCGCGTCGTGGCGCACGGCCGGCCCGATGAACTGAAGGCCTCCGAACACCCCGAGGTGCGCCAGTTCATCCGCGGCGAACCCGACGGGCCGGTGCGCTTTCACTACCCGGCGCCGCCGCTCGAGCAGGACCTGGGGCTGGTCGCATGACGGAGGCGCTCGCAGGCCTCGGCCGCTTCACGCTCGGCGGCCTGCGTTCGCTGGGCCGCTCGGCGTTCTTCTTCATCGACCTGCTGCGCTTCGCGCCGGCCGCGCTGCGCCGTTTCGGCCTGGTGCTGGCGCAGGTGCACGCCATCGGCAACCGCTCGCTGCTGATCATCGCCGCGTCGGGCATGGCGGTGGGCTTCGTGCTGGCGCTGCAGATGTACTACGCGCTGGTCACCTACGGCGCGGCGGAAAGCCTGGGGCTGATCGTCAACCTGGCGCTGGTGCGCGAGCTCGGTCCGGTGATCACCGCGCTGCTCTTCGCCGGCCGCGCCGGCACCTCGCTGACCGCCGAGATCGGCCTGATGAAGGCCGGCGAGCAACTGGCGGCGATGGAGTTGATGGCCATCGACCCGCGTGCGCGCGTGCTGGCGCCGCGCTTCATCGCCGGTATCGTGTCGATGCCGATCCTGGCGCTGGTCTTTTCGGCGGTCGGCATCCTCGGCGCCTACGTGGTGGCGGTGCTGCTGATCGGTGTCGATGCCGGCAATTTCTGGTCGATCATGCAGTCGCGTGTCGATGTCTGGCGCGATCTGGGCAACGGCGTCGTCAAGAGCGCCGTGTTCGGCGTCATCTGCACCTTCGTCGCGCTGTACCAGGGCTACGAGGCGCGGGCCACGCCCGAAGGTGTCGCGCAGGCCACCACGCGCACCGTGGTGGTGGCGTCGCTGGCCACCCTCGGCATGGACTTCATCCTCACCGCGCTGATGTTCTCGACCCCCTGATCAAGCACACTGTCTCGAATCATGTCCACAAGAACCATCGAAACCCTCGTCGGCGGCTTCGTGCTGCTCGGTCTGGCGGCGCTGCTGTTTCTGGCGCTGAAGGCGGCCAACCTGGGCAATTTCAATGGCGGCGGCGACAGCTATGTGCTTCAGGCCCGCTTCGACAACATTGGCGGGCTGAAGGTGCGCGCGCCGGTGCGCAGCGCGGGCGTCACCGTCGGCCGTGTCACCGCGATCTCGCTCGACCCCAGCAGCTTTCAGGGTGTGGTCAGCATGGACATTCAAGGCGGCATGAAATTTCCGAAGGACAGTTCGGCGAAGATCCTGACCTCGGGGCTGCTCGGTGACCAGTACATCGGTCTCGAAGCCGGCGTTGACGACAAACCGCTGGCGGCTGGCGCCACCATCACGCAGACCCAGTCGGCGCTGGTGCTGGAAAACCTGATCGGCCAGTTCCTGTTCAGCAAGGCCGCCGAGGCAGGCGCGGAAGGTGGGGCACACAAGTGAAGATGATGCAATGCCCGCGCCGGCCGCTGGCCTGCCTGGCCCTGCTGGCCATGGCGGCCTGTGCACAAATCAAGGATCCCCAGCCGCGCGACGCTGCCATGCCGGCCGAAGACATCGTTGCGGACAGCGGCCAAACCGCCGACCCGTGGGAAAACTTCAACCGCGCCATGTTCAGCGTCAACGAGGTGCTCGACAGCGACCTGCTGTTTCCACTGGCCGACGCCTACGTCACGCTGGTGCCGCAGCTGGTCCGCACCGGCGTGAGCAACGTCTTCAGGAATGCCGCCGATCTGTGGTCCGCAGTGAACCACCTGCTGCAGGGCAAGCTCGAGAACTCGACGGTCATGACCATGCGCTTCGTCACCAACACGGTGTTCGGCGTGGCCGGGATTCTCGACATCGCCACCGAAATGGGCATGGAACGCAAACCCGAGGACTTCGGCCAGACGCTTGGCGTGTGGGGCATGCCGCCGGGCAACTACCTGGTGCTGCCGTTCTTCGGCCCGTCCACCGTGCGTGACGCCATCGGCTTGCCGCTCGATGTGGCGGCGACGCCGGCCTACGCCATCAACCAGGGCTCGTTCAGGCCGGTGACGACGGTGCTGCAGATCATCGACACCCGTGCCGGCCTGCTCGGCGTGACAAAGGCGCTCGACCAGATCGCGCTCGACAAGTACAGCTTCGTGCGCGACGCGTTCCTGGCGCGGCGGCTGAATCTGATCTTCGACGGCAACCCGCCGGACGAGTTGGAGATCGATCCGCCGCCCAAGCCGCCCAACCCGCCGGCGTCGCCGACGTCGCCGAAGTGAGGTCGCGTTGGCGCGCCGGCGGCTCGCGCCTGTGCTGCGCTATCGTGTCCATGAAGTGCGCGGGGCCGCGGCATTCAACGAGACCGACATGAAAATGAAACGATCGATCACTTCCCTGCTGATTTTCCTGGCTGCCGTGTACCTGGCGCTGCCGTTGCGCGCGCAGACGGCGCAAGGCGCGCCCGATGCGCTGATCGTGCAGATGTCCACCGAGGTCATCGACGCGGTCAAGGCCGACAAGGCGATCCAGGCCGGCGATGTCGGCAAGATCATCACGCTGGTCGACAGCAAGGTGATGCCCAACGTGGATTTCAAGCGCATGACCGAATCGGCGGTCGGGCGCAACTGGAAAGGTGCCACGCCCGAGCAGCAAAAGCGCCTTCAGGAAGAGTTCAAGACGCTGCTGGTGCGCAGCTATGCCGGCGCGTTGACGCAGGTGAAGGACCAGACGGTGCACTTGAAGCGCATGCGCGGCAAGCCCGAGGACAACGAGGTCGAGGTGCAGATCGAGGTGCGCGGCAGCGGCGAGCCGGTGCGGCTGGACTATCGCCTCGAAAAAACCGCCGAGGGCTGGAAGATCTACAACGTCAACGTGGTCGGCGTGTGGTTGGTCGAGCAGTACCGCGGCGTGTTCAATCAGAAGGTGTCGGCGAGTGGTCTCGACGGGTTGATCGCCTGGCTGGCCGAGCGCAACGGCGGCAAAAGCTGATGCCGTGCAACTGCCAGCCACGCTGACGCTTGCGCAGGCGCGCGCCGCCTGGGAGCAACTGGCGGCGCAAGGGCTGGAGCGCGGGGCGGAATCGATCTTCAGGGTCGATGCCTCGGCGCTGCGCGAGTTCGATACCTCCGCGCTCGCGCTGCTGCTGCAGGCGCGGCGGCAGGCGCAGGCCGAAGGCCGCGGGTTCGAGGTGGTGGGTGCACCGCACAAGCTGGTGCAGCTCGCGCGCCTGTACGGCGTGGACCGTTTGCTGGCGCTGCAGGCGACAGGCTGATCGGCGCGCTCGCGCCAGCGCCTGCACCGCGCGGACGGTCGCTGTCTGCCCTGGTTTGCCCCGATGTGCGAAGTCGCCATGGCGACTTGAATGCAGCGGCTTGCGAGCGTAGCCTCGACCACCCGTGCCGTGTGGCGCAAACTAATCCAATCTGGAGACACCCGATGACCCGAGCATTTCCTCTTTCCCGACCGTCGCGCACACGACTCGCGGTCGGCGCGTGCCTGACCTCGCTGGTGCTGTTGTCGGCGTGTGGCGGGGACGACAATGTCGTCGCTGTGGTGGCTGAGCCTGAGCGGCCGCAGGACACCCGCGTCTTCACCCTCAACACTCCCGAAACCACCTTCCCGGCGCTGGCCGGCAGCGCGGTCGCCACCGACCGCTGGAGCGGCGAGCTGGGCGGCGCCGCATACCGCGTCGAGGTGCCGCAGACCGCTTGGAACGGCCAGCTCGTGATGTGGGCGCACGGCTACCGCGGCACCGGCGCCGACGTGTCGGCCTACGGCTCGATGGTGCCGATCATGCGCAAATACCTGCTCGACAACGGCTATGCCTGGGCCGCGTCGAGCTACTCGAAGAACTACTACGACGTGCGCGTCGGCGTCGAGGACACCAATGCGCTGGCGAACCAGTTTGTCGCCATCGCGGCGGCCAACGGCCGCACGCTGGCCACGCCCACCAAGTACTTCATGACCGGCGTGTCGATGGGCGGCCACATCACCGGTGCCGCCATCGATGCCGAAGCGCAGCAATACGCCAACAACAAGGTCAAATACAACGGCGCGATGCCGATCTGCGGTGTGCTCGGTGACAGCGAACTGTTCAACTACTTTGCCGGCTACCAGGTGGCCGCGCAGCAGCTGGCCGGGTTGCCGATGAATGTGTTCCCGCAAACGGTCGATTTCGCCACGCTGGCCCCGGCCATCCAGGCCGCGCTGTGGACCACCTTTCCGACGGTGACGAACGCGCAGGGCGACAAGCTGAAGAACATCGTCATGAACCTCAGCGGTGGCCAGCGGCCCTTCTATGCCGAAGGCTGGGCCAACGCTGGCAACCAGGGCAACATCTGGGCCTCGATCGGCGGCGATGGCAGCATCAGCGGCATCCTGAACGCCAACATCCTCGACACCACAGCGCTGTTCTACAAGGTCGATGCTTCGAGCCCGGACACCACCGCACTCGACACCGCATTCAATGCCACGGCGTTCAAGATCATGCCCACCGCCGATGCCAACCGGCAGCGTCGCGACGGTCTGCGCTGGATCCCGCAGGCGAACGCGAACATCGACATTCCGGTGGTGTCGCTGCACACGCTGGGCGACCTGTTCGTGCCATTCAAGATGGAGCAGGTGTACTACGAACGGGCCAAGGCACTGGGCACCGACAAGTGGCTGGTGCAGCGCGCGATCCGCGATGTCGGCCACTGCGCCTTCACCGCCGCCGAAGCCACCGCCGCCTTCGATGCGCTGGTGAAGTGGGAAGCCGGCGGTGCGAAGCCGGCCGGCGACGACGTCGTCACACCGGCCACGCTGGCGTCGCCGGCCTATGGTTGTGCGTTCACCGACAACACGCCGAGCGCGCAGGACTACACCGCGCCGCAGGTGCGGGCTGCCTTCCAGGCCAACTACCCGGCCTGCCCAGTGCCCTGAAGGCTGCCGGCCGCCGCCGACTCGGGTTGCGTGTCGGCGGCCAGCTCTGAACGTCTGGCGCGCGGGCTGCCGGTCCCGCGCAGTGTGTGCGGGCGTCAGTCGAGAGCTGCAAAGGCAAGCGAGCGCCGCCTATCATCCGCCGCCATGCCCGCGGCATCCAGCCCACGTCACTTCGTGTTCGACTTCGGCGGCGTGTTGTTCAACTGGCAACCGCATGAGCTGCTGCGCCGCACGTTGCCGCGACAGGCCAGCGACGACGCCAGCGCCCGCCACTGGGTCGAGCAGGTGTTCCAGAACTATGCCGGCGACTGGGGCGAGTTCGACCGCGGCACCGTTTCGCCGAGCGAGTTGGTGCAACGCATCGCCCAGCGCACCGGGCTTGCGGCCGCCGATGTGCGCGGCATGGTGGACGCAGTGCCGGCCGAACTGCAACCGCTGAGCGCCTCGGTCGCGCTGCTGGCGCGGCTGCGCCACGCCGGTCACCGCTTGTTCTACCTGTCCAACATGCCGCTGCCATTGGCCGAGCACCTGGAACGCAGCCACGACTTCCTCGCCTGGTTCGAGACCGGCGTGTTCTCGTCGCGGGTGCGGCACATCAAACCCGAGCCGGCCATCTACGCATTGGCCGAACGCCGTTTCGGTGTGCCGGCGGCGAGCCTGATGTTCATCGACGACACGGAGCGCAACGTGCATGCCGCGCGCGCCGCCGGCTGGAATGCGCTGCACTTCGTCGATGCCACGACATGTGAAGCCGAGTTGCGTGAACAGGGTTGGTGCTGACTACAGGCTAGCCCCGATGCATTGCCAGGTGAGCGCGTGCTAGCGTCGATGCACTGCCGTTGCCAGTCACGCAGCGTCCACGAAGGTCGATGATGAAGCCGCTCTCCCGCCGCCAGTTCAACCAGGTCGCAGCCGCTGTGGCCGTGCTCGGTGCGCCCGCTGTGGTGCGCGCGCAATCACGCAAACTCAAAGTCGGCGTGCTGCTGCCGCGTTCAGGCTACCTGGCCAAGATCGGCCAGTCGTGCCAGATGGGTGCCGACATCGCGCCGGGCCTGGTGCAACAGATGTTCGGCGTCGAGATCGAACTGATGAACGCCGACTTCGAATCGAAGGTCGAAGAAGCCCGCGCGCGCGCCGAGAAGCTGATCAACGACGGCGCGCAGGTGCTCGTCGGCGCTTTCGATTCCGGCGCCAGCGCGGCCATCGCGCAGGTCGCCGAGCAGCGCAAGGTGCCCTTCGTCGTCAACATCGCCGCGGCGCCGCAGATCACCAAGCAGGGCTACAGGTACGTGTTCCGCAACTTCCCGACCGCGCCGCAGCTGGTGCGCAACGGGCTGTCGCAGTTCCGCGACCTGTTCCAGGCCACCGGCACCGCGCCACGCACGGCCGTGTTCATGCACGTCAACGACACCTTCGGCGCGGCGATGACCGCCGGCATCAACGCCACACTGCCGCGGCTGGATTACCTGCCGTTCAAGGTGGTCGAGGAAATCGGCTACGACCCGGCCGCGCGCGATCTGTCGGTGGAAGTGGCCAAGGCCAAGGCCACCCAGGCCGACATCGTGATGCTGGTGTGCCGGCTCAACGATGCCATCCTGCTGGTGCGCGAGATGGTCAAGCAGCGATACACGCCGATGGGCGTCATCAGTCCCGGGTCACCGGGCATGTACGAGCAGGCCTTCTTCGAGTCGCTGGGCAAGTATTCGGAGTTCTGCATCTCCAACGTGCCCTGGTACGACCCGAAGGCCAAGGTGACCAAGCTGGTCGAAGGCGCGATGAAGAAGCAGTTCGCGAAGGAATCGCTGGTCTTCCACGCGCTCAACGTCGGCTTCACCTTCGAGGCGATGATGATCGTCGGCGATGCCTTCAAGCGCGCCGGCAGTGCCGATGGCACGGCGCTGGCCGATGCGATGCGCACCAGCGATCTGCGCGATCGCATGATGCTCGGCGGGCCGATCAAGTTCACCGCCGAGGGCCAGAACGACGACATCGGTTCGGCGGTGGTGCAAAACCTCGGCAACAAGCCCACCGTGGTGCTGCCGGCGGCCAGTGCCGAACGCAAGCCGGTGTTCCCGATGCCGGGTTGGGGAAAGGTTTGATGCTCGCTCAGCTCGCTCAAGGCGGCTGCGTGGCGCGCTGCGTGCACGCCGCCTCGCTGCTTCGATAGCTGCAGGCCAGCGGGTGCGGGTCGAGGCGCCGCCATGCCCCTGGACGCCGTCGTCAACATCGTCATCAGCGGCCTGCTGACCGGTCTGGTCTATGGCCTGATGGCGCTCGGCCTGTCGGTGATCTACGGCGTGGTGCGCATCGTCAACTTCGCCCACGGCGAGATCATGACCATGGCCATGTACGCCACCGTGTTGCTGTTTGCCGCCTGGCAGATCGATCCGCTGTGGATGCTGGTGCCGGTGGCGCTGGCCTTCTTCGCTTTCGGCTATGTGCTGCAACGGGTGCTGATCAACCCCTTCATCCAGCGCCCCGAGCACGCGCAGTTCATGTTGCTGCTGGCGGTGGCGCTGGTGCTGGTCAACGGCCTGTTGATCGCCTTCGGTCCCGATGCACGCAACGTGCAGGTGGACTATTCGCTCGATGCCTATGAACTCGGGCCGCTGCTGATCGACAAGGTGCGCGTCATCTGCGCTGCGGCATCGCTGGCGGTGTGCGCGGCGCTGTTCGCCATCTTCCGCTACACCGATTTCGGCCGCGCCATCCGCGCCTGCGCCGACAACCTGCTCGGTGCGCGCATCGTCGGCCTGAACGTGCCGCACCTGTACGCGCTGACCTTCGGCCTCGGCTGCGCCTGCGTCGGCGCGGCCGGCGTGTTGCTCACGCTGCTCGTCGATGTGACGCCGCTGTCGGGGCCGGGCTACACGCTGCTCGCATTCATCATCGTCATCATCGGCGGGCTCGGCTCGATGGTCGGCGCACTCGCCGGCGGGGTGCTGATCGGTGTGTCGGAAGCCGTCGCCGGGCTCATCATCACGCCGTCGGCGAAGAGCATGCTGTCGTTCGGATTGCTCATCGGCGTGCTGGCGTTCATGCCGCAGGGGCTGTTCGGGCGCCGGACATCGTGAGCCAAGCGTCGTGAGTCCACCGTCGTGAGGCGATTGGCGGCGCTGTGGCGCGAATCGCCGGTGCGTTCGAAATATGCGCTGCTGGCGTTGCTGGTTGTGCTGGCGCTGGTGCCGCTGGTCGCCGATCGGGTGCTGCTGACCACGCTGATCCTGGTGCTGTCGCTGGCCTTCGTCGGCCAGGCCTGGAACATCATGATGGGCTTCGCCGGCCAGTTGTCGCTCGGCCATGCGCTGTATGTCGGCCTCGGTGCCTACACTTCAGCGGCGTTGTTCAACCACTTCGCGATTTCGCCCTGGCTGGGCATGGTGGTCGCGGTGGCGGTGTGCGTCGTCGCCGCCAGCATCATCGGCTGGCTGGCGTTTCGCTTCGGCATCGGCGGCACCTACTTCGCCTTGCTGACCATCGCCTTCGCCGAGTTCACGCGCATCGGCTTCGACCACTTCGCTTTAGTCGGCGGCTCGGCCGGCTATTTCATCCGTGTCGCCGACGGTGGCGCGCGCGACTGGGCCAACCTGCGCGGCGGTCCGCTGATGTTCTATTACTTCGCGCTGGTGCTGACCACACTCGGCTTCGTCGTCTCGGCCTGGCTGCTGCGCAGCCGCGCGGGGTACTACTTCCGTGCCATCCGCGACAACGAAGACGCCGCGCGCGCGGCCGGCATCGACACCTTCCGCTACAAGCTCTATGCGGTGCAGATTTCGGGTGGGCTGACGGCGCTGGCGGGTGTGTTCTACGCCTTCTACTACAGCAACCTGTTTCCCGAGCAGATCTTCAACATCGCGCGTTCGATCGAGATCATCCTCGGCCCCATCATCGGCGGCATCGGCACGCTGTTCGGCCCGGTGCTCGGTGCATTGATCCTGACGCTGCTGTCCGAAGGCCTGAACGCCGCGCTCGAAGCGCTCGGCATCGACCTGCCGGGCGTCAAGCAGGTGCTGTACGGCATCGTGCTCGGCGCGTCGATCATGTTCATGCCGCACGGCGTGTGGCCCGGCATCGCGCGCCGCCTCGGCTTCACGCGCGCTGCGGTTGCGAAAGAAGGCAACGACGATGCTTGAGGTGATCGAAGTGTCGAAGCACTTTCGCGGCCTGAGGGCGGTGGAACGCGCGTCGCTGCAGGTGAAGGCCGGCGAGATCGTCGCGCTGATCGGCCCCAACGGCGCCGGCAAGACCACGCTGTTCAACCTGGTGGCGGGCGTGTTCGCGCCGACCCACGGCCGCATCGTCTTCGACGGCCGCGACATCGGCGGCCTGCGGCCCGACCAGGCCTGCGCCGCCGGCATCGGCCGCACCTTCCAGATCGTCAAGCCCTTCGCCGACATGAGCGTGATCGAAAACGCGATGGTCGGCGGCTTCCGCGGCACGCGCGATGAAGCGCTGGCGCGCGGCCGCGCAGAGGCCGCATTGCGCGCGCTGGGCATGTGGCCCCTGCGCGACCGCATCGCCGCGAGTCTGACGCTGCCCGACCGCAAGAAACTCGAGGTGGCGCGAGCGCTGGCCACGGGCCCGCGGCTGTTGTTGCTCGACGAGGTGATGGCCGGGCTGCGGCCGAACGAGACCGATCAGATGGTGACGGCCTTCAAGCGGTTGAATGCCGAGCGGGGCGTGACCATCCTGCTCATCGAACACGTGATGCGCGCGGTGATGGCGCTGGCACAGCGTGTGTACGTGCTGCACCACGGCGAGATCATTGCGCAGGGCACGCCGGGCGAAGTGACGCGCGATCCGCGGGTGCTGGAAAGCTATCTCGGCAGCGAGGCGGTGTCGGAATGAGAGATCGCCTGTGCCCGCGCGTTGAAGGCGATATTCCGTGATGCTCGAGGTCCAGGACCTGTCGGTGTTCTACGGCGACGCGCAGGCGCTCGACGGTGTGTCGCTGCGTGTCGATGAGGGGCAGATCGTCGCCATCGTCGGTGCCAACGGCGCCGGCAAGACCTCGTTGATCCGCACCATCGGCGGCGTGCTGGCGCCGCGCAGCGGCAGCATCGTTTTCGAAGGACGGCCCGTCGCCGGGCAGCCCAGCCACGTGGTGTGCGACCTGGGCATCGGCCAGGTGGCCGAGGGCCGGCAGATCTTCCCCACCTTGTCGGTGCGCGAGAACCTGGCCATCGGCGCCATGCTGCCGCGCGCGCGCGTTGGCGCGAAGGCGATGCTGGCGCGGGTGCTGGCCATGTTTCCGAAACTGCGCGAGCGCAGCGACCAGGCCGCCGGCACGCTGTCGGGCGGCGAGCAGCAAATGCTGGCCATCGGCCGCTGCCTGATGGGGGCCCCGCGGCTGATCATGTTCGACGAGCCGTCGCTCGGCCTGGCGCCCACGGTGGTGCAGGAGGTGCTGCGCATCATCCGCCAGTTGAACCGCGAAGAGGGCATGACGGTGATGCTGGTCGAGCAGAACGTGGCTGCGTCGCTGCGCCTGGCGCACCGCGCCTACGTGCTGGAAAACGGCCGCATGGTTCTCGAAGGCAGCGGCGAGGAGTTGCTCGGCGATCCGCGCGTGCGCGAGGCCTACCTCGGGCTGTAGCGGCCATAGAACGGCCCTTCGGCCCGCGATGGGGCATTGGTGTTTCCGCGCCTTGCGGTCGTGCCCGCAATCGGTGCACAGTGCTGGCCGTTGCCGTGCAAGGCCGCGGGTAGGGTCGTTCGGCCCCGATCTTGCTTTTTACAACTGTCGGTCGACTCGTCGACCTTGCCTTCCACGTTCCATCCCAGGAGTTTCAAGATGCGCCCAACCCTCTTTGCCGCCGCCGTGCTTGCCAGCGGACTGGCTGCCGCCCCGGCTGCGTTCGCCGGCAAGGACCTCGATGCCATCAAATCGCGCGGCGCGCTGATCTGTGGCGTCAGCACCGGGCTGGCCGGCTTTTCCGCCGCCGACAGCCAGGGCAAATGGAGCGGACTGGACGTGGACTACTGCCGCGCGCTGGCCGCGGCGATCCTGAGCGACGGCAACAAGGTGCGCTATTCGCCGTTGACCGCGCCGCAGCGCTTCACGGCATTGCAGTCCGGTGAGGTGGACGTCCTCTCGCGCAACACCACCTGGACGCTGACCCGCGATGCCTCGCTGGGCATGTTCTTCGCCGGTGTCACGTTCTACGACGGCCAGGGCTTCATGGTGCCGAAGGCCTTGAACGTGAAGAGTGCCAAGCAGTTGAAGGGCGCCACCGTGTGCGTGCAATCCGGCACCACCACCGAACTGAACCTGACCGACTATTCGCGCGCCAACAACCTCGATCTGAAGCCGGTCGTGTTTGCCGACCTGGCCGCCACCAACGCCGCCTTCTTCGCCGGCCGCTGTCAGGTCTACACCACCGATGCGTCCGGGCTGGCATCGATCCGCAGCAAGGAGGCGAAGAACCCGGCCGACTACGTGATCCTGCCCGAGCTGATCTCGAAGGAGCCGCTGGGCCCGGCGGTGCGCCGCGGCGACGACGAATACTTCACCATCGCGCGCTGGGTGCTGAATGCGCTCATCGATGCCGAAGAGCAGGGCATCACGCAGGCCAACGCCGACGACATGAAGGCCAACAGCAAGAACCCCAATGTCATGCGCCTGCTGGGTTCGGGTACCGAAGACACCGGCAAGCTGCTCGGCCTGGACAAGGAATGGGCCTACCGTGCCATCAAGGCCACCGGCAACTACGGTGAGATCTTCGAGCGCAACGTCGGCGAGAAGACACCCATCAACCTGCCGCGCGGCACCAACAACTCGTGGACCAAGGGTGGCCTGATGTACGCGCCGCCGGTGCGCTGACAGACAAGCTGCTGCCGCGCGCACCCCTTCCGGTGCGCCGGTCTTCATGTGCTCCGCCCGCGTCGGGCGGCCCATCGTGCTGATGCGGAAGGCTGATTGAGCGCAAGCGCACCCCAACGCAAAGCCATCGACTGGTCCTGGCGCAGCCGCAGGGTGCGCGGCTGGGTCTATCAGGCGTTGGCGCTGCTGTGCATCGGCGGCGCGGTCTGGTTCCTGGCCTACAACACGCAGGAAAACATGCGTGTGCGCGGCATCCAGAGTGGCTTCGATTTTCTGTGGCAGGCCGCCGGTTTCGACATTGGCGAGACGATGATCGCCTACAACCCCAGCGAGAGCTACGGCAAGGCCTTGTTCATCGGCGTGCTGAACACGCTGCGCGTGGCCGTCATCGGCATCATCCTGACGACGATCATCGGTGTGCTGGTGGGCATCGGCCGTTTTTCGGCGAACGCGCTGGTGCGCGGCCTGTGCTACGGCTACGTCGAGACCTTCCGCAACATCCCGGTGCTGCTGCAGCTGTTGATGTGGTACCTGTTCTTCGTCGAGGTGCTGCCGCCGCCGCAGGCGGCATGGAATGCCGGCGACCTGTTCTATCTGAGCAAGGGGGGCTTCTCCTTTCCGGCGCCGGTGTGGGCGCCGGGCTTCGCCTGGATGGCGCTGGGCGCGTTGATCGGTGTGATCGTGGGCGTGGTCTGGCGGCGCCGGGCGCAGGCGCAGTTCGAGCGCACCGGGCAGGACCGCAACCGCTGGCTGGTGCCGTTGCTGGCGGTCGTGGGTCTGGCGCTGGTGGGATGGGCGCTGGGCGGCGCGCCGCATCGGTGGTCGCGCCCGGAGCAGCTGGCCTTCGCCGTCGACGGCGGCATCAGCGCCACGCCCGAGTTCATGGCCGTGCTGATCGGCCTGGTGCTGTACACCGGCTCGTTCATCGCCGAGGTGGTGCGCGGCGGCATCCAGTCGGTGTCGCAAGGGCAGACCGAAGCGGCCGGCGCATTGGGCCTGTCGCGGCGGCAGACGATGCGCATGATCATCTTGCCGCAGGCCATGCGCGTGATCATTCCGCCCTTGACCAACCAGTACCTGAACCTAACCAAGAACTCGTCGCTGGCGGTGGCCATCGGCTACCCCGACCTGGTCTCCACCGCCAACACCACGCTCAACCAGACCGGCCGCGCGGTCGAATGCATCGCCATCATCATGCTCGTGTACCTGAGCACCTCGCTCAGCACCTCGGCCCTGATGAACTGGTACAACAAGCGCGTGGCCATCAAGGAGCGCTGATGGGGCCCGGCGCATGAATCCCCTGTCAGGCGCGCCGTCGGCGGAGGCGACCGCGGGCGTGAGCGATCAGCCTGCACCGCGAAGCGCGGCCAGGACGATGCCGCCGATGGGCAAGTTCACGCCCATCGCGGCGCGCAAGCCGCCGATCGCCACCGAAGGCTTCGTGCCGTGGACCCGGCGCAACCTCTTCGGCGGCTGGCGCAACTCTCTGGTCACGCTGACCGTGATCGCGCTGGCCGTGTACCTCATTCCGCAGCTGTTGAACTGGGGCCTGGTGCAAGCCGTCTTCAACGCCAACGCCGATGCCTGCCAGGCCGCGCGCGGCAGCGGCGCGTGCTGGGGCGTGATTGCCGAGAAGTGGCGCTTGATCATCTTCGGCCGCTACCCGTTCGAGCAGCAGTGGCGCCCCGAGATCGCCACCATCGTGATGGTGCTGGCAGTGATGCTGAGTTGTGTGCGCTGGTTCTGGAAACCCTGGCTGGCGGTGATGTGGGTCGGCGTGCTGGCGCTGTTCTTCGTGCTCATGGCCGGCGGCGTGTTCGGCCTGGAGCCGGTGCGCACCGACCTGTGGGGCGGGCTGCCATTGACCGTGATGCTGGCCACCTTGTCGATCTTCATGGCCTTCCCGCTGTCGGTGCTGGTGGCGCTGGGCCGGCGCAGCGACTTGCCGGCCATTCGCACCGCCTGCATCATCTACATCGAGCTGATTCGCGGCGTGCCGCTGATCAGCGTGCTGTTCATGGCCAGCTTCATGTTCCCGCTGTTCATGCCGCAGGGCATGACCATCGACGTGCTGGTGCGCGTGCTGGTCGGCATCACCCTGTTCGCCGCCGCCTACATGGCCGAGATCGTGCGCGGTGGGCTGCAGGCGATACCGAACGGCCAGATCGAAGCCGCCGCCACGCTCGGTCTGAGCTACTGGCAGACGCAGCGCAAGATCGTGCTGCCGCAGGCGCTGGCGATGGTGGTGCCGAGCATGATGAACAATTTCATCAGCATCTTCAAGGACACCTCGCTGGTGACAATCGTGTCGCTATATGAACTGACCGGCGCGCTCGGCCTGGCCTTGAATTCCGACGTCAACTGGCGGCCGTTCAAGATCGAGGCCTACCTGTTCATCACCGCCATCTACTTCTGCTTCTGCTTCGCCATGTCGCGCTACAGCCTGTGGGTGGAAAAGCAGATCAGTGTCAGCAAAGCACGTTGAACAGTGTTGAACATCATGAGTGAACCGATCATCCATTTCGACAAGGTCAACAAGTGGTACGGCAACGATTTCCACGCGTTGCGCGACATCGACCTGAGCGTTGAGAAAGGCGAGCGCATCGTCATCTGCGGACCCTCGGGTTCGGGCAAATCCACGCTGATCCGCTGCGTCAACGCGCTCGAGCCGTACCAGCAGGGTGTGGTGACGGTGGACGGCACGGCACTCGGTGACGACATCAAGTCCGTCGAGCTGGTGCGCAAGAAGGTCGGCATGGTCTTTCAGCAATTCAACCTGTTCCCGCACCTGACCGTGCTGGAGAACCTGACGCTGTCGCCGATGTGGGTGGGCCACCTGCCGAAGAAGGAAGCCGAGGCGCGCGCGATGCAGCAGCTCGAACGCGTGCAGATCGCCGAGCAGGCGGCCAAGTACCCGCTGCAGCTGTCGGGCGGCCAGCAGCAGCGGGTGGCCATCGCCCGCGCGCTGTGCCTGACGCCGAAGATCATGCTCTTCGACGAGCCGACCTCGGCGCTCGACCCGGAGATGATCAATGAGGTGCTCGACGTGATGATCGAGCTGGCCAAGCAGGGCATCACGATGCTGTGCGTGACGCACGAGATGGGCTTCGCGCGCAGCGTGGCCGACCGCGTGATCTTCATGGACCAGGGTCAGATCGTCGAACAGAACACGCCCGAGGAATTCTTCGCCAACCCGAAGAACGAACGCACGCGCGATTTCCTGTCGAAGATCATCGCGCACTGAGCGCGGCGCGCACCGCGCTGGCGAAGAATCGCTGCTGAGCTCAGCCGGCCAGGCCCGTCACCGCCTGGCGGGCAGCCTCGACACCCTGCTCGACGATGCGTGTCTTCCACGCGGTGGTGTCGGTGTAGAACGCGTCGCGCAACTGCTTCTTGATGGCGCTGCGCTGTGCCGGCGCCGCATCGGGATGATTTTCCAGCCACTGGTCAGCGCGCAATGCGTCGATGACCTTTTCGATCGGCAGGGTGCCGTACTCGATCGCGATGCCGGTGTACTCGGCCTGCGGACACTCCTGCTGCGCCGCCAGCCACATCAACCCGGTCAGCAGCGCCGATTCGGAACTGCCGTCGTACATCGATGTCACCGCATCGCCCCACCAGGCACGCGCCCGTGCCATGGCCGCGGCATCCTCCGCGCCGGCAAAAATGAGCTCGCCGTGCCCGTTCGGCCCGAGCCCGGTGTGCAGGTCGATCCAGCCCAGGCGGCGGCAGCGGCGGCCATGGTCCTGCAGCACGTGGCGCAGCGTCTGCTGGCTCCAGGTCGGGTTGCGCCCGCCATAGAACAAGCCCTGCGGGTACTCGTATTGGCCCCCCGACACGGCCGCCTGGAAACCCTTCTGGCCGTGCTCGGCGACGAAGGCAGCGATGCCGGCCTTGACCTCGGGCGACGGCGGCCAGTTGGCCGGCACCAGCAGGTGCGCCAGCCTGGCATAGGCTTCGTTGTGCGGCAGCGGCTGGTCGAAGTCCTGGAAGTTGCGGTTCAGGTCGACGTTTTCGTGGGTCGTGCGCCGCAGCCACGAAAAGCCATACGGGTTCAGGCCGTGGATGTACAGCAGCGCCACGCCGGCATCGAGCGCCTGCGCGTGGAACGTGGCATCGGCGAGCAGCGCGTTCTGCACGCCCGAGCCGCAGTAGCCCTCGACGCCGTGGCAGCCGCTGCTGATGATGAGCAACGCCTCGGCATCGGCGGCACCCAGCCGCGCCACGTCCATCGCCAGCGCCTCGCCGTCGCGGCCGAGCAGCGGATGGGCGTGAGATTGAAGATGCAGACCGGCGCCTTCAGCGGCAGCCAGAAATTTTTCGCGCGCCTCCGCATAGCGCTGCGCGAAGCCCGCAGCGACATTCATCGTGGTGGCCTTCATCGACGCGACATTCAGCGCGCGCTGCCCAGCCACTTTTCGGCCATCCGCACCCAGGCGGTCGCACCCAGCGGAATCAGGTCGTCGTTGAAGTCGTAGCTCGGGTTGTGCAGCATGCAAGGGCCCAGGCCGTGTCCGCCTTCGCGGTGCGCACCATCACCGTTGCCGATCAGGAAGTAGCAGCCGGGCTTTTGCTCGAGGAAGTAGCTGAAGTCCTCCGAGCCCATCGTGGGCTCGAACTCGAGCACGTTGTCGGCACCGACCACCTCGCCGAGCAGTTCGCGCGCGAAGTCGGTTTCGGCGACATGGTTGACCGTGGAGGGGTAGTTGCGCTTGAACTCGAACTCGCAACCCGCTTCGAAGGCCGCGCAGGTGTTGTCGGCGATGACCTTCATGCGCCGCTCGATCAGGTCGAGCACCTCGGTCGTGAAAGTGCGCACCGTGCCCTGGATCTCGCAGGAGTCCGGGACCACGTTGGTCGCTTCGCCGGCATGGATCATCGTCACCGAGATGACGGCCGTTTCGATCGGCCGCTTGTTGCGTGTGACGATGGTCTGGAAGGCCTGCACCATCTGGCAGGCCACCGGCACCGGGTCGATGCCGTTGTGCGGCAGCGCCGCATGCGAGCCCTTGCCACGCACCGTGATCTTGAACTCGTTGCTGCTGGCGAACACCGGGCCGGCCTTCAACGCGAACTGGCCGACCGCCATGCCCGGCCAGTTGTGCGCGCCGAAGATGGCTTCCATCGGAAACTTCTCGAACAGGCCGTCCTTCATCATTTCGCGCGCGCCGCCACCGCCTTCTTCGGCCGGCTGGAAGATCAGGTAGACGGTGCCGTCGAAGTTGCGGTGCTTCGACAGGTGGCGCGCTGCCGCCAGCAGCATCGCGGTGTGGCCGTCGTGGCCGCAGGCGTGCATCCTGCCGGGATGCGTGCTGGCATGGGCGAACTTGTTGTGCTCCGTCATCGGCAGCGCATCGATGTCGGCGCGCAGGCCCAGCCCACGCTTCGAAGTGCCATTGCGCACGATGCCCACCACGCCCGTGGTGCCAAGACCGCGATGCACCTCGATGCCCCAGTCGGTGAGCGCCTTGGCGATGACGTCAGCGGTGCGCACCTCCTGGAAACAAAGTTCCGGGTGGGCATGGATGTCGCGTCGCATCGCGGTGATGCTGGCGGCGTCGGCGAGTATCGATTCGATGACTTTCATGTCGTTCCCAGGGTTGTCGACAAAGACGAAAATTCATCTTAACCCGCGCTGCACGAGGCCATGTGCCGGCCTCGAACGCGCGCGCTTTTCCACCGGCTTCGGCCCGGCGCCATACTTGCACTGGCGCGCCACGCTGGCGCCTTCGACTCTCGCCAAGCCCCCCATGAACCGCTCACAGCTGATGGCCTTCTTGCCGGCCGCGCTTTGCGGCTGTGCCGCCACGCAGTTGGACAGCACGGTGCACTCGCAGGGCGCGTGGCCCGGCGGACGTGAGCCCGGCACATACGCCTTTCAGCGCCTGCCCTCGCAGCAGAGCGATGCGATCGAACAGGACCAGATCGAAGCCGATGCGCAGCCCGCGCTGGCGCGCGCCGGCTTTAAGGCCGTGCACAACGGTGCGCCCGACGTGCGGGTGCAACTGGCCCGGCGCAGCGGCCAGAGCAGCGGCTATCCCGGTCCCTTCGGCGGCTTCGCGCCCTACGGCTTCGGCGGCATGTATGGCGGCGCCTGGCGCGGCGCCGGCTGGGGCTACGGTGCCGGCTGGGCCTTCGCGCCGTACGACTTCGCGCCGGTCTACTTCAGTGAAGTGGCGGTGCTGATCGTCGACGCGAATTCGCAGGCGACGCTGTACGAGAGCCGCGCGCGCACCGACATCTTCGTCGGCGACCGGTTGCTCTGGTCGGCCCTGTTTGAAGCGGCGTTGCGGGACTTTCCGTACAACGCCGTCAGCCCGCGGCAGGTGGTTGTGAAACTGGCGCCGGCCGCGGCGGCGGCAAGCGCTCCCAGATAAGCGCGCGCCGGTGTGGAGGCACCCGGCGCGGGCGGTGCGGGTTTACCTCGGCACGATGACGGTATCGATGACGTGGATCACGCCGTTGTCGGCAACGATGTCCACCGCCGTCACCTTGGCCGCGTCCACCGTCACGCCGCCCGAGGTGGCGACCGTCAGTTCGTAGCCTTGCGCGGTCTTCACCTTGCCGGCCTTGACATCGCCTGACATCACCTTCGCCGGCACCACATGCGCCAGCAGCACGGCGGTGAGCTTGGTCTTGTCCGCGAGAAGGGCGTCCAGGTCGCTCTTAGGGATCTTGGCGAATGCCGCGTCGGTCGGCGCAAAAACCGTGTACGGACCTTTGCCCTTGAGCGTGTCGACCAAGCCGGCAGCGGTGGCGGCGGCCAGCAGCGTGTTGAAGTTGCCCGCCGCGGCGGCGGTTTCGACGATGTCCTTGGCCTGCGCCGACAGCGCGGCCAGGGACAGGGCGGAGATGGCAAGCAGCCTTTTCATGGTGAGAACTCCTTCAGGTTGAAAAACGGAAAGACAACATTCGACGACTGTCGGGAAGTGCGGCCACCAATCGGAAACAGCCAAACGACAACCGCACAGACCGATTCTTAATCGAAACAGTCTCAATATGAACTAAAGGGTCATTCTTAGACCAATGAGTTCATATCGGCAATGGCTGCCGCCATCTGCCGCGCGAGCAGCGACGAGACGCCAGACGGGCAGTGCCGGGCTTGATCGCGCCCGTGGCTCGGCTATGCTGGCCTTTTCAGCAACCGATCCGGGAGGCCGCCATGGGCAAGAACGTCACATTCAAACGCCCCGATGGCACCGAAGTGCAGGGCTACCTGGCCGAGCCGGCGCGCGCCGAAGGCGCGCCCGGGCTGGTGGTGCTGCAGGAATGGTGGGGCCTGAACGACCAGATCCGGGGTGTCGCCGACCGTTTCGCCGAGGCCGGCTATGTCGCGCTGGTGCCCGACCTGTACCGCGGCAAGAGCACCGTCGAAGCGGCCGAGGCCGAACACCTTATGACGCAGCTGGATTTCGGCGATGCCGCCGGCCAGGACGTGCGCGGCGCGGCGCAATACCTGAAGTCGCGCTGCGCCAAGGTCGGCGTCACCGGCTTTTGCATGGGCGGCGCACTGACGCTGCTGGCCGTGGTGAACGTGCCGGAGGTGGACGCGGCGGTCGTCTGGTACGGATTTCCGCCGCTGGAGTACATCGACGCGACCAAGATCAAGGTGCCCTTGCTCGGGCACTATGCGATCAACGACGTGCCGTTTCCGATTGCCACGGTGGACAAGCTCGAGGACAAGCTGCGCGCGGCCGGCGTCGATTTCGAGTTTCACCGCTACCCGGCGCAGCACGCCTTCGCCAACGAAACCCAGGTCGGTGCGAACAAGCTGCCGATCACCGAATACCACCCCGAATCGGCCGCGCTGGCGTGGACGCGCACGATCGGCTTCTTCGGCCGCCATCTGCGTTGAGCTTCGCTGATCCGCCCCGTCGCCGCGACGAAGCGAGTTGATCGGGCCGGTCAGCGTGGGTTGCCCACGGCGCGCGGCGGCCCTGCGCGCTGTGACATCATTTCGTCATGAAGCTGGCCGAGCCGATCAGTGCCGTCAACGTCGTGCGCGCGGCCTGCCCGCACGACTGCCCCGACACCTGCGCGATGCAGGTCAGCGTGCAGGCGGGCAAGGTGGTGCGCATCCAGGGCGATGCGCAGCACCCCACCACACTCGGCGCGCTGTGCACCAAGGTGTCGCGCTACGCCGAACGCACCTATCACCCCGAACGCGTGCTGCGGCCACTGAAACGTGTCGGCGCGAAAGGCGAGGGCCGCTTCGAGCCGGTGGGCTGGGACGAGGCACTGGCCGACATCGCGGAGCGGCTGAAGGCCATCGCCGCGCGCGATGCGCAGTCCATCGTGCCGTACAGCTACGCCGGCACGATGGGATTGCTGCAGGCCGAAAGCATGGCGGGCCGCTTCTTCAACAGGCTGGGCGCCTCGAAGCTGGACCGCACCATCTGCTCCAGCGCCGGCGGCGAGGCGCTGGCCGCCACCTACGGTGCCAAGGTCGGCATGCATGTCGAGCACTATGCCGACAGCCGCCTGATCCTGATCTGGGGCAGCAACTCGATCGCGTCGAACCTGCACTTCTGGACCTTCGCGCAGCAGGCCAAGCGCGCGGGCGCAAAGCTGGTGTGCATCGATCCGCGGCGCACCGAAACCGCCGACAAGTGCCACGAGCATCTGGCGCTGCTGCCGGGCAGCGATGGCGCGCTCGCGCTCGGCCTGATGCACGAGTTGATCGGCCACGACTGGCTCGACCACGACTGGCTCGAGCGCCATGTCGATGGCTGGCCGGCGCTGCGCGAGCGGGCGCAGTCCTGGCCGGTCGAACGCGCCGCCGCGGTGTGTGGCCTGCCGCTTGAACAGATTCGCCGCCTCGCGCACGACTACGCGCACACGCGGCCGGCGGCGATCCGCCTCAACTACGGCATGCAGCGCGCGCGCGGCGGTGGCAACGCGACGCGGCTGATCGCGATGCTGCCGTGCCTGGTCGGCGCGTGGCGGCATCGCGGCGGCGGGCTGCTGCTGTCCTCATCGGGCTGGTTCGCGCCGGTGCGCGACGACGCCGCGTTACAGCAGCCCGCGCTGTTGGCCGGTCGGCGGCCGCGCACATTGAACATGAGCACCATCGGCGACGACCTGTTGCGCGAGGCTTCGGTTGATTTCGGCCCCCGCGTCGAGGCGCTGATCGTCTACAACAGCAACCCGGTGGCGGTGGCGCCGCAAAGCGGCCGGGTGGTGGCCGGCTTCGAGCGGCAGGACCTGTTCACCGTCGTGCTCGAGCACTTCCTCACCGACACCGCCGACATGGCCGACTACGTGCTGCCGGCGACCACGCAGCTCGAGCATCTGGATGTGCACGTGGCCTACGGCCACACCTATGTGCTGATCAACGAAGCGGCGATTGCGCCACTCGGCCAGGCGCGGCCGAACACGCAGATCTTTCGTGACCTGGCGCGCCACATGGGCTATGACGAGCCGTGTTTCGCCGACGATGACGAGGCGCTGCTGCACTGTGCCTTCAAGCCCGGCACGATCGACATCGCCGAGCTGCGCGCACGCGGCTGGGTCAAGCTGCCGCTGGCCGAAGCACCGTTCGCCGACGGCGGCTTCCCGACCGTCAACGGCAAGGTGCAGGTCGATGTGCCGGGCCTCGGCGTGCCCGACCATGTGCCGCCCTACGAAAGCCGCCAATCGGCACCGACGCTGGCCGATCGTTTTCCGTTGGCGATGATCTCGCCGCCGGCGCGCAACTTCCTCAATTCGAGCTTTGTCAACCTGCAAAGCCTGCGCGACATCGAAGGCGAGCCGCTGCTCGAAATGCACGCCGACGACGCGGCCGCGCGCGGCATCGCCGACGGTGCCCGCGTGCGTGTGTTCAACGACCGCGGCAGCTACTTGTGCAAGGGCCGCATCAGCGCGCGTGCCCGCCTCGGGGTCGTCAACGGCCTGGGCATCTGGTGGCGCAAGCTGGGGCTGGAAGGCACCAACGTCAACCAGTTGACGCACCAGCGGCTGACCGACATCGGACGCGCGCCGACGTTCTACGACTGCCTGGTGGACGTGCGGCCCGAGCCCTGACGATGAGATTGTCTTGCGCGTGCGCACCGCGCTGATGGCCGCGTCCGCGCTGGCTGCCGTGGCCCTGCTCGCCGCCGCCGCGATGTGCCTGGGCAGCGGCTGCAGCAGCATCGGCTACTACGCCCAATCGGTGTCGGGGCATGTCGATCTGATGCGCCGGGCGCGACCCGTGGACACGTGGCTGGCCGACGACACGGCCAGTGCCGCGCTGAAGCAGCGGCTGCAACTGTCGCAGCAGATGCGCGAGTTCTCGGTGCACACGCTGAAATTGCCCGACAACGCCAGCTACACCTCGTATGCCGACCTGCATCGCCCCGCGGCGGTGTGGAACGTGGTCGCCGCGCCGCAGCTGTCGCTTAAGCTGAAGACCTGGTGCTACCCGGTCACCGGCTGCGTCGGCTACCGCGGCTACTTCGACCGCGGCGAGGCCGATGTCCTGGCCGGGCAGTTGCGCAACGAAGGCTGGCAGGCCATCGTCTACGGCGTGCCGGCCTACTCGACGCTGGGGTGGACCAACTGGCTGGGCGGCGACCCGCTGCTCAACACCTTCGTCAACGGCTCCGAGGGCGAACTCGCGCGGCTGATCTTCCACGAACTGGCGCACCAGCAGGTGTATGCCGCAGACGACACCACCTTCAACGAATCCTTCGCGACGGCGGTCGAGCGCATCGGCGTGGCGTTGTGGTTCGAACAGCATGGCAGCACCGCCGCGCGCGAGCAGTATCGCGACATCGAAGCCCGCCGCCGCGACTTTCGCGCTCTCACCGCGCAGTACCGGGAACGGCTTCAGGCGCTCTACGCCAGCGCGTTGGACGACGGCGCCAAGCAACAGGCGCGCGATGCCTTGATGCAGGAGTTGCAGGCGGACTACCAGCGGCTGAAGGGCGGCGCCTGGGCGGGCTTTGCCGGCTATGACCGCTGGTTCGCCGCGGCCAACAACGCCTCGCTGGGCGTGCTGGCCGCCTACAACCAGTGGGCCGACGATTTCGAGCGCCTGTTCGTGGCACAGGGGCGCGACTTCACGCGCTTTTATGCCGAGGTGGCGCGCCTGGCGGCGCTTCCCAAGGCCGACCGACATGCCGCGCTGCAGGCGCTACAGTAATCGCCACCAAGGAGACCGCCGTGGCCGACATCCACATTCACCGCAGCCACAGCCTGGGGCTGCCCAAAGCGCGCCAGATCGCCTGGCGATGGGCCGAAGAGGTCGAGGAAAAGTTCGGCATGGAATGCACGGTGACCGAAGGCGATGATTGCGACACGGTCGATTTCACGCGCTCGGGCGTCAAGGGCAGCCTGCTCGTGGCGGCCGACAGCTTCGAGCTGAAGGCGCAACTCGGCTTCCTGCTGGGCGCCTTCAGCCGCACCATCGAAAGCGAGATCAAGAACAACCTGGACACGCTGCTGGCTGCCGGTGACAACACGGCCAAGGCTGCCGGCCGGCGCGCGGCGGTGGCCAAACCCGCGGCAAAAACGGCCAAGGCCGGCAAGACCACGAGGAGCGCCGCGCGCAAGTAAGCACAGGCACGCGGCGCGTGGCACGGCGCCGCGCGCGCTACTTCAGCGATTCGATGGTGTCGATGTATTCCTGCATCGCCTCGTCACGGCTCTTGCCCTTCAATTCGTTCCAGGCGTCCCACTTGGCGCGCCCGACCATGTCGGTGAAGCCGGGTCGCTTGCCATCGACATCACCGCCGCTGCCCTGCTTGTACAGGGCGTACAGCTTGAGCAACGTCATGTTGTCGGGCTTTTCGCTCAGCGACTTGCTGTCGATCACGGCTTGTTCGAACTGGGCTTTCAGATTGGCCATGGGCGCGTCTCCGGTGGGTGAAAATGGCTGGCGACGTCGATCTTAACCAGCCGGCACGGCGCAGACAAAAGCAACATCGGGAGCAAGCATGGCCGCCACCGCCGAACGCATGAGCCGCGTGGACAACGCCTGGCTGCGCATGGACAACGACGTCAACCTGATGATGATCGTCGGCGTGTGGCTGCTCGAGCCGGCCATCGCCTACGACGCGCTGTGCGAACGCATCGCCGAGCGCTTGCTGAAGTACCCGCGCTTTCGCCAGAAGGTGAGCATCGACGCGCTCGGCGCCAGCTGGGTCGATGACGATCACTTCGACCTTCACCGGCATGTGGTGCGCGAGGTGCTGCCGCGCAAACGCGGCCAGAGCGAGCGCGACGCGTTGCAGGCACGCTGCGGCGCCATCGCCACCACGCCGCTGGATCCTTCGCGGCCGCTGTGGCAGTTCCACCTGATCGAGCACCACGGCGCCGGCAGCGCGCTGCTGGTGCGCATCCACCATTGCATCGGCGATGGCATTTCGTTGACCTCGGTGGTGATGTCGATCACCGATGGCGGCGCGCCCCCGCCGCAGCGTCGCCACAGAGCTGCGCAGGATGACGACGACTGGCTGGCGCGCAGCGTCATCCGCCCGCTCACCGGCATGGCGGTGAAGGCCATCGACCTGTCGGGCGAGGGCGTGTCGCGCTCGATGGACATGCTGGCGCAGCCGCAGCTGAGCGCCCGCGACCTGGTGCACGTCGGCGCGCGACTCACCGCCGACCTGGCCGCGCTGGCGTTGATGGACGACGATTCGCCGACGCTGCTGAAGGGCAAGCCAGTGGGTCGCAAGCGCGTCGCCTGGGGCGAGCCGATTGCGCTCGACGAGGTCAAGAGCATCGGCAAGGCGCTGGGTGCGTCGATCAACGACGTGCTGCTGGCCTGTGTGGCCGGCGCACTGGGCGCCTATCTGCGCGAGCAGGGCGACGAGCCGGCGGGCAAGGCCATCCGCGCGATGGTGCCGGTGAACCTGCGCCCGCTCGACGAAGCCTACAAGCTCGGCAACCGCTTCGGTCTGGCGCCGCTGGTGCTGCCGATCGGCATGGACAACCCCGTGCAGCGGGTGTTCGCGGTGCGTGCCGGCATGGCCGAACTGAAAGGCAGCTACCAGCCGCTGCTGGCCTTCGGCGTGCTGGCCGTGGCCGGGCTGCTGAACAAGACCGCGCAGGACGCGCTGCTCGGCCTGTTCGCGAAGAAGGCGACGGCCGTGATGACCAACGTGCCGGGCCCGGCCAAGGCCTTGAAGTTCTGCGGCTCGACCCTGCGTCAGACCATGTTCTGGGTGCCGCAGTCGGGCGATATCGGCGTCGGCGTCAGCATCTTCTCGTATGCCGGTGGCGTGCAGTTCGCGCTCATCACCGATGAGAAGCTGTGCCCCGAACCGCAGCGCATCATCGACCGCTTCGCACCCGAGTTCGAAGCGCTGCTGATGCTGACGATGATGCTGCCGTGGGCGGGTGAGGCGATCGACTGATCGCGGGCGCGCCCGGCCATGTCATCGCTCAATCGTGCAAGCCGGCCCGCGCCAGTTCGACATCGAGACGCTCCACCGCATCCATCGGCTTGCAAGCTGCCGCCTGCGCATAGAGCTGTTCGGCCTCGGCGTGCCGCCTTTCGCCTTCGATCATGACCAGCGCCGTGGCGTATTCGACGCGCGCGATGGCCGATGCCGGATTCAATGCGAGCGCACGCCTGAACATCGCGAGCCCGAGGTTGCCGTCGGCGCCTTGCGCACGGCCGAGCAGCTTGCCGACCTTGTCGATGACCTCGGCGTGAAAGGTGCCCAGCGCGATGTGCGCATCGGCATGCGCGGGCGCCCGTTCGATGGCCGTCTGCAGCGATGAACGGATCTTGCCGCCCAACCCCTGCGCCAGCGCCTTGACGACGCTGATGACCTGGCTGTAGCGCCCCAGCGCATAGGCGCGCCAGTAATGCGCGTTCGCGTTGCCGGGCTGGCTGCCCGCCTGTCTCTCGGCGCGCGCGGCGACCTCGAGAAACATCGCCAGCTTGCGCGCGTCGCTCTTTTCGAGATAGGTGGCATGCATCGCCTGCGCCTTGTTGGCCACCGTGATGCCGGCGCCGCCGGCCGCCAGCCCCGCATCGAAGGCCCCGCGGAAGTCGCCGGCATGGAACAGCGCCCAGGCGGCCAGCACCGCGGCGTCGCCGGGCAGAGGCTCGGCATCGCCCGCGTGCAGTCGCAACCAGTGCTTCTTCAGCGCGGCCGGGGTGCGCGTGTAGGCCGCGTTGGCGTAGGGGAAGGCGCTCCAGGCGGCCATCGGACATCTCCCGGCGAGGTGGCTGAGGGCCGATCAGGCCGGCAGCAGGTATTCACCCGCCAGTGTGTCCAGATGCTGGCGCGACGCCGCATCGATGTAGGGCATCAGCAGGCTCAGCACATGAAAGGCGCCACGCGCCAGCGCCGCGCCCGCGTTCTCGGGCTCCAGCGCCCTGCGCGGGTCGCGCACGTACTCGTAGCTCAGCCAGTAGGTCAGCACCACCACCATCGCATTGGCCACCGCCTCGGCCTGGCGTGGCTCGATGCGCGAGGCGTTGCCCGCCGCCAGCGCATCGAGCACCTTGCGCACCGCGGCCGACTTGTTCTTCAGCACGAACTGGAAGTGGGTTTCCAGCCGCCGGTTCTTCGACAGCAGATCGTTGAGATCGCGGTACAGGAAGCGGTACTGCCAGATCAGCTCGAACAGCATGTGGAAGAACAGCCAGGCATCCTCGATGTTCGACACCCCTTCGGCGGCGCGCAGCAACTCGTCCAGAGCGGTTTCGTAGCGGCCGAACAGGCTGTTGATCAGCTCGTCCTTGGCCGGGTAGTGGTAGTACAGGTTGCCGGGGCTGATGCTCAGCTCGGCCGAGATCAGCGTGGTGCTGACATTCGGCTCACCGAAGCGGTTGAACAGCTCGAGCGTGACTTCGAGGATGCGTTCGGCCGTGCGGCGTGGTGGTTTCTTGGTGGCCATCTGGCTGGCAATCTAGCACCACCGCCAAGGCACGCCATCGTGTGCAACCCGCGCTGCCTACAATCCCTTCCCCCATGCCCAGCACCATGCCCGCCGTCAGCTTCCAGCAAGTCAGCAAGATCTACAAAGGCAAGAGCAGCAGCTTGCACGCGCTGGATGCGGTGGGCTTCGACATCCAGCAAGGCGAATTCTTCGGCCTGCTCGGCCCCAACGGCGCCGGCAAGACCACCTTGATCAGCATCCTGGCCGGCCTGGCGCGCGCCACCTCGGGCCAGGTCAAGGTGATGGGCCACGACGTGGTGATCGACTACGCGGCGGCGCGACGCTCGCTGGGCATCGTGCCGCAGGAACTGGTGTTCGATCCGTTCTTCAGCGTGCGCGAATCGCTGCGCATCCAGAGCGGCTACTTCGGTGTGCGCGCCGACGCCAAGGCCAACGACGCGTGGATCGACGAACTGCTGCACAACCTGGGCCTGACCGACAAGGCCGATGCCAACATGCGCCAGCTGTCCGGTGGCATGAAGCGCCGCGTGCTGGTGGCGCAGGCGCTGGTGCACCGCCCGCCGGTGATCGTGCTCGACGAGCCGACCGCGGGCGTCGATGTCGAACTGCGCCAGACCTTGTGGAACTTCATTGCCCGGCTCAACAAGCAGGGGCACACCGTGCTGCTGACCACCCACTACCTCGAAGAGGCCGAGGCGCTGTGCGCGCGCATCGCGATGCTGAAGCAGGGCCGCGTGGTGGCGCTGGACCGCACCGCCAACCTGCTCGCCGGCACGGCCAGCACGATGCTGCGCTTCAAGACCGACCAGTCGCTGCCGGAGGCGCTGGCAGCGCAGGCGCGAATCACCGGCCGCATCGTGCAGCTGACCGCGCATGACGCCACCGAGGTCGAATCGCTGCTGGCCACGCTGCGGGCCGGCGGCGTGAAGGTCGAAGACCTGGAGATCGGCCGCGCCGACCTCGAAGACGTGTTCGTCGAGATCATGCAGGGCGGGCGCGCACCGGCCCCCGCGGCGCCGTCGCCGGCATCACAGCGGATCGCGGCATGAGCGCGGTGTTCACGCTCGCCGCATGGTCGGGCACGCGCACGCTGCTGTACAAGGAAGTGCTGCGCTTCTGGAAGGTCGGTTTCCAGACCGTCGGCGCGCCGGTGCTGACGGCGATGATGTACCTGCTGATCTTCGGCCATGTGCTGTCGGACAAGGTGCAGGTGTTCGACAAGGTGCCGTACACCAGCTTCCTGATTCCGGGCCTGGTGATGATGAGCGTGCTGCAAAACAGTTTTGCCAACAGCGCCAGTTCGCTGGTGCAAAGCAAGATCACCGGCAACCTGGTGTTCCTGCTCGTCACGCCGCTGTCGCCGGCGGCCTGGTTTGCCGCCTATGTCGGCGCCGCGATGGTGCGCGGGCTCAGCGTCGGCCTGGGTGTCTTCGCGGTGACGGTGTGGTTCTCGCCGACCGGCATGGTCAACCCGGCCTGGGTGCTGGTGTTCGCGTTGCTGGGCGCCGGGCTGATGGGCGCCTTGGGCATCATCGCCGGGCTGTGGGCCGACAAGTTCGACCAGATGGCCGCCTTCCAGAACTTCATCATCATGCCGATGACGTTCCTGTCGGGCGTGTTCTATTCGGTGCACTCGCTGCCGCCGTTCTGGTACGGCATCAGCCACCTGAACCCGTTCTTCTACATGATCGACGGCTTCCGGCGCGGCTTCTTCGGCGCCAGCGATGTGTCGCCGTGGCTCAGCCTGGCGGTGGTCGGCGGCGGCTTCGTTGCGGTATCGGTCATCGCGCTGCAGCTGCTGAAGACCGGCTACAAGCTGCGGCACTGATCCGTTCCGGCGCAGTACCCAGCACCGCTCAGGGGACATTGCGAGGGCCGCTGCCCGGGCCTATCCTGCGCCCTTCGTGCCGGCCAGAAGGTGCGAGGCCACTGCACATTCGGCGGGTGGTTTGCCAAGATTCGTGGCGGCAAGGTCGCCACACAACTACTTCGGAGACTGACTTATGAAATGCATTCGGTTGCTGATCGCGCTCGCCACGGTGGGTTGCATCGGGTTCCCGTCATGGGCCCAGCAAACGCCCCCACCGGCCGACGAGCCGGGGTGGGCCAAAGGACGACCGAAGACCGAAACGGCGATGAAGATGGCGCCGGTGCCGGCATTCCCGATCCCGACCCCGGCCGACCAGCTGCCGACCGCCAAGTTCAAGCTGCCGCCCGGCTTCAAGGTCGAGACCTGGGCCTCGGGCGTGCTCGACGCGCGCGGGCTGCGCGAGAGCGCCAAGGGCAATGTCTTCGTCAGCTCGCTGTTCGTGGCCAACAAGGTCTATGTGATCCCCGAGAAGGGCAAGCACGAGGCCAAGGTGGTCATCGACAAGATGCCGTTGGCCACCGGCATCGCGCTGCACAACGGCAACCTGTATCTGGCGACGAACACGAAGATCCTGCGCTACGACAACATCGACGACAAGCTGGACAACCCCGGCGAGCCGACGGTGCTGTACGACAAGCTGCCGGGCGGCACCGATCACAGCTGGAAGTTCCTGCGGATCCACAACGACAAGCTGTACTTCGCGATCGGTGCGCCGTGCAACATCTGCGATCCGGGCGAATACGCCAAGATCTATCGCATGGACTTGGACGGCAAGAACATCGAGACCATCGCCTCGGGCGTGCGCAACACCGTGGGCTTCGATTTCGACCCGAAGACCGGCGACCTGTGGTTCACCGACAACGGCCGCGACTGGTTCAGCGAGGAGTTGCCGAACGACGAACTCAACCACGTGAGCAAGCCGGGCCAGCAGCACTTCGGCTTCCCGTTCTGCCACCAGGGCAGCATCCCCGACCCGGAATTCGGCTGGGGCAAGTCCTGCGACGACTACACCAAGCCGGTTGCCTTGCTCGGGCCGCATGCCGGCTCGCTGGGCATGACCTTCTACACCGGCAAGATGTTCCCGGCCAAATACCAGGGCGCGATCTTCATCGCCCGCCATGGCCCTTGGAACCGCACCAAGAAGTACGCCGACATCTCGGTCGCCTTCCTCGACGGCAAGGGCGGCGCCAAGGTCGAACCCTTCATGACCGGCTTCGTCGAGAACAACGGCTACCTGGGTCGCCCGGTGGACTTCCTGGTGTTGAAGGACGGCTCGATGCTGGTCAGCGACGATCACGCCGGAGCCATCTACCGCATCAGCTACGGCAAGTGAGGAAAGGCTGGGCCGCACGCCTGGCGACAGGCGCGGCGGCGCTGGCACTGGTGGCCGTCCCTGCACAAGCCCAGGGCCAGGCCAAGGCCACAAAGGGCGCCGCCGCGGCCAGCGCCGCCGCACCGGGCAGCTACGCGCAGCGCTTTGCCACGCTGTGCGCAGCGTGCCATGGCGCCGATGGGCGCAGCGACATGCCGCTCATGCCGGTGCTGGCCGGTCAGCCGTCGTTCTATGTCATCACGCAGCTGTTCCTGTTCCGCGAGGGCCGGCGCAGCAATGAAGGCATGACCGCCGTGGCCAAGACCCTCACCGACAATGACATGCGTGGCTTCGCCGATTTCATCGGCACGCTGCCACCGGTGCCGGCGCCACCGCCGACACCGGGAGATGCGGCGCGCATCGAAAAGGGGCGCACGCTGGCGTTGCAGTACAAGTGCGTGTTCTGCCACGGCGCCGACTTCAGTGGCGGGCAGCAGGTGCCGCGCCTGGCCGGCCAGCACGAGGACTACCTGCGGCACGCGCTAACGGGCTATCGCGCGGAAACCCGTGTGGGCTATACGGCAGCGATGGCGCAAGCGCTGGCCGGCGTGAGCGCGGCCGAGATCGACGACCTGGCCTACTACCTGGCGCGCTTCGTGCCGCCACCAGCGCCCAGGTGAGTCGATCGCGGCAGGGCCGTCGGCGATAATTCGGCTATATGTCCGAACCCACCGCCCAGCAGGTCAGTGATTTCATCCGCGCGGGTCTGCCGTGTGAGCACCTCGATGTCGAAGGCGATGGCCGTCACTTCTTCGCCACCATCGTCTCGGCCGACTTCGAGGGCCTGGTGCGGGTGCGCCGGCACCAGCGTGTCTATGCGGCCCTCGGCGATAGAATGCGTGAGCAGATTCACGCCTTGTCGATGAAGACCCTCACCCCCGCTGAATGGGCCGCGCAAGGCGCGGCCGGTGGTGGCGTGGCGGCCCAACACCACCCGCACTGACGTTGCCCCCGGCGCGGCCGGGCGGCTCGGGGGGCGTGCAGCGAGCATGCCGTCCACTGCCCGCGCTGCGTTGCAGCACAAGCACTCATGGACAGACTCCTGATACGCGGCGGCCGGCCTTTGCACGGCGAGGTGCCGATCTCCGGCGCCAAGAACGCGGCACTGCCGCAGTTGTGCGCTGCGCTGCTCAGCGCCGAGCCGGTGCAGCTGCACAACGTGCCGCAGCTGCAGGACGTCGCGACGATCCTGAAATTGCTGCGGCACATGGGCGTGCGCGTCGAACGCAACGCCGAACATGCCGATCGCTTGCTCGTCGATGCGTCGAACATCGAGCGGGCCGAAGCGCCCTACGACCTGGTCAAGACGATGCGCGCCAGCATCATGGTGCTGGGACCGCTGCTGGCCCGCTGCGGCCAGGCGCGCGTGTCGCTGCCCGGCGGCTGCGCCATCGGCTCGCGCCCGGTCGATCAGCACATCAAAGGCCTGCAGGCGATGGGTGCCGACATCGTGGTCGAGCACGGCTACATCGTGGCCCGCGCCGAGCGCTTGAAGGGCGCGCGCATCACGACCGACATGGTCACCGTCACCGGCACCGAGAACCTGCTGATGGCGGCCACGCTGGCAGCCGGTGAAACGGTGCTGGAAAACGCCGCGCAGGAGCCCGAGGTCACCGACCTGGCCGACATGCTGGTGGCGATGGGCGCGCGCATCGAAGGCCAGGGCAGCCGCCGCATCCATGTGCAGGGTGTCGAAGCGCTGCATGCGCCGGTGGGCGGGCATGCGGTCATCCCGGATCGAATCGAGGCCGGCACCTTCCTGTGCGCGGTGGTCGCCACCGGCGGCGACGTGCTGGTGCGCGGCGCGCGTGCCGACCACCTGGGCGTGGTCATCGACAAGCTGCGCGAAGCCGGCGCGCAGATCGAGGCCGGCGACGGCTGGATCCGCGTGCGCGCACAGGGCCGGCCCAGGTCCGTCAGCATCCGCACCAGCGAATACCCGCTGTTCCCGACCGACATGCAGGCGCAGTTCATGGTGCTGAACTGCATCGCCGATGGCGCGGCGCGGGTCACCGAGACGATCTTCGAAAACCGCTTCATGCACGTCGACGAGTTGCTGCGCCTGGGTGCGAACATCGAGGTCGATGGCCACACCGCGCTGGTGCAGGGCGTGCCCCGTTTGTCGGGCGCCAACGTGATGGCCACCGACCTGCGCGCCTCGGCCAGCCTGGTCATCGCCGGCCTGGTGGCCGATGGCGACACCGTGGTCGATCGCATCTACCACCTCGATCGCGGCTACGACCGCATGGAAGCCAAGCTGCGGCGCGTGGGCGCCGACATCGAGCGTGTCCGGTGAAGAACGGCGTCGCAAGCCCATGATCACGCTGGCGCTGTCCAAGGGGCGCATCCTCGATGAGAGCCTGCCGCTGCTCGCCGCCGCGGGCGTGCACATTGACGAAGACCCCGACACCAGCCGCCGGCTGATCCTGCCCACGCGCCGTGCCGACTTGCGCGTGGTGCTGGTGCGCGCCAGCGACGTGCCCACCTACGTGCAGTTCGGCGGCGCCGACCTCGGCGTGGCCGGCCACGACGTGCTCATCGAGCACGGCGGCGCCGGGCTGTACCAGCCGCTGGACCTGGGCATCTCGCGTTGCCGCATGAGCGTGGCCGCGCGCGACGACTTCGACTACGCGGCCGCCGTGCGCCAGGGCTCACGCTTGCGCGTGGCCACCAAGTTCACCACCACCGCGCGCCGGCACTTCGCCGACAAGGGTGTGCATGTCGATCTGATCAAGCTGTACGGGTCGATGGAGCTGGCGCCGCTGACCGGGCTGGCCGATGCCATCGTCGATCTGGTCGCCTCCGGGGCCACCTTGAAGGCCAACCACCTGGTCGAGGTCGAACGCATCATGGACATCTCGGCGCGGCTGGTGGTCAACCAGGCGGCACTGAAACTGAAGCGCGAACCGATGCGCGCGTTGATCGATGCCCTCGAGGCCGCGGTGCGCGCATGAACAAGGTGTCGGTCGCCAGGCTGGACAGCCGAGACGTGGGCTTCGACGCGGCGTTGCAGCAGGTGCTGCACTGGTCTGCCGACACCGACCAGGCCATCGAACAGCGCGTCGCGTCGATCCTCGACGACGTCAAGCTGCGCGGCGATGCGGCCTTGCTCGAATACACCGCGCGTTTCGATGCCGTCGTCGCGACGTCGGTGGCGGCGCTGGAGGTGAGCCGCGAAGAATTGCGCAGCGCTTTCGACACCATCCCAGCTTCGCAGCGGGATGCGCTGCAGGCCGCTGCGACGCGGGTACGCGCCTTCCACCAGCGCCAACTCGACGCCAGCGCGCGCAGTTTCAGCTACCGCGACGACGACGGCACGCTGCTTGGTCAGAAGGTCACGCCACTCGACCGCGTCGGCATCTACGTGCCCGGCGGCAAGGCGGCCTATCCGTCCAGCGTGCTGATGAACGCGCTGCCGGCGCAGGTCGCCGGCGTGGGTGAGATCGTCATGGTGGTGCCGACACCGGGCGGTGTGAAGAACCCGTTGGTGCTGGCCGCCGCGCAGGTGGCCGGCGTGCACCGCGTGTTCACGCTCGGCGGCGCGCAGGCGGTGGCCGCGCTGGCCTTCGGCACCGCGACCGTGCCGCGTGTGGACAAGATCGTCGGGCCCGGCAACGCCTATGTCGCCAGCGCCAAGAAGCGGGTCTTCGGCCAGGTCGGCATCGACATGATCGCCGGGCCGAGCGAGATCCTGGTGCTGGCCGATGGCAGCACGCCGCCGGACTGGGTGGCGATGGACCTGTTCAGCCAGGCCGAGCACGACGAGCTGGCGCAAAGCATCCTGCTGTGCCCCGATGCGGCCTACATCGACGCGGTGCAACGGTCCATCGACCGGCTGCTGCCCGAGATGCCGCGGCACGCGGTCATTCGCGCCTCGCTCGAAGGCCGCGGCGCGCTGATCCGCACGCGCTCGATGGAAGAGTCGTGCGCGATCGCCAACCGCATCGCCCCCGAACACCTGGAAGTCAGCGCCGCCGACCCGCAGCGCTGGGAGCCGCTGCTGCGCCATGCCGGGGCCATCTTCCTAGGCGCGTACACCAGCGAGAGCCTGGGCGACTACTGCGCTGGTCCGAACCACGTGCTGCCGACCTCGGGCACCGCGCGCTTCAGTTCGCCGCTGGGCGTGTACGACTTCGTCAAGCGCAGCAGCCTGATCGAGGTCAGCGCGCTCGGCGCCGCAAAGCTGGGGCCGATCGCTGCCGAACTGGCGCATGGCGAGGGGCTGCATGCGCATGCCCAGGCCGCGGAGATGCGCATGGGTGCTGATCTGCCGTTGGTCGCATCGTCGGGCTTCAGTGTGCGTGCGGTGAGTGCCGACAATCTCGACGGCTTGCTGAAGCTGTCGGTGGCGCCCGAGCAGCGCGGCTTCGTGGCCGACAACGCACGCTCGCTGGCGCAGGCGGCCTACCAGCCCGCCGGCAGGCCGCTGGGGCTGTTCGACGGCGAGCGGGCGGTGGGCTTCCTGCTGCTCTACGATGCGCGCCGCGATGCCAAGGACCCGGCCGATGAACTGCACGTCTGGCGGCTGATGATCGATGCCGACGAGCAGGGCAAGGGCTACGGCCGCCAGGCGATGGCCTGGGTGATCGAGGAAGCACGCGGCATGGCCGTGGCGCGCGTGGGACTGTCGCATGTCGACGGCAATCCGGTGGGTGCCTTCTACGAAAGGCTGGGCTTCCACTACACCGGCAAGGTCGATGACGGAGAGCTCGAGATGAGCTTTGCACTCACCCCATGATCGCGCTGTCACAACGCATCCAGCACACGCTGCGCCAGGACGTGCAGTCGATGCACGCGTACGCGGTGCAGCCCAGCGCCGGGCTGGTCAAGCTCGACGCCATGGAAAACCCGTTTCGCCTGCCGGTGGCATTGCAGCGCGAACTGGGCGAGCGGCTGGCGGCGGTGGCGATCAATCGCTACCCGGGTGCGCGCATCCACGATGTCATCGCTGCGCTGTCGGCGCACATCGATCTGCCGCAAGGGTGTGCGCTGATGCTCGGCAACGGCTCGGACGAGCTGATCTCGCTGCTGGCGATGGCCTGCGACGTGCCCGGCGCGACCATCCTGGCGCCGCTGCCGGGCTTCGTGATGTATGCGATGTCGGCGCAGCTGCAGGGTCTGAAGTTCGTCGGTGTGCCATTGACCGCCGCCTTCGAGCTCGACCAACAGGCCATGCTGGCGGCGATCGAAACGCACCGCCCAGCCATCACCTACATCGCCTACCCGAACAACCCGACCGCCAACCTGTTCGACGATGCGGTGATCGAGCGCATCGTCTCCGCGGTCGGCCGGCAGCACGGTCTGGTGGTATTCGACGAGGCCTATCAGCCCTTTTCGTCGCGCAGCTGGCTGGCGCGCATGGCACGGCACGATCACGTGCTGGTGATGCGCACGCTCAGCAAGTTCGGCCTCGCCGGAGTGCGCCTGGGCTATCTGGCCGGTGCCGCGGCGTTGATCGAGCAGGTCGACAAGGTGCGTCCGCCGTTCAACATCAGCGTGCTCAACGCCGAGGCAACACTGTTCGCGCTGGATCATGCCGACGAGTACGCGCGCCAGGCGGCGGTGCTGGTCGCGCAGCGCGAGCGGCTGCGCTCCGCATTGCACGACATACCCGGTGTGATGCCCTTTGCCAGCGAGGCGAACATGATCCTGGTGCGGGTGACCGATGCCGCGCGCACCTTCGACGGCATGAAGGCACGCGGCGTGCTGGTGAAGAACGTGTCGGCGATGCACCCGCTGCTCGCGAACTGCCTGCGCCTGACGGTCGGCGCACCGGATGAAAATACGCTGATGCTCGCCGCGCTGTCGGCGAGCCTTTGATCGCCCCCCATGAACCGCAGCGCCGACGTCCACCGCAACACCAAGGAAACGCAGATCCACGTGCGCATCGATCTCGATGGCAGCGGGCAATCGCAGCTGGCCAGCGGCATTGGCTTCTTCGACCACATGCTCGACCAGATCGCCCGTCACGGCCTCATCGACCTGGATGTGAATGCGACGGGTGACCTGCACATCGACGGCCACCACACCGTGGAAGATGTCGGCATCACGCTCGGCATGGCCGTTGCGCAGGCACTCGGCGACAAGGCCGGCCTGACGCGCTACGGCCACGCCTACGTGCCGCTCGATGAGGCGCTGTCGCGGGTGGTGATCGACTTCTCCGGTCGCCCCGGGCTGCACATGCAGGTGCCGTTCAAGGCCGGCATGGTCGGCGGCTTCGACACCCAGCTGGCCTTCGAATTCTTCCAGGGCTTCGCCAACCACGCGCTGGCGACCGTGCACATCGACAACCTGAAGGGCGAGAACGCGCATCACCAGTGCGAGACGATCTTCAAGGCCTTCGGCCGCGCGCTGCGCATGGCCACCACGCTCGACGCGCGCGCGCCGGGCGTGATCCCTTCGACCAAGGGCAGCCTGTAGGACCTTGCTGATGGCGCGCACGGTGGCGGTGGTGGACTACGGCATGGGCAACCTGCGCTCGGTGTCGCAGGCCGTGCTGCACGCCGCGGCGGGCAGCGGCTTCGAAATCGTCGTCACATCGCAACCCGAACAGGTGCGCGCCGCCGAACGGGTGGTGCTGCCGGGGCAGGGCGCGATGCGCGACTGCATGCGCGAGCTGCACGACTCGGGGCTGCAGGACGCCGTGCTCGAGGCCGCCACGCACAAACCGTTGATGGGTGTGTGCGTGGGCATGCAGATGTTGCTCGAGCACAGCGAGGAACAGGACACGCCGGGCCTGGGGCTGATCGGCGGGCGTGTGCTGCGCTTTCGCCTGGAGGGCCAGCGGCAGGCCGACGGCAGCCGCTACAAGCTGCCGCAGATGGGCTGGAATCGCGTGCACCAGCAAGCGCACGCCGGCCATGTGCACCCGATGTGGCGCGATGTGCCCGACGCGGCGTACTTCTATTTCCTGCACAGCTACCACGTGCCGGCGATCGAAAAGCGATGGATCGCCGCCTACACCGACTATGGCGTGCGCTTTACCAGCGCCGTGGCGCGCGATAACATTTTCGCCACCCAGTTCCATCCCGAGAAGAGTGCGCAGCACGGCCTGGCCCTGTATCGCAACTTTCTCGACTGGACGCCCTGAGCACCCCTCCCACGCAGCCCCCACCATGTTGCTGATCCCGGCCATAGACCTCAAAGACGGCAAGTGCGTGCGCCTTCAACAAGGCGACATGAACGTGTCCACCACCTTCGGCGACGATCCGGCCGCGATGGCGCGGCGCTGGCTGGATGCGGGTGCGCGACGGCTGCATCTGGTCGATCTGAACGGTGCCTTTGCCGGCAAGCCGGTGAACGAGGGCGCGGTCAAGTCGATCCTGGCCGAGATCGGCGGCGAGATTCCGGTGCAGCTCGGCGGCGGCCTGCGTGACCTGGACACCATCGAGCGTTACCTGGACGACGGCCTCGCTTTTGTCATCATCGGCACGGCGGCGGTGAAAAGCCCGGGCTTCCTGCGCGATGCCTGCACCGCTTTCGGCGGCCACATCATCGTCGGCCTCGACGCCAAGGACGGCAAGGTGGCCACCGACGGCTGGAGCAAGCTGACCGGGCACGAGGTCATCGATCTGGCGAAGAAGTTCGAGGATTACGGCATCGAGGGCCTGATCTACACCGACATCGGCCGCGACGGCATGCTCACCGGCATCAACATCGATGCCACCGTGAAGCTGGCGCGATCGCTGAGCATTCCGGTCATCGCCTCGGGCGGGCTGTCCGACATGGCCGACATCGAACGGCTGTGTGCCGTCGAAAGCGACGGCATCGCAGGCGTCATCTGTGGCCGCTCGATCTACACCGGGGCCATCGATTTCGCCGCTGCGCAGGCCCGCGCCGACGTGTGGGTCGAAGACTGAAGCCTGTGCTGGCCAAACGTGTCATTCCATGCCTGGACGTGACCGCCGGGCGCGTGGTCAAAGGGGTCAACTTCGTCGAACTGCGCGATGCCGGCGACCCGGTCGAGATCGCCGCTCGCTACAACGAGCAAGGCGCCGATGAGCTGACCTTCCTCGACATCACCGCCACCAGCGACCAGCGCGACGTCATTCTGCACATCATCGAGGCGGTGGCGGCGCAGGTGTTCATCCCGCTGACGGTCGGCGGCGGTGTGCGCACGGTGGCCGATGTGCGGCGCCTGCTCAACGCCGGTGCCGACAAGGTCAGCTTCAACTCGGCGGCGGTGGCCAACCCGCAGGTCATCCGCGAGGCGTCCGACAAATACGGTGCGCAGTGCATCGTCGTCGCCATCGATGCCAAGCGACGCGCCGGGGCCGAGCACGAGGCGCGCGGCGCCGGCTGGGATGTCTACACCCACGGCGGGCGCCACAACGTCGGCCTCGACGCGGTGGCGTGGGCCACGCAGATGGCGCAGTGGGGGGCGGGCGAGATCCTGCTCACCAGCATGGATCGCGACGGCACCCGCATCGGCTTCGACCTCGAGCTGACACGCGCCATCAGCGACGCGGTGCCGGTGCCGGTGATCGCATCGGGCGGTGTCGGCAGCCTGCAGCACCTGGCCGACGGCATCCGCATCGGTGGCGCCGACGCGGTGTTGGCCGCCAGCATCTTCCATTACGGCGAACACACCATCGGCGAGGCCAAGGCGCTGATGGCGAGCCAGGGCATCGCGGTGCGGCAGTGAGGCTGTTGGCGTGGTGAACCCGTGGTGAGCCCGTGGTGAGCCCTCGAGCGCCGCACGCGGTGCGCATCATCGGCGGGTTTTGGAAGCGCAGCAAGCTGCCGGTGGCGGATCGCCCGGGGCTGCGGCCCACGCCCGATCGTGTGCGCGAGACGCTGTTCAACTGGCTCGGCCAGGATCTGACCGGCTGGCGCTGCGTCGATGCCTTTGCCGGCAGCGGCGCGCTGGGTTTCGAAGCCGCGTCGCGCGGCGCCGCCGAGGTGCTGTTGCTCGAAGCCGACCGCGCACTGGCCACCAGCCTCGAGGCCACCCGCGCGCGTCTGGGCGCCAGCACGGTGACGGTGCGGTGCACCGACGCGCTGGCCTGGCTGGCGCGCGCGGACAGCAGCAGCGCCGACCTGGTCTTCCTCGATCCGCCTTTCGCCAGCGACATGCTGGCGAGCGCGCTGCCGGCGAGCCTCAGGCTGATGCGCGAAGACGGGTTGATCTACGTCGAATCGCGCGCCGCATTGGGCGCACCGCCCGCGGGCTGGGCGGTGCGCCGGCAGGCGAAGGCCGGCGCGGTGCACTTCGCGCTGCTGTGCCGGGAATGAGCGGACGGCGCCTGAGCCGGCGGCATCTGGTCGGGTGGCCTCGTCGCGCGCACTACACTGCAAGTTCACGATCGCTTCGCGAGAGGACATCGCCTTGACCACCGTGACGCCGCTGATTGCCGTGTATCCCGGCACCTTCGATCCGATGACGCTGGGTCACGAAGACCTGATGCGCCGTGGGGCCCACCTGTTCGACAAGCTGATCCTGGCGGTGGCGGCAGGGCACCACAAGCGCGCCATGTTCAGCGTCGACGAGCGGCTCGACATGGCCGCCGAGATTGCCGCGCCGTATCCCAATGTCGAGGTGCGGGCCTTTCGCGGGCTGCTGCGCGACTTCGTCGTCAGCCACCACGGCGATGTGGTGCTGCGTGGCCTGCGCGCGATGAGCGACTTCGACTATGAATTCCAGATGGCGGGCATGAACCGTCAGCTGATGCCCGAGGTGGAAACGCTGTTCCTGACGCCGTCCGACCAGTACCAGTTCATCAGCGGCACCTTCGTGCGCGAGATCGCGATGCTCGGTGGCGATGTGTCGAAGTTCGTCACGCCGTCGGTGCTGAGGCGCTTGCGCGAGCGGGTGTCGCAGTCCGAGGAATGACGGGGGCCGGCGTATGGCGCTGCTGATCACGGACGAATGCATCAACTGCGACGTGTGCGAGCCCGAGTGCCCGAACGAGGCGATCTCGATGGGCGCCGAGATCTACGTCATCGATCCCGGCAAGTGCACCGAGTGTGTGGGCCACTTCGACGAACCGCAGTGCGTGCAGGTCTGCCCGGTGGACTGCATCCCGATCGACCCCGGGCACACGGAAAGCAATCAGCAGTTGTGGGCCAAGTACCGCCACTTGACCGGGCAGCGCGACGATGCCGCGCCCGTCGCGAAACAGCCACTGGCGTCGCCGCAAAGCGACCGCTGAGCAACCCTGGCGGCGGCGGGCCGCGCTACTTCGTGGCCGCGCTGCCGGACGCGGCGGCGCGCATTACCGGGCTCATGTTCGGATCTTCTGCCTTCGACCTGGACTTGTTCTTGCCTTTGGCCGCTGATGCTGCGCCATCCGATGCCGTTGCCACATCGCTGTTCTTGAACCCGGCCGCCGCCTGGCCCTTCGCCGTGGCTTCGCGTTCACGCCGCTCGGCGGCTAGCTTGTCGGCCTGTCGTGCATCCTTTGTCGCCACCTCGCGCGCCGCGCGCTGCTGTTCGGCCGAGCGCGAGTCTTCGGTGGTCACCTCGCGGCCATCCGCGCAGGGCGTCTGCGAATACTGGCGTCCATCGGGGCCGCAGCGATAGACCGTCTGCGGTGGCCCCGCCGCCCACGCTGCCAGCGCGGTGAGCGAGACGACGATCGGCGCAACCCGTCGAACGACCCCCGCCGCCGTCATGTCAGCTCTCCGGGCGCCGCAGCCGGCGACGCCGTGGTGATATCGGCGACATCGGCGGCCTTGGGCCGCGGTGGCTTCGAGTGGATCTTCATCATCGCGCGCTCCATGTCGGCGGCCAATATCAGATCGAGCGCGTCGATCGAACGCTCGATCGATGCCACGATCTGCTCGCGCTGCTCGGCCGGCGGCTTGCGCAGCACATAGTCGATGACCTCGGCCTTCACCCCCGGATGCCCGATGCCCAGCCGCAGCCGCCAGTAGTCTGGCGAGCCGAGCTGCGCGTGGATGTCCTTGAGGCCGTTGTGACCGGCGTGGCTGCCCCCTTGCTTGACTTTCGCTTGCCCCGGCATCAGGTCGAGCTCGTCGTGCACGACCAGGATCTCCTCGGGCGCGATCTTGTAGAAGCGGGCCAGTGCGGCCACCGACTTGCCCGACAGGTTCATGAAGGTCATCGGCTGCAGCAGCCACACCGCGCCGGTCGCTGTGGCGGCGCGGCCGGTGAGGCCGAAGAAAGCGCGCTGAGGCAGCAGCGTCGCGCCGAGCTTGCGTGCCGCCGCGTCGACCCACCAGAAGCCCGCGTTGTGTCGCGTGGCTTCGTATTCAGGGCCCGGGTTACCGAGGCCGACGAGCAACCGAATCATGGCGGCGTGAAGGGGGAAGCGAAGGTCTCGCGGCGAAAAGATCAGGGCGAATTTTAGGCCCTCGGGGTGAGTGGCTCGGTGAAACAGCGCGGTGAACTCGGCGCGGCGTGTGCAAAAGAAACAGCCCCGCCAAGGCGGGGCTGTCGCGCACGCCCGTGGTGCTATTTCTTGTTCTGCTTCTCGGTCTTCTTGGCCTTGGTCGGCGCCGCGGCGCTGGCCACGACAACGGTCTCGGCCGGCGCCTCTTCTTCGATGCGCGGCGGGTTGGCCGCCACGATGACCGGGTTCAAAGTGCCGTGGCGCACGAACTTGATGCCCTCGGGCAGCTTCAGGTCACGCGCGTGGATCGATTGCCCCTTGACCAGGTGCGCCAGGTCGATGGTGATGAACTCGGGCAGCTGCGAGGCCAGGCATTCGACGTCGAGCTCGGTCATGACGTGGTTGACGAGGCACTTGTCGGTCTTCACCGCCACCGATTCCTCTTCGTTGATGAAATGCAGCGGCACCTTCTTGTGCACGCGCGTGGTGTCGTCGACGCGCTGGAAATCGATGTGCAGGATGATCTGCTTCCACGGGTGCATCTGGTAGTCGCGCAGCAGCACCTTCTGCACGTTGCCCGACAGTTCCATCTCGAGGATCGACGAGTGGAAGGCTTCCTTCTTCAACGCGAAGAACAGCGCGTTGTGATCCAGCTCGATCATGGCCGGCGTGCCGGCCCCATAGACGATGCCCGGTACCTTGGCGGCACTGCGCAGGCGGCGGCTCGCTCCGGTCCCCTGCTGCGTGCGCTCGAATGCGACGAATTTCATGTTGACTCCAAAACAAAAAACAAGGCGCCCGCGACCAGGCACCGAACACGACGGATACAAACCCGTCACCTTGAAGGGCTCCAGAGGAGCCCGCTCCCTCACCTAAAAGTTATTGTTCTGCTCCGCGAACAGCGAGGTCACCGATTCGCCGTCGCTGATGCGGCGAATGGTTTCGGCGAACAGGAACGCCACCGACAGCTGGCGGATGTTCTTGCAGACCTTGGCTTCGTCGCTGAGCGGAATCGTGTTGCTGATGACGACTTCGTCGATCTTCGAGCGGGCGATGCGTTCGATCGCCGGACCGGAGAACACCGGGTGGGTGCAATAGGCATACACACGCCGCGCGCCGCGTTCCTTCAGCACATCGGCGGCGCCGACCAGCGTGCCCGCGGTGTCGATCATGTCGTCCATGATCACGCAGTGGCGGCCGTCGATCTCGCCGATGACGTGCATGACCTCGGACTCGTTGGCGTTGGCGCGGCGCTTGTCGATGATCGCCAGGTCACAGCCCAGCTGCTTGGCCATCGCGCGCGCGCGCACCACACCACCGACATCGGGTGACACCACCACCAGATCGGGGTAGCTCTTGCTTTTCAGGTCGGACAACAGCACCGGCGAGGCGTAGATGTTGTCCACCGGGATGTCGAAGAAGCCCTGGATCTGGTCGGCATGCAGGTCCATCGTCAACAACCGCTCGACGCCGACCGTCTGCAGCATGTCGGCCACCACCTTGGCGCTGATCGGCACGCGCGTCGAACGCGGGCGACGGTCCTGGCGCGCATAGCCGAAGTACGGCATCACCGCGGTGATGCGCCGCGCGCTGGCGCGCTTCAGTGCATCGACCAGGATGCACAGCTCCATCAGGTTCTCGTTGGTCGGCGCGCAGGTCGGTTGCACGACGAAGATGTCGCGGGCACGCACGTTCTGCCGCACCTCGATGCGCACTTCGCCATCGGAAAAGCGCCCGACCAGCGCCTGCCCCATCTCGACGCCCAGCTGCGACGCGATTTCCTGCGCCAGGGCGGGGTTGGCGTTGCCGGTGAACAGGACCGTGTTGAACAGCACCGCAGATCTTTCGTCGGGTGTCGCGACCGCCGGCCCCATCAGGCGGCGCTGCTGTCACGACGGTGGATTTGGCAGGGGAGGAAGGACTCGAACCCTCGCATGTCGGAATCAAAATCCGATGCCTTGACCAACTTGGCGACTCCCCTACACAGGCCGCGGCTCGCGCCTCGGCCCCTGACCTTCAGTTCAGTCGGCCCAGCCCAACAACGGGTGGTGGTGCAGACTGCGACACCGGCGAACGACCCAATCGGCATGCACTTCCTGCGCGAGCCCTGTCGCCTCGGCGCCATCGCCTTTGTCGCCGGTGTCTTCCGTGTCGATTCTCGCAAACACCGCGCTTCCCGAGCCTGACATGCGGCTGTTGCCAAAACGGCCCTGCAGCCATTCGGCAGCGGCCAGCACATCGGGGCAGCTGTCCTGTGCCACTGGCTGCAAGTCGTTGCGGCCGAATAGAGCGCCTTCAGAGGCACAGAACAGCCCAGTCTGCCGGGCGTTTTCGATCAAGCCCGCGAGTATAACGGGTTCGCTGTCGCGCTTCAGGCCCGCGTGGCCGAAGATGTCGGCGGTGGCGAGGTGTGCGGCCGGCTTGACCACCCCATAGGTCTGAGCCGGCAGCTCCAGCGGGGTCAACCGCTCGCCAATGCCTTCGACGAAGGCGTTGTGTCCGCCGACGAAGAACGGCACATCGGCGCCGATGCCGGCAGCAAGGTCCATCAGCCGCTGACGTGGCCAGTGAAGCTTCCACAGCCGGTTCAGCGCGAGCAAAGTGGTGGCCGCATCCGAGCTGCCGCCACCGAGACCGGCGCCCCATGGCACGCGCTTGTCGATCGAGACGTCGGCGCCCAGCGAGCAACCGCTTTGTGCCTTGAGCGCGTTCGCCGCGCGCAGGCACAGGTCATCGGCCGGCAGCGCCAGGCCCAGGTCATGGCGCTGCAGCCCGCCGTCGTGGCGCACTTCCACATGCAAGGTGTCGCACCAGTCGATGAGCACGAACACCGATTGCAGAAGATGCATGCCGTCCGCGCGCCGGCCGAGCAGGTGCAGGAAGAGGTTCAGCTTGGCCGGGGCCGGCAGGTCGAAGTAGGCGCGCGGCATCAGGGCTTGGCGTCCATGCGCACGCGCAGCACGACGAGACTGGGCAGGCGCCGCTCGGCGCGCACCCAACCCTGGTCGTAGCGGCTCAAATCCACCTGCCAGTCGAGTTGCTCGAAGCCGACCTCGTCCGCCGGCAGCGGCCGGCTCGGCGCCGCGGGCCACGGGCGTGCATTCAGCCAGTCGGGCAGCGCGCGCAACGGCAGGCTTTCGCCCAATGCTTCGCGCGACAGGCTGTCGAGGTCGGGAAAGCGGCGCTCGCCGTCGGGGGTGATCAAGAGGGCTTCGCCGGCACCCCATCGTGCCGATGCCATCGCGATGCCGAGCGGGGAACTCAGCTGCAACCGGCCCTGCTCGGCCGTGCCGGTGAGATCGAATGCGGCAGTGAGACGCTGTTCGGCCCGGCCGGGGCTGGCATCCACCTGAAGCGACAGCCGGCCGGAAAGCACCGGGCCGGTATCGTGACCGGGCGGCGTGGCACAGCCGACAACGGCCGCCGTGGCCGACACTGCCCAGAACCGGAGCGCGCGCTTCAGCAGCGCGGCTCCCTCATGACCCGGCCTTCAGGCGCACCAGCGTCTCGCGCAGCACATCGTTGGCCGCATCGCGGGTGCTGGCCTCGGTCCACACGCGGCGCGCTTCGTCCTGCTGGCCCGCGGCCCACAGCACCTCGCCCAGGTGGGCGGCTATTTCGGTGTCCGGGCGCAGCTTGTAGGCAATGCGCAGAAGGCGAAGGGCCTCTTGCGTATTGCCGAGCCGAAACTCGACCCAGCCGAGGCTGTCGGTGATGAACGGATCGCCCGGCAGCAGCTCCAGCGCACGCTGGATCAACTGCTTCGCCTCGGGCAGCCGGGTCTTGCGTTCGGCCAACGAATAGCCCAGCGCGTTGTAGGCGTGCGCATGTTCGGGCTTCATCGCGATGACGCGGCGCAACAGGCTTTCCATGACTTCGAGCCGGTCGAGCTTCTCGGCCATCATGGCCTGCTCGTACAACAGATCGGGGTCGTCGGGGAAGCGCTGGCTGGCGGCTTCGAGCACATTGAAGGCCTCTTCCCACTGCTTCACCTCGCGCAGCACCTGCGCTTCGGCGACCAGCTTGGCGCGTGCATCACCCGTTTCGCGCTCGGGCACTCGCCGCACCAGCTCGCGCGCTTCGGCAACCTGGCCCTGCCGCGCCAGCAGCGACGCGCGGCGCACCTGGACCTCCAGCGCGCGCTGCGGGTTGTCGATCTTGGCCAGCCAGGTTTCGGCGCCTGCCAGGTCGCCGCGCTGCTCGGCGGCCTGCGCCAGCAGCAGCCAAGCCTGCGTCAGGCCCTGGTCGCTGGCGGTGTCCGGATCGGTATCGCCATCGGTATCGGTGTCTGCCGCGTCCGCCGTCGGCGGCGCCTTCGCTTGCAATTGCACATAGTGCTGCAAGGCCTGCTCGGCCGCCACCGGATCGCGCAACTCGAGCTTGAGCGCACCCAACGTCAGCCAGGGCGCCGCCAGTTCGGGTTGCTGGCGCGTGATGATTTCGACTTGCGCCAGTGCGTCGGGGTAGCGCTGCGCATTGACCAGGACCGCCGCATACGCCCGGCGCACGCCGAGCTCGGCGCCTGGCGTGCCCAGATACTCGCTGACCATGCCTTCCGCCCGCGGCTGCTTGGCCATCATTTCCAGCGCCAGCAGCGCCGGCCCGGGCGACGCAGGGGCCGCGCCGTAGGCCCGGCGCAGCAGCTCCCAGGCGTGATCGACATCGCCGGCCATGAACCATGCGCGGCCGGCAGCGACCTGGGCCGCTGCGCGCGTGGCATCAGCTTCGGTATACGGCTTCAACACCTCTTCAAGCAGCGTGGCGACCTGGCGTTTGTCGGCCGCGCGGGCCACGTAGCGCGGCAGGCCCATGATCACGCCCGCCTGGTCGGCCGGTGCGGTGGCATTCAGCAGCGCGCGCATCGGCTCGGCGACTTCGGTGGGCCGATTGAGAGACAACAGGATCTGCAACTCGAGCTGCATCGGCTCGATCGACGCGGGCGCCGCCGCGCGCCAGGCCTTGGCGGCCGCCAGCGCCTCATCGCCGGCGCGTGAGCGCAGCGCGATTTCGGTGGCGCGCCGGTACAACTGCTCGTCGCCGGTGCGGCGCGCCGCATCGAGCATCACCTGGTAGGCATTGCCGGCGCGGCCGGCGCTGAACTCGATCTCGCCGATCAGCAGCTGGTAGAACAGCGGCGCGTCGATCTGCGAATTCACCGTCGGCGCACTCGCGGCCGCTTGTGGTGCGGCGTCCGGCTGGGCCTGCGCCGAAGCGCCCCACACCAGCAGCATCGAGGCAGCCGCCCATCGCATCGTGGCTTCTCGCCACCTGGGCCAAAGGGTCATCGGGGCTCCAATTCTGAGCAGATCATTCTCACATAATGGGTCTGGCCGACGCGTGCAGCGCACCTTCGGCCCCGCGGCGAAGTCGGAGAAGCCGCCGCCGCAATTTCACGCTCGCCAAGCTTATGCCGGAACTGCCCGAGGTCGAAGTCACAAGACGCAGCATCGGTGTGCGTTTGCACGGTGCACGGGTGCTGGCCGTGCATGTCGGCAAACCCTTGCGCTGGCCCTTGGGCATCGCCCCCGATGCGCTGATCGGCTCGCGCCTGGGGGATGTGGGGCGTCGCGGCAAGTATCTGTGGCTGCCGCTGCAACGTGACCTGGTCCAGCAGCCGAGCGGCCAGGACGGCGGCCTGCTGATGCACCTGGGCATGTCCGGGTCGCTGGCGCTGCACGAATCCTGCGGGCCGCCCGGGCCGCACGAGCACTTCGACCTGGCCACCACGCAGGGCACCTTGCGCCTGACCGACCCGCGCCGCTTCGGCGCGGTGCTGTGGTCCGATAGCCTGCAGGTGGCGCCCGCGTCCGTGCTGTTGTCGCGCCTGGGCGCCGAACCCTTCGATGCGCGCCTGGACGCAGCGGCCTTGCACGCCGCGCTGCGCGGCCGGCGCGTGTCGATCAAGGAACTGCTGCTGGGCGGCCAGGTGATCGTCGGCGCCGGCAACATCTATGCGTGCGAGGCCCTGTTCGGCGCCGGCATCGATCCGCGCACACGCAGCGCCCGCCTCAGCCGGCCGGCCTGCTCACGGCTGCTGCAAGCGCTGCGCCAGACTTTGTCGCGGGCGCTCGAACTGGGCGGCTCGACGCTGCGTGACTTCAGCGATGCACACGGTGCCGGCGGCCGTTTCCAGGCCGAGGCGATGGTGTATGGGCGCGAAGGCGAGGCGTGCCACGTTTGCGGCACGGCGGTACGGCGCATCGTGCAGTCGCAGCGTTCGACCTACTTCTGCCCGAGCTGCCAGCGGCGCGCTTGAGCAGGGGCCGCCAGGCCGCCGGAGCGCGCCTTCGGATGCGCTGTGAAAGGCAATCGCGCAAAGCTGCACACCAGTTGTTGTCAGCAGTTGTTTCGCCTGCACCGGGCCGCGCAGGCCCTGCGCTAGCATGCCCCGAGGCATCTGTCATGCCCTGCGATCACGCGATGAAAACCCCTTTGTCTCAGCAACTCGATGTGCTTGCCGCGTGGCGTGGCGAGCTGCGGCGGCACATTGCGGACCTGGCGACATTCCTCGCCCACAACGAGCTGGCCGCACAGCCCGAACGCGCCGCCATCGACACACTCGGGCGCAAGCTCGCCGCCGACAAGCTGGTGCTGGCCTGCGTGGCCGAAGTCTCGCGCGGCAAGTCCGAGCTGCTGAACGCGATCTTCTTCGCCGATGCCGGCCGTCGGGTGCTGCCGGCCACACCGGGGCGCACGACGATGTGTCCGGTCGAATTGCACTTTCGCGCCGGCCAGCCGGCCGAGCTGTCGCTGCTGCCGATCGACACGCGTCTGGGCGGCGCCGCATTGGAAGAGCTGCGCCAGCGGCCGTCCGCCTGGCAGCGATTGGGCCTGGACCCGCGCAACCCGGACGGGCTCAGCGAAGCGCTGCTGCTGGTCACGCAGACGCGACGGGTCGGCACCGCCGAGGCCGCCGCACTCGGGCTGTGGAGCGACAGCGAGCCCGACGACAACCCACCGGTCGGCGCCGACGGCCTGGTCGAGGTGCCGGCCTGGCGCCATGCGCTGATCAACTACCCGCACCCGCTGCTCGAACGTGGCCTGGTGGTCATCGACACGCCGGGGCTGAACGCGGTCGGTGCCGAACCCGATCTGACTCTCGGCATGCTGCCTTCCGCGCATGCCGTGGTCTTCCTGGTCGGTGCCGACACGGGCGTCACGCGCTCCGACCTGACGATCTGGAACGAACACCTGGGCGGTGTCGCGCTCGAGCGTTTCGTGGTGCTGAACAAGGTCGACATTCTCGATGACCCGCTGTCCAGCAAAGCGGCCGTGGCCGCGCAGGTGCAGCGCCAGCGCCGCGCCATTGCGCAAAGCCTGAGCGTGCCGCTGGCGCGGGTGTTCGCGCTGTCCGCGCGCGACGCGCTGGCGGCGCGGGTGCAGGGCGACGCCGGCGCGCTGGCCGCCAGTGGCCTGCCGGCGCTGGAAGCCGCGCTCGCCAGCGAGCTGCTGCCGCGCCAGCAGGCGCTGCTGGCGCAGGCCACCGAGGCCACGCTGCTGCTGGTGCGCCAGGCGGCTGCGCGGCGTCTGGGCGAGCGCCGCCGCCACATCACCGAGCAGACGCTCGAACTGCGCGGCCTGCGCGGCAAGAGCGGCGCCAAGGTCGGCGCGATGCTCAAGCGGCTCGAGGCCGAGATGGCCGAGTTCGAGCCCTGCCATGCGCGCCTGGCGGCGCTGCGCTCGGTGCACCTGCGCATGATGCGCAAGCTGCTGGCGCTGTTGTCCAGCGACGCGCTGCGCCGCGAAGTGGCGAGCATGCAGAGGGCCTTCGGCGCCATGCCGCTGAAGCTGGGCGCGCGCAAGGCCTTCGCCGAATTCTGCGAACGGTTGCGCCTCTCGCTGGCAGCAGCCGGGCAAGACGCCGACGAGATGCACCAGATGCTGGCCGGCAGCTTCCGGCAATTGAACAGCGAATTCGGCTTTGCCTTCAATGTCGCCGCCGGCCCCGGCCTGCGGCGCTATGTGGACGAGCTCGACCTGATCGAGCGCGGCTACGGCCGCTACCTGGTGCCCACGCAGGCCTGGCGCCTGTCGGGCGCCGGATTCATGGACCAATTCCAGCGCATGCTGGTGTCGAAGCTGCGCACGGTGTTCGAGAGCGCCGCCGGCGACATCGAGTTGTGGGGCAAGGGCGCCACGTCGCAGATCGAATCGCAGTTGCGCGAGCGCAAGGCCGCGTTCGAGCACCGCCACCAGTCGCTGCAGCGCGTGCAGGGCGCCGCCGGCGAACTCGAAGCGCGCATCGTCGAGGTCGAGGCGCAGGACAAGCGTCTGGCTGATCTGATGTGGCGGCTCGATCGGATGGCCAATCAGATCCAGGTCGTGGCCGAAGCGCCGCCTTCGGCCACCACCGCGGCGCGGCCCGCGCGTGCCGTCAGCCCTCGGCCGCAGGTCGAACAAGCGCTCACCGCCGCAGCGGTCTGATGGTGCCTTGATGGCCGGGGCCACGGCTTTTGCCCAGCGGGTCATCCGTTGGCAGCGCCGGCATGGGCGTCATGGCCTGCCTTGGCAGGGCACACGCGACCCGTACCGCGTGTGGCTGTCCGAGATCATGCTGCAGCAGACCCAGGTGGCGACCGTGCTCGACTACTACGGCCGCTTCCTGCAGCGCTTTCCCGACCTGCCCACGTTGGCGGCCGCGCCGCTGGACGATGTGCTGGCGCTGTGGAGCGGCCTGGGCTACTACAGCCGCGCGCGCAACCTGCACCGCTGCGCGCGGCAGGTGCAGGACCAGTTGGGCGGCGTCTTTCCAACCCGCGCCGAGGCACTGGCCGAATTGCCCGGCATCGGCCGCTCGACCGCCGCGGCGATCGCGGCGTTCTGTTTCGGCGAGCGCGTGGCGATCCTCGACGGCAACGTCAAGCGCGTGCTGAGCCGCGCGCTCGGCTTCGGCGACGACCTGGCGGTGGCGGCCAACCAACGCCGGCTGTGGCAGATCGCCCAGTCGCTGCTGCCCGCGCGACACATCGACACCTACACCCAGGGCCTGATGGACCTTGGCGCCACGCTGTGCACCACGCGCCTGCCCGCTTGCGCCCTTTGCCCGCTGCGCGCCGACTGTGTGGCCCATCGGCTCGGGCGTGTGCAGGATTACCCGCGCAAGTCGCGCCGCAGCACGCGCGGCGAGCGTGAAAACGCACTGCTGTGGCTGGTGCACCTCGACCAGCTGTGGCTGGTGCGCAGGCCTGACGCCGGCGTTTGGGCCGGCCTGTGGAGCCTGCCCGAATTCGGCGATCTGCAAAGCCTGCGCTCGGCCCTGGCGGGCTGGCCGGGCCGTGGCGAAGCACTGCCGGCGATCGACCATGCGTTGACGCACTTCGATTGGAGGCTGTGGCCGCTGCGCTGGACACTGCCGACGCGCGCGAGTGCCGCGCGGCTGCACGCGCTGACGGCCACGCTGCCCAGCGGGCGCTGGGTCGATCATGGCGAGGCCCTTCGACTGGGCCTGAGCGCGCCGGTGCGCAGGTTGCTCGAGGCCGGTGCCTGATACCGGGCTGCCAGCCCGAAGCTGCGTCACACCCAGACGGCGACAGTCAAGCGAAGGGCCGGGAGTCAGTCGTCCACCACGCCTTGGCCGCGCAGGTATTCATGCACCAGTTGCAGCCGGATGTCCGGTTCCTGCAGCGCCATCAGCTTCTGTTTCGCCCCCAGCGCGATCGGCAGGATCTCGCACCAGCGGTTGGCCACCCAGCCGGCGTCGTCCAGTCGATAGGGCTCGTTGAACGGCACCGAGCCTTGAGCCTTCAGCGACGCGATGGCGCTGGCCAGCGCCTTGACGGTGGGCAGCATCGCGCTCGCCGGGGCCTGCTCGGCGTCATCGGGCAGCAGCGCGAAGGCAGTGGTCCACAGGCCGTCGGCCTGCTGCCGGGGCTTGCCGAGCAGGCTGAAGCGCTGGGTGCCGGTGCAGCGCACGCGCAGCAGGCCGGCTTGCTCGCTGTCCACGTCGTCGAGGCGGGCGAGCACGCCGGTCGATTCGAAGCGCGCATCGCGCTGGCCGTCGCGCACATCGCTGCCCTGCAGCAGGCAGACCACGCCGAAGGGCCGCTGGCGGCGCAGGCAATCGGTGACCAGGTCGAGGTAGCGCGCCTCGAACACCTTCAGCCCGAGCTGGCCACCGGGAAAGAGCACCGAGCGCAGCGGGAACAGCGGCAGGTCCTCGCCCGAGGCGTCGGCTGGATGATCCGGGTTCAGCATCGAGGGTGGACCGCGCATCGGCCGCCGGAGTTCATTCGCGCGCGTCGAGTTCGCGGTGTCGCACCAGCGTGGCGCTGCGTTCGGCAAAGCGCTTTGCCAGCTGCTCGGCCAGATAGACCGAGCGGTGCTGGCCGCCGGTGCAGCCGATGGCCACCGTGAGATAGCTGCGCTGGTCGGCTTCGAAGGCGCCCAGCCAGCGGCGCAAGAAGGCCTCGATCTGCCCGCTCACTTCGCCGACCTCGGGCTGCGCCTGCAGGTATTGCGCCACCGCCTCGTCGCGGCCACTCAGCGCGCGCAGCTCGCGGATGTAGTACGGGTTGGGCAACATGCGCACGTCGAACACGTAGTCGGCGTCGAGCGGCACGCCGAACTTGAAGGCGAAGGATTCGAACACCAGCGTCAGCACGCTGGTGCGTGCGGCCACCAGGCCGCGCACCCAGTTGCGCAGCTGGGCCGGGCGCAGCTGGCTGGTGTCGATCACGGTGGACACATCACGCAGCGCGGCCAGCAACTCGCGCTCGAGTTCGATGGCGTCGATCAGCGCGCGCGAGCCGTCGCCTGCGGCGACCGCGCTGGACAACGGATGCGGCCGCCGCGTTTCCGAGAATCGCCGCACCAGCGCATCGGTGCTGGCATCGAGGAACAGCGAGCGGATCTGCACGCCTTCCTGTTGCAGTTCACCGATCAGCGGCACCAGATTGGGCAAGCTGGCGGCCGTGCGCACATCCACCGCCACGGCGATTCGGTCCGTGAAGCGATCGTGCTCGAGGCGGATCAGCTCGCGCAGCAGTTCGGGCGGCAGGTTGTCCACGCAGAAGAAACCGGCGTCCTCCAGCGCATGCAGCGCCACCGACTTGCCGCCGCCGGAGATGCCGGTGATCAGCACCACCTCACGCGTGGGCGTGCCGCCGACCGCCTCGGCGTCCGGCACCGCGGCGTCGCTCGGGCCCGCGGTGTTCACTGCACCACCTTCTTCGGCTTGGGTGCGGGCTTGGATTCGGGCACCAGGTCGCTGCCGCTGAGCATCGCCTCGGCATGGGCGCGGCTGGCCAGCGTCAGCCGTTCGCCGCCGAGCATGCGCGCCACCTCGGCGACCCGTTCCTCGCCGCTGACGGCCTGCACCTGCGTCAGTGTGGACGCGCCCTGCGCCGCCTTGCTGACCTGGAAGTGATGGTCGGCGCACGCCGCCACCTGCGCCAGGTGCGTGACCGCCAACACCTGGCTGCTGGCGCCGAGTTGTTTCATCAGCCGACCCACCGCATAGGCGACGGCGCCGCCGACACCGGCATCGATCTCGTCGAAGATCATGATCGATGCGTTTGCGCCGCTTGTGACCTTGGCGGCGTCGCGCTGCGCGGTGGTCACCGCGATGGCCAGCGCCAGGCGCGACAGCTCGCCGCCTGAGGCCACCTTGGCCAGCGCCCGTGGCGTGCTGCCGGCATGGCCGGCGACGCGCAGTTCGACACCTTCCAGGCCGAAGGATTGCGGCGTGTCCTGCGCCACCAGCGCCACCTCGAAAGTGCCACCGGCCATGCCCAGCGTCTGCATCGCCTGCGTCACCTGCGCTGCGAGTTTCGGCGCCGCCGCCTTGCGCAGCCGCTGGATGCGCAGTGCCTCGGCGTGCCACTGCTTGCGTGCATCGTCTTGCGCGCGTTGCAGCGCGTCGATGTCGGCGGCTGCGTCGAGTTCGCGCAACTCGGCCTGCCAGGCCAGCAACAGCGCCGGCAGCTCGTTCGGCGCGCGCCGATAGCGGCGCGCCAGCGACAGCCACGCGGCCAGCCGATCGTCGAGCTGCGCCAGTCGCTGCGGGTCGGGTTCGTTGTGGCCCAGATAGCCGTGCAGCGTGTGGGCCGCGTCCTGCACCTGCGCTTGTGCGCCTTGCAACACGTCGACCACCGCTTGCAGCGATGCATCATGCGCGGTGACCGCCTGCAACGCTGAAATGGCCTGTGCGAGCCGCGCATCGGCGGCCGGCTCATCATCCGACAGTGCCGCCAGCGCGGCTCGCGCGCCATCGAGCAGGCCTTGCGCATGCGCCAGGCGCTGATGCTCGGCGTTCAGTTCGTCCCACTCGTGTTCGCCGGGTGCGAGCTTGGCCACTTCGCCGATCTGCCAGGCCAGCCGCTCGCGTTCGCGCTGCAGCGAATCGGTGCGCTGGCGCGCATCGGCCAGCGCGGACTCGGCCGCTTTCCAGGCAGCCCAGAACGCGGCCAGCGCGGACGTGTCGGCACCGGCCTGGCGGTCGAGCAGCGCGCGCACCGCCGCCGGGCGCGTCAGGCTTTGCCAGGCATGCTGGCCATGGATCTCCACCAGCGCCTCGCCGGCCTCGCGCAGTTGCGCCACGGTTGCAGGCCGTCCGTTGATCCACGCGCGGCTCTTGCCTTGGATGTCGATGCTTCGGCGCAGCAGCAAGCGGCCGTCACCGGGGTCGTCGTCGGCGGCAAAGCCCGATTCATCGAGCCAGCCGAGCAGCGCGGCCGGCACGTCGAACTCGGCACTCACTTCGGCCCGCGATGCGCCTTCGCGCACCAGGCCGGCATCGCCGCGCGCGCCGAGTGCCAGTTGCAGCGCATCGATGAGGATCGACTTGCCCGCACCGGTTTCGCCGCTGAGCACGCTGAAACCGGCGTCGAGTTCGATCTCGAGCTGGCTGACCAGCACGACATCGCGCAGCGCGAGGCGATGGAGCATCGTCGAAAAACCTACACCACGCCTTCGTACCAGCGCAACTTGCGGCGCAGGGTGGCGTAGTAGCTCCAGCCACGCGGGTGCAGGAAGCGCACCTTGTGCTCCGAGCGGCGCATGCGCACCTGGTCACCGTGCATCAGGCTGGCGAGCGTCTGCATGTCGAAGTTGGCCGACACGTCGCGCCCCGCCACCACCTCGATGCACACCTCGCCGACATCGGGCAGCACGATCGGCCGGTTCGACAGCGTGTGCGAAGCGATCGGCACCAGCAGCCAGCCGGCGATGCCGGGGTGCACGATGGGACCGCCGGCGGACAGCGAGTACGCCGTGCTGCCGGTGGGCGAGGCGACGATGAGCCCGTCGGCGCGCATGTTGGCGACGAACTCGCCGCCGATGTCCACGCGCAACTCGACCATGCTGGCGGTGGCGCCGCGGCTGACGACCACGTCGTTCATCGACAGGCCGTCGAAGATCTTGTGCCCGTCGCGCCACACGCCGCCTTCGATCATCGCGCGCATGTCTTCTTCGTAGTCACCGGCGACCATGCTTTGCAGCGCTTCGCGGTAGTGGCCTACCGGCATGTCGGTGATGAAGCCCAGCCGCCCCTGGTTGATGCCCACCAGCGGCAGGTTGTAGCGCGCCAGTTCGCGTGCGATGCCCAGCATCGTGCCGTCGCCGCCGACCACCACCGCCAGGTCGCAGCGTGCACCGAGCTCGGCGGCATCGAGGGCTTCGTAGTCGGTGACACCGGTGTTCAGCGCGGTGGCCTTTTCAAAGGACACTTCGAGACCCAGGCCGACCAGGAACTGCGCGATCTCCTCGAGCATCGGGCGAATGCCTTGGGCCTGGAACTTGCCCACCAGGGCCGCGTGAACGAAGCGCTTCGGCATGTGGATCATTACACCATAGGGCCCCCACGCCGAAGGCCGCCACGAACCGTGTCCGTACAATCGAGAACATGCTCGACGCCCGTGCCAAGACGCTTCTGAAAGCGCTGGTCGAACGCTACATCGCCGATGGCCAGCCGATCGGCTCGCGCACGCTGTCGCGCGCCTCGGGGCTGGAGCTTTCGCCGGCCACCATCCGCAATGTGATGGCCGATCTGGAAGAGATGGGGCTCATCGCCAGCCCGCACACCTCGGCCGGGCGCGTGCCCACCGCGCGCGGCTACCGCTTGTTCGTCGACACCATGCTCACCGCGCAGCCGATCGACCTCGCGCATGCGCCGCCCGAGATGGCGGCCGCGCGCGAGCAGCTGCACCCCGACCAGCCGCAGCGCGTGATCGCGCAGGCGGCGCAGTTGCTGTCCAGCCTGTCGAGCTTCGTGGGCGTGGTCACCGCGCCGCGCAAGGCGAGCGTGTTCCATCACATCGAATTCCTGCGCCTGGGCGAGCGGCGTGTGCTGGTGATCCTGGTGGCGCCCGACGGCGATGTGCAGAACCGCGTCGTCTTCACCGCCCGCGACCACACCCAATCCGAACTGATCGAGGCCACCAACTACCTGAACGCGCACTATGCCGGTCTGAGCATCGATGAGGTGCGTGGCCGGCTCAAGCGCGAAATCGAGGCGCTGCGCGGTGAGATTGCCGCGCTGATGCAGGCCGCGGTGCAGGCCGGCAGCGAGGTGCTGGCCGAAAGCACCGAGCAGGTGGTCGTCAGTGGCGAGCGCAACCTGCTGGCCGTGCCGGCGCTGGGCCACGACATGGGCAGCCTGCGCAAGCTGTTCGACGTCTTCGAGCAGAAAACCGAACTGATGCGGCTGCTCGACGTCAGCAGCCGCGCCGAAGGCGTGCGCATCTACATCGGCGGCGAAAGTCGCGTCGTGCCGTTCGAGGAACTGTCGGTGGTGACCGCGCCGTACGAAGTCGATGGCCGCATCGTCGGCACGCTGGGCGTCATCGGCCCGACACGCATGCCTTACGAGCGCATGATCCAGATCGTGGACATCACTTCAAGGCTGGTCGGCCAGGCGCTGAGCCTGCGGTAGCGCTGCCTACAATCGCCGGCATACGGGCCGTTAGCTCAGTTGGTTAGAGCACAGGACTCATAATCCTTTGGTCGTTGGTTCAAGTCCAACACGGCCTACCAAGTTGCTTGCTTTTTGGCGCTGGCGTTCGTTCGCTGACTTTCAGGAGCGATCTCTCGCTGGTGGCCGTCTCGGTCCAGTTTTGCGGCGATTGCCTTCGGATCGGAAAGGGACGTGCGTGCCACGCCTTTCAAATCTCTGACGCCCTTGGTCGAAGAGCAGCCGCAATACCGGTCGATCGAGTTCGGCGTCTACGCGGCGTGCGCGACCCGCAAGCACCTGACGCCCAAGGTGCGCGTATCCATCGACTTTCTGGTCAACGCGTGTTGCATGCGGGCCTGGCCTGCCTGACGACCACCGATTCACGGGAAACGTTTGCGCGTGCGCGTCAGTAGGTTTCAAGATGCAGACGACCGTTGCGCTTCAGGGCGTCGCCGATCTCGTCCCAGTTCAAGCCGGCCTGGACGGCGATGTCGCGCAGCGCCAGCACCACGCCTTCTTCCATGCTCTTCAGGCCGCAGACATAGAAGTAGCTGTTCGGGTCGGCGAGCATCTTTGCCACGTCGGCGGCGCGTTCGCGCATGGCGTCCTGCACGTACTTCTTGGGCTGGCCCGGCGTGCGGCTGAAGGCAAAGGTGGTGTCGATGAAGTCTCTCGGCAGGCTCTGCAGCGGGCCGAAATAGGGCAGTTCTTCCTTGGTGCGCGCGCCGAAGAACAGCATCAGCTTGCCGCTTTCGAACTTGCCGCTTGCGCGCAGCCGGCGCCGCCACTCGGTCATCGCCCGCATCGGCGCACTGCCGGTGCCGGTGCAGATCATGACGATGTGGCTCTTCGGGTGGTTCGGCATCAGGAAGCTGGCGCCGAAGGGGCCGATGACCTGCACCTTGTCGCCGACCTCGAGGTCGCACATGTAATTGCTGGCCACGCCGCGCACCGGGTTGCCCTGGTGGTCCTCGAGCACGCGCTTGATGGTCAGCGACAGGTTGTTGTAGCCGGGGCGTTCGCCGTTGCGCGGGCTGGCGACCGAGTATTGCCGCGGGTGATGCGCCCGGCCGTTGTTGTCGACGCCCGGCGGCACGATGCCGATCGACTGGCCTTCGAGCACCGGGAACGGCGTGCTGCCGAAGTCGAGCACGAGATGGTGCGTGTCGTAGTCCTTGCCGACCTGGGTGACGCGCACGTTGCCGCTCACCGTGGCCGTCAACGTCTTGGTCGCGCACTTCGGACCGTAGAGGTTGGTGTAGGCGCTCGCGCCCGACCACGGTGGCAACTGCGCGCCGTATTGGGAGCTGTTGAAGACCTCATCGCCGGTGGTCACGGCAGCGGGCGTGGCCGGCGTCGCGGTCGGGTCCGCCACGGCGTCGGCGCTGATGCCGGCCTCGGCCAGCTGTTCCCCGCTCAGTTCGGCGGGCAACTCGTCCCAGCCGAGCTGGTCCTGCAGGCTGTACGCGCGGGCCTTCGGCATCGTGCGCCAGTTGTCGATCGAGCCGGTCGGGCACGGCGAGACACAGGCCATGCACAGGTTGCAGATCTCGGCATCGACGACATAGTTGTTCGAGTCGTGCGTGATCGCCTTGACCGGGCAGATGGATTCGCAGGTGTTGCAGCGGATGCAGATTTCGGGGTCGATGAGATGCTGCTTGATGACGATGACGTCCGACGCGTCCATGGGCATGTCTCCGGCGCTGAAAAAAGGGTGGGCGCAATCGCCGGCACAGCGTGCCGGGCGTTCGAACCCACCGGGTGACGACGGCGGTGCGGGCCGTCTGGAGCAGCGAATCAGCTGAACCGAACGTACTCGAAATTCACCGGCTGGCGGTTGATGCCCATGACCGGCGGCGCGATCCAGTTGGCGAACTTGCCCGGCTCCACGACACGGCCCATCAGGCCCTGCACGTAGGCACGGTCGGAGGCGCTGGGCAGCCACTCGTCCTTCTTGGCGTTCCACTCGGCTTCGCTGACCACGCGGCCTTCGGGCGAAACCTTGGCGTTGGCCAGCGCACCGATGTTGCGGTGGAATGCCTTGTGCGGCGTCGTCAGCCGGAACGGGATGCCGGCCTTCTCGATCACCTTGTTCCAGCGACCGACACCCGCCACGCTGTCCTTGATGTAGTCGTCGCGCAGCACTTCGTTCAGCGCGTTCAGCATCGGCACTTCCTTTTCGACCAGCTGGCCGTTCTGCACCGTCAGCACGCGATAGGTCTGGCCCCGCAGCTGGTGGTCGTCGGCACGTTTGCCTTCTTCGTAGCGACCCTTCAGACCCGTCGAATAGAAGGTGGCCGCGTTGCTCGACTCGTCGGCGCCGAACAGGTCGATGGTGACGCTGAAGTGGAAGTTCAGGTAGCGCTGGATCGTCGGCAGGTCGATCACGCCGGCTTCGCGCAGCTTCTTCGCATCATCGGTCTTCAGCTCGTTCATCGCCGCGCAGGTGCGGTTGATGACACGGCTGATGCCCGACTCGCCGACGAACATGTGGTGCGCTTCTTCGGTGAGCATGAACTTGGTCGTGCGCGCCAGCGGGTCGAAGCTGCTTTCGGCCAGGGCGCAGAGCTGGAACTTGCCGTCGCGGTCGGTGAAGTAGGTGAACATGAAGAAGCTCAGCCAATCGGGCGTTTGCTCGTTGAAGGCTTGCAGGATGCGCGGGTTGTCCTGCTGGCCGCTGCGGCGCTCGAGCAGCGCTTCGCCTTCTTCGCGGCCGTCACGGCCGAAATGCTTGTGCAGCAGATAGACCATGGCCCACAGGTGGCGGCCTTCCTCGACGTTGATCTGGTAGAGGTTGCGCAGGTCGTACATGCTGGGCGCCGTCAGGCCCAGGTGGCGCTGTTGTTCAACGCTGGCGGGTTCGGTGTCGCCTTGCGTGACGATGATGCGGCGCAGGTTGGCGCGGTATTCGCCAGGCACGTCTTGCCACGCGGCTTCGCCCTTGTGGTCACCGAAGTGGATCTTGCGTTCGGCTTCGCCCGGGTTCAGGAAGATGCCCCAACGGTAGTCGCGCATCTTCACGTGACCGAATTGCGCCCAGCCCTCGGGGTCGACGCTGACGGCGGTGCGCAGATACACCTCGCTGGCGGTGCTGCCTTCGGGACCCATGTCGTCCCACCAGCTCAGGAAGTTGGGCTGCCACTGCTCGAGCGCGCGCTGCAGCGTGCGGTCCTCGGCCAGGTTGACGTTGTTGGGGATCTTTTCGCTGTAGTTGATGGTGCTCATGTGTCTTGCTCCTGTGGGGTGTGCTTAAACGCGGTTCCAGTCGAAGGCGGCCTTGTCGCCCTTGCCGTAGACCTTCAGCGCGCCCTTTTCGCCGACCGCGTTGGGGCGCTGGAAGATCCAGTTCTGCCAGGCCGTCAGGCGGCCGAAGACACGCGTGAACATGTTCTCGGGGCCGTTGAAGCGCAGGTTGGCTTCCATGCCGGTGAGTGCGTCGGGGCTCATGGCCACGCGCTCTTCGATGGCGATGCGGGTTTCGTCCGCCCAGTCGATGTCATCCGGGTTGCTGGTGACAAGGCCCACGGCGAATGCGGCGTCGGCATCCAGCGGCTTGCCTGCGACGGCGCGAACGGCGTCCAGCGCAGGTTGTTCGTCGTAGAAGCGGCGTTGCAGGCGCGACTGACCGGTGACCATCGGGTAGAAGCCGAAGTTGGTGTCGCCCACGCTGATCTTTGGCGCCTTGGCTTCGTCGTCGGGCAGTGCCAGGTGGTAGCTGCGGTCGCAGGCCAGTGCCAGTTCGAGCAGCGTGCCGGCGAAGCACGAGCCCGGCTCGATCAACGCGAACAGGCTGCGCGACGACAGGTCCAGGCGGCTGAAGGTGCGGCGCAACAGGCCGATGGTCTCGCGCACCAGCCAGTGGCTCTTGTGGGCGACGAGCGTGGCGTCGACCGCCAGCACGGCCGAGGCATCACCCTCGGTCTTGATCAGCCAGGTGCCGATCTCCGGCTCGTTGGTGCGCATCTCGAGGATCGCATCTTCCAGTTCGCGACCCATCTGCAGCGGATACCAGGCGGCACCAGCGGCTTCGATGCCGGCCACGTCCTTCGGCTGGACTCCGGTGGGGCCCTTCACCGTGAGGGTGGCGGTGCGCTTGGCGCGGTCGATCTCGACGCTGACGAAGGGATAACGCAGCGCGTCGGCTTCGATGGTGCGGGCCACGGGCGGCAGGGCCACGCCCTTCGCATTGGCCGGGCGGTCGCTCTGTTCGGCCAGCTGCAGCGCGCGCTCCTGCACCTTGGCGGCAAACTGTGCCGGCTTGGCGATGTCGTCGACCAGCCGCCAGTCCTTGGCCTTCTGGCCGCGCACGCCTTCGACGCTGGTGCAGAACAGGTCTGCCAGGTCGTGACGCACCTTCTTCTTGTCGGTCACGCGCGTCAGGCCGCCGGTGCCCGGCAGCACGCCGAGCAACGGCACTTCGGGGAGGCTGACCGAACTGCTGCGGTCGTCGACGAGGATGATCTCGTCGCAGGCCAGCGCCAGCTCGTAGCCGCCGCCCGCGCAGGCGCCGTTGACGGCGGCCAGGAACTTCAGGCCGCTGTTCGCACTGCTGTCTTCGAGGCCGTTGCGCGTCTCGTTGGTGAACTTGCAGAAGTTCACCTTCCAGGCGTGACTGGAAACACCCAGCATGAAGATGTTGGCGCCCGAGCAGAACACCTTGTCCTTGGCGCTGGTGACGACCACGGTGCGCACCTCGGGGTGTTCGAAACGGATGCGGTTGATGGCGTCGTTGAGCTCGATGTCCACGCCCAGGTCGTAGCTGTTGAGCTTGAGCTTGTAACCCGGGCGCAGGCCGGCGTTCTCGTCGAAGTCGGCGGCCAGCGTGGCCACCGGGCCTTCGAACTTGAGCTTCCAGTGGCGGTACTGGCTGGGTTGGGTCTGGTAGTCGACGCGAGGGGCTTGGCTCATGGTGTCTCCGGGATGTGCAGTGAAGTGCAGTTGCTTGAAGATCGATATACGCAGTTTAGTGCTTGTTTAGATTTCAAGTCAAGCAATTTAGTGCTTTTTCTTTGTCCGCGCATTTACCCGCCCAACGCGAGCAGTTCGCGCACCTGGCTGCGCAGGGCCGTGAAGGTTGCATCCAGGGGGGCGGCGCTGGTATCGATGCGCAATTCCGCCTTCGCGTAGAAGGCCGAGCGCCCAGCAAGGATGCCTTTCAAATCAACCAGAGCCTCGCTGTTGCCGGCCATCGGCCGCATATCGCCCTGTGCCGTCACCCGTTTCAAGTGATCCTCCGGGTCGGCCTGCAGCCACACGGTCGTGCAGTGCGCGAGCAGCAGGTTGAAGGTGGCCGGGTCGGAGACCAGGCCGCCGGGTGTGGCGATGACGGCCTCGGGGTAGATCTGGATCGCTTCTTCCAGGGCGCGCCGCTCGTACCGGCGATAGGCGTTCTGGCCGTACAGGTTCTGGATCTCGTTGATCGAACAGCCGGCGAACTTCTCGATCTCGCGGCTGAGTTCCACGAACGGGAAGCCGAGATCCTCGGCCAGCATGGCGCCCAACGTGGACTTGCCCGCGCCACGCAGGCCGACCAGCGCCACGCGGGAGCTGCGTTGCGAGCCACCGCGGCCGTGCGCGCCGCCGGTGCCGAGCAGCTCGCCGATGGCTTCGCGCACGCGTCGCAGCGTGGCTTCATCGCCGTCTTCCAGCATCTCGCGAATCATCAGCCACTCGGGCGAGCGGGTGGTTGGATCGCCGAGCAACTCGGCCAGCGTGCATTTCAGCGCCTGCGCCACCTGCAGCAGCACCAGGACCGAAGCGTTGCCCACCCCGTACTCGAGATTCGCCAGGTGCCGTTCGGAAACGTCGGCCACCGCGGACAGCCCCTTGCGCGTCATGCCGCGCCTGGCGCGCAGCGCGCGCAAACGCTCGCCCAGGCCGACCAGGAACGGATGCTTCTCGGTGCTGTCTGCGGTGCTGCTTTCTGCCCCGACGGGCGCTGGAAGCGGCCCGCCAGGGGTCAACAACGATTCATGCAATATAGTGCTTGACATGTCTTGGATCTGTCAGTAAATTCCATTCAAGCACAATACTGCATTGTTTTGGAATAGACAAGGTTGCAGCAGATCAATAGTGCAACACTGCAGGGCAAGCCAATGATGCACAACGACACCATCACTGCGGAGACCTTCAAGGCGCAGATCGAATGCGGTCCGAAGGAAACTGCACTGGGCAAATTGCTGAACGCACAGCACGGCGCTGGGAGACCGACCCGTCCCGGATGGAAGGGCCTGCCGCCCGAAGGGCAGATCCAGTTCGCCCGTTAGTTCACTCGCTGAGCGTAGTTTGCATGCGCTCACTTTCGATAAACGCGCCGAACAGTAAAAGAGACCTCGCGCACCTGGAGACAAACCATGACTCAACCCGCAACGGACAAAAGCCTCACGACCCAAGACGCAGTCGCCTCGCCGCCGGCGAAATTCAACTTTGCGCAGCATCTGCTGGATATCAATGCGCGGCGTGCCGACAAGGCCGCCTTCGTCGACGACGCCGGCACCTTGACCTACGGCACGCTGGCCGAACGGGTTCGCCGCCTGGCCAGCGGCCTGCGCAGCCTGGGCATGCGGCGAGAGGAACGCGTGCTGCTGCTGATGCAGGACTGCAACGACTGGCCGGTTAGTTTCCTGGGCGCGATGTATGCCGGCCTGGTGCCGGTGGCCGTGAACACGCTGCTGACCGCCGACGACTACGCCTATATGCTGGAGCACTCGCGTGCGCAGGCCGTGCTGGTGTCCGGCGCGCTGCTGCCCACCTTGACGGCAGCCATGACGCGCAGCGATCACGAGGTCGGCAAGGTCATCGTGTCACGTCCGCTGGCGCCGCTGCATCCGGCCGAGGTCGATTTCGAGGCGTTCCTGCAGGCGCATGCGCCGGCGGGCAAGCCAGCGGCCACCGCTGGCGACGATCCGGGCTTCTGGCTCTATTCGTCGGGTTCCACCGGACGACCCAAGGGCACCGTGCATTCGCACGCGAACCCCTACTGGACGGCGGAGCTGTATGGCAAGCGCGTGCTGCAGCTGCGCGAGGGCGACGTGTGCTTCTCAGCCGCCAAGCTGTTCTTCGCCTACGGCCTGGGCAACGGCCTGAGCTTTCCGATGAGCGTCGGCGCCACCACCCTCCTCATGCCGGAGCGGCCCACACCCGAGGCCACCTTCAAGCGTTGGCTGGGCGAGGTCGGCGGCGTCAAGCCGACGGCCTTCTTCGGTGCGCCCACCGGCTTCGCCGGCATGCTGGCTCATCCCGCTTTGCCAGCGCGAGCGGCGGTGTCGCTGCGGCTTGTCTCCTCGGCAGGCGAAGCCTTGCCCGCGGACCTGGGCGAGCGCTTCAAGCGCCACTTCGGAGTCGACATCGTCGACGGCATCGGCTCGACCGAGATGCTGCACATCTTCCTGTCGAACCGACCCGAGCGCGTGCGCTACGGCACCACCGGCTGGCCGGTGCCCGGCTATGAGGTGGAGCTGCGCGGAGAAGACGGCGCGCCGGTGCCGGATGGCGACCCCGGCGATCTCTACATCCACGGCCCCAGCGCGGCCATGATGTACTGGGCCAACCGGATCAAGACCCGCGAGACTTTCCAGGGCCACTGGACCAAGAGCGGCGACAAGTACGTGCGCAACGAAGACGGCAGCTACACCTACTGCGGCCGCAGCGACGACATGCTCAAGGTCAGCGGCATCTACGTCAGCCCCTTCGAGGTCGAGGCCACGCTGGTGCAGCACCCCGCGGTGCTCGAAGCCGCGGTCATCGGCAAGGAGGACGCCGAGGGTCTGGTCAAGACCAAGGCCTTCGTCGTGCTGAAGCAGGGGGCATCGGTCGACGAAGCCGAACTCAAGACCTTCGTGAAGGAACGCCTGGCGCCCTACAAATACCCGCGCTTCATCGAATTCGTCGCCGACCTGCCGAAAACCGCGACCGGCAAGATCCAGCGCTTCAAGCTGCGCGATCTGGAATCGGGCCGCGGGTAGGCTGCGGATCGACCCTGGTGAGCGAATTTGTCGAGATCACCTGGCGCGGCCGCCCGGTGCGCATCGAGCATCAATGGATCACGCCGCAGCTGCGCCGCGCGCCACTGATGATCTTTCTGCACGAGGGCCTGGGTTCGCTGGCCATGTGGAAGGACTTCCCGCAGCGCCTGTGCGCGGCGCTCGGCTGTCGTGGCCTGGTCTATTCGCGCCCGGGCTACGGCCGCTCGACACCGCGCGCTGCCGAAGAAGCCTGGGGCCTGGATTTCATGCACCGCCAGGCGCACGAGGTGCTGCCGGCGCTGTTGCAGGCGTTCGACATCGACAGCGCGCACGACAAGCCCTGGCTGTTCGGCCACAGCGACGGCGCCTCGATCGCGCTCTTGTACGCGGCGCGATACCCGCAGGCGCTTGCCGGCGCGGTGGTGCTGGCGCCGCACATCGCGGTCGAGGACCTCGCGGTGGCCAGCATCGAAAAGGCCCGTCAGGCCTACACCGAGACCGATCTGCGCGCGCGCCTGGCGCGCTACCACGACGACCCCGACTCCGCGTTCTGGGGCTGGAACCGCATCTGGCTGCATCCGCCGTTCAGGCAGTGGTCGATCGAGGCAGAGATCGACGCCATCGCCTGCCCCCTGTTGGCCGTGCAGGGCCTGGATGACGAGTACGGCACGCTGGAGCAGATCCGTGGCATCGCGCGCCGCGTGCCGCACACCCAATTGCTCGAGCTGGCCGACTGCGGTCATTCGCCTCACCGCGACCAAGGCGACGCGGTGATCGCCGCGGTCGAATCGTTCTTTCGTTCGAACAACCCCAGCAACCGCATTGACGGTCAACCCGAATGAAGGGCAGGGCGTCGTTCAGGGGCGGGCAGCGTCGACGAGTTGCTGAAGCTCTTGCGGAACCGGCATCCGGCGCAGGCCGCTGACGTTGGCACCCCCTGTGTTGCCTGCGGGAACCAGGCCCGGCAGCGTGAAGATCGCGGCGGCGATCAGTCGCCAGGTCTGGCCGAAGGCCTCGGCCGGCAGGCCGTTGCGAACCGCGAAGCGGAACATGCGCCAGTGCACGCGGACATGCACGAGCGTCGCTTGCTGGCCGATCACATGGGCCCGCTCGAGGTGCCGAAATGCGGTGTCGAATTGCCCGCGGGCTTCTTCGTTCGAAGCCGCTTCAAGCTCGGCCTGCACGCTGGGTCGGATGCGATGGGCGAAGGTGGACATGCGACGGCTCCGGGGCTGCTGATGAAGCCTCGAATTGTTCGCAACCAGGGCCTGCGGCGCTTGAACGCAGCGGCTGTTCTCACAACCTCTTCATTCACGTCGCGTCGCTGCGGATACCCAAGCTTGACCGGATGAGATGAGGCGATCGCCCGGCAGTGCCGGATGGACAGCCTACGAGCGGATCGTGTTCCTCGGCCGCTACTGCCTGATCAACATGCTCGGCGCGATGCCGAACATGCGTCGGCAGGTGCGGCTGAGGTGCGCCGAGTCCGCGAATCCCCAGTCCTGTGCGGCCTCGGTCCAGGACAGGCCGGCCATGGCGGCACCGACCGCCGATTCAACCCGTGCCCACAACAGATAGGCTCGAAATGACAGGCCCGTCTGGGCCACGAACAGGTGCCGAAACCGGCTTGGCGAAAGGTGAGCCGCCGCTGCGGCATCCGCCAGCGACACCGGTGCATGCAAGCGCGAACGAATGAAGCCGATGGCGCGGCCAATCCGCGGGTCCACGCCGAGCGGCTGATGTTGTTGCCCACACAACGTCGCCACCAGGCGATGGCTGGTCGCGATAAGGACTTCGTCGGTCGAGCCGAGATCGAAGGCAACGCGCAGATCGGTCAGCAGATGCGCGATGGGTTCGATGGGCAAGCGATCGATGTTCAACGCCTCATGTCGCTTCAGCAGCGTTCGGCCCTGCACCGTCTCCGGTTCGACAAAGATCTGCGCCACCATTTCGCCACGGCCGTCGAACTGGTGGCCGTGGTGTGAGCGCACCAGGGCGGCGGTGTATTCGCACCATTCGCCGCCGTCATCGCTGCGCAGGCGCAAACGCCCAGTGAGTGCCATCGAAATCTGAATCGCGTGGTGCGCGTGCGCCTGCCCAAGGCCGGCATCGTGTCCGATCCACAAACTGCCACCGCTCCAGAGCATGACCCGGCCAATGCCGGCGATCGGCTTGGAGGCGATGGGCACCGGGTTTCTCGACTTCGCGCGCTGACCCCGGTTCGATGCGGCGGGCTTCAAGGGGGGTCATCCCGCATCAGCGCGCGATGTGGGTCTTGCGGCTTGCGCGAACCGCGTGCACATCAGCCGTTTCGTTCAAGCCTGTGCCCAACCGAGTGAAGAGAATTCTCCCCACGGACCAACCGGTCCGCATCGTCACCACCAGGAGCCCTCCATGCAACACCCCATCACCCCTTCATGCACTTGCGTCGCCCGCCCTGGAGCCGCCTGTTCTTGCGGTTGCCAGGCACAGGCGACCGTGCAACAGCCACCGGCTGCAAGCGCGCCTTGCAATTGCGCGTCGGACTGCACCTGCCGGTCCGCTCAACAAGTCTGCAGCTGCGCCTGATGTCTGTCGGATTCGCAGCGGTTGCGAAATCGTACAGCGCGGGCCTTCGACGCGCGGAGGGCAAATCATGGAATACGTCGTTGGGATCGCACTCGCCTTGCTTGTCTGCCTTGGTGCGAACTGGGTCGGCCTGGATCGCGATCGCGCGTTCTATCCGACCGTGCTCATCGTCGTCGCTTCCTACTATGTGCTGTTCGCAGCGCTTGGCGGCGATGAGCGCGCCCTGCTGGCGGACGCCGCGATCGCCATGGCCTTCGGGGCCATGGCCGTGTTCGGATTCAGGCGCCGGCCCTGGATCATCGTTGCCGCGCTCTTCGCGCATGGCGTGCTCGATGGTTTCCGCCCATTCGTCGTGCACAACGCGGGTGTACCGCAAACGTGGCCGGCATTTTGTCTGTCCTTCGATTGGGCCATGGCGATTGCTCTGGGCTGGACACTGAAATCCAGAGCCGGCCATCTGCCGGTCGAACGCGCCATCGAGGCCAGGTAGGGCCGACCAACGGGGTCGACCTGGCGGCTGAGCGAAGCCGGTCCGGCCCGCTGCCCCTGTCTGCATCGGCAGGCGCCCTTGGCCGGATAGACCCGGCTGACCGCTACGGCGGGCGGTTTGTGGTCGCCCAGAATGCGGATGCGCAGCATGTGCAAGCCAAACACCCTCTTTGGGGCAAGAATGTCCCCAGATCAAGTCCGCCCCCGCGTGCTGCCGATGTGGAAGTTTGTTGTTGCCCTGTCGATTGCCAGCCTCGCCTTGCCGCCTGCCTCGGCCGTTGCCGAGACCTTGCGCTGCAACGGTTACAGCTCGGGCGAGGGCGATTCGAAGCTGTCGGTGCTCTACAAGTGCGGCGAGCCGTTGCTCAAGGACGCGTTCTGCGCGCCGCTGTACGGCGCGCAGTCGCCGTATCCGTTGCCCGAGCCCTTCGCCGGCGCGGTGCTGACTTGCCAGCTGGTCGAGGAATGGCTGTACGACCGCGGCCCCGGCAACCTGATGGCCACGGTGCGCTTTCGCGGCGGGCAGGTGCTGTCGATTCGCTACTCGCGCAGCCCGCAATAGGGCGCTAGGGCGCGGCTCGATCAGGCCGTCTGCGTCGCCAGTTCGCGCAGCGCGTTTTCGAACACTTCGGGCGGCTGGCCACCCTGGATCAGGTGCTTGTCATCGATGATTACCGACGGCACCGACGAGATGCCCAGCTGCTGGAAGTGCCGCTCCCGCTCGCGCACCGCGTCGGCGTATTCGTCGCTTTGCAGGATCTCGCGTGCGCGCGGCACGTCCAGCCCCACCTCACCGGCCAGGCGCAGCAGCACGTCTGCCGCACCCGGGTTCTCGGCACGGGTGTGGTACGCGGCCAGCAGCGCATGCTTCAGCTCGCGTTGTTTGCCTTCGAGCCCGGCCCAATGCAGCAGACGGTGCGCGTCGAAGGTGTTCCACACGTGCGGGCGCTCGCCGAAGGTGAAACCCACCGCCGCACCGCGCTGGCGGATGGCCTCGCGCGACTGCGCCAGCTGCTGGGGTGAGGCGCCGTACTTCTTGCCCAGGTAGGCGACGGTCTCCTCGCCGGCCGGGCCCATCGTCGGATTGAGTTCGAAGGGCTGGAAGTGCAGTTCCACCGGCACCTCGTCGCCCAGGCGCTTCAGCGCGATCTCGAGCGAATTCAGGCCCACCGCACACCACGGGCAAGCCACGTCGGACACGAAGTCGATCTTCATCGGGAACTCGCTTTCGGGTTGTCGTAACACATGAGCGCAATTGTCGGGCTTGCATGCCGGCACCGCCCACAGCCAGCCGATTCGCCCGCGATCGGCGCGCAGGTACTCCCCACACCCTGGCGTGGCCTCATCGGCGCTCAAGCGCCGCGAGACAAGGTCTGCACGTAGTCGTGCACTGCGGTGTGCAGTGTCGAAACACGGTATTCCACCGGCTTGTCGCCGAAGGTCAGCGCGGTGCGGCGCACTTGCAGCATCGGCGTGCCCGCGCTCACCCCGAGCACACGCGCGGTGCCGCGCTCGGCAGCGATGGCACGTGCGCGCTCGAGCGCGCGCACCACGGTGATGGCAAATTCATCCTGGTACAGCCGGTAGATGGTGCCGGGGCGCTCGCGCAGGCGCTTTTCGCTGAAGGTGCGAAACAGTGCCGCCGGCAGCACGATGCGGTCGTGCACCACCGCGCGGCCCTGCAGCACCAGCCGGTTCTCGAACAGCCAGGCGCCGTCGCCGCTCTTGCGGCCCAGCGCCTCGGCCGCTTCGTCGTCGAGCCGGCCGCGTTCGAAGTTCAGCAGTTCCACGCTCGGCGCCTCGCGCAGTCCGTCGCTGCGCTCGACATGGAAGAACTGGAACAGGAAGCGCTCGGCGCTGTGCGTGGCGACGAAGGTCCCGCGGCCCTGGCGGCGCACCAGAATGTGCTCGGCCACCAGCTCGCCCACGGCCTGGCGCAGCGTGCCGATCGACACCGCGAAGGCGGCGGCGAGCGCGGTCTCGTTGTCCAGTGCGGCGCCGGGTGCCAGCGCGCCGTTCTCGATCGCGCGCAGCAGCGCCCGCTTGACCGCCCGGTACAGCGGCATGCCGGCAGCCTGCGGCGCGATCGGCTCGAACGGCGTGGGGCGGCGGGCGGCCTGGCGCATGGCGGCATTGTGGTGTGCGCCCGGTGAAGTCATCAAGTCATCTGGATGACCTGTTTGACACGGGTGGCCGGGCCTCTACGATGCGCACCCTGCGCGACCGTTGTGGGTTGCGCACCGGACGACACAGCAGGAGCGACACAGATGATTCACTTTGTATTGCACGACGCGCACGACACCGTGGCGGTGGTCGTGGTTGAGGGGGTGAAGGCCGGCACGGCCTTGACCGGCTGGATCATGGACGAGGACAAGAACACCAACGTCAAGGCCTTGCAGGACATCCCGATCGGCCACAAGGTGGCGCTGAAGGACATGGCCGTGGGCGACACCGTCGTCAAGTACGGCATCGACATGGGCAAAGTGGTGGCGCCGATCAAGGCCGGCGAGCACGCCCACGTTCACAACATCAAGACCAAGCGCTGGTAAACAAGAGGGTAAACAACATGGCAGTCATCGACAAAGACACGACCTTCCTCGGCTACCGGCGCGAAAACGGCCGCGTCGGGGTGCGCAATCACGTCATCATCCTGCCGCTGGACGACCTGTCCAACTCCGCGGCGGAGGCTGTGGCGCACAACATCAAGGGCGCGATGGCGATTCCGCACCCGTACGGGCGGCTGCAGTTCGGCGCCGACCTGGATCTGCACTTCCGCACCCTCATCGGCGCCGGCTGCAACCCGAACGTGGCCGCCGTGGTGGTCATCGGCATCGAGGACGGCTGGACACAGAAGGTGGTCGAGGGCATCAAGGCCACCGGCAAGCCGGTGACCGGCTTCGGCATCGAACTGCACGGTGACCACGACACCATCCTGCGCGCCAGCAAGGTGGCGCGCGACTACGTGCAATGGGCGAGTGAGAAGCAGCGCGAGGAATGCCCGATCTCCGAGCTGTGGGTCAGCACCAAGTGCGGCGAGAGCGACACCACCAGCGGCTGCGGCGCCAACCCGGCGGTGGGCAATGCCTTCGACAAGTTGCACGGTCTGGGCAACTACCTGTGCTTCGGCGAGACCACCGAGCTCACCGGCGGCGAGCACATCGTCGCCGAGCGCTGCGCCAACGACGAGGTGCGCAAGCAGTTCATGTTCATGTTCGACCGCTACCAGGACGTGATCAATCGTCACAAGACCTCGGACCTGGCCGACAGCCAGCCGACCAAGGGCAACATCGCCGGCGGGTTGACGACGATCGAGGAAAAGGCGCTCGGCAACATCCAGAAGATCGGCAAGGTCTGCACGGTCGATGGTGTCATCGACAAGGCCGAGATGCCCACGCACCCGGGCCTGTGGTTCATGGATTCATCGTCGGCCGCAGCCGAGATGGTGACCTTGTGCGCGGCCTCCGGCTACGCGGTCCACTTCTTCCCCACCGGGCAGGGCAACGTCATCGGCAACCCGATCGTGCCGGTGATCAAGCTGTGCGCCAACCCGCGCACGGTGCGCACGATGAGCGAGCACATCGACGTCGATGTCACCGGCTTGCTGCAACGCGAGATCACGCTCGACCAGGCTGGCGACAAGCTGCTCGAAAACATGCTGCGCACCGCCAACGGGCGGCTGACTGCCGCGGAAGCACTGGGTCACCGTGAGTTCGTGCTGACACGGCTGTACGAGTCCGCCTGAGTGCGCCGACAAGAGCGAAAGACAGCGACATGAGCAAACACCGCATCGCCGTGCTGGCCGGCGACGGCATCGGCAAGGAGGTGATGCCGGAGGGACTGCGTGTGCTCGACGCCGCGGCGCGCCGCTTCGGCATCGACATCGAGTGCGACACCTTCGACTTCGCTAGCTGCGACTACCACGCGAAGCACGGGCAGATGATGCCCGACGACTGGCAGGACCAGATCGGCGGTCATGACGCGATCTTCTATGGCGCGGTCGGCTGGCCGGCCAGCGTGCCGGATCACGTGTCGCTGTGGGGCTCGCTGCTGAAGTTCAGGCGTGATTTCGACCAGTACGTGAACCTGCGCCCGGTCAAGCTGATGCCCGGCGTGCGCAGCCCGCTGGTCGATGCAAAAGGCCAGCCGCTGGCCGCGGGCACGATCGACATGATGATCGTGCGCGAGAACACCGAGGGCGAGTACTCGAGCGTCGGCGGGCGCATGTTCGCCGGCACCGAGCGCGAGTTCGTCACCCAGCAGACGGTGATGACCCGCATCGGTGTCGATCGGGTGCTGAAGTTCGCGTTCGAACTGGCGCAGCGCCGGCCGCGCCGCAAGCTGACCTCGGCGACGAAGAGCAACGGCATCTCGATCACGATGCCGTACTGGGACGAGCGTGTTGCGGCGATGGCGAAGCACTATCCCGATGTGGCGGTGGACCAGTTCCACATCGACATCCTCAGCGCGCATTTCGTGCAGCGGCCGCAGATCTTCGATGTGGTGGTGGCGAGCAACCTGTTCGGCGACATCCTGTCCGACCTCGGCCCGGCCTGCACCGGCACCATCGGCATCGCGCCGTCGGCCAACCTGAACCCGACGCGCCAATTCCCGAGCCTGTTCGAGCCGGTGCACGGCTCGGCACCGGATATTGCCGGCAAAGGCATCGCCAACCCGATCGGCCAGATCTGGAGCGCGGCGCTGATGCTCGATTTCCTCGGTCACCGTGATGCGCACGACGCCGTGCTCGCCGCCATCGAAGCCGCGCTGGCCGACCCGGCGGCGCCGCGCACCCGCGACCTCGGCGGCACGGCCGGCACCGCCGATGTGGGCCGCGCCATTGCCGAGACGCTGGCCGCCGTCGCACGGGGGTAAGAGCCGATGACGCGGCGGTGCCGATGCGGCATCGTTCGCAGCTGTCCAAAACTTTCTGGAGACACCCGTTGAAGACCCTTGCACACATCGCCGCTGCCGCAGCGTTGGCCTCCGCCGCACCGATGCTGCTGGCCGCCGGCTACCCCGACAAGACCGTCAACTACATCATCCCGTTCGGCCCCGGCGGCGAATCCGACATCTCGGCGCGGCTGCAGGAGCCGGTGTTCAAGAGGCTCACCGGGCAGAGCCTGGCGATCCAGTACAAGCCCGGCGCCGGCGGTGCGGCGGCCTGGGCGCAGCTGAACAGCACCACGCCCGACGGCTACACGGTGATGGGCACCAACCTGCCACACATCGTGCTGCAGCCGCTGCAGAAGGACGTGGGCTTCAAGACCGACGACATCACCACCGTCTACTGGTTCCACTACACGCCTGATGCGCTGATCGTGCCGGCCGATTCGCCGCTGAAGAACCTGAAGGACTTCGTCGACGCGGCGAAGAAGGCGCCGGGCGCGACCACGCTGTCGGGCAGCGGCACCAATTCGGCCAACCACCTCGCGCAGCAGCAGTTCGACAGACTAGCCGGCATCAAGACCACCTACGTGCCCTTCGGTGGCACCGGGCCGTCGAACGCGGCGCTGCTGGGCAAGCAGGTCAGTGGCAGCTGGGGCTACACGACGGTGAAGATGCAGCTCGGTGACCAGGTGCGCTGCCTGGGTGTGGCGATGGAAAAGCGCCACCCGGCGATCCCCGATTGCCCGACCTTCAAGGAACAGGGTTTCGAGCTGGTGGGCGGTGCCTACCGCGGCGTGGCGGTGCCGAAGGCCACGCCGGCCGATGTGCAGGCCAAGCTGGCCGAGATCCTGGGCAAGATCAACGCTGACCCGGATTTCATCAAGAAGATGGAAGAGGGAGGCTTCGCGATGCTCAATGTCGGCCCGGCTGAGATGCCTGCGTTCATGGCCAAGGTGAAGGCGCAGTACGAAGCGCTGGCGAAGGAAATGGGCATCACCAAGAAGTAAGCCGCACAACGCCGCCATTGCATGGGCAGTGCCGAGTTCCTGCTGGCGGCGCTGACGCCGCTGAACCTGCTGCTGGCCGTGGCCGGCGTGGTGGCCGGCACCGTCATCGGTGCGCTGCCGGGGCTGACCGCGACGATGGCGGTGGCGGTGCTGGTGCCGTTCACGTTTTCGATGCAGCCGGCCTCGGCGCTGATCGCGCTCGGCGCCATCTACACCGGCGCCATCTACGGCGGCGCCTACGCCGCAATCTTGCTCAACACGCCGGGCACGCCGTCGTCGATCGCCACCACCTTCGACGGCTACCCGATGGCGCGGGCCGGCAAGGGCGACTTGGCCTTGACCTTGGCCTGCCTGTCGTCGGTGATCGGTGGCCTGGTCGGCGCCGGCTTCCTGCTGCTGCTGGCGCCGCCGATGGCCACGGTGGCATTGAAGTTCGGCCCCGTCGAATACTTCTGGCTGGCGGTGTTCGGCCTGACGTTGATTGCCTCGCTTGGCGAGGGCAGCACGGTGAAGGGCCTGATCGGCGGCTGCCTAGGGCTGCTGCTGTCGATGATCGGCGTGGCCGAGGTCGGCGGCGACGTGCGCTATGTCGGCGATTCGAAGGCCCTGCTCGGTGGCATCGACGTGGTCTCGGCGCTGATCGGGCTGTATTGCATTCCGGTGCTGATCGAACTGGTGGCCACGCCGGTGGCGCATCTGGAATCGACCAGCCGCGTGGCGGGCTTCCGGCTGCGCGAAGCGATGGCCATCCTGCGCCGCGGCAAGGTCAACCTGGCGCGCAGCTCCTTGCTCGGCACGGTGGTCGGCATCCTGCCCGGTGCCGGCGGCTCGATCGCCTCGCTGGTGGCCTACTCCGAAGCCAAACGGTCGTCGCCACAGCGTGCCCATTTCGGCAAGGGCGAGCCCGACGGCATCCTGGCCACCGAATCGGCCAACAACGCCACCGTCGGCGGTGGCTTCATCCCGACTTTGGTGCTGGGCATACCGGGCACACCGCCCGACGCAATCATCCTCGGCGCGTTGCTGGTGCAGGGCATCCGCACCGGGCCCACGTTGTTCACCCAGCAGGCGCCGATCGTCTATACCTTCATCTGGGGGCTGATCCTGGCGACGATCATCATGCTGCCGGTGGGGCTGCTCATCGGTCGCTTCGCGTTCCGCTCGATCGTCGCCATCCCGAAAGCGGTGCTGGTGCCGGCGGTGGCGTTGCTCACCGTGCTCGGCAGCTTCGCAGTGCACAACAACATCCACGAGGTGCAGCAGATGGTGGTGCTGGGTGTCATCGCCTGGGTCTTGAGCCGCTTCGGCTTCAGCGCCTCGCCGATCGTGCTCGGGCTGATCCTCGGCTCGATCGCCGAACGCGGCTTCGTGCAGGGCCACCTGATCGGCGGCGCGAGGGGCAACGTGTGGGCCGAGTTTTTCGCCCGGCCGATCTCGTTGGGCATCATCGCCTTCATCGCGCTCGGCCTGCTGTGGCCCTGGTGGGTGGCGCGGCGCCATGCGCGGGCGGGTTCTGGCGATGAATGACCGCAGCAGCCTGCGCGGGTCCGACCGCATCGGCGCGGCGGGCAGCGCCGTGGCCATCGCCATCGGCGCCGCCGCCGTCTACGGTGCCCGCGACTTTTCCGATCTTGGCGCGGTGTTCCCGCGTTCGGTGGGTGTGTTGCTGGTGGTGCTGGGCAGCGCCTACATCGTGCTGACGCTGCTCGGCCGCACACAGCGCATCGACGCCTTGAGCGGATCGACCGTGCGCCGCGGCGCCACCGCGCTGGTCATGCTCGGCTGGGCCTTCACGCTCGGCCCACTGGGCTTCCTGGCCAGCAGCGCGGCGGCGATGGCCGCGTTGCTGGTCATCGCCCACCACGACCGCTGGACAGCGCGCCGCGCGGTGTCGTATGCCGGCGCTTGCGCGCTCGTGCTGATCGGGCTGTACAGCCTGTTCAAGTTTGCGCTGCAGGTTCCCTTGCCTTGAAGATCCGAGCTTGCCGATGAACATCCTGATCACCGAATTCATGGACGAACGCGCCGTGGCGCAATTGCGCACACGGCACCCGGTGGACTACCTGCCCACGCTGGTGGACGACGCACCGCGCCTGCTGAGCGCCGCGGCCGCCGCCGATGCGCTGGTGGTGCGCAACCGCACCCAGGTGCGTGGCGAACTGCTGGCCGCGCTGCAGCGCTGCCGTGTCGTCGGCCGCCTGGGCGTGGGGCTGGACAACATCGACGTCGAAGGCTGCCGCGCAAGGGGTATCGAGGTCATCCCGGCGACTGGCGCCAACGCCCTCAGCGTGGCCGAGTACGTCGTCACGGCCGCGCTGGTGCTGCTGCGCGGCGCCTATGCATCGAGCCCCGACGTGGCGGCCGGACGCTGGCCGCGCACTGCGTTGTCGTCGGGCCGCGAGATCGGCGGCAAGCGGCTCGGCCTGATCGGCTTCGGCTCGATCGGCCAGCTCACCGCGAAGCTGGCACGGGCGCTGGGCATGCAGGTGGTGGCGCACGATGCGCTGATGGCGGCCAACCATCCGGCCCATGCCGAACACGGTGTCGAAGCGGTGGGCCTGGACGAGCTGGTGCGCAGCGCCGATGTCATCAGCCTGCACGTGCCGCTGGTCGATGGCACGCGCGGGCTGTTCGATGCCGCGCGCATCGCGTCGATGAAACGCGGCGCGGTGCTCATCAACACCGCGCGCGGCGGCATCGTCGATGAAGTGGCGCTGGCCGCGGCGCTGCGCAGCGGCCAGCTCGGCGGCGCGGCCATCGACGTCTTCGCCAGCGAGCCGCTGCCTGCCGCGCCGCACTTCGACGGCTGTCCGAACTTGCTGCTGACGCCGCACATCGCCGGCCTCTCGGCCGAATCGAACGAGCGCGTCAGTTTTCTGATCGCCGAGCGGCTGCTGGAGGTGCTGGCATGAAGCTCACACTGGACGAAGCAGGGGCACGCATCGCCGAGGCACTGCGCGCCGCCGGTGCCAACGAGGCGATGGCGCATGCCACCGCGCGCGCATTGGTGCTGGCCGAGGCGCAGGGCCAGAGCGGGCACGGGCTATCGCGCGTAGGGCAGTACATCACGCACTTGCGCAACGGCCGTGCCGTCGGCGCTGCCGTGGCCAAGGGGTCGCGGTACAAGGGCGCGACGGTGCTCATCGATGCCGGCGAAGGCCTGGCCTTCCCGGCCTGCGAACTGGCGGTCGCCGAGGCGGTTCGGCTGGCAGGCGAACACGGCATCGGGCTGGCCGGCGTGGTCAACAGCCACCACTGCGGGGTCGTCGTCGATCACCTGCGCGCCGCGGCAGCGGCCGGCTGCGTCGGGCTGGGCTTCTCGAATTCACCGGCCGCGATGCCGGCGGCCGGCGGCAAGCACCCGATCTTCGGTACCAACCCGGTGGCGGCCGTGTTTCCGCGTCGAGACAACGACCCGGTGCTGATCGACCTCAGCCTGAGCGAAGTGGCGCGCGGCAAGGTGATGGTCGCGGCAAAGGCGGGCGAGCCGATCCCGCCAGGGTGGGCACTGGATGCCGCCGGCCAGCCGACCACCGATGCGCAGGCCGCGTTGAAAGGTTCGATGCTGCCGCTGGGCGCGGTCTCGTCGCCCAAGGGCGCGATGCTGGCCCTGGTGGTGGAACTGCTGGTGACGGCCGTGATCGGCGCCAACTTCGGCTTCGAGGCGTCGAGCTTCTTCGTCGACGAAGGAAACCGCCCGCACCTGGGGCAGTTGTTCATCGTCATCGACCCCGGCGCGCTGGCCGGCCGCGAGGCCTATTTCGATCGCTTCGAGGTGCTGCTGACCGAGATGCTGAAGGACGACGGGGTGCGCCTGCCCGGCGCGCGGCGCGAGGCGCTGCGCCGGCGCGCCGAGGCTGAAGGCATCGAGGTCAGTGATGCGCTGCTTCTGGCGTGGCAGCGCGCGCTGGCGTAGATTCGCTCGACAAAACACGAGGAGACGAGCATGGCCAACACCCAGGAACTGAAGCTGATCGACATCAAGCGCCGCTATAAGCACATCCGCCCGGTGCCGCGCATGCCCAACTTCGCGGCCTGGATCGAAGACGTGGACTTGACCCGGCCGCTCAGCGCGCCGGTGAAGACCGAACTGCGCCGCGCGCTGTTCGATTTCGAGGTCATCTTCTTTCGCCCACAGACCTTGACCACCGACCAGCACGCCGCGCTCGGCAAGGTCTTCGGGCCGGTCTCGTCCGGCTCGTACTTCGAGCGCAAGCCCGGCGCGCCGGAGGTGGAGATGATCGTGTCCGACCGCGAGCACCCGCCGAGCATCGACAACTGGCACACCGACATCAGCTGGAAGCTCTTGCCGCCGCTGGGCACCGCGATCCAGATCACGGTTACACCGCCGGCCGGCGGCAACACCTGCTGGGTCAGCACCAGCAAGGCTTACGACTGGCTGTCGCCGGGCCTGCAAAGCTACCTCGAGGGCCTGAGCGCGGTGCACAGCTGGGAGGTGTCGGGCTTTCGCGAATTTCTCGGGCAACGCGGTGACGATGCGCTGATCGCCGCCATCAAGGCCTTCAAGCCGGTGACCCACCCGGTCGTGCGCATGAACCCCGATTCGGGGCGCAAGTGCATCTTCGTCAACGCCGACTTCACGCGCAACATCCTCGGCATCGACCGCCACGAGGCGCGCGGCATGCTGCACTTCCTGCTCGACTGGATGAAGAAGCCCGAGTTCATGGTGCACCACCAGTGGGAAGCCGGCGGCATCGCCGTGTGGGACAACCGCAGCACGCAGCACTATGCGGTCGCCGACTACTGGCCGCACCACCGTGTCAACCAGCGTGTGACCTTCGATGTGCCGCAGCCCGCACAGGCCGTCGCCAAGCCGCGCGCACTGAAGGCGGCCGGCAACGCGTCGAAGCCCGCGACGGCGAACGGCCGTGCACGACCGGTGGCTGCCGGGCGCTGAGCGCCGAACGTCGCCTGGACTTCAGCGCGAACGCGCCGGCGGCGGCCCGCTCGAGCCGCGCAACACCAGCTCGACCTCGATTTCCTGCTGCCGCGGCACGGCCGATCCGCCATCGAGCCGATCGAGCAGGTAGTCGGCCGCCAGCGTCCACATGTGTTCGGTGGGCACGAACATCGTCGTCAGCGCCGGGCGCCAGTGGCGCGACAGTTCCAGATCGTCGAAGCCCACCACCGACACCTGGCGCGGCACGTCGATGCCCTGTGCCTGGCATTCGAGCATCGCACCCCAGGCGAGCACATCGTTGCCGCACACCAGCGCGGTCGGCATGGGCGTCACCGCGAGCAGTGCGCGCGCCCCTTCGCGAGCGCCGTGCAAGGTGTAGGGCGCTTCGGCGAGCGCGTGGGCTGGCAGCTTCAGCCGCGCCGCGGCGAGCGCCTCGCGCACGCCGACGATGCGATCGACGACACGGTCGTTGCCTGCGCTGATGCCGGCGAGCATGGCGATGCGGCGGTGTCCCAGATCGAGCAGGTAGCGCACCGCACGCACGATCACCTCGCGGTTGCGAAAGCCCACACACGCCGCGCCCGCCGGCGCCGGGAAGCTGCCGGTGTGCACCCGGGGCAGGCCGCGCTGCGCCAGCAATGCCAGCAGCGAAGGCCGCTGGCTCAGGCCGGTCAAGGCCAGCGCATCGACACCGCGCTTCAGCAGCGCCAGCGCCTGTGCCTCCTCCTGTTCGGCGTCGTAGTCGCTGAACGCGAGCAGCACCACCTGGCCGGCGCGCGCCATGCGCTGCTGGAAGGCCTGCAGTCCGCGCGCAAAGATGGCGTTGTCCACCGTCGGCACGATCACGCCGACGGTGCCGCTGCGCTTCAGCGACAGCGCGCGCGCACCGGCATGCGCCACGTAGCCGAGTTGCGCCACCGCGTCGAGCACCTGCGCACGCAATGCGGGACGCACGCTGAGCGGCTGGTTCAGCGTGCGCGACACCGTGGCGGTGGACACGCCGGCCGCGAGCGCCACGTCTTCGACGGTGGGCGTGTGTGAAGGGTTCATGCCTGAAATCGCTTACAGACATTCTAGGCAGCACGGAGCCAGCGACTCTTCATAGGGAAAGCACCGACGGTTCGGGCCGCATTCACGGTTGACACATGGAATCCATCGGCTGATCATCTGTAAGCGCTTACAACATTGCCGTTCCGCCTTCCGCCCTCGCAACCGCTCCGATGAACCTGCTCACGCTGCGCCGCTGGTCCTATCGCCTTTCCGCGCTGCTCGGCCTGGCCTATGCGCTGTACGTGGTGGTCACCAAGCTGATGCCCGGTGCCAGCCGCGGCCCGCTCGGCGAGCTGGGCGAATTCCTGCTCGTGCTCGCCGCCGTCACGCTGCTGTCGATCGGCCTGTTCGCCGACGAGGCTGTGCGGCGTCGCGACACGACCCCCGGCGTGTAAGGCGTCTGGCTACACCTGTCACTCACCCAAGAAGGAGACACACCATGAACCCGAACGAAACCCTTCATCAGCTGCACGAAGAACGCCGCCGGTTCCTGCGCGCCACGCGCCGCTATGGCTTCACGGTGGCGGTGCTGGGCCTGACCGGCGGCTTCCTCACCGACCGCCAGGCGCTTGCGCAGAGCATGGTCGACGAGGAGAAGAAGCAGAAGGCGGCCAAGGTGACGATGATCTTCGCCACCGAATACAAGATCGAGGATTACGTGCGCTACCCGATCATGCAGGCCAAGTACAAGGACAACGTCGAGACGCAGTCGAAGGGTCAGATCTACGTCAAGCTGCACCCGGCCGGGCAGTTGGGCATCGGCGCGGCGCTGGCGCAGAAGGTGCAGGCCGGCACGGTGCAGGGCGGTGCGGTGTCGCTGTCCAACTTCAGTCCCTTCACGCCGGTGGTCGATCTGATCAACATCCCGTATTGGTGCGGCGACAACCAGCGCTTCGCCAACCTCGTCACCAGCAAGGCCTGGAACGGCGAGATCACGCCCAAGGTCAACGCCAAAGGCTACCAGCCGCTGTTCTATTTCACCGTCGATCCGCGCACCGTGGCCAGCCGCAAGGGCTTCAAGGTCATCAAGGTGCCATCGGACATGCAGGGCATGAAGATGCGCGTGCCGCCGAGCAAACTGCTGCAGACCTTCTACCGCCTGGCCGGCGCAAACCCGACGGTGGTGCCGTGGGGCGAAACCGCCACCGCCATCAAGCAGGGCGTGGCCGACGGCCTCGATCCCGCCATCGCCGCACTGGCCACCTTCGGCTTTCAGGACCTGCTGTCGAACATCTCCTACATCCGCTCGGTGCCCGATGCGCAGATGTTCGCGGCCAACGCGGCGTGGTACCAGGGCCTGCCTGAAGACCTGCGCAAGGCCTTCGATGCGGCCAACGAACAGACGCAGGTCGAGACCTTCGCGCAGATCGAGCCGGCGCGGGCCGAGTCGATGCGCCAGCTGCGCGCCGGCGGTTGCGAGTTCTTCAATCCCAGCGATGCCGAGATGAAGCAGTGGGTCGAGGCCTGCGGCGAGCAGCGCAAGGAGTACGACGAGTTCAAGGTCCAGTTCGCCGGCTCGGTGGCGGCCTTCGACAGCTTCAAGAAGGCCGCGAACACGCAAGGGCCGATCACGGTGCCCGAGTTCAAGCTGTAAGGCATGGCCTGTCACCGCAGCGCCATCGGCGCACCCTGCCAGGGTGCGCCGGGTGAGTGGCCCGGCCCGCCGGCCCCTGGTTGCCGTGCCGGTGTTTCCGGCCCACATGGCGGGGGCGTCACGTGAGTCGCGTGCTCTCCGCGCTCAACCGCGACGGCGAGCGCTGGGCGATGCTGGTGTTCTACAGCTTCTGCTGCATCGTCATCGTGCAGGAGGTCGTGCGCCGCTACGTGCTGAATTACTCGTCAGCCTGGGGCGAGGAAGCGGCGCGCTTTTCGTTCATCTACCTGGGCTGGATCGGCGCGGCCTATGCGGTGCGTGAACGCGCGCACATCCGCTTCGACATCCTGCTGCAGCGCCTGGCGCCGCGCGGCAAGGCGATCGTCTTCATCGTCGCCGAAGTGGCCACCATCGCCTTCGCCTGCGTGGCCCTGTACTGGAGCTTGCACACCATCTCCACGCTGCTGCGGTTCGATGCCCAGGCGCCGGTGCTGCAGGTGAACAAGACCTGGTTCGAAGCAGCGGTGCCGATCGGCTTCGCGCTGGTAATCTTCCGCAGCCTGCAAGGCATGTGGCGCGACATCGGCGATCTGCGTGCCGGGCGCGAACCCTTCGCCGGCAAGGCGATGTTCGAGGAATGAACCCCATCGTCTGGTCGATCGTCGGCCTGATCGCCCTGCTGCTAATCGGCGTGCCCTTCTGGGTGTCGATGGGCCTGGGCACGGTGGCCATGCTGGTCGGCACGCAGGCGCTGCCGCTGACGCTGGTCGGTGAAGCGCTGTTCGAGGGTGTCGATTCATTCGCGCTCATCGCCATCCCGCTGTTCGTCCTCACCGGCGACGCGATGGTGCGCACCGGCCTCGGCGAAAAGCTGCTCAACTTCGCCGAGGCCAGCTTCGGCCAGCTGCGGTCGGGATTCGGCACCTCCACGGTGATGGGCTGCGGCCTGTTCGCCTGCATCTCGGGCTCGGACGCGGCCGATGCGGCGGCGGTGGGCCGGCTGACGATGGATAGGCTGGTCGAGCGCGGCTACCCGAAACCCTATGCGTGCGCGCTCGTCGCCTCGGGCGCCTGCACCGGCATCCTCATCCCGCCGTCGATCGCCTACATCATCATCGGCCTGGTGCTCGGCGTGTCGGCCTCGACATTGTTCCTGGCCGCCTTCATTCCCGGCGTGCTGGTGCTGGTGTCGATCATGGTGACCAACGCGGTCATCAACCGCATCAAGGGCTACGAGCAGGCGCAGGGCCGCTTCGACATGCAGCGCTGGCTGCACGCGCTGTGGGATGCCAAGTACGCGCTGGCGATCCCGGTCATCATCCTCGGCGGCATCTACAGCGGCATCTTCACGCCCACCGAATCGGCGGCGGTGGCGGTGTCTGTCGCGGTCGGCACCGGCCTGATCCAGAAGCGCCTCACCTTGGCCGACTGCCCGGCCATGCTCGGCACCTCGGCGCGCGTGTGCGGCGTGGTCATTCCGATCATCGCGGTCGCGCTGCTGTTCTCGCAGGCCCTGACTGTGCTGGACGTGCCACAACAGTTCGTCGGCTGGGTGATGGGCTTCGGCACCAGCAAGGTGGCGGTGATCCTGCTGTTCCTGGCCATCTTCGCGGTCGCCGGCATGTTCATGGAAACGGGGCCCAACATCCTCGTCTTCGGCCCGCTGCTGTGGCCGCTGGCCGATGCCGTGGGCATGAACCAGATCCACTTCTGCGTGTTCATGATCACCACGCTCGGCATGGGCTTCATCACACCGCCGTTCGGGCTCAACCTGTTCGTCATGTCGGGCCTCACACGCGTGCCGGTGGCGTCGATCGCCGCACGCGCACTGCCCTTCGCCCTCGTCATGCTGGCCGTGTCGGCACTGATCGGTTTCGTGCCGTGGATCTCGCTGGTCGCGGTCGGCCAGTAAATCTGTTAAAGGAAATTCGCGAATGACCATCACCTACCTGAAGAAAGCGGCCAAGACGCCGGAGACCGAAACCGCCACCGCGCAAAAGGTGGTCACCGACATGCTCGCCGCCATCGAAGTCGGCGGCGAACAGGCGGTACGCGACTATGCATCGAAGCTCGACAAATGGGACGGCGACATCGTCATGAGCGCGGCGCAGATCGATGCTGCGGTGAAGGACGTGCCGGCCCAGGTGCGCGCCGACATCGACTTCGCGGTCAAGCAGGTGCGCGACTTCGCGCTGGCGCAGAAGGCGTCGATCGCCGATGTGTCGGTGCCGCTGCATGCCGGTGTCACGGCGGGGCAGAAGGTGCTGCCGGTGAACGTCGTCGGCTGCTATGCGCCAGCCGGGCGCTATGCGCACATCGCGTCGGCGTACATGACGGTGGCCACCGCGAAGGCGGCCGGCGTGAAGACGGTGATCGCCTGCTCGTCACCGTTCCGCGGCGGCGGCATGCACCCGTATGTGCTGTATGCCTTTCGGGCTGCCGGCGCCGACATCGTGATGACCCTCGGTGGCGTGCAGGCCATCGCCACGATGGCCTATGGCCTGTTCACCGGCCAACCGGCCGATGTCATCGTGGGGCCCGGCAACAAGTTCGTCGCCGAGGCCAAGCGCACCTTGTTCGGCAAGGTCGGCATCGATGTCTTCGCCGGCCCGTCCGAAGTGGCGGTGATCGCTGACGACACCGCCGATGCGGCGATCGTGGCCAGCGACCTGGTCGGCCAGGCCGAACACGGCCACGAGTCGCCGGCCTGGTTGTTCACCGATTCGAAAGCGCTGGCCGATGATGTGATGCAGCGTGTGCCGGTGCTGATCGACGCGCTGCCGCCGACCGCGCGCGATGCGGCTGCCGCGGCTTGGCGCGACTACGGCGAGGTCATCGTCTGCGACAGCCGCGACGAGGTGGCGCAGGTGTCGGACCAGTACGCCAGCGAACACCTCGAGGTGCACGCGGCCGAGCTCGACTGGTGGCTGGGTCGGCTCACCAACTACGGCTCGCTGTTCCTCGGCGAGGAGACGACAGTGGCCTACGGCGACAAGGCCAGCGGCCCCAACCACGTGTTGCCGACCAAAGGCGCCGCGCGCTATTCGGGGGGGCTGTCGGTGCACAAGTTCATGAAGACGCTGACCTGGCAGCGCATGACGCGCGAGGCGGCGCGCGACATCGGCGAAGTCACCGCCCGCATCTCGCGGCTCGAAGGCATGGAAGGCCATGCGCGCACCGCCGACGATCGCTTGGCCAAGTACTTTCCCGGCCAGCGCTTCGACCTGGGCGAGCCGGTGAAAGTCTGAAGCCGATGACCTGGCTCGACCGAAGCTTCTCGCTCGCCGGTCGCCGCGCCGTCGTCACCGGGGGCAACGCCGGCATCGGCGAGACGATGGCGCTGGCATTGGGTCGGGCCGGCGCTTCGCTGTGGCTGGTGGCACGCCGCGAGGAAGCCTTGCAGGCGGCAGCCACGCGCTTGCGCAGCGAGGGCATCGCGTGCGGCACGCTGGCCCTCGATCTGGCGCGTGTCGAGGCGCTGCCGGCCGCCGGCCGCTCGATCGCCGAGCGCGCGGGCGCGGTGGACATCCTGGTCAACGCGGCCGGAATCAACCTGCGCCAGGCTTTCACCGAGGTCACGCCGCAAAGCTGGAACCAGCAGATCGCGCTGCACCTCTCGGCCCCGTTTTTCCTGACGCAGTCGCTGGCGCCCGGCATGGCCGAGCGCGGCTACGGCCGCATCATCAACATCGCGTCACTGCAATCGACACGCGCCTTCGCCCACAGTGCGCCGTATGGTGCCGGCAAGGGCGGTGTCGTGCAGTTGACACGCGCCATCGCGCAGGCCTGGTCGGCCCAGGGCGTGACCTGCAACGCCATCGGCCCCGGATTCTTCCCCACCGACCTGACCGCGCCGGTGTTCGCCGACCCCGAACTCTCGGCGATGCATGCCGCGCGCACCGCCATCGGCCGCAACGGCCGCCTCGACGATCTGCACGGCGCCACGGTGTTCCTGGCCAGCGCGGCCAGCGCCTACATCACCGGCCAGACGCTGATGGTCGATGGCGGCTACACCGCACTTTGAGGACATCCCCATGCAAGCACTGGTCTATACGCAGCCGAACCAAATGCAACTGCTCGATCGCGACGCGCCGCAAGTCGCCGACGGCGAGGTGGTGGTGCGCATCGATGCGGTGGGCATCTGCGGCTCCGACCTGCATGCCTATCACGGCCACGACCCACGCCGCCAGCCCGGGCTGGTGCTCGGCCACGAATTTGCCGGCACCGTGCTGCACAGCGCCAGCGCCGACTGGGCCGTCGGCCGGCGCGTCACCGGCAACCCGCTGATCACCTGCGGCCACTGCGATTTCTGCGTGCAGGGTCGCGACAATCTGTGCGCCCACCGCACGATGGTCGGCATGACGCGGCCGGGCGCCTTCGCGCAGCGCATGGGCATTCCCGGGCGTTGCCTGATCGAGCTGCCTGCCGCACTGGACACTGCACACGCTGCGCTGACCGAACCGGCTGCGACTGCGCTGCATGCGGTGAATCTGTCCGAACGGGCCCTGCACCGGCCGCTGGCCGAAGGGCGTGTGCTGGTGCTCGGCGGTGGCGCCATCGGCATGCTGGCCGCGCTGCTGCTGCGCCAGCGTGGGGTCGATCGGCTTGAGGTCGCCGAGACCAACCCGCTGCGCCGGGCATCGTTGCAGCAGCATGCACGGTGTACCGTCTTCGATCCACGCGAGCGCAGTGCCGACGACAGCGGCTTCGAACTGGTCATCGATGCGGTCGGCAGCGCGGTCACGCGCAACGCTGCGCTGGCGGCGGTGCGTCCCGGCGGCGTGGTCATGCACATCGGCTTGCAGGACTGGGCCAGCGAGATCGACATGCGCAAGCTCACGCTGGCCGAGATCACGCTGCTCGGCACCTACACCTACAGCATGGCCGACCTGCGTGCCACGGTGGCGGCGCTGGCGCGGGGTGTTTTCGGCGACCTGTCGTGGATCGAACGGCGTGCGCTATCGGCCGGGCCGCAGGCCTTCGATGACCTGCACCATGGCCGCGTGGCATCGGCCAAGGTGGTGCTGGAGCCGGCGCATTGACACCCTTGACGCCATGAAATCGATGCGCGCCATCCACTTTCCCGGCGAGCAGCGCGTCGAGGTCGTCGAACGCGCCTGGCCGCTGGTCGCTGAAGGCGAGGTGCTGCTGCGTGTGTCGCGCACGGCGCTGTGCGGCAGCGATGGCAAGCTGTGGCGCAACGGTGCCAGGCAGGTGCCGGGCCATGAAATTTTCGGCACCGTCGATCGACCCGGCCACACATTGCACGGCCAACGCTGTGCGGTCTATATCCCGGTGCACTGCGGCCGCTGCGAGCGCTGCCTGGCCGGCTTCACGCACACCTGCGAGCGCGAATCGACGCTGGTCGGCTGGAACCGCGATGGCGGCTACGCCGAAGCGCTGGCGGTGCCACAGCAGTGCCTGCTGCCGATCCCCGACGACATCGACGACGACCTGGGTCCGCTGCTGCTGGACACCATCGGCACCGCGGCGCACGCGTTGCGTCTGGTGCAGCCGTTGCTGAAGGATGTGGCGACGCTGCGCGTGTTGATCACCGGTGCCGGCCCGGTCGGCCTGGGCGGGCTCATCGCGCTGCTCGACATGGGGGCACGCCAGGTCAGCGTGTCCGATCCTCGCGCCAACCGGATCGCGCTCGCGGCCTCGATGGGCGCGCAGATCCACCCGGTCGGCGAGCGCGCCAGCCGCTTCGACCTGGTGCTCGAATCGAGCGGCAACCTGGCCGCGCGCGACCAGGCGCTCGAAGTGGTGGCGGCACAGGGCGTGGTGCTGTGGGTCGGCGAGAGCGACCAGCCGTGGCCGATCGTCGAAACCAAGGCCGTGCGGCGCAAGGATTTTTTCCTGGTGCGCTCGTTCTACTTTCCGAAGGGCGATCATGCCGCCAACCTGGCGCTGCTGCGGCGCCAGCGCGAGCGCTATGCCAGACTCGTCGATCATGTCTTCGACCTCGCCGATATGCCCGATGAGTTTCCCCGCTTCATGACCGGTGAGCGCATCAAGCCGCTGATGCGCAACGGCCGCTGACGATGCCGACGGCGCCGCTGTGGTTCGTCGGCCAGACCGTGCTCGACCAGGTCTGGCACATCCCGTCGTTCAGCACGCTCGGCGACAAGGGCGTGGCCAGCGCCTTCGACAGTCGCATCGGCGGGCTGGCCGGCAATGCCGCCGTTGCGGCGCACGCTTTGCGCGATGCCCGGCACAGCCCGACCGTGCGGCTGTACAGCGCCGTGGGCGACGATGCCGCCGGCCAGCGCCTGGCGCGGCTCGCCGCGGACAGCGGTCTGGACACGGGCGGCCTGGCGTGCATCGCCGGCGCGCGCAGCCCGGTGTCGGCGGTGCTGATCGATGAACGCGGCGAACGCCAGGTGCACAACTTCCGCGGTGATGTGCTTCGGCAGGCGCCGCTGCCGCAGTGGCCCTCAGCGTGCAGCGGTGTGATGGCCGACCCGCGCTGGCCAGCGGCCGCCGAAGCGGCGTTTAGGCTGGCGCGCGCGCGCGGTGTGCTGTCGGTCTTCGATGCCGAGGCCGCCGAGCAGGCGGTGCTGCGCGCGCTGGTGCCGCTGGCGCAATGGTGCGTGTTCTCCCGTGCCGGCCTGGCTGCCTGGGCCGCGGACGACCGTGCCGCGCCCAGCGAATTGCTGCAACGCGTGGCGCTGGCCGCACCCGACGCCGAACGCGTGGTCACGCTCGGCGTGCACGGTGCCCTGTGGTTGCGTCCTGATGGTCAGACGCACCGCCTGCCGGCCTTCGATGTCAAGGTGATCGACAGCAATGGTGCAGGCGATGTCATGCACGGGCTTTTGCTGCTGTCGCTGGCCGAAGGGTTGCCGGGCGATCAGGCGTTGCGTCGTGCGATGGCCGCTGCCGCACTGTCGTGCAGCGGCAGCCTGCCTGATCGGCAGCGACTCGACGGCTTCCTGCGAGAGCGCGCATGAATCACGTGCGCGGCGCAGGCAAACGCTGGCGGCTGCGGCGGCTGGCCCATGCGGACGGCTTCTTTGCCATGGTCGCGATCGATCAGCGTCCGCCGATCTTCGCGCAGCTGGCACGCTCGCTGAACGTCACGGCCGAGGCGCTGCCGTTCGCCGAAGTGCTGGCCGCCAAGCGCGTGCTGGCGCAGGGCTTTGCCGACCAGGCCAGCGCGCTGCTGGTGGACCCGAACTGGGGCTATCCGGCGGTGGCTGACGTGCTGAATCCGGCTGCCGGGTTGTTGCTCACGCTGGAAGACCACCGCACCTCGCCCGATCGACGCTCGTCGCTGATCGCCGACTGGAGCGTGGACAAGATCCGTGCGCTTGGCGGCGACGCCGTCAAGCTGCTCGCCTGGTACCACCCGCGCGCATCGGCCGAGGTGCGCGAGCATCAGCAGGCGCTGGTGCAACAGGTCGGTGAGCAGTGTGCGCGCTGCGAATTGCCGTTCGTGCTGGAGTTGCTGCTCTATCCGCTGCATGCCGACGACGCGGCCGCCTACCGGGAAGACGCCGGCAAGCGCGCCGACGAGGTGCTGCAAAGTGTCGAGGCCTTTGCCGACGCGCGCTTCCAGGTCGATCTGTTCAAGCTGGAAAGTCCCCTGCCGGCCGACCAGGTGCCGGCGCTAGACGCCCCCGGCGCGGCCGATTGCGGCCGCGCATTCGCCGCGCTGCACCGGGCCTGCGGCACGCGGCCGTGGGTGATGCTGTCGGCCGGCGCGTCGGCCGATGCCTTCGAGCGCGTCGTCGTGCATGCGGCGCGTGCCGGCGCGGCGGGCTTCCTGGCCGGGCGCTCGCTGTGGGCCGATGCGCTGGCGGCGTGGCCCGATCGCGCCGCCGTGGCGACCGCGCTGGCCGACACCGGCCGTGCGCGGCTGCGCCGGCTGAGGGTGTTGCTGACGGAGCACGGCAGGTCCTGGCAGCCGGCCGCCTGGCAGCCCGGTGTGCGCAACGAAGGCGAGTTCGCAAGAGCACGCTGAAGATCGCCGGCGCGTGGTATTTGTTCACGCCCGAATCGTCCTTGCCGCTGGCGCCATGACCCGCGCCACGCCCAGCGCTGCTTCGGCTCGCCGCGCCGCTCAAGTGGCCCCGGGCGCGGTCGATGACAGCGGGTCATGCCCAGCCGTTCTCGCCCGCCATGCTTCAGGTCGATGTCCTGACCGCCTATGGCATCTGCGCCGCCGGCTCGCTGGTCGGCGCGCTGATCATGCGGCTGGTCGATCTGCCGCAGCCGAAGGTGCGGCAAGCGATCGCTCTGTGCACGGTGGGCTTCGTGGTGCTGGGCCTTTCGCTCGGGTCGGTGTTCTGGGCCGCGCCCGACCTGTCGCTGTCGGTGCAGGGCCTGCTCGCCGGCGGCACCGTGCTCAGCCTGACGTTGTTCGGCGCCGGCTTGAGCCTGCTGGCCGGCCAACCGCCGCCCGGGTGGCTGCAGATGACGCTGCTGCTGGGCCTGGCCGTGCTGGCGGCGCTGGCGCCGGCACTTTGGGGCACCACCGCGGCATCGCGCACGCTGGTGGCGGCGATGATCGTCACGTCGACCTTGATGGCGTTGAACATGCGCGGCTTGATCGTCACGCCGCGCGACGGCGCCGAGCGCGCCCTCAGCCTGGCGGTGGTGTCGCTCGCCGGCAGCTGCTGGCTGCGCGGCTTTCTGGCTTTCGTGGCGCCGGGCGAGGCGCCGCCGCACCTGCTGCATCTGCCACCGCTGCTGATATCGCCCTATGCCGTGCTCTATGGCGTCTTGCCGATCCTGGTCGCCACGCTGTTGCTCAGCGTCGTCAACGGGCGCCTGCGCAACGATCTGAATCAGCGCGCGAGCATCGACGAGCTGACGGGTGCGCTGACGCGCCGCGCGCTGCGCGAGGCGGTGCCGGCGATGCTGCACCTGGAAGCGCAACGCGACGGCGCGGTGGCATTGCTGATGCTGGACATCGATCACTTCAAGGACGTCAACGACCGCTTCGGCCATGCCAGCGGCGACCTGGTGCTGCGTCACGCCGGCAAGCTGCTGCGCGATCAGCTGCGCGGCGATGCGCTGCTGGCACGCTTCGGCGGCGAGGAATTCGTGGTGCTGGTGCCGGTGCCCGATCTGCGCGGCGCACGACTGGTCGCCGAGCGCTTGCGCGAGGCGGTCGCGACCACGCCCTGGCGCGCAGTCGACGGCCGCCCCATGGCGGTGACACTGAGTGCGGGTGTGACGCTGATCGGCCCGCGCGAGCCCCTCGACGCCGCCTTGCGGCGTACCGACGAGGCGCTGTACCGCGCCAAGAACGAGGGCCGCAACCAGGTGCAGGTGGCGATGGAAGCGGCCGGCCGCCTGGCCTGAGCGGCGGCACGCGCGATGTTCGGCGCCAGCCGCGCGCGCTACGCGTCGGGAATGCGCGCCACGTCGTCGAGCCAGACTGTCGCTTCGCCGTCGCTGGGTGCGCGCCAGTCGCCGCGTGGCGACAGCGAGCCGCCCGAGCCCACCTTCGGCGCGTTGGGCACGCAACTGCGCTTGAACTGGCTGGTCTTGAAGAAGCGCCAGACGAAGGTGCGCAGGTGCGTCTTGATGCTGGCCAGATCGTGCGCACGGCGCTGCACGTGCGCGCCCTCGGGCCACTCGCCGGCATCGACGTCGTGCCAGGCATGGTGCGCCAGGAACGCCACCTTGCTCGGCGCGAAGCCGAAGCGCAGGATGTAATACAGGCTGAAATCGTGCAGGTCGTAGGGGCCGATGCTGTCCTCCGTGCTCTGGCCCGGCCCGGCATTTTCTTCGCCATCGGCGGGCACCAGTTCAGGGCTGATCTCGGTCGCCAGGATGTCGAGCAGGACCTGGCCGCCCGCAGTGCCGGTCAGTTGTGTTTCGGCGACCCAGCGCACCAGGTGCTTGATCAGCGTCTTCGGCACGCTGGCGTTGACGTTGTAGTGCGACATGTGGTCGCCCACGCCGTAGGTGCACCAGCCCAGCGCCAGTTCGCTCAGATCGCCGGTGCCGACCACCAGCGCGTCGTGGAAGTTGGCGAGCCGGAACAGGTGGCTGGTGCGTTCGCCGGCCTGCACATTCTCGAAGGTGATGTCGTACTGCGCATGCCCTTCGGCATGCGGGTGGCCGAGGTCCTTCAGCATCTGCTCGCAGCTCGGGCGGATATCGATGCAATGGGCCTCGCAGCCGATCGAGCGCATCAGCCGCTGCGCCTGGTCGAGCGTGCGCGCGCTGGTCGCGAAGCCGGGCATCGTGATGCCCAGGATGTTCGTGCGCGGCAGTTGCAGCCGGTCCATGGCCTGTGCGCAGACCATCAGCGCGTGTGTCGAATCGAGTCCGCCGGAAACGCCGATGACCAGTTTGTGAATGCCGCTGGCGCGCACGCGCTGCACCAGCGCCTGCACCTGGATGTCATAGACCTCGCGGCAGCGCGCATCGCGCTGACCCGCGTCCGCCGGCACGTATGGGTAGCGTTCGATGCCGCGCTGCAACGGCACCGGCGCCGGCTGCAGGTTGAAGGGCACGGTGCGGAAGTCGCCGAGTTGCGCGCGGTGGCGTGCGACCGACTGGCCGAAGCTGGTCAGGCGCATGCGCTCGCACGCCAGACGCTCGAGGTCGATGTCGGCGCTGATGAGTTGTGCCGTGTCGGCGAAACGCTGCGACTCGGCCAGCATCTGGCCGTTCTCGCAGATCAGTGCATGGCCGTCCCAGGCCATGTCGGTGGTCGATTCGCCGCTGCCGGCCGAGGCATACAGGCATGCCGCCAGGCAACGTGCCGATTGCGAGGACACCAGCTGCTGCCGGTAACCCGCCTTGCCGATGATGACGTTGGAGGCCGACAGGTTCAACAGCAGCGTGGCACCGGCCAGCGCCGCATATGACGAGGGCGGAATCGGCACCCACAGGTCTTCGCAGATCTCGATGTGGAAGCTGAAGTTGCGCACGCTGGTGGCGGTGAAAAGCAGCTGCGTTCCGAACGGCACGCTCTGGCCCAGCAACTGCAGTTCGCGCGAGCGGGCATGGTCGGCGCCGTTGAACTGGCGCGCCTCGTAGAACTCGCCGTAGTTGGGCAGGTAGGTCTTCGGCACCACGCCGAGCACGCGCCCGTCGTGCACCACGGCAGCGCAGTTGAACAGCAGCTGATCGACGCGCAGTGGCAGCCCCACCACCGCCACCGTGGCGCAGCCGCGCGAGGCGGCCACGATGTGTTCGAGCGCTGTCACGCAGGCATCGAGCAACGCGTTTTGGTGGAACAGGTCGTCGCAGGTGTAGCCCGCGATGCCGAGTTCGGGAAACACCACCAGCGCGGCACCGCGTGCCGCCGCATCGGCCAGCAGCGCGGCGGTGTGGCGCGCGTTGAAGGCCGGGTCGGCGACGCGGCACTGCGGCACCGCCACGGCCACGCGCGCAAAGCCGTGCCGGTACAGGTTGAAGAAGTGATCGCGGTCCAAGCCTGTCCTCCTGCCGGGCTCGACATCGCCGCACTCGCCGATGCCCGCACCGTGGGAAACGATTGTCCGCCACGCGCCCCATGCGCCAACGGCAGGCCGCTGCGGTGCAGCGGTGAGCCCGATGCGTCTGTAACAGCACGCCGGTGTCGTCCGCGAGTGGGTGACGGGCGTTAGCATGGAACCTGCGGCTTGGCCGGCGGCTCGAAGCGCTGCCTATTGAAGCATGCTGCCATGACGAACAACCCCTTTCGAATTGCCTTGGCCTTCGCTTGCGCGCTGGCGCTGCCGCTCGACGGCTGGGCACAGCACCGTGGCGGCGGACACGGTGGCCAAGGCGGCTCCGGGGGCGGCGCTTACCGGGGCGGCGGCGGTCAAGGGGGTGGCTATGGCGGCGCCCGGTCGGGACCGCCCGGCGCGGGCGCCTGGGTCGGCAACCCTGGCCAGTTCCACCGTGGCGGCTCTCCCGGCTGGGGCGGCTCGCGCTGGGGTCCGCGCGGCGGTCAACCCTGGGGGGCACCCGTTCGATGGGGCGCGGGCGGGCCGTGGTGGAACGCGGGCTGGCGTTGGGGTCCGGGCTGGGGATGGTGGGGCCCAGGCTGGTCGAGTTGGGGCCCGGGCTGGGGTTGGGGCTGGGGCCCGGGCTGGTCGAACTGGGGCGCCGGCTCCGTCGTTGTCGTGCAGAGCGCGCCGATCAGCGTCGGCCCGCTGTGGGCGGATCCGGCGCTGCAGACACCGCAGTTCATCGAGCAGGACCCAGCAACGCCTGCGCCGTCCGCGCCGGCCACGTCACCAACCGGCTTCTGGTACTACTGCACGCAGCCCGCCGGCTACTTTCCCTATGTGAAGGAATGCCGCGAGCCATGGTTGAAAGTCATTCCCGCGCCGCCGGGCCAGCAACCCGCGCTGGCGATGCAGTCGTGAAGCCGCCGCGCGCTGCGAGGCGGGCCAGCGTGGTGTGCAGCGCCGCCGCGCTGGTCGGCTGCGCAGTCGTGCCCAGTGCCCCGAGCGTGCTCGTGCTGCCCGGCAGCCAGAAGAGCGCGCCGCAGTTCCAGGCCGACAACGCGCAATGCCAGCAGCAGGCGCAGGCCTGGGTGGCGCCGCAGGTCGAGGCGGCCAACAACCAGGCGGCGGGGGCCGCCGTGGTCGGCACCGTCATCGGCGCCGCGGTGGGCGCGTTGCTCGGCTCGGGCTCTTACTACAACGGCTACTACGGCTACAGCGGATCAGCGGCGGCGTGGGGCGCCGGCACCGGGCTCATGATCGGTAGCGCCACCGGCGCCGGCCAATCGCAGGCCTCGTCGTTCAACCTGCAGCAGCGCTACGACGTGGCCTTCATGCAATGCATGTACGCGCTGGGCAACCAAGTGCCCGGCCAGCGCCAGGCGACCCCGCAACGGGCAGCGCCGGCGCAGCACGTGGTGCCGCCAGCCGACACGCCGCCGCCACAAATGCCTCAGCGCGACACGCCTGCACCCAACATTCCGCCGCCCGACACGCCGCCGCCGCAGGGCCTGCCGCCCCGGGCCTGAGCGCAGACGCTACGCGTGCAGCCGACTGCTGCGCGGCACGCTGGCGAGCAGGAATTCCATCTGGTCGGACAGGATGCGTCGCCCGCGCAGGATCATGTCCTCGTGCAGGCTGGGCACGTAGGGAAGGTAGAGCAGGCTCATGCGCGCTTCCTCGGGCAGGCGATTGCCCTTGCGGCCGTTGCACGAGCGGCAGGCGGTGATGCAGTTCATCCAGCTGTCGGCGCCGCCGCGTGAGACCGGCGTGATGTGCTCGCGCGTCAGGTCGTCGAAGTGAAAGGTGCCGCCGCAATAGGCGCAGACATGGCGGTCGCGGTTGAATAGCTTCGGGTTGCTCAGGCCCGGCACCTGCCGCCAGGCGCGCGACGGGATCGAGCCTCGCACGGCCACGATCGGTTGCAGTTCGATGCGCGATTGCAATCCGCTTACGCGCTGGATGCCGCCGCGCAACACCTGAAAGGTGTCGCCCAGCGTCCAAGCGACCGCATCGCAGGCATACAGCACCGCCGCCTCGCGCGGCGAGATCCAGGCCTGCGGACGGCCCGACACGTCGAGTTGAAGCACATCCATAAGGTGCGAGCGTAATGCAAGTGGGGCCAGTGGGCGACAGCGGGTTCCGTTCACCTCAACGCGCCGGCCGCCGCGGCGGCGCACAGTGTTGTGCATGCGCTGCGCGTTTCGCGCGCGACCGCCGGCAGCTGGGGTAAACCCGCGAGAAGAGAAATCGCGCACGCTTTCTAGAACCCGGACCCTAGAAATGCCGGTCTGCCGATCGCCCCTGGTCAGGGCCTTTCCTGCAAAATAGCACGATCGTTCGCTAACCGCAGCCGACCTTGCCCCCTCCCGCTTCGACGCCTCTGGAATTGCCTGCCGCGCGCTCGCTGCCGAAGGGGCTGGCCACGCGCGCGGCGATCCTCGACTGCGCCGTCGGCCTGGCCTCGCAGATGGGCCTGGAGGGTCTGTCGATCGGCGCGCTGGCCGAAGTGGCGGGCATGAGCAAGTCCGGCGTGTTCGCGCATTTCGGTTCGCGCGAGGAATTGCAGATCGCCGTCATCCGCGAATACCACCGCCGCTTCGAAGACGAGGTGTTCTTCCCGTCGATGCTCGAAGCGCGCGGCGTGCCACGGCTGCGTGCGCTGTTCGAGCGCTGGCTGCGGCGGGTGTCGGTGGAGGTCGATTCGGGCTGCATCTACATCAGCGGCGCGGTCGAATTCGACGATCGGCCCGGCCCGGTACGCGACGCGCTGGTCGGCATGATCCGCGCCTGGCAGGCCGCGCTGAATCGCGCCATCCGCATCGCCGTCGATGCCGGACAGTTGCGCGCCGACACCGACGTGACACAGATGTCCTTTGAAATGCACGGACTGATCCTGGCGTTGCACCATGACGCGCGGTTGATGCGTGCCTCTGGCGCGCCCGACCGCGCACGCGCCGGTTTCGAGCGCATCGTCAACCACTACCTGGCCGCGCAAGTGCCCTCCACGGCGCGCCGCTGATTCCTTTCGCCTTTTTCATCCCAGCCGGAGTCCCCCGATGCCCCAATACACCCCACCGCTGCGTGACATGCAATTCGTGCTGCACGAGCTGCTCGGCGCTGTCGATGAATTGAAGTCGTTGCCGGCGCACGCCGACATCGATGCCGAGACGCTGAACTCGGTGCTCGAAGAAGGCGGCAAGTTCGCCGCCGAAGTGGTGTTCCCGCTGAACATCAGCGGTGACGCCGAAGGCTGCAAACTCGACGCCACCAGCCACGAAGTCACCACGCCAGCCGGCTTCAGGGACGCCTATGCGCAGTACGTCGAAGGCGGCTGGCCGGCGATGGTGTGCGACCCGGCCTACGGCGGCCAGGGCCTGCCGATCATCATGAGCCAGTGCCTGTTCGAGATGCTGAACTCGGCCAACCAGGCGTGGACGATGTACCCGGGGCTGTCGCACGGCGCCTATGCCTGCCTGATGGAGCACGGCACCGACGAGCAGAAGACGACCTACCTGCCGCACCTGGCCAAGGGCGACTGGACCGGCACCATGTGCCTGACCGAGCCGCAGTGCGGCACCGACCTGGGCCTGCTGCGCACCAAGGCCGAACCGCTCGGCGATGGCAGCTACAAGCTGACCGGCCAGAAGATCTTCATCTCGGCCGGCGAGCATGATCTGTGCGACAACATCATCCACCTGGTGCTGGCCCGCCTGCCCGACGCGCCGGTGGGCAGCAAGGGCATCTCGCTGTTCGTGGTGCCGAAGTTCATCGTCAAGGCCGATGGCAGCCTGGGCGATCGCAACCCGATCTTCTGCGGTGCGCTCGAACACAAGATGGGCATCCACGGCAGCCCCACCTGCCAGATGAACCTCGACGGCGCGGTGGGCACGCTGGTCGGTGCGCCGAACAAGGGCCTGGCGGCGATGTTCGTGATGATGAATGCGGCCCGGCTGGGCGTGGGCAACCAGTCGCTCGGCCTGACCGAGGTGGCCTACCAGAACGCCGCGGCGTACGCGAAAGATCGCATCCAGATGCGCTCGCTGTCGGGCCCGAAGGAGCCCGACAAGGCAGCCGACCCGATCATCGTGCACCCCGACGTGCGCAAGATGCTGCTCACCGCGCGCGCCTATGCCGAAGGCGGCCGCGCGCTGGCGATGTACTGCGCGCTGCTGCTCGACAAGGAACACGCCAGCGACGACGAAGATGAGCGCAAGGACGCCAACGACCTGGTCTCGCTGCTGACGCCGATCGTCAAGGCCTTCCTCACCGACAACGGCTGGGCCGCCACCTCGGCATGCCTGCAGGTCTATGGCGGCCACGGCTACATCAAGGAATGGGGCATGGAGCAGTACGTGCGCGATGCCCGCATCAACATGATCTACGAGGGCACCAACACCATCCAGGCGCTCGATTTCCTGGGCCGCAAGGTGCTCGGAGACAACGGCGCCAAGCTGCGCAAGTTCGGCGCGCTGATCGAACAGTTCGTTGAAGAACACGGCACCGACGAAGCGATGCAGGAGTTCGTCAACCCGCTCGCCGAACTGGGCGACAAGGTCACCAAGCTGTCCACCGAGCTGGGCATGAAGGCGCTGGGCAATGCCGACGAGGTGGGCGCTGCCGCCACCGACTACCTGCGCATCTGCGGCCACCTGGTGTTTGCCTACTTCTGGGCGCGCATGGCGCGCATTGCCATGAGCAAGCAGGACAGCGGGGATGCGTTTTATGCTGCCAAGTTGATGACAGCGCGCTTCTACTTCGCCAAGCTGCTGCCCGAGACGGCCGGTCTGATTCGCAGCGCGCGCGCCGGCATGGCGCCGCTGATGGCGATGGAAGAAGCGCTGTTCTGACGACGTTCAACAACGGAGACAACAATGAACAAGAAGATGCTCGTGGCCGGCCTGCTGGCCGCGGCGGCCGGCGTCGCGATGGCCCAGGCCACGCCCGCCGGGCTGTGGAAGACCATCGACGACGAGACCAAGGCCGAGAAGTCGCTGGTGCGCATCACCGAAAGCGGCGGCGTATTCACCGGCAAGGTGGACAAGATCCTCACCGACAAGACCGACGCCAAGTGCAAGGATTGCACCGACGAGCGCAAGGACCAGCCGGTGCAGGGCATGACCATCCTGCGCGGCATCAAGCCGGTGGCCGGTGAGGCCGGCAGCTTCGAGGGCGGCGACATCCTCGACCCGAACAACGGCAAGGTCTACAAGGTGCAACTCAAGCTGGCGGACGGCGGCAAGAAGCTCGACGTGCGCGGCTACATCGGCATGCCACTGCTCGGTCGCACCCAAACCTGGCTGCGCGTCGAGTGACGCGCCGCCGCATGCAACAGGCATAACAGGGAGAAACACAGTGAGTCGATTCCAGGTTCGCAAGGTGGCGGTGCTTGGCGCCGGGGTGATGGGCGCACAGATCGCCGCCCATCTGGTCAACTGCAAGGTGCCGGTGGTGTTATTCGACCTGCCCGCCAAGACCGGCCCGAAGAACGGCATCGTGACGAAGGCCGTCGAGGGCCTGAAGAAACTGAAGCCCGCGCCGCTCGGCGTGGCCGAGGATGCCGCACTCATCGGCCAGGCCAACTACGAAGAACACCTAGAACTGCTGAGCGGCTGCGACCTGGTCATCGAGGCGATCGCCGAGCGCATGGACTGGAAGCTGGATCTGTACAAGAAGATCGCGCCCTTCGTCGCGCCGCACGCCATCGTCGCCAGCAACACCTCGGGGCTGTCGATCACCCAACTGAGTGAGGCGCTGCCCGAAGAAATCAAGCCGCGGTTTTGTGGCATCCACTTCTTCAACCCGCCGCGCTACATGGCGCTGGTCGAGTTGATCAACACGCCGACCACACAACCCGAAGTGCTCGACCAGCTCGAAGCCTTTGTCACCACGGGCCTCGGCAAGAGCGTGGTGCGCGCAATGGACACGCCCAACTTCATCGCCAACCGCGTCGGCATCGCCGGCATGCTGGCGACGATGCTCGAGGCCGAGAAAGCGCAGCTGAGCTACGACGTCGTCGATGACCTGACCGGCAAGAAGCTCGGCCGCGCCAGCAGCGGCACCTTCCGCACCGCCGACGTGGTCGGGCTGGACACGATGGCGCATGTCATCAAGACGCTGCAGGACACACTCTCCGCCGAGACCGACCCGTTCTACGCCAGCTTCGCCACGCCGAAGGCATTGCAGACATTGCTCGAAGCCGGCGCGCTGGGCCAGAAAACCGGCGCCGGCTTCTACAAGAAGGTGGGCAAGGACATCCAGCGCTTCGACGCGGCCAGCGGCAACTACGTGGCCGGTGGCGGCAAGGCCGACGGCATCGTCGACCGCATCCTGAAAAAGCCCGCGCCCGAGCGGCTCAAGCTGCTGCACGATTCGAGCAGCCCGCAGGCGCAATTCCTGTGGGCACTGATGCGCAACAGCTTCCACTACGCTGCCGTGCACCTGGGCACCATCGCGGCCAGCGCACGTGACATCGATTTCGCGATGCGCTGGGGCTTCGGCGTCAAGCAGGGCCCGTTCGAGCTGTGGCAGCAGGCCGGCTGGAAGCAGGTGGCGCAGTGGGTCAAGGACGACATCGATGCCGGCAAGGCGCTTAGCAACGCGCCGCTGCCCGACTGGGTCTTCGAAGGCCCGGTGGCCAGCCACGGCGGCGTGCACACGCACGACGGATCGTGGAGTGCGGCGCAGAAGAAGTTCGTGCCGCTGTCCGGCTTGCCGGTGTACGAGCGCCAGGTGTTCCGCGAGAACGTGTTCGGCGCCACCGCCACCGAGCCGTCGCGTGCCGGGCGCACCGTGTTCGAAGATGAATCGATCCGGCTGTGGACGCTGGACGCCGAGGTGTTGATCGCCAGCATCAGGACCAAGGTGCATGCCATCGGCCCGGGTGTCATCGAAGGCCTGTTGAAGGGCGTGGCGCTGGCCGAGACCGACTACAAGGGCCTGGTCATCTGGTCGGCCGACGACCCGTTCTCCTACGGTGCCGACCTGCAGGCGATGCTGCCGACCTTCATGAAAGGCGGCGCCAAGGCCATCGCACCGGAAGAGAAGAAATTGCAGGACGCGATGCTGTCGCTGCGCTATGCCAACGTGCCGACGGTGGCTGCTGTGCGGGGCATGGCGCTCGGCGGCGGCTGCGAGATCGCGGTGTACTGCGCCAAGCGCGTCGCACACATGGAAAGCTACATCGGGCTGGTCGAAGTCGGTGTCGGGCTGTTGCCCGGCGGTGGCGGGCTGACCTACATCGCCCGCCGCGCTGCCGAGATGGCCGCACCGGCCGGTGCCGACGTCTTCAATTTCGTGCGCGAGGGCTTCACCAATGCGGCGATGGCCAAGGTCGGCACCAGCGCGATCGAAAGCCGCAAGCTCGGTTATTTGCTCGACAGCGACGTCATCGTGCCGCACAAGGACGAGCTGCTGTTCGTCGCCATCGCGCAGGCCAAGGCGATGTTCGATTCGGGCTACCGCGCGCCGCTGCGCCGACTGTTCCCGCTGGCCGGGCGTTCGGCCATCGCCACCATCAAGGGGCAGCTCGCCAACATGCGCGACGGCGGTTTCATCAGTGCGCACGATTTCCACATCAGCGGCCTGATCGCCGATGTGGTCTGCGGCGGCGATGTGCCTGCCGGCGCGCTGGTCAACGAGGAATACCTGATGGCGCTGGAGCGCAAGCACTTCTGCGCGCTGCTCGAACACCCGAAGACCCAGGAACGCATCATGGGCATGATGCAGACCGGCAAGCCGGTTCGCAATTGATCGGAGCGAAGACATGAGCAAGCAAGTTCAAGACGCCTACATCGTCGCCGCCACGCGCACGCCAATCGGGCGCTCGGGGCGCGGCTACTTCCGCCACACGCGACCCGATGACCTGCTGATCGCGGCCATGCGCAGCGCGCTGGCGCAGGTGCCAGGGCTCGACCCGAAAGCGATCGAAGACGCCATCATCGGTTGCTCGTTTCCCGAGGCCGAGCAGGGCATGAACATGGCGCGCGCTGCGGCCGTGCTGGCCGGGCTGCCGCACTCGGTGGCCGGCGTCACCGTCAACCGCTTCTGCGCCTCGGGCATCACTGCGTTGCAGATGGCAGCCGACCGAATCCGTGTCGGCGAGGCCGAGGTGATGTTCGCCGGCGGCGCCGAAAGCATGAGCCTGGTGCCGATGGGCGGTAACAAGCCGTCGTTCAACCCGGAAGTCTTCGCGCGTGACGAGAACCTGGGCATCGCCTACGGCATGGGCCTGACGGCCGAGAAGGTGGCGGCGCAGTGGAAAGTCAGCCGCGAGGCGCAGGACGCCTTCGCGCTGCAATCGCACTTGCGCGCGCTGAAGGCGATCGAGGCCGGTGAATTCAGCGACGAGATGACGCCGATCGAAGTCATCGACCGCTTCCCCGATCTGGCCAGCGGCGAGGTGACGACCAAGACGCGCACGGTGAACATCGACGAAGGACCGCGCCCCGACACCTCGGCCGAAGGGCTGGCGAAGCTCAGGCCGGTGTTCGCGGAAAAAGGCTCGGTCACCGCCGGCAACAGCTCGCAGACCAGCGACGGCGCCGGTGCGCTGATCGTCGCCAGCGAGAAGGCGGTGAAGCAGTTCGACCTGAAGCCGCTGGCGCGTTTTGTCAGCTTCGCGGTGCGCGGTGTCGATCCGAAGCTGATGGGCATCGGCCCGATCGAGGCCATCCCCGCGGCGCTGAAGCTGGCCAGGTTGAAGCAGGAGGCGATGGACTGGATCGAGCTCAACGAGGCCTTTGCCGCGCAGTCGCTGGCGGTGATCAACGAGTTGGGTCTCGACCAAGCCAAGGTCAATCCGATGGGTGGCGCGATCGCGCTCGGTCACCCGCTCGGCGCCACCGGCGCCATCCGCGCGGCCACCGTGGTGCATGCGCTGCGCCGCCACAACCTGAAGTACGGCATGGTCACGATGTGCGTGGGCATGGGGCAGGGGGCAGCCGGCATCCTCGAACGCGTCTGAGGGAACGAACATGAGCATCAAGACCGCGACCCTGAACGGCGTCGCCACCATCGAGATCGCGCGGCCGGAGAAGAAGAACGCGCTCACCACCGCCATGTACCAGGCGATGGCCGACGCGCTCGTCGCCGCCAAGGCCGACGGCAGCGTGCGCGCGGTACTGATCACCGGCCAGCCGGGCATCTTCACCTCGGGCAACGACATCGAGGATTTCATGCAGCGCCCACCGGGCAGCGGCAGCGATGGCGACGCGTCGCCGGTGTTCAACTTCATGCGCGCGCTGATCGACTGCGACAAGCCGGTCATCGCTGCCGTCACCGGCGCCGCCATCGGCATCGGCACGACCATGCTGCTGCACTGCGACTTCGCCTACATCAGCGACGAGGCGCGCCTGGCGATGCCCTTCGTCGGCCTGGGGCTGGTGCCCGAGTTCGCATCCAGCCTGCTGCTGCCGCAGCTGATGGGCCAGGCACGCGCGGCCGAGAAGCTGCTGCTCGGCGACCCCTTCACCGGCGCCGAAGCGGTCGAATACGGCCTGGCCAATGCCGTGCTGCCGGCCGGCGAGGTGGTGAACCACGCGCGGCGCATCGCCGAGCGATTCAATGCGCTGCCGCCCGGCGCGGTGCGCGAAGCCAAGAAGCTGCTGCGCGCACCGCACACCGAAGCCGTGTTGCGCGCGATCCGCAGCGAGGGCGAACTGTTCAGCAAACGGCTGCGCAGCCCGGAGGCGATGGAAGCCTTCCAGGCCTTCTTCCAGAAGCGCAAGCCGGACTTCTCGAAGTTCTGAGGCGGACGGCACCGCGATGTCACTGGCGTTGAAGCTGATGCTGGCGCCGGTGCTGGTGACACAGGCGCTGGCCACGCGCCGCCGTGCACCGGTGTTGCCCGAGGCCGAAGGGCCGCGCCAGGGCCGCATCGGCAGCGGCCGCCATCCGCTGCGCCTGCTGATCGCCGGTGATTCGTCGGCGTCCGGTGTCGGCGTGGCCTTCCAGGATCAGGCCTTTGCGGGACACCTGACACGCGAGCTGCACCGCCGCGTGGCAAGGCCGGTGCGCTGGAGTCTGCATGCCCGTTCGGGGCTGACCACGCAGCAGGTGCATGCGTTGCTGCGCGGGCAAGCGCTGCTGCGCAGCGACCTGGCGGTGGTGGTCACCGGGGTCAACGATGTTCTCGAACTGGTCACACCGCGGCGCGCGGTGCGGCATCGCGAATTGCTTGCCGACTGGTTGCTGTCGCACGTGGGTGTGGCGCACGTGATCTTCACCCCGCTGCCGCCGATGCACCGCTTCCCGCTGCTGCCGCAGCCGCTGAAGCGCATCATGGGCGACGATGCCCGCGCCCACAACGACGCACTGGCACGCTGGGCGGCGACGCGCGACGATGTGTCGTTCGTGCCCATCGAACTGGAACTGGCCGCCGACCACATGGCGCACGACGGCTTCCATCCCGGCGAGCCGGTCTATCGCCATTGCGGCGAAGCGGTCGCGGCCTTCATTGCAACGAGGTTCGACAAGGAGACGAGGCCATGAACCTGAAAGACAGAACGCTGTTCATCACCGGCGCATCGCGGGGCATCGGCCTGGCCATCGGCCGGCGCGCCGCGCAGGACGGCGCGAACATCGTCATCGTTGCCAAGACCGGCGAGGCGAATCCGAAACTGCCGGGCACCATTCATTCGGCTGCCGCCGAAATCGAAGCGGCCGGTGGCCAGGCCTTGGCCGTGCAGTGCGATATCCGCGATGAGGCCAGCGTGGCCGCTGCAGTGCGCGCCGCGGTGACGCGCTTCGGTGGCATCGACATCCTCATCAACAACGCCAGCGCCATCAGCCTGACGCCGACGCCGGCCACGCCGATGAAGCGCTTCGACCTGATGTTCGGCGTCAACGTGCGCGGTACCTACTGCTGCACGCAGGCCTGCCTGGGCGAGTTGATCAAGAGCGCCACGGTCGGCCGCAACCCGCACGTGCTGAACATGAGCCCGCCGCTGTCGATGCGCGAGCACTGGTTCAAGAACCACGTCGCCTACACCATGGCCAAGTACGGCATGAGCATGTGCACGCTCGGCCATGCCGGCGAGTTCAGGCCGCACGGCATCGGTGTCAACAGCCTGTGGCCACGCACCGCCATCGCCACCGCGGCCTTGCAGATGATCCCCGGCGTCGATATCGGCAAGTGCCGCAAGCCCGAAATCCTGGCTGACGCGGCCTATCTGATCCTGACCAGTGACGCGAAGAAGGTGACCGGCAGTTTCTTCATCGACGACACGCTGTTGGCCGAACACGGCGTCACCGATTTGGAAAAGTACAACGAGACGCCGGGCACGAAGGACTTCATTCCCGACTTCTTCGTCGACTGACTGGTGCGCGCGGTGGCCCCAATTCAAGGTCTGCGGCGTGGGTCGCGCGTCGGCTGAAAATTCGATCTGCCAAGACCAACGGTGCCCAGACCTATGTCGCGCAGGGCGGCCATCAGGTGAACATCGCCAGGGACGGCAACGGCACTCCGCAAAGCGCCACCAGCCAGGCCAACAGCCTCAGCAGTGCCAATGGCGGTTCGGCCACATTCAATGCCGCGACGATTGCCCAGTTGAGCGTGACGCTGAACATGCCGGCGATGACAGTCGATCCCGATCAGGACCTGACGCTCGCGTTCGTGCTTCAAGCCGTCGCCGGCGCCAATCACGCTGGGGTCGAAGCGGTCGCCGACGCGTCGCGCACCGCGCGTTTGCAGCTGGAGCTGCCGGCCGGCTCGTCCTTCACGACGGACACGGACGTTGCGTTGCCTTGGGTCATGATCGCGGCTGTACCCGAGCCCGAGACCTTCGTCATGATGGGGAGGGGGCTGGGGTGGCTGGCAACAGTTGTGCGGCGTCGAAAGCATTGAGCCGCTGGTTCGTGGGCTATTGCGGCAACGCCCTCGGCTTGCCTTCGGGATCGATCGCCACATAGGTCAGGTTGGCCTCGGTGACCTTCACCACGCGCAGATCGGCCGGGTTGCGCTCGGCATAAACCTCCACGCGCACGGTGATCGAGGTCTTGCCCACGCGCTCCACCTTGGCATAGAAGCTGAGCAAGTCGCCGATCGACACCGGCTGCTTGAAGACGAACTGGTTCACCGCCACGGTGGCGATGCGTCCCTTGGCGATGCGCGACGGCAGCACCGCGCCGGCCATGTCCACCTGGGCCATGATCCAGCCGCCGAAGACATCACCGTTGCCGTTGACATCGGCGGGCAGCGGCATCACGCGCAGCACCAGCGTGCTGCCATCGGGCAAACTCAGCGGGCCGCCAGGCTGCAGCGCGCTGTGGCTTGATTCCTGGTTCATCGGCTTCACCTTCACTGGTCCGCGTCGGGCCATTCTTTCACGCCACTTTCATTCCATGCGCCGCACCGAAGCTGCCTTGCCCGCCCCGATGGAGCTGTCCGGCCGCGCCGCGCCACGCTCCGACTGGGTCACGCTGCGCAAGCTGCTGCCGTACCTGTGGCAATACCGCTGGCGCGTCGGCCTCGCGCTGGCCTTCATGGTCGCGGCCAAGGGTGCCAACGTCGGCGTGCCGGTGCTGCTGAAGTACCTGGTCGATGCGCTGTCGATCAAGCCGAACGATGCCGCCGCGCTGCTGGTGGTGCCGGTGGGGTTGCTGGTGGCCTATGCGGCTTTGCGCCTGTGCACCTCGCTGTTCACCGAACTGCGCGAGCTGATCTTCGCCAAGGCCACCGAAGGCGCGGCGCGCAGCATCTCGCTGCAGGTGTTCCGCCACCTGCACGCGTTGAGCCTGCGCTTTCACCTCGAGCGACAGACCGGCGGCATGACGCGCGACATCGAGCGCGGCACGCGCGCGGTGCATTCCCTGATCTCGTATTCGCTGTACAGCATCGTGCCCACGCTGATCGAGATGGCGATGGTGCTGACATTGCTGGCCTGGAAGTTCGACGCGCTGTTCGCCTGGATCACCGGCGCTGCCCTGATCGTCTACATCGCCTTCACCGTCACCGTCACCGAATGGCGCACGAAATTCCGTCGCCAGATGAACGAGCTGGATTCGGTGGCGCACACCCACGCCATCGATTCGTTGCTGAACTACGAGACCGTCAAGTACTTCAACAACGAGGACTTCGAAGCGAAGCGCTATGACGAGAGCCTGGAAAAGCTGCGCCGCGCCGCGCTGAAGAGCCAGAGCACGCTGAGCCTGCTCAACACCGGCCAGCAACTGGTCATCGCCGCCGCGCTGGTGGCGATGCTGTGGCGCGCCACGCAGGGTGTGGTCGATGGCCGCTTGACGCTGGGCGACCTGGTGATGATCAATGCCTTCATGATCCAGCTGTACATCCCGCTGAACTTCCTCGGCGTGCTGTATCGCGAGATCAAGCAGAACCTGACCGACCTGGACAAGATGTTCCGCATGCTCGAAACGCACCGCGAGGTGGACGACGTGCCCGGTGCTTCGGCCCTGCGCGTGAGCGAAGGCACCGTGCGCTTCGAACACGTCGCCTTCGCCTACGAGCCGGCGCGGCCGATCCTGCACGACCTGAGCTTCGTGATCCCGGCCGGCAAGACCGTGGCGGTGGTCGGGCCCTCGGGCGCGGGGAAGTCCACGCTGGCGCGGTTGCTGTTCCGCTTCTACGACGTCGGCAGTGGATGCATCACCATCGACGGCCAGGACATCCGCCAGGTGACGCAGGCCAGCCTGCGCGAGGCCATCGGCATCGTGCCGCAGGACACGGTGCTGTTCAACGACACCGTCGAATACAACATCGCCTACGGGCAGCCGGGCGCGTCACGCGAGCAGGTGGAAGCGGCGGCCCGTGCTTCGCACATCCACGCCTTCATCGCCTCGACGCCGAAGGGCTACGACACGATGGTCGGCGAGCGGGGTCTGAAGCTGTCGGGTGGCGAGAAGCAGCGCGTCGCCATCGCGCGCACGCTGCTGAAGAACCCGCCGATCCTGATCTTCGACGAGGCCACCTCGGCGCTGGATTCGGCCAACGAACGCGCCATCCAGGCCGAGCTGCGCAGCGCCGCGCAGGGCAAGACCGCGTTGGTCATCGCGCACCGCTTGAGCACGGTGGTCGATGCGCACGAGATCATCGTGCTGCACGAAGGCCGCGTGGTCGAGCGCGGTCGGCACGCCGAATTGCTCGAAATCGGTGGTCGCTACGCTCAGATGTGGCGGCTGCAGCAAAGCGGCGCCGCCGCCGCCGCAACCGCTTGAAGCGGCTGCCGGGCTCAGACGGCGCGACCGCGGCGCACGGCCGCGCCGATGATCAGCAGCCCGATCGCGGCCATCGCATAGGTCGTGGGCTCGGGAACCGGAATCGCGCCATCGATCGGTGTGACCGAGCCGAAGGTGACGTTGTCGAACAGCGCCTGGCTTTGCAAGCCCTCGAAGCGCACGGACCGCGCCTGGCCGCTGAACGAGATCGCGCCGATCGACCAGGCGCAGTAGCTGTTGTCCTCCAGCGTGCAGGTCGGCGTCGGCCGGAAGCTGTCGCTGCCGACCGGCGTGCCGCTGCCGTCGAGGCCGTCGAACAACGTGACCGTGATCGATGCAGTGGAGGCGTAGTAGAAGGAAAAGCCGATGCCGAAGCCGCCGCCATAGTTCAGCACCGGCGCGTCACCGTCGTAGAACAGCGCCGCAACGCCCAGGTTCAGCGGGGTGCCGGTCTGTGTGTCGAGAAAACGCTGGGCGAAGTTGCTGATGCCGTTGGCGCCCGTCGAGCGCAGCGCCAGCGCGCTGTCATTGAAGACCACGCCATAGTTGTTCGGGCCGAGCACCAGGTCGACCGAACCGTCGGCGCTGCGCGAAAAGCCGCCGCCATAGAACTCCCACACCTGGGCCGGCTCGTAGGTGCCGGTGGCGTTGGGCACCTGCGTGCCCTCGAAGCCCAGCCCCACCACGGCGTAATTGGCGCTGTAGGCCGGCAGCGACGCGCCCAGCACCGTCAGCAGGCAGGCTTGTGTGAGAAGTTTCATGGCGTCTGGTGGGATGGGGTGTCAAAGAGGTTGACCGAGTCCGGCCAAACGAGGATGGGATTGCAGCGAAGAATGTACCCATCGCCATCCTGCGAGGCGAGCGCCGAACCCCCTTCGTTTCGGGGGAGGGACCGCGCAAACCCACGTAACCTCACCCTGATCGGCCCATGCCTTCCCACGATGTGGCAATTGCGGGAGGCCCGGCGCGACACGCGACAATGCCCCGCACGTGACATTCGCGCGGGTCAGGTGGTGCAGGGGCCGCTTCTTTCTCTATATGCCGCGTTCGCGAGTTGAGCCGATGAACACCCGCCTGACCCTCACCCGTCCCGACGACTGGCATCTGCACCTGCGCGACGGCGCCGCGTTGCAAGCGGTCGTGGCACACAGCGCGAGGCAGTTCGCCCGCGCGGTGGTGATGCCCAACCTGAAGCCGCCGGTGACCAGCGCGGCACAGGCGCTCGCCTACCGCCAGCGCATCGTGCGCGCACTGCCGACCGGCAGCCGCTTCGAGCCACTGATGACGCTGTACCTGACCGATCACACCTCGGCCGACGAGATCGCCCGCGCGCACGAAGCCGGTGTGGTCGCGGTCAAGCTGTACCCGGCCGGTGCGACCACGAACAGCGCTGCCGGCGTCACCGACCTGCGCAAGACCTGGCCCGCGTTGCAGTCGATGCAGCGCCTGGGCATGCCGCTGTTGGTGCACGGCGAAGTCACCGACGCCGACGTCGACCTGTTCGACCGTGAGGCGGTGTTCATCGATCGTGTGCTCGAGCCGCTGCGGGCCGACTTCCCGCAGCTGAAGATCGTCTTCGAGCACATCACGACCCGCGATGCCGCGCAGTACGTGGCCGAAGCCGGCACTCACACCGCCGCCACCATCACCGCTCACCACCTGCTCTTCAACCGCAATGCCATCTTCCTCGGCGGGCTGCGGCCGCACTACTACTGCCTGCCGGTGCTCAAGCGCGAGGAGCATCGCCTGGCGTTGGTCGCCGCCGCCACCGGTGGCTCGCCGAAGTTCTTTCTCGGCACCGACAGTGCACCGCACGGCGCGCACCTGAAGGAACATGCCGCTGCGTGCGCGGGTTGCTACACCGCGTTCAGCGCGCTGGAGCTTTATGCGCAGGCCTTCGACGAGGCCGGCGCGCTCGACAAACTGGAAGGCTTCGCCAGCTTCTTCGGCGCCGATTTCTACGCCTTGCCGCGCAACGCCGGCCGCGTGACGCTGAGCCGGCAACCGTGGGCGCTGCCCGAGACGCTGCCCTTCGGCGATGGCCAGCTCAAGCCGTTGTGCGGCGGCGAGACACTCGCCTGGCGCTTCGGCGATGACGACAACCATCACAACGAGACAAGCGCATGATCGAAAAGCAGCCTCGCATCGCATTGCTCATCGACGCCGACAACTCGCCGGCGAGCAAGATCGACGTCATCCTGGCCGAACTGGCCAAGCTGGGCGTGGCCAACATCCGTCGCGCCTACGGCAACTGGAAGAAGGACGGCCTGAAAGGCTGGGAGGCGGTGCTGCACGAATACGCCATCCGCCCGGTGCAGCAGTTCGACTACAGCAAGGGCAAGAACGCCACCGACATGGGCATGGTCATCGAAGCGATGGACCTGCTGTACACCGACCAGCCCGACGCCTACGGCATCGTCAGCTCCGACAGCGATTTCACGCCGCTGGTGATGCACCTGAAGGCCAAGGGCGCGCTGGTGTTCGGCTTCGGCGCGAAGAAGACGCCGATGCCGTTCGTCAACGCCTGTTCGCGCTTCCTGTACCTGGAAAACCTCGGCCAGAGCGAAACACCGGCGCCGACGAAAAGGGCCAAGACCGGCGGCGACAAGGCGGCTGTGCCACGCGAAGTGTCCGGCGATGCCGGAGCGACCCGGCTCGACAGCGCCGCGCTGCGCCAGGACGCGCGGCTGGTGGCCTTGCTGCACAACGCGGTGGAATCGGCGGTCGGGGAAGACGGCTGGTCGGCACTCGGCTCGGTCGGCCAGCAGATCGGCAACCAGGCCTCGTTCGACCCGCGCAACTACGGCTATCGCAAGCTCATCGACCTGATCGAAGCCACGCAGCTGTTCGACCTCGACCGCCGCGGCACACAATTCGTGCTGCGCGACAAGCGCATGGCCGCCAAGCCCGCACGCGGCTGATTGCGTCGCACGGCGCGAAACGCTTGAACCTTCCGCGCGCCGCCCCATCTACCCGCCGTCCCTGACTTCCGCACGCACCGCATCGACCATGAAACGCATCGCCTTGTTCCTGATGACCAACCTCGCCGTCATGGTGGTGCTGGGCATCGCCGTCAACGTGCTCGGGCTGAACCGCTTCCTGAACGAGAACGGGCTCGACCTGACCACGCTGCTGGGCTTCTCGCTGGTCATCGGCTTCGGCGGCGCGTTCATCTCGCTGCTGCTCAGCAAGACCATCGCCAAGGCCAGCACCGGCGCGCAGATCATCAATGAATCGACCGACCCGACACACGCCTGGCTGGTGCAGACGGTGCAGCGCTTCGCCAGCTCGGCGGGCGTGAGCATGCCCGAGGTGGCCATCTACGAAGGCGCGCCGAATGCCTTTGCCACCGGCGCATTCAAGAATTCGGCGCTGGTGGCGGTGTCCACCGGCTTGCTGCAGTCGATGACCCGCGAGGAGGTCGAGGCGGTGATCGGCCACGAGGTGGCCCACGTGGCCAATGGCGACATGGTGACGATGACGCTGATCCAGGGCGTGATGAACACCTTCGTGGTTTTCATTTCGCGCGTGGTCGGCTACTTCGTCGATCGGGTCATCCTGAAGAACGAGCGTGGCCTGGGCATGGGCTACTTCATCACCACCATCGTGATGGACATCCTGCTCGGCTTCGTCGCGGCGATGATCGTGGCCTGGTTCTCGCGCCAGCGCGAGTTTCGCGCCGATGCCGGTGCCGCGCAGTTCATGGGCCGCAAGCAGCCGATGATCAACGCGCTCGCGCGCCTGGGCGGACTCGACCCCGGCGAGATGCCGAAGACACTGCAGGCGATGGGCATCAGCTCGCGGCGCGGCGGCATGATGGCGCTGTTCTCGAGCCACCCGCCGATGGAAGAGCGCATCGCGCGGCTGCAGCAGGCGGGTTGAACCTCCCACTCACTCGACTGCGCTGCGGGAGAGCGTCAGGGTGAGGGCGAAGGCTTGTCAACCGGGCCCGGCCGTCAAGGCCCGATACACCTGAGACAACGCGCGCGGCAACTGCCGCACGTCGTCGATGACCTGGTAGCGCCGCGGCGCGCACATGCGTCGCAGGTAGTCGTGTCCTGCCGGATCGATGGTCAGGCAGAACGCCGCCACGCCCGCGCGTTCGGCCTCCTGCAAGGCGCGCGCGGTGTCGTGCAACCCGTAGCCTTCGTCGTTTCGGTCCGGCCCGTAGTCCTGATCCTGCGGGTAGCCGTCGGAGACGATGATCAGCACCTTCATGCGCGCCGGCTGACGCGCGAGCTTGTGCGTGGCGTGCCGGATCGCCGCACCCATGCGCGTGGCGCCGCGCGGCTGCATCGCCGCCAGCGCCGCCCACGTGCGTGCCGACAACGTATCGTCGAAGTCCTTGGCGACGTGGAACTCGACGTTGTCGCGGCCGGCGCCCGAGAAGCCGTACACCGCGTGACTGTCGCCGAGCCGCTGCAGCGCGTCGCACATCAGCGCCAGCGCCTCCTTGGCGATGTCGATGACGCGCCGCTTCGGCTGTGGCGGCGGTGGGGGTGACACATCACCCCGGTCGTAGCGACCGTAGAGATAGTCGGCAGGCTCGTCGCGCGCATCTTCCGCAGCGGCGGCCGGTGCCACCGTTGCAGCCACCACGGTGTCGTCGCGCACCGCGTGGTCGGTCGATGCGCTCATGTCCAGCAGCAGCACCGCGGCCACGTCGCGCCGGGCGCGGTCGCGCCGCACGTACGGCGGCTCGTCGCCGATGCGGCCGACGCGCTTGTCCACCCGGGCCTGGATCGCGGCGTCGAGGTCCAATTCGTCGCCGTCGTCGGTGCGATGGATGCGTTGCCATTGCTCAGGCCGGATCAGGGCGAACTGGCGCTTCACCTGGCTCGCCAGCACAGCATGGCGGCGCCTCACGCCGTGAATGAAGTTGAAATCATCGCCCTGCAGCCGCTGTTCGACCACGCGACACCAGCCCTGCAGGTAGGCTTGTCGGTGCCAGTCCCACTCGTCGACGTAGTGGATGTGCGCATCACCGATCGTGCCGGCGCGCGCCGGCACGATCGGGCCGGTGGACGTGTCTGCGGTGGGCGTTTCGGCCGTCGAATCGTCGGCATCGATGGTGGCCGGCGACGACGCGGTCGGGCTTGCGTGGCCGCCGCGGCGCGCAAGCTGCGACACCCGGCCGGCGGGCAATTCCCCGCGGAATTCGACTGCTGACGTCGCGCCGTCGTCCGGTGCTCCGGCATCGGCCTCGAGCTCGCCCGCTGACGGCAAGGCATCTCCATTGTCGGCCGGCGCGATGACGGCCGGTGCCGCCTGCAGGCGGGGCCGCAACGGCCGCGTCGAAACCTCGATCAGCTTACAGATCGCCAATGCGGCGCGGGCGCTGTCATCCACCGTGGCCGCCGCCTGCTGCAGCGGCGCGGCCCGATCGAGTGCGTCGCTCAGCGCGGGGCCCGGCGCATCGCGCAGCAGGTCATCGCGCGCGGCGCCCAGCGAAAACCGCACCAGCGCTTCGACCATCGCGGCAGCGGGCGGCAACGTCGCCAACGGTGGCCGCTGCGCCAGGGCGTCGGCGAAGGCGCGCAACAGGTCCTCGCGCGCGCCGGGATAACACCGCAGCAGCGCCGCGTCGACGCGCAGGTCTTCGAGCGCGACGAACACGCGCCGCAGCAGTGCCGGCCGGTGCGCCGCTGCAAACCGCCGCTCCAGATCCGACAAGCCGCGCCTCGGATCGAAATCGAGACTGCCGTTTTCGAGGTAGCCGATCTGGTGCAGCAGCGCCACGCGGTACGCGCCGCGGTTGTGTTCGCGGCGCGCGAAACGGGCGATCCGCGCCGGCAGGCGGATGAGCACGCCATCGGGTGTCGTCAACGGCAGCCGGCCGGCCGTGGCGACCACCGGCAGTGCCTGCAACTGCAAGCGCCGCCCGGCAATGGCGTGCGCGAACAACGTCAGCACGCGCTGCACTTCGGTGAATTCGACGGCGGCGGGCGGGTTCATTGACGTGCGCGGCGTGCCTCCCTGTTGCGGTGCCGAGCAGTCTAAGCAACGGGTCAGGGCGACCGCCGCAGCATGGCATCGGCGCGAGGCCGCAGAATTCCACCATGAACACCGTCACTTTGCCGCTGCCGCTGCTGGAACTGGGCGAGGGCCCGCTGTGGGACGAAAGCGGCGGGCGCTTCCTGCTCGTCGACATCCACGGCCGTGCGGTGCATGCGTGGTCGCCGGGCACCGGCGCGGTGCGGCGCTGGGACCTGCCGGAGCGCGTGGGCTGGTTGATCCCACGCGCCGATGGCGACGGCTTCGTCGCCGGCCTGCAGTCGGGCTTCGTGCGGCTGTGGCTCGAGCCGGCCTTGCGCATCGAAGCCATCGGCAGCCCGCACCCGGGGCAACCTGCGGTCCGGCTCAACGACGCCAAGGCCGACCCGTGGGGCCGCATCTGGGCGGGGTCGATGAACAACGACGACCACGCCCGCAGCGACGGCCAGCTGGCGCGGCTCGATGCCGACGGCACGATCCACATCGTCGAGCGCGGCCTGCAGATCTGCAACGGGCCGGCGATCACGCCCGACGGTGCCTGGCTGTTCCACACCGACAGCATGCCGCGCACGATCCACCGCTACCGGCTGCAGACCGACGGGTCGTTGACCGACAAGACGCTGTGGCGACGCTTCGACTCCAAGGACGGCGCACCCGACGGCATGTGCTTCGACGCCGAGGGCTGCCTGTGGATCGCCTTCTGGGGCGCCGGCTGCGTGCGCCGCTTCGCGCAAGATGGCACGCGGCTGATGCAGATCGACCTGCCGCCGCGGCAGATCACCAGCGTTGCTTTCGGTGGCGACGATCACGCCACGCTGCTCGTCACCAGCGCGCGCGAAGGGCTGTCGGCCGCGGCGCTGCGGGCCCAGCCGTTGGCCGGCGCGACCTTCGCGCTCACGGTGCCCGGCGTGCGCGGCCTGCCGCCTTGCCGCTACGGCTGAAGTGCCGCCGAGTCTGCTGTGCTGACGCTGAAGCGGTGCACGGTGCTGCTGCGGAACACCTCGCCCGGGCGCAGCACGGTGCTCGGCCAATCGGGCCGGTTCAACGAATTCGGCGCATGCTGGGTTTCGAGGCAAATGCCGTCACCCTGGCGCAGCGCGCGGCCGTCACTGCCGACGAGGCTGGCGTCGAGGAAGTTGCCCGAATAGAACTGGATGCCCGGTTCGGTGGTCTCGATCTGCAGGACACGGCCTGACACCGGATCTTCCAGCCGCGCCGCCGGCGCCAGCCCCTCGGCATCGCGGTCGAGCAGCCAATGGTGGTCGTAGCCGCGGGCGCGCACGATCTGCTCGTGGCCGTCGCGGATGCGTTCGTTGATCACTGTCGCGCGGCGGAAGTCGAAGGGCGTGCCGTCGACCGGCAGTTCGTGCTCTGGGATCAAACCCGCATCGATGGCGAGGAAGCGACTTGCCGCAAGCTGCAGCCGATGCCCGAGCGCACTGCCACTGCCGCGCAGGTTCCAGTAGGCGTGATGCGTCAGGTTCAGCACGGTCGCGCGGTCGCAGCGGGCCTGGTAGTCGATGCGCCATTCGTCGTGCGGCGTCAGCGTGTAGCGCACACCGATGTCGAGCCGGCCCGGAAAACCCTGGTCGCCGTCCTCGCTGAGCAGCGTCAACTCGACTGCGACGCTGCCGTCGTCCGCCGGCGGCAGTGGCGCGATGTTCCACCAGCGCGAGCCGAAGCCGAGCGGCCCGCCGTGCAGCGTGTGCGTTCCGCCTTCATTGCGCGGCAGTTCGTGTGCGCGGCCATCGAGCCTGAAACGGCCGCCGGCAATGCGATTCGCATAGCGCCCGACCAGCGTGCCGAAGTTGGCCTTGCGTTGCACGTGATCCTGCAGTGAGGCCAGGCCGAGCACGACATTGGCGCTGCGGCCGTCGCGGTCGGGGCAGCGCAACGCGGTGACGATGCCGCCGTAGCGAATCACCGCCAGCACGATGCCGCGGCCGTTGTCCAGCACCAGCTCTTCGACCTCGCGCCCATCGGCCAGACGGCCGAAAGGCCGGCGGCTGATGCCAGCTGCGCGAACAGTCATCGGTGTTTTCAGGTCCAGCCGCCGTCGACGACGAAGTCCTGCGCGCTGCACATGGCGCTGTCGTCGGCGGCGAGGAACAGCGCCATGCTGGCGATGTGCACCGGCAGCAGTTCGTGCGCCAGGCACTGGCCGCGCGCGATGTCGGCACGGCCGGCCTCGTCGAGCCACAGGCGCTTTTGCTTCTCGGTCATCACCCAGCCCGGCACGATGGTGTTGACGCGGATGTTGAAGGGCCCGAAGTCGCGCGCCAGGCTGCGCGTCAGACCCTGCACTGCCGACTTCGAGGTCGTGTAGACCGGCATGCCGCCTTGCTTGAGCTTCCAGCTGACCGAGCCGAAGTTGATGATCGAGCCGCCGCCGGCAGCCTTCATGCCCGCGGCCACCTTCTTCGCGGCGAAGAACTGGTGCTTCAGGTTGACCGCGACGCCGGCGTCCCAGCTCTCGGGCGTGGTGGCTTCGATCTGGTGGCGCTGGTCGTTGGCAGCGTTGTTGACCAGCACCGTGACCGGGCCGAAAGCCGAAGCGACGGTGTCGATCGCCGCTTCGAGTGCGCCGATGTCGGTGACGTTGGCAGCCACGAACAGTGGCGGCGTCGCGGCACCGACGGCGAGTCGCTGCGCCAGTGCCTCACCGGCGCGCACGTCGATGTCGACGAAGCCGACGCGCGCGCCTTGCGCCACGAACTGCGCGACCAGATCTTCGCCGATGCCGGTGGCGCCACCGGTGATGAACACGCACCGCCCGGCCAGGCTGGGGTAACGCGCGAGCTGGGTCATGGTCTTCTCCCGTGGCTGTATCTGATCATGCTAAATAGACAATGTATTGGCCATCAATCTAGGGAAATTACCGAGTGGCATGCCAATAAAACTATACTTTACTTGGGCCTGCGCCAGCCTGGCGCATCTGCAAACGGAAGCCGACAGTTCAGCAAGATGGCGGTCAACACACGTTATCGCGGGGTCTTTCCGGTCGTGCCGACGACCTTCAACGACAGCGGCACGCTCGACCTCGCCAGTCAGCGACGCTGCATCGATTTCATGATCGATGCCGGCTCCGACGGCCTGTGCATCCTGGCCAATTTCTCGGAGCAGTTTGCGCTGTCCGATGCCGAACGCGACCAGCTCGCACGCACCGCGATCGAGCATGTGGCTGGCCGCGTGCCGGTGATCGTCACGACCACGCACTTCGCCAGCGCCGTGACCATCGAACGCTCACGCCAGGCGCAAAGCCTGGGCGCGACGATGGTCATGGTGATGCCGCCCTACCACGGCGCGACCATCCGTGTGGGCGAGGCGCAGGTCTTCGACTACTTCGCCAAGCTGTCGGACGCGATCTCGATCCCGATCATGATCCAGGACGCGCCGGTGGCCGGCACGCCGCTGCCGGCGGCGCTGCTGGCGCGCATGGCGCGCGAGATCGAACACGTCGCCTACTTCAAGATCGAGACCGCAAGCGCGGCGGCCAAGCTGCGCGAGCTGATCCGCCTCGGCGGCGACGCCGTCGAAGGGCCGTGGGACGGCGAAGAAGGCATCACGTTGCTGGCCGACCTGGACGCCGGCGCCACCGGCGCGATGACCGGCGGCGGCTACCCCGACGGCATGCGGCTGATCGTCGATGCGCATGTCGCCGGCCGGCGCGACGAAGCCTTCGCGATGTACCAGCGATGGCTGCCGCTGATCAACCACGAGAACCGGCAGTGCGGGCCGCTGGCCGCGAAGGCGCTGATGATGGAAGGCGGCGTCATCGCCTGCGACGCACCGCGCCATCCGCTGCCGCCGTTGCATCCGCAGGCGCGTCGCGGGCTGCTCGAAATCGCCCGCGGACTGGATCCGCTGGTGTTGCGTTGGGGCCGATGAGCACCTTCACCGATGTCCGCCGTACCCCACCAGCGCCATCGCGACTACCGGCAGCCGCCGCCGCGGCAGAGCCGGCATGCGCACATCGTCAGCGACCTGGGCATGCGCATCGTCACCGGCGCGCTGCCCCCGGGCACTCGGCTGCCCACCGAGGCGACGCTGCTCGCCGACTACGGCGTCAGCCGGCCGGTGCTGCGCGAGGCGGTGCGGGTGCTTGTCGCCAAGGGGCTGGTGCTGTCGCGCCAGCGCGCCGGTGCGACCGTGCGGCCGCGCAACGAATGGCACCTGCTCGACCCCGACGTGCTGTACTGGCTGATCCAGAGTCTGCCGCCCGGCGAGTTCGTCGAGACGCTGCTCACCGTGCGGCGCATCTTCGAGCCGGCCGCGGCCGGGATTGCCGCGCGCCGGGCCACCGACGAGGCGTTGCGTGGCATTGCCGCGGCCTACGCCGGCATGGAATCGGCGCGCACGCCAGCCGAACTGCTGGAGCCCGATCTGGCCTTCCACCGCCGCATCGCCGAGGCCACCGACAACGACCTGCTGGCCTACATCGGCAACATGCTGTCGCTGGCGCTGCGCGAATCGATCAAGCTCAGCAGCCTGCTGCCGAACACGCACGAGCTGTCGCTGCCACGGCACAAGGCGATCCTGACCGCACTGCTCGCGCGCGATCCGCTGGCCGCGCACCAGGCCTCGCTGGTGCAGCTGACGGAGACACGCGACGATCTCTCGGCGATCCTGCACAAGCGGCTCGACGCATGAACGCGCTGCCGCCACCCCGACCCGTGCACCGGCCATCCGTGACCGATGCGAGCCCATTCGGTGCCCGCCCGAATGGCACGTCCGCCGCCGGCGGCGTGAAAAACCCGGCGGGCAATGCAACCGGCCCGAGGGCCAGATAAAGCAAAGGAGACAAGCATGAAGAAATCGATTCTCGTGGCGACAGCCATCGTCGCACTGGCCGTCGCGGCCCCGGTGCTGGCGCAACAGAAGAAGACGCTCGCCGTCGTCGTGAAGGGGCTCGACAACCCCTTCTTCACGGTGCTCGGCGACGGCTGTGCGAAGTGGAACAAGGAGAACCCGAAGTCCGAATACGAATGCCTGTACACCGGTCCGGCATCCAGCGCCGACGAGGCCGGCGAGGTCAAGCTGGTCGAGGACCTGATCAACAAGGGCGTGGCCGCAATCGCCATCTCGCCGTCGAACGCGCCGGCGATGGGCAACATGCTCAAGGCGAAGGCGCCGAAGATGCCGATCATGACCATCGACGCCGACCTCAGCGCCGCGGACCGTGGATTGCGCAAGACCTACCTGGGCACCAACAACTACGACATGGGCGTGTTGATGGCCAAGCATCTGAAGGGCTTCAAGCCCAAGGGCGGCACCGTCTGCCTGCAGCTCGGCAACCCGGCCGCCGACAACATCAACGCGCGCGCCGCCGGCTTCCGCGACACCATCGCCGGCAAGAAAGGCACCGACAAGCTCACCGGCCAGGGCGGCTGGACCGAGATCGCCGGCTGCCCGCTGTTCACCAACGACCAGATCGATCTGGCGAACCAGCAGATGGCCGACGTGTTCACGAAGAACCCGAAGCTCGATGCCTTCATCCTCATCGGCGGCTGGGCGCAGTTCGGCCCGCAGGCCTATGCGCAGGTCACCGACCAGGTGATGGCGAAGCTGAAGTCGAAGGAGCTGATCATCATCGCCGGTGACACGTTGCCGCCGCAGCTGGACGCGTTGAAGGCCGGGCGCAGCATGGTGCAGGTGGGCCAGCGGCCGTTCGAGATGGGATACCGCGCGCCGACGGTGATGATCGACCTGATCAACGGCAAGAAGGTCGCCGACCCGCTGTACACCGGCCTGGACGAGTGCACGCCGACCAACCTGGACAAGTGCCCGGCGAAGTAAGCCCGCGCTGACGATGGCCCTGCTCGAGCTGAAGTCGATCTCGAAGCACTTCGGCGCGATCCAGGCGATCGCCGATGTGTCGCTCGCGCTCGAAGCGGGCGAGGTCGTCGGCCTGATGGGCGACAACGGCGCCGGCAAGTCGACGCTGGCGCGCATCATCGCCGGCAACTTCCCGCCCAGCAGCGGCACGATGACGATGGCGGGCCGCCCCATCGCCTTCCACCGCCCGACCGATGCGCGCAACGCCGGCATCGAGATCGTCTACCAGGACCTGGCGCTGTGCGACAACCTCAGCGCGGCCGAGAACGTCTTCCTTGGCCGTGAAGTGCTGCGCCGCATCGGCCCGCTGCGCGTGATGGACTACGCCGCGATGTTCAGACGCGCCGGCGAGCTGTTCGCCGAATTGAAGTCGGAGACGCGGCCGCGCGACCTGGTCAAGCGCATGTCGGGCGGCCAGCGCCAGGCGGTGGCGATTGCGCGCACGCGCCTGGCCGAGCCGAAGATCGTGCTGATGGACGAGCCCACGGCCGCGATCAGCGTGCGCCAGGTGGCCGAGGTGCTGAACCTGATCCGCCACCTGCGCGACCAGCGCATCGCGGTGGTGCTGATCAGCCACCGCATGCCCGATGTCTTCGGCGTCGCCGACCGCATCGTCGTCATGCGCCGTGGCCAGAAGGTCGCCGACAAGCCGGTGCGCTCGAGTTCGCCGGAGGAGGTTACCGGCCTCATCACCGGGGCCATCGAAACCGCCTGACCATGGACACGCGCACACCCAGCAAAGCATCGCCGGCGGATTTCGCCAGCCTGCAAGCCCCGATTGCCGCCAGCGAGCACCGCAGCGGGTTCGCCCGGCTCGCGAGCCAGCAGACCTTCTGGGTGTCGATGGCCGCGGTCATCGCCTTCGTCGTGCTGTCCTTCGCCAGCGACGTGTTCGCGACGCAGCAGAACCTGTTCAACGTGACGCGCAATTTCGCCTTCGTCGCCATCATCGCCATCGGCATGACGGCGGTGATCATCACCGGCGGCATCGACCTGTCGGTGGGCGCGGTGCTGGTGCTGTCGGGCATGGTCATCGGCATGACGATGAACGCCGGCCTGTCGATCTGGCTGGCGGTGCCGCTGGCGCTGGGCACGGCGATGGCCGTCGGCGCCTTCAACGGCCTGCTCATCGCCTATGTCGGCGTGCCGTCCTTCGTGGTCACTCTCGGCACGCTGTCGATCGCGCGCAGCCTGGCGATGGTGCTGTCGAACAACCGCATGGTCTACGAGTTCGGGCCCGACCAGCCGAAGCTGCTGGCGCTGGGCGGCGGTTTCATCAATTTGCCGCTGCCTTTCACCGACCCGGTGCGCGTGCCCAGCCCGGTGCTGTTCCTGCTGGCGCTGCTGCTCATCACCGGCTTCGCGCTGCGCTGGACGCGCTGGGGACGGCGCCTGTTCGCCATCGGTGGCAACGAGCGTGCGGCGATGCTGACCGGCGTGCCGGTCAAGGCCACCAAGCTCAGTGTCTACGTGTTCTGCAGCCTGTGCGCCGGCATCGCCGGCATCCTGGAGGTGGGCTGGCTGGGCACCATCACCACCGGCCTGGGCCAGGGCATGGAACTGTCGGTGATCGCCGCGGCGGTGATCGGTGGTGCCAATTTGAGTGGCGGCGTCGGCACCGCCTTCGGCGCGGTCGTCGGCGCGGCCTTGATCGAGGTCATCCGCAACAGCCTGATCCTGCTCGGCATCAGCACCTTCTGGCAGGGCACCTTCGTCGGCGGCTTCATCGTCGTCGCGGTGCTGTTCGACCGCCTGCGCACGCGCGGCGGCAACGACTGAAGGGCGTTGCTACTTCACGGCAAGATCACGCCGACGATGTCGGCCACGGCCTGCTGCACCTCGGCATCGTCGCTGACCGCGTGTGCGATGGCCACCTCGCAGGCGCGCCGCGGCACGATGCCGGCGGCGACCAGTTGCGCCGCATAGATCAACAACCGCGTGCCGACGCCGTCCTCGAAGCCGTGCTCGCGCAGCTGGCGCACCTTCTGGCCGACTTGCGCCAGGCGCAGCGCGAACGCGGCGTCGACACCGCCTTCGTGGGCAATGATCATGGCCTCGACCTCGGGCTCCGGGTAGCCGAATTCCAGGCTGACGAAGCGCTGCCGCGTCGACGGCTTCAGGTCCTTGACCACGCTCTGATAGCCCGGGTTGTAGGAGATGACCAGCGCGAAGTCGGCGTGCGCGTCGAGCAACTCGCCGGTCTTCTCGATCGGCAGCACGCGGCGGTGGTCGGTGAGCGAATGGATGATGACGGTGGTGTCCTTGCGCGCCTCGACCACCTCGTCCAGATAGCACAGCGCACCGCTGCGCACCGCGCGCGTCAGCGGCCCGTCCATCCACACCGTGTCGTCACCCGACAGCAGCCAGCGGCCGACCAGGTCGGTGGCCGTCAGATCTTCATGGCAGGCCACGGTGACCAGCGGTGTGTCGAGCGAGCCGTGATCGCCCTGCCGGTACAGCCGCCAGGCCATGTGCTCGACAAACCGTGTCTTGCCACAGCCAGTGGGGCCCTTGAGCAGAACCGGCAGACGCGAGCGGTAGGCGGCTTCGAACACCTGCACCTCGTCGGCCTGCGGCAGGTACCAGGGTTCGTCGGACAGTCGGTTGCGGCTGGGCGACGCAGTTGCATTCATCGCCGCATTTTCACCATGTCGCGGTGGCACGGTGATCGCGGTCGAACGCCGCTTGCGGCCGAGAAGGGACTTCGGTCTCAGGCCGGCAGCAAGCCTTCGCTCGACAAGTGGCGCTCGCTGGGTTCGACGAACGCAGGTGCGGGCTGCACAATTCGCATGGCCCAGCAGCGCTGTTTGCGCGTATCGCATGGAAGCTCTGGCGGATGACCGGGCGATGTGTCGCTGCGGCGCTATGGCGGCGCTGGCGAGCGCACGCGCGTCGTCTGCGGCTTCCTCGGCTGCGATGTTCACCTGTGCAGCCCGATCCTGTCCGCGCTGCCGCGCATGTTCCATGTCAGTTTGCGCGCGTGCCTCGGGAGCGTGGCTGGAAAGCTCGATCCGCCCATCGGCAGCCGAGGCCGCGTCACGGCGCGCAGGTGCCGACGTGATGCTGGCGCGCCTGTCGGAGGCGCTGTTCGTCGAGACACTGCGGCGCTATGTGGAAGACCTGCCCGAGGCCAGAAGGGTTGGCTCGCCGGACTGCGCGACCCCTTGGTGGCGCAGGCGCTGAAGCTCCTGCACGGGCAGCCGCGGCATGGCTGGACCGTCGACGAGATCGCGCGCGAGGTGGGCTGTTCGCGCACCCTCATTGCCGAGCGTTTCGTGCAGTACTTGGGCCAGCCGCCGATCCAATACCTGACGAAGTGGCGTCTCGCACTGGCCGCCAGTCGGCTGCGCAGCAGCCACCAAAGCCTCGAGCGCGTCGCCGAGGAGGTGGGCTACGTGAAGTATCCGGATCAGAAGCTCAGCGTCGCGGCGCCCGCATTGATGCGCTCGTGCATGGCCCTGGCCCCGACGATCGTCACGCCGGAAATGAGGTCGTCTGCCGCATAGCCGCGTGCCTTGACACACGGCGGGCAGGCCCAAGCCGTGCCACCGCGACCGATGAGGTCTTCCATCAAGGTCTTCAACGGCTGCAGCGGGGACACCTGTGTCATCTCGACGCCGCGCAGCCTTGCGCTTTCACGGGCGAGCTGGCGAAACGCGCAGCGGGCGCTGCGCAAAACGATCAGACGGCAAGGGTCAATGGCCCTTGCCGCCCAGCGCCGGAAACAGCGCGGCCAGGCCGTCGGCCATGATTTCCACCGCCAACGCCGCCAGGATCAGCCCCATCAGCCGGGTCATGATGTTGATGCCGGTCTGGCCGAGCAGCCGGGCGATGCGCCCCGAGGCGAGGAAGGCCAGGTACACGACGATGCCGACCGCGACGCCGTAGCCGACCAGCACCGCCAGCTCCCACCAGTGGCGCGTGCGCTGCGCATAGATGACCATCGTCGAGATCGTTGCCGGCCCGGTCAGCAGCGGAATCGTCAGCGGCACGACGGCGATGCTGGCGCCTGTGTCGACCTTGGCATCGCCTTCGCTGAGGTCGGTGGGCCGCGTCTCGGCCTGCTGGGCATTGAGCATCTGCAGCGCGCTGATCAGCAGCAACAGCCCGCCACCGACCTGGAAGGACGCTATCGAGATGCCGAAGAAACCGATGATCTTCAGCCCGGCCAGTGCGCTGACCGAAATGACGACGAAGGCGCTGAACGCGCTGACCTTCATCGTGCGCGCGCGCTGCGCCCGGTTCAGGTTGCGCGTGAAATGAATGAAGAACGGCACCACGCCGATCGGGTTGACGATCGCCAGCAGCGCGATCAGTGGCTTCATCAAGTCCATGCGCCGATGCTACGCGCGCATGCGTTCCCCCGGATGCCGCCAGCGCGGCTCAAGGCGCCATGCGCGGTGCCGGTGCAGTCGATCTCATGCCGGCAAGAACCCCTCGATCGACAGATAGCGCTCGCCAGTGTCGTAGTTGAAGCCCAACACCTTCGCACCGGCCCCCAGCTCGGGCAGCTTCTGCGCGATCGCCGCCAGCGTCGCACCGCTGGAGATGCCCACCAGCATGCCTTCCTCGCGCGCGCAGCGGCGTGCCATCTCGCGCGCCGCTTCGGCATCGACCTGGATCACGCCGTCGAGCAGATCGGTGTGCAGGTTCTTCGGGATGAAACCCGCGCCGATGCCCTGGATCGGGTGCGGGCTCGGCTGCCCGCCGCTGATCACCGGCGAAGCGGCGGGTTCGACGGCGAACACCTTCAGCTTCGGCCACTTCTTCTTCAGCACCTGCGCGCAGCCGGTGAGGTGCCCGCCGGTGCCGACACCGGTGATGAGTGCGTCCAGCCCGTCCGGAAAGTCGGCGGCGATCTCGATCGCCGTGGTGCGCACATGCACGTCGATGTTGGCCGGGTTGTCGAACTGCTGCGGCATCCACGCGCCGGGTGTCGCGGCAACGATCTCCTCGGCCTTGGCGATCGCGCCATTCACTCCCTTCTCTCGCGGTGTCAGCTCGTAGGTCGCCCCGTAGGCCAGCATCAGACGGCGACGCTCGACACTCATGCTGTCGGGCATGGTCAGGATCAGCTTGTAGCCCTTGACCGCAGCGACGATGGCCAGGCCGATGCCGGTGTTGCCCGAGGTTGGCTCGACGATGGTGCCGCCGGGTTTCAGTGCGCCTGACCTTTCGGCTGCCTCCACCATCGACAGCGCGATGCGGTCCTTGATCGAGCCGCCGGGGTTGGCGCGCTCGCTCTTGATCCACACCTCGTGCCGCCCGAACAGGCGGTTGATGCGGATGTGCGGCGTGTTGCCGATGGTGGCGAGGATGTCCTTGGCTCTCATGCGGTCCTCCTTGAATGAATGGCAAGCCCGATAATCGCACGGTGAAGCAAGCCAGACCGCCGCTGGTGCAACCCGCGGGGCGGCGCGAAAGCGCCGGGCCGAAAGGCCGCACTGGAGGAAGGTCCGGACTGCGCAGGGCGGCGTAGCAGCTAACGGCTGCCCACCGCGAGGTGAGGATCAGAGCAACAGAGACGAGCCGATTCAGTTCGGGTGAAACGGGCAATCTCTACGCGCAGCAACACCAAATAGGCATGCACAGGGCGGCGCGGATGCGTCCGCGCTCAACAGAGCCCCGGCCCGGGGTGAGCATGCGGGTAGGTGGCACCGAGCCGCGCAGTGATGCGTGGCCCAGATGAATGGCGGTCACGGCGCGGCGCTCGCAAGGGCGGCGCGACGCACAGAATCCGGCCTATCGGCTTGCTTCACACTTTTACCCTGGCAGCGGCGCGGCATAGTCATCCAGCGCCGGCTGCACCAGCGCCACCATCATCGCCACGCCGGTGTACAGGCCGATCAGCTGTGTGAGCTCGATCAGTTGCGCCTCGTCGAAATGCGTGCGCAGGCGCAGGTACAGCGCGTCGTCCACGGCGCGGTTGCGCACCAGTGCATCGGCCAGCGCCAGTGCCGCCAGCAGCGCGTCGCTCCACAGCTGCGGGTTCGGTCGCGTGCGGCGCGTGTCGGCGATCTGCTCGGCGCTGAGGCCCATGCGCGCCGAAATCGTGCCCACGTGCAGCCGCCATTCGTAGTCGTTGCCTGCGGCCACGCACACGCGCAGGATGACGGCTTCGCGCAACGGGGCATCCAACCAGCGCCGATCGAGCAGCCCGGTCGGGCCGATCAGGCGGCTGTCGACCAGGAAGTTGAACAAGCCTTCGTTGCGCGCCACGGCGCGGAACAGCCCCGGTGGCGTCATCGTCGCCGGCAGCAGCCGCGCCATGCGCTCGGTCAGCGCGGGTGAGTAGGGGGCTGCTACAGGTGCAATGCGGGCCATCGGTGATTCCCTTCAAAAATGCTACCAAAAGCGTAGCGTCCTGAATGCTACATTATCAATAGCAAACGATCAAGCGGATGCCAACGCATGCCATCCAATGCACGCCAGCTCGAAGCCAAGGAGGCGATCAACCAGGCCATGGCGCTGCTGCAGCGGCGCTGGATGCTGCGTGTGCTGTGGGAACTGCGCGAGCGCTCGCTGACCTTCAGGGCGCTGCAGGCGGCCTGCGGCGACATTTCGCCGACGGTGTTGAACCAGCGCCTGGCCGAGCTGCGCGACGCGGCGCTGCTGCAAGCCGGCGATGGCGGCTACGCGCTCACGCCCGCGGGGCTCGAACTGGTGGCCGCGTTCGAGCCGCTGTCGCGCTGGGCCGTGCGCTGGCGGCGCGCGCTGCCGGGCTGAACCTCAGGCCGGCAGCACCATCGCTTGTCTGACCTGCCAGCGCAGGCCGCTGTCGGCATCGGCCGGCAACAGGCGCATCGCCAGCATGTCGCGGTCGGTTTCGTCCAGCGCACGCCACAGGAAATCACGCGCATTGCCGGCATCGCCGGCCAGGAACAGTTGCGAGCTGAGTTCGCCGAAGCTGGCGTGGCGCACCTTGACGTGGATGTGCGGCGTGCGACCCGGGTACGGCACCGGCTTGATGGTGCGAAAGCGCACCCCGCCCTGCGCATCGCTGCGGCCGGCACCGAAGCCCTGGAAACCGGTGTCGAAGTTGCCGGCCGTGGCGCGCACGCCCGGGTGTCGATAGGCCTGCAGCACGTCGCATTGCCAGATCTCCACTTCGGCGCCGTCGATGCGCCGCCCACCGGTGTCGGCCAGCTGCAACTGAAGGCCGAGCAACTCGCCACGCGCTTGCAGCACGCGGCCATCGGTTTGCACGCGGGTCAGGTCGGCATCCCAATCCGTCCACTGGTCACGCCAGGCGCGCGGCGGGTAGAACGGGCCGTCGGTCATCGACGCCATCGTGCGCGCCGATTCGGCCCAGGCCGGCAGCGCGAGTGTGGCCACGCCCGCGCCGGCTGCCAGCAACAGTTGCCGGCGGCGCACGGCGCGAGGAGTTCGGATCGGCATGCACGGCTCCGGTTGGGGCGACAGGGGCATTGGATCACTGCAAGGCCGCGGCGTTCGCAGCGCGGACATTCGATTTGGCTGCCGGCTGCCGGCTGCCGGCTGCCGGCTGCTGGGTGCTGGGTGCTGGGTGCTGGGTGCTGGGTGCTGGGTGCTGGGTGCGTGCTCGATAGAATCAGGGTTTACACGAATTCGAATGCCGCGCCCGCTCGGTGACTGCGGCCCACCCCATGAACCCCGACGCAAAGACCCTCTGGCGCGGCCCGCGCTGGCGGCTGGCCGTGCTGCTGGCGTGCCTGGGCATGCTGGGGCCGTTCTCGATCGACACCTACCTGCCGGCCTTCACCGGCATTGCCGCATCGCTGGGCGCCACGCCGGTGCAGATGCAGCAGACGTTGTCGGCCTATCTGTTCGGCTTCGCCGTGCTCAACCTGTTCCACGGTGCGCTGTCCGATAGCCTGGGCCGCAAGCCGGTGATCCTGGTCGGCATCGGCGTCTTCACGCTCGCTTCGGTGGGCTGCGCGTTGTCGGAAACGATCGGGTCGCTGGTGTTGTTCCGTGCGCTGCAGGGCATGAGCGCCGGTGCCGGCATGGTCGTCTCGCGCGCCATCATCCGCGACATGTTCCCGCCCGCCGATGCGCAGCGGGTGATGTCGCAGGTGACGATCTTCTTCGGCATCGCGCCGGCGGTGGCGCCGCTGTTCGGCGGCTGGCTGTTCGTCGCGCTGGGCTGGCACGCGGTGTTCTGGTTCCTGGCCTTCATCGGCGCCGCGCTGTGGTTGCTGATCTGGCAGCGCCTGCCCGAAACGCTGCACACCGACATGCGCCAGCCGGTGGCCTTTCGCCCACTGATGCGCGGCTACTGGCAGATGGGCACCAACCCGCATTTCCTGATGCTGGCGCTGGCCAGCGGCATCCCCTTCAACGGCATGTTCCTGTATGTGCTGAGCGCGCCAGTGTGGCTGGGCGAGGTGCTGCACCTGGAGCCGACGCAGTTCTTCTGGTTCTTCGTGCTCAGCGTGTCCGGCATCATGCTCGGCGCCTTCGCCTCGGGCCGCATGGCCGGGCGTGTGCGGCCGAAGCACCAGATCCGCCGCGGCTTCATCGTCATGCTGTTGGTGTCGCTGCTCAACGTGGCCTTGAACCTGACGCTCGAACCGCATCCGGTGTGGGCCATCCTGACAGTGGCGGTGTTCTCGTTCGGCTGGGCGCTGATGGTGCCGGCGGTGACGCTGATGGTGCTCGACATGGTGCCCGAGCGGCGCGGCATGGCCTCGTCGTTGCAGGCCTTTATCGGCAGCATGGCCAACGGGGTTGTCGCCGGGGTCATCGCACCGCTGGTGATGCACTCGGCCGGCGCGCTGGCGCTGACCTCGCTGGGCATGTTGTGCATCGGCCTGGTCGCCTGGGTGTGGGTCAAGCCGCGCGTGACCTGAGCGCCCCTCAAGGCCAGGCCTCAAGGGCCGATAGCGATGGATGGACAGCATCTCCCCGAGCGCCGGGGCCTCCGCGGCAGCATCGCCGGCGCCGGCAGTCGCCGACGCCACAGCGCCCGCGCCACGCCGCAAGCTGTCGGCGAAGCTGCTGATCGTCGCCGGCGCGGCCACGCTGGTGCTGGGTCTGGTTGGCACCGTGGCCGTCCTGCTGTGGCCCGCCGAAGCGCCCGGCAAGCCCAGGGTTGCCCAGGCGCCAAAAGTGGGCAAGGCAGCCGCTGCGGCCGCTGCAACAACGGCGAGCGAAGCGCCCGCTCCAACCGCGACTGCGGTGTCGCGCGATCCGGCGCCGACGGAGGGGGTCGCCACCCAAACTGCCGCTGCGCACGCGCCGTCGGCCCTGGCAACTGCATCGGCGCCCGCCGCGCCGGTCAGCGCACACGAAAGCGTCACGCCCGCGGTGGCGATCCACGCGTCGCGCTCGCACGCGACCGACGAAGCGCCGATCGACCGGCTGCGCCGGCGTCTGGGGGAGGTCATCAACGGCAAAGGACAACTCGACGCGGTCGCGTTCGGCGACCTGCGGCTGCGCACCCGCGCCGCACACGAGGTGGCCTTGAAGCCGGCCAGCCATCACCCGGTGCCGGACACCGCGCCGCGTTCTGCTGGCGCACACGGCGGCACGGCAGCGCCGCCGCACGGCGTCCACTGGGCCTATGACGGCGAGACCGGACCGCAGGCGTGGGGCCGGCTGAAGCCGGAATTCGCCACCTGCGCCATCGGCCAGCGGCAAAGTCCGATCGACATCCGCGACGGCCTGGCGCTCGATCTGGAACCGCTTCGGTTCGACTACCGGGCGAGTGCCTTCGGTGTCATCGACAACGGGCACACGGTGCAGGTCAACGTGGCTGCTGGCAACTTCGTCGAAGCGCTCGGCCAGCGCTGGCAATTGCAGCAGTTCCACTTTCATCGCCCGTCTGAAGAGCGCATCGACGGCCGCCAGTTCGACATGGTGGCGCACCTCGTGCACAAGAACGACGAGGGCCGCCTGGCGGTGGTGGCGGTGCTGCTGCAGCGCGGCGCGGCGCAGTCGCTGGTGCAGACGGTGTGGAACAACCTGCCGCTGGAAAAGGGCGAAGAGCTGCCGGCGCGCGCGCAGATCGACCTGACTCAGCTGCTGCCCGAGGACCGGCGCTACTACACCTACATGGGATCGCTGACCACGCCGCCTTGCAGCGAAGGCGTGCTGTGGATGGTGATGCAGAAGCCGGTGCCGGTGTCGGGCAACCAGATCGACATCTTCGCGCGCCTGTACCCGATGAACGCGCGGCCGCTGCAAAGTGCCTCGGGCCGCATGATCAAGCAGTCGAACTGAGGCTGTCGCGCCCTGGCGTCAGGCGCGCCGCAAGGGGCGCTGCGGCGCGAACCGCTTTTCCTCGGTGCCGGTGTCGATCGCCGCGTCGGCCCAGCTCAGGCTCTGCCCTTGCTTGACCGGCGCTGGCGACCGCTCGAGCGACTTCGCTCGCTGTTTGGCATCGACGCCTTGTCGAGGCACTGAGCAGCGCTGCACGTTTTGCACGCCATCACCCCAAGCGTGCCGAATGTCACGCCCCGACAGACCGCTGCTGCGGCTCTCCAATTAAGGCTTCACATTCAATGCATCTCGCAAGTTCTTATTTTTGAAATCATTTTTTCCAAATCTATGTGAGAAATCCCAGCTAAGTACCTGATTTCATTACTTTTTTCAGCCTCGTGCCGTTGACCCTGTGATCGTCGTGCGATACAGTGGGGAATAGTGTGCTGCGGTGGTGAAAAGTGTCAGATTGGGTGTTTCGGGGAACATCGGCGTTGGTGCTGGATGCAAAAGGCCGCATCAATGTCCCTGTGCGCCACCGCGATGTGCTGGTCGACGCCTGTGAAGGGCGATTGACGATCACCCGTCACGCTGACGGTTACCTGATGATCTACCCGCGCGCGACCTGGGAATCGGTCGAGCGCGAATTGGTGGCGTTGAAGACGGGGTCGGAGGGCTGGCGGCGGATCTTGCTGGGCAGCGCGGTCGATGTCGAGATCGACAGCGCCTCGCGCCTGCTGATCCCGCCCGAACTGCGCGTCGCCGCCGGGCTCGACAAGGAGGTGCTGCTGATCGGCACCGGACGGCGCCTGGAGCTGTGGGACAAGCAGCGCCACGATGCCGTCGAGGCGCGCGTGGTCGCCGCCGGCATGACCGACGAAGTGCTCAGCCTGAGCCTTTGAATGACCGGCACCGCCGCATGGACGCACACCCCCGTGATGCTGAACGAGGCCGTCGAGGCGCTCGTCACCACGCCCGACGGCATCTTCGTCGATGGCACGTTCGGCCGCGGCGGCCATGCACGGCTTATCTTGTCGCGGCTGTCGCCGAGCGGCCGACTGCATGCCTTCGACAAGGATCCGGCGGCCATCGCGGCAGGCGCGGCACTGGCCGCCGATGCCCGGCTGCAGCGGCACCATGCCAGCTTCGCGGCGATGCGCGAGCGCCTGGCCGCGGCCGGCATCACGCAGGTGCACGGCGTGCTGCTCGACCTGGGCATCAGCTCGCCGCAGATCGACGACCCCGAGCGCGGCTTCAGCTTTCGTTTCGACGCCCCGCTCGACATGCGCATGGACACGACCCGCGGTGAAACCGCCGCGGACTTTCTGGCCCGCGCTGACGAGCGCGAATTGACACGGGTGATCCGCGACCATGGGGAAGAACGGTTTGCTTTTCAGGTTGCAAAGGCGATTGTTGCTCGCCGCGAAAGCGGGCAACCCGTGCGCCGCACCACCGAGCTGGCCGCGCTCGTGGCTGGCGCGGTCAAAACCCGCGAGCCGGGCCAGAACCCTGCAACGCGCACATTTCAAGCTCTTCGGATTCACGTCAACGCCGAACTCGAAGAGCTCGAGCAGGGCCTGAGCCAGGCGCTCGCTCTGCTCGCCCCCGCCGCGCGTCTGGTCGTGATCGCCTTTCACTCGCTCGAAGACCGCATCGTGAAGCAGTTCATCGCCCACGAAAGCCGTGCCGAGGTGGACCGTCGCGCGCCGTTCGCGGCGCCGCGACCGACGCGGCTCAAGGCGCTGGGCCGCGTGCGCGCGTCGGCCGCCGAGGTGGCGGCCAACCCGCGTGCGCGCTCGGCCATCCTGCGCGTCGCCGAGCGCACCACGGCCGCAGTCGAGGCAGGGCCCGCTCGATGACGCGCTTGAACCTGCTGTTGCTGGCGCTGCTGCTGGGCAGCTGCCTGGTGCTGGTGAAGACGTCGTATGAATCGCGCCGGCTGTTCACCGCGCTCGAACGCGCGCGTGCCGAGCAGGCGAGCCTGGACACGCAGTTCAAGCGACTCGATGCCGAAGCGCAGGCGCAGGCCACGCATCTGCGTGTCGAACAGGTGGCGCGCGAGAAGCTGCACATGCGCAGCGCGAGCCCGGCGGTCACGCAATACGTGATCGATGATGCCGCGCCGCCGGCACCCGTGCAGGCGCAACGATGAAGCGCGCATTCGGCAAGTCCGCGCGGCGCCACCCCAGCGTGCGCAATCTGAACTACGCGACCAGCCCGCTGCTCGCGTCGAAGACGCCGCCGTGGCGTTCGCGGCTGCTGGTCGCGCTGGTCGGGCTGGCCTTCGCGGTGCTGGTCGGTCGCGCGGTCTACATCCAGATCATCGGCACCGATTTCTACCAGGAGCAGGGCGAGAAGCGCTATGCACACCTGATCGACGTGCCGGCCAGCCGCGGGCGCATCACCGATCGCAACGGCCTGGTGCTGGCGACGAGCGTGCCGCTGCCCTCGGTGTGGGCGGTGCCGAAGGACTTCGATGCCGACACCCAGCAGCGCAAGGCGCTGGGCCGGCTGCTGGGCCTGAGCACTGCCGAACTCGAGCAGAAGCTGCAGGGCAGTCGCAACTTCGCGTGGCTGGCGCGGCAACTCGACGAATCGCGCTGGCAGCAGGTGCGCGCGCTCGGGCTGAAGGGCGTGCACCAGGTCAGCGAGTACCGGCGCACCTACCCCGAAGGCGAATCGGCGGCGCATGTGGTGGGCTTCACCGATATCGAGGAAAAGGGCCAGGAGGGCATCGAACTGGCTTTCCAACAGCAGCTGCAGGGCCGCGACGGTGCGCGCGGCGTGTTGCGCGACCGGCTCGGCAGGCCGGTCGAGGACAACGGTGAGCAGACCGATCCGGTCGACGGCCGCGAGGTGCGCCTGTCGATCGATTCGAAGGTGCAGTTCTTCGCCTACCAGCGCGTGCGCGACGCGGTCGCCGAGCACGGTGCCAAGGCCGGCAGCGTGGTCGTGCTCGATGTGCAGACCGGCGAGGTGCTGGCGCTGGCCAACTACCCCAGCTTCGATCCCGCCAACCGGCGCAACCTGTCGGGGGCGCAGCTGCGCAACCGCGCCCTGACCGATACCTTCGAGCCGGGCTCGACGATGAAGCCGTTCACCGTCGCGCTGGCGCTCGAAAGCGGCCGGGTCACGCCCGACACCGTCATCCAGACCGCGCCGGGCATCATCACCATCGGCGGCCGCCCGATCCGCGATGCCCATCCGCACGGTGCGCTGACGGTGGCCCAGGTGATCCAGAAATCGAGCAACGTCGGCGTCGTGAAGATCGCGATGCAGATGCCGGCGCGCGAGATGTGGACGCTGTTCGCCGACGTCGGCGTCGGCCAGAAGCCGCAGCTCGATTTTCCCGGCGCGGTGAGCGGCCGCCTGCGCCCGTACAAGAGCTGGAAGCCGATCGAACAGGCGACGATGAGCTACGGCTACGGGCTGTCGGTGTCGCTGTTCCAGCTGGCGCGCGCGTACAGTGTTTTCGCCAGAGACGGCGAGCTGCTGCCGGTGACCATGCTGCACCAGGACGCGGCCCAGCCCGGCGTGCGCGTGCTGTCGGCGAAGACCGCGCAAGCGGTGCGCGCGATGCTGCAGATGGCCGCCGGGCCCGGCGGCACCGCGCCGAAGGCGCAGACCAGCGGCTATTCGGTGGGCGGCAAGACCGGCACCGCGCACAAGCAGGAAGGGCGCCATTATGCCGCCGACAAGTACCGCTCGTGGTTCGTCGGCATGGCACCGATCGACAAACCGCGCATCGTCGTCGCGGTGATGGTCGACGAGCCGAGCAAGGGCGTCTATTACGGCGGTGCGGTGGCCGCACCGGTGTTCAGCCAGGTGGTGCAGCAGACGCTGCGCACCCTCGGCGTGGCGCCCGACATGGAAGTGAACTCACTCATCGCCACCAACCCGGGCGTGGCCGAACGTGAGAGTTTCTGAGGCCATGGCGCCTGTGCACCAGCAGCCCCTGCACGATGCTGCCGCAGCCGCTGGCTGGTTGCGTGAGCGCGTGCGCGGCAGCTTGCACAGCGACAGCCGTTCGCTGAAGCCCGGCGACGGCTTCATCGCCTGGCCGGGGCAGCGGCACGATGCGCGGCGTTTCGTGCCGGCTGCGCTGGCGGCCGGCGCGGCGGCGTGTCTGGTCGAAGCCGAAGGCATCGAGCGCTTCGACTTCGACGATGAACGCATCGCCGCGCTGCCGTCGCTGGCCCCACAAGCGGGCCGGGTGGCCGACGCCTTCTTCGCTCAACCCAGCCGCGCGCTCGACCTGCTGGCCATCACCGGCACCAACGGCAAGACCTCGACCAGCTGGTGGCTGGCGCATGCGCTGGCGTTGCTCGGCCGGCGCTGCGCGGTCATCGGCACGCTCGGCGCGGGCGAGCCCTTTGCCGGGCAACCGGTGGCCAACGCCGCCGCGCTGCAAGCCACCGGGCTGACCACGCCCGACGCGGTGGCGCTGCAACGGGTGCTGCGCGGCTTTGTCGATGACGGCGTGCGCGCCTGCGCGATCGAGGCCTCGTCGATCGGCCTGCAACAGCAGCGGCTGGCCGGCTGCCACATCCGCGTCGCACTGTTCAGCAACCTCACGCAGGACCATCTGGACCATCACCGCACGATGGCCGCCTACTGGGCCGCCAAGCGCGCGTTGTTCGACTGGCCGGGTTTGCCCGCGGCGGTCGTCAACATCGACGATGCGCACGGCCGCCGCCTGGCCGACGAGCTGCGTGGCACGCCGCTGTCACTGTGGACCTGTTCGGCGCAAGGCGACGCCGCCGGGCTGCGCGCCAGCGCCATCCGCCACGAGGCCGCCGGGCTGGCCTTCGAGTTGCACGAAGGCGCGCACAACCGGGTGGTGCGCAGCCGGCTGATCGGTGACTTCAACGTCGCCAACCTGCTGCTGGTGGTGGGCGGGCTGCGCGCACTGGGCGTTCCGCTCGACGAGGCGGTGACCACGCTGGCGCAGCTGCAGCCGGTGCCGGGCCGCATGCAGCGCGTGACCATCGACAGCCCGGATGCGCCGGACGTGGTGGTGGACTATGCGCACACGCCCGATGCGCTGGACAAGGCGCTGCAGGCACTGCGGCCATTGGCAGTTGCGCGCAACGGGCGGCTGTGGTGCGTGTTCGGCTGCGGCGGCAACCGCGATATGGGCAAACGTGCGCCGATGGGCGCGGTCGCACAAAGGCTGGCCGACCAGGTGGTGCTGACCAGCGACAACCCGCGCGACGAGCGGCCGGCCGAGATCCTGGCGCAGATCGCCGCCGGCATGAAGGCCGGCGTGCCGCCACTGATCATCGAAGACCGGCGCAGCGCCATCTTGCATGCGCTGCGCATCGCGCGCGCCGGCGATGTCGTGCTCGTCGCTGGCAAGGGCCACGAGAACACGCAGGAGATCGCCGGCCACAAGCGCGCGTTTTCCGACATCGCCGAAGCCGAAGCCGCGCTGCGCCAGCGCGCCGGGGGTCGGCCATGATGACGCTGGCCGAGGCGCTGTCGATGCTGACCGGCGCACGCCTGGTCGGCGACGGCGGGACGGATTTCGCACGCGTGCACAGCGACAGCCGCAGCCTGACAGCCGGCGACCTGTTCGTCGCGCTGCGCGGCGAGAACTTCGACGCGCATGCCTTCCTGGCGCAGGCGCGGCAGGCCGGCGCGGTGGCCGCGCTGGCCGAACACGGCCTGGCCGAAGCCGGCCTGCCGGGGCTCGAAGTGCCCGATGCATTGCAGGCGCTGCAGCGCTTGTCGGCGGCCTGGCGGCGCCGCTTCGAGCTGCCGCTGATCGCGGTTGCCGGCAGCAACGGCAAGACCACGGTGACGCAGATGATCGCTGCCATCCTGCGTGCCGCGCAGGGCGACCATGCCTTCGCCACCGAGGGCAACTTCAACAACCACATCGGTGTGCCGCTGACCTTGCTGCGGCTGCGCGACGACGCGCACACGCAGCACCGCGCCGGCGTGGTCGAACTGGGCATGAACCACGCCGGCGAGATTGCGCTGCTGGCCGCACTGGCCGCGCCGACGGTGGCGCTGGTCAACAACGCGCAGCGCGAACACCAGGAGTTCATGGCCACGGTGGAAGCGGCGGCGCGCGAGAACGGTGCCGTCATCGCAGCGCTGCCGGCCGACGGCGTGGCGGTGTTCCCGGCCGACGATGAATTCACGCCGCTGTGGCGTCAACTGGCCGGCGCGCGCCGCGTCATCACCTTCGCCCTCGCAGGCGAGGCCGATGTGCGCGGCGATGCCACTTGGCAGGGCAGCCACTGGCAGGTGCGCCTGCACACGCCGGCCGGCGAGGCGACTTGCGATCTGCACGTGCCCGGCCTGCACAACGTCAAGAACGCGCTCGCCGCCGTCGCCGCGGCGCTGGCGATCGGCACGCCGCTGCCCGCCATCGTGCAGGGGCTGCAGGCGTTCCGGCCGGTGAGCGGGCGTTCGCGCCTGCTGGCGCGGCGCTGGCACGGCCAGCCGCTGACACTGGTGGACGACGCCTACAACGCCAACCCGGATTCGGTGCGCGCCGCCATCGACGTGCTGGCCGCGCTCGACGGCCCGCGCTGGCTGCTGCTGGGCGACATGGGCGAGGTCGGCGCGCAGGGCCCGGCCTTCCACGCCGAGGTCGGCAGCTACGCGCGCCAGCGCGGCATCGAGCGGCTGTGGACCGTGGGCGCGCTGTGCGTGCATGCGGCCACGGCCTACGGCGGCGATGCACGCCACTTCGACAGCGTCGAGGCAATGCTGGCCGCGTTGCCGACGGCGCCGGCCGCCAGCGCCGCACTGGTCAAGGGCTCGAAGTTCATGCACATGCCACGTGTCGTGCAGGGCCTGCTGCAACAGACGCAGGAGCCGCGCGATGCTGCTTAGCCTGAGCCAATGGCTGGCCACCGCCTATCCCGATGACTTCAGTTTCCTGCGCGTGTTCCAGTACATCACCTTCCGCGCGGTGATGTCGGCGCTGACCGCGCTGCTCATCGGCCTGGCCTTCGGCCCCTGGGTCATCCGCCGCCTCACCGCGTTGAAGATCGGCCAGCCGATCCGCGGCTACGGCATGGAATCACACCTGGCCAAGAGCGGCACGCCGACGATGGGTGGCGTGCTGATCCTCATCGGCATCGGCATCTCCACCTTGCTGTGGTTCGACTGGAGCAACCGCTTCGTGTGGATCGTGCTGGTGGTGACCTTCGGCTTCGGCGCCATCGGCTGGGCCGACGACTGGCGCAAGGTGGTGAAGAAGGACCCCGAGGGCATGCCCTCGCGCGAGAAGTACCTGTGGCAATCGGCGATCGGCCTGCTGGCCGCGCTGTACCTGGCCTTCAGCGTGTCGGAGACCTCGAACATGCGCGTGCTCGAGCTGTTCCTGCGCTGGGTCGGCAGCGGCTTTTCCAACGACCTGCCGCCGAAGGCCGACCTGATGGTGCCGTTCTTCAAGACCATCAGCTACCCGCTCGGGGTGTTCGGCTTCATCGCCATGACCTACTTCGTCATCGTCGGCGCCAGCAACGCCGTCAACCTGACCGACGGGCTCGATGGACTGGCCATCATGCCGGTGGTCATGGTCGGCTCGGCGCTCGGCCTGTTCGCCTATGTCGTCGGCAGCTCGGTGTATTCGCGCTACCTGCTGTTTCCGTACATCCCCGGCGCCGGCGAACTGCTCATCTTCTGCGCCGCGATGGCCGGTGCCGGGCTGGCCTTCCTGTGGTTCAACACGCACCCGGCGCAGGTCTTCATGGGCGATGTCGGCGCACTCGCACTCGGCGGTGCGCTGGGCACCATCGCCGTCATCACGCGCCAGGAGATCGTGCTCGCGATCATGGGCGGCATCTTCGTCGTCGAGGCGCTGTCGGTGATGGCGCAGGTGGGCTGGTTCAAGTACACCCGCCGCAAGACCGGCACCGGCCAGCGCTTCCTGAAGATGGCGCCGCTGCACCACCACTTCGAAAAATCGGGCTGGACCGAGACGCAGGTGGTGGTGCGCTTCTGGATCATCACCATGCTGCTGTGCCTGGTCGGCATGGCCAGCTTGAAATTGCGATGAACAGCCTTCTCGATCAAACGGTGCTGGTGCTGGGTCTCGGCCATTCCGGGCTGGCGATGGCGAAGTGGTGTGCACGGCACGGCGCGACGGTGCAGGTGTGGGATTCGCGCGTGGGTTCGGCCGATCCGCCGCCGATGGCGGCGGCGCTGCACGATGCGCTGCCCGATGTGACGCTGCGCGGCGGCGTGCTCGATGCGGACGCATTGAACGACGTTCAGCGCGTGCTGAAAAGCCCGGGCCTGGCACCCAGCGATGCGCGCATTGCGCCGTTGCTGGCGGCGGCGCGCGCGCGCGGCACGGTGATCCAGGGCGAACTCGATCTGTTCACCGCTGCGCTCGGCGAACTGCAGGCCGAACGGGACTACAACCCCCAGCTGCTGGCCATCACCGGCACCAACGGCAAGACCACCACCACCGCGCTGACCGCGCTGCTGGTCGAACGCGCCGGCAAGCGTGTAGCCACCGCCGGCAACATCGGGCCGACCTTGCTCGACACGCTCGGCAGTGCGCTCGACGGCGCCGACACGCCGCTGCCCGAGGTGTGGGTGCTGGAGCTGTCGAGCTTCCAGCTGGATGCGGTCGATGGTTTCGAGCCGGCAGCGGCGACCGTGCTGAATCTGAGCCAGGACCATCTCGATTGGCACGGTGACATGACTGCGTATGCGGCTGCCAAGGCACGCGTGTTCGGCGCGCACACGGTGGCGGTGCTGAACCGCGACGATGCGCAGGTGATGGCACTCCTGCCGGCGCCCGATGAAGCCGCGCCGGCCAAGCGGCGCGCACCGAAACCAGTGCTTCGCCAGACGCTCAGCTTCGGCCTCGACGCACCGGGCAAGGTTGGCGACTTCGGCCTCGTCGAGCAAGCCGGCATGGCCTGGCTGGCGCGGGCGGTGCCGGCCGACGACATTGGCAAGCGGCGCAACGGCGAACCCCAGCCGGTTCTGGTGCAACTGCTGATGCCGGTCGATGCGCTGCGCGTGCGCGGCCGCCACAACGCTGCCAACGCGCTCGCCGCACTGGCGTTGGCCGTTTCCATCGGCTGCCCGCTGGCGCCGATGCTGCACGCCTTGCGCGACTACGCCGGCGAGCCGCACCGCGTGGCGCTGGTCGGCACGGTGCACGGCATCGAGGCCTTCGACGACAGCAAGGGCACCAATGTCGGTGCCACCGTTGCCGCTCTCGAAGGGCTCGGCATCGAGAAGGCACCGGCCAAGCTGGTGGTGATCCTGGGCGGCGACGGCAAGGGACAAGACTTTTCGCCGCTGGCCGCTCCGGTGTCGCGCTTCGTGCGCGCAGTGGCGCTCATCGGCCGCGACGCTGCTGCATTGGCGGATGTGCTGGCGGATGCCGCGGTGCCGCTGCAACGCCACGACAGCCTCGGCGAGGCCACCGCCTGGTGCTTCGAACAGGCCCGAGCCGGTGACGCGGTGCTGCTCAGCCCGGCCTGCGCCAGCTTCGACATGTTCCGCAACTACGTGCACCGCGCCGAGGTGTTCGTGGCCGCCGTGCACGACATCGCCGCCGCACAGGGCGAGGTGCTCGCATGACCTCGCTCGCCGCGCTGTGGGGCCGCTGGGCGCGCCCGACGAGCGACAAGCTGCCGGTGCGTGATCACCTGCCGCCGACGTCGCCGGCCGGTGCCAACCTGTCGGCCTTCGACCGCTCGCTGGTGCTGATCACGGTGGCGCTGCTGGCGCTCGGCCTGGTGATGGTCTATTCGGCGTCGATCGCGTTGCCGGACAACCCGCGATTTGGCCGCTACGCGCCGACCCACTTCCTGTTGCGCCACGCGGTGGCGGTGGGTCTGGCGCTGGTGCTGGCGCTGCTGACCTTGCAGGTGCCGATCAGCTGGTGGGAAAAACACGCCTCGGCGGTGTTCGTGGTCTCGCTGCTGCTGCTGGTGCTGGTGCTGGTGCCGCATGTCGGTCTGGCCGTCAACGGCGCGCGGCGCTGGCTGCCGCTGGGGGTCATGAACTTCCAGCCCAGCGAACTCGCCAAGCTCGCCATCGCGCTGTATGCGGCCGGCTACATGGTGCGCAAGATGGACGTCAAGGAAGACTTCCTGCAGGCGGTGTGGCCGATGGCGGTGGCGCTCGGTGTCATCGGCCTGCTGCTGCTCGCGGAGCCGGACATGGGCGCGTTCCTTGTCATCGCCATGATCGCGCTCGGCATCCTCTTTCTCGGTGGTGTCAACGGCCGCATGTTCGCGCTCGGTGTGGCGGTGCTGGCCGGGGCTTTCGTGCTGATGATCGTGCTCAGCCCGTGGCGCGCGCAGCGCATCTTCGCCTACCTCGACCCGTGGAACCCGCTCTACGCGCAGGGCAAGGCCTACCAGCTGACCCATTCGCTGATCGCCTTCGGCCGTGGCGAGGTCTTCGGCCAGGGCCTCGGCAGCAGCGTCGAGAAACTGCACTACCTGCCCGAGGCGCACACCGATTTCCTGCTCGCGGTGATCGGCGAGGAGCTCGGCTTCGTCGGCGTGTGCAGCGTCATCGTCGCGTTCTTCTTTCTCACGCGGCGCATCTTCGTCATCGGCCGCCAGGCGGTGGCGCTCGACCGTGTTTTCGCCGGGCTGATGGTGCAGGGCGTGGGCATCTGGATGGGCGGTCAGGCCTTCATCAACATGGGCGTCAATCTGGGCGTGCTGCCGACCAAGGGGCTGACCTTGCCGCTGATGAGCTACGGCGGCTCGGCGATCGTCGTCAACCTGATCGCGCTGGCCATCGTTCTGCGGGTCGACATCGAGAGTCGGGCGTTGATGCGCGGGGGTCGTGGATGAGCCACTTGGTCATCATGGCCGCCGGCACCGGCGGGCACGTCATCCCCGGCCTGGCCGTCGCGCGCGAGATGCAGCAGCGCGGCTGGAGCATCAGCTGGCTGGGCACGCTCACCGGCATGGAGAACCGCCTCGTGCCCGCCGCGGCCATCGCGCTCGACCGCATCGCCTTCAACGGCCTGCGCGGCAACGGCTGGTGGCACACCTTGACCGGCGGGCTGCGGCTGCTGAAGGCGTTCTGGGATTGCCTGGTCATCTTGCGCCGGCGCGGTGCGCACGCGGTGCTCGGCATGGGCGGCTATGTGTGCTTTCCCGGCGGGCTGATGGCCTCGCTGCTCGGCAAGCCGCTGGTGCTGGTGAATGCCGATGCGTCGCTGCTGCTCAGCAACAAGGCGCTGCTGCCGGTGGCCGACGCGGTGGCCTTCGGCTTCGACGGTGCCGCCGCGGCGAAGACGCGTGGCGCGGTCGTCACCGGCAACCCGGTGCGCGCCGAGATCGAGGCCATCGTCGAGCCAGTGCAGCGCTATGCCGGGCGCAGCGGACCGATCCGGCTGTTGGTGGTCGGCGGCAGCCTCGGCGCCAAGGTGCTGAACGACACGATGCCGGCGGCGCTGAAGCTGATCGCCGAGGACCAGCGCCCGCAGGTCACGCACCAGAGCGGTGTGACGCACATCGATGCCGTGCGCGCCGCCTACCAGGCGGCCGGCGTGGCCGCCGAGGTACTGCCGTTCATCGACGACATGGCCGCGCGCATGGCGCAGTGCGATGTCGTCGTGTGTCGCGCCGGCGCGGTGACGGTGAGCGAGTTGTGCGCCGCCGGTGTGCCGGCCATCCTGGTGCCGCTGATCGTCAGCACCACCGCGCACCAGCGCGACAACGCCGAGTACATGGCACAGCACGGCGCGGCCGTGCACCAGCCGCAATCGCAGCTGACGCCGCAGGGCCTGGCAGCGCAGCTGCTGGCGTTGCAGCGTGGTGCGCTGCTGCAAATGGCCGCCAAGGCGCGCGCACTGGCGCGGCCCCATGCCGCGGCGCGTGTGGCCGATCAGATCGAGCGTCTGGTGCACGGGAAGGGGCGCGCATGAAACACGCCGTCAAGCACATCCACTTCGTCGGCGTTGGCGGCGTGGGCATGAGCGGCATCGCCGAGATCCTGCACAACCTGGGCTACACGGTGTCGGGCTCGGACCAGTCCGACAGCACCACGGTGCGCCGGCTGGCGAGGCTGGGTGTGCGCATCTTCAGCGGCCACGATGCCGCGCACATCGCCGGCGCCGAAGCGGTGGTCACCTCGTCGGCGGTGAAGACGGACAATCCCGAGATCCTGGCCGCACGCGCGGCGCGTGTGCCGGTGGTGCGGCGCGCGGTGATGCTGGCCGAGCTGATGCGGCTCAAGCAGGGCATCGCCATCGCCGGCACGCACGGCAAGACGACGACGACGTCGCTGGTCACCAGCGTGCTCGCCGAAGCCGGGCTCGACCCCACCTTCGTCGTCGGCGGTGTGCTCAACAGCGCCGGTGCCCACTCGCGGCTCGGCGTCGGCGACTACATCGTCGTCGAAGCCGACGAGAGCGATGCGTCGTTCCTCAATCTGCTGCCGGTGCTGAGCGTGGTGACCAACATCGACGCCGACCACATGGAGACCTACGGCCACGACTTCGCACGGCTGAAGAGTGCCTTCGTCGACTTCGTGCACCGCATGCCGTTCTACGGCGCGGCCATCCTGTGCGCCGATGATCCCGGTCTGCGCTCGATCATCCCGATGATCTCGCGGCCGATCGTCACCTATGGCCTCGACGAGGGTGTGATGGTGCGCGCGGTGGACGTGCAGGCGCTGCCCGGCGGGCAGATGCGCTTCGTCGCGCAGCGCCGCAACGGCAGCCCGATGCCGGACCTTCAGATCACGTTGAACCTGCCCGGCGTGCACAACGTGCGCAACGCGCTCGCTGCGCTGGCGGTGGCCACCGAACTGGAGCTGCCCGACGCGCCGATGGTCAAGGCATTGGCCGAATTCTCCGGCGTCGGTCGGCGCTTCCAGCGCTTCGGCGAGCTGGGCGTGCCGAGCGCGAGCGGCGGTGGCTCGTTCACGCTCATCGACGACTACGGCCACCACCCGGTGGAGATGACGGCGGTGCTGTCCGCGGCGCGCGGCGCGTTTCCGGGCCGGCGCCTGGTGCTTGCCTTCCAGCCGCACCGCTACACGCGCACGCGCGATTGCTTCGAGGACTTCGTCAAGGCCATGGCTGGCGCCGATGTGCTGCTGCTGACCGAGGTCTATGCCGCCGGCGAAGCGCCGATCGTCGCCGCGGACGGCCGCGCGCTGGCACGGGCCCTGCGGGTGGCCGGCAAGGTCGATCCGCTGTTCGTCGACGAGCCAACCGAGCTGGCCGACGTCATCGCCAGCCAGGTGCGTGAAGGCGACGTGGTCATCACCATGGGCGCCGGCTCGATCGCCAGCGTCGCACCGCAGTTGCTCGAACGCCTGGGGCAGGGGGGCACGGCATGAATGCGGTTGACCTGGGCAGCGTGGCGGTGCTGATGGGCGGCGATTCGGCCGAGCGCGAGGTGTCGATCATGTCCGGCACCGGCGTGCTGGCAGCGCTGCGCGCGCAGGGTGTCGATGCGCACGCCTTCGACCCGTCCGAGCGCGGCCTGCATCACCTGAAGGCCGAGGGCTTCGAGCGCGTCTTCATCGCGCTGCACGGCCGCCACGGCGAGGACGGTACGGTGCAAGGCGCGCTCGAACTGCTCGGCGTGCCTTACACCGGATCGGGCGTGATGGCTTCGGCCGTCGCGATGGACAAGGTGATGACCAAGCGCGTGTGGCTGGCCGAACGGCTGCCCACGCCGGCATGGCTGTGGCTGGCCGCCGACGACCAGTCGCACGAGCGCCTGCGCGAGGTGCCCGACCGCATCGGCCTGCCGCTGATCGTCAAGCCGCCGCGCGAAGGCTCGTCGATCGGCATCACCAAGGTGCTCGGTTATTCGCAGATGGCCGAGGCCGTGCAGCTGGCCACCGGCTACGACCGCGATGTGCTGTGCGAAGAATTCATCGACGGCATCGAACTCACCTGCCCGGTGCTGGGCGAAGGCGCCGCGGCGCGGGCGCTGCCGGTGGTACGCATCGACGCGCCCGACGGCAACTACGACTACGAGCACAAGTACTTCTCCGACGACACCGGCTACCGCTGCCCGAGCGGGCTGGCACCCGAAGTCGAGGCCGAAGTGCAGCGGTTGTCGGTGGCCGCGTACCGCGCGCTCGGCTGCCGCGGCTGGGGCCGCGCCGACCTGATGCAGCGCGCCACCGACGGCAAGCTGTTCCTGCTCGAGATGAACACCTCGCCCGGCATGACCGCGCATTCGCTGGTGCCGATGTCGGCGCGCGCCGCCGGGCTCAGCTACGAACAGCTGTGTGTGCAGCTGCTCGCCGGCGCCGCGCTGGACGGCGCGGCGGGAAGGGCGGGTGCCTGAGGCGATGGCCAGCCTGACCGCCCCCACGGTGCTGCCGTTCGACGTGCGCGTGATGAACGGCGTCGCCAGCGCGTTGTATGTGCTGCTCGGCCTGGCGCTGCTCGGCGGCGCGTTGCTGTGGCTGTCGCGTTCGCCGTGGTTCGCCATCCGCGCCATCCAGCTCGAAGGTGACCTGCAGCGCAGCAGCCTCAGCACCATCCGCGCCAATGCCGCGCCGCGCCTGGCCGGCAACTTCGTCTCGCTCGACCTGGCGCAGGCGCGCGCCGCTTTCGAAGCGGTGCCGTGGGTGCGCCAGGCGCAGGTGCGCCGGGTTTGGCCCGACCGGTTGGCGGTGCACCTGGTCGAACATGAGCCGGCGGCGTGGTGGCTGGGCGACGACGGCAGCGAGCGGCTGGTCAACAGCCACGGCGAGGTCTTCGAGGCCAACGCCGGCGACATCGATGAAGACTCGCTGCCGACGCTGTCGGGCCCCGACGGCAGCTCGGCACAGATGCTGGCGCTGTACCGGCGCCTGCAGCCGCTGTTCGATGCCGGTGGCATGCACCTGTCGTTGTTGAAGCTGTCGGGCGTGGCTCGTGGCGCGCCGAATTCGACGACGGCGCGGTGATCCAGATCGGCCGCGGCAGCGACGACGAACTGCTCGCGCGCAGTGCGCGTTTCCTGCGCACCGTCGGCCAGGTGAGCAGCCGTTATGCCGGGGCCATCGAGCAGGTCGACCTGCGCCACACGCAGGGTTATGCGTTGCGGCTGCGCGGCGTCACCACCACCCCGGCGGCTTCGGCCGCGGCCAGGTCGGCCACCGCGGCCACAAGGAAGAAGAACTGACATGAAACCCCCACGCTCTCTTCGTTCGCTGCCCCCCGAGGGGGCGCGTCAGTGGCTTCGGGCGGCCGGGCGCCACTGACATGGCCAAGGAATACAAGGACCTGGTGATCGGGCTGGACATCGGCACCGCCAAGGTGATGGTGGTGGTGGCCGAGGTGCTGCCCAGCGGCGATCTGCGCGTGGCCGGGCTCGGCGTGTCGCCCACGCACGGGCTCAAGCGCGGCGTGGTCGTCAACATCGACGCCACCGTGCAGAGCATCCAGCTGGCATTGAAAGAGGCCGAGATGATGGCCGCCTGCAAGATCGCCTCGGTCTACACCGGCATCACCGGCAGCCACATCCGCGGCCAGAACTCGACCGGCATGGTCATCGTGCGCGACAACCGCGAGGTCACGCCGGTCGACGTGGCGCGAGTGGTCGAAACCGCCAAGGCGATCAATATTCCGAACGACCAGCGGCTGCTGCTGGTCGAGCCGCAGGAATTCATCATCGACGGCCACGAGGTGAAGGAACCGGTTGGCATGAGCGGCAGCCGCCTCGAGGTCAAGGTGCACATCGTCACCGGAGCGCAAAGTGCCGCCGAGAACATCCTGAAGTGTGTGCGCCGCTGCGGGCTGGAAGTGGAACGTCTGGTGCTGAACCCGAGCGCGTCGAGCGCCGCGGTGCTGAGCGAGGACGAACGTGACCTGGGCGTGGCGATGGTCGACATCGGCGCCGGCACCACCGACGTAGCGATCTTCACCGACGGCTCGATCCGCCACACCGCGGTGATCCCGATCGCCGGCGACCTGATCACCAGCGACATCGCGATGGCGCTGCGCACGCCGACCAAGGACGCCGAGGAGATCAAGGTCGAGTACGGCATGGCCAAGCAGCTGCTGGCTGATCCGAACCAGCAGGTCGAGGTGCCGGGCCTCGGCGATCGCGCGCCGCGCATGTTGAGCCGCCAGGCGCTGGCCGGTGTCATCGAGCCGCGCATCGAGGAGATCTTCTCGCTCGTGCACCAGGTCATCCGCCAGAGCGGCTACGAGGAATTGCTGTCCAGCGGCATCGTGCTCGCCGGCGGCTCGGCGGTGATGCCGGGCATGGTCGAGCTGGGCGAGGACATCTTCCTGAAGCCGGTGCGCAAGGGCACGCCGCTGTACAGCGCGGCGCTGTCCGACATGGTGGCCAACCCGCGCTCGGCGACGGTGATGGGGTTGCTCGAGGAAGCGCGCTCGGCGCGCGCGCGCGGGCTGAAGGCGGCGCAACAGGCGGGCTCGGTGAAGAACATCGTCGGCCGCGCGAAGGATTGGTTCTTGGGCAATTTCTGAAGGGTTCTAACGAGACACCGGCTTGATCCGGTGCATGAAGTGCGGGGTGGGTGAGTCGAGGCGGAGCGGGATGGGTGCTTCTTTACATTTTTTGGCAACTGCAATTTGGACCAGGAGGCTTGAATGGCTATCGAAATGATCGAGGAATTTGACCAGGGCACGCAGATCAAGGTGATCGGCGTCGGCGGCGGCGGCGGCAATGCCGTCGAGCACATGATTTCGCAGGGCGTGCAGGGGGTGCAGTTCGTCTGCGCCAACACCGACGCGCAGTCGCTCAACCGCAGCGGCGCCGGCGATCTGGTGCAACTGGGCCACAGCGGGCTGGGCGCGGGCAGCAAACCCGATGTCGGCCGCGCCGCCGCCGAAGAAGCGGTGGACGCCATCCGCGACGCCATCACCGGCGCGCACATGCTGTTCATCACCGCCGGCATGGGCGGCGGCACCGGCACCGGCGCGGCGCCGGTGATCGCGCGCGTGGCCAAGGAGATGGGCATCCTGACGGTGGGGGTGGTGACCAAGCCCTTCGAGTTCGAAGGCAAGCGACGCGGCTCGCAGGCCGATGCCGGTGTCGCCGAGCTGGAAGCGAACGTCGATTCGCTGATCGTGGTGCTGAACGAGAAGCTGCTCGAGGTGATGGGCGACGACGTCACGCAGGAACAGGCCTTCGCGCATGCCAACGACGTGCTGAAGAACGCGGTCGGCGGCATCAGCGACATCATCCACGTGCCCGGCCTCGTCAACGTCGACTTCGAGGACGTGAAGACGGTGATGAGCGAGCCCGGCAAGGCGATGATGGGCACCGCGCAGGCCGGTGGCCCCGACCGCGCCACCAAGGCCGCGGAACTGGCGGTGGCCTGCCCGCTGCTCGAAGGCATCGATCTGAGCGGCGCCAAGGGTGTGCTGGTGCTGATCGCGGCGAGCAAAGGCACCTTCAAGCTCGCCGAAAGCCGCAACGCGATGAACACCATCCGCCGCTATGCCGCCGACGATGCGCACGTCATCTTCGGCACCGCCTACGACGAAGGCCTGGGTGACCAGCTGCGCGTGACCGTCATCGCCACCGGTCTGTCGTCGGTGGCGCGCCGTGCGCAGCCACCGCTGAGTGTGGTGCAGCCGCAAGGTGTGCAGGCCTACGCGTTGCGCACCGGCACCGATGGCTTGCAGGTGATGAACCCGCAGGCGCAGCCGCAATCGGTGGCCAACGGTGCGGGCGCGCCGGCCGCGGCGGCGCAGGACTACAGCAGCATGAGCACACCCAGCGTGTGGCGCACCGCGCGCTCACAAAGCGCGGCGGCGAAGGTCGAGGCGCTGTCGAGCAACGGCATGGACGAGATCGAGATCCCGGCGTTTCTCAGGAAACAGGCCGACTGATGTCGGCTTGCGCTCGCATGCTGACGGATTGAGGGATCGAGTGATCGAGGCGGCGCTGCCGCCGCGATCACTCGGCGCTGTCGCCGCGGATCGAATCGCGCCCGTGCCCATCGCGCGCGCGGCCGAGCACGGTGTCGAGCTTGCGCTGCAGCTTGTCGGTCGCGCCCGGAAAGGCCTCGCCGACCTGGGCCGCGTCGTGGCCCACCGTCACCGGCGCGCGCCCTGCCAGCCGTGCTTCGAGCTTGCAGTGCACGTCGGCCTCGCCGGCGCGTGCGGCGTTGGTGTCGCTCAGGTGCACCTCGATGCGGGTGATGTGGTCGCCGAAGCGCGCCAGCTTGTCCTTCAGTTCGGCCTGCACCCAGTTGGCCAGCGACTCGCGGCCCGGGATGTGGCTGTCGGTGTTGAGCTGAATCTGCATCGGCGTGCCTTTCGTGGTCGTGTCACCGGTAGGAGGGGGCCGGCCGTCGATGGTTCATGGCACATGCGCCCACAGCCCCTGCTGCGCTAGTATCTTGATGACATGCACCAGCGACCGATCAACACGAGCAGCCGGCCGGGTCTGCGCGCCCAGGCTCGGTGAGCTTGCCGAGCGCGCAAACAGTCGACGGGCCGGGCCTCGCCGACGATGACGGGCAAGCCGCGGCGCATCGGTTCGCTGACCTGTTCATCGTCTTCAACCTGGGTTCGGGCGCGCACGACGCGCAGGACGCGCGCGCGGCCATCCGGCAGGCCTGCGAGCAAGCCGGCCGCAAGCTGCACCTGTTCGAGGTCGAGCAGCCGCAGCGACTCGGTGCGGTGGCGGAGCTCGCGGTGCGACAGGCGCGTGCCGTACAGGGCGTGGTGGTCGCCGCCGGTGGCGACGGCACGCTGAACGCGGTGGCGCAGGCGGTGCTGGGCAGCGGTTTGCGCTTCGGTGTGCTGCCGCAAGGCACCTTCAACTACTTCAGCCGCACGCACGGCATTCCATCGGACACCGCCGCGGCCATGCAGGTGCTGCTGCACGAGGCCGCGCGGCCGGTGCAGGTGGGCCTGGTCAATGACCGGTTGTTCCTGGTCAACGCCAGTGTCGGCCTGTACCCGCAAGTGCTCGAAGACCGCGAAGGCTGGAAGCAGCGCTTCGGGCGCAGCCGCGGCATCGCGGTGCTGGCCGCGCTGGGCACGCTGCTGCGCGGCTATCGCAGCCTGCGCCTCGATGTCGAATTCGAAGGCCGGGTGCGCCACGTGCGCACGCCCACGCTGTTCGTCGGCAACAACGCGCTGCAGATGCAGCAGCTCGGTCTGGCGCTGGCAGACGACCTCGACGCGGGCCGACTGGCCGGTGTCGTCCTGCGCCCGGTCGGGCGCCTGGAGATTCTTGGGTTGATGGCGCGCGGCGCCTTCGGCCGCCTGGGCGACGCCGACGAGGTGCTGCCACTGTCGTTCACCCGGTTGACGATTCGGGCCGCGCGGCCGTTCCGCCGCCACCGCATCAAGGTCGCCACCGACGGCGAAATCACTTGGCTGCCGTTGCCGCTGACCTTCGCCGTCAGCGCGCAGCCGCTGCTGCTGATCCGCCCGCCGGGCCTGGCGCCGGAACGCGAGGCGCAGGCACGATGAAGCCGGCGACCGTCGTGTTGCAGGTGTCGGACCCGCATTTCGGCACCGAACAACCCGCCGTGGTTGCGGCGCTGGAAGCGCTGGTGCGCGCGCAGCGGCCCGATGTGCTGGTGTTGTCGGGCGACATCACGCAGCGGGCGCGGCGCGGCCAGTTCAGCGCCGCGCGCGACTTCGTCGCCCGTCTGGGCATCGGCACCGTATTGGCCATTCCCGGCAACCACGACATCGCGCTGCTCAACCCGTTCTCGCGTTGGTTGTGGCCCTACGCCGGCTTTCGCCGCGCCTTCGGCGACGAACTCGAACCGCGCTTGCACAGCGATGCGCTGTGGGTGCTGACGGTGAAGACCACGCGGCGCTATCGCCATGTCGATGGCCAGGTCGATGCGGCGCAGATCGAACGGGTCGCCCAGCAGCTGCGCCAGGCTCCGGCCAGTGCCTGGCGCGTGGTGGTGGTGCACCAGCCGGTGGCGGTGACGCGCGAAAAGGACGGCCACAACCTGCTGCATGGACGCGATGCGGCCATCCGCGGCTGGGCCGCAGCCGGCGCCGATGTGATCATGGGCGGGCACATCCACCTGCCTTTCGTACTGCCGCTGCACGAGCGCGACCCGACGCTGCCACGGCCGCTGTGGGCGGTCCAGGCCGGCACCGCGCTCAGCCACCGCGTGCGCGCCGGTGCGCCGAATTCGGTCAACCTGCTGCGCATCGATGGCGTCGCGGAAGGCGCCGCTCGGCCCGCCTTGGCGGTCGAGCGCTGGGATTACCTGGAAACGGCCGCATCGTTCGAGCGGGTGGCGGTGAATGTGCTGGCCGATGCGCGGTGAAACGGCACCATTCAGCGCAGGGTGCGGCGCGTACCGCGCGCCATACTCTCGGAAGCGACTTTCGCGAGGCCCGCTCATGACCCGACTGTCCATTTCGAACTCGCCCACGCGGCGCACCGGTTTCGGTTTGCGACGACGACGGCGCCGCATCGGGTTGCTCGCGGCCGCGGGTTGGATGGCGGGCTGCGCGACATCGAACATCGATGCGCAATGGGTCGATCCGCAACTGAGCAGCCGATCGCTGGCCGGCGCCACGGTTTATGTGGCCTGCCAGGCGGTCGACCTGACGGTGCGCCGCGTGTGTGCCGACCAGCTCGTCGCGCAGGTGCGCGCCGCCGGCGCCACGCCCGTGCCGGCCGCCGATTCGGCTGACCCGGTGAACACCGCGCAGCCGGCCAACCCGCAGATGCTCGATGCCGCGCGCGCGGCCGGCGCCAGCGTCGTGCTGAATGCGGTGGTGGCGCCCGATGCCAGCGTCGTCAGCAGCGGGCCGTCGATCGGCATCGGCATCGGGGGCTTCGGCGGTGGCTACCGCGGCGGCACCAGCGGCGCCCTGGGTGTGTCGATGCCCGTGGGTGGCGGCTCGGTCAGCACCGGCTATGCGGCCAGCGGCTCGATCACCGATGTCGCCAGCGGGCGCCTGGTGTGGAGCGCCAAGGCGACTGCGCAGCCGTCGTCGAATGTCGGCGAGCAGATGGCCGACCTGGCCAGGGCCCTGCTGGAATCGGCACGCGGGTTCGGCCTGTTCAAGACCTGACGGCCGTGCCGGGCGCGCCCGATGCCTGTGACAGCAGGTGCCGGCCCACGGCTTCGGCCACCTCGATGCCGTCGACGCCGGCCGACATGATGCCGCCGGCATAGCCCGCGCCCTCGCCGGCCGGGTACAACCCGGCGGTGTTGATGCTCTGAAAGTCGCGCCCGCGCGTGATGCGCAGCGGCGACGAGGTGCGCGTCTCGACGCCGGTCAACACCGCATCGTCCATCGCGAAGCCGGCGATCTGGCGCTCGAACGCCGGCAGCGCTTCGCGAATGGCCGCCAGCGCATAGTCGGGCAGGCTTGGGCGCTCGGCCTGCGCCAGGTCGGTGGGCGTGACGCCGGGCTGATAGGAAGGCGTGACGGCACCGAAGGCGGATGTGCGCTGGCCACGCAGGAAGTCGCCGACCCGCTGGCCCGGCGCGCGGTAGCCGCCCCCGCCGAGTTCGAAGGCGCGCGCTTCCCACACGCGCTGGAAGGCGACGCCGTCGAGCGGGTTCACTGGATCGGACGGCGCGCCGTCGTGCTGGCGATAGTCCTGCGGCGTGATGCCGACGACGATGCCGGCGTTGGCATTGCGCTCGTTGCGCGAATACTGGCTCATGCCGTTGGTCACCACCCGCCCCTCCTCCGATGTGGCTGCCACCACCGTGCCGCCCGGGCACATGCAAAAGCTGTACACCGCGCGGCCGTTGGCGGCGTGATGCACCAGCTTGTAATCGGCGGCGCCGAGGATCGGATGACCGGCGTGCACACCGAAGCGGGCGCGGTCGATGAGGCCTTGCGGGTGCTCGATGCGAAAGCCGATCGAGAAGGGTTTGGCTTCGAGGCTGACGCCGCGCCGCTGCAGCATGGCGAAGGTGTCGCGCGCGCTGTGGCCGAGGGCCAGCACGACGTGGTCGGCGCGCAGCTCTTCGCCACTGGCCAGATGCACGCCGCGCACCTGGCCGCCCTCGATGTGCAGGTCGGTCACCTGCTGGCCGAAACGCACCTCGCCGCCGAGCGCTTCAATGGTCGCGCGCATCTTCTCGACCACGCCGACCAGCCGGAAGGTGCCGATGTGCGGCTTGGCGACGTAGAGAATTTCGTCCGGCGCACCGGCGGCGACGAACTCGTGCAGCACCTTGCGCGTCAGGTGGCGTGGATCACTGATCTGGCTCCACAACTTGCCGTCGGAAAAGGTGCCCGCGCCGCCCTCGCCGAACTGCACGTTCGACTGCGAGTCTAGCACGCCCTGGCGCCACAGCCGCCAGGTGTCGCGGGTGCGTTCGCGCACAGAACGGCCGCGTTCCAGCACGATCGGGCGCAGGCCCATCTGCGCCAGCACCAGCGCGGCAAACAGGCCGCAGGGGCCGAAACCGACGACCAGCGGCCGTGTCCGCTCAGCGGCACGGAAATCAGCGGGTGCGTGGCCGACGAACCGGTAGCGCGTGTCGGGCGCCAGTCGGACTTGCGCGGCAGCCGGCAGGGCAGCGAGCAACGACGCTTCGTCGATGTCGTCCGCCAGCCCGCAGTCGATGCTGTAGATCAGCTGCGGCGCGGACCGCTTGCGTGCATCCCAGGCGCGGCGCACCACGGTGAAGTGCTTCAGCGCCGCGTCGGCAACACTCAGCCGCTGCACCACCGCCTGGCGCAGCGCCGCGGGGGGGTGGTCCAGCGGCAGGCGAAGCTGGGTGATGCGCAGCATCGGCGCTCGGGTTTGCCGCGTCGATCAGGGCGCGCGCCGCGCCGCGCCACGCGCGGATCAGCCGCCCTTCTTCGCGCGCTTGCCGGCGTTCTTCTTGCTGCGCGTGTGCGAGCCGCGCTCGAGGCTGATGCGCTGGCCCTTGCGTGGCGTCAGCGTCACGCCCGTGGGCGCGGGTGGGCGCGGGGTGGCTTTGCGGTCGGCTTCGGTGATGATCTTGTTGCCCATGGACGGCTTTCGTGGCTGGGTTGGGATGGCTGAAAACAACCCAGTATTAGGCCACAGCCGGGCCGCTTCGCCCCGAACGCCCGGCCCGAGCCGGCCGCATGGCGCCTCTTCACCGACAATCCCACCCATGCTGGCGCAACGCACCTTGAAATCGATCACCCGGGCGGTGGGCCTGGGCGTGCACAGCGGCCACAAGGTCGAGCTGACGCTGCGCCCGGCCGCGCCCGACAGCGGCATCGTCTTTCGCCGCATCGACCTGCCGCTGCCGGTGGACATCCCGGTGTCGGTGGATTCGGTCAGCGACACGCGCATGGCCACCACCATCTCGGCTGGCGGCCGACCGGGGCAGCCGACGGTGCAGACCATCGAGCACCTGCTGTCGGCCTGCGCCGGCCTCGGCCTGGACAACCTGGTCATCGACATCACCGGCGAGGAAGTGCCGGTGCTCGATGGCTCGGCGGCGAGCTTCGTCTATCTGCTGCAAAGCGCCGGCATCGTGCTGCAGGATGCGCCGAAGCGCTTCCTGCGTGTGCTCGAGCCGGTCGAGATTCGCGAAGGCGAGGGCGCGTCGCTGAAGTGGGCGCGGCTGGAGCCGTACGAGGGCTACCGCCTCGCCTTCGAGATCGAGTTCAATCACCCGGCGGTCGACGCCACCGGCCAGCAGGTGGTGTTCGACTTCAGCGACGGCCAGTACAAACGCGACATCGCGCGCGCGCGCACCTTCGGCTTTTCGAAGGACGTGGAGATGATGCGCGCGCGCGGCCTGGGCCTGGGCGGCAGCATGGACAACGTCATCGTCATCGACGACAGCCGCGTGCTCAACAGCGACGGGCTGCGCTATGCCGACGAGTTCGCCAAGCACAAGATCCTCGACGCCATCGGTGACCTGCATGTGCTGGGCCAGCCTCTGCTGGCCGGCTACAGCGCCTTTCGCAGCGGTCACGCGTTGAATAACCGGTTGCTGCGCAAACTGCTGGCCACGCCGACGGCGCATGAAACGGTGACCTTCGACGATGCCGCGAAAGCACCCAAAGGCTTCGCCGAACTGACCCCCGCATGGTGATCTTCAGGCTGGTGTTCGGGCTGCTGCTGTTCGGCAGCATCGGCTGCTTCGTCGCCTATGTGTTCACGCAAGAGCGGCGGTGGCTGCGGCGCGGCGTGCGTGTGCTGGCGGCCACCGTCATCATCGGCCTGCTGTTCTTCGTCGGCATGATGATCGAGCGGCTGCTGTAGCGGCGCCAGCTTGCCGCGCTCAGCCCGTTGTCGGGCCGGAGACGGCCAGTTCGCGCGCCATGTGCAGCGCGGCCATCAGGCTCGACGGGTCCGCCCGCCCGGTGCCGGCAATGTCGAAGGCGGTGCCATGGTCGGGGCTGGTGCGCACGAACGGCAGGCCGAGCGTGACATTGACACCTTGCTCCACACCCAGGTACTTGACCGGGATCAGGCCGTGGTCGTGGGTCATCGCCACCACCACATCGAACTCGCCGGGCCGCGCAGCCGTGTGGCGCGCGCGCATGAACACCGTGTCGGGCGCGAACGGGCCGCGCGCATCGATGCCCTCGGCGCGGGCGGCAGCGATGGCCGGGCCGATGATGCGCAGTTCCTCATCGCCGAACAGCCCGCCTTCGCCGGCGTGCGGGTTCAGCCCGGCGACAGCGATGCGCGGCGCCGAAGAGCCCCAGGCGTGCGCGCTGCGCTGCACGATGCGCAGCGTGTCGAGCACCGCGGCATGGTCGATCGCATCGATAGCACTGCGCAGCGACTGGTGAATGGTCACCAGGACCACGCGCAGTTCGCCGTTGGCCAGCATCATGCGCACCGGCGGCGCCGCGCCGGCGCCGGTGCTGAGCGCCTGCAGCATCTCGGTGTGGCCCGGAAATTGACTGCCGGCCGCGGCCAGCGCCTCCTTGTGCACGGGTGCCGTGACCAGCGCCCGCGCAGCGCCTTTCAGGGCTTCGCGCACGGCGCTCTCGATGCAGATCAATGCGGCACGGCCGCTGTCGCGATGAACCTGGCCCCAGGGCAAGGCAGCCAGGCCCGGTGGCAAACCGGCCGGTTGCCACACCGGCAGGCAGCCGGCCGGCACCTCGGTGTGGGCGGCCAGTTCATCGAGCAAGGCCAGCGGGGGCCGTTCCGACTCGCCGACGGCCCGCGCCGCGGCGCGACGCAACACCTGCGCATCGCCGACCACCACACAGTCGGTGGCCGCGCCACGGACGAAGGCCTTGACGATGATTTCGGGCCCGATGCCGCAGGCATCGCCCAGAGTCAACAGCACCGGCTTGACGGACATGCCACCATTGTCCGTCCCGGCCGCGACCCCGGTTCGATAATCGGCCACTGACGACGATGCTGAAAAAACTCTGGCTCCTGTTCGCCCAGTCGGCCACCGTGGCGCTGGCGCTTCTGTTCGTGGTCGACACGCTGAAGCCGCAATGGCTGGCGTCGTCGCCGCCCGCTGCCGTGGCGACCGCACCGGCGCCAGCCGCCGCGCCGACGCCGACCGTGACGGCGGGTGCCCCGGCGCCCGGCGAAGGCGTCAGCAGCTACAGCCAGGCGGCCCGTCGCGCGGCGCCGGCCGTGGTCAGCGTGGTCGCCAGCAAGGCGCCGGGACAGCAGGGCCAGGCGCAGGTGCAGGATCCGTGGTCCCGCTTCTTCTTCGGCAATGGTCGAAACGGCGCCGCCCAGCCCCGGGTCGGCCTGGGCTCGGGCGTGATCGTGTCCGCCGAGGGCCATGTGCTGACCAACAACCATGTCGTCGAAGGCGCCGACGACATCGACGTGCAACTGGCCGATGGCCGCCAGGCGCGCGCCAAGCTGATCGGCACCGACCCGGAGACCGATCTGGCGCTGCTGCGCATCGAACTCGACGCGTTGCCGGTGATCACGCTCGGCGATGCCGCAGCGATGCAGGTGGGCGACGTGGTGCTGGCCATCGGCAACCCGTTCAATGTCGGCCAGACGGTGACCTCGGGCATCGTCAGCGCGCTCGGCCGCAACCGGCTCGGCCTGTCCACCTTCGAGAACTTCATCCAGACCGATGCCGCCATCAACCCCGGCAATTCGGGCGGGGCGCTGGTCGATGTGCAAGGCCGGCTGATCGGTATCAACACCGCCATCTACAGCCGCAACGGCGGCAGCATGGGCATCGGCTTTGCCATCCCGGTCGACAGCGCGCGCAGGGTCATGGAGGCGTTGCTCGCCGACGGCCGCGTCACGCGCGGCTGGATCGGCGTCGAGCCGCGCGACCTGAGCCCTGAACTGGCCGCCAGCCTGCGCCTGGGCGTCGACCACGGCGTGCTCATCACCGGCGTGCTGCAAGGCGGGCCGGCCAGCCGCGGCGGCATGCGCCCGGGCGACGTGGTGGTGGCGATTGCCGATGCGCCGGTGGCCAACACCGTGCAGCTGCTCGCTGTGGTGGCCGCGCTGAAACCGAACAGCGAGGCGTTAGTGGCCGTGCAGCGCGGCAACCAGCCGCTGCAATTGAAGCTGCGGGTGGCGCAACGTCCGCCGCAGCGGCCGCGCGACAGCGAATAGGCAGCGGCGCCTAGCCGGCGGTGCCGGCGTCGGCCTCGCCGTTCGGCACCCGCGTGTGCTTGTTGAACAGCACCGACAGCCAGATGCCCAGCTCGTAGAGCAGGCACATCGGGATCGCCAGCGCCAACTGCGAGACCACATCCGGCGGGGTGATGATCGCCGACAGCACAAACGCGCCGACGACGAAATAGCCGCGCCAGGCGCGCAGCTTCTCCACGCTGACCACGCCCAGGCGGGCCAGCACCACCACCGCCACGGGCACCTCGAAGGCGGCGCCGAAAGCGATGAACATGGTCATCACGAAGCTCAGGTAGGCCTCGATGTCCGGCGCCGCGGTGATGCTCTTCGGGGCGAAGCTCTGGATGAACCTGAACACCTGTCCGAAGACGAAGAAGTAGCAGAAAGCCACGCCCAGGAAGAACAGCAGCGTGCTCGACACCACCAGCGGCAGCACCATCTTCTTCTCGTGGCTGTACAGGCCCGGCGCGACGAAAGCCCACAGCTGGTACAGCACCACCGGCAGTGCCAGCATGAAGGCCGCCAGCAGTGTGATCTTCAGCGGCACCATGAACGGCGAGATGACATTGGTGGCGATCAACGTGGCGCCGGCCGGCAGGTTGGCGACCAGCGGCGCGGCGAGCAGATCGTAGAGATTGCCGGCGCCGGGCCACAGCATCAAGGCGCCGAACCACACGCCGACGGCAATGAAGGTGCGGATCAGCCGATCGCGCAACTCGACCAGGTGTGAAACGAAGGGCGCTTCGGTGCCCTCGAGCTCGTCGCGCGGCTTGGGGTCGTCGCTCAACGGGATGCCTTGTTCTGGCGCAATGCGGTGGTCACCGGTTTACCTTCCGCACGACGCACTTCGGTATTTGCCCTCGGGGCGGCCGACCGCGTTCATGGCGAACTCTTGCCGGCCGGCGGCCGGAAGCGCGCGACGCGCGCCGCACCCGACAAGGCCTTGGCGCGAATGCCGTTGCGCTGCTTGTACCACTGCGGCATGGCGGTGCGCTTGAGCCGCCAGTGCTTCTTCGGATGTTTGTAGGTCGGCGGCGGCGGTTGCCACGCTTGCGACGGTGTCGCCGTGCCATCGATCGACGATCCGATCGACGACCACTCGTTGCTCACCGCCGCGCTGGCCTGCTGCATCTCGTCGCTGACGCTCTTCTCGACGCTGCGCGCGGCGTCCTCGAACTCGGTCTTCATCTTCTTCAGCTCGTCGAGTTCGATCGAGCGATTGACCTCGGCCTTCACGTCAGCCACGTAGCGCTGCGCCTTGCCCAGCATGTGGCCCACGGTGCGCGCCACCTTGGGCAACTTCTCGGGGCCGATGACGATCAACGCGACCGCGCCGATCAATGCAATCTTGTCGAAGCCGAAATCGATCATGCGGTGGATTCAGGCGTTCAGGTTGCCGCGCAGGACGACGTCGCGGCCGCTGCGCGACTCAGGACTTGGTGCGCGCCTCGACGTCGACAGTGCTGTCGTGCACCGACTTGTGGTTGCCGACCTGCTGCGGTGGCGCAGTGGAATCGGCCGCCGATTCGCCGCCGCTCTTGACACCGTCCTTGAAGCCCTTGACCGCGCCGCCCAGGTCGGCACCGATGTTCTTCAGCTTCTTGGTACCGAAGATCAACACCACCACCAACAAAACGATCAGCCAATGCCAGATGCTGAATGAGCCCATGATTTCTCTCCTGCGGGGGATTGAAGGATTCTAGGTGGGCGCCGCCGCCGCGATTGTCGGCAAGCCCCGCGCGGGCGTGCGGCTTTGCGCGCGCTTCGCCTGCGCGGGCTCGCCGCTAGCCTTTCAGCCAGGGCCGCGGGCCGCCCATGACATGCATGTGCAGGTGCTGCACTTCCTGGCGCCCGTCTTCACCGGTGTTGATCAGCGTGCGAAAGCCGTTGAGCACGCCCAGTTCGCGCATCAGCCGCGGCGCCAGGCCCAGCATGCGGCCCAGCAGCGCATCGTGCCGCGCCTCGACGTCGTACAGCGTGGTAACGTGTTGCCTGGGAATGATCAGCACGTGCACCGGCGCCCAAGGCTGGATATCGTGGAACACCAGCAGGTCGTCGTCTTCGAAGACCTTTTTCGCCGGCACGCGGCCGGCGACGATCTTGCAGAAGATGCAATCCGGATCGCTGTTCATGTGGCCGCCGCGTTCAAACGCCACCCGACCCCGGCATGGCGATGTTGGCGTTCAGATTCATCCAGCCGCGCACGATGCGGTACAGGAACCAGATCGAGATGATGCCCCAGGCGATCCAGCCGGGCACGAAGAACAGCAGCCACAACGGCGCGGTCACCAAGTACAGCACGGCCGCCCACAGCACCGTGCGGATGCGCCAGCTGAAATGCGACTCCTGCCAGCTGCCGCGCGCCTCGTCCTTCTTCACCAGGTCGATGACGAAGGCGACGATGAGCAGCGCCACGCTGGCCTGCGTGCCCGGCAGCACCGCGCCGACAGCGACGATCAGATGCAGAAAATAGCTGATGTGGCCGATCGACCTCAGCGAGCGCTGGCTGTCGTTCATCTGCAGCGTCTGGTTCATGTCTTGCCTTCCTCCCGGGCCTGCATCTTGCGCGCCGCGAATTCTTCCAGGCCCGACAGGCCCTCGCGCCGCTCCAGCTCGGCCAGCACATCGGCCGGCGCGAGATCGAAATGGGCCAGCACGACCATCGAATGGAACCACAGATCGGCCATTTCGTTGATCACGCGCTGACGGTCGCCGTCCTTGGCGGCCATCACCACCTCGGTGGCTTCCTCGCCCACTTTTTTCAACATGGTGTCGGTGCCGGCTGAAAACAAGCGCGCGACATAGCTTTTGCCCGGATCACCCCGGCGCCGGGTGTCGATGACCGCAGCCAGCCGCGCCAGCGTGTCGTTGCCGGAGGTGTTGCCGGTGCTCATGGGTAGATGGTTTTCGGATCCATCAACACCGGCTCGACCGGCTGCCAGGCGCCGTCGTCGAGGCGCTTGAAGAAGCAGCTGTGGCGGCCGGTGTGGCAGGCGATGCCGGGATCGTGGCCAGTTTGTGTGATCTTCAGCAGCAGCACATCGCTGTCACAGTCCATGCGAATTTCGTGCACACGCTGGAAGTGACCCGAGCTTTCGCCCTTGTGCCACAGCCGCTGCCGCGAGCGGCTCCAGTACACGGCCTGGCCGATCTGCACCGTGCGCGCCAGCGCCTCGCGGTTCATGAACGCGAACATCAGCACGTCGTTGCTGCCGACTTCCTGCGCGATCACAGGCACCAGCCCTTGCGTGTCCCAGCGGATGTCATCGAGCCAGTCCATAAAATCAGTGTAGCAACCCGCATTGCCTCACGCCGGGTGGGTGGGGCCGGCAAAACCGCGCTCGGCCGCCAGCCAGTGCAGCACCGGCACCGTACCGGGCAGCACCGGGTGCACCGACAACGGCAACTGCTGCCAGGCCATCTGCTGGCCTTCGAGCATCTGCAACTCGCCGCGCCAGGCCATCACCTTGCAGAAATTGAGCTGCACGTGGGCATGCACATAACTCACGCGTTCGACGCGCCAGTGATGCACCTCGTCGATTTCGATGCCCAGCTCTTCGTGCAGCTCGCGGCGCAAAGCCTGTTCGACCGTCTCGCCCGGTTCCAGCTTGCCGCCCGGAAACTCCCAGAAGCCCGCGTAGACCTTGCCCGGCGGGCGCGAGCACAGCAAGAAGCGGCCGGCGGCATCGATCAGCACACCGACCGCGACATCCACCGGCACCCGGTCATCGGGGTCGCCCACCGATGCGTTCACGCGCCGTGCCGGCCCGAGTAGTCGCGCGCGAACTGGTAGGCCACGCGGCCCGAACGCGAGCCACGCTCGAGCGCCCACACCAGACACTCGGCACGCGCGGCGCCGATCGCCGCTTCGTTGACACCGAAACCGCGCAACCACTGCGCGACGATGGCCAGGTATTCGGCCTGCGTGAACGGATAGAAGCTGATCCACAGCCCGAAGCGTTCAGACAGCGAGATCTTCTCCTCGATCACTTCGCCCGGATGCACCTCGCCGTCCTCGGTGTGCTTGTAGCTCAGGTTCTCCGACATGTACTCGGGCAGCAGGTGGCGGCGGTTGCTGGTGGCATAGATCAGCACGTTGTCGGACGATTGCGATACCGAGCCGTCGAGGATCGACTTCAGCGCCTTGTAGCCTGGCTCGCCCTCGTCGAAGCTCAGGTCGTCGCAATAGACGATGAAGCGCTCGGGCCGCTCGGCGACCAGATCGACGATGTCGGGCAGATCGACCAGGTCGGTCTTGTCCACTTCGATCAGGCGCAACCCGCGATTCGCGAATTCGTTCAGGCAGGCCTTGATCAGCGAACTCTTGCCGGTGCCGCGCGCACCGGTCAGCAACACGTTGTTGGCCCTCAGCCCGGCGACGAATTGCTCGGTGTTGCGCAGCAGCCGCTGCTTCTGCGGCTCCACCTCGACCAGCTCGTGCAGGCGGATCGGCGCCACATGGCGCACCGGCTCGACGAGTCCCGAGCCGCCGCGCTTGCGGTAGCGGAAGGCCGTGGCCTGGGCCCAGTCGGGTGCACTCAGCGGATGCGGCAGCACCGCTTCCAGGCGCTCCAGCAGCGCCTCGGCGCGGGAGATCAGGTGTTCGAGCGAGCCGGCATTCATGGCGCGCAGTTTAGGGTGTGGCGACTCGGGCCGGCAGCTCGCACACCGTATCGCCGGCGATGACGAAGGTGCGTTCGCCCGCCAGCGGGCGCACCACATGCAAGCCGGTGAACGCGCCGAAGGCCGGCAGCACACCACAGTCCGCGCCGAAGTGGAAACACGGCAGCCGCAGGCGGTCGAAACCGCGCGCGCCGAGCACCGCGCCCGGGTGCAGATGGCCGGCCAGCACATAGCTGCCCGCCACCGTCTGCGGGTGATGGCACAGCGCCAGGCCGTGCAGCCGCAGCGGTTCGTCGACACAGCGCATGCCGAGCTTGGCCGGTGGATCGCCGGCGTGGCCGTCGTGGTTGCCGCGCACCAGCGTCAACTCGAGATGCGCATGCTGCACCCGCCAGCGCTCGAGCGCTGCCAGCGTGTCGGGCGCGCGCGCGCGGGCCGAGTGCAGGAAGTCGCCGAGGAACACGACCTGCCGCGCGCCGCTGGCCGCGACGCAGCGGGCCAGCCGGTCGAGTGTTTCGCTGGTCGTGCCCGGTGGCACCGGCACACCGAGGCGACGGAACGACACGGCCTTGCCGATGTGCGCATCAGCCACCAGCAAGGTGCCAATATCGGGCAGGTAGGCGGCGCGCTGCGGCAGCAGATGCATGCGCATGCCGGCCACATCGAAGACGGCGCCGGCGAAGGACGCCGCGCCCGCTGGCATCGCGGCGGCCTCAGGCACTCAGGCGAAGCAGGGCCAGTTCGAGGTGTTCGGTGGGCAGCCGCTTGAAGCCCGAGCGCGCGTAGCGCTGCAGCCGCCCGACGCAGAACGCGGTCAGCACCGAGGCCAGCGCCTGCGCATCGACGGTGGGTGTGCTCGAGCCGGCGCTTTCGGCCGCGTGGCGAAGGGTCTGGCGCAACTGCGATTCGAGCCGATCGAAGAACAGGTTCATGCGCGAGGTGAGCCTTTCGTGCTCGAAGACCAGCGCATCACCGACCATCACCCGCGTCATGCCCGGGTTCTTCTCGCCGAACTGCAGCAGCACGGTGACGATGCGTTGCGTCTGCGCGCTGCCCTGCGCTTCGCGCTCGGTGATCTGGTTGACGAGCGAGAGCACGCTCGATTCGATGAATTCGATCAACCCTTCGAACATCTGCGCCTTGCTGGCGAAGTGGCGGTACAGGGCCGCTTCGCTGACCTTCAGCCGTGCCGCCAGCGCGGCGGTGGTGATGCGCTCGGCACCGGGCTGTTCGAGCATCGTCGCCAGCGTCTGCAGGATCTGCACGCGGCGCTCGCCCGGTTTCGGGCGCTTGCGCGTGGTGCCTTTGGCCGTCGTCGCGGGCGCGGTGTCATCGCCCTGACCGCCATCGACCGCTTCATCGGTCTCATCGGTTGGCACGACAGGCGCGTCGATCAGCTCGCTCGGGGCTGGCGAAGGCTCGCCGTCGTCGGCCACGTCGATCAGGCCAGGGCTGGCGGGTTGGTCAGGCATCGGGGCGGGGCGGCTCGAGCGGCAGGGGCAAGTTCATTCTGGCATAGGGCTCGGGCGCAGGCGCGTGCAGGTAAACACTGACTTCGGCGCGCACCGCAACGCTGTTACGCCTTCAGCCCTGCGGATGCGTGGGGTCGATCCAGCGCACGTTTTCGGGCGCTTCGGCTGGAGTGATGTCGAGGTTCACCGCCACTGCCTCGCCGTCGCTGCGCACCAGCACGCACTCCAGCGTCTCATCGACGCTGGCGTTGATTTCCTGGTGCGGCACGAACGGTGGCACGTAAATGAAATCGCCGGGCCCGGCCTCGGCGACGAACTCGAGGGCCTCGCCCCAGCGCATGCGCGCGCGACCCTTGACCACGTAGATCACGCTTTCCAGCGGCCCGTGATGGTGCGCCCCGGTCTTCGCGTTGGCGTGGATGTGCACCGTGCCGGCCCACAGCTTGTTGGCGCCCACACGGGCGAAGTTGATCGCCGCCTTGCGGTCCATGCCCGGCGTCTGCGCGGTGTTGGCGTCGAGCCGGTCGGCGGGGATGACACGCACGCCATCGTGTTTCCAGGCGGTGGGGTGGGCATTGCTCATCGTCTTGCTCCGTTGCTCGTGGCACACATCAGACGACCATTCTGCGCGCCCCGATCAGGGCCATCGCTGCAGCAGCACCCGCAAGTGCCGCGCATGCACATCGACATAGGCCGGGCGCATCGTCCAGCGCACGTGGGCGTGGCTGGCGGCCAGGCGTGTCCAGCGCTGCATCCACACCGTCTTCATGCCCACGCGGCGCGCGGCGCGCTGGTTGTGCAGGTTGTCCTCGACGAGCACACAACGTGATGCCGGCACGCGCAGCCGCGCCAGCAGGCGCCTGAACATGCGCGCGTCGGGCTTCGGTCGCAGCTCGCCGAACATGCGCATGTCCTCGATCGAGACGAGCCCGTCGAACGCAGCGCCGATGCCCAGCACGCCGAGCACGCGCAGCGCGTAGGCGCGCGGCGCGTTGGTGACGATGTACTTGCGCCCGCGCAGGCGCTTCAGCGCCACCAGGTCGGGCCGATGGCCGCGCACGGCCGCCTCCAGCCCGGGCAGCAGGTGCGTGTGGTGCAGGAAGTGCGCCGCGCTGATGCCGTGGTGCTTGACCAGGCCGAGCAAGGTGGCGCCGTAGCGCAGCCAGTAGCGTCGCCGCAGCGCATCGGATTCGGCGCGCGTGAGGCCGAGTTCGCGTTCGATGTATGCACCGAAGGACAGCGCCAGACCGGGCATCGATGCGGTGGCCGCATCGTGCAGCGTGTCGTCCAGATCGAACAGCCAGACCCGCGCGCGGGCCTTCGGCAGATCCCGCTTCAAGACGGCATCAATGGGATCGGATCATCGTGCCGTAGGCTTGGTCGGTCAGCACTTCCAGCAGCATCGCGTGCGGCACGCGTCCGTCGATGATGTGCACGCTGTTGACGCCGTTCTTCGCCGCATCCAGCGCCGAGGCGATCTTCGGCAGCATGCCGCCGCTCAAGGTGCCGTCGGCGAACAGGTCATCGATCTCGCGCGCGCTCAGGTTGGTCAGGAGGTTGCCGTCCTTGTCGAGCACGCCGGGCGTGTTGGTCAGCATCATCAGCTTCTCGGCCTTCAGCACCTCGGCCAGCTTGCCGGCCACCACATCGGCGTTGATGTTGTAGTTCTCGTTGTCGCGGCCGAAGCCGAGCGGCGAGATGACGGGAATGAACTGGTCGTCCTGCAAGGCCTTGACCACGCTCGGGTCGATCGATTCGATCTCGCCGACATGGCCCATGTCGTGTTCGATGCGCGGGTCCTTCAGGTCCACCATGCGCAGCTTGCGCGCGCGGATCAGCCCGCCGTCGCGGCCGGTCAGCCCCACCGCCTTGCCGCCGGCGACGTTGATCAGGCCGACGATGTCTTGCTGCACCTGCCCGGCCAGCACCCATTCGACGACTTCCATCGTTTCCTCGTCGGTGACGCGCATGCCCTGGATGAAGGTGCCCTTCTTGCCCAGGCGCTTCAGCGCCTCCTCGATCTGCGGACCACCGCCGTGCACCACCACCGGGTTCATGCCGACCAGCTTCAACAGCACCACGTCCTCGGCGAAATCCTGCTGCAGGGCAGGGTCGGTCATGGCGTTGCCGCCGTACTTGATGACGATGGTCTTGCCGTGGAACTTGCGGATGTAGGGCAGTGCCTGCGACAGGATCTCGGCCTTGTCGCGCAGCGCGATGTGACTCAGGTCTTGCGGGTCGGCTGGGGTCATGGCGGCAGCGGCTGGGCAGGGACGGTGGGCCGGAATTGTAGGGTTCGACCCGCTTCGGCGCAGCCGCCGCCGGCCGCGCCGGCAGCCCTGCCGGCGAAGCGGACTCTGGCCGCGACGCGCTCACTGTGCAAGACTGTGTCGGCCATGTCCACGCACCAGCACGACCTGTCGCCGTTCACGCACGAGCACCACTTCGGCGCCGTGGGCGCCGACGCGCGCGCCACCGCACTGTGGCAGGTGACGGCGCTGACACTGGCCACGATGGTGCTGGAACTGCTTTTCGGCTACTGGAGCGGCTCTCTCGCACTGACCGCCGATGGCTGGCACATGGGCACCCATGCGCTGGCCCTCGGCGGCGCGGCACTGGCCATGCGTCTGGCACAGCGTGCGCAACGCAGCAGCCGCTTCGCCTTCGGCGGCTGGAAGATCGAGATGCTGGCGGCCTACACCAGCTCGCTGCTGCTGCTGGCCATGTCGGCCTCGCTGGTGTGGCAGGCCGCGGAACACTTGCGCGCACCGGGGGCCATCGCCTATGTCGAAGCGATGGTCGTTGCGTCGATCGGCCTGTTGGTGAATGTGGCGAGCGCCTGGCTGCTGGCGCGGCCCACGCAGGACGCGGCTGAAGCGCACGACGCGCACGCTCACGACCACGCGCCGGGCCACGACCACCATCACCATGGCGACACCAATTTCCGCGCCGCCTGGCTGCATGTGCTGGCCGATCTGTTCACTTCCGTGCTGGCGCTGGTGGCGCTGGCCGGCGGCCTGTGGTTCGGCTGGCGCTGGCTCGATCCGGTGGTGGCGCTGGTGGGTGCGGTGATCATCGCGCGCTGGGCCTGGGGCGTGCTGGGCAGCTCGGTGCGCGCGCTCATCGACGCCAACGGTGACGTGCGTCTGCAACAGCAGATTCGCCAGCGCATGGAAGCCGATGGCGACACGCGGGTGGCCGATCTGCATGTCTGGCAGATCGGCGCGCAGGCCCATGCGGCCGCGCTGAGCGTGGTCGCCGACGCACCGCGACGGACTGCCGAATACCAGCAGCGGCTGCACGATCTGCCCACGTTGCGCCACGTGACGCTGGAAGTGCACCGCTGCCCGGACGCACCGCTTGCCGGCCGCCGCGGCGAACATTGAACAAGCACTCACCGACACCTGCCGGCCAACGTTCAAAACGCACGCGTCGCCCGTGCGACGCAGCGCGCCGTGGCCTCGCCCTACGATGAGGCTTGCCCACCCACCCACCGGAGCCCCTTCATGAGCACTTCTCACACCGACCGCATCAACCACCAGTTGCGCCTGGCCTCGCGCCCGGTCGGCAACGTCGTGCCCGAGAACTGGCAATTCAGCCAGGAGCCGGTCGCCGAGCCGGGCGATGGCGCGGTGCTGGTGCAGACGTTGGCGCTGTCGCTGGACCCGGCGATGCGCGGCTGGATGAACGAGGGCAAGAGCTACATCGCGCCGGTGGGCATCGGCGAGGTGATGCGCGCAGGTGGCATCGGCCGCGTGCTGGCGTCGAACTCGCCCGACTTCGCCGTCGGCGACACGGTCGCCGGCAGCCTGGGTGCGCAGGAATACTGGCACGGTGCCGCCGCCGAGCAAAAACGCGCCGGCCTGCACAAGATCGATCTGTCGCTGGGCAGCGTGACGCAGTGGCTCAACGTGCTCGGCATGCCCGGCATGACCGCCTACTTCGGCCTCATGGACGTCGGCCAGCCGAAGGTCGGCGACACGCTGGTCGTCTCGGGCGCCGCCGGCGCGGTCGGCCAGACCGTGGGGCAACTGGCCAAGCTGAAGGGTTGCCGCGTCGTCGGCATCGCCGGCGGGCCGGCCAAGTGCCGCTGGGTGGTCGATGAACTGGGCTTCGATGCCTGCATCGACTACAAGGCAGGCCCGGTGCGCGCGGGCCTGAAGGAACATTGCCCGAAGGGCGTGGACATCTATTTCGACAACGTCGGCGGCGAGATTCTCGACGACGTGCTGGCGAAGCTGGCGCCGAAAGCCCGCATCGTCATCTGCGGCGCCATCAGCCAATACAACAACAAGAACAGTGCGCCGGCGCAGGGCCCGAAGAACTACCTTTCGCTGCTGGTCAACCGCGCGCGCATGGAAGGCATCGTGGTCTTCGACTACGCGCAGCGATTTCCGTCGGCGATCGCCGAGATGTCGGCCTACCTGAAGGAGGGGCGCATGAAGAGCAAGGAAGACGTGGTCGAAGGCGGCATCGCCGTCTTCCCGAGCACGCTGGCCAAGCTGTTCACCGGCGCAAACTTCGGCAAGCTCGTGCTGAAGGTGGCCGACTGACGCCCACGGCGGCATCGAAGGGCCGTCGCCATCCGGAGCGAACACATTTCGCCGGCGACTGGCTTGCTCGAGCCGCGCGCGCCGCACATCGGCTGCGCGCCACTTTAGCGGTTCTCGAACCGGTTCAGGTCGAGCAGCCCCGCCTCCAGCGGCGCCTGCGCCTTGTAGGCCTCGGGCAATGCATCGCTGAACGCCCAGAAGGCAGCACTGGTGCGGCGCACCGCGAAGCGATCGGCCAGCGCGCGGTATTCCTGCTCGGAGGCCAGCTTGCGCAGCGCTGCCTCGAAGGCGGGCAGTTCGGATGCATCGACGCGATAGAAGGCATTCGGATAGGCGCCGATGAAACCCGGCACCACGCTCAGCGTGTTATCGGCGGGCATCAGTTCACCTTTCTCGCGCGCCAGGTGGGTGACGTTCGAGTGCGCAGTGTTGCGCAGCAGCGTGAAGTAATGCGGCGCGGCCGCTGGCGCTCCGACGACGTCCACGCGCAGCACCGACATCTCGGGCAGCCACGCCAGGGCGGCCCCGCGCACCGTGGCCAGCGAAACCAATGCGTCGCGCAACGCGGGTTCGGTCACGTTGGACAACTCGAAGCGCGTGTTCAGCACAGGTTGCAGCCGCCGTGCGAGCAGCGCGTACAGCTCACGCTGCGGGTCGCCGGTGCGGTAGCCGATGGCGCTTTGCGCACTGATCTGGTTGTGCGGCCCATAGACGTATTCACGCGCTTCGGCCATGGCATGCAGGTACCAGTCATCCGCCGTCGGTGCGCGCCGATCCAGCGGCAGCAGCGTCAGGAAATTGAACTCGCCTTCCATGCGCATGAAGTCCATGTACAGGCGGCTGTCGAGCTGGTGGCCGAGATCGCCGAAGACGTCGTAGCCGGCCACCAGCAGGTAGTAGATGCGTTCGAAGAGCGCGTAGCCGATGACCCAGGACGTCTTCGGCGCCTCGCCGATCAGGCCTTGCACCACCGAGGCATTGTCGAAGTGGCGGAAGATGGTCAAGGCGGCATTGGCATTGCGCTCGCCGCCATCGCCTTGCCCGTTCCAGATCAACGACAGGTCGAGGCGGGCGCGACCCGCATTCAGGCTGTTGTCGATCATGGCCGACTTGGTCTTCAGGTAGGCGCGCTCCTGTTTGGCGTAGTCGAGCCAGGGGCCGACGGCACCCGAATCGCTGCCGCGCGAACCCGGCAGCTGCATGGCCTGTGCCTGGCGCAGCAGCGCATCGACTTCCATGTCGGCGGCACTCGCTTTCGGGTCCATGAAGAAGACCCAGAAGTTGTCGCGGATCACATCCACCGCCACCTGGCCGCGGCACACCGGGCCCTTGATGAAGTTCATGATGAAGAACTGGGCTTCATCCAGCAGGAAGCGGTAGCGCCCATCGGGCGAGATGTCGCGGAAGGCCACGAACGGGTTCGACGCCACGGCCACGTCGTAGGACGGCAGCACGCTCACCGGCGGTTGCGGCGCCAGGAACCAGCGGCGGTACTTGTCCATGCGCGCCGGATTCAGCGCATAGGGCATGTGCGTTTTCGCCAGGATGACTTCGCGCTCGGGTTCGAGCCGGTAGTAGAAGCTCGCGCTGCCCGGGTCGTCGTATGGCCGGCGCGAGGCGATGATGCGCACCGGCTCGCCGCTCGGAGTTGTCGAGCGGACGAGGCGGAACGCGCGGTGCGTGGCGTCGGCGTCGAAATGCAGGTGGCCGAGGAACAGATGTTCGAACAGGTAGCGGCTCATCAGCCGCTCCTTCAGCGACGGCCCGTTGAGGAAGCTCTCCCACTGCCGCACCTGCGCGTGTTGCACGGCGCTCAACGGCACATCGCCCTCATAGGGCGAGCCGGCCGCCAGCCAGCGCGTCAGCTGGGCCTGTTCGTCGGGTTTCAGACCCGGCAAGCCGTAGGGCATGCCGGCCAGCGGATGACTCGCGGCGTGGTCGGCAAACTGATCGATGCGCGGGCAGGCGTTGTCGCGGTCGAGCGAGAAATCGAACTCCTTGCCGAGCACCGGGCCGGCCGGCAACGGATGCTGCTGCTTCAGGGCCAGGCTTTGGTACAGCACGCTGCCCGACAGGTTGGTCGCGGGCGTGTCACGGCGTTCGTTGAGCACCGCATCGAAGCCCTTGGCGCGCCACTGCGACGGCGTCTGCGCATCGACGAACAGCCGCGTCGGCGGCGCCTCGCTCAAGCGCTCGGAGTCGTACACCGGCTGCTTGCTGATGCCGCGTGCCACGCCTTCCCAGGCACCGAGCTTGAGTTGACACGGCGCGTCGTAGCAGCCATGGCAGACGACACAGCGCCGCGACAGGATCGGCTGGATCTGGCTGTGAAACGACAGAGCGGCATCCGCCGGCAAAGCCGGCGTGTCGAAGCGCCGGGGGTCGGGCCGCCCGTGGCGTTCGTCGTAGGCGTCACGCGACAGCGTCGAGCAGCCGACCAGCGCACACAGCAGCCACAACCCCGCCAGCCGGCGGGCGCCTCCGGTTCGATGTGACAAAGCGCGCTGTCCTGGGCCGTGAATCAGAAATGGATGCCGCGCATCATGTTCGCCATCGCCACGGCTTCAGCCGACAGCGCCGGCTTGGCGGCCTTGTCGCCTGTTCCACCTTTCGCCGCCGCGCTGTCGGGGAACATGCGGAAGGTGGTGTTCATGACGATCTGCGTGACGCGCGGCGCGGCCGCGTGCAGCACCTCGCCGAAGATGCCCAGCCGCGTCGCCACACGCACCGGCTTGTAGACGCAGGCGCGCACGATCATGTCGGCGGCTTCCTCGGGCATCAGCAGCGGCATGCTGTCGTAGATCTTGGTCGGCGCGGTCATCGGCGTGCGCACCAGTGGCATGTTGACGGTGGTGAAGGTGACGCCCTGGTCGGCGAATTCGCTCGACGCACACGCCGTCCACGCATCGAGCGCGGCCTTGCTGGCCACGTAGGCCGAAAAGCGCGGCGCGTTGACCAGCACGCTGATCGAGCTGATGTTGACGACATGCCCCTTGCGCTTCTTCACCATGCCTGGCAACAGGCCCATCGTGATGCGCAGGCTGCCGAAGTAGTTCAGCGTCATGGTGCGCTCGAAATCGTGGAAGCGGTCGTAGCTGGCCTCGATCGCACGGCGGATCGAACGGCCGGCGTTGTTGATCAGGAAATCGACGCCGCCATGCTCGTCTTCGAGTTGCTTGACGAAGGCGGCGCAGCCGGCTTCGTCGGCGATGTCCACCGAATAGGTGAACACCTGTGCATCCTTGCCGGCGTGGTCGAGGATCTCCTGTTTCGCCTCGGCCAGCTTGTCCTCGCCGCGCGCGGCGATGATGGTGATGGCGCCGGCCTCGGCGAAGCGCTTGGCTGCCGACAGCCCGATGCCCGACGAGCCGCCGGTGATCAGCACCACCTTGCCGCCGACCGTGCCCCTCAGGCTGCGGTCGATCATCAGATCGGGGTCGAGGTGGCGTTCCCAGTAATCCCACAGTCGCCAGGCGTAGTCGTGCAGGTTCGGGCATTCGATGCCGCTGCCCTTCAGCGCGGCATCGGTCTCGCGCCGGTCGAAGCGCGTGGGGTAGTTGATGAAGCTGAGCATGTCCTCGGGGAAGCCCAGGTCCTTCATCACCGCGTTGCGCACGCGGCGCATCGGCGCCAGCGCCATCAAGCCCTTCTTCACGCTCTTCGGGATGAAGCCGAACAGCGCGGCGTTGACGAACAGGTTCATCTTCGGCGCGTGCGCGGCCTTGCTGAAGATGTCGAGCACATCACCGACGCGGTAGCCGACCGGATCGACCAGGTGGTAGCACTTGCCGTTGATCGCGGTGCGGGCGTGGCTGATGTGGTCGAGCGCGGCGACGACAAAATCCACCGGCACGATGTTGAAGCGCCCGCCTTCGATGCCCACCGCCGGGAACCACGGCGGCAGGATTTGCCGCATGCGCTGGATCAGCTTGAAGAAGTAGTACGGGCCGTCGACCTTGTCCATCTCGCCGGTGGTCGAATCGCCGACCACCAGCGCCGGGCGATACACGGTCCACGGCCGCTTGCATTCCTTGCGCACGATCTTTTCCGATTCGTGCTTGGTCATGAAGTACGGGTGGTCGAGGCCCTCGGCCTCGTCGAACATGTCCTCGCGGAACACGCCTTCGTACAGGCCGGCCGCGGCGATGCTGCTGACATGGTGCACATGGCCGGCCTCGATGGCCTTGGCGAATTCGACCATGTTGCGCGTGCCGTCGATGTTCGGCGCCACCTGCGCTTCGGCATCGGCCGACATGTCGTACACCGCAGCCAGGTGGTAGAGGTGATCGACCTTGCCCTTCAGCGCCTTGATGGCCTCGGCCGAGACACCGAGCTTCTTCACCGTCAGGTCACCGCTGACGGCGATGGCCCGCGCCTTCGACACGCCCCAATAGTCGAGCAGATCGGCGATCTTGCCTTCGCTGCCTGGGCGCACCAGGAAATACACGGTGGCGCCGCGACGCGCCAGCAGCGTCTTGACCAGGCGTTTGCCGATGAAGCCCGTGGCCCCGGTGACGAAATACTGCATTCGTTGCTCCTGCTGTTGTCGTGTGGTGTTGCCACGCGTGGTTGCGCTTCGCGCCGCCCCGTACCGCCGCGCCGATTTTCGATGTTAGGGCAACGCTCCGGCTGCAGGCTTTCCCGAACGCCCCTAGAGCCGCCAACCTAGACAATCGCGCTGACGAAGGGCAGGCATTGGCCTACAGTCATGCGTACCCAGCGCAAAAGAGGAACGAGACATGGTCAAGAAGGCCCAGAAAACGAGCGACGCCAAGCCACCGGTGCCGGGTCTGTTCGACAGCCAGTTGGCGCACGCGGTGAAGGAATCGGCGCAGCAGATCTGGCTCGCCGGCATGGGCGCCTTCGCCAAGGCCCAGGAAGGCCGCGCCAAGGTGTTCGAGGCGCTGATCAAGGAAGGCGTCGGCCTGCAGCGCAAGACCCAGTCGGCGGCCGAGGATGCGGTCGGCGAAGTCACCGGCAAGATGAGCGCGATGGCCGGTGATGTGTCGGCGCGCGCCGGACAACATTGGGACAAGCTGGAAACCATCTTCGAGCAGCGCACCGCCAAGGCGATGAACAAGCTCGGCGTGCCCACCGCGAAGGATGTCGATGCGCTGATCAAGCGCGTCGATGACCTGGCGGCAGCGGTGGCGCGGTTGTCGAAGTCCACGCCTGCGGCCGCGAAGAAGGCGGCGCGGCCGGCCGCGAAGGCATCGGCCAAGACGGCGGCCAAGCCGAGCAAGAAGCGCGCGCCGGCCAAGAAGCGCGCCGGCTGACGCCACTTGCCGATGCGGCCTCGCTCCATCGGCGCTGCGGCGCCGGATCCAAGCTCGCCTGCACCGCCGCCGCGCATCGGCCTGGCATTGGCCGGCGGCGGACCGTTGGGCGCCATCCACGAAATCGGCGCGCTGTGCGCGCTGCAAGAAGCGCTGGTCGGTGTGGACTTCAACCGCATGACCGGCTATGTCGGTGTCTCGGCCGGCAGCTTCATCGCCGCCGGCCTGGCCAACGGCATGACGCCGAGGCAGATGTGCACCGCCTTCATCTGCAACGACAGCACCGGCCACGACCTGGTCGATCCTGCGATGTTCATCCGCCCCGCCTGGGGCGAGTTCGCGCGCCGCGCCGCCGCGTTGCCGGGCCTGCTGGCGCGGGCCGGCACACATTGGCTGCTGCGCCGCGGCTCGCTGCTGTCGGCGCTGGAACTGCTGGGCCGCGCGCTGCCCACCGGCTTGTTCAGCCACGTGCCGCTGGAAGTGCAGGTGCGCCGCCTGCTGAATGCACCCGGGCGGAGCAACGACTTTCGCCGCCTCGAGCGCCAGCTGGTGCTGGTGGCGACCGACCTGGACAGCGGTGAGACGGCGCCCTTTGGCCTGCCCGGTTGGGACCATGTGCCGATCTCGCAGGCGGTGGCCGCCAGCGCGGCATTGCCGGGGCTGTTTCCGCCGGTGCAGATCGACGGCCGCTGGTTCGTCGACGGCGCGTTGAAGAAGACGCTGCACGCCAGCGTGCTGCTCGACATGGGCCTGGACCTGATGTTCTGCCTGAACCCGCTGGTGCCCTTCGACGCCACCCACGCCACGCGGCATCGCGTGCTCGGCGGCGGCCAGGCGCCGATCCCGCAGATCGTCGCCGGCGGCCTGCCGGTGGTGCTGAGCCAGACCTTCCGCAGCCTGATCCATTCCCGCCTGGAAATCGGCATGAAGGGCTACGAGCGCAGCCACCCGCACACCGACATCGTGCTCTTCGAACCCGACCACCGCGACCCGGCGATGTTCCTGGCCAACACCTTCAGCTACCGCGAACGGCGGGCGCTGGCCGAGCACGCGTATCAGCGCACGCGTGCCGATCTGCGCTCGCGCCGCGCCACGCTGGCTGCCACGCTGGCGCGGCACGGCCTGGGCCTGGACGACGCCGTGCTCGACGATGGCCAGCGCACGCTGGTCGGCCGCCACAAGCCACCGCGCACGCGCGCCGCACGCACCTTGCAGCGACTCGACGAGGTGCTGAACGACCTCGACCGCGCGCTGGCCGCACGTTCGGCCTGAGGGCAAGGCTTCGATTAGCATCGAACCGGTGCAATCTGGAGTCACACCATGCTGCGACGCTCGACACTCATTTCGCTGGCCGTGATCTCGCTGTTCGCCGGCTGTGCCAGTGGCCCGCCGTTCATCGACCAGGCACAACCCGAGGCGATGACGATGGCACAGCGGCGGGGCGCGTTCGAGTTGAACTGCCCGGCGGCGACCGCGCAGCTAATCAACCGCGAGACCTTGCAGCCGATCTCGTTTCGCTTCGGCATCGAGCGCGCCGAGTACACCGTCGGTGTCAGCGGCTGTGGCAAGCGCGCCACCTACGTGGTGATGTGCCCCAATCAGTCGGGGTCGACCTGCTTCGCCGGCGCCGGGCGTCTGGGCGTTCAATAGCCGCGCACGCCAAGGGCGCCGGGCGGCTGGACTTCGCTCATGTCCCCCGCGACGGGCTGCGCCCGCCGCTCCTCCTTTACTTCGCTACGCCAGCCACCAGACGTCCATGGCGACGAACGCCAGAGGTTTTCTGGCGCGCCTGGCACCAGCGCTGTCGGTCGATCAGGCCGGTGGCGCGTTGTACGACGCGAAGTAAAGGAGGAGGTGTCGGCCGCAGGCCGGCGCCGGGGGAGAGAGCCCGGACACGAAGGGTCCTGAGGACCCTTCGTGCCTGGCGAGCGCCGGGGGGCTCCGGCCCCCGGCATGAGTGGCGCACAACGCGCCAGCGGCCTGATCCGCCACCGGCTTTCCACGCGATCACACTTCGCTTAACCCAGATAGCGCGATTCGAGGTGAGCCTTGAAGTGCGCCGGGTTCAGCCGCTCGCCACTGGCGCGCAGCGCCAGTTCATCGGTGGTCCAGCGGCTGCCCTGGCTCCAGATCTGCTGCTGCAGCCAATCGAACACCGGCGTGAAGTGCCCGCGCGAGATATCGACATCCAGGTCGGGCAGCGCCTTGCGCATGGCCGCGAACCACTGCGCGGCGAACATCGCGCCGAGTGAATAGCACGGGAAGTACCCGAACAGGCCTTCGGGCCAGTGCACGTCCTGCAGCGGCCCGTCCTTGAAGTTGCCGCGCGTGTCCAGGCCGAGCAGTTCCATCATCTTCGCGTCCCACAGCGCGGGAATGTCCTCGACCTCGATCTCGCCTTCGATCAGCGGCCGCTCGATCTCGTAGCGCAGGATGATGTGCGCTGCGTAGGTGACCTCGTCGGCATCGACACGGATCAGGCCTGGCTTGACGCGCGTGATCAGCCGGTGCAGGTTCTCGGCCGTGAACGCCGGCTGCGCGCCGAAGGCCTCGACCACGCGCGGTGCCAATTGCGCCATGAAGCCGGGGTGGCCACCGAGCTGCATCTCGAAGCTCAGCGACTGGCTTTCATGCAGCGCCGCCGAGCGCGCCTCGGCGATCGGCTGGCCGAGCCATTCGCGCGGCAGGTTCTGCTCGTAGCGGCCGTGGCCGGTCTCGTGCACCGTGCCCATCAGGCTGCCGAGGAATTCGTCCTCGCTGAAGCGCGTGGTCATGCGCACGTCTTCGGGCACACCGCCGCAGAACGGGTGCGTGCTGACATCGAGGCGGCCGGCATCGAAATCGAAGCCGAGCAGGCGCATCACCTGGTCGCACAGCGCACGTTGGGCCGGCAGTGCGAAGGGCCCTTCGGGCACGATCAGCGCCTGGCGCGCCTGGCGTTCGATGACCTGCTGGATGAGGCCCGGCAGCCACTTGCGCAGATCACCGAACACGTGGTCCACCGTGGCGCAGGTCATGCCCGGCTCGAAGCGGTCCATCATGGCCTCGTAGCGCGACTGCCCGCTGCGTTCGGCGAGCAGCGCGGCTTCCTCGCGCGCGATGCTCAACACCTCGCGCATGTTCGGCACGAAGCCGGCCCAGTCATTGGCCGGGCGTTGTGTGCGCCAGGCGTGCTCGCAGCGCGAGGTGGCCAGCTGGCGGCGCTGCACCAGCGCTTCGGGCAACGCGGTCGCCTGCTGCCACTCGCGCCGGATCTCGCGCAGGTTGGCGCGTTGCCAGTCGCTCAACGGCTCCTGCCCGGCACGCTCGATGTGCTCGCCGAGCGCGGGGTCGGTGGCGATGCGGTGCAAAAGCGCGGCCATTTCGGCGAGCGCCTCGGCCCGCGCCCGCTGGCCCTTGGGCGGCATGTTGGCGGCCTGGTCCCATCCGGCCATCGCTTGCAGGTGGCCCAAGCGGTGCAGGCGGCCGTGTGTATCGGCCAGGGTGTCGTAGGCGGGTGTGGCGGTCATGCTGCGAACCGGAAGATGAACTTGGCATTGTCCCTTGCCGAGCAAACGCGCTCAGCCGCCGACCTGGCCCGGGAAAACCCAAAACAAGGCGGCGGTCATGGTCAGGTAGCGCAGGAACTTGCCGATGGCCATGTACAGCAGGCAGGGCCAGAAGGGCAGCCGCAGCCAGCCCGCCACCGCGCACAGCGGATCGCCGACCACCGGCAGCCAGCTGGCCAGGCAGGCCTTGGCGCCGAATTGCTGCAGCCAACGCAAGGCGCGCGCCTGCCCCGGCGGGCGGTGTGCGACACGCTCGTAGGTGCGTTCGGCGAAGTAGCCCATCGCCCAGGTGATGGCGCCGCCGAGGGTGTTGCCGGCGGTGGCCACCAGCACCGCCGGCCAGAACAGGTCGGGGTTGAGTTTGACGAGGCCGAAGACCGCCGGCTCGGAACCGATTGGCAGCAGCGTGGCCGAAATCAGCGCGACCACGAACACCGTGCTCAGCCCGAACTGGGGCAACGCCAGTGTCGCCAGAACCGAGTTCAGCCAGGCTTCCATCGGCGCCGATTATGGGCAGCGCGCGCGCGACGCCGCCGATCGCCGAGCGCCATGAAAGCCGCCGCTATACTGCGCCTCCCCCCGTTTCGAAGCCTTCACCGAGATGCACATCGGCGCGTTCGCGCTCACGAACAACCTGTTCGTCGCCCCGATGGCGGGGGTCACCGACCGGCCGTTCCGGCAGCTGTGCCGGCGCCTCGGCGCCGGCCATGCGGTGAGCGAGATGATCAGCTCGCGACCCGATCTGCGCGACACGCCGAAGAGCGCGCGGCGCGCCAACCACGACGGCGAGGCGGCACCCATCGCCGTGCAGATCGCCGGCACCGACCCGGCGACGATGGCCGATGCGGCACGCCACAACATCGACCGCGGCGCGCAGATCATCGACATCAACATGGGCTGCCCGGCGAAGAAGGTGTGCAACGTGTTCGCCGGCTCGGCGCTGATGCGCGACGAGCCGCTGGCACTGGCCATCGTCGAGGCCGTGGTGGCGGCCTGTGCGCCGCGCGACGTGCCGGTGACACTGAAGATGCGCACCGGCTGGTGTGCCGACGAGCGCAACGCGCTGCGGATCGCGCGCGCCGCGCAGGAGGCCGGCGTGGCGCTGGTGGTGGTGCACGGCCGCACCCGCGAACAAGGTTACAAGGGCACGGCCGAATACGACACCGTCGCTGCGGTCAAGGCCGCACTGCGCATCCCGGTCGTCGCCAACGGCGACATCGATTCGCCGCGCAAGGCGCGCGCGGTGCTGGCGCACACCGGTTGCGACGCGCTGATGATCGGCCGCGCCGCGCAGGGCCGGCCGTGGATCTTCCGCGAGATCGCCCACGGTCTGCAGCACGACAGCGAACTGCCGCCGCCGGGCACGCTGGAGGTGCGTGACTGGCTGCTCGAACACCTGCTCGACCACCACCGCTTGTACGGCGAGGGCCTGGGCGTGCGCACCGCGCGCAAGCACATCGGCTGGGCGGTGCGGGCGCTGCCCGGCGGCGAAGCCTTTCGCGCAGTGATGAACACCCTCGACGATGCCGCCGCGCAAGCGCGCGCCGTCGCCACCTTCTTCGACACGCTGGCCGAAGAGCATGTGTTGCTGCCGCAACCCGCGTCGGTCGCGGCGAACGACGACCAGGCCGAGCGCTGTGCCTGAGGCGCGCATGCCACACGCGGTGCCGACGCCATGAGCAAACGGCAGATCGAGGACTGCATCCGCGCGAGCCTGGAACAGTACTTCAAGGACCTGCGTGGCGCCGAGCCGCATTCGGTGCACGAGATGGTGCTCAACACGGTCGAGAAACCCTTGCTCGAGGTGATCATGCGCGAAGCCGAAGGCAACCAGAGCAAGGCCGCGCAATGGCTGGGGTTGAACCGCAACACGCTGCGCCGCAAGCTCATCGACCACAAGCTGCTCAAGTGAGGTGTGGCATGGCGCCGCGCCCAGTCCACCTCGCAAGACGAGCCCACGAACCATGTCTTCCCTGACCGCGTTGATTTCCGTTTCCGACAAGACCGGCATCGTCGAGTTCGCCCGCGAGCTGGCGGCGCGCCAGGTGCGGCTGGTGTCCACCGGCGGCACCGCGCGGCTGCTGGCGCAGGCCGGCTTGCCCGTCAGCGAAGTGGCCGAGGTGACCGGCTTGCCCGAGATGCTCGACGGGCGCGTGAAGACACTGCACCCGCGCATCCATGGTGGCCTGCTGGCGCGCCGCGAGCTGCCCGCGCACATGGCGTCGCTGGCCGTGCACGGCATCGGCACCATCGACTTGCTGGTCGTCAACCTGTACCCGTTCGCGCAGGCCACCGCCCGCGCCGACTGCACGCTGGAAGAAGCGATCGAGAACATCGACATCGGCGGCCCGGCGATGCTGCGTGCGGCGGCGAAGAACTGGCCCGATGTGACGGTGCTGATCGACCCCGCCGACTATGCACAGGTCCTCGCCGAGCTGAACGACGGCGGCGTGCAGCGCGCGACGCGCTTCCGCCTGTCGAAGAAGGTCTTCGCCCACACCGCCGCCTACGACGGCATGATCTGCAATTACCTGGGTGCGCTCGACGCCGGGGCGGAAGACACGCCCACCGCGGTGCCACGGCGCCACGCGTTTGCCGACGTGCTCAACCTGCAGCTTCAGCGCACGCAGACGCTGCGCTACGGCGAGAACCCGCACCAGACGGCGGCCTTCTACCGCGAGGCGAAGCCGCACGACGGCGCGCTGGCGCAGTGGCGGCAGTGGCAGGGCAAGGAGCTGAGCTTCAACAACATCGCCGACGCCGATGCCGCCTGGGAATGCGTGAAGACTTTCGATGCGCCGTGCTGCGTGATCGTCAAGCACGCCAACCCGTGCGGCGTGGCGGTTGGCCCGGACCTGGCCGAGGCCTACGACAAGGCCTGGCAGACCGACCCGACGTCGGCCTTCGGCGGCATCCTCGCCTTCAACCGCACGCTCGACGAAGCCACCGCGCGGCGCATCGGCGAACACAAGCAGTTCGTCGAGGTGCTGATCGCGCCAGGCTTCACGCCCCAGGCGCGCGCCCTGTTGGCGGCGAAACAGAACCTGCGCGTGCTCGAAGTGGCCCTCGGCACAGCCGTCAACGCGCTCGATTTCAAGCGCGTCGGCGGCGGCATGCTGGTGCAGACCAGCGATGCGAAGAACATCGGCGGCGCCGAGCTGCGTGTCGTCACCCGAATGGCGCCGACCTCCCAACAGCTGGGCGACCTGCTGTTCGCCTGGAAGGTGGCCAAGTTCGTGAAGAGCAACGCCATCGTCTTCTGCGGCGGCGGCATGACGCTCGGCGTCGGCGCCGGGCAGATGAGCCGCATCGATTCGGCGCGCATCGCGCGCATCAAGGCCGGCAACGCGGGGCTGTCGCTGGCCGGCTCGGCGGTGGCCAGCGATGCCTTCTTCCCGTTTCGCGACGGCCTCGACGTGGTCATCGACGAAGGCGCGGCCTGTGTCATCCAGCCGGGCGGGTCGGTGCGCGACGACGAGGTCATCGCCGCCGCCGACGAACGCGGCATCGCGATGGTGTTCACCGGCACGCGCCACTTCCGCCATTGAGTGCCGCGTCGTCTACAGTGCGGGCCGACACATCCGCGCGTCAGCGCACCCCATCCCCTGCCGGCGTCGGCGGACATGAACGGAGACCATGATGGCAAGAACCCTGGCTGAGATCCAGAAGCAGATCGACAAGTTGCAGGCGTTGGCGCAGCGCGTCAAGGACAAGGACAAGGCTGGTGTGGTGGCGCGCATCCGCGACGCGATCGAACATTACGGCATCAGCGCCGAAGACCTGTTCGGCGCCAGCGCGGCACCGAAAGCACGCAAGACACGCCGCGCAAAGGGTGGCGCCAAAGGCAGCGCGAAACCCAAGAACAAGTCACCGATCCGCTACCGCGACGACAAGGGCAACGGCTGGACCGGCCATGGCCAGCGCCCACGCTGGTTCAAGGAAGCGATCGCCAGCGGCATCACGCGCGAGGAACTCGAAGCCAAGGCCTGAAAGCCTGAGCACGCGGCACGCGGCGCTACCATCGCCGCATGTCGATCGCCGCCCGGATTGCCGCTGTGCTGGTGTCGTTCATTGCGCGACTGGTCACCGGCGCGCAGGGCCATTGGATCGGCTGCCCGCCCGAGGCGCTGCAGCGCATCTATTTTGCCAACCACCAGAGCCACCTCGACTGGGTCCTGATCTGGGCCGCGCTGCCGGCCGACCTGCGCGCCAGCACGCGACCGATCGCCGCGCGCGACTACTGGACGGCCACGCGTTTCAAGCACTGGATCACGCGCGAGGTGTTCAACGCGGTGTATGTCAGTCGCACGCGCACTGAAGACCAGGACCCGCTGGAGCCGTTGACCGAGGCGCTGCAGCAAGGCGACTCGCTGGTCATCTTTCCCGAAGGCACGCGCAGCAACAAGGGCGAGCCGCAGGTCTTCAAGAGCGGCTTGTTCCATCTCGCCGAGCAGTTTCCGGAAGTGCAACTGGTGCCGGTTTGGATCGACAACGTGCAGCGGGTGATGCCCAAGGGCGAAGTGGTGCCGGTGCCGATCCTGTGCACGGCCACGTTCGGCGCGCCGATGAAGATCGAGCCCGATGAAGGCAAGCGCGAGTTCCTCGACCGGGCCCGCGCCGCGGTCCTGGCGCTGCGGCCCGCCGCATCGTGAGCGTCGTGAGCCATCGGCTGGCGACCGCGCCGATTCGAAACCGCGCCTGAAGCGATGGAAGCGCTGCGCTCGCTCGATGTCACCCAGCAGGTGGCGTTGTTGTTCGTGATGCTGTTCGGCGCGTTGGCGCTGGCCTCGGCGGCGGTCTTCGCGCGCTCGCTGCGCCGCGATGCGGCCGACAGCGACTTGCAGGACCGCCTGTGGCGCGACCTGCGCGCGCTGTGGATCGGCAGCATCGTGTTCTGGTTGTCGTGGCTGTCGGGGCCGCTCGGGGCGACGCTGCTGTTTGGCGTGTTCTCGTTCCTGGCGCTGCGCGAGTTCATCACGCTGGCGCACACGCGACGCAGCGACCACCGCAGCCTGCTGCTGGCCTTCTTCATCGCGCTGCCGCTGCAGTACGTGCTGGTCGGCCAGCGCAGCTTCGACGCGTTCAGCGTCTTCATCCCGGTGTACGTGTTCCTCGCCATTCCGGCGCTGAGCGCGCTCGCCGGCGACCCCGAGCGCTTTCTCGAACGCAACGCCAAGATCCAGTGGGGCATCATGGTGTGCGTGTACGGCCTCAGCCATGCGCCGGCGCTGCTGTTGCTCGACTTTCCCGGCTATACCGGCCGCGGCGCGTTCTTGCTGTTCTTCCTGGTCTGCGTGACCGCCTCGGCGCAGATCACCCAGGAACTGATGAGCCGCTGGCTGCGCCGCCGGCCGGTGGCGCGGCGCATCGACCGATCGTTTTCGTACCGGGCCTGGGGCTGCGGTGCGCTCGGCGCGGGCGCGGCCGGTTCGGCGCTGTTCTGGATCACGCCGGTACCGATGGGCCAGGCGATCGTGTGGGCGATGCTGGTCGGTGCTTGCGGCACGCTCGGCGACTTCGTCATGCGTGCGCTGAAGAAGGATGCCGGTGTGCGCTGGTGGGGCAACCACAGCTCGCTGACCGGCGCGGTCGGTCTGCTCGACCGTGTGGCGCCGTTGTGTTTCGCCGCGCCGGTGTTCTTCCACTCGCTGCGCTGGTATTCCAGCATCGTGCTGTGAGCCTGTCCGGCAGTCTCGCCGGCGGTCGCGGGCCGAGCGTCGGGCCGCTCCCAAGCCGGCCCGCATCCCCTAGGGGGATCGGCCGATGTACTCATCGGACGAGGGGCTGACATGAACGCGCGCATCCTCGGCATCGACCCGGGCCTGCAATGCACCGGTTTCGGTGTCATCGATGTCGATGGCTCGCAACTGACCTATGTCGCCAGCGGCACCATCCGCACCGGTGAAGCTGCGCTCGGCAACCTGCCGGCCCGCTTGAAGATCATCTTCGACGGCGTGTGCGAGGTGGTGCGCACCTACCAACCGACCAGCGCCACGGTGGAGATCGTCTTCGTCAACGTCAACCCGCAAAGCACGCTGCTGCTCGGCCAGGCGCGCGGCGCGGCGTTGAGCGCGCTGGTTTCACGCGAACTCGGCGTGGCCGAATACACCGCGCTGCAGTTGAAGAAGGCGGTGGTCGGCCACGGCCATGCCAGCAAGTTCCAGGTGCAGGAGATGGTCAGGCGGCTGTTGTCGCTGCCGTCGGTGCCTGGCCAGGATGCGGCCGATGCGCTGGCGCTGGCCATCACCCATGCCCATGCCGGCGCTTCGTTGGCAGCCATGGCACGATCAGACGCCATGACGCCGCGCGCCCGTGCCCGCTATCGCAAAGGCCGCAGCATTTGACCCTTTGATCTCTCGATGCCCCAGGAGCCTTGAACCATGAGCCATCCCATCAGCACGTCGTGGACCTCGGTTGCCGGCGACGCCGGCCGTTTCGACGCCTATCTGGCGTTGCCGCCCGGCGGCAGCGGCCCGGGTCTGCTGCTGTACCAGGAGATCTTCGGCGTCAACGGGCACATCCGCAGCGTTGCCGAACAGTACGCGCTGGCCGGCTTCGTGGTGTTGGCGCCCGATGTCTTCTGGCAGCAGCAGCCGCGCATCGAACTGGGCTACAGCGCTGACGACGTGCAACGCGGGCGCGCGCTGGCTGGTGCGTTGCAACCCGATGCCGTGCGTCGCGACATGGTCGATGCCCTGCGCACGCTGCGCGCGCTGCCGCAGGCCCACGGTCGCGCGTGCGGCGTCATCGGCTACTGCATGGGCGGCCGGCTGGCCTACACCGCAGCGGCGTTGACCGAGGTGGATGCTGCGGTCGCCTACTACGGCGGCGGCATTCACGACCAGCTCGAACTGGCGCCGCGCATCCGCTGTCCGATCCAGTTCCACTACGGCGCGCTCGATGCCAACATTCCGCTGGCGGCGGTGGACAAGGTGCGTGCGGCGATGCAGGGACACGATGCGCAGGTGCATGTGTACGAACACGCCGACCACGGCTTCAACTGCTGGGCGCGCGGCTCGTACCACGCTGCCAGCGCGGCGCTGGCGCATGGCCGCAGCCTGCAGTTCCTGGCGCAGCAGTTGTTCTGAGCCGATTGAGCTTGCCCAATCTCGCCATGCTTCAGCTGCCACCGGCATAGCCGGTGTGGCGCCAGGCTTCGAACACCGCCACCGCCACCGCGTTGCTCAGGTTGAGGCTGCGCTGGCCGTCGCGCATCGGCAGTCGCAGCAGCTGTGGTGCGCCGAGTTGCTCGCGTACCTCTATGGGCAGGCCGGCGCTTTCGCTGCCGAACAGCAGCCAGTCGCCGGCCTGCCAGGTCACCGCCTGAAAGGGCCGCCCGGCATGGCGGCTGAAGGCGAAGCAGCGTTGCAGGTCGGCGGCGGTGGTGTCCAGCCAGGCTGCGAAGGAGCGATGCACCTGCACGCGGGCATGCTCGTGATAGTCGAGCCCGGCGCGGCGCAGCAGACGGTCGTCCATGCGGAAGCCCAGCGGCTCGATCAGGTGCAGCGCACAGCCCGTGTTGGCTGCCAGCCGGATCACGTTGCCGGTGTTGGGCGGTATTTCCGGATGCACCAGCACGATGTTGAACATGGCCACGTCGCGCATGCCGTCAATTCGGCGGCGCCGGCGTTCGCGCCAGCACCCACACATCGACGCGCTTCGCACCGGCGCGCAACAGCGTGGTCGTGGCTTCGCGCAGCGTGGCGCCGCTGGTCATCACATCGTCGATCAGCGCGACGTGACGCTGCTCGATGCGCGGGCGTTGGCCGGCATCGACGAGGAAGGCGCCGCGCAGGTTGCCGCGCCGCTGCGCCAACGGCAGTTCGGCCTGGTGCGCGGTGTCCACCGGGCGTTGCAGCAACGTGACGCTGGCTTCGATGACCAGCGCCTTCGACAGCCGCCGCGTCAGCAACCAGGCCTGGTTGTAGCCGCGCTCGGCCAGCCGTGGCCGCGACAGCGGTACCGGCAGCAGCAGCTCGGGCAGTGCATCGCCGCGCTGCCGCACGGCCTGCAACAACCTTTCGGACAGCACCCGCGACAGTTCGACTTGCCCGTTGAACTTGAAGCGCCCGATCAAGCGATCCCAGGGGAAGGCATAGTCCACACCACAGCAGCATGACCGATAGGGCGGCGGGTCGCGCAGGCACTCGCCGCAGACGGCCTGCACGGTCGCGAGCGCCAGGCCGCAGCGCTCGCAGCGCGAGACCGGCATCGAACAGGCGACCAGGCATGCGCGGCACACCGCGCCGCGACCCCAGCCGCGACAGATCTCGCACTGGCCGGCAAGCCCTGCCAGCGCCCTGGTCGGGCGACGGAAAAGACCAGTCTCGCGCGACGGCAGCATGGTCTCAATATACTGCCCGCATGGGCGACGACAGCGCCGAATCACCCGGCTCGACAACTGACGCGAGGCCCGTGCAGGCGGCCGCTTTGCAGTCCATCGCGAGGCGCCTGGGCCGTGCCGGCCAGGCGCCTTGGTTGCACGCCGAAGTGGCGCGTCGCATGGCCGAGCGCCTGCAGCTCATCCGCGCACGACCGGCGACGGTGCTCGATTGGTGGAGCGGCCAAGGCGCCAGCGCCGAGTTGCTCGAGCGCGCTTACCCGCAGGCCATGATCCAGCGCCTCGAGCGCGACGCGGCCGATGCCGTTGGGGCACCGGCGCCGTGGTGGTCGCCCCGCCGCTGGTCGCAGCGCGCGCCACCGCCGCTGACGGAACACACACTCGCCGAGCGACGTTTCGACCTGGTCTGGGCCAACATGATGTTGCACTGGCAGGCCCGGCCGCAACAGCAGATGCGGCGCTGGTACAGCGCTTTGGCCGTCGACGGCTTCCTGATGTTCTCGACCCTCGGGCCGGGATCGCTGGGCGGCTTGCGGCGCATTTACGAACGGCTCGGCTGGGGCGCGCCCCACGCGCCATTCGTGGACATGCACGATCTGGGCGACATGTTGCTGCAGGCCGGCTTTGCCGAGCCGGTGATGGACCAGGAGGTCATCACGCTGTCGTGGGCCGATGCGCCGTCGCTGCTGAGCGAGCTGCGCACGCTCGGCGGCAATGCCGATCCCGCGCGCTTCGCGGGCTTGCGCACCGCCGCGTGGCGCGACAGGTTGCTGGGCGAACTTGCCGCCTTGCGCGACGATCAGGGCCGCTACCGGCTCGATTTCGAGGTCGTCCATGGCCATGCCCTGCGCGGCGTCCCGGCGCCCCGTGTCGAAGCGCGGACGCGCGTGCCGCTCGACGACATGCGCGCCATGGTGGGCGCGGGTCGCCGCAAACCCGGCAGGGCGATTGGCCTGGGCTAGAATCGCAGGCGCTAACGGGGCCGGTACTGAAGTGCATTCCGGCATCGCCTGCGCTCCCGCCCCGTGTGCGTCGATCGTCGGTGTCGATGGTTGGCGTCGATGCCCTTGTTCTTGCTGATTTCCGTCCCTGCGATCTTGTCGACTTCTGCCTGCATGAACCCCAGTTTCGCCCCCGGGTGCTGGTCGCCGATTCCGGCGCCGAGATCACCCGTCGCCGCGCAAGCACCCCACGCAACGTCACCGTCCGCCGATGAGGCCGGCGAGGGTGGCCGCCGGCAATGGCAACTGCAGCGCAACTGTTCGCTGGCCCCGCGCCAGTTGCTCGCGGTGTTCGTGGCGCTGTGTGCGCTGTCGATGATGATTGGATTGGGTTTCTGGTGGCTGGGCGCGCCGGCGGTGTGGCCTTTCGCCGGTGTGGAGGTGCTTGCGCTGGCGGTGTCGTTCGCGCTGTATGCCCGGCATGCCGACGATGGCGATCTGATCACGCTGCGCGACGGCGAACTGCATGTCGAGCACCACCGCGGCGGGCGTGTCGAACGCACCGTCTTCAACGCCGAATGGGTGCGTGTCAGCAGTCAGCACGGCCCGAAATCGCTGCTCGCATTGAGCGGGCAGGGGCGACAGGCCCTCGTCGGACGCCACGTCCCGCTGTCGGTGCGTTCCCGGTTCGCCGTCGAGTTGCGCGAAGCGCTGGGCGCGGCACGGCGCACGGCCCGGGCCAGCGAGAGCACCGATTTGCCGCGTCAAGCCAAGTCCTCGGAAAACAGATCATGAACTTCGAACGCCTCAACACCGCGTGGCAACCGCTGGCGCGCGTCGGCCTGGCCGCTTGCTGCTGGCTGATCGCACAGTCGGCCCACGCCGTGCAGAGCTTGCCCGGCGGGCCGGCCGTCAACCAGATCGACCTGCACCCGCCGGCGTCGCAGATGGCGGCCGACATCCAGTGGCTGCACAACGCGGTGATGCTGATCTGCGTGGTCATCTTCATCGCCGTCTTCGGCGTGATGTTCATCTCGATCCTGAAGCACCGCAAGTCGGTCGGTCACAAGGCCGCCAACTTCCATGAAAGCGTGGCCGTGGAAGTGGCATGGACGGTGGTGCCGTTCATCATCGTCATCGGCATGGGCGCGCTGGCCACCCGCACCGTGGTCGCGATGAAGGACACCACCAATTCCGATCTGACGATCAAGGCCACCGGCTACCAGTGGCGGTGGGGCTACGACTACCTGCGTGGTGATGGCGAGGGCATCTCGTTCCTGTCCACGCTGGACCCGGCGCAGCGCGCGCTGTCCGATGCCGGCACGCCCGAAGGCGACGACTACCTGCTGCGCGTGGACAACCCGCTGGTGGTGCCGGTGGACCGCAAGGTGCGCATCATCACCACCGCCAACGACGTCATCCATGCGTGGATGGTCCCTGCCCTGGGCGTCAAGCAGGACGCCATTCCAGGCTTCGTGCGCGACACCTGGTTCAGGGCCAAGAAGACCGGTGACTTCTATGGCCAATGCGCCGAACTGTGCGGCAAGGAACACGCCTACATGCCGATCCATGTCAAGGTGCTCAGCCAGGTCGACTACGAGGCCTGGGTGGCGGGCAAGATGAAGGAGATGGCGGCGCTGGCCGATGACCCGAGCAAGGTGTGGACCCTCGAAGGCCTGCTCGAGCGCGGCGCCAAGGTCTATGCCGCCAACTGCGCCGCCTGCCACCAGGCCAATGGCAAGGGTGCCGGCCCGATCAAGGCGCTCGACGGCGCCGCCGTGGTGCTCGATGCCGACGCCAACAAGCAGATTCATGTGTTGCTGAACGGCCAGAACAACGGTGCGATGCCGTCGTGGAAGCAGCTGTCGGACACCGAGCTGGCAGCGGTCATCACGTATACCAAGAACCACTGGAGCAACAAGACCGGCCAGCTGGTGCAGCCGTCCGAAGTCGTTGCCGAGCGCAAATAAATCCGGGCCAGCAAAGGAAATCTCATGAGCGCAGTTCTGGACCACCCCGCCGATCACGACCACGACCACGCGCACGGCCACCCGTATGGCTGGAAGCGTTGGGTGTACGCGACGAACCACAAGGACATCGGCACGATGTACCTGGTGTTCTCGTTCACCATGTTCCTCATCGGCGGTGTGCTGGCGTTGCTGCTGCGCTCCGAGCTGTTCCAGCCCGGCTTGCAGTTCTTCAACCCGGAGCTGTTCAACCAGTTCACCACCATGCACGGGCTGATCATGGTCTTCGGCGCGATCATGCCGGCCTTCGTCGGCTTCGCGAACTGGATGATCCCGCTGCAGATCGGCGCGGCTGACATGGCCTTCGCGCGCATGAACAACCTGAGCTTCTGGCTGCTGATTCCGGCGGCGTTGATGCTGGTCAGCTCGTTCTTCCTGCCCGGCGGCGCGCCGGCCGCAGGCTGGACGATCTATGCGCCGTTGACCGTGCAGATGGGCCCGTCGATGGACGTGGCCATCTTCGCGCTGCACATCCTGGGCGCCAGTTCGATCATGGGCTCGATCAACATCATCGTCACGATCCTGAACATGCGCGCGCCGGGCATGACGCTGATGAAGATGCCGTTGTTCGCCTGGACCTGGCTGATCACCGCCTTTCTGCTCATCGCGGTGATGCCGGTCTTGGCCGGTGCGATCACGATGACGCTCACCGACCGCCACTTCGGCACCAGCTTCTTCAACCCCGCCGGTGGCGGCGACCCGGTGATGTACCAGCACATCTTCTGGTTCTTCGGTCACCCCGAGGTCTACATCATGATCCTGCCGGCCTTCGGCATCGTCAGCGCCATCGTGCCGGCGTTCGCGCGCAAGCCGCTGTTCGGTTACGCGTCGATGGTGTATGCGACCGCGTCGATCGCGATCCTGTCGTTCATCGTCTGGGCGCACCACATGTACACGACCGGCATGCCGGTCACCGGGCAACTGTTCTTCATGTACGCGACGATGCTGATCGCGGTGCCCACCGGGGTCAAGGTCTTCAACTGGATCGCCACCATGTGGCGAGGTTCGATGACCTTCGAGACGCCGATGCTGTGGGCCGTGGGCTTCATCTTCGTGTTCTCGATGGGCGGCTTCACCGGGCTCATCCTGGCCATGGCGCCGGTGGACATCCAGCTTCAGGACACCTACTACGTCGTCGCCCACTTCCATTACGTGCTGGTGGCCGGTTCGCTGTACGCGATGTTCGGCGGTGTGTACTACTGGGGCCCGAAGTGGACCGGTGTGATGTACTCCGAAATCCGCGGCAAGATCCATTTCTGGGGCTCGTTGATCTTCTTCAACATCACCTTCTTCCCGATGCACTTCCTCGGGCTTGCCGGCATGCCGCGTCGTTATGCCGACTACCCGATGCAGTTCACCGACTTCAATTCGATCGCCACCGTCGGCGCCTTCGGTTTCGGCCTGATGCAGGTGTACTTCCTGCTGTTCGTCGTCTTGCCGATGATGCGCGGGCAGGGCGAGCCGGCGCCGCAGAAGCCGTGGGAAGGCGCCGAAGGCCTGGAGTGGGAGCTGCCCTCGCCCGTGCCGTGGCACACCTTCGAGAACCCGCCCAAGCTCGACGCCACCGCCACGCGCGTGATCGGCTGACGACGATGGCCAATCCGCTCGATGCGCAGGCCCGCGCCAACGCCAGAACTGCGTGGGTGCTGGCGGCCCTCGCGGCGTTGTTCGGCCTCGGCTTCGTGGCCCGCATCGTGTTTTTCGGCGGCTGAGGGCCGGAATCATGCCGCGCCTGTCGAAATCCCCCGCCGCACTGCTGTTGGCCGACAACCGGCGCATGCTCGGCAAGCTGTTGGTGGTGGCGGTGCTGATGTTCGGCTTCGGCTTCGCCCTGGTGCCGATGTACCGGGCCATCTGCTCGGTGCTGGGCATCAACGTCTTGTCATTGGCCGAGCGCCGCGGCGCCGGGTATGAAGCGCTCGATGTGGCCAACACGCAGGTCGATGCCTCGCGCACGATCACCATCGAGTTCGACGCCAACGCCCGCGGGCCATGGGATTTCAAGCCTGCGGTGAGTTCGCTGCAGGTTCACCCGGGCGAGATCGCGACGGTGATGTACGAGTTTCGCAACCGCCAGAACCGCACCATGGCCGCGCAGGCCATTCCCAGCTACGCGCCGCGCCAGGCGATGGCGCACTTCAACAAGATCGAGTGCTTCTGCTTCAACGAGTACACGCTCGCGCCGGGCGAATCGAAGCGGTGGCCGGTGGTCTTCGTCATCGACCCGAAGTTGCCGAAGGATGTCACCACCATCACCTTGTCCTACACCTTCTTCGAAGTCGGCGGCAAGGTGCCGGCCGCTCCAGCAGGTGGCATCGACAGCGCCGTTGCACCGGTGCGCGCGGAGCCGCGCACGTGAACGCGCCCATCGGCTCGAAGCCGGCAGACGAGGGCCTGGCGGAAGCGGCACGCAGGCCCGCTTCGGTGTTGCAGACCTTTCGCGCGGTGGCCTGGTCGTTCTTCGGCATCCGCCGCTCCGCCGACCATGCCGCGGACATGAAGAAGTTGAACCCGGTGCACGTGATCATCGTCGGCATCGTCAGTGCGGCCCTGTTCGTGCTGGTGCTGGTGCTGCTGGTGCAGTGGGTTATCGGCAGCGGCGTCGCTGCGTAGAAATCGAAGTCCAGGAGTTCAAACCATCATGTCGGCCACCGCACCCCACGGCAGCACGCCCTACTACTTCATTCCGGCACCGTCGCGCTTTCCAGCGCAACTGGCCTTCGGCATGTTCTTCGTCATCCTCGGTGCCAGCCAGTGGATCAACGGCCACGGCTGGGGCCGCTATGCCTTGCTGGCGGGTGTGGTGATCTGGCTGTTCACGCTGTTCCAGTGGTTCAGCCTGTCCATCGCCGAAAGCCGCGGCGGCTTGTACTCGCAGCGCATCGATGCGTCGTTCCGCTGGAGCATGAGCTGGTTCATCTTCTCGGAAGTGATGTTCTTCGCGGCCTTTTTCGGCGCGCTGTATTGGGCCCGCGCGCACTCGGTGCCGGCGCTGGGCAGCCTGGAGAACCAGATCCTGTGGCCCGATTTCAAGGCCGCCTGGCCGACCGTGCTGGCCGGTTCGACCGCATCGCCGGCAGGCACGGTCGAGCCTTTCGTGACGATGGGGCCGTGGCCGCTGCCGACCATCAACACCGCGTTGTTGTTGACGTCGGGCGTGACGCTGACCATCGCGCACCATGCGCTGATCGCCAACCGGCGTGCGAAGACGATCTTCTGGATGGTCATCACCACGCTGCTCGGCGCCACCTTCCTGGGCGTGCAGGCCTACGAATACATCCACGCCTACAGCGATCTGAACCTGAAGCTGAGTTCGGGCGTGTTCGGCTCGACGTTCTTCATGCTCACCGGCTTTCACGGCTTCCACGTGTTCGTCGGCATGCTGATGCTGTCGTTCATCACGCTGCGCCTGATCAAGGGCCATTTCACGCCGGAACACCATTTCGGCTTCGAAGGCGCGGCCTGGTACTGGCACTTCGTCGATGTGGTCTGGCTCGGCCTGTATTTCCTGGTCTACTGGCTGTAGCGCGCTGCAGCGCGGCGTGTGCCGGGCCACCGCCTCATGACTTCAGCGGGATGCCGGTGGGCTGTATCCAGCCCATCCAGTAGCTGAACAGCACGATCAGAAACAGCAGCACCGACAGGCCCACGCGCACCGCCAGCGCACGCGCCATCGCGGTGCCGCGCGGATCATTGCCGCGCGGCCTGCGCAACATCAACACGCCGGCGCTGATCAGCGCCACCAGCACCGCCAGCAACGCGACCACGATCAAGGCTTTCATGCAGGCAGTCTATTGCACTTGCCGATCCGGTGCCCGAAGCTGAAGGGCCCGCATCCGTGAACCGCGACTTCAACGCGCGATCGTGGCTGGTCCTGCTGGTGGCGACAGCGGCAGCGTTGGGCTGCGCCCGGCTCGGCATGTGGCAACTCGACCGTGCGGCGCAGAAGACCGCGCTGTTCGAGGCGCGCCAGCAGCGCGGCGCGATGCCGGTGTTGCCACAATCGCAGCTGCCGCGCACGGCGGCCGAACTCGAACCGAAAATGCACCGCCGCGTTCAGGTCGAAGGCCGCTGGCAGGCGGCACACACGGTGTATCTCGAGAACCGGCAGATGAACGGGGTGCCCGGCTTCTATGTGCTCACGCCCTTGCTGCTCGACGATGGCGACGTGTTGCTGGTGCAACGCGGCTGGCTGCCGCGCGACCGCGACGAGCGCACCCGCATCGCGCCCTACGACACGCCCGCCGGCACGGTGCGCATCGAAGGGGCCATTGCCGCGGGCGTGGCACGGCTGTATGAGTTCGACGACGCGGCTTCCGGGACGATCCGGCAAAATCTGGATGTCGATGCGTACGCGCGACAGATCGGCCAAGCCCTGTTGCCCGAGGTGCTGGTGCAGTCCGACGACGCCCGCAACACCGGCGCTGACGGACTGCGCCGCCAGTGGTCGGCGGCCACGCTGGATGTGTCGAAGCACCATGGCTACGCATTCCAGTGGTTCGCCCTCAGCGCGCTCATCGTCGGCTTGACCGTCTGGTTCCAATTCATCCGCCCCCCTTCTGCCGATGCCTCCTGAATCTTCACCGCCGTTGCAGCCTCTGGGCATGACAGTGCACTCGTTGCCCGCCACCTCGCTGGCGGCGGCCAAGCGCACCGTGCGCGGTCGTCTGCAGATGCTGCTGATCCTGCTCGCCTGTGCGGCGCCGGTGGTCGCCTCGTACACCGCCTACTATTTCGCGCGTCCCGACGCCCGCAGCAACTACGCCACGCTGATCCTGCCGACGCGCACGATGCCCGCGCTGCCGCTGCGCTCGCTCGACGGCGCAGCGGTGGATGCGGCCGGCCTGAAGGGGCAATGGCTGCTGATCGCGGTCGGGCCGGCCGCTTGCGACGCTGCCTGCGACAAGCGGCTTTTCATGCAACGTCAGCTGCGCGAGATGCTCGGCCGCGAGCGCGACCGCATCGACAAGCTGTGGTTGATGACCGGTTCGGCCGAGCCGTCGGCGGCGCTGCGCGCGGTCATCGACGCAGACCCTTCGCTGCAGGTGCTGCGCGTGCCGGAAGATGCGCTGGCCGCCTGGCTGCAGCCCGAACCCGGGCATGCGCTGCAGGAGCACCTGTATCTGGTCGATCCGATGGGCGAATGGATGATGCGCGCGCCGGCTGATGCCGACCCGGGCAAGTTCAAGCGTGACCTCGACAAGCTGCTGCGCGCATCGGCCTCGTGGGACCGGGCAGGCCGTTGAACACCGTCGACCTGTCGCCTGCATGGCGGCTGCTGATGCTGGCCGGCAGCCTGGCCTTGCTGCCGCTGGGCTGGTGGTGGCTGCGCCAGCGCAACGCCGCTTGGCGGGCCCGGCTGGCGGCGTTGTGCGCGCTCACCTTGTTCCTGACCTTCGACCTGATCATCTTCGGCGCCTTCACGCGGCTCAGCGATTCCGGATTGGGCTGTCCGGACTGGCCTGGCTGCTACGGCCACGCCAGCCCGCTCGGCGCTGGTGCGCGCATCGATGCGGCGCAGCAGGCACTGCCCAGCGGGCCGGTGACGCTGTCGAAAGCCTGGATCGAGATGATTCACCGCTATCTGGCGATGACGGTCGGCGCATTGATCGTGGTCATGACCGTCGCCGGCTGGACGCGACGCCGCGTGCTGCCGTACTCGCCCTGGTGGCCCACCGCGACGCTGGCCTGGGTGCTGGTGCAGGGAATGTTCGGCAAGTACACGGTCACCCTCAAGCTGTACCCGGCGATCGTCACCTTGCACCTGCTCGGCGGCATGGTCCTGCTCGCGCTGCTGACGGTGCAGTACGAACGTTTTCGCGATCGGCCGATGGCCATGTCGGCGGCGACCCGGCGCGCCACCGTGGCCGTGCTGGCGCTGCTCGGACTGCAACTGGCGCTCGGCGGCTGGGTCAGCAGCAACTACGCGGTGCTGGCTTGCAGCGGCTTTCCGCAGTGCAACGATCAATGGTGGCCCGACATGGACTTCGGCGCCGGCTTCACGCTGGTGCGCGAACTGGGGCGCTCTGTGCAGGGCGATTACCTGCCGGTCAATGCGCTGGTGGCGATTCACGTCGCGCACCGGGCCTTTGCCGTGGTGGTGCTGGCCGCGCTGGGTTGGCTGGCCTGGCGCCTCAAGTCCGAACCGTCTTCTCGCGGTGCGGCGAATGGGCTGGCCGCGCTGGCGGCGCTGCAGCTGGCCAGTGGGTTGTCGAACGTGGTGCTGGGCTGGCCGTTGGCTGCCGCGCTGCTGCACACTGCGGGCGCGGCGGCGCTGGTGGTCGCGCTGTGCTCGCTGTTGGCGCGTGCCCAGGTACCCGCGCCGGCGGCGCATGCCCACGTGCCGCCACCTGTGCCGCGGCCCGTGGCGCGGGCCAATCCTTAAAATCGCCCCCGCATGTCACAAACCCTGGCCACTTCCGCGCCCGCAGTCAACCGCTGGTCGCAGTTCTACGCGCTGACCAAACCGCGCGTGGTGCAGCTGATCGTCTTCTGCGCGCTCATCGGCATGCTGCTGGCCGAGCCGGGGTTGCCCGACCTGTGGCTTGCCGCTGCCGCCACGCTGGGCATCTGGCTGGTGGCCAGTGCAGCGGCGGCCTTCAACTGCCTCGTCGAACAACACATCGACGCGAAAATGGCGCGCACCGCCTGGCGCCCGACGGCCAAAGGCGATCTGACCAACACGCAGACGCTGAGCTTCTCTGCGCTGCTGTGCCTCTGCGGCAGTGCGGTGCTATTCATCTGGGTCAACCCGTTGACGATGTGGCTGACCTTCGCCACCTTCGTCGGCTACGCGGTGGTCTACACCGTCATCCTGAAACCGTTGACGCCGCAGAACATCGTCATCGGGGGCGCCTCCGGCGCCATGCCGCCGGTGCTGGGCTGGGCGGCGATGCGCAACGATGTCGGGCCCGAAGCGTTGATGCTGTGCCTGATCATCTTCCTGTGGACGCCGCCGCACTTCTGGGCGCTGGCGCTGTACCGCGCCGAGGACTACCGCAAATCGGGCCTGCCGATGCTGCCGATCACGCACGGAGCTGAGTTCACGCGGCTGCAGGTGTTGCTGTACACGCTGGTGCTGTTCGCCGCCACACTGCTGCCGTTCACCTATCGCATGAGCGGCTGGTTCTACCTGCTCGCCGCCGTGGCGCTGGGCGGTGTGTTCATCGCCTACGCCGTGCGCCTGTGGCGCCACTACAGCGACGCCTTGGCGCGCCGCACCTTTCGCTATTCGATCCTCTACCTGAGCTTGCTGTTCAGCGCGATGTTGATCGACCACTACCTGATGCCATGGCTGTCCTGAAGCTTCCCCTGCGCCGGCTGGCGCTGGGCATCGTCGCCGCTCTGCTGCTGACGGGTTGCGACCGCATGCCCGGCTTCGGCGACAAGCCGGCCTTCAACGCGGTGGACATCACCGGCGCCGAATACGCCAACGCACTGAATCTGCCCGATGCCGACGCGCGCCCGCGCTCGCTGGCCGACTTCAAGGGCAAGGTGACGCTGGTCTTCTTCGGCTACACCCAGTGCCCCGACGTGTGCCCGACCACGCTCGCCGAGCTGGCGGCGGTGAAGCAGTCTCTGGGGGCCGACGGCCAACGGGTGCAAGGCGTGTTCGTCACCGTCGATCCCAAGCGCGATACCGCCGAGGTGCTGAAGGCCTATGTCGGCAATTTCGACCCGAGTTTTGTCGCGCTGCGCGGCGACGAGGCGCAGACCCAGGCGGCGGCAAAGAACTTCAAGGTGTTCTACGCCCTTGTGCCGGGCAAGACAGAAGGCAGCTACACGGTCGATCACACCGCCGGCACCTTCATTTTCGACACCCAGGGCAGGGTGCGCCTGTTCCTGCGCTACGGCAGCAGCGCCGATGCGCTGGCGCACGACATCAAACTGCTGCTGGCGCAGGATCCGAGCTGAGCCCGGACCCGCGCCGGACGATCAGGCGGCGGCCGGCGCCAGCGCCTTGCGCATCTTCTTCAGCGAAGCCACCTCGATCTGGCGGATGCGCTCGGCGCTGACGCCGTATTCCGCCGCCAGGTCGTGCAAGGTCATGCCGCCACTGGCGTCGTCGTTGACCTTCAACCAGCGCTCTTCGACGATGCGTCGGCTGCGCGCATCGAGCACGTCCAGGGCCTGTGCAATGCCGTCGCCGGCCAGCCAATCGCGTTGGCGCGCCTCGATGGCGCGCGTGGGCTCCTGGCTGTCATCGGCCAGGTAGGCCAGCGGGGCGAAACTTTCCTCGCCGTCATCGTCGTGCGATTCCATCGCCACGTCGCCGCCCGACAGCCGCGTCTCCATTTCGATCACTTCTTCGGGCTTGACGTTGAGCTGCCGCGCCACGATGTCGATCTCGGCCGGCGAAAAGGTGGTGCGATGCATGTCGGCATCGTCGCCAGTGCTTTTCAACTGCTGCTTCATCGAACGCAGGTTGAAGAACAGCTTGCGCTGCGCCTTGGTGGTGGCGACCTTGACCATGCGCCAGTTGCGCAGGATGTATTCGTGGATCTCGGCCTTGATCCAGTGCAGGGCATAGCTGACGAGCCGCACGCCATGCTCCGGATCGAAACGCTTGACCGCCTTCATCAGGCCGATGTTGCCTTCCTGGATGAGGTCACCGTGCGGCAGCCCGTAGCCGAGGTATTGCCGTGACACCGATACCACCAGCCGCAGGTGCGACAGCACCAGCCGCCCGGCCGCTTCCACATCGCCATGTGCCTGCAGTCGCTGCGCGAAGCCTTTCTCTTCCTGCGCGGTGAGCAGCGGAATGCGATTGACGGCCGAAATGTACGCGTCCAGGTTGCCGACGGGCGGCACCAGGGACCATGGGTCACGAACCGAAAGTGCGGTGCTCGACAAGGCGTTCATCTGTTCTGGATCTGTCCTGTTCAGTGGAGTTTCAAACAATCGTTTCAAATCAACGACAGCCACATATTAGCACTCTATGCGGCAGAGTGCTTAACCCGCCATCGTCGCACAGTCTGGCGAGATTTGAACGACAAAAAAACAGCAATTGCAATATTATAAACGACAGTGATTGCTAACAATCATGTCGAGGCCCAGGCTCGTTTCAGCCGAAATGCGTGTCCATGTCGTCGAGGATCTCGTCCAGGATGGCGAGGAAGCCTTGCAGGTTCAGTGGCTTGGTGACGTAGTGCGCGGCGCCGGCCGTCAGCGCCGCTTCGACCCGTGGCGCGGTGGCGTCGGCCGAAACCACCACCACCGGAATGTCGCCCAGGTCGTCGTCGTCCTTCAGGTGGCGCAGCAGTTCGAGCCCGTCGATGTCGGGCAGGTGCATGTCCAGCAGGATCAGGCTGGGACGCTGCTGGCGCATCGCGGCGAGGCCATCCAGGCCGCTGCCGGACACATTCAGCCGCACCTGCGGGCGACGCAGCAGCATGCCGCGCATGACCTCGACATTGGTCTCGTTGTCTTCGATGTAGTGCAGCAGCCGCTGGCGGTAGGCCGGCGATTCGGCGGGCAACTCGCTGGCGTTCGATGGGTCGGGGCCGCCTGACGCGGCGCGCGGCAGCGTCAGGATGAAGGTCGATCCCTCGCCGGCCACGCTTTGGGCGCGCAGCGATCCACCCATCAGCTCGGCCAGCTTGCGGCTGATGACCAGGCCGATGCCGGTGCCTTCCACGCTGGAATGCTCGCGCCCGAGGCGGTTGTAGGGCTGGAACAGGCCGTCCATCTGGCTGCGGGTCATGCCCAGCCCGTTGTCGCTGACGACGATTTCGATGCTCTGGGCCTCGCCCGGCCGTGCCCGGATGTCGATGCGGCCGCCATCGACGTTGTACTTGACGGCGTTGCTGAGCAGGTTGGTCAGGATCTGCTTGATGCGGGTTTCGTCGCCCATCACCGTGCTCGCGCGCGCATCGACGTCGTGCTCGATGTGCAGCTGCCGCTTCTGTGCCGCCGCTTCGATCAGGGTCAGCGCCGATTGCACCAACGGCATCACCTGCAGCGCGCGCGCTTCGAGTTCGAGCACACCGGATTCGATGCGCGACAGGTCCAGCGTGTCGTTGATCATGTGCAGCAGATGCCAGCCGGCCTGCTGGATCTGGCCCGCCCAGACACGCTGGTGCTCGGCCAGCGGCGGCTTGCGGTCCAGGCCGAGCAGCTGCGCGAAGCCGAGCATGGCGTTCAACGGCGTGCGCAGCTCATGGCTCATGCGCGAGACGAACTCGCTCTTGGCGCGATTGGAGCTTTCCGCCTTCTCGCGCGCCCGCTGCGCCTCGGCCAGTGCCACGTGCTCGCCGATGTCCTCGACCACGCCGACAGTCGATTCAGGCTGCCCGGCCGCATCGCGCAACAACGCCACGGTCAGGCGCGCATGCACCGTGGCGCCGGCCTGGTTCAGATAGCGCTTTTCGCGGCGATAGACCTCGCACTCGCCGCGCCTCATCGCCGACAGCAGCTGGCCGTCTTCGGCGCGGTCGTCAGGGTGGGTCAACTCGCCGATGTGCCGGCGGCTCAGGCTGTTTTCGTCCAGCCCGAGCAGCCGGCAGTAAGCCGGGTTGGCCTTCAGGATGCGCCCGTTCAGGTCGGTCTTGACGATGCCCACCTGCGCCGTATCCAGAATCGCCCGCAACTGCTGTTCGCTGGCGGCCAGCGCCCGGTCGGTGCGCCGACGTTCGGCGATCTCGTGGCGCAACGACGAGGTGCGTTCATCGACCGCCAGCTCGATGCGTCGCGAGCGCCCCGACACGATCAGCAACAGGGCGCCGAGCAGCGCCGTGGCCAACAGGCCCAGCACCGAGAACAGCCAGCCGTTGGCGTGCTCGGCTTCCTGCAGCTGGGCCGGGTCTGCGCCCAGGTACAGCAGCCAGCGGCGGCCGGCGAAGTCCAGCGCACGCTGCTGCAGCATCGTCAGCGCGGGCGCTGCGACGCAGCCGGCCGGGCCGGCCAGGTGCTGCGGCGCGCCGCCGCCGCCGCCGTCGGTGTCCACCAGGCACCAGTGCAGGTGGCTGGCCGACTTCGACATCAGCGCGGCCAAGGCGTCGTCCATGCGCAGACTGACGAAGGTGACGCCGCGAAACGACGCCAGGCGTCGCACCTCGCTGTCAGCGCTGTCGGCGGCGCCGAACATCGGCTGATAGACGACCACGCCGGTCTGGTTGCCGGTTTCCTGGGTCAGCCGGAAACCCGCGCTGGCGCTGGCCTCGCCCGTGCGCCGCGCACGCTGCACCGCGGCGGCCGCCTCCGGCACCGACAGCACGTTCACACCGAGCGCCGACAAGTTGCCTTGTACCGGCTCGACGTGACGGATGGCAACCACTTCCGACGGCGCGGGCGAGGGCGCTTGCCGCTCGAAGACGCGATAGTTCGAAGGGCCTTCGGCGCGAGCCTCGGCCTCGAACGCGGCCAGCCGATCGCGTTCGACGCGTTCCGCCCAGCCGACCGCCTGCAGGAACAGCGGCTGTCGCAACCACCAGGCCGAAGCCGCCTGCAGCGTGGGCCCATCGACCCGTGGAGCCAAGCGCAGTGCGCCGTGAACCGCCTGCAAGGTCCGCAGCGGAATATCGAGCCATGCCTCGACCGCATCCGCCGCGCGTTGGGCGTCGCGTTCGAAAGCGAGCTGCAGCCGCTGTGCATCCCAGCGATTGATGGCCACGGTGGCAGCCACCAGCAGCAGTGCGATCACCAGCAACGGCAGGGCGACGGTCGTGCGCCGTGCCGACCAGGCTTCGCGAGGTCGGCCGCACAGGCTCAGCATCATCGGTGCCGCGATCAACACACCCAGCGAGTCGCCGATCCACCAGGCCCACCAGGCAAACGGCACCGCTACCGTCGGCACGGCGCCCGTCATGGCCAAGGCGGGCACGGCGATCGACGCGCTCGTCAGACACGCCACCGGCCCGGCCAGCAGCCCGAAGCGCCAGATGTCGCGCGGCTGTTCCAGCGTCAACGGCTGCGCCACGTGACGTCGCACCAGCCAGCAGCCGGCCTGGGCCTGCAGTGCCGCGCCGGCAGCGACCCCCAGCCGGGACAATCAGCGCCGACATGTCGAACTGCGCGCGAGCGCTGCTCAGGCCCAGGTTGACCAGGAACGCACCCAGCGCCACGCCGCCCAGCGCCGCGCGCCCGTAAATCCAGACGCAGGCCAGCGCGATGCCCGCCGAGGGGTACACCGGTGCGGCATAGCTCGGGGCGACGGCCAGCTGCACAGCCAGCCAGCCGACAAAGGCGTAGCCCAATGCCGTCGCGGCCGCGATCACAGGCCAGGCAGGTTTCGACTGAAGGGTCATCGATGCGGCCGACAGCTGGCCGGCGGCGCCGGCACAAGCCGGAGCGCACACTAGCACCAAGCGTCGTCGGCCTCTCTGCACAAACGCACGCTCGCAGCGGCGATCCGCTGCGCAGCGGCAGGCGCCGGCTAGGGCGACCACCATTGCAGCAGCAGCCGCAGCTGGGTGTCGGTGCGGTTGCCGGCGCCGCCCGGCCCCGCCATGCCGCTGAGCCGCAACGCGTCCGCCGCCAGCGTCAGTTGCAACGAAGGCAGCACCGTCATGCGCCACTGCAAGCTGGCGTTGAGCAGATCGGCTTGGGGCCAGGTGGGGTTTGCGTCGGCATCGTTGAGCTTGCCGAACCGCACCACGGCCAGCGCCTGCCCGATGGTCCCGGCCTGCCACAGACCGCCCAGCGTCCAGACGCTGGCATCGCCGTCCGCCCAGTGGCCCAGGACGCGGCCCTTGTAGCGGTAGCCATCGGTGTAGAGGAAGTGGTTGTAGGCCACGCCGTCCAGCTTGGCGGTGGTGTCGGCCCATTCGACAAAGGCCAAGCCATGCGCATGGCGCCAGGAAGTGCCGGCGAGGTACATGTACTTGCTGGGCCGGCTGCCCGCTTCGTCCTCGCCGATCATCTGGCCATACACCGCCACGCCGGGCAGCCACGCGGTCGAGGCTGACGCGGGCGTCGAAACCGCCGAGCTGGTTGCCAGGTTGCTCGAGTCCGCCGGCGATGTCGATCTGGTTGTCGAGGCCAAGGAACGCGTTCCAGAACGTGCGGATCGAGTTGTTGCGGCCTTCGCCGCCGATCTGGCCGGTGCGCGAGGCGCCCAGCTCCAGCCAGGGCAGCGGCCGCACCACCACGCGCATGCCCAGCAGCCATGGCTTCGAGTAGTCGCCACGCCGGTTTTCCATTTGACCCACGAAGCCGCTGAACTGCACTTGTCCCAGCCAGGACCACCAGCTCGATTCGCTCAGCACGCCGGTGTCGGCATCGAGTGACACGCTGCCGACCGGCCGCGCGGCCGTGCCCAGGATGAGGCTGCCGTCCCAGGCCGGGCCCCATTGGCGTGCAATCAGGCCGACGCCAAGACGCCAATGCGGATCGATCTGCCAGCTCAAGCTCGAGCCGTCCGCGGACCAGAAATCGCCATCGACGCCCACCTGCCGCTGGGCGCTGACCTGCGCGAAAACGCAATGGGACTGCGCGGTCAGGTCGAGTTGGGCCCGATAGCGCGGATCGATCAGGTCGAAGCTGCCGGTGCGCGCGTCCTGCGCCGCGCGCGAAGGCTCGGCCAATGCCGAGGCATGCACCGCCACGCGCTCATCGTCCTCGCGGCAGTCGGTGCTGGCCGGGAGCGATGACCAGGTGCTGGCAATGCGCCCGGCGTCGATTGTGGCCAGGCGCTGGAAGGGATCCTGCTGCGTGGCCACCGACACCGCCGGCTCGGCCTGCACCGAGCCGTGCCACGGCGCACCGGCCAGCAGGAGCAACATCGGCCCCGACAGGCCTGCGCGGCACGTCATGGAGCGCACCGGACGGCGACATCAACCCACATCCGACGACGTCAAGCAAGTCAGGGGCCAGAGCCCGGAAACGGACTTATACGTTGAACAGGAAGTTCAACACATCCCCATCCTTGACGACGTATTCCTTGCCTTCGGCGCGCATCTTGCCGGCTTCCTTGGCGCCTTGTTCGCCGTTGAAGGCGAGGAAATCGTCATAGGCGATGGTCTGCGCGCGAATGAAGCCGCGCTCGAAATCGGTATGGATGACCCCTGCGGCCTGCGGCGCGGTATCGCCGACATGGATGGTCCAGGCGCGAACTTCCTTGACGCCGGCGGTGAAATAGGTCTGCAAGCCGAGCAACCCGAACGCGGCACGGATGAGGCGGTTCAAACCCGGTTCCTCGAGCCCCATTTCCTGCAGAAACATGAGGCGGTCGTCGGCGTCCATCTCGGCCAGTTCGGCCTCGGTCTTGGCGCAGATGGCCACCACCGGCGCATGCTGGCGCCCGGCCACCGCGCGCAGTTGTTCGAGGTAGGGGTTGTTCTCGAAACCGTCCTCGGCCACGTTGCCGACGAACATCGCCGGCTTGGCGGTGATCAGGCACAGCGGCTTCAGCACCGCCTGTTCTTCCTTGGTGAAATCGATGCCGCGCACCGGCAAGGCCTGGTCCAGTGCCCGCTGGCACTTCAGCAGCACCTCGACCAGGCGCTGCGCGTCCTTGTCCTGCCCGGCCTTGGCCACCTTCTGGTAGCGCGTCAGGCTCTTTTCAACGGTGGCCAGGTCGGCCAGGCACAGCTCGGTCTGGATGACCTCGATGTCGGACACCGGGTCCACCTTGCCGGCGACGTGGATGACGTTGTCGTCGTCGAAGCAGCGCACCACGTTGACGATGGCATCGGTCTCGCGGATGTGGGTCAGAAACTTGTTGCCCAGACCCTCGCCAGTGCTGGCGCCGGCCACCAGGCCGGCGATATCGACGAATTCGACGATCGCCGGCACCACGCGCTCGGGCTTCGACGATGGCGGCCAGCCGCGCCAGCCGCAGGTCGGGCAGTTCGACGATGCCGACGTTCGGCTCGATGGTGCAGAACGGATAGTTCTCGGCCGCGATGCCGGCTTGCGTCAGGGCGTTGAACAACGTGGATTTGCCGACGTTGGGCAGGCCGACGATTCCGCACTTCAGGCTCATGGGGTCCTTGGGGTTCAGGTGAAGGAAAATTGTAGTGGGGCGCCCCGCCTGCCCCTGCCTGCCCCTTCGCCCCAGCCATCGAGGACGCGCCCGCCATGACCACCCCGCCGAGAGTCACGCTGCAAGCCCATCTGAAAGACCTGGGCGGCGGCTTCGTCGTGCGCCGGCTGCTGCCGGCTGCCGAGCGCCGCTCGGTCGGCCCTTTTGTCTTCTTCGACCACTTCGGCCCCGTCGATGCCGGTCCGCTCGACAACCACGACGTGCGGCCCCATCCGCACATCGGCCTGGCCACCGTCAGCTACCTGTTCGAAGGCGCGATGATGCACCGCGATTCGACCGGCGTGGTGCAGCGCATCGAGCCCGGCGCCATCAACTGGATGACCGCCGGGCGCGGCATCGTGCACTCCGAACGCACGCCCGACGACCTGCGCGGCGTGCCGCGGCGCAGCCACGGCCTGCAACTGTGGGCGGCGCTGCCCGCACAGGACGAGGAGATCGAGCCCTCATTTGCGCACACCCCTGCCAGTGCGCTGCCGGTGATGCAGACCGGCGGCGCGAGCGTTCGTGTGCTGATCGGGCAGGCCTTCGATGTCGTCTCGCCGGTGGTGGTGCGCTCGCCCACGTTGTATGTCGACATCGCGCTGCGCAAAGATGCCGCGGTGACGCTGCCGCTGGCCGAAGAACGCGCCGTCTACGGCGTGGACGCGTCCTTTGTACTCGATGGCGAGACGATGCCGCCGTTCCAGATGGTGCTGCTGCGCGCCGGTGAGCAGGCGGTGCTGGCCGCCGACGCCGATGCACGCGTGGTGCTGATCGGCGGACAACCGCTCGGTGCGCGCTTCCTGAACTGGAACTTCGTCTCCAGCCGCAAGGAGCGCATCGAGCAGGCCCGCGACGACTGGCGTGCGGGGCGTTTCGCGCAGGTGCCGGGCGAGACGGAATTCATTCCGCTGCCGTGAACGCCTAGAACTTGTAGCTGGCGCGTCCCGTCTGGCCCACCCTCAGCACCCGATCGACGCCTTCGAGGACGATCGCATTCATGCCGAAGGTCAACGCGCCGCCGACGCGGGCATCAGCCCGGTAGGCCGCCAGCACATCGCCCACGGCATGGCCGGGCACGGCGCTGTCGGGGTCGACGTCGGGGATCTGGCAGCGCGCGCAGGGCTTGACCAGCTTGAGCCGCACCCCGCCTTCGTCGGTGTCGATGTGCAGCTCGTCGATGTGGTCCTCGTCATGCGCGGCGATGCCGTCGAGCACGATGTTCGGGCGAAAACGCCGCGCATCCACCGCGCTCGCGCCACCCTCGGCCAGGCGGCGGTTGACCTCATCCAGCGAGGCACGCGAGATGACGAGCAGCGCAAAGCCGTCGGCGAACTGCGTCGGCGCAGCCACGTCGGCGGTCCAGCTGCGGTCGGACAGCCGCGGCTGCTCGATGTCGAAACGCACCAGCCGCAGCGGCCGGCCGAGGAAGTCGCTGAACCATTGGGCCGCCAGGTCGCCCATGTCGTAGGCGGCCACCGAATCGTTCCAGATGCGCACCCGCGTGGCAGCCTCGACGCGGTCGAGCGACAGGTGCAGCGCCAGCATGCCCGGTGCGCGCAGGCGCAGGTCATCGCTGCGCAAGGTCGGTTGGATCAGCGCCATGCGCGGCAGCTCGCGCTGGCTGACGAACTCGCCTTGCGGGTCCACCACCATCCAGGCGCGGTCCAGATCGAGGCCTGTCTCGACCAACAATGCCTCTTTCACCGCCACGCCGGCACAGGATTTCACCGGGTGCAGGTACAGCGCGTCGACGCTGAAGTCGAGATCGTTCACGGTCTTGCGTGGGGGATTCGCACGCGGCGCATTGTGCCTGCGCTGCGCTGCCTACAATTCATCGATGGAGTCCGCCGACGTGTGTGTGCGCGGCGCCGGCGCGGTCGGTTGTGCGCTGGCGTTGGCGCTGTCGCGCCAGGGCCTGCGCGTGGTGCTGCAAGGCGATGCCCCGGCAAAGCCCCCGGCACGCGACGTTCGCGCGTTCGCCCTCAATGCCGGCTCGGTGGCGTTGCTGCGCGAACTGAAGGTCTGGGATGCGCTGCCGGCCGATGCCCGTACCGCCGTGCACGACATGCGCATCGAAGGCGATGTCGCCGGGCGCCGAACTGATTTTCTCCGCGTGGTCGCAAGGCGTCGAGGCGCTGGCCTGGATCGTCGATGCCGGCGAGCTGGAGCGCGCGCTGGCCGCGGCCGTCTCGTTTGCGCCGCATGTGCGCCGGGTTGACGGCGCGTGGCAGGCGCATGCCGCGCTGCTGGCGCTGGCCGAAGGCAAGGATTCGGCCGGCCGCGCGCAATTGAAGGTGGCGATGCCGTCCCAGCCCTATGGCCAGCGCGCGGTGGCCGCGCGGCTGGTCGCCGAGCTGCCGCATGCCGGGCTGGCGCGGCAATGGTTTCGTTCGCCCGACGTGCTCGCACTGCTGCCCTTCGACCGGCCCCAGCCCGACCGTTCGCTGGCGCTGGTGTGGTCGGTGCCGGACGCGCGCGCCGACGAGCTGATGGCGATGGACGACGCCGCATTCGTGTCCGCCGTCGAAGATGCCACCGCGCTGGCCGCGGGTCGGCTGCAACTGGACGGCCAGCGCGCAGCGTGGCCGCTGAGCCTGGCGCGGGCCGAGCGCATCTGCGGCCCGGGCTGGGTGTTGCTGGGCGATGCCGCCCATGTCGTGCACCCGCTGGCCGGGCAGGGCCTCAACCTCGGGCCTGGCCGATGTCAAGGCACTCGCCGAGGTGCTGCGCGAGCGCGAACCCTGGCGCACGCTGGGCGACGAACGACTGCTGCAACGTTATGCCCGCGCCCGCGCCGGCCCGACACGCGCGATGGGCCAGCTGACCGACGGCCTGCTGCAACTTTTTGCCAGCGAAGCGCCTCTGGTGCGGGAACTTCGCAACCGCGGCCTGAGTCTGGTCAATGCGCTGCCCCCGTTGAAACGACTGTTGGCGTCCCAAGCTCTCGATTCTTGAAAGGTCAGCGATGCTGTCGATCCGTGCCAAATCCATCCTTCCCGGCCTGATGCTCGCCGCCGCGTTCGTCAGCGTCAGCGCACTGGCGCAGGAAGCGACGATCCGCAAGAACCTGTCTGAACGTCTGCCCAACCTGCCGAAGATCGACGAGATCAGCAAGACACCGCTGCCAGGCGTCTACGAGGTGCGCATCGGCAACGAGGTTCTGTATGCCGACGAGCAGGGCAATTACCTGATCCAGGGCCAGCTCATCGACACGCGCACGCGCGCCAACCTGACCGAAGAGCGCGTGGCCAAGCTCAGCGCCATCGACTTCGCCAGCCTGCCGCTGAAGGACGCGGTGGTCATCAAGCAAGGCACCGGCGCGCGCCGGATGGCGGTGTTCGTCGATCCGAACTGCGGCTACTGCAAGCGCTTCGAGCGTGATCTGCTGGCGGTCAAAGACGTCACCATCTACACCTTCCTGTATCCGATCCTCGGCCCCGATTCGAACACCAAGTCGAACGACATCTGGTGTGCCAAGGATGCCGGCAAGACCTGGCGTGCCTGGATGGTCGATGGCGTCGCGCCAGCGCGAACAGCGGGCAAATGCGACGCATCGGCCATCGAGCGCAACGTTGCCTTCGGCCAGAAGAACCGCGTGCAGGGCACACCGGCGGTCTTTTTCGAAGACGGCACGCGGGTGCCGGGCGCGATCCCGCTGGAGCAGATCGAACGTGCGCTGACCAGCGCCGGCAAGAAAGGCTGAAAGCCACCCACCTGGGTTGCGGCGGCGTGCGCGCGTGACGCCGACAATGCCGCGATGATCGAATACCGGGTCGATGCCGACCAGCCGAATGCGCACCTGTTCGGCATCACGCTGAAGCTGCCGAACCCCCGCGCGTTGCAGCGCCTGAGCCTGCCGGTGTGGATTCCGGGCAGCTACCTGGTGCGCGAGTTCGCGCGCCACCTGTCGCGGCTGCGCGCTTGGCAGGGTGAACGCGAGTGCCGCGTCGAGCAACTCGACAAGCACAGCTGGCAGGTGCACTGCCAGGGGCGCGCGCCGCTGCGTGTGCGCTACCAGGTGCATGCCTTCGATGCGTCGGTGCGCGCGGCCTTCCTCGACAGCGAGCGCGGTTTCTTCAACGGCACCAGCCTGTTGTTGCGCGTCGAGGGGCGCGATGCCGAGCCGCACCGCCTGCGCATCGGCACGCTGCCACGCGGCTGGCAGGTGGCGACCTCGATGCCGCCGGCGACTGCCGCCGGGGGACGGCTGTACGAATGCCCCGACTATGCCGAACTGGTCGATTACCCGGTGGCGCTCGGCAGTTTCTGGCAGGGCCGGTTCGAGCTGCGTGGCGTGCCGCACCGCTTCATCGTCACCGGCGCCTTGCCGTCGTTCGACGGCGAGCGGCTGCTGGCCGACACGAAGCGCATCTGCGAGGCGCAGATGCGTTTCTGGCACGGCCGCGGCAAGCCGCCGTTCGACCGCTACCTGTTCATGTTGCAGGCCGTCGAGGACGGCTATGGCGGCCTCGAACACCGCAACAGCACGGCGCTGATCGCCGCCCGGCGCGATCTGCCACGCCGCGCGGCCAGCGACACCAGCGAGGGCTACGTGCGCCTGCTCGGCCTGGTCTCGCACGAGTATTTCCACACCTGGAATGTCAAGCGGCTGCGGCCGCGCGATTTCGAACCAATCGATTTCGAGCGCGAGAACTACACGCGTCTGCTGTGGTTCTTCGAAGGCTTCACCTCGTACTACGACGATCTGCTGCTGCTGCGGGCCGGGCTCATCGACGCGCCGCGCTATCTGCAACTGCTCGGCCGCACGCTGCACGGGGTGCAGTCCACACCGGCGCGGCGGGTGCAAAGCGTGGCCGAGTCCAGCTTCGACGCCTGGGTCAAGTACTACCGCGCCGACGAGAACACGCCCAATGCCACCATCAGCTACTACACCAAGGGCAGCCTGGTGGCGCTGGCGCTCGACCTGCACTTGCGCCGCACATCGGGGGGCAGTCTGGACGACGTGATGCGCCGGTTGTGGCAAGGATCGGCCGGCGGGCCGATCGGCGAGGACGACATCGTCGCCGCGCTGCACAACGTGGCCGGGCAATCCTGCGCGACGCAACTTCGCGACTGGGTGCACGGCACCGACGAACTGCCGCTGGAAGCACTGCTCGCCAACGTCGGTGTGCAATGGCGGCGCGACAACGGCACGCTGGCCGACGACCTCGGCCTGCGCCTCAGCGAGGGGCCTTTCAGCGGCGTGCAGGTCAAGTCGGTGTTGCGCGGGGGTGTCGCCGAACAAGCCGGCGTCAGCCCCGGCGATGAGCTGCTGGCCATCGACGGCTGGCGCCTGCGCCGTCTCGACGATGCGCGCGGCTGGCTCGAAGCGCAGCGCCCGTTCGAGTTGCTGCTGGTGCGCGACCAGCGTGTGCTGCGTCTGACACTGAAGCCGCGCAGCAACGCGGCGCACACGCTGTCGCTGCGTCTGGTCGATGAGGCCGCGGCCGACGTGCTGGCGCGGCGGCGCGCATGGCTCGGTTGAATCCGCTTTGGGCCACGCCACGGCGCAAGGCCGCGGTGCTGGCGCTGGCGGTGGTGGTGACGGTGATGCATGGCTGCCTGGCCACGTTGCTGCCTGAGGCGCGACTCGGCGAGGGCGCGGCCGACCGCATGCCCCGGCGCATCGAGGTGGCCTACGTGCGTGAGCTGGCGCAGGCCGCGCCGCCCGCGGTGGCGCCGGTGATGGTGAGCCCGCCGAAGTCCGTGCGCCGCCCACCGTCTCTGCCGAAACCACCGCCGCCGCCCGAGCAGGCGGCGTCGGCACCGGAAGTGGTCGTGCCGAATCCTCGCATCGAAGTGCCCGCCGAACCGGTGCTGGCCAACGTCGATCCGCTGCTGGACGGTCCCTCGTCGCTCGAATCTCTGCCGGCGCAGCAACCGGAGGCGCTCAGCGCGGCGGCGGCGAGTGCCTCGGCGCCGCAGAGCGAAGCCGCTGCCGCATCGGCGCCGGTGGTGGCCGCGGCCGCTTCGGCACCGAGCGCCGCGGCCAGCGCCTTCGAATGGCCGCCGTCGACGCGGCTGACCTACAAGCTCACCGGCTACTACCGCGGCGATGTGCTCGGTGGCGCGATGGTCGAATGGGTGCGCGTGGGCCAGCGCTACCAGGTGCACCTGGACGTTTTCATCGGCGCGCAATCGGCGCCGCTGGTGGCGCGGCGCATGACCAGTGATGGCGACCTGACAGCCGACGGCTTGTCGCCGCGGCGCTATGACGAGGAAACGCGCGCGCTGCTGCGGCAGGTGCGGCGGCGCACCATCGTCTTCGATGCCGATCGCGTGCTGCTGCCGAACGGCAAGATCCGCGATCGCATGCCGTACATGCAGGACGCCGTCAGCCAGTTCGTGCAACTGAGCTGGCTGTTCACCACCCGCCCCGAACTGTTGCAGGCCGGCCGCACGATCGAGGTGCCGCTGGCGCTGCCGACGAATGTCGATCGCTGGTCCTACGACGTGCTGGGCGCGGAAACGCTGAACACGCCGGTCGGCCCGGTCGAGACGTTCCACGTCAAGCCACGCCGCGAGCTGCGGCCGGGCGGCGACCTGGTCGCCGACGTGTGGTTCGCGCCGTCGCTGCAGTACCTGCCGGTGCGCTTGTCGATCCGCCAGGATGCCGAGACCTATGTCGACATGTTGATCGACCAGCTGCCGCGGCAGGCGGCGGCCCTTGCCGACACGGCGTCGGCAGCGACGAGCGAGGCGCCGCGCTGAGGGGTCAGCCGCCGAGCGGGCCCAGAAACCGGGTGCCGAAGTCGTTCGCGGCCTGGCCACCGCGCGCATTGCCGATGATGCGCTGCGCGGTCTGTGCCAGCGTGCGCAGCTCGTCGGGGCTGCGTGCGCGTTCCATCTTGATCGCCAGCGCTTCGGACATCGGGCCGACCGAATCGGTGAAGCTGCGCACCAGGTCGGCGCGCAGCGATTCGAAGCTGCGTGCCGGCAGCGTCGGCGTCGCGGCCGGCGCCGCCGCTGCGGGTGTTGCCGGCCGCGGGCTGGGCTGAAGCGGCGCGGCGGCGCGCGGGGGCGCCGCCGGCGGCGTGATCGAGATGACCTCGATCAGGCCCAGGTCGAGCAGGCTTTGCAGCGTCTCCGCCGGCTGCGCCAGGATCACACGCTGCAGATCGTCGTCGGTGCGCCGGCCATCGACCAGGATCAGCGCACTGCGCATGCGCGGCGAAAGCCGCAACGCGCGGCTTTCGATCTCGGCGTGGCCTTTGGGGGTCTTGCGGTAGATGGTCGCCATGGTCGGGGACTTTTCAGCGGCAACGGCCGGGTTGCACGGGTCATCGGGCTTCCGGTGGGCAGCTTAACCCCGCCGCGGCGCCGCGGCCACAGCCCGACGCCGTGGCGCCGTGATCAATTGGCGGGACGGCCGATATAGTGGGCGATCACCACCTTGCCGGACCAATGCCGATGAATCCGACCCACCTGCTCACCAATGTGCACGGCGACGGCGCTCGCCGCGCGGCCGTGATCACGCTGAACCGCCCCAAGCAGCTGAACGCGTTGAACGACGCGCTGATGGACGAGTTGGGCGAGGCCTTGCTGGCCTTCGACCGCGACGACGGCATCGGCTGCATCGTCATCACCGGCAGCGACAAGGCCTTTGCGGCCGGTGCCGACATCGGCGCGATGGCGACGATGAGCTACATGCAGGCCTACCAGGGCGAGTTCATCACCCGCAACTGGGAAACCATCCGCCGGGTGAAGAAGCCGGTCATCGCGGCGGTGGCCGGCTTCGCGCTGGGCGGCGGTTGCGAACTGGCGATGATGTGCGATTTCATCATCGCCGCCGACACGGCCAAGTTCGGCCAGCCGGAAATCAAGCTGGGCATCATTCCCGGCGCCGGCGGTACGCAGCGGCTGCCGCGCGCGGTGGGCAAGTCCAAGGCCATGGACATGGTGCTGACCTCACGCATGATGGACGCCACCGAGGCCGAACGCTGCGGCCTGGTGTCGCGGGTGGTGGCAGCCGACAAGCTGATGGACGAAGCGCTGGCGGCGGCGGCCAGCATCTGCGCCTTGAGCGGCCCCAGCCTGGCGATGGCCAAGGAGGCCGTGAATCGCGCCTTCGAAGGCACGCTGGCCGAAGGGGTGGGCTTCGAACGGCGGTTGTTCCATTCGCTGTTCGCCACCGACGACCAGAAGGAAGGCATGGACGCCTTCGTCAACAAGCGCAAGCCGGCGTTCAAGCACCGCTGAGGCCGCAGCGGTGGCGCTCCTACGGCTGCAGCCAGGCCGCGCCCTCCGCGCCGAAGCGCGCGCGCAGGTGGCCGTCGGGGTGCAGCGTCAGCCAGTCGATGTCGCCCACCGCGGCTGTCAGCACCGCGAAGTGATGGCGGGACTCGCGCTCGATCGACGATGCGGCGTTCGCGGTGTCGAGCGCCTTGCCCGGCGGCAACGGCGACATGTAATCTCGCGCCGCGGGCTTCAGCTTCAGCCGCGCCCAGCGCGACGACACAGCCAGGCCGTCGGTCTGCACCGACAACGTCACAGCCAGGCGCAGCTGCCAGCTCAAGTGCGCCGACCAGCACATCACCGAGCCGCGCGGGTGGGTGGCGATCTGCGCCACCTTGGCCGAGCGGGCATCGCAGAAGAACATCAACTGCCGCGCGGCGACGTCCACCTCGCGCAGGATCACGGTGCGCGCCTGTGCCGCATAGCCATCGAATGTGGCCAGGCACAGCGTGCGCCAGCCGTGATCCTTCTGGCCGGCCGCGCGCTGAAGCTCGGCCCAGATGCGCGCCTCGAGCTCGCTTAAGCGCAGATCGGCCGGCGCCATCGTTTCATCCGCCCTCGCGCCGCAGCGCGGGGAACAGCAGCACGTCGCGGATGCTCGGGCTGTCGGTGATGAGCATCACCAGGCGGTCGATGCCGATACCGCAGCCGCCGGTGGGCGGCATGCCGTATTCGAGCGCGCGGATGAAATCGGCGTCGTAGTACATCGCTTCTTCGTCGCCGGCTGACCTGTTGGCGGCTTGCGCCAGGAAGCGCGCGGCCTGGTCCTGCGCGTCGTTCAGCTCCGAAAAGCCGTTGGCCACTTCGCGTCCGGTGATGAACAGCTCGAAGCGCTCGGCGATGGCCGGGTTGGCATCGGATGCGCGCGCCAGCGGCGACACCTCGACCGGGTAGTCGATGATGAAGGTCGGGTCCCACAGCTGCGCCTCGACCACCGCCTCGAACAGGCCGAACTGCAACTGTGCCAGCTGCCAGTGCGCGGGCGCGGCTTCACCGGCAGCGGCGATGGCGCTGCGCAGCACCGGTTCGTCGCGCGTCTGCGCTTCGCTCAACCCGGCGTGTGCGACCAGCGATTCGCACACCGTCAGCCGTGTGAACGGTGCATCCAGATCGACGCCGCGCCCGCCGTAGGTGAGGGTGGCCGAACCGGTCGCCTGACGCGCGGCATGGCGCAGCACCGCTTCGGTGAAGTTCATCATGTCGTGGTGGTTCCAGTACGCGGCGTAGAACTCCATCATCGTGAACTCGGGGTTGTGGCGCACCGAGATGCCTTCGTTGCGAAAGCTGCGGTTGATCTCGAACACACGCTCGAAGCCGCCGACGATGAGCCGCTTCAGGTACAGCTCGGGCGCGATGCGCAGAAACATCTGCTGGTCGAGCGCGTTGTGGTGCGTGACGAAGGGCTTGGCGTTCGCGCCGCCCGGAATCGGGTGCAACATCGGCGTCTCGACTTCGAGGAATCCGTGCTCGACCATGTAGTGGCGGATCGAACCCAGGGTCTTGCTGCGCGCGACGAAGCGGGCGCGCGCGGTCTCGTCGCTGATCAGATCGACATAACGCTGGCGGTACTTCTGCTCCTGGTCGGCCAGGCCGTGGAATTTGTCGGGCAGCGGGCGCAGGCTCTTGGTCAACAGCCGCACTGAGGTCGCCTTGATCGTCAGCTCGCCGGTGCGGGTGCGAAACAGCGTGCCTTCGCAGCCGACGATGTCGCCCAGGTCCCAGTGCTTGAAGTCGGCCAGCACCTCCGCGCCGACCGCATCGTGTGTCACGTACAGCTGGATGCGACCACTGCCGTCCTGCAGCGTGGCGAAACAGGCCTTGCCCATCACGCGCTTGAGCATCATGCGCCCGGCCACCTTCACCGCCAGTCCCTGCGGTTCCAGTTCCTCGTTCGGCACCTGTCCATGCTTGAGCAGCAACGCCGCGGCGTGATGCGTCGGCTTGAAGTCGTTCGGGAAGGCGATGCCGCGCTCGCGCAGCGCCGCCAGCTTGTCGCGCCGTTCGGCGAGCAGCTGGTTGGTGTCGACAGGGCTGTCGGCGAGGGTCTTGGCGGGTGGGGAAACGGCGGTCATCGAAGGGTCCAGTCAGCGCGGTGGCGCGTCCATGCCGGCGGGCAGGACGGCAGCGCCAATTCTAAGGAGGCGGCCTGTCATCGCCGGTCGGCACGGCGCTGCATCGACAATCCGCGCCTTGCCTTCGCCGCCCTCGATGCCGTCGTCCCCCCAGCTCACGCCGCCCATCGCCGACCTCGCCCTCGCCAGCGGCGCCGTATTGAACGTCGCTGCCCGGATCGTCGCGCTGGGCCTGGGCCTGCTGCTGCTGGTGGTGGTGGCGCGCCAGGGGCCGCAGGTGCAGGGCGCGCTGGCGCTGTTCGTCAGCGCCGAGGCGCTGCTGCTGACGCTGTTCTCCGGCCTCGGCCTGGTGCTGGCGCGCGAGGTCTCGCACCATCGCGCCGACCCGGCGCCGCAGGTACGTTCGATGTTGCGTGTCGCGCTGCTGCTGGGCCTGGTCGCGGCGGTGGTGCCGGCGCTGGTGTCGGCGTTCAGCAGTTCGGCGCCGTATCGGCAGCTGTGGCTGCTGGCGCTGGCCGCGCCGCTGTTGCTGCTGGTGCCCACCGCCAGCGGCTTGTGGCTGGGGCAGGGGCGGTTGGTGCTCCTCAACGCACCGGCGGTGGCCACGCCAGCCGTGGTGCTGCTGCTGCTGGCGTTGATGCCCATGATCGTCAACAGCGCCGGTTGGCAACCGCAGCCGGCGCTGATGACGGTGCTCGTCGCCTGGGTGCTGGGCAAGAGCCTGGTCGCACTGCTGACGGCCTGGGCGGCCACGCGCGATACCGGGACGGCGCCGCGGCCGTTGTCGTCGTGGCGCGATCATCTGCGTTTCGTCATCGCCGTCGGCGCGGCCAACGTCATCAGCCTCCTCAACTTGCGCCTGATGCTGTTCGTCGTCGAACGCAGCCACGGGTTGGCCGAGGCGGGCGTGTATTCGGTGGCGGTGCAGATCGCCGAACTGTTGTGGGTGCTGTCGTCGGCGGTCACCGTGTCGGCCTATCACCGCATCGCCGGCGCCGACACGGCGCAGGCCGCGCGGCTGACCCTGCACGCCTTGCGCCTGGGCCTGAAGCTGGCGCTGCTGGCCGCGCCGCTGCTGGGGGCGCTGGCCTGGGTGCTGCTGCCGCGCCTGCTCGGGCCGCAGTACGACGCGGCCCGACTGCCGCTGTTGCTGCTGTTGCCCGGTGTGGCGCTGTACGCCGGCGCCTCCAGCCTGTCGGCCTTTCATACCAACCAGCAGGGCCGACCGCAGTGGGCGGCGCGCGTGGCCGCCGTCTCGCTGGGTCTGACCGTGCTGCTCGCGATCTGGGCGGTGCCGCGCTTCGGTGGCATCGGTGCCGCGCTGGCGACATCGCTGGCCTACAGCGTGGCCTTTGTCTGGGCCCTGCATGGCTTCCTGCGCGACCAGCGCCTGGGCTGGGCGGCCTTGTTCCGTCCCGCCGCAGCGCCACAATCGGCCGGCGCATGAAATTCCTGATGCGACCCCTGAAGCGCTGGTGGTGCCGCTGGTTGGCGCCGCGCATGGTGTACGGGGTGCGCAGCGGCGATGGCAGCTGGCGCGCACACAGTCGGGTCAGCAGCCACACGCACATCGAAGCGGCCGAACGGCTGCACCTCGGCGACCATGTCTTCATCGGCCACTTCTGCCATGTCGATGCCTCGGGCGGGCTGCACATCGACGATGGCTGCCAGATCACCAACCATGTCTCGGTGTTGACCCATTCGAGCCACCGCGCGCTGCGGCTGGAACGCGAACGCTACTGGGGCCACGCGGCGCCGGCCGGTATCGAACGCGCGCCGACGCGGCTGGGCGCATGGACCTTCGTCGGCCCGCACAGCGTGATCGCGCCGGGCGCGGTGCTCGGCCGCGGCGTGCTGGTCAGGGCCTACAGCTTGGTCAGCGGCTCGGTGCCCGACTTCGCAGTCGTCGAAGGGCAGCCGGCGCGCGTGGTCGGCGACACGCGCGAGCTCGACCGCGCCTGGATCGAACTGCAGGGCGCCGATTTCGACGAGTCCGCACGCGCCGCCTACGAGGCGTGGGTGACGGGCGGATGAAGCGTCACATCCTGTTCTTCGCCGATGCCAGCAGCGTGCACACCCAGCGCTGGGTGCAGGCGATGGCGCAACGCGGCTTTCGCTGCAGCGTGCTCACGCGCCGGCCGGCCGAGGTGCGCGGTGCCGACGAGGTCATCGTGTTGATGCCGGGCGACAGCGCCGCCGGCTGGTTCGCCGCGCTGCCCGCCGCCCGCCGTTTGGCGCGGCAGCTGCGCCCACGCTGGCTGCACGGCCACTACGTCACGTCCTACGGCTTGTGGGGCGCGGCCTGCCACTCGCAAGGGGATGCGCCGTTGGTGCTCACCGCCTGGGGCTCCGACGTCCTCGTCACGCCACACGAACGCGGGCTGCGCGGCCGCGTCACCGCCGCGTTGCTGCGCCGCACCCTGCGCCGCGCTGCGCTCATCACCGCCGACGCGGCCGACGTGCTGGATGACATCCGCCGCTATGGCCCGACTGCGCGCTGCGAGGAAGTGCTGTGGGGCGCCGATACCGAGCTGTTCCGCCCCGGCGAACCGGCACCGGGTTTCGAGATCTGCAGCCTGCGCGCGTGGGAGCCCAACTACCGCATCGACACCGTGCTGCGCGCGCTGGCGCGGTTGCTGGCGGCGCGGCCGGCCTCTGCGGTCGTGCTGCACCTGCTCGGTGGGGGCCCCGATGAGGCGGCGCTGAAGGGCCTGGCAGACACGCTCGGCATCGCACACGCGGTGCGTTTTGCCGGCCGCGTCGATGAGGCCACGATGCTGCGCACGCTGCAACGCTGCCGCGTCTCGGTGAGCATTCCGGCCAGTGATGCGACTTCGGTGTCGGTGCTCGAATCGATGGCCTGCGCCCTGCCGGTGGTGGCCAGCGACCTGGCTGCCAACCGCCCGTGGATCGACGCGACGCTGCGGGTGCGCGGCGCCGATGACGCTGAACTGGCTGATCTGTTGATTCGTTTGCACGATGCGCCCGCACTGTGCGCCACGCACGGACAGCGCAATCGCGCGCTGGTGCGAGAACGCGGTTCGCGCCAGCAGCACATGGACCGCATGGCCGCGCTGTACGAGGCGCTGGCATGAACGACGCACCGGCCGACAGCCGCCTCATCAGCGTCATCGCGCCGTGTCGCAACGAGCGTGACACGCTGACGGCGTTCTGCGATTCGGTGGACGCACAGAAACTGCCAGCGGGCCACGGGCTCGAGGTGCTGATCGCCGACGGCCGCAGTGACGATGGCACGCGCGAGCTGCTGCAGCAGCGCTGCGCCGCCGACCCGCGCTTCGTGTTCATCGACAACCCGCAGCGCATCGTCTCGACCGGATTGAACCGGGCGCTGGCGCAGGCGCGCGGCGCGCTGGTGGTGCGCATGGATCTGCACACCGTGTATGCCGACGACTACATCGCCGAGTGCGTGCGGGCACTGGCCGACAGCGGCGCCGTCTGCGTCGGCGGCCCCTGGCGGGCGGTGGTGGCCGAGGGCCGCGCCGGCGCCATCGCGCGCGCCTTCGCCTCGCGCTTCGGCTCGGGCGGCGCCGCGTCGCGGCGCGTGGACTACAGCGGCCCGGTCGACACCGTCTATCTGGGTGCCTGGTGGCGCGACGACTTGCGGCGCCTCGGCGGCTTCGACGAAACGCTGGTGCGCAATCAGGACGATGAGCTGAACCTGCGCATCGTGCGTGGCGGCGGGCGGGTCTGGCAAAGCGCGGCGATCCGCTCCTGGTACACCCCGCGCGCCTCGTTCACGGCGCTGTTCCGCCAGTTCTGGCAATACGGCTACTGGAAGGTGCCGGTCATGCGCAAACACCGGCTGCCGGCCGCGCCGCGACAGCTGGCGCCGTTCGTGCTGGTGGCACTGTGCGCGGTGCTGGCGCTGTGCGCGGTGTGGTGGCCGGCGCTGTGGTGGGCGTTCGGCCTCGTCGTCGCGCTGTATGCCGGCGTGGCGCTGGCCGGCGCCGCATTGGCCGCACAGCCGTGGCGCGAACCGCGGGCCTGGGGCCGCATTGCCTGGGCTTTCGCCTGCATGCACTTCGGCTATGGCATCGGCTTCGCTGTCGGCCTGTGGGACTTCTGCGTGCTGCGCCGCGCGCCAAGCGCGGCCGCGACGGGCCTGACGCGATGAGTGCGCCGCACGACGAGACGCGCGCGGTCGCCGAGCGCTATGCACGCCGGCCGAACGACGACCGCTACAACCCGCTGCACGCGCATGTGCTGCTGGCGCTTGCAGGAGCGCCAGCGCGCCATGCGGCGGATGTGGGTGCGCGCCGGGCTGCACGACCTGTCGCAGACGAGGCTGCTCGAAGTCGGCTGCGGCAGCGGTGGCGTGCTGCTCGAGATGTTGCGCTTCGGCTTTGCCAGCCACCACCTCACCGGCATCGAATTGCTGCCCGAGCGTCTGGCGCAGGCGCGTGCGGCGTTGCCCGCGGGGCTGAAGCTGATCGGCGGCGATGCGCTGCGCGCCGATGTGCCGGCCGCGTCACAAGACATCGTGCTCGTCGCCACGGTGTTCTCGTCGTTGCTCGACGATGAATTCCAGCAGCGGCTGGCGCAATCGATGTGGCGCTGGCTCAAGCCCGGCGGCGCGGTGCTGTGGTACGACTTCCATGTCGACAACCCGCGCAACCCGGACGTGCGCGGCGTGCCGCTGCGGCGCGTGCGCGCCCTGTTTCCTGAAGCGCGGGTGCAACACCGGCGGGTCACGCTGGCGCCGCCGCTGGCGCGCGCGCTGTGCCGGGTGCACCCGGCGCTGTACGGGGTCTTCAACCTGCTGCCGGTGTTGCGCACCCACCTGCTGGTGTGGCTGGCCAAGCCGCGTCCGCACGACGGCGCGGGCTGATCCCGCTGGCCGACATGCGCGCGGTGCATCGCTCACAATCGTCGGTTTGCCGCACCGCTTCGGCCTCCGCCGGATCCCCATGACCCCCCCTTTCCTGGCCTTCGCGCAGCCCGACATCGGCGACGACGAGATCGCCGAAGTCATCGACACGCTGAAATCGGGCTGGATCACGACCGGCCCGAAGGCACGCCGCTTCGAGCAGGACTTCAGCGCGTTCCTCGGCGACGCGGCGCTGCACTCGATCGCCGTCAATTCGGCCACCGCCGGGCTGCACCTGGCGCTGGAAGCGCTGGGTATCGGCCCCGGCGACGAGGTCATCACCACCACCCACACGTTCACCGCCACTGCCGAGGTGGTGCGCTACCTCGGCGCGGACGTGAAGCTGGTGGACATCGACGCGGCGACCTTGAACATCGACCCCGCCGCCATCGAAGCCGCCATCACGCCAGCCACGCGCGCCATCGTGCCGGTGCACTTCGGCGGACTGGCGTCCGACATGCCGGCGATCCTGGCGCTGGCCGAACGCCGCGGCCTGAAGGTGGTGGAAGATGCCGCGCACGCGCTGCCCACCACCTGTGGTGGCCAGTTGGTCGGCACCCTGGGCAGCGACGTCACGGTGTTCAGCTTCTATGCCAACAAGACCATCACCACTGGCGAAGGCGGCATGCTGGTGACACGCGACGCACACATCGCACAGCGCGCGCGCATCATGCGCCTGCACGGCATGAACCGCGATGCCTTCGACCGCTTCACCGCCACGGTGCCGAGCTGGTATTACGAGGTGGTGGCGCCGGGCTTCAAGTACAACCTGGGCGACATCGCCGCCGCGCTGGGCCTGCAGCAGCTGAAGAAGGCGCACGACTTCCAGCGCAAGCGCGCGCGCATCGCCGCTGCCTACGATGCTGCCTTCGCGGGGCTGCCGCTGATCACGCCGCCTTCGCCGCCGAGCGGCGACGTGCACGCGTGGCACCTGTACGCGTTGCGCCTGGGCGATAGCTTGGGTCAGGGCCTGAAGATCGGCCGCGATGCCTTCATCGAGGCGCTGTACGCACGCGGCATCGGCTGCAGCGTGCACTACATCCCGCTGCACCAGCACCCGTACTGGCGCGATCGCTACGGCTTGAGCGCGGCGATGTTTCCGCACAGCCAGCGCGCCTACGAGCGGCTGGTGAGCCTGCCGATCTACACCCGCATGAGCGATGCCGACGTGCAACGGGTGATCGATGCGGTGCGCGACGTCGTGCGTGGCTGATCGCGGCCGAAACGCCTCAACCCCTCATACCCGTGGCCCAAGGCTTGTTCAAGAGGTTCTTCGACGTGGTCGTGGCGGCGTCGGCATTGCTGCTGCTGAGCCCGCTGCTGCTCGCCGTGGCGGTGTGGGTCAAGCTCGATTCGCCCGGGCCGGTGATCTTTCGGCAGTGGCGCATCGGCCGCCACGGCGTGCCGTTTCGCATCCACAAGCTGCGCACGATGGTTGCCGATGCCGCGCGGCGCGGGGGCTCGATCACCATCGGCGATGATCCGCGCATCACGCACGCCGGGCGCTGGCTGCGCCAGACGCGCATCGACGAACTGCCGCAATTGATCGATGTGCTGGCCGGCCACATGAGCCTGGTCGGGCCGCGGCCGGAGGTGCCCGAGTACGTGGCGCTGTACCCGCCTCAACTGCGCGACCAGGTGCTGTCGGTGCGCCCCGGCCTGACCAGCCCGGCCGCGCTGCTGTTCATCGACGAGGCGGCGCAGCTGGCGCGCGCGGCCGACCCGCAACGCGAGTATGTCGAGCACATCCTGCCCGCCAAGCTGCAGTGCGCTGCCGACTACGCGCAGCGCGCCGATCTGCGATCCGACCTGCACGTGCTGGCGCGCACGCTGCGCGCGGTGTGGGCGCGCGCCGGCAATTGATGGCGGCAACAGGCCTCTGGCAGCGTCTGGACCTGTGGCTGGCGCGGCTGCGACCGCACCGCGAGCCGCTGTCGCTGGCGGTCGATGCCGTCGTCATCGTCGTGTGCTGGAACATCACCTATCTGTTCCGGCTCGGCTTCGAGCGCTGGCTGTCGGCGCGGCCCGGCTACGACGTCTGGGTGCTGTGCGGCGTGGTCGCCACCTATCTGGCCGCGTTTGCCCTGCTGCGCGTGCCGCAGAGCATGTGGCGCTTCGCCGGCTTCGGCGAGGTCAAGCGCCTCACGCTGGCCTGCGCGCTGGCCGGTGCGGTCAGTGCCGCGGTCGTGCTGGCTCTCGGCCTGAGCCAGGTGCCGCGCGCGGTGCTGGCGTTGCACCCGGTGGTCTCGCTGATGGGCGTGTGCGTGGTGCGCATCGCCTACCGCATGCTGTACGAACACGCCCGGTCGCGCATCACCGGCGGCAGCGGCGAGATCCGCCGCGCGCTGGTGCTCGGTGCCGGCGACGCCGCCCGTTGGCTGCTGGCCGGCATCCAGGGGCAAGGCTGGACGGTGCTGGGCCTGCTCGACGACGACCCCTCGAAGCAGCATGCGCGCATCGCCGGCGTGCCGGTGTTGGGCCCGCTGGAAAGCGTGTGCGATGCGCGCTTGCGCGGGGCAGCCACCCACCTGATCGTCGCGCTGCCATCGGCCAGCGCGGCGCAGCGTCGGCGCGCGCTGGAACTGGCCGCATCGACCCTGCTGCCGGTGCTGACCGTGCCGAGTGCCGCCGAGTTGGCCGATGCGCGAGAGCGCCCGCAGCGTGTGCGCGACATCGAGCCCGAAGACCTGCTCGGCCGCGAACCGGTGCAGCTCGACGAAGCGGGCATCGAAGCTGTGCTGCGCGGAGCGACGGTGCTCATTACCGGCGCCGGGGGCAGCATCGGCAGCGAGCTGTGCCGCCAGGTGGCGCGTTTCGCGCCGGCGCGGCTGGTGTTGGTCGAGCTGAGCGAGTTCAACCTGTACCGCATCGAACAGGACCTGAGCGAGGCCCTGGCCGGCATCGAGCTGGTGCGGCTGGTCGGCGACGTGAAGGACCTGGCGCAGCTGCGCCACACCTTCGCCACCTGGCGGCCGCAGGTGGTGTTTCATGCCGCGGCCTACAAGCACGTGCCGTTGATGGAGGACCACAACGCCTTCGCGGCGCTGCGCAACAACACGCTGGGCACCTACCGTGCGGCGCTGGCGGCCGCCGAGGCGGGCGTGCAGCGCTTCGTGCTCATCAGCACCGACAAGGCCGTCAACCCGAGCAACGTGATGGGCGCCACCAAGCGTGCCGCCGAGATGGTCATCAGCACGCTCGCCGCGCAGCACCCGCGCACCCGTTTCATGGCCGTGCGCTTCGGCAACGTGCTCGGCTCCAGCGGCAGCGTGATCCCGAAATTCAAGGAGCAGATCGCGCGCGGCGGCCCGGTGACCGTGACGCACCCGGACGTCATCCGCTACTTCATGACCGTGGCCGAGGCGGCGCGGCTGGTGCTGCAAGCCGCGGCCATCGGCGAAAGCGGCCAGGTGCTGGTGCTGGACATGGGCGAGCCGGTGAAGATCGTCGATCTGGCGCGCGACCTGATTCGCCTGGCCGGCCATGCCAGCGACGACATCGCCATCGAGTATTCGGGCCTGCGCCCGGGCGAGAAGCTGTACGAAGAACTGCTCGCCGACGACGACGCCACGCTGCCCACCGCGGTGCCGCGGTTGCGCATCGCGCGGCTCGACGCGCGGCCGGCGCCGCTCGACGAACTGCTGGCGCTGGCCGCCGATGGCAGCGTGCACGACGACGACGCGGTGCGCGCGGCGCTGGCGCGCTCGGTGCCCGGCTACCACCGTGGCACCGGCGCCGCGTCATCGCTGCTGCCGCGCTGAGCGGCCCTGCACGCCGGTGTGCGCAGGCGCAGTGGGTACACTCGCCCGGGTGAATGCACGACTCGCTACCGCACCCGCGCCGCATGGCTAACCGGCCCTACATCGTCGGCATCGGCGGCACCACGCGCGTGGGCTCGACGTCGGAACGGGCGCTCGGCGTGGCGTTGGCCTTCGCCAAGGCGCAGGGCTGCGAAACGAGGCTCGCTGGGCGCTGCCGATCTGCCCGGCGAGAGCTACGACCCCGGCCTGCCCGAGCGCAGCGCGCAGGCACTGGCGCTGGTGGCCGAACTGCGTCGCGCCGACGGCGTGGTCATCGCCACGCCCTCGTATCACGGCGGCATCTCGGGCCTGATCAAGAACGCCATCGATTTCGTCGAGGACATGCGCGAGGACGAGCGCCCCTATCTCGAGGGCCGCGCGGTGGGCTGCATCGTCGTCGCCGACGGCGCGCAGGCCATCGGCACCACGCTGATGGCGCTGCGCGCGGTGGTGCATTCGCTGCGCGGCTGGCCCACGCCCTACGGCGCCGCGCTGAATCCGCGCAGCGCGCTGTTCGGCGACCCCAGCGTCGAACCCGAGCCGGGCGCGGTGCGCGCCTGCGAGATCGTCGGCCGCGAAGTGGTCGGCTTCGCGCGCATGACGCGCGCCATGCGCGCGGCGGCTGCGGCCGAGGTTTGACGCGCCGCCGGCGCGGGCCTACGGCTTCAGCGGCGTGGCGCCGAGCAGCCGTTCCAGCACGGCGACGATGCGCTCACCGGTGTGCCCGTCCCACAACGCCGGGATCGCGCCGCGCTTCCACTCGCCGGCGAAAAGCTTGTCCAGCGTGGGTTTCAAGCGCGCCGGGTCGGTGCCGATCAGTTCATTGGTGCCCATGGTGACCGTCTCCGGCCGCTCGGTGCTGTCGCGCATGGTGATGCACGGCACGCCCATCACCGTGGTCTCTTCGGTGATGCCACCCGAGTCGGTGATCACCGCCTTCGCGTGCTGGACCAGGTAGTTGAACTCCAGGTACGGCTGCGGCTCGACGATGAGCAGGTTCGCCGGCAGCGCGTCGCCGATCTGGGCCAGCGTCTTCGCGGTGCGCGGGTGCACCGGAAAGACGACCGGCAGGCCGCGGGCGGCGTCGCCGACAGCGCGCAGCAGCGTGGCAAAGCCTTGCGGCGTATCGACATTCGCGGGGCGGTGCAAGGTCATCACGAAGTACGAGCCCGCACGCAGGCCGGCTTGATCCCAGAACCCGGGTGCCTGAAACCGCTCCATGTGCGCGAGCAGCGTGTCGATCATCGTGTTGCCGACGAAGAAGATGCGCTCGTCGCCGACGCCGCTGCGGCGCAGGTTGTCGCCGGCCCACTCGCTGGTGGTGAAGAAGTGGTTGCTGATCGAATCGGTGACGAGGCGGTTGATCTCCTCGGGCATCGACCAGTCACCGGAACGGATGCCGGCCTCGACATGCGCCACCGGCACGTGCAACTTCTGCGCGGCGATGGCGCAGGCCATCGTCGAGGTGACATCGCCGACGACCAGGCACAGGTCGCTGCGTGAGCTGAGCAGCAACTTCTCGTAGCCGAGCATGATGGCGCCGGTCTGTTCGGCCTGGCTGCCCGAGCCGACTTCCAGGTTGACATCCGGCGCGGGAATGCCGAGCTGGCTGAAGAAGTCGCCCGACATGCTGGCGTCGTAGTGCTGGCCGGTGTGCACCAGGCGATGGCGCAGCACGCCGCCAGCGGCGCGGCGTTTCTGCATCGCGGCCAGGATGGGCGCGATCTTCATGAAGTTGGGGCGTGCGCCGGCAATGATGTCGACGCAGGGCGGGTGGGCGTTGATCGGCGCGGTCATGGCGATTCCACTGGGTTGGTGCGGGTTTTATCCGCAAATCACTCCATCACCGCTCGAGCCGTCGTCGGGCCGATCGCATCACACGTCACACATCCGGGCCGCTGCGGCCACTTCAGGGCCCAGACCCGACGGCGGCAGATTGCCGCCGCCGCTGTCACTTCGCCCGTGCCGCCGCCTCGGCATGGTAGCGCTGGGTGGCGTCTTCCACCGCCTTCGAGTGGATCGCCGCCAGCTCGGGCCGCGCATCGCGCGCGCGCTTGGACGCCGCCAGCGTGGACATCTGGCCCTGCCACTGCGGGAACACGTGGCGCGCGATCAGGTCGTAGCTCTTGCGCGTGGCGTCGAAGTTGGCCCAGTTGTGCGCCAGCATCAGGTAGGCGCCGAAGCCGCCCTTGCTCTGCTTCCACAGCCGATCGATCTGCGCGTTGACCATGTCAGGCGTGCCGATGGCGCCGAAGCCCGATTCGTTGACGAAGGCGATCATCTCCTTGACGTTGTTGCCCGGCACCGCCATCTGCGGGAACGCGGCCACCGCCTGGAAGTAGTCGAACCACTGCTCGATGCCGTATTCGACATCGCGGTAGGCCTGGTCCATGGTCTCGGCGCAGTGCACCAGCCCGACCAGCCGCCACTTGTTGCGATCGACCGTGGTCTTGTAGTGCGCGGCCTGCTGCTCCATCACGTCCCAGTGCAGCGCCAGCGCGTCGAAGCCGGCGGCGGTGGTGGCGCCGATCGACAGCAGCCCGATGCCGTGCATGCCGGCCAGCTTCGGGCCCGGTGGGCGAGGCCACCGCCGGCACGGCGATGTCGAACAGCGGGTTCGAATACGGGCCGCAGGTGCAGCCGCGCGTCGCGCAGATCCCAGCGGTCGTTCTTGAAGGTCACCGGCTCGTCGCTGGTGAGCAGCTTCATGATGACGCCCAGGCCGTCTTCCAGCAGCGGGCGCGTCTGCGATTGCGACAGCCCGACCATGATGCCGTCGCTGGGCAGCGAGCCCGGGCCCAGGCCGAGCATCACGCGCCCGCGCGTCAGGTGGTCGAGCTGCACGATGCGCTCGGCCACCCACAGCGGGTTGTGGTAGCTGACGCTGACCACGCCGGTGCCGAGCTTGATGCTGCGCGTGCGCTGCGAGGCCACCGCCATCAGGATCTCGGGCGAGGCGCTGATCTCGGTGCCGGCCGCAGTGGTGCTCGCCGCACCAGGCCTCGTCGTAGCCGCAGCGGTCGAGCCACTGGATCAGGTCGAGGTCCTGCTCCAGCGCCAGCGTCGGGTTGATGCCGGGCTTGTGGAACGGTGCGAGGAAGATGCCGAAACGCATGCGGTGGGTCATGGGGTGTCTCCGAAGGTGGTGCGCGGCTTGCCGGCGCCGCCCAATGGCGGACATCGCGACAACGCGCAAGGGTTTGACCGGTGTAGATATACGCCCCGCGCGAGCCGGTGTCCATGCGAGAAGTTCCCAGTCGCGATGGGCTGATGGCGGCTTGGCGTGCGCCCGCCGTGCGGTCAGCAGTCCTTGCGCCAGACGACGCGGTTGACCAAGTCGGTGTAGCTCAGGACGATGCGCAGCACCTTGTCCGACACGTTGTCGGCTTCGTAGTCGCGCACCAGATGCAGCAGCCGGTGCTCGCCGCGCGGCTGGGTCTCGAGGATCGCCAGCGCCTGCAACACCCTGCTCGATGCTCAGGCCGACCAGCATCACCGCCGCCTCCTCGAAGCCTTCCGGACGCTCGTGCACCTCGCGCAGGTTCAGCGCCGGGAAGTTGAGGATCGAGGATTCCTCGGTGATCGTGCCGCTGTCGGACAGCACCGCGCGTGCGCAGAGCTGCAGCTTCACGTAGTCGAGAAAACCGAAGGGCTTGTGAAACGCCACCTGCGGGTGCGGCTTCAGCGCCATCGCGTCCAGCCGCTTGCGTGTGCGCGGATGCGTGGACACGACCACCGGCAGCCCCTTGCTGCTCGGCCAGCGCGTTGAGCAACGCCATCAGCCGGCCGAGCTGCACGGGCGTCGTCGACGTTTTCCTCGCGGTGCGCGCTGACGAGGTAGTAGCCATGCTGCGCCAGACCCGAGCGTGTCCAACATCCGGGAAGCGTCGATGCCGGCGCGGTAGTGCTCGAGGACCTCGCGCATCGGGCTGCCGGTCTTGATCACCCGGTCTGGCGGCAAGCCCTTCGCGCAGCAGGTACTCGCGGGCGATCTCGCTGTAGGTCAGGTTGACGTCGGCGATGTGGTCGACGATGCGGCGGTTGATCTCTTCGGGCACGCGAAAGTCGAAGCAGCGGTTGCCGGCCTCCATGTGGAAGATCGGCACCTTGCGCCGCTTGGCGGCGATCGCCGCCAGCGCAGCTGTTGGTGTCGCCGAGCAGCAGCAGCGCCTCGGGGCGATGCTGCTCGATCGCCGCGGTCGGCGGCGATGATGACCTTGCCGATGGTCTGCGCCGCCGTTGGCGCCGGCGGCCTCGAGGAATTCGTCGGGCGTGCGGATCTCCGAGCTCCTCGAAGAAGATCTCGTTGAGTTCGTAGTCGTAGTTCTGTCCGGTGTGGACGAGCACGTGCTCGCAGTAGCGGTCCAGCTTGTCGATGACGCGCGACAGGCGGATGATCTCCGGCCGCGTGCCGACGATCGTCATCACCTTAAGCATCGATCGCCTCGCGCACGAGATCGAGCTGCAACAGCACGTCCTTGACCTGCTGCGACATCCAGGCGTCGCGTGTTGTGCGAGGTGTAGTCGTCGATCTTCGAGATGCGACGTCTCACCCTCGACGAAGTACTTGTCGTAGTTCAGGTCGCGCGAGTCCGCCGGGATGCGGTAAGTAGGCGCCGAGATCATCGGCGCGCGCCATCTCCTCGCGCGACACCAGCGATTCGTACAGCTTCTCGCCGTGCCGCGTGCCGATGACCTTGATCTCGTTGTCGCGTCCGAGCAGCTCGCGCAGCGCCTGCGCCAGATCGCCCACCGTGGAAGCCGGCGCCTTCTGCACGAAGATGTCGCCGGGACGGGCGTGCTCGAAGGCGTACAGGACCAGGTCGACCGACTCTTCGAGCGACATCAGGAAGCGCGTCATGTTCGGGTCGGTGATCGTCAGCGGCGCGGCCGGCGCTGAGCTGGTCGATGAACAGCGGAATCACCGAGCCGCGCGAGGCCATCACGTTGCCGTAGCGGGTGGCTGCACAGGACCGTCTTGCCGGGGTCGCACAGCCGCGACTTGGCGACCATCACCTTTTCCATCATCGCCTTCGACATGCCCATCGCGTTGATCGGATATACGGCCTTGTCGGTGCTGAGCACGACGCAGCGCTGCACGCCCTGCGCGATCGCGGCGCGCATCACGTTCTCGGCGCCGAGCACGTTGGTCCGCACGGCCTCCATCGGATAGAACTCGCACGACGGCACCTGCTTCAGCGCGGCGGCATGGAACACGTAGTCGACGCCGCGCAACGCATCGAGCACGCTGTCGTAGTCGCGCACGTCGCCGATGTAGAACTTGACCTTGTCGGTCTTCAGGGCGATGCGCATGTCCTCCTGCTTCTTCTCGTCGCGGCTGAAGACGCGGATCTCGCGCGAAGTCGGAGTGCAGGAAGCGCTGCAGCACGGCATTGCCGAACGAGCCGGTGCCGCCGGTGATGAGCAGGGTCTTGTCCTTGAACATGTGCAATCGAAGGTGTAGCAGACAGTGGTGGAAACGGTGGCGAGGCTCAGCCGAACGCGTGCATGCGACGGATCAGTTCCGGCCAGTCCGGTGGCGAGTAGCCGGTCGCGGCGCGAAAGCGCGAAGAGTCCAGCGATCGGTCGATTGACCAGCTGGGCATCCGGCGTGATCTCGATGACCTTGCCGTAGGAGGCGGCGACCAGACGCAGCAGTTCGTACTTGTTGATCGGCGCAGCGGACACGTGATAGACCCCGTGAAGCTCGGGCCGCGGCACGACGAAGTCGCGTATCACGCGAGCGAGTTCGACCGTCGGCAGGCCCGAGAAGACGGCGCGCGTGTAGCCCTCGCACGCTGCCTTCCTGCGCCAGGAACCAGCCGACCAGCCCGTGCGCGTCGGCGAGCTCGTGTCCGATGATCGACGTGCGCAGCGTGACGCGCGTTGGGATAGTCGACCTCGCCCAGGTACTTGCTGCGGCCATACAGGTCGTCGGCGTCGGCGAAGTCGTCCTCGGTGTACATCGCCTTCGTGCCGGCGAAGACGCAGTCGGTGCTCACGTGGACCAGGCGCGCCCCAGCCACTTCGCACAGGCGCGCCAGACGGTGCGGCAGCAATGCGTTGATCGGAATCGCGGCCAGCGGGTCGTTGGCCTGCGCCAGCTGCTTGACCACGCCGATGCAGTTGATGACGATGGCGGGCTGCGTCAGCGCGAACAGCCGTGTCAGATGGTCGAACTGTTCGACGTCGACGCCGGTGATGACCTGTGCACGATGCGCCGCGGGCAAGTGCCTCAGCAACGACCCGCTGCGTGCCGAACCCCAGGTTCTGAAGAGCTGGCTTCCAGCGAAGACGCGAAAGACCGCGTTGCCGAGCATCCCGGTGGCACCGAGGACCAGGACCTTGTTGTTTTGACTCATGGTTGCTTGTCTGTCACCTGGAAACAATGGCCGGTTCGAGCAGAAAGCTGTCGCGCCGGCAACTGCGGATCAACAGCATGCGCCGTGCTGCCGAAACGTCTTCCTCGGCCCCGCGCACAACGCCAGTGACCTTGAACCCGAGCGACTCGAAAATCCGCACCCATTCGTCGTGGGCGCGAAACCGGACGCCGACGCCGAAGGTGTTGGCGCGCAGCGACGGCACCCAGCGGCTGATCGCCGACGCCAGGGCCGACAGCAGACGGCTGCTGGTGATCTCGTAGATGAGACGGCCGCTCAACGCTGCGACGTACGAGTCGTAGATGTACTCGTTGACGAAAACTGCGCGTGCGCTGCCATGCCAGGCGCGCAGCGCCTGGCGTTGCAGTTCGATCGTCGACGCCTCGTTGGCGCCGACCAGGTGGTGCAGGATCAGGTTGAAGCATACGACGTCCTCATCGCCGCGAATCCGCGGCGCGAGCGCATCGTCGACAACCGCGGCGACACCCTTTCGGATGCAGGTGGCGACCGAGAGCGCATCGGTGTCGATCACGCGTACAGGCCAGCCCGTCAGACGCGCCAGGCCTTCGGCGAAGAAACCGCAGCCGCCGCCCACGTCGACGATCATCCGGCCGGCCGCGGGCCGGGCCAGCTGCCTGAAGTGTTCGACCTGCGACGTGACGAAGTCGTCGTGATAGAAGGCTTCGATCTGGCCCGGCGAGAGTGTTCGTTGCATGGCTTCGGGAGAGGTCGTTGGCGCGATTGCTCGCCCGGTGGCACCGTTGGCGTCGCCGGCTGCCGCGGCGGCCGGGCAGCGGCCGTGCCGGCTCTGCACCAGGTTCGACAGGCGCTGGCTGAGACGACTGGCGAGGACGTGGGGCTGGAAGTGGGCGCGATAGTAGGCCATACCCGAGTCGCCCAGCCTCTGGCGCTCGGCCGCCGGCAGCGCAAAAAGCCTGAGCACGGCAGCGGCCAGCGCCGCCGGGTCTTCGGCAGGGCATGCGAAACCCGCCCCGGCCTCGCTGACGACGCGAGCGCCCTCGCCGTCGAGCGAGGCGATCAGCGGGCGCCCCGCCGCGAGGTAGGCCTGCACTTTGCTGGGCACGGTCTGGCTCATGATCGGACTGCGGACCAGCGTGACCAGCAGCGCCGAGGCCTGCGTGAGTATTCCCGGCATCGATGCCGGGGCGAACCGCCCCGCCAGGCAGACGTTTCGCAGCCCGCGCGCCTGCACCTGGTCCCGCAGCCACTCCGCGCGCGATCCGCTGCCCACGAGCACGAAGCGGATTTCCGATTGCGCCTGCAGCTGCTTGGCCGCGTCCAGAACGGTGTCCAGCGCCTGCGCCGTGCCGAGGTTGCCCGCGAAGACGACGTTGAAACCCGGTTCCAGTTGCACCGCGGGGGGCCGGCTGTCTGGTGCCCGTTCGAAAGCGGCTTCGCCGGGATTCGGGTGAACCTCGACCGGCACGCGGCCGGCCATCGCACGGACCGTCGGCACGAAGGCCGGCGACTGCACCAGCAGCAGATCGCAGCGGCGGTAGATCCAGCGCACCAGGCCCGCCACCAGCGCGAGCAGGCGCGGGTTGCGGACGTAACCGGTGACCTCGAGGCTCTGCGGCCACAGGTCCTGCACCCACGTGACGAGGGCGGCGCGCTTGAACCGGGCGATGGCGATGGCGGCGATCGCCTGCAGGATCGGCGAGGTGCCATAGACGAACACGACGTCGATCCGCTGCCCGCGCAGCAGCCACGGTCCGAGCAGGCTCGCAGTGACGACGAACGACAGGTAGTTGCCCACCAACTGCAATGCCGTGCCGCGGCCGCGGGGTTTCAGCGGCACGCGGAAGATCGTGTAACCGTTGGGGTGCGCTTCCTTGCCCCAACCCCCTGCGCGATAACCGCCGAAGATCACGCCGTCGGGGTAGTTCGGCTTGCCCGTCAGGACGCTGACATTGCACCCGCATTCGCGCAGCGAATCGACGACCTCGTTGATGCGGAAACTCTCCGGCCAATAGTGCTGGCTGAGCACGAGGACGTTCAGCGGCACGTCGGCGTCCGGCGATGACGACTTCGGGTCCATCGTTCAGCCAGCCTGCGCGGCCTCTTCGGGCTGTTGGGCGGTGGCGCCGGCCAGCGCGAAGATGCGGGCCCAGGTTTCGGCCGCGGTGGACGCCCAGTCGTAGCGCCGGCTTCGCTCGACGGCAGCGTCTGCAACCTTGGCGGCGCGGCGTGGATCGGACAACACCGCCTGCAGCGCCTGCGTGATGCTCGCGGGATCGCTTGGCGAGAAGTAGATCAGGCCCGGGCCGCCAAACTCGGGCATAGGCATGACGTCCGAACAAAGCACCGGCCGGCCGGCACCGAGCGACTCCAGCAGGATGTTCGGGCAGTTCTCGCACGACGATGCGAAGAGGATCGCGGTGGCGTGCCGGTAGTATGCCGGCAGTTGGTCATTCGGCACGGCGCCCGGCATCCGTACCAGGTCCGTCAGTACCAGCTCGCGCAACAAACGAGCCACACGCTCGGCTTCCGGCAGGTTCGTCTCACCGAGCAGCAGCAGCGGGTGGGCGAGACGGACCGCTTCGGGCAGCGCAGCAAAGCCGCGCACGATTTCCGCATGATGTTTGTAGATGTCGAAACGCGACACGTACAGCAGATAACCAACGTCGGGCGCGCCCGCGGGCCGCGGAAGCGCCGCGCCGCCGCTGCGAAAGCGGTCCCCGATACCGTGCGGGATGGTCACCGCGTGAGGAATGTGGGCTCGTGCCGAAATGACACCGCGCGCGTGCTCGGAGATGAAGATCGTCAGGTCGGCCTCGGTCATGCTGCGGAGCAGGACGCGCGCAAGCACCCGATTGCGCAGCCGCTGCAAGCCCCATGGCATCCTGGCGACGAGCGCCGCGTCGAATGGAATCATGTTGCGGAACATGGTCACGACCCGGCAGCCGCGTGGCGGCCGTGTGGCGACGACCCCGCCGGGGCAGAACAGGACATCGATACCCTGGCGGCGCAACCAACCCGGCAGGACGAGCCGTTCCCACAGCGCGCGCAGCACAGGATTGGTGGTCGGCCATCTTGTGCCCACCAGGGTCACGCGCGGATGTGGCGGCAGGTTCAGGCCTGGCGACGCGAACACGAGCACCTCGATGTCGTCGCGGACCGGCAGGTGTTCGAAGAGGTTGCGCAGGTAGGTCTGACCGCCGCCCAAGCGGGCGGAGAAGGCATTGACCGCGATCCTCATCGGCCGTAGCCCACGATCCGTCATGCGGGAACCGGGTCGGCAACGGTCGCAAGCGGCGACGGCGAGCGTTGCTGTGCGGCCAGCCACGCCTGGAACATCAGCAGATTCCAGAGGTGCAGGCTGCGGTCGAATCGGCCGGTCAGGTGCTGCTGCCACAGGCCGTGCACCTGGTGCGGGTCAAGAAAACCCTGGCGCGCGAGCATGCTCTTGTCGAGCAAGGACTCGGCCCACGATCGCAGCGGCCCGCGCAACCAGGCGCCGAGAGGCACCTCGAACCCAGCCTTCGGCCGGTCGATCAGCTTGCGCGGGACATGGCGGTCGAGCAGCTGGCGCAACGCCCACTTGCCTGTGCCACCGCGGACGAGCACCCGCTGCGGCAGGGCCAGCGCCATCTCGGCGACGCGGTGGTCCAGAAACGGGGCACGGGTTTCCAGGCTGGCGCTCATCGCGGCGCGATCCACCTTCACGAGAAGATCGTCGGGCAGGTACACCTCGGTGTCCCAGGTTCGCATGGCGTCGATCGGGTCGAGGCCGGGACGCCAGGCGCCGCCGATGAGGAAGTCCGTCTCGACGCCGAGTACCAGGCCGTCTTCGGGCAACCACTTGGACATCAGCTGCACGTACATCGCCGCCAGGCTGCGAGAACCCATCAGCTGGGACAGGCGGTGCATGCGGCGACCGTTGACATCGCGCCGGCGCGACGCCGGCAGGAACGAGAACAGCCGATCCCACGCCTGCGGCGAGGGATATGCGAGCAGCGCCGCGGCGGCCGATCGCAGGGGCAACGGCAGCCGGGCGATTCGCCGCCACAACGCCGCGGCGATCTGGTACCGCGGGTAGCCGGCGAAGAGCTCGTCGCCGCCGTCGCCCGAAAGCGCTACCGTCACGTGACGTCGGGTCATCCGCGCGACGAGCGTCGTCGGGATCTGCGACGAGTCCGCGAAGGGCTCGTCGTAGATGTCCGCAGGCTCGGAATCACGATCGGCAGCGTCCGTCGGCGACCAGATACATCTCGTTGTGGTCGGTGCCCAGGTGCCGGCGACGTCCACGGCAAACGGTGGCCTCGTCGAAGCCGCCTCGGTCGAACCCGATCGTGAAGGTGCGCACCGGTCGTGGGCTGCACTGCTGCATCAGCGCAACGATCGGCTGGAGTCGACCCCGCCCGAGAGAAAGGCGCCCAGCGGGACGTCGGCCACCATCTGGCCCGGCGCACAGCGTCGGCCAGGCGACCGTCGCATGACGTCCGCAGTGCAATGTCGCTGCACGCGGCCGGTCCAGCATGCGTCGCACGGCCGTCGCTGAAGCGCCAGAAGGCTCGGCAGCATACCGTCGGTCGGCCCGGCGACCGGACCAGCGACCCGGCGGCAGCTTGAGGATGCCGGAGTAGATCGAGCCGGCAGCTGGCACGTAGCTGAACTGCAGTAGAGGCCGAAAGCGCGGCCCGATCGACCGGCCGATTCGATCGCCGGCCGCCGCCCGGAGCGCCTTCGAGTTCCGAGGCGAACAGAGGCGGCCGACTACCAGCGCCGTAGTACAGCGGCTTCTCGCCGAGCCGGTCCCGAGCCAAGGTCAACGCTCGTTCGTCGCGGTCCCACAGCGCCAGCGCGAACATGCCGACCGACTTGGCGAGCGTTTGTCGAATCCCCAGGCCTCGAACGCTGCGAGCAGGACCTCGGTGTCAGAATGTCCGCGCCAATCGGGCGCACGCCCGGCCGCACGAAGTTCCTCGCGGATGGCCTGCGTAGTTGTAGATCTCGCCGTTGTAGACGACGACGTAGCGGCCGGTCGCCGACGTCATCGGCTGATGCGCCGGCAGGCGACAGGTCGATGATCGCAAGGCGCCGATGACCAAGGCCGATGCCGGCTGCCGAATCGAACCAGGTACCCGCATCGTTGGGGCCGCGGTGATGGAGTTGCCGCGTCATCGCGAGCACCTGATCCCGCACTTCCGGCACGGGGGTCCAGGTGGCGATACCTGCTATTCCACACATCTAGCGTATCTCCCAGTCCGGTAGAAAGAAGACCCTGCGGTGGCGTGCCCGGGAACAGCGGCCCGCATCACGCCGCAGACAAGCGGGGGCGTGGCCGCACGCTCGTCTGCGACAGGCGTACGAACACCAGGCCCAGCAGGTAGCTGAAGAACGCTCCGTACCAGCCGTTCATCAGGAACAGCAGCCAGAGCAGCCAGGTCAGATCGAGCACCGCCCTGCTGCCGATGGCTCGCGAGAGCTGGATGCTGGCCAAGCCGAGCCCGCCGATGTAGAGGACGTAGACCGCCAACAGCGAGGGGGCGACGATCGGCCAGCCGATCATGCCCACGTGGACAGCGTAGGCGACGGCGTCCTCGTCGAGACCGAAGGCCTGGACCGTGAGCCACCAGTTCAATTCGGGCGCAAGCTGATGGCCGAAGGCGCCTGCGATCGAGTACGGCCAAGGGCCATTGAGATAGAACGGGCGAATTTCGCCGGCGTCGAGTGCCGCGCCGATGATTTCCCGGTTCTCGAAGAGATGCGCGACCAAAGTGAAGTGCTGCAGGCGGTCGGAGACGAAGCCGAGTATGTAAAGGTAAAGGTTCTGGCCGTCGAGCACCAGATCCAGCAAGACCTCGATGTCGGCGATCTGTATCGCACTGTCCCGCACCACGAAGCGCAGTACAAGGATGAGTGGCGCGACGACGACAACGGTCACTGCGACCGTTAGCAGCGCGCGCATCGAGACCTTGATGCCCCTGCCGCGGATCGCGGCGATGCACAGCAGGAACAACAGGCCCGATGACCAACCCCGCGCCAGTGAGCTCAGCAGATAGACGGCGACGTTCGCCTTGTACAGCCTGCGGTCGTCGGCGGCCGCAAGGTAGATGAGCGCGATCATGTCGATCGGAATGGCGTAGATGAAGTAGCGCAACGGGTTGTCGGTCTTCTCGGCCGAACCGGCGACGCCCGACCCGGTACTCAGCTGGAAGGCCAGTTGCGACAGCATCAGCAGCATCACCATGACGTGGATGCGGGCCGGCAGGTGGACGGAGTCGCTGCGCAGTGGCTTGAATCGCCCGACGCGGCAAAGCGAGTCGAACAGCGAGAACTGCACCAGGAAATAGGACAGCGCAACGCCGATAAGCAGAAGGACGCAGGCTGTGGCGGATGGGGCCGCGAAGCCGGTGAACTCGTCCTGCAACACTCCTTCCCGGATCGTCTTGACGCAGGTGTTGACGTTGAACGCCACGTAGGCCGCGACCAGCAGGGCCTTGCATTGGTGCAGCGGAATGTGCATCGGCGCTTGGCGGTCAGGTCTGCAAGCAGACGAGCGGACCAGCGGCCAGGCGTGGTCCCGGTGCGCGGGCGGCCATCAGGGCAGGCGGCGCGCCACGAAACCGCGTTCCATCGAGAGCTTGCGGTGACCCCAGCGGTGGTACACCGGCAACACGCGCGCCGATGCGCTTGCCAGCTTCTGCAGCAGGTCGAACGGGTACTGCGCAGGCGTCCGCCTTTCCCACGGGGCCATCTTGACGAAGGGTATGCCGAAGTGGAACGACCGGACGTCCACCAGTCCGACGCCAGCCAGGCATTGCAGGACCCCTTGTTCGGAATGCCAGACGTGAACGCCCCAGTTGTCGGGACTCCAACGTGCCCACAGTCGCGAAGCAAACGCTTCCATGTTGGGCATCGAGAAGAGCATTGAGCCTCCCGGTTTCAGCGCCAGGGCCGACTTCTCGAGCAGTGGCCGGGGATCGACAAAGTGCTCGAGTACCCCCCAATGCGTCACGACGTCATATTCTTCTTTCGGAACCCAGCTTCCCAGATCGGCGTTGATCTGACGGGCACGGCATTCGTTGGCGTCGAACAGGTTGCCGACAGCGCGCAGACCCTCCTCCGAGAAATCGAGAACGGTCGCATCGGCGCCCAGCCACTTCGTCAAGGCAAGCAGCCGGGTGTTGTTGCCGCCCCCACCCAGTTCGATGAGTGACCGGCCGCGCAGATCGCCCAGGTGGCGCCGGATCAACTTGACGAAGAGCCCGTTTCGACCCGCGTAGAAGTGCTGCGGGTCGAGCAGCGATGTGGCCGGGGTGCCAGACCAGACCGAATTCCAGTAGGAACGGTTGGTGACGCTGTTGTCGATGATGGGGTGGGTCACGATGGCTGGCGGAGGATGAGGATTCGGGGCCTTCGTCAGAGGACGAGCGCCTTACGTCGAGCGAAGGTCCGCAGGTAGGTGCCTATACCGCCCGGTGAAAAAGAGCGCAGGAACAGCGACAGCGTGGAGGGCAGCGTCGGCGATCGGCGTTTGATGTCGGAAAGCAGCAGATGCAGGATCGCGGAGTTCACCGCGTGACGGCTCTGGGGTTCGGTCCGCAACAACAGATCCAGATTGCCGATCAGGATCCTGCGGGTTCGTTGTCCAGTACTGGACAAGCCGATGCCGACCCGATGGACGCCGTAGGCACGGTCGCGCAGCAGGATCCCGCGGCCGTTCCCTATGTGGCAAACATTGAGGAAGAAGTCGGTGAAATCGACCTTGGCAAACCTCGACGGGGTAACGCCGGCGCGATACATCTTCGAACTGTGGGCGCCGATCACTATGAAGCTGATCTGGTCCTGCCTGCTAAATACCAGTGCTGGTTTGCCGGGCGATTCCGCGTAGGTGCCCCGCAGGGTACCGTCGGCACCCAGCGTGTCGACGGGGTGCCAGACGACGTTGCAGTCTGGGTGGGCGTCCAGGACATCGGCCTGTGCCTGCAGTTTGCCGGGCAGCGCATAGTCGTCGCCGTCGATGTGTGCGACGTACCCGCCGCGCGCAGCTTCGTGAACCGCCAGATAGTTGCCGTTGCCACCCGTGTTCGAAGTCTGGTAGATGGTCCGCACGAGGTGCGGATAGTGGTCTGCAAAGCGCTGCACGATCGCTTGCGTGCCATCCGTCGAGCAGTCGTCGCCGACGATGATTTCGAAGTCGAAGTTGGTCTGCTGGTCAACCAAGCTCTGCAGGCATTGCCCGATGTAGTCCTTCTGGTTGTAGGTGATGACGCAGACCGAGACCTTGGGATTGCTGGAACTTTGAGTCATGGTTGCTGAAGCGATGGAGTGCGCCAGAAGGCTAGGACTTTGGCGCGGGCAGCCGACGAAGCGGCGGCGCCGGCGAGCAGGCTGATGATGCCGGCGGCCATGATGTGCGCAAACTGGTTCGGTCTCGGGCCGCCCGGCGGCAAGATGGAACTCGCGACGTACGCCGCGAGCATGCTGGGCGCCACGATGACGGCGATGTCGTTGAAGTACCAGCGCGCGTTCAATCCAGGGGCAAACTTCCTGTGAACGAGCGGCAACCATGCAACAAACGCCAGCAGGTTCATGCCGAGCCACACGTAGCCGGCGCCTACGCCACCGAAGTTCGAAGCGGCCCAGATCACCAGAGGCAGCAGCAGCACGACAAAGGCGGCGTTGCCGATCACGTGGTACAGCATGTCGCCCTTGGCGAACTGGAGGTAATAGGGAAAGGCGGAGACTGCCAGCACGCCGTTGCCGAGGCTGTACAGCACGAGCACGGGCGCCGCCTGGCTTGCGATTTCAGCGTTGCCCGTCCACGCCCACAGCAGCGCCTCGGCGTTGAAAGCCATTGTCAGCGCGGCCGCACCGGCGACGATGGCGACCAGTTGCGTTGCGTGGCGGTAGACCTCGATCATCTGCGCATGGTCGCCCTGGGCCTCCAGCTTCGTCAGCCTCGGCGTAATCGCATTGCCGACGGGCCCGCTGAGGATCTGGATGCCGCTGGCGACCAGCACGGCCAGCGTGAAGTAGCCGTAGTCGGCCAGCGGCAGGATGCGCGACAGCACCAGCTTGTCGGTCTGCGTCACGAAGATCCAAGCCGACGAGGTGAACGCGATCATCAGCGAGAAGCGCAGCACGGGCTTCAGCGGGGTCCATTCCCACGGCACCCGCACCCCCTTTGGAACCTCGGGGAAACAACGGTAGGCGAAGATTGCCAGCATGGCGAGCTCAAGTACCGCAACCGCCAGTTGATAGGAGAAGAACAGCGTCGGTGAGGTGCCCACGAACATCAGTACCGGCAGGACGCCGCAGAAGCGCAGCGAGGCAATGATGGCGTTGAATCCGCCGAGCCAGACCAGCCGCTCGGCGCCGATCAGGGCGCCGCGATACAAACCGGCCATCCAACGCATTGCAACGATCGGCGCCATCAGCTGGATGGCAGTGAGCACTTGCGCGGCTGGTAGCTGCGACACTTGCAGCCAGTCCCGGGCGATGTACTCGGCAGCCGTCAAAATTGCCAGTCCACCGGCCACGGCGACGGCCAGAAAGACGGTCTCCAGCGCCCGTACCAGGCGTCGATAGCTTCGCGCATCGATTGCCCCGCCGCGGAAACGGGCCGCTTCGCGCGCAATCGTGTGCGTCAGGCCGACGTCCAGGAGGCTGAACCAGACCTGCAGCATCGCGAAGAAGCCAACCAGCCCGTAAGCCTCGGCGCCCATGTACTTGACGTACAGCGGCAGCATGACGATGCCGATGAGCGCGACATAAAGCTGGCTGGCAAAGCTGGCCAGTATGTTGCGCTGCAGAGACATGGTTGTGGGCGGTGCTAGCTCTGATTGCCAGGCTCGCACATCAGAAAGATGCTCGAGCACAGGTCCGGATACTGCTGACCCAGCTGATAACAGCCCTCGAGATAGTCCCTAGAGATGATGTCGGTCTGCAGCAGGCGATCCCACTGGAAGTTGGCGAGCGCCTTGAAGAAGATGCCCGAGCGATGGACGACGCGCAGCCCGGCCGCTACTGCGTCGCGCTCCAGCGTGTCGAGGCTGTAAGTGCATTGATGGCCATGCTCTGCTTCTGCCGGGGTCACCGCCGCGTTGTGCGTGATCAACCCCATCTTCACTGCAATCTGACGCGACGCGGCGTTGGCATTCGGGCACACAAGGAAGAAGCGTCCCCCTTCGGCCAGCCACTCGTCGTTGACGCGCCGCAGCACTTTCACGGGCTCATCGAGGTGCTCGAGCACGTGGGTGAGGACGATGTTGTCGTACCGCGAATGGAGCGTCGCGGTCTCGAACGTGGAATGGACGAACGTGACCTTGTCGCCGAACCGTCGCTGCGCTTCGGTCAGCGCGACACCTGACGCTTCGACGCAAGTCACGTCATCGAAGTGCTGCAGCAGGCGGCGCGTGAATTCGCCTTTGAAACTGCCGAGTTCCAGCAACTTTCCGGGTCGGAGGAAGGGCTCGAAGGAACGCAGCATGAACGGATGCATGACATCGAAGTCGAATCCATATGCGTACTGGTGATCGGTGGTGTCCTGGATTTCGCGGTCGAAATCGCGACGGGCGGTCATGGCGTCCCCTTCACACGGAAAGTTGCATGGTTAGCAGGCGGTCGGCGGCCCGCGTGATGGCGAAGCCGCGGCGCTGGTAGAGCAGGGTGGCGGCGCTGTTCGACGCGTCGACCTCGAGCTCGATGCGTTCGAAGCCGTTCTCGCCGACATGATCGATGCATGCCTGCAACAGCCGTGACGCGATGCCCGAACCCTGCTGGCGCGGCAAAACGCTGACGCTGGTGACGAAGGCCGTCTGGCCTGCGGCGTCGTTGCAGTAGGCAGCCACCAAGCCGGCAAGCTGCTGGTCGGACCAGGCTTCGAATCGTTCCGCGTGACGAACGATCCTGGCGGCGTAGGCGTCGATATCGACCCTTGAGCTGAGCGTTGGGACGAACCGGGCGTCGCAGGCCCGCAGATGCTCGGCGACATGCAACTCGTCCGCGCAGTTGCGCAAGATCGTGATGGTCGCCCCGTTCATTGCTCGAGAACTGCCAGCCCAAATCCGTTGCGTCCGAACTGGTTGCCGTTGTAGAGCATGTAGACGCGGCCGTCGCATTCGAACACGTTCGGATAACACTGCATGTCGCTGTCCCACTCGCCGTCCGGAATGTCCAGGCGCGGTACGTCATCGTCGCGGTTCCAGTCCACGAGGTCATCCGACCAGGCGTGTCCGATGCGGTAGCCGCGCTCGCGATTGGCACGAAAGTCGAAGGTCTGCCGGTAGCAGAAGAACATGTGGTGGCGGCCGTCGATGCACACCACGGTGGGCAATGCCTGGCACTCGTCAGATCCCAGACGGTCGGCGATGATCTGGCGCGCTTCTTCCTTGTGCCACTCGACGCCGTCGGCAGACGTTGCGTGGCCGATCTTGTAGGTGCGGTCGGGCGACGCATCGGGCGTGCGCCGCTTCCAGCCCGTGCCGAAGATGTACCACATGTGGAAACTGCCACCGATCCGCTGCACGAAGCCGTCGCCGACCAGGCAAGGCTCGTGCAGCGACTGCGCCAGCACCGGCCCGTCGCCGACGCGCTGGAAGGTCAGCCCGTCGTCGCGGCTGATGGCCAGGCCGATCGCGGTGTCGACCGACACCGAGACGCGCCGATTCCAGCCGCAGGTGTAGCCGTAGATCACATCGCCCACGCGTAGCACGTTCATCGGAAAAATGCCGTGCTCGTCGAAACAGCCGAGTCCGCCGAGCGGGATCACGGTGTTGTCAGATACGCTGACGATGTCGCGCAGGTTCCTGGCCATGTCGACGAACGCGATGTGGCTGAGAAACTTGCCGGTGCTGTCGACCGCGCGGGTAGAGAAGTAGATGCGAACGAAGTCGTCGAACACCAGCGCCTGCGGTGACTGCGCGAACTCTACGCAGCCGTTTGGCAACGTGTGCTGCGACGGGTCGAATATCTTGCCCAAGCGGGTCCAGCGCATCGCTTACTCCAGGATGCCGTCGAGTTCGGCCAGGCCGAAGCCATGACGCCCGACCTCATTGCCAAGGTACGCGAGATAGGTCCGCCCGGCGAGTTCGAATACGTGCGGGTAGCTGATCATTTCCGAGTCCCAGCCTTCGTCGGAAACATCGATCCCGGCCTTCGCATCGTCGCGATGCCAATCGAACATGTTCAAGCTGCTGGCGTAGCCGATACGGTAGCCGCGCTCACGGCCGCGGAAATCGCTGCTGTGGCGATAGCAGAAGAACATGTGGTACTTGCCGTTGGCGTAGTACACATCTGGACTGGCCTGCGCCTCGTCCTCCTCGACGCGGCTTGGGATCAGGTCGCGACCGTGCCGTGTCCACGACACGCCATCGGTGGAGGTGGCCATGCGGATTTTGTAGACCGGCTCGGGCTTGCCATCTACCAGCTTCCACTTGCGCCCGGCAATATACCAAAGCTGCCACTGACCGCCGAAGCGGCGGATCTTCGGTCCGCTCAGCACGAACGGTTCATGCGGTGAAGGCCCCAGAACCGGGCCTGGCCCGAGCCTGGTGAAGGTGCTTCCGCCATCGTTGCTGCGCGCCATGCCGATGGCAGTGTTGAAGGGCACGGACTCGCAGCGGGTCCAGCCGGCATAGCACGCGATGACGCTGCTGCCGTCACGCACCACCGAAACCGGATAGGTGCCGAACTCGTCGAAGCAACCGAGTGCGCCAAGCGCCAGGATCGGTTGCTGCGCGACCCGCAATATTCTGAACGGATCGGCGCGGTCCAGGTCGACCCAGGCGCTGTAGCTGACGTACTGCCCGTTCGCATCGGCGGGGGGACGACACGAAAAATAGACACGCAGTGCATCGTCGAGCAGCAGCGTGCACGGCGCCTGCGCGAAGGCCGCGAGCCAGGGCCGGTCCTGCACCGATTCCGGCGCGAAGACCCTGCCGAGCTTTTTCCAGCGCCACATGCTTCAGGCCCACTCGTGGTGATTCAGCACCGTATCGCGCACGGCGTGCAGGGGATTGAACATCAGCACGTCGATGATCGACAGCCAGGGCACGAACGGCTCGCCGAACTGGACGTACTGGAACGGCTTGGCGCGGATGAACCTCAACGCCAGCCCCTGCTCGCGAAAGGCTTCCTGCTCATACAGCGCGATGCCGCCAATGGCATTGACGTAGGTGGTCGCGCCGACTGCCCTGCACAATGCGATCACCTTGTGCTGGTTCTTCAGTCCATGGTCGATCGGAACGCTCGAGGAAACGCGTATTGGCGTTGTCAGGCCCAGGTGCGCGCAAGTAACCGCCAGCGAATGGTGCAGGTACTCGAACAGGTTCACCGCCGGGTGCCGCACCGCTGCTTCAATCAGTGGAAAGACCTCGCGGAAATGCGGCGCGCCGCCGTATCCGCCGCGCAGCTGGTTCAGCAACTTGTCGCGGTTGAAGTCGCTGGCCAGGACGCGTTCTCGCACGTCCAGGCTGTCGGAGTCGGCACGCAATGGCAGCGAGAACATGACGTCCTTGCCTGCCTGCAGCATGCGGTTGCGGTTGATCCAGCCCTTCTTGGTGTACTTGATGTTGTCGTAGACGATGAACAGATCGACCGCGCCGATGAGCTGGAAGTAGCCGATGTACGGAAAGAAGTACGGCTGCATGATCGCGACTCTCATCGGCAGCCTTTCGTCGTGAAGCTGAGTGCACAGGTCACTGCGCCGCGATGAAGTCGCAGATCTCGCCGACCGTCGTCAGCGGCAGGTCGGGGAAGATCGGCAGGCACAGAACCTGCCGCGATGCAGCACTGGCGACCGGCAAGTTGTCGCGATGTGCCGACGGGAGCGCCCGGTACATGGGGAACTCGGAGATCAGCGGATAGAAGTAGCGGCGCGCAAAGATGCCGACGTCACGCAGCCGCTGGTTCAGATCGTCGCGGCTGATCGCGTAGTCGTCGCGCACCAGGATCGGGAAATACGAGTGGTTCGCGCGCTCCTCGCCCGCGTCGTCCAGACAGTGGATTCCCTTGACGCCGGCGAGCCGCTCGCGGTAGGCCATGTCGATGACCTTGCGGCGGCGCAGCACCTCGTCGATGTGTCCTAGCTGCAAAAGGCCCAACGCCGCGTTGAATTCGCTCATCTTGCCGTTGATGCCGGGCGCGACCACGGTGGTTTCGCCCGCGTGACCAAAGTTCTTCAGCTGGTCGATGCGTGACTTGGTCTTTGCGTCCGGGCAGATGATTGCGCCACCTTCGAAGGTATTGAACACCTTGGTGGCGTGAAAGCTCAGCACCGACAGGTCGCCGTGCGCGAGCACGCTGCCGCAGTGGCACCGGACCGCGAACGCATGGGCCGCGTCGTAGATGACCTTCAGGTTGTAGGTGTCGGCAATGCGCTGGATGGCAACGACATCACAAGGGTGTCCGTAGCAGTGCACCGGCATGATTGCGGTGGTGTGTGGCGTGATGGCCGCCTCGATTTTGTCCGGATCAAGGTTCAGCGTGCGGGCCTCGACGTCCACGAACACGGGCTTGATGCCGTTCCACAGCAGCGAGTGCGCGGTCGCCACGAACGAGTAGGGCGTGGTGATGACCTCGCCGGTGATGCGCAGTGCCTGCAACGCAGTCACCAGCGCCAGCGTGCCATTGGCGAACAAGGCCACATGCGGCACGCCCAGATATTCCGCCAGCGCCTTTTCCAGCCTTGCATGGAATGGTCCGCCGTTCGTCAGCACTCGGCTGGACCAGATTTCTTCGAGCAGCGGCAGGAATTCCTGAAGCGGCGGCAAGTAGGGCTGGGTCACGTACAGCGGTTTGCGTGAGGTCATGGTCGCAGCAGTGGGTTGGTGGGGACGGGCGGTCAATCGACCTTGCGGGGCAGTTCGCCGCGCAGCGAGGCGATGGTGTCGCGCAGTTGCTCGAATTCGGCTTCCTTGCGCTTCAGGAACGACCGCGTCAGGCGCAGCTTCTCGCGCAACCCGGACGGCGTCAGTACGTACGCATAAGCCAACTTGTTGTCGCTGCGCCTGAAGTTACCCGCCTTGACGAGACCCTTGTCGAGCAGCGAGTGCAACACGTAGTGCGCCTTGCCCAGGCTCAGCCCGACAGCTTCGGAAAGCTCGCGCTGCGACAACTCGGGTCGTTGCTCGAGCTGCCGTAACACGGCGAGCCGTGCCGCTTCAGTATCGCCGTGGGCGGGTGAAACCTGCGCAAGGCGTCTTCTATGTTCATGCATTGAACGGGCAATTCTAGACCCACGGGTGGCGCACCGGACGCGCCTGCGGATGGTGTCCGCGAAGCTCGGCCGTCGGCCGCGCTCAGGCCTCGGACACCGCCGGGGTCGGTTGCCGGAAACGGCGAACCAGCACGATCGCCGCCAGCAACACCCAGGCGCCGGCCGCCGTCGCCGCTGCCGTGTACACACGCTTCGGCTTGCTTTTCTTCTCCGGCGGCAGCGCCGGGTCGACCACCTGGATCAGCGCACCCTCGCGGCTTTCGTCGACGCGGGCGATCTCGTACTGCCGCGCGAACAGCTCGAACAGCGTTTCCTGGTACTTGAACTCGCGGTACTTGCCGATGTAGTTCGGGCCCGCCGCGACGTCGCTGGCCTGCTCCAGCCGCGCCAGTTGCGAGCGCAGCGCGCTCAGCGCCGCCAGCTGCTGCTGCACTTCGATCGAACTGTCTGACAGCGCGCCGCGCAGCGTCTGCAGCGCGCACTTCGCTGGCGGTGACTTCGGCTTTCAGCCGTGCATAGCCTTCGGCGGCTGCCCGCGGCTCGGCACGCAATGCGCTCCTGGTTGAAGCCGCTGGCTTGCAGGGCCTGCTGTGCTCGGGACCAGCTGGTCACGCGCTTCCTTCAGCTGCGCTTCGAAGAAGACGCGGCGCTGCTGCGCCTCGCTGACGGCGAGCACGATGTCATCCGGCGCAGTTCGTCGACGTAGGCGTTGGCGATGCTCGGCGGCGCGCTGCGGGTCGATGTCGTCGACTTCGACGACGATCAGCCCATCCTTCTTGCCAATGCTGAATGCGCGAGTTCTTCTCCAGCTCTCGCCGCGCCTCGACGCGCAGCGTGTGCGTCGTAGACCTTCATCAGATCGAACTGCTCGATCAGCCTGTCGCCCACGGTGGCGCTTTGCATCAGCGCGACATACTGGTCGGCCGGGCTCTTGATGCCCGCGGCCGCCCCGGCCAGGCCGCCAAGCGCGCCCAGCGAGGCCAGCGCCGACGGCCGCCAGACTTTGCTGCTGCTGCGGCGGCAGCAGACTGGTGCGCGCGGTGAAGGTCGGGCGCAATCAGGTAGCGTGATGCCCAGCGCCGCCAAGCACCGCAAGCCAGCGACCCGAAGAGCAACAGCTTCCAGCGCTGCAAGCAAAGGCTGCGACCAGCTCGAACAACCTGAGGCCGTCGTCGTCAAGGCGATCGCTCGGCGTCAGACGGGTACGAGGGTGCCGCAGCGTCGTGCGCGCGCATGCTCAATTCGTCAACGTCACGAAGGCCGCCACGCCCAACGCGAACTGGGCCAGGATCTGCGTCCAGTCCTTCGCATATTGCAAGAAGGTGGTCTTGTCGATCTCTTCGGGCACGTACACCGTGTCGCCTGGCAGAGCGGGCAACTGCTGGAACGTGCTGTCCAGGCCGCTGAACCAGCCCTTGCTCTGCAGGTTGCTGATCACGGAGCCATTGGCGCGGATGACGAAGGTGCTGCCGCTGTCGGCGCCGCGCGTCGGGCCGCCGGCCAGGTTCAGGTAGTCGTCCAGATTGCGGTCCGGCTCGCGCAGGTAGTTGCCGGAGTTGAAGACGCTGCCGAACACGCCCACGCTGCTCGGGTACCGGCGGAATGTAGAGGCGGTCGCCATCTTCCAGCAGCAGGTTCGGCAGTTGGTTGGCATCGGGCTGCAGTTGCAGCACCACGCGGCCGGTGGGCTTGACGCTGCGCAGGCGCGTCAAGCAGCCGCGCGGTGGCAGCCGAGCGGCCGGCGCTGGCGGCGGCTTCGTCGGCGGAGGTCACGCGCTGCGTCGATGTCGATCGTTCGAACGCGACTTCCAGGTCGCGCAGCGCGCGTTCGTAGTTCTGCTGCTGGGTGATGCGCACGCTTTCACGGCTGAAATCGGTGCCGAAGACGAACGCGCCCGGCGTCATGCCGCCGGCCGCGTTCAGCGCGTCGGCCACCGTGGTGTCGGGCGGCAGCACGTACTCGCCCGGATGCAGCACCTCGCCTTCGACCAGCACGCGCTTGTTCTGCCGTCCGACCGCGGTGGCTATCGTGACGGCGTTGAAGGCGCGCAGCACGTCGCCGTTCTGCAACTTCGTGCCCGCTGCGTTGGCCATCTCCACCTGCACCACGCGCACGGTGGCGCGCTGATCGACGCGTTCCAGCGCGAAGCGGCGTGCGGTCGGCCACGGCCGAAAAGCCGCCGACCATGCGCTGCACGTCGACGATCGTCTCGTCGGGCTTCAGCTCGAAGATGGCCGGCCGGTTGACGCTGCCGATGACCGCCACCTGCAGCCCGACGGGGCCGATGTGGATCACGTCTTCGGCCTGCACCAGCCGGTCGTTGCCACGTTCGCCGTTGAGCAACAGGTCGTAGAAGTCGAGTGTCGAGACCACCTTGCCGCCACGGCGCAGCTGGATGTCGCGAAAGCTGCCCGCCACCGAGGGCCCGCCCGCGCGCACCAGCGCAGCGGAGATGCTCGACAGCGCATTGACAGTGTAGGCGCCGGGCCGATCGACGAAGCCGGTGACATAGACACGCACGCCGCGCAGCTGGCCGAGCGACACGCTGACCTGGAAGTTCTTGAACACCTGCGCCAGGCGCTGCGTGATCAGGGCCGGTAGATCGGCGTAGCGCACGCCCGAGACCAGGATCGAGCCGCCGCGCGGTACGGTGATGCGCCCCGAGCGGTCGACGGTGAGGCGCAGTTCGGCATCGACCGACCCCCAGATCGAGACCACGATCTCGTCGCCCGCCGACAGCAGGTAGTCGGGCGGCACCAGCGGGCTGTAGTCGACCGCCGGGTTGGCGCGATCCGGGTCGGTCATCAGGTCGGCACCGAGCCGGCGGATGATGTTCGGGGCCGCCAGCCGATTGACATAGACCTCGAACTCGCTCGGCTTGGGCAGCAAGATCGACTCGGCGAGCGAGCTGCCGTCGCGTCGCGTCGCCGGCTGCGAGGCGGCGCGCGGCTGCGCTTTCCGGGGTGGCCTGTCGCAAGCGGATCGGCCCGTTGACCGCGCTATCGGTCGCGCGTGGCGGCAGCCGAATTCAGCGGCTCGGTCGCCTGCCCGTAGCTCTGGGCCGTGGCCAGGTTGGCCAGCGTGCACAACACGATGGCGGCGATGGCGACCTGAACCTTGTCCATCAGTCGCCGAGGCGGTGGCCTGCATTTCAGGCTGAGGCGAGGGATCGAGAACGAATCATGCGGGGCGCGGAACTGGGCCTTGGGCCTGGCCGGGAAGATCGGCCGAAGCGAGAAAGTTGCCGATGAGGCGCACACCGCAAGGGGGTGAGGCGCAGGCGAAGCGGGCGATTCTAACGGGGTCGAACGCGCGCACCGGGCCGATAGAATTCCGCGCATGCTGATCCTGACGGTGGCGTTCGTGGTGTCGCTGTGCCTCACGCTGCTGGTGGTGCGCTCGGCGAAGACCCATGCGCAGTTCTCCAGCGACCACGACATGTCGGGCCCGCAGAAGTTTCATGCCCTGCCGGTGCCGCGCGTCGGCGGCGTCGGCATCGTGGCCGGCATGCTGGCCGGGTGCCTGGGTGCTGTGGTGGCGTGATCCGGCCGCGGGCGCACAGGCGCTGGTGCTGCTGGCCTGCGGGTTGCCTGCGCTGGCCGCCGGGCTTGCCGAAGACCTGACGAAACGTGTCAGCGCCGGCCGCCGGTTGCTGGCCACGGCGCTGTCGGCGCTGCTCGCGGTGTGGCTGCTCGACGCGGTGATCACGCGCACGGCCATACCGGGGCTGGATTGGATCGTCTCGACCGCGCTCGGCGCGGCGCTGGTGTCGGTGTTCGTGGTGGCGGGGGTGGCCAATTCGCTGAACATCATCGACGGCTTCAATGGCCTGGCGTCGATGTGCGGCGTGCTGATCCTGCTGTGCCTGGCCTATGTCGGCTTCCAGGTCGACGACACGCTGGTGGCGCTGCTGGCGCTGGCCGGGGTCGGCTCGCTGCTCGGCTTCTTCGTCTGGAACTTTCCGGCCGGGCTCATCTTCCTCGGCGACGGCGGCGCCTATTTCCTGGGCTTCTACATCGCCGAACTGGCGATCATGCTGTTGCACCGCAACCCCGACCGTGTCGCCGATGTTCCCGCTGCTGCTGTGCATCTATCCGGTGTTCGAGACGGTGTTTTCGATCTACCGGCGCCGCTTCCTGCGCGCCTTGCCGCCGAGCATGCCCGACGGCATCCACCTGCATTCGCTGATCTATCGCCGCGTCATGCGCTGGGCGGTGGGCAACCAGAGCGCCTCGGCGATGACACGGCGCAATTCGATGACCTCGCCTTACCTGTGGATGCTGTGCATGCTGGCGGCCATTCCGTCGGTGCTGTTCTGGAACAACACCGCCGTGCTGGCGGTGCTGATCGTGCTCTTCGGCGTGACCTACGTGGCGCTGTACTGGCGCATCGTGCGCTTCAAGTCGCCGCGCTGGCTGGTCTTCAGGCGCTAGCCGGCTGTGCGACGCGCAGGCGGTCTGGTCTATTCCACCGAGGGCGGGCGCATGTGCCCGCAATGCCGCAAACCGGTGGCGGTGTGCGCTTGCGGCGAAGCGCCCCGGCGCCTGCCGGTTGCCGACGGCGGGGTGCGCGTCTCGCGCGAAAGCAAGGGCCACGGCGGCAAGACGGTGACCGTGGTGCGCGGGCTGGGCGGCGACGATGCCGCATTGGCGGCGCTGGCCAAGCGGTTGAAGGCGGCGTGCGGAAGCGGCGGCACCGCCAAGGACGGTCTGGTGCTGCTGCAAGGCGACCATGTCGCGCTCGTGCTCGAATGGCTTGCGGGGCAAGGCCTGCGGGCGAAACGCTCGGGCGGTTAGGCGCCTCGGGTTGGTCGCCGGCCGGGGCGTCGGCGGGCCGTGAGGGATAATCCGCAATACATGACTGAATTCTCGAGTACTGACCCGACCCCCTCGCAGGCACCGGCCGAAGCCGCGCCGGCACCGTTGTTCAACTCGCTGCCTCTGGACGAAAAGCTGCAGCGCGCCGTCGCCGACCAGGGCTACGCGTCGATGACGCCGATTCAGGCCAAGGCCATTCCGATGGTGCTGGCCGGCCGTGACGTGATGGGCGCGGCCCAGACCGGCACCGGCAAGACGGCCGCCTTCTCGCTGCCGTTGCTGCAGAAGATGCTGCGCCACGAAACCGCCAGCGTGTCGCCGGCGCGGCACCCGGTGCGCGCGCTGGTGCTGGCGCCGACGCGTGAGCTGGCCGACCAGGTGGCGGCCAACATCCTCGGCTACGCCCGGCACACCAAGCTGCGCACCGCGGTGGTCTTCGGCGGCATCGACATGAAGCCGCAGACCTTGCAGCTGAAGGCCGGCGTCGAGATCCTCGTCGCCACGCCGGGGCGGTTGCTCGACCATATCGAAGCCAAGAACTGCGTGCTCAACCAGGTCGAGTACGTGGTGCTCGACGAAGCCGACCGCATGCTCGACATCGGCTTCCTGCCCGATCTGCAGCGCATCCTGTCGTACCTGCCCAAGCAGCGGCAGACGCTGCTCTTCTCGGCTACCTTTTCGCCGGAGATCCGGCGGCTGTCGCAAAGCTACTCTGCAAGATCCGGTGACGGTGGAAGTGGCGCGGCCGAACGCCACTGCCACCAATGTGGAGCAGCGCTTCTACAGCGTGGCCGACGACGACAAGCGACAGGTGGTGCGGCAGATCCTGCGCCAGCGCTCGTTGGCGCAGGCGCTGGTGTTCGTCAACTCCAAGCTCGGCGCGGCGCGACTGGCACGTTCGTTCGAACGCGACGGGCTGAACACTTCGGCGCTGCACGGCGACAAGTCGCAGGACGAGCGGCTGAAGTCGCTCGATGCCTTCAAGCGCGGCGAGGTCGATGTGCTGGTGGCGACCGACGTCGCGGCGCGCGGCCTGGACATCGCCGACCTGCCGGCGGTGTTCAACTTCGACGTGCCGTTCAACGCCGAGGACTACGTGCACCGCATCGGCCGCACCGGCCGCGCCGGGGCGTCGGGGCTGGCCGTGACGCTGGTGTCGCGCGACGACACGCGTCTGGTCTCTGACATCGAAAAGCTGATCAAGAAGAAGATCGAAGTCGAAGCCTTCGACATCGAAGACGAGCGGCCGCGTCGGGCGCACCGCCCCAGCGACGAGCGGGCCGAGCGGGCGGTGCACGACCGCGCCTCTGACCGCGGATTCGATCGGCCCGTTAGGGCGGCGCCGGCCCGGCCCGCTGACCCGTTCTTCGACAAGCCCTATGAGCCGGCGGAGTCCGCCACGCCCGCGTGGGACAACCCCGCACCGGCCAGCGCGGCGCCGGCACGCCGGTTGGCGCCGAACATCCGCGCGCGTCGCAAGGTGGCTTCGTTGCTGGGCGGCGGAGCCGGCTGATCGTCAGCGCCTGATCGCTGCGGCCTTCAGGCGGCCAGAAAGCCGAACACCGCAGGCAGGCGGTCGGGGATGGTCAGCACGCCTTTGCGCCAATCGTCCACCGTGGCGCTGCGCGTCCAGCCTTCGGGCAAAGTCAAGCCGCAACTCACCGACAGCTGCGTGCGCGGTGCGAGGGTCTGCACCAGCGCGCTCAGCATCGCCGGGTTGCGGTACGGCGTCTCGATCAGCAACTGGGTCTGGCCCAGGCGCCGAGACACGTCTTCCAGCGCCTTGATGCGGGCCTGCCGCGCGCTGCTGTCCTGTGGCAAATAACCGACGAAGGCAAAGCTCTGGCCGTTCAGTCCGCTGGCCGCCAGCGCCAGCAACAACGCGCTGGCACCCGGCAGCACGCGCACGGGGATCGATCGTGCGTGCGCGGCGGCCACCACCACGGCACCGGGGTCGGCAACGGCGGCCAGGCCGGCTTCCGACATCAACCCCATTTCCTGTCCGGCCAGTGCCGGTGCCAGCAGCGCGTCGAAGTCGATGGGCACTTCGGCGCGTGTGCTGTGGCCGCCTTTGGGTGGCCGCGGCAGCTCATGGATATCGATGGCCTGCAGCGGCAGCGTGAGGGGGTGCACCTGATGCACCCGCTTGAGGAAGGCGCGGGTGCTGCGCGCGTCCTCGGCCAGCCAATGTTGCAGCCGCGCGGCATGCCGCAGCACGCCGTCGGGCAACAGTTCGCGGATATCGACCGGGTCTGCACCCAGGTCGAGCGTGTTCGGCACCAGCACCAGCGCGCCGCGCGAGGTGCTCACGTCGATGGACTGGCGGCCGTGCTGCCGCCCAGCGGGTCGATGCCTGCGGCGCGCAGCAGCCGGCAGGTGCGCATCAGCGGCAGGCCAATCAGCGCGGTCGGGTCGTCGGACTCGATCGACTCGAGCAGCGCGATGCCGCGTGTCTCGCTCTTGGCGCTGCCGGCGCAGTCGTAGGGACGTTCCGCTTCGAGGTAGCTTTGAATCTCGGCATCGGTCAAGTGGCGGAACTGCACCGCGACCGTGGCCAGCAACGCCTGTTCGAAGCCTGAGCCGGTCCCCGGCTCGGGTCCGGTCACCACCGCGACCGCCGTGTGGAACAGTGCGCGCTGGCCGCTCAGACGCCGCAATTGTTCGGTGGCCCGCGCGTGGTTGCCGGGCTTGCCGAGAATCTCGCCATCCAGGTCCGCCACCTGATCGGAACCGATGACGACCGCTTCTCCTCGGTGCGCTGCCACCGCATGCGCCTTGGCCAGTGCCAGCCGCAGCACCAGCATGGTGGCCGATTCGCCCGGCTTCACGGTCTCGTCGACCTCGGGCGACACCACGTCGAAAGGCAGGCCCAGACGGCCCAGCAGCTCGCGCCGATAAGGTGAGGTGGAGGCCAGAATCAGGGGGCGCGCTGTCGGCGTTGCACGGGTCATGCCGGATTCTCCCATCGCGGCTGGGCGTGCTCGGGCCATCGCCCGGGATCGTCGCAGACGCGCCGCTACACTGCGCCCATGGCCGCCTCAGCCTTTGACCCACGGCATCTCGACGTCAAGGCCTTTGCCGCCGGGCAATCCGGTTTGTCAGGCCAGTGGGCGCTGGCGTCGTTGCCCCGACTGAGCGCGGCGACGACCCGGGACACGGGCTCGGTGGTGGACTGGTCGGCGCAAGGCCTGCGGATTCAGCACGATGGTGTCGAGGCACAGACCTGGCTCGACTTGACGGCCACGGTGACCGTGCATCTGCAGTGCCAGCGCTGCCTGGACGATGTCGCGGAGAATCTTGCTGTGCGCCGACGCTTTCGTTTTGTCGCCACCGAGGCGGAGGCCGAGCGCCTGGACGACCAGAGCGAAGAAGACGTGCTCGCGCTGGCCCACCCGCTGGACCTTCAGACCCTGGTCGAGGACGAACTGATCCTGGCGCTGCCGCTGATTCCGCGCCACGGTGTGTGTCCACGACCGCTCGTGCCGGCGCCGTCCGACGATGCCGGGCAAGCCACGGAGAACCCGTTTGCCGCGCTCAAGGGGTGGCGGGCCACCGGTGGTCGATCGCGTCACGGGCATTGACCGCACAGCAGCCTGCGCAGCATGAAGACGGCCGCGAAATGTTATACTCTTTGGCTTTGTCCCAGACAGGCGTCTTGCGCGTGGCGCTGGGTCCATCCGGCGCGGCATAGCGCGCTGCAGGAGAGAAACAATGGCCGTCCAGCAGAACAAGAAATCGCCGTCCAAGCGCGGCATGCACCGCTCGCACAATGCCTTGACGCCGCCGGGCACGGCCATCGAGCCGACCACCGGCGAAGTGCATCTTCGCCATCACATCAGCCCGACCGGTTTTTATCGCGGCCGCAAGGTATTGAAGACCAAGGCAGACGCCTGAGTCGTCATCGCCAGCACGTCGTGCGCGCTGGTCTTCGCGCGCACCGTGCGCCTCTTGGGCCCGTTCTTTGCGCCTGGCTCGAGCGATAGCGCGGTCCTCGCCCCGTGTCGCACCCCAACGCTCCTGAACCGCTCGCCTCGGTATGCCTGGCCGTCGACTGCATGGGCGGCGATCATGGCCCCTCGGTGGTGCTGCCAGCGTGTCGTGCTTTCTTGAACAGCCATCCACAGGCGCAGCTGCTGCTCGTCGGCGCTGTCGACGCGCTCGCAACGGCGCGCGATTGGCCGCGCTGCCGATTGGTGCCGGCCAGCGAAGTCGTGACCATGGACGATCCGCTCGAGGTCGCACTGCGGCGCAAGAAGGACTCGTCGATGCGCGTGGCGATCAGCCTGTTGCTGACCACGGCCGACGGTCAGCCGGCACCGGCCCAGGTGTGCATCTCGGCGGGCAACACAGGGGCGCTGATGGCGCTGGCCCGTTACCTGTTGAAGACGCTCGACGGCATCGATCGGCCGGCCATCGCGACACGGATGCCGAATCGGCGCGACGGCTATACCACCGTGCTCGATCTGGGCGCGAACGTCGATTGCAGCGCCGAGCATCTGCTGCAGTTCGCGGTGCTCGGCAGTGCGCTGGTGGCCGCGGCCGACGGCAACGAGGAGCCCAGCGTGGGCCTGCTCAACATCGGCGAGGAAGCCATCAAGGGCAGCGAAACCATCAAGCGGGCTGGCGAACTGCTGCGTGCGGCGGCGGCAGAAGGCAAGATCAACTTCGTCGGCAATGTCGAAGGTGACGATATCTTCAAGGGCAGTGCCGACATCGTGGTCTGCGACGGCTTCGTCGGCAACGTGCTGCTGAAGTCTGCCGAGGGGCTGGCGACGATGCTCGGCGACTTCATCCGCCAGGAATTCACGCGGCGGCGTCTTCAGCCGGCTGGCGGCGTTGGTGGCGCTGCCGGTGCTCAAGCGCTTCCGGCACCGCGTCGATCCGCGCCGCTACAACGGCGCGGCGTTGCTGGGCCTGCGCGGGTTGGTGTTCAAGAGCCATGGCTCGGCCGATGCGTTCGCCTTCGAACAGGCCCTGAACCGCGCTTATGATGCGGCCCGCAACCGCATGATCGATCGCGTGCGTGACCGCATTTCGCAGACCTCGGAGGCGTCTATCGAAGCCCCGGTGAGCGAGTTGCCGGCGCCGCACACACCGCAGGCCGCATGAGCACTGTCAGCCCGCTGTATTCGCGCATCGCCGGCACCGGCAGCTATCTGCCTCCGCGCCGGCTGAGCAATGCCGATCTGGTGCGGCAACTGGCGGCGCGCGGGGTGCAAAGCAGCGACGAGTGGATCGTCGAGCGCACCGGTATCCGCGCGCGGCACTTTGCCGACGACGGTGTGTGTGCCAGCGATCTGGCACTGCAGGCGTCGCGACATGCGCTCGAGGCGGCAGGCTGCCGTGCCGAGCAGATCGACCTGATCATCGTTGCCACGTCGACGCCGGACATGGTGTTTCCCTCCACCGCCTGCATCCTGCAAGACAAGCTCGGCGTGCACGGCTGCCCGGCCTTCGATGTGCAGGCGGTGTGTTCCGGCTTCGTCTATGCGTTGGCGGTGGCCGATTCGATGCTGCGCACCGGCGCGGCGACCAATGCCCTGGTGGTGGGTACCGAGGTGTTCTCGCGCATCCTCGATTTCGACGACCGCGGCACCTGCGTGCTGTTTGGCGACGGCGCGGGCGCGGTGGTGCTGCGCGCCAGCGATCGGCCGGGCGTGCTCGCCAGCGAGTTGCATGCCGATGGCCGCCACGTCGGCATCCTGTGCGTGCCGGGCACGGTGGCCGGCGGGCAGGTGCTGGGTGATCCGCTGCTGAAGATGGACGGGCAGGCGGTGTTCAAGCTGGCGGTCGGTGTGCTCGACAGCGCGGCGCGCGCCGTTCTGGACAAGGCCGGACGCAGCATCGAGCAGCTCGACTGGCTGATTCCGCACCAGGCCAACATCCGCATCATGCAGGCCACCGCGCGCAAGCTGAAGCTGCCGATGGACAAGGTCATCGTCACCGTCGATCAGCACGGCAACACCTCGGCCGCGTCGATCCCGCTGGCGCTGGACGTGGCGGTGCGCGACGGACGCATCCGCACGGGCGACACCGTCATGCTCGAAGGTGTCGGAGGTGGGTTCACCTGGGGCGCAGTGCTGTTCGACTTGTGAGGCGACTTCTGAAGCCATGACTGAATTCGGATTTGTCTTTCCCGGCCAAGGCTCTCAGGCGGTGGGCATGCTGAATGCCTGGGGCGACCACCCGGCGGTGCGCGCCACGCTCGACGAAGCGTCATCGGCGCTCGGCGAGGACATGGCCCGCCTGATCCGCGAAGGGCCCAATGAACAACTCGACCTGACCACGAACACGCAGCCGGTGATGCTGTGCGCGGGTGTCGCCTGCTGGCGCGCCTGGCTGGCCGAAGGCGGCGTGCAGCCGGTGGTGGTGGCCGGTCATTCTTTGGGGGAATACAGTGCCTTGGTCGCGGCCGGTGCGTTGAGCCTGGCCGATGCGCTGCCGCTGGTACGTTTTCGCGCGCAGGCCATGCAGGATGCGGTGCCGGTGGGCACCGGCGCGATGGCCGCCGTCATCGGCCTGGAGGCTGCAGGTGTGGTTGCCGGCTGCGAACAGGCCACCGCGCGTAGCGGCGAGGTTGTGCAGGCGGCGAACTTCAACGACCCGAGGCAGACCGTGATCTCAGGCACTGTGGCAGGCGTCGAGCAGGCCTGCGAGATTCTCAAGTCGATGGGTGCCAAGCGCGCGCTGCGCTTGCCGGTTTCTGCGCCGTTCCACAGCGCGCTGATGCGTCCGGCCGCCGAGCGGCTGCGCGAACGGCTGGCGTCAACGCCGCTGAAAGCGCCGCGCTTGCCACTGATCAACAACGTCGATGTCGCCACCCCTTCCGAGCCCGATGCGGTGCGTGAAGCGCTGTATCGCCAGGCCTTCGGCGCGGTGCGCTGGGTGGAGGTCGTGCTGGCGATGCGCGCACGCGGTGTGCACCACATCATCGAATGCGGGCCCGGCCGGGTGCTGACCGGCATGGTCCGGCGCATCGATGCCGAACTGCCGGCCAGTGCGTTGTTCGACCCGGCATCGCTTGCCGAATGCCTGGCGCTGGATTCATGAGCTCTCGCCCTGCCGTTCCGAAGCGGGCTGAGAGCCGCCGCTCGACGTCGGCCTGCGCCGACATGGACGCCACGAAGGTGACCCGATGAGCGCGCAGGTCGCACTGGTCACCGGCGCGTCACGCGGTATCGGTCGCGCCATCGCCCATACCCTGGCGGCGCAGGGCTTCATCGTCATCGGCACGGCCACCACCGACGCCGGTGCAGCCGCCGTCGGCAGCGCACTGTCGGCCTTCGACGGTTGCCGCGGCGAATGCCTCGACGTGAACGACGCGGCTGCCGTGAATGCCCTGGTCGAGGCCATCCAGCAGCGCCACGGCGGCCTGCAGGTGCTGGTCAACAATGCCGGCATCACGCGCGACCAGCTCGCGATGCGCATGAAGGACGAAGACTGGGATGCGGTGCTGGACACCAACCTGGCATCGGTGTTTCGCCTGTGTCGTGCGGTCATGCGCGGCATGATGAAGCAGCGCTTCGGCCGCATCGTCAACATCACTTCGGTGGTCGGTGCCAGCGGCAATGCCGGCCAGGCTAACTATGCGGCGGCCAAGGCCGGGGTGGCGGGCATGACACGCGCGCTGGCGCGCGAGCTGGGCAGCCGCAACATCACGGTGAATTGCGTCGCGCCCGGCTTCATCGCCACCGACATGACCGAAGGTCTGGGCGAGGCCCAGCGCGCCGCGCTGTTGCAGCAGGTGCCGCTGGGCCGCCTGGGCACGCCCGAGGAGATCGCCCACGCGGTGGCCTTTCTGGTGTCGCCGCTGGCCGGCTACATCACCGGCACCGAGATGCATGTCAACGGCGGCATGTTCATGAACTGAGGCAGTGCATCGCTGCCCGTCGCCGCCGTCCCACCTGGCATCCGGAAGCCCAGGCGCCGGCCATTAGAATTCACCTGTAGCAGCCCCCTGGAGGAGTCATGAGCGATATAGAAGCGCGAGTCAAGAAGATCATCGCCGAGCAGCTCGGCGTGCCCGAGTCCGATGTCACCAATGCCAAGGCCTTCGTCGCCGACCTGGGAGCGGACTCGCTCGACACGGTGGAGTTGGTGATGGCGCTGGAAGACGAGTTCGGCATCGAGATCCCGGACGAAGAAGCCGAGAAGATCACCACCGTGCAACTGGCGATCGACTACGCCAGCAGCCACCAAAAAGCCTGATTGCACGCGTGGGCGGCGCGACAGGCACCACAAGCACGAGCGGCCGATGAACGACCTGGCCCAGGGGCGCAATTGAGCCGCCGGCGTGTCGTCGTCACCGGCCTCGGTCTGATCAGCCCGGTCGGAAACACGGTGTCCGAGGGTTGGTCGAATCTGGTCGCCGGGCGCAGCGGCATCGACACCATCACCCGCTTCGATGCCTCCGCATTTGCGTGCCGCTTTGCCGGCGAGGTCAGGGGCTTCGACGTCGAGGCCTACATGCCCGCCAAAGAGGCGCGGCACATGGACACCTTCATCCACTACGGCATGGCCGCTTCCATTCAGGCGGTGCAGGATGCTGGCTTGCCGGTGGGTGATGCCCTGAACGAGGAAACGGCCGAGCGCATCGGCTGCCTGGTGGGCTCGGGGATAGGCGGATTGCCGTTGATCGAGGAGACGCAGCAGGCTTACAGCGAACGCGGCCCGCGCCGCATCACGCCGTTCTTTGTGCCGGCATCGATCATCAACATGATTTCCGGCCACGTGTCGATCCGCTTCGGCTTCACCGGGCCGAACCTGGCCATCGTCACCGCCTGCACCACCGGATTGCATTGCATCGGCGAGGCCGGCCGCCTGATCGAATACGGCGATGCCGACGTGATGGTTGCCGGTGGCGCCGAAGCCACCGTCTCCCCGTTGGGCATCGGGGGCTTTGCCGCCGCACGCGCGCTGTCCACCCGCAACGACGATCCGAAGACAGCGTCGCGGCCCTGGGATCTCGATCGCGATGGCTTCGTGCTCGGCGAAGGCGCCGGCGTGCTGGTGCTCGAGGAGTACGAACATGCCAAGCGGCGCGGCGCGAAGGTGTATGCCGAACTGGCCGGTTTCGGCATGGGGGCCGACGCCTTCCACATGACCGCGCCGAACGTCGATGGGCCGAAACGGGCCATGCGCGCGGCGCTGCGCAATGCGCGCGTGAATGCCGAGGAGATCCAGTACCTCAACGCCCACGGCACCTCCACGCCGCTGGGCGACCTGAACGAGACCAACGCCATCAAGCTGGCTTTCGGCGGCCATGCGCACAAGCTGGTGGTGAACTCGACCAAATCGATGACCGGCCACCTGCTGGGCGGCGCTGGCGGCGTCGAATCGGTGTTCACCGTGCTGGCGCTGCACCATCAGGTGTCGCCGCCGACGATCAACATCTTCAACCCCGATCCGCAATGTGACCTGGACTATTGCGCCAACACCGCGCGCGACCTCAAGATCGATCTGGCGGTGAAGAACAACTTCGGCTTCGGCGGGACCAACGGCACCTTGGTTTTTCGTCGTTTCTGATCGACCCGCATGCGCGCCGCACCTCCTGTGCAGGCCACGTCTCGTGTCGGCGGCGGGTGGTGGCTTGCCCAGCGCGTGTTAGTGGCCGTGGTAGCCGCGAACCTGGTGCACTGGTTGGCCGGCTGGCTCGATGCGCCCGCTCTGGCGGCCCCGATCGCCGCCGGCCTGGCGGCCGCGCTGGCATGGGTGTGGGCGTCCACGCGGCGGCTGCCGCAGGCGTGGCATTTGCACTGGGATGGTGCTCACTGGTCGCTTGGATCCCCGTCGAGAGCCGGTGCGGCCGGCGAGGCCAGCGGGAGCGCACTGCCGATGATTGACCTGGGTACCTGGATGCTGGTGCGTTTCGATCCTTCCGAGGCCGGGGGCGACAGGACTTCACGACCCCAATGGCTGGTCTTCTCGGGCGCGCGGGACCCGGCGGCCTGGCGTGCCCTGCGGGTCGCGCTGTATGCCGGCGCCCCAGGCCGCGGCGCGGCGGCTGGCGTCGTCGATTCCGCTGCATGAGCCGCAGCCCGGCCACCCGATGCGGCTTGCTCCATCGCGCGCAGCACGAAGGTGCCGCGGCGCGTGCGTGGGCCTGCGCGGTGCGGTGCGGCACCGAGGCCCCGCGGTGAGTGCCGCCGATGCCGATGCCTTGCTTGTCGAGCGCTTCAAACGGGGCGACATGCATGCCTTCGAGATGCTGGTCGTCAAGTACCAGCGCCGCATCGAGCGCCTGATCGGCCGCATGGTGCGCGACACCGATCTGGTCCAGGACATCGCCCAGGAGACCTTCATCCGCGCCTATCGGGCGCTGCCCAATTTCCGCGGCGAAAGTGCTTTCTACACCTGGCTGTACCGCATTGCGGTGAACTCGGCCAAGAAGGCGCTGACCGACATGAAGCGCGATCCGATCATCATCGAGGCTTCGTTCTCGAGCCGGGACGAGGACGACAACGAAACTTCGCGCGGCGAGACTGAACTAACTGACGGCGAAACACCCGAATCGCTGTTGGCCAGCAAGGAAATCGCCGCCACGGTGAACGCGGCGATCGAAGCGCTGTCCGAGGATCTTCGCCAGGCGATCACGCTGCGCGAAATCGAGGGCTTGAGCTATGAGGAAATTTCGGACGTGATGAATTGCCCCATCGGCACGGTACGCTCGCGCATCTTTCGCGCCCGCGAGGCGATTTCGGAGCGTCTGCGTCCGCATGTCGAGGCCAAGGAGGGCCGGCGCTGGTGAGGGCGATTGCGGACAGGGCTGGCCCATGACCGCGGCTTGAAGCAAACGGCACAGGAGATTCGAAGATGTCCGATGCAAACGATCCGGTGAACGAAGCTGCGCAGGCCTCGCGTCAGTTGCTGTCCGCGCTCGCCGACGGCGAGGTCGATGCGGCAGCCTGCGCGCAGGCCAGTGCCCTGTGGGCGGCCGGCGAAGCTGCGGGCCACAGCCGCAGCACCTGGCACGGCTATCAACTGATCGGCGATGTGTTGCGCAGCGAAGATCTCGCCGAATCGCCGGGCCATGACGAAGCGTTCCTGCAGCGGCTGCGTCATCGCCTGGCCGATGAGCCTGCGATTCTTGCGCCCGCGCCGCTGGCTGCCCCAGTCGCGAGCCAGGGCGCACGGCGGCGCCGTAAGCTGCCGGCGGCGCTGGCGGCCGGCGTGATGGGACTGGGTGCTGCGCTGGTGGCCTTGCAATGGAGCAGCGCGCCTCAGGTGCGGCCGCTTGCGCTTGCCCAACCGGCGCCGGCCGGTGCGCAGACCGTGCGTCGCGCCCCCGAGGCGGCGCAGACCGTGGCGGCCGGCGGGCAACTGGTGCGTGATGCCCGCCTCGACCGCTATCTGCGCGCTCACCGCGAGTACGGCTCGGCCGCGCCGGTGTCGTTGCCGGGCGGCGCAGCCCGCACGGTCGAGACGGTGTCGTTTCAGCCTTGATTCCGCCCCTGCACAGCCGCCGGCAGGCGGCGCGGCCGTGGTCGCGGCTCTGGTTCGTGTGTCTGGCGCTGTCGTGCCTGCATGCCGCCGCGCAGGCGTCCGATCCGCTGACGACAGCCCAGGCGCGGGCCTGGCTCGAGCGCATCCATGACGCTGCGCATGCCAACAACTACCAAGGTATCCTGGTATTCAGCGCGCAGGGTCGGCTGTCGAGCGCGCGGGTGGCGCATTTCGGCGTGCGCTCGCAGTCGTACGAGCGTGTCGAGATGCTCGATGGCCCGATGCGCATGAGCTTTCGCCACAACGACCGGGTGCTGACCTTGTGGCCGAACAACCGCGTCGCCGTGCTCGAGGAGCGTGACCCGCGCCAGGCGTCGCTGCGGCAGACGATCGAGCCGCGCGCGGCCGATCAGTATCAGATGCGCGAACAGGGCCTCGACCATATCGCTGGCCGCGATGCCGTCGTGTTGTTGTTGACGCCGAACGACGACAAGCGTTTTGCGCAGCGCCTGTGGATCGACAAGCAAACCGGGCTGATGCTGCGCACCGACGTGCTCGACTCACAACAACAGCCGCTCGAGTCGAGTGCGTTTTCCGAAGTCGAGATCGGCATCAAGGCCAAGCCGCAGTCGGTGTTGCAGCCGATGACCAAGCTCGACGGCTACCGCCGCATCACACCGGCCCATACCAGCACGCACCTGGATGCCGAAGGCTGGTCGATGCAGACCCCGGTCGCGGGATTCACGCTGGCCAGCTGCACGCAGCGCACGCTCGACCCGGCCAGCACCGCCTCGCCCCCGGCATCGACGCTGCAGGCGGTGTTCTCCGATGGCCTGACGCATGTGTCGGTGTTCGTCGAGCCCTACGATGCCAAGCGTCACCGACAGGCGTTGAAAACCAGCGTGGGCGCCACGCACACGCTGATGCAATCCAAGGGCGACAACTGGTGGGTGACCGTTGTCGGCGACGTGCCGGCCGCCACCCTGTTGCAATTCCACGAATCACTCGAACGTCGGCGCTGATGCCGCCGCCGACCGTCCTCACGACAGGAGTTCTCATGCAGCTTGGTGTGCAGTCTTCGACACGCCGTTGGCACTTGCGGCGCTGGTTTGCCGCGGCGCTGTGGGTGCTCGCCGCAGGCACGGCCATGCCGGCCGCGGCGCAGGCGCAGCCACAGCTGCCCGACTTCACCGAATTGGTCGAGCGCGTCGGGCCGGCGGTGGTCAACATCCGCACCTTGGAACGTGTGCGCTCGACACCTGGCGCCGACAACAACGGCCCCGAGATCGACCCGAACATCGAGGAGTTTTTTCGTCGCTTCGGCATTCCGATTCCGGGCCGGCCCGATCCGCGGCGCGGCCCGAGGGGGGGTGGCAGCGACGACGAGCCGCGTCAGCGCGGTGTCGGGTCGGGCTTCATCGTCAGCGCCGACGGCTATGTGCTGACCAACGCGCACGTGGTCGATGGCGCCGACGAGGTGCTGGTCACGCTCACCGACAAGCGCGAGTTCAAGGCGCGGCTGATCGGCGCTGACAAGCGCACCGACGTTGCCGTGGTCAAGGTCGACGCCGTGGCACTGCCATTCGTCAAGCTCGGCGACAGCGACCGGCTGCGGGTGGGCGAATGGGTGGTCGCGATCGGTTCGCCGTTCGGCCTGGACAACACCGTCACCGCCGGCATCGTCAGCGCCAAGCAGCGCGACACCGGCGACTACCTGTCGTTCATCCAGACCGACGTGGCCATCAACCCGGGCAACTCCGGGGGGCCGCTGCTCAACCTGCGCGGCGAGGTGGTGGGCATCAACTCGCAGATATTCAGCCGCTCGGGCGGTTTCATGGGCATCTCGTTCGCCATCCCGATCGCCGACGCGATGCGTGTGTCGGATCAGCTGCGCGCCACCGGACGCGTGGTGCGCGGGCGCATCGGCGTGCAGATCGCGCCGGTGACCAAGGAAGTGGCCGAATCGATCGGCCTGGGCAAGCCGAGTGGTGCGCTGGTGCAGAACGCCGAGCCCGGCGGGCCGGCCGACAAGGCCGGCGTCGAGGCCGGTGACATCATCACCAAAGTGGATGGCAAGGCGGTCGAAAAGACCGGCGACCTGCCGCGCATGATCGGCGACATCAAGCCGGGCACGAAGACGACGCTGCAGGTGTTCCGGCGCGGCAGCAACAAAGACATCGTCGTCACGGTGGGCGAATTCGAAGCCGACCGACCGGCACAGCGCGCCTCGGCGCCGGCGGCGTCGGCACCGCTGGCCAAGAGCGCTTTCGGCCTGACGGTGACCGACCTGAGCGAAGCGCAGAAGCGCGAACTGCGCCTGCGCGGCGGCGTGCGTGTCGAGGCGGTCGACGGCGCCGGCGCGAAGGCGGGCCTGCTCGAAGGCGATGTGCTGCTGTCGATGGACAACGCTGAAATTACCGACGTCAAGCAGTTCAATCAGCTGGCACAGCGCGCCGAGAAGGCCAAGGCGGTCAGCGTGCTGGTGCGCCGGGGTGATGCCGTCAACTACCTGGTCATCCGCCCCACGCGCTGACATGGGGTCGGCGCAAAAGCACCGGCAACCCTCCGACCACCCCGATTGGCCGTCCGCCAACCGGGGTGTTTCCGCGATGCGAGAGAATCAATTTTCATGCCATCCGCAGGCCATCCGATCGGCGATCGCCGAATGTGAGTGACCTTTCACTTCAAGCCTGCGTCCGCCCAAATTGATTGTGGCGAACCCATAGAATCGCCCCTTCTGCCGCGGCTTTTAGTCGCTTCGACGTATGCAGTGGCTCCGGTCCTGGGTTTGCCCCCAGTTCTTTGCAAAGCTGTTGATAAACTGTTGACAAGTTTGTATGTTGGCACCCTGCAACGGCCTAAAAACTAGCGCCGGCGCGGTTCCCCGGCAGGTGCTTTTGAATACAATGAAATCCCAACAAGCAGTTGCCAAACGTTCTGTTGGAAGGCGCGTCACCGATTCGACGTGCCTTTTTTTTGTCTCTCGCCGCGCTGCTGCGCAGCGCCTGGCTTCGCAACGCGAAGGTAGCGAACGACACAACTTCGGCGTCGTGAGACCGGCACTGAACGCCTGATATTGAGTGCATGGATCACATCCGAAATTTCTCGATCATTGCCCATATCGACCACGGCAAGAGCACGCTCGCCGATCGCATCATCCAGCGCTGCGGCGGCTTGAGTGATCGCGAGATGGAAGCGCAGGTGCTCGACTCGATGGACATCGAGCGCGAGCGCGGCATCACCATCAAGGCGCAGACGGCGGCGCTCGAATACACCGCGCGCGACGGCCAGGTCTACAACCTCAACCTGATCGACACGCCCGGCCACGTCGATTTCAGCTACGAGGTCAGCCGATCGTTGTCGGCCTGCGAAGGCGCGCTGTTGGTGGTCGATGCCAGCCAGGGTGTCGAGGCACAGACGGTGGCCAACTGCTACACCGCGCTCGAGATCGGTGTCGAAGTGGTGCCGGTGCTGAACAAGATGGATCTTCCGCAGGCCGATCCCGAGCGCGCCAAGGAAGAGATCGAAGACGTCATCGGCATCGATGCCAGTCACGCCATCCCGTGTTCGGCGAAGACCGGTATGGGGCTCGACGACATCCTCGAAGCGGTGGTCGCGCGCATGCCGCCACCGCGTGGCAACCCCGACGGCCCACCGCGGGCGATGATCATCGACAGCTGGTTCGACAATTACGTCGGTGTGGTCATGCTGGTGCGTGTCGTCGATGGCCGCTTCAGCAAGGGCGAGCGCTTCCGGCTGATGGCCACCAATGCGGTCTTCGGCATCGAGCAACTGGGTGTGTTCACGCCCAAATCGGTGCCACGCGACATGCTCGCCGCCGGCCAGGTGGGGTTCATCATCGCCGGCATCCGCGAGCTGCAGGCGGCCAAGGTCGGCGACACGCTGACCTTGGAAAAGAAGCTGCCGAACAACGCCGGCCCGGCAAGCGAACCGCTGCCGGGCTTCAAGGAGATCAAGCCGCAGGTCTTCGCCGGCCTTTACCCGACCGAGGCCAGCGAATACGAGCAGCTGCGCGATGCGCTGGAAAAACTCGAGCTCAATGATTCGGCGCTGCACTACGAACCCGAGGTGAGCCAGGCGCTGGGCTTCGGCTTTCGCTGCGGCTTTCTCGGCTTGCTGCACATGGACATCGTGCAGGAGCGGCTGGAGCGCGAGTTCGATCAGGACCTGATCACCACCGCGCCGAGCGTGGTCTATCAGGTGCAGCTCGCCGACGGCTCGGTGATCGAGATCGAGAACCCGTCGAAGATGCCGGACATGGGGCGCATCGAGGAAATTCGCGAGCCCATCGTCACCGTGCACCTGTACATGCCGCAGGAGCATGTCGGCCCGGTGATGACGCTGGCCAACCAGAAGCGCGGTGTGCAGTTGAACATGGCCTACCACGGCCGCCAGGTGCTGCTGACCTACGAGATGCCGCTGGCCGAGATCGTGCTGGACTTCTTCGACAAGCTCAAGAGCAGCTCGCGCGGTTATGCGTCGATGGACTACGAGTTCAAGGAGTACCGCGCAGCCGATGTGGTGAAGGTGGACATCCTCATCAACGGCGACCGCGTCGATGCGCTGTCGATCATCGTGCACCGTGCGCAGAGCCAGTACCGCGGCCGCGCGGTGGTGGCCAAGATGCGTGAGATCATCCCGCGCCAGATGTACGACGTGGCCATCCAGGCCGCCATCGGCGCGAACATCATCGCGCGCGAGAACATCAAGGCCATGCGCAAGAACGTGCTGGCAAAATGTTATGGCGGTGACATCACCCGCAAGCGCAAGCTGCTCGAAAAACAGAAAGCCGGCAAGAAGCGAATGAAACAGATCGGGACGGTGGAAGTGCCCCAAGAGGCCTTTCTGGCGATTTTGCGGGTGGACGATTGATGAGTGCGCTGACGGCCGTCCTGTACGGCGCCCTGGCGATCTACCTCGGGGGTTGGTTCTTCGGCTTCTGGGTCGGCAACTTCGCGTTGCTGCTGTTCGTGTTGACCCTGTTCACCTTCGCCTACTGGCTGGCCGAGCGGCTTTACTTCAAGCCGGCGCGCGAAGCCGCTGCCGAACGGCTGCAGCGCGAAGATGCGGCACGCCGAGCCACGCTGGCGCGCAGTGGCATCGACAAGGTCGATGGCGATGTCGCCGAGGCCAGCCGCCGCTTGCGCGCGCAGCCGTGGTGGCTGGACTGGACCGCCGGGTTGTTCCCGGTGATTCTGATCGTCTTCCTGCTGCGCTCGTTCCTGTTCGAGCCGTTCAAGATTCCGTCGGGCTCGATGATTCCCACGCTGATGATCGGCGACCTCATCCTGGTCAACAAGTTTCACTACGGTGTGCGGCTGCCAGTGATCAACAAGAAGATCATCGCCAACAACGATCCGCAGCGCGGCGACGTGATGGTGTTTCGCTATCCCGTCGATCCGCGCGTGGACTACATCAAGCGCGTGATCGGCATTCCCGGCGACGAGGTTGCCTACCTGAACCAGAAGCTCAGCATCAACGGCCAGCCGGTGCCGACCGAATCGCTGGGCGAGTTCTACGACGAGGACAGCCTGCGCTACGCGCCGATGTTTCGAGAACGACTCGGGCGTGTCGAAAATCGCATCTTGGTCGATCCGAAGCGGCCGGCCTTCTTCGGCATGGATCAAAAACGGTTTCCAATGAGCGAGAACTGCCGCTACAGCGCCGAAGGTGTGGTCTGCAAGGTGCCCGAGGGTCACTATTTCATGATGGGTGACAACCGGGACAACTCGCAGGACTCGCGATTCTGGGGGTTCGTGCCCGACGAGAACATCGTCGGCAAGGCCTTCTTCGTGTGGATGAACTTCGGTGACCTTGGGCGCATCGGCAGCTTTCATTGATCGCCTTCGGGCTGACCGGGAAAGTTCGACATGACTCTTGCTTATCGACAGGCGCGACCGGCTCGGCTGCGCTCGCAGCGTGGTATCAGCCTGATCGGCCTTGTGTTCTGGGCCGTCCTGATCGCGTTCGTGGCCTACATCGGCATTCGGGTTTTTCCAACCGTCAACGAGTACCTGACCATCCAGCGTGCGGTGGACAAGGTGGCCGCCGATTCGCCCACCACGGTGGCCGAGGTGCGCAAGGCCTTCGACAAGCAGCGCGAGATCGAGTATTCGATCAGCAGCATCTCCGGCAAGGATCTCGACATCTTCAAGGAGAACGATCACCTCGTCATCCGCTTCGCCTACGACAAGGAAATCCCGATCATCGAACCGGTGTTCCTGCTGGTGAAGTACGCGGGGCGTTCCAAATAGGGCACCATAGGGTCGATGACCGACACTGAGCTTGCGGCACTTCAACATCGATTGGGCCACGTTTTCTCGCGCCCGGCGCTGCTGCACCGCGCGCTGACGCACCGCAGCGCGGCCAGCGAGCACAACGAGCGGCTCGAATTCCTCGGTGACGCGGTGCTCAACATGGCCGTGTCGGCGCTGCTGTTCCAGCGCTTTTCGGGCTCGGACGAAGGCGACCTGACACGCGTGCGCGCCCACCTGGTGCGCGAGGACAGCCTGCACCGTGCCGCGCTCGGCCTCGGCCTGCCCGCGGTGCTCAAGCTGTCCGATGGCGAGACCCGCGGCGGCGGCGCGCAACGCCCGTCGATCCTCGCCGACGCCCTCGAGGCGATCATCGGCGCGGCATTTCTGGATGGCGGTTTCGAGCCGGCGCACGAAGTCGTGCGGCGCCTGTTCGGCCCGCTGATCGACAGCACCGAGATCGACAACTGGCACAAGGATCCGAAGACCGAGTTGCAGGAATGGCTGCAGGCGCGCCGTTTCGCGGTGCCGGTGTATCGCATCGTCGCCACCCGCGGCCAGGCGCACGCGCAGACCTTCGAGGTCGAATGCGCGGTGCAGGCGCTCGGGCTGTCGCAGCGCGGCGAGGGCAAGTCACGCCGGGTGGCCGAGCAGCAGGCCGCGCGTCGTCTGCTCGACCTGCTGAAATCCGACGACCATCCGGGCAGCCCGCTGCGCTCGTGAAAGCCTGCGCATGAACGGCCCGGCGCCCGCTGCGCCTGACGATCCGATCGAAGCCACGACCCCCCGCCGCTGCGGCACGGTGGCCATCGTCGGGCGGCCGAACGTCGGCAAGTCCACGCTGCTCAATGCGCTGGTCGGGCAGAAGATCAGCATCACCTCGCGCAAGGCGCAGACCACGCGGCACCGCATCACCGGTATCCGCGTCTTCGGCGACACGCAGTTCGTCTTCGTCGACACGCCGGGCTTCCAGATGAAGCACGGTACCGCGCTGCACCGCACGCTGAACCGCACCGTGTTGTCGTCACTGACCGATGTGGATGTGGTGCTGTTCGTGGTCGAGGCGGGCCGCTTCGGGCTCGACGATGCCAAGGTGCTGGCGCTGCTGCCGGCCGGCAAACCGGTGCTGCTGGTGGCCAACAAGCAAGACGCCGTCAAGCGCCGCAACGATCTGCTGCCGTGGCTGCAAGGCATGCAGCAGCGTCACGACTTCGCCCAGTTCGTGCCGATGTCGGCACGCCGCGAGGCCGACGTGCAGCGGCTGTTCGACATCATCACGCCGTACCTGCCCGAAGCGCCGTGGCTGTACGAGGCCGACGCGCTGACCGATCGCACCGATCGCTTCCTGGCCAGCGAGATCGTGCGTGAAAAGCTGTTCCGGCTGACCGGCGACGAGTTGCCCTACACCTCCACCGTGATCATCGACAAGTTCGAAGAGGAAGAGGGCACGTCGGGCCCGCGTCGGCTGGTCAGGATTGCGGCCACCATCATCGTCGAGCGGGATGCCCACAAGGGCATGGTCGTCGGCGCCGGGGGCGAACGGCTGAAGCGCATCGGCAGCGAAGCACGCACCGAGCTCGAACAGTTGTGGGACGCGCGCGTGTTCCTCGAGTTGTGGGTCAAGGTGCGTTCGGGCTGGGCCGACGACGAGGCGCACCTGCGCAGCTTCGGCTACGAATGAGCGTGACCCCCGCCGAGCGCGGCGCGCGTCGCCAGGCGACGGCGCCGCTGTCTGCGTTCGTGCTGCACCAGTACCCCTGGAGCGAATCGAGCCTGATCCTCGAGCTGTTCACGCGCGAACGCGGCCGCCTGGCGGTGGCCGCACGCGGAGCGAAGCGGCCGTATTCGCAGCTGCGTCCGGTGCTGCTGCCGTTTCAGCGGCTGCAGGTCACGCTCGGCCGCGAGCCGGGCGCCGAGCAGGCCGAAGTGCAGACCTTGCGCGCGGTCGAATGGGCCGGCGGCCTGCCGATGCCGGGCGGAGCGGCGCTGTTTCCGGGCTTCTACCTCAACGAGCTGTTGCTCAAGCTGCTGGCACGACAGGATGCCCATCCAGCGCTGTTCGACGCCTACGCGCAGGCCGTGCCGGCGCTGGCCGGGCGCGACGATGCGGCGGTCGGTGTCGCGCTGCGCGCGTTCGAACTGACGCTGCTGCGCGAGATCGGCCTGCTGCCCGACCTGAGCTGTGTCACGGCGACCCAGCAGCCGCTGCGCGGCGACGCCCTGTACAGCGTGTTGCCCGAAGCGGGTGTCGTCGCTGCAACGCCGGGCGACGGCTCCAGCGGCCAGCATTTGCTGGCGCTGCAGGCGGCGCTGCTGCACGGCGGTGCCGAGGCCCTGCGTGGTGCCTGTTCGGCCGCGATGCCGGCGCTGCGCGGCATGCTGCGCACCCTGCTTCACTATCATCTGGGCTCGTCGCGGCTGCGCACCCGGCAGGTGATGGCCGATGTGCAGAAGCTGCTGGCCACCGCGCCGTGAAAGGAGCTGCCGTGAGATCGCCCCGGGTTTCGAAACGTCGATGCAGCACGTCGAGATGAACCCGCTCATCGCCGGCGACACGGGCCATGGCGGGTTGACCGCGTTGTCGGTCAATGTCAATCGTGTCGCCCTGCTGCGCAATTCGCGGCCGCTCGACGTTCCGAACCTGATGCACATCGCCACGCTGGCGCTGCAAGCCGGTGCCGACGGCATCACCGTGCACCCGCGCCCCGACGAACGCCACATCCGTGCCGCCGACGTGCACGCGCTGCACGGCTTGCTGACGGGCTGGCCGCAGGCCGAGTTCAACATCGAGGGCAATCCTTTCCACAACCTGATGCCACTGGTGCGCACGCTGCGCCCGGCGCAGTGCACGCTGGTGCCGGACAGCAGCGAACAGGCGACCAGCGATCACGGCTGGGACCTGCGCGCGGATGCCGATCGCTTGCGCCCGCTGATCGATGAACTGCGTGCCTTGGGGGTCCGTGTGAGCCTGTTCATGGACCCGGAGGCCGCGGCCATGCCGCTGGCACGCGCGCTGGGCGCCGACCGTGTCGAGCTGTACACCGAAGCCTATGCCCGCGCCCACGGCACGGCTGAACAAAGCGCCACACTGAACACCTATGCCGCCGCCGCGCGCTCGGCGCAGCAATGTGGTCTGGGCGTCAACGCCGGCCACGACCTGAACCGCGCCAACCTGGCCGACTTCCTGCGCGCGGTGCCGGGTGTGCGCGAGGTGTCGATCGGCCACGCGCTGATCGGCGACGCCATCGAACTGGGCATCGGCGAAGCCGTGCACCAGTACCAGCGCTGCATCCGCCTGGCGCACAGCGGCGCAGCGCCGGCATGATCTTCGGCGTCGGCACCGACATCACCGACATCCGCCGCATCGCGAGCACGCTGGCGCGGCGCGGCGACCGCTTTGCCGAGCGCGTGCTTGGTGAACACGAACTGGCCGTGTTCCACGCGCGGAGCGCGCGCGTGCCGGTGCGTGGCGTGCGCTATCTGGCCACCCGCTTTGCCGCCAAGGAAGCCTTCTCGAAGGCCATCGGGCTGGGCCTGCACATGCCGATGACCTGGCGCGCCTGCGAGATCGTCAACGCGTCCAGCGGCCGACCGGAAGTGCGGTTGAACGGCGGCTTGGCCGATTGGTTTGCCCAGCGTCGGTTGAGCGCCCACGTCAGCCTCAGCGACGAAACCGACTACGCCACCGCCTTCGTGGTGGTCGAGACGAGCCTGGAGAAGCCACCATGAATGCCCATGCCCCGGCGGTGATCGACATCGCCGGCACCACGCTCAGCGCCACCGACCGTCGCCGCCTGCGTCACCCGCTGGTCGGCGGGCTGATCCTCTTCGCGCGCAACTGGGAGCACCGCCGACAGCTCACCGAACTGTGCGCGCAAATCAAGTCGGTGCGGGCTGACGTGCTGATCTGCGTCGACCACGAAGGCGGGCGCGTGCAGCGCTTTCGCACCGACGGTTTCACGCACATCAGCGCGATGCGCACGCTGGGTGAGCTGTGGCGGCAGGACGCGCCGGGAGCGCCGGGCAGCGCAGCGCTGCGCGCCGCCGACGCCGCCACCGCCGCCGGCCAGGTGCTCGGCGCCGAACTGCGCGCCTGCGGCGTGGACCTGAGCTTCACGCCGGTGCTCGATCTCGACCACGGCAGCAGCGGTGTCATCGGTGACCGTGCCTTCGACCGCGACCCGCGCATCGTCAGCCTGCTGGCGAAGAGCCTGATGCACGGCTTGCTGCTGGCCGGCATGGCCAATTGCGGCAAGCACTTCCCCGGCCACGGCTTCGTCAAGGCCGACAGTCACCACGACATCCCCGTGGACCGTCGCTCGCTGAAGGCGATCCTCGGCGACGACGCCTTGCCCTATGGCTGGCTGTCAACCAGCTTGACCAGCGTGATGCCGGCGCATGTGGTCTACCCACGCGTCGATGCGCGGCCGGCCGGCTTCTCGTCGCGCTGGCTGAACGACATCCTGCGCGGTCAGCTGGGATTCCAGGGCGCCATTTTCAGCGACGACCTGAGCATGGCCGGCGCACGCCGCATCGAAGGCCAGGATGTCGGCGCGGCCGAAGCCGCGGTGATGGCCTTGGCCGCCGGCTGCGACCTGGTGCTGCTGTGCAACCAGTCGGTCGATGGCGGCGCGAGGGTCGATGAGTGGCTCGACGCCTTGCTGCAAGCGCGGCAACAGGGCCAGTGGCAGGCCAGCGCCAGCAGTGAAGCCCGACGGCAGCAGTTGCTGCCGTCGCAGCCGGCGCTGCCGTGGGACGAACTGATGCTGCAGCCGGCCTACATGCACGCCCTCGGCCTGCTGCCCTGAGCCGCTGCACCGCCGGCCCGCGGCGGCGCTCTGGATCAGTGCGGCGCGGATCCCGTTGAAGCACCCTGGTCGAAGGGCAACTTCATCTGCGACAGATCCTTGCGTGTCTCGACCAGCACCAGCGGCCCATCGTCGATCACCACGCGCGGCTTCGGCAGGCGCGGCACACGGGCCGGTGGCGGTTCGTTGGCCATTGCCTGGCGGACCACCTCGATGCGCTCGGCATCCGAGTTGACCCACTCCAGCCCGGCCGACGCCGCCAGCGCCTGCAACTCGCCCAGCGGCAGTTCGAACGGCACGGCCCCCGTCAGCAGTGCGGGCGCGGCCGTGGTGGCGACGGGCTCTTGCCTCGCTTGCGCAGGGGTTTCATGTGCTGCCGGCTGCGACAGCTCCGCGGCGTCAGCCTGCGGTGTCACGGCGGCCAACGGTGGCGTGACCGGTTCGCCGAGTGGGGCTTGCTCTGCGCCAATGTCGTCATGGCCGTTCAGCGTGCTGCCCACGGCCGGCTCGTGGCCTTCGGCCTGAACCACTTCGCCAACCTCGCCTTCGTCGCCGGTTGCGACTTGATCCGCCTCGCGGCGATTGCGACCGCGTCCACCGCGTCGGCGGCCGCCACGCTCACGCTCGCCCGACGGCGCGGTGTCGGCGCTGGGCGGTGCCCCGCCCGTGCTCTGCAGTTCCGCTTCGGCCAGCGATGTGCTGTCAGGCGGCAGGGTCTCGGCAAAGCCGGCGACCGGGGCCTCGGCCTGTGAACCGACAACGGCGTCGCTGCCGGCCGTGTCGCGGTCGCGGCCGCCACGGCCGCCGCGCCGCCGCCGACGCTGGCCGTCGCGCTCGCCGTCGGCGCGCGGGGCATCGGGATTCTGAGCATCGACCGCCTCGACAGGCGCATCCATTGCGCCGGCCTCGCGCTCGGCGCGTGGCGGTCGCCGGTTGTCGGCCCGTTCGCCACGGCTGCCGCGCTCGGCGTGCTCAGCACCTGCGGCGGCTGTGTCGCGGATGGCCTGGCCTTCTGGCCGTGGCTCGCCTCGCGCACCGTCGCGCCCGGCGCGTGCGCCGTCGCGCGCGGCACGGCCCTCGCCACGGCCTTCACCGCCACGACCTTCACCGCCACGACCGTCGCGTCCACCGCGTCCGCCGCGGCCACCGCGGCGGCTTTCGCCACTGGCCTTGTCGCGCGCCTCACGCCCCGGCTCGCGTGTTGCGGGTACCGAATGTTCCGCCGGAATGGTGGCCGGCGTGGCGATCTCCGGGCTGGCGAAGAGCTTTTTCACCCAGCCGAAGAAACCGATACCGGCACTGTCGGACCGCACCGGGCTGGCCGGCGCGGCAACGGCCGGCGTCGGCGCGGCCACCGGTTGGGGTCGCGGCGCGACCGGGATCGGCGCGGGTGCCGGCTGGTCCGGCAACACGCCCTTGATGACCGGCTCCTGGCGCGCCTTGCCCGCCTTCTCGCGACGCGTGATGCCGACCTCGTCGCTCGGCTCTTCGATCATCGTGTAGCTGGCCTGCAGGCCTTCCAGGCGCGGGTCGTCCTGGCGCAGCCGTTCGAGCTTGTAGTTCGGCGTTTCCAGGTGCTTGTTCGGCACCAGCAACACGGTCACGCGCTGCTTCAGTTCGATCTTGGTGATCTCGGTGCGCTTCTCGTTGAGCAGGAAGCTGGTCACCTCCACCGGCACCTGCACGTGCACCGCGGCGGTGTTGTCCTTCATCGACTCTTCCTGGACCATGCGCAGGATCTGCAGCGCGCTGGATTCGGTGTCGCGGATGTGCCCGGTGCCGTTGCAGCGCGGGCAGGTGATGTGGCTGCCTTCGCTGAGCGAAGGGCGTAGACGCTGGCGGCTCAGCTCGAGCAGGCCGAACTTGCTGATGCTGCTGAACTGCACCCGTGCGCGGTCGCTGCGCAGCGCATCGCGCAGCCGCGTTTCCACCTCGCGGCGGTTCTTCGACTCGTCCATGTCGATGAAATCGACCACGATCAGGCCGCCCAGGTCGCGCAGCCGCATCTGGCGCGCGATCTCGTCGGCGGCTTCCAGGTTGGTGCGCGTGGCGGTTTCCTCGATGTCGCTGCCGCGCGTCGAGCGCGCCGAGTTCACGTCCACCGACACCAGCGCTTCGGTGTGGTCGATGACGATGGCGCCGCCCGACGGCAGGTTCACGGTGCGCGTGAATGCGGTCTCGATCTGATGTTCGATCTGGAAGCGGCTGAACAGCGGCGCATCGTCGCGGTAGCGCTTCACGCGTGGCGCCGATTCCGGCATCACGTGGTTCATGAACTGCTGGGCCTGCTCGAAGATGTCGTCGGTGTCGATCAGGATCTCGCCGACATCGGCGGTGAAGTAGTCGCGGATGGCGCGGATCACCAGCGAGCTTTCCTGGTAGATCAGGAACGCACCCTTGCCGGCCCTGGACGCGCCGTCGATCGCGTCCCACAGCTTGAGCATGTAGTTCAGGTCCCACTGCAGCTCGGGCGCGGTGCGGCCGATGCCGGCGGTGCGCGCGATCAGGCTCATGCCCTTCGGGTACTCGAGCTGGTCGAGGTTTTCCTTCAGCTCCTCGCGGTCCTCGCCCTCGATGCGCCGGGAAACACCGCCGCCGCGCGGATTGTTCGGCATCAGCACCAGATAGCGCCCGGCCAGGCTGACGAAGGTGGTCAGCGCCGCGCCCTTGTTGCCGCGCTCTTCCTTCTCGACCTGCACCAGCAGCGCATCACCGTCCTTGATCGCGTCCTGGATGCGCGCACTGCGCACGTCGGTGCCTTCGCGGAAGTAGTTCTTCGAGATTTCCTTGAACGGCAGGAAGCCGTGGCGGTCTTCACCGTAATCGATGAAGCAGGCCTCGAGCGACGGCTCGACACGGGTCACGATGGCCTTGTAGATGTTGCCCTTGCGTTGTTCGCGGCCTTCGATCTCGTTCTCGAAATCGACCAGTTTCTGGCCATCGACGATCGCCAGCCGGCGCTCTTCGGCCTGCGTGGCATTGATCAGCATGCGTTTCATGTCTTCTCCTGACGCCGCGCGCCGCGCCGGTATGCGCACCGACGCGCGGATCTTCCGGGCCGCGCACCTTGCGGTGAGCGGCGGAACCGATGCAGGACAAACGCGGTGGGATCCGTGGCTCGAATCGCCCTGGACTGCGGCCTGAAGCGGCTTGAGCGCCGCGACGTTGCCGTCAGCGTTGGCGCGTGCTCGTCAGCGACGGCGGCGACATGCTGCGCGGCCGTCGTCCGGCATCGCCGCATCGTGCGCGGCGGCATGCGCCGACCGTCGGCTCGCCGGCAACAAGCCGGGGCCGAAGGGCGGTCATGGAGACAGAGGGCAAGGGCAACATGTGCGGCGCTGGCGTCGCGTTGAGCGGGAGCAAGACCGCCTGAAGCATCAGGGGAAGTCTTGCGCCGTGTGTGTTCGGGTGCCGGTGAAGGCTGGATCGTCTTGCGGTGTCTTGAGCCAATCTGCCTGGGCCACCGGGTCACTTGGGGACCGCGGCCCACCCGGGCGGGGATCGGCTTTGCATCAACCTGGCACAAGCCGCCATTGGCCTGTGCCGTGCCCCAGGGAAGTCTGCGCATGCGCCGGCTAAACTCCGGCAAATCAAGCACTTGCAGCACCCATGACAGGCGCACGCATTATAGGGCCGGGTGGCCGGCCGGCGTCACGGGCGACGCCGAAGAGCGCCGCACCGACAGCACCGAGGCGCAATCGTGTGCCGCCTGCCGTGATCAGCGTCACGCCCGCGCCGCAGGTGCGGCACTTGCAGGTCGATGCCGAATCGGCTGGCCAGCGACTCGACAACTATCTCGTGCGCCTGCTCAAAGGCGTGCCGAAGACGCACCTGTACCGCGTCATCCGTTCGGGCGAGGTGCGTGTCAACAAGGCCCGGGCCAGCGCCGACACCCGCGTGCAAGGTGGCGACGATGTGCGTGTGCCGCCGATGCGCCTGGCGCAGCGGCCGGCGACCACGGCGGTGCCGCCGCGCGAGTTCGCGGTGGTCTTCGAAGACGAGTGGCTGCTGGCGGTCGACAAGCCGGCCGGCGTGGCGGTGCACGGCGGCAGCGGCGTCAGCTTCGGGCTCATCGAACAGCTGCGGCGGGCGCGTCCCGAGGCGAAGTTTCTGGAATTGGTACACCGGCTCGACCGCGACACCTCGGGGCTGTTGCTGGTGGCCAAGAAGCGCAGTGCGCTGAACACGCTGCAACAACAGTTTCGCAACCGCGAGACGGGCAAGATCTACGCCGCGCTGGTGGTCGGCGCCTGGCCGGCGGCCTGCAAGGTGATCGACCTGCCGTTGCACAAATACCTGCTCGCCGACGGCGAACGGCGGGTGCGCATCGGCAGCGACGACGATGCGCAGTCGCGGCGCTCGATCACGCTCATCCGCTCGGCGCGCCGGGCCGGGCCGTGCAGCCTGCTCGAAGTCGCCATCAAGACCGGGCGCACGCACCAGATCCGCGTGCACCTGGCGCACATCGGCCACCCCATCGCCGGTGACGACAAGTACGGCGATTTCGATTTCAACAAGCGCATGGCACGCGGCGAGGTGATCGCGGGCGCGCGCTTCGATGGCATGTTCCTGCACGCGCAACGGTTGTCCTTCGACCACCCGGCCAGCGGTCAGCGCATCGAGCTGCAGGCGCCGCTGCCGCCCGATCGCGCCGAGCTGCTGGCATTGCTGGGCCGACCATGACACGCACGCGGCGCTTCGATCTGATCGCCTTCGACTGGGACGGCACGCTGTTCGATTCGACCGGCATGATCGTGCGCTGCATCCAGCAGGCCTGTCGCGACATCGGCGCCAGCGTGCCGGACGATGCACGCGCGGCCTATGTCATCGGCATGGGTGTCGGCGCCGCGCTCGCGCATGCGGTACCCGACCTGCCGGTCGAGCGCCACAAGGAATTGGGGCTGCGCTTTCGCCACCATTACATGGCGCGCCAGCTTGACATCGTGCTCTTCGACGGCACGCGCGACATGCTCGAGGCGCTGAAGCAGCGCCAGCATCTGCTTGCGGTGGCCACCGGCAAGAGCCGGCTGGGGCTGAACGAGGCGCTGCGCGGCGCCGCACTCGACACGCTGTTCGATGCCACACGCACCGCCGACCAGACCGCGCCGAAGCCCGATCCGCAGATGCTGCTGGAATTGATGGCCGAGCTGGGCACCACGCCCGAACGTTGCCTGATGGTCGGCGACACCACGCACGACCTGCAAACCGCGGTGAATGCCGGCGTCGCCTGCGTCGGCGTCAGCTACGGCGCCCACCCTGACGACGATTTCGCGCGCTTCGCGCCGTTGCACGTCGCCCACTCGCCGCGCGAGCTGCGCGACTGGCTGCTGCGGCATGGATGAAGCGCCGCGCCTGCGGCTGTGCGCCGCCGCCGAACTGGTCGAAAGCGGCCGCGCGCTCGTCTTCGAGGTGCAGCAGTACCGCCAGCCGGTGCGCGCCTTCGCGCTGCGCTACCACGGCCGTGTGGTGGCCTACCTGAACCGCTGCGTGCATGTGCCGGCTGAAATGGACTGGCAGCCGGGCGAGTTCCTCGATGCCGAGAAGCGCTTCATCCTGTGCTCGACCCACGGTGCCGCCTACGAGCCGGCCGACGGGCGCTGCATGGCCGGACCTTGCGGGCGGGGCCGGCTGACGGCGCTGCAGGTGCTGGAGCAGGACGGGCAGGTGTATTGGTATCCTTCCCGCGATATTCAGCCGCCGGCCTTCGACACGGTGGCACCAGGGAGCCAGACATGAACCCCAACGACCCCCTCGATGGAACTGGCGGTAACGCGCCCGCGAGCGGTAGCGCCGGCCGCATCGAAAGCGCGCTGCAGCTGGCGGCCCGCGAATTCCTTCGCGACCGCCGCAGCGAACGCCGCTGGCGCATCTTCTTCAGGCTCGCCTGGCTGGGCCTGTTCGTGGCCGTGGCCTGGGCGTTGTTGGCGCAGCGCGCGCACCTCAATGCACCGACCGGCCCGCACACCGCGCTGGTCGAAATCCGTGGCGAGATCGGCCCCGACAGCGAGGCCAGCGCGGATGCGCTGGTCGCGGCGTTGACCACCGCGTTCGAGGAGCGCAGCGCGACGGCGGTGGTGATGCGCATCAATTCGCCCGGCGGCAGCCCGGTGCAGGCCGGCATCATCAACGACGAGATCCGCCGTCTGAAGGCGCTGCACAAGAAGAAGATCTACGTCGTCGTCGAGGAGGTGTGCGCCTCGGGCGCCTACTACATCGCGGTGGCGGCCGACGACATCTACGTCGACAAGGCCAGCCTGGTCGGCTCGATCGGGGTGCTGATGGACGGCTTCGGTTTTGTCGGCCTGATGGACAAGCTGGGCATCGAAAGGCGGCTGCTCACCGCCGGCAAGAACAAGGGCATGCTCGACCCGTTCTCGCCGCAGGATGCCGAGCAGCAGGCCTATGCCAAGGTCATGATCGACCAGGTGCACCAGCAGTTCATCAAGGTCGTGCGCGAGGGCCGCGGCGCGCGGCTGAAAGAAACGCCGGAGACCTTCTCGGGGCTGTTCTGGAACGGTGAGGAGGCGGTGCGTCAAGGCCTCGTCGATCATTTTGGCAACCTCGACTACGTCGCCCGTGAGGTGGTCAAGGCGCCCGAGGTGATCGACTACACACCGAAGGAAAATGTCGCCGAGAGGCTGTTCAAGCGCTTCGGAGCGTCGATCGGCGCCGGAGCGGTGCAGGCGCTGCGCTCGAGCGTGAATCTGCGCTGAGCCTGATTCGACCTTTTAGCGGCGGCGGCTTCAGGCCGCCTTCAGCAGCCCCTTGTGCTCGATGAAGGCAATCACCTCATCGAGGCCCGCGCGTGTCTTCAGGTTGGTCATCGCATAGGGGCGGTTCGGGCGCATGCGGCGTGTGTCGGCTTCCATCACGGCCAGGTCGGCGCCGACATGCGGCGCCAGGTCGGTCTTGTTGATGACGAACAGGTCGCTCTTGGTGATGCCGGGGCCGCCCTTGCGCGGGATCTTCTCGCCGGCGGCGACGTCGATGACATAGATCGTCAGGTCGCTGAGTTCCGGGCTGAAAGTGGCGGCCAGGTTGTCGCCGCCGGATTCGATGAACACGATGTCGGCGTCGGGAAACTTCACCATCATGCGATCGACCGCTTCGAGGTTGATCGAGGCATCCTCGCGAATGGCGGTGTGCGGGCAGCCGCCGGTCTCGACGCCCATGATGCGTTCGGGCGCCAGCGCACCGGCCACGGTGAGCAGCCGCTGGTCTTCCTTGGTGTAGATGTCGTTGGTGATGACGACCAGGTCGTAGCGATCGCGCAAGCCCTTGCACAGCATCTCGACCAGCGTCGTCTTGCCCGAGCCGACCGGCCCGCCGACACCCACGCGCAGCGGCGGCAGCTTGCGGCTGCGCCCGGCGATCGAGTGCAGCGCGGAGGACGGCGGTGGTTTCAGTGGCGCGTTCATGAAGCGGATTATTGGGGTGGCCGGCCGATCACGAGCGGAACAGCCGCGAATACTGCAGCTCGTGGCGCGCGCTCAGGATCGCCAGCATCGGCGTGAACGCTTGGCGCTGACCATCGTCGAGCGACAGCGCGCGATCGACCGCTGCCGGAATGGCCTCGATCAGCCGCGCCAGCATGCGCTGCGCCGCGCTCTGGCCGAGCGGCACGCCGCGCATCGCGGCCTGCACCATGTTCTCGGCCCAGCCGAAGGCGAAGCACAACGCAGCATCGCGTGCGCTGGCCGCGGTCTGTGCGGCGGCCAGCGCGAAAGCCACCGGCCAGGTCGGCGCGCCGGGCAGGGCGGCGAGCTGCGCCACACGTGCATCGTTCGCGCTGCCGTTCTTCAGCCACTCGGCCATCGAGCGGCCCATCTGCCGCGTCTGCTGCAGCAGTTCCGCGCTTTCGCGCGTCTGGCAGACCCAGTCGTTCAGGGCCTGAACGCGCGGCAGGTCATGCGCTCGCCAGGCAGCGAAAGCCTGCGCCATCAGCGCCAGGTCGGCGCGCGCCAAGGTCAGCCACAGTTGATCGACGAGCCAATTGCCGGCACTGGCTTCGTCGCGCACCAGGTCGTGTTCCACCGCCGCTTCCAGCACCTCGGAATAGCTGAAGCCGCCGACCGGCAAGGCCGGCGAACACAGCTGCATCAGGCGCAGCAAGGTGTCGGCGGCTGGGTCCTGCCGCGCAGCGGCGGTGTTCAATGGGCGTGCGGGCGGTGGCCGTGCCCGTGGTCGTGGCCGCTGTCGTGCCCACCGCGGTCGCCCTGGGCATGGGCCGCGGCGTGCGTGCCATAGGCGCCGCCCTCGGGCTCGAAGGGCGCGTGTTCCTCGCTCACGATCAGGTGCATCTGTCGCAGCATGTCGGCCAGCACATGATCGGGCTCGAGCTGCAGCCGATCTGCGCGCAGTTCCAGCTGCACGTGGCGGTTGCCGAGGTGATAGGCCGCGCGCAGCAGATCGAACGGCGTGCCGTGCTGCGGGCAATGACGCACCACCAGCAGCGCTTGCGCGGCAGCCTCGACGCGGATCAATGAGCCGTCCTCGGCGACCAGCACGTCGGCCCCGCGCACGACCTGGCCGCGCGGCAGAAACACCGCCAGCTGGCGGCCCAGCGAATCGATGGCATCGAAGCGGCTCTTGCAGCGCACATCCCAATCCAGGACCACCGTGGCCGCGCGCTTCAGCAGCACGCTGCTCAGGCCGCGTCCGCCGGACAGCAGTTTGTTCACCGTCAACATGGCCTGGATTGTGCCGTCGTCCACAGGCGCTACAGTGTTCGCTCGGTGCGGCGGCATTGCCGCGGTAATCCCGACATGACAAACCAAGGAGTGAACATGAGTCTGATCAGTTTTTTCAAGGAAGCCGGCGAGAAGTTGTTCGGCAAGAAGGAAACCGAAGTCGCCAACCAGGCGGTCACGGCCGCCCCCGACCCGGCCGCCGCCAAGGCCAAGGCCGAGGAGATGAACCAGAAGGCCGGCGCCGCGATCGAGAAGTACATCGCCACGCAGAACCTGAGCGCGACCGCGTTGAGCGTCGCATTCGATGGCGCCACGGCTTCCGTCACCGTCTCCGGCCAAGCCGCCGACCAGACCACGCGCGAGAAGATCGTGCTGTGTTGCGGCAACGTCGATGGCGTGGAGAAGGTCAACGACCTGATGACGGTGGCGCAGCCGGCGGACGAATCGCGCTGGCACCTGGTGCAACGGGGCGACACGTTGTCGAAGATCGCCAAGGACATGTACGGCAACGCGAACCTGTACCCGAAGATCTTCGAAGCCAACAAGCCGATGCTGAAGGACCCGGACAAGATCTACCCGGGTCAGCTGCTGCGCATTCCGGCGCAATAGACCCACCGCGAAGCGGCTTCGCCGCTCCCTCTCAAAAGGGGCGCTGAGCGCGGCCCGGCAGAGCCGTTTCCGCGTCAGCTGCTTGGTTTCGTTGCACTTCGTGCTGAGCGCGTGGTCGAGGTTGATCCGAGTGAGTCGTTGCGATATTATAACGTTAGTTATTACTCTATGACACCATGACCGCGCTCAAGCTCACCCAGATCGGTAACTCCGTCGGTGTCATCCTGCCCAAGGACGTGCTGGCGCGGCTGAAGCTGGTCAAGGGTGACACTGTGTTCGTCACCGAGGCGACGAATGGGATCACGCTGACGCCTTACGACCCCGCGCTGGATGAACAACTCGATGCCGGCAGAGAGTTCATGCGGGAATACCGGGATACCTTCAGGCAACTGGCGAAGTGAGCTGGCGCTGGATCAATCGGCGCGCTCTCGAACTGCTGCACGATGAGAGCCTGGCCGAACATGGTGGCGCGCCAGGCTTGCGCGACGAAGGATTGCTCGAATCGGCGCTTGCCCGGCCACTGAACCTTGCGGCCGACGGCTCACCCACTGTCTTCGAACTTGCTGCCGCTTATGGCGTCGGTCTGGCCAAGAACCACCCGTTCATCGACGGCAACAAGCGTGCGGCCTTTCTTTCCGTCGGCGTGTTTCTGGCGCTCAATGGCTATCGCCTGAAGGCGACGCAGGCCGACGCCGCGTTGACGATGCTGGGTGTTGCCGCAGGGCAGATGGATGAATCGACATTTGCGCGTTGGCTGCTCGACCAGAGCGTGTCGAGATGAGGCTCCGTTTGTCGATGGCAACAAGCGAGACCCGACCCTCTCTTGCATGATCGGCGCGCTGACCGCGGCGAGACGCTCGTTCGGCGCGTCGGTGCGGCAAGTCGCACGGCACGCCAGAATGCCGCGATGAATCAGGCCACCACGGTGTGTCCCCGTCATTTCGCCATCATCGCCCTGGCCCTGCCGTGGCTGCTCGCTGGCTGCGATGCCCCGGTGTTTCTGATGCCCACGCCGGTCAGTTTCCGCAGCGGCGCGGTCGATCCTTTCGAACAGGCCGGCACCACCGCGAAGGGCACCGACGTGCCGGTGCTGTACGTCACCAACCGCGGCGCGGTGATCGAAAAGCCCGAGCCGATCCACACCATTCTGCCCAGCGAGCGGCTGCGCATGGGCGTGGCGCATGTTCGCATCGGCGACGACACGCTCGACTGGGACACGCTGCACCGGTTGTCCACCAGCGACGACCCCGATGAACGACCGATCGTCCATCTCGATTTCCTGGAACCGATGGTGTCGCTGGGTGCGACTGAAAAGGTCACCGATTCGCCCGACGCGCAAGCCTTCTTCGCGCTGGTGAACAAGGCGCTGGAGTCCAGCGACAGCCGCGACCTGCTGGTGTATGTGCATGGCTCCAACAACACCATGCCACGTGCAGCGGCGCAGGCGGCGCAACTGCGCCATTTCACCGGCCGGCGCATGGTGGTGCTGGCCTTCCTGTGGCCGTCGGGCGGTTCGATCCTGAAGTACTTCACCGACGTGGCCAACGCGGCGGCGTCGGTCGATGCCTTCGTGCGCATGATCGAACAGCTGGCCGCCCACACCCATGCCGACGGCATCGACGTGCTGGCCTACAGCGCCGGCGCGCAGATCGCCAGCCCGGCGCTGGCGCGCCTGGGCACGCCGCGCGCCGGTGAAAGCCGCGAGCAGCTGAAGCAGCGATTGCGACTGGCGCAGATCTACTTCGCCGCGCCGGACATCGACACACGCCGCTTCGTGCAGGACCTCGGCGCCTATGTGGACTCGGTCGATCGGGTGACCATTGCCGCCAACCTGAACGACTCGGCGCTGCGTTTTGCCAACCTCGTGCACCGCGCCTCGCGCGCCGGCCGGCCCAACCCGACCGAGCTCGATGCCACGCAGACCGATTTCCTGATGGAAGCGTCACGTCGGCTGGGTTTCGACGTGGTCCGCGTCGATCCGAACGACATTCCCAAGCTGCCGGTCAACTCGCATGCCTTCTGGTACGACGACCCTTGGGTCAGCAGCGACCTGCTCGGCCTGATGCTGCTGAACGCGGCACCGACGCGGCGGGGCCTGTCGCCTCAGGACAGCGCGGGCGGCATCAAGTACTGGACTTTCCCGCCGGATTTCGATACCCGGGTGAAGCGCTTGTTCTCGCCGGCCGTGCCCGGCGCTGCGGACGCGCAGCCGGCACCGCGCTGAGCCGGCGCGCCTTCAGGCGCAAGCCGAACGCAGGCGACGCAGGGCTTCGTTCGCAGCGGGAAGGTTGGCGCGGTCTTCGTCGGCGAAGTAGCGTTGACCCACGGGCGGTGCATGGCCGCCCTGGGGCGACCAGCCGCGCACGGCGACGACACCATCGGCCAGATCGGATGGCCGCAGCCGCCCGTTGTCGAGGTCGCGCTGGCACACCAGCAGCACGCCACCGGCCGCCAGCACGCGTTCGCGCAGCCGCACCTGCGCGGCGCTTGCCCGGTTGGACAGTGCATTCGTCTGCGGCGGCAGCGACAGCAGGAAGAAGCGTCGGCCGGCCGGGTTCTGCGCCAGCGCCCGTTCGGCGGCCACCGCGAAGCTGAACTTGGCATCGGCGATGTACAGGCCACCTTCCGATTGAGCTTGCACCGTCGTCATACCGTTGAATGCCAGCACGGCAACCAGGCCGGCGATCCGAAGCTGGTGAGTGACCTTTGGCAGCATGCACGAACTCCCGCGTGCGACGCCGAGGATGTGGCGCCGGTCGGCAGGATCGTAGCCTGCAGGGCTTTCGCGCCCGCTCGCCGGGGCCGAGACGGCGGTGTGCCAATGCGACATTCGCCCGCATCCGGCAGTTGTCGATGTGCTCGTTCCAGCACCGTTTGGCACATGCACCGATTTCGGGCCCGTGGCCGCACCGGGGCGCGGGCGCACCAAGCGGGCCATATGCCGCCCCGCCTTGGTGCGGCAACCTTGCTGGCCCGGCGGGCCCTGTTGGCACAGCCTTTGCTGATACGTCGGTGGGGATACCCACCAACCACAGCCCTCGTCCGGGCACATCGTCATTCAGGAGTTGAAGAACATGGATCGTCGTCTTGCGCTGAAAGTCAGCAGTGTGGCCATTGCCGCTGCCGCGTTGCTGTCGGGGCCGGCATTGGCTGCCGACACCATCAAGGTCGGTGTGCTGCATTCGTTGTCGGGCACCATGGCCATCTCCGAATCCGTGCTCAAGGACACGGTGCTGATGATGATCGCCGAGCAAAACGCCAAGGGTGGCCTGCTCGGCAAGCAGCTCGAGGCGGTGGTCGTCGATCCGGCGTCCAACTGGCCGCTGTTCGCCGAAAAGGCCAAGCAGCTGCTCACGCAGGACAAGGTGGCCGTGACCTTCGGTTGCTGGACCAGCGTGAGCCGCAAGTCGGTGCTGCCGGTGTTCGAGGAACTGAACGGCCTGCTCTTCTACCCGGTGCAGTACGAGGGTGAAGAGCTGTCGAAGAATGTGTTCTACACCGGTGCTGCGCCCAACCAGCAGGCCATCCCGGCGGTGGAATACTTGATGAGCAAGGAAGGCGGCGGCGCCAAGCGCTGGGTGCTGCTGGGCACCGACTACGTGTACCCACGCACGACCAACAAAATCCTGCGCGCCTTCCTGCACAGCAAGGGCGTGAAGGACGAGGACATCGTCGAGACCTACACCCCGTTCGGCCACAGCGACTACCAGACCATCGTCGCCGACATCAAGAAGTTCTCGGCCGGCGGCAAGACCGCGGTGGTGTCGACCATCAACGGCGACTCCAACGTGCCCTTCTACAAGGAACTGGGCAACGCCGGCCTGAAGGCCAAGGACGTGCCGGTGGTCGCCTTCTCGGTCGGTGAGGAAGAACTGCGCGGCGTCGATACCAAGCCGCTGGTCGGTCACCTGGCGGCATGGAACTACTTCATGTCGATCAAGTCCCCCGCGAACACCGAGTTCATCAAGCAGTGGACCGAATACGCCAAGGCCAACAACGTGGCCGGCCACAAGGACAAGCCGCTGACGAACGACCCGATGGAAGCCACCTACATCGGCTTCAACATGTGGGTGCAGGCGGTGAAGAAGGCCGGCACCACCGACGTGGACAAGGTGATCGCGGCGATGGGCGGTCAGACCTTCCCGGCGCCGAGTGGCATCACCTCGAAGATGGACGAGAAGAACCACCACCTGTGGAAGTCGGTGTTCATCGGCGAGATCCGCGCCGACGGCCAGTTCAACGTGGTGTGGAAGACGCCCGGCCCGGTGCGCGCGCAGCCGTGGAGCCCGTTCATCCCCGAAAACAAGGGCAAGAAGGACGAGCCCGCGATGATGGCGAAGAAGTAAGCACAGCGCTCCTGACGAACCGGCGGGTTGACATCGATGCGTCGGTTCGTCTTGTGGCTGGCTCTGCTGTGCGTGCTCGCGCCTGCTCATGCCTTGACGCCTGAGCAGGCGCTGGCGCTGACCACGGGCGAAACGGCCACACGCGTCGCGGCACTGAATGCGCTGCTGGATGCGCCGCCCGACGAGAAAGCGGTGGCGCTGATTCAGGCGCTGGCCGACGATGCCGTGAAGGTCAGCGGTTCTGCGGTTTTCGTCATGCGCGACGGCAAGGGTTTCGACCCCGTCAGCGGTGCCGAGGTGGCCGTGCCGGCGGCGTCCGAGGACGTCATCAACAACAACCAGATGCGCAGCGAGCTCGACGTGGCGCTCGCCTTCGTCAAGTTGTCGTCGCCGGATGTATCGGTGCGGCAGGCGGCGGTGAAGACCTTGGCCGGCGAGCCCGACGAGGCCCGGTTGCCGGCGATCCAGAAGGCCTACGCCGCGGAAACGGTGCCGGCCATCAAGGAAGCCCTGGGCGATCTGCGCTACGCGTTGCTGCTCGGCAGTGCCGACCGTGCCAAACGGCTCGAAGCCGCGACGGCGCTCGGCGACAGTGGCACGCCGGCCACCAAGACACTGCTGCTGGAACGCCTGAAGGTCGAGACCGATGCGCAGGTCAAGGCCGCACTGAAGGCGTCGTTGGACGCGATCGAGCGGCGCCTGGCCTGGGGCGAGCGGCTGGGCGTGGTCTTTACCGGCATCAGCCTCGGTTCGATCCTGCTGCTGGTGGCGCTTGGCCTGGCCATCACCTACGGGCTGATGGGCGTGATCAACATGGCCCACGGCGAGCTGATGATGATCGGCGCCTACGCCACCTACGTGGTGCAGAACCTGTTCCGCAGCTTCTTTCCCGAAGGCGCCTTCGGCGCCTACATCCTGGTCGCGATCCCGGCATCGTTCCTGGCCGCGGCACTGGTCGGCGCGGTGCTGGAGCGCGGTGTCATCCGCTGGCTCTATGGCCGGCCGCTGGAAACGCTGCTCGCCACCTGGGGCATCAGCCTGATGCTGCAGCAGGCGGTGCGCAACATCTTCGGCGCGCAGAATGTGCCGGTGGAAAACCCGGCCTGGCTGTCGGGCGGCTGGCAGGCAATGAGCAACCTCACGCTGCCCTACAACCGCATCGCCATCATCGCCTTCGCCGGCCTGGTGCTGGCCGGCGTGGCGCTGCTGATCGCGCGCACGCGGTTGGGGCTGTTCGTGCGCGGCGTGACGCAGAACCGCAAGATGGCGGCGTGCATGGGCGTGAACACCGCGCGTGTGGACACCTACGCCTTCGCACTCGGCTCGGGCATCGCCGGGCTGGCCGGCTGCGCGCTCAGCCAGGTCGGCAACGTCGGCCCCGACCTGGGGCAGGGCTACATCGTCGATGCCTTCATGGTCGTGGTGCTCGGTGGCGTGGGCCAGCTGGCCGGCACGGTCTATGCCGCACTCGGCTTGGGCGTGCTGAACAAGCTGCTCGAGGGCTGGCAGGGCGCGGTGCTGGCCAAGATCATGGTGCTGGTGTTCATCGTCATCTTCATCCAGAAGCGCCCGCAGGGCATCTTCGCGATGAAGGGGCGGAGCGCGGAAACATGAGCGCGCCGGGCCGCCCCCAAGGGCTCATCCCGCAGCGCGCAGCGCGGAGGGTTGTCAAATGAGTGCCGTCTTGCCGACACCCGTCGGCATTGCCGTGCCGCACCGGCCGCTGCTCAGCGGCGGGCGCTGGAGTGCGCTGTTCGTCGCGGTGATCGTGGTCGCGGTGATGGTGCCTGTGCTCAACCTGTTGGTGCCGCCGAGCAGCGCCTTCCACATCTCCGACTACGGCGTGCAGCTGGTCGGCAAGATGATGTGCTACGCCATCTGCGCGCTGGCGATGGACCTGATCTGGGGCTACACCGGCATCCTGTCGCTGGGCCACGGGCTGTTCTTCGCCCTCGGCGGCTACATGATGGGCATGTACCTGATGCGCCAGATCGGCCGCGACGGCCAGTACCGCATGGACATGCCCGACTTCATGGTGTTCCTGAACTGGAAGGAATTTCCGTGGCACTGGGCGCTGTCGGATTCGTTCATCGCGCAGATGGTGCTGGTGATGCTGGTGCCCGGCACGCTGGCCTTCGTCTTCGGCTACTTTGCCTTTCGCTCGCGCATCAAGGGCGTGTACTTCTCGATCATCACGCAGGCCATGACCTACGCGGCGATGCTGCTGTTCTTCCGCAACGAGACCGGCTTCGGCGGCAACAACGGCTTCACCGATTTCAAGCGCATCCTCGGTGTGCCGATCGCCACGCCGTCGATGCGCATGACACTCTTCGTCATCACCGGGCTGACCTTGATCGGCTTCTTCCTGTTCGCGCGCTGGCTGGTGAACACCAAGTACGGGCGTGTGCTGCAGGCCATTCGCGATGCCGAGTCGCGGGTCATGTTCACCGGCTACGACCCGCTGCGCTACAAGCTCAGCATCTGGGTCATCTCGGCGGTGATGTGCGGCATCGCCGGCGCGCTGTACGTGCCGCAGGTGGGCATCATCAACCCGAGCGAGATGTCGCCGGCGGCGGGCATCGAGATGGCCATCTGGGCGGCGGTGGGCGGGCGCGGCACGCTGATCGGGCCGATCGTCGGCGCGTTCTTCGTCAACGGTGCGAAGAGCTGGTTCACGCAGGCCTTCCCGGAGATCTGGCTGTACTTCCTGGGCGGGCTGTTCATCGCCGTGACGCTGTTCCTGCCGAATGGCATCGTCGGCTTGTTTCGCGGCATGTCGCGCCGCCGCAAGGTGGACAAGCCGTGACACCGCAGCTGATGGCGGCCGGCAACCGGGCGCGCGAGGCGATGCTCGAGCGCCAGGCCCTGCAGGCCGCGGCCGGCGGCCGCATTGCCGGCCGCGCCCAGATGTTGCGACTGGGCGAGCCCGACTTCACGCAGGGCGTGGCGCTGTACCTGGACGACATCAGCGTCAGCTTCGACGGCTTCAAGGCGCTGAACGCGCTGACCTTGACCATCGGTGTGGGCGAGCTGCGCTGCATCATCGGCCCCAACGGCGCCGGCAAGACGACCATGATGGACGTCATCACCGGCAAGACGCGGCCCGACGCCGGCAAGTGCTTCTTCGGTTCGACCATCGACCTGCTGCGCCTGCGCGAGAACGAAATCGTGCGCGCCGGCATCGGCCGCAAGTTTCAGAAGCCCACGGTGTTCGAGCACCTGAGCGTGTTCGAGAACCTCGAGCTGGCGCTGAAGGCCGACCGTGGCGTGCGCGCGTCGATGCTGTTCCGCCTCAACGGCACGCAGATCGACCGCATCGGCGAGGTGCTGACGCTGATCCATCTGAAGGACAGCGCGCAACGCACCGCCGGGCTGCTCAGCCACGGCCAGAAGCAGTGGCTGGAGATCGGCATGCTGCTGATGCAGGACCCGAAACTGCTGCTGCTGGACGAACCGGTGGCCGGCATGACGGATGAGGAGACCGAGCGCACCGCCGAGTTGTTTCTCACCCTCGAAGGCAGCCACTCGCTGGTGGTGGTCGAGCACGACATGAAGTTCATCGGCGAGCTGACCGAGGGCAAGGCGAGCAAGAAGGTGACGGTGCTGCACGAGGGCAGCGTGCTCGCCGAGGGCACGCTGGCCGACGTGCAGGCCGACGAGAAGGTCGTCGAGGTGTATCTCGGGCGCTAGCCCGAGATGCACCTGGGTCACGAGGCAAGAGGATATGCTCAGCGTCGACGGAGTCAACCAGTACTACGGTGGGTCGCACATCCTGCGCAACGTCGCGTTCGAGGCCAAGGCCGGCGAAGTGACGGTGATCCTGGGCCGCAACGGCGTCGGCAAGACGACACTGCTGAAGAGCCTGATGGGCGTGGTCCCGATCAAGACCGGCGGCATGACGCTGGACGGCGCGTCACTGGGCAAGGACACACCTTACGAACGCGTGCGCAAGGGCATGGGTTACGTGCCGCAGGGGCGCGAGATCTTCGGCCGTCTGACAGTCGATGAGAACCTGCGCATGGGCCTGGCCTACAAGAGCGGCAGCACGCCGGTGCCGGCCGAGCTGTTCGAGCTGTTCCCGGTCTTGAAGCAGATGCTGCAGCGCCGCGGCGGTGACCTGTCGGGTGGGCAGCAGCAGCAACTGGCGATCGCCCGCGCGCTGGCCGCCGGGCCGAAGGTGCTGATCCTCGACGAGCCCACCGAAGGCATCCAGCCGAGCATCATCAAGGACATCGGCCGTGTCATCCGCATGCTCGCCGACACGGGCATGCGCTCGGGCGACAACACCCAGCCGATGGCGGTGGTGCTGGTCGAGCAGTTCTACGACTTCGCCGAGGAACTGGCCGACCAGTATCTGGTGATGGAGCGCGGCGAGGTGGTGATGCGCGGGCGCGGCAAGGACATGCAAGCCGACGGTGTGCGCCAGCGCATGTCGATCTGAGCCAATTGGGCTCGGCTTTCGGCGTGCCGGGCCCTGGCAAGCCAGTGGCCCATGGGTCAGCGGCGCCGCGCGCACCAAAAGCGGGTTTGCGAATTGACCATCCACTGACCATCCTCTAGTCTGCACGCCTTGCGCGAGAGCAAGGCGCGAAGGACCGCCGATGCAACGAAGAATGAAGTGGCCCGGGGTGGCTGGTGTGCTGCTGTGCATCGCGCTCGATGCCACGGCCCAGTTGAAGGCGGTAGAGCCCTACCGCGAGGTGGTCGATCCTCCCACGCTGGTCAGTGGCAACGCAGTCGTTGGTGCGGTGGTTCTGGGCCACAACCCTTCCACCGCATCGTCGCAGTTGTGGTTGCGCCCGGCCGATGCGAGCCGGCTGCAAGTGGCATTGACTTCCATCAACGGTCGATTGCGCGGCGAAGGCATATGGGAAGTCCCCTCCGGAACCAGTGCGCAGACCTGGGAGCGGGTGCAAGTCCCTCCGGGTGCCGAGCGCCCGCCCGATCCCCGTGCGCTGGCCATCGGCGTGCAGCCGTTGCCGTCCGGCACGGGCGGCACTTTCCTTTTGGCCCATCTGGGTGAACAGGAGCCGACGCCTGGACCATCGAAGCTGCGCCTGTTCGTCAACTCGCGGCGCGCCGAAATGTTCCTGTACACATCGGCCCAGTCCGAGGCGGTGCGGTGCAAGGCGCTGGGCGAGGTGCAGACGGTGCGCTACGACGTGGTCTGCGACTTCCAGCTCGATCTGCAACGCGAGGGCGGCAGCTCGCCTGCTCACGCTCGTGCGCCGCGACGGTGGCCAGACGGAGCGGCAGCAGGTCACGCTGAAATGGTGAGCCGAGCTCGACGCTATGGCACCGACATTCAGGCAGTCGTTCGCTTGCTGCTGTTCGCACTGGTCCTTTCGCCACGAGCGATCACGCTATACGCGATCTGCGCGCTGATCGCCTTCGGGGTTTCGCTCGGCTCTGTCGACAAGAGCGCCTTTTCCGTGCAGGCGCAAAGCGGCAGCCTTGTGCTGGAGCCGGGCTGTGGCCGCGAGATCGTGTGGGATTTGCCGCCCGGACACTGGCTGGTCAGCGATCCGGGCCAGCCACCCCCGCTGCAGGCGCAAGCCGAGGCCGTGGCGCCGCCGCCAGTGGGTGGCACCTTGCGGCTGCGCGCCAGCGCACGGGTCACGCTCGAGCGACGGGGTGATGCCCCGCTGCGGTTGCGGCTGGAACGGTCGAACACCTTCGCTGCCTGCGCGCATGGACTGCCGGCCATCGAGGCCAAGCCCGCCTCCGACGAACAAGACTGGGTGCGAATAGCCTCCGGCGGTGAATCCGCAAGATCGCTGCACTACACCGCGGCCGATGCCTCGGCGCCCTTCGTGCTCCCGCTCGAAGGGCGCATCGTGCTGGGTGCCACGTTGCAGCATGGCGGCGGCTGGAGCGACACCGATCCGCCATTGCTCGAAGGCGCCACGGTCGACGTGCGCACTATTGGCGGTGGCCAATCGCGCAACGTACTCAGCGAGAGGGTTGACACCGGCAGCATCATCGACACGGCCCCATGCTTCGATGAGGAGCGCGGCGCCGGCGGTCGGGGCGCGAAGTTTGCCGATTGCCCCGTGCGCAGCCGGCCACCGGCGCTGGGATTCGTGCGTCCCGCCGCCGACGGTGGCGGTCTGAGCGTGCAACTGCATGTGCAGAACGATGCGATATCGATCCGTCCCTATCAAGGCGAAGCGCGCAAGCTGAGCGTGACGATCTGGCAATGGCTGATCGGCAACTACTTCGTGCAGGCCTTCGTTGCCGTGCTTGTGCTGCTCGGCGGCGCAGCCCAGTTCCTGGACAGTTTCGGCCTCATGCGCAAGCACGACTGGGTCGGCAGTCCGAATCAACCGGTGCAGACCGCCGACGCCGAGACGATGGCGCAGTCGCCGGCGGGTGGTGCGGCCCCGACTGCGGAAGATCCCCGATGATCCATCGCTCACTGCGCCTTGCGGCCGACACCATCGCAATCGTCGTCGCGTTGACCGCGACGTGTCCTTTGGTGGCGTCGGCGCAGCCGGTCGAGATCCGCCAGGACCCGCAGGTCGGAGCGGGTCACGCATTTCGGCGCGGCAACACCTGCCTGGTCGTGACGGCACGCCATGTGGTTGCCAACGAGGTGGCCGACATCGTCGTGCTCGACCGCAGCGGCGCCCGCAATACGGCGCAACGTGTCTACGACAACCCGACCTACGATCTGGCGCTGCTCGAGATCACCGGCAAGCCCGCCATTGCCTGCACCGCAAGCTGGCCCGACACGGCATGGATTGCCGGCTTGTCACCGCAATCGTCGATGCTGTTCGAGGCGGTTCGTCACTATCCGACCGGCGGGCGCGAGACGCTCATCGCACTGCGCTACGCTGGCGGGACCGCGGACACGCTGTCATTTGCGCCTGTCGATCGCACGTCGATCCGCTCGTCCGACAGTGGCAGCTTCGTTCGCACCGATGGGCGCCTGCTCGGGCTGGTGCAGCGCGTGCTGCCTGAAAGCGACCGGGTCGAGGTGCTGCGGCTGGACGTGGTCGACCGGCTGATCGGCGAGCGCTTCCGTGGCAGCGGTCGCGCGCCACTGGCGATCGAAGGCGTCAGCCAGCGTGGCCGCCTGAACCCGCAGTGGAGCGTGCACCTGCGCGAATGGGTGACCAGTGTCGTCGGCCGGGACGTGGTACCGGCGCAGGACGGCGCGGCGCGCTGTCGACTCGCGGTCGAGTTGATGTCGATCCGATCGGTCAACTTGCCGAATCCGGCCTACAAACAGGCGACCGAACTGAATTGTGCGCTGATGAAAAAGCTCGGCCGTACCGCAGGCGAGATGTGCGAGACCAATCGCCGGGCCCAACTTGCCAACACCCCGCGAGCGCTCGCAGGCTATGAGGTCTCTGCCGACATGCGCCTGAAACCAACCAGCGGAAGCGCGGTTGCCAAGTTGGTCAGTGGCACGGTGCCCCTCGACGCCGGCCGCGCCACGCGCAGCGTTGACGAGCAGTTCGGCGCGCTCGGCGTGCTGATGGCACCGGCACTGCAGGATTTGCTCGGCCAGGTCTCCTGCGATTGAGGCCCGCTCACGCGACCGTTTCGCACCGTCGCATGCAGCGTGGACAGCCCTGGAACGACTTTGTCGCCGAGGGCATCGCATGACCCACGAGGTCATGTTCGAGCCCGCCGCCCAACGGCAGAATCGGCGGCCATGATGACTTCGCTCTTGCCCATTGCCGGCGCCGCCGCCTTCCTCGCGTTCGCCGTGGCCGTCCTTCGGCTCCAGGGCCTTGCCGACAGGATTCATTGGGCGATCCCCGCCGCCGCTTCGCTGGCATTCCTGATGTTTTCGCTGTCGGCGGCAACGCTTGAAGGACCGCTCGGCTTCTGGCCGGAGCACACGCGCAACCTGTGGGGCAACCAGATCTGGTTCGACCTGCTGTTGGCGGTCAGCGTCGCCTGGTTGTTCCTGGTGCCGCAAGCGCGAGCAATGCGCATGCGCCTGCCGTTGTGGCTGGTGCTGGTGGCCTTAACCGGCAGCATCGGGCTGCTCGCCATGGTCGCGCGCTTGCAGGTCCTGAAAGCACGCGCGCGTCGCCAAGGTACCGGGGCCTGAAGGTCTCGCGCGGCGGCGTTCACAATCCGCCGGTGCCAACCGCCGAGCGTGCCGATGATCACCGTCCACCATCTCGAAAACTCGCGCTCGCAGCGTGTCCTGTGGCTGCTCGAAGAACTGGGCCTGCCGTACGAGATCGAGAAGTACGCCCGTGATCCGAGGACGATGCTGGCGCCGGATGTGCTGAAGCGCGTGCATCCGCTGGGCAAGTCGCCGGTGATCAGCGATGCAGAGCACACCGTCGCCGAGTCGGGCGCGATCATCGAATACCTGGTCGAACGCCACGGCGGCGGCGCGCTGAAGCCGGCCGACGGCAGCGATGACGCGCTGCGCTACCGCTACTGGCTGCACTTCGCCGAAGGCTCGGCCATGCCGCCGTTGCTGATGAAGCTGGTGTTCGACGAGATGCCGCGCGCGCCGATGCCGTTCTTCGTCAAGCCGATCGCCCGCGCCATCAGCAACAAGGTGAAGGCGAGCTTCATCATGCCGAACATCGAACGCCAGCTCGATTTCATCGAAAGCGAATTGCAGCGCAGCACCTGGTTCGCAGGCAAGGAATTCAGCGCGGCCGACATCCAGATGAGCTTCCCGCTCGAAGCCGCGGCGCAACGTGCCGGGCTCGATCAGTCGCGGCCGAAGTCGATGGCCTTCCTGAAGCGCATTCACGCGCGGCCGGCCTATCGCGCGGCGTTGAAGCGCGGCGGGCCGTACAGCTTCGCCGACTGAAGCGCGCTGCCGACGCTTTCAGTCGCGCGGCAGCGCGACACCCGCTGCCAGCGCCGCCGCGCGCACCGCGTCGGGCCAGTTGATCTGGCCCGGGTCGCGGCCGCCGGCCATGCCCAGCAGATGGGCATCGGCAGCGCCGACATTGCGAAAGCCGCGCGACACGCCCGGCGGAATGCTGATCACATCCCACGCCTGCAGCCGCAGGCTGTGCCGGCCCTCGGGGCCCCAGAACACTTCCCAGTCGCCATCGAGCGGCACGAACACTTCCTCAGTCAGGTGGTTGTGCAGCGGCGCGCTCTTGCCGGCCACGCAGCGCACGATGTTGAGGTGGAAGTGCTCTGCCTGAAGCGGTGCGGCGGGCCGCTCGCCGAGCACGCGCCAGGTGGTGCGTTCGCAACCCGGAATCGCCGCATCGGCGTAGTCGCCGGTCGGCTGCAGCGCCGCGAAGCGCGCCACGCGCCGTTCCATCTGCTCGGGGCTGGGGTCGTCATCGGTGATCGGGGCGGTGCGTGTCATGGCCTGGCTCCACGTCGGGCATGGTGAGCGATGAGCATAGCGGCAAGGCCGGCAGGCCGGCAGCAGGCGCAGCACAGACGCGGCGCAGCCACCCGCGCGGGACCGGTGCACTGCAAGGGTCAAGGCCTGGCCGAACTCACGCTGAGATGCGGCAGGCCGCTGCCGGGCAAAGGCGCGGAAGGGATGCGCTCGATCACCAACCTGATGGGGCCGGACGCCGCCCCACTGTCGAATCAGGCGGCCGGTCGACGGGTGGTCAACAGGTCGATCGCCTGCACGAGCGCCGGGGCCGCGGTTGCCTCTGCCAGAGGCCGCAGCGCATCGAGCGCGCTGCCAAAGGCATAGCCGGGTGGCGAGAGCGCAAGGAACGGCGCGTAGGCGTTGCTCGGGTCGGTAGCGCCGGCGAGCACCTTGAGAAGTGCCAGGTCGGCTTCGGTCCAGAAGTTGTCGCGGTGGGCCAGGAACTGGCCGATGTCGGCCACGGCCTTGGCGAGCATGGCCTTGACGTTCATCGGCTCGATGCCGTTGCCCAGATCGGTCACCTCGTCGAGCTTCAGGAGATCCGGGCGGATCAGCAGTCGGCCGGTCAGTCGGTTCACCAGGTTGTACGTCGCGGGCGTGCCGTGGTCCTTGTGCCACTCGTGCCCGTAGCCTTGGTCGTAGGCGATGCAAGACGCGGCCAGGTGTGCGGTGCGTTCGACTTGCGGCCCCTCGGAGCCCCAGCGGCGCTGCACACCGCCGACCATGCCGTGGCAATCCGCCAGCTCCTTGTGCAATTGGCGCCGCGCGTCGGCGACTTCGGTTTCCGCGAGACCCTCCTCGGCGAGCTTGATCGCGGCGCCGAGCCGCGCCAGCGCGCGCGGGTAGCCCTTCAAGCCCCGGTCGCGCTGGTTCTTGGCTTCGGTCTTGAGGGCCAGGATCTGTTCGAGCGGGGATGTCATGGCGTGTTCGACTCCTCAAGTCTTGCGGTCATCGAGATCGTCCAGTTGGTCGATCACGTCGTTCAGCTTTTCCCGCAGCGCGCGCAGGTGCGGATCGGTGTCTTCCTTCTGCGGCCCGAAGGCGAGCACGGCGTTGGCCAGCGTGCGCACCTTGGCCCGCAAGGCGAGGTCGGATTTCCACTTTCTCTTCGGGTAGCGGTTGGCCAGGTAGTACCAGGCGGCCACCCAGCGCTCGCGGATGCTGATCAGGAGCGCCGAGTTGAAGGGCTCGTTTTCGGCCGCGTAGAGGATCGGCGTTTGACCGCCGATCTGCGGGTCACGACCGAAGGGCTCCTCCAGGCTGCGCTTCAGGAACTCCTGGGGTTCAACGGTGATGCCTTCCTGCATCCACTCGAAGCTGGAGCGGCAGGCCACGTAGGTGGCATCGTGTGGTACTTCGTCGAGCAAAACCGCCGGCAACTGCCTGGCGGCATTCGCTTCATGTCTTGCGAAGGCGGGCAGCAGCTGCTGGTGATTCCAGGTGTCCGTCGACAGCTCGTCTTTCTCGTCGCCCTCCTTGGCGACACGATACGGCGTCGGGCGCCACATCTTGATCAGGCGGCGCTGCTGCGCCGACAGCCCCGCGTCGACAAGCGCTGCTTCGTCGATCAAACTGATCGGTCCGACGTTCGAGCAAGCCAGGCGAGCGCCGAATTCGAAGAACACGTTGGGGCGCCAGTCGGTCCAGTCGACGACGCAGGTGCGAGCCCAGCGGATGCCCTCGTAGAGAGCCTGTCCGACCAGGCGCGGCGAGACGAGATCGAGCATGCGCGAAGGCCGGCGTTTCGGATACCGCTGGGTCAATGCGCCGGAGATGGCCAGCCAGCTGGGGGCATAACCCTCGCTGAAAGGACACAGCACCAGGATGCGATCGACCGCGCCGATGTCGAACTCGGACTTCGATGGATAGGGGCAACGCACGCCGTCATAGGCGGGCAGGTCGAGGTATCTCGGCTGGCTGCGCGATTCCTGCCACCCTTTCTTGATCGCCGCCGCGATCGCCTTGTGCGGATGCCGGTCGTCGTTCTGATCGAAGGCGGTGCCGTGATGGATGAGTTTGGTTTCCTTGATGTTGAACGGCAGCTGGGTAAGCTGTTTCGCCGATGGGCGGCGCGCCGAACAGGTGATCGTGACGCCGCGCCGCACCACCGAACGCACGCCCAGCGCGAGCATCACGGCCGGCTCGAAGTCGGTGGCGTCGAAGATCGCGATCGGCGCCAGGCACAGCGCGCGCACCAAGCTCAGCCAGTTGGCCGGCGATCGCGTCGCTTCGGCGATCCTGACCTGCACCGGCTGCATCTCGAAGTCTCCGCCAACGGTACTCTTGATGTCGTCCTGGCCCAATGCCAGCGCGCCGTCGACCGAGCGATCCAGCCCGGTCTGTTCGGCCTCGCTCAGTACCACGAGCACCCAGGCATGGGCCTTCGGCAGGCTGTCGAGCGCGAGCCAGGGCGGGGCGATCGTGATGCGGAACCCCGGGTTCTGCAGCAGCGAGGCCACCGGCAGGCCGATCAGGCGCTCGCCCAGGAAGTTGGGTGGCACCTGCTTGATGATGCCGGCCAGCCGTTCGCCGACCAGCACCGGCGCGCCCGAGGCGCCGCTCGAGAGCGCCACGTTCTTGAAGTCCTCGACGCCGAGATCGAGCTGCCTGCGCCCTTGCCCGCCGCCGCCCCCGGCGTAGAGCGTGCCGCCAAGGCCGACGGTCTTCCAAGACGACTCGTCCCCCGCCTGGATGACGCCGGCCTGCGGGTAGCCGAGCGAGTGCCAGCGCTCGTTGACATCGAAAGCGGTGTCGGCCCAAGCGATCGGCGCGATGCCGGCGACCGGCTGGCGCAGTCGGATCAGCGCCGCATCCAGGCCGACATCGCGCCACGCGGCGATGTCGAGCGCGGTGTGCCACACCGCATCCGCTTCGGTGCGCACGCGGATGCTGCCGGGCCGCGCGTCCGCCGGCACGACGTGACTGGCGGTGAGCAACAGGTCGGCGTCGACCAGGTAGCCGGTGCCAACCGACGTCTTGGCACCGTCGGCCGATGCGCAGGTCACCAGGGCCAGCCTGCGCAGATCCACGAAGACCGCCAGAACCGCTTCAGCGGGCGCCAGGCGCTTGGGCCGGGGCGACCAGGGCCGAAATGTTGATCGGCGTGCCTGTTTCGCCCGAAACCGGTTTGAGCGTGAGGCGGAAGGTGTGGCTGAACTCCCGTCTGTCTTCAACGGCGGCATCCGCCTTGACGACCCAGAAAGCAATGCCGACACCACCCTTGCCGGTCTGGCTCACCGCCACCTTCAATTCCAGTTCGGCCTTGTCGACGGCGAAGGCCACGCTCTTGCCCTTGCCGCTCGCCATCGCGCGCTCGAGCTCGCCGCGCAGCGTTTCGATCATGTCGGAAAGCGGCACACCGCTTCGCTCCAGCAGGGTGGGATCGTCGATCGGCATGGACACAAGTATTGGGGATCGACCGGCGCCGGTCAATGCGCGCTCTGGCTGCCGTGTCATGACGGTGCCTGAGTCCTCGGCTCCAAGCGCCCAGCGCCGAGCTTGGCCGCAGGGCCTGCCGATCAGGTGCGCCACAGCCGCGGTGCGGCCGCTTCGGCGCCCCAGGCCAGACCCCGCCAGGCGCCCCAGCAACGGCCGAGCAGCTGCATCGCCGGCTCGACCCGCTCGGCCAGTGCACGCAGCACGATGACGCGTTGTTGCAGCAAGGTGACGCCGGCATGGCCACTCAGCACCGCATCGCCGGTGATGGCCGCGCGCGACGCATCGATCAACGCTTCATGGCGGGCTGGGTCGATGACCGAGCCGCTGCCGAACCACAGCGTGGCGAGCACGCGGCGACCGGCCCAACCCAGCGGCGAATCCAGCAGCCGCGCATCGGTCGCGTCGATGCGGCCGCGCTCAAGCCACACGCCGGGCAATTCGAGTTGCTGCACGAAACGGCCGCGGTCGAAAGGCTGGCCAGCGGCCGGCAGGCCGAGGGCCAGCACCTCCCAGCCGATCATCTCGGCACCGGGCGCCAACTCGAAGCGCAGGTGGTTGCTCGCCTGGCAGCCGCTGTGTGCGATGGTTTCCAGCGGCAGCCATTCGAGCCGTGCACCCTCTTCGAGTCGCGCGCTCACACGCTGTTCGGCGCTGTTGCCGGCACTGCGATAGAAGCGCGTCGCACCCGGCGTGGTGATCAGGGCGTGGCTGCCGGCTTGCAGCGTGGCCTGCACGGTCAACGTGTCACCACCGACGATGCCTGCCGGCGGATGCACCAGCACGTGGTGGCAGATGCGCGGGCCTTCCGGGTACAGGCGGCGCAGCACGCGCAAAGGGCCTTCATGGCGGTCGAGCGCGACGGTGCGTTCGCCATCGCGCCGATAGTCCAGTTGCAGCGATGCGTGCCAGCCCATGCGCGGCGATTGTTGCCGATGCATTCGTGCACCCTGCCGGGTCGACGGCCGAACCTACAATCCTGCGCCTGATGGCCACCACACCCCACATCACCCCCGATTCGCGCATCTACGTCAGCGGCCACCGCGGCATGGTCGGGAGTGCGCTTCTGCGCCGTCTGCAAGCCGATGGATACCGCCACCTGATCACCGCCACGCGGCAGCAGCTCGATCTGCTCGATGGCCGCGCGGTGTCGGCCTTCGTGGCCGAACAGCGGCCTGATTACATCTTCATCGCTGCCGCGAAGGTCGGTGGCATCCAGGCCAACAACCTGCAACGTGCCGACTTCCTGCACGACAACCTGATGATCGAGGCCAACCTGATGGCGTCCGCGCATGCGGCCGGTGTGCAGCGGCTGATGTTCCTGGGCTCGAGCTGCATCTACCCGCGCGACTGCCCGCAGCCGATCAAGGAAGAGTATTTGTTGACCGGCCCGCTGGAGCCGACCAACGAGCCCTACGCCATCGCCAAGATCGCCGGCATCAAGCTGGCCGACAGCTACAACCGCCAGCACGGCCGGCAGTACATCAGCGTGATGCCGACCAACCTGTACGGGCCCAACGACAACTACGACTTGGGCACCAGCCACGTGCTGCCGGCCTTGATCCGCAAGGCCCACGAAGCGCGCGAACGCGGCGACGCCGAGCTGGTGGTGTGGGGCAGCGGCACACCGATGCGCGAGTTCCTGTATGTCGATGACCTGGCCGACGCGTGCGTGTTCCTGATGCACCGCGGCTACGACGGCGAACTGCTCAACATCGGCACCGGCAGCGACGTCAGCATTGCCGAGCTGGCCCGCACGGTGATGCAGGTGGTTGGCTTCGAGGGTCGCGTGGTGCAAGACCGCAGCAAGCCCGACGGCACGCCGCGCAAGCTGCTTGATGTGAGCCGCTTGCAGGCCCTGGGCTGGACCGCGCGCACGCCGCTGCGCCAAGGCATTCGGCTGGCCTACGAGGCCGCACCTTTCTTCAAACACTGAGTTGCACAGGATGAGTCCCGCATGACGCGCAAAGTTGCCTTGATCACCGGCATCACCGGTCAGGACGGTGCCTACCTGGCCGAGCTGCTGCTCGACAAGGGCTACGAGGTGCACGGCATCAAGCGCCGCTCGAGCCTGTTCAACACCGAACGCATCGACCACCTGTACCAGGACCCGCACGAGCCCGATGCGCGGTTGAAGCTGCACTTCGGCGATGTCACCGACAGCTCCAACCTGATCCGCATCGTGCAGCAGGTGCAGCCCGACGAGATCTACAACCTGGCCGCGCAGAGCCACGTGGCGGTGAGCTTCGAGGAGCCCGAGTACACCGCCAACGCCGACGGCCTGGGCGCGTTGCGGCTGCTGGAGGCGATCCGCATTGCCGGTCTCGAAAAGCGCACGCGCTTCTACCAGGCCAGCACCAGCGAGCTGTACGGCCTGGTGCAGCAGGTGCCGCAGTCCGAGACGACACCGTTCTATCCGCGCAGCCCATACGCGGTGGCCAAGCTGTACGCCTACTGGATCACGGTCAACTACCGCGAGGCCTACGGCATCTACGCCTGCAACGGCATCCTCTTCAACCACGAAAGCCCGGTGCGCGGCGAGACCTTCGTCACGCGCAAGATCACGCGTGCCATCGCGCGCATCGCGCTCGGCCTACAGGATTGCCTGTACCTGGGCAACCTGAGCGCGCTGCGCGACTGGGGCCATGCGCGCGACTATGTGCAGATGCAGTGGCTGATGCTGCAGCAGGAACGCGCGGTCGATTACGTCATCGCAACAGGCGTGCAGTACAGCGTGCGCCAGTTCGTCGAGCGCGCGGCGGCTGAACTGGGCATCGCGCTGGCCTTCGAAGGCGAGGGCGCGAACGAGGTGGCGCGGGTGGTGTCGCTCTGCGGCATCGATGGTCACTCACCGGTGGTGTGCAAGCCGGGCGACGTGATCGTGAAGGTCGATCCACGCTATTTCCGGCCGACCGAGGTGGAAACGCTGCTCGGTGATCCGGGCAAGGCGCGCCGCGAACTGGGCTGGACGCCGACCACCCCGTTCGAGGACCTGGTGCGCGAGATGGTGCTCAGTGACTATGCGGTGGCGCGGCGTGATCAGCTGGTCAGGCAATCGGGTTTCGCGGTGCCGAATTTCCACGAGTAATGCCGGCCACGCGCACGGATGGCTTGCCAGCACGTGCATCGCGGCACTCAACCGCTGACTTGCTTGATGCCCTTCAGGTATCGGCTGACGATGGTGGTGTCGCTCGGGTAGTGCTCGGGCGCGACCGTCGTCAGCTGCGCCTGCACGCACAGCCATTTGCCGTCGCTTTCGCGCACGTAGCTGTCGGTATAGGTCGTCATGCCGGTGACCTCTTTGCCGCCGCTGACGACGACATGCTTGTTGGTGGCGCGCACCAGCGCCATGTCACCAAAGACATCGATGCGCTCGTCCCTGACATCCCAATAGACGATGACGTCGGGATCGAAGCCGCTCGCCCACTTGCGCAGGTAGGTCTGCCGGTCCACGCGAAGCCCCGCGGCAGAGACGTTCAGGAAGCCGGGGTGAATGATGGCATCGTGCGACGCCACGTCGTTGGTGACGAAGTTGTGGATGAAGCGCGCATTCAGCGCTTGCAGCGTGCTCAGATCGGTCGGGTCTTGTTTCATCGGCGGGTTCTGTAGCGGGGTGTGCTGACGTGGGGCCGGGTCCGCGCCCACGCCACGACTCCACGTCATTAGAGCGCCAATCAAGACATGGCGGCGCATCATCTTCGGTGCGCCTGGCCCATCGCGGCCTCGTGTCGGTCACCGGGGTCCACCTCGATGTCAGGGCTGAGCTTGCTGTGGGCGGCTTCGATCGCGTGTGTCATGGGTTGCCTGGTCATATCGCTTGTGGAGTGAGGGCACGGTGCACGCCGGACGGCTGCAGGCCATCCGATATCGGTTCCACGCAATGCCCGCGCCCATCCGGACGTCGAGCGTCGAGCAAAGTGGGCCGACTCGGTATGCTCGTTCGAAGATCAACCTTCCCTGGGGAGTCCGTATGCCCACGATGCAGACATTGGAGCGCTTCATCGCCCAGGTCGAAGCCAACGACCATGTCGGCGCGTGCGAGGTGTTCTATGCGCCGCACGCCAGCATGCGGGAAAACATGAATCCACCACGCGTCGGCCGCGATGCGCATGTCGAGGCCGAACGCAAGGTGATGGCGCGTGCCGCCGCCGTTCACTCGCGATGCGTGCGGCCGGTCTTCGTCAACGGCGATCAGGTCGTCGTGCGCTGGGTGTTTCGTTTCGACTGGCGCGACGGCAGCACCACCGAAATGGAAGAGCTGGCCTGCCAGCGCTGGCAAGGCGAGCAGATCGTCGAGGAGCAGTTCTTCTACGACCCGGCGCAGCGCATTGCGCAACGCCGCGCACCGGAGGGCGGCGTGAAGCCGCAGGCACGCGATACGGCAGTGGCCGGCGGGCCGGGCACCGGACCGTGACCGGCCGCATTCACGCGCCCGGCCAACGCTCGCGCTGCAGAACGAAGCGATAGCCATCGCGGTCTTCGAAGGTGCTGCCCAGCCGCTTCCAGTAGGGATTGAAGGGCTCGACCTGCCGAAACCCGGCAGCGCGCATCGCATCACAGCGCTCGGACCACTCCTGCACAACCGGCAGGTAGAACACCAGCAGGTCTTCCGGTGTCGGGCACGGTTGTACCGGGTGGCGTCGGCAGTGCGTGAGTTCGAGGTGAAAACCCGCGTCGCGTGGGCCGAGCATGACGCCGTCGAAGCCGGCATGGTCGACGAAGTGTCCAAGCTCGTCCCAGCCGAGGCCGTGACGGTAAGCCGCGGCCGACAAGGTCAATTGGCTAACGGGGCGGGCAATGCGCAGGTGGATAGGCATGTTGGCCGGCGGTGCCCGAAGATCGAGCTGCTGTGCAGGAGCGGATCGGACAATACGGCATGCTGCAGGTCTTCAGGTTCAGGGTCGAGATGTCGCAATGGATCGACGGCGCCGTCATCGTCCGTTTGGGCCCCGACGCCGGGGTGGCGCGTTTTCCCTCGATGAGGTGTTTTCGTCTACTCGCGACTGTGTGCCGCCCCCGGCCGTCAGGGTGCGTTGGCCGGCGATGAGCTGGGCATAGGCCGGCGGCAGCTCGAGCACTGAAGGGGAAGCTCTTGGTCACGCCCGCGCATTGCACAGGAAAAACGCGTCGATGCGGACGGGACATGCCATCGAGCCATGCAGACTCATCAGGCTAGATTGGTTCAACAAAGAGAAAGCCGACACCGATGGACATCACCCATTTGTTTGCGCTCGGAATGCGCGTGGGCGACAGGCTCGTGGCGCGCCGCGAGACGATTGCCGTTGCCGAGTCGTCGGCGGGCGGGCTTGTTTCCGCGGCCCTGTTGGCGCGTGCCGGTGCTTCGGCCTACTACTTCGGCGGCGCGGTGCTGTACACCCGCCGTTCGCGCCGGCTTCTCACCACGCTCACCTCGGATGACACCCTCGGCATGCGCTCGTCGAGCCCGCCATATGCAAGCTGCTGGCCCGCCACCAGCGAATGCGTTTTCAGGCGAGCTGGGGTTTGGCGGAGACCGGTGCTGCGGGGCCGACTGGGAACACCTATGGCGATCCGGCCGGCCACGCCTGTCTGGCGGTCGATGGACCGGTGCTGCGCGAGCGCACGCTGCGCACCGGCGAGGACGATCGTGTGCGCAACATGCTAGCGTTCGCCATGGCGGCGCTGGAGTTGCTGGAGCAGGCTCTCGACGACGCCCAGAGCGACCGCGCCAGCGGGATCGGCATCGAGCGGCCGCGATGACGGATCGGCGCAGCGCGTTCTTGTACAGCAACTCGGCAAGTTCGTCCCACGCGGCCGGCGGCATCGATTTCCTGAAGTAGCCGAAGTGTCCGATGCGGGCAGGCCGAATGGCTCGGGATCAGGTCGCGGGCCTTCCACGCCCGCGCCCACGGCGCAGCGCCAAAGTGAGGGCTCCCGCAACCCCCACCGCAGCGGGAGCGGATCATTCCGTTCGGCGGCATGGCGTATGTCGCGCTGCATGAGATCGTCAGCCCGTCGAAAGTGGTGGTGCTGGCGGTACGCCACCAGCGTGAAGAGGCCGATCACTGACGCGAGCGTCGTTTGCCGCACGACCTGCGCGTGGCTGGTTCAAGCGACGGGTTTGGCGGCGCTGGCAGCGCCGAGCACCGCGGTCAATCGGCGCGCCAGAAGTCGCGGTGCAGTGCCGCGATCTCTTCTTCGACCTCGGCGAACGGGCCCCACACCTGCATCGCCTTCTGGCCGTGGGCGAAGACCTCGCGGCAGGGCAGGTCGAGAGTCGGGTTCTCGCTGTGGTTGCCCGTGAGTTCGAGCAGCCGGCGTTCGCTCATGCCATACACCAGCCGGCCGATGTGGGCCCAGTATTGGGTGCCGGCACACATCGCGCACGGCTCGACCGTGGTGACAAGCGTACAATCCCACAGCAGCGACGGTTCGAACTGCTTCGCCGCACTCCGCGCCAGCACGCTTTCGGCATGGTTGACACCATCGACGTTGCCTTGTTCGAGCAACACCGTGATGCCATCGGGTGCGACCAGCAGCGCGCCGAAGGGGTGGCGTCCGGAGCGCATCACCGCCAGCGCCAAGGCGTTGGCTTGGCGCAAGTGGTGGAGCATCTGGTTGTGGGTCATGGTGTCAGGCTCCGATCGGGAAGCGTGACCGGGCATGGCGCCGTGTTGCGCTCATGCCTTGGGGCAGAGCCCAAGGCATGAACGTAGCCGGTCACCCGCCGCCCTCGGCTCGCTCCGGGCGGCCGGCCCGCAGGGCATCAATGCCCCGCCGACCCACGATGCGCCCAGGCGGTGGTGCGCTTTTCGACCACCGAGAACAGCTCGTACATGACCATCGCCATGATGCCGACCACAACCAGGCCGGAGAACGCCAGCCCCATCTGCATCGAACTGCCGGCGCTGATCAGCAGGTAGCCGATGCCTTCGTTGCTGGCGGTCATCTCCGACACCGTGGTGCCGACGAAAGCCAGCGTGATGGCCACCTTCAACGATCCGTAGAAGTACGGCATCGAGCGCGGCAGGCCGACCTTCATCAACACGTCCCAGCGCTTGGCGCCGAGCACGCGCAGCACGTCTTCGAGCTCGGGCTCCAGCGTCGCCAGCCCCGTGGCGATGTTGACCATGATCGGGAAAAAGCTGATCAGAAACGCGGTCAGGATCGCCGGGCCGGCGCCGATGCCGAACCACACCACCAGGATCGGCACGAAAGCCGCTTTCGGCAACGCATTGAAACCGGTCATCAGCGGGTACATGGCGTTGTAGGCCAGGCGCGAGCTGCCCATCAGGAAGCCCAGCAGCACACCGACGACGATGGCCAGGCCGAAGCCGACCATCGTCACCCAGTAGGTGCGCCAGGCGTGGCCGAGGATGGTCCAGCGGTGTTCCCAGGTCTGCTCGACGATGCGCAGCGGGCCCGGGAAAATGAACTCGCTGACGTTGAAGACTGTGCAGATGAACTGCCACAGCAGCAGGATGACGACGAGCAGGAACAGCGGTGCCCAACGTTCCATGTTGCGGCTCATTGCGGCACCGCCGTGGTGGTGCTTGGGGTGCCCACAGGCTGGCGCATGGCGCCGATGTGGCCGCGCAGCTCGTGCACGATGTCGATGAAGGGCTTGCTGTAGGTGACTTCGAGGTCACGCGGCCGCGGCAGGTCGATGTCGCGCTTGACGACCAGGCGCCCCGGGCTCTTGCTCATCACATAGACCGTGTCGGCCAGGAACACACTTTCGCGCAGGTCGTGCGTGACCAGGATGACGTTGAATTTCTGCGCCGCCTGCAGGTCGCGCATCGCGCACCACAGTTCCTCGCGCGTGAAGGCGTCGAGCGCGCCGAAGGGCTCGTCGAGCAGCAGCATCTTCGGCTCGTGCACCAGCGCGCGGCAGATGCTGGCGCGTTGTTGCATGCCGCCCGACAGCTGCCACGGGAACTTGTCCTCGTAGCCGCCCAGGCCGACGCTGTGCAGCAGCTTGCGCGCCTTCTCGACATATTCGCCGCGCTTCGCACGGAACGTCGAACGGTAGGGTTCGACGATTTCGAGCGGCAGCAGCACGTTGTCCAGCGTCGTGCGCCAGGGCAGCAGGCTCGGCGCCTGGAAGGCCATGCCGCTGATCTTCAGCGGCCCGGTCACCGGCTGGCCGTCGATCAGGATGCTGCCTTTGCTGGGCATGTTCAGCCCCGTGGTGAGCTTCATGAAGGTGCTCTTGCCGCAGCCCGACGGGCCGACGATGGCGATGAACGCACCTTCGCCGATCTGCATCGAAATGTCTTCGACCGCGAACTGGCCCTTGGCCAGCAGTTCGGCGTTGTAGGCCAGCCAGACGTTGCGGAAGTCGACGAAGTTGTTCATGGCGTGGTCGCGGTGCGAGGGGGTGAAGCAACTGTCGAGCCAGCGGTCCGATACCTGGCCGGGCTGTGCACGGCGGCGCGGCAGGGATAATCCGCCGCTTCATGCCCGCAGCCCGATCCACTCGATTGACCACGATGCGACTTCGCCGCCCGACCCTTTGCCCTTTGTTGCTGCTTGCGGCGGCGTGTGTGTTCGGCCACGGTGCGGCCGTGGCGCAGGCCACGGGCGGCGATGCGAGCAGCGGCACCGATGCCGACTACTGGCGCCTGGTGTTCTCGCCCTACACCTTGCACTTCGGTGCCGACGAGAACAACGACCGCGAGGCCGTCTATGGCATCGGCCTGGAGCGGCAGCGCGCCGACGACTGGTTCTGGGGGGGCACCTATTTCAGCAACTCCTTCGGACAACCCAGCGGCTTCGCCTATGTGGGCCAGCGCTACGGCAACCTGTTCGCGGTGGACCAGCTGTTCGCCAAGTGGTCGGCCGGCATCCTGTATGGCTACAAGTACCCCTACGAGGACAAGGTGCCGTTCAACCACAACGGCTGGTCACCTGGGCTGGTGCTGGCGATGGGCTGGCAGTTCACGCGCCAGTTCTCGATGCAGGCCAACCTGCTCGGTACCGCCGGCGTGATGCTGCAGATGTCGATCGATTTTCGCTGAACGCCACAGCGCGGCTCGGTTTGCCGGCCGCCGCGCCGCTCCGCGATGCCGGTCACTTCTTCGCCGCGGCGAAGATGTTGCGTTCGGCAGCGCTTGGCAGGTAGGCGTCGGTCCACACCGCCGCCGGGTCGATGCGCTCCTTGGTGTTGAACGAATCCGACACCTGGCTGGCCATCAGGCTCAGGCGCGGCGCCAGCGCATTGCCGAAACCTTCGGCCTTGGCGTCGGGCGTGAGCACGGTGTAGTTCAGCGCCAGTTGCAGCCGGCGCAGTTCGAGCGCCTCGTTGATGAGGCCGTCACGCGCCTTGACGGTGGCCACCGCCGCTTTCGGGTCGGCGATGATGTCCTTCATGCCCTTGCTGAAGGCCTTCAGGAAGCGCTTCACCGCGTCGGGGTTCTTCTTCAGGAATTCCTCGCCGACGATGATGGCGTTGCCGTACAGCTTCACGCCGTACTGCGGGTAGGGCATGACGACGATCTCGTCGGCCTTCACGCCGCGCGCTTCGAGGTTGAGGATCGAGGTGAAGCCGAAGCCGGTGATGGCATCGATGTCGCCGCGCACGAGCATGGTTTCGCGCAGCGGCGGGTCCATCGAGGTCCAGGCCACGTTGCTGACGTTGTTGGCCTTGGCGAAGATCGGGAACGACTTGCGCCCAGCATCGAACACCGGCGCGCCGAGCTTCTTGCCGTTCAGGTCAGCGGGGGTCTTGATGCCGCTTTTCTTCAGCGCCATCACCGCGGCGGGCGTGTTGTTGTAGACCATCATCACCGCCACCGGCTTGTTCGGTGCAGTCGGGTTGTTGGCCTGGAACTCCATCAGCGCGGCCAGGTCGGCGAAGCCCATGTCGTAGGCGCCGGAGGCCACGCGCGTGACGGTGCCGCCCGAGCCATTGCCGGCATCGACGACCACGTTCAGCCCTTCGGCCTTGAAGTAGCCCTGTGCCACCGGCACCAGGAACAGCGCGGCGGGGCCTTCGAAGCGCCAGTCGAGCTGGAACTTGATGGTCGTTTCCTGGGCGTGCGCGCTGGGAATCCAGCCAGCGCTGAGGGCGGCGGCGCAGGTGATGGCGGCTGCGGCCAGGCTGCGGCGGCGTGAGGCAAGGGACATGTTCGACTCCGGGTTTCAAAACGGTGCAAGGGATGTGATGCACCGATTGCAAATTCTGTGCGCAGCCGGTGCACCAGGAAAATCGGGGTGAACGCCAGTTTGGTGCGTTCGGGGCCGGTTTGAGCGCCGAATCGACGCCGCGCCTACTGCAAAAGATCGAACAAGGTGCGTGCCACCACCTTCGTGGCGCGCCGCAGGTCAGCCAGTTCGATGTGCTCGTCGGCGCGCTTGGCATTGCTTTGCAGCACCGTGCGCGGGCCGCAGCCGTACAGCGCGACCGGGATGCCCTGCTCACAATACAGCCGCGCATCGGTGTACAGCGGTGTGCCCGAAGCGCCGATCGGCTCACCGAACACGCTGCTGGCATGCTTGCACAGCGCATCGACGAGCGGCTTGTTGCCGGGCAATGGCTTCAGCGCATGCGCCAGCAGCAGGCGCTCGATCTCGATGTGGATGCCGGGGCTGCCGGCCACGGCATCGGCGATGACCTGGCGGATGTGCGCCTCGACTTCGGCCGGGTCTTCCTCGGGAATCATGCGCCGGTCGAGCTTGAGCAGCACCTTGCCCGGCACCACGTTGGTGTTGGTGCCGCCTTCGATGAGGCCGACGTTCAGGTACGGGTGCGTGATGCCCGGCACCTGGCTCGTGATCTGCTGGTACAGCTCGTTCTCGTGGTACAGCGCGTTCAGGATCTTCGTCGCCGCCTGCAGCGCATCGACGGCGGTGTGCGGCACTGCCGCATGGCCCATCTTGCCGTGCACGGTGACTTGCAGTTGCAGGCAGCCGTTGTGCGCGGTGATGACCTCGTAGCTGAACGACGCGGCCAGCACCAGGTCGGGCTTCGTCAGCTTGTTCTGCAACAGCCAGCCGGGACCGAGTTCGCCGCCGAATTCTTCGTCATAGGTGAAGTGCAGTTCGACCTGGCCCTTCAAGGGTTGCTGCAGCGCTTCGAGCGCGCGCAGCGCGAAAGTGAAGGTGGCGAAGTCGCACTTGCTCACCGCCGCGGCGCGGCCGTAGAGCTTGCCATCGACGACCTCGCCGCCGTAGGGCTCATGGGTCCAGCCCTCGCCCGGTGGCACCACGTCGCCGTGCGCGTTCAGGGCGATCGTCGGCCCATCTCCAAAGCGGCGGCGCACGATCAGGTTGGTGATCGATTTCAGGCCGTATTCGTCGAGGGCCCACTGCGGCACCGGGTGCTTTTCGGCCGTGAAACCGAACGCCTCGAGCAGTTCGGCGGTGCGTTCGGCGTGCGGCGCGTTGTTGCCGGGCGGCGTGTCGGTGGGCACGCGCACCAGTTCTTGCAGGAACCGGGTCTCCTCGTCGAAATGGGCATCGACCCAATCGTCGAGCGCGGCATGGGCTGTGGCAGTCATGGGCTGGGTGTGGACAGGTTGTCGTGCAGGTGATCGAGCAGGTGAGCGAACGCCGCCACGCACAGCTCGGTGTCGTCGTTGGTGATCGATTCGAGCGGGTTGTGGCTGATGCCGGCGTTGAGGCCGCGCATGAACAACATCGCCTGCGGCATGACCTCATGAAGTTTCATGGCGTCGTGCCCGGCGCCGCTGGGCATGCGGTGCGGCGGCAGGCCGAGCGCTTGCACCGCCTGCTCCCAGCGTTGCTGCCACTGCGGGTGGCTCGGCGCCGCCGCCGCGCGCACCGCCAGCTCCACCGAAAAGCGCAGGCCGCGCTGCTCGCAGATGCGCTTCAACTCGCCCAGCACCTCGTCGGCGCAGGCGTCGCGCACGTTGTTGGTGGTGGCGCGGATGTCGAGGCTGAAACGGCAACGTCCCGGCACCACGTTGATCGAGCCGTTGGGCACTTCCAGCATGCCCACCGTGCCGACCAGGTTCGGCACCGCCGCGGCGCGCTGCTCGACGAACAGCACCAGCTCGGCGGCGGCGGCGGCGGCATCGCGACGGCGGTCCATCGGCGTGGTGCCCGCGTGGCTGGCCATGCCGACGATCTCGCACAGGTAGCGCAGGTTGCCGTTGATCGACGTGACCACGCCCAGCGGCAGATCGAGTTCGTTCAGCACCGGCCCCTGTTCGATGTGCACCTCGACGAAGCCGAGGTAGCGCGCGGGGTCGCGCTCGAGCTTGGCAATGTCGTCGATGCACAGCCCGGCGTGCTGCATCGCTTCGCGCATGCTCACGCCAGCGGCGTCGCGCTGCTCCAGCCATTGCGGGTCGAAGTCGCCGGTCAAGGCGCCCGAACCCAGGAACACGGCCTTGTAGCGCTGGCCTTCTTCTTCGGCAAAACCGACCACCTCGATGCCGTGCGTCAGGCGCCGTCCGGCAAGGTGCAACTCGCGCACACAGGCCATCGGCACCAGGATGCCCAGGCGGCCGTCGTACTTGCCGCCGTTGCGCACGGTGTCGTAGTGCGAACCTGTCAGCAGCCGGGCAGCGTCGCGATCGTGGCCGTGATAGATGCCGACCACATTGCCGACCGCGTCGATCTGCACGTCGTCGAAACCGCAGTCGCTGCGCATCCAGTGCGCCAGGCGCTGCGCGCAGGCGCGGTGCGCGTCGGTCAGGTAGGTGACGGTGAGCTCGCCGCGTTCGGCATAACCGGGGTCGCTGTGCACGGCCAGCCGCTCGGCCCAGTCCCACACCCGATTGCCCAAAGTCGGTTCATGACCGAACTTGTCGTTCAGCCGGATTTCGGCGATGCGGTGGATGTGGCGCAGGCTCTCGTCGAACTCGAAATCGGGGTGGTGCGCCAGACGCCGTTCGAAGGTGGCGATGATTTCGGCCTTGCTCAGGCCCAGCCCACGCGGCCCGCGCACCGCCATGATGAACGGGAAGCCGAAGCGCCGCTGGTACATCGCGTTCAGGCGCTGGATCGTTTCCAGTTCCTGCGGCGTGCACTCGGTGAGCCCGGCGCGCAACTGCTCGCCGCTGGATTCGGCGGTCAAGGTCTTGGCCACCATCGCCTTGCCCGCCAGTTCCGGGTGCGCGCGGATCAGCGCCAGCTTCGCGTCGTGCGGCGCGGCGCGCAGCACTTCGACCAGCGCGCGCTTCAGCTGCGCCAGGCTGCTGAACGGGCGCTTGGCCCAGGCGGCTTCGGCGATCCACGGCGAATGTTCGTAGGTGCCTTCCAGCAGCGCGACGAAATCGCCCTGGCTGGCGCTATTCAATCGGTCCAGCGTGAGCATGGTGTCAACTCCAGACGAATGCGGTGGCCGCGTCGAACGGATGCGTGGCTTTCCAGTGGCGCGCGACGTCGATGCGCCGGCACACCCACACCGCCTCGTGCGCTTGCACATGATCGAGAAAACGCCGCAGCGCGCCGATGCGCCCGGGGCGGCCGAGCAGACGGCAGTGCATGCCGATCGACAGCATCTTCGGCCGGTCGAGCCCGGCGGGGTCGCCTTCGGCATACAGCGCATCGAAGCTGTCGCGCAGGTAGTGGAAGAAGTGGTCGCCGGTGTTGAAACCCTGCGCCTGCACGAAGCGCATGTCATTGGTGTCCAGCGCATAGGGCACCACCAGGTGCGGCGCCAACGCGCCGTCGCTGCGTTGCACCTGCAGCCAGAACGGCAGGTCGTCGCCGTAGTAGTCGCTGTCGTATTCGTAGCCGCCTTCATCGACCACCAGGCGGCGTGTGTTGGGGCTGTCGCGGCCGGTGTACCAGCCCTGCGGCCACTGGCCTGCGGTCATCTGCTTCAGCAGGTGGGTGGCGACGCCGATGTGGCGGCGCTCGGTCGCAGCGGGCAGGTTCTGGTAGTGGATCCAGCGCAGGCCGTGGTTGGCGATCTCGTGGCCGGCGGCCATGAAGGCGCTGACCAGTTCGGGGTAGCGTTCCAGCGCCGAGGCCACCGCGAACACCGTCAGCGGCAGGCCGCGCTGTTCGAACTCGCGCAGGATGCGCCACACGCCGGCGCGCGAGCCGTATTCGTACATCGACTCCATCGTCATGTGCCGGTTTTCGTAGGCCTGCGCGGTGACCAGCTCGGACAGGAAGGTCTCCGACGTCGGGTCGCCGTGCAGCACGTTGTTCTCGCCGCCTTCTTCGTAGTTCAGCACGAACTGCAAGGCGATGCGGGCGGCACCGGGCCAACGCGCATGCGGCACGTCGCGGCCGTGGCCTTTGAGGTCGCGGGCATAGGCGAGCGGGGTGGCGGGCTGTGCGGAATCGGTCATGACGATGCGGTGTTCAAGGCTCAGCGCAATGCCGCCGGCTGCAGCGCGCTGGCCAGGTCGGTGACGCGCGGGTTCAGGCGCAGGTTGCGTTCGACGTTGTGCAGATGCGATTCGAGCAGCCGCACGGCGGCGCGGGCATCGCGCCTGGCCAGCGCATCGACGATGGCCACGTGTTCGGCCTGCGAATGTTCGGCCGAGTGCGACGACTGGTACATCAGCGCGATCAGCGAACTGCGTGTCAGCAGATCGGTGAGCATCGACGCCAGCACCTGGTTGCCGAGCATGCGCGCGAGCACGACGTGGAAGTCGGCCAGCAGCCGCGTGCGCCCGCTGACATCGGTGCGCGCCACCGCCTGCGCCTCGGCCTTCAGGTGCGCGCGCAGCTCGGCCACTTGCTCGTCGCTGATGACGGCGCACAGCTGCCGCACCATCGCCGCTTCGAGCATCGTGCGCACCTCGAACACCTGCTGCGCCTCGGCCACGCCGGGCTTGGCGACGAAGGCGCCACGCGCCGGCTCCAGCGTCACCAGCCGATCACGGCTGAGCTGGTTCAGCGCCTGGCGCACCAGCGTGCGCGACACCGCGAAGATGTCGGCGATCTGCTGCTCGACCAGCTTGGTGCCGGGCATCAGCCGCCGTTCGACGATGGCGGTGGTGATGGCCTCGACGATGCGCTGCGTGGAACCGGGTGTCGCCTCCAGCGCCTTGGCCGCCACACCGGGACGGCGCTTCGCGGCGCGCGGCAGCCGGCCCGGGGCAAGGGCACGGCCGGCGGCGGACGGGGCGGTGCGTGGCATGGACAGTGACGGAAGGCAGGTGGGCATCGGCGGGCTTGCGCCGTATCCTGAAGTGTATACACTTTGCGCTGTCGTGCAAGCCCGTGCACGGCCCTCTCACCGACCACCGGAAGCGCTCCATGGGACAACTCACCACCCACGTGCTCGACACCGCCGCCGGCGTTCCCGCCGCCGGGCTGGCGCTGGAGCTGTACCGCATCGACGCCGACACGGCCACGTTGATGAAGGCCGTCGTGCTCAACCACGACGGCCGCGCCGATGCGCCGCTGCTGGCCGGGTCGGCACTGTTGCCGGGGCGCTATCGCCTGGTGTTTGCCGTCGGCGCCTACTTCCGCGGCCGCGGCCTGCAACTGCCCGAGCCGCCGTTCCTGGACCGGGTGCCGCTGGATTTCGGCGTGGCCGATGCCAGCCTGCACTATCACGTGCCGCTGCTGGTCAGCCCATGGAGCTACTCGACCTACCGCGGCAGCTGATGGGCGCGGGCCTGGCACGGGCATTGCGTTGGCCTGTCGGCAATGAAGCCTTGTGCGCGCCGTGCCGTGTTCCTGCCCCTTCACACAAGCGTCGCCGATGAATCCGTTGCCAGTCGCCGAACAGCTGCTGCGCCGCCTGCGCGATGCCGGCGCGGTGCTCGTCACCGTGCAGCAGGTGCAGGGCTCGGGGCCGCGCGAGCCGGGCGCGTGGATGGCGGTGTTCGCCGACGCCGTGGTCGGCACCATCGGCGGCGGGCGCCTCGAATTCGATGCCATGGCGCAGGCCCGCGAGTTGCTCGCGGTGGCAAGCGAGGCCTGCACGCGCCGTTTCGCGCTCGGCCCCACGCTCGGCCAATGCTGCGGCGGTGTGGTGCACTTGCGCTTCGAGCCGGTCGGCGCGGCCGACCTCGAGCCCTTGCGCCAGCGTTTCGCCCACGCGACCGCTCAGCACATGCCGGTGGCGCTGTTCGGTGGCGGCCATGTCGGCCACGCCATCGTGCGGCTGCTCGGCACCCTGCCGGTGCGCACGCACTGGATCGACAGCCGCGACGAGATCTTTCCCGAGCAGTTGCCGGCCAACGCGCAGGCCGAGCATTCACACCCGGTGCACGGCGCCGTGGCCACGTTGGCCGCCGGCTCGCACGTGCTGATCATGAGCTTCAGCCATGCCGAGGATCTGGACGTGGTGGCCGAGTGCCTGAAGCGCCAACGCGAGCGCGGCGATCTGCCGTTCATCGGCCTCATCGGCAGCAAGAGCAAGTGGGCCACCTTCGGCCATCGGCTCGAAGCGCGTGGATTTTCTGCCGCCGAGCTGGCGCACGTCACCTGCCCGATCGGCGTGGCCGGTGTGCGCGGCAAGGAACCCGAGGTGATCGCGCTGGCGGTGGCGGCGCAGCTGATGCAGTGCCGCCCGGTGCCATCCACGCCCGCGGCCGAGTCGGGGTAAACCCGAGCTCGTGTGGAAGCAGAACTGTATACAGTTCGGTGTACATGTCGCAGCGGCGCGAGCCGGGTTCAGCCTGGCTCGATGCGCGACCCCGGACGAAGGCTCAGAGCGCCCGCGGTGGTGAGCCTGTCAAGGAGTGAGCCTTGGACACCTACTTGCTCGACTGGGCCAACCTGCTGCTGCGCTGGACGCATGTCATCGTCGCCATCGCCTGGATCGGCTCGTCGTTCTACTTCGTCTTCCTCGACTTCAGCCTGACCAAGCCGACCGATCCGGCGCTGCGGGCCAAGGGTGTCGACGGCGAACTGTGGGCGGTGCACGGCGGCGGTTTCTACAACCCGCAGAAGTACCTGGTGGCGCCGAAGACGCTTCCCGACCACCTGCACTGGTTCTACTGGGAAAGCTACTGGACCTGGATGTCCGGCATGGGACTGTTCGTCGTGCTGTACCTGTTCAACGCCAGCAGCTTCCTGGTCGACAAGAATGTGCACGACTGGTCGGCCACCGCGGCGGTGGTGGCCGCGCTGGTGTTCCTGGTCGTGTTCTGGTTCGTCTACGACACCATCTGCCGCGCCTTCGCCCAGCGCGCCAATGGCGACCTGATCGTCGGCATCCTCGTCTTCCTGTTCGTCGTGCTGGCGTCGGTTGTCGCCTGCCACCTGTTCGCCGGCCGCGCCGCCTTCCTGATGGCCGGCGCGATGATCGCCACGGCGATGAGCGCGAACGTGTTCTTCTGGATCATCCCCGGCCAGCGCACGGTGATCGTGCAGATGAAGGCCGGGCAGCCGGTCGATCCGGTCCACGGCCAGCGCGCCAAGCAGCGCAGCGTGCACAACACCTACTTCACGCTGCCGGTGCTGGTGGCGATGCTGTCGAATCACTACGCCTGGCTGTATCAGGCGAAGAACAACTGGCTGGTGCTGGTGCTGTTGATGCTGGCCGGCGCGCTCATTCGCCACAGCTTCGTCGCGCGCCACAAGGCGCTGGTGGCCGGCCAGCGCGTGCCGTGGGAATTTGCCACCGTGGGCACGCTGCTCATCATCGGCCTGGCGGTGGCGTTGGCGCCCGCGCCCCAGCCGGCGGCGGCCGCTGCGCCGGCCAAGGTGAGCTACGCGGAAGTGCGCGCGGTGCTCGACCAGCGCTGTGTGCTGTGCCACAACGCGCAGGTGCAGCAGAAGAACGTCGCGCTGCACACGCCCGAACTGCTGAAGCAGCACGCGCAGAACGTCTATCAGCAAGCGGTGGTGACGAAGATCATGCCGCTGAACAACGCCACGCAGATCACCGATGCCGAACGCGCGCTGATCAAGCGCTGGTACGAAGAAGGCGCTGCGGTGAACTGAACCGGACAACGAGGAGAGAAGCAATGACCCCAACCACGGCCGTCCACCCGGTGGACGAGAAACTGCCGGTGCCACGCCTGGCGGCCCTCGGCCTGCAACATGTGCTGGTGATGTATGCCGGCGCCATCGCGGTGCCGCTGATCGTCGGCCGCGCGCTGAAGCTCACGCCCGAACAGGTGGCGCTGCTGATCAGCGCCGACCTGTTCGCCTGCGGCATCGTCACCTTGATCCAGTCGATGGGCATGACGCGCTGGTTTGGCATCAAGCTGCCGGTGATGATGGGCGTCACCTTCGCCGCCGTCGGGCCGATGGTGGCCTTCGCAAACGCGATGCCCGGCGTCGACGGCGCGCGTGCGATCTTCGGCGCCATCATCGGCGCGGGCATCATCTCAATGATCATCGCGCCGGTGGTCAGCAAGATGCTGCGCTTCTTTCCGCCGGTGGTCACCGGCACCATCATCACCATCATCGGCGTCAGCCTGATGCGCGTCGGCGTGGGCTGGGCGATGGGCGGGCCGGCCTTCCTGGCGCAGCGCACCGATGCGCCCAGGCTTGTCGAGATGGTCGACAAGGCCAAGGCCACGGCGACGGCCGCGTCGGCGCCGATCGCGCTGGGTCCGATCCCGATGGTCGACAACCCCGGTTACGGCGCGCTCGACAACATGGCCATCGCCGCCTTCGTGCTCATCATCGTGCTGCTGCTGGTGAAGTACACCAAGGGCTTCATCGCCAACATCTCGGTGCTGCTGGGCATCGTCGCCGGCTGCGCGCTGGCCATCGGCATGGGCAAGATGAACTTCGACAAGGTCGGCAAGGCGCACTGGTTCGATGTCGTAACGCCCTTCGCCTTCGGCATGCCCACCTTCGACATCGTCATGATCCTGACGATGACCTTGGTGATGATCGTGGTCATGATCGAATCGACCGGCATGTTCCTGGCGCTGTCGGACATCACCGGCAAGAAGATCGAGCAGCCGCAACTGGCCGCCGGCTTGCGCACCGATGGCCTGGGCACGCTGATCGGTGGCATCTTCAACACCTTCCCGTACACCAGCTTCAGCCAGAACGTCGGCCTGGTCGGCGTCACCGGCGTGCGCAGCCGCTATGTGACGATCGCCGGCGGCATCATCATGATCGTCCTCGGCACGCTGCCGAAGATGGCGGCCTTCGTCGAGGCCATTCCGCAGTTCGTGCTCGGCGGCGCCGGGCTGGTGATGTTCGGCATGGTGGCGGCCACCGGCATCCGCATCCTGAGCACGGTGGACTACAAGAACAACCGCAACAACCTGTACGTGGTGGCGCTGGCCATCGGCTTCGGCCTGATCCCGCTGGTGGCGCCGCGCTGGACACAGCAGATGGCGCATGAACTGCACCCGCTGCTGGAAAGCGGCATCCTGCTGACGGCGGTGGCGGCGGTGTTGCTGAACCTTTTCTTCAATGGCGCCAAAGCCGACACCGCCGCGTCGATCGAGGCGGCGAAGGCGGCCGAGGCGCATTGAGCGTCACGGCGCACAAGAACCCCCGATGCCCACGCTTCTGATCCGCAACGCACAGCTGCTCGTCACGATGGACGCGCAGCGGCGCGAGATCGTCGATGGCGCGGTGTTCGTGCGCGACGGCGTGATCGAAGCGGTCGGCGCCAGCGCGCAGCTGCCCGGCACGGCCGATCAGGTGATCGACGCGCGCGGCCAGATCGTCATCCCCGGCCTGGTCAACACGCACCACCACATGGTCCAGACGCTGACGCGCGCGGTGCCGGCGGCGCAGGACTGCGAACTGTTCACCTGGCTGCAAACGCTGTACCCGATCTGGGCCAAGCTGACGCCGGAGATGGTGCGCGTGAGCACGCAAACCGCGATGGCCGAGCTGCTGCTGTCGGGCTGCACCACCAGCAGCGACCACCTGTACATCTACCCGAATGGGGTGACGCTGGATCACAGCATCGAAGCGGCAGCAGAAATCGGCCTGCGCTTCCACGCCGCGCGCGGCTCGATGAGCGTGGGCCAAAGCGCAGGCGGCCTGCCACCCGACAGCGTGGTCGAGAACGAGGCCACGATCCTGAACGACACGCAGCGCCTCATCGAACGCTGGCACGACCCGGCCCGGCATGCGATGCAGCGCATCGTCGTCGCGCCATGCTCACCGTTCTCGGTCAGCCGCGAGCTGATGCGCGATGCGGCGTTGCTGGCCCGCGAGCACCGGGTGTCGCTGCACACGCACCTGGCCGAGAACGACAACGACATCGCCTACACACGCGAGAAATTCAACTGCACGCCAGCCGAGTACGCCGAACAGCTGGGGTGGGTCGGCCCCGACGTCTGGCACGCCCACTGCGTGAAGCTCGATGCGGCCGGCATCGAACTGTTCGCGCGCACCGGCACCGGTGTCGCGCATTGCCCGGGCTCGAACATGCGGCTGGCCTCGGGCATCGCGCCGATCCGCGCCATGCGCGATGCAGGCGTGCCGGTGTCGATCGCCGTCGATGGCTCGGCCAGCAACGATTCCGGACACATGCTGGCCGAGGCGCGGCTGGCGCTGTTGCTGCAGCGCGTGGCCCACGGCCCGGTCAAGGGCCCGTCGGCGTTGACCGCACGCGAGGTGCTGGAAATCGCCACGCTCGGCGGTGCGAAGGTGCTCAACCGCGACGACATCGGCGCACTGGCGCCGGGCATGAGCGCCGACATCGTCAGTGTGCCGCTGGCCGAGATCGGCATGGCCGGTGCGTTGCACGACCCGCTGGCCGCGCTGTTCTTCTGCCAGGTGCCTCGCGTGCGACATGTCGTCGTCAACGGCCGCGTGGTCGTGCGCGATGGCGAGTTGACCACGCTCGAACTGCCCGCGCTGGTCGAGCGCCACAACCGGTTGGCCGCCCAGCTGTTGGCGTCGGTTTGAGCACTTGCATTCAGCGCCAGGGGCTGCCGACCTGGATGTAGAAGGCGGTGTCGCCGTCGCTGTAGGCCACGTCGATGCCGCAGTCAGGCCCAGCACGGGCGATCAGGTAGCGGATGGACACGCGGCACTGGCGTCTGGGCCGCGAAAAGCTGTCGCGCGGACAGGCCTTGCGGCGCGCGAAGCCAGCAGCGTCCAGCGTGGGTCGCGAGCACTGCAATCCACTTCGGCGGCAGCGCATCGTCGCCTGGTAGCGCTGCGCGGAATGCCGCGCATCGTGACGAAGGGCGCGCGAAGAACGGGATATCGCCGCTGCTCGTCTGCAAGTCGCCGCGCAGGCCGAGCACGAAGTCACCGATCGGCGTCCAGTTGAAGCCGCGGATGTTGAACTGCTCGTAACTCACCGTGCCGCAGCACGGCCGTGCCGAGACGAATTCGGCTTCGACGAAATGCCCGTCGGTGGGCGAGAAGATGTTGTTGCGCGTGTCGTGGTCGACGACCAGGCTCAGGCGCCGATGCGCAGATCGAAGACATCGTTCAGCCCCAGTTCGGGCGGCAGCGCCAGGTGAAGCCCGGCTGAATGCTCAGCCATGCGTAACGTGCGCCGACGAAGAAGTCGGTGCCGTCGATGCGCCGCAACAGCTGCTGGAAGATGCCGCTGCCGTCCAGTTCGTACTGGTAGGCGCGGCCGAAGCGGCCATAGAAATCGAGCACCAGGTGGCCGCCGAAGACGCCGCCCAGGTAGCGCCAGGTGTCGCGCTCCCAGGTGTGGTGGTGGCCGGCGCCGGCACCCCAGCTGCCATTGGCCGTCTTGAAGCGCCCAGCCCGGTGATGTTCGGCGGGATCGCCTTGCCGGTTTCGCCGAGGCTGGTCTTCAGCGCCTCGCCCAGCGGCTGGTCGAAGAAGAGCCCGAACAGGCCGCCGCCGTAGCCCAGTGCGGGCTCGGTGATGATCACCGGCACCGGCAACACGCCCTTGTTCTCGAGCAGGTAGCGGCTCATGTCGAACTGGCCGTCGCTGGGGTCGATGAACGTGTTGGGCACGTCGGCGTGGCTGTGCCCGCCACACAGCAGCGCGAAGCCGGCGACGGCGAGCGCTCGAGACACGTGCCATTGCGCCTGAAGCCTCGTCCGTCCACGCACGACCCCCATTGAAGGTCCCGAATCGCAGCGGGCCGCGGCGCCGGCCTTCTTTCTGGCAGCATTCGGCCTCCCCGATACCGTGAGCCGGGGTGACAACATGGTAACAAACAATGAACGGCGTGCAGAGACTTCTTCTCGTGGTGATGCTCGGTGCAACCGTGTCGGCCACACAAGCGGCGACTCAAGCGGCGGCACCGAAAGCAGCGGCCTCCGCCGCCAGCGGCGCAGGCGACGGGCGACAACTCGGGGTCACCGCCAGGGCCTGGAAGGGCGACTTCGAGCAGATGCTCGAGCGCCGCCGCATCCGCGTGGCCGTGCCCTACAGCCGCTCGCTGTACTTCATCGACAAGGGCCGCGAGCGCGGCCTGGGTGCCGAACTGGTGCGCGACTTCGAGCGCTGGGTCAACAAGACCTACGCCAAGCAGTTGGGCAAGCGGCCGCTCACCGTGTACATCGGCGCGGCCACGCGCGACGAACTGTTCGGCGACCTGAACGACGGCCTCGCCGACATCGCCATCGGCAACCTGAGCGTCACCGACGAGCGCAAGCAGCTTGTCGATTTCGTCGCCCCCGATGCCAAGAGCGTGAACATCGAGATCCTGGTCACCGGCCCGTCGGGGCCGACTGTTTCCTGCGTGGAGGAGTTGTCGGGGCAGACCGTGCATGTGCGTGAATCGTCCAGCTACCACGCCAGCCTGCTGGCGTTGAACCAGCGCCTGAAGGACGCCGGCAAACAGCCGGTGAAACTGGCGCTGGTGCCCGACGCGCTGGAAGACGAGGACATGATGGAGATGGTCAACGCCGGGCTCATCGGTGCCATCGTCGTCGATGACTGGAAGGCCGAGCTGTGGGCCTCGGTGCTGCCGAAGCTGAAGGTGCACAAGGACGTGGTGCTGCGCGAGGCCACGCTGAAGGGCTGGGCCATCCGCAAGAACAGCCCGCAATTGCAGGCGGTGCTGAATGATTTCTATACCAAGTGGGTGAAGTCGGCCGGCGTGATCCCGTATCGCCAGCGCGAGTACATGAAGCGCATCAAGGCGATGAACAACAGCGCCGCGCAGGCCGACCGCAAGCGTTTCCAGGACACCATCGTGCTGTTCCGCAAATACGGTGACCAGTACGACTTCGACCCGCTGATGCTGGCCGCGCAGGGCTACCAGGAATCGACGCTGGATCAGAACAAGAAGAGCCACGTCGGCGCCCTCGGCGTGATGCAGATCATGCCGGCCACCGGCGCCGAGCTGAAGGTGGGCGACATCAAGTCCATCGAACCCAACATCCATGGCGGCGCCAAGTACATGGACCAGCTGATGACGCGCTACTTCAAGGATGCCAACTTCAGCCGCAGCAACCGCACGCTGTTTGCCTTTGCCAGCTACAACGCCGGGCCGGGCAGGATCTCGCAGATGCGCAAGGAAACGGCCAAGCGCGGGCTCGACCCGGACAAGTGGTTCAACAACGTCGAAGTCGTCACCGCCGAGAAGGTCGGCATCGAAACCACCACCTACGTGCGCAACATCTACAAGTACTACGTGTCGTATACGCTCACCGAGGACGCGCGCGCCGACGTCGAGGCCATGAAGCAGCAGGTGGCGCCGGCCAAGAAGTGAACCTCACATCCGCCGGCCGCATCGGACAGAGACGAAACCCCGATCATGCCCACAGACGCCCGACCCCACCCCGACGATGCAAGGCCTGGTGCGCCGGGTGGCCGACCGCTGGTGGCTGCTGGCGCTGCGCGGGCTGCTGCTGGTGGTGCTGGGCCTGTACATGCTGTTCCAGCCGAAGCTGACCCTGGTGGCCTACGTGTGGGTGCTCGGCCTGTTCGTCATCGCCGACGGCGCGCTGGCCATCGTCGCCGGCATCGCCGGATGGGTGGCGGCGCGCGGCTGGGCCGTCGCGCGCGGCGCGCTGCTGCTGCTGGTGGGCGCCGCGATCGTGTCGCAGCCGGAACTGATAGGCAAGGTGGTCGGCGTCAGCCTGGTGGTGTTGATCGCGCTGGCTTCGATCATCGCCGGCGTGATCGAAATCATCGCCGGTGTGCGCGCGCGCCGGCAGTTCGGTGGCGGTGGCGGCTGGGCCATCTTCAGCGGCGCGCTGTCGGTGCTGTTCGGCATCGTGCTGATCTGCGCGCCGCTGGTGTCGCTGGCGCTGCTGATCTCGTTGTCGGGTGTGGTGGCGGTGTTCATCGGTGTCGTGCTGATCGTCAGCGCCTTGCGGCTGCGGCGCGTGCGGGGCCTGTTCGTCGGCTGAGGGCAGGCGGGGTGTGCACTTCCGAGTGATTGGAAAGGCGAATCCGCCTTAGAGCATCGCTGTGCGGGCGACGGCCTGCCGCAACGGCCAGCAAGGGTGCCGATTCCGGAGTTCGCGTGCATGGGAATGACACAGCCCTTGGAGCCCCGGCGCTACCACGTGGCACTGCCGGACTGAGGGAGTACTCGCCTGACGTTCATGGTCACGGTGCCTCGCGTGCAGCGTCAGGGCGTTCCATTGAGTTCGCGCGCAGGTCACGCATCATTGTCCCAGTCGTGGCGACCGGAGCCTTTGATGCGCTTCTTGTCGCGTTGAACTGGTGGTTTCTTCCGGAGCCGCGCCGCGCTCAAGGTCGCCGAGCGTGGTGCGCGTGACCTTGCCTGACTTGGCGGCCTTGATGGCAGCGAGCGCAATGGGGTTCGCCCGTGGCAATTCGATCGGCATGCCGCCCTTCTCGACGCCGCTGCGCAAGAACAAGCGGCTGGCCGTGTCAGTCGAGGCCGGAGGCTGGCGGCCAGCCCGCAGCCGCTGGCGCTGGCCGATCAGCACAGCTCCGCACTGCGTGCCCAACGGCGCCGCGCTATCCGGTCCCGCTCTCAGCGCAAATTGCCGGTGTGCCCCAGGCTGTAGCGCCCCGGCTGCGGCCACACCGCCAGCCCGTGCGGCTGCTTGCCGACCTTGATGAAATCGACCGCGCCGCTGGTGGTGTCGATGCGATAGACGACATCGTCGTAGCGGCCGGACAGCCACAGGTGCTTGCCATCGGCGCTGACATTGCCCATGTCGGGGCTGCCGCCGCCCGGGATCGGCCAGTTCCTGACCACCTGGCCGCTGGCGAAGTCGATCACCGACACGCTGCCCTTGCCGAGCGGCTTGCCGTGGATCAGGTTGGTGCCGCGGTTGGCCACGTACAGCTGCTTGCCGTCGCGGCTCGGGTACAGGCCGTGCGCGCCGACGCCGGTGGGCACGAAGCCGGTCTGGCGGAAGCTGTGCGCATCGACCACGTGCACGCCGTCGGCCATCATGTCGGCCACGTACAGCGTCTTGCCGTCGGGCGAGAAGCGCACGTCCTGCGGCATGCCGGGGGTGACGCAGATCTGGCCGCCGATCTGGCCCGGGTCGGGCACGTACTTCGGCTTCTTCAGGCTCACCTGCACCAGTGCCAGCGCCTCGGGCCGGTCGAAGTAGCGGCTGAGCTTGATGGTGCCCAGCACCTTGCGGTTGACCAGGTCGATCTTGGTGATCGAGCCGTTGAATTCGCAGGTGAAGAAGGCGGTGCGCCCGTCGATGCCGAAGTCGGCATGGTTGATGCCGGCACATTCCGGTGTGTCGATGCTGTAGTCGATCTGCCATGTGCGCGGATCGCGGAAGTCGAGCCGCTTGATGGCCTCGGCGACGACGATCGCGTGGCTGCCGTCGGGTGTCCAGTACATGTTGTACGGGTCGTCCACCGCCACCGTCCTGCCCGGTTTGGCGGTCAGCGGGTCGATCAGCGTCAGGCTGCCCTTGTTGCTGTTCTCGGCGTTGTTGGCCACGTACAGGGTTTTCAAGTCCCAGCTCGGCACCACATGCTGCGGGTACAGGCCGACCTTGAAGGTGTGCGTCACCTTCAGCGTCGCCGGGTCGATCACCGACACCGTGTTCGCCATGTGGTTGGGCACGTAGATGCGTTCCAGCGCACCGGCTACCGCCGGGCTCATCTTCCCGGCGGCGGTTTCGCTGTACAGGTTGTTCGCGTCGGGCACCGGCGGCACGCCCGGCAGCGGCGGCAGCGCGGCGGGTGTGACGGCGCCTCGGGCCGTGTCCTGCGCGGTGGCGTGTTTCAGGACGGTGGCCCCGGCGCCGAGGGCCAGGACGGTGACGACGACGGCAAGTTGGCGCATGGCACGCAGGTGATGAGCAGAAGGTTTAGCGGGTGGCGGCGGTGGCGGCATGAATCGCGGCCACGCTGCGTTTGACGATCAGGTCCAGCCCGGATTTTCCCAGTTCGGCGCTGGCGCGGGTTGGGTCACCCGTCACGCCGACCGCCTGGGCGTTGCCAGCAGGCGTCATCTTGTCGGGCCACACGTGCTTGCCGTCAACCGCCATCAGCAACGAAGTGTCTGCGGCACCGGCGTGGCTGCCGATCTGCGCATCGCTGAGGCCGTGCTCGCGCAGCAGGGCATTGAAAGGTGCCTGCGCCGCCGCGTAGTACTCGCCGATGTAGTGCACGCGCGCCGCGCCGCCACGCCATTCGCGGTTGAGCTCGTCGGCCACGGCCTTCAGCATCGACTGGTAATTGCCGCTGTCGCCGATGAGCACGATGTGCGTGAAGCCGTGCTGGCGAAAGCTGCGCGCCGCGCCGGCCAGCACGCCCTTGAAGGCCGTTTCGGGAATCGAGATGGTGCCGGCGTAGCGCATGTGCTCGGTCGGCGGCGAGATATTGCCCTCGGGCACATACGACACCACCGGCGCCACCAGCGCATCGCCCAGTTCGACGGCGATGCGCTCGGCCAATGCCTGCACGCGGAAATCGTGCTTGCCGAGCGCCATGTGCGGGCCGTTCTGCTCGACGCCGCCGACCGGGATGATGATGGTGCGCGTGCCGCCGCGGATGGCCTCGCGCACCGCTGGGGAGCTGAGGTCCTCGAGACGCACGGCGCTGGACGCGGCGGGCCATGACGTGATGGCGCAGCTGGCCAGGAGCAAGGCGGCAACAACGCGCAGGACCGGCAAGATCATCCTCGTTCGTCCACCGGTGCGGTGGCTGCCGCGCAATGTAGCCGCAAATGGCCGCGTGCAGCGGCCGGCCGAATTGGCTGGCGCTGCCCGGCGGTCGCGACCGTGCTCAGCCCGGCCCCGCCAACGGCGCCGCCGACCACGCCATGGCCAGGGCGGCCGCGCCGGATACCATCAGGCTGATCGCCCACAGCAGATCCAGGTCGATCCAGGTGGAGCGCAGCACGCGCAGGCCGAGGTAGCGAAAGACGAGCCAGGCCATGCCCAGCCCGGCGGCAATCATCGCCGCCGAATGCAGCAGCGACACGGCCACCGCCGTTGCCAGGTTCGTGCGCATCAGCTGCATCACGTTTTCATGGTCGAACGGACCGCCCGGTGCGTTGGCCGACGGCGCCGCGCACAGGCCGATGAGAAACGGCAGCAGCATCAACGCGGCACCGTGTGCGGTGGCCATCAACCACGACCACAGCAGCAGCTGAGTCGGCCGCACGCGCATCAGCCAGCGCGGATGGCGGCGCAGGAACAGTCGCGACACGCCGAACAGCACCACCAGCAGTCCGGCACCGATGCGCAGTTCGCGTTGCCAGCTCAGCAGCCACGACAGCGCCGCGAACGGCACCAGCACCATGGCCATCGCCAGCAGATGGCCCAGGCCGAGCGGCACGAAAGTGGCTGCCACGATCGCGCCGCGCTTCGCGCTCAGGCCGTTGGCAACCGCCAGCGGCCAGCCCATCGCCGGGTTCAGCCCGTGATAGGCACCGATGGCGATGACGCCGAGCCACAGGCCCGCGTTCGCTTGATCGAACACGAGCCTGGCGAGGTCAGGCCGACGGGTAGCAGAACGAATCGGTCGAGCAGTCGCCGCCTTGCAGTCGGATCTGGTGCGAGCCGTACTCGTTGCCGAAATCGACGACGAATTCCTTGTCCAACGTGATGCCGCCGTCGGCGCCGACATTGCACATCACCTGGCGCCCGGGCACCCCGTCGGGATAGAACTGCGTGTCCCACGTGCTGTACAGCGAGTTGGTGAAATACACGCGTTTGCCGTCGCGGCTGATTTCGGTCATCTGCGGGCCGCCGCCGAAAGCCGAGCCGTTGGCGTGCGGCGTGTGCTTGGCAATGCCGCCGATGCGCACGCTGCCGGCCAGCTTCGGCGCCATCGGGTCGCTGACATCGTATTGGCGCAGCTCGCCGGTGCCCCAGCAGGCGACGTAGAGGAAGCGGTCGTCCAGCGACAGGTCGATGTCGCTGATCAGCGGCGGCACGGCACCGAAGCCCTTCAGCAGCGCCGGCAGCACGGACGCATCGGCCGGCTCCGGCGCAATCACCGCCGTCTTCTTCGCATGGAACTTGCCTTTCTCGCGGTACCAGGTCCAGATCGATCCTTCGAGGTTGGTGGTGTCCACGACCACGCCGAGGAAGCCGTATTCGCGCGTCGGGTCGTGCGCCGGGCGCAATTCCAGCGCCATCTGGTGGTTCTCGCCCAGATCGATGGTCTGCACATGCCTGCGCGAGCTCAGCTCCCAGAAATGGATGCGGTGGCCGTAGCGGTTGGCGAGCAGGTCCTCGGCGACGATGCCGTTCTCGAACTGCGGCGGCAGGCCCCATTCGCTGGACACCATGTAGTCGCGCGGCAGGTTCCACCAGAAGTCGTAGTGCAGTTTCTGCGGGCCGCGTTCGATCTCCCACTTGCCCAGGATCTCGAAGTTCTCGCAGTCCATCAAGAAGATGCCGGGCGGGCCCTGCGTGCCGTCCTTGCCACCACCGCCGAGCGTGCTGATGTAGATGCCCTCGGGCCCGCAATGCACGGTGTGCGGGCGCGAGTAGCCGGTCTTCTTCAGCACCTCGTCGGGTTCGATGACATGCGCGATCGTCGGCCGGGTCGGGTCGGGCTGTGTGTCGATGATGTAGATGCGCGACGAACGGATGCCCGGCACGACCAGGTAGCGCCGCTTCAGGAAGGCATGGCCCGACATCGGCGACAGCGCCGAACTGCAGGCGTTCCAGCCGAAGTGGTGGAACTCGTCGCCCTTGTTCGGCATGTCCAGCCGGTGCAGCACCTTGCTGTAGGTGCGCGAACCCGGATCGACATCGACCACCGCAATGGCGTCGGGCCGCGAGGCATCGGGCGACAGCAGCGCGGTGTAGGCGATGCGCTCGCGTTCGGCTTCCATCGCCAGTCGCGGCGACGGATGAAACGTGGGGTCGGGGCGAAGCTTCTCGAACATGCGGGTCTCCTGTTTGAGCCTGGAGGCGAGAAGAGGCTCTTCACATCGTTGGCAGAGCCGATTGCCGCCGGCTGGCATGTGACTTGGCGTTTGGAGTCTGCGCCTCAAGCACGGCAGGGTCAACCCGGATGATTCCCGTTGGCCGCGTGGGGCATGCGAGAGAGCAACTCCGCCCAGGTCATCCCCGCAAGGGTGGGCACTCGATCCGTAGACATCGGCGGGCCACGGTGGGCGCGCTGCGGCAGTGAGAAGGCACGCGTATCGCCGAGACGGGCCAGCCCGCGGTGGCAAGTCAGGTCAATGAGTGGCGCGTCGCGGCGCGGGTCATGCCGTTCGAGCGCCGCCGCAACGTCACATCGACGCACCGCCGCATCGTCGCTCAGCCGGTCCAGGCAAAGGGCGCGAAGTGGCCGTTGCGTGTGCCGGTGGAATCGTTCCACCGGATGCCGAAGACGTTGAACAGGCTGCGCGTTGCCTTGGCCAGCGACAGGCGGCTGTTGACCGGGTGGGCGGTATTGTCCACGCCAATCGCCTGGCCCGGCATGCTGGCGCTGGGCACGCCTTCGCAAGCTTGGTCGACCAGGTCGCCGGCACGCACCGCGCGGTTCAGTCCGTTCATGTCGAACTGGATCGGCCGGCGCTCGACGCCGGCGATCTTGCCCACCAGCGGGGCCAGGGCGGCCATCGGCCCGCCGACCCCGCCGGTGGCGATGGCCGTGATCGCCTCGACCTGCGCGTCGTTGGCGCGCTCGTCGATGATCAGCCCCACCGTCATGTTGCCGGCGCCCATCGCGCCCGGGGCATGCATCATGACGATGAAGCTCAGGCCGTCGAGTTGCACGCCATCCTTGTGGCCCTTGTCGATGCGCAGCGTCACCGCTGCCTTGCAGTCGCCCTCGGTCGGTATGGCCGCCAGGTTGGAGGTGATGCACGGGCACAGCATCGTGCAGTTGCAGGTTTCCATGTACTCGCCGCTGATCTGCCAGTTGGCCATGATTGCTCCTTCTTTCCGCTTGTTGTCGCTGGGCAGCGCGGGGTCCGTCCGGCCGGCCCGAAAGGGCCGACGATGCGCGCCGCGGAAATGACCGTACGCCGAATCCGTGAAGGGTGCAAGGGCCGCCGACGACGAAACGCGGCAACCGCCTCGATCGACGGGCCTTGACAGCCGGCCTCCGGGTCTGCAAGGTTGCCTCGGCAGTTGATGCCCAACGGATGAGCGGATGAACGGATGAACGGATTTAGGCCTGCATGAAAGTCGCGCACCGCGATGCGCCGGAGCGCGCAGCAACGACAACCTCAACCGCGCCGCGTCGCGTTGCCGCCGCGGCAGCGGGCTGGCTGGCGCTCGGCCTGATCGGCTGGGCGTTGCTGGCCTGGATCGCCTTCGACATGGCTCACCCGCTGGCGCAACTGACGATGCCGATGTCCGCGCGCTGGAGCGCGGCCAACCTGCTTGCGATCTTGTGCATGTGGGCGGTGATGATGGCGGCAATGATGTTGCCGTCGGCGTTGCCGATGGTGCAGGCCTTCGTCGACCTGTGCCGCCGCAACGGGCAGGTCGCGCACTCGCGCCAGTTCGTCGGCGCTTATCTGCTGGTGTGGCTGGGCTTCAGCGTCGCGGCCACCGCCGCGCAATGGCTGCTGCAGGTCGTGGGCTGGATCGACCCGATGATCGTCAGCACGTCGACGCTGTTGTCCGGCGCGCTGCTGCTGGTGGCCGGCGTGTACCAGTTCTCGCCGCTCAAGCGCATCTGCCTGGCGCGCTGCCGCACACCGATCGGTTTCCTGCTCGGCGAATGGCGCGGCGGGCGCGGCGGTGGCTTCGCCATGGGCTGGCGTCACGGTCTGTTCTGCCTGGGCTGCTGCTGGGCGCTGATGGCGCTGCTGTTCGTCGGCGGTGTCATGAACCTGGCGTGGATCGCGGCGCTGTCGATCGCGGTGGCCATCGAGAAGCTGGCACCACACGGCGAACGCCTGGCGGCGCTTCTGGGCCTGGCGTTGATCGGCGCCGGACTGTGGCGGCTGCTGATGCCGGGTTGATCAGCTCGGAATGCGCCGCAACTTCAGAAGCTGAGCGCCTCGCAGCGCAAAGCAAGCAGAGCAGACCTCAGGTCGACCCGCTATCAACAACGCTGCCGAAGATGGGTCAGCAAGTTGCTGTCCGTCTCCGCTTTCTCAGCAGCAGCCCGATGACGCCAAGGCCTGAAATCAGAAGCGCGTGGCTGCCGGGCTCCGGGACAGCAGGTATCGGCGCAAGGTCGCCGGGCAGCGGGCAATTGCCGAATGCGCAACTGACCTGCAATCCGTAGTTGCCGGCATTGTCCCAGCCAACGTCCGACACACCGACTCTGTAGACACCGCTCATGGCAATCGTGAGTTCGTCTGCCGACGTCGAGCAAGCAAAGTTGAAGGCCGAACTGCATGAAGGATTTGCGACGAGTGCCCCGGATGGATCCCAAACTTCGAGCAACAGGTCGAGGTCATTGGTCAAGCCCTGCGCGGCAACCTTGACCTTGGTTCCCGCCACGCCGCTGAAACCGTAGAAGTCCATGTCCGTCGTGTGCCCCAAGGCCTCGTCAACCTGTGTCGAATATCGAACGCCTGCCCAGTTATTGACCGGCGGATACTGGTCCAGGTGAAGTTGATAGCTGCCGGCATTGTTCAACCCGGAATCCGACAGATTGATCGTGTACATCCCTGCCGCCGCAAGGGAATGGTCCAGAAGCACGCTGCAGCTGAAATTGAACGCCGAACTGCAGAAAGCTGTGCTGACGACTGTTCCGATCGGGTCACGCAGGATCAATGAAGGATCGAGGTCGTTCGTAAAGCCGCGAACGGCAATTCGCGCGCCATCGCCCGCCTTGGCCAAGAACGTATAACTATCGGTCTCAACCGCCGTCGACAGCACGCTGTTCACCGTGTGATCGCCATACGCAATCCGCGTGGTCGCGGTCACGCCCGTCATGTCGATCTCGTTCTCGATCGGAGAAGCAAGCGCAGGCGCGACGAGCGCCATGCCGGACAGCAGGCCAGCTGTCAGAAGTGTCGTCCTCGATTCGGCTCGATTCATGGTGTGGCTCCTTGTTGGTCTTGCATCGGGTTGCGCTTGACATCCGTTCTGCGGCTTGTGGCTGGACGGAAGCGACGGATGCTGGGCGCAGTGTTTCAGCCTCGCCCGCTGGGACGCAATCGCACATCCGTTGGGGCGCCTGCTACAAAAGTAGGGGGTGGAATGTGTGGACGGCGCATCGGCACGCCGCCACACTGCATCAGGCGAGGCAGCAGCTGATCTGAGCGACTGTCCCGCGCCCATCAGACGCACCCTGATGCTGCTGAAAACGGATGAGCGCCAAGTGGACCGTGTCGTCACGACGGACGAGCTCCTCGTGCGCGCCGATCAGTTGCGCGCCCACTACGCGCAGATTCCCACCATGGCCGCTGCGCAGACCACAGGCGCGCTGTTCACCGCCTGGGTGCTGTGGGACGTGGTGGATCGGCGCTACCTGCTCATCGGCATCGGCCTGCTGGTGCTGCTGTCGGCGGCCCGGCTGCTGATCCAGCGCGGCTACTTCCGGCAGGAAGGTACCGATGCCTCGGCGCTGCACTGGCGTGTGCTCGCGGTCGGCGGTTCGCTGATCTCGGGCTGCATCTGGGGCGCCGCGGCGCCGCTGCTGTACCCGCCGCAACAATTGGAATATCGCGTCTTCCTGGTCGTGCTGATGACCATGCTGCCGGTCATCCCGGTGGCCGCGCTGGCGGCCTACCTGCCCGCGTTCTACGCCTACGCGCTGCCTTGCCTGGGGCCCTTCATCTTCACGCTGGCACTGCGCGACAACCGGCCCGAGCACATGGCCGCGCTGTTGCTGGCGATGATGCTGGCGGCGATGCTGGTGTTCGCGCACCGCTACTCGCGCAGCCTTGGCGATGCGATCCGGCTGCGCCTGCAGCTGGCGGGTAAGTCCGATGCGTTGCAGCAGGCCGTCGAGCACAAGACGCGCTTCATCGCCACGGCCAGCCATGATCTGCGCCAGCCGGTGCACGCGATGGGCCTGTTTCTCGAAGTGCTGCGGCGCGACGGCGAGCAAGCCGCGCTGCGCGACGAGTCGATCGGCCACCTCGAGGCCTCGCAACGCAACCTGCGCGCGATGCTCGGCAACATGCTCGACTTGTCGAAGCTCGACGCGGCGGTGGTGCAGCCACGGCGGCGGGACTTTGCCATCGGCACGCTGTTGCAGCGGCTGGTGGTGGAGTTCGCGCCGCTGGCCGCGCGCAAGCAACTCGGCCTGCGTTGCCGGCCCAGTGCGCTGCATCTGCATACCGACCCGGCGCTGCTCGAGCGCATCGTGCGCAACCTGCTGTCCAACGCGTTGCGCTACACCGAGCGCGGTACTGTCTTGCTGGTCTGTCGCCGCCACGGCGCGACGGCGCGGCTGCAGGTGATCGACACCGGCGTCGGCATCGCCGCCGACCAGCACGCGGCCGTGTTCGAGGCCTTCGATCGCAGCGGCCGGGCAACCCGCCTCGACAGCGAGGGCCTGGGCCTGGGGCTGGCCATCGTGCAGCAGATGGCGGGCCTGCTCGGCCACCCGCTGCAGCTGAGCTCGGTCGTCGGGCGCGGCAGCGCGTTCAGCGTCGACGTGCCGCTGGCCACCGCTGCGCCGACGTTGGCGGACGGTGAAGCCGCCGGAGCCGGAGCCGAAGCCCCGCCCATGCCGCCGGCGCGTGTGCTGATCCTGGACGACGACGAGGCGGTGTGCGCGGGCACGTCGCGGCTGGTCGAGCAATGGGGGCATCGCGCGATCGTCTGTTGCTCGCTTGAGGAGGCGCTGGCCGCCACAGGGCCGGATTCACCGACCCCCGATGTGCTGCTGGCCGACTACCGGTTGGCCGGCGGGCACGACGGCCTGGCGGCAGTGGCCGAGATCCAGCGCCGGCTGCCGCACCCGCTGGCCGTCATCCTGATCACCGGCGACACCGCACCGCAGCGCATCCGCGTGGCCTATGCGGCCGGCCACTTCCTGCTGCACAAGCCGGTGGATCCGCAACGCCTGCGCGCCTGCATGGCCGAAGCATGGGTCGCCGGGCAAGGCGCACGCACGAATCGCGCGAGCGCGAACGGCAGATGACGGCCAACGTGGCCACGTGTCGCGGCGGCTTTTGACGCGATTCGCAAAGCAGCCGACGCTAATCCAGCAGCCCTTCGCGACCGGCCCTGACCACCGCCTCGGTGCGGTTGCGCGCCTGCACCTGATGCAGGATGTCCGAGACATGCGCGCGCACGGTGGTCTCAGCGATGCCCAGCTGGCTGGCGATGCGCTTGTTCGGGTCACCACGCGCCATCAGTTGCAGCACATCGCGCTGCCGCGGCGTCAGCGCGGCACGCGGCGCCGGATCGGACGCGGCCCGCAGGCCGCCCGTGCGCACCGAATCCGGGCCAAGAAACGGCCCCAGCGCGGCACGCATGCGCGCGGTCTCGATGCCCTTCGACAGGCAATCGGCGGCGCCGATGGCACGTGCCGCCAAAGCCACCGCTTCGTCTTCGTCGGCGGTGATGACCACCACCGGCACCGCCGGAGCCAGCTGACAGATCGCGATCAGTCCTTTGCAACCGCCGCTGTCGGGCAGGTGCCAGTCGTACAGGATGAGGTCGAAGTGGGTCGCATCGACCAATGCATCCAGGGCCGCGAGCAAGGTCGATGCTTCGTCGAAGTGCAGTTCGAGGCCCGGCTGCTGCAAGGTCGAGCGCAAACCGGCCCGGAACAGCGGATGGTCGTCGATCATCAACAAGCGCCGCGGCGAGGCCGGTGCGGCGGATGTGGCGGGTGGGGAATGGGCCGAGCTTCTTGTCATTCTTGGCTCCGGCACGGAAACCATGCTCACAACTTGACACACTCCGGTGCGCCTTGTCAATGCGCACGCCGCGAACAGCCGCGGCGACGCCATGCGGCGGCCGTTTGCGACCCGCGTAAGATTTGCGCCCGATGACCGCTGGCGTGGCCGACACCGACATCGACGCGAGCCCCGCCGTCGGCGCCACCCTCATTGCCGCCAACTTCCCGCGCGCGGATATCGTCCCCAACCGCTTGCTTCAGGTTCTCGATGTGGAACCGCCCGTTGCGCCCCGGCCTGGACCCGCATCGACCGGGCCGGTGAAGGCGTATGACTGCAGGGTTATGACTGCAAGCTGTGGGTATCCGAGGTGCAGCGGCGCATCTGGCGCTGCGACAAACCCCACCACGCAGCGCTGAACTTGCGAGAGACGGAAAAACGCGGCGCCGACTGCGATCAACACAACAAGGAGACGAGGCGATGACTTCACCCGATCTGGACATCAAGCTGCCGCTCGAACCCCCCGGGCCCGGCCCCTGGACGCAGGACGGCGTGCATTTCCCGCGGCCGCTGACGCGCTACTTCCAGGAAATGCATCCACCCGCGTTCCGCGCCGGCACGCAAGCCTTCGCGCGTTACTACGGCCTGCTCATCGATGGCCTGCAAATGGCCTACGTGCAGGGCTTCGGCTACAACCAGGTGGTGCCGGCGCCTGAAAGCGAACTGCCTGAACGCTTCCAGCGCGCCGAGCAGGTCTACGCGCAAAAGCTGTGGCGCGAGCAGCTGCGCGAATGGGACGAGCGATGCAAGCCGGCCGCCATCGCCCGACACCGCGAGCTGCAACGCATCGACGCGGACGCACTGTCCGATGCCGAGCTGGTGGCCTACCTGCGCCGCTGCCGCGACCACCATGCGGCGATGATCAAGCAGCACATGAGTTTCACTGGCGGCGCGGTGCTGCCGATCGGCGACTTCCTGGCTCATGCGGGCGAGTGGACGGCTCTGCCGCCATCCGAGCTGTTGGGCCTGATGCGCGGCTCGGCCGAGGTGTCGTCCGGCGGCTCCGACGAAATGCAGCGCCTGAAGAGCGCTTTCGCGCAGGACGCCGCGGCACGCACGCTGCTGGCCGGCGACGGCGACCCGGCGCAGTTGCTCGAACGCCTGCGCGCTCTCGGTGGCGATGCCGGCGCGGCCGTGCGGGGCTATCTGGATCTGGTCGGCCATCGGCTGATCGACGGCTTCGACATCGCCGAACCCACGGCGCTGGAGCTGCCGGATGCGCTGCTGCGCTCGCTGCGCATCGCCTTGTCGGGTGAGGCCGGGGCCGCGTCGAACCTGGAAGCGCGCATCGCCGAGGCACGCGCGCGGGTGCCCGCGGCGCACCAGGCGCAGTTCGACGAACTGCTCGGCGAGGCGCGCCTGATGTACCGGCTGCGCGACGAGCGCGGCGTGTACAGCGACATCTGGGCTGCGGGCCTGATGCGGCGTGCCGCGCTGGCCGCCGGCCGACGCGTGGCGGCACGCGGTGGCATCGCCACGGCGTCGAACATGCTCGAGGCCGGCATCGACGAGATGTGCGCGCTGGTCGCCGGCAGCGGCGGCCCCCCGGCCGAGGAACTGACCCACCGCGCCGCCTACCGCGCGGCGCACACCGCCAAGGACGTGCCGCCGCTGCTCGGCCCGCCGCCACCGCCGCCACCGGACCTGGCGGCGCTGCCACCGCACGCGGGCCGCCTGATGCGCGCCACCTTCATCGCGCTCGGCCATCTGTTCGGCAGCTCCGAGGCGGCCAACGAAGACAAGGTGCTCTACGGCCTGGCGGCCAGCAAGGGCGTCTATGAAGGCCCGGCACGGCGCGTCTCGGGACCGTCGGAGTTCGGCCGCATCAACCAGGGCGACGTTCTCGTCACCGAATCGACGACCGAGGCCTTCAACATCCTGCTGCCGCTGCTGGGCGGCATCGTCACCGACAACGGCGGGCTGCTGTCGCACGCGGCCATCGTCGCACGAGAGTACGGCATCCCCGGCGTGGTCGGCACGCGCGAGGCCACCGAACGCATCGCCGACGGCGTGCGCGTGCGTGTCGACGGCGATGCCGGCGAGGTGACGGTGCTGGCATGAAACGACGCCCACGCTCGCTGCCCCGCGAGGGGGCGCGTCAGTGGTTGCTGGCGGCCGGGCGCCACTGACATGAGGCAGCAGGTCGTCCCCTTCGCGAAGGCGCGCGACACCGCGCTCTTCGGTTCCAAGGCGGTGGGCCTGGGCGATGCCGTGCGCCACGGCCTGGCGGTGCCGCCCGGCGTGGCGCTGTCCGGTAACCTGGTCGAGGCGGTCGCCAGCGACGACGACAAGGCCATCGACAGGCTCGCGGCGGCGATCGCCGAGCTGCCGCCGCCCTTTGCCGTGCGCTCGTCAGCCGTCGACGAGGACGGCGCCGCGGCCAGCTTCGCCGGCCAGCATCTGACGGTGCTGAACGTGCACGCCGCCGCCGATGTGCCGGGTGCGGTGCGCGAGGTGTGGTGGTCGGCGAATTCCGATTCGGCCATCACCTACCGACAGAAAGTGGGACTGTTCACGCGGCCGAGTGTCGGCGTGGTGGTGCAGACGCTGCTCAACCCCGACGTCGCCGGCGTGATGTTCACCGAGCACCCGGTCACCGGTGCCGACGAGCGCTTGATCGAGGCCAGCTGGGGCCTGGGCGAGGCGGTGGTCGCCGGACTCGTCGTGCCCGATCACTTTCGCCTCGACCGTGCCGGCCAGGTGCTGGAACGCAAGCCCGGACGCAAGCGCATCGCCGTGCGCTCGCTGCCCAACGGCGGCACCTTCGAAGAGCCGGTGGCGGCGGCGCAGGTGACGCAGCTGTGCCTGGACGATGCGCAGCTCGCGCAGTTGGGCCGGCTGGCGCTGCAATGCGAACAGGCCTACGGCCCGCGCCGCGACATCGAATGGGCACTGCAGGACGGCAGGCTGTACTTGCTGCAGTGCCGGGCCGTCACCACCGGGCAGTCGCGCGCCGGTGCTGCCGGCCCACCGCCGCGCGATCCGGTGGGTGCCTTGCAGCGGGTGAGCTTCTTCGCCGACATGGACCGACGCCAGAGCGAGCAGATCGCCCGGCTGCTGAAGGAGCGCCGCTTTGCCAAAGGCGAGACCGTGATCCACGAGGGCTCCGGTGCAGCCGCCTTCTTCATCATCGATGCGGGCGAAGCCGCGGTATCGAGCCATGGCGTGGCCATCAACACGCTCGGCCCGGGCGACCACTTCGGCGAGATCGCCCTCATCGACGGCGGGCCGCGTTCGGCCACCGTCGTCGCCAGCTCCGAGCTGGTGTGTTACGGGCTGACCTACTGGGAGTTCCGCCCGCTGATCGAACGCAACGGCGCCATCGCCTGGAAGCTGCTGCAGGCGCTGGCGAAGCGGCTGCGTGCGGCCGAGAAGGGTTGAGGTGGCGCGGCCAGGATCGCGCGCGGCCGCAGCTGTCGGTCTACCGGGCCGCGCGCCTGCAGCGCGCCAGCCCTTGGGCCGGCGGTGGGCAAGTTGGACGCTCAGGGCTTCGTGGCGGCGAACGGCACGCGTTCGGCCACGTGTTCCTTCCAGTCGTCATCCGACAGACGGTGCAACGCGGTCAGGATCTGTGACCGGGGTGCCAGCACCGGCACCACGGGCCGTTCGACATAGACCTGCAGTTCGCGCAATTCGGCAACGCGCGCCGTCGTGTCGATGGCGACGATCAGGCGACCCGCGTCAAGCATCAACGGCATGACCCCGAGGTTGGCGGCGACACGCCGCGGCAGCAGGGCCATTGCACTCGGATCGATCGGAAAGCGGCGCAGATCGATCAGGGGATGGCCCATCTTGTGCGCCAGCGCGGTCTTCAAGTCGTTAGAAGACACCAGCCCCTCCTTGACCAGCCATTCGCCAAGGGGCAGCGAGCCCTTCGACGTGGCCACGGCCTGATCGAGCTGCGCCTGGGTCACCAGGCCGAGCGCCAGCAGCGAGTGACCCATCGGCAACACCTGCTGGCGATGCTGGCGGTCCAGCGCTTCGAGCAGCTCGGCGGGGCTGCCGATCCACAGCCGAGATGCGACTTCCTCTGCCGACGCGCCGAACTCGGCGCTGGCATAGGCCGAGCGCGGCACGAAGATGCGTGTCAGCGACGAGTTGCCTTCGGTCGGTGTGAAGAGGTACATGCCTTCGTCCGCTTCCACGTGCCCTGCGCTGCGCCCGGTGATGGCCGGCCAGGTGGCATCGAGCGGTGGGTGCAGCTTGTAATCGCGTTCCTGGGCGGCGGCAGGCAATCGCTCGCGCGGTGCGCCATCGCTCAGCGGGGCGGGCAACAGGGGGTCGGTCAGCGTCATGCGGCGGAAGCTGGCAAAGGCCAAACGCCCCGTCGGGCCTCCTGCGGCGCTGCGCAACAGCAACCTGCGTTCAACCGGGTCGAAGCCGAGCATCTCGCCGATGACCACCCTGCCGACCACGCTCTCGATCCGGCAGGGCTGCGGAATGCCGATCAATGGCGCCGGCAAGTGCCGCCAAGCCAATGGCGGCAGGGGCCACTGCCAGGATTCCTGGTCATTCAGGAACAGGCTCGGAAACGGAGTGGGCGTATTTCGCATGTTGTCAAAGGCCTGGCCGGCTGATCGGCCTGAACCGATGTTGATTCGCGTCCGACTTACGCCTCTGCGTCGATCGCAGACCCTGCAAATGCCGGCTACTTTCACGTCAATTCGACGCAGGGAATGGCGGGATGCTCTCTGGCCGGCGCCTGAAAGGACGCCTGCCGCCGAATGTCCTTGTGGCCCGTGCCACGATTCGCTGGCCAGGACGCAGCGAGGCATGAGCGCGCCGACGCGGTTGCCGGTGTTCACACTGCGCAGGCGCGCGCCAAAGGCGCACCGCCGGTCGCGACCGCGTAAGATTTGATCGGGATGACCGCAGCCACAACCGACCCCGACACCGAAGCGACCCCAGTCGTGTGCGTGCAAGCACCGCGTGCGCCGGGCTTGCCGATCGTCATCGATTCACCGCACAGCGGGCGCCACTATCCGGCCGATTTCGGCCACGCGGCGCCGTTCGAGCTGCTGCGCCGGGGCGAAGACCTGTTCATCGAGCGGCTGTACGCACACGCGCCCGCTGTCGGCGCCACCTTCGTCGCCGCCAACTTTCCGCGCGCCTACATCGACCCGAACCGCGTGCTCGAGGACCTGGATGTCGAACTGCTCGACGCGCCCTGGCCCGATCCGGTGGCGACGGGGCCGAAGACAGCGCTCGGCGTCGGGCTCATCTGGCGCCGGCTCGGCCAGGTGCCGGTGTACGCGCGCAAGCTGTCGGTGGCCGAGGTGCGCCAGCGCATCGAGCGCTGCTACAAGCCCTATCACGCGGCGCTCGACGAAGCCATCGATGCGGCTTATCGGCAGCATGGCGCCGTGTGGCACCTGAACGTGCATTCGATGCCGGACGACTCGTACGCCCGCCTGGGGCTGCCCGACAAACCGCTCGCCGACTTCGTGCTCGGCGATCTGGACGGCCGCACCGCCGGCCCCGAGGTGATGGACCTGATCGAAGGCAGCTTGCGCGATTCAGGCTACAGCGTGGCGCGCAACGACCCCTTCAAGGGCGTGCAGATCATTGCCAAGAACGGCCGGCCCGCCGAGCGCCGCCATTCGCTGCAGATCGAGATCAAGCGCTCGTGTTATGCCGACGTGCAGCGCCACGAAACCAATCCACACTTTGCGCGCGCGCAGCGTGCCATCGACGCCATGCTGGCAGCGTTGGCAGAACATGTGCGCAGCGCCATCCGACCCCTGACAACCTGAAGGAGACACACCCATGCTGGGCCAGATGATGCAGCAGCCGCTGCTGATTTCGACACTGATCGTGCACGCCGAACGCCACCATGGCGAGCAGGAGGTGGTGTCGCGCCGCGTCGAAGGCGACATCCACCGCACCACCTACCGCGAACTGGCGGCGCGTTCGCGGCGCATGGCCAAGGCCGTGCTCGGCTTGGGAGTCAAGCCGGGCGATCGGGTGGCCACGCTGGCCTGGAACGGCTACCGCCACATGGAGCTGTACTACGCGGTGTCGGGCACCGGCTCGGTGCTGCACACCTTGAATCCGCGCCTGCACCCCGACCAGGTGGTCTACATCGCTGACCATGCCGAGGACCAGGTGCTGTTCTTCGACATGAGCTTCGCGCCGCTGGTCGAAGCCGTGGCCTCGCGGCTGGCGACGGTGAAGCACTTCGTCGCCATGACCGACCGCGCGCACATGCCGGCGGCATCGAAGATCCCCAACCTGCTGTGCTACGAGGAACTGCTCGAAGCGCAGGACGACCGCTTCGAATGGCCTTCATTCGACGAGAACAGCGCCAGCTCGCTGTGCTACACCAGCGGCACCACCGGCAACCCGAAAGGCGTGCTGTACAGCCACCGCTCGACGCTGCTGCACACGCTGGCTGCGGCCACACCCGATGCGCTGGATTGCTCGGCCGCCGACGTCATCCTGCCGGTGGTGCCGATGTTCCACGTCAACGCCTGGGGCCTGCCGTACGTGGCCTGCATGGTCGGCGCGAAGATGGTGTTTCCCGGTGCCGGGCTCGACGGCAAGTCGCTGTACGAGCTGTTCGAGACCGAGAAGGTCACGCTGTCGGCCGGCGTGCCCACCGTGTGGCAGGGGCTGCTGGCCTACGTCGATGCCAACAAGCTGAAGTTCAGCACCATGCGGCGCAGCGTCATCGGTGGCTCGGCCTGCCCGCCGGCGATGATGCGCAAGTTCAAGGAAGACTACGGCGTGCAGGTGATGCACGCCTGGGGCATGACCGAGATGAGTCCGCTCGGCACGGTCGCCAGCTTCAAGGCCGCTCACCTGGCCGGCAGCCAGGAAGACCGCTATGCGGCAATGGCCAAGCAGGGCCGCGCGATCTACGGTGTGGACCTGAAGATCGTCGATGAAGAAGGCAAGGAATTGCCGTGGGACGGCAAACAGAGCGGCGAGCTGCTGGTCCGTGGGCCGTGGATCCTGGACAAGTACTTCAAGGGCGAGGGCGGCGATCCACTGGTCGATGGCTGGTTTCCGACCGGCGACGTGGCGCTCATCGGCGCCGACGGTTTCATGCAGATCACCGACCGCAGCAAGGATGTCATCAAATCCGGTGGCGAATGGATCGGCTCGATCGATCTGGAAAACATCGCCATGGCCCACCCCGACGTGGCGATGGCGGCGTGCATTGCGGCCTTCCACCCGAAATGGGACGAACGACCGCTGCTGGTGGTGGTGAAGAAGCCCGGCGCCGCGTTGACGCGCGAGCAGTTGCTGGCCTTCTTCGAGGGCAAGATCGCCAAGTGGTGGACGCCCGACGACGTCGTCTTCGCCGATGCGATCCCGCTCGGTGCCACCGGCAAGATGCAGAAGAACAAGTTGCGCGAGGCCTACAAGGACCACAAGCTGCCGACGGCTTGAGCGTCGGCCTTGCTTCCGTCTTGCCTCCTCTTCCGGGCTGGCGAGAGGAAGCAGCCGCGCTCAGGCCGGTTGCAGCACGTGGATCGCGCGTTTGGCGGTGAAGTCCTTCACCCGCGCTGCATAGGCCTTCATGTGCGGCGCCGCGCCGTGCGCCTGCAACGCCTGCATCGATTCCCACTGCTCGACGACGACGAAGCTGTCGGCGCCGAACTGCGCAAAGCCCGGAAAGCTGCCGGCGACATCGACCACCGCTTCGTAGGCGATGCAGCCGGCTTCGGCGCGCACGGCCGCGACGTTGTCGCGCCAGGCGGCGAGGATCTGCTCGCGCAGGCCCGGCTTGGCGGTGATGACGGCAAGGACGTGGATCATCGAATGCTTTCGTTGCTTGGTGCGCTCAGTTGGCCGAATACGCCAGCCGCACATAGATCGGCGCGAAGGCCTCGGCCTGCGTCAGCTCGAGCAGGTTCTCGCGTGACAGCTCGAGCATCGCCAGAAAGGTGACGACCATCACACCCAGGCCGCGCTGCGCATCGAACAGGTCCTGGAACTCGACGAAGCGGCGGCCCTGCAAGTGCTTCAGGACGATGCTCATGTGCTCGCGCACCGACAGCTGTTCGCGACTGATGTGGTGGTGCGCGACCAGCTTGGCGCGCTTCAGGATCTGCAGCCAGGCCTCGCGCAGGTCTTCGGCCGTGACATCCGGCAAGCGCGCCTCGGGCGTGCTTTCCACAGCCACCTGCGCGCGCAGGAAATCGCGACCCAGCAGCGGCAGCGCGTCGAGCCGGGCCGCCGCCTGCTTCATTTGCTCGTATTCGATCAGCCGGCGCACCAGTTCGGCGCGCGGGTCGGCGATCTCGGCGCCGTCGGCCGTTTTCTTCGGCGGCAGCAGCATGCGCGACTTGATCTCGATCAGCATCGCCGCCATCAGCAGGTATTCGCTGGCCAGCTCGAGATTTCGACGGCGGATCTGCTCGACATAATCGAGGTACTGGCGCGTCACGTCGGCCAGCGGGATGTCCAGGATGTTGAAGTTCTGGCGCCGGATCAGGTACAGCAGCAGGTCGAGCGGGCCTTCGAAGGCTTCGAGAAACACCTCCAACGCATCGGGCGGGATGTACAGGTCATGCGGCAGCTTGAACAGCGGCTCGCCATACAGACGCGCCAGCGCCACCTGATCGACCACGTCGGGCGGCTCGGGCTGAACCGTCAGGGCCGCGGATTCGTTGACAGCGCTCACCGCGCTTCAGTCCGTGTGGGTCTGATAGACATAGGGCTGCTGCGGCACGCGCGCGTCGTCCCAGGCCGCTTGTGCGCGGCGATCGACCGGCTTGTCCCACAGCAACGCGCGCCCGGCGCGCTGCTCGCTTTCCAGGTTCGGGTTCTTCGCCTTCAGCTCGTCGATGAAGATCGAGATCTCGGACTTGTAGGGTTTTCTGAAGAAGGGCATCGGGTAGTGAGCAGAATCGGCAGCTTGCCAGTTTAGCGGCGCCATGCGCGCGAAGGCGCTGCCGCCCCGATTTGCGATGACCGAGATCGAACTGAAGTTCCAGGTGCCGCCCGCGCAGCGCGCCGCGGTGGGCAAGGCGGTGGCCACGGTCACGGCCACGCGCGTGCGTCTGCAGGCCCACTACTTCGACAGCGCCGATCGGCGCCTGGCACAAGCGCGCCTGGCGCTGCGCGTGCGCAAGGAAGGGCGGCGCTGGGTGCAGACGCTGAAAGGCGCCGGTGACGGCGTCTGGCAACGCCTGGAGCACGAGGCACCGGTTGTGGTGGCCCCAGGCCAGCTGCCGGTGGCCGACTTGGCGCTGCACGACGGCAGCGCGGCCGGCGAGACCCTGCGCAAGGCGCTCGGCGACGCCAGCCTGGTCATCACCTACGGCAGCGATGTCACGCGCTGGCTGCGGCTGTCGCGCACGCGCGGCTGCACGGTCGAGCTGGCCTTCGACCAGGGCAAGCTGCTTGCCGACGGCCGACACTGGCCGTTGTGCGAGCTGGAATTCGAACTCAAGGCGGGCCGCGCGTCGGCCATGACGGCGGTGGCGGCCCGCTGGGTGCAGCGTTTCGGCTTGACGCTCGACGTGCGCAGCAAGTCCGAGCGTGGCGATCGGCTGGCCCGTGGCGTGACCATCGGCGCGGCGGTCAAGGCGCAGGCGCTGGTGCTGACGGCCGCGGCGGGCGGTGAGGCGGCGATGCGCGCCATCGTCGCCAACTGCATGGCCCAGGTGCTGGGCAATGCCAGCGAGATCGCGCATGGCCAGAGCACGCCCGAACACCTGCATCAGCTGCGCGTGGGCCTGCGCCGACTGCGCACCGCGCTGCGCGAGCTGGGCACGCTGCTGCCCACGGCGCAGCCGGCATGGCAGCCGGCGCTCCGCCAGCTCTTTGCCGGTCTGGGTGCGGCGCGCGACCTCGATGCGTTGGCGGCCACGCTGTTGCCGGCGCTGAAGCGGGCCGGCGCCAGCCACCTGCAACTGCCTGCCGTGGCTGCCACCGCGCCGCCGCAGGACCTGCTGCGCGCCGGCGCCACCACCATCCTGTGGCTCGAGCTGCTGGGCTGCGCTGCCGATGAAGCCGAGGGGGTTGCCGGTTCGCCTGCGGCCATGCCTTTCGTCGATGTGCTGCGCGAGCGCTTGGCGCTGCTGCACAAGCAGGTCAGGCGCGACGCGAAGCGCTTCGCATCGATCGCAGACGAACAGCGCCACCGATTGCGCAAGCGCATCAAGCGGCTGCGCTACCTGTGCGACTTTGCCGAAGGCCTGGTCGGCCAGAAGGCGCGGCGCAAGTTCATCAGGCCGTTGGCCGTGGCGCAGGACGCGCTCGGCCATTTCAACGACGTGTGCGTGGCGCAGAACTTGTTCAAGAGCACGGCAGCCGACGACGGCGAAGCGATGTTCGCGCTCGGCTGGCTGGCGCACGAGCGCGATGCGGCCATCGCCCGTTGCGTGCAGGCGCTGAACGCGCTGCGCAAGGCGCGCGTGTTCTGGTGACAGGGCGCTGAACGGGCGCCCTGCGCGGCTCAGGGCATGCGGCCCATCGCCTCTTCGAGGTTGGGCACGATCGCATCGGCACCGATCACCGCCTCGAAGCCCGAGCGGCGGATCAGCGACAGCGGCTGTTCGTTGACGTTGGCCAGCACGAGGCCGATGTCGCGGCGCTTGAGCACGCGGTGCAGCTGCTCCAGCGCTTCGAGCCCGGAGGTGTCGATCGAGATCAAGCGGTGCATCTCCAGCACCACCGCGCGCGTGCCGTCCTGCAGTTGCCCCGGCAACACCTCGATCTTGCCGACGGCGCCGAAGAACAGCGAGCCGAACAGCTCGAACACCTGCACCCCGCCGGGCAGCTGATCGGCGACGTGCGGCCGCACGCTGAACAGCGTGCTCATGCGGTAGATGAAGAACACGCAGGCCAGCACCAGCCCCACCTGCACCGCCACCGTCAGGTCGAACACCACCGTCAGCGCGAAGGTGCCGAGGAGGATGGTGCGGTACTGCGCGCTGAACCGGCGCAGCCGCGCGAATTCGTGCCATTCGCCCATGTTCCAGGCGACGAACATCAAGATGCCGGCCAGCGCCGACAGCGGCACGTGCACCGCCAGCGGCGCGGCCAGCAGCACCACCGCCAGCAACGTCAGCGCATGCACGATGCCGGCGATCGGCGATGCGGCACCGGCACGCACATTGGTCACCGTGCGCGCGATGGTGCCGGTGGCCGGGATGCCGCCGAAGAACGGCACGACGAAGTTGGCCACGCCTTGTGCCATCAATTCCTGGTTCGGGTCGTGCTTCGGGTACTCGGTCAGGTTGTCGGCCACGCGCGCGCACAGCAGTGACTCGACGGCGCCGAGCAAGGCGATGGTGAGGGTCGGAATCAGCAGCAGCTTGGCGCTCGCCCAGCTCAGCTCGGGCAGCTCGAACGCCGGCAGTGACTGCGGAATGCCGCCGAAGCGCGAACCGATGGTGTCCACCGGCAGCTGCAGCAGCGCCACCGCCAGCGTGGCACCGACCAGCGCGATGATCGTCCCCGGCAGGTGCGAGGCCAGCCGGCGCAGCTGGCCCGAGCGGCCGGTCGGTGCCTGCGCCATGGCATAGGACTTCGGCCACAGCACCACCACCGCCAGGCAGGCCAGGCCGATGGCCAGCGCAACAAGGTTGACACGGTCGACGTGTTCGGCCAAGACACGAATCTGCGTGAAGAAGTCCGACGGCATCTTGTCGATCGTCAGGCCCAGCAGGTCCTTCACTTGCGACAGCGCGATGAGCACCGCGATGCCGTTGGTGAAGCCGATGATGATCGGCACCGGCACGTAGCGCACCAGCACGCCCAGCTTGAGCAGGCCGAGCACGAACAGCAGCACGCCGGCCAGCGAGGTGGCGATCAGCAGATTGGCCAGGCCAAAACGTTCGACGATGCCGTAGATGATGACGATGAAGGCGCCCGCCGGCCCGCCGATCTGCACCGTCGAGCCGCCCAGCGCGCTGATCAGGAAGCCGGCGATGATGGCGGTGAACAGTCCCGCTTCGGGTTTCACGCCGGCAGCGATGGCAAAGGCCATGGCCAGCGGCAAGGCGACGATGCCGACGGTGAGTCCAGCGCCCAGGTCGCGCACGAACTGGCCGCGGTCGTAGTGCGCCAATGCATCGATCAAGCGGGGGCGGAAGCGGTGCAGTTGCATCTAGCGGCAAGTATCGGCTCACGACGCTTTGTGTGCTTGTTGCCGCGCCGAAGGCGCCCCCGCGAACAAGGGGGGGTGCGTTCAGGGGGTGCGCGATGCCGGATGGGTTCGCGGCCGCCTATCCTCGGTCACCGAACCAACTTGCCATCGGGGAATCGCACCATGACAGCTCGTCTGCCATTGAAGAGAACGCTTGCACCCTGGATCCTGGCCGCGTGCGCGGCCGTCTCCGGCAGCGCCCATGCGCAGCTGACGTCACTGGGCGGCGGCAGCTTCGACGTCGAGCCGATGTACCGCACGCTGAGCTACGGCAGCATCAACTTCGAAGACCCGACGATCAAAGGCGTCGACTATGTCAGCAACGTGATCCCGTACAACGTGCCTTATCAGCGCAACGACTTCGTGCTCAACGGCGCCACGTTCACCGGCATCGGCCAAAGTGCATTCGCCGGCTTCTATGCGGGGCGCAACTTCGCTTCGATCGATGTCGCCAACGCCAACTCGGCCGACGACTACTATCAGGTCTCCGGCCAGGGCAGCGCCACCACCGTGCGCTTCTTCAGCGCGCAGGCACAGGCGCAGCGGGCCACCTTCACCTTCCGAGTCACTGGTGGGGAGACAAATTCCGCCGGCTATGGCCAAGCCACGGGCCGACTGGACTTCGGTGCCACCACCGACCCGACGGTGAATTGGCTGAACCTGTTCGACGATCCCATGGACAAACTGGATTCGATCACCGAACTGGGCCCGGGCACCTACACCTACAACCTGCCGATGGTGCCCTTCGGCACCGAGATCAAGATCTTCTACTGGTCTAGCGCCTTTGCGTATATCGCGGCCGGCGAGGCGATTCAGGGCGATAACGTTCGCCTGACCGCGAACTACTACAACACCTTCGTGCTCGACCAGGTGCAGCTGTATGACGCCAACGACGTGCCATTGACCCAATGGTCGATGGAAGACATGTCCAGCGGCGATGTCGTGTTCGACGAGACCGGGCGCCTGGCGCCGGTGATCGCTCCGCCGCCGATCCCGGAACCGGGCACCTATGGTTTGATGTTGGCCGGGCTGGTTGCCGTGGCCGGCATCGCAAGACGTCGCCGCGGCTGACGCGCAGCCATCGCCTTTAGCGCACCCGCAGCCCGGCCACCGCGCCGGGCCCGGGTTGCAACAGGTACAGGCCCGGGTGGGCCCTGTCGTCGGCATGCGACGCAGCCAGCACCATGCCTTCGCTGAGGCCGAACTTCATCTTGCGCGGCGCCAGGTTGGCAACCATCACGGTGAACTTGCCGATCAGGTCTTCGGGTTTGTAGGCCGACTGTATGCCACTGAAGACATTGCGTGTCTTCGGCTCGCCGACATCCAACGTCAGGCGCAGCAGCTTGCTGCTGCCTTCGACGCGTTCGGCGGTGACGATGCGGGCGATGCGCAGATCGACCTTGGCGAAGTCGTCGATGCCGATTTCGCCGGCCACCGGCTCGCCGCCGGGGGGCGGTGCGGTGGCTTCCGCGGGGGCCTCGAACAAGGCTTCCAGCTTCGTCGCATCGACACGTTGCACCAGGTGCTTGTAGCTGCCGACCCGATGCGCGCCGAGCGCGCGCTGGGCATCGGCCCACTGCAACGGCGGCACTTGCAGGAAAGTCTCGACCTGTGCGGCCAGCGCCGGAACCACCGGTTTCAGGTAGATGGTCAGCAGCCGAAAGGCCTCGATGCACACGCTGCACACATCGTGCAGCAAGGCGTCCTGCCCCGCCGTCTTGGCCAGTTCCCACGGTTTGTGCCGGTCCACGTATTCGTTCACGCGGTCGGCCAGCAGCATGACTTCACGCAGCGCCTTGGCCGTTTCACGCTCGTCGTACAGCTGCGCGAGCGCTTCGGCATGTGCCCGCAGCCCGTCGAGCAGCACCCGGCCTTCAACGCCCACGTCGGCACTCAAGCGGCCGTCGAAGCGCTTGCCCAGGAAACCCGCCGCCCGGCTGGCGATGTTGATGTACTTGCCCACCAGGTCGGCGTTGACACGGGCCACGAAGTCTTCGGTGTTGAAGTCGATGTCCTCGACGCGCGCGTTCAGCTTGGCGCCGATGTAATAGCGCAGCCACTCGGGGTTCAGACCCAGTTCCAGGTATTTCAGCGGCGAGATGCCGGTGCCGCGGCTCTTGCTCATCTTCTCGCCGCTGACGGTGATGAAGCCGTGCACGTGAATGTGGTCAGGCACCTTGCGCCCGCTGAACTTCAGCATCGCCGGCCAGAACAGCGTGTGGAAGGTGACGATGTCCTTGCCGATGAAATGAACCTGCTCCAGCGCCGGGTCGGCCATGTAGGCCTCGAAGTCTTCGCCACGGCGGTCGAGCAGGTTCTTCAGCGAAGCCAGATAACCCACCGGTGCGTCCAGCCAGACATAGAAGTACTTGCCGGGTGCATCCGGAATCTCGATGCCGAAATACGGCGCATCGCGGCTGATGTCCCAATCCCCGAGCCCGCCCGAACCGTCTTCCTTGACGACGAACCATTCCTTGACCTTGTTCGCCACTTCAGCCTGCAGCTTGCCGTCCTGCGTCCACCCCTGCAGGAATTCAACGCAGCGCGGGTCGGACAGCTTGAAGAAAAAGTGCTCGCTGCTCTTCAGCACCGGTGTGGCGCCGGACAGTGCCGAGGTCGGGTTCTTCAGCTCGGTCGGTGCGTACACCGCGCCGCAGACTTCGCAGTTGTCGCCGTACTGGTCTTTGGCGCCACAGTTCGGGCATTCGCCCTTGATGTACCGGTCGGCCAGGAACATGCCCTTGACCGGGTCGAACAGCTGTTCGATGGTGCGCGTGGCGATCAGGTCGTTGTCGCGCAACGCACGGTAGACATCCTTGGCCAGCGCGTGGTTCTCCGGCGCGTCGGTGGAATGCCAGTTGTCGAAGGCGATGTGAAAGCCGTCGAGATACGGCTGCCGGCCGGCGGCGATGTCGGCGACGAACTGATGCGGCGTCAGGCCGGCCTTGTCGGCAGCGATCATGATCGGCGCGCCATGCGCATCGTCGGCGCAGACGAAGTTGACCGCGTGCCCGCGCATGCGCTGGAATCGCACCCAGATGTCGGCCTGGATGTATTCCATCATGTGGCCGAGGTGAAATGCCGCGTTGGCGTAGGGCAGGGCGGTGGTGACGAACAGCTTGCGCGGCATGGCGATGGCTTCGGTGGACCGGATTCGGCGCGGCCCGGCATTGTAGGCAGCGGCCTGCGCGCAGGTCGGCCTGGGCTGTGGCGCACCACCTCGAAGCCGACGCGCCACCGCCAATGCTGGCGCGATGCTCGCTTTGGGAGCGGCTAGACTCGTTGCCGTCTCTTCCCCGCACCGGCCCCGCCTCATGCCCATCAACGAAACCCGCCTGCTCGACGCGTTGAAAGCGGTCATCGACCCGAACACCGGCAGCGATCTGGTCAGCAGCAAGCAATTGAAGAACCTGCACATCGAAGGCGGCGACGTCGCTTTCGATGTCGAGCTGGGCTATCCGGCGAAGAGCCAGATGCCGCTGCTGCGCAAGGCGCTGGTCGCGGCGGCACGCACGGTCGAGGGCGTCGAAAACGTCAGCGCCAACCTGGCCTGGAAAGTGGTGACCCACGCCGTGCAACGCGGCGTGGCGCTGATCCCGAATGTCAAGAACATCGTCGCCGTGGCCTCGGCCAAGGGCGGTGTCGGCAAGAGCACCACGGCGGCCAACCTGGCGCTGGCGCTGGCGGCCGAAGGCGCGCGCGTGGGCATCCTCGATGCCGACATCTACGGCCCCAGCCAGCCGATGATGATGGGCATCAGCGCGCGCCCCGAAAGCGCCGACGGCAAGACCATGGAGGCGCTGGAAAACTACGGCGTGCAGGTGATGTCGATCGGCTTCCTGATCGATGCCGACAACCCGATGATCTGGCGCGGCCCGATGGTCACGCAGGCGCTCGAACAACTGCTGCGCCAGACCAACTGGAGCGATCTCGACTACCTGCTGGTGGACATGCCGCCGGGCACCGGCGACATCCAGCTCACGCTGTGCCAGAAGGTGCCGCTGACCGGCGCGATCATCGTCACCACGCCGCAGGACATCGCGCTGCTCGACGCGCGCAAGGGCCTGAAGATGTTCGAGAAGGTGGGCGTGCCGGTGCTGGGCGTGGTCGAGAACATGTCGGTGCATGTGTGTTCCAACTGCGGCCATGTCGAACACATCTTCGGCGCCGATGGCGGGCGCAAGATGGCCGAGCAATACCAGGTCGATTACCTCGGCGCGCTGCCGCTGACGATGTCGATCCGCGAGCAGGCCGATTCGGGCCGGCCAACGGTGGTGGCCGACCCCGACGGCGAGATCGCCGCCATCTACAAGGCGGTGGCGCGCACCGTGGCGGTGAAGATCGCGCAGCGGGCCAAAGACTTTTCGGCCAAGTTTCCGAGCATCAAGATTTCGACGGAGACCTGAACGGGTTCGCTGCGCCGGTCATCCGGTGGCATCGGGCTCGCGCTTCAGTATCAAGGTGAACACTGCGCCGCTGATGCCGTCGTCGCGGTTGCGCGCTTCGAGCGTGCCGCCGTAGCGCTCGACCAGGCTGCGGCTGATCCACAGGCCGAGGCCGGTGCCGTCCTTCTTGCGCGTGACAAAGGGCTGGAACAGCTGGTGCATCAGCTCGGCATCGAGGCCGCCGCCGCTGTCGCTGATCTGGATCTGGACGCGGTCGGGTTCCGCGTCGCGGGTGTCCAGCCGCAGCGTGCCGCCGTGCGGCATCGCGTCGATGGCATTGACGAGCAGATTGACCAGCACCTGCTGCAACTCGTTGCGGTTGATCGCCGGCCGGCGCGTGGCGGCGAAATCGCGCTGCACCTCAATGCCAGAGCGTGACAGCAGGTGGCCGACCAATACGCCGCAATCCTGCAGCACCTGCGCGGTATCCACCGGAGCGATGTAGCCGGCGTATTCGCCCGGCCGCGCGAACTGCAGCAACTGGGTGACGATCAGGCGCATGCGATCGATCTGCTCGTCGATCAGCCGCAGTTCGCTGTGCACCGCATGCAGTGCGTCGTCGTCGAGCTGCTGGCGCAGCAGGTCGAGGTTGCCCTGCATGACCGCAATCGGGTTGTTGACCTCGTGCGCGATGCTGGCCGTCAGCTGCCCCACCGCGGCCAGCTTCTCGCTGCGCAGCAGCTGTGTTTGCGCGGTCTGCAGCTCGGCGCTGCGCTGTGCCACCTTGGCGTCGAGTTCGGCGTTGCCGCGCTGCAATGCGCGCGTGTTGTCGTCGATGACATCGAGCAATTGGTCGAAGTGGCGCGCCAGCAGCGCGATCTCGTCGCCACCGGGCACCGGCCCGACGCGGGATTGCATGTCGCCGGCCTCGATGCGGCGCATGGTCGCTTCCATGCGTTCGAAGGGCCGGAAGATCGAACGCGCGAAGCGCAGCGAGACCCACGCGGCAAGGCCCATGACCATGACGAAGATGGCGCCGATCCCACCCAGCATGCCGTACTTCAACCAGGTGAACGGTGTTTCCAGGTAGCCGACATAGAGCATGCCGACACGTTCGCCGGCGCCGTTCACGAGCGGCCGGTAGCCGGAGACGTACCAGTCGTTGACGACGAAGGCGCGGTCAAGCCAGGTCTGGCCGCGACCCAGCACCTCGTCGCGCACGGTCTGCGACACGCGCGTGCCGATGGCGCGGTCGCGGCCGTCGAACAGGCGCACGTTGGTGCTGATGCGCACGTCGTCGAGGAACAGCGTGGCGGTGCCGCGGCTGCCGAAGGGCAGCGAGCCATCGGGATAGACGATGGCATTGATGTGGTCGATGAAGGGCAGGTTGCGGTTGAGCAGCAAGCCGCCCTGCACATGGCCGAGCAGGCGGCCGTCGATCGCACGCACGGCGCGCGTGGACACCAGCAGCATGGCACGGTCCTCCTTGGTGCGTGCGCTGGGCGCGGCGTTGCGCGTGGGCACGAGCGGCACATCGATCCTGTCGCGCAGGCCGCTGCCGAGCAGCGCCACCTGCTCGGCCGGCATCACCTCGACGCTGCCGCGGCGCTCACCGTCGGGCTTCGCCGCCGGCGCTTCCAGCGACTTGCTCGCCAGCGGCGCCGCGCTGGCGGGCACGCCGCGGTCGGTCAGGCGCAGCGTGCCGTCGCTCGTGCGCAGGTTGATGAAGTCGAGGCCCTCACGGGCCCGGGCCTGTGCCAGCAATGCCACCAGCGCGCGCGCGCCTGCCTCTGTATCGGCGCCGGCCAGCGCGACGTGCAGCGCATGTGAATCGGCCACCGCCGCGGTGCTGGCATCGACTTCACCGAGCACGCGTTCGAAGTAGCCCTGCGCGACGGCCAGGTCGGCACGCACCTTGGTGATTAGCATGCGGTCGAAGGCCTGATTGCTCCACCACAACAGCAACACGCCGAGCAGCGGCAGCACGCCGAGCAGCGGCAGCAGCACCATCACCAGCAGCTTGTTGCGGATCGACAGCGCTTGCCAGCGCCTGCGGATCATGGTCGGACGTTCAGTTCTGCGCCCATTCGGCCACCCGCCGCTCGAGGGTGCGCCGCGAGATCGCGAGCAACTGAGCGGCCTGCGTCTTGTCACCGCCGACCGATTCGAGCACCGCCAGGATGTGGCGCTTTTCCAGCGAGTGCAGGTCGGTCGGCGCGCTGGTGGCTGTGTTGGCGGTGGGACTGTCCGCTGCGCGCACGCGTTCGATCGGCGGCGGCGGGCGCGGCAGGCTCTGGTACAGCGCCGAGACGTTCAGCGCGCCGACGATCAACGAGCGCTCGATCAGGTTGCGCAGCTCGCGCACATTGCCGGGCCAGTCGTACTGTTGCAGATAGAGCATCTCGTCGTCGCTGATGTCGATCGGCGCCACGCCCAGCCGCCGCGCCAGCGTGTCGATGAAGTGCGCGACCAGTTCGGCGATATCTTCCTTGTGCGCGCGCAGCGGCGGCAGCCTGATCTGCACCACCTGCAGCCGGTAGTACAGATCGGCGCGAAAGCGCCCGGCGCGCACGTCGTCGGCGAGGTCGTGGTGGGTGGCGGCGACGATGCGCACGTCCACCGGCACCGCGCGCGTGCCGCCCAATGGGTGCACGCGGCGGTCTTCCAGCACGCGCAGCAAGCTGGCCTGCAAGGGCAGCGGCAGTTCGCCGATTTCGTCGAGAAACAAGGTGCCGCCCTGGGCATAGACGAACAGCCCGTCGTGCGCGGTCGCGCCGTCGGCGCGGCCGAACAGCTCGGCTTCCAGCGCGCTGCCATCGGCGGTGGCGCAATTCACCGGCACGAACGGCGCTGCGGCGTGTTCGCTCAGGCGGTGCAAGGTCAGCGCGGCGAGTTCCTTGCCGGTGCCCGATTCGCCGCTGAGCAGCACCGTCGAATCGACCCCGGCGACACGCTGCAACGCCGCCTGCAGGCCCTTGACCACGATCGAGCTGCCGACCAGCGCATCGGCCGGCGGTGTGCGCTGGCTGATCGCCCGGCGCAGCAGCCAGTTCTCGCGCCGCAGCTCGGCACGCTCCAGCCCCTGACGCACTGCGCTTTGTGCCTGCGTCACGCGAAAGGGCTTGAGCAGCATGTCGCCGGCACCGGCACGCAGCGCCTCGATGGCGGTGTCGAGATCGGCAAACGCGGTCATCAGCACGACCTCGGCGCCGATGCCCTGCGCGCGCATCTGCTTGAGCAGCGTGATGCCGTTCTTGCCCGGCAGTGCGATGTCGAGCAGCAGCAGATCGACATGCTGCTCGGCGAGCAGCGCTTCGGCTTCCTCGGCGCTGCCGGCGCACAGCACGCGGCCCACGCGCGGCGCCAGCGACTTGGCCAGGAAGTGGCACATGCCGGGCTCGTCGTCGACGATCAGCACGCAGGCGCGTGAGCGTGCGTTGTGCGCTCGTTCAGCCTCGGCCATCGTCGAGCTGGCGCAGCTCGGCCAGCGTGTTGGCGTTGAAGAAGGCGGCGGCATCATCGAAGGTCACGACCGCGCAGACATGCTGTGCGGTCCAGCGATCGATCTTGCGTTCGCCGGCATGCAGATAAGCCACCAGACTTTCCATCAACTGCGATTTCAGCAAGCAGAACACCGGTTGCGTGCGCAGCTGGCCGTCTTCGACGCTGGCAGCCATCGCGATGTCGGCATCCTGCTCGATCAATGCCGCGCCGAGCCGCGCGGCCAGGTCGTCGGGGAAGGCGGGCGTGTCGCAGGGCACGCTGACCAGGTACCTGGTTTCGCAGCGTTCCAGCCCGGCCAGCAGGCCGGCCAGCGGGCCGGCGAAATCGGCGCTGGCGTCGGGCCACACCGGCACGCCCATCGATTCGTAGGCCGACAGGTTGCGGTTGGCATTGATCATCAGTTCGCCCACCTGCGGCCCCAGGCGCAACAGCGCATGCATCGCCAGCGGCACGCCGCGATGCAGTTGCAGGCCCTTGTCCACGCCGCCCATGCGGCTGCCGCGGCCGCCGGCGAGCACCAGGCCGGTGATTTCCGCGCGCTCGATGAGCGTCATGTCTCGAGCAGGTCGAAGCCCTGCGTCTCGACTTCGATGAACGCGCGCGTGAAGCCCGCCACCGCCGCCCAGACGTGCGCGCGCGGATGCGCCTGCACCGCATCGCACAGCGCCTCGAGCCACACCTGCACATGGGCGCGGAAGAACAGGCGCTGTTGTTCGAGGTTGCACACGGCCACGTCGTCACCGGCGATCAGGTAGCGCATCACTTCGAAGACATAGGCCACATGGTCCTCGGTCTCGCCGCGCTGGGCATCGCGGGTCAGGCCCAGGCCGGCCAGGTGTTCGCGCAGCCGTGCCAGCGGCAGTTCGTTGAGAAAGCCGCTCAGGTAGTACGAGGCATAGACCATCACCTCGGCGCGGCCGACACCGAGGAAGAGGGCTTCGAATTCGTCGGCAGCGGCTGGCACGCTGGTCGCGCGCAGCGCGGCCACCAGCGCCTGCCACGGCGCTTCCAGCGCACCGCCCCGCTGCGGCGCTTCGGTCACCGCGACGCGAAACTGCTCGAGCAGCGCGGCATCGGGTGGCGCCAGCCACAGCGTGGCGAGAAGGCCGTAGAGCTCGGCGCGCTGCAGTTCCTCGCCCTGGTCGGCGGCGGCAAGAGTCAGCGGCGCGCTCATGGGACGATCCTGCGCGCTGCGCGCCGCAGGATGAGCGCTTGGGAGCGGCTCGGCGCGCTCATATCTTCAGGTCGGTGATGCGCACTTCATCGGCGCTGGTGTGCAGATCGATGACGCGGCAGTCACCGCACATCTTCAGCCGCTCGGCGGCCGTGCCCTGGAAGGCTGAGTGGCCGGCCAGTTTGCCGATCATGTTCTGCACGCCGAGCAAGGTGCCGAAGGGCTTGGCGCAGCGCACGCAGCGGTACGGCTCCATCTGGTTGATGACACGCAGCGCCTTGCGTGCCTTGCCACCCTCGGCCAGCCACAGCCGGGGCACCAAGGCGATTGCGTTTTCGGGGCAGGTGGTGGCACACAGGCCGCACTGCACGCAGTTCGATTCGATGAAGCGCAGCTGCGGTGCATCCGGGTTGTCGGCGAGCGCGCTGCTCGGACAGGCGCCGACACAACTCAGGCACATCGTGCAGCGCTGCGTGTCAATGCGCAGTGTGCCGAACGGCGAACCGTCAGCCGGCAGCGGGATCTGCTCCTTTGCCTGCGGCGCCATCGCCAGCAGGTGGTCGATGGCCAGGTCGAGTGTGGCGCGCTTGTCGGACTGCGCGGCGAAGGCGGCGGCGCGGCCGACGGTCTGTGCCGCCGGCGCGGCCAGCAACGCATCGAGTTCTCGTGGCGCGCTAGCCGCGGCGCCGTCGATAAGCCGGAAGCGTTCGCCGGCATAACCCAGGCCGCTGACGATGGCCTGCGCCACCGCCATCTGCGCGGCCAGCGCCTGGCGGTATTCGGGCGCGTCGTCGGCGCTCAGCAGCACCCACACCTGCGAGGCGCCCTGTGCCAGCGCCGCCAGCCACAGATCGATGCCGACGCTGGCGCTGTGCCACAGCGCCAGCGGCAGCACGCGAGCCGGCACGCCGTTCACCGATCGGTCGGTGCGCGCGGCGCGGCCGAGCGCGGCAATGGCCTGCGCACCCGCGCCTTCGTTGTGCAGCAGCAAGGCCGCATCGCGTCCACCGGCGGCGGCATAGGCCGCAAGCAGGGTGCGCACGCGCGCGCCCTGGTCGACCGGCCCGGGGTAGGCGAAGCTCAATGCGCCAGCTCGGGCACACGGTGCCGCAGGCGCCGCAGCCGACACACAGGTGCGGCTCGACGATGATGCCGGCGCCGGTGGCGACCGGTTTGGCTGCCATGCCCGGCGTGCGCAACGCCTTCGTCGGCCGCTTGCCTTTCAGCGACGCGTCGCTGCGGATCGCCTGCGCCGAACACACGTCGATGCAGGCGGTGCATCCGATCTGTTCATTGCGGCTGTGTGCGCACAGCTTGGGCTGGTAGTGGAAGAAGCGCGGTTTGTCGAATTCACCGACGGCCTCGCGCAGTTGCAGCACGGCGTGTGTCAATGCGCGCAGGTTGTCGCCGGCAGGAGCGACATGAAAGTAGCCCTGCGGCTTCTGGTGCATGGCAAACGCCGCTTCGGCGCGCAAGTCGAGCACCAGGTCGAAGGCACCCGTCTCGTTGCGCGGCGCGCGCGCGAAATCGATCGCGCCGGCCGCTTCACACACGCGCACGCACTCGCGGTGGCCCTTGCACACATCCAACAGGACTTGGTACGAGAAGTCGATCGCCTGCTCCGGGCACGCGTCGATGCACGCGTTGCAGCGCGTGCACAGTGCCAGGTCGATCGGGTTGGTGGATTCCCATTCGGCCTCGAAGGCGCCGAGCCAGCCGCGCAGCGCGTGCAGGCGGCCGCTGTGCACCGGCCGCTCATGCGTCTGCGCCAGCGCACCCCCTTCGACGAGCAGGCTGACCTCGAGCTTGTCGGCCAGCATCGCCGCGGCCTGTTCGGCGGCCTCGGCATCGCCGATGACCAGGCAGCGGCCGGCGCTGCGGTAGCTGACGGTGCCCACCGGTTGCGGCGGTGGCAGCTGCGCGGCGGCAATCAACGCGGCGATCTTCGGCGTGGCCTGCTGCGCGTCGCGCGACCAGCCGCCGGTCTCGCGGATGTTGACGAAGTGGATCGGCCGTTCTTCGACGCTCGCCGTGCCCTCGGTCTGGTCGTTCAGTTCCAGGAACAGGCGCTGCTCCTGTGTGCAGGCCACCAGCAACGCATCACCCGTCGCCGCGCTGTCCTTCGCGGCGCGCTGGAAGGCGGCAGCTTCACGCCGACACAGTGCGCTGTGCAGCGTGGCCAGGCCCTCAGTGCTGGCCCGTGCCGTCTTCGCCAGCGCCAGGCTCAGGGCCTTCGCGTCCAGCGGCATCGAGTGGTTGCAATCGCAGATCAGCGTCTTCATCGGGAGCCTGGTGAATAGGGGGGAGCGGCACGACGTGGTTGTCCGCCTCGACCACTTGCGGCGCGGCCGGTTCTTCTTCGGTGAACAGCCCGAGCGCGCGCGCCTGCACCATCTGGCGCAGCATCGACGCGGGCAGCGGGTCGGCGGTGTTGTAGTCGCCGATGTAGATGTCCAGCCCGTCCATGACATTGAAGTGCGGGTCGCTGAACAGCTTGTGCAGAGCGGCGTTGCGCACGTCGCCACCGACATCGGCGGCGACGAAGCGCGAGAAGTCGGCGTCGCGGTTGAGGCTTGCCACGTCGTCGAGCGTCGGCGGGGATGCTTTGTCGGCGCTGTTGCTCCCGTCCGTACCAGCGCCGTCGTGATCGACAGGCTGGGCGGCTGGCACGACGGGCGCGGACCAGGCGGGGACTGCTTGCGGCGGTTTGTCGATCGCCGCCGGCGGCGCATCCGGCAGCGCCTCGCCGGCGCGCACCCGTTGCTTGCGCTGCGACCAGCGTGACAGGAAGGCGTCGTCGTCGGGGCGTTCGCGCATCGCCATCACCAGCGTTGCCCGGGCGCCAGAAATGAAGCCGGCTTGCGGCGCCGCTTGACCTCGGGCCGATAGTGTTCGTCGGCAAAGGCTTGCAGCCACTCGCGCACCGGCGTCGGCAGCGGCAGGTTGTCCACCCGTTCCTGCGCGTCGAGCAGGCGCGCGGCTTCGTTGTATGACAGCGTGACACGTTCGGGCCACGCGCGCGATGGGTCGTCGTCGTCGATGCGCCACATCACGAACCAAACCGGATTGCCGCTGGCCAGATTGAGGTGATATCCCTCGGCTTCGTCGGCATGCAGCGACACGGGCAGGCCCGGAAACAGCCAGCGGCTCGATTCGCCGTCGTCGCGCAAGACGCGCATGCCGTCACCGAAGCTGCCGGTGTCCAGGCTCACGTCGGCCACGCGATAACCCCAGGCTTCCCAGCGATTGGGTTGCCGGCGTCGCTCGATGGTCACGGCGACCTTCAACTCGGGCACGTCTTGCATGGGCTCGGCAATCCTGCCTCGGTGCGTGGGCAAAAATTGATTCTAGGCATGTGCCTGTCCGGCGCAGTCGGTGAAAGCGCGTGCGACAAGTTGTCGCACCAGGTCGGGGCAGGCCCTATTGAATCGGGCTGCCGGCTGGCGGGTAATGCTGTATGTACCCGCAGGCTTTGACGCGGGTGCGCCCTTCAGGAGGTCGCATGGACAAGTCCCCACCCCAGCCCAACCAGACCCTGCTGTCGCGTCGCCGGGTGTTTGCCGGCGCTGGCACCGCGGGGGCGCTGGCCGCTGCGGCCGCGCTGCTGCCCGCCGGCAGCAGCGGCGAGAGGGTTGCCGCATCCATGCCCGAGCAGCCTGCCGACGACGCCCACGGCCGCTACCAGTTGACGCAGCACGTGCAACGCTATTACCAGACCGCCAAGGTTTGAACGGCCTTCGTCGATCCCACAGGAGCAGTTCATGCTGTTGATCCGCAAGACCGGTCCGGCCGGTAGCAACCCAGCCACCGGCGGCGCCTTGGTGTCGAACCTCGTGCGCGGCCTGGCGCGCTCGGTGCCGACGATGGACCGCCGCGCCTTTCTGCGCCGCTCCGGGCTCGGCGTGGGTGCCGGCATGGCCGTGTCGCAATTGACGCTGGTGAAGAAGGCGCAGGCCGCCGACCCGGCCACCGGTGCGGCCGCGAGCGCGAAGAAGGTCGAGGTCAAGCGCACCGTGTGCGGCCATTGCTCGGTCGGCTGCGCGGTCGATGCCATCGTCGAGAACGGCGTGTGGGTGCGCCAGGAACCGGTCTTCGACAGCCCCATCAACATGGGCGCGCATTGCGCCAAGGGTGCCGCGCTGCGCGAGAACGCGCACGGCGAATACCGCCTGAAGTACCCGATGAAGCTGGTCGGCAACAAGTACGAACGCATCACCTGGGACCAGGCGCTGGCAGAGATCAGCAGCAAGATGCTGGCGCTGAAGAAGGACAGCGGCCCCGATTCGATGTTCTTCGTCGGCTCGTCGAAGCACAACAACGAGCAGTCGTACCTGCTGCGCAAGTGGGTGTCGCTCTGGGGCACCAACAACACCGACCACCAGGCGCGCATCTGCCACAGCACCACGGTGGCCGGCGTTGCGAACACATGGGGCTACGGCGCCATGACCAATTCGTACAACGACATGCAGAACTCGAAGGCTGCGTTGTACATCGGCAGCAATGCCGCCGAGGCGCATCCGGTGTCGCTGCTGCACATGCTGCATGCCAAGGAAACCGGCACCAAGATGATCGTCGTCGATCCGCGCTTCACGCGCACGGCGGCCAAGGCCGATCAGTACGTACGCATCCGCTCGGGCACCGACATTCCGTTCCTGTTCGGCGTGCTGTATCACATCTTCAACAACGGCTGGGAAGACAAGCAGTACGTCGCCGACCGCGTCTATGGCATGGACAAGGTGCGCGCCGACGTGATGGCCAAGTGGACACCCGACAAGGTGGAAGAAGCCTGCGGCGTCGATGAGGCCACCTGCCTGCAGGTGGCGAAGACGATGGCCGAGAACCGCCCCAGCACCATCGTGTGGTGCATGGGCCAGACGCAGCACACCATCGGCAACGCGATGGTGCGCGCCTCGTGCATCCTGCAGCTGGCGCTGGGCAACATCGGCAAGAGCGGTGGCGGCGCCAACATCTTCCGCGGCCACGACAATGTGCAGGGCGCCACCGATGTCGGCCCCAACCCCGACTCGCTGCCCGGCTACTACGGGCTGGCCGCGGGTTCTTGGAAGCACTTCGCCAAGGTCTGGGACGTCGACTACGCGTGGATCGAGAAGCAGTACGCGCCGGGCATGATGACCAAGGCCGGTATGACCGTGTCGCGCTGGATCGACGGCGTGCTCGAGAACAACGATCTGATCGACCAGAACAGCAACCTGCGCGGGCTGTTCTTCTGGGGCCATGCGCCGAACTCGCAGTCGCGCGGGCTCGAGATGAAGAAGGCGATGGACAAGCTCGATCTGCTCGTCGTCATCGACCCCTTCCCCAGCGCCACCGCGGCGATGGCGGCGATGCCGGGCCAGGGCGACGAACTGAACCCCAACCGTGCGGTCTATCTGCTGCCGGCGACCACACAGTTCGAGACCAGCGGCTCGGTCACCGCGTCGAACCGCTCGATCCAGTGGCGCGAGCGTGTCATCGAGCCGCTGTGGGAAAGCCGCCCCGACCACATGATCATGCACCAGCTGGCCGAGAAGCTCGGCTTCGGCGCCGAGCTGACGAAGAACTACAAGATGGTGCAACAAAAGGGCGGCATGGAGCCCGAGCCCGAATCGATCCTGCGCGAGATCAATGCCGGCGTGTGGACCATCGGCTACACCGGCCAGAGCCCCGAGCGGCTGAAGGCGCACATGCGCAACATGCATGTCTTCGACGTGAAGTCGCTGCGCGCCAAGGGCGGCATCGACAAGGAGACCGGCTACAAGCTCGACGGCGATTATTTCGGCCTGCCGTGGCCGTGTTTCGGCACCGCCGAACTGAAACATCCCGGCTCGCCCAACCTGTACGACACCTCGCGCTCGGTGATGGACGGTGGGGGCAACTTTCGTGCCAACTTCGGTGTCGAGCGTGACGGCGTGTCGTTGCTGGCCGGCGACGGCTCGCATTCGAAAGACTGCGAACTGACCACCGGCTACCCCGAGTTCGACCACATCCTGCTGAAGAAGCTGGGCTGGTGGGCCGACCTGAGCGAGGCCGAACAGAAGGCCGCCGACGGCAAGAACTGGAAGACCGACCTGTCCGGCGGCATCCAGCGGGTGACGATGGCGCACGGCTGCCATCCGTTCGGCAACGCCAAGGCCCGCGCGGTGGTGTGGAACTTCCCCGACCCGATCCCGCAGCACCGCGAACCGCTGTACAGCACGCGCCCGGACCTCGTCGCCAAGTACCCGACGCACGACGACAAGAAGGCCTTCTGGCGGCTGCCGACGCTGTTCAAGACGGTGCAGGACAAGAACATCGAGATCGTCAAGACCTTCCCGCTGATCATGACCAGCGGGCGGCTGGTCGAATACGAAGGCGGCGGCGACGAGACCCGCTCGAACCCGTGGCTGGCCGAGTTGCAGCAGCACATGTTCGTCGAGATCAATCCGAAGGCGGCCAACGACCGCGGCATCCGCAATGGCGACGATGTCTGGGTGCGCTCGCCGCCGATGGCCGCCGTGCCCGGTTTCAAGGGCCTGCGCGTGAAGGCGCTGGTCACCGAGCGCGTCAACGCCGAGACGGTGTTCCTGCCGTTCCACTTCGCCGGCCGCTGGGGCGGCGTCGATCTTTTGCCCTACTACCCGCAAGGTGCAGCGCCGGTCATCCGCGGCGAAGCGGTCAACACCAGCACCACCTACGGCTACGACGCGGTGACGATGATGCAGGAGACCAAGACCACGGTGTGCCAGATCGAGAAAGCCAGCGCCTGAAGGCGCTGCGGCAACGGCAAGAACCTCGCCAACAGAGCAGCGACCCGGAGAGAAGTCCATGGCCCGAATGAAATTTATCTGTGATGCCGAGCGTTGCATCGAATGCAACGGCTGCGTCACCGCCTGCAAGGCCGAGAACAATGTGCCGTGGGGTGTCAACCGGCGCCGCGTGGTCACGCTCAACGACGGCGTGCCGGGCGAGAAGAGCATCTCGGTGGCCTGCATGCACTGCTCCGACGCGCCCTGCATGGCGGTGTGCCCTGTCGATTGCTTCTACCGCACCGATGACGGCGTGGTGCTGCACGACAAGGATGTCTGCATCGGCTGCGGCTATTGCTCCTACGCCTGCCCGTTCGGCGCACCGCAGTTCCCGAGCAACGGCGAATTCGGCCTGCGCGGCAAGATGGACAAGTGCACCTTCTGCGCCGGCGGCCCCGAGACCAACGGCAGCGAGGCCGAGTTCGAGAAGTACGGCCGCAACCGGCTCGCCGAAGGCAAGCTGCCGGCGTGTGCCGAGATGTGCTCGACGAAGGCGCTGCTGGGGGGCGACGGCGATGTCGTCGCCGACATCTTCCGCGACCGCGTGCTGGTGCGTGGCAAGGGCAGCGAGGTCTGGGGCTGGGGCACCGCCTACGGCAAGCCGGCCGGAGGCAAGTGATGAACAAGAAGACGTTGTTGGTGAGCGTGATGGGGTTGGTTGTCGTGGCGCTGCTGGGCGCGTGCAGCGAGAAGCCGCAGGGCGTCGGTCTGCCGAAGAGCGCCACGCCGGCCTGGCAGGGTGCGCAGGATCCGTTCGTCGCACCGGGCTGGAAGGTCGGCGACGAGGCCAGCTGGAAGGAACAGCTGCGCAATCGTGCCAAGTCGCAGAACGAGTACCTGCGCATCGCGGGGCAGTAGTCGAAGAAGCGAACCAGCGACCCAACGCAGCGGCACAAGGATCAACGATGAACGTGTGGCACCTACAGTCGATGCGCAAACTGCCGGCCGCGCTGCTTGCCGCCGTCCTGCTGATGGGCATGCCGCTGGCCTCGCAGGCGCAGGCGGCCGCCGACGGCAGCAAGGGCCCGCCGGCCGGCTTCGTGGCGCCGGCCGAGCCGAAGGCGGACGAGACCAACGCGCAGCGCGGCAAGAGCCAGCCCGGCAACAATGCGCCGTTCTGGCGCGCGGTGCGCGAATCGGGCGAGCAGCAGGGTTACACCAGCTTGCCGGGGGCAGAGAAGGGCACGTTGATCCAGTCCTTCGTGCAATACCCGGGCTCCAAGTACACGACCGCAGGTGAGGCTTGGCGGCAGGTGCGCAACCGCTGGCTGCTGCCGTACGGCAGCGCGCTGCTGCTGATCGTGGTGGCGGCGATTGCGTTGTTCTACCTGAGCAAGGGCCCGCTGGGTGGCAGTGTGGCCGACACCGGCCGCAAGATCGAACGCTTCACGCCGTTCGAACGTGCGGCGCACTGGGCCAACGCCATTGCCTTCGTGGCACTGGCGATATCCGGCATCGTCATGGCCTGGGGCAAGTTCTTCCTGTTGCCGTTGTTGGGCGCCACGCTGTTCGGCTGGCTCACCTACGCATTGAAAACATTGCACAACTTTGCCGGGCCGTTGTTCGCTGTCTCGCTGGTCATCGTTTTCCTGACCTTCGTGCGCGACAACTTCTGGCGCCGCGAGGACACGCGCTGGGTGGCCGGCGGTGGCGGCGTTCTGTCCGGCCATGAACCGGCCTCGCACCGCTTCAACGGCGGCGAGAAGGTGATGTTCTGGGGCGGTGTTTTCCTGCTGGGCAGCATCGTCGTCGGTTCCGGCCTGGTGCTCGACGGCCTGGTGCCCGGCTGGGGCGAGACACGCGCGCAGATGCAGGTGGCGAGCATCGTGCATTCGGTGGCCACGGTGCTGATGATGGCCATGTTCCTGGGCCACATCTATCTCGGCACGATCGGCATGAAGGGCGCTTACGACGCCATGCGCGGCGGCTATGTCGACGAAGCCTGGGCGCAGGAACACCATGTGCTGTGGGCCGATGACGTGCGCGCCGGCAAGATCCCGGCGCAGCGCTCGGGCACACCACCGGTCGTTGGTTCGGCGAGGGAGGCCACATGAAAGCATTGGGTGTCGCGGCGAGCGTGCTGTTGAGCGGGTTGTGCAGCGTCGCGTTGGCCAAGCTGCCGCCACCGAGCGACGAGGCCAAGGCCGCCGCCGCCGAGCGCGCGGCCAAAGCCGATTACGCCAACAAGGTCGGCGCCTACCAGCTGTGCCAGGTGCAGAACAAGGTGGCCGCCCGCTACCTGGCCGAGGCCGGCAAATCGGTGCAGCCCACGCCGACGCCGGCGTGCGCCGAGCCGGGGCCGTTCGTGTACGCACCGGCGGCCAAGCCGATCGAGGCGGCGGGCGCCCATTCGCCTGCGGCCACGGCCACCGCGCCGCCCAGCAGCACCACGCCGCAGGCCGCATCGACTCCGGCAAAATAGGCTGCAGCCCGCGTTGCCGGGCGCACCGCGGCCCCAGCGCCGCCCTGCCGATGACCGCCAGCCTTCCGTTGATGCCGAGCCCGCCACCGCTGGTGGCCGGCGCGCCGCGTCTGACCTGCGCCGGCGCGGCGTTGACACGTGAAATCACCGTGCTCGACGAATACGGCCAGCGCCGATCCATCCACATCCCCGACGAGCGGCCGCTGACACTGTTCGTGGACAAGCGCGAGCTGGTCACCTTGATGACGCTCGGCGCGATGCCCGAGCTGCTGGCGCTGGGTTATCTGCGCAACCAGCGGCTCGTCGATGCGGTCGATGCGGTCGAGTCGGTGACGGTCGATTGGGAGGTCGCCGCAGTCGCGGTGCGCACGCGTCACGGCATCGAGGACTTCGCGCGCAAGACCGCCCGCCGCGTGGTCACCACCGGCTGCGGCCAGGGCACGGTGTTCGGCCACCTGATGGACGAATTGAAGTCGCTCGAGTTGCCCGACGCGCAGGCCGCGCGCATTCGCCAATCGACCTTGCACGGCATGCTCGAAGTCATGCGCCAGCAGGACAGCATCCACCGCAAGGCCGGCTCGGTGCACGGCTGCGCGCTCTTCCGCGGCACCGAGATGCTGTGTTTCGTCGAAGACGTGGGCCGCCACAATGCCATCGACACCATCGCCGGCTGGATGTGGATGCGCGACATGCCCGGCGCCGACAAGGTGTTCTACACCACCGGCCGCCTGACCAGCGAGATGGTCATGAAGTCGGCGCAGATCGGCGTGCCGATCATCGTTTCGCGCAATGGCGTCACCGCGATGGGCCACGACATGGCGCGGCAACTGGGCATGAGCCTGTTCGGCCGCGCGGCCAACCGGCACTTCATCTGCTACACCGGCTTCGAGCGTTTCGATTCAGAGCCCGAGCCGCAGCGCGCGCCGGTGCGCGTGGTCGCCGGTTGAGAACGGCAACGCCATGCCATCTCGTCCGAGCGCTGCAGGCGTTCTGAAACACCGTGGGCTCGATCGCTGACAGCCTGGCGCTGGCGGCATCGATGCTGTGGCGCTTCGATCCTGAACTGCTGCACATCGTCGGCCTGTCGCTGCGCGTCAGCATCACCGCCTGCCTGATCGGTGCCCTGCTCGGGCTGACCCTCGGCCCCTGGCTGGCGGTGGCGCGCTTTCCGCTGCACGGCGCGGTGGTGTGGCTGATGAACACGCTGCTGGCGCTGCCGGCGGTGGTGGTCGGGCTGGTGGTCTATCTGCTGCTGTCGCGCGCCGGCCCGCTGGGCGCGATGGGCATCCTGTTCACGCCGACGGCGATGATCATCGCGCAGAGCATCCTGGTGGTGCCGTTGATCGCCGCGCTGTCGCGGCGGCTGGTGCTGAACGCGCTGCGCGACGGCGGCGACCAGCTGCGCTCGATGGGCGCCAGCCCGCTGGCCAGCGCGATGTGGATGCTGGTGCACGAGCGCGCCGGGGTGCTGACGGTGCTGCTCACGGCCTTCGGCCGCGCGGTGGCGGAGGTCGGCGCGGTGATGATCGTCGGCGGCAACATCGATGGTCTCACCCGCGTCATGACCACCACCATCGCGCTCGAAACCAGCAAGGGCGACCTGCCGCTGGCACTCGCCATCGGCGTGGTGCTGCTGGCCGTGGTCGGCGCGGTGAACCTGCTCATCGCGCTGGTGCAATCACCGGGCCGCGGTGAACAGCGTGAGAGGCCGGCGTGACCACCGCACCACCGTTGCTCAGCCTGCGCCGCGCGGCCGTGCGCTTCGGCGCCGTGCAGGCGCTCGATGGCGTCGATCTGACACTGCGGCGCGGCGAGCGCCTGGCGCTGGTCGGTGCCAACGGCTCCGGCAAGACCACCTTGCTGCGGCTGCTGCACGGCCTGGTGGATTTCGAGGGCGAGCGACGCCTGCACGCGTTGCCTGCGGGCGCTGAGCCGTCGCTGGCGATGCTGTTCCAGCGCCCGTTCCTGCTCAGCCTGTCGGCGCGCGCCAACGTCCTCCTGGGTCTGTGGCTGCACAAGGTTCCCCGCGCACAACGCGCCGAGCGCTGCCAGCGGGCACTGCAACGTGTCGGCCTGGCCGAACTGGCGCATCGGTCGGCGCCGACGCTGTCGGTCGGTCAGCAGCAGCGCCTGGCGCTGGCGCGCGCATGGGCCTTGCAGCCTGATCTGCTGCTGCTGGATGAGCCCACCGCCAGCCTGGATCCTGGTGCCAAGCGCGAGGTCGAAGCCTTGATCGAGGAGATCGCCGCCGACGGCGTGACGGTGGTGCTGAGCACGCACAACCTCGGCCAGGCCAAACGTCTGGCGACGCGGGTGGCCTATCTGGAGTCCGGCCGCTTGCTCGTGGACCGGCCCACCGAATCGTTCTTCGACGACACCTTGCCGGCCGAGGCGGCGGCCTTCGTCAAAGGCGAGCTGCCCTGGGCCTGAGTCAACCGACCGGGTGCGCCAGGTCGCGGATGACGGTCGGGCCGGCGCGCCGTTCTACCTCGTGCAGCAGCGGTTGCGCCAGGCCGAACGAGAACAATGCCTCGGCGCTGACGAACATCGGGCCCACCAGCAGGCCGACGATGTCGTCGGCGAAGGCCGGCTTCTTGCCCTCGTAGTAGTGCCCGACGAACTGGATCACCCAGCCGAGGCCGAAGAAACCCAGCCCCCAGGTCAGCCAGTTGGCCACGCTGCCGGCCGCCACCAGGTGCGCCAGCGCGAACAGCACGGCGTTGGCGGCGCTGACCGCCAGCCCCAGCAACAGGTGGCCGCGGCTGATGTACCACAGCGTGGCCAGCGCCCAGGCCACCCAGGCCAGGCTCAGGCCCGGATCGCCGGGGCCGAGGTTGGCCCGCGCCAGCAACACGCCGACGCCGAAGACGATCATCGGCACGCCGACCATGTGCGTGGCGATGTTGCGCCGGTCGCGGTGATAGCGCGCGTACTGAACCATCAGTTCGTTGGCAGGAAGAAATAGGCTGGCGGACATCAAAAGGCTCCGGGTCGTTCCGGTTGCAAGCATAGCCGCTGGCCGCAGCCGATGCACAGGGCGACGCACGCGTGCGTGCCAGAATTGGTGATGAGCATCAAGAGCGACAGGTGGATTCGCCGCATGGCGCAGAGCACCGGCATGATCGAACCCTTCGAGCCGGGCCAGGTGCGCACTGGCGCCGATGGCCAGAAGATCGTCAGCTACGGCACCAGCAGCTATGGCTACGACATCCGCTGCGCGCGCGAGTTCAAGGTTTTCACAAACATCTTCAGCACCGTGGTGGACCCGAAGCATTTCGACGAGCGCAGCTTCGTCGATATCGAAGCCGATGTCTGCACCATCCCGCCGAACAGTTTCGCACTGGCGCGCACGATGGAGTACTTTCGCATCCCACGCAACGTGCTGACCATCTGCCTGGGAAAGAGCACCTACGCGCGCTGCGGCATCATCGTCAACGTGACGCCGTTCGAACCCGAATGGGAAGGCTACGTGACGCTCGAATTCAGCAACACCACACCGCTGCCGGCGCGCATCTATGCCGGCGAAGGTTGTGCGCAGGTGCTGTTCTTCGAAAGCGACGAAGTCTGCGAGACCAGCTACAAGGACCGGGGCGGCAAATACCAGGGCCAGCGTGGTGTGACGCTGCCCAAGGCCTGAGTGGCGGCCTTCCCACAGCCATCGCATGCGGAGGAAAGAAGATGAAGTGGGAAGGCAATCGGCAAAGCGACAACGTCGAGGACCGACGTGGCGCGGGTGGTGGCGCCGGTGGCGGTCTGCGCCTCGGTGGCCGGGGCATCGGGGTGGGCACCATCGTCGTGGCGCTGATTGCCGGCTGGATCTTCGGCATCAACCCGCTCGCCTTGCTCGGCATGATGGAGGGCGGCGGCGGGGTCTCGGCGCCACAGGTGCAGCAGGCCCCCGCGCAAAAGCCGCCGGCGAATGACACCGCCGCCGCGTTCGTCTCGACCATCGTGGCCAGCACCGAAGACGTGTGGAGCGAGCAGTTCCGTGCCGCCGGCGCCGCCTACCAGAAGCCGGCGCTGGTGTTGTTCCGGGGCGCCACGCGCACCGCGTGCGGTGTCGGACAGTCGGCGATGGGGCCGTTCTATTGCCCCGCCGATGCCAAGGTGTACATCGATCTGGATTTCTTCGACACGTTGCGCAGCCGGCTCGGCGCACCGGGCGATTTCGCGCAGGCCTACGTGGTTGCCCACGAGGTCGGCCACCATGTGCAGCGCCTCTTGGGCATCACCGCCAAGGTCGACGGCATGCGCGGCCGCGTCAGCGAGGCGCAGCAGAACGCGCTGTCGGTGCGGCTGGAACTGCAGGCCGATTGCCTGGCCGGCGTTTGGGCGCACCACGCGCAGAAGGCCAAGGCCTGGCTCGAGCCGGGCGACATCGAAGAAGGCTTGAATGCGGCCTCGCGCATTGGCGACGACACGCTGCAGCGCCAGTCGCAAGGCGTGGTGGTGCCCGAATCATTCACCCACGGCAGCAGCGCCCAGCGCACGCGCTGGTTCAAGACCGGCCTCGAAAGCGGCCGCATGGACCAGTGCAACACCTTCGAGGCGCAGCAGCTGTAACTGCGCCATTTGCCCGATCCACGATGAGACAACTGAACGCACACGACGCCGGCCTGCTCTATGCCGACACACGCCACACCAATGCCAACCTGAGCCTGATCCAGATCTACGACCAGAGTACCGTGCCTGGCGGCACGATGCGTTTCAAGAGCATCCTGAACCACATCGAAAGCCGGCTCGCCGAACTGCCGATGTTTCGCAGCCGGCTGCAGCGTGTGCCGCTCGACCTGGACCATCCGTACTGGGTCGACGATGCCAACTTCGACATCGAATACCACGTGCGCCACATCGCGCTGCCCAAGCCCGGAGACTGGCGCCAGTTCTGCATCCAGGCCTCGCGCATCCACGCGCGCGCGCTCGACATGAGTCGCCCGCTGTGGGAGATCTATGTCATCGAAGGCCTGGACAGCCTGCTCGAACTGCCCGCCGGCAGCTTCGCGCTGCTGACCAAGGTGCATCACGCCGCCATCGGCACCGAGAGCGGCGCGCGCATCGCCCGGCTGCTGCACGACACCACCGCGGCAGCCCCGCCGCCGGCCCCGCCGCAGCCGTGGTTTGCGCGCAATGCCCCGGGCAGCGCCAGCCTGCTGGTGCGTGGCGCGTTGAATGCGGTGCTGTCGCCGCTCGAGCCGCGCACGCCACTGGCACGCAAGCTGGCCGATTCGGCCGGCGCCGCGATCAGCTTCGCGTCAGACCTGTGGCGCCATCCCGAACAGGTGCTTGCCACGCGCTTCAACTCGGTGGTCTCGGCGCATCGCGTGTTCGACACGCGGCGCTTCATGCTCAGCGAGTTCAAGGCCATCCGCGGCCTGGTGCCCGGGGCCACCGTCAACGATGCCGTGCTCGCGGTGTGCGGCGGTGCACTGCGCCGCTATCTGGACAGCCTCGGCGAACTGCCCGCGAGCAGCCTGAGCGCGGTGAGCCCGATCTACGTGCGCGGCGCGTCGGCCGACGACGCGCCCACGTTGTCCTGGCTGCGCGTGCTGCTGGGCACCGAGCTGCACGATCCGGTGCAGCGGCTGGCGCTGATCCGCGGCCAGACCGCCGAGGCCAAGGCCAGCGGCCAGGCCTTGACGGCGGCCGAACTGAGCGACGTGCAACAGCAATCGGCGTCGAGCACGCTGGCGATGAGCAGCCGCGCACAGAGCCTGTCGAGCCAGGCCGCGTTGCGCCATGCGCCGACGGCGGCCTGCACCATCACCAACGTGCCGGGGCCGTCGGTGCCGATGTACCTGCTGGGCGCCCGCATGAGCTACTTCTCGGCCATCATGCCGATCAGCGACGGCATGGGGCTGGTCTTCGCGGTGACCAGCTACGAAGGCCGCATCATCATCTCGCCGACCTCGTGCCGCGAACTGATCCCCGACCCCGAGGCCTTCACCCAGCACCTGCGCGACAGCTTCCAGGAATACCTGGCGCTGGCCACGACAAAGCCCGTGAAGCCGACGAAAACCGCGAAGCCTAGATCGGCACCGCCCCGTGCGCCAGCAGCCGGTGCACCAGCCCCGAAGCGCCGCTCGGCCGGTAAGGCATCCAGCCGCCCTCGGGCTGCGCCAGCCGGTCGGCCAGGACGCACAACACCAGCGGGTTGAAGCCCAGCCCGCCGTGGCTGCCGGCGATGCGGATGTTCTCGTGCAGCGCCGGATCGCCGTCGATGGTGGCTTCCTGCGGCGGCACCACGCCGTCGCTGAGCGAATACAGGCAGCTCATCGGCACCGGCGGCGGGATCTTGTCGCGCAGGCTCTTCGCGCGCGGCTGCATCGAATGCGCGGCTGCGCCCTTCGGGTGCGCCACCAGCCGGTACAGCGCCTTCAGCAACGCCGGTGATGCGCTGCCTTCGGCATCGACGCTCAACGGGCTGCCGAGCGTGACCACGTTGCGCACGCACTCGCTGGCCTTGTGCGCGCCGTAAAGCGCGAACACGCCGCCCAGGCTCCAGCCGACGAGGCTGACCTTGCGCCCGGCGCTGTGGTGCATGTGGCGGATCTTCTGCTCGATCGCCGAGGCATGGCCGGGCCGGAAGCCGACATTGCGGCCCAGGCCCCAGGTCTGCACCTCGTAGCCGCGGTGGCGCAGGAACACTTCCAGACCGATCAGCGAACCCTCGCCGCCCATGAAGCCGGGCAGCAGCAGCACCGGGTGGCCATCACCGGCCGGCGCGCTGGCCAGCCACGGCCAGGTGTAGGCCAGGCTGGCGACCTCGAACGGCGCACGCCATTCGAGGAACGAGCTGAGCCAGCTGGGCCGGCCCTGGTGCGGGTGTCGCGTGGTCATCGAAAGGGGGCTGTCGAACATCGGCCGGCAACATAGCATGGCGACCCGAAGCGGGCCTGCCGCCGTGGTGACAGCCAGCGCCCTACTGCGGGAAAGTACCGGGCAACAGGATGCTTTTGTCCACCGCCTGGATGTCGGTGTGGCCGCAAAAGGCCATCGTCACATCCAGTTCCTTGTGCAGGATCTGCAGCGCCTTGGTCACGCCGGCCTCACCCATCGCGCCCAGGCCATAGACCATCGCGCGGCCGATCATCGTGCCGCGCGCGCCCAAGGCCCAGGCCTTCAGCACCGCCTGGCCGCTGCGGATGCCGCCGTCCATCCAGACCTCGATCTGTGATCCCACCGCAGCGACGATGGCCGGCAGCGCCTCGATGCTCGACGGCGCGCCATCGAGCTGGCGCCCGCCGTGGTTGCTGACGACGATGGCATCGGCGCCACTGGCCACCGCCAGCTTCGCGTCTTCGACATCCATGATGCCCTTCAGGATCAGCTTGCCGCCCCACTGCCGCTTGACCCACTCCACATCGGGCCACGACAGCCGCGGGTCGAACTGCTCGTTGGTCCACGCCGCCAGCGAACTCATGTCGCTGACCCCTTTCACGTGGCCGACCAGGTTGCGAAAGGTGTGGCGCCGGGTGCCCGCCATGCCCAGGCACCAGCGCGGCTTGCCCATCAGGTTGACGATGTTGCGCAAGGTCGGCCGCGGCGGCGCGGTGAGGCCGTTCTTCAGGTCCTTGTGGCGCTGGCCGATGACCTGCAGGTCGAGCGTGAGGATCAGCGCGCTGCATTTCGCGACTTTGCAGCGCTCGATCATCGCCGCCATCGCCTCGCGGTCGCGCATCATGTACAGCTGGAACCAGAACGGCGCGCTGGTGCAGCCGGCGATGTCCTCGATCGAGCAGATGCTCATCGTCGACAAGGTGAACGGGATGCCGAATTTCTCCGCCGCCTTGGCCGCGTGCATCTCGCCATCGGCGTGCTGCATGCCGGTCAGCCCCACCGGCGCGATGGCCACCGGCATGTGCGCGCGCTGGCCGATCATGGCCGTCGCCGTGCTGCGGTTTTCCATGTTCACCGCCACGCGCTGGCGCAGCTTGATCTTCTCGAAATCGGCCGTGTTGGCGCGGTAGGTGCCTTCGGTCCACGAACCCGAATCGGCATAGTCGTAGAACATGCGCGGCACGCGCTTCTCGGCCAGCACGCGCAGGTCTTCGATGGTGGTGATGACGGGCATGGTCTCGGTCTCATTCTTCGCGGGCGGCGCCGCTGCGCATCGCATGCTAACCAACGCCCCGGCCGAACCTTTGCATTTGTCGGCGATGCGATGCCGGTGCGCTCGCGTGGCACCATCGCTGCATGCCAGCGCCGCCCGACCACCCGCCGCATCAACCGCGAGGCTGGCAACGCGCGCTTTGGCTGGCGGCAGGCGGCGCCAGCCTGCTGCTCGGCTTCATCGGCATCTTCGTGCCGCTGCTGCCGACCACACCTTTCGTATTGTTGGCGGCCTGGTGCTTCTCGCGCGGCAGCGTACGCTGTGAACGCTGGCTGCTCGAGCATCCGCGTTTCGGGCCGCTGGTGCGCGACTGGCGCGAACACCGTGCGATGCCGTTGCGCGCCAAGCAGCTGGCCATCGCCATGATGGCCTTCGGTTCGGCATGGGCCTGGTGGGTGCTGCCACCGCGCTGGGGCTGGCTGCCGGCGTTGTGCTGCGCGGCTGTGGCGACCTGGATGTGGCGTTTGCCGACGGCAACAGTGACGCGAGCGCCACCGCACGGCGGCTGAGCCGGCTGGGCCGCCCGCCCGGCCGGCAGTGGCGGTCAGTCGCCGGCGCGGTTCTGCCGCCGCACAGCAAAGCGTCCCAGCAGAACCAGCCCACCCATCATCAGCGCCCAGCTGCCCGGCTCGGGAACGGCCGCAATCGGCACGCCGAAGGTGCCCGAGGCCGATCCGGCCAGCGTCACGCCCGCCGGCAGCACGAGCTGCAGAACGGCCGTGTTGTTGAGCTGCCCGGTGACGCTGGCACCGGCGTCGATCGACGTCACCGCGAAGATCAGTCGGGCATTCAGGTCCATGTCCACCGTGGCGCCGGAGACGGTGCGCGTCACGCTCAGCAGGTCATCGATCGGGCCGGTCGTGTAGCTGCCAATGTCGTCGCCGTTGAGCTCGCCGAGCAGGCCGAAATCGATGAGCGCGTTGGCGCGTGCATTGAAGCTGCCGCTGCCGAAGATCGAGCCGTCCACCTTCAACTGGAAGCTCACGTCGTAGGGTGTGGTCAATGTGGAATTGAGGGTGATCACGTCCAGCACCTGCGCCTGCACGTTCATCACCGCCGTTTCACCGTTGCCGATGGTGCTGCCGGTGCCGTTGTCGAGCATGCCGAAGACCTTCAGCTCGAGCAGACCGATGTCGGCCGAGGCGCTGTAGTCGTACAGGCCGGCGCTGTCGGCGATGGCGATGCTCGATACCGCCAGCGGCAGCGTCGTCACCGTCACCTGCTGCGACGACAGCGGCGGCAGCGGGCCGAAACTGTCGGTGTCGACGACGCCGATGACTTCGAGCCCGCTCTCGAACGGCTCGCTGATCAGGGCGCTGGCAGCGAGCGGCCAGCCGCACAGCATGGCTACGCCAACGGTCGCGAGGGGTGCAAAGGGAGTGCGCTTCATGCAAAGTCTTTCGTGCCAACGTGGGTCGGTAGTGCGGCGACCGGGACCGGCCCGCCGATGGTTTCGACAGTACGCCTGCGACGCGCACGGCTCCTCAGTACCCGGCACCTGGTTTTGATGCTGGCGGTACTGACTTTTCGGGCAAAGCAGCTGCTGCGGCGCTGGCTACCGCCTGCTGCCGCGTGTGCACGCCAAGCTTGCCCAGCAGCGCCGACACGTGGCTTTCGACCGTGCGTTCGCTGCGCCTGAGCCGTTCCGCGATGTCGCGGTTGCTCAGGCCTTCGCGCAGGAATTCGAGCACACGGCGTTCCCGCGGCGTCAGCGACAACGGGTCGCTGCGCGCGGCGCGATACGGACCGCGGGTGCCGGCGCGCACACCGAGCGCCTTCAGTCGCGCGCGCACCCGGCGCGCCGCCGGTCGCGCGCCAAGTGCGTCTAGCAGCGTCAACGCTCGCTGCATCTGCTGTGTGTTGCCGGCGGCCAGCGCCAACGCCTGCTCGTGTCGGCAGCCCAGCGCGGCCCAGGCTGCGGCGGCCGCATCGAAGTCGCCGCTTAGCTCGGCCGCGCACGGTAGCGCGACCGGCTTGTCGAAGCCGTCGGGCAATGCGCCGGCACGTGCCAACCAGCACGCCAGCTGCCCGGTGCGCCACGGCTCCTCGGCCTCGATGGCCGCCGGCAACGATTGCGCGGCAATGCGGGCCAGGCCGACGCTGTCCCCGGCCAGCCAGCAGGCCTCGGCGCGAGCCGGGGCTTGTGGGCAGTACCACGGGTCCAGGCTGAGCTGCCTTTCGCCCGCGACCAGGGCGCGCCAATAAGCGGCCACATCGGTGGTGTCGGCGGGCGCCTGATCGCCGTCGATCGTCATTTCCCCGCGACGCAGCGCCAGCAGCATGCGCACATGCAGCGCCTGCTCGCGTTCGAGCACGGTCTGTGTCGCCAGCGGCCGCACCACGGCCATCACCTGCGTTGCCGCGTCCCACTCGGCCAACTCGAGCAGCGCGACGGCACGCCGCAAGTGCAGCCGCGCCACCACGATGTCGAGGTCCCGTGCCGCGCAGTAGTCGATGCCTTCGTCGCACCAGCGCAGCGTGTCGGCCAGCCGACGCTGCACCAGCCCGAGCGAGGGCAGGTTGGCATAGGCCCGTGCCGCGTGCTCCTCCAGCCCGTGTTCCAGCGACAGCGTCAGGCTGCGCTGCATCTGCGCCCAGGCGCGCGCATCGGGGCTGCTGCGCAGCCGCGCACAGGCGACGCTGTTCAACGCGTAGGCCAGCGCCTCGGGTTCGCCGACCCGTTCGGCCAGCCGCAGCGCACGGCGGCCCCACCTCAGGGCCGGGCGCGAACTGGCGCCCAGCAGCTCCAGCTGGGCCAGCGTGGCATAGGCCATTGCCAGCTCGCGCTCGTCACCCGCGGCCTGCAGCAACGGCAACGCCTGCAGCGCCAGCGGCCGCGCCTGGTCCGGCCCGCTTTGCAACCAGTGCAGCCGCGCCAGCGTGCGCAGGTTGATGCCCTGGCCGAGCGCGTCGCCGAGCTCGCCGCGCAAACGCAGCGCCTGCTGCCGCGCCTCGATGGCGGCGCCGAGTTGGTTGATGAGCAGGCATTCGTTGGCTCGCGCCTCCAGCAGTTGCGCACGCTGCGCCGTGCGCAGCGGCCCGACATGCTCCAGCGCCAGCGCGTACAAGGCCGCGGCCTGGTGGTGGGCCGAAGACTCGGCGGCCTCGTGCGCAGCCAGCGGCGCCAGCTCGAGCACCCAGTTCGCCAAGCCGGCGCGCTGGGCATGGTGCAGGCGGTGCGCGGCCGATGCGCCTTGCGCCCGCAACGACTCGAACACCTCGGCGTGCAAGGCGCGTGCGTGTTCCGGCGCGAGCGCCGATTCGATGACCTGGCGCGCAATCTCGTGGCGAAAGCGCAGCGTCGATGTCTCGATGTTCAGCAGGCCGGCGGCACAACACGCGGCGAGCGCGCCAGCACGGTCGTCGGTCTCGGAAGCCGCCAACCACGGCCGCAGCTCACGCAGCTGCGACATCTCCGGCACCGACGGCATCACACTGACCAAGTCGAGCAGCTCACGTGCCGGCGCCGGCAAATGCGCGCAGCGTGCCAGTACCGCGTCGCGCACGCTGGCCGGCACGCCCGCGCTCGAAGTTGCGTCGGCGAGCAGTTCGCCGACGAAGAAGGGGTTGCCAGCACTGGCCGCGAAGATCTGCTGCGCGTCATGCCCGGCGGCGCGGGCCAGCCGCGCCACCGCCGCGGGCGACAGCGGCGGCAGTTCAATGCGCAGCGTCGAGCGGTGCATGGCGCCGGACAGGACCTGGCGCAAAGGCGGTGCGAGCCCATCGTCTCGGTAGGCCAGCACCAGCAGCGCGCGCGCCGATTCGATGCGCCTTGCCAGGAAGCGCAGCAGGTCGAGGGTCGCGCCATCGGCCCACTGCAGGTCGTCGAAGACCAGCACCCGCGGTCGGCGCGTTTCACTCAGCCAGGCCAGCATGCCCGACAGCAGCGCCGGCATTTGCGCCGCGCGCGCCGCCGCCGCCACGTCGGGCGGCAGTCGCGGCAGCAGCTCGAGCAGCGGTGTCAGCGGGGGCGGCGCCAGCAGGGGTTCGCAGCGGCCCCAGAACCAGTCGGCCTGCGCAGCGGTGCGCTTTTCGACCGCGCGCAGCAGGCTGGTCTTGCCGATGCCGGCCTCGCCACTGAGCAGCACGCATGCACCGGCGCTGCCGTCGGCGAGTGTCTCGATGCAGCGGCACAGCAGCGCGTGCGGCTCGTCGCGTTCGATGAGGTCGGTCTGCACTGGGAATCGTGGCGAGGACGCAGGCGAGCGGCGATGAAGACGGCGAGGATGCGCCTTTCCGCGATCGGGCGTTCGCTCGCATGACCCCGGCTCGCCGAAGGGCGAACTGTGGACTTGCCCGGGTCCGGCGCTGAGGCGTTCTTCGCCACCGTCGCCCCTTTGCGCATCCACGACTCGCCGACGCCATGGGCTCACCGGCCGCGGCAACTCGCGCCGCCGGACAGGTGGCAACTCAGGCTATCGCACCGCGTGCAACCGCCCCTTTCCTTTGGGCGGCACCAGCCGCGCCGACAAGGCGCGCGCCGTGACCAGGTAGGCGCTGCGCCACGCCGCGGCAAGGGCGCCAGCGCCGCATCCAGACCGGTGCGGGACGCCTCGAACTGCCCTTGCCGCGCATCGAGCGCTGCCAGGCCGGTGGCGGCATGCAACTCGAAACTGCGCGCGCCCTGAGCGCGGGAGACGTCGATGGCACGCGGCCGATGGCCACGCCCGTGGCTTCCCAACGGCCGCGGCCAGCAGCGCGCCGTCACGTAGCGGGACCAGGTCGATCGAGGTCATGGCCCGGCCGGCACTTACCGACAGTGTCTTTGCCAATGCCTGCGCGAGCGCGGTCTTGCCCACACCCGCCGGGCCGGCGATGCTGACGCAGCGGCTGGCAGCGCACAGTGCGCCGAGCGCGCGCAAGTCGTCGACCCGCCCTTGCAACGCCGGGCCGGCGTGCGTGGCGGCGCCTTCGGCAACCTCGGTCGAGGCCCGGGCGCCGGCCGCCATCGCCGACTGCGGGGCCACGGCACCCAAGGCGCGTACGCGGAACGCACGCACCGGCTCGGCGATTTTCTTGACGCGCTGCTCGCCTTGCGCTTCGAAGGTCGCTGCCAGCTTGCCACGCACCGCGCCGCGAACCGCCTCCGAAATGGTGGTGCCCCCGGCTTCGGCCAGACCCTCGAGCCGGGCGGCGATGTTCACGCCATCGCCGTACACCGTGCCGTCGGCCTTCTCGATCACATCGCCCAGGTGGACGCCGATGCGAAAGCGCATGCGCTGGTGGGCTGGCGCGGCATCGGCCAGCGCGTTGACCTCGGCATGAACGGCCATTGCGGCCGACACCGCGCCGATGGCCGTGTCGAACACCGCCAGCACCGAGTCACCGGCCATGTCGATCACGCGGCCCTGCGTGCCTTCGATGTGCGCGCGGAACACCGCGCGCGCCGCGTCCAGTGACGCCACCGTGGCACGCTCGTCGATCGACATCAGGCGCGAATAGCCTTCGACATCGGCCGCGAGGATGGCCACCAACCGTTGTCTGAGTTCGGCGCTGTCCATGGCATCGACTCCTGCCGCCCGGGTGCGCAGCATCGTATCGTGTCCGTGGCTGACAAGGCCGCCTTGCCTCGGCAGGCCGACTTCAGTTCGCCGGCAGGGCTTGTGAGGTCCCGAAGGGCAGTTCCGCGCTGCGCTCGGAAGGCGGATCGGCGCGGACCGCGCTTGCCGCCGCCGTCGTCGTTGCCGCCGAGCGGACGGCCTTCTGCAACGACCCGGCGCGCACGCCCAGCAGGCGCAGCCGCCGCTTCAGGTCCACGCGCTTCAGGCACTCGCCCGCTGCCCTGCGGATCACGGCGGTATCGGCCGTGGCTTCCTGCAAGGTCTGGTCGCGCGTGACGGTGCGGAAATCGTCGAAGCGCAGCTTGATGCCGATGGTGCGGCCGACATAACCCTTGCGCTGCAGGTCGGCGGCGACCTGTTCGCACAGTTGCGTGAACACCGCCGACAGCTCGGCGCGGTCGGTCTTCGCGTGCAGGTCGCGCTCGAAGGTGGTCTCGCGGCTCATCGACACCGGCTCGCTGTGCGTCACCACCGCGCGCTCGTCGCGGCCGTGCGCGGCGTCGTGCAGCCAGGCGCCGTAGCTCGCGCCGAAATGCTCGACCAGCCAGCTGCGTTCACGTGCCGCCAACTCGCCGACGCGGGTGATGCCCAGACCGGCCAGCTTGTCGGCCGCCTTCGGCCCGATGCCGTTGATGCGCCGCACCGGCAGCGGCCAGATGCGGCTGGCCAGGTCGTCGTGGGTCAGGATCGTCAGCCCGTCGGGCTTGTCCAGTTCGCTGGCGATCTTCGACAGCAGCTTGTTCGGCGTCACGCCGATCGAGCAGCTGAGCCCGGTCGCGCGCCTGACGCTGTTGCGGATCTCCTGCGCCACCGCGCGCACACCGCCGAAGGGGTCGTGCGCGAGCGCATCGTGCACGCCCGGCACCTCGCTCAGGTCGATGTAGATCTCGTCGATGCCACGGTCTTCGATCTGCGGCGTGACCTCGGCCACCGCCTGCTTGAACAGCCTCGAGTAGCGCCGGTACTGATCGAAATCGACCGGCAGCAGCACCGCATCGGGCGCGCGCTGCGCCGCCTTCATCATGCCCATCGCCGAGAACACGCCCAGGTCGCGCGCGGCATAGGTCGATGTCGTCACCACGCCGCGGCCGGTGTAGTGGCGCAGCGTCGCAAAGCGCCGTGTCCCGTCGGCCTGCAGTTGTGGCTGGTGGCGCCGGCCGCCGCCGATGACCACCGCCTTGCCGATCAGCTCGGGGTAGCGCAGCAGTTCCACCGAGGCATAGAACGCGTCCATGTCCAGGTGGGCGATCCAGCGGCGCGGTGGCGAGGCCATGCGTCATTTTGCGCGTGGCACCGGCTAGGATCGACCGCTCCCTTCATTCGAACTGCCATGCCCTTGTTGTTCCTCTGGTTCATGCTGTCGATGGCCCTGTTCGGGCTGCTGCTGTTCTGGGCCCTGCCCTGGCTGCTGTTCCGTGGCGCCGACCACGCCGTCTTCGATGGCCCCGGTGAGGAGCGCTTCGGCGACGACGCTGCGCCCAGCGCACAGGCGCGCGATGTGCTGAAGCAACTGGGCGAACTGCGCACCAGGCTCGACGGCGTGCCGCGCAGGCAACGGCTGGCGGCCCTGCGCCAGGGCATGGACGAGGCCTTTGCCGATCGCGATCTGGGCGCGCGCTTCGAGCCGGTGGACGCCGGCGGCGTGCGCGGCGAATGGGTGCTGGCGCCGCATGCCGACAGCACGCGGCGCACGCTGTACATCCACGGCGGCGCCTTCTTCGTCGGCAGCCCGCGCAGCCACCGCACGCTCACCAGCCGCATCGCGCAGATGACCGGCGGTGCGGTGCTGGCCATCGACTACCGGCTGATGCCCGAGCACCGCCGTCTGGCCGGCATCGAGGATTGCCGCACCGCCTACCGCTGGCTGCTGGACCATGGACCAAACGGTGCGCAGCCGGCGTCGAGTGTGTTTGTCGGTGGCGATTCGGCCGGCGGCAACCTCACGCTGTCGCTGATCGCCTGGGTGCGCGACCAGGGTCTGCGCGCGCCCGACGCGGCCTTCGCTTTCTCGCCGGCCACCGACGGCACTTTCGGCAGCCCGAGCCTGAAGACCAACCGCGCCAGCGACGCCATGCTCGGCCCGTTGCTGGGTTGGATGACCCACGTGCCGAGCGCGCTGTTGCTGTGGGGCAGCTTCTATGGCGCACGCATGAGCCCGCGCAATCCGGTGGTGTCGCCGCTGCTCGGCGATCTGTCGGGCCTGCCGCCGCTGCTGGTGCAGGCCAGCCGCTCCGAGATGCTGGTCGACGATGCGCGCCGCTACGTCAACAAGGCCCGCGCCGCCGGTTCGCCGGCACGCTTGCAGACCTGGGGCGGCATGGTGCACGTGTGGCAGATCTTCAACCCCGAACTGCCCGAGGCCAACCAGGCGCTCGACGAGCTGGGCAAGTTCCTGGCCGAAGCGGCGCCGCTGGCGGCGCGCGCTGCCGCATGACGGCCGCACCCCACGCTGACCTGACACGCCGACTTCGCGTGGCGGACGTCGATGTCTTTGTCGAAGGGCAGGGCACCGACACCGTCGTCATGCTCCACGGCTGGCCCGACACCCGGCGCCTGTGGGACGGCACGGTGGCGGCGCTGCGCAGCGACTTCCGCTGCGTTCGTTTCACCTGGCCGGGATTCGACATCGATCGGCCGCGCAGGGCCCATGCGCTGGATGAGCTGGTCGATACGCTGCAAGCCGTCGTCGAAGCCGTGAGCCCCGACCGCCCGGTGGTGCTGATGGCGCACGACTGGGGCTGCGTGTTCGGCTACGAATGGGCCATGCGCCACCCGCAACGTGTGCAGCGCATCGTCGGCATCGACATCGGCGATGCCGGCAGCCGCGCACATGCACACGCGCTCGGCGCCAAGGCCAAGGCGATGGTCTTCGCCTACCAGGTCTGGCTGGCGCTGGCCTGGGTGGTCGGTGGGGCTGCTGCCGGCGCGGGCGACGGCATGACGCGCTGGATGGCGCGCAAGCTGCGCTGCCCGTCCGAGACACGCTTCATCGGCGCACAGATGAACTACCCCTATTTCATTCAGTGGACCGGCGGCCACGGCGGCTATGGCCACAAGCGGCGCTTCGATCCACCCGTGCCGATGCTGTACATCTTCGGCACGCGCAAGCCGTTCATGTTCCACAGTGCCGCGTGGGCCGATGCATTGGCGCAGCGCCCAGGCAGCGCGGTGCTGGCGATGAAGACCGGCCACTGGGTCATGAACAACGACGCACCCGGCTTCGAGCGCGCCGTGCACGGCTGGCTGCGCAGCACGCTGACGGGCTGAACGCGCGGCTGCTCCTATCATCGTTCGGCGCATGAAGCTCGGCATCGACCTGTATTTCACCCTCGCGCTGGCCTGTCTGGCGCTGGTGGTGGGCTATCTGCTCATCGACCGCATCGCGCTGCTGGTGCGCTACAGCATCCCCGCGGCGGTGGTCGGCGGGTTGCTGTTCGCCGCCGCGCTGACTGCGCTGCGCGGCTGGGGCGGCATCGAGGTGGACTTCGACGGCGCGCTGCTGACGCCGCTGAACATCGCCTTTTTCACCTCGGTCGGGCTGGCGGCCGACGCGCGCGCGCTGGCCAAGGGCGGCAAGACGCTGTTGCTGTTCTTCGCGGTGGTGGCCGTCGGGCTGGTGATGCAGAACACCATCGGCACCTCGCTGGCGCTGCTGTTCGACCTGAACCCGGTCAACGGCCTGCTCGCCGGTTCGATCACCTTGTCGGGCGGGCACGGCACCGGTGCCGCCTGGGCCGGCAAATTCTTCGAGCAGCGCAACGTGCAGGGCGCTGTGGAACTGGCGGTGGCCAGCGCCACCTTCGGCCTGGTGGCCGGCGGCGTCATCGGCGGGCCGCTGGCGGGCTGGTTGATCCGCCGCCACGCTCTGCAAGGCGGCGACAAGCCGTCGGCCGATGCGTCGGCCGCTGCCGCTGCGGCGGCTGGCCCCGGACCCATCGCGCAGCGCACGGTCATCGAGACCTTGTTGCTGATGGTCGCCTCGATGGCCATCGGCCTGACGCTGCACGGCCTCATCGGTGAATCGCGCATCACGCTGCCGTCGTTCATCTGGGCGCTGCTGGTCGGTGTGGTGTTGCGCAACCTGCTGTCGGTGAGCGGGCTGTACGAGATCGACGACCGCGCGCTCGACCTGCTCGGCGGCCTCGCGCTGTCGCTGTTCCTGGCCATGATCATCATGACGCTGAAGCTGTGGGAACTGGTCGATCTGGCCGGCCCGGTGCTGGTCATCCTGCTCGTGCAGACGCTGGCCATGCTGCTGTTCGTCGTCTTCGTCACCTTCCGCGTCATGGGCCGCAACTACGACGCCGCGTTGCTGGCCTGCGGCAACATGGGCTTTTCGATGGGCTCCACCGCCACCGCGATGGTCAACGTGCAGGCGGTGGCCGCGCGGTACGGCCACTCGGCGCTGGCCTTCCTGGTGATCCCGGTGATGGGCGCGTTCCTGATCGACATCGCCAACGCGCTCATCATCCAGGGCTTCCTGCTGCTGCCATGGTTCAACTGGTGAAGCTGCTGCGCGGGGTGCTGGTGCTGGCGGCGGCGCTGCTGGCGGCGTGCTCGGGCCCGCCCGATGCGGCCGTGGTGCGCAGCGCCGTGCAGCAGCAACTCGATGCCGCGCTCGGCCCCGGCCTGCTGACGATCGAGCAGTTCCGGCGCGCCGGCTCGCAGCGCCTGACGGCTGGCGCTGCCGGCGGCGACGCCCGGCTGGTCTACTTCAACGCGCAGCTGAAGCTCACGCGCGACTACGACTTCACGCAGTGGGACGCGCACAACGTGGCCACGCTGGCCAACCTGCTCGGCGCCGGCCCGCGCGGCATCAGCGGCCTGAAGGCCGGCGGCAACACCGCCAGTGACCTGATCGGCGTGTACGGCAGCGCCGTCTTCGCCGCTGCCGACGGCAAGGGCTGGGCACTTCAGCCGAGCGCCCCGGCGCCGCCATCGGACGGGCTCGACCTGGCGGCGGCATCGGCGAAGGTGGCGGTGGTGCAGCCGGGCCCGCGCGAAAGCCCGCTGCCGACGGCGGCCGAAGCGGCGCTCGATCGTCTGAGCTCGCTGATCGACGGCAACCCGACCTCGTCGACGTTGCCGGCCGCGCGGCGCGAGGCCATCGTCACCGCCGAGATCGATGCCGCCTATCGGGCCGCTCGCGCCCGGCTGGCCCGCGGCGCCGACACGCTGGTGCTGGCCGGCGGCCCGCCCGGCGGCGCTTACGCCGAACTGGCGCTGGGCTTGAGCGACCGGGCGCAGCGCGCCAATGTGCCCTTCGAGCAGCTGGCCAGCGAGGGCAGCGTCGCCAATCTGCGCGCGCTCGCCGACGGCAGCGTGCAGTTTGCGCTGGTGCAGAACGACGTGGCCCATGCGGCCCACGCCGGCAGCGGCCGCTTTGCCGGTGCCGCGCAAGCCGACCTGCGCGCGGTGGCCAGCCTGTTCCCCGAGGCCGTGCAATTGGTGGTGCGCGCCGACGGCCCCATCAGGACCCTGGCCGATCTGAAGGGCCGCCGTGTGGATCTGGGGCTGCCGGGATCGGGCACGCGTGCGAATGCGTTGACCATCCTCGCCGCCCACGACATGCCGCTGGCCAGCCTGGCCGCAAGCAGCGGCCACAGCCTCGACGAAGCGGCCAAGTCACTGGCCGCCGGCAGCATCGATGCCCTGTTCAGCACCGTGCATGCGCCTGCGCGAGCGCTGCAGCAGGTGGCCGCGCGCACGCCGCTGCGCTGGATCGAGATCCCTGCCACCGATGCGCTGCGCGACGACGGGCTGCTGCCGCTGACGCTGCCGGCGCGCACCTATGCGCGCCAGCTGAAGCCGGTGCCCACGCTGGCCGCCACCGCGCTGATGCTCACGCGCGCCGATGTCGAGGCCGGCGCCGTGCAGCGCATGCTCGGGCTGCTGTTCGACGACGGCGGCGCGGCGGCCAGCGACAACGCGACGCTGGCGCAGGTGAGCCGCCAGACCGCGCGCGAGGGCGTGCTGATCCCGTGGTCGGCGCCGGCGCAGGCATTCCTGGCCGCGGCACCGCAGCGCGACAAGCCTGCACGTTGACAGGCCGAGATGAAGACGACTGCCACCCCACCGCGTCGCTGGCGCCCCCGCGTGGCCTGCGCGCTGCTGGCCTTCGGCACGGCGCTGTGTCTGCCGGCCGCTGCGGCCGACGACAGCGGCGCCTTGCACAGGGCCCTGGTCGAAGACAGCGAGGTGCTGCTGCACCTGCGCAGCTACTACTTCGATCGCCACAAGCCCGCGGACGTGGTCAATGCCGCCTGGGCCGCCGGCGGCTGGCTGGGCTACACCTCGGGTTGGCTCGGTGATCGCGTGCGAGTCGGCGCGGTGGCCTACACCTCGCAGCCGATCTGGGCTCCGGACGACACCTCGGGCAGCTTGCTGCTGGGCCCCGACCAGCAGGCGATATCGGTCATCGGCCAGGCCTGGGTGTCGCTGAAGCTGGCCGAGCAGGTGCTCACCGGCGGGCGCTTCGAGGTCACGCAGCCCGAGGTGAACCCGAACGACGTGCGCATGATCCCGAACACCTTCGAAGGCGGCAACCTCAGCGGAAGCATCGGCAGCGCAAGCGGCACGCTCGGCGCCACCGGCATCGGCTACTACGCCGCCTACCTGAACGAGATGAAGACGATCGCGTCGGAGCGCTTCGTCAACTTCGCCACCGTGGCCGGCGCGCCGGCCGGCATCTCGTCGCCGCTGTGGCTGCTGGGCTTCGAGGCCGCGCCGGTGGCGGATTCGAAAGTGCGCTTGTCGAGTTACTACGTGCCCGACATCCTCACCTCGAGCTACGCCGACGGCGAGTGGCTGACGACGCTGTCGCCGACCTACAAGCTGCGCCTGGGCGCGCAGGCGATGTACCAGAGCAGCAACGGCAGCAATGCGTTGACCGGGTCGTCGTTCGGCACTGGCGTCGGCGGCATCAAGGCCGACCTGATCGCCGGCCCGGCCACCTTCACGATGGCCTACAACCAGACCGGCCGCGGCGCCAACTACCGCGCGCCCTACGGCGGCTGGGCCGGCTACACCTTCATGATCGTGCAGTCCTTCAACCGCGCCGGCGAAAAGGCGCTGCTGATCGGCGGCGCCTACGACTTCGCCGCGATCGGCGTGCCCGGCCTGGAGCTGAACGCCTACATCGTCAACGGCCGCGACGTCATCGACCCGGCCAACGGCGCGCCGCTGCCCGACACCACCGAATACGACCTGACGCTGGCCTACCGTTTCACGGCCGCCCATTGGCCCGTGTGGGCGCGACCGCTGTGGGTGCGCGCCCGCGCGGCCTATGTCGATCAGGGCGCGGCCGGCGAGACCACCGACTACCGCATCATCATCAACTACCCGTGGGTGTTGCGCTAGCGGGGGATACCGGCCTTGTGGGGACAGCGGCCAGCCAGGCTTGGCCGTCGCGCCGAGGCGATGACGCTAAGGTAGGGTCGTCCGCCATCAACCGGGAGCCCACCACGTGATCTGCAAACCGTTCGCAGCCCGGCTGTTCCTGTGCGCCTGTCTGGTGGCTCATGCGAGCGCATCGGGCCTCACCGAGAGCGCGCACGATCTGGGCCGCCACCCGCTCAGCCCGCCCGACCTGTCCTCACCGGCAGCGACGCTGAACACTTTCCTGACGGAGTCGAAGGCCGCGGTCGATGCGTTCTACGCGGGCGAACCGGAGCTGATGCGCGCGCGCGCTGATCGCGTGTTTCCGACGCTCGACGCTGCGTTCGCCCCGAACGACAACGGCTTCCTGCAGGCGACCGAGTCGGCCCTGTATCTGCTGGAGATCCTGATCCGCATCGAGCTGCCGCCGGCGCACGACATCCCGGGTGCAGCCGCGCAGAGCGCCGAGGGTCTGCCACCGAACTGGACCATTCCACAGACAGAGATCGACATCGTGCGCACCGACTCGAAGATCGGCGACGGCAACGCCTTTCGCTTCTCGGCGGAAACCGTCGAGCGCCTGCCGGACTTCTACCTGCGCGTGCGCCAGCTTCCGGTGCGCGCCGGGCTGGCCCGCTATGACGGTGTGGTCGAACGCTTCCGGTTGCGGCCGGGATTTGCCGCGCCACAGTCGTTCGTCGGTTTCATCCAGAGCCTCCCGCCGCGGTGGTTCCGCACGGTCGTCGGCGAGCCGCTTTGGAAGTGGACGACCCTGGCGATCGCCGTGGCGGTGGCGCTGCTTGGCTTCGGCCTTTGCTACCGGCTCGCGGCGGCGCCGCGCGGCGCCGGCGAACCGACGACCGGTGCGAAGGCCGTGCTGCGCCCCCTGCTGGCGCTCGCTGCCATCGTGTTGATCGGCTTCGTGAACTGGGTGGCGGTCGAAGTGATCCGGCTGACGGGCACGCAGCGCGAAGCGACCACGGCCGTGCTGGTGACGCTGATCCATCTGATCGTCATCTGGCTGATCTTCCTGATGGCCGCCGGCGTCGCCAGTGTCGTGATCCGCATGCGCGAGATGGGCAAGTACACGCTGGACACGCAACTCGTGCGCCTGGTGGCCAAACTGGTCGCCGTCATGCTGGCACTTTATGTCGTCACCAATCTGGCCGAGACGCTGGGCGTGCCGGTCGCGCCCGTGCTGGCGGGGCTCGGCGTGGGGGGTCTGGCGGTGGCGCTGGCCGTGCGGCCGACGCTCGAGAACATCGTCGCCGGGTTCGTGCTCTTCGCCGATGCACCGGTGCGCGTCGGCGAGTTCTGCAAGTTTGGCGACAAGATGGGCACGGTCGAGGCCATCGGCCTGCGCTCGGTGCGCATTCGCGGCATCGACCGCACCGTCATCACGGTGTCGAACGCGGAGTTCTGCCAGCTGCAGCTCGTCAACTTCACGCGCCGCGACGCGATCTTGCTGAACACCCGGCTGCAGTTGCGCTACGAGACCACGCCCGATCAGCTGCGGCTGGTGCTGACCCGACTGCGCGAACTGCTGATCGGGCACCCGAAGGTATCACCGGATCCTGCCCGCGTGCGCTTTGTCGAGTACGCCGCCTCGTCGCTGGATCTCGAGATATTCGCCTTTGTCGAGACGCGCGATTTCGGCGAGTTCCTGGCCATCCAGGAAGACCTGAATCTGCGCATCAAGGACATCGTCGAGGCAGCCGGCAGCGCCTTCGCGTTTCCGTCACAGACGCTGTACGTCGAGCGCTCGCACGGTCTCGACGAAGAGCTTGCGCGGGCCGCGGAAACGGAAGTGGCGCGCTGGCGCAGCGATGGTCGCCTGCCGTTCCCCGACCACGACGAACGCCGGCGCCGCGAACTGTCCAACACGCTCGACTATCCTCCGACGGGCTCTTCGGCTGGAGCCTGATGCATCGCTGTGCGGCAGACGCGGCCGCCACAACCGATCGGCGCCCGGGCCGGCTCAACCGCCACAGGCCAGCGGCAGCACCTCGCCGATCGGCGCACGCAGCACCAGATCGGCCAGGTCGTCCAGCGGCGTCGGCTGGTTGTTGACGATGACCACGCGCGCGCCGGCGCGCTTGGCCACCTCCACCGTGCCCGCCACCGGATAGACCTGCAACGTGCTGCCCACCGCCAGCATCAGGTCGGCTTCGCCGGCGCGGCGCATCGCCGCATCGATGGTGGCCGGATCCAGCGCCTGGCCGAACGAGATGGTGTCGCTTTTCAGGATGCCGCCGCAGGCTGCGCAGGGCGGATCGGCCTCGCCGGCGCGCACGCGCCGCAGCACCGCCGTCATCGGCGAGCGCATGCCGCACTGCCAGCACACCACGCGGCGCATGGTGCCGTGTACCTCGAGAATGCGCGCCGGCGAGTTGCCGGCGATGCGGTGCAGCTCGTCGATGTTCTGCGTGATCAAAGCATGCAGCTTGCCGCGCCGTTCCAGCGCCACCAGCGCTGCATGCCCGCGGTTGGGTTGCGCCGTCCACGCAGGGTGGTCGAGCCGGTTGCGCCAGGCCGCCTTGCGCACCTCCGCATCGGCCAGGTAGTGCTGCAGCGTCGATTGCTTCTCGGCGGCCGGGTTGCGCGTCCACACGCCGTTGGGCCCGCGAAAGTCGGCAATGCCCGAATCTGTGGAGATGCCGGCGCCGCTGAGCACGACGATGCGCTGCGCGGCATCGATCCAGGCGCGCAGGGTATCGAGGTCGGGTTGCGATGCCATCGCCCGAGAAGGTAACGCAGTTTCAACGCGAGCGCGGATCGAGCGCGTCGCGCAGCCCGTCGCCCAGCAGGTTGAAGGCCAGCACCAGCAGGAAGATCGCCAGCCCTGGCCAGATGGCCATCCACGGCGCGTTGTCGACGTAGTTCTTCGCGGTGTTGAGCATGCTGCCCCAGCTCGGGGCCGGCGGTTGCTGGCCCAGCCCGAGGAAACTCAACGAGGCCTCGGCGATCACCGCCGCGGCGATCGCCAGGGTCGACTGCACGATCAGCGGCGCCACGACGTTCGGCAGCACGTGACGCCAGGCGATGCGCCACGGCGGATTGCCGACCGCGCGCGCGGCTTCGATGTAGTCCTCGACCTTCACGTTCTGCACCTGCGCGCGTGTCAGGCGCACGAAGATCGGCGTGGCCGAGATGCCGATGGCGATCATCGCGTTGGTCAGGCTCGGGCCGAGGAAGGCGGCCAGCGCGATCGCCAGGATCAGGAACGGGCAGGCCAGGAAGGCATCGGTGAGGCGCGAGATCAGTGCATCGACCCAACCGCCGAGCAAGCCGGCGGCCACGCCGATCGGCACGCCCAGCAGCAGCGAGATCGACACCGACACCACGCCGGCCATCAGCGAGGCCTGCGTGCCCCAGATGACGCGCGACAACACGTCGCGGCCGATGTCGTCGGTGCCGAACCAGTGCTGCCACGACGGCGCCTGGCGGATGGCGCTCCAGCTGGTTTCGATCGGGTCGTACGGCGCGATCCACGGCGCGGCCAGCGCCAGCAGCACGTACGACAGCACCACCACCGCGCCGAACACCGCGGTGCCGCGTCGCAGCAGGCGGCGCCACGCGCGCCGCGCGGGGCTGGCCGCCTGCGGCGGTGTCGCGGTCGCGTTGCCGCTGACCGAGCCTGCGCTTGCAAGGACCGTGCTCACTGGACCACCCTGCGCACTGCGTGCTCCAGGATGAGCGTTTGGGAGCGGCCCAGCGCGCTCACGTCCGCAACCTCGGATTGACCGCGAAATAGGCCAGATCGGCGAGCAGGTTCAGCACGATGTAGGCGGTGGCTGTGACCAGCACCACGCCCTGCACCACCGCGTAGTCGCGGTTGAAGACCGAATCGACGATCAGCTTGCCGAAGCCGGGAATGGTGAACACCTGCTCGGTCAGCACCGCGCCCGACAGCAAGGTACCGAGTTCCAGCGCGCCGAGCGTGATGATCGGTGTCAAGGCGTTGCGCAGCGCATGGCGCAACACCACCACGCGCTGGCTCAGGCCCTTGGCGCGCGCGGTGCGCACGTAGTCGGCGCTCATCACCTGCAGCATCGCGCTGCGCGTGTGGCGCATCAGCACCGCGGCGATGCCGGTGCCGAGCACGAAGGCCGGCATCACCATCGCCGCCAGGTTGGCGCGCAGGTCCTCGAACGGGCTGACGTAGCCCGAAGCGGGCAGCCAGCCCAATTGCACCGAGAAGAGCAGGATCATCAGGATGCCGAGCCAGAAGTTCGGCGTCGACAGCCCCCACAACGCAAACACATTGGCGGCCGTGTCCCAGCCGGTGCCGGCCTTGACTGCGGAGACGATGCCGGCGGGAATGCCGATGAGCAGTGCGATCAGGAAGGCCAGCAGCGCCAGCTCCAGCGTCACCGGCAACTTCTGCAGCACCAGCTGCAGCACCGGCTGCTGCGTGCGCACCGATTCACCCAGGTCACCACGCAGCACATCGGCGATCCAGTAGCCATAACGCACCGGCAGCGGTTGATCCAGATGCATCTTCTCGCGCAGGTAGGCGATGACGCTCGGGTCCTGCTCCTCGCCGGCCAGGATCATCGCCGGGTCGCCCGGCAGCAGTTGCTGCAGCCCGAAGATCAGCATCGAGACGAAGACCAGCGTGGGCACGATCGTCGCCACACGCTTGAGCAGGAATTCGAACATCGATGCGGACCCGCGTGAAACCTCAGGGCGCCATCTTCATGCCGCTGGTGCGTGGCAGGCCGTCGGGGATCTCGCGCACGCCCGACAGCTTGGCGTTGTAGGCCCACAGCCAGTTGCGGTGGTAGACATAGATGATCGGGCGCGCTTCACTGATCTTCACCGCGATCTGCTCGAACACCTTCTTGCGATCGGCCGGCTCGCGCAGCGTGCGCGATTCGACCAGCAGCTTGTCGGTCTCGGCATCGCAGTAGCCTGAATAGTTCAACGGCTGCTTGCAGCCGTGGAAGCTGTACAGGTTGCCATCCGGATCGGGGCGGCCGCTCCAGGCCAGCACGTAGGCCTCGAAGTCACCCTTGTCGGCCATGTTCAGGCTGGTGGCGAACTCGGCCGCCTGGATCTTCACGTCGAACCCTGCATCACGCGCCATCGCCTGCACCACCAGCGCCAGGCGTTGCGCATCGCTGGCGGTGGTGGTCAGCAAGGTGAAGCTCGGCTTGGTGACCCCGGCGGCCTTCAGCAGCGCGCGCGCCTTCTCGACATCGCGCTTGGGCACCGGCACGTTCTTCGCGTAGTAGGCGTTGCTGGGCGCGACCCACTGGTTGCCGACGGTGGCTTCGTTGTCCATCACCACCTGCGCCAGCCCCTTGCGGTCGAGCGACAGCTCGAAGGCCTCGCGCACGCGCGGGTCACTGCCCAGCGGGTTGCCCTTGGCCTTGTCGCTCTTGCCGATGTTGATGGTGATGCCCTGGTAGCCGATCTCGGTGATGCTGGCGGTCTTGAGGTTCTTGTCGGCGCGCAGCTTGTCCATGTCCGATGGCGCCACGCGCTCGACGAAGTCGAGTTGACCGGAGCGCAGGTTGGCCAGCCTGACCGTGGCGTCGGGAATCGGCGTGTAGGTCACACGTTCGAAGTTGGCGGCACCGGGTTTCCAGTAGCCATCGAATCGTTCCAGCACGATGCGGTCCTGTGCCACGCGCTCGACGAACTTGAAGGGCCCCGAACAAACCGGCTTCTGGCTGAACTTGTCGCCGGCCGCGGCCGCGGCCTTGGGCGAGACCATCATGCCGGCGCGGTCGGTCAGCGCCGCCAGCAGCGGCGAAAACGGCGCGCTCAGGTTCAGCCGCACCGTCAGCGGGTCGATCACTTCCACGCTCGTCACCGGCGCCAGTTCGCCGCGCCGGTTCGAGCCCGGCATCGTCTTGTGGCGTTCGATGTTGAACTTCACCGCCGCGGCGTCGAAGGGCTCGCCGTCATGGAACTTGACGCCGCTTTGCAGCTTCAAGGTCAGCGCCTTGCTGTCGGCCGACCACTGCCAGCTGGTCGCCAGTTGCGGCACCAGGTTCAGCTTCTCGTCGATGTCGATCAGCTTGTCGCACAGCGACGCGAACACGATGCGCCCGACGTAGGTGCGCGCCAAGGTCGGATCGAGCGCGTCGGGGTCTTCGGCCAGGCCAATGCGAAGGTTCGGCAGGGTCTGGGCCTGCAATGGTGTGTGCAGCAGCGCGGTGGCGCCGAGCAGCAACGCAGCAAGGGTGGAACGGATCGGTTTCATGGGGCAGCCTTTCGCAGCTCGGGTGGAAGGAAGGCCGACTGCAACAACTGCAGCCGGGAATTCGGTGGTGCGGATGCGGTGGCGCTCGCCGCCGGCAGGGTGATCTCGCGCCAGAAGTGGCAGGCCACGGCGTGCGCGGGGTCGCCCTCGAGCAGCGGCAGTTCGTCCCGGCAGCGGGCACGCGCATGTGGGCAACGGGTGTGGAATGCGCAGCCACTGGGTGGCTGCGACGGGCTCGGCACATCGCCTTGCAGCACGATGCGTTGGCGCGCGCGGCCGGCAGCGCCAGCCGGTTCGGGCTCGGGAATGGCCGACAGCAGCGCCTGCGTGTAGGGGTGGCGCGGCGCGGCGAACAGCGCGCGCTTGCCCGCCATCTCGACGATGCGCCCCAGGTACATCACCGCGACGCGCTCGGCGATGTGCTTGACCACCGCCAGGTCATGCGCGATGAAGATGTAGGCCATACCGAAGCGCTGCTGCAGGTCCTGCAGCAGGTTCACCACCTGGGCCTGCACCGACACGTCCAGCGCCGACACCGCCTCGTCGCAGACGATGAGCCGAGGTTCCACCGCCAGGGCCCGCGCGATGCCGATGCGCTGGCGCTGGCCGCCGGAGAACTCGTGCGGGTAGCGGCTGGCGTGTTCGGCGGGAAGCCCCACGGTGTGCAGCAATTCGGCCACGCGCTCGCTGTGGCGGCCGCTGTGCAGGCCGTGCAACTGCAGCGGCTCGGCGAGCGTCTGGCCGACCGTCATGCGCGGGTTCAGTGAGGCATACGGATCCTGGAAGATGATCTGCATCGCGCTGCGCTGCTGGCGCAATCCGGCCGCATCGAGTGCGCCGAGATCGTGGCCGTCGAAGACGACCTGCCCGGCATCGGGTTCGATCAGCCGCAGCACCAGCCGCGCCAGCGTGCTCTTGCCGCAGCCCGATTCGCCGACCACGCCCAAGGTCTGCCCGGCCGCCAGCTGAAAGCTCACGTCCTGCACCGCGCGCACCGCGCCGGCCGCGCGGCCGAACAGGCCGCGACGCACTGCGAAGTGCTTGACCAGGCCCTGCACGCGCAGCAGCGGTTGGGGCGTGCCGGCGCCTGGTTCAGACCTCATGCCGTGGCCTGCAAGACGGTGTCTCGCCGCGCCAGCAGCGCAGGCGCATCCAGCGGCGCGAGCCAGCAGGCGGCGCGGTGGCCGTGGCCCAGTTCCCGAAGCGGCGGTGTATCGGTCGCGCACTTCTCCACCGCGAAAGGGCAGCGCTCGGCGAAGCTGCAACCGGCCGGCCGCTGTGCCGGGCCGGGCACCTGGCCTTCGATCGCCGTCAGCCGCGCCGCGTCGCCGTGCAGCCGGGGGATCGAGCCCAGCAGGCCGACCGTGTAGGGATGCTGCGGTTCGGCGAACAAGGTGGCCACATCGGCCTGCTCGACGATGCGCCCGCAGTACATCACCGCCACCGTGTGGGCGACCTCGGCGACCACGCCCAGGTCGTGCGTGATGAGCACGATGGCGGTACCGCTTTCGCGCTGCAAGGTGGCCATCAGCTCGAGGATCTGCGCCTGGATGGTGACGTCCAGCGCGGTGGTGGGCTCGTCGGCGATCAACAGCCGCGGCGCGTTGGCCAACGCCATGGCGATCATCGCCCGCTGGCGCATGCCGCCGGACAGCCGGTGCGGGTGCTCATCGAGCCGCTGCTCGGGAGCAGGGATGTGCACGCGCCGCAGCAGCTGCAAGGCCCGTGCGCGCGCTTCGACGTTGCCGAGGCGCTGGTGGCGCTGCAGCGCCTCGATGATCTGGCGGCCGATGGTGAAGGCCGGGTTCAGCGAGGTCATCGGCTCCTGGAAGATCATCGCCATCGCGTTGCCGCGCAAGTCCTGCAGCTGGCGCTCGCCGAGGCCGATCAGTTCGCGTCCATCGAAGCGGATCGAGCCGCCGACGATGCGCCCCGGCGGGCTCGGCACCAGCCCCATCACCGACAGCGCGGTGACACTCTTGCCACTGCCCGATTCGCCGACGATGGCCAGTGTGCGGCCGGCATCGACCGCGAAGCTGACCCCGTCGACCGCGGCGAAGTCGCCGGCATCGCTGCTGAAGTGCGTGCGCAGGCCCTCGACCTCGAGCAGCGGCATCGTCACGCTCGCTGCGGGGCCGATACATCACCGCGGCGCTGGGCCTGCCACTCGGCGATGCGCTGGTCGAGGCGGCTGCGGTCGGTTTCGCCGGTCGGATCCGAAAGCCGGGGCAGGCAGGCCACGAAGGGCTGGAAGCGTTCCAGGCTCTTGTCGTACAGGCGCTGCAGTTCGATGAAAGGCTGTTCGTGGTCATCGACCCGCAGGTCGAGTTGCGGGTACGGGTCGGCGCCCTGCACACGCAGCGCCGCGGATTGCCGGCCGCGCTTGTCGCCACCGGCGGCGTCACCGGCGTGCAACGCAGCGAGCAAGCGCTCGGCCATCGGCAGACCGTTGTCACGCGCCTGGCGGTAGCCCGCAGCCGTGGCGTCGAGCACGTCGGGCCCGGCCAGCATGTTGCCGGCGAGTGTGAAGTCGGCATGCACCTGGTGTCCGCACCAGGGCACGCACTGGTCGCCGGTGAATGCGACGCCGTCGCCGCGCAGCGGCAGGACATGCAACTGGCGATGCGCCCGGCCCGCGTCGGCAGCGGTCAGCTGACGCACCACTTCCGCGGCGGTGTGGCCCGCGGCGAGCATCGCCATGCCGGTGGCGCCGTACAGCGGGTTCATCAGCGCCTGCGTGCACAGCGCACCGATGCCGGCGCGGCTGTGAACGCACAGCGCACCGACCGCGAAGAAGCGGCTGGCGATGGCGATGCCGAGGGTGCCGTCGGCATCGCGGGCAATCACGGACCAGGTCATCGGCGGCAATCGAATGCGGGAGAAGGGCAGAGCGTCAATCTCGGGACGCAAGTTCCGCACCACCAAGCGGGTGCTGCGCAGGCCGACGATTCTGACGCAGGCTTCGCGTCGTCAGGCGGCGACGGCACGGCGAACGCGGCCTGCAGCGGGTGACCGGAGGGCTCGATCGGTCTTTCGGCCTCGCCTAGACGACCGCCCCGGCGCGCCGGTCGAACAGCAAACGCATCGCGCCGAAGGCGATCAGCAGCCCGGTCACCACCGCGATGATGCCCAGCACCTGCAGCACCGACGGCACCTCGCCCAGCACCGGAATGGCCAGCAGCGAAGCCGCGCCCGGCACCAGCGCGCCGAAGAAGCCGGCGCGGCCCGAGCCGAGCAGCGCCGCCGCGCGGCTGTAGGCCAGCACCGCCACCAGCCCGGCGCCGAGGCCCTGGCCGACGGCCTGGCCGAGCAGCATCGGCGTGCCGGCGCTGGTCAGCCGGCCGAGGTCGGCCAGCGCCAGGAACGGCGGCGCGAAGATGACGAAGGACAGCACCACCACGACCACGGTGACGCGCAACGGGTCCACCTGCCAGCGCCGCGACAGCGCGCCGAACAGGCCCCACGCGCAGCCGGCCAGCGCGAACAGCCCGTCGCCGATCAGCGTGGCGCCGCCTTCGCCGTGCAGCAGGCTGTCGCTGCCCATGAAAAGCAGGCCGAGCACGACGAAGGCGGCGCCGATCGCGCTCTCACGCGTCCAGCGTTGGTGTGCCAGCCAGGCCGACAGCGCCAGCCCGGCCAGCATCTGGCAGGCCGGTGCGATGACCGCGCCATGCGCCAGCGGCGCCAGCGAAAAGCCGGTCATGAACAGCAGGCTGAAGCCGGGCCCGGCGAGCAGTGTCAGCAGCAGGCCACGGCGCCAGCCGATGCCGGCCAGGTCTTTCCAGCCCCAGCGCCACAGCAGCGGTGCCACCAGCAGTGCGCCGGGCGCGAAGCGCAACAGCGTCATGTCGCCGGGGCTCAGGCCGGCCTTCACGCCCAGGCGCGCCAGCACCGTGTAGCTGGCCCAGATGGCCGCTGCCAACAAACCCCAGCCCAGACCTTCGAGCGAGGCGGGTGCGGCAGAGTCGGACGATGCACGGGTCATCGCACCGAGACTAACAAACACCCCTGACGGTTGCGTCTGCTCGCGGCTGAGGAATGGGTTGGCCGACCCCGCAACTAGGGGGGGGCCTCTGGCAATGCCGAAGCCGCTCGCCTACATTGCACTTTGGTAACGAAAGGAGCTTCCATGCGCAAGGCACTGATTGGATTGGCGGCAGCGGTTGCCTTTGTGGCGCTGCCCGCACACGCAGACATCAACAACTTCGTCGCGTTCATGAACGGCGCCAACGAAGCGCCGGGCCCCGGGGATCCCGATGGATTCGGCATCGGCAGCGTCTCCATCGACACAGTGGCAAACACCGTTTCTTGGGCGTTTCTCATCAACAACGTCGACATGCCGCTGACTGGCGCTCACATCCACTCTGCTCCCGCGGGTGTGGCGGGCCCGGTGATCGTCAACTTCAATGCCCAGTTGTCAGGTGCCAACCTGTTCGATGCGGATCTGGCGTCGATCACCCCGGGCAATGCTGCCAACTTCTACCTCAACGTGCACAACTCGGTATTTCCGGGCGGCGCCATCCGCGGCCAGTTGCAGTTCGTAGGCTCGATCTCGGCGGTGCCTGAGCCTGCCGCTTACGGCCTGTTGCTCGCCGGTCTCGGCGTCGTGGGTGTGCTGGCCAGCCGCCGTCGTCGGCAAGCCTGAAACCCTCGCACCTTCCCGAACAGCCCCGCCACGGCGGGGCTGTTCAATTTCGGGGCGTCGATTCGCGCTTGCTGCCAAAGGCAGCGTTCCCTGCCTGAACGTCACCTGCGGTCGCGCACGTGCATGTGCCGATGGCGCAATGCTGCGGACCCTCAGGACTCGTCCCACGTGCTGGCCATCGTGCGCATGGATGCCCAAGCGCGCATCAGCTGGCACGCAGCCGCGCACGATGTTGCTCAATGCGCTGTCGTGCCTGCGCCGGCGCGGTGCCGCCGATCAGGTTGCGCGCGTTCATCGAGCCGGCGAGCGACAGCACATCGAACACGTCGGCATCGATGGCGGCGTCGAAGGCCTGCAGCGCAGGCAACGGCAGTTGCGCCAGATCGAGCCCCTGCTGCATCGCCGCCTTCACTGCCTTGGCGACGATCTCGTGCGCGTCGCGAAACGCCAGGCCTTTCTTCACCAGGTAGTCGGCCAGGTCGGTGGCGGTGGCATGGCCCTTCATCGCCGCGGCTTGCATGGCTTCGGGTTTGACGACGATGCCGGCACACATCTTTCTGACGCAGGCTTCGCGTCGTCAGGCGGCGAGGGCACGGCGAACGCGGCCTGCAGCGGGTGACCGGAGGGCTCGATCGGTCTTTCGGCCTCGCCTAGACGACCGCCCCGGCGCGCCGGTCGAACAGCAAACGCATCGCGCCGAAGGCGATCAGCAGCCCGGTCACCACCGCGATGATGCCCAGCACCTGCAGCACCGACGGCACCTCGCCCAGCACCGGAATGGCCAGCAGCGAAGCCGCGCCCGGCACCAGCGCGCCGAAGAAGCCGGCGCGGCCCGAGCCGAGCAGCGCCGCCGCGCGGCTGTAGGCCAGCACCGCCACCAGCCCGGCGCCGAGGCCCTGGCCGACGGCCTGGCCGAGCAGCATCGGCGTGCCGGCGCTGGTCAGCCGACCGAGGTCGGCCAGCGCCAGGAACGGCGGCGCGAAGATGACGAAGGACAGCACCACCACGACCACGGTGACGCGCAACGGGTCCACCTGCCAGCGCCGCGACAGCGCGCCGAACAGGCCCCAGGCACAGCCGGCCAGCGCGAACAGCCCGTCGCCGATCAGCGTGGCGCCGCCTTCGCCGTGCAGCAGGCTGTCGCTGCCCATGAAGAGCAGGCCGAGCACGACGCAGGCGGCGCCGATCGCGCTCTCGCGCGTCCAGCGCTGGTGTGCCAGCCAGGCCGACAGCGCCAGCCCGGCCAGCATCTGGCAGGCCGGTGCGATGACCGCGCCATGCGCCAGCGGCGCCAGCGAAAAGCCGGTCATGAACAGCAGGCTGAAGCCGGGCCCGGCGAGCAGTGTCAGCAGCAGGCCACGGCGCCAGCCGATGCCGGCCAGGTCTTTCCAGCCCCAGCGCCACAGCAGCGGTGCCACCAGCAGCGCGCCGTGGGCAAAACGCAGCACGGTCATGTCGCCGGGATTGAGACCAGCCTTGATGCCCAGGCGTGCGAGCACCGTGTAGCTGGCCCAGATGGCCGCTGCCAACAAACCCCAGCCCAGACCTTCGAGCGACGCGGGTGCCGCAGGGTCGGACGGTGCACGGGTCATCGCGCCGAGACTAACAAACACCCATGAAGGGCGCTGAATAGCGCGGTGTGCGTTGCGCATTTCCGCCGATGACCGCAGGGCGGCGCTGCCTAGACTGGGCCTCGACCTCATTCGTGTTGCCGCCCACCCATGCCTTTGGTTTCCTGGTTCTCCGATCGCTTCGGCACGGCCTGTTCGTCGCCCGCCGCGACGGCCTGGGTCGGCGTGCAGGCGCAGCCACGTCGCTGGTTGCTGGCGCGCAGCGATGGCTCACGCCAGGGCGCACGCCCGCGCGTGCTGGGCTGCGCCGCGGTGTCCACCGATGCCGGCACCGGTGCGCTGGCACAGTGGTGGCGCACGCACGCGAAGCGGCGCGATGCCGCCGCGCTGCTTTTCGACGGTGCCGATTACCAGGTGCTGCAGATCAACGCGCCGCCGGTGGCCGCCGACGAATACCGCGCTGCCGCGCGCTGGCTGATCAAGGATCAGATCGACTTTCCCTGCGAGCAAGCCGCGCTCGACTGCTTCGCTGTGCCCGCCGAGGGCGACGGCGCCGCGAACCGGCTGCACACGGTGGTGGCGCGACAGGAACTGGTCGCGCAGACGGTCGGCGCCTGGCGCGGTGCGGGCGTGCCGCTGCGCGCCATCGACATCCCCGAACTGGCGCTGCGCAATCTGGCCGTGCTCGCCTGCGGCGACCAGGCCAGCGCCTTCCTGCATGTCGGCATCGACGAGACGCGGCTGTTGCTGCTGTGGCGCGGCGAGATGTGCGTGGCGCGGCTGCTGCCTTTCGGCGCCCGCCAGATGCGCCCGCTCGATGCGCTGCAGCGTGACGACCATGTCGAGCGGCTGGCGCTGGAGATCCAGCGCAGCGTCGATGCTTTTGGCCGCCAGTTCTCGGCCGCGCACCTGAACCAGCTGTGGCTGTCGGCGCTGCACGACAGCGAGGCCCTGGCCGCCGCGTTAGCCGTGCAGGTGAGCCTGCGCGTGCAGGTCTTCGAGCTGGCCGACTGGATCGATTTCGACGAAGGCGTGCAGCCCTTCGATCTCAACGCCGGCATCGACCACACGCTGGCCATCGGCGCGGCGTTGCGCCTGGCTTGCTGATCGGCAGCGTGGCGATGGCGCACCAGCTCAACCTGATCGATGAACGGCTGCTGCCGGTGGCCGCGCGGCCGTCGGTGGCTGCGCTGTTGGCGCTGGCCGGCGTGTGCGTGGTCGTCGCTTGGGGCCACCTGAGCTGGGAGCGCGGGCAACTGGCGCGCAGCCTGGCACAGCCCGGCGCCGAGGCAGTGGCCAGCGACGGCACGCCCGGCGCCGATGCCGCCCACGACGCGCGGCTGGCACAACTGCTGCGCGACGAGCGCCTGCGCGATGCGCTGGCCGGCTTTTCCGATTTGCCGCAGCACAGCGCACGGCGGCTGCAACAACTGGCCGCGGCACTGCCCGACCAGCTGTGGTTGAGCGAGGTCGAACTGCAAGGCAGCCGTGGCGTGCGCATCGTCGGTGGCACGCTCGACCCGGCCGCGCTGTCGGGCTACGCGACACGGCTCGGCCAGCTCGAAGACTTCAGCGGGCTGCCGCTGCAGGCGCTGACGGTGGAGCAGGCCGAGCGCCCGGTCGACGAATCGGCGCTCACTGGTGTCAAGCCGCCCGCGTGGCACCACTTCGTGCTTACCAGCGGCTCGATGACCGCGACACACGAAGAGGCTGCGCGATGAGTGGGCCAGCGACTTCCACGCCCAAGGTCACCGCGGCCGCATGGCGCGCGCAACTCGAAGCGCAGGCGCAGCGCTGGCTGGCGCCTGCGCTCGCGCAGCTGGAAAAACTGCGCAGCCGCGACCGGCTCTTGCTGGCGACATCGATGCTGGCGCTGCTGGCCGGGCTGGAGCTGCTGGTGGTGCTGCCGCTGCGCGACAAGCGGCTGGCCATCGACGCGGCCCAGTTGAACAGTGAAGCCGACGAGCAGCAACGCCAGGCGCAGATGGCCGCCGACGCGCTGCAGCGCGACGAGGCCTTGCAGCGCCGCATCGACAGCGTTGCCGCGTCGCTGGCCGCCGTCGGAGCCACCGCGGCACCGCGCGAATCGTTGCGTTTCCTGTTGTCGCGCACCTTGCAGGGCCTGCCCGTGACGGTGAGCGCGCTGCGCGCGCTGCCGGGCGAGGAAATCGTCGTCGAGAAGGCCGAGACCGCCGATGCGCTGCCGGCAGACGGTGCGGCGGCGGTGCCGCCGCCGCTGTTTCGGCACCGCTACGAGTTGCAGGTGCAGGGCAGCCTGGTGAATCTGCTGGCCGCGCTGCAGGCGCTGGAAGCGCACGCGCGGCCGCTGCGTGTCGAACGTGTGCGTCTCAGCGCCGAGCCCGGTGCCGATCCGGCGCGTGCCTTGCAGGCGCGCATCACGCTGCTCACCTTGGGCTCCGAACGCACATGGCTGGCGTTGTGAGATCGCCCTTCTGGCACGGCCTGCCTGCGCTGCTGGTCTGCAGCGCCTGGCTGCTGAGTTTCCTGGCCTGGCCGCTGCCAGCCTGGCCACTCGGCGCCGCGGCCCCGTTCACGCCGCCAGCTGCGTTGCTGGCGCCCGCCGTGCTCAGCCCTGAAAGCAGCGCGGCGGCGGCGAGCGAGGCGGCGGCCGCCGCGACGCCGATTCTGGCCGGCATCAAGTCGGGCGATGTGCCGCAGGCCCTCATCGACGGGCGCTGGTGGTCGATCGGCGAGCGCGTGCATGGCGCGACGGTGGTGGCGATCGCGACCCAATCGGTGCAGCTGCGCCATGCCGACGGCCGCACCGAATCGTTGCGCCTGACGCCCCAGGTGAACTGGCAGAAGGCGCCGACCCGGCCCGCATTGGCGCCTGCCACCGCCCCCGACGAGACCCGACAACCATGAACTTGCCCCCCCAGTTTTTGCGCACGACGCTGTCGTTCATGCGGGGCGCCCTAAGCTGCGCCGGCCTGTGTGTCGGCCTCGTGGCATGCCAGATCGGCCCCAAGCCGCGCGTCACCGCCGAGGCCATCGACGCAGCGCTGGCGGAGTCGGCGGCCTCGCTGGCGCCACGGCCGGCGGCGTCGGCACCGGCGGCGCCCGAACGGGTGCTGCAGGCGCTGCTGCCGCCGGTGGGCGGCGCCAACCCCGCCGGCAGCCTGCCGGCGCCGCCGCTGGTGCAGGCCGAGCCGCGCTTCGACCTGTCGGTGGCGGCGGCGACCGCCGAGCAGGTGTTCCAGGCCATCGCCTCGGGCTCGCGCTACAGCATCCTGGTGCCGCCGGCACTGCAAGGCGGCTCGATCTCGATCAACCTGAAGGACGTGACCGCGCGCGAGGCCCTCGAAACGCTGCGCGAGCTGTACGGCTTCGAATACCGCGTCGATGGCGCGCGCATATTCGTGCAGGCGGCGACGATCCAGACGCGGGTGTTCCAGGTCAGCTACCCGAGTTCGAAACGCAAGGGGCGCAGCGAAACGCGCGTCACCTCGGGCTCGGTGGCGTCGGCGGGTGCCGGTGGCCTGGCCGGCGGCAGTGGCAGCGGCGTCAGCACCGAGGTGCTCGAGGGCAGCCAGGTCACCACCACCAGCGAAGTCGATTTCTGGAAGGACCTGCAGGCGGCGCTGAAGGCGCTGGTCGGCTCCGATGCCGGGCGTGAGGTGGTCATCTCGCCGCAGACCGGCGTGATCGTGGTGCGCGCCATGCCTGGCGAGATGCGCGTCGTCGAAAGTTACCTGCGCGCGTCGCGCCTGTCGGTCGATCGGCAGGTCATGCTCGAAGCCAAGATCGTCGAGGTGGCCTTGAAGGAAGGCTTCGAATCCGGCGTCAACTGGGCCTACCTGAAGGACGGCAACTTTCGCTTCGGGGTCGGCGCCAACGGCAACCGCGTCAACGTGCCGGGCAGCATTGGCGCCACGGCAGGCATCCAGCCGGGTTCGATCGTCACCACCATCGATGCCACTACCACACCGGCGACGGTGACACCGACCACGCTCGACCAGCTGTTGTCGGTGCCGCTGCTGGGCAGTTCCGGCGCGCTGGGCATGGCCGTGGCGACCAGTTCGTTCATCGGCATGCTGAACTTTCTCGAGACGCAGGGCACCGTGCACGTGCTGTCGTCACCGCGCGTGGCCGCGATCAACAACCAGAAGGCGGTGCTGCGTGTGGGCACCGACGACTTCTTCATCACCAACGTGTCCACCACCACGGTGTCGGGCGGCGCCAGCAACATCACCACGCCGTCGATCACATTGCAGCCGTTCTTCTCCGGTATCTCGCTGGATGTGACGCCGCAGATCGATGAGGACGGCCAGGTCACCTTGCACATCCGCCCGTCGGTGAGCCTGGTGAAGGAGAAGACGCGCGTCGTCAACCTCGGCACCGCCGGGCTCATCACGCTGCCGCTGGCGTCGAGCAACATCAACGAGACCGACACCATCGTGCGCGTGCCCGATGGCGCGATGGTGGCCATCGGCGGATTGATGCAGCAAACGCAGAGCGACGACGATTCGCGCGTCCCGATTGCCGGTGACGTGCCGGTGGCCGGCAACCTGTTCAAGCAGACCAACCGCAAGCTCGAGAAGCGCGAGGTGGTGTTCCTCGTCAAGCCGACCGTGATCCGCAACGAATCGAACTGGAACAGCGACCTGGCGCGCACCGGCGAACGCATCCGGGGCATGCAGTTGCGCCCTGAGCGGCTGGAACTGCCGCTGCTGAGCGAAGCGCCCGCCGCCGGCAAGACGCCATAAGGACCCTGCCATGTACCTCGACCATTTCGGCCTGCGCGAGTTTCCGTTCAACCTGACGCCGGACACCGGCTTCGCGTTCCACGCCACGCGTTTCCAGGAAGCGCTGAACACGCTGTTGCTGGCGCTGCATGGCGGCGAAGGCTTCATCAAGATCACCGGCGCGGTGGGCACCGGCAAGACGCTGCTTTGCCGTTCGCTGTTGCAGCGCCTGGGCGACGATCATGTGACGGCGTACGTGCCGAACCCGCGCCTGCATCCGCAGGAGATGCTGCAGTGCCTGGCGCTGGAACTTGGCACGCGCGCGCGCCGTGTGCGGGAGGAACACCTGCTCAGCCTGCTCATCGAGCGTAAGCTGCTGGCGCTGGCTGAAGCGGGCAAGCGCGTGGTGCTGTGCATCGACGAGGCGCAGGCCTTGCCGATGGAAACTCTGGAGACGCTGCGTCTGTTGTCGAACCTGGAAACCGGCAAGCACAAGCTGATCCAGATCGTGCTCTTCGGCCAGGAAGAGCTGAACCAGATGCTGGCGCGAGCGCCGCTGCGCTCGCTGGCCAGCCGCATCGCCTTCAGCGCCAATCTCGGCGCGCTGTCATTGAGCGACTTCCGCGCCTATCTGCGCCATCGGCTTGGCGTCGCCGGCCACAACGGGCTCGACCTCTTCACGCCCGCGGCCAGCCACCTGGTGTGGCGCGCCAGCAGCGGCGTGCCGCGCCGCGCCAACACGCTGGCGCACAAGTCGCTGATGCTGGCCTATGGCGCCGGCAGCAACCGTGTGGACGCGCTCACCGCGTGGCATGCCTGGCGCGACGAGCGCGGCGCGCTGGCTGCGCTGTCCGCCCTGTGTACGGCACTGTTCTCGTCCGGCCTGGGGTCGGTGTGGCGGCCCGCCGCCGCGCGGGCTTGATCGGGGTCGGCCATGAGCGTCATCAACCGCATGTTGCAGGACCTGGAGGCGCGCCGCGCCGGCAGTGGTCAGGCGCCGACCGCGGTGCGCGCGACGGCGCCGGGCCTGCTGCGCAAGCGGCTGCTGCTGTGGTGCGTGCTCGGCGCCGCGGCGGTGGCCGCGGTGGGCTTCGGCGACTGGCCGCGCTGGGGCTCGGCACAGGCCGCGCGCGCGCCGCAAGTGGCCGCCATCGCGCCCGGGGCGGTGGCGTCAGCGGTCGAACCGCCGGCACCGCCCGCGGCGCTCCCGGAGCCCACGCCCACGTTGCCGGCGGCAGCCGCGACAAAGTCGGCCGCACCCGCGCCAAAGCGCGCCAGCCCGGCCCTATCCGCCGCGGCAGCGCCGACTCCGCCGCCGCCGCTGACGATGGCGGCGGTGTCATACGGGCTGGAACCGGCGCTGGGCACGGCCTCGTCCCGCACGCTGAAAGCGGCGCCACCGTCGGCGGCACCACGGGCGGAGGCCGACAACGGCGCGGCGATGCCCAGCCCAGAGCCCACCGGCCGTGTGGACAAACGCATGAGCCCACAAAGCCCGGCACAACTTGCGCAGGCCCTGACGCAGCAGGGACAGCAGGCGTCGGCGTCGGGCCATGGCCGCACCGCGCTCGAACACTTCGAACAGGCGTTGGCCTTGCAGCCGCAGCTGTTGGCGGCGCGTGTGCCGGCGATCGTGCTGTTGCTCGAACAGGGCCGCCACGCCGAGGCCCAGACCATGGCCCGCGCCGGGCTGTCGCTGGCCCCCGGCGATGCGCAACTGAGTTATCTGCTGGCGCGCGACCTGGCCGCTGCTGGCGAACGCGCCGCGGCGCTGGCCGTGCTCGACGTCTCGACCCGGCTCGATGCCGATGCACTCGGCCTGCGTGCCGGAGTGTTGACGCAGCAGGGTGAGTTCAAACGCGCAGGCGAGGATTACGAGGCCGCCTTGCGTGCACAGCCAACGAACAGCTTGTGGTGGCTGGGCCTGGGCGTGGCGCTCGAATCGCAGGGCCAGCCGCAGCAGGCGCGTCGTGTCTATGTGCGCGCGCAGACGCTGGGATTGGATTCGCACGAGCTGAGCTTGTTCGTGGACCAGAAGCTGGCGGCGCTCAAATGATCGCGTGCGCCACGGATGGCCAAAGACCATGAGCGCCCGCCAGCAGGTCTTCAACGCCCCGCGCTTCCGTCTCGGCGAGGTGCTGCTGCAAAAGGGCCTCATCGACGAGGCCCAGTTGCAACAGGCACTGGAGCAGCAGAAGAAGAGCGGGCGCAAGCTCGGCCGCGCCCTCACCGACCTGAAGATGGTCACCGAGGAGGCCATCGCGGTGGTCATCGCCGAGCAGATGAAGATCGCCTTCGTCGATCTGCGTGTGCAGGAAATCGATGCCGCGCTGGTGCGCCGGCTGTCCGAAACCCAGGCGCGGCGCTTCCGTGCCATCGTGCTCGGCGAACTGGATGTCGGCCTGCAGGTGGGCTTCGTCGACCCCACCGACATGCAGGCCTTCGACCAGGTGGCGCGGGTGCTGAACACGCCGCTCTATCCGGTGGTGGTGACCGAAGACGCGCTGCTGTCGTGCATCGAGCGCATCTACCAGCGCAACGAGCAGATCGCCGGGCTGGCCAAGGAAGTCGCCGCCGACATGGCGCAGGCGTCGGTGGACATCGGCACGGTCGAGCTCACCAACGCCGCCGACGACGCACCGATCGTGCGGCTGCTGCAGTCGCTGTTCGAAACCGCGTTGTCGCGCGACGTGTCAGACATCCACATCGAGCCGCAGGAACGCGAGCTGCTGATCCGCTTTCGCATCGACGGCACGATGCAGCTGCAAAGCAGCTCGGATTCGAAGGTGGTGGCGGCGATGGTGCAGCGCCTGAAGCTGATGGCCAGCCTGGACATCAGCGAACGCCGGCTGCCGCAGGACGGGCGCTTCCAGTTCACCGTCGGCGCGTCGGTGGTCGACGTGCGCATCGCCACCTTGCCCACCTACTACGGCGAATCGGTGGTCATGCGGCTGCTGCCGCAGAACACCGACCGCATCCGCCTGCACCGCCTGGGCATGCCGCCGGTGATCATGGCGCGGCTGCGCGCGGCGCTGGCCTCGGCCAGCGGCATGCTGCTGGTGACAGGGCCCACCGGCAGCGGCAAGACGACGACCTTGTACTCGGCGCTGGCCGAGCTGAATTCGCCGGACCGCAAGATCATCACCGTCGAGGACCCGGTCGAATACCGGCTGCCGGGGCTGAACCAGGTGCAGGTCAACGAGAAGTTGGATTTCACCTTCGCGCGCGTGCTGCGCTCGTGCCTGCGCCAGGACCCGGACGTGATCCTGGTCGGCGAGATGCGCGACCAGGAAACCGCCGAGATCGGCCTGCGCGCGGCGCTCACCGGCCACCTGGTGCTGTCCACTTTGCACACGCTGGATTCGTTCAGCACGCCGATGCGGCTGCGTGACATGGGTATTCCGCCGTACATGATCGCGCTTGGTGTGCGCCTGGTGCTGGCGCAGCGGCTGCTGCGCACGATCTGCGAACACTGCAAGCAGCCGCATGAATTGCTGCCGCACGAGATCGAATGGCTGAGGCTCGACAGCGACGATGGTGAATCTACTGCAGGGCAGGGCAGCTGCTGGCAGGGCGTGGGCTGCAGCCACTGCAATCACACCGGCTATCGCGGCCGTGCGGGCGTGTACGAGATGATGGAAATGACGCCGCAACTGGTGCACTTGGCCAACCGGGACGACCCGGCGCGCTTCGCGTTCGAAGCACGCAAGGCCTGCGCTGCGACCACGCTGCGCCACCATGCGTTGCAACTGGTGCACGAAGGCCGCACCACGCTGGCCGAGGCCATGCAGGCGAGCAATCAGTTCTGATGCGCCCCGCTTGATCTCGCCTTCGTCGGCCGCTGACCCACCATGCCCAGCTTCGACTATTTCGGCCGCGCCGCCGACCGCTCGCCGGTGACCGGCGCGCTGGATGGCGGCAGCGCGGCGCAGGTGGCCGAGGCGCTGATGTCGCGCGGCATCGTGCCGGTGGTCATCGAGCCGACGCAGGTGCTGGAAAGTGCACAGGACACCTGGGCGCGGCTGCGCGGGCGCGACAGCGTCGATGCGATGGAGCTGCTGATGTTCTCGCGCCAGATGCACACGCTGCTGAAGGCCGGCGTGCCGCTGCTGCGCGCGCTGCAGGGTCTGCAGCGATCGACCCGCCACCCCGGCGTCAGGAACCTGCTGCGCGAGCTGCTGAAGTCGCTCGACGAAGGCTTCGAGCTGTCGCAGGCGATGGCCATGCACCGCAAGGTGTTCGACGACTTCTACCTGGCGATGGTGCGCGTGGGTGAATCGACCGGCGGCCTGCCGCAGATCTTTCTCAGCCTGCACGACCACCTGGCCTTCCAGCGCTTCATGCGCGAACAGATCGACTCGGCGCTGCGCTATCCGAAGTTCGTCGTCGGTGCGATGGTGGTGGCGATGATCGTCATCAACGTGATGGTCATCCCGGCCTTCGCCAAGGTGTTCGCCAACCTGAACACCGAACTGCCGCTGATGACGCGCATCCTGCTCGGCACCTCGCAGGCCTTCCTCGACTACTGGCCGGCGATGCTGGTCGGCGCGGTGGCCGCGGTGGCGGCGTGCAAGGTGTGGCTTGGCACGGCCGCCGGCCGGCTGTTGTGGGACCGTTGGAAACTGCACATTCCGATCGCCGGCAAGGTGGTGCAAAAGGGCGCGCTGGCGAGGGCCTGCCGCGCGCTGGCGCTGGCCTTGCGCAGCGGCGTGCCGGTGCTGCCGGCGCTGGCGCTGGCCGCCGACGTGGTCGGCAACGCCTGGCTGGCGAGGGCGCTGGCCGGCATGCGCGGCTCGATCGAACGCGGCGAAAGTGTGCTGATGGCAGCCAACCGCGCGCAGGTGTTCACGCCGGTGGTGCTGCAGATGATCATGGTCGGCGAGGAAAGCGGCAGCCTCGACCAGATGCTCGAGGAGATCGGCCAGGACTATCAGCGCGAGGTCGAGTACGAACTGAAGACGATGTCGCAGCAGATCGAGCCGGTGCTGATTCTGGTGCTCGGCGCGATGGTGCTGGTGCTGGCGCTGGGTGTGTTCATGCCGATGTGGGACCTGGGCAAAGCGGCCATCAAGTAAAGATCAAGTCGTGCCGGCAGGCGCCGATATCAGGCACGTGGGGTTCTTCGAAATCCAATCCCGCCCTTGCCGATTGCGGATTTCAACTCTGGGGTTTCCACATGCAACACCTGTCTCGCCGCCAACGCGGCTTCACGATGGTCGAACTGATCGTCGTCATCATCATCCTCGGCGTGCTCGCGGCGGTCGCGCTGCCGCGCTTCACCAACCTGCAGCGCGATGCGCGCATCGCCAAGCTGAATGCCGCGCGTGGCGCGGTGGCCGCGGCGATGGCGCTGGTGCACGGCGCCGCGCTGGCACGCCAGGGCCAGGTGCAGCCGGGGTGTGCCGGCGGCGGCTTCGGCGCCAACCCGCCGAACGTCAATGCCGCCGGCAACGGAAACATCTGCACCGAGAACGGCCGCGTGCAGGTGGCGCTGCTGTACCCGGCGGCCACCGTCGCCGGCATCATCGCCAGCGCCGGTCTGGTGCAGGTCAGCGGCACGCCGACGGCCGGGCAACTCGCCGCCGATGGCTACCAGACGGCGAATGCAGGCGGTGGTCTGGATGTGCGCATCACTGGCGGCGCGGCCGCGGCAACCTGCAACTTCAACTATGTTGCCGCCGCCGCCATCGGCCAGGCGCCAACCTTGTCGCCGGTGGTCACCACCGGCTGTTGACATCTGTCGCGCACGCCGCCGCAGGAGCTGGAGCGTGCGCGGCTACACGATGGTCGAGATGATCGTCGTCATGCTGGTTATGGCAGTGCTGGCGGCGGTGGCGGCGCCGCGCCTGACCGACCGTAGCGCGCTGCAGGAACGCGGTTTTCGCGACCAGCTGAAATCGATGATCGACTACAGCCGCAAGCTGGCCACCGTGCAGCAGCGCGAGGTCTGCGTGCTGCTCGGGGCGACCCAGGTGAGCGTGGTCTATGTCGCCGGCGGCGCTTGTGCGCCGGCACTGCCGGTGGCCGAGCCTGGCGGCAACACGCCCTTCGTGGCGGCGGTGCCGGCCGGGGTGGCGCTCGGTGGCAGCAACCCGCTGCGCTTCAATGCGCGCGGCCAGCCGGTGCCCAATGTCCCCGCCACGGTCAGCGTCGGCACGCTCGCATTGAACATCAGCCGTGAGACCGGCCACGTCCAATAGTCTCGACAGGCGAAAGCCTGCGACGGCTGGGCGTCGCCGCGCGCGCGGCTTCACGCTGATCGACGTGCTCGTGCTGATCGTGCTGGTCGGCACCGTCGCCGGTGCGTTCATGGGGCTGTTCGGCAAAATGTCGGCGCAATCGGCGCAGGCGCTGCGTGACCGCCAGGCGCTGGCGCTGGCGACATCGTTGCTGGCCGAGGTGCGCGGCATGCCGTTCACCTACTGCGACCCGAACGACGTGCGCGCCGCGCTCGCCACCGGTGCCTTTGTCGGTGGCACAGGCTGTGCGGCCACGGTCGATGCGCTGGGCCCGGAAGCCGGCGAGAGCCGCTATGCGGCGGCCAACCGCTTCGACGGCGTCAGCGACTACCAGGGTTTCAGCCTGCCCGGCGCAGGTTGCGCGGGCATCTGCGACATCGCCGGCACTTTGCTCAACCCGGCCGGCGGCATGCTTGCCGGCTGCGCGGCCAACGTGGCGATGACGCCGCAGGCGCTGCCGGGCATCGGCGCGCTCGATGCCAACGGTCGGCCGCGCGTGCTGCGCATCGTCGTCACCGTGCGTTGCCCTGGTGCCGGCGACATCGTGCTCGAAGGCCTGCGAGTGCGTCATGCGCCGAATGCGGTTTGACGCCGGTTTCACGCTCGTCGAGCTGATCATCTCGATCACGCTGCTCAGCACGCTGGCGCTGGTGGCGGTGCCGATGTTGCGCGTGCCGATGAGCGGCTACCTGCAAAGCCAGGCGCGTGTCGATGTCAGCGGCGAGCTCGACGCTGCCCAGACACGCCTGAGCGCCGACCTGGCAGGCGCACTGCCGCACAGCGTGCGCCTGCGCACGGTGGCGGGCCGTCAACTGCTGGAGTTTCTCGACGTGCGCGCCGAAGGTCGCCACCGCGACGGCGCCTCGGGCGCGCCGCAGGCCTGCCCGGTGGTGTGCGCGACAGCGGCCAACAACGATGCGCTCGAAGCCGCCTGCACCGAACGCTGCTTCACCACGCTTGGCCCGCTGGTGGGCGATGCGCCGGTGCCCGGCGCCGACTGGGTGGTGGTCAATCCGCTCGGCCCCGGCGTGCCGAATGGCGATCCGTATTTCGGCGGTGCCGCCGCGGTGCCGGGCGGCATCAAGAGCCGGCTGAATGCCGCCACCGTCGTGGCCAACGGCCTGCGACTGGACATCGCGCCGCACAGCTTCGCCACTCTGGCGCCGGAGCGACGCGTCTATGTCGTCTCCGGGCCGGTCAGCTACGAGTGCAACCCGGCCACGCAACAGCTGCGGCGCCACGACGGCTATGCGCTGAGTGCAGCACAGCCGGCCAACTTCGGCGGTGCGCAGACGGCCACGCTGGCCACCGGCGTCAGTGCCTGTCGCTTCGCCTACACGCCCACCGGTGCGCGCGGCGGGCTGGTCACGCTGTGGCTGCGTTTCAACCGCGCGGTGGCCGGCGCGCCGAGCGAGTTCTCGGAACTGGTGCTGATGGCGCCGGTCGGCACGCCATGAGGTGCCAGCGCTCGCGGAACCGGCAAGCCGGCGTATCGGGCATGCTGGTGATGGCCGCGCTGGTGCTGATGGGCGGGCTCGCCGCCTATGGGGTCTCGCTGCTGAGCTCGGTGCACGGTCGCTTCGCGCAGGAGCTGTCGGTGGCGCGCGCCGCGCAGGCCGCCGAGGCGGGCCTGGAATGGGCCCGCTATCAGTTGACGCAGGCGCCGGCGCCCGTGTGTCCGGCCGCGCAGACGCTGGTGCTGCCGGCGACCCTGGCGAGCTATCGCGTTACGGTGCGCTGCACCGCAACAGGCAGCCATGCCGAAGGCGCCGCCACGGTGCGCACCTGGCGCGTCACCGCCACCGGCTGCAACGCCGCCGTGTGCCCGGGGGCAGCAAGCAGTGACTACGTCGAACGCCAGGTGCAGGGCTGGGCGCAGCGTTGAGCTGAAGGCGGTGCGGTTGCACCGTCCGGCTGTGGCGCGGCGCCTCGCTGTGATTACGCCAGACCTTGTCCACACCGCGCAGCGTGCTGAAGCCGGCCGTGCAGACGCGCATGAAGTTGCCGTCGGCGCGGGCGCGCATCAGCCGGCACGCAGCCGCGCACGATGTTGCTCGATGCGCTGTCGTGCCTGCGCCGGCGCGGTGCCGCCGATCAGGTTGCGCGCGTTCATCGAGCCGGCGAGCGACAGCACATCGAACACGTCGGCATCGATGGCGGCATCGAAGGCCTGCAGCGCAGGCAACGGCAGTTGCGCCAGATCGAGCCCCTGCTGCATCGCCGCCTTCACCGCCTTGGCGACGATCTCGTGCGCGTCGCGAAACGCCAGGCCCTTCTTCACCAGGTAGTCGGCCAGGTCGGTGGCGGTGGCATGGCCCTTCATCGCCGCGGCTTGCATGGCTTCGGGTTTGACGACGATGCCGGCACACATCTCGGCCATGATGCGCAGCGTGTCGCGCAGCGTGTCCACGCTGTCGAACAACGGCTCCTTGTCTTCCTGGTTGTCCTTGTTGTAGGTCAACGGCTGGCCCTTCATCAGCACCAGCAACGCCGTCAGGTGGCCGATGACGCGCCCGGCCTTGCCGCGCGCCAGTTCGGCGACATCGGGGTTGCGCTTCTGCGGCATGATCGATGAACCGGTGCAGTAACGGTCGGCCAGGTCGATGAAGCCGAAGTTCTGGCTCATCCACAGCACGATCTCCTCAGCCAGCCTGGAGACGTGCACCATGCAGATCGATGCGCAGGCGGCGAACTCGAGCGCGAAATCGCGATCGCTGACCGCATCCAGGCTGTTCATGCACAGGCCGTCGAAGCCGAGCGCGCGCGCCACACGCTCGCGATCGAGCGGATAGCTGGTGCCGGCCAGCGCGGCCGCGCCCAGCGGCAGCCGATTCGTGCGGCGGCGCACATCGGCCAGCCGTTCGCCGTCGCGCGCGAACATCTCCACATAGGCCAGCAGGTGGTGCGCGAAGCTCACCGGTTGCGCCACCTGCAGATGCGTGTAGCCGGGCATCACCGTGTCGGTGTGCTGCGCGGCCAGCTCGACCAGCGCGCGCTGCATCTGCACCAGCGCCTCGGCGATGACATCGATCTCGCCGCGCAGCCACAGCCGGATGTCGGTCGCCACCTGGTCGTTGCGCGACCGGCCGGTGTGCAGCCGCTTGCCGGCATCGCCGACCAGCTGCGTCAGCCGCGCTTCGATGTTCAGGTGCACGTCTTCGAGTTCGAGCTTCCATTCGAAGCGATCGGCTTCGATGTCGGTGGCGATCTGCGCCAGCCCGCGGCGGATGTCGGCCAGATCGTCGGCGCCGACGATGCCCTGGTGGGCCAGCATCTCGGCATGCGCCAGGCTGGCATCGATGTCGCAGCGCCACAGCCGCCGGTCGAAGCCGACGCTGGCGGTGTAGCGCTGCACCACCTCGCTCATCGGTTCGGAGAACAGTGCCGACCAGGCCTTGGATTTGTTGTCGAGTGGGTTCGCGGACATGGCAGCGCGGGAGTGGGGGACGCGCGACGGGTGCGCGGGATCGGGGAGCCGCGACGCTCGCGCGGCGAGCCGTATTATCGGCGGGCCATGTCACGCCACCCTGCAGGCCAGAGCCCGGACAGCGCAGACACCGACATCGGCGCCACCGACACCCGCCCGGTCAGCGTCTGGCCGGCCAGCACACGGCCCGCCGATCTCAATTCGTCGGGCTTCATCACCACCCAGTTCGATGCGCTGCTCGAACAGAAATCGAAGGCAACAGCGCGTGCCGGTGTCGCGCTCGAGGTCTGTGCCAGTGCGCTGGTGTGGCGCGCGCTGCTGTGTGTGCAGGTGGTGGTGGCGATCGGCGCGCTGCTCGTCGCGCAAGGTTTTGCCGATTGGCTTTCGCGCCAGGCGATGGCCATGTTCGTCGGCCTGGCGGGCACGCTGCTCTGGCTGGTCACGGTGTGTGCGGCGAAGGCACCGTTGGTTGGCGTGCCGCCGCTGCCGCGCATCGCCGCGCTGCTGGTGCTGGGCGCTGCGTCGGCGGTGTTGGGCTGGGTGCCGCTGTGGGCCGCCGGGCTGGTCGAGCCGCGCGCCGTGCTGCTCGCCGGTGTCGCGCTGGCCGGTGCCGCGGTGGCCGCATGTTGCTGGGCCTGGCTCGACCAGCGCGCGCGGCTGTGGCAGCCGGTGGACAGCCGTGCGCGCCTGGCCGAGCTGCAATCGCGCATCCGGCCGCATTTCCTGTTCAACGCGTTGAACACCGCGCTGGCGTTGGTGCGCATCGATCCGGCCAAGGCCGAAGGCGTGCTCGAAGACCTGGCACAGCTGTTCCGCGTGGCGCTGGCCGATGTCGGCGCCTCGGTCTCGCTGGACGAGGAGATCCACCTCGCGCAGCGCTATCTGGCCATCGAGCAGATCCGTTACGGTGAGCGCCTGACGGTCAGTTGGGACATCGACCCGCGTGTCGGCCGCGCGCGCGTGCCGCCGCTGGTGCTGCAGCCGCTGGTGGAAAACGCGGTGCGCCACGGCGTCGAGCCGTCGCTCGCCGGTGCGCGCTTGTGGGTGCAGGCCAGCGTGCGGCGCGGCCAGGCGGTGGTGCTGGTCAGCAACACCGTCAGCGAATCGCCGTCGACACCCGGCCACGGCATCGCGCTGTGCAACGTGCGCGAACGGCTGCGGCTGCTGCACGACGTGGCCGGCCAGTGTGATGTGTGGCGCGAGGGCAGCTTGTTCCGCGCGCGGGTCATCGTGCCGCTGTGAGGACGTGAATGACCGTCGCCCTGCGCGTGTTGCTGGTCGATGACGAGCTGCTGGCGCGCTCGCGGCTGCGCAGCCTGCTCGCCGAGATCGACGAGCCGCGCTGCGAGGTGGTCGGCGAAGCCGCCGATGCCGGTCAGGCGCTGGCGCTGTGCGGCGACCCTGCCACGCGCTGCGACATGCTGCTGCTGGACATCGGCCTGCCGGGCGCGCGCAACGGCCTGCAGCTGGCGGCCGGCTTGCGCGCGCTGCCGCGTCCCCCGAGCGTGGTCTTCGTCACTGCGCATGCCGAGCATGCGCTGCAGGCGTTCGAACTCGATGCCGTCGACTACCTGACCAAGCCGGTCTCGCGCGAACGCTTGCGTTCTGCCCTGCAGCGGGTGGCGCAACGCCGCCGCGGCGCCGAGGTTCAGCAAGAGCCGGCCGCAGCGGACGCCGCTGTGCTGGTGGTGCACGACCGCGGCCGCGTGCTGCGCCTGCCGTTGCACGAAGTGCTGTATCTGAAGGCCGAGCTGAAGTACGTCACCTTGCGCACGCTGCACCACAGCTACGTGCTCGACGACCCGCTGAGTGAACTCGAACAGCGCCTGGGCGATGGCTTTCTGCGCGTGCACCGCAATGCGCTCGTCGCCCGCGCCGCGGTGCGCGCGCTGCAGCGCAGGCGCGATGCGGCCGGTGCCGGCGACGAAGGACAGGCCGAGCACTGGGCCGTGCAGGTGATGCCGATCGGCGAGTGGCTGGCGGTGTCGCGCCGGCAGCTGGCGGTGGTGCGCGACGCGCTGGCCGATGCACCACCGCGCTCTGGCAACTGAGCCGTTCGGCACCTTCTCCCGACTGGCGGGAGAAGGTGCCAGGCCAACGCCGCTTTCAGCCGCGGCGGCGTCGGCGGCCGACGAAGCCGAGCGTGGCCAGGCCGGCGACCATCATCGCGACGCTGGCGGGCTCCGGAACCGGGGCCAGCGTCAGCCCAGACAGCGTGCCGTTGTAGTCGCCGATCAACGTCGCCGCGCCGGTGGCCAGGTCGATGCCGTAGATGCCGGTGACCAGCGAGGTGCCGCCATCGACGTTCAATGCCGCGAAGGCCTGGCCGTTGGCCAGCAACTCGAAGCCGTTGGCCTTCAGCACATCGACGCCCAGCGGCCCGATGGGGGTGATGGTCGGCGAGTTGAAGCCGGTCAGCGCCACCGACAAGGTGTCGGTGTCGGAGTTGAGGTAGTACAGCTGCGTCGAAGCCGGCGCCATCGTCGGCAGGATCGCGGCATTGCTGTAGGCCACGGCGGTGTTGCCGGCGCCGATGTTGCTCATCGCGTTGCCGACCACGCCGGTCATCGGGTTGATGGCGAAGTTGCTGCCCGCCGAACTGGTGAAGCGCAACGACGACGCACCCGCGAAGTCGGCCGACGGATTGAAGTCGATGCCGTAGCCGAGTGTCGGGTCTACGACCGGCGCAGACAGGTTGGCGACGAAGCTGGTCGCGCCGCTGGCGGCATCGACGGTGTAGATGCGGTTCGACAGCGTGATGCCATAGACCTTGTTGTCGGCCGGGCGCAGGTCGATGCCGACGAAGCGGTCACCGGCATCGAGCCCGCTGATCGCCACGCGGCTGGCCGCGGCCAGGTTGCCGGTGTCGAGGCGCGACAGCTCGTTGGCGCTGGTGATGCCCAGCAGATTGACCGCCCCGGCGCTGGCGCTGAAGGCACCCAATGCGGCCAGTCCGACGGCGCGGCCGAACCTGTTGCGTAGCTTGATCGACATGAATTTCCTCCTGGTGGATGACGTCACGCAGCCACCGCGGCCGCATCGGACGTCTGCAGCACTTACGCGCGGCAGTGCCAACCAGATGAGGGCCGCACCCCCCGCGAACGGGGGGGTCAACGCAAGGCACTGTTCGCGCCGCCGGGTCAACCGGTGTTGCGCAGGCCGGCGGCGATGCCGTTGATCGACAGGTGGATGCCGCGGCGCAGTCGCTGCTCGGCCGCGTCGGGCGTGCCGCCGTTGGCCGGCAGCTGGCGCAGGCGTCGCATCAATTCGACCTGCAGGTGGTTCAGCGGGTCCAGGTACGGGAATCGGTGCTCGATCGAGCGTGCCAGCGACGGGTTCGATTGCAGCCGCGTGCGTTCGCCGGTGATCAGCGACAGCGCCGCATCGGCACGCTGCCATTCGGCGCGCATCGCGGCGAAGATGCGCTTGCCGAGCCGCTGGTCTGCGACCAGCGCGACATAACGTTCGGCGATGCGCAGGTCGCTCTTGGCCAGCACCATGTCCAGGTTCGACAGCAGCGCGCGAAAGAACGGCCATTGCTTGTGCATGCGTTGCAGCAGCGCCAGCCGCGCCTTGTGCGTGGCGGCATCGGCCAGGAAGGCATCGATGGCCGAGCCAAAGCCGCACCAGCCCGGCAGCGACATGCGGCACTGGCCCCACGAGAAGCTCCACGGGATCGCGCGCAGGTCTTCGATGGCACGCTTCACCTGCCCGTGCTGGCCCCGCGCAGCCGGGCGCGAGCCGATGTTCAGGCCGGCGATCTCGCTGATCGGTGTGGCGGCGAAGAAGTACTCGGTGAAGCCGGGCGTCTGGTAGACCAACTTGCGGTAGGCGTCGAAGCTGGCCTGGCTGATCTGCGCGGCCGCGTCCAGGAAGGCCTTCGGCGCGCTCTTGGTCGGGTGCAGCAGCGTCGCTTCGAGCGTGGCCGCGACCAGCGTTTCCAGGTTGCGCCGGCCGATCTGCGGGTTGGCGTATTTCGAGCCGATGACCTCGCCCTGTTCGGTCAGCCGGATCTGGCCTTTCACGGTGCCCGGCGGCTGCGCCAGGATGGCCTGGAAGCTGGGCCCGCCGCCGCGCCCGACCGTGCCGCCGCGGCCGTGGAACAACCGCAGCGCGATGCCGTGCGAGCGCTCCAGCGGCTCGAACAGTTCGACCAGCGCGATCTCGGCGCAATACAGCTCCCAGTTGCTGGTGAAGGCGCCGCCGTCCTTGTTGCTGTCGCTGTAGCCGAGCATGATGTCCTGCTGCGCACCGCTGCGCGCAATCATCGCCAGCACGCCGGGCACGGCATAGAACTCGCGCATGATGCGCGCCGCCTGACGCAGGTCTTCGATGGTCTCGAACAGCGGCACCACGATCAGGTCGTTCACCGCCGCGTCGTCGAGCGTGCCACGCATCAGCGCGCTTTCCTTCTGCAGCAGCAGCACCTCGAGCAGGTCGCTGGTGTCCTCGGTGTGCGAAATGATGCAATGGCGCAGCGCCTCGTGGCCGTAGCGCGCGCGCATCTCGACTGCGGTTTCGAAGATCTCGAGCTCGCTCATCGTCAGCGCCGAGTACTCGGCGCCGTGCACACGCAGCGGACGTGCCTCGTTCAGCAGCCGCACGAGCAGCGTGCGCCGCGCCGCCTCGTCGAGTGACGGGTAGTCGGCTTCGATGCGCGCCACTTTCAGCAACTCGGCCAGCACCGCTTCGTGCTTGTCGGAGCTTTGGCGCAAATCGAGTGTGGCCAGGTGAAAACCGAACACCTGCACCGCACGCATCAGCGGCGCCAGCCGCGGGCCGATCAGCGCCTGCGCATGGCGCGATTTCAGCGATGCTTCGATGACGCGCAGGTCGGCCAGGAATTCGGCCGCATCGCTGTACGGCCGTTGCGGCTGCACCGCGTGGCGCAGCGCCTCGGTGCCGGTGAGGTCGTGCAGGCTCGCCGCCAGCCGCGCATACATGCCGATCAGCGCCCGCCGGTAGGGCTCGTCGCTGCGGTGCGCGCTGTGATCGGGCGACGACCCGGCCAGCGCCAGCATCGCCGCGCTGGCCGGCGCCAGCATCTGCGACACCGACAGCTCGGCGCCGAGCGTGTGCACCTCAGTCAGGTAAAAGCGCAGCACCGTCTCGGCCTGGCGCGACATCGCGTGGCGCAAGGTGGTGGCATTGACGTTCGGATTGCCGTCGCGGTCGCCGCCTATCCAGTGGCCCATGCGCAGGAACGGCGGTATCTCGTGGCCGGGCAGCGCGCGTTCGATGTCGCGGTACAGCTTGGGGATCTGGCGCAGGAAGGTCGTCGGGTAGTAGCTGAGCGCGTTTTCGACTTCGTCGGCGACGCTCAGCTTCGCGGTGCGCAACATGCGCGTCTGCCACAGCTGGGTGATGCGCGCGCGGATCAGCTCCTCGTTTTCGGCCAGCGCGCGCTCGCCGTGGAGTTCGTCGCGCACACCGATCAGTTCGGCGATGGCGCGCTCGGCATCGAGGATGCTGCGCCGCTGCACCTCGGTCGGGTGCGCGGTCAGCACCGGCGACATGTAGGCCTTGTCCAGCACGGCGGCTATGTCGGGCGCATGCAGCTCGGCGTTGTGCAGCCGCTCGAAGCACATCGCCAGCGAGCCTTCCTGCAGGTGACCGGCCGATTCGTGGAGTGCGCGACGGCGCACGTGGTGGCGGTCCTCGGCAATGTTGGCCAGGTGCGAGAAATAGCTGAAGGCGCGGATCACGCTCACCGTCTGGTCGCCCGACAGGTTCTTCAACAGCCGGTCGAGCACCGCGCCGGCGCGGGCGTCCTGCTTCAGGCGGTAGCCCACCGACAGCTGGCGCACGCGTTCGATCAGCTCGAAGGCGGCCTTGCCTTCCTGTTCGTGGATCACCTCGCCCAGGATGCGGCCGAGCAAGCGGATGTCCTCGACCAGCGGGCGGTCCTTCAGCGCGGCGTCGCGCGATGCCTGGCTGGCCCGTCCCACGGCGGCCTGGGTGGCGGGGCGCTTGTGCGGCGCGGGCGTTTGGCGGGGCATGGTTGTCTTTCCGGTGGGGGTGGCGGATGGTGTGCAGCGGCACAGCGCCGGGTGGGCGCAGGGCGTCCGACCATAATGCAAGCACCATGCCCGCTACCGAATTCACCGCCCCGAACGACGCCGACAAGAGGACCACGATCATCGCCACACGCGAAAGCCGGCTGGCGCTGTGGCAGGCCGAACACGTGCGTGACTTGCTGCGCGATCGCTTCGGCCTGCGCGTCGAATTGCTCGGCATGACCACCCGCGGCGACCAGATTCTCGACCGCGCGCTGTCCAAGGTCGGCGGCAAGGGCCTGTTCGTCAAGGAGCTGGAAACCGCGCTCGAAGAGGGCCGCGCGCACCTGGCGGTGCATTCGCTGAAGGACATGCCGATGCAGCTGCCGGACGACTTTGCGCTGGCGGCGGTGCTGGAACGCGAAGACCCGCGCGATGCCTTCGTCTCGCCGCGCCATGCGCGGCTGGAGGATCTGCCGCAGGGCGCGTGTGTCGGCACGTCCAGCCTGCGCCGCGCCGCGCAGCTGCTGGCGTTGCGGCCCGACCTGCGCATCGAGCCGCTGCGCGGCAACCTCGACACGCGCTTGCGCCGGCTCGACGAAGGCGGCTATGACGCCATCGTGCTGGCGGCCGCCGGGCTGGTGCGGTTGAAGCTGGCGCACCGCATTGCGGCGTTGTTCGAGCCGGCGCAGATGACCCCGGCGGCCGGGCAGGGCGCACTGGGCATCGAGATCCGCAGCGATGACGTCGACCTGGCCGCGCGCTTGCGGCAGCTGGTGCACCGGCCCAGCTGGCTGGCCGTGCATGCCGAACGTGCGGTCTCGCGCGGCCTGGGCGGCAGTTGCAGCATGCCACTGGCCGCGCACGCCGTCTGGCACGGCAGTGAGCTGAGCATCGACGCCGTACTCGGCGATGCGCTCGACCTGTCGCGGGCGCTGCTGCGTTGCACGCTGCGCGCCGAAGTGCGCAGCGATGCCGAGGCCGAAGCCCTGGGCGCGGCGGCGGTGGCGCAGCTGCGCGCGGCGGGCGCCGACAGCTATCTGGCCAGCAGCTAGACCGCCGCAGATGCGCATCGTCATCACCCGGCCGGCGGCCCAGGCGCAGGCCCTGGTGGCGCAGCTGGTGGCCGAGGGCGCACAGGCGCTGGCCCTGCCGCTGATCGATATCGAGCCGGTCGCCGATGCGCGGCCGTTGCAACAGGCCTGGCGCGATCTGCCGTGGCTGGCGTGCGTGATGTTCGTCAGCGCCAATGCGGTGAGCCACTTCATGGCCCAGCGCCCGCCGGGGTCGGCCTGGCCGTTGGCGCTGGTGGCGGCATCGACCGGGCCCGGCACCTCCGCGGCGCTGCGTGTGACGGGCATCGATGCCCCGGTACTGGTCGAGCCGCAGGGTGACGACTTCGATTCCGAGGCGCTGTGGCAGCAGCTTCAACACCGCCCTTGGTCGGGATGCCAGGTGCTGATCGTGCGCGGTGACGAAGGCCGCGACTGGCTGGCCACGCGCTGGCGTTCGGCCGGCGCACAGGTGCGCTTCGTCAGCGCCTATCGCCGCGTGCTGCCGAGCCTCGACAGCACGGCACGCGCGGTGTTGCGGGACGCGCTGGCGTTGCCGGCCGAACACGTGTGGACGTTCAGCAGCTCGCAGGCGCTGCAGCACCTGGCGGCGTTGGCGCCGGGTGCCGACTGGTCGGCATCGCGGGCGGTGGCCTCGCATCGTCGCATCGCAGACAAGGCGCGCGAACTCGGCTTCGGCCAGGTCGGGTTACAGCGCCTCGATGCCGGCGCACTGCGCTCCTGGTCGGCGAGCCGTTGACGCTGCGCAGCTTGGCGGGCGCCGCAAGCCCGGCCGATAAAATTGCCGCACCGTGAGCAACCCGCACCCTCCTGGCGAAGCGCACAGCGCTGAAAGCACACCGGCGCCGGCCGCGGGGCTGCGCGTGGCGCGCCCCACGCCGACAGTGACTGCTCTGGCGGCGCTGGCCGTGGTGTGCGTGGCCGCGCTGGTGTTGGCCTGGTCAGCACAGCAACGTGTGCGCGCGCTGGAGCAGGCGCTGGTCAAGCGCCAGATCGACAGCGCCGCGTTGGCCGCGCAGGCGCAGCTGAGCTCGCAGCAGGCGCAGGACACCTCGCGCGACGCCGCCGCCAAGGTGGCGCTGCTGCAGGCGCGCGTGGCCGAACTGGCGTCGCAGCGCCTGCAACTGGACGAGCTGATCGTGTCGCTGTCGCGCTCGCGTGGCGACGCGCTGCTGGCCGACATCGAATCGGCGCTGCGCGTGGCCATGCTACAGGCCGAGATCACCGCGTCGGTGGGCCCGCTGGTGATCACGCTGAAGCAGATCGACGAGCGCCTGGCGCGGCTGGACGACCCCGCGCTCGATCCCGTGCGGCGCGCCGTGGCGCTGGATCTGGAGCGCGTGCGCGGTGCCGGCGCCGTCGACGTGGCGGCGCTGGTGGGCCGCCTGGACGAGGCCGCCCGCGCCATCGATGACCTGCCGCTGCTGGTGGCCCCGCAGCGCAGCGGCGGGCGCGGCACCGCGCCACGGGCCACGGCGTCGGCGCCAGTCGGTGGCGCCGGCCGCGATGAAGGCGGCGGGGATGCGAACGCCGGTAGTGCCTGGGCGGTACTGGGCAACCAGGTCTGGTCCGAGGTGCGCAGCCTGGTGCGCGTCACCCGCATCGACCAGCCCGAAGCCATGCTGCTGGCGCCCGAGCAGGCCTACTTCCTGCGCGAGAACCTGAAGCTGCGGCTGTTGAACGCGCGCCTGGCCCTGCTGAGCCGACAGTTCGACACCGCGCGCATCGACCTGCGCGATGCCCAGCAGTCACTGGAGCGCTATTTCGATCGCAACGCGCGGCGGGTGAGCACGACGCTGGAGCTGTTGCGCCAGACCGCCGCGCGCGCCCAGCAGGTGGCGGTGCCGCGCCCCGAAGCCACGCTCACCGCGTTGGCCGCGGCGGCTGCCAGCCGCTGATCGAGCGCAAGGCAACCGGCGATGCGCGGCATCATCTGGATCGTGCTGCTGTTCGGCGTGGCCGTGGTGGCCGCCAGCACCTTCGGGCGAAACGATGGCTTGGTCAGCATCTTCTTCGGCCACTGGCGCACCGACCTGTCGCTGAACCTGTTCGTGGTGCTGGTGCTGCTGTCCTGCGCCACGCTGCTGGTCGCATTTCGTTCGATCAGTGGCTTGCTCAGCCTGCCGCGGCGCTCGCACGCGTGGCGCCAGCTGCGTCAGGAACGCGCCGCCCAGGCGGCGCTGCGCGAGTCGCTGGCCGAGTACTTCGCGGCGCGCTACAGCCGCGCCCACCGCGCGGCGCAGAAAGCGCTCGATGCGCAGCTCGGCAGCGATGCGCTGCAGGCGGACAGTGACTTTCGCGCGCTGGCTCATCTGTTGGCATCGGCCAGCCTGCACCGCATGCACGATCGCCCGCGGCGCGACGAACAACTGCGCCGCTCGAGGTCGCGGCAAGGCAACGGCACCGCAACCCGGCCGGTGGACGAAGGCGCGCGGCTGCTGGCTGTGGAGTGGGCCATCGACGACCGCGATGCCGAGCGTGCCATGGCCTTGCTGGGCGAACTGCCCGCGGGCGTGGCGCGGCGCATGCAGGCGGTGCGGCTGCGGCTGCTGGCGCAGCGCCTGACGCGCCAGCCGTTGCAGGCGCTGACGACCGCGCGGCTGCTGGCCAAACACCAGGCCTATTCGCCGGCTGCGGCGCAGGGCCTGCTGCGCACGCTGGCTTTGGAAGCGCTGGAAACCGCGCGCGATGCCGACACCTTGCGCGGCGTTTGGCAACAGCTCGATGCCGCCGATCGCGACGACCCACGCATCGCCGCGGAGGCGGCACTGGTGGCCTGCCGGTTCGGCGCTCACGACATGGCGCGCGGCTGGCTGCGACCGCTGTGGCAGCGCATCGACCGGCTCGATGCCGACGAACGTCAATGGGTCGCGCTGGCATTGATGGAGGCCTGTGCCGGCATCGGCAGCGACTGGCTGGCGGACCTGGAGCGGGCCGCGGCGCTGTGCCCCACCGACCCGGCCGTTGCCGCCGCGGTGGGCAGCGCGCTCGTCGAACGGAAACTGTGGGGCAAGGCGCGGCGGCCGCTCGAGCAGGCCGCCACGGCCGGCGGGCTGAACACGCAGGCGCGGCGCCGCGCCTGGCGGCTGCTGGCGCGGCTGGCCGAGCAGGACAACGACCCGCAGCGCGCACACGCGTGCGAGCATGCCGCGGCCAGCATCGACTGATATACTGCGCGGCTTCGCGGCTGTAGCTCAGCTGGATAGAGTACTTGGCTACGAACCAAGGGGTCGTGGGTTCGATTCCTGCCAGCCGCACCAGAATAAATCAACGGGTTAGCTCTCACAAGGACTAGCCCGTTTGGCTTTGTGGGCTCAGTTGCCAGGATTTCTGGCAATTTTCTGGCAACTCGATTACCGGTAGGGCTGATTGCGGTGGCAGGTCTGAGTGTGGTTCTCATGGCTTGCGCCAACGATCCATGTCAGCGTCGATCTGCCCAAGGCGTCTTTGCAACAGGCCCAACTTTGCGGACATGCCGACGAGCGCGGCGTTGACGTGGGCGTCGTGTTCGCGCTGCAGCCGCTCGAACGTGCTCCAGTGCATGCCCTTGGGCTTCCAGCCATTGCCGTTCAAGATGCCGGGCACCCAGCCCAGCCGCCGCCGGATCGTGTCGGCGCGGCGCGTTGAACGGTCGTCGTCCGCCTCGCGCTGGCTGCGGTAAGCCAGATCGTGGCAGTGACGACAGGCGAAGATTCGCCCGCCAAACAACACGGCCACGCGCCGGCCGCAACCGACTGCTGGGCACCGCCACCACACCCGCTCGCCACCCAGCGTGCACGGTGTCCAGTCCAGCAGCACGGCGTAGCTCATGGGCTCCCACTCGCCACCGTTGTGATGAGCGCTGCGGTTGCGGTAGTCCAGCACCACGCGGTCCGCTTCCACTCTGAGGCTGATCGTTGCGGTGACTTCCTCGTTGCACGTCCATTGCCAGGAAAACCACCGCCCTGGCGTCAGCAGCCCACCCCGGTTGATCTTGCGCACGTCCAGCGGCCGCATGTCGTCCGTGCAGCGTCCGCCGCCCTGTCTGCCGCTTCCAAATCCCCCCATGGTTCGTGCCCTCCTGAATTCACCGAAATCATCTGGCAAGTGCAGCATCCTTTGGTGCGTTATTCCGCAGTCAATGGCCCGCTAACCCGCGCCGTTGCTGGGTTTTCGATGGTTTCCAGGGTGCGCACCTTTCCCGTCAGTTCTGCTGCAATGAGCGTCCGGATTTGGTCCTTCAAACCACCATCTGCGTCTGGAAACTTGGTCGAATGGATGACTTTCTGGGCCAGTTTCTCGATTAACGGGTCCGCGCCGTTCAACTGTTGAACCACCACCGTCAGTGGCGTGGGCGCGCTGCCGGCGGCCTTGCCCATCAGGTGATCGGCAGCATCGCCGCGGTGATGTCCTCGACCATCGTCAACGTGGCCGTGCCCGACCTGATGCGCTACTTCGAAGTCGGCCAGGAACGTGCGCAGTGGGTCGCTGCCGGGTTCATGGCCGCAATGACCCTGTCGATGCTGCCCACGCCGTGGCTGCTGGCGCGCTTCGGCTATCGACATGCCTACATGGGTGCGGTGGGGCTGCTGATGACGGGCGGCATCGTCGGCGGGCTGGCACAGCACTATCCCCTGGTGCTGGCGATGCGCGCCGCCGAAGGGCTCGCCGCGGGCGTGCTGCAGACCATTCCGTCGATCGTCATCCTGCGCGCCTTCGAGCCCGGCACACAGGGCCGTGCGATGGGCATCTTCGGCTTCGGCGTGGTGCTGGCACCGGCCATCGGCCCGAGCGTGGGCGGCCTGCTCGTCGAACACCTGGGCTGGCGTTCGATCTTCTTCTTCGTCGTGCCCTTTGCGCTGGCCGCGTTGTGGCTGGCGCGGCGCTATCTACCGGTGTCGGCCCCCGGCGGTGCCGAGCCGGGGGGCCGCGACGTGCCGCTGGATGTGCCCGGGCTGGCCCTGGCGGCCGTGGGCGTACTCAGCCTGCTGAACGGGCTGCTGCACCTGCACGACGATGTGCGGGTCCTGGCCTGGCTGCTGATCGCGATCGGGCTGCTGGCACTGGCGCTGTTCGTGGGCCAGGAATTGCGCACCGCGCATCCCCTGCTGAGCCTGCGCATCTTCGCTTCCCGGCCCTTCGCCATGGCCAGTCTGGTGGCTTTCATCTACGGCATGGGCCTGTTCGGATCGACCTACCTGGTGCCGGTGTTCCTGCAGACCGCGCTGCACTTTCCGCCATCGCAGGCCGGCGCAGCGCTGCTGCCGGCGGGGTTGGTGCTGGCCCTCGTCATCCCGCTGGGCGGCCGGCTGGCGGACCGCTTTGCACCCTATGCGCTGGTGGCGATCGGCCTGGCGCTGCTGGCGCTGTCGTTCGCGCTGATGGCCACGGTCGGCTTCGGCACTGCGTTGTGGGTGCTGATGCTGTGGGCCGTGGTCGGGCGCATCGGCCTGGGGTTCGTGCTGCCGTCGCTCACCCTGGGGGCGGTGCCGGGCCTGGCGCAGAAGGATATTCCACAGGCCGCCAGTGGCATCAGCTTCGCGCGCCAGTTGGGCGGCGCGGTCGGTGTCAGCGTGGTGGGCATCTTCCTGGAATGGCGGCTGCGCAGCCATGCGTCCACGGGCGGCGCCCCGTTGGCCGGCTTTGCCGACACCTTCTGGCTGGTGGCAACGCTGTCCGCCGTGGCCACCCTGGCGGCACTGCGCATGAAGGTGCCGCGGACGGGCCCGTCCTGATCCGCGGGCGCTCGGTGGAGCGGCAAGGTCACCCGGTCAACCCGACCGCCAAGCGCTGCCTTTGGAAGCCACTGGCCTTGCGCTCGTTTACCTGACCTTGACCCCGCCGGCTGACGCGGCGGCGGCGGCGTTGCCCAGCAGGCGCTCGCGCACCTGCTCGTCCTCCAGGCGCTTGCGGGTCTGCGCCTGCTGCTGCAGTTCCTTGGCGCGCTGCTCCTCGATCTGTTCCGGTGTCAGTTGTTCTGGCTCGAGGGCCAGCGACATGAAGGCCGATGCCTCGGGCTCGCCGCGCTCGCTCTTGAGCTTGATGTTCAGGCGCAGTTCGTTGGCCGAGTCGGCATTGCGCATGGCCTCGTCGAAGCTGATGAGCCCGGCGTTGTAGAGCTCGAACAGCGCCCAGTCGAAGGTGCGCATGCCCAGCTCGCGCGACTTCGTCATGATGCCCTTGATCTCGTGGAAGTCGCCCTTGAAGATGTGCTCGGCGATGGTCGGCGTGTTGAGCAGGATCTCGATCGCCGCGGCGCGGCCGTTGCCATCCTCGCGGCGCACCAGCCGCTGCGAGACGATGCGCGCGCAGGTTGGCCGACAAATCCATCAGCAGCTGGGTGCGCCGCTCTTCCGGGAAGAAGTTGATGATGCGTTCGATCGTCTGGCTGGCGCTGTTGGCGTGCAGGGTGCCCAGGCACAGGTGGCCGGTTTCGGCGAAGGCGATCGCGTGCTCCATGGTTTCGGCATCGCGGATCTCGCCGATCAGGATCACGTCGGGCGCCTGGCGCAGCGTGTTCTTCAGCGCGTGGTGCCAGCTGTGCGTGTCGACGCCGACTTCGCGGTGCGTGACCAGCGACTTCTGCGAGACGTGCACGTACTCGACCGGGTCTTCGACGGTGATGATGTGCCCGGCCGAGGTGCGGTTGCGGTGGTCGATCATCGCCGCCAGCGTGGTCGACTTGCCCGAGCCGGTGCCGCCCACCACCAGCACCAGGCCGCGCTTGGCCATGACCACGTCCTTCAGCACCTCCGGCAGCTTGAGCTTCTCGAAGTTCGGGATCTCGCCGGCGATGGTGCGGATGACCATGCTCACCGCCTGCTGCTGCACGAAGACGTTGACGCGAAAGCGCGACACGCCCGGCAGCGAGATGGCGAAGTTGCATTCCATCTCCTTGGCGAACTCCTCGCGCTGGCGCGCGTTCATCATCGCGTGTGCCAGCATGCCGCGTTGATTCCGCGCTGAGCTTCTGGCGCCGTCATCGGCTGCATGCTGCCGTGGGATTTCATGCTCGGCGGGAAGTCGGCCGCGATGAACAGGTCGGAGCCGCCACCCTGCACCATGGCGGCGAGCAGCTTGTGCATGTAGGTCCTGGCCTGGTCTTCGGTCAGCGCTGTCATGGTCTTCCTGATGTGATGCGAGTACGGCGATGGCCGCGGTCGCGACATCGCACCCCGAAGCATTGCGCAAGCGGGGGCTGGCCAATCGCCATAGCAACACCGAAAAGAGCGCCCTTGTTCGGCAAGTCCGCCGTCGGCTGCTTCGAGTTCTTATTGACACTGCAACACACATACGCACGCGATCGGCTGGCTGGTTCGTGCTGGCATTGGCCGTCGCTCCGTCCAGGGTCCGTTGCGAAGAACTCGAGGACACCGGGCGCCATCCGGGCTTACATTCCAGCGCCGATTACTGTATTCTGTATACAGAGTCTGGACATCCCTCGATGATCGCAACCGCCACCCTCGTCAAGCTCGACAGCGCTCCAGACCTGGTCGAGCGGGTCTACCGCGTGCTGCACGACGCCATCAGCGCCGGTACGCTGGCGCCGCTGGCGCGCATCACGCAGGAAGACGTCGCGCGCCAGCTGGCGGTGTCGCGCCAGCCGGTGCTGCAGGCACTGCGGCAGCTGAAGGACGATGGCCTGGTGCAGGACGCGCCCGGCCGCGGCCTGCAGGTGGCGCCCCTGGAAGCCGCCCGGATCGCCAGCGTGTACCAGGTGCGCGGCGCGCTCGATGCCCTGGCGGCGCGGCTGGCCGCGTTGCAGCACGCGGTGCTCGACCCGAAGCTGCTCGAACGCGGCCGCAAGGCCACCCGCGGGCGCAACGTGCCGGCGATGATCGAGGCCGACATCGCCTTCCACACGGCGGTCTATGCCGCGTCGAACAACCCGCTGATCGAACGCAGCGCACAACTGCACTGGAGCCACATCCGCCGCGCGATGGGTGCGGTGCTGCAGAAGTCGATCTTGCGCGACACCGTCTGGGATGAACACGAAGCCATCGCCCACGCCATCGCCGCCGGCGACGCCGCGGGAGCCGAGCGCCTGATGCTGGCGCACGACCAGCGCGCCGCCGAACACATCACCCGGCAGCTCACTGCCGCCGCCAACCCGACGCCGCTGCCCCGGCGCGCCACAGGAGACCGACGATGAAACTGACCCCTGAACAACATGCGCAATTCGAGCGCGAGGGTTACCTGTTCTTTCCGGGCCTGTTCACGCCCGAGGAGACCCGCACCATGACCGACGCGGTGCCCGCGCTGTACAGCCGGCGCGAGGCCTACAACGTGCGCGAGAAGGGCTCCGACGCGGTGCGCACGAACTTCGCCGCGCACTTGTACAGCGAGCCCTTTGCCAGGCTGGCGCGCCACCCGCGCATGATCGAGCCGGTGCAGGAGCTGTTCGGCGAAGCGCTGTACATGCACCAGTTCAAGATCAACGGCAAGATGGCCTTCGAAGGCGATGTCTGGCAGTGGCACCAGGACTACGGCACCTGGCTCAACGACGACCAGATGCCGACCGAGCGGGCCATGAACGTGGCCATCTTCCTCGACGATGTCACCGCCTTCAACGGCCCGCTGATGTTCATCCCCGGCAGCCACAAGAAGGGGGTGGTGGATGCCAAGCACGACCTCACGACCACCAGCTACCCGCTGTGGACGGTCGACAACGCGTTGATCGCCCAGTTGGTGGAACGCAGCGGCGGCAAGAACGGCGGCATCGTCTCGCCGACCGGCCCGGCCGGCTCGATGATCCTGTTCCATTCCTGCCTGGTGCACGCCTCGGGCAGCAACCTGTCGCCGTGGAATCGGGTCAGCGTGTATTTGAGCCTGTGCGCGCTCAGCAACCACATCCGCCGCTTCAAGCGCCCCGAGTACATCGCGCACCGCGATTTCTCGCCGATCGACTGCCTGCCCGACGACTGCCTGCTCAAGGACTACGCGGTCGAGTTGCCGTGGAAGAACGGCATGCCGAGCAGCGCGTTGTCAACCTCGTCCGAGCCCATCGATTCCATCCGAAAGGCGGCCTGAGATGAGCCTGTACGCCAAGCTCCAACAACGCGCCGCCGCGAATCAGCCGGTGCGCATCGGCCTGATCGGCGCCGGCAAGTTCGGCTCGATGTACCTGGCGCAGATTCCGCGCACGCCCGGCGTGCAACTGGTCGGCATCGCCGACCTGTCGCCCGACGCCGCGCGCACCAACCTGGCACGGGTCGGCTGGAAGGCCGAACGCACGCAGGCCGCGTCACTCGATGAAGCGGTGAAGAGCGGCGCCACGCACATCGGCGAAGACTGGCGCCAACTGGTCAGCCACCCGGCCGTCGACATCATCGTCGAGTGCACCGGGCACCCGATCGCCGCGGTCGACCATTGCCTGGAAGCCTTCGCGCAGGGCAAGCATGTCGTCAACGTCACCGTCGAGGCCGATGCCTTCTGCGGCCCGCTGCTGGCGAAACGGGCGGCCGAAGCCGGTGTCATCTATTCGCTGGCCTTCGGCGACCAGCCGGCGCTGATCTGCGACCTGGTCGACTGGGCGCGCACCTGCGGTTTCCCGGTGGTGGCGGCCGGGCGAGGCCACAAGTGGCTGCCGCACTTCGCGCAGTCCACGCCCGAAACGGTGTGGGGCTATTACGGCTTGACGCCCGAACAGGCGACACGCGGCGGCCTGAACCCGAAGATGTTCAACAGTTTTCTCGATGGCTCCAAACCATCCATCGAATCGACCGCGGTGGCCAACGCCACTGGGTTAGGCGTACCGAGCAACGGCTTGCTCTATCCGCCGGCCAGCGTCGAGGACATCCCGTTCGTCACGCGGCCGATCTCGGAAGGCGGCGTGCTCGAACGCAAGGGCATGGTCGAGGTGATTTCCTCGCTCGAAGCCAATGGCCGGCAGATCCCCTACGACATCCGCATGGGCGTGTGGGTCACGGTCGAGGCCGAGACCGACTACATCAAGAACTGCTTCGAGGAATACAACGCCCACACCGACCCGAGCGGGCGCTACTTCACGCTCTACAAGCGCTGGCACCTGATCGGCCTGGAGGTCGGCCTGTCGGTGGCCAGCGTCGCGCTGCGCGGCGAGCCCACTGGCGTGGCCAGCGGCTGGAACGCCGACGTGGTGGCCACCGCCAAGCGCGACCTGAAGCCCGGCGAGATGCTCGACGGCGAAGGCGGCTACACCGTCTGGGGCAAGCTGTTGCCTGCCGCCACGTCGGTGGCATTGGGCGGCGTGCCGCTGGGCTTGGCCCATGGCGTGAAGGTCGTGCGGCCGGTGAAGATGGGCCAGAGCCTGAGCTGGGCCGACGTGGCGATGGACACCAGCACCCACGCCTGGCGCACGCGCAAGGCGATGGAGGACCTGTTCGCAAAGCCCGCCTTGAAGGCCGCTTGAAGATGGACGAGCTGCTGATCCGCGGCGCCTGGGTCTGCGACTGCACCGGCGCGTCATCGCTGCTGAAAGCCTGCCGCTGATGAATGAGCCACGACGCTCGACCCACCGATGAGCGACGACCCGCAAGCGCCCCACGCGAATCCGCCGCGTCCCCACAACCCCCTCGACCAAGCCGCCGCCGGCAACCCTCAGCGCGACGCCGATCCGCAGGAAACCGCCGAGTGGCGAGACGCCTTTGCGGCCGTGCTGGCTGCCGGCGGTCCGGCGCGCGCACGCTTCCTGCTCGACCAGTTGGCACAACTCGCGCGTCAGCCCTGCGTCGGCTGGGAGCCGCCGCGCGGCACGCCTTACGTCAACAGCATTCCGGTCGAACAGCAGCCGGCGTTTCCGGGCGATCTGGCCATCGAGGAACGCCTGGCGTCGATCATGCGCTGGAACGCGCTGGCGATGGTGGCGCGCGCCAACGAGGCGCACGGCGAACTCGGTGGCCACATCGCCAGCTATGCCAGCGCGGCCGACCTGTTCGAGGTCGGCTTCAACCATTTCTTCCGCGCGCGCACCGCATCATCGGGCGGCGACCTGATCTTCTACCAGCCGCACTCGGCGCCGGGCGTGTACGCGCGGGCTTATCTCGAAGGCCGGCTCGACGAAGCCTCGCTGTCGCATTACCGCCAGGAGATCACGGCGCGGCGCAGCGGCGTGCAAGGCCTGTCGAGCTACCCGCACCCCTGGCTGATGCCTGAGTTCTGGCAGTTCCCCACCGGCTCGATGGGCATCGGCCCGATCAGCTCGATCTACCAGGCGCGTTTCATGCGCTACCTGCAGCACCGAAAGCTGCTCGACACGCACGACCGCAAGGTGTGGGGCGTGTTCGGCGACGGCGAGATGGACGAGCCCGAGAGCATGAGCGCGCTCACCCTGGCGGCGCGCGAGGGGCTGGACAACCTGGTGTGGGTCGTCAACTGCAACCTGCAGCGGCTGGACGGCCCGGTGCGTGGCAACGGCCGCATCGTCGACGAACTCGAGGCGCTGTTCAGCGGCGCCGGCTGGCGCGTCATCAAGCTGGTGTGGGGCTCGGACTGGGACGGCCTGTTCGCGCGCGACCCGGGCGGTGCGCTGCTGCGCGCCTTCGCCGGCACCGTCGACGGCCAGCTCCAGACCTTCGCGGCCAAGGACGGGCGCTACAACCGCGAGCATTTCTTCGGCCAGAACGCCGAGCTCGCCGCGCTGGCGCAAGGCCTCACCGACGAGCAGATCGACCGCCTGAAGCGCGGCGGCCACGACCTGGTGAAGATCCACGCCGCCTATGCCGAGGCACTGCGCACACCGGACCGGCCGACGGTCGTGCTGGCGCACACAAAGAAGGGCTACGGCATGGGCGACGCCAGCCAGGGCCGCATGACCACGCACCAGCAGAAGAAGCTGGCCGGCGACGACCTGATCGCGTTTCCGCAACCGCTTCCAGCTGCCGCTGAGCGACGAGCAGGCGCGCCGGCTGGCGTTCTACAAACCCGCCGACGACGCGCCCGAGATGCGTTACCTGCATGCACGCCGCGCCGCGCTTGGCGGCAGCATGCCGGCGCGCCGCAGCGATGCACCCGCGCTGCCGGTGCCGCCGCTGCAGCGTTACGCCGGGTTCGCGCTGCAAGCCGACGGCAAGGAGATGAGCACGACGATGGCCTTCGTGCGCCTGCTCGGCGGCCTGCTCAAGGACCCGGCGCTGGGCCCGCGCGTGGTGCCGATCGTCGCCGACGAAGCGCGCACCTTCGGCATGGCCAACCTGTTCAAGCAGGTCGGCATCTACTCCAGCGTGGGCCAGCGCTACGAGCCCGAGGACATCGGCTCGGTGCTCAGCTACCGCGAGGCCATGGACGGGCAGATTCTGGAAGAAGGCATCAGCGAGGCCGGCGCGCTCAGCTCGTGGGTGGCCGCGGCCACCAGCCATTCGGTGCACGGCACGCCGATGCTGCCGTTCTACATCTACTACTCGATGTTCGGGTTTCAGCGTGTCGGCGACCTGATCTGGGCCGCCGCCGACCAGCGCTCGCGCGGCTTCCTGCTCGGCGCCACCGCAGGGCGCACCACGCTCGGCGGCGAGGGCTTGCAGCACCAGGACGGCCACAGTGTGCTGATGGCCGCGGCGGTGCCGAACTGCCGCGTCTACGACCCGGCTTTCGCGTGTGAGGTGGCGGTGATCCTGGACCACGGCATGCGCGCGATGCTCGAGCGACAGGAGGATGTTTTCTACTACCTGACGCTGATGAACGAGAACCACGCGCAGCCCTCGCTGCCCGTGGGCGTGGAAGCCGATGTGGTGAAGGGCCTGTACCGCGTGCTGCCGGCGCGCGGCAAGGCGCACAGCACAGCGCAAGTCCGGCTGCTCGGTTCCGGCACCATCCTGCGCGAAGTGCTGGCCGCGGCAACGCTGCTGCAAGACGACTGGGGCATCGACGCCGAAGTCTGGAGCGCCACCAGCTACAGCGAACTCGAACGTGAGGCACGCGAGTGCCAGCGCTGGAACCGGCTGCACCCGCTGGAGTCCGCGCGTCCATGCCATCTGTCGAACTGCCTGGACGGGCCAGTGCCGATCGTCGCCGCCAGCGACTACTTGCGCGCCTGGCCGCTGTCGATCGCACCCTATCTGCCCGCGCGCATGACGGCACTCGGCACCGACGGCTTCGGCCGCAGCGACACACGTGCTGCCCTGCGCCGCTTCTTCGAAGTGGACCGGCAACACATCGTGCTGGCCGCCTTGAGCGAACTGGCGCAAGACGCGGAAGGGCAGCAGCGCTGTGCGCAGGCGATTCAGCGTTACGAACTGGAGGCGGCAAGCCTGGCGCCGTGGCAGTGTTGAGTTCACCCAACGGGCGCGCCAGATGATGGCAGCCTGAGCATCACCGGCCTGGAGTCAGGAAGCCCCTGCAGCTCGTGGCCGCGCATGGCGGTCTCAGGCCAATACGGTTCAGATAAGCGGTCTGCAGCGATGAGGGCACCCGGGATCGGGTGCGAGGCTGTGCGACGGCTCCAGACTGGGTGCTGCCGGTCAGATTTCGCGGGCGAGCGTCAGCTGCCGCCGAAACCTGCCGCTCAGGGCTCGCCGGGTCGGTCGGCTGCTTCGCTCAGAAACCTGACATTCATCCCCAGATTTGTGGATGAGCTGCGAGGCCATCACGAAGCTGGAGTCCAACGACGGCTCCCGCATTCCGCGAACCGCCGCTGCAGGCCCAATCCAGACTCAGAACCCAGTCATCATTCCGCCGGATTGCAGTCATTCGAGTGCGGGGCCGCCATACGCTGACTTTACCCCTTCTGCTGTGCAGCCCTCTCGCGACCGCGCAAGGGTGTCGATACTTCCCCATCGGGAAGTAGCAAGCTGCCTCCCACGGCGCTACGCTAACGAGTCATGCCAGCGCAACAACCCGTCAGCGTTTGTGTCGCGGTGGTCGACGACGACGCGAAGCTGCGTCGGTCATTCACGCGGCTGCTGCGTGCTGCGGGCATGCACCCGGTCGCCTATGGTTCGGCCGAAGCCCTCCTGGTGGATACCATTCACCCTCGATTCGACTGCCTGGTGCTTGATGTGCAATTGCCGGGGATGTCGGGACCCGAACTGCAGGAACACCTGAATGCCCTGGGGTCGAGGACACCGATCATCTTCATTACCGCCCACGACGATCCACGTTCGCGCCAGCGGGCGATCGCCGGGGGCTGCGCTGCCTACTTCGGCAAGCTTGACGCCGGCGGGGATGTGCTCGCCGCGATCCAAGCCGCCGTTGACAGATCTGCCTAGCGCGACATGCGCTGTCTCGGCTGGGCTGTGCAGTTGCAGCCGGCGGCGCCCGGCGCATGAGCCGTGAACTGGATCACCATCGCCTGGCCGATGGTGGCCGGGGCCATCCTGACGCTGGGCCTGATCGCACTGCGCATCGCTATCACAGAGCCGGTCGACCACGCGCGGCTGCTCTTTGCGCTGAGCACCCTTGCGGCCGTTGCCGCCAGCGGCTTCGAACTGGCGATGATGAACGCCCGCAGCCCGGAGCAGTTCCTCCAGTTGTTGCGCGGCTTCGATCTGGCAGCAGGGATCATCATTGCTTCGCTCGCGGGGTTTGTCTGGCTGTACTTTCGTTGTGGCAATCGATGGCTGGCCATGGCCGGCCCGGGCGTCTATGCGCTCGGTCTGGCGTTCGAATTCCTGCACGACGAAGGCCTGGGCAGCGTGACGGCGTTGCGAACCGCCGAGACCTTTGGCGGCGCGTCGTTCCAGGTACCCGTCATCGAGCCCAGCTTCGCGTTCTTTCTGCCCTACCTGGCCTTGCTGCTGTTGGCTGTCTTTGTCGTGCATGCCTCGATCCAGCTGGCGCGGCGTGGCCAGCGCCGACGCGCCCTGCTCATCGGCGGCACCGTGGCCGCCTGGGTGGTGGGCGCCGGCACGCAGGCGGCACTGGTCGAGATCGGTGTGCTGCAGTTGCCCTATCTGGCCAGCCCGACCTACCTGATCATCTTCCTGGCCATGTCCTACGAACTGTCTGCCGACGTTTCGAACGCCGCACGGGTCGGCCGAGAGTTGCTCGAAAGCCAGCGTCGGCTGGATCTGGCCACCGCGGCCGTGGGCCTGGGTGCCTGGGTCTGGGATCTGCGCGGCAGCGACATTTGGGCATCGACCCGGGCGCACACCTTGTTCGGCGTGCCGACGTCCGAGCGGCTCGACGAGGCGCGCCTTCTGTGTGCCGTGCACCCCGACGATCGCGACAGCCTGAGGCAGGCCTTCGCGGCCTCCTTGCTGAGCGACCGCGATTTCGAGGTTGAGCACCGGGTTCAAGACGCCGATGGGCAAGTGCGCTGGATGGCCACGCGCTGGCGTGCTGAACACGATGGCCACGGCGAGCTGGTCCTGCTGCGCGGCGTCGCCTTCGACATCTCGCCGCGGCGTCATTCGCAGCTTCAACTTCAGGAACTGCAGACCCAGCTGGCCCATACGAGCCGTGTCTCGATGCTCGGGCAGTTGGCGTCGGCGTTGGCCCACGAACTGCACCAGCCTCTGGGTGCCATGTTGCGCAATGCCGAGGCGGCCGAACTCTTTCTGCGGCGCGACACCCCCGACCTGGAAGAGGTGCACGCGATCCTTGTCGATATCCGCGCCGATAACCAGCGTGCGCACGACGTGATCGAGCGCCTGCGCGCGCTGCTCAGGCGCCGCACCATGCAGCGGCAACCGATGGCGGTCGGCGATCTGCTGGCGGACACGGTCGCGCTGACGCGAGCCGAAGCGCTGCGGCGACGCGTCAGTCTCGAGATCGACGCGGGCCCAGAGCTGCCGCCGGCCTTGGGCGATCGGGTGCAGGTTCAGCAGGTGCTGCTCAACCTGGTGCTCAATGCGCTGGATGCCGTCGAGCGCGGCCCGTCGTCGGGCGATCGACGCGTGGTCGTGCGCGCACTTGCCCATCGCGAGCAGGGGCTCGAGTTCGCGGTGATCGATTCGGGCCATGGCATCCAGCCGCAGGACGCGGAAACCCTCTTCGAGCCCTTCTTCACGACAAAGCCCGACGGTATGGGCATTGGCCTGGCCATCTCGCGCACCATCATCGAAGCGCACGGCGGGCGGCTGTGGGCTCAGAACCATGAATCCTCGGGCGCAGCTTTCCGCTTCACGCTGCCGGTGGCTGAAGCCGGCGCCCCGACATGAGCGAAACGCGCCCGCTGCTGTCGGTCATCGACGACGATGCCTCCTTTCTCACCGCGGTGTCGAGGCTGTTGCGCGCCGCAGGGCATGACGTGCAGACCTTTGCCTCGGTCTCTCGATACCTCGATGAACGCATCGATGCACCGGGCTGTGTCATCGCCGACCTGCGCATGCCCGGACTTGACGGGCTGGACTTGCAGGCCGTGCTCGCGCGCGATCCGGACGCGCCGCCGATGATCTTCCTCACAGGGGCCGGCGACATCGCGACCACCGTGCACGCGATGCGCCACGGCGCCGAGGACTTCCTGACCAAGGACGCACCTCTGGCCGATCTGTTGCAGGCCGTCGACCGGGCGCTGCAACGCGATGCGCGCCAGCGCGCGCAGCGCCGGGACAGGCAGGCTCTGCGCGGCCGCTTCGACGCGTTGACGGCGCGTGAACACGAAATCTTGAAACAGGTGGTTCAAGGCCGGCTGAACAAGCAGATCGCTGAGACGCTGGGCATCGGCGAGCGCACGGTGAAGCTGCACCGCAGCGCGATCACCAAGAAGCTGCAGGTGCGCTCGGTCGCCGAGTTGACGCGACTGGTGCAGCAGGCGGACCTGTTCGGTTGAAGCATGGCGGCGGCGGGTTGCACATGCCATCGCCGGGGTGGCGGGCCGCCGCAGTGACCCTACTTCCCCAAAGGGCAGTGTTCAACCCAAGACACGCTTGCTAAGCTGGCCCGGCCATGGGTCGCTGACACGCAACCAGGCCACCTGTTCAGAAGGCAGAAGGCAAATCATGAAATCGAGATCCGAGCTGATCGTTCGTTTCGCCCTCAGCGGCTTGCTCGCCGCTCTGGCGCCCTCGCTCAGCCTCGCCCAAGGCGCGATTCCACCGTCGCTGACCACGCCCGACAAGGTTGAGACGCGCATCGGCGCGCTCGACTTCAAGGACGGCTTGCCGAGCAAGGCGACGCTCGACAAGGTCTACGACCACCTGGACTACACGCACGCCCTGCGCGCGTTCTCCGACACCCTGCAAGGCGTCAGCATCCACGCCATCCGCAAGGGGCTGCGCGACGTCGGCGTGAAGGACAACGAAGTCATCGTCTTCTCGGAGTTGATGGATTCGAAGTCGCTGTTCCTGACCGCCAACGCGGACACGATCTACGTCATCGGCGGCCTCGATCTGACGAAGGGCCCGATCGTGGTCGAGGTCCCGCCCGAAGTGCTGGGCACGGTGCAGGATGCATGGTTTCGCTGGGTCATCGACATGGGCCTGCCCGGGCCCGACCGCGGCCTGGGCGGCAAGTACCTGATCGTGCCGCCGGGCTACCAGGGCACCTTGCCGGAAGGTGGCGGCTTCAACGTCGCGCATTCGAAGACCAACCACGGCGTGTGGTTCGTGCGGGCGTTCATCGAGAACGGCAACGACCCCAAGCCGGTGGCCGACCGCATTCGCAAGCTCACCAAGGTCTACCCCTAAGAAGCCGGCGGCGTCGGCACACCGATCGCCGAGTTCCTGGCGGGCAAGGCCCGGCTGGGCCAGGTCAAGGCGCCGCCGCCTACGGTGTTCCACGAAGGCAGCGGCAAGGTGATGAACACCATTCCGCCGAACGACTGGACGTACTACGAGATGCTCAACGAGGTCGTGCAGCAGGAGCCGGCCACGTCGCTCGACCCGGAGCTGATGGGGCCGATCGCCGCGATCGGCATCGTCAAGGGCAAGCCCTTCGCGCCCGATGCGCGCATGAAGAAGATCCTCACCGAGGCGCTGGCGACGGCCAACGCCACGTCGCGCAGCCTGTTCATGAGCCCGCGCGACCGTTCCTGGTACTACTACCCCGATGCCAGCTGGCAGAACATGCTGTTCGCCACCGGCCACGAGTTCGAGACGCCGATTCCGCTGATCACGAAGGAAGGCGTGAAGCCGTTCCCGACCACCGGCTACCGGCAACTCGACGCGCGGCGTGCCTTTTTCTACGGCGTGACCGGCATCACACCGGCGATGGCGATGCGGCTGCCGGACATCGGCTCGACCTATCTGTGGACCATGGTCGACGCGCAGGGCGACTACTTCGATGGCGCCAAGACCTACAAGGTCACCTTGCCGAAGGACATCCCGGCGGGGAAGTTCTGGTCCTTCACCGTCTACGACACGATGACCCGCTCGATGATCGACACGCCGCAGCGTTACCCGCGTGCCGGCAGCCAGAGCTTCCCGTCGCCGGCCGCCAAGCCGAACGCCGACGGCACGACGACGGTGTACTTCGCGCCACAGCAACCCGCCGGCGTGGATCGCGGCAACTGGGTCCAGACGATGCCGGGCAAGAGTTTCTTTCCGTGCCTGCGGTTGTACAGCCCGCTCGAGCCGTTCTTCGCCAAGACCTGGCGGCCGAGCGAGGTCGAATTGGTGAGCAAGTGAGCGCCACCAAGATGCGTGACGCCCAACGTCCTTGATCCTGCGGTCGTCGCCACAGTGCGCGACAGGCCGAATCGTCCACTGTCTGGTTCTCGCGGAAATGCAATGAAGTCTGGAACACCACTTGCCGCCCTGGTTGCGGCTTTATTGGCCGCAACCGGCGTGTCGGCGCAGACACCTCCGGCGATGAAGATGACCACGCCCATCCCGGCGGACATCACGACGCCGGACACGATCGAAAGCCGCATCGGCACCTTGAAGTTCAACGACGGCTTTCCGACCGACGAGACGGTGCAGAAGGTCTACGACAACCTCGCCTTCCAGCGCGGCGTCAACGTCTTTCTCGCCGCGCTGCCGGGCGGCTCGACCGAGGGCCTGCGCCAGGGCCTGGCCAGCATCGGCGTGGACAACAACCAGACTGTGGCGCTGTTCGAAGATCTGATGGATTCGAAGTCGCTCTTCCTGACCGCCAACACCGAAAGCGTCTACAGCGTGATGTGGGTGGACCTGAAGGACGGCCCTGTCGTGTTCGAAACGCCGCCGGACGTTCTCGGCATCATCGACGACCACTGGTTCCAGTACGTGGCGGACTTCGGCCGGGTCGGTCCCGACAAGGGCGAAGGCGGCAAGTACCTGCTGCTGCCGCCCGGCTACAAGGGCGACGTCCCGGAAGGCTATTTCGTCTATCGCCCCAAGACCTACGGCAACCTGGTGTTCTGGCGCGGCTTCCTCAAGGACGGCAGCACCCAGGCGGCCGTGGCAGCGACCAAGAAGCACGCCAGGGTCTACAACCTGAAGGACGCAGCCAACCCGCCGCCGATGAAGTTCATCAACGTCTCCGGCAAGGTCTTCAACACCATCGGCGCCAACACCTACAAGTTCTACGAGGACATCGACCACATCGTCCAGTACGAGCCCAATGACGCCTTCAGCGCGGAGATCCTGGGCCAGATGGCGGCCCTCGGCATCGAGAAGGGCAAGAAGTTCAACCCCGACGCGCGGATGAAGAAGATCCTCACCGAAGCTGCGGCGGTTGGCAACGCCACCGCGCGCACGCTGGTGTTCAAGTACCCCGACAACGACGTTTTCTTACTACCCGGGCAGCGCCTGGTTCCAGGGCTTCTTCGGCGGCAACTACAAGTTCCAGTCGCAGCCGGGCGTGAACAACACCGACGCGATGGTGCACTTCCTGTATTACGCCACGGGCATCACACCGGCGATGGCGTTGAAGCTGGTCGGCAAGGGCTCGCAATACGCGATCGCAGTCACCGATTCCAAGGGCGCCGGCTGGATGGCGGCAAGACCTACAAGGTGCGCCTGCCGCCGAACGTGCCGGCCAAGGATTTCTGGTCCTTCGTGGTCTACGACAACCAGTCGCGCTCGATGCTGCAAACCGACCAGCGCTACCCGAGCATCGGCAACGACAAGAAGGGCGTCGTGGCGAATCCCGACGGCTCGGTCGATGTCTATTTCGGGCCGAGCGCTCCCGAAGGGCACGAGTCCAACTGGGTACAGACCGTGCCTGGCAAGGGCTGGAGCGTCGCCCTGCGGCTCTATGGGCCGGAAGAGGCCTGGTTCAACAAGACCTGGCGGCCGGGTGAGATCGAGCCGGTCCGCTGACGGGCCGCGCGTTCGGAAAACGTCCACCCTGATTCATCTCAACCCGAAGCACGAGGAATGACCATGTCCTGGATCTCACGCTGGGTCGCACTCGTCGCCACCCTCGCGTTCGTGGCCGGTGCGCCAGCGCAGACACCCGCCGCCGGCATGGCTGGTGCCGCCAAGAGCGACGCCGGCTTTTCCTTCGTCGCCTATGGCGACTCCCGATCGATGATGTACCTGCCCTACACCAAGGCAGACACCGCGAAAATCCACGCCGCGCTGGTGCGGCTCTTCTCCCTCATCCTGGGCGAGCGCGTGGCCGAGGCGATCGTGCAGAAGGACGTGAAGCTCAGCTTCGACCCCAAGACCGGTGCGCTCACCGGCGTGGAGATGCCGTTGTACACACGCACCGAGGTGGCGCGGCTGACTTTTCAGGACGGCTGGATCACCGAAGCCACGGTCGAGGACATCAAGCTGGCGCCGGGTGTGCGCACCGTGATGTACCGCAACTTCGGCGGCGACTGGGTGGCCAACTCGGTCGTCCGCGAGATGAAGACCGGCGTCCCGAAGTTCGTGGTGCATACGGGCGACGTGGTGTGGTGGGGCGCGCAAGGTCGCACCTTGCAGGACAGCCCGTACTGGCAGCGAATGAACACGTTGTTGTTCTCGCATCTGCCGCCGCCCGATGCTGAACTGCGGGCCGCCGGCCTGGAGGGGCGCTACTTCCCGGCCGTCGGCAACCACGAGGTCTGGGACGACCCGCAGATCGAAGGCGTGCTGAGCGCGACGCCCTACCTGAAGAAGCTGGGCGTGTCCTCGGAGAAGCTGACGTACAAGTTCGACTTCGGCGGCGCGCGCTTCATCTTCCTGTGGACCGGCAAGGCCGACCGCTTCGCGCCTTCGGGTTGGGATGCCACCCGCCCGGTCTACAAGGAACAGTTGAAGGAGCTGATCTCCTGGCTGGATGAAGCCAAGGCCAAGCGCATCCGCAACGTCTTCGTGGTGTTCCACAACCCGGTCTACAACCGCTCTAGTTTTGCGCCGATCCCGCAGGACACCAATCCGCATTCGACGCTGGCGTCGTACGTGAAAGACTTCGCCGAGATCATCGTGTTGAACGGCCATGTGCACACCACCGAGCATTACGACGTGGACGGTGTGAAGTATTTCGTGCTGGGCGGCGGGGGTGCCGAGCAGGACTCCATCCTGCCAGGTCGCACGGCGATTCCGCGCCCCGCGGGCTACCCGCTCGACCTGTACTGGAACGGCAAGCCGCCGATCGAGGAATACAACTACGTGACCGTCAGCGTCAAGCCGGGCGAGAAGTCGAAGATGACCTTGAAGCGCTTCCGGCCCACCTCAGCCATGCCGTTCGAGGAAGTCACGCTGACCGAGGGCGGGCCGGCCAAGTAGTCAACAGGTGCGCGACGACTGCCTTCGCGTGCTGCATCCCGGCGGGGCTGCGGCCGGCTCGCCTGTGAGGGATGAGATGTGATGGAGGAAACCCTTGCCGCGGCGGCCGCCGCACCAAGCGCTGCAACGCCGCGTCGACCGTGGCACCGTGCCGACGCACCGACGGCCCTGCTGCACTGGCTGGTGGCGCTGCTCGTGCTGCTCAGCCTGGCGACGGGTTTCCGCATTGGCGCCGACATGCCGCAGGCGGTGTGGGCGCAGCGCGTGGCCACGCTGGCGCTGCAGGGCGAGGTGGTCTTCTGGCACATCCTGTCGGCCAGCATGCTGGTCGCGGCGGCGGCGGGCTATATCGTCTTTCTGTTGCGTGCGCGTCTGACGCGCCGGGTCGCACTTGACGCGGCGCGATGGCAAGCGTTGCGCTCGCCAACCCGCCGCGCACGCTGGCGCTCGATCAACGTGGCGATCTACTGGCTCGCCTTTGCGCAGTTGTTCGCAGCCGCCGTGACCGGCTTGCTGATGTACCTGGGTTCCGGCAGTCTGGCACCGTCGACCGTCGCCGCGCTGCACCGCGCCATCGCCTGGGGCTTTGCCGCCTTTGTGGCGCTGCACGTGACGGCGCAGGTAGCGGCCGCCGGATGGCGGGCGCTGCTGGCGATGCTCGTGCCGCGTTTCGCCCACGGCCGCGCCGCGGTGATGGCAGGGGTCGCGCTGTGCGCGGTGGGTGCCGCGGTCTTCGCCCTCGATGCATTCACCGTCGTGCCGCTGCGTATGGCGAGCGTGACGGAAGCGCCGCTCATCGATGGCGACCCTGCGGACGCGGCATGGCAACAGGCTGAAGCCGTCACGGTCCAGACCCACGGCGGCGCGCATCTCATCGACGGCGATGCGCCGGTCACGGTCAGGGCGGTTCGCCACGGCAGCCGCGCCTACTTCCTGTTCGAGTGGCCCGACGCCACGCGCAGCCAGAAACATCACCCGCTGCAGAAGACAGCGGCCGGCTGGCGCTTGGTGCAGGACGGCTACGACCGCGAGGACGAGAACACCTACTACGAAGACAAGTTCGCCGTGATGCTGGCACAGGGCTCGCGCTTCGCCGCACTGCGCGCAGCGCACCTGGGGCCACGCCCACTCGACCAGCGGCCCGGGGCCTCGGGCAACCGCGGGCTGCACTACACGACCGACGGATCAGTCGTTGACGTGTGGCACTGGATGTCGGTGCGCACCAACCCGATTGAGCAGGCGGAAGACGACCATTTCGGCCCACCGGGCCCGCCGCGCGACTCTTTCACCGAGCGTTACGCCGGGGGCTACTCGCTCGATCCGGCAACGGTCGGCGGGTCGATGCAGAACTGGAGGAACCTGCTCGACGGCGCGGCATCCCGTCGCTTCGACGGCGGCGTCGTGCCGCGCTTCCTGCCGGCCGATCCGGCGATGCTGAAGCAACTGGGTCGGGTCGACCTCGATCCGGCGGTGAGCGATGAAGGCCAGTGGTGGTTGACGACCGATCAGGTGCGTCCCTACACGCCGGAACTGGACGCCCTGTATCCGGTGGGCACGGTCGTGCCCAGCATCGTGCACCGCGGCCCGATGCAGGGTGATCGCGCCGATATCGCGGCCGCTGGCACCTGGTCCAAGGGCTGGTGGCGGGTGGAAATGAGCCGGGAGATGGATACCCACTCCCCATACGACGTGGGCATCGACAACTACACTTTCCTGTGGGTCGCGGTGTTCGATCACACGCAGACGAGACATAGCAGGCATCTGCGCCCGCTTCGGGTCGAACTGCCCTAGAGTGTTGGACGCGGCTCAATACGCGGCAAGCGCGTTGGGCAGCGCAGCCTCCACAGCCTGCGCTTCAGTTCGGCGTCCGCCCGCAGCTCCACGACGGCGACGGTGCCACCGTGCCATGAGATCGGGCCGCCGGGCCACAGGGTTACGCGCACGCCGGTGGCGACTCGACCTACACCGCCAGGACCGGCCAGACCAATACCTGGAGCGGGCAGTGTGGGCAACAACCGCTACGCCGACGTCAATGGCAACGTGCACACCAACAAGGGCAGCGGCTGGCAGCAGCATTCCGCGAGTGGATGGGCTGCTTCCACGGGTGACACGTCCTGGGCCGACAGTGCGTCGCACGCGCGAAGCGCCGGGGCGGACCGCTCGGGCGGGTTCTTCAGCAGCTTCTGCGATCGCTCCGGCGACAGCAGCTTTGGTGGCGGCGATCGTTTCGGTGGCGGCGGCGGATTCCGCGGTGGCGGGGGCTTCCGCCGCTGAAGGGCGTTGTGGCTGGTTCGTCGGCTGCGAAGCAGCGGTGACTCGCCCCTCGGCCCGACCAGGGCATCCGCGATGGCAGCTGGAAGCTGCCCGTCATGGAGGTGGCGAAGCAACTTGCCGGCTGAGCCGATTGCCGACGTGTCGCGGCTTGCCCGGCAAGTTCTGGCATCGCAAGCGTGCCGTGCGTTGTGGGCACGGCCAACGCATGTCCGACCTTCCGGCAACCCATTGCATGCCCTGGTGAAGTGACAATAGTCGGTCGGAGGAACACCATGCTCGGCTTTGAACTCGACTACTGGGACTACGCGACCTTCGCCACGGCATTCCTGGCGGGTGGTGCGGGCATCCTCACCTACATCTGGATCGCCGGCCTGCCCGGCCGCATCGCGCTGGCGCGCAAGCACCCGGAAGCCGAAGCGGTCAAGCTGATGGGCTGGGCGGGGCTGCTGCCCACCGTGCTGCCGTGGGTGCAGGCGCTGATCTGGGCCTTCAAGCCCACCGACATCGTCGACATCCGGCGCTTCCCGAATGAGGAGGCCCGGGCCATCGACGAAGAGATGGCGCGCCTGAAGGGCGCACCGCGAAATGTGGCCGGGCCAGGCCATGCGGCCGCTACGGTTGTCGAGCCCGAAGCGCCTGTGCCGCCGCCGCCAGCCGGCACCGATGGCCGCGCGGGGTAGTCGGTGCTGCTCGGTTTCGTCCTGCTGTTCGCCTACGCCTTTGTCGTCTGGCTGGTCTTCTTCAAGTTCCGCTGGCTGAAGTTCAGCATCGCCTGGGGCTTCTTCTCGACCTTCTTCGTGCTGCACCTGGGCATCATCTTCCTCGTTGGCCTGCGCTACGTGGCGCCGACCTCGACCGAAGCCCGGCTCATCCAGCGCACGATCCAGCTCACGCCGCGGCTGTCCGAGCCCACGCTGGTCACCGCCGTGCTGGTCGAGCCGAACGTGCGCGTCAAACAAGGCACGCCGCTGTTCCAGTTCGACCGGCGGCCCTACGAGTACAAGGTGCGCCAGCTCGAGGCGCAACTCGCCAAGGCCAAGCAGGATGTGCTGGTGCTGAAGGCCGACACGGCGATCAACGTGCAGAAGATCGCCAAGTACACGGCCGACCTCGCCTACGCCAAGTACCAGTTGCAGCTGTCCAAGCAGTTGGCGAGCAAAGGCGCCGGCCCGGAAGAGGACGCGCAGAAGTGGACTGCCCAGGTCGCGTCATACGAGGCCTCGATCAAGGAAGCCCAAGCCGAGGAAACACGCGCGCGCCTGCGCTACACCTCCGACATCGGCGGCGTGAACACGACGGTGGCGGCGATCCAGGCCGAACTCGACCAGGCGCGCTACTACCTCGACAACACGCTGATGGTGGCGCCCGAGGACGGCTACATCATGAACCTGCAGGTGCGCGCGGGCATGGTCGCCGGCGACGTGCGCTTCGGCGCCATCGCCACCTTCATCTGCGATGCCGACCGCTATCTGCTGGCCAACTACTTCCAGGAAAACCTGAAGTATGTGAAGCCGGGGCAACCGGTGGAAGTGGCGCTGGACCTGTACCCGGGCCAGATCTGGCCGGGCAAGGTGACGGCGATCTGGCAAGGCAGCGGCGCCGGTCAGATGTTGCCCAGCGGCAACTTGCCCAGCTTCAACTACGTGCCGGCGGAAACGCCGCAAGGGCAGTTCGTGGTGGCGATCGCGCTGGACGATCCCGACCAGCAGAAGTTCCCGATCGGCACGCAGGGCCGGGCGGCGATCTATACCAATCCGGGCAGCGCCTTCGTGGCGATGCGCAAGATCGCGATCCGCTCGTACACCTGGTACAACTGGCTGTATCCGTTCTCCGGCTGATGCGCTCCGCTCTTCTGATCGCAGCAGCGCTGCTCGCCGGTTGTGCGCTGAAGACGCCGCCGACGCACAGCGTCGTCGTCGACCAGGCCTTACCGAGCCCCACGCGAGTGCCCTCGCATGGCGCGCCGATGCGCGCGGCGGCGAGGTCGGCCAACGACTGGTTGAAGTCGTTCAACGACCCGACGCTCGAACGCATCGTCGCCGAGGCCATCGCCCACAACCCGGACCTGCGGGCGGCCGCAACGCAGGTGGCCATCGCCCAGCAGGCCGTGGTCGTCGTCGGTTCGCGCATGCTGCCGTGGGCCGGTGTGCAACTCGGCGCCAACACCCTGCGCGATCAGGACAACGGCAGCTCCAGCAGCACCACCGCCTTTGTTGGTGTGGCCTGGGAGCTCGACGTGTGGGGGCGGCTGCGCGCACAGCGTGCCGCCTCCGAGGCCAACGCCGAAGCGGTGGCGCTGGACTATGCCTATGCGCGCCAGTCGCTGGCCGCGACAACGGCCAAGCTGTGGTATCTGGCGGTCGAGACGCGGCAATCGCTGGCGCTCGAGCGAGCGCGCGGTATCGATCTACGGCGAGCTGCTGTCGCTGGTGCAGCTGCGACGCGAGGCTGGCAAGGACTCTGACCTGGACGTGGTCGACGTGCGCGCCAAGCTCGAATCGGCACAGAGCGATGTCGCGCGTGCCAGGAAGCCTATGGCGAAGCAAGGCGCGGGCTCGAGGTGCTGCTTGGCCGCTACCCGGCGGCCGAGATCGAGGTGGCGGCGGTGTATCCGGCGTTGCCGCCGCTGACCGGTGCCGGCGTGCCGTCGGCGCTGCTCGAACGTCGGCCCGATCTGCTGGCCGCCGAGCGCGAGGTGCTGGTCGCCTTCCGCCGCGAGGAGGCCGCACAGCTGGCGTTGTTGCCGGAGTTCTCGCTGTCGCTGGCTGGTGGCCGGTTGGGCGATCAGGTGCTGTCGCTGCTGCAGCTGAATCCGTGGCTGGCATCGGCCGGCATCGGCGTGTCGATCCCGATCTACGAGGGCGGTGCGCTGCAGGCCAAGGTCGACATCGCCACCGCGCAGCAGCTGCAGGCGGTGGCGCGCTATGGCGCGGTCGTGCTCACGGCGTTCAAGGAGGTCGAGAACAGCCTGGCGAACGAGCGGCTGCTGGCGCTGCAGTTGCCGCTGGACCAGAAGGCGGCGGCCGATCGCAGCGAAGCCGTGCGTATCGCCACCATCCAATACAAGGCGGGCCGTCGCGACCTGCTGTGGGTGGCGCAGCTGCAGACCGCGCAGCTGGCGAGCGAGGCGACACTGATCAAGCTGCGCGCGGCGCAGCGAACGAACCGGGTGCGGCTGGTGCAGGCGCTGGGCGGCAGCTTCGACGCGCTGCCGCCGACGGCATCCGCCACTGCGCGCTCAAGGTAGAACGGCGGTGCCGAACGGCAGCCTGCAATGCAAGCAGGTCGAGTGAGAAACCAGAAAGCTGGCCGCGGACAACAGCAGGAATTGGCGAGTGGGGCCGACCGATTTTCGCGAGCGAACGGTCGGTCCCCACCAAGTTGCCGACCTTCGGATCCGCACGGCCGTGTCGTCAGACCGCGGTGATGTTGAAACGATCAAAGAGGTCATCCACGTGGCGCGCCTTGAGCTTTTCCGCTTTCAGCTCGCGAAGGCCGGTACGCTTGAAGATGGCGTAGGCAATCCCCTTGTTCATCTGCCGCGACACGTATCGGATCCCGTCCCAATGTGGGCTGGTCCATCTTGTCGGTGAAGCCGTAGCAAAGGCCGCGGTCGCCATTGACCATGGCGCTCAGCCTTTCACCGCGCGCCGTCTTGATGGGGCCCACCTCAAGGGTCAACAGGCTCCGTGGGAGCCCCGCAACCATAGCAAGCTCCAAATCAGGGTGCTCCGAACCGGACGGTCGGGAGCACCCGCGTATGGCCGACAGCGTGAGTACGCGCAGGTGCCAGGTGAAGAAGGCCATCGGCGACAAGCTCACGTTGATGGTCGACTTCAATCAAGGGCTGACGGTGGCCGAGGCCATCCGTCGCGGCCATCTGATCGATGCCGAAGGTGGGGTGTACTGGATCGAGGAGCCGATACGCGCCGACGACTTTGCGGGTTGTGCCAAGGTCGCGCAGGCGGTTCGCACGCCGATCCAGATCGGCGAGAACTTCATGGGTCCCGAGCACATGGCGCAGGCGCTGGCCGCTGGCGCTTGCGATTACGTCATGCCCGACATTGAACGGATTGGTGGAGTGACGGGCTGGATGCGCGCCGCGGCACTCGCACAAGGCGTAGGCATGGAGATGTCGAGCCATCTGTTTGCCGAGGTCAGCGCGCAGCTGCTGCCGGTCACGCCCACCGGCCATTGGCTGGAGTACGTCGATTGGGCAGATGCCGTGCTGTTGGAGCCCCTGCGCATCGAGAAGGGCTTCACCATACCCTCGCTGCGGCCTGGCCTGGGCATGGCCTGGGACGAGAAAGCGGTGAAGAAGTACCTGGTCTGAGAGGGGTCGGTATGCCCAGGTCCACTCACATTCTGCAATCGGAAAGCTTCCATCGAACGCATAAAACTCGCGTGGCCTACTTCAGCGTCAAGAGCTGGTCAACCTTATCCAGTCCCTGCACCATCAGTTGGCGGATCTGGCCGACGGGCCGGAGCCCTTGGCGGCGGCTGTGCCACCACCGGTGACGTTTATATCGAGGACGCCGGCGTGGGCGTGCCTGTGCACTCGAACGACCGGTTCCGAGCCGTTCGACTGAACCTGTGGATGGCGGCTGTGGGGGTCGGGACGTGCCGGTCATGCGTTCGATCTCGGCGTCAGTAAAAAGCGGTCATCGAGTTTGAGGGACCGGAGACGGACGAGCCATCAGGATGTGTTTCCGGTCTGTGCCGCCGCGCGGATGGGTCAGGACTGCCCACACCGCCAGCAGCAACTGGCGGGATCAACGGCTGAAGCGCTTCAACACGTTGTCAAGGATGCGCGAAATGTCGTTGTCGAAGTGATCAACCGGCAGTGAACCGCAGAAGGTGATCGAGCCGACCGAAAAGACTTCGCCGCCGCCCGGACAATCGAACCAGGTCATATCGGCTCGGATCAGCGCCTTGTGCGGCTGGCCTGGGATGGTGGTGATGTGCGTGAGCTGTTCTTCGGGCACGAGCATCCAGGGTGCCTCCGGGGGATGATTCTCCGATTTGGCGACCACGATCGCACTCTCGGGCGAGCCAAGGCGCTTGTCGACGCGGTCGAGTTCGAAGCCGGCTGCGCCGCGCCCGGAATAGCCCTCGCCGCCAATGGTCTCGGCAGTAACGCCCTCGAAAATCCAGCTGACCTTCGGATTCGTGCGCGCCGCCGGATTGATGCGGTAGTGTGATCCGACGAAATTGCCCTGCGCTGTAAAGCCCACACCCACCAGCTTCTGCGGCGGTCTCGCGTTGCGCCGCCACAGCCCGCCGTACTGCGCGTCAAACTGGTTGTAATACTCGCCAGGCTCGGCAGCCCAGGCCCGGATGCCGCCTTCGCCGCGGCGAATCTCGATGATGCCGTCGCGGGCAGGGTCGAGCGCGATCTTCCAGTAGAACCCGTTGCCGCCGAGATATACCAGCTTGCCGCCGCTGTCTCGATAGATTTGCAGCGCATCGAGCATCTGCGGCGTGTGGTACTCGGGGTGCGAACCCGTCACGATGACCTTGTATTGCGCGAGCAGCGCACTGCCCTCGTGGTGCAACTCGTCGTCGGTGATGAGATCGACATCGTGCCCCATGTGGGCAAGCCACATCAGCAGGTGACTGTCTGCCGGGTAGTGGCGCAGGCCCGAGCCGCGGATTTCCGGGTAGGGATAGGTGATGTAGCCGATGCGCAGATTGAGCATCGGACGTCGCCAACTGACCAGCGCAATGCCGGAGCCGTCGGTGTGGTAGTTGTACGTCGACAAGCCATAGTCCCGGTGTTCACCCGGGTTGTAGGGATAGGCATGCCATGCCTTTGTCTGGGCCACATGGGCTGCCCGCCATGCAGGATCGTTCATCCATTCGGGTCGAGCGTGGTTGCCATAGACCGTGTAGGTATAGGTCGAGACCAGAACCGCGAATCGTTGCCGTCGCCCGGCCTTTCGGGGGCACGACGAAGAAGGGAATGTTCTCCTCGGTGTCACCGGCCTTCAGCAGCAGCGCGTAGGCATCCGATTTGAAGCCCTCGGGCAATGTCACCGCATGCGTGGCGGGCCAGCGGCAGTCGTCGAGATCGTCGTCGTGGAAGTGGATGGCGCCGTATTAGCTCGGGGGCATGGCGAAAGCAGTGCTCGCTGTCCTGTCCAGCGCGAGCCGCAGACCCCCCGGGTCGGCGTGTTGATGAGTTCACCGTGGTGCCCAAGTTGCCCGGTGTCGATGATTCGCTAGGGTGTGCATTTCCAGGGCGAAATCCCAGTCGCCGATGCAGGCCGCGTCGGCCGCGTCGGCCGCGCCGGTCGAGGCATCAGCGCCATCCGCGCCCGACTGTTGCCGAGACATCAGCACGGGATGTTCAAGGCGACCGTTGAACGTGTCGATCGCCGCCGTGTCGCTGGCACTCGCAAGACTCAAGCGGCGTGACTGCGCATCCAAGGCCGGGGCCGCCGTCAAGGTCGTTCTTGCGGAATGGCTTGCCGCCCAGTCCTCGAGCGGGCTTGCCGTCAGAATCAGTTTCTTGCTCGCTGCATCAACGATCAGCGTGACGCCAGTCCAGGCATGCAGTGATATCGGCGAGGCGGTCTCCACCGTGGCTGGGCCGGTCTCGGTGCCGACGGTGCCGCGCAAGGTCATCGAAGGCGTGAGCTCGAGTGCGATGCCCCGACCGCTGTCGTCGAGGTACGACATGATGACTTGGCGGCGCGTTAAGGCGAGCGTCGGATGAACTCGGAGGGAAAAAGTGCAGTCGCTGGCGTGACGCAGCATGCCCGGGGGTCCCGAAGATGGCATACGAGCCAGCAGGAACGTGTTGCGGACCGGGTTCAGCGAGAGTCGTGACATCGATCGAGATCGGTTCGGTCCGGATTCCACCGATTGCGGGATTGGGATCTGCGCAGCACACGCGCACGACGCTGGCCACCACCCTGGCACCCGTCGCATTGGCGACGTGAAATCGAAGCGTCTGTCCTGGTCGGGCGGACAGGTGTTCGGCATAACCGGCGAGTGGCAACATGCATATCTCCGTGACAAGTCGAATCGGGATGGCGGTCAGGGTGTCGGAGGTGCCCGAAGCCGCGGGCAACCCAGTGTCGCTTGCGCCGATCCATCATCGCACTTCGATCGACCTGGCGAATTCGCAGCCGCAGCAACTGCCAGCGCTTCGTCCGTTAATGACGCTGCGACCGCGATGGGCATACCTTCGGCATTGAAGCGACAGGCGCCTTAGTCTCTTACAAGTCAAGAGTTCTGCAATCTGGCATAGAACTATGCCAAATGCGTTATGCGTTAGCCATGGCGGGAACGATGGCGAAGGTGGTGAGGCGTTCGAACGCAGCGATGGCCATTCGGCCGGCCCGCGTGAGGTAGTAGCGGTAGGTGTTGGCGGCACGCTTGAGCAAGCCGAGCACGCGCAAGCGACGCAGTTGGCGCGACAGCCTCGAAGGCGTGAGATCGGGCAGCAACTGCATGAGGTCACCGCGGGCCAAGCCATGGATATTGAACTGCGGTCGTTGCACGGCGCGAAGCAGGGCCACGTCGTTTCGGTCGAAGAAGTTCACGCCCTTGAAGGAACGATCGCCGTCGGGTTTGGGCTGGGTAAGGCGCTCAAGCAGCCGCTGGCCGTCGCTGTGATCGTCCAGGCTGGAGAGGAACTCGAGATAGCGTTGGTTGCAGCCCAGCAGGATCTCGCGCAGGTCGATGAGGCTGTAGATGGATTTCTTCAGCGGCGCGACCTCGCGCGTGGCGCGCCCGTTGCGGTGTTCCACCTTGCGGTGGTGCTTGAAGAACGAGACGTTGTTGGTGGTGGTCTCGATGCGCAGAATGCGGCCGAACTTGTCGTAGATCTTGATCGAGCAGGCGTCGAACCTGTGCTTGATGCAGGTGCCCTCGATGCGGGTACTCAAGCGCGAGCCGATCTCGGCGGCCAGTTGCGGGGTGATCTTCTTGCCCAGGAAGGTGGCGACCTGATCGGCCTTTACCGACAACACCGCCTCGCGAGCGAGCTGCTGATACAGCGAGCCGAGTATCTTCTCGCTCTTGAACACCAAATCGGTCGAGTACTCGGCCTGCATGATGCTCCAGTGGTAGGTCTGCGCGAAGACGTCCAGCACCGGGCAGCAGGCCTGAGCGTATCGGTCCAACTGACGGTGCAGCAGTTCGGGCTTGAAGGTGTCGGCCAACTCCTGCGCACGCGCGAAGTCGGCGATGCGTACGAAGGCGTTGTCGGCGGCGGCAAAGTCGATGTCCTCGCGCAACAGGCGTTTGGCCAGCCAGCTGTGCCCGTTGCAGTAGACCTGCAGCCGAAACGGGCAGTAGGTGGGCACGCGCACGTAGATCAGACCAAGCTCGCGGTCCATCCAGTAGAAGTAGTAGTGCAGGCACTTGGTGGTGTCAGGACGCAAGTAGGTGCGCCCGCTGGCCTTGTCGTGCCAGGGCTGGTAGGTCGCGCAAGTCTCCATCGCCGAGATCACGTGAACCAATCCCGGCATATCGCCGCGCGCGGCCAGCACCTTGGCCACCACGTCTTCCTTGCGAATGTGCACTTTGGCGATGTGCTCGATCGCGGCGCCATGCTCGGCGGCCAGCGCCTGCGCGTTGGCGCGAATGCGCTCGCGCAGCGGCAGTGCGAACTGCGGATAGTCGAAGATGCGAATGCCGCGGGAGTAAAGAAAACTCGTCATGCCCTCGGCAAAGCACGCTCCAGGCAGTGTGCCGGTGATGACAATGCGGTCGTAGCACGACAGCACGCCCGCCAGGTTCTCCTCGTACCGCGTCGTCAGCAGATCCATCATGGCCTCCGCGTCGTAGTCCTTCGCCGGAGCGCAAGGCTACTCCCCTGTTTGGTTCCGGCTCGTCCGGCTTAGGTCTAAGGCTGACGCGAGGACTCGGGGCCAAGCCCATGGACGTTCCAGCACTTCGTCGTAGCCGGCAGCGAGCATGTCGTCGCGAAACTTATCGAAGGTGCCTTTGGTAGCGGACATGGGCGACGCTTTGAACGGGTTGAAGTCGCGAAACGACGCTACGCCCGCAAGGGCCGGAAGAACTCTGCGATCTCGCGCGCCAAGGCTTCGGGCTGCTCCATCGCGGCGAAGTGGCCGCCTCGGGGCATCGCCGTCCAGCGACGGATGTCGGTGTACATCGTCTCGGCCATCGACCGGGGCGGACGAAGGATCTCGCGTGGGAACGCGGCATAACCCGTGGGCAGCTTCACCCCGCCTTCGGGAATCGGCCAGGGCCCATGCATGCGGGCGTAGTAGGGCCAGAACGACGAGCCGATGGCGCCGGTGAACCAGTACAGGCTGATGTTGGCGAGCAGGTGGTCTTTGCTGAAGACGCTTTCCACGTCGCCCCCGCAATCGGACCAGGCGCGAAACTTCTCGACGATCCATGCCGCCAGCCCGGCCGGGGAATCGCTCAGGCCGAACGCGAGCGTCTGCGGCCGTGTGCCCTGGATCCATTGGTAGCCCATCTCCTCCTTGATCCAGATCTCGAGTTCGCCGAGGTACTTCTGTTCCTCGGGGGTCGGGTTCGACAGCAGCTTCGGATCGCGGCGCACGGCGAGCAAATTGAGGTGGATGCCGATCAGCTTGTCGGCGTGAACGGCTCCCAGCCGCGAGGTGACGAACGCGCCCCAGTCGCCGCCCTGCGCAGCGAAGCGTGGATAGCCGAGCACGCCGGTCATCAGTTCGGCAAAGCAGTCGGCGATCTGCTCCAGGCTGAAACGCTGTTGTCCGGGTTTGAACGACAGCCCATAGCCGGGCAGGGACGGTGCGACCACGGTGAACGCATCGGCCGCATCGCCACCGAACCGCGCGGGATCGGTAAGGCGCGGAATGATCTCGAGGAACTCGAACACAGAACCCGGCCAACCGTGCGACAGCAACAGCGGAGTCGGCCGCGGCCCTTTGCCCTGCACATGCAGGAAGTGCAGGTCGATGCCGTGCAGCGGCACCTTGAACTGCGGGAACGCGTTGAGTCGTGCCTCCTGCGCGCGCCAGTCGAAATCGCCGCGCCAGTGGTCGAGCAGCTGTTTCATATAGGCCACGTCCGTGCCGTAGGCCCAGGGCTCGCCCGGTGGCTGATCGGGAAGGCGCGTGCGCGCGATGCGCTCGCGCAGGTCATCGATCTCGCTGTCGCGAACGTGCAAGCGGAAAGCGTGTGCCTCAGTTGCCATCGTCGAGTGCCCGTGGATGCCCGTGAACCATTGTCATCGGTGCGCGCACCACTTGAGCCCCTGATCCGAAAGCGTCGAGCTGCGGTGCCTGCCCCGACTGCGTCTGCAGCGATTCAGAAGTCGTAGCCGACGACACCGGCGCCGATAGACGGCCACGTCGCATTGGCGCTTGACCCGCAGGAGCTCTCGCCTTGCTCTGGCGATCGACGATGGGCATACCGTGGCATGCCGCATCCGTGAAGCTTAGACAATGGCAAAGAGCAACCAGACCGCGAGGGCGTCACCCCATGCGACCGGGTCGTCAGCCTGCAACGCGATTCCGGGCGGGTCGGGCCCGCCACCGTGCCTTGCCCGATCCGGGCTCTAGCGGCGACGCGCGCGCGCTACCCAGGCCAGCAGGCCCATGCCGGCGAGCATCAGGCCGTAGGTCGACGGCTCGGGCACGGCGGCGATGGCGGCCAGGTTCATCCTTTCGGCCGGCAGGTCGGTCTCGAAGTTCGCCAGCGTCAGGTTCCAGGCCGTGTTGCCGGCATCGCGCAGCACGATCGGTGTCACGTTGTGCGGGCACATTGGGGCGGTGCCCGACATGCATGTGCCAGAGCTGTGGCCCACGCCGACGAAGTCGGTAAAGGTGGTCGCCGTCAGTGCCGACGCCACGAAGGCCGGCGAGGCGCCCAAGAAGTCGCCGACGATGCCGGCGCCATCGGCCACGGCATCGACAATGATGCCGACCGCATAGTGCCCGGGATCGAAGCTTTGCTGGTCGAAGATCGACACGCTCAGGCCCGGGTTGTCGGTGCCGTTCACGGTGAACTGCCCGGCAGAGCCGATGTAGAAGACCATCGACGTCGGTGCATAGGCCCTGAAGCCGTCGAACGGATTCGGTGGCGGAATCGGCGGCGACGGCGCCAGGTTCGGGCTGCTGTCGTCGAAGCGCGCCTGCAGGATGAACGGCGTCGTGGCGCTGAAGTAAGTGGGACTGGCGTCGGACTGAAGGTTCAGCGCCTCGCCGGTGCTGAACCAGCCGCTGTAGGTCAGCTCGAAGGGCGCAGCCTGTGCGCCCAGGCAGGCCGCGGCGCACGCCGCCGCGATCAGGTGGCGCGGCCGCGCGCAAACGCCGGTCGCACAAACGGTAGGCATGGTGTGCTCCTCGCGGAAGTTGGTATGCGGCGAGCAACGAGGCCCGCAACAACCAAGTCTTCGCCTCGCTTGCCGGTTGTCAATCCCCGCATTCGCGGGGGTCGTCCGGCGGCGTGCGCGGTCACGGTGACGGTGCCGCGACGGTGCACGATTGACGGTGTTCGCTCACCTCGCTGTCGGGCATCACTGACGAAGAAGACGGACCTGATCGACCGCCTTCCTGGCCATCAATCCGAACAAGCGCGCGTGCCGTCGCTCAGCGCGGCGGGAGATTCAGATAGAAGGGCGGCTGCGCGGTCAGCCCCTGCTTGATCTGCCGCGCGCGCTCGTCGGCCAGCACCTCCTCGTCGCCAGCGGCCACGCCGTCCAGCGCGCGCTCGGCGATCTCCCGTGCCGAGGTCTTCGGCACGTCCATCGCCCGTGTCATGTCGGTGTCGACGAAGCCCATGTGCAGTGCGGTGACCAGGGTGTGCTGGGCGCGCAGTTCCTCGCGCAGGCCGTTGGTCAGCGCCCAGGCCGCGGACTTGCTCAACCCATAGGCGCCGAGCAGCGGTGAATTGAACCAGCTGGCCACCGACAGCACATTCAACATCGCGCCACCACCGTTGGCGGCGAGCAAGGGCGCAAAGGCCTGGCACATGCGCAGCATGCCGAAGACGTTGACGTCCAGGTGGCGCTGGATCGAAGCGGCGCTGTCCGTCACCAAGAAGCCGCCCACCTGCGCGATGCCGGCGTTGTTGATCAGCAGCGTCACGTCGCCGCATTCGGCAGCGGCCTGTCGCACCTGCTCGGCGTCGGTGACATCGAGCGTGACCCCGTGCAATCCCTCGGGCATCGGCGCCGGCGTGCGCATCGCCGCATACACCTTGCGCGCGCCGCGTCTCAGCGCCGCTTGCGCAAAGGCCAGACCGATGCCACGGTTGGCACCGGTCACGAACACGACGGCATCTTCGATCTTCATGCGGGTCTCTCCTGGTTGATGAATGCACTCTTCCGACTCTCGCACTGGCCGCGGACCGGGCCGCCGCTCGCGCGTATCGTGCGCTGCCGGGCCATGGCGGCCCAGGGCCGAGCGGCTGAGCGCCCCGATTCATCCGCAGCCCATTTCCGGAGCACAACGACATGGACCTCGAACTCGACGGCAAGCGGGCACTCATCACCGGCTCCACGGCCGGCATCGGCTACGCCATTGCGCACGGCCTGGCGGCCGAAGGCGCGCGCGTGGTGATCACCGGCCGCACGCAGGAATCGGTCGACGCCGCGCTGGCGCAACTGCAGATCGATCTGCCGGGTGCCGTGGCGCAAGGCGTGGCGGCCGACTGCGCGACCCGCGCCGGTGCGCAGCAGGTATTCGATCGCGTCGATGCCGTGGACATCCTGGTCAACAACCTCGGCATCTACGAGCGCAAGCCCTTCTTCGACATCGATGATGCCGAGTGGATGCGCTTCTTCGAAGTCAACGTGCTGTCGGGCGTGCGCTTTGCGCGGCGCTATGCGCCGGCGATGGTCAGGCAGGGCTGGGGACGCATATTGTTCGTGTCGAGTGAGTCCGCATTGAACATCCCGAAGGAGATGATCCACTACGGCATGAGCAAGACCGCCCAGCTGTCGATTTCGCACGGCCTGGCGATGGAACTGGCCGGCACCGGCGTGACAGTGAACGCGCTGCTGCCCGGCCCTACGACCACCGAGAACACCAGCCGCCTGCGCGCCGAACGCGCCCAGGCCGCCGGCAAGACGGTGGCCGAGATCGAGCAGGAGTTCTTCAAGCTCTACCGCCCGACCACGCTGATCAACCGCTTCACCTCGGCCCCGGAAGTCGCCCACCTCGCGGTCTACCTGTGCGGCACCGTGTCTTCGGGCACCTCCGGCGCAGCGATGCGTGTCGATGGTGGCGTGGTCAACCAGATCATGTGATGCGCGCGGGCTCATCGGCTCGCTGAGCCCGCCGGCTGGCGCAACCGTTCGCGCTGGGCCTCGTAGGCCTTCAATTGCGTGTAGGCGATGCTCAGCAGTTGCGCGCCGTGGCCCGGCGGGCTGCGGCGCTGCAACAAGTCGCCGATGATCTGGTCGGCCTCGATGGCCGCGTCGGCCTGCACATCGCGCAGCATCGACGCGGCCAGCGGCGAACCCGCGGTGGTCAAGGTCGAGCGCGCCTGGTCGAGGAAGGCCGCTCGCGGTGCATGGCCTGCGCCTTCGGCAATGGCACGGCACTCGTCGAGCATCGACAGGATCAAGGCCTCACCGCCCGGTGCTTTCAGCACGTCGCCGAGCGTCGCGCGCATCAGGCAGCTGACGGCCGCGAGCGTGGCCAGGAAGACCCACTTCTCCCACATGTCCTGCACGATCTGCCGGCTCGGCGCGGCATCGAAGCCGGCATTGCCGAGCGCCTCGGCCAGGCCCTGTAAACGCGGCGAATCCGCGCCGTCGAGTTCGCCGAATGACAGCTTGTGCATGTTGTTCAGGTGCAGCACGGTGCGGTCTTCGGCCAACGTCGACGAGATCACGCACAGGCCGCCCAGCACACGCGACCGGCCGAAGCGTTGCGCCAGCTGGTCGAGGTGGCGCATGCCGTTGAGCATGGGCAGGATCATCGATTGTTCGCCCACCGCCGGTGCGATCGCATCCATCGCATCGGCCAGGTCGTAGGCCTTGCAGCTCAGCAGGATCAGGTCATAGGTCTCGCGCAGGTCTTCGGCCAGCACGCGCGGCGGGTCGCGCAGCGTCAGGTCGCCGCACGGGCTGCGGATGACCAGGCCGGCATGCGCCAGCTCCGCCGCCCGACGCGCGCGAACCAGGAACGTGACGTCGCGCCCCGCCTGCAACAGCCGGCCGCCGAAGTAACCGCCGATCGCACCGGCACCCACCACCAGAATGCGCATGTTCACCTCCCTCGATGTCGTCATGCCGCCGCGGTGCGCAGCGGCAGCTTGGCCTCGCGGATCGGCAGGTGGATCAGCGCCGCGGCCGTGGCCAGCGCGATGTCGATGTACCAGATCCAGTCGAAGCTGCCGGTGGCCTCGTACACCCGGCCGCCGAGCCAGGCGCCGAGGAAGCCGCCGACCTGGTGCGTCAGCATCACCAGGCCGAACAGCGTGGCCATGTTGGCCAGACCGAAGAACTTGGCCACCAGTCCGGCGGTGGCCGGGATCACCGACAGGAAGGTCAGGCCCATCACCGCAGCGAAGACCAGCACCACGGTGCCGGACTTCGGCGCGAACACGAACAGCAGCACCGCGATGGCGCGGGCGGCATAGACCAGCGACAGCAGCGACTTCATGCGCCAGCGGCCCACCGCCCAGCCCATCGCCAGGCTGCCGACGATGTTGAACAGGCCCAGGATGCCCAGCGCCCAGGCGCCGTACTGCAGCGGCAGGCCGCATGACGCGACCACGCCTGGCAGGTGCGTGGCCAGGAAGGCGACGTGAAAGCCGCAGGTGAAGAAGCCGATGGCCAGCAGCAGATAGCTGCGGTCCTGCAACGCGATGCGGATCGCCTCGCCGGTGCCGACGGCCTTTTGCCCCGGCGTGGTCACCTGCCGCGCGTTGCCCTTCAGCACGTAAGCCGCCGGCAGGCACAGCAGCACCAGCAGGCCCATCACCTGCAGCGCAGTGAACCAGCCCAGGCCGAGGATCAGCGCGCCGGCCACCGGCGCCATCACGAACTGGCCGAACGAGCCGCCGGCGTTGACGATGCCGGTGGCCATGCCACGCTTGTCGGGCGGAATCAGACGTGATGCCGCCGCCATCAGCACCGCCGGGCCGGCCATGCCGGCGCCGCCGGCCGAGAGCACGCCGATGGCCAGGATCAGCCCCATCGTGCTCGTCATGTACGGCGTGATGAAGGTGCCCAGCGCGATCAGCAGCGCGCCGATGACCAGCACCCTGGCCGTGCCGATCTTGTCGGCCATCGCGCCGGCGAACGGTTGCGTCAACCCCCACCACAGCTGGCCGAAGGCGAAGGCCAGGCTGATGCTGCCCAGGCCGAGCCCGGTGGACGTGTTCAGCGAACCGAGGAACAGCCCCATCGTCTGGCGCGTGCCCATCGTCAGTGCGAAGGTGCCGGCCGCGGCCAGCAGCACCAACGTGACGCTCCAGGTTCTGGGCGAGATCGGCGTCGTGGTGTCAGTCATCGGCGTGCTCCACTTCTTCTTCAGGCGCCAACAACGCCAGCGAATCGTCCACCAACGCGTGCAGCGCCAGCACGCGCGGCAGGCCCAGGGTCCGGTTCAGCGTGTCCTGCGCCACTTTCCAGTGCCGCTGTGCCTCGGTGCGCTTGGTGCGCCCGGCGGGCGTGATCGATACGGCCCGGCTGCGGGCGTCGGCGCCGGGCGCCATCTCGACCCAGCCCGCGGCGACCAGCGGCTTCAAGTTGCGCGTCAAGGTCGACGGGTCCATCTTCAGTGCCGCGGCCAGGTCGGACGGGCGCACCGGCCCCATGCGCAGCACGGTGGACAGCAGCGAGTACTGCGTCGTCTTCAGGCCGCTGGCCGCCATGCGGGCGTCGTAGTGCTGCGTCACCTGGCGCATCAGCTGGCGCAATTTCAGGTTGGTGCAGCCTTGGGGCAGGGCGCCGGGTGCATCGCGCGGGGGCTTCGATCGGGTCATGCCAACATTGTATATGCATTGATTGCATATGCAAGTCATAATCGCGGCCACGACACACCCACCAGCAAGCTCAACCCATGACGGCCGTTGTTACCCCAACCCCACCCTCCCTTGCGCAGCGCCCGGCCGACACGCTGCTGAGCGCGCCGATCCTGCCCGCGCTGGTGCGCTTCGCGCTGCCGAACATGGCGGCGATGCTCGCCACCGCGCTGGCGACCGTGGCCGAGACCGCCTACGTCGGAAGTTTCGGCGTGCCCTCGCTGGCCGGCATGGCGCTGGTGTTTCCGATGGTCATGCTGCAGATGATGCTGTCGGCGGGCGCCATGGGCGGTGGCATCTCTTCGGCGGTCAGCCGGGCACTGGGTGCCGGCGCCACGGCACGGGCCGATGCACTCGCGGTGCACGCGCTGTGGATCGGCCTGGCCGCCGGCGCGCTGACGTCACTGCTGATGCTGAGCTTCGGCCCGGCGGTTTACGCCGGCCTCGGTGGCCGTGGCGAAGCGCTGGCTCAGGCGATCGCGTATTCGAATGTCGCCTTCGTCGGCTCGATCGGCGTGTGGCTGATGAACACCTTCGCCTCGGTGCTGCGCGGTGCGGGCAACATGATGGTGCCGTCGGCCACCTTCCTGCTGGTCTCGCTGGCGCAGGTGCTGATCGGCGGTGCGCTCGGCCTCGGCTGGGGGCCGTTTCCGCGGCTGGGCATGCCCGGCGTCGCGGCGGGGCAGGTGATCGCCTTCAGCGCGGGCGCCGCGTTCCTGTACTTCTACCTGCGCGCCGGCGGCTCGAAGGTGCGGCTGTCGGTGCGCACGACGCCGCTGCAGGGCGAGCTGCTGCGCGACATCCTGCGCGTCGGCGCGCTGGCCTGCTTCTCGCCGCTGCAGACGGTGCTGACGGTGCTGATCCTGACCTGGCTGGTGGCGCAGTTCGGGCCAACCGCCCTGGCCGGCTATGGCATCGGCGCCCGGCTGGAGTTCTTGCTGGTGCCGATCGCCTTCGCCATCGGCGTGGCCTCGGTGCCGCTGGTCGGCATGGCCATCGGCGCCGGCATGGTGGCGCGCGCCAAGCGCGTCGCCTGGGCGGCGGCGGCACTGGCCACTGCGGTGCTCGGGCTGCTGGGCGGCGTGCTGGCGCTCGCGCCCGATCTGTGGACGCGCTTGTTCACCGACGATCCGGCCGTGGTGGCGTCGGCGGCGCTGTACTTCCGCTGGGCCGGGCCGGCCTACGGGTTGTTCGGCCTGGGGCTGTGCCTGTATTTCTCGGCGCTGGGCGCGGGCAAGGTTGGTGGGCTGGTGCTGGCCGGCACCCTGCGATTGGCCGTGGTGGCCGTCGGCGGCTGGTTCCTGGCCCAGGCGCGGGCCGAGCCGTGGACGATCTTCGCGTTGGTCGCGCTGGGCATGGCGGTATTCGGGGCGGCTGCGGCTGTGGCCGTGCGCTACACCCGTTGGGGGAATGAACGCGCGCCTGGGGACAAGTGATGCCGTGCTTGCAGCACCTGCCTGGGCAAGTTCCTGCCGCCGCGCGTGCCGTGCGCCGTGGCGCGCCGTCGCCATGTGTCAGGGGGTCGTTCGTCGTCTGAGCTTGATGTCGACGGTGCGCGCCAGCAGCGCCGCATGCAGGCTCGGCCCGGCGGCCATAAAACTCGGCTGCTGCGGCACCGGGTTGTTGAAAGACAGCGTCTTGCCGTCGTGCGCCGTCATCACGCCGCCGGCCTCGCGCACCATCAGGTCGGCCGCGGCCAGGTCCCAGTCGTTCTTGGTGTTCAGGCCCATCGAGGCATCCGCGTCGCCGCTGGCCACCAGCGCCAGGCGCCAGGCGACCGAGTCGCGCTGGATAATTTCCATCTCCGGCCACGGCTGTGGCCAGGCCGGGTGTTTGAACATCGGCCCGAATGCCGCCATGCGGCAGCCGGCGATCTGCTGCCGGTGGCTGACCCGGATCAGCGCGCCGTTCAGTCGCGCACCCTTGTTGGCAACGGCTTCATAGAAGCGATCCTCGACCGGGTTGAACAGCACCGCAAGCACGGGCGTTCCGTTCTCGACCAGCGCCGCAGCGTGGCAGAAATGCGGCACACCCTCCAGGAAGGCGCGCGTGCCGTCGATCGGATCGACGACCCAGACCCGTTCACAGGCGAGCCGCGCAGAATCGTCCTCCGTCTCCTCGGACAGCCACCCGTAGTCGGGGCGCTCGCCACAGAGCCGCTGGCGCAGGAGCCTATCGACCGCGATGTCAGCCTCGCTGACCGGTGTGTCACCAGCTTTCTGCCAGACCGCGAGATCGGTTCGAAAGTAGCGCAGGGCCAGCGCGCCGGCTTCACGCACCGCCGCGTTCAGCAGCGCGATGTCGGCGTCGAGATGATTCACCTTCGTGCCGCCCGAGGCGACTACAGCACCTCGAACAAGCCCGCCCCGCCCATGCCGCCGCCGATGCACATCGACACCACCACGTGCTTGGCGCCGCGGCGCTTGCCTTCCATCAATACATGGCCAGTGAGGCGCGCGCCGGTCATGCCGAAGGGGTGGCCGATGGCGATCGAGCCGCCGTTGACGTTGTAGATGGCGGGGTCGATGCCGAGCTTGTCGCGGCTGTACAGGCACTGGCTGGCAAAAGCCTCGTTCAGCTCCCACAGATCGATGTCGCCGATCTTCAGGCCATGGCGCTCGAGCAGCCTCGGCACCGCGTAGACCGGGCCGATGCCCATCTCGTCGGGCTCGCAGCCGGCCACCGCCCAGCCCTTGAACGCACCGAGCGGCTGCAGGCCGCGCTTCTCGGCCTCCTTGGCTTCCATCAGCACCACCGCGGCGGCGCCGTCGGACAGCTGGCTGGCATTGCCCGCGGTGACGAACTTGCCTGGGCCTCGCACCGGCTCGAGCTTGGCCAGCCCGGCCAGCGTGGTGTCGGGGCGGTTGCATTCGTCGCGGTCGACCACCGCATCGACGAAGGACTCGGCCTTGGTGGCCTTGTCGACCACCTTCTTGCGCGTCTTCACGGCAATGATCTCGTCCTTGAACTTGCCGGCCTCCTGCGCCGCAGCCATCAACTGCTGCGAGCGCAGCGAATACTCGTCCTGATACTCGCGGCTCAGGCCGTAGCGCTCGGCGACGATGTCGGCGGTGTCGATCATCGGCATCCAGATCGCCGGGGCGATGTCCAGCAGATGCTCGTCGCGCCCACCGCCGCCACCGCCCTGGAAGCTGATCGAATCGACGCCACCGCCGACCATCACGCTGGCACCGCCTTCGACGATGTGATGCGCGGCAATGGCGATCGCATTCAGCCCCGACGAGCAGGCGCGGTTCAGCGTCATGCCCGAGGTCGTCACCGGCAGCCCGGCCAGCAATGCCGCGGCGCGTGCCACGTTGCCCGATGCGGCCACGCAGCCGGCGATCACGTCCTCCACCTCGGCCGCATCGACCTTGGCCCGCTGCACCGCATGGCGGATGGCATGGCCCAGCATCGTCATGCTGGGGGTGTCGTTGAAACCGCCGCGCGCGGCCTTGGCCAGGCCGGTGCGGGCATAGGAAACGATGACGGCTTGGCGCATGAAGAGGTGTCTCACGGGTGGTTGCGATCGTGCACAGAGCCTAGCAGAGCGAGCCCGCCAACACCGGTGCAGACCCTTCTTCATGCGTGTCGCGCGCCGGACTGCGCATGCGCCGCTCAGCGTCCATACTCTTTCGTCACCGACCCTGTTCAAGGCGCTCGCCCGACGGGGCAGCCCTACCCCGCGCAACGGGCTTCAGCCCGCGCGCACTTCCCATTGGAGACCCCGACCCATGAGCCAGACCCAAGCATCCGCCAAGAAGGCGTCCGCCTTCGGACTGAACCCCACCGATGACCTGAACGACCTGCGCATGTCGGCCAAGGCGATGCCGCTGTACGAGCACGTCAAGCGCTTCATCGCCGAGACGGTGGAGCCGATGAGCCGCCAGTACGAGGCGCTGGGTGAAGGCCGCGTCGGTGCCGAGCGTTGGCAGTACGCCCCCGGCCAGCTGGAGCTGCTCAACGGCGCCAAGCAACAGGCCAAGAAGGAGGGCCTGTGGAACTTCTTCCTGCCCGACGCCGAGACCGGCGAAGGCCTGTCGAACCTGGACTACGCCTACATCGCCGCCGAGCTGGGCAAGAACCCGCTGGCCAGCGAAAGCATGAACTGCTCGGCCCCCGACACCGGCAACATGGAGGTGCTGGAACGCGTGGGCACGCCGGCGCAGAAAGAGCGCTGGCTGAAGCCGCTTCTCAACGGCGAGATCCGCTCGGCCTTCGCGATGACCGAGGTGCACCACGCCTCGTCCGACGCCAAGAACGTCGCCACCACCGCGGTGCTGGAAGGCGACGAATGGGTCATCAACGGCGAGAAGCACTACATCTCCGGCGCCGGCAGCCCGCGCTGCAAGATCCTGATCACGATGGTGCGCACCAGCCCGGACGCGGCGCCGAGCAATCAGCAGTCGATGATCCTGGTGCCCAAGGACACGCCGGGCGTGACCATCGAAGGCGCGATGCATGTCTTCGGCGAAGACCATGCGCCGCACGGCCACATGCACATCAGCTTCAAGAACGTGCGCGTGCCCAAGGACAACATGCTGCTCGGCGAGGGCCGCGGTTTCGAGATCAGCCAGCTGCGCCTGGGCCCGGGGCGCATCCACCACTGCATGCGCTCGATCGGCCAGGCCGAGAAGGCACTGGACCTGATGGTCCGGCGCGGGCTGTCGCGCAAGGCCTTCGGCAAGGAACTGGTCTGGCTGGGCGGCAACATCGAGATCATTTCGCGCGCGCGCATCGAGATCGAAAGCATGCGCCTGATGGTGCTGAAGGCGGCCAAGGCGATGGACGTGATGGGCAACCGCGAGGCACGCAACTGGGTGCACATGGTCAAGGCGCTGGTGCCCGAGCGCGTGTGCCAGATCATCGACCAGGCGATCCAGATGCACGGCGCGCTGGGCGTGTCGCAGAAGACGCCGCTGGCGCGCATGTACGCGATGCAGCGCACCTTGCGCCTGGCCGACGGGCCCGACGAGGTGCACCACCTGGTGGTCGGCCGCCACGAGCTGGGCATGCACGCGGGCGGCGATGAAGACCCGAGCATGGCCGCGGTGTTCCGCAACTGAAAGTCCACCCAACCTCCACCCAACCCGAGGAGCCCGCTGATGGCCATTGAATCCTTCGACTCGTTGTTCTCCATCCGCGGCAAGGTGGCGCTGGTCACCGGCGGCTCGCGCGGCATCGGCGAGATGATCGCCGCCGGCTTCCTGGCGCAGGGCGCCAAGGTCTACATCTCGTCGCGCAAGGCCGAGGTCTGCAACGCCACCGCCGCACGCCTGGCCAAGGACTACGGCGGCGAGTGCATCTCGCTGCCGGCCGACCTGTCGCGCATCGATGGCGTCGAGGCGCTGGCGCAGGCGCTGCTGGACCGCGAGCAATCGCTCGACATCCTGGTCAACAACGCCGGTGCCTCGTGGGGCGGCCCGATCGATGACTTCCCGGAAGCTGGCTGGGACAAGGTGATGGACACCAACGTCAAGGCGGTGTTCTTCCTGACGCAAAAGCTGATGCCGCTGCTGCGCGCCGCGGCGGCCGGGCCGTCGCCGGCGCGGGTCATCAACATCGGCTCGATCGACGGCCTCAAGGCCTCGGCCTTCGACGCCTGGTCCTATGGCGCGTCGAAGGCGGCGGTGCACCACCTGACACGCTTCATGGCCTCGCGCCTGACGAAGGAGCGCATCCTGTTCAACGCCATCGCGCCCGGGCCTTATCCGACCTGGATGCTGTCCACCGGCGTCGGCTTCGGCGGCAAGACCGAAGGTGTCGACTGGGACAGCGTCGGCGCGCGCAACCCCAGCGGCCGCGTCGGCACGCCGCAGGACATCGCCGGGCTGGCCACCTTCCTGTGCTCGCGCGCGGGCGAGTACGTGGTCGGCCAGGTGATCGCCAGCGACGGCGGCATCGTCGCTGCGGCCTGAGGCCGACGGCGGCGCGCGTGCAAGCAGGCAGCCGGTCCGTTGCGGCGGGACCGTCGGCAGGACGCCCCCCGGACCGGACACCCGATCGTCGAAAGGCCATCGCCCGCCCGATGAACGGTGACGGGGTCGACGTGAGGCCAGCGATGTTGACCTCTGCTGCGCCGAATCGCTGGCGCGCCTGGCGCAAGAATGTGCGGCCACTCCCGGCTGTCCCAAAGGAGATTGCATGTCCGTGAAGCCCGAATCCATGGGCATGTGCTCGACGCGCCTGCAGCGCATCGACCGCTTTCTCGCCCAGCGCTACGTCGATAGCGGCCGCCTGCCCTGCGCCTTGCTGCAGGTGTCGCGCGGCGGCCAGCTTGTACACCAGTCGGTGCTCGGCAAGGCCTCGCTGGAAGACGGCACGCCGCTGGCCGAGGACAGCCTGGTGCGCATCTACTCGATGACCAAGCCGATCACCAGCGTCGCTTTCATGATGCTGGTCGAAGAAGGGCTGGTGGCCCTGGATGACCCGGTGCACCGCTTCATCCCGTCATGGCGTCAGCTGGGCGTGTATGTCGGCGGCGGTGGCGGCTTGCCAGGCACGCCGCCCGGCTGGCTGACCAGGCCCACCGAAGCGCCGATGCGCATGATCGACCTGCTGCGCCACACCTCGGGGCTGACCTACGGTTTCCAGAACCGCACCAATGTCGATGCCGCCTACCGTGCGAACAATCTCGACACCTTCGCGCGCAGCGACGATCTGCAAGGTTTCGTCGACGCGCTGGCCGAAGTGCCGCTGGAGTTTTCGCCGGGCACGGCCTGGAACTATTCGGTCTCGACCGACGTGCTCGGCTACCTGGTGGGCAGGATTTCCGGCATGCCATTCGATCGCTTCCTGCAGACGCGCATCTTCGATCCGCTGGGCATGCGCGATACCGCCTTCTTCGTCGACGAGGCGAAGGCCGCGCGGTTGGCGCAGTGCTACCTGATGTCGAGCGAAGGCCGCCTGACGCCGGCCCAGCTGGGCAGCTTCCGCGAGCCGCCGTCGGCGCCTTCGGGCGGCGGCGGCCTGGTCTCGACCGCTGCCGACTACATGCGCTTTTGCGAATGCCTGCGCCGCGGCGGCGAGCTCGACGGTGCGCGTCTGCTGGGCCCGAAGACGCTGGCGCTGATGCGCGCCAACCACCTGCCCGGCGGCAAGGACCTGGCCGACGTGTCGCTGTCGATGTTCACCGAGGCCACCTACCGCGGCGTCGGCTTCGGCCTGGGCTTCGCGGTGACCACCGACGTGGCCCGGACACAGGTCGCCGGCTCGCCGGGCGAATACTGGTGGGGCGGCGCCGCCTCCACCGCGTTCTGGGTCGACCCGGTCGAAGACCTCTGCGTCGTCTTCCTGACCCAATTCCTGCCGTCCACGCTGTACCCCATCCGGCGCGAGTTGCGCACGCTGATCAACGCCGCGGTGATCGACTCGCGCGCCTGAGTCTCCCGGGCAGCGATCGCGTCTGGCGAAGAACACAGCGGGCCTGCGCTGGCATGGTCGCGGTCGGTCACGGGAGCCAACGGCAGCGTTCCGTCTTGGGCATCTGCAGTCGGCTGACGCTGGACGGGTCGCGGCAGCGCTCGGCGTCACAGGCTGGTCGCACTGCTGCCAGTGCCCGGCTGCGATGCCTGTCTCAGGTCCCTGGATCGGCGGGCAGCGACTTCACCAGGTCTCGCTCCACGGCCGCAGGTCGAGCTCATGCGTCCAGGCCGAGCGCTTCTGGTGGTGAAGGTGGACGTAGTTCAGTGCGATGTCGTCCGGCTTCAGGACGCGGTCTTCGGCGAGCCGTTGTGCCAGGTCCGGAATGTTGTCGCGGGCAAAGACGCCTTCGATCGAGCCATCGCAGACGACATGCGCGACATGGATGTTCTTCTTGCCCAGCTCGCGCGCCATCGACTGTGCGACCGAACGCAGCGCGCTCTTCGCCGCGGCGAACGCAGTGAAGCCTTCCTTGCCGCGCAGGCTGGCGGTGGCGCCTGTGAAGATGATGCTGCCGTGGCCGCGCGGGCCCATCACCTTGGCGGCCTCGCGCCCAGCCAGGAAGCCGGCGAAGCAGGCCATTTCCCAGACCTTGTGGAACACCCTGGCGGTGGTCTCCTCCACCGTGAAGCGCACGTTGGCGCCGATGTTGAAGACGACCACCTCGATCGGCCCGATGTCGCGCTCGATCTCCTGGAACAGCGCCACCGTTTCCTCTTCGGAGCGGGCATCGACGCCCCGGGCGTGCACCACGCCGCCGAGTTTGCGGATGCCTTGTGCGTGGGCCTCGAGTTCATCGAGGTGGCGGGCTCGGCGGGTGATGACCGTCTCGAAACCGTCCAGCGCAAACGCCTTGGCAATGGCGGCGCCGACACCGTCTCCAACGCCGATCACCAGGCAAACCTTCTTCGACTGCTTTTCCGACATGCTGCTCTCCAATAGCCAAGGGGCTGTGCTGATCTGTGATGGCGCTACGCCAGACTTCGGCTAAAGCGCTGCTGGCGAGCCGGCCTGGCGCGCGGCCTCTTCCTCGACCTCGCGCAGCCGGTCCTTGCCGAAGAACAGCTCGTCACCGACCAGGAAGCTCGGGCTGCCGAACGCGCCAGCCGCCACAGCCGCCTCGGTATTGGCCATCAGGCCGGACTTGACGGCATCGGTCGGGATCAGTTCGAGCAGCTTGTCGGCCGGCAGGCCCGCGTCGAGCAAGGCCGCCTTGAAGACGGCGGGATCGTCCATCTTCAGCTCACGTTCCCACATGCACGCGTAGATCACGTCCACGTAGCGCTCGAAAACGCCGGCGTGCTGCGCCGCCACCGCGCCGCGCATCAATTGCAGCGTGTTGACCGGGAAGTGAGGGTTGTTGCGGAACGCCTGAAGGCCGTGCTTCGCAACGAAGCGACGCATCTCGAGCTTGTCGTATTCGGGCTTGTTCTTGATGCCGGCGAAGGCCGTGGCGGGTGACTGGTTGCCCGTCATCTTGAAGATGCCGCCGAGCAGGACCGGGACGTACTCGAACGCGACCCCGCTGCGCGCCTCGATCTTCGGGATGACCTTGTGGCAGAGATAGGCGTTCGGGCTGCCGAAGTCGAAGAGGAACGTCACCTTTTTCATCGGGCGGTCCTTGGCGGTGTTGGGGAGTCGATGCCACCAGGGCCTGTTCGGTCCACTGGCACGTCAGTGCTTAAACAGGACGTAGTATGGCAATCATCTCTTCGCTCCGGTGCAAGCCTGTTCGCATTGCGGTAAGGCGCTGAATCCTCGGGACGCGGTGGTCGAACGAGGCCCCGGCGCGGGCGCGGCGTCGCACCTGCCGATTGCTTCGCCGATGCCTCGCAGGGTTCGAGGCTTGAAACCCGAGCCGACAACGATCGACTGAACAGTTCGCTGATCCCGCACCATCAAGACTTGGCATCAAACACCTAGACTCACGCTGACGCCGAACCCGTGCCATCGAGCCCGACATGTCGCCTGAAGTCGCCATCCGCCAGATGACCCGCACCGAAGTCGACACGCTCGTCGGTTGGGCGGCGAGCGAGGGCTGGAACCCGGGGCGCAACGATGCCGAGCTGTTCTGGCACACCGACGCGCAGGCCTTCATCGCCGCCGATTGGCAGGGCGAACTGATCGGCGGCGGCGCTGTCACCGCCTATGACGGCGAGTTCGGCTTCATGGGCTTTTTCATCGTTCGCCCCGAGTTCCGCGGCCGCGGCCTGGGCCACACGCTGTGGCTGGCGCGGCGCGAGCGTTTGCGAAAGCGACTGCGCGCCGGTGCCAGCATCGGCATGGACGGCGTGTTCGGCATGCAGCCTTACTACGCGCGTGGGGGCTTCGTGCTTTCGCACCGCGACATCCGCTACCGCGCCGACGTTCCCGATGGTGCCGTTGCGCCGGCGGATCCGGACGTGGTCGCGCTCGATGCCGTGCCCCTCGACGCGCTGCTGCGCTACGACCGCAGCTGCTTCCCGGCACGGCGCGAGAGCTTCCTGCAAGCCTGGATCGCGCAGCCCGACGCCCTGGCGCGGGCCTGCGTGCGCAACGGGCAGCTGGCCGGCTTCGGCGTCGTGCGCCGCTGTGTCGAAGGCTGCAAGATCGGCCCGCTGTTCGCCGACGACGCCGATGCGGCGCTGGCGCAGTACACGGCGTTGTCGTCCTTCGCCGCCGGCGGGCCGCTGTTCCTGGACGTGCCCGAGAACAACCCGGCGGCGCTCGCTCTGGCGCGCCGCTTCGGCATGACCGAGGTCTTCGGCTGCGCGCGCATGTACCTGGGGCCGGCGCCGGCCTTGCGGCATGAGCGGGTGTTCGGCGTGACCACCTTCGAACTCGGCTGATGGGCGAGCGCGACCTCGTCGGCTATGCCGGGCAGCCGCCGCAGGCCCAATGGCCGGCGCAGGCGCGCATCGCGGTGCAGTTCGTGCTCAACATCGAGGAGGGCGGCGAATCGAGCATCGTCAACGGCGACCCGGGCTCCGAAGCGCTGCTGCACGAAATGCCCGGCCGCCCTGCGCGCCAGGGCGAGCGCGACCCGAGCGTGGAGAGCCTGTACGAGTACGGCTCACGCGCCGGCGCGTGGCGCATCCTCGAGCTGTTCCGCGAGCGTGCGCTGCCGCTGACCGCCTTCGCGGTGGGCCGCGCGCTGGAGCTGAACCCGCGGCTCGGCCGTGCGCTGGCCGAAGCGGGGCACGAAGTCGCCGGCCACGGCTGGCGCTGGATCGACTACCACGGGGTTGCCGTGGACGAGGAACGGCGCCACATCCGGCGAACCGTCGAGGTCATCGAGCGTGTCTGCGGGCGACGGCCGCTGGGCTGGTACACCGGCAAGGTCAGCCTGAACACGCGCCAGCTGCTGCGTGAGGAGGGCGGCTTCCTCTACGACTCCGATGCCTACGACGACGACCTGCCGCACTGGCTGCCCGGCACACCGCCGCATCTGGTGATTCCGTACTCGCTGGTGACCAACGACTTCCGCTACCTGCTGCCCACCGGCTTTGCCAGTGCCGACGGCTTCTTCGGCACGCTGAAAGACGCCTTCGATGTGCTCTGGCGCGAAGGCGCGCAGCGCCCGAAGATGATGAGCATCGGCCTGCACGGCCGCATCAGCGGCCAGCCCGCGCGGGCCATGGCGCTGGCGCGTTTTCTCGATCATGTGCTGGCATGCGAGGCGGTCTGGGTTTGCCGGCGCGAGGACGTCGCCCGGCACTGGCGCGCACAGCACCCGGCCTCGGTCGACGGCGCTCTCTCGTGAATCGTGTGGCGGGCAAGCCAGGCTAACCAGGGCAGGATGACGATGGAACCCGATGCACCCAGCGAACTGCTGTCTCGCCGCCACCAGATGTTCCCGCTGCTCAGCGATGCCGACATCGCGCGCATGCACCGCTTCGGCACGCTGCAGGCCCATGCCGCCGGCACGCGGCTGTTCGTTGCCGGCGAGCCTGCGCCCGGCCTGTTCGTTCTGCTCGGCGGTGCGGTGGCGGTGAGCCAGCGCGACGGCCTGGGGCATCTGACGCCGATCGTCCAGCAGCGTCGCGGCCAATTCATCGGCGAGGTCGGCGCGCTCTCGGGCAAGCCCTCGCTGGTCGACGCCGTGGTGCAGGAAGACGCCGAAGTGCTGCTGCTGCCGCCCGGGCAACTGCGTGCGCTGATCATCGCCGAGGCCGAACTGGGCGAACGCCTGGTGCGCGCGCTGATCCTGCGGCGCGTCGCGCTGATCGAAGCCGGCGCCAGCGGACCGGTGCTGATCGGTCGGGACAATTCGGCCGACCTGATGCGGCTGCAGAATTTCCTGCGCCGCAACGGCGAGCCCTATCACGTGGTCAATGCCGCCAGCGACGCCGGTGCTGCGGCACTGATGGAACAGTACGGCGCTGCCGCGCGCGATGTGCTGGCCGTCTGCCCCGATGGCGCGGTGCTGGTCAACCCCAGCGACGACGGCCTCGCGCGTTGCCTGGGCATGGCCGATTCGGTGGCGCACGACGAGTTGTTCGACGTCGCCGTCATCGGTGCCGGCCCGGCCGGCCTGGCCACGGCGGTGTATGCGGCATCCGAGGGCCTGCGCGTGGTCGTGCTCGATTGCCGCTCCTACGGTGGCCAGGCCGGCGCGAGCGCGCGCATCGAGAACTACCTGGGCTTTCCCACCGGCATCTCCGGTCAGGCGCTGGCCGGGCGCGCCTACGTGCAAGCCGAGAAGTTCGGCGCGCAGATGCTGATTCCGGCCGAAGTGCGCTCGCTCGACTGTGCGCGCGACCGCGAGCATGTCGTGCATCTGGCGGACGGCCGCCGCTTGCGTGCCCGCTGCGTGGTCGCCGCCAGCGGTGCGCGCTATCGCCGGCCGCAGGTGCCGCGGCTGCGGGATTTCGAAGGCCGCGGCGTCTGGTACTGGGCCTCGGCGCTGGAAGCGATGATGTGCACGCAGCAGGAGGTGGTGCTGGTCGGCGGTGGCAACTCCGCCGGCCAGGCCGCGGTGTTTCTCTCGCAGCACGCGGCCCGGGTGCACCTGCTGGTGCGCGGCCCGGGTCTGGCGGCGAGCATGTCGCGCTACCTGATCGACCGCATCGCGGCCACCGCCAACATCGAACTGCGGCCGCACACCGAAGTCACCGCCTTGCACGGCAGCCTGCCCGACGGGCTGGAGGCACTCACCTGGCGTGACCACCGCGCCGGCAGCGAAGAGCGACGCGCGCTGCGCAACCTGTTCCTGTTTGTCGGCGCCGACCCCGAAACCGGCTGGCTGCAGGGCTGCGACACGGCCGCCGACGAACACGGCTTCCTGCTCACCGGCAGCGCCACGCTGCGGCCGAACAGCGGCCACGCGCCGGCCGCGTTGGAGACCAGCATCCCCGGCCTGTTCGCCGTCGGCGACGTGCGCGCGGGTTCGGTCAAGCGTGTCGGCGGTGCGATCGGCGAAGGCGCGGCCGTGGTGGCGCAGATCCACCAGCATCTGTCGGCGAACCCTGCAACAGCCTGAGCGGAGCGCACACTTGTCGATCCTCGGAAAGCCCGACACTCTTCGCATTCAACCGGCGTCCGCGCCACGCATCCGGAGAAGCCCATGATCCTCGCGTTTTCATGCCTCTTCGGCATCGTCGCCGGCCTGCGCGCCTTCACCGCACCGGCGGCCGTGGCCTGGGCCGCGCACCTGGGCTGGCTACCGGTGGATGGCACGCCGCTGGGTTTCATGGCGCACGTCGCCGCGCCGTGGATCCTGACAGTGCTGGCGCTGGCCGAACTGGTCGGCGACCAGTTGCCGAAGACACCGAGCCGCAAGGTGCCGCTGCAGTTCGGCACGCGTGTGCTGATGGGCGCGCTTGCCGGCGCGACGATTGCCGCGCCGGCGGGTCTGTGGATCTTCGGTGGGGTGTCCGGCGTCGTCGGCGCGGCCATCGGCACGATGGGGGGCGCCGCGGCGCGCGCACAGCTGGCGCAAGCCTTCGGCCGCGACCTGCCGGCCGGGCTGCTGGAAGACGCCGTTGCCATCGGCGGCGCCTGGGCCATCGTGAGCATGCTGCGATGAGCCAGCCCTTCGACGCCATCATCATCGGCGCCGGCCAGGCCGGGCCACCGCTGGCCGGGCGCCTCACCGGCGCAGGCATGCGCGTGGCGCTGATCGAACGCAAGCTGTTCGGCGGCACCTGCGTCAACACCGGCTGCATACCGACCAAGGCCCTGGTGGCCAGCGCCCACGCCGCGCACCTGGCACGCCGCGCGGCCGACTATGGCGTGGGCATCGGCGGCGCGGTGCGCATCGACATGCCGGCGGTCAAGGCGCGCAAGGACAAGGTCTCGCGCGACGCCCGCGAAGGCGTCGAATCCTGGCTCAAGGGCATGCCGCACTGCACCGTGTTCGAAGGCCACGCGCACTTCGCATCGGCCACCGAGGTCCGTGTCGGCGACAGCGTGCTCACCGCGCCGCGCATCTTCGTCAACGTCGGCGGCCGTGCTGCGGTGCCGGACATGCCCGGCATCGGCACGGTGCGCACCTTGACCAACACGACGCTGCTCGAACTCGACAAGGTACCGCGCCACCTGGTGGTGGTCGGTGGCAGCTACATCGGGCTGGAGTTCGCGCAGATGTATCGGCGCTTCGGCGCCGAAGTGACGGTTGTCGAGAAGGGCGCGCGGCTGATCGGCCGCGAGGACGAAGACGTGTCCGCCGCGATCGCCGACATCCTGCGGGCCGAAGGCATCGCGCTGCGGCTGGCGGCCGAGTGCATCGCCTTGCGCCCGCACGGCGACGACATCGCGGTTGGCGTCGATTGCGCCGACGGCGCACCGCAAGTGATCGGCTCCCACGTGCTGCTGGCGGTGGGCCGGCGGCCGAACACCGACGACCTGGGCCTGGACAAGGCCGGTGTGGTGACCGACGCGCGCGGCACCATCCCGGTCGACGAGCAGCTGCGCACCAACGTGCCGGGCATCTGGGCGCTGGGCGACTGCAACGGCCGCGGTGCTTTCACGCACACGGCCTACAACGACTTCGAGATCGTTGCCGCGAACCTGCTCGACGGCGAGGCGCGGCGCGTCAGCGACCGCATCGACTGCTATGCGCTGTACATCGACCCGCCGCTGGGCCGCGTCGGCATGACCGAAGCCCAGGCGCGCGCCGCCGGTCATGTCGTGCGCATCGGCAAACGGCCGATGACCCGCGTGGGCCGCGCGGTCGAGAAGGGCGAGACGCAGGGCTTCATGAAGGTGGTGGTCGATGCCGGCAGCGATGTCATCCTCGGCGCCGCGATCCTCGGCGTCGGCGGTGACGAGGCCGTGCATGCGGTGCTCGACAGCATGGCCGCCGGCCGCACGGCCGCGCAACTGCAACGCACGATGCACGTGCACCCGACCGTGTCGGAACTGCTGCCGACGGTCTTCGGCGAGTTGAAGCCCTAGTCGCCGGACAGCGGCAGCCGCCGCTCGATGGCATCGGACAGCGCCTGCATGCCGAACGAGATATCCACCACCCTGCCATCGACGAAGAAGCCGGGTGTCGCCCGCAGGTGACTGGCCCGGCCACTGGCGATGTGTTCCTGCACCCGCTGCAGGTACACGTGATCGGCCAGCTCGGCGTCGAAGCGCGTCAGGTCGAGCTTCAGTGCCTGCGCATGGCGCCGAAGATCGGCGCCCTTCAGGTGCTGCGGGTTCTCGAACAGGCGGTCGTGCATCTCCCAGAAGCGGCCCTGCGCACCGGCCGCTTCGGCGGCTTCGGCGGCCAGCATGGCATGGGGGTGCGCCTCGGCCACCGGGAAATGGCGGAAGACGAAGCGGAACCGGTGCCCGAAGCGCTCCATCAGCATCTTCACGGCCGGGTACGCCTGCGCGCACGACGGGCACTCGAAATCGCCGTACTCCAGCACCACCAGCGCGCCATGCGCCGCGCCGGCGACGTGGTCGAGCGCGTCGACAGGAACGGCGAGTTGGCGGGCCGAATGCGAAGCGGGTGTGTTCATGCCGGCATTGTGCGCACGTCGCCTGCTTCTGCGAAGAGCTGACCTTGGCGCCAGCGAGGGATCCGCTGCCAGCCGTGCCGGCTGTTGGCGAAGCCGAGCAGGTTCTATCGCGTCGCAGGGTCGACGATCCCGCGATCCGGCATCGTCCGGCGTCGTCTGCAGGTCGCGCGACTGCGGGGTTGTGAACCTGGCACGCCCGGCAACTGCCGAGCCGGCTTTTGCCAGCCGCTGTCGAGCGGAGACCCGTGTCCACTCCTGGGTGCATCAAAGCCCCACGCGTCATCATCCGCGTTCACGGACATCCACAACGACCATGCCCAAACAATCGCGCTCGCTCGGCATCCTGGCACTGCTGGTGGCCACCACGGCCTGGGGCGGCATGTTCCTCGTCAGCAAGGGGGTGCTCGAGCACATCGGCCCGGTCTGGTTCACTTTCCTGCGCTACACCATCGCGGCCCTGGTCCTGGTGCCGCTGCTGATTCCTCGCGGCGCGGCGCCGTGGCGCAAGCTGCGCACCTCGGTCGTGCCGTTGTCGGTCCGCGGCCTGGCCGGCTTCGGGGTGTTCAGCGTGATGCTGATGGCCGGCCTCGCCCATTCGCTGCCGTCGCACGGTGCCGTCATCATGGCGACGATGCCGATGACGACGCAGTTGCTGCGCTGGCTGCTCGATGGCGTTCGGCCGGCGCGCTCGACCCTGCTCACCTCCGTGCTGGCGCTGGCGGGCGTGGCGGTCGTCTCGGGCCTGCTGGCCAGCGGCCACCGTGGCGCCGGGTCAACGGGGTTCGGCGACAGCCTGATCCTGGCCGGCACGCTGGGCTGGATCTGGTACACGCGCGGCGCCGCCGAGTTTGCCGATCTCGACGTGGTCGAGTACTCGGCGCTGACCATGCTCGCCTCCTGGCCGCTGCTGCTGCTCGGCGCCGTGGTGGCCACCGGGTTCGGCTGGGCCACGTGGCCGACCGCGCAGGACCTGGCGCTGACCTGGCATGCGCTGCTCTACGTCGGCGTGGTGGCGTCGGCCGTTGCGGTGCTGACCTTCAATTACGGCGTGCGCACGCTGGGCGCGGTCACCGGCACGGCGTTCTTCAACTTCGTTCCGGTGTCGGCGCTGCTGATGGATGTGGCGCTGGGCAAGCCGCCTTCGGCGAGCGAATTGACGGGCACCGCGATGGTCATCGGCGCGCTGCTCATCCACACCGGCGCCAGCCGCCACGCGGCCCTGCCGGCACCCGCTGCCGGGATCGAAAGACCGAAGGGATCCGCGACCTGAATCGATGCTTTGATTTCTTCGCGCGTCGTGGTCACGCCCGCTGCGGTTGGGGGCCCACCGACGGCTTCAGCGCACCGAGAAGCTCCTCGGTCACGATGCCGGATCGGCGCGTTCACTTGGTCAGGAAGCCCAGCAGCCGGTCGGCGAACTTGCCGTAGGGCGGCGCCATCAGTTTCAGGCTCGACCAGCGCGCCTGGTAGAACACCGGCCGCAACTTGGAGAAGGTCTCGAAGCCTTCCTTGCCGTGGTAGTGGCCCATGCCCGATGCACCGACACCGCCGAAGGGCAGGTCGTGCTGGCCGACATGGAACAGCGCGTCGTTGACCGACACGCCGCCCGACATCACATGGTCCAGCACCTTCTGCACCCGCGCCGCGTCGTGGCTGAACGGGTACACCGCCAGCGGCCGCGGCCCGGCGTTGATGCGCGCGATGACCGCATCCAGCGAATCGTAGCTGCGCAGCGGCAGGATCGGCCCGAAGATCTCGCGCTGCATCAGCAGGCAGTCGTCAGGCGCATTGAGCACGATGTGCGGCGCGATCTTGCGCGTGGCGCGGTCGTGCGCCGGGCCCGGCACCAGCTGCACCAAGGTGGCGCCGCGCTGGCGCGCGTCGTCCAGCGCATGCAGCAGGCGGTCGAAGGAACGCTCGTCGATGATCGAGGTGTAGTCCGGCGTGTCGATCGCCGGATAGCGGCGCGGCACGATCTGCGTGGCGTGCTTGACGAACTCATCGACCATGCCGGTGGGCAGCCAGGCGTGATCGACGCTGGTGCAGATCTGGCCGGCATTGAGGAACTTGACGAACAGGATGCGCTCGGCCGCGGTGCGCACCGGGTAGTCGTCCATGACGATGGCCGGCGCCTTGCCGCCGAGTTCCAGCGTCACCGGGCACAGGTTGCGCGCGGCGGCGGCCATCACCGCGCGGCCGGTGGCGCCCGAGCCGGTGAACAGCAGGTGGTCGAAGGGCAGCTTGGAAAATTCGACGCCGATGCCGCCGGTCTCGTCGAAGAACTGAAGTTTCTCCGGCGGGAAATAGGCCGGCATCTTCTCGATCAGTAGCGCCGCCAGGTGGCGCGAGTTCTCGCTCATCTTCACCATCGCGCGGTTGCCGGCGGCAAAGATATAGGTCAATGGCAGCAGGCTCAGGTTGAGCGGGAAATTCCACGGCACGATCACGCCCACCACGCCCAGCGGCTGCGGGATGACGCGGTTCTTCGCGCCGAAGAAGTTGCGCCAGTCGACCGCGCGCCTTTGGGGCCGCGCCCACGCGCGCAGGTGCTTGACCGCATGGTCGATGCCGTCGAGCACCGGGAAGATCTCGGCCAGCAGCGTTTCGTGCAGCGAGCGGTGGCCGTAGTCGGCGTTGATCGCGTTGCACAGGGCCTGCTTGTTCTCGCGCACGAAACGCTGCAGCGTGCGCAGATCGGCCTTGCGCTGGTCCAGGCCAGGCACCGGATCGGCCAGATAGGCCTTGCGCTGAAGGGCCAGTGTGTCGGTCAGCCGTTGCACGGTGGCCTCGTCGGCCAGGTTCAGGGTCATGTCGTTCATGGCGGGCAATCCTTGTGCTCGGCGTGAAGCGCCGGTGGGAAGGTCACATTGTCTGCCCGTTCTCGGGAGCGAGGCGCCGACTTCAGCTGCCCGGCCGGCACTCGCAGCCGAAGGGCTGTGCACGGCTGGCCAGCGGCCCAAGCGAGCCTGAGGCGGCCGCGCCATCGACGGTGCCACGCGTTGCCGACCGATGAGCCGGGCCGATGGCCCCGTGGCGCATCGAGGCCGGCCTTGGCCGAGCGCCGGCACAGCCACTATGAGGGTACGAGCAACGTGAACTGACCGCGAGCAAGCAACTTCCTGAAGTCTCTGTCAAAGCTGACGAGGTGCTCGCCCGCATGCGTCACGGCCGCTGACAGCCAAGCATCCGGCAGATCATTGCCGCTCAGCTTTTTGTCGAGGCAGGCCAGGTCGACCGTGTTGCCTACCGCCGGCAGTTCGGGCGATGATCGGGCGATGAACTGGCCAGCCGCGCGTTGCAGCAGGCGCGCCGGCTGGGCGCGGAGATTCTGGTGACCCGCGACGTGGTCGGCATCGATGCGCGCAGCCGCGATGTGCGGCTCGATGGTGGCGACCTCATCGCTGCGGGTTCGCTGATCATCGCCCCGGCGTCAGCTCGCGCCGGCTCGATATCGAAGGCTTCGATCGGCTGGTCGGCAAGGGCATCTCGTATGGTGCATCGCGCAGCGAGGCGGGCAAAACGCAGGGCCGTCGATATCCACCTCATCGGCGCCGGCAATTCGGCCGGGCAGGCGGCGCTGGTCTTCGCCAACCATGCGCGTTCGGTGACGCTGCTGGTGCGCGGCGACGCGCTCGAAAACGGCATGTCGCGCTACCTGATCGAGCAGTTGCGCGGCAAGCCGAACATCGCGGTCGAGTTGCACGCGCAGGTGCGCACCGCGCATGGCGAGTCGCACCTGAACGCGATCGATGTCTTCGGCAGCGCCACCGGCGACACGCGACGCTGCGCCTGCGACGCGCTGTTCGTCTTCATCGGCGCGGATGCGCAGACCGACTGGCTGCCCAGCGAGATCGCCCGCGATGTGCGCGGCTATGCTGACCGGCGCCGATGCGCTGAAATCGGGCGCCTGGCCACTGGCGCGCGACCCGTATCTGCTCGAGACCAGCGTGCCCGGCATCCTGGCCTGTGGCGATGTGCGCTTCAGCCCGGTCAAGCGGGTGGCTTCGGCGGTCGGCGAAGGCAGCATGGCGATCGCCTTCACGCACCAGTTCCTGCGCGGCGAGCACACGCCGGCTAGGCCGGCACGGTGATCAGGTGTCGGGCTCGTTGCGCGCCTGCCAGAGATCGACCGCCATCATCACCAGGCCGATGAGCACGACGACGATCATCGCCGGCTCCTTGACCTTGATCACGAAGCTGGCCAGGAAGGCGATCATCAGCGCCGCGCCGATGAGTCCGAAAAGCAGTTTCATGCAGGCCTCCGTGTTGCGATGGTCATGTCGCCTGGTGCACCTGTTGCACCAGCCAGCGCGCGGTGCGCAGCAGCCGTGCATCGTCGCCGCGCCGGCCGACCAGTTGCACGCCCAGCGGCAGGCCGTTCTCGCCATGCAGCAGCGGCAAGCTCAACGAGGGCATGCCCAGGAAGGTCCACAACGTGCACATCAGCGGGTCGCCGGTCGAGCCCAGACCCTGCGGCGCGGTGCCCAGCGTGGCCGGCGTGAGCAAGGCGTCGTAGTGTTCGAACATGTTGTCGAAGCCTTGCTGCAGCAGCGGCACGCGCGCCAATGCCTGCCGGTAGGCGACGGCGGTGATGGCGCGCCCGCGTTCGATCTGTTCGCGCAACGTAGCCGACAGCTGCTCGCGGCCGCGTTCGTACTCGGCTTCGAACGAGCCGGCGATGTCGGCTTCCATGACCGTGCGGTGCCATTGGCTGGCCTCGCCGGCGCTATCCGGCAGCGCGAACGGCGCGATGCGACCCTCGAGCAGATCGACGAGTTCGCCGAACGCGGCCTGCGCGTCCGGCGCCACGCGCTCCCAGAAGGGCGTCGCCACCCAGGCCAGCGTCGGCGGCATCGGGGCGTCGCTGCCGGCATAAGCCAGTAGCGGTGGCGTGGCGCGCGGCGCGGTCAGCGGATCCTTCTCGTCGTGGCCGGCGAGGCATTGCGCCAGCAGCGCCACGTCTTCCAGCGTGCGGCCGAAAACGCCGACCGTGTCGAGCGGCGGTGATTGCGTGAGCACGCCGCTGCGCGGGATCAGCCCGGCGCTGGGCTTGAAGCCGTAGACACCGCAGAACGACGCCGGGCGGATGACCGAGCCACCGGTCTGCGTGCCGATGGCCAGCGGCACCATGCCGGCAGCCACCGCCGCGGCCGAGCCGCTCGACGAACCGCCGGGGGTGTGCGCTGGGTTGTGCGGGTTGGTGGTCTTGCCCGGCGCATAGGTGGCCAGTTCGGTGGTCACCGTCTTGCCCATCAGCACGCCGCCGGCGGCACGCAGCGACCGCACCAGCGCCGCATCATGCTGCGGCATGCGACCGGCGTGCAGCACGCAGCCGTCTTCGGTGGGCAGATCGCGCGTGTCGATGATGTCCTTCACGCCCACCGGCACGCCGAACAGCGGTCCCAGGGCCTGGCCCAGTGCACGCGCTTCGTCGGCGGCTGCGGCTTGTGCCAGCACATGCGCGCGATCGAGGTGGGCCCAGGCCTGCACCCGAGGCTCGACCTCGTCGATGCGCGCCAGCAGGGCTTCGGCGTAGTCGACGGCCGAAAACTCGCCGGCCACCAGCCGGCGGTGGGCATCGACCGCGCTCAGCGCGTTCAGTTCGGAATGATCGGGCATGGCGTCAGCGGCTGTAGAGCACCTGCGGCAGCCAGCTCACCAGGCCGGGGAAGGTGTAGATGGCGGCCATCGCGACGAACACCATCGACAGGAACGGCAGGCAGCCCTTGAAGATCGTCACCAGTTGCACCGACGGCGGTGCCACGCCCTTCAGGTAATACGCCGACATGGCCATCGGGGGTGTCAGGAACGAGGTCTGCAGATTCAGCGCCACCAGGATGCCGAAGAAGATCGGATCGACGTGGAAGTGCTCGAGCAGAGGCAGGAAAATCGGCACGAAGATGATGATGATCTCGCTCCACTCCAATGGCCAGCCGAGAATGAAGATGATCACCTGGGTCAGCAGCAGGAAGGTGATGGTGTTCAGATCCAGCCCGAGCACGAACTCCTTGATGACTGCCTCGCCACCGAGGTAGCTGAAGATCGACGAGAAGGTCCACGAGCCGACGAAAAGATAACAAACCATTGCCGAAGTGCGTGCGGTGAGGTACACGGCTTCGCGCAGCTTGCCCCAGGACATCGCCTTGTAGACGAGCGCGAGCAGCACCGAGCCGAGTGCGCCAATGGCCGCCGCCTCGCTCGGCGTCGCCAGCCCGAACAGGATGGCGCCGAGCACTGACATGATCAGCACCGCCAGCGGCACGAAGGCCTTGAACAACAGCATCACCACATCGAGGCTTTTCAGCGGCGGGTCGCTGGGCGGCAGGCGCGGCATCAGCTTGGGGTTCATCACCGCACGAATTACCACATACAGCACGTACAGGCCGGCCAGCAGGAAGCCGGGCAGCAGCGCGGCGGCATACAGCTTGACCACCGACACACCGGCCGTGGCACCGTAGACGATGAGCATGATCGACGGTGGGATCAGGATGCCGAGCGTGCCGCCGGCGCAGATGACACCGGCCGAGATGCCGGCGTCGTAGCGCGCCTTCAGCATCGCGGGGAACGCCAGAAGGCCCATCAGCGTGACCACCGCGCCGACGATGCCGGTGGCGGTGGCGAACAGCGCGCAGGTCACCAGCGCAGCGATGGCCATCGCACCCGGTACACGCCTGAAGGCGATCTGCAGGCTCATGAACAGCTTGTCGAGGATGTTCGAGCGTTCGATCATGTAGCCCATGAACAGGAACAGCGGCACCGCCACCAGGATGTCGCTGTTCATCACGCTGAAGGTGTTCTGCGTGAAGAGGTAGAAAACGCGGTTGTCGAAGAAGGCCTGGTCGGGTGTGAAATAGGCGTAGTAGCCGAAGGCCACGCCCATCGCCATCAGCGTGAAGGCGATCGGGAACCCGAGCAGGATGATGAAGATGAACAGCCCCAGCATGACCAGGGCCAGCTGCGGATTGCTCATGACTTCGTCCCGGTCAACACCTCGATCGGATGCACGCGCTGCAGCGTGCTTTCCATCTCTTCCACGTCATGCATGCGTGGCGGCCAGGCACCTTCCTTCAGGCACAGCACACAGCGCAGCACCTCGGCGATGCCCTGCAGCGTGAGCAGCACGCCGGCCGCGGGGATGAGCATCTTCAGCGGCCAGATGGGCACGCCCACCGGGCTGTTGACGCTGACCTCGCGGATGACGAACGATTCGTGGCCGTAGCCCCAGCCGGCGATGACCAGCGCCAGCACGCCGGGGAAGAAGAACAGGAAATACAGCACCATCTCGACCGTCGCCTGCGTGCGCGGTTGCCAACGGCGCGAGAACACGTCGGCGCGCACGTGCCCGCCGCGCGACAGCGTGTAGGCGCCGCACATGATGAACAGCGCGCCGTAGAGGATGTAGCTCAGGTCGAAGGCCCAGCTGGTCGGGTCGCGCAGCACGTAGCGCACGAAAACTTCGTAGCTCACGCCCAAGGTCAGGATCACGATGCACCACGCAAAAGCATGGCCGATCGACTTGTTGAGCAGGTCAATTGTGCGGATCACAGCGCGGATCATTGGGCGTTCCTCAAAAACAAGGGAGGCCCTTCGGCCTCCCCGCGGGGGTCGAGATCATGCGCGGCTTCAGCCCATGCCGGGGATCTTGCCGTGAATGTGCTCGTAACCGATCAGGTAGTCGGCCTCGTTGAGGAACATGTACTTGGCCACGCGCTTGGACCAAGCAAGCTGGCTTTCCACTACTTTCTTGAAAAATGGATCTTCGTCAGACAACTTCTTCGTTACGACATCCCAGGCCTTCATTTGCGCGTCGAACACCGACTTCGGCGTGCGCAGCACGGTAACCTTGTCCTTGGTGATCAGTTCGTCCAGATCGCGCGAGTAGTTGTCCATCGCGGTCCACCAGTTCGACGATGAGGCGGCCTCGGCGGCAATCCGCAGGATGGCCTGAAGGTCTTTCGGCAGCGCCTCGTACTTCTTCTTGTTGAACGTGATTTCGAAGAACTCCATCGCCTGGTGGAAGCTTCCCATCATGTAGAACTTGGCCACGTCCTGCGCGCCGAAGCGCCGGTCGGAGGTGGGGTTGTTGAACTCGAAAGCCTCGATCACGCCGCGGTCCATCGCCGGCACGATCTCACCGCCGGGCAGTTGCGTGACCTTGGCGCCCATTTCCTGCATCAGGTCAGCCGCCAGGCCGACGGTGCGGTACTTCAGACCCTTCATATCGTCGGCGCTCTTGATCTGCTTCTTGAACCAACCCAGCGGCTGCGTCGGCATCGGCATCGCGAAAAAGCCAACCACGTCGAGGTTCAGCTTCTTCAGCAGCTCTTGGTACATCTCAAGCCCGCCGCCGCGATAGATCCACGCCAGCGTCTGCTGCGCGTCGCAGCCGTTGATGGGCCCCGAGCCGAACAGCGAAGCCACCTTGCTCTTGCCGTACCAGTACACCGGCACAGCGTGTCCGGCATCGAGCACGCCCTTGTTCACCGCGTCCATCACCTCGAAGGGCTTGACCACCGCGCCGGCCACCAGATAGTCGATGCGCAGCCGGCCGCCGGCCATCTCGTTGACCTTCTTCACGTAGTCCTCGGCCATCTCGTTGAAGATGTCCTTCGCGCCCCACGCGCCCTGCATCTTCATCACGATCGGCGATTGCGCCACCGCGATCATCGGCGCGGTCAGCGCTGTTGCACCAGCCGCACCGGACACGGCGGCGCCGAGGAAGCGCCGACGCGCCGGCTTCGCGCTGGCGGCGACCGGACCATTGACCACTTTGCTGTCTGACATGCTTTGCTCCTTGCAACGACAACTGCAAACCACCCGCGCCGCTGCGTGCAGCCCGGAACCCGGCCGACTATGGATGCCCGGCCGCCCACCGACAACCGGGAGTTTCCCGCGCGTCGCCGGCCAATGTGTCGGCCGTCCCGCATGCCACAGCGGCAACTTCAGCCTAGGGAGACGGCGCGGTTTTCAGTTGCAATGCGGCACGCGTCGGGACGATGATGCGCAGCACCGTGCGTGCTGTGTCGACGCGCTGCCAAGAGGAGGATTTCCGATGAACGCTGAAACAACTGCGAGCCTGTTACGGCGAGCGCGACACCAGCGCATCGCCGCAGCGCTTGTCGCCCGGTTGGCGTTGTTGCTGCTGAGTTGCGCCGCGCAGCCGGTGCTGGCGACCGTGCTCACCTTCGACCAGGTCAGGATCGGCGGCAAGCTGGTGCCCACGATCGGCGGCAACGGCCCTGAAACGGACTACGGCGACCGCGCCTACGGCGCGACGACGAATGCACCTGGCGGGCAGTTCACCTACGGCAATGCGGGCGAGGGATTCACCCCCAACGTGGTCGCCGACTTCTTCTCCGGCAGCGACACCTCGCCTGCCTTCCCGCGCGTCAGCCTCTGGCAGGACGGGTACGGGGATTTGATCAACAACCTCTTCGGCAACAACAACTCGCTGTCACTGAACGTGCGTCTGACTGCCGATCCCGGTTTCGTCGTGCAGTTGCACGATTTCGATGTGGCCGGTTGGCCGAATGCGGACTACACCATCGCTGCGGTGCGTGTGCTCGACGGCAGCACCGAACTGTTCGCGCAGCCCGATGTGAAGGTCGAAGGCGATGCCATCGGCGCCCGGCACACAAGCTTCTCGTTCGCGACGGCGCTGAGCGCAGCCAGCTTGTTCATCCAGATCGACTACGGCAACCTGCCCGGTGGCCAGCAGGACAACATCGGCATCGACAACATTCGTTTCAGTCAGAGCCCGCCGCCGGCCGTGCCCTGGCCACCGAGCGCGCCGCTTCTCGCGGCCGGGCTGCTGGTGGTGGCCTGGCGCGTCCGCCGCTTCGGCGAACCGCGACCTCGCCGCGCCGGGGCGCGCTGAAACCGCGCGCCACCGCGCGCCCTGGCGTGGCCCAGGCCGCAGAATCCGCGGCCATGTACAACTCCCAGAAGGGCGTGACCGGGCTGCGCCGTGTGTGGCGTGCCGCCGGTCATTCGATGGCCGGGCTGAAGGTTGCCTACGCCAGCGAAAGTGCATTCAGGCGGGAGCTTTGGATTGCCGTGGTCCTGGTGCCTGCGGCCTTCTGGGTCGGCCGCAACTGGGTCGAGGTGTCGCTGCTGGTCGCATCGGTGATGGCGGTGCTGGTCGTCGAGCTGCTGAACTCGGCCATCGAGCATGCAGTGGACCGCGTCTCTCTCGAGCTGAATGAACTCTCGCGTCGCGCCAAGGACCTGGCCAGCGCCGCGGTGCTGCTCGCGCTGCTGACTTGCGCCGGCATCTGGGCCTGTGCGCTGTGGAGCCGCTGGCTGGCCTGAGCCCGTCGTCGGTTGCGGGCCGGCCCATCGACCAATCATCGCAGACGGTCGGGCGACTCTCGGCGCCTGCCCGGTGACCGTCGCGGCGGACACGTCAAGTCGCGCTCAAAAGAGCCGATGACCTTGCAGCGGTTTGGGGAACGGGCGTCCCGCGGCCTTGGCCACCCCGCGTCACCCCGCACCCTTTGCATGCAGGAGCTTCCGATGCCGAACTCGAAGCCGTGGCTGGCAAGCCTGTCGTGCTGCCTCGTTGTGGCGTTGCTGGCGCTTGTTACGGCGTGCGGCGGGGGTGGCGGCGCCAACGATGCGCCGACAGCGCAGGCCGCGGCGGGCGACGCGGCGGTGGTGGCCACGGAGGCCGCGACGCCGCCGGAGACGCCCCCGTCCGTGGCCGGCACGCGGGCCACCTGCAACCTGGCCGAATTCGCGAGCGAGACGATGGTGCTGCTCAACGCCCACCGCGCGGCCGGTGCGCAGTGCGGGGACCGCGGCGCGTTCAACGCGGCGGAACCCTTGGCGTGGAACGCGCCGCTGACCATTGCCTCGCTGGCGCACAGCGACGACATGGTGACGAACAACTTCTTCGACCATGCCGGCTCCGACGGCAGCAGTGCCGGCCAGCGCGCCAGCGCGGCCGGCTACGTGTGGTCGGCCTGGGGCGAGAACATCGCCGCCGGCCAGCCTTCGGTGCGCACGGTGGTCGCGGCCTGGATGGCCAGCCCCGGCCACTGCGCCAACATCATGAATGCGAACTTCCGCGATGTCGGCCTGGCCTGCGTCAGCGGCGGCGCGGGCAGCGGCTACCGAAGCTACTGGACGATGACGCTGGGGCGCGCGCGCTGAGCGTCATCCGGACGCGCCTTTCGAATCTTTCTCGGCCGCGTTGTTGGGCGCGGGTTCCGCCGCCGGCGGCGGAAACAATGTCGACGCCATCTGCTGGTACAGCGAAGGCCCGACCAGCCGCGACACGCCCGCGGCCAGCATCGAGCAGGCCATCAGGCTGAGCACCATCGACTGCCCGGCGACCATTTCCATGACGATGATGAAGGACGTCAACGGTGCCTGCGTGGCTGCCGACAGGAAGCCGACCATGCCGAGCGCGATCAGCGGAATGGCCGCTTCGCGGCTGAAGTCGGCGAGCAGCGCGATGTCGCGGCCGATGCCCGCGCCGATGGCCAGCGACGGTGCGAACACGCCGGCCGGCACGCCGGTCCAGGCCGACAGCCAGCTGGCGCAGAACTTCAGCACCGTATAGACACCGGGCAACTGCGCCTCGCCTTCGAGCAACGCGCGGGTCGGCTCGTAACCGGCACCACTGGTGGCGCCGCCGGTGACGATGCCGATGACGGCCACGCCCGCGGCGCAGGCGGCGGCAAAGCGCAGCGGAAACTGCTTGCGCCAGCGGCTGAAGCGATCGGGTGCGCCGCGCGCGGCGGTCACCATCAGCCGCGAGAACAGACCGCCGGCCACGCCGCAGACCAGCGCCACCAGGAGGCCGGGCGCGAACATGTCGCGTGTCAGCTCCTGCACGCGCAGGCGGCCGAAATAGGTGACGTTGCCGAATACCGCCACCGACACGAGGCCGGCGAGCACGATGCTGGCGATGACCAGTGTGCTCTGCGACAGCGTGCGCCGGCGCGACATCTCTTCGAGCGCGAAGATGACCCCGCCGAGCGGGGTATTGAAGGCCGCCGCGATGCCGGCTGCGGCACCGGCGACGAGCAGATCGTGCGCGTCGAGGCCCGAATGCGGTCGCAACCAGCGCTTGGCATGGCTCATCACGCCGGCGCCGATCTGCACCATCGGCCCTTCGCGGCCGATCGACAGCCCCGCGAGCAGGCCGCCGCAGACGAGCAGCGGCTTTTGCACCGAGATCTTCACCGACACCAGCCAGCGCCGCTGCCACGGTTGCAGGGTGTCGTCGAGCGCACGCATGACCTGGTGGATGCCGGAGCCGGCGGCACCGGGGACGAAGCGTCGAGTCCACCACAACACCGCCACCGTCAATGCCGGCGTCCACAACAGCGTCAGCCACACACCCAGCGGCGTGGCCCCGCGCAGCGTATCGAACAGATGGCTGGCGCCTTCGGACAGGTAGGTGAAGCCGACGGCGATGACCCCGGTCATCGCCGCATAGCCGAGGATCACCGCATGGTCGATCCAGGCGCCGCCCGCAACCAGGTCGTGCCGCCACATCCAGCGCAGCCGTGCCCTGGCCGTGGCCACCGCATCGGCCCAGTAGGCCAGCGATGTCACCGCTTGAAACTGTTCCCGAGTGCGCCGCCACCAGGACGCGCCGGCATCAGCCATGCGCTGCGGCGCCCCCGCGCGGCATCTTGCCCAGCACCGCATACAGGCTGTCGCTGAGCGCGAAGCGGTCGAGCAGGTTCATGCGCCGCACCTCGAAGCCGGCGGTGTGCGCCATCGTCGTCAACGTGCGCGGGGTGAAGTAGTTCACATGCTCGGGCCAGCGGTAGCCGCACCAGCGACGTCCGCGCAGGCTGCGGTTCCATGAGTCGTAGTTGGGCACTTTGAGCAGCACCGCGCCATCATCCCGCAATGTGCGGGCCGCTTCGCGCAGCAGCGGCAGTGGCTGGATCTCGTGTTCGAGCATGCCGGCCATGACGATGAGGTCGAAGAAGCCGGCGTCGAAACCGGCCATGCCCTCGAGCGCAGTGGCATGCACGCACTGCCCGCCGTACGGCGCCAGCGCGGCGGCAGACCGGCGGGCCAGTTCGTTGCTGAGCTCCACGCCATGCGGCGCGCAACGCGCGCGCGTGTCGGCATCCAGGCGGTCCATCACGGTGCCCAGCAACTGGCCCTCGCCGCAACCGACGTCGACCATGTTGATGCGCGCCGATTTCGATTCGCCGACGAGCACGGTGGCCATGTCGGCGACCCGGTCGCGCTTCATCACGTTGCGACGAAAGCGCTTGGCCGCGCGGCTGAGCGCGTTGCGCACCGGTTCGGCGGCGGCGCGGGCCTCGGTCTCGCGCTGCCAGGTCACCTCCCAGGCGTATTCCGACTGCAGGCTTTCATAGCCGGGCGGGTTCTCGAGGAACACGAAACCGGATTCGCGGCATTCGAGCACCACCCACGGTGGCGGTGCGACATCGAGTGTCAGCGTGGCGGTGGGCTTTTCAAGAAGCGGGCAAATGCGTTTCATGGCAAGTGTGCAAGATCAGAGGGCCTTGGCTCGGACCGGTTTCCGGCCTCGGTCGACCCCAGCGCGTGAACGCGGCCCAATAGAATAGTGGATCGTGATCGCGGCAACCCCTGAGCTGCGGCTTGCGCGACCGCATTCGAGTTCCCGTGACTGCCGTACATCTCCCGAAACTCAGCGACCAGGCGCCCAGCGCGGTGGGCGCAGCTGCGATTGCGCAAGCGCCGGTGCGGCGCTTCGATGACCGCGATTGGGGTGACCGCGCGGGCAGCACCCACGCCGAGGCGGCACTGGAAGACGGGCAGGTGCTGTGTTTTCCACACCTGTCCTTCAACCTGAGCGAGCAGGAGCGGCCGCTGCTCGATGCCCGATTCGCCGACGCGAAAGCGAAGAACATCAATCTGCGCGCAGGCGACACCGATTTGCGCGGTGCGCAAGGCAGCGCCGATGAGCTGGCCCTGCTGCTGGCCATGGTGTCGCGCTTTCGCAGCCAGGCGGTTTCGCTCACCACGCGCTTGTTCCCGCATTACCGCGGCCATTTGAAGTTGGCCAACACCAGCTACCGGCCGGTCGCCGTCGAAGGCCGCGCAAGCAGCTGGCGCAAGGACGACAGCCGCCTGCACATCGACGCCTTTCCCTCCAACCCGATGCACGGGCTGCGCCTTTTGCGGGTGTTCAGCAACGTCAATCCGCACGGCTTGCCGCGTTCGTGGCGCGTCGGCGAACCCTTCGAGGCTTTTGCCCGCCGCCTGCTGCCGGGAATTGCGCCGGCGCGGCCCGGATCGGCCTGGTTGCTGCACCGGCTGCACATCACCAAGCGCCCGCGCAGCGGCTACGACCACCTGATGCTGCAGCTGCACGATCGCGCCAAGGCCGATGCCGAATGGCAGCGTGATTCACCCCAGCACGCGGTGGATTTCGCGCCCGGCACCAGCTGGGTCGTGTTCAGCGATCAGGTGCTGCACGCGGCGATGGGCGGGCAGTTCATGATGGAGCAGACCTTCACGCTCGATCCCGATCACCAGCTCGATCCCGCCAAGTCGCCGCTGCGTGTGCTCGAGCGGCTGTGCGGTCGCGCGTTGCGTCCCTGAGGTTTGCGCTGGCCTACCGGCCGCTGGGCGCTGCGCACGTAGCCTTCGCGGTCCGGCCGCGCGCTTCAGCGCTGCAGTTCGGCCGATTCGATGATGTGAATGCCGGCGTTGCCCTCTTGCACCGCGGCCAGCATCGCGCGCGCCACGGCCGATGCCGGGACCGGCCGCCACCGCGCCGGCAGCAACGGTGCGATCGGCGCCGTCGCCCACAGCGCCAGGCGCTCGGCCACGCGCGGCGGTTGCCCGAGCGCGGCGCGATCGCCGACCAGCAGCGAAGGCCGCACGATGATCACCACCTCGAAGCCCAGCGCAGCCACGGCGGCTTCCATCTCGCCCTTGATGCGGTTGTAGAACGTCGCCGACTTTTCGCTTGCGCCCAGCGCCGAGACCACGGCGAAGCGGCTCACACCGGCGGCACGGGCCGCCGTTGCGAAGGCCAGCACCGCATCACGATCGACAGCGGCAAAGGCCTGCTGCGAGCCGGCCTGGCGGATCGTCGTGCCCAGACAGCAAAAGGCCCATTGCGCCTTGGGCAAGGCGGGCAGGGCGCTGAAGTCGACGGGGTGCCAGGTGGTCTTGGCCGGCGCAGCAGCGGCATCGCGCGGCATGCGCCGCACCAACTGGTGCAGCCTCGGCGGTGGCGCAAGTTGCCGCAGCAGCGCGCTCAATTCGGTGCCGACGAGCCCGCTACCGCCGGCCAGCAGCACCGACTTTGCTGCGGCGCCAGGCACGATCAGCGGCCGCTGCGGCCGCGCCCTCCGGCGCTGCCGAAGCCGCTGCTGCCGCCGGGCCGTGCCGCGCTGCGTGAGGGGGACTGCCCAGGCCGTCCGCTGCCGCTGCGCTGGCCGCTGCCGCCGCGTCCACCGCCACCACCCCCGCCGTTGCGCGGGGCATGGCCGTTGACGTTGGCATGGCGCTTGGTGCCACCGATGCCGATGGTCATGCGCCCGAGCACGATCGGCTCGGCGCGCTCGTTCGGGTCCGGCTCGAAGCCCGGCACCACCTCGCGTGCGATCGGGTGCTTGGTCAGGCGCTCGATGTCGCGCAGGAAGATGTCCTCATCCACACACACCAGCGAGATCGCCTCGCCCTTCGCGCCGGCGCGGCCGGTGCGGCCGATGCGGTGCACGTAGTCCTCGGGCACGTTGGGCAGCTCGAAGTTCACCACGTGCGGCAGCTGGTCGATGTCGATGCCGCGCGCGGCGATGTCGGTCGCCACCAGCACCTGCAGGTCGCTGTGCTTGAAGTCGGCCAGCGCCTTGGTGCGCGCGGTCTGGCTCTTGTTGCCGTGGATCGCCATCGCGCTGATGCCCTGGTCGTTCAGGTAATCGGTGAGCCGGTTGGCGCCGTGCTTCATGCGCGTGAAGACCAGCACCTGGTCCCAGTCGCCCTGCTTGATCAGGTGCGCGAGCAGTTCCTTCTTGCGCTCACGCGACACCGGGTGCACCTTCTGCGCGATGTTGTCGGCGGTCTGGTTGCGCCGCGCCACTTCCACCAGCACCGGCTTGTTCAGCAGCCGGTCGGCGAGCGCCTTGATTTCGTCGCTGAAGGTGGCGCTGAACAGCAGGCTCTGCTTCTTTGCCGGCAGCACCGCCAGCACCTTCTTGATGTCGTGGATGAAGCCCATGTCGAGCATGCGATCGGCCTCGTCGAGGACGAAGATTTCGACCTGGCTCAAATCGAGCGTGCGCTGGCCGTGGTGGTCTAGCAGCCGCCCCGGCGTGGCGACGAGGATGTCCACGCCGCGCCGCAGCTTGTCGATCTGCGGCTGCATGCCGACGCCGCCGAACATGACCATGCTGGTCAGCTTGCTGTACTTGCCATAGACGCGCACGCTTTCTTCGACCTGCGCGGCCAGTTCGCGCGTCGGCGTGAGGATCAGTGCGCGGATCGGCACGCGGCCGCGGGCGTCTTTCACCGGCGGGCGCTCCATCAACCGCTGCAGCATCGGCAGCGTGAAGCCGGCGGTCTTGCCGGTGCCGGTCTGTGCGCCGCCCATCAGGTCGGCGCCCGACAGCACGGTCGGGATGGCCTGCGCCTGGATCGGGGTGGGGGTGTCGTAACCGTGTTCGTGCACGGCACGCACCAGGGGCTCGGCGAGGCCGAGATCAGTGAAGTTCATTTTGTTTTTTGGGCCCGCTGTGGGGCCTGATTCGCGGCATGCGGGGCCCCGTTGCGGGGCCACCAGTCGACAAGCGCGAGGGTGGGAAGTGTCGGAATCGACCGCGTCGCGATGACTGGAGATCACGACACAGCTTGCATTCTAACCGGCATCGGCGCAACGCGACCGGGCGTCGATACGCCAAGACGGGACCGCTTCACACCGCAATCCGCGCCTTCGATCGCAGGCAGGGTTTGCACTCGACCGGAACGGGGTGTCACGTCCCTATGATTCCGTCCAGTGGCCTGACCACTTGACCGCTTCCGCATGCCCCTGCAAACCATCGAACCGCGCCGCCTGTACCGCAAGATCGCCGATCAGCTGCGCACGCTGATCCGCGACGGCGAGTACGGCGTCGGCACGCGGCTGCCGGCCGAGCGTGACTTGGCGCTGCAACTGGGCGTGTCGCGGCCATCGGTGCGCGAGGCCTTGATCGCACTCGAGGTCGAAGGCCTGGTCGCCGTGCGCAGCGGCTCGGGTGTGCACGTGATCGCGCGCGAGGCACCGGCCAGCGCACGCAGCGTGGGGCCAGGAGTGTTCGGGCTGTTCGAGATCTTCCGCGCGCGCCAGCTCGTCGAAGGCGAGATCGCCGCGCTCGTCGCACGCCAGGCCAGCGCGTCGCTGCTGCGAGATCTGCGCGCCGTGCTGACACGAATGCAATCCGATATCGCCGCCGGCACGCTGCCGATCGAAGGCGACCGGTTGTTCCACCTGCGCATCGCCGAGGCGGCCGACAACGGGCCGCTGCTGCGCACGGTGGCCGAGCTCTACGACATGCGCAACAGCCCGCTGTTCGAGCACTTCGGCCAGCATTTCGAAAGCGTCGACAGTTGGCGCGTGGCGGTGGCCGAGCACCGCGGCGTGGTCAAGGCGCTGGCGGCGCACGACCCCGACGCGGCGCGCGCCGCCATGCACCAGCACCTGCAGCGTTCGCACGACAGCTACGCCGCCGCCTGGCCCGAAAGTGCCGGCGGCGATCTTCACTGAATGGCGCAACCCGTCCCGCCCCCCCACCACGACAAGGAGACACTGATGCAAAAGCGTTCGACCCTCAAGACCCTGCTCTGCGCCGCGGCGCTGGCCGCGGGCACGCTCGCCGGCACGCCCGCCTGGGCGCAGACAAAGCTGAAGTTCGCCCACGTCTACGAGACCTCCGAGGCTTATCACAAGGCCGCGCTGTGGGCCGCCGACGAAATCAAGAAGCGCACCGATGGGCGCTACGAGATCCAGGTCTTCCCGGCCTCGCAACTGGGCAAGGAGACCGACATCAACCAGGGCCTGACGCTGGGCACGGTGGACATCATCTACACCGGCCAGGCCTTCGCCGCGCGCACCTACCCGCCGCTGGCGATCGGCGGCGCGCCCTTCATGTTCCGCGACTTCGACCACTGGAAGGCCTACGCCAAGAGCGACCTGCTGAAGGAACTGGAAGAGGCCTACTACAAGAAGGGCGGCAACAAGCCGCTGGCCGTCACCTACTACGGCGTGCGCCACACCACGGCCAACAAGCCGATCATGAAGCCCGAGGACATGAAGAACCTCAAACTGCGCGTGCCCGACGCGCCGCTGTACGTGATGTACCCGAAGGTGCTCGGTGCCAACGCCACGCCGATCGCCTTTGCCGAGGTCTACCTGGCGCTGCAGAGCGGCACCGTGGACGCGCAGGAGAACCCGCTGCCGACAATCGAGGCGAAGAAGTTCTACGAGGTGCAGTCGCACATCAACCTCACCGGCCACATCACCGAGATGCTGCTGACCATCGTCAGCGGCCAGACCTGGGCCAAGCTGTCCGACGCCGACAAGAAGATCTTCGAGACCGTGTTCACCGAGGCCGCCGCGCGCGCCACCGAGGAGATCGCCGCCTCGGAAGCCAAGCTGGTCGACGAGTTCACCACCAAGTACAAGAAGACGGTGGTCAAGTCGGATCGCGCCGCATTCGCCGCCGCGTTCCAGAAGTTTCACCTCGGGCCGGATGCGACCTGGGACAAGGCCACCTACGACAAGCTGCAGGCCCTGAAGTAGGCATCTGCGCCAACACGGCGGCCGCGCGCAGGCGCGGCCTGCCGCCATCGCGTCACGGAGAGATTGCATGGACATCGATGCCGGCCCGAAGGTGGTGGGCGACGACGGCGAGTTCCACGTCGTCGACGACGCGGTGGACTTGTCGAGCACGCCGGCCGAAGGCTGGATCGCGCTGTTGCTGTTCTGGGTGCTGGGCGCGGTGGTGTTCACGCAGTTCTTCACCCGCTACGCGCTCAACGATTCGGCCTCGTGGACCGAGGAGATCGCGCGCTATCTGCTGGTCGGCACGGTCTTCGTCGGTGCCGGTATCGGCGTGGCGAAGAACAACCACATCCAGGTCGATCTGCTGTACCGCTACCTGCCGAGCAGCGCGGCGCGCTGGCTGTCGAGCGCGGTGGACCTGATGCGCGTGGCGTTCTTCGGCGCGATGACGGTGTACACGGCGCAGATGATGGGCAAGCTGCAGGGCATGCAGATGGCGGTGGTCGACCTGCCGATGAACATCGTCTACGGTGTGTGCCTGTTCGGCCTGGCCTGCATGACGCTGCGTTCGATCTGGGTCACGAAGGTGCACTGGCAGCGCGGCTACAGCGTGCTCGAGCGGCCCGATACCACCATGCAGGACCGTTGACACCGCCATGCTGAAGATCATCTTCCTGGCGATGCTCGCCACCGGCTTGCCGGTGGCCATCGCGATGGCCGGCTCGTCGCTGGTCTACATCCTGTTCACCGGCAACCTGCCGGGCTTCACCGTCATTCACCGCATGATCGGCGGCATCGACAGCTTCCCGCTGTTGGCGGTGCCGTTTTTCATCCTCGCCGGCAATCTGATGAACAACGCCGGCATCACCAACCGCATCTACAACTTCGCGCTGGCGCTGGTTGGCTGGCTGAAGGGTGGGCTGGGACACGTCAACATCATCGGCTCGGTGATCTTCGCCGGCATGAGCGGCACCGCCATCGCCGACGCCGCCGGCCTCGGCACGATCGAGATCAAGGCGATGAAGGACCACGGCTACTCGAGCGAATTCGCCGTCGGCGTCACCGCCGCGTCGGCCACGCTCGGGCCGATCATCCCGCCGAGCCTGCCCTTCGTCATCTACGCGATGATGGCCAACGTCTCGGTCGGCGCGCTGTTCCTGGCTGGTCTGTTGCCGGGCATCCTGATGGCCGTGCTGATGATGCTGACGGTGGCCTACTTCGCGCACAAGAACAACTGGGGCGGCGACATCCGTTTCGATCTGAAGCGCATGGTGCGCGCGCTGATCGAACTGGCCGTGGTCGCCGGTTGGCCGATGGCGATCTACTGGCTGGTGCAGACCGGATTGAATGCGCAGGTGGTGGTCTTCGTCGGGCTGGCGCTGCTGTTCGCCGCCGACCGCTATTTCAAATGGCAGGCGGTGCTGCCGATCATGACCCCGGTGCTGTTGATCGGCGGCATGACCACGGGCCTTTTCACGCCCACCGAAGGCGCCATCGCCGCCAGCGCCTGGGCCATGGTGCTGGGCCTGTTCTGGTACCGCACACTGACCTGGAAGATGTTCGTCAAGATCAGCCTCGATTCGGTGGAGACCACCGCAACGATCATGTTCGTCGTCGCCGCGGCGTCGATCTTCGGCTGGATGCTCACCGCCACCGGCGTCACGACGGCGATCGCCGAGTGGGTGCTGGGTTTCACCAACGAGGCCTGGGTCTTCCTGCTGCTGGCGAATCTGCTGATGTTGTTCGTCGGCTGCTTCCTCGAGCCGACCGCAGCGATCACTATCCTGGTGCCGATCCTGCTGCCGATCGCCACCAAGCTGGGCGTCGACCCGGTGCACTTCGGCCTGGTGATGGTGCTGAACCTGATGATCGGCTTGCTGCATCCGCCGATGGGCATGGTGCTGTTCGTGCTGGCGCGCGTGGCCAAGTTGAGCGTCGAGCGCACCACGGTGGCGATCCTGCCGTGGCTGGTGCCGCTGCTGTTCAGCCTGGCCGTGCTGACCTACGTTCCGGCCATAGGCCTGTGGCTGCCACGCATGGTGGGCCTGTGACATGACGCGCATCGTGGCGGTCGATCTGTTGCACGTCGACCTGCCGCCGCCGGTGCCGCGCAGCGACGCGATCCAGTCCTTCGTCACGCAGGAAACACCTTTCGTTCGCATCGTCTGCGAGGATGGCAGCGAAGGCATCGGCTACAGCTACACCATCGGCACCGGCGGCTCGTCGGTGATGGCCTTGCTGCACGACCACCTGGCGCCGCGGCTGATCGGCCGCGACCCGGCACACATCGAGGCCATCTGGCGCGAGCTGATGTTCGCCACCCACGCCACCACGGTCGGCGCGATCAGCAGCCTGGCGCTGGCGGCGATCGACACCGCGCTGTGGGACTGGCGCTGCCGCCGCGATGAACAACCCCTGTGGCTGGCGGCAGGTGGCGCGAAACAGCGCATTCCCGTCTACACCACCGAAGGCGGCTGGCTGCACCTGAGCCCCGAGGACCTGGTGCGCGAGACCTTGGCGGCGCAGGCGGCCGGCTTCAAGGGCGCGAAGCTCAAGGTCGGCAAACCGCATGTCAGCGAGGACGTGGCGCGGCTGCGCGCGGTGCGCGACGCGGTTGGCGACGGTTTCGAGCTGATGGTCGATGCCAACCAATGCTTCACCTTGAGCGAAGCGCTGCGCCGCGCGCCGCGTTATGCCGACTTAAGCATCGCCTGGTTCGAGGAACCGCTGCCAGCCGACGACATCGCCGGCCACGCGCGGCTGGCGGCGGCCTGCGCGGTGCCGATCGCGGTGGGTGAATCGCTGTACTCGATCGGTCAGTTCGCGGCTTACGTGCAGCAGGGTGCGGCGTCGATCCTGCAGGTGGATGTGGCGCGCATCGGCGGCATCACGCCCTGGCTGAAGGTGGCGCATCTGGCCGAGGCCCACAACCTGGCGGTGTGCCCGCACTTCCTGATGGAACTGCACGTGTCGCTGTGCGCCGCGGTGCCCAGCGCGGCGTGGGTGGAATACATCCCGCAGCTCGATGCCATTGCCGACAGCCGCTTGGTGATCGAAGACGGCCACGCGCTGGCGCCGGACACGCCCGGCCTGGGCATCGCCTGGCGCTGGGATCAGATCGAGCAGCGCGCCAAGGCGACGTTTCGGCTTCAATGAACCCGGTACCGAAGCTTCTCGCGCAGACAGGGAGTCAACCGGCCGGCCGCTGCCCCGACGCTGCGCCCGGCGCCACCGACTCGCCACGCGATGAAGACCACAGCAGCAATCCCAGCGCGGCCAGCGGCAGTGGTGCGCCGACCCAGGCCAGGCGCGCAAAGCCGAGCGACGGCACGGCCGCGCCACCCAGCGCGGCGCCCAGCGCCATGCCGAAATACATCATCGACGTGTTCAGCGACAGCAGCACCGGCGCCTGCGGCGGCGAGGCCATCGTCAGGCGTGATTGCTGCGGCGCCATCAAGCTGAAACCGGCCAGCCCCCAGCAGACGAAAGCGGCCAGCATCGGCAGCGCGTGGCCTTCGGTCAGCGGTACAAGCGACATGGTCAGCACGAAGGCCTTCAGCTGGAAGCGCAGCGCGCGCACCGGGCCGTAGCGGTCGTTGGCCCAGCCACCGGCGATGGTGCCGACCACGCCAGCCAGACCGAAGACCATCAGCGTCAGCGACAACTGGGTGGGCGACAGCGGCGCCAGCGCGCTCAGCACCGGCCCGATGAAAGAGAACACGCAGAAGATGGCGCCGAAGTACAGCAGCGTCATGCCCAGCACACCGAGCACGTCGCCGCGCCTGAGCAGGCCACCGAGGCCGGCGAACGATGCGCCGGGTGCGCGGATGTCGCGCGGCACCGCCAGCGCCACGCCGACGCAGGCCGCCGCCGACAGCGCGCAGGCCAGCCACACCGGCGCACGCCAGCCGTGGTGCAGGCCCAGCCACGAGCCGATCGGCAGGCCGATCACATAACTCAGGCTCATGCCCAGGAACACCAGCGACAGCGCCTGGCCGCGCCGCGCGGGCACCACAAGTGCGACCGCGATGCCGGCGGCGACGGGTGTGAACACGCCGCCCATGCCCATCAGCACCCGCGCGGCGAGCAGCATGGGCAGGTTGGCGGCGAGCGCGCTGGCGGCATTGCCGAGCGTGAACAGCGCCAGCGCCAGCAGCAGCACGCGCTTGCGCGGCCAGCGGCCGGTGGCCAGCAGCAACAGCGGCGCCAGCAACGCCGTGCCGACGGCGTAGGCGGTCATCGTCTGGCCGGCGGCCGCCACGCCGACGCCCAGGTCGGCGGCCATCGGTTGCAGCACGCTGGCGGTGACGAAGGCACTCGAGCCGATGATTAGGTTGATCAGCGTGAACAGGTACAGAAGGCGCGGCATCTTCGTTTGATTCATGACAGCCGGCACGCTAGCAGCCCACCCATCCGGGCGTGCCCGCACCGACGCGCTTGGCGTCGATCACCGAGATGGGCGAGCGTTGGCGGATGTGGTTCAGCTTGCAGCTGTGGGCTTCGAGGGTTGCCAGCGCCGCCCATTGCTGCGGCAGCAACCTGGCGGCGGCAACCCGGTTGCCGGACTGGCATTTTGCATGCCATACTTTGTGCCACATTTTCATCCAAGGAATTTGCCATGAAAACGGCCCTGACCGTGGACAGCGCCGGCCGCGTGGTGCTGCCCAGTGAAACGCGCCGCCAGCTCAACCTGCGCCCAGGCTCGCGGCTGCGGCTGGCGGTGGTGGCCGAACGCATCGAGCTGACGCCGGTGCCTGAGGACGATGTGGGTGCGGCGCTGGCTCCCAGCCGCCGACGCGTGCTGGAACCGACCGGCAAGCCTCTCGACGCCGCCGCCGCCACGCGCAGCGAACGCAGCGCGCAGTCCCGGGCCCGCCCTCGGCGATGAGCACAGCGACTGCGCGGCAGGACAGCGCGCTGATCGACACCTCGGTCGTGCTGGCCTCGCTGGACCCCGACGAAGCCCACCACCTGGCCTGCGACCAGATCCTCGCCGCAGGCGGCCACAAGCTGTACACGCATGCGCTGGCCGAGACCTTTTCGATCTTGACCGGGGGCCGACACGGCCGCCGGCTGCGTCCGTCTGCGGCTGCCAGCCTCATCAAGGACAGCGTGCTGCCCTTCGTGGAACTGGTGTCGCTCAGCGGCAGGGAAGTGATGGCCGCGCTTCACACGGCCGATGCCCGGGGTGTTCGCGGCGGCGCCGTGTATGACTTGCTGCACCTGGTGGCGGCACGCAAGGCCGGCGCCAGCCGGCTGCTGACGCTGGATCAGCGTGACTTCCAGGCGCTGCTGCAAGCCGGGGATCCGCGCATCGAGACACCGTGAGCCAGAGACCCTGAGCCAGACGCCCTGAGCCAGACACCCTGAGCCAGACACCGATAGGCCTGCGTATCGTCCAGCCTGAACCCGGCGCTCTGACCTGAACACCGGCGCCAGCGGCCAAGCGGCGACAATGCAAAGTTGGGTTGCACGCGCAGCCTTCTTTCACTTCTGGCAGGACCCCGATGGCCCAATACGTCTACACCATGAACCGCGTCGGCAAGATCGTGCCGCCGAAGCGGCAGATCCTCAAGGACATCAGCCTGTCGTTCTTTCCCGGCGCCAAGATCGGCGTGCTCGGCCTGAACGGCAGCGGCAAGAGCACGCTGCTGAAGATCATGGCCGGGCTCGATTCGGACATCGAAGGCGAAGCGGTGCCGATGCCGAACCTGAACATCGGCTACCTGCCGCAGGAACCGGTGATGGACGCCGAGCTGACAGTGCGCGAAGCGGTCGAACAGGGCATCGGCGGCGTGCTCAAGGCCAAGGCGCGGCTCGATGAGGTGTACGCCGCCTACGCCGAGCCCGATGCCGATTTCGATGCGCTGGCCGCCGAGCAGGGCGAGCTGGAAGCGGTGATCGCCGCCGCCGGCTCGGAGAACACCGACCTGCAGCTCGAGATCGCCGCCGATGCGCTGCGCCTGGCGCCATGGGATGCGCAGATCGGCACCTTGTCGGGCGGCGAGAAGCGTCGTGTGGCGCTGTGCCGGCTGTTGTTGAGCAAGCCCGACATGCTGCTGCTCGACGAGCCCACCAACCACCTCGATGCCGAAAGTGTCGAGTGGCTCGAGATCTTCCTCAAGCGCTTCCCGGGCACGGTGGTCGCCATCACCCACGACCGCTACTTCCTCGACAACGCGGCCGAGTGGATTCTCGAACTCGACCGCGGCCGTGGCCTGCCCTACAAGGGCAACTACTCCGACTGGCTCGACCAGAAGGAAAAGCGTCTCGAGCAGGAGCAGAAGACCGAGGACGCGCGCACCAAGGCGATGAAGAAGGAACTGGAGTGGGTGCGCTCCAACGCCAAAGGCCGGCAGACGAAGAGCAAATCCCGTCTCGCGCGCTTCGAGGAATTGAGTGACGTCGAATACCAGAAGCGCAACGAGACCAACGAGATCTTCATTCCGGTCGGCGAGCGGCTCGGCAACGAGGTCATCGAGTTCAAGGACGTGAGCAAGAGCTTCGGCGACCGTGTGCTGATGGACTCGCTGAGCTTCCGCGTGCCGGCGGGTGCCATCGTCGGCATCATCGGCCCCAACGGCGCCGGCAAGTCGACGCTTTTCCGCATGATCCAGGGCATCGAGAAGCCCGACTCGGGCGAGGTGGTGGTGGGCAAGACCGCGCGCCTGGCCTTCGTCGATCAAAGCCGCGACAGCCTGGCCGCCGACAAGACGGTGTGGGAAGACGTCTCCGGCGGCCTCGACAACCTGATCGTCGGCAAGTTCGTGATGCCGTCGCGCGCCTACCTGGGCCGCTTCAACTTCAAGGGCAACGACCAGCAGAAGCTGGTCGGCAACCTGTCGGGCGGCGAGCGCGGCCGCTTGCATCTGGCCAAGACCTTGGCGCAGGGCGGCAACGTGCTGATGCTCGACGAGCCCAGCAACGACCTCGATGTGGAGACGCTGCGTGCGCTCGAAGACGCGCTGCTCGAATTCGCCGGCAGCATCATGGTCATCAGCCACGACCGCTGGTTCCTCGACCGCATCGCCACCCACATCCTGGCTGCCGAAGGCGATTCGCAGTGGGTCTTCTTCGGCGGCAACTACCAGGAATACGAGGCCGACAAGAAACGCCGCCTGGGCGAGGAAGGCGCGCGCCCGCACCGGCTGCGCTACAAGGCGCTGAAGTGATGACGTGATTCACGCCGCGCGGTGGGCGGCTGCCGATGCGGCTGAACCATCGTGCGTGGGCAAGGTCGAAAATGGCTTGGCGCCGTGTGCCGTGGCGCAGCCGATGTCCTGCTGGAAGCCCCGCCATGCGCAGCGTTGATTCGATCGTTGTTCGACTTCCCATCACCACCGCGGCGCTGGCGCTGACGCTTGTGTTCGGTGCCTGCAGCACGCTTCAAGTGTCGGGCGCCACCAACAAGCCCGCCACGGCGACACCCACACGTGCGGCCAACGGCACGCTGCCGTTGGGCGTGGCGCCGGTGGCGCGCTCTGCGTCGGGCCCGACCGGTGTGGCCGTGGTCGCCGCCGCGTCGCCGCCGCTGCCGCCGGGCAGCCCGCCGCCGTTCGCCAAGGTCATCGACGGGGCGCGCAAGATCGAAGGGCCGCTCACGCTCTGGCAAAAGGACGACAAGGTCTGGATCGAACTGGCGCCGGGCGACCTGGGCAAGCCGTTCCTGCTCTCGCCCAAGCTGAGCAGCGGCATCGGCCAATCGTTCATTCTGGGCGGGCTGATGGTCTATCCGATCAGCGGCGTCGGGGGCCAGCAGGTGGTCGAATTCCAGCAGGTGCACAAGCAGGTGCGGCTGATGGCGCTGAACCATGGGGTGGCGGCCGCTGCCGGCACACCCGAGGCGCGCGCGCTGGCCAGTGCGTTCTCGCCCAGCCTGCTCGGCAGCGTGCCGGTGGCGAGCCTGCCGCACCCGACCAGCCAGGCGCTGCTGATCGAGGCCAATGGCCTGTTTCTCGGCGACATGCTCGGTGTGGGCATGCGCTTGCAACGCGCCTTCCGGCAGGGCTATGTGCTGGACGTGCGCAACAGCACCATCACCAGCGCGCGCGCGTCGCCGCTGGCGGTGGAGATCGACACGCAGAACCACTACTACGCGGCCAGCATCGGCATCGCGCCGCCGGCTGCGCCGGGCGCACCGCAGCCGCCGCCGGGCCTGGCGGCCAGCGTGCCGAAGTACGTGCCCGACGCGCGCAGCCTGTTCATCGGCCACCACTATTCGCTGGCACCGATGCCGGCGACGATGATGACGCCACGCAAGGCCGACCCGCGTGTGGGCCTGTTCACCAGCACGGTGCTCGACTTCAGCGACGACCTGGCGCGCACGCCGCGCCAGCGCCACATCACACGCTGGCGGCTGGAGAAGAAGGACCCGGCCGCGGCGCTGTCCGAGCCGGTCAAGCCGATCACCTTCTGGATCGACCGCAACGTGCCGCTGAAATACCGCGGCGCGATTGGTGCAGGCATCCTCGAATGGAACAAGGCCTTCGAGAAGATCGGCTTCAAGGACGCGATCGCCGTCAGGCAGCAGCCGGACGATGCCACCTTCGACACGCTCGATGTCGGCTACGCATCGGTGCGCTGGCTGATGTCGGCCGAGCCCAGCTTCGGCGCCATCGGCCCCAAGCATGTCGATCCGCGCAGCGGCGAGATCCTCGATGCCGACATCGGCATCGAAAGCCTCAGCTCGCGCTCGGTGCGCAGCCTGCGCTCGCAGACCTTGCCGAGCACGGCATTTGCATCGGTGGCCGGTGCCATGGCGCATCAGCACGACGGCGGCACTGCCGAACCGGACGGGCACGCGCTGTGCGCACACGCCGACCTGATGGCCGAGCAGCTGGGCTATGCGCTGGATGTGTTCGCGGCGCGCGGCGACCTCGACCCCGACAGCCCGCAGGCGCAGCAGTTCGTGCTCGACTACCTGAAGGACACCACCATGCACGAGGTCGGCCACACGCTCGGGCTGCGCCACAACTTCAGGGCCTCGCGCGCATACACCGAGGCGCAGTTGTCCGATGCCGAGTTCACGCGCGACAACGGCACCACCGCCTCGGTGATGGAATACAACGCGATCAACCTGCCGCGACCGGGTGAGAAGGGCGGCACTGCCTTCCAGACCGTGCTCGGCCCGTACGACTACTGGGCCATCGAATACGCCTACAAGCCGCTGCGCGCCGACCGAAGAGAAGGCCGAGCTGCTGAAGATCGCCGCGCGCGGCAACGAGCCACTGCTGGCCTTCGGCACCGACGAGGACGCCTCGTTCGGCATCGACCCCGAAACGCTGCGCCTGGACCTCGGGTCCGACCCGATCGCCTATGCGGCCAAGCGGCTGGACATCGCGCGCGACCTGTTCGCGCGCCAGGAAGTGCGCCAGCTGAAGCCAGACGACAGCTATGCGGTGCTGCGCCGGTCGCTGGCCTATGCGATCGCCGATTCGGGCCGCGCGGCCGGCGTGCTGGTGCGCCAGATCGGCGGCGTGCGCACCTTGCGCGACTACCCCGGCAGCGGCCGCGACCCGCTGCAGCCGGTGGATGCCGAGACCCAGCGGCGCGCGCTCGAACTGCTGTCGCGGCATGTGCTGTCCACCGAGGGGCTGACCGTCAGCGCCGCGCTGCAGCGCCGGCTCGTGGCCGATTTCGAGGACCGCAGCGAAGTCCCCGGTCTGAGCACCGATTACCCGGTGCCGCAGCGGCTGCTCGACCTGCAGCGCGCGGTGCTGGCGCAGTTGATGAGCGACGCGGTGGCGGCGCGCATCCTCGACAGCGTGGACAAGACCGACCGGCCCGAGACCGCGTTCCAGCTGAGCGAGTTGTATGTGCGCCTGAACCAGGATGTGTGGAGCGAGTTGTCGGCAGCGGGCAACGGCCACATCGTCGCGGCGCGGCGCGAATTGCAGCGCGAACACGTCAACCGCCTGGCGGCGGCGCTGCTGCGGCCGAACCCGCAGGCGCGCGCCGATGCGCGCGCCCTTCTGCGGGTGCAGGCGCAGGCGCTGGCGTTGCAGCTGAACAAGTCGGCCAAGCGCACGCCGCCGCCCGACGCGGCCACGCGGGCGCATCTGCAGGACAGCGCCGAGACGCTGCAACAGGCCCTGTCGGCACGCCCGATTCGCGCCGGCGTCTGAAGCGGGTTCGGCAGGCTTCCTGGCAGGGGGTGATGGGGCGGCACCGGCGCGGGAAATCCCCGACGCCGGAAGCCGCGTCGGTGGTGGACGCGTGTGCGGGCCTTTGTTACGGTGTCCCGACAAACGCACACGAGGAACCCACGCCATGTCGCGCACGCCGAAACTGCCGCACCGCTCGCCCATCGCCGCACTGGCGCTGTCGTGCGCAGCCCTGTCGTGCGCAGCGCTGATGCCGCCGAGCGCATGGAGCGCCGCCGCCGCCGGTACCGGCGTGTGGGCCAACTACGACTTCGTTGCCGGCGAACGCATCCTGTTCCTGCACGACTTCGAGGGTGCGCGCCCCGGCAACTTTCCGTCGCGGCTGGACTACATCGCCGGCAACCTCGAGGTGGTGCAGCTCGATGGCAACCAGGTGCTGCGTGTCGGAGAGGATGCCGGCGACCGCGGTGGCCGCGGTTGTTTCACGATCGCGCTGGCGCAGGATTTGCCCGAGCGCTTCACGATCGAATTTCGCGTGCGAACCAGTGATCCACTGAGCCGCATCAGCGTGCATGTCTTCTCCGGGGCCGAGAAGAAGCCCGACAAGCGCTGCACCTACCCGCCGAAGACGAACATCTTTGTCGGCCGCCATGGTGCGGCCCTGAACACGCCCGGCGCGAAGTCCGATGCCGCTGTGCCGATGCCGAAGAACGAATGGGTCGATGTGCGCATCGCCGTCGATGGGCCGTACTGGAAGATGTATCTGAACGAGCGGCGCGTGGCCAATGTGCCGAAGCTGGATTTCGATCGTGCCGCGTCGCTGCATGTGTTCATGAACGTCTATCGGCACTCGCTGTTCATCGACGACATCCGCATCGCCGAGGGCGGACCGCGCTCGCTGTACGACGACCTGCAGGCGCAAGGCTCGGTCACCACCACGGCCATCCGCTTCGACAGCGGCAGTGCGGTCATCAGGCCCGAATCCACGGCCATGCTCGCATCGGTGGCGCAGATGCTGAAGGAGCACCCCGACCTTCGGCTGCGCATCGAGGGCCACACCGACAGCGACGGCGCCGACGACGCGAACCTGACGCTGTCGCAGCAGCGCGCACGGGCGGTTTCTGCGTTCCTTGCCGAGCGCGGCATCGACGCCTCGCGCCTCGATGCACAAGGTTTCGGCGAAGGCAAGCCGGTCAACGACAACGCGACGCCGGAACAGAAGGCCCAGAACCGCCGCGTGGTGTTCAGCCGCCTTTGATGTTCCGCCCGCGGCGCCGGCGAAGCGCCGTCGAACCCTGCGTTCCCGTCGTTCGTCGCAATCCGGTCGCGCCCGACATCAGCTGGGCTATCGTGCCGCGGTGGCACACGACACCGCGAACAACGTCGGCTGGACGGCCTTCCTCGGTCGGCTGACCTGGCGCTCGGTCAGCGTCGCGCTGGCGCTCGGCGCGCTGGCAGCGGCGCTGCTGTACCCGGCGTTCCATGTCACGCCTTTTGCCGTCGTGCTCGGCCGCTGCCTGTTTCTGTCGATGGTGCTGCTGCTGGCCTTTGCCGCGGCCGGCCACTGGCAGCAGCGCTGGCTGCCGCGCTGGCTGATGCAGGCGCTGGCGGTGGTGCTGGCCGCCCCGGTTGCCACGGCGGCGGTGTATTTGCTCAGCACCGGCGGCAGCGCGACCGCGTTCCTGACGAACCCTGGCATGTTGTGGGGCTTCGCCTTCATCGCCGGCACCGGCGTGGTGGTCGGCCTGGTGCTGGCACTGGGCGCGATGGTGCGTGAACAGCAGGCGCTTGCGCGCGGCGCAGCAGCTGCAGCTTCGAACTCGAGCGCAACCGGCTCGAGCGGCAGGCGCTCGACGCGCGCTTGAGCCTGCTGCGCTCGCAGATCGAGCCCCACTTCCTGTTCAACACGCTGGCCAACGTGCAGGCGCTGGTGGAAAGCGGCTCGCCGCGCGCCGCCGCCGTGCTGGGCAGCCTGATCGCCTACCTGCGCGCGGCGATGCCACGGTTGCACGACGACGACAACGCCACGTTGGGCCGGGAAAGCGCGCTGGTGCGCGCCTACCTCGAACTGATGCACATGCGCATGCCCGACCGGCTCAGCTTCAGCGTGCAGGTGCCCGAATCGCTGCTCGCGCTGCGCTTCCCGCCGATGGCATTGCTGACGCTGGTCGAGAACGCGGTGCGCCACGGCATCGACCCGAGCGAGCGTGGCGGTCACATCGCGGTCGGCGCGGCGCCGCGACGAGGCCGCGGGCACGACCGCTGTGTGGGTGCGCGACAGCGGCATGGGCCTCGCACCGCAGGCCATCGAAGGCACCGGCCTGGCCAACCTGCGCGAACGGCTGCAGGTGTTCTTCGACGGCACGGCGCGGCTCGAACTGCAGCCGGCCGAGCCGACCGACGCGCAGGGGCTGTGCGCGCGCATCGTCATCGTGGACCGACCGTGACAGCGCCGAGCGCCCTGATCGCCGACGACGAGCCGCTGCTGCGCGAGCGGCTGGCGGCGCACCTGCGGCGGCTGTGGCCGCAGTTGCAAGTCGTGGCCGAGGCGCGCAACGGGCGCGAGGCGGTCGAGCTGTTCGACCAGCATGCACCGCAGGTGGTCTTTCTCGACGTGCAGATGCCGGGCATGAACGGCATCGAGGCCGCGCGCTGCATCGGCCGCGCGCGCGCAGATCGTGTTCGTCACGGCGTTCGAGCACTATGCGGTGCAGGCCTTCGCGCACGGTGCCATCGACTACCTGGTCAAGCCCTTCGACGAGGCGCGCCTGGCCGACACGGTGCAGCGGCTGCAACTGCGGCTCGGCGGCGACGCAGCGAGCGCGGCACCGCCGGCCTGGGCCGACACGCTCGACCGCCTGGCTGCCGAACTGCGCCAGCGTGCCGGCGCGCGCAACTGGCTGCAGTGGATCAAGGCCTCGGTCGGCGCCAATACGCGGCTGATCCCGGTCGAGCAGATCGCCTACCTGCGTTCGGACGAGAAGTACACGCTGGTCGCCTGGCAGGGCGGCGAGGCGCTGATCCGCAAGACGATCCGCGAACTCGCCGACGAACTCGATCCGCAGACCTTCGTGCAGGTGCATCGCTCGGCCATCGTCAACCTGCACCATGTCGAGCAGGTGGTGCGCGGCGTCAACGAAACCGCCGAACTGCAGCTGCGCGGAAGAAGCGACGTGCTGCCGGTCAGCCGCAGCTACCTGCACCTGTTCCGGCAGATGTGAACGCGTCGCGATGGCGCCCCAGCCAGGCCGCGCCGCGCACGCCCGAGGCTGCGCCGTGCGCACTGCGCAGCAAGCGCGTGCGCACCACGTCGGCCTGCCCGCCGGCCATCACCCAGCAGTCCCCACAGCTGCGGCACCTGCTGGTAGAGCAGATCGACCTGCGACACGCCGCCGGCGAGCACGATCACATCGGGGTCGAGCAGATTGATGACGCCGGCCAGCGCGCGCGCCAGGCGGTGGCTGTAGCGCTGCAGCGTGGCGGTGCAGTGGCTGTCGCCGGCATGCGGCGGCTGCGGCGACTCGCTCTGCCGACAGCGTGCCGCCGTGGTGCAGCCGATGGTCGCGCGCCAGCGCCGGGCCGCTGAGCAGCGTCTCGATGCAACCCCGCTGACCGCAATAACACGGCAGCACCGGGTCGTCGCCGACGACGGCCCACGGCAGCGGGTTGTGGCCCCACTCGCCGGCGACGCCGTTGGGCCCGGTGAGCACCTGCCCGTGCACGGCGATGCCGGCGCCTGTGCCGGTGCCCAGGATGACCGCGAAGACCACTGCCGCGCCGGCACCGGCGCCATCAGTGGCTTCGGACAGCGCCAGGCAGTTGGCGTCGTTGGCGATACGCAGCGGCTGACCCAGCAGCGTGTGCAAGTCGCGCCAGCAAAGGGCGGCCGTTCAGGCACAGCGAGTTCGAGTTCTTCATCAGGCCCGCTTGGGCCAGCGTGCCCGGCGTGCCGATGCCCACGCTGCACGGTCCGCAGGCCAGCTGTGCGTCGGCCGCCAGCTGCGCCAGCGCCTGCAGCGTGGCGTCGTAGCCGTCGCCCGGGGTGGCGATGCGCCGCTGCCAGAGCGGGTGGCCCGCGCTGTCGAGCACCACCGCCTCGATCTTCGTGCCGCCCAGGTCGATGCCGAGCGCGGGCCGAGCGGGCACGGTGGTCTCGTTCACACCGTCTCTACAGCGCCGCAGTGCGCTCCACCAACCAGGCCAGCGCGGCGCCCTCGAGTTTCGGCGACAGACGTTCGCGCACCACCGCGTGATAGCGGTTCAGCCACTCGATCTCGTCGGCGCGCAATAGCGAGCGGTCGATGCAGCGCGTGTCGATCGGGCACAGCGTCAGGGTCTCGAACTCGAGCATCTCGGCGAAGGCGTCGCCTTCGGGCGTGTGCGCCTGCACGTTCAGCACCAGGTTCTCGATGCGCACGCCCCACTGGCCGGCGCGGTACACGCCGGGTTCGATCGAGGTGATCATGCCCGGCTCCATCGCCATGTTCGAATCGGGCAGCGCGCGGCTGATGCTTTGCGGGCCTTCGTGCACGTTCATGAAGTAACCGACGCCATGGCCGGTGCCGTGGCCGAAGTCGAGGCCCTCGGCCCACAGCGGCGCGCGGGCGATGGCATCGAGCATCGGGCTCAAGGTGCCGCGCGGGAAGCGCGTGCGGCTCAGCGCCATCGTGCCCTTCAGCACCAGCGTGTAGTCGCGCTTCATCGCCGCGCTGACGGCGCCGATGGGCCACACGCGCGTGATGTCGGTGGTGCCGCCCAGGTATTGGGCGCCCGAATCGATCAGCAGCAGGCCATCGCCTTCGATCACCGCCGCCGACTCCGCGCTGGCGCGGTAGTGCGGCATCGCGCCGTTGGCGTTGAAGCCGGCGATGACCGGGAAGCTCAGCGACACGAAGCCGGGCCGCTTCGCGCGTTCGGCAGACAGCCTTTCATCGATGGTGATCTCGGTCACGCGTTGCGTGTTCAGCGCGGCTTCGAACCAGGCATAGAACTCGCACATCGCAGCGCCGTCTTCGATCATCGCCTCGCGCACGAAGCGCGCCTCGGCATCGGACTTGCGGCTTTTCAGCAGCGTGCTCGGGTTGATGGCTTCGATGACCGTCACATCCCCGCCGACCTGCTCGCGCAGGCCGAGGGTCACGCGTTTCGGATCGATCAGCAGCGTGCTGCCTTCGGGCAGGCCCCGCAACGCGCTGCCGACGGCCGTGTAGTCGGCGACACGGATGCCGTCGGCCTTCAGGCGCTGCTGCAAGGCGGTGTCGATCTTGCCCGCACCGACGAACAGCGTGGCGCCGGTCATGTCCAGCAGCAGGTGCGCCAGGAACACCGGGTTGTAGTTGACGTCGGCACCCCGCAGGTTGGTCAGCCAGGCGATGTCATCGACCGTCGAGATGAAGTGGTGGCTGGCGCCATGGTGCGCCATTGCCGCGCGCACGTCGGCGAGTTTGTCCGCACGGCTGCGTGTGGCCTGCGGTGCCAGGTGCTCGTACACGGCGGTTTCGGGCAGCACCGGGCGCGGCTGCCAGGCCTCGGCGAGCAGATCGATGTCGGTGCGCAGGCCCACGCCCGCGGCCTGCAGCGTCTGGCGCAGCGCGCTCGGCCGCGGCCAGCGCGAGCACCTGGCCATCCACCGCCACCGCCTGGCCGGCAGGCACGTTGCGCGCCAGCCATGCGGCATGGTGCGTGGCCGCTGCGTTCGGCACCTTGATCAGCTCGAATGCCGCTGCCGGACAGTTCGTGCTCGGCCTGCGTCCAGTAGCGGCTGTCGGCGAACAGCGCGGCGTCGGTCGGCGTGACGACCAGCGTGGCCATCGAGCCCGTGAAGCCCGACAGCCATTCGCGCCCTTGCCAGCGCCCAGGCAGGTATTCCGACAGATGCGGGTCGCTCGATGGCACCAGCAATGCGCCAAGCCGATGCTGCTCGATCAGATCGCGCACACGTTCGATGCGCAGCCGGGCCGGGGAAGTGCGTGCGTCCATGGTGTGCTGCCTCAATCTCTCGCGGACGATGCCGCAAGGTGGATTCTATGAAGGACAGCGGCTACCCCGCGTGCACCATGCCCGGCGCACGCACCGTGATCGGATTCACGGCAACGGCCTGCATGCGTCCGCGTTACCCCCGTGTTCAGGCGTGCGCCGCCGGGGCGGGCCGGCCGATGCGCGGCAAGAATCCGGCGGCGCGGGAATTGGCTCGATGTCTTCGCCGAAGCATCCGCCGAGCTTGTGCCCGCGTAGACAAACGTGGGGCAACGACTCCTGTTACGAAGCCGAGCCCATGCCCCGATCTGCTGAACCCGCTGTTGTCGACCCGAGTGCAGGGCCCGTTGTCGAGCCGCGCGATGCGTCGATGGCAGATGGTGTGCGGACGACCTGCCAGGTGCGGCTGCTGGGCGGCGTGCAGGCCCGACATGGCACGCAGGTGTTGAGCCGTTGGCCCTCGCGCGCATGCGCAGCGCTGCTGGCACGCCTAGCGATGCAGCCCGAGCGCGAGCACCCGCGCGAAGAACTGATCGAGTTGTTGTGGCCGGGCGTGCGCCCCGAGACCGGCCGCCCGCGCCTGCGCCAGACCTTGTCGACCCTGAAGTCGCTGCTGCAACCGCGGCTGCCGGGCGCGCTGCAGGTGATCGGCGCCGACCGCTTGGTGGTGCGTGTCGTGCCGGGAATGCTTGACTGCGATGTGCTCCGCTTCGAACTGGCCTTGCGCGCCGGTGATCTGAGCCTGGCGCGAAGGCTGTACCGCGGCGAGTTCATGCCAGGCTTCTACGAAGACTGGATTCATCACGAGCGGCAGCGTCTGGCGGCGGCCGCCGAGAGATTGATGCAGCAGGCACCCGTGCGGCCCCCGGACACGCACATGTTGCGCGAGGTGCGGGCTGCGGCGCTGCCGGACGCGCCCGCCACCGCTGTGCCGCAACCGTTGCCGCACTACTGGACCCGCGCCTACGGTCTGCCAGGCGCGCTCGGCCGCCTGACGGCGCTGGTGCGCACCGAGCGTTGGGTGACCTTGCTCGGCCCCGGCGGCAGCGGCAAGACGCGGCTGTCGGTCGAAGCCGCGCGCGCCTTGCAGTCGCTGCCGGCCGGCGCTGCCTTCGGGCGCAGTGCTTTCGTGCCGCTGGCCGAATGCCGCACCCCTGAGCAGTTGTGGAGTGCGATCGCCTCCGTGCTGCAACTGCCGGCCGGCGGCGCTTCGCACAAGGGCCTGAGCCAAGCGCTGGCGCTGCGGCCGACCTTGCTGGTGCTGGACAACGTCGAGCACCTCGACCGCGACGCCGGCCTTGCGCTGGCCGAACTGCTGGCGGCCGTGCCGCGAGCGCACCTGCTGCTCAGCTCGCGTCGCCGGCTCGATTTGGCGGGCGAGCGCGTGTTCGACGTCGAAGGCCTGCCGCTGCCGCCGCCCGGCGCGAACTTCCAAGAGATCGCCGCCAGCCCGGGGGTGGCGCTGTTCGTCGACCGCGCACGCGCTTCTCGGCCGGAGTTCGCCGTCACCGCGCGCAACGCGCAGGTGCTCGGTGAACTGGTGCATCTGCTGGGCGGCATGCCGCTGGCCATCGAGATGGCGGCGTCGCGCCTGCGCTCGATGACACCCGCGGAGCTGTTGCGGCGCATGCGCGACCGCAGCCCCGGCTCGCCGATGCTCGACTTGCTCAAGTTCGGACCGGGTGCTGGCCGCGCCGACTCGCGCCATGCGTCGATGCGCCAGGCACTGGCCTGGAGCTGGCACCAGCTGTCGAAACAGCAGGCGTCGATGCTGCAGGCGCTGGCGGCGTTCGGCTCCGCCGCGAGCTTCGATGCCGTGGCGGCGGTGGCGCCGATGCCTCGGCACAAGCTGGCCATGCGCCTGGACGAGCTGCGCAACGCCTCGATGTTGCTGGTCGATGACGGGCCGGACGGCCGCAGCCGCTATTGGCTGCTGCAGCCGGTGCGCGAATACGCCGCCGAACAAGCCGGCGAAGCGCCGGTCCGCACGGCCCGGCAGCGGCTGCGTCGCTGGCTGATCGCCACCGTGCGCGGCCTGGGCATGGCCCGGCTCGGCGAGATCGAGCCGCAGCTGCCGCACGTGCTGGACAGCATCGACAGCGCCGCGGCCGATGGCGACGCGCACGAGGCGCTGCAACTGGCTGATGCGCTGTCGCTGCATTGGCGCAGCGACGTCCTGCCGCCGCGCAGCGCGCTGGCGCTGCAGCATGCACTGGCCGAGGTGGACGACGACGATCTGTGCGCGCGCATGCGGGTGCTGTTGGCCCGCAGCTGTCTGCGGCGCGGCGCTGCCGCCGATGCCGTGGCGCATGCCGAAGCCGCGCTGTCCGGGGCGCGCGGCGACTGCGCGCGCAGCCGCGCATTGACCGTCTGGGCCACGGTACGCTACTACCTCGATGTCGATGACCGCGGCCTGCAAGCGGTGCACGAACAGGCCGACGTGCTGGCACGCCGGGCCGGCGACATCGAGGCGTTGGCCGACAGTCTGCACGGACGCATGGTGCTGGCGATCTACCAGCGCCGCGACCCGGTCGCCGCCGAGGCCTTGCTGGACGAAGCGCTGGCGCTGTGGCAATCCGCGGGCCAGCCGCGCATGGTACGCGCGCGGCTGATCGAGCGCGCCGTGAACTGGGCTGCGCTCGGCCGCATCGGTGATGCGGTGCAACTGCTGCTCGATTGTGAGCACAGCGCGCTGGCCGACGGCGACTGGTTGGCTGCCGGCCACGCGGTGCGCCATCTGGGCCGCCTGCAGAACCAGGCGCGCCACTTCGAGTCGGCCGCGGCGACGCTGAAGCGCGGCTTGCGCCTGGGCTGGCAGCGGCAATACGCGTTCTATATCGGCGCCACGCTGCTGCACCTGCCGCAGGCGCTGGCAATGACCGGCCACGCCGAAGCGGCGGCGCGGCTGCAGGGCTTCGCGCTGGCCCACTGGATGCAGGTCTACGGTGCGCTCAACCGCACCGAACAGAGGGAACTGAAATTCGGCCGCCGCGTGCTCGGCTTGAAGCTCGGCGCGACACGGATGAAAACCCTGGGCACGCTGGGGCAAGGGATGAGCCTGGGAGAAGCGGTGGCAATGGCGCTCGGCGAGACCACCCCCTGAGCCGGGGGTGCCGAGGGCGCCGTTTCGGAACGGTGGCGGAACGGTCGGCCGCGAACATCAGCGTGGTCGATCATCCTTTCAACGGTTCAGCGGAGCACCCTCTCATGCACTTCAAGCCCACCCCTCTGGCCGCCGCGGTCTCTGCCGCGCTCGCCGCGTTGCTGGCCTTCGCCCCGGCCGCCCACGCCGCGAGCTTCGACTGGACCAGCGGCAACTTCGTGCCCGGCACCACCGCGCCCGAGCCTCTGCCGGCGGGCGACGTGCTGAACATCTCGACTCTCGCCACCAAGACCTTCAACGGCATCGCCTTCACCAACGACGGCACGGTGAACTGGCTGGCCAGCAGCGGCAACCTGAATTTCGCCAACGCCGCCAGCGTCATCAACAACGGGCTGTGGAGCGCACAAGGCGATGCGCTGCTGGCGTACTCCGGCGGCGCGGGCGCTTCGTTCGTCAACAACGGCACCTTCCGCAAGAGCATCGGCATCGGCCTGAGCGCGACCAATTCGAGCATCGGCTTCACCAACAACGGTGTCATCGACGTGCAAAGCGGCACCTTCCGCGTCGCCGGCAGCGGCGCCAACAGCTTCAACGACGGCTCGTCGTTCATCGGCACCGGCGTCACCGAACTCACCGCGTCGGCCACCTTCAACGGATCGTTCAGCTCGAGCAACCTGCGCATCGCCGGCGGCACCAGCACCGGCAACGCGGCGATCATCAACGGCAGCGTGGCGCTGAACGCCGGCACATTGGCCGGCACCTGGACGGTGGCCTCGGGGCAGAGCCTGGTGCTCGACACCGGCAGCACCAAGGCGCTCAGCGGCACCGTGCTCACCAACACCGGGACGGTCACCTGGACTGCCGCCAGCGGCAACCTGAACTTCGCCAACGGCGCCACGGTGGTCAACGACGGCGTGTGGAATGCCCAGGGCGATGCGCTGCTGGCCTACTCCGGCGGCGCGGACGGCTTGTTCGTCAACAACGGCACCTTCCGCAAGAGCGGTGGCAGCGGCGCCACTGCCACCGTTTCGAGCATGGGCTTCACCAACAACGGCACCATCGATGTGCAAAGCGGCACTTTCCGTGTCTCTGGCAGCGGTGCCAACGCCTTCAATGCCGGCACGGTGTTCACCGGTGCGGGCGTGGCCGAGCTGGACGCCAACGCCACCTTCACCGGCGCCTTCGACTCCGGCAACCTGCGCATCACCGGTGGCACCAGCACCGGCAACGCGGCGGTCATCAACGGCAGCGTGGCGCTGAATGCCGGCACGCTGGCCGGCACCTGGACGGTGGCCTCGGGGCAGACCCTGGTGCTCGATACCGCCAGCACCAAGACACTGAACGGCGCGACCGGCGTGCTGACCCCCGTGCTGACCAACGACGGCACGGTGAACTGGCTGGCCGGCAGCGGCAACCTGAACTTCGCCAACGGCGCCAGAGTGGTCAACAACGGCCTGTGGAATGCCCAGGGCGATGCGCTGCTGGCGTACTCCGGCGGCGCGGGCGCTTCGTTCGTCAACAACGGCACCTTCCGCAAGAGCATCGGCATCGGCCTGAGCGCGACCAATTCGAGCATCGGCTTCACCAACAACGGTGTCATCGACGTGCAAAGCGGCACCTTCCGCGTCGCCGGCAGCGGCGCCAACAGCTTCAACGACGGCTCGTCGTTCATCGGCACCGGCGTCACCGAACTCACCGCGTCGGCCACCTTCAACGGATCGTTCAGCTCGAGCAACCTGCGCATCGCCGGCGGCACCAGCACCGGCAACGCGGCGATCATCAACGGCAGCGTGGCGCTGAACGCCGGCACATTGGCCGGCACCTGGACGGTGGCCTCGGGGCAGAGCCTGGTGCTCGACACCGCCAGCACCAAGACGCTGAACGGCCCGACCAACGTCATCACCAACAAAGGCACCGTGCGCTGGGCCACCGGCAGCGGCAACCTGAACTTCGCCAACGGCGCCACGGTGGTCAACGACGGCGTGTGGAATGCCCAGGGCGATGCGCTGCTGGCCTACTCCGGCGGCGCGGACGGCTTGTTCGTCAACAACGGCACCTTCCGCAAGAGCGGTGGCAGCGGCGCCACTGCCACCGTTTCGAGCATGGGCTTCACCAACAACGGCACCATCGATGTGCAAAGCGGCACTTTCCGTGTCTCTGGCAGCGGTGCCAACGCCTTCAATGCCGGCACGGTGTTCACCGGTGCGGGCGTGGCCGAGCTGGACGCCAACGCCACCTTCACAGGCGCCTTCGACTCCGGCAACCTGCGCATCACCGGTGGCACCAGCACCGGCAACGCGGCGGTCATCAACGGCAGCGTGGCGCTGAATGCCGGCACGCTGGCCGGCACCTGGACGGTGGCCTCGGGGCAGACCCTGGTGCTCGATACCGCCAGCACCAAGACGCTGAACGGCGCGACCAACGTGCTGACCAACAACGGCACGGTGCGCTGGACGGCAGCCAGTGGCAACCTGAATTTCGCCAACGGCGCCACAGTGGTCAACGACGGCGTGTGGGACGCGCAGGGCAATGCGCTGCTGGCCTATTCGGGCGGCGCCGCCGCCACCTTCGTCAACAACGGCGTCTTGCGCAAGAGCGGTGGCAGCGGCACCACCGGGTTCATCAGCAGCATCGGCCTGGTCAACAATGGCACCGTCGATGTGCAGAGCGGCAACTTCATGTTGCCGACGGCCTTCGTCAACGCCGGCAAGCTCACCGGCGACGGCCGCTTCACAACCGCGGGCGGACTGACCAACAACGGCACCGTGGCACCCGGCTCGTTCGGCGCCGGCACGCTGAGCATGACAGGGGCCTACACGCAGACGGCCGCCGGCACGCTGGCGCTGGACCTGACGTCTCTGGCAAGCTTCGACCTGCTGGACATCACCGGTGCCGCGAACCTGGCCGGCACGCTGGCGCTGAACTGCCTGGGCGCGTGCAGCTTCGACATCGGCGACAGCTTCACGGTGCTGACCAGCACGGCGGCGCGCAGCGGCAGCTTCGCCGGCCTGACGCTGAACGGCTTTGCGAGCGGCGCCTTCGACGTGCTGTATTCGAGCAACAGCGTGCAGTTGCTGGTGACGCAGACGGTGAGCGCGGTTCCCGAGCCCGAGACCTACGCGTTGTGGCTGGCCGGGCTGGCGATGGTCGTGACCATCGGCCGGCGCCGCGCGCGGGCTTGATGTTGACTGTCGTGCGGCCGGCCCGCCGCGGGCCCGGCGCACGGCGTGCTCACAGGCTGGTGCGCAGCGTCCAGATCTCCGGGAACAGCACCACGTCGAGCATCTTGCGCAGGTAGCTGACGCCACCGGTGCCGCCGGTGCCGCGCTTGAAGCCGATGACGCGCTCGACGGTCGTCACATGACGAAAGCGCCACAGCCGGAAAGCGTCTTCCAGATCGGTGAGTTCTTCGCCCAGTTGGTACAGCTCCCAGTGCTGCTGAGGCTGGCGATAGACCTCGAGCCAGGCCGCTTCGACAGCCGCGTCGGCAGCATACGGCTGGCGCCAGTCGCGTTCGAGGTGGCTGGCGGGCACCGGCAGGCCGCGCCGCGCGAGCAGCTTCAGCGCCTCGTCGTACAGCGACGGCGCCTCGTAGGCTGCCTGCACCCGCGCCAGCAGTTCGGCGCGGTGTGCGTGCGGCTTCAGCATCGCCGCGTTCTTGTTGCCCAGGCTGAATTCGATGCAGCGGTACTGCCAGCTCTGGAAGCCGCTGCTGCGCGCCAGGTAGGGGCGGATCGCGCTGTACTCGGGCGGCGTCATCGTCGCCAGCACATCCCAGGCATGCACCAGCTGCTCCATGATGCGCGAGACACGCGCCAGCATCTTGAAGGCACTGGCGAGCTGGTCGGCGGCCACCGCCGACATCGCCGCGCGAAGCTCGTGCAGCATCAGCTTCATCCACAACTCGGAGGTCTGGTGCTGCACGATGAACAGCATCTCGTTGTGGTCGGGCGACAGCGGCGCCTGTGCGTTCAGGATCGCGTCGAGGTGCAGATAGTCGCCATAGCTCATGTCGCGCGCGAAATCGAGCTGCGCGCCTTCGGCGCGCACGATGGCTTCGGGCTTGTCTTGCCGAGTCATGTCACCGCCGCCTGCTGGTTGAAGCGCGCCTCGCGCCATTCCCCGCGCTCGAGCACCTGTGCCAGATGCTCGACCGCATGCCAGACGTCGGCGAAACGCGTGTACAGCGGCGTGAAGCCGAAGCGCAGGATGTCCGGCGCTCGGAAGTCGCCGACCACACCGCGTGCGATCAACGCCTGCATGACCGGGTAGCCGATGTGGGCGTGCGAGAAACACACCTGGCTGCCGCGCATCGCATCCTCGCCCGGCGAGACGAGTGTCAGGCCATGGCCTGCGCAGCGTCGCAGCACCCCATCGGCGAACGCACGGCCCAGGGCCAGCGACTTGTCACGCAACGCGACCATGCCGCCGTGCGCTTCGGCGGCCAGCACAGTGTCCACCCCGCATTCCAGCGCTGCCAGCGACAGCACCGGCGGTGTGCCGCACAGGTAGCGCTGGACGCCGGCGGCAGGCCGGTAGTGCGGGCTGAACTCGAACGGCGCGGCGTGACCCATCCAGCCGGCCAGCGGCTGCCAGAAGCGATCGGCATGGCGCGGTGCCACCCACAGGAAGGCCGGCGCGCCGGGGCCGCCGTTGAGGTACTTGTAGCCGCAGCCGACCGCGAAGTCGGCGCGGCAGGCGTTCAGCGCCACCGGCACCGCGCCGGCCGAGTGCGCCAGGTCCCACAGCGCCAACGCGCCGCTGGCCTGCGCAGCGCGTGTCAAAGCGGCCATGTCGTGCATGCGGCCGGTGCGGTAGTTGACATGGGTCAGCATCAGCACCGCGACGCGCCCGTCGAGCAACGGCATCAGCTGCTCCGGCGAATCGGCCAGCACCAGTTCGAGGCCGCGTTCCCGGGCCAGCGCTTCGGCGATGTACAGGTCGGTGGGGAAGTTGTGTCGTTCGGAGACGATGCGTGTGCGCGCGCTCGCATCGGCGCGCTGCAGGTTCAGCGCCGCGCTGAGCACCTTGAACAGGTTCACGGAGGTCGAATCGGCCACCACCAGCTCGCCCGCGCCGGCGCCGACCAGGCGCGCGATCTTGTCGCCGATGCGCTGCGGCAATTCCATCCAGCCGGCACCGTTCCAGCTGCCGATGAGGCCATTGCCCCATTCGTCACGCACCACCTGCGCGACGCGGTCGGCACTGGCACGCGGCAGCACGCCGAGCGAATTGCCGTCGAGGTAGATCAGGCCGTCGGGAATGTCGAACTGGGCGCGCAGCGGAGCCAGCGGGTCGGCGGCATCGAGCGCGAGGGCGTCATCGAGGCTGTGCATGCGGCAATCCTTGCTTCGGGTTCTATTCGATCGCGCGCAGCACCGCGCGCACCGGGCTGGCATCGGCGCTCATCAGCTTCAACGGCAACGCAATCAGCTCGTAGTCGCCTTCGGCCACGTCGTCGAGCACCAGGTTTTCCAGCACGCGCAGGCCGCGGCGGCGGATCACCTGGTGGCTGGGCAACGTCTTGCTGTCGGCCGGGTCGATGCTGGCGGTGTCGATGCCGATCAGCATCACGCCGAGGTCGGCCAGGCGTTCTACTGTGTCGGCGGCGAACGCCGACAGCGTGGCGTCCCAGCGCGCTGGCGCCTGTGTGTAGGTGCGCACCAGCACGCGCGGTGGCAGGCCGTGGAGCTTGCGCTCAATGTGACGCCATTCGATCAACGCGCCGCAGCCGATCGCGTGCAGCACCCGACAGCGGCCGAGGTACGGCACCAGGTCGAGCTCGCCCACCGCCGCGCCGTGTGGGTCGTAGTGCAACGGCGAATCGGCATGGCTGCCGGTGTGCGGCGACAGCGTCAATGCGCTGACGTTGACCGGGCAGGCCGGCCCGAGCTGCGCGCTCCAGATTTGCCGATAAGGCGTGTCACCGGGAAACACCGGCGAATCGGCATCGACCGGCGCAGAGATATCCCAAAGGCGTGGCATCGGAGGTGAGTGGGCGGGTGGGTGGCGACGTCGCAAAGATGGTACGCGGTTGCGCTGGCATGTCATCGTGCCGACACGATCGGGCTGAAGACTCCTGCTGTGTCGCGCTGGCGATGCCACAACCCCGAGGAGAACACGCTTGAAGAAGATTCCGTTCGCGCTGGCCAGTGCTGCCATCGCCGTTGCCGGCCAGTTGCCGACGCTGGTGCAGGCCGCCTACAACACGCTCGACGGCACGGCGCCGATCGTCATCGGCCATCGTGGTGCCTCGGGCTACCTGCCAGAGCACACCTTGGAGGGTTACGCGTTGGCCATCCAGAAGGGTGCGAACTTCATCGAACCCGACCTGGTGATGACCAAGGACGGCGTGTTGATCGCGCGCCACGAGCCGCTGCTGGGCGGCACCACCGATGTGTCGATGCGGCCCGAATTCGTCGCCCGCAGGACCACCAAGGTGCTCGACGGCGTGTCTACCACCGACTGGTATGCCAGCGACTTCACGCTGGCCGAGATCAAGACCCTGCGCGCGATCCAGCCACGCGCCAACCGGCCGCAGCAGTTCAACGGCCTGTACCAGATCCCGACGCTGGACGAGGTGATCGCGCTGGCGAAATCGCAGAGCGCACGGCTGGGCCGCAGCGTGGGCATCTATCCCGAGGTCAAGCATTCGACCTTCCACGACAGCATCTTCGGCAACAACGTGTTCGAGAACAAGCTGGTCGACACGCTGCATGCGGCTTATGGCAACACGGCGAGCGCGCCGGTGTTCATCCAGTCGTTCGAGGTCGGCAACCTGCAGTACCTGAACACCCGCACCGACATCAGGCTGGTGCAACTGGTGGATGCCAACGACGTCAACCCCGATGGCTCGCTCGACCTGACAGCGCCTTACGGCCAGCCCTACGACGTGGCCGCGGCCGGTGGCGGCCTGAGCTTCGCCGACATGCTGACCGGCGTCGGCCTGGACTTCGTGAAGACCTACGCCGACGGCATCGGCCCGTGGAAGCCGTATCTGGTGAAGACCACCGACCCGGCCGGCAACAACGCCACGCCGATCAACGACCGCCTCGTCGAAGGCAGCACCGGGGTCATCGAGGCCGCGCATGCCGCCGGGTTGCTGGTGCATGCCTATACCTTCCGCAACGATGCGTCGGGTTACGGCTTTGCCGATCCGCAGGCCGAGATGAGCTACTACTTCCAGCTCGGTGTCGATGGCGTGTTCACCGACTTTCCCGACACCGGCGTGGCGGCGCTGGCGGCAGTGCCCGAGCCGCAAACCTATGCGCTGCTGGCGCTGGGCCTGCTGGTGGTCGGCGCCGCGGCGCGCCGACGCAAGCAGTGATCAGCCGATGCGGCCGAGCAAAAGGTACTCCATGAGTGCCTTCTGCGCGTGCAGCCTGTTTTCAGCCTCGTCCCAGACCACCGATTGCGGCCCGTCGATGACCTCGGCGGTCACTTCTTCGCCGCGGTGGGCCGGCAGGCAGTGCATGAACAGCGCATCGGGCTTGGCCGCAACCATCATCTCGGCATCCACGCACCAGTCGGCGAAGGCTTGCTGGCGCTGCTGGTTCTCGGCCTCGTAGCCCATGCTGGTCCACACGTCGGTGGTCACCAGGTCGGCGCCGCGGCAGGCGTCCATCGGATCCTTGAACACACGGTAGCAGTCGCTGCGCGAGATGCCGGCGACTGCGGGATCGAACTCGTAGCCGCGCGGCGAGCTCAGGTGCACGGTGAAGCCGAGGATGTCGGCCGCCTGCAGCCAGGTGTGCACCATGTTGTTGCCGTCGCCGACCCAGGCCACCACCTTGCCCTGAATCGAACCGCGGTGCTCGATGAAGGTGAAGATGTCGGCCAGGATCTGGCACGGGTGGTACTCGTTGGTCAGGCCGTTGATCACCGGCACGCGCGAGTTGGCGGCAAAGGCCACCAGCTTCGACTGTTCGTAGGTGCGGATCATCACGATATCGACCATGCGGCTGATGACCTTGGCGGTGTCCTCCACCGGCTCGGCACGCCCCAGATGACTGTCGCCCGTGGTCAGGTGCACCACCGAGCCGCCCATCTGGTACATGCCGGCTTCGAAGCTGACGCGCGTGCGCGTGCTCGCCTTCTCGAAGATCATCGCCAGCGTTCGGTCGGTCAGCGGCTGGTAGCGCTCGTAGTTCTTGAAGCGCGTCTTGATGATGCGCGCGCGCTCGAACAGGTAGGCGTATTCCTCGGCGCGAAGGTCCTTGAACTGCAGGTAGTGCTTCATCAGCCGCGGCGCGGGTTTCATGCCGGCGGTGTTTCGGCCAGGAACTCGCGGATCAGCGGCACCAGGATGGCCACGATCTGCTTCGCCTCGTCGGCCGACAGGATCAGCGGTGGCACCAGGCGGATGACCTTGTCTGCCGTGACGCTGATCATCAATCCGGCGCGCGCAGCCCGGCCCAACAGTTCACCGCACGGCCGTGCCAGCTCAATGCCCAGCATCAAACCCTGGCCGCGCACTTCGACATAGCCATCGATACCCTGCAGCTCGCGCTCCAGGGCGCCTTTGAGCGCAGCGCCTACCTTGGCCGCGTTTTCCATCACGCCGTCTTCGCGCATGATGCGCAGCGTCTCGACACCGGCGCGCATGGCCAGCGGGTTGCCGCCGAAGGTGGTGCCGTGATTGCCCGGGCCGAGCACGTTCACCGCCTTCGGCCCGACCACCACCGCGCCGATCGGCACGCCCGAGCCCAGCCCCTTGGCCAGCGGCATCACATCGGGCACGATGCCGGCCCACTGGTGCGCGAACCACTTGCCGGTGCGGCCGATGCCGCACTGCACCTCGTCGAGCATCAGCAGCCACTCGTGCTCGTCGCAGAGCTTGCGCAGGCCCTGAAGGTACTCCCAGCGCGTCGGGTGGATGCCGCCTTCGCCCTGGATGGTTTCCAGGAACACCGCCACCACGTCGGGGTTGTCGTGCGCGGCCTGCTGCACCGCCGCCAGGTCGTTCAGCGGCACGCGCACGAAGCCTTCGACCAAGCGGCCCGAAGCCGGCCTGGATCTTCTTGTTGGCGGTGGCCGACAGCGTGGCGATCGAGCGGCCGTGAAAGGCGCCCTCGTAGACGATGATCTGCGGCCGCTGAATGCCGCGGTCGTGCCCGTACTTGCGCGCGATCTTGATGGCCGCCTCGTTGGCTTCCAGACCGGTCGAGCAGAAGAACGCGGCGTTCAGGCCCGACAGCTCGCACAGCCGCGCGGCCAATGTCTCCTGCAGCGGCACCTCGTAGTAGTTGCTGCTGTGGATCAGCTTGCCGATCTGCTCCTGCAACGCCGGCACCAGCTTCGGGTGCGCATGACCGAGCGTGTTCACCGCGATGCCGCCGAGCGCGTCGAGGTACTTGCGCCCCTCGGTGTCCCACAGCCAGCAGCCCTTGCCGTGCGACAGCGCCAGCGGCAGGCGGCCATAGGTGTTCATCACGTGCGGCATGGCCTGGACGACGGCTTTTTCGGGTGCGTTCATCGACGTTGACCTCGACCCACGCGATGGCGTGGACAGTGGGCAAGATTCTAAGTGGGGCCCACTGGCCAGGCGCAGCAGCATCCGCGGGCGTGCGATGATTGGTGCGGTGCAGCAACGACCCATCCGCGCCCCGCGGCTCACATCGCCGATGAACCCGCCTGTCGAATACCGCATCCTGGGGCTGACCGTCGATGGACGCCCTTTCAGGCCCAGCGATTGGGCCGAGCGCCTGGCCGGCGCGATGTCGTGTTTCCGCCCTGGTGGCGTGCAAGGCGGTCGCGCGGAGCTGATCGGCTATTCGCCGCTGTGTGTTCCCAGCACGTCGGACGGCGTGAAGTGCGTGATCGTCAGCGAGGCGCTGAAGCAGGTCGAGTTGCTGGCCTGGGACTTCGTGATGAACTTTGCCCGCGACAACCAGTTGACGGTGCTTCAGCACAGCACCACGACGGCGCAGTGATCTCGACAAAGCCGCCTGAGCGGGCAGGAATGACAACGGCCCGCTTGCGCGGGCCGAATGAAAAAAGCCCGCATTGGCGGGCTTTTCAAGCTGATCGATCGAGCCGGCTCAGGCGGCAGCCGACAGCGCCTTGACCTTGGCCGACAGGCGCGACTTGTGGCGCGCGGCCTTGTTCTTGTGGAACAGGCCCTTGTCGGCGACCGAGTCGATCACGCCCTGTGCCGACTTCAGCAACTCGCCAGCCTTGGCCGCTTCGCCGGCGGCGACGGCCTTCTGCACGTTCTTGATGACGGTGCGGAACTTCGAGCGCAGCGCGGTGTTGTGGGCATTGAGCTTGGTGTTCTGGCGAGCGCGTTTCAGGCCCGATGCCAGGCGGACGGTGCGTTTCTTGGCTTTTGTCGAGGTGGCCATAAGGTGTCGAGGGTTCGGTCATGCGCAGTTGACAGTAGCGCCAACCGCAAAGCCTGTGAGTATAGCATTGCACCCCGCCCAGAGGCGGTGAGCCCGGACCGCGCACCTATAATGCTGACGCCGTCGGCCTGACAGCGCGTGTGCCGTTGGCTCGCGTGCGCTGGGTTCGCCCCCTGATGAACCTGCTCAAGGCCGCCTCCACCGTTTCGTTGTTCACGCTGGCTTCGCGTGTCACCGGCTTGGTGCGCGAGCAGCTGATCGCGGCCACCTTCGGCGCCAGTGCTGTCACCGACGCCTTCAACGTCGCCTTTCGCATCCCCAACCTGCTGCGCCGGTTGTTTGCCGAAGGGGCGTTCTCGCAGGCCTTCGTGCCGATCCTGGCCGCCAGCCGTGAAGAGGTGGGCGACGACGCCACGCAGCTGTTGATCGATTCGGTGGCCAGCATCCTGGCCTGGACCGTGCTGCTGACCTGCGTGGTGGGCACCGTCGGCGCACCGCTGCTGGTGTGGCTGATCGGCTCCGGACTGGCCGAGTTCGACCTGGCCGCGCGCCTGACGCGCTGGATGTTCCCGTACATCGGCTTCATGTCGATGGTGGCGTTGTCGGCAGCGATCCTCAACACCTGGAAGCGTTTCGCGGTGCCGGCGTTGACGCCGGTGCTGCTGAACCTGGCCGTCATCGCGGCGGCCTGGTGGGGCGCGCCGGCCTTCGTCTCGTGGGGCCTGCAGCCGATCGAAGCGCTGGCCGGCGGCGTCATGCTCGGCGGGCTGCTGCAGGCTGCCATCCAGATTCCGGCACTGCGGGCGCTCGGCCGCCTGCCGCGGCTGGCGCTTGGCGCGGCGGCGTTGCGACAGGCCTGGCGGCATCCTGGCGTGAAGCGCGTGCTCAGCCGCATGGCGCCGGCGCTGCTGGGCGTGTCGGTGGCGCAGATTTCGCTGCTCATCAACACGCAGATCGCCTCGCACGTGGGGGTCGGGGCCGTGTCATGGCTGACCTATGCCGATCGGCTGATGGAATTTCCCACCGGGCTGCTCGGCGTGGCGCTGGGCGTGGTGCTGCTGCCGCAATTGGCCTCCGCTCAAGCGCGCCAGGACAGCGCCGACTATTCGGGCATGCTCGACTGGGGTCTGCGCCTGCTGGTTTTGCTGGCGCTGCCATGCGCGGTGGCGCTGCTGGTCTTTCCGGGCCCGCTGATCGCGGTCATCTTCCACTACGGCCAGTTCCAGCCGCAGGACGTGGTGCAGACCACGCGCGCGCTGATGGGCTACGGCGTCGGGCTGATGGGGCTGGTGGGTGTGAAGGTGCTGGCACCGGGCTTCTATGCGCGACAGGATGTGCGCACGCCCGTGCGCATCGCCATCGTCGTGCTGGTGGCCACGCAGGCGATGAACGTGGTGCTGGTGCCCTGGCTGGGACACGCCGGGCTGGCGCTGTCGATCGGCATCGGTGCGCTGGTCAACGCCGGTTGGCTGCTGTTCGGGCTGCGCGGCCTGGGCGTGTACACACCGCGTGCCGGCTGGCGGCCGTTCATGCTGCGCATCGGGGCTGCCGTGACGGCGCTGGCGCTGGCGCTGTGGTGGGCGGGCCGCGCCATCGACTGGATCGGCCTGCAGGCCCACGCCGCTCAGCGTGCCGGCGCAATGGCGGCGGTGCTCGCCGGCGTGGCGTTGCTGTACTTCGGCGTGCTGGCGGCCAGCGGGATGCGGCCGGCGCACCTGCGTCACGGCGGCTGACCTAAACTCGTCATATGCCGTTGCGAGCCGTCGTCCGATGAGCGTGCCCTTGCGCTTCGAGGTGCCCACCGCGTTGCAGTATTTCGCCACGCTGGTGGCCGAGGACCAGGGCTTCGCGTTGCTCGAAGCCGCCATCTCGGTGGCCCAGGACGAACACCCGACGCTCGATCCGCAGGGTGTGCTGGCGCAGATCGATGCGCTCGCCGATCGGCTGAAACGGCGCATACCTGCCGATGCCGCGGTGCTGCAGCGGCTGCGCTTCTTGAATCGCTTCTTCTTCCAGGACCTGGGCTTCAGCGTCAACGTCAACAACTACTACGATCCGCGCAACAGCCATCTGCACGAGGTGTTGAACACCCGCCGCGGCATTCCGATCACGCTGGCGCTGCTGTATATCGAACTGGCCACGCAGATCGGGCTGAGCGCGCGCGGCGTGTCCTTTCCCGGGCATTTCCTGGTCAAGCTGCGCGCATCGAAGGGCGAAGTGGTGATCGACCCGCTCAGTGGCCACTCGCTGTCGCGCGAAGAACTCGAAGAGCGGCTGGCGCCGTACCGGGCCCGACACGGGCTGGGCGCCGAGCTCGATGTGCCGCTGGGCTTGTTCCTGCAGGCGTCGGCGCCGCGCGACATGCTGGCGCGCCTGTTGCGCAACCTGAAGGAGATCCACCGCGAGGCTGAAAACTGGCCGGCGCTGCTGGGCGTGTGCGAACGTCTGGTCGTGCTGCTGCCACAAGACATCGACGAGCGGCGCGACCGCGGCCTGGTGCATATCGAACTGGGGCAGCGCAGCGCTGCGGTGGCCGACCTGGCGGCCTACCTGCAGCTGCGGCCGCACGCCGCCGATGCCGCCGGGTTGCAAGCCCGGATGCGGCATTTGCAGGACGGCGCCCCGCCTTCGCTGCATTGACGGCGCAATCGGCCAGCGCTCAGGGCGTCCAGGCGCGGGCGCCTAAAATATGTGCGCATGGGCCTGCACCGATGCCAATGAAGCAGATTCCGTTGGCCATCGGCCCCGAGTCGCAGCCCACCTTCGACACCTTCATCACCCAGGACAACAGCGCCGCGCTGGCCCATCTGCGCGCTGCCGTCGCGCCGTCCACGCCGACCTACCTGTGGGGACCGCCGGGCAGCGGCAAGACCCATCTGCTGCGTGCGCTGGTGCACCAGCGACAAGGCGCAGGCGAGCACATCGCCGCCTTCGATGCACACCATCCGGCGCCGTGGCATACGCGCGACGATTGCACGCTGGTGGTCGTCGATCGTTGTGAAAGCCTCGATGCCGAGCGCCAGCACGCCGCCTTCGTCCTGTTCCTGCACTGCACGAACGCCGGCGCGCAATGGGTTGCCGCCGGCCGCTTGCCGCCGGTCGATCTGCCGCTGCGTGACGATCTGCGCACGCGCCTGGCCTGGGGCCATGTGTTCGCCCTGCAGCCGCTGGCCGAACACGAAGCGCGCGCGGTGCTGCGCCGGCAGGCCGACCAGCGTGGCATCTTCCTCGGCGATGAGGTGATGGACTACTTGCTGACGCGCTTCGCACGCGACCTGAAGAACCTGATGGCCCTGCTCGACCGCCTCGACCACTACGCGCTGGCCCGTCAGCGCGCGGTGACCGTGCCGTTGCTGCGCCAGATGCTGCAGGAAGAGCCCGGCATCGGCGGGCAGGGCGCATGAAGCTCGCCCTGTTCGATCTGGACGGCACCTTGCTGGCCACCGATTCCGACCACGCCTTCGGCGAGTTCATGGTGCGCCTGGGCTGGGCCGATGGCGATGAATTCCGGCGCGCGAACGACCACTTCTATGCGCAGTACCTGGCCGAGCGACTGGACATCGACGCCTACATTCACTTCGCCACCGCATCGTGGCGCGACAGGTCGGCGGCCGAACTGGCCGCGGCCAGCGAGCGCTTCCAGCGCGAGGTGGTGCTGCCGACGATCCACGACAGCGCGCTCGCGCTGGTCCGACAGCACCGGCAGGACGGTGACGAGGTGGTCATCGTCACCGCCACCAACGAGTTCATCACGCGACCGATCGCGCAGGCGTTCGACGTGCCCGAGCTGATCGCCACCGAGCTGGCTCGCGATGCGCATGGGCGGGTCACCGGCAAGGTGCGGGGCGTGCCATCCTTTCGCGAAGGCAAGGTCACACGCGTGAGCGAGTGGTTGGCCCGCCGCGGCCTGCAATGGGCCGATTGCGAGCGCATCACCTTCTACAGCGATTCGACCAACGACCTGCCGTTGCTCGAAGCCGTGAGCCACCCGGTGGCCACCAACCCAGGGCCCGCACTCGAACGCATCGCCGTCGAACGCGGCTGGCCCGTCATCAGGCTGTTCTGAATGATCAAGAAGTTCATCGACCGCTTGCTCGGCAAGACCACCGCGCCGGGCAAGGGCGCCAAGGCGGTGCCGCTGGGCAAGCGTGTCGAGGTTTCCGTGGCCGAGCACCGCATCGACCAGGGCCTGCTCGACGACAACGCGGTGCGTGTGGTGCGCACACTGAAGGATGCCGGGCATCAGGCCTACATCGTCGGCGGCGCGGTGCGTGACCTGCTTGTGGGCCTGCGGCCGAAGGACTTCGATGTCGCCACCGACGCCACGCCCGAGCAGGTGAAAGCGCTGTTCCGTCGCGCGTTCATCATCGGGCGGCGCTTTCGCATCGTGCACGTGATCTTCGGCCGCGGCCGCGAACACGAGGTCATCGAAGTGTCGACCTTCCGCGCGCTGCTCGACGCGGCGGCGGCCGAGCAGGTGAGCGGCAACGAGAAGACCTCGAAGCACGAACTCAGCGGTAAATCGCATGTCGTCGATGCCGCCGGACGCGTGCTGCGCGACAACGTCTGGGGCCCGCAGATCGAAGACGCCGCGCGGCGCGATTTCACGGTCAACGCGCTGTACTACGACCCCACCGATCAGATCGTGGTGGATTACCACCACGGCTTCCAGGACGGCAAGAAGCGCGTGTTGCGCATGATCGGCGATGCCGAGGCGCGCTACCGCGAGGACCCGGTGCGCATCATCCGCGTGGTGCGCTTCGCCGCCAAGCTGGGTTTTGCCATCGACCCGGCCACGCAGAAGCCGATCAAGTCGATGGCGCCGCTGCTGGCCAACGTGCCGGTATCGCGCATGTTCGACGAGATGATCAAGTTGCTGCAGACCGGCCATGCGCTGAAAAGCCTCGACGAGTTGCGCAAGCAGGGTCTGCAGCGCGGGGTGTTTCCGATCCTCGATGCCATGCTCGTCAGCAGCGATCAACCCAGCGCGCAGCAGCGCTTCGTGCAACTGGCCCTGGCCGACACCGACCGCCGCGTCGCCGAAGGCCGCGCCGTCGCGCCGAGCTTCCTGCTCGCATGCCTGCTGTGGCACGAGGTGCAGGCGCGCTGGCAGGCGCAGCGCGAAGCTGGTGAGCCGCCGTACCTGGCGCTGCAACAGGCGGTCGATGCGGTGTTCGACGCGCGCATCGGCGACATCTCGGGCCGTGGCAAGCTGGCCGCCGACATGCGCGAGATCTGGGCGATGCAACCGCGCTTCGAGCGGCGCACCGGCAATGCGCCGCATGCGCTGGTCGAACAGCCGCGCTTTCGTGCCGGCTACGACTTTCTGCGTCTTCGAGCCGATGCCGGCGAGATGGATGCCGAGCTGGCCGAGTGGTGGGAGGACTTTTCACTCGGTAGCGCCGAAGACCGCGAAGCCATGCTGAAGACGGTGCGCGAAGCCACGCCGCCGCGCCGCGTGCCGCGCCGTGCCACGGCGGCAGCCGAAGCGGGTGATCTGGCCACCGCCCAACCGGCCGAGCTGACGCTGTTGGACGATGCGCCGCCACGCAAGCGCCGCCGCAGGCGCCGCAAGCCCGCGGCAGGTGCCAGCGATGCCGGCCACAACGACGCAGCCGCCGACAGTTGATCCGGCGGATGGCGCCACGCCGGAGGTGCTGGCCTTCGTCGGTATCGGCGCCAATCTGGGCGACGCGAAGACCACGGTGCAACACGCCATCGCCGCGCTGGCGCGCTTGCCCGGCACACGCTTGATGGCCAGTTCATCCCTGTACCGCAGCGCGCCGGTGGACGCACAAGGCGCCGACTTCATCAATGCGGTGGCGGCGCTGCGCACCCAGTTGCCCGCGCTGTCGCTGCTGAGCGAACTGCAGGCCATCGAGCAACGGCACGGCCGCGAGCGGCCCTTCATCAACGCGCCGCGAACGCTCGATCTCGACCTGCTGCTGCACGGTGATGAACGGTCGAACCTGCCGCGGCTGCAGCTGCCACATCCGCGCGCTCACCTGCGCGCTTTCGTGCTGGTGCCGCTGGCCGAGCTGTGCCCGGCGCTGCAATGGCCTGGCCACGGCCCGATCGGCGGGTTGCTGGCAGCGGTCGCGAACCAGCGCATCGAGAAACTGCCGAGGGCGCGTTGAACCTCACCCGGGCGCGCGCGATGCCTCGAGCTGCCACTCGAAAAGGCGCTGGCCGCTGAAGGCGATGGTGCCCATCAGCACGCTGGCGCCGACGAGCAACGCGGTGATGACGCCCAGCACGGGCAGCCAGCCGGTGCTGCGCGGCGTCAGCCCCGGGTTGTGGCGCGCGTCCCACTTCTCGTCGGGCGTCAGCCCGTAGACGATGGCTGTCAGCATCGCCACGGAAATCATGATGCCCAGCAGGGGCACCAGCATCGACGCGACGCGGTCGTCCTGGCCGAGGTTGTGCATGCGCACCGCGCCCGCCAGACCGAGCAGGCTGGGCAGCGGATGCAGCCAGCCGATGGTGTCGCGCCAGCCGCGCAAATAGAAGCGGTGGACGCCGAGCGTGCCGGCCAGCACGGCCAACCAGGTGGCCAGCGATTTCGAGCGGTAGCGCGTCATCCCAGGCCGCCCGGCGGCGGTGTCGCCCCGGGCGGGCCCAAGCTGCGCTGCAGGAACACCACATCGAGCCAGCGGCCAAACTTCCAGCCCACCGACCGCAGCACTCCGGCCGGCTCGAAGCCCAGCGCGCGATGCAGGGCGATCGAGCCCAGGCTGTTCGAGTCGCCGATCACCGCCAGCATCTGGCGCGCCCCCGCAGCGGTGCAGCGGGCCAGCAACTCGGCCAGCAGCACCCGGCCGACGCCACTGCGCTGGGCATCGGGGTGCAGGTAGATCGAATCCTCGAGCGTGAACCGGTAGGCCGGTCGAGCGCGGAACGCACCGGCGTACGCATAGCCGATGACGCGGCCACGGCTTTCGGCCGCCAGCCAGGGCCACCCCTGCGCGAGCACGTCGCGGCGGCGGCGCGCCATCTCGGCCGCGGTGGGCGCGACGATTTCGAAGCTGCTGGTGCCGTGCTTGACGGCATGGGCATAAATCTCGGTGATCGCGTCGATGTCGCCTTCGAGGCCGGGGCGCACGGTCACGCCGGGCCACCGGGCTGGCGGATGCAAGGGTTGGCTCGACAATGGGCGAATCGACATTGGATGCCGTCAGTTTATAATGCTCGGTTGCCGTGCCGGTCTTGCCTGCAGACCGATCGTCCGCCAGGCACCGGCTCGGCCGACGTTTGCCATGCGGCAGCGCCACTTTACTGAAGGACATTCACATCATGGTCGTCATTCGACTGGCTCGCGGTGGCGCCAAGAAGCGCCCCTTCTACAACATCGTCGTGGCCGATTCGCGCGAACGCCGGGATGGTCGTTTCATCGAGCGCGTCGGCTTCTACAACCCGATGGCCTCGGGCGGTGAGCAGCCGCTGCGCGTGGCGGTGGACCGCGTCGGCTACTGGTCGGGCGTGGGCGCCCGCGTGTCGCCAACCGTGGCACGCCTGGTCGAGCAGGCCAAGACGGCCGCCTGATCCCGACATCGGGGGTTGCCGGTGGTGTTGGCAACCGACCCGACGGCGGCAGACCTGACGTTTCCCGCCGACGCCGTCGAGGTGGCGCGCGTGCTCGGCGCCTGGGGCCTCAAGGGTTGGATCCGGGTGCAGCCTTTTGCGGCCGACCCGCAGGCGCTGTTCTCGTCGACGCGCTGGTTCCTCAAGCCGGCAGAATCGTCGGCTCGCGGCCAACCGTCCGGGCACCTGCCGGATCATCTTCGTATTGGTCAGACCCGTGTGCAAGGCGACCATGTGCTGGCCGAAGTGCGAGGCTGCGATGACCGCGGCGCGGCCGAGACCTTGCGTGGCGCGCGCATCTTCATCTCGCGCGAGAGTTTTCCCAGCACCGTCGCCGACGAGTTCTACTGGGTCGACCTGATCGGTCTCCAGGTGCTCAACCGTGAAGCTCAGTTGCTCGGCCGTGTCAGCGGGCTGCTCGACACCGGCGTGCACAGTGTGCTGCGTGTGGCGCGCGAGACCGATGGGGGTGAAACGCTGATCCCGTTCGTGGCCGCCTACATCGACGAGGTGGACTTGGCCTCGCGGCGCATTCGTGTCGATTGGGGTCTCGACTACTGACTGCCCGCTGCGTCCGGAGCATGATCCGCACGATGCGCTTCGACGTCATCACGCTGTTTCCCGAACTGTTCGACGCGCCGCTGAAACACGGCATCACACGACGCGCCTTCGAATCCGGCCGGGTGCAGGTGCATTTATGGCCACTGCGCGAGCACGCGGACGACAGTTACCGGCGCGTCGATGACCGACCCTACGGCGGTGGCCCTGGCATGGTGCTGCTGGCCGAGCCGCTGCGGCGCGCACTCGAAGCGGTGCAGCACGCGCGCCAGGATGCTCAACCCCCGTCGGTGATCCATTTCAGCCCGACCGGAAAGAAGCTGGACCAGGCGCTGGTGCATGAATTCGCCGCCGGTCCCGGCGCGGTGCTGATCTGCGGCCGCTACGAAGGCGTCGATCAACGTTTCATCGACAACCATGTCAGTCACGAGATCAGCCTCGGCGACTTCGTGCTGTCGGGCGGTGAATTGCCGGCGCTGGCACTGCTGGATGCGGTGGCCCGGCTGCAGGACGGTGTGCTCAGCGCGTCGTCATACCAGCAGGACAGTTTTTCCGACGGCCTGCTCGAAGGCCCGCAATACAGCCGGCCCGAAGCGCTTCAGTCGCCGGCCGGCGTGCAGGCGGTGCCGCCGGTGTTGCTGTCGGGCCATCATGCCGAGGTGGCGCGCTGGCGGCGCGAGCGCTCGCTCGAGATGACGGCCCGGCGCCGCCCCGACCTGATCGTGGCGGCGCGTGCGGCAGGGCACTTGAGCGCGCAGGATGAGCGCTTCTTGAAGTCGCTCGGGCTATAATCAAAGGCTTTTCGATCCTCTGCCGCAAGGCGGGATGCGAGCGCCTCGCGATGCGAAGGCAGGCCGGATCCCGCACACAACACCTCCACCCTTTGCGCGCACGATCGTTGCGGAGTTCTCCATGGATCTGATCGCCACCCTCGAGCACGAGGAAATCGCGCGTCTGGACAAGACGATTCCTGCTTTCGCCCCGGGTGACACCGTGATCGTCAGCGTCAACGTCGTCGAAGGCACGCGCAAACGTGTTCAGGCTTTCGAAGGCGTGGTCATCGCCAAGCGCAACCGCAGCCTGAACAGCAGCTTCATCGTGCGCAAGATCTCGAACGGCGAAGGTGTCGAGCGCACGTTCCAGTTGTACAGCCCGATCATCGCCAGCATCACCGTCAAGCGCCGTGGCGACGTTCGGCGCGCCAAGTTGTACTACCTGCGCCAGCGCAGCGGCAAATCGGCGCGCATCAAGGAAAAACTCGGCTGAGCGAGGCTTGGCCCACGCCACAGGCGCGGGCCGCCCACAGCGCGAACCGACTGTCGAGGCGATGCGGACCGGCCGCCCGCCTCGAAACGTTGTTGGGTAGCGCAACCCAGGCCAAGCTTCACCCGCCGCAATCCGCGTGGCTCGCTCGTCCATCCTCGATCCCACCACCATCGCGGTGGTCGGCACCGACCGGCATCTGCCGTCGCTGCCACTCGAGCGCATGACCCTGGCATCGCTGCGCCGGCGCTTCAGCACGCCAGAGGCCTGGCAGGCCGAACTCACCGGCGACGGCTTCGTCGCGCAGCATCTGGCCGCGGCATCGGTGCTGGTGCCGCTGGTGCAGCGCGACAACGGCTTGCAGGTGCTGCTGACGCGGCGCACCGATCATCTGCGTGACCATGCCGGACAGATCAGTTTCCCGGGCGGGCGCGTCGAGCCCGAAGACACCGATGCCGCCGCCGCGGCGCTGCGCGAGGCCGAGGAAGAGGTCGGCTTGGGCAGCCAGCATGTCGAAGTCATCGGCTCGCTGCCGGTGTACACGACGGTGACGAACTACGTCGTCACGCCGGTGGTCGGCCTGGTGTTGCCGCCGTTCGAACTGCGGCTCGACCCGTTCGAGGTGGCCGAGGCTTTCGAGGTGCCGCTGGCGTTCCTGATGAACCCGTCCCACCACCGGCGCCACCAGATCGAGATGGACGGGCACACGCGGCAATTCCTGTCGATGCCGTGGCACGCGACCGGTGCTGATGGCGTGCGGCGCGACTACTTCATCTGGGGCGCTACGGCGGCGATGCTGCGCAACCTGTACGCCTTCCTCAGCGCCTGAGAACGGCTGGCCGCCGCAGGCGGGCTGGCTATGATCGCCGCCGATGAGCTTCTTCGCTGTCCTGTGCGCGCTGCTGCTCGAACAGCTGAAGCCGCTGCCCCGCGACAACTGGGTCTATCACCGCCTGGTGATATACGTCGGCTGGGCCGAACGCAACTTCGATGCCGGCAAGCCGCGCCACGTGTGGGTGGTGTGGTGTGTCGCGGTCGGTGTACCGACGCTGGCGGTGGCGTTGCTGCATTTCGGCATCCTGCGTTTCAGTGCCGTCGCGGCGGTGGTCTTCAACGTCGCGGTGCTGTACTTCACGCTTGGCTTCCGCCAGTTCAGCCACTACTTCACCGACATCCGCGACGCGCTCGAACGCGGTGATGAGGTCGAAACGCGCCGAGCGCTGACGCAGTGGCTGCATCTGGACACCAGCGAGCTGCCCCGCACCGAACTGTTGCGCCACGTGGTCGAGCACGCGCTGCTGGCGGCGCATCGGCATGTCTTCGGCGTGTTCTTCTGGTTCATCGTGTGCGCGGCCATCGGCCTGGGCCCGGCCGGCGCGGTGCTGTACCGCATGGCCGAGTTTGTCAGCCGCTACTGGGCCTACCGGCAGCGCGCGCTGGACGCGCCGGCCAACGCCGCGCTGCTCGAGCTGTCGCAGCGGCTGTTCATGCGCATCGACCATGTGCCGGCGCGTCTGACGGCCTTCGGTTTTGCCGTCGTCGGCAACTTCGAGGAGGCGGTCAACGGCTGGCGGCGCGATGCGGGCCTGTGGCAGCGCGACAACGAGGGTCACATCCTGGCGGCGGCGGCCGGCGCGGTCGGCGTGCAACTCGGCGGCAGCGCCGCGCCTGGCGTCACGCCCGATCGATCGAAGACATTCGAGGCCGGCGCCACCGCCGGTGCAGCCGGTGCAGCGGGCTCGACACCTGGCGCACCGTTGGCGCTGCATCACCTGCAAAGCGTGGTCGCGCTGGTGTGGCGCTCGGTGGTGCTGTGGATGCTGTTGCTGGCGCTGCTGTCGTTGGCCAACGTGCTCGGCTGACCGGTTTTCAGCGCCGCCGCGCGCTCAGCTCGTCATGGATCTGCGCGTACAGCCGGTAGCGGCCGGCATCGATGTCGCCGCGCTCGACCGCCTGCAGCACGCCGCAGCCGGGTTCGTGCCGGTGGCCGCAATTGTGAAAGCGGCACTGCCCCAGGTGCGCATGCAGATCGGGCATCAGCGCGGCCAGTTCGGTGGCCTCGATGTGCGAAAGGCCGAACTCCTGAAATCCCGGCGAATCGATCAGTGCGCCGCCGCGCTGCTCGTCCAGCCAGTACCACAGCGTGCTGGTGGTGGTGTGGCGGCCCGAATTCAGCGCACGCGAAATCTCTCCCACTTGTGCATCGGCGCGTGGCACGAGCAGGTTGATGAGGCTGCTCTTGCCGGTGCCACTCGGTCCCAGCAGCAGCGTGACCTTGTCCTGCAGCTGCGGCAGCAGCCGCTGTTTGGTTTCCAGCGGCTGCGCCTTGCAGGCGAATTCGATCACCGGCACACCCATCGCGCGGTACGGCGCCAGACGCATGCGTGCGGTCTCGGCACTCGGCAGATCGATCTTGTTCAGGCCTATTTGCACATCGATGCCAGCGCTGCCGGCGGCGATCAGCGCGCGCGCCAACTGTGCCTCACTGAACACCGGCTCGGCCGCCACCAGCATCAGGATCTGATCCAGGTTGGCAGCAAAACTCTTGGTGCGCCACTCGTCCTGGCGGAAGAGCAGGTTGCGGCGTGGCTCGATGCCTTCGATCACGCCTTCGTCGCCAGCCGCTTGCCAGCGCACCATGTCGCCCACCACCAGGTCGATGCGGCGGCCGCGCAGGTGACATTGCAACCGCTCGCCCTGCGCGGTTTCGATGAAGGCATGGCGCCCGTGCGCCGCCACCACGCGCGCCACCGACAGCGGCGGCGGCGCGTTCAAGCCAGCAGGGCGTCGACCTTCGCGGCGCAGATGAAGTCGTTGATCGAGATGCCGCCGACCGAGTGTGTGTTGAAACGCACCACGACGCGGCCATAGCTGACGGCCAGATCGGGATGGTGGTCTTCGGCGTGGGCGACCCAGGCCAGCGCGTTGACGAAGGCCATCGTGCGGTGGAAGTCGTCGAAGGGGTAGGCCTTCTCGATCGCGCCATCGCGCAAGGCCCAGCCCGACAGCCGCGCCAGGTGCTTGTCGATCTCGGCGGCGGCCATCGGCGGCTGGCCTTCCAGCGGCTTGCAATGCAGATTCTTCAGCTCGTTCATGGTGCTCGGGTGTGGTGTCAACTCGCGGCCATCGCCAGCGCGGCCAGGCGTTCGGATGCGGGCGGGTGGGAGTAGTAGAAGCGAACGTACAGCGGGTCGGGCGTCAGCGTGGCGGCGTTGTCCTCGTGCAGCTTCAACAGCGCATTGGCCAGGTCGGTGCCGCTGGTCTGCGTGCGCGCATAGGCGTCGGCCTCGAACTCGTGGCGCCGCGAGACCTGCGCCATCAGCGGCGAGATGAAGAAGGCGAACGGGGGTACCGCCATCATGAACAGCAACAGCGCCAGCGCATGATTGGGCGCGTCCAGGTTCGGCGCCACGCCCAGGCCTTCATAGAAGCTGCTCTGCCCGGACAGCCAGCCCAGCAGCGCCAGGCCCAGCAGGCTGAGGGCGAAGATGCCGACGATGCGCTTTTGCACATGCCGGTGGCTGAAGTGGCCCAGTTCGTGTGCCAGCACGGCCTCGACCTCGCCGGGCTCGAGGCGTTGCAGCAAGGTGTCGAAGAAGACCACGCGCTTGGCGGCGCCGAGGCCGGTGAAGTAGGCGTTGGCATGCGCCGAGCGGCGGCTGCCGTCCATCACGAACAAGCCCTTGGCGGCAAAGCCGCAGCGCTGCATCAGCGCTTGCACACGGGCCTTCAGCGCGGCATCGGGCAGCGGCTCGAACTTGTTGAACAGCGGCGCGATCAGCGTCGGGTACAGCACCAGCATCAGCAGGTTGAACGCCATCCACGCGCCCCAGGCCCACAGCCACCACAGCGTGCCGGTGGCGGCCATGATCCACAACACCAGCGCCAGCAGCGGCGCGCCGATCAGCAGTCCGACGGCCGTGTTCTTCGCCAGGTCAGCGATGAACAGCCTGGCGCTCATGCGGTTGAAGCCGAAACGCTGCTCGATGCGAAAGGTGCTGTAGATCTCGAACGGCAACTCGAGCAGCGCGCCGATGAGGCCGAAGCAGCCGACCAGTGCCAGTTGGTAGGCCATGTCGCCGAAGCGCGGCTGCACGCCATCGCGAACCAGGTCGTTGAGCGCATCCAGGCCGCCCAGCAGCGTCCAGCCCAGCAGCACCAACGTGCCGAAGGCGGTGGTGAGCAGGCCGAATCGGCCCTTGGCCAGCGTGTAGTCGGCGCCGCGCTGGTGCGCCTGCAACGTGACGGTGGAAGCGAATGCCTGCGGCACCTGGTCGCGGTGCCGTGCCACATGGCGCATCTGCCGCGTGGCGAGCCAGAACTTCACCGCCAGCGAGCACAGCAATGCGGCAATGAACAACAAGGTGATGGTGGTCGGGTGCATGTGCATCGAAGTGTAGGCTTGGGCAAGAATCAGGGCCTTCGCATACTTCCGATCACCCCGCATGAGCGACGACAACAGCCAGACCGCCCCGACACTGCCGGCGAGTGACGACAACCTGGTCTGGATCGACCTGGAGATGACCGGCCTGCTGCCGGCCACCGACCGCATCATCGAAATTGCCGTGGTCGTCACCGACGCCCAGCTGGGCCGGCGGATCGAAGGCCCCGTGCTGGCGGTGCATCAAAGCGATGCCACGCTCGACGCCATGGACGCCTGGAACAAGGGCACGCACGGGCGCAGCGGGTTGACCGAGCGTGTCAAGGCCTCGCGCATCGACGAGACGGCGGCCGAGGCGCAGGTGATCGAGTTCCTGAAGCGCTACGTCGGCAAGGGCAAGAGCCCCATGTGCGGCAACAGCATCTGCCAGGACCGACGCTTCCTGGCGCTGACGATGCCCACGCTGGAGGCCTTCTTCCATTACCGCAACCTCGATGTCAGCACGCTGAAGGAACTGGCGCGGCGCTGGAAGCCGTCGGTGCTGGAAGGCTTCAAGAAAGCGCAGGCGCATACCGCGCTGGCCGACATCAACGAATCGATCGACGAATTGCTGCACTATCGCAAGCACTTCATCCAGGCCTGAACCCGGCGCCGGGCCACCCCGGCCGGTGAGTCAAGCGGCCTGGCTGCGCTTGCGCCGGGTGGTACCGGGCCGGGCCGTCGCGCCGCGCGCCGTGGAATTGACGAAGGCGGCGCGCTCATGGGCGGCCTGTTCGAAGCGGCGCGCCAGGCTGTCGCACACCAGATCGCACAGCGCGTAGACCGAAGGGTCGGCAATGCGGTAATACACGCTGGTGCCGCGGCCCTCGCGTGCCACCAGGCCGTGGGTGGTCAACAGCGCCAGATGGCGCGACACGTTGGCGGCCGTGAAGCCGGTGAGCTGGGCCAGATCGCCGACGTTGCGCTCGCCGCTGCGCAACAGATTCAGCAGCGACAGCCGCGTCGGTTCCGACAGCGCCTGGAAGAAGGCCGCCACCTGGACGAGCGCTTCCTTGGGCAGGTCTTGCATGCGGGCACACCCCGGGGATGGTGGAGTCCGCATCATGCCCGATTGCTCACGGTTCGTCTGCCTGCTTGCATGAATATGTACTTGACTATTTAACTGATTGCGTAAATAATAACACATCAGAAGGCGCTTGACCAGTCCCTCGCGGTCCTGGTCGGTGCGCCAGAACAGGAGCACAAGACATGTTCAGAGCATGGAGCACGGTGATCGCACTGCTGGCCGGCGTGCTGGGCAGCGCGGCGGCGGTGGCCGCCGCCGGCCCGCTGGCCACGGCGCCGGTGCGCACCGGCGACGCTGCCGTCCTGAACGCGTTCGACGGCGTGGTCGATGCCGTGCGCCAGACGGTGGTCGCCGCGCAGGTGGCCGGTGCGGTGATCGCGCTCGAGGTCAAGGTCGGTGACGCGGTCAAGTCCGGTCAGGTGCTGGCACGCATCGATGCCCGCACCGCCGACTACAACGCCAGCGCCAGCGACGCGCAGGTGCGCTCGGCGCAGGCGTTGCTGGAGATGGCGAACAAGGACTTTCAGCGCCAGCGGCAGCTGTTCGACAAGCAATACATCAGCCAGGCTGCGCTGGAGCGTGCCGAATCGCAATACAAGGCCACGCAGGCGCAGGCCGCGGCGCAGCTGGCGCAGGCCAATGCCGCGCGCACGCAGTCCGGTCTGCATGTGGTGCGCGCGCCCTATGCCGGCGTGGTCGCGGAGGTGCCGGTGCAGCAGGGCGACATGGCCATGCCCGGCCGCGCGCTGCTCACGCTGTACCAGCCGGGCGCCTTGCGCGTCACGGCGGCGGTGCCGCAACGCGCGCTGGTCCAGCCGGTGCGCCAGGCCCGGCTGGAGATGCCGGCATTGCCCGAGGCGCAGCGCTGGACCGACGTGGAAGACGTGCAGGTGCTGCCCACGGTCGACGCATCGACGCATACCCTGCAACTGCGCATCCCGCTGCCGCAGAGCGTGACGGGGGCGGCTCCCGGCATGTTCGCGCGCGTGTGGCTGCCAGCAGCCGCCAGCGATGCGGTGCGGCCGCTGTTCGTGCCGGCGTCCGCGGTGCTGCGCCGTGCCGAGATGAACGTGCTCTACGTGGTCGACGACAAGGGTGTGCCCACGCTGCGCCTGGTGCGGTTGGGGCGCGTGCAGGGCGACAGCGTCGAAGTATTGACCGGCGTCTCCGCCGGCGAGCGTGTCGCACGGGACCCGCAGGCCGCGGCACGGTTGCCTTGAGGACGATGTCGTGAAGCGCACCCTGGGCATCTCCGGCCGCATCGCCGCCTACTTCCAGTCGGCGCAGATCACGCCGCTGCTGGCGCTGGTGGCGCTGCTGCTGGGCATCTTCGCCGTGCTCGTGACGCCGCGCGAGGAAGAGCCGCAGATCAACGTCACCATGGCCAACGTGCTGGTGCCGTTCCCGGGCGCGTCGGTGCGTGATGTCGAACAGATGGTGGCCTCGCCGGCCGAGCAGGTGCTGTCGCAGATCTCCGGTGTCGAGCACGTCATGTCGGTGTCGCGGCCGGGTCTGGCCATCATCACCGTGCAGTTCAAGGTCGGCGTGCCGCGGCTCGAGGCGCTGGTGCGGCTGTACGACACCGTCAACTCCAACGCCGACTGGCTGCCGCGCGGTTTGGGTGTGCTCGATCCGATCGTCAAGCCCAAGGGCATCGACGATGTGCCCATCGTCACGCTGACGCTGTTCAGCAACGACCCGTCCATCGGCGCTTTCGATCTCGAACGCGTGGCACGCAGTGTGGAGGCGGACCTGAAGCGAGTGCCCGGCACACGCGAGGTCACCACCCTCGGCGGCCCCGGCCGCGCGGTGCGCGTCGAGATCGACCCCACCCGCATGGCCGGCAGCGGTGTCACCGTGCCCGATCTGCGCAGTGCGCTGCAATCGGCGAACCTGGGCCTGCCGGTGGGCGAACTGCTTTCGGGCAATACCGCTGTGGCGCTGGAGTCGGGCCCGTTCCTGAAGGACGCGCGCGATGTCGGGGAACTGGTGGTCGGCGTGCGCGAGGGCAGGCCGGTGTTCCTGCGCGACGTGGCCGAGGTCGTGGACGGGCCGCTGCCGTCCGCGCGCTACGTGTGGCATGGCATCGCCGGCGAGGGCGCTGGCGAATTCCCGGCGGTGACCTTGAGCGTGACCAAGAAACCCGGCGAGAACGCGATCGACGTGGCCGACGCGGTGATGCGGCGCATGGATGCGCTGCGCAACACGGTCGTGCCGCCGACGGTGCAGGTGGTGCAAACGCGCAACTACGGCGCCACCGCCAACGACAAGGCGGTCAAGCTGATCCAGAAGTTGCTCTTCGCCACCGCGGCGGTAGTGGCGCTGGTGTTCATCGCACTGGGTCGGCGCGAGGCGGCGATCGTCGGCAGCGCGGTCATCCTGACATTGACGGTGACGCTGTTCGCATCCTGGGCGTGGGGCTTCACGCTCAACCGCGTGTCGCTGTTCGCGCTGATCTTCTCCATCGGCATCCTCGTCGACGACGCCATCGTGGTGGTCGAGAACATCCACCGCCACCAGCAGCTGTTTCCCGGCAAGACACTGGCGCAGATCATTCCCGGCGCGGTCGATGAAGTCGGCAGCCCGACCATCCTGGCCACATTGACGGTCATTGCCGCGCTGCTGCCGATGGCCTTCGTGTCGGGGTTGATGGGCCCGTACATGAGCCCGATCCCGATCAACGCCAGCATGGGCATGCTGCTGTCGCTGGCGGTGGCCTTCGTCGTCACGCCGTGGCTGGCGCGCATCTGGATGATTGCGCATCCGGCCGCGGGCGACGCGCACAAGCCGCAGGGTCTGTCGGCTAAGTTGGCGCCGCTGTTCCAGCGCATCTTCAGGCCGCTGCTCGACGACAAGCGGGGCACGCGCAACCGTGCGCTGCTGGGGCTGGGCGTGTTGGCGCTGATCGTCATGTCGGTGCTGCTGCCGGTGCTGGGACTGGTGCAGCTGAAGATGCTGCCCTTCGACAACAAGTCCGAGTTCCAGGTGGTGGTGGACATGCCGGCCGGCACACCGCTGGAGCAGACCGCCGCGGTGCTGCGCGAGCTGGGCGCGCACCTGGCGACGGTGCCCGAGGTGACGCACTACCAGGCCTATGCCGGCGTCGCCGCGCCGATCAACTTCAACGGCCTGGTGCGCCAGTATTACCTGCGAAGCGGAGGCGAGGTCGGCGACATCCAGGTCAACCTGGTGGACAAGCACCACCGCGGCGAGCAGAGCCACGCCATTGCCACGCGCGTGCGGCCGGCCTTGCAGGCCATCGGCCAGCGTCACGGCGCGAACGTCAAGGTGGTCGAGGTGCCGCCCGGGCCGCCGGTGCTGTCGCCGCTGGTGGCCGAGATCTACGGTCCCGAGGCGCAAGGCCGGCGCGAGGTCGCCCAGGCGGTGCGCAAGGTCTTCGCCGCCACCGAGGGTGTGGTCGACATCGACGACAGCAGCATCGCCGATGCGCCGCGCAAGCTGCTGCTGGTGGACCGGCGCAAGGCCGCGATGCTGGGCGTATCGCAGCAGGAGATCGTGAGCACGCTGCGCGCCGGGCTGGCGGGTGAGGCCACGGCCTACCTGCACGACCAGAGCAAGTACCCGGCCGCAGCGACGATCCAGCTGCCGGCCGACCGGCATGGCGACCTGAACGCCTTGCTGCAACTGTCGGTGCGCAGCGCCAGCGGCAAGCTGGTCGCCATCCGCGAACTGGTGACGCTGAGCGACACATTGCGCGAGCAGCCGATTTATCACAAAGACCTGCTGGCGGTGAACTATGTCGTCGCCGACATGGCCGGCGCCGTCGACAGCCCGCTGTACGGCATGTTCAAGATGCGCGGCGAGATCGGCGCGATCGCCACGCCCGGTGGTCGCATGCTGGCCGAAACCTTCATCCGCCAGCCCGACGACCCGTACCGGGGCTACAGCCTCAAGTGGGACGGCGAGTGGCAGATCACCTACGAGACCTTCCGCGACATGGGCGCGGCCTATGCGGTGGGCCTGATCCTGATCTACCTGCTGGTGGTGGCGCAGTTCGGCAGCTACCTGACGCCGCTGATCATCATGGCGCCGATCCCGCTCACGATCATCGGCGTGATGCCGGGCCACGCGCTGCTGGGCGCGCAGTACACCGCCACCAGCATGATCGGCATGATCGCGCTGGCCGGCATCATCGTGCGCAACTCGATCCTGCTGGTGGACTTCATCAACCTGCAGGTGCGCGAAGGCAAGCCGTTCAAGGACGCGGTGGTCAATTCGGCCATCACGCGCGCGCAGCCGATCCTGCTCACCGGCCTGGCGGCGATGCTCGGCGCGGCCTTCATCCTCGACGACCCGATCTTCAACGGCCTGGCGATCTCGCTCATCTTCGGCATCCTGGTGTCGACGCTGCTGACGCTGGTAGTCATTCCGTTGCTGTATTTCATGGCCTACCGAAGCCGTCTTTCCAAGCTGGTCCCTGTCCCTGTCCCTGTCATGCAACCTGAAGGAGAAATCTCATGACGTCCTGGCAACTCGTTCGCGTCTTCGCTGGCCTTTTCATCCTGGTGTCGCTGGCGCTCGGCATCCCCGGCAGCCCGATCTTCGTCAGCCAATGGTGGCTGGCCTTCACCGCGTTCGTCGGCGTCAACCTGCTGCAAAGCGGGCTGACGAAGTGGTGTTTGCTCGAAACCATCATGCGCAAGCTCGGCGCGCGTGCCGCCGCCTGACTGGGGTGAGCGCATGAAACGCCTGCCGACCTTGTGGCTTGCTTCGCTGCTCGCGCTGCCTGCAGCGCAGGGCGCGGCCGCGGCCGACCTGGTCGAAGCCTGGCGCGCCGCGGTCGGCAACGACCGCGAGTACGCGGCCGCCCGTGCCGAGCGCGATGCCGGCGCGACCAAGCGCGAGCAGGGCGCCTCGCTGTGGCGGCCGTCGGTGGAATTCAGCGGCACGGTCGGCGTCGCCAACGGCGACACCTCGATCAACGGCGCGCGATTTTCGGCGCCGGGTTTCGGCACCGTGGACGGCGCCGACTTCGACACCTCGATCAACGGCGGCATGGCCACGCGCTGGGCACTGCAGGCGCGCCAGCCGCTGTACAGCCCCGCGCGCGATGCCGACAAGCGGCAGCTCGAGCTGTCGGCCGACGTGTCCGAACTGCAATGGCGGGCCGCGCAGCAGGCGCTGATGCTGCGCACCGCCGAACGCTACTTCGACGCCGCGCTCGCGGCCGAATCGCTGCGCGTGCTGCAGCGCCAGCAGCAGTCGGTGGAGCATGCCCTGGTCGAGGCACGCGACCGCTTCAAGCTCGGCGATGCGCCGGTCACCGATGCACACGAGGCCGAAGCCCGTGCCCAGGCGGTGCGCGCCGAGGTGCTGGCGGCGCAATCCGACCTGGCGCTGAAGCAGGTCGCCCTGAGCGACCTGACCGGCTGGTCCGTGGCGGAACTGTCGTCGCCGGTGCTGGCCCCTGGCGCCGCGCCGCAAGATCATCTGCCGCCGCTGGCCGCCTGGCTCGCTGATGCCAGGGCCGGCAACCTGCAGTTGCGCGTGAGCTCGGCCCATGTCGACGTGGCGCGGCAAGAGGCCGCGAGGTTCAACAGCGAAGTGGCGCCTACCGTGGATCTGGTGGCGAGCTTCGCGCAGGATCGCCTCAGCGGCAGCGGCAACTACGGTTCGGCCACCAACAGCCAGGGCAACGCGCTCATCGGCGTGCAGCTGAATGTGCCGCTGTACACCGGCGGCTACCGCAGCGCGCGCCGCGAAGAGAGCCTGCACCTGGCCGACAAGGCCCGGGCCGAAGGCGAACGTGCGGCACAGCAGGTGGCGCTGCAGACCCGCGCCGCCTGGCTCGGCCTGACGGTGGGCGCATCACGCGTCACCGCGCTGGACGAGGCGCTGCGCGCCACACGCTCGCGACTAGATGCCACGCGCATCGGCCGCCAGGTCGGTGAGCGCACGACGCTCGAATTGCTGAATGCCGAGAACGACGCCGCGGTGGCCGAACTGGCGCTGCTGCGCGCGCGCGTATCGCTGCTGCTCGACCGGCTGCGCCTGGCGGCGCTGGCCGGCCGGCTGGACGAAGACGAATTGCGGCAGGTGAATGCCAGCCTGCTGATGCCTCAACCGCCGCGCTGAATTCGCGACGCCTTTGCACCGTCAACACAGGGAGACCACCATGGCCCATATCGTGATCCTCGGCGCCGGCACCGGCGGCATGCCGGCCGCCTACGAACTGCGCGAAAAGCTCGACAAGAGCCACCGCATCACCGTCGTCAATGCAGTGGACTACTTTCAGTTCGTGCCTTCGAATCCCTGGCTGGCGGTGGGCTGGCGCGACCGCGCGTCGATCACCTTTCCGATCCGCCCCCATCTGGAGAAGAAGGGCATCGATTTCGTCGCCCAGCGCGTGTCGCGCATCGATGCCGAGGGCAATGCGCTGGCCTTGCAGGACGGCAGCATGTTGCCCTATGACTATCTGATCATCACCACCGGCCCGAAGCTCGCCTTCGACGAGGTGCCGGGGGCGGGGCCGGAAGGTCATACCCAATCGATCTGCCTGGTCGACCATGCCGAGCAGGCTTTCGAGCGCTACCAGGAATTCCTCAAGGACCCAGGCCCGGCGATCATCGGCGCGATGCCGGGCGCGTCGTGCTTCGGCCCGGCCTACGAATTCAGCTTCATCTTCAACACCGACCTGAAGCGCCGCAAGCTGCGCAACAAGGTGCCGATCACCTACGTCACCAGCGAGCCCTACATCGGCCACCTGGGGCTCGGCGGCGTCGGCGACTCGAAGTCGATGCTGGAAAGCGAGTTCCGCAACAACGACGTCAAGTGGATCTGCAATGCCAAGGTGACCCGGGTCGAGGCCGGCAAGATGTTCGTCACCGAACTCGACGAGCAGGGTGCGCTGAAGAAGGAGCACGAGCTGCCCTTCAAGTTCAGCATGATGCTGCCGGCGTTCAAGGGCGTGGACCCGGTGGCCGCGGTCGAGGGGCTGTGCAACCCGCGCGGCTTCGTGCTGATCGACGAATTCCAGCGCAGCAAGAAGTACCGCAACATCTTTGCTGCCGGCGTGTGCGTGGCCATTCCGCCGGTCGAGGCGACGCCGGTGGCAACCGGCGCGCCCAAGACCGGGTACATGATCGAGACCATGGTCACGGCCATCGTGCACAACATCGCCGCCAACATCGCCGGCACGCCGGCCACGACCAAGGCCACCTGGAACGCGATCTGCCTGGCCGACATGGGCGACACAGGCGCGGCCTTTGTCGCGCTGCCGCAGATTCCGCCGCGCAACGTCAACTGGTTCAAGAAGGGCAAGTGGGTGCACCTGGCCAAGATCGCCTTCGAGAAGTACTTCATCCGCAAGATGAAGAGCGGCAGCGTCGAACCGGTTTACGAAAGGTATGCGCTCAAGCTGATGGGCATCGAGCGCCTGGAGCGCTGACACCGGGTGATCACAACGTCAACCCAAGGAGAAGACTGATGAAAGCGAATGTCGGAAATCTGGACCGTGTGCTGCGCATCGTCGGCGGCGTCGTGCTCATCGGCCTGGCGGCGACCGACACCGTCGGCCTGTGGGGCTATGTCGGTGTGGTGCCATTGTTGACGGGCTTGCTGCGCACCTGTCCGGCGTATTCGCTGCTCGGCATCAGCAGCTGCTCGACGAATAAGGCTTGAGCCGACCTGCGGTGAAAGGGCCGCCATCGGCGGCTCCGGCTGATTTCACATGAGCTCAATCGAGCCGAAGCGCGAATCAGCGGCGTTCGGCCGCTGACTTGTCAGCGCCCAGCGTGACCACGTTGCATGTTTCCGCCGGTGTTTCCGCGGCGGCCTGCACGGCCTGAAGCTCGCCCCGCAGCTCCCCGCGCACCGAGGCGCCGAGTTCCATTTGCAGCTGACGGTAGCGGATGCTGCCGTCGATGCGTGCGCGCGACTGCAATTCGAGAAAGCGTTCCACGTCCAGGTCGCCGACGACGGTGCCGTCGATGACCGCGTCGGCGCAGCGCACGCTGCCGTGCACCTGGCCTTTGTGCGACAGAACCAGCAAAGCGGCGCCGTCACCGTCAGCGCCTTGCGCAATCAGGTTGCCGTTGATGCGGCCATCGATGCGCAGGCCACCCGAGAAGCAGACATCGCCGGTGATGACCACATCTTCGGCGATCAGGCTGGACAACCGCGTCAGGTCGATCGCGGGCCGCTTCTTGCGCAGTGAAATCATGGTCGGTCCTCGAATGGATTAAAGGTCTCAGGGCTGCCGCTTCGATTCGCGCGGCTTGCGCAGGAAAGCCAGTTCTTCCTCGCTGTCGCGTAGTTCGCGGTACAGCGCATCGATCTGTTTTTCGAGCTCTTCGCTGCGCGCGGCCGCGACCTGTTGCAGCAGCTGCGCCTTGTCCAGATCGGCCTGCAACTGCCGCGTTTGTTCCCGGGTCGTCGAAGCGTTCTGCTCCACCAGCTGCTGCTGGTCGCGCAGCAGCTGGATGCCGCCGACGCCGGCGCACAGCGTGGCCGCGGCCAAGGCGATGAACGCGATCCATCCCGCGGGCAAGCTGCGCCGCGTCAACACCAACGACGCGCCGGTCAGCGTGCGGGTGTCGTGCGCGGTGACGGGCATGGCTCTTGGTAGCCAGGTTACAGCCCGGCCAGGTACAGGCGCGGATCGATCGGCTGGCCTCGTCGCAACACTTCGAAGTGCAGGTGCGGCCCGGTCGAGCGGCCGCTGGAGCCGACCGCGGCCAGCGTGTCGCCGGCGCGCACCAGCTGGCCACGCCGCACATCGAGCCGGGACGCGTGCGCGTAGCGCGTCGCGAGCTGGTTGCCGTGCTCGACTTCGACCATCCAGCCGAAGGCGGGGTGGAAGCCGGCAAAGGCCACCGTGCCGGCCGCCGCGGCGCGGATGGCCGAGCCGGCGGGCGCCGCGAAGTCCAGCCCCGCGTGAAAGGCATGCCGTCCGGTGAGCGGGTCTTCGCGGTTGCCGAATGACGAGCTGAGTTCGGCGCCGTCGAGCGGCGCGCGGCTGGGCAGATGCAGCAATGCCAGGTGCTGCAGCAGCGCGGCATCGGCAACGCCGCTGATTTGCTGTTCGATGTCTTGCAGCCGTTGTTGCCAGCCGGGCAGATCGACGGGCGCGGCGCGGATTTCGGCGGCCTGACCGACAGCGCGGGGCGGCAGCATCGGCCCGCCCCGGCTGGTGGCGGTGCCAGCCGAACCGCTGGCTGCCGCCGCGGCCGCACGGGCCTTGCTCGATGGCGCGGTCATCGCGCGGATGCGCTCGCCCAGCTGCCCGGCTTGGCTTTCGAGCCTGAACAGCCGCGCAGAGAGCGCACCGAGCTGCTCGGCGGCAAATCCCGGCATCGACGCCGCGGCATCCGGGCGCGGGCCGGCCGCCGGCGAGTCGGCCGCCGTCAGCGGCGTGGCCAGGCCGACTGACGCCCAGAAGCCCACGCCCGCTCCAGCGGCCACCAGCAGCATGGCGAGCGCGGCGCTGAGCGACACCGCGGCGCGAAGCGACACCGTGCGCACGCCCGCGCTGCGGGACGTATGGGCTGCAATGACGAGCAGAGGCATCGGGGCGGAGGGTGTCGGTCAGGTGGCTGCAGCGCATGCTAGGCGCGGCCCCCGGTTGACTTGTGTCAGGCAATGCAACGGTTTGTGCGCGGGCCGTCGGGCGTCTGGCGATTCAGCAGGCCCCGGTCGCGTCGGTCGGGTAGTTCCTCAGTGGTCGGGCCGCGGCCAGCGCGTACAGTTGGGCGTCAGTTCCGTCATTCATTGAAGGGGGAAGTCCCATGGTCCTGCGATTGCTTGGCGCGTTGGTCGCCGTCGTGTTCATGCAAGGGGCCGCGCTGGCGCAGCCCATCGTCATCAAGTACAGCCACGTGGTAGCCGATGCCACGCCGAAGGGGCAGGCGGCACTGAAGTTCAAGGAGCTGGCCGAGAAGAAGTTCCCGGGCAAGGTCGAGGTGCAGGTGTTCCCGAACAGCCAGCTGTTCGGCGACGGCAAGGAGATGGAGGCGTTGCTGCTCGGTGACGTGCAGATCATCGCGCCGTCACTGGCCAAGTTCGGCAAGTACACGCCCAAGCTGCAGGTCTTCGACCTGCCGTTCCTGTTCGACGACATCGCCGCGGTCGATCGTTTCCAGGATGGCCCGACCGGCCAGGCGTTGCTGAATTCGATGACCAAGAAGGGCATCAAGGGGCTGGGCTACCTGCACAACGGCATGAAGCAGCTGTCGGCGAACAAGCCGCTGAGACTGCCTGAGGATGCGAAGGGCCTGAAGTTCCGCATCCAGAGTTCCGACGTGCTCGAGGCGCAGTTCAAGGCCGTGGGCGGCAACCCGCAGAAGCTGGCCTTTGCCGAGGTCTATCAGGCCTTGCAGACCGGCGTCGTCGACGGCACCGAGAACCCGTGGTCGAACACCTACACGAAGAAGTTCCACGAGGTGCAAAAGTACATCATGGATTCGGAGCACGGCGTGCTCGACTACATGGTCATCACCAACAACGCCTGGTGGGAAAAGCTGCCGCCGGACATCCGCAAGGGCCTCAGCGAGGCGATGACCGAGTCCATCAAGTACGGCAACAAGGTGGCCTTCGTCGAAGCCGCCAACTACCGACAGAAGGTCATCGACGACAAGAAGGCCGAGGTGCTGCCGATGAGCAAGGCCGAGCTGCAAGCCTGGCGCAAGGCGATGCAGCCGGTGTGGAAGAAGTTCGAGCCGGAGATCGGCAAGGACATCATCGAAGCGGCGCTGAAGGCCAACAACACGCCCTGACCGGTGTGATCGCAGCCACCGTGCCGCGAGCACGCGGCGGCTGCGCCAGCGCCGGGCGAGGGCCGGCGTGATGCATGCGCCTCCACGCGCAAGACGTGGGTCGCGAAGGGGTGAGCGATGAAGTGGCTTGACAGGTTCGAAGAGTGGATCGTCGTCGTCATGCTGTCGCTGATGACGTTGCTGACCTTCTCGCAGGTGGTCATGCGCTATGTTTTCAACGCCGGCTGGACCTGGGCGCTGGAACTGACGTCGATCTTCTTCGCGATGATGATCTTCGTCGGCATCTCCTACGGTGTGCGCGTCGGCGCGCACATCGGCGTCGATGCGCTGGTCAAGCTGATGCCGCCGTGGCTGCGCCGCGCCAGTTCGATTGTCGTGGTGCTGCTGTGCTTGCTCTATGCCGGACTGGTCATCTTCGGCTCGCTTGTCTACGTCAGCAAGATGCGCGAGGTCGGTGTCGAACTCGAAGACCTGCCGGTGCCGATCTGGATGGTGCGCTCGATCCTCACCTTCGGCTACACCTTGCTCGCCTTTCGCTTCACGCAAGTGCTGTGGGCCTTGCTGACCGGCCGTTCGGACAGCCTGCACCTGGGTGACGAGGTGGCCGAGGCGATGAAGCTGAAGAGCAAGGAGTCGTTGTGAGCACCGCCATTCTGTTCATCAGCTTGTTCGTGTTCATGGGCCTGGGCATGCCCGTGGCCATCTCGCTCGGCTTGTCGAGCCTGCTGACGATCCTGTTCTTCGGCGAGGACTCGCTCGCCAGCCTGTCGATCAAGCTGTACGAAACCAGCGAGCACTACACGCTGCTGTCGATTCCGTTCTTCATCCTCGCCGGCACCATGATGAGCACCGGCGGCGTGGCCAAGCGCATGGTCCGCTTCGCCATCGCCGCGGTCGGCCACCTGCGCGGCGGGCTGGCCATCGCCGGGGTGCTGGCCTGCACGCTGTTCGCCGCCGTATCGGGTTCCAGCCCGGCGACGGTGGTGGCCATCGGCTCGATCGTCATCGCCGGCATGGTGCGCAACGGCTATCCGAAGGAGTTCGCCGCCGGCGTGATCTGCAACGCCGGCACGCTGGGCATCCTGATCCCGCCGTCGATCGTGATGGTGGTGTATGCGGCCGTCACCGAAGTGTCGGTCGGACGCATGTTCATGGCCGGCGTCATTCCCGGTCTGTTGCTGGCCTTCATGCTGGCCTTTGCCGTGTGGTGGCGTGCTGGCAAGTTGAGCCTGACCAAGAGCGCCCGGGCCAGCGGGCACGAAATCTTCGTCGCCTTCAAGGATTCCATCTGGGGCCTGGCGCTGCTGGCGATCATCATGGGCGGCATCTACGGCGGCGTGTTCACGCCCACCGAGGCCGCCGCGGTGGCCGCCGTTTATGCGACCGTCGTGGCCGTGGTCGTGTACCGCGACATCGGCATCCGTCAGTTGCCGGAAGTGGTGATGGACGCCGGCAAGACCACCGTGATGCTGATGTTCATCGTCGCCAATGCACTGCTGTTCGCGCACGTGCTGACCACCGAACGCATCCCGCAGACCATTGCCCAGCACATCCTGGAGGCGGGCATGACGCCGTGGATGTTCCTGATGGTGGTCAACATCATCCTGCTGGTGGCCGGCAACTTCATGGAGCCCACCGGCATCATCCTGATCCTGGCGCCGATCTTCTTTCCGATCGCCTCGCAGATGGGCATCGACCCGATCCACCTGGGCATCATCATGGTGGTGAACATGGAAATCGGCATGATCACGCCGCCGGTGGGGCTGAACCTGTTCGTCACTGCCGGCATCACCGGCATGAGCATCGTGCAGGTGGTCAAGGCGGCGTTGCCGTGGCTGTCGATCCTGCTGCTGTTCCTGCTGCTGGTCACCTACATCCCGCAGATCAGCCTGTTCCTGCCGCAGCTGATGTTCGACTGACCGTCAGAACGCGTACGACAGGCCCATCATCGCCTCGCCCTGCACAAGCCCATCGCCGCGCACGGCAATCACGCAGCCGCCCGAGCAGAACAACGCCGAGTTGCTGTTGATCAGCGTGAAGTAGCCGCGCAGTTCCAGGCGCAGCGACAGCGCCGCCGCCAGCGGCAGCTGCCAGCCCAGGCCCACATTCATTGACGGCCGGTATTCGGCCGACAGGCCGGAAAGCCCTGGCGACAGCCGCGTCACGCCCAGGCCGCCGACGACATAAGGCCCGCTGCCAACGCCGCCTTCGAAGAAATTGGTGCCACCCAGGTGCAGGTACGACACGGTCAGCGGCACGCTCGGGCTGGTCGCTGTGGCCGCGATGTCGGTGGACTGGGTGGAGGCGAAGATCTGCACCTGGCGGCTGGCGTCGAGCGGGAAGTCCAGGCTCAGCGACCAGGCCGCGCTGCTGTCGATGTCCACGTTCGTATTCGGCGTCTGCACCTGCTCGAACGAGCCGCCCGCGCGATAGCCGCCGTAGGCCGTCAGCGCGTGCGACGCCGCCGGCGTGCCGGCTTGCGCCAGCGCCGTGGCGGGCGCGAGCGTGGCGGTCAATGACAGGGCCAGCAAGCCCAGGCCTGCGCTGTGAAAACGGTTCATGCGCGGATCATAAGATCGGCTGCCGCGATCGGCGCTCGACGCGCTGCCGAAGGAGAGTTCCGAATGCACACATCGATCACGCCCGCACCGGCGGCGCTGCTCGCCGAGGCCGCTCGCTTCGCCGACGAGGTGGTGGCACCGCAGGCCGCGCTGTGGGAATCCGAGCGGCGCATCGGCCGCGAAGCGCTCGATGCGGCGGCCGCGATCGGGCTCACGCGCCTGGAAGTGCCCACCGCCTGGGGCGGCCTGGGCCTGGGCTTTGGCGCCAAGGCGCAGATCGCTGAAGCCCTGGCTGCAGCCGACTTCGCCTTCACCATGTCGTGGATCAACACCCACAACGTGGCCGCCAAGCTGGCGCGCGATGCCCGGCCCGAAGTGGCCCGGCGCTACGTGGACGATCTGATCGCGGGCCGCCGCCTGGGCTGCACGGCGTTGACCGAAGCCGCCGCCGGTTCGGACTTCGCCGCCATCCGCACGCTGGCCACACGCACTGCGCAGGGCTGGCGCATCGACGGCGGCAAGGCCTGGATCACCAATGCCACCGAGTCCGATGTGATCGTGCTCTACGCTCAGACCGAGGCGGCGCTGGCGCATGCGGCATCGCCTGCTTCGTCGTCGACGGCCGGCGTGAAGGCTTCGTCCGCGAGCCGGCCTTCGCGCTCAGCGGCCAGCACGCCATCGGCGCCGGCGGCTTCCGTCTCGACGGCTACCTGGCCCATGACGACGAACTGCTGCATCCACCCGGCCAGGCCTTCAAGGCGGCGCTGAAGTCGATCAACGGTGCACGCACCTACATCGCCGCGATGTGCAACGGCATGGTCGGCGAATGCCTGCGCATCGCGCTCGCGCACGGTGAATCGCGCCGCACCTTCGGCCAGCCGCTGGCCGAGCATCAGGGCTGGCGCTGGCGGCTGGCCGAAGCGAGCACCGAACTTGCCGCCGGCCGGGCGCTGGTGGCGCAGGCGGCCGCGCTGATCGAGTCGGGTGCGGATGCGCAACTCACCGCCGCGCAGGCCAAACTGCACTGCACGCGCATGGCCGAACGGCAGCTGCACGCGCTGGCGCAGGCGATGGGTGCCGAAGGGCTGCGCGAGTCGTATCCGTTCGGCCGGCACCTGGCCGGCGCGCGGGTGGCGTCGTTCGTCGATGGTTCGAGCGAGATGATGCTCGAGCGCATTGCGGCGCTGAGGCGGCCGCGCTGAAACTGCCCCGAACGCTACTTCGCCCAGCCGTCCTTCAACCCGGTGATGCGGTTGAACACCGGTGCCGATGCCGAGTGATCGACGCGGTCAGTGACGAAGTAGCCATGGCGCTCGAACTGGAAGCGCTGATCGCGTTCGGCGCCGGCCAACGAAGGTTCGACAAAGGCGGTCACACGCTGGCTGCTGGCGGGGTTCAGGCAAGTCATGAAATCACGCCCTTCTGCTTCGGGCTGCGCTTCGGTGAACAGCCGGTCGAACAGCCGCACTTCGGCGCTCAGCGCATCGTGCGCCGCCACCCAGGTCAGCACACCCTTGGTCTTCACCGCATCGGCGCCGGGCGTGCCGCTGCGCGTGTCGGGGATCAGCTTGGCCTGCACTTCGGCGATGCTGCCGTCGAAGTTCTTCGACAGGCCGGTGCACTGGATGATGTAGCCGTACTTCAGCCGCACCACGCTGCCTTCGATGCGCGCGCCCTTGCCGTCGAAACGCGGCGGGCTCAGCCGGTGGTAGCCCTTCAGGGGTTCTTCCATGAAGTCTTCGCGTTCGATCCAGACTTGCGGGCCGAGCGTGAAGTGGCGCAAGCCGCGCTCAGGCTGGCCAGGGTGCAGCGGCGCGGTGCACGGCAGCGTCTGGCCTTTGCCGATGACCGCATCCCAGTTGCTCAGCACCAGCTTCAGCGGGTCGAGCACGGCCATCGCGCGCGGCGCCTTGTGGTCGAGGTCGTCGCGCAGCGCGATGTCGAGTGAGGCGTAATCGATCCAGCCGCCGGCCTTGCTGACACCGCTGCGCTCGGCGAGCAGCTTCAGGCTTTCGGGCGTGTAGCCGCGCCGGCGCATGCCGACCAGCGTGGGCATGCGCGGGTCGTCCCAGCCCTCGACGATCTTTTCTTCCACCAACTGGCGCAGCTTGCGCTTGCTGGTGACGATGTAGGTCAGGTTCAGGCGCGCGAATTCGTACTGCTTCGGCAGCGGGTGCGCCAGCAACCCGGCTTCGGCCAGCCGTTCGAGGATCCAGTCGTAGAACGGCCGCTGGTCTTCGAACTCCAGCGTGCAGATGCTGTGCGTGATGTTCTCGAGCGCATCCTCGATCGGATGCGCATAGCTGTACATCGGGTAGATGCACCAGGCGTCGCCAGTGTTGTGGTGCGTGGCGCGCTTGATGCGGTACAGCGTCGGGTCGCGCAGGTTGATGTTCGGGCTGGCCATGTCGATCTTCGCGCGCAGCACCATCGCACCGTCGGCGTGTTCGCCGTTGCGCATCTCGCGCAGGCGCTTCAGGTTCTCGGCCGGCGGTCGATCGCGAAACGGGCTGTCGGTGCCGGGCGCACCGAAGTCGCCGCGACTGGCGCGCATCGCTTCAGCACTCTGCTCATCGACATAGGCGTGGCCGGCTTCGACCAGCGCCTCGGCGGCGCGGTACATGAAGTCGAAATAGTTGCTCGCGTAGTAGAGGTGCTGCGAATCGCCATGCTGCCAGTCGTAGCCCAGCCAGCGCACCGCGTCGAGGATGGCATCGACGTACTCCTGCTCTTCCTTCTCCGGGTTGGTGTCGTCGAAGCGCAGGTGGCACACACCACCGTACTCGGCGGCCAGCCCGAAGTTCAACCAGATGCTCTTGGCATGGCCCACGTGCAGGTAGCCGTTGGGCTCGGGCGGGAAGCGCGTGCGGATGCGCGCGGGGTCGCTGGGCCCACCGTGCTGATGGGCGGCATCGCCGGGCGAGCCGGCAAACCGGCGCGCGGCATAGGTGGCTTCGGCCAGGTCGCGTTCGATGACGGTGCGCAGGAAGTTGCCGGGCTTGGCGGCTTCTTCCCGGGGGGCGTGCGGTGGGGATGACATGCATCGATTCTATCGATGCACCCTGTTCAACCCGACCCGCGCATCGACCGCTCGACGCGGCAGGGCTGATGCCCATCGCCGTCGCCCAGGCCGACTTCTAGAATGCGTGCCAGAAGAGGGGTGGCGTGATTCGGCCTGGACAAAGGAGCAAGCAGATGATGAGCACGAAGATCTGGCACAAGAGCTACGGCAGCGTCCCCGCTGACATCAACCCCGATGCCTATCCGTCGGTGGTGGCGATGATGGACGAGGCGATGAAGCGCTACGCCAACAAGCCGGCGTTCCGCTGCGCGGGGCAGACCTTGAGCTATGCGGATGTCGACCGCCTGTCGCGTGACTTTGCCGCTTACCTGCAGAACACGCTGGGCGTGAAGAAGGGTGATCGCATCGCGGTGATGTCGCCGAACCTGCTGGCGTTCCCGATCGCCTTTCTCGGCATCGTGCGTGCCGGCGCGGCGCAGGTGAACGTCAACCCGCTGTACACGCCGCACGAGCTTGAACACCAGTTGAACGACGCGGGCGTGAACACCATCGTCGTCTTCAGCGGCGTTTCCGGCACCGTCGCCGAAACCATGCCGAAGACGCAACTGAAGACCGTGATCACCGTCGGCATCGGCGACGGCAGCGGGGTCGATATCCCGAGCCCGCCGGTCGATGCGCGCCTGAAGGAAGCGGTCAGCTTCGTCGATGCGCTCGCCGCGGGTGCGAAGCTGCCCTTCAAGCCGGTCGAGCTCGGCGGCGACGACCTGCTGTTCCTGCAGTACACCGGCGGCACCACGGGGCTGTCGAAGGGCGCGGCGCTGTCGCACCGCAACCTGGTGGCCAACGTCGAGATGTACAAGGCCTTCACCGCGGGCAACATGAAAGAAGGCGAGGAGGTCATCGTCACCGCCATTCCGCTTTATCACATCTTCGCGCTGATGGTGAACTTCATCACCTTCTTCTCGCTCGGCGCGGACAACTGGCTGGTGCCCAACCCGCGCGATTTCGAAGCCTTCATCGACACCATGAAGAAGGCGCGGCCGAGTGTCTTCATGGGTGTCAACACGCTCTACGCCGGCCTCGTCGCGCACCCGAAATCGAAAGAGGTCGACTGGTCGCGGCTGCGCCTGGCGGGCGGCGGCGGCGCGGCCATCATCCCGGCGGTGTCGGCCAAGTGGAAGGCAATGACTGGCGTCATCATCCACGAGGGCTACGGCCTGTCGGAGACCAGCCCGGTGGTTAGCTTCAACCCGATGTGGCTGACCGAGTTCACCGCCACCACCGGCCTGCCGATGCCCAGCACCGACATCAAGCTGCTCGACGATGATGGCAAGGAAGTCGCGCTCGGCCAAGCCGGCGAGATCGTCGTCAAGGGCCCGCAGGTGATGAGTGGCTACTGGAACCAGCCCGAGGCCAATGCCACCGCCTTCACCGAAGACGGCTACTTCCGCACCGGTGACATCGGCGTTTTCGACGACAAGGGCTACCTGAAGATCGTCGACCGCAAGAAGGACATGATCATCGTCTCGGGCTTCAATGTCTTTCCGAACGAGATCGAGGCCGTCGCCACCGGTTGCCCCGGTGTCGCCGAATGCGCCTGCATCGGCATGCCCGACGAGAAGTCCGGTGAAGCGGCGAAACTGTTCGTCGTCAGGTCAGCCGGCGCGACGCTGGACGAGGCCGCGGTGATCGCCTTCTGTCGCAAGGAACTCACCGGCTACAAAATCCCGCGGCAGGTGGTGTTCGTCGATGCGCTGCCCAAGTCGACGGTGGGCAAGATCCTGCGGCGCGAGCTTCGCGACCTGACTGCCTGACACCGACGGGCACGCGCTCGAGACGCAACGTCTTGCGGCTGTCGCCCAGCCGCCGCGAGTTCAGCGATCGCGCTTGAGCCGTTCGATCTCGCGCTCGAGCATGCGCTCGCGGGTGCCTTCGCCGCGCAAGCTGACGATGGTGACGATGCCGTGGATGGCCAGCCCAATGCCCCAACCGGCCAGTGGCCAGAGGTGCCAGCGCGGGCCGCCGCCGACCCAGTTGATCGCCGCCAGTCCCAGGTTCACCAGCAGGAAGATGCCAGCGTGAATCATGAAGCCCATCTTCTGCTTGACGCGGCGTTCAGCCGTGCGGCGCAGCTTGTCATCCGTTGGCTCGTTCATATCACTCCCAGATTTGCAGGCGCAGAGCCGATCATGAGGCCATACCGGTCGCCGCCGTGCCCCACAGCAGGCTGCCGAGAAAGCGCCCCGGCAGCAGCGTGAACAGCCCGGCGATGACGCAGGCGCCGATGTACAAGCCGGTCATCGTCTTGCGGTGGCCGCGAACATTGCCGCGACGGATGCGGGCGATGCCCAGCGGCAGCATCACCGCCACGGTCACGGTGAACAGGTGGATCGGCGTGTAGCCGTAGATGTTCGGCAGTCGGTAGTCGCGAATGAACACCGTCGCCAACGCGGTGCTGCCCATCAGCGCCACCCAGATCCAGCCCCACAGGCGGTGATTGGGTGTGCCCTTGCGCCGCAACAACATGAACAGGCCAAGCACCAGAGCGCTCACCGCGGTGACCAGGTGGAAGAAGATCAGCGGGTGGCGCTGCAGCAGTGTCAGCAGGGCGTTCATCGCGGCTCCTGTGGGGCTTGGACGGGGTCGGCCGGTTGTGCGTTGAGGCGATCGAGCGCCGACACCACCGCTGCCACGGCGACGGGATCGAGCGTCAGGCCGATGTGGCCGACGCCGGGCAGCAGCGTTACCGGGACAGGGCGGCCGGCGTCGGCGAAGATCGCCTCGAAGCGCTCGGCATGGAAGGCTTCGTCGTCGCGGCCGGCGACCAGCGCCATCGGCTGTGCCGCCGCGCGGATGCTGGCGCCCCAGTCGGGCAGCGGCCTGAAGTTCTGGGCCAGCGCGAACGAATACTGTGGCGTGAGCATCGCCTTCGCCACGTCGTTCAACGCAAAGCGTGTCACCGGCAGGTCGTCGAAGGCATGCACGCCGGCCGCATTCAGCAGGCTCAGGGCGACGATGCGCGGCACGCCCACGCTGACCCAGCCGCCGCTGTCCGGCCGGTAACTCGGTGCGTCCTGGCCGATGAAAGGCGACAGCAGCAGGTAATGCTCGAACAGGCGCTGACGCTCGCTCGCGGCGACGCGCAACGCAAAACCGCCGCCAGAAGAAAAGCCCACCAGGGTCACCGGCCGCAGCGGTTGCAGCGCGCGCATGAAATCCTCGATGTCGTCCTCGAGCTGGCCGACGTGGTCGATCAGTCCCTTGCTGCCCGACGCGCCGTGGCCGCGCATGTCCAGCGCATAGGCGGTGTAGCCGGCGCCGGCCAGCGCGCGGGCCAGCACGTGCAGGCTGCGGCTGTCGGCCGACGAGCCGTGCACCAGCACCACGCTGCCGCGCGGCGTGCCTGGTGTCGCTTGCGTGGGCAGGTAGGTGCGAAAGGCCAGCGGCGACGCATCGCGCGCCGGGAAGCGTCGCAGCGCCGGCAGGTCGGCCAAGTCGACGCTCTTGAAAGGGTCGTTGATGCTGGCCATCGGGACCGGTTCGGAAGGCCCGCCGAAGACGATAGCAGCGGCAAGAGCGGTGACCAGAGCGACCGCCAGCCCACCCAGCGCCAGCACGGTCAGAGGAAAAATCTGCTTCATGACCTTCAGCATAGGTCGGTGCGGCGCAGCGCTGCGGCGTGCGACGACGAAACGACAGCTGGCGCGACGAAGCCGCGGCCTGGAGGCGCGAAGGCCGCCCTTCCACACTCCTCTACATGCCTTTGAACAGGTGCGCGTACAGCCGACTGACGGTGATCGGCTCGTCGCGGCCCTTCAGGCTCAGATAGGCCTTGCCTGATTCGTCGCGCCGCGCACTGGTGATCAGCCGCGCCTGCACCACCGTGCCGCGGTGCACCTGCCAGAACACGGCCGGGTCCAGTTGTGGCAGCAGCTCGCGCAACGACAGGCGGATCAGGTGCTCGCGCTCAGACGTGACTACACGCAGGTACTTGTCGGCGGCCTCGAAATAGACCACCTCGTCGATCGGCACCAGGTGCACGGTGTGGCCCACCTGCGCCTGGATCACCTGCAGCAGCGGCCGGGCCGGCGCGCCCAGCGATATTGCGCTGCCGCTTGCATCGAGCAGCCCGCGCAGCCGCGCCACGCTGGCCGCCAGCTCCTGCGCCGCACCACCCTGGCGCGCCAGCGTGCGTTGCAGGCGCTGCACGCATTGGGCGAGCCGCTCGGCGGTCACCGGCTTGAGCAGGTAGTCCACCGCCTGCGCCTCGAACGCGGCCAGCGCATGCTGGTCGTAGGCGGTGACGAACACCAGCAGCGGAAACGCCGGCCCGTCGGGCCAGTCCTCGGCCAGCGCACGCGCCACTTCCAGGCCGCTCAACGCGGGCATGCGGATGTCCAGGAAGCACACCGTCGGCCGCAGCGCCAGCGCCTGTTCGAGCGCCGTGGCGCCGTTGTCGGCGATGGCGGCGATGTGCAGTTCGGGCCACAGCCGCGCCAGATCGGCCTTGAGGCCCTCGGCGAGCAAGGCCTCGTCTTCGGCGATGAGCGCGGTGGCGGCGATGGCGGCGTTCACCACGGCATTGTCAAGGTCGCCAAGGTGCCGCCCTCGCCATCGTCGGCGGCGCTCAGTGCGAGCTGGGCCTCGGCGCCGTAGAGCACCCGCAACCGTTCGCGCACCTGCTCCAGGCCGAAGCCGTCGCGCGGCGGTGTGAATGTCGGCTCGCGCAAGCCGATGCCGGTGTCGCGCACGCGCAGCACCAGCCGGGTGCCGTCCCGCGCCGCGCTCACCTGCACCCGGCCGCCGCTCGCCAGCGGTTCGAGCCCGTGCTTGATGGCGTTTTCAACCAACGGCTGCAACAGCAGCGCCGGCACCGCATGCTCGGCCAGCGGCGGCGGCAGCTCGAGCTTAGTCTGCAGCCGCGCGCCCATGCGCACCTGCATCAAAGCCAGGTAGTCGGCCAGACGCGCGAATTCCTCGGCGAGCGTGTGCGAGCCACTGCGCGAGCCGTCGAGCGTGGCGCGCAGGAATTCGATCAGGCGGTCGAGCATGGCCTGCGCGCGCGGCGGGTCGGTGCCGATCAGCACGCGCAGGTTGGCCAGCGTGTTGAACAGCATGTGCGGTTCGAGTTGCGAGGCGAGCAACTCCAGTCGCTGTTCAGTGGCCAGCCGCTGGGCTTGCTCGGCCTCGGCCTGACTTGTCGCCATGCGACCGCGCGAGTAGAAGAAATAGGTTGTCGCCAGGCCGGTGCCCAGCGACAGCAGCAAGAAGCTGAGCAACGCGCGCACGCTCATCGAGCCGGCGGCGCCGCGGTCATGGCCCAGCAGCACGGCGGCCACCGTGTGCCCGAGGCTGTAGCCGCCCACGCTACCCAGTGCCAGCACCACCGCCATCCAGCCCCAGCCCGGCCATTGCGGGCGCGTTTGCGCATCAGGTCGCGGTTGATGGCGGTACACCCAGCGCGCGCTGAGCAACCGGCCACCATCGATGAACAGCCAGCAGCTGAATGACACGCACACCGCATAGACCAACGTTTCGCACGCCGGCAGACGCAACAGCAGGGTCAGGCCCAGTGCGATGACCGCACTGATGACGAAGGTCAACAACCCGCGTCGCGCCATGCGCGGTGAGCGTTGCCAGAGTTGCCGGGCCGATGTCATGGCCACGGATTCTGGCCTCGCCGCGGGTGACGGGTGCCGCGGTTCAGGCCGGGATCAGCGCGCGTTGTGTGCCCACCAGCCGCCACAAGGCCACCGCGCGCGCGGCAAACAGGCCGCTGAAGACGCCGAGGATCGAACTGACCGGCAGCGCAAGGCTGGCGGATTCCCGCCACGCGGGGTGCAACGCGAGGCTGACCGCGGCGCCGTAGCGCAGGCAGAAGATGCCCAGCATCAGCATCAGCGGAATCCAGCTGCCGGGCAGCTGGAAGACACGCCGCGCATCCGACCAGCGCACGCCGGTCGCCGCGCCGGCGCGCAGTCCCAGGCTGGCACAGGCCAGTGCGCACACGCCCCACACCAGCAGCGCCTCGGCTGAAGCGAAGTTGGACAGCACCGCCGACAGCGACAGGCCGAGCATCAGCAGCGGCAGCAACATGGCCCGGCGCAGGCCCACCGTGCGTGGACGGGCCTGGAACACGCCGGCCACGATCAGCAGCGTCAGCAGCCCCCACACCCAGGCCGGTGTGTGCGCAACGACGGCGAGGACAAAGGCAAGGTCGGACATGGTGGACTCCGGATGGGGTGATGTCGGCACTGTGCCCGCAGGCTTCCAGCATCACACCGCCGCGACGACGATTCGACGTGGGCATGCCGTGGAACGCCGATCCGGCAGCGCGAATGGCGGAGCGCTTGCGCCGACCCAGTCGAGCAGGACGCTGAGCAGGCATTCACCGAGTCTGCCGCGAGCGCGCAACGCAGGGTTGGTGATGCCTGACCTCCTGGGTTCACGCTCCCGGCCAGAAGCTGTCGACCCACAACGGCAGTTCCTGGCATCTCATCTTGGGGGATGCACGCCGTCGGCGAGCAACGACAGTCACCCGAAGGTGAGCATTTGGAGGCTGCCGCTGCCGACAGGCGACACTGTGCTGCCGGCAACAGCGACGACTTCAGCAGTGCATGTGTTCAGTGCGCCACGAGCTTGAGCGCGACCGGGGCGAGCGCGACGGTCAACAAGGCGTTGAGAATCATCCCGACGCTTGCGAACGCGCCTGCCCGTTCGGACAGCTGAAATGCTCGCGCCGTTCCAATGGCGTGCGAGGCGAGCCCAAGCGCAAATCCCACGGCACGCTCGTCTCGCACGCCGGCAGCGGCGAGCAGCCCCGGACCTGCGATGGCACCGAATATCCCTGTCATGATCACCACGACGGCGGTCAGCCCGGGCAAGCCACCCAGTTGGTCCGCGATCCCAACAGCCACTGCCGCGGTGGCCGATTTGGGCGCGATCGACGCAATCACGACGGTTTCGGCATTGAGTAGTACCGGGATCAACAGCGCTGTGATCATGGCGCACGCTGAGCCGATCAGCAGCGACAGCATGAGCGGTGCCGCTGCCTCGCAAATTAGCTTCGCCTGCCTCACCAGAGGGACGGCAAGCAGCACGACGAACGCACCCAGCGCGTAGTGCAACGGCGCAGCCTGCGCGAAGTAGCGCTCGTACCCGATCCCGCATGCCCAGACGACGACGCCGACTGCCACGACCGATGTGAGCACTGGGTGCAGGAGCGCTGGACGACCGCGCCTGCGCCAGTGCCAATCGGCAAGCGCATATGTCGCGATCGTGAGCGTCAAGCCGAACAGCGGGTGCGCAAGAAGGATGTCGGCCAAGGCGATCTTGGTCATCGCGTGGTCATGACAAGGCGCGTTGCCGACCCGCCCAGCGCAGCGCGGATTGCGCCGCAAGGCCGGCGATGACGAGCGTTGCCGCGGTGCCGAGAGTGATCGCGCACACGATCGACACCCAGGCGGACATGATCAAGTCCAGGTTCGCGACAACACCGACGGCCGCGGGAACGAAGAACATTGGCGCGATCGGAATCATCGTATCGAACAAGCGGGCGGCTGACGGTGTCGGCGCGCCCCGCACAACAAAGTACAGGGCCATTGCGACCATACCGACAGCAGGACCGGGGACCGGAGCATGCAGCACATCGACGACGAAGTCCGCGGCGACAAGCAACGAGAGGACAAGCACCATTTGCGTCAGCACAACAGCAGCCTCCCGACGAGGTCGTTGCGATGCCATGGCAAGAGCTGCCCAACGAGCCCGCCGCGGTGCACCTTGTGGCTCCTGCGTCGTGTTGGGGGCGTGTGCATCAGAACTCGAACTCAGTGCAAGCACTGGGTGCGCACCAGCAGCGTGAGCGGGTCGATGCCGAACGCAATGGCAAGGTCGCTGCCGGTCCGAGCCAGCCACGCCGCCTGCGCCGCGAAGGCTGGCGCCTCGCGGGCCTCAGCGCAGGGGTAGCTGCGATGCTGGCGCGGTCCACCCTCTGCCGCATCGGCCGCACGGGTAGGCGTACTTCCGCCAACAGGGGGATAACCGTCGCGTTTGCACTGTGCGTGCGTCTGCCGCAAGATCGGCATCGGTATGAGAACTGCCCTCCCTGCGCAGGTTCTCTCGAACCTGATCGGCTCAATCTACGACTGCGCGCTCGACCCCGGGCGCTGGCCGGCCACCCTCAATGGCTTGCGTACCGAGCTCGACTTCGCTGGCGCGTCCATGTCGATCATCGACCTGCTGACCAACGACGTGCCGCTGATGATCATGGTCGGTCCGCAGCCGGCCTGGATCGAGCGCGCCCCCCGCTACGCGCCGGACATCATCGATCTATGGGGTGGCTGGGAGAGGATGCGATCCATGTCTACCTTCGAGCCGGCGCTGCAGTCGCGTGACACGGACCTGTCGAAATGGGTAGGCAACCGCCACATCGAGGAGTGGGCGCGGCCGCAGGGTCTGACCGATTCGATGGTCATCGTGCTCGCCAGCGACAACGCAACCTTCGCCTCGGTCGGATTCGGCCGTCACGAGTCGATGGGGGGGATCGGCAAGCACGAGATCGAGGCCGCCACCCTGCTGCTTCCGCACCTGCAGCGTGCGGTCGCCATCGGCCGGCTGCTCGACATCAAGAGCGTGGTGTCCTCGACTTTCGACGCCACGCTCGACACGCTCTCGGTGGCGGTGGCGTTGGTCGATGCCGACCTTCACATCGTTCACGCCAACACCGCTGCACGGACGCTTTTGGCGGCGGACAACGCTGTGCGCTCCCATCGTGGTGTCCTGCGCATCCGGCCCATAGAGGTGGAAGCGGCACTCGGCGTCGCGGTGCGCCAGGCTGCCGAGAACGAGGCCGGGATCGGCAGACGCGGCTTCGGCATTCCCGCTGCCGATGACTGCGGCGCGCCGCTCGCGCTTCACGTCCTGCCGCTGCGTCACGGCGCACTGCGTCCGGGGCTGATGCCTAGCGCCGTCGCCGCTGTCTTCATCGCCGAGGCGACCGCCGCACCGCGGTCCCCGACCGAGATCCTCGCAGCGCTCTATGACATCACCCCCGCCGAAATGCGGGTCTTCGCGCAGATCGCCGCCGGCGCAACCCGCTCCGAGGCTGCCAAGGCGCTCGGCATTGGGACGGCCACCGTCAAGGCGCACCTTGCACAGATCTTCTCGAAGACCGGTACCCATCGGCAAACCGACCTCGTCACGCTTGCCGCCGCCATTGTCCTGCCGCTCCGGTCGTGAGGCCGGACTGCTGCGCTGGCGCCGCTTTGCCTGCGGAGATTGAAGTGATCGCAATCGACGGCCGCCGGGTGTGCGCATCAACCTGCAGTAGCCGCGACGAACGTCCGCTCCTCATCGGGTGGAGGGACTGCTACGGGTCGTAAGCCGAAATTGGGGGCGCCGCCAAGTTTCTGCGGTCGGCGGCCCTCGACCTGCCCAGCGCGAGCCACCGCGTGCTCATAGCTACAGGCTGCTTATCTGAACCGTATTTCGCTCAGCCGGCGGCCAGCCTCGCGCGAATGGCCTCGATGCGCTCGCGGTTGGCGCCGAAATCGCGCTGGCCCAGCCGCGACGCCGAGCGCACCTGCACCACGTTGGCGGCCGGGTCGACCCAGAACTCGACGTCATCGACGAACTTCATCAAGCGCGTGGTGAACTGCGCATACAGGTAGTCGCTGCGGCTTTCGATGACCACCGCGCCCGGCGTGGCCTCGATGATCGACTTCAGTTTCGCCAGCGTCGCCGCGGCATTGCCTTGCATCGGCAACGGCGCGATGCGCGCTTCTTCGCGGCGCGGCGCGTCGGGCCACAGGTCGGCCTGGCTGCTGACGCTGTTCGGCGTCGTGGCCGGCGCCGCCAGCTTGCCGTCGTGCACACCGAGCCGGCCCTTCGGCTGGCCTTTGAGCAGACCCAGCTGCCCGGCGAGCACGGCCACCACCGCCAACGCGACGATGGCGATGACCAACCACTTCAGTATCGACAGGATCAGGTCCATGGCTTCTTCCGTTCAGGTTGTGCGGGACGTTCGATCAACGCCGCCGCGAGCGGCTGCTGCCGCCGAGCAGGCTGCCCAGCACACCGCGCGACAGCTCGCGGCCGAGCGATGAGCCCATGCTGCGCACCGCCGAGCGGGCCGCCGATTCGGCCAGCCCTTCATGGCGGCCACCGCGCGGGCCGGTGGAGCCGAAGAGCATGTCCTTCAGGTCGTCCATGAAGCCACCGCCGCCGGCGTCTGCGGTGCCGGGCACGCCGGGTTTGCCGGGCGCTGGTGCAGCGGCCGCGGCCGGGGCCACGCGGCCTTTCAGAATCTCGTACGCCGATTCACGGTCCACCGCCTTCTCGTAGGTGCCGGCGACCAGCGAGCCCGCGATCAGCGCCGCGCGCTGCTCGGCAGTGATCGGCCCGATCTGGCTGCCGGGGGGGCGCACGAATACCCGTTCGGTGATGCTCGGCCGGCCCTTCTCGTCGAGCAGGCTGACCAGCGCCTCGCCCACCGCCAGTTCGGTGATCGCGGTCTCGATGTCGAGCTTGGGGTTGGCGCGCATCGTGCTCGCCGCTGCCTTCACCGCTTTCTGATCGCGCGGTGTGAACGCGCGCAGCGCGTGCTGCACGCGGTTGCCCAGCTGCCCGAGCACGGCGTCGGGAATGTCGAGCGGGTTCTGCGTCACGAAGTACACGCCCACGCCCTTGCTGCGCACCAGTCGCACGACCAGTTCGATGCGCTCGACCAGTGCCGCCGGCGCATCCTTGAACAACAGGTGCGCCTCGTCGAAGAAGAACACCAGCTTCGGCTTGTCCGGGTCGCCGACTTCGGGCAGCTGCTCGAACAGCTCGCTCAGCATCCACAGCAGGAAGGTCGCATACAGGCGTGGCGCGTTCATCAACTGGTCGGCGGCGAGGATGTTGACCACGCCCTGGCCATCGTCGGTCTGCATGAAGTCGGCGATGTTCAGCATCGGCTCACCGAAAAACCGGTCGCCACCCTGCTGTTCGATCTGCAACAGCCCGCGCTGGATGGCGCCGATGCTGGCCGAACTGACGTTGCCGTAGGTGGTCGTGAACTGCGCCGCGTTGTCGCCCACGTGCTGCAGCATCGCGCGCAGGTCCTTCAGGTCGAGCACCAGCAGGCCGTTGTCGTCGGCGATCTTGAACACCAGGTTCAGCACGCCGGCCTGGGTGTCGTTCAGCGCCAGCATGCGCGCCAGCAGCAGCGGCCCCATGTCGGAGACGGTGGCGCGCACCGGGTGACCCTGCGCCTTCTGGGCGTCGGCGAACACGTCCCACAGCGTGGTCGGGCAGGAGCAGGGCGTGGGCGGCTCGATGCCACGTTCCTTCAGCACCGCCAGCAGCTTGGCGCTGGGCGCGCCGGTCTGGCTGATGCCGGTCAGATCGCCCTTGACATCGGCCATGAACACCGGCACGCCGATCTGGCTGAAGCCTTCGGCCAGCGTTTGCAGCGTGATCGTCTTGCCGGTGCCGGTGGCGCCGGTGATGAGCCCGTGGCGATTCGCCAGCCCCGGCAGCAGCTGGCATTCGATGTCACCATGCAGGGCGACGGGAATCGGCTCGGCCATGGGCAGTCCTTCGGTGGCGGTGGAACGCAGTCTAGCCGTGCCGCGCCCCTAAAATCATTCATCGACAGCGCTCCAGCGCAGCACAGGACATTTCATGGCGGGTCATTCCAAATGGGCCAACATCCAGCACCGCAAGGGCCGGCAGGATGAAAAGCGCGGCAAAGTCTGGACCCGTGTGATTCGCGAGATCACCGTGGCGGCGCGCCTGGGTGGCGCCGATCTGGCCATGAACCCGCGCCTGCGCCTGGCGGTGGACAAGGCCAAGGCCGCCAACATGCCGGCCGACCGCGTCAAATACAACATCGACAAGGCCGCCGGCACTCTGGAAGGTCTGAACTACGAAGAGATCCGCTACGAGGGCTATGGCATCGGCGGCGCGGCGGTGATCGTCGATTGCATGACCGACAACCGCGTGCGCACGGTTGCCGAGGTGCGCCACGCCTTCAGCAAGTACGGCGGCAACATGGGCACCGAGGGATCGGTGGCATTCCAGTTCCAGCATTGCGGCCAGTTCGTGTTCGCGCCCGGCGCCGACGAGGACAAGCTGCTCGAGGTGGCGCTGGAAGCCGGCGCCGACGATGTCATCGTCGATGACGACGGCACCGTCGAGGTGCTGTGCGCAGTCGCCGACTTCGAAGCCGTGAAAGCGGCGCTCGAGGGTGCCGGCTTCACGGCAGAACTGGCCGAGGTGACGATGCGCGCGCAAAACAGCATCGAATTGCAGGGCGAGGACGCCACGCGCATGCAAAAGCTGCTCGATGTGCTGGAAGACCTGGACGACACCCAGGCCGTCTTCCACAGCGCCGTGATATGACCCCCCCCCAAAACGCCTTCGGCGCTCCCCCCCAGGGGGGCGCCACTGGCGGCCCGGCAGAGCCGGTTCCGCGGTGGCCGCTTGATGGACCGGCTTTGCGGCGGGTTGTCCCAGCGCCGTGTACGCGGGCCATCTTCTTCAGTTCAAAGCGGTTGCCATGAAGGTTCTTGTTATTGGCAGCGGCGGGCGCGAACATGCGTTGGCCTGGAAGCTGGCGCAGTCGGCGCGCGTGCAGGTGGTCTATGTGGCGCCCGGCAACGGCGGCACCGCGCGCGACCCGCGCCTGCGCAATCTGCCGATCACCGCGCTCGATGCGCTGGCCGACTTCGCGCAGGCCGAGAAGGTGGCAATGACCGTGGTCGGCCCCGAGGCGGCGCTGGCGGCCGGTGTCGTCGATCTGTTCCGCCAGCGCGGCCTGCGCATCTTCGGGCCGACACGCGCGGCGGCGCAGCTGGAAAGCTCGAAGGCCTTCGCCAAGGACTTCATGCAGCGCCACCGCATTCCCACCGCCGCCTACGCCAGCTTCGACGATGTCGCGGCCGCGCATGCGCATGTCGATGCACAAGGCGCGCCGATCGTGATCAAGGCCGATGGCCTGGCGGCGGGCAAGGGCGTGGTCGTGGCCACGTCGCTCGATGAAGCCCACCGGGCGATCGACTGGATGCTGCTCGACAACGGCCCCGGCGTGACGCACAACGCCGGCGGCGCGCGCGTCGTCATCGAAGAATTCATGGCCGGCGAGGAAGCCAGCTTCATCGTGCTGTGTGATGGCAAGCATGTGCTGCCGCTGGCCACCAGCCAGGACCACAAGCGCCTGCTCGACGGCGATGCCGGCCCCAACACCGGCGGCATGGGCGCGTATTCGCCGGCGCCGGTGGTGACGCCGAACGTGCACGCGCGGGTGATGCACGAAATCGTCTTGCCGACGATCGCCGGCATGGCCGCCGACGGCGTGCCCTTCAGCGGCTTCCTGTATGCCGGGCTGATGATCGACGACAAGGGTCAGCCGCGCACCGTGGAATTCAACTGCCGCCTGGGTGACCCGGAAACGCAGCCGATCCTGATGCGCTTGAAGAGCGACCTGTTCGAGGTGCTGCTGCGCGCCACCGACGGCACGCTCGACGGTTGCGATCTGCAATGGGACCGGCGCGTGGCGCTCGGCGTGGTGGTCGCGGCACAGGGCTACCCGCACGCACCGCGCACCGGCGACCCCATTGTCGGCCTGCCCGCCGCGGCCGATGATCTGCAGGTGTTTCACGCGGGCACCACCGAAATCGACGGCGCGCTGGTCAGCAACGGCGGGCGCATCCTGTGCGTTACCGCGCTCGGTGAAAAGGTCAAGACCGCGCAGCAGCGCGCGTATGAAGGCGTGCAGGGACTACGCATCGACGGCGCCCAGCACCGCACCGACATCGGCCACCGCGCGGTCAAACGATGAGCACGGCCAGCGACGACGCGGTGGACAGCAGCGCGGTGCGCGACTATCTGCGCGGCTTGCAGCAGCGCATCGTCGAAGCCTTGCAGGCCGAAGACGGCAAGGCGTTCATCAGCGACGGCTGGACGCGCGCGCCGGGCGAAAAACTGCAGGGCGACGGGCTGTCGCAGCTGGTCGAAGAAGGGAATCTGCTCGAACGCGGTGGCTGCAACTTCAGCCACGTCACCGGTGCGCAGATGCCGCCATCGGCCACCCAGCACCGCCCCGAACTGGCCGGCGCACCCTGGCAGGCGATGGGCGTGTCGCTGGTCATGCACCCGCGCAATCCGTTCGTGCCCACCGTGCACATGAACGTGCGGCTGTTCGCGGCGTTCCCGAAGGATCGGCCCGCCACCTTCTGGTTCGGTGGCGGCATGGACCTGACGCCGTACTACGGCTTCGAGGATGACGCGGTCCACTTCCACCGCTGCTGCCGCGATGCGCTCGACACCGTCGATGCAACGCTGTACCCGCGCTTCAAGACCTGGTGCGACGAGTACTTCTTCCTCAAGCACCGCAACGAGCCGCGTGGCATCGGCGGTGTCTTCTTCGATGATTTCGCCGAAGGGGGTTTCGGTCACAGCTTTGCCACCGTGCGCGCGGTCGGCGATGCTTTCCTCGGCGCCTACCTGCCGATCGTGCAGAGACGCCGCGCGCTACCCTATGACGAGGCGCAGCGCGACTTCCAGGCCTACCGGCGCGGGCGCTATGTCGAGTTCAACCTGGTCTGGGACCGCGGCACCCTGTTCGGCCTGCAAAGCGGCGGGCGCACCGAAAGCATCCTGATGTCGATGCCGCCGATCGTGAAGTGGCGCTACGACTGGCAGCCCGAGCCCGGCAGCGAAGAGGCGCGGCTGTACAGCGACTTCCTGCGGCCACGCGACTGGCTCGGTGCCGCTGTCGGTGCCGATGCAGGTGCCGGCGTTGCCTGACAAGGTCGGCCTGTTCGGCGGCAGCTTCGACCCGGTGCACAACGCGCATCTGGCGCTGGCGCAACAGGCCTTGCACGACTTGCAGCTCGATGAATTGCTCTGGGTGCCCACCGGCGTGGCCTGGCAGAAGGCGCGCGCGTTGACAGCGTCGACGCATCGCCTGGCGATGCTGCAGCTGGCCATCGGCGATGCGCCGCGCCAGCGCATCGAAGACTGCGAACTGCGGCGCGGCGGCCCGAGCTACATGCTCGACACGGTGCGCGACCTGCAGCAGCGCCGGCCCGGTGCCGACTGGTACCTGGTCATCGGCCAGGACCAGTTCACCGGCCTGCACACCTGGCACGGCGCAGCCGAACTGCTGCGGCGGGTCACGCTGGCCGTGGCGGTGCGACCGGGCCACGGCAACGATGATGCCGCCGCGAGCGTGCGCGCGGCACGCCGTGTCGAACTGCGCATGACATCGATGGCCGTGTCGTCCACCGACATCCGTGAACGCGTCGCGCGCGGACAGGACATCGGTGCACTGGTGCCGCCGGCCGTGGCGCACTACATTCGCGATCACCGCCTTTACCTCACACACCTGGAAAGCACCCCAAGCTGAATGGACATCCGAAAACTGCAGCGCGCCATCGTCGATGGGCTGGAAGACGTCAAGGCCCAGCACATCGCCGTGTTCAACACCGAACACCTGTCGGCGCTGTTCGAAAGGGTGATCGTCGCCACGGGGGCCAGCAACCGGCAGACCAAATCATTGGCCGCCAGCGTGCGTGACAGCGTGCGCGCGGCCGGCCTGCAGGTGATGCGCACCGAAGGCGAGGAAAACGGCGAATGGATCATCGTCGACTGCGGCGCCGCCGTCGTGCACGTCATGCAGCCGGCGATTCGCGAGTACTACCACCTCGAAGAAATCTGGGGCGGCAAGCCGGTGAACATGAAGTTCGGCGCCCGTGAAGCCAAGGGCCTGCCGAAAGCGAGTGAAGAGCCGTCACCGTCAGCGTCTCGCTCGGCGTCCGGCAAGGTGACGGCGCAAACGGTGGCGCAGGAAAAGCCCGGTCCCGTGAAGAAGCGGGCCACTGCCAAGCGGCCCGCCACGCCCAGGGCGGCCGTGCCGGCAGTGAAAAAATCGACCACGCGCAAGACACCCGCGCGCAAGGCGGCAACCCGCCCCAGGACGACACCGGTGACCAGCGCCGGCCCGAAGCGCAAGCCTGCTGCGAAGGTGACCGCGGCGCGCAAGACGGCCAAGACGCGGGCATGAAGCTGCTGGTGTTGGCCATCGGCCAGCGCCAACCCGCCTGGGCCGATGCCGCCTGGGCCGACTTCGCGAAGCGCTTCCCGCCGGAGATGCGCCTGGAGCTGAAAGCGCTGAAGGCCGAGCCGCGCGGCACACGCAGTGCCGCGCAGTGCATTTCCGCCGAGGCGCAACGCATCGAAGGCACGCTGCCCAAGGGGGCGCGCCGTGTCGTGCTCGACGAACACGGCACCCGGGTGAGCACCACGCAACTCGCCGAGCGCCAACGCTTCTGGCTGGGTGATGGACGCGATGTCGCGCTCATCATCGGCGGGCCGGATGGTTTGGACCCGACCTTGAAAGACAGCGCCGACGAAACGCTGCGCCTGTCCGACCTGACTTTGCCGCACGCCTTCGTGCGCGTGCTGCTGGCCGAGGCGCTGTATCGCGCCTGGTCGGTCAACGCCGGCCACCCGTATCACCGCGAATAGCCGCCAGCCGGTCGATGCACGAATTCATCTACCTGGCATCACAAAGCCCGCGTCGCAGCCAATTGCTGCAGCAGATCGGCGTCGAACACCGGCTGCTGTTGCCCGATCCCGGCGAAGACGCCGAAGGCCTGGAGGCCGTGCACAGCGGCGAGTTGCCCGCCGACTATGTGCCGCGCGTGACGCGGTTGAAGCTGCGCGCCGCGCGCCGACGGCTGCTCTCGCGTGGCTGGCCCGAGGCGCCCATCTTGTGTGCCGACACCACCGTCGCGCTGGGGCGGCGCATCCTGGGCAAGCCGGCCGATGCCGAAGAGGCCATCGCCATGCTGAGCGCGCTGTCGGGCCGCAGCCACCGCGTGCTCACCGCGGTGGCGCTGAGCAACGGCAAGAGCGACGGCAGACGCGACGCGCTGCACCTGCAGGTCTCGCGCGTTCGTTTTGCCGTTCTGCCGCAGCCGGTCATCGATGCCTACGTCGCCAGTGGCGAGCCCTTCGGCAAGGCCGGCGCCTATGCCGTGCAGGGCGCCATCGCCGGCTGGATCGAACATGTCGAAGGATCGCACTCCGCTATCATGGGTTTGCCCCTTTACGAGACAACCGCGCTGCTGCGAAGAGCCCACGTCAGAATGAAAATCTGATGCTTCGTCCGGCCACCCCATCCGAAAAGAACGAAGTGGCCAACCAGGACATCCTGATCAACTGGGCACCGCAGGAGACGCGTGTCGCCGTCGTCGAAAACGGCGCCGTGCAGGAACTGCACATCGAACGCACGCTGGAACGCGGCTTGGTGGGCAACGTCTATCTGGGCAAGGTGGCACGCGTGTTGCCCGGCATGCAAAGCGCGTTCATCGACATCGGGCTCGACCGCGCCGCGTTCCTGCATGTGGCCGACCTGAACCCGGCCGGCGGTGGCATTGGCAATGGCAGCAACGGCGGCAGCGCGGCGCCGCTGCCCATCGAACGCCAGCTGTTCGAAGGCCAGTCGCTGAGCGTGCAGGTCATCAAGGACCCGATCGGTAGCAAGGGCGCGCGGCTGTCGGCGCAGGTCTCGATAGCAGGGCGCATGCTGGTGTTCCTGCCGCATGACAAGCACATCGGCGTGTCGCAGAAGATCGGCTCGGCCGAACTGCGCGAGCAGTTGCGCGCGCGGCTGCAGGCGCTGGCGGGCGACGGCGGCGGCGGCTTCATCCTGCGCACCAACGCCGAAGAAGCCAGCGACGGCGAACTGGCGGACGACATCGCCTACCTGCGCAAGACCTGGGCCGGCATCCGCGAAAGCGCGCACAGCAAGCCGGCGCCTTCGCTGCTGCACCAGGACCTGAGTCTGGCCGAGCGGGTGCTGCGCGACCTGAGCCACGACGCCACGCAGACCATCCGCATCGATTCGGTGATGCAGTTCGACCGGCTCAAGGCCTTCGGCGACACCTTCATGCCGCGCACCGCGGCCAAGCTCGAGCTGTACCGCGGCGAACGGCCGATCTTCGACCTGTTCAACATCGAAGAAGAGATCGTGCGTGCGCTGGCGCGCCGCGTCGATCTGAAGAGTGGCGGCACGCTGGTCATCGACCAGACCGAAGCGATGACCACCGTGGACGTGAACACCGGCGGCTTCGTCGGCTCGCGCAACTTCGAAGACACCGTCTTCAAGACCAACCTGGAAGCAGCCGGCGCCATCGCGCGACAGCTGCGTCTGCGCAACCTGGGCGGCATGGTCATCGTCGATTTCATCGACATGGCCCGTGAGGAACACCAGGCGGCGGTGCTGAGCGAGTTTCGCAAGCAGCTCGCGCGCGACCGCACGCGCGTGACGGTGAGCGGCTTTTCACAGCTCGGCCTGGTGGAGATGACGCGCAAGCGCACGCGCGAAAGCCTGGCGCACATGTTGTGCGAACCGTGCCCCACCTGCGAAGGCCGTGGCCAGGTGAAGACCGCACGCAGCGTGTGCTACGACATCCTGCGCGAGGTCCTGCGCGAAGCGCGCCAGTTCAACCCGAAGGAGTTCCGCATCGTCGCCAGCGCGGCGGTGGTCGAGACGCTGCTCGACGAAGAGAGCGTGCACCTGGCGGGATTGAGCGAATTCATCGGCAAGCCGATTTCACTGAGCACCGAGCCGTCGTTGAACCCGGAGCAGTACGACATTGTTCTGATGTGAGGTTTTACGGCGTCTCACGTCGACCCACTTGCCACCCGCAAACCCGCATGAATGCTGGCGATTTCGGGTTTCGGTGGATTTCCGAGGTCTTGACGTCTCACCAAGTTCCGCTCAAATTGGGTAGCTGGCTGGGTAGCTGGCTGGGTAGCTAGGCGGGTAGCTGCGATCCGGCCCACATCCGAACAATGGGGTGGACATGGCACGCGACAAAGGCCTTCTGTCGGACCTTCAACTCAGGCACTGGATTAAGGCGGGGAGACCGCTGGCCAAGGCCGATGGCAACGGGCTGACGTTCACGCTGTCCACTGCCGGCGTGGCGGGCTGGATCCTTCGCTATCGACACGGCGGCCGGCGCCGTGAGCTGACCATTGGCCGCTACCCCGACATCGGCTTGGCCGACGCGCGTGGCATCGCCACCGTCAAGCGTGCCGAGATCATGCAGGGCCGAAACCCGGCCGCCGACAAGCAGAAGGCCAAGGCCACGGCCGCGAAGGACTGGACGGTGCGCGAGCTTGCCAAGGATTACCGCGCCAAGAAGCTGGTGAGCCTGGCGCACAGCACGCAGGTCAGCTATGGCCGCCACCTCAAGCGGGTGGAGAAGAAGCTGGGCGCGCTGACGGTGCGCGAGATCGAGGCCTCCGACGTGGTCGCCCTCATCGAGGCCAGCAGGCTGACCTGGGGCGAGTCGAACATGCTGCTGATCACCACCAAGTGCCTGTTCACGCACGCCTGCGGCAAGCGGCTGATCAATGTGAACCCGTGCCACGGGATCATGTTGTCGGCGCTGTTGGGCGACAGACCACCGAAGCGGCAGCGGTTGATGCTCACGCGCGACGAAATCCGGCTGCTGTTGGGCGCTGGACTGCGGCGGCGCAATGCACTGGCCATCCGCATCCTGCTGGCCACTGCCGTGCGCAGCGCCGAGCTCTACCAGGCGAAGTGGGCCGACGTCGACCTGGACGGCGCGCAGTGGCACGTCCCGAAGAGCAAGACCGGCGCGGCGATGGACATCCCGCTGGCACCTGTGGTCGTCGACTGGTTCAGGGAACTGCGCCCGCTGGCCGGCGAGTCGGCGTACGTGCTGCCCGCGCACTCACGCAGCCGCGCCGCGCGCCACGGCGGCGACACCCACCTCAACAAGGACACGCTGCGCGAGGCCATCGACCATTGGCTGCGCACCGAGCAGCCCGCGGTGCGGCGCTTTACGCCGCATGACCTGCGCAGCACGGTCAAGTCGCACATGCGCGCGCTGGGGGTGCCGCGGGACATCTCGGAGATGTGTTTGAACCACAAGCTCTCGGGTGTCGAAGGGATCTACGACCGGCACACGTACTTCGACGAAAGACGGGAGGCGCTGGACAAGTGGGCGAAATTCCTCGGGAGCTGTGACGGTTAGGTGCTCCCCTTCCCCTGGGCCGGCTTGCGGCGCAGGTAGCTGGGCCGATCGGCCGACTCCATGGACGCGCAGAACTGAATGCCTTCGTCCTTCGCCACCAGCCGGCTGCGCAGCTTCGTGGACGAGTAGATCAACTCCTTCATCATGCGCTCGCGCGAGCGGCCTTCGGCAAGCGACTTCATCGCATCCAGCAGCGCGCCGACCCATTCGTTGCCGGCAAAGCGTCGGCTGGCTTCCTCGAGCAGCCGATCGACAGTCGTCCAGTCGCCGGTGTCCGCGGCAGCCCGCATGCGGGCCAATGCAACGGCGGCGGCCAGTTCGACCAGCCGCCGGGTCACCAGCTCATCGTCGCTGAGGCCGTCGAACAAGGCCGGCGAAAGCCACAGGCAGGGCCAGTCCCGCGCGTTCGAGTTGCACCGACTCGCCTTCGAGGCTGCGTCCCTGGATGGACACTTGCAGCAGCGCTTTCAGCTCGCCGATGGGCCGCAGCGCAACGACCGATATGCGGATACGTTCAAGCAGCAGATGGCGCAGCTGGGCGCCGATGCGGACTGGCGCAAGCTGAGCGACGCGCAGCGCGAGAAGCTCGTCGGGGACCACCACCTGGAATCCCTGAAGCCCGTCGAGCTTGCGACGCCCGCGCAGCTGCAGGACGCCCTCGACGACTGCTCGCTGCAGCACTGGATTGCGCGAATCGAGGCCCTGCCGAGCCGCTTCGAGGCGGCTCGCAAAGCGGCTGTCAAATTGCTCAAGCCCAACGTGGTCCATGTGGCCATTCCGCGGCGCACGCTGAACGACGACAGCGAGTTGAAGAGCTGGCTTGCGGAAGTGGAGGCTCTGTTGTCGCAGGCCGTGCAGAAAGGGCCGGTATCCCTGTGACGACGATGCCATGGCAAGTCGAGCGTCTCTCTGAAAAGACCCTCGAGCTGAACTTTGCCAGCCAACTGAACCACCGTTGCGGCGGCTCGCTGTTGTGGTTCGGGCTGACCCAGAAGCAAGAGGCCGAATGCGGCTTCGACATTGCGACGCGTGTGGGAAGCGCGCTGTTCATCGTGCAGATGAAGGCTTCTTCGAATGTGTTGAAGCGATCGGGTGCGCGGCGCTTCAAGGTGCCGGATGACCAGCTTCAACAGCTCCGAAAGATCAACGTGTCCGGCGCCCCCTTGCCATCGCGAAGCGTGTTCTACGCGTTTCCGGTCATCGGCAGCGTGGACGAGCTGGCCGTCCATCCCAACGTCCTGGCGAACACCTGGCTATGCGACGTCGCGGACTGCGTTGCGGTCGGCGCACCAAGCAAGACCAACGGCAGCCTGCGCAAGGATGGTTGTCACTACGTCCATGTCTCTGCGGGCACGCCCCCGCTCAAGGTCGGGTCGCCGGGCGTCGCGGAGTGGCACTCCGCCCCCGTCGAGGTCGCTGTTCTCGACGGTGCGACCTTCGCGACCCGGCTTGTTGACGCGGACGCCGGCCGCGGCCTTCTCGCCGCCTTCAACCACAACCACTTCTCCGACTTCTGGCGCCTGTGCGAATCCTTCCATCGCAAGGCGTTCGGCATCGTCAGACTGAACACAACGGCATCCTCCTCATGCTCATGACCACCCTGGCGAAACCGCTCCGCGGCCAACTGGAGAACACCGTCAAGTCGGCCCGCGACGTGGCCGAGACGGCCGCCCGCGCCGCCTTGGCGCAATTGGCCGTGGCTGAAGCCAACGCGCCTGGCTATGTAGCAGCCGACTCGCAAAAGGCTGCGGTGCGCCGCCGCCTGCGCACGCACGGCCGCGCGCTGGGCGACCAGAAGGCGAAGGACGACACGCAAGGCTTGCAGCACCTGGTGTGGGAACGGCATGGCTGTTCGCCGACCCTGCTGCCGAGCAGGCGCTGGATGTTCTCTTCGTCGACGAGGCCGGCCAGGTGGCGCTGGCGAACCTGGTGGCCGCCGGCACCAGTGCCCGCAACATCGTGCTGCTGGGCGACCAGATGCAGCTGAGCCAGCCCGTGCAGGGCGTGCACCCGGGCCGCTCGGGCGATTCGGTGCTGGACTGGCTGCTGGACGGTGCCGCGACGATCGCGCCGGACCGCGGCATCTTTCTGGCCACCAGCCACCGCATGCATCCTCGGGTCTGCCGTTTCATCTCGGACGCGGTGTACGACGGCCGGCTGGAAGCGGAGGAGGGCAACGAACGCCGGACGCTGGTGCTCGGCGCCGGCGCGCATCCCCTGCTGCGGCCGGCCGGCATCGTGCACGCGGCGATTCAGCATGAGGTTTGCTCCCAGAGCAGCGTGCAAGAGGCGGCACTGGTGGCCGAGGTCTACGCCAGTGCGCTGCGTCAGCATCGCACTGACAAGGCCGGCGTGGAGCATCCGATGACGGCCGCCAACATCCTGGTGGTGGCGCCGTACAACGTGCAGGTCAATCTGCTGAAGCGAACGCTGCCGTCCGATGCCAGGGTGGGCACGGTGGACAAGTTCCAGGGTCAGGAGGCCGAACTGGTCATCGTGTCGATGACGACGTCGAGCGAGCAGGATCTGCCGCGGCACCTGGAGTTCCTGTACAGCAAGAACCGGCTCAACGTGGCCGTCTCGCGGGCCAAGTGTCTGGCGATCGTCATCGCCAATCCTGCGCTGATGGCGATCAAGTGCCACACGCCGGAGCAGATGGCGCTGGTCAATACCTTGTGCTGGGTGGCCGAGGCCGGGCGGCTCGAGTAACGATGCCATGGCAGGCGGGGCTGCGCCGCCGTCCTGCGCAGCCTGTATGACCGCGTGCAAGGCCCCAACGCGGACTACTCCGAAGCGCCGACGTGCGAACTCGTCTCGGGCCGCCCCCCTTTTCCAGCGGCCGCCTACCGCCCAGCAGCAACCGACCGGCCCAGATACATGCTTGCAATCCGCTGGCGCCCGTGCCCGAGCCGCTCGGCAATCTCCTGCCGTGCCTTCGCGTCAACTTCGGCGGCCACGGGGCGACCGCCCGCCACGGGTGGCTTCTCGCCGGTCATCGCTTCAAAGTCCGTTGCCGCGCCCTGATGCCGCAAGCCGTGCGGCGTCACGCCGAGGTCGGCCCGCGTGATGCCGAAGCGCTCCATCACGTAGCGCAGCCTTCGCATCGCGCGCTTCAGGTCCAGCCGTGGGTCGCCGATGCTGTCGTTCGGACCGGGCGCCACCCGGCGGGCGAACTCGATCGCGCTGCGCCGCAGGTCGTTGTCGATCGGGAAGAGCCGCGGCCGGCCACCCTTGGTGCCGCGGTGAACCTGCAGGTACGCGTCCACGCCTGCGTCTTTGCGGCCCGCCTGCGCCGCCGTGAGTACATCGCTGTTCGGCCGGAACATCAGGCTCTCCTTGAAGCGCAGGTGGAAGGCGTGCATCAGCCGCAGCGCTGCCGCCGCGTACCGGTCGTAGTCGCCGACATCGCTGACCACGGACATCAAATCGACACCCTTCGCGACCCACGATTTGTCTTCGGTCGCGGCCTGGTGCCGCGTATACAGCGCCGGGTCATCGAAGTACGCACTCATCGGCTTCACCAGCTTGGGTTTGCCGATCCATCCGGTGAAGGTGCGCAACTGGCTGACGTAGCTCTGCACCGTCGAGGGCTTCAGCCGCCCGGCCTTGACCTCCTGCGCCCAGTGGCCCATCACGCAGTCGACGTGGCGACCGGTGAACGAGCGCGGGTCGAGTCGATAGCGCTTGGGATGCTCGCGCAGGAAGCGGAACATCCATACGAGCAGGCGCCCGTGCTCGGCGATGGTGTTGTGGCTGACGCCCTTATTGCGCGTGCTGTGCCGCCAGGCATGGCGCGCGAGGATCAGGTTGAGCACGTAGCGCCAGCGCTTCGGGTTGAGCGGGACGCTGTCGAGGTCGGGCTGCTCGTAGGTCCGAGGCCCAAAGCGCGAGGAGCGGGACGGTTCGAGGTCATTGCGTTCTCCAGGAGTCGAGGGTTGGTGGGTTCGTCGGATGAGAGGGTCCCGACATCGGCGGTTTCCAGGCGCCGATGCAGCTGCCAGGGTTCGCGGCCGCAAGGCATGCTTGCGGCCGCACGGAGGTGCGTAAGAGTCATCGCCTGCCAGCACGCGTCGGGCGCGTGAAGGTGCCGGCCCGTCCATCGGGACGAGCCGAGCCCGGTTCAACAAGAACCGGAGGCGATCCGAGGGCTCGACCCTCGGCGCGGTGCTCTGTGGCACCGCGTACTCAGGGCCTCGCCGGCCCGACTGGCTGCGTCCGCTCCGTGGCGGACGCGCAGGCCGTCCACGCGGCCCGCGCCGGCTTCGCACGAGGCGAAGCGCATGCGCGGAGGACCGATGTCATTGCGTGGGTGCGAGGCTGGGGACTCGGACAACTGCACCTTTGCGTGCAGTCGTCGATGGGTTCGAGCTCGGGGCTCACGGTGATCAGGTCACCGTCTCGGCGCAGGCCGCTTGAGGCGGCGGACGCGATGTGGCACAGGGCTGGGTTCAGCGCGCGATGCGCTCGGTGGGCCAGCTACCGGCGGTAAGCGAAGCCATTGTGCGCGGCGGCGTGGCACTGCAAACCCCGAAAGTGCCGGTATGTGTGCCACCAATCGACCTCAGCACCTCGTTCGCTGGGTGTTGACGCCGTCGGTTCCTGCCTCAGGTACCGAGCCGACGCACACGAAGGCTGGTCGGCGCGGCCTGTCGCTCTGCATTGCGACGGGCGTAGAGCCGGAGCGCGCCTCCGTCGCGGGTTAGGTCGCGGAGCGTGGTCGACCTTTCGGTGGGGCGACAAGCACTGGAGTGGTCTTGCAGTCCTCGTCCCGGTCGCGATCGGGGTCGACAGCGGGTCTTGGAGCGGGCCGGACTTGGTCACGCGGTCCATTTCAGGAAACGCTGGGCTTTCTTCTGTTCGAGGAGCAAGCCATGCCCAACCACGAACTCTTCCGGGTTGCATCGTCGACCTGCGCCGCTACACCAACGTCCACCTGTACCACCGGCGCCCGCCGGGCCCGAGCGACCGCTACGAACTCTGGCTGCGCGACGACACCCCCGGCGGCCACCCAAAATCCCCCACCTGTGGCCACCTCAAACTCCTCCACCCTGAGCGTGGTGTGACGACGGGTTAACCGACCCCCGATTCACCGCCCCCGGGCAGCAAAAGGCGGGACGTTACTTTCAGCCCCTCAAACACGAGGGGGAACGGAGTGAACGTCTTGAAGCCCCATCTACGGAACGACCATTGCGACGCTGCTGGAGGCGGGCACCAGCCAGCGCGAGATCGAGCGGCTCACAGGCATGGACCGGAAGACGATCCGCGCCGTCCAACTGGGCCTGGCTGCCGTGCGGGCAAATTCCCCCGGGGTGGCCACCGGCTCGGCACCTCGCAAACTCCTCCACCCCGGCCACCGGCTCCGGCGCCGACCCGGTCTCGGCCTGCGAGCCCCACCGCGCCTTGATCGAGGCCCAGTTGCGGCTCGGGCGCAACTCATGGCATCTACCAGGATCTGGTCGAGCAGCACGGCTTCCCGGCGCTACAACTGGGTCAAGCGCTTCCGTGGGCTGCGCGAGCGAGCGCCGGAACGGTTCGACGTGCTGGAGTTCCCCCCCGGGAGGAGGCGCAGGTCGACTACGGCGAGGGCGCGCTCACGCGTGTTCCCGGCACCCAGCGCTACCGCAAGCCGTGCCTGTTCGTGATGACGCTGAAGTACTCGCGAGAGCTTCCGTCGAGTGGTGTGGAAGACGAGCCAGGAGACCTGGGCGCGGCTGCATGAGGAAGCGTGGCGCTACTTCGGCGGGTTCGCCAGTACGTGGTGCTCGACAACCTGAAGGAGGGCGTGTCAAGCCGGACCTGTACGAGCCGGAGCTGAACCCGGTGTACGCGGCGATGCTGGCCCATTACGGCGTGGTGGCCGACCCTGCCGGGTTCGCGATCCCAATCGCAAGGGCACCGTCGAAAACGCCATCCAGCACACCCAGGGCACCGCGCTCAAGGGGCGCCGGTTCGAGTCGATCGAGGAGCAAAACGAGTACCTCGAGCACTGGGAGAAGAAGTGGGCCGCGCCGCGCATCCACGGCAGCGCGCGTCGCCAGGTCGAGGCCATATTCCAGGAGGAGCGCGCCCATCTGCTGGCCCTGCCTATGCTGGGCATGCAGTACTTCACCGAGCAGCAGCGCACGGTCTATGACGACACGTGCATCCGCGTCGACCACAGCAGCTACGCGGCGCGGCCGGCGCCCATCGGCAGCCTGGTGCTGGTGCGCCTGTTCACGCATCGCCTGGAGATCCGCGATCTCAAGACCCAGGCCCTGCTGCGCACTCACGAGCGCGTGGACAGGCCCGGCACCGTGGTCCTACCTGACGAGGAGCGGCTGTTCAACCCCTCGCGCGAGACGCGCCGCATCCTGAGCCAGGCCAAGGCTATCGGAGCGGCCACCCACAAGCTGTGCGAGACCTTGTTCGCCCGTGAAGGACGGGTGGGCCAGCGCAAGCTGTGGGGCATCGTGGGACTGGCTCGACGCTACCGTAAACGTTCCGCGAACGACACCCTTGCGCCGCCGACCGCGGCGTGCTGAGTTCGGCGCTATGCGACTGCAGTGACGGTCGCCGAGTCCGCCACGACGACCTTGCCGGGTGGCCGCCAGTTGTGCGGCAGCAGTTGCGCCAGGTCGCGCTGCTTCAGCGTAGGCAGCCGCTCGAACACGTCCTTCAGATACGCCCAGGGGTCGTGCCCGTTGAGCTTGGCCGACTCGATCAGGCTGAGCACCATTGCAGCGCGCTCGCCAGCCTGCTGCGATCCCACAAAAAGCCAGTTCTTGCGACCAATGGCAATCACTGGGTCATTATGCCCATGTCGGGCAAGAAGTCGAAGTCTTCTACCGCTGGCACCCGCTGTATGGACGTCGCCTCAGGCGCGAATACAGCGAGCGGCGCGCGACGGCGGGGTAGTGCACGTCGAGGTTGAACCAGGCGCCGTGATCGTGGTCGCTGCCTGGATGCTCGACGCCGTGGCTTGCGCTCACATGGAACTGGGCGCGCCGCGTGCATCTGTGGATGCGCTGGCCGAGTTGCACCTGCTGCTACTGCAGCGAGGACTTCGGCGAAGCTGCGCGGGTGTTTGCCACACCCGCGAGGAGCGCCATGACCCATACACCCAGACTGCACCGACTGTTGACGACATCAGCACCGCGCCCGCTGCAAGCCCAGCGCCAATTGAGCATGTCGTTCGAGTCCCCCGCGATTCAAGACATGGACCCGAGCGATCGGGCCAAGGTAGTCGCACAACTGGCGAGCCTGCTGCTGCAAGCGGCCGGCGTTCGCTCGGGAGGGGATGACGATGTCGAACTCTGATCCGTTGCCGGCCACGGTGCTTCGGCGCAAGGCAGTCGTCTACGTGCGCCAGTCCACCCAGACACAGGTCCAGACCAACCTGGAGAGCAAACGTCGCCAGTACGACCTGGTGGAGGAGGCTCGCCGCCGAGGATTCGCGCAGGTGGAAGTCATCGACGACGACCTCGGTCGCTCCGCCAGTGGCACGGTGGCCCGACCCGGCTTCGATCGGCTCGTGGCGTGGCTGTGCGCCGGTGAAGTCGGCGCCGTCTTGTGCTTCGATGCCTCGCGGCTTGCTCGCAACGGACGCGACTGGCACCATCTTCTGGAACTGTGCGGTTTGGTTGAGGCGCGGGTCATCGATCTGGACGGTGTGTACGACCCGTGCCGGCCCAACGATCGGCTGCTGCTGGGTATGAAGGGCAGCATCAGCGAGTTCGAGCTCGGCGTGCTGCGCGCGCGCATGTTCGAAGCCGCCCGCGCCAAGGCCCACCGCGGTGAACTGCGCATCAGCGTGCCCATCGGCTATGTCTGGCACCGCGAGGTCGGCCTGGGGTTCGATCCGGACATGCGCTTGCAGGAGGCGATCCGGTTGATCTTTGATCGGTTTCGCAAGCTCGGCAGCGCCCGTCAGGTGCTGCTGTCGCTGGCCGCCGACGAAGTCCACTTCCCGCGGCCCTCGGATGGCAAGAAGATGGTGAGCTTCGACTGGACGCCGATCCGCTACCGCAACGTGATCTCGGTGCTCAAGAATCCCTTCTATGCGGGGGTCTACGTGTACGGCAAGAGTGAGAAGCGCACGACCCTCGTGGACGGTCGGCTTCGCAAGACCTACAAGCACGGCAAGCCGCTGGATCAGTGGGACGTGATGCTCAAGGAACATCACGAGGCCTACATCGACTGGGCCGAGTTCGAACGCAATCAGAAGCAGCTGGCCCTGAATGCCTACGGTAAAGTGGACGGCGCGAAGTCCGGGCGCGGTGGCCGGGCGTTGCTCGCGGGGATGCTGTGCTGTGGACGATGCGGGCGCCGCCTGGTGGTCGCGTATGTAGGGCGTGGGGTGCCTCAAGCGGTGTACCGGTGTGATCGCCCCAACCTGCAGTTGGCGCAGCCGAGATGCTTCACGTTCGGCGGCCGGCGACCCGACGAAGCGATCACCCGGGAACTGCTGCGCGCCGTCGAGCCCATGGCCATCGAAGCCGCGCTGCAGGCCGAACGGAGGCACATGGAAGTCCAGCTTGACCAGCGGCGCATCGTAGAGCTCGAGCTGCAGCAGGCGCGCTATGAGGCCACGCTCGCTGAACGCCGCTATGCGGCATGCGATCCGGACAACCGGTTGATCGCGGCACAGCTCGAGAAGAGCTGGGAGGGCGCGCTGCAACGCGTGCTCGCCTGTGAGCAGCGCTTGAACGCGCTCGAGCAGGCGCAGTCCTGCGAGCGGCCCAACTTGACCGGACTTGCCGAAGATCTCACAGCCGCGTGGAATGCGCCGGGCGTGACGATGCGCTCGCGCCAGCAGTTGCTGCGCACCCTCGTCAAGGACATCGTCGCCGATGTCGACGATGCAACCCGCGAGGTCGTGCTGACGATCCATTGGCGCGGCGGACAGCATTCGCAGGTGAGGGTTGTCAAGCCACGCACAGGCGAGCACGGCTGCCGTACGCCGGACGAGGCGTTGGCCGTCATGCGGAGCATGGCGAGCAAGTGGTCTGACGAACACATCGCGGCGACGCTCAACCGCATGGGCCTTCCCACGGGTCAGGGCAAGACGTGGACGGCGCATCGCGTGAGCTCCGTGCGCATGGTCAACGACATCCGCGCATACCGATCGGCACACAAGGATGGCGAGTGGTTGACCATGTCGCAGGCCGCCGCCAAGCTCGGTGTCAACAACGACCGTATTCGGCGTCTCATCAAGGACGGGCTTCTGCCCGCTGAGCAGGTAGTTGCAAGGGCGCCGTATCAGATTCGCGCGAGCGATCTGCTGGATCAGCGGATCATCGACGCCGCCGCGCGAACAGATCGCCCGTGTCGCATCGATGACGAGAACCAGATCTCAATGTTTTCAATCACTTAACGAAGAGGGGCACTATGAACGGGCCATGGCCAGCGGACGTACCGCGTTCTCCGCCGCGTTGTTGTCGATCGGCACCTGGCCGTCGTCGAGATATCGCGTCAGCCCGCGCCAGTTGCTCAGCGCGTAGTCGATGGCCTTGGCCGTCACGTCGGCCTTGGCCAACTTCTGGCGCTGCTCGCTCAGCCAGGTGTGCAAGGCCTGGGCCACCGGCTTGGCATGCTGCTGACGCCACAAGCGCCTGGCCTCGGGTTGGAGTTCGCGCGCTTCGCGCTCGATCTCGTAGAGCTTGGCGATCAGCGCCACGGCCTGGCCGGCGATCTGGCTGCCGTTGAACTGGTGCGCCTCGAACAGCTTCCTGCGCGCATGCGCCATGCACAGCGCGGCCGTCACCCCTTGGGCCTGCAGCGCGTGGTAGCCCGAGAAGTCGTCGGACACCAAGGTCCCGGCGAAGCCTTGCAGCACCCGGCGCGCATTCTCGCCGCCGCGGCCTGTGCTGAAGTCGTAGAAGACCGCACGCTGGGTCACGAAGTTCGTCGTGCGGTACACCCACACATACGCCTTGGCTGTCTTGCCCTTGCCCGGTGCCAGCAGCTTGAGCGGCGCTCGTCGGCGTGAACCACGTCGTGGCCGACGATGAAGTCCTTCAGCGCCTGGGCCAGCGGTGTCAATCGCACGCCGCAGATGCCCGACCACTGCGCCATGCTCGAGCGCGCGATGTGAACGCCCGAGCGCGCGTAGATCTCGCTTTGCCGGTACAGCGGCAGATGATCGTCGTGCTTGGCCACCACCACCTGCGCCATCAGGCCCGGCGCCGGGATGCCCTTGTCGATCATCTGTGCCGGCATCGGCGCGGCCTGGATCGTCTGGCAGCACGCGCAGGCATATTTGCCGCGGATGTGGCGCAGCACGAAGAACTGGGCCGGCACGCAGTCGAGTTGCTCGCTGACCTCTTCGCCGATGCGCTTGAGGGCCTGGCCGCACTCGCAGTGGGTGGCTTCGATCTCGTGGTGACGATCGATGCGCGGCAGGCTCGCGGGCAGTGCCTGGCGCACCGCCTGGCCCTTGGTGGCCGGTGCTGCGGGCAGCGCAGCGACCTGCTCATGGGCAGCGCGATCTTCGATCGCGGTGTCGGCCACGATGGCGTCGAACAGCACCGCCTGCGTCGTGCTGTCCAGGCTCTCGCTGGACGCGCCGAAGCGCCAGCGCTTCAGGCGCGCGATCTCGAAGTTCAGTGCTTCGTTCTTGGTCTTCTCGAACTTCAGCTCGGCCTGCATGCGCTCGATCAGATCGCGCATCGCCTGCACCGCGTTGGCTGCGGGCTGGGGGTCTTGCGGCGCGCCGTGCACAGCGTCTGACGTTTGCGTGCTGGAAGCTTCGAGCATGGCCGGCAGTATCCCTCGCGCGCGTGCGCGCGCGAGACGGGACATTCGCCGATAGACAAAACGCCATATCCCGGGGATCGAAT
>CAWCSM010000005.1:0-269885 GCA_963798255.1 uncultured beta proteobacterium
TGATGTTACCGATGACATAGGCCACCCCGCCGTTCGGAAACTCCAGCTCGTAGCTCGCGCTACCGCCAGCCTCATCGGTGAGCCGGTTGTAGGCGATGTGACGACAGCGGCGCGGCTTTTCAGCAGGTGGCCAACGCTGGCATGGTGGAAGTAGCTGCCGCTGACAGACAAGCGCGCAATGCGCCGACGTAGAGGTTGTGGTTGTGGCCATCGGGACGGCGGTTGTGGGCGAATTCACTGCCTTCGATGTCCAACTCGATCGTGGCATCGTTGTTGGTCAGGACGCCCATTTCGTTGTACGCAAAGAGGCAGTCTCGAACCCGCATGGAGCCGCGCTCGAGGCGGATGCCGGCACCATTGCGGTCCGGGACGCGGGCGCCGACGAAATCGAAGCCCTGAACAAACAGGCGCTTGGCGCGCACCACCCAGATGCCCTTGCCTTCTGCTGCGGCGCCGTTGGCAACGAGTCGGACCCGGCCGTTGACAGCGCGCAACGTGACATCGGGCACTTCCCACACGGCCGTGTCGCCGAGGTAGTCGCCGGCATCGACCAGGACGCTGCCGCCGGCGCGGACTACTTTGGCGGCCTCGCCGAGGGTCTTCACCGCGCGTGTGGGCCCGACCCGAATGACCTGCGCTGCGATGCTGGATGTTGCCATCGGGCCGGCGGATCCCGACGTGGCGGGCATCCACGCCACGCAGAAGGCTAAGACGAGGCCCGCGGCGCGAAGGTAACGAATCGATCGCTGCAGTTTGTGCATGCCTGCGGTCAGCCGGCTGAGCGGGCTTGCGGCCGGCTTGTCAGCGCCCGCTGAGGGTCGCCCCGGACTGTGAGCCCGAGCAATACGAACCAGTAAAACAGGAAAGCTCACCCGCGGCACGTCGAGCAGGCTGTCGAAGAGGCCGACAACGACGAATCCCAGCAGCGCACCGGCCAGGCCGGGGGCCAGGGCATGGTCACGCCCCCGGCCAAGGCCGATCGCCACAGGGCTCCCGCGACCACCGAAAGCAGCAGGGCGAGGCCCGCAAGCCCCTGGTCGAACAGCACGTGCAGCGGCATGTTCTTGATGTGCCAAGGCAAATGGCTTCGATCGCTGGAGAAGAACCAGCGTTGCATGCCCGACGAAAAGTCACCATTGGTCAGCAGGCTGCGGCCACTGGCGTCGATGAGCGAGACGTTGTCCACCTCGACGCTGGCTGCCTGGTGTCGATGGCCACAGCGAAAACCGCCGGTACCGGCGCGAACCAGTCGCCGGCGATAAGTGGTTGACCGCGCAATGGCGCCTGTACAGTCGTCCATCGATCCGGCTTTGGCGTCGGCGACCTGGCGCTCCATGCAGCCTGCGGGATACAGCAAGTGCTTGCGGCAGACACCGGCATACAGCGTGACCGGCTTGTTGCCCCGAACACGGAAGCGAACGTCTGCGCCGCCCTCGGGCAACGACACGCGCTGAGCGACCTGCAGCAGTTCCCCGCCGCCCATCATGTGCGTGCCGCCGGTCAGCAGGAATGAACCATTGCTGTCGCTATCGGTCACGATCCGGTAGTCGCCCGGTTGTTCGCCTTCGGGCCCTGCAAGTGCGTAGCTGTCGACATAGCGGCCGATACCTTTGCCCAACAGCCGGTCTCGGGCCGTTCAACATGGCAAGGCTCTGTTCCCAATGCATTTGACGAAGTTCGAAATCGGCGCTCGAGGTGGCGAAACGCTCGCTCATATACGCGCCGCCGCCGAAAGCAGCCACGAGGGCGCCAGATGACCATGGCGCCAAATGTATTGCCTTGCCAAAGCAAGTGGACGGCCAGGGCGGCGTTCACTGGCGGCCACGATGCCAGCGTCACGAACAGCAGCCCGGCGACCGAAAGCGCGGGCCACAGGGCCGCGTCGCCGCCCCAGTGCGCGGCGACCAGCACCAGGCTCGTCAGGAGCCACGCGTAGCCGGCCAGCGCGAGCGCATCAGCCAGATTGCTCGAGATGCGCGCGCGTATTCGCAGCGCCAGCAGCGACGGTGAAAAGCACGCCGGCGGCGAATATCAGGTAGGGCCCTTTCGGCAACAACCACGCTAGGCCGCCGCCAACAACGACATCACGATGCCCAGGCTGAGGCCCCCCAGCCGGCTGCCCCTGGCGCTGGCCTGCACCACGCCGGCGAGCGGCATCAGCAGAAGCATGCAGCCTATGAGCGCCAGCATGCCCCGGTAGCCGCTGGTGGGGAACATCCACAGCGCCGCCGCGAAGAACGCCACACCAGCACGACACGTTGCGCCGTCGCCTGGCGACCCTGACCCTGCCGAGCTGCCGTTGCGCGACGCATCTGCAGCGTGTGCAAACCAAGCGTCGCGGCCAGTCCGATAGGTACTGCCAGATACACCCCACGCGAGAAGGTGGTGAGGCACGCGTAGGCGCCGGCCGCGCAAGCGCAAGTTGCGAACGCCCATGCCCCCTTGCTGCGCGCCAGAAGCATGCCATGCACGGCGAAGGGCATGGTCAGCGCCAGAAAGCCGTCGAATGCTGCGCCCCCCACGTGCATCTCCCAGAACAGGGCCGTGGTGCGGTAGTCGGCCGAGAAGTTCAGCAGATCCGTAAAGGCCAGCCGTTCCCACGCGGCGGCCAACGACGCACCGAGCAACCCCAGAAGCAGCCCTTTCGAAAGCAGGTCGGAAGACCGCTGTGCGTCGCGCTTGCACGCCCGCATCCACAGGGGAAAGAGCAGCAGCGAGGCCGGCAAGGCCTTTCCCAACCGTAGGCTGTTCATCGATTCGCGATAGCCCTGGTACCAGCCGAAGCTCAATCCGCCGGCATCTTCGAACCCGCGGAACATAGCCAGCAGTTGCGACGCAACAAGCAGCAGCAGCATCAGCCACACCAAGGCAGCGGCGTTGCTGCGATCACCGGCTGCCGCCGGTAAATGTCCGGCGTCGGGTATCCGCCAGGCGAGTCGCGCGTAGCCACCGGCCGCAGCAGCAAGAATCAGCAGGTCGAACTCTTCGAACGTGATCCAGCCAGTCCAAGGCGCCAGGCCAATGACCGGCAAAAGGGCCGGCAGGGCAACCAACCACGCGCGGGGCCATGCAAAAATGGCGATGCACGTGCCGACAAAAGCGCTCGATTGCCAACGCTGGTGCCAGCGGGTAGTGGGCAGCCAGGAAGATCCCGACGCACCCGCAGACGATGGATGTGAGCGCAGCCGACCAGGTCGCGACTGCCTTGCTGCCGATCGTCTTCGTGCCGCCTTGGATTGCCCGAGTGTTGATGGCCATTGATGCGGAGTAAAGCAGATTGGCAAAGGTTGCCACTGGGGCCTGCGCGCCGGTTGCATTGCGCCCGTGCGGCCATCATAGTGTTCGCCCACTACCGTTGCCACGGTGCATGTGAGGGGTCGCTGCGGAGCATCTCTGCGGCGATCGGGCGGCGCGCCGGAGATTTCACGCAATGCACGGCTCGCGGGCTCTGGCAACCGGTCGACAATGTCCGAACCCTTACTCGCGCTGCACGCTGATGGCCGAAGCACAGAAGCACCGGATCCCGGTTCACGCCGCCATGACGCACTTTGCTGTGCAGGGTGGGCAACTGCTGGTCGGGGGCATGGACCTGTGCCGGTTGGCCGGCCGTGTCGGCCAGACACCGTTTCTACGCATACGACCGCGAGTCTGCTGCGCGATCGCGTCGGCGACGCTTCGCCGCGCGCTGCCCGCCGGCCATCAAGCTGCACTACGCCATGAAGGCCAACCCGATGCCGGCGCTGGTGGGCTTCATGGCCGGCCTGGTCGATGGCATCGACGTCGCCTCGGCCGGCGAGCTGAAGGTCGCGCTCGATGCCGGTGCCGACCCGCGCGAGATCAGCTTCGCCGGGCCGGGCAAGCGCGACGCCGAGCTGCGCCAGGCGGTGGCTGCGGGCGTGCTGGTCAACGTGGAGTCGATGCGCGAACTGCCGGTGCTGGCTGCGCGCCAGCGCGAACTCGGCCTGCCGGCGCGCGTGGCCGTGCGCGTCAACCCCGACTTCGAGCTGAAGGGCTCGGGCATGAAGATGGGCGGCGGGCCGAAGCAGTTCGGCGTCGACGTGGAAGCGGTGCCCGAAGTGCTGGCGGCGATCGGCCGCGCTCGGCCTGGCCTTCGAGGGCTTCCACCTGTTCGCCGGCTCGCAGAACCTGCGCGCCGATTCGATCTGCGAGGCGCAGCTGAAGTCCTACGAACTGGCGCTGCGGCTGGCGGCGCATCGCACCGGCGCCGGTGCGCTTCCTGAATCTCGGCGGCGGCTTCGGCATTCCGTACTTCCCCGGCGAGCAGCGGCTCGACCTGGCACCGATCGGCGCCAACCTGCACGCCATCGTCGAACGTGCCCGCACCGATCTGCCCGAAGCCTCGATCGTCATCGAACTGGGCCGCTACCTGGTCGGCGAGGCCGGCATCTACGTCACGCGCATCATCGACCGCAAGGTCTCGCGCGGCCAGGTGTTCCTGGTCACCGACGGCGGGCTCAACCACCACCTGTCGGCGTCGGGCAACTTCGGCCAGGTGATCCGCAAGAACTACCCGGTGGCGATCGGCAACCGCATGGATTCGGCCGAGCGGGAGATCGCCTCGGTGGTCGGCCCGCTGTGCACGCCGCTCGACCTGCTCGCCGACCGCATGGAGCTGCCGGTGGCGCAGGTCGGTGACCTGGTGGTGGTGTTCCAGTCCGGCGCCTACGGCGCCAGCGCCAGCCCGCAGGCTTTCCTCGGGCACCCGCCGTGCGTCGAGGTGCTGGTCTGAAGCCGGCTGCCGGCGGCGCGTTCTGCCGTCGCACGGCGCGCCCGGTCGATGTCGTGCCGGATGTGCAGCCGGGCGCGGCGCTGATCGCCGGGCAGATCCGCCGCGCCGGCGCCGCCGTCTGGCTCGGCAGCTGCCGCTGCTTCGGCGGCGGCGCTGGTGCTGGCGCGGCAGCGTGCTGGCGCTGCACCATCCGCTGTGGCCGGTTGCGGCGGCGTGCGGCTTCGCCGTGTGGGCGCTGGCGGTGTCGCGCTGGCCTGCACTGTGGCTGTCGGTGGTGCCGGCCGCGTTGCCGCTGGCCAATCTGTCGCCGTGGTCGGGCTGGATCGTCTTCGACGAATTCGACCTGCTGCTGCTGGCCACGCTGTGCGGCGGCTACGCGCGCTGGGCGTTCGATCGCTGGTCGGGCCGCGGCGGGCCGCCGTAGACGCCGGCTGGCCCCGTCGGCGCGCGTTGCGATGGCGCTCGGGCTGCTGCTGGCCGCGTCGAGCCTGCTCGGCCTGTACCGCGCGCTGGCCGATGCCGGCCTCGCCTTCGGCTGGTTTCAGGGCTATGCCGATCCGCTGAACAGCCTGCGCGTGTTCAAGGCGCCGCTGCTGGCGCTGCGCGTGCTGGCCGCTGCTGCACCGGCAACTGCGACGCGAGCCGGATCGGTGCGGTGCGGCAGCTGCTGCTCGGCATGCTGGCCGGGCTCGCCGTCGTCTGCCTGGCGGTGGTCTGGGAGCGCAGCGCCTACCCCGGGCTGTGGGACTTCTCCGCGCCGTACCGCGCGACGGCGCTGTTCTGGGAAATGCATGTCGGCGGCGCCGCCATCGATGCCTTCCTGGCGCTGACCATGCCCTTCGTCGCCTGGGCGTTGTGGGCCGCGCGGCGGCCCGCGCCGTGGGTCGCCGCCGCCGCGCTGGCGCTGCTCGGTGCCTATGCCTGCCTGACCAGCTTTTCGCGCGGCGTGTACCTGGCCGTGGCCGCGCCGCTGCTGGTGCTCGGCGTGGTGCTGCTGGTGCGGCGCATGGGGCACCGCACGCGCGCGGTGGTCGCCAGGGTGGCGGCGACGGGCGGGGCCGTGCTGCTCGCGACGGCGCTGCTGTTGGTCGCGCTGGTGGCCTTCGGCGTGCCGGCGGGCTGCTGTTCGCGGCGTTGGCCATGCTCGGCGCCATCGCGCTCGTCAGACGGCGGCTGCCGGGCTGGCGTGAAGCCGCCGCGCCTGGGCTGGCGTTGTTGCTGGTGCTGCAGGTGGTGGCTGTGTTCGGCACCGGCGACTTCATGTTCTCGCGCCTGGCGGCCAGCGACCGCGATTTCGGCAGCCGCCTGGCGCATTGGCAAGCCGGCGTCGGTCTGTTGCGCGAACCGGCGGAAAAGGCTTGCGGCATCGGCCTCGGGCGGCTGCCGGATCACTATTCGCGCTTCGTCGCCGGAGCGCGAGTTCTCGGGTGCGGCGCTGCGCATCGAAACGGCGCCGAAGGGCAGGGCGCTGTGCGCGTGGCGGGGCCGAAGTCGAAGCCAGACCTGGCCGGGCTGTACCTGCTGAGCCAGCGCGTGCCGTTGCAGCCGCGCGTGCGCTACCGCGTCGAATTCGACTTCCATGTGCAGCAGCCGACCGACGTCGGCATCAGCGTGTGCGAGGTGCACCTGTTGTATGAGCGACGCTGCCAGCTGGCCGAGTTTCGCCTCGAGCCCGCGGCGAGCAGCCGTGGCAGCACCGCAGCCTGACGCTGCGCGGGACGTCGTTGAGCGCCGGGCCAGCCTACGCGCCGCGCCGCGCGGCGTTCTCGATCGCGGTGCTGAATGCCGGCGGCGTGGCCGAGTTCGACAACCTGCGCCTGCGCGGCGCCGGATGGCAGCGATCTGCTGCGCAATGGCGGCTTCGACAGCGACTGCGCGCACTGGCTGCCGGTGGCGCAGTACTACTTCCTGCCCTGGCACATCGACAACCTGTATCTCGAATGGCTGATCGAGCGCGGCGCTGCCGGCTTGGCTGCTGTTGCTGGTGCTGGCGGGCTGCGCGCTGTGGAACCTGGTCGCCGGGCGCGGGCCGGCACCACGCGGCGGCGCCCTTCATTGCCGCATCGCTCGGCGGCGGGCTGACGTCGGCGCGGTGAGCAGCGTGATGGACGCGCCGCGGGTGGCGTTCCTGTTCTTGCTGCTGGCGTCGGCGTGGCTTCGCGCGGCGCGCAAGTCGAGGACACGCACGACGCGAACCGGCGCCGGCCCGGGCCTTGAGGTCCGACGGTGTCGGCTCGACGGCGCTATCGCGCAACGGGCGACGATCGCTGATGCTCGGTCCGCGCTACTTCGGCCGCCGGTCCGCCAGCGACATCGCGATGCCGCCGATGACCACCAGCGAGAGCACCAGCCAGGTCATCGGATGCGACAGGAACTTCTGCGCCGCCTGGATGGCTGTCGCGCACCAGGTTGTGCCCGCCGGTCGAGGCCGTCTGGTCGGACGGGGAGTGGCCGCGGCGCCGTCCGTGCGCGCCGGCTGGGCCCTTGCCCGCGATTCCGCGAGGGCAGCTTCGGCATTGCCGGCGCCGGCCGCGGCTCCGCCCGGGCCGGACCAGTTGATCTCGGTCGGCACGTCGGCCGGATCGTCTTGAGCGCCATCGGAACGCCACGGGCAGCGGCCTCGCGAGCCACTGCACCGCGGCCTTGCCGAAGTGACGCAGCTCGCCGAAGGCAGGGTCGTCGGCTAGTGACTCGCCGGACTGCTGTGACGATCGCGTGGTGGCGCCGGTCGGTTTGTTCTGCAGCTGACTGCAGCGCCGAGGTGCGGGCGGCGCTGGGCTGCTGCGCGCTGCCGGCCTCGCCGAGGATGTCCGCGGCCAGTGCGCCGCCGGCGTGGCCGGCCGCGGCATCCGCACGCCTCGGCGGCCTGCCGTCCGTGGCGTCGATTTCTTGCCGCGGCGTCGGCAGGTTCGGCGCTGCGGCGGGCAGCGTGGGCGTCGCCGGCGGACGGCCGAGGCCGGCCGGCGACCGCGCCGTCGAGGCGTTCCGGCGCTTGCCCGGGCCCTGCGTGTGCCGGCAGCGACGGCAGGAACGACGCCGACGACGAATGCAGCGACGATGATGCTTTGAATGGTTGACATCGCTCCGGGCGACGGGTTCGGCGGCGCGCGTGGCCTGCACGACAGGCAGGCCGCTATCGGCGCCGTCGACCGATGCCGACGCACTGTATCGCAGCGCTCGACGCCGCGCCACCGCCCAGTGCACGCCACGCTCATGTGGGGGGAGGGGGTGCCAGGCCTCGCCGCGCGCCTCGGCATCTGCCACAGGGCCCATCGGATCGCTGCACCGAATCAGCGCGACGTGCATCGATTGCGTGCGCCTTGCGCGGCGCGGCGGGCTGTCGACCGCTTCGCGGTGCCGGTCGCATACGCACCGATACTTACGCCGCCGCGCATGTGCATGAATACCGGCCGCCGCATCCCGCATGACCCTGCCGGAATCCGACCTGTCTTCGCCTGCCACGGCCGCGCCGAACGACGCCGGGACGAGCGCGGCGCGATGCGCGCCCGCCGCAGGCGACGCGGCCGCATGCCCGCCGAAGAATCCTGGTTCGGCGTGCTCGGCGTGGCCGCCGACAGCCGCAGCCGCGGCGACGACAGCCTGGCGGGCGAGGAGTCGGCCTTCGACACCGGCTGGTCGCAGCAGGGCCCCGAGGCCGACAAGCGCCTGCTGTCGCGCCACGCGCGGCGCTTGCTCAACGCGCCCGATTCGGCGCTGACGCGCATCTACCGCACCTACGCGGCTGCGCGCGCGGCGATCGGCGTGGCCCTGGTGCTGGGCATCGGCGCGACCAGCCTGATCGGCGCGTTGCCGTCGCCGGCGTTGGGCCTGCTGTGCCTGGCCTACGCGGCACAGGCCATCGTGTTGTGGCTGCTGCCGCGTTCGGTGGCGCTGGCGCAGGCGCTTGCCCGAAGATTCGCAGGCGCAGCGGCGGCGGCGCTGGCTGTCCACCATCGGCGTCGATCTGGTGGTGTTCATGGCGCTGCATGTGCTGGTCTCCGATGGGCGCCTCAACTTCGCCGCGCTGCTGGTGCTGCCGGTGCTGATGGCCGGGGTGCTGACCTCGCGGCTGATGGCGCTGGCCACCGCGGCGGGCGTGGCGCTGACCTTGCTGGTGACGGCCTGGATCGCGGCCGGCAGCGGCGCGGCCAGCGCCGCGCTGATCACGCAGACCGGTTTGGCCGGCATGGGCTTCTTCGTCATCGCGCTGCTGTCGGGCGAACTGGCCAGCCGGCTGGCGCGTGAAGAGGCGGCCGCACGCGGCAGCATGGAACTGGCGCGGCAACAGGCGCAGTTGAACCGGCTGGTGATCCAGGAGATGGGCGACGGCGTGCTGGTCGTCGATCGCGACCTGCGCGTGCGCGCCACCAACCCGGCCGCGCGTGACCTGCTGTCGGCGCGCGGCCTGGGCCCGGCGGCGCCGTTCTACCTGCACGGGCGTGACGAGTGGGCCGCGCTGAGCAGGGCCGTGCAACAGGCGCTCGCCGAAGGCGACTGGCCGGTGGACGGTGCCGACGTGGCGCTGAACTTCGGCCCCGGCGACACCCGCACCTTGCGCATGCGCGTGCGCTTCACCCGCCGCCGCGCCACGGCCCGCGAGCGGACCGCGGCCGCGCCGGTCGAGGAATTCTGCGTGCTGCTGCTGGAAGACCTGCGCACCACGCAGGCGCGGGTGCGCCAGGAAAAGCTGGCCGCGATGGGCCGCGTCTCGGCCGGCATCGCGCACGAGATCCGCAACCCGCTGGCCGCCATCGCGCAGGCCAACGCGCTGTTGATGGAAGATGCGCTGCCCCCCGCCCAGCAACAGCTGGCGCGCATCGTCGCCGACAACGTCGGCCGGCTTGAAGCACATCGTCGACGACGTGCTGGAAGTGACCGCCGGCGCATCGGCCCCGCCGGCGCCGATCGATGCCGTGGCCGTGGTGGCGGCCGCGGCCGCCGAGTGGGCGCGCACGGCCGGGGTCGATGCCGGTGAGCACGGCACCCTGCACCTCGACCTGCCGGCGGCGCCGCTGCCGGTGGTGTTCGATGCCGAGCACCTGCGCCGCGTGCTCGTCAATCTGCTCGACAACGCGTTGCGCCACTGCAGCCGAAAGCACGGGCGCCATCGGCGTGCGGCTGGCGCTGCTCGACGATGCGTCGGCGTTGCTGCGCGTGGACAGCGACGGGCCGCCGATCGCGCCCGATGTCGAACGCCATCTGTTCGAGCCGTTCTTCTCCACGCGCAGCCGCGGCTCGGGTCTGGGCCTGTATATTTGCCGCGAGCTGTGCGAGCGCTATGGCGCCAGCATCGAATACCGGCTGCGCCCGGACGGCCATCGCAACCTGTTCCTGGTGACCATGCGCCGCGCGGCAGCTTCCCGAGATCCCGGCCGAGCCCCTGCATACCGGCATGAGCACGACATCCGCCAACAGCCTGCTGGTCGTCGATGACGAACCCGACCTGCGCACGCTGTACGAACTGACGCTGGTGCGCGAAGGCTACGAGGTCGAGACTGCGGGCACTGTCGAAGAGGCCTGGGCGCACCTGGCCGAGCGCCCCTTCAGCGCCGTCATCACCGACATGCGCTTGCCCGATGGCACCGGCCTGGAATTGCTGCAACGGCTGGAGGCCGAGGGCCGCGCCGAGAAGGCCATCGTCATCACCGCCTACGGCTCGGCGCAGGGTGCGGTCGAGGCATTGAAGTGCGGTGCCTACGACTACCTGACCAAGCCGGTCGATCTGCGCCAGTTCCGCGCCGTGGTGGCTTCGGCGCTCGGGCGGGCGCTGCCCGATGCACACGACTGCGCCGCGCCGAAGCGGCCACGCCGCGCGGCGCGCGCTGGATCAGCCGCTGGCCGCGGCCAAGGGCGCGCTGCAACGGCTGGTCGGGCGCAGCGAAGCGATGCAGCAGGTGCATTCGATGATCGGCAAGGTGGCGCGCAGCATGGCGCCGGTGCTGGTGCAGGGCGAATCGGGCACCGGCAAGGAACTGGTGGCGCGCGCCATCCACGAGGTCTCGTCGCGTGCCGCGCAGCCGTTCATCGCCGTCAACTGCGGCGCCATCCCCGAGAACCTGCTGGAAAGCGAGTTCTTCGGCTATCGCAAGGGCGCTTTCACCGGCGCCGCCGACGACCGCGACGGTGTCTTCCAGGCCGCCCACGGCGGCACGCTGTTCCTGGACGAGATCGCCGAGCTGCCGCTGTCGATGCAGAGCAAGCTGCTGCGTGTGATTCAGGAGCGCGCGGTGCGGCCGATCGGCGCGGTCGCCGAAAGCCCGGTCAACGTGCGCATCGTCAGCGCCACGCACCGCGACCTCGGCGTCGAAGTGCAGGCCTCGCGCTTCCGGCAGGACCTCTATTACCGGCTCAACGTGATCCAGATCCGGCTGCCGCCGCTGCGCGAGAGGCTCGCCGACCTGGGCGAGATCGCGGCCGCCGTGCTGCGGCGCATTGCCGCCGAGGCGGGCGTCGCGCCGGTGCCCGTGCTGGCCGACGACGCGCTGCGTCTGCTCGGCACGCAGGCCTTTGCCGGCAATGTGCGCGAGCTCGAGAACCTGCTGCAGCGCGCGCTGGCGATGTCGGGCGGCGAGGTCATCGAGGCGCACGACCTGGGCCTGGCCGACGTTGAGCAAGCGCCCGCGCCGGACGCGCCATCGTTGCCAGCCGAAGCCAGTGCGCCGGCCCTGGCCGCGCGCGCCGGCCGCGGCGCCGCCGGCCCTGCCCGACGATCTGCAAGCGCATCTGGACAACGTCGAGCGCGACATCCTGCTGCGTGCCCTGGAACGCTATCGCTACAACCGCACCGCGGCCGGCGCCAGCATGGGCCTGTCGCTGCGGCAGATGCGCTACCGCATGGCGCGCCTGGGCGTGACCACCGCCGAAGCCTACGCCGACCGTGCCGATCCGCCCTGAGGCTGCCAGCGCGCGGGCGTGGCGCGAAGGCTGGTGGCGCGAGGCCGTCGCGCGGCCGTCGCCCAACTTCGACCAGCGCCCGGCGGGCACGCCGATCAGCCTGGCGGTGGTGCATTCGATCAGCCTGCCGCCGGGCTGTTTTGGCGGCGAGGCGATCGAGCAGCTGTTCTGCAACGCGCTCGACTGCGCTGCGCACCCGTACTACGAGCGCCTGCGCGGGCTGAAGGTGTCGGCGCACTTTCTGCTGCGGCGCGACGGCCAGGCGATGCAGTTCGTTTCCTGCGATGAGCGCGCCTGGCATGCCGGGGCTTCGGTGTGGCGCGGCGCCGTTGATTGCAACCACCATTCGGTGGGCATCGAACTCGAAGGGCTGGAAGGCGGCCTGTTCGAGCCCGCGCAATACGATCGGCTGGCGCGGCTGCTGCGCGCGTTGGTGCAGCGCTACCCGATCGTCGAGGCGGTCGGCCACGAGGACATCGCCCCGGGCCGCAAGACCGATCCCGGCGCGGGCTTCGACTGGATGCTGTTGCGCGATCGTCTCGGGCAGGCGCTGCCGCGACTGCCGCGCGCGAACGCCTGAGTCGCCGCGCGGTGCGGCCGCCAGAAGGAAATCGCGCCACGACGCAGGCCTGACCGCGCTGCCGATGCACACACCCAGGCCTGTCGCGGCGTTGCGCGCGGCGGGCCCGACCGAGGCCTCACCGGGCTGCGGGAAGTCCCCGAGAGAACACTACCGATAGTGTCTTGCGGCGTGCCGGACCCCCATATATAGTGTCCGATCGTGTTACGCTTCGCCGCCACCCGCAAGCCCCGCAGCGCCCTGTTCTGGACGTTCTGGGGCGCTCGATCCGTCGCCCTTCAGGGCATCGACGGTCGGCCACGCGTCGTACCCGAATTCGAAGGCCCCGGTCGCACCGCTGTGTGCACCCGCCGCCCGTTGACACCCATCAGAACAGAGGACACCTTTCATGCAAGCCACCGCCCTGAAGGCCACCGAGAGCAGCGCGGCACCGCGTGTCGCGGCACAGAGCACCGCCGCCGCCAGCGCCTACGCCGGCTACCAGATCATCCGCCGCAACGGCGCTGTCGTCAGCTTCGAGCCGAACAAGATCGCGGTGGCCTTGATGAAGGCCTTCCTCGCCGTGCACGGCACGCAAGGCGCGGCCTCGGCCAGCGTGCGCGAGACCGTCGATGGCTTGACCGAGACGGTGACGCGCGCGCTGCTGCGCTCGCGCCCTGGCGGCGGCACCTTCCACATCGAAGACGTGCAGGACCAGGTCGAACTGGGGCTGATGCGGGGCGGCCACCATGAGGTGGCGCGCGCTTACGTGCTGTACCGCGAACGGCGCACGCGCGAACGTGCGCAGCAGGCCCCCGCCCCGGTGGCGCGCGCCAGCGACATCCACGTCACCGACGGCGGCCAGCGTGTGCCGCTGGACCTGCGTGCGTTGCAATCGCTGATCGAATCGGCCTGCGCCGGCCTCGGCGAGGACGTGAACGCGGAGCCGATCCTGGCCGAAACGCGCCGCAACCTGTACGACGGCGTGCCGATCGACGAGGTCTACAAGGCGTCGATCCTGGCCGCGCGCACGCTGATCGAGAAGGACCCGGCCTACTCGCGCGCCACCGCGCGGCTGCTGCTGCACACCATCCGCCGCGAGATCCTGGGCGGCGAGGTCACGCAGGCGCAGATGGGCGAGCGCTATGCCGAGTACTTTCCCGTCTATATCAAGAAGGGCGTCGCCGCGGAACTGCTCGACGACAAGTTGTTGCAGTTCGACATGGCGCGGCTGGGCGCGGCGCTGAAGCCCGAGCGTGACCTGCAGTTCGACTACCTCGGCTTGCAGACGCTGTACGACCGCTACTTCCTGCACATCGACGAGCAGCGCATCGAGCTGCCGCAGGCCTTCTTCATGCGCGTGGCGATGGGCCTGGCGCTGAACGAGATCGACCGCGAGGCGCGCGCGATCGAGTTCTACGACGTGCTGTCGAGCTTCGACTTCATGTCCAGCACGCCGACGCTGTTCAACGCCGGCACGCGCCGCTCGCAGCTGTCGAGCTGCTATCTGACGACCGTCGCCGACGACCTCGACGGCATCTACGAGGCGCTGAAGGAAAACGCGCTGCTGTCGAAGTTCGCCGGCGGGCTTGGGCAACGACTGGACCAACGTGCGCGCGCTGGGCAGCTACATCAAGGGCACCAACGGCAAGAGCCAGGGCGTGGTGCCGTTCCTGAAGGTGGTCAACGACACGGCGGTAGCGGTCAACCAGTGCTTCGCGCCCGATACGGGGGTCTATTCGGCCGACGGCGTGAAGCCCATTCGCGACCTGAAGCCCGGTGACCTGGTGCTCGGCAAGTCCGGAAAGTACCGTGAAGTGCAGCGACGCTTTGCCTACAACCAGGATGGCCCGATGGTCAGCGTGAAGGTCAAGCACTCGATCGAAGCGATGCTCGTCACGGCAGGGCACCCGTTCTATGCCATCCGTGATGTGCCGCAACGAACAGGCCAACCAGCGCACGCTGGACTGGTTGGCCAAGGGCAAGGTGCGCCCGGAATGGGTCGAGGCCGCGCAGTTGAAGGCGGGCGACTACGTCGCGCAGGTCATTCCCAGCGAGGTGGTGCACCACCCCGGGCTGACGGAGGATGACGCGCGCTTCTACGGCATCTTGCTGGGCGACGGTCATCTTTCAAAGGACGGCATGCAGTGGGGTGTGTCGGGCAACCCCGGCAAGGACGAGCATCTCGAATTCGTGCGCAGCTACCTCGACAGGCAGGGCGTTCACTATTGGCAAACGGGTCGTGGCGCGAACTATGCGCAGGTGCATTGGGCCTTTGGCCGGGGCGTCGTGCGCGACGGCACGACGGGGCGGATCGTGGGTGCCGGGGCGCCGACGATGCCCTTTGTCTTCGACGACATCTACGACGGCGAGGGCCGCAAGCGCATCGCGCGACGTTTCTCGCATCTGCCTCGAAGCCATACCCTCGCACTGGTGCGCGGATTGCTGGAAACCGATGGTGGGGTGTCGCGCGGCAAGGAGATCTGTTTCACCAACACCTCGAAGCCGCTGGTCGAGGGACTTCGTTACCAGTTGCTGCGCCTGGGCGTGCCGACCGCGGGTCAATATCGCGAGCGCGAGCAAGCCCACGACGCGGTGCGTTCCGATGGATCGACGACACGCTTCGAAGGGCTGACGAAGGCCTTCGATCTGCGCGTACCGGCGGTGCCCGAGGTTGCCGCGCTGGTCGGCTGCAAGCCGATCGCGAAGAAGAACTGGCTCGAAGTGGAGGGCAAGATCTTTTCGCGCGTGACGAAGGTGGAAGCCATCACGCCCAAGCCCTTCGTCTATGACTTGAAGGTCGAAACCGACGAGTCCTACATGACCACGTCCGGACTCGCCCACAACGGCGGCAAGCGCAAGGGCGCAGTCTGTGCCTACCTGGAGACCTGGCACCTGGACATCGAGGAATTCCTCGAACTGCGCAAGAACACCGGCGACGACCGGCGCCGCACGCACGACATGAACACCGCCAACTGGGTGCCCGACCTGTTCATGCAGCGCGTGATGGATGGCGGCGACTGGACGCTGTTTTCGCCCAGCACCTGCCCCGACCTGCACGACAAGTTCGGCCGCGACTTCGAGCAGGCCTACACCGCCTACGAAGCGAAGGCCGACCGCGGCGAGATCAAGCTGTTCAAGCGCATGCCGGCCAAGGACCTGTGGCGCAAGATGCTGTCGATGCTGTTCGAGACCGGGCATCCGTGGATCACCTTCAAGGACGCCTGCAACGTGCGCAGCCCGCAGCAGCACGTCGGCGTGGTGCATTCGTCGAACCTGTGCACCGAGATCACGCTGAACACCAACGACAGCGAGATCGCGGTGTGCAACCTCGGCTCGGTCAACCTGGTGCAGCACCTGAAGGACGCGCCGGACGGCTCGATGCAGGTCGATCAGGTCAAGCTCAAGCGCACCGTGGCCACCGCCATGCGCATGCTCGACAACGTCATCGACATCAATTACTACGCGGTGAAGAAGGCGCGCGATTCGAACCTGCGCCACCGCCCGGTCGGCCTCGGGCTGATGGGTTTCCAGGACAGCCTGTACCAGTTGCGCGTGCCCTATGCCAGCGCCGAGGCGGTCGAGTTCGCCGACCGCTCGATGGAAGCCATCTGCTACCACGCCTACTGGGCCAGCACCGAACTGGCCGCCGAGCGCGGGCGCTATTCCAGCTACCGCGGCTCGTTGTGGGACCGCGGCGTGCTGCCGATCGATTCGCTCGACCTGCTGGCCGAAGAGCGCGGCGGCCACGTCGAGGTCGACCGCTCGCAGACGCTCGACTGGGACAGCCTGCGTGCGCGCATCGCCGAACACGGCATGCGCAATTCGAACTGCGTGGCCATCGCGCCGACCGCCACCATCTCCAACATCGTCGGCGTCGATGCGTCGATCGAGCCGTGCTTCGGCAACCTGTCGGTGAAGTCGAACCTGTCGGGCGAGTTCACCGTCGTCAACGAATACCTGGTGCGCGACCTGAAGCGCCTGGGGCTGTGGGACGACGTGATGATCATGGACCTGAAGCACTTCGACGGTTCGCTGCGCCGCATCGACCGCGTGCCCGACGAACTGAAGCGCCTGTACGCGACCGCGTTCGAGGTCGAGACCGAGTGGCTGGTCGAGGCCGCGGCGCGACGCCAGAAGTGGATCGACCAGGCGCAATCGCTGAACATCTACATGGCCGGTGCATCGGGCAAGAAGCTCGACGAGACCTACAAGCTGGCCTGGCTGCGCGGCCTGAAGACGACCTACTACCTGCGCACCGTGGGTGCGACGCATGCCGAAAAATCCACCGTGCACAGCGGCGCGATGAATGCCGTGTCGTCGCAAGGTGTGGCTGGCGCGGGCATCGGCGCGGCGGCCATCGACGACGCGAACGCAAGCGACGTCAAGTTCTGCGCCATCGACGATCCCGATTGCGAAGCCTGTCAATGAACGTCGCAAGACACATCGTTGAATCGCATGTCGATGCATGCGCGTGCACACGCGCATGCAAACGCATGCGCAATCACGATGCGCCACCGCAACAACGCACGCACCGAATGCGCTGCGATGTCAACTAGTGCTTGGTGTTCACACGCAACACTCACATAATCCGACGCCATAGGACGTACACGCACATGCTTGTTTGGGAAGAAGAAGTCAGCACCCGGTCGAAGACAACAAAGCTCGACATCGCGCCGCCGTCCTTGCCGGTTTCGCTGTCACGCGATGCCGGCCCCGCGCTGCTGCAGTCCCTGCCACAACCTTTCCCGCCGGCGCGTTCGACGCCGTCACTGCCGGTCGCGAACGTCGCGGCGCAAGCGCCGCGTCAATGCCGCCGACAAGCGCATCATCAATGGCCAGACCGACGTCAACCAGCTGGTGCCGTTCAAGTACAAGTGGGCCTGGGAAAAGTACCTCGCCACCTGCTCGAATCACTGGATGCCGCAAGAGGTCAACATGTCGCGCGACATCGCGACCTGGAAAGACCCCAACGGCTTGACCGACGACGAGCGGCGCATCATCAAGCGCAACCTCGGCTTCTTCGTCACCGCCGATTCGCTGGCCGCCAACAACATCGTGCTCGGCACCTACCGGCACATCACCGCGCCCGAATGCCGCCAGTTCCTGCTGCGCCAGGCTTTCGAAGAAGCGATCCACACCCACGCCTATCAGTACATCGTCGAATCGCTCGGCCTGGACGAAAGCGAGATCTTCAACGCCTACAACGAGGTCAAGTCGATCCGCGACAAGGACCAGTTCCTGATCCCGTTCATCGAGGCGATCATGGATCCGGCGTTCACCACCGGCACGCCCGAGGCCGACCAGACGCTGCTGAAGAGCCTGATCGTCTTCGCCTGCCTGATGGAAGGGCTGTTCTTCTACGTCGGCTTCACGCAGATCCTGGCGCTGGGCCGGCAGAACAAGATGACCGGCGCGGCCGAGCAGTACCAGTACATCCTGCGCGACGAGTCGATGCACTGCAACTTCGGCATCGACCTGATCAACACGCTGAAGCTCGAAAACCCGCACCTGTGGACGGCCGCCGTTCAAGGCCGAGATCAAGGCCCTGTTCGAGCAAGCGGTCGAGCTGGAATACCGCTACGCCGAAGACACCATGCCGCGCGGCGTGCTGGGTCTGAACGCGTCGATGTTCAAGGGCTACCTGCGCTACATCGCCAACCGGCGGGCCACGCAGATCGGCCTGGAGCCGCTGTTCCCGAACGAGGAAAACCCGTTCCCGTGGATGAGCGAAATGATCGACCTGAAGAAGGAGAGGAATTTCTTCGAAACGCGTGTCATCGAATACCAGACCGGTGGCGCGCTTTCGTGGGACTGAAGCCTGGCCGCAAGCCACATCCGCGACCAGGCTGTTCGAAGGGCTGCGACGCACCGACCACGGTGTGCCAGCCTGTACCCCATTCGTCGTACCGGGGCGACCGCCGGCTCACAGCTGTGAGCGGGCAGACCATCGGGCGGTGAATCGCCGCGCTGTATCGAGCAGCGCGGTGCTCTTTGCAACTTGATCAAGGAGATCGTTATGGCAACTGCGAAAAAGGCGGCGGCGAAAAAAGCCCCGGCCAAGAAGGCTCCGGCCAAGAAAGCGCCGGCGAAGAAGGCTCCGGCGAAGAAGGCCGCCAAGAAGGCCCCGGCGAAGAAGGCCCCGGCCAAGAAGGCGGCGGCCAAGAAGGCGCCGGCGAAAAAGGCGATGCCGATGAAGAAGGCCGCGAAGAAGGCTCCGGCGAAGAAGGCCGCTGCCAAGAAGGCTCCGGCCAAGAAGGCCGCAGCAAAGAAGGCCCCGGCGAAGAAGGCCGCTGCAAAGAAGACGGCGGCGAAGAAGCCGGCCGGCAAGAAGGCGGCAAAGAAAGCAGCCCCTGCCCCTGCTGCGCCTGCGCCCAAGACGGCGTTGAGCCCCGCGGCGGCATGGCCGTTTCCGACCGGCAACAAGCCCTGACCTCACCGCGGCGTCGCGGGCTTCGGCAAGCGACGCTGTCAGGTGAATCGAAAACCCGGATTCGTCCGGGTTTTTTTATGTCCGGACCCGAAGCGGCGCATCAGCCGCGGGCTTGTTGCGCCACCGCCGCGGCAGCCGCGGCCACCGCCGCTGCGTCGCCCAGATAGCGATGGCCCAGCGGCGCAAGCCGGTGGTCGAGCTCGTAGACCAGTGGAATGCCATTCGGAATGTTCAGAGCCGACGATGTCGTCGTCGCTGATGCCGTCGAGGTACTTCACCAGCGCGCGCATCGAATTGCCGTGCGCGGCCACCACCACGCGCTGCCCCGACAGGATGGCCGGCGCCAGCACCTCGTTCCAGAACGGCAGCACCCGTTCGACGGTGTCTTTCAGGCATTCGCTCAGCGGCAGTTGAGCATCGGTCAGCGCGGCATAGCGCCGATCCGCACGCGCACTGCGTGGGTCGTCGCGTTCCAGCGCTGGCGGCGGCGTGTCGTAACTGCGCCGCCAGGCCAGCACCTGGTCGTCGCCGTACTGGCGCGCGGTCTCGGCCTTGTTCAGGCCCTGCAACGCGCCGTAGTGGCGTTCGTTCAAGCGCCAGTCATTGACCACCGGCAGCCACACGCGGTCCATCGCCTCCAGGCAATGCCACAGCGTCCACACGGCGCGCTTGAGCACCGAGGTGTAGGCGATGTCGAAATCGAAGCCACCCTCGCGCAGCAGCTCACCGGCCAGCCGCGCCTGCGCCACGCCGGTGTCGGTCAACGGCACATCGGCCCAACCGGTGAATCGGTTCTCGAGATTCCAGGTGGATTCACCATGACGGATCAGGACAAGCTGGTACATGGGCGCCCCACCGGTCGACAAAGCGGCGGATTCTATAATTTCGCCCTCCCTCACCGTCACCCGCGCCAAGTGCAATTCATCATCGACAACTGGATCCTGATCCTGGCTGCCCTCGCGTCCGGCAGCCTGCTCGTTTGGCCGATGGTGACCAAGGGGGGACTGGGCGGCTCGGTATCGACCGCCGACGCGGTGCGAATGATCAACCGCGAAAAGGCGGTCCTGATCGACGTCAGCGAGCCGGCCGAGTTTGCCGCCGGGCATGCCACAGGGGCACGCAACGTGCCGCTCAGTGCCCTCGATTCGGCCAAGGGCCTGCCGACGAACAAGGCGCTGCCGCTGGTGGTGATGTGTGCCACCGGCGCACGCTCGTCGCGCGCGGTCGCCACGTTGCGCAAGGCCGGCTTCGCGCAGGTGCATGCGCTTGCCGGTGGCAAGGCCGCCTGGCGCGAGGCCAGCCTGCCGATCGAGAAGACGGCCTGAGCACGGGGACAAGCGGCCGGCGCGCGCGCGGCGCGCACGGTCTGCCCGACAATTCGTACTGTCGTATCTTCGTGCGCTCGCTGGCGCGCATCTTTCTTCTTTCGCGCATCCCGAGCGCCTGAGCGATGAACCCCGTTCGCATCTACACCACCCAAACCTGCCCCTATTGCCATCGCGCCAAGGCCTTGCTGCGCGAGCGTGGCGTGCAGCAGCTCGACGAGATCCAGATCGATGCCGATCCTGCCCAGCGCGCCGAGATGATGCGCGTCAGTGGCCGGCGCACGGTGCCGCAGATCTTCATCGGCGGCACCCATGTCGGCGGTTGCGACGACCTGATGGACCTCGACAGCCGCGGTGGCCTGTTGCCGCTGTTGGCGGCGAGCGCGACCGCGGCACGCTGACGCCCGGGGTGCGGCCGAAAGCGGCTGCGCAATAATCGAAGGCTTTCGCAAGCGCATCGGCCCGCCAGGGCCGCGCACAGCCTTGCACCCCTTCCCAAAACGGACAAGCACCATGGCCGACGCAGACCCGACCCCCGTATTCCAGATCCAGCGCATGTACCTGAAGGACTTGTCGCTGGAGCAACCCAACTCGCCGAAGATCCTGCTCGAGCAAACGCAGCCGCAGGTCGAGATCAACCTGGCGATGGGCGCCGAACCGGTGTCCGACGGCATCTATCGAGGTCACCGTCACCGCCACCGTGACGACCAAGGTCAAGGACAAGACGCTGTTCCTGGTCGAGGCCAAGCAAGCGGGCATCTTCGAGATCCGCCACGTGCCGCAGGAACAGATGCAAGGCATCATCAGCATCGTGTGCCCGCAGATGATCTACCCGTACCTGCGCGCCATCGTTTCCGACGTGTGCACGCGCGCCGGCTTTCCGCCGATCCTGCTCACCGAGGTCAACTTCCAGGCCATGTTCGAAGCGCAGCAGGCGCAGTCGGCCGCGCAAGCCGGCGGCAACGGCGCGTCGAAGATCATCACCAGCGTCAACTGAAGGCCGGCGCCGCTCGCGTGCCCCGTTCGCCATGGCTGCCGGGCGTCGCGAATGAAGATCGGCATCTTCGGCGCTGGGGCCTGGGGCACCGCGCTGGCAGCCGCTGCCGCCACCCGCCATGACGTGATGCTGTGGGCGCGCGATGCCCGGCAGGCGCGCGAGATGTCGGCCACGCGCGTGAATGCGCGCTACCTGCGCGACGCCGGGTTGCCGGTGGCGCTGCGCATCAGCGCCGACCACGCCGATGTGGTGGCGCATGCGCGCGGCGGCCTGGCGGTGGTGGCCACGCCGATGTCGGGCCTGCGCGAATGCCTGCTCGGCCTGCCCGCCGGCCTGGGCGTGCTGTGGCTGTGCAAGGGGCTGGAAGCGGGCACCGGCGCGCTCGGCCACGAAATCGCCCACGAGCTGCGGCCCGACGCTGCCGCGGGCGTGCTGTCGGGCCCCAGTTTTGCCATCGAGGTGGCGCGCTCGCAGCCGACCGCGCTGGTCGCGGCCAGCACCGACGCGGCACTGTGCGAGGCCGCGGTCGAGGCCTTTCACAGCGAATCGCTGCGCATCTACAGCTCGTCGGATCCGATCGGGGTCGAGGTCGGCGGCGCGGTGAAGAACGTGCTGGCGCTGGCCACCGGCATGCTCGATGGTTTGGCCGCGATGCGCGGCACGCACGTGCTGCAGCCGGGGCTGAACGCACGCGCCGCGCTCATTACCCGCGGTCTGGCCGAGATGACGCGGCTCGGGGTGGCCCTGGGTGCGCAGGCGCACACCTTCATGGGCTTGTCGGGCCTCGGTGATCTGGTGCTGACCGCCACCGGCGAGCTGTCACGCAATCGCCGCGTCGGCTTGCAATTGGCGCAGGGGCAAGCGCTGAATGCGATCCTGGGCGAGCTGGGTCACGTCGCCGAAGGCGTGGCGTGTGCGCCGGCACTGGCCGCTCGTGCACGCGCACTGGGTGTGCGCATGCCGATCACCGATGCCGTGCTCGCCGTGCTGCAAGGCCAGGCCGATCCCCGGCAGGCGATGGCCAGCCTGATGTCGCGCGAAGCGCGCAGCGAAATCCATTGACCTTACCGCGCGCCGCCTTCATCCCCGCCTCTCCCGCACGGGGGAGGGAGGGCATCCTCAGTGCGCCGCGATGGGCGCTTTCAGCGCGGCGAGCTGCTTGCGTGCGCGCGCGGTGGCGCGTTCGAGCAGGTAGCCGTTCTCGAACGCGCGCAAGCGCTCCGATTCGCACAGCCGCACCAGCATGCGGTGCGTCATCGAGATGGCCTGCTTGTGGCGGCTGCCGCGGCTGAAGACGAAGAAGGTGCGGCCCGCGCTGACATGGCTCAGACGCACCTTGTGCCACTTGCCCTCGAGGTGCATCCGGTAGGCGAAGCCGATCTGCACATGCTCGGCGAGCGATTTGCCGCGCACCGGCTCGACCGCATCGGGCGCCGGCAGGCCCTCGATGGTCTGGTCGGCCACGCTGACATCCGGCTCGCCACCCAGCTCGATATCGACCTTGCCGTCCCAGTCGAAGGCGGCCTCGTCGACCAGGCCGATGCGCTCGGCTTCCTCGGCCGAGAAGGTCGGCGTGATGATCTCGTCGCGCAACACCGGCAGCTGCGCGTTGGGCGGCGGCAGCTCGTCGGCGTTCGGTATCGCCTCGCCGAGCGCGACATCGACCTGGCGCGCGAGCAGGTTGTAGTCGAGCGTGCGCAGCGCCTCGCCCTTCAACGATTCGGCATGCGCCGGCAGCAGCTGGCCGAAAAAACCCTTCTTCGACACGTCGGACCAGCCGATCAGGTCCATGCCCTCGTTCAGCTCCTTCATCAGCGTCGGCAGCTGCGCGAGGAAGGCCTTGCGCTGCGACACCGAGCCTTTGGGCTGCACGCTCATGATCAGCTCGCGCCCGGCGTGGCGCAGCCGCGTCACGCGCGCGCTGCCCGGCCCGTCCTGCCGCGCCGCCACGCTCAGCGCCTGGCTCCACACCTGGCTGAGGAAGTCGCGCACGAAATCGGCCATCGGCAGCGGCTTGAGCAGCGCGCGCAACTGCTGCGCATAACGCTGCTGCAGCCGCAGGTCGGTTTCCTTCTGCGCCAGCAGGCCGGCGGCGTCGCCATTGGCCTTCAGCTCACGGCCGTTCTGCTCGACGATGAAGGCTTCCAGCACCGACAGCTTGTGCTCATAGACCTCGATCTGGTCGAAGTCGCCGGCCACGATCTCCTGCACCAGCTCGCGCACCAGCGCCACGAAGCGCTGGCCCGAATCCGATTCGAAGTCGTCGAAGCCGCTGCCCAGCGAGGCGATGCGGTTGACGAAGCGGCGCACCGGGTGCTTGCGCGACGAGAAGAAGCTGGCATCGCCGAGCGCGGCGCGCAGCACCGGCAACTGCAGCCGCGCGATCTGGCGCGCCATCTGCGGCGGCACCTTCGGGTCGGACAGGATCTGGTCGAACAACCCGGCGATGACATCGATCACCATGTGATCGAGCGAACCGGCCGATGCCTGGCGCAAGGCGTCGCGGTGGGTGTGAATCAGGTTCGGAGCGATCGGTCCCCCGCGCACTGCCTGCCCATCGAAGGCGCCGGCACCTGAAGGCCCACTGTCGCGCTCGGCGACGAACTGCGAGTCACCGGCCGCGGCGTTGAAATCGCCGCTGAACGCCAGACGCCGAATCAGCGACATCAAGCCGGCATCGACCTGGCCGATCGGCGTGCCCGCCATCGTGCCCGCGCCGTTCATCGAGCGGCGCAAGCCGGCGTGGGCGCTGGGCGGTGATGCGCCGCCATGCTCGGTGAGCCGGCCGTCGCGGCTGGCGCGCCAATCGCTTTGGCCGAAGGTCGAGCCTTGCCCCGGGCCGCTGGCATGGTGCAGGCCCGACATGCCTGACATGCCCGACATGCCACCGCCGGTGCTGGCGTCGGCCTCGCCGCCATGCACGCTGTCCAGGCCCACGGCGCGGCTGCTGGTGTCGTAGCCCGAGGTGCTGCGGCCGAAGCCGGGATGAACACCGCGCTGCGAAGGGCGGAACGACAGTGCGGTGGGCTTCACGCCCGCGGCCCGAAAATCGGCCACGATGGCCGCGTAGGTCTTGGCCATGCCCGGGGCCAAGGCGCGCTCGAGTTCGCTGACCAGGACCTTCTGCAACTCGGCGCGGTCGGTGACCTCGCCGACGCCGCGCATCACCGCACCGCCGATGACCTCGGGGCGCAACGGGTTGCGTGGCTTGTCTGCCTGGGTCGCCCGGGTCGTTTGGCTCGCGTACAACAGCGAGCCGATGAAGGTGTCGAGTTCGCGCTGCTCGTTCTCGCAGCCCTGGCCGATCTGCAAACCGAAGCGCTCGGCCGAGACCTGCAGCTCGACCTCGCTGTTGTCCACCAGGCTGAGCGCATCCCAGCTGGTTTCGGCCAGCACCGAAGCGGCCGCGTCGCGCGGCATGATCTCGCGTTCGACGCGCCGGTCGAGCGTCTCGTCGAAGGTGTCGCAGAACACCGCCAGCTTGCGGTTCATCTCGAACTGCGCACTGAGCAGGTTGTCGCGCTGGAACACGTTGGCCGAGGCCAGCGCGGCGGTGCCCAGGCTGTCCACGCACCGTTCGGCGGCCATGCGCGCCGCGCCTTTGACGCGTTTCAGGGCGGCTTCAAAGGCCGCGGGCAGACCTGGTGCGTGAGGAGGGTTCATCGGACGGAACAGTATGCGGGTTGCATCGGCGTGCCGACGCTTGCACTGGAGCCGTCCGGCCCCGTCTGCGCGGCTATTTCTTCAATGCATCACGAATCTCGCGCAGCAGCACCACGTCCTCGGGCGTGGCCGCCGCCGCAGGCGGCTGCTCGGTGCGCTTGAGCCGGTTGATCTGGCGCACCATGAGGAAGATGATGAACGCCAGGATGATGAAGTTCAGCGCCACGGTGAGGAAGCTGCCATAGGCCAGCACCGCGCCGGCTTTGCGCGCCTCGGCCAGCGTCGCGGCAGTCTGACCGGCCAGGGGCAGGAAATAGTTGTTGAAGTCGAGCCCACCGAATATCGTGCTCACCACCGGCATGATCAGGTCGGCGACGACCGAGTCCACGATCTTGCCGAAGGCGGCGCCGATGATGACGCCGACGGCCAGATCCATGACGTTGCCCTTCAGTGCGAAGGCCTTGAATTCGGTGGCGAAGCCCATGCGATGTCATCCTCTTGTCGTTGCCGCGTGCCCAGCGCCGCGGGTCGCGCAGTATTGCCCAGTGTCGGCGGTCGTCAAGCCCTCGTACCCGCCGGCCAGGGGGGTGTCGAACCCTCGGATAGAATGCTCAGTTGTTTACGGATACCTGCACCGCAGTCAAAGGCATAGCATGAGTGAGCCCGCAGTCGACAAGAGCCGGCGCAATTGGATCGCGATCACCTGTGGCGCCGGCGCAGTCGGCGGTGTGGCCGTCGCGGCGCCGTTCATGAGCAGCCTGGCGCCATCCGAACGCGCGAAGGCTGCCGGCGCACCGGTGCAGGCCGACATCAGCGACCTGAAGCCGGGCACGATGATGACCGTCGAGTGGCGCGGCAAGCCGGTGTGGATCGTGCGGCGCACCGAGGAACAATTGGCCACGCTGAAGCCCCTCGAGCCCGAACTGGCCGATCCGTTTTCGAAGCGCCACCCCGAGGAACTGACCCCGCCCTACGCGCGCAATGTGCCGCGTTCGATCAAGCCGGAAGTCTTCGTCTGCGTGGGCATCTGCACCCACCTGGGCTGCTCGCCGGTGGCGAAGTTCGAGCCCGGCGCGCAGCCCTCGCTGCCCAGCGACTGGGAAGGCGGCTTCCTGTGCCCCTGCCACGGCTCCACCTTCGACCTGGCCGGGCGGGTGTTCAAGAACAAGCCCGCGCCCGACAACCTGGAAGTGCCTCCGCACCAGTACCTGTCCGACACGGTCTTGTTGATCGGCGACGACACCAAGGCCTGATCGCCCCCACCGACGCAAAGAGATCCGCATGGCTGAATTCAAGCAAGCACCGGCAGGCGCATCGGCGCCGGAGCAACTGGTGACCTGGGTGGACAACCGCTTTCCGGCCACCAAGCTCTTCAAGGAGCACATGTCGGAGTACTACGCGCCGAAGAACTTCAATTTCTGGTACTTCTTCGGTTCGCTGGCGATGCTGGTGCTGGTCATCCAGATCGTCACCGGCATCTTCCTGGTGATGCACTACAAGCCCGACGCGGCGCTGGCCTTCGCCTCGGTCGAGTACATCATGCGCGACGTGCCCTGGGGCTGGCTGATCCGCTACATGCACTCCACCGGGGCGAGCGCGTTTTTCATCGTCATCTACCTGCACATGTTTCGCGGCATGCTGTACGGCAGCTACCGCAAGCCGCGCGAACTGGTCTGGATCTTCGGTTGCGCGATCTTCCTGTGCCTGATGGCCGAGGCCTTCTTCGGCTACCTGCTGCCGTGGGGGCAGATGTCGTACTGGGGCGCGCAGGTGATCGTCAACCTGTTCGCCGCCGTGCCCTTCGTCGGCCCCGATCTGGCGCTGCTGATCCGCGGCGACTACGTGGTCGGCGACGCCACGCTGAACCGCTTCTTCGCCTTCCACGTCATCGCCGTGCCGCTGGTGTTGCTGGGGCTGGTGGTGGCGCACATCATCGCGCTGCACGAGGTCGGCTCGAACAACCCCGACGGCGTCGAGATCAAGGCCAAGAAGGATGCCAGCGGCAAGCCGCTCGACGGCATCCCGTTCCATCCGTATTACACGGTGCACGACCTGCTCGGCGTGTCGGTGTTCCTGATCATCTTCAGCGCCATCATCTTCTTCGCGCCGGAAATGGGCGGTTACTTCCTCGAGTACAACAACTTCATTCCTGCCGACCCGTTGAAGACACCGCCGCACATCGCGCCGGTGTGGTACTTCACGCCCTTCTATTCGATGCTGCGCGCCACCACCGACACGATGGTCAACGTGGTGTGCGTCATCGCCGGCCTCGGTGCCTTGCTGGCGGCGCTGCGCGCGCCGATGAAGGCCAAGATCGCCGCCGTCGTCGGTGCGGCCGTGCTCATCGTCCTGCTCAAGACCTTCGACGCCAAGTTCTGGGGCGTGGTGGTGATGGGTGCGGCCGTCATCATCCTGTTCTTCCTGCCCTGGCTCGATCACAGCCCGGTGAAGTCGATCCGCTACCGGCCCGGCTGGCACCGGTGGGTGTACGGCGTGTTCGTGGTCTATTTCGTGGTGCTCGGCTACCTCGGCATCCAGCCGCCTTCGGCCAGCGGCACGCTGGTCGCGCAGGTCGGCACCTTGTTCTACTTCGGCTTCTTCCTGCTGATGCCGTGGTGGAGCCGGCTGGGCACCTTCAAGCCCGTTCCCGACCGTGTCGTCTTCCAAGCGCACTGAGCACCATGGCCCGGCTTGACTCGATGAAAAAACTGCTGCTGTCCCTGCTGACCTTCGGGTTGACGAGTTTGTGTGCTGGCGCCAGCCGCGCTCGCGTCGGGCGAAGGCATCGCGCTCGACCGTTTCCCGACCGAGCGCCTGACCGACATGTCGGCGCTGCAGAGCGGCGCCCGGCTGTTCGTCAACTACTGCCAGAACTGCCACTCGGCCAACTACATGCGCTACAACCGCATGCGCGACATCGGTCTGAGCGAAGACCAGATCCGCAAGAACCTGATGTTCGCCGGCAAGAAGGTCGGCGACACGATGAGCGTCACGCTCGACCCGACCGATGCCAAGAACTGGCTCGGCGCCGCGCCGCCCGACCTGTCGGTGATCGCGCGCTCGCGCGCCAGCGCCGCGGGCAGCGGTGCGGACTACCTGTACACCTTCCTGCGCAGCTTCTATCGCGACGACAGCACGCTGACGGGCTGGAACAACCGCGCCTTTCCCAGCACGGCGATGCCGCACGTGCTGTGGGAACTGCAGGGCCAGCAGAAGGCCGTGTTTGCCGAAGAGAAGGATGCGCACGACGCAGCCCATTCGGTGCATGTCTTCAAGGGCTTCGAGCCGTTGACCCCGGGCTCGATGACACCGGCGCAGTACAACGAAGCCATCGCCGACCTGGTCGCCTACCTGCAGTGGATGGGTGAGCCCGACCAAGGCACGCGGGTGCGCCTGGGTGTGTTCGTGCTGCTGTGTCTGGGCCTGTTCACTGTGATCGCCTGGCGACTGAACGCCTCGTACTGGAAAGACGTCAAGTAAACGATCCGCCGAATCGGGCCGGGCCGCCATGGCCGGGTCCGTGCCCGCGCGCGGGGCCTGCCTGTCAGGCCCGGCGCGCATGATTTTTTTGGCGCGGCCTGAACGGTCGCACAAGGAGCCCCGCCCATGATGGTGCTGTACTCAGGAACCACCTGCCCCTATTCGCACCGCTGCCGCTTCGTGCTGTTCGAGAAGGGCATGGATTTCGAGATCCGCGATGTCGATCTGTTCGCCAAGCCCGAAGACATCGCGTTGATGAACCCGTACAACGAGGTGCCGATCCTGGTCGAGCGCGACCTGATCCTGTACGAGTCGCACATCATCAACGAGTACATCGACGAGCGCTTTCCGCACCCGCAGCTGATGCCGGGCGACCCGGTCGCGCGTGCCCGCGTGCGCCTGTTCCTGTTCAATTTCGAGAAGGAACTGTTCGCCAACGTCAACCTGCTCGAATCGCGCGGCGTCAAGGCCACCGAGCGCCAGCTCGAGAAGGGCCGCGAACAGATCCGCGACCGGTTGACCCAGCTGGCGCCGATCTTCCTGAAGAACAAGTTCATGCTCGGCGACGATTTCTCGATGCTCGACGTGGCCATCGCGCCGCTGTTGTGGCGGCTGGACTACTACGGCATCGACCTGTCGAAGAACGCGCTGCCGCTGTTGAAGTATGCCGAGCGCATCTTCTCGCGGCCGGCCTACATCGAGGCGCTGACGCCGTCGGAAAAGGTCATGCGCCGCTGAGGCCGATTCGCACCGTCGCGCGCCGATGAACAAGCCCATCCAGCCCGATTCGCAAGGCACGTCCACGCGCCCGTACCTGATCCGGGCGCTGCACGACTGGTGCACCGACAACGGTTTCACGCCCTACGTGGCGGTGTTCGTCGATGACAGCGTGCGCGTGCCGGTCGAGTACGTGAAGAACAACGAGATCGTGCTCAACATCGGCTTCGAGGCGACGACGGCGCTGAAGCTGGGCAACGAGTTCATCGAGTTCAAGGCGCGCTTCGGCGGCGCGGCACGCGAGATCGTGGTGCCGGTGGACCATGTCGTCGCCATCTATGCGCGCGAGAACGGCCAGGGCATGGCCTTTCCGGTGCCGACGGCCGCCAGCGCCGGCGCCGGTGCCGAGCCGCCCGCCGCCCCGACGCCGGTGCGCGGCCTTCGCCTGGCCACCAGCGAGACCGATCAAGCCGCTGTGGTCGAAGCGCCGCCCGATGACGATCCGCCGGATCCCGCCGGCAGCGCCGGTTCACGCCCGGCACTGAAGCGCGTCAAGTGAGTGCACTGCGGTGCGGCCGTAGAATTTTCCAACCGCCGGCTTAGCTCAGTTGGTAGAGCACCCGCCTTGTAAGCGGAAGGTCGTCCGTTCGATTCGGACAGCCGGCACCACCGCATGAGCTTTGTGTTGCCCCTGAGTCGGTGGCGAGCGGCGCTGCTTTGCGCGGCATCGGTGCTGAGCGCATCGGCTGCGCTGTCGGCGCCGCCGCTGGCCCCGGCGCTCACGCTGACCGAGCGCATGCAGTTGTTTCGCGACGGCGCGCTGCGTGGCTTCGCGCTGGCCGAGTTGCCGGAAAGTGGCATCGACAGCTACTCGGAGGCCGATTTCCAGGACCTGGCGGCCACCGGCGCGAATGTCGTGCGCGTCTCGATCAGCCTGCGCAAGTGCAGCGGTTGCGAGCGCTACGACGCGCCGGAAGCCGCGCTGAGCTATGTCGAGCGCATTCTCGAGCGGGGCCATCGCCTCGGCTTCCGTGTCGTGGTGACCCTGCTGCCGATGCCGGGCTTCAGCAAGTCCGACTACTGGGGCAACCCGGTGCTGCAGGCCGACATCGTTCACCAGTGGGCTCAGGTGGCATCTCGACTGAAGCGCTTTCCTGCGCTGCAGGCCTACGATCTGATCAACGAACCGGTGCTACCGGATGCCGTCGGCATCCCCGACCCAAAGGCCGCGTGGCACGCGCTGGCAGCGGCCATTGCGCGCGAGGTGCGTGGCATCGATCCGAACACGCCGCTGATGATCGAGCCGACGCCCTGGGGCCTGCCCGGTTCCTTCAAGGCCACCGAGGCGTTGCAGATGCCCGGGCTCGTTTACAGCTTCCACCTCTATGCCCCGCACGAGTTCACGCATCAGGGGCTGCCGGGCTATGCCGACGCGCGCACCTACCCCGGCAACGGCTGGGACAAGACACGTCTGTCGAAGGCCATGGCGCAGGCACGGCGCTTTGCAGCCGAGCACCGTGTGCCGATGTTCGTCGGCGAGTTTTCCTGTGTGCGCTGGGCACCGTCCGGCAGTTGCCCGCGTTACCTGGCCGATGCATTGGCGTTGTTCGAGGCTGAAGGCTGGGGCTGGACCTATCACTGCTGGCGCTGCTACCAGGGCTGGGATGCCGAGCTGCCCGCCGAATTGCCGCCGGCGCAACCCGCAGGCCGCGTGCCACAGAGCCGACGTCCGGACTCGCCGAGTGTGGTGCTGCTGCAAGAGGCAATGCAGCGCGGTCGTGCACGGCCGAAGTGAGCCGGTGCCGGACTGGACGGCTACCGCATTGGACGATGTCGGACGGTGACCGCCAGCCGGCGAGCGATCATTCGGCGGCGATGCGCTGGTTCTTGTTGAAACCCTTTTCGACGAGTACCTTGATCGTCGGCGCTGTGCTGGAGCGAACGTTCTTGACGTATCTCGGCAGCGACGGGTCGATTTCGGCGTCCCAGCCCTCGTACTCACGGAAGGCTTGGTAGCTCCAGTTCCAACCCTCCGCCTCCATCAGGTCGATCACGTCTGAAACATACCGTTTCGCCGAATCACCCACAGCCCAGCGGACGATGCCGAATTCACCCACGTAGATGGGTACACCATGCTTGCGCCCGAAGGCACGGACAACCTCCATCTTCTGCGACAGCCAGGCCTTTGTGATGACCGCATTCGGATAGCCGATCGCCTCCTGATCCGCGCCGATGCCCTGGTGGGTCAGTGCGTGTGGCTCGTAGAAATGAAAGCTGTACACGATGCGCTCGAACGGGAGCGGGACCAGCGATGCAAATCCTTTCGGCTGCCCCCACGGCGACGGCTCGAAGATGATGATGCTGCCCGGGTCAATGGCGCGGATCGCCACGATGAGCTGGGTGGCAAATGGCGTCCAGTAGTCGATGGGCGGTCCCGAAGGCAGGTTTCTGTCCTTCGGCATCACCGGCTCGTTGACCAGGTCATAGCCGGCGATGACCGGATTGCCCCTGTAGCGAGCCGCAATGGCAGCCCAGATGTTCGTGAAGCTGGTCTTCAAGGCGGGGTTGTCCCAGTAGGACTCCGCCTGACCCCATGGATTGGGTTGCAGCGCGAGCACGACCTTGAAGCCGTACTTTGCACCCATGGCCACGACCGTGTCCATGTAGGTCCACTCGATGTCCGGCACGGCAAAGTTCGACCCGTCCGGTTGAACCAGCGCGTTGACGCCAATGCGCACCAGATTCGCGCCATAGGCAGCGAGATCCGCGTAGTCCCGCTCCTGCAAGCGCAGGCTCTTGCTGCTGGCGAGATTGAAGCCCCTCAGACTGTGTTCGCTCAGCAACGAGGCGGCAGGGGGCGCCGAGTTGTCGGTTGATTGCTCGATGGGCCCAGAGTAGATGGCAAGGGGCACGGTGGCCGGTTTGGGGATGCTCGGTGACGCGCTGAGGACAAGGACCGGCTTGACTGCCGTGGCTGCTTCAAGAGGGATCGATGCGATCCCGGGCATCCCGACGTTCGGCGCCGTGTTCACCGCTGCGTCCTGTTGCAAAGGTGTCTGCGCGGAGTCGAGGGCGCCTCGCTCAGCCACGCCCACGGCCACGATGCCTTCAGGCGAACCATCCAGAACTGAATTCTGCGGTCGCTGTTGGTATGAGCTTGGGTCGATCGCAATTTGCGCGCTCGCCGGCAGTGACTGCCTGGTTTCCAGGGTGTTCAGGTCATTGCCGCCACTGCCACCACCGCCACCGCATGCGGATGTGATCAAGACGAAACAGAATGCAGACAAGGTCTGACTGACCGAGATGGCTTTCAAGGCGATTCCTGCGCTGTTGCAAGTTCGAAGAGCAGGCGATGGCGATGCCAAGGTCTTCGAGACAGTCAACGGCGAATGGCGAAAGGACTTGAATGCCGAGTCGTTACCGTGCGTGTTCGGCGGCCGGCGACCCCCGCGTACCGAGCGATGAATCGCAGCGCAAGACCTCGAAGCGTCTGCACGCCGATCGGTCAAGGGGTGCCGCGGCCACGGCTGCCGGCCCCGAGCTGTGATCGTTCGTCATGCCGACTCGAAGCATGACTGCTGTGAGCTTGCTGCCACTGCAGCGAATGTCGTGCGCGTCTCGATCAGGCTGCCAGGCTGCGCACGTGCAGTGGGTGGGGCCGCTGCGAGTCGCCGGAAGCTGCGCTGCGCTACGGCCGACCGCATTGTCGAATGTGGCCAGCGCTTGGGCTTGTCCGCGCCGAAACGAGAAAGGAGTCGCAGCTATCCGTGCGCGCCGCTCATTTCGCGGGATCAGCCGCGCCAGGACGCCACAGCGCGAAGGCCGAAAACTCACGCACCTTGACGAAGCCGGCGGCCTTCAGGTAGGCCGTCATGGCGCCGGTCTCATCGAAAGTTTCGGGCCGGGAGAAGATGACCAGATCGGGCGCGGACAGGCCTTGCAGGCACTCGGCTTCGAGGTTGGCCGTTGCCTGGATGCCGGGCCGGTCGGTGCAGGCGGGCGGCTGCGCCACGCTGGTCAGTTCGCCCATGTAATCGAACTCGCCAGGAAGGCGGTAGTAGTGGGCGCCCAGATAGTCGGCGGCCCACCACACGCGTTGGCCGCGAGCCAGGTGGTCGGCGGCGATGGTCGCGGCGAGCCGGTACTCGTCCTTCAGATGCCGGCCTGCAAAGCGCATCGACAGCGCGGAAGCGCTCAGCGCCAGCACGCAGGCGACGGCGAGCCAACGTGGCCAGCGGCGTCCCGGGGCGCCAGGTGCCTCCCACAGACTCGCCAGGCCCAGCGCGAGCAACAGATTGAAGATCGGAATGGTCGCGAACAGATGCCTGCCCAGCACGCGCCAGTGCATGATGAAGCCCGCTGCCAGCACGACGACCACGGGGAACAGCGCCAGCAGGCCGACCATCACCCGCTGCTGCGGGCCCAGCGCAACCCACGCCGAGCGGATGCCGCGCAGCAACGTGAACAGCACCAAGCCAGCGGCCACGCCCAGAGCGAGCAGGTAAGGGCCGAGCGCGGACAGTCCCAGCTCGCGCAATTGCTGGCGCCCCGGTCCCAGGCCCGACAAGCCAAGCAATTCGTAGGCGGCGAAGAGCACGGTGGCCGGCGTGGTCGACGAGACCCTCGAGCCGCCGGCCCCCTTCAGCAAGCTGCTCACGTAGTACGCACACAGCAGCAAGACCACGACGGCGAGGACCGCGAGCAGGCCCAGGGTGGCACCACCCAGCAGATAGCGTCCCTGCCGGTAGCGGTGGTGCAGGAGCGCCGCGCAAATGCACGCCGCGACAACCCAGAACACGCCCAACAGGCTGGCGCCGAAGAGCAGGATGCTGCCGACAACGAAGATCGCCGTGAACAGCGGTGATGCCACATGGCCCTGCTCGAAGCGCTGGTGCAGGTGCAGCAGGTAGGCCAGCACCATCTGGGCCCCTGCGTAGATCATGATGTACGGCCGCGCCTCGTTCGCGTACTGCCAGACCATCGGATGCAAGGCGCCCAACGCCAGCACAAAGACGCCGAATACCTTCGGGTAGCCACGCAAGGCCATCAGCAGCGACAGTTGCCCGAGCATGAACAGCGGCACATTGGCCAGCCGCAGCGCGAGCTCCGTCGGCTCGAACAAGCGACCCCACAGATAGTAGTAGCTGAAGTGCAGCGGCGTCTGCGATCCGCTGGGAACGAGCACCAGATCGATCAGTTCCTGCAACGACGTCAAAGTCGCGAAGTGGGCGGTCCAGAACTCGTCGATCCACAGGCTCTGAGCGCTGATGGCCAGCGCCATCACGCCCAGCTGCAAGGCCAGGAACAACACCAGCGTGCGCGCGTCGAAGGACAGGGTGGGTTTGTCGTCGTTCATGTCATCGCGTGGCGGTCGGGTCGGCGCGGAACACGAGGTGCTTGCTGGCCAGATAGACGCTCACCGTGTACACCGGAATGCCCAGGGCCTGCGCCACATAGCTGCCGATGCCGAGCCCGCGGATGGCCAACAGCACCGCCGCCAGGTTGGCCGCATAGGCAACCAGCGAGACGGCGATGAACCTGGCGAAGGCCGGCCACTGCTGGCCGGTGAAGGAGAAGGTCCAGCTGCTGTTCAGCACGAAGCTCAGCGTCATTCCCACCGCGTACCCGACCGCGTTGGCGACGACGTCGTCCCATTCAAGAAACCACTTCGCCGCGTAGATCGTGAGCAGGCCCACCAATGTGTTCAACGCGCCGACGCTGAGGAACTTGCCGAATTGCGGGAGCGAAGCGCCGCTCATCTGCAGGAATGCACGTAGTACTGTCCGCCCAGGGGCAGCCAGGCCATCGACATCTCGAAGCGCCGCAGCGCCCGCAGCCCATGCGGAAAGAAGACCCGATAGCGGATGCGCGTGTCGGCAAAGCCAGCCGCGCGAAGTCGCCGACGCATGTCGGGCCCGCGAATGAGCCGTGCGTTGACATCGATGGGGCAACGGTTGACAACCCGCACTGTCAACGGGTTGAGCGGGTTGTGCTCGAAAACAAACAGGCTGCCACCCGGACGGATCACCCGGCGAAGTTCCTGGAGCAACGACACATGCAGCTTCGCATCGATGTGGTGGAACACGCACATTGCGAAGGCGATGTCGAAATGATGGTCGGCAAACGGAATGTGGGTGCCGTCGAAATGCACGAAATCAGCCATCGACGGGAAGCGTCGTTGCGCCACGTCCAAGCTTCGCTTCGACAGGTCCAGGCAAGTCAACTGCGCGTTGCTGAAGTGCTTTCGCACGTAGGGCACCGAGCCGCCGACACCGGCACCGAAATCGAGAAGCCGCGGCGGCGGCGCCTGCGCGGCGGGCGACTGCTCGTACCACACACGTGCGATATCGCTGATCTTGTACTCGGCAAAATACTCCGGGCCCTCGCCGGAAACAGCGATGCCGGCCGCATGCATGGCGTCGTACTCGTCGGCGAACTTGTCGAATTCCGCTTCATCCACGCGTGGTCTCCAATCGGTTCGGCACTTGGTCGCCCGCCTTCGAACTGAACAGGACGCGGCTGGCCGGGCTCTCGACCGACGCTCTGACGAAGGCCATGCGTTCATTCATCAACAACTGCGAGATACCGACCGGCAAGCTGCGAATGGCGGTACCCGACGCGTCAAGCAAGGCCACCGAGCGAAATTGCACGCGACGTGCGTACAGTGTCGACAGCCGGTTGGCACTGGTGACGATGCGCGGGTTCTTTCTCGCGATCCGCTTGAAGATCGAAACGATCTCGGCGATGGTCACCGGGCACTCCGAGGCGATGATCTTCACGACAAGCCGCGGCTGCGCGGGAAGCAAGTGCATCGCCTCGACGATCCTGACGGCGGCATCGTCAGCCGCGATGTAGTCGCGCACGGTGTCGTAGGGGACATAGATCTGAATCGGTTGGTTGCGCAGCAGGCTTCTGGCCATGTGCGCCAACAGCCCCTGACCCTTCCCGCTCGCTTGGCCCGTCCCATAGAGCGTCGATATGCGCGCCGCCAGCGCGGCGCGTCGCGGCTGGGCGCGCACGAAGTCCTGGAGCAGCTGCTCGTGGGCAAGCTTGGCTTCGGCATAGGCGGTGGTGGGCGCTGCTGCTGTTTCTTCCGTGATGACCTCATCTGCAGCACCGGCGTAGATGGCGCCGGCAGAACTGGCCAGCGCGAAGGCGCCGAATGACGGCATTCGTGGCGCGCTGACTGCAAGCTGCTGAAGCAGCCATGCCAGCGCCTCGGTCTCCCGGGTCATGGCGTCGGCGCTGCTGCCCATCGTGCCCGTGCCGGCCGCCCAGTAGATCTCCCAGCGGGCGACGCCGGCGCTGCGCAGCGCGAAGTCCTGCACCGCGTCCGCCAATTGGGCAAGCAGTCGGCTGCGGTCGGCCCAGGCGAAACGCTGCTCGGGAACGAACAGGTCGGTACCCCGGCCGCGCAGAACCCGACACAGGGCAGTGCCGAGCAAGCCTGTGCCGCCCAGGACCCAAGCGAGCGTCATGCGCGGCGCGCCGGTCTCGTCGGCTTGCTGCTGACGACATACAACGGCTTGCCCATCACGATGCCCATCGTCACGGCCAGATACTCGGCGATCACACCCAGCGACGCCAGGATGCTGCCCGAGAAGAACGCGACCACGATCAGCAGCGACGCCCACCCCTGCACGGGGACCTGCCCGAAAAACTTTGCGAGCAGGACATAGACCGCGACCAGGATGGCCAGGAAAATCGAGGTGATCCCCATGATCGTGATCAATCGCAGCGGCCGCGTCCCGGTTGTGAGGATCAGCCGCCAGAAATGGCCGATCAACTTCAGGTACGAATAGCCGGAAGGCCGGCCCCATTCGTGGCGCAGTTGAAGGGGGCAGTGACCAATTCGGCCGGCGATCCAGAACAGCCCGACATCAAGGTAGACGCCGTTGCCACAAAACGCGGCGAGTGTGCGGGCAATCTCGCCATCAACCAGCCGAAAACTGTTGAAGCTGCCGATCGACCGGTTGCCGAGCAGTCGTGTGCTGATGCCCTTGGCGGTCCGGCTCAGCATGTTCCTGACCCACCCGTGCGGCGGCGCGTTGATGGGTTGCGCATACACGATCTGCAGCGATCCGTTCAGCGCAAAGTCCAGCATGGTGCCGATGTCGGCCGGATCCTGTTGCCGGTCTTCGTCGAGCGTGGCCACCCAGTCGCCAGTGGCGCTGGCCATGCCCGCCAGCGTGGCCGCATGTTGCCCGTAGTTTCTGGACAGCCATACCGGTCGGATGAAGGGATGTTTCGCGGCGAGGGTTTCAAGCACCATGTCCGACCCGTCTTGTCCGCAGTCGTGTACCAGAAGCACTTCGCAGACACGGAAACTTCGGCCTTCCGGCGTCTCCCGGATGTCGGTCAACGGCGCGATTTCGGCCATCAGTCCCGGCAGCGTCAGTTCGCCCGCATACACGGGAATGACGATCGAAACACGGTGGACGTCTGCTGCGGTCATGGAGCTCGATCAGATGCAGGGGGCGGGGCAAGTTCGCCCATTGCACTGGGCACATGCTGACCGAGCAACTTCTCGTACTGGGCCAGGATCCCTCCCCATGTGAACGTCGAGGCAAAGCGATGCCGACCGTGCTCACGCAAGCTGTCCAGCTTGGCCGGGTTGGACAGCAGTTCGTCGATCCTGCAGCTGAACTCGTCGACACTGCCGAAGTAGACGGCCGCGTCATCGGCCACCCACCGGTTGAAGCGGTTGTCGTGGGCAATCACGGCATTGCCTGCGCCGAGGGCCTCGACCAGCGACGGATTCGTCCCGCCCACCTGGTGCCCGTGCACGTAGGCCAGGCTGTGGAAGCGCAGGGCTTGCACGATCGTCGAATCATAAATTGTCCCGACGAATTTCACTTCGGCACTGGCGGCTGACCTGACGGCGCGATGGTAGAAGTTCTCGTCGTCGTACCTGCCCAGCACCGCCAGCTGGTGCCCACGCGTTCGCGCAGAGAACGCCGACACGATTTCCCAAAGCGAGTTTTCGGGCTCGGCGCGGGCGATCACGGTCAAGAACCGGCCCGGCTGCAAACCGAGGGCGGCCACGGGTTCTGTCGAGGCTGTCGTGACGGCCTCGGCCCCGTAGGGAATGGTCGTGACTTTGCTGGCGGACACGCGCGTGCGCAGGTGCGCGGCGATCTGCGGATGATCGGCGACGAGATGGTTGCCCAGCCAGCAGGCAGCGCGTTCGTTGAGCCAGAACCAGGCCTTGGCCGTCTTGCCCCACTTCGCGCGGGTCCACTCGATGCCGTCCATGTTGATCAGGTTGGGGATGCCTTTGAGGCGCAGCAGCGCACAGAAAGTGGCCGTGTTGTAGCCCAGTGTCAGGCACAGATCGCTGTGGCTCGCGGCGTGCACCGTGGCTTTCCAGTCGAACCACATGGACGCGGCGGCGCCGCTGTCGCGCACCGGGATGTGCACCCGCTCCACCCCTTGCCAGGTGTCATCGGCCAGCGGGCCGTCGCCTTCTTCCTGGCAGTAAACCACCACCCGCCAACCCTGGCTCACCAGATGCAGCGACAGCTTTTCGGCAAAGGTCTCGAAACCGCCGTGTGCGGCCGGCACCCCGCGGGTGCCCAGGATGCGCAGAACCTTTTGCATGTCAGGGGCGTGCGGGCACAGGACGCTGGCCCAGCGCGCGCTGGTAGCAATCGACGGCCTGCTCACCCAGCCGTGTCCAGTCGTTGCGTTCGGTGACGGCCTGCAGGCCGGCGCGGGCGACATCACTCGAGTGCCCCGGCGCAGCGAATATGTCGGCGATGCGCTGCGCCAGGTGCGCGGCATCCCGGCTGCGAAAGACGAAGCCGGTGCGCTCGTCATCCACCGCCTCGAGCATGCCGGGAATGTCGGACACCAGCACCGCGCTGCCGTGGCTCATGGCTTCGAGCACGACGCCGCTTTGATAGATGCGCAGGTAAGGCAGCACCACCAGGTCGGCGCTCAGGTAGAAGAAGGGCACCTCGGCATCGTCGATGTAGCGGATGTGCAGCGTGCAGTGCGGCGCCAGCGCGTGGCGTTCGATCAATTCAGCGTAAGGCGCGAAATCGGTCTTCCAAACCCGTCCGCCGATGAGCAGATGCAGGCTCGGATCATTCTCGCGCGCCAGCGCGAAGCCGCGCAGCAGCACATCGAGCCCCTTCACATCCTTGATCTGGCCGAAGAACAGCAACACACGCTGATCCGCCGACAGGCCGAAGTGCGCCCTGGCCATTTGGCGGGTGATCGCCGCCGGCACCTTGTCCACATAGTTGCCGTGCGCGATCAGGTCCAGCTTGTCCTCGGCAATGCCCAGTTGCTGCACGAGTTCGCGTCGGGCCACGCGACTGTGGGCGATGACCCGGTGGGCCAGCTGATAGGCGCTGCGCAGGAACATCGGCGTGGACAACCCCTCCTTGAAGGCCTCGACATCGTGGGCCGTGACCACCACCCGCAGGCCGACCGTGCGCGCGAGCAGCACGTTGAACCACTCTTTCGCGCCGACCTGGAAGAAGTGGAAATGGGCCACGTGGTGGCCGCTCAAGCGCGCCGCAGGCAGCGCACACAGGCTGCCCAGCATGTACCGCAAGCCACGCCACCAAGACTGGCGGCGGCCATAGATGCCGCGGTACGGCCTGCGCACGCGGAAGCCCTCTGTGCCGCTCACCGAGGTTTCGTCGCAGGTGTACAGCGTGGCTTCGCCGCCGGCCTTGACAATGCTCCGGCACAGCGCCAGGTCGTAGAAGTGCATGCCGCCATGCCCGCCGACGGGCTCGATGACTGCCACACTAACGGACATGCTCAGTCGTCCTCGGGCAGCAAACCATCGGCTTTGAGATTTGGCCGCCGTGGCGATGCACAGCCCAGTGCGGGTGGAGCCACGGTTCGGGCCTTCTCAGCTGACACCAGCTGCCAGCAATCACACGCGCCGACATCTTGCTCCTTGGGTCGCCAAACGTATTGCGCCGACGCGCCGCCGCCCTGCCGGCGCAAACGGACACTCTCGCAACCCGCGATGATGTCTTGAAAGCGCTTTCCAGGGTCATCGGCAGCGAGTGTTGGTGTGATGAGTTCACGCGAGGGTGCTTCAGGGCTTGCAGCAAACCGCGCTGATCGCCGGCATGCGCCATATGGTGGCCTGACCGGAGCGTCGGCAGCAGAGCTCATGCCCGGGATGAAAAATGCGCGGGTGTCAGCCCACGCATGGTCGAATGGTGGCCGCGTCGGCGGCCCAGGGCACCCTAGGTTCTTGCGGCACTTTCCCGGCGAGCGCAGGCCAACAGTCCGAAGCCAGCCAGCATCATCAGCCACGTCGAAGGCTCGGGCACCGCGCTGGCCACCTGCACCGACGTGCCTTCGAAGCTGACCTGCACGGCTTGCGCGGCTATGTCGGCATCGGCAAACGGAAACAAGGCACTGTCGAGGGCATCGATATTGGCGGTGCCCGCCGCCTTGGCGCGGAAATCGATGGTGGCAATCGCAAAGCTGCCCTGCATCGCCCCGAACAGGTTGAAGCTCATGTCCGTCACCGTGCCGGCGACGTTGTCCAGCGCGCCCGCACTCGTGTAGAAGCTCCAGGCCGGATCGAAGCTCACCGACACCAGCTCGATCAGATCGGCCGAAAAGCTCAGATCGACGCCACCGCCGACGATGGGCATGAAATCATGGCCTCGGAGCATGACCGAAAAGACATCACCGGCCATCACCGGCGCACCCGGCCCATCCAGCACCACCCGCGGCGTCACCACCGCCTGGGCAGCGCCCATGGCCACCAGGGCAGCCACGGCCACCACCGAGCGTGCCGCCCAACTTCTTGCGTTCGTTCTCATTCGCTCTCTCCTTGCCTTTGATTGAAGAATCACAGATCACCGACCGGCTTGCCGAACCGCACCTGAAACAGTGACAGATCGAGCGCATTGATGCGCCCGTCGCCGTTGAGGTCCGCGGCGGGTTTGAAGTTGGACTGGCCGGTTTGCGAGCCGAAGGCCTGGCGGAAGATTGCCAGGTCCAGCGCATTGACCGCGCCGTCATTGTTGAAGTCGGCGTCACAGGCATTGCCGATGCCGTCGCCGTCGCTGTCCAGCTGGGTCGGATTCGCGGTGCTCTTGCAGTTGTCCACGTTGTCGGCAAAGCCATCGTTGTCGCGGTCGGCCACGCCCATGCCCAGGCCCGAGCGGATCCACTGGTTCACCAGCGCCAGGCCACTGGCATCGACCATTGCCGTGGCCAGCGGCGGCATGCGCCCCAGCTCCAGCGTGCCGATGCGGTGGCTGACGATCGACTTCTCCGGCTGGCCCGGCAAGATCAGCCGCGCACCGGCAATGCCGAAGTCGGACTGCGTGGGGATCACGTTGATCGCCCCGATGCTCAGCCCGGGCAGCGAATAGCGGAAATCCTCCGGCCCCTGCCCAGGCCCGTTCGGGCGGTGGCACATCGAGCAGTTGGCATGCAGATAGGCGCGCGCTCGCTTGTCCAGCGGCTGCGAGGTGTCCGACGGCACCGTCAGCTTGTCCAGCATCGACGGGGCCACCCCCAGCGGCGTGCTGAACACCCCGATGGCATCCAGCGTGGCCAGCTGGTTGGCCGTGCGTTGCGTGCTCGGATACAGCAAGTCGCGGTTCAGCTGCGCCGTCTCCAGCCCCAGCGTGCGTCCGGCCGCTTCTGTGTGGCAGGCCAGGCACTGGTTGCGGCTGGGAATGGTCCACTGCTGGCCCTGCACCGTCTTGACCTTGCCGCCGGGCAGCAAGAACGCCTCGGTCTGCGCATCGTTCCACTCGTAGCTGTAGCCGGCCCAGTCGCCGTCGTCATGGCGCACCATCAGGCGGGTTTCGACCAGCTGGCCTTTGACGCGAAAGCTCTTCACCACCACCGAGCCGATGGGCAGATCGAAGTCGCCGTCCAGCCCGCGCGCGATGGTGCTGCCGTTGGGCAGCGCGAACCAGCGCTCCTTCGCTGCGCCATCGGACCACAGCGGAGAGTTCACGTCGTAGGGGATCAGCGCCGCACCCGGCAGCGATGGGTTCGACGCGTTCATGCAGCCCGTCTCGGACAGCTTCTGTGGGAAGGTCGAGGCTTGGGGTGGGGTGGCTGGCGCCATCAGATACAGACTGCCAGCGGTAGACACGTAGAGCTCGCCCTTTTCATCTTGCGCGAAGGTGAAGATCCAGGGTGAAGCTTCGATCAGCAATTCGGGCTGCGGATTGCCAGCCGTGTCATACCGCAGCGCAAAAATCTTGCCCAAGCCATCGGCGTAGACATAAGTACCCGTGAGCGAAGGTATTGCCGTGCCCGAATAGACATAGCCACCGATGATTGCGGCGCCGCCGGCGCCGACACTGTGGGGATATGCAAAAACAGGGTCGATGTGACCCACTGACGAGCAACTGGTACTTCCAAATGCGCAAGCGGCACCCTCCCGCGTGGGCCAACCGTAGTCCCCGCCTTTGACCACGCGGTTGATTTCTTCCCAGCTGTTATAGCCCACATCCCCCGCCCAAAGGTTGCCACTCGGGTCGAATGACCACTTCCATGGATTTCGGAACCCTGATGCATAGATCTCGCCGCGAGCCCCAGGCTTGCCGACATGCGGGTTATCTGCCGGTATCTTGTAGCCAGGCGAAGAATTTACGTCGATTCGAATCATCTTGCCGAACAGGTTGTTCAGCATTGGCGATGAGTCCGGGTAATTCCCTTCGCCGAAACCTGCATACAGCATGCCATCGGGGCCGAATCCAAGTGTGCCACCCCAGTGGTATTCCGTCGTTCGCGGCGTCCGTATCAAGACCTCCTCCGAAGTCATGTCGGCGGTCAGGCCACCATCGCGGCTGATGACTCGTGACAGGCGCGACTCAACCGGGGTGCCCTGGGTGCCGGTCGCGCTGTAATATAGAAAGACAAATCCGTTATTGGCAAAATTGGGATGAAAAGCCAACCCCAAAAGTCCCATTTCGTTTCCAACCACTCCACTAACTTTCGACGTGACCCTATCTTGCAGGTCGGCGAAAACACCCCGCCAGCCGAATGAGGTTCCGCTACGCTGATAGCGGTTGATATAACCCTGTTTGTTGACGGCATACCAAGTGGTCACATCTGAAGGGGACTGGACGAATACAGGTGGTGTGAAATTTGGCTTGTTCGCCAATTGCAAACTGACCGCTGCGGTTTGGGGTGGACGTTGTGGCGCAACACAAGTGTTGTTGGCGGGCCGGCTGTCGAGGCCCGCCGCGGCTGCAATGCTGGTGGTGGCCAAGAGCCCACCAATCACCCTCGTGATAACTTTCAGGACGTCAGCCCACTCGCCACGACGTGCGATTCCTCCGAAATTCATTGTCAGTTTCCCTGCTTCAGAGGAATGGCATCGAACTCGCTGTACAAGATGGCCGCGAGCCTGTCATTCCGCCGAGATGCCATGATGTTCATGCGTGGGCTGCCAGTCGGACTGGCGCAGACCATGGCCTCTCTCGATTCCTAAGCTCACAATACCATCTAACGGCAGGGGATCTGTAGCCCACCCCCTCAAGTGAGCGCCCTGTGTATCGGCATCTGATCAGGCAGCCGCGCCGTCGTCAGGGATCGAGTTGCTCCGTGTCCGCTTGGACGGAGCCTTGCGGGTTGACCTGAGAAACAGGGCGACTACAGCATGCAAAAGGGACAACCATCCCGCGTTCGGCGTGTGCTCCACCACCCCGCCAGCAGTGCCTGTGAAATGGCAAGCGAAGCCACTTGCATCGGGCAAGTCAGTTTGTACTCACACTGCGATATATAACTTCGTACCGGTCGACCATGCGCGCGGCGCTGAACTCATCAGACTTGTCGAGCACCTTGGCGGCCATGGCCTGAAGCTGGGCAGGCACGGCCAGCGCCTGATGAAGCCTGGCCGACAAGGCGTCGATCGTCGGCTCGACGATCCAGCCGGTGCGATCTTCATCAACCAGTTCCGGCAGACCTCCTCGATTGCAGACCACGACCGGCTTGCCGGCCAGGTAGGCTTCGATCACCACGCGGCCCATCGGCTCGGCCCATAGCGACGGCACGACCAACAGGGCCACGCCGCGCAGGAACGTGCCGGCATCGACTGTGCCGACGAACTCGATGGGGCTGTCGGCCGCCAAGACCTTCAGGTGGCGCTCATAGTCCGGCGCGCCGCTGCCCGCGATGCGCAGCCGATGCGCATGCTGCGCTGGCATCGCTTGCCATGCACGAATCAGCAGTTCGACGCCCTTTTCCTCCTCCAGCCGGCCCAGATAGCCCACGACGAGTCGTTGTCCATCGCCGCTGCCGGCAGGCGCAGGCGCCGACGCTGATTCACGGCCGGTGACGGCGTTGTGGATGACCGCGTGTCGCGAGCCGGCGAAGTAGCCCGCGCGCAAGTGGGTGTCGAGGATGTGCTGGCTGATACCGACCACCGCGTTCACCGAAGTGGACAGGCGGCGCCTCGCCACGGTAAACAGGCGACACCGGGCGCATTGCGTGGCGCACGATCCGGTGGCTTTCCTCATTGTCGAGCGCTGGCACAGCAGGTAGTAGTCGCGTGTCGTGTGCACCAGCGGCACCTTGGCCCGCGCCGCCGCCGTCCAGGCGGCAACTGACAGGCCGAACAAGTTGTTGGTGTGGACGACATCAAGGTGCAGTTCGCGCAGGATGGCGGCCAACCCGGCAGGCTGCGCCAAGTTGTAGGCATCGACGCCGTGCCACGCCAGGCGAACTGCCGTCTCATGTCGCTGACCGTCGAAGGGCCAATACAGGTTGCGCACGGCGCGCTGCACCACGTCGATACCTTCAGCCTCGTAGCGGCGGTCTGCCTCGCCGGCCCGAATCACGGTGACTTTGTGCCCGGCGCGCGTCAGCCCCTCGGCCAGCACCTTGACCGATCTCTCCGCGCCGCCGATTTCGTCCGGGAAGTACAGCGTGTTTACGAGAGCGATGTGCAGTCGCCGAGGCGGCGCCGCCGGCTGTGGATCGGCCAGCCCCCTGTTCATCGCAGACCGCTCCTGAACAGGGTGACAGCGGCGACGACCCGTGCCAGGCCGAGCATGGCCCAGGCGATACATGCAGCGGTTGCCGTGCCAGTGGCGCCGAAGCGGATCGTCAGTGGCACCGCCAGCACGATCAGGGCGACAGCCATGCCCAGGCTGAGGTTGCGCTCGATGCGAGCGAGTCCGGCCATCTGGAACAGATGGCCCAGGGGGGCACTGACCACAGCGACATAGCGGCCCGCAACCACAAGTTGGAGAACGTCGGTGCCCTCGGCAAAACGTGGGCCGAACAAGCCCAGCATCCCGGCGGGTGCAACCGCCGCGATCAGCAACAGCGGCAAGCCAGCCGCGGCCGTCGTGGCACAGGCCCGTTGACTCAGCCGCCGCAGCGCCGCCAATTCGCCGGCGGCGGCAAGCTGAGCGAAGCGCGGCGCCACGACACCGTTCACTCCCAGCGACACGAGAGAAAACAGCACGGCAATGCGGGCCGCCACTGCATAGATGCCGACCTGTTCCGGCTGCCCGTATACGCTGAGAATGAGAATGTCGGCCGAGCCAGCGGCCATCGATGCGACAGCGGCGATGAAAAACGGCCGCGCCTCGACAGTCAGTTTGCGGGTGTCGCAGCGCACGACTCCACTGGTGGTGCCGGGTGTCGCGTCGCGCCAGAGCCATGCACCCAGTGCCGTAGCCAGGAGCGTCGAAGCCAGGAAGACCCACGATGCAACCGACGCCGCCATCAGATGGATGCCGAAGATGCCGACGAAGGCGATGGCCGTCAGGTTCAGCGTCGGCACGGCCAGCCCCTGGACCGCAGCCGACACCAGCGGCCGGCCGACCGCCTTCAGTGCTTCGCCAAGGATGGCGATCAGGGCCAGCGGCAGCGCCGCCAATGCGAACACGATCAGCGAAGGGACAGCGTCTTCATGTGCCAGCCAGCGCTTCCCGGCGAGCAGGGCCACGGCAATCATCAACGCGGCCAGCGCGCTGGTGTTCAATGTCAGCACGCGCAGCACCGCAGCGACGATCTGCTGCGTCTGCGCGTGCTGACCCTCAGCCTGTGCCACCGATACGCGCCGCACGAGCACGTTGTCCAGCCCGCGCCTGCCGATGACCGCGACGAGCTGCGCCACTGAATTGGCAGTGTGATAGACGCCCAGGTTCGCCGGGCCGAGCAGCCGCGCGAGCAGCACCTGAAATCCGAACGACGCGGCAGCGCCGCCGACACGAATGGCCAGCGACGCCGCGCTGCTCAGCAGCATGGTCTCACGCGGCCGGCTTCGTTGCGGCGGCGGCCGCGTGTTGCGCACCGATGTAGACCAATGCCCCGGCCACGGCAATGTTGATCACGCCGTGATCGGACATCAAGTGCGGCTCGGTGATCGAAGCCAGCACATAGCGAACCATCATCGCGGCGCTGGCGGCACCGACCATCCTCACCGCCGGCGTGGCATCGCTCTTGGCCAGGCGACGCCCCATGGCAAAAATGGTGGCCATCATGAGCAGGAACAGCGCCAGCGCAGGCACCCCCATCTTGCCGGCCATGTACAGGTAGCCGTTGTGCACGTAACGGTTGAGCTCTGTCTGGGCCGACGAGCCGCTGACGCCCTTGTAGTCGGCACCCAGTCCGATGCCGGTGAACGGATACTGCTGGATGTGCGGCAGCATGGCGTCGGCCTCCATGAAACGCCATCCGGCCGAATAGCCGTAATCGATTTCGGCCTGGATCGATGTCATGCGGTACAGCACCGCCTCGAACGTGACCGGCTTGAAGAAAAAGGCCAGCGCGGACAACACAACCAGGAACGCCCCCAACCAGCCGAGCAGTCGCGGCAGTTTCTTCAGGTTCAGCCAGGCGACCACGATGATCACGCACAGCGCGACGGTGGCGAATGTTGTGCGGCCGAAGGTCAGGAAGATGCCCATCAGCAGCAGCGCGGACAGTGGCATGAACAGCGCCGGGCGAAGGCTGCCGAGCACGTACTGGCCGATGGTCAGGAACAGCGAAAAGATGATCACGCTCAGGCCGTGGGTGTTGGATCGCGTGGTCGAGTACTCGCGGTAGCCCAGTGTTTCCAGGGCGCTGATGCCCGAGGTGCCGAACACCGGCAGGCCGAAGATGCCCTGCAGGATCTGCCCGATCGAGAACAGGCAGCCGAGCACCACGAAACCGACGATGAAGCGCTTGTGGCGCTGGGGTTGGCGCAGTATCACGATGGCCACCGGCAGCAGCGCCAGAAAGCTCAGATCGCGCGCCTCGCCCAGCACCACCGCGGGCTTCAACTGCCACAGCGTCAACGACAGCACCACGGCCACGATCAGGCTCAGACCGAACAGCGCGGCGCTGGTCATCAGCAGTCGTCCGCCCTTGACCGGCATCGACCGGTGCGTGCCGGCCTGAGCGGCGAAGCTGCACGCGGCATACACCACCAGCAGCGCCAAGGTGGCGTCTGCCGCAGCCAGAGAGCCGCCCAGGAACGGCACGCGCGGCACCAGCGCCGGGTGGACCAGGTTGCAGGCCAGCGCAATGCAGGCCAGCAAGCCGTATTCCGGCCGTACCAGGGCGAGCACCAGCAGCGCGGGCATCATCAGCACCGAGACCACGAACCAGGCGGGCAGGAATACCGACGCCAGCCCGCAGACCACCGCGAACAGCGAAGCGGCGAAGACCATACCCACCAGACGGGTGGCTCCGCTCGGCGTCCCGGGCTGAATGATCAACATGCGTGATGTGGACCAGCCGGCACCCCGCGGCGCCAGCGCCTGGCGAGCTCAGCACGCATCTGCAGCCCCCGCGTCGGCATGCTCGCATGCACCCAGCACGCGCGGGGCGAAACGGCGGTCGAGCGCAGCGCCCAGTGCGGCCAGGAACTCGTCTTGCACCCGGTAACCGTGTTGCATGTCGGGGTCGATGGTCGAGACACGCACCAGCATGCCGTCGGCGATGATGTTGCGCAGCCCGAAGCGCATCTGCGCCAGTTTCTGTCCGATACCGGTGGTCACGACCTGATCGCCGACCACGATCCAGTAGGTGATGGGTTCGTTGCGGCCGGCAATTCGCGACATGAGCCGGCGCACGGAGACGTCGCGGCCGGAAATGCTTACGCTGTCGGCAAAGTTGTCAGTGATGGCGAAGCCCTGTGCGGGATAGCAGACTTCGGGGCGGTGTGCGCTGGTGGCGTCGGACTGGTCGCCGCCATAGGCCACCGACAGCATCACGCGCTCGCCGGCGCGGTTGACGTAGGTGCGGCTCAGCACATCGTTGTAGATCTTGTCCAACTGGGCCTGCACTTCGGGTGACGGCACCACCACGGCCATGCTGTCATCCACGCGCCAGGCACCGAACGACGTGGGAAACAGGCGCGCCAGTTCCGGCACGCCTTCGACATCGGACATCAGCCGGGTGGGGCGCAGGCCGGTCGCCAACGCCGCACCAGCCAGCATGATGCCGGCCACCAGCAGCGCACGCCGTCGCGGGCCGCTGCTCACGACGCGCTCCCGGCGCGCTGGTTCCTGCCTTTGAATATCAGGCTCAGCAGCTTGTCGGTGAACAGCATCAACACCAGGCCGACCATGAACAACACCATGCCCGCGAAGCCGTGGATGAAGCCTTGCCCGGCTTCGTCGCCCAAGTGGTAGGTCACCAGCACGAGGATCATCACGCGCACGATGTTCGCTGCGAAGGAAATGGGGATGATCAGCAGCGCCAGCACCGTATTGCGCACGGCGTTGGTGTAGTTCATCAGGTTCATGTAGAGCAGACCGAGCGCTTCCAGCGTGAACATGCTGTTCAACCCCGAGCAGGCGTCGGCGACGAGCAGCTGATAGGGGCCGACACTCAGCACCACACCGGCACGGGCCACCGGATAGCCCAGGTGGTACAGCAGGCTTGCCGCGACGGAAGAGACGGCTGATTTCAGCGGGCCGGTGATGCTGGCCACCAAGGAACCGGGCAACGGCACCATGAACAACAAGAAGAACAGCGCGAACCACACCAGGCGCAGCCCCTTGCGGCCGCTGAACAGCAGCACCAGCGCGGCCAGCACCACGATCTGCGAGAAGACCTCGAAGAACAGCACGAATTGCGAGCGGCCCAGCGCATAGAGCAGCACGCCGCCAATCAGCAGCGGGTAGCCGATCGCCTTGTCGGGCCGCACGGGCAGTGCCGCCAATGCGTGGCGCTTGTCGAACAACAAGTACAGCGAAACGGCGAGGATGATGGGGCCGTGACCCTGCTCGTCGGTCGGCCAGACGCGCGCGGCCAGCATGGCGTAGCTCGGCCCGTACATCGCCGCGAAAGCGCCGACCAGCACGGCCAGCGTCAGCAGGTCGATGCCTGGGGGTATCAGCGACCTGCGCTTGGCGGTGCTGGTGGCTTCGGGCCGCATGTCGGTGCTGATGCCCATGCTCAGGCGTTTCCTGTCGAGCCGGCGATGCCTGGCGTGACGCCCGACCGGCGGGCACGGGGGGCGCTCGGTCTGTGCGCGAACATCGATCGAAACCTCTGGCATGAAATGAGGCCAGCTTATGGCCCCGGAATGGATCTGCTGCTTGCAAAGCAGTGCGCGCATGGCGATCTTCGCGGGACGCTGCTTCCAGTGTAAGGCCGCACCCCTTGGCCCGCCGCCATGTCGGGCCCCGTATGCAGGGTGTGCGGGCGGCAGGAATCCACGAACTGTCCTGTCGACGAGCGCTGTCCGGTTTTTTGCCGATTGGTGTGCGATCGCCTCAGGCCCGCAGTTGCTACCGCGGCGACGTCATGTCGGTCGAACGCGCCTGCACTTTGACCTTGATCGCGACCGCAGCGTGGCCGTGCGCCCGCAGTGCCGCTTCGAAGCTGGGCAACAATTGACGCAATTTCGCGGCAATCGCGCCGTTGTCCGCCAGCACGCACCAGTCGCTGTCGGTGAACGGACCCGGCCGCGTTCGCGCCAACAGGTCGGGCGCCATAAGATATCGGATGGTGTCGAAGCAGTCACGAGACTGCCGCAGGCGCCGCAACAAGCTGGCCAGCGGCGCGCTGTCGTCCAGAGCCTTGGCCAGTGGCAGGGCTTGTCCGCCCGGCATACCGGCGGCAGGGGCTTTGTGTGCGGCCATAGTGGAGAGTCTAGCGATGCAGATCCTGATCACGCACGACCACCTGGCCAAGACCCGGGTGCTGCAGTTCAGCCGCCTGAAGATCGTCGCCTTCGCGCTGCTCTTGACGGTGCTGCTGCTGTTGTTCTCGGGCACCGTCTATCACTTCGTCTTCCTGAAGGCGGCCCGCGAAGGCTGGCCGGTGGTCAGCCAACTGGTGCGCTGGGTGGTGCGCGACGAGTTCGCGCAACGTGACCGCTTCATGCGTGAGAACCTGGATGCGATGGCCGAGAAGGTCGGCGAGATGCAGGCCAAGCTGGTCAAGCTGGAATCGGCCAGCGAGCGCGTCTCGGGGCTGATTGGCGTCAAGACCGACATGATCAAGTCAGCGCCGCGAGGTGACGGCAAAGGCGGGCCTTTCGTGCCGCTGTCGCGTCCGTCGCTGTCGCAATTGACAAACACACTCGACGGCCTCGACGAGCTGACCGAGCAGAGCCTCGATCTGTACACGCTGCTCGAATCGCAGTTGCTGGAAAGCCGCTTGCAATCGCTGCTGATCCCGAGCACGGCGCCGGTCGATGGGCCGGTGGGGTCGGGTTTCGGCTTTCGGCGCGATCCGTTCAGCGGCCGCGCGGCGCTGCACACCGGGCTCGACTTTCCCACCACCGTCGGCGTGCCGGTCGTCGCCGCCGCGGGAGGGGTGCTGGTGACGCAGGAGTGGCATGCCCAGTACGGCCGCATGCTCGAGATCGATCACGGCAACGGGCTGCTGACGCGCTACGCCCATCTGTCGCGATGGCTCGGCAAGATCGGCGACATCGTGCAACGCGGCCAGACCATCGGTGCGGTCGGCAGCACCGGGCGCTCGACCGGCCCCCATCTGCACTTCGAGGTGTTGCTGCAGGGGGTACCGCAAAATCCTGCCAAGTTCCTGGCCCGCGCGGTTTCCGTGCCGGATATTGCGCAATCGACCGCACAGCGCTGAGGCATCGGCACGCCGGGGCGAATGCTAAACTGCGGGCCCCTGTGGATGCAGCGGCCTTGCAAAACACCGCGGCCGATCCCACCTGCTCCCCTTATCGTTCGGCGTCGTGACCTGATGTCGCCGCGCCCACGCGCGGCGTCGGCACGCGGCGCCGGCTTTCACACCCGTGACGCCGCATGTTGCCCAAGATCCTGACCCAGATTTTCGGTAGTCGAAACGATCGCCTGCTGAAGACCTACCGCCGCACGGCGCAGGACATCAACGCGCTCGAACCGAAGTTCGAAGCCCTCGACGATGCCGAGTTGCGCGCCATGACCGAGCGTTTTCGCGAGCGCGTCGCGGCGGGCGAAACACTCGACCAGCTGTTGCCGGAGGCCTTCGCGGTGGTGCGCGAGGCCGGCAAGCGCACCTTGAAGATGCGTCACTTCGATGTGCAGCTGATCGGCGGCATCGCGCTGCACCAGGGCAAGATCGCCGAGATGCGCACCGGCGAAGGCAAGACCCTCGCCGCCACACTGCCGGTGTATCTGAATGCGCTGGGCGGCCAGGGCGTGCACGTGGTCACGGTGAACGACTACCTGGCGCGGCGTGACGCCGAGTGGATGGGGCGGCTGTACGGGTTTCTGGGTCTCAGCGTCGGTGTCAACGTGCCCGGCATGATGCGCGAGGAAAAGCAGGCGGCCTACCGCGCGGACGTCACCTACGGCACCAACAACGAATTCGGCTTCGACTACCTGCGCGACAACATGGTCTATGAGGTCGCGGACCGGGTGGCGCGCGGGCTGTCGTATGCCATCGTCGACGAGGTCGATTCGATTCTCATCGACGAGGCGCGCACGCCGCTGATCATCAGCGGCCAGGCCGAGGACCATACCGAGCTGTACGTGCGCATCAACGCGGTGGTACCGGCGCTGAAGAAGCAGATCGGCGAGGCCGATACCCGCACCGGCGAAGGCGTCATCGACCCGGGCGACTTCACGGTCGACGAGAAGACGCAGCAGGTGTTCCTGACCGAGGACGGGCACGAGCGCGCCGAAACGATCCTCACCGAAGCCGGGCTGCTGCCCGAAGGCGCCAGCCTGTACGACCCGGCCAACATCTCGTTGATGCACCACGTGTACGCCGCGTTACGCGCCAATCACCTGTACCACCGTGACCAGCACTATGTGGTGCAGAACGGCGAAGTGGTCATCGTCGATGAATTCACCGGCCGGCTGATGACCGGGCGTCGCTGGTCGGACGGCTTGCACCAGGCGGTCGAGGCCAAGGAGGGCGTGCAGATCCAGAGCGAGAACCAGACGCTGGCGTCGGTGACGTTCCAGAACTACTTCCGCATGTACGCCAAGCTCGGTGGCATGACCGGCACGGCCGACACCGAAGCTTTCGAATTCCAGGAGATCTACGGTCTGGAGACGGTGGTCATCCCGCCGAACAAGCCGACCAACCGCAAGGACGAGCTCGACCTGATCTACAAGACCTCGCCGGAAAAGTACAAGGCCGTGATCGAGGACATCCGCGACTGCCACCAGCGCGGCCAGCCGGTGCTGGTGGGCACCACCTCGATCGAAAACTCCGAGCTGATCTCGGGGCTGTTGAACGAGGCCAAGCTGCCGCACCAGGTGCTCAACGCCAAGCAGCACGCCAAGGAAGCCGAGATCGTCGCGCAGGCCGGCCGGCCCGGCGTCATCACCATCGCCACCAACATGGCCGGGCGCGGCACCGACATCGTGCTCGGCGGCAATGTCGAGAAGCAGGTGCAGATCATCGAGGCCGATGCCGCCGTCGGCGACGAAGACAAGGCCCGGCGCAGCCAGCAGCTGCACGACGAATGGCAGGGCCTGCACGATCAGGTCAAGGCCCAGGGCGGACTGCGCATCATCGCCACCGAACGCCACGAGAGCCGGCGCATCGACAACCAGTTGCGCGGTCGCTCGGGCCGCCAGGGTGACCCCGGTGCCAGCCGCTTCTATCTGTCGCTGGACGATTCGCTGATGCGCATCTTCGCCGGTGACCGCGTGCGCGCGATCATGGACAAGCTGAAGATGCCCGAGGGCGAGGCCATCGAGGCCGGCATCGTCAGCCGCAGCATCGAAGGCGCGCAGCGCAAGGTCGAGGCGCGCAACTTCGACATCCGCAAGCAGCTGCTCGAATACGACGACGTCAGCAACGACCAGCGCAAGGTCATCTACCAGCAGCGCAACGAAATCCTCGAGGCCGATGCGCTCGACGAGCAGATCGCCAACCTGCGGCGCAGCGCGATGACCGGGGTGGTGCGCACCTATGTGCCGGCCGAAAGCCTGGAAGAACAGTGGGATCTGGCCGGGCTGGAAACTGTGCTGAAGGACGAGTGGCAGCTCGACGTACCGCTGCGCGAGCAGGTCGAGGCCAGCGACACCATCACCGACGACGACATCATCGACAAGGTCGTGGCGGCGGCCGACGCGCTGTTCGCGAGCAAGCTGCAAGCCGTGGGCGCCGAGCAGTTCACGCCGTTCATGCGCATGGTGCTGTTGCAGTCGATCGACAGCCATTGGCGCGAGCATCTGGCCGCGCTGGACTATCTGCGCCAGGGCATCCACCTGCGCGGTTATGCGCAGAAGAACCCGAAGCAGGAATACAAGCGCGAGGCTTTCGAGCTGTTCTCGCAGCTGCTCGACGTCGTCAAGCTCGAAGTGACGCGCCTGTTGATGACCGTGCGCATCCAGTCCCAGGAGCAGGTGGCGCAGGCGGCCGAAGACATCGAGCAGCGTGCCCAGCAGGTCGGCAAGGTGACCTACACGCACCCGAACGAGGACGGCAGCGTCTCGTCGGAGGCCGGCGGCGGCGCCGAGGCGGCGGTGGCGACCAGGCCGGTGGCCAAGGTCGGCCGCAACGAACCCTGCCCGTGCGGCAGCGGCAAGAAGTTCAAGAACTGCCACGGCAAGCTGGCCTGATCCCGGCCGCGTTCTGCAAAGGGTCCGGGCTTTCGAGCAAATGGGGCGTTGCCACGCCGTTGGGGGCCTTCCTTAGAATCGGCGACCCGCGAAATCCAGGACCAGCACCATGCCTGTCAACCTCTCGGCACCCGACCCCGCTGAACTCCACGCCGTGGCCGGTGTGCAGCTGGGCGTGACGATGGCCGGCATGCGCAAGCCCGGCAAGCGTGACCTGGTGGTGATGACGCTCGATGACGGCGCTTCCGTGGCCGGCGTGTTCACACGCAACCGCTTCTGTGCCGCGCCGGTGCAGGTGTGCCGCGAGCATCTGGCCCAGGTCCGTGACCCGGCGCGAGGCATTCGCGCGCTGCTGGTCAACACCGGCAACGCCAATGCCGGCACTGGCGCGGACGGGCTGGCGCGGGCGCGCCGCAGCTGTGCCGCGCTGGCCGCTCATCTGAAATTGGCGCCCGAGCAGGTGCTGCCGTTTTCCACCGGCGTGATCATGGAAACGCTGCCAGTCGAACGCCTGGAGGCCGGTTTGCCGGCGGCGCTCGGCAACTTGACACCCAGCGGCTGGGCAGAAGCCGCGCAGGGCATCATGACCACCGACACGGTGGCCAAGGCGGCGTCGCGGCGCATCCTGCTCGGCGGCAAGCCGGTGCACATCACGGGCATCGCCAAGGGCGCCGGCATGATCCGCCCAAACATGGCGACGATGCTCGGCTTCATCGCCACCGATGCGGTCATCGCGCCTGCGCTGTTGCAACAGCTGGTGCAGGATGCGGCCGATGCCTCGTTCAACCGCATCACCATCGACGGCGACACGTCGACCAACGATTCGCTGGTGTTGATCGCCACGCACCGCGCCGGCCATGCACCGATCGAACAATGCGACAGCGGCGACGGTGCTGCCTTTCGCGAGGCGTTGTTCGACCTGGCGCGCCAGCTCGCGCAGGCCATCGTGCGCGACGGCGAGGGCGCCACCAAGTTCATCACCGTGCGCGTCGAAGGTGGGCGCGACGAGGCCGAGTGCAAACAGGTCGCCTATGCCATCGCCCACTCGCCGCTGGTGAAGACCGCCTTTTTCGCCAGCGATCCCAACCTGGGCCGCATCCTGGCCGCGGTGGGCTATGCCGGCATTCACGACCTGGATCAGGGCCTGATCGAGATGCACCTGGACGACGTGCACGTGGTCACTCTGGGCGGTCGCCACCCCGCCTACCGCGAAGAAGACGGCCAGCGGGTGATGAAGCGCGCGGAGATCACCGTGCGCATCGACCTGAAGCGCGGCGATTGCGGTACCACCGTGTGGACCTGCGACCTGTCGCACGACTACGTCAGCATCAACGCCGACTACCGAAGTTAGTGGGTGACGGGCGCGGGACTTGACCCTACGCGGTGCCGCCGTCTTGCCCGCCTTACGCCGTGATTGCCATCACCACGTCGCTCGCCACGCTGCGCAGGCACTTCATGCTGCCGGCGGGCGACCTGCTGCGCGATGCCGTCTATCGCCGCTTGTGGGCCTCGATCCTGATCAGCACCTTCGGCGGCCAGGTGACGCTGCTGGCACTGCCACTGACCGCGGCCGTGCTGATGCATGCCACGCCGTGGCAGATGGGGTTGCTGGGCGCCATCGAAATGGCGCCCTTCGTGCTGTTCTCGCTGCCCTCGGGCGTGTGGCTGGACCGCGTGCGCAAGCTGCCGGTGTACATCGTCGGCGAGTGCGTGCTGGCGCTGGCGTTGCTCAGCGTGCCGCTGGCCTGGTGGCTCGGTGTGCTGTCGATGGGCGGGCTGTACTTCATCGGCTTCGTGCTCGGCACAGTGTCCACCGTGTCGGGTTCGGCGGCGCAGATCGTGTTGATGCAGATCGTGCCGCGCCAGCGGCTGGTCGAGGCCCATGCCAAGAACGCACTGGCCAGCTCCGGCGCAGAAGTTGCCGGCCCCGGCTTTGCCGGTGTGCTGATCAAGCTCGTCGGCGCGCCGCTGGCCTTGTTGGCCGATGCGCTGATGCTGCTGTGTTCGGCTCTCATCCTGCGCGGCATTCGTGTCGATGAAAGGCGCACCAAACCGACCGAGACACATTTCTGGCGCGAGCTGAAGGCCGGGCTGCGCTTCGTCACCGGCCAGCGCCTGCTGATCAGCCTGGCAGTGCTGGCCGGCGGCTGGCAGTTTTGCAACCAGTCGGCGATGGTGGTGCAGATTCTCTTCGCCACCCGGCGCCTGGGGCTGTCAGAACAGGCGGTGGGCCTGTGTTACGTGGCCATGGGCTTGGGCACGGTGCTGGCCAGCATCTTCGGCCCTCGCTTTTCACGCCGCGTCGGCCCCGGTCCGAGCCTGCTGTGGGGACTCACGGTGTGCGCCAGCGGCTGGCTGCTGCTGTCGTGGCTGCCGGCCAATGCCTGGGGCGTGGCCGGCTTCGCGCTGATGCTGTCGCTGTCGGGCATCGGTGCGGTGCTGATCTTCATCAACTACCTGGCGCTGCGCCAGTCGGTCACCCCCGAGCCGATGCTCGGCCGCATGACGGCGACGATGCGCTGGTTGAGCGTGATCCCGGCCGGCCCCGGCGCCTTGTGGGGCGGCTATGTGGGCCAGCATCTGGGCTTGCGTGCCGCGCTGGTGTCGGCTGGGCTGACCTCGCTGGCGCTGGTCGCGTATGGTGTGCTGCGGCCGGAAATCCGCCGGCTGCTGGTGCTGCCCTCGCTGCATGACGGTGAACCCGCGCCACAGTCACCGGCCACGGCCCTCGGCCACCCGCCGCCGACGACGGCTACAGCGCGCGATTGACGGCTGGCCAGGCGCATGCCGCCCTCAGCGCGCAACGCCGGGGGCGAAGCGGTCGACCGCATCGGTGATGAGACCGTCGATGCCGAGTTGCTGCAGACGGTCGACATCGTTGACTTCGTTGACCGTGTAGCACAGGGCGCGCAGGCCGGCGGTGTGCACCTGTCCGATCAATGCTGCATCCATGAGCCGGTGCTGGCTGACGATGGCCACACAGGCCAATGCCTTGGCGCGCTCGAACCAGCCGTCCCACAGCGTGTCGAGCAGTAGCGCGCGCGGCAGCGCCGGCTGCGCTTGCGCTGCCGCGGCCAGCGAATCGGGGCTGAACGAACTGAGCAGCGGCGGCACACCCGACCAGCGTCGCGCCAGCGCGTCGGCCACCACCGTGCCGGTGTGCGCCTCCTGCCCCGGCGTGGGCTTGATTTCGATGTTCAGCAAGTGGCCGCTGGCCTGCACGAAGCGGGTGATGGCTTCCAGGCTCGGCGGTGGTTCACCGGCGTAGCCGCGGCTGTGCCACCCGCCTGCATCGAGCCGTGACAACGCCGACCAGTTCAAGTTGCCGGCCAAGCCCTGGCCGGACGTGGTGCGCTGCAAGGTGTCGTCGTGCAACAGGAACGGCACCCCGTCGGCGCTGAGCTTGACATCGCATTCGAAGCCCCGGTAGCCGTGGCGGGCACCGAGGCGAAATGCCGCCAGCGTGTTTTCGGGGGCCAGCTTGCCGGCTCCGCGATGTGCGATCCACAGCGGGTACGGCCACGCCTGTGCCACCGCGTTCAAATCCGCTTGCCGGTTTGCGCGTCGAACCAGTGCAGGCGCAGCGCGTTGACCACGAGGTGCAGTTGCCGGCCGGGCGGCGGCGCGGCCATCATGCCGTCGATGCGCACGGTGAACAGCGAGCCGCCCATGCGGCAATACACCAGCCGCTCGGCGCCCAGTGTTTCGACCACCTCGACCTGCAGCGCCCAGCCGCCGTCAGCAGCCAGTTCGGCGTGCTCAGGGCGCAGGCCCAGCACCAGCTTGCCGTCACGCGGCGCCGCGGCGGGCAACGGCAGCGTCAGATCACCGACGCGGAAGTTCACGCCCTCAGCCTGGCCTTCGATCAGGTTCATCGGTGGCGAGCCGATGAAGCCAGCCACGAAGGTGCTGGCCGGCGTCGAATAGACCTCGTCGGGCGTGCCGATCTGTTCGATGCGTCCGGCGTTCAACACCATCATGCGCTGCGCCAAGGTCATCGCCTCGACCTGGTCGTGGGTGACGAACAGGGAGGTGATGCCCAGCTCGCGGTGCAGTTTCTGGATTTCCAATCGGGTCTGCGCGCGCAGCTTCGCATCGAGGTTTGACAGCGGCTCGTCGAACAGGAACACCGAGGGTTCACGCACGATGGCGCGGCCCATCGCCACGCGCTGGCGCTGGCCGCCGGACAGTTCGCGCGGGCGGCGTTTCAGGTACGGGCCCAGCTCCAGAATCTTCGCCGCCTTGTCCACGCGCTGGCGGATCTCGTCGATCGGCAGCTTGCGGATCTTCAGGCCATAGGCCATGTTGTCGAACACGCTCATGTGCGGGTACAGCGCGTAGTTCTGGAACACCATCGCGATGTCACGGTCGGCCGGTTCGAGCTGGTTGACCACGCGCCCGCGGATGGCAACCTCGCCGTCGGAGATTTCTTCCAGCCCGGCGACCATGCGCAGCAAGGTGCTCTTGCCGCAGCCTGACGGCCCAACGATGACCACGAACTCGCCGCTGTCGATCTCGGCGTCGATGCCGTGGATGACCTGCACCGCAGCCGCGCCGCGGCCATAGCGTTTGACGACCTTGCGAAGGGAGATGGCGGACATGTTCGATGTCTGTGTGACTTACTTTTCGGTATCGACCAGGCCCTTGACGAACCACTTCTGCATCAGTATCACCACCAGCGCCGGCGGGATCATCGCCAGAATCGCCGTGGCCATCACCAGATGCCACTCGGTCAGCGCATCGCCGCCGACGATCATGCGCTTGATGCCGATGACGGCCGTGTACATCGATTCGTCGCTGGTGATCAGCAGCGGCCACAGGTACTGGTTCCAGCCGTAGATGAACTGGATGACGAACAGCGCGGCGATGCTGGTGGCCGACAGCGGCAGCAGCACGTCGAAGAAAAAGCGCATCGGTCCGGCGCCATCGACGCGCGCAGCCTCGAGCAGCTCGTCGGGCACGGTCATGAAGAACTGGCGGAACAGGAAGGTGGCGGTGGCCGAGGCAATCAGCGGCAGCGTCAACCCGGCGTAGCTGTTCAGCATGCCCAGGTCCGCCACGACCTTGAAGGTCGGGATGATGCGCACCTCGACCGGCAGCATCAGCGTGACGAAGATCATCCAGAAGAAGAAGTTGCGCAGCGGGAAGCGGAAATAGACGATGGCGAAGGCGCTGACGATCGAGATCGCGATCTTGCCGAAGGCGATGACCAGCGCCATGATCAGGCTGTTGATCATCATCTGTCCGACCGGTGCGGCCGAACCCTTGGTGGACCCGGCTCTCAGCACCTGCGAATAGTTGTGCCAGAACTGATCACCGGGCAGCAACTGCATCGGCACCTGCAGCACCTCGTCCAGCGTCAAGGTCGAGGCGACAAAGGTGATGTACAGCGGGAAGGCAATCACGACGATGCCCAGCGCCAGCCCGACGTGCGTCAGCGCCGTCAGCCAGGGGCGGTGCTCGACCATCAATAGTTCACCTTGCGCTCGACGAAGCGGAATTGCGCCACCGTCAACGCGATGACGATCAGCATCAGGATCGCCGACTGCGCCGACGAACCACCCAGGTCGGCCGACTTCACGCCATCGACATAGACCTTGTAGACCAGGATCTGCGTCGCGCCGGCAGGCCCGCCTTCGGTCGTTGCGTCGATCACGCCAAAGGTGTCGAAGAAGGCATAGACGATGTTGACGACGAGCAGGAAGAACGTCACGGGTGACAACAGCGGAAAGACGATGGTCCAGAAGCGGCGCATCGGGCTTGCGCCGTCGATCGCGGCCGCCTCGAGCAGCGAGCGCGGGATCGACTGCAGCCCGGCAAGGAAGAACAGGAAGTTGTACGAAATCTGCTTCCAGATCGAGGCGATGACGATCAGCGTCATGGCCTGGTTGCCCTGCAGCACCCAGTTCCATTCGATGCCGAACTGCTTGAGCCAGAAGGTGACGATGCCAATCGATGGCGCGAAGAGAAATCCCCACAGCACGCCAGCCACGGCGGCCGCAACGGCGTAGGGCCAGATCAACAACGTGCGATAGACGAGCGCGCCCTTGATCACCCGGTCAGCCATGACCGCCATCACCAGCGCGATGACGATGCCGCCGAAGGCAACGAGCAGCGAGAACACGGCAGTCACCTCGAACGACTGCAGGTAGGACTTGTCGTTGAGCAGGTACCTGAAGTTCTCCAGGCCGGCGAACTCGGCATTCATGCCGAAGGCGTCCTGGCGCTGGAACGCGAACCACAGCGCCTGTCCGGCGGGCAGGAAAAAGAAGATGACCGTGATTGCGAGCTGCGGCGCGACCAGCAGGTAGGGCAGCCAGGCGGACTTGAAGACGACGCGCTTTTCCATGCGGGCTCAATGCAACCGCGGGCTGCCGGTCGAACGCGCAGCCGGCAGCCCGCGGAATTCTTCGATCACTCCTCCTTCACCGTCGCCTGGAACTTGCGCAGGATCTCGTTGCCGCGCTTGACGGCGTCGTCCATCGCCGCCTGCGCTGTCTTGTTGCCAGCAAGTGCCGCTTCGATCTCTTCCTCGATCACGGTGCGGCCCTGCACGAAATTGCCGAAGCGCAATCCCTTCGAATTGGCGGTCGGCGGATGGAGGTTGAGTTCCTGCACGGCGACGTCGGCGCCCGGGTGCGTCTTGTAGAAGCCGGACTTTTCGGTCAGCTCGGCTGCCGCATAGGTGATCGGCACATAGCCGCTGCCTTGGTGCCACTTGGCTTGCAGCTCGGGCTGCGACAGGTAGTTCAGGAATTGCGCCACGCCCTTGTATTCGATCGGCTTCTTGCCACCCAGCATCCACAAGCTGGCGCCACCGATGATCGCGTTTTGCGGCGCGCCCTTGATGCTGTCGTCATAGGGCATGAAGTTGACCGAGAACGGAAACTTCGCGCTCGCATTGATCTTGTCCAGCGCCGACGAACTCGAAGTCAGCATCGCGCATTCGCCACTGAAGAACTTGGCCTCGGCCTCGTTGCGCCGACCGGCGTAGGTGAACCAACCGTTCTTCGCGAAATCCACCAGCATCTGGATATGCGCCACGTGCTGAGGCGAGTTGATCTTGAATTCGGTACCCAGGCCACCCATGCCGTTTTCGAGCGTGCCGATGGGGATGTTGTGCCAGGCACTGAAGTTTTCGATGTGCACCCACGAGGGCCAGCCGGTCGTGTAGACGCACTCCTGCCCGCTCGCCTTGAGTTTGCCGGCCACGGCTGCAAACTCTTTCCATGTCTTCGGTGCTTTCTCGGGATCGAGGCCGGCCTTCTTGAACGCGTCCTTGTTGATGTAGAAAACGACGGTCGAGGAGTTGAACGGAAAGGACAGCATGTTGCCCTTGCGGTCGGTGTAGTAGCCGGCGACCGCGCTGACGTACTGTTTGGGATCGAACTTTTCGCCCGACTCCTTCATCAACTGGTACACCGGCTTGATCGCGCCTTTGGCCGACATCATCGTCGCCGTACCGACCTCGAACACCTGCACGATGTTCGGCGCGCTGCCGGCGCGATAGGCGGCGATCGCCGCTGTCATCGACTCCGCGTAGCCGCCCTTGAAGACCGGCACGACCTTGAACTCCTTCTGGCTCGCGTTGAAGCCGGCCGCCATGTCGTTGACGCGGTCACCGTTGCCGCCGGTCATCGAATGCCACCATTGGATTTCGGTCTGTGCCGCGGCCGGCGTGGCGGCAAAGGCGAGGGCGGACAGCGCCGAGAGCGCAACAAATTTCAGTTTCATGACTTCTCCGTGACGCACCGGGAGGCGCAAGGCGCGTGAGTGTGCGGGGGTTTTGTGACAGCTGCGTTTCTGTCATGGAAGGCCGTCCCTGGGCATGCGGGATTACCCGCCGCGTGAAGACCGGCAGCGCACAAAGGCGATGCTGCACTGCGGTACGATCATCGTTCAAGTGGAGGAAGCGGGCGCAAGCGCCGAGTCGGCTCGCACGGCCCGCACACAGATGAATGCACCGCTCCTGATCGAGCCCGTGGCCGTCGGCGTGCCACCTGGCGCGTCCGGAACGCCCGGCGTGGCCGATGCCGGCCGGCCAGCGCGGCTGCGCGAGATTCCGTACAACTACACCTCGTTTTCCGACCGCGAGATCGTGCTGCGGCTGCTGGGTGCGCGCGCCTGGCAACTGCTGGACAGGCTGCGCGCCGAACGCCGCACCGGCCGTTCGGCACGCATGCTGTACGAGGTGCTGGGCGACATCTGGGTGGTGCAGCGCAACCCGTACCTCGAAGACGACCTGCTTGACAACCCGAAGCGGCGCACGCTGCTGATCGAGGCCTTGTTGCATCGGCTGGGCGAGGTCGAGGCGCGACGCCACAGCGGCGTGGCCGAGCCTGCGGCCGGCGAAGTCGACGACTCATCGCGTGCCTCCCGCGACGCCCAGGTCGGTGAGTTGCTGCAGCTGGCGCGCAGCGCGGTGCAGCATTTTTCCGACCACTTCCGCGCGGTCTGGGATCTGCGCCAGCGCGCGCGCAAGGTGCTGGGAAAGCGCACCGCGCACGACAACATCAAGTTCGACGGCCTGTCGCGTGTGTCGCACGTTACCGACGCCACCGATTGGCGCATCGAGTACCCGTTCGTCGTACTCACACCCGACAGCGAACAGGAATTGGCCGGCGTGGTGCAGGCCTGCATCGAGCTCGGTCTGACGATCATTCCGCGCGGCGGCGGCACCGGCTACACCGGCGGGGCCATTCCGCTGACCTGGCGCAGCGCGGTCATCAACACCGAGAAGCTCGAAGGGATGAGCGAGGTCGAGATGGTCACTCTGCCAGGCGTCGAGCAACCGGTAGCCACCGTCTTCAGCGAAGCCGGCGTGGTCACCCAGCGCGTGGCCGATGCCGCCGAACGCGCGGGTTATGTGTTCGCCGTCGATCCGACCTCTGCCGAAGCCAGTTGTGTCGGCGGCAACATCGCGATGAACGCTGGTGGCAAGAAGGCGGTGTTGTGGGGCACCGCGCTGGACAACCTGGTGTCGTGGCGCATGGTCACGCCCGATGCCGGCTGGCTGGAGGTGGTGCGGCTGAACCACAACCTGGGCAAGATCCACGATGCGCCGATGGCGAGTTTCGAGCTGCGCTGGTTCGATGCCGATGGCAAGACGCTGCAGCGCAGCGAACGCCTCGACATCCCTGGCAGCAGCTTTCGCAAGGAGGGGCTCGGCAAGGACGTCACCGACAAATTCCTGTCCGGCCTGCCGGGGGTGCAGAAGGAAGGCTGCGACGGCCTCATCAGCTCGGCGCGCTGGCTTGTGCACCGCATGCCCAAGCATGTGCGCACGGTGTGCCTGGAATTTTTCGGCGCAGCACGTGATGCGGTGCCGTCGATCGTCGAAATTCGCGATTTCATGTTCGCCGAGAGCCAGCGTGGCGGCGCCATCCTGGCTGGCCTCGAGCACCTGGACCAGCGATATCTGAAGGCCGTCGGCTACGCCACCAAGAGCAAGCGCGGAGGACCCGGCGGCGCGTTGCCGAAGATGGCACTGTTCGGCGACATCGTCGGCGACGATGCCGACGCGGTGGCGCGCGCCACGAGCGAGGTGGTGCGCATCGCCAACAGCCGCTCGGGCGAAGGCTTCGTCGCCGTCAGCGCCGACGCGCGCAAGACCTTCTGGCTCGACCGCAAGCGCACCGCAGCCATCGCCAAGCACACCAATGCCTTCAAGGTCAACGAGGACGTGGTCATTCCGCTGCCACGCATGGCCGAATACACCGATGGCATCGAGCGCATCAACATCGAGCTGAGCCTGCGCAACAAGCTCGAGCTGATCGACCGGCTGGAGCAGTTTTTCGCTGCTGGGCCGTTGCCCCTGGGGCAGGGTGACGACGCCCTCGACATACCACGCGCCGAACTGCTCGGCGACCGCGTGCAGCGCGCGCTGCAGCTGCTGCGCGAGGTGCGTGCGCTGTGGTCGCACTGGCTGGCCGAGCTCGATGTCATTCAGCGCGACAGCGGCCGCAGCTTCTTCGAGCAGCTGCAGGACCACAGCCTGCGTGCATCGTGGAAGACGCAAGTGCTGCAGCCGCTGCGCAGCCTTTTCGCCGGTGCTGCGTTCCCGGCCGTCCTCGAAGCCTGCGAGCGCATCCACAAGGAGGTGCTGCACGGGCGTGTGTGGATCGCGCTGCACATGCATGCCGGCGACGGCAACGTGCACACCAACATTCCGGTCAACAGCGACGACTACCCGATGTTGCAGACCGCGCACGAGGCGGTGGGACGCATCATGGCGCTGGCGCGCAGCCTGGACGGCGTGATCTCGGGGGAGCACGGCATCGGCATCACCAAGCTCGAGTACCTGACCGACGATGAACTGCGCGGCTTCCGGGACTACAAGCAGCGTATCGATCCGCAAGGGCGCTTCAACAAGGGCAAGCTGCTGCGCGATACCGAGGAGCCTGGCGAAGGCGCCGACACGCGCGCGGCCGACCTGCGCCATGCCTACACGCCCAGCTTCGGGCTGATGGGCCACGAGTCGCTGATCATGCAGCAAAGCGACATCGGCGCCATCGCCGACAGCATCAAGGACTGCCTGCGTTGCGGCAAGTGCAAGCCGGCCTGCGCCACGCATGTGCCGCGCGCCAACTTGCTGTACAGCCCGCGCAACAAGATCCTCGCCACGTCGCTGTTGGTCGAGGCCTTCCTGTACGAAGAGCAGACGCGCCGCGGCGTCAGCCTGAAACACTGGGAAGAATTCGAGGACGTGGCCGATCACTGCACCGTGTGCCACAAATGCCTGGCACCGTGCCCGGTCGATATCGATTTCGGCGATGTGTCGATGAACATGCGCAACCTGCTGCGCAAGATGGGCAAGAAGAGTTTCAGGCCGGGCAACGCGGCGGCGATGCTGATGCTCAATGCCACCAGCCCGCAGACCATCAAGCTGGTGCGCGCCGGCATGGTCGGCATCGGCTTCAAGGCGCAGCGCGTGGCCAACGAGTTGCTGCAGCGTGTCGCGCGCCGGCAGAGCAAGGCGCCACCGGCGACAGTGGGCACCGCGCCGCTGAAAGAGCAGGTGATCCACATCATCAACAAGAAGCTGCCCGGCGGGCTACCCAAGCGCACCGCGCGCGCATTGCTCGACATCGAGGACAAGAACTACGTGCCGATCATCCGCAATCCGGCCACGACCAGCGCCGAGTCGGAAAGCGTTTTCTACTTCCCGGGCTGCGGCTCGGAGCGGCTGTTCTCGCAGGTCGGCCTGGCCACGCAGGCGATGTTGTGGCATGCGGGCGTGCAGACCGTGCTGCCGCCGGGCTACCTGTGCTGCGGTTATCCGCAGCGCGGGTCGGGCCAGTTCGACAAAGCGGAAAAGATCATCACCGACAACCGTGTGCTGTTTCACCGCGTGGCGAACACGCTGAACTATCTCGACATCAAAACCGTGGTCGTGAGCTGCGGCACCTGCTACGACCAACTGCAGGGCTACAAGTTCGAGGACATCTTCCCTGGCTGCCGCATCATCGACATCCACGAATACCTGCTCGAAAAGGGCATCACGCTGGACGGTGCGGGCGCCGGCTACCTGTACCACGATCCGTGCCACAGCCCGATGAAGCAACAAGCGCCGATGAAGACGGTGCACGCGCTGCTCGGCCCCAACGTGCTGGAAAGCAAGCGCTGCTGCGGCGAGAGCGGCACCCTCGGCGTGACGCGCCCGGATATCGCCACGCAGGTGCGGTTTCGAAAGGAAGAAGAACTGCGCGGTGATGTGGCCGCGTTGCGCAACACGGATGGCGTGGCCGCCGACGGTGCGGTAAAGATCCTGACCTCGTGCCCGAGTTGCCTGCAGGGCCTGAGCCGCTATCGCGATGACCTGGACAGCGGCTTGCTCGAAGCCGACTACATCGTCGTCGAGATGGCACGGCACATCCTCGGTGCCGACTGGATGAGCGACTACGTCAGCCGCGCCAACGATGGTGGCATCGAGCGGGTGCTGGTGTGAGGACTGCGCGCGCTTTTGGCGGGTTCACAATTGCAGTCTGGTTCTTGTCTGTGTCGCAGGGTGATCCATGGCCGGTTTGAATGTCAGCAGCGCGCGTCCGACATCGATGACGGTGCACCAGGCCTCGCGTGTCCTCGAAGTCGGCTTCGACGATGGTGCCGTGTTCCGCCTGCCCTTCGAGCTGATGCGCGTGTATTCGCCTTCGGCCGAAGTGCAGGGCCACGGCCCGGGGCAGGAGGTGCTGCAGACCGGCAAGCGCGGGGTCGGCATCGAAGCGCTCGAGCCGGTCGGGCTGTACGCGGTGCAACCGCGCTTTTCCGACGGGCACGACACCGGCATCTTTTCGTGGGAGTACCTGTACTTCCTCGGGTCGCAGCAGGACGAGCTGTGGCGGAAATATGAAAAGCGCCTCGCCGATGCCGGCTTGGACCGCGACGTGCCGATGACCGTTGCCGCAGCCGGCGGCGCCTGCGGCCATGCGCACTGAACGCTTGCAACCCATGACCCGATGACCAAGACCCACTTCGGCTATACGCAGATCGACGAAGGCGACAAGGCCGGACGCGTGCGCGGCGTGTTCGACTCGGTGGCGTCGAAATACGACCTGATGAACGACCTGATGTCGCTGGGCATGCACCGGGCCTGGAAGGCCTACACGGTGGCGGTGGCCAATGTGCGCCGCGGCGACAAGGTGCTCGACATCGCCGGTGGCACCGGCGACCTGGCGCGCGCCTTCGCCGCTGAGGCGGGCGCGACCGGCCTGGTCGTGCACACCGATATCAACGAAGCCATGCTCGGTGTCGGCCGCGATCGTCTGGTCGATGCCGGGGTGGTGCTGCCCACCGCGGCCTGCGATGCCGAGCGGCTGCCGTTTCGCGACGGCCAGTTCGATCTGGTCAGCGTGGCCTTCGGTCTGCGCAACATGACGCACAAGCCGCTGGCGCTGGCCGACATGTGCCGTGTGTTGCGGCCCGGGGGTCGCTTGCTGGTGCTCGAATTTTCCAAGGTGGCGGCGCCGTTGCAGAAGCCCTACGACTGGTATTCGTTCAACGTGCTGCCGCTGCTCGGCCGCTGGGTCGCCAAAGACAGCCAAAGCTACCGCTACCTGGCCGAGTCGATCCGCATGCATCCGGCGCAAGAGGAACTGAAGGAGATGATGAAGGGCGCCGGCTTCGGCCATGTCGATGTGCACAACCTCAGCGCCGGCGTGGTCGCTTTGCACGTGGGCATCCGCTGCTGAGCCTGTGCCGTTGTTCACGCTTGCGGCGTGGCGCGTGCCCAGGCCGGCGCGGCGGAACCGAATCGGAATTCATCGACCTTACACTTGCGGCCTGTCGTCGATCGCGCCCACGGCTGCCGATTGCGCGCATCGCAGCCCAACCCACACCGTCAGCGTGCAGGAGCACATCCAAGATGAAAAGAGCGGTTCGAACATCATCGCGCAGCCTGCGCACCGCGGCGCTGGCCACGGCGGTCGTGTCGGTGCTGCTTGTCGGCTGCGGTGACAAGAAGAAGGAGCCCGGTGCGTCGCAGACGGCGGTCAAGGTGAACAAGGAAGAGATCACGGTTCACCAGATCAATTACCAGTTGCAGCAGCAGCGCGGCCTGCGGCCCGAGCAGGCCGAGGCGGCTTCGAAGCAGATCCTCGAGCGGCTCATCGACCAGGAACTGGCCTTGCAGAAGGCCAGCGAAATGAAGCTCGACCGCGACCCGCGCGTGATGCAGCAGCTCGAAGCCGCGAAGCGCGAGGTCATCGCGCGCGCCTATGTCGAACGCGCGGGCGAGGGGGTCGCCAAACCGACCGCCGAAGAGATCAACAAGTACTACGAGGACCATCCGGCCCTGTTCAAGGACCGCAAGGTCTACAGCCTGCAGGAGATCGCGGTCGAGGCCACGCCCGAGCAGATCCCGGCGCTGAAGACCAAGCTCGAAGGATCGAAGAACATCGCCGAATTCGTCGAGTACCTGAAGGCGAACGACTTCCGCTTCAACGGCAACCAGGCCGTGCGCGCGGCCGAGCAGTTGCCGCTGGCCAGCCTGGAGACCTTCGCCAAGCTGAAGGATGGGCAGGCGCTGCTGAACGTAACCCCCGCAGGCGCGCAGGTGATCGTGCTCGCCGGTTCGCGCGCGCAGCCGGTGACGCTCGAACAGGCAAAACCCGCGATCGAGCAGTTCATTGTCAATGAACGCAAGCGCGACATCGTCGCCAAGGACATGAAGGCGATGCGCGACGCGGCGACGATCCAGTATGTCGGCAAGTATGCTGAAAGCGCGGCATCGGCGAACGCCAATGCCGCTGCGCCCGCGGCACCCGCGGCGCCCGCGGCACCCGCGGCACCCGCGGCACCCGCGGCACCCGCGCCGGAGCCGAAGCCGGCACCGGCGGCCGCGTCCGGCTTGGACGCTTCTTCGATTTCCAAAGGGATGGGGCTCAAATGATGGCAACACGATCGCGGCTGGCGGGCTTCCTCACGGCGCTGTCGCTTGGCCTGTGCACGGCACTGGTGTCCATGCCCACACGTGCGCAATCGAAGGCCGACGTGCCCAACGAATACCAGTTGGGCGCGGGCGATGTGGTGCGCATCACCGTATTCCAGAACCCCGACCTGACGCTGGAAGCACGCATCGGCGAAGCCGGCCTGATCAGCTACCCGCTGCTGGGCAACGTGCGCATCGGTGGTTTGAGCGTGCGCCAGGCTGAAAAGGCGGTGGCGGACGGCCTGCGCAACGGCAACTTCGTCAAGCAGCCGCAGGTCAGCCTGCTGGTCGTGCAGGTGCGCGGCAACCAGGCCAGCGTGCTCGGCCAGGTCAACCGGCCCGGCCGCTTCCCGATCGAGCAGGCCGACATGCGCCTGTCCGACCTGCTGGCGCTGGCCGGCGGCATCACGGCCACGGGTGCCGACACGATCACGCTGGTGGGCACGCGCGACGGCAAGCCCTTCCGCAAGACCATCGACCTGCCGGGCATTTTCCGCGGCGACAACCGCGACAACGACGTGCCGGTGCAGAACAACGATGTGCTCTATGTCGAGCGCGCGCCGGTGATCTACATCTACGGCGAGGTGCAGCGCCCCGGCGCGTTCCGCCTCGAACGCGACATGACCGTGATGCAGGCGCTGGCCTCGGGTGGGGGCCTGAACCTGCGTGGTACCGAGAAGGGCCTGCGTGTGCACCGCAAGGGCGCCGACGGCAAGATGCAGGTGTTGACGCCCTCGCTCGACGACCCGCTGCGCGAAGGCGACGTGGTGTATGTGAAGGAAAGCCTGTTCTGAACAAGCCTGAGCCGGCCGGCGCAGGCGGCTGAACCGGGCCCGCTGGCGCGGCGTTGCGGTGAAGGCGTGACCCATACCACGCAACAGCCGAGAAGGGCTTCGCAAGCCGTGCCGGGCAGCGGCTGCGCGCCGGATACTTGCGGCGGCTGCGGCACGATGAGGGGACGCGCGGTTTTGGCAGCCTGCAGCACCGTCGACGGCGGCTGTTCCCCAACAACGGCCGGTGGGGTCCACAGGCGCGCGGTACCACCACCCCTGCACAGGAAGGCATCGACGTGAAGGTCCTCGTCACCGGCGCAGCCGGCTTCATCGGCATGCACGTGTCGCAGCTGCTGCTGGCGCGCGGCGACGCGGTCGTCGGCCTGGACAACCTCAACGACTACTACGACCCGAATCTCAAGCGCGCCCGTCTGGCGCGCTTGATCCCGCACCGCAACTTCGAGTTCGTGCAGCTGGATGTCGCCGATCGCGAGGGCATGGCCGCGCTGTTCGCCGACCGAGGCTTCGAGCGCGTGGTGCACCTGGCGGCGCAGGCCGGTGTGCGCTATTCGCTGCAGAACCCGCACGCCTACATCGACAGCAACATCGTCGGCTTCATGAACGTGCTCGAGGGCTGCCGCCATCAGCGGGTGCAGCACCTGGTCTATGCGTCGAGCTCGAGCGTGTACGGCGGCAACACGCACATGCCCTTTTCGGAGCATCACAACATCGACCACCCGGTGAGCATGTACGCCGCGACGAAGAAGGCCAACGAACTGATGGCGCACACCTACAGCCACCTGTTCGGCCTGCCGACGACAGGGCTGCGCTTCTTCACGGTCTATGGGCCCTGGGGGCGGCCCGACATGGCGCTGTTTCTGTTCACGCGCGCGATCCTCGAAGGCCGCGCCATCGATGTCTTCAACCACGGCCGCATGGTGCGCGACTTCACCTACATCGACGACATCGCCACCGGCGTGGTGCATGTGCTCGACCGGCCGGCCACCGCCGATCCCGCCTTCGACCCTGCCCAGCCCGATCCGGCTCGCGCGGCGGCGCCGTACCGCGTGTTCAACATCGGCAACAGCAAGCCGGTGGAATTGATGGGCTTCATCGAGGCCATCGAGCAGTCGCTGGGCCGCACCGCGCAGAAGAATTTCCTGCCGCTGCAGGACGGCGATGTGCCGGCCACCTTCGCCGATGTCTCCGAGCTGGCGCAATGGACCGGCTTCGCTCCCGACACGCCGGTGCCCGAAGGCATTTCTCGCTTCGTCGCCTGGTACCGCGACTACTACCGTACATGATTGGCGCGTGACGGCCGAGCCACCCGCACCTTCCCTCTTCGCTCCGCTTCGAGAGTTTCACATGACCACCATTGCAGTCATCGGCCTGGGCTACGTCGGCTTGCCGCTGGCGGTCGAGTTCGGCAAGAAATACAAGACGCTGGGTTTCGATCTGTCGGCCGACAAGGTGGCCGCCTACGCGCGCCATGTCGATCCGACCGGCGAGGTGGCCAGCGACGAGTTGCGCGCCGCGACGCAGCTGACCTGCAGCACCGACCTGAGTCGCCTGGATGAGGCCGACTTCATCGTCGTGGCCGTGCCCACGCCGGTCGGCGAGGCGCACCAGCCCGATTTCACGCCGCTGGTGAAGGCCTCGGAAACGATCGGCAAGCACCTCAAGCGCGACGCGATCGTGGTCTTCGAATCGACGGTCTATCCGGGCGCCACCGAAGAGGTGTGCATTCCGATCATCGAGAAGCACTCCGGGCTGCGCTGGAAAGACGATTTCTTCGTCGGCTACAGCCCAGAGCGCATCAACCCCGGCGACAAGGAACGCACCGTCACCAAGATCGTCAAGGTCGTTTCGGGTGACACGCCGGCCACATTGGCGAAGGTGGCCGAGATCTACGGCAGCGTCATCACTGCCGGCGTGTACCCTGCCAGCAGCATCAAGGTCGCCGAGGCCGCCAAGGTCATCGAGAACACGCAGCGCGACCTGAACATCGCGCTGATGAACGAGCTGTCGCTGATCTTCCACCGCATCGGCATCGACACGCTCGAGGTGCTGAAGGCGGCCGGCACCAAGTGGAACTTCCTGCCCTTTCGCCCGGGCTTGGTCGGCGGCCACTGCATCGGTGTCGATCCGTACTACCTGACGCACAAGGCCGAGATGCTCGGCTACACGCCGCAGGTCATCCTGGCCGGGCGCCGCATCAACGATGGCATGGGCAAGTATGTGGCCGAGCAGACGGTCAAGCAGATGATCGCCGGCGACCTGCAGGTCAAAGGCGGCCAGGTCATCGTGCTCGGCATGACCTTCAAGGAAAACTGTCCCGACCTGCGCAACAGCAAGGTCATCGACGTGGTGCGCGAGTTGCAGAGTTTCGGCGCCGACGTGCTGATCCACGACCCGCTTGCCGACTCGGCCGAATGCCTTCACGAATACGGCGTGGCGTTGACGGCATGGGATCAACTGCCCCAGGCGCTGGCCGTGGTGGCCGCCGTCTCGCACCGCGAGTACCTCGAGATGGGCGTCGCCGGGCTGGCCACCAAGCTGGTGCCGGGAGGTGTCTTCGTCGATGTCAAGAGCTGCTACGACGAGGCGCAACTGGCCTCGGCCGGCGTCAGCACCTGGCGTCTGTAGCGTCTACGATCCGCCGCGCACCGCGGCGGTGAGCCGGCCGATGGCGTGGTATTCGATGCCGGCCGCTTCGACCAGTTCGGGCGCGTACATGTTGCGTCCGTCGAAGATCACCGCATGGCGCAGCCGTTCGCGCACGGCCTGGAAGTCGGGGCTGCGGAACTCCATCCATTCGGTGGCGATGAGCAGCGCATCGGCGCCATCCAGCGTGTCCATCGCGCGTTCGGCATAGCTCAAGGCCCGGTGCGCGCCGAGGCTGATCTTCGCCTGCGCCATCGCGATCGGGTCATAGGCACACACGGTGGCGCCGCGCGCGGCCAGTTCCTCGACCAGCACCTGGCTCGGCGCCTCGCGCATGTCGTCGGTGTTGGGCTTGAAGGCCAGGCCCCACAGCGCGAAGCGGCGGCCGCTCAGGTCGGCGCCGAAGCGGCGCACCACCTTGTCGACCAGCACGCGCTTCTGCTGGTCGTTGGCCGCTTCGACCGCGCCCAGCACATGCAGCGTTTGCCCGGCGCCCTGCGCGGTGTGGATCAGCGCCTTCACGTCTTTCGGAAAGCACGATCCGCCATAGCCGCAGCCCGCATAGAGAAAGCCGAAGCCGATGCGCGGGTCGCTGCCGATGCCCTGACGCACCTGCTCGATGTCGGCGCCCAGCCGCTCGGCGAGCAGCGCCAGTTCGTTCATGAACGAGATGCGTGTGGCCAGCATGGCGTTGGCGGCGTACTTGGTCAACTCGGCCGAGCGCACATCCATCACCACCAGCTTGTCCTTGCTGCGCTGGAACGGCGCGTACAGCGCGCGCATCAACAGGATCGCCTGCTCGTCGTCGGCGCCGACGATGATGCGGTCGGGGCGCATGAAGTCGTCCACCGCGGCGCCTTCTTTCAGGAACTCCGGATTCGAGACCACCGAATGTCGGACACTGACATCGCGCGCGGCCAGTTCCTCGGCGACGGCGGCACGCACCTTGTCGGCGGTGCCCACCGGCACCGTGCTCTTGTCGACGATGACCTTGTAGTCGGTCATGTGGCGGCCGATGTTGCGCGCCGCGGCGAGCACGTGTTTCAGGTCGGCCGAGCCGTCTTCGTCGGGCGGCGTGCCCACGGCGATGAACTGCAAGGTGCCGTGCGCCACGGCGCGCTTGATGTCGGTGGTGAAGTGCAGCCGCCCGGCGGCCACGTTGCGCGCCACCACCTGGTCGAGTCCCGGCTCATGAATCGGGATGCCGCCAGCATCGAGCTGGGCGATCTTCGCCGCATCGAGGTCCAGGCACAGCACATCGTTGCCCATCTCGGCCAGGCAGGCGCCCGAGACCAATCCCACGTAGCCGGTGCCGGTGACGGTCACTTTCATCTGCTGCTTCCCGTTGTTTCGTTTTTCCGGCGCTGATCAGGCCGGCATGCCGTATTGACGACCGACCCACTCGCGATAGGCGCCGCTTTGCACCCGCGCCACCCAGGGCCCGTTGTCGAGGTACCACTGCACCGTCTTGCGAATGCCGGTCTCGAAGGTGTGTTCGGCGCGCCAGCCCAGTTCGGTTTCAATCTTGCGCGCATCGATGGCGTAACGGCGATCGTGTCCCGGTCGGTCGGTGACATGCGTGATCAGCCGTGCATAGGGGCCGGTCGGGTCGGGGCGCAATTCGTCGAGCAACGTGCACACGGCATGCACGATCTGGCGGTTGGTTCTTTCGTTGCCACCACCCACGTTGTAGGTCTCGCCGGGCCGACCTTGCGCCAGCACCGTGCGGATGGCGCTGCAATGGTCGGCGACATACAGCCAGTCGCGCACCTGCAGGCCGTCGCCGTAGATCGGCAGCGGCTTGCCGGCGAGTGCGTTGACGATCATCAGCGGGATCAGCTTCTCGGGAAAGTGCAGCGGTCCGTAGTTGTTCGAGCAGTTGCTGGTCAGCACCGGCAACCCGTAGGTGTGGAACCAGGCGCGCACCAGGTGGTCACTGGCCGCCTTGCTGGCCGAATACGGGCTGTTCGGCTGGTACAGGTGCTCTTCGGTGAAGGCCGGCGCGTCGGCGCTCAGGCTGCCATAGACTTCGTCGGTCGAGACATGATGAAAGCGGAACGCCTGGGCGTCGGCCTGGCCCAGCGCCGACCAGTGTGCGCGCGCCGCTTCGAGCAGGTTGAAGGTGCCATCGACATTGGTGCGCATGAACGCGCCAGGCCCGTGGATGCTGCGATCGACATGGCTTTCGGCGGCGAAATGCACCACCGCGCGCGGCCGGTGCTCTGCAAACAAGCGGTCGAGCAGTGGCCGCTCGCAGATGTCGCCGTGCACGAAGACGTGGCGCGGGTCGCCATCCAGTGCCACCAGGTTCTCGCGGTTGCCGGCATAGGTCAACGCATCCAGATTGAGCACGGGCTCGTCGTGGTGCGAGAGCCAGTCGAGCACGAAATTGCTGCCGATGAAGCCGGCGCCGCCGGTGACCAGAATCATTCAGATCCTTGTTGAAATGGGTTGACCAGGAACCGCGATCAACCGCGGCCGTAGCTGTCTTCGAAGCGCACGATGTCGTCTTCCCCGAGGTAGCTGCCCGATTGCACTTCGATGATCTCCAGCGGCACCTTGCCGGGGTTGGCCAGGCGATGCACCTGGCCGAGCGGGATGTAGGTGCTCTGGTTTTCGCTGAGCAGGATGACCTTGTCGCCGTTGGTCACCTCGGCGGTGCCGGAGACCACGATCCAGTGCTCCGCGCGGTGGTGGTGCTTTTGCAGGCTCAAGCTGGCACCCGGCTTGACCATGATGCGTTTGACCTGAAAGCGCGGCCCCGAATCGACGCTGTCGTACCAGCCCCAGGGGCGGTGCACCTGGCGGTGCAGCGTGTGTTCGTGGCGGCCGTCGCGGTGCAGGCGTTCGACGATGTGCTTGACTTCCTGGCTGCGGCTCTTGTCGGCCACCAGCACGGCATCGGGCGTCTCGACCACCACCACGTTGTCCAGGCCGACCACGCCGACCAGCCGGCTGGTGGCGTGCACCAGCGTGTCGCGGCTGTCGCGCAGCAGCACATCACCGTGGGTGGCGTTGCCTTCGGCGTCCTTCGCGCCGTGATGCCACACCGCATCCCAGGCACCCAGGTCTGACCAGTCAGCGGCCAACGGCAGCATGCGGATGTCGATGCCTTCGGCGCCGGGGCATTTCTCCATCACCGCGTAGTCCACCGATTCGGCGGGAATGGCGGCGAACAAGGTCTTGTCGGGGCGCACGAAGTGGCCGTCGATGGCGCGCGCGTCCCATGCGGCGCGGGTGGCGGTGCAGATGTCCGGGCGGAAGCGGGTCAGCAGACGCAGCCACAGTGAGGCGCGCACCACGAACATGCCACTGTTCCAGTAGTAGCCCCCCTGTTCCAGATAGTGCACCGCCGTGTCCGCATCGGGCTTCTCGACGAATTCGAGCACCGGCAGCGACGTCGCGCCGCTGCTTTCGCAACGGATGTAGCCGAAGCCGGTTTCAGGCCGTTCGGGCGCAATGCCGAGGATCACCACGGCGCCGTCCGCGGCCACCTGCACGGCTTGTTTCAAGGTGGCGACATAGGCGGCATCGTCAGCGATGCGCTGATCGGCCGGCGTCACGACCAGCACCGGGTCGTTGTCGTCCTGCAGCGCGAACAACGCGGCCAGCGTCATCGCCGGCGCGGTGTTGCGACCCACCGGTTCGAGCACGAAGGTGGCCGCCGTGCGCAGTGCCGCGGGCAGCGCGGCGAGCTGATCGGCGGCCAGAAAGCGATGTTCCTCGTTGCCGACCACGCAGGGTGGCGCAACAGCGATGTGATCGTCGGCCAGCGAGCCCAGGCGGATCGCCGCTTGCTGAAACAGGCTGTGCGGGCCACCCAGCACCAGGAACTGCTTGGGAAACGCCGCACGCGACAGCGGCCACAGCCGGGTGCCGCTGCCGCCGGCGATGATGACGGGTTGTACGCTGATGTCGCTCATGGTGTTGTCGGGGCGCTTTCGGCGCGTTGTCGGGAACTACGCAACGATCGTGCCGCTGTGCCTCCGGGCGGGATCGCGGCTTTCAGGCGCTCGGCGTGTCGAAGCCCTGCGGATTCATCTGTTGCCAGCGCCAGCTGTCCTGGCACATGCGCTGCAAATCGAGTCGCGCGTGCCAGTCCAGCAGCTGAGCGGCACGGGTCGGGTCGGCATAACACGCCGCCACGTCGCCGCTGCGGCGCGGCGAGACCACGAAGGGTACCGGGCGCCCGCTCGCCTTGGCGAAAGTGTCGATGACTTCCATCACACTGTGACCTCGTCCGGTGCCCAGATTGACGGTCATCGACGCAGCGCCATCGAACAGTCGAGTCAATGCTGCAACATGGCCTTCGGCCAGGTCGCAGACGTGGATGTAGTCGCGCACGCCGGTGCCGTCGGGGGTGTCGTAATCGTTGCCGAAAACCTGCAACGCCGCGCGCCGGCCGACAGCGACTTGCGCGACGTAAGGCATCAGGTTGTTCGGTGTGCCGCGCGGGTCTTCGCCGATGAGCCCGCTCGGGTGGGCTCCCACCGGGTTGAAATAGCGCAGGCAGGCGACCCTGAAATCGGCGTCGGCGGCGCACAGGTCGCGCAGCAGCGCCTCGCCGATGAGCTTGGTCTGGCCGTAGGGGTTGGTCGCGCTCAAAGGCGCGTCTTCATCGATCGGCAGCCTCTTGGGCGCGCCATAGACGGTGGCGCTGGAACTGAACACCAGGTGCTGGCAGCCGTGCCGCTGCATCGCGTGGCACACGCTGAACAGGCAACCGAGGTTGTTGCTGTAGTAGTCCAGCGGCGCAGCCACCGATTCGCCGACCGCCTTCAGCGCTGCGAAGTGCACCACCGCATGCGGCCGGACCTGGGCAAAGACGCCTGCCATGGCCGCGCGGTCGGCCACGTCGGCGTGTTCGAACTCGACCGCCGCGCCAGCCAGCGCGCCCAATCGATCGAGCACCTTGGGCGAGCTGTTGCGAAAGTCATCGACGCCGATGACGCGCCAGCCTTGCGCCAGCAAGGCCAGCCAGGTGTGCGAGCCGATGTAGCCGGTGGCGCCGGTGAGCAGAACGGTGCGCTCGCTCATTGCAGCGCGAACTGGGCCGAGCAGCTGGCGCCGTACGCGCTGTAGGGCAGCAGCGTGATCTGCTGCGGACTCGACTGGTTGCGATCGTGCAGGTTCAGGTTGCACGCCACCAGCCAGTTGCGGGTGGGTGTCCAGGTGGCGCCGAGCACCGCCGCGGTGACGCTGTCGCGGGTGTCGATGATGCCGCCATTGAAGCGGTACTGGTCGCTGCGGCGGTAGTAGTCCAACGACGCGTTGACCTTGATCTTGGCGGTCGCCGCGTAGCCGGCCGTCAGGCGCACGGCGCTGGTCAACTGAGTGGTGTCGCCCAGGCTGACCGGCACGCCACCCGAGATGTCGGTCAGCCCGCTGTTGGCCAGCGTGTCGTAGCTCAACAGCGCGCTCAAGTCGATCTTGCCGGTGGCCTGGTAGGCCCAGCGCACATAGCCGGTCAGGCCCGACTCGTCGAGCGGGTTCAGGCCGGTGTAGTTGATCTTGGTGTAGTTCAGCCTGCCGCTGAACCGGGACAGGCCGCTGTATTCCCACACGCCGCTGATGAAGATGTCGTCACGATCGAATTCACGACCAATGGAAAAGTAGTCGCCCTTCGTGTAGGTGAAGCCAGTGCCGAGCGTCAATTGGCCGCCGAACTGTTTGCGCACGCCGATGGTGGCGGTGGACTGCTCGAGTTCGTATTGAGCGTACTGCGGCGCGGTGTAGCTTACGCGGCTGTAGCCCAGCCGGCCGTTCAACTCCAGCAGCGAGACCAGTCCGTAGTTGACGGTGGCGAAGGCATTGTTGAACGATTGAGTGTTCTTGATATTGATCGGCCCGGTTCGGTCGATGCCGCCATAGTTGCCGAGGTTCTGGCTTGAAGAAGCCAGCAGCGTGCCCGACAGCCGTTCGATGGTCGCCCAGTCCCAGCCGAGATTGGCGGCGTAGCTGGTGTTGTTCAGTTGACTGAGCTGCTGGTAGTAGTTGTATTGCACGTTGGCGCTGCCATAGAAGCGCTGCCGACGGTAGGGCTGATCGAAGCCGCCCACCAGGCCGGTGCTGCCCCAGGTGCTGCCCTGTGCGGTGGCGTCGATGCGACGAAAGACGTTCGAGTCGTAGCTGAAGGCCTGGGTCGCGCCGATGTAGTACGGCGAGGTCTCGGCCGCGGCCATGCCCGTCGTCCCACACAGGGCGAGCGCGGCAAGCAGGCGACGACAGCGGGGCGGCGAAAGGGTCATTGGTGGTCTCCTGGGGCCAGAGGCGTTTGTGCGGGGCGACGGCGTCTGTAACGTGGTCGGTGGGATTCAGTGCGCATTGCGGGCCAGCAGGACGACCTTGACGGTGCGCGCGATGATCTGCAGGTCCAAGCCCAGTGACCAGTTGCGCAGGTACTCCAGATCGTATTCGACGCGTGTCTGCATCTTCTCCACCGTATCGGTCTCGCCGCGGTGGCCGTTGACCTGTGCCCAGCCGGTGATGCCGGGCTTGACCTTGTGGCGCACCATGTACGCCTTGATCAATTGGCGGTACAGCTCGTTGTGCGCCACCGCATGCGGCCGCGGGCCGACGATGCTCATGCGCCCTTGCAGCACGTTGACGAACTGCGGCAGTTCGTCGAGCGAGGTGCGGCGGATGAAGGCGCCGAACGGGGTCACGCGCGGGTCGCCCCGCGTGGCCTGCTTGACCACCTCGCCGTTGTCCATGGCGCGCATCGAGCGGAACTTGTAGACGATGATCTCCTCGCCATCGAGCCCGTTGCGGCGCTGCCGGAAGATCGCCGGGCCGGGCGAGCTGAGCTTGACGCCGATCCAGATCACCAGCAGCAGCGGCGCGATCAAGACCAGGATGAGCGACGCCAGCACGATGTCGCTGTAGCGCTTGACCAGCTCGTTGGTGCCGGTGAACGGGGTTTCGCAGATGCCCACCACCGGCACGCCGTTCATGTCCTGCAAGCGGCCCTGGATGATGCTGATGCCGAACACGTCGGGCACGAAGAAGATCGACGCGGTGGTGCCCTGCAGCTGCTCGAGCAGCTCGACGATGCGCGGCTGCGAGCCCAGCGGCAGCGTGATGTAGACCTCGTGCACGGCGTGGCCGTGAATGAACGGCGCCGCGTCTTTCAGCGCGCCCAGCCGCTGCACGGCCGCCTCGCTGTGCACACGCTCGTCGGTGCGGTCGTCGAAGTAGCCCAGGAAGTCCACGCCCTGCTCGCGCCCCTCGAGCAGCGCCTTGGCCACCTTCACGCCGAGCGGACCGGCGCCGATGACGATGGCGCCGCGCCGGTTGTGCGGCATGCTGGCCAGCCAGTTCTGATAGCGCTGCCCGATGCCGATCGCCAGCCATTGCAGCAACGGTGTCAGCCCGGCCCACCACATCAGCACTTCGTGGTCGAAGAAGCCGAAACTGGTGGTCGCGTAGGCGCACAGCGCCAGAATCACGAGCAGGCTGGCCCAGGACAGCGCCACATCGACAGCGGCGCTGAGCAGGCTGTCCTTGAAGCGGTTCTTGCCGGGGAAGGTCAGCGCCAGAACCAGCAGGCACAGCGTCAGGTCCGAGCGCACGATCGGCTCGTCGAACCACCGACACACCGCCAGGTAGCACAACACGGCCACCGCAGGCTCGAGGATCGCCGCGACCAACGAGTTGACCGACTGCGGTGCGCTGTAGAAGGTTCTTTTGTAGCTGCGGTCTTCGAACATGGATGACTGATGGCGCGGGCAGGTTTTCAGCCCCCCGCGCCTGATGCTTCGGCCCCACCGTCGCCGCGTCGCGGATGCCCCAGTGGCAACGGCGCTGGTTACGGCTGGGCAGCGCGGATTGTCCCCCAAACCCCGCCCCGGCCCGTCCCCGACTCCGGTGGGGCCGCACCCCCTCGATCCCTACAATCCGGCAATGGTCCACACATTGCAATCGTTGCTCGCGCCGGCCCTGATGAGCCGGCTGGTGCTGGTGATCAACCATGTGCTCGGCGCCGAGCCGGCGGCCCTGCAACGCCTGGCGCCGCACGCGGGCGCGCTGATCTCGGTGCGCATCGACGGTTGGCCTTCGCTGCTGCCGGCGCCTCCGGCGTTGCTGTGGCGCGTGACGCCGGCCGGGTTGCTCGAATGGTGCGAATCGCCGCTGCCGGCGGCTGAGCCGGCGCTGTGCATCCGCGTCGATGGCGCCAATCCGCTGCTGCTGATGGCCCGCGCGGCCGCCGGCCAGATGCCGGCGGTGGACATCGATGGCGACGCGCAACTGGCCGGCGACATCAACTGGTTGCTGCAGAACCTGCGCTGGGATGTCGCCGCTGACCTGGAGCGCCTGTTCGGCCCGGCCGTGGCCCATTCGCTGCATCGCCTGGGATCGGCGTTGGCGCGCGGCATCCGCGGGGCCACCCAGGGCGCCGCCGAACGAATGCGACCGACGGCGCCATGAGGCGCTTGCTGCGCCTGGTTTTCATTGTCTTCACGGTCCTGCGCTTCGGCCTGGACGAGCTGGCGCTTTCGGGTTTCAGGCAACGTTGGGTGCGCGCGCTGTCGTGGACCGTCACGCTTGGCCGTCGCTTCGACGAGCCGCGGGGCGTGCGGCTGCGCCTGGCGTTGGAACGGCTGGGGCCGATCTTCGTCAAGTTCGGCCAGGTGCTGTCCACGCGCCGCGATCTGCTGCCGCTGGACGTGGCCGACGAACTGGCCAAGCTGCAGGACCGGGTGCCACCGTTTCCCGCCGCGCAGGCGGCGGCGCTGGTCGAAAAGGCCTTCGGCAAGCGCCTGGACGAACTGTTTGCCAGCTTCGACGCCGAGCCGGTGGCGAGCGCGTCGATTGCGCAGGTTCACTTCGCCACCCTGAAGAAGGATGGCCGCGAGGTGGCGGTGAAGGTGCTGCGCCCTGGCGTGCTGAACGCCATCGACGATGACCTGACCTTGTTGCACACGCTGGCGCGCTGGGTCGGGCGGCTCAGCGCCGACGGCAAGAGGCTGCGCCCGCGCGAGGTGGTGGCCGAGTTCGACACCTACCTGCACGACGAGCTCGACTTGGTGCGCGAAGCTGCCAACGCCGCGCAGCTGCGGCGCAACATGCAGGATCTGGAACTGGTGATGGTGCCGGAGATGATCTGGGATCTGTGCACCTCCACCGTCATCGTCATGGAGCGCATGTACGGCATTCCGATCGGCCAGACGCAGCGGCTTCGCGATGCGGGTGTGGACATCCCCAAACTGGCCCGTGATGGCGTGACGATCTTCTTCACGCAGGTGTTTCGCGACGGCTACTTCCATGCCGACATGCACCCCGGGAACATTCAGGTCAGCACCGCCCCAGCCACCTTCGGGCGCTACATCGCGCTCGATTTCGGCATCATCGGCACGCTCACCGAGTGGGACAAGGAATACCTGGCGCAGAACTTCATCGCCTTCTTCCGCCGCGACTACAAGCGCGTCGCCGAGTTGCATGTCGAATCGGGCTGGGTGCCGGCGGCGACCCGTGTCGATGCGCTGGAAAACGCCATCCGCGCGGTGTGCGAGCCGCATTTCGACCGGCCGCTGAAGGACATCTCGCTGGGCCAGGTGCTGATGCGGCTGTTCCAGACCTCGCGCCGCTTCAATGTCGAGATCCAGCCGCAGCTGGTGCTGCTGCAGAAGACCTTGCTCAACATCGAAGGCCTGGGCCGTGACCTCGACCCCGAGCTCGACCTGTGGAGCACGGCCAAGCCCTTCCTCGAGCGCTGGATGAACCAGCAGGTCGGCTGGCAGGGGCTGCTCGAACGCATGAAGAACGAGGCGCCGCGCTATGCGCAGCTGCTGCCGGAACTGCCGAGGCTGTTGCACCGTGCGCTGCAGCACAACAAGGCGGATGGCGATTCGTCGGCCATCGTTGCGCTGCTCAAAGAGCAGCGCCGCTCGCGGCGCGCGTGGCACGCGCTGGTCTATGCCTTGCTTGGCTTCGGGGCCGGGTTGCTGGCGATGCGTGCGTGGCTGCAATGGGGTACCGCATAGTCGCAGCGGACGCCTGCCTTAGACTTTTGCGCTTCGTTTCGAGACCCACTGGAGAAAGCGGGAGAACCTCGTGCTGATCACCTTCGTCGCCCTGTACCTGGCCGTCACCATCACCATCGGCCTGATCGCCGCGCGGCGTGTGCACGGCTCGCGCGACTACCTGCTGGCCGGGCGCAGTCTGCCGCTGTACGTCAACGTCGCCACCGTGTTCGCCACCTGGTTCGGCGCCGAAACCGTGCTCTCGGTGAGCGCCACCTTTGCCAAGGACGGGTTGAGCGGTGTGCCTGGCGATCCTTTCGGCGCCTCGTTGTGCCTGGTGCTGGCCGCACTGTTGTTCGCCAAGCTGTTCTACCGCATGAACCTGCTCACCATCGGCGACTTCTACCGACTGCGCTACGGCAAGGCGGTTGAAGTGATGACCAGCGTGGCCATCGTGCTGTCGTACCTGGGTTGGACCTCGGCCCAACTGACCGCGCTCGGGCTCGTCATCCACCTGCTGTCGGGCGGCGCCATCGAGCTGGACACCGCCATCCTGGCTGGCGCCGGCGTGGTCCTGCTGTACACGCTGTTCGGAGGTATGTGGTCGGTGGCCATCACCGACCTGTTCCAGACGGTGGTCATCGTCATCGGTCTGTCGCTGGTGGCGTGGATCGTCGGTGACCTGGCCGGTGGCCCGGCCAAGGTCATTTCTCAGGCCGCCGCCGATGGCAAGCTGACGATGTTTACCGCCAACCTCGACGCGGCCGGCCTGTGGGCGATGGCTGGTGCCTTCTTCGCCTTCGCCTTCGGCTCGATCCCGCAGCAGGACGTGTTCCAGCGCATGACCAGCGCCAAGGACGAAAAGACCGCCGTGCGCGGCACCGTCATCGGCGCGGTCGTGTATTTCTGCTTTGCCTTCGTGCCGATCTTCATCGCCTATGCCGCGCTGGTCGGCGACCCGTCGCTGGCCGCGCTGTTCGATTCGGACGACGCGCGCGAAATCCAGCGCATCCTGCCCGATGTGGTGCTCGCGAAGACGCCGCTGTGGGCGCAGATCCTGTTCTTCGGCGCACTGTTGTCGGCCATCCTGTCCACTGCCAGCGGTGCGCTGCTGGCCCCGGCGGCCACCTTCAGCGAAAACATCCTGCGCCCGTTCGCCCCGCCGCTGAGCGACCGGATCTTCCTGTTGATGCTGCGCGTGGTGCTGGTCTCGTTCACCACGTGCGCGTTGCTGTTTGCGCTGAACAGCCGCAGCACCATGTACGAGATGGTGCAAAACGCCTACAACGTCACGCTCACCGGCGCTTTCGTGCCGCTGCTGGCCGGCGCCTACTGGAAGCGCGCCAACACGCAGGGTGCGCTGTGCGCGGTGGTGTTCGGCATCGGCACCTGGCTGGTGTGCGACATCGTGGCCGCCGACGCGCTGGTGCCGCCCAACCTGGTGGGACTGTTCGCGTCGATCATTGGCATGGTGCTGGGCACCTTCGCGCCACAGCTGCTGGCCCACAAGGGGCTTTCGATCGAAGAGGCGACGGCCCGCGCCGCGGCGAGCACCGCTTCGGCCCAGCATGCCCACCGAAGCCGCACGCGAAAGGCCGGTTGACGGTTGTTCTGTGGCGCACCATCACCACCACGTGCAGCGGACGAAGAACCTATAATTGAGGGTTTTGCATCAGTTCAAACCCCATGCCGATCTACGCGTACAAATGCGAGTCCTGCGGACACCGGCAGGATGCGTTGCAGAAGATGTCCGATCCGCCGCTGGCCGTGTGCCCGGCGTGCGGCGCGGCCAGCTATGTCAAGCAATTGACCGCGGCCGGCTTTCAGCTCAAGGGTTCGGGCTGGTACGTGACCGATTTCAAGGGCGGCAACAACGCTGCCCCCGCAGACAAGGCGGCCGACGACAAGCCTGCAGCGAAGACCGATGTGGGTGAATCCAAGGTTGAATCCAAAGGTGAATCAAAGAGCGCCGACAGCGCCGCCAAGGCGTCTGCCGATGCCCCGGCCGCCAAGCCTGCGAGCGCACCCGCACCCGCCGTGGCCAAGACCCCCGCCAGCAAGCCCGACTCGAGCGCGACGGGACCGAAGTGAAAAAATACCTGCTGGCCGGGCTGCTGGTGTGGACACCGCTGGCCATCACCTTCTGGGTGCTGTCGTGGCTGCTCGGCGCCATCGACGGCCTCTTCGCCTGGTTCCTGTACGGGCCGCAGGCGTTGCTGCCCGAATCGGCGCAGTCCACCATCGAATTGCTGCGCCGCGTGCCCGGCCTCGGACTGATCGTGCTCGGTGTCGGCGTGTTGTTGACCGGCGTGTTCGTCACCAACATCTTCGGCCAGTGGTGGTGGCGGCAGTGGAACCGCCTGATGAACAACATTCCGATCGTGCGGTCGATCTACAACTCGGTCAAGCAGGTGTCGGACACGCTGTTCTCCAGCAACGGCAATGCTTTCCGCGAGGCGGTGCTGGTGCAATACCCGCGCGCCGGTGCCTGGACCATCGCCTTCATCACCGGCAAGCCGGGCGGTGAAGTCGCCCACCATCTGCCGGGTGGCTATGTCAGTGTTTATGTGCCGACCACGCCGAACCCGACCTCGGGCTTTTTCCTGATGATGCCGCGCGCCGACGTGGTACCGCTGGGCATGAGCGTCGACGAAGCGCTGAAGTACATCATCTCGATGGGCGTGGTGGCGCCGCCGGCCCGCGTGGCCGACATCGCGCGGGCGCGAAATCAGGTCGGCTGAGCGCGCCGCCGGCGCGAGCAGCCCGCTTTGACGAAAACCGTCTTCGCAACCCCGCCCGAGCCGGGCCGCGTGTTGTGTCCCGTAGCATTGCCAAGAGAAGCCATTCGATGAGAACCACCTACTGCGGCAGCGTCAGCGAAAAGCTGATGGGCCAGACGATCACGCTGATGGGCTGGGCGCACCGCCGCCGCGACCATGGCGGCGTCATCTTCATCGACCTGCGCGACCGCGAGGGTCTGGTGCAGGTGGTGTGCGACCCCGACCGCGCGGCCACCTTCGCCACCGCCGAAGACGTGCGCAGCGAGTACTGCCTGAAGGTGGTGGGCCTGGTGCGCGAGCGCCCCGCGGGCACGCACAACGCCAACCTCACCAGCGGCAAGGTCGAGGTGCTGTGTCATGAGCTCGAGGTGCTCAACCCGAGCCTTGCCCCGCCGTTCCAGATCGACGACGAGAACCTGTCCGAGACCACGCGGCTGACACACCGCGTGCTCGATCTGCGCCGCCCGGCGATGCAGCGCAACCTGATGCTGCGCTACCGCGTGGCGATGGCAGTGCGCAGGTTCCTCGATGCCAACGGCTTCATCGACATCGAAACGCCGACCTTGACGCGCAGCACACCGGAAGGCGCGCGCGACTACCTGGTGCCCAGCCGCGTGCACGACGGCATGTTCTTCGCGCTGCCGCAAAGCCCGCAGCTGTTCAAGCAATTGCTGATGGTGGCCGGCTTCGACCGCTACTACCAGATCACCAAGTGCTTCCGCGACGAGGACCTGCGCGCCGACCGGCAGCCCGAGTTCACGCAGATCGATATCGAGACCTCGTTCCTCGAGGAGCACGAGATCCGCGCCATGTTCGAGGAAATGATCCGCACGGTGTTCGTGCAGGCCATCGGCGTCGAGCTGCCGGCGTTCCCGGTCATGACCTATGCCGATGCGATGCGCCTGTACGGCTCCGACAAGCCCGATCTGCGCGTGAAGATGGCGTTGACCGAACTCACCGATGTCATGCGCGAGGTCGATTTCAAGGTCTTCTCGGCGCCGGCGCGCTCACCGGGTGGCCGCGTCGTCGCGCTGCGCGTGCCCGGCGGCGGCGACATGAGCCGCGGCGAGATCGACGCGCACACCGAGTTCGTCAAGATCTACGGTGCCAAGGGGCTGGCCTGGATCAAGGTCAACCACATCGCTGCCGGGCAGGAGGGCGCCGACCTGCGCGCCGGTCTGCAATCGCCGGTGGTGAAGAACCTCAACGACGCCGCGCTGGCCGCCATCATCGAGCGCACCGGCGCGGTCAACGGCGACTTGTTGTTCTTCGGTGCCGACCAGGCCAAGGTGGTCAACGACGCGATGGGCGCGTTGCGAGTAAAGATCGGCCACAGCGACTTCGGCAAGGCGCGCAAGCTTGCGCAGGGCGAGTGGGAGCCGCTGTGGGTGATCGACTTCCCGATGTTCGAGCATGACGCCGAAGCGGGGCGCTGGAACGCCGTGCACCACCCGTTCACCGCGCCGAAGGACGGCCACGAAGACTGGCTCGACGACGACCCGGGGCGCTGCATCGCCAAGGCCTACGACATGGTGCTCAACGGCATCGAACTCGGCGGTGGCTCGGTGCGTATCCACCGCGAAGAGGTGCAGAGCAAGGTCTTCCGCGCACTGAACATCGGGCCTGAGGAAGCGCAGGCGAAGTTCGGCTTCCTGCTCGATGCGCTGCAATACGGCGCCCCGCCGCACGGCGGCATCGCCATCGGGCTGGATCGGCTGGTGATGCTGATGACCGGTGCCGATTCGCTGCGCGAGGTGATTGCCTTCCCGAAGACGCAGCGTGCGCAATGCCTGCTCACCGGCGCGCCGAGCGCGGTCGACGAGCAGCAGCTGCGCGATCTGCACATCCGCCTGCGCAACGCCCAGGCGGCGGTGCGCTGATCGGCCGGTCGAGCGCCGGTGTGACCCGCGAAGCTCGACCCGAGCCGGCGGCAGCGCGGCCGCCCAAGATCCCGCAATCGGTGCTGGTGGTGATCCACACGCCGGCGCTCGAGGTGCTGCTCATCGAACGCGCCGACAAGCCCGGCTTCTGGCAGAGCGTGACCGGCTCGAAAGACACGCTCGATGAAGCACTGGATCTGACCTGCCGGCGCGAAGTCGAGGAGGAAACCGGCATCGTCATCGGCAGCGACGCGGTGCCGGCCAGCGCACTGCGCGACTGGCAACTGCGCAACGTGTACGAGATCTACCTGACCTGGCGCCACCGCTATGCCGCCGGCATCACGCACAACACCGAACATGTCTTCGGGCTGTGCGTGCCGAGTGGCACCGCGGTGACGCTGAACCCGCGCGAGCACACCGATCACTGCTGGTTGCCGTGGCGCGAGGCCGCCGACCGCTGCTTTTCACCGAGCAACGCCGAAGCGGTGTTGCTGCTGCCGCGCTTTGCCGGCGCCGGCGCGTCATGAACCCGTTCTCGTCGTCGGTCATCGCGCCATCGACACAAATGCCGCTCGACCTGTTGCGTGTGGCCACCTACAACATCCACAAGGGGGTGCGCGGCGTCGGCCCGCGCAAGCGGCTCGAGATCCACAACCTGGGCCTGGGCATCGAGGCGCTCGATGCCGATCTGGTGTTCCTGCAGGAGGTGCGCCTGCGCCATTCGCGCGATGCGCGCCATTTCGAGCGCACCTGGTTCGGTTGGCCCGAAGGCGGGCAGGCCGATTTCCTGGCGCCCGAAGGCTACGACGTGGCCTACCGCACCAACGCCTTCACGCGCCATGGCGAACATGGCAACGCGCTGCTGTCACGGTGGCAGCTCGGCGAGGTGGCGCACCACGATGTCAGCGATCACCGTTTCGAACAACGCGGCCTGCTGCACGTGCCGGTGGCGTGGAATGGGCGCACCGTGCACGCCGTGGTGGTGCACTTCGGCCTCGCGCACCGCAGCCGCATGCGCCAGGTGTTGCGGCTGGCCGAGTTTGTCTCCGCCCATGTGCCTGCCGGCGAACTGCTGATCGTGGCCGGCGATTTCAACGACTGGAGCGAACGCCTCGATGGCCCGATGCACGATGTCGGCCTGCACCGGGCCCAGGTGCCCGGCGCGCGCGCCCAACAGTGGCTGACCTTCCCGTCGCGCGTGCCGGTTTTCGCGATGGACCGCATCTACACACGCGGGCTCATCTGCCGCTCTACCGCCGTGCCGCGGGGCAGTTCGTGGGCGCGAATGTCCGATCATCTGCCGCTGCTGGCCGAACTCGAACTGCCCTGACGCAGTGCGTGCACCGGATCCCGCCCCCGGACAAGACGGCGACGCGCCGCCGTCGCGGGCCCGGGACGAACTGCCGCCCAGTCGCTTCGTCGGCGGCAACACGGCGCGCTTGCTGCACGGCGGCGACGAGCTCTTCGTCGCCATGTGCGACGCGATCGCCGCGGCACGCGAGCAGGTCTGGCTGGCCACCTACATCTTCGAACTCGATGCGGCGGGGCAACGCGTGTGCGATGCGCTGGTCGCGGCGGCGCGGCGCGGCGTGCAGGTGCGGCTCGTCGTCGATGGTTTCGGCGCGCGCGCCAGCCTGCCCGCCCTGCGCGAGCGGCTGCTTGCGCAAGCGGTGGCGATCGATGTGTTTCGTCCGCTCGATCGCTGGTGGTCGTGGCTGCAACCGCAACAGCTGCGCCGGCTGCACCAGAAGTTGTGCGCAGTCGATGACGAGGTGGCGTTTGTCGGCGGCATCAATATCATCGACGACCGTCACGACCTGGGCCACGGCGCGCTCGCCGCGCCGCGGCTGGATTTCGCGGTCGAGCTGCGCGGCCCGGTCGCGCCGCAAGTGCAGCGCATGGTGCACGCGCTCAGCGCGCGTGCGCGTTTCGGACGCTCTTGGCGCCAGCAGATGCACCAGCTGGCGACAAGCGAGCGCCCGGTGGCCAGCACCGCGCGCTTGCTGCGCGGCATGCGCGGCGCCCCGTCGCCCGGCGCGGCGGATGAGATGGGCGGCGGCGTGGGCAGTGCCTTGCCGGTGCCCGTGGCCTTCATCGTGCGCGACAACCTGCGCCAGCGCCGTTCGATCGAGCGCAGCTACATTGCCGCGATGCGCCGAGCGCAGCGCCGCATCGACATCGCCTGCCCTTATTTCTATCCGGGCCGCGCCTTCCTGCGTACCATGCGCGCGGCCGCCAAGCGCGGCGTGCAGGTGCGCCTGCTGTTGCAGGGCATGGCCGACTACCGCATGGCGGCGCTGGCCGCGCAGGTGCTGTACGACGATTTGCTGTTGCGTGGCGTGCGCATCCACGAATACACGGCCGCGTTCCTGCATGCCAAGGTGGCCCTGGTCGATGACGACTGGGCCACGGTGGGCAGCTCCAACATCGACCCGCTGTCGCTGCTGCTCAACCTCGAAGCCAACGCCGTGGTGCGCGATGCGGCCTTCTCGGCGCAGCTCGGCGCCGCCTTCGATGATGCGGTCACACAATCGCGGCGGGTGCTGCCGAGCGCAGGTCGGGTCGGTTGGCGGCACCGGGCGACGCGCAATTTCGTCGCCTGGTGCTCGACCGTCTATCTGCGGCTGGCCGGCATCAACAAGCGCTACTGAGCTGGACGCTGTTCAGGTCGGGCAACTCGCGCCTGAACGCATGCGCCGAGTCCGCCGCGATCGACAGCACGCAGCGGTTGCCGATGCCCCGTGTTTCGACTGACCCACGGGATTCACGAGCGCCGGGCTTACCGAATGGCCACGCCCCAGGGGAGCTTGCCGACCGCGATGTCGGTGACCTTGGTGTTGCTGGCGGTGTCGATCACCGAAACCGCGCCCGAGCGGCCACAGGCGACATACAGCTTGGCGCCGTCGGGCGTCAGCGCCATGTTCCAGGGCCGCTGCCCGACCGGAACTGTGGCGACGAACGTGCGGCTGGCGACATCGAAAACCGACACCGAGGCGTCGCCGCCGTTGGAGACGTACACGCGCTTGCCGTCGGGGTGGACCGCAATGCCGTTGCTGCGCGCGCCGGCTGGCAGTTTCGCCAGCACCTGGAAGGCGACGGCGTCGACGACATACAGCTCGCTGGACGATTCCGCGGCGACATAGGCCTGCTTGCTGTCCGGCGAGAAGCCGATGCCGCGCGGACGGGCACCCACCGGAATCTGCGCGACCTGCTTTCGCGCGGCGAAGTCGATCACGTCGACGGCGCCACCTTCTTCGGCGCTGACGAAGACGAAGCGGCCGTCGGGCGTGAACACCGCGTGTTCCGGGTTCTTGCCGCGTACCGTGACGACGAAGGCCTTGGTGTTCGACTGTGTGTCCACGAAGGCCACGTCATTGCTTTCCTCGACCGCCACCGCCAGCCAGCGGCCGTCCGCAGACATCCCCACGCCTTCGGGCGACTCGCCCAGCGCGATGGTGCCGGAGGCCTTGCGCGCCGTCAGGTCGACCATCACCAACTGGTTGTTCGGCTGGTCGCTGACATAGGCGGTACGGCCATCGAGGCTGACCACCGTGCCGCGCGGCTTCTTGCCTGCGGCAATCTCGGCCACCACCCGATCGGTGGCGGTATCGATCACGCTGAGCGTGCCCGAGCCCTCGTTGGGCACATACGCCGAGGGTGCGGCCACGACCCATGCCGGGGCCAGCAGGGCAAGGGCGGCGGCGCAAAGCTGGCAGCGCATCGACATCAGGGTCTCCATTGAATGGTCAGGTTCGCCGGGTGATGCGCGCGAACGCGTCGTCGCGATCGATCAGCCCGTGCTTCAGTGCCACTGCCACATGGCCGAGGATGAGCGCGCTGAAGCACCACGCGGTGGCGACGTGCAGCCCGTTGAACACGGCGTAGACGGCCGGCAGGTCGGGTCCCCATGGCGGCAGCAGGTGGCCGAAGAACTTGACCCCGTGCTTGCTGAAGTTCGACGCGACGTAGCCCGAAACCGGCATCAGCAGCATGCAGGCGTACAGCGCCCGGTGGCCCAGGCGCGCGGCGGATCGTTGCCACGGCGGCATCGACGGCGGCCAAGGCGGCGGCGGGTGGCGCAGCCGCCACCCCAGGCGCAGCACGATGGCGGCTGCCAGCACGATGCCGCAGGACTTGTGCAGATTGATGATGCCGGCGCGCGCCGGCGTGCCGCGCGGCGCGAGTTCGTCCAGCGCGAAGCCGAAGACGATCTGCGCCAGCAGCGCCAGCCCGATCAGCCAGTGCAGCGTGATGGTGACGGCGTCGTAGCGCGACGCGGCGGGACTCACGGCGCGAGCAGGCTCAGGACCTGGACGTGACCGAGCTGCCGGGCCATGTCGGCGGCCGAAAGGCCGCGGTCGTCGCGCAGGTCCCGCGTCGCACCCTGTGCCAGCAGCAGCTGCACCGTTTCGGCATGACCCTGGCCGGCGGCCCACATCAATGCCGTCAACTGGTTGGCGTAGACCGCATCGACCGCCACGCCACGGTCGAGCAGCAGACGCACCAGCTCGGTGTGGCCTTCGCCGGCCGCATAGACGATGGCGGGCTTGTGCAGATGGTCCAGGCGCTGCGCGGCGGCACCGCCGTCGAGCAACCGGCGCGCGACCTCCAGGTGTCCGCCGTAGCACGCCGCCATCAGCGGCGTCACCTGTTCCACCGTGGCCAGGTTGACATCGGCATGCGCGGCGATAAGCAGCACGGCCAGTTCGAGCTGGCCTTTGTCGGCCGCCATGTAAAGCGCCGTGCGACCGAAGCGGTTGCGCGAATCGGGCGCGGCGCCGCGCTTCAATGCGGCGTCGACCGCCACCACGTTGCCCTGTCGGGCGGCCACCAGCAATTGCGCATTCAAGTTCGGATTGGTCGAAGTTTGCGCGGCCGCCAAGGTGAAGCCGAAAACCAAGCCCCATGCGCCCCACCGCTGAACCACCCGCATGCTTGTCTCCAAAATGCACCTTGGCCGGGATTGTTGTACCGCACCATGCATCGCCACTTGCCCTGGCCGTTGTTTGAGCGCATTCTGCGCGACCGCAGACCAAAAGTTTCAATCCCGCTGCGGATTGTCAACAACAACAGGAGCACATATGAATCGGGTCAGAGTGACGATCGAAGCGTGGCGCTGCGCGCTGGCGGTGGCCCTTGCGACAACGGCGCTTGTCGCCGTCGCGCAGAGCGAAATACAAGGTGGCGCGTCGGCGACCGGCGCCCCGGTACCCAAGACGATCAACGTGCCGCAGGCGCAACTGGACGGCGCTTCCGCCGACGCGAAGAACTTCCTGCACTCCAACGGCGACTATGCCCAGACGCGCTATTACGCAGCGGCGCAGATCAACAGCGACAACGTCGCCAAGCTGAAGCCCGCATTCACTTTCCAGACCGAGGTGCTCGAGTCGATGGAAACGGCGCCGATCGTCGTCGACGGCATCATGTACCTGACCACCTCGTACAACCACGTCTATGCCATCGACGCCGCCACCGGCAAGGAGTTCTGGCACTACAAACACAAGCAGGGGCCGGTGACCACCTACTGCTGCGGCCCGAACAACCGCGGCGTGGCGATCCTCAACGACCGCGTCTTCATGGGCACGCTGGACGCCAAGCTGTTGTCGCTGGACGCGAAAACCGGCAAGGTGCTGTGGAGCACCCAGATCGCCGATCCCGAGGAAGGCTATTCCGAGACGATGGCGCCGGTGGCAGTGGACAACAAGATCCTGATCGGCACCAACGGTGGCGAATACGGCATCCGCGGCTTCGTCAAGGCCTTCGATGCCAGCACTGGCAAGCTGTTGTGGACCTTCCATACCGTGCCTGAGAAGGGCCATGAAGGTGTGTTCGCGAAGAACGATGCCACCGGCCGCGACATGCACCGCGACATCGACGCCGAGAAGGCGCAGCTGGCCAAGGGCGGCGGCTTCTACAAGACATTGGGCGGTGGCGTGTGGATGGCCCCGGCGGTGGACCGCGAGACCAAGACCGTGTTCTTCGTCGTCGGCAACCCCAGCCCCGACCTGTACGGTGCCGAGCGCCCGGGCGACAACCTGTACACCGATTCGATGGTCGCCATCGACCTGGACACCGGCGCCTACAAATGGCACTCGCAGTACGTCGCGCACGATGTCTGGGACCTCGACGCGGTTTCGCCGGTGATCCTGACCGAAGCCATGGACAAGGCCGGCAAGATGCGCAAGGTGGCCATCCACGGCGGCAAGACCGGCCATATCTACATCAATGACCGCGCCACCGGCGAGTTGCTGCGCTATAGCGAGGCGATGATCCCGCAGGAAAACATGTGGGTGCTGCCGACCGCCGATGGCGCGCGCATGCTGCCCGGCGCCAACGGCGGTGTCGAATGGAGCCCGATGGCCGTCAACCCGAAGCTGCACCTGGCTTACGCGGCCAACCTGCACCAGCCGATGACCTATCACGTCGCCGAATCGAAGTATCCCGGTGGCAAGCTGTGGCTTGGCGGTGCATTCAAGACCATCGCCAGCGAGAAGCAGTGGGGCCGCCTGGTCGCGGTGAACATCGACACCGGCAAGGTGGCCTGGAAGTTCGACACCGAACAGCCGCTGATTGGCGGTGTGCTGGCCACGGCCGGCAACCTGGTGTTCAACGGCGAAGGCAACGGCCTGTTCCGCGCGTTCGACGCCACCACCGGCACCAAGCTGTGGGAATACCAGGCCGGCGCCGGCGTCAACGCGCCGGCGGTGTCGTACACCGTCGGCGACAAGCAATACATCGCCGTGGCCGCAGGCGGCAACACGCAGCTGGACTTCAAGCGCGGCAACTCGGTGGTCGTGTTCGCGCTGCCGTGAGGGGCGGACGGCTCGTACTCACCCTCGTGCTCATCGGCGCCGGCGGCGCCGCTGGCGCCCAGGCGTCGGCGGCCCCGGCGGCCCCGCCGAAGGCCGCCACCTGCGACGCCTGCCATGGGCCGCAGGGCCGCGCCGTCATCCCGGCCAACCCGATTCTGGCCGGCCAGAACGCGCGCTACCTGTACCTGCAGTTGAAGGACTTCAAGGCCGAGCGCCGCTCCGATCCGCAGATGTCGCCGATGGCCGCCGACCTCAGCAGCGAGGAAATGCACCAGCTGTCCGACTGGTACGCCCAGCAAAAGCCGCCGCGGCAGGACTTTGCCGTCGATGCTGCAAAAGCCAGGCAGGGCAAGGCCAAGGCCGATGAAACCTTGTGCACGATGTGCCACCTCGGCGAATTCGTCGGCCAGAACGAGGTGCCGCGCGTGGCCGGGCAGAACCACGACTACGTGGTCAAGCAGCTGAAGGCCTTCAAGGCAAAGACGCGCACCAACGATGCCGGCACGATGACCAGCGTGGCCGGCACCCTGACGGACGACGACATCGAGAACATCGCGCAGTACATCGTCGGCCTGTAGCGGCGCCGCACCGGACCTACCGCAGTTCCAGCCGCATCGACGATGCGGCTCAAAGATGGGCTTCTGCAGCACCTGAAAGCGGGCTTCGACGAATCGGTTGGCGAGCGCCGAACGTCGATACCCTCGCCGGAGCGACAGGGCAGGTCCCCTGGTCCTGCTCGGGAATTGCCGACCCGAAATGGCCCTGAGCCCATGCCATGCTTCCAGCCATGATCCGAACCGTCCCATCACTCGGCTTTGCGCTCGCCCTGGCGGGCGCCATGCCGTCCTGGGCGCTTGCGGCCGGGGATGCGTCGACCGCGCGGCGGGTCGAGATCGTCAGCACCACGCCACTGCCCGGTCTGGCCACGCCGCTGGAACAGGTGCCCGCGAATGTGCAGACCTTCCGATCGGGCGAGATCGAAGGCCAGCGCACCGGCGGGGTGGCCGAGTTCCTGAACGCCAATGCGAACAGCGTGTCGCTCAATTCGCCGACCGGCAACTTCTTCCAGCCTGACCTGAGTTTTCGGGGTTTCACCGCCTCGGCGTTGCTCGGCACGCCGCAGGGCCTGTCGGTGTTCCAGGACGGCGTGCGCATCAACGAGGCTTTCGCCGACGTCGTGTACTGGGATCTGATCCCCAAGAACGCCGTTTCCACGATGCAGTTGCTGCCAGGGTCGAATCCGGTGTTCGGTTTGAATACGCTGGGTGGCGCGTTGACGATCGGCATGAAGGATGGCTTTGCCAATCCGGGCGCGCAGGCCGAAGTGTCCGCTGGTTCCTTCAATCGCACGTCGGCTTCGGCCGAAGCGGGCGGCAACGATGGGCGCTTGGGCTACTTCGTCGCCGCCGAAGGCATCCACGAGAACGGCTGGCGCGATCATTCCTCGACGACGATCCGGCGCATGTACGCGCGCGGCGACATGCGCACCGAGCACGATGACGTGAGCGTCGCGCTGACCCTGGCCGACAACTCTCTCGAGGGCACACAGGCCTTGCCGCTGTCGATGCTCGACGACCCGCAGCAGCCCTACACCTGGCCGGACTCGACGGAAAACCAGCTCGGCTTCATCAACACCACCTGGCTGCACTACGTCGACGCGGACACCGTGGTGGCGACGAATGCGTACTACCGGCGGCTGCGCAGCAGCGGCGTCAACAGCAATGTCAATGGTGAATACGACCCGCCGACGCAGCCGTTCGAGGCCTTCAACCTGCTGACGGCTGCCACCACCACCACCTGGGGTGCTTCCATGCAGGCCACCTTGGCGCGGCCATGGGGCGGTGTCAAGCACCTGTTCGTCGCCGGCGTCTCGGTCGACAGCGGCTCGACGGACTACTCGCAAAGTGCCCAGCCGGCAGAATTCCGGAACGACCGCGAGGCCGTCGGCATCGGCGATTTCGACAGCAGCACGCAGGTCGACACCCGCACCCGCCACAGTGGTGCCTATCTCGCCGACACGATCAGCCTGACGCCGCAATGGAATCTGTCGCTGTCCGGCCGCTACAACATGGCGCGCGTGACCACGCACGATCTCACCGGCAGCAGTCCGGCCATCGACGGCAACAACCCGTTCTCGCGCTTCAATCCGGCGCTCGGCCTGACCTGGGCGCCCAGCGCGGCGCTGACGGCCTTCGGCGGTTTCAGCCAGGGCATGCGCACGCCCACCGCGGTCGAGCTCACCTGCGCGGACCCGGCTGCGCCATGCACCTTGCCCAACATCTTCGTTGCCGATCCGCCGCTGCAAGCGGTGGTTTCCACCACCCTCGAGGCCGGCGTGCGCGGGCGCGTCGGCGAATCCGGCTTCTACAGTGCGGCGATCTACCGCACCGACCTGGACAACGACATCCAGTTCATCGGTGCCGGCAGCGGCGCGGTGAATGCCGGTTATTTCCAGAACGTCGGCAAGACGCGGCGCCAGGGCATCGAGCTGAGCGGCGGCGCGAGGCTTGGAGAAGTGCGTCTGAGCGCTCTGTACAGCCTGCTCGACGCGACATTCCAGACGGCCTTCGCTGAAAGCAGCCCGAACAACAGTTCGGCCGATGCCAACGGCATCATCTTCGTCATGCCGGGAAACCAGCTACCCACCTTGCCACGCGACTCGTTTCGCCTGCGTGCCGACTGGTCGCGGGGTCCGTTTGCGGTCGGCACCACGGTCATGGCCTTCAGCTCGCAATACTCGCGCGGCAACGAAAACAATGCCGACCCGCAGGGCAAGGTGCCCGGCTACGCCAGCGTCGCGCTCGATGCCAGCTGGCAGTTCGCCCGCGGCTGGCAACTCATTGGCCGCATCGAGAACCTGTTCAATACCACCTACGAGACCTTCGGCATCCTCGGCGCGAACTACTTCCGCGGGCCGGGCAACACCTTCAACGCCAGCCTGGCGCAGCCCGAGGCCTTCCGTTCGCCGGCGGCGCCGTTCGGCGCCTGGATCGGAGTTCAGTACCGTTTCCTTGGCGACGCTCAACCTTGACGCGAGGAGGGCGACCTGACAACTCGCGCATCGGTACCAACCGGCTACCGCCCGGGCGCAGCCGCAAGCGGGTCGGCGCCGAAGCGGTTGGCCCCGTCGCTGCCGCGCAGAAACCCGTTCTCGACCAGCGCCCACAGCCAGCCGATCACTGGCACCAGGGCCACCAGCACCCACCAGCCGGACTTGTCGCGGTCGTGCCAGCGCTTGACCGATACCGCCAGACCGGGCCAGAAGAGCAACAGGTTGATGATCACGTCGGCATGGCGCTCGCGTACGCCGGCAATGCCCAGCAACAGCAGCGCGAGCACGGCCACGCCGATCAGCGCCAGCACGCCGAACAGCCAGAAGTCACGCCGCGACAGCCGCCCGTGCAGGCTCAGGTAGATGTGCGCAAGCGTCTTGTCGTCGTCGAGGGCGAGGTCAGAAGAGGGCGCCATCGCGCAAGTATTCCATGCGCACAAAATGAACCGATGACGACCCCTGCTGCGGACGACGGCGACGATCTGGTGGTGCGGCGCCCCGAGGGCCTGTACTGCCCGGCGGGTGACTTCCACATCGACCCCTGGCGACCGGTGCCGCGCGCCGTCATCACCCACGCCCATGCCGACCATGCGCGGCCCGGCCATGCGCACTACCTGGCCAGCGCGCGCGGCGCCGGCCTGCTGAAGGCGCGGCTGGGCGATGTGTCGCTGCAGTCGCTGGCCTGGGCCGAGCCGGTGCACCTCAACGGCGTGCGCGTGAGCCTGCATCCGGCCGGCCATGTGCTGGGCTCGGCGCAGGTGCGCATCGAACACCGGGGCCGTGTGTGGGTGGCCTCGGGCGACTATTTTGTCAGCGGTGCCGGCGACCACAATCCCAGTTGCGATGCCTTCGAGCCGCTGCGCTGCGACTGTTTCATCACCGAATCGACCTTCGGCCTGCCCATCTACCGCTGGCGGCCGCAGGCCGAGCTGTTCGCCGACGTCGATGCCTGGTGGCAGCACAACGCCGACGCCGGGCGCGTCAGCCTGCTGCTCGCCTACAGCCTGGGCAAGGCGCAGCGGGTGCTGTGCGGCATCGACGCGTCGATCGGCCCGATCGTCGTGCACGGCGCCGTCGACGCGCTGAACACCGCCTACCGCGCCGCGGGCGTGCCGCTGCCACCGACGCAGACGGTGCACGACGCCGCCCCGCGCGAGGCCTGGCAGCGTGCGCTGGTGATCGCCCCGCCGTCGGTGCACGGCAGCGCCTGGGCGCGCCGCTTCGGCGACTTCGGCGATGCCTTCGCCAGCGGCTGGATGCAGCTGCGTGGCGCGCGCAGGCGTCGCGGCGTCGACCGCGGCTTCGTCATCAGCGACCATGCCGACTGGCCCGGTCTGCAGCAGGCCATCGCGGCCACCGGTGCTTCACGCGTCATCGTCACGCACGGCTACGAGGCGGTGATGGTGCGCTGGCTGCGCGAGCGGGGCCTGCAAGCGGACGCCTTCAAGACGGAGTTCGGTGACGACAGCGGCGAGGCCCCGAGCGTGCCGGTCGAAACCTGAACACCAGCCGCTACCATTGAAAACCATGGACAAGCCCAAGAACGACCGACCGCGCGGGATCGTGCCGATCAGCGAACACGACCGGCCGCCGCGCCCCGAAGCCGATCCCACCCGCGTGCTCGACGGCTGGCGGCCCGATGCCGGTGCCATGCCCTTCGATCCGACCCGCGTGCTCGACGGCTGGAAACCCGAGGCGGCCCGTGACGCGCGCCGGCTCGACCCGTCGCTGCCGCTGATCGATGTGCTGAGCCCGCAGCCCGCGTCGGCGGCGTCGGGCGCGGCCGATGACGCGGTGCTCGACGAATTGAACCTGGGTGCGGTGGCGCGCACCGGCCGCGTCGACAGGTGGAATCGCGCTGAAGTCAGCGACGTCACCGACATCGAGGCGGTGTGGAAACCGGGCAGCGACGTGTCACAGGCGGCCCACGACTCGAGTCTGCACCCTGGCCACCCTGACGAGCCGCTGACGGTATGGCGCAGGAAAGGCGTCGCACGGCTGCTGTCACACTGGAAGCCCGGCGCCTGGGTGGGTGCGGCCAGACGTGTGTTCGGCGCCGTGTCGCAGGTGCACAGCACACCCGACGGCCCGATCGTCGATACCTTCGCGCCACATGTGCTGCTGGCGCTGTGGCCGCCGCAGGGCGCGGACACGCCCTTCCTCGCGCGCTGGCCGCAGCGCCTGCTGCTCAGTGCGGTGCATCCCGAAGATGCCGGCGAGGAGTTGTTGAAGCACCTGCCGGCCGATGCCGAGCTGTGGCTGGCCGAGCACGACATCGACTGGGCGCTGGCCGGTGAGGCGGTGTTGCTGCACGACCCGGGGCTGCGCGAGTTCCAGATGAAGGAACTGCGCGCGTTCGTCGATGCCGAGCGTGAGGCGAACTGGGAGCGGCTCAACCAGGCTTACCGCTTGCCCGCCGCCGGCCAGCCGATCGAGCGGGTCTGAAGGGCCTGCCGCCCGCGCTGCCTGAGCTGCATGAGGCGTTTCGCCGCGCTGTTCAACGCCCTCGACGCCAGCACCGGCACGCGCGACAAGGTCGATGCGCTGCGCGGCTACTTCGCCACCGCACAGCCTGAGGACGCGGCCTGGGCGGTGTACTTCCTGGCTGGCGGCAAGCCGCGCCAGGCGGTGCCCAGCGCGGTATTGCGCGACACCGCCATCCGCGAAGCCGGCATTCCGCCGTGGTTGTTCGAGGAGTGCTACGAAGCGGTCGGCGACCTCGCCGAAACGCTGGCCCACGTGCTGCCCGCTGCCCATGCCGCCTCCGACCTCGGGCTCGCGCAGTGGGTCGAACAGCGGCTGCTGCCGCTGCGCGGGCAGACGGCCGAGGCCCAGTCGGCGCTGCTCGCGCAGTGGTGGCGCGAACTCGATGCGCCGCAGCGCTTCCTGTTGACCAAGCTCATCGGCGGCGGCTTTCGTGTCGGCGTCAGCAAGCTGCTCGTGCAGCGTGCGCTGGCCGAGCTGGCCGGCATCGATGCCAAGGCCGTCGCGCAGCGCATGATGGGCTACACCGACGCGCGCACCCGCCCCAGCGCCGCGCGCTATCGGGCGCTGCTGATCGAAGGCAGCGATGCCGACGCCGGCCAGCCGTATCCGTTCTTCCTGGCGCATGCGCTCGACGGCCCGGCCGACAGCTTCGCGCAGCGTCTGGGCCCGCCGGGCGACTGGCTGGTGGAGTGGAAATACGACGGCATCCGCGCGCAACTGGTGCGCCGCGCAGGTCAGTGCTGGCTGTGGTCGCGCGGCGAGGAGCTGATCACCGAACGCTTTCCCGAAGTGGTGGCGCTGGCGCAGCCACTGCCCGACGGCAGCGTGCTCGACGGCGAGATCCTGGTCTGGCAGGACGGTGCGCCGGCACCGTTTCAGAAACTGCAGCAGCGCATCGGCCGCAAGAGCTTAAGCAAGAAGCTGCTGGCCGAAGCGCCGGCCACCTTCATGGCCTATGACCTGCTGCAGTGGCACGGTGACGACTTGCGCGGGCAACCGCAACACAGGCGCCGCGAGCTGCTCGAACAGGCGTGTGCCGATGCGCGGCTGCCGCTGTCGCCATTGCTCGACGCCGACGACTGGCCGGCGCTGGCCCGGCTGCGCGAACAAAGCCGCGCGCGCGGCGTCGAGGGCTTCATGCTCAAGCAGCGCGATGCCAGCTACGGCAGCGGGCGCAGCAAGGCCGGCGGTGTGTGGTGGAAATGGAAGATCGATCCGCTGCGCGTGGATTGCGTGCTGATCTACGCGCAGGCCGGTCACGGCCGCCGCGCCAGCGTCTACACCGACTACACCTTCGCGGTGTGGAGCCGCGCGCCGCACGATGCCGCCGAGGCGCGCGCGGTGGTCGAGGCGATCGCCCGGCGCGAACCCGCGCAGCCTGGCGCGCTGCAGCTGCTGCCTTTCGCCAAGGCCTACTCGGGCTTGAGCGACGAAGAGTTCGCGCGCGTCGATCGACTGATCCGCGCCGATACCGTGGAAAAGTTCGGCCCGGTGCGCAGCGTGCGACCGAGCCTGGTCTTCGAACTCGGCTTCGAGGGCATCAACCGCAGCGCGCGCCACAAGAGCGGCATCGCGGTGCGCTTCCCGCGCATGCTGCGCATCCGCGACGACAAGCCGCTGCACGAGGCCGATTCGCTGGCCACGCTGCAGGGGCTGCTCGGGTCTTGAGCTGGGGATCACGACATGGCGCTGAAGGCCGGCGTGATTTTCCTCGGCGCATTCCTGCTCTTCCTGCTGCAGCCGATCATCGCCAAGCTGATCCTGCCGCGCTTCGGCGGCAGCGTCGCGGTGTGGGCCACCTGCCTGGTGTTCTTTCAGGCGGCGATGTTGATCGGCTACGCCAGCGCGCACCGGCTCGTGCGCCACGATGACAGCGCGCGGCATCGACGCGTGCACCTGCTGCTGCTGCTGGCCAGCCTGGCGCTGCTGCCGATCGTGCCGCTGCGCGTGGTTTCGGCGTTCGACGGGTTCGCCCCGGCCACGCAGATCCTGCTGTTGCTGATGGTGACCATCGGCGTGCCGTTCACGCTGCTGGCGATGACCAGCCCGCTGCTGCAGGGTTGGCTGGCACGCGACCTGCCGCGGCGCAATCCGTACCGCCTGTTCGCGCTGTCCAACCTGGCGTCGCTGGCCGCGCTGCTGGCCTATCCGTGGTTGATCGAGCCCTGGCTGCGCACCGCCACGCAGGCGCAGGTGTGGTCCGCGGCCTACGCGGCCTATGTCGTGCTGCTGTGCCTGATCAGCGTCTTCGGCCGCCGCCGCGACACCTCGCAGCCGATGCGAGCCCGGTCCGCTGCCGGCTGCGGGCCGATCGGCCGCGCGCGAGCGCTCGGCTGGACGGCACTGGCTGCGCTGGGCAGCTACGAACTGGTGGCCATCACCAACCACCTGACGCAGAACATCCCGTCGTTCCCGATGATGTGGATCCTGCCGCTGGCGCTGTACCTGCTGAGCTTCACGCTGTGCTTCGACAACGACCGCTGGGCCGCGCCCGCACCGGTCACCGCCGCCGCGCTGATCGCCTTGCTGGGCATGTGCGCGCTGCTGGTGTGGGAACGCTCGATCAGCGCGCTGGCCTGGCAGATCGTCGCCTGGCTGGCCTGCCTGTTCGTGCTGTGCATGTTCTGCCACGGCGAACTCGCGCGAAGGCGGCCGCATCCTTCGCAGCTGACCGGCTTTTACCTGTGCGTGTCCGCCGGCGGCGTGTTCGGTGGTGCGCTGGTCGGGCTCGCTGCACCGGCGCTGCTGCCGGGCTACTACGAGGTCGAGATCGGCCTGGTGCTGCTGTCGCTGGCCGTTGTGGCTTGCCGCTGGCCGCGGCGCGGCTGGGTGGCCGCAGGGCTGCTGGTGCTGCTGTGCTCGACAGCCACCGCCATCCAACGCATCGATGCGTCCACGCGCAACCTGGTGGCGATGGAGCGCAACTTCTACGGCGTGATTCGTGTGCGCGATTTCGGCGACCCGGCCAAACCGGGGACGCAGGAGCGCGAACTGGTGCACGGGCGCATCCTGCACGGGCTGCAGTTGCGCGGATCGGCCGCGCGCGAGCGCCAGCCGACCAGCTACTACAGCGCCGACTCCGGCATCGGGCGGCTGCTGCGCGCCGATGGCGCGTTCGGCGGCCGCGCCGTGTCGGTCGGTGCGGTCGGGCTCGGCGCGGGCACCATCGCCACCTACGGCAAGCTCGGCGACCACTTTGTGTTCTACGAGATCGATGCCGCGATGGCCGCTGCCGCGCGCCGCCACTTCAGCTTTCTCGCCGACTCGCCCGCCGCGGTCGAGGTGCGCATCGGCGATGGCCGGCTGCTGTTGCAAGGCGAAGCACAAGCCGAAGCAGAGGGCAAAGCAGCGCCGCGCTTCGACGTGCTGGTGGTCGATGCATTTTCGGGCGACTCGATTCCCGTGCACCTGCTCACCCGCGAGGCCGTTGCCCTTTATCGCGACCGCATCAAGCAAGGCGGTGTGATCGCGCTGCACCTGAGCAACCGCTACCTCGACCTGGTGCCGGTGGCCGCACGCATCGCTGCCGATCTGGGTTTGCAGATGGCGCATGTGTCCGATGCCGGTTCTGCCGATGGCCTGATCGCTTCACCGTCCGACTGGGCGTTGCTCGCGCGCGACCGCAGCCTGCTCGACCTGCCGGTGATCCGCGCCGCGACGATGCCGCCGCATGTGCCGGGCAGCGGCCGCGTGTGGACCGACGACTACAGCAACATCGTGCAGGTCCTGCGCGGGGCGGACGGTCGCTGAAGCACTGCGCGCCTGCGCCCCGCTTCAGCCGGCCAGCACCAGCTTCAGGTAGTCGTGCGCGCGCGCCGTCGCAAAGTGGTCGAGCGCGAGCATGAATGCGGCTTGCAGCACCAGCCCGAGCCCGAACGCGAACCCGAACGGCCGCGTGCGCAGCAGCACCACCAGCGCCATGCCGAGCGCGAGCAGGCCGAGTTCGATGCGCTTGTAGATCGCGAAGTTGTCGATCACGGTGCGCATGCGCGCGCTCTCTTCGGCCTTGAACAGCCCCGGTTGATGCTGCTGTTGCCGCGCCAGTCGTTCAACCTGCGCGTCGGTGCGAAAGTAAACCGTGGCCCCGACGACCAATTGGATCAATGCCACCGCCACCAACGGGCCGGCCATGCCACGCAGCACGCTGCGCGTGCGCAGCAGCCAAACCGCCCAGGCGATGGCGGCGACGCCGACGGCCATGAACAGCAGCGACTCGAGCTTCTCGGCGCCGAAGTACGCGGCGATGAAGGGCGCCGTCGTCACGCCTCAAGCCCACAGTTCGTGCATGGCGGAGGTGAAGCGCGACGCCAGCGCCGCGGCGTTTGCTTGGCGGTGGTCGCGCACCGCCCACTGCCCCGCCACCAGGACGTCGCGAAACGGCCGCCCGGGACTGGAGAACACCAGCGCATCCAGCACCTGCGCAGCCGGCACGCCGAGCAGGCTGGCATCTTCGGTGTCGATCACCAGCAGGTCGGCGCGCGCGCCACTTTGCAAGCCCCAGCGCGCGAAGCCGGCCGCGCGGCCGCCGCCGTCATTGACACACGACCACAAGCGCGCCGCCGTTGACGGCTGGCCAGCGGCCGGCGCGGCGGCGATGTTGCGTTCGCGCAAGTGCAGCCGCTGGCCGTATTCGAGCCAGCGCAATTCTTCGCGCCAGGCACGCGTGGCATGGCTGTCCGAGCCGATGGCCAACGGCACGCCCGCGCGCAGCCAGCCGGGCAGGTCGGCCAGGCCATCGCCCAGATTGGCCTCGGTGGAAGGGCACAGCACCACACCGGCACCGCAGCGCGCCACCGCATCGATCTCGTCCGGCGTGGCGTGCGTGGCGTGCACCAGTTGCCAGCGCGCGTCGGGTGCGGCGTGGCGGGTCAGCCACTCGATCGGCCGCATGCCGTGCGCGGTCAGGCAGGCGGTCACCTCGGCGGTCTGTTCGGCGATGTGGATATGCAGCGGCCCATCACCACAACCTTCGGCCAGCGCGGTGATCGCCGCCGGCTCGGCAGCGCGCAGCGAATGCACGGCCACGCCGGCCGTCAGCTGCGCGCGGCCGCTGCTGCGCAGCGCGCGTTGCAAGTCGAGCACCGCCTGCGCATCGGTGGCGAAGCGGCGCTGGTCATCGCGCAACGTAGGCTGGTCGAAACCGGCGCGCTGGTACAGCACCGGCAGCAGCGTCAGGCCGATGCCGGCATCGGCGGCGGCATCGGCCAGCGCCCAGCACATCCGCGCGGCATCGTCGTAGGGCTTGCCGTCGGGGCGGTGCTGCAGGTAGTGGAACTCGCACACCTGCGTGTAGCCGCCGCGCAGCAGTTCGGCGTACAGCTGCGCGGCCACCGCGCGCAGCTGTTCGGGGCTGATGCGCAACGCCACGCGGTACATGCGATCGCGCCACGACCAGAAGTCGTCATGCTCGTTGTCGCGCCGCTCGCTCAGGCCGGCGAAGGCGCGCTGGAAGGCGTGGCTGTGCGCGTTGACCAGGCCGGCGAGCACCGGGCCGGCCAGGCGCTCGGCCTGCGCGGGCGGCGCGACCCCGATTTGCACATCGGCCCAGTCGCCGTCGGCACCGATGTGCAGCAGCACGTCGTCACGCCAGCCACCTTGCAGCCAGGCCCGCGGCGCCCACAGAAGCGCGGGCTTCGTCATTCGGTGCCGGCGGTTCTGCCGCGGCGGGCCAGGTGCTGATCGACGAGGATCGGGTTGCGGTCGGGAGCGGTGAGCATGACGCTCGCCGGCCCGCGCCTGTTCTCATCCGTTTCGTTGTCGAGCAGCACGCCGCGAGCCTTCAGGCCATGCTCGAGCGAAGCGCCGAAGTCACTGACCGACAGGCTGATGGAAGAGGCCCCGAGATCCATGCGTCGCTCCTGCTGAAGATGCCGCGCTGCGCGCCCGCCGCGCCGATGCCCGGCTGACCGCGAGCCTGCCTGGCGCTGAGCAGTATCGCCGAGGGTCGAAAAAGCTAAGGGCCTTGAATGCCGATGACATCGTCGAGGAAGCGGATGCGGCCGATGGCGCGGAACCCCAGCTTCGACAGGATCGGCCGCGACATCCGACCCGCCCGGGTTACGAGAGCGGGCGTCCCGCGGGCCACGGCGTCGAACCAGCGCCGCAGGACCAACGCGGAATAGACGCCGCGGCCGCGAAACGCGGGCAGCGTGGAACCGGAATGGATGATGACGCCGCCGGGGGCGAAGGTCGCCGTGGCGGCGCCGATCACCTCATCGTCGAGCAGCGCGTTGTAGCGCACGAAATCAGCCGCGGCGAGATCGCCGGCGCCGAATCTCGCAATGCGGGCCAGTTCAGCCGGCAGCGCGGCCATCGCGTTGAACGCGCAATGCGTGACGCCCACGTGCGCCTCGAAATCCGCCAGCGTGGCCACTCGGCGCACCACCACCTTGCTCGCCACGGCCTTGGGAACATCCGTCAGGCCCATGATGGTCGCGCGTGCCACGGCCGCGGGTCTCATCCCCAAGTCGACCAGTTCGCGCGCCAGCGTGGCCGGTTCGGCGAGGCTCGAGACTTCCCAGGTGACGCGCGTGCGGCCATGGCGTTGGACCAGCTTGCGCACCTGTGCGACTGCCGCGGCCACCTGGCCTGCGGCGATGCGTGGCCGCTGCAGGCAATTCGCGCCGGCTTGATGCGAGTTGCCGAGACACAGCGTGAACTGCTCGAACTGAAGCAGCACTTCGCCTTCGCCCAGCGGACCGTGTCGCGCTGGCGCCTCGGCGAGCTGGAGCAGGTGCGCGTCCGCCATCCTGGGTGCGAATCAGCAGCTGCCGCGGTTGCCGCGCCAGCTCTTGCGCCGCGTCCGCAGCCAGACCTGGGACAGGCGCAGGTCCAGGTTCATGGCAGCACCCACTCGGCCACGCCCACCGCGTAGCCCACGAGCGCGATCAGGATGCCGGTGTTCGGCACGCGGAACCAATAGGCACGGCCGAGCACGGCGTAGCTGCCGAGCGTGGCCAGGCCCAGCGCCAGCAGGAACGGCGAGCCTTGCAGCCAGGCGGGATGAAACAGCGCCAGGTTGCCGTAGACCAGACCGAACAGGATGGCGCCCAGGCTGTGGCTGGCATTGAAGCCGACCCAGCAGCGCCACATCGTCGTGTGGCGCGTCAGCACCGGCGACACCTGCCGCATGCGTTCGCGCAACGCGGCTTCGCGTGGCGCCAGCCGCTCGCCGAAGAAGGTGTAGGCCATGTGAATCAGGCCCAGCGCCAACATGATGGCCGCGGCGCCGCCGATCAACGCTTGCATTTCAAACATTTTCTTTGCTCCTTTTCGATGCTCAGCCGCGCCGACGCGATTGCAGGTCGAACAGCGCGAACAGCCCTGCGCCGATCAACGGCAGTGTGCCGGGTTCGGGCACGGCCGCGGCCGGTTCGTAGTCGTCGTACAGGTTTAGCAAGCCCAGGCCGCCGCGCACCGGGTGGTCGCCATTCAGGAACGCGGCGGTGGCGCTCATCGACGGCACGGTGAAGCCCGTTGCATCCGGTGTGCCCTTGATCTCGACGCGCCGTACAGGCTTTGCACGAAGTCGCCGACGCCGATCATCGGCGCCAGGTCGGTCGCGTCGACGAAGCCGTCGAGGAAGCTGTCGAACGTGAACTGGATCGAGCAGTCGCCCACCGCCAAGGTGGTCATGCAGGAGTCGACAAAGTCGCGCTGGCTTCGGATCGATTTGCCCGCGGTGCCGCGCAGCGCCAGCGTGCCCACCGCCACCGCGGCCCGCAGTTCGCCGCTTGCCGGGGCGTTCGGGTCGGTCGATGTGGAGCGCACCTCGGCCTTCGCAAAACCCTCCACGTAGGACGTCAATCTCCCGCGCGCATGGGTCAGCGTGCCCAGCGCCGGGTCGAACAGGTCGAAGTGCAGGTCGACGATCTGCTGCGTCGCCTGGTAGCCCGGGCCGTTGAAGCCCACCGCATCGCCGGTGAGGAACTCGAGCGACTGGATGATGGCGGCGGCCTTGGCGCCATGGGCCCCGGCCAGCAGGGCCGCTGCCAGCAGCAGCGGCTTGGCGCGTTTGAATGTGTTTCGGGTTGCCATGACCTCACCGCTGCTTGTGGAAGACGATCGGGTCGGAACCGAAGGCCGCCCTGAGGCCTTGCGCGCCCGAACCGGCCTGCACGCTGGCGGCGAGTTGTCGCGCGGCGATTTGCTCGGCGGCCATCGCGCCGGTATCCAGCGGCGGCATCACCTGGCGCGTGCTCCAGCACGATACCGACGCGAACAGATCGGCCGAGAAGTACGGGTCGCCCTGCATGTGCGCGTCCAGCGCGGCGCGGTCGGGCAGTTCCAGGATCATCAGGCTGCCACTGGGCAGGCCTCCGTCGTCGATGAGCGGGCCGCCGAAGCGGAACGCATCGGCGCGCCCCTGGATGTAGGCCAGGTGCGGCACCCGCAGCGTGGCGCGCAGCGCGTGGCGTTGGGGCTTGTCGACACAGTAGAGAACGAATTGCATGGTGGGATCTCCGTTGGGTCGGGCGGGGTGGTTGAACGGGCAGTCAGGCGCTCATCGCGAGCGGGGCCCCGGCGGCCATCGATGCACCGGCTTTCATCGCGCCGGCCAGCAAGGTGTAGGCCGCCACCCAGGCGTCGCACACCTGCGGCGTGAAGGCGTCGCCGAGATGGGCGCCCAAGGTCAGCAACAGCGCCTGCGCCACGGTGTCGTAGTGCGCGTCGTGCACGCCGTAGCCGGCGTGTCGCGCGCCCAGCGCATGCAGCGTCGGCACGATGGTGTCGAGCCGGTTGAGCCCGCCGACGCCGGCAGCCAGCACCGACATCAGCATCTCGCGCTGCCGCGCCATATCGTTCTTGAACATGAGGCGCAACGTCGGATCGAGCTCGAACAGCTGGCGATAGAACGTGCTTGCGACAGCGTCGGCCTGCGGCGCGATCTGCGCGAAGGTGCTGCGCACGAATTGAATCTGAGTGGTTTGCATGGTCGGGGGTTTCCAGTTGGGGTCCGCATGGACGTGGGTGGTTCGGATGTCGTGCGTCGGTCAGCGCAACCGGCGCACGCAGCCGGCGGCCGTTGTTGCCGTGGCAGGGTTCTGGTCATTTATCGTTTGCTCCGTCGGTGAAAAAGGGGATCGGGCCCGAGGCATTGCCCGCCGGGGGTGGCTTCGGCGTCATGTGGGCCAGCCACGAGAGCAACTCGCCGCCCGAGTCGAAGTCGTGCTGCTCGCCGTGCGCGATGGCCTCGACGCATCCGTGCCACTCATCCGCCGCCGGCCGGCTGCAGCGATGCAGCTTGACGACGAAGGCGTGTGAGGCCGGATACGAAGGGTTGAGGTCGAGTGACATGGCGCGATGGCAGGCGGTTGTGGGTTGGAATGAAGTGTCTGCAGTGGCGGCCGTGGCGTCGTGTCGTGGCGGTCTCGTTTCGGTCGCCGATGGGTCACGCCGGTTGTTCACTTGCCGTGCTTTGGTTGACACTTGCGCCCATGTCGGAACCTGTAGCCACCGCCGCTGCCGCCCATGCCTTGCCCTTCGGCCCCTTCGTCCTCGACGAGGCCAATGCCCGGCTGACGCGCGACGGGGTGCCCATCGAGCTGCCGCCGAAGGACTTCGACGTGCTGTGCTTCCTGGCCCGGCACCGTGGCCACCTGGTGACCAAGGAAGAGTTGCTGGACGCGGTGTGGCAACACCGCTTTGTCAGCGAATCGGTATTGAAGTCGGTGATCAGCCGATTGCGCGCCGCGCTCGGTGATTCGGCGCAACAGCCGCGCTACATCGAAACCGCCCCGCGCCGCGGCTACCGCTTCGTCACCGAGGGAGGCCGGCCGCCCCCCTTGCCGGCCGAGCACAGCCTCGAGGCCGCGCGCGGAGCCCATGCCGACGCCAGTCGGCTGGTGGCACGTGCAGATCAGCTGGCCTGGCTCGGGCAACGGCTCGACGCGGCTGCCGGCGGGACCAGCGCTGTGGTGTTGCTGTCCGGCGAGGCCGGCATCGGCAAGAGCAGCCTGCTCGAAGCCTTTGCGCTGTCGGCCGACAGCGTGGCGCGGGCCGATGTGGCGCTCGGCCAGTGCATCGAACATGCCGGCGCGGTGGAGCCCTACCTGCCGTTCCTGGAGGCGCTGAACACGTGGTGTCGAGGCAGCCGCGGCGACGCGGTGGTGCTGGCATTACGGCAAGTGGCGCCCACCTGGCTGGTGCAGTTGCCGTGGCTGGTGACGTCCGAAGACCGGCGCCAGTTGCAGCAGGAAGTGGCCGGCTCCACGCAAGACCGCATGCTGCGCGAGTTCGGCGAACTACTCGACCACTGCACCGCATCACGGCCGCTGCTGCTGCTGATCGAAGACCTGCACTGGAGCGACCACGCCAGCATCCAGCTCATCGGCTACCTGGCGCGGCGCCGTGGCCGCGCCCGCCTGCTGCTGCTCGGCAGCTTCCGCCCGGCCGATGTCATCGTCAGTGCCCATCCGCTGAATGCGCTGCGCACCGAACTGCGCCAGCATCGCCAGTGCGAACAGCTCGACCTGGAACTGTTTTCGCAAACCGATACCGCCGAATACCTGCGGCGCCGATTCGCCGGCAGCAGCTGGCCCGACGCGGCCGTGCGCGAGCTGCACCATCACACCGGCGGGTTGCCGCTGTTCATGGCGGCCGTGGTCGACGAGATCGCCGCCACCGCACCCGATGCCGATCCGGTGTTGGCCGTTCTGGGCCTGCGCGACGTACCGCGCAGCATCTTCGGGTTGATCGAACGCCAGCATGCGCGGCTGGCCGACCCGTTGCAGCGCTGGCTGCAGGCGGCCAGCGTGTACGGCGTCGAGTTCGTGCACGCGCCACTGGCCGATGCGCTGCGGGCCAACGCCGACGAACTGCAGGCGGCCTTCGACACCCTGTGCCGCGCCGGCAGCTGGTTGCGCGCGCTGCCGCCGGTGGCGCTGCCCGATGGCCGTGTCGGCGTGCGCTACGCCTTCACGCACGCGGTGCACCGCAAGGTGCTGTACGAACTGGCCGGCGACGCGGCGCGCATGCAGGTGCATCGGCGGATCGCCGCCGCGCTGGTTCACGTGTATGCCGACGATGTGGAAGACGTGGCCGGCGAGGTCGCCGTGCACTTCGAGCAAGGTCGCGACACGGCCCAGGCGGTGCAGTACCTGGCCGTCGCCGCGCGTGCCGCGCTGGCGCGTTTCGCCGCACAGGAAGCTGCCGCCATTGCGCAACGTGCGCTGTCGCTGCTGTCGTCGCTGAAGCCCGGCGCCGAGACCCAGGACGCGGAGATCGGCCTGCGCGTGACCGTCGGCGTGGCCCAGGGGCAACTCCATGGCATCACGTCCAGCGAATCGCGCCGTGAGTACAAGCGTGCGGTCGCATTGATCGACGAGAACCGCTCCAGCCCGGTGGTGGTTCCAGCCATGCACGGCATCTGGTTGGCGGCGCTGGTGCACGGCGACATGGCGCGGGCACGGGCCATGGCCGAACGCACGCTGGCGCTGACCGAGCGCCGACCCGATGAACTGCTGCGCTTCGCCGGCCATGCGGCGATGGGCATGACCTTGGTTCACATCGGCGACATGCCGCTGGCACGGCAGCAGCTGCTCGAAGCGCTGCAACACCACCAGCGGCTCGAGCCGGTGCTGCCGCGCACGATGTTCTCGATGGAGCCCGGCGTGCAGCTGGCCGCCTATCTGGCGATGTGCCTGCGCTCGGGGGGCGAGCCCAGCGACGCCGCGCGGCGCATGCGCTGGGCGCTGGAACGTGCCGAGCAGCTGCGCCATCCGATGACGCAGGCGCTGGCCCTGCAGTTCGAGTCGACCCTGCAATGCATGGATTCGCGCTTCGATCTGGCCGCCGCGACAGCCGAACGTGCGTTGCAGCTGACCGACCAACATGGGCTGGCGCTCGTCTCGGGCACCCAGGTCTGGATCAAAGGGCGCTGTCTCGCGGCGGCCGGCGAGGTCGAGCAGGGCTTGGCGACGATGCTTCGAGGCAAGGCGCTGCTCGAGCGGCACGGCCTGATCTGCGGCTTGACGCGCTGGCACCAGTTCCATGCCGAGGCCTGCTTCGACGACGGTCGATACGACGCCGCGGATGAGGCGATCGAGCAGGGGCTTGCACTGGCGCGGCGCACCGGTGAGCAGCGCAGCTCGGCCGAACTGCGACTGCTGCGCGGGCGACTGCTGGCGCTGCGGAACAGCCACGATGGGGCGCGACAGGAGTTTGCTCAGGCCCTGGATCTGGCGCGGTCGCAGGGCCAGCTGCCGGTGGAGATCGCCGCGGCGGCGGCGATGGCCAACGCTCGACGCTGCCCTGCGTCAATCGAAACCCTGGCTTCGAGCCTGGCACGCTGGACCGATCCATTGGCGCCGATTGGCGTGATCGAAGCGAGAGCGCTGCTGACCGAGATGTCGCCCGGAGGGCCAGCGTCGAGCTTGCCGCGGTCGGCGGAAATCTGAACCTGAAGTCTGGCCTATGCCGCCGCGGGCGGTCGCCACTGCAGCATCGTGCGCACCATCTCGCGCAGCAGCGGTTGCACCCGCGCCACGTGCGCCGCATCCCAGGTGAACGGCGGCGTCTCGGCCATGTAGGCGCGCCAGCACATTTCCAGCTGCACGGCATGCATGCCATCGGCCGGCTTTCCGTATTGGCGCGTGATGTGGCCGCCCTTGAAGCGGCCATCGATGGCCACGGTGTAAGCGGTCTGGGCGTTCAGCAGCCGCGCCAGCGCATCACGCAGCGATGGTGCGCAGGCCTGTCCATCGGCGGTGCCCAGATTCAGGTCGGGCAACTGGCCGTCGAACAACCACGGCAGCCGTGACTTGATGCTGTGGCCGTCGAAGACGATGGCGTGGCCGTGAGCCTGCTTCAGCCGCGCCAGTTCACCACGCAGCGCGTCGTGATACGGCTGCCAGAAGGTCTGCACACGCTGCGCAACCTCGCCGGCACCCGGCTCCATTCCCTCGCGATACAACGGCTCGCCGGTGAAGAAGCGCGTCGGGCACAGCTCGGTGTTGTTGGCGCCGGCATACATCGGCTGGTTGTCGCTGGGCCGGTTCAGATCGACCACGTAGCGGCTGTGGCGCGGCACGATCAGGCTGGCGCCCAGGTCGGCCGCAAACGCATACAGCTGATCGAGAAACCAGTCGGTGTCTTCCACTTGTGCGGCGCGCGGCACCAGCCGGGTGTGCAGTTCGGGTGTCAGCTGGGTACCGGCATGCGGCAGGCTGACCAGCAGCGCTGTGCTGCCACGGTGCAGCGTGAAGATGTTGGTGCTCATGCTGCGACCCGTGCGGTTTCGACGCCGCCGATGACGCGGCGCAAACAGGGGTTGTGGCCGAACCAGTAGGCCAGTTCGTTCGGATGGTCCACCTGCCAGGCGACGAAGTCGGCGCGCTGGCCGGCCACCAGGCGCCCGCGATCGTGCAGGCCCAGCGCCCGCGCACCGTTGACGGTGATGCCGCGCAGCGCCTCTTCGGGTGTCAGGCCGAACAGCGTGCAGCCCATGTTCAGCATCAGCAGCAGCGACAAGCGTCGGCGACGAGCCGGGGTTGTGGTCACTCGCCAGCGCGATCGGCACGCCGGCGTCGCGCAGCGCCTGCACCGGCGGCAGCTTCGTCTCGCGCAGGAAGTAGTAGGCGCCCGGCAGCAGCACCGCCACGGTGCCGGCGGCGGCCATCGCACGCACGCCGCTGGCCGACAGGTGTTCGAGGTGATCGCACGACAACGCGCCATAGCTCGCGGCCAGGGCGGCACCGCCCTGGTCGCTGAGCTGTTCGGCATGCAGCTTCACCGGCAGATCCAGCGCGCGCGCCGCGTCGAATACACGCCGCGTCTGTGCCGGCGTGAAACCGATGCGGTCACAGAAGGCATCGACGGCATCGACCAGGCCTTCGCCGTGCAGCACCGGCAGCCAGTGCTGCAGCGCGGTGATGTAGTCGTCGGCGCGGCCGTCGAACTCCGGCGGCACCGCGTGCGCCGACAGGCACGTGGTGCGCACCGTCAGCGGCAGCGTACGGCCCAGGCGGCGCGCGACGCGCAGGCAACGCGCCTCGTGTTCGGCCGTGAGTCCATAGCCCGACTTGATCTCGAGCGTGGTCACACCCTCGGCCATCAGCACACGAGCACGTGCTGCGGCCGCTGTGAACAGCTGCTCGTCGCTGGCCGCGCGCGTGGCGGCGACTGTCGAGCGAATACCGCCGCCGGCACGCGCGATGTCTTCGTAGCGCGCGCCTTGCAGCCGCATCTCGAATTCACGCGCGCGCTGCCCGCCATAGACCAGGTGCGTGTGGCAATCGACCAGGCCGGGCGTGACCCAGGCGCCGCGCAGGTCGTGTTCGTCGCCGATGGCCACGCCGGTGGGCAGATCGGCCTCGGCGCCGACCCAGTGCAGCTGCTCGCCCACCACCAGCATCGCGCCGCGCTCGACCGCGCCCCACGGCGTGGTGCCGTCGAGAGTGGCCAGGCGGGCATTGCGCCACAGCGTGGCGGTGTTCATCGGGGCACCGGATCGAAAGCCAGCCACCATGCGCGCGGCTGCGGCGTGACGCTGTCGATGTGCCAGCCTGCGTGGCTGCCTTCCCCCCAGGCGAGCGTGAACGGTGCCAGCTGGATTTCGCCCGCGCTGCCGTCGCGCAAGGTCACGGCGTCGGCACTGAACAACGCGCGCAAGGTGGCGGTCGAGTGCCACACCAGGCCTGGGCGGGCGGCGCTCATTTCGCCCCTGCCGGCGCTGCGCTGAGCACATCAGGTTCAGGTCGCGCGTCGGGCCGTCGATCAGCTCGCAGGCCGGGGCATCCTCCCCGCGAAAGTGGATTGCCGCTCCCTCGGCCACCACGCTGTACCAGCCATCGGGCAGCCGCAGCCGCACGCCCTGTCCCTGCACGACGCTGAACCAGCGCTCGGCACCCTCGTAGACCGAGAACGGCGAGTCCACGTCGATGTCGGCGACGCTGATGCGCGCCTGCCAGTGCGCCTCGTCCGGCCAATGCAGCAGGTCGCGCACCAGGCCCTTGCCGTTCTTCCACAGCGTGGGTGGCACCTCGTCGCAGCGGATCGTGCTGATGCTGCTCATGCCGCCTCCCACAGCACTGGAAACAGCGCATCGTGCATCGGCGCGCCGGCCGGCAAGCGCTCGGCGAGACCGGCAAATTCGGGCGATGTGACCCAGCGCCGCGGCGCATGGCGCACGTCGTCACCGATGAAGCGCAGCGAGAACACCCGCCGGCGCCGGTCGCCATCGACACCGCCGGCCGCGTGCAGCGCGAGCATGTGGAAACACACCACGTCGCCGGGTTCGATTTCCCAGCCGAGGATGCGATCGGCGTCACGCTGCGCGGTCGATGTGCGGCAGGTCGGCCAGGCTGCCTTCGGGGAACCAGCGCGCCTGCTGGTCCTTGAAGGTGCGTGGCATCAGCCAGGGGCCGCGGTGCGAGCCGGCGAGGAACTCCAGCGTCGAATGGCGGCGCACCGCATCGACCGCGATCCACATGCTGCAGGTCTGGTTGCCGTCGATGTTGTAGTACGGCTGGTCCTGGTGCCACGGTGTCGGTGCCTGCGTGCCCGGCTCCTTGGTCAGCATGTGGTCGTGGTACAGGCGGATCGTGCGGCTGCCGGTCAGCGCGCCTGCGGCCTCGGCCAGGCCCGATTCGAAGATGAAGCGGCGGTAGGCCGCGTTGTGCTGCCAGTTGCAGAAATCCTCGATGAAGTGACCCGGATCGCCCGGGGCACTGGCCACCTTGGCGCGCGGGCTCGGAACGGCCAGGTTGGCATCGATGCCCGCGCGCAGCAGCGCCACTTCGGCGGCCGAGAGCAGCCCGCGCAGACACACCGCGCCGTCGCGTCGGAAGGCTTCGATGTCTTGTGCCGTGCAGGCCGACATGGCCGTTGTCATGGACTGAATTGTCCTTGCAGCCGGTAGCGGCTGCCCGGATGCACCAGCCGCGCCAAGGTGATCGGCACCGCCTGGCTGACGGTGCGGCGCAGCACCACCAGGCACGGCGCGCCGCGTGCAATGCCGAGCAGCCTGGCTTCGCGCGCAGTGGGTGCGCTGGCCTCGATCGAATACTGCGCCTGCCACAGCGGCGCCACCTCGAGCAGGTAGTGCGTGGGCGTGGTCTGCGTGAAATCGACTTTCAGGTAGTCGGGCGCGCAGGCCGGATTGACATAGCGGTCCTCGCACTGCAGCGCGACATCGTTGTCGAAGTGCACGATCAGCGTGTGGAACACGTCGGCACCCGGCGCCAGGCCGAGTTGCAGCGCCAGGCCCGAGGTGGCGCGTTCGCGCTTGGCCAGCTGAACCACCGCGTGGTGGCGGTGGCCGCGCGAGGTGATTTCTTCGTGCAGGTCGCGGATGTTCAGCGTCGACGACAGCGGCGACAGGTGCGCGGCGAAGGTGCCCACGCCTTGCACGCGCTCGATCAGCCCTTCGCTGCGCAGCTCGTTCAGCGCGCGCGTCACCGTCATGCGGCTGACGCCGAACTGCGCCACCAGCTCGGCATCCGACGGCATCGGCGCGCCGCTCGGCCAGCGGCCCTTGGCCAGCTCGGCCTTCAGGTGCTGCTTGATGCGCGCATACGGCGCCGCGGGCGCGTTGCGCGGCGCGGCGGGCGAGGCCCGTTCGGCAAACACCGTATTCATGGCGCGGATGCTAGTTGCATAGACTTGTCTAGTCAAGTAAAGTGCGGGCTTGTCCCGACCCACCGCGAGGCCGCCATGTCCGACCTGTCCACCCAGACGCAGATCGCCCAGCCGCACCCGGTGCGCGCGCCGCGCGGCACGCAGCTGCACTGCAAGAACTGGCTCATCGAAGCCGCTTACCGCATGCTGCAGAACAACCTCGACGCCGAAGTGGCCGAGAACCCGGACGCGCTGGTGGTCTACGGCGGCATCGGCAAGGCTGCGCGCAACTGGGATTGTTATCGAAGCGATGCTGAAATCGCTGCGCGCATTGAATGAAGACGAAACGCTGCTGGTGCAAAGCGGCAAGCCGGTGGGCGTGTTCCGCACCCATGTCGATGCACCGCGCGTGCTCATCGCCAATTCGAACCTGGTGCCGAAGTGGGCCACCTGGGAACATTTCGACGAGCTCGATCGCAAGGGCCTGATGATGTACGGCCAGATGACCGCAGGCAGCTGGATCTACATCGGCAGCCAGGGCATCGTGCAGGGCACCTACGAGACCTTTGTCGAAGCCGGGCGCCAGCATTTCGGCGGCAGCCTGAAGGGCAAGTGGATCCTCACCGCCGGGCTCGGTGGCATGGGTGGCGCGCAGCCCTTGGCCGCCACGTTCGCTGGCGCGTGCAGCGCTGAACATCGAATGCCAGCAAAGCCGCATCGACTTCCGCCTGCGCTCGCAAATATCTGGACGAACAAGCGACCGACCTGGACGACGCGTTGGCGCGCATTGCCAAGCACACCGCCGCGGGCAGGGCGGTGTCGATCGGCCTGCTCGGCAACGCCGCCGAGGTTCTGCCTGAACTGGTCAAGCGCGGCGTGCGCCCCGATCTGGTCACCGACCAGACCAGCGCACACGATCTGGTCAACGGCTACCTGCCGCCCGGCTGGTCGGTCCAGCGCTGGCAGACGGCGCGCGCCGATGCAGCGCAGCACGCCGAGCTGCGCGCCGCCGCCGCGAAAGGCTGCGCGAAACACGTGCAGGCCATGCTCGATTTCCAGGCGATGGGCATCCCGACGGTGGACTACGGCAACAACATTCGCCAGGTCGCTTTCGATGCCGGCGTGAAGAACGCCTTCGATTTTCCCGGCTTCGTGCCCGCCTATGTGCGCCCGCTGTTCTGCCGCGGCAAGGGGCCGTTCCGCTGGGTGGCGCTGAGCGGCGACCCGGAAGACATCCGCAAGACCGACGCCAAGCTGAAGGAGCTGTTCCCCGAAGACGCGCACCTGCACCGCTGGCTCGACATGGCCGGTGAGCGCATCGCCTTTCAGGGTCTGCCGGCGCGCATCTGCTGGATCGGCCTGGGCGACAGGCATCGCGCGGGCCTGGCCTTCAATGAGATGGTGAAGAGCGGCGAGCTGAAGGCGCCGATCGTCATCGGCCGCGACCACCTCGATTCGGGCTCGGTGGCGTCACCGAACCGCGAGACCGAATCGATGAAGGACGGCAGCGATGCGGTGAGCGACTGGCCGATGCTGAACGCGCTGCTGAACACGGCCGGCGGCGCCACCTGGGTCAGCCTGCACCATGGTGGCGGCGTCGGCATGGGCTATTCGCAGCATGCCGGCGTGGTCATCGTCTGCGACGGCACCGAGGCCGCGGCGAAGCGCATCGAGCGTGTGTTGTGGAACGACCCGGCCACCGGCGTGATGCGCCATGCCGACGCCGGCTACGACGACGCGATCGCCTGCGCCAAGGAGCAGGGGCTGAACCTGCCGATGATCGGAGCCTGAGCGTGCTGCTGCAACCCGGTGCGCTCGACCTCACGGCGCTGCAACAGATTCACGCCGGCGGCGTGCCGCTGGAACTGGAATCCACTGCTCGCGACGCGATTCGCGCCAGTGCCGAGGTGGTGCAGCGCGCCGCGGCCAGTGAGGCGGCGGTGTACGGTGTCAACACCGGCTTCGGCAAGCTCGCCGGCACGCGCATCGGCGCGGCCGATCTGGCCACCTTGCAACTGAACCTGATCCGCTCGCACAGCGTCGGTGTCGGCGCACCGCTGTCTGCGCCGGTCGTGCGGCTGGTGCTGGCGCTGAAGGCCGGCAGCCTGGCGCGCGGCCATTCGGGTGTGCGCCAGGAAGTGGTCGATGCGTTGATCGACGTGTTCAATGCCGGGCTGGTGCCGCATGTGCCGTCGCAAGGCTCGGTCGGTGCCTCAGGGGATCTGGCGCCGCTGGCGCATCTGAGCCTGGCACTGATCGGCGAGGGCGAGATGGTGCTGGATGGCCAGCGCCAGCCGGCGCGGCCGCTGTTGCGCAATGCCGGCATCGAGCCGCTGGTGCTGCGCGCCAAGGAAGGGCTGGCGCTGATCAACGGCACGCAGGTGTCCACCGCACTCGCGCTGCATGCGCTGTTCAGCTTCGAGCCGGTGCTCGAAGCGGCGTTGGTGATCGGTGCGCTGACGGTCGATGCCGCACGTGGCAGCGATGGGCCGTTCGATCCGCGCATCCACGCCTTGCGCGGCCAGCCGGGGCAGATCGACGTGGCGCGCTACTACCGCGCGTTGTTGTCGGACAGCGAGATCCGCCAGTCGCACATCGCCGGCGACGACCGCGTGCAGGACCCGTATTCACTGCGCTGCCAGCCACAGGTGGTCGGCGCCTGCCTCGACCAGCTGCGCCATGCCGCCCTGGTGCTGCTGCGCGAGGCCAATGCGGTCACCGACAACCCGCTGGTGTTTGCCGAAGACCAGACCATCCTCTCCGGCGGCAACTTCCACGCCGAGCCGGTGGCGCTGGCCTGCGACGCGATGGCGGTGGCGATCGCCGAGGTCGGCGCCATCGCCGAACGGCGCATCGCGATGCTCATCGACGCCAGTGTGTCGCGGTTGCCGCCCTTCCTCACCGCCGATGCCGGGCTGAACTCGGGCTTCATGATCGCGCATGTCACCGCCGCTGCGCTGGCCAGCGAGAACAAGTCGCTGGCGCATCCGGCCAGCGTCGACAGCCTGCCGACCAGCGCCAACCAGGAAGACCACGTCTCGATGGCCACCTTCGCCGCGCGGCGCCTGCAGCCGATGATTCACAACGTGGCGCATATCCTCGGCATCGAATTGCTCGTCGCGGCGCAGGGCATCGAATTCCTGCGTCCGTTGACCAGTTCGCTGGCGCTGGAAGCGGCGCACCGCCTGCTGCGCGAACAGGTGCCGGCCATGTCGCACGACCGCTACCTGGCACCCGACATCGAAGCCGCCACGTCGCTGGTCCGCGACGGTTCGCTGGCGCGCCTGCTGCGCACCTTGCCCGGGCTGCCGGCGCTGTGGATCCCCGGCTGAACGACGTCAGCGCGCGGCTGATCTTCGAGCCGCTGTCACCCGAACACGCTGGCGAACTGTTCGCGGCGATGAATGACCCGCGCGTATTCGAGTGGGTCGACACCGTGGAGCCGGCGACGGCCGAGGCCTTGGCGCAAGACATTCGCCGCCTGCTACGCGGGCCTGCCGACGGCGGCGAACAGTGGCTCAACTGGGCGTTGCGCCGGCGCGATGCGGGTGTTTGCATCGGCACCTTGCAGGCCACGGTCGGGGGTGAACAAGCGTGGATCGCCTACATGCTCGGCCCGGCGTCATGGCGGCAAGGCTATGCCACCGAAGCGCTGCGCTGGCTGGTCGATGAACTGCGCGGCCACCAAGGCGTGACGCGGCTGCGCGCCAGCGTGGATCAACGCAACCACGCTTCGGTTCGTGTGCTGGAACGTACCGGCTTCATCAACCTCGGGCCCCGCGCCGCCGATCTGCGTGGCCAGCCCTCGATCGACCTGCACTTCGAACGACGGCTGTGAAGGCGCGGCGAGCGCTTGCGGCGCCCTCGGCGAAAGCAGCGAAGCCAGCGCCGACAACCAGCCCGCCCCTTCACTGCAGCCCCGCCTTGTTCATCAGGTCGAGGGCCCAACCCTTGTACGACGTGAAGAAGACCAGCTTCCATTGCTTGCCTTCGCGCCGCCAGCGTGCAAAACACGGGTCGCTGTCGAACACAGCCGCGTATTTGCCACCCTTCTTCGGCAGCATCGACATGCGCTGCTTCAGCACCACGGCCATCTGGCCGTCGGCTAGCTGCCGCACGCGTTGCACCTCCCATTCCCGTCAAGAACTCCGCGTTGGGTGTCGTCTCCGGTTGATGCGGCCGGCCGACGGCCGCGGCGAGTCACGTCACGCACCGGCGTGACAGTGCAATGGGAGCTACTTCATCAGCCGCTCGGTACTGACGATTTCGCGGGCGTACGGCGCAAACGTGACGTAGTGGTAGAGCTTCCAGCGTCCGTCCTCGACCCGCCATCGATCGCGCTATCGCAGGATTGGTCTCGAACGTGGCGGCGTACTTGCCGTTGGTCTTCGGCAGCGCCCGTTGCACGACACGCATGACTGCCGTGGCGCTGCCATCGGGTTTGAAATGGATGCGCAGCGGCTGCCATTCGAAATCGAATCCGGTCATGGCGCTTTCGAAGGCGCGGCGCGCACGATCGCGCGTCGTCATCTGGCGGGCTTCGTCGGTGTGCAGAAAACTCTCGTTGTAGTGCAGGTCGGCGGTCACCAGGTTGTTCCAGGCCGCGACGTCCCGCTGGTTCCAGGCCTGCGCGTAGCGCGCCATCGCCTGGCGCAGCGCTGCCTCGTCCAGGGCTGCTGCAAAGGTCACCGTACTGGCAACAGCGAGTGCCACCAGGAAGAGGCGCCGTGTGCTCATGACCCGCGCCTTGCCCGGCGTTTGGTGGATGTGCTTCATGTGTCTTCTCCGGTCGGCGCGGCGGGCCTTGGGTCACCTGCCGCCGCTTGAACTTTCGCCGCGCCGGCCGCGCTTGTCCCGAACGAATCCCGAAAGCTCACCGAAACCGACCTCGACGGACAGCTTTTTGGCGCCGCGGCACAGCCTGCTTGTCGGGCGCGGGGCGTTGCGAGATGGTTGACCCGCAGCAGGCACCCGGCATCCAGCCCGGTCCCTCGCGGCCGTTCAGCCGACAACGCATGCAACGCGAAGCCCCCCTTGCCGGTGCCGCCACGCGCGCCTGGCCCGGCTTCGTGCTCGACCTGGGCCGAGGCGAACTGTTCGACGACAGCGGCCGGCCGACCGGGCTGCGCGCGCAGGCGCTGAAGGTGCTGCTGGTGCTGGGCGAACAGGCCGGGCAGGTGGTCGGCAAGGACGAGTTGATGCAGCGCGTCTGGGGCGACGTGGTGGTCACCGAGGATTCGCTGGTGCAGGCCATCGGCGACATCCGCCGCGTGCTCGGCGACCAGGCCCATGCGCGCATCCGCACGGTACCGCGACGCGGCTATCTGCTGGCGGTCGAGGCGAGGCGCGCGACGGCCGCCGAGTCGGCTGCGCCTGTGCCCGGCCCACTGATGACGACCGCGCCGCCGCCACCACTGGATGCCAGGGCTGCGCGGCGCTGGTTCCCGTGGCTGGCAGGCGCAGGGCTGCTGGTCGCGGCGCTCGGCACCGCCGCCTGGTTGGCGCAGCCGAACGATGCTGCGCCACCGCGCTCGCTGGCCATCCTGCCCTTCGAGGGCGATGCCGGCGCCGAGGATTGGTTCGTCGATGGCGTCAGCGGTGACCTGACGGCGATTCTGGCCAGCTGGCCGGAAGCGACGGTCATCGGCCGCGGCTCGACTGCCGGCTACAAGGGCAAGAGCGTCGATCCGCGCGAGGTCGGCCGCGAACTCGGCGTGCGCCACGTGCTGACCGGTCGCGCCCGCCGCGAGGGCGACCAGGTGCGCCTGGCCGTGTCGCTGATCGACACGCGCACCGGGCGCGTGGCCTGGTCTGAACTGCGCGACGTGCCGCGCGCCGAATTGGGCGCGCTGGTCGGCGACGTCGCCGGTGGCATCGCGCGCACGCTGGCGGTGCAATTCGGCGACGCGGTGGCCGCCGACGCGCGCGCGCTGGCGCCTGAGCAGGTGCGCGCGGACGATCTGGCGATGCAGGGCATCCCCGAACTGCAGCGCAGCGTGTCGCTGGCCAGCGCCAACCTGGTGATGTGGGACTGGACCGACGACCGCGCCGCGTCCGTCGCGCGTGCACAAACGGCGCTGGCGCAACTCGATCTGATCGCTCCCGACACGCTGATCGCGCACCTGGCGCACGCCAGCATGGCCCATCTGCACCGCGACTATCCCGGGCTTCTGCTCATCGGCGACCAGCTCGTGGCGCACTATCCGAACGAGCCGACCTCGCACCACCACCGCTGCTCGGCGCTGCCGCGGCTGGGGCGCTTCGAGGAGAGCCTGGCCGCTTGCGCGCGCGCCACGCGCATCAGCCCGCGTGATTCGCGCGTGTCGGTGTGGCAGGGTTTGAGCGGCTTCAATCTGTTCCAGCTCGGCCGCTATGCCGAGGCCGAAAAGGCGCTGCGCCGATCGGTGCTGGCCAATCCGCGTGTGCCCTTCTACGGTGTGGTGCTGGCGGCGGCCGTGGCCCAGCAGGGCCGGCGCGACGAGGCCGTGAAGCTTCTGGACGACACACAGCAGCGACACCCGAAGTTCAACCGGGCGTGGATCACGAACTACTGGGCCGCGCCAGATGCGCGCTTCATCGCCGGGCGCGATCGCATCGTCGCCGTGGCCGGCGACCTCGGGTTGCCGCCATAAGCCGCGTTGACAGCCGCTGCCGCCGATGCCCGCGGCGATTGGCGCCGAGCAAACCGACCTGGACACGATCGACGGCCGGAGAGACACTTGGTCAAGCAGACTACAATATGACCAACCCGGCTTCGGGCCGGCGCGGAGGCATCGATGCTCGTGAACATTTATGAAGCGAAGAGCAAACTTTCCGCCCTGCTTGACAAGGCGCAGGCCGGTGAAGAGGTGGTCATCGCGCGTGCCGGCAAGCCGGTGGCGCGCCTGACCCCCATCGCGCCGGCCGCCGGTTCGCGCAGTGGCGTGCGCTTCGGCGGGCTGAAGGCGCAGCGGCTCAAGCTCAGCGCCGACTTTCACGCGCCGTCCAGCGACGACGATCTGCTGGCACCGTGAAGCTGCTGCTTGACACACACTGCCTGATCTGGCTGCTCACCGACGCACCCCAACTTGACGATGCGGCGCGCCGGGTGATAGCCGACGCCGAAAGCGTGTGGTTCTCCGACGCGTCGATTTGGGAGCTGGGCCTGAAATGGCGCAAGGGCAAGATCGCCGTACAGCCGCGCCGCCTGGTGCAGCAGGCGTTGAAGAACGGCTTGCGCCCGCTGGCCCTGCAGCTCGAGGCCCTGCTGCTGTCGTGCGAGTTGCGCCAAGCCCATGGCGACCCCTTCGACCGTTTGTTGTACGCCCAAGCCCGGCAGGGTCGCTTGCGGCTGTTGAGCATCGACCGTGCGCTGGCCGGATTCGGCGCGGTGGTGCTGTCGCCGAAGTGAGTTCGCCGCCGACTTTCACGGCACGGCGCTTGCCTGTGGCATGCACCGGCGCACCACCTCGAACCCCCTGCTGGCCTTGCCCCTGATACTTGCTTCCTTTTCGGTCCTCTCACCCTGGAGTTGCCATGCCCACCGTAAAGACCCACCTGCTCACCGGCGCCACGCTGGTGCTGATGACCGCCGCCGCCGCCGCGCAAGACACCCCGGTCACCATCGGCATGTCCGGCTGGACCGGCTTCGCGCCGCTGACCTTGGCGAAGGAAGCCGGCCTGTTCAAGAAGCACGGGCTGGACGTGACGATCAAGAAGATCCCGCAGAAGGACCGCCACCTGGCGCTGGCCAGCGGCGACATCCAGTGCGCGGCGACCACGGTCGAGACCTGGGTGGTGTGGAGCGCCAACGGCATTCCCACCACGCAGATCTTCCAGCTCGACAAGAGCTACGGCGCCGACGGCATGGTGGTCAAGCCCGGCATCAGCAAGATCGCCGATCTGAAGGGCAAGACGGTGGCCGCCAGCGCACCCGGCACGGCGCCGTATTTCACGCTGGCGTGGATGCTGAAGAAGAACGGCCTGTCCACCAAGGACGTCACCGTCGTCAACCTCGAGCCGCAGGCCGCTGCCAACGCGATGATCGCCGGCACCGCCAACCTCGATGCGGCGATGACCTACGAGCCCTACCTGTCGGCGGTGCGCGACAAGCCCGAGGCCGGCAAGATCATCGCCACCACGCTCGACTACCCGATGATCATGGACACCTTCGGCTGCACGCCGAAGTTCCTGGCCGATAACCCGAAGGCCGCGAAGGCGCTGGCCGATGGTTACTTCGATGCCGTGGCGATGATCCAGTCCGATCCGAAGAAGAGCTTCGAGATCATGGGTGCGGATGTCAAGCAGCCGGCCGAGAAGTTCGAGGCCAGCCAGAAGTACCTGCGCTGGCAGGACCGCGCGGCGAACCAGAAGTTCTTTGCCGCCGAGCATGCGCAGTTCAGCAAGGAAGCCGCCGATCTGCTGCTCGAGGCCGGCATCATCAAGCAGCTGCCCGACATGACGAAGCTGGCGGATACGCAGTACATCAAGTAGCCGGCAGTGAAGCCGCTGGTGCCGGTCAAGCCGGGGGCGCGCGTCGTGCTCGGCATCGCCTTCTTCGTGCTCTTCGTCGCCGTGTGGTCGGCGGCGACCTTCAGCGGCTGGGTGAATCCGATCTTCCTCGCCGACCCGCTGAAGATGCTGCGCTCGGGCTACACGCTGCTCACCGAGCAGGGCTTTGCCTTCGACATCGGCATGACGGTGTGGCGCGTGCTCGGCGGCTTCGCCATCGCGGCGGCGCTGGCGGTGCCGCTGGGTGTGCTGATGGGCGCCTACAAGCCCGTCGAGGCCTTCTTCGAACCCTTCGTCAGCTTCGCGCGTTACCTGCCGGCGTCGGCGTTCATTCCGTTGCTGATCCTGTGGGCCGGCATCGGCGAGGCGCAGAAGCTGTCGGTCATCTTCATCGGCAGTTTCTTCAGCCTCGTGCTGATGATCAGCGTGACCGTCGGCAACACCCGCCGCGACCTGGTCGAGGCCGCCTACACGCTGGGCGTGAGTGACCGCGGGCTGATCCGGCGGGTGCTGATCCCCGGCGCGGCGCCCGAGATCGCCGAGCAGCTGCGCATGGTGCTCGGCTGGGCCTGGACCTACGTCATCGTCGCCGAACTGATCGGTGCATCGAGCGGCATCGGTCACATGATCACCGACAGCCAGGCGCTGCTGGCCACCGACCAGATCATCTTCGGCATCATCGTCATCGGCCTCATCGGGCTGGTCAGCGACCTCGGTTTCAAGTGGGCCAACCGCGCGCTGTTCCCGTGGGCGCAGCTGGGGCGCTGAAGGGTGTCGGCGCCATTCGACCTCGCACCGAGGCAGCCGCGCGGAGTACGAGCGGCGCATCCATCGCGTCATCGCCCACATCGACGCGCACCTGGACCAGCCGCTGTCGCTGGACACGCTGGCCGCGGTGGCGCATTTTTCGCCGTTCCATTTCCATCGCCTGTTCGCGGCCTGGACCGGCGAGACGCTGGGCGACTATTTGCGCCGACGCCGCGTCGAGCAGGCCGCGCTGCGCTTGCGCTCACAACCGCGGCTGTCGGTGCTGGAAGCCGCGCTGGGCGTGGGTTTTGGCTCCGGCGAGGCTTTCGCGCGGGCCTTCAGGCAGCACTTCGGAGCAGTCGCCGACGGCCTGGCGCAAACGAGCCGATGAGCAATCCCGATCAGGCTGCGCGCAAGGGCGATCAGGCGGCAACGCCTGCGCGCTTCGATCATCGGTTTCCCACAACCGCTGATTCGAAGCACGCCATGAACGTCACCCTTGTCGAACGCCCCGCCACGCCGGTGGCCTACTTCCGCCACACCGGCCCCTACGGCGCGCCGCTGCAGGAGTTCTGGATGCAACAGGTGGCGCCCTGGATGGCGCAGAACAACCTGTTCGGCCGCGTGCGCTACGGCATCTCGCATGACGACCCGGGCATCACCGACGCGTCCCGATGCCGCTACGATGCTGCCGTCGAAGTGGATGCCGACGCCGTGCTGTCGAGCCAGCCGTTGCGCACCGTGCTGGGCGCGGGCCGCTACGCCTGCATGCCTTTCGAAGGCAGCATCCGCGACATCGATGCGGCCTGGCAGCGGCTGCTGCGCGACTGGCTGCCCGACAGCGGCCTGCAGCTGGACGCCGGGCCCTGCCTCGAACATTACCCGCTCAACGCGCGCTTCGATGCGAGCAGCGGTGTGTTCTCCTGCAACCTCTGCATTCCAGTGAGTCCGCTGTAAAGAAGATGCCGATGAACGCTTTGCTGCAGGTGCGTGGCGTCGAGCGCCGTTTCGACACCACGCTCGCGCTTCAGGCGACCACGCTGGATGTGGCCGAGAACGACTTCGTCACCATCCTGGGCCCCAGTGGCTGCGGCAAGAGCACGTTGCTGCGCATCGTCGCCGGGCTCGATGTGCCGACCGCCGGCGAGGTGCTGCTCGACGGCCGGCGCATCGGCGGGCCCGGCGCCGACCGCGGCATGGTGTTCCAGAGCTACACGCTGTTCCCGTGGCTGAGCGTGCTCGACAACGTGTGCTTCGGGCTGCGCGAACGCGGTCTGCCGCGCGCGCAGCAGCTCGACATCGCGCACGGCTTCCTGCACAAGGTGGGGTTGAAAGGCTTCGACCGGCACTATCCGAAGCAGCTGTCCGGCGGCATGCAGCAACGCACCGCGCTGGCGCGCGCGCTGGCCAACAACCCGCGCATGCTGCTGATGGACGAGCCCTTCGGCGCGCTCGACCACCAGACCCGCGAGCTGATGCAGGAACTGCTGCTGGGCATCTGGGAGGCCGAGGCGAAGACGGTGCTGTTCGTCACCCACGACATCGACGAAGCGGTGTTCATGGGCAGCCGGGTGATGGTGATGAGCGCACGGCCCGGTCGCATCAAGCTCGACCGCGACGTGGCGCTGGCGCACCCGCGCCACTATTCGGTGAAGACCTCGGCTGTGTTCACCGAACTGAAGTCCGAGCTGACCGAAGCGGTGCGTGCCGAGGTGCTGGCGGCGCAGGCGCAGGCGGCTTGAGCTGAAGCCATGCGTCGCCTGGGCCGGCGAGCGCGCGCAGCTACAGGCTCGGGTTGATCAGGAACTTCGCGCCGGTGGCGCGTTTGCCATAGGCAGCGAAGGCGTCCTTCTGCAACGCGCCGGCCAGCGAGACCTCGCGGTCGTAGTGGCTGGCGAAGGTGGTCTTCAACTCGGCCACCACGCGTTGCCGCAGCGGCTCCGCGCCCTTCGCGCCGATCTTCTGCAGGAACGGGGACAACAGCCAGCCGCCCATGCCCCAGGCCATGCCGAAGCCGCGCGAGAACTCGGTCGGCGCCGGGTCGAGCATGCCGTACAGATAGACCTGCTTGTGCGTGCTCGAACCGTAGCGGCTGTATTCCTTGGCTGTGCGGTTCAGCGCCGCTTCCATCGCGGTCAGGATCTGGCCGGCGAGCTTGCCGCCGCCGATGGCATCGAAGGCCAGCGTGGCGCCGGTCGCGGCGAGCGCATCGGTCAGCTCGGCCATGAAACTTTCCGATTCGGTGTTGCACACCCACTTCGCACCTTGCGCCTTCAACAGCTTGGCCTGCTCGGGCTTGCGCACGATGTTGACCAGAGCGATGCCGTCCTTGAGGCAGATGCGGTTCAGCATCTGCCCCAGGTTGGATGCCGCGGCCGTGTGCACCAGCGCGCGGTGGCCCTCGCGCTTCATCGTCTCGACCATGCCGAGCGCGGTGAGCGGGTTGACGAAGCAGCTGGCGCCATCGGCCGGCGTGGCGTCGTCGGGCAGCAGCAGGCATTGCTCGGCCTTGATGCAGCGGTATTGCGCGTACATCGCGCCGCCGATCAGCGCCACCGTCTTGCCCAGCAGCGCCTGCGCCGCCGCCGATTCGCCGGCCTTGACGACCACGCCGGCGCCTTCGTTGCCCACCGGCATCGATTCGTCGACGCGCCCGGCCATGCCCTTCATGGCTTTTTCCGGCACCGGCGCGCTGACCACCGGGTGGCTGGCGCTGCCCGACACCTTGGCCTTGGCCATATCGGCAGCACCGAACAACAAGCCCAGGTCGGACGGGTTGATGGGCGTGGCTTCGATGCGCACCAGCACCTCGTCTTCGGCCGGCTTCGGCACCGGCACATCGACCAGCGAGACCTCCAGTTCACCACTGCGCTTGATCAGCGAGCGCAACTGTCTGGCGGTGGCGGGGACGGTGCTGCTGCTGGTACTGCTGGTGCTGGTGCGGGACTTGCTGCTCATGCTCGGCTTTCGATGTGTTTCAGGAGAAAAAAAGAGCGGGCCGTTGCGGCCCGGCGGCGGTGGCCTGTCTTCAGGCCAGTGTCAGCAGTTCGCTGGCCGGTTCCTTGGGCATATCCACCATCACGTCGTGGCCGGTGGGCAGCCTGGCCACGCGCTCTGATGCGATCGCTCGCCGACGCCGGTGTGGGTCGGCGTGAACACGGCGTGGCCGGCCGCGCGCAGTGCCGCCGCGGTGTCGCGCCAGCACCAACCGCCGTGCCAGGCGCCATGCACCAGTACAAAGTTCGCCATCCGATGTCTCCGCTTTGTCGTCAGGCCCAAAGGGTAGCGCGAGATGCCGGGGCTGGCTACCGTGGGCGATTTGCACCGTTCCCGATGGGGGTCACGCCGTGGCCAGCGCCTCGCGCAACGCCGCGCTGGCGCACAGCCGCCCCACTTCGATGCCGTTCCAGTTGCGCAGTGGCACGTCGCTGAAGCCGCGCATGAAGGCGGCCTCGTCGCCGCGCAACGTCACCTGCGCTTCGATGATCGCGGCCATCACCACCTCGGCGGCGCGCGCATTGTTGCCGTCGTCGATCTTGATCGCCACGCCCAACCCACGCTCGGGCAACGCCGCGCAATAGACACCTTCGGCGCCGACCTTGCAGAACACGCGTTCGCCCAGGCGCTGCATCACCAGGGTGTCGAAACGCTCGGTGCCGCCGACCATGAACGGCTCGCGCGCCACCGCCGCGCGCAGCCGCCGCGCGGCGCGGCCGTGCTCGGCGCTGAGCCCGACGCCGGTGCCGACGCGCGCGAACGCGGTGGCCAGGTGGCGCAACGGGATGCCGAAGGTCGGGATCGAGCAGCCGTCGGTGCCGCGCGGCGCACCCGCCAGATCCCAGCCGGTGGTGGCCTGCAGCGCGTGGCCGACTTCCTGCATCACCGGGTGATCGATCGCCACGTAGCCACGCAGGAAGCCGCGCACATCGCTGTCGCCGCGCTGGCCGGCGATGGCGCAGCCCAGGCAGACGAAGCCGGCGTGCTTGCCCGAACAGTTGTTGTGCAGCGCGCTCGGCGTTTCGCCGCGCTGCGCCATCTCGCGCTGGAAAGCTTCGCGGTAGGGCCAATGCGCGCCGCATTCGAGCACGCCGGCATCGAGCCCGGCCTTGGCCAGCATGCCGGCGGCGGTGGCCACATGCGCCGCCTCGCCGTTGTGCGACGCGCAGGCCAGCGCCAGTTCGGCATCGCCGAGCTGAAAGCGCTCGGCCGCACCGCTGGCCACCAGCGGCAGCGCCTGCAGCACCTTCACCGCCGAGCGTGCATACACCGGCCGCTCGATGTCGCCGAGCGATTGCACACAACCGCCTTCAGCATCGAACAGCGCGAAGGCGCCGCGGTGCGCCGACTCCAGCATCGTGCCGCGAAGCGCTTCGACGAGCACCGGGTTGCTGTTCACCTGCGCGTCCCCCCTTCAGGACCGGGCACGGCGATGTCGAAGTGCAGCACCTGCTCGCGCACACCCAGCTTCGAATACAGCGCGATGGCCGGCTCGTCGTCTGCGTCGGCCTGCACGTACACGACCCAGGCACCGCGTGCCGCCGCCAGACCCCGCAGGTGTTCGATCAACGTGGTGGCGATGCCGCGGCGCCGGTGCGCGGCCACCACTGCCAGGTCGTAGATGTAGATCTCGCTGCGCGGCTGTTCGAACTTCTTCAATTCGTAGGCCACCAGGCCGCCGATGACCTCGCCGCCTTCCAGCGCCACCAGCACGAAAACCCCGCCGCTGCCGAGAAGATCGTGCAGGTAGGCCGCATCGGGCCGCTGGCCGCAGTAGGTGGCCGGGTCTTCGAAGGCCTCGCCGAAAGTGGACAGCAGCGCGTGCATCGACGACAGGTCGTCGGCGGTGAGACGGCGCACGGTGAAAGGTGTCGCGTTCATGTCAATCAAGCAAGGTGCGGTCGGCATTCTGGCGCAGGCGCGCGCTCTCGCCATGAGCCTGGTCGCCGTCGGCTTCGCGGGCAGAATTCGATGCATGCCATGGACTGGTGATGCATTGCGCTGGCGCTGAGTCACGGCGGCTGGTCGCACCCGAAACCATGCACTGCATCGGCGTCGATTTCAGCAGCGCGCCGACGCGGGCCAAGTCGATCTGGCTGGCGGCGGGCGAGCGCACCGATGCGACCGTGCAGTTGCGCTTGCTGCAAGCGCATGCGAGCCTGCCCAGCCTGGCCGACGCGCTGCGTGCGCCCGGCCCCTGGATCGGCGGTTTCGATCTGCCCTTCGGGCTGCCGCGCGAACTGGTCGAAACGCTCGGCTGGCCGCTGCAATGGCCGGCGCTGATGCATCACTACCGCAGCCTGGACCGCGCGCAGATCCGCGCCACCTTCAAGGCCTTCTGCGACGCGCGACCCGTGGGCGGCAAGTTTGCCCACCGCGCCTGCGACGGGCCCGCCGGCTCCAGCCCGTCGATGAAGTGGGTCAACCCGCCGGTGGCCTTCATGCTGCATGCGGGTGTGCCGCTGCTGCTCGAAGCGGGATTGCACCTGCCGGGCTTGCACGACGGCGATCGAAGCCGTGTCGCGCTCGAGGCCTATCCCGGATTGCTGGCGCGCGAGCTGATCGGCCGCCGCTCGTACAAGAGCGACGCGCGCGCCCGCCAGACCGCTGAGCGAAGGCAGGCGCGGCACGACATCGTCAGCGCGCTGTCGCAGGGTCGCACGCGGCTGCAACTGAAGCTGAAATTGCATGCCACGCAGCGCGCTGCGCTGATCGAAGACGGCGGTGGCGACCGCCTCGACGCGGTGCTGTGCCTGATGCAGGCGGCCTGGGCCGCGGGGCAGCCGAACCATGGGCTGCCGGCGCACGTCGATGCGCTCGAGGGGTGGATCGTCAGCGCGTGAGGGCAGCGCGTCGCATCGACAATGCAGCGCGATGCATCCCGACCCCGCAGCGCCGCGCACCGCACCCTTCGACGACTGGTTCGCGGCCCAAGGCTGGCAGCCCTTCGACTTCCAGCGCGAGGTGTGGGTCGCCCTGCAGCAAGGCCGCAGCGGCTTGCTGCATGCCACCACCGGCTCGGGCAAGACCTATGCGGTGTGGCTGGGCGCGCTGGCGCGCGCCGAGGCCAGGGCCGGCCTGCAGGTGCTGTGGATCACGCCGATGCGCGCCCTCGCCGCCGACACCGCGCGTGCACTGCGGCGGCCGCTGTCGGTGCTGGCGCCGCACTGGACGGTGGGCCTGCGCACCGGCGACACGACAGCGGCCGAGCGCATGCGCCAGGACAAACGCGCGCCCACCGCACTGGTGACCACACCCGAATCGCTGACCTTGCTGCTCACGCGCGAGCGTGCCCGCGACGACCTGCAAGGCGTGCACACCGTCATCGTCGATGAATGGCACGAGCTGATCGCCAACAAGCGCGGTGTTCAAGTGCAACTGGCGCTGGCAAGACTGCGCCAACGGCGGCCGGCGCTGGCGGTATGGGGGCTGTCGGCCACGCTCGGCAACCTCGACGAGGCGATGCACAGCCTGCTCGGCCCGAAGCCGCCGAGTCCGGGCCTGCTGGTGCGCGGGCGCATCGACAAACAACTGCTCATCGACACGCTGCTGCCGCGCGAGCCGGGGCGCTTTTCCTGGGGTGGGCACCTGGGCGCGCAGATGCTGCAGCCGGTGGTGGATGAGATCGCCTCGTCTTCGACCACGCTGGTCTTCACCAACGTGCGCTCGCAGGCCGAGATCTGGTACCAGCTGATCCTGAATGCGCGCCCCGACTGGGCCGGCAGCATCGCCTTGCATCATGGCTCGCTCGACCGCGCGGTGCGCGAGTGGGTCGAGGCGGGGCTGAAGGCCGGCAGCCTGCGCGCCGTGGTGGCGACCTCGTCGCTCGACCTGGGCGTCGATTTCCTGCCCGTCGAACGCGTCCTGCAGATCGGCAGCGCCAAGGGTGTGGCCCGCTTGCTGCAGCGCGCCGGCCGCTCGGGCCACCAGCCCGGGCGCGCCAGCCGCGTGACCTTGGTACCGACCAACACGCTCGAACTGGTCGAGGCGGTGGCCGCGCGCCGCGCTGCGCTCGCCGGCCAGGTGGAAGCGCGTTTCGCACCCGAGGCGCCGCTGGATGTGCTGGTGCAGCACCTGGTGAGCATGGCGCTGGGTGGTGGCTTCCGCGCCGAAGCGATGTTTCGCGAGGTGCGCGGCGCCTGGAGCTACCGCGCGCTCAAACGCGAGGCCTTCCAGTGGGCACTGGACTTCGTCGTGCGCGGCGGCGACAGCCTGAAGGCCTACCCCGAATACCAGCGCGTGGTCGCCGACGCCAGGGGCGTGTATCGCGTGCCCAACCGCGGCATCGCGCTGCGCCATCGGCTGCAGGTGGGCACCATCGTCAGCGACGCGTCGATGCAGGTGAGGTGGTTGAGCGGCGGCACGCTCGGGCAGATCGAGGAGAGCTTCATCGCGCGCCTGAAGCCCGGCGATTGTTTTGTCTTCGGCGGGCGTGTGCTCGAGTACGTGCGCACGCACGACATGGCTGCGTACGTGCGCAAGGCGACGAAGAACAAGGGCATCGTGCCGGCCTGGGCCGGCGGGCGCATGGCGCTGTCCGATGCCTTGTCCCAGGCCACCTTGCAGGTGCTGGCCGGATGCGTGCAGGGTGACTTCTTCGAGCCCGAGCTGCAAAGCGCCGAGCCGATGCTGCGCACGCAATTGCGCCTGTCGAAGCTGCCCACGCCGGGCACGTTGCTGGTCGAACGGCGGCGCTCGCGCGAGGGCCACCATCTCTACCTCTATCCCTTCGCCGGACGGCTGGTGCACCTGGGGCTGGCCTCGCTGTTCGCCTGGCGGCTGAGCGCATCACAGGCCAACACCTTCAGCATCAGCGTCAACGAACAAGGGCTGGAGCTTCTCAGCGCGCACGAGCCCGATTTGCGCGGGCTGCATGATCACACGCTGTTCGATGCCGGCGAGTTGCTGCACGACGTGCTCGCCAGCCTGAACAGCGGCGAGCTGGCGCAGCGCCGTTTCCGCGAGATCGCGCGGGTCGCCGGTCTGGTCTTCAGCGGCTACCCGGGCGCACCGAAGAGCACGCGCCAGTTGCAGGCTTCGTCGAGCCTGTTCTTCGAGGTGTTCCGCAAGTACGACCCCGGCAACCGGCTGCTCGGCCAGGCCGACAGCGAGGTGCTGGCGCAGGAGCTGGACATCGCGCGGCTGCGTGCCAGCCTGGGGCGCATGCGCCGGCTGACGTTGCAGTTCGTCGAGCTGGCCGCGCCCAGCCCGTTCAGCCTGCCGCTGATGGTGGAGCGCTTCCGTGAGCAGCTGACCACCGAGAAGCTGGCCGACCGGCTGGCGCGGCTGTTGAGCGAGGCGCAGGCGGTGCTCGATGCGCCGGCTGTCGGCGAGGGTCGCAGATCGCGTCGATCGGCGCGTTCACAGCCGGCGCCCGGCGCCGACCCGCTGGCCTGAGCCGCGCTCAGCGTCCCGGCGCCACCCGTCGCAGCAGCACCATCTGCTGCGACGGCGGCGTGACATTGGCATCGAACGCATGCCGGTTGCGCCCGCCCATCGCCGCCTGGATGCGCCGCACGTACTGGCGTGTCTCGGCATACGGCGGCACGCCGAGATAGCGTTCGACCGCGCGCTCGCCGGCGTTGTAAGCCGCGGCCACGAGCACGATGTCGCCTTCGAAGTAGGCCATCAGCCAGCGCAGGTAGGCCATGCCGCCGCGGATGTTCTGCGCCGGGTCGAGCGCATCGCGCACGCCGAAGCGCGTGGCGGTGCCGGGAATCAGCTGCATCAAGCCCTGCGCATTGCGCGGCGACAGCGCCAGCGGGTCGAAGTTCGATTCGGTGGCCATGATGGCCAGCACCAGCTGCGGCTCGAGCTTGTACTCGGGCGCGATGATGTTGACGAAGTTGACGATCGGTGCCGGCGCGTTGGCTGCGATCGGCGGCATCGGCGGCGTGGCTGCGGCCTGCAACGTCGCGCTGGCTGCCGGCTCGGCTTCGGCCTCCGGCTGGCGCAGGCACGGTGGCGGCGCACCACGCGGCGTGCCCATCGACTTCGCCATGTTCTGCGCCTGCCGGTGCCCCTGCTCGGCAGCGGCGGCGAACAGGTGCGCGGCGGTGGCGTCGTCGCGTTCGATGCCGCGCGAGTTGGTCAGCATCCAGGCCAGGCTGTATTGCGACTCGGCATCGCCGTAGCGTGCGGCACGGCAGTACAGCTCGGCAGCGCGCACCGGGTCGCGGGGCAGGTCGTCACCGTGTTCGTAGCGCTGTGCCTCGCGGCGCCAGCCGAGCACGCGCTCGGGCACCACCGGGCCGCTTTCGGCGGGCGGCGTGGCCGGGCGCGGCAGGCCGTCGAGAGTCAGCAGCGGGTCGTGGGTCTGGGCGTGCGCGTGAAGAACTGCAACGAAAAGCAACCCGACCAGCGCGAAGGCGGGTCGCGCGGGGTGTCGTCGCTGTTGGGCCGGCTCGCGCATGCGGCCAGTCTATCCAGCTTCGGCGGCCGCGCCATAGGTCACGGTCCACGCCACGCAGCGCCGGGTCACCGGTTCCAGAATGCACGGCATGGCCTCGACGATCCCCACCATGCTGAACACGTTGCTTGTGTTGTTGCTGCTTGCTCACGGCACCCTGGTCGGCGCCGCCAGCGCGATCACCGTCACCGCCCAGGTGTCGCGTGTCACCGATGGCGACAGCCTGTGGGTCGCGCTGGCACCCGGCGGCGAGTCGCTGCAAGTGCGTCTGCTTGGCATCGACGCGCCCGAGATCTGCCAGGACGGTGGCGAGAAGGCCCGCAGCGAGCTCGCCGAGCGCGTGCTCGGCCGGCAGGTGACGCTGCGCACGCAGGGTCAGGACACCTACGGCCGCACGCTGGCCACGGTGTTCATCGGCGATCAGAACATCAACAAGAAGATGGTGCAGGAAGGGCACGCCTGGAGCACGCGCTACAAGTACGACCGCGGCCCGTTCGTTGCCGACGAGCGCATGGCCAAGGCGCTGATGCGCGGCCTGCATGCGCAGGGTGGCGCGGTGATGCCGAAGGAATTCCGCCGCAGCCACGGTCCTTGTGCCAGGGGCGAATCGCCCTCGGCCGCGGGAGCCATCGCGCCGGCGGCCGTCAGCGCACCAGCTCACGTGCCGCTGTCTGTGACCAGCGTATCGGCCCGCGCGGCGAACGGCAGTCCGGCGGCCAGCTACCGCTGCGATGGCCGCACGCGCTGTTCGCAGATGCATTCCTGCGCCGAGGCCACTTTCTTCCTGCGCAACTGCCCCGGCGTGAAGATGGACGGCGACAACGACGGCGTGCCGTGCGAAACGCAATGGTGCACGACGGCATCGCTGCCAAGCCATTGACTTGACGGCGCCGTGCGGGCGCCGCTGAAGATCACTTCATCCTCACCCAGCGCAGTTCGATCGCGTCGTTCGGCCACTGCACCGCTTGCACGCCCTTGGCCAATGCCCAGTTCAGCTTGCGCCGGTACAGCGGGATGTAGGGCAGCTGCTCGTCGATCAGGCGCAGGGCGGTGCCGACCATTGCACGCCGTCGCAGCAGGTCGGGTTCGACGCGGATGCTGTCGATCAGCACATCGAGTTGCGGGTTGCTGTAGCGGCCGGCGTTGAAGGTGCCGAAACCCGCTTTGTCGTAAGTGCGGAACAGCGCGTTCAGCGAGGCCCACGCATCGGGGCTCGGCGTCCAGCCGAATTCGACGAAGCTGGCGCTGGCCTGCGTGAGCTTGGGGAAGAACAGGTTGGTGCCCGTCGAGCGCAGCGATGCGCGGATGCCCACCTGGCGCAGCATGCCCGTCGCCGCGGTGCACACGTTCTCGCGCCAGGCGATGTTCACGCAGTCGAGCGTCACCTCGAAGCCGTCCGGGTAGCCGGCCGCCGTCAACAGGGCGCGCGCCTTCGCCGGGTCATAGGGCAGCCGCCGGTCGAGTTCGGGCGGCGAACCCTCGACGCGGGTGGACAGGAACGCGCCGGTGGCCACCGCCTGGCCGCGCAGCACCTTGTCGATGATCAGGTCGATGTTGACGGCGTGATACACCGCCTGGCGCACGCGCAGGTCCTTGAAGGGGTTGCGGTCCTTCACATCGCCGTTGATCAGTTCGTCGCGCGACTGGTCGAAGGTGAAGTACTGCTGGCCCAGGTCGGCGGTCTGCAGCATCGTGATGCGCGGATCTTTCTGCAGCCGCGCGATGTCCTGGAACGGCGGGTCGAGCACCATATCGACCTCGCCCGAGGCCAGCGCCGCCAGCCGCGTGGCATCGGAACGGATGACGACCAACGTCACTTCATCGACATTGCCCGAGCGCTTGTCGGGCCAGCCCCAGTAGCGCGGGAAGCGCTTCAGCACCGTCTTGATGTCGCTCTCGTAGCGATCGAGCATGAACGGTCCGGTGCCGTTGGCGAAACGCGCGGCATGCGTTTCCTGCTTGGCATTGAAATCCTGTGCCTTGTCGGCACCGTGCTGCAGCGACCAGGCCTTGCTCATCATCGGCAGGAAGACCAGCTTTTCGGGCAACACCGCATCGGGTGTGGCCAGCTCGATGTCGAGGGTCAGCGCATCGACCTTCTTCGCCCCGGTCACACCCTTCAGCTGGAACGCGCGTTGCGAAGGTGGGGCGAGTGCGCGCTCGATCGAGAACACCGCGTCGTCGGCGCTGAACGCGCTGCCGTCATGAAAGACCACGTTCGGCCGCAGTTCGAAACGCCAGGCGGTGGCGCTGATCGCTATCCACTTCAGTGCCAGCCCCGGTTCGAGTTTGAAGTCCTGATCGCGGCCGATCAGCGAGTCATAGACCTGGAACGCGACGCGGCTGTGGTACAGCAGCGCCAGCGCATGCGGGTCCATCGTCTGCGGGTCGAAGGCGCTGGCGATGCGCAGCTGCCGGCCCTGCGCCTGCGCGGGTTCAACGAGGCCCGCCAGCGCAACCAGGCACAGGGTGATGGGCAGCAGGCGTTTCAACGTCTGGGTCATGCCAGCGATGCTATCGCCGCGCAACGGCAGGGTTCGCGGCCGGCGTGTTCAGGCTGTCGAGAAAGGCCAGCAGGTCGTCGATCTGCGTCGGGCTCAAGTGCAGCGGCACCAGCAGCTTCTCGCCATCGGCGTGCAGCCGCTCTTCGGGCAGTTCGGAATAGTGCATCAGCACGTCGCGCAACGTGGCCAGGCTGCCGTTGTGCATGTACGGTGCGGTGCGCGCGAGGTTGCGCAGGCTGGGCACCTTGAACTCGCCGAAATTGCGGTGTTGCAGCTCGACATGTCGGGTGGCAATGGCGCTGTCTTGCGACGCATCGTCGCTGAAATCGCCGAGCCGGTTGTAGCGGCTGGCTTGAAGCGACTTGATGCCACCATGGCGACCGGCGTCGACGCGGCCCGGTGCGATGAAGTAGGGAATGCCGATGTCGTGGAACTCGCCGTTGGAGAAGTTGGGCCCGCTGTGGCAGACATAACAACGCCCGGGGCCGATGAACAGCGCCAGCCCGCGCTGTGCGGCTTGTGGGTACGCAGCGACGGCGGCGCGGTCACCGCGTTGCACCGCATCGCGGAAGTCGTCGAACGCCGTGCGCGGCGTGACCAGGGTTTCCTGATAGGCGGCCAATGCCTTGGCCACATCGATGGCGATGCGTTCGTCGTCGCTGCCCGGCGGGTGGCCGAACACGCGTCGATAGTCGCGTCGCAGCGCCGGCACCCGGCGCACGGTGTCGGCGACCCGATCCAGGCTGCCACCCATCTCGTGCGCATCGAGCAGCGGCCGCAGGCTTTGTGCCCACAGGTTGTCGTTCGCGCCGTCCCAGCCGAACCAACGTTGGGTGCCCAGGTTGGCCAGCCCCAGCGTGTTGCGCGCACCGGGGCCAATGCCCGCGGCGTGAGGCAGGCCATCGCTGAAGCCGAGTGCGCTGCGATGGCAGCTGGCGCATGACAGGTTGCCGTCACGCGACAGCCGCTTGTCATTGAACAGCCGCTTCCCGAAGGCGATGGCAAGCGGCTGACCCGACACACGGTTGGAAGTATCGCGCACGATCGGCGGCGGCCACGGGCCGAAGGACACGATGCGCGGGATGTCGGCGTTGCTGAGCGGCAACGGCAGCGGTTCACCCCTTGCCGCCAGGCACAACGCGGCGGCGAGGGCGGCCACGGCCTGCGCTGGCTTCACTCGACCTGCAGCGCCTGGCTCAGGCGTTGCACCGTGTCGCCGTGGCGCACGTCGAAGATCAGCTCCCAGCGGCCGGGCATGTGGAACAGCAGCCCGTCGGCGCGGTAGCGTTGCGCGCCCAGGCTGCGCACGCTGGCGCGGTAGTTCATGCCGTGGCGGTGTTCGGGCATCTGCGCATCGACGCGCACCTCGTCGGCTGCCAGCGTGGGCGGGCACAGCACGAAGTCCACGCCGAAGGGCTTGCCCACCGCAATCGGCGTGATCGAAGGCTTGAAGACGAGCACCACGCCGCCCTCGGCCAGCCGCCGGGTATCGTCGCCGAGCGCGCGCCCACAGTCGTCATCGGCGCCGTGCGCGGCCGCGGCGCCGAGCCACAGCGCGGCGGCCAGCCATCGCTTCACTGCGCCCCCGCGGCCTTCCAGTGGCTGAACAGTGTCTCGGCATTGCGCCAGGCGATGCGTTCGGCCAGCGGCGCCGGCAGATCGGCCAGCCAGGCGCGTGTCCAGTTCGCGTGCTCGCCGATGTAGTGCCAGCGTTCGGGCGTGTAGGTGTCGGTGCCGACGGTGAAACGATCGGGAAACTCGGTGAACAACGCGCGCCATTCCGCCGGCACCTTGCCGGCGCCGCCGTGTTCGCTGCGAAAGGCCAGGTCGCACCACAGGTTGTTGTGCTTGCGCAGCAGCGCGGCAATCTGTTCGGGCCGCTCGAAGCCGGAGTGCGCCCACAGGATGCGTGCCTGCGGGTCCTGCACGAACAGCCGTTCGATGGCATCGGCATCGGAATGCGCGTGCAGCACCAGGCCGTGCTGCTTGGCCAGCGCCACCATGCGCCGCGGCACCGGCCGGTCGGCATCGGCGCCGTAGAGATGAAATTCGCCGATCGCCGCATAGCGGTGGCGTTTCAGCAGGTCTTCGAGGAAGCCGACCACGCTGTCGTCGTGCATCCAGGTGCCGAGCTCACCCCGCTTGCGGTACGGGCGCAGCGAGGGCACCACCAGGTCGGGCGCTTCGGCCAGCAGCGCCTGCGTGCCCGCGTCGCCGGAACTGGACACCAGCGCGCGCTTCAGGCCGGCCTTGCGCAGGATGGCGACAGCTTCCTTGGCGGGCATCTGCGCGGCGGCGTCGTGGCTGTAGTGCACGTGGGCATCGAAGATCGGCAACTCGGCGGCGTTCGACGTCGTGGCCCACAGGCCTGACGCGCCCAACACGCACATCACGGCGGCAGCGGCACGGCGCATCGGAATACTCCCCAGAATCAACGAAAACCCGACGATGCCATGCCGCCGCGGGGCCTGCAACGCAGATGCCCCATGTCCCTGCGCCGCGCCGTTCAGGGGATCAGGTAACCGCCATCGACCGGCAGCGTGTGGCCGGTGATGAACGCCGCACCGGGCGAGCACAGCCACAGCACCGCGGAGGCGACGTCCTGGGGCGTGCCCAGACGACCGAGCGGGTGCGCCGCCAGCACGCGCTGCGCGCCCGGCGCATCGACGAGTTGCAGCCGCTCGGCCATCGGCGTGTGGATCACACCCGGCGCGACGGCGTTGATGCGCACGCCGTGCTCGGCGTATTCCAGCGCCGCGGCCTTCGTCAGGCCGACCACGCCGTGCTTGCTGGCGTGGTACGCGGCGCCGATGCGGCTGCCCGACAGCCCGGCCACCGAGGCCATGTTGACGATGGCGCCGCGCGTCTTCAGCAGCGCCGGCAGCTGGTGCTTCATGCACAGGAACACGCCGGTCAGGTTGACGGCGATGACCGCGTCCCAGGCCTGCTGCGCATGCTCGGCCACCGGCACGCGCGCGCTGCCCTCGATGCCGGCGTTGTTGACGGCGACATCGAGCGCGCCGAACTGTTGCACGGTGGTCGCCACCATCGCCGCGACCTGCGCGGCCTGTGTCACATCGACGGAGACGAAGGCGGCCGGGCTGCCTTGCTGGTGCAGCAGGCGCAGGCTCTCTTCGGCAGCGGCGCCGGGCAGGTCGGCGATCATCACCCTGGCGCCCTGCGCCGCGAAGGCCAGCGCGATGGCGCGGCCGATGCCGCCACCGCCGCCGGTGACCAGCACCACCTTGTCTTCGAACATCATGTCGGCCTCGACGGTTGCATATGGACCGTCTCAGCGGCCCGGCAGGCTGACTTCGACGCGCTTGCCGCCCCAGCCGTATTTCTGGTCGCGCGCCTCGACGACGACGCTGCGCTGGCCAGCCGGCACGGTCACCCCGTACAAGTCACGCGTGAACGGCTGTTCACCGGCATGGTCGTGCCACAGCTTGCGTTCGCCGAGCACCTTGCCGTCGAGCGCGAGCACACGGAAGCCGTCGGCATAACGCTGCGCGCTGTCATAGGGCGAGGACACGGTGACATCGAAGTCGAAGGTGTTGCCTGGGCGGGCCTGCACCTTGACGCTCAGCACGTCGGGAAACTTGGCTTCGTCGGCGCTCGCCGGCAGCGCAATGAGCGCCACCAGCGCACAGCCCAGACAGTGGCGCCGGGTGATGGTCATGTGTCGATGCATGTGCCGGATGGTAAGCACACGCCGATGGAGCCCGATCAAACCAGCGTCAACACGGGCCAGCCGCGCCGCTGCGCTTCGGCGCGAAGTGCTGCATCAGGGTTGACCGCCACGGCGTGGTTCACGGCGCACAGCAGCGGCAGGTCGTTGATCGAATCGCTGTACAGCGTGCTGTCGCAATCGGCCAACGTGGTCGCGCGCGCGGCCAACCAAGCATGCAGGTGCTGCACCTTGCCTTCGCGCATGTTCGGCGCGCCTTGGCAGCGCCCGCTGAAGCAGCCCGACGCATCGAATGCGCACTCGGTGGCGATCAGATCCTGAATGCCCAGCAGCGCGGCCGCTGGCTCGCTGAGAAAGCGATTCGTGGCGGTGGTCAGCACCAGCACGTCGCCGGCATCGCGGTGGCGCGCCACCAGCGCCGCGGCGCCGGGCCACAGCCGCGGCCGGATTTGCGTGTCGACGAAGCGCGTGCGCAGCGCCAGCCAGTCTTCAGCGCGGCGGCCGGCGAGTGTGCCGATGTAGAAGTTGCAGAAATCCTCCGTGCTGACCACGCCACTGCGGTAGTCGCGCACCGTGGCATCGTTGCCCGGCTCGAAGCGTGCCCGGTCGAGCACGCCGTGGTCCATCAGGAAACGGCACCACAGATCGTCGGTGTCGCCGTTCAGCAGCGTGTGGTCGAGATCGAACAGCGTCAGGCGCACGGCATCGGGGATCAGGATCAGGCTCAGGGCTTGCGCAGATGCCAGGCCTTCGGCCGCGTGAAGGCGAGGATGCCGTGATGCGACAAGGTCAGGCCGATGCCCGAATCGCCGTGTCCCGACCACGGCAGGCGCGGGCTGACGCGGTCGCAGCAGTTCCAATACACGCTGCCCGCGTTGACCTGCGCCAGCAGCTTGCGCGACGCGGCCTCGTCGCGGCTGTACACGCCCGCCGTGAGGCCGTAACGGGTGTCGTTCATCAGCGCCAGCGCCTCTTCGTCGCTGGCCACTTTCTGGATGCCGATGACGGGACCGAAGCTTTCCTCGCGCATCAGCAGCATGTCGTGATTCACGTCGGTGAACACCGTGGGTGCGTAGCCGTGGCCCGGCCCCGCCAGCCGCTGGCCGCCGCACAGCAGCTTCGCGCCCTTGGCCTTGGCGTCGGCCACCTGCGCATCGAGCATGTCGAGTTGCTGCGCACGCGTGATGGCGCCGATGTAGGTCGAATCGTCCATCGGGTCGCCGATGCGCATGCCACGCACGGTGGCCAGGAAGTGCTCGACGAAAGCGTCGTGCACATCGGCATGCACGTAGATGCGCTCGACCGCGCAGCAGCTTTGCCCGGTGTTGTACATCGCGCCGTCGGCCAGGCTCTCGGCGGCCACCTTCGGGTCGGCATCGGCGCGCACATGGCTCGGGTCCTTGCCGCCGAGTTCGAGCTGCAGCTTCACCAGCCGCGGCGCCAGCGCCTGCGCGATGCGCACGCCTGTTGAGTGGCTGCCGGTGAAGAACAGGCCATCGATGCGCTGTTCCAACACGGCCTTGCCGACATCGCCGGCGCCGATCAGCGGCACGAACACCTCTTGCGGCACGCCGGCGGCATGCAGCAACCGTGCGATGTGCAGCCCACTCAGCGTGGCGAATTCGGAAGGCTTGTACAGCACCGCGTTGCCGGCCAGCAGCGCCGGCACGATGACATTGCAGCCGACGAAATACGGATAGTTCCAGGCCGAGATGTTGGCCACCACGCCGAGCGCATCGTGGCCGATCGCCTCGCGGGTGCTGCCGTCGTCGTGCACGTGCTCGTCGGCGAGCGTGGTGGCGACCCGCTCGACAAAGAAGTCGATGCGTGCGAGCAGGCCGTTCAACTCGTTGCGCGACTGGCCGATGGGTTTGCCCATCTCCTGCGTCAGCGTGGTGGCCAGGGTGTCGAGCTCGGCGACGATGCCTTGGCGGAAGCGCGCGATGCAGCCGATGCGCTCGGCCAGCGGCAGCGCCGCCCAGGCCGGTTGTGCGGCGCGGGCCGCTTGCGCTTTGCGGGCGACGGCCTGTTCGTCGTCGCTGTCGATTCGCCGGATCAGTGCACCCGTGGCGGGGTTGTGGATGTCGAGCATGAGTCCTTATGCGTGAGCGCGCGCCTTGCGTTCGCGCACCGCGTCCAGAAAGTGATTCAGGATCGGCTTGCCGTCGAGTTGCTCGGCATGCAAGGTCTGCTGGGCCATGAACTCGGGGTGCCACTGCATGCCGAAGACGTAGCTCGGGCCGTTCCAGCGCAGCGCCTCGACCAGACCGTCGGGCACCGAATGCGCCTCGGCCACCAGGTCGCGGCCCAGCGTCTTCACCGCCTGGTGGTGGATCGAATTGACCGCCACGTCGCCCTTGTCCGGGTACAGCGCCGCCAGCGGTGTGCCGCTGGCCAGTCGCATGCCGTGGAACTGGCGTTCATAGTGTTCGAGGTCGCGGTGCGCGATGGCGCCGGGCAACTGCGTGGCGATGTCCTGGTACAGCGTGCCGCCCATATAGACGTTGAGCAGCTGGTGGCCGCGGCAGATGCCGATGATCGGTTTGCCGCAGTCGATGAAGGCCTTGACCAGCTGCATCTCGTACTTGTCGCGCACCGCATCGCCGGCCCATTCGGGTTGCAGCGGCGTTTCGCCGTAACTCTGCGGCGCCAGGTCGTTGCCACCTTGCAGCACCAGGCCGTCTAGCGCTTCGGCATAGGCATGCAGGCTCATGTCGGCGCGTTCGATCAGGCCTTCGCGCTCGATGGGCGGAATCATCAGCGCCAGCACCTCGCGCGACATCACCCAGTGCGCCACCGACTGCTCGAGGTAGTGCAGCGTCTTGGTATAGACGCCGCCCAGGTCGCGCACCGGCTTGATCGGGTAATGAATGCGCGCGGAGATGCCGATCAGCAACGGGGACGTTGGCATCACAGCGCCTGGGTGAAGAAGGTTTCGAAGTCGGCCGGCGTGCAGGGACGTGGGTTGGTCTGGCCGCAGATGTCGAGGCTGGCGATGTGCACCAGGCGCTCGAACTGATCGCGCCGAACCCCGCGCGCGGCCAAGCCGGGCGTGATGCCGATGTCGGCCTTCAGCTGCGCCAGCCAGTCGATGAAAGATGCTTCATCGCGCAGGCCCACCACATGCGCCAGCTCCGCGAATTTATGCGGCACCGCTTCGAGATTGAAGCGCAGCACCGGTTCGATCATCAGCGCGTTGGCCAGCCCGTGGTGCAGGTCGGCCACCGCGCCGAGCGCGTGCGCGCAGGCGTGCACGGCGCCCAGGTCTTTCTGGAAAGCGATGGCGCCCATCATCGAGCTCATCATCATGTCGGCGCGCGCTTCGAGGTTGCGCGGCTCGTGCACCGCCGTGGCCAGCGCGCGCGCACCGATGCGCAGCCCTTCGAGCGCGATGCCATCGCACAGCGGGTGGTAGGCCGGCGACAGGTGGCTTTCGATGTTGTGGGTGAGCGCGTCCATGCCGGTTGCGGCGGTGATGGCCGGCGGCAGGGCGAAGGTCAGCTCGGGGTCGGCGAACACCGCGCGCGCCAGCAGATGCGGGCTGAAGACGGTGCGCTTGATATGCGACTCGTTTTCCGCCACCACCGACGAGCGGCCGACTTCCGAGCCGGTGCCCGCCGTGGTCGGGAGCGCCACGACGTACGGCAGCGCGTTGATGATCGGCTTGACGCCGGGCTGGTCCCACACGTAGTCGAGCACATCGCCATCGTGCACCGCCATCAGCGCCACCACCTTGGCCACGTCCAGCGCTGCGCCGCCGCCGAAGCCGATGACCGCGTCGGCACCGTGCTGCTTGAAGGCGGCCGCGCCGGCCATCACCTGCGCGCAGGTCGGGTTGCCGAAGACACCGTCGAACACCGCCAGGTCGAGCCCGCCGAGATGGCCGCGGAACTCGGCCAGCACCGGCAACGCGGCCAGCGCGCGGTCGGTGACGATCAGCGGTCGCTTCACGCCGGCATCGAGCAAGTGCTGCGTCACCAGCTTGCGTGCACCGGCGCCGAAGTGGATGGCGGTGGGAAACGAGAAGCGGGTGATGGCCATGGGGTGAGGGTTGGGTCAGGGGCAATGGCGGAACTTGCCGGCCAGTGCCGCCTTGCCGAACTGCTTCTCGAGCGGTGTGTCGGCCTCGATGGCGAGGTAGGGGCCGGTCTTGTCCTTCATCGCCAGGAAGGTCAGCCCGGTGGGCGCTGCCTCGCCGAGCAGCGCGGCGTCGAAGCCGGCAGGCGGCTGCTGTTGGCCGTAGTAGCTGAAGGCGGCCAGCGGTGGCGCGGTCTGCACTTTCTTACCCCCGGCGCTGAGTGCGAGTAATTTCGTTCCGACCGTCAGGCGTGTGCCCGCGGGTTTGCCGCAGTCCACGGCCCAGGTGCCGGCGTACTTGTTCAACATCTCGAGGTCGTTCGCGCTCTGCTGGGCCCATGTCGGCGCCACGGCGCACAGGCCAAGAACCAAGGACACGGTGCGGTGTTTCATCGCAGCCTTTCGTCAGATGATCTCGAAGTATCGCTTCAGCTCCCAGTCGGTTACACCGTCGAGCCACTGGCGCCATTCCCATTCGCGGGTGGCCGCGAAGTGCTCGACGAAGGTGTCGCCGAGCCAGTCGCGGGCCACTTCCGATTCACGAAAAACCCGCGTCGTCTCGATCAGCGTGCGCGGCGCGCGCGGGATGTTCTCGGCGCCCTGATTGGTACCGGTGATGGGCGGCGCCGTCAGCTTCAACCCCTTTTCGACACCATGCAGCCCGGCGGCGATGACCGCGGCCATCGCCAGGTACGGGTTCACATCGGCGCCCGGGCAGCGCGTTTCCAGCCGGGTCGCCTTGGCGCTGCCGGCGATGACACGAAAGCTCGCGGTGCGGTTGTCGATGCCCCAGGTGGGTTTGACCGGCGCCCAGAAGCCATCGACCAGGCGCTTGTAGCTGTTGATCGTCGGCCAGATCAACGGCGCGAAATCCATCATGCAGGCCACCTGGCCGGCGACGTAGCTTTCGAACAGCTTGCTCATGCCGCGCGGGCTGTTGGCGTCGAAGAACAGGTTCTTCTTGCCATCGCCGAGGCTTTGGTGGATGTGGCCGCTGCAACCGGGGTAGGCCTGGCTCCACTTGGCCATGAAGCTGGGCATGATGCCGAAGGCTTTGCCGATTTCCTTGGCGCCGGTCTTGAACAGGATCGCGCGGTCGGCCTGTTCGAGCGCTTCGCTGAAGGCGAGGGCGGCTTCATAGACCCCGGGGCCGGTTTCGGTGTGCAGCCCTTCGATCGGCACCCTGAACGCAGCCATCTGATCCATCAGCGCATTGAAGTAGTCGCGGTTGTCGCTCATGCGCAGCAGCGAGTAGCCGAACATGCCGGGTGTCAGCGTGTGCGGGGCGACACCTCGTTTGCGCGCCCAGCTTTCCGGTGTCTCGCGGAAGTTGAACCACTCGAATTCCATGCCGGCCATCGGCATCACCCCCAACTTTTCCGCGCGCTTCAAGACGCGCTTCAGGGTCTGGCGCGGGCACACGGCAAAGGGTGATCCGTCGCCGTTGACGAACTCGCCGAGAAAGAACGGCACGCCGTCGTCCCAGGGCACGTGGCGCGCCGTGTTCAGGTCGAGCCGCGCCAGCGCGTCGGGAAAGCCGTGCTGCCAGCCGGTGACCTGCGTGTTGTCGTAGCAGGCGTCGGACGAATCCCAGCCGAAAACCACATCGCAGAAGCCGAAGCCGCCATCGACAGCGCCTAGAAATTTGTCAACGTGCAGCAGCTTGCCGCGCAGGATGCCGTCGATGTCGCTGCACGCCACCTTGACCTTGGCGTGACCCGCCTTGCGCACTGCGGCCAGCGCTGGGTGCTCGGCGGCGGAACGGGGCTTGGCGGGCATGAGGCGTCTTTCGTGGACGAGGTTCGACACGGCCGGGAAGTATGCATCGCAGCCCGCGCGCTGCGATGGCCTTGCACAGCGCAGGTGCTCGTTCGGATCAGTGCATACGGGGACGGTGCAGCATGCCGAGCGCCTCGGCCGCCGCCGCAAGGCGCTTGTCGCGAGTCCACAGCCGGCCGGTTCCAGACAACGCGGTCGAGGCCAGCAAGTGCACATCGGTCCAGCCGACGCCGCGGCCGGCCAGCGCGTGCCGCTCGACGAAGGCCAAAGCCTCGGCGTGGGATGCCTGCGGGGTGGCCGGCAATCGGGTCAGTTGCACGAGAAACGCTTCGCGCCGCCGCAGGTGGCCACAGGCGAGTTCACCGACGACGAAGGGGTGGCTGCTGATCAGGCCGGAAGAGAGCAGCCGCCCGAGTTCCGCGTCCGGGCTGCGAAGATGGTCGATCCAGACCGATGAGTCGGCCAGGATCACTTGACGGCCTTGGACTTGCGTCGGGCTACGGTGCCTGCCGTCTTGCGTGTCCTGGGCGGCGCCGAACGCCGACGCGGCGGCACGGTCGCATCGGGCATGCTGCCGCCAAGCAGGATCAATCGTCGGGCGGCCTCGCGCTGGATGAGCAGACGCAGGCCATCATGCAGCAGCGTGCTGCGTTCGGTGACGCCGGTCATTTCCTGGGCCTGGGCCAGCAGTTCGTCGTCGAGCGTGACGGTGGTTCGCATGAAACTGTTCCAAGGGAGGGGTGTTCACCAGTGTACATCCGTGACTGCATCAAACGATGCGGTGTTTGGTGCTCACAAGCTCACCGTGCGTTTGCAATGCCCATCTCGCGCAGCGCATCTCCTACCGCATTCACCGCCTGCGTCATCTCGTTGCGGCCGATGGCGCCGATGCAGCCGATGCGGAAGGTCTCCACCTCGGTCAGCTTGCCCGGGTAGAGGATGAAGCCGCGCTGTTTGGCCGCCGCGTAGAAGCGCTTGAAGTCGTAGGCCGGGTGATCGGGTGCATGCCAGGTGACGATGATTGGCGCCTGCAACCCGGCCTTCAGGAACGGCTCCAGCCCGAACTTCGTCAAGCCGTCGATGAGCACCTTGCAGTTGTCGGTGTAGCGCGCCAGCCGCGCCGGCTGGCCGCCTTCCTCCTCGAACTGCGCCACGGCTTCGGCCAGCGCCACCATCACGTGTGTTGGCGGCGTGAAGCGCCACTGGCCGGTGCGCTGCATGTACTGGTGCTGGTCGTGCAGGTCCATCGCCAGGCTCTGGCTGTGGCCGGCGCAGCCGTCGAGGATGGCCTTGCGCAGGAAAACGAAGCCCATGCCGGGCACGCCTTCGAGGCACTTGCCGCTGGCCGCCACCAGCGCATCGAAACGCATTGTTCGCGCATCGATCGGCAGCGCGCCGAAGCTGCTCATCGCATCGACGATCAGCCCCTTGCCGTGGCGTTCGCACACGGCCGCCACCTCGGCCAGCGGGTTGAGCACGCCGGTGCCGGTTTCGCAGTGGATCAGCACCACGTGCGTGATGCTGGCGTCTTGCGCCAGCCGCTGGTCCAGCGCACCGGGCGACACGGCCGCGTCTTCGGCGAAGGCCAGGCTGCTGGCCTTGCGGCCCATCATCGTCGTCAGCCTGGTGGCGCGTTTGCAGTAGGCGCCGTTGTCGAGCACCAGCACATGCCCTTCGCGCGGCACGACCGTGGCCACCGCCGCTTCGACGCTGAAGGTGCCGCTGCCCTGCAACGGCACCAACACATGGCTATCGTGGCCGTGCACGATGGCCAGCAGCTGGGTGCGCAGTCGCGCGGTGACGGCGTTGAAATCGTCGTCCCACGAGCCCCAGTCCTTCAGCATCGCCAGCTTGGTGCGCAGCGTGGTCGTCAGCGGGCCGGGGGTGAGCAGGATGGGGTCGCGGTCCATGTCAGCACCGCCCGGCCGCCCGAAGGTGCTGACGCGCCCCCTCGGGGGGCAGCGAACGAAGTGAGAGTGGGGGTTGTTTCATTTCAGGCCTTCCATGCTTGCGTGCGGCGTTCGATGAGTCTCGACAACGCCCAGAAAATCAGCGTCGCCACGGATGATGCCGCGAAGATCAGCAGCGCCATCGCCGCCGCCGCGCCGATCTCGCCGGCTTCGTCGAGATTCAGGATGGCGATGGCCGCCACCTTGGTGTCCGGCGAATACAGGAACACCACCGCCGAGATCGTCGTCATCGCATTGACAAAGAAGTAGCGCGCGATGTCGATCAACGCGGGTGTGCAGATCGGCAGCGTCACGCGCCAGAAGGTCTTGTAGAACGGCACCTGCAACGATGCCGACACCGATTCGAATTCGGCGTCGAGCGCCTTCAGCGCGGTCACCGCCGTCAGGTGGCCGGTGGTGTAGAAGTGCACGATGGTGCACAGCGTGAGCAAGGTCAGCGTGTGGTACAGGCCGTTCAACGGATTGCCGGGTTCGTTGAAGAAGAAGATGTAGCCCAGGCCCAGCACCAGCCCGGGCACCGCCATCGGCAGCATCGCCAGCAGCCGCAGCAGGCTGTGCAGCGGCGCCGCGCCGCGCGTCTTTTCCAGCAGGTAGGCGCCGACGAAAACCAGCGTGGTGCCGAACACGGCCGTGCCGGTGGCCATCAGCAGGCTGTTGACGAAGCCTTCGCCCACTTCGGCATCGAACAGGCCCATCTGGTAATGGCGCCAGCTGAAAGTGAGGTCGTAGGGCCAGAACTTGACGAACGAGGCGAACACCGCCATGCCCAGCATCGACAGCATCAGCAAGGCGATGACCCCGCAATACAGGCTCATCACCGCGTCGTAGATCGGCGCGCGCTTGGGCCGGTACGGCACCGCGCGCGCGCTGAGCATCGCCGTCTGCTTGCGCTGCACCAGGTGATCCACCGAAAAGGTGAGCAGTGCCGGCGCCAGCAGCAGCAGCGCCACCACCGCGCCCTTCTGAAAGTCCTGCTGGCCGATGACGAGCTTGAAGATGTCGGTGGCAAGCACGTTGAAGCTGCCGCCGATGACCTTCGGAATGCCGAAGTCGGTGATGACCAACGTGAACGTCACCAGCGCGGCCGAGATCAGTCCGTAGCGCGCGCCGGGCAGCGTGATGGTCCAGAACTTGCGCGCCGCGGTGGTGCCCATCGCGTCGGCGGCTTCGTACAGCCGCGCGTCGGCGGCCGTCAGGGCGGTCACCAGGATCATCAGCGCGTGCGGGAACAGCGCGAAGCATTCGGCCAGCACGATGCCCGGTGCCCCGTAGATCTGCGCGATGCCGGCCGCTTCCAGCCACGACTTCAACACCCCCTGGTTGCCGAACCAGTAGATCAGCGAGATCGCCGACAGCAGCGACGGCGCCAGCAACGGAATCAGCGTGATGCCGCGTGCCAGCTTCTTCAGCGGCATGCGGCTGCGCGTCAGTGCATAGGCGAAGCCGAACGCCGCCGGCACGACGATCAGCGTGACCAGCGCCGACACCCACAGGCTGTTCCACAACGAATCGAGCAGCGCCGGTGTGCGGGCGTAGTCGATGAAATTGCGCAAGCCCACCCACTGGTCGTTGCGGCCCTGCAGCGACTTGAGCAATAACGACAGCAGCGGTGCGGCCAGGAAGGCCAGCAGCACCAGCGCCACGCCCAGCAATCCGACATGCGCGATGCGGTCGGTCCAGTGCGCGCGCAGCTTGATCGCGCGCGGCGATGGGGTCAGCGTGGTGGTGGTCACGGCCTGCGATCGGTCAATCGGATGACCACCAGCGCAGCCGATCTTCCCCGATCGGCGCGCCCAGGTCGAACACACCCAGCCCGGCTTCGGCCATCGGCAGGCGCAGCCGGATGCGGCCTTCCGCGTCGATGACCAGGCTGTGGCCGGCCTCGGCGCATTCTTCCGGATAGTTCAGCGAGTTCGGCCAGTTGGCCTGCACCAGCCACGCGCCGGTGGCGCGGGCCAGCGCCTGGGCGTGTTCGATGAGCGCGTCCGGCGCGCTGTTGCCGTCCACCGCCGGGCGCATGATGCCGGGCCAGAAGATCAGGTCGGTGCTGTGCGGCGGCAGTTGCGTGGACACCTCGGCCAGGTCCTCGATCTCGCGGCACAGGACCGCCGAGCAGCGCCGGCCCACGAGGGGGTGCACGTCACGGCGCGCGCCGCGCGCGAAGAAGGTCTGCTCGGCCGGGGTGAGCCCGTTTTTGTGTACCTCGCCGGCGGGGCGGCCCTGGCTGTCGATGAAGACATTGCTGTTGTGGATGCCGCCATCGGTGGCAAAGGTGGGTGCACCCAGCGAGGCGGCGATCGAGTGCGCGGCGCAGGCCTCGGCCACGCTCGATATCCAGCGCTGCACTTGTGTCGCGCCGGCTTCGCGGCCGATGTGGCGGTGGAAGCCGGTCAGGGCCAGTTCCGGGAAGACGCACACTTGCGCGCCGGCAGCGGCCGCGCGTGCCCGCAGTGCGACGATCTGGCGGGCGTTCTCCTCGCCGGTCCAGTGCATGCGCATCTGTGCGATGGCCACCGGCAGCACGGTCGCGCCGGGCTGTTCAGGCGAAGACATGCATGCGCTCGGGCAGCAGCCGCAACGGCAGCCGCGAGCCGACCTCGAGCTGGCGTTCGGCCAGGAAATTCAGCGACAAGGTCAGGCTCAACAAGCGTTCGCCCAGCGGCGCAGCGCGCGCCTGCACCAGGCAATACGAGCCGAGGAATTCGATCTTCTCGATGCTTGCGTCGAGCACATTGGCATCACCGGGTGCGATCGGGTCGGCGACCACGTCCTCCGGGCGCAGGTAGATGACCGTGGCCGTGCCTGGCTCGCCCTGGTGCGGGCAGTCGAAGTGCGCATCGCCGACGCGCACGCGGTTGGCCGCGGCCAGCGTCGCCGGCAGCACGTTGATGCGGCCGACGAAATCAGCGACGAAGGCGCTGGCCGGGTGGCGATAGACCTCCAGCGGCGTGCCCACCTGTTCGATCACGCCTTGGTTCATGACGACGATGCGGTCAGCCACGGCGAGCGCTTCTTCCTGGTCGTGCGTGACCATGATCGTGGTCACGCCCAGCTGCCGCTGCAAGGCGCGGATTTCCTGGCGCAGGTGCACACGCACGATGGCGTCCAGCGCCGACAGCGGCTCATCGAGTAGCAGCAGCTTCGGCGACGTGGCCAGCGCCCGCGCCAATGCGATGCGCTGTTGCTGCCCGCCCGACAGCTGTGCCGGAAACTTCGTTTCGCTGCCCGGCAGGCCGACCAGCGCCAGCAGTTCGCCCACGCGGGCCTTGATCTGTGCGCGTGGCAGCTTGCGGTTGACCAGGCCGTAGGCGACGTTGTCGGTGACGTTCAGGTTCGGGAACAGCGCGTACGACTGGAACACGATGCCGTAGTCGCGCTGCGCGGGCGGCAACGTGGAGATGTCGCGCCCGGCCATCTCGATGTGGCCGGCGCTGTGTGCCTCGAGCCCGGCCACCACGCGCAGCAAGGTCGTCTTGCCGCAGCCCGAGGGGCCGAGGAAGCAGACGAATTCGCGTGGCTGCACATCCAGCGTCACGTCTTTCAGCGCGGCGAAGCTGCCGAACAGCTTGTGAATGCCCGCCAGGCGCAGGAAGGGCGGCGCGCCGCTGGCGTGCGCGCCGCCGTCAGGTGCCATGGCCTGCGCCTATTTCTTCGGCTCGGACTTGGCGCTGTAGCGCTGGTTCCATTCGGCCAGGATGCGCTCGCGGTTGTCGGCCGCCCAGGCGAAGTCCATCTTCACCAGCCGCGCCTCGTAGTCCTTCGGCACGTTGGCCAGCGGCGCGGCCACGCCCGGCTGCGCGGTGATGGCGAAGTTCTTGCCGTACAGCAGCATCGCGTCCTTGCTCGCCGCCCAGTCGGCCAGCTTCTGCGCCGCCGCCATGTTCTTCGTGCCCTTGTGGATGGCGAAGGCTTCCAGGTCCCAGCCCAGGCCTTCCTTCGGGAAGATCAGCTCGATCGGCGCGCCCTTGGCCTTGTTGCTGTTGGCCCGGTACTCGAACGAGATGCCGACCACGTATTCGCCGGCGGCGGCCATGTTGCACGGCTTCGAGCCCGAGTGCGTGTACTGCGCGATGTTCTCGATGCAGCCCGTCCATGAACTTCCAGCCACCGCCCTTGCCGTTGTCGTCGCCGAACAGCGTCAGCCAGGCGGTGACGTCGAAGAAGCCGGTGCCCGAGCTGGCCGGGTTCGGCATCACGATCTGGCCCTTGTAGACCGGCTTGGTCAGGTCCTTCCAGGTCACCGGCGCGGGGATGTTCTTCTTCTGCGCCTCGACCGTGTTGAAGCAGATCGTCGCGCCCCACACGTCCATGCCGAACCACGCCGGCGGGTTCTTCTTGTCGCGGTACTGGCTCATGATCGCGTCCAGGTTCAGCGGCGCATACGGCACCAGCATGCCCTGGTTGTTCAGCAGCGCCAGGCTCGACGCCGCCACGCCCATCACCACATCGGCCTGCGGGTTGGCCTTCTCGGCCAGCAGCTTGGCGGTGATGACGCCGGTGCGAGTCGCGCACCCACTTGATCTCGATGTTCGGCTCGACCTTGTTGAAAGCCTCCTGGTAGGCCTTCAGCTGGTCGGTTTCCAGCGCGGTGTAGACCAGCAGCTGCGTCTTGCCCTGGGCGAGCGCGCCGGCGCTGGCCAGCAGCATCGAGCCCAACAGGGCGACTTTTCCGAACGACAGGGTCATGGACGGCTCCTTGGGTTGGTGTGACGATCGGTGAACGCGGCGAGCTTATGACAGATCGATGGCAGCGCCGTGACGCGCGCGGCTGCTGTGACGAGATCGCTGAGCCGCAGGATTGTTGACAATCTACATTCAGCGCCGACCACCGTCAACCGGGCTGCGCCCTGCTCCGATGCCGCCTTCGAATCCTATGATCCAGCCCATGCAAGACGCGGTCCAGCCCATCGACGTGATCGGCTGCCTGCGCCGCCACGCCGCACTGCAATACGACGGCGAAGGCGTGACGCAGCTGCAGCACGCCTGGCAGTGCGCGCAGCTGGCGCACCGCGCCGGGGCATCCGACGCGCTGCAACTCGCCGCCTGGCTGCACGACGTGGGCCATCTGCTGAGCGGGCTCGAGGGGTCGCCCACGCTTGCGTGGCATCGACGACCGCCACGAAGCGCTCGGTGCTGCCGTGTTGCTGGCGCAGTACGGCGCCGCGGTGAGCGAGCCGGTGGCCTGGCATGTGGCCGCCAAGCGCTGCCTGGTGAGCCACCCGCCCCGGCTACGCGCAGTCGCTGTCGGCCGATTCGGTGCGCAGCCTGGCGCTGCAGGGCGGGCCGATGGACGCGGCCGAATGCGCGGCCTTCCTGCAGCGGCCGGGCGGCCCGCGACGCGCTGCGCCTGCGCGTGTGGGACGACCTGGCCAAGCAGCCCGGACTGGTGCTTCGCCAGCGAAGAAGCGGCGCTTGCTCGAGCTGGCGGCGCTGCACGAGCGCGTCGTCGCGGCACAGCCGGCGGCTCGGCTGACGCGCGCGAGGCGCCGGCAGCGCGAGCGCCGCTCCGGCCGCATCGGCAAAGTGTCTATTGTTGACAATCTGCACTCGCTGCGATTGAATGACGCCTTCGTCGAATGCCCCGGCCGCGCCCCGCCGTGGCGCAAGAAATGGCCGCCCTCAAGACACCTGCCGCCCCCGCACCGCCTGCCGCAAATGCGCACGGCGCCACCATCGCGCTGCTGCAGCAGCATTCGCTGACCACGCTGGTGCAGCGCGAGCTGCAGCGCCAGATCGTCGGCGGCGCGCTGGCCGCGGGCAGCAAGCTCAACGAGGCCGACATCGCGGCGCAACTGCGCGTCTCGCGCGGGCCGGTGCGCGAGGCCTTTCGCGCGCTGGAACAAAGCGGGCTGGTGCGCACCGAAAAGAACCGCGGTGTCTATGTGCGCCAGCTGTCGATGGCCGAGGCCGACGAGATCTACGAGGTGCGCGCCGCCCTCGACGGCATGATCGGCCGGCTGGCGGCGCAGCGCATCCAGCCTGCGCAGCTGCAACAGCTTGCGCGACATCATCAAGCGCATGCGCCTGGCCGGCAGCTCGCGCGATGTCGAAGCCTATTTCCCGCTCAACCTGCAGTTCCACGACTGTGCTCGCCGAAGCGGCCGGCAACGCGGCGCTGCTGGCGCACTACCGGCGCATCGTCGACGAACTGACGCTGTTTCGCCACGAGACGCTGGCGCGCAATGCCGAACACATTCCGGTGTCCACCAAGGCACACGAGGCGATCGTGAATGCGGTGGCCAAGGGCGACGCGGTGCGCGCCGAGCGCCTGTTGTTCGAGCACGTGATCGACAGCCGCGAACGGCTGCATGCGGCGTTGCGCGAGCCGCCGCAGCCAGCCACCCGCGGAAAAGCCGCGCGAGCGCGCCGCGTCGTCGGCCTGAATGCAACGAAGAGCCCAGCCATGAACATGACACCACAGCGACCAATCCGCCGCCGTCACCGTCAACGGCATCCGCTACCGCTGGCCGAGCCGGCCGCTGGTGGTGGTGTGCATCGACGGTGGCGACCCGGCCTACCTGAAGCAGTTCCTCGCCGACGGCGCGATCCCGAACATCGAGCGCTTCATGCGCGAAGGCTTCTGCACGGTCGCCGACGGCACCGTGCCCAGCTTCACCTGCCCGAACAACATGTCGATCATCACCGGCACGCCGGCGTCGAAGCACGGCATCTCGGGCAACTACTACCTCGACGTGGCCAGCGGCGAGGCGGTGGTGATGACCGGCCCCGAACTGCTGCGCGGCGACACCATCCTGGCGAAGTTCGCCGATGCCGGCGCCAAGGTGGTGCAGCATCACCGCCAAGGACAAGCTGCGCCGCCAGCTCGGCAAGAACCTCGACCTGTCGCGCGGCAACGTCAGCTTCTCGTCCGAGCATGCCGACCGCTGCACGCTGGCCGACAACGGCATCGAAGGCGTGCTCGAGCTGGTCGGCCAGCCGCTGCCCGACATGTATTCGATGGCACTGTCGCTGTTCGTGCTCGATGCCGGCATCAAGCTGCTGGAGCGCGGCCACCGCGACCTGATGTACCTGTCGCTGACCGACTACGTGCAGCACAAGTACGCGCCGGACGAAGCCGAGGCGCGGCGCTTTTACCAGGCGCTGGATCAGCGCTTCGGCCGCCTGGCCGAACTCGGCGCGGTGCTGGCGCTGACCGCCGACCACGGCATGAACGACAAGTCCGACACGGCCGGCAACCCGAACGTCATCTGGCTGCAGGACCTGCTCGATGCGCAGTTCGGCAAGGACGATGTGCGCGTGGTGTGCCCGATCACCGATGCCTTCGTCGCCCACCACGGCGCGCTTGGCGGCTTCGTGCGCGTGTGGCTGCGCGGGCGCGCCACGGCGCAGCAGGTGATGGCCGCGCTGGTGGGCGTGCCGGGCATCGAATCGGTGCACGACAAGGCCGGTGCTTGCGCGCTGTTCGAGCTGCCGGCCGACCGCGAGGCCGACGTGGTGGTGATCTCGGATGCCGGCACCTGCATCGGTGCGCGCGCCGCCGACCACGACCTGTCGGGCCTGGCCGGGCACCGGCTGCGCACCCACGGCGGCGTGTCGGAGGCGAAGGTGCCGATCATCATCAGCGCGCCGCTGAATGACGAATACAAGCTGAAGGCCGGGTTGAGCACGTTGAAGAGCTACCAGGTGTTCGACTTCGCGCTGAACGGCATCGAGGAGACACGATGAAGCTGACGATCCCCACCGGGCTGGACCAACCGCTGCGCGAAGGCCTGCGCATCGGCGGCGAAGTGCTGCACCGCGAGCGCGTCATCGAGGTGCGCTACCCGTACACCGGCGAAGTGATCGCCACGGTGCCGAAGGCGAGCGTCGATGACGTGCGCCGCGCGATGCACATCGCGCACCAGTACAAGCCGATGCTGACGCGCTACGAGCGCTACCGCATCCTGATGCGTGCCGGCGAGATCATCGCCTCGCGCCGCGAACAGATCGCGCGCCTGATCACGCTCGAATCGGGGCTGTGCCTGAAGGATTCGATGTACGAGGTGGGCCGCGCGTCCGATGTGCTGCTGTTCGCCGCCAACCAGGCGCTGGTCGATGACGGCCAGGTGTTCTCGTGCGACCTGACGCACCACGGCAAGTCGCGCAAGGTGTACACGCTGCGCGAGCCGCTGCAAGGCGTGATCAGCGCCATCACGCCGTTCAACCACCCGCTGAACCAGGTGATCCACAAGGTGGCGCCGAGCGTGGCGACGAACAACCGCATGGTGCTCAAGCCCACCGAGAAGACGCCGCTGGCCGCCTTCGCGCTGGCCGACATCCTGTACGAAGCCGGGCTGCCGCCGCCGATGCTGCAGGTGCATGACCGGTGATCCGAAAGAAATCGCCGACGAGATGCTGACCAACGAGCACGTCGATCTGGTCACCTTCACCGGTGGCGTGGCGGTGGGCAAGTACATCGCCGCGAAGGCGGTGTACAAGCGCACCGTGCTCGAGCTCGGCGGCAACGACCCGCTGATCGTGATGGACGATGCCGACGTCGGCAAGGCGGCCGAACTGGCCGCGTCGGGTTCGTACAAGAACTCGGGCCAGCGCTGCACCGCCGTCAAGCGCATCCTGGTGCACCACAAGGTGGCGGCGGCCTTCACCGAAGCGCTGCTCGACAAGACCCGCGCCTGGAGCTACGGCGATCCGCTCGACCCGACCGTGGACATGGGCACGGTCATCGACGAAGCCGCGGCCACGCGCTTCGAAGCGCTGGTCAACGAAGCGGTGGGTGCCGGCGCGCGGTTGCTGCACGGCAACCAGCGCCGCGGCGCGTCGTATTCGCCGACGCTGATCGACCGCGTCGACGGCGCAGATGCCGGTGGTGCTGCACGAGACCTTCGGCCCGGTGTCGCCGGTCATCACCTTCAAGGACCGCGACGAGGCCGTCCGGCTGGTCAACGGCACCGCCTACGGCCTGAGCAGCGGCGTGTGCACCAACCGGCTCGACGACATCACGCACTTCGTGAAGGAACTGGTGGTCGGCTCGGTGAACGTGTGGGAGGTGCCGGGTTACCGGCTCGAACTGACGCCTTTTGGCGGCATCAAGGATTCCGGGCTGGGCTACAAGGAAGGCGTGCAGGAAGCCATCAAGAGCTTCACCAACACCAAGACCTATTCGCTGCCCTTCTGACGCCGGGGCGGCCTCGACCGAGGACTTTGCTTGCTGCATCTGCTGAACCTGCTGGCCGCCATCGCGCTGCTGGTGTGGGGCACGCACATCGTGCGCACCGGCATGCTGCGCGTGTTCGGCGAGAACCTGCGCCGCATCCTGGCCACGCAGCTTCGACAACCGCCTGGCCGCGCTGCTGTCGGGCCTGGGCGTGACCAGCCTGGTGCAGTCCAGCACCGCCACCTGCCTGATCGTGGCTTCGTTCGTCGGCAAGGGGCTGGTGACCACCGGCGCGGCGCTGGCGGTGATGCTGGGTGCCGACGTCGGCACCGCGCTGATGGTGGTGGTCTTCTCGTTCGACCTGTCGTGGCTGTCGCCGCTGCTGATCTTCGTCGGCGTGGTGATGTTCACCACGCAGCAAAGCAGCACGCGCGGGCGCATCGGCCGCGTGCTGATCGGCCTGGGGCTGATCACGCTGGCGCTGCAGCTGATCGTCGGCGCGACGAAGCCGTTGACCGAATCGCCCGCGGTGCGCGCCTTGCTGGTGGCGCTGCCCAACGAGGTGTTGCTCGACATCCTGGTCGGTGCGGTGCTCACCGTGCTGTCGTATTCGAGCCTGGCGATGGTGCTGCTGACGGCCACGCTGGCGGCCACCGGCATGGTGCCGGAGACGGTGGCGCTGGGCCTGGTGATCGGCGCCAACGTCGGCAGCGGCGTGCTGGCGATGCTCGCCACCGCCGGCGACACGCCGCAGGTGCGCCGCCTGCCGCTGGGCAACCTGATCTTCAAGCTGGTGGGCGCGGTGCTGGCCATTCCGCTGCTGCCCCACGCCTTCACGCTGCTGCAGCAATGGGTGCCCGCGGTGCACCAGCAGGTGGTGCTGTTCCACCTGGCTGTTCAACCTCGCGCTGGCGTTGCTGTTCATCGGCCTGACGAGGTTCGTCGGCGCCTGGGTCGACCGCTGGCTGCCGCCGCCGCCGCAGGGTGGCGACAGCACGCGGCCGCGCCACCTCGACCCGGTGGCGCTGGCCACGCCGTCGCTGGCCATCAGCTGCGCGGCGCGCGAGGCGCTGCACCAGGCCGACGTGGTCGAGACCATGCTGCGCGGCATGCTGCCGGTGATCCGCGACAACGACATCGCGCTGGCCGAGAAGCTGCGTCGCATGGACGACACGGTCGATGAGCTGTACTCGGCGATCAAGTTCTACCTGACGCAGATCTCCAGCGAAGCGCTGTCCGAACGCGAAGGCCGGCGCTGGGCCGACATCGTCTCGTTCACGATCCACATGGAGCAGATCGGCGACATCATCGAACGCGTGCTGCAGGACGTGGAGGACAAGAAGATCCGCAAGACGCGCAGCTTCTCCGACGCCGGCATGGCCGAGATCGCGCACCTGCACGAACGTCTGATGGCCAACCTGCGGCTGGCGATGAGCGTGTTCCTCGACGGCCACGTGCGCGACGCGCAGAAGCTGCTGGAGGAGAAGGCGCGCTTTCGCGACCTGGAGCACGAATACGCCGCCAGCCACATCGCGCGGCTGCAGGACAACACCGCGCAGAGCATCGAGACCAGCTCGCTGCACATCGACCTGATCAGCGAACTCAAGCGCATCAACTCGCTGCTGTGTTCCATCGCCTACCCGATCCTCGAATCGGCGGGCGCGCTGTCAACACGCGGCTGCGCGAATCGCGGCTGGGCGGCCTGACGAGCGACGATGCCAACGTGCCTGATCGCACGGACGCGCGGCCATGGCGCTGACCTGGCCGGTGGTGCTGGCGGTGCTGTGCGGCGCGCTGCTGCACGCCGGCTGGAACGCGCTTCGTCAAGTCCAGCGCCGACAAGGCGCAGGAGATGGTGCTGCTGCACCTGCTGGGCGGGCTGTGCGCGGTGCCGCTGCTGCTGTGGGTCGGGCTTGCCGCGCGCCTGCGGCCTGGCCGTTCCTGGCTGGCGTCGATGGCGATCCACTTCGCCTACTACATCGCCGTGGTCGGCGCCTACAAGCATGGCGACCTGGGGCTGACCTACCCGGTGATGCGCGGCTTCGCGCCGCTGCTGGTGGCGCTGTGCAGCGTGGCCGTCGCTGGGCGAGGCGCCGTCGGCGGCGTCGTGGCTGGGCATCGTCGGCATCACGCTGGGCGTGGCGCTGGTCGGGCTGGCGCACCGCGGCAACGTCCAGCCACATGCGGCAAGGCGCTGGCCTTCGCCGTGGCCAACGCCGCCATCATCGCCGCCTACACGCTGGTCGATGGCCTGGGTGTGCGCGTGTCCGCCGACGCGGCGCGCTACGTGCTGCTGCTGTTCGTCTTCGACGGCATCCCCTATGCGCTGCTGGTGTGGTGGCAGCGCAGCCCGCACGCAGCGCCGCGCGATGCTGGCGCTATGCACGGCGGCGCTGGCCGGTGGCCTCGCTGGGCGGCGTGGCGTCGCTGGGCTCGTACGGCATCGCGCTGTGGGCCATGACGCGCGCGCCGGTGGCGTCGGTGGCCGCGCTGCGCGAGACCTCGGTGCTGTTCGCCGCGCTGCTGGGCACCTGGCTGTTGAAGGAGCCTTTCGGCAAGCAGCGCGCCGTCGGCACCGCCGTCATCGTCGCCAGCGTGATGGCGCTGCGTCTGGGGTGATCGACAGGGGCGCGGTGGCAACCTCACGCGCGAGGGTCGCACCCTCCTACGCGATTCCATGACCAGTGTTGGCGAATTCATGCTCGCTTTAGGTTACTTGGCGGGGTAGGGCGCAGGACCTGTACATTCACCGGCGCGTATGACGAGCACGCTAGGAGCCGGACGGGGTAGCCATGGCCAAGCCTTCATCGACCACTGCATTTGCCAAGTCGACGCGACCGGAGATCAGCGGCGTGGTCCAGCGCGAGGCGTTGTTCGTGCGCCTGGACGGCACACCGTCGCGCACGGTGGCATGGATCTCGGCACCCCCGGGTTTCGGCAAAACCACACTGGCCGCCAGCTACCTCGAAGCTCGCAGCTACCGTTGGGCCTGGTACCAAGTCGATCCCGACGACGACGACGGCGAAACCTTTCTCCACTATCTCGCGCATGCCGTGCGCAAGCTGCGTGGCGCGGACGCTGGTCTGCCGGTGTTCGGGCCCGAGCATCGCGGCGACGTTGCGGCGTTTGCGCGGCGCTTCTTCCGCGCGCTGTTCGCGGGTGCCGTCGGCTCGATCGCGCTGGTACTCGACAACCTGCATGAGCTGGAGGCTGACAGCCCGCTTCGGGCCATCCTCGAAGCCGGTTTGCCTGAAGTGCCGCGCCAGTGCTGCATCGTCATCACCAGCCGGGCGTCGCCTCCGGTCGGCCTGTCGCGACTGCAGCCGAGCGGCCAGATGGTGTGTCTGGGTGTCGAGGACCTGAGGATCACGCCGGCCGAGCTTGCGGACATGGCGCGCCTGCGCGGCAAGCCGCTTGGGCAGGAAGTGCTGTTGCAACTGCAGCAGCGCGCCGACGGCTGGGCGGCGGCTCTGGTGCTGATGCTCGAGCATCACAAGTTTAGTGAAGCCGATGCGCAGCTTCCGGGCGAAAGTACGCCGAAGGTCGTGTTCGACTATCTGGCCGGCGAAATCTTCGAGCGCTTCGATCGCTCGACACAGCAACTGCTGCTGAAGATTGCCTGTCTGCCACGCGTCACGATCGATGTGGCGCAAGCCTTGTCCGGCGACGAGACTGCGGGCCGCGTGCTCTTCAATCTGGCGCACAACGACTACTTTGTGCGCGAGCTGGTCGGTGCGGACGGGCGGGTGTTCGTGCTCCATCCGCTGCTGCGCGAGTTCATGATGAGGCGCGCCGCGCGGGACCTGCCGCATGCGGTCGGTGTCGAAGCACTGCGACGCGCGGCAAGGTTGTTGCGCGAATCGGGTCAGCCCGAAGACGCGCTCGCGCTGCACGTGGAATGCAAGGACTGGTGCGAGGTGACCGACATCGTCGGTGAGCAGGCCGCGGCCCTGCTGGCGCAGGGCCGGCATGCGACGCTGGCGGCCTGGCTCGATCTGCTGCCGCCGCGCGTGCTCAGCCAGTCGCCTGCGCTGCTGTGCGCGCACGGTGCGGCGCTTAGCCATATCAGTCCGCGCGTGGCGCGGCGCAAGTTCGAAGAGGCCTTCGAGGCCTTCCAGCACGCTGGCGATGCGCCTGGCATGTCACGCTGCTGCCTGGGGCTGATCGAGGCCGTGCTGCACGAGTTTGACGATCTCACCGAGCTGGATCGCTGGCTGGCGGAATTCGACCGCTGCGTCGCGCCGGTCAGCGACAGTGCGGGTGCGCCGGGCATCGTGCCGGTGGTGCTCGCAGCGCGACTCTGGCGCGACCCAGCGCATTCCAGCGTCGCGCTGATGGCGCAAGCGCGCGATGCGCAGGGCACGGCACGCGGCGCGCTGGCCTGCTCGACGGCTGCGTTGTTGAGTGGTGACATCGCTCGCGCCGCCGCAATCGCCGGCAGCATCCACCCCGATACGGGTGCGACACGGGTCGCGCTTGTGGCAGCCAATGCCTTGCGTCAGCTTGTCGATGGCGAGGCTGCAGCCGCGCTGTCCGCAGCGCGTGCTGGCTTGCAATTCAGCGCCGCCGAGGCGCTTCACGGTGGCGACGTGGCGCTGCACTTGCTTTGTGCCGCCGCGGCGCTGGGGCAAGAAGATGCCGAGGAGGCGCGCGGCGAGCTCGACACCGTGGAGGCGATGGCGCTGCGCCGCGGCGACCGCGCGCTCGTGCATTACCTGCGCGGCTGGCTGGCCCGCACTGCAGGCGATGCGGGCGTGGCTCTGCGAGAAGGCAGAAGTGCCGCGCTGCTGGCGGTCGAGACGGGTTTGCCCTGGCTCGAGGGCCTTGCGCGACTGGCAATGGCACAGTTGCTGGCTGCCGCAGGCGACCGCCAGGGCGCCGAAGCCCAGGTGCGTGCCGCCGAGGCGCTGGCAGAGCGACTGGGCAGCCCGCTGCTGCGCCTGTCAGTCCTGTTCACGCTGGCGGGCGTGGCCATCGCCTTCGACGATGAGGTTGGTGTCGTGGCACCGTTGGAGGCCGGTCTCGCGCTCGCCCGCGAGCTGGGCGTCCACCATGTCGTCGGGGTGCCGCCGGCCTTGCTCGGCGCACTGTGTGCCACGGCTTTGCGCCGCGGCATCGCCATCGATCACACACGCATGCTGGTTGGCGCAGGCCGTCTTGCGCCGCCACCCGCAGCACTTCGACTGCGTCGCTGGCCCTGGGCCTTCGAACTCACCACGCTGGGAGGCTTCGGCCTTCAGCGCGGGGGCGAGTCGATCGAGTTTTCTGCCAAGGGGCCGGGTCGACCAGTCGAGTTGCTCAAGGTGCTGATCTCGCACGGCGGCCAGAATGTTCGCGCCGATCAACTGGCCGATGCACTGTGGCCGCACGTCGATGCCGACTATGCACACAAGTCCTTCACCGCCACGCTGCACCGCTTGCGGCGCATATTTGGCGCGGATGACACGCTCCATCTGCGCGACGGCAGGCTCAGCCTGAATGCCGCCATGTTTTGGCTCGACACCTGGGCGATCGATCATGTCCTCGCCGAAATCGACATGCGCCTGCGCGATGCCGATTCGCTCGCCACCGATCATGCGATGCCGGCGCTGGTTGACGAAGCGCTGGTGCTGTATCGGGGTCCCTTCCTGCCCGATGAGGCCGAGCAACCGGCTTACATCGCGCGGCGCGAGCAACTGCGCGCGAGATTGCTGCACACCTTGACGCGCATCGCCCGACGCTGGGAAGCAGGCGGCCGTCGCGATTTGGTCGTCGACTGCTACCTGCGCTTCATTGATGCCGACGAATTGTGCGAGGCCTTCTACCGCAATCTGATGTTGTGCCATCAGCGCCACGGCGAGGTGGCCGAGGCGCTAGCCGCCTACGGCCGGCTGCAAGTGGTGCTGCAGGCGCGTCTGCGCAGCGTGCCCTCGCCCGAAACGCAGGTCATCCACACCAGCCTGCGCGCTTGAGCCCGCCGACGAGCCGGGCCGAGACCCGCCCGCGCTGCGTTACCAGGCAACGCGGCGTGCCCTTCATCAGCCTGCGACGATCAGCCCTGCGGGCCAGCGCGCAGCTCGCGCTCGAAGGTGCTGAATATCTTGTCGAGGCCCAGGCTCAGCACATGCGGTGACACATATTCGCGCCGTGGCCACCCCGATTTTGGCGGAGCCGTTTCGCGCAGCCGTACGGTCAGCGACACCTCGGTGCCGCCTGCCGCGTCGAGGAAGGTGGCGTTGATGGCGATGTTGAGACCTTGCGGCTCGAACTGCACAAAGTTCGCCGCAATGCCAACATACGGCTCGATCAGGCGCTGCAGTAGCGGCAGATCGGCCTTCGAGGCGCTGCGCCACTCGTCATCGGTCAGCGGCAATGGCGCCTTGGCCTCGACGGCCAGGTGGCCGAGGGCCATGTTCTGCTGCTCGGTGTGCATGCCCAGCTCGGCCAGGGCGACGCGCATGGCAATGAACGCATCAGTACGGCTCACTTTGTACACGCGAGTCCCACTGTCGGCCAGCAACTTTTCGTACTGGACGCGAAAGCCCTGGTTGACCGCGTCGATCGCGCTGATCTTCTGCTGGTCGTTGGCGCAAGCGGCCAGCACGCAGGCGAACAGGGCGGCGGCCCATATCGTGGACACGGTCGATGCCTTGTTCGTCATGTGCACAGCGGTGGGTGATGGGATGGTCAATGGCTCGCGCTTGCCGCAGCTTCGGTGCGGGGCTTCCAGCGCTTGACCACCTGCTCGGCCTGGCGGATCTCGGCCGGCTGCAGCTTGAGGGCCACCTTGTCGCGCCGGGCCAGTGCGCCGGGTTCACCGTTGCGCGCCGCGATGCTGTACCACACGTAAGCCTCGAAGTCGCTCTGCTGTCGCCCGAGGCGCTGCTCCTGCGCACGTCCGAGCAGGGCCTGCGCCCGGGGTACGCCAGCTTCGGCCAGCGGCGCCAGGATCTCGGCCGCAGCGGCGTCGTCCCCACGGCGAAGCGCGGCTTCGCCGGCAGCGAGTTGATCGTCGCGTGCGCTGCGCGTTGCCGGGACGTCTCGGTTCGGGCCCTGCGCCGCCATCGGCGCGGACACGACCTGTGGCGCTGCCAGTGTCGACACAAGCGCGGGCGCGGGGGTTGTCTGCAGGCTGGTATCGGTCGACTCCGGCACGACAGCTGGACGCGATGGGGCAGCGTCGGTGTGCGTAAGGACCGCTTCCCGCGTTTCACGCGGCGCGGGACTGTTCGTGGCGCGCGGCGTGATCGTCACGGGCTTCGGTACGCTGATGCGCGGGGCACCGACCGCGATCTTGTCTTGAGCGCGTGGCACCGGAACTGTTGCTGGCGCGGCAGCAAGCGATGCCGCGGGAGCGGGCGCGGCGGCAGTTGCAGGCACTGGCGCCACTTCTGGCACAGCCACCTGGGCTGGCGTTGGCGCTGGCGGGGGCATGGGCAGCGCCGCGGGGACAGGCACCACCGTGATCGCGGACTGTGGCGCCGGCGCCGGCGCCGGCGCCGGCGCCGGCACCGGTGTCGTTGTGGCAAACCGAAAAGACGCGACGGCACCCAACGCCCCCAATGTGGCGACCGCGCCCCAAAGCAGCGGCTGGCGCCACACTGGCACTGCAGTGACAGGCTCGGCCGCGGCATTGTTCGGATGCGGTTTCACACTCGACCCTTGGGCCGGAGCGACCGGCAGGTCGGGTACAACGGCCGTGGCCGGCGCGACCGGCTCCGTGGTGTCCGGGCGCGCGTCAAGCACGGGGGCGACGATCTCGCGCCGCCAATCGGCAATGCTCTGCGGCCGGTCACACTCGCTCAATGCCAATGCGTGGTCCACCGCTTCAAGCAAGTGTGGGCTATAGCGTCCGCGCCCCACCTCGACGGCCGGCTGAAGGATCTCGCGGATACTGCCGAGCACGCCCTTTGCGCGCGCAACGGCATCGATCGGGGCTCGCCCGGCGATGACCCTGTAGCAGGTGGCGCCCAGCCCATAGATGTCGGTCCATGGGCCCTGGGTTTCGGCATCACCGTAATACTGCTCAAGCGGCGCGTAGCCCGGCGCCACCAGAACCGTCATCGTCTTCGCACTGCCGAAGGATTGGCGCGCCGCCCCGAAGTCGAGCAGCACGGGGCTGCCGTCCTGACGCACATAGATGTTTTCGGGTTTGATGTCGCGGTGGATGTAGCCCCCCGCATGAACCCGTTCCAGGCCGTCGAGGATGGGCAGCAGGCAGTCTGTCAACTGGCGCTCGGTGAGCGTGCCGCGGCGCTCAAGCAGCGTCGCCAGGTTCTCGCCCTGCTCGAAGCGCATCACCATGTAGGCGGTGTTGTTCGCCTCGAAGACGGAATAGACGCGCACGATGTTCGCGTGGTCGAAACGCGCCAGCGTGCGCGCCTCCGACAGGAAGCGCTCGAGTCCCCAGCCAAAGCGCTCGGCGTGGGCTTCGGTGTGTGGGCGCGCGCTGGCGTCCGAGCGCCGCCGCGCAATATCGGTGGGCAGGTACTCCTTGATCGCCACCTGCCGATCAAGGTTGCTGTCGCGTGCCAGGTAGGTGATGCCGAAACCGCCCTGGCCGAGCACTCGCTCAAGCACGTACCAGTGCAAGCGATATCCCACAGGCAGCGCATCCGGGTAAGACTCTTCGGTCATCGCACCCTCTGGAGCGGCCCAGTGGCAAACGGCTTGCAGGCTTGCAGCCGAAGCCCAGACCGCGTCCGAAGAATAAGCGATCGACGCGTGGCTGGCCAACCCCCGACTCGATGACGCTCGGCACGGTGCTTTGGCGCTGGCCCGTCGCGTGCCGCGCACAGGCGCATGCCCGCGCCAACGCGCTATGCGCGTCTTCAGGCAAGACCCTGAGAGACGCGCTTGTATGGAATCGGCACTCCTTGCACCGATTGATTCGTGCGCCGCGCTGGCAACGATCACAGATTGCTTGCGGCCAGCGAGAAGCCCAGCGCGCTGAGGGTGAAACGTGCCTTGCTGCCGAGCGTGCCGTCGGCGGCGATCTGCACGCATGTCGATTGTGTTGCCTGCGTGGCCCCGGCAAGGTCCTGGGTCGTCAACGTCCAACACAGCAACACGATGCCCTTGCTGGTTTCGAGCGACCATTGGCTCAGAGTGTCTCCGACGATGCTGGAATCGCCCGCACAACCGTCGAAATCGGCCTCGGCGAACATGTCGCCGCTCGTGCCGACTTTCGCCAGGGCCGGCAGCACCGTGTTCGACCTGACGACCGAGCAGGTGTCGGTGCCGTTGTCCGATGCCACGAACGACAGGTCGGCTGGGTTGAAGAAGAAGGTCGGCCCGCCACTGCCGCTGGTTTGTCCATCGATCTGCAGGGTCAGGGTCTCCGCGCTGCGCGTCGCTTCGCCCCCGACGATGGGAACCGTGGCCACCGACAGTGGCGCAAAGTCCATGATCATCGTGAAAGGTTGTCCATCCGGGCCGACCCCGGTCATCGTCCAGGAGCCCGCCTCCCGAAGCAGATGACCCATCGCGGCCTGAACGGCGTACTCGGTATTGGCGATATCGACAGCATCGCCGCCACCGCCGCAGGCTGCAAGCAGCAGCGCTGCTGCGGCCGACAGCGGCCAACCCCGGCGCGGACGCATACGGGCTCGCGGGCTGAACGAATCGCGCAAGCCGCTGCCCGCTTGCATCGACGGGCTTGTGGTGTGGGGATGATGTGTCATATCGTGCTCCTGCTGGGTCGTGGCGCACCGGGGATTCGGCAGCGCCAGGCAGATGCTCTGGCCGGCGGCACCACAGCTGGCTCACCGATCGCTGACGGATGACCTACAGATGAAGCCGGCCGCCCGGCGCAGCTGTCAGCCATCTGTCAGTCATCAGTAACCCACGCGTCAGCGGCCCGGGGTCATCGTCGGGGCACGTCAACGAGCGTTCGGCGCACTCGCTGCGGACCCCTCCCACCCCGCCGGCAACTGGAACTCCAATGCTTCGACTCAAGCAATCGCTCGCCACCGCTGCCCTGGCTGCCTGCGTCAGCGCCGCTTCTGCAGCCGGCCCTGCCGGCATCTTCATCTTCGGCGACAGCCTGTCCGATTCGGGCAACGACGCCTTGGTCATCGGGGCCAACCCCGGTCAGGTGATCAGTGACAACAGCTACATCCCGGACCAGCCATACGCGTCCGGCCAGTTCAGTAACGGCGACGTCTGGGCCAAGGCCTTCACAGGGGCTCTCGGGTTCGCTGCTGCAGGCATGCCGTCACTGGCGGGTGGTGGCAACTTCGCCTTCGGGGGCGCGCGCGTGTCGACCAACGGGGCCGGTTTGCCGCCCAGCCTGAGCACGCAGGCCGAGATGTTCCTCGACGCCATGGGCAGCACAGCACCTGGCGACTTCTTGTACGTCGTCGAAGGTGGCGGCAACGACGCACGCGACACGCTCGCCGCGGCCGCCGCTTCAGCCGACCCTGGCGCCGTCATTGCGGCTGCTGCCGCGGGCTACGCGCAGTCCGTTGGTGACATTGTCGACCGATTGCAATCGGCCGGTGCACGGCAATTCGTCGTGTGGGATGTGCCCAACCTCGGCCTTGCACCGGCCGTCACCACCCTGGGCGCTGGCGCCGCCTTTCTCGCAAGCCAGGTGGCGCTGGCCATGAACAGTGCGTTGTCGTCACGCCTGTCGTTCGAGGCCGGCGTCAGCATCTTCGACGCCTATGGCCTGTTCAATGCCATCGCCGAAGATCCAGCCGCGCATGGCCTTGGCAATGTCAGCGATGCCTGTGGCGCGATCGCCGGTTGCGACCCGTCCACATTCCTGTTTTGGGACGGCATTCACCCCACGTCGGCAGGGCATGAGTTGCTGGCGCAAGGCATGCTCGGCGGCCGTGCCCGAGCCGGCGACCTGGGCGCTGCTGCTAGGCGGCCTGCTGCTGATCAGCGGGCTGGTCCGCCGCAGGGTAAACGAAGCCGCTCCGTCGATGCGCGCCGAAGCATTGCGGTGATTGAACGTGTCCATCAAGCGGCGCAAAGGGCCATGCTGGCTGCGAGTTCTGATATTGGCTGCGCTTGCGGCACCAGGCCTGTGGGTGATGGGGGGTTGCGGACTTCAGGTGGAGGGCTGCGGCCACTTCGCATGCCCTGATCCTCCGCCGGAACTGCCCGTCCCAACCATCGAGCCGTCATTCGCCGCTGTGCAAGTGGGTGGCTACGAGGTGTTCTCGTTGGGCACTTCGAACATCGAGAACCCGTCGTATCAATGGCAGCGATCATCCGCGGTGGGCCCGCCTGTGGACATTTCTGGGGCGACTGGCGCCAGCTACGAGCTGTCCGACGCGCAATTGGCAGACGACGGTGCGATCTACTTGGTCAAGGTGAATGGCATATACAACGGCAGCCCGATCGACATCGAAAGCTGGCCGAGTCGAATTGCTGTGTCATCGATGCCGCCAGTCATCTTTCTGGACAGCGATTTTCTGGCCTCCGACTGGCTTGCCGTGCCAGTCATCTCGTTGACAACCAACGGTCGGACGCACACTGAAGAACAATCAACGTCCGGTGGCCATCCAGGTGCCTTCCGCAAAATCGACATCACGGCACCGCCAGGGTCGGGCGATGCGCAGATGTACAACGAATTCCGGCCCGCCAGCTACGACCCGGCATTCACTTCATGTTGCTCGCCCTTGCGGCTGTAACAGCAGCTGGATGCACGTCCTACCGGGTCAGCTCAAATGCCGAGCCGGCACCAACGGCTTCGACGCCTTCCAGTGCTGTGCTGCTCTCACAGGACGGCCCGCCAAGTCGCAAATACGCCGAAATCGGGCTGATCGAGGTTTCGGTGAAGAAGCTGACAGCGTTTCACAAGGACCCGACGAAGGCGCAAGCGGACGAAGCCCTGGTCGAGAAGGCCCAAAGCATGGGAGCCGACGCCGTCATCAACATCAAGTGCAGCACCGGCATCGGCTTCGCTACCTGGGGCTACATCGATGCCAAAGGCATGGGTGTGAAGTTCATCCCATGAGGCTGGCGCGGCGGCGCCAGACGACTATCAGCTCTTGAGCCCATCTTGGTGGTGGATCATGTCGTGGGAGCGGCAGCGCCGCAGCTGTATTTGATCTGTCAGTGATCGGTGCCCAGGCTGTCAGGCCCCCGGCGTCATCGTCGGCGTAACGCCCATCGGGTGCAGAGGCCGACATGAACAGACTCACGAACCGCAAACCTCAAACCGTGGCCCGGCTCACGACGCATCTGCCAACACCGAATCCCGCCTCGCCCAGGGCGTGTCTTCCCCGGCCACGAGCGATAGCTGCCCTGGCGGCGTTGAGCTTGGCTTTGCAAGGCTGCGCCAGCCCGGGACGAGAAGTCAAGCAGACGGTTCGGGTCGAGACGCCGGGTTGCTCGCCTGCGGCCTGCGACCTGAGCAACGATCGCGGCAGCTGGCATCTGCCGCGCACCCCCGGGGCGGTCACGTTGATCACCTCAAGCGCTGAGCTGCGGTTGATCTGCCTCGCCGACGATGGCGCCAAATCAAGTTACGGTGCGCAGTCGTCGCTGCCGCCAGTCACGTCCGGCGGGGGTGTGGCAGGTGGCCTCGTCGGCGGTGTCGGGATCGGCACCGCGCTGGGCGCCGCGGCCTTGACCTTCATACCAGTTCTTGGGGTCATCGTCGTGTTGACGGGCGTTGCCGTGGGCGCGGCTACCGGCACTGCCGTGGAGTCGGGCTTGCGCCCGGTCCAGTACCCGGATCTCATCAGCGTCCCGATGAACTGCGCCACCGCCAGCGCTGCGTTACCGGCTCATGCCGATGGCCTGGGGCTCGCTGTCCAGCCGTTGAGCCCGGTACAGGCACACGATGCCGGTTTGGGCGAATGCAGCGCTGTGCTGGTAACGAACGTGGCGGAAGGCAGCCCGGCCGCGGCAGCGGGGCTGCGCAGCGGGGACATCATCCTGGCGGCGGCCGGCCTGGACCTTGGCATTGCCAGCGATCTGGTGGAGCGCGTCAATGGGCTGGCGAACGGTGGCTCGCTGGACCTGAGAGTGTGGCGCGAAGGCAAGGCGCTGGATGTTGCGCTCACAAGCCCGGTGGCAGCGCCGTGATTCGCATCGATGAAAGTCTGACCACGGCGCATGCGTATCCCGGCGACGTGGCCTCCACGTCGACCAGAGCTTCTGATGCGCTAGCCTGTGCGCATGCCCATCCCCACTCAAGCCCGCATCGTCATCGTCGGTGGCGGTATCGCCGGCTGTTCCACCGCCTATCACCTGGGCCTGCTGGGCGAGCGCGACGTTCTGCTGCTGGAGCAGGGCCAGCTCACCTGCGGCACCACCTGGCACGCCGCCGGGCTGATCGGGCAGATGCGGCCGAACCGCAACATGACCGCGATGAGCCGCTACGGCATCGAGCTGTACGCGCGGCTCGAAACCGAGACCGGGCTGGCCACCGGCTGGAAGCAGTGCGGCAGCGTCAACGTCGCGGCCAGCGCCGAGCGCTGGCAGGTGTTCGCGAAGCAGGCCGCGCTGGCGCGCAGCTTCGGCGTCGACGTCGAGACTGGTCAGTGCGCAGCGCGCCGCCGAGCTGTACCCGCTGCTGCGCAGCGACGACCTGCATGGCGCGATCTGGATTCCCGGCGACGGCAAGGCCAACCCGGCGGATCTGTGCATGTCGCTTGGCCAAGGGCGCACGCATGCGCGGTGTGCGCATCGCCGAGGACGTCGAGGTCAGCGGGGTGCTGAGTGAGGGCGGGCGGGTCAGCGGCGTGACCACGGCCGAGGGAACGGTGGCGTGCGAGATCGTCGTCAACTGCGCCGGCCAGTGGGCGCGCCAGTTCGGCCGCCTGGCCGGTGTCAACGTGCCGCTGTATTCGGCCGAGCATTTCTACATCGTCACCGACCGCATCGACGGCGTGCACCCGATGCTGCCGGTGATGCGCGACCCCGACGGCTTCATCTACTACAAAGAGGAGGTCGGCGGCCTGCTGATGGGCGGCTTCGAGCCGCGCGCCAAGCCGTGGCGGGTCGATCCCATCCCGTCGAGCTTCCGCTTCGAGCTGCTCGGCGAGGACTGGGACCAGTTCGAGCCGCTGATGCACAACGCGCTGCACCGCACGCCGTGTCTGGAAAGCGCGCGCATCAAGATGCTGCTGAACGGGCCCGAGAGCTTCACGCCCGATGGCAATTTCATCCTCGGCGAAGCGCCCGAGCTGCGCAATTTCTTCGTCGCCGCCGGCTTCAACTCGGCCGGCATCGCCAACAGCGGCGGCGCGGGCAGGTTGATGGCCGAGTGGATCGTCGGCGGCGAGGCGCCGGGTGACCTGTGGGACGTGGACATCCGCCGCTTCTCGTCGTTCAACGCCAACCGCAAGGCGCTGGCCGAGCGCACCGCCGAAACACTGGGCCTGCACTACGCGATGCGCTGGCCGCGCCAGGAACTGCAATCGGCGCGACCGCTGCGCTGCTCACCGCTGTACGACGTGCTGAAGGCGAAGGGCGCCGAATTCGGCAGCAAGGGCGGCTGGGAGCGGGCCAACTATTTCCGACCCATGGCCGACACGCCGAGCCCGACACACGGCCTGGGCACGCCGGGCTGGCTGCCGTGGGTCATCGAAGAACAATGCGCCACGCGCAGGTCGGTGGCGCTGTACGACCAGAGTTCGTTCGCCAAGCTGCAAGTGCAGGGCCGCGATGCGACCACCGTGCTGCAGCGGCTGTGCGCCAACGACATCGAGCGGCCGGTGGACGGCATGGTCTACACCGCAATGCTCAATCGGCGCGGCGGTTTCGAAAGCGACCTGACGCTTATCCGCACCGCGAGCGACACGTACCTGATCGTCACCGGCTCGGCGCAGGCCACACGCGATGCCGACTGGATCAGGCGCCACATCGAAGCCGATGAACAGGCGCTGCTGACCGACGTCAGCGCGATGTACAGCGTGCTGTCGCTGATGGGGCCCAACGCGCGCGAGCTGCTGGCGCGCGTCAGCCCCGATGATCTGTCGCCCGCGGCGCTGAAGTTCTCGCACACCCGTGTCATCGACCTGGGCCTGGCGCGGGTGCGCGCCGCGCGCATGAGCTATGTCGGTGGGCCCGGCTTCGAGCTCCATGTGCCGGTGGAGATGACGCGCCATGTCTACCAGGCGTTGATGGATGCCGGCGCTGATCTGTTGCTGCGCGACGCCGGCTACTACGCGCTCGACGCCCTGCGCATCGAAGCCGGGCGCCGCGCCTGGGGCGCCGAACTGGGCGCCGGATGAAAACCCATTCGAGGCCGGGCTGGAATTCGCCGTCAAGCTGGACAAGCGCGATGCCTTCATCGGCCGCGAGGCGCTGCTGAAGGCGCAGGGCCAGCCACTGCGCAAGAAACTGCTGAGCTTCGTGCTCGATGATGCACAGGCCTGGGTGTGGGGTGGCGAGCCGATCCTCATCGACGGTGCCACGGTCGGCGAACTCTCGTCAGCGGGCTACAGCCCGAAGGCGAAAGCCTGCGTCGCACTCGGCTATGTGCGTGGCGCGGCCGCGCAACGTGTGCACACCGGCACCCCGGTGCAGATCGCGCTCTGGGGCGAGCCGGTGGCGGCCACTGCATGGGACCGCTGGTGACGCGCACGCAGGACCGCACAAACTGGGATGCAGGTTGGGTGCGCGTGCCCGCCGCCGTGGTCTTGGCCCTGGCGCCGTGGCTCGCGTCGGCGCAAGGCACGTCGAACCCGCCGTTCGAGCGCACGCCCGCGCTGGTGCGGCTGGGCTATGAAACGCTGAAGTTGCCGGCCGGCGAAAAGCTGGGCCTGCTGGGCACCAGCTACCTGCTCGAACTGCGCCCCGGCCTGTGTGTCGGCCCCGGCGTGTACAGCGCCGCCAGCGGCGAGCGCGGCGGGCTCTTCGTGGTCGGCGCCGAAGCGGCGCTGTGTCTCGACCTGATCGGGCCGCTGAGCCTTCGAGCCGGCGTCTTCATCGGCGGTGGCGGGGGCGGCGCGGCGCCGGTGGGCAGCGGCCTGATGCTGCGCCCGCATGCCGACCTGATGTGGAACTTCGGCGCTTTTCGTGCCGGCGTGTCGCTGTCGCAGGTGAATTTTCCCAGTGGCCAGATCGACAGCACCCAGGTCGGGGCGGTGTTCGAGATCGACACCGACTTCAGCTTTCTGTCCCCATCGGCCGGTACCGGTGGAGCGCACGGCGCGGGCGCGAATGGGCATGGCATCGGCGTCGATCGCTTCGCCGTGGTCGGCGGCGCCTATTTCCCGCGCGCGGGTCTGCTCGGCAACAGCGGTCAGCCGCTGCGATCGAGCATCGGCACCGTCGGTGCGCGTGTCGATCACTTCTTCACGCCGCAGCTGCACGCCGGCCTGGAAGCGTCGGCCGCGGCCAGCGGTGGTGCCGCGGGTTATGCCGAGTTCCTCGGCACGCTGGGGCTGCAGACCGGGTCGGTGCAGGATGCATTCACGCTCGGCGCGCGCGTGGCGCTCGGCATGGCCGGTGGGGGGGACATGCCGGTCGGCGGCGGCCTGTTCGCAAAGGGTGGTGTCGATGCGGCGTGGCGCCTGTCGCGGGACTTGAGCCTGGCGCTGGAGGCCGGCTGGGCGACGGCGCCGCAGGGCAGCTTTCACGCGCCCTACGCTGCGCTGTCGCTGCGCTGGGCGCTGGCGCCTCAACCCGGCGAGCCGACCACGGTGGCGCTGCAGGAATTTGCCGGTGGCCTCGAGACCTGGCAAGACGCTGCGCGTCAGGTCGGCCCGCCGCAGAGCCTGCAGAACGTCAGCTTCAAATTCAACCGCTACCTCGGTGAGACCCTGTACCTGAGCGCGCAGGTGCAAAGCGCCTATGGCGGTGATGCCGGCGCGTTCGCCGTCGGGTTGCTCGGCGCCGGTGCGCAATGGCGTGTGCACCCGGGCTTTCGCGTCGGTGCCGAATTGCTCGCCGGCGCGGCCGGCGGCGGCGGCGTCGACAGCGGCAGCGGCGCCGTGGTCAAGCCGATGGCCTATGTCGGCGTGGATGTCGGCGGCGATGGCCGCGAGGACGGGGGCGCGCCAGCCTACCTGAGGTTCGGCGCCGGCCGCATCCGATCGCTGAACGGCCCGCTCGACAGCAACGTGTTCGAACTCTCGCTGGTATTTCCTTACGGCGTCGACGCGCGGCGCTGAGGCCTGGAAACCGGATGCAGCTACAGCCCAGCGCTGCCATGCCGCCGCGTCGCATCTTCATGCTCGGCGCCACCGGCACCATCGGCCGCGCCACCGTGCGTGCGCTGCTGCGTCGCGGGCACGAGGTGGTGTGCCTGGTGCGGGCGCGCGCCGGCGTGAGTGGACGGCTCGGCATCGACGACACGGCGCGGCTGCTGGCCGGTGCCGACGTGCGCTTCGGCGAGGTGCGCGATGCCGCATCGATCGCCCGCGACGGCCTGCGCGGCGAGCGCTTCGACGTGCTCGTGTCGTGCCTGGCCTCGCGCACCGGCGTGGCGGCGGATGCCTGGGCCATCGACCACCGCGCGCACATCGCCGCGCTTGCGGCAGCCCGGGAGGCCGGTGTCCAGCACATGGTGTTGCTGTCGGCAATCTGCGTGCAGAAGCCATTGCTCGCCTTCCAGCAGGCCAAGCTGGCCTTCGAGCGAGCGTTGATCGACTCGGGTCTGAACCATTCGATCGTGCGGCCGACCGCGTTCTTCAAATCCCTGTCGGGCCAGGTCGAGCGCGTGCGCCGCGGCAAGCCCTTCGTGGTCTTCGGCGACGGCCGGCTGACGGCCTGCAAGCCGATCAGCGACAACGACCTGGCCGAGTACCTGGCCGGCTGCATCGACGATGAGAGTCGGCACAACCGCATCCTGCCCATCGGCGGGCCGGGCGAGGCCATCTCACCGCGCCAGCAAGGTGAGATGCTGTTCGCGCTGCTCGGCCGCAAGCCCCGCTTCAAACACGTGCCGGTGGCGTTGTTCGATGCCATCGTCGGCCTGCTCGGCGGCACGGCCCGGGTGCTGCCGGCTTTGGCGGCCAAGGCGGAGCTGGCGCGCATCGGCCGCTACTACGCCACCGAATCGATGCTGGTGCTCGATCCAGTGAGCGGCCGCTATGACGCGGCGGCAACACCTTCGACCGGCACAGACACGCTGCTCGAACACTACCGGGGGCTGCTCGAGGGCCGCGTGGTGGCCGACCGCGGCGACCATGCGGTGTTCTGACGCGGCGGATGACACCGCGCCCTGGCGTTGCCGCATCAGGATCTAAAGATGGCTTCCAGATCGACCTCGCCGGAACCCGGCTCCAGCTTCAGGCTGCCCTCGATGTGTTCGAGATGCTCGAGCATCAGCGCCTGCGCCTTGGCCAGGTCGCGGTGTGCGACGGCTTCGATGATCTCGCCGTGCTCGTCGGCGCGACAACTGACGGCGGTGGGCGCGTCGTACAGGAATATCACCAGGCAGGTCAGCGATGACAGCTCGCGCATGTGCCGGGTCAATGCCGAATTGCCGGCCAGTTCAGCCAGCAACGTGTGGAATTCGCCCGACAGGCGCACGATGGCGCGCTTGTCGTCGCGACGGCGCGCGTCCTGCTCCAGCGCCTGGTGCTGGCGCAGGCGCGCCACGCGCTCCGGTGAGAGTGTCTCGATGAGCCGCCGCAGCACCGCCGGCTCGATCAGGCGCCGCGCCTCGAACACGTCCATCGCCTGCTCGATCGTCGGCCGGGCCACGTAGGCGCCGCGCTGCGGAATCATCTCCACCACCTGCTCGTGCGCCAGTCTTGACAGCACCTCGCGCACGCGCGCGCGGCTGACGTTGAAGATGTCCGCGAGCCGTTCTTCCACCAACTTGGTGCCGGGGTGCAACCGGTGCTCGAGGATGGCCACGTAGATCTTCTCGTAGATCTCGTCGTGCAGGTTCTCGCGCTCGAGGCGGGCGAGCACCGGTGACTTGCGCGAACGGGAACTGGGCATGGCGGCGCGATTGTAGGAAGGGGTTCAGCGCCACGCGAAGAGGCGGCCCCAACCTTGTATCTGCGCGGGGTCGCCCCCCAGCGCACGCAGCGCGCCCCAGACGGTCGTGCTGACCGTGTCCAGAAAGGGAATGTCGAGTTCGGCCTCGATCGCGGCGGCCAGCGGCGCGGCACGCAGGTTGGTGCAGAAGGTGGTGATCGCCTGCGGGCGTTCAGCGGCTGCTTCACGCGCCAGCGCCCGCAGCGTGGCCGGTTCGACCAGCGCGAAGTCGTGGTTGACGCGAATGCCCAGGTGGCGCTCGCTGACCACCTCGATGCCCTCGCGCGCATAGTTGTCGACGATGCGCTGCTGCACGTCGGCGGTGTAGGGCGTCAGCAGCGCCAGCCGGCGCACGCCGCCGATGGCCAGCAGTTCGTTCAACGCCAGCACCGCCGTGGTGGCGACGATGCCGGTGCGCTCGCGGATGCGTTCAACCAGGCGCCGGTCGGTGTCGAAGCCCAGCCAACCGGCGGCGGTGCCGCTCCAGGCGATGACGTCGACCTTGGCGTCGGCCAGCAGTTCGGCCGCGGCCAGGATCTTGGTGTCGTCGAACTGGCCCAGTGCCTGATCGCTGAGCGCGATCTCGGTGACCGTGAAACGCGAGAAGTGCGCGCTGCAACCCGGGATGGTGGCGGCCAGGGCGCTGGTCAAGGGCTCCAGCGCCGTGTTCGACGAAGGGGTCAGCACCCCGATGCGGATCGGTGGGTTCATGCGTGTGGCCCGGGTGAGCCCGGGTTGTCAAAGCCAATAATTTATGTCGACAATACTGTTGACAATAATGTCGGGCATGCATTGTGCATGGGTTGTGCCCTCGCACACGCCAGCAGTTTCCAAGCCACCGGATGAGCCATTCAATCGCACCCACCGCACCAGGAATGATCAATACCGCGCCACAGCATCGGAACAAGTCGCCCTTGAATGGTGCATTGCGGAGCCGCGGATGAGCGAAGAAAAGCTCGATCTCGTGTTGCGCAACGCCCGGGTCGCCACCGCCAGCGACACCTTCGAAGCCGACATCGGCGTTCGCGACGGGCGCATCGTGATCCTGGGCAGCGGCCTGCCTGCGGGCGAGCGCGAGATCGACGCCGCGGGCCGGGTCGTCACCCCGGGCGGTGTGGACGCGCATTGCCACCTCGACCAGCCGATGACGCCGCCGGTGCGCATGGCCGATGACTTCGACAGCGGCACGCGCTCGGCCGCCTGCGGTGGCACGACCACGGTGATCCCGTTCGCCGCGCAGGTCAAGGGCAGGTCGCTGCGTGCCGCGGTTGACGACTACCACCGCCGCGCCGAGGGCAAGGCGCATATCGACTACGCCTTTCACCTGATCGTCAGCGATCCGACACGAGCGGTGTTGAACGAGGAACTGCCGGCGCTGATCGCCGAGGGCTACACCTCGTTCAAGCTGTACATGACCTACGACGATCTGAAGCTCGACGACGGCCAGGTGCTGGACGTGCTGGCGGTGGCGCGCGCGCACGGCGCGATGGCCATGATCCATGCCGAGAACGCCGACTGCATCGAATGGCTGACGCGCCGTCTTGAAGCGGCCGGGCGCACCGCCCCGCGCTGGCATGCGCATTCGCGGCCGATGCTGGTCGAGCGCGAGGCCACGCACCGTGCCATCGCGTTGTCGCAACTGGTCGATGTGCCGGTGTTGATCGTGCACGTCTCGGGCCGCGAAGCGGTGGAGCAGATCCGCTGGGCGCGCGGTCACGGGCTGCCGGTGTTCGCCGAAACCTGTCCGCAGTACCTGTTCCTCACCGCCGACGATCTGGGCATCGACGACAGCTACCAGGGCGCGCGCTGCGTGTGCAGCCCGCCGCCCCGCGACAAGGCCAACCAGCAGGTGATCTGGGATGGCTTGGTCGACGGGTTGTTCACGGTGCTGTCGTCGGACCACGCGCCGTTTCGCCTGGACGCGCCCGAGGGCAAGAGACCGGGCGGCCAGGAAGTGCCGTTCCGCCACATCCCGAACGGCATCCCCGGCATCGAAACGCGCCTGCCGCTGCTGTATTCGGAAGGCGTGCTCGGTGGGCGCATCACCTTGCAGAAGTTCGTCGAACTCACCGCCACCAACCCGGCCAAGGCCTACGGCCTGCATCCGCGCAAGGGCACCATCGCGCCCGGCGCCGATGCCGACCTGGTGATCTGGGACGAAAGCGAATTCGTGCTGGACAACGAGCGGCTGCATCACGCCGTCGACTACACGCCCTATGCCGGCATGACGCTGCGCGCGTGGCCAGCCATGACCTTGTCCGCTGGCCACATCGTGTGGGACGGGCAGGCCTTTCACCCGCGTGCGGGCCAGGGCCGCTTCCTGCGCTGTGGCCCGCCCACCTTGCGACCCAGGGCGGGCTGAACGCCGCCCGCATCCAATCCCCAAACTGCCAAAGGAGAACCCATGAACCGCTTCAATCTCTGCACCCGCACGCTGGCCGCGCTCGTCTGCGCCGCCGGCCTCGTCGCGCCCGCCGCAGCGCAGGACCGCACCACCTACAAGGTCATCGGCCAGCCGGCGGCCACCGGCAAGATCCAGGCGAACAAGGAAAAGCCCTTCTTCGACGAGTTCGCCAAGAACACCGGCCTGCCGATCGATGCCGACTACAAACCCATCGACCAGCTCGGCCTGAAGGACACCGAACAGCTGCGCATCATGAAGGCGGGGCTGTTCGACATCGTCTCGCTGCGCGTGTCGCAGAACTCGCGCGACGAACCGACCTTGCTCGGCATGGACCTGGTGGGTGCCGCGCCCGACTACCCGACCGCGCGCAAGGTGTACGAAGCCTGGTTCGACACGCTCGACAAGCGCCTGCAGAAGCAGTTCCAGGTCAAGCTGCTGGGCGTGTGGCCCTTCGGCCCGCAGGTGCTGTTCTGCAAGAAGCCGATCACCCAGCTGGCCGATCTGAAAGGCCTGAAGGTGCGCGTGTACGACCAGAACCTGGCCAAGTTCATCGAGACTGTGGGCGGCACACCGGTGCCGCTGGGCTTCGTCGAGGTACACCAGGCGCTGTCGCTGGGGGTGGTGGACTGTGCGATCACCGGGCCGAGCTCGGCCAACTCGTCGAACTGGCCCGAGGTCACCACCCACCAGTACCCGCTGGGCTTCCAGATGGCGCTGAACGGCTATGCCATCTCGATGAAGGCGTGGAACAAGCTCACGCCCGAGCAGCAGACGAAGATGGCGGCCGCCTTCAAGACACTGACCGACGACATCTGGGCCTACAGCCAGGAGCTGACGCAGGATGCGCTGAACTGCAACGCCGGCAAGGACCCGTGCACCACCGGCAAGAAGTTCAACCTCGTCAACGTGCCGGTCACGCCGGCCGACATCGCTACCGTGCGCAGTGCGGTCGGCAAGGTTTCGCTGCCGACCTGGGCCGAGATCTGCGACAAGGCCAACCCGGGCTGCTCCGACACCTGGAAGGCCACGGTCGGCAAGGCCATCGGCGTGCAGTGACGCAGCGATGAAAGCGCGCGTCGAACAGCTGCTGGGCACGCTGTTCGGGCTCATCTTTCTGGGCCTGGCGACGGTGGTCACGGTCGAGACCGCGATGCGCAAGCTGTTCAACGTCTCGCTGCAGGGCGCCGACGAACTGGGCGGCTATGCGTTGGCCGTCGGCGCCACGCTGGGTTTCAGCCTGGCGCTGCTGGGGCGCGCGCACATCCGCGTCGACGTCTTCCACGAGCGGCTGCCGCGCAACGTACAGCTGCTGCTGAACTGGCTGTCGGCCGTCAGCTTGGCAGCCCTCGCGCTGCTGATGGCCTGGCTGGCCTGGTTCGTGATCCAGGATTCGCGCGCCTATCAAAGCGTGGCGCAGACGCCGTGGGCGACGCCGCTGGTGATTCCGCAGACGGCGTGGTTGATCGGGCTGATGGTCTTCGGCGCGGTCGCACTGTTCAGCGCGCTGCGCGTCAGCGCCTTGCTGTTGCGCGGCCGCGCGGCTGAGGTCCAACGCGACTACGGACCCCGCTCGACCAAGGACGAGGTCGACGAGGAATTGCAGGACCTGCGCTCGCGCGGCACGACGCAGGGGGCGCATTGAACGTCGGCTACGTGCTGGCGGGCTTCGGCATCATGCTCGCGCTGATGCTGCTCGGCCTGCCGATCGCCGCGGCGATGGCGGCGGTGGGCATCGTCGGCGGCATGCTGGCCTACGGGCTGCCGTTCGTGAACTCGATCGCGCCGGTGATCTGGGGCGTGCACAACGACAACCTGCTCACCGCGATCCCGATGTTCGTGCTGATGGGCGAACTGCTGCTGCGCAGCGGCATCGCCGACCGCATGTTCGGCGCGCTGGCCGCCTGGCTGGGGCGCCTGCCCGGCGGGCTGTTGCACACCGGCGTGGGCTGCAGCGCGCTGTTCGCCGCCACCTCGGGTTCGTCGGTGGCCACCGCCGCCACCATCGGCACTGTCGCGCTGCCGTCGCTGCACCAGCGCGGCTATCCGATGCACCTGTCGCTGGGATCGATCGCCGCCGGCGGCACCTTGGGCATCCTGATCCCGCCGTCGGTGAACATGATCGTCTACGGCTCGATCACCGACACCTCGATCGGCCAGCTGTTCATCGCCGGCATCCTGCCGGGCCTGCTGCTGACCGCTTGTTTCATGCTCTTCATCGTCGTCTATTCCTTGCTCACCGGCAGCGTGCCGCGCGAGCAACCCACGCCCTTGGCGCAGCGCCTGCGGTTGCTGAAGGACCTGGTGCCGCCGGCGGTGGTGTTCGTGGTCGTGATGGGCAGTCTGTATGGCGGCATCGCCACCACCACCGAATCGGCGGCGCTGGGCGTGATGGTCTCGCTGCTCTTCGCCTGGCGCAGCGGGCGGCTGAGCTGGACGCTGCTGCAGCACTGCTTCGTGCAGACCGCCAAGACCAGCGGCATGATCCTGCTCATCATCACCGCGGCCTTCGTGCTCAACCTGACCATCAGCCTCACCGGCGTGGCCGACACGATGACGCAGTGGGTCACTTCCTTCGGATTGAGCCCGGTGCAGATGCTGCTGGCACTGATGATCTTCTACTTCGTGCTCGGCATGTTCATGGACGTGCTGTCGATGATGGTGGCGACGATCCCGATCACCTTTCCCATCGTCAGCCACCTGGGCGTGGACCCGGTGTGGTTCGGCATCTTCATCGTGCTGATGTGCGAGCTGGGCATGATCACACCGCCGGTGGGCATGAACCTGTTCGTGGTGCATGGCATCCGGCCCGACAGCGGCGGCATCCGCGATGCGATGCGCGGTGCGGTGCCCTACGTGCTGATCATGCTCGCCTTCACCTTGCTGCTGATCGCGGTACCGGGCATCGCCACCTGGCTGCCGGCACAGATGCGCCCGGGATGAGCGCCCGATGAGCGAGATCTGGCAACTCGGCGCTGCAGAGCTCGGCGGCGCCTTTCGCGCCGGCACGATGACGCCGCTGCAGGCGCTCGAGGCCTGCCTGGCACGCATCGAGGCACTGAACCCGCGGCTCAATGCCTTCGTCGCGTTGCGCAGCGATGCCGCGCACGTCGACGCCGCCGCCAGCACCGAACGCCACGCGCGCGGCGCGCCACTGTCGCCGCTGGACGGCGTGCCGCTGGCGCTGAAGGACAACCTGCCGACCTTCGATTTGCCCACCACCTGGGGCAGCGTCGCCGGCCGCGCGCATCGACCGGCGCAGGACGAACGGGCCGTGGCCCGCGCCCGCGCCGCGGGCCTGGTGGTCGTCGGCAAGACCAACGTGCCCGAGTTCACCTTGGAGGGCTACACCCACAACACGCTGTTCGGCACCACGCCCAACCCCTGGGACCTGCGCCTGACGCCGGGCGGCAGCAGCGGCGGTTCGGTGTCGGCGGTGGCCGCCGGGCTGGTGCCGCTGGCGCTGGGCACCGACGGCGGCGGCTCGACGCGGCGGCCGGCCGGCTACACCGGCCTGGTCGGGCTCAAGCCCTCGATCGGCGCGATCGCGCGCGAACATGCGCTGCCGCCGTTGTTGCTGGACTTCGAGGTCATCGGCCCGATCGCGCGCCGCATGGCCGATCTGCGGCTGCTCTTCGCTGCACTGGCCGGCGCGCACGCCGCCGACCCGGCGTCGTTCGCAGCGGCCGGCGCCGCACGGGCACTGCCCGAACGGCTGCGCGTGTTGTACGTGCCGACGCTGGATGCCGCACCGGTGGACCCGGCGATCGCCGCCGCCTGCGAGTCTGGCGCGCGGCAGTTGCAGGCGCTCGGCCATGCGCTCGCGGTCGGGCCGCTGCCGCTGGACCTGACGGCGCTGAACGCCGGCTGGCCGCGCATCGGCCAGGCCGGCCTGGCCTGGTTGTTCGAGCAACACCCGCACTGGCGCGAAGGCGCTGCCGAGCGCTACCTGGCAATGGCCGACGAAGGTCAGCGACAACCCGCGCCGGTGCTGTGGCAGACGCTGGAATCGGCAGCCCAGCTGCGGCGCGACGCGGCGCACCTGTTCGAGACCATCGACCTGATCGCGATGCCCAGCTCGGCAGCGATGCCGTGGCCGGCGGACCAGAGTCATCCGCAGACCATCGATGGCCAGCCGGTCGGGCCGCGCGGCCACGCCATCTTCACCGGCTGGGTCAATGCCGCCGGGTTGCCGGCACTGAACGTGCCGGTGGAACCCGCGCGCGGCCTGCCGATCGGGCTGCAGCTGATCGGCCCCTACGGCAGCGATGCCGCGCTGCTGGCGCTGGGCGCCGCATTCGAAGCGCAGATGGCGCGGCCCTGGGTCTGGCCGCTGCCGTAGCGCCGCATCAAGGCGGCCACGCGCCTGCACGCGAATCCGCGGCGACGCTGGCCAGGCGGGCTCCGCGTTGGGGCAAGGCGCTGTGGCAGGCACCACGACAGGGCAGGATGAAGACCGTTTTGGCGTCGAAACCTGGGCATGCCCTTTGCGTACCGCGCTGTCGACAGCCGCTGTCGACAGTCCATTCGAAGCCATTCAGGAGTGCATGCCATGCCCACCATCCCCACCCTGCAACCCGTGCAACGTGCCGACCGCCGCCGCTTCGTGCGCCAGGCCGGCGCCCTGGCCGCCGCGTCGCTGGCGGCCCCTGGCCTGCTGCGCGCGGCCAACAACGAGATCGTCATCGGCTGCGCCGGCAGCCACACCAGCTGGATGGAAAAGCTGGTGGCGCCGCACATGAAGGCAAAGATCGGCGCCACGATCCTGATCGAAGGCACCAAGTCCAGCGTCAACCTGGAGAAGATGGCCTCGAACAAGGACAAGCCGTACCTGTCGGTGGTGCAGATGGACGACCCGGTGATGATCCAGGCCGTCGAACAAGGGCTGCTGCTGCCGATGAGCACGGCCACCGTGCCCAACCTGGCCAAGCTGCGCAAGGGCGCCGTGCACATGGATGGCATGTGGGCCAACTACGTGCAGCCCTGGGCCGGCGTGGCCTACAACAGCAAGGCGTTGAAGGGCGTGGCCAGCTGGGAGGCGCTGTGGGAGCCCGCCGCCAAGGGGAAGGTCATCATCCCGTCGCTGCAGAACACCGAGGGCATGTGGACGCTGTTCATGGCTGCGCACCTGGGCAGCGGCAAGCCGCTGGCGCAGGCGCAATACGAGATCGATGCCGGCTTCGAGAAGCTCAAGGGCCTGAAGCCGCAGGTGCTGAACGTCTACGCGGTGATGTCGCAGGCCTTCAACCTGCTGGAGCAGGGCGAGATCACCCTGCTGGCCGGCAATTTCAGCAGCTACACGCTGCCGCGCAAGGCGGCCGGCGCGCCGGTCGACCTGGCGGCGCCGAAGGAAGGCATCTTCGCCATGCCTTCGGGCATCTGCCTGGTCAAGGGCGGGCCGAACCCCGACCTGGCCAAGGCCTATGTCAACGAGATGCTGGGCGCCGAGCTGCAGGCCAAGATCGCCGAGTTCTCGTCCTCGCTGCCGGCCAACACCGAGGTGCCGCCGACCGCGTCCACGCCCAAGGGTGTCGAGATCTTCTCGCCCGACTGGGCTTTCGTCGCCAAGAACCGCAAGGACTGGATCACCCGCTTCGACAAGTTAATGGCCGTCTGACGAATGGCCCATCTGCAGGTCAGCCGCATCGTCAAGCGATTCGGCGCGCAAACCGTCGTCGACGGGCTGGACTTCGCCGTCGAGCGCGGCGAGCTGGTCTCGCTGCTCGGCCCCTCGGGCTGCGGCAAGACCACCCTGCTGCGCATGGTGGCCGGGCTGGTGCATGCCGATGCCGGCCGCATCACGCTGGCCGAGCGAGAACTGGCTGCGGTGCCGGCGCACCAGCGCAACGTGTCGGTGGTGTTCCAGAGCTACGCGCTGTTTCCGCACCTGAGCGTGCGCGAGAACGTCGGCTTCGGGCTGCGTGCGCGCAAGGTGCCGGCAACGCAGGCGGCGCCGCGGATCGACGACGCGCTGGCGCTGGTGCGCATGCAAACCTTCGCCGATCGGCCGGTGACGCAGCTGTCGGGCGGCCAGCAGCAGCGCGTGGCGGTAGCGCGGGCGCTGGTCGTGCAGCCCGATCTGCTGCTGCTCGACGAACCCTTCTCGGCACTCGACCGCAAGCTGCGCGAGACCATGCAGATCGAGCTGAAGGCGCTGCTCAAGAGCCGGCAGATGACGACCATCTTCGTCACCCACGATCAGGACGAAGCGCTGGCCGTGTCGGATCGCATCGCGGTGATGAACGCCGGGCGCATCGAACAGTTTGCCGATCCCGGCACGCTGTACGCGCGGCCGGCCACGGCGTTCGCGCTGGACTTCGTCGGCCTGTCGACGCGGCTGGCCGGGCGTGTCCAGCATGCCGACGGCGCATCGCTCGGCATCGACACGGCGCACGGCCGGTTGCAGGCCGAAGCTGGCTTTTCGCGCGGCTCCGCGGTGCTGGTGGGCGTGCGGCCCGAGCGCATCCGCATCGGTGACGCGGGGGCAGCGGCCGACCCGGGGCACAACGCGATCGACGCCGAGGTGTCCGATGTCGTGCCGCTGGGCGCGCGCACGCACGTGTACGCGCGCTGCGCCGAAGGGGACCGCCTGTTGTGCGAGCTGCCCGGCGCCCAGAACCTCGGCCGCCTGCAACCGGGTGCCCGCCTGAGCCTGCACTGGCCGGTGGCCGACACGCTGGTCTATCCGGCCGCGGCCTGATGCAGCTTGCACGCGCCCGCGTCGATGGCTTCGTCTGGCTGGCGGCGCCGGCGCTGCTGTACCTGGGGCTGCTGTATGCGCTGCCGCTGGCGCTGCTGCTGTTCAAGAGCCTGAGCGCCGGTGGCCAGTTCCCGTCGCTGGCCGGTTATGCCGAGTTCTTCGGCGATGCCTTCCACCTGAACATCCTGTGGCGCACGGTGCGCGTGGCCTTGCTGACCACCGCACTGGCGCTGCTGCTGGCCTATCCGACCGCCTTCGTGCTGGCGCGCGCACGCGGTGCGATGCAGACGCTGATCCTGATCGCCATGGTGCTGCCGCTGGCCGTCGGTGTGGTGGTGAAGACCTTCGCCTGGTCGATCCTGTTTCGCAGCGACGGCCTGTTGAACAAGACGCTGATCGGGGTGGGCCTGATCGACGACCCGGTGCGCATGCTGTTCACCGAGCCGGCGCTGGTCATCGCCGCCGCCAACGTCTTCCTGCCCTTCATGGTGCTGCCCATCTACGCGGTGGTGCGCCAGCTCGACCATCGGCTGGTCGAGGCCGCCGCCACGCTGGGCGCCACGCCGCTGCATGGCTTTGTGCGCGTGGTGCTGCCGTTGACGCTGCCGGGCGTGGTGGCCGGCGCGGCCTTCGTGTTCTCGATGGCGGTGTCGATGTACGTGATCCCGAGCCTCATCGTCGGCGAGCGCAGCCAGACCTTGGCGATGCTGATCGCGCGCTCGTACCTGTTCTTGCGCGATGAACAGCTGGGCTCGTCGATGTCGGCCGTGCTGCTGGCCATCGCGGTGGCGGTGGTGCTGGGCAGCAGCGCCTTGGTGCGCCGCCTGGCCGGAGGGCGCAAGTGACCGCCATCGAGAAGCTGGCGCGCGCCGCCAGCTGGGCTATCGCGCTGGCGGTGGTGGTGTTCCTGCTCGGCCCGCTGGTGGTGACGGTGGTGGTGTCCTTCACCTCGTCGTCGATCTACACGCTGCCGCCGCCGGAATGGTCGCTGCGCTGGTACGAGGCGCTGACGCGCAAGACGGGGCTGGCCGATGCGGTGTGGCTGTCGGTGCAGATCGCGCTGCTGTCCACCGTGCTGGCGCTGGTGCTGGGCACGATGGCCGCCATCGCCGTGGTGCGCGGCCGTTTTGCCGGGCGCGAGGCGATCGCCACCTTCGCCGTGTCGCCGCTGATGATGCCGGGGCTGGTGGTCGGCGTGGCGCTGTTGCAGGGCTTTCGCGGTGCCGGCCTGCGCGACGCCTGGCTCAGCCTGCTGCTGGCCCATGTGGTGGTGACCTTGCCCTTTGTCGTGCGCACCTTGCTCGCGGCGCTGGAGCAGTTCGATTTCACGCAGATCGACGCCGCGCGCACCTTGGGCCTGAACTATCCGCAAGCGGTGCTGAAAGTGCTGGCGCCGGGCCTGGCGCCGGCTTTCTTGACATCGGGCCTGTTCGCCTTTCTGGCGTCGATGGACAACTACCCGATCTCGATCTTCCTCACCGACGCGCGCCACAAGACGCTGCCGATCAAGATGCTGCAGTACCTGGAAGAACAACCCGACCCGACCCTGGCGGCCATCTCCACCGGCCTGATCCTGCTCGCGCTGCTGGCGCTGGCGGTCGGTTCGCGCAGCGTCGGACTGAACCGCATGGTGCAGTGACCATGAATATCCTGCTGCTGAACCCGAACATGACGGTGGCGATGACCGATGCCATGTTGGCCGTCGCGCAGAAAGCCGTCGGGCCCGGCACGCAGTTGCTGCCGGCCACGGCCGACAGCGGCTTCCCGTACATCTCGTCGCGCGCCGAGGCGCAGGTGGCCGGCGCCATCGCGCTGGACATGATCGCGCGGCAGCGCGCGCAGGTGGATGCCGTGGTCATCGCCGCCTTCGGCGATCCGGGCCTGCTGGCCGCGCGCGAACTGTTCGACCTGCCGGTGGTGGGCATGGCCGAAGCGGCGATGCTGAGCGCGCTGCTGCTCGGCCAGCGCTTCGGCTTCGTCACCTTCACGCGCCACATGCGGCCCTGGTACGAACAGTCGGTGCAGCAGGCGGGCCTGGGCAGCCGCTTCGCCGGCGTGCGCACGCCGGACGTGGGCTTCCAGTCGGTGGCCACCGTGCAGGACGAGTTGTTCGACAAGCTGCGCACGCTGGTGCGCCGCGCGGCCGAAGAGGACGGTGCCGACGTGGTGATCCTGGCCGGCGCGCCGCTGGCCGGCCTGGCGCAGCGCATCACCGATGCCCCGGCCGTGCTGGTCGACCCGATCAGCGCCGCGGTCGCGCAGGCCGAGGCGCTGGTGCGGCTGGCGCCACGTGGCGCGTACGCGGGGTCGTTCACGCGGCCGCCGGCCAAGGCCAGCGTCGGCCTGCCCGCTGCGTTGGCGGCGCGCATCGGGCACGCGGACGGCTGAAGGTCTGCACTGCCGCGCCGGGTGCTGCGACACGACCCGATCGAGCCTGTCGCGGATCGCTGCCTATACTTCCCGCGACGACGTCGGTTCGACAGTCAACGCAGGGGAAAGTGATATGCGAGAGTTTTTCCGGGCCACGGCAGGCGTGGTCGTTGCCGCGCTCGCGGCACTGGCGCTGAGCGCCCCGGCGCTGGCCCAACCGGCCAAGCCGAACGTGCTTGTCATCTGGGGCGACGACATCGGCACCTGGAACATCAGCCACAACAACCGCGGCATGATGGGCTACGAGACACCGAACATCGACCGTGTCGCCAACGAAGGCCTGGCCTTCACCGACTACTACGCTCAGCAGAGTTGCACCGCGGGGCGGGCAGCGTTCATCGGCGGCAGTGTGCCGGTGCGCAGCGGCATGACCAAGGTCGGTCTGCCCGGCGCTGCCGAAGGCTGGCAGAAGACCGACGTGACGATGGCCACGGTGATGAAGAGCCAGGGCTACGCCACCGGCCAGTTCGGCAAGAACCACCAGGGTGACCGCGACGAACACCTGCCGACGATGCACGGCTTCGACGAGTTCCTCGGCAACCTGTATCACCTCAATGCCGAGGAAGAGCCGGAGAACGAGGACTACCCCGCCAACATGCGCATGGCCAATGGCAAGACCTTCAAGGAGGTGTTCGGCCCGCGCGGCGTGCTGCACACCTGGGCCGACGGCAAGGGCGGGCAGAAGATCGAGGACACCGGCCCGCTGACGAAGAAGCGCATGGAAACGATCGACGACGAGACGGTCGCCGCCGCCAAGGACTTCATCACCCGGCAGGACAAGGCCGGCGAGCCCTTCTTCGTGTGGTGGAACGGCACGCGCATGCACTTCCGCACCCACGTGCGCAAGGACCACCGTCATCCCGGCAACGACGAGTACACCGACGGCATGATCGAGCACGACATGCAGGTCGGCGAGTTGCTCAAGCTGCTCGACGATCTGGGCATCGCCAACAACACGATCGTGATGTATTCGACCGACAACGGCCCGCACTACAACACCTGGCCCGATGCCGGCACGACGCCGTTCCGCAGCGAGAAGAATTCGAACTGGGAGGGCGCCTATCGCGTGCCGGCCTTCGTGCGCTGGCCCGGACATTTCGCGGCCAACAAGACGCTCAACGGCATCGTCGCCCACGAGGACTGGCTGCCGACTTTCGCCGCCGCCGCCGGGGCGCCGGACATCGTTGAAAAACTCCGCGCCGGTGTCGAACTCAATGGTCGCAAGTACAAGAACTACATCGACGGTCACAACCAGCTCGACTATCTCAGCGGCAAGACGAAGGCGTCGCCGCGCCACGAGTTCATGTACGTCAACGACGACGGCCAGATCGTCGCCATCCGCTACGACGCGTGGAAGGCGGTGTTCCTCGAGAACCGCGGTGTCGCCTTCGGTGTCTGGCGCGAGCCGTTCACCGAACTGCGCGTGCCGCTGCTGTTCAACCTGCGCCGCGATCCGTTCGAGAAGGCGCAGCACAACGCCAACACCTACAACGACTGGTTTCTCGACCGCGTGTTCGTGCTGGCGCCGATGCAGCAGTACGCGGGGAAATTCCTGATGACGATGAAGGACTTTCCGCCGAGCCAAACGCCAGGATCCTTCAATCTCGAGAAGGTGCAAAAGCAGATCGAGGCGTCGATGGGCGGAAAGTAGGTTCGGCGAGCCAGCGTGCGGCTCGCGGCCGAAGGGCATGGTGCCGAAGGGGTGATGCGGGCCGGCGCGTCGCTGAAAAGGGTTCCGTGATGCCGCCATCATGCTTGGCGCGCGAAAACTGGCGGCCCGGATTTCTGCAACCCTGGATCGGTGCTGACGCGAGAATGCGATCACAGCCGATCCACGTTGCGCATGAAACTCTTCCTGTCGTATCCATCCGGCCAGCGCGAGTTGGCCGAGAGGTTGACGCTTGCACTGGAGGCCGAGGGCCACAAGGTCTTCATCGATCGCAGCGGGTTGAAGGCCGGCGAATCGTTCCACCAGCGCTTGCGCGAGTCGATTCGCGCTGCCGATGGCATGGTGTTTCTCGTCACGCCCGATTCGGTGCGGCCCGGGAGTTATGCGCTGGCGGAACTGAACTTCGCGCAGCAGCACTGGCGCCGGCCGAGCGGCCACGTGCTGCCGGTCATCGTGTCGCCGACGCCGATCGCCGCAATGCCACCCTATCTGACTGCGGTGACGGTGCTGGAGCCCCGTGGCGATGCGGTCGCCGAGACCGTGGCCGCGGTGGCGCAGCTGCACCCGCCATCGCGTGCGTGGCGCAAGGGGTCGGTGGTCGGTGCTGCGTCGCTGGCGATTGCGGCTGTGGGCATCTTCCTGATGGCACGCCATACCGAGCAGGCTGCCGCCGATGCGGCCCGGCGTTCCGCTGAGCAGCGCGACCTGGCGCAGGCCATTGCAGCGCGTGAACTCTGCTTTGGCGGCGGTCATGCCGTTGCACTGACGCAGTTGAACGAGCTGGCGGCGCGCCAGCCCGTTCAGGACACCGTGCTCGACGCGCGGGAGGACTGTGCGATGCGCTGGTTGCGCGACATGCGTGCCGTGGTCGGCAAGCAGACGTTCAGCGAGCAAGTGGCACAGGCGCAGCCGCTGTTGCTTCAGGGGATGGCCCGGGCGAGCACGAATGAGCGCAAGGCGGATCTGCGCGCACATGTCGGCTGGGGCGAGTACCTGCGCAGCCGTGACGGCATCGCCGGCGTTGACCCGGTCCCGCACTGGAGACGCGCCCTCGCCGAAGATCCTGGCAATGCCTACGCACAAGCGATGTGGGCCCGCCAGCTGCTCGACAAGCCGGGCCGTTTCGACGCGGCCCGAGCCCACTTCGACGCGGCTGTGTCGAGTGGCAAAAATCGTCCGTTCGTGCGCGCGCTGCAGTTCAACACACTGCTCACCGGTCCCAACGAGAACCACGCTTACGCCCTCATCGTCGCGGACGAGATGCGCCGCGGCAAAGAGCCGATCCGGGCCGACCATCGCGATCGCTTCTGGAGCAACGCGTTTGGCTCGCGGATGCTTGATGCCGACGCTCGTGCGACCGTGCTGGCGTCATTGCCGCCGCCCGAGCTGCTGGCGACTTTCATCTGGCTCTTTCCGGAAGCCGAGATCACCGCGGAGCAACGCATGCTGTGGCGCTTCGATCTGGCGACATTGCAAGCCAACAAGGGCGCGACTGTCGCGGCGCGCAATGGTTTCCGTTCCCTGATCGGTGAATTGCGTGCTGCCGGCCAGGTCGGACGTCTTCTCGACGAGTCGGAGCTGGGTCTCGCGCAGTTGGCCGCGCCCATTGTCAGCAAAGGCACCCGGCCATGAAGGACCGCCCGGCGGTGGAACAAATCAAGGTTCTCGGCAGGCGATGCGGCGGTCTTCGAATCGCGGGCCATTGGCGACGACTGACTCGCCCGGAGACGTCACCTGGCGCGGTCGCTACGAACGGCCCGGAAGTCCGAGAGTTCGGCTTCGGTCTGATATGAGGACCGTCAGCCCGGCGGCACAGACTGCAACCAATGCCGCGCAATCGCATCACGGCGCGCGAACCACACGCTGTCGCCTCCGGCCTGCCACATGTGCGTCAGCGCGGTGTGCAGCCCGCCGATGCGCGCGGCGCGGCCGATGATGCGCAGGTGCAGGCCGATCGACAGCATCTTCGCGCCGTGCCGCGATTCGCGGTGCAGCCAGTCGAAGGCGTCGATCACGTAGTCGGCAAAGTCCTGGCCGCGGACGAACGATTGCGTGCCGAAAAAGCGCATGTCGTTGGTGTCGAAGGCATAGGGCAGCACCAGGTGCGGGCGGCCCGACACCGGCACGTAGTAGGGCAGGTCGTCGTTGTAGGCGTCGCTGTCGTAGACGAAGCCGCCGTGCTCCACCAGCAGCCGGCGCGTGTTCACGGAGGGGCTGGACTTGGTGTGCCAGCCCACCGGTGCCACACCGGCGACGCGCGCGATCTCGGCATGGGCGCGGGCGATCAACGCGCGTTCGTGGGCCTCGTCCATGCCGGCGTGGGCTTCCCAGCGCCAGCCGTGCGAGCAGATCTCGTGGCCGCGCGCCACCGCGTCCTGCGCCAGCCAGGGCACCCCGACAAGCGATCGCGCGCAGGCGTTCAATGTCATCGGCACGCCGGCCTCGGCCACCACATCGGCAATGCGCCGGTAGCCCACGCGCGTGCCGTACTCGTAATGCGAGGCCAGGCACAGGTCGGGCGCACCCAGCACCGGTTGCGTCACTTCGTGCACCGACTCGTTGATCTCGTCACCGTCGGCCAGCGACAGCTCGGCGCCCTCTTCGATATTCAGCACCAGCGACACCGCCAGGCCGGCATCGCCAGGCCAGCGCATTGGGGGCGGATGGTTGCCGTAGCCCAGGAAATCGCGTGGGTTCATCGCTGGCAGCTTAGCAAGGCGCGGGCCTGTTGCACCGCGCAGACCATGCCGTCGAAGACCGGGCAGCCGCAAGCCGCGGTCAGCGCGGCGGCATACCCGCCGCACAGCACCGCCCCGGCCAGCACCAGCGTTTGCGCACCCTGGGCCTGGAGCCGCGCACCGGCGGCGCACAGCACCGCCAGCGTGTCGGGATGCACGTCGGCGGTCGCCGGCAGATAAGCCTGCGGCGCGGCCGGCGCCTCGATGCCGACGACGCGGCTGCTGAGGCCGATCTGCGCCACGCGGGCCGCGTACAACGGCACCAGCGACGGCCCCAGCGTGAGCACGCCGACCCGTTCCGCCCGCAGGCAGGCGCTCATCAGCGCGGCTTCGGTCATGCCGACCACCGGCAGTGCCGGTCGCCGCGCACGCAATGTCGGCGCCGCGCCATCCAGCGAGATGCCCAGCAGCACCGCGTCGCACGCGCTGGCGTATGCATCGAACAACGCGACGGCGTTGTGCTCGGCCTGCCGAAGAGTCGCGGCGTCGCGCACCACGGCCGGTTCGCCGGAGGCGGTGATGGCCCGCAGTGTGTCGTCCGGCGCCAGCGCGGTGCGCGCCGAGGCCACCAGCCGCTCGGTGATGTGCGCGGAGCTGTTGGGGTTGATCAGCAGGTAGCGGTAGGTCATGCAAACAATGGGGTCGAGGGCGCGGTAAGGGATTCGATACACGGTCGCCACCGGGCTTTTGCAGGCTTCAAAGCGCCAGCAATGCCTTCACGTGCTGCTCGATGAACAGGCGGTCCTGCGGCTGGTTCACCGGGTTGCCGGCGCGGTGGCCCCACACCGACGGGATCGGCTTCAGCTCGGCGTTCTTCAGGTGCTGCATCTCGGCGCGGTTGTCATCGACCTGGAAGTACAGGTCGTGGTCGCCGGGCATCAGCAGCGTGCGCGCGCGGATGCCGGCCAGCGCCTGCGGCAGATCGCCGCCGTAGAGCGGGTTGGCGCTGATGTCGCCGTGCTGCCAGGTCCAGAACTGCGCCAGCAGGTCGGCCGCATCGCGGCGCGCGAAGTTCGTTTCCCAGAATGTCACCAGGTAGTCTTCCAGCGACGACGCCCCCAGCGTGCGCCACAGCTCGTCGCGGTAGAAGGTCTGCGACAGCGCCCAGCCGGCATAGACACGGCCCATGGCTCTGAAGCCGCGCAGCGGCCGTTCGCTGAAGACGCCGTCGCGGTAGGCGGCGTCGGCCATCAGCGCATGCGCGGCACCTTCGATGAAGACCTGGTTGTGCGGCGCGCAGCGCGCGGCGCCGCAGACCACGGCGATGCGCTCGACCGCGTCGGGGAACAGCGCCGCCCAGTGGTAAGCCTGCATCGCGCCCATCGACCAGCCATAGACCAGCGCCACGCGTTCGATGCCCCACAGCTCGTGCAGCATGCGGCGCTGCACCTGCACCGCATCGAACAGCGTGACCTGCGGGTAACGCGTGCCGACATCGGGCCAGGGCGTGTTCGACGGCGAACTCGACAGGCCGTTGCCGAACAGGTTGGGAATGACGATGAAGTACTTCGACGGGTCGAGCGCCGCGCCTTCGCCGACCATGAACTGCGTGTCGGTGTGCTGGGCGCTGTACGAGGTGGGATAGACGATGACGTTCGACTTGTCGGCGTTCAAGGTGCCGAAGGTCTTGTAGGCCAGCCGCATGTGGCGAAAGGTGCGGCCCGATTGCAGCGGGACATCGCCGGCATCGAAGATTTTGTGATCGGGGGTGGTCATGTCGCGCCCTGTTCGCGCAGTTGCCGCAGCAGTGCCATCGCCGCGGCGGGTGCACGTTCTTTCGCGCCGCTGATGAAGAACAGGAACACATCGCGCGCTGCGACCGGTGCACCGGCTGCCGGCTCGACGCGCGGCAGCGCCGCCGGTTCGCCACCATCGCGCCACACCCTGGCGCAGGCGGCCATCTGTGCCAGCGCCTGCGGGCTGAAACCATCATTCAACTGAGACTGGCTGCGCATCAGCCGGCCATAGACGAAGCCGCCGGTGATGTCGGCGAACGACGGGTAGTCGTCTGAATCGCTGAACACGGTGGCCACGCGGTGGCGGCGTGCCAGCGCCAGGAATTCGGCGCACATGAAGCTGGCGTGCCGCACATCGACGACATGGCGCAGCGGCACACCGGCCACGCTCGCCGGCAGCAGCTTCAGGAAGGCGCCGAAGTCGTCCGCGTCGAAGACCTTGGTCGGTGCGAACTGCCACACGATCGGGCCCAGCTTCGGTCCCAGCTCGGCGATGCCGCTGGTGACGAAGCGCTGCACCGATTCGCCGGCCTCGGCGAGCACGCGGCGGTTGGTGGCGAAGCGCGAGGCCTTCAGCGCGAAGACGAAGCCGTCGGGCGCGGTGTCGCGCCAGCCGGCGAAGGTGGCCGGTTTCTGCGTGCTGTAGTAGGTGCCGTTGACTTCGATCGCGGTCAGTTGCCGGCTCGCGTATTCGAGTTCGCGCGCCTTCGGCAGGTCGGCCGGATAGAAAGTGTCGCGCCAGGGCGCGAAGGTCCAGCCACCGATGCCCACATGGATGTTGCCGGTCATGGCTTGGCCTCAAACGTCGCTGTCGATCGGCCATTTCGGCCGGCGGATGTTCTTGTACGGCAAGGTGCGCAGGTCCAGCGTGACTGCGCCCGGCGCGCCGACGTAGATGACATGCTTGGCCACCTTCGAGAACGACGCGAAAAAGTGCTGCGACGACTTGACGACGATGATCTTCATCGCCGCCAGGTCGACGCCCAGATGGGTGAACACGTCGGTGCCCATGGCCTGGTTGCGGATGCTGCACAGCACGATCTGCACGCCGCCGGCCTCGACCAGCGCGCAGTCGCCCATCGCGGTCGGCGTGTTCGCCAGGCCGGTCATGAACATGTCGGCGTGCAACGCCTTCACGCGCACCGCCAAGTCCAGCGGATCGCCCGACAGCGGACTGATCTTGCCGCCGATGCGCAGCATCAGGCTCGCGCCGACGCCGGCATCGAAGGCGATGCGAACCGCGATCGGGTCCCACAGCGGCCCCAGGCAGGCGTTGCCGATGTGGCGTTCGAGCAGGCGCTCGAGCACGAAGGTCGCGTCGGCAGCGGCGCCGCCGCCCGGGTTGTCGGCGCCGTCGGCCAGCACCACCGGGCCGCCGTCGAACGCCAGCGCTTCGTCCAGCGACGCGTCGATGCCGGGGTAGGGCACCGCCAGCTGCTCGCGCAAGGCGATCAGCTCGTCGGCCAGCCGGCGTGCCAGGGCCGCCCCGGCGCGGCCGTCGGCATCGACACGGGCATCGGCATAGACCAGCACCTTGGTGCCCATGTCGGCCACGTCGCCCCAGGCGAAGCCGTGGCTGATCGAGATCGACAGGATGCCGTCGCGGCCTTCGAGCGCCATGATGCGATCGACGAACGCGCGCGCCGGGTCGCGCGAGGTGTGCACGGTGACGATCATGTCGCAATCGACGACGTGCGCGACCGGCGCGATGCGGCCCTCGACCTGCGCCGCGCACAGATCGACCAGTTCCAGCGCGCGTTCCAGCACGTCGGTGTGCGGGTACTCCTTGAAGGCGACCAGCACGTCGGCGTGCGCCAGCATGGTCTGGCTCAGGTGGTTGTGCGGATCGAGTTCGGCACCCGACCACCACGCCAGGGCCGACGATGGCGCGCACGCGTTGCAGCAGGTCGCCTTCGCAGTCGTCGTAGCCATCGGCGACCATCGCGCCGTGCAGGCCGAGCAGCACCATCTGCACCGGCAGCGCCTGTTGCAGGTCGTCGAGCAATTCGTCGCGCAGCGCCTCGTAGGCGGCGCGGGTGGTGATGCCGCTGGGTTGCGCGGCGGCGACCATGCCTTCGAGCAGTGTCCAGCCGCGCTCGGCGCCGCGTTGCCGCGCTGCCCACAGCGGCCCGCCGAACAGGCTCATCCGGTCCGGGTGTTCGCCGGCGCGGTGGTAGCCGCGCTCGCGAAACGAACTCAGGCCGGTGGGCATCGGCGCGAAGGTGTTGGTTTCGGTGGCCAGCGAGGCGCTGAAGACACGCATGAAGGGCCTTTCAGGAGGTGCGCCGCAGGCCCGCGCGTGCGGGCGAGAGCATGCCGGCGTCGAGGCCGAAATCGGCGATGTGTGCGGGCATGTCGCGGCTGCGGGCGAGCGCAGCACACGCCTCGCCCATCGCGGCCGAGGTCTGGATGCCGTAACCGCCCTGCGCGGCGAGCCAGAAGAAGCCCGGCGCGCTGGCGTCGAAGCCGCCCACCAGGTCGCCGTCGGCGACGAAGCTGCGCAGGCCGGCCCAGGTGCGCGTGGGGCGGCGGATCTGCAACGTGGTCATCGCTTCGATGCGGTGAATGCCGAGCGCGATGTCCATTTCTTCGGGCTGAACGTCTTGCGGTGGCGTCGGATCTTCGTTGGCCGGTGAGCCGAGCAGCTGGCCCGCGTCGGGTTTGAGGTACCAGCTTTCGTCGACGGCGACCGCGCTCGGCCAGTCGGCCACCGCCACATCGGGCGGCGGGGCGAAGACGAAGGCCGAGCGGCGCTTGGGCACCAGGCCGATCGGCGCCACGCCGGCGAGTTGCGCGATCACGTCGCACCAGGCGCCGGCCGCGTTGATCAGCACCGGCGCTTGGAAGTCGCCGGCCGCGGTGTGCAGCTGCCACATCGCGCCGCTGCGTTCGATGGCGCGCACCTCGGCGTGGCCGTGCACGCCGCCGCCGTGCCGGCGCAGCGTGCGCAGATAACCCTGGTGCAGCGCGTGCACGTCGATGTCGGACGCATCGGGCTCGTAGGCCGCACCGAGCACACGCTCGGCGCGCAGCACCGGCAGCATCTGCAGCGACTGCAGGCGATTCAGCCTGCGTGCGCCGGGCGACATCGACTGCAGCAGCGCGCAATGTTCGTCGAGCAGCGTCGCCTGCTCCGGCGTGGCGATCAGCATCGCGCCGCGCGGGCTCAGGATCGGATGCGATGCAAAACCATCGGGCGGCGCATCGAAGAAAGCGCGGCTGGCGCGCGTCAGCGCACGCACCTGCGTCGTGCCATAGCTGGCCATGAACAGCGCCGCCGAGCGGCCGGTGGTGTGGTAGCCCGGCTGCGCCTCGCGTTCGAGCAACGTCACGCGGCCGTGCAGGGCCAGCCAGTGGCCGATCGACGCACCGGCGATGCCGCCGCCGACGATCAGGAAATCGCTGCGTTCGGCCATGCCGGTGCGCTCAGGTCGGCGCCAGCCACGCCAGCAGGCGCTGCGTGACGGCCGGGTGGTGCAGCAGCTGCATGTGGTTGAGGCCGAAGAAGACGTGCTGGTGGTCCTCGGCGAACGCCAGCGTGCGCGCGGCGTCGGCATGACGGCCGAGTGCGCTCGGCAGCGGCACCAGACCATCACCGACCAGGTGATCGATGACCGGCCCCGTCAGCCGGCCGCGCATTCTTTCGGTGGTGGCGGCGACCGCGAAGCAGGCCACGTCGGTGGGCAGCGGCACCGGCGTGCGCCGGTCGGCAGCGGGCTCGAAGCGGCCCGCGGGCGCTGCGTCGCCTATCGAGCAGCGCGCCGTGGCGCAGGTCGGTGATGCCGGCGCTGCGCAGTTGCGCCAGCGCCGCGAACGGTGCGCTGTACAGGTTGCCGCCGAGCAGGCCATCGACAAAGTTGCCGGCACGTTCCAGTGGTGCGCCATGGTGCGGCGTGCCCAGGAAGACCAGATGCCGCAGCCGCTGCGGCCACTGCATCGACAGCTGTTGCGCCTGGTGCAGCGCGCTGCGCATCACCAGCCCGCCCATGCTGTGCGCCAGCACGCTGATCGATTGCAGCGGCACCGGCCAGTGGCCGAGCAGCCGCTCCAGCTGCAAGGCCAGCTCGCGGCCGTTGTGCGCCACATGCCGGCCGCTGTTGTAGCGCAGGCCGACCACTTCGGCGCCCAGCGCCGGCGCAAGGGCATCGGCATGGCCGCGTTGCGGGGGTGCAGGTTGCCACTGCAATTCGTTCATGCACAGGCCGTGCACCAGCAGCAGCACACGCGGCGCCAAGGTGGCCGGCAGCGGCTCGAGGTGCAGCGGCCGGCCGTGCAGGCGCAGGCTCATCTGTGTCGCCAGCGGGTTGCCGCTGGCTGCCATCCGGTCGCCGACGACGCCGTTCAGCGCCGCCAGCAGCGCGGCGCGGCGTGGCGACTCGTCGAGCGAATCGGCGTCGGGCTGCCGGCAGCAGGCTCGCCAGCGCGCGCTCGGTGCCGGCACCGACCAGCCGCGCCACACCGCGCACGCCGCCGTGCACGGCAGCCGTCATACCGCGCGTGCGCCCGGGCGACGCGCCACCGGGAAAACCGAGCGTGGTCCACACCGAGCGGTTCACGCCTTCGGCGATGTCGGTCACGCCGATCGTCGCATCGGTGGCGAGGCGCGCGATGCCGCGCAGGTCGGCGGCGAGACGGCGCGTCGCCGGGCTGGGCTTCGTCGCCATCACTTGCGCATCAGCGTGCTCTTGCCGAACAGGCTTTCGATCAGGTCCACTGCCAGCTCGGCGGTGCGGTTGCGCACGTCCAGCGCCGGGTTCAACTCCATCACGTCGAGCGAGGCCAGGCGGCCGGTGTCGGCGATCATTTCCATGCACAGCTGCGCTTCGCGGTAGGTGGGGCCACCGGGCACCGTGGTGCCGACGCCGGGGGCGATGTCGGCATCGAGAAAGTCGACATCGAAGCTGACATGCAGGTGCGTGTTGACGTCCAGCGTGGCCAGCGCCAGCTCCATCGTGTGGCGCATGCCCATCTCGTCGATGTAGCGCATGTCGAAGACTTCGAGCCCGGCCTCGTGCACGAGACGTTTCTCGCCCGCATCGACGCTGCGGATGCCGATCTGGCGCAGCCACTTCGGGTTGATCGCCGGCACCTGGCCGCCGATTTCGATCAGCGATTGCGGGCCATGGCCGCACAGACACGCAACCGGCATGCCGTGCAGGTTGCCGCTGGGCGTGAGGCCGCTGGTGTTGAAGTCGGCATGCGCGTCGAGCCACAGCACGCGCAGCTTCTTGCCGGTCTCACGGCAATGCCGGGCCACCGCGCTGATGGAGCCCATGCCCAGGCAGTGGTCGCCGCCCAGCAGCAGCGGCACACGACCGAGGCGCAGGTCGGCCAACACCGCGTCGTGCACCAGCTGGTTCCAGGCCACGACCTCGTCGAGGTGGCGATAGCCGTCGACCGGTGGCGCCCATGGGTTGGCCGGCCCGGCCAGGTTGCCGCGGTCGATGACCTCGGCGCCGTGGCCGCGCAACACCTCGGCGATGTGCGCCACGCGCAGTGCCTCGGGCCCCATGCTGGCGCCGCGGTGGCCGGCGCCGATGTCGGTGGGCGCGCCGATCAGGCTCAGCCGCGGGTTCATCGCTCAGATGTCCACCGCCAGGTCGCCGGTTTCGGAGGCGGCGGCGTCGAATCCGTATTCGCGTTCCAGCAGCGCCCAGGCCTCGTCGGCGCTTTCGACGAAATGGAACAGCCCACGTCATTGGGGCTGATCATGCCGGTCTCGATCAGCCAGTCGAAATCGATCAGGCGGGTCCAGAACTCACGGCCGAAGAGCAGGATCGGGCGCTTGCGGCATTTGCCGGTCTGGATCAGCGTCATCGTCTCGAACAGTTCGTCGAGCGTGCCGAAGCCGCCGGGAAAGCACACCAGCGCGATGCTGCGCATCAGGAAATGCATCTTGCGCAGCGCGAAGTAGTGGAACTGGAAACACAGCTCGGGCGTGATGTACGGGTTCGGCGCCTGTTCGTGCGGCAGCACGATGTTCAGGCCGATGCTCTTGCCGCCGGCTTCGAAGGCGCCGCGGTTGCCGGCTTCCATGATGCCCGGGCCACCGCCGGTGACGACATAGATCGGTGTGTCGTGGCGGCGCGAGCGGGTGGTGACCAGCGCGGCGAATTCGCGTGCTTCGTCGTAGTAACGGCTCATCGCCAGCTGCGAGCGCGCCACGCGCAGCGCCGCGGCGTCGTTGGCCGCTTCGGCCTCGCGCAGCTGTTCGCGGGCGAGCTCCGGCGGCAGCACACGCGCGCTGCCGAAGATGACGATCGTCGATTCGATGCCCATGCGCGTCTGCACCATCTCGGGCTTCAGCAGCTCGAGCTGCATGCGCACCGGACGCAGCTCTTCGCGCAGCAGGAATTCGGTGTCCGCGTAAGCCAGCCGGTAGGCACTGTCGGGGCCGGCGTAACGCTCGGCATTGGCGACCGCCTTCGCGTCTTCGCCGGCGGTGGGAAAGTTGCGTGCGGTCAGGTCGTTGCGCTTGGCATCCATGCAGATTCGCTCGTCGATGTTGTGCAGCTTAACCGTGTTCGGTGATGGGCCCGGCGTCCGCCGATGGCCGTCGGCGCTCGGCGCACACCGTGCACGCCGGATGCCGTGCCACCGCGATCTCCGACCACTGCATGCGGCGTGCATCGAGCATCTGCAGGCGCCCGGCCAGCGAGCTGCCGATGCCAGCGAGCAGTTTCAGCGCCTCCGCGGCCTGCACCGTGCCGATGATGCCGACCAACGGGGCGAACACGCCCATCGTCGCGCAGCGCGCATCGGCGGTGGTGGCTTCGGCCGGAAACAGGCACGCATAACAGGGCGCTTCGGCCGCGCGCGTGTCGTAGACCGACACCTGGCCATCGAAGCCGATGGCCGCGCCCGACACCAGCGGCCGCGCATGCCGCACGCAGGCGCGGTTGACCGCCTGGCGGGTGGCGAAGTTGTCGCTGCAGTCGAGCACCACGTCGGCACCGCGCACCAGCGTGTCGAGTAGCGCGGCATCGGCGCGCTGCACGATCGCCTCGACCTGCACGCGTGGGTTGATGGCCAGCACGCTGCGCCGCGCCGACTCGGCCTTCGGCTGTCCCAGACCCGACAGGTCGTGCGCGATCTGCCGCTGCAGGTTGGTCAGATCGACGGCGTCGTCATCGACCAGCGTGATGTGCCCGACGCCGGCCGTGCCCAGGTACAGTGCCACCGGCGAGCCGAGCCCGCCGGCGCCGATGACCAGCGCGTGGCTGGCTAGCAGCCGCCGCTGTCCTTCGATGCCCACGTCGTCGAGCAGGATGTGGCGCGAATAGCGCAGCAGGTCGTCGTCGTTCATGACCGGGCCACACCAAAAGACAAGGCCCGCACGCGGCGGGCCCGGGGCAGGCAACGCACGCCGCTCAGTTGGTGGCCTCGGTCTCGGCCTTGCGTTCGACGGCCGTCTTGCTGACCATCACCGGGCGCTGGCTGAGCTTGTTGACCGCCTGCATCAACTGGAAATCCTCTGCCGAGCCGAACTCGGGCAACGGCTTCAACGGTTCTTTCTGCGCTGCAATCTGTGCTTCGAGCTTGAGGCGAGCTTCGTCTCGCGCTTTGTTGCGCTCATCCTGCTTTTCCTCGTCGACCCCGACCAGGTGCTTTTGCAGATCGGCCTCGCGCATGCGCAGCGCGGCGAAGACATTGCCTTCGGCGGTTTCGTCGAGCCAGACGTCGGGGACCACGCCCTGCGCCTGGATGGTGCGGCCCGACGGTGTGTAGTAGCGCGCGGTGGTGATCTTCAATGCGGTATCGGCCGACAGTGGCCGCACGGTTTGCACCGAGCCCTTGCCGAAGGTCTGCGCGCCCATGATGGTGGCGCGCTTGTGGTCCTGCAACGCGCCAGCGACGATCTCGCTGGCCGAGGCCGAGCCTTCGTTGACCAGCACCACCAGCGGCACGGTCTTCACTGCCGCCGGCAGCCGCTTCAGCGGATCGGACCCGCCGCGGCGGGCGTAGTACTCGGGCGCGGCCTTGTAGGTGGCCTTCGACTCGGCGATCTGGCCGTTGGTGCTGACCACCACCACGTCGGCGGGCAGGAAGGCGGCCGAGATGGCCACCGCTGCATCGAGCAGGCCCCCGGGATCGTTGCGCAGGTCGAGCACCAGGCCCTTCAGGTTCGGATCCTGCCTGAAGAGGTCTTCTAGCTTGCGCGCGAAGTCATCGACCGTGCGCTCCTGGAACTGGCGCACACGCAGCCAGGCGATGCCCGGCTCGATCATCTTGGCCGAGACGCTTTGCATGCGGATTTCTTCGCGCGTGATGACGACCGGGAAGCTGCGGCCTTCGCTCTTGCGGAAGATCATCAGCGAGACCTTGGTGTTCGGCTCGCCGCGCATGCGCTTGACGGCCTGATCCATGGTCAGGCCCTTGACGGCGGTGTCGTCGATGCGGGTGATCAGGTCGCCCGACTTGATGCCGGCCTTGAACGCCGGCGAACCTTCGATCGGCGACTGCACCTTGACGAGCCCGTCTTCCATGCCGATCTCGATGCCGACGCCGACGAACTTGCCGCCCGTCTGCTCGCGGAATTCCTTCAGCGTCTTCTTGTCGAAGTACTGCGAATGCGGGTCGAGCCCGGCGACCATGCCTGCAATGGCGTCACCGATGAGCTTCTTTTCGTCCACCGTTTCGACGTAGTCGCTCTTGACCATGCCGAACACGGCCGCCAGCTGCTGCAACTCTTCCAGCGGCAGTGGCGCCAGATTGCCGCGTGCAAAAGCCTGCAACTGGATGGTTGCCAGCGCGCCGGCCAGCGCGCCCAGCGCGATCATCCCGGCGACCCTGAATTTGCTGTTCATGCAACCCCCAACGGTTCAAGAGAACTCCGACCCAGTATAAAACCGGCCGGCCTGTGGGAGTGCGAAACGGCCAGGAAAGTTGCAACCGCGGCGGGTCTATTGCCGCTGTGGCGGCATTCAGATGCGGGTGCGGCCGCTTTGACTGCCCTTCGGGGCGCCGGGTTCGGGCCTGATCGGATGCGCGCCACCGCCCGCCGCTTGCGGCCCACCGTACGCCCGTCGCCGCAGCCCGATGGGCTGATGAGCATGCGCTGGCCCGGCTCGAGTCCCGGCGACCCTGCAGCGGCCGCGTCTGACGGGCGCCAGCTTCCGCTATCGCGCCAGCCGCTGATTCACCCGAAGGAACAGGCGCGCAGTGTTAAATGTTCCTGCGATGCTAATGCGTATGGTTCGCATTTGTGCCTGTCGAAGCCGCCGCCATGATCTGGTCTGATCGGCCCTAGCCGTACTTCGCCACCGGGTGTTCGACCCACGCCGCCCACGCCACCTGCACCGCATGCAACGAGCGCGGCGTGCCAAGGCCTTCGAAAGTCAGCATGGACGCCGGCACATCACCGACACGGATCGAACAGCAGCGCGTCGCCGTGCCGCCTACGTGGACGGTGCAGACGCCGGCGTCATCTGCTCGAGTTCCGGCACCTTGTCCGTCGGGCTCAGCGTTCGCCCTTGCGATAGGGCTTCATCAGCGCCTGCGGGTATGCCGCGCGCCGCGCCACCAGCACCAGCGCGGCGATGCTCAGCAGATAGGGCAGCATCAGATACACCTGATAGGGAAGTGACAGGCCGAACACGCCGCCGCCGGCTTGCTGCAGCCGCAGTTGCAAGGCGTCGAAGAATGCGAACAGCAACGCACCGAGCAGCGCCTTGCCCGGCCGCCACGAGGCGAACACCACCAGCGCCACGCACACCCAGCCGCGGCCATTGACCATGTTGAAGTAGAACGCGTTGAACGCCGCCAGCGTGAGGAAGCTGCCCGCCACGCCCATCAGTGAGGAGCCGGCCACCACGGCGCCGATGCGCAGGCCGGCCACGCTCAGGCCCTGGCCTTCGGCGGCGGCCGGGTTCTCGCCCACCGTGCGCAGCGCCAGACCCAGCGGCGTGCGCATCAGCACATAAGCCAGCAGCGGCACCAGCAGCAGCGCCAGCAGCGTCAGCGGCGTGAGTGCGTTCAGCAGCGGCACGGGCAGCGCGGCCATGTCGGCAAAAGGCGTGATCGTCGGCGGGCTGCTCACTTTCGGAAAGCTGACGCGGTAGGCATAACTCGCCAGGCTGGTGGCCAGCAGCGTGATGCCCAGGCCGGAGACATGCTGCGACAGCGCCAGGCTCACCGTGAGCCAGCCATGCAACAGGCCGAACAGCGCGCCGGTGCACGCCGCCACCGCCACGCCGGCCCACAAAGGGGCGCCGCTGTACACGGCCAGCCAGCCGGCGAACGCGCCGGCGACCATGATGCCTTCGATGCCCAGGTTCAAGACGCCGGCACGCTCGCACAGCAGCACACCCAAGGTGCCCAGGATCAACGGCGTGGCGATGCGCAGCACCGCCACCCAGAATGGCAGGCCGAGCAGCAGATCGAGTGTTTCGGCCATCGGACTCAGCCACGGGCTGCAGCCCGCCCGAAGCGGATGCGCCCGTTCACCAGCAGCGAGGCCACCAGCATCGACAGCAGCGACACCGCGACGATGACATCGGCGATGTAGGTGGGCACGTTGACGGCGCGGCTCATGCTGTCGGCTCCGACCAGCACGCCGGCGATGAACACGGCCGCGGCCACCACGCCCAGCGGGTTCAGCGCGGCGAGCATGGCGATGACGATGCCGCTGTAGCCATAGCCCGGCGACATATCGAGCGTGACATAGGTGCTGCGGCCGGCGACTTCGATGGCGCCTGCCAGCCCGGCCAGCGCGCCAGACAGCAGCGCCACTTTCACCGTCACCGCAGCCACCGGCATGCCGGCAAACGCCGCGGCGCGGGCGTTCGCGCCGACGGCTCGGATCTCGAAACCCAGCGTGCTGTACTTCATCAGGATCCACAGCGCGAGCGACAAGGCCAGTGCCCACAGCAGGCCCGTGTGCACGCGCGTGCGCGGCAGCAGCTTGCTCAGCTGAAGGGTGTCCTGCAACGTCACGCTCTGCGGCCAGCCGAGCGCGCCGGGGTCCTTCATCGCACCGTCGAGCATCATCGACACGAACAGCAGCACGACGAAGTTCAGCAGCAGCGTGGTCACCACCTCGTCGACGCCGAGGCGGCTCTTCAGCAGCGCCGGGCCGAGCAGCAGCAGCGCGCCGGCCAGCGCGGCGGCGGCCATCATCAGCGGGAACAGCAGCCACGGCGCCAGCGCAAAGCCTTCGCCGCCGTGCAACCCGCCTACCGCCACGGCAGCCAACGCGCCGGCATACAGCTGCCCCTCTGCGCCGATGTTGAACAGTCTCGCGCGGAAGGCCACCGCCGCACTCAACCCGGTGAGCATCAACGGCGTCGCACGTGTCAGCGTCTCGCTCCATGCGAAGACCGAGCCGAAACCCCCTTCGAGCAGCAGCGCATAGGCGCGGCCCACCGGCGCGCCGGCCCAGGCCACCAGCAGCGAGCTCACGGCCAGCGTGAAGGCCACCGCCAACAATGGCGCTGCGGCTTGTGCGCGCCACGACGGCAAGGTGCACGCTTCAATGCGCATGGCTCGAGCCGGCCATCGCCAGGCCGATCTGCGGCAGCGTCCACGCGGCGGCCGGCCGGGCCACGCTCAGGCGGCCGGCATGCAGCACCGCGATGCGGTCGGCGAGTGCGAAGATTTCCTCGAGGTCTTCACTGATCAACAGCACGGCCGCACCAGCCCCGCAGGCGTCGAGCAGCTGCCGGTGCACGAAGGCCACCGCGCCGATGTCCAGGCCCCAGGTCGGCTGGTCGGCGACGATGAGCGACGGCGGCCTGGCTTCACCCGGCGGGGCCATCAGCACCCGCCCGAGGATCAGCTTTTGCATGTTGCCCCCCGACAGCGCGCGGGTGGGCGTGTGGACGCCATGCGCTTCGGTGCCGCGCACGTCGAAACGCTCCACCAGCACCTGCGCATGGCGCATCGCCGCGCGCCGGTCGATGACGCCGAAGCGCGAGAAGGCCGCATCGGCGTAGCGCTCGAGGACGGCGTTCTCCCACACCGGCAGATCCGCCACGACGCCCACGTCGTGGCGGTCTTCGGGTATGCGTGCCACGCCGGCGCGCACCCGCGATGCCGGCCGCGGCGGTGCTGCGGCGCCGACGAGTTCCAGCCGGCCTGCCGCCAGCGGCCGCAGCCCGAACAGCAGGTCGGCCAGGGCCTGCTGGCCGTTGCCGGCCACACCGGCGATGGCGACGATCTCGCCGGCGCGCACGTCGAGATCGACACCGTCGAGCAGCTTGCGGCCGTTGGCACCTTCGACGCTGGCGCCGTCGAGCACACACACCGCAGCGCCCGCGGCACGTGGCCGGCGTTTCGGCATCTGCACGTCGTGCCCGACCATCGTCTGCGCGAGCAGCGGCTTGTCGGCATCGGCCGCCGGCATCACGGCCACCAGACGGCCGCTGCGCAGGATGGCGATGCGCTGCGACACCCGCAGCACCTCGTCGAGCTTGTGCGAGATGAAGATCACCGACAGGCCCTGGTCCACCAGCTGACGCAAGGTCGCGAACAGCGATTCGGCTTCGGCCGGCGTCAGCACCGCCGTCGGCTCGTCGAGGATGAGGATGCGAGCGGCTTGGCGTCCCCCGAAGGACACCAGCGCCTTCAGGATCTCCACGCGCTGGCGCTCGCCGACCGACAGGTCGGCAATCAGCGCGTCGGGATTCACGGCCAACCCGAAGCGATCGGCCGTGGCCAGCACCTGCGCGCGCGCCGCGGCGCGGCGCGAGAACGGCCACCACAGCGGCTCGGTGCCGAGCAGCAGGTTGTCGAGCACGCTCATGTTGTGCGCCAGCGTGAAGTGCTGATGCACCATGCCGATGCCCATCGCCAGTGCCGCCTTCGGCTGACCCGGCGGCAGGCGCTGCCCCATGACTTCGATGTGCCCGGCGTCGGCGACATAGTGGCCGAAAAGGATCGACACCAGCGTGCTCTTGCCGGCGCCGTTCTCCCCCAGCAGCGCCAGCACTTCGCCCTGGTGCAGATCGAGCGAGATGTCGTCATTGGCCAGCAGCGGACCGAAGCGCTTGCTGATGGCTTGCAGGCGCAGCACGACCTCTGGCGCTGGCGGCGACGGCTCAGCAGCAGCAGTCATTTGCCAGCGGTTGGCGCGGCGCGAGCACCGTCACGCATTCGGCATCATCGACTTCGTACAACGGCGATCGAGCGGCGATGGCGATGGAGCTGCGTTGCAAGCGCAGCGCAGTCTGCCAACGGGCCGCTTGCCAACGGCGCTCTCAGGGCCTACTTCGCCGTCGGTTTCGGTTGGCCGTCGTCCACCACCACCTTGAAGCTGCCGTCGAGGATGGCCTTCTGCCGGGCCATCACCTTGGCCATCAGGTCGGCGGGCACCTTCTTGTCGAAGCTGCCCAGCGGCGCCAGTTCGCTGCCCTTGTATTTCATCGTCGAATACACGCCCAGGTCCTCGGCCTTGAACTGGCCTTCCTTCACCATCTTCAACGCCACATCGACCGTGGGCTCCATGTTCCACAGCGCCGAGGCGACCACCGTGTCCGGATACTGGTCCTGCGTGTTGATGACATTGCCGATGGCCAGCTTGCCGCGCTCCTTGGCCGCATCGCTGACGCCGAAGCGCTCGGCATACATCACGTCGGCGCCCTTGTCGATCATCGCGAAGGCGGCCTCCTTGGCCTTCGGCGGGTCGAACCAGCTGTTGATGAAGCTGACCATGAACTCGGCCTTCGGGTTGACCTCTTTCGCGCCGGCCATGAACGCATTCATCAGCCGGTTCACCTCGGGGATCGGGAAGCCGCCGACCATGCCGATCTTGTTGCTCTGGGTCATGCCGCCGGCGATCATGCCTGTCAGGTAGGCCGGCTCCTGGATGTAGTTGTCGAAGACCGCGTAGTTCGGCGCCTGCGGCTTGCCCGAACTGCCCATCACGAAGCTCACCTTCGGATAGTCCTTGGCCACCTTGCGCGCCGCGGCTTCGACCGCGAAGGACTCGCCGAAGATCACGGTATTGCCCTTTTCCGCGTAGCCGCGCATCACGCGTTCGTAGTCGGCGTTGCTGACGTTCTCGGAGAACACGTATTCGATCTCGCCCCGCGCGACGGCAGCCTTCAGCGCCTTGTCGATGCGCGAGACCCACTGCTGTTCCACCGGCACGGTGTAGATGGCGGCGACCTTGATCTTGTTCTGCCCAAAGGCGGGCAGGCTCAGCCAGGCAATCGCTGCGGCAGCGGTGCAAAGGGTCAGGCGGCGGGACAGGGTCATGGAAACTCCACGTTGTGATGAATGGGTGAAAGCAACTACGGGGCCACGCCGGCGCGTTCCAGCATCGCATGCAGCAGCACGTTGCAGCCGGCCGTGATGTGCTCGGGTTTGGCGTCTTCGATCTCGTTGTGGCTGATGCCGTCCTTGCACGGGATGAAGATCATGCCGGCCGGCGCAAGCCGCGCCATGTACACCGCGTCGTGGCCGGCACCGCTGACGGCCGGCATGTTGGAGTAGCCGAGCTTCGTGGCCGCGCGCTGCACCGCGTCGATGCATTCGGCGTGAAACGGCTGCGCCGGGTAGGCCGACACCTGTTCGATGACGATCGGCAGGCCGCTTTCCTTGCTCAGCTTGGCGGCCACCGCGCGGATGTCGGCATCCATCGCATCGACCAGCGCATCGCTGGCGTTGCGCAGATCGATGCTGAACTTCACCCGGCCCGGGATCACGTTGCGGCTGTTCGGATGCACCTGCACCATGCCGACCGTGCCGCGGCCATGGTTCTGCCCATCGTCCTGCGGGTGGCGGTGTGCGCAGGCCACCACCTCCTGCATCAGCTTGGCCGCCACCTGCAGGGCATCCTTGCGCAGCGCCATCGGCGTCGGGCCGGCGTGTGCTTCCATGCCGGTGACGGTGCAGTCGTACCAGCGGATGCCAAGCACGCCCGTCACCACGCCGATGGTCTTGTCATGGTCTTCGAGCACCGGTCCTTGTTCGATGTGGGTCTCGAAATAGCAGCCGATCGGGTGCGCGCCCGGTTCTTCGTCGCCGATGTAGCCGATGCGTTGCAGCTCTTCCTGCACCGACTTGCCTTCGGTGTCCTTGGCCGCATACGCATGCTCCAGCGTGAAGGCCTTGGCGAACACACCCGAGCCCATCATCACCGGCACGAAGCGGCTGCCTTCCTCGTTCGTCCACCAAGCCACCTCGATCGGCGCTTCGGTCTGGATGCCGTGGTCGTTGAGCGTGCGCACCACCTCCAGGCCGGCGAGCACGCCGTAGTTGCCGTCGAACTTGCCACCGGTGGGCTGCGTGTCGATGTGGCTGCCGGTGACGACGGGTGGCAGCGCGTTGTTACGCCCGGGGCGGCGCAGGAAGCCGTTGCCGATCTTGTCGATGGTCACCGTCATGCCGGCTTCCTTCGCCCAGCGGCTGACCAGGTCGCGGCCCTGCTTGTCCAGGTCGGTCAGCGTCAGCCGGCACACGCCGCCCTTGGGCGTGGCGCCGATCTGCGCCAGTTCCATCAACGCGGCCCACAGGCGCTCGCCGTCGATGCGCAACTTGGCGATGTCGGTCTTGACCTTGGTGTCCATGCTGTCTCCTTTCAACGCTGCACGGCGCTGGGCGCCTGCACCTGCGCACGCAGCTTCTGTGCATCGAAATTGGCGCCGAAGGCCGGCCGCTTCAGGTAGCGACCCGCGCCTTTTTCGACGCGCAATTCGCCCTTGGCAAAAACCACCCGGCCTTGGCTGATGGTGGTGGCCGCAGTGCCTTGCACCTGCATGCCCTCGAAGACGTTGTAGTCGCCCTTGCTGTGCTGCGTCTTCACCGACAGCGTCTTGTGCGCAGCCGCGTCCCACAGCACCAGGTCAGCATCGGCACCCGCTCTCACCGTGCCCTTCCTCGGGTACAGGTTGAAGATGCGCGCGGCATTGGCCGAGGTGACGGCGACGAATTCGTTCGGCGTCAGCCGGCCGCTGTTGACGCCGGCGTTCCAGATCACCGCCATGCGCTCTTCGATGCCGCCGCAGCCGTTGGGGATCTGCGCGAAGTTGGCCCTGCCAGCGGCCTTTTGCTCGGCGCAGAAGGTGCAGTGGTCGGTGGCGGTGGTGTGCAGCTGGCCCGATTGCAAGCCGCGCCACAGGAATTCCTGGTTGCCCTTCGGCCGGAACGGTGGGCTCATCACGTGGGCTGCCGCAGCCGTGAAATCGGGGTTGCGATAGACGCTGTCGTCGAGCACCAGGTGGCCGGCCAGCACCTCCCCATAGACGCGCTGGCCCCGCGCGCGGGCGCGCGCCACCGCTTCGGCGGCTTCGATGCACGACACGTGCACGATGTAGATCGGCACGCCCAGCACGTCGGCGATGGCGATGGCGCGGTTGGCAGCCTCGCCTTCGACCATCGGCGGGCGGGAGAGCGGATGGCCTTCGGGGCCGGTGATGCCCATCTTCGCCACCTCGGCCTGCAGCAGGTAGACGAGTTCGCCGTTCTCGGCATGCACGGTCGGCATCGCACCGAGTTCGAGTGCGCGCTTGAAGCTGTTCACCAGCGTTTCGTCGTCGCACATGATGGCGTTCTTGTAGGCCATGAAGTGCTTGAAGCTGTTGATGCCTTCTTCGGCGACGAGCGTGCCCATGTCGCGGTGCACCGAATCGTCCCACCACGTCACCGCCACGTGAAAGCCGTAGTCGGCAGCCGCCTTCTCGGCCCAGCCGCGCCACTTGCGGTAGGCGTCGATCAGCGGCTCCTTCGGGTCGGGGATGACGAAATCGATGATGCTGGTGGTGCCGCCGGCCAGCCCGGCGGCCGTGCCGCTGAAGAAGTCGTCCATCGTCACCGTGCCCATGAACGGCAGCTGCATGTGCGTGTGCGGGTCGATGCCGCCGGGCATCACCAGCGCGCCACCGGCATCGACCACCTGCGCGCCGGTGGGTACCGGCAGATCGGCGCCGACGGCACGGATGGTGCCGCCTTCGCACAGCACGTCGGCGCGCTGGCTGATGTCGGCATTGACGACGGTACCGCCGCGAATCAACAGGCTCATGTCAACCTCCTGAAAGAAAGGGCGGCGCAGCGCCGCCCACTTTGCCGCTTACTTTCCCATTGCCTTGTTCCACACCTCGTGGGTCCACGCATCGGCGCCGGGGTCCTTCTTGATCACCGGGTCGCTGCCGCCAGCCAGCAGCACCTTCACGGTGCGCTGATACGCCGCCGGCTCCAGGTAACCCATCTTGGGGCCGTTGGCCACCGTGATCAGCTTGGCCACGTTTTCCAGCTGGCGCTTCTGCACCGCGGCGGTGGAGCCGCCCGAGGTGTCGGCTGCGAGCACGATCTTCACCGCCTCGTCGGGGTTCTTCAGCGCGTATTCCCAACCCTTCAAGGAGGCGGCGACGAACTTGCCGAGCTTGGCGACGAAGGCCGGATCCTTCAGCTTCGGGCCCATCGCATACAGGCCATCTTCGAGCGTCGCCACGCCCTGGTCCTCGTAGGGGAAGGTGACCAGTTGGTCGGGCTTGACACCGGCGTCGATGATCTGCCAGTACTCGTTGTAGATCATCGTCGACACACAAGCCGCTTGGTTCTGCAGCAGCGGATCGACGTTGAAGCCCTGCTTCAGCACCTTCACGTCGGGGTTCGCGCCGGAGGTCTTGAAGCCCAGCGTGCCCATCCAGCTCAGGAACGGGTACTCGTTGCCACCGAACCAGACGCCGAGCGTCTTGCCCTTGAAGTCTTTCGGGGTGGCGACGCCACTGCTCTTCTTGCAGGTCAGCATCATGCCGCTGCGGTTGAAGACCTGCGCCACGTTGACCATCGGCACGCCGGCCTCGCGCGCGGCCAGCGCGCTGGGCATCCAGTCCACCGTCACATCGGCGCCGTTGGCGGCCAGCACCTGCGCCGGGGCGATGTCGGGGCCGCCGGGCTTGATGGTCACGTCCAGCCCGGCGTCCTTGTAGAAGCCCTTCGCGGCGGCGACGTAGTAGCCGGCGAACTGCGCCTGCGGCAGCCACTTCAGTTGCACGGTGACTTTGTCCTGGGCCAATGCCGCGCCCGCTGCAAGCAGCAGCGACAGCATGACGATCGGTTTGAAAGGTTTGCGCATCGAATCGACTCCTCGGTGTGTGCCTTGCGGCCTGTGTTGAATGCTGATCATCATCCCATGCGGATCGACGGGTGCCAGAACGTGCTGCGCCGCTCCAGCCATCCCAGCGCAGCGTAAAGCAAGGAACCGGCCAGCGCGGCGACGACGATGGCCGCCCACACCAGCCCCATGTTCAAGCGCGCCGCCTCGGTGGAAATCCGGAACCCCAGCCCCGACACCGGCGAGCCGAAGAACTCGGCCACGATGGCGCCGATCATCGCCAATGTCGAGTTGATCTTCAAGGCATTGAACAGGAACGGCAGCGCCACCGGGATGCGCAGCGAGACCAGCGTGCGCCAGTAGCCGGCGCCGTAGCTGCGCATCAGATCGCGTTCCATATGGCCGGCCTCGGCCAGCCCGGCGAGGGTGTTCACCAGCATGGGAAAGAAGGTCATCACCACCACCACCGCGGCCTTGGAATGCCAGTCGAAGCCGAACCACATGACCATGATCGGCGCCACGCCGACCAGCGGCACCGTGCTCGCCAGCGCGGCCACCGGCAGCAGGCCGCGGCGCAAGAAAGGGCTCCTGTCGATGGCCACGCCGGTGACGAAGCCGAGCGCGCTGCCGCCCGCCAGCCCGGCCAGCACCGAATGAAGCACGGTCTGCACGAAGTCGCCGCGCAAGGTGGGCAGGCCGTCGAGCAGCGACGCCCAGATGACGCTGGGCGCCGGCAGCAACACCTTCGGCACGTCGAAGCCGGTGACCCCCAGTTGCCAGAACACCAGCACCCACAGCCCGAACAGCAGCGGTGCGGCGGCCTGGCCGAGCAGCGACTTCGCATCGATGGCCGCCAGCCGTCGCAGCGTGACCACCGCGACCATGGCCAGCAGCACCAGGCCGATGAAAAACAGCGCGCGCCCACCGTGTCCGGGCAGCGCCATGCCTACCGGCAACCACGGCGACAGGGCGGCCACCGCCAGGCTGAACAACACCAGCAGGGCCGTCATTTGCGCCCCGCCGGCGCCAGCAGCCGCTCGGCCAGCCCGACGCAAGCCACCAGCAGCAGCCCGAGCAGCGAGGCCATCACCAGCGCCGACCAGATCTGCACCGTGTTGCCGTAGTACGACCCGGTGAGCAGCCGCGCGCCCAAGCCCGCCTGCGCGCCGGTCGGCAGTTCGGCGACGATGGCGCCGACCAAGGCCGCGGCGATGCCCACGCGCAGCGACGGGAACAGATACGGCAGCGAAGCCGGCACGCGCAGCATCCAGAAGGTGTGGCGCGGCGACGCGGCATAGGTGTGCAGCAATTCCAGCTCCATCACGCCGGGCGAGCGCAGCCCCTTCACCAGCGCCACCGCCACCGGGAAGAAGCACAGGTACATCGCGATCACCGACTTCGGGAACACACCCGTCAGCCCCATGCTGCCGAGGGCGACGATGACGATCGGCGCGATGGCCAGCACCGGCACCGTCTGCGAGGCGATGATCCACGGGAACAGGCTGCGGTCGAGGGTGCGCGAGTGCACGATCAGCACCGACAGCAGCACACCCAAGGTCACGCCCATGACGAAGCCGAGCAGGGTCGATGCGGCGGTGACGCCGGTGTGGAAGAGCAGGCTGCGCGGCGAATCGAGCGGCCAATCGACGATGCCGCTCCACAGGTCCTGCGCGATCTGGTGCGGCGCCGGCAGCACCGGGCGCTGCATCGACCAGGTCAGCGGCAGCAAATCGGCCAGGCCCCAGCCGGGCTGGTCGGCGAGCACCCGTTCAATCACCTGCGGCGCGTTCAGCCAGACGGCGGCGAGGTACCAGACGATGCCCAGTGCCACCAGCACCGTCGCCACCGGCACCACCGACCGCAGGCGCTCAGTCTTGTGCATGCGCCTCGTGCAGGGCCACGCGCACGCGGTGCGCAATGTCGATGAAGGCTTGAGTGTCGCGGATGTCCAGTGTGCGGTCGGCCGGCAGATCGGACTCGATCACCTGGCTGATGCGCCCCGGCCGCGGCGACATGACAACGATGCGCGACGACAGGTACACCGCCTCGGGAATCGAGTGCGTGACGAAGATGACCGTGCGCCGTTCGCGTTCCCACAGGCGCAGCAGTTGTTCGTTCAAGCCGTCGCGCGTGATCTCGTCGAGCGCGCCGAAGGGCTCGTCCATCATCAGCAGCTTCGGCTCGAAACCCAGCGCGCGTGCGATCGACACGCGTTGCTGCATGCCGCCGGACAACTGCCACGGGTACTTCTTCTCGAACCCTTGCAACCCCACCCGCTCGAGCTGCTTGTGGGCGATCGCGCGCGCCTGTTCGCGCGCCATGCCCTGCACCTCGAGCGGCAACGTGGTGTTGGCCAGTACGTTGCGCCACGGGAACAGCGCGGGCGCCTGGAACACGTAGCCGTAGGCGCGCGCCAGCCGCGCTTCGCGCGCGCTCATGCCGTTGACCTGCAGGCGGCCGGAGGTGGCCTGTTCCAGGTCGGCGATGACACGCAGCAGCGTCGTCTTGCCGCAGCCCGAAGGGCCGATCAGCGAGATGAATTCGCCTTCGGCGATATCGAGGTGAATGTCCTGCAGCGCCACCACCGGCCGGTCGGCGGCGGGAAAGACCACGCCCAAGCCTTGCACCTCGACCACCGGCCGCGCTGCCACCACAGCTGCCGGTGCCTCGACCGCCTTCACACGCGCGCCGGATTGTTCGGGTGCGTGGTCCAGTTTGCCGCCTGTGCGCTGACGACGACGCCGGTGCGGGCGTCCACCTCGCCGGGCTGCAGCGTCTTCAGGCTGATGCAATCGGGCACCGGGCAGACAGTGACGCACAGGTTGCAGCCCACGCACTCGGCGTCGTTGACCTCGAAGTGGCGCTGCCCGTTCTTGGTCGCGAAGATGGCCTGGTGCGAAGTGTCTTCGCACACCACGTGGCAGCGCCCGCACTGGATGCACAGGCTCTGGTCGATGACCGCCTTGTCGATGTGGTTCAGGTTCAGCTGGTTCCAGTCGACCACGCTCGGCAGTGCGCCCCCGACCATCTGCTGCACGCGGGTGTAGCCCTGCTCGTCCATGAAGTTGGACAGCCCGTCGCATAGGTCCTGCACGATCCTGAAGCCATACACCATGGCGGCCGTGCACACCTGCACGTTGCCGGCGCCGAGCGCGATGAACTCCGCGGCATCGCGCCAGGTGGTGATGCCGCCGATGCCGGAGATCGGCAAACCGGCGGTGGCCGCATCGCGCGCGATCTCGGCCACCATCGCCATCGCGATCGGTTTCACCGCCGGGCCGCAATAGCCGCCGTGCGCGCCGGTGCCGCCGATGCTGGGGTTGATGCGCATGCGCTGCAGGTCCACGCTCATCACCGAGTTGATGGTGTTGATCAGGCTCACCGCATCGGCGCCGCCGGCCTTGGCCGCACGCGCCGGTTGGCGGATGTCGGTGATGTTCGGCGTGAGCTTCACGATCACCGGCAGCCGCGTATAGGCCTTGCACCAGCGCGCCACCATCTCGATGTATTCGGGCACCTGGCCCACCGCCGAGCCCATGCCGCGTTCGTTCATGCCGTGCGGGCAGCCGAAGTTGAGTTCGACGCCATCGCAGCCGGTGTCTTCCACCATCGGCAGGATCGACTTCCACGCCTGCTCCTCGCACGGCACCATGATCGACACCACCAGGGCGCGGTCGGGAAAGTCGCGCTTGACGCGGCGGATCTCGGCCAGGTTGGTCTGCAACGGCCGATCGGTGATGAGCTCGATGTTGTTGAAGCCGATGACACGCCGCGCGTCGCTGTGCAGCGCCTCGTAGCGTGGGCCGTTGACATTGACGACCGGCGGGCCTTCTTCGCCCAGCGTCTTCCACACCACGCCGCCCCAGCCGGCTTCGAAGGCGCGGCGCACGTTCACTTCCTTGTCGGTCGGTGGTGCGCTGGCCAGCCAGAACGGGTTCGGGCTCTTGATGCCGACGAAATCGCAGCTCAGGTCGGCCATGCTCAGTGCTCCTTCAACGCGCGGTGAATGTCGTCGGCGGCCACCTTGCCGTGCTGCACCGCCTCTACCGTCAGATCGCGCCCGCCATGGCGGCAATCTCCGCCGGCCCAGACCTTGGCGTGTGACGTCCGACCGTTGGCATCGGTGGCAACGCGCCCGCCTTGCAAGGTCAGCGCGATACCCAGGGGCTCGGGCACAAAGCGCTGGCCGATGGCGCTCAGCACCACATCGGCGGCGATGTCGAAGTGCTCGCCGGTTTCTTTCACTTGCCCTGCTTCGAGCCGGGTGCGCGCGAAGCGCATGCCGCTGACGCGGCCGTCGTCCAGCAGCAACTGCTTTGGCGCCGCCCAGTGCACGATGCGCACACCGTTCTGTTTCGCCCAGCTCTGCTCGTGGCCCGAGGCACCCATGGTTTGCGGGCCGCGCCGGTAGACGAGGGTCGCTTCGTCGGCGCCCAGCAGCCGGCTCTGCACGGCCGCATCCACGGCCGTCATGCCGCCGCCGATGACCAGCACGCGCCGGCCCACCGGCACCTCGGCCGGCGACGCCGCCTGGCGCAGCTCGGCGATGAAATCCACTGCCGCGCGTGTCGCGGCAGCGGGTGCGGCGATGCCCAATGCGTTCACACCCGCCAGCCCGAGGCCAATGAACACCGCGTCGAAGTCGCCCACCAGCGCGTCGAGGTGAACATCGTGGCCCAGCGCCTGGCCGGTGCGCACGTCGATGCCGCCGATCGACAGCAGCCAGTCGATCTCATGCTGGGCGAAGTTGTCGACCGTCTTGTAGGCCGCCAGCCCGTATTCGTTGAGCCCACCGAGCTTGGGCTTCTGCTCGAACAGCACCACCTCGTGGCCCAGCACCGCCAGCCGGTGTGCGCAGGCCAGGCCGGCCGGGCCGGCGCCGACCACCGCGATGCGTTTGCCGGTGGCCGGCGCGCGCGTGAACAGCGGCGCGCCGGGCCGCGCGACGTGGGCATCGGTGGCATGGCGCTGCAGCAGGCCGATTTCCACCGGCTTGTCCTCCTGTGTGTTGCGCACGCAGGCCTGCTCGCACAGCACCTCGGTCGGGCACACGCGCGCGCACATGCCGCCGAGCACATTGGCCTGCAGGATGGCAATCGCCGCGCCACGCAGGTTGCCCTGCGCGATGCGGGCGATGAAGCTCGGGATGTCGATGCCGGTGGGGCAGGCGGTGACGCATGGCGCGTCGTGGCAGTAGTAGCAGCGTTCGGCCTCGAGCCGCGCCTGCACGGCCGTCAGCGGCGGATGCGCGTCGGCGAAGTTACCGGCCAGCTCGGCCAGCGACAGGCGAGCGCAGGCGATGTCGGGCAAGCGCGCAGCGGGGGAGTTCATGCCGTGAGTTCTCCGCGTTCCAGGGCCATGCCCCTGGGGGGCTTTGTACCAGCAATCGCCGTGGCGTCCTCAGCGGTGGGGATCGCTGACCGACCACCAACCCGTCGCCAAACGAGCGAAAGCCCAGAGCGTCGCGAGCCCGACAAAGGGCCAGATCAGCATCAGGTCGACGCGCATGTCGGCTTCGGGGCTCTGCACCAGAACCAGCCACTCCCGGGCCGCATAGACCAGCCACAGGAGCGCGGGAATCCAGAGAACGTTGGACTTCGGGAGCGTGCGCAGGACGGTTGCTCTGCATGCAGCCCACAACGCCAGGTTCACCGCTGCGACCAGAAGGATGTGCGCCGGCTGCTGAACCAGCCACTCGCCAACTGTCTCCAACATGGGCTCGACGGTCTCGCGTCGCTCGGCTGAGTACTCATCAACCACCGCAGACCACGGCCTCCGGAATCCGATAGTGCTCGTGGTCGTTGACCTCGATCGACCACATGTCGCCGCCCTTGCTGGCCTTCACCTTGGCGTCGGCGTCGGACCGCACCGTGCCGCCGACGAAGGTCAGCACAGGTTCGAAGCCACCTGGCGGCGTTACGTGCACTTCGGCGTTGCCCGGTTTGCCGCGGATCACGCCGAAGTCGCATTGCATCGACCCCTCGACAGCGCTTCCCATCGAACACGGCACCTGCCCCGTGGCGTGGTACGGCGTGCCGTTTACCTTGGCGTCGCCGGGCGGCGCGGCCCCCAGCGCGGGCGAGACCGTGGCGCTGCCGGTGATGCCGACCGTGAGTGTGTAGTTGGCCGTTTCGTTGCGGCGGGCTGCATTGCGCATCAGGTAGACCCGGATCGCATATTCACCATCCGCCGGGAGCGGGCCGCTCCATTCGTCGCCGCCCGTGGAACCAACGAAGATGCCCACGTCCTTGGATCCGGGCGGCAGCACGTTGAAGTAGTTGCTGAGGTTGCTCGTCTTCAGCGTGACACGCATCGTCTGGCCAGCCTTGGCGCGCAGCTTGTAGTCAATGGTCTTGTAGCCCTTCAGAGAACCCTTCACCGTCGCCGAGGAGGCGCCTTTCGCGAACTGCAGCGACCGGGATTCGATGGCATCCGCCGCGAACGCCGACGCGCCGGCGGCCAACATGACAACCGCCATGAACAGGCGGCACAACTCTTTCATCATGTTCTGCGGAACACCTGAAGTTGAGACGAACAAACCGCCGATCCAGCGCTTCAAGATTGAGTCTATCTGTCGCGCGGCAGCGCAGCATCTGCTGGATTGCCTGGTGGCGGTGCCGGTGTTGCCATAGGCTCGAGCCGAGCCGCCTTGCCGGTCAAGATGTCGGCCTGGACAGGACAGTGGAAATCAAGGAGACCAAGCTGTGAAACGCAAAGATCAGGAACATGCCGCATCGACCGAACACATGGTCGACTACGACCGCAACTCCTACATGCAGGACCAGATGGTCCGCAGCCGGGCGGAGCGGTTGCGCGCCGCCGTGGAGCGCATCGGGCCGGTGGCACCGGAATTCACGGCCATGGACTATGGCTGCGGCCCGGGTCACAGCGCGCTCAACTGCGTCGCGCCGGTGATCGAGGCCTACCGGCGCATCGAGCCGCAAGGCGCCATCGTCATCCGCCATTCGGACCAGGCAGGCAACGATTGGAACGCGCTGTTGGCGCTCGTGAATGGACCCGACGGCTACCAGCGCAACGCGTCCGCGATTCGCACCGAGCTCGTGCCTGGCTCGTTCTACAGGCAACTGGCCGCGCCGGGCTCGGTCGCGCTGGGCAGCTGCTTTGCCGCCAGCCACTGGTTGAGCCGAGCCCCGTCGCCCCACTCACCGGGAACGGTGTGGTTCGCCGACCTGGCGGGCGAGGCGCGAGCCGAATTTGCCGCACTCGCCCGGTCCGACTGGACGCAGTTCCTGCGTTGCCGCGCCGCGGAGTTGCGGCCGGGCGGGATGGTCATCGTGTCGACGCTCGGCGGCGTTGCCGATGCCAGCGAGATCAATGGCGTCCGATCGTCGGCCAGGAGGCTGTACCGCGCGATTTTCGACGTGGCGAACCAGATGGTGGTCGGCGGACTTCTCGAAGCGTCTGCGCTCGACCACTTCGTCTTTCCGCTCTGGTTTCCGACCGCGCAGGAGGCCTGCGCCCCGATCGACGCTGAGCCCGACCTGAAGCAGGCCTTCGAGATTCTCGAGGCGTCGGTGACACCGGCTTCGGTTCACCCCGACGACGTGTACGAAGACTCGCTCCACGATTCGGCGACCTACGCGCGGCTCTACGCCGGCTACATCCGCGGCTTTGGCGAATCCACGCTGCGCTTGCATCTGTTCGGCCCTTCGGCGAAGAGCGCGGGCGAGGTCGATGCGCTCACCGACGAGTTCTTCCGGCGCCTGACCCGGTACTACCGGACCGAGCCGGGGCGCCACGCGTCGGAGACCATGGTCATGACGCTCGTGCTGCGCCGCCGGTAGCTCGGAGTGCTGCACGCCATCGCCGCGATGGTTTTCGTCGACGGTGCGATCGTTGCACCCAGCGCGCCGACTTGCGCATCGTCGACGGCCTTGGCTAGCGGCGGGCCCCGAGTCAGCCACCCGGCGGCAACGGGACCGGCGCGGCCAGCGCATCCACATCCACGCCGCGCTCGGCCAGCAGCACCCGCAGCGCGGGCAGCAGCGGGCCGAGCCGCTCGTCGAGCGCATCGCGCACCGTGTCCACCATGACCTGCGTGGCACGCTCGATCTCGATGTTCAGCGCAGCGCCCGGCTGCTTGGCGCCGAAGGTCGTCATGCGCAGCGTCTCGGGGATCAGCCAGACTTCGAACCAGCCGCTGCCGCCGCTCTCGCGCTGCAACTCGGCCACCGTCAGGCTGGCGCCGTTGACCGCGATGTAGCCCTTTGCGAACACATAGCGCATCCACGGCGCCGGCAACGCGATGCGCATGACGTGGTTGTTCTGCGGCTGGCGCACATCGGCCAGCGTGCCCATCACATCCACATGGCCCGACAGCACATGGCCGCCGACTTCGGCACCCTCCTTCGCCGCGCGCTCGACGTTGATGAGCGAGCCGGGCTGCAGGCCGGCCAGTGAGGTCAGCGACAGGCTTTGCTGCATCACGTCGAAATCGGCCGCTTCGCCGTCATGCAGTGCGGTGACGGTCAGGCACACGCCATCGACGGCGACACTGGCGCCGATCTCCAGACCCTGCGTGAAGGCGCTCGGAAAGCGCAGCGTGAAGCTGCGCAAGCCGGGCCGCTCGGCCACCCGCGCGACCTCGGCAATGCCTTGTACGATGCCGGTGAACATGGTCCCGATTATCCCTGGCATCGCGCGCGATTTCTGCATCACCGACCGACCGGCCGGCATCGCCTGCGCCGTTCGATGCATCGTCGCGGCGCTTGCCTGGGCGACGCTGCTGCTCGCGGGCTGTGGCAGTGCTGCCGGTTGGCAGCGCGACGGCGACCACCGACGACGTCACGCCCACCACAGCCGAGGTCTCAGGCGCGGGTCGCACGGTCCTACGATCTTGCCGACGCCCAATCGTTCGAAGACGCGCGCCGCGGCTTCATCGCCCGCCCCGCCGGAAGGTCAGCAACGCCCAAGCGGCGCGGTGCTCTGGGACTACGACGCGTTCGAGCTTCGAGACCGGCCCTGCGCCGGCCAGTGTCAACCCCAGCCTGTGGCGCCAGGCCTTGCTGAACAACCAGATCGGTCTGTTCAAGGTGGTGGACGGCATCTACCAGTTGCGCGGCTTCGACCTGGCGAACATCACGCTGATCGAAGGCCGCACCGGTTGGATCGTCGTCGACACGCTTGACTTCGAGCGAGACGGCCGCGGCGGCGATGGCCTTCGCGCGCCGGCATCTGGGCGACAGGCAGGTGTCGGCGGTGATCTTCACGCACAGCCACGTCGACCATTTCGGCGGCGCACTGGGTGTGGTCTCGGCCGACGAGGTCGCCCAGCGGCAGATTCCGGTGGTGGCACCGGTCGGCTTCATCGAGGAAGCCACCAGCGAGAACGTGCTCGTCGGTCCGGCGATGGGGCGGCGCGCGACGTACATGTACGGCAATCGGCTCGTGCGCTTCTGCCCAGGGCCTGGTCGACGCCGGGCTGGGCAAGGCGGTGGCCTTCGGCACCGTGGGCATCCTGCAGCCCAGCCTGATCGTGACCCGGGCGGGCCAGCAGGCGACGATCGACGGCGTGGACTTCGTGTTCCAGAACGTACCCGGCTCCGAGGCCCCCGCCGAACTGACCTTCTATCTGCCGCAGATGAAGGCCTACGGCGGTGCCGAGATGCTGTCGCACACGATGCACAACCTGTACACCCTGCGTGGCGCGAAGGTACGCGATGCGCTGAAGTGGTCGCAATACATCGACGAAGGCATCGAGCAGATCGGCGATGCCGAGGTCTACTTCGGCCAGCACCACTGGCCGGTGTGGGGCCACCAGCGCATCGTCGAGTTCATGGAAAAGCAGCGCGATGTCTATCGCTACACGCACGACCAGACGGTGCGCATGATCAACGCCGGCCTCACGCCGCGCGAGATCGCCGAGACCATCCGGCTGCCGAAGTCGCTCGACGCGTTCATGAACGCGCACGGCTACTACGGCACGCTGAAACACAACGCGAAGGCCGTGTACCAGTTCTACATGGGCTGGTTCGATGGCAACCCGGCGCAACTGGACCCGCTGCCGCCGCGCGCGGCCGGCGAGCGCTATGTCGCGCTGGCGGGCGGCGCGGACAAGTTGATGGCCGCGGCACAGGCCGCCTTCGACGCCGGCGACTACCGCTGGACCGCGGAACTGCTGAACCATCTGGTGTTCGCCGACGCAGGACACACGCCGCCAAAGCGCTGCTGGCGCGGACCTACCGCCAGCTGGGCTACGCCGCGGAATCCGCGGCCTGGCGCAACTTCTACCTGAGCGGTGCCTACGAACTGCAGCACGGCGCGCCGAAGACCGGCGTCACGCCGGCGATGTTCATCGACTTGCTCGAACACACGCCCATCGAACGCTTCCTGGAAGCGATGGCTGGGGCGCTGAACGGCCCCGACGCCGAGGGCCAGGACCTGAAGATCAACCTGAGCTTCTCGGACCTCGCCGTCAACTACGTGCTGCACATTCACAACGCCGTGCTGCACTTTCGCAAGGCGCCGCCAGCGGCCGATGCCAACGCGTCGCTGACCTTGACCAAGCCGATCTTCCTGAAGATGGTCACCGGCACCGCAGGCATCAAGGACACGCTGTTCAACGACGCGTTGACGGTCAGCGGCAGCACGCTCGACCTGGTGCGCTTCTTCAGGCTGATCGACAAGGCGCCGGGCAATTTTGCGATCGTCAGCGACTAGCGACAGCCCGCCGGTCAGCGTCGGGCGGCATGCGGTGGGCCGCTGCGGGATCAGGCTGATGGCACGAGCTCGCTGGCCCGCTCTGCGACCGCAATCGTGGCCGCGTTGACCATCGCCTGCGGGATCATGGGGAAGACCGAGGCATCGACCCCGCGCAGGCCGACGATGCCATCGACGCGCAGAGCCGTGTCGACGACGGCGCCGATGCGGCAGGTCCCGACCGGATGATGGAACGAATTCGCGGCCCCGCGGACGAACCCGCGCAGGCTGGCGCGATCTTCGCCCGCTGGTCCGGGATAGACCTCGCGCGAGCGCCAGTCGGCGAATGCCTTGGCCGCACCCAAATCGCGAGCGCGTACCACCCCGTCGCGAAGCGCTCGTAGGTGCGGCCTACTTCAACCCAGTGCGCCTTCTCGGCAGCCTGGCCGACAAACACGGCGATGCCCGCCGAGTTGCGTACCTGGCGCGCAATCTTGTCGTTCTCGCCCTGAGCCGTGAAGAACCAGCCGAACGCCAGCTCGCCCAGCCATGCCGGTATCGCCGGGTTGCCTGTGCACACGCTGAACAGGCCGTCCCGGGTGCTTACGGCATCGGCACCATTGAATCGGACCCAGGACTTGATCTCCCTGACGAATGCCGGGTCGGCCAGCTGCGCGGTGTTGCCCTGAACCACGTACTCCAGAACGCGCTCCATTGCCGGGCGCCCGGTGATCAGCAGCACGCGCACGCCGTATGACGTGCCGGCACGTTCGAGCATATTCAGTTCCTCACTGGACAGGGGCTTGCCGTCGTAGTCGCCCCGAGTGCACTGCCGCGCAGCAATGACCTGAACCACCACCTCGGCAGCAGTCGCCAGCAACGGGCGCCAACGTCCAGATCCGAACAGGCCTTCACCTCCCCCAAAGCACATCGCGGATGTGACCATTGCCGCGGATGCGGACCTTCGATACCTCGAAGAACCGTCCAGTCTCGCTGGCCATCGGGCGGGCGCGTTCACCCTGGTAGGTCATGAGGCTGGCTCTTTGCAAAAGTCGATGGCTGCCGGCGCGGCAACGACGACTGCACGAGTTCAAAAAAACCTGCCGACCGCCTGGAGAGCACGATCGACCCGACATCAAAACGGCGTGGGACAAGTTCATGCAAAAGTTTGCAGCGGCGACGCCGCCAGCATCTGTGCGTTGCCGCACCCAGTGCGCCTTCTTCCGCACCCTCGCGGTACGTTGAAGCACAGGACGCTGCAACACGCGGACCTTTGCGCGAGGTCGCAGCGCGGTGGACGTTCGCTGCCGCACAGACCGGACAGCCGGGACGGCGCACGCTCGGCCTTCCTCAACGAACGAACCACAACCTTGAAGACTGATTCGCAACTGCAGCAGAGCGTGCCGCCCAACGCGTCAACGGCGTCAAGGCCCTGGTTGTCGAGATGAAGGTCAAGCTGTCGCAGCTCGGCAAGCGCATCGACGCCGACATCTCGGCCAAGACCGCCCTGGGCTGGACCAGTTCCCTGCCGGCCGATGCCGTGAAAGTGATGGTCGAAGGCGGTTGGCTGACCCTTTCCGGCGACGTGGAATGGCCGTACCAGCGCCAGGATGCTGCCAACAGCGTGCGCTACCTCTCGGGTGTCACGGGCGTCGGCAACCAGATCACCGTCAAGCCGCCGCTCTCGGCCATGGTCGTGAAGTCGGACATCGAGGCCTCGCTCAAGCGACGCGCGGCCGACGATGCGAAGACCATCGCGGTCGAAGTCAAGGACGCCGAATTGACCTTGACCAGCACCGTGCACAGCTGGGCCGAGCGCGACCTGGCCACGCGCTCTGCCTGGGGCAGCACCGGCGTACGCAATGTCGTGGACAGGATGCACCTCGTTTACTGAAGCAGGCGCTTTCAGGAGCGATTCACGGGAGCAGGTCATAGACATCACGACACACCACGCTCGCATCACGGGGCCTATTTCCTACCTGTCCGGGAGTGGTCGAAGGCAGAACATTCCGATCGGCCCTTGTCTGGTCGAGAGCATCGGCGGGCGGTCGATCGACATCATCTGGGGGACCCGCGGCCAGAGTTGCGCGGCACTGCCCGCAGAAGAGATCGAAGCGGCCCAGGACCAAGGACACCTGGTGCTGCTGGACTGACGGCAGAAGTGGAATGTAGGGGCGGCACCGTCAATGCGCGTGGTCGTGCGCCTCGCCATCGGCTTGGTGATTCCTGTGCGCAGAGCCGGCCAGCGGCGGTGTGGCGCAAGGTCGGGTGAACGGTACCTGCACCACCTGGATCGTCGCGTGCTCGATCTCGAAGCATTCATGGAGCTGGTCCGTCGCGTGTTTCAGGAAGGCATCGTCGGCTCGCCCATGCGGCATCACCAGGTGCGCGGTCATCGCGATCTCGGAGGTGCCCATGGCCCAGACATGCAGGTCGTGAACCCGGTCGACGCCTGGCAGTGATGCCAGAAGCGCGTGCACGGCGTGCAGGTCGACGCCCTCCGGCACGCCGTCGAACAGCAGGTGCAGCGACTGCTTGAACAGGCTCCAGGTGCCGATGACGATGACGGCAGCGATCAGCAGGCTGACCACCGGATCCAGCCATGTCCAGCCGAACCAGAGCGCCAGACCACCGGCCACCACGACGCCTGCAGACACCAAGGCGTCAGCGGCCATGTGCATGAAGGCGCCACGGATGTTCAGGTCTTTCTCTCTGCCGCGCATGAACAGCAGCGCCGTGGCGGTGTTGACCACGATGCCGATGCCAGCCACCACCATGATGGTGACGCCTTCGACCGCCTTTGGCGTCTGCAGCCGGTGCACAGCCTCCCAGGCCAGCGAACCCATCGCCACCAGCAGCAGCAGTGCATTGATGAACGCTGCGAGGATGCTCGCGCGCTTCCATCCGTAGGTGTGGCGCGCATCGGGGCGCAGGCGACCGGCCAGTGCGCCGCCCCAGGCCAGCACCAGGCCGATCACGTCGCTGAGGTTGTGGCCCGCGTCGGCCAGCAGCGCCAGCGAGTCGATCTTCCAGCCATAGAAGGCCTCGACGGCGACGAAGGCGACATTCAGCCCGATGCCGATGCCGAAGGCGCGGTCGAAGTTGGCCGGTGCGTGAGCGTGGTCGTGGCCGGCACTCACGTCGAGGCCTTTCGGCGCGATGCACTCGATGCGCGGCTGATGGCTTTCATCCTCGGCATCAAACCACGAATTCCAGCTCCGCGGGCTGGCGAAGCCATTGCAGCGGGTGTGGCCGTGCCAGTGACTGATTCAATATTCAACCATGTAGTTGACAAATTCAGATGGCGTCTTTATATTCAACTTCATGGTTGAATTACAAAGCCCGCGACTCGATTCGGTGTTTCATGCCTTGGGCGACGCCACGCGGCGCCGCATGCTGCGTGCGCTGGCCCAGGGCGAACGAACGGTGGGCCAGCTCGCAGAACCCTTCGAGATGTCGCTGGCCGCCGCTTCGAAGCACATCAAGGCGCTGGAAGGTGCCGGCCTGATCCGCAGGGAAGTGCGGGGCCGCACGCACATCTGCCGGCTCGATGCTGGCCCACTCGCCGACGCCAACGACTGGCTGCGCTTCTACGAGCACTTCTGGAACACGCGCCTGGATCGACTCGAGCGCCTGCTGCGCAGCGAGCCGGGCAAGGCACCCACCACCCGATCTCCAACCAAGACCCCCAAGCCGAAAGGAAAGTCCCGATGACCGCCACCACCTTCCAGGAGTCGCCCTTCGGTGTACTCACCCAACCGTCCACCCTGACGCTGCAGCGCCGGCTGCCCGGACCCGTCGAACGGGTCTGGTCCTATCTCGTCGACAGCGAGCTTCGCCAGCAGTGGCTGGCCGCGGGTGTCATGCCCTTGCAACCCGGCGGCTCGTTCGAGCTGGTGTGGCGCAACGATGAGCTGTCGGCCAGCGCCGCCGAACGGCCCGACGGCTTTCCACAGGAATCGCGGGCCACCTGCCAGATCACCGAGGTCGAGCCGCTGCGCAAGTTGCGCTTCCTGTGGCCTGGTGCTGGCGATGTGACGTTTCAGCTCGACGCCGTGGGCCCGGACGTGATGCTGACCGTGACGCACCGCCAACTGCCCGATCGGAACATGAGCGTGATGGTGGGCGCCGGCTGGCACACGCACCTGGACATCCTGGTGGCACGCGCCAGCGGCACCACCGCACCGTCCTTTTGGAGCGGGTGGGTGCAACTGCGCAGCCAGTACGAACGCCGCGTTGCGACCTGAGCAGACCGGAGAGAAACCGATGCGCAAACTCATCGCTGCCATGAAAGTCTCGCTCGACGGAAAGAGCGAAGGCCCCGACGGCTACGCCGACTGGGTGGAAGCCTGGTCCGACGACTATGGGCTCACCGACAGGGTCGACGCCTGCCTGCTGGGCGGTGGCATGTACCCCGGCTACGAGCAGTACTGGACCGCCATACGCGACGCACCCGACCAGCCGTTGCCCATGACCGGCAAGCTGCCGCTGCCGGCGGAACTGCTGTGGAGCCGGTTCGCGCAATGCACGCCGCACTATGTGCTGTCAAAGACGCTGGAATCCGCGACCTGGCCGCACACCACGCTGCTGCGTGAGGTAAGCGAGGTGGCGGCCCTGAAGGCGCGGGTGGGCAAGGACATCTACCTGATGGGTGGCGCGCAACTGGCCAGCAGCCTGATCGACGCAGGCCTGGTGGACGAGTTGCACGTCATCACCTATCCGCTGCTCGCGGGACCGGGCAAGCCCTTGTTCGAGCGGATTGCGAGCCGTCGCGGACTCGAACTGCTCGGCCTGCGACAGCTGGATGCCGGGAAGGTTTGCCTGTCGTACGCCCTTGCCTGATGGTCGAAGCGTCAGGTGAGGCTGGCGGGGAGCATCGCTGCCGTCTGTCAGGGTTCGGCGGCCATGCGCGTTTGGGAACCTCAATCTCTTTCCCGCCCGCCACGCTTCCGCCCGCCGTGCTCCTCGGGCTCCACGCCCGGATCGCGGTGGCACTCCACACAATTCTCGAAGTTCTGGATGCCTTCCTTCAAGTGCTTCGACCGAACCTTCGCCTGCGAATGTTCATGGCATCCGTAGCACGTGTACCTGCTGTAGTCGTTGCCCTTGTGGCACGTATCGCAAGCGGCGTCATGGTCGCGATCGAGCACGAAGTACTTGCTGTGGTCGAATGTCGCCGGCTTCCAGGCTTCGGTCTTGTGGCACGACTGGCAGCTGCCTTGAATCTGCCGATGCATCCTGTCAGTCGGCGCGTTGTGGCAGCTCTCGCATCGGTCAAGTGCCGCCTTGCCGAGCAGGGCGTGATCGAAGTGCGCCGGCGTCCAGGCATCGCTCTGGTGACACTGGGCGCATTCGACCTTGAGATCGCGGTGCACGGTGTTATTTGGCGCAGCATGACATGACGAGCAACGGTCGCGCACCGCCACTTTCAGCAGCGCGTGTGAAAACGGCTTGCGGCTGCGTTGGGTGGGCTCGCGTCCCTGGTGGTCGCTGTGGCAGGCCATGCAGTCCTGATCTTCGAGCTGCTGGTGGAACGAGCCCTTGATGGTTGCCACCGCAATGGGAACACCTTTCGTGGTCTTCAGTCCGATTTCCGCGACGGCGTGGCACTGTGTGCATCGCCCCGGCGACGCACCGCGCCAGGCGGTGTGACAGGCAAAGCAGTCGGTGGCGAGTTCGGTGTGGCCTTTTGCCAGCGGCCCCGGGCTGATCATCAGGTGCGGGTAGACAAAAGCCAGCACCACCAGCACCACCAGGTTGATCGCGATGACGATCAGCAGGATCGGGCGCTTCTTCACTGCCAGCCCCAGAACAGGAAGATGGCCATGATGTGCGCGGTGGCCAGCACGGCAAAGGCCAGCGTGATCGGCAGGTGCACCACGCGCCACTGCTTCACGGCGTCGAAGGTCAGGCTGTCCCAGTAGAGCCGGTCCTTCAGCTCCTCGTCGCTGAGACCCAGCTCTCGCATGCCTTGTCGGGCTTCTTCCATGCGCCGACGCGAGCGGCTCAGCAGAAACTTGCCGGTCAACCCGCTGCCCACGTTGATCAGCATGGCCCAGACGGCGAGCCAGCCGAGGATGGCGTTGAAATGAACGCCCGCGTGCACCAGCACCAGCAACGAGCCCAGCCAGGCCAGTGCTTCGTGCCAGCGCAGCAGCGTGGCCGGATGCCCCCGCTGGATGAGCTTGCGCTTGCGCATCGAGTAGGTCGTGGACGCGATGATCAACAGCGTGCCGGGAATGCCCAGCCAGCGGCCGACCCACAGCAGATCAACCCAGTGCAGCAAGCCATCAATGGCCAGCGCCAGCAGTGCCAGCGTGGCAAAGCTCGCCAGGAAGGGCAGCACCTCGCGGCGAAGGAGTCGGGCCTGCACCGACATCTAGGCCTCCAGCACCAGCGGCGACGAGGGCCGGCCGATGCAGAGCAGGCAATGGCCGGGCGCCACGTCGTGGTCCGGTGCCTGCTGGTACTGCACCGCGCCTTGCAGCAAGGCCGTCTCGCAAGTGCCGCAGCTGCCCGAGCGGCAACCGGACTCGACCTCGATGCCGTGCCTTTCTGCAAAGTCCAGCAACGAGCCATCCTGCCCGTCCCAGTGCAGGGTGCGTCCCGATCGCTTGAACTTCACCTCAATGCTGGTGGCGGCTGGAACAACGGGTTCGCCAGCGCCGGGCGCCACGGACGCCGGACCAAAGGCCTCGCAGTGGATGTCGCCTGGCGGCACGCCCCACGCCGTCAGCGCTGGCACGAGTGTCTGCATCATGGCGGGCGGGCCGCAGACATAGAACTGGTGGCGCCCGTGCGGCAGCGTCCGGCGCAGAAGGTCGACGTCCACATGCCCCTTGTGCTGGTAGTCGCGCCCCGGAAGGTCCGACTCGTCGGGGCGGCTGTAGACGATTTTCATGTGCAGGGCCGGGTGAGATGCCGCGATCTGATCGAGCAGCTTCTTGAAGGCCTGTTCGCGGCTGCTGCGCAGCCCGTAGAAGAGGTGCACCATACGTTGCGGCTGCTGCCCCACGCACCACAGCAGCATGCTCATCATCGGCGTGATGCCGATGCCCCCGCCGATCAGCACTGCCGGCACGCTCGGATCGGGGTCGATGAAGAAGTGGCCGGCCGGCGCCTTGACGCGCACGATGTCTCCCACCTGCACATGATCATGGAAGTGGTTGGACGACAGACCGGGGGCGTACTCGGGATGATCGGCCGGCGCGGGCACGCGCTTGACCGTGATTCGATAGCGCGCCGGCTCGGGCTGGTCCGACAACGAGTAGCAGCGGGTGATCGCGTGCTTTGCTGTCGGCCCGTGCGAATCCGCCGGCGCGAGATCCAGGTTGAAGGTCAGGAACTGGCCCGGCTTGAACGCCGGCAAGGGCTGGCCGTCGACCGGCTGCAGGTAGAGCGAACACTGCGACTGCGCCGGATCTTCGAAGCCACGCTGCGCGACCTGAAACTCCCGCCAACCCGCCCAGGCGCTGTCCGATCGGGCACCAGCCTTGGCGGGGACGCTGGAATGGGGCGTTGCCGGCGCTGCACGCCAACGCAGCACGGACACGCCGATGCCCATCATCAGTTGCAACAGCAGGGCAGCAGTGATCAGTCCAAGCAGTTCAACGGCGGTCATCAATGTTTTGGAGTAGCCTTATCGCACCCCGCCGCATCGCACCGACAAGGACACAGGTTTCGTCGATTCTGTTTGTCGGCCGCATGAGCCCGTTTGACTGATATCAACGAGCAAGGCCGATACGCGCGCTGCTCAGTAACCAGCCAACAACATACGACGGACATTCCGTGCTGTCGGTTCGGCACCGCACAGACAGGATTGCCGCAACAGGCGATGGTGTCGTCTGGGTCACTGCTTGGTGATCGAACACACGGAAGCCACGCCTTATGTTTATGTATCAGCATGCTCGACCTCTGCTCATTGCCGCAGCCGCGACCCTGGTGGTGACCGCATTGGGTGGCTGCAGCAAGTCGCCGCAGGTGTCAGTGGCCAGCCCTTCGGCGTCGTCTCCCGCCGCCAATGTGTCCGACATCGACGTCACGGAGCACGTGAAGACGGCGCTGCTGCAGGAAGAGTCGCTCAAGGGCCTCGATATCACGGTGGTGACCTCGAAGGGCGATGTGCGGCTGACCGGGGTGCTTGACACCCAGGCCCAGATCGACGACGCGATACGGATTGCGCGGGCTGCCGACGGTGCCCACGCGATTCATGACGAATTGACGATCAGGCCATAGGCGGCATAGCAACGTTCGCTTCAGACCGACCCCGTTCAGAGCCGTTGCCAGACGTCGTGGCCGCGTTGGCGACAGCGCACGTGGCGACAGGCAGCGACTGGTCGCCGCGAACTGCCTGCCGTTCCTTGCTGTACAGCACTGCGCGCCCGGCCCAGAAATACTTCTTTCGTTTGGAGAGCGCATGTTGATCCGCGTGGGTTTCGAGATGGTCTACCAGTGTCCGCAACCGACGCCGATGATGCTGGCGCTGAGCATCCACTATTCGAGGGCATCCGACCTGGCTCGGCCCGACCACCTGCACACCGTGCCGTCGGTGCCCGTCACCGCCTACCGCGACATGTTTGGCAACTGGTGCAGCCGCATCGTCGCGCCGACAGGCCGCCTCGTGCTCAGCACCGATGCGCTGGTGAACGACAGCGGCCTGCCCGACGTCGTGGTGCCCTCGGCCGTGCAGACACCGGTCCAGCATCTGCCCGAATCGACGCTGGTCTACCTGCTGGGCAGTCGCTACTGCGAGACCGACCAGCTGTCGGACATCGCCTGGCAGCGCTTCGGCGCCGGGCCGACCGGCTGGGCGCGCGTGCAGGCGATCTGCGACTTCGTGAACGGCCATATCCAGTTCGGCTACCAGCACGCCAGGCGCACGCGCACGGCATGGGAGGCCTACAACGAAGGCATCGGCGTGTGCCGCGACTACGCGCACCTGGCCATCGCGCTGTGCCGCTGCATGAACATCCCGGCGCGCTATTGCACCGGCTACCTGGGCGACTACGGCACCGAGCCGCCCTATGGCCCGATGGATTTCGCCGGCTGGTTCGAGGCCTTTCTAGGCGATCGCTGGTACACCTTCGACGCGCGCAACAACACGCCGCGCATCGGCCGCGTGCTGATCGCGCGCGGCCGCGACGCCTGCGACGTCGCGCTGTCCAGCACCTTCGGGCCGAACACGCTCGAAGGCTTCAAGGTCTGGACGGACGTGGTCGACGAGAGCGTGACAGGCTGGCCCTCGCCATGACCTATTGCGTCGGCGTCAAGCTCGAGGAGGGCTTGATTCTCGCGAGCGACTCGCGCACCCATGCCGGTGTGGACAACTACGCCAAGTTCTGCAAGATGACGGTGTTCGAGCGGGCCGGCGACCGGGTGCTGGTGCTGCTGAGCTCCGGCGGCCTGGCCGGCACGCAGGCGGTGATCAACGTGCTGCGGCAGCGCGCCGCCGCCGAGCCGCCGCACCTGTGGAGCGTGCACTCGATGTTCGACGTGGCCAACCTGGTGTCCGACGCGATGCGCGCGATCGAGCGCCGGGATGCGCCGTATCTCGAAGAAGGCGGCATCAAGTTCAACGCCTCGTTCATCCTCGGCGGCCAGATCGCGGGCGAGGACATGCGGCTGTTCCGCATCTATGCCGAGGGCAACTTCATCGAGGCCGGCACCGACACCAGCTTCCTGCAGACCGGTGAGGCCAAGTACGGCAAGCCCATCCTCGACCTCGGCATCAACTCCAGCGCCACGCTGGACGACGCGACCAAGTGCGTGCTGGTGTCGTTCGACTCGACGATGCTCAGCAACCTTTCGGTGGGCATGCCGATCGATCTGCTGTGCTATGCGCGTGACGCGCTCCGCGTCGACATGAGGCGCCGCTTCGACACAGGCGACGCCTATTTCGAGTCGCTCAAGCAGCAATGGATCGCTGGCACGCGCAGGGTCTTCCACGAGTTGCCGCCGCTGGAGTGGTAGGCGGCCGTGGTCGGCCGCTCAAGTTGGTGCGGGCGGGTGTGCAGCAGTGCGGGTTTCGGCGAGTGCATCGATCAGGTTGGAACGCAGGCGCACCCACGACACGCCACCCTGTGCGACGAAGGCCTGGTTGACCTCCAGCTCGATGCCCGCGTAAGCCGAATCGGAAAAGCGCTTGCGAAGCAGCGCAGCGAGGCCGTCGGCGCGACCTTGGTAGGGGTAGTTGCGCCGCAGCCGCAAGCTCGGCGCGCGATGTGCGAGCGCGGCGAGCCAGCGCGCGGCCAGTTCTGATTCAGCGGGCCGCCGCGGGTCGTACAGCCAGGCCACGTCGGCGCGTCGCACCGCTTCGCCGAGCACCGGCGTGAAGCTGTGCGAGGCCACGTGCAGCACCGATCGCCCGGCCCCGATGTGCTGCGCGATATCACGCTCGATTGCGTCGCGATAGGGGCGGTAGTGCAGTGCAAGGATCTCCTGCCTTGCAGCCCGGGCGAGCGGGCGGGTGATCTCGGAGAACAGCGTCGGATGACCTACGGAGCGGTTCAGGTCGACGAGCAGGCGCGTCGTGATCGATGCGAAGCAGCGTGCGCCGAACGCCTGGGCGAGGTTCCGGGCGAGCTCGATCGCACCGGGATCCCAGCCACGATGGCTGTGGAGCAAGCTGCGATGGCCCTCGAACAGCGGCGCGAAGGCAGGCGGCACCTCGTGCCCGCCGTGCTCGCAGGAGACGATGAGGACCCGGTTGTCCAATGGGCGTGCCTTCTGCATAGACGGCCGATTCAGGCACGACTGAACCCCCGTGTCCGTTTGGCAGCGCACAGACTGCGCAGGGCGTGCCCGCTATCTTTCTCGCCCATACCCCAATTTCGAATCTGACGCATGCCATCGACGACCCCACTTTCGCAAGACCAGCGTGCCGCGCTCGCCGTCCTGCTGCAATCCAGGCTGGCAGGGCTCGAAAGCGACCGGGCGTCGCAGCTGCAAGGTCTGACGCGCGTCGAATCGGCACGCCGGACACTGCTTCAGGACGCCGACGACGCGTCTCAGCGCGCCGGCGAACACGAGGTCGAAGGCATCGTCGCGGACATCGACAGCGACGAGTTCAACGCGGTCCTCGACGCCTTGCAGCGCATTCATGGCGCCGGCTATGGCCTGTGCGTCGATTGCGAGGCCGACATCCCTTTCGATCGGCTGCGTATCGAACCTCAGACCCTGCGCTGCGCCCCCTGCCAGACCCTGCATGAACGGAACACCTTGCCATGAGCCTCTTCCACGCCGTCGCCTTCGTCGATCATCATTCCGCACAGGTGCTGCAGTTCAACGCGGAGCATGTGGTGGAGCGCAGTTTGCACGAGCATTTGAAGTTCACCCGCCAACATGGCAGCGGCGAGCGCACCGAACACGAGTTCTTCGGTCAGGTCTGCGATGCGCTCGACGGCATCGCCGAGGTGCTGGTCGTGGGCGGGCACACCGGGTTGGCGGACTTCCGCCACTACGCGGACAAGCATCGGCCGCAGACGGCGCAGCGCATCACCGGCTACGAAGTGGTGGACCACCCGAGCGAGAACCAGCTCGTTGCCCTGGCACGCCGCTACTTTGCCAAATACGACCAGATGGCGGGCAGCCGGGTACCGACCTGACGTTCACGGCACCAGCACCGCCGCTCCTTCGAAGCGGCCGGCGCGCAGATCGGCCAGTGCCTCGTTGGCCTGCTGCAGCGGGTAGCGCGTGGTCTTCGTGACGATGCCCATCTCGGGCGCCCGCGCGCAGAAAGTCGAGCCCGTCCTGGCGAGTGAGATTGGCCACCGACAACAGCTGTCGCTCCTCCCACAGCAGGCTGTAGGGGAAGCTCGGGATGTCGCTCATGTGGATGCCGGCGCACACCACACGGCCGCCCTTGCGCACCGCCCTCAGTGCCATCGGCACGAGCTCACCGACGGTCGCGAAGATGATCGCAGCATCGAGCGGTTGCGGCGGCATCTCGTCGGAGCCGCCGGCCCAAGCGGCGCCCGAGGCTGCGCGCAAAGTCCTGTGTGGCCGTGTCGCCCGGTCGGGTGAAGGCAAACACCGACCGGCCCTGCCAGTTCGCCACCTGCGCCAGGATATGCGCGGCGGCGCCGAAGCCGTAGAGGCCGAGCTTCTTGCCGTCGCCCGCGATGGCCAGCGAGCGCCAGCCGATCAGCCCGGCGCAGAGCAAGGGGGCCAGCGATTCGTCGCTGCCTACGTCGCCGAGCGGGAAGGCAAAGCGCGCATCGGCGACGGTCGCCGTGGCAAAGCCGCCGTCGCGCGTGTAGCCGGTGAACAGCGGGCGGTCGCACAGGTTCTCGCGCTGCATCCGGCAGTAGGGGCAGGCGCCGCAGGTGTGGCCGAGCCATGGGATGCCGACGCGTTCGCCGAGTTTCAGGCCCTCGACGCCGGCGTCCGACCGCGTCGATGCGGCCCACGATCTCGTGGCCCGGGATGATCGGGAACTTGCGGATCGGGCAGTTCGCCGTCGACGACATGCAGATCGGTGCGGCAGACGCCACAAGCCGCCACCTTGACGCGGATCTCGCCCGGCCCGGGTCGACGATCGGGCAGCTCGGTCCATTCGAGCGGGCTCCCGACTTGCTTCAGCACCATCGCATGCATGCAACTTCCTTCCAGTGCTTTGGCGCGTCCATCGACTGCAGACCGCTTGAGACGACGAAACACGCTCGGCAGACAGGTCAGGCAGATCCTCGGCCAGCAGCCCCGGGCCGAAGTCGGCGGCCGCCGCGCCATGCAGCCACACCGCTGCGGCCGCGGCGAGGAACGGCGCCATGCCTTGCGCGAGCAGGCCGAGCACGATGCCGCCCGAGCACGTCGCCGGCGCCGGCGGTGGCCAGTGTCGGCGGCGCGTTGGCGTTGATGATCGCGCGGCCATCGGGCGCGGCGATCACCGTATCGCTGCCTTTGAGAACGACGACGGCGCCGCTGCGCACGGGCGGCGGCGACGCGTGCGCGTGAGCTTGTCGCCGCTGCCGCATCGAACAGGCGGCTGAACTCGCCTTCATGCGGGCGTCAGCACGCAGGTGCCGGTGATGGCCCGATCGAGCGCAGGCGGATCGTCCTTGAACGTCGAGAGCGCATCGGCGTCGAGCACGCGTCGCCCGGCCGGTCTCCAGCATCGCGAGCACCCGCGCGCGCGTGTCCGGCCCGATGCCCGCGCCCGGGGCCGATCAGCAGCCCGCTGTAGCGGCTGTCGGCCAGCAAGGTGGTCGAGGTCTTCGGGCCGGGCGATCGGGCTCACCATCGACGCTGGTCAGCGCCGCCGCGTAGACCGGCAGCGCGGCTTCGGGCACCGCAATGGTGGTCAGGCCCGCGCCCACCCGGGCGGCCGCGCGCGCGGCCATGCGCGCCGCGCCGGTGGTCGGGCCAGCCGCCCCAGACGCAGCGCGTGGCCACGGGTGTACTTGTTGCCGTCCGTGCCGCGGTCGCGGCAACGCCTCGGCCCAGAGCGCGGGATCGTTCTCGAAGGTGTCGGGCGTGACCTGTATCGAACACCGATGCCGGCGTGCCGATGTCGGCCACGACGAGTTCGCCGCACAGGCGTCGGCCCGGCTGCAGCAGGTGGCCGGGCTTCTTGCGGAAGCAGGTCACGGTCAGCACGCAGCGCACCGCACCGACGCTGGCGCCGGTATCGCCCATCAATCCGCTGGGCACATCGACGGCAATGATCGTCATCTTCCTTGCCGCGGCTGCGGCAAGCGTCTGCGCCGCCGCGCCTTCCAGCGCCCGGCTCAGGCCCGCGCCGAAGATCGCATCGACGACCAGCTCGGCCCCGTCGAGCGCTGCCGGCGTCAGGGGCTCGACCGGTCCGCGCCACAGCGCCGGCGTGATGGGCTGCCTCGCCGCGCAGGTGCTCGCGCGGCACCAGCAAGGCCACGCGCACGCGGCCAGTCCGGCCTCGGCCAGGCGGCGCGCGGCCACGAAGCCGTCGCCGCCATTGCTGCCGGGCCCGCACAGAGACAAGCACTGGACGCGGTGTCCAGCGCTGCATGATGGCTTGCGCCACCGGGCGCCCGGCGTTCTCCATCAGCGCCGCTGCGCTGATGCCGGACGCCACGGTCAATCGGTCGGCCTGCGCCATCTGCGTGGCGGTGAGCAAAGCCGTGCTGCAGTTCAGCATGCGCAGGCTGCGATCCGTGCCGGTCTTCAGAGGGCGCGGCTTCAGCGTGCGAAGTCGAGCACCACCCGCGAAGGCACATCGCCCTTCTCCAGCCGCTCGAAGACCTCGTTGATCGCCGACAGCGGCTGCAGTTCGATGTCGGCCTTGACCTTGCCGTCGGCGGCGAAGGCCAGCGCCTCGGCCATGTCCCGCCGGTTGCCGACAAAGGAGCCGCGGACGGTGATGCAGTTGGCCACCACGTCGAACAGCGGCATCGGGAAATCGCCCGGCGGCAAGCCGACCAGCACGCAGGTGCCGCGCTTGCGCGTCATGCCGACGCCCTGCTTGAACGCGCGGCAACGACGGCGCGGTGATCAGCACGCCATGGGCGCCGCCGCCCGTGGCCTTCTGACCACGGCCGCGACCGGATCGCCGTTCTTGGCGTTGACGACCAGCATCGGCGCCCAGGCGCTTGGCGTGGGCGAGCTTGCCGTCGTCGATATCGACCGCGCAGACCTGCAGGCCCATGGCCTTGGCGTACTGCACGCGCCAGGTGCCCGAGCCCGCCGATGCCCGAGATCACGATCCACTCGCCCGGCCGGGCCTGGGTTTCCTTGATGCCCTTGTAGGTGGTGATGCCGGCACAGATCAGCGGCGCGGCGTCCTGGCCGCCGACAAGCCCGCCGGGATATGCGCGACGTAGTTCGGGTCGGCGAGGATGAATTCGGCAAAGCCGCCATTCTTGGTGTAGCCGCCGAACTGCGCCTCGGCGCAGACCGGTCTCCCAGCGCCGCCAGGCAGATACTCGCAATGGCCGCAGGCCGAGTAGAGCCACGGCACGCCGACGCGGTCGCCCTCCTTCACCGCCGTCACGCCGGCGCCGAGCGCGACGACGATGCCGATGCCCTCGTGGCCGGGCATGAAGGGCAGCGCCGGCTTCAGCGGCCAGTCGCCGTTGCGCGCGTGCAGGTCGGTGTGGCAGACGCCGCAGGCCTCGGTCTTGACCAGGATCTGGCCGGGGCCGGGCGTTGGGCATGTCCGAGTTCCTTGAGCACCAGCGGCTTGCCGAATGCTTCGACGACTGGCGGCTTGCATTTGCTGTGTCATGATGATTGTCCTTTGCGATGTGGAAGGTCAACTGGTCTCAGGCGGCTGCCGGCAGCCCGAGGCCGCGCACGGCTTCGATCATCTTGATCAGCACGGCCTGGGCATCGCCATAGACCATGTTGCAGTTGTCGCCGTAGAACAGCGCATTCACGATGCCGGCATAGCCTTTGCCTTCGCCGCGCTTGACCACGAAGACCTGCTTGGCCTTGTCGGCGTTGAGGATCGGCATGCCGAAGATCGGCGAGCGACTTGTCGGTGCGCGCCGCCGGGTTCACCACGTCGTTGGCGCCGATGACCAGCGCGACGTCGGTGGTGGCGAAGTCGTCGTTGATGTCTTCGAGCTGGAAGATCATGTCGTAGGGCACGCCGGCCTCGGCCAGCAGCACGTCCATCTGGCCCGGCATGCGGCCCGGCCACCGGGTGGACCGCAAACTTCACGCTGACGCCGCCGGCCTGCAGCAGCTTGACGAACTCGTAGAGCTTCTGCTGGCCCTGCGCCGCGGCCAGGCCGTAGCCCGGCACGATGATCACCGTGCTGGCATAGCGCATCGCGATGCCGGCATCGCCCGGCGGCCATCGGCTTGAGGCTGCCCTTGATCGCGCCCTGCTTGTGCTTGGCTACGTCGCCGAAATTGGTGAACAGCGACATTGCTCACCGAGCGGTTCATCGCCTTGGCCATCAGCAGCGTCAGCAGCAGGCCGGCCGCGCCGACCACCATGCCGGCGATCATCAGCGCCGGGTTCTGCAGCACGAAGCCTTCGAGGCCGACGGCGAGGCCGGTGAAGGCGTTGTAGATCGAGATCACGACCGGCATGTCGGCGCCGCCGATCGGCAGCGTCATCAGGATGCCGAAGCACCAGCGCGCAGCCGAAGAACAGATAGATCAGGCTGCCGGCATGAGCAGGACACCGGCGCGCCGCTCGCCGGCCGACGACACGACGATATAGCCGCCGACGGCCAGCGTCGCCAGCAGGACCAGGCCGTTGGCGACCTGCTGGCCCTTGACCCGCAGCGGCTTGTTGATCACGCCGTCGAGCTTGGCCCAGGCGATCAGCGAGCCCGACAGCGACACCGCGCCGATCAGCGCGCCCAGCAGGGTCACGACCAGCGCGGTCAGACCCTGCGCCTTGCCGCCGAACAGCTCCACCGCGGCGATCGCGCCGGCGGCGCCGCCGCCCATGCCGTTGTAGAGGGCCACCATCTGCGGCATCGGCGGTCATCGCGACCTTGCGCCCGCTCCACCAGGCCAGGCCGCCGCCGAGCGCCAAGCGCGACGAGGGCCAGGCCGATGTTCACCATCAGATGCGGCCTGCGCGGCGGCGCTCGACGTCGAAGGCATAGAGGAAGCTGGCGAGCGACGGCCGCCGCCATGCCGATGCCGGCGACGAAGATGCCCGACGGCGCCGTCACCGGCGACGACATGCGCTGCAGGCCGTACATGAACAGAAAGGCCGCCGCGAGGTCGGCGATGCCGATGACCAGTGGCGGGATCGAGGGTGAGCATGGCGGTGCCTCAGCTCTTCTTCGCGTGATGGGCTTGCGCGATGGCGCTTGCGGGCTTGGCGCGGCGCTGTGTGCGCTGGGCTTGGAACATCGCGAGCATGCGGTCGGTGACGGCATAGCCGCCGGCGGCGTTGCCCGCGCCGAGCAGCACGGCGACGAAGCCGATCACCTGTTCCTGCACCGTGCTGGCGTTGAGCAGCGCGTAGAGGCCGCCGACCACGACGATGCCGTGCACGAAGTTGGAGCCGGACATCAGCGGCGTGTGCAGGATCGCCGGCACATGGCCGATGATGACCCAGCCGGCGAAGCCGGCGAGCATGAAGATGTAGAGGGCGACGAAGCCGGTGATGCGTGATCTGGAAGTCCATGCGTGTCTCCTGGTCCGGCTCACGCCGCTTTCGCGGCGGTGCTTGTCGCCGGGTTGCGGCCGGCGTCGGCGGCGGCTTTGCGGCCTTGTCGCTGGTCGCGGCCTTGTCCTCGCCGGCATGGGTGAGCACGGTCTTGGCCAGGATCTCGTCGTCCCAGTCGATGGTGACGACGTTGTCCTTCAGCATCAGCGCCAGCAGGTTGTACTGGTTCTTGGCGTAGAGCTCGCTGGCGTCCTCGCCGAGCAGCGACGGCACGTTGAGCGGCGCCACGATGGTCACGCGGCCGACCTGCGCGGTGTCGCCCGGGCTCCGTGTCCTCGCAGTTGCCGCCGCCCTCGGCCGAAAGATCGACGATCACCGCACCGGCCTTCATGCCCGCGACCTGCGCGTGGCTGATGAGCTTGGGCGATGGTTTGCCGGGGATGGCGGCGGTGGTGATGATCAGATCGGCCGACTGGATGTGCTTGGTCAGCACGTCGGCGACCTTGGCCTTTTCCTCGGCAGTGAGTTCGCGCGCATAGCCGCCCTTGCCGGTCGCATCGACGCCGGTATCGACGAAGGTCGCGCCCAGCGACAGCGCCTGTTCCTGCGGTCTCGGGCCGCACGTCGTAGCCTTCGACCACGGCGCCGAGCCGGTGCGCCGTGGCCATGGCTTCCAGGCCGGCGACGCCCAGCCCCATCACCAGCACCTTGGCCGGGCCGATCGACGCCGGCCGCCGAGGTGATCTTCGGCAGCACGCGCGCCAGATGGGTCATGCCCAGCGCCACCGCGTAGTAGCCGGCCAGCGCCGACTGGCTGGACAGCGCATCCATCGCCTGCGCCCGCGTGATGCGCGGCACGCGCTCCATCGCGAAGCAGGTGATCTTCCGCGCCAGCAGACGCTTCACCAGCGCCGGCTCGTTGTCCGCGTAGACGAAGCAGACCAGGATCGCGCCTTCCTTCATCGCATCGACCACCTCCAGCGCCGGCGGTTGCACGCACAGCACCACGTCGGCGTCCTTGACCAGTTCGCTGCGGTCGGCGATGAAGGCGACATCGTCGAAGGCATCGTCGTCCAGACCGATGGCCGCACCGGCGCCCGACTGCATGTGCAGCCTGGCGCCCAGCTTGACGCAGTTTGGGTACGACAGCCGGCACCAGCGCCACGCGGCGCTCGTGGGGCTGCGTTTCCTTCAGTACAGCGACGTTGACGTACATGGTCACAGCACGCCGTCGTATCGGTGAGCGCTCATGCCGGTGCCGGGAAGTGGCCCGTGCGCACGAGCTTCTTGTTGACGAACTCCTGGATGCCCATGTTGCCCAGTTCGCGCCCGTAGCCGGAGTCCTTGATGCCGCCGAAGGGCAGTTCTGCATCCAGCCAGTTGATGTTGTTGACGAACATCATCCCGGTGTCGACCTGGCTGGCCACGCGCTTGCCGCGTGCCTCGTCCTTCGTCCACACTGAGCCGCCGAGGCCGAAGTCGGAGTCGTTGGCCAGTGCAATGGCCGCGGCCTCGTCCTTGACGCGGTAGAACGAGACCACCGGGCCGAAGAACTCGTCGCGGAAGGCCGGGTTCGCCGGCGCGATGTCGGTGAGGATCGTCGTCTGCATGAACGACCCGGCTCGCTCGATGCGCTTGCCGCCCATCAGCAGCTTGGCACCGTCCTTGACGGCGGCATCGACCTGCTTGAGCAACTGCACCAGCGCGGCTTCGGTCGACAGCGGACCGTGGGTGGTCTTCTCGTCCATCGGGTCGCCCGGCTTCAGGGCCTCCAGCGCCGTCTTGAACTTCGCGAGGAACTGGTCGGCGACGGCGTCGAGCACGATGAAGCGCTTGGCCGCACAGCAGGTCTGGCCGGCGTTGTACATGCGGCCCCACACGGCCCACGGGATCGTCTGGTCGAGGTCGGCGTCGTCGAGCACGATGAAGGCGTCGTTGCCGCCGAGTTCCATCGACGACTTCTTCAGGTTCTGGCCGGCTCGCGCCGCCACCGCGCGGCCCGCCGTGACGCTGCCGGTCAAGGCCACGCCCTTGACGCGCGGGTCGTCGATGACACGGTCGCACTGCTCGTGCGAGATCAGCAGGTTGGTGTACGCACCGACCGGCGCGCCGGCGTCGAGCAGCAGCTTCTCGAAGGCGATGGCGCATTGCGGCACGCAGCCGGCATGCTTGACCACCAGCACGTTGCCCGCCATCAACTGCGGGCCGGCGACGCGGGCGAGCTGGTAGTACGGAAAGTTCCAGGGCTCGACGCAGAACAGCACGCCCAGCGGCGAGCTTTCCATGTGGGCTTCACCTTCCTTCGGGTTCAGCTTGGTGGGCGCCAGAAAGGTCTCGGCGTTCTTGGCGTAGTAGGCCAGGATGTCGCCGCTGAACTTGACCTCACCGCGTGCCTCGTCGATGCGCTTGCCCATTTCGAGCGTCTCCAGCTTGGCAAAGTCGTCCACGTGCGCGTGCAGCAGCGCCGCTGCCTTGTTGACGATGACGGCCCGCTCGGCGTAGCTCTTCTTCTTCCAGCTCTGGAAACACTCATCCGCCGTGGCGAGCGACTTGTCGAGCTGCTTGTTGTTCAGATGCTCGAAACTCTGCAGCACCTTGCCGGTGTTGGGGTTCACGCTTTGGTAGGTCATGGTGATGTCTTCCTTCGAAGTAGGTGGGTCGGAGCACCGGCAGCGTGCCGGCGCGAGTGTCTTCAAGTCTCGATGAGCACCTTGAGCGCGTGCGTTTCCGACGCGTGCGCAAAGGTCTCGTAGGCGTCGAGGATCTTGTCGAGCTTGAAGCGGTGGGTGATCAGCGGCTTCGGGTCCAGCTTGTGCGAGCACAGCGTCTTCAGCAGCATCGGCGTGCTCACGGTGTCCACCAGCCGTGTGGTGATGCTGATGTTGCGGTCCCACAGCTTTTCGAGATGCAGGTCGACCTTGACGCCGTGCACGCCGACGTTGGCGAGGGTGCCGCCGGCGGCGACGATCTGCTGGCACAACTCGAAGGTGGCCGGCACGCCGACAGCCTCGATGGCGGTGTCGACGCCGAGCCCGGCCGTCAGCTTCATCACCGCGTCGGCCGCCTTGGCGTTGCCGTCGCTGTTGTTGATCGTGGCCGTGGCGCCGAAGCGCTTGGCCACTTCCAGGCGGCCGTCGTCGAGGTCGATCATGATGATCTCGGCAGGCGAATAGAACTGCGCGGTGAGCAGGGCGGCCAGGCCGATGGGCCCGCAGCCGACGATGGCCACCGTGCTGCCGGGCTGCACGCGGCCGTTCAGCACGCCGCACTCCAGCCCGGTGGGCAGGATGTCGCTGAGCATCACCAGCGCCTCTTCGTCGGCACCGGCCGGGACCGGGTACAGGCTCATGTCCGCATGCGGGATGCGAACGAATTCGGCCTGCGTGCCGTCGATGCTGTTGCCCAGGATCCAGCCGCCGGTGCTGCAGTGCGAGTACATCTGACGCCGGCAGTTGGCACACTTGCCGCAGGCGCTGACGCACGAGATCAGCACCGGGTCGCCCGCCTTGAAGGCGGTGACGGCCGAGCCGACGGCATCGACGATGCCCACGCCTTCGTGGCCGAGGATGCGGCCGGGTGTGCAGGTGGGCACGTCGCCCTTCAGGATGTGCAGGTCGGTGCCGCAGATCGTCGTGCGTGTGACCTTCACGATAGCGTCGGTGGGCGCCGTGATTTCCGGCTTCGGGCGGTCCTCGAGCGACTTCTTGTTCGGGCCGTGATAGACGAGTGCTTTCATGCCGGGACTCCTTCTGAAGCCGCCATCGCGGGATAGTCGGTGTAGCCCTTCGCGCCGGGCACGTAGAAGGTCGCCATCGTCGGGTGCGTTGAGCGGCGCGTCCTTGCGCATCCGCGCCACCAGGTCCGGGTTGGCGAGGAACGGACGGCCGAAGGCGATCAGGTCGCCGCGCTTGTCGAGCAGGGCCTGTTCGGCGCTGGCATGGTCGAAGCCGCCGGACAGGATGAACAGCCCGTCGAAGGTGGCACGCAACTTGAGCTTGAAGTCGGCGGGCACCGGCGGCGCGCCCATGGACGAGTGATCGACCAGGTGGACGTAGAGCAGGCCCAGCGCGGACAGCGACTTGGCCAGCGCCAGGTATTGCGCCTGCACCTCGGGGAACTCACCCGTGCCGTTGAACACGCCGTAGGGTGAGAGCCGGATGCCGACCCGGTCGCGGCCGATGGCGGCGACCGTGGCGCGCGCGATCTGCATCGCCAGGCGGTTGCGGCCTTCGATGCTGCCGCCGTGGCCATCGGTGCGCAGGTTGACGATGGGGTTGAGGAACTGCTCGATCAGGTAGCCGTTGGCGCCGTGCAACTCGACGCCGTCGAAGCCCGCATCCAGCGCGAGCTTTGCCGCAGCCACATGTTCCGTGACGGCGTGGGCGATGTCGGCCTCGGTCATCGCGCGCGGCGGGCTGTGCGGCTGCATGCCCAGGGTGTCGGTGAACATCTCGCCCGGGCAGACCGCGGTGCCCGGCCCGAGCACCTCGGCACCTGCCGGCAGGTTGGCGACATGCGCCACCCGGCCGCAATGCATCAACTGCACGAAGATCTTGCCGCCTGCCTTGTTGCCGCCCGCGCGTGCACGGCGGACGTCGTGGCCTTCCAGGCATCCACCTGTGCCGCGTCGTAGAGCCCCGGAATGCGCGGGTAGCCCAGGCCATTGGGGCTGGGCGAGGTGCCTTCGGTGATGATCAGCCCCGCCGTCGCCCGTTGGCCGTAGTACGTGGCCATCAGCGCAACCGGTGTGTGCTGTGGGGTCGCCCGGTTGCGTGTCATGGGCGCCATCACCATGTGGTTGGCGAGTTGCAGCGAGCGGGTGGTGAATCTGTCGAAGAGCATTGGCTGGGTTCCTGGAGTGGATCGAGCCTGCAAGGCCGGGCGCCGATGCGCCGCCTGCAAGGTCTGAATGGCTTAGCGTGCGCCCGGGCGCAAGCTGGGTCTGTTCGGTGGCACACCGAGCGCTGCGCTGCGCCCTTGTTCGGAGGGCAGGAGCGTGGCCCTGGACGTGGCCCTTGAATGACCGCGGCCGACATGCGGCAGCGCGCTGATCGGCACCGCCGTGCGTGTCATGCTGTACGGCGACGGGCGACGGGCGACGGGCGACGAGCGCGTGGACGCTCGCAAAGAATCGTGGCCGTCGGGCCGGGCGACAGCCTGGTGCTGAACCACCCGACCATCGCCGTCAGCGATCGATGGGGTCGGTGCCGGCACGGTTTCCGTGCCCGCGCGGGCCTACACCGCCATCAAGTCCGGCAACAGCCTGTCGTATTCATTCTTCACGACGGCATAGCACTCGCAGGTGCGCTGCTCCAGGCCAGGCCGGTCAAGAACCGTGATGTGGCCGCGCGCGTAGTGGATGAGCCCGTCCGCCTGAAGCTTCAAAGCTGCTTCGGTGACCCCCTCCCGCCGCACGCCGAGCATGTTGGCGATCAATTCCTGTGTCATCACCAGTTCATTGCCCCGCAGACGGTCCAGGCTCAGCAGCAGCCAGCGACACAGCTGCTTGTCCAGCGTGTGGTGGCGATTGCACACCGCCGTCTGCGCCATTTGCGTGATGAGGGCCTGCGTGTACCGCAGCATCAGGTGCATGACGGCCCCGCTGCGGTTGAAGGCCTCCTTGATCTTTCTTGAACTGAGCCGGTACCCGAGGCCGGCGCTTTGCACCACGCCGCGGCTGGGCGTCGTCTCGCCGCCCATGAACAGCGAGATGCCCACGACACCCTCGTTGCCGACGACGGCGATTTCCGCCGACTCTCCGTCTTCGAGCACGTACAACAGGGACACGATCGCCGTCGACGGAAAGTACACGTGACTGAGCTTCCGGCCCGATTCGTAGAGAACCAGGCCCAGGGGCAGTTCGACGCGCTCGAGCAGCGGCAGCCAACGCTGCAACTCTTCGTCGGGCAGTGCCGCCAGCAAGTGGTTCGCTGTGGCGTCGGACGCAGTGACCATGCGAGGTCCTTGATGGGTTGAAGTCCGGGAGCGGCGGCGAGTGCTCGCCGCGAACAGGCCTATTGTGGACCGAATACGTGAAAACCCTAAGTGCGATGGCGTACACAACCATTGCGTCGAAGTCATCAACCTGAACCTCGTCGCCCGCTGCCTCGGTGCGCTAGCGAACGGACAAGTCTTCGCCGGTTCGCCACTCTTGTCGATCCCTTCTTGCCCTTGGTGCCTGCATGTTGAAACCGAGTTCTGCCATCTACGACTACATTGCCAGAGAGCTGGCGCCCACCGAACATGAGCCGGACGAGGCACCGATCGCCATCGTCTGCGAACCGCTTGGCGTGCCTGCGGCGTCGCGTGCCCCTCGCACGATGCACATGCGTCTGAAGGCAGGTACCACGCCGGAGGAAGCGCGGGCCATCGCCAGCACGCTGCAGGCCAAGGTCAAGGGGCTGTGTCATCTCGAGGCGGCCGACGACGGCGCCGCATGAACACGGCCGTACACGCTGGCGCAGCGTGGACTTCTCGGATGGCTACATTCCTAGCGCGCTCAGCGACTTCGGCAGCACGCAGAGCTTGCCCAAGACCGGCCGTTGTTTACGCAGCCGGCCGGCTGCACCATCAACTCGGTAGATGCGGGCGTGGTCGACAACATCTTCGCGTCAGGCCACTGGGGATTCACCGTAGGTTAGGCCTGCACGTGCCGCATAACATGCCGCGGAGAGACACTCACCACCAGAGACAATCATGCACTTGCCACGTACCATCCTCTTTGCCGCGGCCATCCTGCTGACCTTGGTGGCGTGTGGGGGCGACGACGCCCCGCCGACCTTGCGCTCCACTGCCTTCGGCAGCGTCAGCGGCAGCGACGACTCTGCAACCACGGGCACCTATGCTTGGAAAGGCGTGCCGTTTGCCAAGGCACCGGTCGGCGCACTGCGCTGGAAAGCTCCCACCGACCCTGATGCCTGGACGACCACCCGGCCGACGACACAATTCGGCAATGCCTGCGTCCAGTACGGTCGCATCTACGGCCCGGGCCTCGACAACACCCATGACGCGAGCATCGGCGCGTCGCTGAACCAGGCCGTCGGCAGCGAGGATTGCCTGTACCTGAACATCTGGCGTCCCGCGACTGGCGATCGCAACCTGCCAGTAGTCGTCTTCATTCACGGCGGCAGCAATGTGTCCGGCTACACCGCCGACCCGGTGTACGACGGTGCGATGCTGGCGAGGACCGCCAATGCGGTGGTGGTCTCCGTCAACTACCGCCTCGGCATCTTCGGCTTTCTGAACGTGCCGCAGCTCAAGGGCGGCACCAGCGCCACTGAAGACTCCGGCAACTTCGCGCTGCTCGACAACATCAAGGCGCTGCAGTTCGTGAATGGCAACATCGCCAGCTTCGGCGGCGACGCCGGCAACGTGACATTGATGGGCCAGTCGGCCGGGGCCATCGATGTGTATGCGTTGCTGACATCGCCGCTGATGGTCAGCGCGAGCCCGCAGCTGTTCCACAAGGCGATGCCGCTCAGCGGAGGCATCTCGCTGGCCAGCAACCTGCCGCCCGGCAGCCTGCCGACGCTGAACCCGGCCTCGGTGGCGCTCGCCCAGGGCAATGCACTGCTGAATAACCTGGTCATTGCCGATGGCCTGGCCACCGATACCGCTTCGGCCATCGCCTATGTGGCCACACAAAGCAGCACGCAGATCGCCGACTATCTGCGCAGCAAGACCCCCAGCACGCTGCTGACGACGCTGTTGACCAAACTCGCGCCGCTGGGCCTGGCCGGCTCGGGCCCGATTCCCGACGGTACGGTGCTGCCGGTCGACCCGGTGACGGCAATCAACGCAGGCAACTACCTGAAGGTGCCGGTGCTGGCCAGCAACACACGCGACGAGGCCAAACTGTTCCCGACCTTCCTGGCACTGTCGCCTGCGTTGGGCGGCGTCAGCGGACGGCTGGTCAGCGATGCGACCTTGTTCTCGACGCAGTTCAGCTACGACCCGAATGCTGCGCCGACGGTCACCATCGAACAGTGGATTCCGGCGCTGTACCTGCCCGTGGCCACGCCGGTCACTGGGTTCAACGCCAGGACGAATCTGCTCAACACCATCTTCTTCATCGCCAGCCGCGACAACGTGCTGAATGCCTTGAAGGCACAGCAGCCGTCGGTGTGGTACTACCAGTTCGACTGGGACGAGGAGCCCGCGCCGTGGAACGACATCTATGGCGCGGCGCACGCACTCGACCTGCCCTTCGTCTTCGGCAACTTCGGCCCGTCGTTGTTTGGCAATGTCATCAGCAGCGCCGCAAATCAGCCTGGGCGCCTGGACCTGTCCGACGCCATGATGAGAAGCGTCGGCGCGTTCGCCAGGAATGGCGACCCGAACAATGCGGCGCTGGGTGTCACCTGGCCCGCCTGGCCGCAGAAGCTGCTGTTCGACGCGTCGCCGACGGCTAAAGCGATTGCGGTGCAGTAGTTGGTGGATGTCGGCTGCGTAGCGACCCGCCACGACTGGCAGGTCCGTCGCAGCCAAGCCGCCTCAAACGGGCGCGGCAAGCCCCGCTTCGAGCAGTGCTGCGGCCAGCGTCTCGCTGTAATGCCCGTGGCCCGGGCTGTGCATCACGCCAGCCTTCCTGAGCTTGCCCAGCACCCGTGCATTGGCCTCGCACACAATGACCCGCACACCGCGCCTTTGGAGCTTGCCCACCACCTCGTCAAGCGTCTGGATGCCGGTAATGTCCATGAAGGGGACGCTACCCAGCCGAATGATCAAGGTCTTCGGATCGGTGTGGGTCTGCAGCAGTGCGCGCTCGAATTGCTCCACCGCGCCGAAGAACATCGGGCCGGCGATCTTGTACACCAGCAAGCCCGGCGGCAGTTCGCCCAAACCGAATCGGGCCAGCTCGTCCCTCAGCTCGGCCGGATTCACCGGGTGCGTCTCCACCGCCTCCGCCATGCGGCGCAGGAACTGCAGGATGGCCAGGATCACCCCGACGTTGACCGCCACCACCAGATCAGCAAAAACCGTCAGGCCGAAGGTGATGACGAGGATGGCGCGGTCAGCGGTGGGCGCCACTCTCAGGATGCGGGCGAAGTGCCTGACTTCACTCATGTTCCACGCCACCACGAACAGGATCGCGGCCAAGGCGGCCAGCGGAATGCTCGATGCAAGCGGCGCCAGGAAGACCAGCACCGCCACCAGCGTGCCAGCGTGCACCAGGCCGGCCAGTGGGCTGGTGGCGCCATTGCGGATGTTGGTGGCAGTGCGCGCAATCGCACCCGTGGCGGCAAATCCACCGAACAGCGGCGTGACCATGTTGGCAATGCCCTGGCCGATCAGCTCCTGGTTCGAGTCGTGTTTCGTGCCGGTCATGCCGTCGGCGACGACCGCCGACAGCAAGGACTCGATCGCGCCGAGCATGGCGATCGTGAAAGCCGGCCCGATGAGCAGGATCACCTGCGACAGCGAGACATCCGGCAGCCCGAATGTGGGCAAGCCCTGTGGGATGCCGCCGAAGGCACTGCCGATGGTCGCAACGCCGGGCAGATGCAACACAGACTGCAGCACGGTGGCCACGACCATCGCTAGCAGCGGCCCGGGCACGCGCGCCAGCGCCTTGATGCGCGGCGCCACCAGCAGCAGCAGCAGGCTGAGCAGCGCCAAACCCAGCGTCGGAAGGTGCAGTTGCGGCATCACCTGCACCAGATGCCAAAGCTTCTCGTGGAAGTGCGTCCCCGTCACCACCGGCAGCCCGAGAAAATCACGCCACTGGCCGACGAAGATCAGCACGCCGATGCCGGCGGTAAAGCCGACGATCACCGGCGCCGGGATGAACTTGATGACGCCGCCCATGCGCGCCGCGCCCATCACAAGCAACATCACGCCGGCCATCAACGTGGCCACTTGCAGGCCGGCGACGCCGTGGCTGGCCGTGATGCCGACCAGGATGGCAATGAAGGCGCCAGTCGGGCCGGCAATCTGCACACGGCTGCCGCCGAGCACGGTGACCAGGGCGCCACCGATGATGGCGGTGTAGAGCCCCTGTTCCGGCCGCGCCCCCGAGGCGATCGCAAACGCCATCGCCAACGGCAGCGCAACCACGCCGACGATGACGCCGGCCACGATGTTCTGCAGCCAGTGCGACCTGGCATAGAGGCCGTCACGGTGGGCTTGGAGCAAGGCAATCATGGGATTCTCTCAACGCCCCCAACTGACGCGGTCATGAGCTGCGGCCCAGTTGCGAACTCACGGTGTGCCTGAAGCCACCGCCAGCCGGCGCCGAGCCAAAGTCGCGGGTGGCACAGGCACCACTGCATCCTTGGTGCCTGCATGTTGAAACCGAGTTCTGCCATCTACGACTACATCGCCAGAGAGCTGGCGCCCACCGAACATGAGCCGGACGAGGCACCGATCGCCATCGTCTGCGAACCGCTTGGCGTGCCTGGAGCGTCGCGCGCCAGCCGCACGATTCACATGCGTCTGAAGGCAGGCACCACGCCGGAGGAAGCGCGGGCCATTGCGGGCACGCTGCAGGCCAAGGTCAAGGGGCTGTGTCATCTCGAGGCGGCTGACGACGGCGCCGCATGAACATGGCAGTGCACTGCTGCGCCACGTGACGCCGTGGCCACGCGACGCACGCATTGCGCCTCAGGTGGCCTGCGTCGTGCTGCCGCCTAGGCTCTCGCAAGCGCGGCGCAGTCGCTGCTCCGCCGCATCGGACACCGTCTTCACCTCCGGCTTGCCCACCAGGTTCACCATGATCTGCGGGTCGAGGAAGCCGACCACCACGCGCTGTGGCGCCTCCTCGCGCACGATCACATTGCACGGCAGCAGCAGGCCGATGTCGGGCACCGCCTGCAAGGCCTGGAGCGCCAATGGCGGGTTGCATGCACCGAGGATGCGATAGGGCGGCATGTCCGCGCCCAGCTTCTCTTTCATCGCGTGCTGCACGTCGATGTCGCTGAGCACGCCGAAGCCTTCCGCTTTGAGCGCAGCGATGGTCTTCGCCAGCGCCTGGTCGAAGGTGATGCCGGTGAGGGTGGTGGTGAAACCGTACATGGTGTCGTCCTGTGTGGATGGGTTGATGAATTCAGGCGTGAGCCGCCTCGGCGGGCGATGTCTTGCGGACCAGTTTGGATAACTCGGCGAAGCCGATCGGCGGGATGGTCAGCCAGGGGAGGGTGAACATGCGTTGGGCCAGCCCAGCCGCCATTCGTTCCATCTGCTTGCGTTCGCCCGCCAGCCGCGCGGCCAGCAACGGGTCGCGCGTGCCCGCGGCCAGCACGCTCTTGTTGAGCACCCAGGCATAGGGCTCGATGCTGGCTCGGCGAAGGTCGTCCTGGAGCGCCGCGGCCTGCGACACCGGCGTCACCTCGGGCAGCGTCACCAGAATGATCTTGGTGTAGGCCGCATCCTGCAGCCGCATCAGGGGCGTGACGATGCGGGCGGCACCGTGCCCTTCGAACTCGTGCGTCATCTGCCGGTGGTAGGCGCCGGTGGCGTCCATCAGCAGCATGGAATGGCCCGTGGGTGCGGTGTCCAGCACGACGAAGGCGCTGCGGCCCTCGCTGACGATTCGTGAGAAGGCGTGGAACACCGCCACCTCTTCGGTGCAGGGCGACTGCAGGTCTTCCAGCAGCAGCGCCTGCTCGGCGGCGTCGAGCTTGGGTGCCTTGGCCGCCATGATCTTGTCGATGTAGCGCTGCGTCTCGACCTTCGGGTCGATGCGGCTCACGTTCAAGCCCGGCACGTCGCCATTCAGCGTGCTGGCCAGATGGGCGGCCGGGTCGGTGGTGCTGAGGTGAACGGTCTTGCCGCGCTGGATCAGCCCCAAGGCCAGCGCAGCGGCCACCGTCGTCTTGCCGACGCCGCCCTTGCCCATGACCATGATCAGCCCGTGCCCTGCAGCGGCCAGTTCGTCGGCCAGTGCATCCAGGCCTTGAAACTGATCGCTGGCGACTGCAACCGACGTCGGGCGGTGTGGGATCGGGTCGACCGCGGTGCTCAGCAGTGCGCGCAAGGCGGGCAGGCCGACCGTGTCGAAAGCCCGCAGCGGCACGCGGTCCTGCGGCAGCGCGCGCAGCGACGGCGGCATCGCGTCGAGCGCCTGCTGCCCCAGGTCCTCGATGGCGCAGGCCACGGCGTCGGTGCGCTCGCTGGCGTGGAACACGCCGTTGATCGCCAGCCGCTGGTTGTTCAAGCCCAGTTCATGCAGCTCGCCCGAGGTGTGCGCCGCCTCGAGGATGGCGCCCTTGTCGGGCCGCGTGACCAGGATCACCGTGGTCTTCGCCGGGTCGCTCAGGGCGCTGAGCGCAGCCTTGAAGCGCACCTCCTGCATTTTCAACCCCGAATGCGGCCCCAAGCAGGAGGCACCACGATCGTTGCCGTCGAGGAACCCGGTCCACGCCTTGGGCAGGCTGAGCAGCCGCAAGGTGTGCCCGGTCGGCGCCGTGTCGAAGACGATGTGGTCGTAGGTTCCGGCGTCGCCGGACAGCAGCGACGAGAACTCGTCGAAGGATGCGATCTCGGTGGTGCAGGCGCCGGACAGCTGCTCGCGCACGGTCGAGAGCTCTTCGGCGCTGGCCCCGGTGCCCATCTGCGCCAGCACGCGCTGGCGATAGGACTCGGCCGCGGTGTCGGGGTCGATGTTCAGCACCGACAGGCCGGGCGCGCCGGGCACGGGCACGGGGGTGTTGCGAAGCTCGATGCCGAGCATCTCGTCCAGGTTCGACGCGGCGTCGGTGCTGACCAGCAACACCTTCTTGCCTGCGTCGGCGAGCGTCAGCGCGGCGGCGGTCGACAGCGAGGTTTTGCCGACGCCGCCTTTGCCGGTGAAGAAAAGGTGACGGGTCGGGTGGTTCAAAAACCCGATGGGGCCTGGCTTCAGCCAGGTCTGCACGATCTCGTGCGATGGAATGCCTCCGCTGTGCACGACCTTGCCGTCGATCATGACGGCCGGGGTCGCCCGGACACCCGCACGCTGGATCTCGTCGGGGTTCTCGACCTTGACGATCTCCACGTCGACTTCCGAATCGCGCGCGGTCCGTTCGATGATGCCGATGGTGCTGCGGCACTTGCTGCAGCCGGATCCCAGAACCTTGATTTCCATAAAGAAGCCCTCTGCCATTGTTCATTGACCTTCCGCTGCTGGCCCGGTTGCCCTTGAGCGGAAAGCTTCAACATGCGCCCGATGCGCCGCGGAGTCTGTGCGTCAACGCACCCACGACATGGGCATCGTGAGGGCGGTGACGCGCACCCCTCGGGCGTCATCGGATCGTGTTCATCAGGCTCAGGCATCGGCCGGTGTCGGGTGGTGTGCTGCGGCCACGGCTTCGTCGCGTTCGATGCGGCCGTCGATCAGCTCGATCACGCGGTCGCAGCGCGCGGCCAGGCGCGGGTCGTGGGTGACAAGCAGGAACGACACCTGCAACGCCGCGTGCATGCGCCGCATGACGTCGAAGACCTCGTTGGCCGACTGCGTGTCGAGGTTGCCCGTGGGCTCGTCGGCGAGCACCAGCGGCGGTTCGAGCACGAGGGCGCGCGCGATCGCAACGCGCTGCTGCATGCCACCGGAGAGTTCGCCCGGGCGCTTGTCGATGGCGTCTTGCAGGCCGACCGATTTCAGAACTGCCAGTGCGCGCTGGCGCTGCGCCGGCGTGACGCGGCCTTCGCGCATCAGCGCCGGCAGCGTCACGTTCTCCAGCGCCGTGAAGGCTGGCAACAGGTGGTGGAACTGAAAGACGAAACCGAGCGTCGTGCGACGGCGCATCGTCAGGCCGGCGTCGTCGAGGCCGGTCGTTTCCTCGCCTTCGATCCGGTAACTGCCCGAGGTGGCGCTCTCGAGCAGGCCGATGATGTTGAGCAGCGTGCTCTTGCCTGAGCCGGACGGCCCGATCAAGGCCACGAACTCGCCGCGGGTCAATTGCAGCGACAAGCCGTGCAGCACCTCGGCCTCGTTGGGTCGGCCGGCGTTGTAGGTCTTGCGGATCTCGCTGAGCGCGATCAGCGGTGCGGTGGCGTTGCTCATCGGCAGGTCACAGGCGGATCGCCAGCGCGGGGTCCAGCTTGGCGGCGCGGCGGGCCGGCGCCACCGCGGCCAGCACGCCGCACAGCGTGGCCACGCCGGCCACCTGCAAGGCCAGCCCGGGCTGCAACGTGATCGCAAACAGCGGCAGGCCGTCGGCGCCGAGGGCAAGGCGCGAGAAGATCCAGATCAGAACCACGGCCAGCACCACGCCCAAGGCCGAGCCGATTGCACCGACGATCGCGCCTTGCAGAAGGAAGATGCGCAGCACCTGGCCTTGAGTCGCGCCCATCGCGCGCAGGATGCCGATCTCGCGGCGCTTCTGCACCACCGAGACCACCAGCACGCTGGCGATGCCGAGCACGACGACGATCAGCACCACTGCACGTATCACCCCCGTGCTGACCGACTGCGCATTGAGTGCCGAGACGAGCTGCGCGTTGGCCTGCTGCCAGCTCTCCACCTTGTAGGGCAGACGCCGCGACAGGTCGTTGGCCAGCGTCTGCGCGGACCAGACGTCGTGCAGCGTGAGGTCCAGGCTGGTCGCCCCACCAGGCAGTGCCGCCAGGCTCTGCGCTGCGCGCAGCGGCACGATCACCGTGCGGCGGTTGAGTTCGCGGACGCCCAGGTCGACCAACGCCGTGATGCGCAACGAATCGCCGACACTGGCCGTGCCGCTGCCGGTCAGCAGGCTGATGCGGTCGCCGACGCGCACGCCCAGATCCTCGGCGAGTTCACGGCCGACGATGCCCTCGCCGGGGCCCAGCCTGGCAACACCGCTGACGACCTTCGAGCGCAGGCCGACGATGCGCTCGTAGCGTTCAAGGTCGACTCCGACGAGTGCGATCGACCTGGACGCTTCGCCGCGCACCGCCAGGCCCGCGGTCGAGACCATCGGCGATACCGCGGCCACGGCCGGCAGCGCTTCGAGCAGCGGCACCAGCGCCTGCCAGTTGGCAATCGAGCGCGGGCGCTGCGCGCGCGGCTGCCTCTGCACCAGCAGCACCGTGCCGGCTGCCGGTGCGCGCGCCGGCGTGACGGCATCGTCGCGCTCGGTCAGCGTCACATGGGCCTGCGCGCCCAGGGTCTTGTCGAGCGTGTTCTTCTGCAGGCCCGTGATCAGCGCCGAGATGTAGGCCACCACCGCCACGCCCGCGGCCACGCCGACGATGATCAGCAGCGTCTGCATGCGGCCCTCGCGCAGAAAGCGCGTGGCCACGCGGCGTTCGAAGCCGAGGCTCGTGAACATCGCCGCTCAGCGCCCCATCGCGTTGGTCAACGCCGAACCGGCGTCTTCGCGAGAGGGCTTCGTTGCCGCGGTCACCACACCTGTCGCATCGGCCTGCACGCGCTTTCCTGGCGGCGGCGCGTCGCCGATCAGCACCGTGTCGCCGGTTGCCAGCCCTTCCAGCACCTCGGCCGCTTCGAGTGTGCGCAGACCCAGGCGCACGGCGCGCGCCTCGACGCGGCCGTCGCGCTCGATCCACACGGTGTTCCGTGCCGCACCGGGTGTGCCGCGCAATGCGCCCGTCGGCACGGCGATGGCGGCGTCGCGGCGCGCGGTCTCGACTTCCACCGAAAGCGTCATGTCCTCGCGCAAGAATGCCGGCGCGGGCTGTGGCAACGAAAACTTCACCTCGACCGCGCCACGCTGTGCATCGACCAGCGGCGCGATCGACCGTACACGGGCCGCGAAGCGCTGGCCTGGAAAGGCGTCGGCCACCACGGTCGCACTCTGGCCGACCTGCAACTGTTGGAGAAAGCGCTCGTCGGCCTGCGCCACAAGTTGTGGCGCGCCGCTCAGCGCGAGCGTCAGCAGCGCGCGGCCGGGCTGCACGATCTGGCCCGGCTCGACTTCGCGCGCCAGCACCTGCGCATCGGCCGGCGCCGTCAGCACGGCTTGATCAAGGCGCGAGCGCGCCGCGGCCGTGGCCGCGCTGGCCAGGCTCAACTGCGCCTGCGCCTGCAGAGTGTCCGTGCCTTGATCGGCGTTGGCCGCGGTCTGCGCTTGTGCGCCGGCCTGCTGCGCCTGCGCGACAGCGACCGTGCGCGTCACTTCATCGAGACGCGCCGGGCTTAGGAAACCCTTGGCCACCAGGTCGCGTGTGCGCTGCAAATCGGCCTGCGCAGCGACCAACACCGAATCGGTCTGCGCCAGCGCCGCCTGCGCGCTGCTGCGACCGGTACTGCGCACGCCTGCCAGGCGCGCCGCCGCTTGCCGCTCGCTGGCCTGCGCCTGCATCAGCGCGGCCCGCAACTCCTCGTCTTCCAGCCGCAACAGCACCTGGCCTTGTTGGACCTGCGCGCCTTCGGCCACGGCCACGCTCTGCACGCGGCCCGTGATGGTGCTGCCGATGTCGACGCGCGACGCTGTGGCCACGCGCGCCGAGAATTGAAGCGATTGCACCAAGGGTGCGGCATGCAATGTCAACGCCGCCACGCGCGGTGCGCGCAGCAGCCATGCGGCAAGCCCTGCCGCAACGACGAAGCCGAGGGCCGCCACCACGAGGACCGAGCGGCGCACCATCGTTCAGTTCTTGCGCCCGCCGAACACCAGCAGCACGCCGCCGACCACGATCGCGCCGATGCCGGCCCAAACCGGCACGTTGATGGTCTTCTTCTCGGTGACCTTCAACTCGATTGGTCCGAGCTTGGCACCCAAGGTTTCCTTGTCGTAGCTGAAGCCCCCGTAGACCAGGGCGAGGCTGCCGGCGACGACCAGTATCACAGCCGCGATGCGTGTCGGATTCATGGCCGTTCCGCGATCTCGGTGGGGATTGATCCGAGTGCAGCGCTGCCCGGAGGCCTGCAAGATTTCATGCGTTTGCTCGGTTGGGGGTGTGACCTGGCGGCCTCAGTTGACAAGGCCTGGCTCAGCGGGCGGGTGATCAGGCAACTGCGCGGCGACGAGCTCGATCAGGCTTTCGATGCGCAGGCCCGAGGGCTCCGCCTCGTCGCCTGCCATGAAATTCAACCGGCAGCTGGCGCACGACACCACCACCGTGTCGGCGCCGGTGGCCTCGACCTGGGCCTGCTTGATCTTCCAGGCCTTGTGCCGCAGCGGTGCGGCCCGGTTGATCAGGAACGTGCCGGCACCGCCGCCACAGCACCAGTTCAACTCAGCCGTCGGGGTGGTCTCGCGGAAATCGGCGCCCAGCGCCTGCAGCGCGGCACGCGGTTCATCGATGACTCCGCCATGGCGCGCCAGCTTGCAGGGGTCGTGAAAGGTCAATTTACGGCTTCGGTCGCCGGCTGCGAGGGTGAGGCGTTTCTCGCGGATTTCGCGACCGACGAACTCGGCCGCGGCAAGCACCTCGAAGGGCAACGGCTTCCCATTGGCCAGGCGCCCGTCCCAGCGCAGCGCCGGATAGGCGTGACCACACTCGGGCAGGATCACCGTCTTGGCGCCGATGGCCAGCGCTTCGTCGATGATCTTCTGGCTGGCCGTGTGCTGCAAAGCCTCGTTGCCGGAGAGCAGTCCGAAGTTGGCGGCTTCGAACCCCGCGCTGCGCAAGGTCCACCTGATCTTCAGGTGATTGAGGATCCGTGCGGTGGCCGCCAGCGCATCCTGGAACAGCAGCACGTCGATCACGGTGCTGACCAGCATCACATCCGCATGGGGCTCGTCCAGCGGGATGGTGATGCCCTGGCCGCGCAAGGTCTCGACGACGCCGGCCAGTTCGGCCGGGCCGACGCCGAACACCGTGCCGCGCCCGGCTTGCTCCTGCGCGACGGCCATCAGTTCCAGCGGCACCAGCCCGGCCTCGGACAGCGCCTCACGCATCACGTTGACACCGCGTGCGATGTTGATGCCCATCGGGCAGACCATGCTGCAACGGCCGCACTCGGTGCAGCTGTCGTAGACGAGTTCCTGCCACTCCTGCAGGTCGGCCAGGTTGATGTCGCGCGTGAACAGCCGCGTGATCGGTGCGAAAGCCGCACCTTCGCGCGAGTGCACGCGACGCAGCAGATCGAGCTTTCGCGTCGGCGTGTACTTCGGATCCTGCGTGCCCTGGTAGAAATGGCATGCCTCGGAACAGTAGCCACAGTTCACGCACGACTCGAGGTCGAGTGCGAGAGAACGATCGGTCTTGCGCCGCATCACGGCCTTGGCCCGGGCGACCCGATCGTCGTCGGCGATGGGTTCGGGCTGGGCCATCTCGGGCAGGTGCGCAATCGCGCCCAGGAAGTGCTTGAACACCGCCATGTCGATCATGGTTGCACCCCGCGGCGCCCGAGAAAGGTGGCCAGTTGCATGCGCCCGGGCAGGAACAGGAACGCGTGCATCAGCTTGCCGAAGGGGAACCACACCAGCAGCAATTCCAGACTCATCAGATGGATCGCCAGCGGGTCGCGGTACACAACGACCTCGCGTGTGAGGATGCTCGATGAGGGCTCGCCCACCAAGGCCATGCCGGTGGCCAGCGGCAGCATCGTGACCAGCCAGGTCACCATGTCGTCGGCCCGCGAGATCTTCTTCAACACCGGGTCGGTCAGCCTGAACATCAGCGCGATCAGCAGCGACACGATCGTCGCGGCTGCCGACAGGTACATGACCGCATCCGGCAGCGCCGGCCAGCCCAGACCCGTCAGGCGCCGGATGAAAGCAATGTGCGGCGCGTAGCCGAAGAAGACCAGCGCCAGACCGATGTGGAACACATACGGGTTCAAGGTCACCAGCGTTGCACTGCCCCGCATCCCCTTGCGCGGCCACATGCGGGTCAGTGCCGCGCCGAGCGCGTCGGCCCGGGTGAATGTCGCGCGTGCCGGCGCGATCGGCGGTGTGGTGGGCAGACGAGCCAGCGCGAAGAGTCGCCAGGCCACACCACATACGAAGATCGTCAAGGCCGCATAGAGCAGGGGCTCGCGCGCCCAGTCAAGCATGTCCATGTGCGTTCCTTTCTTTCACCGGCGCTCAACGTTCGAGCCGTTCCAGACCGAGCATCTTGAAGATGTACTTTTCGTAGACCGGCTCGGAGGTGCCGTTCTTCATCTTGTAGAGAAAGTACTTCTCGAAGGCCACCTTGGCCAGGTGCACCCATTTGCCCTTCTTGAACCAGTTGACGTTGCGCGGCGGGATCTGCGGCATGGCGACGAACGCCATGCCGGTGTCGCCCATGTCGGCCAGGCAGATGGCATTCCAGCTGCCCTTGGCGGTGGCCGGCTGGCCCGCCAGGTCGGCCGCGATGTTGTGCACGATCGCGGTGACCATGGTCTCGATCATGTAGCCGGTCTTGGGCGCGCCAGTGGGCACCGGCGTCACCTCCACCGGCGGGATCGCGACGCACACGCCTGCCGAGTAGATGTTGCGGTACTTCTTGCTGCGCTGGAACTCGTCGATCAACACGAAGCCGCGCGGGTTGCACAGACCTTCGACGGCTGCCACCGGCGTCCACGCCCTTGAAGGCCGGCAGCATCATGCTGAACTTGAACGGCAGCTCGTGCTCCTTCTTGACGGCGCCCTGTTCGTCGAGCTCGGTGACGAACATCGTGCCGGCCTCGACCTTGGTCACCTTGGCATTGGTGATCCACTTGATGTCGTTGGACGCGGAACTCGCTCTCCAGCATGCTCCTTGGAGTCGCCCACGCCGCCCAGGCCCATATGGCCGATGTAGGGCTCGCTGGTCACGAAGGTGATGGGCACCTTGCTGCGCAGCTTGCGCCGCTTGCAGATCGGTGTTGAAGATGAACGAGAACTCGTAGGCCGGCCCGAAGCACGACGCAAAGGGCATCGCGCCGATGATGGCCGGGCCCGGGTCGGCCAGGAAGCGCTGGTAGTCTGCCCACGTCTGCTCGGCATGATCGATGGTGCAGATCGATTGCGTGTGGCCCATGCGGACCCGCGCCGGGCACCTCGTCGAAGGACAGCTTCGGGCCGGTGGTGATGACCAGGTAGTCATACGCCAGCCGGCTGCCATCCGCAAGTTCCAGTGCATTGCCTTCGGCGTCGATGCGCGTGACCGGTTGACCGACGAACGCGATGTCCTTCTTGTCGAGGTAGGGCTTGATCTGGAAGGTGATGGCCTCGCGATCACGCCAGCCCACCGCCACCCACGGGTTGGACGGCACGAACTGGAAGTAGTCGACTGCATTGACCAGGGTGATGCGGTGTTCGCTGCCGAGCTTTTCGCGCAGTTCGTAGGCGGCGGGCATGCCGCCGGTTCCGGCACCGAGTACAACGATATGTGACATGGTGGTCTCCAGGATGTGAGAGAAAAACTCAACGCTTCAACGGTGGGGGGGCGGTTGCAAAGAAGCGTTGACCGACTGCAGCCACACTTCATCCAGCCTGCCGGCGACGGCTGCCAATCGCAGGCGATTCATCAGGAACTCGACCCGCGCTTGCATCAACGTCAGTTCGGCGCTGGCGGCATCGTTCTCGGCGTTCAACAGGTCCAGCGTCGTGCGGTCTCCGACCTGACGGCCCAGGCGCGTGGCATCGAGTCGTGACCGGGTGGACACCAGCGCCTGCGACAGCGCGGCGATGCGGCCGGCGCCGACGGTGAGCCCCAGCCAAGCCGTGCGCGTCTGCTGCGCGACTTGCTGGCGGGTGCGGTCGGCCTGAGCCCGGGCCTTGTCGACACTGTGCAGGGCTTCCTGCTCACGCGCACTGCGCATGCCACCGCTGTAAAGCGGCACCGACAGTTGCAGCCCGATCATGCGGTTGGCAGAACTGTTGGACGCGCTGCCGTAGTCCCCGTTCCCGCTCAGACGCTCGCCACCGACTTGCGCGACCAGATCGAGACTGGGCGACAGCGCAGCGCTGGACTTGGCCGCCTCTTGTGCGGCCACCTCCACGGCAGCCAGCTGCATGCGCAGCGAGAAGTTGTGGGCTTCGGATTCAGCCACCCAGAATGCCAGCGCCTCAGTGCGGAACGGCGTGGTGTCTGCGCCGGGCGCCATCCACTGCACGCCGTCGGTCTGCAACCCGGTGGCATCGGTGAATGCCGCCTGGCTGAGCTGCAGGTCGGTTTCCAGTGCCAGGCCTTGCGCGGTGATCGCCTCGGCCCGCGCTGCTGCCTCGTGGGTATCCGTCACCGGCACATCGCCCATGCGGAATCGGTCCTGCACTTCGGTCAGCGCGTTGTTCACGGCGACCTGCTGTTGGCGCACGACCCTCAGCGCGTCGGCTGCCAGCACCACATTGAAGTAGCGCTGCGCCGTGGTCAGCATCAAGGTCTGCTGTGCGGCCTGCCATTCGAGATCGGCCATGTCGGCCGACAGCACGAGTTGCTTGCCCTGCGCGTCACGCTCGCGGCTGAAGAGGGGCAGGCTGGCCGACAGTGCCCAGCGCCCGAGCGCCCCACTGTTGACCGATGTGTTGAACGCGACCCCATCGGAGGTGCCGAAGCCAGGCGCCGAGAACTGCGCGCCATCGACCGCCGTGCTGTTGCCGGCGACACCCGCCGTGCCCGACAGCATCACGGTCGGCCGCCACAAGGCACCAGCCTGGCTGCGCCGGGCTTCACCCGACTGTTGCGCAGCGCGCGATGCTGCGAAGTCCAGATCGTGCTGTTCAGCGGCACGCCATGCATCGATCAGATCGGTGGCCGCTGCCGGCCCCGCCATCGAGGCGAATGCAGCACGCCGCGAACCACAGCCCGGCGCAACGCAGGAGGCGTTGTCCGCGCATCACATCGCGCCGCCCGGCACGTGTTGCCTTATCCATGCTGTCAGTTGTGAAGCCGGAACCGCGCCGGACAGTCGCGCCCGCTCGGTGCCCCCCTTGAACAGGACCAGCGTGGGAATGCTGCGGATGTTGTAGGCCGCACTGGCGATCGGTGCGGCGTCACTGTCGACCTTGACGAACCGCACCTCGGGCATCTGGCGCGCCACCGCTGCGAAGGTGGGCGCCATGGCCTTGCAGGGCCCGCACCAGGCAGCCCAGAAGTCTGCGAGCACCGGCAATTCGGTGCTGGCGATGAACTTGGGCAAGGCCGCGTCGCTCAGGGCCACCGGCTCGGCCGCCATGAGCGCGGCGCCACATTTGCCGCATACGGGGGCATCGTGCAGGCGTTCGTCGGGAATGCGGTTGGTGGTGCCGCAGGCAGGGCAGACGAGGTGCATGGCGCCGCCTCTCAAGCGCCCGGGCGGGCGCCCAGCTTGCGCATGATGGTTTCCATCAGGCACCACTTCGTCAGCGCGCTCTGCAGCAGGTTGGCGCCGACGAAGGCGGTGAAGGCCAGGAACCAGAGGCTGATGAAGATCGGGCTGCCGGGGATGCCCAGCGCCAGGGACAGCAGGATCAGGGTGCCTGCGACGAGACGAACGAGTTGCCAAGATGTCATGGTGTTGCTCCTTGCGGGTGGGTCGATGCGGCGACAGGGGCATCGATGGGAATGGCCGGCCCGGTGAGGGCACCGAGCCGGTTGCGGTAGGCCATGAAATACAGCAGCGGGATCACCACGAGCGTCAGCACCGTGGACACCAGAATGCCGAAGATCAGCGAGATCGCCAGGCCGTTGAAGATCGGGTCGTCGAGGATGAAGAAGGCCCCGAACATGGCCGCCAGACCGGTCAGCATGATCGGCTGGGCACGTGTGATGGCCGAGCGCACCACCGCGTCCTTGAAGCCCATGCCTTCACGCACCTGCAGATTGATGAAGTCGACCAGCAGGATCGAATTGCGAACGATGATGCCGGCCAGCGCGATCATTTCCATTGCAGGAGGTTCACCGGCCGGAAGTTCACGTCGCCTTTAACCGCGCTTTCTTCGGCACGATCCACAGCTTCTGCATGAAGCTGCTGGGCAATTACGGACATTACCTCGGCCTGCCGACCACGCTCGATCTCGTCACCGACGACGAAGATTTGTGGGAAGAATTTGTGCAGCAACATCTGCACACCGGCCGCAATTTGAGCGAGGAGAATCGCACAGCACTTTTTCGTCTCGCGCAAGCGCGCCAGCTCATGGAACTCGGCCGCAACGCTCGCACCGTGCTCGCTCCGGGGGGCGAGATCGGTAAATGCCCAACAGCGGACTTCAGTAAAGTGCTCGCGGTAGTTCCGCGCGGCTCCTCCGTCAAAACGATCGCGGATTCGCAGGCGGAGCTAGCGGAATTCGAACAACGCTATCGCGACGGCTGGACCTTCGTGCGCTGGCCTGCTCGCAGCAGCAGTGCGAAGGATTTCCTAAGCGCATGGACTGATGCTCTCACGCCGTTGCGCAAATGGGTGACCGATTCTGCCATGTGCGTGGCTGCGGAAGTGCAACGCGATTACCGCGACTTCCGGCTCATGCGCGGGGTGCTCACTTACGCCGATCAAGTCGCGCTCGCGGATGAATTGATGCAGCACCCGATCGCCGGTCGTCGCGTGCGCGAGGAAAATTTTCGCGTCATTCTCGATGAAGCACAAGACACCGACCCTGCGCAATTTTCGGTGCTGACCGAGATCGCGCGCCCGCCCGAGGCCACCGGGCGTTGGCTGGAAACGAAGGATGATCCGCCGCGGCCCGGCCATTTCTGCATGGTCGGCGATTTTCAGCAATCGATCTACCACGACCGCGCCGACCTCGAGCATTATGAGGCGGTTCACGAAGAACTCATTAGGCAGGACGACGCCGAACAGCTGAAATTTTCCGTCACCTTCCGGCTCGATCAGGACCAGCTGAAATTCATCAATCAAACGTTTCGTGAGATACTGGATAAAGAGGACGGACAGGTTGAGTTCGTCGAATTGCAGCCGCGTCCGGAAGTGCTGCCCGGTCAGGTCATTCGTGTCTCGTTAGGCGAGGATCTTCTGCCTGAAGATAAATTGAAGGAGTATCGGAAAGCGAAGATCGCGGCGAAAGCGCTGGCAGCGTGGATCGCGAAAACCGGTTACGAAAACTTGCGTGCGGATTCCTGGCGCGATGTCGCGATTCTCTGTCCGCGCAAGGCCTGGCTGCGCACGATGGCAATCGAGCTGCGCAAACTCGACGTGCCGGTTGCGATTCAATCCGAGAGCGATCTGAAGGGCGATCATCCCGCGCACGCCTGGCTGACGGCCCTTTGCACAATCATGTCGGATCCGTTCAACAGCTACGAGATCGTCGGCGTGTTGCGTGAAGTCTTCGGCATTTCCGATAATGATCTCGCACTTTTTTCCGAAGGAGACGGTGCACGTTTTCGCATCGATGAACCGGCAATGATTGCGGGTGTTGTGTCGTCGCCTTTGCGTTTGCTCGCAGAAACGCGCGTTGAAATAAAAGGTCGTGCGTTGTTCGATGCGGTAAAAATCCTGCTCGCGCGCACGCAATTGCGAGAACGTCTCGCGACGTTGCCGGCGGAAGATTTTCCGAGCGCCGAAACCGATCTCGACGCTCTCCTCGCGCTTGTCGCCGCTGCCGAAGCGGAAGGCGCAACGGTGGAGGATTTCGCCGCAAAGTTGCGCGCGGATTTTCTCACGCCGCGCGATGTTCGCCTCTCGAGCGAGAATGGCTTGCAACTGATCACTGCGCAAAAAGCCAAGGGCTCCGAATGGCAGGCGGTCATCCTGCCTTTTCTCGGCCGCAACGTTCGAACCCCGCCTCCCCGTTATCCCTGTTTGCTAAAGATTCCCGGCAAGAAAGAACCGATCGCTGCGCTGAATAAGGATGATTTTGCAGAAGACAATCGCGAGATCGTGAAGCGAGCAACGCAACAGGAAGCAGCGCGTTTGCTTTACGTGGCGGCGACGCGCGCGCGGCACACGCTGGTTCTTGTCGATGACGGCGAAATTTTCCTCAATACAAAAGGTTACCTTCAACCCAACGCGCAGCTCAGACATTTTGGCGACAATGTCGCCGCGATCATGGCTAACGTGTCGACCGAGGCAAAAATCTGCAAAGCGACCACGCAGGCGAAAAAGCGCCGCGCAACGGGCGAATCGCCCGCGGCCATATCTCTGTTCGAAAAACGCGATCGCGAAAAAGCGATGCGACGCGCGAAAAAATTTATCCGCAAAATTAATCCAAGCGTGTACGAACCCGACGTCGATGTTGAGCAAATTGAAACCGTCGTGCCGCGCGGCGTGTCCCTCCACGGCCTTGCCGATAATCTCGCGACGCTGCATGGCCGTTGGTGGCACACATTTTTTCAAAAAATGAAATGGAGCAACGGTCTCGCCGGCGCCGACCGTTTGTTCCAAACACTTCACGCGCAGGCTCCGGATCGCGAACGTTCCGCAAAAGAATGGAAAGGCGTGCGCGAAGGTTTATTCGCGAGTGAAACCGCGCGTCGCTTTGCCGACGCCTCCGCGCAAACGCACGCCGAGTTCCCCTTCAGTTGGAGTATCGATCAAAACTCCGCGCTCGAAGGCGTGATCGATTTTCTCCTGATCGAAGAAAAACAAAAACGCGCTCTGCTTATCGATTGGAAGACGAACAACATCTCGTTAGGCGATGCGGAAGTTTTGCGTGTGCGTTACCGGCCACAACTGGCGGCTTATTGGAAAGCCACCGGTGAGATCACGCGCCTGGAAGTTAGCGCAGGTTTGTTCTCGACCGCGCTCGGCCGACTTCTTGCTTTACGAACCGGATGAGCTGGCTGCGGAATGGAAACGGCTGGAGCAACTACCCGCCGATCGAGTGGCGGAGGAAACTTCGATTCCCTGACGGTTAAGCTCGGCTCGACATCGGGCGATTTTACTGCGAAAAAGGGATATTCGATGGAGAGGCAACCATGCGGCTAGGCGTTCGCCTTGCGCTTCTGCTGTTTTTGTTTTTGCGACCCGACATCGGTCGAGCCGCGCTGCCTTCCTATTCTCTCGAGGAAGCCGTGGCATTGGCGCGCCAGCAAAATCCGGACATCGCGATCGCGCGGAAAAAAGTGGAAGCGGCGCGCGGTGGTGTGGTTGAGGCGCGCTCGGGCTATCTGCCCTCTGTCGTTAGCAACGGGATTTATCGCAACCGGCAGCAGCAGGAATCAACGCGACTGCGGAGCAACGATTACAATGCGTCGGTGCGCATCGTGCAAAATCTCTACACCGGTGGTGCGGTGAGCAGCGCGACTGCGATCGCACGCTTGAATCATGACAAACAGGAACTGGAGCTCCAGGCCGTGATCGATCGTGTGACGATGGATGTGCGCTCAACTTTTTATGAACTGCTTTTCAATCGGGCAAAGGTGAAAGTACGCGAGCAGGCTCTCGATGTTTTTCGCGGAGAACTGAAATCGCAGAAAGAACGGTTAAGCGCGGGAACCGTCGGGCAATTGAATGTGCGCCGCGCCGAAGTGGCACTGGCAAACGAGGAAGCGGAACTGATCGACGCGCAGACACAGGTGCGCCTGACTTATTTGCGGTTAGGCGAATTGCTCGGACTCAATTCGAATGCCGATCCGTTTTCTTTCGAAGTTGTTGGGCAATTGCAATACGAACCACGCCATCCTGATTTGAACGAATGTCTTGCGCGGGCGCTCGTGAATCGACCGGAAATTAAGTCGGCCGAAATCGATGTTGCGATCGAAGGACGGCAGCTCAATCTCGATCGCAGCGAACTGCGGCCGCAGGTGGAAGCATTTAGCGGATACGAAGTCTACAATGAGCGCGATCCCAGTCTGGGGCGGGAATTCAATCACGGTTACGTCGTCGGTGTGAATGCGAGCTGGCACCTCTTCGATGGCTGGGCGACGAAGGGCAAGATGCAGGCGACGAGGGCGCGCCAGGATGCAGCGAAACAAGCGCTCGATGCTACCAGGCTCTCAGTCGAATCGGATGTGCGCAGCGCGATTCTCGATTTGCGGCAATCCGATCGTGTGCTCGAAGCGGAAACAAAGAATGTGCAGACTGCTGATGAATCCTTCGAGATCGCGAAAGGAAATCTCGACGCTGGGCTCGGCACGCAGCTCGACATTTTGCAGGCGGCGGCCGATGTAACGCGCACACGCAGCACCCGACTGGGCGCAATTTTCCAGCATAACGTTGCGCTCGCCCATCTGGCACGAGCCTGCGGTGGTGAGTCGGCCTCGGCGGAATTTGAAGACAAAGCCATGCGCGCCGCCGATCCCAAACGCGAAGAGCGACAAATGCTGATGTTCGAAGTGGCAAAGCCGCCGGCGAGCCTAACGGATCGAAAATGAAGCGCTTTCATTCTTATCTGCGGCGCGGCGGTCGCTTTTTTTCGGAGCTGATCTTCGCGCGATTACGCTGGAAGCTGCGATGGATCGGACGTTGCAAAATAATCCGGCGATTCAACAGGCAAAAAGCTGCGTTGGAGAAAGCGGCTGGGCAACGTTTGGTGCTGCGTTCGATTTCCTATCCCGACGCCAATCTCAAGGCCATCGCGGGTGCGGAAGGTGGACATCGCATCGAGCTTTCGGACGAAACAAAGGCGTTCGGATTTCCTCAGGGCAATTTTGCGCAGGCTCTTTTCAACGCGGCGATTCCTCCTTCGCGTCGCCGCGGTGATCTCGAGCTATTGATCGCGCAACAACAACTGAATGTGGCCGTCGTTGAGCAACTGCATAAAACGCGAATTGCTTTTTACACCGCGCTCTACAATCGCTCGCTCGCGTCGCTTGCGAGAATCGCAACAGCAGCAACTCGAAGCCAACATTCAAACCCAGGAGGCGCGTTACCAGGCCGGGACGACGGAACGCGATTCGCTGACTGCGGCGAGACTGCAAGCCCACGAACTCGGGCCGAAGATTGAAACCGCGCGGCGTGATTACGATGGCGCACTGCTCGATCTCGCTGAAGCGATGGGAACAAGTCTTGGGGCTGGCGTTCCTCTTCCCCGACCGGAAGGAGAACTTCGTTTTGCCGCCACACCTAAAGACATCCAAAGCGAAATATCGAAAGCCCTCGAACATCGTGCCGATCTGAAACTCGCACGTCTCCTCGTGCGCGCGGCTAACGAAGATAAACGAATTGTGCAGGCGGATTATTATCCTTCGGTGAAAGCCATCGCTGCGGGCGATTACATTCCTGTCTCCGGCATTCGACGCGGCGGCGGAACGGGTTCCCCAAGCCGTTCGGATGATTTTGTTTCTTCCGAAGTGCGCGCAGGCGCGAGCTATAATTGGCGCATCGTCGATAATGGAAAAGTCGGCGGCGCGGTTTTGCGTGCGCGCGAGGCGCGAGAGATCAACGAGGTGTTGCTGGCAAAGTTGGAAGCGAACGTACCGCGGGAGCTGAATCGCATTCAGGAAAATTTCCGCGCGCTTGAAGCACAGCGTGCATCCCTCACAAAGGGCGCGAATGTCGCTGAGCAAAACGTCGTCGATCTTCGGGAAAACATCGCACAGGGTCTTGCTTCACAACTCGAATATCGCGTCGGCGAAAACGATTTGCTTTCGACGCGCGATCGACTTTTGCAGACGACGTATCTGCAAAGTGTGGCGCGGGCAGAATGGGATCGCGCGACCGGCCGCTACTTTCAATTTTCCGATGACAGCACGGCAAACGTGCCATAGTTCCCGCTGTTGAACGCACCGTCCAAGAAGCTGCTTCGGACTATCCTGATCGTGGCGGTCCTGATTTTTGCCGCGATCTACTATTTCACGCTGCCCGTGGTGGAGGTGGAAAAAGTTCGGCGCGGCACGGCCATCTCTGCTGTTTACGGAACAGTTCGGATCGAGCCGGCGTTCGTGATTCGTATTCGCGCACAAAACTCCGGCTACATCACTCTGGCTGACTCGCTCGCGGCTGGTCGCGGTGCGATCGGCAAGAGCTTAAAGAAAGGCGAACTGCTCGCGACGATTGCGGATGAAACGACCGCGCGCCAACTCAAGCAGGCGCGCGCCGATCTCGAAGCGGAAATGGAACGCGCGAAACTCGACGTGCCTTCCACCGAACCACTCAGGATCGCGGAAGCAAACGAGCAACGGCTGGCAAAATTGGCCGCGCTAAACAACATCCCGGCGGTCGAGTACGAAAAGGCAAAGAGCGAGGCAAACCGTTTGCGCGATGCGGTGAAGACAGAAAAAATCGAGCGCGAGCGAAATCTGGAATCGCTCACGAGCGCGGTGAAAAAGCTCGAGGCACAAATGAAGAGCTCGGAAATTCGCGCTTCCATGGACGGAATTCTTTCCGACATGCAGGTGATCGACGGCGAATTGGTCACGGAAAACAATCAGCTCTTCACGATTTCTTCGCGGCGAAATTACGTCCGCGGCGAAGTGAATGAAGAAGACATCGGCGAAGTGAAGATCGGAATGAAAGCCGACGTGCAGTTGTATGCATACCGCACGCGGCCATTGACGGCGAAAGTCACTTCTATTCAACCGGTGGCCGATCCGGACACGCAGCGTTATTCGATTGCGCTCGAACTGCAAAATCCGCCGGAAAATCTCATGGCCGGAATGACGGGCGAGATGAATATCATCACCGGCAAGCACGAAAATGTTCTGCTCGTTCCAACACGCGCGGTTGCGGTCGATCAGGTGCTGGTCGTTCGAAACAACATTCTGCAAAAGCGCACGATCCAGGTCGGTTATCGCACCCTCGAGTTTACGGAAGCGATCAGCGGCGTGTCGGAACACGATCGCGTGGTCGTTTCGGACCAGGATAAATTGCGCCCGGGTAAACTCGTTAGGCAACGGATGTTGAGCAGCCCACGGCAAACTGCCGGGAAGTAGGGTGACGCCGCCGCTCTACATCGCGCTGCGTTTTCTTTTCCATCGCAAGCGCGCTTTTGTTCTCAGCCTCGCCGGAGTCGTTTTCGGCGTGGCTATCTTCATTTGCACGCAGGCGCAAACGCAGGGATTCGCCAAACAATTCATCAACTCGACGCTGGGCAGTAATGGCGCTGTCATCCTGCGCGCGCAGTTTCGGCCGCGTTCCGAAAACTTGATTGTTGTGCCGAAAAATTCGCAGGCAGAAGCCGGGCGTCGCCGTTACTTCGAAGGCATCACGAACGCGTCTGAAATCATGCGAATCAGCCGCCGTTTTTCCAATGTAGTGGCATGTGCGCCGGTCTTGCGCGGCAGTGTTACCGCGCGCGCCGGCTTTGAAAACGCAACCGTGGATCTTTTCGGAATCGATCCGGCGCTGCACTTGCGCACGACGGATATCGGGCAGCAAATCATCGACGGAAAGTTCGATGATTTTCGAAACAATCCCACATCGGTCATTGTCGGATGGAAGCTGGCCGAGCTGCTCGGAATCGCGGCAGGCGATACGATGCAACTTCTTTCACCCAGCGGCGAATACTGGCGTTTCACCGTCGCTGCGATCTCGCGCAGCGGTGTTGCTTCCGTCGATTCCGCGCGCGTCTATTGTCATTCCAAAATCGCGCAGCGACTTCTGCACAAGCCTTACCCGGCAACGATGATTCTCTACAAATTGCGCGATCCGGAGAAGGCGCCGGAGTTGGCCCAACATTTCGAGCACTTATTTCAGCACGAAACGCAAAGCTGGCAGGAACGCGAAGTGGGAAACCTCCAACTTTTTCTTACGCTGCGAATGTCGACTGCGATCACGGTCTCATTAATCATTCTTCTCGCCGGCTTCGGAATTTTTAACGTGCTCACCATGACCGTGCTCTCAAAAATCAGAGAGATCGCCATCCTCCGTTCCATGGGATATCGCGCGCACGATATCAGCGCGATCTTTCTCTGGCAGGGCGCGCTGATCGCCGTGATCGGCGCACTGGTCGGTTGTTTTGTCGGCGCGCTACTGACGTGGGTCGTGTCGCACATACCGATCCATGTCCGCGGATTGATTTACGCCAATCATTTTCTGGTGGCGTGGGACTGGCATCATATCTCTGGGCAACGTTCCTCGCGCTCATCGCGGTGGCGATTTCCAGTTA
>CAWCSM010000006.1:0-352158 GCA_963798255.1 uncultured beta proteobacterium
CCAGCAGCGCCTGCAGGTTCTTCGGGTCCTTGGCCAGCAGGCTCTCGAAGCGCTTGCGCGCATCTGTCGGGCTTCTTCTCGGCCACGTCCATCGCCGCCAGACTGGCCGCAGCGGCGAAAAAGCCCGGGTCGATGACCAGCGCATCGTTCGAAGCTCTTGCGTGCCGCGGCGATAGTCCTTCATGCACCAGCTGCACGCGCCCGCGAAGGTTGGCCGCCAGCGGGCTTGTCCGGCTGCTTGGCTTCGAGCTTGTCGATGGCCGCCAGCGCCTTGTCGAATTCCTTGCGCCGCAGGTACACGCTGATCAGCGCCATGTCGGCGGTGATGCTGGCATCCGATTCGGCGATGTTCTGCAGCTCCTCGAAGCCGCGCGGCCGGCTGCGCGCCCGCCAGATGGGTGATGGCCAGCGCGGTGCGCTTGCGGGCATTGTCGGGATCGAGTTTCAGCGCCTTGGCGAAGTACTCCTCCGCCTTCGCTGGCGTCGCCGTTTTGCAGGTACACCTCGCCAGCCAGCGAGTACAGCGCCGGCTCGATACCGTCCTTGCCGACGCCCTGGTTGAGGGTGGTCAGCGCCTTGGCCGCTTGCCCGGAGCGCAGATAGGTGGCGATCAGCAGCCGTCGCGCCAGTCCCAATTGCGGGGCGGCTTCGTTGGCCATGCCGAGGTAGATCTCGGCTTGCGACAGCGCCCCCAGTTGCAGTTCCACCGCGCCGGCCAGCTGCAACAGGCGCGGATTGTTCGGCGCCAGCTGCAGCAGCTGTTGCGACAGTTCCCTGGCGCGCTTGAAGTCCTTCTTGTGATAGGCCAGCTGTGCGTCGAAGTACTTGGTCTGCGGATGGTTGGCCGCGAAGCCTTTCAGCTTCTCCAGCTGCGTCGCGGTGTCATCCAGCTTGCCTTGCTGAAGCAACACCGCCAACACGGCCAGATGTGCCCGGGAAAGTAGGTCGCGTTGGCATCGATGGACTTGCGATACGCGGCCAGCGCGTCGTCCGACCTTGCCCTGGCCATAAAGCAGGACATCGCCCTTCAGCTTCCATGCGTCGGCATTCTTGGCGTCCTTGGCGATCACTTCGTCCGTGGTCTGCAACGCGCCGTCGAAGTCGCGGTCCACGGCCTTCTGCCTGCGCATGGGCCAGCAGCGCCGGGCCGTAGGTCGGGTCTGCGGCCAGCGCCAAGGTCAAGGCTGACCGCGCCTGCTCAGCCTTGCCCAGTGCGCCATAGGCAGCGGCAAGCGATGTCTGCAAGCTTGTGTCAGCGGCCGGGTTGTCGAAGCGGGTCGCAGCCGAACTCGTCGACCACCTTCTTGGCCTGCCCGAGCATCAGCATGGCGCGCGCCAGATCGGGTATCACCACGTTGCCGGGGTGCTTGGCCGCCAGCGCCTTGCGCAGTTCCACTTCGGCTGCGACGACGTCGCCTTGCTGCAGCAGCGTCGAGCCGAGCAGGTAGCGCGCCTCGGGCAGGTCGGGGTTCTGCTGCAGCGCGTTCTTGATCTGGATGACCGCGGCCTTGCTGTCGTTCTTCTGCAGGTACTCCTTCGCCGAAGCGATGTGCTTCTCGGGGCTGTCGTCGGCGCAGCCGGCGATCAGCGATGCAGCCAACACGGCGGACACGAGGAGGTTGGGTCGATGCTTCATGGGAGGTGTCGGTTCGTATGCGGGCCACCAGGCTCGGTGTTCACTTCAGGCTCAGCCGGCTCATCAGGTCGTACAAGCGTCGGGCGGCTGACGCCAAGCAACTCCGCCGCCTTGGCGATGTTGCCGTTGACGCGCCCCATCGCCGCGACGATGGTGCGCCGTTCGGCGGCGTCGCGAGCCACGCGCAGATCGAAGGCGTTGTCATCGTCCGGTGCCGTCTCCAGACCCAGGTCATCACAGCCGATCTGGTTGCCGTCGGCCATGATCACCGCGCGCTTGATGCAGCTGGCCAGCTCGCGCACATTGCCCGGCCACGCATTGCCTTCGATGGCGCGCACCGCAGTTTCAGACAGGCTCAGCGAGCCGCGGTTCTGTTCCTGCGCAAAGCGCCGCACGAAGGCATGCGCCAGCAACGCCGCGTCACCCACGCGCTCGCGCAACGGCGGAATGTCGATGACGATCTCGGCCAGGCGGTAGTACAGGTCTTCGCGGAAGCGCCCATCCTTGATCTGCACCGCCAGGTCCTGGTGCGTCGCGCAGACGATGCGCACATCCACCGCGATCTCCTGCCGGCCGCCGACGCGCTCGATCGAGCGCTCCTGGATGAAGCGCAGCAGCTTGGCCTGCAGCGACAGCGGCAGGTCGCCGATCTCGTCGAGCATCAACGTGCCGCGGTGCGCGGTCTCGATGCGTCCCACGGTGGTCTTCACCGCACCGGTGAAGGCGCCCTTCTCGTGGCCGAAGAGTTCGCTTTCGAGCAGGTTCTCGGGAATCGCCGCGCAGTTGATGGCGACGAACTTCTCCTTGCGCCGCGGTGACGCCTGGTGCAAGCCCTGCGCCAGCACTTCCTTGCCGCTGCCGCTTTCGCCCAGCAGCATCACGGTGGCGTTGCTGCCCGCCACCTTTTCGATCGTGCGGCAGATGCGCAGCATGCCTGGGTCGCGGGTGATCAGCCCGGCCATGGCGTCGGGCTGGTGCAGGTCGCGCAGCCGGCGGTTTTCCTTCTGCAGCTCGAACAGACGAAAGGCGCGTTCGACGGTCAGGCTGAGCAATTCGGGTTCGAAGGGCTTGGCGAAGAAGTCGTAGGCACCCATGGCCACGGCACGCAAGGCATTCGCCTGGTCGTTCTGGCCGGTCAGCACGATGACCTTGGTATCCGGCTCGGCGCCAAGGATCTGCTCGAGCAGCTTGAAACCCTCCGACACCGAATCGGCATCGGGCGGCAGGCCCAGGTCCATCGTCACCACGGCCGGGTTGTGCCGCCGCAGCTGAACCAGCGCCGACTCCCGGTCTTGCGCGGTGATCGCCTCAAAGCGGTCCATCGACCACTTGATCTGCTTTTGCAGCGCCAGGTCGTCTTCGACGATCAGCAGCTTGGGCGTCGCGTCTGCGCTCATGAGGCCTTCAACATCTGCAGGTCGGATTCATCGTGTGTCTCGAACAGCGGCAGCAGCATCGACACCTGGGTGCCCTCGACCTGGCTCGCTGTCCACCGCGATCTGGCCGCCCAATTCCTTGCACGTACTGGAAGCTCTCGTAGGCGCCGATGCCCATGCCGGCCTGCTTGGTGCTGTGGAAGGGTTTGAACAAGTGGTCCCTGACGAACTCGGCGGTCATGCCATGGCCGGTGTCGCCCACCTCGATGCGCGCGCTGCCGCCGGAACGTTCGATTTTGAGCCAGACCCGGCCGCTTGGATCGGTGGCATCCAACGCGTTGTGAACTGCGTGACCGATGACACGCTCGAGCCGGTCCTCGTGGCCGCGCGCGAGGACTCTTTCGGCCACATCGAGCTCGAGCGTGCGTCCGCGGCCGGCCACATCGGCTTCGATGCGCCGCGCCACACCAACCAGGTCGACACCGAACGCCGTACCCGGCGGCGTGGCGCCTTCGCGCAACTGCAGCATCAACTGGCGCATGCGATCGAGCGAGTTCTCCACCGTCATCAGCATGTCCTGCTGGAATTCGGGGTTGGCGTGCAGGCGCTTGGCGTTCTTCATCATCAGCGACAACTGGGTGACGATGTTCTTCAGGTCATGCACCACGAACGCCGACATGCGGTTGAAGGCATCGAACTTGCGCACTTCGAGCAAGGCCTCGGTGGCCTGCATCTGGGCCAGGAAGCTGGCGGCCTGTCGACCGGCGGTCTTCAGCAGGTCGTTGACTTCCCAGTTCACGTCCATCGGCGTCCTGGCGCTGTTCAGCACGACAAAGCCGATCAGTTGCTCGCCGACGCACAGCGGCACGATCAACCAGGCCTGCGGCAGGTCCAGCAACCATGGCGGCAGCGACAGATGATCGTAGCGACGGGGCACCGATCGGTACTCCTCCAGGTTGATGACCCAGCCCTTGTGCGCCATGAATTGGCACAGAGAGCCGCTCTCTTCCTCGGGCTGATCGCTGCTCGGCATGTTCCAGCGGGCGGCCTGACGGAACGCAGATTCCTTGGCGCCTTTCAACCACAGCCCGCCGCCCGGGCTCTCGAGCATGTCGGCCAGCCCGCGGATGACCTGCATGCCCATCTCCTGCGGAGAGTTCTGGGCCGACAGGGTTTGCGTGAAACGCAGCCACTCTTCACGGTAGTCGTAGCGATAGCGGAAGAAGTGCTTGCCGAGAAAGACGCGCAACCGGGCGCGCATCGCGCCCGACACCGCCAGCACCCCCAGCACGACCAGCGCGATCACGATCAGGCCGAGCTGCAGCGCCCGGCCCCAATCGCCGCCGAAGAAACGGACGTAGTAGCCGACCGCGGAAATGAACAGCAGGTAGGCGCCGGCCAGCAGCAGCGTGGCCGAGTGAAAGGCCGCCTTGCGCGACACGCGCAGCGTCGAGACCCAGTCCTTGCGGCGCGCGATCGACAGCATCAGCAGCGGCACCATCAACGCACGCACGGCACCGAGGATGCTGAAGGCATCGGTATCGAGGCTGTTGAAGAGCACCGCCTGCGAATACCGGTACAGGTCGAACAGGAAGAAGCCCGCCAGGCCCAGGCACAGCGGCTTGGCGTTCCACAGGTCGTCGTCGTTCAAGCCGCGCAGCAACTGCTCGACCAGCACAAGCGCCAGCACGGACATCGCCAGCGAGACCAGCAGCTCCGGCCGCGAGGCGCCGCCCAGGCCGCCGATGCCCAGAGCAACCGCCGTTCGGATCAGCGAGCCCGGCCAGGAAGAACAGCACCGCCAGCGGTATCAGCCAGCGCACCCCCGCCGGCGCCGAACCGTCTGCCGATCGGGGAATCAGGCGCAGCAGGAATGCGAACCACAAGCCATAGGTGAGCAAGTCGGCATAACGCCGCCAGATTCTGGAACAACAGCGTGCTCGAAAACTGGTCGGCCAGGCTCAGCCATCCCCAGGCGCCGCAAGCGGCCACGGCAAACAGCAGGTAGCGGCCGACACGGCGGCCGGCCGAGCGAAGATAGCCCAGCTGCACCAGGCGCACCGCAAAGGCCACGTAGGCTGCCCCGGCCAGCGCGAAGCTCCAGGCGGTCAACGCGATCGGTGTGTCGGCCATCGGCAGTCAGGTTGGCACGTGAATCGCCCTCACCACACCCCGGGTTCGGGGGATCGCAGGGCATTGACAGACAGCACCCGGTAGGGATGGGGCTCGGACGGGTGCTTCATGCATACTGGTTGACCATTGTCCAAGGGGTCCAGGTCGAAGGCATGCCCGAATCGAGTGTCAGGCCATTGTCGGCGCAGAGAGCGAACGAAGCACGCCTGTTGGCGTTGATGCTGCGCACCTCGCGCTTGACCTGGCTGTTTGCCGCGGAAGGGACCGACAAGAGCGCGCTGCTGGTGCAGGGCGTGTTGCCGCTTCTGCAGCGACGGCGTCAGGATCGCGTGGCGTTGTCCGGCCCGCGCCAGGCGCCGCCGGCAGGCAACCGGGAACGCCGCGCCGCGGCATCGGGTCGATCGACGAACGAGACCGTGATCTATTTCGAGCGCTGGGACGAGGCACCGCTCACGGCGCTGAAGACGGCGCTGATTCAGTCGCTGCCGGCGGAACGCCGCGCGGGCTTCCTGCCGAGCCTGCGCCTGTCGAAACTGATTGGGGACATCGAGGGCGGGGCGGGATTGAACCTGTTCTTCGTGGTCAACAATTTCGAGCGATTCTTCGGCAAAGCCACCAGCGCAGTCGAGCGCTCGGCCTTTGCCGACGAGTGGAGCGAGGCGGTGTGCTCGGCCGGCCTGGGCGCGAGCTTCCTGATGTCGCTGGACGAGAGCCATCGGTCGCGGCTCGACCTGTTCAGCCGGCGCGTGCCCGGTCTGGAGCACAACGCGCTGCGCCTGCTGCCGGAGACCAAGGCACCGGCGCCGCAGGCTGCGGCCTCCGAACGGCGGCCAGAAAAAACAGCCCGCGGCGCCTGGCACGATTGTCGTCGCCGGCCGCAAACGGCCGCCCGGCTGGCGCGCCTGCACCGCGACGGCCCCGGCGCGCTGATCAGCCACCACCGGCGCCCATCAAGGTCGACGAGGTGTATGCCTTCATCGAGTCGACACTTGCCAGGACCGCCGTGCGAACGACGGCGCCGGATTGGTCGCGCCGAGCCCCCGGTGAACGGCTCGGGCATACCGGACCTGTCACTGACCTTCGCGCCGGAAGACTACCTGTCACCGGCGACGCGCGATGCCCTGGCCGCCGGCGCCGCCTTCGACCCCGGGATCGGTGAGGTGCGGCCCGGCGAAGACCCGCCATCGCACGCGCCGACGCCGTCGACAGGACGCCGCTTGCTGAGCGCGTTCAAACGCCTGGGCGGCAACGGCAAGGCTTGAGCGGCGGTGTCGCCGAGCCTCAGCGGTCGCGCCGCGTGAGGTGCCTCTCTCTGGAGCCTCAGGCAACGTCGGGTACGGAGTCGCTGCCGGCACGGTCGGCGGCGCGAAACTTGTGCCACAGATGGGGAAGCAATATCCGCAACGGCATGCGCTGCCGGTGGTAGCGGGCAAGAAGCACCATTGCGGCAAGATCCTGCTTTACGGGCGGGCTATCGTCGGGCTCGCTCGGCATCAAGACCGCTTCAAATAGCGGCAACAGCCACGCACGGCGCCAGCGTCCCGGGCCGTTGGCTTCGATCGATTGCCGCGTCTGCGCCGGTATCGGCGTGCCGAGCCAACGCACGCAGAAGTGGCAGGCCAGTGCCAGCGGCTCGGCCAGACCCAAGGCCTGTGCACGCTCAGGCAACTGCGACCAGAAGCCTGGCTCGGCGCCAAAGTACCTGAGCAAACCGTCGAGGTCAACGAGATCTCGAACCCGGTCGCGCATCTCGGAGTCGAGGAACAGGTGGGCGGCACTGTGCAGAACCTGGTCGAGTGGATGCAACACCACCCATGCTGGCCAGTTCGACGGCTGCAATCTTGCCAACAGCATATCGGCATCGACATGCGTGCGGGCCACGGGCGGCAGGATGTTGTGGTGCAGGTCAAGCTCGATTCGGTGTTGTGGGTGGCGCATTGGCGGCACCTCATGGCTCCATTCGCGGTAGTAGTGCTGGTCGTGGGCGTCAAGCTCGAGTTCCTGCCAGCCGGCAGCGAGCAAGCGCTGCTGTGCATCGGCAAGATGCTCCATGGGTACCAGTATGTCCACGTCGGACGGCAGTCGGCCCGTCGCGAACGGCAGGCCCTGACCCGATGTAGGCCGCCCCCTTCAGCAGTACACAGGCGTAGCCCGGCCGGTCAAGAGCAGTGGCGATGCGCTGCAGGGCCCATGCCATAGCCGATGTGCGCCAGGCCGACTGTCTCTGTTCCCCCAGCAAATGGCGCCGCACTTCAACAGGAACACGATCCGCAAGCCCGGCTGATTCAATGCTCGCAGCCAAACGGGCCAACAGGCGCAGCCGTCTGGCCACGCGAACGACGTGCTCCCATTCGCCGAGTTGCCAGCGCAGAGCAGACTGGGGCTCGCGCAAGGCCTGCAGCCAGGCCAGGCGCGGGTGGCCGATCCATTGCTGCGCGCTCACACTGCTTGCTCACAAGCCGGCTGCCGGACATTCGTGTCGTTTCGGCGGGCCAGAAATTGCGACCACTTGCTGTCTATCGCCGCGATGGCGTCGTGCAGATCACTGTAAACCAGTGTCCAAGCCGGGCACTGCCGCGCAAGGCTGATCACGGCATCGAACCCGGCGGCACCTAGCGTGGTGTAGTTGAACGCATTGAAGGCCAGAGCCGAGAACAGGCGATCGGTTGAAACCGGTTCGAACTGCGTGGCATGCCCCGCGACCCAGCGCGGCAAGAGGACGGCGCCAGGGCGTGCCGGCTCGTGGCAGCGCGCCACGGCATCGGCTTGTGCGCCAAGGTGCGCCACGTCGCCCTTGCGCGTCTTCGGAAACACCGGACCGAGTCGAGCCTGAGGCGCGAAACGGCGCATCACGTCGATCGATTGATTCTTCAGCGCGACCGGCTTCAGCATTGGCCAAAATGCCTGGATTTGGGGGTCGTAGGCACCGAACTCGTCAGAGAGCAAGCGCCAGCCACTGAGCGAAAGAGCTGCAGTCAGGGTACTCTTTCCCGAACCCGGTAGCGCAGGCAACAGCAGTGCGAGGCCATCACGCTCGACGGCTCCGGCGTGAAGCAACAGCAAGTGATTCAGGCGCTGCCCAATCAACCAGTTTCCGCCCCACTCCAGCAATGGCAAAGGGCTGTCAGCGGGAAAGGGCTCGAACGGCTGACGACCATCACAACGAAACAATACCTGCGGCGCGAGCCAGCGGCGGAAATTCCTTGGCCGCCCGATCCGCACATGCAGATCAGCCCAAGGCGCATCGATGGCGAAGGGGAAGCTGTGATAGACGCCTTGCAACTGCGCGGCCAGCGGTGCGGAATCGCCGCGCAGCCGCAAGGTGGCCGCGCCGTAGTCGAACCACAAGCCCGGCCCGGCCATGGCCGAGCGTATGTCGCGCAGCCGGGTGTCTTGCAGCGTGGGCAAAGCGAAGAACAAACTACTTCGGGTGCAGCAGGTCACCCGAGATTATTCCAGACTCCACCACAGCCTCTATCAAGCCGGAACTGCCTAGGTGACCCCAGACGTGTCGAAGTGCCTCGTTCACCTTGCCACCTCGACGCCTACGTCAGCCGCCAATCTCGCAATAACTTCAGTTTCTTCGGTCACGCCACTTGCCAGCAGCTCAAGCACGGCGGCAGCTTCGGTATTCACTAGCAGGGTGTCACCAGAGGCTGGGCTGAAAGCTGCCCAATTCCTATCCCAAAGGCTCAAGTCGAACTCCTCGAGCCAATACGAAGCTCTTCACTACCTGGTTGCCGCCAATGCAAACGAGTTCCAACACGAATCGCCCACTGCGGAGCCTGTACCCGAGGAGCCGGCGCCGACCAGTCCGCCATCAGCATCCACCCGAAGGCTCACGAACTTGCCAGTCCGCTTCCAATCGAAGTTGGCCGGATTTGGGCATCATTGATCGGCTGCCCCGCGACTGCCGGGGCCAAGCTGTTGTCATTTTTGACCTTCTGAAACTCGTTCGATTTCAGCCAAGGCATCAAACCGTTGCGCATGTACACGCCCAAATCCGCGCCCTGAATCCAGTAGCCACCATTTACATTCCCAATCCCCGTGGCGCCGCGTGTTTTCCACATACCCGTATAGCTCATACCGGAACCACATATCGTCACCGTTCGACAAAGGTGCAGCGGTGGGTGTTCGGTTGCGCTTCGCCAAGCAACTGCCGATAGAAGTAGCCGCCATTGCGCTACCACTCTGGAGCGTCAACATGGCTGGCACTGCAAACGCACCCTTGACGAGCTTTCGCCGAGCGCTTTTCTCGATGCCGAGTTGATGCTTTCAATCATGACTTACTCCGGTCAAGCAGCGCCATCACGGGTGCCGGCAATGCAAAACTTTAGTTCGGACCATCCCAAACCACGCTGAATTCTGCCCCCCGACGTCGGGCGGGAGCCGGACCCATGTGCACTCAGCATTTGACGCATGGCTCGGCTACTGCCCTTCACGGAACGCAATCACGCTGACGGTCTCGATCAGCACCAACATGTCCAGCAACAGTGAATTGTTCTTGACGTAGTACAGATCGAACTGGTGCTTGCGCCGTGCGTCGTCCATCGAAGCACCGTAGTGGTACCGCACCTGGGCCCAGCCGGTGATGCCGGGTTTCACCGTGTGGCGAATCTCGTAGAACGGGATCGCCTCTTTCAGTTCCTCGACGAACTTCGGGCGCTCCGGGCGCGGACCGACCAGGCTCATCTCACCCCACAGCACGCTCAGCAACTGGGGCAGTTCATCGATGCGGGTCTTGCGCATGAACGCGCCGAACCTCGTCACGCGCGGATCGTCCTTGCTGGCCCAGCGGGCCACGCCGTCTTTCTCGGCGTCGTTGCACATGCTGCGGAACTTCAGGCACATGAACGAGCGGCCCCCAAGCCCGACCCGGACCTGCCGGTAGATGACTGGGCCGGGGCTTTCGAGGCGGATGACCACTGCTGCCAGCAGCATCACCGGTGACAGCACGGTGAGCAGGAACGCGGAGCTGACGATGTCGAACAAGCGCTTCATCACGCGCCTGGCGTGGCCCTGAACGAAGCCTTGTCCATAGACCAACCAACTGCCCTTCAGGCTGTCGATCGGCACTTCGCACCGCGTGCGTTCGGAATATCCCGCCAGATCGAGCACCGGAACGCCTCGAATGCGGCAGGCCAGCAGGTCATCCATCGGCACCGCGCCGCCGCGTTGCTCGCGAACGGCGACGATGATTTCATGGACGCGGTGGCGAGACACCAGATCGACGATCGATTCATCGCGCGAGAACATGCGCAGCCCCGCATGCCCACCACCGGCATCGATGCTGTCGACGCTGCTGGGGTACAGGCCGACGACATCGCGGGCCGCGCGTCCCCCGGAACCCAGGTCGGCCGCCAGCGCCAGTGCTTCGGGCCCGGTGCCGACGATCAGCACGCGTGGCAGCGTGGCCACCCGGCGCATCAGGAACAGCCCGCCACGCACGAAAAGCAGCCCGATCACCAGATAGGCGATGGCGGCAGGCAGCAACTGCTCGATGTAGCCGCGGTCGGCGACCGTGCGCAGGCTCAGGCTGGTGACATAGCCGCCCACGGCCAGCGCAAAGACGGTGCGTCCGACCACGGACAACAGCGGAATCGGCATCGGCCGGTACAGCCCGACGATCGCGTACATCAGCGCCATCACCAACGCAAAGATGGTCGCGCCGACCAGAATCAGCGGCAGTTCCGGCACCGCCCGCGGAATCGTCGAATAGTGCGTGGTCAGCGTCGAGGCAGCCAACAGCAGCGCCGCGAACCCGAGGAACAGGTCGATGACCATTCCCGGCATCGCGCCCGGGAGGAATGAGTGACGAAAGACCCGCATGTGGACGCTGCCCCTGGAACCCGCATGCCTCATCGGCGGTGCCGATACGCGGAATGAGCAGGTGAAGTAAGTGGATGTTGCGGTCGATTATGTTGACCTTCACTGCCTTCCACACCCCCCCAACTCCGGGGGCAATTCCGCGGCGCGGAGCTGCAAAAAGTCCGCCCGCTGACCACGCTATGAAATCGTTTCGCACGCCGCGCCAGCGCACCGCGTGGCCGGCGCCTGTCAAGGCGTGCACTCGACAACAGATTCGTGCGCAAGCCATTGATTTCATTGGCATGTCCGGACGTCTGGCAAGCGGCGCGGGCGGCTGCAATGACCCACCCGGTGGAGCCCGCTTGCGATGCTGGCAAAGTCCTCACAGCAGGTGCAGCAACAACGCGCGCGCTTGGCCTGCGACATAGTTCACATGCGCGCGCAGACGGACCTCTTCCGGCCGCGGGCTCAGTTCCGATCGCCGGGCAGGCGTGGCCGGCTCAGCGGGGTCGGGGGCCAGCCAATTTGTGCGCCTCGCTGCAAAAAGTGCCGCCCCGATCGAGCAGCGCCTCGGCACGCGGCAGATGCACGCCACAGTGCGCGCAGGCAGTCATGGCCTCGGGTTCGGCTCGCCCGCCGGTCCGCCGACGAGGCGGATCGACACCGCGCTCACGGCCGCGCAGCATCAGCCAGACGACGATGACGACCACCAGCACCACGATCAAGTACTTCAAGGCCGCGCCCCCGAACTGAACTCAAGCATCCGGCCGCGCCAGCAGGACATGCAGCACGAAGCGCGATCCGACATAGGCCAGCAGCAAGAGTGCTGTACCGGCATACAGCCAGCGCGTGGCCGTGCGTCCGCGCCAGCCGCGCAGGCGCCGGCCCAGCAGCAGGGCCGCGAACACCGCCCAGCCGAGCAGCGAGAAGACCGTCTTGTGGTCCCAGCGCCAGTGCACGGTGGTCGCCACGCCGAGGATCAACGCCGCGCTGAGCACGACGAAACCGGCCTCGACGAAGCGGAACGTCAGCCGCTCCAGCTGCAGCAACGGCATGCTGAAAGGACCGCTGGGGCCGGGGCCGCGCAGGCGCATGCGCTTTTCGGCCGAATCCAGCATCGCCGCATGCAGCACGGCGGCACCGAACAGCCCGTACGAACCCACCCCGAGCACCCAGTGCAAGGGCGTCAGTGGGGATGCCGACGAAGGCAGCGCTTCGCCCGGGAACAGCCAGGCGACGAGCACGGCGCCGACGCCGATCAGCGCCAGCACCCGGCGCACGCCGGGCAAAGGCACCAGGCGACTGTCGGAGGTGTGAACCACCAACACCAGCCACACCGTCAGCGACAGCACCGGCCCGAAACCCAGCCGCGTCCCGCCCGATGCGCGGCCGACACCCCCGATGTCCACCAGCAGCACCAGCGCGTGCAGCACCACACCGGCTATCAGCGCCAACGGCAGCCGCCGCTGCCCGACCTGGCCCGGCAGTGCCGCGACGCCATAGGCCAGCACCGCCAGCGCCGCCAGGGCCCCGGCACCGGGGGTGGTCGCCGACAGCGTCGATAGAATCATTCGATCAGTGTACTTTCGCGGCCTCGTTGCAGGTCGTCGCAGCGATGGCCTCGACCTTGACCGAGCGCATGTCGCGTCTCGTGAAAACGATGCGCGGACAGGCGCGCATCACCGAAAGCAACGTCCAGGACATGCTTCGCGAGGTGCGCATGGCGCTGCTCGAAGCCGACGTGGCGCTGCCCGTGGTGCGTGATTTCATCGCCCGCGTCAAGGACAAGGCGCTGGGCCAGGACGTGGCCACGTCGCTGTCGCCCGGCCAGGCGCTGGTGGGCATCGTGCAGCGCGAACTCAGCGCCACGATGGGCGCGGTCGATGCCGCTGGCGTGCCCATGAAGGTCGCCGAGCTGAACTTCGCCACCCAGCCGCCGGCCGTCATCCTGATGGCCGGCCTGCAGGGTGCCGGCAAGACCACCACCACCGCGAAGCTGGCCAAGCACCTGATCGAAAAGCGCAAGAAGAAGGTGCTCACCGTTTCGGCCGACGTCTACCGGCCGGCGGCCATCGAGCAGCTGCGCACCGTCACCCGCCAGGCGGGGGCCGATTGGTTCGAATCGCAGGCCACGCAGACCCCGAAGGACATCGCCGTGGCGGCGCTCGACCACGCGCGGCGTCACTTCTACGACGTGCTGCTGGTCGATACCGCCGGTCGGCTGGGCATCGACGAAGCGTTGATGAACGAGATCCGCGAGTTGCACGCCGTCTTGCGGCCGATCGAGACGCTGTTCGTGGTCGATGCCATGCAGGGCCAGGACGCGGTCAACACCGCCAAGGCCTTCAAGGACGCATTGCCGCTGACCGGCGTGATCCTGACCAAGCTGGATGGCGATTCGCGTGGCGGCGCCGCGCTGTCGGTGCGCCAGATCACCGGCGCACCGATCAAGTTCGCCGGCATCTCCGAGAAGATCGACGGTCTGGAGGTCTTCGATGCCGAGCGCCATGCCGGCCGGGTGCTGGGCATGGGCGACATCCTGGCGCTGGTCGAGGAGGTGCAAAAGGGCGTCGACGTGAAGGCGGCGCAAAAGCTGGCCGACAAGGTCAAGAGCGGCGCCGGCTTCGACTTGAACGACTTCCTGGCGCAGATTTCGCAGATGAAGAACATGGGCGGCCTGGCCGGCCTGATGGACAAGCTGCCCAGCCAGCTCAGCGCCAAGGCGGCCGGCGCCGACATGGACCGCGCCGAGCGCGACGTGCGGCGCATGGAGGGCATCGTCTGTTCGATGACGCCGCTGGAGCGGCGCAAGCCCGAACTCCTCAAGGCCGCCCGCAAACGCCGCATCGCCGCCGGCGCGGGCGTGCAGGTGCAGGACGTGAACCGCATGCTCAACCAGTTCGAGCAGATGCAGGGCATGATGAAGAAGATGAAGGGCGGCGGCCTGATGAAGATGATGAAACGCATGGGCGGCGGGATGAACTTCCCGCGCTGAAGCCTGCGCACCGGCGACTGCAGTTGCGGCCGCGTGCGGCTGCGCAGCATTTCGCGTTTCGCGCCGATTCGGGCCGTGGCCGGCCCACCTTTGGCAACGACTCGATACGTATTTCGCGGCGCGGCGGTTGACCCAGCGGGGCTGCGCAACTAGCGTCGAAACTTCCGTTTCATCGTGCTGACCGACATGGGCCTGTTCGATCCGATCACCGCGGTCGCGTTGTGCGCCGGCGTGCTGTTGTTGTCGCTGCTGATGTGGCGGCGCCGGCAGGCGGGCGCCCACCACGCCGCGCGCAAGAGCGAACCGCTGGACACGGTGCAGGCCTGGCCGCCGGAAGCGGCGCGGGTGTTGACCATCGCCGAGCGCCGGGCCTACGACCTGCTGCGCTCTGCCCTGCCCGGCTTCCTCGTGCTGGCGCAGGTGCCGCTCGGGCGCTTCCTGCGTGTGCCCACGCGGCATTCGCATGCCGAGTGGATGCGTCGCGTGGGCAGCCTCAGTGCCGATCTGCTGGTTTGCAACTCGGGATCCAAGGTGCTGGCGGTGGTCGACATCAGCCCGGCCGGACAGTCCGAACGCAGCCGCCGCCGCCACGAGCGCATGGCCTCGGTGTTGAAGGCGGCCGGCATCAGCGTGCTGGTCTGGAGCGAAGACCACCTGCCCAGCGCCAGCGAGGTGCGTGCGGTGCTCGGCGCCGAACTCGACCGCGCCAACGGCGCAGGCGCGGCCGTGCAGGCCAGGTCGACCTCGTCGCGGCCGATGCCGTTGATTCCGGTCGCGGAAATGGAAGAACTGCTCGCCCACGGCGACCAGGCGGCGCTGGACATGAGCATGGAGCCGGTGCCGTCGGCATTCTTCGACGATCTCGACATGGTGCCGCAAGGGGCGCGCGGCAACGGCTGAAGCCGGCAGCGGCCGGCCGCACGGCCCGAATCACTCCGACAACAGCGCGCGCGCGAACTCGCTGGCGGAGAAGGTCTGGATGTCCTGCATCGTCTCGCCCACGCCGACAAAATAGACCGGGATGACCCGGCCCTGCTGCGCACACCAGCGCGCAATCGCCGCCAGCACGCCGCCCTTCGCGCTGCCGTCGAGCTTGGTGACGATCAACCCGGTCAGCGTCAGCGCCTGATCGAACGCCTTGACCTGCGCCAGCGCGTTCTGGCCGGTGTTGCCATCGACCACCAGCAAGACTTCATGCGGCGCGTCGGCCTGCGCCTTGGTGATCGTGCGCCGGATCTTCTTCAGCTCTTCCATCAGGTGCGTCTGCGTCGGCAAGCGCCCGGCGGTGTCGGCGATGACCACGTCGCAGCCGCGCGCCTTGCCGGCGACCACGGCGTCGAAAGTCACCGACGCCGGATCACCGCCTTGCTGGCTGACGATCTCGACCTTGTTGCGGTCGGCCCACACCGCCAGCTGCTCGCGTGCCGCGGCCCGGAAAGTGTCGGCCGCCGCCAGCAGCACCTTTTGGTCGGCCACGGCGAGGTGACGTGTGAGCTTGCCGATGCTGGTCGTCTTGCCGGCGCCGTTGACGCCCACCACCATGATCACGGTGGGCGAGGACTGCCCGACTTGCAGCGGCTTCTCGAGCGGTTGCAGCAACTGCGTCAGGGCATCGATCAGCAACTGCCTGACGACGCCGGCCTCGGTGGCGTGCGCATCCTTGACCCGGCGCTTCAGGTCCGCCAGCAGGAACTCGGTGGCCGGCAAGCCGGCGTCGGCCATCAACAGCGCGGATTCGAGTTCCTCGTACAACGCATCGTCGATGCGCGCGCCGACAAATGCCTGGCTGATGCCGGCGCCGGTCTTGCTCAAGCCCTTGCGCAGGCGCTGCATCCAGCCGCCGCGTGCGGCATCCTGGGTCGCTTCCGGTTCGCCCGCCTGCGCAACCTTCGCGTCTGCCTGCAACGGCAGCTTCTCGGGCGGCAATTCGAGCGCGGGCGGCGCCGCAGCCACTTCGGCGGCAGGCTTCTTTCGGAAAAAACTGAACATGGTCGGGTGGCGGGTTGCGGCAGCTCACGGGGGGCTTCGCGCGCCCGCATCGGGCGGGTCCGTGCAAAACGGCCCCGCTATAATTTCGCGCCATGGCGCTTTAGCTCAGTCGGTTAGAGCGACGGAATCATAATCCGCAGGTCCGGGGTTCGAATCCCTGAAGCGCCACCACCGTTTTGCGCCACGTCCGGCTCAGCCTTCGGCAGCGTCGACCGCCCTTGAGCCGGCTCGGCGCCCCCACCACGGCCACTGGATGCACAACCATGAATCGCTGTGTTCAACCCGTCGCACGCCTGCTTGTCCTTTTCGCGGTCCTGGTCGCGACGGCGAAGCCAGCGACGGCCGATCCCAACCGAAACTTCACCGACAAGGCACTGCGCGGCGAGATCACCTTGGTGAGCCCGCCGGACGTGCTGCTCAACGGCAAACCGGCTCGACTGGCGCCCGGCGCGCGCATCCGCGGTGAGGACAATCTGGTGAAGATGTCCTCCTCACTGGCGGGCCAACGGCTGGTGGTGCAATACACGCTCGACAACGACGGCCAGTTGCTCGACGTGTGGGTGCTGACGGCCAGCGAGCGGGCCAAGAAGCCCTGGCCGACGACCATCGAACAAGCCCGCACCTGGGCCTTCGACGTGAACGGGCAGGTCTGGACGCGTCGCTGACATGGCCACCGACATGACCACCGATGGGCTCGGCCCCCGCGGCAAGAAGGTCTTCATCCGCAGCTTCGGCTGCCAGATGAATGCCTACGACGCCGACAAGATGGTCGACGTGCTGCACGCCGCCGAAGGCTACGAACAGACAGCCGATGTCGAGCAGGCCGATCTGATCCTGTTCAACACCTGCTCGGTGCGCGAGAAGGCGCAGGAGAAGGTCTTCAGCGACCTGGGCCGCGTCAAGCATCTGAAGGACAAGGGCGTGCTCATCGGCGTGGGCGGCTGCGTGGCCAGCCAGGAGGGCGCGGCGATCATCGAGCGCGCGCCGTACGTCGATCTGGTGTTCGGCCCGCAGACGCTGCACCGGCTGCCGGCGTTGATCGAACAGCGTCAGAAGCTCCAGCAGCCGCAGGTGGACATCAGCTTTCCGGAGATCGAGAAGTTCGATCACCTGCCGCCGCCCCGTGTCGAAGGCGCCACGGCCTTCGTCTCGATCATGGAAGGTTGCTCGAAGTACTGCTCGTACTGCGTGGTGCCTTACACGCGCGGCGAGGAGGTCAGCCGTCCTTTCGACGATGTATTGGCCGAGGTGGCGGCCCTGGCCACGGGCGGCGTCAGGGAAGTGACGCTTCTCGGACAAAACGTCAACGCCTTTCGGGGCTCCCTGACCCTGGGCGATGCACAGTTCGCCGACTTCGCGCTACTGCTCGAATGCGTGGCCGATATCCCCGGCATCGAGCGCATCCGCTACACCACCAGCCACCCGATCGAGTTCACGCAGCGCCTGATTGACGTCTATAGCCGGGTGCCGAAGCTGGTCAGCCACCTGCACCTGCCGGTGCAGCACGGCAGCGACCGCATCCTCGGCGCCATGAAGCGCGGCTACACCACGCTTCAGTACAAGAGCATCGTGCGGCGGCTGCGCGCGGTGCGGCCGGCGCTGTCGCTGTCCACCGACTTCATCGTCGGCTTCCCGGGTGAGACCGACGACGACTTCGCCCAGTGCCTGAAGCTGATCGACGAAACCGGCTTCGATGCCAGTTTCAGCTTCGTCTTCAGCGCCCGTCCGGGCACGCCGGCCGCCGCGCTGGCCGACGACACACCGCCCTCGGTCAAGCTCGAGCGGCTGCAGCAGTTGCAGTCGCGCATCGAAGCCAACGCCCGGCGCATCAGCGCGTCCCGGGTCGGCACGGTGCAGCGCATCCTGGTCGAAGGGCCGTCGCGCAACGCACGCAAGTCTGCGCTGGCGGGCAACGAACTGATGGGGCGCACCGAGTGCAACCGCATCGTCAATTTCGATGGGCCGCAGCGCCTGATCGGGCAGTTGGTCGACGTGCTGATCACCGAAGCGTTGCCGCACTCGCTGCGTGCCGAGGTGGCAACCGACGACCAGGCGGTGCCGGCGACGTGACAGGGCTGGCCGGTATTCAGCGCCGGGTGCGCAGAAACCAGCCCAAGCTGACAGCCGCGGCCAGCATCATGCCCAGGTAGGTGAGCATGCGGCCGTCCTGGCCGAAGACGATCAGCCCGCTCGCGGCCACCGCCGCTGCGCTGCTCGTAGCCCACAGCGCAAGGCGCCACCAGGCCGTTCCTTTGAGTTGGACGCGCCACACCAGCTTGGCGAGCAGCGCGCTGATTCCGCCCAAGCCCAATGACGGCACGAAGAACGCGGCCAGATGCCAGCTGGCGTCGAGCGCACTCACCGGCAACACGCCCGGCGCTGGCACCGCAGTCCCCTGCGTTGGGCCGACCGGCATACTTCGGGAGGCGGTGGTTGCGCGCGGGGTGGGCGCATCTTGAAGCTGGAGTTACGACAGTTCTGATGATGCCGCGCAAGCGCGCGGACCGTCCGCCGATTTTATAATCCGGCAATGAGTGTGTTTGCGCTGGGGCTGAACCACACCACCGCGCCGCTCGACCTGCGCGGCCGGTTCGCGTTCGCACCCGAGCACCAGCCGGCGGCGCTGGCCAGCCTGCGGCAGCAGATCAGCCAAGTGCCGCCCGAAGCGGCACTGCTGTCGACCTGCAACCGCACCGAAATCTATGTCGCCGCCCATGGTGACCTGGCGACTTCGCTGGTACGCCCGGCGGTGCACTGGCTGGCCGCGCAGGCCGGCATTGATGGCGACCGGCTGCTCGACCACACCTACGTGCGCGAGGACCACGCTGCGGTGCGCCACGCATTCCGTGTCGCGGCGGGCCTGGATTCGATGGTGCTGGGCGAGCCGCAGATCCTGGGCCAGATGAAGCAGGCGGTGCGTCAGGCCGAGTCGGCAGGCGCGCTGGGCCGCACCCTGCATCAGATGTTCCAGCGCTCGTTCGCGGTCGCCAAGGAGGTGCGCACCGCCACCGAGATCGGCAACCATTCGATCAGCATGGCCGCTGCTGCGGTGCGCCTGGCGGCGCAGCTGTTCGAGAACCTGGGCGAAGTCAAGGTGCTTTTCGTCGGCGCGGGCGAGATGATCGAGCTGGTCGCCACGCACTTCGCTGCCCGCCAGCCGAAGATGATGGCGCTGGCCAATCGAACGCTCGAACGCGGTGAGAAGCTGGCCAGCCGCTTCGGCGCCCATTCGATGCGCCTGGCCGACCTGCCCAGTCGATTGCATGAATTCGACGTGGTGGTGTCGTGCACGGCCAGCTCGCTGCCGATCATCGGTCTGGGCGCGGTCGAAAGCGCGCTCAAGGCACGGCGCCGCCGGCCCATGTTCATGGTCGATCTGGCGGTACCGCGCGACATCGAGGCCGAAGTGGCCCAGCTGCCGGACGTCTATCTGTACACGGTCGATGACCTCGCCGGGCTGGTGCAAAGCGGCAGCGAAAAGCGCCAGGCGGCGGTGCAGCAGGCCGAAGCGATCATCGATGCCGGCGTGCAGAGCTTCGCGCACTGGCTCGACCAGCGCGGCGCGGTGCCGCTGATCCAGGCGCTGAACCGCCAGGTGGACGACTGGCGGGGCGCCGAAGTCGGCCGCGCACGGCGCCTGCTGGCGCGTGGCGCCAGCGTCGACGAGGCACTCGACGCGCTGTCGCGCGGGCTCGCGCAGAAAATGCTGCACGGCGCGATGGCCGAGTTGCAAGCGGCCGAAGGCGAGCAGCGCGAGGCATTGGCACACACCGTGTCGCGTCTGTTCCTGCGCGGTTCGCCTGCCGACGGCAGCGGCAAGCCCTAGCGGCGCACCCGCAGCCGTCTTTGGGCCGTCGCGTGCGCGGGCGGCCCGCTGCCCCAACCATGTTGCAATCTTCTCGATGACTCCCAGTCTGCGCCAACAGTTCGAACGCCTGGCCCTGCGCTTGAGCGAACTCGACGCCAACCTGGCCGACCCGCAGGTGCTGGCCAACGTGGCCCGTTACCGCAGCCTGTCGCGCGAACAGGCCGAGGTGGCGCAGGTGGCGCAGCAGTTCCAGCGCTACGTCAAGCGCGAGGCCGACCTGGCTGCAGCCAACGACCTGCTCGACGACCCCGAAATGGCCGACATGGCACGCGAGGAAGTGGCCGCGGCGCAAAGCGATCTGCAAGACCAGCTGAGTGCGCTGCAGGCCGCGCTGCTGCCGCGCGACCCCGACGACGCGCGCAACGCCTTCGTCGAGATCCGCGCCGGCACCGGCGGGGACGAATCCGCGCTGTTCGCCGGCGATCTGGCCCGGCTGTACCTGCGCTATTGCGAACGGCGCGGCTGGCGCAGCGAGGTGATCAGCGAGAACGCCGCCGAACTCGGCGGCTACAAGGAACTGGTGCTGCGCGTGGTCGGCGACTCGGTCTATGGCGCGCTGCGGTTCGAATCCGGCGGGCACCGCGTGCAGCGGGTGCCGGCCACCGAATCGCAGGGCCGCATCCACACCAGCGCCTGCACCGTGGCCGTGCTGCCCGAAGCCGACGAGGCGGAGGAGATCACGCTGAACCCGGCCGAGCTGCGCATCGACACCTTCCGTGCCAGCGGCGCCGGCGGCCAGCACGTGAACAAGACCGACAGTGCCATCCGCGTCACCCACCTGCCCACCGGCCTGGTCGCCGAATGCCAGGACGACCGCTCGCAGCACCGCAACAAGGCCAAGGCACTGGCGGTTCTGGCGGCACGGCTGCGCGACAAGGACCGCAGCGAGCGCGCGGCGCGGGAGGCGGCCACACGCAAGGGGCTGATCGGCAGCGGCGACCGATCCGACCGCATCCGCACCTACAACTATCCACAAGGGCGTCTCACCGACCACCGCATCAACCTGACGCTGTACAAGCTGGCGCAGATCATGGACGGTGACCTGGACGACGTGCTCGCCGCACTGCGCGCCGCGCGGGCGGCACAGCAGCTGGAAGCGCTGGAGCTTGGCGCTTGACGGTGGCGCAGGCGCTGGCGCAGGCGCGCCGACTCGGCGTTCAGCGGCTGGATGCACAGCTGCTGCTGGCCCATCACCTGAAGCGCGACCGCAGCTGGCTGATGGCCCACGACGATGCCGGGTTGCCCGACGAAATCGAGCAGCGCTTTGCCGACGACTGCCGTCACCGTGCCGACGATGTACCGCTGGCGTACCTGGTCGGCCAGCGCGAGTTCGGCGGCCTGATGCTGGCCATCACCCCGCATGTGCTGGTGCCGCGGCCCGACACGGAGACCCTGGTCGATTGGGCCTCGGAAGTGTTGAGCCGCGAGTTGCGCGACCAAAGCGCGCCGCGGCTCGTCGACCTGGGCACCGGCAGCGGCGCGATCGCGTTGGCCCTGAAGCACGGCTGGCCGGCGGCCGTGGTGAGCGCGTGCGACAGCGACGCCGCAGCGCTGAGCGTGGCGCAGCGGAACGCACGCGCGCTGGGCCTGGAGATCGAATTCCTGTTGTCCGACTGGTGGTCGGGGTGGACCCCTCGGCGCTTCCATCTGGCGGTGTGCAACCCGCCCTACATCGCCGGCGCCGACCCGCATCTGCACGCATTGCGCCACGAGCCGGCCGCGGCACTGAGCCCGGGACCGACCGGCATGGAGGCGATCGAGCCCATCATCGAAGCCGCGCCGGCGCACCTGTTGCCGAATGGGTGGCTGTTGCTGGAACACGGCCACGATCAGGCCGATGCCGTGTGCGAGCACCTGCGACGCGCCGGGTTCGACCAGGTGCAAAGCCGCGCCGACCTGGCAGGCCACTGGCGCTGCTCGGGCGGTCGCATCGACCGCCGACCGAGCGGGAACTGACGCACAAGCAACACTTCGATCGCGGTTGCCGTCACAAATCGAACACAAACTGACCTGTTCGCGGGGGTTGGTCACAGGTCGAGTGTTCGCGCCACGGCCAAACGGCTACGATGCACCAACCCTGGCCTCAAGCAACCGCCGCGCGAGAGAACCCCATGCGCACAACCACGTTGGCAAGATCGTTCGCCGCCTTGTGCCTGGTTGCCGCGGCGCTGCCCGTGCGCGCCGGCGAGGGCATCAAGATCGACCTGGTCAGCGGGTTCTGGGCCAGCGAAGGCAGCAAGGTGCGGGTCAATGCCCTGTGGGTGGCCAGCGGGCCGGATGCACGGGGATTGGGCCCCGACACCGACGCGCCGCTGGCGGCATCGGTGCTGGGAGACTACTACTTCTCGGTGTCGCCCACCCCTCAGCTGTTCAGCCTCAGCGGCTTTCGCGCGAGCAGCGGCCTGCTGATCCGCCAGCCGGGCGTGTCGCTGTCCGATCTGGCGCTGTCGTCGCGTTCGGCGGCGGCCTTCGGCGTGCCGTCGCACCTGATGCTGGACAGCGTGCCCAGCCCGTTGACGGAGACGGGGGGCGGTCAATACAGCACGCTGCCGTACGTCGGTCTCGGCTACAGCGGCATCCATGCCAAAAGCGGCTGGGGTTTCTGGGCCGATGTCGGCCTGGTTGTGCGCAATCCCGGCAATGTGCTGGGCTTCGGGCGCGTGGTGTCGGGCGCGCAAAGCGCCGACGATCTGGTGCGCGAACTTCGCCTGACGCCGTTGGTGCAGCTGGGCGTCAACTATTCGTTCTGATCGCCTTGGGTACGGCGCCGCGGCCGGGATTTGGCCTGGGCGCCTGTCGCCGACCCGGCTTTGCCGTATAAAGCCGGTTGGCGAGATCAACGATCAGCAGAGGTAATGTCATGAGTGTCATGGTGGATGTACAACAACGCATCGACCAGGTGGTCAAGGGCCACCGGGTGGTGTTGTTCATGAAGGGCACATCGCAGTTTCCGATGTGCGGGTTCTCCGGCCGCGCCATCCAGTTGCTCAAGGCGTGCGGCGTCAGCGACCTGACGACGGTGAACGTGCTCGACGACGACGAGGTCCGGCAAGGCATCAAGTCGTATGCCGACTGGCCGACGATTCCGCAGCTGTATGTCAACGGCGAGTTCGTCGGCGGGTCGGACATCATGACCGAGATGTACCAGTCGGGCGAACTGCAGCAGGTGCTGGCGCCGCAGTGACGCCGGCCCGCCGCCCCGGTGCGCAGGACGCCGGGGTTGCATCTTGAGCGCGCGGCTCGTCGTCGGCATCACCGGTGCGACCGGTGCGATCTATGCGCAGCGTCTGCTGCAGCGCGCGCGTGATTTGCGCATCGAGACGCACCTCGTGATCACGCCGGCGGGCGTGTTGAACGCGCACCATGAACTCGGGCTGCAGCGCGGCGAGGTCGAGGCGCTTGCCGATCACGCCTACGCGCCCGGCGACATCGGCGCCTGCCTGGCCAGCGGCAGTTTCGACGCCACCGCGATGGTCATCACACCGTGCTCGATGAAGACACTGGCGGCCGTGGCGCATGGCCTGGGCGACAACCTGCTCACCCGCGCTGCCGACGTGATGCTGAAGGAACGCCGCGCGCTGATGCTGATGGTGCGCGAAACGCCGTTCAACCTGGCTCACCTGCGCAACATGGTGGCGGTCACGGAAATGGGCGGCATCGTGTTCCCGCCGTTGCCGGCCTTCTACCACCGACCGCAAAGCATCGACGAGATGGTCGGCGAGACCGTCGAGCGCGTATTGCAGCTGCTGCACATGCCCGGCGCCCAGCCGAAGACCTGGTCGGGCCTGCGCTGAACGCTCAGCCGCCCGCGGCGGTGGCCACTTCGGCCTTGGCCGGTTGCGGGGAGGGCGCTTCCTCGCCCAGCCACAGGCGCCGGTTGGCGAGCACGGCGGTGGGGTACTCGGCGCGCCCGCGACTGCCGTTGTAGCGCCCCAGCGCCATGAACAGGTCACCCTTCTCGATGTCCAGGTAGTGGCGCAGGATGATGCAGCCGAAACGAAGGTTGGTCTGCATGTGGAACAGCTGGCCGGCATCGCCCTGGCCGATGGTGCGTGCCCAGAACGGCATCACCTGCATGTAGCCGCGCGCGCCGGCCGAGCTGATGGCGTACTTGCGAAACCCGCTCTCGACCTGGATCAACCCCAGCACCAGCGCCGGCTCGAGCCCGGCGCGCTTGCTTTCGTACCAGAGCGTCTCGAGGAACTCCACGCGCGCCAGGTGTTCGCTCTTGCGTCGCTTGAGCTTGTCGCTGGTCGCGCCCAGCCAGCGCAAGTAGGCGAGCCGATCTTCGATCGCATCGAAGCCGGGTCGCGGTGGCGCACTGTCGGCCACGGCGGCAGCCAGGGCCGAGCGCACCTTGTCGGCCAGCGGCTCCTCGCGTTGGGCGCCGCCATGGGCCAGCTGGCACCACAGGCCGGCGACCAGCACGCCGGCGCGGGCGGCCTGGCGCCAGATCATGCGGCGAGTCGGGCCATGACGAACGCCGGCACCTCGGCCAGCGGCACCTTGTGTGCTGCAGCATCGCGCCGGCCCTGCACTTCGAGGCCGCCGTCGTTCAGCGCGCGTTCGGAGATGACCACCCGCAGCGGAATGCCGATCAGTTCCCAGTCGGCGAACATGGCACCGGGGCGTTCACCGCGGTCGTCGAGCAGCACGTCGACGCCACGCGATTGCAAGTCGTCATGCAGTCGCTCGGCGGCGGCTTTCACGGCCGCGTTGCGATCGAGGGCGATGGCGCAGATCACGACCGTGAACGGCGCGATCGCCACCGGCCAGACGATGCCGCGCGCATCATGGTTCTGCTCGATGGCCGCGCCGAGAATGCGCGTGACGCCGATGCCGTAACACCCCATCTCCATCAGCCGCGGCTTGCCGCTCTCGTCGAGGTAGGTGGCATTCAGTGCCTGGCTGTATTTGGTGCCGAGGTAGAAGACATGGCCGACCTCGATGCCGCGCTGGATGGCCAGCAGCCCCTTGCCATCGGGTGAAGGATCACCGGCGACGACGTTGCGGATGTCGGCCACCACATCGGGTTCGGGCAGGTCGCGGCCCCAGTTGACACCGGTGAAGTGAAAGTCTTCCTCGTTGGCGCCGCAGACGAAGTCGTGCATGACCGCCACGCTCGCATCGGCCACCACGTTGACCCGCCGACGCGGACCGATCGGCCCCAGATAGCCGGGCTTGCAGCCGAAGTGGGACTCGATCTCGGCGTGCGTGGCAAAGCGGAATCCGCCCTTCAGCCCGGCAAGCTTGCCGGCCTTGATCTCGTTCAGGTGGTGGTCGCCGCGCACCAGCAGCAGCCACAACGTGGTCTCGACGATGTCCCCCTGCGCCGAGTGCCGGTCGGTGGCCAGCACCAGCGACTTCACCGTCCGCGCCAGCGGCAGACCGAGCAGATCGGCCACTGCCTCGCAGGTGCTGCTGCCGGGCGTCGGCGTTTTCTGCAGCGCCTGTGTCGGTGCCGGTCGCGGGCCTGCCGGCGGCAAGGCCTGCGACAGTTCGATGTTGGCCGCGTAGTCGCTGTCGGGACAATAGACGATGGCATCCTCGCCGGTGTCGGCGATGACCTGGAACTCGTGCGATGCGTCGCCACCGATGGCGCCGGTGTCGGCGGCCACCGCGCGGTATTGCAGTCCGAAGCGGTCGAAGATGCGGCGGTAGGCCTGGAACATCTGCTCGTAGCTCAGCAGCGCCGCATCGCGGTCACGGTCGAAGGAGTAGGCGTCCTTCATCGTGAACTCACGGCCGCGCATGACGCCGAAGCGCGGCCGGCGCTCGTCGCGGAACTTGGTCTGGATGTGATAGAAATTTCTCGGCAGTTGCTTGTAGCTGCGCAGTTCCTGGCGGGCGATGTCGGTGATGACCTCTTCGCTGGTGGGCTGGATGATGAAGTCGCGATCGTGGCGGTCCTTCACGCGCAGCAGCTCGGGGCCGTAGGCCTGGAACCGACCCGATTCCTGCCACAGCTCGGCCGGCTGCACCACCGGCATCAGCAACTCGATGGCTCCGGCGCGGTTCATCTCCTCGCGAATGATCGCCTCGACCTTGCGGATCACGCGCAGGCCCATCGGCATGTAGCTGTAGATGCCCGAACCCAGGCGCTTGATCATGCCCGGCGCGCAGCATGAGCTGGTGGCTGGCGACTTCGGCATCGGCCGGCGCTTCCTTCAGGGTCGAGATGAAGAATTGGCTGGCTTTCATGTCGGCAAGGGAAAGGGCATGGGCATGCGAGCAAGTCTCGGCTTCAACTTCGGCTTGAAGCGCAGCCGGACGGAGCGATGCGGGTAAGCAAGGGCTCGCAACAGTTGCAACGCCGATGCAATAATCGAACCAATCAGGAAAATTGGGGTTCGATTATGCTCGACCGTGAAGGCTTCAGGCCAAACGTCGGCGTCGTCTTGCTCAATGCGCGCAACCAAGTGTTCTGGGGCAAGCGCCTTCGCACCCATTCATGGCAGTTCCCGCAGGGCGGCATCAAGCACGGTGAGACGCCAGAGCAGGCGATGTTTCGCGAACTGCACGAAGAGGTGGGCCTGCTGCCCGAGCATGTGCAGGTGATCGCGCGCACGCGCGACTGGTTGCGCTACGAAGTGCCCGATCACTTCATCCGCCGCGACGCACGCGGCCACTATCGCGGCCAAAAGCAGATCTGGTTCCTGTTGCGGCTTCTGGGTCGCGACAGTGACATGAACCTGCGCGCCACCGACCACCCGGAATTCGACGCCTGGCGCTGGAACGAATACTGGGTGCCGCTGGACGTGGTCATCGAATTCAAGCGCGGCGTGTATGAGATGGCGTTGACCGAGCTGGCGCGCTTCCTGCCCCGCGTGCACCACCACAATCGCTATCTGCGGGCCGGGGCCCGCCAGCAGCGCCACGAGGAAGGGCCAGCGGCAGCCAACGGCCGGCAGGCCAACAACTCCGCGCCGGCCGACGAGGGTTGATAAGGCGGCTGCGGGCTCAGCGCATGACCAAGTTGGTGCGGTGGATGAGCTCGGGCTCATTGATGTAGCCTAGTGTGGCTTCGATCTGAGCCGACGCCTTGCGCGCGATCATCCGCGTTTCCGAGCTCGAGTAGTTGGCCAGGCCACGCGCCAGTTCATCGCCGTGCCCCGAGCGCACCGCGATCACGTCGCCGCGTTGGAAGTCGCCCTGCACCTGCACCACCCCGATCGGCAGCAGGCTCTTGCCCTCGTCGCGCAGCTTCAGCACCGCGCCGTCATCGACCACCACCGCGCCGCGCAGTTGCAGGTGGTCCATCATCCATTGCTTGCGCGCCGCGATCTTCGGCGTGGCGGCGACGAACGCGCTGCCGACAGCTTCGCCGGCCGCCAGACGCAGCAGCACGTCGCTCTCGCGGCCCGACGCAACGATGGTGTCGGCACCGCTGCCGGCGGCGCGCTTGGCGGCCAGCACCTTGGTGATCATGCCGCCGCGACCGATCGCCGAGCCGATACCGCCGGCCATCCGTTCCAGGGCCGGATCGCCCGCGGTGACCGTGCGGATCAGACGCGCCAGCGGGTCCTTGCGCGGATCGGCCGAATACAGCCCTTGCTGGTCGGTGAGGATGATCAGCGCGTCGGCCTCGACCAGGTTGGCCACCAGCGCGGCCAGGGTGTCGTTGTCGCCGAAGCGGATCTCGTCGGTGACCACCGAATCGTTCTCGTTGATCACCGGCAACACACGCAGGGCCAGCAGCGCCAGCAGGGTCGAGCGGGCATTCAGGTAGCGCTCGCGGTCGGCCAGGTCAGCGTGCGTCAGCAGCACCTGCGCGCTGTGCATGCCATGTTCGCGCAGCTTGCTTTCGTAAACCTGCACCAGGCCCATCTGGCCGACGGCAGCGGCGGCCTGCAGTTCATGCAGTTGACGCGGCCGCGACTTCAGGCCCAGGCGCTTCATGCCCTCGGCGACCGCGCCGCTGGAAACCATGATCAGCTCACGCCCCTGGCTGGCCAGCAGCGCCATCTGGCGGCACCAGTCGCCGATGGCGGCCTGGTCGAGCCCGCGCCCTTCGTCGGTGACCAGGCTGGAGCCGACCTTGACGACGATGCGCCGCGCATTGCGCAGCCCGTCAGACACCGCCCGCCTCCGCCGACGCTTCGGCGTCGAAGCGTGGGTCGGCATCGGGCGTCTCGCGCTGGAACTGCGCCACATGCGCGTACACCGATCGCACCAGCGTGGGCAAGCCCTCGCGCGTCAGCGCCGACACCTCGAACACCGGCCCCTTCCAGCGCAAGCGGCGGACGAATTCTGCAACCCTGGCGGCGCGCTCATCGGCCGCCACCATGTCGAGCTTGTTCAGCACCAGCCAGCGCGGCTTGGCATGCAGCGCGGGATCGTATTTCTTCAACTCGGCAACGATGGCCCTTGCCTGTTTGACCGGATCGACGCTGTCGTCGAACGGTGCCATATCGACCAGGTGCAGCAGCAGACGCGTTCGCTGCAGGTGCCGCAAGAAGCGATGGCCCAGACCGGCACCTTCCGAGGCGCCTTCGATCAGGCCGGGTATGTCGGCGACCACAAAACTCTGCTCCGGCGCCACGCGCACCACGCCCAGGTTCGGGTACAAGGTGGTGAACGGGTAGTCGGCAATCTTCGGCCGGGCATTCGAGATTGCCGCGATCAAGGTGGATTTGCCTGCATTGGGCATGCCCAGCAGCCCGACATCGGCGAGCACGCGCAGCTCGAGCCTGAGCTTCTTTTGTTCACCGGGCCAGCCCGGGGTCTTCTGGCGCGGCGCCCGGTTGGTGCTGGTCTTGTAGTGCAGGTTGCCGAAGCCGCCGTCGCCGCCTTTGCAGATCACGACCGGCTGGTCGGGTTCGATCAGTTCGGCGATCACCTCACCGCTGTCGGCGTCGTTGATGATCGTGCCCACCGGCACGCGCAAGGTGATGTCCGGCCCGGCCGCGCCGTACTGATCGGCACCGCGCCCTTGTTCGCCATTGCGCGCTTGATGTCGGCGCGCATAGCGGTAGTCGATGAGCGTGTTCAGGTTGCGGTCGGCCACCGCCAGGACGCTGCCTCCGCGTCCACCATCGCCGCCATCGGGTCCGCCATAGGGAATGAACTTCTCGCGCCTGAAGCTGGCGCAGCCCGCGCCACCGTTACCGGCGGCAACGTCGATGGTGGCTTCGTCAACGAACTTCATGGAGCAGGAATGGTAGCGATCGGTTTGCGCGCAGATGCAGCCGGACAAGCAGCGCGCTGAAACAACAAAGCCCCGGCGAACCGAGGCTTCGACTCGGGCGTGGCGACGCTCAGGCCGGGCTGACCACCACCCACTGCTTGTTCAGCGCGCCCTTGGTGACGAACGAGACCTGCCCGTCGGTCAGGGCGAACAGGGTGTGATCGCGGCCGAGGCCGACGTTGGTGCCGGCATGGAAGCGCGTGCCGCGCTGGCGCACGATGATGGCGCCGGCGCTGACGGTCTGGCCGCCATAGACCTTCACGCCCAGCATCTTCGGGTTGGAATCGCGGCCGTTGCGGGTCGAACCGCCGCCTTTTTTCTGTGCCATGGTTCAGTGCTCCCGAAGGTCAGGCGTTGACGGCGCTGATGTTCAGCTCGGTGAAACCCTGGCGGTGTCCGCCATGCTTCTGATAGTGCTTGCGCCGGCGCATCTTGAAAATGCGAACCTTGGCGTGCTTGCCATGGGCCACCACGGTGGCGTTGACGCTCGCCCCATCCACCCAGGGCGCACCGACCTTCAACTGCTCACCCGAGCCGACCGCCAGCACTTTGTCGAGCACGATGGCTTCGCCCACATTGGCGGCGATCAATTCGACTTTGATGTTCTCACCCGCGGCAACCTTGTATTGTTTGCCACCGGTCTTGATGACCGCGTACATGTCCGACCTTTCGTTGACGCCGCAATCCAGACGCATTGCATCGCCGCGCCCAGTACAGCCCATGACTATACCATCCTCGACCGGCGAGCGGGCCAAGCGACGAGCCAGCCGCGACAGCAGGACGACACCGCCGGCACCACCGGATGCTGCCGAGCAATTTCCGGCCGCGGGTCCGGGCGCAGGCCCATTCCTATAATCGGTTATTGCTGTCGCCCTGCCCCCATCCGTGCTTGAAGCCCCCGTCAGCCCTGTCACCGGCGTCGATCCCTCGAGCACGGCCATGCAGCGCGTGGACGCGACCATCCGCGAACGCCTGTCGTCGCGGGTGGCGCTGATCGACCAGATATCGCACTACATCATCAGCGCCGGCGGCAAGCGCATCCGGCCTCGACTGGTGCTGCTCTTCGCCGAAGCCCTTGGATTCGACGGGCCGGACCGCTTCGAACTGGCGGCGGTGGTCGAGTTCATCCATACCGCCACGCTGTTGCACGACGACGTGGTGGACGAATCGTCGCTTCGCCGCGGTCGCAAGACGGCAAACGCCTTGTTCGGCAATGCCGCGAGCGTGCTGGTCGGCGACTTTCTCTATTCGCGCGCTTTCCAGATGATGGTGTCGCTGAAGCGCATGCGCGTGCTCGAGGTGCTGGCCGACGCCACCAATGTCATCGCCGAGGGCGAAGTCCTGCAACTGATGAACATTCACGACGCGGACCTGGCGGTGAACGACTACCTTCAAGTCATTCGTTTCAAGACGGCCAAACTGTTCGAGGCCAGCGCCAGGCTCGGCGCGGTACTGGCGGATGTCGAGATCGAGGTCGAGGAGTGCTGCGCCGATTACGGCCGCTCGCTGGGCACCGCGTTCCAGTTGGTCGATGACCTGCTCGACTATGAAGGCGACCCCAGCGCGCTGGGCAAGAACGTCGGCGACGACCTGCGCGAGGGCAAACCGACGCTGCCGCTGTTGTTCGCGATGGAGCGCGGCAGTGCCGCCGAGCGCGATCTGATCCGCCATGCCATCGAGCAGGGGGAGGTGCGGCGCCTGCAGGAGATCGTCGCCATCGTGCGGCGCACGGGCGCGCTCGACGCAACCCGCGCCATGGCCAAGCTCGAAGCCGAACAGGCGGGCCGGTGCCTGCGCGTTTTGCAGCCTTCCGCGGCCCGCGACGCGCTGCTAGAATTATCGGTTCGGTCGGTGCACCGTTCGTTTTGAACGGACGGCACCGGCAGCCGTCTCGATGATGGTTGCCGGTGGAATGGCCATCGGGGTGTAGCTTAGCCTGGTAGAGCGCTACGTTCGGGACGTAGAGGCCGGAGGTTCGAATCCTCTCACCCCGACCAGCAGGGCCTGTCGCCCTTGCGCGCCAGGACCCCGCGGCCTCGCCCGGTCGATGAGCGCATGAACGATTGCACGGCAGCGCGCGGCTGCGATATACAGTGCCCCGTGGATCAGCGATGATCCGACAGATTGTCACGAGGGTAACTTGAGCTGATGGCCGTCGATATGCTTGTCGAAGCGCCCCAATCGACCTTGAGCGGGGTGGCCCGGGTGCTGGTGCATTCCGGCAAGCTGAGCGCCAAGGCCGCCGAGGACCTGGCCAAAGGGGCCAAGGAACGACGCACCAGCTTCGTCTCTGCCGTCATCGCGGCCGGCGCGGTGGCGCCCACCGACTTGGCGCATACCTTGTCCACGGCACTGGCGTTGCCGTTGCTGGATTTGAATGCGGTCGATCTGGCGCGTCTGCCGCGCGGCATTCTCGACCCGAAGATGGCCAGCCAGTACCAGTTGATGGTGCTCGGCAAACGCGGCAGCCGGCTGTTCATCGGCGCCGCCGATCCCACCGACCAGGAAGCCGCCGAACGCATCAAGTTCGCCACTCAGCTGTCGCCCGAATGGGTGATCGTCGAATACGACAAGCTGTTGCGCATCCTCGAGGCGCAGGGCGCCAGCGTCAACGAGGCCATGGAGGCACTCGCCGGCGGCGACTTCGAGTTCGACGTCACCGACGAAGAAAACGCTTCCGCCGAAAACGCCGAAGTCTCGGCCGAGGTCGAAGACGCACCGGTGGTGCGGTTCCTGCAGAAGATGCTGATCGATGCCATCAACGCGCGCGCATCCGACCTGCATTTCGAACCCTACGAATACAACTACCGGGTGCGCTTTCGCATCGACGGCGAACTGCGCGAAATCACCCAGCCGCCGATCGCCATCAAGGACAAGCTGGCCTCGCGCATCAAGGTCATCTCGCGCATGGACATCGCTGAAAAGCGGGTCCCGCAGGACGGCCGGCTGAAGCTGAAGTTCGGCAACAAGGCCATCGATTTCCGCATCAGCACGCTGCCCACGCTGTTCGGCGAGAAGATCGTCATCCGGATTCTCGATCCGTCCAGCGCCAAGCTCGGCATCGAGGCGCTGGGCTACGAAAAGATCGAGCGCGACCGATTGATGACGGTCATCCAGCGGCCCTACGGCATGGTGCTGGTCACCGGCCCGACCGGCAGTGGCAAGACCGTGTCGCTGTACACCTGCCTGAACATCCTCAACCAGCCCGGCGTGAACATCTGCACGGTCGAAGACCCGGCCGAAATCAACCTGCCCGGCGTCAACCAGGTCAATGTCAACGACAAGGCCGGCCTGACCTTCGCCGCGGCGCTGAAGTCATTCCTGCGCCAGGATCCTGATGTCATCATGGTCGGCGAAATACGCGACCTGGAAACCGCCGACATCGCCATCAAGGCCGCGCAGACCGGCCACATGGTGATGTCCACGTTGCACACCAACGATGCCCCGACGACGCTGACCCGGCTTCTGAACATGGGCGTGGCGCCGTTCAACATCGCCGCCAGCGTGCTGCTGATCACGGCCCAGCGTCTGGCGCGCCGGCTGTGCGAGAACTGCAAGACGCAGGCCGACTATCCTCGCGAGGCCTTGCTGAAAGCGGGCTTTGCCGAGACCGATCTCGACGGCAGCTGGAAGGCTTATCGGGCCGTCGGCTGCTCGGCCTGCACCAATGGTTACAAAGGACGGGTCGGGTTGTACCAGGTGATGCCGATCACTGAGGAGATTCAGAAGATCATCCTCGCCGAGGGCACGTCGATGGACATTGCCACGCAGGCGCAGAAGGAAGGCGTGCGTGATCTGCGCCAGGCCGGGCTGCTCAAGGTCCGCAGCGGCGCGACCACGCTGGAAGAAGTGATTTCCTGCACCAACGAATGACAGTGCCGAACCAGTCGGAGCAACGATGGCAACAGCAGTAGCCGCCAGAAACCTCAAAGACGCGATCTTCGAGTGGGAAGGCAAGGACAAGAACGGCAAGCTCGTGCGCGGCGAGATCCGCGCGGGTGGCGAGGCGGTGGTCAACGCCAGCCTGCGCCGCCAGGGCATCCTGGTGCAGAAGGTGAAGAAGCGCCGCACCAGCGGTGGGCGCGCGGTCAAGCAGAAGGACATCGCCATCTTCACGCGCCAGCTGGCGACGATGATGAAGGCCGGCGTGCCGCTGCTGCAGGCCTTCGACATCGTGGCGCGCGGCAGCACCAATGCGCGCATGACGCGGCTGCTGAACGAGATCCGCGGCGACGTCGAAACCGGCACCAGCCTGTCATCGGCGTTCCGCAAGCATCCGATGCATTTCGATGCGCTGTACTGCAACCTGGTCGAAGCCGGTGAAGCCGCCGGCATCCTTGAGGCGCTGCTGGACCGGCTGGCCATCTACCAGGAAAAGACGCTGGCCCTCAAAAGCAAGATCAAGTCGGCGCTGATGTACCCGATCGCGGTCATCGTCGTCGCCTTCGTCGTGCTGACGGTGATCATGATCTTCGTCATCCCGACGTTCAAGGAAGTCTTCCGCTCGTTCGGTGCCGACCTGCCGGCGCCGACACTGGTGGTCATCGCCATGTCGGAATTCTTTGTTTCTTACTGGTGGGCGATCTTCGGTTTCCTCTTCGGCGGCCTGTACTTCTTCTTCCAGACCTGGAAACGCTCCGAGAAGATGCAGATCTTCATGGACAAGTTGCTGCTCAAGCTGCCGGTTTTCGGTGACCTGATCCACAAGGCGGTCGTCGCACGCTGGACGCGCACACTGTCCACCATGTTCGCCGCCGGCGTGCCGCTGGTCGAGGCGCTCGATTCGGTCGGCGGCGCCTCGGGCAATGCGGTGTATCGCATCGCCACGGCGCAGATCCAGAAGGACGTGTCCACCGGCTCGGCGCTGACCACCTCGATGACCAGCACCGGCGTGTTCCCGACCATGGTGCTGCAGATGGCCGCCATCGGCGAGGAATCCGGCGCACTCGACCACATGCTGGCCAAATGCGCCGAGTTCTACGAGGACGAGGTCGATGAGATGGTCAAGGGCCTGTCCAGCCTGATGGAGCCGTTCATCATCGTCATCCTGGGCGTGCTGATCGGTGGCATCGTGGTGTCGATGTACCTGCCGATCTTCAAACTCGGCGCGGTGGTCTGAGCGGACCCGTGGCGTTGCCGCCGGAAGTCCTGTCGCCGTGGGTGCTGGGCCTGCTGGGCCTGTGCATCGGCAGCTTCCTGAATGTTGTCATCCACCGCCTGCCGATCATGCTCGAGCGGCAGTGGTGGTCCGACGTGGCGCAGCAGTTCACCGACACCGCCTCGTGGCGCCGCGTGTTTGGCAAGGACATGCCGGCCACCGCCAGCGCGGCAGCCACCGACGTTGGCGAGCGTGTCGAGGCCTTGCCCGCGCTGGGACTGGCCCGCCCCGCCTCACGTTGCCCCGCATGCGGTCACGTGCTGCGCTGGCACGAGAACATTCCGCTGCTCGGCTGGCTGCGCCTGAAGGGGCGCTGCGCGGCCTGCGGCGAGCGCATCTCGGCGCGCTACCCGCTGATCGAATTGCTCACCGCGGGCGCGTTCGTTGCCGTCGGCTGGCGCATGGGAGCGACGCCGGAAGCGCTGATGTGGTGCGCGGTGGTGGCCACATTGATTGCGCTGGCGATGATCGATTGGGACACCACGGTGTTGCCCGACGCACTGACGCTGCCGCTGCTGTGGGGCGGCCTCGTGGCGGCTGCGCTGGGCTTTGGCATTGCATTGCCCGAGGCACTGTGGGGTGCCGTCGTGGGCTATCTGTCGCTGTGGTCGATCTACTGGTTGTTCAAGCTGACGACCGGCAAGGAAGGCATGGGTTACGGTGACTTCAAGCTGCTCGCCGCGCTGGGCGCGTGGCTGGGCTGGCAGGCGATTCTGCCGATCGTGCTGTTCGCCTCGGTGCTGGGCGCGGTCATCGGCATCGCCATGAAATTCGGCAACACCTTGCGCGAGGGGCGCTACGTGCCCTTCGGGCCGTTCCTGGCCGGCGGTGGACTGGTGGTGATGATGGTCGGGCTGCCTGCGGTGCTGCAGGCCATGGGCTGGCGCTGACCGGCTGACAATGCGGCAATGCACATTGCCGAACACACCGCGCCCAGCATCGGCCTGACGGGCGGTATCGGCAGCGGCAAGAGCACGGTCGCAGCGCTGCTCGTCGAAGCGGGTGCGGTGCTGGTCGACACCGACGCCATCGCCCGCGCGCTGACCACACCGCACGGCGCGGCCATGCCAGCCGTGGCAGCTGCCTTCGGCGCCGACAGCGTGGCCGCGGACGGCTCGCTGAATCGCGAGGCGATGCGCGACAAGGTGTTTGCCGACCCCTCGGCCAAGGCCCGGCTGCAAGGCATCCTGCACCCGCTGATCGGCGTCGAGGCGCAGCGCCAGGCGCTGGCGGCCGGCGGCCGGCCGGTGGTATTCGATGTGCCGCTGCTCGCCGAATCCAACCACTGGCGCCAGCGGGTACAGCGCGTGTGGGTCGTCGATTGCCTGGAAAGCACCCAGGTGCGCCGGGTCATGGTGCGCTCGGGCTGGAGCGAAGACCAGGTGCTGCGGGTCATCGAGCAGCAGGCCGGACGCGCGACGCGCCGTGCCATCGCCGACGCCGTCATCTTCAACGACGACCTCAGCCTCGAGGCCCTGGCCGACGAGGTGCACGCACTGTGGCGCTGGTGGCGGGGCCGTTGACGAGGCGGGCGCGGCGGGCTGTGAAACAATAATCGTGCTCGTGGCTTCGCGTTCGGCAGGCCACGAATTCACACGCTGTGCACCTGCCTTCAAGAGCCACGGACTTGGTCCTGTACGAATACCCGTTCAACGAGAGCATCCGCACGATGCTGCGTCTGGAGCATCTGTTCGACAGGCTGGGCCAGTTGATGCAGCGCGAGGCGGCGGTGGACCATCACTTCGCGCTGGCCACCGTGTTCGAGATCATGGACGTTGCTTCGCGCGCCGACGTGAAGTCCGACCTGCTCAAGGAACTGGAACGCCACAAGGCGCAGTTGCAGGGCTACCGGGGCAACCCGCAAATCTCCGAAGCGGCGCTCGATGAAGTGGTCGCGCGCATCGACCATGCCTTCGACGGCCTCAACCAGGTGGTCGGCAAGGCTGGACAGGCATTGACCGGCAACGAGTGGCTGATGAGCATCCGCAGCCGCATCAGCATTCCCGGTGGCACCTGCGAGTTCGATCTGCCGGCCTACTACGCCTGGCAGCAGTATCCGTCGGCACGGCGCCAGCGCGACCTCAAACTCTGGACGACCAGCCTGATGCCGCTGGCCGAAGCCCTGCACGTGCTGCTCGGCCTGTTGCGCGACAGCGGCACGCCGCAGCGCATGGTTGCCCAGGCGGGGCAGTATCAGCAGAGCCTGCCCCCCGGCAAGTCATACCACCTGATGCGCGTGCGCGTGAACGGCAGCGACGACCTGGTGCCTGAAATCAGCGGCCACCGGTTGATGGTGATGGTGCGCATGATGCGTGCCGACGCCGACGGGCGCCTGAAGCCCAGTGCCGACGACGCGCCCTTCGAACTGTCGCTTTGCGCATGAAAGAAGCTGGGCAAAAGCCGATGGGCGGACGCGTTCGTTCGCGCCTGGTGCGCTGCCCGGCCTGCCGGCAAAGCGCGGTGTACGGGCCGGAAAATCCTTCGCGACCGTTCTGCAGTCCACGCTGCAAGAGCCTCGACCTGGGCGCCTGGTCCAGCGAAGGCTATCGAGTGGCAACGCCTGCCGCGCCGGACGATCTGAGCGACAACGCTGACGCCGACAACTGATAGGCGGCGTCGCCTTGCTGCGAGGCCGGGCAGGCGCGGCAATTCGCAAATTCTCGTTCGCGCCCCTTGAGTTTAGAGTCTCCACCCCTATAATTCTTTTGCTAGCACTCGTCTGTGTTGAGTGCTAACGACCGGCCTTCGGAACATTCCGGCGGTTGGCACAGGTCACGTCAGATCGTGGTGGTGCCTCGCCCGGCCGGTCATCCCAGTCAGTTCAACCCCAAGGAGTAGCCATGAAACTTCGTCCGTTGCACGATCGCGTGATCGTCAAGCGCCTCGAACAGGAAACCAAGACCGCATCGGGCATCGTCATCCCCGACAACGCCGCCGAGAAGCCCGACCAGGGCGAAGTCCTGGCTGTCGGCCCGGGCAAGCGCAATGAAAAGGGTGACTTCGTCGTGCTGAACATCAAGGTCGGTGACCGCGTGTTGTTCGGCAAGTACAGCGGCCAGACCGTCAAGGTCGATGGCGAAGAACTGCTGGTGATGAAGGAAGACGACCTGTTCGCAGTCGTCGAAAAGAAATAAGCGGCGGCGCCTCGTAGGCGACTCGTAACGCTCACTCAACTGAATTCGGAGAGATACACATGGCAGCAAAAGACGTCATTTTCGGCAGCGATGCCCGCCACCGCATGGTCGAAGGCGTGAACATCCTGGCCAACGCGGTCAAGGTCACGCTCGGGCCCAAGGGCCGCAACGTGGTGCTCGAGCGCAGCTTCGGCGCGCCCACCGTCACCAAGGACGGTGTTTCGGTGGCCAAGGAAGTGGAACTCAAGGACAAGCTCCAGAACATGGGCGCGCAGATGGTCAAGGAAGTCGCTTCCAAGACCAGCGACCTGGCCGGCGACGGCACCACCACCGCCACCGTGCTGGCGCAAGCCATCGTGCGCGAAGGCATGAAGTACGTGGCCGCCGGCATGAACCCGATGGACCTGAAGCGCGGCATCGACAAGGCCGTCACGGCCCTGGTCGATCAGCTGAAGAAGCAGTCCAAGCCGACCACGACGAGCAAAGAAATCGCCCAGGTCGGCTCGATCTCGGCGAACAGCGACGAATCGATCGGCAAGATCATCGCCGACGCGATGGACAAGGTCGGCAAGGAAGGCGTGATCACCGTCGAAGACGGCAAGAGCCTGGACAACGAGCTCGACATCGTCGAAGGCATGCAGTTCGACCGCGGCTACCTGAGCCCGTACTTCATCAACAACCCCGAGAAGCAAAGCGCGATCCTCGACGGCCCCTACGTGCTGCTGTACGACAAGAAGATCAGCAACATCCGCGACCTGCTGCCCACGCTGGAGCAGGTGGCCAAGAGCGGCAAGCCGCTGCTGATCATCGCCGAGGAAGTCGAAGGCGAGGCGCTGGCCACGCTGGTGGTCAACACCATCCGCGGCATCCTCAAGGTGGTGGCCGTCAAGGCGCCGGGCTTCGGTGACCGCCGCAAGGCCATGCTCGAAGACATCGCGGTGCTCACCGGCGGCAAGGTCATTGCCGAAGAAGTCGGCCTGACACTGGAAAAGGTGACCTTGGCCGATCTGGGCCAGGCCAAGCGCGTCGAGTGCGGCAAGGAAAACACCACCATCATCGACGGCAATGGTGCCGCGGCCGACATCGAGGCGCGCGTCAAGCAAGTGCGCGTGCAGATCGAGGAAGCCACCAGCGACTACGACCGCGAGAAGCTGCAAGAGCGCGTGGCCAAGCTGGCCGGCGGCGTGGCGGTGATCAAGGTCGGTGCCGCCACCGAAGTCGAGATGAAGGAAAAGAAGGCGCGTGTCGAAGACGCCCTGCACGCCACGCGTGCGGCGGTGGAAGAAGGCATCGTCGCCGGTGGTGGCGTGGCCTTCCTGCGTGCCCGCCAAGCGGCCGGCACGATCAAGGGCGACAACCATGACCAGGAAGCCGGCATCAAGATCGTGCTGCGCGCGATCGAAGAGCCGATCCGCATCATCGTGCAGAACGCCGGTGAGGAGCCGAGCGTGGTCGTCAACGCCGTGCTCGCCGGCAAGGGCAACCACGGCTACAACGCGCAGAACGGCGAGTACGGCGACATGATCGAGATGGGCATCCTGGATCCCACCAAGGTCACGCGCACCGCGCTGCAGAACGCGGCGTCGGTGGCCTCGCTGATGTTGACCACCGAAGCCATGGTCGCCGAAGCACCGAAGGAAGAGTCCAGCGGTGGCATGGGCGGCGGCATGGGCGGCGGCATGGGTGGCATGGGCGGCATGGGCGGCATGGACATGTGAGTCCGGTCGTGCAGGCAGGCGGGCCCCGTGCCCGCCGCTGCCGCGAAGCCCGCGCGCCGTGAAGGCCGCGGGCTTTTTTCTTGCCATGTCTTGACCGCGGGCGTCGCAACATGGACGCAGCGGCGGCTCGGGCGCGCCTGCCGTGCGGATTGCACATCACATCTCGAGGATCGCACCGTCCCCCCGGATCGCGGGGATTCGATGCCGCGGGTGTATCCCTAGACTGGCACCCGTCACGCCGCGATCGCATCGCCCGATGCTGAGCATCCTGCGCCGTGGCAGGAGCCAGCTGCCTTGACCTCGCGACCGCCGACCCCCAGCCAATTGATCGCCGCCGCCAACGGCCAGGTGCATTCGTCCGACGGCTGGACGATCCGGCCGGTGAACGCCGACCTGCTCGAGTACGCGTGCGGCGAAGCGGCCTGCCTGATCAACATCGGCCACGCGACCCATCTGCGCGTGCGCCCGATCTACGCCAGCGAATCGCGCTCTGAGTTGTTCCCCGATCTGTGCGAGAACCTGCATCTGGCGCTGCCCTACCTCAAGGGCAGCTACGTCGTCGTCTGAAGCGCGGCGACAACCTGGTCGGCCACCCAGCGTGGTCTGTCGTGCACGATCCAGTGGTCGGCATCGGCAACGCGAACGATCTTCAACGTGGGCACCCAGCGATCGAGTCCGTCCAGCAAACCGGTCAACAAGGCGGTGTCGCGCTCGCCCCAGAGCACGGTGGTCGGCACCTTGACGCTCACCGCAGCGTCGTCGAAGGCCAGGCTCGATAGCGGGTCTTCGGGCGACAGCGGTGGCCGCAGCGGGGATGCGCGGTAGTAGTTCAGCGGCCCGCGCAGGCCCTGGCGCCAGACCTCGGCATAGCGCCGTCGCGCGGCCTCATCGGCCCAGCCCGCGCGCGCCGACCCGAACAACCCCCACAGGCGCGCAAAGTTGTCGGCGGCAAGCAGGCTTTCGGCATCGGGCCGACACAGGAAATTCATGTAGGCGCTGGCGGCGCGTTGTGCCGGGTTGCCACGCAGCTCGCGCAGAAAGGCGGCCGGGTGCGGCGAGTTGATGATCAGCAGCCGGCGCAGCAGCTGCGGATGCTGTGCCGCGAGGTTCCAGGCCAGCGCGCCACCCCAGTCGTGCGCCACCAGCAACTCCAGCGGCGCGCCGATCTGCTCGATCAACGCGACGATGTCGGCCACCAGATGGCGCGGTCGGTAGTCCTTGATCTCGGGCGGCGCCGACGAGCGTTCGTAGCCGCGCAGGTTCGGCGCCACGCAGCGAAAGCGCGGCGCCAGCATCGTCATCACCTCGTCCCAGACAAAAGCGGCTTCGGGAAAACCGTGCAGCAGCATCACCCGCGGCGCATCGCTGGCACCGACCGCACGGCACGACAGCCGGATGCCGTGCGGCAGTTCAGCGTCGAACAGCTCAATCACGTCGCCGGCGCCGCCGCGGCAGCAGGGCAGGCCCAGCCGTGCAGCACGACGGCCGTGTCGTCCAGCCCGCGCCGGTCGAGTGCCGAGAACAGCGTCACGCCGATGTCGGCACCCTCGCCACCCGCTGCTGACAGCAGCTGACCGGCATCGCGCAGCGCGCGCGTGGCCTCGCTGCGGTTGAGCTTGTCGGCCTTGGTCAGCAGCACCAGCAGGCGCAACGCGCCGCCGCCCAGACGCGGCCCCAGCAGGCCCAGCAATTGGCGGTCCAGATCGGTGAAGCCGTGGCGCGAATCGACCATCAGCACCACGCCCAGCAGGCTGCGTCGTTCGACCAGGTACTGCGCCATCACCTGCTGCCAGCGCAGCTTGGCGGCGCGCTCGACGGCCGCATAGCCGTAGCCCGGCAGGTCGCAGAACAAGGCATCCGGCGCGCCTTTGGGGCCGACCTCGAACAGGTTGATGTGTTGTGTACGCCCGGGCGTGCGCGACGCGAAGGCGAGTCGCCTTTGCTGCGCCAACCGATTGATCGCGGTGGACTTGCCCGCGTTGCTGCGACCGACGAAGGCAATCTCGGGCAGTTCGGTCGGCGGCAGCTGGTCGAGCCGTGCGGCAGTGGTCAGGAAACGCGCGCTGTGCGCCCAGGCCAGTGCCGCGAGGGCGGGCACAGCGTTCGCGGCGGGGACTTTGGCCGAAAGCGTGTTCATCGGGCATTGTAAAATCAACGGTTTATCTGCAACCCGACTCCACTCAAGGCTCCGACATGAAGTCGTCCGTATCGATCCGTGCATTGATGGTTGGCGTCGCTGCCCTTGCGCTGGCAGTGACACTGTCGCTGCCGGCAGCGGCGAGCGAAGCCAAGGCCGAGGCGCCGAAAGCCGACCCGGCCAAGGGCGAAACCATCGCCACGCAGGTGTGCTCGGCCTGCCACACCATCAACGACTCGCGTGGCACACCGGCCAATCCGATCCTGCAACACCAGCACCCCGAGTACCTGGCCAAGCAGCTCGCCGATTTCAAGGCCGGCGCGCGCAACAACGCGATCATGAAGGGCTTCGCCAGCACACTGAGCCCGGAAGACATGAAGAACGTGGCCGCCTTCTATGCAACGAAGGTGCCGAAGCCGGGCTTCGCGAAGGACAAGGACACGCTCGCGATGGCCGAGAAGATTTACCGTGGCGGCATTGCCGACCGCAATATCCCCGCCTGTGCGGGTTGTCACAGCCCGACAGGCGCCGGCATTCCGTCGCAGTACCCGCGCCTGGGCGGCCAGCATGCCGACTACACCGAGGCGCAGTTGCTCGCTTTTCGTTCCGGTATGCGCGCCAACAACCTGGCCATGGCCGGTGTCGCCGCGAAGCTGAACGACCGCGAGATCAAGGCGCTGGCCGACTACATCGCCGGCCTGCGCTGATCCGCGCGGCGCCCCGCATCGGATCGGGGGGGTCGAGGTAAGGAAGGCGCCGCCCGCGCCGACCCAGAAGGCAACCGAACCGAGACCGACATGCCAGTTTTCAGGGATTGGGGCACTTGCCTTGGCAGCGCGATCACGCCCCCTGCCATCTACGCCCGACGCCGCCAGTTGCTGAAGCAAATCGCCGTTGGTGGCGCCGCGCTGTCGCTTCCGGCTCTCCGCCCGGCCATGGCACAAACTGCCAGGCCCGGCAAGGCGGCGGCGCTGCCGGGCGCGCGCAGTGCAGTGTCCGGCGCGCTGACGATGGAAAAGCCGACTTCGTACCAGGACGTCACCACCTACAACAATTTCTACGAGTTCGGCACCGACAAGTCCGACCCGGCACGCTCGGCCGGTACGTTGAAACCCAGGCCCTGGACGGTGATGGTCGAAGGCGAGGTCGGCAAGCCCGGCCGTTTCGACATCGACGCGCTGCTCAAGCTCAGCGCGATGGAAGAGCGCATCTACCGCCTGCGCTGCGTCGAAGGCTGGTCGATGGTGGTGCCGTGGGTGGGCTATTCGCTGGCTGCGCTGATCAGAAAGGTCGAGCCCACCGGCAATGCGAAGTACGTGCAGTTCATCACCCTCGCCGACCCGGTGCAGATGCCGGGCTTGCGTTCGCGCGTGCTCGACTGGCCGTACAGCGAGGGCTTGCGCCTCGACGAGGCGATGCACCCGCTGGCGATGTTGGCTTTCGGCCTGTATGGCGAAGTGCTGCCCAACCAGAACGGCGCACCGGTGCGCCTGGTGGTGCCGTGGAAGTACGGCTTCAAATCGGCCAAGTCGATCGTCGCCATTCGCTTCGTCGAGAAGCAGCCCACGTCGAGCTGGTCGCAGACCTTGCCGAACGAGTACGGCTTTTATTCCAACGTCAATCCGAACGTGGACCATCCGCGCTGGAGCCAGGCCACCGAAAGGCGCATCGGCGACGATGGCCTGCTGGCCAAGAAGCGGCCGACCTTGATGTTCAACGGCTACGAGCAGCAGGTGGGCCAGCTCTATGCCGGCATGGACCTGGCCAAGTTCTTCTGAACGTCGGCGTGCCTCGGTGAACAAGCTGCTCGCGCACGCTGCCGCCAAGCCGGTCTTGGTCGTGCTGGCCCTGCTGCCATTGGCCTACTACCTGCACGGCGCGCTGACCGACGGCCTGGGCGCCAACCCCGCCGAGGCATTGACGCGCGGCACCGGCGACTGGGTGCTGCGCTTTCTGTGCCTGACGCTGGCGGTCACGCCGCTGCGCCAGTGGACGAGGTTGAGCACCCTTGCGCGCCTGCGCCGCATGCTGGGCCTGTTCACCTTCTTCTATGCCGTGCTGCACTTCCTGTGCTACGCGTGGCTGGACATGGGCTTCGATGCGGCCGCGATCGCGCGCGACATTCCGAAGCGGCCTTTCGCGCTGGTCGGCGCGCTGGCGCTGTTGCTGATGGTGCCGCTGGCCGCGACCTCGTTCAACCGCGCCATCCGGGCACTCGGCGCGGCGCGCTGGAAGATGCTGCACCGGCTGGTCTATGCCGTCGCGCTGCTCGGCGTGCTGCACTTCTTCTGGATGCGCAGCGCGAAGAACAACTTCGAGGAGGTGGCGGTGTACGCATCGATCGTCGCGCTGCTGCTCGGCTGGCGGGCCTGGCAGGCGGTGCGCGGCGCACAGGTGCGCAACGGTGTCGCACCCCTCACAGGGTAACCGTTGACCGGCGCGGTATGCGCGGCTTGCTACCATTTGCTGTCGATGAGGCTGCGGTTCGCGGCAGCCGTCACCTCCCTTTTCAGCAGAGGTTTTCCCATGTTCCAACGCAAACTCAACCCCGTGCTCGCCGCTTGTCTGATGGGCCTGGCCAGCGCCGCATCGGCCGACGTGGTGCTCACCGCATCGAGCTGGGTGCCGCCTTCGCACCTGCTGTCGCGCGCGCAGGCCGATTGGTGCACCGAGATCGCCACGGCGACCAGCAACCGCGTCAAGTGCAACATCCTGCCGAAGGCGGTGGCGCCGGCGCCAGCCACCTTCGACGCGGTGCGCGATGGCCTCGCCGACCTGTCGTTCAGCGTCGAGGGTTACACCCCCGGCCGCTACACCTTGACCAAGATGGCCGAGTTTCCGTTCCTCGGCGATTCGCCGGTGGCCACCAGCGTGGCCTACGAGCGCATCTACCGCAAGTACCTGGCCAAGTTCGACGAGCACCGCGGGCTCAAGGTCATCACCGTCTTCACACACGGCCCGGGCGTCATCTTCAACAACAAGAAGCCGGTGAAGAGCCTGGCCGATCTGGACGGCATCAAGTTCCGGGTCGGCGGCGGCATGGTCAACGAAATCGGCAAGGCGGTGGGCGCCAACATGACGCTGAAGCCGGCGCCGCAGTCCTATGAGCTGCTGTCGTCCGGCGTCGTCGACGGGGTGTGGTTTCCGTATGAATCGGTCGAATCGTTCAAGCTCGAAAAGCTGCTGAAGTACTACACCGCCCTGCCCGGCGGCCTCTACAACACCAGCTTCGCCTTCGTCATGAATCCGGCCACGTGGGCCAAGATTCCCAAGGCCGACCAGGACATCATCAACAAGTTCTCCGGCGAATGGGCGGCGCGTTTCATCGGCAAGTACTGGGACGACGCCGATCGCAAGAGCAAGGCGCTGATGCAGGTCAGCGGCTTCGAGGGCACGCAGGCCGATGCCAAGTTCGTCGCCGATTTCAAGGCCCGGACCAACCCGCTGGAGGCCGAGTGGGTCAAGGAAGCGCAGGCCAAGGGCCTGAAGGATCCGGCCGCCGTGCTCAAGGAATTCCGCGCCGAGATCGCCAAGTTGCAATGAGCGCACGGGCTGCCACGCCCGTGCTCGCCGCCAGGGCCGACCGCCTGCGCCATCGCGGACCCGGTCGGCCTTTGCACGTGAGCGCCGCGCCCGCGCCATGAAGCGCCTGCAATCGCTGTTCGGCGCGGTGGCTGCCGTGGCGCTGTTCGCGATGATGGCGCTGACTTTCGCTGACGTCGTCGGCCGCAAGTTCTTCGATAACTCGCTGCCCGGTGCGGTCGAGCTGACCGAAGTCTTCATGATGCTGATGATCTTCTTCGCGCTGCCACTGGCGTCGATGGCTGGCGAGCACATCGTCTTCGATCTGCTCGACCGCGTGCTGCCGGCGCGCGTGCTGCAATGGCAGAAGCTGCTGTCGCACGGTCTGACGGCACTGATCTTCTGCGGCGCCGCGTGGGTCGTGGCCCAGCGCGCGGCACGCACGATGGAATACGGCGACATCACGTCCCGGCTCGAGATCAGCCTGTGGCCGTTCCACGGCATGGTCGCGGTGATGCTGGCCGTCACCGCCGCCGTGCATGCAGGGCTGGCCTGGCGCAGCGCCCGCGGCCAGGAAAGCAGCGCATGAGCGAAGGGCTGATCGGCTTCGCGGCGATGTTCGCGCTGATGCTGCTGCGCGTGCCGATCGCCATCAGCATGGGACTGGTCGGGCTGGTCGGGCTGGGACTGATGCGCTCGTGGCCGGCGGCGATGTCGTCGGCGGCTGGCGAGTTCATCGACATCGGCGCCTACACGCTGTCCGTCGTGCCGCTGTTCGTGCTGATGGGCAACTTCGTCACCCGCGCCGGCATGTCGCGCGACCTGTACCAGGCCGCCTATGCCTTCATCGGCCATCGGCGCGGCGGCCTGGCAATGTCCACCATCGCGGCTTGTGCCGGCTTCGGGGCGATCTGCGGTTCGTCGATCGCCACCACCGCCACGATGGCGCGCGTGGCGATGCCGGAGATGCGTCGTTTCGGCTACGAGCCGGCGTTCGCGGCCGGCTCGATCTGCGCCGGCGCCACGCTCGGCATCCTGATCCCGCCATCGGTGATCCTGGTCATCTACGGCATCATGACCGAACAGAACATCGGCGCGCTGTTCGCCGCGGGGGTGATTCCAGGCCTGATCGCCACCGGCTTCTATCTGCTGGCATCGATGTGGATCACCCACCGCCACCCGAATTGGGGCCCGCCGGGCGAGCGCGCCAGCTGGGGCCAGAGGCTCAAGGCCGTGCGCAGCATCTGGGGCGTGCTGCTGCTGTTCGCCCTCGTCATGGGCGGCATGTACGGCGGCTTCTTCACGCCCACCGAAGCGGCCGGCGTCGGCGCCACCGGCGGCTTCATCTTCGCGCTCGCGCGCGGCGCGTTGAACTGGCGCTCGCTGCGCGAGGTGCTGGTCGAATCGGCGCGCACCTCGGCGATGCTGTTCACCATCGTCATCGGCGCATCGCTGTTCGCCAACTTCCTGAACTTCACCGCCCTGCCCATCTCGCTGCGCGACTTCGTCACCCAGTTCGATGTGCACCCGGTGGCCATCATCATCGCCATCTGCGCGATCTATGTCGTGCTCGGCACGGCCATGGAAAGCCTGTCGATGATGCTGCTGACGGTGCCGCTGTTCTTCCCGCTGGTCACCGCTCTCGGCTTCGATCCGGTGTGGTTCGGCATCATCGTCGTGTGCGTGATCGAGATCAGCCTCATCACACCGCCGATCGGCATGAACATCTTCGTGCTGTCCAGCGTGCTGCCCGACGTGCCGACCACCACCATCTGGCGCGGCGTGTTGCCGTTCGTGGCCGCCGACATCCTGCGCATGGGCGTGCTGATCGCCTTCCCGGGCTTCAGCCTGTACCTGCCGCAACTGTTGCGTCTGTAAGCGCGCCTTTCACCGCGCTTGTCACCGCGACAGCGCGACAAGCGGCACACGCGCCCACCACACGACCCCCGGTACGCGGGGACGCGCGCATGCGGCAAGACGCCTAGGATCGCTCGAGGCCGCGCATCTTGCCGCAGCCGTCTTCTCGAAAGCCGTCCATGCGCGACCATCGATCCGAGGCCGAAACGCATCTGTCCGCGGATCGGGCACAGGCGCTGCCGGACAGCCCGGCGCGCAGCGCCCTGCGCGAAGCCGCCAAGTCGCTCGACCTGGCCGAGCAGTTCCACATGCCGCTGGAGATGTGCCTTGCACTGGCGCAGATGGCGCGCTGCTATCGCGGCCTGAACGCGCTGGTGCCGGCCGAGACCTACCTCGAGCAGGCCTATCGCTGGGCCGGCGTGCTGGGCGCGGTGGACCAGAGCCTGGAGTTGCTGTGCCAGATGACCGAGACCAGCGGTGCGCTGGCCGAGCAGCTGCAAAACCGCCGCGGCGAAGGCGCCGAAGCCGCACTGGAGCGCACCCGCGACCGCGCCTTCGAAGCCGCGGGGATGGCCGCGCATGTGGCCGACCCGCAGTGGGAGATCAAGGTGTTGCTGCGCATCAGCGATGTGCTCGACCGCTGCGGCGACCACGACGATGCCGTGCAACTGCAATCGCGCGCGATGCGGCTGATGTACCGGTCGCACGTCGGCACGGACTCGGCCGACGGCACCGGGCCCGAGTAGCCATCGCAGGTGCGGGCGCCGGCACGCGAGGCCGGGCTGAGCGCCGGCGAAGGCGTGCCTGCTTCAAGCGGCGTGGGCGGGCTCCGCGCGATTGAGCACCGGCGCCAACGCCACGCCGGTATGCGTGCCGGCGCGCACCACCTGCTCGGGCGTGCCGGTCAAGACCACGCGCCCGCCGGCGTCACCGCCTTCCGGCCCCAGGTCGATGACCCAGTCGGCCTCGGCGATGACGTCCAGGTCGTGCTCGATGACGACCACGCTGTGGCCGCCATTCACCAGGCGGTGCAGGACGCGGATCAGCCTTTCGACGTCGGCCATGTGCAGGCCCACCGTCGGCTCGTCGAGCACGTACAGCGTGTGCGGTGCCTTCTGACCGCGCCGGCCGACTTCGTCGCGCACCTTGCTCAGTTCGGTGACCAGCTTGATGCGCTGCGCTTCGCCGCCGCTCAGCGTCGGCGATGGCTGGCCCAGCGTCAGGTAGCCCAGCCCGACATCGTGCAGCAGTTGCAGCGGGTGCGCGATGGCCGGCATCGAAGCGAAGAAGCCCACCGCCTCATCGACTTCCATCTGCAGCACCTCGCCGATGCTCTTGCCGCGCCAGCTGACCGCCAGCGTTTCGCCGTTGAAGCGCTGGCCGTGGCAGCTGTCGCACGGCACCTTCACGTCGGGCAGGAAGCTCATCTCGACCGTGCGCAGGCCCTGGCCTTCGCAGCCGCGGCAGCGGCCGTCGCCGGTGTTGAACGAAAAGCGCGATGGCGCGTAGCCGCGTGCCTTGGCTTCCAGCGTCTCGGCGAAGATCCTGCGGATCGCGTCCCAGAAGCCGATGTAGGTGGCCGGGCAGGAACGCGGTGTCTTGCCGATCGGCGTCTGGTCCACTTCGAGCACGCGGTCGATGCGTTGCCAGCCGTCGATGCCGTCCAGCCCCTGCCAGTTCGGCTTGGCGCCGCGGCGGTTGATGAATTGCAGGTTGGCCAGCAGCACGTCGCGCGCCAGTGTCGATTTGCCCGAGCCGCTGACGCCGGTCACCGCCACCAGGCGGTGCAGCGGCACGGCGCACGTCGAGTTGCTGCAGGTTGTGCAGCGAGGCATTGCGAATGAAGAGCCAGCCCTCAGCCCGCCGTCGATCGCTGCGCGGGCGAGGCAGCACCGCCGCCGCCGCTGAACATTGACGGCCCGCCGCGGCTGCAACGGATGGCGCAGCGGCTGCGGCCAACAAGCGGCCCGTCACCGACGCCGCCACGCGCGACAGATCCGCCGCCGAGCCCTCGGCCACCAGCGTGCCGCCGCGCTTGCCGGCGCCGGGGCCGATGTCGATCAGGTGATCGGCGTGGCGGATGGTGTCTTCATCGTGCTCGACCACCACCAGCGTGTTGCCCTTGTCGCTCAACGATTGCAGCGCGTTGAGCAGGATGCGGTTGTCGCGCGGATGCAGCCCGATCGTCGGCTCGTCGAGCACGTAGCACACGCCCTGCAGGTTGCTGCCCAGCTGCGCCGCCAGTCGGATGCGTTGTGCCTCGCCACCGCTGAGAGTCGGCGCGGCGCGGTCCAATGTCAGGTAACCCAGGCCGACTTCTTCGAGGAACTCGAGCCGGCTGCGGATCTCGGTGATGACGTCGCGGCCGATGCCGGCCTCGCGAACCGACAGGTGGCCTTCGCGCGTCAGCGTGTGCACCCACTGCTTCGCGGCCGACACCGACAGCGCGGCCACGCTGCTGATCGGCAGCGCATCGAAGCTCACCAGCCGCGAAGCCGGGTTCAGCCGCGTGCCGTCGCAATCAGGACATGGCGCATCGACCACGCCCTCGACCTCGGCTTCTTCGGACGGGAAGCTCTGCTCGCGGCCTTTCGGGTCATCGTCGCGCTTCGAATCGTCATAGGCCTTGCGCTGCTCGCGTGTCAATGCCAGGCCGGTGCCGACGCAGGTGGTGCACCAGCCGTGCTTGCTGTTGTACGAGAACATGCGCGGATCGAGCTCGGGGTAGCTGGTGCCACACACCGGGCAGGCGCGCTTGGTCGAGAACACCTTGACCGCGCCGATGGCGGTGGTCGATTGCCCGCTGTCCATCGCCGCGCCCAGACCGTCCAGCGGATGCAGCAGGTGCATCACCCCCTTGCCGGCATCTAGCGCGCGCGACAGCGCGGCACGCAGCTCGGCTTCGTGCTCGGCGCTGACCACGAAGTCCGCCACCGGCAGTTCGAGCGTGTGTTCCTTGAAGCGGTCCAGCCGCGGCCACGGGTCGAGCTTCAGGAATTCGCCGTCGACGCGCAGGTGCGTGTGGCCGCGCGCCTTGGCCCACTTCGCCAGATCGGTGTAGACGCCCTTGCGCGCCACCACCAGCGGCGCCAGCAGGCCGACATGCTCGCCCTTGTGGTCGCGCAGCAGTTGCGCGGCGATGCTCTCGGCGCTTTGCGGCCTGACCGGCGCGCCGTCGTGCACGCAGTGCTGCAGGCCGAGCTTGACCCACAGCAGGCGCAGGAAGTGCCACACCTCGGTGGTGGTGGCGACCGTGCTCTTGCGCCCGCCGCGCGACAGCCGCTGTTCGATCGCCACCGTCGGCGGAATGCCATACACCGCATCGACCTCGGGCCGCCCCGCCGGCTGCACGATGCTGCGCGCATAGGCGTTCAGCGATTCGAGGTAGCGGCGCTGGCCTTCGTTGAAGAGGATGTCGAAGGCCAGCGTGCTCTTGCCCGAACCCGACACGCCGGTGACGACGCTGAACTTGCCGCGCGGGATGTTCACGTTCAGCGACTTCAGGTTGTGCTCGCGCGCATTGACGATGCGGATCGATGCGTCGGCGACGGCAGCCGGCGGCCTGGCGCGCAACACCTGTTGCAGCGGCACGCCCTCCTCCGCCCGGTGCGGCCCCAGGCCCAGGCTGCGCTCGTAGTCGCGCAGCGCCTTGCCGGTGTGCGAGGTGGCATGGGCCTTGACGTCGTCGGGCGTGCCGACGCACACCACCTCGCCGCCGCCCTCGCCGCCTTCGGGACCGAGATCGACGATCCAGTCGGCCGCGCGCACGACGTCGAGGTTGTGCTCGATGATGACCAGCGAATGCCCGGCATCGAGCAATTTGCGCAACGCGCGCATCAGCTTCGCGATGTCGTCGAAGTGCAGGCCGGTGGTCGGTTCGTCGAAGAGGAACAACTGTCCCTTCTTCGCCGCCGGCTGGCGTGGCCCGCTGGCCGCATCGGCGAGGAAGCCGGCCAGCTTCAGCCGCTGCGCCTCGCCGCCCGACAAGGTCGGCACCGGCTGGCCCAGGCGCACGTAGTCGAGCCCGACATCGACGATCGGTTGCAGCCGCGCCAGCACCTCGCGGTCGTCGGCGAACAGCAGCGAGGCCTCGTTGACCGTCAGCGCCAGCACGTCGGCGACGTTCATCTGCCGCGTGCCGCGGATCAGCCGCACCTCCAGCACCTCGGGGCGGAAGCGCTTGCCGTCGCAGTCGGGGCAGCGCAGATAGACGTCGCTGAGGAACTGCATCTCCACATGCTCGAATCCCGAGCCGCCGCAGGTCGGGCAGCGGCCGTCGCCGGCGTTGAAGCTGAACATGCTGGCGCTGTAGCTGCGCTCGCGCGCCAGCGGCGCATCGGCGAACAGCTTGCGCATCTCGTCCCAGGCGCCGACATAGCTGGCCGGGTTGGAACGCGCGGTCTTGCCGATCGGCGATTGATCGACGAACACCGCATCGCTCAGCCAGTCGGCACCGAGCAGGCGGTCGTGCGCACCGGGCGTTTCGGTGGCCTTGCCGAAATGTCGGGCCAGCGCCGGAAACAGCACGTCCTGCACCAGGGTGCTCTTGCCCGAACCCGAGACGCCGGTCACCACCACCAGCCGCTGCAGCGGCAGCGTCACGCTGATGTCGTTCAGGTTGTGCTCGCGCGCGCCTTCGATGATGAGCTTGGGCGTGCTGTCTTCGACCCAACGCCGAAAACCCGCGCCGACCTGCTTGCGCCCGCCCAGGTAGGCGCCGGTCAGCGTGTCGGCACGGCGCGCTTCTTCGGGCGTGCCATCGAAGACGATCTCGCCGCCACGCTCGCCGGGGCCCGGGCCCATGTCGATCAGGCGGTCGGCCATCAGCATCACCGCCGGGTCGTGCTCGACCACCACCAGCGTGTTGCCGGCATCGCGCAAGCGCAGCATCGCCTGGTTGATGCGGCCCATGTCGCGCGGGTGCAGGCCGATGCTGGGTTCGTCGAGCACGAACAGCGTGTTCACCAACGAGGTGCCGAGCGCGGTCGTCAGGTTGATGCGCTGCACCTCGCCGCCACTCAGCGTGCGGCTTTGCCGATCCAGCGTCAGGTAGCCCAGGCCGACATCGCACAGGTATTTCAGCCTTGTCGCGATTTCCTCGTGCAGCAGCTTCAACGCCTCGTCGAGGTTCTCGCCGTGCAGCGGCAGGCTGTCGAAGAAGCGGCGCAGTCGCTCGATCGACAGCAGCATCAGGTCGTGCAGGCTCAGCCCCGGCAGCGCTTCGAGCTGCTCGCGGCGCCACGACGCGCCCACCGGCAGGTTGCGCTGCGACGGCGGCAGCACGGCATCGGCTCCGGCCTGGTCACCCAGGCGCCACAGCAACGCCTCGAGCTTCAGTCGCGCGCCGCCGCAGGCCGGGCACGGCGTGTAGCTGCGGTACTTCGACAGCAGCACCCGGATGTGCATCTTGTAGGCCTTGCTTTCCAGGTAGCCGAAGAAGCGGTGGATGCCGTACCACTGCTTGTTCCACTTGCCTTTCCAGGCCGGGTCGCCGTTCAGCACCCAGTCGCGCTGCGCTTCGCTGAGGTGGCTCCACGCGGTGTCGCGCGGGATGCCGGCCGTGCCGGCGTGGGTGAGCAGGTCGTTGTGGATCTCGGCCCAGGCCGGCGTCATGATGGTCTTGATGGCGCCGTTGCGCAGCGTCTTGCGCGCATCGGGAATGACCAGGCCCAGATCGACACCGATGACACGGCCGAAGCCACGGCAGGTCTCGCAGGCGCCGAAGGCCGAGTTGAAGGAGAACAACGCCGGTTGCGGGTCGGCATAGCGCTGGTCGCTTTCCGGGCAATGCAGACCGGTGGAATAGCGCCACAACTCGGCCCCGCCGCCGTCGTCGTCAGCCAGCCGGTAGACATTGAGCCGCCCGCTGCCGCGCTTCAGCGCCAGCTCGATCGCCTCCATCACGCGCACCTTCTCGACCTGCGCCAGGCGGAAGCGATCGGCGACGACGTCGAGCAGCTTCTTGCCATCGGCATCGCGCTCGGCCTGCACGCGGCTGAAACCGCTGGCCGACAGCCACTGCTCGATCTGCTCGGCGCTGGTGTTGGCCGGCAGTTCCACCGGAAACGTGAACACCAGCCGCGGGTCGCTGGCCGACGTGCGCGCGAGCAGGTTGGCGTAGATCGTCTCCGGTGTGTCGTGTCGCACCGGCAAGGCCGTGAGCTTGTCGAACAGCTGCGCGGCGCGCGCGAACAGCAGCTTCAGGTGATCGTTCAGCTCGGTCATCGTGCCGACCGTGCTGCGGCTGGTGCGCACCGGATTGGTCTGGTCGATGGCGATCGCCGGCGGCACGCCATCGACGCGGTCCACCGCCGGGCGGTCCATGCGCTCGAGGAACTGGCGCGCATAGGCGCTGAAGGTCTCGACGTAGCGCCGCTGCCCTTCGGCATACAGCGTGTCGAAGACCAGGCTCGACTTGCCCGAGCCCGACGGCCCGGTGACCACCGTCAGCTCGCCGGTGTGGATGTCGAGATCGAGGTTCTTGAGGTTGTTCTGGCGGGCGCCGCGGATGTGGATCGAGCCGGACATGGAGGGGCAAAACGCAGGGCGGAACCGGCCATTCTAGGAGCCGCCGATGGACGTGCCGGCATCAGGGTCGCCGTATCGGAACGCCCTCCCGAGCACCGATGCGCCGGGGCGCAGCGCCTTCGCGCCCGATCAGGAAGCCGCGGCGCTGCAGCCGGCCAGCGGCTCTTCGAAGTCGACCTTCGGCGTGAAGCGGGTGTTCAGCGGGCTGGTCTTCACCGCGACGATGTAATAGCGCGTGCACGGCTTGACGTCGAGCGTGAAGGTTTCCAGCGTGCTGTGGCCAGCGGCGCCGGGTGTGCCCTGCAGCACGATGTGGCGCAACCCCGGTTCCACGCGAGCCGGTACCGTCAACGTGCCGCGCCCATCGACCGACGAGATCAACACCGGGTGGGTGTCGAGATTGGTCACGAAGTAGCGCTCGCCGACCAACTGTGGGTAGGTCGTGCCGCAGCCTTGCAGCAGCAACAGGGCGGCACCGACCAGCATCGAAAGACTTGTTCCTGTGGCACGCATCGGGTTCTCCAGTAGTGACGAAAAGGTCGACAAGACAGCGATCTTTGGTCTGCCGCGCCGATCTGTCAATGCCGCTGACATCTGCTCAGCGTGCGCCCGCGCGCCGCAGGATCTGCTGCATCGGCACGAAGCCCCGCGCGCTGGCCAAGGTCAGCGGCGTGGCGCCATCCCGGTCGGCAAGTTGGGTGTCGGCGCCGGCCTCGACCAGTGCTTTCACCACCGCCACATGGCGCCGCCCGCCGTCGCCGAGCACGATGGCTTCGATCAACGCTGTCCAGTGCAGGTTGTTGACATGGTTCAGCGGTGCGCCGGCCGCGATCAGCTGGCGCACCACGCCGTCGTGGCCCAGGTGCGCGGCGGCGATCAGCGCGGTGCCGTCGTAGCGGCTGGTGGTGAGCTTCGCGCTCGCGCCCAGCGAGAGCAGCAGGCGCAAGGTCTCTTCATCGTCGGCCACCGCAGCGATGGTGACGGCGTCGTAGCGGTCGTTGTCGAGCGCCGCCAGATCGGCGCCGCTGCGCGCCAGCGTGCGCAGCGCTTCGCGCTGGCGCGCGAAGGTGGCGACATGAACGGGCGTGCGGCCATGTGCATCGCGCGCATTCAGCGCGCTGGCGTCGGTCTCGCGCGTGATCGCTGCCACGTCGCCCTGCCAGGCGGCAGCGAACATGCCGCGGTACGCCGCCACCTCAGCCGCATCCGGAGGCACCTGCGCCAGGCCGGTGGCGGCCGCGCTGATGCACGCGGCAGCGCAGAGCGCCTTGCCGACGCGTCGCGGCCATGCTGCGTGCGCGAACATCAACGCGGCGGGCGCCGGTCAGCCAGGAAGTCCAGCGTTGCGGCCCAGGTGGCCGGCGAATTGAGGATGCCCAGGTGGCCGGTGCCGAGGATCGGGTCGAAGGCGCCCTGCCCGGTCAGCGCGAGCTCGCGCGCACCGCGCAGTCGCGCGCTGTGCGAGAAGTCGGTGGCATTGCCGAACGAATCGATTGCCGGCACCGGGGCGATGAAGCCGTCCTGCACCGAGAAATAGACAAAGCTGGTGTCGGCGTTGCGGATCACCAGCACGCGCGTCGGCCCCTCGTTTTCGCCGCCGCGGCCGTTCAGGAGCTGCAGGAACGGCGTCTGCGGCGAACCCAGTTCCTCGCACACCGCGCTGTCGGGCGTGAAGCCGCCGTTTGCCGCGGCCTGCCAGTAGTTGGCCGGCGAAGGCGAGCAGTTGATGATGCCGTGATTCGGCCCGTCGATGGCCACCAGCCGCCGCACGCTCTTGTTGGCGTTGTCCTGGCGCATCCACTCGCGCGCCAGCGTCACGCCCAGGCTGTGCGCGACGATGTCCACCTCGCGCGCGCCAGTGTAGGCCAGCACCGCGCGCACGAAGCGGCGCAGGTCGGGCACGTTGGCGGCGTTGGTGTGGGCGATGCGCGAACGCAGCGTCTGATCTCCCGGCAGGTCGCACTGGTCGCCCTGGTAACCCAGGCCCCACAGCTCGCTGCTGGCGTAGCCGTTGTCGGCCAGGTACTGCGCCAGCGCCTGCATGCGGCCGTACGGGTTGCAGGCGGTCGGGAACGGCGTGTCGTTGTTGCCGTGCAGGAAAATCACTGGCGTGCGCGATACGGTGCCGGCCGCGCCGAAGCCGATCACCGGCTGGCCGAGCGAGGTGTCCTCGATGACCGGGAAGTCCGCCGGCAAGGTGTTGCCGACGGTGCCGGCGGCTTGCGTCGCGCCACAGGCCGCCAGCGCGGCCAGCGCCACGAGGACCTTGCGAAGGTTTTGGATGTGCATGCTCATCTCCTTGTCGTTGGTTGGGGAAAATGCCTGCCTGCCGGCTCAGGCGACGAAAAAGCGTTCGATCAGCGCGTACTGCTCGGGGGTGTTCAGGGTCGGCGCATGGCCACAGCCTGCGATGGTGACGACCACCGCGCGCGGGCCGCGGTTGCGCATCGCGTCGGCCACCTCGGGCAGCAGCAGATCGCTGTGCTCGCCACGCAGGCACAGCACCGGCAGGTCGAGTGAATCCCACTCGGGCCACAGCGCGTAGTCGTTGTCGTGATGCGTGAACTGCATGACCATCGCCGGGTCGTAATGCGGCGTGACGCGGCCGTCGGGCAAGCGGCGCGCCGAGCTTTCGGTCAGCCGCCGCCACTGGGCATCGTCCATCGCGCCATAGGGCTTGTAGACGGTGCGGAAGTAGGCCTCGAGTTCGAGCACGGTGTCGAAAGCCGGCGGGCTGCCGGCATACGAGCGGATGCGCTCGATGGCCGCGTCGGCCAGTTGCGGGCCGACATCGTTGAGCACCATGCGGCGGATGCGTCCGCGCAGCGGCCCGGCGGCGGCTTCGATGCCGATGGCACCGCCCATCGACGTGCCGAGCCAGTGGCATTGCGCCAGCCCGAGCCGATCGACCAGCGCGCGCGCCAAGCCGGCATAGAAGGCCAGGCAGTACTCCTTCTCGGGCTGCGGGCTCCACTGGCTCAGGCCGCGGCCGATGGTGTCGGGGCAGAGGACACGAAAGCGCTGCGCCAGGTGCGCGGCGATGTCGTCCATGTCGCGTGCGGTGCGCGCCAGGCCGTGCCAGGCGATGACCGTGTCGGCGTGCTGTGCGCCCCACTCCAGGCAGTGCAGCTCGCGACCCAGGCAGTCGATGTAGTGCGAGGTCGGCGTCATCGCTTCAGTGCGCCGAGGCGCAAGCGACCGACCACACCGGCCGGGAAGTGATAGACCGACAGCACGAACAGCACGCCCAGCCACAGCAGCCAGCGGTCGGGCGCGATCAGCTGCGACAGCACCGGCACGCCTTCGAAGGCACCGGCGCCGAGCTTCAGCAGGTCCTGCAGATAGTTCTGCGCGAACACGAACAGCACCGCGCCGATGACCGCGCCGTACATCGTGCCCATGCCGCCGATGACGACGATGAGCAGGATGTCGAGCATGATCTCGAAGCTCAGCGTCGTGTCGGGCCCGGTGTAGCGCAACCACAGCGCCAGCAGCGCGCCGGCCACGGTGGCGAACAGCGCCGACAGCACGTTGCTGGCGGTGCGGTAGATCACGGTGCGGTAGCCGATGGCCTCGGCGCGGAAGTCGTTCTCGCGGATCGCCAGCAGCACACGCCCGAAGGGCGAATTGACGATGCGCAGCAGCAGCAGGAACAGCGCGACCACGACCCCGAACAGCAGGTAGTAGGTGAAGATCTTGCCGTCGACGAGCACGCCGAGGAACTCGTTTTCGAACGGCTCGAAGCTGGGGCTGAGCCAGGCGATGGTCTTGAAGCTCAAGCCGTCCTCGCCGCCAGTGACGTCACTCAACTGCGAGGCCAGCGTCTGGAAGGCCGCGGCCACGGCGAGCGTGATCATCGCGTAGAAGATCGCCTTCACGCGCAGGCTGAACAGGCCGATGACCAGCGACAGCGCGAGCGAGAGGATCAGCGCGACGGCCACACCCAGCAGCACCGCGCCGACGCCTTCACCCATGCGCGTGGTGGCCACCGCCACGCCGTAGGCGCCGATGCCGAAGAACATGGTGTGCGCGAAGCTGACGATGCCGGTGTAGCCGAGCAGCAGGTCGTAGCTGGCGACGAGCAGGATGAAGACCAGCATCTTCGCCGCCACGCCCAGCGACTTGGCGCCGGGGAACAGGAACGGCGCCGCGGCCAGGCCGAGCACGACCAGCAGCAAAGCCAGCGCCAGCCAGCGGCTGCGTGGCAGGTCGTGGGAGAGCAGCCTTGCCAGGACGCTCATCGGTTCGTCACCGGGTACAGGCCCTGCGGCCGCCACAGCAGGATCGCGACCATCAAGCCGATGTTCGAGAACAGCGCCACCTTCGGCGCCAGGTAGCCGGTGTAGTTGGCCATCAGGCCGACCAGCAGCGCGCCGATGAAGCAGCCGGTGGTCGAGCCCAGCCCGCCGATGATGATGACGATGAAGATCAGCACGTTGACCTGCGCGCCGATCTGCGGCACCACCGATTGCTGGTACAGCCCCCACATGACACCGCCCAGCCCGGCCAGCGCGCTGCCGGCGACGAACACGCCGACGAAGAGGCGGCGGATGCGGTAGCCGAGCGATTCGACCATCTCGCGGTCCTGCACACCGGCACGCACCAGCAGGCCGAGCTTGGTGCGGTTGAGCACGTACAGCAGCTTGGCGAAGACGATCAGGCCGATGACCACCGCCAGCACGCGGTACTTCTCGATCGACGCGTCGCCGACGACGAACGAGCCGCGCAGCGTGGCCGGCAGCGGCAGCGGAATCTGCAACGGGCCCCAGATGACCTTGATCAGTTCCTCGCCGACGATCATGCCGCCCATCGTGATCAGGATCTGCTTCAGGTGCTGGCCGTACACCGGCCGCACGATCAAGCGCTCGAAGGCCACGCCCAGCGCACCGGCCGCGGCCATCGCGACGAGCATCGCCGCGAACACCGCCGCCAGATTGCGGATGACCGAATCGCTGGCGGTCCAGTCGGCCATGCCGCCCATCACGCTGGTGGCGACGAAAGCGCCGAGCGCGATGAACACGCCGTGGCCGAAATTGAGCACGTCCATCAGGCCGAAGATCAAGGTCAGGCCCGAGGCGATGATGAAGATGATCAAGCCCATCGCCAGCCCGGCCACGCTGAGCGTGACCCAGGTGGACGACGAGCCGACCAGCGGCCAGGCCCCGAACAGCACGGCAAACAGCAGCGCGATCGGCTGCCAGTCGAAGTCGGCTTTCAGCTTGAGCACGCTGCGCGTGGAGGTGCTGCCGGCGGTGGTGGTGGTCGCACCCGTGGTCATTGGTGTGTTCCCAGCGACAGCCCCAGCAGCCGCTGCTGCAAGCGATCGTCTTCGGCCAGTTGTGCCATCGCGCCGTGGTGCACGACGCGGCCGTTGTCCATCACCGCCACCGTGTCGCCCAGCGCCTTGGCCATCTGGAAGTTCTGCTCGACGAGCAGGATCGTCGTGCTCTGGCTCTTCAACTGGCGGAAGGCATCGATCAGGTTGACGATGATCGACGGCGCCAGGCCCTTGCTCGGCTCGTCGATGAGCAGCAGTTCGCGCGGCTCGACGATGGCGCGCGCCACGGCCAGCATCTGCTTCTGCCCACCCGACAGCTTGCCGGCTGGATACAGCCAGAACTTTTTCAGCGCCGGGAACAGGCCGAAGATCCATTCCAGGCGTTGGCTGTCGAGTTCCTCGGCGCGGCGCGCCGCTCGTGCGGCCAGCACCATGTTCTCCTTCACCGACAGGTCGGAGAAGATGCCCATGCTCTCCGGCACGTAAGCGATGCCGAGCTGGGCGATCTCGGGGGTGCTCAATTGGCCCGAGCCGGCCGGCTGGCCGGCTTCCAGTCTCTGGCCGCCGATGCTCTGGCCCTTGAACCTCACCGAACCGGACGACGCGGCCCACAAGCCCATGATCGTGCGCAATGTCGTCGTCTTGCCGGCGCCGTTGCGGCCCAGCAGCATCGTCACCTGCCCTGCCCGCACCTCGAGGTCGACGCCGTGCAGGATGTGGTACGCGGCGATGTGCGTGTGCACACCTTGCAGTGACAGCACGGCGGTCACTCCACCTCCTCCGCTGCCATGCCCAGGTAGGCCTGTTGCACGACCGGCGAGGCGATCACCGCCGCCGGCTCGCCGTCGGCAACGAGCTGTCCGTTGTTGAGCACGATGATGCGATCGGCGAGTTCGCTGACCACGTCCATCTTGTGCTCCACCAGCAGGATCAACTTGTCCTTGCGCGACTTCAGCTCGCGGATCAGGTCCAGGATCACCGGCACCTCGTCCACGCTCATGCCGGCGGTGGGCTCGTCGAACATGAACACCTTCGGATCGAGCGCGATCAGCAGAGCCACTTCCAGCTTGCGCTGGTCGCCATGCGGCAGGCTGGCCGCGTGCGCGTCGCGCTTGTCGGCCAGGCGCACCGATTCCAGAATCTGCAGCGCCTCGTCGATCCAGTCCTGCCGGTCGAGCCACACGCTGAACAGGTTGCCGGCCCAGTGCCCTGCGCCGCGTGCCATCTCGCGCGCCTGCACGGCCAGGCGCACGTTCTCCATCACGCTCAGGTTCGGGAACAGCTGCGTCAGCTGGAACGCGCGGCCCAGGCCCTTGTGCGTGCGTGTCGGCGCCGGCAGCTTGCTGATGTCCTCGCCGTCGAGCAGCACCTGCCCTTCGCTCGCCCGCAACTGCCCGGAAATCAGGTTGAAGTAGGTGGTCTTGCCCGCGCCGTTGGGCCCGACGATGGCCGTCAACCTGCCGGGCGCGAAGACGCAGGACACGCCGTCCACCGCCACATGGCCACCAAAGCGAATGGTGAGATTCCTGGTCTCGAGCATGGAGCGCCCCGCGACGTGTTGAACGGCGCGTCAGCGACCGCTCCAACCCGTCGAGATAAAGGCAGCACGCGAAAGCGGGTCTCCTTTATCGGGAGTTCTTGATCGGAACGTTCATTTCATCGGGCTTGATCTCGTGCACCAGCTCCGGCACGCCCCAGGCAAACGCCGGGTCCACCTTGATCTTGAAGTGGTACATGCTCTGCATTGCCTGGTGGTCTTCCTTGCGGAAGGTCATCTTGCCCTTCGGCGTCTCGAAGCTCATGCCTTCCATCGTCTTGATGAGCTTGTTGGTGTTGGTGTCGCCGCCGGTCTTCTTCAGCGCCTCGACCACCGCGATGCCCGCGGCCATGCCGCCGGCGGTGAAGAAATCGGGCGGCGACTTGAACTGCGAGTAGTGACGCGCCACCAGCCATTCGTTGACCGGGTTCTTCGGGATGCCGAAGTAGTAGTAGGTGGCGCCTTCCATGCCCGGGAACTGCTTGTAGGCCACCATCGCCGGCAGGATGTTGCCGCCGGTGGCGATCTCGATGCCGTAGCGCTTGAGGTCGAGGTCGGCGATCTTGAACGGGTTGCCACCGCCGCCGGCCCAGATGATCCAGATGATCTTGCGACCCGGCTGGTCCTTCAGCTTGTCGATGATGCGTTGCGCGCCGGCGGTGAAATCGGTGGTCGTGGTCGGCAGGTATTCCTCGTGCACGATCTTCGCGTTCTTCACCGACGACTTGAAGGCGGCCACGCCATCCTTGCCGAAGGCGTAGTCCTGCGCCAAGGTGGCGATGACGACGCCCGGCTTGTCGATGGCCACCGCGTTGCTGATCGCGTCTTGGCTCGAATTGCGGCCGGTGCGGAAGATGTACTTGTTCCACTTCTCGCCGGTGATCGAATCGGCCACGGCCGGCTCGACGAGCAGGATCTTCTTGTATTCCTCGGCCACCGGCAGCATGGCCAGTGCCACGCCCGAACTGGTCGGACCGATCGCCAGGTCGGCCTTGTCGTCAGCATAGGCCGCCGCCAGCAGGCTCTTGCCCAGGTCGGGCTTGCCTTGGTCGTCCTTCTCGATGACGACGATCTTCTTGCCGGCAACCACCATCGTGCCGCCAGTCGCGTAATCCAGACCGAGCATCAGACCGGTGGTGGTCTGCTTGCCGTAGGCCTCGAGCGGGCCGGTCAGGCTGTGCACATGGGCGATCCTGATTTCACCCTTGTTCTGCGCGAGTGCGGCAGACAGCGGCAGCGCGAACAGTACAGCGCAGAGCGTGGTGCCGAAAACACCCGCGAGGGTGCTTGATTTGAGGGACGAAAGACTTGAAGTGCGCATCCGACTGTCTCCTGAGGGGTGATTGGGCAACGGCGCTGCGCCCGCCCGCTGGACTCGGTTCCTGTGCAAAGCACATGCCAAATTGCACCATGTAAGTGCAAACACTGAGTTGCAGCCGTGGAGAGGCGCCCTGCGGACAGTCCCCAAGTGAAGTCATCACGGAGAAATGTCTATAAACCGAACAGCAAGCGTGTCTCGCGTCGATAATTTGTGTATGACATTCAGGCAAATTGACCGCGTCCTGGCGGCACAGCGTCGCCGCTGAAGCCCGCCCGGCGCCGATTCGGCGCCCAGCCATCCCGTAAAGTTCGTGCGCTATGCGGGAATGCCGATGCAACGCGCTCTGAAGTGGCTTCTGGTCGCGGTCGCGGCGGCATTGTTGTTGCTGGCCGCCGCGGCGGCCCACACTTGGTATTTCAAGCCGCTGTTCATCGACGCGTTCTATGCGCGGGTGTTCGCGTCGTATGCGCTCGACCGTCCGCAGATGCTGACGTCGATGGGCATCGTGCCGCCGTGGCTCGATTTCCACAGCGGCAAGCTCGACGACCTGTCGCCCGCACAGGACGAGAAGGACCAACGATCCGCCGAGGACTCGCTCTACACGCTGCGCCGCTACCAGCGCAGCACGATGGCCGGCGAGGACGCTCTGTCGTACGACACCTTGCAGTTCTTCCTGCAAGGCACGGTATTGGGCCGGCCCTATGTTCACCACAGCTTTCCGGTCACCCAGCTCGCCGGCATCCACATCGATTTTCCGGCCTTCATGGTCAACCAACACCGCATCGATCGCCGTGCCGATGCCGAAGCCTATGTGCTGCGCCTCGACGCCCTGCCGCGACAGGTCGAGCAGGTGCTGGCCAGCCTGCAGTTGCGCGAAGGCCAGGGCGTGCAGCCGCCGCGTTTCGCCGTCGAGAAGTCGATCGCACAGATCGATGCCTTCGTCGGTGTGCCGCCGCAGGACAACACACTCGCCGTGTCGTTCGCCACCAAGCTGGGCAAGCTGCCCGCCAGCGAGATCGATGCCGGCGCCCGCGCCGGGTTGCAAGCACGTGTGGTGCACTCGGTGGGCGACAAGGTCTATCCGGCCTACCGGCGACTGCGTGAACACCTGAGCGCGCAAATGCCCGACGGCAACCACGGCGCGTGGCACCTGCCCGACGGCGAGGCCTATTACGCCTGGGCCGTCAAGCAGCACACCACCACCGATCTGACACCGCAACAGGTGCACGCGCTCGGCCTGGCCGAGGTGGCGCGCATCGATGCCGAACTGAACGCCGCGTTCGGCAAGTTGGGCCTGCATCAGGGCAGCACCGCAGACAGGCTGGATGCCTTGCAGCACGACCCTCGGTACCTGTTCCCGAACACGCCTGACGGCAAACAGGCCCTGCTGGCGCGCTACCGCGAACTGCTGGCCGAGGTGCAAGGCGGCTTGGGCGATGCGTTCGGCCGGCGCCCGAGGGCCGCGCTCGAAGTCAAGGCGGTACCTGCATACGCCGAGGCCGGCGCGGCGATCGCCTACTACAGCGCAGGCAGCGTCGACGGCTCGCGGCCTGGCATCTTCTTCGCCAACTTGCGTGATACCGCTGCGGTGCCATCCTTCGAGATGCCCAACACCGCGTACCACGAGGGCATTCCGGGTCATCACTTCCAGCAATCGATCGCGCAGGAGCTGACCGACCTGCCCTTTTTCCGCACGGTCATCCCGTTCACCGCCTACGTCGAGGGCTGGGGCCTGTATGCCGAATTGCTGGCCTGGGAGCTGGGCTTCGGCACCGCGCCGCTGGACAACATCGGCCGGCTGCGCTGGGACCTGCTGCGCGCCGTGCGGCTGGTGGTGGACACCGGCATCCACCAGCAGCGCTGGACGCGCGAGCAGGCCATCGACTACATGCAGGCGCACATCGGCGGCGAGCCGTCGTTCGTGGTCGGCGAGGTCGAGCGCTACTTCGTCGATCCGGGTCAAGCGCTGGCCTACAAGGTCGGCATGTTGAAGATCGTCGAGCTGCGCGAGCGCGCGCGCCAGCAGCTCGGAGCGAAGTTCAAGCTCGCCGACTTTCACGACCAGGTGCTCGGCCACGGCGCCTTGCCACTGGCGCTGCTCGAACGGGTGATCGACGACTGGGTGAAGAGAACCCAGGCGGGCGCCTGAAGGACTCGAAAGCCATGCGCGACGCGCCAACCACCCCCCTCACCTGGCCTGCGGACTTGCCCGCGCGAATCGACACGGCCGCGGCCTGGGTCGGCGAAGACATGGCTGCACGCAGCGACTGGATCGAAACCCTCGAAGAAACCGAACTCGCCGAACTGGCTGACGCCAGCGAAGCCTGGATGCCCGAGCACACCGAGCTGGCCACGCTCAGACGCGAGCAGTTCGCGCTGCCGCTGCTGGCGCCGCGCCTGGCCCGCCTGCGCGAGCAGCTGCTGCATGGCCGCGGCTTCGTGCTGTGGCGCGGCCTGCCGGTGGCGGATTGGGGCCGGCGACGCTGCGCCATCGCCTTCTACGGCCTGGGCGCCCATCTCGGCGCGGCGCGATCGCAGAATGCGCAGGGCCATGTGCTCGGTCATGTGCGCGATCTGGGCCTGTCGGCCACCGACCCGAACGTGCGCATCTACCAGACGCACGATCGGCAGACCTTCCACACCGATTCAGCCGACATCGTCGGCCTGCTGTGCCTGCAGCCGGCGCGGCGCGGCGGGTTGTCGGCGCTGGTGTCCTCGACCACGCTGTACAACGAGCTGCGCGCACGCCGCGAAGACCTGGCTGCCGAGCTGTTCAGGCCGCTGGCCACCGACCGCCGCGGTGAGGTGCCGGCCGGCGCCCAGCCGTACTTCGAGATCCCGGTTTTCAACTGGTTCGACGGCCAGCTGTCGGCAATCTACCAACGCCAGTACATCAATTCGGCGCAGCGTTTCGCCGACGCGCCGCGGCTGAGCGAGCGGCAGATCGCGGCGCTCGACCTGCTAGACGACCTCAGCAATCACCCGGCGCTGCACTTCACGATGGCGCTGCAGGCCGGCGACATGCAGTTCGTGCACAACCACACCTTGCTGCACGACCGCACCGCGTTCGAGGACTGGGCCGAGCCCGATCGGCGCCGCCACCTGCTGCGGCTGTGGCTGGCGCCGAGCGTTGCACGTGCGCTGCCGGCGGTGTATGCGCAGCGCTACGGCAGCATCGAACCGGGCAGACGCGGCGGTGTGCACAGCGCCGATGGCCGGCTGCGTGCGCCAACGGGGCTGGACGGCTGATCGTTTGACCCGGGAGGCCCGGCACCGGGCCGGCCGCAAAATGGGCCTCCACCCGCCGCGACCTTCCCATGTACAAACTCTCGCTCCTCGATCTCGGCTTCTTCATCGCCGAAACCGAAGCCAGCCCCAAGCACGTGGCCGGCTTGCTGATCTTCAAGCGGCCGGGCAAATCCACCGCCGCGTTCGCCAAGCAGCTGCAACGCGAATTCCTGGCCTTCACCGACGTGAAGCCGCCGTTCAACCGCGTCATCCACTTCTCGCTCAGCGCGGTGCCGCAGTGGCGCGATGCCGAGGCGGTGGACCTGACGCAGCACATCTTCCTGCACAAGCTGCCGGCAGGACGCAACGGCCGCCAGCAGCTGTTCGACCATGTCGCCAAGCTGCACGAGCCGATGCTCGATCGCAGCCGCCCGCTGTGGGAACTGCACATCATCGACGGCCTCGCCGGTGGGCGCGTCGCGCTGTACCAGAAGATGCACCATGCCTATGCCGACGGCGTGACGATGGCGCGCTGGACCGCGCAGGGCTTGAGCGAATCAGCGCGCGATGCGAAGCTGAAGCCGATCTGGTCGGTCGAGCACCGGGCCTACCAGGGCAGCAAAGGCCGGCGCGACGCGGCCGTGTTGCAGTCTGCCTGGCGGCAGTTGGCCGGCACCGGCCAGCAGCTGCTGGGCATCGGCCGGCTGGCCACGATGCTGATGCTCGAGGGCATGAAGCTGACCAAGAACGCCATCGCGCTGCCCTTCGTGTCCACCGCGCGCACGCCGCTGACCGGCCAGGTCACGGCCGGGCGGCAGTTCACCAGCTGCACCTTGCCGATGGCGCGCGTCGATGCAGTGCGCAAGCGCACACGCTCGACGCTGAACCATGTCGCGCTGACCTGCCTGGACGGCGCGCTGCGCCACTACCTGCGCGACCTCGGCGTGCGCCTCGAGCGGCCGATCACGATCCAGATGCCGGTCAACCTGCGCCGCGACGGCGAACAGAGCAGCGGCAACAAGATCGGCATCATCCAGGTCGAGCTGTCGGAGCCGACCGACGACCCTTACGTGCGGCTGCGCAACATCGGTTTTTCGCTGCGCAACGTGCGCACGATGATCGACAGCGTGGTGCCGGCGGCGATCGAGTCGTACACCATCGTCACCGGGCTGGTCGCGCAGGCGGCCGAGCTGCTGCGCCTGAGCAACGCGCTGCCGCCGATGGGCAACACGCTGGTGTCGAACGTGCCCGGGCCCAAGCACACGCTGTACCTGAAAGGCGCGGCGATGGAAGAGATGCACCCGATCAGCACCTTGCCGCCGAGCAACCTGCTCAACATCACGCTGTTCAGCTATGCCGGGCAGCTGTTCTTCGGCCTCATCGCCACCGACGATCTGCCGAAGCTGCCCAAACTGGGCGCCTACGTGCTGCAGGCCTTCGATGAACTCGAAGCGGCGGTGCGCGATTCGCACGCCGCTTGAACCACCGCGGGACCCAAGAATGAACGCCACCCCACTCGTCCAGGTCGACAACGCGCGCGTCATCGTGACGCTGTGGACCTTCCCACCCGGCGCCGATACCGGCCATCACGTGCATGGCCACGACTATGTGGTCGTGCCGTTGACCAGCGGCATATTGCGCCTGGTCGAACCCGGCGGTGTGCGCGACGTGCCGATGACCGCTGGCGCGTCGTACGCGCGCGAAGCCGGCGTCGCGCACAACGTCATCAACGCCAACGACTTCGAGTTCCGCTTCGTCGAGATCGAGCTGAAGCAGCGCGGCTGAGATCGGCGCCTCGAGCGCCTTCGGACCGTTGACCCCCAGGCGCATCAACCCCGCGACCCTGGCCCGCCTGCATCCCTAGTTGTTGGGGTTCCATGCAAGGCTGGAAGGACTACTGTGGATGCACGGGCCGGAGTGGCCGCGACCACTCCGGCACAGACAGGGTCGCGAGATGCGCCTGAAAGGCTCGACGGCTTCGATCACGAAGCCCGCCACCGCGCAGAGCATGTCGCCGGCCCCCAAAGGCGGAGTGCTCATCATGACCAAGATCAGGATTCACCCAAGGCTGCTGGCTGCCATGCTGGCCGGCGCATGCACGATGGCGTCTGCACAACTGGCCGACAGCGACGGCGATGGTGTGCCCGATCTGCTCGACAACTGTGTGCTGGTCGCCAACGTCGACCAGGCCGACAGCGACGACGACGGCATCGGCAATGTCTGTGATGCCGACATCAACAAGGACGGCGTCGTCAACGCGCTCGATCTGGCCCTGATGCGGCGCGCCTACGGCAGCGACGACGCGGCCTCCGACCTCAATGGCGACGGCCGCGTGAATGTGCTCGACCTGGCCTTGTTGCGTGCGCGCTTCGGCAAGCGGCCCGGTCCGAGCGGGTTGCCGCTGGATGGCGGACTTGTCGAACACCCGCCGCTGGCTAACGCGGTGGAGATCTTCGAGTTCGAAAAGCCGCTGAGCGACGGTCGCAATGCGATCGCGCTGATGGACTTCAACCGCGCGTTCGACCCGGCGGCGCCAGGCGCCGCGGTCAAGCAACCCGATCGCATCGTCATGCGCACCGAGTCGGGGCTGGTGGTACTCAACGATCTCGGGCTTTTCGGTGACGACAAGCCCGGCGACGGCATCTTCAGCGGCGTTTTCAAGTTCGATCGAAGCCGTGCTGCGCGCGACACCGATGCATTCGTGGAGCGCGCGAAGAACAGCCAGGCCCAGCGCCTGTTGCTGTTCAACTCCCGCGCAGCCGCCGCGAGCCGTGATTTCGACCCCGGTCAGCCCTTCGAGGCTGCCGGCAGCCCGCGCCGCTTTGTCTTTGCGCTGCCGAAGGTGGGCGTCGTGGCGGTGCTCGGAACGCCATTTCTCAAGTTGAAGCTGTTCCTGCCGCCGACCACCGATGCCAGCAAGACCTTGCTGATGACCGATCTCAAGGTCGTCCAGGACCCGTCGCGCACCTTCTCGCCGTGCCGACCGAACGGCGTGATCAGCCCGTTCGGAAGCCCGAACGGGGCGTGGTCGTTCAAGACCTTGATGACGAACATGGCCAACACGCCCGTCACCGCAATCTCGCCGCAGGAGTTCGTCAACGACTGGTTGAGGAAATGGCTGGTGGCCGACAACACCGTCAAGCACAGCGACGGCGTGACCGTGTCATTCCCGATCCCCGCACGGCCGGCCCTGCTGAGCGTCATGCAAACGCTGCAACCGGGCTGGAACCCGAACCTGCCGGCCACGCTCGACATGAACCGCCTGCCGTTCCGGCTGCTGGCCATCGTCAACCGCATCGATCTGGCGCAGGCCAACTTCTACGGCCCCGGCAGCCCGGGTGAACTGCGCTTCGTGTTCGGGCTGCTCGAGCGCCAGGGCAACGCCTGTGTCGCGTCGCAGGAGATGACCGTGATCCTCGAGTACAAGGTGCCGACCTCGACCTGCCTGGGTCTGAAGAACCTGGCCGACGACTGGATCGCGCTGGATGCACTGCCGCTGGGTTCGGCGGCCTACAACATGGCGCTGCAGGCGCTCACCGACCAGGTCACGCTGCCCAACGCGTTTCCCGGCAAGTTCAACGGCAGCGCCATCGGCCAGGTGCGCAGCAACGAAGTGCGCCTCGGCCTGCCCTGGGAACTGCGCGAGTTCACCCTGCAAGCCGCGCCGGTGCACGGCAAGTTGTTGCACGAGACGGTGAAGAACACGGCCGACCCGTCGCACAACCGCAGCCTGCTGTTGAGCCAGTGGATCGCGGCGCACAGTGGCGAGCCGGTGCCGCGCCAGTTCGGCGGCGTCGATTTCATCGCCACGGCCAACCGCTACGGCCCGGCGGCTTTCCCGGCCAACCCGCCGTGGAACGGCTTGCCCATCAACGCCACCGCGCGGCGCTTCACCTATTCGTCGAACACCTGCGGCGGCTGTCACCTGAACGAGACCGGCACCGCCTTCACGATGGTGCATGCCAACGGCGCGCTCAACGCACCGGCTGGCCTGGCCGGCTTTCTGACCGGCATCACGGTGGCCGATGCCGAGTACGGCCCGCCGCCGGCGCCGGGCGCGAACCACCACTTCAACGATCTGTTCCGGCGCGGACAACTGCTCGACCAGATAGCCGCCAAGAGCTGTCTGCTGCTGCCGCAACTGCCGATCCTGCAAGTGCCCGAACTGTTGCCGATTCCGCTGCCGTTCCCGCACGCGTCGGTGTTCACGCCGCCCTTCGTGCACTGAGGCCGCGGCGGCAGTCCGTCAATTGCAGTCGTGGATCATCTCGCGCACGCGCGGATAGATCTGCTGCTGCCAACGCCGTCCACTGAACACGCCGTAATGGCCGACGCCGAGCTGCACGTGGTGGCTCTTCATGTACGGCCGGATGCCGCTGCACAGGTCGTGCGCGGCCACCGTCTGGCCGATGCTGCAGATGTCGTCGCGCTCGCCTTCGACCGTGAACAGCGCGGTGCGGCGGATCGCGGCCGGCTCCACCTTCTCGCCGCGCACGCAGAACTCCCCCTTGGCCAGCCGGTATTCCTGGAACACCTGGCCGACGGTTTCGAGGTAGAACTCGCTCGGCAGGTCGTTGACGGCGAAATATTCGTCGTAGAAGCGGATGGTGGCGTCGGCCGCCACCGTGTCGCCACTGAGCAGGTGCTCGTACAGGTTCTTGAACGCCTGCTGGTGACGTTCGGGGTTCATGCTCATGAAGGCGGTGAGCTGCAGGAAGCCGGGATAGACGCGGCGCATCGCACCGGGGTAGCGCCAGGGCACGCGGCTGATCAGGTTGTTCTCGAACCACTCGAGCGGCTTGCCGGTGGCCAGCTCATTGACCTGCGTCGGGTTGACGCGGCAATCGACCGGCCCGGCCATCAGCGTCATGCTGCGCGGCTGCGCCGGATGGTCGCGCGCGGCCATCAGCGCCACCGCCGCCAGCGTCGGCACACACGGCTGGCACACCGCCACCAGGTGCGTGTGCGCGCCCAGCGTTTCGATGAAGCCGATCAGGTGCTCGACGTATTCATCGAGGCCGAAGCGGCCTTCGCTCAACGGCACATGGCGCGCGTTGTGCCAGTCGGTGATGTAGACATCGTGGTCCGCCAGCATGGTGCGCGCGGTGTCGTTGAGCAAGGTGGCGAAGTGGCCCGACAGCGGCGCGACGATCAACACCTTCGGCCGCTCGGGCCGATCTGCCTGGCCCAGATCATCGCGCACGAAGCGCTGCAGCGTGCAGAACGGCAGGCGCTGCACCGCGACCTCGCGCACCGGCACTTTCACGTCGCCCACCGCCACCGAATCGATGTCGAACGACGGCCGCAGGTGCGTCAGGTGCAGCCGCGAAAACACCTCCCAGGCGGCAGCGAGCTTGCGGCTGCTGGGTGTCGTGAACGCTTTGAGCCAGTCATGGTTCAAGGTCCACGCGCCCATGCGCGCGGCTTGCTGCAAGGGGCCGAGCCAGTCGTTTTGAAGCTGGTAGGCGTGATACAGCATCGGTGGGGAGGTCGTTGTTGTAGTGGCCGGGACATCGGTGTCAGGCAATTCCCGGACCACGGCGATGCACCAAGCTGGCACAGCGCTTGCGACACGCCTGTGCCTGCCGGAGTTCATGCACCATGCCAAAGACCACGCTCACCATCAGCAGCAAGAACTATTCGTCGTGGTCGCTGCGCGGCTGGTTGCTGGCGCGATTTGCCGGTCTCGACTTCGACGAGGTGCTGCTGCCGCCCGACGACCCCGGCGTGCGTGCCGAAATGTTGCTGCTGGCGCCGTCGATGCTGGTGCCCTGCCTGCGCCACCAGGGTGCCACCGTGTGGGACACGCTGGCCATCGCCGAGTACCTGAACGAGCTCAAGCCGAAGGCCGGCCTGTTGCCCGCAGACCGGGCGGCGCGGGCGCACTGCCGATCCATCTGCGGCGAGATGCATTCCGGTTTCACCTCGTTGCGCTCGGCGCTGCCGATGAACCTGAAGGGCCACTTTCCCGGCTACAAGGTGTGGAGCCGCGCGCAGAGCGACATCGACCGCGTGCTAGAGATCTGGCGCGAATGCCTGAAGGCCCATGGCGGGCCGTATCTGTTCGGCGAGCGCAGCATGGCCGACGCAATGTACGCGCCGGTGGTCACGCGCCTGCACACCTACGACGTGCGCATGAGCGATGCGGCCTGCATCCGCTACTGCCTGCAGATCATGGCCATGCCCGAGCTGCGCGAATGGATCGAGGCCGCCCGCCTGGAGCCCGAGGACATCGACGAGCTGGAGGTCGAGTTCTGAGACCCGGCTCCAACTACAACGACCAGCCTTTCGCGGGCGGCACGTCGCACACCGCATCGACGTCGATGGACGTGAAATCCGCCGGGCCGACCACTTCCAGATATTCCATGTCGGGCGAATAGTCGAACAGGTAGTGGCGCACGCCGGGCCGCTGGTGCACACAATCGCCGGCATTGACGAGGGTTTCCTGGTCCTCGTACATGAAACGCGCCCAGCCGCGCAGCATGATCACGATGTGGAAGTCCGCCTCATGGTAGTGCCAGCCGGTGCCCTTCTCCGGTGCGTTGTGGGCGATGACGAGTTGCGCGATGACCTTGCCGCCGGTGGCCGCGGCGATGCCGAGGTCGCGGTAGAGGAAAAAATCGCGCAGGCCATCGCCCTTGAACACGGTGTCGCTGGGCCGGACGTGTGAAAACGCGGTGGCAGTGGCAGTCTTGACCTTGTCGAGCATGGTGCGCCTCCCCGGGCGTGTTGAACGGTGCGCTGCGCTCACGCATGAACCGTTCCTGCCCTGCGGCGTCGCCTGCCTCGCGCGTTAACGCAGGTTCTTCGCCAGGAAATTCTCCAGCCGTCGCGCGAAGTCGAGCTGGGTCTCGATCTTGTACCAGCCGTGGCCTTCGCCGGGGTACTCGACCCACTCGGGCGGCTTGCCGGCGGCGGTCAAGGCATCGCGCATGCGCGTGCCGTGGATCAACGGCACACGAGCATCCGCGCCACCGAAGGCCAACAGCAACGGCGCCTTGATGCGGTCGGCCAGCAACACCGGCGTCACGCTGTCCAGCATCGCGGCGTCGGCTACCGGGTCGCCGATCAACTTCGGGTACGCGTGTTCGCGCACATCATCGGACTGGTCCGATCCGTACACCCACTTGAACATCTGGCGCGGGTCGGTCACCGCCGCCCAGGCCACGCCGCAGCGAAATCGCTCAGGGTGGCGCACCAGGCCCATCAGCGTGGCGTAGCCGCCGTAGCTGGCGCCCGCGATGCACACCCGGCGGTCATCGACCCGGCCCTGGGCCACGGCCCAGTCGAGGGCATCGATCAGGTCGTCCTGCATGGCGCGGCCCCATTGGCGGAAGCCGGCACGGTACCAGGCGTCGCCATAGCCGATGCTGCTGCGGAATTCCGGCTCGATGACCACGTAGCCGCGCGAGGCCAGGAATTGCGCGTCTTCGCGCCAACCCCAGCGCGCGCCACGCGCCCAGGGCCCGCCGTGCACCAGCAGTACAGCCGGCAGCGCCTTGCCTTTCGACGCAGCGGGCAGCGTCAGCCACACCGGCATGTCCTGGCCATCGCGGGTGCGGATGCGATGGAACTGCATCGTCGCCATGCGCTGCGGATCGATCGCATCGCGCCGGTTGCCGACCTTGCGCCAGCGCTCGCCCTCGGCCTGGTATATCCAGATCTGCCCCGGGTCGCGGTCAGAGTAGCTGTTCACCAGCACCGTCATGTCGGGCTCGCCGCAGCGGCGGCACGTCAATCGGTTGACGTGCCCCGGAAATCGCTGGTCGGCATCGGCTTGCAGCGCCGCCATGCCCTTGTCGAACCAGGCGGTGGTTTCGGCGTCGGTGAGCACGCGCATGCCCAGCATTGGCGAGGCCGCAGACTCGCGCACGAGCTGCCCGGTGAAGTCGAAGCCCGGGGTGCTGACGAACGCCTCCTGCTGCGGCTTGCCGCTCGCGCGATCGAAGCGTTTGAGCACATCGGTGCCGCCCGCGCCCTCGCCAACCGTAACAAGCAGGCCACCGTCGTGATCGAGGAAGAGGGGCACGAACGGCGCCTCGTCGAACGCATACTCGGCGAGCACGCGCCACGGGTTGCCGTTTTCGCTGCGTTCGTGGATCGCGCCGCGCCCCTGCGCCGAGGTGATGGCGATGCGCGGGCTGCCCTGTGCGTCGAACAGCCAGCGGTTCACGCCCTTGGGCGCACCTGGCGCGATCGGCGACGATTCCCCGGTGGCGGTGTTCAGGCGCTTCGGCACGATCGCTTCGAATTCGTTGCTCTCGTTGTAGCGCCACTCGCCGACGATGACGTCGCTGCCGTCGCCGGGCAGTGTGCGCAGCAGCAGATGCAGTGGCGACAGCGGCTCGCGCCCGAGGCGCCGGGCATCGATCGGCGGGCGCCAGTTGAATCGCACCAGCTGACGTTGGTCGCTGCCGTCGCGGCGCACGCTGACCAAGCCGCTCCCGTGCAGCTGATCACCCCCGGCACGTGTGCGGTCGCTCAGGCTGTAGACCAGACGCTCATCGTTGACCCAGTGGAAGTCGCGGATGTCGGCATCACCGTACACGGCCGCGGCGCCCAGCGGCTTCCATTCCTTCACGTCGTAGATCACCAGGCCGAGACGCCCGTTCAGCACCGGCTTGCTCATCGCCAGCCAACGGCCCGAGGGTGACAGCACGGCCTCTTCGATGTCGGGCCGGGCGTAGAAGGTTGCCGCCGGTAGCGGCGCATCGGCATCGACCTTGCCCTCGGCCAGCGCGGCGGCTGCGTGCACCAGCGCCAGCGCCACCATGGCCGCCCTGCGCATCGCCGGCCATCGCCCGCCGGCGTGGTGCCACGGAGCCGCTGAACACGCGAACGCGTCTCGCATCATTCGCCGCAGATCACGCGCAGGCCCTGCAGCCGCGAGAAGTCACGGTCATGGGTAATCAGCGCCACGGCACCGATCTCCAGCGCCGTGGCCGCCTGCAGCGCATCGGGCAAACACAGTCCGGCGCTGGCGCGCAGGCGGGCGGCGGTGACGGCGATGTCCTGCGTCACGGGCACGACACCGAATCCCGCCAGCGCCTTCTCGTAGCGCTTGCCGAGGGCGTCCTGGCCATGCTTGAAGGGCCCGCTCAGCACCTCCGCGACGCTGATGCTCGACACGGCAATCTGCACGTGGCCGGCGGTGTGCATCTCGAACAGGCCGACGAAGCGCGACGCGAATTCAGGGTGGTCGTCGAGCAGATAGATCAGGGGCGCCGAATCGACGACAACAAGATCGCCGTCGGCAAGGGCGCACCAGTTCTGAGCAGCCAGACGGCTGGCACGCGCCGGTCGTGGCGGCTTCACCACGGCGAGGCGTCAACCCCACTCATTGCGCAGGTCGGCCACGACACGGGCAGGCAGCTTGCCCCACAAGCCCCTGCCACTGCCGCGCAGGCCAAGAAAGTTGACGCGCGGGCCGGCGCGACCCAACGCTTCCGCCGACACGATGGCCGCATAGGGCTTGCCGTGCCGCGTCAGCAGGCACGGCTGGCCCATGTGCGCGCGCGCGGCCAGTTGCGGCAGCGTTTTGCGGCCCTCTTCGAGGCCTACGGTCGGGATCGGCATGGCTTGACTCCGCCGCAATCGATTCTGTACAGACCGTACATTCTGCGCGGCAAACGCCCGCCTGTCTCGCGCGTCAACGCGGCACCAGCCTGGCGCTCGTGATCTGTTCCTGCGCCTCGACCAGCGAGGGCACAAACTTGTGGCCGTGGCCGAGCGCGCAGGCCAGCACCAGCCGGTGCGGGCTCTTCGCCGCACTGAGCACAGTACGGCGTTGCCACGGTGACCGTGCAGGTCGGGCACTTCCAAGGCTTCGTTCCGGGCACGGCGGCGGCCTCTCGCTTCAACGCGGCACCAGCTTGGCTCCCGTGATCTGCTCCTGCGCCTCGACCAGCGAGGGCACGAACTTGTGGCCGTGGCCGAGCGCGCAGGCCAGCACCAGCGACTGGTGCACGGCCTCGCCGACCATCGACGGGGAGCCCTGGTTTTCGGCCAGGTGGGTGTAGTAACGCACGTCCTTGCGCGCGTTGTTGAGCTCGAACTTCAGGCCGTCGAGTTCGCCGTGCAGCGTCTTCGCCATGACCTGGAACAGCCCCGAATTGACCAGCCCGGCCGACACCAGCTTGACCAGCTGGCCCAGGTCCACGCCGGCGCGCTGGCCGACCGCGAAGGCCTCGGCGGTGGCGGTGCAGATGGCCTGGGCGATGAAGTTGTTCAGCAGCTTGATGGTGTGGCCGGCGCCCGGCGCGCCGACATGAAAGACGTTCTCGGCGAAACAGTGCAGCACCGGTTCGAGCACGGCCATGTCGGCGGCTTCGGCACCGACCATCACGTTGAGCTTGCCCAGCTCGGCTTCGACCGGCGTGCGCGCCAGCGGCGCGTCGATGAATTTCACGCCGGCGCTCGCGCAGCGCGCGCGCAGCATGGCACTGGAATCGGGTTCGCTGGTCGAGCAATCGACGATCAGCAAGCCGGCCTTGGCACCGGCCAGCAGGCCGTCGTCGCCGAGCACCGCGGCCTCGACCTGCGGCGAGCCGGTGACGCACAGGAAGACGATGTCGGATGCGGCGGCCAGTTCGCGCCCGCTGCTGGCGCGCTGGGCGCCGGCGCTGAGCAGATCGGCGACGCGCTCGGCATTGCGGTGCACGGTGAGCGACAGCGCATGGCACTTGGCCAGCAGGTTCTTCGCCATGCCGTGGCCCATCATGCCCGAGGCGCCGATGAATCCGATGTGTGCCATGTTCATTCTCCGTGGGGGGTTGCACGTGCGGGGTGGGTGCCGGCCAGGGCCAGCTTCTGGTACAGCGTGGCGCGCGAAATGCCGAGCAGCCGCGCGGTGGCGAGCTTGTTGCCGCCGGTGGCTTCCAGCGCCTCGCGGATGGCACGCGCTTCGAGTTCGGCCACCGCTTGCGGCAGCTTCTTCGATGGCGCCGCTGAGGGTGCCGCGGCAGTCGGCTTCGGCGTGTCCCGCGATTTCGGCTCGCCGGCTGCCTCCAGTGCGGCGAAGTGCGCCGCATCCAGCACCAGGTCGTCGGTCATCAGCGAGGCCTGCTCGAGCACATTGCGCAGCTCGCGGATGTTGCCTGGCCACGTGTGCCGCCCCAGCAGCTCCAGCGCGTCGTGCGTGAGGCCCTTGTGCGGCAGGCCGCTGCGCCGCGAGATGTCGTCGGCCAGCGCCTCGACCAGCGCTTCCAGGTCATCGATCCGCTCGCGCAGCGCCGGCAGGCGGATCGGCAGCACGTTGAGGCGATAGAACAGGTCGGCCCGGAACGTGCCGGCGGCCACCATCGCGCCCAGGTCGCGGCTGGTGGCGGCGATGACGCGCACGTCGATGCGCTGCACCTGGTTGCTGCCCAGCGGCTCGAGTTCCTGCTCCTGCAGCACGCGCAGCAGCTTGGCCTGCAGCGCCAGCGGCATGTCGCCGATCTCGTCGAGCAGCAGCGTGCCGCCCTCGGCCGCCTTGAACTTGCCGTCGCGGCCCTTGCGCTCGGCGCCGGTGTAGGCGCCCGGCGCGACGCCGAAGAACTCGGCTTCGAGCAGGGCTTCGGGCACGGCGGCGATGTTGACGCCGACGAAGGGCTTGGCGGCGCGCGCGCTGGCGGCATGGATGCCTTGTGCCAGCAGTTCCTTGCCGGTGCCGGTCTCGCCCAGCAGCAGCACCGTGCTGTCGGTCTGCGCGACACGCCGCGCCAGCCGCTTGACTTCCACCGCCGTCGCGCTGCTGCCGATGAAGCTGGCGATGCGGTGCTTGGGCCGGCGCTGCGCGGCCAGCTGCCGATGCGCCGCATCGAGCTCGGCCTGCAGGCGGCCGAACTTGGCCATCAGCGGCTGCATCGTCGTTTCCGGCTGGTCGAGCAGCACCATGCCGAAGGCGCCGATGACCTCGCCGGCCTCGTTGCGCAGCGGCAGCCGGCTGACCAGGAAGGTGCCGGCGGGGTTGCTGAGCAGATCGACCAGGATTGCCTTGCCGCTGTCGATGACCTGGCCCATCAGCGAGTTCGGCACCACGTCCTCGATCAGGCGGCCGACGAACTGCTCGGCGCGTTCGAAGCCGAGCGCGGGCAGGAACTGCCGGTAGCTGTCGCTGATCCAGACGATGCGGTGTTGTCGATCGACCACCATCATGCCCATCGCGGTGCTCGCGAAGACGTCGAACATGCTGCGCGCGGCGAGTTCGAGCATGCGCTCGTCGCTCAGCGGTATCGCCATCGGGGGGGTGGGGGTGGGCATGCGAAATGGGGTCGTCGGCTGCATTCTCCATGCAAGCGTCACACGCGCCGTGCCCCGGCGCTGCGACGGCCAAACCCATAATCGGCCGATGCCGACTGCCGGGAACACCGATGCTCGATGAACTGCGCCAGGCCGCGGCACGCCAACGCGCGGCACAACAGCTGCGCAGCCTGATCTTCGGCTGCAAGCGCCTGCTGTCCGAACGCGGCGAGACCAACAGCATGGCCATCGCGAAGCAGTTGATCGAGCGGCTCGACGCGATGGAAGACGACCAGCTGGGCGCCTTCTTCTCCTACCTGGCGCTCGACCTCAGCCCGGAGCCGAAAGCAGTGCTGCAAGCCGCGCAGGCCTACGCCGACAGCCCCGATGCGGCGACGCTGATCAAGCTGACGCGCATCGCCGAGCCGCCACGCCAGGAACTGCTGCGCCGGCTCAACCGCAGCCCCGGCGGCACCACCACGCTGGTGCGGCTGCGCCGCGAGCTGCTGCGCCGCCTGCGCAAGCAGCCCGAGCTGCAGGCGCTGGAATTCGACATGCTGCATCTGTTCAGCTCGTGGTTCAACCCGGGCTTCCTGCAGATGAGGCGCGTGGACTGGAATTCGCCGGCCAAGCTGCTGGAAAAGATCATCCACCACGAGGCGGTGCATGCCATCGACGGCTGGGACGACCTGCGCCGCCGGCTGCAGCCCGACCGGCGCTGCTTCGCCTTCTTCCACCCGCAGTTGCCCGACGAGCCGCTGATCTTCGTCGAGGTGGCGCTGCTGCCGGAAGTGCCGGCGGCGATCGGGCCGCTGATCGACAAGGCCTCGACACCGCTGGCCGCCGATCGCTTCCGTGTCGCCGCGTTCTACAGCATCAGCAACTGCGAAAGCGGGCTGCGCAATGTGTCGCTGGGCAATTTCCTGATCAAGAGCGTGGCCGAGCAGTTGCAACGCGAGTTGCCGCGCGTGCGCAGCTTCTGCACGCTGTCGCCGGTGCCTGGCTTCGCCGCCTGGCTGCTCGCCGAGCCGGTGTTCCGGGAGTTGCCGAACCTGAAGCGCAACACGGCCGGCGATTTCGAGGCCGCGCGCGAACACCTGCGCGAACTGTGCGGCGGCGACCTCGCCGTGCTGCAGTCGGCGTCGATCCACGACAAGCTCGACAAGGAATCGCAGGCAGCGCTGTTGACCTTGTGTTCGGCCTACCTGCTGCACCTGTCGCCGACGCCCGAGGGCGACCCTGTGGCGCGCTTCCATCTCGACAACGGCGCGCGCCTGGAGCGGCTCAATGCGCGTGGCAACATGTCGCCCACGGGGCTGAAGCAATCCTTCGGCGTGATGGTCAACTACCTGTACGACCTGGACAAGATCGAAGCCAGCCACGAGAAGTTCAAGTCGGGCGAAGTGGCGCGGTCGCGGGCCGTGCACACCTTGATGTAGGCACAGTGTAGGCACACAGAGATGAACGCAGAGATCCGGTTCGCGGCCCGCGATGCCCGCGGCGTGGCGCATGCGGTCATCCAGCATGGCGGCAAACAGAATGCGCTGAGCATGGCCATGTGGCAGCAGCTGCGCGCCGGCTTCGAGCAGCTGAAGGCGGATGCCGGCGCGCGGGTGGTGGTGCTGAGCGGCGAAGGCGCGCACTTCGCCGCCGGCGGCGACATCGACGAATTCCCGCTGTTCCGCTTCGACGAAGACCAGCTGCGCCGCTTCCACGAGGTCATCGTCGCGCCGGCATTGCGCGCGCTGCTCGACTGCGAGCTGCCGGTGCTGGCCGCCATCGAAGGCTCGTGCATCGGCGGCGGCCTGGAGATCGCCGCCTGCTGCGACCTGCGCATCGCCGCGCGTGGCAGTCGCTACGGCATCCCGATCGCGCGCCTGGGCTTTCCGCTGGCGCCTTCGGAAGCGCAGATCGTGCACCGCATGCTGGGTGACGCGCTGCTGCGCGAACTGCTGCTCGAAGCGCGGCTGCTCGATGCCGAAGAAGCACTCGCGCGCGGCATCGTCAGCCGCGTCGTGAATGTCGGCCAGGCGCTGCCTGAGGCGATGACGAGTGCGCGGCGCATCGCCGAACTGTCGCCGCAGGCGCACCGCTTGAACAAGCGCACGCTGGCACAGATCGCCGACGGTGGCCCGAGCGCGGCGCAGCGCGATGAACACTTCGCCTACGCCGATTCGGCCGAACACCGCGAGGGGCTGGCCGCGTTCATCGATAAGCGACCTGCCCGCTTCTGACATTGGCTTCCTTTGGCCGAAGCCCGAGCAGACACACCGATTCAATAACACATTTGTTATGATGCGTCAGTGGAATACACGATCACCTACTACAGCGAGAGCGTCCAAGAAGACATCTTGGCCCTGCCGGACACCCTCGCCGCAAAGTACATCGTGCTTACACGCAGAATGGTCGCGCTCGGGCCAAACCTTGGCGAACCGCATACCAAGGCGTTTGGTGAAGGCTTGTTCGAGCTGAGGCTCAAAGGGGCCGAAGGCATTGCGCGAGTGTTCTTCTGCACCTTGTGGGCAAGCGCGTTGTCATGCTGCACAACTTCATCAAGAAGACCGACAAGACACCCGCGCGAGAAAGAGTGATCGCCGAACAGCGAATGAAGGAGATCAAACATGCAAACTCATGATCAACTGGTCAAGAAGCTCCTGCGTCGGCCCGGCGTGCGTGCCGAAGTTGATCGGCTCGAGCGCGAAGAATCCGCGCTGCTCGACGCGTTGCTCAAAGCACGGCAAGACGCCGGGCTTACACAGGCGCAGGTCGCCGAACTCATGGGTACGCAGGCGCCTGCGGTCGCAAGGCTGGAGCGCGCCCTGGCCACGGGAAAGCACTCGCCTTCCGTGGCCACACTGCGAAAGTACGTCAAAGCCTGCGGCCGGCGCCTGGTGCTGAGGGTTGCGTGAAGTAACCCAGCCAAACCGTCGACTGGACTTCCACCGGCAGGCCACACTTGGCCTTGATTTCGTTCTGGGCCGAGCGCGTCCCGCCGATTGCTGCCACTCACATCTGCGTTAGAGAGCAGAAGGGAGCTCTATGTTTCGTCCTCCGCCACTTGGGTTCCGTGCTGCACGCCGAACGGTAGAGCTCGGACGTGCGCATCGTGACGCTACCGATCGACGATGCCGATGAGCAACCTCTACAGCGCCCTGCGCGCGGGCTTTCCCGCCGACCTCGACAGCATCGCCATCGAGACCGCCGACGGCCCCGGCGCGCCGTTGCACTACCGCTGGCGCGACCTGGAACGCGGCAGCGCGATGATCGCCAACCTGCTGCGCTCGCTCGAGCTGCCGGCCGGCGCGCGCGTGGCGGTGCAGACCGAAAAGAGCGTTGAGGCCTTGATGCTGTATCTGGCGGTGCTGCGCGCCGGCTTCGTCTATTTGCCGCTCAACACCGCCTACCAGGCCGCCGAGATCGACTACTTCATCGGCAATGCAGAACCGTCGGTGGTGGTGTGCTCGCAGCCCAACTTCGGCTGGATCAGCAAGATCGCCTTTCGCGCCGGCACGCAGAACGTCTTCACGCTGAACGCCGACCGCAGCGGCAGCCTGCTCGAACGCGCCGCGCGCCACAGCGACCAGCACACGGTGGTCGTGCGGCGCAGCGACGACCTGGCGGCGATCCTCTACACCAGCGGCACCACCGGCCGCAGCAAGGGCGCGATGCTGTCGCACGGCAACTTGCTGAGCAACGCGCAGGTGCTGAAGAGCTATTGGGGCTGGCGCGGCGACGACGTGCTGATCCACGCCCTGCCGATCTTCCATGTGCACGGCCTGTTCGTCGCCTCGCACGGCGCGTTGCTGGCCGGCGCGAAGATGATCTGGTTTTCGAAGTTCGATGCGGCGGCCGTGGTCGCAAGATTGAGCGAAGCCACGGTGTTCATGGGCGTGCCGACCTTGTACGTGCGCATGCTCGCTGAGGCGGCGCTGAATCGCGAGCAGTGCCGCGGCATGCGGTTGTTCATCGCCGGCTCGGCCCCGCTGCTGATCGAGACCTTCGACGAGTGGACCGCCCGCACCGGCCACACCATCCTCGAACGCTACGGCATGAGCGAGACGGTGATGCTGACCTCGAACCCGTACGACGCGGCCGACGGCGAACGGCGCGGCGGCACGGTCGGCTTTCCGTTGCCCGGCGTGGGCCTGCGCGTGCACGATGAACAGGGCCGGCCGCTGCCAGCGGGCGAGATCGGCGGCATCCAGGTCAAGGGCCCGAACGTGTTCAGCGGCTACTGGCGCATGCCCGACAAGACGAAAGAGGAGTTCACCGCCGACGGCTGGTTCAAGACCGGTGATGTCGGCAAGGTCGGCGCAGACGGCACCGTCAGCATCGTCGGGCGCAGCAAGGACCTGATCATCAGCGGCGGCTACAACGTCTATCCGGCCGAGATCGAAGAGGCCATCAACGCGCTGCCCGGTGTCGCCGAATCGGCGGTGGTCGGCGTGCCCCATGCCGACTTCGGCGAAGCAGGGGTGGCGATCGTGGTGGCCAAGCCGAATGCGCCGCTGCATGGGGACACGATCATCGGCGCGCTGAAGGCATCGATCGCCAACTTCAAGGTACCCAAAGCGGTGTTCATCGTGCCGGAACTGCCGCGCAACACGATGGGCAAGGTGCAGAAGAACCTGCTGCGCGAGCAGCACAAGGCGCTGTTCGGCGCATGAGCATGGGCGACGACCGCTGCCCGCGCTGCGGCGGTGGCTTTCACTGCGGCATCGCCGATGCGCAGCCCTGCGCCTGCATGTCCATCGACCTGAAGCCCGACACGCTGGCGCAACTGCGCACGCAATTCAGCGGCTGCCTGTGCCTGGCTTGCCTGCGCGAGCTGGCGGCGTGCGAGGCCCAGGGTTTGCCACAGCCTCCCGCGCCGCCCAACGCGCAAAAAATGCGCTAGTCAGAACCCAAACAGGGACCGGTCGTCGGCTCCTGTGCCAACGCATCGGAGAGTTGCCATGAACCGCGCCCACCTGCTCGACCGCCTCATCGGGCCAGACATGCCGGTGCTCACCTCCGACGCCGATGTCAAGGCCTTCGAGGCCAGCGCAGCCTACGGCGACCGCATCGCCGCACGGAGCACCTATGAGGCGCTGCAACGCGGCGCGGCGCGCGACCCGGCGGCGCCGGCGCTGATTTTCCTGCGCAATGCCGACCCCGACGAGCAGCCGCTGACCTTGAGCCACGCGCAGTTCCTGGCGCGGGTCACGCAAGCCGCCAACCTGTTCGCCGACCTGGGCATCGGGCCGGACGACGTGGTCAGCTTCCTGCTGCCGTTGTTGCCGCAGGCCTACTTCGGCATCCTCGGTGCGCAGGCCGCCGGCGTCGCCAACCCGGTGAATCCGCTGTTGTCGGCCAAGCAACTGGCGGAGATCCTGCGCGCGGCGCGGACCAAGGTGCTGGTGACGATCGGCCCGCTGCCGGGCAGCGATATCTGGGACAAGGTGCAGCAGATCCGTGATCAGCTGCCGCAGCTGAAGGCCATCCTGGTGATCCATGGCCAGGCCGACGAGGTGCACTCGGTGTTCGATTTCGACAGCGAACTGGCCAAGCACCCGGCAGACAAGCTCAGCAGCAACCGCCACATCGAGTCCACCGACACCGCCGGCTATTTCCACACCGGCGGCACCACCGGCACGCCGAAGCTGGTGCGGCACACGCACGGCAACCAGGTCTACCAGGCCTGGGCCCTGCGGCTGACGTTGCCGATCGACAGCGGGCCGATCCTGTGCGGATTGCCGCTGTTCCATGTCGGCGGCGCGTTGACACAGGGCCTGGCCAACCTGGCCGGCGGCGGCACGCTGGTGGTGCTGAGCCCGGCGGGTTGGCGCAACCCGCAGGCGGTGCGCAATGCCTGGAAGCTGGTCGAGCGCTACAAGCCGGCCCTCTTCGGCGGCGTGCCGACGGTGCTGGCCGCGGCGCTGACGGTGCCGGTGGGCGATGCCGACATCTCCAGCATCCGCGTCGCCTCGGGCGGCGGCTCGGCGATTCCGCTGGCGGTGTGCAAGGCTTATGCCGAATTGATCCACGGCCCGGTGCTCGAGGTCTATGGCATGACCGAGACCTCCAGCGTGCACACCATGAGCTATCCCGACCGGCCGCTGCGCCTGGGCTCGGTGGGCCATGCGCTGCCGTACAGCCAGGTGCGCATCGTCAAGGTGGACAACGACGGCAAGTTCCTCGGCGACTGCGCGGTGAATCAGATCGGCGTGGTGGCGATGGCCGGCCCGGGCGTGTTCAGCGGCTACCTGAGCGAGGTGCACAACCGCGGCGCCTTCGTCGAGCCCGGCTGGGTGAACTCAGGCGACCTGGGCCGGCTCGACGAAGACGGCTACCTGTGGATCACCGGCCGCGCGAAGGACCTCATCATCCGCGGCGGCCACAACATCGATCCGCTGGCCATCGAGGAGGTGTTCTTCCAGCACCCGGCCGTGGCGCTGGCGGCAGTGGTCGGCCAGCCCGATGCCTATGCCGGCGAGTTGCCGGTAGCCTATGTGCAGGCCAAGCCGGGCAGCACGATCGATGTCGATGAGCTGCTCGACTTCGTGCGCCAGCGCACGCCCGAACGCGCCGCCGTGCCGGTGAAGCTGTATGTCATCGACGCCATCCCGTTGACCGGTGTCGGCAAGGTCTTCAAGCCGGCCTTGCGCTTCGATGCCGCGCGCCGGCTGGTGACGGGCATGTTGGCCGAACTGACGCCACCTGGCGCGACCATCGCCGTCAACGTGGACAGCCACGCGGTGCATGGCAGTTTGATCGGCATCACGATCCGCGGCGTGGCCGAGGCGGCACGCGGCGCGGTCGAACAGCGTGTGCACGAGCAGCTGAATCCGCTGCAGATGCGCCACGAGATCGCTTGGTCCTGAATTGGCGTGACCTCGGCGCATGGCGCCGGCCCGCCGCGCCGGGTCAGAACTGCAACGCCATCTGCAAACGCAGGCTGCGGCCCTCGGCATCGCAGGCCTGGACGGAGCACAGTGCGGCCAGCGCCTGCGTATCGCTGCTGCCGAGCAGGTTGAGCACGCTCAACGACATCTGCAGGCCCTGCACCAGTTCACCGCTGCTCACCCGCAGGTTGGACAGCAGCGACGACGCGCGCGGGTTGCCGTCGCTGCCGATGCCACCGGCGTCGTAGAGCCACTCGCTGCCCAGTTGCAGGCCGGCCCACGGCAAGGGCGTGGACAGCATCAGCTTGCCCAGCCGCTGGGGCACATCGAGTAGCGCCAGCCCACCGGCGGTGGCTGCCTGGCGCCACGACGCGCTGCCGCGCAGCTGCGCACCGGCAGCCCAGCGTTGCTCGGCCGCCACCTCGACGCCGCTGGCGCGCAGCGTTTCGCCGGCCAACCAGGTCGATTGGCCGCCATCGGGTTCCGCGACCACCGCTGTCGCATCGCTCGCCATCCAGGCAAAGGCGGTGGCACGCACCCGCAGGCCGTCGCCCAGGCGCTGATCGGCCATGGCCTCGAAGGCCGAAATCTGCTCGCCGCGAAGCGGTGGCAACGCCTGCAGCGTGCTGCCTTGGTCGAAACCGTTCGCCGCAGTCAGTGGCATGCGTTCGGCACGTCCATAGTGCAACTTCAGCAAGGTGTCGGCGGCCATGCGCCAGACCAGCGCCGCCTGCGGCTGCATCAGGGTTCGCGATTCGGTGTCGTGGTCGAGCCGCACGCCCAGCGTCGCGGCCAGCGACGGCAGCAGCTGCCATCGATCGTGCGCGTACAGGCCGATGCGATAGCGCGAAGCGGCGGTCGTCTGCGCGTCCGCGCTCGGCGTCGCCAGCGGGTCGGCGTCGGCGGCGCGGATGTCCACCCCCAGCGCCACCCGGTGCCCCTCGCCATCGACATCGAGCACGCGCAGGTCGCGGGCTGGCGGGGCGTACTCGCCGGGAAGCGACAGCATGTTGCGGGCACCGCCGACAATGTGCAGCGAATCGGCGTGCAGCCCATCGGGTGGCGTGGTCGGCGCCGTCAGAGCCCAGCGATCGAAGGCCGCGGCCGTCGGCACCTGTGCGGCGGCGAGCAGCGCCAGGCTCAGCGGCAAGGCAGCCCAGGCCCCACGGCCAGCGCCGGGACGCGCGCGTCGGGAAGTCAGGGATATCGTCATGACATCGAGGGCCGTCTGGTACTGCCGCTGCATTCTGCTGCTGCGGGTGTCAACGTGACTCGCCGCAGCCCGCACGAACCGCGCGGTGTGCGGCGCAATTCGCACTTCGCGCGCTCCGGCTTCGACGCGGCCAGGTAATTCGGCAGCAACTTCGCCCAGATGCTCGATTGCAATCAATGCAGCTTGATGCGCGGGCGGTGCGCGCGGTCGATCAGCTCGCTCAGCGTGATCAGCGTCGTCTTCTTCAGCCCGCCCAGCGACAGCTGATGCTGCTTGTGCAAGGCCCAGTACATCAGCTTGGCGATCTGCCCTTCGACGAACAGGCTGCCCTTGCTGAGGCTGCCCATCAGGCTGCCGACCGACGAATATTCCGACAGCGAGACCAGCGAGCCCTTGTCCTCGAAGACGAAGGGCGGCACGGCCTGCCCGGCGAGCAGCTTCGGCAACGCCTTGGCCAGATACATCGCCTGCTGGTGCGCGGCCTGCGCGCGCGGCGGCACCCAGCGGCCATCGTCCTGCGGGCAGGCCGCGCAGTCGCCGATGGCGTAAATGCGCGCGTCGCACGTGGTCTGCAGGTTGCCGTTGACCAGCAACTGGTTGAGCCGGTTGTGCTCGAGCGGCTCGGCACCGTCCAGACCGCCCAGGCCACTGAGCAACGCATCGCCCTTGACGCCCGCAGCCCACACGGTGATGGTCGATGCGATCGAGCGGCCACCGGCGGTCTTGACACTGTGCGGTGTGACCTCGACCACCATCTCGCCGGTGTGCACCTCGATGGCCAGCTTGCGCAGCTCGCGCAGCGCGGCCAGTCCCAGCCGCTCGGGCAGCTGTGACAACAGCCGCGGCGCCGCTTCGATGAGCACGATGCGCATGTCTTCCTGCGGATTGACGTGTTCGACCCCGAAGCTGGACAAGACGCGCGCCGCCGAGTGCAGCTCGGCGGCCAGCTCGACGCCAGTGGCGCCGCCGCCGACGATGACCACCGACCACTTGGCGCCCGGCGCATCGCCCGGCAGGCTGTGCGCGCGCAGGCAGGCGTTGACCAGCCGTTCGTTGAACTGGCGCGCGGCCGCTGGTGTGTCGAGCTTGATGCTGTGCGCGGCGGCGCCCAGCGTGCCGAAGTCGTGCGTCAGGCTGCCGATGCAGATGACCAGCGTGTCGTAGGGCAGCAGTTGCGGCGGGGCGATTTCTTCGCCCCGGTCATCGCAGGTGGCATCGAGCTGCACCGTGCGTTGCATGCGGTCGATGGCCACCAATTTGCCGATGCGAAACCGGAAGTGGTGCCAGCGCGCCTGCGCCAGGTATTCGATCTCCTCGGCATGCGTGTCGAAGGTGCCGGCGGCCAGCTGGTGCAAAAGCGGCTTCCACACATGGGTGCGCGCGGCATCGACCAGCGTGATCTCGGCCAGCCCCTTGCGGCCCATGCGATGGCCCAGTTGCGTGGCCAGCGGCAGGCCGCCGGCGCCACCGCCGACGATGACGATGCGGTGCGGGGTGGTTTTCACCCGCGCATTGGAACATCCCTGAACTTTGAGTCGGAGTCCATGCAGGTTGCTCAGGATGTGCGGCGACAAGCCAACGTCCTTCGGGAAGCGGCTGCCGCGGGTCCAGGGGCTGGCCGTTGGGCAGAAACACCAGCATCGTCGCAATGTCGCACGGCTAGGCCCCGTATCGTCACGCCAACGGCCGCACGACATACCAAGTCCATGGCAATGAAGCAGGACAAAACCACCGCCCGGGCCGGCTTTGCCCCGCCAACGTTATTCGAATCCAATATTTCGCGGCACACCTCGCCATGCAACTCATCTGGCCTGCCATCGAACACCTGAGCGCGTATGTCGCGGCGCTGCAATCGGGGTGGTCCGCCGACAACGTGCGCGGCGCGGTCGCCGCTGCCGAGGAGCTCGGGCGCATCGCCGCTGATCCTGCTGCGTTCCTGGCCGGCATGATCGATCGCGACGCCACCGGCGGGCCGGTGACATTGCCGGATGGCACTTCGGTCAAGCGAATTCCCGGCCTGCGCCGCTGGCTGTGGGATGGCGAGTTCTGCGGAGTCATCGGCTTTCGCTGGCAACCCGGCACCAAAGCCTTGCCGCCGCATTGCCTGGGCCACATCGGCTATGCGGTGGTGCCGGCCAAGCGCCACCGCGGATATGCCACGCAGGCACTGCGCGACACCCTGCCTTTGGCACGGGCCGAGGGCCTGCGCTTCGTCGAAATCACCACCGACACGGACAATGTGGCGTCGCGGCGCACGATCGAAGCGAACGGCGGCATCCTGCACGCGACCTTCGTCAAGCCGCCCCAGTTCGGTTCAACGGCTGGCCTGCGTTATCGCATTGCGCTCGGTTGAAGTGCCTGTCGGACGATCTGCCCTTTGAAGGAGCCGTGCCAATGAACGTTCAGCTCGAGGCCATCGGATTTGTCGTTGCCGCTCGCGCCCATGCGCAGGACGACTTCTGGGGCGGCGAGGAAGCCTGCATCACACCTCGTGTCGCGCTTCATCGCTGCTGCCTACGACGGCCTGGCGGCGTTCTCGCATGTCGAGGTGCTGTACCTGTTTCATGAAGTCGAGTTGTCGAAAATCGTCACCGGTTCGCGGCATCCGAGGAACGTCAAGACGTGGCCCAGCGTCGGCATCTTCGCGCAGCGCGGCAAGAACCGGCCCAACCGCATCGGCAGCACCGTCTGTCGGGTTCTTCTTGTCGAAGGCACAACGCTGTTCGTTGCCGAACTCGATGCCATCGACGGCACATCGGTGCTCGACAACAAACCGGTGATGGCCGAGTTCCTGCCGCGCCAGGACATCCGGCAACCCGACTGGTCACACGAGCTGATGCGCGACTACTGGCGGCGCAAGACGTAGATCGTCAAGGCTCAACCGCAGACGCCGACGTAGCCACAAGCGGTGCAAAAGTCGCAGCCGTCCTTGTGGATGACGGTGGCATTGGCACATTCCGGACACACGCTGCCGGCCATCGGCGCGGGCCCGGTCGCCAGCATCGCGACGCGCGCGATCGGCGCCTGCAGGATGCCCATCTCGCGCAGCGCATGGCCCTGCTCGTCGAGCACGCCGAGCATCGCGTAACGGTGAATCACCAGCCGCGCCACGTAGGCCACGGTTGAGGGCCACACCTGCTGGCGGCGCTCGCCCGGCACCGGCGCCATGAAGTCGCCCAGCGGCTCGCCGACGTTGAGCAGCTTGCGCAGCTTCATGCCGATCCAGGCCGGGTCGATGACGCGCATGTCCAGCGACAAAAGCCGCGCCAGGCCATCGAGCGCGCGCGGGTAGTTGCCTGAAATACCCAGCGCACAGGGGCGCATCACCGGCGCGGCGCCATCCGGCGACGGCAATTGCACTTCCTTCAGCGTGACGGTGAACTGCTCGCCGGTGGCCGGGTTGTGCACGTCGACCGCCCAGGCCAGCGTGCCGGCCGCGGTGGTGCGCGGCTCGTCGCGGCTGAACATGGCATCGAGCACCGGCGTGTGGCCGCCTTCCTGCAGCGCGCCGAGCTGTTCGCAGCGCCAGCGGATGACCGCCGCGCTGGCCGCCACCACGCCGGGGAACAGGCGCGGCTCGCCGTGCGGCGGAAACGGCATCTCGAAGGCGCGTTCCTCGGCCACCGTGGCCAGCGCATCGAGCTTCAGCTTCAGCCACTGCGCATCGTTGGCGCGCATGTCCATCGACAGCGTCTTGGCCATTGCCGACAGCCCGCGCGGTTGTTCGGCACCGACCGCCCAGACCTCGAACGGCAGCGTCTTGGCGAACAGCCCCAGGTCGGGCCCGGCCTCGGCCGGCAGTTCGCCGACGAAGAGCGCGAACTCGCCGTGCGGATGGCGCACCATGAAGCTCCAGGCCGGGTTGCCTGCGGCCAGCTCGGGGCGGCCGGGCCAGCGCAGCGAGGTCAGCACCGGCGCCGGCAGCTTGTCGAGCTGCATGCGCTGGTTGGCGCTGCTGGCCGGCGCCGTGGCGGGGCTGCCGTCGGCACGCATCGGCGCCGGCTCGATGGGCGCCGTTGCCGGCACGCTGAGCACCGAGCCCAGCACCGCGTTCGGCCGGTAGGTGGCCAGGCCCTTCAAGCCCGAGCGCCAGGCCTGCAGATACAGGTTCTCGAAGTCGGCATACGGATAGTCGGCCGGCACGTTGACCGTCTTGCTGATCGAAGTGTCGATGCACGGCGCGACGGCGGCGACCATCGCCGCGTGCGCCTGCGCCGACAACTCGAGCGCCGAGACGAAGGCCGGGCCCAGCGGCGCGTCGGCGCCCTTCAGGTGGCGGTGCAGTCGCCAGGCGTGGTCTTCGACATCGAAGCTCTTGAAGCTGCCGTCGCCTTCGCGCTTCTTGCGCGTGTAGCGCCAACTGAACGGCGGCTCGATGCCGTTGCTGGCGTTGTCGGCGAAGGCCAGGCTGATGGTGCCGGTGGGGGCGATCGACAGCAGGTGCGAATTGCGCAGGCCGTGCTGGCGGATGCGCTCCTTCAGCGCGGGCGGCAGCCGCGAGGCGAAGGTGCCGGGGCTCAGGAACAGGTCGGCATTGAACAGCGGGAAGGCACCGCGCTCGATGGCCAGGTCGACCGATGCGCGATAGGCCGCGTCGCGCAGCACCTCGGCGATGCGCCGCGCCTGGGCACGCGCCGCATCGCTGTCGTAGTGCAGGTTCAGCATCGCCAGTGCATCGCCCAGACCGGTGAAGCCCAGCCCGATGCGGCGCTTGTGCATCGCTTCTTCGCGCTGCTGCGGCAGCGGCCACACGCTGGCATCGAGCACGTTGTCGAGCATGCGCGTGGCCAGCGCCGCCACCTCGGCCAGGCCGGTCTCGTCGAAGCCCGCATCGCCCTCGAAGGCGTGTGTCACGAAGTGCGTCAGGTCGATGCTGCCGAGGCAGCAGCAGCCGTACGCCGGCAAGGGCTGTTCCCCGCATTGCCCTGTCACCAGCCCGTTGAAGATCACCGTGTTGCCGTCGGGCTGGGTGGTGTCGAAGACCGGCTGACGGCCGACGCCTTCGATCGCGACCACGCGCGCTTCGAAGCGCTGGTGCTTCAGCAGCGCCTTGTCGGCCACCCAGGCCCTGTACCTTGCCTCCTTGGCTGGCAACAGGAAGCCGATCTCGCGCATGAAGTGCTCGCGCGATTCACCATCGATGATCAGCTCATGGTTGTCGACGCAGGCGTATTCCCGCTCTCCACCGCGGCCATCCGGGAGCAGCCTGTTGCCGGCCGCACGGCGCAGGTGAATGCGCGCCAGGATGCCGAAGTTGGCCAGCAGCTGCTGCACATCGCGCAGCAGCGGGCGGTGCGAGGAACTCAGGCGCACCGAACAGGTGTCGCTGTCGGCGGAAACGTTGACGGTGCCATCGGTCTGGAACAGTCCGCGCAGATACCCTTTCACACACGGCTCGTTGCCACGCCAGATCACTTCGGGCACACGCAACTTGGTATGGCGGTCGAAGCCGAAACCTTGCAGCACCCTCGCCAGCAGCACGGAGCGAATGAAGACCATGTTGCGCGCCGGCACCGCCACCGGTTTGACGGCGTAGGCACGCGGCACCGCCGACAGCCCGGCGATCAGCACGTTGATCGTTTCACTCAGCGTTTCCGCCAGCGCGCGCTCTTCGTTCCACAGCGACAGCACGGCAGCTTCCCGCCCGTTGCCACGGTGGGTGAAGTGCCCGTCGCCGGTGATCATGCCGAGCAACAGACCCAAGGTGTCGCTGCCCTGGGGACCGAACTGTCCCTTGGCGGACTGCACCCACAGCCGGTCACCGACACGCAGTTCGGACAGCTTCAGCTTGCCGCGCGGCGTGTAGAACTCGTGCCAGGCGGTGGCTTCGATCTCGAAGCCCTCGGCGGTGGTGACCTTGAAGGTGGGCGCATCCCGCGCACTCAGGAATGCCGGCTTGGCAGGCCGGATGCATCCGCCCGCGCCCGCCGGGTTCACGGCGCGCGGGTCGACACTGACCCGCAGCGGCGCATCGTTGGCATGCAGCTCGGCGATCGGCACCAGGCCGTGCTGGGTCGCCAACCGCGTGGGGCCGGCAACACAAGGGTTCGTCGCGCTGATCGTCTCGCAGTAGCCGAGGTTGTTGTCCTGGTTGATGCGGTCGAGGAACAGCACGCCCGGCTCGGCATGGTCGTAGGTGCTGCGCATGATCTGCTCCCACAGCTCACGCGCGTGCTGCCGGCGATAGACCCACAGCCCGTCGTCGCGCTGGAACGCGCCGGCCGCCTTCTGCGCCGCGCCCGGTTCGGCGCGGTGCACCAGTTCGACCTCGCCATCGTCGACCACGGCCTGCATGAACACATCGGTCAGGCCGACCGAGATGTTGAAGTTGCGCAGGTCGCCATGATCCTTGGCGTGGATGAACAGTTCGATGTCGGGGTGGTCGCAGCGCAGCACGCCCATCTGCGCGCCGCGCCGGCTGCCGGCAGATTCGACGGTCTCGCACGAACGGTCGAACACGCGCATGTAGCTGATCGGCCCCGAGGCGCTGCTCTGCGTGCTGCCGACATACGCGCCGCGCGGGCGGATGCGCGAGAAGTCGTAGCCGACGCCGCCACCCCGGCGCATGGTCTCGGCGGCCTCGGTGAGCGCGGTATAGATGCCGGGCACGCCGTCTTCTTCGGTGGCGATCGAATCGCCCACCGGCTGCACGAAACAGTTGATCAGGGTGGCGGCGAGTTCGGTGCCGGCAGCCGAGTTGATGCGCCCCGCGGGCACGAAGCCCCTGCGCTGCGCATCGACGAAACGCTGCTCCCACACACCGCGCTGGGCCGGCGCTTCGACCGCGGCGAGCGCACGCGCCACGCGCGCGCGCACTTCATCGACGCTGCGCTCACCACCCTTGGCGTACTTTTCGATCAGCACGTCCTGGCTGATCGATTGCTCGGGCAGGCTGGCGCGGGTGGGCTGGGCGGGGGGCTCGGTGTGGGTGCTCAAGGGTTCATCTCCGTGCCGCGCATGGGCGCTGCGGGCCCCTTCGCAGCTGCGGCGGGGTATGTCATGGCGGGTTCAGGCTGAAGCGGGTGCTGGGTCGATTCCGGACTGTCATTTTATCCAGTATCGCCGACCTGTGAAGGGCACAGCATGCACTGCCTTGGCGGCTGTCGCAATCGCCGACGGGTTTGACTAACCGTCTGCGCCAGGGCCGCGTGCGCCACCGTTCTGCTCGAGCAGTTCGCCCAGCAGCTGGTGCATGGCCTGCAGCGAACGTCGTTCCACCAGCATCGGCGCGGTCTCACGCGCACCGCTGTCGCCCCTTTCGTGGCTGGGCGTGGGCGGCGGCGCCCGGCGCTGGCGTTTCAGCTCCTGTTCGAGCAGCGCGCGGGTGTGCGCGATCTGAACGTCGATCTGCTGCAGGAATTCACCCTGCGCCTGCGGCACCAGGCCCGCCATCCAGTCGTGATTGCGCTGCACCGCCACGGCGTTGATGCGCGCGACCAGCTCGCGCCCGGCGGCACTGAGCATGAGATAGAACGAGCGCTGGTCGGCCGGGTCGTCGCGCCTATCCAGCAGACCGGCCTGCACGTTGCGCGCCACCAGCCGGCTGCCCAGACTCTTGTCGATGTCGAGTTCGACGCAGGCGCGGCGCAGGCTCACCGGCTCGTAGGCCTGCACCACGCCCAGCAGCTGGCACTCGATCATGCGCATGCCGTAAAGCCGCTGGTAGATCAGTTCGCCGAGCTTGGCGGTGATCGACGCCAGCGTCTGCAACCTGAAAGTGGGCAGCAGGCTGAAACGCACCGGCACGGCGGCTGCGCGCTTGCGCTGCGCGCCCTTTGCATGTTCCCCGCCGATCGTTTTCATCGGGCCATGTTAGCGGCGCAGCCGCCTGCGACGGTGCCCGTCACCGGCGTCTCGGGAGATACCCTGATGTCGTCGCGTTTGCAATGACATCTGCAGCGGCTTGTGTTTACTATCAAATGCAACGATAGCGATTTGCGCTTCGACGGCGACAAAGGAGACCCCGCATGAGCTGCTGCCGCACAACCAAGTCACCCACCGAGCCGGTGGCCCTGATGCGGCGCGCCGCCCGCGGCCTGTTGCTGGCGGGCGCCCTGTTCGCACTCGCCGCGGGCACCGCTTCGGCACAGACACCGACCACGCTGCGCTTCGCCACCTTCCTGCCGCCCAACGGCATCTTCACCGGCGCCGATGGCGTGATGGGCCGCTGGGCCAAGGCCGTCGAGGCCGATTCGGGCGGGCTGCTGAAGGTCGAGATCCTGCCCGGTGGCACGCTCGGCGCGGCCGGCCGAAACCCCGGTGCACAACTGAAGATGGTCACCGACGGCATCGCCGACCTGTCGTTCGTCATCCCCACCACCACGCCCGGGCGCTTTCCCGACGACAACCTGTTCGGCTTTCCGGTCACCGAGAGTTCGCTGGAAGGCTCGCTGATCTTCTGGCGCCTGCACCAGGCCGGGCTGATGCGCGGCTACGACGACAAGTCGTTCTACATCATCGGCCTAATCGTCAACCCGCCGAACACGCTGCATTCGAAGGAACCGATCAAGTCGCTCGAGGACATGAAAGGCAAGCGCATGCAGTCCAGCGGACATGAGCAGCAGGAGGTGCTGCGCGCGCTGGGCGCGACGCCGGTGGGCACGGTGTCGGTGCGCGATGCGGCCGAGGCCATCAGCCGCGGTGTCGTCGATGGCACGCCGAAGGACTGGATCGCGCTGCACAGCTTCCGCATCGCCGATGCCGCGCCGTACCACGTCGACATTCCACTCGGCTCGGCGACGATCATGATCGCCATGAACCGCGCGCGCTACGACGCGCTGCCGCCGGCGGCGAAAGCGGCCATCGACAAGAACAGCGGCGAGGGCTTCGTGCGCATGGCCGGCGAGACCTTCGACCGCACGCTGAAGCTGAACTACGAGAAGACCAAGGCCGACCCCAAGCACACCATCATCACCTTGCCGAAGGATGAGCAGGCACGCTGGGAGCAGGCCATCGAGGCCACCATCGCCGCCTGGCGTGCCGAGGACGCGGCCAACGAGAAGCTCTGGCAGGCCTTTGTCAAGCAGCGCGCCGAAGTGCGGCGCGAGCTGGGCGGCGGCAAGTCGTGATCGGCTGGGGCCGGACGCGGCCCGAGGCATGACACCGCCAGCCGCGGCAAGCCTGCCGGGCGGCCGCATCGAGCAGATCGACCGGCTGCTGCGCCGGGTCACCGTGGTGCTGGCGTTCTGCGGCCTGCTGGCGCTGTTCCTCAACGCCGTCGCGGTGGTCTTCGACGTGCTGCTGCGCGCGGCGTTTTCGGCGCCGATCGACCGGCTCAGCGATGTCTCGGCGGTGGTCATCTTCTGCGCCGCCGCCTGCTGCCTGCCGGCGGCCACGGCCAGCCGCCGCCACATCACCATCGGCGCGCTCGACGGCGTCTTGCCGTGGCGAGCGCTCGAAGCGTTGAAGGCCTTCGCCGCCCTGGTGTGCACGGCCGTATTTGCGCTGATCGCGTGGCAGGTGGTGCTGTATGCGCAGGAAATGCAGCGCACCGGCGAACGGTTGTCGCAGATCGACATATCGGTGGCGCCGTTCTGGGTTTTTGTGGCGCTTTGCCTGGTGCTCAACGCCTTCGTTCAGTTGTTCAACGTCGTGCGCCATGCCTTGCGAGCGACTGCCGGCATGGCAGGGCTCGACGCCGAGGCCGGCGCCGAAGGCAGCATCGTCTGAACGGGCAACTTCGATGAACATGGCCACGCTGCTGCCGCTGGCGTTTGCCGGCCTGGCGCTGCTGATCGTGCTGCGCGTGCCGATCGGCGTGGCGATGATGGTCGTCGGCGCCGGCGGCTTTGCCGCCATCGTCGGCCCCGCGCCGGCCATCTCGCTGTTCGGCAACGAGGTGGCTTCGACCTTCTCCAGCGCCGATCTGGCGGTGGTGCCGGTTTTCCTGCTGATGGGTTCGTTCGCCAGCGCTGCCGGGCTGTCGGAGGACCTCTACCGCTTCGCCGATGCGTCGGTCGGGCACCGCCGCGGCGGGCTCGCGCTGGCCACCATCGGCGGCTGCGCCGGCTTCGGCGCGCTGTGTGGCTCGTCGCTGGCCACCGTCGGTACCATGCACCGCGTCGCCTTCCCGCAGATGCTGTCGCGCGGCTATTCGCCCAATTTCGCCGCCGCCACCATCGCCGTCGGCGGCACGCTCGGCATCCTGGTGCCGCCGTCGATCATCCTCGTCATCTACGCGGTGCTCAGCGAGACCTTCGTCGTCGATCTGTATGTCGCCGCCATCGTGCCGGCGCTGGTGGCGGTGCTGTTCTACGCGGCGGCGGTGCAGACCTATTGCCTGCTGTTCCCGGCGCAGGCACCGTCGGGAGCAAGGCAAACCTGGGCGCAGCGGCTGCAGGTGACCGGCCGCACGTGGGGCGTGCTGCTGATGGTCGCCGTCGTCATCGGCGGCATCTACGCCGGCATCTTCACCGCCATGGAGGCCGCCGCGGTGGGCGCCATCGTCGCCTTCGTGTTCTACGTGGCGCGCAGGCGCTTCAGCTGGAAGAGCTTCTTCGGCCTGGTCAGCGACACCGCCACCACCACCGGCATGATCTACGTGATGGTCATCGGTGCGTCGGTTTTCAACTACTTCATCACCGCCAGCCAGATGCCGTCGCAGCTGATCCAGTGGCTCGATACGATGGCGCTGCCGCATGTGGCGGTGATCGCGTTGATCCTGGTCAGCTACATCGTGCTCGGCGCCTTCTTCGACGAGGTGGCGACGATGCTGATCACGCTGCCCTTCGTGCTGCCGATGGTCACCAGTTGGGGTTACGACCCGCTGTGGTGGGGCATCGTCAACGTTACGGTGATCATGATCGGGCTGTATTGCCCGCCCATCGGGCTGAACGTGATGGTCATGCATGGCATGGCCAAGACCTTGAAGCTGACGGGCATCTACGCCGCCACGTTGCCGTACCTGGCCGCCGACTTCCTGCGCCTGGTGCTGCTGGTGGCGTTGCCGGCGATGGCCACCTGGCTGCCGCAGATGATGAAGGGCGGCTGAAGCCAAGCCGCCATTGACTGAATGGAGGACCCCCGCATGAAGACCATTCCGATCACGCTGGACACCGGCACCGCCTACGGACTGCAGCCAGGCACGCACGACGCGACACTCACCGAAGTCGCCGCCGGCACGCCGATGGGCGAGCTGATGCGGCGCTGGTGGCAGCCGATCGGGTTGTCGTCGTGGGCGACCACGCTGCCGCGCCCCGTGCGCGCCCTGGGCGAAGACCTGATCCTGTTCCGCGACACGCAGGGCCGTCCCGGCCTGGTACACCCACGCTGCGCGCACCGCGGCGCGTCGCTGCTTTACGGGCGCGTGGACGACCATGGCATCCGCTGCTGTTATCACGGCTGGGCCTTCGACGTGCAGGGCCACTGCACCGACCAGCCCTGCGAGCCCGACAACGGCGCGGCGCACCGCGACAACGTGCGCCAGCCCTGGTACCCGATCGAAGAGCGCTACGGCATGCTGTGGGCCTACATGGGCCCGCCGCAGAAGAAGCCGCTGCTGCCGCGCTACAACGTCTTCGAGAACCTGACCGAAGGCGAACAGCTTTTCACCGACGACCACAACATCGGCAGTGGCCGCTACTTCGACGGCGTGGTGCCGATGAACTGGCTGCAGCACTACGAGAACATCCAGGACTACGGCCACTTCATGTGGCTGCACTACTTTCACAGCGGGGCGCAGTTCGGCTCGCGCTACGGAGAATTCGACCAGCTCGATTTCCAGCCCTGGCAACGCATGCAGAACGTCAGCTGGCGCGTCTCGCCGCGCGGTGTCACCTCCGAGCGCGTGCAGGCGATCCCCGACGGGCGCACCGTGCGCACGCTGGTCGAAACGGTGCTGCCAGGTGTGCGCGGCGTGCCCAACCCCTTCGGCGTGCCCGGGCCGATCGACAACCTGGGTTTCGTGCTGCCGGTCGACGACACGCATCTGCGCATCTTCAACGTGCTGCGCGGCAAGGACGACGAATTCTTCCAGCGCCTGGGCAGCTCACGCAACGAGCGCGCGCGGCGCATGCAGGACGAGCCGGCGTTCGCGCAGAAGTACCCCGGCGACTGGGAGGCACAAGGCAGCCAGGGGCCGATCACGCTGCATTCCGAAGAACACCTGCGCACCAGCGACCGCGGCGTGGCCCTGCTGCGCCGGCTGCTGCGTCAGCAGATCGATGCGGTGACGGCCGGCGGCGACCCGATCTGCACCGCCTTCGAGCAGGGGCAGGAGCTGATCGAGCTGGAAGCGGGGCAGTTCGTCTCAGGTACCGTGGCCGACAAGGCCCCGGCCTGACGCACGTACCAGGCCCAGGGCCGGCCCGGGGGCTGCGGTACAACCGCAGGGCCACGAACGACATCGACGAGACCTGCACCGCGCCATGCCGAAGCAACCGCCGACCCCTCACCAGCCCCGGCGGCGCGCCAGTCCATGAGCATCGCGCCGTACATCCGGGTCATCGGCCGCGGCAAGGAAGGTGCGCGCGCGCTCGACGCGGCGCAGGCCCATGACCTGATGAGCCAGTTGCTCGACGGCCGGCTCACCGATCTGGAGATCGGTGCGTTCGCGCTGGCGATGCGCATCAAGGGCGAATCGGTGGCCGAACTGGGTGGCTTCCTGCGCGCGGTGCATGAACGCTGCATCGCGCTGCCCGAACGGCCGAGCACGCGGCAGCCGACCGTGCTGCTGCCGTCGTACAACGGCGCGCGCAGGCTGCCCAACCTGGCGCCGCTGCTGGCGCTGCTGCTGGCGCGTGAAGGCATCGACGTGCTGATGCACGGCCCGCTGCTCGATGCCGGACGCGTGTCGAGCGCGGAAATCGTGGCGGCGCTGGCCCTGGCGGTATGCACCGACGCGGCGCAGGTGCAGGCGGCCTGGACACGCCGCGAACCGGCGTTCATGCCCATCGACACACTGTGCCCGCCGCTGGCGAGGCTGCTCGAGGTGCGCCGTGTGGTCGGGTTGCGCAATTCCGGCCACACGCTGGCCAAGCTGCTCGCACCGTTGCCGGGCGCGCTGCGGCTGGTGAGCTACACACACCCGGAATACGCCACGCTGCTCGGCGAGTTCTTTGCCCACGAACGCGCAGATTCGATGCTGCTGCGCGGCACCGAAGGCGAAGCCGTGGCCGACGCGCGGCGCCTGCCGAAGCTGCAGGTGTTCATCGCCGGCGAGCCGCAAGCCGCCCTGAGCCACGAGGCCCAGGGCGGCACGCTGGCGGTGCTGCCCGAGCTGCCACGCGACATCGATGCCGCCACGACTGCCGGCTACACGCGCCAGGTGCTTGCCGGCACCCTGCCCGTGCCCGCACCGATCGCCACGCAGGTGACGGCGATCAGGCAGGCGTTGGCCGCGCTGTCATGAACAGCCCCAGCCGCTTGGCACGCATCAGCAGGAAGACGACGATCGCCAGGTTGAGCCCGTTCCAGCCGATGCCGTTGACGAACGCGGCGCGGTACGAGCCGGTGGCGTCGAACACCGCGCCCGACATCCAGCCGCCGAGTGCCATGCCGAACAGCGTGGCCATCAGCACCGTGCCGACCCGCGCACCGGCCTCCTTGGGCGTGAAGTACTCGCGCACGATGAGCGCATAGCTGGGCACGATGCCGCCCTGGAACAGACCGAACATGGCCGAGACGATGAACAACGAACTCACGCCGTCGGCGGCCAGGAAGGCGAGCAGCGCCACGCCTTGCAGCAGCGAGCCGAGCAGCAAGGTGCGCAGCCCGCCGATGTAGTCGGAAATCCAGCCCGACAGCAAGCGGCTGGCGATGCCCATGCCGAGCATCAGCGACAGCATCTGCGCACCGCGCGCGGCACCGAAGCCGAGGTCGCCGCAATAGGCGACGATGTGCACCTGCGGCATCGACATGGCCACGCAGCAGGACACGCCGGCCACGCACAACAGCAGTTGCAGGGCGGCGGGACTCATGCCCAGCGGGCGCGACGAGACCGTGACGGCGGTGGCCAGCCCCGCGCCGACCGGCGCCGAGGCGGGGGGCCGGCGTCGGTAGACCAGCGCCAACGGCAGCATCGTCAGCAAACAGAAGATGCCGATGCCGATGTAGACGCTGCGCCAGCCGGCGCCGTCGATGAAGTGCTGGATCACCAGCGGCCACACCGCGCCGGCCACGTAGTTGCCGCTCATGCAGATGCCCAGCGCTATGCCGCGGCGGCGCGTGAACCACATCGAGGTGTCGGCCACCAGCGGCGCGAAGGTGGCGGCGCTGCCGAGCAGGCCGAGCAGCAGGCCCTGCGCCAGGTTGAACTGCCAGATGTCGCCGGCCGAGCCGGCGAGGATGAAGCCCGCACCCAGGCCGAGGCCGCCCAGCATCAGCGGCCACATCACGCCGACGCGGTCGGCCAGCTTGCCCATCATGATGCCGCCGATGCCGAAGCCGATCATGGTCAGCGTGTAGGGCATCGAAGCGGCGGCACGGTCGACGACGAAGTCGGCCTGCATGCGCGGCAGCACCACCGTCACCGCGTACATGCCCGAGCCGCCGATGGTCATCAGCAGCAGCGACACGCCGAGCCGGAACCAGGCGTAGGGCGACTCCTGCACGGGGGTTTGGGCGGCGGCGCTCATCGGCTGCGGCTACAGGTCGGCCGCATAACGCGCGCGCATCTGCGCCTGGCTCTCGGCTGGCGCGTCGCTGCCGGTCTGGTCATTGATCATCTGCCCCATGCTCGGCAATTCGCTGCGTGGCACCTGGCGGTCGGCCTCCCAGAGGCGCGAGCGCATGAAGGCCTTGGCGCAGTGCAGGTAGGCCTCGTGCACGCTGACCTGGATGACCAGCCGCGGCGGCTTCTTTTCGTCGATGAACTGCTCCAGGTGCAGCGGCTCGCGGCTCAAGCGCGCGGCACCGTTGACACGCAAGGTTTCCTCCACGCCCGGCAGCATGAAGAGCAGGCCGACATGCGCGTTGTCGGCGATGTTGCGCAGCGAATCGAGCCGGTTGTTGCCCGAGGCATCGGGAATCAGCAGCGTGTGCGCGTCGAGGGCCTTGACGAAGCCTGCGGCGCCGCCCCGCGGCGACGCGTCCATGCGGCCCTCGCGGCTGCCGGTGGCCAACACGACAAAAGGCGACAGCGCGATGAAACGCAGGCAATGCCGGTCGAGCGCGTCGAGCTGCTTCTTCACGGCGCGCTCGCCAGGTGCGGGGTACAGCGCCAGCAGCGCGGCGGGGTCTTCTTTCATGCGGATGCCCTTCGATGACGCGGAATTATCGTTCGCGCCCCAAGGCGGTGCGCGGCAGGCCGCCAGGCAGCGCGGGGCCAGGCCTGCGTGATAGCCTTTCCCGATGCCCACCGCGCCGTCTTCCTGCTGGATCGAACCCGAGCACAACGCGGCCGTGGTGCATCTTGCCGGCGCCTGGCGACTGGCCAGCCTGCAAGCGCTGGCCCGCGAGCTGGCCGAGTGCATCGGGCAGTTGCCAGCGCACGAGTTGCCAGTGGTGGACGGCCAGGCGCTGGAACACATCGACACCGCCGGCGCGCTGCTCGTGTTGGCCGCATTGCAGGACAACGGCCGCGATGTCTCGGCGCTCGAACTGCGCGGCTTCGATGACAGCCACCGACGCATCGTCGAGGCCGTGCGCGAGCGGCTCGACGACACCCGCGTCGAAGCACTGCCCCATGAGTCCGGCACGCTGGCGCGCGTGGGCCGGGCGACGACGGGGCTGGGCGCGTTGCTCGCCGGCCATGTCGATTTCCTCGGCCGCACGCTGGTCACCGCCTTGCAGGCGCTGACGCACCCGCGCACGTTGCGCCTGAAGGAGCTGTTCGCACAGCTCGGCCAGGTGGGGGTGCAGGCCATCCCTGTCGTGGCGCTGGTGACCTTCCTGATCGGCGTGGTGGTGGCCTACATGCTCGGCCTGCAGGCCGAGAAATACGGCGCCAATATCTTCGTCGTCGATGGTGTGGCGCTGGGCATGACGCGCGAGTTCTCGCCGCTGATCGTGGCCACCATCATGGCCGGCCGTTCGGGCGCGGCCTTCACCGCCCAGCTGGGCACGATGAAGCTGACCGAGGAGATCGACGCCATCCGCACGCTCGGCCTCGATGCCATGCAGGTGCTGGTGCTGCCGCGCGTGCTGGCGCTGGTGATCACGCTGCCGCTGCTGGTGTTCGTCGGCAACGTGGCCGGGCTCGCCGGCTCGATGCTGATGGCCTCCGCCACGCTCGACATCTCGCCGCAGGCCTTCATCGACCGGTTGCATGTGGCACTCAGTTCGCGCCACTACCTGATCGGGCTGGCCAAGGCGCCGGTGTTCGCACTGTTCATCGCCGTCATCGGCTGCCGCATGGGGCTGTCGGTGAGCCGCGACACGCGCTCGATCGGCATCAACACCACCTCGACCGTGGTGCAGGGCATCGTCGCGGTGATCCTGATCGACGCGCTGTTCGCGGTCGTCCTGCAGGCCGTGAACCTATGAGTCGGGGCGTTCAGTCGGCGGGCGCAGCGGAAGTCGTCATCGACGTCGAAGGCCTCAGCACGCGCTTCGGCAAGCAGACCGTGCACGAGCAGCTCGATCTGCAAATCCGCCGCGGCGAGCTGGTGGCGCTGATTGGTGGCAGCGGCACCGGCAAATCGGTGCTGCTGCGCGAGATCCTCGGCTTGCAGCGGCCCAGCGAGGGCAGCGTGCGCGTGCTCGGCACCGACATGTGGCGCTCCGACGATGAGGCGCTGGCGGCGACCCGCAAACGCTTCGGCATGATGTTCCAGGAAGGCGCGCTGTTCTCGTCGCTGAGCGTGGCCGCCAACGTGGCCACGCCGCTGATCGAGCACACGCACACGCCGGCCGATCTGCTGCCGCGGCTGGTCAACCTGCGCCTGGCGCTGGCGGGCTTGAGCGCGGACGTGGGCCCGAAGATGCCGGCGCAGCTGTCGGGCGGCATGAAAAAACGCGCTGCGCTGGCGCGTGCGCTGGCGCTGGAGCCCGAAGTGCTGTTCCTGGACGAGCCGACCTCCGGGCTCGATCCGATCACCGCGCGCGCCTTCGACCAGTTGATTGCCTTCCTCAACCGCGACCTCGGGCTGACCGTGCTGCTGGTGACGCACGACCTGGACACGCTGCTGTCGATCGCCGGCCGCGTGGTCGTGCTCGGCAACGGCAAGGTGCTGGCCGATGGCACCGTGCACGAGGTGATGGCCTTCGACGACCCGTGGATACAATCTTATTTCTCGTCGCGCCAGAGCCGAGAGTCGCGCTGCGGCAGCGTCGGCGCGGCTCCGGCCACACCGGCCGCCTCAACGACCCAGCCCGCACACGATGGAGCCTGAAGCCCGCTACACGGTCATCGGCGCGGTGGTGCTGGCGCTCATCGGCGCGGCCATCGCCGGCTTCCTGTGGTTGGGCAGCAGCGGGCGCAGCGCCGACTTTCGCTACTACTCGGTGTATTTCAGGAACCAGTCGCTCGACGGGCTGCAGGTGGGTGGCAACGTCAACATGCGCGGCATCACCGTCGGCCGCGTCGAAAGCTACAAGCTGGGCTCCGATGCCAACCGCGTCAACGTGGTGGTGCGCGTCGCCCGCGACACGCCGGTGCACCAGAACACCAAGGCGTCGGTGTCACGCAACGTGCTCACCGGCATCGCGCGCATCAACCTGGCGACGCCGAATGCACCCAGTCCTGACCTGGTGGCCGCGCCGGCCGGCGAACCTTATCCAGTGATTGCCGAAGGCACCTCGAACTTCGACCAGATCACCGATTCGGTGAACCAGCTGGCCGCCGAAGCCAATGCTGCGCTGGCGGCCTTCAACAAGCTGTTGTCGCCGGCCAATCAGCAGACCGTGGTCGAGTTGCTGATCAACACGCGCGACCTGGCGAAGAACCTCGACACCCGCGTGCAACATCTGGACCGCACCGCGCGCGCAGTCGACGAGACCGCGGCGTCGTTCCAGCGCGCGGCCGGCGACATCGCGCGCTCGGCGCAGCGCCTGGTCGATAACCTGCAGCCGGTGGTGCAGGAAGGCGGCGCCACGCTGCGCGAGGCGCAACTGGCGCTGCGCACCTTCACCAAGGATGCGCGCGCGCTGGAAACCGAGCTGGCCAACGCGGTCCAGCGGCTCGAACAGGCCAGCACCACGCTGCTGGCGAACGCCGACAACACGCTCGACAGCAGCGCCCTCGAGTTGCGCGCCACCGCCACCGAGTTGCGCAACAGCGCGCAGATCGTCTCGCGCACGCTCGACCGCCTCAACGATCCGCGCGCCGCACTGCTGGGCCCGGACGAGGCGCAACTGGGACCCGGCGAGGCGATGCCATGAAGCCGATCCCGTTGCCCGAGTGGTTGGGCGCGCGCCGGCCACGGCCAGACCGCCGCGCCTTGCTGACAGCGGCCGCCCTGACGCCGCTGGGGACCGTCCTGGCCGCCTGCGGCCTGGACCCCGCCCCGGCCATCGACTACCACCCGCTGCGCGACGCCGGTGGCAACGCGGCGCCGCCACGCACGAAGCCGGCCATCGACAAGGTGCTGCTGCTGGCCGCCGGCGACGCGCCAACGCTGTACAACACCGATCGCATGGTCTTCAGCCGCGACGGCAGCAGCCTGTCCTATTTCCAGTACGGGCACTGGACACAGGCGCCGGCCAGAAGCCTGCTGACATTGACCGAACAGCGCCTGGCGGCGTCGGGCCTGTACAGCGGCGTGTTGCGCAGCACCGCGGGCGTGCGCGGCGCCTGGCTGCTGACGGTGCGGCTGGACGAGTTGTACCTGGACGATGCCAGCCAGCCGGCACAGGCGCGGCTGACCTTCTCGGTCGAACTGCTCGACTGGCGACAACGCCGCCTGATCGGGCGCGAACGGTTCAGCCGCTCGCAGCCCGTGCCGGCACGCAACGCTGCCGGTCTGGCGCAGGCCGCGTCAGAGGCTTTGGGGTTTCTGCTCGACGAGTTGCAGGCCTGGCTGGCGGCATTGCCGGCCGGCTGATCGGGAGATTGGCGGCCTACAGCCGCCCGAGCATCCTGCGCGTGCGCCTGAACAGGCCCCAGCCCCACCACAGCGTGCCGGCCCAGCGCAGCGCCCGGCGCGGTCGCAGCAGCGCCAGCACGGTCACTGCGGCCATCGGCCACAGCGGGTTCAGCACCAGCCAGTCGACCGCGTCGCGGGCCTTGTCGGCATAGGCCAGCGGTTGGCGCAGCACCTGCACATCGCGCGCCACATCGTCGCGCAGCCGCGCGCTGCGCTGCGTCAGCCGCGCGAGGCGGCGATCGAGCTCGTCAGAGCTGAGCGTGCTCATCGCTCAGCGCCGGGCCGAGCGCGGCGCGATCGCGCCGCAACTCGGCGGCGGTCGCGGCGAACACCGGCGCGCCATCGCGCAACTGGCGGCGCGCCGCCAGCAGCAGCCCCGCGCCGGCGGCCAGGCTGGCCAAGGTCAGCACACCGAGCGCGACGAGCCGGTACTGGTCCCACAGCAGCAGCAGCACGAAGCCGACAAGCAGGATCAGCCCCAGGCCGAGCAGCAACACGCCCAGCAGCATGCTCAACAGCACATCGGCGAGGCGCCGCTTCTCGATTTCGAGATCGGTGACCAGCAGTTCGAGGCGCACGCTGGCCAGCTCGAGCGCCGACAGCGACAGCCGGCGCAGCGACTCGAACAGACCGGTGCGCGAGGAACGCATGTCCGCGGCAGCGGAGGCTTTAGCGCCGGCTCAACAACATGCCGATGATGAGCCCGAAGCCGGCAGCGGCGGCCACCGCCTTCCACGGATGGTCGTGCACATAGTCGTCGGTGGCCGCACCGGCGGCCCTGGCCCGCGCCACCGCCGAGGCCTGCAGGTTCGCCAGGCTTTCACGCGCCTGCGTGAGCCTTGCGTGCATGCGCGTGCGCAGTTCGGCGGTGCCTTCGCTGGCCTGGTCGGCCGTCACGCGAAGCACTTCCTCGGCATCCGAGATGACCGTGCGCAGGTCAGCCATCAGTTTTTCCTTGTGGTCAGCGCTCAGTTCGCTCATCTTGTTCCTCCGTTGAATGGTCGAACGACGATCCTAGCAGGACCGTTTCAGCCGCGGCCGACAAACGGCATCTTGGTCGCCATCACGTTCATGAAGAGCACGTTCGCCGACAGCGGCAGGTTGGCCATGTGCAGCACCGATTCGGCGACGTGGCGCACGTCCATGCGGTCTTCGACCTGCAGGCTGCCGTCGGCCTGCGGCACACCGGCCTTCATGCGTTCGGTCATGTCGGTCGCGGCGTTGCCGATGTCGATCTGGCCGACGGCAATGTCGTGCTTGCGACCGTCCAGCGCGGCCGAGCGGGTCAGCCCGCTGATGGCATGCTTGCTGGCGGTGTAGGGCGCCGAGTTGGGCCGCGGTGCATAGGCCGAGATGGAGCCGTTGTTGATGATGCGCCCGCCCTTCGGCGACTGTGCCTTCATGATCCTGAAGGCGTGCTGGATGCACAGGAACACGCCGGTCAGGTTGGTGTCGATGACGGTGCGCCACTGTTCCAGGCTCAGGTCTTCCAGCGGCAGCGGCGGTGCGCCCATGCCGGCGTTGTTGAAGATCACATCCAGGCGGCCGAAGCGCTTGACCAGCGTGTCGAACAGCGCGGCCACCGACTCGGGCTGCGTCATGTCGGCGCTGATGCCCACTGCGCGCTGCGCGATGTCACCGAACGGGTCGCCGGCCGAGGCGATGGCTTCGTCCAGCAACTGCTGGCGGCGGCCGGCCAGAACCACGCGCCAGCCATCGTGCAGCAAAGCCACGGCGCAGGCCTTGCCGATGCCGGTGCCAGCGCCGGTGACCAGGGCGACGCGGTTGTGGGGGGTGCTCATGGGCGAAGTCTCCTTGTGTGGGGGTTCGGTTCTCAGCCGGCGCCACGCCGCGCCAGCCCTTCGATGGCCAACGCATAGCCGTCGATGCCGAAGCCGACGATGATGCCCCGCGCCACCGGCGACAGGTACGAGTGGTGGCGAAAGGGCTCGCGCGCGTGCACGTTGCTGATGTGCACCTCGACCACCGGCACGCCGCTGCCCTTGATGGCATCGTGCAGCGCGATGCTGGTGTGGGTGAAGGCGCCAGCGTTGAAGACCACGCCCAGCAGGTCGCCGGCCTGGTGCGCCGCGCCGGCCTCGTGCAACCAGTCGATGAGCACACCTTCGTGGTTGCTCTGGCGAAAGTCCAGCGCGTGGCCCAGCCGGGTGGCGGTGGCTTCGCACAGCAGGCGCACGTCGTCGAGCGTGGTCGCGCCGTACACCGCCGGCTCGCGGCGGCCGAGCAGGTTCAGGTTCGGACCGTTGAGGATGAGGATGGTGGCCATCGGTGAGGCGGTGGGGCCCTGTGGGCTGCAAGTATGGCCGACGACCGGGGCGCGGCAGAAACCGGGCGCCGGGCCGCGGCTTCGGGATGGGCCCGATCTCTGCCTTGGCTCGGTCTGATGAATGTGCATTCACGTGCGCATCGCTTTGAATGCGCGCACACCGCCAACGCGGTGGCACACTGCAACGCGTCATCGCCCGCCACCGATCGCCAGCCGGCCACCCCCATGACCCAAGCCCTGATCGTCGAATTCCGCATCAAGCCCGCGTTCGCCGAAGACTTCCACACGGCGATCGTCGACAACGCGCGCGCATCGCGCGAGACCGAGCCCGGCTGCCGGCAGTTCGACGTCTGCCGCGACCCGGCCGACGCCGGCCTGTTCTTGCTGTACGAGCTGTACGACGACGACGCAGCCATCGACGCCCACATTCGCAGCGCACATTTCAAGCACATGGACGCCGCCACCGCGCCGTGGGTCGAGAAGAAGACGGTGTGGCGCTACCGCAAGGTGGCGCCATGAAGCTGGGCTGCATCGCCGACGATTTCACCGGTGGCACCGATCTGGCCAACAACCTGGTGCGCGCCGGCATGCGCACGGTGCAGCTGATCGGCGTGCCCGCCGCCGGCGGCACCGCACCCGAGGCCGATGCGCTGGTGGTGGCGTTGAAGTCGCGCACCGCGCCGGTGGCCGAGGCGGTAGCCGAATCGCTGGCGGCCGCGCGCTGGCTGCGTGCGGCGGGCGCCGAGCAGATCTACTTCAAGGTCTGCTCGACTTTCGATTCCACGCCGCAGGGCAACATCGGCCCGGTCACCGAAGCGCTGATGGACGAACTCGGCGCGCGCTTCGTCGTCATCACGCCGGCCTTCCCGGAAAACGGCCGCACCATCGTCAAGGGCCACCTGTTCGTCGGCGATGTGCTGCTGTCCGACAGCTCGATGCGCCACCATCCGCTGACGCCGATGACCGACTCGAACCTGGTGCGCGTGATGCAGGCGCAGCTCGATGGCCGGCGCGGGCGCAAGGTCGGCCTGATCGACTACCGCAGCGTCGGCGCCGGGCCCGCGGCGATCGGCGAACGCATCGCTGCGCTCCAGGCCGCGGGCTGCTCGATGGCCGTCGTCGATGCGCTGAACGACGACGACCTGCGCACGTTGGCGAAGGCATCGGCGCGGCTGCCGCTGGTGGTTGCCGGCTCCGGGCTGGCCATCGGCATTCCCGCGCTGCACGGCCTGCAAGCCGATGCCCAGGCGGCGCTGCTGCCGCCCGCCCGTGGCACGCGCGCCATCGTCTCAGGCAGCTGCTCGGCGGCCACCAATGCGCAGGTGGCGGCGTTCATCGCCGGCGGCGGCGCGGCGCTGGCCATCGACCCGCTGCAAGGGGCCGCGGGACTTGACCTGGCCGCCCAAGCGCTGGTCTGGGCCGGCGAACGGCTGTCGCGCGGCCCGGTGCTGGTGCATGCCACCGCCGCGCCGGATGCGGTGCGCGCGGTGCAGCAGCAACTCGGCGCCGAACGCGCCGGCGCACTGGTCGAGGACACACTCGCGCGCATCGCCACCGGCCTGGTGCGCGCCGGTGTCGGCCAGCTGATCGTCGCCGGCGGCGAGACCTCGGGCGCGTGCGTCAAGGCCCTGGGCATCACGCAACTGCGCATCGGGCCGCAGATCGACCCGGGCGTGCCGTGGTGCCATGCGCTCACGCCGCTGCGCGATGCCGGCGTGCACCTGGCGCTGAAGTCGGGCAACTTCGGCGGCAGCGACTTCTTTTCGCGCGCCTTCGATCTGCTGTGAACGAAGAAGCCGAACTGCGCGACGAGATCTGCCGCGTCGGCCGCTCGCTGTACGAGCGCGGCCACGTGCACGCCAGCGCCGGCAACATCAGCGTGCGCCTGCACGATGGCTACCTGATCACGCCCACCGATGCCTGCCTGGGCACGCTCGATGCCGCCGCGCTGGCGCGCATCGACGCGCACGGCGAGCAGATCGATGGCGCGCGCGCCAGCAAGACGCTGGCGCTGCACCGGCGCATCTACGCCGCCGCGCCGGATGCGCGCTGCGTCATCCACACGCACAGCACGCACCTGGTGGCGCTGTCGCTGCAAGGCGTCTGGCACGCCGACGACATCGTGCCGCCGATCACCCCGTACTTCGTGATGAAGGTCGGCCATGTGCCGTTGATTCCGTACCACGCACCGGGCGATGCCGCGGTGGCCGAACTTGTCGCGCAGCGCATCGCGGCGATGGCGGCGCGCGGCACGCCGATCCGCGCCGTGTTGCTCGACCGGCTGGGGCCGAATGTGTGGCACCGCAGCCCGGCCGAGGCCAGCGCAGTGCTCGAGGAACTGGAGCAAACCGCGCGGCTGTGGCTGATGTGCAGCCCCGCGCCCGCGCCGCTGGATGCGACGCAGATCGCGGTGCTGCGCCAGCGCTTCGACGTGGCCTGGTAGTCGCGCTTGGGCGCGGCCGCCCGGGTTCAATTCAATCAGACCGCGCCGGCAGCGCGCAGCCCGGCGATGTCGCCCAGTGACAGGCCCAGCTCGGCGAGGATCGAATCGGTGTGCTCGCCCACTCGCGGCACCGGGCGCATGCGCGCATCGCCCGCGCGCTGCCCCGGCGGCCACAACGCGGGCAAGGCGCCGGCCGGCGAATCGACCTGCGTCCAGCGCTCGCGCGCGCGCAGCTGGGCGTGGTCCCAAAAGCCTTGCATGTCGTTGACCTGGGCGTTGGCGATCTGCGCCAGGTCGAGCCGGCGCACGACCTCGTCGGTGTCGAGGGCGGCGAATGCGTCGGCGATGAGCCCGTGCAGCACCCCGCGCTGCTGGTTGCGCAGCCCGTTGTCGGCAAAACGCGGGTCATCGGCGAGCGCCGGCTGTTCGAGCACCTGATCGCAGAAGCGCCGCCATTCGCGTTCGTTCTGCGCGCCCAGCATGACGCTGCCGCCGTCGCCCACCGGGTACGGGCCGTAGGGCGAGATGGTCGGGTGCGCGGCGCCGCTGCGCGGCGGGCCGTCGGCACCGTCGAAGGCGTAGTACATCGGGAAGCCCATCCATTCGCCCAGCGCCTCGAGCATCGACACGTCGATGCGCCGGCCGCGGCCGTCGCGCGCGCGCTGCATCAGCGCGGCGAGCACGTTGCTGTACGCGTACATGCCGGCGGCGATGTCGGCCACTGGCAACCCGGCCTTGGCCGGCGCATCGGCCGCGCCGGTGACCGAGACCAGCCCGGCCTCGCTCTGGATCAGCAGGTCGTAGGCCTTCTTGTCGCGGTACGGACCCGGCCGCTCGGCGTCGTCGCCATAGCCGGAGATGTCGCACACGATCAGGCTGCCCTTCAGCGGCGACAGCTGCGCGTGCGACAGGCCCAACCGTGCTGCCGCGCCTGGCCCGAGGTTTTGCACCAGCACATCGGCCTTCTCGATCACCAGCCGCCGCAGCAGCGCGGCCGCGGCCGGCTGCTTCAGGTCGAGGGTCAGACTTTCCTTGGCGCGATTGGTCCACACGAAGTGCGACGACAAGCCGCGCACGCGCTGGTCGTAGCCGCGCGCGAAGTCACCGACGCCGGGGCGTTCGATCTTGATCACCCGCGCGCCCAGATCGGCCAGCTGGCGCGTGGCGAAAGGCGCGGCAATGGCGTGCTCCAGCGCGACGACGGTGATGCCCTGCAGCGGTTGCATGCGCGTTCAATCGAAGGTGACGTGGGCGTCCATCGCCAGCGACCCCCGCTCGTCGCCGGCCCACAGGTGCAGCGAGCGGCCATCGGCCGCGGGCGTGCCGCACAGGCGCAGCGGCTGGCCATCGAACGACGGCCGCAGCGCCTTGAAGGCGAAGCCGCGCACCGGTGCGTCGGGCACCTCGCGGTGCAGCGCATCGAGCAGCAAGGTGGCGATGAGCGGGCCATGCACGACCAGCCCCGGATAGCCTTCGACGGCCGTGGCATAGGGCCGGTCGTAGTGGATGCGGTGACCGTTGAAGGTCAGCGCGGAGTAGCGAAACAGCAGCACCGCATCGGGCACCAGCGTGTGTTGCCACAAGGCTTCGGCCGGTGCGGGCTGCAGCGTGGCGGCCGCCGCCGCACCCGGCGCGGGCGCGGGCGCGGGCGCGTCGCGAAAGACGATGTCCTGAAACTCGGTGATCGCGGCGTCGGCACCGTCGTTGCAGAACACCTCGTGCCGCACCTTGACGAACACCAGCCGGCCGCTGCGTCCGGTCTTGTCGCTGATCGATTCGATGCTCGAGATCCGGCGCAGCGCATCGCCGATGCGCAGCGGCGCATGGAAGTGGAACTGGCTGCCGGCCCACATGCGCCGCGGCAGCGGCACCGGCGGCATGAAACCACCGCGCCGCGGGTGACCATCGAGATCGATGTCCGACTGCCGGCGCAGCGGCAGAAAGTACAGCCAGTGCCACAGTGGCGGCAATTCGCGACCCGCCGGCCAGTCGCCGGGCGCATGGTCGAGCGTGGCCGCCAGCGCCAGCGCCGGGGTGGCGTGCGCGACATCGTGCGCGGTCTCGCCGCGGCCGACCCAGGCGCTCAGGTTGATCGGTGCGGAGGTCATGGGCGCTCGCTCGGTAGCGGCCGTGCGGCAAGGGCCGACGCGCCGGGCACGATCATCGCGCAATCGCCCGCCGCTCGGATGCGGGGCCGCCGCGCCATCGACCCGGGCAGCGCAGAAACGGCATCAAGCGGGTCGCGTCGGCATCACATCTTCGACTTGCCGCCGTTGATGCCCCAGGGCGTGCCGTAGCGGTCGGTGACCATGCCGAAGCGCTCGACCCAGAAGGTCTCGCCCATCGGCATCTGCACCGAGCCGCCTTCGGCGAAGGCGTCGAAGACACGCTGCGCATCGGCCACGTTGTCGTACGTCAGCGCCAGCATGAAGCCCTTCATGCCACCGAACGGCACGCCCGGTGGCGTGTCGCCGGCCATCAGCGTGAACTGTTCGTGCGCCAGGTGCGCATGCATGATGCGCTGGGCCTGTTCCGGTGGCATCGGCGGGGCGCCGGCGTCGGCCGGCACCTGGCCGTAGGTGATCAGCGCGTCGACCTTGGCGCCGAGCACGTGGGCATAGAAGTTCATCGCCTCGGCGCAAGTGCCGTCGAAGGACAGGTAGGCGTTGATCTGCGGCATGACAAGCTCCTCGAAGCAGAACCGGCCGGGCGGGCCAGCGCGAAGTATTGCAGTGCTCGACCGGCCTCGACAAGCGCATCGAGACGTCGCCGACTTGCGCGGCACGTGACGTTCGCGCGGCGCGGGCACGGTGTGGAATCACGCTTCCTACAATGCCAGGCACTGAAGCCGTGGAGGACACGACCATGCTCGTCGAACGCATCTGGACCGGCAACGCCTATCGCAACTTCAACTACCTGGTCGCCTGCCCCGACACGGGCGAGGCGCTGGCGATCGACCCGCTCGACCATCAGAAGTGCCTGAATGCGGCCAAGGTGCGCGGCTGGCAGATCACGCAGGTGCTGAACACCCATGAGCACCACGACCACACCGGCGGTAACGACGCCGTCATTGCCGCCACCGGCGCGAAGTTGCTGGCGCACCACCTCTCGGGCGCGAAGATCAAGGGCGTGGACCGCGGCCTGAAGGCCGGCGACATCGTCAAGGTCGGCAAGCGCGTCGAACTCGAATGCCTGGACACACCGGGCCACACGCTGTGCCACATCTGCCTGCGCTCGCACACCGACACACCGGCGCTGTTCTCAGGCGACACGCTGTTCAACGCCGGCGCCGGCAACTGCCACAACGGCGGCGACGTGGCGCAGCTGTACGCCACCTTTGCTGGCCAGCTGGCCAAGCTGCCGGGCCACACGCAGGTCTATGCGGGCCACGACTACATCGAGAACAACCTGAAGTTCACGCTCGACCGCGAGAGCGACAACGCGGCCGCGAAAGCGATGTTGCCGAAAGTCGTGGGGCACGACCCGGCCACCTCGGTGATCACCACGCTGGCCGACGAGAAGCAGATCAATACCTTCTTGCGCCTGGACAGCGCCAGCGTGATCGCCCGGCTGCGCGAGCGCTTCGCCGAGCTGCCGGCGAAGCCCGACCCGCAGACCGTGTTCACCAAACTGCGCGAGCTGCGCAACAGCTGGTAAGGCAGCGGGCGGCGCCGATGCAACTCGACGCCGGGCTGCGCGACCTGCTGAGGCAGCGGCTTGCCACATTCGTCGTGCAGGCCGCGCCGCCGCCGGTGCAACGTGCGGCCGCCGTCGCGCTGGCGGTGTGTGCGGAAGGCTCGGGCGCCGACCTCGCGGGGCTGCCGGCGCCCGCCGAGTGGAGCACGCGCGCCGCGCTGATCCTGACCAAGCGCTCGCTGGGCTTGCGCAACCACGCCGGCCAATGGTCGCTGCCGGGCGGCCGCATCGATGCAGGCGAAACGCCCGAGCAGGCGGCGCTGCGCGAATTGTCGGAAGAAGTGCATTTGCTGCTCGACGCATCGAGCGTGCTCGGCCGGCTCGACGACTTCGTCACCCGCTCGGGCTTTGCCATCACGCCGGTGGTGGTGTGGGCCGGCGAGGCGCGCGAACTGGTCGCCAACCCGGCCGAGGTGCACAGCATCCACCGCATCCCGATCGCCGAATTCGGCCGCGCCGACGCGCCGTGGCTCGATGCGGTGGACACCAGCGAGCACCCGGTGCTGCGCATGCCGGTCGGCGACACCTGGATCGCCGCACCCACCGCTGCGCTGCTGTACCAGTTTCGCGAGCTGTGCCTGCACGGCCGCACCACCCGCGTCGCGCATTTCGAGCAGCCGGCCTTCGCCTGGAAGTGACCGCGCGCGAGCCGGCAGCATGCGGCCGGGAGTGTTTCGCAACGTAAAGATTGTTGAAGCCCCGGCGCCGGCCTGCTAGGGACGGCGTGAAGGCGCTTGCACGCGCTCACACCCGGGTCAGCGCCGGCGCCCAGCGCCGCGTTACCGTGGTGTCGTCAATTGAAAGGAAAGGCACAAACCATGAAAAAGCTCAGTCTTGCCGTTGCGCTCACTGCCACCTCGCTGTGCGCCGGCGCCGCGACCAATGTCGGCGTGTCGATCGGCATCGACCAGCCGGGCCTGTACGGCCGCGTGGACATCGGCACGGTGCGCGTGCCACCGGTGCTGGTGTACCCGCAACCGGTGGTCATCGTGCCCACACCGGTGTCGACTTACCAGAGCCCGATCTACCTGCATGTGCCCCCTGCGCAGACACGCGACTGGCGCCGCCACTGTTCAGCCTATGGCGCCTGCAACCGGCCGGTGTACTTCGTGCAGGAGACCTGGTATCACGACCACTACCGAGCGCAGTACGACAGGCACGATCAGAAGCACGGCAAGGGCCACGGCAAGGGTCACGACAAGGGGTACAACAAGGGGCACAACAAGCATTGAGCGACGCGCTTCGTGATCGCGCGAGGCACCTCATCATCCAGCGTCGTCGCCCGCAGGACGCGGACGCGCACCCAGACGCCCCAACGCCCCCAGCAGATCCATCGGCAGCGGCAGGATGACCGTCGAGGCGCGGTCGCCGGCCACCTGCGTCATGGTCTGCAGATAGCGCAGCTGCATGGCCTCGGGCTGGCGCGCCAGCATCTGCGCGGCTTCGAGCAGCGCCGCCGCAGCCTGTTTCTCGCCTTCGGCATGGATGACCTTCGCGCGCCGTTCGCGTTCGGCCTCGGCCTGGCGGGCGATGGCGCGGATCATCGATTCGGTCAGGTCGACCTGCTTGATCTCGACATTCGTCACCTTGATGCCCCAGCCTTCGGTCTGTGCGTCGAGCATGCGCTGCACATCCAGGTTCAGGCGCTCGCGTTCGGCCAGCATCTCGTCGAGTTCGTGCTTGCCCAGCACCACGCGCAACGTGGTCTGCGCCAGCTGGCTGGTGGCCATCAGGTAGTTCTCGACGGCGATGATGGCCTTCTGCGCATCGACGACGCGGAAGAAGACCACCGCGTTGACCTTCACCGAAACGTTGTCGCGCGAGATCACGTCCTGCGGCGGCACGTCGAGCGTGACCACGCGCAGATCGACGCGCACCATCTGCTGCAGGCCCGGAATGACAACCACCAGGCCCGGGCCCTTGACCTTCCAGAAGCGCCCGAGCTGGAAGACCACGCCGCGCTGGTATTCGCGCAGGATGCGCAGCGATCCGAAGATCAGGATCAACAGGAACAGCAGCACGCCGCCGAGGCCGAAAAACATGATCAGTCTCCTCGAGTAGAACCCGTCATGGCGGTGTCGGGCACCACGTCCAATGTCAGGCCGTGGATGGCGCGCACGCGCACCCGCTGGCCCGGCGCCAGGGCGGCGCCGCTGCGCACCTTCCAGCGCTCGCCGTTGACTTCGGCCCAGGTGTCGGTGTCGTCGATGGCGAGCACCTCGCCGACCATGCCGGGCAGGTCTTCGGCACCGCTGACCACGCGGCGCTTGCGCGCCTTCAGCGCCATGCCGCCGGCACCGAACACCAGCAATGCCGAGGCTCCGGCCAGCGCCAGGATCAGCGCCAGCGGCACGCCGAAACCGGGGATGTCGGCATCGAAAAGCAGGATGCCTCCGGCGATGAAGGCGGCGATGCCACCGGCGCCGATGACGCCGAAACTCGGCGACAGCAATTCAGCCGCCAGCAGCGCCAGGCCGAGCAGCAGCAGCGCCAGCCCGGCGTAGTTCACCGGCAGCATCTGCAACGCGAACAGCGCCAGCAGCAGGCAGATCGCGCCGACCACGCCGGCCACGCCGAAACCGGGCGACATGAACTCGAAGACCAGCCCGTACAGCCCGATCATCATCAGCACCAGCGCGAAGCTGGGGTTGGCGATCACCGACAGCAGCCGCGTGCGCCAATCGGGCAGCAGCCGTTCGCTGGCCAGGCCGCGGGTGTGCAACTGAATCTCCTTGCCCTGCACCTTGACGCGGCGGCCGTCGATCTGCGCGAGCAGGTCGGCCTGGTCCAGCGCCACGACATCGATGACCTTGTCGCGCAGCGCTTCGGTGGCGGTCAGGCTGACCGCCTCGCGCACCGCGCGCTCGGCCCACTCGGCATTGCGCCCATGCTGCTGCGCCAGGCCGCGGATGTAGGCGGCGGCATCGTGGGTGCGTTTCGCGGTCATCGCATCGAAGGCTGCCGGCGCGGCCGCGCCCGCAGACGCGGCGCTGGCAGCGCCGGCCGGCGCCGAGGCTGGGCCGGCTTCGGGCTGCGAACCCATCGGCAGGCCGATGGCCACCGGCGTCGCCGCACCGAGCGTGGTGCTGGGGGCCATCGCCGCCACATGCGCCGCGTACAGGATGTAGGTGCCCGCGCTGGCCGCGCGCGACCCTTCGGGGCTCACGTACACGGCCACCGGCACCGGCGAGGCCAGGATGGCCTGGATGATCTGGCGCATCGCGCTGTCCAGCCCACCGGGGGTGTCGAGCTCGACGATCACCAATGCCGCTTCGTCGGCGGCCGCCTTCTTCAGCCCGCGCAGCACATAGTCGGCGCTGGCCGGGCCGATGGCATCGTGCACCTGCAGCACCCGCACTGGCGCGGCGGCGTTGGCCATCGGCGCGCCGAACGCCAGGCAACACGCCAGGGCCAGCGCCATCGACAGGTTGCGGAAGACGTTCGACACGGCACACGCGGTTCTTGGTGTCGTCGTGGCAACGAAAGCGCCACGCATCGACAGCCACACCATACGCCTTCGGCACCCGGATCGGGTGATCGGGGCCAACGCGCTCAGCCCGGCCGGTGCACTCCGGGTGGCGCCGTGGCCGCGGCAGCCCAGCGCCCGTTGTCGAACCAGGGGTCGCCATGCAGGCAGGCCGCGACCATCGGCAACGCATCCAGGCCCCAGAACAGGCGGCCCTCGAGTTCAACTGTCGGCACGCCGAAGATGCCGAGTTCGATGGCCGCGTCGGTGTGGGCACGCAGCTCGCCCTTGACCGCATCCGAAGCCGGGTCGCGCAGCGGCGCCACCGCCTCGTGCAGCGCGCGCAGCCTAGCCGCGTCGTTGGCATCGGCGCCGCCGCGCCAGACATGGCGCATCAGCAGCTCGACCACACGCCGGTTCGGCAGGCCGCCCGCCGGCGCGCTGGCCAGGCTCAGGCGCAGCAACGCGAGCGGGTTGAACGGGTGTTGCGCCGGCGTCGTGCATTCGATGCCCAGCCGGTGCGCCCGCCAGGCCACGTCGCGAAAAGTCCAGGCGCGCTTGGGCTCGATTTCCGCCGGGCCCTTCTGGCCCCACTGCGCGAGCAGGCCGGCGAACAGCAGCGGACGGTACTCCACGGCCACCGACAGGCCCACGAGCGCCTCGGGCAAGTGTTCGAAGGCCAGACAGGCATACGGCGAGATGGGGTCGAACCAGAAGGTCAGGCGCTTCATGGTGGGCCGTCCTGCACCGGGTCAGGAGCGTGCAAGCGCCGCCATTCGGCGCGCCGTGCGACGATGCGTCGCCACACCGCGCGTTTGCCTTCCTCGTCGAGCACGCTCCAGGCGCCGATTTCGTCGAGCGTGCGCTTGCAACCTTCGCACCAGCCGGTGCCTTCGTGCATGCGGCACACGTTGACGCACGGGCTGGGCACGGCATCGACGACCATCGGCGGCGGCCTTTCGGAAGGGATGAACAAGCGCGGTCTTCGGCCTTTGCATGGCAGCCGGCAAGGCACGCGACGAATGCCCATTCTGACGCACCGCGCCGCCCTGTTCGCCGGGGGCCTGGACCTGCAGCGCTCGACCGTGGGCCAAGCCCATCGCTACGCGAAGCGCAGGGGCCGCTCTCAGGCCTTGGCCCGGTCCGAGCCTCCGCGCCAGCGCCGCAGCAGCGCGCGCACGAAGCGCAGCAGCAGCACGATCAACACCGCCATCAGCACCAGCGACACCGCCAGCGCCGCGTAGAACCAGCTCGGGTGCTGCCAGGCCAGCCACAGCATCACCGGCACCGCAGCATCGCCGAGCAACGACAGGCCGATGTTCGAGAACGGCTCCGGCGAGGTGTTGACCGCTGCGCGCGTGGCGCTCTTGGCAACATGGCTGGTGGCGGCCAGCGTGCCGCCCATCAGCGCGGCGATCAGCATCCAGCTGTCGTGGTCGCCGCCGAACACCGCCGCGGCCAGCAACGCGCCGGCTGGAATGCGCACCAGCGTGTGCAGCGCGTCCCACACCGAATCGAGCCCCGGCACCTTGTCGGCGAGGAATTCGACGAGCAGCATCGTGCCGCTGGCGCCCAGCAGCAACGGCCGCTGGAGAAGCCGCAGGCCCGCGGGCAATTCCACCCAGCCCATGGCCCCGGCCAGGCCGGTGAGGAAGACCACCGCATACAGCCGCAGGCCGCTGGCCCAACCCAGCGCGGCGGCGATGGCGAAGAGCTGGGTGGTATCCAGGTTCATGGGGTTGTTGCGCCTGCGCTAAGCTGACGGCATCGTCGATCGAACAAGGGAAACACCGTGGGCAGCAGGGAAAGCAAAGGCGTCAAGAAGGGCGTGTCGAGTGTCGGCAAGAACAAAGTCGACAGCATCAACATCGGCCTCAGTGCCGACCAGCGCGGCGCCATCGCCGGTGGCTTGTCGAAAGTGCTCGCCGACACCTACACGTTGTACCTGACGACGCACAATTTTCACTGGAACGTCACCGGGCCGATGTTCAACACGCTGCACCTGATGTTCATGGCGCAGTACACCGAACTGTGGAACGCGGTCGACCCGATCGCCGAGCGCATCCGCTCGCTGGGCCACCCGGCGCCGGGCAGCTACGCCGCCTTCGGTGCGCTGGCGTCGATCGCCGATGCACCCACCGAGCCGCCGAAGGCGATGGACATGGTGTTGATCCTGAAGCAGGGCCATGAGGCGGTGGCACGCACCGCCCGCGCCGTCTTTCCGCTCGCCGACAAGGCCGGCGACGAACCCACCGCGGACCTGCTGACCCAGCGCCTGACGGTGCACGAGCAGACGGCCTGGATGCTGCGCTCGTTGCTCGAGACCTGACGGCGCAGACGGGCACGCGCTCAGGCGGGCGCGGGCTTGTCCGCCTTGTCGGCTTTGCCGGCCTTGTCGGCTTTGTCGGCAACAGGCGCCCCGGCTGCCTTCCAGGCGCCGAAGCCGCCGTCCAGGTGCGCCACCTTCTCCAGCCCCATGTCGTGCAGGGTCTTGGCGGCCAGCGCCGAGCGCAAACCGCCGGCACAGAACAGCACCAGGTGCTTGCCCGAGACGAACAGCGGCTTGTGATACGGGCTTTGGGGATCGACCCAGAACTCGAGCATGCCGCGCGGCGCGTGGTAGGCACCCGGCATGACACCGTCGCGCTCGAGCTCGCGCACATCGCGGATGTCGATGAACTGCACATCGTCGCGGCCGTGCAGCGCACGCGCCTGCTCGACGCTGTAGGTGGTGATGTGGGCATTGGCCTCATCAACCATCGATTTGACGGAACGGATCATGGGCGGACCTCTGGTGGGTGCGGATGGCTCACGTTACACGGATTCTTGGCGCGACGGCCTGGCCCCGATGCTGTTCAGGCAGGCCGCCTGGACCCTCAGCAGACGTTTGCCGAGTCCACCGCGGGCGACTGCAAGGCCTCGATGCTGATGCGTAGACTGACCTGCCGAATTCACGCACGCGGCCATCAGCTGCCGCTGGTGAAAGGCAGCCTCCTGCCATTCGCCTGACTTGGCTCTTCAGCCTCATGCGGCAGATGGCGTGCGGGCTGTCCGCGCGGCGGTGTTCGTGTGGCGTCCGGCGGCAACGACGCGGTATGCTCGGCGCGTGCCGGAACCTTCCCGGCTCGCGCAGCGCGATCGGCGGATGCAGCAGTCCAGGGGTGTATTCATCAGCTACCGGCGTATCGACAGCCAGTCGATCGCGGGCCGGCTCGGCGACGATCTGAAGCGCGGCTTCGGTGACGAAGCGGTCTTTCGCGACATCGACGACATCGCCCCGGGCAAGGACTTCGTCGAGGCGCTGGATACCGCGCTGGCCGCCTGCGGCGTGCTGCTTGCCGTCATCGGCCCGGCGTGGCTGGAACAGCTCGAGCGCCGTGCTGCGACCGGCGACAGCAGCACGATCGACCACGTGCGCCGCGAGATCGAGACCGCACTGTCGCGCCACATTGACGTGATCGCGGTGCTGGTTGATGGCGCGAGCTTTCCGGGCGTGCTGCCGCAGTCGTTGCAGGCTATGGGACGGCTTCAGCCACACGAGCAGCGGGACCGGTCGTGGCGCAGCGACACCGCCGCGCTGCTGAAGCTGCTCGAGCCGCGCATCGACCGTGTCGCGGCCGACCCGTTCCATCGCGACCCGCGGCTGCTGCAATGGCTGCGCAAGCTGTCGGCGGCGGCGCTGCGGCCGCGCACGCTGGCGATTGCGGGTGCGGCAGCGGCGGTCGGCGTGGTCGCGCTCGGTGTGTCGTGGTGGATCGAGCAGCGCGAACAGCAAGGCTCCGACGTCGCCTTCGTGCTGCCGCCTGATAGCCAGGGCGCAGACACCGACGACGAGCTTCGAGTGCACCGCGACCTGCGCGCGGTGCTGAAGCGGGCGCTGGACCTGCCGCATGTCGAGATCGTTCCCGACAGCCTGGCCGCGGCCGAGATCGATCACTACCGCCTCGAAGCCAAGGACGCCCTGCTCGACTTCGAAGGTCGGCGCGGCTTGCCGCGGGTCTTCATCCACACGCGCTACAGCGTCGACACGTCCACGGGCACCTGGCGCATGCTGGCCACGCCATACCTGCGGCCACTGCCCGGGCAGGCATGGAAGCGCGTCGAGGGTTGGAACGGCCTGGCCTACGACGGCGAGGCGCCGAGGCGCGTCGCAGTCAAGGTCGGCTTCGAGCTGATCGAATTCCTCGCCGCGCGCGGGCTGCTGCGTCTGCAGCCGGGCGAGATCGAGCAAGCGCGCGCTGCGCTGCTCGAGGAATACCGCGGCCTCATCGAGACGCAGCCTTGCGACGCGTTGCGCGAACTGCTGGTCGAGCTTCGTGACCCGCAGCGCGCGCAGCCGATCGCCGCCGACCTCGCGTCGATGCGGCGCGTTCTGCATAGCCGCTGCACCCGCGACGGCGCCGGCAGCCCCGCGGCTGCGGACCGCTCGGCGAGCACGGCTGCGACGGTGCTCGGCGGGGCGCTGGGTCTTTGATGCGCGTGCCCCGGTACCCCGAACGGTGGCTCGCCGCCATCGCGTTGGCGATTGTGCTGGCGCTGCTGGCTGCACGCTGGCAGCGCCAGCAGTCAATCCCTGCGCCGCTGCGCCATGTGCCGCTCGACGCCGAGGCCTTCGCAGTCACCGCGCCGCTCGGCTCGATGTGGCGCGGACTCGAGCCGCACCTCGCGCCTTTCTTCGAAGCTGCGCCCTCCGGACCCAGGCCGCAGGGCTCGGCGCTGAGTGACGCCGCGCGCGAGCTCGACAGCGAGCTGCGCAAGAAGAACATCGTGCTGCGCCACCCCGAAGACTTGGCCGGACTGGGCATCGACGGCCGCGGCGGGGCCGCCGTCGCACTGGTCCGCGGCGCGCAATCACAGCATCTGCTGTGGGTGCTGCCGCTGATCGACCGGGCCGCATTCATCGCTGCGGCCGAGCGTTATCTGGGCGCCAGGGCCGCGCCGGGCGACGCGCCGTTTGAGCACCTGCAGCGCATCGGCAAGTCCTGGGTCGGCTACGGCGATGGCGGCTTGGCCCTGTGGTGTGACGACCCGGCCGTGCTCGACAACGCGTTGCGCGATAGCGCGCAACGGTTGGCCTACTGGCGCAGCAACGACCGGATCGGCCGCGCCTTCGCAGCGCCGCTTCCCGGTACCGCGGGCCCGGCGAAAGCCTGGCTGCGCGGCCGGCTGAGGCTGCCCGAACTGCTCCCGCCCGGCGGCGAGATGCACGTCGCTCTCGCCGTCGACCCGGCAACGCTGGGCATCGATGCGCACATGCCACTGTCGCCGGCGCGCTCCAACTTCGTCGCCGGGCTGATGCACGCCGAGCCGCCCCGTGCCGCCGACTCTGTACTCGCGCGCAGCGACCTGGCGCTCGTGCTGGGCAGCGAGGCGCTGCCCGCACTGCTGCGCGAGGCCTCTGCGGTGCTGCTCAGCGCCGGTTATGCGCCCTTTGGCGGGCGCTTCGCGCCGGTGCTGGCCGAGGTGTCGAGCAGCGAGGGTGTGCGCCGCCTGCATGTGGCGCTGAGCGACAGCAGCAAGCGTGTTCCCGGCGTCGTGATGGGGCTGCAGATGTCCGCCACCGATGCCGATGCGCTGGTGCTGCGGCTGCAGACATCATTGCGTGTCGCCCGAGACAACGAGATCCTGCGCAGCGCGGCGCGGCGCCACCGCGAGCAACATCCGGATGCTGCGGCGCCCGCCGTTGCCGAGCTGCTCGACGGCGGGCAGATCGCGGCCGACCGCGGTGGTTTGTGGGCACGCTATCGCTGGCAGGACGACATGGCGGTGCCCAACCCGCCGTTGGCGGCGCAGGACTTTGCCGGGAACGACTACACCGCCAAGTCGGGCGAAGGCATGCGGCTGCGCTACCTGATGCCGCCGTTCACCGCGAACGACCTCGAACACCGCTTCGCCGAACGGCGCGAGGAACTGCAGGTCGACCGCCTGGTCGCTGATGAGTACCGGCTGTGCAGCGTGTATCACGACGGCACGCTGTGGATCGGCAACGATGCGGCGGTCGTCGGCGAATGGCTCGCGCGCCTTGCGGGTGAGGCGCTTGCGAACCCGCTTGCCGAGGTGGCCGCGCTCGATTCACGGGCCGCGGATGCGAAGGCACTGATGCTGCTGCAGCCGTCGAGGCTGCGCGATGCGGGGCAGTTGTATCCCGACGACGAAATCAACCAGTTGTCGCGCCAGGCACTGGCCGACCTGGACGCCTACCGCGCCGTGCTGCTCGACGTGGCGGCCGATCCGCAAGCCAAGGAGCTGCATGTCCGCGCCCGACTCGTTCGACACTGAGGCGCCGCTGGTGGCGTTGCACCAGGCGACCAAGTCCTATCGCGGCCGGTGTGTGCTGCGAATCGGGCAGTTCGCGCTGCGTCGCGGCGACAGCCTGCTGATCGTCGGCGCCAACGGCAGCGGCAAGTCCACGCTGCTGCGAATGCTGGCCGGCGTCACCCGCCCCAGCAGCGGGCGCGTTGAGCATGCGCCGGGTTTCGACGCGCTGGACATCGCCTACGTGCCGCAGTCCGGCGGCGCCCATCCGAATCTCAGCGTCGCCGAAAACCTGCGCCAGGCGCTGAGGCTGCGCGGCCGCACCGTGCCCGATCGTCTGCAGCGGCACTGGTATGTCGAGGGACTGGGGCTCGACGCACACTTGGACAAGCGCTTTCGCGATCTCTCCGGCGGGTTCCAGCGGCTGGCCGCGCTGGCCTGTGCGTTGGTGGTCGAACCCGGGGCGCTGTTCGTCGACGAGCCGTCGAGCGGCGTCGACGCTCGTCACGCGCTGACCCTCGCCGACGGCCTGAGCGCGGCAATGAGCCACCTCGATCTTCTGGTGCTCAGCGGCCACTCGGCGGCCGATTTCCCGGCCGCCCGGCGTCGCATCGAGTTGCGCGACGGGGAGCCAGCGTGAGGCCGGTCGCACCCTGGAGGTCCGCGCTTCGGCTGCTGTGGCGAATGCTCGCTCGCGATGCCGCCGAGCTGCTGCGCAGCCCGGCGCTGCTGGCGCTGGTGCTCCTCGTTCCCCCGTGCCTGCTGCTGCTGATCGGGACCCTGAACGTGCGTCCGGTCGTCACGCGGATGGCGGTGGTCGCTGAGGAGTCGCCGGCCGGCGCAGCAGCGCGCTCAGAGCTGCGCCGCCGCGCGAGCGAAATCGCAGCCCTCGAGTGGGTCGAATGGCCTGCTGGCGTGTCAGACCTGCGCGCACGTGCTGTGCGCGAAGAGGTCGACATCGTGCTGCTGCGCAGCGACAGCGGCTGGCGCGCCTACAGCGCAGTCACACGCAGCGCACGTGCCACGCCGGCGCAGGAGGTCGTGCATTGGCTGATGCTGTCGCTCCAGCGCGAGGACCAGTCTGCCCAGACGATCGGTCGGCTCGACGAACTGGCGAAAGGCCTGCCGGCGGGCGCGGACGGCGACGACGCACGGGAACGGGTCAAGGGCATGATGGAGCAGGTGCGCCGCGAAGCGGCACTGCCCACGCCGCTTCTGGGCGTGTGGCTCGCGGCGCAGGCGACGCCGTTGTGGGCACCGGCCAGCGGCGCCGACCGCGCGCTGGTGCCCGCGTACATCGCACTGATTGGCGTGTTCGTTCCGTTCGTGCTCGCGTCGGCCGCGCTGGTGCGCGAGCGCGAGGCCGGCACGCTGGCCGGTCTTCTGGTGGTCGCACGCCGTCGTTGGCCGCTGCTGGCCGCGGGCAAGTTGCTGCTGCCAGTGCTGGCTGGACTTGTCGCGGCCATGCTGTTGCTGGTGGTGGCGGCGCTGGCCTTCGGCTTCGGCATCAAGCCAGGGCTGGCCGAGGCGGTAGCGCTGCAGGCGGTGGCGGCTGTCGTGGCCGCGTTGTTCGGCCTGGGCGTGTCGGCATGGGTCGATTCGGCGCAGGAGGCCTATGCGGTGTCGGCGGTATATCTGGTCGCGCTGATCCTCCTGACCGGAATGGTCTACCCACTCGAACAGTCGGCGCTGACAGTGGTCGCGGTGGCGCACCTGTTCCCACTCAGCCTGGCCGCACCGGCGCTCGAAGCCTGGATGACGGCCGGCGCGTCGGCACACGCATCGGCGCAGACCTGGATCACGCTTGCCGCGCAGGGTCTCGCGGCATTGCTGCTGCTGGCGTTGACCTTGCGACGCCTGAGGGAGAAATTGTGAGTCGCGCCTTCACCTTCTTCTCACTGGCCGGCGCCGCGGCGACCGGCGCCGCTCTACCATGGCTGGTCGATGGATCGGTGACCGCAATCGCAGGGCCGGGTGCGCGCGGGGCGGTGTACGTACTGGCATGGGCCCTGTGGCTCGTGGCGGCGGCGGGTCTGTTGCTCGTGCTTGGCCGCTCGCATGTTGCTGCCGCAGCAGTGGCCGCGGCGACAGGCGGGCTCTCGGCCATTCTGCTCGTTGTCGTGCTGGATGCCCTTCCGGCGCGGTGGGTGCTGGCGCTGTGGCCGCATGCGCTTGCGGTCGGGGTGCTGCTGCCGTTGCTGGCGATCGTGCTGGACCGCATCTGGCGCAGACGATCCCGATGACGATCACACCCATCAAGTCTCGCCGACGGGGCTTACGACATACCGGGGCAGCGCCGCCGAATGCCGTCGGTTGGCTTGCAGCTGTCGATCAGGCCGGCCCGATCGCGGGCGCGTTCAGGGCGGCAAGCCTGGCACCGGCGCCTGCGGATAGAGGCGCAGCAGCACCTCGCGCAGCGCCGTGTCGATGAGCTTTTGCAGTTGCGCTTCGAGTTGCCGCACGGCGCCGTCGTCGAGCGGCCGGTTGCCGCGCCCCTGCCACAGCGCCGTGATCGCCGTGCGCTGTTGCGCCAGCACCGCCGCCACCACGCCCTGCCAGTGCGGCGGCGTTTCCGATGCCACCCATTCGCCGCGGCCGCGGCCGAAGTGCGCCACCGCCAGGTAGCGCAGCAGCGCGGCTTCGAGCATCGCGTCCAGCGCCTCGGCATTCCAGTTCAACCACGACGCGCCGGTGCCGCGCACCAGGTTCACACAGCGTGCCAGGCCGGCGCCGCCGAGCGCGCCGAGCAGACCCCCGGCGAGCGCGCCGCCGCCCAAGGTCAGCCCGCCGGTGGCGATGTCGGCCTTCAGCCCGGCCAGTGCTCCGGTGAGCGCGCCGCCGACCAGCGCGGCCTTGCTCTCGTCCATGCGCAGGCGCAGTTGATAGTGCGTGGCCAGCCGTTGCAGGATCTGCGTTTGCGCCTGCCCGGCCAGGCCATGCAGGCGGATCAGCGCGGTGGTGTCGTCACGCAGCTGCTCTTCCAGCTGCGCGGCCAGTGCCGCCTGCGCCAGCGCGGCCGGGCTCTGCTCAGCCGAACCGATGCCCAGCGCCTTGCCGAGTGCGCGCAGGCGCGGTTTCAAGCCCGACGCGTCGGCCAGATCCTGACGTTGTGCCGCCAGCCGCGCCATGCCGCGCGCCAGCAGTTCGACCGAGGCGTCGAAGGTCTGCAGGCGCTGGCGCTGCCACTGCGCGATCAGCCGCGCCATCGCCGCGCGCTGCGTGTCGGGCACGCAGGCCTCGACGGCGCGCAGCAGCACGCTTTCCTGCACCCAGCAGCGCGCGAAGGCATCCATCGGCAGCACCTGCCTGACGAACGCACGCGCTGCCAGGTGTTGGCGCCAGGCCTCGATCTCGGCCGCTTCCAGCGCCGCCTCGCGCGGTGCGCCGAGCTGGTTCAGCAGCACGATCACCGGCTTGTCGACCCAGGCCAGCAGGTCCATCTCGCTATCGACATAAGCGGCGGCGGCAGGCGCCTCGGCGGCACTGACCAGGTAGAGCATCACATCGGCCTGTTCGACGACATGGCGCATGGCCTGCTGGCTGGCCCAGAACGGCCGGTCGCGCCAGCGGTCCCAGCCCTGGCTGAGCAACCAGCCGAGCGGGCGATCGCTCTGCCGCAGCCGGCGCAGCAGGCGCGTGCTGTCGCCGAAGCCGGGCGTGTCCCACAGCTGCAGCGCATCGCCCTGCGGCGATTGCAGCAGCGTGTGGCCCTGCGCCTCGTCGGTGACATGCGCCGCATCGCGCACCTCGCCCACGTCGGCGCCCAGCAGCGTGCGCGCCAGCGCGGTCTTGCCGATGTTGGTGTGCGAGACCAGGCTCAGGTGGATCGTGCGTGTGCCGTCCTCACTCATGCCGCACCCTGCAGCTGCGCGGCGGCCTGCGCGTGGTCGTTGGACTGCAGATCGACGAACACCGCCGGCACACCCAGTTGGTCGGCCAGCGCCTGCCAGGCCTGTTGGCGTTGTTGCAGTCGGTCGGCCGCGAAGCGGCGTTCGAAGCGGCCCCGGTCGATCAGCATCGTCACCGGATTGCCGGCGCTGGCGGCGCTTTCGGTCAGACGCTGCACGAAGCGGCCATGGTTCTCGGCTTCCGGCGTCGCGGCCATGTCGAACAGGGCCAGCAGCTGCGCGCCGTCGGCAGGTGGTGCGTGCCAATCGTCTTCGGCGCCGAAGGCCACGGCATCGGCCACGCGCACCTGCGCCTGGGCACCGAAGGCGCGCGTGACGAGGGCCTGCAGCTGCGGCTGCAATGCGCCGTCGGGTTGCAGTGCGTAGGGAAACACGCGCCACACGCGCGCCACGGACGTTTGGCCCGTGCCGCCCTGTTGTTGCGCCAGCAGGTTGCGGAAGTACGGTTCGCTGAGCGGCAAGGCGATGCCGTTCGCGAGCCGGCGCGATCGCATCGCCGCGGCCAGCGCCAGCGCCAGCCGCGGCAGCACCACCAGCAGCAGCAGCTGCGCGGCATAGAGGTGGATCCACGGCGCGGCGGAGTTGCCCACCTCGGCGGCCGGCTCGGCGCCAGGCGGCAGCTGCAAGGCCTGGATGCCTTCGACATCGGGCACCGCGATGCCGGTCAAAGCCGTGGCCGGCGCCAGCAACGTGGACAACAGCGGCTGCACCGTCGGCGCGCCGAGAAAGGTGCTCTGCCAGCCGACGCGGTAGTCGAGCACCAGGCCGCGCAGGTACATGCCACCGAGCAGGCCCACGCCGAGCGCGGCAGCGGCGAGATGCAGGCCCAGCGACACGCGCGCGGCCCACAGCGGCGTGGCCAGCCGCGACCACGGCGGCACGAAGGCGGCCCACACCGAGGCGACAGCGGCCGTGTCGCCGCCCTTGTCGTCCACCGACTTCATGGTCCTGCGTTGCCAGCGGCGCAACAGCGCATCGGCCACACCGCCGGCCAGCCACGATGATTTCCCGGCCAGGCGGTGCGACAGCATCAGCGCATACACAGCGAGGTTCCACACGATCAGCGCCCACACCGGCGGTGCCAGCAGGTTGATGCGCTGGCCGGCGCCGATGCGGTCGGCAAGCGCGCCGGCCAGCAGGCCGACAGCGACCGCAAGCCACAGCGCGATGCGGCGCCGGCCGGGGCCGAGCGGATCGGCCGGTGGCGCCAGCACCGGCGTGCGCGGCACCAGGCGCTGCAGCACGGCCTGCGCGCGCTGCGCGATGAAGACTTCAGCCGGCGCATCGGCGCCCACCGCCTGCAATGCCGTGCGGCTGGCCCAGGCGGCATCGTCGTTGCTCCACGACGGCTGCGCGGTGGTCTCCACCGCGCGCACCCACAGCACCTGGGTCGCAGCGTGCGGATCCATCGCTGAGTTCAGCGTCTCAGGCGCCGAGCTGACGGGCCAGGTCGAGGAAGTCGCTGGCGCAGACGTCGAAGCTGCGATCGACCTCGCGCGGCACGCTGGCGCCAAATTCGAGCGGCCGGTGCACGTAGGCGGTGCGCAAGCCGCTCTCGCGCGCCGCGCGCAGGTCGCTGGGGTGCGCGGCGACCATCAGCAATTCGGCTGGTGCCACATCGAGCAACTTCGCGGCTGTGAGATAGGCCTTCGGGTCAGGCTTGTAGGCCTGCGCCAGTTCGGCCGACAGCACGCAGTCCCACGGAAGCCCGGCGTTCTTCGCCATATTCACCAGCAACGAGACGTTGCCATTCGAGAGCGTGGCGATGACGAAGCGCCCGCGCAGCCGGTTCAAGCCGCCCACGCTGTCCGGCCACGGTGACAGCCGGTGCCAGGCGCGATTCAGCTGCGTGAGCTCCGCTTCGCCCAGCGACGTGAGGCCGAAGCGCGGCAGCAGGCCGTCGAGGATCTGCCGGTGCAGCACATCGATGCTCTGCCAGGCCGCGCCGGCCGCGCGCGTGCGGTCCATCGCCGGCGCATAGCCGGCGCGCCAGGCGTCGGCGAACGCCGGCCAGTCCACCTGCAGGCCGTGGGTTGCGGACAGCATCTCGCCCTCGCGGATCAGCGAGCCGCGCCAATCGACGACGGTGCCGAAGACATCGAAGACCAGGGCGCGGATGGCGCGCGCATCGAAGGGGCTGTTCATGCTGCGGATTCTGCCCCGCTGCGGCGCAGCGCTCCGGCAGGGGCAGCCAGGGCGTTTTGCGAGGGCATCGGTTATCGTGTCCGGCCCGCACCGATGCCCCGCCACGCCGCATGCCGCTGCTCGCCCTGAACCACTATTTCGTGCGCGCGCGCGACCTCGAACGCTCGCGGCGTTTCTACTGCGACGTGCTGGGCTTCGCGCCGATGCCACGCCCGAAGCTGCCGTTCCCCGGCCACTGGCTCGGTGTCAATGGCCAGGTGCAGGTGCACATGGGGCCCGACGACATCGCCGGGCGCGAGCAGCTGTATCCCGGCACGCACGCCGGCTCGGCGCGCGACAACGCCGGCGTCGTCGACCACATCGCCTTCGTCGCCAGCGACCCACACGAGATCGCGCGGCGCATCCGCGGCGCCGGGCTGCCGCTGCGCCAGCGGCATCTGGCCGAGATCGGCTTGTTCCAGCTGTTCCTCACCGACCCCGACGGATTGACCATCGAGCTCAACTTTCCCGACACACCGGTTGCGCCTTCACTGGCTTCGCCCGATGGCGCATAGCGCGGCTTCGACGCGGGCGCCGACGACGCTGATCCACGCCGATTTCACGCAGCGCGTGCTGCTGCACACCGAAGCGATGCCGTGGCTCGATTCGCCGATGGCCGGCGTGCAGCGGCGCATGCTCGACCGCGTCGGCGACGAAGTCGCGCGCGCCACCAGCATCGTGCGCTATGCGCCGGGCAGCGCCTTTGCAGCGCACACCCACGGCGGCGGCGAGGAGTTTCTGGTCTTGCAGGGTGTGTTCCAGGACGAACACGGCGACCACCCGGCCGGCAGTTACGTGCGCAACCCGCCGACCACGCGCCACACGCCGGGTTCGCAGCTGGGCTGCATCATCTTCGTCAAGCTGTGGCAGTTCGATGCGGCCGACCGCACGCCGGTGCACATTGACACGCACCGCCAAGCCTTCGCTGCCGCGGCCGATCGGCCCGGCGTGTCGGTGCTGCCGTTGTTCGACGACAGCCGCGAGAGCGTGCGCATCGAACGCTGGGCAACCGACGCCGACATCGAGATGGCCTTGCCCGGCGGCGCCGAAGTGCTGGTGCTCGACGGCGCCTTGAGTGAAGCGCAGGATGTGTTGACGATTCACAGCTGGTTGCGCCTGCCTTGCGGCAGCACGCTGCGGGCACGTGCGCATGCGACAGGCGCGCGGGTGTGGATCAAGACCGGGCACCTCGCTCACATCGTTTGAGCCGCGCCAGCCATCCGTTCGAAGTGCGCTCGCGCGACGTCTGGCGCATCGCGCTGCCGGCGTCGATTGCCTTCATCACCGAACCGCTGGCCGGCCTGGTGGACATCACGGTCATCGGCCGCCTCGGCGATGTCGGCCTGCTCGGCGGCGTGGTCATCGGCGCGCTCGTCTTCGACCTGATCTTCTCGCTCGCCTACTTCCTGCGCATCGGCACCGCCGGCCTGACCGCGCAGGCCATGGGCGCCCGCGACACGCGCGATGGGGTGCTGCACGCGTTGCGCGCCATCGCCGTGGCGCTGGTCGTCGGCGTGCTGATGATCATGCTGCAACGGCCGCTTGCGTGGTTGTCCACCACGCTGATGGCGCCCGAAGCGTCGGTCGCCGCGGCCTTCGCCACCTACTTTGGCGTGCGCATCTGGGCGGCGCCGGTGGCGTTGGTCAACTACGCGCTGCTCGGCTGGTTCTACGGCCGCGCCGCCGCCACCACCGGCATGCTGTTGCAGATGGTGATGCACGGCGTCAATGTCGTGCTGTCGCTGGTCTTTGTCTATGGCCTGGGCTGGGGCATCGCCGGCGTCGCGCTGGCCACCGTGCTCGGCGCGTCGGTCAGTTGCGCTCTCGGGCTGCTTCTGCTGGTGCGTCATTTCGGCGGCCTGCGCAAGCTGCACGCGGCAATCGACCTGCACGATCTGCTCGACGCGACCGCGTTGCGCCGCATGTTCAGCCTGAGCCGCGACCTGATGATCCGCTCGATCGCGTTGATGGGCGCCTATGCCTGGTTCGCCGCGCAGGGCTCGCGCATGGGCGCGGTGCCGCTGGCGGCGAATGCACTGTTGCTGAACTTCCTGATGATCGGCGCGTTTTTCCTCGACGGCGTGGCGCAGGCCGCCGAACAGCTGTGCGGCAAGGCGGTCGGTGCCAACTGGCGACCCGCGTTCGACCAGGCGTATCGCTGGTCTTTCGTGTGGGCGTGGGCATTGGCCGCGGCGTTGGCGCTCGTGTTCGCCGTCGGCGGCGGGGTGCTGGTCGATTTCATGACCACGCACGACGCGGTGCGTGCCCATGCGCGGCAGTTCATGGCGCTCGCGGCGCTGACGATGCTGAGCGCGATGCCCGGCTTCGTCTATGACGGCATCCTCATCGGCGCGACGCTGAACGTCGTCATGCGCAACGGCATGCTCGTGTCACTGGTGCTGTTCCTGGCCGCCGCGATGCTGCTGCAGCCGCGCTTGGGCAACGCCGGGCTTTGGCTGGCGCTGCACATCTGGTTCCTGGCCCGTGCCGGCTACTACTGGTGGGCGCTGGAGCGCAAGCGGGCGGGGTTGTTCAGCGCCTGACGTGAAGCGTTGGAGCCGCCGTCAGGGCCGCAGCAGGTCCTGCGGCTTGTCGATGTCGATGCCGGCCTGCGCCAAGAGCGCATCGACCAGCGGCGCCTGCAGCCGGTACTTCAGCGCGCTGCTCATGACCTGGTCGGACACGCTGCCGCCACCCTCACCCGCCGCGGCGGCATTGACACCGCCCAGCCCATCGACATGCAGGATCTTGATCTCGCCGATGCGTTCCAGCGGCTTCGCGCTTTCGCGAACCACCGCTTCGACCTGCGCGATGGCGGCGAGCTTGCCACGCAGCGCCATCGCCTCGGGGCTGGCCAGGTTCTCGGCCTCGTTCATCGCACGGCGCCCCGCCGCTTCGGTGTTCAGCCGCTGCGCCTCGCTCTCCTGGCGCAGCGCCTGCGCATCGGCCTCGGCACGGGCCAGCAGGCGTACGGTTTCGGCGCGGCGCGTGGCGGCATCCTGCTCGGCCTGCGCCTGCTGCACGGTGGCCAGGCCCTTGGCCTCGATGTCGCGCGCCGCCGCCACCAGCGCCAACGCCTTGTCGCGCTCGGCGCGCTCGATCTCACGCATCGAGATCACCGCTTCCTCGGCCTTCACCGTCAACGCGCGCGAGCCTTCGGCATCGGCCAGCGCCTGGTTGCGCTTCTTCGAATGCGCGGCAACTTCGATCTCGACCGCCTGCTGCGCCAGTTCGAGCGCCTTGCGCCGCTCGGTCTCGTCGATCTCGATGGCGCGCGAGCGCGCGATCTCGATCTGCTTGATCTGCTGGTCGAGCAGCACCTTGTCCTCGCGCAAGGTGCGGTCGGACGCCAGCCGCGCTTTCTCGACCGCCTCGTTGGCGTTGACCTCGGCCACCTGCGCGCCTCGCTTCATCTCCGAAGTTTCGACCGTGATCTGGCTTTGCTGCTGCGCGCGGCGGATGGCAATTTCGCGCTCCTGCATCAGCCGCGCGTATTCCTCTTCCTTCTGCAATTCGAGCATCTGCTGTTCGGCGGCCAGGTTCTTGCGCTGGATGGCGACCTGCGAATCGCGCTCGATCTCGTTGCGCTTCTTGCGCCGCTCCTCGATCTCGGCGGTGAGCTTGGTCAGGCCGGCGGCGTCGAAGGCGTTGTTCGGGTTGAAGAACTCGCGCGCCGCCTGGTCGAGCTTGCTGATCGACACGCTGTCGATCTCCAGGCCGCTGGCGTCGATGCCGGCCGAGGCCAGGGCGCGCACGCGCTGCGCGAAGCCGCCGCGGTTCTCGTGCAGCGCCTCCATCGGCGCTTCGGCCGCGGCGGTGCGCAGCGCATCGTTGAAGCGTGCTTCGAGCAAGTTGCGCATGCCATCGACCGAGGTGGTGCGGCTGCCCAAGGTGCGCGCCGCCGCGGTCACGGCTTCGGGCTCGGGTTTCACGCGCAGGTAGAAATCGGCCTCGACATTGACCCGCAGCCGGTCCTGCGTGATGAGCGCGTTCTGATCGTGGTGCGCGAGGCTGATGCGCATGGTGTTCATGTTCACCCACGTCACCTCGTGCAGCACCGGGATGACCAGCGCGCCGCCGGAAATCGCCACGCGCTGGCCCATGAAGCCGGTGCGCACGAACGAGCGCTCGGTGGTCGAACGTTGGTACAGCCTCGACAACAGCCACCACGCGATGGCGATGGCGATGACGACGATGATGATCGTGAGCAGGACAAGGCCGAAGTTGATCTGCATGACGGGGTGCTGAGAGGGTGTTCAGGATTCGCTGGCGGGCGCCACCAGCATGCGCAGGCACTTGACGAACAACGGGCGGTATTCCTCGGGCAGCCGTTCGAGCAGCCGGCGCTCGACGAGCGCGTCGCGCGGCAGCACGCGGTTGAGCAGCCGCGCCCCGGCCGGCGCCAGGAACAACTCGTAGGCACGCTGGTCGTCCTTGGCGCCAACGCGCTTCAGCAGCTGCGTGGCGACCAGCCGCTTGACCATCTCGGCCACCGTGTTGCGGTCCATGAACAGGCGGTCGGCGAGCGCGTTCTGGTTCAGCCCCGGCTGCTGATAGACGATGACCAGCGCCGCCTTCTGGCGCGGGGTCAACGATTCATCGGCGAACTCGGTGGCGAACAGTTCCTCGGCGACGAAGTGGGCGCGGCGCAGCAGGTGCGAGCCGACGTCTTCGAGGTGGAAATCGTTCAGCAAGGCACGCACCGCCGGCAACACCTGCTCACGCGCATCGACGGCGGCGGACCGGGCCATGCGCCGGCCGCGCGGCTTGACGGCCAGATCGGTCATGGCCTGCAAGATGGGGTGCCTTCTTTGCCCATGTATTACCCGTGTACGTCATAAAACCGAAGGCCCGCGCCTTCGACAGCGCTTTATAGGCGGGGCGCTGGGCGCCGTCAAGGCCGCTTGGTGTGATTGGCCGAGGCGGCATGCAGCGGCCACCAAAGAACGCTTGACTTCGTTTCGTCGGCTTTCTAGACTGGGCCGAAATTTGCACGTACACGGCCTATTTAGCTCCTGTTCTTCTATCACCCCAAGCCCATGCAGCGCCGTATCCTGTCATCGAAGAGCCTGCCCGCGCCGCGCTTTCGCTACAGCCCGGTGGTGCAGGCTGGGCCCTTCGTCTTCATCTCGGGCATGGTGCCGCTGGACCCCGCCACAGGGCAACTGGTGGCCGGCGGCGCCTTCGAACAAAGCGCGCAGGTGCTGGCCAACCTGAAGGGCCTCGCCGACGAGATGCACTGGTCGCTGGAACAGTTGCTGGTGGCGCGCATCTTCTGCAGCGACTTCGCCGATTTCGCCGAGATCAACCGCGCCTGGGAGGCGGTGTTCGTGGGCATCGAACCGCCGGCACGCACGACCGTCGGCGTGAACGCGTTGCCGCTGGGCGCGAAGGTGGAGATGGAGTTCCAGTTCCTCGTCGACGACACGGCCCAAGCCTGAGGAATCAGCACATGGCACAAGGCGAAATCATCGCGGGCTTCCTGGCCCCGCACCCGCCGCACCTGGTCTATGGCGAAAACCCGCCGCAGAACGAGCCGCGTTCACAGGGCGGCTGGGAGCCGCTGCGCTGGGCCTACGAACGCGCGCGCGCCAGCCTCGATGCGATGAAACCCGATGTGCTGCTGGTGCATTCGCCGCACTGGATCACCTCGGTCGGCCACCACTTCCTGGGCGTGCGGCAGTTGAGCGGCAAGTCGGTCGATCCGATCTTCCCGAACCTGTTCCGCTACCAGTTTTCGCTCGACATCGACGTCGAACTGGCCGAGGCCTGTTGCGAGGAAGGGCGCAAGGCGGGGCTGGTGACGAAGATGATGCGCAACCCGAACTTCCGCGTCGATTACGGCACCATCACCTGCCTGCACATGATCCGTCCGCAGTGGGACATCCCGGTGGTCGGCATCTCGGCCAACAACACGCCGTACTACCTGAACACCAAGGAAGGCATGAGCGAGATGGACGCGCTCGGCAAGGCCACGCGCGAGGCCATCCGCAAAACCGGTCGGCGCGCGGTGCTGCTGGCGTCGAACACGTTGTCGCATTGGCACTTCCATGAAGAGCCGGCGATTCCCGAGGACATGTCGAAGGAACACCCGGAGAACATGGCCGGCTACCAGTGGGACATACGCATGATCGAGCTGATGCGCAAGGGCCGCATGCGCGAGGTCTTCAAGCTGTTGCCGCAGTTCATCGAAGAGGCTTTCGCCGAGGTCAAGTCGGGGGCCTTCACCTGGATGCATGCGGCGATGAACTACCCCGAGATCGCCGCTGAGCTGTACGGTTACGGCAGCGTCATCGGCACCGGCAACGCGGTCATGGAGTGGAATCTGCGCGGGGCACAGCTGTCGTTGCTCGATGGCGCAGCCGCGCAGGCCACCCTCGCCGCGCAGCCAGGCGAACGGCGCGACCGGCTCGACAGCCTGGTGGATTGAGAGCCAGCGCCGCCCATGCCGCTGGTCAGCGCCCTGCTCGTGCCCGGCAGCCCGCTGCCGCAGCTGAAACCCGAAGTGCTGCCCTGGGGCCGCCTGGCCGCCGCGATGCAGCGTGCGGGCCGGTCGCTGGAAGCGGCGCGGCCCGACGTGGTGCTGGTGTATTCGACGCAGTGGCTGGCGGTGCTCGACCAGCAGTGGCTCACGCGCAAGCGCAGCCAGGGCGTGCATGTCGATGAAAACTGGTACGAGTTCGGCGAGATGCCCTACGACATCCACGCCGATACCGAACTGGCGCACGCCTGCGTCAGCGCCTCGGCGCGTGCCGGCGTGCATGCACGCGGCGTCAACTACGAGCACTTTCCGATCGACACCGGCACCATCACGGCGTGCACGTTGCTCGGCATCGGCCGCGCCGAGCGGCCGCTGGTGGTGGCGTCGAACAACCTGTACCACGACGCGGCCGGCACCGAAAAACTCGGGGCGTTGGCGCTGGCTGCGGCCGACGAACAGGGCAAGCGCGTGGCCGTGGTCGGCATCGGCGGGCTGTCAGGCTCGTTGTTTCGCACCGTCATCGATCCGCGCAGCGACCGCATCGCCAGCGGCGACGATGACAAGTGGAACCAGCGCATCCTGCAACTCATCGAGTCGGGCGACGTGGGCCAGCTGCGCCGCGTGGTTCCCGACTTCGCCAAGGAAGCCCGCGCCGACATGGGCTTCAAGCATTTTTTCTGGGTGCTGGGGGCGCTGAAAGGCCGCTTCGCCAGCGCCCGTGTGCACGGCTACGGACCTGTCTATGGCAGTGGTGCGGCGGTGATCGAGTTCGCGGTGTGATCGATAGTTGTTGTTCGTTTTTTGGTTCTCTCTCTAGACAAGGAGTCAGCATGAAACTCAAAACCAAGCTTGGCATCGCCTTGCTGGCCACGGTGGCCGGCGGCGGCGCGTGGGCGCAGGCCTGCACCATCAAGGTCGCACGCATCGTGCCGGTCACCGGCCCGCTGGCCGATGTCGGCAAGGACACGCCGTGGGTCGACGACAACAAGATCAAGCAGCTCGGCGCCGGGCTCAAGGTTGGCGACAAGACCTGCAAGGTCGAATACAAAATCTACGACAGCAAGAGCACCGTCGCCGGCTCGGCCGAGGCCGCCACCCGCGCGATCCTGTCTGACAAGGTCGATTTCCTGATGGCACAAGGCACGCCCGACACCACCAACGCGCCGAGCGACCTGTGCGAACGCAACCAGATCCCGTGCATCACCGTCAACACCCCGGTCGAGGCCTGGCTGTTCGGGCCCGACGGCAAGCCGAAGACCTACAAGTACACCTACCACTTCTTCTTCTCGGTGCCCGACCTGGTGAACAACCACGTCGGCATGATCAAGTCGCTGCCCGGCGGCTTCAACGGCAGCATCGGCTACCTGTACCCGAACGACCCCGATGGCACGGTGTTCGCGTCGCTGTTCGACCCGACGTTCAAGAAGGAAGGCTGGAAGCCCACCGACCCGGGCCGCTTCGCGCAGGGCCTGCCCGACTTCTCGTCGATCATCAACCAGTTCAAGCGCAACAAGGTCGAGGTGGTCACCGGCGTGCTGGCGCCGCCAGACATGCAGAACTTCCTGCAGCAGGCCGCACAGGCCGGCTACAAGCCGAAGATGTACATCATCGACAAGGCCACCGGCTACCCCGAGCCGATGAACGCGGTGGGCAAGGCCGGCTATGACATCCTGAGCGTGAATTTCTGGTCGCCGGCCTATCCGGGCAAGTCGAAGTACGGTGGCTATAGCGGGCAGCAGTTGGTCGATGCCTTCGAGAAAGCCAACCCGGGCAAGCAGTACATCCCGCCGCTGGGCTATGACGATGCGGCCTACGACGTGCTCTTCGATGCCCTGCAGCGCGCCGGCTCGACCGACCGCGCCGCGGTGCTGAAGGCGCTGGATGCGACCAACCTGGAAACTGTCGCCGGCACGGTCAAGTTCAACGACCAGCACTACTCGGTGCAGCCGCTGGGCGGCGCGCAGTGGCACTACGACGAGAAGAGCAAGAAGCTGGTCAAGGAAAACGTCTACAACGCCGTCTATCCGACGGTGAAGAAGACGGCTGAGATGAAGGTGTACCAGCAGTAGGTCTTTCGCACGGCCCTTTTCTTCAGCGAACGGCGGCGTGCCCCTCGCACGTCGCCGCCCCCTCGATGGCGCAAGCGCTGTACCGTGAATTCGAGAGCCAGGCGCAGATCGATGCGCAATACGACGTCGAGCAGTCGGTGCCCGACTTCATGGTCTATGCGCGCCACTACACCGAACAAAGCCGGCTGGCGCGGCATCGGCTGCGTTGCACGCTCGACGTGCCGTATGGTCCGACGGTCGATGAAGCGCTCGACATCTTCCCCGCCGCGCAGCCGCATGCGCCGGTGTTCGTGTTCATTCACGGCGGCTATTGGCGCATGCTGTCGAGCAAGGAATTCAGCTGCGTCGCGCTCGGGTTGCATGCACTCGGCATCACCACGGTGGTGGTCAACTACGCGCTGTGCCCGCGCGTCAGCATCGACGAGATCACACGGCAGGCGCGTGCGGCAGTGGCGTGGGTGCTGCGGCGCATCGACCGCCACGGCGGCGACCCCGAACGGGTCGTCGTCGGCGGCCATTCGGCCGGCGGGCACCTGGGCGCGATGTGCCTGCAAACCGCGTGGGCCGAGGATTACGGCTTCGCCAGCAACGACCCGCTTGCCGGCGCGGTACTGGTCAGCGGCCTGTACGACCTGCAGCCGCTGCGCTACAGCCTGATGCAGCCGCAACTGCAGCTTGACGACGGGGTCATCCGCCGCAACTCGCCGCTGTTCAGCGTGCGCGCCTGCAAGACGCCAGCCCTCGTCACCTGGGGCGACGACGAACCTGATGAATTCCGCCGCCAGTCGGATGATTTTCTGGCCGCGTGGACGGCGGCCGGCAACCGCGCCAAGCGCTGGCCACAGGCGGGCGCGAATCACTTCACCGCCATCTACGGTTTCGAGGACAGCGCCAGCCTGTTGTGCCAGTGGGTGGCCAAGGCGGCAGCAGCCCGAGGCTAGATCGGCAACTGCACATGGCCAACATCCTCGAAGTGCAGGGCCTGAGTAAATCCTTCGGCGCCGTCGCCGTCGCCAGCGACCTGGCCTTCGAGGTGATCGAAGGCGAAATCCTCGGTGTCATCGGCCCCAACGGCGCCGGCAAGACCACGCTGTTCGGCATGCTCAGCGGGCAGGTCGAGCCGTCCGCAGGCCAAGTGCACTTTCGTGGCGAGGACATCACCGCGCTGCCGCCACACGACCGCGCGCGGCGCGGCATCGCGCGCACCTACCAGGTGCCGCGGCCTTTCGGGCAGATGACGGTGTTCGACAACCTGCGTGTCGCGGCCACCTTCGGCGCCGGGCTGGCCGGTGCCGAAGCCACCGAATGGATCGAGCGCACCTTGGCGCACACCGGCCTCACACGATTCGCCGACACGCTGGCCGGGCGGCTGCCGCTGCTGGTGCGCAAGCGCCACGAGTTGGCGCGCGCGCTGGCGATGCGGCCGAAGCTGCTGCTGATCGACGAGGTGGCAGCCGGTCTCACCGAATCGGAGGTCGGCGAATTCATCGAGCTGGTGCGCCGCATCCGCAACATGGGCACCACCATCGTCTGGATCGAGCACGTGATGCGCACGATGCTGGTCGCCACCGACCGCTTGATGGCGCTGGCCGGCGGGCAGGTGCTGGCACTCGGCGTGCCGCGCGAGGTGATCAAGCTGCCGCAGGTCAAGCGCGTGTACCTGGGCAGCTGAGATTTGGCGAAGACATGGCCGCGCCCGACGACACCCCCACCTTCACCGTCACCAGCCTGTCGGCGTACTACGGCGAGCTGCGCGCCATCTACGACATCTCGCTCGAACTGAAGCGCGGCGATGTGCTGGCCATCATCGGCGCCAACGGCGCCGGCAAATCGACCTTGCTGAAGTCGATCACCGGGCTGATGAACCATGGCACACGCTCGCACATCCGCGGCAGCATCCAGTTCGAGGGCCGGCGACTCGACAAGCTGATGCCGGATGCCATCGTCGATGCCGGCATTGCGCTGGTGCCCGAAGGCCGGCGGCTGTTCGAGCGCCTGAGCGTCGAGGACAACCTGCTCGCCGGCGCCTACCTACCGCGCTGCCGCGCCGGCATCAGGCAACGGCTGGACGAGGTCTTCGCGCTGTTCCCGAAGCTGCGCGAACGGCGCGCGCAGGTGGTCTCGCAGATGTCGGGTGGCGAGCAGCAGATGGTGGCCATCGGCCGCGCGCTGATGTCATCGCCGAAGCTGATCGCCTTCGACGAGCTGTCGCTCGGCCTGGCACCGGTGGTGGTGGACGAGATCTATGCGCAGCTGAAACCGATCATCGCCGGCGGCACCATCGGCATCATCGTCGAGCAGGACCTGAAGCGCGCGCTGGCCGCCTGCACACGCTTTTGCGTGATGCTCGAGGGCAGCATCGTGCTCGAAGGCCGGCCGGGCGAGGTCAGCGAGGAGCAGATCACGGCCGCCTACTTCGGCTCGAGCGTCGAGACAGGAGCAGCCCATGCCCGATGACGACCTGTACTGGCTGCTCATCGACTTGGCCAACGGTCTCCTGTCGGGTGCCATGCTCGGCGGCTACTACGCGCTCATCAGCGTCGGCCTGGCGCTGAACTTCGGTGTCATGCGGCTGGTGAATCTGGCGCACGGCGACTGGCTGATCGTTGCCGCGTACCTGTGCGTGGCCTTGTTGAGCCTGGCGCCGGTGTCACCGTTTCTCACCCTCATCGTCGTCGTGCCGTTGATGTACGGCATCGGCTATGGGGTGCAGCGCTTCTTGCTCAACCATGTGTCGGTACAGGCGGCGGAGTCGCGTGGCATGTCACCGGTGTTCGGCCTGATGCTGCCGCTGCTGGTGACCTTCGGTTTGTCGATTGTGCTCAGCCAGGGCATGCTGGTGGTGTTCAGCTCCGACGCGGCGACGATCAAGAACGACCTGTCGTATTCAGCCATCCGCCTCAGCGAGGACCTGAGCATCTCGACCCTGCGCTTCGGCTTCTTCATCGCCGCCGCGGTGCTGCTGGCCGCGCTGGCGCTGTGGATGCGCAGCACGCACATCGGCCGCGCCATCCGTGCCGCCAGCGACGACCCCGAGATCGCCACCTTGATGGGCATGCGCACGCCGCACGTCTATGCGGTGGCCAGCGGCGTGGCGCTGGCATCGGCATCGATAGCAGGTTTCATGGTCGGCATGTCGCGCTCGTTCCAGCCCTTCGACGGCCAGCCGTTCCTGCTGCTGGCCTTCGGCGTGGTCATCCTCGGCGGCCTGGGTTCGCTGGCCGGCAGCTTCGTCGGCGGCATCGTGCTCGGCATCGTGCAGGTGCTGGCCGGCACCTATTTCGGGCCAGCGGCGCAGCAGGTGGCCGGCTACCTGCTGATCCTGCTCGTGCTCGCGCTGCGCCCGCAGGGCCTGCTGGCGAAGCAGTAGCCATCAGCCCCAAACCACCGGCACGCATGGGCAAGGCCTTCTTCGATTCGCTGTACGGCCGCACTGGCGCGGTGCTGGCGGCGTTGTTGCTGATCGTGCTGGTGATGCTGCCCGGCGTGCTCGCCGGCAATGCCTACGTGCTGCACCTGCTGTTCTCGGTGTTCGTGTTCGCCACGCTCGGCCATGCCTGGAACCTGATGGCAGGCTATGCCGGGCTGCTGACCTTCGGCCAGCAGGTGTTCATCGGCCTCGGCGGCTTTGCGCAGGCGATGGTCTTCTACTACACGCCGGCATCGATCTGGCTGGCGTGGCCGGCGGCCGGCATCGCCTCGCTGGCCTTCGCCTGGCTGTTGTGCCTGCCGCTGAAGGAAAGCGGCTCGAAGCGCCGCACACAGATCGGCCTCGTCATCGCCGTGCTGTTGTGGCTGCTCTACGAATGGGCGATTGCCGTGTGGCCGGCGGCCGATGTCTTCGGCAGCCACTACGTGCGGCGCGTGGCAATCCTGCTGTTGATCTTTCTCGGCGCGTTGCCGCTGCTGCGCCTGCAGGGTGCGTATTTCGCGGTCGCCACCTGGCTTATCGCCGAATCGGTGGCGACCGTGTTCAACGGGTGGCGCGTGGTCGGGGCCGGCGGCGGCATGCAACTGAAATCCGACGTCACCTTGCCGCAGCTGTACTACGTGGCGCTGGCGCTGATGGTGCTGGCCACCGCGGTCATCTGGCGCTGGATGCGGTCGTCATACGGGCTGGCGCTGACGGCGGTGCGTGACGACGAGGCCGCGGCGCGCTCCAGCGGCGTCGATGTCAACCGCGTCAAGGCGGCCGTGTTCCTGGTCAGCGGCACACTGACCGGGCTCGCGTCGGGCCTGTATTTCATGGACGTGATCATCATCACGCCGCCGTCGGCCTTCGCCATCTCGTGGGCCGCGTACATCGTCTTCGTCGTCGTCGCCGGCGGCATGGGCACTGTCGCCGGGCCGATCATCGGCGCGGTCATCTACATCCTCGTCGATCGCGTGCTCGCCGCCGCCGCCGGCCAGGGCCTGCTGCTGCTGGGCCTGCTGTCGATCGTGCTGATGCTGCTGCTGCCGCGTGGGCTGATGGGCGTGGTGCACGACCTGCGCTTTCCGCACCGTCGCCGTCGCAGTGGCGGTGCCTGGGCCACGGCGCGGCGCTGGCTGCTCGGCGACACCGCCGCCAGCGACCGCGCCGCGCTCATCGACCAGCCCGGCGTGGTGGCGGCCTACCTGGTGCCGGCCAGCCCGCTGCTGGTGCTGAAAGTCGACGAACCCGCCTATGCCGAACTGCGCACCGGCATGCAGCGCGTGGCCGCCGACATCGACGAGCTGAAGCCCGACACGCTGGTGATCTATTCGACGCGCTGGCTGGCCGTGCTCGACCAGCTGTGGCAGGGCCGCGCACGGATGGCCGGGCTGCATGTCGATGAGAACTGGCACGAGCTGGGTGAGATGCACTTCGACATGACCAGTGACGTGTCGCTGGCGCGCGCCTGCGTGCGCGCCGCGCAGCGCGCCGGCATCGCGTCGAAGCTGGTCGATTACGCCGGTTTCCCCGTCGACAGCGCCACGCTGGCGGCGAACACGCTGCTCAATCGCGATGACCAGCTGCCCACATTGGTCATCGCCAACAACCTGTACCACGACTTCGCGCGCACACGCGTGCTCGGCGAGCTGACGGCCGCGCAGGCGGCGGCGCAGGGCAAGCGCATCGTCGTGCTGGTGCTCGGCGAGTTGTCGGGCAGCCAGTTCCGCGACCAGCGTGCGTTTGCCAATGATGCCGTGGCGACACCCACCGACGACGACTGGAACCGGCGCGTGTTGAAGCTGATCGAGCAGCGCGATGTCGACGAGCTGCTGCGCCAGCTGCCTGATTTCGTGTCGCAGGCACGTGCCGACATGGGCTTCAAGCATTTCGCCTTCGCGCTCGGCGCGCTCGGTGGCCGGCTGGGTCAGGCGCAGGTGTACGCCTATGGGCCGCAGTACGGGTGCGGCGCCGCAGTGGTCAAGCTGATGTAGTCCCTCTCAACACGCACATTCACGCATAGGACGATGAAACAGTACCGCAACCACATCGACAGCGAATGGCGTTCGAGCCGCCAGCTGTTCGACGACCTGAACCCGGCCGACGGCTCGCGGGTGGCGCAGGTGCACGAGGCCGACAAGGCAATGGTGAATGACGCCGTGCAAGCCGGCCGCCGCGCGCTCGCCGGCCTCTGGGGCAAAACCACCGCCAACGAACGCGCGGCAATGCTGGTGCGCATCGCCGACGAGATCGAGCGTCGCTTCGATGATTTCCTCGCCGCCGAGATCGCCGACACCGGCAAGCCTGTTTCGATGGCGCGCACGCTCGACATTCCGCGCGGCGCCGCCAACTTCCGCGCCTTCGCCGACCTGCTGAAAACCGCGCCGCTGGAATGCCAGCGCATGGAACTGGGCGGCGGCGCGCAGGCGCTGAACTACACCGTGCGCAAGCCGCTCGGCGTGGTGGCGGTGATCTCGCCGTGGAACCTGCCGCTGCTGCTGCTGACCTGGAAGGTGGCGCCGGCGCTGGCCTGCGGCAACGCGGTGGTGTGCAAGCCGTCGGAAGAAACACCGGGCAGCGCCACGCTGCTGGCCGAAGTGATGCAGGCGGTGGGGCTGCCGCCGGGGGTGTTCAACGTGGTGCACGGCTTCGGGCCGAATTCGGCCGGCGAGTTCCTGAGCCAGCACGCCGACATCGACGCCATCACCTTCACCGGCGAATCGCGCACCGGCAGCGCCATCATGCGCGCCGCCGCGGCGGGCGTGAAGCCGGTGTCGTTCGAACTCGGCGGCAAGAACGCGGCGATCGTCTTCGACGACTGCCACTTCGACAAGATGCTCGACGGCATGCAGCGCGCGGTGTTCCTCAACGCCGGCCAGGTGTGCCTGTGCACCGAGCGGGTGTATGTGCAGCGCCCGCTGTTCGACCGTTTCTGCCAGGCACTCGTCGAGCGTGCGCAGGCGCTGCAACTCGGCTGGCCGAACGACGCCGGCACGACGATGGGCCCGCTGATCTCGGCCGAGCACCGCGACAAGGTGCTGGGCTACTTGGCGCTCGCCCGCGACGAGGGCGCGCGGGTGCTCACCGGCGGCGGCGTGCCGCGCTTCGGCGATGCGCGCGACCAGGGCTTCTGGGTCGAACCGACCGTGCTCAGCGGCCTGGCCGAGAACGCCCGGTGCATCAAGGAGGAGATCTTCGGCCCGGTGTGCCACGTCACGCCGTTCGACAGCGAGGCCGAAGCGATCGCGTTGGCCAACGACAGCCGCTACGGCCTCGCCGCGAGCGTGTGGACCTCCGACCTGAACCGCGCGCACCGCGTCGGCCAGGCGCTGCGCGTCGGGCTGGCGTGGGTCAACTGCTGGTTCCTGCGCGACCTGCGCACGCCTTTCGGCGGCACCGGCTTGTCCGGCATCGGCCGCGAAGGCGGGCTGCATTCGCTGAACTTCTATTCCGAGCTGAGCAACCTGTGCATCCACATCGACGGAGCGCCGACATGAGCAACACTTCATCTGCTGCAAACCCCGCCGGCACCACGGTCGCCGGCAAGGCGACGCCGCGCGGCAAGTACCCGCACGTCAAGCGCGCGGGCGACTTCCTGTTCGTCTCGGGCACCAGCGCACGGCGCGCCGACAACACGATCGCTGGCGCGTCGGTCGATGCGATGGGCACGATGACGCTCGACATCCGCGCGCAGACGCGTGCCGTGATCGAGAACATCCGCGACATCCTCGCCAGTGCCGACGCGACGATCGCCGATGTCGTCGAGGTCGGCAGCTTCCTCGTCAACATGAACGACTTCGGCGGCTACAACGAAGCCTACGGCGAGTACTTCGACGCCGGCGGCCCGGCGCGCACGACGGTGGCGGTGCACCAGTTGCCGCACCCGCAGCTGCTGATCGAAATCAAGTGCGTGGCCTACAAGCCGCTGCCGCCGCGGTTCGATCCGGGTAGCCCTTGAGTCAGTCGCGTTCGCCGGCCAAGGCGGCGGCCAGCAGCGGCACCACCGACACCACGTTGCTCGGGTGCGGCACGCTGTTGCTGCTCCAGACGTGGCGCACGCCGGCCAGCTCGAGCTGTTGCAGCGCATCGCCGACGAACAGCGCATGCGTCACCGCGACATCGACACTGCACGCGCCGTGCGCCAGCACCAGGCGCGCCGCCGCCGCCAGTGTGCGTCCGGTGCTGGCGACATCGTCGATCAGCACCACATCGCGGCCGGCGAAATCCATCGCCGGCAGGGTCACCGCCACCTCTCGGTCGCCGCTGCGCTGCTTGCTGCAGGCACCGTGCTGCAGGCCGTGCGCGGCCGCCGCCAGTTGCACCCACTGTGCCGCCTCGGCATCGGGCCCAAGCAGGATCGGTTGATCGGCATGGCGCGCGGCCCAGTCGCCCAGCAGCGCGGCGGCCGACAGCGCCGTGCCGCGGGCGCTGCCGAGCACCTCGTTCATCGTCGCCACGCGGTGCAGGTGCGGGTCGATGGTGATGACGTGGTCGAACCACCCGGCGAGGGCGGCGCCGATGTGGCGCTGGCTCACCGCCTCGCCGGGCGTGAAGGCCAGGTCCTGGCGCATGTAGGCCAGGTACGGGCAGACGAGCGTGAGGTGCTGCACGCCGAGTTCGCGCGCGGCCGGCGCGACGATCATCAGTTCGGCGAGCTTCGCATTCGGCTGCTGCAGGCCGCGCAGCAGCGCGACACGTCGCGGCAGTTCGCTCGGCAAGGTGAGCTTGCTTTCGCCGTCGGGAAAACAATGGCGCCGGATCGGCGCGTGCGCGCAACCCAGCGCGTGCGCCAGCGCTTCGGCCAGCACCGCCTCGTCATCGAAATGCAGCAACAGCTCGGTCATGTCGTCTCACCGACAGGGCGCGCCGACGCTGTCGCGGCGGCCGCGCCGCGTGGCGCGGTGGCGCTGAGCGCGGCATCGATCTGCTGGCGCACGGCTTCGGCGAGCGCACGGCGCTCGGCACCCGCACTCGGCAGCGCCGGCAGCAGATCGACACGCACCGCCAAGCCGCGCGTGCCCAGCATGCGCCACACGGTCTGCAGCAGCGTGGTGTCGCCGAGGAATTCGGCCGCCGGGCTGACGGCGTGTTCGGCGTCGCTGTAGCGCAAGGCCACACCCTGCACCGGCGCCGCGGTGACGATCGCCGACTGCAGCAGGTTGGCATGGAAAGGCAGCAGGCCACGCCCGCTGCCGGTGGTGCCTTCGGGGAACACCGCCACCAGGTCGCCGGCCTGCAGCGCGCTGCCGATCTGGTGCAGCACACGCAACGCATCGCGCTTGCGCTCGCGTTCGATGAACAAGGTGCCGGCATGGCGGATCAACCAGCCGAGCAGCGGCCAGGCCAGCACATCCGCCTTCGAGACGAAACGCGCACGCGGCGCCACCGCATGGATGGCGGCGATGTCCAGCCACGAGATGTGATTCGCCAGCAGCAGCGCCGCGCCGGGGTGGGCCTGGCCGCTGGTGTGCAGACGCAGCCCGGCCACGCGCACCAGCTTGGCCGACCACCACTGGATGCGCGCTTGCCTGCCCGCGTCATCCAGCGACGGAAATCGCCAGGCCATCACCGCCATGCCGTGCAGCAGGTGCACCAGCATGCGCATCAAGCGCCAGGCGGCCAGCAGGTGACGCACGGCGGCGGCGCTTCAGTCGGCCTCGTAGGCCACGGTGCCAGCCACCAGCGTGGCGCGCACGCGGCCCGGCAGTGCGGTGCCGGAACTGGCAAAAGTGAAGGGCGTGTGCGTGCCCTGGCTTTTCAGCATGCCGGGCAACAGCCGCCATTCGGCGGCCGGGTCGAACACACACACGTCGGCCACGCCGCCCGGCACCAGCCGGCCGGCACTGGCCGTCAACGAACCGAGCGCATCGCCGAGCACGCGCACCGGGCCGCAGCTGATGCGCGCCAGCGTGTCGGCGAGCGACACACCCTGATCATGGCCCCACTTCAGCGCCAGGCTGAGCAGCAGTTCGAGGCCGGTGGCGCCGGGTTCGGCCTCGCCGAAGGGCAGCGTCTTGGCGTCGTCGTCGACCGGGTTGTGATCCGACACCAGCGCGTCGATGCTGCCGTCGGCGAGCGCGGCGCGCAACGCATCGCGGTCGGCACCCTGGCGCAGCGGCGGCGTCAGGCGCATGTCGGCATTGAAGTAGCCGATATCGACATCGGTCAGGTGCAGCGAGTTGATGCTGACATCGGCCGACACCGGCAGGCCTTCGGCCTTGGCCGCGCGCAGCAAGGCCACACCGGCCGCGCTGCTGAGCCGGCACAGGTGCACCCGCGCGCCGGTGATGCGCATCAGCTCGAAGATGGTGTGCAGCGCGATGGTCTCGGCGGCCACCGGCACCGCCGACAGGCCCAGCCTGGTCGCGACCGCGCCGCCGGCCGCGACGCCGGTGCCCAGGAACGCATCCTGCGGCCGCAGCCACACGCTGTAGCCGTAGGTGGCGGCGTATTGCAGCGCACGCTGCAGCACCAGCGTGTCGCGCAGCGCGACATCGGCCTGCGAGAAGCCGATACAACCGGCCTCGGTGAGTTCGGCCATCTCGGTCAGCACCTCGCCGGCAAGCCCGCGCGTCAGCGCGCCGAGTGGGAACAGCCGGCAGCGGCTCAACTTGCGCGCACGGAATTTCAGCATCTCGACCAGGCCCGGCTCGTCGAGCGGCGGGTCGGTGTCGGGCGGGCACACCAGGCTGGTGATGCCGCCGGCAGCGGCGGCTGCGAGTTCGCTTTCCAGCATGCCCTGGTGCTCGCTGCCGGGTTCGCGCAGCCGCGCCGCCAGGTCGACGAGGCCGGGCGCGACGACGAGGCCGGCGGCATCGAGCGTGCGCTCGGCGTCGAAATCGTTGACCGAGCCGAGGCCGACGATGCGGCCCGACGCAATCGCCAGGTCGCCGACTTCGTCGTGGCCCGAGGCCGGGTCGACGATGCGCCCGCCGCTGATCAGAATCTTCACGAGCCCCCTTCGAAATTGGCGCCCGAGCGGCGCAGCGAGCGCTTCGAGCTCGGGCCGGGCAGCGCAGCCGTCCCCCCGTACGATGAGCAGCGCGGGCACGAGATCGGAGCGCGCAGTAGGCGAGCGGGCGTCATGTCATGTCTCGTTGCCGGCGATGATGGACATCACCGCCATGCGCACCGCGATGCCGAAGGTCACCTGCGGCAGGATCACGCTGTGCGTGCCGTCGGCCACCGACGAATCGATTTCCACACCGCGGTTGATCGGCCCGGGATGCATGACGATGGCATCCGGCTTGGCCAGCGCCAGCTTCGCTGCCGTCAAGCCATAGCTCTTGGCGAACTCGGCGGCGCTGGGCAGCATGGCGCCGCTCATGCGCTCGTTCTGCAGCCGCAGCATGATGATGACGTCGGCACCGCGGATGCCCTCGGCCATGTCGTGGCACACACGCACCCCCATCTGCGCCAGATCACCGGGCACCAGGGTCTTCGGGCCGACGGCGCGGATCTCGGGCACGCCCAGCGTGGTCAGCGCATGGATGTCGGAACGCGCCACGCGCGAATGCACGATGTCGCCGACGATGGCCACCACCAGCTCGTGGAATTCCTTCTTGTAGTGGCGGATGGTGTACATGTCGAGCAGCCCCTGCGTCGGGTGCGCATGGCGCCCGTCGCCGGCATTGACCACATGCACATGCGGCGCACAGTGCTGGGCGATCAGGTACGGCGCACCGCTTTCGCCGTGGCGCACGACGAACATGTCGGCGTGCATGGCCGACAGGTTGGCGATGGTGTCGAGCAGGCTTTCGCCCTTGGTGGCGCTGGAACGCGCGATGTCCAGATTGATGACGTCGGCACTGAGCCGCTTGGCGGCGATCTCGAAGGTGGTGCGTGTGCGCGTGCTGTTCTCGAAGAACAGGTTGAACACGCTCTTGCCGCGCAGCAGCGGCACCTTCTTCACGTCGCGGTCGTTCACGCTGAGGAAGGTGCCGGCGGTGTCGAGGATCTGCGTCACCACCGCCTGTGGCAGGCCCTCGATCGACAACAGGTGGATCAGCTCGCCGTGCGTGTTGAGCTGCGGGTTGCGGCGCGACAGCATCAGCCGAGGGCCTTCAGCGAAAAGGACAGCGCGCCGGCTTCGTCGCGTGCCAGCCTGAGCTTGCAGTCGCCCGGCAGCGTCAGCCGCGCCGCCGCATAGGCGGCCTCGATCGGCAGCTCACGGCCGCCCCGATCGACCAGCACCGCCAGCTTCACGCGCGCCGGGCGGCCGAAGTCGTACAACTCGTTGATGACCGCGCGGATGGTGCGGCCGGTGAAGAGCACGTCGTCGATGAGCAGGATGTCGGAGCCGTCGATGGCGAACGGCAGCTTGGTCGCATCGGTGCCGGCGGCCATGCCGCGCGAGCCGAAATCGTCGCGGTGCAAGCGTGCTGGAGATGACGCCGGCCGCGCCGGTCAGTTGCAGATCCCGATGCAGCCGCTCGGCCAGCCAGGCGCCGCCCGACCAGATGCCCACCAGCACGGTTTCGGGCTTGAGCAACGCGCGCACGCCGCTCAGCAGATCCGCATACAGCGCCTCGGCGTCGAGCGACAGTGTGCTCATCAGTGGTCCGGCAATGCCCGCAGGTACTGATCGAGGATCAGCGCGGCCGCGCCGGCATCGGCATCGGCGGCACCCTCGGTCAGCGCTTCGGTGGTGGTGTAGCGCTCATCGACCTCGTGCACCGGCAGCCGGCAGCGCGCTTGCAGCTGGCGGCCGAAGCGGCGCGCACGATATGTGTTGACGTGTGCGGCGCCATCGGGATGGAAGGGCACGCCGACCACCAGTGCCGCCGGTTGCCATTCGCGGACCAAGGCGTCGATGGCGGCAAAGCGCCGGTCGCCCTGGGCCGCAATCGATTTCAACGCGGTCGCCTGCCGGTGCAGCGAATTGCCGACCGCGACGCCGACGCGGCGAGCACCAAAATCAAACGCGAGGAACTGCTGCGCGGTCCGGGCACGTTCATGCATGCCCCGCCTCTTGCGACAGCATGCGCGGATCGAAGCCGAGCAGCGACACGGCGCGGTCGTAACGTTGTTCGATGGGGGTGTCGAAGATCACCGAGGGGTCGGCATCGACGGTGAGCCAGCCGTTGCGGCCGAGTTCGTCTTCGAGCTGCCCCGCCCCCCAGCCGGCGTAGCCCAGCGTGATGAGGATGCGCTTGGGCCCGCCGCCGCTGGACAGCGCTTCGAGCACGTCCTTGCTGGTGGTCATGTCCAGCCCGCCGGGCACCGACAGCGTCGAACTGTAGGGTTCGGCATCATCGGCCTGCTTGTCGTGCAGCACGAAGCCGCGTTCGGTCTGCACCGGGCCGCCGTAGAACACCGGCTGTTCGGCGAGTTCCTCGCGGTCCAGGCTCAGTTCGACCTTGTCGAACAGGCTTTTCAGCTTGATGTCGATCGGCTTGTTGATGACCAGCCCGAGCGCGCCCTTGTCGCTGTGCTCGCACACGTACACCACGCTGCCGGCAAAGCCGTCGTCGAGCATGCCGGGCATGGCGATCAGGAACTGGTTGCTGAGGCTGAAAGGGCTCGTGGCCATGACGGCATTCTAGGATGTGTTGACACTCAGGCGGTCCCGCGTGAGGCCCTGCAAGGGGCCTGATCAAGGCGCAGTGCGCAGACGGGTTGACCACCCGGCGAGCAACTGCAACGCCGAGCAGGCCCCTTGCAGGGCCTCACCCTGCGGGCCGGGGTACCCAAGGGCCCATGGCGGCATTGCATCGCTTGCCCGCACGCGAGTGCGGGCTGCGCGCCGCGCCTTGCTCTGGGCCGTTGGCCACCCCGGCGCGGGGCCGTCTGAATGTCAACACATCCTGGTTTCCGGCGGCACACTGTGCACCATGTCCAAGCAACTCGACCGTGCGCTGGTGTGGTTTCGGCGTGACCTGCGCAGTGACGACCACGCCGCGCTGTACCACGCGTTGCGTTCGGCACAGCGGGTGTGGTGCGGCTTCGTCTTCGACCGCGACATCCTCGACCCGCTGCCGCGCGCCGACCGCCGCGTCGAATTCATCCGCGACAGCCTGGTCGGGCTGGATGCGCAGTTGCGCGCGCTGGGCGTGTCGCACGGCGTCGAAGGCGTGCGCCTGATCGTGCGTCACGGGCGGGCCGCGCACGAGATCGCGGCGCTGGCAGCCGAGTTGGGCGTGCAGGCGGTGTATGCCAACCACGACGACGAGCCGGCCGCGCTGGCCCGCGACGCGCAGGTTCGGGGCCGGCTGGCCGACATCGGTGTGGCGCTGCACACCTCGAAGGACGTGGTGGTGTTCGAACGCAACGAGGTGCTCACCACCAGCGGCAGCCCGTACACGGTGTTCACGCCGTACAAGAACGGGTGGTTGAAAAAGCTCGTCGACTACTTCGTTCAAGGCTATCCCGTGGCCCGCCATGCCGGCGCGCTGGCGGCCACGCCGGCGGCGCTGGCGGCACCGGTACCGAGCCTGGCCGACATCGGTTTCGAGCTCACCAACCTGCACGAGCTGAAACTGCCCAGCGGCAGTGCCGGCGGCAGCCAGATGCTGGACGAGTTCCTGTCGCAGCGCATCAGCCAGTACCACGACACGCGCAACTTCCCGGCGGTCAAGGGCCCCAGTTACCTGAGCGTGCATCTGCGCTTCGGCACCGTGTCGATCCGCCAGCTGGCACGCGAGGCGTGGCAGCGCGCGCAAGGGCCGGCGAGCGAAGGCGGCCGCGGCGCCGAGGTGTGGCTGTCGGAGCTGATCTGGCGCGACTTCTATCACCAGGTGCTGCATCACCACCCGCACGTCGTCGAACACGCCTTCAAGCCGGCCTTCGAGCGCATCAAGTGGGAGCACGGCAAGCACGCCGATGCGCTGTTCGACGCCTGGTGCCAAGGCCGCACCGGCTACCCGCTGGTCGATGCCGCGATGGCGCAGATCAACACCAGCGGCTACATGCACAACCGGCTGCGCATGGTGGTGGCCAGCTTTCTGACCAAGGACCTGGGGCTGGACTGGCGCCGAGGCGAGGCCTATTTCGCCACCCAACTGAACGACTTCGATCTGGCCGCCAACAACGGCGGCTGGCAGTGGGCGGCCTCCACCGGCTGCGACGCACAACCGTGGTTTCGCATCTTCAACCCGGTCACGCAGAGCGAGAAGTTCGATGCGACAGGGCAAGTTCATCCGCCGCTACCTGCCGCAACTGGCCGTGTTGCCCGACAAGCTGATCCACGCGCCATGGCTGGCACGGCCGGTCGATCTGGCGGCGGCCGGCGTCGAGCTGGGCAAGGACTACCCGCAGCCGCTGGTGCAGCACGACGAGGCCCGGCAGCGCACGCTGCAGCGCTATGCCATCGTGAAGTCGGCGGCTTGAGGCTTCTCCCTCTCCCACACGGGGCAGAGGGAGTCGAGCTCAGTGAGCGACCGCCTCGCGCGCGTACTGCGCCACCAGGCCGAGCAGTTCCTCTTCCGAATACGGCTTGCCCAGGTAGTGCTGCACGCCCAGCTCGACGGCGTAATCGCGGTGCTTCTGCGCAATGCGTGAGGTGATCATCACCACCGGCAGCGCGGCCAGCCGCTCGTCCGAGCGCATGTTGCGCACCAGGTCGAAGCCATCCATGCGCGGCATCTCGATGTCGGACAGGACCACGCTGGGCAATTCCTGCGTCAGCTTGTCGAGCGCGTCGAGCCCGTCCTTGGCCAGCGTGACGCGGTAGCCCTCGCGCACCAGCAGACGCTGCGTGACGCGGCGCACGGTGAGCGAATCGTCCACCACCAGCACCAGCGGCGCTTGCGGCTCGGCCACCACCGGCACCAGCGGCTCCTGCACACCGGGGACGGCACGCGACAGCGCGCGCGCCCGATCGCCGTACAAGGTGGCCAACGCCACCGGGTTGTAGATCAGTGCCACGGCGCCCGATGGCAGCAGCGTGATGCCCGCCAGGCCGGGCAGACCGCGACAGCTGCGGGCCCAGGTGCTTGACCACCACTTCCTGGTTGCCGAGCACTTCGTCGACATGCAGCGCCACGCGCTGCGAGGCGCTGCGGATGACCAGCACCGGCTGCGAACGCCCGGCGCTCGATCCGCGCGCTCCGCCGTCGAGCAGCGCGCCGAGCCAGAAGAACGGCAGCACGCGCTCGCCGAACAGGTAGCTGCCGCTGGCATAGGCCTGCTCGAGCTCGTCGATCGGCACGCGCCGCACCACCTCGACCAGTGTCGACGGCACCGCGATGCGCAACTCGCCGCATCGCAGCATGACCACCTGCGTGACGGCCGTGGTCAACGGCAGCACGAGCCGGAAGCTGGCGCCCTGGCCTTGGGCGGTGGCGGTTTCGATGCGCCCGCCCATGGCGTTGACCTCGGCGCGCACCACGTCCATGCCGACACCGCGGCCGGCCAGCTCCGACACCTTGTCGGCGGTGCTGAAGCCCGCCGCGAAGATCATCTGCGCCAGCTCGGCATCGGACGCTTCCGCGCCGTCGGCCAACAGTCCGGTCGAGCGGGCACGCTCGCGGATGCGCGCCAGGTCGAGCCCGGCACCGTCGTCGCGGAACTCGACACCGACCTCGTTGCCTTCCTGGCTGACGCTGATGCGGATCTCGCCGCTGACATCCTTGCCGGCGGCGACACGCACCTCGGGGCTTTCGATGCCGTGCACCACGCAATTGCGCAGCAGGTGCTCGAAGGGCGCGGTCATGCGGTCGAGCACGCCGCGGTCGACTTCGATGGCACCGCCGACGATGTCCAGCCGCACCTGCTTGCCGGTTTCCTTCGCCGCCTGGCGCACCACGCGGTACAGCCGATCGGCCATGCCTTCGAATTCGACCATGCGCGTGCGCAGCAGGTCGTCCTGCAGATCACGCGTCAGTCGCGCCTGCGCGGCCAGTTCGTCCTCGGTGGCCTGCAGCGATCGCTGCAGCCCGCGTTGCACGGTGGCCACGTCGTTGACCGACTCGGCCATCATGCGCGTCAGTTCCTGGAAGCGCGTGAAGCGGTCCATCTCCAGCGGGTCGAAACCCTGCGCCGAGGCCTTGGCGGCTTCCATGCGCGAACTGATCTGCGATTCGGCCTGCAGTTCCAGGTCGCGCAGCTGGCGACGCAGCCGTTCGAGGTTGTCGGTCAGGTCGACCAGCGAACCCTTGATCTGGCCGACATCCGATTCGATGCGCGCCCGTGTGATGCTGACCTCGCCGGCCTGGTTGACCAGGCGGTCGAGCAGCGGGCCGCGCACGCGCACCGCCGCCATCGCGGTCGGCGTGGCGCGCTCGGCGTGGGCGGCCGGCAGCGCGGCGCCGGCAGTGAAACGGCCCCAGTCGATCGACCCGGCGGGCGCAGAAACCGACACCGCTCCGGGCGCTCCGATGATCGTCGGCGGCGGCTCGTCCGTCGGTGCCTCGTCTCGCGCGTCGGCATCAGCCGGGGCTGCGGGCGCGGTCGGCGGCAGGGACACGGTCTGGCTTAGCGGCGCCATCACGGGCAAAGGCGCCGTCGGTTCTGGCGCCGCATCGTGCGCCGCGGCGGCCATCGCCGGCCGGCCCAGTTGTTCGAAGCTGCCGGCGATGGCATCGACGCGCGACATCAGCCGCTCGACATCTGCCGCCTCGACGCCACCCCGTGCGAGCAGGTGTTCGATGGCCGTTTCGAGCCGGTGCGCCATCTCGCCCAGGCGCATCGCGCCGGCCAGGCGCGCGCCGCCCTTGAAGGTGTGCAGGGTGCGCATGCAGGCCGAGGCGGCCGTTTCGTCGCTGCTGCGGCGCGCCCAGTCGCGCATGCGCTGCTGCAGTTGCGGCAGCAGCTCCTCGCCTTCTTCCTGGAAGATCGGGCCCAACTCGTCGTCGAGCGCATCGAGCGCGTCGATGTCGTCTTCGTCGTCGAGCGCATCGGCGCGGGCGTGGATGACCGGCGCGTGCGACTGCGGCAGTTCGGCGAACGTGGTCAGCGCCAGTTGCCCCAGTTCGGTGGCGACGCTGGGCAATGCCGGCTGCGGCTGCGCGACGGCTTCGGCTTCGGGCTCGGCTTCAGCAGCGACTTCGGCTTCGGCCTCGACCGCCGTGTCAGTCTCGGAACTCGGTGCCGCCGAGGCCAGATCCAGCTCGTGCTGTTCCAGCCGTTGCAGCAGCGCCGCGGAGGTCGGCTTCAGGAAGCCGGCGGCGAATTGATGCAACAGGTGGCGGATTTCGTCGGCCGTCTCGTTGAACAGCTCGGCTTCACCTTCGCTGGCGCGCCCGACCGCGATCGAGCGCAGCAGCGCATGCTCGAGCGCGCGCGACAGCTGCGAAAGGTCGTGGTAGCCGACTGTCGAGGAGCTGCCGGCCAGCGAATGCGCCAGCGCGGCGGCACTTTCGGCCAGCGCCAACTCGGGCTGCAGGGCCCACTCGGCCAAATCGGTGCACAGCCGTCGCGACAGCTCGTCGGCCTCGTTGAGGTAGATGTTGAACAGCGTGATGCCGATGCGCAGGTCGCCGATGATCTTGACCTGGTCTTCGTACGCGGCGGTTGCCTCGCGGGTTTCCGACGCGGGGGGTGTTGCATCGTCGACGTCGACGTCGACAACTGGAGCGCCGAACAGCGCCGCCGGTTCGGTGTCGGGCGCGTGCGTCGCTGCGCCGTCTAATCTGTTCATCTCCGGCAGCGCGGCCGGCTGCGTGTCGGCGACAGCCACGGTTTCGCTCAAGCCCGCGGGCGCGGTATCGGGCTGGGCGGTCGCATCGGCAGCGGCATCCCACTCACCCCAGTTCGAGGCGGTGACTTCGCCCACCTCTGGCGGCACTTCGGCCTCGACGCCGGGCGCAGCACGGTCGTCGGGGCGGTCAGCAGAGGCCGGCTCGTCGTTGGCCCTCAGCAGGTCGTCACCGAAACCGGTTTCCAGGTCGAAGTCAGCCAGTGCAACCGAGGCGGATGGCTCATCGAAGGCCTCGACCGCGGCCCCGTTGTCAGCTTCTTCGTGCGGCAGGCTGAGGTCGAGCGCCACATGCTCGACCAGTGAGGCATTGGCCGGATCGGGCGGCAGGCTGTCCAGCGGCGGCAACACCGGCAGCGCCACCGTGGCCTCGGCATCGAAGCTGGCCTCACCGAGGTCGAGCTCGAAGTCGAGGCCGGCTTCATCGTCGATCTGGCTCGGCGGCGCCGGATCCAGTGACAGATCGTCGGCGCTCGGCAGGCCCGGCACGCGCGCGAGCAGCGCGGCGCTGGCGGCCGACGCATCGGGCACTGCGCCATGCACCGCGCCTTCGACGTTGGTGTCCGTATCGACTGTCGCCTCGACGCTCGCATCGTGCGCTTCTGGCTCGGCAGCGGCGTCGTCCAGATCGAGGCGGATAGCGCCGGTGTCGTCAGGCAGGGGTTCGGCCCGAGCCGCTGGCACAAGACCGGCATGGGCACCGGCGCCACGGGCTGGCCCAGCCGCAGCGCATCGGCACGCGCCGACAGCGCCTTCGGTTCGTGGCCGTCGTCGCGCCCGGCGGCAATGGCCTCGACCCATGCGCCCAGGTAGTTCAGCGCATCGGCGGTGAAAGCTTCGAGATCACGTTCCAGGTGCGCCTGGTCGGCCAGACGCACGTTGTACAGCTGCTCGCAGGCCCAGGCCGCTTCGCCGAGTTCGTTCAGGCCCACCATGCGCGAGCTGCCCTTGAGCGTGTGGAAGGCACGCCGGATCAACGTCAGATCGGCCAGCTCCTGCGCATCCGCGCCGAGGCGCTTCAGCGCGGCGGTCGCGTCCTGCACCACTTCGCGCGCTTCCTCGACGAAGATCTCGCGCATCTCGGCATCGTCTTCGAGCCCGGTGCTGCCGATGACGGCGGGTGTCGGCGCCGGCGTGTGGCGCACCGGCTGCTGCGGCACCTCGAGCACGGGCTCGAGGCTGGTGTCGGCACCGGCCAGCTCGGCCACCGAGCGCGCCAGGTCGGCACGCACGGCCTGGCGTTGTTCGTCGTCGGTGGCGCTGGCCAGCGCCTGCTGTGCGCTGCCGATGGTCTGCGCCAGCGCGCGCTGGTCGGCCAGCAAGGCCTGCTGCGACAGCCGCTGCAGGTCCTGCTGCAGGTTCTCGTCGGAGATGTCATTGCTCGCCGCCGCATGCGCCAGCGTCTGCGCCTGATCGACCAGCGGTGTCGGCGCAGTGCGGTCGAGTTCGTCGAAGCCGCCGAAGGCCGACAGGCGCTGCGAGCGCCGACCCATGACCGCGTTCAGGCTGCCGGTTCCGGCGTCGAAGGTGAACAGCGCGCGGGCCATCTTCGGCTGCACGCTGAGCATGTCGATCAGGAAGCTGAGCGCGCCCAGGTTGTCGGCCAGGCGGTTGAAGGTGTGCTGGGTGGCGGGCTCGCGCGGGTCGACCTCGGTCGCCACCAGCGCGTCGACGTCGTCGCGCATGCGCAGCACCGCCTGCGAGGCCTGGTCCAGGTCGAGCACCGACAACACGCCGCGCATCGCCTGCAACTGGCCCGGCACCGGCATCAGCACCGCGCGCTCGGCCGGGTTGCGGAAGAACTGGTCGATCTGCTTTTCGGCCTCGGACAAGGACGGCGCGCAGTTCCTGCACCACGCTGCCCATGGTCTGGCGTTCCGACACGCGCCGGTACAGCTCCTCCATCCACGGCTCGAGCGGCTGCGCATCCTTGCCTTCGCAGGCCTGCACGATGCGCCGCGCCAGCCGCTTGATGCGCTCGGCGATCAACGGGTGGTCGAACTCGCTGTCTTCCAGAGACGCGTCCAGGTACAGCAGGCTGGTGGCCACTTCCATGGCCAGCGCCGGGCTCGGGTGTGCCGCCGCTGTTCAAGGTGCGGTTGACGGCCGCGTCCAGCGCATCGGCCAGGGTGTCGCCCGACGGGTACAGGCGGCGCAGCGAATCACCGACCAGCGCGAAGTGCTCGGCCAGACCGGCCAGCCGGTGTGCTTCGCCACCGGCCACCGCCGACCACACGTCCTTGGCGCCGGCGACGCGCTTGCGCGCCTGCGCGATCAGTGCCGGATCGAAGCGGCCCAGGCGCAACGCGCTGTAGTCGAAGGTGGCGCTGGCATCGACGCCGAAGGCATCGCGCACCGCGCTCAGGCGCGGCGCCGGGTGCTGTTCATTGGGCGAACGCGCGTGCGCGCAGAAAAACAGCACGTCCTGCGCCAGACGGTCGGACACGTCGGTGTGACCGGCGATGCTCAGGCGCAGTTGCGCCAGCAGCCGCGAGCTGACCCGCTTGGCATACACGTCGGGCTGTAACAGGCCATCGGCCTGTGCTTCGTAGAAGGCGGCCGACAGCTGCCACAGGCCGGCCAGGTGGCCGCTGCTGGCCGCGCCAAGGCCGGCGCACAGTTCGCTCAGCCGGCGCTGCGCCTGGCCATCGCTGGCGCGCATCGACGCCAGCACCTGGGTTTCCATGGCGGTGCGCACCGAGGCGTCGGCACGCAACGGGGCGACGCTGCGGTCACCCGGCAGTTCCTGCCATTGCCAGTCTTCGCGCCACAGGTCGGCCGGGTGCACGCGGTCGGCGCCAGCCAGTTCCTGCAGGGCCTTGAACTGCGGAAACAGCGCCAGCGACGGCAGTCCCTTGCCGGCCAACTTGCGGCCCAGGTAGTCGAGCACGCCGAACGAGGCCGACTCGATGGTCTCGACGGCCGCCGCATTCACCAGCTTGGGTTTGGCGATGAGGCGCGACAGCGCGCTTTCGCTGGCGCGCAACACCCGCGCCGGGCCCGACAGGCCGATCATTTCCAGCGCGCCGACACCCTGGTGCACCTGCGCGCGCGCGGCGCGCAGCACCGCCGGGTCGGCGGCATCGACGTCGGAACCGGAACGGGCCTGCGCCTCCTTGAGCGTGCGGCGCAGCGACTTGTGGGCCAGGTCGAGCGACTTGCGCAGTTCGTCGTGCACCCACGACAAGGTGCTCAGGTCATCGACGATTTCGGCGTCGTCGGAAGCGTGCATGAAGTTCATGGTCGTGGGTTGAGTGCGTGCGCTGGCCAATGCTGGCCGGGTCAGGCCACCTTGAATCGCGACACCGACTGCTTCAGTTCTTCGGCGGTGCGCGACAGCTCGCGCACCATCTGTGCCGTCGAGCGGGTGCCCTCTCCGGTCTGCTCGGTGACGGCGAAGATGTGCTGGATGTTGGCCGCCACCACGTTGGCCGAATCGGCTTCCTGCAGCGCCTGCGCCGAAATCTGCGCGATCAGCTCGGACAGCTGGCGTGTCACGCGGTCGATGTCGCCGAGCGCCGAACCGGCGGCGTCGGACAGCTTGGCGCCTTCGACCACACCGTGCGTCGAGCGCTCCATGGCGGCCACCGCCTCCTGCGTGTCGGTCTGGATGGTGCGCACAAGCACCGCGATCTGCTTGGTCGCGTCGCCGGAACGTTCGGCCAGCCGCTGCACTTCCTCGGCCACCACCGAGAAGCCGCGACCGGCCTCGCCGGCCGATGCCGCCTGGATGGCGGCGTTCAGCGCCAGCACGTTGGTCTGCTCGGTGATGTCGCCGATCAGCTCGGTGATCTCGCCGATCTCCTGCGACGACTCGCCCAGCCGCTTGATGCGCTTGGAGGTGTCCTGGATCTGGTCACGGATCGAGTTCATGCCGCCGATGGTGTTGTTCACCGCCGCCAGGCCGCTCTCGGCCGCCTGCAGCGACTGGCGCGCCACCTCGGCGGTGCGCTGCGCCTGAGCCGACACCTCGTTGATTCGCCCGGCCATCTGCAGCACCGATTCGCCGGTGTCGCGGATCTCGCGCAGCTGCTCGGTCGAAGTGGCCAGCAGCTCAGTCGAGGTCTGCTCGACCTGCTGCGTGGTGTCGGTCACCCGCGCCACCGTGCTCTGCACCGCCGACACCAGCGTGCGCAGTTCTTCGACCGTGTAGTTCACCGAATCGGCGATGGCGCCGGTGATGTCCTCGGTCACCGTCGCCTGTTGCGTCAGGTCGCCTTCGGCCACCGTCTGCAGTTCGTTCATCAACCGCAGAATGGCCGCCTGGTTGGCGTCGTTGACACGCTTGGCCTCCTGTTCCTGGCGCTCGGCCTCGGCACGCTGGCCTTCGGAGGTGCGCGCGCGGGAGGTCTGGTCGCCGACGAACAGCCGCAACAGCCCGGCGCCACCGGCCACCACCAGCAGGCTGGAGATCACCAGCACCACCACGTGCAGCGGGGTCAGTCCGCCGGACGACGCGAGCCGTTCTTGCAGCACTTCCAGATCCTTGCGCAGCTTCTCGTTGCCATCGAGGATCTGCGACTGCGCATCGCGCGCAGCGATCAATCCCTTCAGGTTGCCCAGGATCATCGTCGCCTGCGTACGGGTGGCATCGAAGCGGGTGGCCAAGGTGTTCAGCCGCTCCTTGGTCTGCGCCTCGCGCGTGCCGGGCAGCTTCAGTTCGCTGCTGCCGTTGTTCAGGCCGTCGCTGATGTCACCGAAGCTCTTCAGGTCCTTGCCGAGCAGGAACACCGCCTCGGGGCTGATGCCTTCCATGGTGACGAATTCGTTGGCGCTCTTGCCGATGCGCTGCGTCAGCATCACCAACTGGCCGGCGGCGGCCAGTTCGGCGGCGGCCGCCCCTTGCTGCAACTTCAACGACGCCACCGTCTCGGCGATGTCGAGCAGGTCGCTCGAATCCTTGTTGATGGCACGCAGCGCCTGGCCGGCATCGACCAGCACCTTCTGCTGCGCCAGCACCACGTTGGCACTGCGTTCGGCACTGGCCACCTGCGGCAGCAGCGCATCGACCGCTTCGCGCACCGCCGGGCTCACCACCGCCTGGTTGTCGGCACCCGACAGCAGCGTGCGCACGTTGCGCGCCAGCACCTCGGAGCTTTCGCGCAGTTCGGGGAAGGCCTGCGGCATGCCGACGATGGCTTGCGTGACCGACTTGGCCATGCGCTGCGATTGCATCAGCGCCTGGCCGGTGGCACCGACCTGCTCGGCGCTGCGGCTGGCCGTGCTCAGCGCCAACACGGTGCTCATCACCAGACCGAGCACGCCGAAGCCGATCAGCGCGAACAGGATGCGCTGCTGCTGCACCGCGCCCATGCGGCCGATCAGCGGCAACGCGCTGGCCGCACCCGATTCGGCGAAGGCCGGGTCCTGCAGACGCGTTTCGCTGAAATCGCCAGTGATCTCGGATGGCGTGACCTCGGAGATGATCGACGAATCGTGCAAGCCGTCGTTGTCGTGCTGCGGCGCCGGCGGCACCTCGAAGCGACCCATGTCCATCGGTTGCGATGTGCCCCGCGGCAGCAGGATATCGGGCTCGGGCGATTCGGCCAGTGCCGCGGCGATGTCGTCGAACTGCGACTCATGGTCGGCCGCCCGCTCGCGCGAATCACGTGACTCACGCGCTTCACGCGCTTCACGCGGCCGGCTGTTGATCTTTTCCATGATGCTCATGTCACCCTCTGCGGTTGAATGCGACGACGCGGCAGTCGTCTTGGTGCGGCGTGTTTGGCCAACCTAGCCGGCCACACCCAGGAATTGCTCGTGTCCGGCCAGCGCGGCCAGTTCGATCTCTTGCCACACACGGCCTTCGGAATCGCGCCAGCGCGGTCCGGCAAACGACGGCTGGGCGCTGTCGCTGTCGTCGCCAGCGGCGGCCTCATCGACGGCGCTGAGCTGGTCGGCATTGCGCAAGCCGGCCAAGCGATCGACCAGCAACGCACAGTTGACACCGAGCGCCGGGTTCAGCGCCAGCAGCCGCGCCTGGTCACGCCCCGCCTCGCCGCTGACGCGGCGCAGGCCGAGGAAGGCCGCCAGATCGACCACGCCGTGCAGCCCGCCGCGCAGGTTGGCCACGCCCGCGAACCACGCCTCGGTGTGCGGCACCGGCAGCACGCTGCCGACCGGGAAGATCTCGCCGGCTTCGTGCAGCGGGAACAGCACGCCCTGGCCGGCGCATTCGACCGCCAGCCAGGCCCGTGACGGCGCTTCGTTGCGCGCGGCCTGCATGCGCGAAGCCAGTCGCCCCTGAAGTTCGCGCAGTGCTTCGCGGTTGGCCATGTGGGGTGGGTGTTCGCCTGTGAGGAAGGAATTGCGTGGACGGCGCCGGTCTTACCGGTCGAAGGCGCGGATCTTGCCCATCAGCTCTTCGGTGTTGACCGGCTTGACGATGTAGTCGCGCGCGCCCTGGCGCATGCCCCACACCTTGTCGGTTTCCTGGTTCTTGCTGGTGCACATGATCACCGGCACATCCGACCAGCGCGGGTCGCGGGTGATGGTGCGCGTGAGCTGGAAACCGTTCTGGCCGGGCATGACCACGTCCATCAGGATCAGGTCAGGCGTGTCCTCGCTCAGGCGGCGCAAGGCCTCGTCGGCGTTTTCGGCCGTGCGCACCTTGTAGCCGCGCTTGCCCAGCACTTCGGACATGTGGTGCAGTTCGGTCTTTGAATCGTCAACGAGCAATATCTTGTGAATCGCCATGGGATTCGTCCCTCGAGTGGAATGCGAACGGTGGCGTCGTGCCGGCCGCCGGTCAGCCTGCGTCTCGGCTGAATTGTTCGACGGCGCGCAACAACTGTTCCTTGGTAAAGGGCTTGGTTAGGTAGTCTTCTGAACCGACCATGCGCCCGCGTGCCTTGTCGAACAGCCCGTCCTTCGACGACAGCATGATCACCGGCACATTGGCGAAACGCGGGTTGCGCTTGATGATCGCGCAGGTCTGGTAGCCATCGAGCCGCGGCATCAGGATGTCGCAGAAGATGAGCCGCGGCATCTGGTCGTTGACCTTGGCCAGCGCGTCGAACCCGTCTTCGGCCAGCACCACCTCGTGCCCACCCTGGCGCAGGAAGATCTCGGCGCTGCGCCGGATGGTGTTGCTGTCGTCGATGACCAGCACCTTGGCGCTGGTGGCGGCTGCATCCGGAGCTTCATTGTCCAAGCCGTGGTCTCCCGTTCACATCGAGCGCTGCCGTCGGTTGCCGGAATGGCCGCCGACGCCGCCGATCACATCTGCACCATCTCGAAATCTTCCTTGCGCGCGCCGCATTCCGGGCAGGTCCAGTTCATCGGCACATCGGCCCAGGCGGTGCCCGGCGCGAGACCGTGTTCCGGGTCACCGGCGGCTTCGTCGTAGATCCAGCCGCAGATCAGGCACATCCAGGTACGGGGGTCGCTCACTGCGTTCGCTCGGATCACTACAATGGAAAACGATTGTAGCGAGGGCATTTCGACGAAATCCCTGCTGTCCCGAGCACATAGACGACATACCTCACACTCCGCTAGAGCTTCGCGGACCCCCCGCCCCACCCGTCGTCAGCGCTTCTCGCCGCAGCGTTGCCGGCCCGCGCAGGACCTGACCTTCAGCCCCCAAGCCCGATGACTCCAGACCCCCAACCCGCCACGGACACCGCCGGGCCGCCGCCCGAAGCCAGCGCGCCGCCGTGCGTGATGAGCTTCAACGCCAGCGACCCCAGCGGCGCCGGCGGGCTGGCCGGCGACATCGCCACCATCGCGGCGATGGGCGCGCATGCGCTGCCGGTGGCCACCACCATCCTGATCCGCGACACCGCCGAGGTCTTCGACCACCACCCGCTCGACGCCGACCTGATCGTCGAACAGGCGCGCCCGCTGCTCGAAGACCTGACGCTGGCCGGCTGGAAGGTCGGCTTCCTGGGCTCGGCGGAAATCGTCAGTGCGGTCGCCGAGGTGCTGTCCGACTATGCCGATCTACCGCTGGTGGCCTACATGCCCAACCTCGGCTGGCTCGAAGAAGACCAGCTCGGGCCCTACCTCGATGCCTTTCGTGAGCTGATCCTGCCGGCCACCGAGGTGCTGGTGGGCAACCACAAGACACTCACCGATTTCTTGCTGCCCGACTGGGACTCGGACCGCCCGGCCTCGCCGCGCGAACTGGCGGTGGCGGCCGGCGAACACGGCACGCGCTACGTGCTGGTCACCGGCGTGATGCTGGCCGCGAAGGGCACCGAGCAGTTCATCGACAACGTGCTGGCCTCGCCCCAGGGCGCCCTCACCGGTGAGAAGTTCGAGCGGTTTGACGCCGGCTTCGTCGGTGCCGGCGACACGCTGGCGGCCGCGTTGGCTTCGCTGCTCGGCTCGGGCAGCGAGTTGCAGGCCGCCGTCGGCGAGGCGCTGGCCTTCCTCGACCAGAGCCTCGATGCGGGCTTCCGCCCCGGCATGGGCAATGTGCTGCCCGACCGCTTCTTCTGGGCCCTGCCGCCCGGTGAGGAAGGTGCCGACGACGTCGAGGGTGAAGCGGTCGAGGACGACACCGCCGTCAAGGGAATCAGCCGCCGTGTCCACTGACGGCACGGCCGGCGGCGCGACCCCCGGCACCAACGCGGCATTGTTCGAACGCGCCCAGCGCGTCATCCCGGGCGGCGTCAACTCGCCGGTGCGTGCCTTTCGTGCCGTCGGCGGCACGCCGCGCTTCATCCGCCGCGCGCAAGGCGCCTACCTGTGGGACGCCGAAGGGCAGCGCTACATCGACTACATCGGCTCGTGGGGGCCGATGATCCTCGGCCATGGCCACCCGGCCGTGCTCGACGCGGTGCTGAAGGCCGCCCACGATGGTTTCAGCTTCGGCGCGCCCACCGAAGCCGAGATCGAACTGGCCGAGGCCATCATCGCGCAGGTGCCGTCGGTGGAGCAGCTGCGGCTGGTCAGCAGCGGCACCGAAGCGGCGATGAGCGCGCTGCGGCTGGCACGCGGCGCCACCGGGCGCAACAAGATCGTCAAGTTCGAGGGCTGCTATCACGGCCACGCCGATGCGCTGCTGGTCAAGGCCGGCTCGGGGCTGGCCACCTTCGGCCACCCGACCAGCGCCGGCGTGCCCGCCGAGGTGGTGCGCGACACCCTGGTGCTCGAGTACAACAACCTGGAGCACCTGGCCGAGGCCTTCGCCGCGCAGGGCGATCAGATCGCCTGCGTGATGGTCGAGCCGATCGCCGGCAACATGAACTTCGTGCGCGCCAGCGTGCCGTTCATGACGCTGCTGCGCGGGCTGTGCACCAAGCACGGCGCGCTGCTCGCCTTCGACGAGGTGATGAGCGGCTTTCGCGTTGCCCTCGGCGGCGCGCAAAGCCTCTACGCCAAGGCGATCCCCGGCTTCGCCCCGGACATCAGCGTGTTCGGCAAGGTCATCGGCGGCGGCATGCCGCTGGCGGCGTTCGGCGCGTCGCGCCAGATCATGGGCCAGCTGGCGCCGCTGGGCCCGGTCTATCAGGCCGGCACGCTCAGCGGCAACCCGGTTGCCACTGCCTGCGGGCTGGCCACGCTGCGCGAGATATCCCGGCCCGGTTTCTTCGACGCGCTGGGCGCGCGCACGCGTTCGCTGGTCGAGGGCTTGACCGGCGCCGCGCGAGCCGCCGGCGTGCCGCTGGTCGGCGACAGCGAGGGCGGCATGTTCGGCTTCTTCTTCGTCGAGGCGTTGCCGCAGAACTACGGCGCGGTGATGGCGCGCGGCACCGACACTTTCAACCGCTTCTTTCACGCCATGCTGCAGCGTGGCATCTACCTGGCACCGGCGATGTACGAGGCCGGTTTTGTCAGCGCGGCGCATTCTGCCGAAGACATTGCCGCAACTGTCGCCGCGGCACGCGAAGCCTTCCACAGCCAATAGGACATCGATCATGAGCTACCGCGACACCCCACTGTTCATCGACGGCCAATGGCGCGACGCGCAAGGTGGCAAGACACTGCCTGTCTTGAACCCGTCCACGGGCAAGGAGATCGGCCGCGTCGCCCATGCCGCCAGCCGCGACCTCGACGACGCACTGGCCGCCGCGCAGAAGGGTTTCGAGACCTGGCGCGACACCCCGGCCGTCGAACGCAGCGCGGTCATGCGCCGCGCCGCCGGCCTGATGCGCGACCGGGCCGCCGACACCGCCCGGCTGATGACGCAGGAACAGGGCAAGCCGCTGGCCGAGGCCAAGGTGGAGTTGATGTCCGCGGCCGACATCATCGAATGGTTCGCCGAAGAAGGCCGGCGTGTGTATGGCCGCATCGTGCCGGCGCGGTCGGCCGGCGTGTCGCAGAACGTGCTGAAGAGCCCGGTCGGCCCGGTGGCCGCGTTCACACCGTGGAACTTCCCGGTCAACCAGGTGGTGCGCAAGCTGAGTGCGGCGCTGTCCACCGGCTGCTCGATGATCGTCAAGGCACCCGAGGAGACACCGGCCTCGCCGGCAGCGCTGATCCAGGCCTTCGTCGATGCCGGCGTGCCGGCCGGCGTGGTCGGCCTGCTGTACGGCAACCCGGCCGAGATCTCGTCGTACCTGATCCCGCACCCGGTGATCCGCAAGATCACCTTCACCGGCTCGACGCCGGTGGGCAAGCAGCTGGCCGCGATGGCCGGCATGCACATGAAGCGCGCGACGATGGAACTGGGCGGCCACGCGCCGGTGATCGTCGCCGACGATGCCGACATCGATCTGGCCATCCGGGCCGCCGGCGCCGCCAAGTTCCGCAATGCCGGCCAGGTGTGCATCTCGCCGACGCGCTTTCTGGTGCACAACAGCATCCGCGCCGAGTTCGCGCAGAAGTTGGCCAAGCATGCCCAGGCGCTGAAGGTCGGCGATGGCCTCGCCGAAGGCACCGCCATGGGCCCGCTGGCCAACGCCCGGCGCCTGGACGCGATGGGCAAGATCATCGACGACGCGCGCGTCAAAGGCGCCAAGGTGATGGCCGGTGGCGAGCGCATCGGTTCGGCCGGCAACTTCTACGCGCCCACCGTGCTCGACGAGGTGACCTTGGAAGCCGACGTCTTCAACCACGAGCCGTTCGGTCCGGTGGCCGCGATCCGCGGCTTCGACAAGCTCGAAGAAGCCATCGCCGAAGCCAACCGCCTGCCCTTCGGTCTGGCCGGTTATGCCTTCACGCGCTCGTTGAAGAACGCGCAGCTGCTCGCGCAGCGGCTCGAACTGGGCATGCTGTGGATCAACCAGCCGGCGCTGCCGTGGGCCGAGATGCCGTTCGGCGGTGTCAAGGATTCGGGTTACGGATCCGAAGGCGGGCCCGAGGCGCTGGAGGCGTACCTGAACACCAAGGCGGTTTCGATCCTGTGTGTGTGAGAGGGAGCGCCCACGCCGTTGAGCGTTGACCAGTTGCTCCAACGCTGGCGCGCTTGAGGCACATCGACTGCAAGACATGCGCGCCGCCTGGGAAGCGTGGAACGCGACCGTGCGGCCGATCCCCGGCGACGCCAACCGTCGGCCTGGCCATTCGGTCAAGGACATCCCGCAGCGCTGAGTTGCTGTCACGCATGGCTCCGTCTCCCACAAGGGTGAGACGGAGCCGGTCCTATCGAAGCTCGCGACGCGGCGGGCGATTGCTCGGCGTGCAGATGCGCCCGCCGCCACCGCGGGCCAGCGTCGGCTTCGCTGTCGGAAACGACTGCATGGCTTCGTGGCTCTGCGCCACCAGGAACATGGCGTTGCGGGTTTCCGGCGCATTCAGCGCCATCCATTCGGCCACGCCAACCACCGCCTGCGGCACGGCGACGCTGGTGCCCGACAAGGCGACGCACGAATTGCTGCGCGTGCCGGCGGCCAGCACGCCGCGCTGCGATGGTGAATCGTCGCTGGGCAGCATCGCCTCCGGGCCCTCCGGATTCGGCGCTTGTCGCTTCGGCGGCAGCAACGGGCCACCGGCCGAATACGTTGCCGCCGCGCCGTCGCTGCGGCGATAGCCGCCGACGACGATCGGCTCGCTGCCCGAGGCGATGGCGTTGAACAACCCGCCACGTCTGACATCGCTGGCTGCGTTGTCGAAGTCGACTGCCCGCCCGCCATCGTCGAAGCGCTGGTAGGCGGGGTCATCGAAGGTCGACTGCCGCCCGCGCTGCGGATAGCCCGGCGCCGTGTCGTCGCGCTGCACCCAGGCGTGGATGTCGTTGACCGCGACGCTGCCATGACGGTTTCTGATCTTGATGAGCCACACACCCGCCATCGCGGTCGGCACATTTCCGTCCGGACTGACGGTCGGCGCCAGCCACAGCGTGATGCGCGAGCGCAGTGCAGGGCTGCCCGCCGGGAAGAAGGTCGCCCGTCCGACGATGTCGTTGCCGATCTTGAACTCGCACTGGCCGTTGGCTGGAAACGCGCCAGTGCCGTTGCTGCCGTCGGGCGCGGTGATCAGGACCGACAGCTTGCCCAGCTTCGTGCCGGCCGGAAGCCACATATCGACGCTGCTCTCGGTGCGGTCGTCGGGCAGCACACGCCAGCGCAATTCCCTGCTCGATCCCGCCGGCAGCGAAAAGTGCGCATGGCATCGAGACAGGTGGTTGTTGCCGGCCGGCAGCACCACCCGCGCGGCGCGCTGGCCCGGCAGACTGTTGTGGTCGATCAGCAGCTGGTCGATCGCTGATTCGAGCAGCCCGCTGCCATCGTGCGGCCCCGAGATGAAGCCGTAGCTGATGTTGACCACCACCGGCAGCGAATCCGCGCCACTGCGCTGCGCGATCAGCTTGCTGCGGCACAGGATGTAGCACAGGCCCTGATACACCTGCGGTGCCAAGGTCGCACCCGAGGTGTCCTGCACGGTGACGCTCGGCAACTGCACCGCGACCACCGGCCGCGTGCCCGCCGCGGCTGGCAGCGGCGTCGTGTGTGGCCAGGGCGGGTTGCAAGCCAGGTCGGCGACATGCGCGCCATGCGAGCGCGCTGCCGCCAGCGGTTTGTGCCCGGCCTGCGTGTGATCCGCCTGGCCGCTGAGCCGGTACACCTCGTCTTCGTCAACTATCCCGTTGTGCCGGCTGGCAGCCGCGCGCGCGTCGATACCGATAACCGGTGCGCGCTTGGTGTACTCGGTGCCGAAGTCAGGCGGCCAGGCGGATGACGGCACCTGCTGGTCCCAAAAGTACTCGATGCGTGTCGTGCCGTCGCTGCTGAACAGCCGGTCGTGCGCAAACCCGATGCCATCGTCGATCAGCCCGGTCACCACCTGCGGCGCCGCATCGGGCCAGCACCCGGGCTCTTGCACCGGCACCGAATTCATGGGCTTCCTTCCGGGAGGCACGATGCGACGCCCCAGCTCAAAGCGGCGCACCTTGTTGAGCAGCGTGATACCGGCGCACAGGTTGCTGAGGAACTTCTCCCGCACCAGCAGGGAAATGAATCGTGTACTGCTTCGAGGCGTCAAGGCGGCAAGCTCGCACTCGGGGATGCTTACATCGGCAGCCCAGCCCTGTCGGTGCTTGCTTCGCGCCCGCATCTCCAGCACCTGCTGCGCAAAACGGTAGGCGTTGAGGCCCTTGCTGCCCTCGCCGTCGTTCAGCTCCAACAGCACCGGCAACCGCCGCGCTTCGCCATAGTAGGCAAACCCCGTCGCCTTCGCCCATTCGAAATACGGGTCAGGCTGCAGAGCGGACGGCCGACGACGCTCCTGCTTCGGCGCTCGGTAGGCACTCATGTCCACTCCGCCTTCGCCTCGGTCCACAACTTGGCCAAAGGCGGCGATTGCGCAGACACCTCGCCAGGCAGTATCAGCATCGAGTACGCAGTGTTGTTGCGAGTGGTCGTGTTCGGCATGTACAGCGCGCGCCAGCTGAAGTCCTGCGACTGCGGGTACTGCGTGCCCAGAAAGTCCCATGAGCTGTAAGCCGCGCTGCCGGTGACCGCGCGGTGCACGAAGTATTCGCCCAGCGCCAGGCCCAGCACCTGGCCCGCCGCGCTGTCCACCGGGTAATGCAGGCCGGCGATGGTGCGGTTGATCGCCACGCGGGCCGCCTGGCGCATCAACTGCTCGAACCACAACAGCTTCGTGGGGTCGGCGTTTTGCACCAGCGTCCACAGCACATGGGCGACGATGAAGGCCTCGGTGGCGTGGCCGCTGGGAAGGCTGCCGTGGCCGGGTGTGCTGGTCATCGGCTGCACCTGCGCCGACAGCTCCACCGGCCGCCGGCAAGCCAGCGCGTGCTTGAAGCGCATCTCGACATGGTTGGCCAGGCGCAGTGCGGCCCACACCACTTCCAGCGTGGCCGGGTGCCGATCGGGGCGCAGGTTTTCGATCACGCTCCAGAAGGTCACCGGTGGAGTCAGCTGCGCCAGGATCTCGCCGTTGCGTTCGGCGCGCAGGTCGGCCCAGCTGTTGACGATGTCCAGCTGCTTCTTCCAGAACGCGTTGCCGGTGGGACGCGACATGCGCACGATGCGGTGCGGCGTGGCCGTGGCGGTAGGCGTAGCCGCCGGGTTCACGGTGATGCCCAGATCCCAAAGCGTGAAGCCGCCGCCCTCGCCGGCAAAGTGCAGGCGCGCGTGCAGATCGAAGTCGATGATGCTTGCCCGCACCCACGGCTCCCAGCGCTTCAGGTTGCCGACGCTGTCCTGTCCAAGTTGAGTGGGAAGCGAACTCGGGCTCTGCCAGTTGCCGACGATGCCATCGCGATTCGAAATCAGCGCCTGATTGTCGAAACCCGGCGCGCCGCCGAAGCCGCCGAAGCCACCGGATCCGCCGAAGCCACCAAACCCTCCGAAGCCGCCAAAGCCCCCGAACCCGCCAAAACCGCCGAAGCCACCAAAGCCACCAAAGCCACCTTGCATGCTCATCACGTCCTCCTTGTCGCTTGTGTCCGTTGCTACGCGCCTCAGGCCGGCACGCCGGCAGCACGCAGCGCGCCGGCGCACATCTGGCCCACCGGATATTCGCTGCTCGGGCTGCGCTCGAGCCACTTGCTCACCGTGAGCTGCGGCTCGATGACCATCAACTCGCTGACCGTCGCGCGCGCTTGCGCATGCAGGCCACTGGCCCATTGCGCGATCGCCAGCGCGCGGAAGGTCGAGGCGTGCAAGCGGTTGGCGCGCAGCGAGCGACGCGCCAGCTCGATGGCCCGCGCGTAGTTGCCTGCCGCCAGTTCGGCCGAGGCCGCCAGCGAGTCGTAGAAGAAGCGGTGCTGATCCAGCGGCGACAGGCGCAGCGCGCGGCGTGACCCCTTGATGGCCTGTGCGCCCTCGCCCTTGAAGGCGTGCAGCATGCCGTTGAGCAGGCAAGCCAGCGCATCGTTGGGGTTGACTTGCAGCGCCAGCGCGTAGCGCTGCTGGGCCACGTCCATCGCCTTCAGGAGGTTGGTCTGCACAAAACCGTCGATGGCCAGCGCCAGCGAACAATGCGAGTCGTTGTCGAGCGCGTGCTTGCTGAAATCCAGCGCCAGCCGGGCATCGGCCGCCGGGTCCGGCGACCAGCTCTGCCACACGCGCAGCACATGCCATTTGGCCAGCAGCGCCTGCGGCACCGGGTGCCGCGGCGCGCGCTGTGCCACCGCCATCAGCATGTCGCGTGCGCGTTGGAAGTCGTTCGTCGACAGCCGGTGCATCAACGTGATGGCGCCGATCAGCAACGTGCAGGTTTCCAGCGATTGCAACGACTGCCGCTGGGTGCGTTCGAATTCGCGCGTGATCACCGTGCGGCCGGCTTCGACGACGAGACGGTCGATCAGTTCGTCCCCGCCTTCGATGATGCCGGCGACACTGCCCTTCAGTTCCTCGGCCCACACCACCCGACCGGAGCGCGTGTCGGCCAGTTCGGCAGCGAGCACGAGCACGCTGCGCGCGACGCGGTAGGTGCCCGACAGCACGTACTGCGCTTTCAGGTGCGTGCCGACTTCGCCCGGCGTCGCGCCGCGGCCGCGAAACGCCGTCGTGGACAGACGCGAGACGACATTGATGTCGTTGGACCGTGACAGCGCGGCAATCAGCTGCTCGGCCAATATTTCGCCCAGGGCCTCGTGTCCGACGCCGCGCTCGGAAAACGGGATCACCGCCAGCGTCGGCAGCAGTTCGTCGTCGCTCGCTGCCCCCGGTGGTCCGGACAGCCCGACGCCCGGCGGGGCGAGCCGGTACGCGCGCACCGGCTGGTTCATCTCGCGCAGGTAGCACTCACCCAGGTCCTCGATGTCCGCATCGAGCTCGGCCACCAGTTCGTCGCAGACGGTGGACGACGCCACCATCTCTCCGGGTCGGGCGATGCCGGACAGGCGCGTGGCCACGCTGGCGCCGCTGCCGAGCATCTGCGCCTCGTCGGCCAGCGGCTCGCCCATCTGCATGCCCATGCGTGGCCATTGCGCCGGCACCAGCGGCAGGCTGGCATTGCGGCAGTCCTCCTGGATGCTGAACGCAGCCTTGACCGCCAGCCGCGCCTTCGAAAAGCCGATCAGCACACCCGCGTCGTACTGCCCGACCACACGCCCGCCGCTGCCCGGCAGCACCTTGCGCGACACATGGTCGAGCAAGCGGCGACAGATGGCTTCGGCATCGGCCGCGGCATCCGGCCCCTCACCCGGTGCTGCCGACATCTCGATGGCCAGCAGCGCGCGCCGGTCGCGCTCGGCGCCGACGGGGGCGGTCCACTCGCCCCTCGGCAAACCCTCGGCCTCGACGCGGAAGACACGGATCGGCCGGCTGATGTTCTTCAGGTGGCGCTCGCCCAGATCACGAAACTCCACCGCGATGCGGTGATGGACATGCTCGCGCACCGATTCGGTCACCACCACCTCGCCCGGCGCACAAAGCTGATGAATGCGCGCCGCGATGTTCACGCCGTCGCCGACCAGCCGGTCCGCATCCACCAGCACGTCGCACACGTTGATGCCGATGCGCAGCTTCAGTGGGCTCATCATGTTCGAACCGGGCCTGGCCTGTGGCAGCCGCTGCAGCTCGAGCGCCCAGCTCACCGCGTCCACCGCACTGCCGAATTCGACGAAGACCGCATCGCCGGCCAGATCGACCAGGCGCCCGCCGTGTTCACGGATCTTGGGCTCGACGAAGCCGGTGCGCAGCGCATTCCAGGCGCGCAAGGCCTCGAGTTCATTGGCCTCGACGAGACTCGTCCAGCCGGCCACATCGGCAAACGCCACCGCTGCCAATCGACGCACCATGCGTGCTGCAACTTCCACCCGAACTCCTTTGCCAACCCGGTTCGGCGCCGATCAACGGCACTCTCGCGCAGTGTGAGCGCGCTGTCCGGTGCAGCGCATCCCCAATCCTCATGACGGGCCGACGCGGCGGCGCAGTGCAAAACGGGCACCGCGAGACACGCCTATAGTGCTTTGCGATGAGCACGGCCGACACTCGAAGCCGCTGGCCCAGGCGAGCGCTGATCGGCATCGCCGCACTGGCCACGCTGCTCGGCGCGGCCTACGTCGGCCTGAGCCTCGCCTTCCCGCCCGAGCGGCTGGCCGCGCTGCTGGCGCGCCAGCTGGGCGACGCCACCGGGCGCGAGGCGCACATTGGCGGCAAGCTGTCGTACCAGCTGCTGCCAAACCTGGCCGTGGTGGCGCGCGGCGTGACGCTGGCCAACGCGCCCGGCGGCTCGCGGCCGCAGATGCTGACGGTCGATCGGCTCGCGCTCGACCTGGCGCTGTGGCCGCTGCTGCAGGGGCGCTTCGAGGTCGGTACGGTGGCCATCGACGGTGTCGACCTGCTGCTCGAAACCGACCGCGACGGGCGCGGCAACTGGCAGCTGACGCCGCGGCCGGCCGATGCCGCAAAGGCGCCGGATGCAAAACCTGAGGCCAGCACCAAGGCCGATGTCATCCGGCTGGCGCAGTTGAAGCTGTCCGACGTGCGGATGCAGTATCGCAACGCGCGCTCGGCGGCAGAGCCGCTGGTCTTCGATGTGCAGCGGCTGCACATCGAGCGCGAAGCCGACGCAGCGGCGCTGGCCGGCACATTCACGCTCAATGCTCAGCGCTGGCAGGTGGCCGGCCGCACCGGACAGCTGGCCGCGCTGTTCTCGCCACAGGGCGCCTGGCCTTTCGATGTGCAGATCAGCACCGACGGCGCGCGCGCCACCGCCAAGGGGCAGTGGCAGCTCGACAAGCGCAGCGGCAGCGCTGAACTCACGCTGAAGGTGGACCGCGCCGCGGCTGTGGCGCCCTGGCTGGGCGACGGTGCCCGCGTGCCGCTGCCGATCGAACTGGGCTCGCGTGTGGCCCTCGATGCCGATTCGCTGCGCGCCGAGGCGCTGACTCTGTCGTGGGCCGGCCAGCAGTTCAGCGGCCAGGCCACCGTGAAGCTGGGCAGCCGGCCACTCGGCATCGACGCACGGCTGGCCGCGCCGATGATCGACGTGGCCGCGTTGTGGCCCGGCGCGCAGGCCGCCGCCGCCGCGCCCGCCGGCAAGCGCAGCGAGCTCTTCGACGACACGCCGGTGGCGCTGCCTGTGCTGCCGGATGTCGACGCGCACATCGCGCTCGAGGTGCGACAGCTGCGCTGGCCGCGTGTGCCCGAGCTGAGCGCGCTGAGCGCGCGCGTGGCGATCAAGGGCGGCCGCCTCGGCATCGAGCCGTTGAACTTCAAGATCGCCGACGGCAGCGTCGGCGCCAGCCTGGTGCTGATGCCGCAGGCGGACCGCTCGGCGCAATGGCAGCTGCGGCTGAACGCCACGCAACTGTCGGTCGATGCGCTGGCCCAGGCGATGGGCAACGGCGCCTACGCGCAGGGGGGCCGGCTGCAACTGCAGACAAACCTTCGCCTGCGCGGGCCGACGCCGCGCGCACTGGCCGCCAGCGCCGACGGTGAGGTGCTGCTGCAGCTGGCCGATGTCACGCTCAGCGGCAAGCTGTCGCCGGACGGGCCGAACCTGCTCGTGCGCCTGCTGCAAACCATCACCGGCCAGGCGAACGCGGTGCAACAGACGCACGTGCAGTGTGCCGTGGTGCGCTTGCCGCTGAAAGCCGGCGTGGCCACCATCGACCGTTCGATCGCGGTCGAGACCGATCAGCTGGACATCAGCGCCAGCGGTGAAGTGAATCTGCGCGACCAGCGCCTGGCGCTGGCCTTCAAGCCGCATGTGAAGAAGGCGCTGAGCCTGAACACGGCGGGGCTGGCATCGCTGGTGGTGTTGAAGGGCCCGCTGCTCGACCCGAAGTTCGGTCTCGATGCCGCCGGCACCGCCAGCCTGGCGTTGAACCTGGGCCTGGCCGGTGCCACCGGCGGGCTGTCGCTGCTCGGCGAGCGGCTGTTCCGCCAAGCAAGTGATCCGCAACCTTGCCGGCGTGCGCTTTCCGGCGAGGCTTCGGCCGACGCAGCGGGCAAAGCGCCGGCCGCGCGCCAGCCGGCCGAGACGCAGCCGGCAAGCCCGGCGAAGCAGCTGCCCGAACTGCTGCGGCGGTTGTTCAAGTAGCGCGGTTCAGGTAACGCTGGCCGATTCGCGCCGCTTCGATAGCGTACCGAGCACGGCCACAACGCCGACGAGCATCAAGCCGTAGGTCGCCGGCTCGGGCACCGGCATCAGTTGGCCGCGGAAGACAAATGCGCTGTCGGCGGTCCAATCGCTGGTCACGACACCGTCGCGACGATCCAGATAACCCAGTGCGCTGATCGAACCCGTGTAGCCCGCGAACGAGCCCGTGCCGCCGGTGATCATCGAGTCGCCGACGAGCTGGGACACCAACGGCGTGCTCGTCGACGTGCGTCTGAATATCCTCAAGGACGACCCGAGCTAGCGTGCGCTGAACACGCCGAGGCCGCGCTTCAAGGTGTTGCCCCAGTGTGAGGGCGCTGGATGACCGCCGACGATGCGCGGGTCAGCGCGCCGCACTGTCACGACAGTGCCAACGCGGTGCCGCCATGAGAACTGGGCCGATCGCGGCCACGGCGGTGGCGACTGCAACGAGTTGCTGATCGAGCAGTTCATCGCCAGCTTCAAGCGCGCGCCCGAAGAATTGGTGCTGGACTTCGACGCCACCGACGATCCGCTGCATGGCCAGCAGGAAGGGCGCTTCTTCCACGGCTACTACGACAGCTATTGCTACTTGCCGCTGTACGTGTTTTGCGGCCAGCAGTTGCTGTGTCGCTTACCTGCGCCCCAGCCGCATCGACGCGGCGCAAGCACGCTGCGGCCGATTTTGAAACTGCTGGTCACGCCGGCTGCGCCAGGCGTGGCCCGGGGTGCGCATCGTCTTTCGTGGCGACTCGGGTTTCTGCCGCCAGTTGCTGCTGTCAACTGGTGCGAGCGCCACGGATGTCCATTACATCGTCGGCATGGCACGCAACGCGCGGCTGCGAGGCAATGCCGAGCGCTGGCGCGAGCTGGCGCTGCGCATGAGCCTACGCAGCGCACCGAGCAAGCAAGCAACGCGATCTTCGGCGAGTTCCACTACCGCCGCGCAAAGCTGGCCACGCCAGCGCCGGATGATCACGCGCTGGAGTACAACGCGCAAGGCTCCAATCCGCGCTTCGTCGTCACCAATCTGAGCGGCCGAGACCGCAGGCGCTGTACGAAGCAGATGTACTGCCCGCGCGGCGAGATGCGAGAACCGCATCAAGGAAGCCCAGCTCGGCCTGTTCGCCACTCGCACCAGTTGCCATTGTCTTCACAGCGAACCAGTTGCGCGTGCTGCTCGCGGCGCTGGCCTACGTGCTCATCGAGCGGCATGCGTGCGCTGGCGCCTGCAGGGCACCGGAGCTGGCCAATGCGCGCAGGTCGACACGCTGCGCATCAGGCTGCTCAAGCTGCGCCGCTGTGATCGACGCGCAACACGCGACGCATCCGGCTGTACCTCGCATCGAACTGGCCCAGTGCTGACGATGTTCGCGCACGCCATGCGCGCAACTGCGCTCAGCGCGTCGAACTCCATACAGTGCCTGGCCGGCGCGATGACACGCAAACGCCGAACTGCTCGGTGCAGGCCGCGCCAGGTCCATCACCGCGACGATGGCCTTTCGCGCCCGGCTGATCAATCCGCCTTCGGCGGCGAGATCAGCGGAATCGCACCATCGGACGAACTGCCCAGCAGCCCGGTGGCGGTGTAGATGCCCAGCTTGTCGCGTGTGTCGGCGATGTCCAGGTTGCGCATCGTCAGCTGGCCGATGCGGTCGGCCGGCGTGAACGCACCTTCCACCTTCTCCATGCTCAGCCGCTCGGGCTTGTAGCTCAGGTTCGGGCTGGCGGTGTCGAGGATCGAGTAGTCGTTGCCGCGGCGCAGTTCCAGCGTGACCTCGCCGGTGATGGCCGACGCCACCCAGCGCTGCGCGGTTTCGCGCAGCATCAGGCACTGCGGGTCGAACCAGCGGCCCTGGTACAGCAGCCGCCCCAGGCGCAGGCCGTTGATGCGGTACTGCTCGATGGTGTCCTCGTTGTGGATGCCGCTGACCAGCCGCTCGTAGGCGGTGTGCAGCAGCGCCATGCCGGGGGCCTCGTAGATGCCGCGGCTCTTGGCTTCGATGATGCGGTTCTCGATCTGGTCGCACATGCCCAGGCCGTGGCGGCCGCCGATGCGGTTGGCTTCCTCGAACAGCTTCACCGCGTCGCTGAAGACCATGCCGTTCAGCGCCACCGGCTTGCCTTCCTCGAAGCGCACCGTCACCGTCTCGGCCTTCACCGTCACGTCGTCGCGCCAGAAGGCCACGCCCATGATCGGGTTGACGATATTCAGGCCCTTGTCGAGGAACTCCAGGTCCTTGGCCTCGTGCGTCGCGCCGAGCATGTTGCTGTCGGTGCTGTACGCCTTCTCGGTGCTCATCTTGTAGTCGAAGCCGTGCTCGACCAGGTACTCGCTCATCTCCTTGCGGCCACCGAGTTCGTCGATGAAGCGCTGGTCGAGCCAGGGCTTGTAGATGCGCAGCGCCGGGTTGGCGAGCAGCCCGTAGCGGTAGAAGCGCTCGATGTCGTTGCCCTTGTAGGTGCTGCCGTCGCCCCAGATGTTGACGCCGTCCTCGCGCATCGCCACCACCAGCGCGGTGCCGGTGACCGCGCGGCCGAGCGGCGTGGTGTTGAAGTAGGTCGCGCCGCCGGTGCGGATGTGGAAGGCGCCGCACTGGATGGCGGCGATGCCTTCGGCGACCAGCGGCGCGCGGCAGTCGATCAGGCGCGCGATGTCGGCGCCGTAGGCCTTGGCCTTGCGCGGGATGTCGTCGTAGTCGCTTTCGTCGGGCTGGCCCAGGTGCGCGGTGTAGGCACACGGGATGGCGCCCTTGGCGCGCATCCAGTGCACCGCAGCGGACGTGTCCAGGCCGCCGGAGAAGGCGATGCCGATGCGTTCGCCGGCGGGCAGGGATTGCAGGATGGTGTGGCTCATGCGGGTGGGCGGATCGATGGATGGGCGCAATTGTCGCAAGGTTGTGCGTGGCGAGACATCGATGCGCACTGCCGGCTCGCGCTTGCCCCGCAACCCGCTTTCCGCCAGCATCGAGGCCATTCATCTTCACCGGCCACGGGCCACCCCATGATCGACTCCATCGCTGCCGGGCCACCCATGAAAGCCGCCGAGCCGGCGGGCTCGGCCGACCGCATCGCCTGGCTGCGGCTGTCGTCGTGTTACCTGCCGCTGGCCCAGCCGATCAGCGACGCCAAGGTGCTGACCGGACGACAGAAGCCGATGACCGAGGTGGCGATGCTCTTCGTCGAACTGTGCAGCCGCGATGGCCATCAGGGGCTCGGCTTCAGCTATGCCAAGCGCGCCGGCGGACCGGGTCAGTTCGCGCATGCGCGCGAGCTCGCGCCGCTGTTGCTCGGCGAGGATCCGAACGACATCGCGCGGCTGTGGCAGCGGCTGTGCTGGGCCGGCGCATCGGCCGGTCGCAGCGGCCTGGCCACGCAGGCGAGCGGCGCCTTCGACGTCGCGCTGTACGACCTGAAGGCCCGGCGCGCCGGCCTGTCGCTGGCCAAGCTGCTGGGCGCGCATCGCGAATCGGTGGCCTGCTACAACACCTCGGGCGGCTTCCTGCACACGCCGCTCGAGCAGTTGCTGCACAACGCCGCGGCGTCGCGCGAGCGTGGCATCGGCGGCATCAAGCTAAAGGTGGGCCAGCCCGATCGCGCGCTCGACATCCGCCGCGTCGAGGCGGTGCGCAAGCACCTCGGCGACGACATGCCGCTGATGATCGATGCCAACCAGCAATGGGATCGGCCGACGGCGCAGCGCATGTGTCGCATCTTCGAGCCGTGCCAGCTGGTGTGGATCGAAGAGCCGCTCGACGCCTACGACCACGAGGGCCACGCCGCACTGGCGGCGCAGTTCGACACCCCGATCGCCACCGGCGAGATGTTGACCAGCGCCGCCGAACACGCCGATCTGATACGCCATCGCGCCGCCGACGTTTTGATGCCCGATGCACCGCGGGTCGGCGGCATCACGCCGTTCCTGAAGATCGCGGCGCTGGCCGAACACGCCGGCCTGATGCTGGCACCGCACTTCGCGATGGAACTGCATGTGCACCTGGCCGCGGCCTACCCGGCCGAGCCCTGGGTCGAACACTTCGACTGGCTCGAACCGCTGTTCAACGAACGCATCGACATCCACGCCGGCCGCATGCGGGTGCCGACCCGGCCCGGGCTGGGATTGAGCCTGAGCGAGCGGGCACGGGGTTGGACGCGGGACAGCGCGCAGTTCGGCCAGCAGCCCTGAATCGGCCGGCAACTGGTGCATATTGCGGGGTATGCAAAACGTCCGCGTCGCCGACATCGACTGGCTGCTGCCGCTGCAGCCCTTTCCGCGCACGGTCTATTGCGCGCTGCTCAACGACCGTGCGGCGCTCGACGCGCTCGGCAACGCCGTGCACCAGCCGCCCTACAAGGCGCCGCCGCGTGCGCCGGTGCTGGGCATCAAGCCGCGCAACTGCTTTGTCGGCGACGGCCAGGCCATCGTCGTGCCGCACGGTGTGGCTGAATTGCAGATGGGGCCGAGCCTGGGGCTGGTCATCGGCCGCGACATGCGCCGCGTCAGCGAAGCCGCGGCGCTGGCTGGCCTGGCCGGCTACACCGTGTGCAACGACGTGAGCATGCCGCATGCCTCGCACTACCGCCCGGGCTTGCGCTTTCGCTGCCGTGACACGTTCCTGCCGATCGGCCCGCGCGTGGTCGCGGCGCAGCAGGTGGCCGACCCGGACGCGCTGAGCCTCAGCGTGCAACTCGACGGCGACACGGTGTTCCAAGCATCGACAGCCGGCATGCAGCGCCGCGCGGCGCGCCTGCTCGCCGATGTCTGCGAGTTCATGACCCTGGCCGCCGGCGACGTGCTGTTGCTCGGCACGCCCTTCGGCGCGCCGCGCGCGCGTGCCGGGCAGCGCGTCAGTATCACCATCGACGGCGTGGGCACGCTCAGCAACCCGCTGGTGGCGGAGGGCGCGGCATGAGGACGGCGCAGGTGGCCCATGGCGGCGCGCTGCACACCGCCGTGCCGCACGCCGATGGCCTGCAGTTGGGCGACGGCCGCGTGCTGGTCGAGAGCGCGGTGCAGTGGCTGGTGCCGTCCGCGCCCGGCACCGTCATCGCGCTCGGCATCAACTATGCCGACCATGCGAAGGAGTTGTCCAAGGAACTCACCATCGGCGCCAAGGACGAGCCGCTGGCCTTTCTGAAAAGCCCGGGTAGCCTGATCGGTCACCGCGGCCTGACGCCGCGCCCGGCCGATGCCACGGTCATGCACTACGAATGCGAACTGGCGGTGGTCATCGGCCGCACCGCGAAGAACGTCAAGGCCGCCGATGCCATGCAGCACGTCGCCGGCTACACGGTGGCCAACGACTATGCGGTGCGCGACTACCTGGAAAACTGGTACCGGCCGAACTTGCGCGTGAAGAACCGCGACGCGTGCACCGTGCTCGGCCCGTGGCTGGTGTCGGCCGACGAGGTAGCCGACCCGCACGCGCTGGCGCTTGCGCACCTTCGTCAACGGCGAATTGAAGCAGCAAGGCAACACGCGCGACCTGATCAACGACATCCCGGCGCTGATCGAATACCTGAGCGGCTTCATGACGTTGTCGCCGGGTGACGTGATCCTGACCGGCACGCCCGAAGGCGTCGTCAATGTGAACGTCGGCGACGACGTGGTGTGCGAGATCGACGGCATCGGCCGGCTGGTCAATACCATCGTCGCCGACCGCGCCGACCCACCATGAGGAGAACCGCATGCGCATCCAGCACCTGATCGACGGCCGACAGGTCGAAGGCCGCGACTACTTCGAGACCATCGATCCGGCCACGCAGGACACGCTGGCCGAGGTGGCCGCGGGCGGCGCCGAGGAAGTGAACGCCGCCGTCGCCGCGGCCAAGGCCGCCTTTCCGAAGTGGGCCGCGCTGCCGGCCACCGAGCGCGCGAAGATGATGCACAAGCTCGGTGAGCTGATCACCGCGCACGTGGCCGAGATCGCGCAAGTCGAAACGCGCGACACCGGCCAGACCATCAGCCAGACCGGCAAGCAGCTGGTGCCGCGCGCGGCCGACAACTTCCACTACTTCGCCGAGATGTGCACGCGCGTCGACGGCCACACCTACCCGACGCCGACACACCTGAACTACACGCTGTTCCACCCGGTGGGCGTGTGCGCGTTGATCAGCCCGTGGAACGTGCCGTTCATGACCGGCACCTGGAAGATCGCGCCGTGCCTGGCCTTCGGCAACACGGCGGTGCTGAAGATGAGCGAGCTGTCGCCGATGAGCATCTCGCGCTTCGGCGAACTGGCCACCGAGGCCGGCCTGCCGCCGGGCGTGCTGAACATCGTGCACGGTTATGGCAAGGACGCCGGCGAACCGCTGTGCGCGCACCCCGACGTGCGCGCCATTTCCTTCACCGGCTCCACCGCCACCGGGCAGCGCATCGTGAAGAGCGCGGGGTTGAAGAAATTCAGCATGGAACTCGGCGGCAAGAGCCCGTTCGTGGTCTTCGACGATGCCGACCTCGAGCGGGCGCTGGACGCGGCCGTGTTCATGATCTTCAGCAACAACGGCGAACGCTGCACCGCCGGCATCGCGCATCCTGGTGCAGCAGTCGATCTACGCCGACTTCGCCGCCAAGTTCGCCGAGCGCGCGAAGCGCATCGCGGTCGGCGACCCGCTCGACGACAAGTACGATCATCGGGCCGATGATCAGCCCGGCGCACCTGGCCAAGGTGCGCAGCTACATCGAACTCGGGCCCAAGGAGGGCGCCACGCTGCTGTGCGGCGGGCTCGATGCGCCCGCGCTGCCGGCATCGATGCGCAAGGGCAACTTCGTGCAGCCGACGGTGTTCGCCGACGTGAAGAACTCGATGCGCATCGCGCAGGAGGAAATCTTCGGCCCGGTGGCGTGCCTGATTGCCTTCGACGACGAGGCCGATGCCATCCGCCAGGCCAACGACATCGACTACGGTCTGTCGAGCTACGTGTGGAGCGAGAACCTGGGCCGCGCGCACCGCGTGGCCGCGGCCATCGAAGCCGGCATGTGCTTCGTCAACAGCCAGAACGTGCGCGACCTGCGCCAACCTTTCGGCGGCACCAAGGCCAGCGGCACCGGCCGCGAGGGCGGCACCTGGAGCTACGAGGTGTTCCTCGAGCCGAAGAACGTGGCCGTGTCGCTGGGCTCGCACCACATTCCGCACTGGGGGGTCTGAGCATGTAGCTCTACGGCTTGCAGAAGTTCCTGTACCACCTGAACCGCGACCCCAAGGTGCAGCAACGCTTTCGCGGCGAGCCCGCCGTTGCTGCTCGACGAGTACCCGCTGACTGGCGAAGAACGTGGCGCCATCGAGCGCGGCGACATCGGCCTGATCTACGTGCTCGGCGCCAACGGCCAGTTGCTGATGCACTACGCCGCCTACCTGGGCATGCCGTGGCCCGACTACATCCAGGCCATGCGCGATGGCGTGGCCCAGCACGGCCCGGTGCGTGCCGGCGTGTACGCGATGACGACGACTATGGATCGAGAAGGTGGCGGGCGTATGAGTCTGGTGTACGCCGGCATCTGCAGCCATGCGCCGGGCATCACCGGCCGCGCGCACCTGGCCGACCCTGCGGTGAAGGACGCCTTCCACGCCGCGTTCCGGCAAATGGGCGATGACCTGCGCGCCACGCGACCCGATGCGCTGGTCGTCGTCGGCGCCGAGCACTTCGGCAATTTCTTCATGAACAACATGCCCAGCTTCGCCATCGGCATGGCCGACGGCTACGAAGGGCCGATCGAGGACCCGCAGTGGCTCGGCATCGAGCCGACCACGGTGCCGGGCAATGCGGCGCTGTCGCAAAGGCTGATCACCGAAGTGATGCAGACGGTGGACGTGGCCTTCGCCGAAGAATGGAAGTTCGACCACGCGATCGCCGTGCCGCTGCACTTCCTGACGCCGAAGTACGACCTGCCGGTGATCCCGGTGAACATCAACTGCCAGGGCCCGCCGCTGACGCCGCTGCACCGCGCCTGGGCCTTCGGCGAGGCCCTGCGACGCGCGGCCGACAGCGTGAGCGAGCGCATCGCCATCGTCGCCACCGGCGGCATTTCGCACTGGCCGGCGACGCCCGATTCGGGACGCGTGAATGCCGAGTGGGACCGCGAGTTCCTCGACCGCTGGTGCCGCAACGACAAGGCGGCGCTGATCGCCTACACCGACGCCGACACCTACCGCGACGCCGGCCAGGGCGGCTTCGAGATCCGCACGCTGATCGCGCTGGCGGCGGCGGCGCGCGGCAAGGGCACGCTGCGCTTCAGCGCGCACATCCCGATCTTCGCGGTCAACTGCATCGTGGGGGAGATGCAGGTGGCGTGAGCTTGCCGCCGATGGCGCAAGGCTGATCATGTAGGGCGGCTTGCCCTGAGCGGGAATTCACCGAGTCCGCCGCGAGCGACAGCAACGCAGCGATGCCGTCGCTCAGGCTGAGCTCTGGAATTCACAGTCCCATGAGCGGACAGCGATGAAAGGCCGGTTTGGAGTGGGTCGGTTGGCGAGATGTCCGCAGGTGCCTGGCCGGGTCGTTGTGATCGACCTCGAACGCTGCCGGAACTGCGGCGGTCAATTCAAGATCATCGCCGCGATCCTCTATTTGACGGTTTGTCGAGCGTGGCATCATCGCTCGCCAGTTGAGGCAAAGCCCGCGTGGACATATCCCAACCCCACCTGCTCGACGCGACCGAACTCGCTGCGGCCTATCGTGCGCGCACGCTGTCGCCGGTCGAAGTCACCGAGCATCTGCTGGCCCGCATCGAAGCTCTGGACACCTCGCTGCACGCCTTCGTCGCCACGTGCCCGCAGCGCGCACGCGCCGCCGCGCGCGCCGCCGAGACGGCGCTGGCCACCGGCCAGGACCTTGGCCAGCTCACCGGCGTGCCCTATGCCGCCAAGGATCTTTACGACGTGGCCGGCATGGTGACCAGCGCCGGCTGCAGTGTGTTGAGCGACAACGTTGCCGAACGCGACTGCGCGGCGGTGCGGCGTCTGTCGGCCGCCGGCATGGTGCTGCTCGGCAAGACCCACACCGTGCCGCTCGCCTACGGCGGCGTGGGCATCAACACGGACATGGGCACGCCGCACAACCCCTGGTGCGAGGAGCACCACGCACCGGGCGGTTCCAGCAGCGGCTCGGCCGTGGCCACCGCGGCGCGCATGACACCGGTCACGCTCGGCTCCGACACCGGCGGTTCGGTGCGCGTGCCGGCGGCGCTGTGCGGTGTCACCGGTCTCAAGACCACCGTGGGGCAGGTCAGCCGCGCCGGTGTCTGGCCGCTATCGCACAGCCTCGATTCGGTCGGCCCGCTGGCGCGCTCGATCGCCGATTGCGCCCAGGCCTACGAAGCATTGCAGGGCGCGGACCCGGACGATGATTCAACCCTCGGCCGTGCCCCGCATCGTGTCACGCAGGCGCTGCACGGCGGCCTGGCCGGCCTGCGTTTGCGCATCCCCCAACAGCTGTTCTTCGACGATGCCGACGCCGAGGTGGTGCGTGTGTTCGAAGCGGCCATCGCGACCCTGGCCGGCGCGCAGGCCGACATCGGCCGCATCGACTTCCCGCTCGCCAGCGAGGCACAGCGTCTCAACCCGCGCGGCCTGCTGATTGCGGCCGAGGCCTATCACCACAACCGCCGACTTCTGGAGCAGCACTTCGAGCGCCTGGACCCGCTGGTCGCGGTGCGCATGAAACATGGCAACGCCATACCCGCACCCGACTACGTGGCGACCACGCTGGCCTGGACGCGACTGCGTGCCGGGTGCGCCGAGGCGCTTGCCGATGTGGATGCGTTGCTGGTGCCCACCACCGCCTTGCCGGCACTGCCCATCGCCGGCCTGGCCGACGACCTCGAGGCCTACACCCGCCGCCACCTGCTCTACGTGCGCAACACCTCGATCGGCAACATTCTCGGCCTGTGCGGCGTGTCGGTGCCCTGCGGCTTCACCAGCGAGGGGATGCCGGTCGGGCTGATGGTGTATGCAAGACCTTTTTGCGAACACACCGCGCTGCGCGTGGGCCATGCCTTCCAGCAATTGACGCAGTGGCACCGTTGCGCTCCGGATCTGGCCTGGGCCCGGCGTTGACCGATGAACCGGGCGGGGCACGGCCTGGCCTGGGTGCCGGGCAGATCAGTCCCGCCAGGGGCAAAACGCGTTCATCACGCGTCCCACATGGCGCTGCCGCCCAGAAAGCTGTGAACAAGGATCAGCGCCGAACCCTTGCGCTTTCTTCTATGGACCCAGATGGCCTTCCATGCCCATCGATTCGACCCGGGCGCACATCTTGGTGTTTGGACCGAACTGTCTTTGAAGCCCTCTTCAGAACGGCTATCCGACTGCCGTTCGGCCTACATCCTGCCCTTCCAGGGCACGAGGCGACGCTCGACAAAGCGCATCAGGAGATCGAAGGCGAACGCGATGATGGCGATCACGAAGATTCCCATGATCACGACCGGCGTTTGCAGGAACTGGCTGGCTGAAAGAACCATGTAGCCCAGGCCCTTCGTGGCCGCGACCATTTCTGCGGCCACCAACGTCGTCCAGCCAAAACCGATGCCGATCCGCATTGCGGTCAGGATCTCCGGCAGAGCCGACGGCATGATGACGTAGCGCATGACCTGCCAACGCGACGCGCCGAAGGAATAGGCGGCGTGGATCTGTTCAATGGCCGCCGATTTGACGCCGGAGCGCGCACCCAGCACGACAGGGGCAAAGACGGACAGGAAGATCAGCAGGACTTTGGACGTCTCGCCGATGCCGAACCAAATGATCATCAACGGCAGATACGCCAGCGGTGGGATCGGGCGGTAAAACTCGATCGGCGGGTCGAAGATGCCGCGCATCATCGGACTCATCCCCATCGCCAGTCCGAGTGGCAAACCGATTGCACAGGCCAGCAGGAATGCACCGAACACACGCACGGTCGATACGGTCAGGTGCTCGATGAAGGGTGTGCCGGTAAAGCCGTCATTCCAGACCGAAATGAACTTGCTCACAACCGCCATCGGCGATGGCACGAACAGCGGTTTCACCCATCCGATGGCGGTGACGAGCCACCAGATGAAGAAGAACAGAGCAATGGAAGCTGCCGAAAGCCAAAGCGTGTTGCCATGCCCGGGAACGCCGTAGATTTCACCCGGCTTGGTCGGCTGGGCGCGTGACAGGCGCGCGATCAGCCCTTCGGCCTCGCGTGGCTTTGCAACGGACTGGGTTGTCATGCCGCGGCCTCCTCGTCGGCAAAGATGATCTTCAGGACGTCTTCGCGAAGGCGGATGAATTCCGGGGATGCCTTGACCTTGCGAGCGGCAGCGCCGCTCAGGAATTGCTGCGAAAACGGCAGGTCGAAGGTATGCGTGATACGCCCGGGGCGCGGCGACATGACGACCAGCTTGGTCCCCATGAACAGCGCCTCCTCGACGCTGTGGGTGATGAAGAACACCGACTTTTTCGTTTCATTCCAGATGTTCAGGATCAGCTCTTGCGCGCGCTCTCGAGTCAGCGCGTCCAGGGCGCCCAGCGGTTCATCCATCAAGAGAATCTTGGGGTCGCAGGTCAGCGCGCGGGCAATGCCGACCCGCTGCTGCATGCCGCCGGACAGTTTGTACACGGGAGAGTCTTGAAAACCGTCCAGCCCCAAAAGGCCGACGAATTTGTTGGCGGTGTCGTAGCGCCGGCTCTTCGGGACACCTTGAATCTGCAGGCCGAATGCCACGTTGTCCAGCACACTGAGCCAGGGCAGGAGCGCATGCTTCTGAAACACCACCGCCCGGTCGGCGCCTGGGCCGGCGACCGACTTACCGTCCAGCATCAGGTCCCCCGATGTCGGCGCCAGGAACCCGGCAATCAGATTGAGCAGGGTGGATTTTCCGCACCCCGACGCACCCAGCGCAACGACGAATTCACCGCCGCCGATGGTCAGATTGATCTTGCTTAGCGCCTCGACGGGCGGGCGTCGGTCCGCTGCCGGATACACCACCGAGACGTTGTCGATTTGCAGTCCCAACGGGCATTCTCCCCAGCGTCATCGTGATGTCCTGGCCGACCCGGCAGGGTCGGGCAACACGTGCTCAGATCATTTTGCAGCGGCCTTGGCGAACTCCGGGTCCACAAACTTGGAGTAGTCGGCGGCAACATTGTCGATACGGCCAGCGCCCTTGAGGAAGTCAGCCGTGCCCTTGATCGTCTTGGCTGCGCCGCCGAGCCATGTCGCGCTGATTTGCTGCGACATCGGCAGGAAGGTGAAGCCTTCGAGGATCTCCGGAACCTGCGCAGCCTCTGCACCGGTGGCTGCCGCCAGCTTCTTGACCTCGGCGGCGTTGGCGGTCCAGGCAGCCGGATTGGCCAGGTACTTGGCGTTGGCGGCGTCAATTTCCTTGAGGAAAGCAACCACCTCCGCTTTGTGCGTCTGAGCGAACTTGCTGTTGACCACCCAGCCGTCGAAGGTCGGGAAGCCCCACGTGGCAACTTGATCGGCGCCGATGATCAGCGTTCCGGATTTCAGGATTTCGGACTGAACCGGCTGCCAGATCCAGGCGGCATCGATCACGCCCTGGCCCCAGGACGCCGCGATCTGGTCGGGCTTCATGCCGATGATCTTCACGTCCGTGGTCTTGATGCCTTCATGCTGAAGCGCACCCATGAGCGAAAAATGCGCCGTCGACCCAATCGGCACAGCGATGCGCTTGCCCTTCAGATCGGCCACGCTTTTGATGCCCGACCCGTTGCGGGCGATCAGCGATTCCGCCTTGCCGATGATGTCCGAAAAAGCGATCAGTTTCAGATCGACGCCCTGGCTGGCTGCAATGGCCAGCGGCGAAGAGCCCAGCTCGGACAGGACAACGTCGCCGGACGCCATTGCCGCGATGACATCGGTACCCGAGGCAAATTTGCGCCACTCGATGTCCCAGCCGGTTTTGGCTTTGAGCGCATCGGATGTTGCCAAGAGCTGCATCGGAGTCGGGTTGCCGAAATGCCCGATGATGATTTTGTCGGCAAACGCCGAAGTGACAAACATTGTCGAAGCGGCAACGCCGATCAAGAAACTCTTAACACTGCTATTCATTGGGTGTCCTCTCCATGTCGTGGTGATTCTGACTTCAGGCGATCACATCGCCGCCTGTTCATTCTCCGCGCTGGGCTTCAACGCGAATTCCGCGATGGCACGCACGAGCGACTCGAGCGCGTCAAACATCTCTGCACTGGGCCTTGACGGCGTGGGCAATGGTCACTGCGTGCTTGGTATGGCAGATAGCAGACCGCATCGTCGCGCTCATCGCCAGCACGAAAACGCCATGATCCCACCTTTCGCGCATCGGGCATCGGGCCAGTCGCTCACCTGAACCGCGTATGACGCCCAGGCGGAACGGGAGCCTTCATCGGCCATCCGATGTGAGCCGCGGGGTGATGGTCCACGCCAACGAGTCGTCGATCTGCGCGACGGCCACATCCATGAACAGCCGGTGCGAATGCACCGCACCGCACCAGATTTCTGTCCAGCATGCCAGCAGGTCGGCGCGTTCGTCGCCGTTTGCTCCGCGCACGATGCGAAGCCCGCGCTGCGTGATGCGCACGCCATCGTCGCCAGGGCTCGGCTCGACGCTGCAGTCGTCGCCCATGCCCGCGAACATCGCCGCCAGGAAGCGCGCCGCGTCGTTCGGCCCGCCATCGACGCCGCCGACGGCATCGGCCATGCGCCGGTAGTGCTGCAGCCCGGTCAGCCGCGCGGCGTGTTTCGCCAGCTCGAGCGCCCGATCACGGCCGAGCACGCCGACCAGCTCGCGCACGCCGTTGCAGATGTATTCGACCGCATAGTTGCGCTTCGCCTTGGCCAGTCGTGCCTCGTCCCAGTCGGCAGCCGGCGGCGCGGGCTGGGCGGCGGGGTCGTAGGGCGGTGGCAATTCTTCCGGCGCGTAGACCAGGCGCTGGTCCTCGTCCAGGTCGTGCCCGTACTCCTTGAAGTAGCCGCACAGCCCGAACTGGCCGCTCATGTCCTCGGAGACACAGACGAAGCCCAGCCGCGGGTTGCCCAGCGACACGCCGTTGTGCGCGTACCAGCCGCGCAGGAAGCCGCGACTGGCTTCGATCGGCACGCCGCAGATCGCGGCACCGTCGAACATCCAGCGCGGGTAGCGAAAGCGCACCCACGCCTTGGTGGCGGATTCCTCGATGTATTCCACCGCCACACCACCCACGCCGTTGGACAGCACGTGGTAGCGCGCGCAGGCCACCGCGTGCGGCAGCCCGTGCAGGCCGAGCTTGTCGAAGCTGGACAGGAACTTGTCTTCGTGCTGGCGGCGAAAGAGGCGAAACATCCACTCGCCGATGACCGCCGGGCCCTCGCGCGTGGCCACCATCAGTTGCAACCCCAGCAGAAACTGGTGATGCAGTTCGGCCTGGGCCGCGATCGCGGCAAGCCGGGTGTCCACGTGGCGCCGCGCTAGCCGTGCAGCGTTCGTGCGAAGAGGCTGAACAGCCGCTCCCAGTGCCGCTCCGCCGCTTCTCGGTTGTAGATGCCCGCGCGCAGCGGAAACACGAAGCCGTGCTCGGCCTTCGGGTACCACTCGATGCGGTGCGGCACGCGGCCTTTTTCCAGCCCGGCCTGCAACTTGTCGATGTCGGCCGGAGGCGCCCACTTGTCGATCTCGGCACAGGCGAAGTAGCTCTCGCAAGTCAGCTGCGCGGCGACGACATGCGGCGAATCGGCGTCGTCGGTGGCCATGTTGGCGCCATGGATCGACGCAATGGCGGAAAGTCGCGGCGCGAAGTCCACACCCGCCCAGACGACGAACGGGCCGCTCATGCAATAGCCGACCGCGCCCACGCGCTTCGCATCGGCATGTTCGTGGCCGTCGACGAAGCCCAGCAGTGCCTGCGTGTCGACGAAGGTGGTGCGCCGGTCGAGCGAGTTCATGTGCGTGAACATCACCGCCATCGCCGCTTCGGTGCGTTCCTTCAACCAGAACTCGCGCGCGCGTCGGTAGTACAAATTCGGCAGCACGACGAAGTAACCCACCGACGCCAGACGCCGCGCCATGTCGTGCAGTTCCTCGCGCTTGCCCGGCGCGTCCATGTAGAACAGCACCACCGGGTGCGGGCCGCCTTCTTCCGGATGGACGACGAAGCTGTTCATGGCGCCGTCGGCGGTGTTGATATCGAGCTGCTGTTCGATCACGCGGGCTCCCGTGAATGGAGGGCCGATGCTAACCAACCCGCAAGACCTCGCGCGCGTGCCGGTAAAGTGCAGCGCATGCGTCCTGCCCCGTCGTGCGGCCGCGATCGGCCGCAGGCGCGCGCACCGGCGCAGCGCGTCCGCCTGCGCGCCGCGGCCATCGTCTTGCTCGTGCTGCTCGCGGCCTGCGCCGGCGCGCCCGATGCGCCGACCCCCGCGCGGCCACCCGAACGCATCCAGGCCGACATCGAAGCGTTGATTCCCCAACGCGTGGCACGCCGCGCGGCGTGGGCGGTGGACCTGCAACTGGTGTTCGCCGCGCTGCAGATCGAGCCGTCGCGCGAGAACGTGTGCGCGGTGCTGGCCGTCACCGAACAGGAGACCGGCTTCCAGGTGGACCCGGCGGTGCCCAACCTGGCGAAGGTGGCGCGCGAGGAGATCATGCGTCGCGCCGAACGCGCCGGGGTGCCGCAGATGGCGGTGACGCTGGCGCTGCAATGGCGCTCGCCCGACGGGCGCAGCTACGACGAGCGACTGGCCGCGGTAAAGACCGAAGGCGCACTGAGCGTGATCTACGAGCAGTTCATCGGCCAGGTGCCGCTCGGTGCGCGGCTTTTCGCCGACCTGAACCCGGTGCGCACCGGCGGGCCGATGCAGGTGAGCATCGCCTTCGCCGAAGCCGAGGTGCGTACGCGCCCTTACCCTTTTCCGGCGCAGGATTCGGTGCGCCATGAGGTCTTCACGCGCCGCGGCGGCTTGTACTTCGGCACCGCGCACCTGCTCGACTACGCGGCGCCGGCGTATGGCGACAACACCAGCGGGCAAATGATCTTCCGCTTCGCCGACTACAACGCCGGGCGCCTGGCCAGCCGCAACGCGGCCTTCCAGCGCGCGCTGGGCGTGGCCAGCAACCGCAAGCTCGATCTCGACGGCGATCTGCTCGCCGCCGGCACGGAGCCCGGGCAGACCGAAGCGGCCGCGCGCAGCCTCGGCGGCGTGCTGGCGATGAACGATGCGCAAATCCGCCGCCAGCTGCAGCTGGGCGACTCGGTCGCCTTCGACGACAGCCCGCTGCTGCGCAAGGTCTTCGCCATCGCCGAACAGCGCAGCGGCCTGGCGCAGCCGCGCGCGCAGATCCCGACCATCGTGCTCAGCAGCCCGAAGATCACCCGCCGGCTGACCACCGAATGGTTCGCCAAACGCGTCGAAGAACGCTTTCGCCGCTGCCTGCAACGTGACGCCGGTTGAACCGGCGGCACACGCTGCACAATGGGTTCGCAGCCTCCTTCTGAACACTTGCCGAAGCGCCACCATGCCCCACCTCGTCATCCTCTACACGCCGCAGCTCGACACCGAAACCGACATGGATCTGCTGTGCCGCAAGCTGTGCGACCGCATGCTCGGCGTCATCGGTGAAGACGGCCAGCAAGTCTTCCCGACCGGCGGCACGCGCGTGCTGGCCTACCCGGCTGCGCACCATGCGGTGGCCGACGACGGCACGGCCGGCCGCGCGGCCGGCGGCAGCGGCGACTACGCCTTCATGTGGCTGAACCTGCGCATGGCCAAGGGGCGTGACGCGGCGGTGCACAAGGCATTGGGCGATGCCTTGCTGCAAGTCACACAGGAGCACCTGGCGCCGGTGTTCGCCAAACGGCACATCGGCGTGACGATCCAGATCGACGAGGGCAGCGAGGTGTTCAACGCCAAGCACAGCAACCTGCATCCACTGTTCAACTGAGCCGGGTGATACACACCATGCTGCCCACCGAGACCCTCGAGCAACTCGCCGCCGAGTTGCACACCGCGCAGCGCACGCGGGTGCAGGTGCGGCATTTCTCCAAGCGCTTTCCGCAGATGACGCTCGACGACGGTTATGCGGTGCAGCGCGCCTGGCTGGCGCTGCGCCTGGCCGAAGGGCGCATCGTCAAGGGCCGCAAGATCGGCCTGACCTCGCGCGCGATGCAGTTGTCGTCGCAGATCGACGAGCCCGACTACGCGCCGCTGCTCGACGACATGTTCTTCGAAGCCGGCGGCGACGTCCCGTTCGAGCGTTTCATCGCGCCGCGCATCGAGGTGGAGCTGGCCTTCATCCTCGGCAAGCCGTTGAAGGGCCCGGGCGTGACGCTGTTCGACGTGCTCGCCGCCACCGATTACGTGAGCCCGGCGCTGGAGATCATCGACGCCCGCATCGAACAGTTCGACCGCGACACGAAGGCACCGCGCAAGGTCTTCGACACCATCGCCGACTTCGCCGCCAACGCCGGCATCGTGCTCGGCGGGCGGCCGGTGCGGCCGCACGATGTCGATCTGCGCTGGGTGGGCGCGATGCTGTACAAGAACGGCGTCATCGAGGAAACCGGGCTGGCCGCCGCGGTGCTGAACCACCCGGCCACGGGCGTGGCCTGGCTGGCGAACAAGATCGCGCCGCACGGCGAACAGTTGAACGCGGGCGATGTGGTGCTGGGCGGATCGTTCACGCGGCCCACCACCGCCGTGGTGGGTGACAACCTGCATGCCGACTACGGGCCGCTGGGGGTGGTGGCGTTCCGCTTTGTGTAGACCTTGCCGAACAGCGTCGTCAGCACAAGCGACACCAACAGGTACAGCAGCACGGCCGCGCCCACGTGCGGCGCCTCGGGCACGTTGAAGGTGGCGATGGCCAGCGCAACGCCGGGATGGCGCATGGCGCTGGCGATGGCCAGGGTCGAGCGCTCATCCGCAGACGGTCCGCCGAGCACATAGCCCGCCGCGATGGCGCAAGCGGCGAGGGCGACGATGGCCAGCACCGCGCCCGCGCTCGCCACTTCCCACAGCGCCGGCGCGGCAGCGACCAGCACCGGCAGCACGCCGACGATGAGCAATGCCGTACCCAGCCGCGAAACCCACGGCGCAAGCTGTTCCGCCCGGCGCGGCGCGAGGTATCGGAATGCCAGCCCGGCCAGCAGCGGCAGCAGCACCGTCGAGCCGATCAGGCCGGCCACCTGGGTCGGGGCGAATGCCACATGGCGATGGAACACCTCGCCGATGACGTGAAGCACCAGCGGCACGAGCACAATCGCGCACAGCGACACCGCCACCAGCAGCCCGAAGACGTGCGCGCTGCTGCCGCCGAACTTGAGTTGCTTGCCGGGCAGGATCGGCGGGATCGGCGCAATGGCCATCGCCAGCATGCCGGTTCGCACTGGCATCGACAGGTCGAACGCCAAGCCGAGACCGACGGCCACGGCGGGCACCACGATGTACATCGCGGTCAGTGCGCGCAGCAACCGGCGCGGCGGCCGGAAGAGCTCGCGAAACAGGCTGGTCGCGTCGGCGAACGAAGCGCGCAGCCCGAGCGCGAACACCAGCATCAGGATGCTGGCACTGAGGGCGGCCTTGACGAGCGACTGCGCGTCCATGGTTCAGGCGAAGATGAGCACCAGCGCGAACAGCATCGCAGCCCCGCAGAACGGCCAGAAGCGTCCTTCGCGTTCGTCCGGCAGCTCGGCCCTCAGGCTGGTGATGACCACGCCGCCGGCGAGCAGCGCGAACAGGCGGGCGAAGGCGATATCGCCGATCTCCACCACGCTGCCCAGGCCCCAGCCGGCCAGCACGGCCAGCGCCAGCACCCAGTGGCCGTGGCCGCGATAGACCTCGCCGTGTTCCTCGGCCAACGCATGGTTGACAACGACGAAGTGCACAGCCATCGCCAGTGCATACAGCGCCAGTGAAAGTGCCCCGCGTTCGGCACGCTCGATCAGCAGGTAGCCGATGAGCAGGCTGTAGGTTGCGAAACCGATCAGGTGCAGCCAGTACACGGCGTCTCGTTCTTCGACCGCGCCGCTGCGTTCGCGCTGGCGACGCTTGGACAGCACGATGTGTTCGATGCCGTACATCACGACGAAGGACAGCAGCGCCAGGAAGTAGACGCGCTGTTCGATGAACCAGGCCGACCCGTCGGCGACCTTGCGCACCGCCTCGCTTTGCGCCGCCAGTTCCGGCAGCACATCGACGAACACATAGGCCACCGAAATGCCCGCCGCGGCGGAGACCCAGCGCCGGCGCGTCCAGATGCGCTCGGCCCATTCGCCCGCGCCGGCGCCGATTCGCAGCGCATAGACACCCGCCAGCACCAGCGCGGCCAGCAACGGGCCCGGATGCCAGTCCATCAGCTTCGAGCGACGGCGCTCACCCTGAGAACACCAGGCTCAGGAAGGCGAAGACACCGAGCGCCGCCACCAGGCCGGCAACCCACAGCGCCAGGTTCCATTGCTGCACCAAGCCGTAGCCCCGCAGCGCCTCGACGCGCCGATGGTGCTGGAACACCGCCAGCACCAGCGACACGGTGCCGATGGCGATCATCGTCAGGCCGACGGTGTCCGATGCCCAGGTGCTGCCGAAGCGCCCGACCACCGCGCCGCCGCGCTGCTCGGCCAGGTACTGGAAGAACTTTGCCAGGGTGAAGCCGAAGCCGATCATCGACAGGGCCGTGCGCAGCCACGCCATCAACGTGCGCTCGAAGGACAGGAAGCTGCGCTCGACCGCGAGTTCGGTGCGGTCCTCGGCCAGATCGTTGCTCGACCGCGTTGCCGGGGCACCGGTCATGACCGCACCCTGCCGGAGCGCGTTGCGCCCCGGCCCAGCGCGTTCAAGCGGACATCTCCGTCTGCGTGGGCGCCTCGCGGGCGCCGTGGCAGAAGCGGAACTTGCGCCCGCCGCCGCACGGGCACGGCGCATATCGGTCGCGCTGGCGGTCTTCTTCGCGCTTGATCGCCATCACCTCGGCCGGCGCGTGGCCGTCGGAATACAGCTGCGCCATCTGCTGCATCGCTGGCCGGGTGTGGGTGAAGAACTTGTACAGGCCGGCGCACAGATAGTTGTGGCCCGGTTCGCCGTCGTGGGCTGCCACGAAGCGGTCCTTCGGGCAGCCGCCGTTGCACAGTGGCCGCACCTCGCAGTCGCGGCACTGGCGCGTCAACGTCTCGCGCTTGTCCAGGCCGAACTTGCGCTGTGCCGGCGAGGCCACCAGTTCGAGCATGTGCGTGTCGTGGATGTTGCCCAGCTTGAAGCCGGGCTCGACAAAGTGGTCGCAGGCATACAGGTCGCCGTTGTGCTCCAGTGCCGGCCCGTTGCCGCAGGTGGGCGCGTGGATGCACAGCTTGTAGCGCCCGAACATCGCCTCCAAGGTGACGTCGAACAACTGCACGTACACCTTGCCGACGTCGTGGCGCACCCATTCCTCGAAGACGTCGACCAGGAACTGGCCGTACTGCTCGCCGCCGACGGTGCGCTCGGTGACCAGGCTGCCGGTCTGCGTATAGAGCAGGCGCTTTTCCTTCGGCCCCTTCTTCGGTTCGCTCCAGCCGAGGTTGGCGATGTCGATGGTCTGCGCGGTGGCCCGCTCGACGATGGGGATGAACTGCACCCAGCTGGCGCCCAGCTCGTCACGGAGGAACTGGTACACGCGCCGGCCGTGATGCTGGTTCGCAGCATTCACGGTGCAAAGGATGTTGAACTCCACGCCGTGCTTGCGCAACTGCGCCCAGCCCTGCATCACCAGATCGAAGGTGCCCTTGCCGTTGCGCGTGACGCGGTTCGTATCGTGGATCTCGCGCGGGCCATCGACCGACAGGCCGACCAGGAAATCGTGAGACTTGAGAAACGCACACCACTCGTCGTCCAGCGCGATGCCGTTGGTCTGGAAGGTGTGGCTGATCTTCTGGCCTGGTCGTCGATATTGTTCGACCAGTTCCATCGCGCGCTGGAAGAACGCCACGCCCATCAAGGTCGGCTCGCCACCCTGCCAGGCGACCGTGACTTCGGGCAGGCGGTGCGATTCCATCAGCTGCCGGATGTACGCCTGCAGCGTGGCGTCCGACATGCGGTGCTTGTCGTTCGGGTACAGCGCTTCCTTCGACAGGAAGAAGCAGTATTTGCAATCGATGTTGCAGGTCGAACCGCTCGGCTTGGCCAGCAGGTGGAAGCGCGGCGGCGCGGTGGCCGCGATGTCTGGATCGAGCGCTGGAGAAATCAAGGTCTGCATGGCGGCCGATCATCGGTCACGCGGCTGCCGCCGGCAAGATGTGCCGGCAGCAGTTGGACGCGAGGCCTCAGTGACCGCCGCCGCCAGCCGTTTCGGTCATCTTTGCGACGACCTGATCCAGGCTGAAGCTGGCCGCCTTCTGGCGCGGCGGGAATTCCTTGAAGGTGGCCAGGAAGTCACCCACGATCTTCTGCGCGGGCACCAGCAGGTAGATGTGCCGGAACATCCAGTCGTAGAACGTGTTGGACGTGATCTGCGCGCGCTCGTACGGGTCCATGCGCAGGTTGAAGATGTACGGCGTGCGCAGCACCACGAAGGGCTCCTGCCAGATCTTCAGCGTGCCGGTCACCCGCTGCTCCATGAACAGCATCTTCCAGTTGTCGTAGCGCAGTGCCGCGACGTCGCCGTCGTCGGTGAAGTAGACGAAGCCGGGGCGCGGGCTCTTCGCCTCCTTGCCGGTGAGGTACGGCACCAGGTTGTAGCCGTCGAGATGAACCTTGAAGGTCTTGTCACCGATCTTGTGGCCCTTCTTCAGCTTTTCCTTGATGTCGGGCTCGCCCGCCGCCGCCAGGATGGTGGGGAACCAGTCCAGGTGGCTGATGATTTCGTTGGATTCCGAGCCGGCCGCGATCCGGCCGGGAAAACGAACCATGCAGGGAATGCGATAGGCGCCTTCCCAACTCGAGTTCTTCTCGTTGCGGAACGGCGTGGTGCCGGCATCCGGCCAGGTGTTCATGTGCGGGCCGTTGTCGGTGCTGTACTTGACGAAGGTGTTGTCGGCGATGTCGAGTTCGTCCAGCAGGTCGAGCAATTCGCCGATGCACTTGTCGTGGTCGATCATCACGTCGTGGTACTCGGATTGCCAGCGCCCGGATTGTCCGCGGCTGGAAGGCTTGACGTGGGTCCATGCGTGCATGTGCGAGGTGTTGAACCACAGGAAGAAGGGCTCGCCGGCCTTGTGCGCGGCCTTGATGAACTTCTTGGCCGCCGCCAGGAACTCATCGTCGCAGGTCTCCATGCGCTTTTTGGTCAGCGGGCCGGTGTTCTCGATCTTCTGGCCGCCCTTGCCGTCGGCCCAGCAGTGCAGCACGCCACGCGGGCCGTAGTTCTTCCTGAAATTTGGGAAATCCTTCTTGTTCGGGTAGTCGACTTCCTCGGGTTCCTCTTCGGCGTTCAGGTGGTACAGGTTGCCGAAGAACTCATCGAAGCCGTGCATCGTCGGCAGGTGTTCGTCACGATCGCCCAGGTGGTTCTTGCCGAACTGGCCGGTGCGGTAGCCCAGTGGCTTCAGCGCTTCGGCAATGGTGATGTCCTCGGCCTTGAGGCCCAGTTCGGCACCGGGCAGGCCGACCTTGGTCAGCCCGGTGCGCAGGCCACACTGTCCGGTGATGAAGGACGCGCGTCCCGCGGTGCAACTCTGCTCGGCGTAGGCATCGGTGAAGATCATGCCCTCCTTCGCGATGCGGTCGATGTTGGGCGTGCGGTAGCCCATCATGCCCTTCGTGTAGCAGCTCAGGTTCGACTGGCCGATATCGTCGCCCCACATGACGAGGATGTTGGGCTTGCCCGACTTGGACTGGGTTGCTGCTTTGGCCATTTGCCTCTCCGGGGAACGGTTGGATGTGCGGTGCTGCAGGTGGGCTTTTATGCGATGCCCCCGGATCGCGCAACAATGTCCTCGATTGGGCATTCTTCGAATCGACATGTTGCGCATCGACGCGGAATCGATCCTCTGCCGCCACGGCTGGTTGTCCCGGCAGCCGCATCCGTTTCAGCGCCGCTGGCTGTCCCGCGCCGAACTGCGCCACCATCCCGCTGGCGAAGGGCTCTATGCCGAAGGCGAGGCGCCGGGCGCCCTCAGCGGACTGGTCGAAGGCAGCCTGTCAGTTCTCTATCAGCGCACGACCCGCTCATCCGCCCTGATTCATGTCGCGCAGCCGGGATGGTGGGTGGGGGACGTGGCCGCCATCAGCGACGGCCCGCGGCGCGTGACCCTGGCCGCGAGACATGACAGCTGGGTCATGCATGTCGAGCTGGCGGCGATCCGGGCGATGGCTGCCGAAGAGCCCGAGGTGTGGCGGCGCATCGCGCAGATCACGGTCGGCCACCTGGACCATGCCATGAACGTCGTGGCCAGCCTGACCGCCGACGATGCCCGCGCCCGGGTGGCGATGGCGCTGCGCCGGCTCGTCGACCTCGACGGCAACCGCGCCGCGGGCAACGCCATGGTGCGGGTCACGCAGAAGGAACTGTGCTCGATGACCCGCGTCAGCCGCAACGCGATCGCGCCGCTGCTGATGGATCTCGAGAAGACGGGTGTGATCAGCCGACGCTACCGCCGGATCGAAATTCTCGACATGCGCGCACTGACGGCGCTGCTGAAGCAATCGCGACCCAGCCGCATCGTCAGCAGCATCTCGGCATAGACGAGCGAGGCGTGGGCCGGCAGCGTTCACGAGCGGACCGCCGGCGCGCCGGAACGCTGCCGGTGATCGGCTCCCTCAGGATGCCGCGGCTTTCGGCCGACGCACGGCGCGGATCTTGCCACTGGGGCCGCCGCCGGCATAGAACAGGCCGGCGCCATCCGATTCGAGCCCGCTGACACCCGCACCGGGCGGCATCTGCAGCCGCTCGAGCACCGCGCCGCTGTCCGCGTCGATGTGGCGAATGTCGCTGTCCTCGCCTTCCCAGGTGCCGTGCCACAGCTCGCCATCGACCCAGGTGACACCGGTGACGAAACGGTCGGACTCGATGGTGCGAACGATGGCACCGGTGGCAGGATCAATCTGGTGAATCCTGCGCGCGCGGTACTGTCCCACCCACAGGCTGCCCTCGGCCCAGGCGAGGCCCGAGTCGAGGCCTTTGCCCGGCGCCGGAATCGAGGCCACCACCTTGCCGCTGGCCGGATCGATCTTGTCGATGCGCGTCTCGGCGATCTGATACAGGTGGGTGCCGTCGAAGGCGGTGCCGGCGTCGCAGGCGCAAGCGATCATGCGCGCCGGCTTGCCGCTGGCCGGGTCGATGGCCACCAGCCGCGCGCCCAGCGCGGCCCAGATGTGGCGGCCGTCATGGCTGACGCCGTGCACCTGATCGGCGCCGTCGAAAGGGCCGTACTCGCGCACGATCTCGGCCGCGCTCACGGCGGGCCGGGTTGCTGTGTCCAGTGTGTTGCTTTGCATGCCTGACTCCCGTTGGGGGCACCGACCATCGGCGCCGTGAGTGCACTCTAGGCAATCGGCAGCGTGGCGGGGAGTAACAAGATCGTCGTGAAACCGGCCAGCGGCGGCGCCAGCCAGCGCTGGGTGCGCGCGCGGCCGATGCTGCGCACACGACCCTCTGCCTGCAACTCGACCAGTGCGCGCTGCACCGTGCGCTGGCTGGCGCCGAGGGCCAGCGCGAGTGCCGAGGTCGACCAGGCCACGCCATCGGCCAGCAGCGCCAGCAGCGACGCCTGCTCGCCGTCGATCGGCGGTGCCAGCAGCACGACGCCGCGATCGCCGCGCGGCGCCAGCACGAAGCCGCGCGCGGTGGCCTCGATGCCCGCCAGCGGCGCGATCAGCGCGCGCAGGCGGCCGATTTCCACGCGCAGGCGTGCACGGTGGGTTTCATCGGGGCGGTGGGTGCGAAACACCACGGCGATCAAGCTTTCGCGATCGACATCGCCGGGCCAGGCCCGGGCCAGTGCGCTCGCCAACGCAAACAGCACCGGGCGGCGCGCCAGCGACCGGCGTTGATCACCGACCTGCAGCGCGCGGCCACAGGCATCGACCACCAGCGCCTGCGATGCCAGCAGCGCTTCGACCTCGTGCAGGCGCAGCGGCTGTTCACCATCGGCCCATGTGCGCCGGGCGGCGGGGCGATCGAGCGCGGCGTGTGCCTGTGCCACCTCGGCCACCAGCGCCGGCACCGCTGCGCGAGCGGCGGCCTGTTGTGCGCGCTGCAACGCCGCCTGCGCCGCACGGGTGCGAAGCGAACGCAGCGCCAGCTCGGCGGCGGCCAGGCCGGCCACCGCATCAAGCGACGGCGGCAGGCGATCCGCATCGATGCCGGCCAGCGCGGTGGCGGCTTCGCCGAGGCGGCCGAGCAGCAGCAGCCGTCGCACCGCGATGAGCCGCGCATGCAGCGCGTTGGCCAGGTCGGCCTGCGCTTCGAGCACCTGCGCTGCCGCCGCCAGCGGCCGCACCGAGCCGCCGAGATCGCGTGTGGCCAGCGCCACTTCCGCCTCGGCCACCACGCAGCGTGCACGGGCCACCGACTCGTGGACACCGAAACCCCGCGCGGCGCGGCGCAGCAGTTCGCGCGCACGCACGTGATCTCCGAGCTGCGCCATCGCGATGCCGCGCAAGGCCAGCGCCGGCGCGTCGTCACGCAAGGCGATGCGCTTCAGCGCGGCCAGCGGATCACCGGCGGCGAGCGCGCGTGCGGAGGCAGCGATCAGCGAATCCATGCAGCGCAGCCTACCCTGCGCTGCGCGACCTGCCGGCCGGCGGGCGGCGCCGTCCGCGTCTGCGACACTGGCATTCGTCCCGATTCCGAACAGGCACACCGATGGCACTGATCAACTACCTGACGCAGATCCACATCGAACACGGCGCGCGCAAGCTGCTGGCTGCCGAATGCGAACGTGTGGGCATCAAGCGGCCGCTGATCGTCACCGATGCCGGCGTGCGCGCGGCCGGCGTGCTCGACCTGCTGCTCGAAGCCCTGCCGGCCGGCATGCGCAACGCGGTGTTCGATGCCACGCCGTCGAACCCGACCGAAGCGGCGGTGCGAGCCGCCAGCGCGCTGTTCAAGGCGCACGGTTGCGACGGTCTGATCGCGGTCGGCGGTGGCTCGTCGATCGACTGCGCCAAAGGCACGGCCATCGCCGCGCGCCACCCGGGCGCGCTGAAGACCTACGCCACCATCGAAGGCGGCAGCGCGAAGATCACCGACGCGTGCGTGCCGCTGATCGCGGTGCCGACCACCGCCGGCACCGGCAGCGAGGTGGCACGCGGTGCCATCGTCATCCTCGACGACGGCCGCAAGGTGGGCTTCCATTCATGGTCGTTGATGCCGAAGGCGGCCATCTGCGACCCCGAACTCACGCTCGGCCTGCCACCGTTGCTGACCGCCGCCACCGGCATGGACGCGCTGGCGCACTGCATGGAAACCTTCATGGCACCACCGTTCAACCCACCGGCCGACGGCATCGCGCTCGACGGCTTGCAACGCGGCTGGTCACACATCGAAGCGGCGACACGCGACGGTGCCGACCGCGATACGCGGCTGCAGATGATGAGCACGTCGGTGCAAGGCGCGCTGGCCTTCCAGAAAGGCCTGGGCTGCGTGCATTCACTGAGCCATTCGCTTGGCGGCGTCGATCCGCGGCTGCACCACGGCACGTTGAACGCGATGTTCCTGCCGGCGGTGATCCGCTTCAATGCCAGCGCCGAATCGATGCTGAAAGAGCGCCGCCTGCAACGCATGGCCGCAGCAATGGGACTGGCCAGCGGCGACGAGGTGCCCGATGCCATCGTCGCGATGAACCGGCGCCTGGGCCTGCCCGCCGGTCTCGCACCGATGGGCGTGAAGGCCGAGCAGTTCGACCGCATCATCGAAGGCGCGCTGGCCGACCACTGCCACAAGACCAATCCGCGACTGGCCACCGCCGACGATTACCGCTCGATGCTGGAAGCCTCGATGTAGGGGCGCGGCCCGCCGGGCAGGTTCGACGCCTGCCCGGTCGGGGTGCGCTCGCCGCCGCCTGCCGGCCCGCTCAAGCGTCGTTCAGCCGGTCGTCACCTCGATGCGACGTGGCTTGGCATGCGCCTGCTTGGGGATGCGCAGTGTCAGCACGCCGTCCTTCAGGTTGGCTTCGATGTGTTGTGCATCCAGCTCGCGGCTCAGCGTGAAGCTGCGCCGAAAGCGCGGCACGCGCACCTCGGCATGAACGGCGTCGAGCCCCTGCGCACCCATCGGCCGCATGCTGCCTTCGATGGACAGCGAATCACCCTCGACGCGCAACTCGAGCTGGTCCTTGCCGACACCGGGCATGTCGGCCAGCAGCGTGATGCCGGATTCGTTTTCGAACACGTCCACCGCCGGCAGCACCGCGCGCTGCGATGCGTCACCGTTGTCCTGCGCGGACGGGGAAGAGCGCTGGGCGACTTCGTTCTGTGCAGTCATGATCGTTGCTCCTTTCGGTGTGGGGTCGGGTGGCTCATTGAACCGTGATGCGCTTGGGCTGGGCCGCTTCGCGCCGCGCCACGCTGATCTGCAGCACGCCGTCGCGGTAGCTGGCTTCGACCTTGTCGGGATCGATGTCGTCCGGCAGGCTCACCGCGCGCGTGAAGGCACCGCTCGGTCGCTCGCGCGCATAGACCTGCACGCCGGCATCGCCCTTGGGAATGCCCTGCGCGCGCTCGCCGCTGATGCGCAACACGCCGCGATCGATCGACACGTCGATCTTCGAGGCATCCAGGCCCGGCGCGAAGGCGAAGACCTCGACGCTGGCGGGTGTGCGACCGACATTCAGTGCCGGCGCCGATCCCGCGGCGACCGAGCGGATGCCGCCGGGGCCGGCGCCGCCGAACAGGTCGTCCAGCTCGCGACGAAGTTGCTCGAAATGCCCGAACAGCTGGCCCGGGCTGTAGAACAGCGATTCATACATGATGTGTCCTCCGTTCGTTGGTCAACGCCCGTCGGAACCCACCGCGTTCCGCACGGTTCGTAGGCTGGAAGTAGGTGCCGGCGGGCCAGTTTCAAGAGGCCTGCCGACGACCTTTTTCTCAGCGCCGTCAGCCGCTTGCGGAGCCGCAAATCGCTAGGCGCGTATCAGTTCGCGGCCCGAGCCGGCGATGCGCATCGAGCCATCGGCGCTCACGTCCACCGGCGTGCCGTCGTCGAGCCGGTACTCCGCCACGCCGGTCGATTGCCAGTGTTGCTGGCCGTCGTTGAGGTTCGGATCGGGCACCTGGCGTTCGTAGCCGCGCACCTTGTAGGTGGCACCGTCGGCGCCATGGGCGGTGAAGGATTCGAGCAGATTCAGTCTCATGTCCATGATCTCTCCTTGTTGCTCTATGGGCCCATGCGGCCCACTGTGGTGGACCGGCAGGCGCCAGCCGAGTTCCACTTCATCCGTGTCATGATGGTCGCGACACACCGATCCGATGCCATCCAGCCCGCCCGTCACCGCCAGCTCCCCCGGCCCGCGCAAGAAGGGCCCGGCGCGGCGCATCGAAGTGGCAAATATCGTGCCGCTGAGCCCGCGCATGGTGCGCATCGGCTTCATCGGCGCCGATCTGGGCAGCTTCGAGTGGCGCGGCCCGGCCGGGCACCTCAAACTGATCGTGCCGGCCGACGGCGAACACGAGGCTCCGATGCCGGCCCCGGAGGGTCCGCGCGCGCCGCTGATGCGCACCTACACACCACGGCGTTTCGATGCGGCCGCACAGCGGCTCGACATCGACTTCGTGCTGCACGAGCATGGCCCCGCCGGCCGCTGGGCGATGCGCGCGCAGGTCGGCGACCGGCTGGCGATGATGGGCCCGGCACCCGGCTACCGCATCGACGCCGGGGCGCCCTGGTTCTTGCTGATCGGTGACGACACCGCGTTGCCGGCCATCGAATCGATCCTCGAAGAACTGCCCTCCGGCGCCAGCGCACAGGTGCTGATGGAGGTGCACGGCGACGACGAAGCACGGTCGTTGCACAGCGCCGCGGCCGTCGATGTGCGCTGGCTGGCACGAGGCCCCGACGAGCGGTCGGCCGGCGCCAGGCTGTTGTCCGCGGTGCAAGGCTTGGCGGCGCTGCCGAGCGGCCCGGGCTGCATCTATGTCGGCTGCGAATCGGCGGCGATGCGCCGCATCCGCCAGCACCTGATCGAGGCGCGCCAGATCGAGCGCAGCCGGCTGGTCACGCGCGGCTACTGGCAGCTCGGCGAAGCCAATCACCCCGATCACGACTACGGCGACGACAGCGGCGGCTGATCGGCCACCCCGTCGGACACTGTCGCCAGGCGCGGGGCAGGCTACCCCTTGGGCGCGGGCAACACCCCGAGCACCGCCTCGAAGGCCAGTGCGATGGCGATCAGCCGGCCGTCGCTGCCCACCGGGCCATCGAGTTCGAGACCCACCGGCAGCCCGGAGGCCGTCAGCCCGGCGGGCAGGCTCAGGCCCGGAATGCCGGCCACGCTGCCGGGGTCGGTGTTGCGGATGTAGGTGGCGAAGGTGTCCACCGGCGCGCCGCCGTTGATCTGCACCTTGCCCGACCCATTCACCGCGTCGATGGGCGCGGCCGGCAGCACCGTGGTCGGGAACATCATCGCGTCGAGCTTGTGGGTGGCGAAGTAGTCGGCATACAGCGCCTGCAGCTTCGGCCGGTGCACGTTCAGCGCGGCGTCGTAGTCCTTGCCGAAGGCATCGGCGAGGATGGCGCCGAAGGCCCCCTTGACGTCCGGGCTGGCCACCTTGGCCGCGATGTCGGCCAGCGTGATGCCGGTCAAACCGGTGGCGGCCAGGTAGGCGGGCATGTCGGCGATCGGCTCGTGCAGCGCCAGCTGGAACGACACCCTGTTGTTCAACTCCGCCAGGCCCGGCAGGTCGACATCGACGAAGACGACACCGGCATTCGACAGCTTGGCCTCGGCCTTGATGACCACCGCGGCCAGCTGGTTGTCCAGACCGGCCCAGAACGATTGCGGCACGCCGATGCGCAGCCCCTTCAGCTGTGCGGCGGTGGCCAGCGGCGCGCCGCTGATGACCGAGTCGAGCAACGCGACGCCGGACACGGTGCGCGCCATCGGGCCGATCGTGTCACGCGTGTGGCTGATGGGCACCACCGCGTGGGTGTCCATGTAGCGCCGCTGCGCGCCGCCGTTACCCACCGACGGGCGCAGGCCGACGATGCCGCACAGCGCAGCCGGAATGCGCGTCGAGCCGCCCGTGTCGGTGCCCAGCCCGGCCGGCACGATGTGCGCGGCGATGGCCGCTGCGGTGCCGCCGGACGAACCGCCGGGAATGCGCGTGGGGTCGTAGGGGTTCTTCACCACGCCCGCGAACGACGTCAGATTGGTGCTGGTGATGCCGAATGCCAGTTCGTGCAGGTTCGACTTGCCGATGACGATGGCGCCGGCATCGAGCAGTTTCTGCAGCGACGGCGCATTCTTCGTCGGCCGTGCGCGGCGCAGCGCAGCGGTGCCACCGGTGGTGGGCAGGTCGTGCGTGTTGATGTTGTCCTTCACGACGATCGGCAAGCCCGCCAGGCGCGGCAGGTCGGCCCCGCGCGCTCGCGCCGCATCGATGTTCGCGGCCGCCGCCAGCGCGCCGTGTTCGTTCAAGCTGATGATCGCGTTCAGGTCCTTCTTGGCCTTGGCGCGCTCGATCAGCGTGCCGACGTAGGCGGTGGCGGAGACGCGGCCCGACTTGATGGCCTCGACCGCCTGCATCGAATCCATTTGCAGTTGCTCGGCGGCGGGCATGGTGGCCGGCGGCGGCGGGCTGGCACAGCCGCCGAAGCTGCCGGCCATCAGCGTGCCAGCGGTGACGGCGCCGCTGGTCTTGAGGAATGTGCGGCGGGTGGCCGATGGGCGCATGGGGGCTTCTCCGGGTGATTGAACTGGAACGAGATCATCTCAGGCAACGGCCGGCGCCGGCTGCGGCAGTCGCACCGCCGGCAGGCCGCCGAGCAACAGATCGGCCACGATCGGCGCCAGTGCTTCGTGGTCGAACGTGCCGCCCGGTTTCACCCAGGTGAACATCCAGTTGATCATGCCGAACAACAGCATCGTCAGCGGCTTGGCCAGCGAAGCTGCTTCGAGTTCGGGGCGTAACGCGATCAATGCCTGCGCGAAGCCGGCCACCACCGCGCGTTCCTTGTCGAGGATGCGGCGGCGGTCGTCGGCTTGCAGGAATTTCACGTCCTCGGTGAGTACGCGGTGCGCATGCTGCGCGTCGGCATACTCGGCGACGATGCGGCGCACCAGCTCGCGAAAGTGCGCCTTCGGTTTCAAGCCCTGCGCCTGCACCTCGGCCACCAGCGCCTGCAGCCGCGACACATGCCCGTCGGCGATGCTGACCAGCAGCGCATCCTTGTCGCGGTAGTAGTGATACAGCGTGGCCTTCGACAGCCCGCAGGCCTCGGCCACCTGGTTCATCGATGCGGCGTGATAGCCCTGCACCGCGAACAACTCGCCGGCACGCGCCAGGATCGCCTCGCGCTGGTCGTCGTAGCCTTTGGCGCGTCCGCGGGCCATGCGATTTTTCGAGGGCTAGCGCTCGTCGAAGGACAGCACCACGCGCTCGGTCAGCGGGTGCGCCTGGCAGGTGAGCACGAAACCGTTCGCCACCTCGGCCTTGTCGAGCGCGAAGTTGCGTTCCATGCGCACCTGGCCTTCGACCAGCTTGGCGCGGCAGGTGCCGCACACACCGCTGGTGCACGAGAATGGCACCTCCAGCCCGGCCGCCGACGCGGCATCGAGGATGCTCGGCTGGTCCTTGGCGAAAGCGATCTCGCGCCGCAGCCCGTCGCGCACGATGACGATGCGTGCGTGCTCGGCATCACCCGGCTGCGCCTGATGCAACACCGCGCCGCCGGCCTGCGGCGCGATGCCGAAGCGTTCGATGTGGATGTGCTCTTCGGCCAGCCCGGCCGCCAGCAGCGCCGCCTCGGCCTCGTCGTTCATCTGGAACGGGCCGCAGACGTAGGCCTCGTCGATGCTGGCCGCTGGCACCGCCTGGGCGAGGATCTCGGCGAGCTTGTCGCGGTTCATGACGCCCATGTTGATCGGCGCGTCGGTGGGCTCGTCGCTGAAGACGTGGATCAGCACCAGCCGTCTCAGGTACTTGTTCTTCAGGTCCTCGAGTTCTTCCTTGAACATCGTCGAACGCAAGGCGCGGTTGCCGTACAGCAAGGTGAAGCGCGACTGCGGCTCGCGCGCCAGCACGGTCTTCATGATCGACAGGATCGGCGTGATGCCGCTGCCGCCGGCGATGCCGACATGGTGGCGGCGCGACGCGGCATCCAGCGGCACGAAGAAGCGCCCCTGCGGCGCCATCACGCTGATCGAATCACCCGGCGCCAGGTGCTGGTTGATCCAGTTCGAGAACTGACCACCATTGACCTTGCGCACGCCGACGCGCAGCTCGCCGTCGTCGACGCCGGCACAGATGGAGTACGAACGCCGCAGGTCCTGGCCGTCGATGTGCTTGCGCAAGGTCAGGTACTGGCCTTGTGTGAAACCGAAGACCTCGCGCAGTTCGGCGGGCACGTCGAAACTGACGATCACCGCTTCGGCGGTGTCGGGCTCGATGCGGCGCACACGCAGGTCGTGGAACAGCGGTGTGGTGCTGGTGGCCGTGCTCATATCGGCTTGAAATATTCGAAGGGCTCGCGGCAGGCGATGCAACGGTACGTCGCCTTGCATGCGGTCGAACCGAAAGCCGCCAGCCTTTCGGTGGCGGCGCTGCCGCAACGCGGACACGCCACCGCGTCGGCACGGCGATGGAAGCGCAACGGGGCGCCAACCGACAGATCGACCGGCCCCGGCGGCGCGATGCCGTAGGCGAGCAGCTTGCGGCGGCCCTCGGCGCTGATCCAGTCGCTGCTCCAGGCCGGCGCGCGTTGCATCGTCACGCTGACCGGGGCGAAGCCTTCGGCCGCCAGCGCATCGACGACGCTGCGCTCGATGACCTCGGTCGCCGGGCAGCCGCTGTAGGTCGGCGTCAACACCACCTGCACGCCATCGTCATGCAGCCGGATGTCGCGCACCAGCCCCAGGTCGCACACCGACAGCGCCGGCACCTCCGGGTCCATCACATCCGCCAGCGCGGCCCAGGCGCGCTCGATGCGAGCGGCTTCGGCGCGCTCATCGGTCCTGGCTTCGACCACCGCGCTCACCACACACCTCCCGGGAAGCTGCGCTGCAGGTTTTGCAGATCGGCGAGCAGGTAGCCCATGTGTTCGGTGTGCATGCCGGTGCTGCCGTGGCTGCGGAAGGCGGATGCGGCAGGCGGCACCAGGCCGGCCTCGTCGAACACCGCCGCCATCTCGGCCTGCCAGGCCTCCTGCAGGTCGCGCCGGGCCGGGCCCAGATTGGCGGCGACAGCCGCGTCGTCGACAGCATCGTGCGCGAAAAGTTCGGGCACATAGCGCCAAAGTTCGGCGAGCGCGTTCTCGCTGCGCCCGCGGGATTCATCGGTGCCATCGGCCAGCCGCAGCACCCAGTCGGCGGCGTGCTGCTGGTGGTAGCGGGCTTCCTTGACCGCCTTGCCGGCGATGCCGGCCAGTTCATCGTCGCTGCTGTCCGAAAGCCGCTCCCACAACAGCTTCAACCAGGTGGCGAGCATCAGGTTGCGTTGCACGGTGAAGGCGAAATCGCCGCGTGGCAATTCGGCGAGGCTGACGTTGCGGTAGTCGCGCTCGTCGCGCAGGAAGGCGAGTTGGTCTTCGTCGAATCCCTGCCCATCGATCGCGGCGGCGTGGCTGTAGATCGCACGCGTCTGGCCGATCAGGTCGAGCGCCATGTTGGTCAGCGCGATGTCTTCTTCGAGCACCGGGCCGTGACCGCACCACTCGCCCAGGCGCTGGCCGAGCAACAGGCAGGTGTCGCCGATGCGCAGCAGGTACTGCACGCGCGCGTTGTCGGAAAGGGTGATTGAAGCCGTCATCACATGTGGTCCAGTTCGGCAGGCAGCTTGTAGAAGGTCGGGTGCCGATACACCTTGTCTTCGGCCGGGTCGAAGTACATCGCCTTGTCAGCCGGGTCGCTGGCAGTGATCTGCGCCGAGGGCACGACCCAGATGCTGGCGCCTTCCTGGCGGCGCGTGTAGACATCACGCGCCAGCTGGATCGCCATGGGCGCGTCGGCGGCGTGCAGGCTGCCGCAGTGCTTGTGGTCGAGCCCGGCGCGGCTGCGCACGAACACTTCCCACAAAGGCCATTCGGTGGTGCTCATGCTGCCTCCTTCATATTGCGTTTGGCGGCGTGCGCCAGCGCCGCATCGCGCACCCACTGCCCGTCTTCCCAGGCCTTGACGCGTGCCGCCAGCCGCTCGCGGTTGCAGGCGCCGTCACCGCCGATGACGGCCCAGAACTCGGCCCAGTCGATGGCGCCGAAATCCCAGTGCTGCGTCGCCTCGTTCCATTTGAGATCGGGGTCGGGCAAGGTGACGCCGAGCATCTTCGCCTGGTCGACGGTGGCATCGACGAACTTCTGCCGCAGCGTGTCGTTGGAGACGCGCTTGATGCCCCAGCGCATGCCCTGCGCGCTGTTCGGGCTCTGGTCGTCGGGCGGGCCGAACATCATCAGGCACGGCCACCACCAGCGGTTCACCGCGTCCTGCACCATCGCCTTCTGTGCGGCGGTGCCGCGGGTCATCATCGTCAGCAGGCTGTCGAAGCCCTGGCGCTGGTGGAAACTTTCCTCGCGGCAGATGCGGATCATGGCGCGCGCATACGGCGCGTAGCTGCAGCGGCAGATCGGCACCTGGTTCATGATCGCCGCGCCATCGACCAGCCAGCCGATGGTGCCCATGTCGGCCCAGGTCAGCGTGGGGTAGTTGAAGATGCTGCTGTACTTGGCCTTGCCGCTGTGCAGCGCGTCGACCATCTGGTCGCGGCTGGTGCCGAGCGTCTCGGCCGCTGCGTAAAGGTACAGGCCGTGGCCGGCCTCGTCCTGCACCTTGGCCAGCAGGATGGTCTTGCGCTTCAAGGTCGGCGCGCGCGTGATCCAGTTGCCCTCGGGCAGCATGCCGACGACTTCCGAGTGCGCGTGCTGGCTGATCTGGCGCAGCAGCGTCTTGCGGTAGTTGTCGGGCATCCAGTCTTTCGCCTCGATGAATTCGCCGGCATCGATGCGCTCGTCGAAGCGCTGCTGCAGCGCCTGCTCATCGGCGCTCAGCACGCGTTCGAGCTTGTTGGCGCCTTCGCGCGCCATCGTGTCCATGGCTTGGGTATACATGTTCGAGCCTCCTTACTTCGGCCGTTTGTCGATGACCCGCCGCGCCTTGCCGACGAGCGTGCGTTCGATCGAATCGGGCGCGCCGACGCTGACCGTGGTGCTGATGCCGACCAGCGTCTTGATGCGCTGCTGCAAGGCCGCCGCCACCGCGGCGCGATCGGCGGCCTGGTGCTCGGCGGCCAGTTCGCACAGCACCTGCACCTCGTCGAGGTTGCCCTGTCGCGTCACCACCAGCTGGTACTGTCCCGACAGCTGGCCGTGCTTCAGCACCAATTCCTCCACCTGCGTGGGAAAGACATTGACGCCGCGGATGATCAGCATGTCGTCGCTGCGGCCGACGATCTTGCCCATGCGGCGCATGCTGCGCGCCGTGGGTGGCAACAGCCTTGTCAAGTCGCGCGTGCGGTAGCGGATCACCGGCAGCGCTTCCTTCGTCAACGTCGTGAAGACGAGTTCGCCTTCCTCGCCGTCGGCCACCGGCTCGCCGCTTTCCGGGTCGATGATCTCGGGATAGAAGTGGTCTTCCCAGATCACCGGGCCGTCCTTGGTCTCGACACACTCGCTGGCCACGCCCGGGCCCATCACCTCGCTGAGGCCGTAGATGTCGACCGCATCGAGCCCCGCGCGCACCTCGATGTCATGGCGCATGGCCTCGGTCCACGGCTCGGCGCCGAAGATGCCCACTGTCAGTGACGAGGCGCGGGGATCGAGCCCCTGGCGCACCATCTCCTCGACGATGACCTGCATGTAGCTGGGCGTGACCATGATGATGTCGGGGCGGAAGTCGGTGATCAGCTGCACCTGCTTCTCGGTCTGGCCGCCGCCCATCGGCACCACCGTGCAGCCCAGCCGCTCGGCTCCGTAGTGCGCACCCAGCCCGCCGGTGAAGAGGCCGTAGCCGTAGGCCACGTGCACCATGTCGCCGGCGCGCCCGCCGGCAGCGCGGATCGAACGTGCGCCAAGGTGGGCCCAGGTGTCGATGTCGCCCTTCGTGTAGCCGACCACGGTGGGCTTGCCGGTGGTGCCCGAGCTGGCATGCACGCGCACCACCTGCTTGCGCGGCACCGCGAACATGCCGAACGGGTAGTGCTCGCGCAGGTCCTTCTTGGTCGTGAACGGGAACTTCGCCAGATCGGCGAGCGACTTGCAATCGGCCGGATGCACCCTCTTCGCGTCGAAGGCCTGACGGTAGTGCGGCACGTTGTCGTAGGCGTGCTGCAGCGTCTTTTTCAGGCGCTGCAGTTGCAGCGACTGCAACTCGTCGCGGCTGGCGGTCTCGATCGGCTCCAGGTCGCCGGGCTCGGGGTGTCGTGCGGGCATCCGGGTGCCTCCAGGGTTGTGTTGTCGGTGCTTCAGCCGGCCACCGCCGGCTTGCCCTTGATCGTGTACGAGCGGCCGCGAAAGACCGCGATGCGTTCGCCGCGCTGGTTCAGCACATCGGTGTCATACACGCCGGTGCGCCCGGCCTTCGATACCTCGCTGCAGGTGGCGGTGAGCACATCGCCCAGTCGTCCCGGCGCCAGCAAGTCGATGGCAAAGCCCGAGGCCACGGTCAGCTCGTCGTACGAGTTGCAGGCAAAAGCGAAAGTGGAATCGGCCAGCGTGGCGATAAGCCCGCCGTGGCAGATGTCGTGGCCGTTGAGCATGTCGTCGCGCACGGTCATGGTCAGCACCGCGCGGCCGGGGCTCACCGAAGCCACCTGCATGCCCAGCGCCTTCGAAGCGCGGTCGTTCGCGAACATGCCTTCGCGCACCCGGTCGGCGGTGCGCTGCGCGTTGGCATCGGGCGCGGCAGCCGCAGCAGGGGACGGGGTGAGCTGCACGGGCATGGGGATCAGATGTTTATTTTCTACCAACCGGTCGGTAGATTATGGTGTATCAGGTCGTCCTGCACAAGCCCCTGGTGCTTGTCCCCCGGTTTGCTGATGCGCCCCGGGCGTCTCACCAACCCGACGGATGACGCCGTCCTACCGGCCTGAGAAAAATTGCGCTGCACTGCGAGAACGGAGCCCACAAAGGGCGTCCGTGATCGACAGGCGATGACCCCACCAGCCACCAAGGAGTACCGATCATGCGCTCACAGAACCCATCCCTGTCCCGCCTGTGTGCGGCGTGCCGAGCGCCGGCAGCGCTGGCTGCCATCGCATGCGCACTCGTCGCTTGTGGCGGTGATGACGGACCCGCCGCAGCGCCCGCGGGCGGCGGCGCAGTCGCACTGACACTCGAAGGCACTGCCGCGACCGGTGCCGCGATTGCGGCCGGCACGGTCGATGTCCGCTGCGACGCGGGCGGCGGTTCGACCACCACGCAAGCCGATGGACGCTACAGCGTGCAGATCGTCGAAGGGCGGCTGCCCTGCTTGCTGCGCGTCACCGCCGCCGACGGCACCCGATTGCATTCGGTCGCCACCGGCAGCGGCAGTTCAGCCACCGCCAACATCACCCCGATCAGCGAACTGGTGGTGGCACGGCTGGCAGGCCGCGCGCCGGCCGGCTATTTCGACAACTTCGCCGCGGGTTCGGCCATAGGCGCACAACAGGTGGACGATGCCGTCGCCGCCGTCAGTGCCACGCTGGCCGCCGCCGGCATCGACCTGGCCGCTGCCGGCAACCCGGTGACCGGCACGCTCGTCGCCGCCCACGGTGAGACCTCCGGCAACGCCCTCGATCAGGCCGTGGACATGCTGACGGCAACCATCGCCGCCGGCAACAGCTCGCTGGCGGCGCTGTCCGACAGCGTCGCCAACGCCTCGCCCCAGGCGGCGGCGGGCACGCTCAGCGGCGTGCCTTCGCTGCCGGCAGAGCTGCTGCTGAAGCCGGCGGCGCCGAACTGCGCCGCGCTGCGCAGCGGCCGCTATCGCTTCATCGGCGTGTCACCGACCGATGCCGGCGACGAGCCCGACACCGAGGTCATCACTGTCGATGCCGCGGCATTGACCTACTCCGCGCTCGACGGCCCCGGCACGCTGAGCGCCAACGGGACCTGTCGCTACGGCGGCGACAACGACGACCTGGTGGTGTCGCAGGCCGGCGTGATGGTGGTGCGCTTCGAAGAAGGCGATGTCGGCAGCGGCCAGTTCCGCATGGGCTTGCTGATGCCCGAGCAATCGCACACGCTGGGCGAACTGGCCGGCACCTGGAATTCGCTGAACATCGAGCGCGACGGCAACAGCTACAGCGTGCAGGGCCTGGCGATCACGTTCAACGCCACCGGAGCGCTGACCGCGCTGACGGAGTGCGCGACCCCAACCGCCTGCACCGCGTTGAGCATGACCGAACTGCCCGCCTTGCAAGTCACTGCCGACGCCAACGGCGCGCTGCGCTATCGCAACACGACGGACAACGACGGCGGCGTGATCTACCTTTACCGGGCCGGTGGCGGCGAGCTGATGCTGGTGGCGATCCCCGATACCGGCGGCATCATCATGGCCACCAAGGCGCGCACCAACACCATCCCGGCGGTGGGCACCGTGTCGGACTCGTGGAATCTGAGCGCCAACGGCCAGTTGCGGGCCGGCGCACCGTTCGGCGATTCGAGCAACACCATCGCCACGCCGGGCGACGCCAATGGCCGCTACACGCGCACCGCCGTACTCAACTTCGCCACCGGCGTGACACGCATCGAGACGCTGGAGGCGAACAAGCCGATGGGCGGCTTCACCCATCGACTGGCCGAGACGGTCACAGCCAGTGACGGTTCCACTTCGGTGACCAGCGAGTGGGTCGCATTGAACATGCGTGGCATGGGGGTGGTGCCGGTGGTGTTCCCGGCGAACAACCAGTTCCTGCTGTCGGTGACCAAGCCGCCAGCACAGTGAGGGGGTCACGCCGACGACTCGGCGTGACCCGGCGGCCCGGGGCCGGCGGTCGGTGCGCTGCAGCACGGTCTGCCGCTACCATCGGCCGCCATGGACCCGCACACCTGGCTGATCTACACCCTCGCGGCCACCGGGTTGTCGCTGTCGCCCGGGCCGAACAGCCTGCTGGCGCTGACCCATGGCGCGCTGCACGGCCGGCGCCGCGCGCTGTTCACGGTCTTCGGTGGCGCCTGCGGTTTCGTCACGCTGATGGCGCTGTCGATGTTCGGCATCGGCGCGCTGCTGCAATCGTCGCTGGTCTGGCTGACGGTGCTGAAGTGGCTCGGCGGCGCCTACCTGGTGTGGCTGGGCGTGCAGGTGTGGCGCTCGCCGCCGATCAGCCTGCAGCACGATGCAACCGCCACGGCACGCTCCAGCATGTCGATGTTCCGCCAGGGCGCGCTGGCGGCCTTGACCAACCCGAAGGGCATCCTGTTCTTCGCCGCCTTCTTGCCGCAGTTCATCGACCCGGCGCGCAACCTGGCGCTGCAGTTCGCCGTCATGGCCGGCACCTTCGCGGTCATCGAAGTCGCCACCGAGGTGTTCCTTGCCAGTGCCGCGCAACGCATCAGCCCGTGGCTGAAGCGGGTGGGGCGACGCTTCAACCAGGTCTGCGGCGGCGTGTTCGTGGCCATCGGCGTGGCGCTGCCGCTGCGCGGCTGAATTGGGTTTGCGATGGATGCACTTCTGATCAGCGGCTCGGCGCTGGCGGCCTTCACCTTGGCCAGCCTGGTGCTGGCGGCTTCACCGGGCCCGGGCGTGATGTACATCGTCGCGCGCACGCTGTCGCAGGGCCGTCAGGCCGGGCTGGTGTCGGTGGCGGGCGTGGCCCTGGGAAACCTGGCCAATGCGCTGGCCGCCTCGATCGGGCTGGCCGCGCTGTTCGCGGTGTCGTCACTGGCCTTCGATGTCGTGCGCTACGGCGGCGCGGCGTACCTCCTGTTCCTGGGTGTGCAGGCGCTGCGCCGGCCGCAGGCAACGACCTCGGCGCAGCGCTTTGCGGCGCCCGATCTGCGGCGCATCTTTCGCGATGCGGTGCTGGTGGCGCTGCTGAACCCGAAGACCACGCTGTTCTTCGCCGCGTTCTTGCCGCAGTTCATGGACCCGCGCAACTCGACCGTGGTGCAGGGCATCGCGCTGGGCACCTTGTTCGTGCTCATCGCGCTCGTCACCGACAGCCTGTATGTGCTCGCCGCCGGTGCGCTGGGGCAACGCATCGGGCGCAGCGCTCGCCATGCCCGCTGGGGCCGCTGGGCGACGGCCACCAGCTTCATCGGCCTGGGCCTGTACGCGGCGGTGTCGGGCTCACGCCCACAGCGTTGAGCACCCGGGCACTTGCCGGGGATCGTTTCAAGCCAGCGCGCGCGCCGGTTCCCGGGCCCCGAGCAGCTTCTTCAGTGCCGCTTCAAGATGCGCCACGCTGCGCTGGGTGTGATGCAGCTTGTCCAGGCCGAACAGGCCGAGGCGGAAGGTGCGAAAGTCGGCTGGCTCGTCGCACATCAACGGCACGCCGGCGGCGGTCTGCAACCCCTCGGCGATGAACGCCTTGCCGCTGCTCAGGCCCTCGTCGTCGGTGTAGCTGACGACCACGCCCGGCGCCTGAAAGCCTTCGGCGGCGACGCTGCGCAGCCCGTGGCCGGCCAGCAGGGCACGCACCTGGCGGCCGAGTTCCAGCTGCTCGGCGCGCAGCTTGTCGAAGCCGTAGGCACGCGTTTCGAGCATCGCATCGCGTGTCAAGGTCAGCGCGTCGGTCGGCATGGTGGCGTGGTAGCCATGGCCGCCCTTTTCGTAGGCCTGCATGATCTGCAGCCACTTCTTCAGATCGAGCGCGAAGCTGGTGCTGGTGCTGGCATCGATGGCTTCGCTGCGCACGCTCGCTGAGCATCACGAAGGCGCAGCACGGCGAGCCACTCCAACCCTTCTGCGGCGCGCTGATCAGCACATCGACGCCGGTGGCCTGCATGTCCACCCACAGCGCGCCCGAGGCGATGCAGTCGAGCACGAACAGCCCACCTTGTTCATGCACCGCATCGGCCACGGCGCGCAGGTAGGCATCGGGCAGCAGCATGCCCGACGATGTCTCGACGTGCGGAGCGAACACCACCGCCGGCTTGTGCGTGCGGATGGCGGCCACCACCTCGTCGATCGGCGGCGGCGCAAACGGCATCTGCCGGCCGGCGCCGGTGGGGCGCGCCTTCAGCACCTGCTGCTTCGAGGCGATGCCGCCCATGTCGAGGATCTGCGTCCAGCGGTAGCTGAACCAGCCGTTGCGCACCACCAGCGTGCTGGCGCCGGTCGCGAACTGGCGCGCCACCGCTTCCATGCCGAAGGTGCCGCTGCCGGGCACGACGATGGCGGCATGCGCGCGATAGACCTCCTTCAGCACGCCGGAGATGTCGCGCATCACGCCCTGAAACTTGCGCGACATGTGGTTCAGCGCGCGGTCGGTGAAGACCACCGAGTACTCGAGCAGGCCATCGGGATCGACGTCGGGCAGCAAGGCGGGCATGGTGATCCCCTTCGAGGGCTTGTTTGCAGTCGATCAGCTTAGCACTGCGGCCCAGGCCGCGCCGCGCTCAACCTTGCGCGGCCTGCGACGTGGGCGCGCTGAACAGGTGCACGTCGCGCTGCGGGAACGGAATGTTGCAGCCGCCTTCTTCCAGCGCCACCTTGCAGCGGTGCAGCAGGTCGAGCTTGGTGTCCCACCAGTCGGCGCGCGGGGTCCACACCCTGAACAGGATGTTGACCGAGCTGTCGCCCAGCGATTCGACCTTGATCAGCGGCGCCGGGTCCTTCAGCACGCGCGGTTCTTCGTCCGCGATGCGGCGCAGGATGCTCAGGCCCAGCTCGATATCGTCGCCATAGCCGATGCCGTAGGTTTCGTCGATGCGGCGCCGGTCCTTGTCGGTAACCGACAGGTTGACGATGGTCTGGCCCCAGATCTCGGAGTTGGGCAGGAACGCCATCGGGCCGTCGGGCAGGTGCGCCTTGCACATGAAGAAGCCCAGGTTGTCGATGACATAGACATCGCTGCCCAGCTTCACCGCATCGCCGATCTTGAAGGGGCGGAAGAGCAGGATCATCACGCCGGCGGCAACGTTGCTCAAGGTGCCCTGCAGCGCCAGGCCGATGGCCAGGCCGGCGGCACCGAGCAGCGCGATCAGGCTGGTGGTCTGCACGCCGAAACGGTTGAGCACCGCGATCAGGGTAAAGACCATGACCACGATGCGGACAACCTTGCCCGGCAAGGGCCTGAACATCGGGTCGAGCTTGTCGAACTTCAGCAGCGCGCGGTTCGTCAACCGCTGCAGCCAGCCGGCGGCGACGAAGCCGACGATCAGCGTAACGATCGCGCCGAGCACGTTCATGCCATAGGTGGCCAGCAGCGCCGGCAGCAGCGTCAGGAATTGGTCGATCTGTTGGTTCATGGCGGCCAAGCATAGACGCTCGCGCCACGGTCGGTCCTCGGCCGCGGCGGGCGGCCGGCATCAGGGTCCGCCCGAGGAATGCTCGGCGGCCGACGATGCCACCATCGGCGCTGGTCAGCGTTGACCCCGTTTCATTGACGAAAGGCCTGCCATGTCCACGCACCGCCGCCGCCCCTTTCTGCAACTGCTGTGCGGTGCTGCCCTGGCGGCGGCCGGTGCACAGGTGTCGGCCCAGGACGGCACCCTCCGCATCATCGTCGGCTATCCGGCCGGTGCCACCTCGGACGCGCTGACGCGGGTGCTGGCCGAGCACATGACACGCACGCTGAAGCAGACCGTGATCGTCGAGAACAAGGCCGGCGCCGGCGGGCGCATCGCCATGGAAATGGCCAAGGCGGCGGCCCCGGACGGCCTCACGCTGATCATGGCGCCGGTGGCGACGATGTCGATCTTCCCGACCTCGTTCGCCGGCCAGCTGCGCTACGACCCGTTCAAGGATTTCGCGCCGGTGGCGCATCTGGCCAACTTCCAGCTCGGCCTGGGCGTGACCGCGCAGGTGCCATCGAAGACGCTGGCCGAGTTCGTCGCGCTGGTCAAGTCGAACCCCGACAAGTACGGCTTCTATGCCTCGGCCGCCGCCGGCAGCCTGCCGCACTTCTTCGGCGTGATGTTCGCGCGCGAGGCCGGCATCCAGCTCACGCACGTGCCGTACAAAGGCACGGCACCGGCGATGCAGGCGCTGGCCTCGGGCGAGATCGTCGCCGCGACGACGCTGGCCGCCGACATCCGCCCGGTTGTCGAAGCCGGCCGGGCGCGGCTGCTGGCGGTGGCCGGCGCCGAGCGCGACCCGATGTTCCCGACCGTGCCGACCTTCCGCGAGCAGGGCTACGACCTCGTCGCCAACCCCTGGTACGGCCTGTTCGCGCCGGCCGGCACGCCGAAGGCCGCCATCGAGCGGCTGGCGCAGGCGGCGCAGGCCGCCGTCAACGACCCGGTGACACGCCAGCGGCTGCTGGACATGGGGTTGCAGCCGACCGGCGACGGGCCCGACAAGCTGGCCGCGGTGATGCAGGCCGACTTCGAGCGCTGGGCACCGGTGATCAAGGCCTCGGGATTCAAGGCCGGGCAATGACGGGCGTCCGGCTCGGGACGCTTCAGTGCGAGGCGCGCAGACGCTGAATCTCTTCCAGCAGTTCCACCGCCAGGGCCGCGCCGGGCGGGTTGACATCCAGGTCATGCATCAGCCGCAGCGCCAGGCGCGTGCGGCGCAAACTGGCGCCGACGAAGACCCAGTCATGGCCATCGCCGCGCGCTTCCAGCACGCCGTGTTCGACCAGCTGCAAGACCAGTTCGCTGCGCGCACCGCAAGCGCGGCACAGCTGGTCGAGCGACATCTCGACCTCTTCTTCGACCACCTCGCAGTGCAGCGTGGTCACCTCGATGTTCTTCATCAGACCCCCAGGTTCGCGCGTGGGTTGAAATCGGCATGGGCCTGCGCCAGATCGCGCCAGGCCTGCTGGGCGGCGGCGCTTTCGCCACGCGGCATCTGAATCTGCAACTGCACGAAGAGGTCACCCGGTTGCTTGCCGGGGATGCCCTTGCCCTTCAGGCGCAGCTTGCGGCCCGAAGCCGAGCCGGCCGGAATGCTCATCTGCACATGGCCGTCGGGCGTGGGCACGTTGACCTCGGCGCCCAGCGCCGCTTCCCACGGCGCCAGCGGCAACTCGAGCGTGACATCGCGGCCTTCGACGCGGAACAGCGGGTGCGCCTTGAAGTGGATCTCGAGGTACAGGTCGCCGGCCGGCGCGCCTTCGGGGCCTGGCGCACCCTGTCCGGCCAGGCGCAGGTGCTGCCCTTCGCGCACGCCGATCGGAATGGCCACGTCGAGCTGGCGCTCACGCATCGACAGGCGGCCGTCGGCATCGATCTGCGGCACCTGCAGCACGATGCCGCGGCTGGCGCCACGGTAGGCGTCGGCCAGGTCGATCAGCACCTTGGCGTGGTGGTCGCGGGCCCGCGGCGGCGGCTGGCGGGCAAAGCCACCGCCGCCGCGGCGACCGAACAGCGCCTCGAAGAACTCGCTGTGGTCGGCGAAGTCCTCGGCACCGCCGGGGCCGGCCGGGCCGGCGCCCCGGAACTCGAAGCCGCTGTCCCAGCCGGGTGGCGGCTGCTGGCTGCCGGCCTCGCCCCAGCGCTTGCCGGCGGTGTCGTAGGCGGCGCGCTTTTCGGCATCCTTCAGCACCTCGTAAGCCTCGCCGACTTCCTTGAATTTCGCTTCCGCGTCACCCGCCTTGTTCAGGTCGGGGTGGTACTTGCGCGCCAGCTTGCGGTAGGCGCGCTTGATGTCGTCCTCGCCGGCATCGCGTGGCACACCGAGGGTGGCGTAGTAATCCTGAAACTTCATGCGTGGTGCTGTCCGGGTGCGGGTGCTGACCGTGTCTCCGGCGAACATCTTAGACTGGGCATCCAGACCCGGCCATCGCCTTGAGCAACACCCGCACCGAGCACGACAGCTTCGGCCCCATCGAGGTGCCGGCGGATGCGCTGTGGGGCGCGCAGACCGCGCGCAGCCTGCACTTCTTCGCCATCGGCGAGCAGCGCATGCCGCTCGAGCTGGTGCACGCGCTGGCCTGGATCAAGTGGGCAGCGGCGCGTGTCAACCGCGACCTGGGCCTGCTTGCGCCGGCGCGCGCCGAGGCCATCGCCGCCGCTGCCGCCCGCGTCGCCGACGGCGAATTCGATGCGCAGTTTCCGCTCAGCGTGTGGCAGACCGGCTCGGGCACGCAGAGCAACATGAACGTCAACGAGGTGGTCGCGCACCTCGCCTCGGCCGCGCTTGGTGATGAAGCGCGCGTGCACCCGAACGACGAGGTCAATCGCGGCCAGTCGTCGAACGACGTCTTTCCCACCGCGATGCACCTGGCCGCCGCGCTGGCCGCCAAGCAGCGGCTGATGCCGGCACTGCTCGAATTGCGCCGCGCGCTCGAACAGCGGGCGGCGGCTTTCGCCGATGTGATCAAGATCGGCCGCACGCACTTGCAGGACGCGACGCCGTTGACCTTGGCACAGGAGTTCGGCGGCTACGCGGCACAGCTCGGGCTGTGCCACGACAGCATCGAACACGCACTGCAGGCGGTGCACACGCTGGCCATTGGTGGCACTGCAGTCGGCACAGGGCTGAACACCCACGCGCAGTTCGGCGCGCGCGTGTGCGCGGCGCTGTCGACGCAACTGAAACTGCCGCTGCGCCAGGCGGACAACCTGTTCGCCGCGCTCGCCGGCCACGAAGCGCTGGTCGCGCTGCACGGCACGCTGAGGATGCTGGCGGTGGCACTGACCAAGATCGGCAACGACATCCGCCTGATGGGCAGTGGCCCGCGCGCCGGGCTCGGCGAATTGCAGCTGCCGCAGAACGAGCCTGGCAGCTCGATCATGCCGGGCAAGGTCAACCCGACCCAGGTCGAGGCGCTGACGATGGTGTGCGCGCAGGTGCTGGGCCACGACGCGGCGATCGGCTTCGCCGCCAGCCAGGGCCATTTCGAATTGAACGTGTACAAGCCGCTCATTGCGCTGAACACCCTCGACAGCCTGCGCCTGCTGAGCGATGCGATGCACAGCTTCGCCACGCACTGCGTGAGCGGGCTGCAAGTCAACGAAGCGCGGGTCGCCGAGCTGCTGCAACGATCGCTGATGCTGGTGACGGCGCTGGCGCCGCACATCGGCTATGACACCGCGGCGAAGGTGGCCAAGCAGGCCGAGGCGCAGGGCAGCACGCTGCGCGAGGCGGCGCTGGCGCTGGGCGTGGTCAGCGCCGAGCAGTTCGATGCCTGGGTGGACCCGCAGCGCATGCTCGGGCCGGGCGCCGGCTGAACCGGATGGACCCCGCACTGCCGCAACTGCTCCTGGCCCGCCATGGCGAGACCGCCTGGAGCCTGTCGGGCCAGCACACCGGCTTGACCGATCTGCCGTTGATCGACAGCGGCGAGCGCGACGCGCGCCGTCTCGGTGAGCGATTGCGCAACGCAGCCTTCGCCAAGGTCTGGACCAGCCCGCTGCAGCGCGCGGCGCGCACCTGCGAACTGGCCGGCTTCGGCGCCCAGGCCGCGGCCGACGCCGACCTGGTCGAGTGGGACTATGGCGATTACGAGGGCCTGACCAGCACGCAGATCCAGGCCGCCAACCCGGGCTGGTCGCTGTTCCGCGACGGCTGCCCGGGCGGCGAAGCGCCGGCGCAGGTGGCCGCGCGCGCCGACCGCGTGATCGCCCGCGTGCGCGCGCTCGACGCCGATGTGCTGCTGTTCTCCAGCGGCCACCTGCTGCGCATGCTGGCCGCGCGCTGGCTGGCGCTGCCGCCGTCGGGCGGCGCGCTGCTGGTGCTGGGCACCGCCAGCCTGAGCGTGCTCGGCTACGAACACCACCGCGGCGAGCCGGTGCTGCGCGCGTGGAATCACACCGGCTCCGCCGCCGCGTAGGTGGGTGGACCCCGGTGCGCATCCTCCTCGTCTCCGACCTGCACTACACGCTGCCCCAGCTCGACTGGGTCGTGCGCGCCGCGCCGTCGTTCGATCTGGTCGTGCTGGCCGGCGACAGCCTGGACATCAACTCGGTGGTGTCGCTGGACGCGCAGACGGTGGTCGTGCTGCACTACCTGGCGCTGCTGCAGGCGGCCGGCCGGGTGGTCATCGGCTCCGGCAACCACGACCTCACCGGTCTGGACGCGAACGGCGAGCAGGCCGCGCTGTGGCTGGAAGAGGCGCGCGCCACTGGTGTGCCGACCGATGGCGATTCGCTGCTCGTCGCCGACACCCTGTTCACGGTCTGCCCGTGGTGGGACGGGCCTACCGGACGTGCCGCGGTGGAGGCGCAGTTGGCCGCCGACGCGGCGCGCCGCCCCAAGCGCTGGCTGTGGATCTATCACTGGCCGCCGCTCGGCTCGCCGACCTGCTGGACCGGCCGGCGCAGCTACGGCGATACCGATCTGGCGCGCTGGGTCGAACGCTTTCAGCCGGACCACGTGCTCACCGGCCATGTGCACGAATCGCCGTTCCATCCCGATGGCGCCTGGGCCGACCGCATCGGCCGCAGCTGGGTCTTCAATGCGGGCCGCCAGATCGGGCCGGTGCCGGCCTTCATCGACATCGACCTGGGCGCAGGCTCGGCGCAGTGGCACTCGTTGATGGGCAGCGAAAGCGTGGATCTGGCGGCTGAGCAGGCGTCGCTGCGCACGGTGTTCTGACTGCGGCTGGAGGCAACCGCACCCGTCGTTGCCGAACGAGGGCGTGCTGCCGGCCGCCGCCGCTCGCAGTTATGGCGCTGGGGATGTCTGCCCGTAGACTGGTTTCTTGCGTCGCATGGGGGGGCGTCTTAATATCGGGCGCCCAAAACCAGGGGTTGGCGCCGAAACCCACCACCGAAGGAGTTCCCTAGCATGACCACCCGCGCACCCTTTCGCCACTCGTCCATCTTCGTTTGCGCCGCACTGGCCTGCAGCCTTGGCGCAACGGCCCAGGCAGACGGCGGCGATGCGGCATTGGGTCTGGAGTCGACGGTCAAGCTACCGGCCCAAGCCAAGGGTTCACCGCCGCCCTGGGCCGGCAAGGCCTTCAGGCAGGGTGTCGTTTCGGTGGCCAACCCCTTCGGTGCGGAGGCGGGCGCAAAGATCCTGGAGCAAGGTGGCAACGCGGTCGACGCTGCGGTGGCGATCGCCTACGCACTGAACGTGGTCGAGCCGCAGTCGGCCGGCATCGGCGGCGGCGGGTTCATGATGATCCACATGGCCCAGTCTGGCCAAACAGTGATCATCGACAGCCGCGAAGAGGCGCCGGCTGGCGCAACCCCCGACATGTTCGTCGGCCAGCCCTTCGGCCGACGCTCGCTTCAGGGTGTGGCTGTGGGCGTGCCGGGCATGGTGCGAGGCACGGAGATGGCGCTCAAGGACTACGGCAAGCTGTCACTTTCACAGGTGCTGCAGCCGGCGATCGCGCTGGCCGAAGACGGCTTCGCGGCGACGCCGCGATTCGTCAGCAGCACAGCATGTGACAGCCCCACGAGCCGGGCGAAGAACTCGCCGCTGGCCGCTGAGTACTTCTGCCCCGGGGGCGACTTCCGCCCCGTCGGCTCGCTGGTCACGAACAAGCCGCTGGCTCAGACCTTTCGGCAGATCGCCGATCATGGGGCCGACTGCTTCTACCAGTACATGCCGGACAAGGGCTGCGACATAGCGCTGGGCATCATCGAAGGCCAGCAGTACAACCAGCCGAACCTGGATCCGATCGGCAAGGCCGGCAGCATGACCCTGGCCGATCTGGCGCAGTACCGGGCAAAGGTGCGTACGCCGATCGAAGGCAGCTACCGCGGCTACCGCATCAAGTCGATGCCGCCGCCATCCTCCGGCGCGCTGACCGTGCTGCAGATTCTGAAGATGCTGGAGCGCTTTCCGCTCGGCGATGCCAGCGCCGGCTTCGGCTTCGGCAGCGTGAAGACGGCCTCCGCGATGGCCGACGCCATGCGTCTGGCCTTCGCCGACCGCGCGGTGTGGATGGGCGACGCGGACTTCGTACCGGTGCCCGCCAAGGGGCTGCTGAACCCCGACTACATCATGCTGCGCAGTGGCTACATCACGCCGGGAATCCGGCTGACGCCGAACCCGGTGGCCGACGACCCGCGGCCGTATGAGGTTGCCGGACTGAAGCCGGCCACTCGGCTGGCCGTCGCTGACCCGGCGATGAGCATGGAAAACGGCACGACGCACTTCTCGGTCGTCGACAAGTGGGGCAACGTGGTCTCGTACACGAACACCATCGAGTCCGGCTACGGCATCGGTGTGTTCGCCGGCTACACGCGTCCCGACGGCAGCTTCAAGAACTACGGTTTCCTGCTCAATAACGAACTGACCGACTTCAACACCACGCCGTCGACCAACGCGTTCACCGGCAGCGCCGGCTACAACGATGTGCAGCCCGGCAAGCGACCACGCAGCAGCATGTCGCCGTCGATGATGTTCAACCCCGACGGCAGCCCGCTGCTGGCCTACGGTTCGCCCGGCGGTTCGACCATCATCAACTCAGTGGTCAACGTGACGATCAACCTGGTCGACCACAAGATGACGATGCAGGCGGCGATCGATGCGCCGCGCCTGTCGGTGGGCAGTGCCAGCCCTTCGATTTCGGTCGACCCGTGGTACCCGGCCGACACCGTGACCGCGCTGGGTGCGCTGGGCTACGCAGTGGGGCTCACCGACATCGGCTCTGTGCAGACGGTGTTGATCGACCCGAAGACCGGCAAGCAGTACGGTGCAGCCGACCCGCGCCGCGAGGGCACGGTGATCGGCCTGCCGCGCGCGCAAGGCCGCTGACGCTGACGTTTGCAAGCGCGCGCGGTGGCGCAGCCCGGTTGCTGGCCCCGGCACGCAGGCGCGTGTGATGGCAGGCGCCACGCCGATGTGAATCCTGGCGTCGAGGCGGCCCGGACTTGCTGGCACCGACCGAGGCTGATCCGAACGACTGTCTGCGCAGCCTGCCATCGTCGATTGCCACTCGATCGATGGCAACCCGGGTTCGCTCAATAGTCCGGATCCGGATCACGCACCGAACCCGGCCGCGCGGCCGGGGCCTGGCGGTGCGCCAGCCGGGCCAGCACGTCGTTGACCATCGACAACCCGGGCGCATCGCCGTACTGATGCTTCAGGTCGGCCAGGTAGGTGGTGACGAAGTTCAGGCGCTCGGCCAGCCCGACCGCGATCAGCCGCGCCACGGCGGGGTCGCGGGCCAGCAGCGCGTGGCCGTCGGCAGCGTGGCGCAGGATGCTCGGTTCGGTGGCCAGCACGGTGGCGCTGTACACCGTGTCGAGCAGCAGCGAAATCTCGCCGATCGACGCGCCGGGCCGGGTGATGCGGTTGACGCTGACCGTGCCCTTGCGCACCTCCAGCGCCCCCGACACCAGCACCCACAGCGCACGGCCCGAACCGCCCTCGTGCACGACGATGTCGCCCGCGGCCAGTTCGATCTCGGGCAGGTGCGCGGTCAGGGTCAGCAAGTCCATCGTCGCAACGATGCTAATGGAAACATCGGCCGTACCCCGCCGGCTCGGTCGCACGAGACGGGTTCGCTCTGCATGTCACGCGCGGCGGGTATATCGTGAGACCCTGTCTCACCAGCGAAAGGCGCCTCATCATGAATGCGACTGCCAAGCTAAACGCACTGGGCCAGAGCCTGTGGCTCGACAACATCACGCGCCAGCTGCTCGACAGCGGCACCTTGCAACGCTACATCGACGAATGGGCCGTCACCGGGCTGACCTCGAACCCGACCATCTTCGACCAGGCGATCCACGGCAGTGCCGACTACGACGCCGACATCGGCGCCGGGCTGAAGGCCGGGCGCCAGGGCGAGGAGTTGTTCTTCGATCTGGCCATGAGCGACATCACCCGCGCGGCCGACCTGTTCGCGCCGGTTCACAAGCGCAGCCACGGCGTCGATGGCTTCGTCTCGTTGGAGGTCTCGCCGCTGCTGGCCTACGACACGCAGACCACGCTGAAGGTGGCGCGCGAGTTGCACCGGCGCGCCGCACGGCCCAACCTGTTCATCAAGATTCCAGGCACCGCCGAGGGCCTGCCCGCCATCGAGCATGCCATCTTCGCCGGGGTGCCGATCAACGTGACGCTGCTGTTCTCGACCGAGCAGTATCTGGCCGCCGCCGAGGCGTATCTGCGCGGCATCGAACGGCGCATCGCCGAGGGCCTGTCGGCGAACGTGGCCTCGGTGGCGTCGCTGTTCATCAGCCGCTGGGACGTGGCGGTGGCCGACAAGGTCGGCGCGGAGCTGAACATGAAGCTCGGCATCGCCGTCGGCCGGCAGGCCTACGCCGCCTACAACGCGCTGGTGGCCACGCCGCGCTACCGGCGCGTGCTGAATGCCGGCGCGCAGGTGCAGCGCCTGTTGATGGCCAGCACCGGCACCAAGGACAAGAAGGCGAGCGACACGCTGTATGTCGAAGCGCTGGCCGCGCCGTTCACCGTCAACACGATGCCTGAGGCGACGCTGAAGGCCTTCGCCGATCACGGCCGCGTCGGCGAGCCGGCGCCCGCCGATGGTGGCGATTGCGAGGCCGTGCTGGCGCGGTTCCGCGGCGCCGGCATCGACCTGGATGCGCTGGCCGCGCAGCTGCAGAAGGACGGCGCGGCGTCGTTCGTCAAGTCCTGGCAGTCGCTGCTGGCAGCCATTGCCGAGAAGAGCGGCAAACTCGCCGACAAGTGATCGAACAAGAGCGAACGCGAACGAGCGAACGCGAACAACGGGGGTCGTCGTGAAAGTGCTGGTGATCGATGTCGGTGGCAGCAACATCAAATGCCGCGCCGCCGGGCAGGACGAGGAAATCCGCTTCACCTCGGGGCCGAAGATGAGTGCGCAGGCGATGGTCGATGGCGTGCTGCGGCGCACCGGCCACTGGTCCTACGACCGCGTGTCCATCGGCTACCCCGGCGCGGTGAAGAACGACCATCCGCTGCGCGAGCCAGTCAACCTGGGCACCGGCTGGGTCGATTTCGACTACCGCGCCGCGTTCGGCAAGCCGGTGAAGATCATCAACGACGCGGCCATGCAGGCACTCGGCAGCTACGCGGGCGGCAAGCTGCTGTTCCTGGGCCTGGGCACCGGGCTGGGCACGACCATGGTCGTCGACGGCGTGTTGCTGCCGATGGAGCTGGCCCACCTGCCCTACCGCAAGAAGACCTTCGAAGACCACGTCGGTGAGAAGGCGCTCGAAAAACACGGCAAGAAGAAGTGGCGCAAGACGGTGTTCGACGTGGTGGCGCGCCTGAGCGCGGCGCTGCTGCCCGACGACGTGGTCATCGGCGGCGGCAATGTGCGGCTCCTGACGAAGATGCCGCCGCTGTGCCGCAAGGGCGACAACGAAAACGCCTTCGTCGGCGGCTTCCGGCTGTGGCAGGGCAGCGGCGCGGTCGACACGCCGGCTGCGTCGCGCCGCGCGGCCCGGGTGGTCGCGCCGGTCAAGACTGCCGTCACGCGCAAGGCGCCGGTGAAGAAGGCGCCGAAGGTGGCGGCGCGTCGACGCACAGCGGCCTGAGGCCGGGAGCACACGCATGAATTCGCACGCGACCCCATCGGTGACCCAGCATGCCGCCTGGCGCGCGCTGCAGGCTCACCATGCCGACGTCGGCACGACGCATCTGCGCCAGCTGTTCGCCGACGACGCCACGCGCGGCGAGCGGCTCGCGCTGCAGGCGGCCGGCATCTACTTCGACTACTCGAAGAACCGCATCACCGACGAGACGCTGCGCCTGCTGCTGCAACTGGCCGACGAAGCCGGCCTGCGCCGGCGCATCGACGCCATGTTCGCGGGCGACAAGATCAATGTCTCGGAAGACCGCGCAGTGCTGCACGTGGCGCTGCGCGCACCGCGCGGCGCGTCGATCATGGTCGATGGCGAGAACGTGGTGCCGGCGGTGCATGACGTGCTCGATCGCATGGCGGCGTTCGCCGAGCGCGTGCGCTCAGGCGCGTGGACCGGCCACAGCGGCAAGCGCATCCGCCACATCGTCAACATCGGCATCGGCGGCTCCGACCTGGGTCCGGTGATGGCCTACGAGGCGCTGCGCCACTACAGCACCCGCGAGCTCGATTTCCACTTCGTCTCCAACGTCGATGGCACCGACTTCAGCGAAGCGGTGAAGGGCCTGGATGCGGCCGAGACGCTGTTCATCATCGCGTCGAAGACCTTCACCACGCTCGAGACGATGAGCAACGCGCACAGCGCGCGCGACTGGCTGCTGGCCGGCCTGGGCGGCGACCGAACAGGCGGTGGCCAAACACTTCGTCGCCGTTTCCACCAGTGCGCACCAGGTCAGCGAATTCGGCATCGCGCTGGACAACATGTTCGGCTTCTGGGATTGGGTGGGCGGGCGCTATTCGATGACCTCGGCGATCGGGCTGTCGACGATGCTCGCCATCGGGCCCGAGCATTTCCACGCGCTGCTCGGCGGCTGCCATCAGATGGACGAGCACTTCCGCAGCGCCCCGTTCGCGCACAACATGCCGGTGCTGATGGGCCTGATCGGGCTGTGGAACAGCAACTTCCTCGGCGCGCAGACGGTGGCGGTGCTGCCGTACGAGCAGTACCTGAAGCGCTTCCCGGCCTACCTGCAGCAGCTGACGATGGAAAGCAACGGCAAGCACGTGCGCCTGGACGGCGCGCCGGTCGGCTGCGACACCGGCGCCGTCTATTGGGGCGAGCCGGGCACCAACGGCCAGCATTCGTTCTACCAACTGATCCACCAGGGCACGCGGCTGATCCCGTGCGACTTCATCGGCTTCGGCCGCACCTTGAACCCGCTCGGCCAGCACCACGACCTGCTGATGGCCAACGTGTTCGCGCAAGGCGAAGCGCTGGCCTTCGGCAAGACCGCCGACGAGGTGCGCGCCGAAGGCGTAGCCGAGGCGCTGGTGCCGCACCGCGTGTTCGATGGCAACCGGCCATCGAACACGCTGCTGCTGGAACAGCTGACGCCGGCCGCGCTGGGCAAGCTGGTGGCGCTGTACGAACACGGCGTGTTCACGCAAGGGGCCCTCTGGCACATCGACTCGTTCGACCAGTGGGGCGTGGAACTCGGCAAGGTGCTGGCCAAGCGCATCATTCCCGAGCTGTCGGCCGGCGCAGAGCCCGCACACGACAGCTCGACCAACGCACTCATTCGCCAGTACCGCGAGTTGAAGGGCGCGTGACACGCAGGTCAGGCTGACACCCATCCAACCTTCATCATCGATCGGGAGAAAAGGCATGCAACTCGGAATGGTCGGCCTGGGCCGAATGGGCGCGAACATGGTGCGCCGGCTGATGAAAGACGGCCACGAGTGCGTCGTCTTCGACATGTCGGCCGACGCGGTGGCCGGCATGGTCAAGGAAAAGGCGGTCGGCGCAACGTCGCTCGCCGACCTGATCGGCAAGCTGGCCAAGCCACGCGCGGTGTGGCTGATGGTGCCGGCGGCGGTGGTGGACAAGGCGATCGCCGATGTGCTGCCGCACCTGGAAGCCGGCGACACGCTGATCGACGGCGGCAATTCGTACTACATCGACGACATCCGCCGCGCGAAGGAGCTCGCCGGCCAGCGCATCGACTACGTCGATGTCGGCACCAGCGGCGGCGTGTGGGGGCTGGAGCGCGGCTATTGCATGATGATCGGCGGGCCGGCTGCCACCGTGCAACGGCTCGATCCGATCTTCAACAGCCTCGCGCCGGGCATCGGCAGCATCGAGCGCACGCCCGGTCGCGAGAAGGCGGGCGGCACCGCCGAGCAGGGCTACCTGCGCTGCGGCGAAGCGGGCGCCGGCCACTTCGTGAAGATGGTGCACAACGGCATCGAATACGGGCTGATGGCCGCCTATGCCGAAGGCATGGGCGTCTTGCACAGTGCCGACATCGGCCTGCGTTCACACGACATCGATGCCGAGACCACGCCGCTGCGCGACCCCGAACACTACCGATACGCGTTGAACCTGCCCGACATCGCCGAGGTCTGGCGCCGCGGCAGCGTGATCGCATCGTGGCTGCTCGACCTGACCGCCAGCGCGCTGATCGAAGACCCGAAGCTGGGCCAGTTCGCCGGCCGCGTGTCCGATTCCGGCGAAGGCCGCTGGACCATCAAGGCGGCCATCGACGAGGCGGTGCCGGTGCCGGTGCTGACGAGTGCGCTGAACGCGCGCTTCAGCTCGCGCGGCGAGGCCGATTTCCAGAACAAGCTGCTGTCGGCGATGCGGCTGCAGTTCGGCGGCCACCACGAGAAGAAGTGAGGCCATCGCGATGAGCGCATCCACCCAAGAACCTTCCGACGCACTCGTCTTCTTCGGCGCCACCGGCGACCTGGCGCGCAAGAAGATCTTTCCGGCGCTGCAGGCGTTGGTGCGGCGCGGCCACCTGAGCGTGCCGGTGATCGGCGTGGCGCGCGCCGGCTGGACGCTGAAAGAGTTCCAGGACCATGCCCGCGAGAGTCTCGAACAGCACGGCGGGCTCGACGCGCAGGCCTTCGACAAGCTGCTCGGCCTGCTGCGCTATGTCAACGGCGACTACGGCGATGCGGCCACCTTCAAGGCGCTGCGCAAGCAGCTCGGCGACGCGAAGCGCCCGGCACACTACATGGCGATCCCGCCGTCGATGTTCGCCGAGGTCGTCGAACAGCTCGTCGCCGCCGGCTGCACGCAAGGCGCGCGCATCATTGTCGAAAAACCCTTCGGCCACGACCGCGCGTCGGCCGAGGCGCTGAACCGCATCCTGCTGCAGTCCTTCGACGAAGCGCACATCTTCCGCATCGACCACTACCTCGGCAAGACGCCGGTGCACAACATGCTGCACTTTCGCTTCGCCAACGCGCTGCTCGAACCGTTCTGGCACCGCGAGCATGTGCAAAGCGTGCAGGTCACGATGGCCGAAAGCTTCGGCGTGCAGGGCCGCGGCGGCTTCTACGACAGCGTCGGCACGGTGCGCGACGTGGTGCAGAACCACATGTTCCAGCTGCTGTGCAACCTGGCGATGGAGCCGCCCGCGCGCAACGACAGCGAATCGATCCGCGACGAGAAAGTCAAGGTGCTGAAGTCGATGCGCACGCTGTGCGAGGACGACATCGTGCGCGGGCAGTTCAGCGGCTACCTGAACGAAGCCGGTGTCGCCGAAGGCTCGTGCACCGAGACTTTCGCCGCGGTGCGGCTGCACATCGATTCGTGGCGCTGGCAGGGCGTGCCGTTCTTCATCCGCGCCGGCAAGCAACTGCCGGTGACGTGCACCGAGGTGCTGGTCAAGCTGCGCTGCCCACCGTCGGTTTTCTCGGCACGCAACACGACGCCGAACCACGTGCGCTTTCGCATCGGCCCCGACATCGTCATCGCCCTGGGCGTGAACGTGCTGTCGCCCGAGCACGATGGGGTCAGCCGGCCCGGCGAGCTGATGGCCAGCCGCCACCCCGGCGCGGCCGAGATGGACGCCTACGAACGCGTGCTCGGCGACGCCATGCGCGGCGACGCCACGCTGTTCGCGCGCGAGGACTATGTCGAAGAGGCCTGGCGCATCGTCGATCCGGTGCTCGACGCCGACACGCCGGTGCACGCCTATGCGCCCGGCAGCTGGGGGCCTGCCGAGGCCGATGGCATGGCACCGCCGGGCGGCTGGCACGACCCGGTGCTGGACGACAAGACGTGACGCTGCGGGTCGAGGCGCTCGACGACGACGGCGCGGTGGCCCGCCGTGCGGCGGCGTTGATCGCCGGCGAGGCGCGTGCCGCGGTGCAAACGCGCGGCCGCTTTACACTGGCCGTGAGCGGGGGGCGCACGCCATGGCAGATGCTGCGCGAGCTGGCGCACGAAGACATGCCGTGGTCGCACACGCACCTGTTCCAGGTCGACGAAAGGGTCGCGCCGGCCGGTGATGCGGCGCGCAACCTCACGCACATCCGCGACAGCCTACTCGCCGCGGCACCGCTGCCCGCACAGAACCTGCATGCGATGCCGGTCGATGGCGACGATCTCGACGCGGCTGCGCATCGATACGCCGCGACGCTGAAGCGCATCGCCGGAACGCCCGCGGTCATCGACCTGGTGCACCTCGGCCTCGGCCCGGATGGCCACACCGCATCGCTGGTACCGGGCGATGCGGTGCTTCGGGTCGACGATGCCGATGTCGCGCTGACGGCACCGTATCAGGGCCATCGGCGCATGACGCTGACCTACCCGCTGCTGAACCGCGCACGGCGCGTCCTGTGGCTGGCCACCGGCAGCGAGAAGCAGGCGATGGTGGCGCGCCTGCGCGCCGCGGATGCCTCGATCCCGGCCGGCCGCGTCGAGCAGGCGCACGCGCTGCTGCTGTGCGACCGTGCAGCACTCGGCACGGGCTGAAGCCGTGCCCACCGAACGGCCGCTCACGCCCGAAGATCATCGGCTTGCCGAAGCGCGTGAGCACAAGCTGCCGTGGCGGCGCTGGGGCCCGTATGTCAGCGAACGGCAATGGGGCACGGTGCGCGAGGACTACAGCGCTTATGGCTCGGCCTGGGAATTCACCTCGCACGATCAGGCGCGCTCACGCGCCTGGCGCTGGGGCGAGGACGGCATCGCCGGCATCAGCGACGACAAGCAGCAGCTGTGTTTTGCGCCGACCTTCTGGAACGGCGCCGATGCCATCCTGAAGGAGCGCCTGTTCGGCCTCACCGGCAACGAAGGCAACCATGGCGAGGACGTGAAGGAGTACTACTTCCACCTCGACAACCTGCCCAGCCACGCGTACATGAAGTACCTGTACAAGTACCCGCAGCAGGCCTTCCCGTACACCCAGCTGGTCGAGGAAAACCGCCGCCGCGGCCGCAATGATGCCGAGTACGAACTGCTCGACACCGGCATCTTCGACGACGACCGCTACTTCGACATCTTCATCGAATACGCGAAGGCACACACCGATGACGTGCTGATCCGCATCACCGCCATCAACCGCGGCGCCGAGGCGGCACCGCTGCACGTGCTGCCGACGCTGTGGTTCCGCAACGACTGGTCGTGGTTCGACGACAAGACGAAGCCGCGGATCGCCGTCGATGAGCGCCAGCCGACCCTGCTGAAGGCCACGCACCGCAGCCTGCAACCCTTCTGGCTGTATGCCGAGCCCGGCCACGACTGGCTGTTCACCGACAACGAGAGCAACGCCGAGCGCCTGTGGGGGCTGCCGCGCAACGGCTTCGCCAAGGACGGCTTCGACGAGTTGATCGTTCACGGCCGGCTCGATGCGGTGAACGGCGAACGCACCGGCAGCAAGGCCGCGCTGCACTGCCGGCACCTGCTCGGTCCCGGCGAGGCCTGGGTCATCAAGCTGCGGCTGTCGAACGACGGCGATCTGCAACACGCGCTGGGCAACCGCTTCGATGCGTTGATTGCCAGGCGGCAGCAGGAGGCCGATGCCTTCTACCGGCGCGTCACGCCCTTCGACATGCCCGATGACCTGCGCAGCGTGCAGCGCCAGGCCTTTGCCGGGCTGCTGTGGAGCAAGCAGTTCTATCACTACACCGTCGATCACTGGCTGCGTGGCGATTTCGTCGGCCCGCCACCGCCACCGTCACGCCGACAGGGGCGCAACCACCTGTGGAGCCACCTGGCCGCGGCCGACGTGCTGTCGATGCCCGACAAATGGGAGTACCCGTGGTTCGCCGCCTGGGACATGGCCTTTCACTGCGTCGCCTTCGCGTTGATCGATCCGGACTTCGCCAAGGCGCAGCTGATCCTGCTCACGCGCGAGTGGTACATGCACCCCAACGGCCAGTTGCCGGCCTACGAGTGGGCCTTCGGCGATGTCAACCCGCCGGTGCATGCCTGGGCGGCGGCGCGCATCTGCCAGATCGAGGCCAAGGCCACAGGCCGCATGGACCACCTGTTTCTCGAACGCATCTTCCAGAAGCTGCTGATCAACTTCACCTGGTGGGTCAATCGCAAGGACGAAGAGGGCAACAACCTGTTCGAAGGCGGCTTCCTCGGGCTGGACAACATCAGCGCCTTCGACCGCAGTGGCGTGCTGCCGTCGGGCGGCCAGCTCGAGCAGGCCGACGGCACCAGCTGGATGGCGATGTACTGCCTGAACATGCTCGGCATCGCGCTCGAGCTGGCCAAGGTGAATGCCGCCTACGAAGACGTGGCGACCAAGTTTTTCGAGCACTTCGTCTACATCGGCGAGGCCGTGAATCGCGTCGGCGGCGACACGGACGGCCTGTGGGACGACGTGGCCGGCTTCTACTTCGACATGCTGAAGCTGCCCGACGGGCGCAGCTTCCCAATCAAGGGCTATTCGATCGCCGGGCTGGTGCCGATGTTCGCCATTGCGGTCGCCGACCCGAAGGCCTTGATCGGCTTTAAGGAGTTCAGCCAGCGCTACACCTGGTTTCGCCACAACCGGCCCGACCTGCTGCGTTGCCTGGCCGACATCGGCCACACCGGTGTCAACGAGCGCATCCGTCTGGCGCTGGTCGATTCGCACAAGCTGGCGCGCTTGCTGCAAAACGTGCTCGACGAGAACCACCTGCTCAGCGGGCACGGGATCCGCTCGGTGTCGAAGCGACACCTGGCCGATCCGTTCGTGCTCGAACTCGAAGGCCAGCGCTTCACGCTCGACTACGAACCCGGCGAGTCGAACAGCGGCATGTTCGGCGGCAATTCGAACTGGCGCGGGCCGGTGTGGTTTCCGCTGAATTTCCTGCTCATCGAATCGCTGCAGAAGCACCACTACTTTCTCGGCGACGACTTCCTGGTCGGCGATCCGACCGGCTCCGGGCATGCCGCCAACCTGTGGCAGGTGACGAGCGACCTGTCGCAGCGGCTGATCAGCCTGTTCACCCGCGATGCCGATGGCCGCCGGCCGGCGCACGGCGCGTACGAAAAATTCCAGACCGATCCGCACTGGAAAGACCTGATCCTGTTCTACGAGTACTTCCACGGCGACACCGGTGCCGGCCTCGGCGCCAGCCACCAGACCGGGTGGACCGGGCTGGTGGCCAAGCTGATCCACCAGCATGCCGAGTACACCTTGCGCGACAAGGATGCTCAGGCCTCCGAGGAATGGCGCTTCGACGGCAAGGCTGAACTGGCTCAGCGACCGCCATGACACCGGCGCGCAAGGCCGTGAAGCTTGACGCCGAATGGTTGCAAGCCGATGGCCAGGGCGGCTTCGCGTCGGGCACCGTCGGCGGCTTTCGCACGCGCCGCTACCACGCCTTGCTGCTGGCGCCGCTGCGGCCGCCGACCTCGCGCGTGGTGCTGGTCAACGGCTTCGAGGCCTGGGTCAGCATCGACGGCAACGCGGTGGCACTGTCCACGCAGCACTACGCGCCCGACGTGACCTACCCGCGCGGCATCGATGCGCTGGTGGCCTTCGCGCACGAACCGTGGCCGCACTGGACCTTCGGCCTGCCCGGCGGCGCGAGGCTGGTGCATGAATGCCTGGTGGACCCGGTCGATGGCAGCGTGGTGCTGAGCTGGCGACTCGACGATGCGCGCCATCGGCCCGCCACCTTGAACGTGCGCCCGCTGCTGTCGGGACGCGACCACCACGCGCTGATGCAGCAGAACCCGGCCTTCGCCTTCACGGCCCGCGCGGTGGCGGGCAATGCCACCTGGCGCCCGTATGCCGCCTTGCCGGCCATATCCGCGTTGAGCAACGGCGCCTACCGGCACGACCCACAGTGGTTCCGCAATTTCCACTACAGCGAGGAAGCGGCGCGCGGGCTGGATGCCGAAGAAGACCTGGCCTCACCGGGTGCTTTCGATTTCGACTTGTGCAACGGCGAGGCGCTGATGGTGCTGCGGGCGGGCGACCACATCGGCGTCGATGCATGCGCGCTGGCCGCGCGCGTGCGTGGCATCGAAGCCGCACGCCGCCAGCCGCTGGCTGCCTTGCAGCGCGCTGCCGAGGCCTACCTCGTGCGGCGCGCGCCGGGCCACACCGTCATCGCCGGCTACCCATGGTTCACCGACTGGGGCCGCGACACCTTCATCGCCATGCGCGGGCTGCTGCTGGCACAGCGGCCGCTTCGACATCGCCGCATCGATCCTCGATGTCTGGGCCGGCCACCTGAGCGAGGGCATGCTGCCGAACCGCTTTGTCGATGGCGGCGAAACCGCGGAATACAACGCCGTCGATGCATCGTTGTGGTTCGTGATCGTGGTGCACGAGTTGCTTGCCGCCAGCGCGGTTGCGCCGAGCCTGCGCCAACGGCTGACGCAGGCGGTGCAGACCATCGTCGATGCCCACCGACGCGGCACCCGCCATGGCATCCGCATGGACGACGATGCGCTGCTGGCCTGCGGCGTGCCGGGCCTGCAGCTGACCTGGATGGACGCGAAGGTGGGCGACCACGTGATCACGCCGCGCATCGGCAAGCCGGTGGAGGTGCAGGCGCTGTGGATCAATGCGCTGGTGTGTGCCGGACACACCGCACTCGCCGACCAAGCGCGACAGTCGTTCGCGCGCGCGCTTCTGGAACGCACAGGGCAGCTGCCTCTACGACGTCGTCGATGCCGACCACGACGCGCGGGCAAGCTCGACGCCAGCCTGCGGCCGAACCAGATCTTCGCCGTCGGCGGCTTGCCGGTCGCGCTGCTCGATGGCGACCGCGCGGCGGCGGTGCTGGACACGGTGCGAATCGCAGTTGCTGACACCGATGGGGCTGCGATCGCTGGCACCCACCGATGCCGTCTATCGCGGCCGCTATGGCGGCGGCCCGGCGCAACGCGACGGCGCCTACCACCAGGGCACCGTGTGGCCCTGGTTGATCGGCGCCTTCGTCGATGCCTGGCTCCACGTGCATGGCGACAGCGCGGCACAGCGCACGGCGGTGCATGCAGCTGTGCATCGCGCCGCTGCTGGCGCACCTGCCCAACGCCGGGCTCGGCCACGTCAGCGAAATCGCCGACGGCGATGCCCCTCACACGCCACGTGGCTGCCCGTTCCAGGCCTGGTCGCTGGGCGAGCTGCTGCGCGCGATGGCGCGCACGTCGCCCGGTCAAAGCGAACCGCGCATGATCCCCTCTCCAGCACTTGGAAGAGGGTTGGGCTCGGGGCCGGCTGAAGCGCCCGCTCATCAGGACTAGCCATGAACATGCCGCCGCCACTGCCCGATCTGCCCCTGCCCGCCGGCCTGCGCTCACGCACCCTGCCGGGCATCAACGGCCTGGACATGCACGTGCTCGAAGCCGGCGAAGCGGGTCGCCCGCTGCTGTTGCTGCTGCACGGCTTTCCCGAACTGGCCTACAGCTGGCGCAAGGTGATGGGGCCATTGGCCGAGGCCGGCTACCACGTCGTCGCACCCGACCAGCGCGGCTACGGCCGCACCACCGGCTGGCCGGCCGGCTACGACACCGAGCTGCGCGACTTCGGCATGCTCAACCTGGCGCGCGATGCGCTGGGCCTGGTGCACGCGCTGGGCCACTCGCAAGTGGCAGCGGTGATCGGCCACGATTTCGGCTCGCCGGTGGCCGCCTGGTGCGCGCTGCTGCGCCCCGACGTGTTCCGCGCGCTGGTGATGATGAGTGCGCCGTTCGGCGGCCCGCCGCCGCTGCCGGGTGCGCCGCCAGCGCGCCGACCTGCATGCCGCGCTGGCCGCGCTGCAACCGCCGCGCAAGCATTACCAGCAGTACTACGCGCAACGCGAGGCGAGCGCCGACATGCGGCACGCGCCGCAGGGCCTGGCGGCCTTCCTGCGCGCCTACTATCACTGCAAGAGCGCCGACTTCGCGGCCAACCGGCCCTTCGAGCTGGCCTCGGCCGACGCCGAATCGTTCGCGCAATTGCCGCGCTACTACGTGATGGACCTGCAGCAGGGCATGGCCGCGACCGCCGCGTCGATGGCGCCGACACCCGAGCAGGTCGCGGCGTGCAGCTGGTTGCGCGACGACGAACTGGCGGTCTACGCGGCCGAGTTCGGCCGCACCGGCTTCCAGGGCGGGCTGAACTGGTACCGCTGCGCCAGCGACACCGCCTGCATCGCGCAGTTGCAACTCTTCGCCGGCCGCACGATCGATGTGCCCGCCGCCTACATGGCCGGCGCCGCCGACTGGGGCGTGCACCAGAAGCCGGGCGAATTGCAGCGCATGCAACGGCAGGCCTGCACCCGGTTCCTGGGCCTGCACCGGGTCACTGGCGCGGGGCATTGGGTGCAGCAAGAACAGCCGCGGGAGACGGTGCGCCTGCTGGTCGAATTCCTGCGCCAGGCCGCGGGCGGCCGCCGACCGGCGGCGACCCGCGCGGGCTGAAGCGCTGCCCCTGGCGCAACAGCGCGCGACCGTGGCGGTCGCGCAAGTTTTCGCCACCGGCCCACCCCCAGACCTTCAAGCGCCCGCTCGGCACTTCTATCTCTTTGGACAGAGGCGCGCTCGGCAATATGGCAATGCCCGGACCGGGCCGGGGCGTGATACTTGCCGGTCGAGGGATTGCGCGCAGGAGATTCATCGATGCACCCCGGTCCCGTTGCCTGGTTCGGCCGCGGCGCGATGGCGCGCGGCGCCGTGTGTTTCGCCGCGCTGATGCTGCCGCTGTTTGCCCTTGCCGCTGCCCAGGCGCTGCTTGTGGATGCCGAGCAGGTGTCGCACGGACAAGCCCAGCCGGTCACGCTGCCGATCAGGATCGTGCTCGACCCCGGCCAACCAGGCCCGGCGAGCGTGACGCTGCGTTGGCAGGCTGACTTCAGCGAAGTGCCCCAAGGCCTGGCACTGTATTTTCCGGTGCTGGCGGCGCACATGCGGCTCACCGTGAACGGCCAGACGGTCGCCAATACCTTGTCCGAAGCGGGCGCCGAGCTGCCGCGCAGCGTGGACCGCATCGTGCTGCTGCCCGTGGCCGATGCGCTGTGGCAACGCGGCGTCAACACCATCGAGCTGGTGGCCAGCGGGCCGCGCTGGCTCAAGGTCTCCGCGCCGTGGCTGGGGCCGATGCGCGAACTGGCGCAGCGCCAGCGCGGTCGTGTGCTGGCGGTGGTCATCGGCCCGCTGATCGCCGCGGCGGTGGTGGGCACGCTCGGCTTCGGCATGTTGGTGTTGTGGTCGCGCACCCGCGAACCGATCTATGGCTACTTCGGCGTGGGTACGTTCGGCTGGGCGCTGCACAGCGGCTGGAGCGTGCTGCCCTGGGCCGTGCTGCCGCCCGACCACTATGCGATCTGGTGGACCGCCGCTTACGTGGCCTTCGTCAGCATGCTGGTGATTTTCTGCCTGCGCCTGGCTGAGTGGCGCTTGCCCAGGCTCGAGCGCGCGATGGTCATCGGCGCGCTGGTCACGCCCGCGCTGCTCTACGCCGCGTTCGGCCTCGGCTGGTTCGACCCGGTGGACGAAATCGTTCGTGTCGTGCTGATCGGCTTCGTCGCCTTCGGCGTGGTCGCGGTCGGCCGCGCCGCGATGCGCATGCGCACGGGCGAAAGCTGGCTCGTCGCCGCCGCCGGCGCCGTCTCCCTCGCTTTTGCCATTCACGATTGGCTGCTCGCGCGCGATGGCGACGTGAACAACCCGACCTATCTGGTGCCCTATGCCAGCCTGGTGTTCGTGCTCGTGGTCGTGCGCATGCTGGTCGATCGTTTCGTGCAGGCCTCGCGCGAGGCCCAGGCGTTGAACGTGGAGCTGGAACGCCGCGTCGAGAGCCGCAGCGCCGAGCTGCGTCATGCGCTTGAACAGATGCGCCTGGCGCGCAACGTCGCCGAATCCGCCGACCGCGCCAAGACCACCTTCCTGGCCGCCGCCAGCCACGACCTGCGCCAGCCCGCGCACGCGCTGGGCCTGTACATGGAGGCGCTGCGTGCCGAGCCGCTGGACGCCGACCAGACCGACCTGGTGCAGCGCATGAGCGGCTCGCTGGCCGCGCTGGAGACGATGTTCAACGCGCTGCTGGATGTGTCGCGCATCGATGCCGGCGCGGTGGCGACCAACCCGCGCAGCTTTGCGCTGCAGCCGATGTTGCGCCGCTTGGCCGAGGAGTTCGCCCCGCAGGCCGAGGCCAAGGGGCTGCGACTGGCCTTGCGCCTGCCGGCGACCGTCGCGCTCGCCGCCAGCGACGAATTCCTGGTCGAGCGCGTGTTGCGCAACCTGCTCGCCAACGCGCTCAAGTACACCGCGCACGGCGGCATTCTGCTCGCCTGCCGCCAGCGGGGTGCTGGCGCCGACGCCGTCTGGCGCGTCGAGGTCTGGGACACCGGCATCGGCATCGCCGAGTCCGACCACGAGCGCGTGTTCGATGAGTTCTTCCAGGTCGGCAATTCGGCGCGCGAGCGCGGCATGGGGCTCGGCCTGGGCCTGGCCATCGTGCGCCGCCTGGTGCAACTGCTCGGGCTCACGCTCGAGCTGCGCTCGCGCCTGGGCCGTGGCAGCTGCTTCGCGTTGCGCCTGCCAGCGCAGGGCCCGGCGGACCTGCAGGTGAGCCCGCCGGTCGACGTGCTCGCCGATGCGGGACCGACGACCGTGCTGGCCGGCATCACCGTCGCGGTCATCGAGGACGATGCCGACGTGCGCGCGGCAATGCGCGAGCTGCTCGGCCGCTGGGGCTGCCATGTGGTCGATGGCGCCGATGCGCACGAGGTGGCGCGCGCGCTGCGCGACGGACGGCCGCCGCAGGCCATCGTCGCCGACTACCGTCTGGCCGACGGCCGCACCGGCCCCGGCGAGGCGCGCGCGTTGCAGGCCGCCTGGCAGCACGCCGTGCCGGTGCTGGTGGTGACCGGGGACGCGGCGCCGCCGTTACGGCACGAGCTGGAAGCGGCCGGCTGCACCTGCCTGGCCAAGCCGGTGCTGCCGGGGCAATTGCGCGCGTGGCTCGAACAGGCGGCGTACCGGCATCTGCAGTCCGCAACGGGAGTCGCGCCATGAAAATTCTGGTCGCCGACGATCATCCGATGGTGCGCGACGCGCTGGCGCGCACGCTGCGCCTGCTCGACGCCGATGTGGAGGTGATCGAAGCGGCCGACCACGCCGCCATCGAGCGCGTTCTCGTCGCCGAACAGCCCGACATGGCACTGATCGACCTGAACATGCCGGGCATGAACGGCGTCGCGAGCCTCGAGCGCCTGCGCGAGAAGCACCCGTCGCTGCTGATGGTGGTGGCCTCGGGCGAGGAGGATCCGGCCACGATCCGCGCCGTGATGGGCACCGGTGTGGCCGGCTTCCTGCCCAAGAGCGAGCCGCCGGATGTGCTGCTGCAGGCGTTGCGGCTGGTGCTGTCAGGCGGCACCTACCTGCCGGCGCGCGCGCTGGGCGATTTCAGGGCCGGCCAGTTGGTGCCCTCGGCCGCGGTCGCCAGCGGCCTGACCCCGCGCCAGCTCGACGTGCTGCGTTCATTGATGCGAGGTCAGCCGAACAAGCTGATCGCGCGTGAACTGGGCTTGACCGAAGGCACGGTGAAGATTCACATCGCGGCGATCCTGCGTGTGCTGCATGTGCGCAACCGGACCGAGGCGGTGGTGTGCGCGCGGGAGTTGGGTATCACCGGTTGAGGCGGCTTGGCGATGCCGCGTTGTCCGCGAGCTTCTTCATGGGGACTATTGCGCAGGCATGCCGTGCGCGCGGGCGTGGTTCATCGACTCCACGCCAGCGCCTTTCACGGGCGGTGAGTTGATCAAACGATCCATCGACACCAGAACCCCCGCGAAGACCATGCATGCGAGAAACCGTTTGATCATGCCAACCCCTCAGTGGCGGCGCCCCAATGGCGCATCGGCCGCCGGCCAGACGGCGCTCAATGTCCGACGCGGCATTGGGGTTTTGTCTGATTCATCGATTCCTCCAGGCCGGAGTAAGCGTCGTCATCGACAACCGTACCCGTGCGCGAACCTGGCGTCCCGAAGGTCGAAACTCTAGGCGGGGGCCGCGTCTGGCGCGTCCCCCAACTTGTGGATATGGCCTACGCCTCACGGCATAGGCCGCATGGCGACGTCGCGTCGTTGGCGGTTGAAGCGCGTCAGCGATTGGGGATTGACGGCAGGCATCGATTGGCGCTGCAATCCTCCCCGAAAAACGCGTGCCGAACGATTCCGCCGCCGGGGTGGCCGCTTCACTCAGGAAGGGGCTGTGCAAGGCGCTGCGCTCTCGCCGCCGATGATCGATCAACGATCCTCGGGCGGATATCAGGCGACTGTCACAAATCATCTGGAGGAAACATTCGTGACCACATTGAACATCAACGGCCGCGCCACCACGGTCAGCGCGGCGGACGACACCCCGCTGCTGTGGGTGCTGCGCGATCACGTCGGCTTGACCGGCACCAAGTTCGGCTGCGGCATGGCGCTGTGTGGCGCGTGCACGGTGCATCTCGACGGCGCACCCGTGCGGGCGTGCCAGACACCGTTGTCGGCGGCGGCCGGCAAGAAGGTGGTCACCATCGAAGGCATCGGCGCATCGAAGGCAGGCAAGGCGGTTCAGGCCGCCTGGCTGGAAATCGGCGTCTCGCAATGTGGCTACTGTCAGGCCGGGCAGATCATGAGTGCGGCGGCGCTGCTGCAGCAAAAACCCAAGCCCAGCGACAGCGACATCGACGATGCGATGACTGGCAACCTGTGCCGCTGCGGCACCTACACGCGCGTGCGCAGCGCCATCAAGTCCGCGGCCGGCATCAAGGGAGAGCAAGCATGATCGCCCCACGCAACAACCCCGGCGCCGTCGCCGTGCCCTTCGCTGCGGGCCAGGCCAGCCGCCGCTCATTCCTCAAAGCCGTCCCGCTGACGGGGCTGGTGCTGGTGGTCGGCCTGCCAGGCGCGGGCTTCGGTGCCGACGAGCCGAAGAAGTTCGGCGGCGAGGGCATGCCCAACGGCTTGCGCGACAGCCCGAAGATCTTCGTCTCGATCGCGCCCGACGGCACGGTCAGCATCGTCGTCGCCCGCTCCGAGATGGGCCAGGGCATCCGCACCAGCCTGCCCAGGATCGTGGCCGACGAGCTCGACGCCGACATCAAGCGGGTGCGCGTCGTGCAGGCCCCCGGCGACGAAAAGCTTTACGGCAACCAGGACACCGACGGCTCGCGCAGCACCCGGCACTGGTTCGTGCCGATGCGCCGCTGCGGCGCGAGCGCGCGCACCATGCTCGAGCAGGCCGCGGCCGCGCGATGGAAGGTGCCGGTCGAGCAGGTTCGGGCGCGCAACCACGAGGTCATCGACACGAAGAGTGACCGCAAGCTGGGCTACGGCGCGCTCGCGCTGGCCGCAGCCAAGCTCGAGGTGCCGGCGGTCGACACGCTGAAGTTGAAGGATCCGAGCCAGTTCCGCTACATCGGCAAGACCGATACCTTCCTCACCGACGGCAAGGCCATCGTCACCGGCACCACGCAGTACGGCATCGACACGCGATTGCCGGGCATGCTGTACGCCGTGATCGCGCGGCCGCCGGTGCTCGGCGGCAAGGTCAGGGGCTTCGATGCCGCCGAGGCCATGAAGGTGAACGGCGTGGTCAAGGTGTTCACCATCGACGGCACGCCGCCGCCTTCGGAGTTCTTCCCGATCGGTGGTGTCGTCGTCGTCGCCAAGGACACCTGGGCGGCAATCAAGGGGCGCAGTCTGCTGAAGATCGACTGGGACGACGGCGCGCACGCGACCTATGACTCCGAAGCCTTCCAGAAGGAACTCGAAGCCGCGGTGCTGAAGACCGGCGGCAAGGTGGTGCGCAACGATGGCGACGCCTATGCGGCGCTGGCCAAGGCGGCCAAGCGCGTCGAGGCGAACTACTACGTGCCGCACTATGCCCACGCGACGATGGAGCCCCCGGCCGCCACGGCGCGAATCGTCAACGGCCAGTGCGAAGTGTGGGCGCCGAGCCAGTCGCCGCAGGCGGCGCGAGACCGCGTCGCCAAGGGACTGAAGCTCGCAGCCGACAAAGTGACGGTTCATGTCACGTTGCTCGGCGGTGGTTTCGGGCGCAAATCGAAGGCGGATTTCGTGGTCGAGGCGGCCCTCGTATCGCAGGCCATGGACGGCCAGCCGGTGAAGCTGACCTGGACGCGCGAGGACGACCTGCACAACGACTATTTCCACGCCGTGTCAGCACAGCACATCGAAGCCGGGCTGGATGCCGATGGCAAGGTGGTCGCTTGGTTGCAACGGACCTGCGAGCCGACCATCGTCTCGATCTTCGCGCCCGATCCGAAGCAACTGGCGGCTTTCGAACTCGGGCTCGGGCTCGTCGGTCTGCCGTTCGCGATACCGAACGTGCGCATCGAGAACCCGGAGACCGCGGCGCACACGCGCATCGGCTGGCTGCGCTCGGTGAACAACATCCAGCACGCGTTCTCGGCGCAGTCCTTTGTCGCCGAACTGGCGCATGCGCAGGGCCGCGACCATCGCGACTTTCTGCTGGAAATGCTCGGTCCCGACCGCCTGATCGACCCGACCACGATCGGCGAAGCCTGGAATCACGGCGAATCGCCCGAGCGCTACCCGATCAACACCGGCCGATTGCGCAAGGTGGTCGAGCGCGCCACGCAGGAGGCCGGCTGGGGCCGCAAGCTGCCGGCCGGCCAGGGGCTGGGCCTGGCGGCGCACTACAGCTTCGTCACCTACGTCGCGGCGGTCGTCGAAGTGAGCGTCAACGCCAAGGGCGACATCGAGATTCCGCGCATCGACGTGGCCGTCGACTGCGGCCCGCAGATCAACCCCGACCGCATTCGCTCGCAGATCGAAGGGGCTTGCATCATGGGACTGAGCCAGGCAATGGTCAGCGAGGTGACGTTCAAGAACGGCCGCGTGCAGCAGGACAATTTCCACCAGTTCGAGATCCTGCGCCTGAACGCGGCGCCGAAGAAGATCGTCGTGCACCTGATGCCGGCCAGCGGCTTCGATGCGCCGCTCGGCGGCGTGGGTGAACCCGGCGTGCCGGTGATCGCGCCCGCGCTGGCGAATGCGATCCATGCGGCGACCAGCAAACGCATCCGGCAGCTGCCGATACGCCAGCAGGCGACACCGCCGGTCTGACGAATCGAACGGGTGGGCGTGGCGTCATAACGCCATGCCCTGTCGCGCCCGCGCGCGGGGATGCGGTTGAGGCAATCTCCGCGCGTGCGTCGATGGGCCGGCAGATCGGGATCGGGGCCTGGCTGCACGCCAGGGTGCCTGCGCAGGGCGGGCCCTGAGCTCAGGTCGGCTCGGTAGCGATTGGGACCGTCCAGGAGCGCTGCGCATGCGTTGATGCGGTCGCGTCTCCGATGGGCGGCAGGTCACTCATGACGCTGCGACCAGCGGTTGCGCCCCGAGCGCGGCGTCGTGGCGACCCGACGCGTCGCTTGCGCGCTTGCCACTCACTCCACCAGAATGTGGATGACAACCATCCGCGACACCATGATCATTGGTCAGACCACGACAGAAGGTTCAACTTGGCCCGGGTTCCACAGGGAGCGTTGCGCGATCGTCGTGGTGGATGTCGTCGAGTCGGTGCGTCTCATGCAGCAGCACGAGAACGACGTGATCGATCGCTGGCGGCGCTTTGTCAACGAGGTGCGCACCGAACTGCTGCCGAAGCACGGCGGGCGCCTCGTGAAGAGCCTTGGGGATGGCATGCTGCTGGCGTTCGAATCTGTTCCAGAGGCTGCATTGGCGTCATTTGCGATGCAGTCGCGCACACTCGGGCTGAACCTGGGTCATGCCGCCGACGACGAGGTTCGCCTGCGCATCGGCATCCATTGCGCCGATGTGGTGGTCGATGAGCTGGACATCTACGGCGCCGGTGTGAACCTGACCGCGCGGCTCGCCAGCCTGGCCTCGGCCGAACAGATCGTCGTCTCCGCGGACGCGCATGATGAGTTGCTGTCCGACATCGAGGCTCAGATCGAGGATCTGGGCGACTGCGAACTGCGTGGCATCGAGGGCACGGTCCGCGCCTACCGCATCCAGGAGCCGGGAGCGGTGGTGCACCCGGCCATGACCCTGGATACCTTCGTCGACTCGCGCGCGGTCATCGCGGTCATGCCGCTGGGTGTCAAGGGCGAGGATGCCGAGGCCGCGACACTGGCCGAGATCGTGGCCGACGATGTCATTAGCGGGCTGTCGGCTTCATCGAGCTGGCGTGTGATTTCGCGCATGACGACCATGGTCTATCGGCAGCGTCAGCTCGCGCTGGATACCGTTGGCGCCCAGCTGAAGGCCACTTATGTCGTGTCCGGGACCTGCATCGCGATGTCGGGGCGTGTGCGAGTGGCCATCGAACTCGCCGACGTGGCCAGTTCCTCAGTGGTCTGGGCCGGCAGCGTGCACGGCAACATCACCGACCTGCTGGAGGAAAACAATCCGCTCGCGCAGGAAATCATCGGCCACATCGCCGCGGCCATCTTCAGCCACGAGATCCGGCGCAGCCGTGCGGGCAGCCTGCCCAATCTGCGCAGCTACACGCTGTTGTTCGGCGCGGTGGCGCTGATGCACCGCCTGTCGCGCAACGACTTCGATCGTTCCGAGGGCATGCTGGCCCAGCTGATCGAGCGTCATCCCGGTGCGGCCGAACCGCTGGCCTGGATGGCCAAGTGGCACGTGATGAAGGCGGCGCAGGGCTGGAGCCAGGAACCTGAGGAGTTGGCGCGCCGCGCCCACCAGTTCACCCAGCGCGCGCTGGACAAACAGGGTGACCATGCGCTGGCCCTGGCCGTCGACGGGTTGGTTTGTGCCTTCCTGCAAGGCGATCTGGACGGCAGCGAACAGCGTTACCAGGCGGCGCTGACCGCCAACCCCAACGAGGCGCTGGCCTGGTTGTTCCTCTCGGCGCTGCACAGCTATCGCGGCCGTGGCGGCGAGGCAGTCGAGGCGGCGCTGACCGCGTTGCGGCTGTCCCCGCTCGACCCGATGCGCTACTTCTTCGACGCCTTCGGCGCCAATGCAATGCTGGCGGCGGGACGCAACGATGACGCCATCGCACTGGCCCAGCGTTCGATCCGCGCCAACTGCACGCACGTGCCGACCCATCGCACCTTGGCCATCGCCCAGGTGGCGTGCGGACAGGTCGATGAGGCGCGCGCCACGGTGCGACGCCTGCTTCAGGTGCAGCCCAGCTATTCGATCGGCCGCTTCCTGGCCCGCTACCCCGGCCGCGAAGCAGCCCACACCCCTGGCTACGTGCGCGCGTTGCGCGAGGCCGGGTTGCCGGAAACCTGAAGCCGCGCGCGCGATCTGCGCATTCGCTTTCCCTTGTTCCACATCAGGAGGCACCGATGCCCGGCAGCAACACCAACAGCGGCGGCTTTGCATTCGCGTTTTCGGGCCGCAATGCCTTTGCCTTCAGTGCGCAGAACGCCTTTGCCTTCGGCGGGACGCCGCCGTTGGATGCCTACAGCTTCAATGGCATGCCCGGCAATCCGATGCTGGCCGCCGGGCTGGCGAACTCGAGGTCAGCGACCTTGCGGATGAAGCTGCCCGACCCGGGTGAAGACTGGTCAGACCGGGATTTGGGTGGCATTTTCAATTCAGCGCGACTGCCCGAATTCGATGCCGTGCCCGATCTGACCCGACTCGGCGGCAAGCCGCGATCGGCGCTGGCCATGCTCGAACTGCTCGGCAGCATCGAATTCGCTGCGCTGAAAGATCCCAAACTGGCCAAACTGGGCCGGCTGACGCTGAAGGTCCGCGATGCTGACGGCGGCATGAGCGAACTGATCGAGATGGAATGCCCGGACCTGGCCTACCTCAACGAGCAGTTGCCGAAAGTCGATGCGCTGTTCACCGAGCGCGAGCCGCGTGCCGCCGAGATCCTGACCCAGGTGACGCCGCCGATCAGCTACTTCGCTTCGGTGCTGAATCTGCAGGCAGGCCGCCATGCGCGCACGCTCGAGTTGCTGGACATTGCGCTGCAGTTCGCCTATTGCGTGTGCATGCGCTTCAAACAGGCTTTCTCCGCACCGCGGCCGAGCGAGCTGTCGGCTGCGATCCAGCCGATGATCGAGGTGCCGCCGCATGCAAGTTACCCGATGGGGCATGCCAACGAGGCGCACATGCTGGCCGGCGTGCTGTTCGAGCTGGCGCTGGGAACGGGCGGATCACCTCGGGCCAAGGAGTATCTGCGCCGGGTGGCGTTTCGCATTGGCGAGAACCGCGTCGTTGCGGGCTTGCACTATCCGGTGGACGGCGTCGCCGGGCGTCTGCTCGGCGACACCCTGGCAGCCTATTTCCTGGCCGTGTGTGGCGCCAAGACGCAGTGCACCAGGACCGGGCTGCGCCGAGACGAGCTCGGCCTGGCGGCGAGCGACGTGTACGAGGAAGACAAGGATGAGTTCGGCGATTCGAAGACCGCCACGCAGCTGACTTGCGCGGATTCGAAGCGCTATCCCGTCCTGGGCCAACTCTGGCTGGCCGCCAAGGCGGAGTGGTGAGCGCAGAGGCCGCAGCGGACAAATGGCCCGCTGAACCGTTGTCCCACGGCGACCCCTACCTGCAATGGGCGCGCCTGACGCAATTCGAAGGCCATGGTGCGGCCAAGGGTCGCGGCGATGGGGCGGTGCTGCCGCTGCTCATCGAACTGAACGACAAGAACGGTGCTGCGGCGCTGGCTGACAACGAAACCGCACGGGTGCGGATTCCCGGCATCTACCAAAGCGCCAACGCATCGGGGCTGAGCTTTTGCACCGGCACGGTTCTGGCCGGGGCCGTGTGCAAGCTGAGAACCGCCAAGCCCCCGCTGCTGCGTCGGGCCCAGCTGAGCTTGCCACTGGCCGCGGGCGAGATCGATACGGCGGCACCGATGCCGATCGCCGGTGATCCGGATCGGCTGGTCATCGGCATCATCGACCGCGGCTGCGCCTTTCTCAACGGTGCGCTGCGCCGGCAATGGTCCGGACCGGGACGCAGCCGCACCCGCATCCGCGCCTTCTGGGACCAGGGCCACGCCGCCGGCGGACAACCGTGGCTGCGGCCCGAGGGCTTCGGCTACGGCCGCGAACTCGATGCGACGGCCATCGACATGATGATCGCGCGTGTCGAGGCCGGCGAGACCGAGGCGGCTGTGTACCGAACCTATCGCCACCTGGTCGATGCCAGCGGCCGCCTGCCGCCGCATCTGCATGGCACCCACGTGGCCGACACAGCGATCGGGCTGGTGCCCGACCGGCCGCTGCCCGGCTCGGCCAAGCCACAGCGCGCCGACGCGGCCGCCAGCGCCGAACTGATCTTCGTCAGCGTGCCCGAACTGGGCAAGGACGACACCACCGGCGCCAGCACCGACGCTTTTGTGCTCGACGCGATCCACTACATCCTGCACCGGGCCGGCAACGGCACGCGCGTGGTCATCAACGTCAGCATCGGTGCGCAAGCCGGGCCGCACGACGGCAGCTCCTGCATCGAAAGGGCGATGGACGAACTGATCGACACGCGCCGGGATCTGGCGATCGTGGTCGCCGCCGGCAACGGCCGCTCGTCGGGCAGCACCCGCCGCAATGGCCGCTGGCAGGCGAACGGTCTGCTGATGCCGAACGTGGCCGACGTGCCTGCCAGGGAATCGGGCTCGGTCGCCGCGTTCGTGTGGCGCACCCTGAGCAACGACGTCACCGACAGCTTTCTGGAAGTCTGGTTCGGCCGTCACGACGCGCCGGACGCACCGGACACACCGGACGCGGCGACGGAAATCGAGGTCCAGGTCACCGCCCCCGATGGCAGGAAATCGGGATGGATCAAGCCAGGCTATGAAGCGCGCCGCATCAGCGCGGACAAGATCGTCGCTCGCCTCGCCTGCCATGCCGCCGGCACCAGCGCGCTGGGCAACGAAGCGATGGCGCACCTGGCGCTGGCGCCATCGGCCGGCGTGCGACGGGCATCGCCTGCCGGCCGCTGGCTGATCGAGTTGCACAATCGCTCGCTGTATCCGGTCGAGTTCGATGCCTGGGTGCAGCGCGATGAACCGCCGGCCGAGCTCGACGAGGTGCTGCAGTCGGCGCTGGAAGAAGCCGCCGATCCGGGTACGGTCGCCATCGACCTGGGTTGCACCCTCGGCAGCTTCGGTACCGCCCTTTATCCGCTGGTGGTGGGCGCATCGCGCCTTGCGGACAACTCGGTCGCACCCTATTCGGCAGGCGCCGGCACGGCGCCCACGAACCGCGCCAACCGCGATGTCGACGCCCTGGCGCCGGCCGACGAGACCGAACTGACCTACGGCCTGTGGGCGGCCGGTGTGAGCACCGGTTCGATCTTCCGCATGAGCGGCACCAGTGTCGCCGCGCCAGTGCTCACCCGCGTTCTGGCCAATTGGTTGATGCGGCAGCCGGCCGCGATGCCGGCGCTGGAAATACGCGAAAGGTTCCTCGACGCGCTGCGCAGTCTGCCGCAGAACGCATCGCCCCGCGACCCGAATGCGGCGCCGAGACCGCCAGTCTGCGGCCTCGGGCTGCGGCTGTGAATCGCATCCAGCGGTCGGGCGCAAGACCAGGGTGTCGGCGCTGCCGCTTGACGATCGGCCAGTGGCCCCTGGACCAGTCGGAGTGCTGGCCGCACGCGCGCGGCGCGGCAGGTCACGACCTCAGCCGACGCGGGGGCTGGCGATCGGCTGAAGTGTCAGCGTGCGGAATCCACCACCGGCCGCAGCAGCTGCGCGCGGATCTCCTTCTTCAACACCTTGCCGACCTTCGAGCGCGGCAGGTCGGGCCAGACCTCGACGCGCTTGGGCGCCTTGACGCTGCCGATGCGCGCCTTGACGAAGGCGATGACCTCGTCGGCCTGCACGCTGCGGCCGGCTTGCAGCTGCAGCACCGCCACCACCGCCTCGCCCCACTTCTCGTCGGGCAAGCCGAACACGGCGCTGTCCATCACGTCCGGGTGCTGCAGCAGCGCCTGTTCCACCTCGACCGAATAGACGTTGAAGCCGCCGCTGATGATCATGTCCTTGGCGCGGTCGACGATGAACAGGTAGCCGTGCTCGTCGATGCGGCCGATGTCGCCGGTGTGGTGCCAGCCGTGACGCCGGGCCTCTTCGGTGGCCTGCAGGTCCTTGTAGTAGCCCATCATCACCAGCGAACTGCGCACGACGATCTCGCCGATCTCTCCCACCGGCAGCAGCCGGCCGTCACCGTCCATCGTCGCCACCTGCACCAGCGGCCCCGGCCGGCCGGCCGAGGCCAGGCGCTCAAGCGCGATGCTGCCGTCGCGGTGGAAGTGATCGCGCGGCGACATCATCGAAATCATCATCGGCGCTTCGGTCTGGCCGAACAGTTGCGCCATCACCGGTCCGATCTTCGTCAACGCCTCTGCCAGCCGCGCCGGCGAGATCGGCGCCGCGCCGTACCAGAAGCATTGCAGCGAATCGAGATTCGTTCTCGCCAGTTGCTCATGCTGCAGCAGCATGTAGATCAGCGTCGGCGGCAGGAAGGTGTGCGTCACGCGGTGCCGCTCGATCAGCGCGAGGAACTCGCCCAGATCGGGCTTGGGCATGATGACGATGCGTGCGCCCAGCGTCATCAGCGGAAAGCACAGCACGCCGGCCGCGTGCGTCAGCGGCGCGAGCGCCAGGTAGGTCGGGCGCCCTTCGAAGGGGTAGCCCATCAGCGTCAACGCGCTCATCGTCTCCAGGTTGCGGCCCGACAGCATCACGCCCTTGGGCCGGCCGGTGGTGCCGCCGGTGCCGGCGATCATCGCCAGGTCATCCGCGGTGGGCGCCTCGAACGGTTCGTCGTCGACGCCGTCGACCCATTCGTCCCATTGCCCGTTGTCCAGGCAGACAAAGGTGTGCAGCTTCGGCAGCTGCGAGCGCATCTGCTCGACCATCGGCGCGTAGGCGCTGTGGAAGATCAGGGCGCTGCAGTCGAAGGCATCGAGCACGAAGCGGTTCTCGGCCGCCTCGTTGCGCGGGTTCACCGGGCACCACACGGCGCCGGCGCGCGAGATGCCGAACACGCAGGCGAAGGCGCGCGCATCGTTGCTCGACAGCACCGCCACCTTGTCGCCCGGCGCGATACCCGAGCGCTGCAGCGAGCGCGCCACGCGGTGGCTGATGCGCTGCACCTCGCCGTAGGACAGGTCCGCCGCGCCCATCGTCAGGCACGGCGCGTCGGCGCCGAGCATCGCCCCCTTGTCGAGATAGTCGATCAGCCTCAACGCTGCACGCTCAACAGTGGGGGCTGCACCAGGCCGAAGCTGCGCAGCGCGCCCAACAACTCATGGTGGCCGAAGGCCTGGCATCCCGACGCGAAGCCGGCGCGCTTGGGCGCCTGCTGCAGCAGCGACGCGGCGGCATAGGCCTGCAGCAGCCCGGTCTGCTTGTAGTTGCAGTTGCCGTAGATGACGCAGTGCGCACGCGCCAGCGGCCCCGGCGCATGCACCGAATCGACCGACTTGTTGATGCGCGGGTTCTCCCGCGGCGGCATGCTGTTCATCACCCCCGCCGCCGTCTTCGCCAATGCCGCATAGCGGTCGGCGTCGTCCATGCCTTCGGTGGCCTTCAACGCCGCACCGACGATCTGCGGCACCGCCAGCATCAGCGGCTTGTTGAACACGCCGCCCTGCACTTTCACGCTCGCCACGCGCGGATCGCGCTTGAACCACACCGGGTGCGAGGTGCCGCCCCAGGGCAGCGCCAGCGCGGCCTCGTGCTGGCCGGGGATCGACAGGCTGGCCAGGCCGGTGTCGGCCGGCCATTCGACGTACTGGTTCTGCTCGAGGTAGTAGGCCTTGGCCATCGCCGCGTTGACCAGGATCGTCTGCGTCGAGGCGATGGTCGGGCTGCCGCCCCAGAACACGGCAATGTCCAGCGTATCGAGCCCCGGCGTTTCCAGGCACAGCTGCGCCGCGATTTCGCCGGTGGTGTACATCTGCGCGATGCCGGGCGACAGCAGCAAGCCGGCAGCGGCGAACTTCGCGCCATACTTTTCGTCCAGCGTGATCAGCCAGTCCTGCTCGCCGGTCGTGTCGGTGTAGTGGCACTTCGCGGCCAGGCAGGCTTCGACCACTTCCACGCCCCATTGGGCGAAGGGGCCGACCGTGTTCAGCACCACCGATGCGCCGCGGAACAGTTCCGTCAGCGCCTCGGTGCTGTGCAGCACCTCGACCACCTCGTAGCTCGCGGTCTCGATGCCGGCCACGTTCGATGTCATCGCCGCATGGATCTTGTCGGCGCTGCGGCCGGCGGCGATGAACGGGATGTTGTACTCGCGCAGGTACTCGCACACCAGGCGGCCGGTGTAGCCGGAGGCGCCATAGACGACGACGGGTTTCTTGCTGCTCATCTGTAGATCTCCTGAGATTGGGTTCGCTGCCTACATGCCCATGCCACCGTCCACCGGCAGCCCGGCGCCGGTGATGAAACGCGCGGCGTCCGAGCACAGGAACACCACCGCATCGGCCATGTCGGCGACTTCGCCGAGGCGACCCGAAGGCGTCTGCTCGACGATCGCGCCCACCGCCGCTTCCGGCGATGCGAACAGCCCGGCCGCGACCACGTCGGCGGCCAGCTTCATGCCCATCTCGGTGGGCACCAGGCCGGGGTAGATGCAGTTCACACGCACGCCGTAGCCGAGCTTGCCGGCTTCCATCGCCGCCACCCGCGTCAGTCGGTCGACGGCCGACTTGGTGGCCGAGTAGCCGGCGATCGCCGGGAAGGCGATCGTCGCTGCGACCGACGAGATGTTGACCACCGCACCGCCCTTGCCGGCGGCGCCGCCCGGGCGCATGGCGCGAAACGCATGCTTCAGGCCCAGCGCGGTGCCGACGATGTTGACATCGAGCATGCGCCGCAGCGCGTCGGGCTCGATCTCGGACACCAGCGCGGTGACTTCGATGCCGGCGTTGTTGATCAGGATGTCGAAGCCACCGAGCGTGTCGATGGTGGCCTTCACCGCGGCCACCCAGTCGTCTTCCCGGGTCACATCGAGCTGCACGAACGCGGCCTTCGCACCGCCGGCGGCAAGCTTGCCGGCCGTATCGCGGCCGAGCGACGTGAGCACGTCGCCGATCATCACGGCGGCGCCGGCATCGGCCAAAGCCTGCGCCATGCCTTCACCGAGGCCGCGCGCGCCGCCGGTGACCAGGGCCTTGCGGCCCGTCAGATCGAACTTCTTCATCGCTGTCTCCTGCATTTTGGACAAGTGTCAAGAACGGGCGTCGATCGTAGAAGTCGAATTGGACATTCGTCAAGACTTTTCCTTGACAACCGTACAAACACCTAGGCGCCACCCCGCGGCGCGGCGCTGAAAGCGGCGTGGCTGCTTAGAATCCGGGCATGCGAAACGCACCCGCCCCCCGCGACAGCAAATACAACGAACGCCGTGCCGAGCTCGCCGCGGCCGCGCTGCAGACGCTGGCCGAACTGGGCTATGCGCGCACCAGCCTGCGCGAGATCGCGCAGAACTCGGCCTTCTCGCACGGCGTGCTGCACTACTACTTCAGCGACAAGGTCGATTTGATCCTGTGCAGCGTGCGGCAGTACAAGGCCGTGTGCGTGAAGCGCTACGACGAGGTCACCGCCACCTCGACCCGTTTCGACGAACTGGTCGAAGGCTTTGCCAAGGCGCTGGGCGACACGGTGCGCAACGACGCGACGATGCACCGCCTGTGGTACGACCTGCGCGCTCAATCACTCTTCGAGCCGGCCTTTCGTGCCGACGTCGCCGAGATCGACAAGAGCCTGGAGAAAATGATCTGGCGCGTGCTGTCACGGCTGTCGGAACTGGCCGGCTCGCCGGTGCGCGCCGGCAGCGATCTGGCCTATGCGATGTTCGACGGCCTTTTCCAGCAATGCCTGTTGAAGCACCTCGGCGGCGATGCCAAGGCCATTGCCGTGATGCACAGCGGGGTGCGCTCGCTGGTGGCCCAGCTGTTCGGCCTGCCGGTGCCGGTGCGCACGCCGGTACGCAAGCGCAAAGCGGTGCTTGCACTCGTCTGACCGGCCGCGCCGGCGCATGCCCGCGGCACCGGCACGCCCGACACGCTTGCGCTAGGCTTGCGTCCATGGACACCCCTTCTCCCGTGCAAAGCGGCTCGATGACCGCGCGTTCCTGGACGCCGACTCCCGGCGCGTTGGTGCGTCCTGCGGCCACCGTGGTGGTGTTGCGCGACGACACGTCTGCCGGCATGCAGTTGCTGCTGATGCGCCGCGCCCCGCGTGCCGGCGACATCCACAGCGGAGCGTGTGTGTTCCCCGGCGGACTGATGGATGCCACGGACCGCGAGGGCCATGCCGCCTGCACCGGCCTGGACGATGCTCGCGCCAGTGCCGCGCTGAACCTGAAGTCCGGCGGGCTGGACTTCTACTTTGCGGCGATGCGCGAGTGTTTCGAGGAAGCCGGCCTGTTGTTCGTCGCCGGCGCCGAACCGAGCGCGGCCCAGCTCGAGCAGATCGCGGCGCTGCGCCCGGCCCTGAATCGGCATGAGCTGACGCTGCCCGAGCTGTGCACCCGCTTCGGCCTGACCCTCGACCCGAACCGGCTGGTCTATCTCGACCACTGGTTGACCCCGCCCGGCGTGCCCAAGCGCTATGACACGCGCTTCTTCGTCACCCGCCTGCCCGAGTTGCAGGTGGCGTTGCAGGACGACGGCGAAACCGATGCGCAGCTGTGGCTGACACCGGCCGAAGCACTCGCGCAACGCCGGGAACTGAAGCTGGCGCCGCCGACCTACAAGATCATCGAGCTGCTGCAACGGCTGGGACAGATCGACGCGGTGCTGGCGCACGCGCGCGGGCTTGATTCAGTCAGCTGCATCATGCCCAGGCTGGCCACCGGCAGCAAAGGCCTGCGTCCGGTGCTGCCCGACGAGCCACCGTATGCCGAACTGGCCCGGCTCGACCCCGATGGCCACGGCCAGCACAGCTACGAGCTGGCGCCGGCCACCGCGGTGCGGCTGTCGCCGCGGCTGATCCGCATCACCGCCAACAACGGCAGCATGATGACCGGGCCCGGCACCAACTGCTACCTGATCGGCGGCGGCGCGGCCAACGAATGGGCCGCGCTCGATCCCGGCCCCACCGACGACGCGCATGTGCAGGCCATCATCGACGCCGCGCCGGGACCGATCCGCTGGATCTTCGTCACCCACACGCACAAGGACCACTCGCCCGCCGCACAGGCGCTGAAGGCGCGCACCGGCGCACCGCTGCACGGCATGGCGCCGCTGCACAGCGAGTGGCAGGACACCGATTTCGTGCCCGACGTGCCGCTGCGTGGTGGCGAGGTGTTCACGCTGCCGGGCGACAGCACGCTGCGCGCCATCCACACCCCCGGCCATGCCGGCAACCACCTGTGCTACGTGCTCGACGAGGAACGCCTGATGTTCACCGGCGACCACGTGATGCAAGGATCGACCGTGGTCATCAACCCGCCCGACGGCGACATGGGTGCCTACCTGAAATCCTTGCGCGAGCTGATGGCGCTGCCGCTGGACTGGCTGGCGCCGGGCCACGGCTTCCTGATGCCAGAGCCGCGGCGCGCGATGCAGCAGATCATCGACCACCGGCTCAAGCGCGAGGCCAAGGTGCTGGGCGCCGTGACGGCCGAGGCGCAGCCCATCGACGCGTTGCTGGCCACGGTGTATGCCGACGTGCCGCCGAAACTGCACGCGATGGCGCGGCGTTCGCTGCTGGCGCACCTGTTGAAGCTGCGCGACGACGGGCGCATCGAGCGGGCGGCCGACGAAAGCTGGGCTCTGGCGGCAGGTTGAGCACACCCATGGCTGGGTCCGGGTACCGGCTGTTCGGATCAGCCGGCTCGGGCTCGGCTGCTATCGAGGCCGCGCTGCTGCTGTGCGCTCAGCCGTTCGAGCTGATCGAGGCGGCGTCGTGGCACAAACACTCCGCGCTCGACGAACTGGCCCGGGCCAACCCGCTGCTGCAGATCCCGACGCTGGTCTTGCCCGACGCCTCGGTGCTGAGCGAAAGCGCGGCGATCCTGATCCACCTGGGCTTGAGCCACCCGTCTTCGAAGCTGTTGCCGGCCGCGCCCGCCGCGCGCGACCAGCACATCCGCGGCCTGGTGTACATCGCCGCCAACTGCTATGCCGCCATCGGCATCATCGACTACCCCGAGCGCTGGTGCGCCGGCGCTGGCGAGGCGATGAAGCAGCGCATCCGCCGTGGCACACGCGCACGACTGCACCACTGCTGGGACGTCTTTGCCGACATCTGCGCGCCGCCAGCCACCTTCTACGCCGGTGCGGCGCCCGGCGCGCTCGACCTGCTCGCCACCGTGGTATCGAAATGGGGCGGCGCACGCGCGCATCTGAAGGGCACGCGGCCAGCGCTGATCGCGCTGGCCGAGCGCGTCGAAGCGCATCCGTTGCTGGCCGCCTTGTTCGAGCGACACTGGCCGCGCTAAAGCGGCGTGACGCTGCGCGTCAGCGACCGCCGGCCGGTCGTGGCGGCAGCGTGAGCGGGTAGGCGCGCATGGCCTTCAGGTCGCACCCAGTCGGCCACGGTGTAGCCGGCGGTGACGCTGCCAGGACCCGAGCTGATGCGCGCACCGTACGCGCGCAGTCCGTCGTCGTCGATGAAGATGTGCCCCTCGCCGTCGGCGCCGTGGCATTCGGCGCATAGGCGTGAGGCGAACAGATCGCGGCCGCGCTCGATGGCGGCGGCATCGGTGGGCACCGGCACCGCCTGCACTGCACTGCACGACCACCTGCCACCGCAATTTTCGATCGGCCATGACAAGGCCGATCGCGACCGCAGCGGCGCCCGCCGCGAACAAACTGCCGACACCCCACAAGGTGCGGCGAAGCCAGGTTTTCAGTTTGTCTGGTCCCAACAACGGTTCTGGCCGGCGCGTCGAATCCGATGGCACACGACGGCATTCGCTACAACGCGACAAACAGCCACCAGCCGATGGTCGAGGGCCGCGATGCGCCCCGCTTGCCGGGGCGGGCGAACGTGGCTACATATCCAGCCAGCGGGCCAGTCCAGAGGAGACGAAGTCATCGTCGGCCAGATCGGCATGCGCCGCACACACACGGTCGATCTGCGCGGCCTGCCCCGGGCTCATTCCTTCTTCGGGGTCCAGGCACCACGTGCCTTGCAGCAGGCCCTGGCGGCGCAGCACCTCGTGGCAGCCGGCGATGCAGCCGCGGAAGTCGTTGGCGACATCGAAGAACGCAGCATTGCAATCGGTGACGCGGCTGTCCAGCGCGAGCAAGTCGGCATCGATGGCATGCCCGTCGCGCACTGCGGCCTGGCAGCGCGCCAACAACTGCACCGCCTTCGCGGTCCACACCGACCAGTGGCCGAGCAGCCCGCCGCGAAAGCGCAGCGTGATCGGCTGGCCCGCACGCATCAGCGTGAAAGGCGTCAGCAGATCGAGCACGATGTGGTCGTCGTTGCCGGTGTACAGCGTGATGCGCTGCTCGGCGCCGGCCTCGACCACGCCACGCATCACGTCGAGCGTGCGGTAGCGGTTGAACGGCGCCACCTTGATCGCGACCACGCCTTCGATGGCGGCGAAGCGCGTCCAGAAATCCACCCCCAGGTGCAAGCCGCCGACGGCGGGTTGGAGATAGAAGCCGACCAGCGGAATCTGCGCGGCCAGCGCTCGGCAGTGTTCGATGAGCGCGTCTTCGCTGGCGCCCTTCATCGCTGCCAGGCTCAGCAGGCCGGCGTGATAGCCCAGCGATCGCGCGCCAGCCGCGCTTCCGCCTCGGCCTGCGCGGTGCGCCCGCACAGGCCGGCGACAAGCACGCGCGCTTCGGCCGCTGGCGCCCCTGCTGCGGCGGGCCAATCGCGCGCCACCTCGGCGGCGATGCGCAGCACCGGCTCGTACAGGCCGTGTTCGCGGATCGCGAACTGCGTGGTGTGCACACCCACCGCCAGGCCGCCGCTGCCGGCGTCGAGGTAGTAGCGCGACAGCGCCCGCTGGCGACGCTCGTCGAGCTGTCGCTGCTGATTCAGCGCCAGCGGGTGCGCGGGAATGACGGCGCCCGCCGCCAGCGTCGATCGCCATGTTTCACTTTTGTTCATCGTCATCATCCGAATTCCGGGCCGGCGAGCACGAACTGCTTGTCGCTGCCATGCAGCGCGGCGGCTTCACCAAGCGCCATGCGCACGAACGGCCGCTGGCGCACGAATCCCCATTGCGTCAAGCGCTGCGCCAGCGCCGCCCAGCGCACCGGCACGTCGAGAAACACCGCACCGTCGACGCCGGCCAGCGCGCCGCGCAGCAAGCCGATGGCGGCGTCTTCATCGTCGGCCACCAACGGGCCGATCTGCTGCGCGCGGCGGCCGGCGCGGCGCACGACGAAGCCGGTGCGCGGCGCATCGATCCACGCGCGCGTGTGCGGCCGCGCCAGCAGCGCGTCGATCAGGACCTCGCGCTGCACGTGTTGCGCGGCGCCATCGCAGCGCCACGATCGCCGGCCGCGTCTTCGGCGCGAACCGGCAGCGCCGACGACGGTGCCGAAGCCGATCGCTCGACGCGCTCCAGCGTGGCCTGCCAGCGTTCGAAGGCCAGGCCCGGCTGGAAGCCGAGTTGCGTGTACACCGCCTGCCCGGCCGGCGTGGCATCGAGCAGCGGCGTCAGATTGCGCTGGCGCAGCCAATCGATGGCGTCGTGCAGCAACGCTGTGGCCAGACCGCGGTGGCGCCACTCGCTGCTGACCAGCACCATCGAGATCCAGCCGAGGCCACGCTGCGGGGTGTCGACGTTCGCATACGGCAACGCCGCACCGGTGGCGACGAGGCGGCCGTCGGCACTGCGGCAGCCGAGCACCTGGCCCTGCTCGATGAACAGCCGCCAGTCGTCCGCTGTCTGGTTCCAGCCGGCTGCGTCGGACAGCAGCAACGCGTCGTCGACATGCGTTGCTGACCAGCCGCTGGCGCTGCATCAGAAGCCCCCGTCGCGCACCTGGAACTTGGTCGGCTTGTTCAGCGTGGCGCCGCCGCGTTGCACCCAGTCGGCGACCCAGTCGAGCATCGCGGCCAGCGGCACCGTCGGCGGCCCGAACAGGCCTTGCGCCAGCGCCGTGTTCGACAGCAGCGCGGTCGGCGCTTCGCTCGCCGCTGAACTGCGCGGTCGTGCCCAGGCGCTGCGGCCAAGCTGCTGCGCCAGCTCGCGCACGCACAGCGTCTCGGGGCCGGTGACGTTGATCGGCGTGCTCGGCGTCGTGGTGTGCGCCAGGCAGCGCAGCACCTGCGTGTTGGCGTCGCCCTGCCAGATGACGTTGACGTGGCCCATGCGCAGGTCCACCGGCTGCTGCCGGTGCACCTGCGTGGCGATGTCGAGCAGCACGCCGTAGCGCATGTCGATGGCGTAGTTCAGCCGCACGATGCGCCCCGGCGTGCTGTGGCGCTGCGAGAAGTACTCGAACATGCGCTCGCGACCCAGGCACGACTGCGCGTATTCGCCGACCGGCTGCGGTGCGGCTGCGCCTCGTCGGCGCCGCCCTGCGCGGGCGGTGTCAGCGCATACACGTTGCCGGTGGAGAAGGCGACGATGCGCGAGTCGCGAAAGGTCTCGGCCACACAGCGCCGGCAGCCAGGTGTTCATGGCCCAGGTCAGCGCCGGCTGGCCGCTGGCGCCGAACTTGTGGCCGGCAGCGAAGACGATGTTCGGCCACGCGCGGCAGCGCCTGCAGTGCCGCCGCGTCGAGCAGGTCGGCGCGGATGGTTTCGATGTCCCAGCCGTGCAGCCGCTGCGCCAGCGACGGCGTCGCTGAAGCGGGCCACGCCGATGATGCGTTTGCCGGGCGCCGCGCGCTTGGCCAGGCGCGCCAGCGTCGGCCCCATCTTGCCGGCCGACGCCGAGGATCATCAGGTCGCCCTCGACATGCTGCAGCGTGTCGATCAGGGCCGGGCTGGGTCGGCTCATGAATTCCTCCAGCGCGGTCACCGATGCGAAATGATCGGGCAGCGGGCTGGCGTCGAGCGTGTCGGTCATCGGTGGGTCTTCGAAGGGCGGCAGGACCGATCCAGTTTGCCACGCGCTCGCGCTCAGGCGGCAGACGGGCGACGCAGGCTCAGTGCGGCGGCCAGCAATTGGCACAGCCCGCAGACCAGCAGGGTCGCCGCCGGCGAGCCGGTGGCGCTTTGCAGCACGCCCGCCCCGACCGGGCCGAAGGCGAACAGCACCTGGCCCACCGACCAGATGCGCGTGACCACCGCGCTGTAGTGCACCGACGCGAACTCGCGCTGCGCGAACATCGCCGGCAGCGTGATGACGTTGCCCACCGACACGCCGACCAGCGCGCAGCCGGCGACGACCGCCCACGGCCGGTCGCTGGCCCACATCAGCGCCATGCCGAGGGCCTGCAGCGCGAAGCTGGCCGCGGTGGCGCGGCGGTGGTCGATGCGGTCGATCATGCTGGCCATCACCAGCCGGCCGAGCAGCGAGCTGCCGGTCGTCACGGCCACCGCCAGCGTGGCGACGGTGGCACCGACCTTCGGCACCAGCAGCGGCAACTGCTGCGCCAGGAAGGCCACCTGCGCCAGCCAGCCGATGGCGAACAGCGCGCACAGCAGCAGCAGGTGCCGATCGTTGCGCAGCGCTGCCGGCGGCGCGGGTGGCGGTGTGCCGGGCGCCGGCGCGGCGCGCTGGGGTTCGACGATGTTGAAGGCAATTAGCAGCGCCAGCGGCACGCCCACCGCCAGCGCCGTGCCGAGCACACCCGCGGCCATGCCGAAGCGGCCGATGGCCCACACCAGCGCCGGCACGATGACGAAGCCGGCCGCGCTGGCGCCGGTGAGCGCCAGGTTCAGCGCCAAGCCGCGGCGGCGCGTCGAACCATTGGCCGACGATGCGTGCAATGGCGGTGCCCGAAATCGCGGCCCAGCCGAAGGCCATTGCGGTATAGGCGACGAAGAGCAGCACCACGCTGGGCACATAAGCCAGCGCGCTGACGCCGCCGGCCATCAGCAACAGCCCGATCAGCGTGACGCGCCGCGCGCCGAAGCGACGCGCCGCGCTGTCGACCGCGTACAGCGCCGCCGCGCCGACGAGGAAGTACCAGGTCGAGGCCAGCGACAACAGGGCCGGCGAAAAGCGCCCGGCGCGGCCGAGGAACTGCGCATAGGCCGACAGCGCATAGAAGCCCAGCCCCCAGGCGCCGAGCGCCATGCAGAAGGCAGTGAAGACGACGCGCCAGCCGGCGATCGGCCGTGGGCTGCGGAACTCGTCGAGCGCGGCCGTGTTCAATGGGCGCCGCCGGCCACGCCAGCGGTGGCGGAGGCCGGCCGGCTGAACCAGACCAGCGCGATGAGGGCGATGAACAGCCACGACGACATCCAGAACACATCGGCTGCGGCCATCGTGAAGGCCTGCTGGTCGATCATGCGGTTCAGCACACCCAGCGCCTGGTCGGCGCTGTAACCCTGGGTCTGCAACTGCTGCAGCGTCTGCACCGCGGTGGCGTTGCCGGTGTCGATGGTCTGCGCCAGCTGCGCGTGGTGCACGCTGGCGCGGCGTTCCCACAGTGTGGTGAACAGCGAGGTGCCGATGGCGCCGGCGGTGATGCGCACGAAGTTGTTCAGGCCCGCCGCCGCCGGCATGCGCGCGGGCGCGATGCCGGAAAAGGCGATGCTTTGCAGCGGGATGAAGAAGAACGCCATGCCCACGCCCTGCAGCACCGTGGGCAGCAGGATGGTCTCGAAATCGGCCAGCGGCGTGAAGCGCGAGCGCAGCCACATCACCGCCGCGAAGACGAAGAAAGCGAAGGTGGCCATGCGGCGCGGGTCGATGCGGCCGATGTTCTTGCCCACCCACGGTGACAGCACCATCGCCAGCAGCCCCACCGGCGCCATCGCCAGGCCGGCCCAGGTGGCGGTGTAGCCCATCGTCTGCTGCAGCCACAACGGCAGCAGCACGATGTTGCCGAAGACCACGCCATAGGCCACCGACAGCGCCACCGTGCCCATCAGGAAGTTGCGCTGCGCGAACAACGCCAGATCGACCAGCGGCTGCGCCGCACCCAGCTCCCAGACGAGGAAGACGATGAAGCCGATCACCGCCACCAGCGCCAGCGCGATGATCTGGCTCGAGGCGAACCAGTCCAGCTCCTTGCCCTTGTCGACCATGATCTGCAGCGAACCGACCCACAGCACCAGCAGCACCAGGCCGATGCGATCGAGCGGCACCGCGCGGCGCGGCGATTCGCGGCTGCTGAAGATCGACCAGGTCAGCGCTGCCGCCACCAGCCCGACCGGGATGTTGATGTAGAAGATCCACGGCCAGGCGATGTTGTCGGTGATCCAGCCACCCAGCAACGGGCCGACCACCGGCGCGACCAGCACCGTCATGGCCCACATCGCCATCGCCGAGCCGGCGCGCGCGCGCGGATAGCTCGACAGCAGCAGCGTCTGCGACAGCGGGATCATCGGCCCGGCCACCAGCCCCTGCAGCACGCGAAAGAAGATCAGCGCTTCGATGCTCGGCGCCAGCCCGCACAGCCACGACGCCAGCACGAACAGCAGGATGCTGGTGGTGAACAGGCGCACCGGGCCGAAGCGCTGCGTCAACCAGCCGGTGAGTGGCATCGAGATGGCGTTGGCGACGGCGAACGAGGTGATGACCCAGGTGCCCTGCGTCGGGCTCACGCCCATGTCGCCGGCGATCGCCGGCACCGACACGTTGGCGATCGACGAGTCGAGCACGTTCATGAAGGTGGCCAGCGACAACGAGATGGTGCCCAGCACCAGTTGCGCGCCGCGCAGTGGCGGCAGGCCGGCAGCGGCGGGCGGCGCGGCGGCCGGCGCCGGACCAGGAGCCGGAGCCGGAGCCGGGGCCGCCGGCGGTTCGGCGCTCAGCGTCGCACTCACGTCCGCACCCCGTGCCCTGCGGCCGCTTGCGCCGGGCGGCGCGGCACCGCTGCGGGCGGCCGGGCGCGGCTCATCGGCGTCGCGCCGGGCCCTGGTTGGCGGCGATGATGTCGCGCACCATCTTGTCGGCCGGCGCGGTGTCGCTGTTCGGGTCGGCGCTGTGCGCCGCCACCGCCGCCGCGGCCGGCAGCGGCAGCGGCGTGCCGTCGTTGGGCGCGGCCTGCGCGCTGGCCATGCCGTCGGCGCCCGGCGCCGTCTGCGCCGCCAGATCCACCGTCACCTGCATCGACAACCCGACCCGCAACGGGTGCTGCGCCAGTTCATCACGATCGAGCTCGATGCGCACTGGCACGCGCTGCACGACCTTGATCCAGTTGCCGGTGGCATTCTGCGCGGGCAGCAGCGCGAAGGCCGAGCCGGTGCCGGCACCGAGCCCGACGATGCGGCCGTGGAATTCGACGCGGTCGCCGTACAGGTCGGCTTCCAGCCGCGCCGGCTGGCCGACGTGCATGTTGCGCAGCTGGCCTTCCTTGAAATTGGCCTCGACCCACAACTGGTCGAGCGCCACCACCGACATCAGCGGCGCACCGGCTGCGACGCGCTGGCCCAGCTGCACCGTGCGCCGCACCACCTGACCGGCCTGCGGCGCGCGCAGTTCGGTGCGCTGCAGCGCCAGCCAGGCTTCGCGCAACGCGGCCGCTGCGGCGAGCACGTTCGGGTGCTGGTCGATGCGCGTGCCGTCGGTCAGCGCCAGGTTGCCCAGCGCCTGCTGCTGCGCGGCGGCAACCGCCGATTCGGACGCTGCCAGCGCGCTGCGCGCCGCCTCCAGCGTGGACTGCGCGTGCTGCAGGTCCTCGGCGCTGACCGCCCCCGAGGCGACCAGCGGCTGGCGCCGCGCCAGATCGTCCTGCGCGCGCGCCACGGCCGCGCGCTGACTGGCCACTTCGGCGCGACGCAGCTGCACCTGCGCATCGGCGCTGCCGGTGCCGGCGTACAGCGTGCGCACCTGGCGCACCGCCTGCGCCAGGGCAGCCTGCGCCCGCTGCAGCGCCAACCGGGCATCCATCGGGTCGAACTGCACCAGCAGCTGGCCCGCCTGCACGACGTCGGTGTCGTCGACCAGCACCGCGGTCACGGTGCCGCCGACCTGCGGCGTGATCTGCACCATCGGCGCCTGCACGTAGGCGTTGTCGGTGCTTTCGTAGTGGCGCAGGTAGAGCTTCCAGTACAGGCCATAAGCGGCGGCGCCGAGCAGCACCGCTGCGCCGATGCCGAGCAAGGCGAATCGGCGGCGCTTGCCGTTCAGCGCCGGTCGCGGCCTGGCCGCAGCGGCCGGGGGTGCGGCGGGCGCGGCAGCGGGCGCGCGACCGGCCATGGACTCGCTGCGCTCGTCGCTCATCGTGACACCCTGCCGTTGCGCACCGGGGCGGCCGGTGCATTGGCCAGCATCTTGCGCAGCAGGTGCTTGAGTGTTTCCCACTCGTCGGCACTGAAGCCGCGCAGATAGTCGTTGTTGACACCGGCCAGCACGGCGGGCACGCGGCGCGCCACGGCATCGCCCGCGGCGCTCAGCGCCAGCGTGACCACGCGCCGGTCGCTGCTCGAACGCGTGCGCTCGACCAGGCCCTTGGCCACCATGCGATCGATCAGCCGCGTCATCGCGCCGGCATCGATGTCCATCTCGCGCGCCATTTCCTGCGCGGTGCTGGGGCCGTCGCGCTTCAACTTCCACAGCGGATGCCACTGCGCCGCGGTCAGTTCGTGCACGGCCATGCGCTGCGCCACCTGGCGGCGCATCGACAGCCCCACCTGGTTCAGCAGGTAGCCGACGCTCTCGCCGACCACATGCCGGCGGCCGTCGTAGAAGCGCGGCGTCGAGGTCGCCCGGGGCTTGCTGGCCATCGCCGCATTATGGGATGCCTGGGCAATCTTTGCTCAGGCAAGGAAATCGCTGGGGACCTGCTGCCGATGCCCCTCTCCCAATCCGGGGAGGGGCCGTTGGCAAGCAATCACTCGCCGGCTGGCTGCAGCGCGCGCAACCCGGCCAGGGTGGCCAGCGCCGCGCGCGCCACCTCGGCGCCCTTGCCGACGAAGTGCTCGGCGAAGAAGCGGCGATGCGCCTCGTGGTCGTGGAAGTCGCGCGGGGTCAGCACGGCCGAGAACACCGGCACGCCGCTGTCGAGCATGACCCGCATGAGGCCGTCGATGACGGCGGCGGCGACGAACTCGTGGCGGTAGATGCCGCCATTGACGACCAGGCCGCAGGCGACGATGGCGTCATGGCGCCCGGCGCGCGCGAGAACCTGCGCCTGCAGCGGGATCTCGAAGGCGCCGGGCACCGTGTATTCATCGATCTGCCCGGCGGCGACGCCGCCGCGGGCGAACTCGGCGCGCAGGCCCGCCAGGGCCCGCTCGACGATGTCGCGGTGCCAGGACGACGAGACGACAGCGATGCGCGGTGCGGTGCCTGGCTCGGGCGGTGGAGTCTGATTCATGGTCTGCCTCTCGAAGACGGGACGAAGGAATCAGGGCGCACGCATGCCACACCCCAGCGCGCGACGGGGCGCACGCCGATGCGTGGGCACGCGCTCTCTTTCATCCGGACTGTGACCGTCGGCCCTGGCATCGCACCAGATCTGCTGACCCCGACCGCGGTGCTGCACACCACGGCCGGGCGCTCGCGGGCTGCCGCGATGAAACGCGGATACCGCCGGTGGGGAATTTCGCCCCGCCCTGAGAACGCTGCCGGCCTGCTCGAGCCGGCGCGGTCCAGTCTATCGGGCGGCCCCGCACGCCGACTGTCACGCCGGCAACACCGCGATTCAGGCCGCGTCCTGGCGCTGCAGCACCAGCTGCGTGCAACGGAACAGCGCCAGCGTGCGCCCGCTTTGTTCATGCGTCAGCACCGCATCCCACACCTGCGTGGTCTTGCCGAGGTGGACCGGCGTGGCCACGGCGAGCACGGCGCCTTCGCGTGCCGTGCCCAGGTGGTTCGATTTCAGTTCCACGGTGGTGAAGCCCGACGCCGCCGCCGGCAGGTTGAGCACGCAGCCGTAACCGCACAGCGTGTCGGCCAGCGTGACCAGGCTGCCGGCGTGCAGGAAGCCGTTGGGTGCCATCAGGTGCGGGCGCACCGGCAGCTCGGCGCGCATCTGCTGCGGCGTGGCCAGCGTGATCACCAGGCCGAGGTGGCCGGGCAGCTTGCCCACGCCGCGCTGGTTGAATTCTTCGGCGCTGATCATGCGCTGCGCTTTCTGGCGGTGACTTCGATCTCGATGCGGATGCGCGGGTCGATGAGGCCGGCGCTGAACATCGTCGCCGCCGGGCGCACGTCGCCGAAGTGCTTGCGCAGCACCGGCCAGCACTGTTCGAAGTCGGCGGCCACCGGCACGATGTAGTGCACGCGCACCACGTCGGCCAGCGATGCGCCGGCTTCGTGCAACGCGTGTTCGATGTTGGCGAAGCATTGCTCGGCCTGCTCGACGATGCCCTCGGCGATGCTCATCGACTTGTAGTCGTAGCCGGTGGTGCCGGCGACGAAGACCCAGTCGCCATCGACGACGGCGCGCGAGTAGGCGGCCTGCGCTTCGAAGGTGGAGCCCGATGCGATCAGTCGACGTGTCATGGTGGTTTGCGGTGCTTCAGTCTGGCTTGGTGATCCTGGCACGCAAGGCTTCTTCCTGCTGGCGCAGTTCGGGCGTCAACGCGTCGCCGAAATCCTCGGCCTCGTAGATGCGCCGGATCTCGATCTCGCTGTCCCCCGGCATCGGGTTCGGGCAGCGCTTGACCCATTCGATGGCTTCTTCCTTCGACTTCACCTGCCAGATCCAGTAGCCCGCGACCAGCTCCTTGGTCTCTGCAAAGGGCCCGTCGATGACGGTGCGCCGGCTGCCCGAAAAGCGCACCCTGGCGCCCCTCGAACTGGGGTGCAGGCCCTCGCCGGCCAGCATGATGCCGGCCTTCACCAGCTCCTCGTTGAACGCGCCCATCGCGGCGAACATCTTCTCATCGGGCATCACGCCCGCTTCGCTGTCGGCGGTGGCCTTGACCAGGATCATGAATCGCATGTCGGGTTCTCCTTCGGTGGGTGGTGCAGGACGACGGCCTCATCGCCCGGCACGACGATCGGAAAGCGCCGATTTCGACACCCGCCGCGTCAAATTCCCTGGTCGGCCGAGCACGCCTCGATATCGTCGAGCAGGCCGCATGCGCCAATGCCGAAACGCGCCGACAACGGCGGCGCTGTTCATGGCAGCGCTTCGATGATGTCGGCGAGCAGCCCGGCGGCGCGCTCGGCCGCGGCCTGCGCCTGGGCCAGCGTGTGCGCGTGGCTCAGTGCTTCGCCGGACAGGCCCGCCGCGAGGTTCGTGATCAGGCTCAAGCCCAGCACACGCATGCCGGCATGGCGCGCCAGGATGGTTTCGGGCACGGTGCTCATGCCGACCGCGTCGGCGCCGAGCAGGCCGGCCATGCGGATCTCGGCCGGCGTCTCGAACTGCGGCCCGAGAAACCAGGCATAGACACCCTCGTGCAAAGTCTCGCCGCGCCGCGCGGCGACGGCGCGGGCCAGCGCGCGCAGTTCGGCGTCGTAGGCGCCGGTCATGTCGACGAAGCGCTCGCTGCCGGTTTCACCGACCAACGGCGAGCGCTGCGGCAGGTTCAGGTGGTCGGTCATCAGCATCAGGCTGCCGGCCGGCATCTGCGCATGCAGGCTGCCCGCCGCGTTGGTCAGCACCAGCAGTTCGCAGCCCATCGCGCGCAGCGTGCGCACGGGCACCGCCATCGCGGCGGCATCGCCGTCTTCATAGACATGGCGGCGCCCACTGAGCACCGCCACCTGGTGCGCACCGCACCGGCCCAGCCACAGCTGGCCCGCGTGACCGGCAACGCCGGGACTGCCGAAGCCGGTCAGATCGGCATAGCCGATGCGTCGGCCATCGGCCAGCCGCTGCACCAGCCCGCCCCAGCCCGAACCGAGCACGACCCCGACGTGCGGCCGCGCGCTCGGCGCCCATTGCCGGATGCGCGCCAGTGCCGGGTTCAACGGACCCCCCCGAGCCTGGCGGCGCGGTTCGATCGAGCCTCGAAAGGGTCGCGCGTCATGGTGCCGGGGATTGTGCACAGCGCCGGCGACAGCGCTGCGCGCGACCTTCAGTGAGCTCGAGCGGCGCGACGCGCGACCGCGGCCGGCAGACTCGCTGCGGGACTTGCCCGACCGGTGTCGTCGATCACGCGCGACTCGGCCCCGCATTGCCCGGCCCCGGCCCCAGGTCGGACTCGCGCAGCATCACCGGCTCGATCGAACCCTGGGCGACACGCCGCTGCACCGCCGCGCCGAGTTCGGCCGCGTGTCGGGCATAGGTCGCAATCGGCTCTTCCTCGCTGCCCTTCGGGCGGAAGTGATATTGCAGCACGGCGCGGCGGATGCTGGCGCCGACAAAGCCGTCGGCGATGGGCACCCAGAAGCGCACCGCTTCGGAGTCTTGGTGATAGAACGCAGCGGGTGCCATGGCAGACCTCAGTGGGTGAATTTGTAGGCGGCGCGGCTGTCTCTGGGCCGGGCGCGGCGAGGCACAATCACGGCCAGGGCGACACGGCCTGGAGTAGCCGGGTTCGGCAGTGCTCATCGCGACGCCGGGTGCGTCGCACTATCAGGACCCAGGCATGATCGACGTTTCCCAGGCTCGTCAGAACCGGCTGCTCGCGGCGGTGCCCGATGTCGAACTCGAACGCTGGCTGCCCTACCTCGAGGCGGTGGATCTGCCGCTGGGCAAGGTGCTTTATGAATCCGGCACCCGACTGAGCTACGTGTACTTTCCGACCACGGCCATCGTGTCGCTGCTGTACCTGATGGAAGATGGCGCTTCGGCCGAGATCGCGGTGGTCGGCTTCGAAGGGCTGGTCGGCATCTCGCTGTTCATGGGCGGCGAATCGACGACCAGCCGCGCCGTCGTGCAAAGCGCCGGCAGCGGTCTGCGCCTGAGCTCGCAGCAGATGATGCTGGAGTTCAACCGCGCCGGGCCGGTGCTGCACCTGCTGCTGCGCTACACGCAGGCGCTGATCAGCCAGATGACGCAGACCGCGGTGTGCAACCGCCATCACTCGCTCGACGAGCAGCTGTGCCGCTGGTTGCTGCTGAGTCTGGACCGGCTGCCCGGCAATGAACTGGTGATGACGCAGGAGTTGATCGCCAACATGCTCGGCGTGCGCCGCGAAGGGGTCACCGAGGCGGCCGGCAACCTGCAGGACGTGGGCCTGATCGAGTATCGGCGCGGCAAGATCACCGTGCTCGATCGCGCCGGGCTGGAGAAGCGCACCTGCGAGTGCTACGCGGTGGTCAAGCGCGAGTACGACCGGCTGCTGCCGCCGACCAAGGCCACCTGATCCACGGCGCCTGACGCGCGCGACAAAGCTGCGCCCGGCATCAGCGCGATGCCTGACACGGGTGATCCGACATCGGTTCACGAGACTTCCGCTCCGGTGGACAAATGAACGCATGCGGTCGTGGGCTGCTTGGGTTGAAGGCGCGGTGACGTCGGCCGTGCGGCCTGACCGCACGCCTTCTTGGCAGTCTCGGTTGCGGCAACGGTTGGTGTCGGTGCGCTGGCAGACAGTCGAGCACACGCCCAAGGGGCATACTGTGCGTTGAAGCAAAACCAGCCCGACGCGACAGCGCCATCGAGCATGGCGCAGCTCTTTGCGGTAGGCTGCCAAAGCGGCAGTTCGAACAGCTATCCACTCAGGAGTATCAACATGGAACGTGACATCAACGAAACCAACGGCGCAGTCCAGCGCGTGTCCAGCGGCGCACACAAGACGATCGACAAGGTGTCCGGCGCGCTGCGTCCCGGCGTGGATCATCTGGCCGAGAACGCGCACCACGCCGTCGACCGTGTCGCGGATGTGACGGCCAAGTTGCAGGAGAAGCTCGTCGTCGGCAGCGGCCAGCTGAAGCAAGCTCAGGCGCGATTCAGCGACGAGCGCCGCGTGCAGATCCGCGAAAGCCCGTTGGCCTCGGTCGGCGTGGCTTTCGGCGCCGGACTCGTCCTGGGCTTGCTGCTGCGTTCGCGCTGAGACCCCGTCCTGCTTCGCCGGCAGATAGCGGACCACGTCGATCCCGGCCAGCCCCTGGTGGAGCTGGGCCAATGATGGCTGCGAACCCATCGCAGCATCGCCGCTATGTGTCCCGGTGCACAGACACCCGGTTCACACGGCCCCAGGCTGTGGAGATTCAAGCGCGCGGCAGCCGCCGTCGCCCACTGGAGCTCCACCCATGCGTTGCCTGCTGATTGCCCTGTCGCTGCTGTTCGCGGCCATCGCGCCGGCCCAGTCCCAGGTCAGCGTGGGCATCGGCCTGTCCATGCCCGGCATCGACATCGGCATCAACCTGCCCGCCTACCCGCGCCTCGAACCCGTGCCCGGCTACCCGGTCTACTACGACCCAAGGGGCAGCGCGAACTATTTCTTCTACGACGGCCTGTACTGGGCCTACAGCAACGACAACTGGTACGCGAGCAGTTGGTACAACGGTCCGTGGCGCATGGCGGTGCGCGAGTCGGTGCCGCTGTACGTGTTGCGGGTGCCGGTTCGCTACTACCGGCAGCCGCCGCCGCACTTCCGCGCCTGGCGTGCCGATGCACCGCCGCGCTGGGGCGAACAGTGGGGTCCCGACTGGGCGTCGAAGCATCACGACTGGGACCGCTGGGACCATCAGCGCATGCCCCCGGCGGCGCCGCTACCGGCGTATCAGCGCAACTATGCGGGCCAGCGCTACCCCCACGACGACGAGAAGCAACGGGATCTGCAGGCCCGCAACTACCCCCATCAGCCCCACGAAACCGAAGCGCAGCCGCGCGCCGCGAAATCAAGCGCTGGGCACCCGGCCCAAGGCAGGGGCGATGGCGGGGCGCCGGCGCAAAGCACCGTGGGGCAGGCGCGCAAGGACACCAGGAATCACGAACCGCCCCAACAATCCGCAGCGCCGCAGCACGCTTCGAAGTCGAGCGCAGAAAGCCCGGACCAGGGGAAGAACGGTGATGGTGGCCCTCCTGTTGCGAATGCCAAGGGGCATGCGCAAAAGGAGCCCAAGAATCACGATCGCAAGTAAGTGCCGCGCCAGGCCAGGCTGGTGCAAGTGGCGGGTACCCAACGGGGCCCTGCCACAGCGCCGCCTACGGCCCGCGTGATGCAGCCAGTTCGGCCAGCATCGCGAGTTGCCGGTGCTGGGTTGCGAGCAACTCGGCCCACTGTTTTTCGCGCAGCGTGTCGATCTTCTCGTGCAACAGCATGATCTCCAGTTCGGCCTTCAGGTTGACCTCGTAGTCGTGGGCCGCGCTGAGGCGGTCCTTCTCGGACTGCCGGTTCTGCGACATCAGGATCACCGGAGCCTGGATTGCCGCCAGCATCGACAGAAACAGGTTGAGCAGGATGTACGGATAGGGATCGAAGGTCGTGCCGCGGCTGGACAGCAGCCACGCATTGAGACCGACCCAGACCAGCATGGTGGCGCCGAACAGGCCGACGAAAGTCCACGAGCCGCCGAAGCGGGCCACGGCGTCGGCGGCGCGCTGGCCGAGCGTCGCCACCTCGCCGTCATCGAGCGCGAGGTTGCGCGCGATGTGCTTGCGCCCGGCAATGTGGCGTGCCACCTTCTGGGCGCGTTCGTCCAAGGACTGGTACGGCGCACCCAGCAGCCGTTTTGCGATCTGGTCGCGTTCGATCATGGTCGCCAGACGCCGTCTTCCGGGCGCGTCACCGCCGCCGGCCGAGGCCCGACGGCAAGAGCATGCTGCCGATCAGGGCGACGATGCTCGGCCTGGCCTGGGCCGCGTCGGGTCATGCCGGTCAAGTCGCTGCGTCACAGCCGACCCAGCAGCAACAGCACGAGCACCACCACGGCAATGACGCCCAGGACGCCGCTGGGCCCGTAGCCCCAGCTGCGACTGTGTGGCCAACTCGGTATCACGCCGACCAGCAGCAAGACCAGCACGATCAACAGTATGGTTCCAAGGCTCATGGAGATTCCCCGTTCAAGTGGATGGATCAGTTCGTCGCAGCGCAATCGATGCCGGATACACGGTCGATGAACGGGTTGTAGCCCGGCAACGGTGCCGCGTCTGTGCGCCGCCGCACGCTGCGCGGCAACGGTTCTTCGGCGCAGCGCTCCTGGCGCGGTCAGCCCTGACGCAGCTTCAGAAAGGCCAAGCCGGCCATGACCGCGTCGTTCAAGGCGTCGTGTGCATTTCGCAGCGGCAGGGCCAGGTCGGTCATCAGCGTCGCGAAGCGCAGGTCGATCCTTCCGCCGCGCGCGTCGAGTGGCAACTGACGATTCTTGAAATCGTAGTACAGCGTCGAGATTTCGATCTTCGCCTGGGGCAGGCGCACGCCGAGCAAGGGATGCATTTCGCGATTGATCATCGCCACGTCGAACTCGAGGTAGTAGCCGACAAGCGGCCGGCTACCGATGAATTCCAGCAACTGCCGCACAGCCTGCGCGGGGGCCAGGCCCTGTGCAACGTCGTGCTCGCGCAAGAGGTGAACGCGCATGCTGTCGACGTCCAGCGATCGCTCGGGCCGCACCAGCAGTTCCAGCCGCTGGCTGGTCAACAGGCGGTTGCCGGCAATGCGCACGGCGCCGATCGAGATGATCCGGTCGCGCCGAACGTCCAGCCCGGTGGTCTCGCAGTCCAGCGCCACCCATTCGTCGGCGGGTGGTGGGTCGACCATGAACGAGAAGTGCGCGTCGGTCAGACGCCGCAGGAACCAGCGCCGGCGCAGCCCGCGAATGCCGCGCTGCACCGCATGCCAGGGGGTCAGCGCCGAAGCCCGTTGTCCCGTCACCGTCACTCCAGATGAAACTGGTTTCGGATCATGGCCTTGAAGCGCTTGACCACGGCGAATGCATCCTTCATCAAGTCGCGCTCCAGGCTGCTCAGTTGCTCCGTTCGCACACCCCCGCTCACCGCGCCAGCGGCATCGAGTTCGGCCAGGCCGGCCTTCAGTTTCAAGCCCATCAGCAACTGCAGGCTGTCGGCGAGATCACTGGCAAACGTGGCGGACAGACGGCCGGCGGCCACGAGCGCGTCGATCCGCTGCGAGGTGCCCGTGGCTTGCACGTGCTCGCGCAGGGCGAGGCTGCGCACGCCATGCACGATCGGGAAGATGCCCGCCTTCTTCAGGTCGAGCGTCTGCCTGGCATGCTCGCCGACCAGGCGCAGCCGGTTCCACCAGCCGCCCGTTTCGTCGGGGAACGAGTCGATGGCGGCGGCAAAGCGGCCGAGCAATGCGTCGTCGGCGACGACGAGCCGGTCGACTTCAGCACGCACCCCGGCCAACAACGGGGCGTCGCCGGCAACGGCATGGGCGTCGATGAAGATCGCCAGCGCCATCAGGCCCTGCGGATCGGGACGAAGCAACCAGTTGCGCACGGTGCCGGCAAAGTCGCGGGCGCTGCGCCGCCACGACGGGTTGCTGACCATGATCTCGCCCGGGCAGTCGGGATAGCCGAAGTCGCGCAACGCCGATGAAAATCGCCGGCAGGCCTCGGCCACGACGGCCTCGCTGGTCGTGGCACCGTCGCGCAGGATCAGGCCGTTGTCCTGGTCGGTCTTCAGCAACTGCTCGCCGCGCCCCTCGCTGCCCATGACGAAGAGACAGCTGTCGGCCAGCAGCTCGGGCGGGGCGATCAGCTGCCAGGTGCGCTCGAACAGCTTGGCATTCAGCGCCTGCACCAGCGCGCCGATCTGGAAGACCCGCGTTCCGCCACGGAACAGCAGGGCCACGAACCGGGTGATCTTCTCGGCCTGCACGCGCAAGGCGTCGAGGTCGCGCGCTTGCACGATCTGCACCGTGATCAGGTACGAATGATTCGACAGGAAGCTCAGCAGATCGAGTTGCTCGAGCAGACCGACGATCTGCTCGCCATCCTCGACCACCAGCCGGTGCACCTGATGCTGAATCATCAACGCGAGAGCATCAAACAGCGGCGCCTGCGCGGCGATCGACACCAGCCGGAATGTCGCCAGCTCGCGCACCGCCAGCGTGGCCAGCGCACGGCCATCGAGAACGGCGCGTTGCAACCCGGTGTTGGTGAAGATGCCCAGGCGTTCGCCGTCGCGCACGAGCACGCTGCTGGTGCGCTGCGTCTGCATCAGTCCGGCGACGCCGACGATGTCGGTGCTGCCATCGACGACAAGCGCGGGCCGCAGGAATGCCTCGGCGACCGGCGACATGGCCAGGGCATGCATTTCGCGCTCGCTGTGGCGCTGCGCCAGCGCGCCGAGCTTGTTCGACAGGTCCGAGAACAGCAGCGCGCCGAAGGTCGCGTTGCGCGAGATCAGTTCGATGATGGCCGCCTTCGCCAGCTCGTAGACCAGCACTTCCTCGGTGGCGACGTAGCGGCCGCGCGCGTGTCCCGCGACCAGCGCGCGGCCGTCGAAGCAATCCCGCGGGCCGAAGGTGGCGACGATCTCGCCCCCTTCGTGCTGTGAGACATGCCCCTTGATGACGACGAACAGATGGGTCGGCACGGACCCGAGCTCGAGGATCGCCTCGCCCGCGCGGAAATAGGCGATGTCGACGCCGTCGCGCACGAGGCGCTGCTCATCGGCGGCGAGGCAGTCGAACGGCGAGGACGCGAAATCGAATGCGTTGGGCATCGCGCATCATGAACCTGCAACACCGTCGCCGTCGTTCGTTTTCGCTCGCAAAGACTGCGCCAACGCAAGCCTGCGTCTCTGTGTGCGTTGGCGTACAGACCGCACTGCGGTCACCGCCCACGCTGCGGGATTCCTGCCTGACCCAAACCAACACGGAAGCCCGCATGCTTCGATCCGCACCAAGCCCTTACGCCGCGCCGGACACGGTTGTGAAAGGGGCTTGCATCTCCGGCATGGCCGCATACGACGCCCTGGTGGCTGAGGCCGAGGCCGACCCGAGTGCGTACTGGGCCCGCCTGGCGCGCGAATTCGTCTCCTGGAAGACCCCGTTCACGCGCTCGCTCGACGACAGCGAAGCGCCGTTCTACAAATGGTTCGAAGACGGCACGCTGAATGTCTCGTATAACTGCCTGGACCGCCAGGTCGAACGCGGGCTGGGCGACAGGATCGCGATCATCTTCGAGGCCGACGACGGCAAGGTCTCGCGTGTCGGCTATCGCGAGTTGTTGCAGCGCACCTGCCGGCTGGCCAATGCGCTGAAGGCGCGGGGCGTGAAGAAGGGCGACCGCGTCGTCATCTACATGTCGATGAGCGTCGAAGGCGTGGTCGCGATGCAGGCCTGCGCGCGCATCGGGGCGACCCATTCGGTGGTGTTCGGCGGCTTCTCGGCGCACAGCCTGCGCGACCGCATCGAAGGTGCCGGCGCCGTGCTGGTGCTCACCGCCGACGAGCAGGTGCGCGGCGGCAAGCACCTGCCGCTGAAGGCCATCGTCGACGAAGCGCTGGCGCTCGGCGGCTGCGACTCGGTGAAGGACGTGATCGTCTACCGCCGCACCGGCGGCCCCGTGCCATGGGACGCAACGCGCGACCACTGGCTGCACGACGAGACGCAGCATCAGCCGGCGAGTTGCGAGCCCGAATGGGTCGGCGCCGAGCATCCGTTGTTCCTGCTCTACACCTCGGGTTCGACCGGAAAACCCAAGGGGGTGCAGCATTGCAGCGGCGGCTACCTGGTGCATGCCGCCGTGACCACGCAGTGGACCTTCGACCTGCGGCCTGGCGACGTGTTCTGGTGCACCGCCGACATCGGCTGGGTCACCGGCCACACCTACATCACCTACGGCCCGCTGGCGCTGGGCGCCACGCAGGTCGTGTTCGAGGGCATCCCCACCCATCCCGACGCGGGACGCTTCTGGAAGATGATCCAGGACCACGAGGTGAGCATCTTCTACACCGCGCCGACGGCGATCCGCTCGCTGATCAAGGCGGCCGAAGCGAACCCGGCGGTGCACCCCGATCGCCACGACCTGTCCAGCCTGCGCATCCTGGGTTCGGTCGGCGAGCCGATCAACCCGGCGGCGTGGCAGTGGTACCACAAGCACATCGGCGGCGGCCGCTGCCCGATCGTCGACACCTTCTGGCAGACCGAAACCGGTGGCCACATGATCACGCCGCTGCCCGGCGCCACGCCGCTGGTACCCGGCTCGTGCACGCTGCCCTTCCCGGGCATCGCGGCAGCGATCGTCGACGAACTGGGCCACGATGTGCCCAACGGCCAGGCGGGGCTGCTGGTCATCAAGAAGCCCTGGCCGAGCATGATCCGCACGATCTGGGGCGACCCCGAGCGCTTCAAGTCCAGCTACTTCCCGGCCGAGCTCAAGGGCTACTACCTCGCGGGTGACGGCGCGATCCGCGATGCGACCAACGGCTACTTCACCATCACCGGCCGCATCGACGACGTGCTCAACGTCAGCGGCCACCGCATGGGCACGATGGAGATCGAATCGGCGCTGGTGTCGTGCACCGAACTGGTGGCCGAGGCCGCGGTGGTCGGCCGGCCCGACGAGACCACCGGCGAGGCGATCTGTGCGTTCGTCGTATTGAAAGGCGCGCGCCCGACGGGCGCCGAGGCGCAAGCGATCGCGAAACGATTGCGCGACTGGGTCGCCCAGGAGATCGGCCCGATCGCCAAACCCAAGGACATCCGCTTCGGCGACAACCTGCCGAAGACCCGCAGCGGAAAGATCCTGCGCAGGCTGCTGCGCAACATCGCCGCCGGCACCGCGATCACACAAGACATCTCGACCCTCGAGAACCCCGCCGTCCTGGACCAGTTGGGCGAAAGGCATTGACCATGGCAACCGACCTGACGGCACGCATCCTGAACGATCCGAACTACCAGAAGCTGAAGACGCGGCGCACCCGCTTCGGCTGGCAGCTGACCATCGCGATGCTGGTGGTCTATTACGGCTTCATCCTGCTGGTCGCCTTCGACAAGCCGTTCCTCGCCACCCGGCTGGGCACGGGCGTGACGACAATCGGCATCCCGATCGGGCTGGCCGTCATCGTCTTCACGGTCGTCATCACCGCGATCTATGTGCGCCGCGCGAACAGCGAGTACGACGCACTGACCGAACTGATCGCCAAGGCGGTGCTCAAGTGAGCTCGACATCGCCAAGAACGCTCGCCGCGCTGGCGCTGATGCTGGCCGGCGGGGCGGCGCTGGCCGCCGGTGCCGACCTCGGCCAGGCCGAGAAGCAGCCGACCAACTGGACGGCGATCAGCATGTTCGCGGTGTTCGTGATCTTCACGTTGTTCGTCACCAAATGGGCGGCGGCCAAGACCAAATCGGCTGCCGACTTCTACACCGCCGGCGGCGGCATCACCGGTTTCCAGAACGGCCTGGCGATTGCCGGCGACTACATGTCGGCGGCATCGTTCCTGGGCATCTCGGCGGCAGTGATGGTCGGCGGCTTCGACGGACTGATCTATTCGATAGGCTTTCTCGTTGGCTGGCCGATCGTGACCTTCTTGCTCGCCGAGCGCTTGCGCAATCTCGGCAAGTTCACCTTCGCCGACGTGGCGGCGTTTCGTTTCAAGCAGACGCCGGTGCGCGTGTTCGCGGCATCGGGCACGCTGATTGTGGTCGCTTTCTATCTGATCGCGCAGATGGTCGGCGCGGGCCAGTTGATCAAGCTGCTGTTCGGTCTGGAGTACTGGATCGCGGTCGTCATCGTTGGCGCGCTGATGATGGTCTATGTGCTGTTCGGCGGCATGACTGCGACCACCTGGGTGCAGATCATCAAGGCCGGCCTGTTGCTGGCGGGTGCCAGCTTCATGGCCTTCATGGTGCTGCTGCACTTCGGCTTCAGCCCCGAGGCGATGTTCGCGCAGGCGGTCGAGGTGAAGACCGGCATTGCCGCCGCCGCGGGCAAGCCGCCGGCGGAAGCGGCGGCCCAAGGCTTCTCGATCATGGGCCCCGGCGGATTCATCAAGGATCCGATCTCGGCCATCAGCTTCGGCATGGCGCTGATGTTCGGCACCGCCGGGCTGCCGCACATCCTGATGCGCTTCTTCACCGTGCCCAACGCCAAGGAGGCACGCAAGTCGGTGCTGTGGGCGACGACCTGGATCGCCTACTTCTACCTGCTCACCTTCATCATCGGCTTCGGTGCGATCACCTACGTGCTGACGAACCCGCAGTTCCTCGACGCCAAGGGCGGCCTTCTCGGCGGCGGCAACATGGCAGCGATCCACCTGGCCAATGCGGTCGGCGGCAACGTCTTCCTGGGCTTCATCTCCGCCGTGGCGTTCGCGACCATCCTGGCGGTGGTGGCCGGCCTGACACTGTCGGGTGCTTCGGCGGTGTCGCACGACCTGTATTCGACCGTGATCATGAAAGGCAAGGCCGATGGCGTGGCCGAACTGAAGGTGTCGCGCATCACGACCGTGGCCTTGGGCATCGTCGCCGTCGTGCTCGGCATCGCGTTCGAGAAGCAGAACATCGCGTTCATGGTCAGCCTGGCGTTCGCCATCGCTGCGTCGGCCAACTTCCCGGTGCTGCTGATGTCGGTGCTGTGGAAGGACTGCACGACCCGCGGTGCGGTGATCGGGGGCTTCCTCGGGCTCGCCTCGTCGGTGCTGCTGACGGTGGTGTCACCCGCAGTTTGGGAGGCCACGCTGGGCAACCCGAAAGGCTCGGCGCTGTTCCCCTACGCTTCGCCCGCGTTGTTCTCGATGACCATCGGCTTCGTCGGCATCTGGCTCTTCTCGACCCTCGACCGCAGCCCGCGCGCGGCCGTCGACCGGGCCGGCTTCGTGGCGCAGCAGGTGCGTTCGGAAACCGGCATCGGCGCCTCCGGCGCTTCGGCGCATTGAGCGGCCGCAACAGCGCTGGCATCCATCACCCCCAGTCGCCACCTGCCGACGACGCCACCCCACCAGGAGACCCGTATGAACAATCAGAACTTTCCCTTCGTTGACGTGAGCGCGATGATGTCGCAGTTCAAGATGCCCGGCGTCGACATGAGCGCCATCCTTGGAACCCAGCAGAAGAACATCGACGCGTTGATCGCGGCCAACGCCGCGACCTTCGAGTCCATGCAGGCCGTGGCGCTCAAGCAGACCGAGATCCTGAGCGATGCGATGCGAGGCATGCAGGATGGCGTCAAGAACATGGCCGGCGGCGACATGAACGCAGGCAAGCAAGCCGAGGTCGTGCGCAAGGGATTCGAGCAGACGCTGGCGAACATGCAGGAGCTGGCCGACATGGCACGCCACGCGCAGTCCGACGCGATGGCGCTGATCACCCAGCGCGCGACACAGCAGATGCTCGACACCAAGGCCATGGTCACGCCGAAGTAGGTCAGGCGGCGCTGCTGCCACTTCGATCGACGGTCCGCCCCCGGGATGTGGACCCGAAGCGGGCTTTGGAGCGGCGCCGCGTTCAGGGCACGGCGCCGAACATCGCGCCCACGCCGGCCGTGACCGCCATCGCCAGGGCACCCCAGAAGGTCACGCGCCAGGCGCCGAGCCACACGCCCGCCCCACCCACGCGGGCCGCGACGGCGCCCAGCAACGCCAGGAAGATCAACGACGTCGCCGCCACCCAGGCGACGAGTTCGGCGCCGGGCACCATGGCGGCCACGCCCAGTGGCAGCACCGCCCCGGCGGCGAAGCTGGCGGCCGACGCCAGGGCCGCCTGCACCGGCCGCGCGCCGAGTTGTTCGGAGATGCCCAGTTCGTCGCGGGCGTGCGCGCCGACGGCGTCGTGCGCCATCAGTTGATCGGCGACCTGCCTGGCCAGCGCCGGGTCGAGGCCGCGTGCCACGTAGATGCCGGCCAGTTCACGGCGTTCGCCGGCATCGTCGTGATGCAATTCGGCGCGCTCGCGGGCCAGGTCGGCGTGCTCCGTGTCGGCCTGCGAGTGCACCGACACGTATTCGCCCGCCGCCATCGACATGGCACCTGCCACCAACCCGGCGAGACCGGTCAACAGGATGCTGCCATGGCTGGCGCTGGCGGCGGCAACGCCGAGCATGAGACTTCCCGTCGAGACGATGCCATCGTTGGCGCCCAGCACGGCCGCTCGCAGCCAGCCGATGCGTGAGGTGCGGTGGCGCTCGACATGGCGTCTTGCGGCTCGTGCGGTGGCGCTGGGCATCGTGTTCCTTGTGTGTCGGTGGCTGGTGAAGTCGGGCGCGGCACGCGATGGCATCACCTTGTATGCCATCCGCGCGAACAGGGCTTGGTCGCAGCGCTCTTCTTGAACCGTGTCTGCCCGTTCATGGCCGGCCCTCCCAGGTCCAGTTCCTGATCTCCGGCATGTCCTGGCCGTGCTGGCGGATGTACTGCCGGTGTTCGACCAGCTTGTCCTTCAGGCGACGCTTCAGCGCCAGGCCCTGCTCGCCGGTCTGCGGCAGGCGGTCGACGGCGTCCATCGCGAGGTGGAAGCGGTCCAGGTCGTTCAGCACCGTCATGTCGAATGGCGTCGTGATCGTGCCTTCCTCCTTGTAGCCGCGCACGTGGATGTTGTCGTGGTTGGTGCGTCGATAGGTCAGCCGGTGAATCAGATACGGGTAGGCATGGAAGGCGAAGATGACCGGCTTGTCGCGGGTGAAGAGTTCGTCGAAGTCCTTGTCGCTCAGCCCGTGCGGGTGCTCGGTATCCGGCTGCAGCCGCATCAGGTCGACGACGTTGACGACGCGGACCTTCAGCGCGGGCAAATGCTCGCGCAGGATCGAGACCGCCGCCAGCGTCTCCAGCGTCGGCACGTCGCCGCAGCAGGCCATCACCACATCGGGTGCGTCGTCGCGGTCGTTGCTGGCCCACTCCCGGATGCCGATGCCCTGGGTGCAGTGCTTGACGGCGGCGTCCATCGTCAACCACTGCGGCGCCGGGTGCTTGCCGGCCACCACCACGTTGACGTAGTGTCGGCTGCGCAGGCAATGGTCCATCACCGACAGCAGGCAGTTCGCATCCGGCGGCAGATAGACGCGCACGATCTCGGCCTTCTTGTTCACGACATGGTCGATGAAGCCCGGGTCCTGGTGCGTGAAACCGTTGTGGTCCTGGCGCCAGACGTGCGACGCGAGCAGGTAGTTCAGCGACGCGATCTTGCGCCGCCACGGAATCTGCGACGTCACCTTCAGCCACTTCGCATGCTGGTTGAACATCGAGTCGACGATGTGGATGAAGGCCTCGTAACAGTTGAACAGGCCGTGGTGGCCGGTCAGCAGGTAGCCTTCGAGCCAGCCCTCGCACTGGTGCTCGCTGAGCATCTCCATCACCCGGCCGGTGGGCGCCAGGAACTCGTCGTTGGGTTCAGTCGCCGCGTCCCACTGGCGCTGCGTCACCTCGAACAGCGCCGCCAGGCCGTTGGAGATCGTCTCGTCGGGCCCGAAGACGCGGAAATTGCGTTGCGCGTCGTTGCCCTTCGCCACGTCGCGCAGGAACGGGCCGAGCACGCGCGTGTCGCCGATGCCCTTCACCCCCGGCGCGGGCACCGCGCACGCGTAGTCGCGGAAGTCCGGCATCTTCAGGTCGCGCAGCAGCACGCCGCCGTTGGCGTGCGGATTGGCGCCCATGCGCCGCGTGCCGACCGGCGCGAGTTCGGCGAGTTCGGGCACAAGGCGGCCCTGGGCATCGAACAGTTCCTCTGCGCGGTAGCTCTTCAGCCACGCGTCGAGCAGTTCGAGGTGGCCCGGGTGCGTGGCCGGGTCGGAGACCGGTACCTGGTGCGCGTGAAAGCTGCCTTCGATCGGCACGCCATCGACGACCTTCGGGCCGGTCCAGCCCTTCGGCGAATCGAGCACGATCATCGGCCAGCGCGGGCGCACGGCCTTGCCCGTGGCACGCGCATCGTTCTGAATCTTATGGATCTGCTGGATGGCGTCGTCCAGCGCCGTCGCCATCGCCTCATGCATCAGGGCCGGTTCGTGGCCGGCGACGAACAGCGGCGTCCATCCGCAACCGCACAGAAACTGTTCCAGCTCCTCGCGGGTGATGCGCGCCAGCACGGTCGGGTTGGCGATCTTGTAGCCGTTGAGGTGCAGGATCGGCAGCACCGCGCCGTCAGTCACCGGATCGAGAAACTTGTTCGAATGCCACGCCGTGGCCAGCGGGCCGGTCTCGGCTTCGCCGTCGCCGACGACGCAGGCGACTATCAGCCTGGGGTTGTCGAACACCGCACCGAACGAGTGGCTGAGCGAATAACCAAGCTCGCCGCCTTCGTGGATCGAGCCCGGGCACTCGGGCGACGCGTGGCTGGGAATGCCGCCGGGAAACGAGAACTGCCGGAACAGCTTCTGCAGGCCGGCCTCGTCGCGGCTGATGTCGGGATAGACCTCGCTGTAGGTGCCTTCGAGGTAGGTGTTGCCGACCACCGCGGGCCCGCCGTGCCCGGGGCCTGAGACATAGATCATGTCGAGGTCGTGCTGCTTGATGACCCGGTTCAGGTGCACGTAGATGAAATTCTGGCCCGGCGTGGTGCCCCAGTGCCCGAGCAGCATGCGCTTGACGTCGGCCAGCGCCAACGGCCGTCGCAGCAGCGGGTTGTCGTAGAGGTAGATCTGTCCGACCGACAGGTAGTTGGCCGCGCGCCAGTACGCGTTCATGCGGGCAAGCAGCGTCGCATCGAGCGTTGGGGTCTTCGGTGTCATCGCCATTCCTTTCGTATGGACGCTTCGATTTATCGACAGGTCGATGATCGGTTCTTCTTCAGTTCGGATGATCCACGACCGGTGTCGGGCCAAGGTTGACGGAGATCACCGCGGAGGGCGCCTTGCGCGCGCCACAGCGAACATCCAGCGAATCGGGAGCGCAGCGTCGTCGCGCCGTGACCCAGCACCGCCGACAGGGATGTTCGAGGCCCCTTGTAAAGGTCTCCTGCCCACCGCGTTGTGTCTGGCAGCGAACAGACCGGCACACCCGGGCCGCTCAGTATCGGCCCAACAACGACAAGGAATCACCATGAACGGTGTCAGGATGGCTGCCCTCGCGCTGATCGTTGCCGGCGTTCTGGCGCTGGCCTACGGCGGTTTCAGCTTCACACGGGAAACGCACCAGGCCACGATCGGTCCGCTCAAGCTGTCGGTCACGGAGCGGCAGACGATCAACCTGCCGATCTGGGCCGGCATTGGCGCACTGGTGGCCGGCGGCGCACTGCTGCTCTTCGGTGCGCGAAAGAACTGAAGCTATGCCATGGCGCTGCGCACGGCGCCACGCGCCTTGCCGATGACCGGCGTAAAGCGACAGCCGTGAAGGCTGGCTTGATGATCGTCGGGGCTGCCCGCGGCTGCCTGGTGAGCGTGTCCGGCACGGCATCAGCGGCCAACCGTTGATGAGGTTTCGCGCGCCCGTGCCGGTCGTCCTACGACGTGCCGAACGCATGGTCCCAGAACGTGCTGGTCACGCCGAAGTGTCCCGGCCGGCTGCCGGCGCGGTGGTGCAGCGCATGCCAGCGCTTGCCCAGCCCCTGTCGGCTCGCCTATGGTGCGTTGCGTGGCGCGTGATCGAATACGCCACGTAGCCGATGACGGTGCTGCGCATGCCAGCCGCGCAAGGGCGGCAGGCGGTGCAGCACGAAGCGATGCAGGCCGTATTCGAGAACGGTCCAGGCGGCCAGACCGCCCAGCGTGAGGGCGAGGCTTTGCCAGGCCGGTTCACGCCATCCGGCGAGCAGCGAGCCGCAGATCAGCGCGACCGACGCCACGCCGTACAGGGCGAAATCGACGCCTTGCGTCGCCTTGTCTTGCTCCAGTGCGAACAGTCGCATGCAGTTCCTCGACTCGACCGTGTGCCTGGCCCGGGCCGGGCTGCTGTGGGTTGATTGCCAGCAAGGCTAGCGGCCGCGCGCGACAAGGTCTGTGCGGCAACACACGCTGCGCAAGGAGTGTGCGCTGGCAGACAGACGCAAGGTCTTTGCACCAGCAGACTGACCTTCAGGACACCACTTCCCGAAAGCGACTTCATGAACATCCCGGGCGATCGAATCACCCGCTTCACCTTGCTGACGATGGCGTTGGCGGCAACCGTGCTCGGCGGTTGCGCCAGCACGCCCCCCCCGACGACGCGCATGGGCGTGGCCGAGGCTTCGGTGCTGCGCGCCAACACCAGCGACACCAGCGACAGTGCACCCGCCAGTTGCAGATCGCGATCGCCAAGCTGGCCGCCGCGCGCGAGGCAAACGCCAACAAGGACTATGAGCGCGCCGGCCAACTCGCCGAAGAGGCCGACGTGGATGCGCAGGTGGCGCAGATCCATGCGCAGTCGGTGCGTTCGCGCAAGCCGCACAGGAATCGCAGGACGCCGCGCGCGTGCTGCAGGAAGAAATCAACCGCAAGGCACCCCGCTGAAGGCGGGCAGGAATTCACCATGAACCCCCGCATTCCTCTTCTTTCGGTGCTGGCTGCAGCCGCCCTTGTCGCGTGCAGTTCCGTGCCCGAAAGCAACAACGCACTCGAACAGGCGCGTGGCAGCTACAAGCTCGGCCCAGGGCGACCCGCAGGTCGCCAAGCTGGCTCCCGATGAACTCAAGCGCGCAGAGCGATGCGCTCGGCGCCGCCGATCGGGCCTGGGCAGCCAAGGCTGCGACGGCAAGCGTCGACCACCTCGCCTACCTCACTCGCAGCGCGTGGTGATCGCGCAGGAGACGGCCTCCAGCCGCGCCGCGCAAGCCGTCACCGCAGGCGCCGGCGCCGAGCGCGACCAGATGCGCCTGGCGCAGCGCACTGCCGAAGCCGAGGCGGCCCAGCTCAAGCTCGCGGCGTCGCAGCAGAGCGATGCGCGCAAGACCACCGAAATCGCCGCAGCCGATGCCGCGGCGGCGCGAGACAAGGCCAAGGTGGCAAAAGGCGATGCCCGGGTGAGCGAACTGAGAACTGCAGCTCAAGGAGCTGAACGCGAAGAAGACGGCAGCTGGCATGGTCGTGATCGCTCGGCGATGTGCTCTTATCGACATGCGGCCGCTGGCAGTTGCTGCCCGCGGGTGCCGCCAACATGGCCAAGCTGGCCGATGATCCAAGCAGGACCCTCGGCGCCTGGGCTGTCGATCGAGGGCTACACGGACATGTCGGTGGTGCCTATGCAACGTCGAGCTGTCCGGCCGGCGGCCAATGCCGTGATGGTGGCACTCGTCGACCTGGGCGTGCCGGCGGATCGGCTGAGCACACGCGCGCATGGCGCAGCCGATCCTGCAGCCACCAACGCCACTGCGGCCGGGCGGCAGATGAACCGGCGGGTGGAGATCGTGTTCTTGCCGCTGAGCGGCGAGTTGTCGATGAAGTGAGAACATTGGCCATGGCCGTCTGGTGGTCCTGCTGGTGTTCTTCGCCTGGGGCGCCGACAGGGCGCAACGCGGCAGTCTCATATCACGAGACGCCGCTGCAAGTGCTGCAACGGCGCCTGGCCCACGGTGATGTCTCGCCCGAGGAATTCGAGAAGCGCAAGGCGCTGCTTTGATCGGGAAGCGCACCGGCCCTGAGACCAGGGGCCGGCGCTTTTACCAACAGCGCTCGCCTTGACCGTTGAACCGCGCGGGCTCCGGCATGACCGCCGACGCCGCGCGTTCGCTCAGACCTGCGACTTGAAATAGCGGAACGAATGGATGAAGGCGTCGCGCAGCTTCTCCATCTCTGCGACCATCTTGTCCCAGCCCTCTTCACCGGTGGCGGAGATTTCGTCGAGCTTGGCGAGGGCCAGTTGCGATTGATGGCGCAGCTTACCCATCTCGCTCCTGTACTTTTGCCGAGCCTCGGCCTTGGCCTCGCCGGCCTTCGCCTGAAGCACGTTCATCTTGGCATTCAGTGTGTCGAGTTCGAGCTTCATCTTCTCGGTGTATTCACTGCGGGTCGTCGACATGGTGGTTTTCCTTTCGGGTGAACGGATCGGTGGTGACTTTCTCTTGCGGCTCGTCCGGCAGGCTTCAGGTTTGTGCCGAACTTCTCAGCTTGGCAGCGCTCGGCCTGGGTTCGATGGCAGCCGGGACTTGCTGACCCGCTGGGGGTCGGCCGCCGCGCTCGGCCGGCGCTCCGGTCTCGGTTGACTCCGCCACAGCGCAGCGCAAGCTTGGCCGATGTGATCTGCGCTGTCGGTGCGCTGGACCACATTCGCCGTCGGCGTCAGGCCCACGGCGACGTCTCGCCCGAGGAATTCGAGAAGCCCAAGGCACTGCTTTGATCGGGCCACGCGAAGTCCCGAGACAGCGGACCGCCGCCTGCGCGAAGGGCACGCACGACTCACTTGAGGTCCCGGTGCTGGCACGCCCGGTGGTGACGACCTCGCTCACACCCTCTTCTACTTGTGCTGTGCCTGTTGCGAGGTGGAGGTCGAGGTCGACCGCTGCAACAGGTGCACGGGCATTGACGCACCGGTGGCACCGTCGTTGCCGGAAACCGCGACTTGGAATGGGCGAACGAACGGTCTGAAGGCGTTGAGCAGCCTCGCCACTTCCACCACCCTCTTGTCCCAGCCCTCTTCCCCGGCGGCGGTGACTTCGTCGAGGTTGGCGAGGGCCAGTCCCGATTGATGGTGCAGCTTGCGCAGCTCCCTGCAGTACTCTTGCCAAGCCCGGGCCGCCTTGGTCTGGCTGGCCGTGGCCTGAAGCAGGTCCATCCTGGCATGCAGTCTGTCGAGCCCGAGTTTCACCTTCGTCATGTATTCACTGTGGGCCGTTGACATGGTGGCCTCCTTTCGGGTGACCGAATCGGCTGAAACTTCTGCCGCTCGTCAGGCGCATCTCAGCTCTTGCCGAACTTCGCCTTCGCGGCGGTAACGCACTGGCTCTTGATTTCACCGGCGGCGACATCGCACTTCTCAAGCTGCACCTTGTAGTCGGCGTCACGCTTTTCGTCGGCGGCCTCGGTGCGGGCCTCGCTGATCTGCTTGCCCGCCTTGGCGTCGGACAGCGCAGCGACATGCGTGGCTTCGGCTTGCTTGACGCACACGTCCTTCACGTTGCCGGCGAGGTCGTCACAGCGTTCCTTGGCCACTGAAAACGCCGCGTCGGCCTGCGCCGTCAGCACCTTGGCATGGTTGCCGGCGGATGCCGAATGCCCGTATTCCAGCTCGGCCGTCGCGACCTTCTGCTTGCCCTTGGCCTGCTCGTCGCAGATGTCTTTGGCATTGCCGGCCAATGAGGCGCAGGCGGAATGATCGAGTTTGTAGTCTGCGGCGATGCGCGTCTTGCCGGCGTTGTAGTCGGCCTTGCTCATGTTGGCTGCCTGGGCCAGTGGCAAGAACAACAGGCCGGTGAGAAGCAGCGAGGCCTTGAAATTCAGATGATGGTTCATGTCGTTCCTGTGTGGGGTTGGTCGCGGCAGGCCGGGACCCGCGCCGCATGGCGCGGCGTCCAGCCCATGGGATCACTTCAGCTTCATGTCGTTGGTGACCGAGCTCACGCCCTCGACGGCACGCGCCACCTTCACGGCCTGGTTGATGTCGGCCTGCGAATTGACGAAGCCGCTCAGCTGCACCCGGCCCTTGAAGGTCTCGACGTTGATCTCTGCCGACTTCAGGTTCGGATCGTTGAGCACGGCCGTCTTGACCTTGGTGGTGATGACGGTGTCATCGACGTATTCGCCCGTGCCTTCGGTGCGCGCCGTCGAGGCGCAGGCCGCGAGCGCAAGCATGCTGGACAAGAGTGCGGCAGTGGCCACGCGACGCGCGAGAGAAGAGATTTGCATGACGGATTTCCTTCAGGGTTCGGCGGCGGCCGGGGCTGACCCGATGGGGTCGCCCGCTCCGCTCTGCCGGCGCGCCGGTCTCGGTTGATTCCGCAATTGCGCAGCGCAAGCTTGCGCCGATGTGATCTGCGCTGTCTGTGCGCTGGACCACATTCGCCATCGCCTCGCCGGCCAACCGGGCGGCGCGCAGCAACGTGCTGCAGCGCACAGACGGGCGCCGCCACGTGCCCTACCTTGCCTATGGCTGCCGCGCTTCGCGGCATGGCAAACAGGAGTTCCGCATGAAAACCACCCATCGATTTGCTCTCACCACGCTGGCCGCCGCCGCACTCATCGCACTGGGTGCCTGCTCGGGCATGTCGCAGCGTGACCAGAGCACCGCGGTCGGTGCCGGGGTGGGTGCCGTCGGCGGTGCCGTGCTCACCGGCGGCAGTGCCGTCGGAACCGTCGGCGGTGCCGCGGTCGGTGCCGTCATCGGCAACCAGGTCGGCAAGAAGTAGGTCCGAAGTGCTTCATCGCCGTGGCGCCCGGGCCGCACCGGCCGACGTCGCAGTGCCAGAAAGCTCACCCTCACCCCATCAACGCAGGCTCGCCCGCGCAAACTTCAGGAATCGGCGGCGCAGGCCGCTCGACCCTCCCCATGCTCTACACCATCGCTGTCGTGCTCGTCATTCTGTGGCTGCTCGGGCTGGTCAGCTCCGTCACCATGGGCGGGTTCATCCACGTGCTGCTCGTCATCGCCGTCGTCGTCGTGCTGCTGCAGGTCATCAGCGGGCGCAGGATCGGCTGAACCGCGGCCCGCGATGCGCCGAAGCCTGCCGACGCCCTTCTGCGTCGCCCGGCTCTCGCTCAACGCGGCGGCGCAGCGCCGTTCGGGTTGGTCAATGTCAGCAGAATGTCCGCATACCAGGCGCAGTTCAGGCCCAGCGACTCATCGAGCACCAGATCCCGGTTGCCGATATCCATGCGCGATGAGTGCACGCCCAGCAGCCGCCACGGCAAGTCGGCACTGTCGGCGCTGGGCGCAAGCTCGCGCACGACCACCGGCGCCCCACTGGTGCCGCGATGGGTGCGTGCATCGGTGAGGAAATAGCCCTGGCCCTGGAACCGGATGCCGTAGGGTGACGCGAAGACGGCGTGGCGCAACACCGGCAGGTGGTGAATCGCGTCGTGGAAGCCGAGCGGGAAACCCACCACACGCAGCGCCGCATCCGTGTGCACGTCGGCGAAGCTGCGCCCCAGGTGCGCCGGCGTGAAGGCCCGGTAGATGGTCGCCGCGGGCAACCGCGATCGGTCCATCTCGAGCACCGCCACGTCGATTGCGCCGCCCGCGTCGCGCCCCTGCCGCCACACCGCCCGGCCGCGCGCATAGAGCAGCATCGAAAAGCCGGTGGAGCGGGTCAGGTTGCTGTCGTCCAGGTGCAGTTCGACTTCCAGACGGTCCGGGAAATGGTCGGTGGCTTCGTCGATCAGCACGTGCCGGCTGGTCACCAGATAGAGCCGCTCGTCGCGCTGGAAGAAAAAGCCGCTGGCGTTGGTCAATCCCAGGCCGCCACGCGAGGTCGACACCCGCGGCGCAGTCAGGAACAGCGGATCAATGGGCGCGGCCCGCACGGGTGGCCGATGCTCGACGGTGGTCAAAGGCTCGGCCTTTGGCGCGGTCGGCGGCGCTGTGGGCAAGACTGGCCGTGGCGCTGCTGTCGCACCCTCGGCGCGGCCGTTGGCGGCGCCCGCATCGGTCGTGCGGCCCTCGGCAGGTTGGGGGTTCATGGGCTTCATGAGTCTCGTACGGCCCGTCGGGCGTGGCAATGCGACCCGTGGCGGCGAGCTGATCGTGCCGCTGCAGACCGCCGCCACCGCGATCGCTTGACGCGGTACATCGCCGCGTCGGCCAGGCCGATCAGCGTCGCCGCATCGGCGCCGTCGTCCGGGTACAGCGCGATACCGATGCTCGCCTTCAATTTCAGGGTCTGCGCCTGAACCAACAGGGCTCTGCAAGAGCGACCAGCAGCTTCTCGGCGATGACCTGGGCATCGGACGCTTCCAGCATCTCGGCCAGCAGCACCAGGAACTCGTCGCCGCCGTGGCGGCTGACGGTGTCCGATTCGCGCACCACCGATTCCAGCCGGCGCGCGGTCAGTTGCAGCATCTCGTCGCCAACGCCATGACCCAGCGTGTCGTTGATGCGCTTGAAATCGTCCAGGTCGACAAAGAGCAGCTGCGGTGCGCGTGCCATGCCGTCGTGCCAGTGCGATGGCCTGCTCGAGGCGATCACGCATCAAGGCGCGGTTGGGCGTGCCGGTCAGCGCGTCTCGCTGGCTGGTGCGCGTCAACTCGTCCAACTCGCCGGTGGCTGTGTCGGCCATCTGCTGCGAGCGCAGCGCCGACAGCACCAACTGCTCGTTGGCCTCGCGCAAGTGCGCGCCGCGGCGGCCCTCCAGCCCGATGCGCGCGGCGGCCAGCTCGAGCTGCAGGCTGGCCAGTTCGGCGCGCAGCCCGGCCACCTGCCGTTCGAGCGCGTTGCGCGTGGGTGATGACGCGCGTGCCTTGCGACTAGCGCCCGGCGTGTCGTCCATCGTCGGGCCTCACGTCTTCACCCTTCAACGATGGGCAGTGCGATACCGGCACCATTGCCGGTCAAGGGCGGGCGTGCACGCGGACGACCGCCGAGCAGGCCCTCGTGGTCGGCAAGCATCTCATCGACATGGATGCCGTGCTCGTCGATGTGGAACAGTCGCAACTCGTTCGAATGCAGCGCTGGCGCGCACCTTGACCACCGCCATCACGCGTTGCAGTCGGCTGTCCACTTCGATGTAGCGTTGCACGATGATGGCGTCGGTGAGGAAGGCAGTGCCATAGGGGCTGAAGCTGAGTTGATCGTAGCGGTCTTCCAGCTCCGAGGTCATCAACAGCGTCACGCCGGTGCTGGCCAGTGCGGACACCAGTCGCAGCAGCGATTCGCGGAAGTCGTCGCGGAAGGTCGGTGCCAGCGCCAGCACGAAGCCGGACAACGAATCGATGACCACGCGACTGGCCTTGAGCCGCGTGATCTCGGCGATCAGCAGCATCGAGATCTCGTCCACCGACAGGGCCGGGGCCCAGGTCGCGATCACGCCGATGCGGTTGGCCGCCACCAGTTCGGCGATGCCGGCGCCGCGGGCCCGGTCCAGGCGCTGCTCGAAGGCGGCGATGACGCCGGTTTCACCCAGGCGCGCGCCTTCGGCCAGAAAGGCGGCGGCGAGAATGCTCTTGCCCGAACCGGACGGGCCGGCGACGAGCAGCGAATAGCCGCGCGGCAGGCCGCCGCCCATCATCGCGTCGAGCTGCTCGATGCCGAGTTGCAGGCGCTCACCGTGTTTTGCCGTCCAAGGCGTTGCCGCGGGGTTGGTGAGCGGCGGCGGCGCGAACACATGCAGGCCGGCGTGGCTGATGCGAAAGCTGTGCAGCCCCGGCAACGTGGCCTGGCCGCGCATCTTCATCACCTCCATCTTGCGCACCACCGAATTGCGCTCGACGCTCTGCTGCAAGCCAGATGAGCCCGTCGCAGACGGTGAAGACCGGGTTCGGGACGGTGTCGCTGAAGTATTCGCCGATCAGGAAGGTCGTGGCCTGCCAGCTTGTCAGCAGCACGCCCAGGTCGTGAATGAAATGCTGCAGGTCGACCAGCGGACGGCGCTGGCTCTGCCCCTGCATGGCCACCGTGCTGAACGACTCGATGAACACCAGGCCCGGCGCTCGCGCCTCGACCTCGGCGACGATGCGCTCGCGCACCTTGTCCAGGTTGCCGGCCTTGAACTCGTCGGCCAGGTTGACGAAGCGGATCGACCGGTTGAGCTTGTCGAGATCGAAGAAGTCGAACTGTTGCTGATAGCGCAGCATCTTCAGCGGTGGCTCGCCGAGCATCGTGAAATACAGCGCCGGCTGCTCGGGCGTGGCCAGCGCAAACATGATCTGGTGCGCCAGCGTCGTCTTGCCGCAACCGGGCGGGCCGGCGATCAGGTTGAACGAGAACTCCGGCAGCCCGCCGCCGAGCACTTCGTCCAGACCGGGCACGCCCGTGGCCAGGCGGCGGATGGAGGGTTTTGTGGAGATCATGGTGGGGTGTCCTCGGAGGTCGATGGTTCAGCGCCGAGCTCGGTCGCGGGCTTGAGCAGGCGTTCGGTCAGCCCGGCGCCGATCAGCCCGATCAGTTGTTCGCGCAAGGCTTGCATCAGCGCCTGACTGGTCGCGGTGGCATCCGTGTGCGGCAGGCTCGCGAGCGCATGGCGCAGCGGTTCCAGATCGCCCGCCTGCATCGTCGCTTCGTGCGCCGCGGCCAGGGCGGGGTATTCGGTTCGCAGCAGGTAAAGGCAGCGCCTGAACAGCGCGACAAAGCCCGCGGCGCCCAGAATGGGCGACAGCTCGGCCTCAACCCGCTGCCACTGGGCCAATGCCGCATCGGCCCCCCGGCTGCCGAATGCGCCCGCCGTGGCGACGCGGTACAGCGCTGCTCGCGCCGTGCCGGAACTGTCGTGTGTGCTCATGCGGCTTGGGTGTAGGCGTGAGGCGTGAGGCGTGAGGCGGCAAACTGGCGCGAGAGCGCGTCCCGGTCAAACGGGTTGCGTTCGGGGCCTACAGGGCATTGCATGCCCCCAGTTTGGACAGCGCACCGCAGACCGTCTGTCTGCCAACGCACGTTGGCGCCCGCACAGCGCGCGGTGCGCACCGTCTGCCTGCGCCACGGCCCTTGTAAAGAATTGCTGCTGTGACCACGGAACGCGTGGCTCTCGCGTTGACACCTCAGGCCCCGGCAGATCGAAGTCGGGCCTGAACCGATGCCGGCACCCGCCGGCTGGCTTGGAACCAACAGGAGAGCACCATGTTGAAGAATGCAGTTGCCATAGCAGCCACAGCGGTGGCCTTGGGTGCGCTTTCGGCACCGGCGTCCGCCCAGGGCAACCCGGCGCTGGGTGCGCTGATCGGCGGCGGCGTGGGCGCGGTCATCGGCCAGTCGGTGAACGGCCACAACGGCGCGCTCGTCGGCGCCGTGGTGGGCGCACTCACCGGCGCCAGCATCGCAGCCAACGCCGGCGGCGGCTACCCCGTCGGCGCACCGGTGCCCGCCTACCGCTCCAGGCCTGCGCCCTATGCGGTGGCGGCGCCGATGTATCGCCCCGCACCGGTGGTGCGCCATGTGCCGGCACCTGTCCAGGTTGCCCTGCCGGTGGTCGTCTACGCGCCACGCCCGGCCTATGTCGTGCAGCCCTATCCGGTGACCTACCGCGGCGCCTATCCGGCGGCTCGATGGCAACACGGGCGGCAGGCCGTCTTCCGCCCCGGCCCGATGCCGCGATAGGCGAGCCAACGCCCGCGATCGCTCAGCCGTCGGTCGAGATCGCGTCGGCGCAGTGCCGCGGTATCTGCGCCTGGCCGTCGGCACCGGCCACGGCGCGGATGCTGATGGTCGGCGCCATGGAACTCACCGTACCGAAGATCGTGGCGAAGGCCACGTCGGCCGCATCGCGCCCGGTGCCGAAGCGCACGAAGCCCATCGGTATCGCGGTGCCGGACGGATCGAAGATGTACCAGCGATCACCCAGATAGACCTCGACATAGGCGTGGAAGTCGGTCGGGCCGAGGGCCGGGTCGGCACCGTAGTCGATGCCGGTGGTGAAACGCGCGGGGATGTTCAGCGCACGGCACAGCGCGATCATCAGGTGCGCGAAGTCACGGCACACGCCAACGTGCTCGAGCAGGGTGTCGATGGCCGAGGTGTTGGCGTTCGATGTGTTGGGCGTGAAGGCGGTGCGCTCGAGCACCCAGTCGCGAATGGCCTGCACACGCCCGTAGCCGTGGGCCCGCTGGCCGAACTCGCGCATCGCCACCTGTTGCAGGCGGTCCGACTGGCAATAGCGGCTCGGGTAGATGTAGCCCAGCACCGCAGCCGGCAGGCGCGCCACCGGCAGCTCGTCGATGTTGGCCGGCGGCGCGAAGTGGTGCAGCAGGTCGACGGTGGCGCGGTACGACACCTTCAAGGGCCCGGCAAAGGCCTGCAGGCGCAGATAGCGGTTCAGCGTGCCCGGGTCGGTTTCGACCTGCGTCAGCAGGTTCTGGCTCAGGCTCAACGATTCGTTCAGCACATGCTGCCGCTGTGTGCGCGCGGCATGGATGTTGAAGATGAAATCAGCGCCGGGCGGCGCGATGACGTAGTCGAGGTCGAGCGCGAGTTCGAGGCGGATCATGCTCGACACGCGCAAACGCGCCCTGCGGCCGGGCGCGTCGACGCGAAACGCGCTGACAGGGTGGGGGATTTCATGTTGGGCCTCGATGGTTGCATGCGACGGCAGTCGCGGGTCGGCACACGCGCCGCCCCTGGGAACGTCGCCGGTTGCCCGTCCAGTCTGGCAGGCCACACGGCGCCGGTCGGTGCACTGTCGCACACTGCCTGGGCCGATTGTCGGTCCCGCCCATTGCCCTCGGATGTGTGCCCTTCGTGCAGCGGCGCTACTTGAACGCGTGCACCGCGCCGCCGATGCCGGCCAGCAGCATCTGCACGCCGATGACCGCCAGGATCAAGCCCATGATGCGCGTCACCACGCTCAGGCCGGAGGGGCCGAGAAAGCGCACCAGCCGCTCGCCATAGACGAAGAACAGATAGGTGATGACGCACAGCACGGCGAAGGCGGCCAGCGTGATCAGCACGCCGCCGACGCCGTCGCCCGCGGACAGGCTCATCGCCGTGGCGATGGTGCCGGGGCCGGCCAGGATCGGAATGGCCAGCGGCGTGACGGCGACGTCCAGCGCCGCCGCGTCGTCGGGCGGCGCTTCATCGCCGTCGGCCGGGTCGGGGTGATGCACCTTCGACTGCTCGCCGTGCAGCATCTGGTAGCCGATCAGCGCGACCAGGATGCCACCCATGATCCTGAAGGCCGGCAGCGTGATGCCGAACAGCGTGAAGATGGCCTTGCCGGCGAGCGCGAACACCGCGATCAGCACGAAGGCCGTCAGCACGGATTTGCCGGCGATGCGCTTTTGCATGGCCGTGGAGTCGCGGGCCGTCAGGCCGAGAAAAATCGGCGTGTTGGCGATCGGGTTCATGATGGCGAAGAAGCCCATGAACGCCGACAGCGCATGGCCGAGCCAAGGTTCCATGTGTGCTCCGTTGCCTGATGTGCGTCGATCGGTGCCCGGTGTGACGGTAGCAGGCGCCCCGCCGCAGCCCATCGGATCAGCAGCGGGTTACGGCCGAGCGGCGTTGCACACCTCGCCTGACCCAGCTCATGCGGCGTTGAACGCCTGGGTGAAAGAAAATAGATATTTCATTTTATGTAGCATATGATTCACAGATGTGGACGGTGCTCTTCCTCACATTGCCCACCCAGCCGAACGCTGTGCGCCTGCGCGTCTGGCGGGCACTGAAGACGCTGGGCTGCGCCGCGTTGCGCGACGGCGCCTATGTGCTGCCGAAAACCCGGGCCGACCTGTTCGACCCGCTGGCGGCGCAGGTGCGCTCGCACGGCGGCCAGGCCAGCGTGTTCGACCTGTCGACGCCGGATGAGGCACAGCAGGCGGAACTGCTGGCGCTGTTCGACCGCACCGAGGCCTATGGCGCAGTGGCGCTCCGACGCCCACGGCCTGGCCGACGAACTTGCCGCATTGGCCGAGACCGAGGCGCGGCGCCGCCTGCGTGGCATCGCCGAGGCGTTGGCCGCGCTCCAGCGCATCGACTACTACCCCGGCGCTGCTGCCGAACAGGCGCAGGCCGAGCTGGATGCACTGCGACGGGCCCTGGACACACGCTTCTCGCGCGGCGAGCCGGTGGCGCGGGCCGCGCACGGCATCGCCCGTCTGGACCGCCGCAAGTTCCAGGGCAAACGCTGGGCCACGCGCGCGCGGCCCTGGGTCGACCGGCTGGCCTGCGCCTGGCTGATCCGCCGCTTCATCGACCCCGACGCACGTTTCGTCTGGCTGGCCGACCCGCCGCAGGCACCGCGCGGCGTGCTCGGCTTCGACTACGACGGCGCGCGCTTCACGCATGTCGGCTCGCTCGTCAGCTTCGAGGTGCTCGCCGCCAGCTTCGCCTGGATACGGACGCCGAGCTGCAGGCACATCGCGCAGGTGGTGCACTACCTCGACGTCGGCGGCATCCCGGTGGCCGAAGCAGCCGGGCTGGAGGCCGTGCTGGCCGGCCTGCGTGAGGTGCATGCCGACGACGACCGGCTGTGTGCCGCCGCCGCCACCGTCTTCGATGCGCTGTACGCTTCACCGGGAGCCGCGGCATGAATTCCGGCACGGCGATTTCCGTGCAAGCCGCCGCTGCCGACGGTGACGCACCGCAGCCGGTGAGCTTCTGGCAGGCGCTGCGCTTCTGGCTCAAGCTGGGCTTCATCAGCTTCGGCGGCCCGGCCGGGCAGATCGCGATCATGCACAGCGAACTGGTCGAACGCCGTCGCTGGATCAGCGAGCAGCGCTTCCTGCACGCGCTGAACTACTGCATGCTGCTGCCCGGCCCCGAGGCGCAGCAACTGGCCACCTACATCGGCTGGCTGATGCACCGCACCTGGGGCGGCATCGTCGCCGGCGCGCTGTTCGTGCTGCCGTCGCTGTTCGTCCTGATCGCGCTGTCCTGGGTCTACCTGCGCTTCGGCGACGTGCCGCTGGTGGCCGGCATCTTCTACGGCATCAAGCCGGCCGTGACGGCGCGTGGTGCTGCACGCCGCGCACCGCATCGGCACGCGGGCGCTGAAGAACCGCTGGATGTGGGGCATCGCTGCGGCGTCGTTCGTCGCCATCTTTGCCTTCGACCTGCCGTTCCCGGCGATCGTGCTGGCGGCCGGCCTGATCGGCTACTTCGGCGCGCGGCGCTGGCCAGCAGTGTTCGCGCTCGGCGGCGGCCATGGCGCCGCTCAGACCGGCTACGGGCCGGCGCTGATCGACGACGACACGCCGACGCCGGCGCATGCGCGTTTCTCGCGCCGCCACCTGGCCGGTGCTCGGTCGTCGGCCTGGGGCTGTGGGGGCTGGCGATGGCCGCACTGGTGGCGACGCTGGGGCTGCACGGCACGCTGACGCAGATGGGCTGGTTCTTCACCAAGGCCGCGCTGCTGACCTTCGGCGGCGCCTACGCCGTGCTGCCCTATGTCTACCAGGGCGCGGTCGAGACACTACCAGTGGCTCAGCGGCCCGCAGATGATCGACGGTCTGGCGCTGGGCGAGACCACGCCGGGCCCGCTGATCATGGTGGTGGCCTTCGTCGGCTTCGTCGGCGGCTGGGTGCAAGCAGGTGTTCGGCCCGCGAGGCGCTGTTCCTCGGCGGCGCGGTGGCGGCCACCGTGGTCACCTTCTTCACCTTCCTGCCGTCGTTCGTGTTCATCCTGGCCGGCGGGCCGCTGGTGGAGTCCACGCACGGCAAGCTGCGGTTCACGGCGCCGCTGTCGGCGATCACCGCCGCCGTGGTCGGCGTGATCCTGAACCTGGCGCTGTTCTTCGCGTACCACGTGCTCTGGCCGCAAGGCTTCGGCGGGCGCTTCGACGCTGTGTCTGCGCTCATCGCGGTGGCCGCCGCCGTGGCGCTGTTCCGCTTCAAGGTCGGCGTGATGCCGCTGCTCGGGGCCTGCGCGGCGGTCGGGTCTGGCAGTCAGCCTTGGCCGGCCCCTGGTTGCGCTGAAAGGACTGCCCATGGATGCACTGATGCAAGCCCTGCCCTTCGACCCCGCGGCGCTGCACGCGCCTGTCGCCGGGGCTGATCGCGCAGCCACCACCAGAACAACTACGGCGGCGCGGTCAAGCGCCTGAACGCGATCCGCACGCGAGCTCGCGGCGATCGCCCTTCGGCAGCGCGCCCGGCTTCCAGCTCAACGGCCTGAAGCGCGAGGAGCTGATCGCCACCAACTCGATGCTGCTGCACGAGCTGTACTTCGCCAGCCTGGGCGGGGACGGGCAGAGCGATGGAGCCCGCCTGCAGGCTGGCGCTCGAAGCGACCTTCGGCAGCGTCGAGCGCTGGCGCGAGGAATTCGTCGGCCATGGGCAAGGCGCTCGGCGGCGGCTCGGGCTGGGTGCTGCTGATGTTCCAGCCGCGCGAGGGCACGCTGCGTCAACCAGTGGGCGGCCGACCACACGCACGCCGTCGCCGGCGGCGTGCCGATCCTGGCGCTGGACATGTACGAGCACGCCTACCACCTGGACTACGGCGCGGCGGCCGGCGCCTACGTCGACGCTTTCATGGCCAACATCGATTGGGCCGGCGGTCTACGCGCGCTACCAGGCCGCGGTGCATGCCGCGAGCGAAGGCTTCGCGCGCCACTCCGGAGGAGGCCGCGGGTGCGCTGCTGCTCGACGTGCGCCGCGCCGGCGTTTACGAGCAGGCGGGCCAGCTGATCGCCGGCGCGCGCTGGCGCGATCCCGCACAGGTGGCGCAGTGGGCAACCGATGTGGACCGCGACCTGGAGGTGGTGGTCTACTGCGTCTACGGCCACGAGGTCAGCCGCGCGACGGCGCTGCGGCTGCGTGCCGCCGGCCTGCGTGCCCGCTTCCTGCGCGGCGGTATCGACGGCTGGAAGTCCGCCGGCCGGCCGCTCGCCGACAAGCCGGCAGGGTGACGCCATGTCGACGCCGGTCATCGCTTCGGTCGCGCTGCTCTACCCCGGCGACCGGGCGATGCGCGATCGCGCCGATCCTGCCGAGAGCCGCTTTGCCGCACTGTTCGCTGCCTTCGCAGCGGCCGGCGTGCGCGCCGAGCCGGCCGTCTGGCACGAGGACTTCGCCGACGAGGTGGCGCGCGCAGTTGCGCCGCGTCGCGCTGGTGCTGGTCTGGTGCAACCCGATCGAAGGCGGGCGCCGCCGCGACCGGCTCGACGCGCTGCTGCGCGACGTGGCTGCGGCCGGCGTGATCGTCAGCACGCATCCCGATGCCATCCTGCGCCTGGGCACCAAGGACGTGCTGGTCGACACCCGCGAGCTGCCCTTCGGCAGCGACGTCTGCCGCGTCGACAGCCTCGCGCGGCTCGCCGCCGATCTGCCCGCGCGACTCGACCACGGCGCGCGGGTGCTCAAGCAGCAGCGCGGCCACAGCGGCATCGGCATCTGGCGCGTCGAATGGGCCGACGCGGCGGCGCGGCGTGCTGCGCGTCCGCCATGCCCAGCGCGGCAGCGAAGAGGAGCAGCTGACGCTGCCGCAGCTGCTTGATCGGCTGGCGCCGTACTTCGAAACAGCGCAAGGCGGCCACATGATCGACCAGGCCTGGCAGCCGCGCCTGAGCGAGGGCATGGTGCGCGCCTACCTGGTCGAAGACCGCGTCACCGGCTTCGGCCACCAGGCGGTGAATGCACTCTTCCCGGCCCAGGGCGCCGAGCCGGCGCCGCAGCCGGGGCCGCGTCTATACCACGGGCCGGACACGGCGGATTTTCAGCCGCTGAAGCGCTCGCTCGAGTCGCAGTGGCTCGAACTGCTGTGCGCACGCGTCGGCCTGGCCCGCGAACACTTGCCGTTGCTGTGGGATTGCGATTTCCTGCTGGGCGGCCCGGGGGGCTACGTGCTGTGCGAGATCAACGTCAGCAGCGTGTCTCCGTTTCCGCCATCGTCGATGGCACCGCTGGTGGATGCGGCGAAGGCGAAGCTCGCTGCGCTTGGGCGCTGAGCGCACAACGAGGAAGAACCCCACCCGAAGCGCGGGCAGCCCGCCGGCAAGCGCCCGACCCTCAGCGCGCCCCGAAGTGCGCGCCCTCGAACAGATCCTCGAGCCCGCGCGGCTGCGAACGCCAGTACTGCTTCGGCGCGTGCACCTGCGCACCCAGCCGGGCCGCCGCGTGCCAGGGCCAGCGCGGGTCGTACAGCATCGCGCGCGCCAGCGACACGGCGTCGGCTTCGCCGTTGGCGATGATGGCCTCGGCCTGTTCTGCTTCGGTGATCAGGCCCACGGCGATGGTCGGCAGCCCGACGTCGTGCTTCACCTGCCGCGCATACGGCACCTGGTAACCCGGGCCGAGCTTGATGGCCTGCAGCGGTGACACGCCGCCGCTGGAAACATGGATCGCCGCGCAGCCGCGCACCTGAAGCGCCTTGCTCAACGCCACCGTGCCCTCGATGTCCCAGCCGCCACTGACCCAGTCGGTGGCCGAGATGCGCGCCCACACTGGCTTGTCGGCCGGGAAGGCGTCGCGCACCGTGTCGAACACCTCGAGCACGAAGCGCATGCGGTTGTCCAGGCTGCCGCCGTAAGCGTCGTCGCGCTGGTTGGCCAGCGGCGACATGAACTGGTGCAGCAGGTAGCCGTGCGCGGCATGGATCTCGATGCCGTCCAGACCCAGCCGCGCCGCCCGCTGCGCAGCGCGCGCGAACTGGTCGCGGATGCGCGACAGGCCGGCGCCATCCAGCGCCAGCGGTGCTTCCTCGGTGGGCGAATGGGGCAGCGCCGACGGCGCCAGCGCGGGCCAGCCCGGCGGCGTGTCGCTGCGGTACTGCGCGCCGCCTTCCCACGGCGCGCGGCTCGACGCCTTGCGCCCGGCGTGCGCCAGCTGCATGCCGATCTTGATCGGCGAATGCTCGCGCAGCGCGCGCAGCACGCGCGCCAGAGCGGCCTCGTTGTCGTCCGAATACAGGCCCAGGTCACCCGGCGTGATGCGCCCTTCGGCCGACACCGCGGTGGCCTCGATGATCAGCAGTCCCGCGCCCGACAGCGCCAGGTGGCCTAGATGGATCAGGTGCCAGTCGCCGGCGCTGCCCTCGTGCGCCGAGTACTGGCACATCGGCGCGATGACGATGCGGTTGGGCAGTTGCAGCGCTCCGAGTTGCAGCGGTTCGAAAAGTTTGCTCATGGCGGTGGCGAGAGAAAGAAGCGTGTCTGATCGTCTGCGGCGGGTGCCGACGTGTGCCTCAGCCCAGTGCGCGCGCGATGAGCATCTTCTGCACTTCGCTGGTGCCTTCGTAGATCTGGCACACGCGCACGTCGCGGTAGATGCGTTCGACCGGGAAGTCGCTGACATAGCCGTAGCCGCCGAAGACCTGGATCGCATCGCTGCACACGCGCTCGGCCATTTCGCTGGCGAACAGCTTGGCCATCGCCGCTTCCTTCAGGCACGGCTGCTGCGCGTCCTTCAATTGCGCGGCATGGTGGATCAGCTGGCGCGCCGCTTCCAGCGCGGTGGCCATGTCGGCGAGCTTGAACTGCACCGACTGGTGGTTGAAGATCGGCGTGCCGAAAGCGACGCGCTCCTTGCTGTAGGCCAGCGCGGCTTCGAAGGCCGAGCGCGCCATGCCGAGTGATTGCGACGCGATGCCGATGCGCCCGCCTTCGAGCCCCGACAGCGCGATGCGCAAGCCCATGCCTTCTTCGCCGAGGCGGTTGGCCAGCGGCACGCGGCAGTCGTCGAAGACGATCTGCGCGGTGTCGCTGGCGCGCTGGCCCATCTTGTCCTCGATGCGCGCCACCGTGTAGCCCGGGGTGGTGGTGGGCACCACGAAGGCACTGATGCCCTTCTTGCCGGCGGCCCGGTCGGTGACGGCCATGACGATGGCCACGTCGGCGTTCTTGCCGCTGGTGATGAACTGCTTGACACCGTTGAGCACGTAGTGGTCGCCGTCACGCTGCGCATGGGTCTTGAGGCCGCCGGCTTCGCTGCCGACATGCGGCTCGGTCAGGCAGAACGCGCCCAGCATGTCGCCGCGCGCCAGCGGTTTCAGGAAGGCCTGCTTTTGCGCATCGCTGGCGTAGGCCATCAGGATCGAACACACCGGGCAGTTGTTGACGCTGACGATGGTCGACGTGGCGCCATCGGCGGCGGCGATCTCTTCGAGAATGATCGCCAGCGCCTGGTAGTTCAGCCCGGCGCCGTCCCATTCGGTGGGCACCGCCACGCCGTAGCAACCCAGCTGCGCCAGGCCTTGCAGCTGTTCTTTCGGGAAGTGGTGCGTGCGGTCCCACGCGGCCGCATTCGGCGCGATGTGATCCTGCGCGTAGGCGCGGATGGCGTCGCGGATGGCCTGCTGGTCGGCGTCGAGTTGCACGCGACAACTGTAGCCTGGGACGGCCCTGTGCGCAGTCTCAGGCCGGGTGCTTGACCAGCACGGTGCCGCGCGCGATGACGCAATCGGTGCCGCCGTCGCAGCGCGCGTGGCCGTTGAGGTGGCCTATCCAGCCATCCAGGCGCGGGTTGAATTCAACCAGGGTCACCGCCCAGCGCAGATCGACATCGGTGTCGGCATGGATCGGTGCCTTGAAGGCGAAGTTGAAATTCAGGCACAACATGTCGCGCGCATGGCCGTCGTCAGCGCGCGAGAAGTGCGAGGCCACCAGGCCCATCATCAGCGCGGACGATTGCTGGCCGCTGGCGATGATGCCGCCGTAGCCCGCCTGGTGGGCGGCGGCATCGTCCAGGTGCAGCGGGTTGGTATCGCCGCTCAGACGCGCAAAGTCGATGATCTGCTGCGCGCTGTAGCGCACGGTGCGGCCGAAGGTCTCGCCCACGCGGATCAATGGGGTTTCGACGGTGGTCGGGTCGGCGGTGTCGGTTTCGGTCATTCGGTGGTGCTCGTCAAAAGTCGGAATCGGATCAGTGGGCATCTAGCCGGGTCACCGCCAGACGCGCGGCCAGGCCCAGGAAGATCAGGCCGCCCAGCGCGTTCAGCACGCCGCGCATGCGCACACCTCTGGGTACCCGCGCGAACCTGCGCGTGACAGCCACGACGCCCAGCAAGAACAACAGCCCCTGCACCACCGCCACCGCCCCCAGCGCCAGGAATGCCGCTTCCTTGTGCACGGTCTGCGCGGGCACGAACTGCGGCAGAAATGCAAGCATGAACAGTGCCACCTTCGGGTTCAACAGGTTGGTCAGCAGGCCGCGGCGAAAGTCGACCCCCGAGCCGACGGCCGGTGCGGGGCTGGCCGCGGGCAGCCAAACCGCCGCTTGCGAACGGCGCGCGCTGCGCAGCATGCCGATGCCCAGATAGACCAGGTAAGCGGCGCCGAGCCACTTGACGACGGCAAAGGCGTGTGCCGATGCCGCCAGCAGCGCCGACAAGCCGAAGGCGGCCGCCAACACGTGCATGGCCACGCCGGTGGAGATGCCCAGCGCGGCAAAAGCACCGGCACGCGCGCCGGATTGCGCAGTGCGCGTCACCGTGAGCAGCATGTCCACACCCGGCGTGGCATTCAGCACCAGCACCGCCGGCACCAACAGCACCAGGCCGTGCCACAGGGTCGGCTCGAACATCGCCCGCTCTCGTCATCAGGCGCGTTCGATGGCCATCGCGGTCGCCTCGCCGCCACCGATGCAAAGCGCCGCCATGCCGCGGCGCGCGCCGCGCTTTTGCATGGCGCCGAGCAAGGTGATGACGATGCGCGCGCCGGAGGCGCCGATCGGGTGGCCCAGCGCGCAGGCACCACCGTGCACGTTGACGATCTCGTGCGCCAAGTCGAACTCATGCATCGCGGCCATCGTCACCGCCGCGAAGGCTTCGTTGACTTCCCACAATTCGACCTGATCGGCACGCCACCCGGCCTTCTTCAGTGCCTTCTGGATGGCGCCCGCCGGCGCGGTGGCGAACCACTCGGGCGCGTGCGCGAAAACCGCGCTGGAAACAATGCGCGCGATCGGTGTCAGGCCCCGCTCGCGTGCCGTCGATTCGCGCATCAGCACCAGTGCGGCGGCGCCGTCGGAAATGCTGGAGGCATTCGCTGCCGTGATGGTGCCGCCCTTCACGAACGCGGGCTTCAGTGTCGGAATCTTGTCCAGCCGGGCCTTAAACGGCTGCTCGTCGAACTTGACCAGCGTCTCGCCACCTTTGCCGGCCACCGCCACCGGCGCGATTTCCCAGTCGAAGCTGCCGTCCTCGTTGGCCTTCTTGGCGCGCTCGGTGGAAGCGATGGCGAAGGCGTCCTGCGCCTCGCGGGTGAAGCCGTACTTGCCGACGCAGCTTTCGGCGAAGACGCCCATCGCCTTGCCGCGCTCGTAGGCGTCTTCCAGGCCATCGACGGCCATGTGGTCGAGCAACTGTGCGGCGCCGTAGCGCACGCCCTTGCGCGCGTGCACCATGTGCGGCGCGTTGGTCATGCTTTCCATGCCGCCGGCCACCAGCACGTCGGCACTGCCGGCCACCAGCATGTCGTGCGCCAGCATCATCGCGCGCATGCCCGAGCCGCACATCTTGCTCAGTGTGATGGCGCCGGCCGATGTCGGCAGGCCGGCCTTCAAGGCCGCCTGGCGCGCCGGCGCCTGGCCCTGCCCGGCCATCAGGCAATTGCCCATCAGCACCTCGTCCACCGCATCGCCGGGCACAGCGGCGCGCTGCACCGCAGCGCGTATCGCCACTGCGCCCAGTTCCCAGGCCGGCAGCGAAGCGAAGTCACCCAGCATGCCGCCGATCGGCGTGCGCGCGGCGGAGACGATGACGATGGGGTCGGACATGGCGGGCTCCTTCAGGATCAGACGACATTCAAGCGCATATTAGTGACACTTGCATGGGTGTTGGCAAGCCCGACATCCGCGATGCGGAAAAGTGCGGTAACTGTTTGTTGCACCCCCTCACACAGGGGTGGCGGCGCTATCGGCCCGAGTCAGCGCCACGCCCGCACCGTGCGCAAAGCGCCGTTGCGCCTCGTACGGAAACACGTCGTGCACGTGACCGGCCTGGATGCGTTCCTTGTGCGCCTGCCAGAAATCGGCATCCAGCAGATCGGCGTGGTGCTTCATGAACACCTCGCGCACCGACGCATTGCCGAGCAGGAACGGCGCGAAGGTTTCGGGGAACACGTCCTTCGGGCCGACGCGGTACCAAATTTCGCTCGACATCTCTTCTTCCTCGGTGCGCGCCTGCGGCACACGGCGGAAGTTGCAGTCGGTGAGGTACTCGATCTCGTCGTAGTCGTAGAACACCACCTTGCCGTGGCGTGTGACGCCGAAGTTCTTCCACAGCATGTCGCCGGGAAAGATGTTGGCCGCTACCAGGTCCTTGATGGCGTTGCCGTACTCGACCACCGCCTTCTCGATCTGCTCGTGGCTGGCTTCGTGCAGGTAGATGTTGAGCGGGATCATGCGCCGTTCGATGTAGACATGGCGGATGACCAGCGCTTCGCCGTCGTCCTCGATCAGGCTCGGGCAGAACTGCTTCAGCTCGTCGATCAGTTCGCTTTCGAAGCGCGCGCGTGGAAAGGCCACGTTGCTGTATTCCAGCGTGTCGGCCATGCGCCCGACGCGGTCGTGCTGCTTGACGAGCAGGTACTTGGCCTTGATCTGCTCGCGCGTGGTGTCCTTCTGCGGCGGGTAGAAATCCTTGATGACCTTGAACACATACGGGTAGCTGGGCAGATCGAAGACCAGCATGACCATGCCCTTGATGCCCGGCGCAATGCGGAAGCGGTCGCTCGAATGGCGCTGGTGGTGCAGGAAGTCGCGGTAGAACATGTTCTTGCCCTGCTTCTGCAGCCCGAGCGCGTTGTACAGCTCGGAGCGCTGCGCACGCGGCATCAGGCTGCGCAGGAAAACGACGAAGGCGCTGGGGATTTCCATGTCGACCATGAAGTAAGCGCGTGCGAAGCTGAACAGGATCAGCAGCTCGTCCTCGCTGAACATGGCCGTGTCGATGTGCAGCTTGCCTTCGGGCGTGTGCAGGATGGCCAGCGCGAACGGCACCTCGGCGAAGCCGTTGACGATCTTGCCCACCAGGTAGGCGCCCTTGTTGCGATAGAACAGCGACGACAGCACCTGGATCTGGAAGTTGGCGCGCAACGTCCACTGCGCGAACGGCAGTTCCACATGCTCGTGCAGCGCCGCCAGCACCTGGTGCACATCGCGATCGAGGTCCTCGAACTCGACCCGCAGCTGGAAGTTGTGCACCACGCGCAGCATCGTGTCGTGCATCGTCTCGCGCGTCGGGTAGTAGGCGCGGTAGGTCGGCAGTGCAGCCGGCTCGTCGTTTTCGATGTACTCGGTGCTGACCGCCGGGCGCACGAAGATGAAGTCGTTGCGGAAGTAGCTGCGGTCGAGCAACTTGACGGTGACCGAGTTGAAGAAGGTCTCGGCCAGTTCGGGCTGGTGGTGGTCGATGAGCAGCCCGATGTAGTGCAGCTTGGCCTGCTGCCAGCTGTCCATCGACAGCGTGGCGATGTCGAATTCGCTGCGCAGTCGCTCGGCGGCTTCGGCCACGCGCTTGTCGTAGAACTCGATGCGCTGCGCCTGCGCGCGTTGCTGGCCATGCCAGTCGGCCGCTTCGAAGCGCGCTTTCGCAGAAGCCGTCGCCTCGCGGAACAGGCGGTAATGGCGGTTGAAGCCGTCAAGCATGGTGCGCGCCACATCGAAGGCGCGCTGGTCGGTCAGTTGGTGCGGGAACATCGGGGCTTGCCGGGGCGATTTAGACTCAGACCAATGAAATCACCACGATGCTAGCCGCCCATGGCCAATGCCCAGGAAAGTGAACTGCACTACGTCTTCGGCGACAGCCTGCCGGCCATCGGCAGCACCTTGCCGGTCGCCGAAGGCGTGCGCTGGCTGCGCATGCCGCTTCCCTTTGCGCTCGACCACATCAACCTGTGGCTGCTGCGCGATGTCGAAGTCACCGCTGCGGGCACGCGCGAAGGCTGGGCCATCGTCGATTGCGGCATCGACAGCGCGGCCACGCGCGCGGCCTGGGAGAACATCTTCGCGAACGAGTTGCAGGGCCTGCCGGTGCTGCGTGTCATCTGCACGCACATGCACCCGGACCACGTCGGCCTGGCGCACTGGTTGACCGAACGCTTCGGCTGCCGGCTGTGGATGAGCGCCACCGACTGGAACGTGGCACGCCAGATCAGCGGTGCCGAAGGCGATGCGCACAGCGGCAGTCTGGCGGCCGACTTCTATGCCCAACAGGGCCTGCTCGATGCCGCGGCGCTGGGCAAGGTGCGGGCACGACCCAACTACTACGCGAGCATGGTGCCGCAGGTGCCGAGCCGCTATCGCCGCCTGATGGACGGCATGCGCGTGCGCATCGGCGCGCACGACTGGCACTGCATCGTCGGCTACGGCCACGCACCGGAGCACATCGCGCTGCATTGCCCGGCGCTGGACACGCTCATCGCCGGCGACATGGTGCTGCCGCGCATCTCGACCAACATCAGCGTGATGGACTTCGAGCCCGAAGCCAACCCGCTGCCGCTGTACCTGGCCTCGATCGAGGCCATGCGCCGGTTGCCGGCCGCGACGCGGGTGCTGCCATCGCACGGCAAGCCCTTCACCGGCTTGCACCAGCGCATCCGCCAGCTCACCGAGCACCACGATGCCCGCTACGCCGACGTGATGAAGGCCTGTGCCGAAGCGCCGCAAAGTGCCGCCGACCTGCTGCAGGTGCTGTTCAACCGGCAACTCGACCCGCACCAGATGACCTTCGCACTCGGCGAGGCGGTGGCGCACGTGCATGCGCTGCACGATGAGGGCCGGCTGCAGCAGCTGGCCGGCGCCGATGGGGTGCTGCGCTACCGCAGCGTCTGACCCGCGGTCTGATCCCGAAAACGAACCGGCGCCGGCGTCAGTCGAAGATCGGCAGCGTCTGCTCGCGCAGGGCGTGGCGCGCATCCTGGTAGTCGGGCAACACCGAGCCGACCACCTTCCAGAACGCCGCGCTGTGGTTCATCTCGCGCAGGTGGGCCAGTTCGTGCGCCACCACGTAATCGATGATCGGCAGCGCGAAGTGCACCAGCCGCCAGTTCAGCCGGATGGCCCCGTCGGCGCTGGCGCTGCCCCAGCGCGTGGCCGCCGAGCTGAGCGAGATGCGCCGCACCTGAACACCCAGGCGCGTGCCGAATAGCGCGCAACGTTCTTCGAACACGCGCCGCGCCTGGCGCTGCAGCCAGCTCTGCACCGCATCGCGGATCTGCTCTTGGCTGGCGGTGTGCGGCAGGGCCACGCGCAGCAGCCGGCGCGGCACGCCCGCCAGGCCCTGCGGCCCGTCCTCGCCGTTGTCGAGCAGCACGCCGGTGCCGCGCGCATCGAGCAGCACCAGCACGGTGTCGCCCAGAAACGGCACGCCCGCACCGTCGCGCCAGTCGATGCGCGCCGCCTCCTGCGCGCGCGCGCGTTCGTGCTGCTCGCGCAGCTTGCGCAGGATCCAGGGGCCTTTTTCGTGCAGCGCGGATTCGATCTCGCGCGTGCCGACCCAGCGCGGCGCGCTCACCGACAAGCCCTCGGCGCCGATGACGAAGCCGATGCTGCGTCGCCGCGCCCGGCGCAGCCGGTAGCCGACGCTTTGCCCGGCGATGACGATTTCGCGCTCGGACAACGGCGCGCGAAGCGGTGGCTTGGGTGTCGGTGCCGTCGGCGGGGCCGTGGGCATGGGCAGAACGGCCGGCGCGGCATTCGCGACGCCTGGCGCCTCGACCAGCGGCACTTCGGCTGCGCCGAACCATTCGTCGAACAGCGAACGCTGCAACGGGTTGGACGGGGCGGGCCGGCGCGACATGGCCGGCGATTCTAGAAGGTAGAAGGCCAGCGCAGCGCGCGTGTCGTCAGGCGTAGGCCTGCGGGTCGATGCGGCGCATCTCGGCTTCGATCCAGGCTTCGACCTCGCGCATCAGCTCGTCGGGCTGGCGCGCCTCAACCGCGATCGGCGCGCCGATGGAGATGTCGATCAAGCCCGGGCGCAGCAGAAAACTCTTGCGCGGCCAGCAACGCGCCGACGCAACCGCGATCGGCACGATCGGCGTGCCGGTGGTGATCGCCAGGCGCGCCGCGCCGGCCTTGTACTGCCCCTGCCGGCCGCGTTCGCTGCGCGTGCCCTCGGGGAACATGATCACCCAGTTGCCCTGGCCCATGAACCGCCGCCCTTGCTCGGCCACCTTGTTCCACGCCTCGGTGCGCTTGCTGCGGTCGATGTGGATCATGTCGAGCCGGCCGATGGCCCAGCCGAAGAACGGGATCAGCAGCAACTCCTTCTTGAACACGTAGCACAGCGGGTGCGACATCAACGTCGGGTAGGCGAAGGTCTCCCAGGTGGATTGATGCTTCGATGCCAGCAGCACCGCCTGTTTGCCCTGCTCGGCGGTCGGCACGTGCTGCATGCCCTGCACACGCGCGCGCACGCCGCAGATGACGCGCGCACCCCAGATCACCAGCCGCAGCCAGCTGATGCACATCCAGTACAGCGGCGTGCCCTTGACGAAGATCGACGCCACCACCACCGCGGTGGCGATCGGCACCACGGTGACGGCCATCCAGACGATGAACAGCGCCGAGCGCAGCGCGCACAGACAGCGGTTCAGCAGGCTCATCGGCGTGCCGCCCCGGGGGACAGGTTCACAACCCGCCCGACTGCGAATCGACCACGTGCGCCTGCTCCAGCAGGTGGGTGGCAAAGGCCGCCAGGTCGGCGTGCACGAGGGTGCCGGGCACCTGATCCAGCATCGCCTGCAACTGCTCGGCATCGAGCGCCGCGGCGCGGCCGCTGCGCACCAGGTGCGGCGGGCAACCGGCGGCCTGCGCGGTTTGCAGATCACGCAGCGTGTCACCGAGCATCGGCACCGCGCCCAGTTCCACGCCATAGCGCTTGCCGATGTCCAGCACCATGCCCGGCAGCGGCTTGCGGCACAGGCAATTTTCCTCGGGCGTGTGCGGACAGAAAAACACCGCATCGACGCGCGCGCCAGCGGCATGCAGTTCTTGCATCATGTGCGCGTGCACCGCGTTCACCGACGCCATGTCGATCATGCCGCGGCCGATGCCGGCCTGGTTGGTGGCCACCACCACGTGCCAGCCGGCATGGTTCAGGCGCGAGACGGCTTCCATCGCGCCCGGCACCGAGACCCATTCCGAGGGTTCCTTGATGTGGTCCTCGCGAAACTGATTGAGGATGCCGTCACGGCCGATGATGGCCAGCTTGGGGATCGGTTGCATCGGGCGCCTCTTGCGGTTGGCTTTCGGGTGACCGGTCAGCCGGCCAGCCGCGACAGATCGGCGACGCGGTTCATCGCCGCATGCAAATCGCCGAGAAGCGCCAGGCGGTTGGCGCGCAGCGCGGCGTCATCGGCATTGACCATGACCTCGTCGAAGAACCGATCCACCGGCGCCTTCAGAGCGGCCAGGGCCTGCAACGACGCGGCATGGTCGCCGCGTTCGAATGCGGCATCGGCGAGAGGGCGCACGCCGGCGAGCGCGACATGCAACGCGGCTTCGGCCGGCTCGCGCAGCAGCGCGACGTCCACCGCTGCGGCCGCCTCCGCCTCCGCCTTGCGCAGAATGTTCGCCACGCGCTTGTTGGCTGCGGCCAGCGCGCTCGCCTCGGGCAGTTCGGCAAAGCTGCGCAACGCGGCCAGGCGCGGCGGCAGGTCGGCCCATGTTCGCGGTTGCAGCGCAAGCACCGCATCGATGTCCAGCGCACCGTGGCCGCGCTCGCGCAGGTAGCCGATCAGCCGCTCGCGCATGAAGGCCAGCAGCGCATCCTGGGCCTGGCCGTGCGCAGCACCGAAGACCGCGAAGGCCTGCGCGACCAGCGCATCCACCGCCAACGGCAGTTCCTCTTCGATCAGCAGGCGCACCACACCCAGCGCATGGCGGCGCAATGCGAACGGATCCTTCTCGCCCGTGGGCAGCGCACCGATGCCGAACATCCCGGCCAGTATTTCCAGCTTGTCGGAAAGCGCGAGCACCACACCGGTCTGTTCGCGCGGCAAGGCATCACCGGCAAAGCGCGGCTTGTAGTGGTCCTCGATGGCCAGCGCCACCGCGTCTGCCTCGCCATCGTGGCGCGCGTAGTAGCCACCCATGATGCCCTGCAGTTCGGGGAATTCGCCGACCATGTCGGTGAGCAGGTCGGCCTTGGCCAGCAGCGCCGCACGCTCGGCGTGGCGTACCAGCGCCGCATCGCCCAGTGGCTCGGCGATCGCGCAGGCCAGCTTGCGCACCCGCTGCATGCGCTCGCCCTGCGTGCCGAGCTTGCCGTGATAGACCACCTTGTCCAGGCCCGGCACGCGAGATTCGAGCGTGCGCTTGCGGTCCTGGTCGAAGAAGAACTTCGCATCGGCCAGCCGCGGGCGCACCACGCGCTGGTTGCCTTCGATGATGCGCGACGGGTCGGCCGGCCGGATGTTGCTGACGACGAGGAAGCGATTGGTCAGCTTGCCGCTCGCATCCAGCAGCGGGAAGTACTTCTGGTTGGCCTTCATCGTCAGGACCAGGCACTCGCTGGGCACGGCCAGGAAGTCGGCATCGAACTCGCAGGTCAGCACGTTCGGGCGTTCGACCAGACCGGTGACTTCGTCGAGCAGCGCGTCGTCGTCGATCGGCCGCAGACCCAGGGTGTCGGCCGCCTTGTGCAACTGGCGCACGATTTCGGCGCGGCGCTCGGCGAAACCGGGGATCACCGCGCCGTCGGCCTGCATTTGCTGCGCATAACTGTCAGCCGATCGCAACTCGATCAGCGGCGCGGCTGCTTCAAAACGGTGGCCTAACGTGCAACGCGTGGCGCGCAGGCCAAGTGCTTGAACCTCAATCAATGCATCGCCGTGCAGCGCCACCAGGCCATGCGCCGGGCGCACAAAATTCACGCTCGACCAGCCATCGGCCAACTGATAGCTCATCACCTTGGGGATCGGCAATTTCGAGATGCAGTCGTCGAGCGCCTTCTGCAGGCCCTGCTGCAGGCTCGCGCCAGCCACCTGGCTGTTCAACACCAGCGTCGCCGCCTTCCCTTCGCCCTGGCGTTGCATTTGTTCCAACGGCGTGTCGGCGGCACCCAGCGATGCCAGTTTTCTGGCCAGCGCCTGCGTCGGTTGGCCTTCTGCGTCCAGTGCCACCGACAGCGGCATCAGCTTGTGCTGCACCTGGCGGTCGGCGGCACACTCGGCGACATGCGCGATCTGCACCGCCAGCCGGCGCGGTGTGGCGTAGGCAATGATGGCGGCGTCGGCGCCGGCCAGTCCGTAGGCCTTCAGGCTGTCGGCCAGCAACGCGGCGAAGGCCTCGCCGAGATTGTGCAACGCCTTCGGCGGCAGCTCCTCGACCAGCAGCTCGACGAGCAGGGTCCGGACAGTCATAGCGCGATCAAGGCCAGTCCGTTCGCTTGAGCATTTCTGTTCAGCGTCTGGTCGAACGACAGCAGGGCCTCGCACTCGCAGCGCAAGGCCACGGCCAGGTGCAGCGCATCGCCGGCACGCAGGCCCGATGGGTGAACACGACACATCTGGGCTGCCAGCGAAAAGTCCCCGGCCTGCACGGGCAGCAGCTCGAGCAGGCCGTCACAGGCCTGACCGAAACTGTCCCACGCGCCGCTGGCTTGGGCTTCGCCGATCTGTCCGGTCCGCACTTTGAGGGCCAGCGCGCTGGCTACTTCGGGCACACACCAGTCGGAACTGCACAGTGAGACGTCGCCCAACCCCGCCACCCAGCGCTTGAGTGCAGGGGCGGTCGGCTCGTTGCTGACCAGGGCCGCAAGCACGCTGCTGTCCAGATAGACCAAGGTTCAGTACCGGGCGTCGCGGCGCATGGCCTCGACCACCGGCTGTGTCACCGGCATGCGGCGGTGCAGCGCCTCCAGCCTTGCCAGAAACGCCTGTCGGTCGAACGGTTTGCCGGTAGCCAACCGCAATTGCGCGGGGCCCACCACCTCGGCATGGATCACCGAGCCTTCGATCACGTCGAGTTGACGTGCTGCTTCGGCGGGAATCCGCACCGCCAGGCTGTTGCCCCAACGGCTCACATGCAAGTCAAGTGCACCCATGACCATCCTTTCAAGCACGTGTAGATACGTGTATCTACAGTCTAGCACTTGCTCGAGGCTCAGGCCGCCTTCTTGGCCAGCGCCGCGCTCACCTCGTCGGCCCAGGCCCGCGGCGCCATCGGAAATCCCAGCCGCGCGCGGCTGTCCAGGTAACTCTGCGCGACCGCGCGCGCCAGGTTGCGGATGCGGCCGATGTAGGCGGCGCGCTCGGTGACGCTGATGGCGCCGCGCGCGTCGAGCAGGTTGAAGGTGTGCGCGGCCTTCAGCAGCTGTTCGTAGGCCGGCAGCGCCAGCTGCTGCTGCATCAGGTGCTTCGACTGCTTTTCGTGCGCGGTGAAGGCCAGCAGCAGGAAATCGACATCGCTGTGCTCGAAGTTGTACGCGCTCTGTTCGACCTCGTTCTGGTGATACACATCGCGGTAACTGATGCCCGGCGCCCATTCCAGATCGAACAGGCTTTCGACACCCTGGATGTACATCGCCAGGCGTTCCAGGCCGTAGGTGATCTCACCGGTGATCGGTTTGCAGTCGATGCCGCCGACCTGCTGGAAGTAGGTGAACTGCGTCACCTCCATGCCGTTCATCCACACCTCCCAGCCCAGGCCCCAGCAGCCGAGCGTGGGGTTCTCCCAGTCGTCCTCGACGAAGCGCACGTCGTTTTGCTTCAGGTCGAAGCCCAAGGCTTCCAGGCTGCCCAGGTACAGCTCGAGGATGTCGGACGGCGCCGGTTTCAGCACCACCTGGTACTGGTAGTAGTGCTGCAGCCGGTTCGGGTTGTTGCCGTAGCGCCCGTCCTTCGGCCGCCGGCTGGGCTGCACATAGGCCGCCTTCCACGGCTCCGGGCCGATGGCGCGCAAAAAGGTGGCGGTGTGGCTGGTGCCGGCGCCCACTTCCATGTCGATCGGTTGCAGCAACGCGCAGCCCTGGCGGCCCCAGTAGTCCTGGAGCGTGAGGATGATCTGCTGGAAGCTTTGCATGCGCTGGGCGGTGCTGAGTGCGTGGTGCCGCGGTGGGCGTTAGCCCGGATTCTACGAAGCGCCCCATCGCGTAGGCTGTGCGCTCGATACGCGGAAGGTGAAAGGAAGGCCCATGCACGACTTGTTGATCACTGGCGCCACGCTCGTCGATGGCAGCAGCGCCACGCCGCGCAGCGCCGACGTGGCGGTGAAGGACGGCCTCATCGTCGACATCGGCCGCATCAGCGCCGACGCCCACGAACGCATCGACGCCGTCGGGCGCCTGGCTGACGCCGGGCTTCGTCGACATCCACACCCACTACGACGGCCAGGCCAGCTGGGACGAGACCTTCTCGCCCAGCATCCACCACGGCGTGACCACGCTGATGATGGGCAACTGCGGCGTCGGCTTCGCGCCGTTGCGCAAAGGGCAGGCAGGCCGACCTGATCGACCTGATGGAGGGGGTCGAGGACATCCCCGGCGTCGCGCTCGCCGAGGGCGTCCGCTTCGACTGGGAAAGCTTTCCCCAGTTCATGGACGCGCTGGATCGCATGCCGCACAGCCTCGACTATCTGCTGCAGGTGCCGCACGACCCGGTGCGCATGGCCGTGATGGGCGAGCGCGCGCAGGCGCGGCAGCAGGCCAGCGCCGACGACATCGCTGCCATGCGCGCGCTGGTGCGCGAAGCGCTGATCGCGGGCGCGGCGGGTTTTTCCACCGGCCGCAGCGACAACCACCGCACCGCATCGGGCAAGGACACGCCGGCCTGCGAGGCCGACGCGGCCGAGCTCACCGGCATCGTCAGCGCGTTCGACGGCCTGCAGCACGGCGTGGTGCAAGTCGTCAGCGACTTCGACCTGCTGCAGGGCGCCGACCGCTTCGATGGCGAATTCGACCTGGTCGAACAACTGGCCCGCACCAGCGGCCGGCCGCTGTCGATGACCTGGCTGCAGCGCGACCCTGGCGGCGAGCAATGGAAGCAGGTGCAGGCCCGGGTGCGAACGCGCGGTGGCGGCGGGCCTGCCGCTGTATCTGCAGACGGCGGCGCGCGGCATCGGCGTCATCAACGGGCTCGACGCCAGCTTCCACCCGTTCATGGGCTTTCCCGGCTACAAGGACATATCGCAGCTGGCCCTGCCCGCCCGCGCCGCGGCGATGCGCGAACCGGCGCGCAAGGCCGCCATCCTGGCGCAGAAATCCGAACCGATGGCCGGTGACGGCACGCCGGTACCGCCGCTGGTGGACATCCTGCTCGCGCGCATCGAGCTGATCGCCGCGCGCATGTTCCCGCTGTGCACCGGGTCGCGACCGATTCCCGACTACGAGCCCGATGTGCGCGACAGCTTCTACGTGCAGGCGAAGCAGCGCGGCATCAGCGCACTCGAAGCGCTGTACGACTACCTGGCCGAAGGCTCGGGGAACAACCTGATCTACTTCCCGATCTTCAACTACAACGACGGCTCGCTCGATGTCGTGCGCCAGATGCTGCAGCACCCACGCGCGCTGTTCGGCCTCAGCGATTCGGGCGCACACGTCGGCACGGTCTGCGATGCCAGCTTCACCACCTTCATGCTCAGCCACTGGGTGCGCGACCGCAAGCGCGATCGGCTCGACCTGGCGCAGGCGGTGCACCTGCTCAGCGGCCGCAATGCGCGCTACCTGGGTCTGCACGACCGCGGCGAAATCGCGCTCGGCAAACGCGCCGACCTGAACCTGATCGACCCGCAACGCCTGAGCGTCGGCGTGCCCAAGCTGGTGCGCGACCTGCCGGCCGGCGGCAAGCGCTTCTTGCAGAAGGGCGAGGGCTACCTCGGCACCTGGGTGGCCGGTCAGGCGGTGCAGCGTGACGGCGAGATCAGCGCCGCGCGGCCCGGGCGGCTGGTGCGCATGGGCCGCTGAGGCGTCACAACAGCGCCGCCAGCGAATCGGCCGGCGCCTGGTCGCGCTCGTGCAGGCCGTAGTCGCGCATCACCGCGGCCACGCGCAGCCGGTAGCCGGCGAGGATCTGGGCACGGCCCTGCTGCTGCGCATCGCGGTGCATGCCGGTGCAGCGCCAGTTGCGCACGGCGTCCTCATCGCGCCAGAAGCTCAGCGACAGGTAGCGGCCCGGTGTGCTCAGGCTTTCGAAGCGCTCGACCGAGATGAAACCGTCCACCGCCTGCAGCGTCGGTCGCAGCGACGCTGCCAGCGCGAAGTAGTCCGCTGTCCGGCCCTCGCGCGGCTCGAGTTCGAAGATGACGGCGATCATGGCGCCACCTGTCGGGCCATATTTCGTGTGCCGCTCACGTCTTGCAGCCAGCTGCGTTCTTCACGCAGGATGAAACGCCCGGCCTGCGCGCGCTCGAAATTGGCACGGCCTTCGGCGTCGGCCCTCAATGCGCCTCGGTAGCGCTCGTAGGCAGCCAGGTCGTCGAAGCCGATCAGGCCCCAGGCGATGTCGTTGCTGCCTTCGTGCGGCAGGAAGTAGCCGATCAGTTCGCCGCCGCAGCGCGGAATGATGCGGCCCCAGGCCTGCGCATAGGCCTCGAAGGCTTCGCGCTGGAACGGGTCGATCTGATAGCGGATGAAGCAGGTGATGCTCATGCTTGGCTCCCGAATGAGCGGTTGTTCGAGTGGGGGTACTGGAATGGTGCCTGCCATCGTGCCTCGCCCACCCGGCAAACGCTTCGTGCGCCAGCGAAGTGTGGCCGCGAACCTCGCGCGCATACTCGCCAGGGGCAAGCACTGCGGCAGCGATGAACACCAACCAGATTTCCCGCATCGCCGCATTGGTCGGTGAACCGGCACGCACCACCATGCTCATCGAGCTGATGGACGGCCGTGCGCTGACCGCCAGCGAACTGGCGCGCGCCGCCGGCATCGGCGCGCCGACCGCCAGCGCCCACCTGGCCCAGCTCATCGATGCCCAGCTGCTGCGCGTCACACCCGCAGGCCGCCACCGCTATTACCGGCTGGCGTCCACCGTAGTGGCACGCATGCTCGAATCGATCATGCAGGTGGCGGCGGGTGGCCGTGCAACGCGCGCACGCGTCGTGGTCGGGCCGAAGGATGAAGCGCTGCGCGCGGCACGCACCTGCTACGACCACCTCGCCGGGCGTCTGGGCGTGGCCATCGCCGAGCGCTTGCGGCAGGACGGCGCGCTGGTGCTCGACGACGAAGGCGCCTACCTCACCGACAAGGGCCACGTCAGCCTCGCCACGCTCGGCATCGCGGCCGCGGATCGCACTTCGGCGCTGGCATGCCGCCCTTGCCTGGACTGGAGCGAGCGCCGCTTTCACCTGGCCGGACGGCTGGCATCGACCCTGTGCCGTCACTGCCTCGAGCAGGGCTGGCTGCGCCAGCGGCCGCCGGCGCGCGCGCTGGACATCACACCGCGCGGCGGCGTGGCGCTGCAGAACTGGCTGGGCATGGAACTGTGGGCCGGCGTGCAACTGCCGCCAGCCCCTACCGGGCACGCACTGGCCTGATCAGCCAGGCGGCGCCGATGACGACCGCGGCCAGCAGCAGCCACGGCCAATGCCCGAAGCGCGCCGCCCACCACGCGTAGGGTGTGATGCCGGTGCGCCCTTCGACCTCGCTTTCCAACACGCCACGCGTGAACGGCGGCAGCATCGCGATCACCCGCGCGCGGTGGTCGATGACGGCCGTGGCGCCGGTGTTGGTGGCGCGCAGCATCGGCCGCTGGAATTCGAGCGTGCGCATGCGCGAGATGTGCAGGTGCTGGTCGATGGCGATGGTGTCGCCGAACCAGCCGATGTTGCTGACATTGGCGAACAGCGTCGGCGCGCGCGCGGGGTCGGCGAAGCGCAGCGCCAGCTCGGCGCTGAACAGGTCCTCGTAGCAGATGTTCGGCGCCACACGCTGCGCGCCGACGTCGAACGACGGTGCGTTCAGCGGCCCGCGCGCGAAGTCGCCGAGCGGGATATTCATCATGCGTGTAAACCAGCGAAAGCCGGTGGGGATGAATTCGCCGAACGGCACCAGGTGCACCTTGTCGTAGCGGTACGGCTGCGCGCCGGCGGTGGCCGACGACACGCCGAACACCGAATTGGTGTAGCCGCTGTCGAAATCGCCCAGCGGCACACCCAGCAGCAGCGCCTGTTGCGACGCTTCGAAACGCGCGCGCAAGTCCGGCCAATAGTCGGGCAGCAGATCGGCCAGTTGCGACGGCAGCAGCGGGATGGCGGTTTCCGGCGCCACCACCAGCTGCCCGCGCGCCGAGTCGAGCGCCTCGCGCAGCCAGGCCAGCGCCGCGGGCAGCCGCTCAACGGCGAATTTCTGATCCTGCGGCACATTGCTTTGCAACAGCGAGACCGTCAGGCGGCCGTTGGGCTGGCTGAACTGCGCGGCGCCCAGCCCGGCCGGCAGCACCAGCGCGAGGGCCACCAGCAGCGCCAGCGGCAGCGCGCGCCGCGGCTGCCGGCGCGAATGCCAGGCCGCGGCCAGCAGCAGCGCCAGCGCGGCAGCCGCCGCGCCGATGCCGCTCACACCGACCCAGGGCGCCAGCGCGGCCAGCGGCCCGTCGATCTGGGCATAGCCGCTGGCGAGCCACGGAAAGCCGGTGAAGATGACGGTGCGCGCCAGCTCGGCCAGCAGCCACAGCATCGCGAACAGCGGCGCGTCGAGCCACCAGCGGCCCCTTTGCCAGCGGGCGAACAGCGCCATGGCCAGCGCCAGGTACAGCGACAGGGCCATCGACAGCAGCGCCACCGCGGCCACCGCCATCGGCGCGGGCAGCTCGCCATAGCGGTGCAGGCTGATGAACAACCACCAGGTGCCGGCGCCCAGCCAGGCGCTGCCGAAGACCCAGCCGAAGAGCGCGGCACGCGCGGGCGTGGCACGCACCACGGCGCCGGCCAACACCGCCGTGCACAGCCAGCGGCAGCCACCAGGCCCAGGTGTGCACGAAGGCGAGTGTCTGCAGCGCGCCAAGCACGGCCAAGGCGGCCAGCACCCGCACGGCGCCGGCAGCCCGTGGCGGCGCGGCACGGGCGCTGCTGCTCAACCGTCGTCGAGTTCGGCGCTGCCGGCGGCGACACGCGCGACGCGAAACCAGCGCACCGCGCCGCCGCGCGCCAGCATCACCGCGAAGCGCAAGGTGCCGACCTCGACCGCCTCGCCGCGGCGTGGCACGCGCCCCAGCTGGTGCGCGACGAGTCCGCCGATGGTGTCGAATTCGTCGTCGGGCAGCGCCACGCCGAAGGCTTCGTTGACGGCGGCGATGTGGGTGTCGCCGGCGACGCGGTGGCTGCCGTCGGCGAGCGTGTAGATGCCGCTTTCCTCGTCGTGGTCGTCGAACTCGTCCTCGATCTCGCCGACGATTTCCTCGAGCACGTCCTCGATGGTCACCAGCCCCGCGGTCTGGCCGAACTCGTCGATGACGATGGCCAGGTGGTTGCGGTTGGAACGGAAGTCGCGCAGGAGCTCGTTGAGGCGCTTCGATTCGGGCACGAACACCGCCGGGCGCAGCAGCGTGCGCAGGTTCAGTTCGGGCGCGCGCTGCAGCTTCAGCAGGTCCTTGGCCATCAGGATGCCGATGATGTTGTCGCGGCTGCCGTCATAGACCGGGAAGCGCGAATGCGCGGTGTGGATGACCGCGCGCAGCAGCTCGTCGTAGGGCGAATCGATGCTCAGCAGGTCCATGCGCGGCGCCGCCACCATCACGTCGCTGGCGCTCATGTCGGCCATGCGCAGCACGCCTTCGAGCATCTGCCGCGATTCGGGTTCGATCAGTTCGCGCTGTTCGGCATCGGCCAGCGTGGCGATCAGTTCGGCACGCGAATCGGGGCCTGGCGAGAGGAACTCGATCAGGCGGACAAACAGCGAGCGCTTTTCCTCGGCAGGGTGCGACGGCCTGGGCGGCTGGGTGTCGGACAACGGGTGAAGCTGGAAGTGGCGCTGGGCGGAGAATACCGCAGCGCCCACCACCGGCCGTGACAGCGACCGTGACGGCGCCCGCCGATCAGCGGTTGTGCCGGGGCACGAAGGCGCCGCGCCGCCCGACCAGGAAATCGAGATCGACCCCCTGGTCGGCCTGCAGCACGTGATCGACGTACAGCTTCCAGTAGCCGCTGTCCATGGCCGGCGGTGGCGGCCGCCACGCCGCCAGGCGCCGCGCCAGTTCATCGTCGCTGATGTGCAGGTGCAGCCGCCGGGCGGGCACATCGAGTTCGATCAGGTCGCCGTTCTGCACCACCGCCAGCGGACCGCCGGCGGCCGCTTCGGGCGCGGTGTGCAGCACCACGGTGCCGTAGGCGGTGCCGCTCATGCGCGCATCGCTGATGCGCACCATGTCGGTCACGCCCTGGCGCAACAGCTTCGGCGGCAGCGCCATGTTGCCGACCTCGGCCATGCCGGGGTAGCCCTTGGGCCCGCAGTTCTTCATCACCATCACGCAAGTGGCGTCGATGTCGAGGTTGTCGTCGTCGATGCGCGCGTGGTAGTCGTCCTTGTCCTCGAACACCACCGCGCGACCCGTGTGCTTCAGCAGCGCCGGCGTGGCCGCGCTCGGCTTGATGACCGCGCCGCGCGGCGCCAGGTTGCCGCGCAGCACGGCAATGCCGGCGTGCGCCTTGAACGGGGCGTCGAAGGACTTGATGACCTGGGGGTTGAAGTTCTGCGCGTCGGCGATGTTCTCGCCCAACGTGCGGCCGTTGGCGGTGACCACCTCGGTGTGCAGCAGCGCAGCGATCTCCTTCATCACCACCGCCAGCCCGCCCGCGTAGCAGAAGTCTTCCATCAGGTACTGACCCGACGGCTGCAGGTTGACCAGGCACGGCATCTCACTGCCCAGGCGGTCGAAGTCGTCCAGCGTCAAAGGCACGCCGATGCGACCGGCCATCGCGATCAGGTGGATCACCGCGTTGGTCGAGCCACCGATGGCCGCCAAGGTGCGCACCGCGTTTTCGAAAGCCTCGCGCGTGAGGATCTTCGACAGCCGCTGGTCTTCGTTGACCATGCCGACGATGCGGCGCCCGGCACTGCGCGCCAGCACGTTGCGCCGGCCATCGACGGCCGGAAACGCGGCATTGCCCGGCAGCCCCAGGCCCAATGCCTCGACCATGCTGGCCATGGTGCTGGCGGTGCCCATCGTCATGCAGTGGCCGTGGCTGCGGTGCATGCAGCTTTCGGCAGCCATGAAGTCGGCCACCGGCATCGTGCCGGCACGCACCTGTTCGCTCATGCGGATGACACCGGTGCCCGAGCCGATATCCTGGCCGCGCCACTTGCCGTTCAGCATCGGCCCACCCGACACGCCGATCGTCGGCAGGTCGGCGCTGGCCGCACCCATCACCAGCGCCGGCGTGGTCTTGTCGCAGCCCATCAGCAGCACCACGCCGTCGATCGGGTTGGCGCGGATGCTTTCTTCCACGTCCATGCTGGCCAGGTTGCGGTACAGCATCGCGGTCGGCCGCAACAGGGTTTCGCCGAGCGACATGACCGGAAACTCGAGCGGAAAGCCGCCGGCTTCGTAGACACCGATCTTCACCTGCTCGGCGAGCGTGCGGAAATGCGAGTTGCACGGCGTCAGCTCGCTGAAGGTGTTGCAGATGCCGATCACCGCCCGGCCGTCGAACTGGTCGTGCGGCAGGCCCTTGCCCTTCAGCCAGCTGCGGTAGGAAAAGCCGTTGCGGTCCTGGCTGGCGAACCACTGGCGGCTGCGCAATGCGGGGCGGTTGCTGTCGTCGTCTTTGTCGTCCAAGTGCGAGTCCGATCGGGTCAGGTCAATGGATGTGCGAGCCGCCGTTGACATCGAGCTCGCTGCCGGTGACGTAGCTGGCCAGATCGCTGGCCAGGAACAGCGCGCAGCCGGCCACTTCGTCGGCGCGGCCGGCGCGCCCCATCGGCACGCTGTCGATCACCGCGCGCAGCTTGTCGGGTGTCATCAGCCCGGCGGTGATGTCGGTGTCGATGAAACCGGCGCAGATGGCGTTGACGCGGATGTTGTCGGCCGCCAGTTCGCGCGCCGCTGCCTTGGTGTAGCCCAGCATCGCCGCCTTCGCAGCCGAGTAGTGCGAGCCGCCGAAAACACCGCCGCCGCGCTGCGCCGACACCGAACTCATGTTGACGATGCTGCCGCTGCGCTGCGCGCGCATCGCCGGCACCACCGCCTGCGTCATGTACAGCGTGCCGCGCATGTTGACGTCCATGATGCGGCTGTAGCTGTCGGGTGTGACCTGCATCAGCCGCTCGGGGCTGGTGATGCCGGCGTTGTTGAACAGGATGTCGATGCGGCCGAAGGCCTTCGACGCCAGCGCGGCGGCGGCCTCGCACTGCGCCTTGTCGGTGACGTCGCAACGCGTGCCCAGGTGGTCGCTGCCCGGCAGCGTGGCCGCGGCGTGCTGGGCGGCGGCGGCCTCCAGATCGAGCAGCAGCACGCGCGCGCCGTGTTCGGCGAACAGGCGTGCCGTCGCCAGGCCCAGGCCGCGCGCGCTGGCCGCACCGGTGATGACCGCGACCTTGCCCTGCAGCAGCGCGGTCATGCCAATGCCTTGCGCACGCTCGCGGCCACACCCTCGGCATCGAGGCCATAGTGGCGGTACAGGTGCGTCGGCGGGCCGAGCAGCGAATAGTCGTCGGGCATGCCGATGCGCACCAGCGTCGCGCCCAGGCCCTCTTCGGCCATCACCTCGGCCACCGCCGAGCCGAAGCCCGAGGTGATGTTGTGTTCCTCCGCACTGAAGACCCGCCCCTGCGCGGCCGCGTCGCGCACCGCCTGGCGGTCGATCGGCGCGATCGAATACATGTCCACGACGCCGAGTTCGATGCCTTCGGCGCGCAGCAAATCCGACGCTTCCAGGCTGGCCGCCACCAGGTTGCCGATGGCCAGCACAGTGGCGTGGCGGCCTTCGCGCAGCCGGTTGCTGCCGCCGATGTGCCATGGCGGCGGCGCGTCGTACACCGGTTTCTCGCGCCCGCGCCCGGCGCGCAAATAGATCGGGCCCGGGTGGTCAATGGTGTGGGTGAACGCGGCCCGAATGGCGTGGCCGTCGCACGGCGCCATCAACGTCAGCCCGGCGATGGCGCGCAGCGCGCCGATGTCTTCGTTGCAGTGGTGGCTGGTGCCGTAGAAGCCCATCGCGATGCCCGAATGGGTGCCGATCATGCGCACCTTCAGCCCCGGGTAGCAGATGTCGTTGCGGATGTTCTCCACGCCCATCAGCGCCAGGAAGAACGAGTAGTTGCTGATGACCGCGATGTGCCCGGTGGTGGCCAGCCCGGCGGCAGCGCCGATCATGTTGCGTTCGGCGATGCCGAAGTTGAAGTAGCGGTCGGGGTGCTTGCGGCCGAAGCCGATGACCTGCGTCGGGCGGCCCAGGTCGGCGGTGCACACGACGATGTCGTGGCCCTGTTCGACCAGGTCCGTCAGCACCGCGCCGGTGGTCAGTTGCGGCGACAGGCCGAGCGAGGTGGCCATGTCCCAGGTGGCCTCGTCGGCCAGGCCCTGCACGCGGCTTTCGCTCAGGTCGAGTGCGGCCTTGGCCTCGGCGCTGATGTATGTGACGCCGGCCGCACGCGGTTGCGGCAGCCAGCGTGAACGGTCTTCGGTGGCGCTCATCCGATGCTCCCGGCCAGCACTTCGTCGTAGGCACGTTGCAGGTCCTGCGGGCCGAGAAATCCCAGGTGCCACTGCCAGCCGCCTTCCATGAACGACACGCCTTTGCCACTGACGGTGTAGGCGAGGATGCAGGTCGGTCGGCCGTCGGGGCGGTTCAGCGCCGCATCCAGCGCGTCGCTGACCGCATCCAGGTCGTGTCCGTCGCGCAGCACCAGCGTGCGCCAGCCGAAGGCCTCCCACTTGGCCTTCAGCGGTTCGGTCTTCATCGTTTCCTGCGGATCGCCATCGCTGCCCGCGGCGTTGATGTCGACGATGCCGACCAGGTTGTCCAGCCCCCAGTGCGCGCCCGAGATGGCCGCTTCCCACACCTGCCCTTCGGTCTGCTCGCCGTCGCCCATCAGGCACACGCTGCGCGCCGGCGAGCCGCGACGGCGCGTGCCCAGCGCCATGCCCACCGACACGCTGAGGTTGTGGCCGATCGAGCCGGACGAAAAGTCCACGCCCGGCACCTTCTTCATGTCCGGGTGGTCGCCGAGCGGGCTCTTGAATCGTGTGTAGCTGTCGAGCCAGCTCTGCGGAAAGAAGCCCAGGTCGGACAGCACCGGGAACAGGCCGATCGCGGCGTGGCCTTTGCCCATCGTGAAGCGGTCGCGATCGCTCCACTGCGGCTCGGCCGGCCGCACGTGCATGAAGCGGTAGTACAGCGTGGCGACGATCTCGGCCATCGAAAAACTCGAGCCGTAGTGGCCCGAGCCGCAGATGTCGGTCATGCGCAGCGTTTCCAGCCGGATCAGCCGCGCCTTGTCGCGCAGGGTGTCCTTGCTCGCCGCGTGAACGGCGCGCACCGACACGGGCGTCATTTCGCCTCGGCCGCTGGCGGCAGCCCGTTCAGCGTGGCGATGAAATCGGCGAGCATCGGCACGTATCGATCACCCTGGCCAGCCGCTTCCATGGCGGCAAAGCTGTTCTTCACGCCGGCCTGCAGCGGGTTCACGGCGCCGGCTTCGTTGGCCATGCTGGCCAGGTAGCGCATGTCCTTGTGCGCATTGGCGATGCTGAACTTGTGCGCGTTCGGGTCGGCGTCGAGCGTCCACTTCATGAAGGTGTCGTAGAAACCGCAGCGCATGCGCCCCGAGCCGATAACCGCATGGAACTGATCGATGCCCAGGCCCGACTTGCGCGCAATCGACAGCGCCTCGGCATACAGCGCGGCATAGCCCATGGCGATGAAGTTGTTGATCAGCTTCATCTTGTGGCCCAGCCCGAGCGGACCGAGGTGGTTGATGTTCGCCGCCCAGCATTGCAGCACCGGCAGGATGGCGGCGTAGCTGGCCTCGTCGGCGCCGACCATCGTGTCCAGCGTGCCGGCTTCGGCCTCGGCCGGCGTGCGGCCCAGCGGCGCATCGACCAGCGTCATGCCGCGCTGATGCAGCAATTCGCCGAGCGCGAGCGTGGACACCGGGTTCGAGGTGGAGCAGTCGATGACGATCAGGCCCGGCTTGTCGGCCGCGGCGATGCCGTCGCTCCCTTGCACCAGTGCTTCGACCTGCGGCGAGCCGGTGACACACAGGTGCACGATGTCGCACATCGCGGCCAGCTCGCGCGGCGATGCGGCTTCGCGCGCGCCGAGCGACTTCAGGTCTTCGACCGGCGCACGGTTGCGATGCCCCATCACCACCAGCGGATAGCCCTTGCTGACGATGTTCTTCGCCATGCCGTGGCCCATCAGGCCGACGCCGATGAAGCCGATGGTGGGCTTCGTGCTCATGGACTGCTCATTTCTCGGCCCCTTTGCCGTTCAGCGCGCGGTAGGCGCGGATCACCTGGCTGTCGTCGGCGGCCCCGTGGCCCAGACCCGATGCAGCGAGGAACATCTGCATTGCCGCAGCGGCCAGCGGCAGCCCCTGGCGCGCGAGCTTGCCCTGGTCGAGCACGATGCCCAGGTCCTTGACGAAGATGTCCACGGCGCTGGTGACGGGCGGTTCGTCCTGCAGCATGCGCGGCACGCGATCGCCCCACATCCAGCTGTAGCCGGCCGAGACCTTGATGATGTCGTTCACCGTCTCCAGCGACAGCCCGGCGCGCTCGGCCACGTTCAGCGCCTCGGCGGCGGCGGCGATGTGCACGCCGCACAGCAGCTGGTTGATCATCTTCGCGGTCGAGCCCATGCCGGCTTCCGTGCCGACACGAAAGATGTTCCTGGCCACCGCCTGGAACACCGGCATCGCCTTGGCCACCGCTTCGTCGGGGCCGGCGCACATCACGCTCAGCGTGCCGGCGCTGGCGCCGGCGACGCCGCCCGACACCGGCGCATCGAGCAGCGTCACGCCCATGTCGGCGGCACGTTCGGCCAGGCGGCGCGCGCTGGCCGGCGCCTGCGTGCAGGCGGCAACGACCAACGCACCGGCCGGCAACGCGGCGGCGGCGCCGCCTTCGCGGCCGCTGAACAGCACGCTTTCGGCCTGCTCGCCGGTGACCACCATCAACCACAGCAGTTCGGCGCCGGCGGCGGCTTCGCCGGCCGACGCGCACGCTTTGCCGCCGAGGGCCTGCAGGGCATTGACGGCACTGTCGCGGACATCGAAACCGCGCACCTCGTGCCCGGCTGTGATCAGCCGCGCCGCCATCGGCGCGCCCATCGCCCCCAGCCCGATGAAACCGATCTTCATTTAAAAGTCACTCCTTGACCGCGCCCGTCATCGCCGAGACATAGTGTTCGACGAAGAACGCATACAGCACCACCAGCGGCAGCGAGCCGACCAGCGCACCGGCCATCAGCGAGCCCCAGCGGTACTGGTCGCCGTCGGTGAAGGCCGCCAGGATCGCCACCGGCACGGTTTTCTTCTCGGTGCTGGTGATGAAGGTCAGCGCGTAGATGAACTCGTTCCAGCACAAGGTGAGGCAGAAGATGCTGGCCGAGATCAGCCCGGGAATGGCCAGCGGCAGGATGATCTTGGTCAGGATCTGCCAGCGATTGGCGCCGTCGATCAGCGCACATTCCTCGAGTTCGTAAGGAATGGTCTTGAAGTAGCCCATCAGCAGCCAGGTCGAGAACGGGATCAGGATCGTCGGGTAGGTCAGGATCAGCGCGAAGGGCGTGTCGAACAGGCCGTACTGGTACACCACCGTGGACAGCGGAATGAACAGGATCGACGGCGGCACCAGATAGGCCAGAAAGATGGCGCCGCCCACCCACTGCGCGCCCGAGTAGCGGATGCGCGTGATGGCGTAGGCGGCGAAGACGCTGGCGATCAACGACAGGATGGTGGACGCCACCGCGATGAACATCGTGTTCCACAACCACAGCGGATAGTCGGTCTTGAACAGCAGGTCGCGGATGTGCTCGAAGGTCGGATTGAGCGTGAAAAACGGGTTGTGGGCGTCCAGGTCGAGCAGGTGTTCCTTCGGCTTGATCGCCGTGATCCCCATCCAGTAGAACGGAAACAGCAGCACGACGACGATCAGCGACAGCGGGATGTAGGTGCGCACGACCCGCTGCGGCAAGGTCGACAGGAAGCTCATGCCCTCGCTGTGGTCGGCCACGTGCTCGATGGCCTTCGCCGTGGCCGTCGCCGCGGCTTCGACGCGCCGCTCACTCATTGTTGTCGCTCCCAGCCTGCCATTTGCGCCGCTGCAAGCCGAACCACGAGACCATGATCGCCGCCAGAAGGAAGGGCACCATCGCGGTCGAGATGGCGGCACCTTCGCCGAGGCGGCCCCCGAGGATCGCGGTGTTGTAGCTCAAGGTGGCCATCAGCTCGGTGGCGCCCGCCGGCCCGCCGTTGGTCAGCACCTTGATCAGCTGGAAGTCGGTGAAGGTGAACAGCACCGAGAATGTCATCACCACGGCGATGATGGGTGTCAGCAGCGGGTAGGTGATCTTGATGAACATCTGCCAGCGCGTGGCACCGTCGAGCACGGCCGCTTCATAGAGCGAGGCCGGCACGGTCTGCAGGCCGGCCAGCAACGAGATGGCGATGAAGGGCATGCCGCGCCAGACGTTGGCGAAGATCACCGACCCGCGTGCATTCCAGACGTCGCCGAGAAAGTTGATGTTGCCGTCGATCAAACCCATCTGGCGCAGCGACCACGAAATGACCGAGAACTGCGGGTCGAAGATCCACCAGAACGCGATCGCCGAGAGCACCGTCGGCACGATGAAGGGGATCAGCACGAGCGCGCGAATGATCGCCTTGAAGGGCATGTTCTCGTTGAGCAGGATGGCCAGGTACAGGCCGAGCGCGAACTTGATGGTGCTCGCCACCACGGTGTAGAAGATGGTGAAGAACACCGCCGTGCTGGAACTTGCTGTCGCCGAGAATCCACGCGTAGTTGTCGAGCCCGACGAACTTGCCGGGCGACCCGATCTTGGCGTCGGTGAAAGACAGCCAGATGCCCAGGCCCATCGGATAGACGAGAAAGAGCAGCAGGAAGACTGCCGTCGGCAGCATGAACAGGAGGCCGAGAAAATTCCGGCTCTGCCAGAGTTGCTTCATGGGCAGTCACGATCACCCGTTGCGACCCAGCCGGTCGAAACTTTCGAGGCGCGCGCTGGCGTTTCGCCAGGCTCGGTGCGAACGGGCATGGTGTGTGGCTAGCGATAGATGCGCTGGGCCGTGCGCTCGGCCACATTGATCGCGTCCTGGATCGAGGCCTGTCCGGTGCACACCGAGGCCACCATGTCGAGCATCACGCAGTCGGCCAGCGCTGCCGCAGCCTTCTCGCCCACCGAGCCCAGGCCACCGGCCGTGAGCGTGCGCTTGCCCGCGTCGCGCAGCATCGACAGCTTCGGGTCGGTCTTCCAGACTTCGTTTTCGTCGTAGTAGTTCAGCGGGTGCGTGAGGTAGGCCACCGAGCCGATCAGCCACTTGTTGAAGTTCTCGGCCTCGAGCAGGAACGCGATGAACGACTTGCAGGCATTGGGCACCTTGGAGTACTTCATGATCATCATCGGGTAGGCGATGTGGAACTCGGTCGGGATGGCCCACCGGCCCGATCGGCCACAGCGAGTGGTTCATGTCGTCCGCGATCTCCTTCATCTTCGCGTCGCCCTTGGCCGCACCGGCCTTGGCCGCGGCGTAGATCGACACGCCGTTGTTGGTCAGCGAGATCTCGCTCGCGAGGAAGGCCTTGTTGTTGAACGAGTCGTTCCACGACGCGGTGCCCGGAACGAAGGTCTCGGACAGCGCCTTGCAGTACTCCAGTCCCTTGACCGTCTCGGGCGAGTTGATGATCACCTTGTCGTTCTTGTCGACCAGGTTGGCGCCCTGCGACCACAAGCGCCCAATGGACCCAGGCGTTGCCGTCGCCGACCGCGGCGCGGCCGAGCGCCATGCCACCGGCCGTGCTCTTGGCCTTGCAGCGCCTTCATCAACTCGAGGAAGCCGGCCGTGTCCTTCGGGATCTCCTTGAAGCCCGCCTTCTCGATCATGCTATGCGGTAGTTGATGACGTTGCCGTTGTAGGCAATCGGGATGTCGATCCACTTGCCGTTGACTCGTGCCATAGGTGACGGCGGTCGGCACCCAGCCGCCATACTTCTTGCCCAGGTAGTCGGCGACGTCGGTGACATCGACCACCTTGTCCGGGAACAGGTGCGGCAGCGAATACAGGCCCCAGAACATGTCCGGGCCCTGGTTGGTGTTGGCTGCCACGCTGGCCTTGGGCTGCACGTCGTCAAGCGATTCGTTGATCACTTTCACCTCGACACCGGTGGCCTTGGTGAATGCCGCCACGATGGCCATGAAGCCGTCTTCTTCGGACTGCACGAAGCGCTTCCAGCGCAGCAGCTGGATCGATGCGCCGGCCTCGGGTTTGAACGGCGACGCCTGCGCCCAGGCCTGCGCGAACAGCGCCAGGTTGGTGGCGCTGGCACCGGCCAGCGCGGCGCCGGTCTGCAGGATGTGGCGACGGGTGAAGTGGCTCTCGTTCATGTCTTGTGTCTCCTTGGGGCGTTGTGGATCGATTTTGAAGAAGTCGAGGCCGGCCTAGATCCGTTGGCCACTCGACGCGTCGAAAAGATGCGCGTTGTCGGCGCGCGGAAGGAAGCGGACTTTCTCGCCGGGCGCAAAGGCATGCCGCTCGCGGAAAACGGCATTGACTTCCTGCTTGCCAATACGCGAGAGCACCTGGGTCTCGCTGCCGGTGGGTTCGACCACGATCACCGTCGGCGTCGAAACCTTCGTCACCGCCTTCGACGATGTCCAGATGTTCGGGGCGAATGCCGTAGACGACAGCGCTTGCCATCGCGAATCGGCGGGTGCCTCGGCAACCGGCAGGCGTGCGCCGCTGGCGGTCACGACATGGGGCACGCGCTCACCGCTGCCGTCCAAGGTGCCGTTGAGGAAATTCATCGCCGGCGAGCCGATGAAGCCGGCGACGAAACGATTGCCGGGCTTGTCGTACAGATCGAGCGGGCTGCCGATCTGCTCGATGCGGCCGTCGTGCATGACGACGATCTGATCGGCCATCGTCATCGCCTCGATCTGGTCGTGCGTGACGTAGATCGACGTGGTCTTCAGGCGCTGATGCAGCTCCTTGATTTCGGCGCGCATGGCCACGCGCAACTTGGCGTCGAGGTTGGACAGCGGCTCGTCGAACAGGAACACCTGCGGATCGCGCACGATGCAACGGCCCATCGCCACGCGCTGGCGCTGGCCGCCCGACAACTGGCGCGGGAATCGGTCGAGCAGCGGCGTCAGGCCGAGGATGTCGGCGGCCTTCTTGACGCGATCGTCGATGAAGGCCTTGTCCTTCTTCGCCAGCAACATCGAGAAGGCCATGTTGTCGCGCACCGTCATGTGCGGATACAGCGCGTAGTTCTGGAACACCATCGCGATATCGCGTTCCTTGGGCGGCACCTGGTTGACCACGCGCGTCGCCGATGGCGATCTCGCCACCGCTGATGTTCTCCAGCCCGGCCACCATGCGCAGCAAGGTCGACTTGCCGCAGCCCGAAGGGCCGACAAGCACGGTGAACGAGCCATCCGGAATGTGGATGCTGATGCCATGCAGCACTTCGACCTCGCCGAAGCGCTTCTTCACGTCGCGGATTTCTACGCTCGCCATTGCGGCTTGTCTCCTTCGTGATCCGGGCCGGTCTTCGCGCCGCACCGTGCAATGGATCAGACACAGTTGTATGATGACCAGATCACCATGTCAATCGTGATTACATCCACGTCGCGACCCCGGCCGGCGCCGCGGGTTGCGGCTGCCAAGGCGCCGCCGCCCCTGCAACTGCATGCCGACCGGCTGTCCGACCGGCTGGCGGTGAGCATCGCGGCGCAGATCGAAGGCGGCAGCCTGCAGCCCGGCGCGCGGCTGCCGACCGAGCAGCAGCTGGCCGCCACCTACGGCGTGTCGCGCACGGTGGTGCGAGAGGCCGTGCACCAGCTGAAATCGCGCGCGCTGGTGCGCTCACGTCAGGGCTCGGGGGTCTTCGTCGCGCCCGAGCCGCCCCACCGTCCGCTGGCCTTCGACCCGAGCGTGCTGCAGTCGCTGGACGCGGTGGTGCACGTGGTCGAGTTGCGCCGCGTGTTGGAAGGCGAGATCGCGGCGCTCGCCGCGACGCGCGCGACACGCGCGCAGGTGCAGGCCTTGAAGCGCGCGTTGCGCGCCATCGACGTGGCGCAATCGCGTGGCGACGACGCCGTCGCCGAGGACATGGCGTTTCACCGCGCCATCGCCACGGCCACCGGCAACCCCCAGTTCGTGCTGCTGCTGGTGTTCCTCGAACAGTATTTGCGCGAGGCGATGCGCGTGACCAAGGCCAACGAAGCCCGCCACCGGGAATTCATGCAACAGGTGCGCGGCGAGCATCGCGCCATCGTCGACGCCATTGCGCTGCACAACCCGGCTGCGGCGCGCAAGGCCGCCATCGACCACCTGCTGCATGGCGAATGGCGGTTGCAGGCCGGTGGGGTCACCCGGCCCCGGCGTGCCGCATTCGCACGCCGATGAGGCGGAGCCGGCAAATCCGCGCTTCGATCAGGGTTTGGCCGGTGCGCGCAGCGGCGGTGCATGATGGCCCATGTTCGATGCATGCGCCGGCCGCCGACACGAATCACAGCGCTGCGCGTGGCCGACGCGCGCCGCGAGCACGCTGGCCGTGGCTGTTGCGCTGAGCACGTCGGCGGTCGCCGCCAGCGACCCCATGCGGCCGCTCGGCATGGCCGCCGCGCCGCAGGCTGCTTCTGCACCTGCACCCTTGCCCGGCTCGCGCATCGTCGAGCTCGACGCGATGGTCGTTGCTGCGCGTGCCGATGCCGCGCAGCGTGCCGGCGTGAACGACAACGCGCTGCAACTGGTTTCTGCGCAGCGCGTGACCTGGCCCGATGGCGGGCTGGGCTGCCCGCAGCCTGGGGTGCGTTACACGATGGCGCTGGTGCGCGGCTATCGCATCCAGGTCGGGGCCGAGGGCCGAGTCTTCGACTATCACGCCAGCGAACGCGGCGCGCTGCTGTTATGCCCGAACGGCGCGGCGTCGAACCCCGGCGCCGACCGCACGATCTGAGGCAGGTTGGGGCCCGGTTTCGGATCGCCATCTTGACACTGCGGCGGGCTTGAAGGACAGTCCGGCGCCCCCATATTCGTCGATCGGGTGGCGGGGCCGAGCGGCCCGCCGCCGTTGTCTTCGCCAGCGAGCCCACACACCATGACACCAGGCCTGATCCCCGCCACCATCCTCACCGGCTTTCTCGGCTCGGGCAAGACCACGCTGCTCAAGCGGGTGCTGACCGAAGCGCACGGCCAGAAGATCGCCGTCATCGAGAACGAGTTCGGCAGCGAGAACATCGACAACGAAATCCTGGTGCAGGACAGCGGGGGCGAGCAGATCATCCAGCTGAACAACGGCTGCGTGTGCTGCTCGATCCGCGAGGACCTGCGCACCACGCTCGCCGACCTGGCCGAAAAACGCCGCAAGGGCGAGCTCGATTTCGAGCGCGTGGTCATCGAGACCACCGGCCTGGCCGACCCCGGCCCGGTGGCGCAGACCTTCTTCATGGACGACGAGATCGCCGAGACCTACCTGCTCGATTCGATCCTCACGCTGGTCGATGCCAAGCACGCCGACACGCAGCTGAACGACCGCCAGGAAGCGCGGCGGCAGGTCGGCTTTGCCGACCAGATCTTCATCAGCAAGACCGACCTGGTCGATGACGGCGAGGTGGATGCGCTGACGCACCGACTGAAACACATGAATCCGCGCGCCGGCCAGCGCCGGGTGCACTTCGGCGAGGTGCCGATCGGCGAGGTCTTCGACCTGCGCGGCTTCAATCTGAACGCCAAACTCGAGATCGACCCGCTGTTCCTGGACGCGGGCGGCCATGACCACGATCACGCACGCACCATGACCATGAGCACGGCGAAGACTGCGACCACCCGCACCACCACGTCCACGATGACGACGTCAAATCCTTCGTCTTCCAGGCCGACAAACCGCTGAACCCGGCCAAGCTCGAGGATTTCCTGGGCGCCATCGTGCAGGTCTACGGGCCGAAGATGCTGCGCTACAAGGGCGTGCTGCACATGAAGGGCAGCGAGCGCAAGGTCATCTTCCAGGGCGTGCACCAGTTGATGGGCAGCGACCTGGGCCCGGTGTGGGCGCCGGGCGAGAAGAAGACCAGCAAGATGGTCTTCATCGGCATTGATCTGCCGAAGGACATCTTCATGCAGGGACTGGCGCAATGCGTGGGCTGAGCAGCAGTTCACGGCCGGGTGCCCGCCGACCTGCCAGCGCGGCGGACGACGGCCCCGTGACATGCATGCCGGTGGCTACAATCCGCGCGCTTGAACCCCGGCCGGCCTGTGCCGATGCATGGCCATTTGCTCGTCATCTCGATCGCCAAGGCCGGCCGAAATTCCCCGTCAGTGCAGGCTAGGAGACCGAAGTGACCAAGACTCAGGCAAAGGGCGCCGAGACCGCTGCAAAGAGCGTTCCCGCCAAGGCCTTGCCGGTCAAGCCCGTGGTGAGCACACCACCCGCCGCGGCCAAGCCGGCCCGGCGCTCGTCGCGTGCCGCGCCCCGGCCGGAACCGGCGCCAGCGCCGATCACCAACCGCTTCACCGACCGCTTCGCGCCGGCGCGCGCGCCGCTGCGCAGCGACGAGCAGGCGATCGAGGCGCACAAGCCAGCCGTGAAGATCGACCCGAAGCTGGTCAACGCGTGGAAGACGAAGTCAGCGCGCGATCTGACCGAGCCCGAGCTGCTGGCCATGCCCGACAGCGAGTACATGAAGGAAAAGCAGCGCGAATTCTTCCGTCTGCGCCTGCAGGCGCAGAAGGACGATCTGCTGTCGAATGCCGGCGAGACGACCGAGCATCTGCGTGAGGACACCTCCATCGTGCCCGATCCCGCCGACCGCGCGACCATCGAGGAAGAGCACGCGCTCGAGTTGCGCACCCGCGACCGCGAACGCAAGCTGCTGAAGAAGATCGGCCAGTCGCTGTCCCGCGTCGAATCCGGCGAATATGGCTTCTGCGACGAAACCGGCGAGCCGATCGGCCTGGCGCGCTTGCTCGCCCGGCCCACCGCCACCCTCTCGCTCGAAGCCCAGCAGCGGCGTGAGATGAAGCAGAAGATGTTCGGTGACTGATCTCGATTCATGACCGAGCCCAAGGAAGGCGAGAGCTTCTTTCGCAAGGTGGTGCGATTCGTCGCCAACCCGGCGACGGACTGGGCCGACCTGAACACACGCCAGGACGACGGCCGCGAACTCGAGCTCGAAAAATCCGAGCTGAAGGCGATGGTCGAACGCAAGCGGCGCAACGATTTCGTGCGCAAGCGCGAGTTCGACGTGCTGCGCAAGGTGCGCCGCGAGGGTTTGACGCCGGAGCAGCTGGCCGCGCTCGGCGGCTCGTCGCGCATCGACGATTCCGAGGCGCGCCAGTCCGAAGGCGTCGGCAACAAGCCCGACAGCGGCGTGAAGGCAAAGATCGACGAGATCGAGCAGCAGATGGTCGGCGACAACTTCGCCGCGTCGGGCCGCCGCAGCACCGGTTTTTTCAACGCCCCCACCGAGCCGGCGGTGCTGGCGCGGTCGGGGTTGCCACCGGCCGTGGCGCCCGGCATGCCGAGCCCAGGCGACGCCCACGCGCTGCCGGCCCTGCCACCGCTTCTGGATCTCGATGAGCCGCTGGACCTGCCAGCAGCAGCCCCGGCAAGCCCCGCACCTCCCGCACCTCCCGCGCCGCCTGCGATGTCGCCGGGTTTGCCGCCGCTGGCACCTGCGGCGGCACCCGCCGCGGCATCGAAGACCCTGCCGCCGCCCGGCCTCAGCCACAGCGACTTCGACCGACAGTTGTCGTTCGAGGTGAGCGAGGTCGTGCACGATCCCGAACTCGACGAGCCGGTGATCGCTTTCGCCAACGCAGATTTCGCGCAATGTGAGCATGCGCTTTCGCAACTGACCAAGCCCGGCGGAAGTCGTGCCGAGCATGCCGACACCTGGCTGGTGCTGTTCGACTTGTACCGCGCGACCGGGCAGCAACCGCGTTTCGAGGCCCTGGCGGGCGACTATGCGCACCAGTTCGGCTGGTCGGCGCCACAGTGGTTCTCGTTGCCCAAGCTGGTGTCGGACGCGGTGGCTGAAGCCTCCGCCCACGAACGCACGCCGTCGGGCAGCATCGCCAACCAGGTCGGCTGGATCTGCCCCGATGTGCTCGACACCGACAGCGTCGCGCGCTTGCGCTCGGCGACCTTGCAGATGCCGCTGCCCTGGGTGTTCGACTGGAGCGCGCTGCGCAGCATCGATGCCGAAGCCGCCACCCAGTTGTCGGCGCTGTTCAGGCACTGGAGCAAGCAGCCGCTCGAGATGCGCTGGATGTCGGGCGAGCAGCTGTTCACGATCCTGCAGGACACCGCCCCCACCGGCGTGCGCGATGCAGACCCGGCTTTCTGGCAGGTGCGGCTGGATGCGCTGCGGCTGGTCAACCGCGCCGACCAGTTCGACGAGGTGGCCATCGACTACTGCGTCACCTACGAGGTGTCGCCGCCGTCGTGGGAGCGCACGCGCTGCACCGTGCGCATCAGCGGCTCGACGCTGAACACGCACACGCCGCCGTTGTCGATGGTCAGCGAGGTCTCCACCGCATTCATGGAATCGGGCCTGGTCGACGAAGCCGTGCAGGGCACACAGGTGGCCAGCATCGAGCTGTCGGGACAATTGGTCGGCGACATCAGTGCCACGCTCGGCCGCCTCAACCTGCAGCTGGGGCAGGCGGTGGTGGTGAACGTGTCGTGCGCGCGGCTGATCCGCGTCGATTTCATCGCCGCCGGCGACCTGCTGAACTGGGTGTTGAACAAGCGCGCCGAAAAGCGGCTGGTGCACTTCGTCGATGCGCACCGGCTGGTGGCCCTGTTCTTCGGCGCGATGGGCATCAACGAACACGCCAAGGTGCAGGTCAGGAAGGTCTGACCAGGATTCACCGGGCCCTCGGCCCCGGTGAATCCCGCCGCAGCGTCAGCCGATCACAATCGGGGTTGTTCGTGGCCGTTCCAACCCCACCTGCGTTGTCATGCCTTCACAAGAATCGGCCGTCTTCCACGGCACCACCATCGTCAGCGTGCGCCGCGGCAACCTGGTCGCACTCGGCGGCGACGGCCAGGTGACGCTCGGCAACATCGTCGTCAAATCGAGCGCGCGCAAGGTGCGCAAGCTGTTCCACGACAAGGTGCTGGCCGGCTTCGCCGGCGCCACCGCCGACGCCTTCACCCTTTTCGAGCGCTTCGAGGCCAAGCTGGAAAAACACCAGGGCCAGCTGGTGCGCGCGGCCATCGAGTTGACCAAGGATTGGCGTACCGACCGTGTGCTGCGCCGGCTCGAAGCGATGCTCGCCGTCGCCGACCGCGAAGCCTCGCTGATCATCACCGGCAACGGCGATGTGCTCGAACCTGAACACGGCCTGATCGCCATCGGCTCGGGCGGCCCGTACGCACAAGCGGCCGCGCGCGCGCTGCTGGCGCACACCGAGATGACGCCGGCCGAGGTGGTGAGCAAATCGCTGCAGATCGCCGGCGAGCTGTGCATCTACACCAACCAGACCCACACCATCGAGACGCTCGGATGAGCATGACCCCGCAGGAGATCGTCTCCGAGCTCGACAAGCACATCGTCGGCCAGCGCCCCGCCAAGCGCGCGGTGGCGATCGCGCTGCGCAACCGCTGGCGGCGCCAGCAGGTGCAAGAGCCGATGCGCAGCGAGATCACGCCGAAGAACATCCTGATGATCGGCCCGACCGGCGTCGGCAAGACCGAAATCGCGCGCCGCCTGGCCAAGCTCGCCGATGCGCCGTTCATCAAGATCGAGGCCACCAAGTTCACCGAGGTCGGCTACGTCGGCAAGGACGTGGACAGCATCGTGCGCGACCTGGTCGAGGTGGCGGTGAAGCAGGAGCGCGATGCGCAGATCACGCGCAAGCGCGCGCTCGCCGAAGACGCGGCCGAAGAACGTGTGCTCGACATCCTGGTGCCGCCGCCGCGAGCCGAATTCGGCATCGCGAGTGCCGCCCATACGCCGAGCACCGACAACACGGCACGCCAGGTGATGCGCAAGCGGCTGCGCGAAGGCACCTTGAACGACAGCGAGATCGAGGTCGATCTGGCCGAGGTGCGTCCGGCGCTGGAAATCCTCGGCCCGCAGGGCATGGAGGAGATGGCCGAGCAGCTGAAGGGCATGTTCTCGCAGCTCGGCCAGACCAAGCGCAAGACGCGCAAGCTGAAGATCGGCGAAGCGCTGAAGCTGCTGGTCGAAGAAGAAGCCGGCAAGCTGGTCAACGAGGACGAGATTCGCAGCGCCGCGCTGGCCAATGCGCAGGACAACGGTATCGTCTTCATCGACGAGATCGACAAGGTGGCCTCGCGCAGCGACCATGGCAGCGGCGCCGAGGTGTCGCGCCAGGGCGTGCAGCGCGACCTGCTGCCGCTGGTCGAAGGCACCTCGGTGAACACCAAGTACGGCATGGTCAAGACCGACCACATGCTGTTCATCGCCTCGGGCGCCTTCCATGTCGCCAAGCCAAGCGACCTGATTCCCGAATTGCAGGGCCGATTCCCGATCCGTGTCGAACTGCGCTCGCTGACCGTCGAAGATTTCGAGGCCATCCTCAACAGCACCCACGCCAGCCTGGTCAAGCAGTACCAGAGCTTGCTCGCCACCGAAGGCGTGAGCCTGAAGATCAGCGCCGAAGGCGTGCGCCGATTGGCGCAAATCGCCTTCGAGGTGAACGAGCGCACCGAAAACATCGGCGCGCGCCGGCTGGCCACGGTGATGGAGGTGCTGCTCGATGAGTTGAGCTTCGACGCGCCCAAGCTCGGCGGTCAGGACGTGCTCATCGACGAAGCGGCGGTCAATGAGCGGCTGGCCGAATTGGCCAAGGACGAGGACTTGTCGCGCTACATCCTGTAGCCGCGGGTCGGTCGATCGGCGCTCAGGCCTGGGCGATGCGGCAGGCCTGCATGTGCACCAGCCCATCGAAGATCAGCGATTCGACGGTCTCGAAATCCAGCTCGGTGATCGGCGCCAGCTTGACCGCCGCGCCGCCGGTCATGAACAACGCCGGCGGCTGCCTGGTGCGTTCCAGCAGCCGCCGATGCTGGCGCTCGATGGCGCCGGCGATGGCATTGCAGCCGCCGCTCATCAAAGCATCGCTGGTGTTGGTCGGGAAGTCCACCATCTCGCCGGTCGGGAAGCGCAGCCCGGCGGTGCCCATCTCCAGGGCACGCAGCATCAAGCCGAAGCCGGGCAGGATCAAGCCGCCCAGGTAGCGGCCCTCGGCATCGATGGCATCGACGGTGGCGGCGGTGCCGATCATCACCACCAGTGCCGGGCGCGGCGGACCCGACGCCAACAGCCGCGCACGGGCACCGATCAACGCCACCCAGCGGTCGGCGCCGAGGCGGTTGGGGTGGTCGTAACCATTGATCACGCCACATTCCTGCGCCGACGGCACCACCCAGCGCGGCGCGATGTCCCACAGCTCGAGCTGTTCCTCGACGCGGCGGCGCACCGCATCCCCGGCGACCACGCAGCCCAGCATGCTGGTCGGCATGGGCAGTTGCTGCCATTGGGTCTCGGCCAGCGTGTCGATCGTTTCCAGAAAGATGGCGCCATGATCGAGCAAGGGCGCCCCAGGACGCGGTGCCGCATACATCGCCCACTTCAGGCGCGTGTTGCCGATGTCGATGGCCAGGAAGCTCACGTGAGGGGGCGCGGCGCGCGGCGTTCGGGAGGCGCGAGATTAGCAGGCGAGCGGCATGTATGGCCCGTCTCGACGGAGCCGTCACAATCCTGGGTAAACCCTTGTCGCCGCGTGGCCCGGCATGATGCTGGCTTCCGTGTGGGCGAGCGGGCATCATATTCGTGACCCAGCGCCCCCCGACAACGAGCCGCCGCCATGACCGACCTGTCCGCCGAACACAAGGCCCTGGCCGCCTACCGCCCGACGCACAAGGTGCGCTTCGTCACCGCCGCATCGCTGTTCGATGGCCACGACGCCGCGATCAACATCATGCGCCGCATCCTGCAGGGCATGGGCTGCGAAGTCATCCATCTCGGCCACAACCGCTCGGTCGATGAAGTCGTCACCGCCGCGTTGCAGGAAGACGTGCAGGGCATCGCCATCAGCAGCTACCAAGGCGGCCATGTCGAATACTTCAAGTACATGCTCGAGTTGCTGAAGGCGCGTGGTGGCGAGCACATCAAGGTCTTCGGCGGTGGCGGCGGCGTCATCGTGCCGGCCGAGATCGCCGAGCTGCAGGCCAGCGGCGTCGCGCGCATCTACAGCCCCGAAGACGGCCAGCGCATGGGCTTGCAGGGCATGATCGGCGAGATGGTGATGCTCGCCGACACCGATCTGTCGGTGCATGCGCCGAAGAAGCTGGTGGCCATCCAGGGCCCGGCGAAGCGGCGCGCGCTGGCGCAGCTGATCACTGCGCTGGAGAACGGCCAGGTGGCCGACGGCTTGAAGTCCGAACTGCATGCCGCGGCGAAGAAAACCCGGACGCCCGTGCTGGGCATCACCGGCACCGGCGGCGCCGGCAAGAGCAGCCTCACCGACGAGCTCATCCGCCGGCTGCGGCTCGATCAGGGCGATGCGCTGCACATCGGGGTCATCAGCATCGACCCCAGCCGACGCAAGAGCGGCGGCGCGCTGCTCGGCGACCGCATCCGCATGAATGCCATCGGGCCGTGGCGAGCGGCTACTTCCGACGATTCTGGCGAACGCGTGTTCATGCGCAGCCTGGCCACACGCGACTTCGGCTCGGAGATCAGCCAGGCGCTGCCCGACGTGCTGGCGGCGGTCAAATGCGCCGGCTTCGACCTGGTCATCGTCGAGACCTCGGGCATCGGCCAGGGTGATGCCGCCATCGTGCCGCTGGTGGATGTGCCGATGTACGTGATGACGCCGGAGTTCGGTGCCGCCAGCCAGTTGGAGAAGATCGACATGCTCGACTTCGCTGAAGTGGTGGCCATCAACAAGTTCGACCGCAAGGGTGCCGCCGACGCGCTGCGCGACGTGGCCAAGCAGGTGCAGCGCAATCGCGAGGCTTTCAAGACCGCGCCCGAAGCGATGCCGGTGTTCGGCACCATGGCCAGCCGCTTCAACGACGACGGCGTGACCGCGCTGTACCAGGCGCTGAAGCCGCGGCTGGCCGAGCTGGGCCTGAAGCTGGCCGAGGGCAGCTTGCCGGCAGTGGCCACCCGCCACAGCACGCACCAGGTGCCGATCGTGCCGGGTGCTCGGGTGCGCTACCTGGCCGACATCGCCGATACCGTGCGCGGCTACAAGCGCCGGGCGATCGAACAGGCGCGGCTCGCGCGGCAGATCCAGCAACTCAAGGCCACGGCCGCGATGCTGCAGACCGACAAGCCCGAGCGCCACCGCGCGGTCGAAGCAGTGGATGATCTGGCGAAGACGCGCGAAGCCGGGCAAGACGCCCACGCCAGCAAGCTGCTGGCGATGTGGCCGCAGATGCAAAGGGCCTATGCCGGCGACGAGTACGTGGTGAAGATCCGCGACAAGGAAATCCGCACTGCGCTCGTGCACACCACGCTCTCGGGCAGCAAGATCCGCAAGGTGGCGCTGCCGGGCTACGAGGATCACGGCGAGATCCTGAAGTGGCTGATGCTGGACAACGTGCCGGGCAGCTTCCCGTACACCGCCGGCACCTTCGCCTTCAAGCGCGAGGGCGAAGACCCGACGCGCATGTTCGCCGGCGAGGGCGATGCGTTTCGCACCAACAAGCGCTTCAAGCTGCTGTCGGCCGGCATGCCGGCGAAACGGCTTTCCACCGCCTTCGACTCGGTCACGCTGTACGGCAACGACCCCGACCTGCGCCCCGACATCTACGGCAAGGTCGGCAACTCCGGCGTATCGATCGCCACCTTGGACGACATGAAGGTGCTGTATTCGGGCTTCGACCTGACGCACCCGGCAACCTCGGTGAGCATGACCATCAACGGCCCGGCGCCGACGATTCTGGCGATGTTCATGAACACCGCCATCGACCAAAACCTGGACAAGTTCCGCGTCGACAACGGCCGCGAGCCGACCGACGACGAGGCAGCCAAGATCAACGCCTGGGTCAAAGAGAACGTGCGCGGCACCGTGCAGGCCGATATCCTGAAGGAAGACCAAGGCCAGAACACCTGCATCTTCTCCACCGAATTCAGCCTGAAGGTGATGGGCGACATCGCCGAGTACTTCGTGCACCACAAGGTGCGCAACTTCTATTCGGTGAGCATCTCGGGCTATCACATCGCCGAAGCCGGCGCCAATCCGATCAGCCAGCTGGCCTTCACCTTGAGCAACGGCTTCACGTTCGTCGAGGCCTACCTGGCCCGCGGCATGCACATCGACGATTTCGCGCCGAACCTGAGCTTCTTTTTCTCCAACGGCATGGATCCGGAATACACGGTGATGGGCCGCGTGGCGCGCAGGATCTGGGCGGTGGCGATGAAGGAACGCTACGGCGCGAACGAACGATCACAGAAGCTGAAATACCACGTACAGACTTCCGGAAGGTCGTTGCACGCGCAGGAGATCCAGTTCAACGACATCCGCACCACCTTGCAGGCGCTGATCGCGATATACGACAACTGCAACAGCCTGCACACCAACGCCTTCGACGAGGCCATCACCACGCCGACCGAGGAATCGGTGCGCCGCGCGATGGCGATCCAGCTGATCATCAACCGCGAATGGGGGCTGGCGAAGAACGAGAACCCGAATCAGGGCGCGTTCATCATCGACGAGCTGACCGAGCTGGTCGAGGAAGCGGTGCTGGCCGAGTTCGAGAAGATCGCCGAACGCGGCGGCGTGCTCGGCGCGATGGAAACCGGCTACCAGCGCGGCAAGATCCAGGAAGAGAGCATGCACTACGAGATGCTCAAGCACACCGGGGAATATCCGATCGTCGGTGTCAACACCTTCCGCAACCCGCATGGCGATGCGGTGGCGCAGTCGCTGGAGCTGGCGCGCTCGACCGACGACGAAAAGCGCTCGCAGCTGAAGCGCCTGGCCGAGTTCCACCAGCGCCACGCGGGCGAATCACCGGCGATGTTGAAACGTCTGCAGACCGCGGTCATCGACAACGCCAACGTCTTCGAGGTGCTGATGGACGCGGTGCGCTGTTGCAGCCTCGGACAGATCACGCAGGCGCTGTTCGAGGTCGGCGGGCAGTACCGGCGCAGCATGTAGGCCCGCCGCTCGAAAGTGCGCCCCAAGACTCAGAACTTGTAGCCGAAGCCGGCCGTGAACAGCGTGTCGGTGCTTTCCACCCCCACCGGCACCTTGCTCGCGTACTGGACCTGCAACCCCAGGTTCAGCGTCCAGGCGCCGGTGATGGTGGTGGCCAGACCGGCATTGAAGGTGGCCAGGTTACCCAGGTCGCCCTGCCCAGGCCGGAACACGAAGCGCTGTTTGACGGTGGTGGAGTCACTGAGCTTGTGCGCCGACTCTTCGCCCAGCACCAGTTCGACGCCGTTGGCTTCGCTGCCATCGGTGTATTCGACGCCGGAATAGCCGACGCCGCCGAAGAGGTCGAAGGTGGTCGACTCGTTGCGGATCAGCTTGTAGCCGACGCCGCCGTTCACGCCGTAGCGCGATTGCAGGCCCGCGACCTTGTTGGTCTCGGCTTCGACACCGCCGAAGCCGAACCACACCGGGGTCAGGTTGTAGTCGTAGCGCCCACGCACCCAGGCCTGGTCGGCGGTCGTCGTCTGGCTGCCACTGGCATCCGAGCGGCCGTAGTTGATCAGCCCCGACAGGCTGATCTTGTCCACCGTGTTCGCCTTGCTCGTGTCGGCCGCGGCCGACACGGTCACCGACGAGTTGTTGCCCGACGCCGCGGCGGCGCCGACCGACAGGCTGCCGTGCCATTGGTTGTCGAGCTTTTCAGGGCTGTCGGCGGCCTGCGCGGCGACCATCGAGGTCATCGACGCCATCGCGATCGCCCACGTGCCAGCTTGGCGGGTCCAGGGCAAAAAGGTGAGGGTTGGACTGGACAAGGGAATTCCTTTCAAGTGTTTTGGGGTGGGATGCCGCTCGCGAACAGGGCCGCATGGAGCGTGTGATTCGAGGCGGCAACTCGCGCGCAGGGGCGGTCAACCGACAGTCCCCGGCAAGCCGATGAGCGAGTTGCCGAGAAGCGCGACCGCACCGGCTTCGCGCAAGGAAGGGCACGACACCATCCACATGCAGCGCGCAGCGGCGCCCGGGATGCCTGAACCTCGACAGCCCATTTTGCACCAGCCCACTTTGCCGGCCCGTCGAGCGGGCACCAGGCCAGTTCGCCCATCGGGGTGATGGCCGCAACCCGCGACTTGTGCCGACAATAATCGGCCATGTCCACCCCGGCCGGAAAAACCAGCACCAGCGCCGCCTTGCGCCAGGCCAGGCGCGCATGGCAGATGCTGTACAGCGATTCGCGTCGTTGTGTGGAACTGGCCGACCAGGCCCTGGCACGTGCGGAGGAGCGCGGCGACGCGGCCGCGGCCGGCCGCGCCCGGCTGGCGCGTGGCTATCACATGATCTGGTATGCCACGCCGGCCGAGGCCATGGCCGAACTGCAAGCCGCAAAGGCGAGCCTGAACGCGGTGGCTGACCGCGCCGGCGTGCTGGTCGCCGAAATCGGCGTGGCGCGCGCGTTGTGGCGCGAGGGCAAGGCGCGCGAATCGCTCGAGCATGTGATGCCACTGCGCGACGAAGCGCTGCGCCTGCTGGCGCGCGAAGAGCGCGGCCTGCTGCTCAACACCATTGCCGGCTGCCATTCTGCAGGCGGTGACTCGCAGCAGGCGTTCGCCTACATGTACCAGGCCTTGCGCGAAGCCAGCAGCGCGCGCACCCGCGGCCTCGACGTGGTGCTGTTCTGCAACCTGGCGCACGAGCTGATTCAGCTGGGCGACTACCTCCAGGCGTTGAGTTACGTGCAGGAAGGCCTGGCCGGCTGTGCGCAACTGAACAACCCGCGCCTGGTGAGCGTGCTGCACATCAACCGGGTCATCTGCCTGACCAGCCTGGGGCGGCCGGCCGAGGCGCTCGACGACGTGCACACGCTGCTGCGCCTGCCCACCGACGGCGACGGGCGCGGCCCGATGAATGCGCATTACGAGGATCTGGCGATCGCCGCGCTGCGTGGCGGCGATGTGGCGCTGGGCGCCGATCTGGTGGAGCGCGCCACGCGCTCGCTGTCGGCACGCTCGGTCAACGACGAACGCATGACGCTGACCATCGCCAGCGCCGAATTGCTGCATCGGCGCCGACGGCCCGACGAAGCGCTGCAGCGGCTGCAACAAGGCAGCGCCGACGAGGCCGGCAGCAGCCTGCGCTTGCGCTGCCTTTACTTCGACATGCTGGCCCGCTTGCTCGAACAACGCGGCGAGAGCACGGCCGCGCTGCAGGCGCTGCGCAACTGGCAGGAACTGCACACCGAGCGCACCCTGCTGGCCTCGAGCGCGCGCTACCAGGCCTTTGCGTTGCAGGTCGAGTTGCTGCGGCTGAAGCACCAGCTCAGCGCGGCCGACGCGCGCCGGCGCGACACCGAGCGCTCGCGTGTCGAACTGGTCGCGGCCAACCGGCAGTTGCAGCGCAAGGTGGCTGAGGTCGAAGCGCTGCAACAGGCGCTGAAACAACAGGCCACGCGCGATTTCCTCACCGGGTTGTTCAACCGCCGCCACATGAACGACGTGCTGCCGTCGATGCTGGCGATGGCGCAGCGTGAACGCCAGCCGCTGGCGGTGGTCATCATCGACCTCGATCACTTCAAGAAGGTCAACGATTCGCTCGGCCACGCGGCCGGCGATGCGCTGCTGGGCCGCTTCGGCGAACTGCTGTTGAAGCAGTGCCGCCAGAGCGATGTCGCCTGCCGCTACGGCGGCGAGGAGTTCTGCCTGCTGCTGCCGCGCACACAGGCGGTCGCGGCACGGCGCAAGGCGCTGTCGCTGCTGAAATCGTGGGTGGCCGACTTCGACGACGACGCGCACAGGCCACCCGGCGGCTTCACCTTCTCGGCCGGTGTCGCCGACTCCTCGCATTGGCCTGCTTCGGCGGCCGAGGTGCTGGCCGCCGCCGACGAGGCGTTGCTGCAGGCCAAGGCGGCGGGCCGCAACCGGGTGCTGCTGAGCAGCGTCGGCACACGCGCCGCCGCCTGACAGCCTGAGGGCTGCCACCGTGCGGCGCAGGCGCATCGGCTAGCATGATCCTTCGTCCGGATCTGCCGGGCCCTTCACAGGAATAGGTATGCAACAGCGAGCCCTGGGCCGTTCGGGCCTGAGCGTGGCCCCGTGGGCCTTCGGCGGCAACGTCTTCGGCTGGACGGCCGACGCCAAGACCTCGTTCGACCTGCTCGATGCCTTCGTCGGCGCCGGCTTCAACCTGGTGGACACGGCCGACGTCTATTCGCGTTGGGCCCCTGGCCATACCGGCGGCGAATCGGAAACACTCATCGGCCAGTGGCTGAAGCGCGATGCCGGCAACCGGCGGCGCATCGTGCTGGCGACCAAGGTCGGCAAGGAGATGGGTCCCGACCAGAAGGGTCTGGCACCGGCCTACATCCGCCGCGCGGTCGAGGACTCGCTGCGCCGGTTGGGCACCGACCACATCGACCTGTATCAGTCGCACGACGACGATGCCGACACGCCGATGGAAGACACGCTGGCCGCCTATGGTGAGCTGATCCGCCAAGGCAAGGTGCGCGCCATCGGCGCGTCCAACTTCAGCGCCGAACGGCTGGCGCTGGCCCTGGACACCAGCCGCCGACACGGCCTGCCGCGCTACGAGTGCCTGCAGCCGCTGTACAACCTTTATGACCGCGCGCCGTATGAAGCCGGGTTGGAGCCGCTGTGCCGCCGCGAGGGCCTGGGCGTGATCAACTTCTTTGCGCTGGCGAAGGGTTTCCTCAGCGGCAAGTACCGCAGCGAGGCTGACCTGGGCAAGAGCCCGCGCGGCGCCGGCGTCAAGGCCTACCTCGACGCGCGCGGGCTGCGCATCCTGGCCGCGCTGGACGAGGTGTCAGCCGGGTTGCGGGCCACGCCAGCACAGGTGGCGCTGGCCTGGCAGATGGCGCGCCCCGGCATCACCGCGCCGATCGCCAGCGCCACGTCGCTCGAACAGTTCGAGGAACTGGCCGGCGCGGCGCGGCTGCAACTCGACGCCGAGGCCATGGCGCGTCTCGACATCGCGAGTGCGCCCGCATGATCCGCTACGACATCACCCACACCACCGTCTATCGCTACAGCGAGCCGGTGCACTTCGGTGAGCACCGCGTGATGTTCCGGCCCCGCGACAGCCACGACCTGCGCGTGCTGGCCACCGACTTGGAGTGCAGCCCGGCGGCGAACGTGCGCATGATCCAGGACACCCATTCGAACTCGGTGGCGCTGGTGTCGCCGATCGAGCCGGCCACCGAGCTGAGGATCGTCTGCACCTTCAGCATCGAGCACGCGCACAGCCTGAACCTCGAATTGCCGCTGACGCCGAGCGCCGAGGTGTTTCCCTTCGCCTATTCGGTGGAAGAGCGCTTCGACCTCGAACCCTACATGCGCCCGCACCATGACGACCCCGAAGGCGTGCTGACACACTGGGCACGCCAGTTCCTGCGCACCGACGGGCCGACCGGCACACGCGCGCTGCTGTTGCAGATGAACCAGTTCATCCGCGACAGCTTCGTCTATGTCACGCGCGACGAAGAAGGCACGCAGACGCCGCTGGAAACGATTGCGCTGGGCAACGGCAGCTGCCGCGACTTCGCGTTGCTGATGATGGAAGCGGCGCGCCGCCTGGGCATGGCCACGCGCTTCGTCTCCGGTTACCTGTACGACCCGGCGCTCGACCGGCAAGCCGCGCCGGCTGCCGGCAACGCCACGCAGGGTGCCGGCAGCACCCACGCCTGGCTGCATGTCTATCTGCCCGGCGCCGGCTGGGTGCCGTTCGATCCGACCAACAACCTGCTCGGCGGCAACCAGCTGATCCGCGTCGGCGTGGCGCGCGACCCGGCGCAGGCCGCGCCGATTTCGGGCAGCTGGTTCGGCCCGCCCGACGCCTACCTGGGCCTCAGTGCCGAGGTGCTGGTGCAGCGCCGCGCCGACGGCGGCTGAAGCGCCATGGCCATCATCCTGGTGCGGCATGGTGAAACGGCGCTGAATGCGGCGCGCATCATCCAGCCGGCCGACACCCCGTTGAGCGAGCGCGGCCTGGCGCAGGCCGATGCGGTGGGGCGGCGGCTGGCCGCTGAAGAGCCCGCCGCCATCGTCAGCAGTGACCTGGCGCGAGCTTGGCAGACGGCCGAGGCCATCGCCCGCTACAGCGGCCTGGCCATCGAGCCCAGCACCTTGTTGCAAGAACGCAATTTCGGCGCGCTGCGCGGCCAGGCCTACGACACGCTTGGCTTCGACCCGATGACGCTGGACGAGGCACCCGAGGGCGGCGAGTCGGCGCGCCAGTTCGCGCAGCGGGTGGCGAGAGCGTTCGAGGCGATGCAGCAATGGCAGCAGGGCCTGGACGGCGATTTGGTGGTGGTCACGCACGGCCTGTTCATCCGCGTGCTGCTGGCCGAATCGCTGCGCCTGCCGGCTGCGCAGTTGAACGGCTTGCACCTGGGCAACACCTGCGTCAGCGTCTTCGATGCGCAGTCGCCGCATGCGCTGCAGCTGTTGAACTGCACGCGCCACCTCGACCGTCACAACCACGACCTGCCGTCGGGCCTGTCCGGCGGCTGAAGGACCGACACGCACCCATCACGACCACGGAGACAAAACCATGAGCGAAGACGAAAAGCACCTGCACGTCGACATCGACAACGGCATCGCCGTGCTGCGGATGAACCGCCCCGAGCGCCTGAACGCGCTGTCTGAAGCGATGATCGATGCCGCCATCGACACGCTCGAGCGCTGCGCCACCGACCCGGCCGTCGGCTGCATCGTGCTCACCGGCACCGGCAAGGGTTTCTGTGCCGGCGGCGACGTCAAGGCGATGGGCGGCAGCGCCCAGCATCAGATGAGCCTGGAACAACAGGTCGATCGGCAGCGCCGCATCCACCGCTTCGCCGCGCTGCTGCACGACAGCCCGAAGGTCAGCATCGCTGCCGTCAACGGCGCCTGCGCCGGTGCCGGCTTCGGCCTGGCGCTGGCCTGCGACCTGCGGCTGGCGGCGGACAGCGCCAGCTTCACCACCGCTTTCGCCAAGGTCGGCTTCGCCGGTGACTTCGGCATCACCTGGCCGCTGGCGCGCACGCTCGGCGAGGCGCGCGCCAAGGAACTGCTGCTGCTGTCCGACAAGATCGGCGCCGCGCAGGCGTTGCAGCTGGGGCTGCTGAACCGCGTGCTCGGCGCCGACGAGCTGATGCCGGCGGTGATGCAGCTGGCGCAGCGCATCGCCGCCGGCCCGCAGGTGGCCTACCGCTACATGAAGGAAAACGTGCACGCCGCGGCGAACGAAAGCTACCAGCAGTTGCTCGACCGCGAAGGCTTCACGCAGCGGCGCACCGGCGGCACCGACGACCACCGCGAAGGCGTGGCCGCGTTCGTCGACAAGCGCGCGCCGAAGTTCAGCGGGCGTTGAACCGATCAATCCGGGAGGCCGACGATGCGCATCCGACAGATCGTTTTCGCCGCGCGCGAGCTGGCGTCGAACGCGGACACCTTGGCCCGGCTGTTGTCGCTGGCGCCGCCGTATGCCGACCCCGGCGTGGCCGAGTTCGGCTTGCACAACGCGGTCTATGTGTTCGGCGACCAGTTCATCGAGATCGTCTCGCCGACCCGCGAAGGGACCACCGCCGGGCGCCTGATCGAGCGGCGCGGCGACGGCGGCTACATGCTGATCGTGCAGACCGATGACTTCGATCGCGAGCTGGCGCGGCTCGACGCGTTGAACGTGCGCCGGGTGTGGAACGTCGCACTGCCTGACATCCGCGCCATGCACCTGCACCCGAAGGACATCGGCGGCGCCATCGTCTCGATCGACCAGCCGCTGCCGGCGCCTGCGTGGCGCTGGGGCGGGCCGCAGTGGCGTGTGCAGGCCGGGAGCGCGGGCAGGCAGCGGGTGGTCGGCGTGAGCATCGCCGCCAGCGACCCGCAGGCGATGGCCGCGCGCTGGGCCGACGTGCTGGGGCTGGGCGCGCCTCGACGCCACGACCTGGCCTGGCATCTGGCGCTGGACGGTGCCGTGGTCGAGTTCGTGCCCGCCGATGCGCGCGGCGAGGGCATCGCCGGTTTCACGCTGGCGGTCGCCGACCGCGCCGCGGTGCTGGTCCAGGCGCGGCAGATGAAGCTTCAGCTGGACGGCGATGCGGTGGTGCTGATGGGCGTGCGCCTGGCCCTCATCGACCTGCCCGGTGCGGCAGGCCAGGCCGCCGCTGCCACAGCGCGTGCACCATGACTGCCACCACAGCCAGATTGGCAAACAGCACCGCCGCGGTCAACAGGCCGGGCTTTCGCACCAGCTCGAAGGCCTCGAACGGCACATAGATGGCGCCGCTGGCCGCGGCCAGCATCTCGGCCCACGAACGGCCTGCAAACAGCCCGTAGGCCTCGACCAGGCGCAACGACGAATAAGCCGCCGCGCCCAGCGCCAGCAGCAGGATGCGCGGCTCCTGCAAGTGGCTGGCGGCGTCGAGAAAGATCTGCGGGTAGTGGGCGGCCGGGTTCAGGTGCGTGTATTCGAGCAGCCGGGTGGCCAGGGCCAGCACGTCCTGGTGCAGCAGCGACAACAAACCGAAACCGGCGACCAGCACCAGCAGGCCCTTGCAGGCCTCGAACAGCGCGACCAGGCGCACGGCGTTGTTCATCGTGCGCACCGCTCGCGACCCCCAGACGGCTACGCGCCGGACGACAACTTCAGCCCGACGATGCCGGCCACGATCAGCACCAGGCTGACGATGCGCCCGGTATTCGCGGCCTCACCGAAGAGCAAGATGCCCAGGGCTGCCGTGCCGACGGCGCCGACACCGACCCACACCGCGTAGGCGGTGCCCACCGGCAGCGACTTCATCGCCACACCGAGAAGCCACACGCTGACGACCATCGCCACCACAGTGCCGACGGTGGGCCAGGGCCGCGTGAAGCCCTCGGTGTACTTCAGGCCGATGGCCCAGCCGACCTCGAACAGGCCGGCAATGAGCAGAAGAAACCATGCCATGGCGACCTCGATTCCAGTGGCTCAGCCGAAGCGGCTGCGAAAGATGAAATACACCGCACCCAGGATGCACAACCCCGCCCACAGGTAGTCGAGCTTCAACGGCTCCTTCAGGTACAGCCAGGCGAAGGGCACGAACACCGACAGCGTGATGACCTCCTGAAGAATCTTCAACTGCGCCACCGACAACACCGTGTAGCCGATGCGGTTGGCCGGTACCTGCAGCATGTACTCGAAGAAAGCGATGCCCCAGCTGACCAGTGCCGCCAGCAGCCATGGCTTGTGGCTCATCTCCTTCAGGTGTGCATACCAGGCGAAGGTCATGAAGACGTTGCTCAGCGTGAGCAGCGCGACGCTGATGAAGATCGGACGCATCGAATGGGCACCTCGAGCGTGCGGTTGAGTTTTGCAGCAGTATCCCGCGGGCGACTGCTGGCCAGAACGCCGTGGCCGACGAAGTCCTTTCAGCGGGCCGACAACCGCTTGATGCACTGCAACGCCGGATTCCACGGGTCCCACAGCTCGGGAAAGATCTCCAGCGGCGTGAATCCGCGCGCTGCGTAGAACTTGCGCGTCTCGGCGTACGCGGCACTGTCGCTGGTGGCGGCCACGGTCTTGACCTGCAGAAACTCCACACCGCGCTCGACCAGCCAGGCTTGCGCGTGCGCGAGCAGCCGCGTGCCCAGCCCCTGGCCACGGGCATCGGCGGCCACCGCCATGCAGTGCACTTCCCAGGCTGTGGGGAAGTGCTCGCGCAGCGTCAGGAAGCCGATCACGCGCGGCCCTTCTTCGAGCGCGAAGGTCGGCATCCGGGTCGTGTCTTCGACGTACATCAGCAGCGCATGCTCGATGCCGAACCACATCGGCAAGGTGCGCAGCACCGCCTCGCACTGCGCGGCACGTTGCAGCTCGGGGCCGATGATGGGCATCAGCCCCACACCTCGTGCGCCACCTCCACCACGCGTTCGAGCTTGCGCCACTGGTCGTCCTGCGACAGCGCGTTGCCGTGGTGGGTGCTGGAAAAACCGCACTGCGGCGACAGGCACAAGTCTTCCAGCGGCACGAAGCGGCTCGCTTCGTCGATGCGCCGTTTCAGGTCGTCCTTCGATTCCAGCTCGCCCAGCTTGGTCGTCACCAGCCCGAGCACCACCTTCTTGGCGCCGCCCCGCTCGCGCAGCGCCTTCAACGGCTCGAACCCGCCCGCGCGTGCGCTGTCGAATTCCATGAAGTAGCCATCGACGTCGGTCGAGAACATGGCCTGCACCACCGGGTCGTAGCCGCCTTCGGCGACCCACGCGCTCTTGAAGTTGCCGCGGCAGGTGTGGATGGTGACGTGCAGGTCGGCCGGCCGCCCTTGCAGCGCGGCGTTGATGGCATCGGCATAGGTCTGCGGCAGCAGCGCCGGATCATCGCCATTGGCGCGGCAGTTGGCCTGGATCTTCGCGTCGCACAGGTAGGCGAAGGTGATGTCGTCGAGTTGCAGATATCGACAGCCCGCGGCATACAGGTGGCCGATGGCCACGCGATAGGCGGCCGCCACGTCATGCCAGAACTTCGCCATGTCGGGGTAGGCGCTGGCCGAAATGGCGGCACGCCCGCCGCGCAGGTGCAGCATCGACGGCGACGGGATGGTCATCTTCGCGGTGCGCGTGGTGGCCGCTTTCAGGAACGCGAAGTGCTCGGCCATGATCGGCCGGCTGCAGCCGATCGGGCCGGTGACGGTGGCGATCGGCGGTTGCTCCGACTGGCCTTCGATCTTGAACTTCGGCCCCGGATTGGCCTTCAGCGTGACGCCGTCGAGTTGCGCCAGGAAGTCCAGGTGCCACCAGTCGCGGCGGAATTCACCGTCGGTGATCGATTGCAGGCCGATCGCTTCCTGCTGCTGAACGGCGGCACGGATGGCCTCGTCTTCGCTGGCCTTCAGCGTCGGCGCATCGAGCTCGCCGCGCCTGAACTGCGCGCGTTGAGCGGACAGCGCCGCCGGACGCAGCAGGCTGCCGACCTGATCGGCGCGAAAGGGAATGCTCATGGTCGGGTCTCCTGGCAAAGGTGGTGACTGCACGGCATGGCGCGGGGCCATCGTGTTCGTTCATGCAGCGACAGTGTGACGCCTGCGCAAGGCGTCGACAATGCCGCCGCCCCGCGTGTCGACAGCTGCCGGCCGCGACGACGCGGCGCGGCCGGCGGTTGCCTACACTGCGCGCTCGGGTTGCCGACCTTGCCGATCCCGCCGATCGGTGCGCTGCTTTGAAAGGACAACGCGATGACAGTCGCTCTGTGGTGCGTGGGCCTGGTGCTGCTGTTGCCCTACCTGCTGTCGGTCGCGGCGCGATCGCAGGCCACCCGGTCCCGTTACGTCGCTGACCCGCGCGCCTACAGCGAAGGGCTGGTCGGCTGGCACCGGCGCGCGCACCTCGCCCATCTCAACGCCTTCGAGGCGGTGCCCACATTGATCGCCGGTGTGATGGTGGCGGAATTCGCGCACGCGCCGCGCACGAGCGTCGATGCGCTGGCGCTGGCCTTCGTCGTCTGCCGGCTGCTGCATGCCACCTTCTACATCGCCGACCGGCCGCTGCTGCGCAGCCATGCCTGGCGCGTGGGCATGATCTGCATCGTCGCGCTGTTCGTGGTGGCGGCCGTGCAAGGGCAGCGTTGAAGCGAACCAGCGCCATGCCCAGGCCCCGGTCCACATTCGACACGCCAGCGCCAGTCGTGTGTGAGGCATTCAGGGTTCTCTTCGCCGGCCACGCCACGCGCGGGCAGCGTCGCGACGACAGGCCGCTGGCGCGCCAGGAAGGCACGCCATGAACCTCGCGCACTGGTTGCTGCGATCCGCCACCGTGCACCCCGATCGCGTGGCGGTGCTGCATGGCGAACAGCCGCTGCACAGCTACCGCGCGCTGGCCGAGCGCGCCGCGCGGCTGGCCGGCCACCTGCGCCACACGCTGGGGCTGGCCAGCGGCGAGCGCGTGGCGCTGTTCATGCACAACCACCCCGCCTACCTGGAGCTGCTCTACGGCGCGTGGTGGGCGGGGCTGTCCGTGGTGCCGATCAATGCCAAGCTGCATGCGCGCGAGGCGGCCTTCATCCTCGGCGATGCGGGCGCAGCGGTGCTGTTCGCCGATACGGCGCTGGCCGCCGCCTTGCAGCCGCACCGGGTGGATTTGCCGGCATTGCGCGAGGTGCAATGCCCCGATGCGCCCGCCTACGAACGGGCATTGCAGGCGGCCACGCCGTGGCCTGCGCCCGAGCCGCGCGACGGCGCCGATCTGGCGTGGCTG
>CAWCSM010000007.1:0-587769 GCA_963798255.1 uncultured beta proteobacterium
ATGGGCCGCAACGCGCCCGCCAGTCCGCTGGCACAGGCCGGCTCGCACTGAATTCAACCAAGGACCTCTCATGAACACAGCCGTCTCCGGCACCTCGCCCGCCTCCAGCGGCGCCACCATCACGGACTGGCGCCCCGAGGACGAAGCCTTCTGGGAAAGCACCGGCAAGAGCATCGCCTACCGCAACCTGTGGATCTCGATTCCCGCGCTGCTGTGCGGCTTCGCGGTGTGGGGCATGTGGGGCATCATCACCGTGCAGATGCTCAACCTGGGTTACCCGTTCACCCAGGCCGAGTTGTTCACGCTGACCGCGATCGCCGGCATCGCCGGCGCCACGATGCGCATCCCGGCTTCGTTCCTGATCCGCCTGGCCGGCGGGCGCAACACGATCTTCCTGACCACCGCGATGCTGCTGGCCCCGGCGATCGGCACCGGCATCGTGCTGCAGCACAAGGACTGGCCGCTGTGGAGTTACCAGCTGATGGCGCTGTGGTGCGGCGTCGGCGGCGGCAACTTCGCCTCGTCGATGTCCAACATCAGCGGCTTCTTTCCGAAGCGGCTGCAGGGCACGGGCCTCGGGCTGAACGCGGGGCTCGGCAATTTCGGCGTGACGACGATGCAGATCGTCATCCCGCTGGTGATGACCGTCGGCATCTTCGGCGCCTGGGGCGGCGAACCGCAAACGCTGCTCAAGGACAGCGGCTGGATCTTCGGCAAGATCGCCAAAGGCACGCCCACCTGGATCCAGAACGCCGGCTTCGCCTGGGTGCTTTCGCTGGTGCCGCTGTCGATCCTGTGCTGGTTCGGCATGAACAACCTGAAGACGATCTCGCCGAACACCGGCAATCCGCTGGTCGCGTTCGGCAAGATCACCTATCTGTACACGCTGGCCTTCATGCCGTCGATCTTCATGCTCTGGCTGTACCTGCCGGCGCCGACCGGGTTGGGCCTGCTGAACATGTGGGTGGCGATACCGCTGGACATCATGCTGACGCTGTCGTGATGAAGCTCGCCGCCTTCGGCCCGATGAAGGAAGGCGTGGCGAAGCAGTTCAAGATCTTCCGCAACAAGCACACATGGGCGATGACGATCCTCTACATCGTCACCTTCGGCTCGTTCATCGGCTTTTCAATGGCGCTGCCGCTGTCGATGAAGGTCATCTTCGGTGTCAGCCACGTGCCCGATGCCAACGGCGTGATGCAGCACACGCTGGCCAACCCGAACGCGCCGGCGGTGCTGGCCTTTGCCTGGATCGGCCCCTTCGTCGGCGCGCTGATCCGTCCGGTGGGCGGCTGGATCAGCGACAAGGTCGGCGGCTCGATCGTCACGCAGTGGGTCTGCGCGGTGATGGTCGCGGCGGCGGTGGCGGTCGGCTACGTGATGATGAAGGCGTACCACTCGGCCACGCCGGAGGAGTACTTCTTCATCTTCCTGGCGCTGTTCATCGTGCTCTTCGCCGCCAGCGGCATCGGCAACGGCTCGACCTTCCGCAGCATCGGCATCATCTTCGACCGCCAGCAGGCCGGCCCCGTTCTGGGCTGGACCTCGGCCGTCGCCGCCTACGGCGCCTTCGTCGCACCGGTGGTCATCGGCGAGCAGATCAAGGCCGGCACGCCGCAGGCGGCGATGTACGGCTTCGCCGTGTTCTACGGACTGTGCCTGTTCCTGAACTGGTGGTTCTACCTGCGCGCGAATGCGTACGTGAAGAACCCCTGATCCGGACAAAAAGGAGACCATTCATGAGCCATTTTCTGGATCGACTGAACTACTTCTCCATGCGCGAGGAGAGCTTCTCCGATGGGCACGGCGTCACCACCGGTGAAGACCGCACCTGGGAGGACGCCTACCGCAACCGCTGGGCACACGACAAGATCGTGCGCAGCACGCACGGCGTGAACTGCACCGGCACGTGCGCTGGAAGATCTACGTCAAGGGCGGCATCGTCACCTGGGAAACCCAGCAGACCGACTACCCGCGCACGCGCTGGGACATGCCGAACCACGAGCCGCGCGGCTGCGCGCGGGGTGCGCAGCTACAGCTGGTACCTGTACAGCGCGAATCGCGTCAAACACCCGATGGTGCGCGGCCGACTGCTGAAGCACTGGCGTGCGGCCCGCCTGCAGCACGGCCCGGTCGAGGCCTGGGCGTCGATCCAGGCGGACGAAGCCAAGCGCCGCGACTACCAGAAGGTGCGCGGCCTCGGCGGCTTCGTGCGCTCGAGCTGGGACGAGGTCAACGAGATCGTCGCCGCGGCCAACGTCTACACCGCCAAGAGCACGGGCCGGATCGCGTGATCGGCTTCTCGCCGATTCCCGCGATGAGCATGGTCAGCTATGCCGCGGGCAGCCGCTACCTGAGCCTGATCGGCGGCGTGTGCATGAGCTTCTACGACTGGTACTGCGACCTGCCGCCGGCGAGCCCGCAAGTGTGGGGCGAGCAGACCGACGTGCCCGAATCGGCCGACTGGTACAACTCCACCTACATCATCGCCTGGGGCAGCAACGTGCCGCAGACGCGCACGCCCGACGCGCACTTCTTCACCGAGGTGCGCTACAAGGGCGCGAAGACGGTGGCGGTGACGCCCGACTACTCCGAAGTCGCCAAGCTGGCCGACATCTGGATGCACCCCAAACAGGGCACCGACGCCGCGGTGGCGATGGCGATGGGCCACGTCGTGCTGCAAGGAGTTCTTCTTCGGCGACGGTGAGCAGGGCCGCAGCGCCTACTTCGACGACTACGCGCGCCGCTACACCGACCTGCCGATGCTGGTGATGCTGAAGGAGCACACGCTGCCCGATGGCAGCAAGACGCTCGTGCCCGACCGCTACGTGCGCGCGAGCGACTTCAACGGCAAGCTTGGCCAGGCCAACAACCCGGAATGGAAGACGCTGGCGTTCGACGAGGCCGGCAAGGTCGTGCTGCCCAACGGCTCGATCGGCTTCCGCTGGGGCCCCGAGGGCCGCGCCGACACCGGCAAGTGGAACCTCGAAGACAAGGAGGCGCGCCACGGCGCCGGCTCGAAGCTGAAGCTGTCGGTGCTGGAAGGCGAGGCACAGGCGCAGACGTCGTCGATGTGGCGTTCCCGTATTTCGCCGGCGTCGACACGCCGCATTTCACGCAACAACCCGCAGCAAGGCGATGTCAATCGCGCCAAGGTACCGGCGGTGCGCATCGCGCTGGGCAAGGAAGGCGACGAGCGCGACGCGATGGTCGCCACCGTGTTCGACCTGCAGGCGGCGCAGTACGGCATCGAGCGCGGCCTGGGGATCGGGCGCCAAGAGCTATGACGACGACGCGCCCTACACGCCGGCCTGGCAGGAAGCCATCACCGGCGTGAAGCGCGCAGCAGGTCATCACCGTGGCCCGCCAGTTCGCCGAGAACGCGCACAAGACGCAGGGCAAGTCGATGGTGATCATCGGCGCGGCGATGAACCACTGGTACCACAGCGACATGAACTACCGCGGCGTCATCAACCTGTTGATGATGTGCGGCTGCATCGGCAAGAGCGGCGGCGGCTGGGCGCATTACGTGGGCCAGGAAAAGCTGCGCCCGCAGACCGGCTGGACGGCGCTGGCCTTCGCGCTGGACTGGATCCGCCCGCCGCGGCAGATGAACAGCACCAGCTTCTTCTACGCGCACACCGACCAGTGGCGCTACGAGAAGCTGGGCATGGAAGAAGTGCTCTCGCCGCTGGCCGACAAGAAGATGTACGGCGGCAGCATGATCGACTACAACGTGCGCGCCGAGCGCATGGGCTGGCTGCCCAGCGCGCCGCAGTTGCAGACCAACCCGCTGCAGGTGGTGCGCGACGCGGCGACCGCAGGCATGGAGCCCAAGGACTATGTGGTCAAGGGCTTGAAGGACGGCACGCTCGAGATGAGCTGCGCCGATCCGGACCATCCGAACAACTGGCCGCGCAACTTGTTCGTCTGGCGCTCGAACCTGCTGGGCTCGTCGGGCAAGGGCCATGAGTATTTCCTCAAGCACCTGCTCGGCACCAGCAACGGCGTGCAGGGCAAGGACCTGGGCAAGGAAGAAGCCAAACCCACCGAAGTCGAGTGGCACGAGCAGGCGCCCGAAGGCAAGCTCGACCTGCTGGTGACGCTCGACTTCCGCATGAGCACCACCTGCCTGTACAGCGACATCGTGCTGCCCACGGCCACCTGGTACGAGAAGAACGACCTCAACACCAGCGACATGCACCCGTTCATCCACCCGCTGTCCACGGCCGTTGATCCGGCCTGGCAGAGCACGGAGCGACTGGGAGATCTACAAGGGCTTCGCGAAGAAGTACAGCGAGGTCTGCGTCGGCCACCTGGGCGTGGAAAAGGAAGTGGTGCTGACGCCGCTGATGCACGACACCCCGGGCGAACTGGCCAGCCCTTCGAAGTGAAGGATTGGAAGCGCGGCGAATGTGAGCTCATCCCCGGCAAGACCGCGCCACAGATGATGGTGGTCGAACGCGACTACCCGAACCTCTTCAAGCGCTTCACCGCGCTCGGCCCGTTGATGAACAAGGTCGGCAACGGCGGCAAGGGCATTGCCTGGAACACGCAGACCGAAGTCAAGCAGCTCGGCGAGTTGAACGGCTCACACGCGCGACGAGGGCGTGACACGTGGCATGCCGAAGATCGACACCGACATCGACGCCTGCGAGGTGATCCTGCAGCTGGCACCCGAGACCAACGGTCATGTGTCGGTCAAGGCCTGGGGGGCGCTGAGCAAGATCACCGGGCGCGACCACACGCACCTGGCGATTCACCGCGAGGACGAGAAGATCCGCTTCCGCGACATCCAGGCGCAGCCGCGCAAGATCATCAGCTCGCCCACCTGGAGCGGCATCGAGAGCGAAACGGTGTCCTACAACGCCGGCTACACCAACGTGCACGAGCTGATCCCATGGCGCACGCTCACCGGGCGGCAGCAGTTCTACCAGGACCACCCGTGGATGATCGCCTTCGGCGAGGGCCTGTCCACCTACCGGCCGCCGGTGGACCTGAAGACCACCGCAGCGATCCACAACCAGCGCGGCAATGGCAACAAGGAGATCTTGCTCAACTTCATCACGCCGCACCAGAAGTGGGGCATCCACAGCACCTACACCGACAACCTGTTGATGCTGACGCTGAGCCGCGGTGGGCCGATCATCTGGCTGAGTGAGCACGACGCGAAGAGCGCCGGCATCGTCGACAACGACTGGGTCGAGCTTTTCAACGTCAATGGCGCGATCGCGGCGCGTGCGGTGGTCAGCCAGCGCGTCAACCCCGGCATGGTGATGATGTATCACGCGCAGGAGAAGATCATCAACACACCGGGTGCAGAGATCACCGGCGTGCGCGGCGGCATCCACAACTCGGTGACGCGCATCGTGCTGAAGCCCACGCACATGATCGGCGGCTATGCGCAGCTGAGCTACGGCTTCAACTACTACGGGACCATCGGCACCAATCGAGATGAATTCGTTGTCGTTCGCAAGATGAACAAGATCGACTGGCTCGACACGCCGGTCGGCGAAGAGCGCGTCGCCCTCGTGCAAGCCCAGGGAGAAAACGCATGAAGATCCGTGCACAGATCGCGATGGTGCTGAACCTGGACAAGTGCATCGGCTGCCACACCTGTTCGGTCACCTGCAAGAACGTCTGGACCAGCCGGCCGGGCATGGAGTACGCCTGGTTCAACAACGTCGAGACCAAACCCGGCATCGGCTACCCCAAGGAATGGGAGAACCAGGACAAGTGGAACGGCGGCTGGGTGCGCAAGGCCAACGGCAGCATCGAGCCGCGCCAGGGCGGCAAGTGGAAGCTGTTGATGAAGATCTTCGCCAACCCGAACCTGCCGCAGATCGACGACTACTACGAGCCCTTCACCTTCGACTACGACCACCTGCAAAGCGCACCGGAGATGAAGGCCAGCCCGACCGCAAGGCCGCGCAGCCTGATCACCGGCCAGCAGATGGACAAGATCGTCTGGGGCCCGAACTGGGAGGAGATCCTCGGCGGCGAATTCAGCCAGCGCAGCAAGGACAGCAACCTCGACAGCTTCGACGCGGCACAGAAGGCCATGGTCGGCGAGTTCGAGAACACCTTCATGATGTACCTGCCCAGGCTGTGCGAACACTGCCTGAACCCGGCCTGCGTGGCCAGCTGTCCGTCGGGCTCGATCTACAAGCGCGAGGAAGACGGCATCGTGTTGATCGACCAGGACAAGTGCCGCGGCTGGCGCATGTGCGTGTCGGGCTGCCCGTACAAGAAGATCTACTACAACTGGAAGAGCGGCAAGGCCGAGAAGTGCATCTTCTGCTACCCGCGCATCGAAGCCGGGCAGCCGACCGTGTGCAGCGAGACCTGCGTCGGACGCATCCGCTACCTGGGCGTGATGCTGTATGACGCCGACCAGATCCAAGCTGCGGCCAGCGTCGAGCGCGACCGCGACCTGTACCAGGCGCAGTGCGACATCTTCCTCGACCCGAACGATCCGAAGGTGATCGCGCAGGCGCGCATCGACGGCATCCCCGAAGCGTGGCTGGAAGGCGCGCGCAAGAGCCCGGTGTGGAAGATGGCGATGGAGTGGAAGGTGGCGCTGCCGCTGCACCCCGAGTACCGCACGCTGCCGATGGTCTGGTACGTGCCGCCGCTGTCGCCGATCAGTGCCGCGGCCAACGCCGGGCAACTGGGCAGCAACGGCCAGATCCCCGACGTCAAGCAACTGCGCATCCCAGTGAACTACCTGGCCAACATGCTCACCGCCGGCGACACCGCGCCGGTGGAGCGCGCGCTGGAACGCATGCTGGCGATGCGCGCCTACCAGCGCGACAAGCATGTCGAGGGCAAGACCAACCTGGAGGTGCTGAAGCAGGTGGGCCTGTCCGAGGCGCAGGTCGAGGACATGTACCACGTGATGGCGATTGCCAACTACGAGGACCGTTTCGTCATCCCGAGCACGCACCGCGAATACGCCGAGAACACCTTCAACGTGCGCGGCGGCTGCGGCTTCAGCTTCGGCAACGGCTGCAGCGAAGGGGTCGGCGAGACCAGCCTGTTCGGCAGCGAGAAGAAGCGCACGATCCCCATCAAGGCGGAGGTCTGAGATGAAGCAGCCGAAGACCATGAGCCTGACGCTGCGCGCCATCGCGCGTCTGCTCAGCTACCCCGACGCGGAAACCCGCTCGCACCTGGGCGACCTGCGCGACGTGCTGCACGCCGAAGGCGCGGTCGCGCCGTCGCGGCTGGCGGAGATCGACGCGCTGATCGCCAGCCTCGGCGCGCAAGGCGCGATCGATGCCGAAGCCGACTATGTCCAGCTCTTCGACAGCGGCCGGCGCACCAGCCTGCACCTGTTCGAACATGTGCACGGCGATTCGCGCGACCGGGGCCCGGCGATGATCGACCTGGCCCAGACCTTCGAACAGGCCGGCCTGTACCTGGCCGAAGGAGAGATGCCCGACCACCTGCCGGTGGTGCTGGAATACGCCTCGACCCAGCCGCCGCGCGAGGCGCAAGCCTGCCTGGCCGAGATGGCGCACATCTTCAACGTCATCTTCAGCGCCCTGGTCAAGCGCCAGAGTCGCTACGCCAGCGTGCTCGGCGCGCTGATCGAACTGGCCGGCGAAACGGCTCACGCGGTGAAGGTGCCCGACGAAGAACCCGTCGATCAGAGCTGGGAAGAACCCGCCGCCTTCGACGGCTGTTCGACGGCCGGCCAATCCCGTGCCGGCCAGCCGCAACCCATCCAGATCGTCCGCGCCAACGCGGAGCGCAATGCCGCCACAGGAGCGCGCCCATGAACGCCTTCACGACCTACCTGCACAACTTCGCCTTCAACGTCTACCCGTACATCTGTCTGGCGGTGTTCTTCATGGGCAGCCTGGCGCGCTTCGATCGCGACCAGTACACCTGGAAGAGCGATTCCTCGCAGTTGCTGCGCGCCGGCCAGTTGCGCTGGGGCAGCAACCTGTTCCACTTCGGCATCCTGTTTCTGTTCCTCGGCCACCTGTTCGGCCAGCTCACGCCGCACTGGCTGTACGAGCCCTTCATCAGCGCGCCGCAAAAGCAGTTCGTGGCCATCGTCGCCGGCGGCATCGCCGGTGCGGTGTGCTTCATCGGTCTGTCGCTGCTGCTGCATCGGCGCATCTTCGACCCGCGCATCCGGCTGACCAGCCACCGCACCGATCTGGCCATTCTGATCATCCTGTGGGTGCAGCTGAGCATCGGCCTCATCACGCTGCCCTTCTCCTGGGGCCATCGCGCAGAGGCGACGACGATGATCGTGCTGGCCAACTACCTGCAGGGCATTGCCACCTTCCGCCCGGACGCCGCCATGCTCGCGGGCATCAGCTGGCCGTATCTGGCGCACATGCTGCTGGGCATGACGATCTTCCTGCTCTTCCCCTTCAGCCGGCTGGTGCACGTGTGGAGCGGTTTCGCCACCGTGGCCTTCCTGTTCCGCTCGCCCCAGTTGGTGCGCTCGCGCCGCCTGAACCTGCCGGCCGGCCACAACACACCGCCGGCGCGCGGTTGAGGAGGCGGCCATGAACACGAGCGTGCGATTCAACGCCCCGGCCCGCATCCATGGCGTGCCGCTGCATGCCGATGGCGAAACCCTCGATGCCGATGCGCTGCGCCAGCGCGCCTGCACCGAGCTGCTGCGCCAGCAGGCCATGCGCTGCGGGCTGCTCGCGGCCGACGATGCAGCGTCGCTTGACGGCAGCACCAGCGAGGCCGCCAGCGCCGCCATCGAGGGGCTGCTGGAACGCGAACTGTCGCTGCCCGAACCGTCCGACGACGCCTGCCGCCGCCACTTCGACGCCCACCCGCAGCGCTATCGCAACGGCGACCGCGCGTTGGTGCGGCACGTGCTGTTCGCGGTGACGCCGGGTGTGGACGTGCGCCGGCTGCGCGATCGTGCCGAAACCGCCTTGCTCGAACTGCGTTGCCACCGTGACGGCGACGGCGACCGCTTTCCGGCACTGGCCGCCGAGTTGTCCAATTGCCCGTCGGCGGCGCAAGGCGGCGCGCTGGGTTGGCTGCGCACGGAAGACTGCGCGCCGGAATTTGCGCGCGAGCTGTTCGCGGGCCCAGAGATCGGCGTGCTGCCGCGGCTGGTGCACAGCCGCTTCGGGCTGCACGTGGTGCAGGTGCTGGCACGCGAGGCAGGTCACATGCCGGCTTTCGAGACAGTGCGCGGCGCGGTCGCCCTGGCCTTGCGCCAGCAGACTTTTGTCAGCGCGTTGCGTCAGTACCTGCAGTTGCTGGCCGGCGATGCCGTGATCGAGGGCGTGGACCTCGACGCCGCCGACACGCCCTTGGTGCAATGAGCGCCGACATGGACATCCAGCACTTCGACGACCTGCTGCGCGCCGCGCGTGCGATGCCCGAAGCGCAGCAACTGCTTTTCGTCTTCGCCGGCGCCGAATTGCCCGCCGACGCCAGCGCGCGGCAGCGCGCCGACTTCGAGGCCGGCATCGGTGGCGAACTGGCGCCGCTGATGTGCGTGGACAAGTCCGCCACCGAGCTGGACAGCTTCGACGCGCTTGCGCTCGAGGCCGCGCGCGCCGGCCCGCCCTGGGCCATCGTCTTCAGCGCCGCGCTGGCGGGACGCGTGGGCGCGGCGCCCAACAGTGGCGAGATCGAAGACGCGCTGCAACGCATGGTCGATTCGATCAAGGACGGACGCATCGACGGCCTGCTGCCTTTCGATCGCAGCGGCCTGCCGGTGCGTTTGGCCTGACGGCCAACCCGCCACCTTTTCTCGAGGCGCGGCGGCGGCGCGGCTTCGTTGGCAGCGCGCCACGGGCCGTGTCCTGGCCCGCGCCGCGCGCAACGGATCGGGGTCGCGCGCGGGGCTTTCGTCCCCGGCGCTGGCGCAGGTGCAAATCGGCCCCGATCCGGCACGCCGATAATCCCGCTCCATGAAGATCCTGATCCTCGGCGCTGGCCGGGTGGGCGAGAGTGTTGCCGAGAGCCTGGCCTCCGAGCAGAACGACATCACGGTCATCGACGTGCTTCCGGCGCGCCTGAGCGCGCTGCAGAACCGGCTCGATCTGCGCGGCGTGGTCGGCAACGGCATCCAGCCGTCGGTGCTGCGCAATGCCGGTGCCGAGGACGCCGACATGCTGATCGCCTGCGCGCCGATGGACGAGACCAACCTGGTGGCCTGCAAGATCGCGCACGATGTGTTCAACATCCCGACGCGCATCGCGCGCGTGCGCAGCCCCGAGTTCACCGATGCCAGCCCGCTGATGGGCAAGGGCGGTTTCGAGGTCGACGAGGTCATCTGCCCCGAAGAGAGCCTGACCACCTACATCCGCAAGCTGATCCAGTACCCCGAGGCGTTGCAGGTGCTGGAGTTCGGCGACGGTCTGGTCAGCCTGATCGCGGTGCGCGCGGTCGAAGGCGCGCCGATGGTGCACCACGTCATCTCCGACCTGCCGCAGCTGCTGCCCAACCTGCCGATGCGCATCGTCGCCATCTACCGGCGCGATCACGCGGGGCTGGACCGGCAGGTCATCTGCAACGGCAGCACGCGCATCGAGATCGGCGACGAGTTGTTCGTGCTGGCGGCCAACCAGTACATCCGCCGCGCGCTCGACTCGCTGCATTCGCGCAGCCAGCCGGTCAGGCGGGTGTTGATCGCCGGCGGCGGGCGTGTCGGCTTGCGCCTGGCGCGCCACATCGCGCGCGACTGCCAGGTGAAGATCGTCGAGGCCAATGCGCAGCGCTGCGAGTACCTGGCCACGCAACTGAGCGACGACACGCTGGTGCTGCACGGCGACACCACCGACGAGGACCTGCTGGAAAATGAAAACGTGCAGGACACCGACCTGTTCCTGGCGCTGACCAGCGACGACGAGAGCAACATCATGTCGTGCCTGCTCGCCAAGCGGCTCGGCGCACGACGCGTGCTGGCGCTGATCAACCGGCGCGCCTATGCCGATCTGGTGCAGGGGCAGGGCACGCAGATCGACATCGCCGTGTCGCCTTCGCAGACCGTCATCGGCGAACTGCTGGCGCACGTGCGGCGGGGCGATGTGGTGGCGGTGTACAGCCTGCGCCGCGGCGCCTCCGAGGCACTGGAGGCGGTGGCGCGCGGTGATGAAAAGAGCTCGAAGGTGGTGGGCCGGCGCATCGACGAGATCAAGCTGCCGGAAGGCGCGCAGATCGGCGCGCTCGTGCGCGAAGGTCCGGGGGTGGACCTGAAGCCGGCCAAGGAAGTGATCATTCCGCACCACGACACGGTGGTGCGCAGTGGCGACCACGTGATCGTGTTCGTGCCACGCAAGCGCATGGTGCGGCAGATCGAGAAGCTGTTCCAGGTCAGTGCCACGTTTTTCTGAGATGGAGCCCCCACGCTCACTTGCGTTCGCTGCCCCCACGGCTCGGCACGGGCCACTTCGTGGTCCCTGGGGCTGTCAGTGCCTGCTGGCGGCGGGGCGCCCCTGACATGGCGCTGTCCGAAGGTTTGTCTTGAACCTCGCGCTGGTCTCGCTGGTCGGTCGGCTGGTGATGCTGTTCGCCTTGCTGATGCTGGTGCCGCTGGCCTTTGCCGTCGTCCGCCACGACAAGGCCGAGACGGCCTTCATCGTCGGCATCGTCGTCACGCTCGGGGTCGGGCTGCTGATGGCCGTGGCCACGCGCCGCCAGCGCCGCGAGCTGCAGCCCCGCGATGGCTTCGTGCTGGTGGCGCTGACCTGGATCGTGCTTCCGGCCTTCGCCGCGCTGCCGCTGTGGTGGGCGATTCCCGGGCTGAGCGTCACCGATGCGTATTTCGAGGCCATGTCGGGCTTCACCGCCACCGGCGCGACCGTGCTCACCGGCCTGGACAAGCTGCCGATGTCGGTGAATGTGTGGCGCTGCTTCCTGATGTGGGTCGGCGGGCTGGGCATCATCGTGCTGGCGGTGGCCATCCTGCCGCTGCTCGGGGTCGGCGGTGCGCAGCTGTTCAAGACCGAGATGGCCGGGCCGATGAAGGATGCCAAGCTGACGCCACGCATCGCCGAGACCGCGCGCGGCCTGTGGGTGGTCTATTTCAGCTTCTCGCTGCTGTGCTTCGGGGCCTACGCCTGGGCCGGCATGAGCTGGCCCGATGCCTTCATGCACATGGGCTCGACGATGGGCCTGGGCGGTTTCTCGTCGCACGACCAGAGCTTCGGCTACTGGAACTCACCGCGCATCGAGGCCGTGGCGGTGTTCTTCATGATGCTGGCCGGTGTCAGCGTGGCGCTGTACTTCGTCGCCTGGCGGCAGCGCTCGTTGCGGGTGCTGTGGGCCAACCGCGAGGCGCGCGCCTTCGTCGGCGTCATCGTCAGCGCCGTGTTGCTGATCTCGGTCTACATCTGGTGGCACGGCAGCTATCCCCGATACCTCGACGCGCTGCGCCACACCGTCTTCCACGTCGTCTCGATCGGCACCACCACCGGCTACGCGTCGCAGGACTATGGGCAGTGGCCCAACTTCGCCTCGCTGTGGATGATTCTGCTCGGCTGCTTTGCCACCTGCGCCGGCTCGACCGGCGGCGGCATCAAGATGATGCGCATGCAGCTGCTGCTCAAGCAATCGCAGCACGAGTTGGTGCGCATCGTGCACCCGAACGTGGTCAACCCGCTGGTCATCGGCGCGCAGGTGGTCGATCCGCGCGTGCTGCAGAACGTCATCGCCTACATGATGATGTACGGTGCCGCGCTGGTCGGATTGACCATGGTGCTGCTGTTCAGCGGGCTCGACGTGGTCACCGCCTTCACTGCGGTCATCGCCTGCGTGAACAACATCGGGCCCGGCCTCGGTGATGTCGGCCCGGCGGTCAACTACTCGGGGCTGAACGACTTCCAGACCTGGGTGTGTACCTTCGGCATGCTGCTCGGCCGGCTCGAGCTGCTGGCGCTGCTGGTGCTGTTTTCGCCGCGCTTCTGGCGCAGCTGATGGCGCTTGGCGGTCGATTGTGCGTCCGGAGCTGGACGGGTTCAGCGCTGACGCCTGCGCCGCGCACGCCAGCCGACGACCCCGAGGCCCAGCAGGCTCAGCGCCCAGGTCTGCATCTCCGGGACAGCGACGACATTGACTGTCGCCAGAACATCGAACTCGAACGCCCCCGAGTCGAAGTCGCCACCGAAGTGCAGCGTGTGCAACCCGGGACTGAGCCCGGTCACCAAGGCGTAGTAACCGAACGCCAGCGTGGGCGCGATCTCCAGGCCGGTGATGTCATATCCGTAGTCGTCGAGGTAGAGCTGAGTCCGCGCGCCACCAGGCTGGGCAATTCCAGCAGAAAAGAAGTCGGACCGTTCCCATCGACCCAAGGGATCGCTTACCGGCGTGCCGTCTATCGACGCATAGGCGTCCGTGACGAGTGGCTTGAGAATCTCGACGTCGGCGAGCATCTGTGGCTTCGGGTCAGGCGAGAAGTCGGGGCCACAGGAGATCGATGGATCGCCGGGGCAGTCATAACCGAAGCCGGCGATGTTGATGAACAGCGCCTTGCCCTCGGGCACGTCGAAGGCGCGCGTGACCGAACCGGGCGAATCGGTCGATGCGACAAAGAACACCGGTCCGTCGTTGTTCTGATTGGCCCACGCACCGGTCGGATCCTTGTTGGGATTGCTCGTCGCCGGTGCGGTAAAGGCCCAGGTGATCCACTCGGCCGCCCATCCCGCCATGGACTTGCCCGCGAACGAAGAGCCGGGATCGAGCACCGTGTACGCAGCGGCGCCGCCAGTCAGGTTCAGGCCGAGCAGTGCGGCAATGCCGATTGAAAGTACCCGCTTCTTCATCTCTGTCTCCCGTTGTGAGGTCCGTCGAACGAATCGGTGAACACCGTGGTCTCCGCGCGGCAGGTGCGCAGCGAAACGTGTTCGTTTCCCACCCTGCACGCCCGGCATGATCGCAATGCTGACACCGTGTGCCCATACCCCGAACTGCATAGGCCAGAGGGCCTATCGGCGTGGGCGGACTGCCGATCGCCCAGGTTCTCGCCTGCAGGAGCGCAAACGCCGGCGCCACCGCCAGGGTTTACTTCTACGCTGAAAGCCAGAGGTGCTCGGCGGCCCGGGCCGCCCGCTGCAAACCCTCTGGCATCGAGCCAAGGAAAAGATTCCTGGGCGTCAGCCCGACTTGAGTTCGGACAGCAGCGACTTGAGGCCGTTCCAGACGATCTGGACACCGATGCTCAGCACGATCAGTGCCGACAGCCGCAGGAACACCTCCATGCCCTTGTTGCCCAGCCAGACGCTGACACGCCCGGCATAGCGGTAGGCCAGCAGCAGCGCCAGCGCCACGCCGGCCGCGCCGATGGTGGCGGCGATGACCTGGATCAGATCGCGCTCCAGCGTCTGCCCGTGGTTCGCACCGAGGGTGATGGCCACGGCGATCACGCCGGCGTCGATGGAGACCGGCAATGTCAATGGGTAGAACGCACGCGACACCGCCGCCTGCCGCGCGCGATGCGGGTCGGGCGGGTTTTCGGCCGAGGGCGGTTCGTACTGCAACAGGTGCCATCCCAACGCGCAGACGACCGCACCGCCGGCCACCTGCACCACCGGGATCGACAGGTCGAACAGGCGCAGCACGAACGAGCCGATCAGCATCGAGCCCAGCAGCAGCGCAAACGAGTAGATCGCGATGTGCTGAGCCAGGTCGCGCCGCGTGGCTTCGTCGCAACCGTGTGTCAGCGTCAGGAAGATCGGCACGTTGCCCAGTGGGTTGACCACCGGCAGCAGCGCACCGACGATCAGCAGCACGGCATGCACGAGTTGCACCCCGTCGGACCAGATCAGGCTTTCAGTCATCGTGCACTCGCGGCTGTATCCCGGCTGCCGTCGATCGTGGACCGGCGGTCGGGAGAATAAGGCAGCGCCAGCCGCCCGATGGGCGCGCCTCTCGACCCGCCATCGGCCGCCGCTGCAGCCTGTCGCGCAGCGCGCGCCTTTTGTCGCACGGGCCGCCGCGCCGGGTCGGCGGCTTTTACACTGTCGCCCGGCGCCACCCGGCCGCCGCAGGGTGCGGCCGGGCGGCGCCCCATTCGAACTCGGAACGCTTGGGTGCAATGAAAAAACGATGGTGGCTCGGTGGCCTGGCGCTGGTGGTGGCCGGCGTCGCGGCGACGCTGGTTTTCACCGGCCGCGTCGACCCGGCCGAAGTGTGGGCGCAGCTGACCAAGGGCAAGGACAAGAAGCCCGAGGTGACGCTCGAATTCGTGCCCAGCGAGGTGGTGCAGCCGGCCAGCGTGCTGTTGCCGCGCACGATCGAGTTCTCAGGCCCGCTGGTGGCACCGCAATCGGCCACGCTGCGCAGCAAGGCGGCCGGCACGCTGATGCGCCTGAACGTCGCCGAAGGCAGCCGCGTCAAGGCCGGGCAGGTGGTCGGCACGGTCGATGCCACCGAGATCTCCAGCCGCATGGCCGAACGCAGCGCCCTGCTCGAATCGGCACGCGCGCAGGCGGTGCAGGCCGAGCGCACGCATGCCAACAACCAGCAACTGGCCGAGCAGAAGTTCATCTCGCCCACCGCGCTGGAGAACTCGCGGGCCGCGCTGCTGACGGCACAGGCACAGCTGAACGCGGCCAAGGCGTCGCTGGCCACGGTGGGGGCGGCGCAGCGCGAGAACACGCTGGTGGCGCCGATCTCGGGCATCGTTGCCAAGCGCCATGCGTTGCCGGGCGAGAAACTCAGCATGGAACAGCAGGTGCTGAGCATCGTCAACCTCGACCGGCTGGAACTGGACGGCCACGTCGGCACCCACGAGGTGTCGGCGCTGCAGGCCGGCATGCCGGTGCAGGTCATGGTCGAGGGCCTGGACCAAGGGGTGGCCGGCGAGCTGGCGCGCATCGCACCGGCGGCCGAGGCGGGCACCCGATCGATCGGGGTGGTCGTGGCCATCGACAACCCGAAGGAAAAGCTGCGCGCGGGCCAGTACGCCGTCGCCAGCGTCACCCTGGCCGACGACACGCCGCGCCTGACGGTGCCGATCGATGCCATCACCGACACCGGCGGGCAGAAGTTCGTCTGGCTGATCGATGGCGGCGCGCTGGTGCGCCGCGCGGTGATCCTCGGCCGCCGCGACGACCGCAACGGGCGTGTCGAGGTGCTGCAAGGCCTGAGCGCCGGCTCGACATTGCTCGCCGTGCGTTTCGACAACCTGCGCGAAGGCCGTAAGGCCGTGGTGGTCTCGCGCAAGGTCGGTGCGGTGGCCTCGTCGGCGGCCTCGCAGGCCATGCTGGCGCGCTGACGAGCCGCCGAACCGGCCGCTGCCATGTGGATCACCCGCGTTTCGATCAACAACCCGGTCTTCGCCGTCATGGTGATGGTCGCGCTGTGCGTGCTGGGCCTGTTCTCGTACGTGCGGCTGGGCGTCGAGCAGATGCCCGACATCAACTTTCCCGGCGCCTTCGTCGAGGTGCAGTACCCGGGCGCGTCGCCCGAGGCGGTGGAGCGCGAGATCGCCAAGCCGGTGGAAGAGGCGTTGAACAGCATCGCCGGCGTCAAGCGCATCACCTCGCGCAGCTTCGAGGGGCGCAGCCAGACGGCGGTGGAGTTCACGCTCGATGCCGACATGGGCCGGGCCATGCAGGAGGTGCGCGACCGGCTGGCGATCGTGCAGTCGGTGTTCCCGCGCGACGCCAAGCTGCCGACCGTCGCGCGCTTCAACGAGAACAGCCAGCCGGTGGTGGTGCTGGCGCTGCTGAGCCCGACGCGCAGCGATCGTGAACTGTCGACCATCGCCGACCTGACGGTGAGCAAGCGGCTGCAACGTGTGGAGGGCGTGGCCACCATCGACATCGCCGGGCTGTCCACGCGCGAGGTGCGCATCGACCTCGACCCGGCGCGGCTGCGCGCCTACGCCATCACGCCGGCCGAGATCGCCACCGCGATGAGCGCGGCCAACGCCGACCAGCCGGTGGGCCTGCTCAGCAATGCCACGCAGGACGCGATCCTGCGCGTCGAGGGCCGCATCCGCGACCCGCGCGAGTTCGCCAACATGGTCGTCGCGCGGCGCGGCGATCTGGCGCTGACCGTCGGCGACCTGGGCCAGCTGGTCGAGCGCGAGCGCGAGGCCAGTTCGCTGGCGCGCATCAACGGTCAGCGCGCGGTGAACTTCAACGTCTACAAGCAGCAGGACGCCAACATCGTGGCCACCGGCGATGCGGTGAAGGCGGCGATGGACGAGCTGCGCAAGACACTGCCCGCCGACATGGAGCTGCGCCTGATCTACGCCAACAGCGACTGGGTCAAGGGATCGCTCAAGGGGCTGCAGCGCACGCTGATCGAAGGCGCGCTGCTCACCGTCGCCATCGTCTTCCTGTTCCTGCATTCGTGGCGCTCGACCATCATCACCGGGCTGACCTTGCCGATTTCGGTGATCTCGTCGTTCATCGCCGTGCAGGCCTTCGGCTTCACGCTGAACTTCATGACCATGATGGCGCTGAGCCTGTGCATCGGGCTGCTCATCGACGACGCCATCGTCGTGCGCGAGAACATCGTGCGCCATGTCGGCATGGGCAAGGACCACGTGCGCGCGGCGCGCGAAGGCACCGACGAGATCGGCCTGGCGGTGATGGCCACCACCTTCGCCATCTGCGCGGTGTTCGTGCCGGTGGCGTTCATGGGCGGCATCGTCGGCAAGTTCTTCTTTCCTTTCGGCATCACCGTGGTGGTGGCGGTGCTGGTGAGCCTGTTCGTCAGTTTCACGCTCGACCCGATGTTGTCGGCGGTGTGGAAGGATCCGCCGTCGACACGCATGCGCACGCTGCCGGTGCTGGGGGCGCTGATCCGCGGCACCGACCGTTTCATGGATGCCTTGCACGCGGCCTACGAGCGGCTCATCCGCTGGGCCTTCTCGGCGCGGCGCTACCGCCTGCCGTGGCCCACCTTCGGCCGCCCCTTCGACGCCCAGGCGCAGGCGCGACAAGACGCGCGCGCGCGGCTGGCGCCGCGCCACGCTGACGCCGCGCGGCGTGGTGGTGGCCACCGGCGTGGCGAGCTTCGTCGGCGCGCTGGCGCTGGCGCCGCTGGTGGGCACCGAATTCATCCCGGAAAGCGACCAGGGCTTCACGCAGCTGTCGATCCGCCTGTCGGTGGGCTCGAGCCTCGAGCGCAGCGATGCGAAGGTGCGCCAGGTCGAGGAGGTGGTGCGCACCTTCCCCGAAATCGACACCATCTCGACCAGCATCGGCGGTGCCGGCGAAGGGCTGTCGCAGGGCCGCAACCAGGCCTCGCTGAACCTGACCCTGAAACCGCGCAGCGAGCGCCAGCGCAGCCAGAAGCAGGTCGAGGACGAGATCCGCAAGCAAATCGCCGGCATCCCCGGCATCGACGTGTCGGTGGGCTTCAACCGGCCGATCTACGTCGCGGTGCTCGGCAGCGACGGCGAGGGCCTGGCGCGCGTGGCCACCGATTTCGCTGAAGCGGTGAAGAAGATCCCCGGCATCGCCGATGTCGAGCTGTCGGTCAAGCCCGGGCTGCCGGCCTATGCGGTGCGCCTGAAGGACGACGCGGTGCGCGAACTCGGCCTGACCGCGCCGCAGCTGGCATCGTCGCTGCGCGCCTATGTCAACGGTGAGGTCGCGACCTGGTGGACCACGCCCGACGGCAACCAGGTCGAGGTGCTGCTGCGCCTGCCCGAAGACCAGCGCGAGCGCATCGAGCAGATGCGCAAGCTGCCGGTGGCCTTCGCCAAGGACGGCACGCCGATCGCGCTCGACAGCGTGGCGACGATCCGCTCGGTGGCCAACCCCGAGGTCATCCGCCGCCAGGACCTGCAGCGCCGCGAGGCCATCTTCGCCGGCGTCGAAGGCCGGCCGGCCGGCGAGGTGGGCGAGGCGGTGAAGCAGCTGGTCAAGGACACGCAGCTGCCGCCGGGCTACAGCTTCGATGTCGGCGGCCAGACCAAGGACCAGGAAGAAGCCTTCGCCGCGATGCTGGGCGCGATGGTGCTGGCGGTGATCTTCATCTACATCGTGCTGGCGAGCCAGTTCGGCAGCTTCCTGCAGCCGTTCGCCATCATGGCATCGCTGCCGCTGGCGCTGATCGGCGTGATGCTGGCGCTGCTGTTGTGGCGCTCGACCTTGAACCTGTTCTCGATGATCGGGCTGGTGATGCTGATGGGGCTGGTGACGAAGAACGCGATCCTGCTGGTGGACTTCGCCAACCATGCGCGCCGCGCTGGCGCCAGCGTGCCGGAGGCATTGCTGCAGGCCGGCCTGATCCGCATGCGCCCGATCATCATGACCACCGCGGCGATGGTCTTCGGCATGTTGCCGCTGGCGCTGGCGCTGAACGACGGCGGCGAGATCCAGGCGCCGATGGGCCGCGCCATCATCGGCGGCATCATCACCTCGACGCTGCTCACGCTGGTGGTGGTGCCGGTGATCTACAGCTACCTGGTGCGTGAGCGGCGGGCACCGGCGGTGCGGGCGGCCGGCGGGGGTGCATCGCCGCAGCTGATGCCCGCGGATCGCGATTGAGCGGCGCACCATGCCCACGCCGGGCCCGGCGGGCTATTCGGGCAAGCCCGTGGCGATGAAGCTGGGCATCAAGGCGGGTTGCCGGTTGCTGCTGTTGGGCGCGCCCGAGGGCTATGACACGCTGGTCGGCCCGCTGCCCGCGGGGGTGACGAGGCCCGCCCGCGCTGCCGCGGATGTCGACCTGGTGCATCTGTTCGTCACGCGAAAGGAACAACTCGTCGATGCGCTGGTCGGCTTGCGCAAGTCATTGCGTGGCGATGCCGCGGTGTGGGTGTCGTGGCCCAAGCGCTCGTCCGGCGTGCCCAGCACCGTGCAGGAGGACACGATCCGCGAAGTCGCGCTGCCCCTGGGCTTCGTGGACATCAAGGTGTGTGCCATCGATGCCACCTGGTCCGGCCTGAAACTGGTGCTGCGCAAGGACCTGCGGCCCGCCGCCACCCCGGGCGGCGGGACCGGCCGCGGCAATCAACTGCACGGCTGAGCGGTCTGCCCGAATTGCAGCCGCGTGACCTGCCGGCGCACGTGGCGCCAGAGGCTTCGCAGCCATGCGCCCGCATCGAGCCCGGCGCGCCGATCGGAGCCCATGATCTGCAAGCGCGTCCGCCCCAGGCCCTGCAGCACACTGCGCCCGTCGGGCAGCCGCACCTCGGCGCCACTGTGCATGAAGGCATCGGCGGCTTCGCCTTCGTGCGTCAGCCAGGTGCCACCGAAAAGCACGCGCACGCGCTGGTCGCGGCCGTGGTCGAGGACCAGCATCTGGTCGTGATCGAGATCGATGGTGGTGAGGGTGGGTGGCCTGTGCGACATGTTTCACTCCATTTGCGAGGCGCATCGATGCGCCGTCGGTGAAGCCATTGGAGCGCGTCGGCGGCTTCGGAACAAACGAAAAGAACGCAGTTGATGGATGCGAAATTTGCATGTATGTTCGGCGCATGCCGTCGCGCCAGAACACCCCACGCCGTGGCGAACGCCGGCGCCGCCCGATCGGCCTGGCCGGCTTGCGCGGCTTCGACGCGGCGGCGCGGCTGCTGTCGTTCACCGATGCCGCGGCCGAGCTGAACCTGACGCAGTCGTCGATCAGCCGCCAGATCGCCGCGCTGGAACAGCAGCTCGGCAAGCCGCTGTTCGTGCGCAAGACGCGCGCGCTGCTGCTGACGGCGGCCGGCGCGCACTTGCAGCAGACCGTGCTGCAGGCGCTGCAGTCGATCGACCGCAGCGTGGAGGACATTCGCGGCGCTGGCGCGGCGCGCCGGCTGACGCTGAGCACCTATGCATCCTTTGCATCCCTGTGGCTGGTGCCGCGGCTGGCGCTGTTCCAGCGCGAGCACCCGCAGATCGATATCCGGCTCGATGCCTCCGACCGGGTGGTCGATCTGCAGGCCGACGATTTCGACATGGCGATCCGCTGGGTGCCGCAAGCCCGGGTTCAGCCCGGCGCGACGGTGTTGATCGACGACGTCGTCACTCCGGCCATGAGCCCACGCCTGCTGCAGGGCCGGCTGCTCGACGCCCCGGCCGAACTGACGCAATGGCCGCTGCTCGATCTGGACGAGGGCGTGCCCGGCGCACGCCACCTGAACTGGCAGACCTGGCTCGATTTTGCCGGCGCGGACGATTTCGAACCGGCCGCCGGGCGCCTGGTGTTCTCCTTCGTCGATCAGGCGGTGCAGGCCGCCATCCGCGGCCAGGGCGTCGCGCTGGTGCGTTCACCGTTCCTGCAGGACTGCGTGGCCAGCGGTGACCTGGTGATGCCCTTCGCGGGCCTGCGCATGCCGGCGGGCTACCGGCATGTGCTGGCGGTCAACCCCGCCAGCCAGCGCAAGCCGCATGTCGAGGCTTTCGTCGCCTGGTTGAGCGAACAGTTCGATCAGGTGCCGGTGCTGGCGGATTGAAGCTGCGCTGACGGGGGAAAAATCTTCACCGCGCCAAAGTTGCCGCTCCCTCGGCTTCGAGCAACCGCCGCAACTCGGCCTTGGCGATCTTCTCCAGCGTGGAACGCGGCAGCTCGCTGACCAGCCGCACCTCGTGCGGGCGCTTGAAGTCGGCCAGTTGTGCGCTGCACGCGGTGTTGATGCGTTCGACCAGGTCGTGACCGGCGTGCGCGGCGGGCAGCACGAACAGCACCGGCACTTCGTCGAGCATCGGGTGTTTGCGCGCGACGAGCGCGCATTCGTGTACCCCCGCCACCTGCAGCACCACGCGCTCGACCTCGGACGCGGCAACGTTCTCGCCGCCCACCTTGAGCATGTCCTTGTGCCGGTCACCGAACTGGATCACGCCGTCGTCCAATAGATTGACCCTGTCGCCGGTGCGGAACCAGCCGTTGGCGTCGAAACTGTCGGCGGTGGCACGGGCATTGCCCAGGTACTCGTGGAACATCGACAGCCCGCGCACGCCGCGGATCATCAGCAGGCCGCTGCCGCCGCCTTGCACGTGGCGCGCCTCGCGCACCGGCACGCTGTCGTCCTCGACGATGGCGATGCCATATTCCGGCGCGGGTCGGCCGATCGTCAACGGCCGGTTCGGCGCATGCGGGTTGCCGACGATGCCGTGCGTGATGGTCTCCGTCATGCCCCACCAGCCGATGGTCTTGATGCGAAAGTGCTCATCGGTCGGCGGCTCGCTGACCGCGCTGCCCCACAGGCGATAGCAGTGCCGCGCCGGCACCTCGTGCGGCATCAGTGCCTTGACGCAGAACGGCACCAGCGAGGTCCAGGTGCAGCCGTGCGCCAGCGACACCGGCCAGAAGCGGCGCGCTGAGAAGCGCGGCACCACCACCGCCGTGGCGCCGACCCACAGGCAGGCCAGCACCGAGTAGGCCTGGGCGTTGGTGTGGAACAGCGGCAGGTGCACCAGGTGCACGTCCTCGGGGCGCAGGTCTTCGTGCGTGGCGTTGATGCGCGCGCCCCACAGCGCGTTGGCATGGGTCCACAGCACCGCCTTGGGCCGCGCCGTGGTGCCCGAGGTGAACTGCACGCTGCACGGCGCCAGCGGGTCGGGGGCGTGGCGCTGCGGCGGCTCGCCGTCGATGTCGTCGAAGCGGCTGTGGTGGTCCGGCGCGCTGGCCGGCGCCTCGCCGTTGTCGGTGTTCGTCACGGCCAGCCAGCGCAGGTGCGGGCAATGGGTGGCGACCCGTTCGGCGAAGCGCGGCTGGGTGATGGCGGCCACGGCGCCGCTGTGCTCGGCGTAGTAGGCCAATTCGTCGCCCGCCGCGCGCGCGTTGGTGGTGACCGCGATAGCGCCGAGCCAGCTGCACGCATACCAGGCCAGCAACGCTTCGGGGCAGTTGTCGAGATGGATCAGCAGCGCATCGCCGCGCTGCACGCCGCGCCGCTTCAGCCCGCCGGCGATGCGGCCGACGCGGTGATGGAACTCGCCGTAGCTCAACGTCAGCGTCGGCCCGTCGAACGGCACCCAGACAATGAACGGATGGTCGCGGCGGGTGAGCGCGCGCGTTTGCAGCAGCGACGGCACGTCCATGCCAACGAACGGATGCAGATCAGAGCCGGACAGAACGTGTGACATGGGGATCGGTCAAGTGCCGGTCCTGGACGCCTCGGCAGGCCTGCGTCGCATCGATTCAGGAAATTCCGGCCCGATCTTGAACACGCCGCTGACGCGCGCCACCGTCACCTCGTCGGCCTTGACCAGCCCCTGCATGAACACCAGCGTGCGCGTGGCGCGCAGCAACTGGCCTTCGCCTTGCACCCAGGCGCCCAGCGGCGAGCCGGCCAGGTAGTCGATCTGCAGGCTGATGGTGGGCAGGAAGCGCTGGCCGATCTGCGGCGACAGCACGTGGGCTGAAATCGGCAGCAGCATGTCGCAGAAGGTGGCCATCATGCCGCCGTGCAGGATGCCCATCGGGTTGCAATGGCGCGCTTCGACGCGAAAGCCGATGTCCACGCCGGCTTCGCTGCGCCGCGTGTACAGCGGCCCGACCAGGCCGATGAAGCCGTCGCCGAAGTGGCGCGGCTTGAAGCCTTCGGGCACGGCGGGCGGTGGTGCGACTTCGGCAGCAGTGCTCATGGGCGCGATCGGTTTGGGGGTTGCCGCGAGACTACCAAAGCGTGCGCCGCCGGCCGTCGCAGTGGCGACAATGGTCCGCACCTCGCGCACGCAGCTTCCACCGGCCCATCGCATGACCCGCATGACCCAAAAAACCCTGCCGCCGTTCAAGAAGATCAACTGGCTTGTGCGCGACATCGCGCTCGAGCGCCGCACCGACGCCAGCATGGTGATGCGCTCGCGCGTGCCGCTGCAGGCCTATGCGCCCCACATCCCGAGCCTGCTGCGCCACTGGGCCGCGCAGCGACCGACACACACCTGGCTGGCGCAGCGCGGGCCTTCGAACGACTGGCGGCGCCTCGCTTATGCCGATGCACTGGCGCAGGTCGATGCCTTGACGCAGGCGCTGCTGAACCTGCGCTTGCGCGATGGCACACCGCCGCGGCCGGTGATGATCCTCAGCGGCAACTCGATCGAGCACGCGCTGCTGACCCTGGCCGCGATGCAGGCCGGCGTGCCGGTGGCGCCGGTCTCGCCGGCCTATTCGCTGATGAGCCAGGACCATGCCAAGCTGCGCTACATCTTCGATCTGATCGAGCCCGGCGTGGTGATGGTGCAGGATGGCGTGGTCTTCGCCAAGGCGCTGGCGGCGTTGAACCTGAAGGGTGTGACGCTGCTGCATGTGCAGCGCCCCCCCGCGGGCCTGGCGAGCACGCCGCTCGCCGACTGGCTGGCCACGACGGTGACGCCGCAGGTGCCGGCGGCGGTCGCTGCCATCACGCCCGACAGTGTCGGCAAGCTGCTGTTCACCTCGGGTTCGACCGGCATGCCGAAGGCGGTCATCAACACGCAGCAGATGATGTGCGCCAATGTCGCGATGACGCAGCAGGGCCGCGCGCGTTTCCCCGACGATCCGCTGCCGGTCGTGCTCGACTGGATGCCGTGGAACCACACCATGGGCGGCAACGCGCTGTTCAACGTGCTGCTGGCCGATGGCGGCACGCTGTACATCGACGAAGGACGGCCGGTGCCGGGCCTGTTCGATACCACGCTGGCCAACCTGCGCGATGTCTGCCCGACCTACTATGCCAACGTGCCCGCCGGCTACGCCATGCTGGCCACCGCGCTGGAGGCCGACGACACGCTGGCGCAGGCGTTCTTCTCGAACCTGGGGCTGATGGCCTATGGCGGCGCCACGCTCAGCGACGATCTGTACACACGCATGCAGGCGCTGGCCATCCGGCACACCGGCCAGCGCATCGTCTTCGTCACCGGCTGGGGCGCGACCGAGACCGCGCCGACCGCCACCTCCACTTACTGGGAAACCGAACGCGTCGGGCTGATCGGCCTGCCGTACCCGGGCGTGGAACTGAAACTGGTGCCGGTCGGGCCGAAGTACGAACTGCGCCTGCGCGGCATCATCGTCACGCCGGGTTACTACCGCCAGCCGCAGCTGACGGCCGCCGCCTTCGACGAAGAAGGCTTCTACAAGATCGGCGATGCCGCCACCTTCGTCGATGAAACCGACGTGCTGCAGGGCCTGGTCTTCGCCGGCCGAGTGGTCGAAGATTTCAAGCTCTCCACCGGCACCTTCGTGCATGTCGGCCCGCTGCGTGTGGCGGCCATCGCCGCGGCCACGCCGGTGCTGCAGGACGCATTGGTGGCCGGGCAGGACAAGGCGTACATCGCGCTGCTGGCCTGGCCCAACCTGCAAGCCTGCCGCAAGCTGATGGGCCAAGCGCAGGCGACGCTCGAAGAGGTGTGCGCCGATGCGGGCGTCATGCGCGTGGTGGCCGAGGGCCTGCGTGAGCACAATGCGGCCCACGCCGGCAGCAGCCAGCAGATCCGCCGCTGCCTGCTGATGAGCGAGCCGCCGTCGATCGACGGCAACGAACTCACCGACAAGGGCTACATCAACCAGCGCGCAGCCTTGCAGCGGCGTGCCGCGCTGGTGGAGCGGCTGTATGCGGACGCACCTGACGATGCGGTGATCGTGATCGACTGAGCTTCGACGGCCACGCGATGATCACGCCACGCAGACCCCGGCGCTGGTCGCGCTCTCGCCGGCGACGGTGACGCGCTGGCGTCGAGCGAACACGTGCTTCAGCATCGTTGCCGCGTCGCGCCAGAAGTCGGCGATGGCCTGACTGCGCAGCCGCACGGCGGCCTCGCGCGCCGCATCGTGCACGAGGTGACGGTCACGGCTGCTGAACGAGATGTCGCTGGGGTGGTTCGCGTTCATAGGGGCCTTTCGGGTCTTGCGGATGCTTTGCACTTTAGGCATTCGACCGCGCGAGGGAAACTCCGGCGCGAAGCAATCGGTATTGCGATTTATGCAAACGAAGGGCAAAGTCCGGGCATGCCTTTCCAGCTCGACGACATCGCCCTGTTCGCCCGCATCGTCGAGCTCGGCACGTTGTCGGCCGCCGCGCGCGAGCGCAACGTGCCGGTCAGCCAGGTGACACGGGCGCTGGTGCGGCTGGAAGCAGCGTGTGGTGCACGCTTGCTGCATCGCAGCACCCACGGCCTGAGCCTCACCGATGAAGGCGACGCGGTGCTGGCCCACGGGCGGCGCATGCTCGATGTCGCGGCCGAGATGCAGGGCGAGCTGTCGGGCAAGGCCGGCGGGCCGGGCGGCTGGGTGCGGCTGAGTGTCAGCCCGGTGCTGGCGCAGGCGGTGGTGGCGCCGAGCCTGCCGGCGCTGTATCGCCAGCACCCGCAGCTGCACCTGGACATCGCCGCCGACGACCGCATGGTGGACATGTCGCGCGAAGGCATCGATTTCGCGCTGCGCAGCGGCACCACGCACACCGACACCGTGGTAGCGCGACAGATCGGCGAATTGAGACGCGGCCTGTATGCCGCGCCGGCCTACGTGGCCGAGTTCGGCATGCCGCTGGACCCGGCCGAACTGCACCAGCATCGCCTCATCGCCAACAGCGGCAATGCCGCGCTGAACCGCTGGGCCATGCGCAGCGTCAATGCCGAGCACGAGCTGCTGGTCAAGGGCCACACGCGCACCGACAACACCGCGGTGATGCTGTCGCTGGTGCTGCACGGCGTGGGCATCGCGCGACTCGCCGAACTGGTGGCCGAACCGCTGGTGCGCGAGGGCCGGCTGGTGAACGTGCTGCCCGATCGCATGGTCATGCCGGCCGCACCGTTGTATGCGGTGATGCTGCAGGAACGCCACCGCCTGCCCAAGGTGCGCGCCTGCATCGACCACCTGGAAGGCTGGCTTGCCCAACAGGTTCCAACGGCAGCGTGAACCCATGTCGAACGGTCAATTTCCCATCGAAGGCGGCTGCGATTGCCGCCACGTCCGCTATCGCCTGAGCAGTGCGCCGCTGTTCGTGCATTGCTGCCATTGCCGCTGGTGCCAGCGCGAAAGCGGCGCGTCGTTCGCGCTGAACGCGTTGATCGAGGCCGATCGCGTGACCGTGCTGGCCGCCGAGCCCGAAGTCGTTGATACGCCATCGGCCAGCGGCGCTGGCCAGATGATCGCCCGCTGCCCGCACTGCCGCATCGCGCTGTGGAGCCACTATGCGGGCTCGGGGCCTTCGGTGAGCTTCGTGCGCGTCGGCACGCTCGACGAGCCCGACCTGCTGCCGCCGGACATCCACATCTTCACCGCGTCGAAACAGCCCTGGGTGGTGATTCCGCCGGGTGCCAACGCGGTGCCGGAGTACTACGACCGCGATGCCTGCTGGCCGGCCGAGAGCCTGGCACGCCGACAAGCGCTGCTGCCGCGCATCGAGGCGTGGCAGCGTTCGAACAAGGCGGCGCCGGTCTGACTGCCACAGGCCTCACGCGCCGTCAACACTCGACGATGTTCACTGCCAGGCCGCCGCGCGCGGTCTCCTTGTACTTGCGCATCATGTCGGCGCCGGTTTCGCGCATCGTCTTGATGACCTTGTCCAGGCTGACGAAGTGCGTGCCGTCGCCGTGCAGCGCCATGCGCGCGGCATTGATCGCCTTCACCGACGCGATCGCGTTGCGTTCGATGCACGGAATCTGCACCAGCCCGCCGACCGGATCGCAGGTCAGCCCGAGGTGGTGTTCCATGCCGATCTCGGCGGCGTTTTCCACCTGCGCCGGTGTGCCGCCCATCACCGCCGCCAGCGCCCCGGCGGCCATGCTGCAGGCGACGCCCACTTCGCCCTGGCAGCCGACCTCGGCGCCGCTGATCGAGGCGTTTTCCTTGTAGAGCAGGCCGATGGCGGCGGCGGTGAGCAGGAAGTCGATGACGCCCTTGTCGGTGGCACCGTGGACGAAGCGCGCGTAGTAGTGCAGCACCGCCGGCACGATGCCGGCGGCCCCGTTGGTCGGCGCGGTGACGACGCGCCCGCCGGCGGCGTTCTCCTCGTTCACCGCCAGCGCGTACAGGTTGACCCAGTCGAGCACCTGCAGCGGATCGCGCAGCGCCGCTTCCGGGTTGCCGGTCAGGTCGCGGTACAGCTTCGGCGCGCGCCGCTTGACGTGGAAGCCGCCGGGCAGCACGCCCTCGGTGCGGCAGCCGCGTTTCACACACTCCTGCATCACCTGCCAGATGTTCAGCAGACCGGCATCGATCTGGGCATCGCTGCGCCAGTGCCTTTCGTTGATGCGCATCACGGCGGCGATGTCGATGCCTTCGCGTTGTGTGATGTCGAGCAGGTCGGCGCCGCTGTGAAAGGGCAGCGGCAGCACCGTGGTGTCGGGTGCGATCGCCTTCTGCCGGGAACCGTCGCTGGCCGCTTCGTCGCTGATGACGAAGCCGCCGCCGACCGAATAGAACACCCGGTTGACGATCTCGTCGCCGAGAGCATCGAAGGCCGTGAAGCGCATGCCGTTGGCGTGCAGCGGCAGCGATTCGCGGCGGTGGAAGACCAGATCGCGCTTTTCGTCGAAGGCCACCGAACGGCCCTGCGGCAGCGGCAGCCGTGCCTCGTCGCGCAGCGTCTTCAACAGCGCCGGAATGGCCTCGACGTCGACCGTGTCGGGCTCGTGCCCGGCCAGCCCCAGCAGCACCGCCTTGTCGCTGCCGTGGCCCTTGCCGGTGGCGCCGAGTGAGCCGTACAGATCACAGCGCAGACGCGCGCAGCGCGCCAGCATGCCGCTGTGCTGCAGGCCCGACGCAAACAGGCGCGCCGCGCGCATCGGCCCGACCGTGTGGCTGCTGCTCGGGCCGATGCCGATCTTGAACAGGTCGAAGACGGAGACGGCCATGTCAGAAGCTTTCAAGGGTTGCGCGCCGGCCTTCGCGCCAGCTGCATCGATGCATTGTCGGCCGGGCCACAGCGCACCACAATGCACCCGGTCAACCACGGGACGGCAACAGGCGCACCATGTACACACCCTTCGACCTCAGCGGCCGCACGGCCTTGATCACCGGCGGCAACGGCGGCATCGGTTACGGCATGGCCGAAGCCCTGCTTGCGGCCGGTGCGTCGGTGGCCATCTGGGGCTCGCGGCCTGACAAGACCGACGCTGCCAAGGCCGCGCTGATCGAAGGCTGCGGCGACGCTTCGCGCGTGCAGGCCTTTGTCTGCGACGTGGGCGAAGAAGCGCAGGTCGAGGCCTGCTTCGCCGACACCGTCGCCGCGCTCGGCCCTGTCGATGCCTGCTTCGCCAATGCCGGCGTGTCGAGCAAGGGCACGACCCTCCTCGACATGAGCCTGGACGAGTTCCGGCGTGTGCAGCGCATCAACGTCGAAGGCGTGTTCCTGACCTTCCGTGCCGCCGCGCGCCACATGGCCGAGCGCGGCCAGGGCGGCGCGCTGGTGGCCACCGCCAGCACCGCGGCGGTCGAAGGGGCTGCGCGCAACAGCCACTATGGCGCGTCGAAAGGCGCGGTCACCGCCTTCGTGCGCGCGCTGGCGGTGGAACTGGCGCGCCACCGCATCCGCGTCAACTCGATCCTGCCCGGCTGGATCGTCACCGAAATGACCGAGCGCGCGGTCAACGACAGCCGCTTTGCCGGTGCGGTGATGCCGCGCATTCCGGCACGGCGCTGGGGCGATGCGGCCGATTTCGGCGGCATCGCAATCTATCTGGCGAGTGCGGCGTCGGCGTACACCACTGGCGAGCAGTTCATCATCGACGGTGGGTATACGAAGTTCTGAGCGACTTCGAAGGTCGTCATGAATCAGCTCGAAGCCCTTTCTACCGAAGCCGTGCTTCGACGCTACTTCCACGCAAAGGACGAAAACCGACCACACATCCTGGACGATGCGTTCGCCTCCGATGCCGAACTCGTGGTGGCGAACCACACCACCACGATCAACTTCCCCGCCGTCACGGCGGGACGTGCCGCGATCGCCGATGTCCTGGTCCGAACATTCGGCCAGACGTACGAGAACGTCTACTCTTTCTACCTGCAGCGACCCATCGGGCCGACGCGAGAGTTCAGTTGCGACTGGATGGTTGCGATGACGGAAAAGGCCACCGGCGCAGTTCGGGTGGGTTGCGGCCGCTAAGACTGGCAGTTCAGCGATCTGCCGCCTCATCTGGCGAAGAAGCTGGTCATCTCGATCGCGGCGATGCAAGTGCTTTCCGCGACGACGATGCCGATCGTCTGGGGCTGGATATCGAACCTCGCCTACCCGTGGACCTCACGGGAAGAGGTGTTGGCGGCGGCGCCTGCGCTGGCGGACCTCCAGCCCGTCTTGGCCAATCTCGGTGCGGCATGACCACGACCCCCGTGACGGTCAACTGACTTCGCCGGTCGCACGGGGGCGACGACGACGCCGCCCGGGCGTAGCATCAGCCGCTCCTGTCACCTGGAAGGTTCGCATGACACTCTGTCCAATCGCCATCGCCGTCGGGTGCCAGAAGTGCCCCGCGTTCAAGGTGTGCCCGCTCAAGGGCGTGATCGGTGATCAGAAAGCAGGTGAGGCCGCCGGCAAGGGCGGCAAGCCTGGTTCAAGCAAGAAAAAGAGCTAATGACAGCCCAAAGCGCCATCGACCACGGTCGGCGCTGCAGCAAGGAATTCGCATGCCCTCGCGCTCCACAAGAAAGACGAAATCGATCACGGCCCAGGCCGCTGAGATGGCCGTTGCCGTGCCCCAGGTCGTGGCCCATCGCGTCACGCGCATGGCCATTGCCGGCCCCGTGCTGTCGGCCCGTGATCGCCGGGAATTCGAGCTGATGGTGGCGGAGAAGAAGACGGCATTCGCCGAAGCCATGCAGGCCATGGCATGGCAAACGGTGCGTGCCAATCAGGCGCTGGCTGTATCTTTAATGCGCGCGGCGTGGTCGCCCGCGGGCTGGGGCGCGCCGGCGGCGGGGAAGATGGCCTCGCAAGTGCAAGCCGCCGCCCTGGGCATCCTGGGCAAGGGAATGACGCCCGTGCATCGCAAGGCGGTGGCCAATGCGAAACGCTTGGCGCGAACCAGACTGCGCTGAGCCTCCAACCCGACGACCGGACGTCTCGCCGAGTCAACCAGCCCTGCGGCGCCACCTGCCCGCGGTCATGAGTCGGCCGAACCTGCGTCGCCTTCGTCGCCATCGATCAGCGCGGCTGCCCTGACCACCGTCACCGGCACAGGAGAGTGCCGCAGCAGGTACAGCGCCACCGACCCCAGGTCACTGGCATCGGGCTTGCCGGCACCGCGCGCACCGACGACCACCGCGTCGCAGCGGTGGTTCTCGAGCACCTCGACCAGTTGACTGGCCGGGTCACCACTGGCGATCTCGACCTCATACGCCGCGCCCGCGGTATCGAGCATCGCGCGTGCATCGCCCATCAGGTCGCGGCCGGCACCGGTGCGCAGCTTCTCGATGGCCTTGGCATCGTGCACCACCACCACCTCGTACAGCGACGGCGGCTCCTGCACGTTGACAAGCACAAAGCTCGCGCTCAGGCCCTCGGAGGACAGCCGCAGGGCGTGCGCCACGGCCTGCAGCGCAGGCGAAGAACCATCGACGGGCAGCAGGATTTTCATGAGCGGACCTTACGCGTAATCGCTCAGCGGCGGGCAACTGCACATCAGGTGACGATCACCATGCACGTTGTCCACCCGTGCCACCGGCGACCAGTACTTGAGCTTGCGCAGGCTGCTCACCGGGTAGGCGGCCTCTTCGCGCGAATAGGCATGCGGCCAGTCGTCGGTCAGCAGCATGGCGGCGGTGTGCGGCGCGTTCTTCAGCGGGTTGTCGTGCTTGGGCCAGCTGCCGCTTTCCACCTTGGCGATCTCGGCGCGGATGGCGATCATCGCGTCGCAGAAGCGCTTCAGTTCGGCCAGCGGTTCGCTCTCGGTCGGCTCGACCATCAGTGTGCCGGCGACCGGAAAGCTCAGCGTCGGCGCGTGGAAGCCGAAGTCGATGAGCCTTTTCGCCACGTCCTCGGCGCCGATGCCGCTGCTTTCCTTCAGCGGCCGCAGATCGAGGATGCACTCGTGCGCCACGCCGCCGCCCTTGATGCCGCTGACGTCACCGCTGAAGTGGATGTCGTAGTGGCCATCGAGCCGCGCGGCGATGTAGTTGGCGCTCAGGATGGCGGTGTGCGTGGCTTGCGTCAGCCCTTCGGCACCCATCATGCGGATGTACATCCAGCTGATCGGCAGCACCGCGGCGTTGCCCAGCGGCGCGGCCGAGACGGCACCGACCGCCGACGGACGCGCCGCTGCCCGGCAGCGCGGGCAGGAACGGCACCAGGTCGTCGACCACGCACACCGGGCCCACACCCGGCCCGCCGCCACCGTGCGGAATGCAGAAGGTCTTGTGCAGGTTCAGGTGGCTGACATCGCCGCCGAATTCGCCCGGCGCGGCCACGCCGACCAGCGCGTTCATGTTCGCGCCATCGACGTACACGCGCCCGCCGTGCTCGTGCACCAGCGCGCACAGCTCCTTCACCCGCGCTTCGAACACGCCGTAGGTGGAAGGGTAGGTGATCATCGCCGCGGCCAGCTCGTTGCGGTGCTGAACGCACTTGGCGCGCAGATCGTCGAGGTTCACGTTGCCGGCGTCGTCGCACTTCACCACCACCACCTTCAGGCCGACCATGCCGGCGCTGGCCGGGTTGGTGCCGTGTGCCGATTCGGGGATCAGGCAGATGTTGCGCTGCGCCTCGCCACGGCTGGCGTGCCAGGCGCGAATCGCCAGCAGCCCGGCATATTCACCCTGCGAGCCGGCATTCGGCTGCAGGCTGACGCCGGCATAGCCGGTGCACTGGCACAGCCAGTCGCACAGCTGCTCGTTCAGCTGCCAGTAGCCGGCCAGTTGCTCGCGCGGCGCGAACGGATGGATGTCGGCGAACTCCGGCCAGGTGATGGGGATCATCTCGCTGGTCGCGTTGAGCTTCATCGTGCAACTGCCGAGCGGGATCATGCCGCGGTCGAGCGCCAGGTCCTTGTCGCTCAAGGACCGGATGTAGCGCAGCATCTGCGTTTCGCTGTGATGGCTGTTGAACACCGGGTGCGTGAGGAACGCGCGTACTGCGCTGCAGGTCGGGCGGCAGCAGCGGCGCGATGCCCTTGTCGAAGTCTTCGACTTCAGGCAGCTTGCCGTTGCCATCGGCGAACAGCGCAAAAGCAAACAGCGCATGCAGGTCGTCGCGTGTGGTGGTCTCGTCGAGCGTGATGCCCAGCGATGCCTCGCTGGCGCGGCGCAGGTTCATGCCGGCCTTGACGGCGGCGGCCATCAGCGCATCGCAGTGCTCGGCGCAGCGCAGCACTTCGATGGTGTCGAAGGCGCCTTCATGGGCCAGCGCCACGCCGATCTTCTTCAGGCCCGCGGCCAGCACTGCCGTGTAGGCGGCGACGCGCCGCGCAATCCGCTTCAAGCCTTGCGGGCCGTGATAGACGGCGTACATGCTGGCCACGACCGCCGGCAGCACCTGCGCGGTGCAGATGTTCGACGTCGCCTTCTCGCGGCGAATGTGCTGTTCGCGCGTCTGCAGCGCCAGCCGGTAGGCCGGTGCGCCTTGCGCATCGATGCTCACCCCCACCAGCCGCCCCGGCAACGAGCGCTTGAAGGCATCGCGCGTGGCCATGAAGGCCGCGTGCGGGCCACCGTTGCCCATCGGCATGCCGAAGCGCTGGCTGTTGCCGACGACGATGTCGGCGCCCTGTTCGCCGGGCGGCTTCAGCAGTGTCAACGCCAGCAGGTCGGCGGCCACCACCAGCAACGCGCCTTTGGCATGCAGCGCATCGGCCGCTGGTTGCAACGGCCGCACGCGGCCGCTGACGCCGGGGTATTGCAGCAGCGCGCCGAAAGGGTCGCCGGCCGCACAGTCCTCGGCCGGCCCCACCACCAGCGTGATGCCCAGCGGCTGCGCGCGCGTGCGCAGCACGTCGAGCGTCTGCGGCAGCACGTCGTCGGCGACGAAGAAGCTGCTGCTCTTGCTGGTGCCCACGCGCATCGCCAGCGTCATCGCCTCGGCGGCCGAGGTGGCTTCGTCGAGCATCGAGCCGTTGGCGATATCCATGCCGGTCAGGTCGGCGACCATGGTCTGGAAGTTCAGCATCGCTTCCAGCCGGCCCTGGCTGATCTCGGCCTGGTAGGGCGTGTAGGCCGTGTACCAGGCCGGGTTCTCGAGCACGTTGCGCAGGATCACGGCCGGCGTGTGCGTGCCGTGGTAGCCCTGGCCGATGAAGCTTTTCAGCACGCGGTTCTTCGCGGCGATGGCGCGCAGCTCGGCCAGCGCCTGGGCTTCGCTCAATGCCGGCGGCAATTGCATCCCGGCGCTGCGCACGATGCTGCGCGGCACGATCTGCTCGATCAGCGCGGCGCGCGAGGCCGCGCCGATGACCGACAGCATGTGCGCCTCGTCCTCGGCATCGGGGCCGATGTGGCGGGCGATGAACTCGCCGGCGTCTTCCAGCTCGGCCAGTGATTTATGGGCGTGCATCAACATCGGCGTGACCTACAGCGTCTTCAGCAACGCGTCATAGCCGGCGCCGTCCATCAACTGGTCGAACTCGGCCATGTCGGTGACATGCACCTTGAAGAACCAGCCGTTGCCCAGCGGGTCGCTGTTGGCCAGCGACGGGTCGGCGCGCAGCGCTTCGTTGACTTCCACCACCTCGCCCGACACCGGCATGTTGATGTCGGCGGCGGCTTTCACCGACTCGACCACGCCGGCCACCTCGCCCTTCTTGTATTGCTTGCCGACGGTGGGCAGATCGACGAAGACCACATCACCCAACGCCTCCTGCGCGTGCAGCGTGATGCCCACGGCCGCGGCCTCGTGGTCCTCGATGTTGATCCATTCGTGGTCGTCGGTGTACTTGGTGGTCATTGCTGGGCTCCAGGTCAGGGGTGGGTGAGATGAGTCAGCCGCGGAAGTAGCGGTGCGGAACGAACGGCATGGCGGTGACGCGCATCGGCAGCTTGCGGCCGCGCACCTCGGCCCACACTTCGGCGGCGACATGCGCATGGGGCGCATCGACATAGGCCATCGCGATCGGCTGGTCGATGCTCGGGCCGATGGTGCCGCTGGTGACCTTGCCGATCTTGTGGCCACGATCGTCGAACAGCGGCGCACCTTCGCGCACCGGTGCCCGTTCCAGACCGATCAGTCCGACCCGCTTCGAACTGGCGCCGCTGCTCAGTTGCGCATCGATGACGCTGGCGCCGGGGTAGTGACCTTCGCGTTCGCCCTGCGCGCGACGCACCTTCTGGATCGCCCAGGTCAGTCCGGCCTCGATCGGCGAGGTGGTGGTATCGATGTCGTGGCCGTACAGGCACAGTCCGGCTTCGAGGCGCAGCGTGTCGCGCGCACCGAGGCCGGCGAAATGCACCTCGGGCAGGTTCAACAGCTTGCGCGCCAGCATCACGGCGGCATCTTCGTGCACCGAGATCTCGAAGCCGTCCTCGCCGGTGTAGCCCGAACGGGTGACGTAGCACTCGGCACCGGCGAGCGTGAAGTTGCCGCCGGTCATGAAGGTCAGCTGCCGGACATCGGCGTTCAGGTGCGCCAGCGCGGCGGCGGCCTGCGGCCCCTGCAGCGCCAGCAGCGCGCGCTCGGGCATCGGCACGACCGTGCAACGGTGGCCGATGTTCGTCACCAGATGCTGCGTGTCGGCGGCCTTGCAGCCGGCATTGACGACCAGCAGCAGGTCGTGCTCGCGGCGCGTGATCATCAGGTCGTCGAGCAGACCGCCGCTGGCGTTGGTGAAAAACGCGTAGCGCTGTTTGCTCGACCCCAGGCCGATCACGTCCATCGGCACCAGCGTTTCCAGCGCCTTGGCGGCGTCATCGCCGAGCAGTTTCAACTGACCCATGTGCGAGACATCGAACAGCGCGGCGCTGGTGCGGCAGTGCTTGTGTTCGGCGATGATGCCACCGGGGTAGTTCACCGGCATGTCGTAGCCGGCGAAGCCGACCATGCGCGCGCCGTGTTCGACATGCAAGGCATGCAACGGTGTCTTCAACAGGGCGGGGGCTTCGGCCGGCATCGCGGTTCTCCAAGGGCAACAACACAACCGGCCTTGCACGGTTGATCTTCGCCCCCGCTGTCCGCTTTACCTGAGAGATTGGCGCCGACGCGTGAACGCCACCGCTTGCCCCTTCGGTGGGCTGGCGCACGGCCAGCCTCTCTCCAGTGAGGAACGCCCTTTGCAAGGCGCTTGCCAGTCCTTTTGCCTGAGCGTTCGGGGCTTGCCCCTGCGCCTTCGGCGGCGGCTGCCGTGATACGACAATCGCTCTCTCCTGGCGATGCAAAGTGTAGCCCACCGTGCAGAATGACGACGACGGCTTGTTGACATGAACGACGACATCCACACCCTGCGCCGCATCCTGCGCGAGTGCCGCACGATTGCCATCGTCGGGCTGTCGGCCGATTGGCATCGGCCCAGCAATTTCGTCGGCAAGTACCTGCAGCAGCACGGCTATCGCATCGTGCCGGTCAACCCGCGCTACGACAGCATCCTCGGTGAGCGCAGCTACGCGTCACTCGAGGAGATCCCGCACCCGGTGGACATGGTCGATGTGTTCCGCCGCACGGCCGATGTGCTGCCCTTTGCGCAGGCCGCCATCGCCATCGGCGCCCGCTGTGCTGTGGCAGCAGATCGGCGTGCACAACCTTGAGGCCGACACGCTGGCGCGCGCGGCGGGGCTCGATTCGGTGATGAACCGCTGCGTGAAGATCGAACACGCGCGGCTGTTCGGCGGGCTGCACTGGGCCGGCGTGAACACCGGCGTGATCAGCGCCAGGAAGATGGCCTGACCATGGCCGAGCGCAGCTTCAAGCCGGAGACATTGGCCATCCATGCCGGGCAGATTCCCGATGCCGTCACCGGCGCGCGCGCCTTGCCGATCTACCAGACCACCAGCTACGTGTTCGACAGCGCCGAGCATGCGGCATCGCTGTTCAACCTGCAGACCTTCGGCAATGTCTATTCGCGCCTGAGCAACCCGACCGTGGCGGCGCTGGAAGAACGTGTGGCCGCACTCGAAGGCGGCCGCGCGGCGGTCGCCAGCGCCAGCGGCATGGCCGCCGAGGCGATGGCGCTGATGACGATCCTGCAGCAGGGCGACCATGTCGTCGCGGCCGGCGCGCTGTACGGCGGCACGGTGTCGATGCTGTCGGTGAACCTGGCCAAGTTCGGCATCAGCACCACTTTTGTCGATGCCACGCAGCCCGAGGCCTTCGCCGCCGCCATCCGGCCGCACACGCGTGCGCTGTTCGCCGAGAGCCTGGGCAACCCGAGCCTGGTGATGCTGGACATCGCCGCCGTGGCCGACGTGGCGCATGCGCATGGCCTGCCGCTGGTCATCGACAACACGGTGCCGTCGCCGTACCTGTGCAACCCGCTGGCGTTGGGTGCCGACATCGTCGTGCATTCGGCCACCAAGTACCTGGCCGGGCACGGCACCACGCTCGGTGGCGTGATGGTCGAAGGTGGGAAATTCCCGTGGGACAACGGCAAGTTCCCGGGCATGACCGAGCCGTCGCCGGGCTACCACGGCGTGAAGTTCTACGAGACCTTCGGCGACTTCGGCTTTTGCATGCGCGCCCGCATGGAAACGCTGCGCGTCTTCGGCGCGGCCCTGTCGCCGACGAGTGCGTGGCAGATCCTGCAGGGCGTGGAAACACTGCCGCTGCGCATGCAACGCCACAGCGCCAATGCATTGGCGGTGGCGACGTTCCTGCGCGATCACCGGCAAGTCGCCTGGGTCAACTACCCGGGGCTCGCCGACCACCCTCAGCACGCGCTGGTGCAGCGGCAGATGCGTGCGTTCGGGGGGGTGCCGATGGCCTCGGGCCTGCTCGCCTTCGGTGTGAAAGGCGGCGCGGCGGCGGGCGTGAAATTCATCGAAGGCGCGCAGTTCATGAGCCACCTGGTGAACATCGGCGACACGCGCACGCTCATCAGCCACCCGGCCACCACCACCCACCGCCAGCTCGACGAAGCCCAGCAGGCGGCCGCCGGGGTGTTGCCCGACATGGTGCGCATCTCGGTCGGGCTGGAGCACATCGACGACATCCTGTGGGATATCGACCAGGCGCTCGCCAAGGCCACCTGAATGAAAAACGCCCGGCGCGGGCCGGGCGTCACATTGCGAGCAGCCGGCTCAGGTCGCGGGCTTCTTGGCTTCGGCCGGCTTGACGGCCTTCCTGGCCGCTTCAGGCGCGGCCTTGCTTTGCTGCGGCTTGACGGCCAGTGCCGCGGTGACGCTGGGGCTCAGGTCGACCTTGGCATCCATGGCCTTGCCGGCTTCAGGGCAGGCCAATGCGGTGCCCGCGGCAAACACCAGGGCGAGAGGAAGAACGGCTTTCAACATAGGCGCATCTCCGGTTGCCGACCACGGCGTGGTCCCAAGCCAGCGCATTCTGCGCCGGCAGCCCGCCCCGATCGATGGCAGGGTCTTGGGTGGAAGGTCAGCACGGTGCGGCGGCGGGTCGCGAGCGCACAATGAATGCCTTCGACAGCCCGGACGCAGCACGATGAACATCTACGAACAGCATCTGGACAAGAACCCCGCCAACCATGTCGCGCTGAGCCCGGTGAGCTTCGTCGAACGCAGCGCCGAGGTCTTCGGCGACCTGCCCGCCGTCATCCACGGCGCGCGCCGCTACTCGTGGGCGCAGGTGCGCGAGCGCTCGGCGCGTCTGGCGGCGGCGCTGCAATCGGTGGGCGTCGGACGCGGCAGCACGGTGAGCGCGATGCTGCCGAACACGCCGGAGATGGTGGAGGTGCACTATGCGGTGCCGGCTTTGAATGCGGTGCTGAATACGCTCAACACGCGGCTCGACGCGCCGCTGCTGGCCTGGCAGATGAACCACTGCGAGGCGAACGTGCTGATCAGCGACCGCGAGTTCGCGCCGGTCATGGCCGAGGCGCTGCGCATCCTGAAGGCCGAGCACGGACGCACGGTGACCGTGATCGACGTGTGCGACAGCGAATACAGCGGCCCCGGTGAACGGTTGGGCACGCACGAATACGAAGCGCTGCTCAGCCACCACGAGCCGCTGCAAAGGTTGGACGGCCCGGCCGACGAATGGGACGCCATCGCCGTCAGCTACACCAGCGGCACCACCGGCGATCCGAAGGGCGTGGTCACGCACCACCGCGGCGCGTATCTCAACGCCGTGAGCAATGCCGCCACCTGGACCATGCCGCATTTCCCGAAGTACCTGTGGACGCTGCCGATGTTCCACTGCAATGGCTGGTGCTTCCCGTGGACGGTGGCGATGCTCGGTGGCACGCACATCTGCCTGCGCCGTGTCGAGGCGGCGCCGATCCTGGCGGCGATGCGCGAACACCGGGCCGACCACTACTGCGCCGCGCCGATCGTGCACAACCTGCTGATCAACGCACCGGCCGGCTTGCGCGAGGGCATCGACCACACCGTGCGCGGCATGGTGGCCGGCGCCGCGCCGCCGGCGTCGATGATCGAAGGCATGGCGCAGCTGGGCTTCGACATCACCCACGTCTATGGCCTGACCGAGGTCTACGGCCCCGCGTCGGTGGCGGTGAAGCGCGACGACTGGGCGGCGCAGAGCCTGTCGGAGCAGGCGCGACTCAACGGCCGTCAGGGCGTGCGCTACGCGCTGCAGGAAGGCATGACCGTGCTCGACGCCGAAACCATGGCCGCTGTGCCGGCCGACGGCCAGACGATGGGCGAAATCATGTTTCGCGGCAACATCGTCATGAAGGGCTACCTGAAGAACCCGAAAGCCACCGCCAAGAGCTTCGAAGGGGGCTGGTTCCACACCGGCGACCTGGCGGTGATGGAGAGCGACCGCTACGTGAAGATCAAGGACCGCAGCAAGGACATCATCATCAGCGGCGGTGAGAACATCAGCAGCATCGAAGTCGAAGACGCGCTGTACCGCCACCCGGCGGTGATGGCCTGCGCGGTGGTGGCGGTGCCGCACCCGAAGTGGGGCGAGACACCGTTGGCCTATGTCGAAACCAAGGCGGATGCCGCGGTGACGGCGGCAGAGTTGATTGCCCACTGCAAGGGCCTGCTGGCCGGCTACAAGGTGCCGAAGGAGATCCGCTTCGAAGCGATCCCGAAGACCAGCACCGGCAAGATCCAGAAGTTCCAGTTGCGCGAGCGCGCGAAGAGCAAGTCGGCCATCGAATAGGAGGACGCCGCATGGACCGCACCGAGACCCTGGTGCTGCGCGAGACGGATGCGCGCGGTGTCGTCACGCTGACACTGAACCGGCCGCAGGCTTTCAACGCCTTGTCGAACGCCCTGCTGGCCGCGTTGCAGGCCGAGCTGGATGCTCTGGCGAAGGACGAGCAGGTGAGGGTGGTGGTGCTGGCCGCGGCCGGCCGCGCGTTCTGCGCCGGGCACGACCTGAAGGAGATGCATGCCGCGCCGTCGCTCGAAGCAGGCCGTGCGCTGTTTGCCGCCTGCTCAGAAATGATGCTGGCCATCCAGCGCCTGCCGGTGCCGGTGATCGCTCGCGTGCAGGGCATCGCCACCGCGGCCGGCTGTCAATTGGTGGCGATGTGCGATCTGGCCGTGGCCAGCGAAGACGCGCGCTTTGCCGTCAGCGGTGTCAACTACGGACTGTTCTGCTCGACGCCGAGCGTGGCGTTGAGCCGCAATGTGCCGCGCAAGGCGGCCTTCGAGATGCTGGTCACCGGCGAGTTCATCGATGCGCGGCAGGCGCTCGACAAGGGCTTGGTCAATCGTGTGGTGGGTGCGCAGCAACTCGATGCGCAGATCGAAAGCCTGATCGAAAGCATCCTGCAAAAGCCGCGCGTGGCCATCGCGATGGGCAAGGCGCTGTTCTATCGGCAGATCGAAAGCGGGATCGAAGCGGCCTACGCCGATGCGGGGGAGACCATGGCCTGCAACCTGGTCGATGCTTCGGCGCAAGAAGGGGTGGCGGCGTTTCTGGACAAGCGCAAGCCGCGATGGTCCGGGAACTGACGCCCGCGCACAAAGCACTCGATCCGGGCCCACCGGCCGCAGGGCTAGAACGCCATGCCGACGACCAGGCCCACGGAGTAGTGTCCGGTCGATTCTTTGACGATCACCGGGCGCAGCAAGTACTTGTCGGTCACCCAGGCGCCGAATGCCGCGCCAATGAGGTTGGAGCCGAAATCCAGCGCAGAGCCGTGAATCTGCGACGAGCCATTCGCGATCACCTGGATGCTTTCGCTGACGAAGCCGATCCCGACACTGGTCCAGAACCCGACCCAGGCTCGGTTCTCCACATCATAGTGATCGGCAATCGCCGTGGCAGCCGAGGCGAAGGCCGCGCCCGCCGCCACGTGCGAGATTTCGCTGCCGAAGCTGTCATTGGCCTGGCACAGGCTGCACGCGAGGAACATCGCGGCGCCGGGCAGCCAGGAGCGCAGGCGCCTTATTGAATGCATGACGCGATCGTCACGCCATTTGCTTAAGCCGGCCTGATTTCGAGTCCGCCGTTTCGACGGCGGTCGCCGTTCGGGCACGTTTCGTTGTGCGCGAACGACGATCGGCGCTTTTCGGCGCACGACGGCACATTCGCGAAAGGGGCCTCGTCGGACTGGCCGGCGTGCAGGCGCCGCCAAGCGCAGTCACTTGCCCGTGGTGCGCTTCTTCGCCGCCTTGGCAGCCGGAGCAGGCTTCGCAGCGCTGGGAGCCGGCGCCGCCGCCGTTTTCGACAGCCCCTCGCTCATGCCCAGCAGCACGCCGCTGACCATCGCCGCATAACCGTCCAACAGCACCTGGCTGGCGCGCAGGCTGCTGGCGCGGCCCTTGCGCATGGCATCCTGGGCCTGCGCCATCAACCCTTCGACGGTCTGGCTGGCCAGTGCCCCGCTGGCGGTGCCTTCCATCTTCGTCGCCTTCAGCACCTGGTCCCAGGTGCCTTGCATCGGTGCACCCGCCCCTTTCACGGCCTTGCCGATGGTCGAGAAGAACATGTCTTCCATCTGCTCGATGCCGGCGACCGCTGTTTTCAACTGGCCGTCGCGCAGTGCTGCGCCCTGGTCCACCAGTTGTTGCAGCGCTTTGCGGTGGGCCTGCACGGCTTGCAGCAGCGCGGCATCCATGCCGCTGATGGCCTTGTGCAGCAGCCCTTCGACATCGACCGCGCTGGCCGGGTTTTTCTCCGCGCCCAGCGCGGTGGCCTGGCTCACCGACTTGATCACCTTGCGCATGTTCTCCAAGGTCAGCTCGCGCCCTTGCAGCGCCTTCAACGTGGCGTCGGCCACGCCTTGGCGCAGCTTCTCGCCTTGTTTGGCCGAGGCGTCGGCCACCATGTCGATGAGTGCGTCCTGGTCAATGCCGGCTTTGATCATTTTCGTCTCCTGGTTGTGCGTGAGTGTCGTTCAGACAGAGAAATGGCAGGCCGACAAGCGGCCCGGCCCCAGATCGCGCAACAGCGGCGCCTCGACCTTGCAGCGGTCTTCGGCGCGTGGGCAGCGCGGGTGGAAGTGGCAGCCCGCGGGCGGCCGGATCGGGTTCGGCACATCGCCTTGCAGCACGATGCGCTTGCGCTTGACGGTGGGGTCGGGGATCGGCACCGCCGACAGCAGCGCCTCAGTGTAGGGGTGCTTCGGCGAGGTGTAGAGATCGCGCGATGGCGCCACCTCGACGATGCGCCCCAGGTACATCACCGCCACGCGCTGGCTGATGTGTTCGACCACCGACAGGTCGTGGGCGATGAACAGATAGGTCAGGTTGAACTGCTCCTGCAGGTCCTCGAGCAGGTTGATGACCTGCGCCTGGATCGACACGTCGAGCGCGGACACCGGCTCGTCGCAGATGATCAGCTTGGGGCTCACCGCCAGCGCGCGCGCGATGCCGATGCGCTGACGCTGGCCGCCGGAGAATTCATGCGGAAAGCGGCGGATGTGATCGGGGTGCAGGCCCACCGTGCGCAGCAGCTCCACGGTGCGCGCTTCCTGCGCCTTGGCGCCTTTTTCCAGGCCGTGGATGACCATCGCCTCGCCGATGATCGCGCCCACCGTCATGCGCGGGTTCAGCGAGGCATACGGGTCCTGGAAGATGATCTGCATGTCGCGTGTCAGCGCACGCAGCTGGGCCTTGTCGACAACCGTGACGTCGCGGCCCTCGAACCACAGCTCGCCCGAGGTCGGCTCGATCAGGCGCAAGATGCAGCGCCCGGTGGTCGATTTGCCGCAGCCCGATTCGCCGACCAGGCCCAGCGTTTCGCCGGCGGCGATGTCCAGGCTGACGCCATCCACCGCATGCACCTTGTCCACCGTGCGCGACAGCACACCGCCCTTCACCGGGAAGTGCTTGACCAGGTTCTTCACGCGCAGCAGGGGTTCGGTCATGGCCGTCGGTTCGGGAGTGCGTTCACAGGTCGAGGATGCACGCCACCTTGTGCCCGGGCGCCACCTCGCGCAGCGGCGGATCGGCGAGCGTGCAGTCAGGCTGCGCGAACTTGCAGCGCGGCGCGAAGCGGCAACCCGGCTTCGGCGCGATCAGCTTGGGCACCGTGCCGGCAATCGCTTCCAGCCGCACCTTGTGTGTGGCGGCGGTGTCGATGCGCGGTATTGACCGGATCAACCCCTGCGTGTACGGATGCCGCGGGCGGCCGAACAGCGATATGACATCGGCCTCCTCGATGACCTTGCCGGCGTACATCACCACCACGCGCTGCGCGGTTTCGGCGACCACGCCCATCGCATGCGTGATCAGCATCACCGACATGCCCATCTTCGACTTCAAGTCGTTCAGCAGGTCGAGGATCTGCGCCTGGATGGTCACGTCCAGCGCCGTCGTCGGCTCGTCGGCGATCAGCAGTTGCGGGTTGCAGGCGAGAGCCAGCGCGATCATCACGCGCTGGCGCATGCCGCCGGAAAACTGGTGCGGATAGTCGTGGATGCGCCGCTGCGGATTCGAGATCTGCACCAGTGCCAGCATCTCGGCGGCGCGGTCGAGCGCGGCGCGCCGGCCCAGGCCTTCGTGCAGGCGCAATACCTCGGCGACTTGTTCGCCCACGGTGTAGACCGGGTTCAGCGAGGTCATCGGCTCCTGGAAGACCATCGCGATTTCCTTGGCGCGGATGGCGCGCATCGCGTCGATCGGCAGCGGCACCAGGTCACGCCCCTGCCACAGTACCTGGCCGGCGACGATGCGCCCCGGCGGCATCGCGACCAGCCTCATCACCGTCATCGCGGTGACGCTCTTGCCGCAGCCCGATTCGCCGACCACGCCCAGTGTCTCGCCGCGATCGATGTGCAGATCGACACCATCGACGGCATGCACCCAGCCGTCGTCGGTCGCGAAGTGCGTTTTCAGCCCACGGATCTGAAGCAAGGGTTCAGTCATGCGCTCACATCACCCGCCGTGGATCGAGCGCATCGCGCAAACCGTCGCCGATGTAGTTGATCGACAGCACCGTCAGGAAGATGGCGCCGCCCGGGAACAGCGCCCAGTGCGCGGCGAAGTCGAGGTGGTCCTTGGCGTCGAACAGGATGCGGCCCCAGGTGGGAATGTCGGGTGGAAAGCCCAGGCCGAGGAACGACAGCGTCGATTCCCCGATGATGGCCGCTGCCACCCCGATGGTCGCCGCCACGATGACCGGGCCCAGCGAGTTGGGCAGGATGTGGCGCATCACCTGGCGAGCCGGCGTGGCGCCGAGTGCGCGCGCGGCCTCGACGAATTCCTTCTCGCGCAGCGACAGGAACTGCGCGCGCACGAGTCTGGCCACAGGCATCCAGCCAAAGCCACCGATGACCAGCACGATCATGATGAACACGCCGGCCTCGATGCCCACCCAGGATTTCAGCGTGTCACGGAACAGGTAGATCAGCAGCAGCAGCAGCGGCAAGGTCGGCAACGACAGGAACAGGTCGGTGATCCACATCAGCACGCCATCGACCCAGCCGCGCGACATGCCGGCCACCGCGCCGACGACGATGCCGACGAAGACGGCGATGAACATCGCCGCGACGCCCACTGCGATGGAAATGCGCCCGCCGTAGAGCATGCGCGCCAGCAGGTCCTGGCCCAGGTCGTCGGTGCCCATCGGGTGCTTCCACGACGGGCCTTGCAAGGTGGCCGTGAAGTCGATCTCGTTGATCGGCACGCGCCACAGCCAGGGTCCGAAGACGACCGCGAGAATGATCGTGCCCAGCAGCACAGCGCCGGTCAGCGCCAGCTTGTGGCGCCGAAACCGCCGCCAGGCCTCGCTTCCCGGCGAGGTTGGCGCTGCAACCACGGGCAGCGGCAGGCTAACGGAAGGAGATGCGGGGGTCGAGCCAGCCATAGAAGACATCCGCAAGCAGGTTGAAGGCGATCACCAGACACGACGAGACGAAGGTCACGGCCATGATCACCGGGGTGTCGTTGGACAGGATCGAATTGATCAGCAGCGCGCCGATGCCGGGCACGCGGAAGATTTGTTCTGTGACCACGGCACCACCGAAGATGGCCGGCATCTGCAGCGCGATCAGCGTGACGACCGGGATCATCGCGTTGCGCACGACGTGCTTCAGGATCACCCACGATTCGGTCAGCCCCTTCGAGCGCGCCGTCGTCACGTAGTCGAGGCGGATGACATCGAGCACCGCCGAACGCACATAGCGCGTGAACGATGCCGCCTGGAACAGCCCGAGCACCGCGATCGGCATGATCGCTTGGCGGAAATGCTCCCACCACCAGCGCCAGCCGGTCTCACTGATGTCGGCGCGATAGACGAAGGGCAGCCACTCGAGCTGGATGCTGAACAGCAGGATGAACAGGATGCCGGTAAAAAAAGTGGGCAGCGAGAAGCCGATGAAGGCGAAGGTGTTGGCGACCTTGTCGAAGACCGAGTAGGGCTTGGCAGCGGCGATCACGCCTACCGGCAGCGCGATCAGCAACGCCAGCACCTGGGACGAGCCGATGATGAACAGCGTCACCGGCAGGCGCTGCAGGATCAACGTGTCGACATCGACGCGGCTGACGAAGGAATAGCCCCAGTCGCCCTGCATCATGGCGGCGAACCAGCTGAAGTAGCGCTTCAGCACCGGGTCGTCCATGCCGAACTTCTGGCGCAGCGCGGCCGCCACTTCAGGCGGAATGGCCGGGTTGCCGGCCAGTTCGCTGAAGGGGTCACCCGGCGCCAGCGCGAGCACGGTGAACAGCACCAGGCTGATGCCCAGCAGGCTGGGCACCGCGATGAGCAGCCGGCGCAGGAAGTAGCTGCTCATCGTCGCGGCAGGGTCAAGTCGCCGCCGCGGCGACTCATGCTTCCTTGTACCAGTCCTTGAGCAGGAACAAGTCGTTGTCCCAACCGCTCACGGGGGCCTTCAACTTGTTGGAAATGGCCTGCACGCGCGGGCGGAAAACGACCGGGATGACGACACGGTCCTTGATCACCAGATCGTTCAGCTCGATGAAGATGGCCGCCCGTTTGACCGGGTCAAGCTCGACTTCGCCGGCACGGTAGCCCTTGTCGTAGGCATCGCTGCGCCAGCGCGTGATGTTGCGGCCCTGCCACTTGTTGGCCTTCGACGACATCTCCCACGACACGTACTGGTTCATGAAGCGCTCGGGGTCGGGCTGCGTCATGGTTGTGGTGTACATCTCGATGTCGGTGAAGAACTTGGTGTACGTGTCCGGGTTGGCCACGTCGGAGGAGAAGAACACCGACGCGGTGACCGTCTTCAGTTCGCATTCGATGCCGGCCTTCTGCATCGCCTGCTTGACGATGGCCTGCGTCTTCTGGCGCGGCGCGTTGATCGAGGTCTGATAGACGAACTTCAGCTGCTTGCCATCCTTGGCGCGGATGCCGTCGGCGCCTTTTTTCCAACCGGCCGCGTCGAGCAGCTGGTTGGCCTTGTCGACGTTGAACTCGAAGGTGGTGTCCTTCGAGCGGAACTTCGGCGGGTTGTTGAGGAAGTTGCGCGTCGCCACGCCGGTGCGCCCATAGATGAAATCCTGGATCGACTTGCGATCGACCAGCAGGTTCAGCGCCTCGCGCACCGTCGGGTCAGTCAGCGTCGGGTGCTTGCTGTTGACACTGGCACGTTCGCCATCGACCTCGTTCCACGGGTCGGTGAAGTTGAGCAGGATGAATTCGATGTTGCCACCGGGCACGATGCCGGCGCGGCCCTTGCCGCCGTCTTCCAGGCGTTTCAGGATCTCGTCCTCGACCTGCATGTTCCAGGCGTAGTCGTACTCGCCGGTCTGCAGCACCGCGCGCGCCGCCGACACCGCATCGCCGCCGCCCTTCATCTCGATGCTGTCGAAGTACGGTCGGTTCGCCTCGTGGTAGTTGGTGTTGCGCTCGCCGCGCACCATGTCACCGGGTTTGAAATCGACGAACTTGTACGGCCCGGTGCCCACCGGCTTCAGGTTGGCCGGCGCATCGCGTGACTTGGCGCCGATGTAATCGCCGAACAGGTGCTTCGGGATGATCATGCCGGCGGCGGCGACGAAGGCATCGGCCCAGAACGGCTGCGCCTTCGAGAAGATCACGCGCACCGTCAGGTTGTCGACCTTCTCGACCTTGACGTCCTTGTACGAGGCGATCGTCACCGCGGCGGTGGCCGGGTCGGACGCGAACTGCCAGGTGAAGACCACGTCGTCGGCGGTGAAGGGCTTGCCGTCGTGCCACTGCACGTTCGGCTTCAGCTTCCAGGTGATGGTCTTGCCGTCGGCCGACACGCCGCCGTTGGCGCGGCTGGGGATCTCGGCGGCCAGGATCGGCACCATCTCACCTTCGTTGTCCCAGGCGGCCAGGGGTTCGTAGAAGATGCGCGAGCCTTCCTGGTCCTTGGTGCCGGTGGCGAAGTGCGGGTTCAGCAGGGTCGGGCCCTGCCACCACAACATCTTCAGCGCGCCGCCGCCGCCCGCCTTGGTGGGCTTGTACACCGATGGGGCCTGCGCCCGCGCCACGCCCGAATGCAGCAACATCTGCGCCGCCAGCGGCGCCGTCAAGCCGTAGCCGATCATCCTGTCGATGAAGCTGCGGCGCGATAGCTTGCCGGCCTTGACCTGGCCGATCAGGCCCCTGAGCTGTGATTCATTCATTGCATCTCTCTCCAATGTGTGCCGTGCCGTTGTGGCCCGCCATGGCTTTTCAACCCATCCGACCGGCCGCTGCGGGCCGCAACCGAGTAAATCCGAAGCCCCCTCAACGCACCATTCTCCGAAACCCTAGACCGGCGAGCGTGCGCCGATGCAATTTGCGGGCCACGGGATGGCCGGACATGGCGCTCGGCTACAGTCTTGTGATGTCCGTTGCCACGCGACCCGCCGATGCACGCCCGCCCCGGGTACGCCTGCGCCCGACGATGCTGTCCGACCTCGACTTCGTGCTCTCGGTCGAGACCGACGCCGGCAACCTGCCGTTCATCACACCGTGGGAACGCACGCAGCACGAGGGTGCGGTGCGCATTCCCGACTTCCGGCACTTCATCGTCGAAGGCGGGGCCGACTACACCGCCGTCGGCTTCGTCATCCTGCAGGGCTGCCGCAACCCGCAGCGCAGCGTCGAACTCAAGCGCCTGGTGCTGCAGAGCAAGGGCCAGGGCATGGGCCGTGCCTGTGTGCGTCTGCTCAAGCAAATGGCCTTTCGTGACCTGCACGCGCACCGCTTCTGGCTCGACGTGAAGCAGCTCAACACGCGCGCACTGGCGCTGTATGCCAGCGAGGGCTTCGTCACCGAAGGCTGCCTGCGCGAGAGCGTGCGCCTATCACGGGAGGGGCAGGACGGCGCCGACGGCTACGACTCGCTGATCGTGATGAGCCTGCTGGATCGCGAGTACCAGGCCCGCCAGGCGATGGGCCTGGAAACGCCGGGTGCCGCCGACGCGCGGCGCTGAATCCATGTCCATGCCTTGAACGGAGCCGCGCAGATGCCCCGCATGCACAGCACGATGATGGACGTGCCGTTGTCGCTCAACCACCTGCTCGAACGGGCCGGGCGCCTGTTCGGCGGCAACACGATCGTCTCGCGCCTGCCGGACAAGTCGCTGGTGCGCCACAGCTATGCGCAGTACCACCGGCGCACCCGCGCGCTGGCGGCGGCCTTGCTGGGCCTGGGGCTGCAGCCGGGCGAGCGGGTGGCCACGCTGTGCTGGAACCACCATGCGCACCTGGAAGCCTATTTCGGCATCCCGGCGGCCGGCGGCGTGATGCACACGCTGAACCTGCGCCTGGCGGCCGACGAGATCGGCTGGATCGCCGCCGACGCGCAGGACCGCTTCCTCATCGTCGACGACATCCTGCTGCCGCTGTACCGGCAGTTCGCGCACCTCCACCCCTTCGAGCGGATCATCGTGTTCCCGTTCTCCGGCGCACCGGTGGCGGCCGGAGTTCTGACCGACTACGAGGCGCTGCTCGCCGCTGCCGACGGCGATGCCTTCGACTACGTGCCGCACGATGAGAACGCACCGACCTCGATGTGCTACACCTCCGGCACCACCGGGCGGCCGAAGGGCGTGGTCTATTCGCACCGCTCGACGGTGCTGCACACGCTGGTCGGTTGCATGGGCGATGTGTGGGCGCTGAAGGGCAGCGATTGCCTGCTGCCGGTGACGCCGATGTTCCACGCCAACTGCTGGGGCATGCCCTACGGCGCGGTGATGATGGGCACCAAAGTGGTGTTTCCCGGCCCGCACCTGCATGCCGACGACCTGCTCGACCTGATGCAGCTGGAGCCGCCGACGCTGTCGCTGGGCGTGCCGACCATCTGGCTGGGCCTGATCCAGGCCTTCGAGGCGGCGCAGACCACGCAACCGGGCCGCTGGAAGATGCCCGCCGGCATGCGCTCGCTGGTCGGTGGCTCGGCGGTGCCCGAATCGCTGATCCGCGCCTTCGCCCGCCACGGCATCACGCTGGGGCAGGGCTGGGGCATGACCGAGACCTCGCCGCTGGCGACCGTGTCGTATCCACGCGCCGAGTTCGCCGCGGCCGGCGAGGACGAACACTTCCGTCGCGCCGCGATGGCCGGCACGCCGGTGCCGCTGGTGGACATCCGCCTGCGCGACGACGATGGCAGCGAGCCGCCGCACGACGGCGCTTCGCCCGGCGAAATCCAGGTGCGCGGGCCGTTCATCACCGGCAGCTACCACCGGGTGCCGGTGGCGGCGGACAAGTTCACCGCCGACGGCTGGCTGCGCACCGGCGACGTGGCGACGATGGACGAGCTGGCCTACGTGCGCATCACCGACCGCACCAAGGATCTGATCAAGTCGGGCGGCGAGTGGATCAGTTCGGTCGACCTGGAAAACGCGCTGATGGCGCACCCGGCGATCGCGGAAGCCGCTGTGATCGCCGTTCCCGATGCGCGCTGGATCGAGCGCCCGCTGGCCTGCGTGGTGCTGAAGCCGGGCCAGGCAGCCGATGCCGCGGAATTGAACGACCATTTGCTGAAGCGCGGGCTTCGCCAAGTGGCAGTTGCCCGACCGGGTCGAAGTCATCGACGCGATTCCGCGCACCTCGACCGGCAAGTTCTGGAAGCTCAAGCTGCGCGAGCGGTTTCCGCAGTGAGCGTCTGGCGATACAGTCACGGGTTGTCCAGCGCAGGCGAGCCGTGCCGAGGACGGCGCCTGGTGTCGGCAGCGTGATGGTTTCGACGGCAGCTTGACGGTGCACACCCCCATTCACTGAACGGCGTCGCGGCGTCGGAGGCCCCTCGCCGTCCGCCGCCAGCGCGCCTGCCATCCGCCGATGAACCGCGAACCCGACCTGTTCGATCCGCCGAGCGCGGATCCTGAAAACTCGATCGCCCTGGCCGAATACGCCGAGCGCGCCTACCTCGAATACGCGCTCAGCGTGGTCAAGGGCCGCGCCTTGCCCGACGTGTGCGATGGCCAGAAACCGGTGCAGCGCCGCATCCTGTATGCGATGCAGCGCATGGGCCTGTCGTATGCGGGTCCGGGCGTCGGCGCCGCGCCCCGGCCGGTGAAGAGTGCACGGGTGGTCGGTGATGTGCTCGGCCGCTTCCACCCGCACAGCGACCAGGCCGCCTACGACGCGCTGGTGCGCATGGCGCAGGGCTTCAGCCAGCGCTACCCGCTGATCGACGGCCAGGGCAACTTCGGCTCGCGCGATGGCGACGGCGCCGCGGCGATGCGCTACACGGAAGCGCGGCTGGCGCCGATCGCGCGCTTGCTGCTCGACGAGATCGACGAAGGCACGGTGAACTTCATCGCCAACTACGACGGCTCGACCGAAGAGCCGAAACAGTTGCCGGCGCGGCTGCCGTTCGTGTTGTTGAACGGCGCCAGCGGCATCGCCGTCGGCCTGGCCACCGAAATTCCCAGCCACAACCTGCGCGAAGTGGCGGCGGCCTGCGTGGCGCTGATCCGCAACGAGGCCTTGAGCGACGACGAGCTCTTCGCCCTGCTGCCGGCGCCGGACTTTCCCGGCGGCGCGCAGATCATCTCGAGCAGCACCGACATCCGCGATGCGTACACCAGCGGCCGCGGCTCGCTGAAGCTGCGCGCGCGCTGGGAGATCGAGGACCTGGCGCGCGGCCAGTGGCAACTGGTGGTGCACGAACTGCCCAGCGGCACCAGCACGCAGAAGGTGCTCGAAGAGATCGAGGAGCTCAGCAACCCGAAGGTCAAGGCCGGCAAGAAGGCGCTGGCGCAGGAGCAGGTGCAGCTGAAAGCCGCGCTGCTGGCGCTGCTGGACGCGGTGCGCGACGAATCGGACAAGGACGCGCCGGTGCGGCTGGTGTTCGAGCCGCGCAGCCGCAGCGTGGAAAGCGCCGACATGATCGCGCTGCTGCTGGCTCACACCAGCCTCGAAACGCAGCGTGCCGCTGAACCTGACGATGGTCGGCCACGACGGGCGGCCGATGCAGAAGAGCCTGCGTCAGATGCTGGTGGAGTGGATCGACTTTCGCCGTGCCACCGTGCAGCGGCGCACGCGCCATCGGCTCGACAAGGTGCTCGAGCGCATCCACGTGCTCGAAGGCCGGCAGCTGGTGCTGCTGAACATCGACGAGGTGATCCGCATCATCCGCACCGCCGATGAGCCGAAGCCGGCACTGATCGAACGATTCGGCCTGAGCGAGCGCCAGGCCGACGACATTCTCGATATCCGCTTGCGGCAGCTGGCGCGGCTGGAGGCGATCCGCATCGAGCAGGAGTTGAAGAACCTGCGCGAGGAGCAGACGCGGCTGGAAGACATCCTGGGCAGCCCGGCGACGTTGAAGCGCACGCTGATCCGCGAGATCGAGGCCGACGCCAAGCAGCACGGCGACGACCGCCGCACGCTGGTGCAGCAGGAAAAGCGCGCCGTCGCCGAGGTGCGGGTGGTCGACGAACCGGTGACGGTGGTGGTCAGCCTGAAGGGCTGGGTGCGTGCGCTGAAGGGCCACGACATCGATCCGGCCGGCTTCGCCTTCAAGGCCGGCGACGCGCTGTACGGCAGCTTCGCCTGCCGCAGCATCGACACGTTGCTGGTCTTCGGCACCCCGGCGGGCGGCGAGGTGCGGGTGTACAGCGTGGCGGTGGCCGCGCTGCCGGGCGGGCGTGGCGATGGCCAACCGATCACCTCGCTGATCGACCTGCAGGGCGGCAGCCAGCCGGCGCACTATGTCGCCGGCCCGCCCCAGGAACTGCTGCTGCTGGCCAACAGCGGCGGTTTCGGGCTGCTGGCACGGGTGGCCGATATGGTCGCGCGCAACCGCGCCGGCAAGGCCTTTCTCGATGTCGCCGATACCGATGCGCTGCTGGCGCCGGCGCGCGTGCTGTCAGGGCACGATCGCGTGGCCTGCCTGAGCCTGAGCGGCCGGCTGCTGGTGTTCGGCCGCGACGAACTGAAGCTGCAGGCCAAGGGCGGCAAGGGCTTGACGCTGATGGACGTGGACGCCCGCGACCCGCTGATATCGACCGCGAGCTTCGGCGGGCCACTGCGCGTCATCGGTCAAGGGCGCGGCGGCAAGCCGAAGGAAGAACTGCTGAAAGGGCCGGCACTGGCCGAGCACGAGGGTCGCCGCGCGCGCAAGGGGCGCAAGCTGGCCGGCTTCGTCAAGCCGTTGCAACTGGTGCCGCTGGACTGAAGCCGATGGCGGCCCCGTGACCCCCGGTTTGCGGGGTGCGCGGCGTGAACGATACGACGTGCGCAGCCAACAGCGGGCCACGCACACGCCGCGCGCAGGTTCACAATATCTGCCGCGAGTGGTCGAGCCCTTGGCGACGCCACCGCAAACCGCCACATGCCCTGACGTGTGAGCAGGAGACAACTGCAGTGCAGCCGACCAACGTCGCAGACCCGAACTACTTCCACAAAGTCGTCGATTGCCAGTGGGCCTGCCCAGCCCACACCCCCGTTCCCGAATACATCCGGCTGATCGCGCAGGGCCGCTACGGCGATGCCTACATGGTCAACTGGGTGTCGAACGTGTTTCCCGGCATCCTCGGCCGCACTTGCGACCGGCCCTGCGAACCCGCCTGCCGACGCGGCCGCGTCGAAGACAAGAACGCCGACAAGCCCGAACCGGTGGCCATCTGCCGGCTGAAAAGGGTGGCGGCCGACCACAAGGGTGACATCACTCAACGCCTGCCGCGCAGCGCGCCGCGCAACGGCAAGCGCGTGGTGTGCATCGGTGCCGGCCCGGCGTCGCTGACCGTGGCGCGTGATCTGGCGCCGCTCGGCTACCACGTCACGGTGGTCGAAAGCGAGGCCAAGGCGGGTGGTTTCATGTGGACGCAGATCCCGCGCTTTCGGCTGCCCGAGAGCGTGATCGATGAGGAAACCGGCTACATCACGCAGATGCCGAACGTCGACTTGCGCACCGGGCAGCGCATCGATTCGATGAAGGCGCTGCTGGCGCAAGGCCACGACGCGGTCTTCGTCGGCTGCGGCGCACCGCGCGGGCGTGATCTCGATCTGCCCGGGCGCCAGGAAGCTGCTGCGCACATCCACATCGGCATCGACTGGCTCGCTTCGGTGTCGTTCGGCCATGTCAGCAAGGTGCTGCCGCGCGTCATCGTGCTCGGCGGTGGCAACACGGCGATGGATTGCTGCCGCTCGGCGCGGCGTCTGGGCTCCAGCGATGTCAAGGTGATCGTGCGTTCCGGCTTCGACGAGATGAAGGCGTCGCCGTGGGAGAAGGAAGACGCGATGCACGAGAACATCCCGATCATCAACTGCCACGTGCCGAAGGCCTTCGTGCATGAAGGCGGCAAGTTGGTCGGCATGCAGTTCGAGATCGTCGAGCCGGTGTTCGATGCCAAGGGCAAGCGCCGCCTCGTGCCCACCGGCGAGCCCGACGTGGTCTTCGACTGCGACGAGGTGCTGATCGCGGTCGGCCAGGAAAACGCGTTTCCGTGGATCGAACGCGACGTCGGCATCGACTTCGACGAGTGGGGATTGCCGGTGTTGCACGCGAGCACGCTGCAATCGAGCCGTGCCGAGGTGTTCTTTGGCGGCGATGCGGCTTTCGGCCCGAAGAACATCATCACCGCAGTGGCCCACGGCCATGAAGCGGCGGTGTCGATCGACCGGATGTTGCAGGGCGAGGATGTGGCGCAGCGCCCGCCGCCGATGACCAACCTGGTGTCGCAGAAGATGGGCATCCACGAGTGGAGCTACGACAACGCGGTGTCGAACGATCTGCGTTTCAAGGTGCCGTGGGCGGCGGCCGAGACCGCGCTGGCCAGCATCCGCATCGAGGTCGAGCTCGGCTTCGATGCGGCCACCGCGTTCAAGGAAACCCAGCGCTGCCTGAACTGCGACGTGCAGACGAACTTCACGCAGAACCTGTGCATCGAATGCGATGCCTGCGTCGACATCTGCCCGACCGACTGCATCAGCTTCACCGTCAACGGCGACGAAGCTGACCTGCGCACGCGGCTGTCGGCGCCCGCGAACAACCTGACGCAGGACCTGTATGTCAGCGGCACGCTGAAGACCGGCCGCGTGATGGTCAAGGACGAAGACGTGTGCCTGCACTGCGGGCTGTGCGCCGAACGCTGCCCGACCGGCGCCTGGGACATGCAGAAGTTCCTGCTCGAGATGACCCAGGCCGGACCGGCCTGTCATGACACGAAGCGCAAGCCGCTGGCCGAGGTGCCGGCATGAAGGCCAAGCCCGTCGTCAACGACTTCGTCGTCAAGTTCGCCAACGTCAACGGCTCGGGCTCGGCGTCGGCCAACGAGCTGTTCGCCAAGGCCATCATCCGCATGGGCGTGCCGGTCAGCCCGCGCAACATCTTTCCCAGCAACATCCAGGGCCTGCCCACCTGGTACGAGGCGCGCGTCAGCGAGAAGGGATGGCTCGGCCGGCGCGGTGGCATCGACATGATGGTGGCGATGAACCCGCAGACCTGGGTGCAGGATGTGATGGAAGTCGACAGCGGCGGCTACCTGTTCTACGACTCGACCCGCCCGTTGCCGCCGGCCGCGTTCCGCGACGACGTGCACACGCTGGGCATGCCGATCACCGCGATTTGCAACGCCACCTATGCCGACCCGCGCCAGCGCCAGCTGTTCAAGAACATCCTCTATGTCGGCGCGCTGGCGCAGTTGCTGGGCATCGAGATCGAGGTCATCGAAACACTCTTCTCCGAGCAGTTCCGCGGCAAGGAACGGCTGCTCGGCTCGAATGTGCAGGCGCTGCACCTGGGCCGCGACTTCGCCGCCGAGCACATGGCGCACATCGACATGCGGCTGCGCATCGAGCGCCGCGACGCGGTCGGCCAGCGCATCCTGGTCGATGGCAACAGCGCGGCCGCGCTGGGCTGCGTGTACGGCGGCGCCACCGTGTGCGCGTGGTACCCGATCACGCCGTCGTCGTCGGTGGCCGAAGCCTTCCAGAGCTACTGCGGCAAGCTGCGGGTCGATGCCGAGACCGGCGAACGGCGCTACGCCATCGTGCAGGCCGAGGACGAGATCGCCTCGATCGGCATCGTCACCGGCGCCGGCTGGAACGGCGCGCGCGCCTTCACCGCCACCTCGGGGCCGGGCGTGTCGCTGATGACCGAATTCATCGGCCTGGCCTATTTTGCCGAGATCCCGGTGACGATCATCGACGTGCAGCGCGGCGGCCCGTCCACCGGCATGCCCACGCGCACGCAGCAGGCCGACATCCTGAGCTGCGCGTACGCGTCACATGGCGACACCAAGCATGTGCTGCTGTTTCCGCAGGACCCGCACGAGTGCTTCGAACACGCCGCCACCGCGCTCGACCTGGCCGACCGGCTGCAGACGCCGGTGTTCGTGATGACCGATCTGGACATCGGCATGAACCAGCGTCTGTGTGAACCGTTCGTCTGGGACGAGGCGCGCAGCTACGACCGCGGCAAGGTGATGAGCGCCGAGGAATTGGAAGCCGGCCGTGATTTCGGCCGCTACAAGGATGTCGATGGCGATGGCATTCCGTGGCGCACGCTGCCCGGCACGCACCCGAGCAAGGGCGCCTACTTCACGCGCGGCACCACGCGGGATGAATACGCGCGCTACTCGGAAACCGGGCCCGACTACCTGCGCAACGTGCAGCGGCTGCTGGCCAAGTTCGCCACCGCGGCGACGCTGGTGCCGCAACCGCTTCTGCGCACGGCGCAGGGCAAGGCGCGCTACGGCGCGATCTATTTCGGCTCGACCAGCCCGGCGATGGACGAAGCGTTGGACAGCCTGGCGCAGGCCGGCATCGAAATCGATGCGCTGCGGCTGCGCGCGTTTCCGTTTCCGCTCAGCGTTCTGCAATTCATCGCCGCGCACGACGAGGTGTTCGTCATCGAGCAAAACCGCGATGCGCAGATGCGCAGCCTGCTGATCAACGAACTTCAGGCCGAGCCGTCACGGCTGCGCGCGGTGCTGCACTACGACGGCACGCCGATCACCGCGCGCTTCATCACCCACGCCATCACCGAGCACGTGCGCTCGCGCGCGGCCACGCGCCGACGCCGCGAACGCCGCGTCACGACACCGTCCACACCATGACCTACCTGACCAAACCCCGCTGGCATCACCCGACGCTGACGACGAACAAGGTCGGCTACACGCGGCGCGACTACGAAGGCAAGATCAGCACGCTGTGTGCCGGCTGCGGCCACGATTCGATCTCGGCCGCACTGATCCACGCCTGCTGGGAACTCGACATCGAGCCGCACCGCGTGGCCAAGCTGTCGGGCATCGGCTGCAGCAGCAAGACGCCGGACTATTTCCTCGGCGCCAGCCACGGTTTCAACACCGTGCACGGGCGCATGCCGAGCGTGCTCACCGGTGCCAACCTGGCGAACCGGCAACTGCTCTATCTCGGTGTCTCGGGCGATGGCGATTCCGCCTCGATCGGGCTCGGCCAGTTCGCGCATGCCATCCGGCGCGCGGTGCGCATGGTCTATATCGTCGAGAACAACGGCGTCTACGGCCTGACCAAGGGCCAGTTCTCGGCCACTGCCGACCGCGGCTCGAAATCGAAGAAGGGCGTGCTCAACCCCGATGCGCCGGTCGATCTGGTCGGCATCGCATTGCAGCTCGGCGCCACTTATGTCGCGCGCGGCTTCTCCGGCGACAAGGCGCAGCTGGTGCCGTTGATCGAAGGTGCCATCCGCCACGGCGGTGCGGCCTTCATCGACGTCATCAGCCCCTGCGTGGCCTTCAACAACCACGAAGGCAGCACACGCAGCTACGACTACGTGCGCGAGCACAACGAGGCGCTCAGCCGCATCGATTTCATCGACCTGGCCAGCGAAGTGCTGGGCGATCCCGCGCCGGGCGCGGTGCTCGAACTGCCGCAGCACGACGGCAGCGTGATGCGCCTGCGCAAGTTGCATGCCGACTACGACCCGACTGATCGCGCCAGCGCGATGCACCAGTTGATGACGCTGCAGTCGTCGGGCGAACTGGCCACTGGTCTGTTGTATCTCGATCCCGATGCCGGTGACATGCATGCTGCGCTGGGGACGCCTTCGCGACCGCTGAACAGCCTGGGGGAGGTCGATCTGTGCCCGGGAATTACGGCCTTGCACAAGATCAACGCGGCGTTGCGCTGAAGGGCCGTCGGCCGCAGATCGACGGCGCCGCGTGAGCTGAGTCTCACACCAACCACCTGGTTCCCGGGGGGTTACCTCCAGCCGCGGGGATGCGCCGCTGGGGCTGCCTGGGCAGACTCTCTTCATCGCCGGGCAGTGCAGCGACGGGCGCTGATGGCCCACATGAAAGAAGAGTCAAGTCAATGAAGCGAATTCACGTTCTAGCTGCCGCCGCCGCTGTCATGGCGTCCGTGCCCGCGGCCCAGGCTGCCACCGTGCAGCTCAACAGCTGGACATGGGGCAATGGCAACAACGTCAACGCCAGTGCGCCGGTGTATAGCGGCGCCGCGGGCGGTTTCAGTGGCACGCTCACTGGCAGTTCGGTGCCTGAGCTGAACGGCTCGATCGAGACCTACTGCGTTGAGCTGACTGAGTTTTTCTCGTTTGGCGGCAGCTACAACGACTACAACGTGATGGCCGCGTCGAGCTACTTCACGGCCGCGAAAGCGGCAACGCTGGGCAAGCTGATCACTTACGTCTACGGCAACAACCTGTTCGGCGGCACTGCCGTCGACTACAGGGACAACCTGTCGTCGGCGGTGCAACTGGCGATCTGGAACACGGTGTACGACGGCGACAGCACGCTCGGCAGCGGCACATTCGGCGACATCAGCGAATACAGAGACGGCACTGTCAATTTCTTCGGCGCAAACCAACTGCTCGCGAACTCCGCCAACTTGGGCATCTCGTACGATCTGTACGTCTTGTCTTCGGGACGGCCGATGGTGGACGTTCAGGGCAAGCAAGACCAGCTTGTCTGGCGTCGTTCAACCAATCAAGTGCCCGAACCGACGAGCCTGGCTCTTGCATTCGCAGCGCTGGCCGGCATGGGCGTCGCTGCGAAGCGCCGCAAGGCCTGAGCGGGGTCGATCAGCGCGCCGGCTGCAAGGCCATGCGCGTGGTGACCAGGGCGATGAGCACGAACAGCGCGAGGCTCCAGAACTCGTAGGGCAGCCCCCACAGATCGACGGCGGCATCGGCACAGCTGGCGCGCGCGGCAAAGACCTCCGGCAGCCAGCCGTCGAGGCCGATGCCGCTGACGATGCGATCGGCCAGCGTCTGGTTGCACGAGGGCGATGCGGCGGCGACGAAGTGCTGCCACAGCGCGGCGGCCACACCGCCGAACGCGAACAGCGCCATTGCCGCGCCGCCGATGCGCGTGCCCCACGCCGAGGGCCACGCCCAGGCCAGCAGCGCGATCAGGCCGATGACCACGAAGATGAGCCGCTGCAACACACACCAGGGGCAGGGCTGCATGTCGAAGACGTGTTGCGTGACCAGCGCGGCCGCCAGCGCCGCGAAGCACAGCCCGGCAATCGCCAGGGCCACACGGCTGCGCCGTGTCGAAGGGGTGCTCACGCTGCGGCAGTGACCTCGGCGACCAGCTCGATCTCGACGCAGGCGCCCATCGGGATCTGCGCCACGCCGAAGGCGCTGCGGGCATGCGCGCCGACGTCGGCGCCGAACACCTCGCGCAGCAACTCCGAACAACCGTTGGTCACCAGGTGCTGCTCGGTGAAAGTGGGCGTGCTGTTGACCAGGCTCAGCACCTTGACGATGCGGCTGACCTTGGCCAGGTCGCCGACCGCTGCCTGCAGCGTGCCCAGCAGGTCGATGGCGATCGCGCGCGCTGCCGCCTTGCCTTCTTCGGTGGCCATCGTCAGGCCCAGCTGGCCGACCCAGGGCTTGCCGTTCTGGCGTGCGATGTGCCCCGACAGGAACACCAGGTTGCCGCTGCGCACGAACGGCACATAGGCGGCCGCGGGCACGGCCACGGGGGGCAACTGGATGCCCAGGGAAGTCAGGCGCTGCTGGATCGACATCGGTGTTTTGCCTCGCACGGAATGGTCGGCGCAGATCCTACACTGCGGCGATGCTGGCGCCGCTGGACCCCGGGTTGCGTGGCGCCCTCTTCGCCTTGGCGTGGCTGGCCGGCATCGGCGCGCAGTTGCAACAGCCAACGCTGTGGCCGCTGAGCACCAACGCCATGCTGCTCGCGGTCGCGCTGCTGTCGGCGTTCGTTTTGGCTTGGCTGCGGCGCGGCGCCGTCGCGCGGGCCGCTGGCGGCGCGGTGCTCGCGGACCTGGCTGCGCTGACCGCGTTGATCACCATCGCCTTTGCAACGACTGCGCTGCGCGCAGAGCAGCGGTTGCTGGATGCGCTGCCGGCTGCGCTGCAGGGCAGGGACATCGTGATCACGGGTGTGATCAGCGGGCTGCCCGAGCCCACGCTGCAGGGCACGCGCTTCGTCTTCGATGTCGAGCAAGCCGAAGCCGCGGGCGAGCCGGTGCGTGTGCCGCGGCGCATCGCGCTGGGCTGGTACCGAGGTTTCGACGGCGATGCGCCGATTGCCAGCCCGCTGCCGCGCTTGAGTGCCGGCCAGCGCTGGCAACTGACGGTGCGGCTTCAGCAGCCGCACGGAACGATGAACCCGCACGGCTTCGACCTCGAACTGTGGTTCTTCGAGCAGCGCATCGGCGCCAGCGGCAGCGTGCGCACGAATGCCGGCGTCAGCCAGCGCAAGCTGGCCGACAGCGTGGGCCACCTTGTCGACCGCGCCCGCCAGCGCGTGCGCGATGACATCTGGCTGCGTGTCGGCGACCCGTCGTCGGCCGGTGTGCTGGCCGCGCTGGCGGTGGGCGACCAGGCCGCCATCGGCCGTGACGACTGGGACCTGTTTCGCGCCACCGGCGTGGCGCACCTGATGAGCATCAGCGGCCTGCACGTGACCATGTTCGCCTGGCTCGCCGGTGGCGCGATCGCGCTGCTGTGGCGCTGCAGCGCCAGGCTGATGCTGTTGTGCCCGGTGCCGCCGGTGGCTCGCTGGGGCGGGGTCATCGTCGCCACCGGCTATGCGCTGCTCGCCGGCTGGGGCGTGCCCGCGCAGCGCACGCTGTTGATGCTGGCCACAATGGCGCTGTTGCGTTCGCTCGGCGTGCGCTGGCCGATGCCGCTGGTGCTGCTGACCGCAGCCGTGGTGGTGACGGTCATCGACCCCTGGGCGCTGATGCAGCCGGGCTTCTGGTTGTCGTTCGCCGCAGTGGCGTTGTTGATGGGTTCGCAGCCCGTCGCCGCGGCGCCGCGTCGCGCTGCCGTGGGTCGCTGGTCGGCGCTCGGGGCGGCCGTGCGCGCGGGTGTGCGCACGCAATGGGTGGCGAGCATCGGCCTCGCGCCGTTAAGCATGTTGTTCTTCCACCAGATTTCGCTGGTCGGTTTCATCGCCAACCTGCTCGCCATCCCGCTGGTGTCGCTGCTGATCACGCCGCTGTCGTTGCTGGGCATCGCCTGGCCGGCGCTGTGGGCGCCGACCGCTGGGCTGGTGCAAGCGCTGTCGTTCGTGCTGGCCTGGCTGGCTGCGTGGCCGGGGGCCGTGTGGACCGCGCCCGCCGCCAGTACGGCGGTCATCGCCTGCGGGCTGCTCGGCGCGGCGCTGTTGCTGCTGCCGCTGCCGGCGCGGCTGCGCTGGCTGGGCCTGCCGTTGCTGCTGCCGCTGCTGGTGCCGGCGCCCGCGCGTGTGCCCGTTGGCGAGTTCGAGGTGCTGGCCGCCGACATCGGCCAGGGCACCGCGGTGCTGGTGCGCACGCGCACGCATTTGCTGGTTTACGACACCGGGCCGCGCTATTCGGAAGTTGCCGATGCCGGCCAGCGGGTGCTGCTGCCGCTGCTCGGCGCACGCGGCGAGCGTCGCATCGACCTGCTGATGCTCAGCCACAGTGACAGCGACCACGTCGGCGGCGCCGCATCGCTGCTGGAGCGCACCGAGGTGGGCGCGCTGGCCAGCTCGCTGGGCGATGCGCACCCGTTGCTCGGCCACGGTCCGCCGCACCGGCGCTGTGCAGCCGGCCAGCGCTGGGACTGGGACGGCGTTCACTTCGAGGTGCTGCATCCGATGGCCGAGGACTACCTGGCCGCGGCGCGCAAGCCGAATGCGATGAGTTGCGTGCTGCGCGTGCGCTCACAAGGCGGCCGCAGCCTGCTGCTCACCGGCGACATCGAAGCGGCGCAGGAGGGGCAGCTGGTCGAGCGCCTCGGGCCGGCCTTGGGCAGCGATGTGCTGCTGGTGCCGCATCACGGCAGCCGCACCTCGTCCACGCCGGCTTTCATCAAGGCGGTGGCACCACGAACGGCGCTGGTGCAGGCCGCCTATCGCAGCCGCTTCGGGCATCCGGCGCCGGATGTGCAGGCACGCTATCTGGCCGCGGGCGCGGTCGTGCGCCGCAGCGATGTCTGCGGCGCCTGGCTCTGGCAATCCGCCAGCGCGGATGCAACCGGGACTTGCGAGCGCGAACGCGCCGCGCGTTACTGGCATCATCGGGCGCCGGTCGAAACCGCCGCTGTGCCCTGAACGGGCGCGTGGCCCGGACTTTGCATCCCGACCCCGAACCATCCCGAATCAAAGCTGGAGCCCGCCTGTGTCGATCCATGTCGCGCTGAACCACATCACGCACTACCGCTACGACCGGCCTGTCAAGCTGTCGCCGCAGGTGGTGCGGCTGCGTCCGGCGCCGCACTGCCGCACGCCGATCCTGAGCTACTCGCTGAAGGTCGAGCCGGCCGACCATTTCGTCAACTGGCAGCAGGACCCGTTCGCCAACCATCTGGCGCGGCTGGTTTTTCCCGAGCCGACGACCGAGTTCAAGGTCACGGTCGATGTCGTCGCCGAGATGGCGGTCTATAACCCCTTCGACTTCTTTCTCGAGCCCGACGCCGAAACCTACCCCTTCGACTACGCCAGCGAGCTGAAACACGATCTGGCGCCGTACCTGGTCAAGGGCGCGCTGACGCCGCGCTTCAAGGCCTTCGTCGACAGCATCTCTCGTGACGAGCTGCGCACGATCGATTTCCTGGTCGGTTTGAACCAGCGGCTGCAACGCGACATCGGCTACCTGATCCGCATGGAGCCGGGGGTGCAGACGCCGGAGGTCACGCTGACGAACCTGTCGGGCTCGTGCCGCGACACCGGTTGGCTGCTGGTGCAGACGCTGCGCCACCTCGGGCTGGCCTCGCGCTTCGTCTCGGGCTACCTGATCCAGCTCAAACCCGATGTGAAATCGCTCGACGGCCCCAGCGGCACCGAGGTCGATTTCACCGATCTGCATGCCTGGTGCGAGGTCTTTCTGCCCGGCGCCGGCTGGGTCGGGCTGGACCCGACCTCGGGGCTGATGGCCGGCGAGGGCCACATCCCGGTGGCCTGCACGCCCGAGCCGTCGAGTGCCGCACCGGTCAGCGGCGAGGTCGATGAATGCGAGGTGCAGTTCGAGCACCACATGGGCATCACGCGCATCCACGAATCACCGCGCGTGACCAAGCCGTACACGGCGGAACAGTGGCAGGACATCCTCGCCCTCGGCCAGCAGGTCGATGCCGAACTGCAGCAGCAGGACGTGCGCCTGACGATGGGCGGCGAGCCGACCTTCGTCTCGGTCGACGACCGCGATGCCGGCGAATGGAACACCGATGCGCTGGGCCCGACCAAGCGTGGCATCGCCACGCAGCTGGTGCACCGGCTGATGGCGCATTACGGGCAGGGCGGTTTCCTGCATTTCGGGCAAGGCAAGTGGTATCCGGGCGAACAGCTGCCGCGCTGGGCGCTGACGATCGGCTGGCGTGCCGACGGACAGCCGTGCTGGCAGGACACGTCGCTGTTCGCTGACGAGAGTGAGGCGCTGCACTACACCAGTGACGATGCGCGCGCCTTCGTCGACGGCCTGACGCAACGCCTTGGGCTGGACACGAAATACGTGCAGCCGGCCTTCGAGGACACCTGGTACGCGCTGTGGCGCGAGCGGCGGCTGCCGGTCAACGTCGATCCTTTCGATTCGAAACTCGACGATGCGATGGAGCGCGCACGGCTGCGGCGGCTGTTCACGCAGGGGCTCGATGCCACCGTCGGCTACCTGCTGCCGCTGAAGCGCGAGTGGCACACCGAAACTGCCGGCCCACGCTGGATGAGCGGCGCCTGGTTCCTGCGCGACGAACGGTTGTACCTGACGCCCGGCGATTCGCCGATGGGCTACCGGCTGCCCCTCGATTCGCTGCCCTGGGCCAAAGGCGAGGACGTGCAGCAGGTGATCACGCAGGATCCGTACGTGGTCGGCGGTGCGTTGCCGAACGCGGTGGCGCTGCGTGCGCGTTTCAACCAGCGCCCCGGTGTCGACGCCCCGCACACCGGTGTTTTTGCAGAAACCGCGCCGGTGCCCGACCCGGACGACATCGACTTCGCCGACAACGACGCGATCGTGCGCAGCGCGCCGGGCTACGGCCCAGCGGGGCGCCACTACATCGGCCCGCACCAGCCCGAGACGCCGCCACCGCGCGCACCCGACGCGCCGCCGGTACCGGGGCAATCGACGAGCGGACTGACACGCACCGCGCTGTGCGTGGAAGTGCGCGACCCGCAGCGCGCCAACGGCCCGAAGGCGGAAGCGAAACACGGCGGCAAGTCCAGCTTGCTGTATGTCTTCCTGCCGCCGCTGAAGCATCTCGAGGACTACCTGGAGCTGCTCGCCGCGGTCGAGGCCACAGCGGCCGAGCTGAAGCTGAAGGTGGTGCTCGAAGGTTACCCGCCGCCGCGTGATCCGCGGTTGAAGATCCTGCAGGTGACGCCCGACCCGGGCGTGATCGAGGTCAACATCCACCCGGCATCGAACTGGGAACAGCTCGTCGATCACACCGAATTCCTCTACGACGCGGCGCACCGCACGCGGCTGTCGACCGAGAAGTTCATGCTCGACGGGCGCCACACCGGCACCGGCGGCGGCAACCACTTCGTGCTCGGCGGCGCCACACCGGCCGACAGCCCTTTCCTGCGCCGGCCTGATGTGCTGGCCAGCCTGCTCACCTATTGGCACAACCACCCATCCTTAAGCTATCTGTTCAGCGGCATGTTCATCGGCCCGACCAGCCAGGCGCCGCGCTTCGACGAGGCACGCAACGATCAGGTCTATGAGATCGAGGTCGCGCTGGCCGAACTCGACCGCCAGACGGCCTTGGGCCATGCCGTGCCGCCGTGGTTGATCGACCGCGCGCTGCGCAACCTGCTCATCGACGTCACCGGCAACACCCACCGCAGCGAGTTCTGCATCGACAAGATGTACTCGCCCGACGGCCCCACCGGCCGGCTGGGCTTGCTCGAACTGCGGGCCTTCGAGATGCCGCCCCACGCGCAGATGAGCCTGTCGCAGCAGCTGCTGCTGCGCGCGCTGCTGTCGTGGTTCTGGCGCGAGCCGTACCGCGGCCGCGGCAGCACGCGGCTGACGCGCTGGGGCACCGCGCTGCACGACCGCTTCATGCTGCCGAGCTTCGTGCAGATGGATTTCGACGATGTCATGGCCGAGTTGCGCGGGGCCGGTTATGCGTTCGATGAGGCCTGGTTCGCGCCGCACCTGGAGTTCCGCTTTCCGCACATCGGCGACGTCGCCGCGATGGGTGTCAACCTGAGCCTGCGCACCGCACTCGAGCCGTGGCATGTGCTCGGCGAGGAGAACACTGCCGGCGGCACCGCGCGCTATGTCGATTCGTCGCTCGAACGGCTCGAGGTCAAGGTCAGCGGCCTCAACGACAACCGCCATCTCGTCACCGTCAATGGCATGGCCTTGCCGCTGCAGCCGACCGGGCGCGTGGGCGAGTTCGTCTGCGGCGTGCGCTACCGCGCCTGGCAACCGCCGTCGGCGCTGCACCCGACCATCGGCGTGCACGCGCCGCTGACTTTCGACCTCGTCGATCGCTGGATGCAGCGCTCGCTGGGCGGCTGCCAGTACCACGTCGCCCATCCGGGCGGCTTGAGCCACGAGGACTTTCCGGTCAACGCCTACACGGCCGAGAGCCGGCGCCTGGCGCGCTTCGTGCGCTTCGGCCACACGCCGGGCCGCATGGAGGTGCAAGCCGGCGCAGCCGAGCCTCGAGTTTCCGTTCACGCTCGACATGCGCTGCGCTGAGCTATCGACGCAGCGGGACACGCGTGCCGTTCGACTCTTCTTCTCCGCCGCCGGCCGGGCCGCCGGGGCAGGCGCAATTCCAGGCGCAGGCGCAGGCGCAAACGCAGCAATTCCCACTGCCCTTCGACGACGGCAGTGGCGCCCCCGGCGTGGCGCTCGGCGCCGAGCTGCTGAGACACAGCCGTGGCATCGACGCGCACGCCTGGGACGAACTGCGTCAGCGCGATGGCAGCCTGCGCGAACGCTGGGCCGCGTTCATGCAGTGGCTGCCGCCACCGCTGGCCGCGACGCGCCTGTCCGACGACATGGACCGGCGCGTGGCCCAGGTGGCGCAGCAGATCCGCCACGATGGCATCACGCACAACGTCTTCGGCGACAAAGGCGCCGCGCAGCGCCCGTGGGCCCTCGAACTGCTGCCGCTGCTCATCGACCCGGCCGACTGGGCGGTGATCGAGGCCGGCGTGACGCAGCGCGCGCAGCTGTTGCAGGCCATGCTCGCCGATGTCTACGGCCCTCAGCGTGTGCTGCACGAGGGCCTGCTGCCACCGGCGATGTTGTTGCGCCATCCCGGCTACCTGCGCTCGATGTGCGGCGTGGCACCGGCCAGCGGCCAGCGGCTGCATGTCATCGCCTTCGACCTGACGCGGCTGAACGACGGCAACTGGCAGGTGCTGACGCGGCGCAGCCAGGTGCCGTCGGGCCTGGGCTATGTGATGCACAACCGGCTCGTCGCGTCGCGCCAGTTTCCGGAAGCGTTTCGCGAACTCGGCGTGCAGCACATCGCAGCCAGCTACCGGCGGCTGCTCGATTCGATCGAAGGGCCGGCGCGCGCGGTGGCCGGCGGTGCCACGCCGCGGGTGGTGCTGCTGACGCCGGGGCCGTATGCCGAGACCTACTTCGAACATGCCTATCTGGCCCGTTATCTCGGCCTGCCGCTGGTCGAGGGCGGCGACCTGGTGGTTCGCGATCAGCGGCTGTACCTGAAAACGGTGGAAGGCCTGGAGCCGGTGCACGGCATGCTGCGCCGGCTCGACGACGACTTCTGCGATCCGCTCGAGTTGCGTGCCGATTCGGCTCTCGGCGTGCCGGGCTTGTTGCAGGTGGTGCGCGCCGGGCACATCGTGATGGCCAACGCGCTGGGCAGCGGCTTCCTCGAAACACCGGGGCTGCAGGGTTTCCTGCCCGCACTGTCGCGCCGCCTGCTCGGCCAGGAATTGCTGATGCCGGGGTTGCCGACCTGGTGGTGCGGCGAGGAGGCGGCCTGGCGCGACGTGCAGGGCGACCTGGGCGACAAGCTGATGCGCCCCACCTACCCGATGGAAGGCGGCAATTCGCAGAGCCAACGCCCCGATCGTGGGCGCATCGAGGACGACCCCGACGCGTGGACGGTGACCGAGCGCGTGCGCTACGCCCGTGCACCGGTATGGGCACAGGGCAGCCTGGTCACACGCCCCTGCATGGTGCGCCTGTATGCCATCGCCGAAGGCGACGGGCGCTGGCATGTGATGCCCGGCGGCATGACCCGCGTCGCGCGCCAGGAAGACGGCAGCGTGTCGATGCAGCGCGGTGCGTCGAGCCTGGACACCTGGGTCCTGACCGACGGCCCGGTGGACAGCTTCTCGATGCTGCCGCAGCGCCTGAGCGTGGACGACATCGCCGCGCGTCGGCCGCCGGTGTCCAGCCGCACGGCCGAGAACCTGTTCTGGCTCGGCCGCTACACCGAACGCACCGAACAGGCGGTGCGGCTGGCGCGCGCGCTGCTGACCGTCATCGACACGCACAGCGAAGCGCCGCCCAGCCTGCGCGAGGCGCTGTCGTCGCTGGCCATCAGCGGCGGCCTGGCCCCCGAAGGCGTGCCGACGCTGAACCAGTCGGCGCATCTGTTCGAACGCGCGTTGCTGGCGGCCCTGTCCGACCCCGCCGCGAGCAGCATCGCCTTCGACCTGAGCGCGCTGGAAGGTGCCGCAGCGGCGCTGCGCGAACGCCTGTCCACCGAGCAATGGGCCGTCATTCGCGCCATGCGCGAGACCTTCGGCCAGGCGCTGCCGCACGGCGAACGGCTGCCGACGCTGGCGCGGGTGGTGCCGGCGCTGGACCGCCTCGCGCTGCAGCTGGCGGCCGTCACCGGCGCGCAGACCGACCGCATGACACGCGACCACGGCTGGCGCTTCCTCACCGTCGGCCGACTGCTCGAGCGGCTGATCGGCATGGCCACCGCGCTGACGGCATTCGTCGATGAACGGGCGCTCGAACAGGTCGCCGGCAGCGAGGTGCTGCTCGAGCTGTTCGACAGCGCCATCACCTTCCGTGCCCGCTACCAGCGCCATGAGGACCTGCTCGCCATCACCGATCTGCTGGTGCTCGACAGCGCCAATCCGCGTTCGCTGGCCGGTGTGCTGCGCCGTCTGCGCACCGAGTTGCGCAAGTTGCCGCTCGACGAGGCGTCGGCCAGCGCCGTGCTGGCCGCGCTGCCGGCCGAGGGGGCCGGGCTGAGCCTGGACGATTTGCGTGGCCTCGACGAGGCGCAGTTGCTCGAGCGGTTGTCGAACCTGGGCCAGCGTCTGAGCGATCTGGGCTGGCAACTGGCCGAGAACCTGGGCCTGCGCTTTTTCGCCCATGCCTCGGTGGGCGACGCGCCGCGCAGCATATGAACGCGCCGCTGGCGACGGTGACGACCCTCGATGTCGTGCACGAAACCCGCTACGACTACGCGACGCCGGTCAACCAGGCATTGCACATGGCGCACCTGGCGCCGCGTGGCGATGGGGGTCAGCGGCTGCTGGCGCACGACCTGTCGATCGAGCCGGCGCCCGCCCGCCGCACGTCGGACATCGATGCGCACGGCAACGCGCGGCTCTTCTTCAGCCTCGCCCAACCGCACCGCGAACTGCACCTGGTTTCGATCAGCCGCGTGTCGGTCGCCGCGCGCCACGCCGACCTGATGGCATCGGCGTCGCCGCCGTGGGAAGCGGTGCGGCGGCGGCTGCGCTACGAAGTCGGTGCGATCTACGACCCGGCCGTCGAATTCGCGCAGCCCTCGCCGCTGGTACCGCGGTTGCAGGCGTTGCGCGACTATGGCGCCGCGTCGTTCGCGCCGGGCACGCCGCTGGCGCTGGCGGCGATCGACCTGATGCGACGCATCCATGCCGATTTCGAGTTCGAGGCCACCAGCACCGAAGTCGATACGCCGCTGATCGATGCCTTCACCCAGCGCTGCGGCGTGTGCCAGGACTTCAGCCACATCATGATCGCCGCACTGCGCATGCAGGGCCTGGCGGCCCGCTATGTCAGCGGCTATCTGCTCACCGCGCCGGCGCCGGGCCAGCCCGCGCTGCAAGGCGCCGATGCATCGCATGCCTGGGTGCAGGTGTATTGCCCGGACACCCCCGGCGTCGCCGATGGCTGGCTCGATCTGGACCCGACCAACAACCTGGTGCCGGCGCTGGGCCACGTGCGCCTGGCCGTCGGCCGCGATTACAGCGATGTCACGCCGCTGCGGGGTGTGATCCGCGGCGGCGGTGAACACACGCTGGACGTGCGCGTGACCACGCGCCGCGTGGACGGCGCCGACTAGGCGGTGACCGGCCTGACCGCCGCCACGTCGCCACGACGGCGGCGCTGCAGCAGGATCACGATGCCCAGCAGCAGCAGCGCCGGCACGAACATCCACTCCTTGGCCGGCCGCTCGGCCGGCACCTCGATCGAGGTGATCTTGAAACCCTGCTCCAGCCCCAGCTTCTCGGCCGTGGAACCGAAGGCGACCGCGCCCACCTGCACCTCGCCACCGAGCGACATCACCGTCAGGCCGATGCGCTTGAGACGTTCGTTGGCCTTGCCCGGATCACCGAGCGGTAACAGCACGCCCTTGCGCACGTTCTTGCCTTCCAGGTTGATGCCTTCGACCCACACGCGCTTGCGCTCGTCGGCCGGTGCTTTCTCGACCAGTGCCATCAATTCGGTGGGCGGGCGTTCCTGGTACGGCTCGTAGGCCATGTCCCACCAGTAACCGGGGCGGAACAGCGTGAAGGTGATGAGCAGCAGCAACACGCTTTCGTACCAGCGCGAGCGGACCAGGAAATAGCCCTGCGTCGCCGCCGCGAACACCAACATGGCCAGCACCGCGCTGACCACCGTCAACACCAGGTGGAAGCTGCTGTCGATGCCGATCATCAGCAACTGCGTGTTGAAGATGAACAGGAACGGCAGGATCGCTGTGCGCATGCTGTAGAAGAACGCGGTGATGCCGGTCTTGATCGGGTCGGCGCGGGCGATGGCCGCCGCAGCGAACGAGGCCAGTCCGACCGGCGGCGTGACGTCGGCCATCAGGCCGAAGTAGAAGACGAACAGGTGCACCGCGATCAGCGGCACCAGCAGGCCGTTCTGCGCGCCGATTTCCACCACCACCGGCGCCATCAAGGTCGAGACCACGATGTAGTTGGCGGTGGTCGGCAGGCCCATGCCGAGGACCAGGCTGATGAACGCCACCAGCAGCAGCATGATGATCAGATTGCCGCCCGACAGCAGTTCGACGATCTCGGTCATCACCAGGCCGACGCCGGTCAGCGACACGGTGCCGACGATGATGCCCGCGGCGGCCGTGGCCACACCGATGCCGATCATGTTGCGCGCGCCGACCTCGAGCCCATCGATCAGGTCGGCAAAGCCCAGCCGTGCAGCGGCGAACGGTTCGCCGTGGCCGCGCATCATCGCCAGCAGCGGGCGCTGCGTCAGCATCATGAAGATCAGGAACATGGTGGCCCAGAAGGCCGACAGCGCCGGCGACAGCTGCTCGACCATCAGGCACCAGATCAGCACCACCACGGCCAGCAGGTAGTGCAGGCCCGACTTGAGCGTGGGCCCGGTCTCGGGCAATTCGAATACCGGCGCGTCGGGGTCGTCGAGTTCCAGTTCGGGCTGGCTGGCGCCGATCTTCAGCAGCCCCAGATAGGCCACCAGCACGAACACGCCGATGACGTAGATGGCGGCGTCGGGCAACAGGGACTTCAGCCAGCCCACGCCGTAATAGACCACGCCGGCCAGCACCACGAAGCCGGCCACGGTGGAAGCGAATGACACCAGCCGCTGCATCGGCGTGGCGTTGCCGCGCCGCGGCAGGCCCTGGATGTTCGCCTTCAGCGCTTCGAGGTGCACGATGTACAGCAAGGCGATGTACGAGATGATCGCCGGCAGGAAAGCGTGCTTGATGATCTCGGTGTACGGAATGCCGACGTACTCGACCATCAGGAAGGCGGCCGCGCCCATCACCGGCGGCATGATCTGGCCGTTCACCGAACTCGACACTTCCACCGCGCCGGCCTGGTCGCCGCGGTAGCCGACGCGTTTCATCAGCGGGATCGTGAAGGTGCCGGTGGTGACCACGTTGGCGATCGAAGAGCCCGAGATCAGCCCGGTGGCCGCCGAGGCCACCACCGCCGCCTTGGCCGGGCCGCCACGCATGTGGCCGAGCAGCGCAAACGCCGACTTGATGAAGTAGTTGCCGGCGCCCGCCTTGTCGAGCAGCGAGCCGAACAGCACGAACAGGAAGATGAAGCCCGACGACACGCCCAGCGCGACGCCGAACACGCCTTCGGTGGTCAGCCACATGTGCGACATGGCGCGTGACAGCGACGCGCCCTTGTGCGCGATCAGCTCGGGCATGTAGGGGCCAGCGAAGGTGTAGCCCAGGAACACCAGCGCGACGATCACCAGCGGCAGCCCGAGGGCGCGGCGCGTGGCTTCGAGCAGCGTGATCAGGCCGATCACCGAGACCACCAGGTCCTGTGTGGTCGGCTGGCCGGGCCGCTGCGCCAGCTCGCGGTAGAACAGGAACAGATAGGCGGCGCAGAAGGCGCCGACCAGGGCCAGCACCCAATCGGCAACCGGCACGCGCTCTCGCGGTGAGCGATCGAACGCCGGAAACACCAGGTAGGCAAGAAAGATCGCGAAGGCCAGGTGGATGGCGCGCGACTGCGTGTCGTTGAACACCAGCACGCCGAGCGTGAAGGGCAGCGGTGAAGCGATCCACAACTGAAACAGCGACCACGCCAGCGCGACGCCGAGGATCAGCTTCTTGACCGCCGGACCCGGGTGGCGCCCGCCGGTGTCGCTGTCAGCCATCATCTGGTTGACATCGACCACCTTGGCCACCCCCGGCTCGTGTTCGAATGCGTCCGCCATGGCCGTGCTCCCCGTTGTGCGTGTGGTGTTGTCGCGCCGTGCCGCGTGCGGCGACGCTCGGGCGTCGCCGAATCAGGAGAGGCCGGCGCGCGCTGCAGCGCCCGGCCTCATGTGAGCTCCGATCCCCGGCTCACATCCTCAGCTCACATCCAGCCCTTTTCCTTGTAGTACTTCACCGCGCCTGGGTGCAGCGGTGCCGACAGGCCGTCGGTGATCATCTTCTTCGGGTCGAGGTTGACGAAGGCCGGGTGCAGCTTCTTGAAATCGTCGAAGTTCTCGAACACCGCCTTGACCAGTTCGTACACGGCCGCGTCCGAGACCTTGCTCGAGGTCACGAAGCTGGCCAGCACGCCGTAGGTTTGTGTCGGGTCGGGGTTGCCGGCATACATGCCGCCGGGAATGCTGACCTTGGCGTAGAACGGGTACTTCTTCACCAGGCCGTCGACCGCCGGGCCAGTCAGCGGCACCAGCTTGGCGCCGCAGGTGGTGATCGGGTCCTGGATCGCCGCCGACGGGTGGCCGACGCCGTAGAAGAAGCCGTCGATCTTGTTGTCGCACAGCGCGGCGCCCTGTTCGTCGGCCTTCAGTTCGGAGGCCAGGCCGAAATCGGCCAGCGTCCAGTTCATCGCCGCCAGCAATTCGTCGAGCGAAGCACGCGTGCCCGAGCCGGGATTGCCGACGTTGAAGCGTTTGCCCTTGAAGTCGGTGAACTGCTTGACGTTCGCTTCCTTGCGCGCCAGCACGGTGAACGGCTCGGCATGGATCGAGAACACCGCACGCAGATCCTTGAAGGCGCCGTCCTTCTCGAACACCTTGGTGCCGTTGTAGGCGTGGTACTGCCAGTCGGACTGGGCCACGCCGAAGTCGAGTTCACCGGCGCGAATGGTGTTGATGTTGAACACCGAGCCGCCGGTGGATTCCACCGAGCAGCGAATGCCGTGCTTGGCGCGGTCCTTGTTCATCAGGCGGCAGATCGCGCCGCCGGCGGCGTAGTACACGCCCGTGACACCGCCAGTGCCGATGGTGATGAACTTCTGTTGCGCCAGTGCGCTGCCGTGCGGAAGCGACAGGGCCAGGGCCGCGGCGGCGAGTGCCAGACGCAGCGGTTTGCGAATCAGTTTCTTCATTTTCCGGACTCCTCTGATGATTCTGTAACAAGTGGAACAGCGAGTCCATTGTGAAGCACAGGGCCGGTGGGACCAAATCGGCCCCCGCCCGATCGCGCCGTCGGCGGCGGTTGCGCTCACGCGCGACCAGGTCAGCCGGACAGCGACGCGATGGCGGCATTCACCGCCGCATGCAAGCTCGTCACCAGCTCGTCGAGCTGGGCATCGCCGATGATGAACGGCGGTGCCAGCAGCACGTGGTCGCCTTGTTTGCCGTCCACCGTGCCGCCCATCGGATAGACCATCAATCCGCGCGCCATGGCCTCGGCCTTGACGCGTGCATGCAGCCGATGCCCGGCATCGAACGGCGTCTTGCGCGGCCGATCGGCAACCAGCTCGACGGCCAGAAACAAGCCGCGCCCGCGGATGTCGCCAACATGCGGGTGCTCGCCGAACGTGGCCAGCAGGCGTTGCTTCAGGCCCTCGCCCTGGCGTTGCACCGCGTCGAGCAGGCTGTCGCGCACGATCACCTGTTGCACCGCCAGCGCTGCCGCGCAGGCCACCGCATGGCCGAGGTAGGTGTGGCCGTGCTGGAACGAGCCGCTGCCCTGTGCGAAGGCGTCGACGATCTTCGCCTGCGCCAACACCGCACCGATCGGCTGGTAGCCGCCGCCCAGGCCCTTGGCGATGACGAGCAGGTCGGGCACCACCGCTTCGGCCGCGCAGGCGTGCAGCGTGCCGGTGCGGCCGATGCCGCACATCACCTCGTCGAGGATGAGCAGGATGCCGTGGCGGCTGCACAGCTCGCGCACGCCCTGCAAGTAGCCCGGCACCGGCAGCAAGGCGCCGCTGGTCGCGCCGCCGACGGTTTCGGCGACGAAGGCGATGACGTTGCCGGCGCCGAGCCGATCGATGGCTTCGGCCAGCTCGGCCACCAGGCGCTGCCCGTACTGCTCGGCACTTTCATCGTCGCGCCGGTCGCGGTATTCGTAGCACGGCGCGACGTGCGTCACATCGATCAGCAGCGGCGCGAACGGCGCGCGCCGCCAGGCATTGCCGCCCACCGCCAAGGCGCCGAGCGTGTTGCCGTGATAGCCCTGGCGGCGGGCGATGAAGTGCGTGCGCTGCGGTTGGCCGATCTCGACGAAGTACTGCCGCGCCATCTTCAGCGCGGTTTCGATCGCCTCGGAGCCGCCGCTGAGAAAGTAGGCGTGGCTGATGCCGGCCGGCGCGCCCGCGACCAGCGTGTCGGCCAGCTGCTCGGCCACGTCGGTGGTGAAGAAGCTGGTGTGGGCGTAGGCCAGCTTGTCGATCTGCGCATGCATGGCCGCCAGCACGTCAGCGTGGCCATGGCCCAGGCAGGACACGGCCGCGCCGCCGCTGGCGTCGAGATAGCGCTTGCCGTGGCTGTCGATCAGGAACACGCCGTCGCCGGCCACGGCAGTGGGCAGGGCAAGACGCGGGTTGCGGTGCAGGATGTGGGTCATGGGGCGGCGCGCCGCGGCGCGGTCAGGGGAACGCAGGGAAGCAAATGCTAAGGCGCCGCGTGCCTTGCCGGCCTTTGGCCGGCTTGAAAGTTGCTACAGTCGTGCGCATCACATCGGCCGAGCGCGAAGCCGGCAACCACGAAAGCCGCATGCATGCACACCCGCTTCGATGAAATGCACCCGGTCGAAGGTTTGGTGCGAGAGCACTACCGGCTGTACGAGAAATGGCTGAAGGCGCAGCCGCACGAGTTGATGCGCGACCGCCGCGACGAAGCGGAGATGATCTTCCGCCGCGTCGGCATCACCTTCGCGGTGTACGGCGCCAAGGACGAAGACGGCTCGGGCACCGAGCGGCTGATTCCGTTCGATCTGATCCCGCGCGTAATCCCGGCCCACGAGTGGCGCGAGCTCGAGCAGGGCCTGCGCCAGCGCGTGACCGCGCTGAACCGCTTTCTGCACGATGTCTATCATGACCAGGAGATCCTGAAGGCCGGCATCGTGCCGGCCGAACAGGTGCTCAACAACGCCCAGTACCGGCCCGAGATGCAGGGCATCAACGTGCCGGGCGGCGTGTACTCGCACATCTCGGGTGTCGACATCGTGCGTGCGGCCAATGCCGACGGCAGCGGCAGCTACTACGTGCTCGAGGACAACCTGCGCGTGCCCAGCGGCGTGAGCTACATGCTCGAAGACCGCAAGATGATGATGCGGCTGTTCCCGGGGCTGTTCAGCGCGCACCGTGTGGAGCCGGTGGCGCACTACCCCGACCTGCTGCTGGAAACGCTGCGCGCGGTGGCGCCGTCGAGCGTGGTCAACACCAACGTGGTGGTGCTGACACCGGGCATGTACAACAGCGCCTACTTCGAGCATGCCTTTCTGGCCCAGCAGATGGGCATCGAACTGGTCGAGGGCCAGGATCTGTTCGTGCGCGACGAGCATGTGTTCATGCGCACCACGCAAGGGCCGCGGCGGGTCGATGTCATCTACCGCCGCGTCGATGACGACTTTCTCGACCCCGATGTGTTTCGGAAGGATTCGACGCTGGGCTGCGCCGGCATGCTGAGCGTCTACCGCGCCGGCAACGTCACGCTGGCCAATGCCATCGGCACCGGCGTCGCCGACGACAAGTCGATCTACCCGTACGTGCCGCAGATGATCGAGTTCTACCTCGGCGAGAAGCCGATCCTGAACAACGTGCCGACCTACATGTGCCGCAAGCCGGACGAACTGAAATACGTGCTGGCGAACCTGGCTGAACTGGTCGTCAAGGAAGTGCACGGCGCGGGCGGCTACGGCATGCTCGTCGGCCCGGCCTCGACTGCCGCCGAGATCGAGGAGTTTCGTGCCCACCTGGTGGCCAACCCCGGCAACTACATCGCGCAGCCGACCTTGAGCCTGTCCACCTGCCCGACCTTCGTCGAATCCGGCATCGCGCCGCGGCACATCGACCTGCGCCCGTTCGTGCTGTCGGGCACCGAGGTGCAGATGGTGCCCGGCGGGCTCACGCGCGTGGCGTTGAAGGACGGCTCGCTGGTGGTCAACTCGTCGCAGGGCGGGGGCACCAAGGACACCTGGGTGCTGGAGGACTGATGATGCTGTCTAGAACCGCCGACCACCTGTTCTGGATGGCGCGCTACATGGAGCGCGCCGAGAACACCGCGCGCTTGCTCGATGTCAACTACGAAACCTCGCTGCTGCCGCAATCGGAAGACACCACCGAGCAGGGCTGGAGCGGGCTGCTCAGCATCTCGGAGCTGACGCCGGCCTACCGCGAGCGCTACGGCGAGATCACGGCCAACGACGTCATGAACTTCATGGTCGGCGACGAGAGCAACCCGTCAAGCATCGTCGCCTGCCTGCGCGCGGCGCGCGAGAACGCGCGGGCGGTGCGCGGCACGCTGACCACCGAGGTCTGGGAGACGACCAACCAGACCTGGCTCGAGTTCAGCCGCATGCTGCGCGCGGGCGGCTTCACGCGCGATCCGGGTGCTTTCTTCGAATGGGTCAAGTACCGCTCGCACCAGTCGCGCGGGGTCACCCTCGGCACCATGCTGCACGACGACGCGCTGCATTTCATCCGCATCGGCACCTTCCTCGAACGTGGCGACAACACCGCGCGGCTGCTCGATGTGAAGTTCACCGCGCTGGGCGGCGAGTTCTTCGGCGCCGGCAGCGAGGACCTCGAAGTGGATTTCTACCACTGGAGTGCGATCCTGCGCTCGGTCTCGGGCTTCGAGATCTACCGCAAGGTCTATCGCAACGTCATCCACCCGGCGCGGGTGGCCGAGTTGATGATCCTGCGCCCCGACATGCCGCGCTCTCTGGCCGCGTGCATGAACGAACTCGTCACCAACCTGAAGCAGGTGGCCAACCAGCACAGCCACGAGACGCTGCGCAGCGCCGGGCGGCTGCAGGCCGATTTGCTCTACGGTCGCATCGACGAGATCCTGGCCACCGGCATCCACGCCTACCTGACGCAGTTCCTGGCGCGCATTGGCACCCTCGGTGCCGGCATCAGCCGCGACTTCCTGGTGCCCGAAGCGGCTTGAGTTGGCGCGGGCTCAGATCGTCACGCCGCCATCGACGACGATGGCCTGGCCGGTGACGAACGAGCCCGCGTTCGAGGCCAGGAACACGGCTGCGCCGGCGATCTCGTCGGGTTCGCCGATGCGGCGCAGTGGCGTCGTCTTCGGTGCGCTCCTTCAGCGCGGCTTCGTCTTCCCACAAGGCGCGCGCGAAATCGGTCTTGATCAACCCGGGCGCGATGCAGTTCACGCGCACGTTGTGCGGGCCGTATTCGACCGCCAGGTTGCGTGCCAGCTGCAGGTCGGCGGCCTTGCTGATGCAGTAGGCGCCGATAATCGGCGAGCCGCGCAGCCCGCCGATCGACGAGACGATGATGATCGAGCCCGCCTGGCGCTGAACCATGCCGGGCGCGACGAAGCCGATCAGCCAGTGGTTGGCGATGATGTTGTTGTCGAGGATCTTGCGGAACTGCTCGTCGGCGATGCCCGCCTGCGGCCCGTAGTACGGGTTCGACGCGGCGTTGCACACCAGCACGTCCACCGGCCCGAGTTGCGTGGTCGCCTCGTCGACCAGATGCTTCAGCTCGTCCTTCGACGAGATGTTGGCCGGCACGGCGATCGCGGTGCCCTTGCCGTGCTGGTCGTTGATCGCCTGGGCCACCGCCGCGCAGGCCGGCGCCTTGCGCGACGAGATCACCACCTTGGCGCCGTGTTCGGCAAAGCGTTCGGCGATGGCCTTGCCGATGCCGCGCGATGAGCCGGTGATGACGGCCACCTTGCCGCTCAGGTCGAACAGGTTCATGGATAGGTCCTCGAGTCGATGGTCAGAGCGCCAACATACCAGAGCAGCCGGTGCAGCGTTATCGCCAACGCGACGCGGCGTGCCCGCTCTCTCGCGAAGGCAGGGGCGGCCGCGCGAAGGTCAGAACGGCACCTGCGGTCCTGACCAGCCCGAGGGCAGCGCACGCGCGCGGCGCAGTGCATCGGCGGTCGAACACCAGCCTTCGCAGGCGTTGCGGCCAGGCCGGCGCCGCCAGCGGTTGAGCCAGCCCTTGCAACGCGCGTAGAGGTGAAAGAAGCGCAGCACCGCGTCGATTTCGCCGGCGCTGGGGCGGTGATCGGCACACACCAGCTTGTCGTCGCACATGCCCCGGTCGCACAGCGTCACCGCGCCCCAGGCGGTCGAGCGCAGCCGCGTGCCGTAGCGCAGCCGCGGCCCCAGTACCAGCGCATCGAGCAGATCGCCTTCCATGCCCAGGTGGCTGGGCACGGCGCCGTAGTTGAACGGGCATGGCCAGGGCGAGACGAAGTCGATGTGCCCGCTCGAGCCGCGCTTCAGGAAGCTGCCGCGCGGCACCTCGATGACGATGTCCAGTTCCACGGGTTGGTCGCGGCGCGCGTCCACAGGGGAATTTTCGTTGCCAGGGTCTGCCATGGGGCAAGACTACAGCCGTCGCGCGCACCCGCCCGCATCGGCTACGCTTGCCAGCCTTGCTCGCGAAGAGTTCCCCCTTGACCCCTGCCACCGCACGCGCCACCAGCGAAGCCCACGCCACCGGTGACATCACCACGCTCGACCGCCACATGGGCATCGAAGACGCGATGGTGCACGACACCCTGTGCGCGCTGCAGGCGCCATCGGGCGTCACGCGGCTGGCCGACATGATGGCTGCCGCCGGCTTGCGCACCCAGCGCGGCACCGCCTTCAACCCGATGGAAACGCGCCGCGTGGTCGAGCGGCTGATCGCTGCCGGCCATGCCAGTCGCGACCCGCAGGGCCGCCTGCGCGCCACCGCGCCGCACGGCGCCGCGCGCTTCGTGTCGATGATGCACGACGCGGCGCAGGCGCGCCGCTGGTTCGAGGCCTGGTGCCGTCTCACCGATTTCGAGCGCATCAGTGCGCTCGGCTTCCAGGAAGAAGAACAACTGGCTGCATCGATGCGGCTGATCATCTTCGGCGGCGGCGCGCTCGCGCCGCTGGAGCGACTCGGCCAGCGCGCCTACACCTTCTCGCACCTGTGGGCTGCCTCGCTGCAGCGCGCCGTGCTGATGCCTTTCGACGCCGCACTGTTCAGCCGCCTCGAACCGGCGTTGCAGACCGCGTTGTGCGACAGCCTGCTGGTGCAGGCCAGCGGTTTTGCGGAAAGCCCCGTGCGCCCGCTCGAGGACTGGGCGCTGGCGCAATGCGCGGTCGATGCCGAGCGCCTGCCACCGCATCTGCGCCTGCGGCTGGCCGAAACGTGTCTGTGGCGTGCCGATGCTGCCGCTGCCCGCGCGCTGTGTGCCGGTGTCGGTGGCCCGATCGCCGATCTGCTGCTGGCGCTGGTGTCGATCTCCGAAGGGCATTGGGACAGCGGCGCCGCGGCCTTCGAGGCGGCCACCAAGCCGGCCGGCGCGGCGCTCGGGCGGCGCAAGAACATCGCCTCGCCAGCGGTGGCGTGGCTGTACGTGATGGCCTTGCTCGCCCAGCCGCTGCCCGCCGCCTGGATGCGCGCACGCAAGTTCGTCGCCACCGAGCTGGGGGCGGCGGCGGCGCGGCGCGGTGGCGATGCGAACAGCCTGTGGGGCGTGTGGCTGGCGGCCATCGACCAGCGCCTGGGCGATGCGCCGAAGGATGCCAAGCTGTTCTGCCTGGTGCCGCGCCAGCACCTGCCGATGATGTCGTTGCAGTACCTGCACCACCTGTTGCTGGCGGCCTGGCTGCGCCTGCCGGTGGCCGCGCCGGCGAAGATGCAGGCCCATGCCAACGCGCTCGCCACGGCCTTCGACGACGCGCGGCTGGTCTGGCTCGGCCGCCAGGTGCGCCGCGCCGCTGCGTCGCTGTTGGACCAGGCGGTCGCGGCGGCCGATGCCGATGCGCCGTTCTTTGTCGGTACCGCGCAGGACCGCTGGCGCGAAGCGCTGGCATCGATCCTGGCGCTGGGTGGCGAGGCCGGCGCCGAGCCGGTGCGCGACGGCGCCGCCGCCAGCCGCCTGATCTGGGTCGTGCGCACCGGTGTCGACGGCCGTATCCAGGCCATCGAGCCGCAGGAACAGAAGGCCGGCCTGCGCGGCCTGGGCAAGGCCAAGCCGGTGTCGCTGGCCACGCTGGTCAAGCGCAAGGACCTGGCCGTGCACGATGCCGCGCTGCTGCGCGCGGTGCAGCGCGAGGACTACGGCAACCGGCCGGTGCTCGACATCGCCACCGCAGCGCCGGCGCTGGTGCGCCACCCCCACGTCGCCTGGCACACCGACCCCGCCCGCTTCGTCGAGGTCCACGAAGCGCTGCCGGCGCTGGAGATCATGACCCGCGGCGAGCACATCCACTTCCGCCTGCTCGACCCAGTGCGCGACCCGCCCGGCGACGACGCGGAGAACGAATTCCTGCCACAGCGCTGGCTCGCGCAGCGCGCACGGCTGCGCCAGATCATGCTGTTGCCCGATGGCGATGGCCGCGCCCGGCTGGTGCGGCTGACCGCCGCGCAGCTGCGCGTGGCCGAACTGGTCTCGCAGGGTTGGCAGGTGCCGGTCGCGGCGCGCACCGAACTCGACGCGGCGATGCGCGTGCTGGCCGGGCACTTCCAGGTCGCCAGCGATGCCGATGCCGGCCACGAGGTCGAGGCCAGCAGCCTGCTGCATGCCGAGCTGACGCCGCAGGGCAGCGGCCTGGCCTTGAGCCTGCGCGCCGCGCCGTTCGGTGATTTCGGGCCGCGGCTGCCGCCCGGCCAGGGGCGCGAGCGCGTGACCACCGTGCACCAGGGCGTCACGCTGTCCACGCGCCGTGACCGCATGGCCGAACTGCGCGCGCGCCAAGGCCTGCTCGATGGCGCCGACTTCCTAGATGACGAAGGCCACGACTGGCTGCTGGACGAGCCCGATGCCGCGCTCGCCGTGGTCGAGGTGCTGGGCGGCCTGAGCGAGGGCATCGTCAGCGAATGGCCGAAGGGCAAGCCGCTGCGTGTGCGGCCGGTGGCCGACACCGCCGTGCAACTGCGCGCCAATTCGAAAGGGCAGTGGCTGGAGCTCGACGGCGAGCTGGCGCTCGACGGCGGCGAGGTGTTGCGCTTGCGCCAGTTGCTCGACATGGCCCAGGCCAGCCGCAGCCGCTACGTGGCGCTGGGCGAGGGCGATTTCCTGGCGCTCAGCGATGCGCTGCGCCAGCAACTGAAGGACCTGGACGCGCTGGCGCATGCGCACAAGGGCGGCCAACGTCTGTCGGGCGTGGCCGCGCTGGCCTGGCAGGCGAGCGGCCACGGCCTGCAGCTCGATGGCGACACATCGTGGCATCAGCGCAGCAAGGCGTGGGCCGAAGCGCAGGACAAGTCGTTCGACGTGCCAGCCGGTCTGGCAGCCGAGCTGCGCGACTACCAGCTCGAAGGCTACCGCTGGCTGATGCGCCTGAGCCACAGCGGCTTCGGCGCGGTGCTTGCCGACGACATGGGCCTGGGCAAGACGTTGCAGACGCTGGCCATGCTGATGCAGCGTGCGGCCGGTGGGCCCGCGCTGGTGGTCGCGCCGACCTCGGTGTGTGGCAACTGGCTGCTCGAGGCGCAGCGCTTCGCGCCCGGTTTGCGCTGCGAGCTGTATGGTGACGCGCTCGACGGCGAGGATGTCGATGCGGCGGCCAGTGACGACGTCGACGTCGGCAGCGACGAGCATGCCGGCGATGAACCGCCCAGCGCGCGGCGCACGGCGCGGCGCCGTCAGGTGCGCGCGCTCGGCCCCGGCCAGGTGCTGGTGTGTTCGTATGCGCTGTTGCAGATCGACGCACACATCTTGACGGCAGCGGCGTGGCACAGCGTGGTGCTCGACGAGGCGCAGGCGATCAAGAACGCCGCCACGCGCCGCGCCAAGGCGGCGCTGGCGTTGCAAAGCGACTTCCGCGTGGCGCTGACCGGCACGCCGATCGAGAACCGGCTCGGCGAGCTGTGGTCGATCATGGCCTTCTGCAACCCCGGCCTGCTGGGCAGCGCCGAACAGTTCGCGCGCCACTTCGGCAACCCGATCGAACGCCAGGACGACCCGCACATCAAGGCGCAGGTGTCGCGGCGCCTGCGCCGGCTGTTGTCGCCGTTCCTGTTGCGCCGCACGAAGGCCGAGGTGCTGACCGATCTGCCACCGCGCACGGAGATCGTGCACGAGGTGGTTCCGGGTGCACGCGAACGCGCGTTGCTCGAAGCGCTGCGCCAGCAGGCCGAACAGTCGGTCGGCGGCGCGATGGCGGCCGGCGCGACCAGCGCCGGACAAGGGCGCTTCCAGATGCTGGCGGCGCTGATGCGCCTGCGCCGCGCGGCCTGCGACCCGCGCCTGGTGGCGCCCGAGTTGGGGCTGGTCGGCGCCAAGGTGCAGGAATTCGAGCAGCTGGCGCTGGAACTCGTCGCCGGACGACACAAGGCGCTGGTCTTCAGCCAGTTCACCGATTTCCTGGCGCTGCTGCGCGAGCGGCTCGACGCGGCCGGCCTGCACTACCAGTACCTCGACGGCAGCACGCCGGCGGCCGAGCGCAACAAGCGCATCGCCGCCTTCCAGGCCGGCGACGGCGATCTGTTCCTGATCAGCCTGAAGGCGGGCGGCTTCGGGCTGAACCTGACCATGGCCGACTACGTGATCATCACCGACCCGTGGTGGAACCCGGCCAGCGAAGAGCAGGCCAGCGCGCGCGCGCACCGCATCGGCCAGCAGCGGCCGGTGACGGTGTACAGGCTGGTCACACAAGGTTCGATCGAAGAGAAGATCGTGCGCCTGCACCGCAGCAAGCGCGACCTGGCCGAGGGCATCCTCAGCGGCGAAGACGCCGGTGCGCCGATCGATGCGGCGCAGTTGATGGCCTTGCTGAAGGCACCGTGAATGAGGAGCGGCACGGCATGATCCCCATCCGCGATATCGACCACCTGGTGCTGCGCATCGTCGATCTGCCGACGATGCTGCGCTTCTATTGCGACGTGCTCGGCTGCACGGTCGAGCGCCGGCAGGATTCTATCGGCCTGGTGCAGTTGCGCGCCGGGCGTTCTCTGATCGATCTGGTGCCGGTGTCGGGTGAACTTGGCCGCGCCGGCGGCGCTGCACCGGGCGAGCAGGGCCGCAACCTCGATCACTTCTGCGTGCGCGTCGATCCCTTCGATGCCGAAGCCATCGGCCGTCATCTGCGCGCGCATGGCATCACGCCGGGCGCTGTGGCGCAGCGCAATGGCGCCGAAGGCGAGGGCCCGTCGATCTACATCGACGATCCCGAGGGCAACGTCGTCGAACTGAAGGGGCCGCCCAACATGCCGCCATGGCCTGCGAAGCTGCCCCCTGCGCTGACCGAACTCAGCGGCCCGCGCATCCGGCTGCGACTGCTGAAGCGTGATGATGCGGATGCGCTGGTGCGTGCCGCCGACGATGGTCAGCTGTGGCAGCTGCCGACGACGGTCGTGCCGTCGGTGCACACCGTCGGCGGCTACATCGACGCGGCGCTGCGGCTGCATGCCGATGGCACGGCCGTGCCGTATGCGATCACGCTGCTCGAGTCGGGCCGGGTCATCGGTTCGACCCGGTTCTGGAAGATCGATCTGCGCCACCGCCGGCTCGAGATCGGCAGCACCTGGTTCGCGGCATCGATGCAGCGCGGCTTCGCCAACGGCGAATGCAAATACCTGATGTTGTGCGCGTCGTTCGACACGCTGCGTTGTGTGCGCGTGCAGTTCACCACCGACGAGACCAACGCGGTTTCGCGTGCCGCGATCCTGCGCCTGGGCGCGCACGAAGAAGGCGTCATCCGCCACGAACGCATCATGCCCGACGGCCGCAAGCGCAACTCGGTGCGTTACAGCCTCACCGACGATGACTGGCCCGAGGTGAAAGCGCGGCTGGCACAACGGCTGCACAGGCCATGACCGACGAGGCGCCACGCAGCGGCGCGGCGGCCGTCGGCCGGGCGATCGTCATCGCTGCGCTGATCGGCGCGGCCGTGATCGTGGCGCTCCTGGTGGGTGGCGGTTGGTTGCTGATGCGCCTGGTGCCGAGCGTGTCGCAGGATTCGCTCACGCGTGTCGAAGCCGCCGGCACGCCGGTGGTCATGCGCACCGCCGGCGGTCGCCTCGAAGTGGCCACGGTCAGCGTCGTCGAACGCTTCACCCGCCTCGACACGAAGGATTTCTGGGGCATCGACCTGGGCACCACGATCTCGCAGATCCAGGCGCCGGTGGTCTATCGCTATCACATTCAGATGGCCACCGAATGGCCGTTGACGATCGCCGGCAAGACCTGCATCGTGCGCGCCGCGGCCGTCGAGCCGACGCTGCCGGTGGCCTTCGACACCGCCGCGACACAGAAGTACAGCGCCAGCGGCTGGGCACGCTTCAACAAGGCGGAAAACCTGCAACTGCTCGAACGCTCGATGAGCGCCGAGATGGACACGCGCGCGGGCTCGGAGCGCTACCTGGCGCTGGCCCGCGACGCGGGCCGCGAGACGGTGGCCGAATTCGTCACCACCTGGCTGCTGCGCGAGCACGCCTGGCGGCGCGACGCCGATCACCGCGTGATCGTGCTGTTTCCCGGCGAGCCGCTGCCCTCGCCGACGACACTGCGCGCACCCGCCGACGGCGGATGAGCGCAGGGCCGGATCAGTGCGTCTTCGCGCTCGCGTGGCGCCCGAACTCCCAGCGCGCGATCGAGCGGTTGTGCACCTCGTCCGGCCCGTCGGCCAGGCGCAAGGTGCGCTGGTGCGCATAGGCCTTGGCCAGCCCGGGGTCGGATGTGACGCCAGCCCCGCCGAAGGCCTGGATCGCGTCGTCGATGATGCGCAGCGCCATGCGCGGCGCGGCCACCTTGATCATCGCGATTTCCAGCCGCGCGGTCTTGTTGCCGGCCTTGTCCATCATGTCGGCGGCCTTCAGGCACAACAGGCGCGTCATCTCGATGTCGATGCGCGCTTCGGCGATGCGCTGCTCCCACACCGATTGTTCGCTCAGGCGCTTGCCGAAGGCAACGCGCGACTGCAGCCGTTTCACCATCTTCTCCAGCGCCACCTCGGCGGTGCCGATGGTGCGCATGCAGTGGTGGATGCGCCCCGGCCCGAGGCGACCCTGCGCGATCTCGAAGCCGCGGCCTTCACCGAGCAGCAGGTTGCTGGCCGGCACGCGCACGTCCTTCAGGAGCACTTCCGCATGGCCGTGTGGCGCATCGTCGAAGCCGAACACCGGCAGCATGCGCACCACCTCGACGCCCTTGCTGTCCAGGGGCATCAGAATCTGCGATTGCTGCGAATGGCTCGGTGCCGACGGGTCGGTCTTGCCCATCACGATCGCAATCTTGCAGCGCGGATCGCCGACGCCGGAGGACCACCACTTGCGCCCGTTGATGACGTAATCGTCGCCGTCACGCACGATCGATGTCTCGATGTTGGTGGCGTCCGACGAGGCCACCGCCGGCTCGGTCATCAGGAAGGCCGAGCGGATCTTGCCGTCCAGCAGCGGCTCCAGCCACTGCTTCTTCTGCGCGTCGTTGGCGTAGCGGGCCAGCACTTCCATGTTGCCCGTGTCGGGCGCAGAGCAGTTGAAGACCTCGGAGCCGAAGCCGACCTTGCCCATCTCTTCCGAGCAGGGCGCGTATTCCAGGTTGGTCAAGCCGGCGCCGCGGTAGGGGCTGTCTTCAGGCAGCGAATCGCGCGGCAGGAACAGGTTCCACAGGCCGGCCTTCTTCGCCTTCGCCTTCAGTTCTTCCAGCACCGGCACCACCTGCCAGCGGTTGGAGCCGAAGCCTTCCATCTGCGCGTCATAGACGGCCTCGGCAGGATAGACATGTTCGTTCATGAACTCGACGACGCGGCCGCGCCAGTAGAGCTGCTTTTCGGTCATGGTGAAGTTCATGTTGCCTCCAGTGTGTCGGGGACCGTGACAGTAGCAGACGCGGCGCGGCCGGGTTGTCTCCTACGTGGCAGGCCGCGCCGCACGGCTATGCTGCATGCCGCAGCGATGAAAGGCCACTCATGCAGCCGACACTGAAGCAGTTCGACCTGGGCGGCAAGACCGCGTTGATCACCGGCAGCAGCGCCGGCATCGGCCTCGGGCTGGCACGCGGGCTGGCCGGGGCCGGCGCAGCCGTGGTGCTGAATGGCCGCAACGCGGACAAGCTGAACGGCGTTGCCGACCAGATGCGCTCGGAAGGCGCGACGGTGCATGCTGCAGCCTTCGATGCCAGCGATGCGGCTGCGGTGGCCGCGGCCGTGGCGAAGATCGAAAGCAAAATCGGTGCGATCGACATCCTCGTCAACAACGCCGGTATGCAGCGCCGAACGCCGCTGCAGGATTTCAAGCAGGAGGATTGGCACGAGCTGATGCGCACCAACCTCGACAGCGTGTTCATCGTCGGCCAGGCCGTCGCGCGACACATGATCGAACGCCAGCGCGGCAAGATCATCAACATCTGCTCGGTGCAGAGCGAACTGGGCCGCCCCGGCATCGCACCATACACCGCCAGCAAGGGCGCGGTGAAGATGCTGACCAAGGGCATGGCCATCGACTGGGGGCCGCACGGGATCCAGGTCAACGGCATCGGGCCGGGTTATTTCAAGACCGAGCTGAACCAGGCACTGGTGGGCAACCCGGAGTTCAGCGCCTGGCTGATCAATCGCACGCCGTCGCGGCGCTGGGGCGATGTCGAAGACCTGGTCGGCGCGGCCGTGTTCCTGGCCAGCGACGCCTCGCGCTTCGTCAACGGCCACATCCTGTATGTCGATGGCGGTGTCACCGCGCAGTTGTAGAAAGGCAGAAAGAATCACATGGAAGCCTTGGTCATCCACGCCGCCGGCGACTTGCGCGTCGAACAGATCGACACGCCGCCGCTCGAACCGAACCAGCTGCAGGTGCGCGTGCGCGCCGGCGGCATCTGCGGCTCCGACCTGCACTACTTCCAGCACGGCGGCTTCGGCACTGTGCGTGTCAAGGAGCCGATGGTGCTGGGCCACGAGGTCGCCGGCATGATCGAGGAGGTGGGCGCGCAGGTGCGTGGCTTCGCGGTAGGCGAGCGCATCGCCATCAGCCCGAGCCGGCCGTGCGGGCTGTGCCGCTACTGCCAGCAGGGCCTGCACAACCACTGCCTGGACATGCGCTACTACGGCAGCGCGATGCGCACGCCCCATGTGCAGGGTGCCTTCCGCCAGCGCATCGTCTGCGACACGCACCAGGCCCACAAGCTGGCCGACCATGTCAGCGATGGCGAAGGCGCGATGGCCGAGCCGTTGTCGGTGGCGCTGCACGCGGTGAACCGCGCCGGGCCGCTGCTGGGCAAGCGCGTGCTGGTCACCGGCTGCGGGCCGATCGGTGCCCTCATCGTCATCGCCACGCGGCGCGCCGGGGCGACGACCGTCGTCGTCACCGACATGGCCGCCGCGCCGCTGCGCAGCGCGCTGAAGGTCGGCGCCGACCAGGTCATCAACATTGCCGAAACACCGGACGCGCTGAGCGCCTTCGCAGCCGACAAGGGCTATTTCGACGTGCACTTCGAAGCCAGCGGCAACGCCCGCGCACTGCTCAGCGGCTTCGAGGTGCTGCGCCCGCGGGGTGTGCTGATGCTGGTGGGCCTGGGCGGCGACATCACGCTGCCGATGAACACCATCGTGGCCAAGGAATTCGACGTGCGCGGCGCGTTCCGCTTCCATGCCGAATTCGCGGTGGCGGTGGAGTTGCTGAACAAGCGGCTGGTGGATGTCAAGCCGCTGATCTCGGCGACCTTGCCGTATCGCGATGCCGGCAAGGCCTTCGCACTGGCCGCCGACCGCTCGCAGGCGATGAAGGTGCTGCTGAATTTCGATTGAGTTCAGCGTCGCTTCTCAAGCCGCGCCCGGCACCGCCGCCTTCGGCGCCGTGCGGCCGATCAGCCCCAGGCTGAGCGCGGTGCCCAGCAGCACCACCGCCGCGCCGGCCAGCATCTGCAACGTGATCGCCTCACCCAGGTACAGCGAGCCCGACACCAGCGCGACGAGCGGGCTCAGGAAGGTCACCGACATCGCCTTCACCGGGCCGATGCGGCGCAGCAGCCGGAAGTACATCAACATGCCGATGGCCGAACTGGCCACGCCCAGGAAGGCCATCTCGGCCCAGGCGCGCGCGCCGATCGGCTGCACTGGCCAGGTGGCCCAGGCCAGCGGCACCAGGCTCAGGCTGGCGAAGGCCAGGCTGGCCGCGGTGGTGACAAGCGCATCGACGCCCGCCAGCCGCCGCCGGGTGTAGGTGGCGCCGACGCTCCAGAACATCGATGTCACCAGCACCGCGGCCACCGCCAGCAGCCCTTCGGTGGACTTGAACGAGACGTTGCCCCACATCAGCATCGCCACGCCGAAAAAGCCGATGACCAGACCGGCGGCCCGCCATGCGCCCAGGCGGTCCTTGAGCCAGAAGTGCGCGATCAGCGCGGCGAACATCGGCGCGGTGGCATTCAAAACCGCCACCAGCCCGGCGGTGATGTGCAGCGAACCCCAGCTCAACAGCAGGAAGGGCAGGGCGGTGAAGGGCACGCCGACCATCAGCAGTTGGCGCGGGTGCGCGCGCAGCTGCGGCCACTTGCCGCGATAGACCAGGATCGGCAACAGGATCAGCGCCGCGATGCCCAGCCGCAGCGCCACCAGCGGCGCCGGGCCGAAGGCCGGCACCGCCGAGCGCGTGAACAGATAGGCCGCACCCCACAGCACGCTCAACAGCAGCAGTTCGACGACATCGCGGGGGCGCATTGCGACGAAGCTTATCGGATCAGGCGCGGCTGCCTAGAATGCTTGTTCACCCGGCCTATGTGTCATCTCGGCCGGCGCATTCCCCCACACGGAGACTTGCCATGCGCGACTACCTGAAGTTCTACATCGACGGTGCCTGGGTCGACCCGGTCAAGGCGAAGAGCATCGACGTCATCAACCCGGCCACCGAAAAACCGGCCGGCCGCATCTCGATGGGTTCGGCGGCCGATGTCGACAAGGCGGTGAAGGCCGCGCGCGCGGCCTTCGCCAGCTATTCGCAGACCAGCGTCGACGAACGGGTCGCGCTGCTCGAACGCATCATCGACGAATACAAGAAGCGCTACGCCGACATGGCTGCGGCCATCACCGAAGAGATGGGGGCGCCGGCGGTGCTGGCGCAGAAGGCGCAGGCAGCGATGGGCATCGGCCACCTGCAATCGGCCCTCGGCGTGCTGAAGCAATATCACTTCAACGAACTGCGCGGCACGACCATGCTGGTGAAGGAGCCGATCGGCGTGTGCGGCCTGATCACGCCGTGGAACTGGCCGATCAACCAGATCGCCTGCAAGGTGGTGCCGGCGCTGGCGGTGGGTTGCACGATGGTGCTGAAACCGTCCGAGATCGCACCGTTCTCGGCCCAGGTGTGGACCGAGATTCTCGATGCGGCTGGCGTGCCGAAGGGTGTGTTCAACCTCGTCAACGGCGACGGCCCGACGGTGGGGGCGGCGATCTCCAGCCACCCGGAAGTGGACATGGTGTCGTTCACCGGTTCCACGCGCGCCGGTATCGAAGTGGCGCGCAATGCGGCGCCGACGGTCAAGCGCGTGCACCAGGAACTGGGCGGCAAGTCGCCGAACATCATTCTCGAAGACGCCGACATCAAACGCGCGGTCACCGCCGGTGTGCGCGGCGTGATGCAGAACTCCGGGCCAGTCGTGCAATGCGCCGACGCGCATGCTGGTGCCGAACTCGAAGATGAAAGAAGCGCTGGCGGTGGCCAAGGAAGTCGCCGAAGCGACCACGGTGGGCGCACCCGACAGCGGCGCGGCCATCGGCCCGGTGATCTCGGCCACGCAGTGGGACAAGATCCAGACGCTGATCGCCAAGGGCATCGAAGAAGGCGCCAATGTGGTCGCCGGCGGGCCCGGCAAGCCGAAGGGGCTGGAGACCGGCTACTACGTCAGGCCGACGGTGCTGGGCCCGGTGAGCAACGACAAGACCATCGCGCGCGAAGAGATCTTCGGCCCGGTGCTGACCATCATCGGCTACGACACGGTCGATGAAGCGGTGGCCATCGGCAACGACACGCCGTATGGACTGGCGGCCTATGTGTCGGGCGGCAACCTGGACAACGCGCGCAAGGTGGCGTCACGGTTGCGCGCCGGCCAGGTCAACATCAACAGCGCCGGGCCCGACCTGATGGCGCCGTTCGGCGGCTTCAAGCAATCGGGCAACGGCCGCGAGTGGGGCGACCACGCCTTCGGCGAGTTCCTCGAAATCAAGGCCGTGCTCGGCTACGAGGCCAAGGCAGCTTGAGCGTGGCCTGTCCCTCTCCCACGCGTGGGAGAGGGCGCTCGAACAACTCCAGGAGACAACGGCCATGGCCGCAATCAATCCAGTGATCGACCTCAGCGTCGAAGACGGCGTGGCGGTGATCACGTCGAACCATCCGCCGGTGAACGCGCTGTCGGCGATCGTGCGCGACGGCCTCACCGCCGCCTTTGCCAAGGCCATCGGTGACGATGCGGTGAAGGCCATCGTGCTGACCTGCGCCGGCCGCACCTTCTTCGCCGGTGCCGACATCAGCGAATTCGGCAAGCCGCCGAAGGGCGCGTCGCTGCATTCGTTGCTCGACACCATGGAAAGCTCTGCGAAGCCGGTCGTCGCCGCGATCCATGGCACCTCGCTGGGCGGTGGCTTCGAAGTCGCGCTGGTGTGCCACTACCGCGTCGCGGTGCCTTCGGCGCGGGTCGGTTTGCCCGAAGTCAAGCTCGGTTTGCTGGCCGGCGCCGGCGGCACGCAGCGGCTGCCACGCATCGTCGGGGCCGCCAAGGCGCTGGACATGGTCACCTCCGGCCTGCCGGTGGGCGGCAAGGCGGCGCTGTCGATGGGGCTGCTCGACGAACTGGTCAGCGAAGGCGAAGACCTGCGTGCCGCCGGTGTCGCGTTCGCGCGCAAGGTGCTGGCCGAGAAGCGCCCGCTGAAGAAGGTGCGTGACCTGTCCGTGGCCGGTGCCACGCCCGAACTGTTCGCGGAATTCCGCAAGAAGAACGCCAAGGCCTTTCGCGGTTTCGAAGCGCCGGAGGCGAGCATCAAATGCATCGAAGCGGCTGCGCGGTTGCCGTTCGACGAGGGCAAGAAATTCGAGCGCGACGAGTTCGTCAAGCTGGTCAGCGGCGTGCAGAGCCAGGCGCAGCGCTACATGTTCTTCGCCGAGCGCCAGGCGGCGAAGATCGACGGCCTGCCTGAAGGCACCGCGACGCGCAAGATCGCCAAGGTCGGCATCATCGGCGCCGGCACGATGGGCGGCGGCATCGCGATGAACTTCCTCAACAAGGGCATCGCGGTGGCCATCGTCGAGACTCAAGCAGGCGGCGCTCGACCGCGGCACGGCGACGATCCGCAAGAACTACGAGAACACGGCCGCGAAGGGCCGCATGACGCAGGACGATGTCGAAAAGCGCATGGCCGCGCTGTCGCCGTCGCTCGACCTGTCGTCGCTGGCCGATGCCGATCTGGTCATCGAAGCGGTGTTCGAGAACATGGCCGATCAAGAAGGAGATCTTCGCCAAGCTCGATGCGATCTGCAAGCCCGGCGCCATCCTGGCCAGCAACACCAGCTACCTCGACGTCGACGAGATCGCCGCGGCGACGAAGCGGCCGCAGGACGTGGTCGGCATGCACTTCTTCAGCCCGGCCAACGTGATGAAGCTGCTGGAGGTGGTGCGCGGCGCGAAGACCGCGCCCGACGTGCTGGCCACGGCGATGGCAGTGGGCAAGACCATCGGCAAGGTGGCGGTGGTCTCGGGCGTGTGCCACGGCTTCATCGGCAACCGCATGCTGGCGCAGCGCCAGGCGCAGGCCAACGCGCTGATCCTCGAAGGCGCGATGCCGTGGGATGTCGATCGCGTGGCCTACGACTTCGGCTGGCCGATGGGCCCGTTCCAGATGGGCGACCTGGCCGGCCTGGACATCGGCTGGTCGAAGGAGACCTCGAAGGGCGCGACGATTCGCGAGCGGCTGTGCGAACTCGATCGGCGTGGCCAGAAGACCGGTGCCGGCTTCTACGACTACGACGCCAAGCGCAACCGCACGAACCCCGCGCTGGTGGAGAAACTGATCCTCGACTTCGCCGCCGAGAAGGGCATCCAGCGCCGCAAGATCGACGATGCCGAGATCCTCGAGCGGCTGGTCTATCCGATGATCAACGAAGGCGCGAAGATCCTCGACGAAGGCATCGCGCAGCGCGCATCCGACATCGACGTGGTGTGGATCTACGGCTACGGCTGGCCGGTCTATCGCGGCGGGCCGATGTTCTATGCCGACACAGTCGGTGCCGACAAGGTGGTGCAGGCCTTGCGCGCGCACGAGCAACGGTTGGGGCCTGACTTCAAGCTGGCGCCGCTGCTGGTGAAGATGGCCGAAGAGGGCAAGCGCTTCACCGGTTGAATGCGCCCGCTGCCGTCGGGGGCGGGCCATCGCAACAGCCTCATCGGACCATCGGCCTTCGCCGCAGCAAAGCGGGAAGCAGCGGTGCCAGCACGGCCATCGACAGCACCACCACCGCGCCGGAAGGCAGATCGAAGCGTGCCGACAGCGCCAGGCCGAGCAGGTAGCCGAGCGCGCCGATCGCATAGGCGAGAGGCAGCCGCAGGCGCGGGCGCAGCGAGCGCACGGCCAGGGCCGGCACGATCAGGCTGGTGAACACCAAGTACACGCCCACCAGTTGCACCGAGGCCGTGACAGCCAGAGCAAACAGCAGGTAGAAGCCGACGCGGCCGAGCCTGTCGCGCGCGCCGAACCACAGCCCCAGCACCAGCACCGTCAACACGGCCATGCCCACCAGCTGCGGCGTCGAGACCCAAAGGATCTGGCCGATCAGCAGGTCCTTCAGATGCTCGCCGCCGTGCGGGTTGCCGGCCAGCAGCAGCAAGCCGACGCACGATGCGAGCACGAAGGACACACCGATCAGTGCCTCCTGGATGTCGGGCCAGCGGCGTTCGGTCCAGGTCAGCAACAGCGCACCGAGCAGCGCCGCCGACAGCGCCGACACCTGCACCGCCCAGCCCTGCGGCTCGAAGCCCAGCGCGTCGGCGGCGATGACGCCGATGCCGGCAATCTGCGCGATCGCCAGATCGATGAAAACGATGCCACGCTCGAGCACCTGTGCGCCGAGCGGCACGTGCGTGGCCAGCACCAGCAGCCCGGCGAGCAGCGCGGGCAGCAGGATGTGCCAGTCGAAGTTTTCCGGCGTCATGGCAGCGCCTTCAGCAGCCGCTGCACGGTGTCGTCGAACAGCGTGAAGAGGTCCTTGGCCTGCTCATCGCCGCCCACGGTGAAGGGCAGCACCACGATCGGCAACTGCGTGCGTTCGGCCAACCATTCGGCGCCTCGCCCATCGTTGTAGGCGGCGCGCACGATCATCTTCGCCGGCTGCGCCTTCAGCCCGGCGAGCACGGCGCTCAGGTGCGAGCTGGTCGGCTCCACGCCGGGCTTGGGTTCCAGCGCCGCCACCTGCACCAGTCCCAGCCATTGTTCGAGGTAGGGGAAGGCCTTGTGCTGCACCACGATCGGCGTGCCACGCAGCGGTGCGGCTTGTCGTTCCCAGCGTGCGATGGCCGCCTTCCAGCGCAGCTGAAAATCCGCCAGCCGCGCCTGGTAGGCCGCGGCGTTGGCCGGGTCGATCTCGGCCAGGCGTTTGGCCAGCGGCTCGGCGACGAGCGCGATGTTGCGTGGGTCGGTCTGGATGTGCGGGTTGCCGGCGGCATGCACGTCGCCGTCGGCACGGTCCAGCCGCTCAGGCACCTCGAGCTTGCGCACCAGCGCGGCGGCCTCGAAGTAGCCCGGCTTGCCCGGCTGGATGGCGTTGTTGCCCGACTGCCGGACCAGCAGCGGCAACCAGCCCACCTCGAGCTCGGCGCCGGTGCACACCAGCAGATTGCTGTTTCGTGCCGCGGCCACAAGGCTGGGCCGCGCCTGGATGTGGTGCGGGTCCTGCAGGCCGTTGGTGGCGACATAGACATCGGCCTTGTCGCCCGCCAACTCTTGCACCAGCGCGCCCCATTCGGGCTCACAGGCCAGCACCTTGATCGCGGCCTGTGCCATCGGCGCGGCCAGCGCCAGCAACAGCGCAGTCGCGGCAAGAAATCTTCGTTTCATCACGGGCTCCTTCTCAGTAGCTGTGGGCACCGTGCGTGCCCAGGCTCATCTGGTACTGCACGGTGAACTGGTTGTCGGTCAGGCCATAACGTGCGCGGTCGTTGGCGAGCTGCAGCCGCACACGGCTGAACTCGCTGGGCGACCAGTCGAGCATCACGGTGGCGCGCGTCGGCGTGTGGTCGGGCACGAACAGATTGGCGTTGTTGCTGGCGGCATCGACATTGCCGACATTCAGCTGGTCATAGCGCAGGCCGAGACGCCAGGCCGGGATGAACTGGTACACCGCCTGCGCATACCAGCCCGACTGGGTGGAACTGAAACGGTCGGTCTGTGCCGCGGGGGCGATGTCGTAGCTCAGATCGCCCGATTCCCAGCGGCGCATGTACTCGCCCTGCAGCGCCAGGTTGGTGCGCTGCGCATTGCCGTTGGGCGCCCACTTCCAGACGCCGTCGACGATGAGCAGCCGCGTGTTGCCGCTGAAGCTGTAGTTGACCGCGTCGCCAGCACGGTCGATGTCCCAGGATTCGCGGCCGTCCGCATGGGCCCACAGATAGGACAAGCCGGCGCGCCAGCTGTGGCTGGCACCGACATCGCCGCCGGTGTGCGCGAACAGCGTCGCCGTGCCCGGCTGGTTGCCGTGGCTGCCACCGCTGGGGAAAGGCCCGGCCGCGCCGAGCTCGCCACCCAGTTCGACGAACTGGTCGGTGGGCAGCAGCGCGCGCAACTGCACGCCGTCCTGCTTCAACTGGCCTTCGAGGAAGGCCTGATAGACCAGCGGCTGATCGACGAAGTCCCAGGTGTGCGCGTGCTTGTCGTTCAGGTAGCCGATGCCGGACAGGAAGCGCCCGGCCTTCAGCCCCAGGCCGGCCGGCAGTGCCGTGGTCTGCACGAAGGCCTCTTCGACCGAGGCGCTGTTGTCGGCCGCCAGCGACAGGTTCAGCGCACCGTAGAACAGGTGATCGACGTTGGCGCTGATGTTCAGCTCCGATTCCCCCAGGGAGAAGCCCTGAACGCCGGGGCCGATCTCTGCGCCGGTGAGAAAGCCGCTGATGCGGTAGCCAGCCGGGTCCTGCGACAGCGCCGTGTAGCTGCCGGACAGGATCAGCGCGATCGAGGGGTTGAAGGCATTGGTGGCGCTGGCGGCCGTGGTGGCCGGGACCGCAGCCTGCGGGGAGGGCGCCGATTCGGCTCGCGCGGCCGGCGCGATCTCGCCAGCGGCGACTGGCGCCGTTGCCGGTGACGCCGGTGCTGCCGCTTTGGCGGTGACGCTGTTCTCGGCCTGCCGCAATCGTGCCTCCAGTGCTTGCAGCCGGACTTCGTAGTCCTGGCGCAGCGCGTCGATCTGCTGCTGAAGTTGCTTGAGCTGTTGCGCTTCGGTGCTGTCGGCTGCGCTGGCGGGCGTCGCGGCCAGCACGGCAATACACGACAACGCCGCAACCGGGACGGTTCGGTTCATTGGATTCGAGCTCCATGGGTCGCACCACGCCAGGGTGCGGTGCCGAGGCGTGCAGGGCGCACGCCGGGACGGCCGGCTCGCTAGTGCGGCCGGCCTGCTGCGGAGGGAATCAGGCGCGCGGCGGTGGCCCGCGCGACAGGTAGGCGCTGAAGGCCTCGGCGTGCCGGGGCAGTGGGGTGGCGCTGCTGACCAAGTCGGTCGCCACCGTCGGCAGCCAGACCAGGTTGACGGCAGGGGGCGCCGCCGCTGTCGCAGCCAGTTGCAGGCACGTCTCGCAACTCTGCGCATGGCCAGCCAGCGCATCGTGCGGCAGCGGCGATTGCAGCGCGTTCAACGCATGCGAAAGCGCGTGATGCTGCGCCAAAAAACCGAGCGATAGCGTTGCGACAAGGCAAAGCCAAACAAGCGCTCGGCGGTGGCGAAGCTTCTGAAGCACGTTCAAGATGCTAGCCGAACGGGACGTGGCGCCCCGGGCAGCGCGCGGCCGATCTGCGCTTCGATCCGACAGCTTCGCCGACTGTCATCGCTGACAATGGTCCCCTCCCTGTCCCGGCCATGTCCGCGCAGAAGCCGCGCGACCAGGGCGCCTGCATGCGAAACCAGGAACCGCCATGACGTCGTCGAACAGTTGGTTCTATTGGGCCGTTCTGTCGGCCGTCTTCGCGGCGCTGACCGCGATCTTTGCCAAGGTCGGTATCCAGGGCGTCGACAGCGATCTCGCCACGCTGATCCGGACCGTGATCATCATCGTGGTGCTGTCCGCGTTCGTGTGGTTCGCAGGCAAGTGGAGCAACCCGTTCAAGCTGCCGGCCAAGACCTGGCTCTTCCTCGGGCTGTCCGCACTGGCGACCGGCGCTTCCTGGGTCTGCTATTTCCGTGCGCTGAAGCTCGGCGATGCGTCCAAGGTCGCACCTGTGGACAAACTGAGCCTGGTGCTGGTTGCCATTTTCGCGTTTGCCTTCCTCGGTGAGCGGCCGTCGATTCGCGAGTGGACCGGCATCGCCATGGTGGCCGGCGGCGTGCTGCTGCTGGCCTTCAGACGCTGACCCGCGTCCAAGCTGTCAGCGGCGCCACCGGCCATCAGCCGCCTGTGTCGCTGCGGCCGGTAGCCATGACCGACCTCCACCGCTCACGGTGCCCATCTTGGGCATCTTCGGCGGCCCGCGCGGCGACGGCGAACCCAACCGGCGCGAAGTGTCACGACAGGTGATGCACCGCTTGCAGGCCGTACACCGGTGTCGGCAGGTTTTCGTAGCGCGCCTTGATCTGCAGCGACAGGAATTGCGAGTAGTGGCGGCTCTGGTGCAGGTTGCCACCGTGGAACCAAAGCGCCTCCTGCTGCGTGGGCTTCCACATGTTGCGCTCTTCGCCTTCCCAGGGGCCGGGGTCCTTGATGGTGTTCGAGCCCAGGCCCCAGCACTTGCCCACCTTGTCGGCCACCTCCTGGCTGATCAGCTTGGCCGCCCAGCCGTTCATCGAGCCGTAGCCGGTGGCATAGACGATCAGGTCCGCCGGTAACTCGGTGCCGTCCTTCATCAGCACCGAATGCGCCTTGATGCGGTCGATGCCCACACCGCTCTTGAGCTTGATGCGGCCATCGGCCACGAGCTCCGACGCACCGACGTCGATGTAGTAGCCCGAGCCACGACGCAGGTATTTCATGAACAGGCCCGAGCCGTCCTCGCCGAAGTCGAGCATGAAGCCGGCCTTTTTCAGCCGTGCATAGAAGTCGGCATCGCGCTGGGCCATTTCCTCGTACACCGGGATCTGGAAGGTGTGCATGATCTTGTACGGAATCGACGCGAAGATCATGTCGGCAGTGTCGGTGGTGATGCCCGACTTCACCGCCTGCTCGGAATACAGCCCGCCCAGCGCCAGGTCCATCAGCGTGTCGGAGCGCGCGATGTGCGTCGACGATCGCTGCAGCATCGTCACCTCGGCACCGTGTTCCCACAGGTCGGCGCAGATGTCGTGCGCCGAATTGTTCGAGCCGATGACCACACATTGCTTGCCGCGATAGTTCTCGCCGCCCGGGTGTTTGCTGGAATGGTGGATGTCACCCTTGAAGTCCTCGGCGCCCGGAATGACCGGCACGTTGGGCACCGCCGACATGCCGGTGGCCAGGATCAGCTGCTTCGGCTTGAGCACCACCTTCTCGCCGTTGCGATCGACGGTGACGGTCCATTCCTTCTTCGCCTCGTCGAAGCTCGCGCTCTTGCATTCGCTCATGGTCCAGTAGTTCAGCTCCATCACCTTGGTGTACATCTCGAGCCAGTCGCCGATCTTGTCCTTCGGCGCAAACACCGGCCAGTGCTCCGGGAAAGGCAGGAAGGGCAGGTGGTCGTACCACACCGGATCGTGCAGGCACAGCGAGCGGTAGCGGTTGCGCCAGGAGTCGCCGGCGCGCGGATTCTTCTCGATGATGATCGTGGGCACGCCCAGGCGTTTCAGCCGTGCGCCCATCGCGATGCCGCCCTGGCCGCCGCCGATGATCAGGCAATAGGGTTGGGTCTTGTAGCCGAGGTCGGCTTCTTCCTGCGTCTTGCGTTCGAGCCAGTTCTTGCGGTTCTGCGACTGGCCGTGTTCCACGCCCTTGGGTCGATTGGCACCCTTCGCCTCCTCGAAACCCTTCAGTTCGGTCATCGTCGTCAGCAGGGTCCAGCACCGATCGCCTTTCAGCCGGATCTGGCCGCGGCCGCGCGCCTGCGCGGTTTCGAAGCTGAACCAGGCTTCGGTCACGCCGCCGGCTTCGGTGGCCTCGCCCTCGATCTGCCAGTTGCGGGATTCAACAGCGGCGGCCGTCGTATCGAGCATCTCGCGGATCGCCTCCTGGCCCTCCATCGTCTTGATGTTCCAGGTGAAGGACACCAGGTCGCGCCAGTAGCAGTCATCGTCGAACATCGCCACCGCGGCGGCATGGTCGCCGCCTTCGAGCGCGGTGCCGAAGCGGCTCAGCCAGTTGCTGACGTTCTGGGTCGGGCTTGCCTGCGTCATCTTTGTCTCCCTGCGGTTACTCGAGAACGACTCTCGGAAAGTAGAACGAAACCACCCAGTTCGGCACATCGACGATTGAGCTGATGCGCAGGTCCGCGCAGACACTGCACAGCATGTAGGCGTCGATGGGCGAATAGCCGTAGCGCCGACTCAACAGTTCGACCATCTCCGACACCGCCATCCTCGCGCCGGCCATCAGATCGGGGCCGATGCCGGTGGTCACCTCGTAGCCTTTGCTGTCGAGGTGCCTGCTGACCGGCCCGGGCGTGACGTAGCGCGGCGAACGCAACCCGGCGCCTTTGATCAATTCGAACTTCAGCCCGACATCGAAGGCGCTTTCGATCGCGGTGCCGCAGACCTCGCCATCGCCCTGCGCCGCGTGCGTGTCGCCGACCGAGAAGATCGCACCGTCCACCTCGACTGGCAAGTACAGCTCGGTGCCTTCGGCGATGTCGCGGATATCCATGTTGCCGCCGACATTGCGCGGCGGGATGATGCTGTGCAAGCCGGGCTCGACGGGTGCCACGCCGATCGTGCCGCACATCGGTTTGAGCGGCACCCGCCCGCCCGGGCCGTACATCGCCGGGGCCAGGCCGGCCTCGTAGTGCCAGTGATGCAGTTTGGCGTCGGGAAACTGGTCGGTCAGCAGGCCGAAGCCGGGGATGTTGCCGGTCCACCCCCAGCCTGAGGGCCGAAACGACAGCACGGTGATCTTCAATGCGTCGCCCGGTTGGGCGCCGTCGACATACACCGGCCCGGTCACCGGGTTGACGCGAGCCAGGTCGAGCTGGGCCAAGTCTGCCGCGGTCGAGGTGCTCGACAACTGGCCGGACGAGGCATCGACAGTTTCGAAGTGCACCGTCTCGCCGGGGGCGATCATCAGGCGCGGCGCGAATGCGTTGTTCCAACCGTGATGGATGTGCGCCCGGTGGATGGTGTGCGAATCGGATGCGCTCATGCCGGTCTCCTAGACGGCCACGGTCAAGGCGCCGTCGATCACCAGGTTGCTGCCCGAGATGCGGCTGGCGACCGGGCTGGAAAGGAAGACCACGCCGTGGGCCACTTCGGCAGCTGTGCCGAACTTGCCTGTTGGATTGACCTTGAGCGTGGAGTTGTAGAGGTCCGGCATGTTCTTCTCGATGGTCTGCCAGATGCCGCCGTCGAAGTAGGTGTTGCCGGGTGACACGCAGTTGACGCGGATGCCCTTGCCGACCAATTGCCGGCTCAAGCCCTTGGCGTAGTGGATCAACGCAGCCTTGAATGCGCCGTAGGATCCGGCCGCGAAGTCGACCTCGAAGCCGGAGACGCTCGAGATCAGCACGATCGAGGCACAGTCCGATTTTTCGAGGAACGGCACGGCCGCGGCGACCGCATTGACGCTGTGCATCATGTCGACGCGAAATGACTTCTCCCAGGTCTCGGCCGTGTCGCCGACCGCCAGCGCGCTGACGTTGCAGACCAGCGCGTCGATGCCGCCCAGATCCTTGGCACTGCTCTGGATCCAACCGGCCAGGGCGGCGCCATCGGCCACGTCGAGCGCCTGCCCGAAGGCGCCTGCGCCCTTGGCCTCCAATGCGGCAACCGTCGCGAGCACTTCGTCGGCATTGCGCGCGCAGATCGAAACGCTGGCGCCTTCGGCCGCGAATCCTTCCGCGATGGCCCGGCCGATGCCCTTGCTGGCGCCGGTGACAACGGCGCGCTTGCCCTTGAGTCCGAGGTCCATATCAACGTCTCCTGATGGTGGTGTGCCGGCCGTCTTCTGCCGGGCATGACTCAGTGTCGCACGTGCGTCCGCCTTCATCACGGGCGCGAGGAACCGGTCTGCGGCTCGCCGACTCTATAACTTTCGGTCCAGGCCGGCAGCGCGCGTTTTCCCAGCGGCGCCGCAGGCTTGTACCGCCGCGCTGTGGACGCTGGCCACCGCCTGCGGCGCCGCTGTGCTGACGCTGGACCCCCGCCGATACTGGCCACCAGTAGCGCACCAGGGATCGCCCGCGGTCCGCCGAGCCGTGCCCGCTTGCACAATGCACCGCATGAGCCATGACGACGCCATCGAAGCGTTCCGCATCAGCGTCAGTGACGAGCAGCTTGCCGATCTGAAGCGCCGCCTGCTGGCCACGCGCTGGCCCGACAAGGAGTTGGTGGACGACTGGTCGCAGGGCATGCCGTTGGCCTATGCGCAAGCGCTCTGCCGCCACTGGGCGAATGGCTACGACTGGCGCCGGCGCGAGGCCCTGCTGAACCGATTCGAGCAGTTCAGGACGCGCATCGATGGCGTGGACATCCATTTCATTCACGTGCGCTCGAAGCATGCCGATGCGCTGCCGCTGCTGATGAGCCACGGCTGGCCGGGCTCGGTGGCCGAGTTCGTCAAGGTCATCGGCCCACTCACCGATCCCACCGCCCACGGGGGCCGCGCCGAGGATGCGTTCCACGTCGTGTGCCCGTCGCTGCCCGGCTATGGCTTTTCCGGCAAGCCCACCGAAATCGGCTGGAGCGTCGAGCGCATCGCGCGCGCGTGGGCGCTTCTGATGCCGCGCCTGGGCCATCCGCGTTACGTCGCGCATGGCGGCGACTGGGGTTCGATGGTGACCACCGCCATCGGCTTGCAGGACAGCGCACATTGCCTGGGCATCCATCTGACGATGCCGATCGTGCTGCCCGATCCGGCGACGATGCACGACCTGAGCGAGCAAGAGAAATCGGCACTCGCCGGCCTGAAGCAGTACCGGGCCAGCGGCGCGGGTTATGCGCGCCAGCAGGGCACGCGCCCGCAGACGCTGGGTTATGCGCTGGCCGATTCGCCGGCCGGCCAGGCGGCCTGGATCGTCGAGAAATACCAGGCCTGGATGGACTGCGACGGCCACCCCGAGAACGTGCTCAGCCGCGACGAGTTGCTCGACATGGTGATGCTGTACTGGCTGCCCAATGCCGCCACGTCGTCCGCACGGCTGTACTGGGAAAGCTTCGCCAGGGTCAACCGCGAGCCGCTGACGCTGCCGGTTGCCGTCAGCATGTTCCCGAAAGAGATCTTCCGCTGCTCGCGGCGCTGGGCCGAAACACGCTTCAAGAACCTGGTGCACTTCCGCGAGTTCGACAAGGGGGGGCACTTCGCCGCCCTGGAACGACCGGCTGACCTGGTGGACGAACTTCGCACCAGCTTGCGTGCGCTTCTGTCGAAAGAGAACTGAACATGCAGACCAACTTCGGCCAGTTCCTGCGCCGCCGCGCGTTTCTCAGCCCCGGTGTCGAGGCCATCGTCGAGCCGGCCACCGGCCGGCGCCTGAACTTTCGCGAACTCAACGCCCGCTGCAACCAGGCCGCGGCGGCGTTGCGCGCCTCGGGCGTGAAGCCCGGCGATCGTGTGGCGCTGCTGCTGATGAACAGTGCCGAGTTCGTCGAGAGCTTCTTCGCGGTGGCCAAGATCGGCGCGGTGGACGTGCCGCTGAACTGGCGGCTGGTGGCCGACGAGCTGGAGTTCATCCTCAAGGATTCGGGCAGCACCGTGTTGTTGTACGCAGAGAATTTCGCACCGGTGGTGGCCGAGTTGCAGCGCCGTGGGGACCGCACCGATCTGCGCTGCTGGGTGCAGGTGGGTGGCAAGCCGCCGGATTTCGCGCTGGGCTACGACGCCTGGATGGGCGCGATGGCGGATGCCGAGCCCGAGCCCGCCGGCTTCGACGATGACCTGCTGTTCATCATGTACACCTCGGGCACCACCGGCTTGCCCAAGGGCGTGATGCACTCGCACCGCACGGTGATGTGGAGCGTGCTGTCGGTGGCCGCCACCGCCGACATGCACTACAAGGACCGCTACCTGACCGCGTTGCCGCTGTTCCACGTCGGCGCGCTGACGCCGACGATGGGCTGCATCCACCGCGGCTGCACGCAGGTGATCCTGAAGGCTTTCGACCCCAAGCTGGTGTGGGAGCTGATCCGCGACGAAAAGATCAACACCACGCTGCTGGTGCCGGCGATGCTGCAGGTCATGCAGGCCGCGTTCGATCCGGCGGTGCACGACGCCGGCACGCTGCGCTGGTGCCTGAGCGGCGCAGCGCCGGTGCCCGTGGCGCTGATCAAGGCCTATGCACAGATCGGCGTCGAGATCCACCAGGTCTACGGCTTGACCGAAACCTGCGGCCCCGGCTGCCTGATCCTGGGCGAGGACGCCTTGACACGTGCCGGCTCCACCGGGCGCGCCTACTTCCACACCGACGTCCGTGTGATCGATGTCGACGGCGTGGACTGTGCGCCGGACGAAGCGGGCGAGGTGCTGATCCGCGGGCCGCACAACATGATCGGCTACTGGAAGCGACCCGACGCCACCGCGGCCGCGCTGCGCGACGGCTGGCTGCACACCGGCGACATCGGCACGATGGACGCGGAAGGCTTCGTCACCATCCGCGACCGCATGAAGGACATGCTGATTTCCGGTGGCGAGAACATCTACCCGGCCGAAGTGGAAAGCATGCTGCTCGGCCACCCGCAGATCGCCGACGCGGCGGTGATCGGCCTGGTCTCGCCCAAGTGGGGCGAGGTGCCGCTGGCGGTGGTGATGGTGAAGAAGGGCCAGTCGCTGGGCGAGGCCGAACTGCTCGCCTGGTGCAAGGGCCGCCTGGCTGCCTTCAAGCTGCCCAAGGCCGCGGTGATGGTGACCGAGATTCCCCGCAACCCGAGCGGCAAGATCCTCAAGCGCGTGCTGCGCGAGCAGTTCAAGGACGCGGTGCAGGCGCCGGAGTGACCCCTCGCCCGCCGCAACCCGGCGGGGGAGGGGTGCTTTCAGGACGCCGCGTGCCGGTAGGCGGCGCGCTCGAAGCTTTCGTAGGTTTGCATGAAGCGCGGCTCGACGAAGGGCAGCGACTGTGTCATCAGCACGCCGGCGATGCCCGATCCCGGGTCGAACCAGTAGTGGCTGTTGAGCACGCCGGCCCAGCCCTGCGATCCGGCGCGGCGCATGCCGGGAATGTCCTCGTCGAAGCGCATGAAGGCCATACTGTGCGACTTGCGCTTGCCGGGGAAAAATTCGGTGTCGGCGGTGATGGCTGGCGCCGCCGTCTTCAGGCACGGTATCGGCGTGTCGCCGATCTGGTTGGCCAGCATCGCATCCAGGCCCGCTGCGCTGAGGATGCGCTTGCCGTCGAGTTGGCCCTTGTTCAGGAACATGCGCAGCAAGCGCATGTAGTCGGGCGCGGTGGAATACAGCGCATGGCCCATGCCGTAGAACTCGGGCAACGATGGCGGCGCCAGCGCGAAGTCGGCGAACTTGCCGTCCTCACCGCGGATGCTCACCGCGGCCAGCCGCGACGCCATGTGCGGCTCGACCTCGAAGCGCGTGTCGGGCATGTCGAGCGGGTCGAAGATCTCCTCGCGGCAGAACTGGTCGATGCGCCGGCCGTCGATCTTCTCGACCATGCGGCCCAGCCAGTCGATGCCGATGCCGTAGTCCCAGCGCTCGCCGGGCTCGAACAGCAGCGGGTAGTTCATCGCCACTTTCAGCCCCGACAGGATCGTCGGTGCACCGCTGGCTTCCATGTAGCGCGGCATGTCGGCATTCCAGAACTCGTAGGTCAGCCCCGAGGTGTGGGTGGCCAGGTGCCGCGCCGTGGCCTTGACGCGCGGCGCGCGCAGCTTCGGGCCATCGGGGCCGAAGCCTTCGAGCAGCTTGATCTCGGCAAATTCCGGCAGCACGCTTTCGACCGTGGTGTCGGGCGTCAGCTTGCCGCGGTCCATCAGGATCATCGCGGCCGTGCTGCCGACCGCCTTGGTCATGGAAAAGATGCGAAACACCGTGTCCAGCCCTGCCGGCTGGCCGGGCGCGCGTTCACCGGCGGCGCCCGACCAGATGACGCCATCGGCATTCGCCGTCATCGCCACGGCGAAGGGCACGTCCTCGCGCGCGACGGCCTCGTCGAGGACCTTGTTCAGTTCCGACATCGCTTGTCTCCTAGTATGAAGGCACCCTCAACGAACATCATGCAGCGCCGGCGCCCTTGGCTCGACAATCGTAGGACAGCCGTGACCTGCTGTCGAATCGCTGCGTCTGGCCCAGGGTCTTGCGCACCCTCCCAACAGAATATTGCGCGCGCCCTGTCGATTTCACCCCGGCTTGTGTGTCGTGCCCGAGGGCAAACTGACATCGTTCCCGCTGGCGGTGCAACGCAAGGATGACGAGGTGTTGGTGTTCTCGTGGATCACCTGGCCGTCGAAGCAGGCGCGCGACGGCGGCTGGAAGGCGGCCATGGCCGACCCGTTCATGCAGCCAGGGGCCAATCAAATGCCCTTCGACGGCAAGCGCATGATCTACGGCGGCTTCCAGATGATCGTGCAGGAATAGTGGACTGCGCTGCGCAAATGCGCGTGTTCTGGATGCAAGGGGAAGCCCTCTGACCCTCGCGTCGCGCACAGGCGAGCATCGAGGCGGCTTTCAACTTGCGGAGTTTCCATGCTGAAGAACAGTCTTCTCGGTGTTGCGCTGGTCGGCGTGCTGGCTGCGTGCGCGATGGCGCCCGCGCCCAAACCGTTGAACGACGGCGAGATCGCGCTGCCCGCCGACTACAAGAGCTGGCCGAAATTCCTGAATGCGCCGGTGCAGCGGCCCGATGCAAAACAGGTGCGCGAGATCTACATCAACGACATCGGCGCCAGGGCCACCGCCGCCAGCGGCTTCGCCGACGGCACCGTGCTGGTGATGGAAAACCATGCGGCGCAGACCAATGCCGACGGCAGCCTGAAGACCGGCACCGATGGCAAACTGGTCAAGGGCGATCTGCTGCGCGTCTTCGTCATGGGCAAGGGCGCCGGCTGGGGCCAGGCCGCGCCCGAAGCGCTGCGCAACGGCAACTGGGTCTATGCCAGCTTCCTGAAGGATGGCAACAAGGGCCCCGAGGACCTGCTGTCCTGCCGCGGTTGCCATTTGCCGTTGAAGAGCACCGACTACGTGCCGCGCTACGACGAGCACTTCGCGCAGCAGAAGTGATCGCCGAAGCCCGCTGCGAGGCAACGGCCCTTCAAGGCTCGGCCCGCAGGCCAAGTCCTTGGCCGCTGAAAGCGCGGGTGTGCCCGTCGATGCCGAGCACACCGCGGGTTCATGGTTGGATGACCGCCGCGTCGACCTGCGGCGCGTACAGCGCCTGCACCGCGGCGTTGCGATTTTCGAGGGTGGCGCGCTGGTTCAGGTAGCCCTTGTCGGTGATCTCGCCGGCATCGACGCTGGCCGGTTCGCGCATCACCAGCGCGCGCGTCGGCGTCATCGCAGAACCCAGCCCTTCGGCGGCCATCGCCCGCAGCGCTTCGCGCACGTGCGCGGCCAGCGTGGCCGCCGGCAGCGCTGCGGCCGCTGCCGTGGGGAACAGCAGCAGGCCCACCTGCTCGCGGTCGTGGCCGGTGATCACCGCGTCGGCGATGTGCGGCGCCAGCGCGCTCAGCGCGCGCAGCCGCAAGGTCCCCACCGACACCCAGGTGCCGCTGCCGAGCTTGAAATCTTCGGCGATACGGCCGTCGAAAGCCACGCCCTGCGTCGCGTCGGCGTCGTCAACCAGGCGGCCGGCATCGCCGATCTTGTAGAAGCCGTGCTCATCGAACGCGGCGGCGCTCAGCTCCGGCGCGTTGCGGTAACTGGCGAAGACGTTGGGCCCGCGCACGCGCATCTCCAGCTTGGCACCATTCGGCACCAGCTTCAGTTCGACACCCGGCAACGGCAGGCCGATGCAACCGGCGCGATCGATGCGCCAGTGCATGCTGGTGTTGGCCGGCGCGGTCTCGGTCGCACCCCACGACGAGGTGAACCACAACGGCCGCTCGCGCACGCGCGCAGCCACCGCCTCCAGGCGTGCCCACGCGGCCTGCGGCAGCGCGGCGCCGGCATAGAAGACGCCTTCGAGACGGGCGAAGACGTCGCGCGCCAGCGCCTCGTCGGCTTCGAGAAACGGCAGCAGCATGTCGAAACCGCGCGGCACGTTGAAGTAGAAATTCGGTTGCACTTCGCGCAGGTTGCGCACGGTGTGCTCGATCAGCCCCGGCACCGGCCGGCCGTCGTCGATGTGCAGGCTGCCGCCGTGGGCCAGCACCATGTTGAAGTTGTGGTTGGCACCGAAGGTGTGGCTCCACGGCAGCCAGTCGAGCAGCACCAGCTTGTGGCGCGTGAGGAACGGCCAGACCTGTGCCATCTGCTGCTGGTTCGCGCACAGCATGCGGTGGCTGTTGATCACCACCTTCGGCATGCCGGTGGATCCGCTGGTGAGCAGGTACTTGGCATCGTCCTCGGGGCGCACCGCATCGAAGGCGCGCTGTACCGCGCTCGTTTCGCTGCCATGTGACAACGCGGCAAAGGCTTGCCCGGCCGGCGCATCGTGGCTGAAGAACACCGGTGCGTCGCCGCCCCAGGCCGCGATGGCGTTCGCGTAGCCGGCCGGCTGTGCGGCATAGACCAGCGCCGGATCGAGCGCGTGCAGGATGGTGCGGATCTTGGTCGGGTCCTTCGCCACGCGGCTGTAGGCGCTGGACACCGTGCACACCGCGCGGCCGATGATCATCGTCGCCAGCGCCAGCAGCGCATGGTCGATGCTGTTGTCCGACAGCACCACCACCGGCTTGCCGGCGGGCAGATCGAGGTCGAGCAGGGCCTGCGCGATGCGGCCCACCTGCGCGCGCACGTCGCCGTAGCTCAATCGGCGCCAGCCGTCCTGGCCCTCACGTTCGGCCAGGAACAACGCCTGCGGCGTGGTGCGCGACCAGTGCTCGAGCCACTCGCCCACGCAGCGCGCCGGCTTTCCCATTGGCGTGGGGTGCTGCAGCACGAAGCTGCCATCGTCGAGGTCGACGCGCCGCACCTGCGGCGGGGCCAGCGATTGCGGGTCGCCGAACAACGCGACAGCGGTGGAGCGGGGTGGCATCACAGGGCGGTCTCCATCGGTTGGCTTCTTCTGACGCGACAGGCACTCGAGCAGTATCCACTTGAACGTCCACTGCAAGCTGACCATCGTCCTGCTCGGCGCCGACCGCCGCCGCTCAGGTCGGCGCCACGATGTCCGGCAGCACCACCACGCAAACGATGCCGGCGCTGCCGTTCTCGCGCCAGTGCACGCTGCCGCCGAGCAGCTTGACGCGCTTGCGCACGCCGCCCAGGCCGAGGCCGTGCGACCAGGCCTGCGGTTCGCGACCGATGCCGTCGTCGCCGACACTCAGGCGCAGCCGTCCTTGCTCGAGCGTGGCCGCGACATCGACATGCGTGGCACATGAATGCTGGATGGTGTTGCTGACCAGTTCGCGCAACACCCGTGTCAGCGCCGACCATTGCACCACGCTGAGCACGATGTCGCGGTCGTGGGTGAACGACCAGCTCAGGTCGATCTGCGCGGCCGTCAGCCGCTGGCCGATGTCGGACTTCCATTCGGCAGTGGCGTGCGATAGCCGGTGGTCACCGGCCGCCAGCCCGCGCGTCAGTGTCTTCAGGTCCTTCAGCGTGTGCCGGATGTAGTCCTCGATCTCCGGTGTCTGCGACTTGTACATCAGCGTCAGCAGCCGTGCGCCGATGTCGTCGTGCAGGTCCTGCGCGATGCGCGTGCGCTCTTCGTTGCGCCCACGCTCCACCGCCTTGTCGTAGGCCACCGCCCGTTGCAGCTGTTCGACCACGCGGTCGGTCAGGCGCGCGTCGTCACGCGTGAAGATGCGCCTGCCGCGCCCGGCGAAGCGCAGCAGCATCGAGGCGTCGGGTGCTGGTGCGCCGACGACGCGGCCGGTGTCGATATCGGGCAACGGCACGACCATGATCGAGCCGTCTGCGAACACGCGCGAGCGTGGCGCGCGCCGCGCCACGCGGCGCAGCTCCATCGGCTCGAAGATCTCGTGCAGCAGGCGCGACATCAGCTCGGCGCTGTCCTGTGGCCGCGCTTCCACCTCGCGCACCATGCGGTACAGGCGCTCGAACAGGCGCTCGGCACCCAGCGCGCTGCGGTCCGTGATCTGCTGGAACAGCCAGTGCCGGGTGGACATGTACAGGGCCAGCGCGATGAACACCGACAAGGCCAGTGCCGCCAGCGGATCGATCGTGAACATCGATTCGAGCAGCAGGTCGAGCGATGTCGCGACGGTGCTGATGCCGGCCAGCATCGCCAGTTCGCGCGCCAGGCGCGGCATGCGCGAGACGAACGGCAGCTGGGCCAGCAGCGAGGCCAGAAACAGGTACCAGATCACCGAACTGACCGACGCGACGCTGCCGCTCAGCCCGCCCTGGCCGCTGGCCACGGCCACCGACACGCTCAGCAACGCGAGTGTGAACACCACCATGGCGGTGAAGTGGCGCATCAGCAGCGACAGCGGGTTGGGTTCGATGCGGTACGACCACGCCAGCAAGCCGATGACCAGCCCACCACCGCCCAGCGCGGCGAACTGGATGGCCCACCACGCCGGGCGCAGCGCGGCGCTGGCGATGGCCGCCAGCAAGGCCGCGGCAACCAGCCAGCCGGCCACGGCCATCGCCGGGCCGAAAGGCAGGCGCAGCGGGTGCAGTGTGGCGATGTGCACGGCCGCGGCGAGGGTGATCAGATCGCAGGCGCTTCGGGCCCACAGCGCCTGGCTGCTGAATCCGCCGGGAAGTCCCATGCCCGGCAGGCACTCGACGGCCGTGAGCATCAGGTTGGCGGCCTGGCTGAAGCACATCACCATGTACAGCGCATTGCGTGATCGTTGGCGCGCGATCGCCACCACCGCACCGACCGCCATCAGCAGCATCGCCACCGCCATCAGCAGCCAGAACAGCACGCCGAGGCCGGCCAAGCCGCGCGGCACCGGCTTCACGCTCAACTCACGGCCGTCGCCGAAACGCAGCACGACCTTGCCGTCATCGATCATCTGTGTCAGCCGCTGCTGCGTGGCCAGCATGCGCTGGCGCTCGTCGGCATTCACCGACCAGCGCGGCGATCGCATCACGCTCAGCTGGTCGGCGGCCAGCGCGTGGCCGTCGGCGGGGCCGATGGCCGACAGCGTGGCGCCGCGCATGCCTTTCAGTTCAGCATGTCCGCTGGCGAGCAGTTGCACCTCGGGTGTGGCCGTGGCGCGCCAGGTGACATCGATGTAGGGCGCGCGTGCCAGCGTGCGCACCAACAGCGCCTGGCCCAGGCAGGCCAGCGCCAGCGCCACGATGAGTGCCTGCCACTGCCTGGCCGTCCAGGCTGCGTGCGGCGCGGCGTGCATGGCCTGGGCCAGCACGCTGTCGTGGTGGCTGTCGGCGTCCAACGCAGCGCTCGGCTCGATGGCACCGGCTGATGGATCGGCGGCTCGATGCTGCGCCATCGGGCTGCGCGGTCGGTGGGTCAGTGTGGCGAGCGACGATCCGGCAAATGCCTCACACCAGGCCTTGCTTGCTGGCCAGCACCGCCGCTTCGGCGCGGCTGGACACGTTCAGCTTCTTGTAGATCGACTTGATGTGGTCGTTCACCGTGAACCACTTGATGCCCATCAGCGAGGCGATCTCCTTGATCGTGAAGCCCTTGCTCAGGTACGTGAGCACCTCGCTTTCGCGCGGCGTCAGCCGCTCGTGATCGAGCGGCTTCTCGATCGGCACCGGCCGGCTGGTCTGGAACGCGCTGGCCGTCGCGAAGGGCGCTTCGGCACCGGCAGGGTCGGCCGGACCCCCGAACCTGAAATGCGTCAGCAGCCGGCGTGCAATGGCCGGCGACAGCGGCGGCTGGCCACGCACGATCTTTTGCAACTCCTCGACCAGCACCTCGAAACGGTCTTCCTTCAGCAAGTAGCCGTCGGCACCGCATTGCAGCGCCGGGAACAGGTGGTCGTCGTCGGAATACAGCGTGGTGACGATCTTCGTGGCCGGGTACTGAACCAGTTCGGCGAGCAGTTCCATGCCGTTGCCGTCGGGCAGTTCCAGATCGACCATCAGCAGCTTGAACGGATCGCTAGCCGGCGCGGACGCGATCTGCCGGCGTGCACTTTCCAAGTCACCGGCCTCGGTGATGACGATGGTGTCGCTGAAGCTTTCGCGCACCACCCGGCACAGGAAGCTGCGTGCCACCGGGTTGTCTTCGAGGATCAACACCTTCACGGCCATGCTGGAACTCCCTTGCGGTGTGCTGCCGGCCACACGGCGGTGCCTTCAGGCGGGGTTGACGATGAGCACCTTGCCCTGCACCTTGCGCGACGCCATGCGCGCATAGGCCTGGGGCAGATCGCGCAGCGCCAGCCGCTGGTCGATGGCCGGCTTGATGCGCCCTTCGGCATACCAGCGTGCCAGCTCGGCCATGCCCTGGGCGCTTGCAGCCGGCTCGCGGCGCACGAAGTCACCCCAGAACACGCCGACGATCGAGGCGCCCTTCAGCAGCGCCAGGTTGAACGGCAGCGCCGGGATGCCGCCCTGCGCAAAGCCGATCACCAGGTAGCGGCCGCGCCAGGCGATCGAGCGGAACACCGGCTCGGCCAGGTCGCCACCGACCGGGTCATAGACCACGTCGGGGCCCTTGCCGCCGGTCAGCGCCTTGATCTGCTCGCGCAGCCTATTGCCACTGTCACCGCTGTAGTTGATAGTCTCGTCGGCGCCGAGCTCGCGGCAGAAGGCGCACTTCTCGTCGCTCGACGCGGCGGCGATGACGCGCGCGCCGACGGCCTTCGAGACCTGGATCGCAGAGGTGCCGACACCGCCGGCCGCACCCAGCACCAGCACTGTTTCGCCGGCCTTCAGCGCCGCGCGGTCGACGAGCGCGTGGTGCGAGGTGCCGTAGGTCAGCGCGAAGGCGGCCCCATCCTCGACCGCAAAACCGGGCGGCAGCGGCAGCAACTGCGTGGCCTTGACGCAGGCGTGCGTGGCAAAGCCGCCGACCGAGCCCATCGCCGCCACCGCATCACCGATCTTCAAGGTGCTGACACCATCGCCGAGCGCCTCGACGATGCCGGAGAACTCGGCGCCGGGTACGAAAGGCAACTCCGGCTTGACCTGGTACTTGCCCTGCACGATGAGGATGTCCGGGAAATTCAGGCTTGCCGCGCGGATGGCGATGCGCACCTCGCCCGGCCCCGGTTCGGGGGTCGGCACATCGCGCAGGACCAAGCCCTCGGGGCCGGTGAGTGTTTCGCAGTACCAGGCTTGCATCGGGGCGTTCCTCGTCATGGTCAACGGGATGGGGAGGCGACATGATAGGCATGTCGCTGCCGCCGCACACGCCCGGGCAGCCGGCGCGCTGAACCTGCCGGGCGCGATGCATGGCGCAGGGGGCTGCCTACAATGCCTCGATGCGAATCCTGATTGCGAATGACGATGGCTATTTGGCCCCCGGTCTGGCCGCGCTGGTGCGGGCATGCGAGGGGCTCGGCGAGATCGACGTGGTGGCCCCGGAACAAAATGCCAGTGGCACTTCGAATTCGCTGACCTTGAACCGACCGCTGACGGTTTTCGAGGCCAGTGGCGAGTCGATCAAGGGCTGCCGGGTCATCAACGGCACGCCTTCGGACTGTGTGCACGTGGCGCTGACCGGCCTGCTGCCGCAGCGTCCCGACCTGGTCTTGTCGGGCATCAACAACGGCGCCAACATGGGCGACGACACGCTCTATTCGGGCACCGTGGCGGCGGCCATGGAAGGCTTCCTGTTCGGCATCCCCGCCATCGCGTTCTCGCAGGTCAGCAAAGGCTGGGGCGAGCTCGAGGCCGCTGCCGCCACGGCACGCGCGATCGTCGATCACGTGCTCGGCCAGGCGCACAAGGGCGAGCCCTGGCTGCTCAATGTCAACATCCCGAACCGTGCCGATGCGCTCGAGCTGCCGCGCGTCATCACCCGCCTGGGCCGCCGCCATGCCAGCCAGCCGGTCATCAAGCAGACCAACCCACGCGGCGAGGACATCTACTGGATCGGCCCGGCTGGCGACGCGCGCGATGCCGGCGAAGGCACCGATTTCCACGCCACCGCCAACGGCCAGGTGTCGATCACGCCGCTGCAGATCGACCTCAGTGACCACGCGTCGCTGCCGCGCTGGGCGGGCGTGCTGCAGGCTTCCGGCGCGGCATGACGCGGTGAGCCACAAGAGCCCGTCCACGGCACCGCGCTTTCCGCTGGCGCTCGACAAGCTGGCCGGCGCGACGGCGAGCGGCAGCACGCAAGCGTCTCGACCGCTGCAGCCTGCGGAGCGGTCGAACCCACCTGGGCCACGTCCAATCCAGAGCGGGCCACGGCCGAACCCGAGCGGGCCACGGCCGAACCCGATCGGACCACGGCCGAACCCGATCGGACCACGGCCGAACCTGATCGGGCCACGGCCCGAGGGCCTGGGCCTGGATTCGGCCACAGTGCGCCAGCGGCTGGTCGAGCGCATCCGCACCGGTGGCACCTGCCACGACGCGGTCGCGCGGGCCATGCAACAGGTGTTGCGCCATCGTTTCGTCGATTCGGCGCTGGCCACGCAGGCCTACGAAGACACCAGCCTGCCGATCGGCCTCGGGCAGACGATCTCGAAGCCGTCCGTGGTGGCGCGCATGCTCAGCATCCTGCACGACGGCGCTTCGGCGCGCGCACGCGGCAGCCTGGGCCGCAGCCTCGAAATCGGCACCGGTTGTGGCTACCAGACGGCGTTGCTCGGGCTGCTGTCGCGCAGCGTGATTTCGGTCGAGCGGCTGAAGGCGTTGCACGACAAGGCGCGCGATAACCTCGGCGCCGAACGGCCCGGCGACATCCGCCTGGTGTATGGCGACGGGCGCCTCGGCCATGCGCCGAACGCGCCCTATGACAGCATCGTGGCCGCTGCCGGTGGCGATGATCTGCCTGCGGCCTGGCTCGAACAGCTGGCCGATGGCGGGCGCCTGGTGGCGCCGATGCAGCGCGCCGATGGCAGCGGCCAGGCGCTGCTGGTGGTGGACCGGCGCGGCACCGTGCTGCAGCGCAGCCTGCACGAGGCGGTGCACTTCGTGCCTTTAAAATCCGGGTTGGCTTGACCAAGGCGAGGGGAAGGCAAAAGCGCGCATGGCAGTGATCTCGAAATGGCGGGCCCGGGCGCTGATGGGTCTTTGCGCCGTGGTGCTGGTCGGTTGCTCCTCGCCGCGCACGAAGGCGCCGGTCGAAGCCCGGGTGGCCACGCCGCCGGCCGCCGTGCTGCCCGCAAGCGATGCGCCAGCGCCGCAGGCCGGGCCTGCCGCCGTTCCCGCTGAGCCGGCCGCATCGGCGCCGCTGCCGGGCGCCGAAAACGCCGGCAAGCCGGGCTACTACACCGTCAAGCCCGGGGACACGGTGCGCAAGGTGGCCGAAGCCAACGGCCAGAACTGGCGCGACATCGCGCGCTGGAACAATCTCGACAACCCGAACGCACTCGAAGTAGGCCAGGTGCTGCGCATCGTGCCGCCGGTGGCTGAGGCGACCGTCGCGGCCACACGGCCGGTGACCGGCGCCGGCAGGGTCGAATCGAAGCCGCTGGATGGCAAACCGGCACCGCCGGCGCTGGCCGCCGTGCCGGCGCCGCCAGCGGCTGCCGCGAGTGCCGCGCCGGCCGACGGCGACGACGCCGTGGTCTGGTCGTGGCCCGCCAGCGGGCCGGTGCTCGCCGGCTTCGACGAGGGCCGCAACAAGGGGCTCACGATCGGCGGCGTGGCCGGCGACCCGGTGCTGGCGGCCGGTGACGGCCGCGTGGTCTATGCCGGCTCGTCGCTGCGCGGTTATGGCAATCTGGTCATCGTCAAGCACAACGAAACCTACCTCACCGCGTACGCGCACAACCAGACGCTGCTGGTCAAGGACGACCAGGTCGTACACCGGGGTCAGCGCATCGCCGACATGGGCTCGACCGATGCGCAGCGCGTGCAGTTGCACTTCGAGATCCGTCGTCAGGGCAGGCCGATCGACCCGGCCAAGCTGCTGCCGCCGCGCTGAGGTTCCGACGCGCACGACGCGCGCGTGCGTGTTGACGGTCGTCTTCGCGCGTTCGACTTGCGCTGGTGGCCGACCGGGATAATCGATTCGATGGCACACACCGAATCGCAACCCGAATGGCTGAGCATCGAATCCCTCGATCTCGATGCGCAAGGCGTCGCGCGCAAGGACGACGGCAAGGTGGTCTTCGTCGAAGGTGCGCTGCCGGGCGAGCAGGTGCGCTGCAGCACGGGCCGGCGCAAGAACAACTGGGAGCAGGGCACGATGACGGCACTGCGCCGCGAAAGCGCGCAGCGGGTGCGACCGGGCTGCCCGCACTTCGGCCTGCACGCCGGCGCCTGTGGCGGCTGCAAGATGCAGCATCTGCATCCGGCCGCGCAGGTGGCGGTGAAGCAGCGTGTGCTGGAGGACAACCTGTGGCACCTGGCCAAGGTCAAGGCTGACTTGCTGTTGCGGCCGATCGAGGGGCCGGCCTGGGGCTATCGCCACCGCGCGCGGCTGTCGGTGCGCCACGTGGCGAAGAAAGGCACCGTGCTGATCGGCTTTCACGAGCGCAAGTCACGCTATGTGGCCGACATGCAAGTTTGCCCGGTGCTGCCGCCTGCCGTCAGCGCGCTGCTGATGCCCATGCGCGAACTGATCGGCGCGATGGACCAGCGCGACCGGCTGCCGCAGATCGAACTGGCCCTGGGCGACACCGTCATCGCACTGGTGCTGCGCCATCTGGAGCCTGTCAGCGAGGCCGACCGGGCCCGACTGCGCGGCTTCGCCCAGCAGCATGGCGTGCAGTGGTGGCTGCAGCCGAAAGGCCCCGACACGGTCGAGCTGCTCGATGCCGACGACAAGGCATTGGCGTATGCGCTGCCCGAGTTCGACGTGCGCATGCCGTTCCTGCCGACCGACTTCACGCAGGTCAACGCGGCCATCAATCGCGTGCTGGTGTCGCGGGCGCTGCGCCTGCTCGATGTGCGGGCGCACGAGCGCGTCGTCGACTGGTTCTGCGGCCTGGGCAATTTCAGTCTGCCGCTGGCCCGCCAGGCCGCCAGCGTGCTGGGCATCGAAGGCAGCGACAGCCTGGTGCGGCGCGCCCGTGACAACGCGGCGCTGAACGGCCTGGCCGGCAACACCCGCTTCGTGGCCCGCGATCTGTTCGAATTCGGTCGCGCCGATTTGCTGGCCCTCGAGCCGGCCGACAAGTGGCTGGTCGATCCCCCGCGCGAAGGCGCCTTTGCGCTGGCCAAGGTGCTGGCCGAAGTGCATGCCGTGCCGCAGCCGGGCTGGACGCCGCCGCGGCGCATCGTCTATGTCAGCTGCAACCCGGCCACGCTGGCGCGTGACGCCGGCCTGCTCGTGCACCAGGCCGGTTACCGCTGCAGCCATGCCGGTGTGGTGAACATGTTCCCGCACACCGCGCATGTCGAGAGCCTGGCCGTCTTCGAGCTCGACAAGCCGGGGGACATGACGGAAAACCCGGACAGCGCCATATAGTCACATTGGTTACCATCGCGACCAACGCGGTGATCCTCGCCGCAAAAGGGTTCGCGATGAAAGCTGCCTACACCTATGCCGCCGAAGGGCGTGTGCATGTCTTCGATGCACGCGAACTGCCCTGGCAGGACACGCCCGAGCCGGGGTTGCGCTTGAAGCCGGTGCGCTACGACGACGAGCGCGGTCACTTTCTCGGCCTGGTGGGCTTCGCGCCGCTGGCGCGCAGCGGCCTGCACCAGCACCGCGGTGTGGCCACCAGTTTCATCGCCGACGGCAGCCTGGTCGATCACGCCGGCCCGATCGGGCTGCACCAGGCCGGCATCAACCTGGCCGGTGCGACGCACGATGCGGTGTCGTACCAGCACACGCTGCTGGTGTCGCGGCTGGAGGGCCCCGTCGTCTATCCGGCGGAGCGGGGCCAACTCAGCGGCGTGCATGCCGGCTCGCGGCACGCCGATTTCGACAACCCGGCGCCCGAGGTGTCGCCGGATATCAACGTGACCGTCGATGCGCTGGTGCCGGTACAGACCGGCATCGCCGGCGTGCGACGCCAAGGCATCTTCGACTACGCCGGTACCGGCAGCGCGCACCGTTTCGTGCAACTGTCCTTGGCGCCGGGGGCCGACTGTGCGGCCTGGGCCTGCCACGCGCTGAGCGAATTCTGGGTTCGCGGCGGCCTGCTGCAGATCAACGACCAGGTGGCGCATGCCAACTGCTTCGTCATCGTCGAGCCTGGCGCCACGGTGCACCTGCGCTCGCCCTTCGGCGCGTTGCTGCTGGGCTGGGCCGAAGGGCCGGAGGCCTGGGTCGACGAAAGCGCGGTCGGCCGCACGCGCGCGCAGCGCCTAAGCCTGTTCGGCTTCTGACAGGGCGCTGATCAGGCTGTCGGCGATGCGCTCCATGTGCGCCAGATCGACCGCCGAGATCTGACCGAAGAGCTGGCGCTCGCGCGTCTTGGCGCGTGTACCGATGGCCTGGAACAGGGTCTGGCCGGCGGCGTTCAGCCGCAGCAGCGTGCGCCGCGCATCGTCCGGGTCGGGCTTCGTCAACAGCCTTCGGTGCCGGCCGAGCCCGGCCACCGCGCGGCTGATGCTCATCTTGTCGAGCCCGGTGATGTCGCTCAGGTCGCGCGCCGCCACGCCGGGGTGGCTGGCCAGCACCACCATCACGCGCCATTCGTTCAGCGACAGCTGGTGCGTTCGCGCCAGCGTCTCGACGAAGGGGCGCGCGGTCAGGTTGACCACGCGCACCAGCTTGAAGAACAACGAGCTGTCCATCGGCAGCGCCGGCAGCGCGGCTGCCGATCGCCGAGCGGGCTTCACGCCTTGCGCGATTTCTCGACCACGACTTCGATCTTGCTGACCAGCGCCGCGTTGGTCTGCACTTTCCAGCGCGCATACACGCGCCGGCAGGCGATGCGCCACTGTTCGGCCTCGGCCGGCGTGGGGATGTGCACGTCCACGCCCAGCGCACGCACGGCCGCCACGTCTTCGTTGAACAGCGTGCGCACCAGCGCGATCTGTTGCTTCGCGGCGTCCTGTGCGGCCTCGCGCACGATCTTCTGGTCGGCCGGTGTCCACGACGCCCACACCGGGCCGGCGATGGCGAACAGCAGCACGTCGTTCGAGTAGTTCCACTTCGTCACGTACTTCTGGCCCAGCGTCTGGATCTTTGCTTTCAGGAACACCTCGAGCGGGTTCTCCTGTGCATCCACCGCCCCGGAGGCCAGTGCGGGCTGTGCATCGGCCCAGCTCATGAAGGTGGGGTTGGCGCCCATGCCGCTCATGATCTCGCCGTACATCGGGCTGCCGACCACGCGCACCTTGATGCCACTCAGGTCGTCGGGCTTGATCAGCGGACGCTTGGAGTTGCTGATCTGCCGGTAGCCGGTCTCGCCCACCGACAGCGGCTCGGCACCGGCCTTGCGCACCAGATCGAAGTAGTCGGTCATCACCTCGGGGCTGTTGATGACCGCGTCATAGGCCTTGTGGTCGGGCAGGATGAAGGGCAGCGTGAACACGCCCAGCTGCGGCACCGTGCCGGCCCAGTTGATCGGCGCGCCGCACAGCACGTCGATGATGCCCTGGCGCATGGCCGAAAACTCGCGATCCTGCTGGCCCTGCACCAGGCTGGCGCCGGGGTACTGTTTGATGTTGATGCGCCCGTTGGTGCGCTCGCGCACCAAGGTCAGGAAGATCTCGCCGCCCTTGCCCCAGGCAAAGGCCGGTGGCACCACCGTGCTCATCTTGTACTCGGCCTTGTAGGCGGCCTGTGCAAAGGCGAAGCGCGGAACGCCGAGCGTGGCGGCGCTGCCGCCGGCGAGTTTGATCAGGTCACGACGTTGCATGCTTGTCTCCTTTGTTGACGTTGACGAACCACGGAAAGAGCGAATTCAATAACCGAGCGTGCGTGGCAACCACAACGCGATCTGCGGCATCGCGGCCACGGCGATGGCAGCAACGATGAAGCTGATCACCAGCCAGCTGACGTGGGGAACGGTGGTTTCGATGCGCACCTGGGCCAGTCGGCACGAGACCAGCAGGTTCACGGCCAGAGGCGGCGTGAACTGGCCGATGGCTACGACCATGGTCAGCAGCACGCCGAACCAGACCGGGTCCCACTTGAAGGCCAGCATCAGCGGGTACAGCAGCGGCAGGAAGATCAGGAAGATCGACACGCCGTCGAGAACCATGCCCACCAGCAGCAGCAGCGCCAGCAGCAACAGCAGCACGCCGGCACTGCCGATGCCGCTGTCTTGCACGGCATGCACCAGCGGGTCGGCCAGTCCCAATGTGTTGACGGAGTAGGCGAAGATGCCGGCCAGCGCCATGACGATCATGATCACGGCCGAGGTTTCGGTGGCATCGCGAAAGATGCCGTACAGATCGCCCCAGCCGATGCTGCGGTGCACGACCATGCCGACAAACAGGCCGTAGGTTGCGGCCACCGCGGCGGCCTCGGTGGGCGTGAACCAGCCCACGCGCATGCCGCCGAGGATCAGCACCGGCGCGGCCAGCCCCCACGACGAGCGGCGCAGGCTGGCCCAGAAGGGAGGCCGCGGCAGGTCGCGCTCGGCCAGGCCATAGCCGCGCCGACGCGACAGCCACACGGCCGGGATGATCAGCGCCAGGCCGGCCAGCAAGCCGGGAAACATGCCAGCGGCAAACAGCGCCGGCACCGACGCACCCGGCACCGACACGCTGTAGACAACGAACGCGATCGACGGCGGAATGAGGATGTCGATGGCCGCTGCGGCGCCGACGATGCTGGCCGAGAACGGCGCCGGGTAGCCGGCCCGCGACATGGCCACGATCATCACGCCGCCCACCGCGGCGGCGGTGGCCGGGCCGGAGCCCGAGATGCCGCCGAGCAACATCGCCACCAGCACCGCCACCATCGGCAGCATGCCTGCCGAGCGGCCGACGCAGGCCACGGCGAAGTCCACCAGCCGCTGGGCCACGCCCGAGCGTTCGAAGATGGCGCCGACAAGCACGAACATCGGCAGCGCCAGCAGCGGGTACTTGGCGATGCCGGCCTGCATGTTCTGCGGCGCTGCCAGCAACCCCCACCATTGCGTGTCGGCATTGGCCCAGGCGATGGCGACCACGCCACCCAGACCAAGAGCCGCGCCGATGGGCACGCCGGCCAGCATCAGCACGATGAAGAGCATGAACAGCGTGAAGCCGATCATGACGGCCCGTTCTGCATCGGCCGTGCGGCGACCCAGGCCACGCCGGCCGACCGCAGCGCGATCGCTGCGCACAGCAGCGGCGAGAACGCGGTGAACCACCAGCGCGGCACGCCCATGCCCATCGAGGTTTCGCCATAGCGGATTTCGTCGGACACGACGCGCGCGAAGAGCACGGTCAGCAGCGCGAACAGCAACGCGGTGGTGCAGGCGGCGCAGACCTTGAACCGCTGCCGGCGTGCGGCGCTGCCGCGGTCGTAGAAGGCCTCGATGCGGATCTGCCGGTCGCGCCCGGTTGCCGCGCTGGCGCCGGCCAATGTCAGGACCACCATCAGGAAGACCGAGATTTCCTCGGTCCAGGCGAAGGACTGGTCGGTGAAGTAGCGCGTGAGCACGTTCAGCAGTGTGATCACGAGCAGCAGCACCATGCAGGCCACCGCCAGACCCTCTTCGAACAGCGGCACGCGCGGCTTCAAGCCAGCAACTCCAGCGCGGCGGTGACGATGGCCGCCGGTCGAACGCGAGCGGCTTCTTCGAGTGTCGATGCGTAGCCCACCGGTATGCGCGGTGCGCCGACACGCCGGATGCGGCAGCCGGTGGCTTCGGCGGCGCTGGCGGCGATTTCGGCGCCGAAGCCGGCCACCTGCACCGCTTCGTGCACGACCAGCAGGTGGCCGGTGCGGGCGGCGGATTCCAGCACCATGTCTCGATCCCACGGCCACAGCGTGCGCAGATCGATCAGGTCGGCATTCACGCCCTGGTCGGCCAGCGACTGTGCGGCTTCGGCGGCCCAGTGCATCTGGCGCGACCAGCTGACGATGGTCAGGTCACCGCCGCTGCGCCAGCGGCTGGCCTTGCCGAGAGCGGACCGCTGGGTCTCGTGGAGTGCGCCGGACAGGCCCCAGAGTTCCTTGTGCTCCATGTAGATCACAGGGTCGCCGCAATCCAGCGCCGCCCTCAGCAGGTCGTGGTTGTCCTGCGGCGTGGATGGGCAGACCACGACCACACCGGGCAGGTGCGCGAACCAGGCCTCGAAGGATTGCGAATGCTGCGCCGCCGATGCCGACCACATGCCGATTGGCAAGCGCGCCACCAGCGGCACGCGGCCCTGGCCGCCGAACATGAAGCGCGCCTTGGCCGCCTGGTTGACGATCTCGTCCATTGCGCACAGCGCGAAATCGACGACGCGCATCTCCACCACCGGCTTCAACCCGGCCAGGGCCATGCCCACACCGGCACCCATGATGGTGGCTTCAGAGATCGGCGTGTCGATGACGCGCCCGCTGCCGAAGCGCTGTTGCAGCCCGGCGTACTGGCCGAAGATGCCGCCGCGGCCGACGTCCTCGCCGAGCACCACGATGCGCTCGTCGACATCCATCGCCTGCTGCAGCGCCAGGCAGCCGGCCTGGGCGTAGGTGGTGTCGGAGGAGGTGATCATGGTCAGAACCATTGGCCGGCGCCGGTGTCCTGCACATCGCTCAGCGCCGTGGCCGGCTCGGGCAGCGGTGCATCGCGGGCCACTTGCAGCGCCTGGGCGATTTCCTGCATGGCTTGCTCCAGCAGCGCATCGAGGGTGTGCTGCTGAACGCCGCGGGCCAACAGGCGCCGGCAGGCCAGAGCGATCGGGTCGGACTCCAGCGCCGACGACACTTCCGCCGGGTTGCGATAGTGCGCGGGATCGACCGACACGTGGCCTTTGTGGCGATAGGTCAGCGCGTGCAGCAACCGCGGCCCGGTGCCGGCGCGGATGTCTTGCAGCAGCGTCTCGGCAGCGTCGCACACCGCCTCGACGTCGTTGCCGTCGACCGAGGTGCCCGGCACGCCGATGGCGGCGGCACGCGCCGCGGCGCCCTCGCCGGCGGTGGTCGTGGCGCTGGCGGTGGTCGCCGACCAGCAGTTGTCCTCGCACACGAACAGCACCGGCAGTGCGAACGTCGCGGCCCAGTTCAGTGCCTCGAGGAACGGACCGCGGTTGATGGCGCCGTCACCGAAGAAGCAAGCCACGACATGAGGCGCGCCGCGGATCTTCAGCGCATGTGCGGCGCCGACGGCAATCGGCAGCCCGGCGGCGACGACGCCGTTGGCGCCGAGCATGCCGACCGAGAAATCGGCGATGTGCATCGAGCCGCCCTTGCCGCCGTTGCTGCCGCTGGCGCGGCCGAACAGCTCGCACATCATGCGCGTGGTATCGGCGCCCTTGGCCAGCGTGTGGCCGTGGCCGCGGTGGGTGGAGGTGAGCAGGTCATCGTGCGAAAGATGGTGGCACACGCCGGCAGCCACCGCCTCCTGGCCGGTGGACAGGTGCAGCGGGCCGCGCACCAGGGCCGGCGCGTCGTCGCGGGTGCTTTGACCGAATGCGGCCACGCCGCCCTGGCTGGCACGCTCGGCGGCATCCTCGAAGGCGCGGATGCGCAGCATCGTGTGCAGCAGCGATCGAAGTGATTCCGTCGAAGCCAGATTGCCCTCCTGCAAGGGCAACGATCGTAACAAACGTGACGGTATCGCCAGCCCTCGCTTACCCTGAAGCGCGGCCGCCCGACAAAATGAAACAGGGCCCGCAGGCCCTGTCGTGTGGGGTGATCCGCGCGTCAGTCGCGGTCGCCGCCGAAGATGCCGAGCAGCATCAACAGGCTCTGGAAGACGTTGTACAGACTCAGGTACACGCCCAGCGTGGCGGTGATGTAGTTCGTCTCCTGCCCGGTCTTCACACGCTGCAGGTCATAAATGATGAAGGCCGAGAAGATGCCGATGGCCATCACCATCAAGGTGATCATCAGGGCGCCCGACTGGATGAAGAAGTTGGCGATGCCGGCCACCAGCAGCATGATCGCGCCGATGAACAGCCACTTGCCCATCGTCGACAGGTCACGCTTGATGATGCTCGACAGGCTGGCCATGCCGAGGAAGATCGCGCCGGTGCCGCCGAAGGCGACCATGATCAGGCTGGCGCCGTTCGACAGGCCGAGAACCGAGCCCACCAGCCGCGACAGCATCAGGCCCATGAAGAAGGTGAAGCCCAGCAGCACCGGCACGCCGGCCGACGAGTTCTTGGTCTTCTCGATGGCGAACATGAAGCCGAAGGCGCCGCCCAGGAAGACGATCAGGCTCACGCCCGGCGACATGGCCGCGGAAATGCCGCTGGCCACGCCGATCCAGGCGCCGAGCACGGTCGGCACCATCGACAGCGCCAACAGCCAGTAGGTGTTGCGCAGAACCCGGTTGCGCTGATCCGACACTGCGCCCGAAGAGGCATAGCCGGGAGCTGTTTGCAGTCGTTGTTCCATGCGGTCGATCTCCAAGGTGGTTGAAACTGGGGAATAGACCCCGCTGATTCATTCTAGTTCCCCATCAAATCAGTTGGGGATTGCCCGCGTCGGCAGTTCCGCCGAAGACGTGACCCACGGCGTGGCCCTGTGGGGTGCGGGGCGCCGGATACAATGCCGGGCACACCTGCTGAATCAGCAGCCTGGCGAACTCCCCTTCGGTTTTCACGGCGGTTACTGCGATGCTCGAGGGCGATCGCAGGGGCTGCGCCGGGCGCACAAACCGGAGCTTTCCCCTTGTTGCCCGACCTGCCCCCCGCGCTGCTCGCCCTCGCAGACGGCACCGTGTTCCGAGGCCACGCGGTGGGCGCCACCGGCACCACCGTCGGCGAAGTGGTGTTCAACACCGCGCTCACCGGCTACCAGGAAATCCTCAGCGACCCCAGTTACTGCCGCCAGATCGTCACGCTGACCTACCCCCACATCGGCAGCTACGGCGTCAATGCCGAAGACATGGAAGCCGAGCGCGTGCACGCCGCGGGGCTGGTGATCAAGGACCTGCCGCGGCGCGCATCGAACTTCCGCAGCACCTCAGATCTGGGGGATTTCCTGCGCGCGCAGGGCACGGTGGCCATCGCCGGCATCGACACGCGCCGGCTCACGCGCCTGTTGCGCGAGCGCGGCGCACAGAATGGGTGCATCGTGGCTTTCGATGCGGGCGCCGAGGTCGGTGAGCAACACATCGCGGCGGCGCTGGCCCGGGCCGAAGCCGCACCGGCCATGGCCGGGCTCGATCTGGCGCAAGTGGTGTCAGCCAAGGACCGCTACGAATGGACTCAAGGCGAGTGGCGGCTCGGTGCGGGTCACGCCGCGCAGGATGCGGCGCGCTTTCACGTCGTCGCCTATGACTACGGCGTCAAGCGCAACATCCTGCGCATGCTGGCCAGCCGCGGCTGCCGCGTCACCGTGGTGCCGGCGCGAACCGGTGCCGACGACGTGCTGGCGCTGCGACCCGACGGCATCTTCCTGTCCAACGGCCCCGGCGACCCGGAACCGTGCGACTACGCGATCGAATCGACGCGCAGGCTGATCGACAGCGGCATCCCCACGTTCGGCATCTGCCTGGGTCATCAGATCATGGCGCTGGCCAGCGGCGCGCGCACCTTCAAGATGAAGTTCGGCCACCACGGCGCCAACCACCCGGTCAAGGATCTGGACAGTGGCCGCGTCTCGATCACCAGCCAGAACCACGGCTTCGCGGTCGACGAGACGACGCTGCCGACCACCTTGCGCGCCACCCACGTGTCGCTGTTCGACGGCACGCTGCAGGGGCTGGCGCGCACCGACCGGCCGGCGTTCTGCTTCCAGGGCCACCCCGAGGCCTCGCCCGGACCGCACGACATCGGCTACTTGTTCGACAGGTTCACCGCGCTGATGGATCAGAAGAAGAAAGACCACGCCGATGCCTAAGCGCGCCGACCTGAAATCGATCCTCATCATCGGCGCGGGGCCGATCGTCATCGGCCAGGCCTGTGAGTTCGACTACTCCGGCGCGCAGGCCTGCAAGGCGCTGCGCGAAGAAGGCTTTCGGGTCGTGCTGGTGAACAGCAACCCGGCGACGATCATGACCGACCCGGGCATGGCCGACGCGACCTACATCGAGCCGATCACCTGGCAGGTGCTGGAAACCATCATCGCCAAGGAACGGCCCGACGCGTTGCTGCCGACGATGGGCGGGCAGACGGCGCTGAACTGCGCGCTAGACCTGCACCGCCACGGTGTGCTCGCCAAGTACGGCGTGGAGATGATCGGTGCCAACGAGCACGCCATCGAGAAGGCCGAGGACCGCCTCAAGTTCAAGGACGCGATGACCGGCATCGGCCTGGGCTCGGCGCGCAGCGGCATCGCGCATTCACTGGATGACGCGCTGGCGGTGCAGCAGCGCATCACGGCCGAGATCGCCGGCACCGGTTTCCCGATGGTCATCCGCCCCAGTTTCACGCTCGGCGGCACCGGCGGCGGTATCGCCTACAACCCCGAGGAATTCGAGGAAATCTGCAAGCGCGGGCTCGACTTGTCGCCGACCAAGGAACTGCTGATCGAAGAATCGCTGATCGGCTGGAAAGAGTTCGAGATGGAGGTGGTGCGCGACAGCAAAGACAACTGCATCATCGTCTGCGCGATCGAGAACCTCGACCCGATGGGCATCCACACTGGGGATTCGATCACCGTGGCGCCGGCGCAGACGCTCAGCGACAAGGAATACCAGCTGCTGCGCAACGCCTCGATCGCCATTCTGCGCGAAATCGGTGTCGATACCGGCGGCTCGAACGTGCAGTTCGCGATCAACCCCGACGATGGCCGCATGGTGGTCATCGAGATGAATCCGCGCGTCAGCCGCAGCTCGGCGCTGGCATCGAAGGCCACCGGTTTCCCGATTGCCAAGGTGGCGGCCAAACTGGCCGTGGGCTACACGCTCGACGAGTTGAGCAACGACATCACCGGCGGTGCCACGCCGGTGTCGTTCGAGCCGAGCATCGACTACGTGGTGACGAAAATTCCGCGCTTCGCGTTCGAGAAGTTCCGCGAGGCCGATCCGCATTTGGGCACGCAGATGAAGTCGGTGGGTGAGGTGATGGCCATCGGCCGCACTTTTCAGGAAAGCTTCCAGAAGGCGCTGCGTGGGCTCGAGACCGGCATCGACGGCTTGAGCGAACGCAGCACGGATCGCGACGAGATCATCGAGGAAATCGGCGAGGCCGGGCCCGAACGCATCCTGTTCGTCGCCGACGCCTTTCGCATCGGCATGAGCCTGGACGAGATCTTCGAGGAAACCGCCATCGACCCATGGTTTCTTGCGCAGATCGAAGACATCGTCGCCACCGAGACGATGGTTGCCGGTCGCACGCTGGCCAGCCTATCCGAAGCCGAGATGCGCCACCTGAAGCGCATGGGCTTTTCGGACCAGCGGCTGGCGCATCTGCTGGGCGGCAACCAGCACGATCTCAGGCGTGTGCGCCAGGCCATGGGCGTGCGGCCGGTTTTCAAGCGCGTGGACACCTGCGCGGCCGAATTCGCCACGCCGACCGCCTACCTGTATTCCACCTACGACGAGGAATGCGAGGCCGTACCCACCGAGCGGCAGAAGATCATGGTGCTGGGCGGTGGACCCAACCGCATCGGCCAGGGCATCGAGTTCGATTACTGCTGCGTGCATGCGGCGCTGGCGATGCGCGAGGACGGCTACGAGACCATCATGGTCAACTGCAACCCGGAAACGGTGTCCACCGACTACGACACCTCCGACCGCCTGTATTTCGAGCCGGTGACGCTGGAAGACGTGCTCGAGATCGTCGCCGTCGAAAAGCCGTTGGGCGTGATCGTGCAGTACGGCGGCCAGACGCCGCTGAAGCTGGCGCTGGAGCTCGAAGCCAACGGCGTGCCGATCATCGGCACCAGCCCGGACAGCATCGACATCGCCGAAGACCGCGAGCGCTTCCAGCGGCTGCTGCACGAACTGGGTCTGCGCCAGCCGCCGAATCGCACCGCGCGCACCGAAGAAGCCGCCCTCGAACTGGCGCAGCAGATCGGCTACCCGCTGGTGGTGCGGCCGAGCTATGTGCTGGGCGGCCGCGCGATGGAGATCGTGCACGGCGACAAGGACCTCGAGCGCTACATGCGCGAGGCGGTCAAGGTGTCGGAAAAGTCGCCGGTGCTGCTCGACCGATTTCTCGACGATGCGGTCGAGGTCGATGTCGATTGCATCAGCGACGGCACCGACGTGATGATCGGCGGCATCATGGAACACATCGAGCAGGCCGGCGTCCACAGCGGCGATTCGGCGTGTTCCCTGCCGCCGTACACCTTGCCGGCCGCGTTGCAGGACGAACTGCGCCGCCAGACCGCGCTGATGGCCAGGGCGTTGAAGGTGGTCGGGCTGATGAACGTGCAGTTCGCGATTCAGGGCGAAGGGGACGACGCCGTTGTCTTCGTGCTGGAGGTGAACCCGCGCGCATCGCGCACCGTGCCGTTCGTGTCGAAGGCGACCGGGCAGCCGCTGGCCAAGATCGCGGCGCGTTGCATGGCCGGGCAGAGCCTGCGCGACCAGCGCGGCGCCGATGGGCGTGAGCCGCGCGAGGTGGTGCCGCTGTACTTCAGCGTCAAGGAAGCGGTGTTCCCATTCAACAAATTCCCCGGCGTCGATCCGATCCTCGGGCCCGAGATGCGTTCGACCGGCGAGGTCATGGGTGTCGGTCGCAGCTTCGGCGAGGCGATGCTGAAAAGCCAGATCGGTGCCGGCTCGCGGCTGCCCGAAAAGGGCACGGTGGTGATCACGGTGAAGAACGCCGACAAGGCGAGGGCCGTGGTGGTGGCACGTGACCTGGTGGCTCTGGGCTTCCAGGTGGTGGCGACCAAAGGCACGGCGGCGGCGATTGCCGAGGCCGGCATTGCGGTGAAGGTGGTGAACAAGGTCAAGGACGGCCGGCCGCACATCGTCGACATGGTCAAGGCGGGCGAGATCCAGCTGGTCTTCACCACCGTCGATGAAACGCGCACCGCGATCGCCGATTCGCGGCACATCCGCGCGGCGTCGCTGGCCCATCGGGTCACCTACTACACCACTCTGGCGGGCTGCGAAGCGGCCACCGAGGCGATGAAGCACGAAGCCGAACTGAGTGTGATGTCGCTGCAGGAACTGCACCGCGAACTGAACTAAAATCGTGTTTCCACTCGCCGCTGCACGACCGCTTGTCATTGCAAGCACCCGTCGAAGCGGCGTTTTACTTTCTGGGCCGGCCCAACCGATGTGTCCGCGCCCCGCGCTGAGCGGCAAGACCCTCGGTCCGACAAATCCAAGCGAGCCACGATGAACACGATCCCCCTGACCCGACGCGGCGCCGACAAGCTGAAGGAAGAGCTGCATCGGCTGAAGACCGTCGAGCGCCATGAGGTCATCCGCGCCATCGCCGAAGCGCGTGCGCAAGGTGATCTGTCCGAGAACGCCGAGTACGAGGCTGCCAAGGACAAACAAGGCTTCATCGAAGGACGCATCCTCGAAATCGAAAGCAAGCTCGCGGGTGCCCAGGTGATCGACCCCAGCACGATCGAAGCCGACGGCCGCGTCGTTTTCGCAGCCACGGTCGATCTGGAAGACGAAGACAGCGGCGCCAAGGCCACCTACCAGATCGTCGGCGACGACGAGGCCGACTTGAAGCTGGGTCTGATCTCGATCAGCAGCCCGATCGCACGCGCGCTGATCGGCCGCAGCGTCGGCGATGTGGCCGAAGTGCGCGCACCCGGCGGCGTGCGCCACTACGAAATCATGGCGGTGCGTTACCGTTGATGGCAGGGCGCTTGCGCACGCTGTGGCCGGCGCTGTGGGCGGGGGTGCTGCTGTGCGTGGCGTTGATCGCCGCGCCGGCGCCGTTTGCCACTCTGGAAGCCGAGCAGGCCGGCCGGGTGGTGGCGCGCGTGTTCTTCGTCGAAGCCTGTTTCAGCCTCTTCGCGGCCGCGCTGTGGTTGCTGCTCGACCGGGCCGGCGGCCGCAGCGCCAGTCGTGGGCTGTTCGGCAGCCAGCGCGGTGCGCGCGAGCCGGATGTCTGGCTGGCCTGGGCGACGGTGCCGTGTACCGTGATCGGCTACTTCGCTGTCAGCGCGTTGTTGCCCGCTGCGCGCGAGGGCAGCGGGCTGTTCAGCTTCGGCCAGTTGCACCTGTCGAGCATGCTGCTGTTCGGGCTGAAGACGCTGCTGGTGCTGGCACTGGCCTGGCGCTGCGCGACGCCGCAGCGTGCCTTCAACTCGCTTTCTTCTTGATGCTCGTCGCTCGCGGCTTGGCCCGCTTGATCGAGCCTCCGGGCGTGACACGCTGGTTGCCGAACACCTTGACCTTCTTGATCTGCGGGCGGTGGTTGCCGCTCTTGGCGAACTTCAGGATCTTGACCACGCGCGGGCCCGGCAGGGTCGGCGTCTTGTCACTGGCGGGCTTGGCCACGGCCGGCCGGAACAGCACCAGCAGCTTGCCGATGTGCTGCACCGGCGCCGCACCCAATGATTGCGCCAGCTGTTCCAGCGCGGCGGCACGTGCATCGCGCGAATCGGCAAACATGCGCACCTTGATCAGCCCGTGCGCATCGAGCGCGCTGTCGGCCTCCTTCAGCACCGCCGGCGTGATGCCATCGGCGCCGACGAACACCACCGGGTCGAGATGATGGGCCTGGCTGCGCATGGCCTTGCGCTGCAGCGGGGTGAGGGCGATGATCGACATGGCCTGATTATGGGTTGCACGGGCGCCGCACCTTGAAGATCGACACCCGAAGCCGCAAGGTCAACAAGGCGTGGCTGAACGACCATGTCAACGACCCGTACGTCAAACAGGCGCGCAAGGACGGCTACCGGGCGCGCGCCGCCTACAAGCTGCAGGAAATCGACGCGGCCTTGGGCCTGATCAAGCCGGGGCAGCTGGTGGTGGACCTGGGCAGCGCGCCGGGTGCCTGGAGTCAGTATCTGCGCCGCACCTTCGCGCCGAAGACGGCCGGTGTCGGCGGGGCGGCCAGCGGCCATCTGATCGGCCGCATCATCGCGCTCGATTTGCTCGACATCGAGCCGATCGACGGCGTCGAATTCATCCAGGGCGATTTTCGCGACCCGCAGGTGCTGAACCTGCTGGTGCGGTCGTTGAACGGCCGACGCGTCGATGTGGTGGTGTCGGACATGGCACCGAACCTGTCGGGTATCGAGGGCGCCGATGCCGCCCGCATGGCCGATCTTGTCGAGCTGGCTGTCGATTTCTCAATGCGGCACTTGCAACCGGCAGGGGCGCTGGTGTGCAAAGTGTTCCATGGCAGCGGCCACAGCCAGCTGGTCAAACTGTTCAAGAACAGTTTTCGTGTGGTCAAGCCGATCAAGCCGAAGGCATCGCGGGCGCGATCGGCGGAAACCTTTCTGGTCGGCATCGGTCTGAAAGCGAAGGTCGGCGGGGCGGCAGTAAACAGTTAGTGGCTGCGGTGAGCCGAATCACACATAAGCACATCCTTGTTACAGGGACAAGGCAGGTCGGGGCATACCCTTGACTAACATAGAATTGGCGTCATATGCCGTGGTATCCGTACAGTGTCCTTCTGGCCCTGGTCCGGCACGTCTTGCAAAGGAATTGGAGCCTCGGTGAACAATCAATGGTTCTCTAAAGTCGCAGTCTGGTTGGTGATCGCTTTGGTGCTGTTCACCGTTTTCAAGCAATTCGACCGGGGCGCGACGCAGGGCAACCAGATCGGCTACTCCGATTTCCTGGAAGAAGTGCGCAGCAACCGCATCAAGTCGGTGACGCTGCAAGAAGGAAACGGCGGCACCGAGATCATCGCGCTGACCAACGACGACAAACGTCTGCGCAGCACCGCCACCTACCTCGATCGCGGCCTTGTCGGTGACCTGATCACCAGCGGCGTGAAGTTCGATGTGCGCCCGCGCGAGGAGCCGTCGATCCTGATGAGCATCCTCGTCAGCTGGGGCCCGATGCTGTTGCTGATCGGCGTGTGGATCTATTTCATGCGCCAGATGCAGGGCGGCGGCAAGGGCGGCGCCTTCAGCTTCGGCAAGAGCAAGGCACGCATGCTTGACGAAGCCAACAACACGACCACTTTCGCCGACGTCGCGGGCTGCGAGGAAGCGAAGGAAGAAGTCAAGGAACTGGTCGATTTCCTCAAAGACCCGCAGAAATTCCAGAAGTTGGGCGGACGCATTCCGCGCGGCGTGCTGCTGGTCGGCCCGCCGGGCACTGGCAAGACGCTGCTGGCCAAGGCCATCGCCGGCGAGGCCAAGGTGCCGTTTCTTCACCATTTCCGGCTCCGATTTCGTCGAAATGTTCGTCGGTGTCGGCGCGGCGCGCGTGCGCGACATGTTCGAGCAGGCGAAGAAGAGTGCGCCGTGCATCATCTTCATCGACGAGATCGATGCCGTCGGCCGCCATCGCGGCGCGGGTCTGGGCGGCGGCAACGACGAACGCGAGCAGACGCTCAACCAGATGCTGGTCGAGATGGACGGCTTCGACACCAATGCCGGTGTCATCGTCATGGCCGCCACCAACCGGCCCGACATCCTCGACCCGGCGTTGCTGCGGCCGGGCCGCTTCGACCGCCAGGTGTTCGTCTCGTTGCCCGACCTGCGTGGCCGTGAAGCGATCCTGAATGTGCATATGCGCAAGGTGCCGGTCGGGCAGGACATCCGCGCCGACATCCTTGCGCGCGGCACGCCGGGATTCTCGGGGGCGGACCTCGCCAACCTGGTCAACGAGGCGGCACTGTTCGCCGCGCGGCGCAGCGGGCGTGTCGTCGAAATGGGCGATTTCGAGCGCGCCAAAGACAAGATCATGATGGGCCCGGAGCGCAAATCGATGTCGATGCCCGCCGAGGAACTGAAGAACACCGCCTATCACGAGTCGGGCCATGCGCTGGTGGCGCGCATGCTGCCGAAGACCGACCCGGTGCACAAGGTGACGATCATCCCGCGCGGGCGCGCGTTGGGCGTGACCATGCAGTTGCCCGAGACCGACCGCTACAGCCTCGACAAGGATCGCATGCTCAGCACCATCAGCGTGCTGTTCGGTGGCCGCATAGCCGAAGAAGTGTTCATGAACCAGATGACCACCGGTGCCAGCAACGACTTCGAACGTGCGACGCAGATCGCGCGCGACATGGTCACCCGCTACGGCATGACCGACGAGCTGGGGCCGATGGTCTATGCCGAAAACGAAGGCGAGGTTTTCCTCGGCCGCTCGGTGACCAAGCATGTCAACGTGTCCGAGCAGACGATGCAGAAGGTCGATCTGGTGATCCGCCGCATCATCGACGAGCAGTACGGCATCGCGCGCAAGCTCATCGAGGACAACCAGGACAAGATGCACGCCATGGCCAAGGCGCTGCTCGAATGGGAAACCATCGATGCCGACCAGATCGACGACATCATGAACGGCAAACCGCCGCGGCCGCCGAAGGACTGGACGCCGGCCGCTTCACGGGCTGCCGACAGCATTCCGCCGGTTGATCCCGATGGGGTGCACGCGCCGGCCTGACGGCCGTCCGGGCGCATCGATCGAACGGGGCCGCGTGCCCCGTTTTGCTTGTGCAGAACACGAACCCTGCCTGTGTTGATCGGCTGATGATGAGCCGCTGGCATGCCGGGCGCTTCGAGATCGATCTGTCGCGCACGCGGGTGATGGGCATCGTCAATGCCACACCGGATTCGTTCGCCGATGGCATGAGTGCCGGCTCGGCCCGATCGCCGCTCGACCTGATCGACCGCCATCTTTCCGATGGCGCCGATCTGATCGACATCGGCGGCGAATCGACCCGCCCCGGTGCCGCGCCGGTACCGGTCGACGTGGAACTGGCGCGCATCCTGCCGGTGCTGCGCCATGCGCTGCGCTTTGGCGTGCCGGTGTCGGTGGACACGCGCAGGACGGCGGTGATGCGCGCGGCCTTGGCCGAAGGTGCTGACATCATCAACGATGTCCAGGCCTTGCAGGCGCCTGGTGCGCAGGAGTTGCTGGCCGCGCGAGCCGACACCGGCATCTGCCTGATGCACATGCGCGGTGAGCCGGCTTCGATGCATCAGCAGGCCCAGTACCACGATGTGGTGCACGAGGTCAGCCAATTTCTGCACGGCCGGGTGGCCGCGCTGATGGCACTCGGGGTGGCCCGCGAGCGCATCGTCCTTGATCCGGGCATCGGCTTCGCCAAGACCGCCGAACACAACCTGAGCCTGCATCGGCGGCAATTCGAGCTGCTTTCGTTGGGTTTTCCGCTGCTGGTGGGCTGGTCCAGAAAGGCCACGCTGGGCACAATCACCGGTCGGCCAGTGCACGACCGGGTCGCGGCCAGCGTGGCCGCCGCGCTGGCCGCGGCAGCCAACGGCGCCAGCATCGTGCGCGTGCACGACGTGGCGGCGACGGTCGATGCACTGAAGGTGTGGCAGGCCTTCGGCATGCCATCCGGCACCAACTTCGAACCGACGGGAGACAGACGCACACCATGACCCGACGCTACTTCGGCACCGATGGCATTCGCGGCACGGTCGGCAGTGCCCCGATCACCCCCGACTTCATGCTGCGCCTGGGCAATGCGGTCGGCACCGTGTTGCGCCGCCAGACGCCGCGCCCGACGGTGGTCATCGGCAAGGACACGCGCATTTCCGGCTACATGATCGAATCGGCGCTGGAGGCGGGATTCGCCTCTGCGGGTGTCGATGTGTTGCTCAGCGGGCCGTTGCCGACCCCCGGCGTGGCCTACCTGACGCGGGCTTTGCGCCTGGACCTGGGCGTGGTCATCAGCGCGTCGCACAACCCGTTTGCCGACAACGGCATCAAGTTCTTCTCGGCCCAGGGCGAGAAGCTGCCCGATGCCTGGGAAAGTGCGGTCGAGAGGGAACTGGAACAACCACCCAGCTGGGTCAGCGCGTCCGGCCTGGGGCGCGCGCGGCGCATAGACGATGCGCGCGGGCGCTACATCGAGTTCTGCAAGAGCACCGTCGGCAGCGCGCTGTCGCTGAAGGGCATGAAGATCGTCGTCGATGCAGCGCACGGCGCGGCCTATCAGGTGGCGCCGGAGGTGTTTCATGAACTGGGTGCCGAAGTGGTCAGCATCGGCTGCAGCCCGGATGGCTTCAACATCAACCTCGAGGTCGGCGCCACGGCGCCAGCTGCGCTGGTGCAGACCGTCCGGCAGGAGGCCGCCGACTACGGCATTGCGCTGGACGGCGATGCCGACCGCTTGTTGCTGGTCGATGCGTCCGGGCACCTGTACAACGGCGACGAGTTGTTGTGGGTGATGGTGCTCGATCGCCTGTCGACGGGCCAGGCCGTGCCCGGCGTGGTCGGCACGCTGATGACGAACATGGCGGTCGAGCTGGCGCTGCGCGCACGCGGTGTCGAACTGGTGCGCTCGAAGGTCGGCGACCGCTATGTGCTCGAGGAACTGGGTGCGCGGGGTTGGCAACTTGGCGGCGAGGGCTCGGGCCACCTGCTGGCGCTGGACAAGCACACCACCGGCGACGGCATCGTCAGCGCGCTGCAGGTCTTGCAGGCCGTGCAGCGGGCCGGCTGCACGCTGGCCCAGCTGCTGGCCGATGTCAAGCTGTACCCGCAGACGCTGCTCAATGTGCGCCTGCCCGCCGGGCTGGACTGGCAGCGGCACGACGGGCTTGCCCGCGCCACGCGCCAGGTTCAGGCCGAGCTGGGTGCCAACGGCCGGGTGCTGATCCGGCCTTCAGGCACCGAACCCGTCCTGCGCATCATGGTCGAGGCGAACGATCCCGCGCTGGCCGATGCATGTGCGCAGCGCCTGAAAGCCGCGTTGCTTGCCGAATCTGCCGAGGTCGAGCCCGCCTTGGTGGGCGGCAACAAGTGAGTCGATGGCCGACGCCCGCGCGCACGGGCGAATATGACGCTTGTGTGACCGAGCGCTGACGCTGCTGTGACACTGCCTGCGCGAGGCTGTCACATTGCTGTCATCCAGGGCCCGTACCGTTCAGTGGTTTACACAGACCACGGAAGGGCCTCTCATGAACAAATTGCTGTTTCGCTCGATCGCAGCCACCGTTTTGGTGGCCTGCAGCAGCGTCGTCCTGGCGCAGGACGTGACCGGTGCCGGCGCGTCTTTCCCGGCGCCGGTCTATTCGAAGTGGGCCGATGCCTACAACAAGGCCACCGGCGTGCGCGTCAACTATCAGTCGGTGGGTTCTGGCGCGGGCATCAAGCAGATCAAGGCCAAAACCGTCGATTTCGGTGCCACCGACGCACCGCTGAAGGACGAGGATTTGAGCCAGTCCGGCCTGATCCAGTTCCCGACGGTGATCGGCGGCGTCGTGCCGGTGGTCAACATCCAGGGCATCTCGCCGGGCCAAATCAAGCTCACCGGCGAAGCATTGGGTGACATCTACCTCGGCAAGATCACCAAGTGGAACGATCCGGCGCTGACCGCGCTGAACCCGGGCGTGCCGCTGCCGGATGCCGCCATCGCGGTTGTGCGCCGCGCCGACGGCTCGGGCACCAGCTTCCTGTTCACCAACTACCTGTCGAAGGTGAATGCCGAGTGGAAGGCGAAAGTCGGTGAAGGCACGGCAGTGAGCTGGCCCACCGGCGCGGGTGGCAAGGGCAACGAGGGTGTCTCGTCGTTCGTGCAGCGCCTGCCGAACTCGATCGGCTACGTCGAGTACGCCTACGCCAAGCAGAACAAGATGTCCTATGTGCAGCTGCGCAACAAGGACGGCAACTACGTCAAGCCCGACGATTCGGCGTTCAAGGGTGCAGCGGCCGGCGCTGATTGGAGCAAGAGCTTCTATCAGGTGCTGACCGACCAGGCCGGGAAGGACAGCTGGCCCATCACCGGTGCGACCTACATCCTGATGTACAAGACACCGGAGAAGCCTGCGGACGCGTCGAACGCGCTGAAGTTCTTCGAATGGGCCTACAACACCGGCGACAAGATGGCCGAAGATCTGGACTACGTGCCGTTGCCCGATTCGGTGAAGAAGCTGGTGCGCACTCAATGGGAATCGGCGCTGAAGGACGGCTCCGGCAAGGCCATCGCCTACAAGTGATCTGAGCCGTTCCGGCTCAAGCTCTGCCGATCGCGCCGTTCGAACGACCACCCGAAAGACGATCCAAGTGGCCGCTACACTGCCAGCCTCCCCACTGGACAAGAAGAGCAGCATCGCGCGATCGGAGCCCAAAGGCTCGCCGCCCGGGCGCCGCGTCGTGGCACCCTGGGCGGATGGCCTGTTCGCCTTCCTGACGCATGGCGCGGCATGGCTGACGCTCGGCCTGCTGGTGGCGATCATCGTCTCGCTGGTGTTCGGTGCCTGGCCGGCGATCAGGGAATTCGGTCTGCCGTTCTTGTGGACCAGCGAGTGGGACCCGGTGGCCGAGAAGTTCGGCGGTCTGGTGATGATCTACGGCACGCTGATGACGTCGGCCATCGCCTTGGTGATCGCGGTGCCGGTGAGCTTCGGCATCGCGCTGTTCCTGACCGAGCTGTCGCCGAAGTGGCTGAAGCGGCCGCTGGGCGTGGCCGTCGAACTGCTGGCAGCGGTGCCGTCGATCGTCTATGGCATGTGGGGCCTGCTGGTGTTCGGGCCGGTGCTGGCCAAATACGTGCAAGCGCCGTTGCAGTCGTTGTTCAACGGCGTGCCGTACCTGGGCGCGCTCGTCTCGGGGCCGCCGGTGGGCATCGGCATTCTTTCGGCCGGCATCATCCTGGCGATCATGATCATCCCGTTCATCGCTGCGGTGATGCGCGATGTGTTCGAGGTCACCCCGGCCCTGTTGAAGGAATCGGCCTATGGCCTGGGCGCCACCACCTGGGAGGTGGTCTTCAAGGTGGTGCTGCCCTACACCAAGACCGGTGTCATCGGCGGCATCATGCTCGGCCTCGGCCGTGCGTTGGGCGAGACGATGGCGGTGACCTTCGTCATCGGCAACTTCAACCAGCTCGATTCGTTGTCGCTGTTCCAGGCCGCCAACAGCATCACCTCGGCCCTGGCCAACGAATTCGCTGAGGCCGGTGAAGGCCTGCACCAGGCTTCACTGATGTACCTGGGGTTGGTGCTCTTCTTCATCACCTTCGTCGTGCTGGCCTTCTCCAAGCTGCTGCTGATGCAACTGAAGAAGAGCGAGGGCACCAGAACATGAGCGCCAACGTCTCGGCGCGTACGAGCAGCCTGCGCGCCGATTCGGCGCGCATGAGCAGGCATCGCGCGCGCAAGCGGGTCAATGTCGTGGCCTTGACGCTGTCGCTGATAGCCATGTCGTTCGGCATCTTCTGGCTCATCTGGATCCTGTTCGACACCATCGTGCTCGGCATCGGGGGCCTGAACCTGGCGGTGTTCACCGAAATGACGCCGCCGCCGCAGGCCGAAACGGGCGGGCTGGCCAACGCCATCGTCGGCTCGGCGCTGATGGTCACCCTGGCCACGCTGCTGGGCACGCCGATCGGCATGCTCGCGGGCGTCTATCTGGCCGAGTACGGGCAGAAGAGCTGGCTCGGCAACACGGTGCGCTTCATCAACGACATCCTGCTGTCGGCGCCGTCGATCATCATCGGCTTGTTCATCTACGCGATCGTGGTTGCACAGGTCAAAAGCTTTTCGGGCTGGGCCGGCGTGCTGGCGCTGGCGTTGATCGTCATCCCGGTCGTCATCCGCACCACCGAAAACATGCTCAGCCTGATCCCCAACGCACTGCGCGAGGCGGCCTACGCGCTGGGCACGCCGAAGTGGAAGGTGATTTCGGCGGTGACGCTGAAGGCGGCGCGGGCGGGGGTGATCACCGGCATCCTGCTCGCGCTGGCGCGCATCTCGGGCGAGACGGCACCGCTGTTGTTCACCGCGCTGTCCAACCAGTTCTTCACCAGCGACCTGGCGCAGCCGATGGCCAGCCTGCCGGTGACCATCTTCAAGTTCGCGCTCAGCCCGTATGAGAACTGGCAGAAGCTGGCCTGGGCCGGGGTGTTCCTGATCACGCTCGGTGTGCTGGCGTTGAACATCCTGGCGCGTGTGCTGTTCCGCAACAAGCATTGACGCGCCCGAACGGAAAGACATCGTCATGGACTTCAAGGTCGAATTGCCCGCGCACGAGAAGTCGAAGCTCACGGTGCGTGATCTGAACTTCTACTACGGCGGCTTCCAGGCGCTGAAGAAGATCAATCTCGACATTCCCGACCGCAAGGTGACGGCCTTCATTGGCCCGTCGGGCTGCGGCAAGAGCACCTTGCTGCGCACCTTCAATCGCATGTTCGAGCTGTACCCGGAGCAGCGCGCCGAAGGCCAGATCCTTCTCGACGGTGAGGACATGCTGAGCTCGAAGCTCGACGTCAGTCTGGTGCGCGCGAAGATCGGCATGGTGTTCCAGAAGCCGACACCTTTTCCGATGTCGATCTACGACAACATCGCCTTCGGCGTGCGCCTGTTCGAGGAACTGTCGCGCTCGGAAATGGACGAACGTGTCGAATGGGCGCTGAAGAAGGCGGCACTGTGGACCGAGGTCAAGGACAAGCTTGGGCAAAGCGGTTCGGGGCTGTCGGGCGGGCAGCAGCAGCGGCTGTGCATCGCGCGCGGCATCGCCATCAAACCCGAGGTGCTGCTGCTCGACGAACCCTGCTCGGCGCTCGACCCGATTTCCACCGGCAAGATCGAGGAACTGATCCACGAACTGAAGACCGACTACACGGTGGTCATCGTCACCCACAACATGCAGCAGGCGGCGCGCTGTTCGGACTACACCGCCTACATGTATCTTGGCGATCTGGTGGAATTCGGCCCCACGGGCGACCTGTTCATGAAGCCGAAGAAGAAGGACACCGAGGACTACATCACCGGCCGTTTCGGCTGAAAGGCATGCCATGACCGACAAACACTTGTCCACGCAGTTCGATGCCGAACTCAGCGGCATTTCCACGCGGGTGCTGGAGATGGGCGGCCTGGTCGAGTCGCAGCTGGCCCAGTCGGTCTATGCATTGACCCACTTCAGCCACGAGATTGCGGCACAGGTTCTGGTGCAGGAGGAACGTGTCAACACGATGGAGGTCGAGATCGACCGCGACCTGTCGGGCATCATCGCGCGCCGCCAGCCGACGGCCCGCGACCTGCGGCTGCTGATCGCGATCTCGAAGACCATCGCCAACCTCGAGCGCGTCGGCGACGAGGCGGCGCGCATCGCGCGCACCGTGCAGCGGCTGATCGACGCCGGAATATCGAGCCGCCTGCGGCTGCCGGTGAACGACCTCAGCTACGAATCGGGCCTGGCGGCCGCGCAACTGCGCAAGGCGCTCGATGCGTTTGCCCGTCTCGACGTCGACAAGGCGGTCGAGGTGCTGAAGTCCGACGACCAGATCGACCAGGAATTCGAGGGCCTGATCCGCAAGCTGATCACCTACATGATGGAAGACCCGCGCACCATCTCGGCCAGCATCGACCTGGTGTTCGTGGCCAAGGCCATCGAGCGTGTCGGCGACCATGCCAAGAACCTGGCCGAGGTCATCATCTACATCGTCAAGGGCACCGATGTGCGCCACAACTCGGTCGAAGCGGTCGAGTCGATGGTGCGCTGATCGGCGAGCGTCAGCGAACAATCACCATGGGCCGAATACTTGTCGTCGAGGACGAATCCGCGATCGCGGAGTTGATCGCCATCAATCTGCGCCATGCCGGACACGAGGTCACGCTGGCGGGCGATGCGAACCAGGCGCAAGCCGAGATCGACGCCGTGCTGCCCGACCTGGTGGTGCTCGACTGGATGCTGCCGGGCCAATCCGGCCTGGCGCTGGCACGGCAGTGGCGTGGCGCGGCGCGCACCCGCTCGATGCCCTTCATCATGCTCACCGCACGTGCCGACGAAGCCGACAAGGTGGTCGGGCTGGACGCCGGCGCCGACGACTACCTGGCGAAGCCTTTTTCGACCAACGAGCTGATGGCGCGCATCCGCGCGGTGCTGCGCCGCAAGGCCCCCGAATCGCTGGATGCCGCCGTCGAGGTGGCTGATCTGCGCCTCGATCCGGCCACACGTCGCGTCACGCGGCGCATCGACGGCGAAGTGCACGAAGTGCGCATCGGGCCGACCGAATTCCGCCTGCTGCATTTCCTGATGACCCACCCCGAGCGTGTGCACAGCCGCGCGCAGTTGCTCGACCGTGTGTGGGGAGATCATGTCTTCATCGAGGAACGCACGGTCGATGTGCATGTGAAGCGCCTGCGCGATGCGCTGTCACCGGTGCACTGCGCGCAGCTGATCGAGACCGTGCGCGGCGCGGGCTACCGCATGAGCGAGCACGCGGCCACGCCCACGCCCAGCTGAGACAATCGCGGCAGCATGAACAAATGGCTGCTGCGCATCGCATTTGTCGCCGCCACGCTGGTGATCTGCGCCGGCGCCGGCTGGCTGATCGGTTCGCTGTTCAAGGCACCGCTGGCCGGTTTGCTGTCCAGCGCTGCGCTGGGTCTGGGGGCGATGGTGGTCGCCGATGCCCTGCGCGGGGTGCGGCTGATGGAGTGGCTGCGCAGCGATGCCGAAGGCGATGCACCCTTCGAACTCGGCGTGTGGGGCGAGGTGGGCCTGCAGATCGAACGCGCGCTGCGTCGGCGCGAGTTGATCGCGGCACAGGAGCAGCAGCGGCTTGGGCAGTTCCTGAGCGCGGTCGAGGCTTCTCCCATCGGCGTGCTGCTGCTGGATGCGAACGATCAGATCACCTGGTGCAGCCGGGTGGCGGCCAACCAGTTGGGTCTCGATCCGAAGCGTGACCTGTTGCAGCGCATCACCAACCTGGTGCGCGTGCCGTCTTTCGTCGAGCACCTGACGGCACCGACATCGAAGCAGGCGTTGTCGTTTTCGGCCGCCACCGGCAACCGCCTGTCGGTGATGGTTCAGCCCTACGGCCAGGGCCTGAAGCTGGTGCTGATCCAGGACATCACCGAGCGCGAGCGCACCGAGACCATGCGCCGCCACTTCGTGGCCAACGTGTCGCACGAGATCCGCACGCCGCTGACGGTGTTGTCGGGCTTCGTCGAGACGATGCGCGAACTGCCGTTGAGTGAACTCGAACGCAAGCGTGTGCTGGTGCTGATGGGCCAACAGGCCGAACGCATGCAGGCGCTGGTGGCTGACCTGCTGGTGCTGGCGCAACTGGAAGGCGGCCCGCGGCCACCGGCCGATCATTGGGTGGCGGTCAGCGCGTTGATGAAGCGCGCCCACGTCGATGCGATGTCGCTGTCGGCGGGCCGCCACCTGCTGGTCTTCGAGGGCGGCGACGACGCGCAGGTGGCGGGCGACGAATCCGAACTTTTCAGCGCGCTCAACAACATCGTCGTCAACGCGGTGCGCTACACGCCGGCCGGCGGTCGCATCGAAACCGTGTGGACGTTGCACGACGACGGTTCGGGCTCGTTCCAGGTGCGCGACAGCGGTATCGGCATCGCGCGCGAGCACCTGTCGCACCTGACCGAGCGCTTCTACCGCGTCGATGGCAGCCGCTCGCGCGACACCGGGGGCACCGGACTGGGCCTGTCGATCGTCAAGCACGTGGCGCAGCGCCACGGCGGCGAGATCGACGTGCAAAGCGAGCCCGGCAAGGGCTCCACGTTCAGACTGGTGTTGCCGCCATCGCGGGTGCGCACGCTGACGGGATTGCCGACGGCAGCGGCGGAACACAGCCACTGACGAGGCCGAGGACTCATCGCCCCGTACGGCTAGGGCGCACCGGTGCGGCGATACAGCGCGAAGATGTTGACACGATCGGTGGGGCGCCGTTCGCGGGCCACCAGCTCCCAGCCGGCAGGCACCTCGATCGCTGCGGCACGTGCTTCCTGCCGAATCATGTACGGACAGCGCGTGTCGTCGATCGACGACCTGGCATCCACTTCGACGCGCGTGAAGTACTCGAGCGCGGCAATCGTCGCCAACGCCTGCCCCGGCGCCGAGACGCAGCCGCTGTCGCTCAGGTGTCGTGCGATGAGCGTCGCCAGCGGCCGATTGCTGCGCGCGTAGTCGAGGATCGGCAGCCCCAGCGTCATCAGCAGCAGCCAGCACAGCGCAACCCCGCCCGCCGGCAGCACCAGGCTCTTCCAGATGGCCTGTCGGTGCCGGCCGGTGCGCCAGCGCAGCAGCCACAGCCAGCTCAGGCTGCCGATCAGCGCTGCCGCCAACGCCAGTGCCGAAAAGCTGGCCTCGAAACCCGGCGCCAGCCGTTCGATATTCGCCGCCGGCTTGGCGGGCACACCCCACTGAACCGAACAGTAGATGACCCACATTGCCACCGCTGCAATGGTGAACACGCTCATCGAAAACCAGTCGATGGCCGCGGTTGTGCTGCGGCCCAACGTGGGCAGCGCGAAGGCGGCCAGCACGGCCATGCCCGGCAAGCCGAGCATCAGGGCGCGATCGGAGGTGCCCATCGCGACGCAGGCCGCCAGCGCCACGAGTACGGTCAGCAGCGGTACCGAGACATGGCGATTCTGCAAATGGCCGCGCCAGCGCCACAAGGTCCACAGCGCCAATGGCCAGGCCGGCCACAGGAACCACACCCACAACCTCGCGTTCTGGACCAGCAACTGCCAATCGAAGTGCGCCGTCAGCCGCCACTGCCAGGCACCGAGGCGCCAGGCCAGCAGCGAGCCAGCCAGCGCACCGACGGCGACCCACAGGGCATGCCAGCGCACGGTTTCGAAGCTGGAACGGGCACAGACGAGGCAACCCAGAGCGCCCATCGCCAGCGCCATTGCCGGCGCACCGCTGAGCGCCAGCAAGACAAGCGCGACAAGCGTGCCGACGCGGGCGCGCGCCTGACGAAACGGCGCCACGGCCAGCGACCACAGGAACAGCGCGACCGCGAACAGCTGCGGCAATTCGGGCGTGGTCTCGTGGCCGAGTTGAAGCAGGCCGAGGCAGGCGATTAGCGCGAGCACGGCGGCATCGGCGATCGCGCGCGCATAGTCCACCGGCTTGGCTTCGCCGCCGAAGGCCAGCGCGACCGGTTGCGCAGCCTCGGTGCGCGCGAGGTGATAGGTGGTGTACCAGGTCAAGGCGAGCACCAGCGCCAGCAACGCGGCGAATGGCAGGCGCGAGGCCAGCGCCGCATCGAGCTTGGGTGACAGCGCACCGATGAACATGGCGCCGATCCAGTGCGGCAGCAGCGCCGTCTCTAACGGCAGGCCGCCGAGCGTGGGGGCGAGCCAGCTGCTGCGCCCTTCGGCGATGCTGAGCATGGTGCCGAAGGCCGTGATGTCGGCATTGCGCCAGGGGTCACGACTGAAAACACCCGGCAACACATAGGCCGCACACAGCAGCAGCAACGCCCAGCGCGGCAGGCGCCGGGCGGCATCGCGCGTCACCAAGGCAGGCGAGGGCGTGTTCACGCCGGCATGATGCCCGAGCGTTCACAGGCGCACGCCGCAAGTACCCGCCCCAAGCAAAAGGGCGGCCGAAGCCGCCCTGGGGTGTTCACCGTCGCCGCGCTGCGCGCGACGGCGACGCGACGACGTCGAATCACTTCTTCAAGCCGACGCGCGCGAACTTGTTGCGGAACTTCTCGACGCGGCCACCCAGGCTGTCGATGCTCTTCTGTGTGCCGGTGTAGAACGGATGCGTCTCGCTGGTGGTCTCCAGCTTGACCAGCGGCAACTCACGTCCGTCGTCCATCTTCACCATTTCCTTGCTGTTCAGGCAGGACCGGGTGACGAACTTGAAGCCGTTCGACAGATCCACGAAGCAGACTTCGCGGTAGTTCGGGTGGATGCCTTCTTTCATTGCGGAGCCTTTGAATTTTTGCAGCGGCGGCAGCCGCGCCGAACCCTTCGGCGCACTTTCCGTACTTTGGACAACCAGAAATTATATCCGGAGCATGCCGCACCGACGCTGGCCGTCAACCGCCGCGGCGCATCATGTCGAAGAAGTCGTGATTGGTCTTGGTGGACTTCATCTTCTCGAGGATGAATTCCATCGCCTCGATCTCATCCATCGGGTACAGCAGTTTGCGCAGGATCCAGGTCTTCTGCAGGATTTCAGGCTTCAGCAGCAGTTCCTCGCGCCGCGTGCCTGACTTGTTCAGCAGGATCGACGGGTAGACGCGCTTTTCCGACATGCGCCGATCGAGGTAGATCTCGCAGTTGCCGGTGCCCTTGAATTCCTCGTAGATGACCTCGTCCATGCGGCTGCCGGTGTCGATCAGCGCGGTGCCGATGATGGTCAGGCTGCCGCCCTCTTCGATATTGCGCGCCGCGCCGAAAAAGCGCTTCGGCCGCTGCAATGCATTCGCATCGACGCCGCCGGTGAGCACCTTGCCAGACGACGGCAGCACGTTGTTGTAGGCGCGTGCCAGCCGCGTGATCGAGTCGAGCAGGATGACCACGTCCTTCTTCATCTCGACCAGCCGTTTGGCGCGTTCAATGACCATCTCAGCCACCTGCACGTGGCGAGCCGCCGGCTCGTCGAAGGTCGAACTGATGACCTCACCGCGCACGGTGCGCTGCATCTCCGTCACCTCCTCTGGCCGCTCGTCCACCAGCAGCACCATCAGGTGCACTTCCGGGTAGTTGGCGACGATGGCGTGCGCGAAGTGCTGCATCATCACCGTCTTGCCGCTCTTGGGCTGCGACACCAGCAGCGCGCGCTGGCCTTTGCCCAACGGGGCGACCAGGTCGATGATGCGGCTGGTGATGTTCTCGTCGCTCTTGACGTCGCGTTCGAGCTTGAACTGCTCCTTCGGGAACAGCGGCGTCAAGTTCTCGAACATGATCTTGTGCTTGCTCTCCTCGGGCGTCACGTCGTTGACCCGATCGACCTTGACCAGCGCGAAGTAGCGTTCGCCGTCTTTCGGCACCCGCACCTCGCCTTCGACCATGTCGCCCGTGTGCAAATTGAAACGGCGGATCTGGCTGGGTGACAGGTAGATGTCGTCGGTGCTGGCCATGTAGCTGGCCTCGATCGAACGCAGGAAGCCGAAGCCGTCGGGCAGCACCTCGAGCACGCCGTCGCCGAACACCTGCTCGCCCCCCTTGGCGCGCTTCTTCATGATCGCGAACATCAGCTCCTGCTTGCGCAGTCGGCTGACGTTCTCGATCTCCAGCGCCTCACCCATGGTGATCAGCTGCGAGACGTGCTGGGCTTTGAGTTCGGACAAATGCATGGGAACTTCCCGGACGACAGGGTAGGGCGTGGCCAAACAGCCGGCATCGATGCTGCGACTTTCTGCGCGGCGATCACCGGCCTGCGGAAAAGAGCAGGCTCGGAAGAATCGAACGAACCGAGAAGTTCGCGGAGTGCCTGCGCCACGGACCGCAACCAGGAACCGCCCGTCAGGGCAGCCGGTCAAGGGCGTGGGGGCTGAACAATCAATTGGGCGCTGGCTTGTGGCCTGCCGCCCGTCATTGCTTGAGAAGGATTATAGATGGCCGTCGATGAACGCCGTCAACTGTGCTTTCGACAATGCACCCACCTTGGTGGCGGCCAGTTCGCCGCCCTTGAACAACATCAGCGTGGGAATGCCGCGAATGCCGAATTTCGCCGGCACATCGCTGTTTTCGTCAACGTTCATCTTCGCGATCTGCAGGCGGCCATCGTAGGCTTTGGACGCCTCGTCGAGGATCGGCGCGATGCCTTTGCACGGCCCGCACCATTCAGCCCAGAAGTCGACCAGCACCGGCTTGTCCGACTTGATGACATCACCATCGAACGATGAGTCGGACACGTGCTTGATCAGTTCGCTGCTCATGGGGCTTGCCCTTTCGAAGACGCGGCCTGGCGCCGCTGCCAATGACCAATTCTGACACAACGTCTCTGTACGGGTGCACGGGCCGATGGCACCCTGCAGTGACCATCGCCCCGATCTGGTGCGGCTTCACGCTGTTGTTCGCGCTACCGTCCGCGCCGGCGGCACAGTCCAATCGGCGCAGGTGAATCGCGCCGTGAACCTGTCCGACCCTTTGTCCCTGCAGCCCGAGCCCTCCGAGCCCGCGTCCAGCGCGCGCGCGCTGGGCCGCTTCGCCCTGCTGCAGTTGCTCGGCCGCAGCGAACACACGATGGCCTGGCGGGTGCACGATCCGCGACGGGCGCAGCCGCTCGCGCTGGTAATGCCGCGCGTGGCCGCCGACGATGCCGACGCCGACGGGCGCTGGGAACAAGCCGCCCGCCGCGCGGCGCGGCTGCGCCATCCTTATTTGGCACCGGTTGTCGAGGTGGGACATTTCGATCGCCGGCCCTACGCGCTGTACGAATTGGGCGACGACGTGCCGTTGAGCGAGCGCCTGCAGGGTGCGCCGTCGATGACCGGCAGCGAAGCCGCGGTGATCGTCTCGAAGGCGCTTGAAGGCCTTGCTTTCGCCCACGAAGGCGGGGTCGCGCACCATGACCTGCAGCCCTACATGATCCTGCTCGGCGCGCCGGCCTCGGTGCGCCTGATGGGTCTCGAGGTGGCGAGGACGCAGGACGTGGCCGCGGCGCTGGCCCCTGTGGCGTTGACAGCGGCCGATGCGTTGTCGCTCAACCAGCAACGCGATGCCGCCCGCAGCGATGTGCTGGCGATGGGCCTGGTGCTGCACTGGATGCTGGCCGGGCAAAGCGCGCTGGAAGAGCCGGACATCGCCTTGGCGGCGGCACGGCTGCCGCCGTTGGGGCGCGATATCGTGCGCCTGCCGTGGGGCACGCCGTTGCCCGTGCCCGATGCCCTGCGCGCGATCGCCAACCGCGCCACCGAACGGCAGGTCCGCCAGCGCTATTCGAGCGCCCGCAGCCTGCTGAGGGCACTCGAAGGCTGGATTCGATCGGACAGCCTGAACGGCGGCGACCCGCTCGGCTTGCTGCTCGACCGCCTGCAAAGCGTCGGCGTGCTGCCGGCCTCACCCGGCAGCGCCGAGCGCGCCGCCCGCCTGGCGATGATGGAACGCGACCGCACCAATGAACTGGCCGAGGTGGTACTGCAGGATCTGGCGCTGTCCTTCGAAATGCTGCGTTGGGTCAACAGCGCCCAGGTGCGCGGCGTGCAGGCGCCCGGGACCGGACCTGTGCTGACCATTCGCCGCGCCATCGCGATGCTGGGGCTTGACGGGGTGCGCCGCGCGGCGCTCGGGCTGCGCGCCTGGCCGGGGCCATTGTCCGAGCCCGCCGAGGCCGAGTTGCAGGAACTGTTCAACCGCGTCAGGCGCGCGGCACGGGCGGCGCAGGCCCTGCGGCCCGCGGGCTACGACGCCGAAGTGGTGTTTCTGTTGAGCCTGTTGCAGAACCTGGGCAGGCTCATCTGCACCTATCACTTTCCCGATGAACTGATGCAGATTCGCCGCCTGATGCAGCCGGCGCCTGCTGCGCGAGGCGACGAGCCCGAAGAACCCGGCATGAGCGAACAGGCGGCATCCTTTGCAGTGCTGGGCACCGATGTGGAAGCGATTGGCGCCGCGGTGGCGCGCCACTGGGGCCTGGACGACAGCGTGCTGTACCTGATCCGGCGGCTGCCGCTGACCACGCCACCGCGCACACCGGACAACGATGCAGACGTGTTGCGGGCCGTGGCCAGCTGTGCAAACGAAGCCATCGATGCGCTGGCGCTGTCCGCCGATCAGCGCAACGGCGCGGTGGCCCGCGTCGCTCAGCGCTATGGTCGCGCCTTGGGCTTCAACCTGGATGACCTGCAGGCCGTCCTGAAAATCGGCAAGGGCACCCGCCGAGAAGCACCACACGCCGTCGCCGATCAAGATTGAACAGCTTCGCGTCAACGGGGGTGACGAGCCCGACCCCGGCACTGGTCCCAACGGTTAGGGCTGCTTCGTTCCCGACCTGACCCGGTTGGCCGCGCTTCCATGCGGGGAGGCCCGTCGCCAACGATTCTAGTGCAGCGCCCGCGGCAGCTGCCACGGCTATCGCAGCTGCAACGCGTCGTCGCCGTAGTGCAGGCCCAGCGGTTCGATCAGCAACTGCTTGCTGCCGGCTTCGACATCACCGGCGTGCCAGGCCTGCAGGCCGAGCCCTGCTGCAACATCCAGCGTGGCCCGCACATTCGCGGCCGCGACGAACACGGCAAAGCCTGCGCCCATGTTCAGCGTGCCATAGGCTTCGTGGTCGTCCATGGCGCACTGGTGCTGAATGAAGCCCAGCACCGGTGGCACCGCCGGCAGCGTGTGCACGCGGTAGGTCAGCGCGCGCGGGTGGCGCAGCAGCTTGCGCCAACCGTGCCCGGTGATGTTGGAACAGTAGTGCGGCACGATGCTGCGCTTGAACAAGGCTTCGGTGAGCGGTGAGTACAGCCGCGTCGGTTCCAGCAGCGCCGCACCATAGCCCACACCGGGCGATATCTCACTCAGATAACCTTCCGGCAAGCGCTGCGCCAGCTTGCGCGCCAGACTCAATCCGTTGGCATGGATGCCGCTCGATCCGATCAGCACGATGGCGTCACCCGGTCCCAGGCGGTCGCCGACCGACAGCCGCGATTTCGGGTTGATCAAGCCTGTGCACGAGGCGGCCAGGTCGATGCGTCCGGCCTCGACGATGCCGGCCAGTGCCGGTGTTTCACCGCCGCCCCAGGCCACGCCGCAGATGTCGCAGGCGCGTTTCCAGCCGGCCACGAGCGCTTCGGCGCGCGCGGCGTCGCCGAACCACTCGGAGCCGCCGGCCGCCCAGTACGCCTGCACCACGAGGGGCGTGGCCCCCACCGTGATGAGGTCGTTGACGGCCATCGCGATGGTGTCCTGGGCGATGCCGGCGTACCAGCTGCGGCCGGTCAATCGCGCCATTTCGTCGGCGACCAGCGCCTTCGAACCCAGGCACTCGACGATGCTGGCGAGATAGAACGGCCCCAGGTCGACCACATAGGCCGATTCGCCCCGCGAGGCCGCGATTTCGGCGAAGCCATGCGCATGCAGATGCGACCCGGTCTGCGCGGCGGCACGCTGGGCAGCGATCTTCAGCGGGTCGATCAGCGCATAGTCGACTCCCGATTGCTCGTAGCTCAGCGGTGCGGTGTGGGGGCTCGCGTCGGTGGAGTTCATGCGTCCGCATTATCCGGTCCGCGCCCCTGGCGCAAGATCCCTGGCCGGGTCCCGGCGCGTCCTCGGCACAATCGGCGGCCCGTAGAATCGGTTCGATGTCCTATGTGGTTCTTGCGCGCAAGTACCGGCCCCGCTCCTTCGATCAGATGGTGGGCCAGGACCATGTGGTGCGTGCGCTGGGCAATGCGTTGCAGCAGCAGCGTCTGCACCACGCCTACCTGTTTACCGGCACGCGCGGCATCGGCAAGACCACCGTCTCGCGCATCCTGGCCAAGAGCCTGAACTGCACCGGCCCCGATGGCCTCGGCAGCATCACGGCGCAGCCATGCGGGCAGTGCACGGCGTGTGTCGAGATCGACAACGACCGCTACCTCGACTACATCGAACTCGATGCCGCATCGAACCGGGGCATTGCCGAGGCGCGTGACCTGATCGAGCGCGCCGCCTACAAGCCCAGCATCGGCCGCTTCAAGGTGTTCATGATCGACGAGGCGCATCAGCTCACCAAGGACGCCTTCAGCGCGTTGCTGAAGACGTTGGAAGAGCCGCCCGAGTACCTGAAATTTGTGCTCGCCACCACCGACCCCGAACGCATGCTGCCGACCGTGCTCAGCCGCTGCCTGCAATTCAATCTGCGGCCGATGGCCCCGGCGGTGGTGCAGGCCCACCTGCAACAGGTGCTGCAGGCCGAGCAGGTGCCGGCCGATGCCGGGTCGCTGCGCCTGCTGTCGCGCGCCGCGCGCGGCTCGATGCGCGATGCACTGTCGCTGACCGACCAGGCGATTGCTTTCGGCGGTGGCCACATCGACGAGGCCGGCGTGCGGGCCATGCTGGGCGCGGTCGATCAAGGCCATGCCGCGGCGTTGCTCGACGCACTGGCGCGGCGCGACGGCGCTGGCTTGCTCGAGCGCGTCGAGCAGCTGCGCAGTCTCGGGTTGTCGGCCGCCGGCACGCTCGAGGCGCTGGCGGGCACGCTGCAACGTGTGGCCGTCGAACACGCGGTGCCCGGTGCCGATGTTGGCGATGCAGGCGATGTGCACAGCGATGACATCCGCCGTCTTGCCGCTCGGCTGGCCGCCGATGAGACGCACCTGTTCTACAGCATCGTACTGCAGGGGCGCACCGAGCTCGGCCTGATGGCCGACGAATACGGCGCGCTGGGCATGGTGCTGCTGCGCGCGCTGGCCTTCGCACCGGCGCTGGACGGTGCAGCGGGCGCCGTCGCTGGCCCTGACGCTCAGGCGTCGCCGAGGCGTGTCCCGGCGAGTGCCCCTTCTGCGCCATCGTCTGCAGACGCCGCGCCGCTGGCGCCGGGCATTGGCGCTGCGGTGCGCAGGCCACAGGCCGCCGCCGCCGAGGAGCCGGAACCGCCGCCGTGGCTCGACGTGCCACCCGCCGAAGACGCGCGCGACTCCACGGGTGCGAACAGCGCCGCATTGCGCGCCAGCTCACCACCGACCATCACCGTGGCGGCGCAGCCGCCGACGGCCGCGCAGGCCCTGGTCGAGACCCCGCTGGGTGCGCGTTGGGCCGAGATGGCCGCGCGCCTCGACGCTGCCGGCGCCATCGCCGCGCTGGTGCGCGAGCTGGCCATGCAAGCCGGCCTGGTGCACATCGACGACAGCACCCGGCCGGCCACCTGGCAGCTGCGGGTGGAGCGCGACTCGCTGCGCACCGACGCGCTGCGTGACAAGCTGTGCGCGGCCGTGCAGTCCGCGCTCGGCGAGCCGTGCCAGTTGCAGCTGCTGCCGGGGGTGCCCACCGATTCGCCGGCCCGTCGCGAAGCCTTGCGACGAGAGCAACGGCAGGCGCAGGCCGAGGCCAGCATCCGCGGCGATCCGCTGGTGCGCGAATTGATGTCGCAGTTCAAGAGCGCGCGCATCGTGCCGGGCTCGATCAAACCACTCTGAGAGGAACCCGATCATGATGAAAGGCCAACTGGCCGGCCTGATGAAGCAGGCCCAGGCGATGCAGGACAACATGAAGCGCGCGCAGGAAGAACTTGCGCAGCTCGAGGTCGAAGGCCAGTCGGGCGCCGGCCTGGTCAAGGTGCTGATGAACTGCAAGCACGACGTCAGGCGCGTGGCCATCGACCCCAGCCTGCTGGCCGACGACAAGGACATGCTCGAGGACCTGGTCGCAGCAGCGTTCAACGACGCGGTGCGCCGCGCCGAAGTGGTCAGCCAGGAGAAGATGGGCAAGCTCACCGCCGGCATGCCGTTGCCGCCGGGCATGAAGCTGCCGTTCTGAGCCACCCGTTCGACCATTCGTGGCCGAGCCCCGTCTCGATGCGCTGATCGACGCGCTGCGCAAACTGCCCGGCGTGGGCGTCAAGTCGGCGCAGCGCATGGCCTTTCACCTGCTGCAGCACGACCGCGACGCGGCGCTGCGGCTGGCCGATGCCTTGCAGCAGGCGATGGCTGCGATGCAACACTGCCAGCGCTGCCATACCTTCACCGAAGCGGCGGTCTGCGCCACCTGCCGCGACCCGTCGCGTGACGCGCGCCTGCTGTGTGTGGTCGAAACGCCGGCCGACCAGGCCGCGCTCGAACGCACCGCCAGCTATCGCGGCTTGTATTTCGTGTTGATGGGCCGCATCAGTCCGCTCGACGGCATCGGCGTGGGCGACATCGGTGTCGGCCCGCTCATCGAGCGCGCCAGCGACGGCGTGGTCAGCGAGGTGATCCTGGCCACCGGCTTCAGCGCCGAAGGCGAGGCCACCGCCTATGCGATCGGTGAAGCGCTGCGTGCCAAGGGGCTGTTGGTCACACGGCTGGCGCGCGGGGTGCCGGCTGGCAGCGAACTGGAGTACGTGGACCTCAGCACCATCGCGCATGCGCTGGTCGATCGGCGCTGAGCCGCGCCGCCCGCGGCGCCATCGCCTCAACGCTTGGCCGGCCGACGTTGCGACTTCGCAATAGTGTGCGAGGTGGGTTTGACCGGCGACTTGCCCGAAGCGGTGCGGGTGCTGGCCTTGCTGCTCTTGCGCGGCACCGTCTTCATCACCACGATGACATCACCCGGCGCAAAGCGCGCGTTGGTCGCGACCGAATTCCACTCGGCCACCTGCTCCTTGCTGACCCGGTAGCGGCGTGCCACCGCGCTCACCGAATCGCCCTTCTTGCCGGCCTTGAAGGTGATGCGGCGCAGGGCCGGGCCGTCGGGCGCCAGCGCGATGACCGCGTTGTCGGCGATGTGTTCCGGCACGTCGGCTGCGCGCGCTGCCGTGCGCGGCACCAGCAGCGTCGAGCCGGCCTTGATGCGCACGCGCGAAGGAATGCCGTTGACCTGCCGCAGGTCGGCTTCGCTCATGCCGACCATGCGCGCGGCATCGGCCGGCTTCAGCGTCGACGGCGCCACCCACGCGGTCCAGGTGGCCAGCGGGCTGTTGTGGCTGCGCAGGTTGCGCACGAACAGCGTGGCATTGCTGTAGGGCAGCAGCACCTGCGGCGTGCCCGCGGCCAGGATGACGGGCCGGTTCATCTGCGGATTGAGTTGCTGGAATTCCTCGATCGGCATGCCGGCCAGCGAAGCCGCCACGGCGACATCGATGTCGCGCGTGATCGGCACGCTCAAGAAGTACGGGTGGTTCTCCAGCGCCGGCAGGCTGATCGCGAACAGCTGCGGCGTGCGCACGATGTTCTTCACCGCCTGCAGTTTGGGCACGTAGTTGCGCGTCTCGTCGGGCATGCGCAGGCTGTCGTAGTCCAGCGCAAGTCCGGCCTTGCGGTTGCGGTCGAGGGCGCGCTGCACGTTGCCCTGCCCCCAGTTGTAGGCCGCCAGCGCGAGCTGCCAGTCGCCGAACTGGTCGTGCAGCATCTGCAGGTAATCGAGCGCCGCGCGGGTCGAGGCCAGCACGTCGCGCCGGTCATCGCGAAACAGGTTCTGCTTCAGATCGAAGTCCTTGCCGGTGCCGGGCATGAACTGCCACATGCCCGAGGCGCGCGCGCGCGACAGCGCCTGCGGATTGAAGGCGCTTTCGACAAACGGCAGCAACGCCAGTTCGGTGGGCATGCCACGTTTGTCGATCTCCTCGACGACATAGAACAGGTACAGGCTGCCGCGCTCGGTCATGCGCTGCACGTATTCGGGTCGCGTCGCATACCACTGCTCCCACTTTGCGACGCGCTCGTCGCTCAGGTCGGGCATGGCGAAGCCGGCGCGCACCCGCGCCCACAGATCGATGCGCGTGCTCGCGTCCTCGGGATCGACGATGACGGTCGGTCGCAGCGGGTCGATCGCAAAGACGAACGGCCGGCCGTCGGCCAGCGTGGTGTCGGGGGCCGCTGTCGGCGCAGGTATCGTCGGGCCGGCTGCAGCCTGTGGCGCTGGCGCATCACTGGCCCGCTGGGCCGAGCCGGCCGCTTCGGGAGCGACGGATTCGGGCGGCGCGGTGGCGCAGGCGCCGAGCAAGGCCATCAGCACGGCCGCCGAGCCGCGCTTCAGAAAACGAGATTTGGCGCGGCGCTCGCCGCGATCGCATGGCTGGCCCGATGTCGCAGTCATCGGTGACGACAGGTCCGATGACGGGGGGGCTTCACTAGAATCACGGGCTGCGCAAGATGGGGTTTCATGCCGATCGATCCGCCGATTATAGAGTTGGGTGCCTGGCTGCAAACCGCGCCGGGCCGTGTGTTATTGCATTGGGAGCAGGCCTGTCTCGATCGCGCGGTGAGCGATGTCTTCGGTTACCACGCGTTGCAGTTGGGCCTGCCGGAGATGGACGGCCTGCGTGCCAACCGCATGCCGCATCGCTGGGTGGCCAGCGATTCCGTGGATCCGGTGCAGGTGCTGGACATGCCGCCTCCCGACGATGCCGGCATCAGCACCTTGCCGTCGCCGACATCGCTGGCGCTGCATTGTGATTTCGACGCACTGCCGTTTGCCGACCACAGCCTCGACCTGGTGGTGTTGCCGCATGCGCTCGAACTGGCGCGCAACCCGCACCAGGTGCTGCGCGAAGTCGAACGCGTGCTGATGCCCGAAGGCCGCGTCATGATCCTCGGCTTCAACCCGGCCAGCCTGTGGGGCCTGCGCCAGCGTGTGGGCCGCGCGCAGCGTGCGGTCGGGCTGGCGCGTCGGCGCCCGTTGTTCCTGCCGCGCTCGGGCGAATTTCTGAACTACTGGCGACTGCGTGACTGGCTGCGCCTGCTCAGCTTCGAACTCGAAGGCGGGCGCTTCGGTTGTTACCGCCCGCCCTACGCATCCGCCCTCTGGCTCGAGCGCTCGGCCTGGATGGAGCGCCTGGGCGAGCGCTGGTGGCCGGTGCTGGGCGCGGCGTATTTCCTGGTCGCGGTCAAGCGCGTGCGTGGCATGCGCCTGGTGGGCCTGGTGCGGCCCGACGTGTCCAAGGCACGCGCCGCCAAGGCGATGGCGACGCAGCGGCGTCAGCCCGAAGTGGAAGCACTGTTCGACACCACGACCAACGAATGAACCGAGCATGACGACAAGGGAAGTGATCATCTACACCGATGGTGCCTGCAAGGGCAACCCCGGCCCCGGCGGCTGGGGCGCCTGGCTGAGCAGTGGCGGGCACGACAAGGAACTGTGGGGCGGCGAACGCCTGACCACCAACAACCGCATGGAACTGTTGGCGCCGATCGAGGCTCTGTCCTCGCTGACCCAGCGCTGTTCGGTGGTGGTCTACACCGACAGCCAGTATGTTCGCAATGGCATCGATACGTGGATTCATGGCTGGAAACGGCGTGGCTGGAAGACCGCCGACAACAAGCCGGTGAAAAACGTCGATTTGTGGCAGCGCCTCGATCGACTTGCGCAGCAGCATGACGTGAGCTGGCGCTGGGTCAAGGGCCATGCCGGTGATCCCGGCAACGAGCGTGCCGACGCGCTGGCCAATCGCGGCGTGCTCGCCGCGTTGGCCTGACCCCCGGCGAGCGCGGTGGCGTGATGACCGATACAGTGCCGGCAAGGCTCGAGAAGCGAATGCGCCTGAACAAACCTCACACCTGGATTGCCGTGGTCGGCATCGGCGCCCTCGCGGTCGCGGCCTGGTGGTGGCAGGGCCGCGTCCCGGGTGTCGGCGTGGCTGCGACCCCTTCGCCTGGGGCAGCCTCGCGCGCGGCGGAGTCCGGTGCCGCGGGTCGGGGCGCAGGCGCGGCCGTCGTCGAAGTCGGCAAAGTCGAATCGCTCACACTGGAAGACGATGCGCAGGCCGTGGGTTCGCTGCGCGCGCACCAGGGCGTGGTGGTGCGCCCGGAGGTCAGTGGCCGCATCGAGCGCCTCGCTTTCACCGACGGCCAGCGCGTGCGCGCCGGCCAGCTGCTGGTGCAACTCGACGACACCTTGCAGCAGGCGCAGCTGCGCCAGTCGCTGGCGCAGGCGGGCATCGCGCGCACCAACCTGCAGCGCAACCGTGAACTGGTGGCGCAGAACTTCATCAGCCAAAGTGCCGTCGATCAAAGTGCGGCAGCCCTCGAAGTGGCCGAGGCGCAGGTGGCGCTGACGCAGGCGCAATTGGCGCGCATGAAGATCGTCGCACCCTTCGACGGCGTGGCCGGCATCCGCAACGTCAACCGCGGCGACTATGTGAAGGATGGTGCTGATCTGGTCAACATCGAAGATCTGTCGCAGATGTGGGTCGACTTCAGGTTGCCCGAACGTTTTGTCGCGCGCGTGAAGCCCGGGCAGGTGGTCGAAGTCAGCCTCGATGCGGTGGCCGGCAAGCAGTTTGCCGGGCGCGTGCAGGCGCTGGAGGCGCTGGTCGATGCCGATGGCCGTTCGCTGCTGGTGCGTGCGCGGCTCGACAACCCCGGACAGGTGTTGAAGTCGGGGCTGTTCGCGCGCACGCGCATCGTCTTCGCGCGCCGCGAGGGCGCGCTGGTGGTGCCCGAGGAAGCGCTGGTACCGCAGGGGGGCAAGCAGTATCTGATCAAGGTCGTCGAAGGCCCCGGCGGGCCGATGTCGCAGCGTCTGGAAGCCAAGCTCGGGCTGCGTCTGCCAGGCAAGGCCGAGATCCTCGAAGGGTTGCAGGCGGGCGACCGCGTCGTCACTGCGGGCCAGTCGCGTCTGATGCGCGGCGAATCGATGCCGCTGCGCATCGTCGAGATCACCGGCTCGCCGGCACCCCGCGGCGCGGATGGTGCCGCTTCCGCTGCGGGCGCCGCCTCGGCGCCGCGCGGTGCCGCACCGGCATGAGCTGAGCACCATGCGCATCTCCGAAATCTCGATCCGCCGCCCGGTGTTCGCGACCGTGATGTCGCTGATGATCGTGCTCGTCGGCTGGGTGTCGTTCGACCGCCTGTCGGTGCGCGAGTACCCGCGCATCGACGAGCCGGTGGTCACCGTCAACACGAAGCTGGTCGGCGCGTCGTCGGAAGTGATCGAGTCGCAGGTCACCAAGCCGCTGGAAGACTCCATTGCCGGCATCGAGGGCGTGGACATCATCACCTCGATCTCGCGCTCCGAACAAAGCCAGATCACGGTGCGTTTCAAGCTCGAGAAAAGCCCCGACGATGCCGCCGCGGACGTGCGCGACCGCGTCGCCCGCGTGCGCGGCAAGCTGCCCGATGCGGTGGACGAGCCGGTGATCTCGAAGGTCGAGGCCGATGCCAGCCCGACCATCTGGCTGGCCTATGTCAGCGACACGCTGAGCCCGTTGCAGGTGACCGACCTGATCAATCGCATCGTCAAGCCGCGGCTGCAGACGGTGCCGGGTGTGTCCGACGTGCGTGTCTACGGCGATCGGCTGTTCGCGATGCGCATCTGGCTCGACCCGGACAAGCTGGCCGCATACCGGCTGACGGTGCAGGACGTCGAGGACGCCATTCGCCGGCAGAACCTGGAAGTGCCGGCCGGGCGCATCGAAAGCGAGCAGCGTGAATTCAGCGTCACCGCACGCACCGACCTGAACACCGTGGCGCAGTTCGCCGAGGTGGCGCTGAGATCGGTCAACGGCTACACGGTGCGCTTGCGCGATGTGGCGCGCATCGAACAGGCGCCGGCCAGCGAACGCACCAGCGTGCGGCTCAACGGCCAGCCGGCGATCTCAACCGGCATCATCCGCAACGCCACCGCCAACCCGCTCGAGATTTCGAAGGCGGTGCGGCTGATCGTGCCGCAGATCCAGGAAGCGCTGCCGCCGTCGGTGCGCATCGTCGTGGCCAACGACAACGCGGTGTTCATCGACCGCTCGGTCAAGGCGGTGTACACCACCACCGCCGAAGCGATGGTGCTGGTGGCGCTGGTGGTGTTCGTGTTCCTGCGCACGCTGCGCGCATCGGTGATTCCGCTGGTGACCATTCCGGTCAGCCTGATCGGCTCTTTCGCGATCATGGCGGCGTTCGGATTCTCGATCAACACGCTGACCTTGCTGGCGCTGGTGCTGGCCATCGGCCTGGTCGTCGATGACGCCATCGTCGTGCTCGAGAACATCTACCGCCACATCGAAGACGGGCTGTCGCCATTTCAGGCGGCATTGAAAGGCGCCAAGGAAATCAGCTTCGCGGTGGTGGCGATGACCCTGACGCTGGCCGCTGTCTATGCGCCCTTGGCCTTCACGCCGGGCCGCACCGGCCGGCTGTTCGCCGAATTCGCGCTGACCTTGGCCGGCGCGGTGATCGTCTCCGGCTTCGTCGCGTTGACGCTGACGCCGATGATGTGCAGCAAGCTGCTGCGCCACAACCCGAAACCGAGCCGCTTCGACCGCGGCATGGAAAGCGTGCTCGTCGCGCTGACGCGCGGCTACGGGCGCAGCCTGCGCTTCGTGCTGGGTCGGCGCTGGCTGATCCTGCTGGTGATGCTGGCGGCGGCTGGCGGCAGCGCCTGGCTGCTGAGCCAGGCGAAGAGCGAACTCGCGCCGCTGGAAGACCGCGGCGTGATCCTCGCCACGGTCAACGCGCCCGATGGCGCCACGCTCGACTACACCGCGCGCTACCTGCGCGAAATCGAAACCATCGGTCGCGGCCATCCCGAGTTCGACCGTGTCTTCGTCGTCGCCGGCAACCCGAGCGTGTCGCAGGGCATCTCCATCATGCGCACCGTCGATTGGGAAGAGCGCCAGCGCAGCACCGCGCAACTCGCCCGCGCGCTGCAGCCGCAGTTCCAGGCGCTGCCCGGGGTCACCGCCTTCCCGGTGACACCGCCGAGCCTCGGCCAGGGCTTTCGCGAAAGGCCGATCAACTACGTCATCGTCAGCAGCGACAGCTACGACAACCTGGCGCGGGTGTCGCAGCAGTTCGTGGCCGAACTGGCGAAAAACCCGGGCTTCGTGCAGGCCGATACCGACCTGCGCCTGAACAAGCCCGAAATCTTCGTCGAGGTCGATCGCGCCCGTGCCGCCGACATGGGCGTCAGCGTCGACACGGTGGCGCGCACGGTCGAGACGATGCTTGGCGGGCGCAACGTCACGCGCTACAAGCGCGCCGCCGATCAGTACGACGTCATCGTGCAGACCGAAGGCCGCGGCCGCGCCACGCCCGAGGATATCGAAAAGCTGTTCGTGCGCGGACGCGGCGAGGCGATGGTGCCGCTGTCGTCGTTGATCAAGGTGCGTGAAGCCGTGAGCCCGCGCGAGCTGAACCACTTCAACCAGCGGCGTTCGGTGTCGATCACCGCCAACCTCGCGCCGGGCTATGCGCTGGGCGAGGCGCTGCAGTTCATGGACCACACCGCCGCCAAGCTGCTGCCCAGCGGTTACGCCACCGAGCTGAACGGCGTCAGCCGCGAGTTCCGCTCGTCGTCGGGCGCGCTTGGGCTGGTCTTCGTGCTGGCGCTGATGTTCATCTTCCTGGTGCTGGCGGCGCAGTTCGAAAGTTTTGTCGATCCGTTCGTCATCCTGCTCGCGGTGCCGCTGTCCACCGTCGGCGCGCTGCTGGCGCTGAAGTGGAGCGGCGGCACGCTGAACGTGTATTCGCAGATTGGGCTGATCACGCTGGTCGGGCTGATCAGCAAGCACGGCATCCTCATCGTCGAATTCAGCAACCAGTTGCGCCAGCAAGGGCGCAGCGTGTTCGAGGCGGTCGTCGAAGCGGCCAGCCTGCGCCTGCGCCCGATCCTGATGACCACCGGCGCAATGGTGCTGGGTGCGCTGCCGCTGGCGCTGGCCACCGGTGCCGGCGCCGAAAGCCGCCAGCAGATCGGCTGGGTGATCGTCGGCGGCATGTCGCTGGGCACGCTGCTGACGCTCTTCGTCGTACCCACGGTCTACACGCTGTTCGCGCGCAAGGGCGTGCCGGGAGAGATCACGACCGCGGCGGTCGATGCCGATGCGGTCGGCGTGCCGACGCCGACAGTGACCGAGCGGCCGGCGCCGGTCTAGATCAAGCCGTCGAACGGCACCACGTCGACCAGCTCACCCGCGGCCACCGAGCCTTGGCCGTGGTGCAGCAGCACGATGCCGTTGGCCTCGCTCATGCTGCGCAGGATGCCGGAACCCTGCGCGCCGGTGCTGCGCACTTGCCACTGGCCGTCGTTAGCGCGCGTGACGATGCCGCGCTGGTATTCGGTGCGTCCGGGCTTCTTGCGCATCGGCTCCACGCTGGCGGCGCGCAGCAGCGGCAGCGGCTCGGGTGTGGCGCCCGACATGCGCAGCAGGGCTTCGCGCACGAAAGCGTAGAAGGTCACCATCACCGCCACCGGGTTGCCCGGCAGGCCGAACAAAATTGACTGTCGGCTGTCACTCCCGATTCTTCCAATCGCCATCGGCCGCCCGGGCCGCATCGCGATGCGCCAGAACAGCACCTCGCCGAGTTCGGCCATGATCTTCTTCGTGTGGTCGGCCTCGCCGACGCTGACGCCGCCCGACGTGATGACCGCATCGGCGCAGCCGGCGGCCTGGGTGAAGGCTTCGGCCAGTGCCGCAGGGTCATCTCGCACCACGCCGAAATCGATGGCTTCGACGCCGAGCCGCTGCAGCATGGCCCAGACGGTGTAGCGGTTGCTGTCGTAGACACACCCGGCGCCCAGCGTCTCGCCCACGGAGCGCAACTCGTCGCCGGTGGAGAAGAAGGCCACGCGCAGGCGCCTGAACACCGGCACTTCGGCGCGGCCGAGCGAGGCCAGCAGCCCCAGGTCGGCGGGCCGCAGCCGGCGCCCGGCGCGCAGCGCCGCTTCGCCGGCCGCCAGATCCTCGCCGGCGAGGCGGCGGTTGTCGCCCTGCACCACGACGCCGGCGGGAATGTCGATGCGCCCGTCACCGGCGTCGCGCGTGAACTCCTGTGGGACCACGGTATCCAGCCCTGCGGGCATGACCGCGCCGGTGGTGATGCGCACGCAGCTGCCGCTCGGCACCTCGCCTTCGAAGGGCTTGCCGGCGAGGCCGCCGCCGACCACCGCCAGGGTGGTTGCGCTGCCGGCTTTCAGGTCGCTGCCGCGCAGCGCGAAGCCGTCCATCGCCGAGTTGTCGCTCGCGGGCACGTCGAACGGGCAGACCATGTCGCGCGCCAGCACGCGGCCCAACGTGTCGCGCAGCGGCTTGTGCTCGACGGCGGTCAGCACCGGCACCAGTTGTGCGATGAATGCCTGCGCCTGTGCCACCGGCAGCGCCTGCGGGTCGTAGCCGGCGATGCGCGCGGAGATCTGTTCGAGGGTGTCGCTGCGTGCCGGCACCTTCAGCCGCCGATGTAGTGCATCTCGACGCGGCGCGCGCTGCGCTCGCCAGCGGGAGCGCTGCCGCGCAGTTCGGAATAGCGGTCGTCGCGGCGGCGCCAGATGTCGGCGATGGCCGCGCTGATGCGCTGATCGTCCGCCCCGCCGCGCAACAGTGCGCGCAGATCATGCCCGCCGTGTGCGAACAGGCACAGATACAGCTTGCCTTCGGTGGACAGCCGCGCGCGATTGCAGTCGTGGCAGAAGGCCTGGGTGACGCTGGAGATCACGCCGACCTCGCCGAGCCCGTCGGCATAGCGCCAGCGCTGCGCGGTCTCGCCCGGCAGCGCGGCCTCGAGCGGCACGAGGGGCCATTCGCGCTGCAGCCGTTCGATCACCTGCGCCGACGGCAGCACCTCGTCCATGCGCCAGCCGTTGGTGGCGCCGACGTCCATGTACTCGATGAAGCGCAGCACCGCACCGCTGCCGCGGAAGTGCCGCGCCATCGGCACGATCTGATGGTCATTGGTGCCGCGCTTGACGACCATGTTGATCTTGATCGGCGCCAGCCCGGCCTGTTGCGCCGCATCGATGCCGCGCAACACGTCGGCGACCGGAAAGTCGACATCGTTCATGCGCCGGAACACCGCGTCGTCGAGCGCGTCCAGGCTGACGGTGACGCGCTGCAGCCCGGCATCCTTCAGCGAGCGCGCCTTGCGCGCCAGCAACGAGGCGTTGGTCGTCAGCGTGATGTCCAGCGGCTCGCCGGCGGGAGTGCGCAGTTCGGCCAGCATCGCGACCAGCACCTCGAGGTTCTTGCGCAGCAGCGGCTCGCCGCCGGTCAGGCGCAGCTTGTGCACCCCCAGGCCAACGAAGATGCGCGCCGCGCGCGTGATCTCCTCGAAGCTCAGCAGTGCCGGCTGCGGCAGGAACTGGTAGCCCTTGTCGAACACTTCCTTGGGCATGCAGTAGCTGCAGCGGAAGTTGCAGCGGTCGGTGACCGAGATCCGCAGGTCGTGCAACGGTCGTTGGCGGCGGTCGAGCAGCGCGCCGTCGAACGTCGCCGTGGGCAGCGGCACGCCGGTCGCCGCGCCGGCGCGACGCAACCCGCTGAGCGGAAAGTAGTGTTCGGCCATACGGATATTGTCAGGCCACGCTCACGATGCCTTGACGTGGCTGCACACGCCGGCCGGGGTGGCCGTCTTCTCGCGTTCGGCGTTGCCGGCGACGCGGTAGATGTACGCCGAGGGGTTTATGACCGAGCGCGCTTCGGCATGGCTGGCGCGCCAGTCGAGCATCGATTGCGCGATGGCCTTGGCTTGCGCATTCGAGAACGTGAAGCGCACCTGGCCGGAAGGTTGCACCACGCCAGCGGTGATGCCATAGGCCAGCTTGTCGGCATTCAAGGTCAGCGGCGGGCGGATCACCGCCACCAGCGGCTGCCCGTCGTGCAGCACGCCAAGCTTGTCGAAGCGCTGCTTCAGGTCCACCGCCCGCTGGCGCGTGGCATCGGCGGCGGCCGGGCCGGCGGCGGGCAGATAGCTGAGCGATGCGATGAAGGCTTCGTGGCTCCACTCGGCTTCGGGCACCACGTAGTCGGCGCTCCAGGTCAGCTGGCCGGGGCCGAAGGGCACGGTGGTGGTGGGCTTGTCGCGCAGCGCCACATAGGACAGCGTGGCGGTGTGCGTGGCCCCGGGCAGCGGGCCCTTGTCGCCCCGTGCGCGCAAGGTCAGCGTGATCGCCTCGCAGCCGGCCAGCGCGCCCTGGAAGTCGAGCGATTCGAGCGCGTAGCTGTGCTTGAACGGCTTGCTCGGGTCATTGGGCACCGGCCGTTGCGCGCTCAGCAGGCCGTCTTCGAGCACCGGCGTGCCGTTGACCTGCACCTCCACCTCGACGCCACGCACCGCGGGGTTCATGAACACATCGGTCTGAATGTCGATCAGCGTGTAGCCGACGCCCTTGCGCTGGCCTTGGTGGGCGAGCAAGCGTCTTCGCCGAAGGCACCGCCCAGCGGCGCGGTTCGGCCGCGTGGGCGAGCGGGAACAGGCTGAAGCCCAGCGTCGTCTTCGGTGCGTCCACTGGGCACAGTCTCCAGCCACGCCGGGCTCGGAAAGTGCAGCTTGCAGGTGCCGCCGGCGTCGCAATCCAGGTGCGCGTGGTTCGGCTCCTTGCCCGTCGGCAGCGGCGTCGGTCGGCGCAGGCAGAAATTGGCCGGCACCGGCGCCGCATGCACGGTCGACTCCTTCAACTCGCGCACCACCGTGCCCAGCACCTTCTGGTTCTCGCTTGGATAAGCGGTGTTGTGCGCGTAGTAGCCCTGCGGCTGCTGGGCGAGGCGTTCGCCATCGACGATCAACGGCGCCTGCAGGTTCACGCGCAGCGTGTCGTCCAGCGCCAATTTGTCAGTGTCCGGTGCGTCGAGCGTGAAACGCAACTGCACCAGCGCAGGCACCTCGTTCGGATCGCTTTTCGGCGTCGCCACGGCGATGCCCATCGCGCCGAAGATGCCGGGCATGAAATTGGCCATGCAACCCCGGATGGCAGCGTTTTCCAGCCGTTGCAGCTCGGGCGGCAGGTCGGTGTTGGCACCGACGAATTTCTTGCGGTATTCGCTGATGCCGCCCTCGCCCTTGACCTTGTCCAGCAACAAGCTCAGATCGGTCCCCACTTTGGCCGTGTTCTGGACGTCGCTGTTCGACACACAGGCGATGTTGGCGGCATCGATCAGACGTTCGAGCTTGGCCACTTCCGCATCGGGTGTGACCCACGGCTTGAAGAACACGGCGGCGGCCCCGACGATCAGCAGCGCCGCGCCGATCAACATGTACCTCAGCGTGGCCGGCGCTGCCGCTGCAGGCGCTGAAGACGCCGGCGCGGGCTTGACGGCCGCGGGCGCGTCGAACACCACCGGCGCGGCCATCTTGTCCACCGCCCCCACCACCTCGGCCGCGGTGTTGCCGCTGGGCTCGAGGATCGTCACCGCCGATTTCAGGTAGGCCGGAATGGCGGCGAAAGGCGTCGGCCGCAACATCACCGGCAGCACCTTGCCCTTCGGGTGCGCCCAGCGCTCGCGCGCATAGCCCAGCTCGGTCAGCGCATAACCACCGGCATCGACCGAATCGGGCGAGATGAGGAAGACGAACAGCTCGGTGCCGTTCACCGCCGCGCGGATGCGCTGGTGATAGTCACCGCCGGCCGGCAGGCTTTGCCGATCGAAGAACACCTCGTGGCCGGCACCGGCGAGTGCCAGCTGGATGTCTTCGGCCAGCGCGCGGTCTTCGCCGGCATAGGACAGAAAAATCTTCATCGTGCAGGACCCCGCTGTGGTCTGGGCGTCTTCTGGTCGTGCCTGCGGCGCGGCGCTGGGTGCCGTCAGATCGCCTTGCGCATCTTAAGTGCCCACAGGATCGCCATGTCCCACGGCGTGACCAGGCACTCCTTCAGGCTGTAGCGCAGCCACTTGGCCCAGCCGATGTGGGGCCGGTCCGACAACGCCGGCGCGGCCGAACAGGCGAAGCCGGCCAGCCGCAGCAGCCACACGCAGCGCGGCTGGTGATAGCTGCTTGAACACACCACCACCGTGGGCTGGGTGGGCAGCTTGCGCAGCAAGCGGGTGCACAAGCGCACCGTCTGCAACGTGTCGCTCGCCTCGCGCTCGACGACGATGCGGTCGTCGGCGACGCCGCCGGCACGCAGCAGGTCGCGCATCACCAGCGCCTCGGCCGGGCCATGCCGGCCGACCCCGCCGCTGGGCATGTACAGCGGGTTGCGCAGCCCTGCGCCCGTGCGCAGCGCCAGCTCGCAGCGTCGTCGCAAGCTGCCGCTGGCCGACCCGTCGGCACGCACCGCGGCCCCGAAGATGACCAGGCAATGCGGGTGCGATTCGGAAGCGGGCTCGGTGGGGGAGGGCGGGGACGACGGCGATGCCATGCGGGCGTGCGAATCTGATGCAAATCATACGGGCGCGATTTCGGCCGGCCGCCGCAGCCACGCGGCCGTGGCACTGTTCCACAATGTTGGCAACGACCCGCTGCGTGGTCGCCGTCCGCGAAAGCCGCCCATGCACTATGCCGATTTCTATCGCCAATCGATCGAACAACCCGCTGCGTTCTGGACCGAGCAGGCCAGACTGATCGACTGGCACAAACCGTTCACCACCGTGTGCGACTACAGCCGACCGCCGTTCGCGCGCTGGTTCGTCGGCGGCCAGACCAACCTGTGCCACAACGCGGTCGATCGTCATCTGGCGGAGCGTGCCGATCAGAACGCGCTCATCTGGGTGTCCACCGAAGTGGAGCGCGAGCGTGTGCTGAGCTATCGCGAACTGCATGCCGAAGTGCAGCGCATGGCCGCGATCTTCCTGGCGCTTGGCGTGAAACAGGGCGACCGCGTGCTGATCTACCTGCCGGTGATCGCCGAGGCCGCCATCGCGATGCTGGCCTGCGCGCGCATCGGCGCCATCCACTCGGTGGTCTTCGGCGGCTTTGCCAGCGTCAGCCTGGCCAGCCGCATCGACAACGCCGAACCGGTGCTGGTGGTCAGCGCCGATGCCGGCAGCCGCGCGGGCAAGGTCACGCCGTACAAGCCGCTGCTGGATGAGGCCATCAGGCTGGCCAAACACAAGCCGGCCAAGGTGCTGATGATCGACCGCGGGCTGGCAAAGTTCGAACGCAGCGACGGCCGCGACGAGGACTACGCGGCGCTGCGTGAGAAGCACCTCGACGCGCAGGTGCCCTGTGTGTGGCTGCCGTCCGATCATCCGAGCTACACGCTGTACACCAGCGGCACCACGGGAACACCGAAGGGCGTTCAGCGCGACACCGGCGGCTATGCGGTGGCGTTGACAGCGAGCATGCGCCACATCTTCCAGTGCCGCGCGGGCGAGACCTACTTTTCCACCAGCGACATCGGCTGGGTGGTGGGCCACAGCTACACCGTGTACGGGCCGCTGCTGGCGGGCATGGCGACGATCCTGTACGAAGGCCTGCCGATCCGCCCCGACGCGGCCATCTGGTGGAGCCTGGTGGAGAAGTACAAGGTGACGGCGATGTTCAGCGCACCGACCGCGGTGCGCGTGCTGAAGAAGGCCGACCCCGAAGCGCTGCGCCGCCACGACCTGAGCAGCCTGCGTGCGCTGTACCTGGCCGGCGAACCGCTCGACGAACCCACCGCACAATGGATCGCCGACGCCATCGGCCGGCCGATCGTCGACAACTACTGGCAGACCGAGAGCGGCTGGCCGATCCTGACCATTGCCAACGGCATCGAGAAGCGGCCCAGCAAGTTCGGCTCGCCGGGCGTGCCGATGGCCGGCTACAAGGTCACGCTGATCGACGAGGCCAACGGCGCCGAACTGAACGGTGCCGAACAAAAGGGCGTGCTGACCATCGAAGGCCCGCTGCCGCCGGGCTGCATGCAAACCGTGTGGCGCGACGACGAGCGCTTCGTGCAGACCTACTGGCGCGAGATCGATGGGCGCTTCTTCTACAACACCTTCGACTACGCGATGCGCGACGCCGATGGCGACTACTTCATCCTCGGCCGCACCGACGACGTCATCAACGTCGCCGGCCACCGCCTGGGCACGCGCGAGATCGAAGAAAGCATTTCCAGCCATGCCAACGTCGCCGAGGTGGCGGTGGTGGGCGTCGCCGATGCGCTGAAGGGGCAGGTGGCGATGGCCTTCGTCATCGCGCGCGACGCCAGTGCGCTGGGCGACGACGGCGCGAGGCTGAAGTTCGAAGGCGAGGTGATGGCCACGGTGAACAACCAGCTCGGTGCGGTGGCGCGGCCGGCGCGTGTGTTCGTGGTCACGGCCTTGCCGAAGACCCGTTCGGGCAAGCTGCTGCGGCGCACCTTGCAAGCGCTGTGTGAAGGCCGCGACCCGGGCGACATCAGCACCATCGAAGACCCGACGGCCCTGCAGCAGATCAAGGCGCTGGTGAATCCACGCTGAGCTTGTCCCCCTTCATGGGGTGGCCGCTCCCGTCTGCGGAGGGATGGCGGCGCACGGCTGCCGGGCCGAGACTGCAGCCATGCAACTCGATGCGAGCAAGCCATGAGCCTTCTTTACCCGACACGTCACCCGCCATGCCACCCGACACGCCGCCACTGTCTGGCCCTTCTGGCCGGGCTGACCCCGTTGATGATGCAGCGGCCCGCCGACGCGGCCACGACATTGCCGTTGCCGTTGGCCAGCGAGGCGCCGGCCGGCATCGACCCCACGGGCTACCTCATCAGCGAAAAGTACGATGGCGTGCGCGCCTTGTGGGACGGCAACGCACTGCGCTTTCGCAGCGGGCGAACCATCGCCGCACCGAGCTGGTTCTTGCAGCGTCTGCCCGATGCGTCGCTGGATGGCGAGCTGTGGTTCGGCCGCGGGCGCTTCGATGCATTGTCGGGACTGGCGCGGCGCGCGTCACCCGACAGCGCCGCCTGGCGGGAGGTGCACTACATGGTCTTCGAACTGCCGGGTGCAACGGGTTCTTTTGCCACACGCTGCAAGCGGCTGCAGGCGATCGCGCGCGAGGCGGCGTGGCCGCAACTGGTGGCGGCAGAGCAATTCGAATTGAAGACGTCGCGCGCGCTGCAACAGCGCCTGGACGCGCTGGTCGCCGTTGGCGGCGAGGGGCTGATGCTGCACCGCGCCGAAGCGCCTTACACCACAGGGCGCACGACTGCGCTGCTCAAGCTCAAGCCGTTGCAGGACGCCGAAGCCGTCGTCATTGCCGCCACGGCGGGGCGCGGCAAACACGCCGGGCGCATCGGTGCACTGCGCCTGCGCACCGCGCAAGGCGTGGTCTTCGATCTCGGCACGGGCTTGTCCGACGCACAACGCCAGCAGCCGCCCGTGACCGGCACGGTAGTGACCTTCAGCCACCACGGCTTCACGCCGTCCGGCGTGCCACGCTTCGCCAGTTTCTTGCGTGTCGCCGGGCCATGACCGGGCCGGAGACGCGGTCTACAACACCTCGGACGCAAAGTCCGCCAGCCGCGAGCGCTCGCCACGCGCGAGCAGCACATGGCCGCCGTGCGGCCAGCCCTTGAAGCGGTCGACAGCGTAGGTCAGGCCCGAACTGCCTTCGGTGAGGTACGGCGTGTCGATCTGCGCCAGATTGCCCAGGCAGACGATCTTGGTGCCCGGGCCGGCGCGGGTGATCAGCGTCTTCATCTGCTTCGGTGACAGGTTCTGTGCCTCGTCGATGAGCACGAACTTGTTCAGGAAGGTGCGCCCGCGCATGAAGTTCAGGCTCTTGATCTTGATCTTGCTGCGCACCAGGTCGTTGGTGGCGGCACGGCCCCACTCGCCGGCGGACGTATCGGTGCGCGCCAACACTTCCAGGTTGTCGTCGAGTGCGCCCATCCATGGGCCCATCTTTTCTTCCTCGTTGCCGGGCAGGAAGCCAATGTCTTCGCCCACCGGCACGGTGACGCGGGTGACGATGATCTCGGTGTAGCGCCGGTCATCGAGCACCTGGCTCAGGCCCGCGGCCAGCGTGAGCAGCGTCTTGCCGGTGCCTGCCGTGCCGGCCAGCGTGACGAAGTCGACCTCCGGGTCCATCAGCAGGTTCATCGCGAAGTTCTGCTCGCGGTTGCGCGAGGTGATGCCCCACACCGCGTTCTTGGCATGGCCGTAGTCGCGCAGCGTCTTCAGCACGGCGTTCTTGCCGGTGATTTCGGTCACGCGTGCATACAGCGGCGCGGCGCCCGGTGTTTCCAGATAGACGAACTGGTTGACCAGCAGCACCGGCACCATCGGCCCGCTGATGCGGTAGAAGGTGTGGCCGCCTTGCTGCCAGCTTTCCATGGTCTTGCCATGGCGTTCCCAGAAGTCGGCCGGCAGCGGCAACACGCCGGTGTAGAGCAGGTCGCCGTCGTCCAGCGTCTTGTCGTTGAAATAGTCCTCGGCGGCCAGGCCCAGCGCGCGTGCCTTGACGCGCATGTTGATGTCCTTCGACACCAGCACCACGTCGCGCGGGTTGGCGTCTTTCAGATGCTGCTCGCGCAGTGAGCGCACCACACCGAGGATCTGGTTGTCGGCCTTGCCCTGCGGCAGGCCCTCGGGCAGTTGGATGTCCAGCAGTGTGGTCTGGAAATAGAGCTTGCCGAGCGCGTCCTTGTGGCCGGTCTTGTTCAACGCGATGCCGGCCTTCGGATCGAAGCTGCCGTTGGCATCGGTGAACGAGGCCAACCCATCAAGGTTGCGGCTCACCTGGCGCGCGTTGCGTGCCACTTCGCTCAGGCCCTTCTTGTTGTTGTCCAGTTCTTCCAGCGTGACCATCGGCAGGAAGATGTCGTGCTCATCGAAGCGGAACAGCGACATCGGGTCGTGCATCAGCACGTTGGTGTCGAGCACGAAGAGCTTGGCCGGCCCCTTCGTGCGGGGCGGACGTGCGCGCGGCGCGGCAGTGGCGCGGGCCGCCTCGGGCGCCGGGCGCGCCGTGGCGATGGCCGCGGCGGTCACTGCGGCTGGCAGCGCATCGTCGGCCGTGCCGGCATCGAACAGTTCGAGCGAGGTGCTTGGCGCGCGGTCGAAGCGGGCGTCGGATTTCACCGGCTTGCGGTCGTGACGCGGCGCGGCCTGGGCATCGAAATCGGCGGCGGCGAGCAGCGCGGCCTTCTTGGCGGGGGGCTTGGGCAGGGGCATGGATGAAGAAGGGGTTCAGCGAACAAAAACGCCGGCACACGGCCGGCGTCGAGAAAGTCGAATCAAGGGCACAGCGCTCAAGCCGCCTTTTTCAGCAGCTTGACGGCCTTGAGCACGTCATCGACGTGGCCGGCCACCTTGATGCCGCGCCATTCGTAGCGCAGCACGCCTTCGGGGTCGATCAGGAAGGTGCTGCGCTCGATGCCCTTGACCTTCTTGCCGTACATGATCTTGTTCTTGACCACGCCGAACATGTGGCACAGCTTTTCTTCGGTGTCGGCGATCAGATCGAAGGGCAGTTCCAGGTTTTCCTTGAACTTCTCGTGCGAGCCCATGTTGTCGCGCGAGACGCCGAACACCACCGCACCGGCCTTGACGAACTCCTTGTGCCGGTCACGAAACTGCATCGCTTCGGTGGTGCACCCCGGCGTCGCGTCCTTCGGGTAGAAGTACAGCACCACCGTGCGGCCAAGGTAGGCCTGCGGGGTGAACTTGACGCCACTGGTCGCAACGGCTTCGAATTCCGGAAGGGGCTTGTTGACGGCTGGGGTCATGTGGTGCGGCTCTCGAAGTCTTCGTCTCGTCGGCGATGGTGATTTCGCTGCGCGCGCTGCGGCACTGGGCGACTCAACTCCCAATTATAAAGTGAAGAAGTGTCCGCTTCGGATGTCACACCCGTGGCGCTCCTTCACGCGGCCGGCTCGACGATGAGCGCGGCGACCACCGTGCGGCCTTCGGCGGCGAGCACGTTGTAGGTGCGGCAGGCGGCGGCGGTGTCCATCGTCTCCACACCGATACGCCGCTCGATCAGGCCGCGCAGCAGCGCCGGCGCGACGAAGCGCAGCCGCTGCCCGCTGCCGAAGATCACCAGTTCCGGCTGCCAGGCGAGGAGTTGTTCGAAGTGACTGGCGTCGAGATCGGCGCACTGTCGCGGCGACCAGGCGGTCACATCGCCTTGCCACGGCACCAGCACGCTGTGCGCGAAGTCGCTCAGGCCGACGCGAATGCCGGCGCTGTCATGCCGGGTGATGAGGTTGACGCCATCGGCGCGGTCGGGTTGGAGTTTCAACGGTTCGGACAGGGCGGAGTGGCTAAAATTATAGGTTTTGCACTGCGCCGACCGTGGGCGCGGCGCATGCCACCGGAGAGCGCACGTTGAAGCCGATTCTCAAATCCAGCAAATTGGCCGACGTGTGTTACGACATCCGTGGGCCGGTGCTCGACAAGGCCCGCCAGATGGAGGAAGAGGGCCACAAGATCATCAAGCTGAACATCGGCAACCTGGCGGTGTTCGGCCTGGAGCCGCCGGACGAGATCGTGCAGGACATGATCCGCAACCTGCCGCACGCGGCCGGCTACACCGACAGCAAGGGCCTGTTCGCGCCGCGCAAGGCGGTGGTGCACTACGCGCAGGAAAAGCAGATTGCGGGTGTCACGGTGGATGACGTCTATCTGGGCAACGGCGCTTCCGAACTGATCGTGATGAGCCTGAACGCGCTGCTCGACAACGGCGACGAGGTGCTGGTGCCAGCGCCCGACTACCCGTTGTGGACGGCGGCGGTGTCGTTGTCGGGTGGCCGGCCGGTGCACTACCGCTGCGACGAAGGCGCCGACTGGTGCCCGGACATCGCCGACATGCGCGCCAAGATCGGGCCGAACACGCGCGGCATCGTCGTCATCAACCCGAACAACCCGACCGGCGCGCTGTACCCGACCGAGCTGCTGCGCCAGATCGTCGAATTGGCGCGCCAGCATCGCCTGATCATCTTCGCCGACGAGATCTACGACAAGACGCTGTACGACGGCAACGAGCACACGTCCATCGCCTCGCTGGCCGACGATGTGCTGTTCGTCACCTTCAACGGCTTGAGCAAGAACTACCGTTCATGCGGCTACCGTGCCGGCTGGATGATCGTCTCGGGCGACAAGCGCGATGCCGGCGACTACATCGAGGGGCTGAACATGCTGGCTTCGATGCGGCTGTGTTCGAACACCCCCGGGCAGCTGGCGATCCAGACCGCGCTCGGCGGCTACCAGAGCATCAAGGACCTGGTCGCACCCGAAGGCCGGCTGTGCCGCCAGCGCGACTTGGCCTATGACCTGCTGACGCAGATTCCGGGCCTGAGCGTGGTCAAGCCGAAGGCGGCGCTGTACATGTTCCCGCGTCTCGATGCAAAGATGTATCCGGTTGCCGACGACCAGCAACTGGCCTACGAACTGCTGGCCGAAGAGAAGGTGCTGGTGGTACAGGGCACCGGCTTCAACTGGCCCACGCCGGACCACATGCGCCTGGTGTTCCTGCCCAACAGCGACGATTTGGTCGATGCCATCGGCCGCATCGCGCGTTTCCTCGATCACTATCGCAAGCGCCATGCCCCGGTGGTCTCGTCGCTTGCGGGTGCCACGGCATGAAGCCGATCCAGGTGGGCCTGCTCGGCATCGGCACGGTCGGCAAGGGCACGTTCGAGGTGCTGCATCGCAACCAGGCCGAGATCCGCCGTCGCGCCGGCCGTGGCATCCAAATCACGATGGTCGCCGACCTGGATACCGAGCGGGCGCGCGGCATCGTCGGGCCAGACCTGAAGGTGGTGAACGACGCGCGTGCAGTCATAGCCAATCCTGACATCGACATCGTCATCGAACTGATCGGTGGCTACGGCATCGCGCGTTCGCTGGTGCTCGAAGCGATCGCCGCCGGCAAGCACGTGGTCACGGCCAACAAGGCGCTGCTGGCAATGCACGGCACCGAAATCTTCGCCGCCGCCAGCGACAAGGGCGTGATGGTCGCCTTCGAAGCGGCGGTGGCGGGTGGCATTCCGATCATCAAGGCACTGCGCGAAGGACTGTCGGCGAACCGCATCGAGTGGATCGCCGGCATCATCAACGGCACCACCAATTTCATCCTGTCCGAGATGCGCGCGAAAGGGCTCGACTTCGCCAACGTGCTGAAGGAAGCGCAACGCCTGGGCTATGCCGAGGCCGACCCCACCTTCGACATCGAAGGCGTCGATGCCGCGCACAAGGTGACGATCATGAGCGCACTGGCCTTCGGCATTCCGGTGCAGTTCGACAAGGCGCACATCGAAGGCATCGTCGATCTGCAGGCGGCCGACATCCGCTATGCCGAACAGCTGGGCTACCGCATCAAGCTGCTGGGCATCACCAAGCGCCGTGACGATGTGGCCGGCGGCGCGCTCGGCATCGAACTGCGCGTGCATCCCACGCTGATCCCCGCCTCGCGGCTGATCGCCAACGTCGAAGGCGCGATGAACGCGGTGGTGGTGCAGGGCGATGCGGTCGGCACCACGCTGTACTACGGCAAGGGGGCCGGCGCCGAGCCGACCGCCTCGGCGGTCGTGGCCGACCTGGTCGACATCACGCGGCTGCACACCGCCGATCCCGACCACCGGGTGCCGCACCTCGCGTTCCAGCGCAGCGCGATGCAGGACACGCCGGTGCTGCCGATCGACGATGTCGTGACGGCCTTCTATCTGCGGCTGCAGGTGGCCGACGAGGCCGGCGTGCTCGCCAACATCACGCGCATCCTGGCCGACAACGATATTTCGATCGATGCGGTGCTGCAGCGGCAGAGCGGCGAGGGCGAGCGCCACACCGACCTGGTGATCCTGACGCACGACACCGTGGAAGGGCGCATGCGCCGCGCATTGGCTTCGATGCAGTCGCTGCCGACGGTGCTGGCGCCGATCGTGCGCATTCGCAAGGAAGAACTGAATTGACCGGCTTGCCGAAAACAGGGTGGCCGCAGTGAAGTACCTGAGCACACGCGGCGATGCCACGCCGCGATCGTTTTGCGAGATCCTGCTCGAAGGGCTGGCGCCGGATGGTGGGTTGTACCTGCCCGAACAGTATCCGCAGGTCAACGCGCTGCAGCTGCGGCAGTGGCGAGAACTGTCCTATGCCGAGCTCGCCTTCGAGATTCTGTCGCTGTACATCGACGACATCGCGCCGGACGATTTGCGCGCCATCGCGCGGCGCACCTACACCGCCGGTGTCTTCGGCTCGGCGCAGATCACGCCGCTGAAGCCGCTGCAAGCCGGCGTGTTCCTGCAGCAGCTGTCGAACGGCCCCACGCTCGCCTTCAAGGACATGGCGATGCAGTTGCTGGGCCAGCTGTTCGAGTTCGAACTGGCGCGGCGCGGCCAGCAACTGAACATCCTCGGCGCCACGTCGGGCGACACCGGCAGCGCGGCCGAGTACGCGATGCGCGGCAAGCACGGCGTGCGTGTGTTCATGCTCTCGCCGCACGGCCGCATGAGCCCGTTCCAGCAGGCGCAGATGTTCAGCCTGCAGGACGCGAACATCCACAACATCTGCATCGACGGCGTGTTCGACGATTGCCAGGACATCGTCAAGGCGGTGTCCAACGACCGCGCCTTCAAGCAGCGCTGGCACATCGGCACCGTCAATTCGATCAACTGGGCGCGTGTGCTGGCGCAGGTGGTGTACTACTTCCGGGGCTGGTTGCAGGCCAGCCGGGGCGAAGACGACGAGGTGGATTTCGCCGTGCCATCGGGCAACTTCGGCAACATCTGTGCCGGCCATGTGGCGCGGCAGATGGGCCTGCCGATCGGCCAACTGGTCGCGGCGACGAACGAGAACGATGTGCTCGACGAGTTCTTTCGCAGCGGCCGCTACCGGGTGCGCAGCAGCGCCGAGACGGTGGAGACCTCGAGCCCGTCGATGGACATCAGCAAAGCGTCGAACTTCGAACGTTTCATCTTCGACCTGTGTGGTCGCGATGCGGTGCGCACCGCGCAACTGTTTGGCCCGGCGCTGCAGCGCGACGGCGCCTTCACGCTGTCGGCGGCTGAATTCGACGCCATCGCGCGCTTCGGCTTCGTCTCGGGCAAGAGTTGCCATGCCGACCGCCTGCGCACCATCCGCGAGCTCGCCGAGCGCAGCGGCGTGGTCATCGACCCGCACACCGCCGACGGCTTGAAGGTGGCGCTGGAACACCTGCGCGCCGATGTGCCGATGGTGGTGCTGGAGACTGCGTTGCCAGCCAAGTTCGCGCAGACCATCCAGGAAGCACTGGGTCGCGACCCGCAGCGCCCGGCCGCGCTCGAAGGCATCGAACACTTGCCGCGCCGCTTCGTTCGCCTGCCGGCCGATGCCGCTCAGGTCAAGCGCTACATCGAACAGCACTGCGGCGCATGAAGCTGCTGGCTGTTTGCGGTGCCTCCGGCGCCGGCAAGACCACGCTGATCGAAGGCCTGATCGGCGCGCTTCGGCAGCGTGGGCAGCGGGTGTCGGTGATCAAGCACGCGCACCGCGGATTCGAAATCGATCGCGAGGGCAGCGACAGCGCACGGCTCGGCCAGGCCGGCGCCTTCGAGGTGCTGGTCGCCTCGTCGCAGCGCGTGGTCAGGCTGCGCGAATTCGAGCAGCCGCAGGTGCCCACCGTGCATCAGCTGGTGGCCGAACTTCACGATTGCGACTGGGTGCTGGCCGAAGGCTTCAAACATGCCGACGTGATGAAAATCGAGGTCTGGCGCGCTGCTCTCGACACACCCGCGCTGTATCCCGACGACCCCTTCGTCTACGCTATCGCCACCGATGCGCCGGCGCACCTGCCGATGGCTACGTTGCGGCCGGTGTTCGCGCTGGACGATGCCGACGCGGTGGCCGATCATCTTCTGCGCGATGCCCACCGCTTCGACTACGTCGATCGACACCATGCCTGAACGACCCCCCCTGTTGAGCCTCGACGACGCCCTGCAACGGCTGCTGGCGGTGGCCACGCGCCGCGTCATCACCGACGCGCAGTCGGTCGATACCTTCGATGCGCTGGGCCGCGTGCTGGCAGACGACGTGCCTTCGGCGCTGGACGTGCCGCCGGCCGACAACAGTTCGATGGACGGCTACGCGCTGCGCGCGGCCGATGCCGCCGAAGCCGGCACGTTGTTGCCCGTGTCGCAACGCATCGCCGCCGGCTCGGTGGGCCACGCGCTGGCCGCTGGCACCGCGGCGCGCATCTTCACCGGCGCGCAAATCCCCCCCGGCGCCGACACGGTGGTCATGCAGGAAGCGTGCGAGGCGGTGGCGGGCGAGGGGCTCGGCGCAGTGCGCATCGTCGAGCCGCCCACGCTCGGCGCCTGGGTGCGGCGGCGCGGCGAGGACGTGCGCCTGGGTACCACGGTCCTGGTGCAGGGCACGCGGCTGACGCCGCAGGCGCTGGGCCTGGCCGCCAGCGTCGGTGCTGCGGCATTGCGGGTGGTGCGGCGACCCCGTGTCGCGTTGCTGTCCACCGGCGACGAACTGGTCATGCCCGGCCAACCGCTGAAGCCCGGCGCGATCTACAACTCCAACCGCTTCATGTTGCGCGCGCTGTTGCAGGCCGCCGGCTGCGAGGCCACCGACCTGGGCATCGTGCCCGACCAGTTGCAGGCCACCCGCGACGCGCTGCGTCGGGCTGCCAGTGGTCACGACCTGATCATCAGCACCGGTGGCGTATCGGTGGGCGAGGAAGACCACCTGCGTCCTGCGGTGCAGGCCGAAGGGCGGCTCGATCTGTGGCAGATCGCGATGAAACCCGGCAAGCCACTGGCCTTCGGCGAGGTCAACTGCGAGCAAGGCCCGGCGGCGCTGTTCATCGGCCTACCCGGCAACCCGGTGTCGAGCTTCGTCACCTTCCTGTTGGCGGTCGCACCGGTGCTGAAGGCCCTGCAAGGGGCGGATGCGCGCATGCCTGCCGCGTTGCCGTTGCGTGCCGACTTCGACTGGCCGCGCCCTGACAAACGCCGCGAGTTCCTGCGCGTGCGCCTGAACGAGCGTGGCGGCCTCGACTTGTTCGGCAACCAAAGCTCGGCTGTGCTGACCTCGACCGTGTGGGCCGACGGCCTGCTGGACAACCCACCCGAGCAGGCCATCCGCCGTGGCGACACGGTGGCCTTCCTGCCGCTGGCGCAGTTGGTGGCACGTTGAGTGGACAAATGCCGACAGGCCGCGCGCCGTAGCGTCAGGCCTGGGGCGGCATACTTGCAACGTTGCAAGACCGTGCCCTCGATGAACCTCAACTTGTGCCAGCGCCCGGCGGCGCCTGACTGCCGGCTCGAACCATGAACATCAAGGTGCTGTATTTCGCCTCGCTGCGCGAAGCGCTGGGCGCCGGCGAGACCGTGCCCATCGAAGCCGATGCGACGCCGGCGGACCTGCGCGACCGCCTGATCGCCAGCAGCCCGCGCCATGCCGAGGTGTTGTCGCGTGAGCGGTTGGTGCGCTGTGCGCTCGATCAGACCCTGTGCGACGAATCGACGCCGATCGGCGCAGCGACGGTGGTTGCGTTTTTCCCGCCCGTCACCGGCGGCTGAATCGATGACCTCTCGCGTGCGCATCGGCCCGGACGACTTCGACCTGTCGGCCGAAGTGGCCGCGTTGCACCAGTGCGATGGCGCGGTCGGTGCCATCGTCACCTTCACCGGCATGGTGCGCGACCGCCAGGGCGCAGCGACGATCAGTCACATGGAGCTGGAACACTATCCGGGCATGACCGAAGCAGCGATCGAAGCGATGATCGACGCCGCCCACCGGCGCTTCGACATCATCGCCGCGCGCGTGGTGCACCGCGTCGGCGTGCTCGAACCCCTGCAGCAGATCGTGCTGGTGGCGGTCAGCGCCGCGCACCGTGGCCAGGCCTTCCAGGCTTGCGAATTCCTGATGGACTATCTGAAGACGCAGGCGCCGTTCTGGAAGAAGGAGCACACCGCGCAGGGCGCCCGCTGGGTCGATGCCCGGGCCAGCGACGATGCCGCGTTACGGCGCTGGGGCCTGCCGTCAGCCAATGGCGGTTGAACCGACCACCGGCGCTCGGAAATGAGCGCACGCGCACGCGCACGCGGCCGGGCGCCGATGCTGCTTAGCCCGGCACGCGGGGCGGCTCGGTGAACGGCGCATTCCCCCTCGCCGCGATCATCTCGGTTGCCGCTGGCGCCGCGCTGGGCGGCGTGCTGCGCTTTGCGGCCGGGCTGTGGCTGAACCCGCGCTGGCAAGGCTTTCCGCTCGGCACGCTGGCCGTCAACTGTGTCGGCGGGCTGTTGATCGGCGTCGCGCTGGTGCTCTTCGAGCGCTGGCCGGCCGAGGGCTGGCGGCTGTTCCTGGTGGTCGGGGTGCTGGGCGGGTTCACCACCTTTTCCACCTTCACCGCCGAATCGCTGCTGCTGTTGCAGCGTGGGCACGGGTGGCATGCCCTCGCTCACGGCCTGGCGCATGTCTTCGGCGCGCTGGGCTGCGCCGCGCTGGCCTTCTGGCTGCTGCGTGCCTGGCTGCGCGGGTGAGTCGGGCCGCCGCGAAGGGCGGCGCAAGATCATTCGAAGGAGGGATTCCCTTCCCGCAAGCGGGCTCATATCATGTTTCGGTCACCCGTCGGGCTGGCCTGACCCGACGCCAAAAAGGTCCCCATCCACGCCAGGAGAAAACATGCAGCCGTCCATTTCCATCCTGCCGGCGGCGTTGCCGCGGCGCCGGTTTTCGCGCCGTTGGCAACCCGTGGCGGGCCTCGCCGCCGGCCTCGTGTTGTGTGCCGTCGCGGTGCAGGCACAAGAGGTGGGCGGCGGCTCCAAGGGCGCGGTGCGCGGTGCCGCGGGCGGCGCCAACACCGAGGGTGGCAACGATGCGCTGGAGCGCTGCGACCAGGCGCTGGGCACCATCGGTGTGGTCGAGGACCAGAACGCCCCGTGGTACCAGACGCTGCGCCAGTATCAGCTGGGCTCGACGGTGCCGGTGCTGCGCATGATGATCCAGCAGTCGAACTGCTTCGTCGTCGTCGAGCGCGGCGCGGCGATGCAGAACATGAACATGGAGCGGCAACTGCAGAAGTCGGGCGAAATGCGCGAGGGCAGCAACATGGGTGCCGGCCAGATGGTCGCGGCCGACTACACCATGAGCCCGAGCATCCAGTTCAGCCAGAACACCGGCGGCCTCGGTGGCGCGCTGGGCGGGTTGACGCGCAGCCTGGGCGTGCTCGGCGCGCTGGCCGGCGGCATCAAGAGCAACGAGGCGTCGACCACGCTGATCATGATCGACAACCGCTCGGGCGTGCAGCTGGCGGCCGCTGAAGGCAGTGCATCGAACACCGACTTCGCCCTGTTCGGCGGCGCCTACGGCTGGGCTGCCGGCGGCGCGGCGGGCGGCTACAGCAAGACGCCCGAAGGCAAGATCATCATCGCTGCCTTCGCCGACAGCTACAACCAGCTGGTCAAGGTGGTGCGCAACTACAAGGCGCAGTCGGTCAAGGGCGGACTCGGCACCGGGGGTGCACTGGGCGTGCAGGGCGGTTCCACAGCGGCATCGCCGAAGAACTGAGCGCCGGGCAGCCCTCGGCGGCTGCATCTGTCGTGCTGGCGTCTTGAAAAAGCCTGAGGATTGCCCCACGTTTCGGGGAAATCCAGCAGGAGTTCGACATGCGCCAGGACAAATTCACCACTGCGTTGCAGCACGCGCTGGCCGAGGCCCAGAGCCTGGCCGTGGCGCGCGACAACCCCTACATCGAACCGGCGCATGTGCTGTCGGCGATGCTTCAGCAGCCCGATGGCCCGAAGGCGCTGCTCGACCGCGCCGGTGCCGACACCACCGCGTTGCGCACGGCGATGGACACCCTGATCAACGGCCTGCCCGGCGTGCAAGGCGGACAGGTGCAGGCCGGGCGCGACCTGGTGCAACTGCTGCAGGCCGCCGAAAAGGAAGCTGGCAAGCGCGGCGACCAGTTCATCGCCAGCGAGATGTTCCTGCTCGCGCTGGCCGATGCCAAGAGCGACATCGGCGGTGTCGTGCGCGGTCATGGCCTGACGCGCAAGGCGCTCGAAGCCGCCATCGAGGCCGTGCGCGGCGGCCAGAACGTGAATTCGGCCGAGGCCGAAGGCCAGCGCGAGGCGCTGAAGAAGTACACGCTCGACCTGACCGAGCGCGCGCGTTCCGGCAAGCTCGACCCGGTGATCGGCCGCGACGAGGAGATCCGCCGCTCGATCCAGGTGCTGCAGCGGCGCACGAAGAACAACCCGGTGCTGATCGGCGAGCCCGGTGTCGGCAAGACGGCCATCGTCGAAGGGCTGGCGCAGCGCATCGTCAATGGCGAGGTGCCCGAATCGCTGAAAGACAAGAAGGTGCTGTCGCTGGACATGGCCGGCCTGCTGGCCGGTGCCAAGTACCGCGGCGAATTCGAGGAACGGCTCAAGGCGGTGCTGAAGGAAGTGGCTGCCGACGAGGGCCGCATCATCCTGTTCATCGACGAGCTGCACACCATGGTCGGTGCCGGTAAGGCCGAAGGCGCCATCGACGCTGGCAACATGCTCAAGCCCGCCTTGGCGCGTGGCGAACTGCATTGCATCGGCGCGACCACGCTGAACGAATACCGGAAGTACGTCGAGAAAGACGCCGCGCTCGAGCGACGCTTCCAGAAAGTGCTGGTCGACGAACCCAGCGTCGAGGCGACGGTGGCCATCCTGCGCGGCCTGCAGGACAAGTACGAGGTGCACCATGGCGTGCAGATCACCGATCCGGCGATCGTCGCGGCGGCTGAACTGAGCCACCGCTACATCACCGACCGCTTCCTGCCCGACAAGGCGATCGACCTGATCGACGAAGCCGCGGCCAAGATCAAGATCGAAATGGATTCGAAGCCCGAGGCCATGGACCGCCTCGATCGGCGTCTGATCCAGCTCAAGATCGAGCGCGAAGCGGTGCGCAAGGAAAAGGACGACGCATCCAAGAAGCGCATGACGCTGATCGAAGACGAGATCAGCAAGCTTGAACGCGAAGCCGCTGACCTGGACGAGATCTGGCGCGCCGAGAAGGCCGCGGCACAAGGCTCCAAGCAGTTCATGGAGGACATCGAAACGGCCAAGGCGCAGATCGAGGACTTCAAGCGCAAGGGCGACTTCAACAAGGTCGCCGAGATCCAGTACGGCAAGTTGCCCGAACTGGAGAAGAAGCTGCACGATGCGCAGGCCAAGGAGGCCGGCAAGGCCAAGGGCGGGCAGGGGCCGCAGCTGTTGCGCACGGTGGTCGGCGCCGAGGAGATCGCCGAGGTGGTGTCTCGTGCCACCGGCATTCCCGTATCCAAGCTGATGCAGGGCGAGCGCGACAAGCTGCTGATGATGGAGTCGAAGCTGCACGAGCGCGTGGTCGGCCAGGACGAGGCCATCGTCGCGGTCGCCGACGCCATCCGCCGCTCGCGCGCCGGGCTCGCCGACCCGAACCGGCCGACCGGATCGTTCCTGTTCCTGGGCCCGACCGGCGTGGGCAAGACCGAGCTGTGCAAGGCGCTGGCCGGCTTCCTGTTCGACAGTGAAGATCACATGATCCGCGTCGACATGAGCGAGTTCATGGAAAAGCACTCGGTCAGCCGCCTCATCGGCGCGCCGCCGGGCTATGTCGGCTACGACGAAGGCGGGGCACTGACCGAAGCGGTGCGCCGCAAGCCCTATTGCGTGCTGCTGCTCGACGAGGTGGAAAAAGCCCACCCCGATGTCTTCAATGTGCTGCTGCAGGTGCTCGACGACGGCCGCCTCACCGATGGCCAGGGCCGCACGGTGGACTTCAAGAACACGGTCATCGTCATGACCAGCAACCTGGGTTCGCACAAGATCATGCAGATGGCCGGCCAGGATGCCGAGGCCATTCGCGAGGCGGTGTGGACCGAGGTCAAGGCGCATTTCCGGCCCGAGTTCCTCAACCGCATCGACGAGACCGTGATCTTCCACGCCCTCGATCGCCAGCACATCGAACAGATCGCGAAGATCCAGCTCGGGCTGCTCGAAAAGCGCCTGGACAAGCTGGAGATGAAGCTCGATGTGTCACCGGCGGCGTTGGCCGAACTGGCCAAGGTCGGCTTCGACCCGGTGTTCGGTGCGCGGCCATTGAAGCGTGCGATCCAGCACCGCATCGAGAACCCGGTGGCGAAGCTGATCCTGCAAGGCCGTTTCGGGCCCAAGGACGTGATCCCGGTGGACGTGGAGGACGGCGAGTTCTCGTTCAGCCGTGTTGTGCATTGAGGGTGCACTGACAGCGCGCTGCAGCGCGCTGGCGGCCGATCAGGCGTCGCGCTCGAGCAGCGCCTGATCGATCTGGTGCAACTGCGCGCGGGCCAACCCGATGTTGCCGTGGCTGCGTTCCAGCACCAGGTGCAGCGCAGTGCCGGGCTTGCCCGGCATCGGGCGCACCAGCAGGTAGTGCTGCGCCAGCGTGATGGCGGCGTCCGGTTCGGCGTTGCCCAGGCCCAGCACGTGGCTGGTGTCGAGCATCACCGCATGCAGCATGCTGCCCTTGGCCGCCAGCCGCTCGGCCATGCGCGGTGAGCCCGAATGGGCCAGCGAGCGTTGCAACTTGACATCGAACACACACGCCTGCGTGACACCCTTGATGTTCATGCAGCGCTGCACATAGGTCGGCCAAGGCGTGTTGCCGGCGCCGGGCGCCGCAGCGGCCGCTCCCGTGCTCGGCATCGGAGTCAGTTCCAGCGGCTGTGTCGCCGCATAGGTGGTGGCGGTGGCGGCGTCGAAGTTCTGCGTCGGCGCCCAGCCATCGACGCCACGATCGACCGCAGCCGCTGCCGGCGCCGCGGCGGGCCTGCGCGCCGCGGGTGCGGCTGCGTCCTGGCGGCTCAGCAGGTTCCATGAGCCGCTGATGTAGGACCAGGCCTCGGTCGGGCGATTGACTTGCGGCGTGGTGCGCACCGTGACGCCGCTGTTGCCGGACAGCGTGGCCGCCTGTGCGGCCAGCATCGGGGCCGGGGCCAGCGGCACCAGCAACAGGTCCCGGTTCGGCCACGGGCCCGTGGCGATCGACGAGCGCAGCGGCTGCAGGCTGCTGGCGGTGGCGTGCGAGGGCAACTCGCCAACCATCATCACCCCCAGCCGGCTGTGCGCGAGCATCACCTGGGCGAGCTGGTGTCGTGTTTGGGTGTCGCCATCGATCTGTGTGCTGTAGACGCGCAGCATGCGCCCCGGCTGCAACTGCAGTTCGACGAACTGCAGCGTGGCCAGCGCGACACCGAAGCCCTGGCGGCGGATGACCAGGTTCTGCAGCTTGCGCTTGCTGGCGTTGGCCACGGCAACCAGCAGGCGTGTCGAAGCCTGGCAGCCGATGTCGTGGATGGCGATGAAATCAGGTGCCCGCTGCGAAAACTGAAGCAGCATCGCCTCGGCCGGCTGGCAGGAGACGAACAGCTCGAACTGGTCATCGGCAATGCGCCGGCCGATGTCGTCGCCGGTGTTTTCCAGGTAGGCGTCGCGGTCGCCGACGATCTGGGTGGCCGGGGCCAGCAACTCGGTGGCGGGTTCACTCAGATCGGCGGAAGGGCTCGCACCGCGATGGGGGCGGCGGTCTCGAACGGTGTCATGCATCGCTGGCCCTGCGTGGCGCAGCCCTGCTCGAGCCGCGGCGGTGTTTGCGCTGAATCAGTTTACGGATGCCCATCACACCGACTGAATGGCCAAGACCTGCGCGCCGCGGCCCTTGCGTGCACCAATTGGCACGCTTCGGGGCTCCGTAGAATCGGCGTCATCTGCCGGTCACTTCTGAATTCACCACCCCATGTCGTCATCGATGGCCGTGCCCGCCCCCCTGGTGATCGTCGGCGCCGGTCTGGCCGGCCTGTCCGTGGCGCTGCACATGGCCACCGACCGGCCGGTGGTGGTGCTGGCCAAGCGCCGGCTCGACGAAGGTGCCACGGCCTGGGCGCAGGGCGGCATCGTCGGTGTGCTGGGTGACGACGACAGCATCGATTCGCATGTGCAAGACACCCAGGATGCCGGCGCCGGCCTGGTGGAAGAGTCCACCGCGCGTTTCATCGCCGAGCGCAGCGCCGAGGCGGTCGCCTGGCTGGTGGCGCAGGGCGTGTCGTTCTCGGCCGACCCCGACGGTCCGCTCGGGCTGCACCTCACGCGCGAAGGCGGCCACGCGGTGCGGCGCATCGCGCACGCGGCCGATGCCACCGGCAAGGCGATCCACGACGCGCTGCTCGCACGGGCGCGCGAGCATCCGAACATCAGCCTGCGCGAGCGCTGGATGGCGGTCGACCTGATCACGACCCGACACCTGCGTGGCAGCCACGGCCGGCCCGGCGAGCGCAGCGACGAGGCCTCGCAGTGCTTCGGTGTGTATGCGCTCGACATCGATGGCCAGCGGGTGGAGACGCTGCCGGCATCGGCGGTGGTGCTGGCCACGGGTGGCGTGGGCAAGGTCTACCGATACACCAGCAACCCCGACACGGCCACCGGCGACGGCATCGCGATGGCCTGGCGCGCCGGCTGCCGCGTCGGCAACATGGAATTCATCCAGTTCCATCCGACCTGCCTGTACCACCCGCAGGAACGCAGCTTCCTCATCACCGAAGCGCTGCGTGGCGAAGGCGCGCGGCTGCGGCTGCCGAACATCGCCGGCGAGGCGGGGCGTTTCATGCTCGCCCACGATGCCCGCGCCGAGCTGGCGCCGCGCGACATCGTCGCCCGCGCGATCGACTTCGAGATGAAGAAGCATGGTCTCGACCACGTGTGGCTGGATGCCACCCACCTGGGCGAGGCGTTCCTGAAGGAACATTTCCCGACCGTGCACGCGCGCTGCCTGCAACTCGGCATCGACATCGCGCGCCAGCCGATCCCGGTGGTGCCGGCGGCGCACTACACCTGCGGCGGCATCGTCACCGATCTCGATGGCCGCACCGATCTGCCGGGCCTGTACGCGGTCGGCGAAACCACCTACACCGGGCTGCATGGCGCCAACCGCCTCGCCAGCAACTCGTTGCTCGAATGCGTGGTGCTGGGCCGCAGCTGCGCCGAGCGCATCCTGCAAACACCCGCGCAGCACACCGCCGGCGTGCCCGACTGGGACGAAAGCCAGGTCGAGGATGCCGACGAGCAGGTGGTCATCGCCCACAACTGGGACGAGCTGCGGCTGATGATGTGGAACTACGTCGGCATCGTGCGCACGACGCGACGGCTGGAGCGCGCGCTGCACCGCATCAAGCTGCTGAAGAGCGAGATCGACGAGTACTACGCCAACTTCCGCGTCAACCGCGACCTGCTCGAACTGCGCAACCTGGTCGATTGTGCCGAGCTGATCGTGCGTTCGGCGCTGGTGCGCCACGAAAGCCGCGGCCTGCACTTCAGCCGCGATTTCCCGCTGCCGCTGCCGGTCAGTTTCCCGACCGTGCTGACGCGCCGCGCGCGCAGTGCGCAGCGCGGCAAGAAGCCGCGCGCTGCGGTGGGAGAGGGCTGAGGCCTCCCTCTGCCGCGCGGCGCGCGAAAGAGGGCGCCGCGCCGTGGCTCAGGCCAGCATGCGCATCGAGTAGTCGATGGCGCGCACGTCCTTGGTCAGGCTGCCGACCGATATGCGATCGACGCCGGTCGATGCAATCTCGCGCAAGCGGTCGAGCGTGACGCCGCCCGACACTTCCAGCAGCGCGCGACCGGCGTTCAGCGCCACGGCGCGGCGCACTTCTTCGAGCGCGAAGTTGTCGAGCATGACGTTGCGCGCGCCGGCCGCCAACGCCTGCTGCAACTGATCGTGGTTCTCGACCTCGATCTGGATCTCCACCCCCGCATTCAGCGCCAGCGCCTGCTGCATCGCCTGCGCCACGCCGCCGGCGGCGGCGATGTGGTTTTCCTTGATCAGGATGCCGTGCCACAGCGCCAGGCGCTGGTTGGCACCGCCGCCGACACGCACCGCGTATTTCTGCGCCTGACGCAACCCGGGCAGCGTCTTGCGCGTGTCGAGGATGGCGCAGCCGTTCGGGTTCGGCGATGCGCCGGCGATGGCGCGCACGTGCGAGCGTGTCTGCGTGGCGGTGGCGCTGAGCAGCTGCAGGAAATTCAGCGCCGGGCGCTCGGCCGACAGCAGCGCACGCGCGTCGCCGTCGATGTGGCACACCGCGCAGCCGGCTGGCATGTCGGCGCCTTCGGCATGCAGCCATTCGACGCGCGCATCGGCATCGAGCGCAGCGAACACGGCGTCGAACCAGTCGCGCCCGCACAGCACCGCCTGTTCGCGCACGCGCACCACAGCTTTCGCGCGCTGGCCCGCACCGATCAGCTGCGCGGTCCAGTCGCCAGTGCCCAGATCCTCGCGCAACGCGTCGCGCACGTTGCGTGCGCGTGCTTCGTCGAGCGTTTCGTTGCTGTCGAAATTCACACCGCCCCCACGTTCGGCACGAAGCCGCCCTGCGGCTGCGCGATGGCCGCCGGGTTGTGCTTGACGAAGTCGAGCATGCGCTCGATGCAGCCCAGCGCCTGGCTTCGCACCGGCTCGGCGACGGTGACTTCGCCACTGCCGCGTTCGAGGCAATCGACCACGCCCTGCACCGCGTTCATCGCCATCCACGGGCAGTGCGCGCAGCTCTTGCAGGTGGCGCTGTTGCCGGCGGTGGGCGCCTCGATCAGGCGCTTGTGCGGCGCCAGCTGGCGCATGCGGTGCATGAGGCCGTTGTCGGTGGCGACGATGTATTCGGGCGCATCACCGTCGACCACCGCCTGCAGCATCTGCGAGGTCGATCCGACCACGTCGGCCAGTCGCACCACCGCAGCCGGTGATTCGGGGTGCACCAGCACCATCGCCTGCGGATGCTCCTTTTTCAGCAGCTCGAGTTCGAGCGCCTTGAACTCGTCGTGCACGATGCACGCGCCGTTCCACAGCAGCATGTCGGCGCCGGTCTGCTGCTGAATGTAGTGGCCCAGGTGACGGTCCGGCGCCCACACGATCTTCTCGCCGCGCTCGTGCAGGTGGCGCACGATGGCCAGCGCGCAAGAGCTGGTGACCATCCAGTCGGCGCGCGCCTTCACCGCCGCGCTGGTGTTGGCATACACCACCACTTTTCGATCCGGATGAGCGTCGCAGAAGGCGGCGAATTCATCCGGCGGGCAACCCAGGTCGAGCGAACAGGTGGCGTCCAGGTCGGGCATCAGCACGCGCTTGTGCGGCGACAGGATCTTCGAACTCTCGCCCATGAAGCGCACGCCGGCCACGACCAGCGTCTTGGCCGGGTGGTCGCGGCCGAAGCGCGCCATTTCCAGTGAATCGGCGACGCAGCCGCCGGTGGCCAGCGCCAGATCCTGCAGGTCGCCATCGACGTAGTAGTGCGCCACCAGCACGGCGTCGTGCGCCTTCAGCGCCGCCGCCGCACGCGCCTTGACTTCGCTGCGCTGCGCCGGGCTCAGCGGCTCGGGCACCTTGGCCCAGGCCTGTGCGGTGCACGAGGCGCCGCTGGCGTCCTGCTTGGTGAAGTCGTAGAGCACGGTGTCCATGGTTGTCCTTGCAGATGAAAGCGCCGGCGCGCCGTTCAAGGCGCGGCCGCGAAAAAACGGCTCGGCGGCTGGCCGACCGCGCGCCGCACCATCGCCGTGAACGCGCTGGCGCTGGCATAGCCCAGCTGGCTGGCGATGAGTCCCATCGGCTTGCCCTGGGCGGCCAGCGTCAGCGCGCGCGCCAGCAGCACTTGCTGTCGCCAGGGGCCGAACGAGGTGCCCAGTTCCTGCCGAAACAGCCTGGCCACGGTGCGTGTGCTGGCCGCCGATTCGGCGGCCCAGCCGTCGAGCGTGGCATGGCGCGACGGATCGGCCAGCACCGCTTCGCACAGCGCGCGCAGGCGTTTGTCGTGTGGCAGTTCGATGCCCAGACGGACCGGCGCGGCGCGGCGCAGTTCGTCCAGCACCAGCTCACCCAGCCGCCGTTCGCGCGCCAGCAGCTCTGGCGACGGCGAGACGCTGCCGTCGAGCGACGTGTCCATCTGCAGCACCAGTTCACGCAGCAGCGCCGACACCTCGAGCACGCGGCAGCTGCGCCAGGTGTCTTGCAGGTGGAGCGGCACATCCGGCCCGACGCTGCCGTTGCCCTGGTGCACGTACAGCGTGCGCAGTTCGGTCGCCTCGATCACGGTCACCACGTGTTCGACGGCCGGCGGGATCCACACCGCGCGCCAGGCCGGCACCAGGTAGGTGGCCTGGCCGGCCGTGATGCGCGCCACGCCCGAGATCGATATCGCCACCTGCGCCCACGCGTGGCTGTGCGGCTGGATCTCGCTGTCCGGCTCGAGACGGCGATGTTTGGCGCGCACCGGCCGTTGCGCGGTCGGCACGTGGCGTCCGGGGTCGAGTGGCGCCAGTTGCGGGCGTCGGCCGGCTGTGGCGCTCGGCCTGATCGGTGTGGCGATGGCGGCTGGCATGATCGCGATAGAACTTGACAGAGTATCGTAACCCGGCCGGGCGGGCGCGTCCTACCATCCGTTCATGTCCTCACCGATTCCTGCTCCCGCCACCACGCTGCGCCAGGATGCCAAGGTCATTGGCCTGGTCGGCATGGCGCATGGCATCAGCCACTTCAGCCAGTTGTTGCTGGCGCCGCTGTTTCCGTGGCTGAAGGACGCGTTCGGTGTCAGCTATGTCCAACTCGGCTTCCTGCTGACGATCTTCTTCGTCGTGTCGTGCTCGGTGCAGGCGCTGTCGGGCTTTCTGGTCGATCGCCACGGTCCGCGGCCGATCCTGTTCGCCGGGCTGACGCTGCTCGGCCTGGCCGCGCTCGGCTTTGCCGCCAGCGCCAGCTACGCGATGCTGGCCGCGTTCTCGGTGCTGGCCGGCATCGGCAACGGCGTCTTCCACCCGGTGGATTACAGCTTGCTGAACCGCAAGATCGCCAAAGCCCGGCTCGGTCACGCCTACAGCGTGCACGGCATCACCGGCAGCCTGGGCTGGGCGCTGGCACCGGCGATGCTGGTGCCGCTGGCGCTGGCCTTCTCGTGGCGCGTGGCGCTGGTGGCCGCCGCGGCATTGATCTTCGTGGTCATCGTCGTGCTGTTGTTCCAGCGTGCCGAGTTGACGATCGAGCGGATCGCCATGCCCGGACCTGCTGCCGGCGCGCACACGGGCGTTGCCGCCGAGGGGCCGTTCGATTTCCTGAAGATCCCTGCGGTGTGGATGTGTTTCGCGTTTTTCTTCTTCTATGCCGGTGCGCTGTCGATCGTGCAGAGCTTTGCCACCGAATCGGCGCGGCAGTTGCACGACGTGCCACTGAATCTCGCCGCGGTGTGCCTGACGGTGTACATGGTCTGCGCCGCGTGCGGCATGGTCCTGGGCGGTTTCCTGGCCTCCGACCCGCAGCGCTGCGAGAAGATCGTCGCCGCCGCCTTCGGTCTGGCGGCGGTGTTCGCGCTGGCCATCGGCTTCACCGCGGTGCCTGGCTGGTCGGTGCCGGTGTTGTTCGGCGCGATGGGTTTTGCATCGGGCATGGCCGGCCCGTCGCGTGATCTGCTGGTCAAGCGCTCCACGCCCGACAATTCGACGGGGCGCGTCTATGGCGTGGTCTATGGCGGGCTCGACATCGGCCAGGCAGTGGTGCCGTTGGTCGTGGGCACGCTGATGGATCGCCAGCAGTACCGCGGTGTCTGGCTGGTGCTGGCGCTGTTGCAGGGCGTGCTGATCGTCAGCGCCTTCAACGTGCGCCGCGTGCGGCGTGCGTCGCTGACGCCGGCCCCCGCCTGAGCAGGTAGAGTGCCACGGCGCGCCGACCGCGCTGCCTTCACCGGAGAGCTTGAATGCCTTACGCCATCCAGACCATCGACAAAGCCGGCCAAGGCCATCTGCGCGTTGAAGTACGCCCTGCACACGTGGCCTATCTGAAAGCCAACCTGCCGAAGATGATCGCCGGCGGCGCGCTGCTCGCCGACGATGGCGCGTCGGGCTTCGGCGGCATCATCCTGCTCGACACCGACGACCGCGCCGAGGCCGAAGCCTTCGCCGCCAACGACCCCTACACGGTGGCCGGCTTGTTCGAGTCGGTGAAGATCAGCCGCTGGCGCAAGGCCTTTCTCGACGGCAAGAGCCTGATCTGACGCAACCCGCGCTGCGTTCTCACACGCAGCTTCGGTGGCGCTGGATGCAGGTGTCGAGCACCTCGGCGCCGTCGCGTTGCCACCAGTTGGCGGCAGAGAAGATCTCCACCTCGCTGTAGCCGGCGAAGCCCTGCGCCTCGACCGCGGCGCGGATGCCGGGCAGGTCGATGACGCCGTCGCCCATCATGCCGCGGTCTTCGAGCAGATCGGTGGTCGGCGTCAGCCAGTCGCAGACGTGAAAGGCCAGCAGCCGGTCGTGCCCGGCACGTTCGATCTGCGCGAGCAGCTTCGGGTCCCACCAGACGTGATAGACATCGACGGCCACACCGAGCGCGGCGCCGCCGGCATCACCACTCGCGCCATTCGACACCGGGGGATCGAGCGCATCGCACACGTCCAGCGCCTGCTCCAGGGTGTTGATGCAGGCGCGGTCGGCCGCGTACATCGGGTGCAACGGCTCGATGGCCAGCGGCATGCGCCGTTCACGCGCGTCGTCGAGCAGCGCGGCAATGCCTTCGCTGACCTGCTCGCGCGCCCCGGCAAGGTCGTGGTGCGCGGCCTGGCCGCCGAGCGCCCCGGGCAAGCCACCGACCACCAGCACCAGGCACGGCGCGTTCAATGTGCAGGCCTCGTCGAGCGCGCGGCGGTTGTCGTCGCGCACCGCCTGGCGACTGGCCGCGTCGGTGTAGGTGAACATGCCGCCGCGGCAGTAGCCCGACAGCTCGATGGCATGCGAGCGCAGCCGTTGCGCGGTGGCCTGCAACCCGGCGGCCGCCACCTGGTCGCGCCACGGCGATACCGCGCGAATGCCACGCTCGGCGCAGGCATCGAGGATGTCGAGCAGCGGCCAGTCGGTGCCGCGCTGCTTGCGCACGGTGGCGGTGTTGATCGACAGCCAGCGGTGATCGGGCGAGAAATCGCGCATGCGCTCAGCTGCCGACGCCATGCACCGCCAGCACCGTGTGCATGCGCTCGACGGCCAGATCCGGCTGTTCGATGAGTCCGGCCGCATCGGCCAGGCGGAACAGTTCGCACAGGTGCAGCAGCGAGCGCGTGCTTTGTTGCCCGCCGACCATCGTGAAGTGGCTCTGGTGGCCGTTCAGCCAGGCCATGAACACCACGCCGGTCTTGTAGTAGCGCGTTGGCGCCTTGAAGATGTGGCGCGACAGCGGCACGGTGGGCGCGAGGATGGCGTGGAAGCGCGCCTCGTCGCCTGCGGCGAGCGACTTCAACGCTGCGCTGGCCGCCGGCGCGATGGCGTCGAAGATGCCGAGCAGCGCATCGCTGTGGCGGTGCGTCGGTGCTTCGCCGACATCGTCGCCGGCGATCAGTTCGGCGTAGTTGAAATCGTCGCCGGTGTACATGCGCACGCCTTTTCCTTCAGGCCCTCCGGTGGCCGGCAGGCGCCGACGCATGCGCACTTCCTGCTCCTTGTCGAGCAGCGAAATCTTGATGCCGTCGATCTTCGACGGGTGCGCTGCGATGATGCCCAGCGCGGTGTCCATCGCCGCTGCGATGTCGTGGCTGCCCCAGTAGCCTTTCAGCGCCGGGTCGAACATGTCGCCCAGCCAGTGCAGGATCACCGGCTCGCGCGCCTGGCGCAGCACGCGGTCATAGACACGTTCGTAGTCGGCGGGCGAACGCGCCACCTTGGCCAGCGCGCGGCTGGCCATGACGATCAGGCGGCCGCCGAGTTTCTCGATCGCCGCCATCTGCGTTTCATAGGCTTCGATGACGTCGTCGATGCGCCGGGTGTCGTCGACGGCAAGATGGTCGGTGCCGCAGCCGCTGGCCAGGAAGGCGCCGGGCATGTCGCTCGCGGCATCGATCGAGCGGCCGATCAGTTCAAGTGATGTGGGCCAGTCGAGCCCCATGCCGCGCTGCGCGGTGTCCATCGCTTCGGCCACGCCCAGGCCCATCGACCACAGGCGGCGACGGTAGGCGAGGGTGGCGTCCCAGTCGATCGCGCACTCGAGCCACGGGTCGATCGCCGCGCGCGGATCGGCGACCACGTGCGCGGCCGAAAAAGCGATGCGGTTCAATTCAGCCGCCGAGCCGGCGGGCACAAAGCGCCCCGGGCCTTGCAGCGTGTACGGCTGCAGGCTGCCGGTCGTGGTGGGAAGGTTGATCTTCATTGCCTCACCTCAGATCTGCAAAGGCGGCACATCGATCCAGCGGCGTTCCTGCCACGACTGCAGGGCCGCTTCGACCAGCTGCACCCCTTTGGCGCCTTCGGGCAGCGTCCAGCGGTACGGCGCATCCTCGACGACGTGGCGGATGAAGGCCTCCCACTGCAGCTTGAAGCCGTTGTCGTAGCTCTGCGCATCGGGAATCTCCTGCCACTGGTCGAAGAAATTCATGTGCTGCTTGACATCCGGGTTCCACACCGGGCGTGGCGTGCTCACGCGCGATTGCGCGCGGCATTCCTGCAAGCCGGCCACCGCCGAGCCGTGCGTGCCATCGACATGAAAGGTGACCAGGTCGTCGCGGCGCACGCGCGTGGTCCATGAGCTGTTCACCTGCGCCACCACCGCCTCGCCCTGCGGGCCCTTCAACTGGAAGGTGGCGTAGGCGGCGTCGTCGGCGGTGGCGGTGTAGGGCCGGCCGCTTTCGTCCCAGCGCTGCGGGATGTGCGTGGCACCCAGGCACGACACCGATTGCACCTCGCCGAACAGGTTGTCCAGCACGTAGCGCCAGTGGCAGACCATGTCGAGGATGATGCCGCCGCCGTCCTCGGCCCGGTAGTTCCAGCTCGGGCGTTGGATCGGCTGCAGGTCGCCTTCGAAGACCCAGTAGCCGAATTCGATGCGCACGCTCAGGATGCGCCCGAAGAAGCCGGCGCAGCGCAGCATGTCGATCTTGCGCAGGCCGGGCAGGAACAGCTTGTCCTGCACCGCACCGTGCTTCAGGCCCGAAGCCTGCGCCAGCCGGCAGGCCTCGACGGCATCGTTCAGGTTGGTCGCGATCGGCTTTTCGCAATAGACGTGCTTGCCGGCGCGCAGCGCCTTCGCGAGCAGCGCCGGACGCATCTGCGTGGTGCCGGCGTCGAAGAACACGCTGTCGTCGCGGTTGTCGAGCGCGGCATCCAGGTTGGTGCCCCAGCGGTCGATGCCGTGCGCGCGTGCCAGCGCCTCGATCTTGCCCGCATCGCGGCCGATCAGGATCGGCTCGGGCATGACCTGGTCGCCGTTGGCCAGACGCACGCCGCCTTCGGCGCGGATGGCGACGATGGACCGGATCAGGTGCTGGTTCATGCCCATGCGGCCGGTGACACCGTGCATGATGAGGCCGAGTTTTTGGGTGGCCATCGGTGCGGGCTCCTTGGAAAGTTGGATTGGCTTAAAGCATCGCGATGGCGTCGGCCAGCGGCCGCATGGCCTCGAAGTCGAGGTCGGCGCGATGCGCAAAACCGATGTCGAACAACGAGCCCAGTTGCAGCAGCCCATGTTCGATGCGCAACCGGGGCGCCGTGGCCTCGCCACCGTACAGGTCGGGGTGGGCGAGCGCAAAGGCGCGCTGCTCATGTTCTGGCGCGCTGCCGAAGCCGGCGCCGTAGTGGTGGCCGTTGCGTTCGCTGTGCGTCAGTCCGAGCAAGGACACCAGCGCCAGGTCCTGCTGCACGCTCAACCCGGCCTGGCAGGTCAGGTCCTCGGCCGACATGAACGCGCGCGGCGCGGTGCCGTCACGCCGCGCCTGCTGGTTCCACAGCTCGCAGCGTGCGCGGTTGGCCAGCGCCTTGTAGATGCCCTTGCACGACTTACTCGACACACCGTGCCAGCCGGCCGCAAAGCCGGCCGGAAAGGCGTCGGGCGTGCCGTCGGCCTCGTCCATCAGCAGCGGCGCCGGGGCGTCCTGCCAGGGCAATGCGGTGCCCAGCGACTGATCGCGCGCCAGCGGCTGCTCGACATACAGCAGCGCTTGCGGCCGCTGCACCAGCGCCTTTACGCCGCGCAGGCTGGCGAACAGCGCGCGCAGCGATTCGGTGCTCGTGTACTGCTCGTTGCCGTCGAGCGTGTAGCAGTGCCCCGGGACATCGCGGTCGAGGACCGCCAGCACATCCGCCAGCCTGTGTGCATCGGCCTCCGGCTCACCGCCGAGCTTGATCTTGAAGTGGGTGTGGCCATAAGTCTTGATCACCGCGGCCAGGCTGACGGGCAGGCCCTGCCCGTCGTATTCGGCCGGGCCCAGGGTATCGAGCAGCCCGACCGTGTGCCGCGCCGCCACCTGCCGCAGCGGCTGCAGCTGCCGCAACCACGCGTTCCAGTCGAAACCGTGCAGGTCGCTCAGGCAGGCGGTGTCGCCGATGCCGAGCAGGTTGTGGTGCGCGGCATCGAAAAAGGACACCCCTGTCGCGCGGCACAGCGCGTCGATGACGGCGCGATCGAGCAGCGCCTGGCCGTAAGCCGAGCTCAGCGCGGTGGCGTGGTGATCGTGGCCCAGGCGCATCAGGGCGGCGTAGTGACGCTCGAACAAGCCGAACGCCGTCGCCGGGGTGTCGGCGCGGTAGGCGTCGCTGGTGCGGCGCAGCGAATCGAGCAGGTGTTCGACGTTGTCCACATGACTGAATTCGGGCCGCTTGTCGAACCACTTCGGCACCGCCATCTCGGCGGCAAACCCGGTCGCCGTGCCGTGGCCTGCGACCTCGGCATCGACGCGTACGAACAGCTGCGGGCAGGCCTGCAAGGTGATGTTTCCGAAGCGGAACGGCAGGCGCAACTTCACCGGCCGCACGGCTGCGTCGATCGAACGAACCACCAAGGTCGGCGCGTTCATGGGCAAGCCTGCGCGCCGTCAATGCGCATCGAGCGAGCCCTGGGCGAAGAAGTGCGCACGCAAGGTGCGCGCGTAGGCACCGAAGGCGTCGCTGTTCATTACGTCGAGCGAACGCGGCCGCGGCAAATCGATGTCGTACACCGCGGCGATGGCACCGGGCCGCTCGCTCATCACCAGCACGCGGTCGGACAGGAAGATGGCTTCGGGAATGCTGTGCGTGATCAACAGCACGGTCTTGTTCGCCGCCATCCAGATGCGCTGCAGCTCGAGGTTCATGCGCTCGCGCGTCATGGCATCGAGCGCACCGAAGGGTTCGTCCATCAGCAGCACCGGCGGGTCGTGCAGCAGCGCACGCAGGATCGCCACGCGCTGCTGCATGCCGCCCGACAGCTGCCACGGGTACTTGTCCTCGAAGCCTTGCAGCCCGGCCATCTCGACCAGCTGCTGTGCACGCCGACGTGCCGCATCCATCGGCAAGCCACGAATCTCGGCCTGGATCAGGATGTTGCCGAGCACGCGCCGCCAGGGCAGCAGCAACGCGTTCTGGAACACGATGCCGACGTTGGTCTGCGGCCCCGACACCGGTTGGCCGGACAGCCGCAGGTCGCCGCCGCTGATCGGCAGCAGCCCGGCGATCAGCTTCATCAGCGTGCTCTTGCCGCAGCCCGAGGGCCCGACCACCGAAACGAACTCGCCGGCGTGGATGGCGAAGTCGAGCGGCTTCAGCGTCTCGACCTCGCCGTCCTGCGTGCGGTAGGTCTTGTGCACGCCACGCGCCTCGATCAGCACTGGCGCGGACTCGCGCGCGGCGCTGCCTCGAGGCGGCGGCCGGTGCAAGGGCTGGATGGTCGCGCTCACCGCCGCGGTTCCGACACGACCATCAGGGCAGGTAGTCCAGCTTGACCCAGTCGGTGGCCTTGCCGCGCACCGCCGGATCCATGCCGCCGTACTTGACGAGCAGGTCGAGCGAGTCTTCCACCGTCTGCATCGACACCTTGAACGGCGGTTGACCCTTGGTTTCGGCCGTGTGATAGAGCGGCGTGGTCAGCTTCAGGCCGATGATCAGCGTGTCGCGCTGGCCGGCCTTGGGTTGGGCTTTCAGCAGCGCATCGACGGCCGCTTCGGGGTTCTTCTCGGCTTCGGCAAAGGCCTTGGTGCTGGCGCGCATGAAGCGCTTGACCAGGTCGGCCTTCTTGGCCAGCGTGTCGTCGCTGGCGATCAAGCCCGAACTGACCAGGTTGATGCCGTAGTCGGCGAAGCGGATCACGCTGACCGGCTTGTGCGTGGCGTCCTGGATCTTGATGTTCTGGTCCATCACGTAGCCCAGCAGCACATCGGCCTGGCCGTTGATGACCGCGTTCAGCTTGGTCTGGCCGTCGCCCGAGACGACCTTGTAGTCGCCCTCCTTGAGGCCGGTCTTGTTCAGGAACAGCGGCCAGATCTGGCTCATCGCATCGCCCGGCGTCATGGCGACGATCTTGCCGTCGATGTCCTTCGGCTGGGTGATGTTCTTCTCGCTCAGGCCGATCACCGCCATCGGGCTGACCTGCAGCGCGACGCCGATGGCCTTGACCGGTGCGCCCTTGGTGGCGGCACGGATCATCGTCGGGGTGTCGACATAGCCGAAGGTGGCCGAACCGGCCGCCACCGCCTGCACCGACACGCCCGAGCCGCGGCCTTCCTGGATGTCCAGGTCGATGCCTTCGGCTGCGTAGTAGCCCTTCTCCTTGCCGTAGAAGAACGGTGCGTGCTCGCTGTACACGTACCAGTTCAGCAGCAGCGTGGCCTTGTCCTGCGCCACGGCCGGTGCGGCGAGTGCGGCGGCCAGCGATGCGGCGGCCAGGCTGCGGATCAGGTGTCGTCTTTTCATGTCGTCTCCTTCGGGGTTTTGGATCGAATGGAAAGGGCGCTCAGGCGCCCAGGTGAACTTCATGACGCTGCGAGGCGTGCCAGGGCAGCAGCGCACGCTCGACCAGTTCGATGGCCAAGAACAGCAACACGCCGACCATCGACAGGATCACCAGACCGGCGAACATCAACGGCAGGTTGAAGGTGCCGTTGGCCTTTTGCAGCACGATAGCCGATGCCCGAATTCGAGCCGACGAATTCGCCGACCACCGCGCCGACGACGGCCAAGCGTCACCGACACCTTCAGCCCGCTGAAGATCGACGGCAGCGCAGTCGGCAGGCGGAACTTCAGGAACACCTTCAACGGGCTCGAACCCATCGAGCGCGCCAGGTCGATGACGTCGGCCTCGACCGATTTGAAGCCCTGCACGGTGGCCACCACCACCGGGAAGAAACCGAGCAGGAACGCGGCGATGACCTTGGGCACGATGCCGAAGCCGAACCAGACCACGAACAGCGGCGCGATGGCCACCTTCGGAATCGACTGCGAGAACACCAGCAGCGGATAGACGAAGCTCTCGACCAGCCGCGAATACGAGATCCACATCGCCACCGGCACGCCGACCACCACCGACGCGGCGAAACCGCCGAGCGTGGCGTACAGCGTGGGCAGCGTCTCGCGCCACAGCATCGGCCATTCGTTGACCAGTTCCTGCGCCACCGACCACGGCGTCGGCACCAGGTAGGGCTTGATGCCGAAGACGCGGATCACCAGATCCCACAGCACGACCAGCATGATCAGCAGCCAGAACGGCCGTGCGGCAGGGGCGGTGATCCAGCGTGGCATGGTCAGGTCACGCGCATCTTCAGCGCGTGGTCGTAGGGCAAGGCTGGGGTGGCGAACTCGACATCGTTGCGCACGTAGTGCAGTGCGCAGGCGCGACGCCAGTGGCGCGACAGGTTCGGCCCCGAGGCATGGAAGGTGTTGCCGTGATGGAACGACACGCCGCCGCGCGGCACCGGGGCCGGCGACATCGGCTGGCGCTGCAGGATCGCCGCCGGCAACTGCAGGTTGTAGGGCTCGTCGGCCGGCGCTTCGTGTTCGTACACCGGGCCGAACTGCGTGCCCTCACCGAAGTGCAGGCAGCCGTTTTCCAAGGTGGCGTCATCCAATGCCACCCAGGCGGTGACCACGCCGTCGCGGTCGGTGGGGCCGAAGTAGAAGTTGTCCTGGTGCGCCGGCTTGGGCCCGCCACCTTCGGGCGGCTTGAAGAAGATCTGGCTGAAATAGACCGACACACCCGGGCCGATCAGGGCCTCGACCAGCGACACCAGGTTGTCATCCCGCGCCAGGCGCTGCACGCTCGGCCGGTGGTGGTGCGGGTTATCGAGCTTGCGCAGCACGTTGCGCGCGGTGACGCCGCCATCGATGTACCAGGCACGCTGATCGGCCGGCAGCGCACCCAGGAACTGTTCGCCCCAGGCCTGGATGTCCTGCACCACGCCTTCGGCCTGTTCGGCGCTGAACACCGCGGGCACGGTCAGGTGGCCGGCATGCCGGTAGATGGCCACGTCGGCAGCCGACAGGCGAGGGTGGAGGAAAGTAGTCTCCATCTGGTGAATTGAATGTAGAGCGCCGGGCCGCCCAGGTCAAGCGGTGCGGGCGGCTTTCATAGCTGGTGGATGCCCTGATTTGACGCTTCGATGGCAGACCGATACGATGTTCATCACCGTTTGGTTAATCATCAGGAGTTGCCCGTGCCCCGCATCAAGACCACCGTCGTCGGCTCGTATCCTTTGCCCGACTGGCTGGTGGCCAACCCGTCGGAACAGGCACTGATCGACGCCACGCGGGTGGTCATCGACACGCAGGAGCAGGCCGGCGTCGATGTGGTGTGCGACGGCGAGCTGTACCGCTTCGACATCAACCATCCGCAGACCAACGGCATGATCGAGTACTTCGTGCGGCCGATGGACGGCATTTCGCAGCGCTTCTCATTCGACGACCTGATCGCCTACCGCTCCAGCAGCGGCATGAAATTCCGCACCCGCCCGCCCGGCACGGTGACCGGCCCGATCGGCCACGGCAGCCTCGACCTGCAGGGTGCCTGCGCACGCGCCAGGGCGCTGGCCACGCACACCTTCAAATTCACCTTGACCGGCCCGCACATGCTGGCCAAGACGCTGATCAACAAGCACTACGCCGACACCGCTGAAGTGGCGCACGCCATCGCCGACGTGCTCGCCGAGCAGATCCGCCACCTCGATGCGCACATCGTGCAGATCGACGAGGCCAACCTGCCCGGCCATCCCGAGGAATGGGAATGGGCGGCCTCGGCGATCAACCGCATGCTCGATGCCGTGCCGGGCACGCCGGCGGTGCACCTGTGCTTCGGCAACTACGGCGGCCAGACGGTGCAGAAGGGCACCTGGGACAAGCTGATGAACTACCTGAACGCGCTGCATGCCGACCATGTGGTGCTGGAATGCGCGCACCGCCCGCCGGAAGAGCTGCAGGCCTTCAAGGAACTGAAATCCGAGATCGGCTTCGGCCTGGGCGTGGTCGACATCAAGGCCACCGATGTGGAAAGCGCCGACCAGGTGGCACGCGCCATCGAACGTGCCGAGAAGGTACTGGGTGCAGGTCGCGTGCGCTACATCCACCCCGACTGCGGCTTCTGGATGTTGCAGCGCTCGATCGCCGATGCCAAGATGAGGGCACTGGCGCTGGGCCGCGATCGCTTCGAGGGCATCGCGGCCTGAATCGGGACGCTTCGAAGCGGCAGCGCAGCCGCTTCAGTGCGTCACTTGCTCATCTTGATCGAGCGATCGAGGAACTCGTTGGTGTAGGTCGACTTCACGTCGAAGGGCTTGTCCACCCCGATGTATTCGACCACCAGCTTGTAGTCGTCGGCCATGCGCGCATCGTCGTGGATGCCGAGCGCCACTTCGCGCGAGTATTTGTCGCTCATCAGCTTTTCGACCAGGCTCCAGTTGGTCATCTCGTTGTCGAACTTCAATGCGCCGTTGGCATCGATCAACGCCTGCACGCACGGGTTCGGGTCTTTCACACAGGCCGCGAAGGCGCGCTGCGTGACCTTGACGAACTTGTCCACCAGCGGCTTGTTCTCGGCCAGGAACTTGGCGTTGACGATGATCGAATTGCCATACGGGTTCAGGCCCGCATCGCGCCAGGCCAGGAAGCCCATGTCGTCGCCCAGTTCGCGCTGGAAGATGTGGTGGATGTTGTAGAACGACGTGGTCACGTCGATCGACTTGCTCTTCAGCGCCGCCAGCTTGGCGTTGGCATCGATGTTCACCCACGTCACCGATTTCGGATCGATGCCGTTCGCCTTGGCCAGCGCTGGCCACATCACGCGCGCGCCGTCGGCGGCGGGGTTGCCGATCTTCTTGCCCGGAAAATCCTTCACCCCGGTGATACCGGAACTTTTCAGCCAGTACATGCCCTGCGGCGAATTGGCATACACATTGAACACCGCCACCGTATCGGCGCCCTTGCCCTTGGCGACCAGCACGCCGCCCATGTCGGCCAGCCCGATCGGCGTCGCCCCTGCGCCCACGCGTTGCGTCGCCAGCGCCGAGCCCTTGCCGGGTTCGATGTTCAGGTCGATGCCGGCCTTTTCGTACCAGCCCATCTTCTTGGCGTAGTAGTACGGTGCGTGGTCGCCGCCGGGCACCCAGTTGAGGACGAAATCGACCTTCTGCTGTGCCCACGCGGGGCTGCTGAACAGGCTGCCGGCAACGGCCGCGACAGCGACGAATTGGGCCAGTTTGGAACGTCGGGACATGGAGAACTCCTTCGAAGGGCAGGTGCCGGGAACAACGGCGGGCTGCGCGATGACGACGCGCCGAGCGGGTCGCTCGGGGCCGCCCGCGTTGACGCCCCCGAAGCGCTGCGATACAGTCAATTCACTGTTCGGTGATTTCTGTCGAGCTTTCAGTATAGGTCGCCCGAGCGCGCGCGGGCACCACATCGCGCCCCCAACCGATAGCGGATTTCCCTGATGCCTGAACCCTGCAACGCATGGGGTCGATGCCCTGGCGCATCGATCGACGGCAGCGCTGTGAACGGCCATGGCTGAAGGCAGCCGACGCCTGGACAGCCGGCAGGGCGCTTTCGCGCTCGGTGTCGTCGCGCACCTGCTGCTGTTGCTGGCCTGGTACCTGTTCGTGCGCCTGGCCGATGTGCCGAAGTTCGTCATGCCGTCACCGCGCGACACGCTGGCCTCGTTGTGGGTGGCCGACTACGGCTGGTGGGCGAACAGCGCGGTCACCGCCACCGAGATCTTCGGCGGCTACGCGCTGGCGCTGGCGGCCGGTGTGCTGCTGGCCTTGCTGTTCACCTGGTCGAAGACGCTCGAATCGCTGATGCTGCCGTTGCTGGTGACCTTGAACATGATCCCCAAGGTGGCGCTCGGCCCGCTGATCATCGTCTGGTTCAGCTACGGCGTGCTGCCGAACTCGATGATGGCGTTCTCGATCGCGGTATTTCCGATCCTGCTGACCACCGCGCGCGGTCTGCGCGAGATCGAGCCCGAGCTGCTCGACCTGGTGCGCTCGCTGCGTGGTTCGCGTTGGCAGCTGTTCAGCAAGATCCAGCTGCCCGGTGCGTTGCCGTACGTCTTCTCGGGCATGAAGGTGGCGGCGATATTGGCGGTGGCCGGCGCCATCGTCGGCGAGTTCCTCGGCAGCGACCGCGGGCTCGGCTACCTGATGCTGCAAGTGCAGGTGACGCTGGACACGCCGGCGATGTTCATGGCCGTGATCCTGATCACGCTGATCGGCATGATCTTGTACGGCCTGGTGCTGCTGCTCGAGCGGCTGCTGGTGCCAAAGGATGCGCGGCTGACATGACTGCCTCGGCATCGCTGAGTGACGAAGCCTTCATCCACTTGGCTGGCGTCAGCAAGAGCTACGGCGTCGGCAAGCAGGCTCACCTGGCGATTTCGGATGCCAGCTTCGATGTCATGGACGGCGAGCTGGTGGCGCTGGTCGGGCCTTCAGGCTGCGGCAAATCGACGCTGCTGAAGATCCTCGCCGGATTGCATCCGCACGATGGCGGCGAGGTGCGCATCGGCTCGGCGCGGCACCCCTTCGATCCGGCGCGCGATGTCGGCATGGTGTTCCAGGCGCCGCTGCTGCTGAAGTGGCGCCGCATCCTCGACAACATCCTGCTGCCGGCCGAGATCCTGGGCCTGCCGATGGCCGCGGCACGCGAGCGCGGCCGTGCGCTGATGCAGATGGTCGGCCTGGCCGGCTACGAGGACAAGTATCCGTACGAGCTGTCCGGCGGCATGCAGCAGCGCGCGGCCATCGCGCGTGCGCTGGTGCACGACCCGAAGCTGGTGCTGATGGACGAACCCTTCGGCGCGCTCGATGCGCTGACGCGCGAGAAGATGAACCTCGAGCTGCTGCGCATCTGGAAGGAATCGGGCAAGACCATCGTCTTCGTCACGCACGGCATTTCGGAAGCGGTGTTCCTCGGCACGCGTGTGGTGGTGCTGACCGCCGGCCCGGCGCGCATGGCCGACAACTTCGACATCGAACTGCCGCGGCCACGCACGCTGGACATCAAGACACACGAGGCTTTCGGCGTGTACACGCGCCGCATCTACAAGTTGCTGGGCATGGAATGAAGGCACACGACATCGGCAAGCACCCGCTACACCTCGGGCTCGGCGCCACCGCCTTGGTCGAGCCGGTTTTCGATGGCGCGATGACTTGGTACGAACACTATTCCGAGCGCCACGCCGCCGACGGCGCGGAAGGCCGCCTGGTCACGATGCACACCTTCGATGCGCCGTGGGCGATGTGGGAGATGCATCCGCACGGCAGCGAGGTGGTGCTGTGCACGGCCGGCGAGATCACGCTGCACCAGGAAAGCAAGGACGGCCAGGTGACGATGGTGCATCTGTGTGCGGGGCACTATGCGATCAACGATCCGGGTGTCTGGCACACGGCCGATGTGCAAGGCGAGGCCACCGCGCTGTTCATCACCGCGGGCCTGGGCACGCAGCACCGAGCGCGCTGATTAGAGCCCACGCGAGTTCACCCGCGCACCAGATAGCCCAGGATCAGATCGGTCATGTGTGACAGCCGCTCCACCTTCGCCTTCGGCGTAAGCAGATCGCGCTCGAAGATGGTCGACAGCGTGTGGCTGTTGCCGAGGTAGAAGTACGACAGCGACGCGATCGAGATGTACAACTGCACCGGGTCGACGCCAGCGCGGAACAGCTTTTGCTTGGTGCCGCGGTCGAGCACATCGGTGATCGCATCGATCAGCGGCGAATTCAGCGTCGTCGCCTTCGACGAGGTCTTCAGGTGCCGCGCCCGGTGCAGGTTCTCGCTGTTCAGCAAGGTCAGGAACTCGGGGTGGGCGAGGTAGTAGTTCCAGGTGAACGAGATCAGCCGGCGGATCGCCTCGATCGGCTCCACCCGCGTCAGATTCAACTGCTGTTCTTCACTGCGGATGACCTCGTACGCGCGCTCGAGCACGGCGCGGAACAGGCTCTCCTTGTTCTCGAAGTAGTAGTAGATGAGCCGCTTGTTGAGCGCCGCCCGTTCGGCGATGCGGTCCATGCGCGCACCGCCCAGCCCGTGCGCAGCGAACTCGTCGCGTGCGGCATCGAGGATGTCGCGCTGCGAGCGGTCGGCATCGCGACCACGCGGTTCGGCGGCAGGGTTGGCGCGCAGCGCTGCTTGACGTGTCATCGGCATTAACTGTTCATTGAATTATCGCGCGCCGCGCGCTGCGATCGCATGGGCCCGTGCGAGCCCCGTTTCGCGCTTTCGCATAATGGCCTTCACCCGCACTGACGCACAGAAGGAGCCGCCGTTGTCGAACACCTCCCGCCTCGCCGGCCATGCCCTGGTCGAAGCCTTGTTGGCGCAGGGTGTCGATACCGTGTTCGGCGTGCCCGGCGAGAGTTACCTCGCGGTGCTGGATGGGTTGCACGAACACCGTGAACAGATCCGCTTCATCGCCTGCCGCCAGGAGGGCGGCGCCGGTTTCATGGCCGAGGCGCAGGGCAAGCTCAGCGGTCGCCCCGGGATCTGCTTCGTCACCCGCGGGCCGGGTGCCACCAACGCCAGCATCGCGCTGCACACGGCCTTCCAGGATTCGACGCCGATGATCCTGTTCATCGGCCAGGTGGCCAGTGAGCAGCGCGATAGGGAAGCGTTTCAGGAACTCGACTACCGCCAGATGATGGGCCCGGGCACGCTCGGCATGGCCAAGTGGGTCGGCGAAATCCAGACTGCCGATCGGCTGCCCGAGTATGTGGCGCGCGCTTTCCACACCGCGCTGCAAGGCCGGCCCGGCCCGGTCGTGCTGGTGCTGCCCGAGGACATGCTGACCATGCCGACCGCCGCGCCGGTGCTGCCGCGTGTGCAGCCGGCCGTGGCCTGGCCGGCACCCGGCGCGCTGCGCGACCTGCGCACGATGCTGCTGGCGGCCAAGGCGCCGTTGCTGATCGCCGGTGGCAGTGGCTGGGATGCCGGCGGCTGCAACGCGCTGCAGCGTTTCGCCGAGAACTGGCAGCTACCCGTGGCGTGCGGCTTTCGCTTCCAGGACACCTTCGATAACCGCCACGCGCTGTATGCGGGCGATGTCGGCATCGGCCTCAACCCGAAGCTGGCGCAACGCGTGCGCGAGGCCGACCTCGTCATCGCGCTGGGCATCCGCCTGGGCGAGATGACGACCAGCGGCTACACCCTGCTCGAAGCGCCACGGCCCCGGCAGAAGCTGGTGCACGTGCACGCCGGCGCCGAGGAACTGGGGCGCGTGTACAGCGCCGACCTGATGATGCTCAGCGCCCCGGCCAGCGCGGCGCGCGCCTTCGAAGCGCTGGCCGCGCCGGCCAGCGTGCCCTGGGCCGAATGGTCGGCGGCCGCGCATGACGACTACGAGGCCAACCACGAGGCGCCGCCGGTCGCGCCGCTGGACATGGCGGTGGTGATGAAGACCGTGCAACGGCTGGCGCCGGCCGACACCGTCTATACCAATGGCGCCGGCAATTTCAGCGGTTGGCTGCACCGCTATGTGCGCTACTTCGGCCTGCAGCATCACGGTCGCACGCAACTGGCACCGACCTCGGGCGCGATGGGCGCGGGGGTGCCCTACGCGGTCGGCGCGGCGCTGCTGTATCCCGAGCGCACCGTCGTCAACATTGCCGGTGATGGTGACTTCCTGATGACCGGCCAGGAACTCGCCACCGCCACCGGCCACGGCGCCGGTCGCGGCGCGGGCAAGTTGATCAGCATCGTGGTCGACAACGGCACCTACGGCACCATCCGCATGCACCAGGAGCGCGAGTACCCGGGGCGTGTCAGCGGCAGCGACCTGTTCAACCCCGACTTCGCGGCGCTGGCACGCGCCTACGGCTGGAGCGCCAGCCGGGTCGATGCGACGGCCGAGTTCGAACCCGCATTCGCCGCGGCGCTGGGCGCCGACAAGCCGACGCTGATCCACATCAAGCTCGACACCGATGTCAGCACCACGCGCACCACCTTGGCGGCGCTGCGCCATGCTGCGCTGCGAAAGGGCGGTTGAGGCCACGGCCATGCGGCGGCCCCGCCCGCGTGCTACGCTGTTTTGACATCACTGGAGCACGCCACCCATGAGCGACGCTTTCACCCCCACCTGTGACCTGTGCGACGCGCACAAGGGCGACAGCGACGGCGCCTTTCGCGTGCTGCCGCCGGTGTTCCGCGACTTCGGCGGCCGGGCCCACTTTCACGGCATGGTGAGCACGGTCAAGTGCTTCGAGGACAACTCGCTGGTCAAGGCCGCGGTCGAATCGCCGGGGCAGGGCCGTGTGTTGGTCGTCGATGGCGGCGGCTCGACGCGGCGCGCGTTGGTCGGCGGCAACCTGGGCGCCGCGGCGGCGAAAAACGGCTGGGCCGGGCTGGTGGTCGATGGCGCCGTGCGCGATGTCGCCGAGCTGGCCGCCGCCGATGTCGGCATCAAGGCACTGGCGCCGATGCCGCTGCCCACCGAACGGCGCAACGAAGGCCAGCGCGATGTCGCCGTGCGTGTGCAGGGCGTGTGGGTGCGGCCGGGCGACTGGCTGGTCGCCGATGGCGACGGCATCGTCGTGCTCACCGCGCGACCGTGAAGGCCCGCTAGCCATGGCCAGGCGGCAGAACTCGTCGGACACCGCCGACGCGAGCGACGGCTGGCATGTGGTGCCGGTCACGCCGCGCGACATCGAGGCCGTGGCCCGCGATTGCCGGCGCATCGTGACGCGCCAGGCGATGGTCGCGGCCGGCGTGTCGATGGTGCCGGTGCCCGGGCTCGACTGGCTCACCGACGTGGCCGTGCTGGTGAAGCTGCTGCCGCGCATCAGCGAGGCTTTCGGGCTGAGCAGCGAGCAGATCGAACGTCTGGCGCCCGACCGCCAGATGATGATCTACAAGGCGCTGACCGCCGGCGGCAGCATGCTCGTCGGCAAGATCATCACGCGCGAACTGGTGATCGGCATGCTGAAAGTGGTGGGCGTGCGCCTGACCACGCAGCAGGCGGCCAAGTACGTGCCGGTGGCGGGGCAGGCGGTATCCGCCGCGTTGACATTCGGCGCGCTGAAGTACGTGTGCGAACAGCACATCCGACAGTGCATGCAGGTGTGCGAGCGGCTCAGCTTGCCGGCGGCGACCGAAACCGTCGGTTGAACCCGCCCCCAAGGCGGGCGATGACCTGTGGCGACCGGTGCGCGGCTTACAATCGTGCTTCGTCGGGGCGTAGCGCAGCCTGGTAGCGCATCTGGTTTGGGACCAGAGGGTCGAAGGTTCGAATCCTTTCGCCCCGACCACATTTGTCCGTTCCACAGACATCCTTTGCGGGGGTCCGTGACATGCGCTTCTCGATGACCTCGATCGGTCTTTCCGCCACGGCGCTGCCGGGCGTTTCCTTTGGGTCGAGTCGCTCGACACCGTCAACCGATGGCGCAAGTCTCGGGCATGCAGGCCGGCGGCAAAGGGAGAGCGCATGTACTCACGCATACTGATCGTCGTCGATGAGGGCGCGGTGGCGCGTGCCGCGCTGACCGAGGGTCTGGCGCTGGCGCAGGTGCACGCGGCCGAGGTCCTGCTGTTCCATGTGCTGCCGAACTACGTGGTGCCGGTGAGCGACGGCCCCGCGCTGGCCATGGTGTCGCCCGAGCAGTACCGCCAGGATGTGCTGGAGGAAGGGCGCACGGTGCTGGCGGCAGCGACGGCGCAGGCGCAGCAACTCGGCGTGACCAGCAGCACGGCGATCGGCTCGGATGCCGACGCCGCCACCTGCATCGCCAACGCGGCCACCGAACACGGCTGTGGCGTCATCGTCGTCGGCTCGTACGGGCGCGGCGCTTTGCAGAAGTTGATCTTCGGCAGCGTCGTCAGCCGGCTGGTGCAACTGGCGCCGGTGCCGCTGTTGATCTGCAAGGCGCCTCAGCGCCCGAGCGGTCCACAGGGCGACGCCGGCCCCGGCGGCGTCGCGCCGGGGGTGCCGGTCTGATGGTGTCGATTCAGATCTGACTGAGCGGGATGCCGGCCGCGCTGTCGTCGGTGCCCAGGCCGGTGATCAACGCTGACAGATCCTGTTCCAGCCGCTGCAGCATCTTGGCATCCAGGCTGGCCAGTGCCTTGGGCAGCACGCCGGAAAAGGGGCCCGGCGCACGCCTCAGCACGCGCGCACCGGCAGGGCGCAGATGCAACCGCACCGCGCGCCGGTCACGTTCGTCCCGGCGCACCTCGACCAGGTCCTGTTCGACCAGCGACTTCACCAGGTTGCTGGCCGTGGGCTGGCGCACATCGAGCGCGCGTGCCAGGCCGTTCATGCCGATGCCGGGGCAATCGCGGACCACGCTCAGCGCCCATACTTGTGCGCCGCCCACGCCGGCCTGCCGCTCGACCTGCTGAAAGTGCGTCTTGACGGCGTTGAAGACTTGGCGGAACTGGCGCAGCACACGTGTCGCGGCCTCGCTGTTGGTGGTATCCGGCGACCCTGGGCCTGGCACGGCCTGTGATTCGGGCGTTGGCGCGTGGGGCGGTCGGCTGCTGGGAATCATGGGGCCTGTGGGGTGGATTGCACGCAGCGCGACATCGCAGGTTGCCGGGTCGTCGGGCCGGCCCTGGCGCCGCGGCTGATCCGGTGCGGCGTCGAGCCAGATGCTCACGAGAATCATATTTGTATCGATATAAATCGGCAACCGCACAAACCCGACGCGAGCGGCCAGCTGTGCAGGCGTTCACGCGCCGTCGACCGGGCGTCAACACAACCTAGACTGCGGGTTCCGCGCCTTGGGCGCAGTCGTCGCCAGAAACCATGAGCATCGAGCGTGTGTTGTTCGCCTTCGTCATCGTGCTGGCGTTGACATTGAACGTGGGCTTCATCGTCGGCGACTTCAACAACATCGACGAACACAACGTCTATGAGCTGTTCGCCGCGCTGGTCGTCAGCCTGGTGGCCACGGTGATGAAATTCGGCGACCGGTCGCCGCTGGGTTCGACCATGCTGGCCACGAGCCTGGTCGCCGATCTGCAATTGATCGGCGCGGCCGCCGCCTGGGGTCTGTACGGCGCCGGCGGCGCGGTCCTCAGCGGGCCGCAGACGGCGACGATGGTGTCGCTGGCGGTGGGTGCGGCGGTGGCCAACGTGGTCTCGGTGGTGCTGCTGATCATCGAGATGGCCAACCTGCGCCGTTGATGAGCGGCTCGGTCGGGGTGCCGTTGGTGAACACGCCCGTCGAGCGCGGGCGCCACGGCATCTTCGTGCTCCTGCGCCGCCTGCGCGTGCCGCTGGCGCTGCTCATCCTGGTCTATGCGGTGGTGGTGGCCGGCTTCACGTTGATACCCGGCATCGACCCGCAAGGCCGGCCGTGGCGCATGGGCTTTCTGGATGCCTTCTACTTCGTCAGTTTCCTGGGCACCACCATCGGCCTGGGCGAGATACCCCATCCTTTCACCGAGGGCCAGCGCCTGTGGGCCACGGCATCGATCTACGCCACCGTCATCGCCTGGCTGTACGCCATCGGCGCGTTGTTCAGCGTGTTGCAGGATCCTGTGTTCAGGCGTCTCGTGCAGGAAGACCGCGTCAAGCGCGCGGTGCGCGGCATGCGCGAGCGCTTCTATCTGGTGTGCGGTTACGACGACACCGGCCACCATGTGGTGCGTGAACTGGCCGAGGACGGTTGCCGCGTGGTGATCATCGACATCGAGCCGCTGCGCGTGGATGCCATCGATGTCGAGGACCTGCGCATCAGCGTGCCGGCACTGTGTGGCGATGCCAGTGATCCGCACACGCTGGTCATGGCCGGCCTGAAGCATCCCCACTGTGCGGCGGTGCTGGCGCTCACCGGCTCGGACTTCGTCAACGTCAAGGTGGCGCTGACGGCCACCCTGCTCAACCCCGGCATGCCGGTGCTGTGCGCGGCGCGCGACCATGTCGCACATGCGCGCATGGCCGCCGCCGGCGCCGATCACATCATCAACCCCTTCGACACTTTTGCGCAGCGCGTGGCCACCGCCATTCGCGCGCCCAGCCTGCAGGTCATCTACGAAAGCCTGACCACCCAGCGCGGCACGGCGATGGACGAGCCGCCGCAGCTGCCGCGCGGGCGCTGGGTGTTGTGCGGCTCGGGGCTGTTCGTGCGCACGCTGCGCCGCCAGCTCACGCGGCTGCAGATCGAGACCGTGGTCGTCGATGCCGGCGCCGAAGCCGACGCTGACCAGGGCCTGTTCAAGGGTGACCCCACCGATCCCGAGGTGCTGGTGCGCGCCGGCGCCGACACGGCCGACGCGCTTGTCGCCGGCACCGCGGTCGATGTCGACAACCTGGCCATCGTGCTCGCCGCGCGCCAGCTGAACAAGTCGCTGCGCATCGTTGCCCAGCAGACGCAGCGCCGCAACGCGTCGATCTTTCGCGCCGCGCCGGCCGATCTGGTGATGCTCGCCGGCCATGCGGTGGCGGCCGAGGTGCTGCGCGTGATCCGCGCGCCGCAACTGGCCACCTTCCTGAGCCGTGCGCGCCAGCAGGACGAGGACTGGGCCGCCGCACTGCTGGCGCGCATGCGCGAGGTGATCGGCGACGAGGTTGTCGAATCGTGGTCGATCGAGCTCGTGCCGGCGCTGGCGCCGACCGCCTGTGGGGCATTGCAAATCGGCGAGCCGGTGCCGCTGGCGCGGCTGATGACACGCCCGGACGGCGACGGCACGCTGGTGCATGCGGTGCCCTTGCTGCTGCAGCGTGGGCAGGAGACGACGTTGCTGCCCGCGCTGGATGTCGAACTGTGCGCCGGCGACCGCGTCCTGTGCTGCGGCCGCGCGCGCGCGCGCATGACGATGCGCCACAACATCGTCGCCCATGCGCTGCCGCGGCTTCGTGCCGACTTGACGGCACGGCCTCGCGTCGCGGCGGCATGAACACGACCACCAGTGCGCTGGCACACAGCGCCAGTCTGGATCCGCATGGCCTGGCCATGCTGCTGTTTGCCGTAGCCGTTTTCGCGCTGCTGATCTGGGACCGCGTGGCCATCGCCACCGTGTGCCTGGGCATGCTGGCCGTGCTGCCGCTGGGCTTTGCGTTGTGGCCGATGGAGACCGCGCAGGGCGCGGTCGATCCGATGCGCTTCTTCGCCGGCTTCGGCCACCCGGCGTTGATCGCCATCTGTTCGTTGATGATCCTCGGCCATGCGCTCGTCGTCACCGGCGCGCTCGAGCCAATGGCGCGTCGGCTGGCCAGCTGGGTGGCGGCGGCACCGAAGCTGGCGCCGCTGGGGGTGATGGTGGGCGCGGCATCGGTCAGCGGCGTCATCAACGACACGCCGGTGGTGGTGCTGCTGATCCCGCTCGTCATCGCCGCGGCGAAACGCGCCAAGGTGCAGCCCGGCACCCTGTTGCTGCCGATGAACTATGCGGTGCTGATCGGCGGCATGGCCACCACCATCGGCACCTCGACCAACCTGATCGTGGTCGCCATCGCGGCCGGCCTCGGCGTGGGCCCGTTCAGCCTGTTCAGCTTCTATCCGCTGGTGGCGCTGGCGGCGTTGCCGGCGTTGCTGTACCTGTGGCTGGTGGCACCGCGGCTGCTGGCGCACGTCAAGCAGCCGGCGGAGATGCTGTCGGCGCAGGTCTTCGAATCGGAACTTCGTGTCGAAGCCGACAGCTGGCTCGACGGCCGTGAACTGCGCGAAGCGTTCAAGGCCACCGGCCACCAGATGCAATTGATCGAACTGCATCGTGGCCAGCGGGTGCTGACGCGGTTGCCGTCCTTGAAGCTGCGTGCAGGCGACCGTCTGCTGATCCGCGACACCGCGGCCAACCTGAAGGATGTCGAGACCAGCCTGAAGGCCAAGCTGCACAGCGTGGAATTCGACAGCGGGGCGTCACCGGTCGCGCTGAAGGCGAAGGCGAAAGCGAAAGCGAGGGTGAAGGCGGCCGTGGTGCAGTCGCAGGATGCCGATGCACCGGCGCCGGACGATGACGAGCCGGACTCGTCCGACGAAGCCAACGCGCCGAAGACGGCGGTGGTGGCGCAGATGATCGTCACGCCCGAGTCGCGGCTGGTCGGGCGTTCGGTGCGCCAGGAGCGCATCGCCGAGCGCTACGGGCTGGCCGTGGTCGGCTTGCGGGCGCGTGCCGGCACGCTGGGCTGGCAGCGCGAGAACCCCAGCGACCGGCGCCTCGCGGCCGGCGACATCCTGCTGATGCAGGGCGAGGAGTCGGGCATGCAGCAGGCCCAGCATGACGATGTCGGGCTGCTGCTCGATGCGCAGTTCACGCTGCCGCGCCAGGACAGATCGGCCTGGGCGCTGGGCATCATGGCTGTCGTCGTGCTGCTGGCGGCGACCAAGGTGCTGCCGATCGCGCTGGCCGCGCTCGGCGGCGTGCTGGCCTTGCTGATCACGCGCTGCCTGACCTGGCAGGAGGTGTCGCACTCCTTGTCGGCCAAGGTGGTGCTGCTGGTGGCCGCCAGCCTGGCGCTCGGCGATGCGCTCGACCTGAGTGGCGCCACCACTTTCCTGGCCCAGCAGCTGGCCACGCACACGCGCGGGCTCGGCCCGGCCTGGGTGCTGGGCTTTCTGATGGCGCTGATGGGCCTGCTCACCAATTTCGTGTCGAACAACGCGGCCGCGGCCATCGGCACGCCGTTGTCGATCGAACTGGCGCGCTCGATGGGGGTGCCGCCCGAACCGTTCGTGCTGGCGGTGCTGTTCGGCTGCAACCTGTGCTACGTGACGCCGATGGGCTACCAGACCAACCTGCTGGTGATGAATGCCGGCGGCTACAAGTTCGCCGATTTCGTGCGTGTGGGCACGCCGCTGTTCCTGATCATGCTGGCGGGGTTGCTGTATGGCCTGGTGACGCACTACGCGCTGTAGCGGCGTCGCCCTCGTGCTCGTCACGGGCAGGCCGCTCGTCGCCGCTGCGGCCATCGAGGCGCACCTGAAGCGTGCCGCTGCGCACATGCAGATCCCGTTGCGGGAACGGGATCTCGATGCCGCGGCGCGCCAGTTCGTCGTCCAGCGCCCACATCAGCTTGGCATGGGTCGAGGCCGGGTGGGTGGTCAGCTTGCGCTCGGCCCAGACGATGAGCTCGTAGTTCACCGAGCTGTCGCCGTACTGCGACCAGCCAGACCTGCGTCTTGTGCGTCGCATCCTCGAGCACGCCGTCCACCGTCGCCGCCGCGGCGATGCCGGCCTCGCGCACGAGCTCCTTCTTCGTGCCGTAGGCCACCCCGAAAGGCACGTGCATGCGCCGGTTCGAATCGTCGAAGGTCCAGTTGACGACGCGCCCGTTGATGAATTCCGAGTTCGGCACCAGGATGTCGAGCGCGTCGTTCGAGGTCACGCGCGTGTAGCGCATCGCGATCTCGCGCACGTGGCCGCGCACGCCGGATTGCAGATCGACGAAGTCGCCCACCTTCAGGCTGCGCTCGAGCAGGATGATGACGCCGGAGACGAAGTTGCTGAACACGTTCTGCAGCCCGAAACCCAGGCCGACGGCAAACGCGCTGCCGAGCAGCGCGATGCTGGTCAGGTCGATGCCCAGGTAGTTCAGGCCGATCAGCGTGCCCAGCACCCACACCGTGTAGCGCAGCAGCCGGCTGAGCATGTGGATGCGCGCGAACTTCCACGACTCGTCGGCGTAGCGCCGTGTCAGCCGCAAGGTGCTGCTTTCCAGCAGACTGGAGAACCACCACACCCCGACCACGAAGGCCATCGCGGCAAGCAGTCCGCCGATGGTGATCGAGGCCTTGCCGAGCTGAAACAGCGGCGTGCTCAGCGCGTGGGTGACGAATGCGACTGCCTCGGACATCGCCGACGATCGTACAGTGGGGCCCAGCGCGGTAAGTTGCCGCGTCGCGTGGCGACGAATCGAGCGTGGCGCGCCGCTCTGAGCAACAGGACCGGGCGCGCCACGCGGGAGATGGCATGCACCTCGAGGACGATGGCCCGGCCGGTCGTGGCGATGGCCCTTGGCGATCGTCGCGGCGCCGCTGGCTGGGGCGCGCGCTGGCCGCGGCGTGCCTGCCGACGCTGCTCGACGCAGCCGCGCAGGCCGATGCCGAGCAGCCGTTGATCGAGCCGCTGCGCCTGGGCACCAGCCAGCTCGAGCTGCAGTTCGCACCCGGCTTCGACGAGCGGCTGCGTGCCGAGGCGCGCACCTGGGTGCGCACCTCAGGCGATGCGGTGGCCGCCTACTTCGGCAAGTTCCCGGTGCCGCAGGCCGAGGTGCTGCTGATTCCGGCGGCCGGCGGGGGCGTGCGCGGCGGGGTCACGTTCGCCGAGCCGTCGCTGTTCATCCGCATCCGCCTCGGCCGCGAGACCACGCGCGAACAGTTCGTCGACGACTGGATCATGGCGCACGAGATGGTGCACCTGGCCATTCCGCGCGTGCCACGCCGGCAGAACTGGCTGCACGAGGGCATCGCCACCTATGTCGAAAGCGTGGCGCGCGGCCGCGCCGGGCTGGTCGGTGCCGACGTCGTCTGGCGCCAATGGGCCCAGGCGATGCCGCAGGGTCAGCCGCAAGCGGGTGATGCCGGGCTCGACCACACGCCGACCTGGGGCCGCACCTACTGGGGCGGCGCGATGTTCTGCCTGCTCGCCGATGTGCGCATGCTGACGCGCAGCGGTGGCAAGACGGGGCTTCAGCAGGCTTTGCAGGGTGTCAACGTGGCTGGCGGCAGCTATGCCGTGGCCTGGCCGCTGCAACGCATCCTCGACACCGCCGACGCGGCGGTCGGCCAGACCACGCTGGCCGAGCTGTACGCACAGATGAAGGATGCGCCGGCGCCAGCCGATCTCGACGGCCTGTGGCGCGACCTGGGTGTGATCGATGGGCGGCTCGACGATCGCGCGCCGCTGGCTTCGGTGCGCAAGGCGATCCTCGCCTGACCCTGCGCGGCTTGGTCTTCAGCCGACAGCCGGGATCAGGTCGAACCCGGCATCGACAACGGCCACAGCAACAGCGCCATCCCGCCGGCGACGAGCAGCGCACGTGACAGTGCCCGGCCCGGCGCGATCACACCGAACGAGACCAGCGCCACCGCCGCGCCCACCTTGGCCATCGCCAGCAGCGCCGCCAGCGGCGAAGCCGCCAGCGCGATCAACGACGGGCTCGAGATCATGCCCAGCGGAATCAGGTACAGCCCCAGGCCGAGCGCCATCGCCTTGGCGGCCACGGCGAGCCAGTTCTCCTCGACCATGCCGGCGGCGATGAAGACGGCGCCGCACACCGGCGGCGTGATGGTCGACAGCAGCGCGAACCAGAACACGAACAGGTGCGTCTGCAAGGTACCCAGGCCGAGCTCGGTCAGCGCCGGGCCGGCGACCGAAACGCAGATGACATAGGCGGCGGTGGTCGGCACCTCCATGCCCAGCAGCAGGCAGGTCAATGCGGTCAGCAGCACCGCCGGCCACAACAAGCCACCCGAGCCGGACAGGATCACCGACGTGATCTTCACGCCCAGCCCGGTAATGCCGAGCACGCCGATGATGATCGACGCGCACAGGATGATCGACGCGATCATGCCGATCTGCCGCCCCGATGCGTGCGCCGCCGCGGCCAGGCGCGCCGCGAACAGCCGCGGTTGCAGCTTGAAGGTGGTGTCGGTGATGAGCAGCACGGCGCCGGCCAGAACCGCCAGGCAGGCCGCGTACTGCGGCGTGTTGCCGCGACCGAACATGCCCCACAGCAGCACCGTGAACGGCACCAGGAAAAAGCCGGTGGTGATCAGCACCGTGCGTGTCGGCGGGCGCTCGCTGGCCGGCAATGCGGGCAACGCGAAGCGCCGCGCGAAGGCATCGATGCCGACCCACACGGCGAAGAAGTACAGCAGCGCCGGCAGCAGCGCGGCGAGCATGATGCTGTCGTAGGGCACGCCGGTCAGCTCGACCATGACGAAGGCGCCGGCGCCCATCAGCGGCGGCATGATCTGGCCGCCCGACGAGGCCACCGCCTCGACCGCGGCGGCGAATGATTTCGGATAGCCCAGCCGCACCATCGCCGGCAGCGTGATGGCGCCGGTGGAGGCGACATTGGCCGATGCCGAACCCGAAATCGAACCGAACAGCGCCGACGAGATCACCGCCACCTTCGCCGCGCCGCCTTTGAGCCGGCCGGCGGCCGCCGCCGCCACGTTCATGAAGCCGGCGCCGGCCTGGCCGGCATTGAGCACGGCGCCGAAAATGACGAACACCGCGACGATGCCGACCGACACGCCGGTCAGGCTGCCCCACAGGCCGCCTTCGGCGATGGTCAAGGTACCCAGGAAGCTGTCGATCGGCGTGCCGGCATGCCCGAACTCGCCGGGAATGTGCTGACCGAAGAGCCCGTACAGCAGCGCGAGTGCGGCCAGGCACGGCAGCGGCCAGCCGACCGAGCGGCGCGCCATCTCCATCGCGCCGACCAGCAGCACCAGAGCCAGCCCGCGTTGCCACGGCCCCGACAGGCTGCCGTACTGATCGCCGAGCGCGGTTTCGTGCCAGGCCACATAGACGCACGCCGCCACGGTGGCGAAGCACAGCGCCCAGGCGAGCACGCCGGGTCGTCGGCCGTGCGGCAGCATCAGCAGCGCCCACGGCGCGGCCAGCGCCATGTGCAGCGGCCGGCTCACCAGGTTGGGCACCAGGCCGGCGAACACCAGCCACAGGTGAAAGCCCACGCTGAGCGCGCCGAGCGCGGTCCAGACCATCGTGGTCATGGCGTCAGCGCCGGCGCAGCACAGCGCTGAGCGGCGAGGGCGGTTGCGCGGCTCTCAGCCGATCAACGCTGCGCGTCGCTGACCGGGAAGCCGGCCTCGACGTAGTAGCGCAGCGCGCCCGGATGGATCTTGCCGGCGATGGTGTCGAGCATCGACTTGTTGACACCGTTCCACCACGGCGCGGCGGCTGCCATCTTGTCGCGTTGCGTCCAGTAGGTGCGGGTCAGCTGGTAGGCGGTGTCGTCGTCCATCTGCGTGGTGGTGTAGGCCACCACCGGCAACGAGGTGGTGATGACATCGGTTTTCTGCCCGGCATAGGTGCCGGCGGGAATGACGAAGCGCGTGGCGCCGCTGAGCTTGACCTGCTCGTCGCTGAACGACAGCAGCTTGACACCGCTGCTGGCGGCGGCTTCGATGACGTTCGGTGCGGGGTACGAGCCGGCGGTGACGAAGCCGTCGATCTGGCCGTTCTTCAATGCCGGCACGGCATTGTTCAGTTCCACTTCGGCGAGCTTGACCTTGCCTTCGAGGCCGAAGGCCTTCAGGTACTTGGCGCCTTCGGTGGCCGCGAAGCTGCCCTTGCCGAGCAGCAGCGTCTTGCCGGCCAGATCGTCGAAGCCGCCGATGCCGGCGTTGTCGCGCACGACGAAATGCATCGTCAGCGACGGGATCGGAAACAGCGCGCGGATGTCGGCGAACTTCGGGCTCGCCTTGTCCTTGAACGGGCCCTTGCCTTCCTGCGCCGCGGTGATCAATGCCGGCGGCGTGGTGAAGACATAGTTGCCGCTGCGGCTGGCGGCTTCCAGCACGTTTTGCACCGAGCCCTGGCTTTCCTCCACGGTGACGATGATCTTGCCGTCGCTGCCGGCCTTCATCGCCTGCGCGATCTCCACCGCCATCTGGTAGTACGACGACCCGGCTTTGGCCGACTTGTAGGTCACCCGTGTCTGCGCCGTGGCAGGGCCGGCCAGCAGAGCCGAAAAAGCCAGCAGCAGGGCGGCTCGGACGAAGCCGCGGCGCGGCGAGGCAATCGATGTCAAGGCAGGTCTCCCGTGGTGCGCGACGTGGGCGCGGTGGGGTCGAAGTCTATGCGCGGCCGGCCAGGCGGGCCGCGCGCCGTCATTCGTGGCGCAGGCCCATCGCCGCCACGCCGGCCGCGCACAGCGCTTCGTCCTCGTCGCCGGTGCCACCCGAGGCGCCGGCCGCACCGATCACGTTGCCATCGGCAGCGCGCACCAATACCGCGCCGGTCTGGGCGATGAACTTCTGCGATGCCGTGCTGGCGACCGCGTTGAAGAACGCCGGCACATCCTTGGCGCGCAGAGCCAGCACGCGCGAGTTGACGCCCATGCCGATGGCCGCGCCCGCCTTGCCCAGCGCGATGTCCAGGCGCAGCGCGCTGGCACCGTCCTCGCGTGCGCTGGCCACGGTCTGGCCGGCGCCATCGACGACGACCACGCCCATCGGCGCGTAGTGCATGGCACGGGCGTGGGCCAGTGCGGCGGCGAGGATGTCCTGCGCCAGCTTCAATGTCATCTTGGTCATGGGTTGATCCTGGGTGCTGGGAAAACAAGGCGCCGATTCTGGCCGATCGACGCGCCTGCATTGCACGGGGCCGTCGCGCAGGCGGCCTGTATGCTCGCGCGCTGAAAATGACCCAATGGCTCACCCTCCACGGCTTGTTCACGGCGATCGGTTTGCTGGTGTACGTGGTCGCCGCGCACCTGCTCGAGCAGCGCCGCCACCCGACCGCGGCGATCGCGTGGGTGCTGTTCATCATGCTGCTGCCCTATGTGGCGCTGCCGTTGTTCCTGACCTTCGGTTCGCGCAAGACGCAGCGGCCCTCGTCGGTGCGCCGCGCTCAGGCGCTGACGGTGCCCGCGACGACGCCGCAGGGCTGGGCGCAGCGCACTTTGCAAGCGCTGCGCCAACCCCCACCGGTCAACTATGCCGGCCTGCAACTGCACGCCGATGGCGGCGAAGCCCTGCGCGCCTTATGGCGCACGCTCGATGCGGCACGGCACACGATCGATGTGTGCACGTTCATCCTGGGTCGCGACGCGCTCGGTCGGCAGGTGATCGACCGGCTCGCCGCCAAGGCGCGTGCCGGCGTGCGCGTGCGCCTGTTGCTCGACGGGCTCGGCAGCCTGATGGCGGGCCGGCCCGACCTGAAGGGCTTGAAGGCGGCGGGTGCCGAGGTCACGCTGTTCGTGCCGCCGCTGCATTCACCGCTGAAGGGCCGCACCAACCTGCGCAACCACCGCAAGATGCTGATCGTCGATGCCGGGACCGACCAGGCGCGGCTGTGGTGCGGCGGGCGCAACCTGGCCAGCGAGTACTTCGAAGGTGAAGCGGGGCGGCCGGCCTGGCACGACCTGAGCTTCGATCTGGGCGGCGCGCTCGTGCAGCAGTGCGCGGCACTGTTCGCGCGCGACTGGGCCTTCGCCACCACGCGCCGTGTGTTGGCCGGCGCGGCCGATGCCGCCGTCGAGCCGACCGACATCGAAGGCGCACAGCTGGTCGCTTCGGGCCCCGATCAGGTCGATGACACGGTTTATGCGCTGCTCCTCAGCGCGGCCTTCCAGGCGCGCCAACGCATCGTGTTGGTGACGCCGTACTTCGTGCCTGACGCGGCCTCGCTGATGGCGCTGTGTCTGGCGGCCCAGCGTGGCGTCGTGGTCGAGGTGCTGTTGCCGGCGAAATCGAACCATCGGCTCTCGGACGTCGCCCGCCACCGCAGCCTGCGCTCGCTGGCGCAGGCCGGCGCGCGCATCTGGCTGGCGCCGCAGATGCTGCATGCCAAGCTGGCGTTGGTCGATGACCACCTGGCGCTGGCCGGTTCGGCCAACTTCGATGGCCGCAGCCTGTTCCTGAACTACGAGCTGATGGTCGCGTTCCACGAGCGCGCCGACGTGCAGCGCTTCACACAATGGTTCGAACACGAGCGCGCGTCGGCACGGCCCTACGCTGCGCGCCGGCCGGGGCTGCTGCGCGACCTCGCCGAAGGCATGGTGCTGTGGGTGGGCTTTCAGTTGTAGCGAGGGCCATGCGCACGGCTATGCTTGGCTGTCATCGAAAAAGGCGAGACCCGACATGAGTGCCGTTGCTCACGACCCTGCACAACAGGCCAAGGCCGCCCGCTTTCGTGCGTTGCATGAAGGCAGCGGCGCCTTCGTCATGCCCAACCCGTGGGATGCCGGCTCGGCGAAGTTGCTGGCCGGGCTGGGCTTCGAGGCGCTGGCCACGTCCAGCGGCGCGGCGGCCGGCGTGCTCGGCCGTCGCGATGGCGAGTTGACGCGCGATGAAGCGCTGGCGCATTCACGCGGCATCGTCGCCGCCACCGATCTGCCGGTCTCGGCCGACATGGAGAACGGCTTCGGCGATGCGCCGGCCGATGCCGCGTTGACGGTGCGGCTGTCGGCCGCGGCGGGGCTGGTGGGCTGCTCGATCGAGGACTGCAGCGGCGTCGCCGACCGGCGCCTGTATGACATCGACGCCGCCAGCGAACGCATCGCCGCGGCGGCCTTTGCCGCGCGTGAACTGCCGTTCCCGTTCACGCTCACCGCGCGCGCCGAGAACCACCTGCGCGGCAACCCCGATCTGGCCGACACGATCGCGCGGCTGCAGGCCTACGAACGTGCCGGCGCCGATGTCCTGTTCGCTCCCGCGCTGCCCGACCTGGAGGCGGTGCGCGCGGTCTGCGCGGCGCTGACCAAGCCGTTCAGCTTCATGGTCGGCGTGAAGGGCAAGTCGTTCAGCGTGGCCGAGTTGCAAGCTGCGGGCGTGCGCCGCATCAGCGTGGCGACCTCGTTCTATCGCGCTGCGATGAGCGGCTTGATGCAGGCCGCGAAGGAAGTGCGCGAGCAGGGCAGCTTCGCTTACGTCGAGCGGCTGTGAGCGGTGCATGAAGCTGCTGGTGCTGTCGGATCTGCACCTGGAGTTTTCCGATTTCGAGGTGCCGGCAGGCATTGATTTCGACGTGGCGCTGCTCGCCGGCGACATCGTCAGCCCAGGCTCGAAGACGGTCGACTGGGTGCGCCGGTCCAACGCGTTGCGCGGCGCGCGTGCGGTGCTGCATGTCGCCGGCAACCACGAGTTCTACGACACCACCTTGCAGGACGAACTGGCGCGCCTGTGCGGGCGACGCGACGATGCGCAACCGCCGCTGCACTGCCTGCACTGCGACCGCAGCGTCATCGATGGCGTGCGCTTTCTCGGCTGCACGCTGTGGACCGATTTCGCGCTGCGCATCGACACGCCCGCAGGACCGTGCAGCGACGTGGCGCGTGGCATGCAGGCGTCGCGCGGTGCGATGGTGGACTACCGCACCATCGATTTTCGTGATGCGGCCTCGGCGCAGTGGCGCAAGCTGACGCCCGAGGACACCGCCGTGCTGCACCAGCAGCAGCGCACCTGGCTGGAAGCGGCGCTGGCCGAGCCTTTCGACGGGCCGACCGTGGTCATCACCCACCATGGCCCGCACCGCCATTCGCTGGCGCCACGCTTTGCCGACGACTGGGTCTCCACCGCCTTCATCAACGAGCTGCCGGCGCACTTCTTCGCTGTGCCGGTGTTGTGGGTGCACGGTCACACGCACGCCAGTTTCGACTACCGCGTCGGCAACTGCCGGGTCGTGTGCAACCCGCGTGGCTACCAGGCCGCCGGCCGCGCCGGGCCTGAAAACCGCGCTTTTGATCCGGGCCTGGTGGTAGTTATTTGATGCGCAACTGATGCACATCTATTGCGATGGCGCGCTTCGCGTTATCTTCGGGGTTCGATGACATTTTCAGCACACAAGGAGCAGCAGCATGGACAAGCGTGATGTGGTGGTACTGGGCGCGGCGCGTTCGGCGATCGGCACTTTCGGCGGAGGCCTCGCCGACATGGAGCCGGCCGAACTGGCCGGCCTGGTGATGAAGGAAGCGGTGCAACGCTCGGGCGTCGATCCGCAGGCGATCAACTACGTCACCGTGGGCAACACCATCCCCACCGACAGCCGCTATGCCTACGTCGCGCGGGTGGCATCGATCCAGGCCGGACTGCCGATGGAATCGGTGGCCATGGCCGTCAACCGGCTGTGCTCGTCGGGGCTGCAGGGCATCGTGACGACGGCGCAGAACATCCTGCTCGGCGACTGTGACTACGGTGTCGGCGGCGGTGTCGAGGTGATGTCGCGCGGCGCCTACCTGTCACCGGCGATGCGCAGCGGCGCACGCATGGGCGACACGAAGATGATCGATGCCATGGTCGCCACGTTGACCGATCCGTTCGGCGTCGGTCACATGGGCATCACGGCCGAGAACCTGGTTACCAAGTGGGGCATCACGCGCGAGGAGCAGGATGCATTGGCCGTCGAATCGCACAAGCGCGCGGCGGCGGCGATTGCCGACGGGCGCTTCAAGTCGCAGATCGTGCCGATCGTCAAGCAAACCCGCAAAGGCGAGGTCACCTTCGACACCGACGAACACGTGAAGCCGAACACGACCATGGAAACGCTGGCGAAGATGAAGCCGGCGTTCAAGAAGGACGGCTCGGTGACGGCCGGCAACGCTTCGGGCATCAACGACGGCGCCGCCTTCTTCGTGCTCGCCGATGCGGCCGTGGCGGCCAAGGCCGGGCACAAGCCGCTGGCGCGGCTGGTGTCGTACGCGGTCGCCGGCGTGCCGAATCAAATCATGGGCGAAGGGCCGATCCCGGCCACCAAGCTGGCGCTGAAGAAGGCCGGCCTGCGGCTCGACCAGATCGACGTCATCGAAAGCAACGAGGCCTTCGCCGCGCAGGCGATCGCGGTGGCGCGTGGGCTCGAGCTGGACATGAGCAAGACCAACGTCAACGGCGGTGCCATTGCGCTCGGCCACCCGATCGGGTGTTCGGGCGCGTTCCTGGCCACCAAGGCGGTGTACGAATTGCACCGGTCGGGGGGCAAGCACGCGCTGGTGACGATGTGCATCGGCGGCGGGCAGGGCATCGCCGCGGTGTTCGAGCGGCTGTGAAGCACAGGCGCGCGGCCGCGATCAGGCCGCGCGCAGCCGCTCCACGGTGTCGCGGATCAGGTGCCCGGCGATGCTGAAGCGCGGCGGGATGCCGGGCAGCGCATCGACCCGGTACCAGCCGGCGGCCTCGATCTCGTCTTCCTGCACGACGATGTCGCCGCTGTCCCATTCGGCGCTGAAGGCGACCATCAGGCTGTGCGGGAAGGGCCAGCTCTGGCTGCCGTAGTAGCGCAGGTTGCGCACGCGCACATTCACCTCTTCGGCGACTTCGCGGTGCACACAGTCCTCGAGTGACTCGCCGGCTTCTACGAAGCCGGCCAGCGCACTGAACATGCCCGGCGCGTAGTGCGGCGAGCGCGCCAGCAGCAGCTCGTCGCCACGCCAGACCAGCGCCATCATCGCCGGGCTCAGGCGCGGATAGGCGACATGGCCACAGGCCGGGCACTTGCGCGAGCGCTCGTTGGTCTGCACATCGGTGGGTGTGCCGCAGACGCCGCAGAAGCGGTGCGCGCGGTCCCATTCCAGCACCTGCGCGGCGCGCCCGGCCACGCCCAGCAACACGTCCGGAAACTGCATCATCGCGGCGCGCAACGCGACGGCTCGCCAGCCGGGCGGCGTTGCGGGCAACTTCAGCGCCCAGCAATCCAGGCCTTCCAGCCGGCCCAGGTAATGACGCGATTCACTGAGGCTGACGAAGGCGGCGGGCGGCACCGGGCGCAGATCCTGGTTTTGATCTTCGGGCAACAGGAACTTGCCATCTGCGAACGCGAAACACCAGGCCAGCGCTGTGCCTTCAGCAGGCAATCGGACGGACGGGACGAAGATCATGCTGCGGTCTGGCCCGGCGTCGTGTTCGGCACCACGGGCGACTCGTCGGCCTCATCGATGTGCAGCGGCAGCACCTCGGGCTTCAGCTGCAACTTGTCGCCCAGCCAAAGTGCATGCAGCAGGTGGTCGTCATGCGGTGCCAGCGTGTTCGGGTGCACCAGAACACAAAGCCCGCGGCGGTTCAGCATCAGCCAGGGCACGAAGGCGGCGAAGGTCTCGACCGCGAACGCCACCTGGTACATCGCCGAGGTGTGCGGGCCCACCGGCACCTCGTGCCAGCGGCCAAGTTGCACGGCGAAGTGCTCGCCGATCGATTGCCGAAGCTCGGCCGCCACGTCACGGTTGCTGGCCGGATCGAAGTAGATGTGGGCGTGGTAGCTGCGGATGGCAGCGGCTGAAGTGGGCATCGCGTGGCTCCGGGATTGGCGCCACTGTAGCCTGCCGATACGCGAGGCACGGCGGCTTCAGCGATCCGGCTTCTTCGTGTAGCGGCCGTCGAAGACCACTTTCCAGGCCGCGCCGCCTGCGCTCGATTCCCACAGCTGACGCACGCTGCCATCGGCGGCCGGCGTCCAGGTGATGCGGTGTCGCGTGGTCTTGCCGTCGGCCCCGACGGTCTGCCCTTCGAGCACCATGCTCTTGCCGCGCAGCCCGCCTTCGAGCAACAGCAGCGTGCCGGCCGAATCGACCCAGGTCTGGTGCCAGGTCTTGCGCGGTGCATCGTAGGTGTTGAGGCTTTCACCGCTGTAGCCGCGGCCGGTGTCGTAGCGCTCGTGCAGCACACAGCCGCTGTATTCGCGGCTGATGCGGTTGCTGCCGGCCAGCTTGCCTTCGGGCGTGTGCACCTGCCATTCACCCAGCCAGAAATCGAAGTCGCGGTAGCGCGGCGACTCGCACGCCGCTGCCGCAGCGGTGGACATCGCCATGGCCATCGCAGCGCACGAAAGCGCCAGCAGGGCGGCGCGCCGATGGGTCGCGCTGCCGACCGTCATCGCTTGTCGCCGGCGTTTGCGGGCCTGCGCGCCGCGGCCAGGAACGGCGTGTAGTCGGCGAAGTCCTGGTGCGCGACCACCTGCGCGTCGACCACCCGCAAAACGGTGATGAAGGGCATGTCGCGGGTCACGGCCTCCTTGCCTTCGTCGAGCGCCAGCGTCCAATCCAGCGTGCCTTCGAAGATCGCGAATTCGCCGGCGAAGAACACCCGCACCGGATTGAAGGCCATGTGGCGGATGGCGGCATAGCCCTCGCGAAAGTTCTCCATCACGGCCTGTTTGCCGTCACGTTTGACGACGCCGAACACGAGCGTGGCGGTCGGGTCCTCGAAGCTGCCCGCATCGGCAAGCAGTGGCGCCAGCCGCTGCCAGTCGCGCGCGATGTAGGCCGCGAAGTAGGGCTCGGCGACACGGCGCGTGGCCGCCGAAACCTCGCCATAGGGTGGCGGCTTCTGGGCCGGCGCCGTCGAGCACGCCAAGACCAGGGCGCTGGCAAGGATCAGTGTGCGCAAGATCATGTGGGCGGGGTGCGGATGGCGCTCGTCGTTGCGGGTGAACGCATTGTCGCCAACCGCGGGCCGACGCCGACCGCTCAATCCCAGAGCGCCCGCGCCGCAGCCTGCACATCGATGCACACGGCCCCGTCCGCACGGAAAGCCGTGTCCGGCCCATCGCCGCGCGGCGCGCTGCCCGCATCGAAGCACCCCGCCACCGTCGGCGTGATGAAGCGCGAGAGCGAACCGTACATGTGCCGGTCGCCGCGCGCGGCTTGCTGCGTGACATGGAATCGGTGCGGCACCATCAGTTGCAGGTGGTGTTGTGCGCGGGTCATCGCCACGTAGAGCAAGCGGCGCTCTTCCTCGATGCCGGCCGCGCTGCCGGTGGCCATGTCCGACGGCATGCAGCCGTCGACGACGTTCAGCACCGTCACCGCGGCCCATTCCTGGCCTTTGGCCGAATGGATCGTGGACAGCACCAGATAGTCGTCGTCACGGTGCGGCTCGCCGGCCTCGTCGCTGCTGGATTGCGGTGGGTCGAGCGTCAGCTCGGCCAGGAAGCGGTCGATCGACGCGAACCCCAGCGCCATTTGCGCCAGTTGCGCGAGGTCGGATTCGCGCGCCGCGACCTGCTCGTGCAGGCGTGGCAGTTGGCCGCGGTACCAATGCAGGGCCGTTTGCAGCGGCGCGGGCCAGGCCGCGCCGGGTTGCTGCATGGCAACCAGACAATTGCGCAATGCGTGCCAGCCGGCGCTGGCTGACGGCGCTGGCTTGAACGCCTGCCACACCGCCGCAACGTCATCGGCCAGCGCCAGCGCCAGCGCCGTCGCCTCGACCAGACGGCGCGCGCCGGCCGGGCCCATGCCGGCGACCAGTTGCGCGACCCTGAATCCGGCCAGCCGGTGGCGCGGGTTGTGCGCCCAGCGCAGCAGCGACAGCAGGTCTTTGATATGAGCAGCCTCGAGAAACTTCAGCCCACCGAACTTCACATACGGGATGTCGCGGCGCAGCAGCTCGAGTTCGAGCGCGGCGCTGTGGTGGCTGGTGCGGAACAGCACCGCCTGGCGCTTCAGCGCCAATCCGCCTTCGCGCCGTGCCAGCACCTGGGCGGCCACCTGGGCGGCCTGCTCGGCCTCGTCCAGCACCTGCACGATTTGCGGCCGCTCGGCGGCGCCAGCATCGCTCCACAAGGTCTTGGCGAACCGTTCCGCGGCTTCTGCGATGACTGCGTTGCAGGCGTGCAGGATCGGCGCGCTCGAGCGGTAGTTGCGTTGCAGACTCAGCACGGCGGCCGGCGGATCGAACTGGTGCGGGAAGTCGAGGATGTTGCGCACCTCGGCTGCGCGAAACGAGTAGATCGATTGCGCATCGTCGCCGACCACGCTGAGGCCGTGGCCGGTGGGCTTCAGGGCCCGCAGGATCTGCGCTTGCAGGCGGTTGGTGTCCTGGTATTCATCGACCAGCACATGCTGGAAGCGCTCGCCGAGCCGCTTCGCCATCGCCGCGTCCTGCATCATCGCCGACCAATGCAGCAGCAGATCGTCGTAGTCGAGCAGGTGCTGCTGCTGTTTGTGCGCGGCGTAGCCGCGAAACAGCTGGCGCAAGGCGTCTTCGCTGTCGGCGCACCACGGGAAGTGCTCGCGCAGCACTTCTGGCAATGGCGCGCGGCTGTTGATGCAGCGTGAATGGATCGCCAGGCAGGTGGCCTTGGTGGCGAAGCGCCGATGCGACGCCGACAAGCCCTGTTCGTGGCGCAGCAGGCTCATCAGGTCTTCGCTGTCGCTGCGATCGAGCACCGAGAAATTCTCCGCCAGCCCCACCTGCGCGGCGTGCTGCTGCAGCAGCCGCGCCGCCACGCCGTGAAAGGTGCCCACCCACGACAGCCGCGGCGGTTGCTGGCCGGCGCCGAGATCCAGCGCGCGGTGCAGCACCTGCCCGACCCGGCGCTCGAGGTCGCGCGCGGCGCGGCGCGAGAAGGTCATCAGCAGCAGCCGCCGCGGATCGGCACCGTCCAGCACCAAGCGCGCCACGCGGCTGGCGAGGGTGAGCGTCTTGCCCGAGCCGGCGCCGGCGATGACCAGCAGCGGCGGTGTGCGATGCGCTGGCGCGTCGCCGCCGTGAAACACCGCCCGGCGTTGTTCGTCGTTGAGCGCGACGAAGGCGTCGCGCCGTCGCTCGGCAGCGCGACGCGGTGGCGGGGCAAGCAGGGCGGCGGTCATGGCACGGGCGGCATCGATCGGGCTACAGGGCTGGACAAATATACAGGTGATTGCCCACACGACGGCTGTGGGTTGAAGTGCAGCGCCGCCGCACCCATCTGCGAACAGCGCCGACGCGTGCGCGCATCGAGGGCCGGCATGGCGCTGTTGCTGATTCTGTTGGGACTGCATGCCTGGGTGGGCTGGCGGTTGTGGCCGGCGCTGTCGTTCTCGCCGGCATGGCAAGCTGCCGTGCTGGCGCTGCTGGCTGCGTCGTGGCTGCTGATGCCGATGGCGTTGTGGGCCCGGCGCGTGCGCCGACAACCGCTGGCGGACCGCATGGCCTGGGTGGGCACGCTGCTGATGGGTCTGTTCTCGATGCTGTTCGTGCTGACGCTGCTGCGCGAACTGCTGCTGTTGCTGCTGGCCGGGCTCGCGTTGCTGGGCACTGGGTCGCCCGACATCGTCGCCAGTTCGCGACAGGTGACGGCGGCGGGTGTCGTGTTGCTGGCGGGTCTGTTCACGCTGTGGGGGCTGGCCAACGCGCGGCGCACCGCTGCCGTGGTCAGGGTCGATGTGCCGATCGAGCAGCTTCCCGCCGCCTTGCACGGCTTCACCATCGCGCAGATCAGCGACGTGCACGTCGGGCCGACGATCAAGCGCGGCTATGTGCAGGCCATCGTCGAACGGGTCAATCGGCTGCAGGCCGACATGGTGGCGGTCACCGGCGACCTGGTCGATGGCTCGGTGCACGAACTGGCCCCGCATGTGGCGCCGCTGGGCCTGCTCAGCTCACGCCATGGCACCTTCTTCGTCACCGGCAACCACGAGTACTACAGCGGTGCCGATGCGTGGGTGGTCGAACTGCGCCGCCTGGGTTTGCGCGTGTTGATGAACGAGCATGTGCTGCTGCACCACGATGGTGAGTCGGTGGCGCTGGCCGGGGTCAGCGACTTCAGCGCCCACCACTTCGATGCGGCGCAGCGCAGCGATCCGCACGGCGCGATCGACGGCGTGCCGGCAACCACCTTCCTGCGTGTGCTGCTGGCGCACCAGCCGCGCAGCGCCGTGGCCGCGGCCGGGGCCGGCTACCACCTGCAGCTGTCGGGCCACACCCACGGCGGCCAGTTCCTGCCCTGGAACTTCCTGGTGCGGCTGCAACAGCCGTTTACTGCCGGATTGAACCGTTTGCGCTCGTTGTGGGTCTATACCAGTCGCGGCACCGGCTACTGGGGGCCGCCGATGCGGCTGGGGGCGCCGTCGGAAATCACGCACCTGCGGCTGGTCGTCGCCTGATGGGCGACGGACTTCGGCAGGGGCGGTGAAAGGATTGCTGCCCCGGTGCCGACCCAATGGCATGCGTACAACCCGGGAATCGAAAGGAACTGCCATCATGACCCGTCGCAACCTGCTCGCCATGTTTTCCGCCCTCGGCCTGGCGCGAGGCGCCGGCGCCGCGCCGGCCAAAGGGAATGCCAAGGCACCGATGCCGCTGGAGCTGAGCGATGCCGAATGGAAGCAGCGCCTCAGCCCCGCCGCCTACAACGTGCTGCGCAACGAAGGCACCGAACGCCCGTTCAGCAGCCCGCTGAACAATGAAAAGCGCGGCGGCACCTACCAGTGCGCCGGCTGCGAGCTGGCCTTGTTCACCGCGGACATGAAGTTCGACAGTGGCACCGGCTGGCCGAGCTTTTTCACCATGCTGCCCGGCGCGCTGGGCACATCGACCGATTTCAAGATGATCCTGCCGCGCACCGAATACCACTGCGCGCGCTGCGGCGGGCACCAGGGGCACGTCTTCGACGATGGCCCGAAGCCGACCGGCAAGCGCTACTGCAACAATGGGGTGGCACTGAAATTCGTCGCGGCGGCAGCATGAAGAAGTCGAACTTGAGCTTGGCCTTGAAACACATTGCGCTGGCGGTCGTCTGCCTCACTGCGCTGCCAGCGGCCTGGGCGCAGGCGGCCCCTGCCGCCAGCGCGATGACTGCGAAGGCGGTGTTTGCGGGCGGCTGCTTCTGGTGCGTCGAATCCGATTTCGACAAGGTGCCGGGTGTGCTGTCGACCACGTCGGGCTATTCCGGCGGCACGGTGCCGAACCCGACCTACGAGCAGGTATCGCACAAGACCACTGGCCATGCCGAAGTGGTGGAGATCGTATTCGACCCGACCAAGGTGAGCTACTCGCAACTGGTGGAGTACTTCTGGCACACCATCGACCCGACCACCAAGGACCGCCAGTTCTGCGATGCCGGCTCGCCCTACCGCACCGCCATCTACGCCCAGGATGCCGAGCAGTTGAAGGTGGCGCGCGCGTCGTTGGCGGCGCTGGAAAAGTCGAAGCCTTTCCCGCAGCCGATCGTCACCGAAGTGGTTGCCGGCGGCCCGTTCTACAAGGCCGAGGACTATCACCAGGATTACTACAAGAAGAACCCGGCGCGCTACAACTTCTATCGCCAAAGCTGTGGCCGCGACAACCGGCTGAGGGAGCTGTGGGGCAAGCAGGCGCTGACGCACTGAGCGCCGTTCGAGACACTTGCCAACCCTGAAAAATGGCCTGGACGATCCGGGCCATTGCTTTTGAGGCAATCGCCGCGGCTACTGCAGTGTCACTTCCACGCGTCGCGCCTCGGCTGCCGGCCCGCTGGCCACCAGCTGTTCGGGCTTCTTCATCTCGATCTGGTCGTCGGGCACGCCGATCTGCTTGAGCGTGTCGCGCACCGCGAACGCGCGCTGCTTGGCCAACTCGGCATTGGCCACTGCATCGCCCTGGCCGTCGTGGTAGCCGCTGATCACCGCCTTGCGGCCGGCGGCCACGCCCTTGCCGACTTCGACCAGCGCGTCGGCTGCCCCGCTGGCCAGCTCGGCCTTGCCGCTGTCGAAGTAGAAGCGCACGACATCGCCGTCGACCTTGACGCTGGCGACCTCGATGATCACCGGCACCGCGACGATGGCCACCGCAGTGGTCGTCGCCGCGCCGTGCGCCGCGGCCGTGTTGCCGCTGGGGATCGGCAGCAGCGGCACGATCAGCAGCGCGACGATGTTGATGATCTTGATCAGCGGGTTCACGGCCGGGCCGGCGGTGTCCTTGTAGGGGTCACCGACGGTGTCGCCGGTGACGGCGGCCTTGTGCGTCTCGCTGCCCTTGCCGCCGTGGTGCCCGTCCTCGATGTACTTCTTGGCGTTGTCCCAGGCGCCGCCGCCGGTGCACATGCTGATGGCGACGAACAGGCCGGTGACGATGGTGCCCATCAGCAGCCCGCCGAGCGCGGCCGCGCCGAGCGTCATGCCGACGACGATCGGCACCACCACCGGCAGCAGGGACGGGATCATCATTTCCTTGATCGCGGCCCGCGTGAGCATGTCCACCGCCACGCCGTATTCGGGCTTGCCGGTGCCTTCCATGATGCCCTTGATGTCGCGGAACTGGCGGCGCACTTCGACCACCACCGAACCGGCGGCGCGGCCTACGGCCTCCATGGCCATGGCGCCGAACAGGTACGGGATCAGCCCGCCGATGAACAGACCGACGATGACCTTCGGGTCGCTCAGGTCGAAGGCGATGCTGATGCCGCGGCCTTCGAGCGAATGGGTGTAGTCGGCGAACAGCACCAGTGCGGCCAGACCCGCCGAGCCGATGGCGTAGCCCTTCGTCACCGCCTTGGTGGTGTTGCCGACCGCGTCCAGCGGATCGGTGATGTCACGCACGCTGGCCGGCAGGTCCGCCATCTCGGCGATGCCACCGGCGTTGTCGGTGATCGGGCCATAGGCGTCGAGCGCGACGACGATGCCGGCCATGCTCAGCATCGAGGTGGCGGCGATGGCGATGCCGTACAGGCCGGCCAGCGCGTACGAGGCCATGATCGCGGCGCAGACGAACAGCACCGGCCAGGCGGTGGAGCGCATCGACACGCCCAGGCCGGCGATGATGTTGGTGCCGTGGCCGGTGGTCGAGGCCTGCGCGATGTGCTGCACCGGCTTGTACTGCGTGCCGGTGTAGTACTCGGTGATCCACACCAGCGCGGCGGTCAGCACCAGGCCGACGGCGCAGGCGCCCCACAGGCGCATGTGCGTGCCCGCGCCGAGCGCGTCGGCCGGCATGATCGCGGTGGTGACGAAATAAAACGCGATCAGCGACAGGACGCCGGCCACCGCCAGGCCCTTGTACAGCGCCGGCATCACGTTCTTCATGCCCGGGCTGGCCTTGACGAACGAGCAGCCGATGATCGAGGCGATGATCGACACACCGCCCAGCAGCATCGGATAGATGACCGCCTGGATGCCGGCGTTGGCCACCACCAGCGCACCCAGCGCCATGGTGGCGATGAGCGTGACGGCGTAGGTTTCGAACAGGTCGGCGGCCATGCCGGCGCAATCGCCGACGTTGTCGCCGACGTTGTCGGCGATCACCGCCGGGTTGCGCGGGTCGTCCTCGGGAATGCCGGCTTCGACCTTGCCCACCAGATCCGCACCGACGTCGGCGCCCTTGGTGAAAATGCCGCCGCCCAGCCGCGCGAAGATCGAGATCAGTGACGAGCCGAAGGCGAAGCCGAGCAAGGGCTTGAGCACCGCGGGCAGCGTGGCACCGGCCGGGGCGCTGCCCATCAGGTACCACAGGAAGATGCCCACGCCGAGCAGCCCGAGACCGACGACCAGCATGCCGGTGATGGCGCCACCCTTGAAGGCAACGTCGAGCGCCGGGCCGATGCCCTTGGTGGCGGCCTGCGCGGTGCGCACGTTGGCGCGCACCGACACATTCATGCCGATGAAGCCGCAGGCGCCGGACAGCACGGCGCCGAGCACGAAGCCGCCAGCGGTGACGAGGTCGAGGAAGACGGCGATGAGCACGGCGAGCACGACGCCGACGATGGCGATGGTCTTGTACTGCCGGGCCAGGTAGGCCGCGGCGCCTTGCTGGATGGCTCCGGCAATTTCCTGCATGCGGGCGTTGCCGGCGTCCTGCTTCAGGATCCAGCTGCGCTGGAAGAAGCCATAAAGCACGGCCGCAAGGCCGCACAGCAGCGCGATGTTCAGCGCCAGGTTCGTGGAGATCAAGTTGGTTCCTTCATCGGTCGATGCGAGTGATTGCTGCGTTCGCATTGTCTCTCCCGCGCAACAGCCGGCAGCGGCCAGGCGGGGGTCGAATCGCGGGGCGGATGCTAAGGGATAACCAAAACGCCGCTTTCAGGTGTTTTCCTGAAGCGCCGGATGTCACGCGCGAAGCCGGGGCAGGGGCAGAGTGCCTGCCTAGAATCATGGCTTGCCACCCGAACGGGAAAGAACGGGAAAGACAATGAGCCTGCACAACGTGACGCCGGGTGCCAACGCACCGCACGAGTTCAACGTGATCATCGAGATCCCGATGAACGCGGACCCGATCAAGTACGAGGTGGATCACGACACCGGCGCGCTGTTCGTCGATCGCTTCATGAGCACGTCGATGAACTACCCGTGCAACTACGGCTACATCCCGAACACGTTGTCTGACGACGGTGACCCGGTCGATGTGCTGGTGATGACGCCGGTGCCGCTGATCCCGGGCGTGGTCGTCACCTGCCGCGCGCTCGGACTTTTGAAGATGCACGACGAGGCCGGCGGCGATGACAAGCTGCTGGCGGTGCCCATCGACCGCATCCTGTCGATCTATTCGCACTGGAAGGCGGCCACCGATCTGAACCCGATGCGCCTGCGCACCATAGAGCACTTCTTCCAGCACTACAAGGATCTGGAGCCCGGCAAGTGGGTCAAGCTCGGTGGCTGGGAAGGCGTGGACAGTGCGCACCGCGAGGTGTCGTCGGGCATCGCCAAGTGGTCCAAGCAGATGGCCAAGGGCTGAACGTCGCCAAGTGGCGCGACGGGCCTTTCAGTTCGCGCCGCCGTCGCCCTCGGTGCGATCGCGGTACGGGTTGCGTTCGCGCAGTTCATCGACATAGGCATCGATGCCGCCGCCTTCGGCCTGCAGGTGGCGCGCCACCGCGTCGCTGAAGGCGGGATGCGCCAGCCAGTGCGCTGACTGCGTGATCACCGGCAGCAGCCCGCGTGCCATCTTGTGTTCGCCCTGCGCGCCGCCTTCGAAGCGGCGGTAGCCGTTGGCGATGCACCAGGCCAGCGGCTGGTAGTAGCAGGCTTCGAAGTGCAGGCAGGGCACGTACTCGGTGCAGCCCCAGTAGCGGCCGTAGGCGTGGCCCTTGTCGGCATCGATGGCCAGCAGCGAACAGGCCACGCGCTGGCCGTCGCGCTCGGCCACGAACATGACCCAGTTGTCTGCCATGTGCTGCTGCATGCGGGCGAAGAAGTCGCGCTGCAGATAGGGCGTGGAGTGGTGAGCCGCGTAGGTCAGGCTGTAGCAGCGGTGGAAGAAATCCCACAGCGCGCTGTCGATCTGGCCGCCCAGGTAGATGCCGAAGACGATGCCCGCATCGAGCACGCGGCGCCGTTCCTGCGCGATCTTCTTGCGCTTCTCGCGCTGAAGGCCGCCGAGGAATTCGGCGAAGTCGGCATACGGTTGCGGCTCGCGGTTCAGCCAATGGAACTGCACCGTCTGGCGCAACATCCAGCCCTCATCGACCGCGGCGCTGGCATCGCTGTCGTCCATGAACAGCAGGTGCGCCGACGACAGGCCTTGCGTCTGGCAGATCTGGCGCAGCACGCGCACCAGCAGGCGCCTGGTCGAGGACGATCGTGCCAGCAGGCGAGTGCCCGACACCGGCGTGAACGGCACCGCCGTGAGCAGCTTGGGGTAGTAGCGCAGGCCGTGGCGTTCGTAGGCATCGGCCCAGGCCCAGTCGAACACGTACTCGCCATACGAATGGCTCTTCAGGTAGGCCGGGCAGGCGGCCAGCAAGTTCGCGCCATCGCCTTCCCGGTCATACACGCAGACCAGATGCAAGGCCCATCCCGTCTCGGCCACCGCGCTCTTCGACGCATGCAGCGCGAGCAGGTACTCGTGGCGCATGAAGGGTGTGGGCGAATCCTGTGCTGCGAGCAGTTCGTTCCATTGCCTGCCGTCCACCGCAAGCGGGTCATCGACGATGCGAACCACGCAGGCGGGCCACTCGGGATCGACGCTCATCGACAAGGGTTGGCGCGACGCGGTGCTGCGGGGCATGCCCGATCGTAGGCGCTGGCGATCGAACCCGTCGCAGCGCCGCGCCGGTGCCCTTGCATGGCGCGGGGCAAGCCCCGTCGTGGTGTGCGCCGGCCCTTCCAGGCACCGTGCTGGTGCGATGAATCCGCAGTCCGTGACAACCCCATGGCGCGGTGCGCCGAGTGGCGGACGAACGTGATTAAATTGGGCGAGTGCAACGTTCGTCTGGAGAGCTGACCATGAAGCTGATCACTGCCATCATCAAGCCGTTCAAGCTGGAAGAGGTGCGCGAGGCGTTGGCCGACGTGGGCGTTTCCGGGTTGACCGTCACCGAGGTCAAGGGTTTCGGCCGTCAGAAGGGGCACACCGAGCTGTACCGTGGCGCCGAATACGTGGTCGACTTCCTGCCGAAGATGAAGATCGAGGTGGTGGTGAAGAACGACGACCTCGAGCGCTGCGTCGAAGCCATCGTCAAGGCGGCGAAGACCGGCAAGATCGGTGACGGCAAGATCTTCGTCACGGCGGTGGAGCAGGCGGTGCGCATCCGCACCGGCGAGACCGACGAAGCAGCGGTCTGAGTTCGCGCTGCAGGATTGCAGTTTCAGGCGGCCTTGCGCGGGCCACTGTGCCAGCTGACCAGGCGCGTGCCACAGAGCACGTCGTGCATGAACTGCCGCTGCGGATGAAAGTGCGACAGCGCGGCATAGACGACAACCCCGCTGAACAGCAGCGCGGCGATGCCCGCGCCGCCCAGGCCGGCAACGTGAGCGCTGGCCAGCGCCGGCAGGAACCACAGCCAGCTCAGGCCATAGCGCGCCAGCGCGCGCCATTGCGACAGCGGGCGGCCGTCGGCGGTGAGCACGCGCACGTGCCATGTCTTCATGGCGACTGTCTGGCCGCCGTTCGACCAGAACCACACGAAATAGATGCCGAGCACCACGAACAGGAAGGCCTGCAGACCCTGCAGGCCGACGAGCGCGTGGCGTTGCTGCGTGAGGCTCGAGTACAGGTAGCCGGCGATCATCACCACGCCGAACAGCAGCACGCCTTCATAGAGGAAGCAGGCCATGCGACGGCGCAGGCTGGGCGTGGCCAACGCCTGGCCGGCATCGTGAGGCTGATCGAGGCGGGCTGTCGTGGCGGGCCCATCGGCGAGGGCGTTGCGCTGCGGTCGTCTCATCGCGACGCGGGTTTGCCGCCTGACGCCGCATCGTCACGGGCCGACTTCGGCAGCAGCGTGCTCTTGTCCACCTGGCCGGGCGGCGCGACGATTTTTTGCGGTGTTTTTGGTGCCACCGGTTGCGGCGTGGGCGTCATCAGCGTGGTGCTCGCGCCCGGTTTGCCCTGCACCACGGCAGGCGCCACCGCCTTTGCGCCACGGTCGGGCGCGGATGCTCCGACGGGCCGGCGCGCAGACTTGTCGACCGCAGCGCGCTCGGACTGCGACTGGCGCGCCAGGTCACGCTTGGCATCCGGTGTCAGCGCCTGATAGGCATCCCACTTTTCCTGTTTGTCGAGCGGGCCCATCTGGCGCGCCTGCTGGTATTGCAAGCGTGCGCGCGAACGCTCCTCGGGCGACAGGCGAGACCATTCGGTCATGCGCGCCTGCATGCGTTCGCGTTCGGCTGGCGACATCGTTTCGACCTTCTGCACCACCTCGAGCCACTTCTTCTTGCGGTCGCTGTCGAACTGCGGCCAGTCGCGCTGCAGTGGCGCCAGCGCCGCGCGTTGCGCCGGGCTCAGCGAGTTCCAGGTCGGCTCGGCACCGGCCGGTTGCGCGCCGGCCCCGCCGGGCAGGTTCGACAGAGCGACACAGGCCACCAGGGCGGCCAGGCTGCGTGCGGATCGGCCCGATCGAGCTCGCGTTGTCACTGCCGGCGCTGTTTCAGGAATTCGACGAAGCCGGGATCGCGATAAGCGTCGGGGGGCAGGTCGTCGGCGAGCAGCGCCGCATCAAGCTCGGCGGCGGCACGAATCTGGGCCTGCTCGTGGATGTGCTGTATCGACAGCAGCCCGACCAGCAACAGCAGCAGCGGCGTGGCCGAGGCCAGCCGCAGCCACCATGGCGTGTGCGGCCCTGAAGCGGTGGCAGTGGCGCCATGGCGGCCGCCGCTCAAAGCCAGCGCCGGCACAGGCGATGCCCGGGTGGCGGTGCGCGATTGGCGCAACGCCTGCTCACGCGCCACGCGCAGCCTCTCGCCGATGTCCCCCGGCAAACGGCGGTTGCCTTCGCTCAGGCGCGCGGCCAGGCGCAGGCCGATGCGCGCCTGCAATGACTCGAACTCGATCGATCGGGTACGGCTGTTCAGATTCATGGCTTCATTCCCTTGGCGGCCAAGGCGGTGGCCAGCGCCTTCACGGCCCGCGCGCAGTGGGTTTTTACACTGCCCACCGAGCAACCCATGACCGACGCCGTTTCCGCTACATCCAGTTCTTCCCAGTAACGCAACAGAAAGGCTTCTCGTTGACGCGGGGCCAGTTCGGCCACCGCAGCGTCGATGGCGCGCCAGGGTCTGTTCGCGCATCAGGTGGTCGGCCGGACCGCGCGCGCCCCACGAGGTCTCGATCGTCTCCAGCGTGTCCAGCAGATCGAAATCGGGGCCGGCGTTGCTCGGCTCGAGGTCGGAAAAATTCTGCACCACGCCGACGCGCACCTTGCGCCGGCGAAACCAGTCCATGGTCGCGTTCGACAGGATGCGCGCGAACAACAGCGGCAATTCGGCGGCCGGCCGGTCGGCATAGCGCGTCGCCAGACGGATCATCGTGTCCTGCACGATGTCGAGCGCCGCGTCCTCGTCGTGCACGGCGTACAGCGTGCGCTTGTAGGCGCGCCGGTCGGCGCCCTCGAGAAAGTCGGACAGTTCTTTTTCTGTGGCCAAGGACTTGCGGCTCGCGGCTCGCGCCGATGCGGTGCACCCACTCTAGCGCAACGCGGACGGCGCGAAGCTGGGCCAGGCCGCGGCCGCCGGCCGATGTCATAATGTGCGGCTGCGCCACGAGCGGGCGAGGTTCGGCGTCGAAAGCCCGGCAACGGGTTTCGAACGGCCAGCCAGCCTGCTTTGCCGATTCCGCCCCACGAGGGCGCGAAGAGGGGCACCGATGGTTTTTCGTCAGAGAAATTCACAGAGGTTCGATCCATGGACATGTCCCCCGCTGAACTCAAGCGCGCCGCCGCCGCGCAATCCCCCGATGCCACCGAGCGCGACCTGAACGGGTCCGAGATCTTGGTGCGCTGTCTGCAAGCCGAGCAGGTCAAGTACCTGTGGGGCTATCCGGGTGGCGCGGTGCTGTACATCTACGACGCGCTGTACAAGCAAGAGACGATCCAGCACGTGCTGGTGCGCCACGAGCAGGCTGCAGTGCATGCCGCCGACGGTTATGCACGCGCCACCGGCGAGGTCGGCGTGGCGCTGGTCACCAGCGGGCCGGGCGTGACGAATGCCGTCACCGGTATCGCCACCGCCTACATGGATTCGATCCCGATGGTCATCATCACCGGGCAGGTGCCGACGCCGGCGATCGGCCTGGATGCGTTCCAGGAGTGCGACACGGTCGGCATCACGCGGCCGATCGTCAAGCACAACTTCCTCGTCAAGGACGTGCGCGAACTGGCGCTGACGATGAAGAAGGCCTTCCACATCGCCCGCAGCGGCCGTCCCGGCCCGGTGGTGGTGGACATCCCGAAGGACGTGTCGCTGAAGACGACGCCCTTCAGCTACCCGGAGCGGGTCGAGATGCGCTCGTACAACCCGGTGCGCAAGGGCCACGGCGGGCAGATTCGCAAGGCTGTGCAGCTGCTGCTGGGCGCCAAGCGACCCTACATCTACACCGGCGGTGGTGTTGTGCTCGGCAACGCCTCGGCCGAACTGCGCCGGCTGGTCGATCTGCTCGGCGTGCCGTGCACCAACACGTTGATGGGCCTGGGCGCGATGCCGGCCGGCGACCCGCGTTTCCTGGGCATGCTGGGCATGCACGGCACCTACGAAGCCAACCTGACGATGCAGAACTGCGATGTGCTGCTGGCGGTGGGCGCACGTTTCGACGACCGCGTCATCGGCAACCCGAAGCACTTCGCGTCGGTCGAGCGCAAGATCATCCACATCGACATCGACCCGTCGTCGATTTCCAAGCGCGTGCGCGTGGACATCCCGATCGTCGGCGACGTCAAGGAAGTGCTCGGCGAGCTGCTGGCCCAGATCAGCGACAACGCGCTGCGACCGGATGCAGAGGCGCTTTCCGCCTGGTGGCGGCAGATCGACACCTGGCGCCAACGCGACTGCCTGGCCTACAAGGGCAGCCACGAGGTCATCAAGCCGCAGTTCGTGGTGCAAAAGCTGCATGAGCTGACACGCGGGCGCGACACCTACATCACCTCCGATGTCGGCCAGCACCAGATGTGGGCGGCGCAGTATTACGGCTTCGACGAGCCGCGCCGCTGGATCAATTCGGGCGGCCTGGGCACGATGGGCGTGGGCCTGCCATATGCCATGGGCATCAAGCTGGCCAAGCCCGATGCCGATGTGTTCTGCGTCACCGGCGAAGGCTCGATCCAGATGTGCCTGCAGGAGCTGTCCACCTGCAAGCAGTACGAAACCGCCGTCAAGGTGGTGTCGTTGAACAACCGCTACCTGGGCATGGTGCGCCAGTGGCAGCAGATCGATTACGGCGGGCGCTATTCGCACAGCTACATGGATGCGCTGCCCGACTTCGTCAAGCTGGCCGAAGCCTACGGGCACGTCGGCATCCTGGTCGAAAAGCCCGCCGATGTGGAACCGGCATTGCGCGAGGCGATCCGGTTGAAGGACCGCACCGTGTTCCTCGACATTCGCACCGATCCGACCGAGAACGTCTGGCCGATGGTGCAGGCAGGCAAAGGCATCTCGGAAATGCTACTGGGGTCCGAGGACCTGTGAGCGGCTGAAGCCTGGCCCGACACGCTCGGCGTTACCGCGCCGGGCGCGCGAGGGCACAGGCGGCGCAGCTCGCAACTTCAGGACGTTGTCTCGACTCACCCGAGTCCCACTCGAAGGGCGTGGCCAAGGGCCGGCGGTTACCGCCGACGGCTTCGAAGAGCGCGCAGGACGAATTCACATGAAACATGTCATCGCCGTACTGCTCGAGAATGAACCGGGCGCGCTGTCGCGCGTGGTGGCGCTGTTCTCGGCGCGGGGCTACAACATCGAGAGCCTGACGGTCGCACCCACCGAAGACCGCTCGCTGTCGCGCATGACCATCGTCACCACCGGCTCCGACGAGGTCATCGAGCAGATCACCAAGCACCTGAACCGGCTCATCGAAGTGGTCAAGGTGGTCGATCTGACCGAGGCCAGCTTCACCGAGCGGGAGCTGATGCTGATCAAGGTGCGGGCGGTCGGCAAGGAGCGCGACGAAATGAAGCGCATGGCCGACATCTTTCGCGGCCGCATCGTCGATGTCACCGACAAGAGCTACACCCTCGAACTCACTGGCGACACCGCCAAGCTCGATGCCTTCCTGCAGGCCATCGATCGCTCGGCGATCCTGGAAACGGTGCGCACCGGCACCAGCGGCATCGGCCGCGGCGAACGCATCCTCAGGGTCTGAAGAGCGGATCCCTCAACTTACTCAACCCCCCCACACAACGGAGAGAACCATGAAGGTCTATTACGACAAGGACGCCGACCTGAGCCTGATCAAGGGCAAGAAGGTCACCATCGTCGGCTACGGCTCACAGGGCCACGCCCATGCCCAGAACCTGAGCGACAGCGGCGTCAAGGTGACGGTGGGTCTGCGCAAGGGCGGGGCGTCGTGGTCGAAGGTCGAGAAGGCCGGGCTGAAGGTGGCCGATGTCGGTGCCGCCGTCAAGGATGCCGACGTGGTGATGATGTTGTTGCCCGACGAACAGATCGCGGCCGTCTATCGCGAGGGCGTCGAGCCGAACATCCGCGAAGGCGCCTCGCTGGCCTTCGCGCACGGCTTCAACGTGCACTACGGTCAGGTGGTGCCGCGCGCCGACCTCGATGTGTGGATGGTGGCGCCGAAGGCCCCCGGGCATACGGTGCGCAACACCTACACGCAAGGCGGTGGCGTGCCGCACCTGATCGCGGTGCATGCCGACCCGTCGGGCAAGGCGCGTGACCTGGCGCTGAGCTATGCGGCGGCCAACGGCGGTGGCAAGGCCGGCATCATCGAAACCAACTTCCGCGAAGAGACCGAGACCGACCTGTTCGGCGAGCAGGCCGTGCTGTGTGGCGGCACGGTGGAACTGATCAAGGCCGGCTACGAAACGCTGGTCGATGCCGGCTACGCGCCCGAGATGGCCTACTTCGAGTGCCTGCACGAACTGAAGCTGATCGTCGACCTGATCTATGAAGGCGGCATCGCCAACATGAATTACTCGATCTCGAACAATGCCGAGTTCGGCGAGTACGTCACCGGCCCGAAGATCGTCAACGCCGAAACCCGCGCGGCCATGCGCCAGGCGCTGGTGGATATCCAGACCGGCGAATACGCGAAGAACTTCATCCTCGAGAACCGCGCAGGCGCACCGACGTTGCTGTCGCGTCGGCGCCTGATGGGCGAGCACTCGATCGAGGTGGTGGGAGAGAAACTGCGCGCGATGATGCCGTGGATCAAGGCCAACAAGCTGGTGGACAAGAGCCGCAACTGAAGCCCTGTGCCGAGCCCATGAACGAGGCACCTCCCTCCACGCGCGAGGATCCCGTTGCGGTGGGCGGGCTGCCGCGCAAGCGCCGGCGCGGCATCTACATCCTGCCCAACCTGTTCACGCTGGCGGCGCTTTTCGGTGGCTTCTACGCCATCGTCATGGCCATGAACGGGCGCTTCGAGAACGCGGTCGTCGGCGTGTTCTGCGCGATGGTGCTGGACAGCCTGGATGGTCGCGTGGCGCGCATGACCAACACCCAGAGCGCCTTCGGCGAGCAGATGGACAGCCTGTCGGACATGGTCAGCTTCGGCGCGGCGCCGGCGCTGATCGTCTATGAGTGGGCGCTGCGCGGCATGGGCAAGCTCGGCTGGGTGGTGGCCTTCGTCTATTGCGCGTCGGCGGCGCTGCGGCTGGCGCGCTTCAACACCAACATCGCGGTCATCGACAAGCGCTACTTCCAGGGCCTGCCCAGCCCGGCCGCGGCGGCGTTGGTCACCGGCTTCATCTGGGTGCTCGACGACGCCGGCTACAAGGGTGTCTCGCAGATCGGCTGGCTGGCATGGACGGCGATGGCGGTGACGTTGTACGCCGGCCTGACGATGGTCACCAACGTGCCCTTCTACAGTTTCAAGGATTTCGGCCGCAAGCGCTCGGTGCCGTTCATCGTCATCGTGCTGGTCGCGCTGGTCATCGCCGCCGTCAACCTGCATCCGCCTTTGGTCATCTTCGGCATGTTCTGCCTGTACGGCGTCTCGGGGTACGCGGTGTACGTCTGGCGCAAGATGAAGGGCCGCCAGGTGAGCGTGATCTCGACCTCCACCGACGAGCCCGACGAACGTGGCCTGCATTGACGGGGCGGCCGCCACGCCCGTTTACGCGCCACGTCCCGCGTGCTACATTCACCACATGATTTCGCGCGCACCTACCTTTTCGCTACTACTGCTGGGAGTGCCACGGGCGCGCTGATCGACTGATTCGACCGATACTTCTGCATCGCATCAACGGCCCGCCAGCACACGCAGCGGGCCGTTCTTGTTTTTGCCGCGTGTGTCATTCGATGATTCAACGACACGAGGTTTTGCCATGACCATGCTCACCCGCCCGGAACAGAAATACCGCGCCTTCGCCCCCATCGGCCTGACCGACCGGCGCTGGCCCGATGCTGTGTTGACGGCGCCGCCGCTGTGGTGCAGCGTCGATCTGCGCGACGGCAACCAGGCGCTGATCGAGCCGATGGACCCGCAGCGCAAGCTGCGCATGTTTCAGATGCTGGTGCGCATCGGCTTCAAGGAAATCGAGGTCGGTTTCCCGTCGGCGTCGCAAGCCGATTTCGACTTCGTGCGCCTGCTCATCGAGGACGACCTGGTGCCGAACGACGTGACGATCCAGGTGCTGACGCAGGCCCGCGAACCCCTGATCCGCCGCACGTTCGAAGCGCTGGTGGGGGCTGAGCGCGCCATCGTGCACCTGTACAACGCCACCGCACCGGTGATGCGCAAGGTGGTGCTGGGGCTCGACGAGGACGGCGTGGTCGAACTGGCGACGAGCCATGCGCGGCTGGTGCGCGACCTGGCCGCCGCACAGCCTGGCACTGCATGGACCTTCGAGTACTCGCCGGAGATGTTCTCCGGCACCGAGCTGGCCTTCAGCAAGCGGGTCGTCGATGCCGTCACCGAAACCTGGCAGCCCAGCGCGCAGCACAAATGCATCATCAACCTGCCGTCGACGGTCGAGCACAGCACGCCGAACATATTCGCCGACATGATCGAGTGGATGCACCGTCACCTCGCGCGGCGCGATGCCATCGTGTTGTCGGTGCACCCGCACAACGACCGCGGCACCGGCACCGCGGCGGGTGAATTCGCGCTGATGGCCGGTGCCGACCGCATCGAGGGCTGCCTGTTCGGCAACGGTGAACGCACCGGCAATGTCGATCTGGTGAACATCGCGCTCAACCTGTATTCGCAAGGCGTCGCGCCGGGGCTCGACTTTTCCGACATCGACGAGATCCGCCGCTGTGTCGAGCACTGCAACCAGTTGCCGGTGCACCCGCGCCACCCGTATGTCGGCGATCTGGTGTTCACTTCGTTCTCGGGCTCGCACCAGGACGCGATCAAGAAGGCGCTGGCGGCGCGCCGCGACGGTGATATCTGGGACATGCCCTACCTGCCCATCGATCCGAAGGACGTGGGTCGCAGCTACGAAGCGGTGATCCGCGTCAACAGCCAGTCGGGCAAGGGCGGCATCTCGTATCTGCTCGAGGCCGAATACGGGCTGCAGCTGCCGCGGCGGCTGCAGATCGAATTCAGCCAGGTGGTGCAGGCGGTGATGGACCTGCAGGGGCGCGAGATGAGCGCCGCCGATCTGTGGCAGGTGTTCGCGCAGGAATACCACGTCGAACAGGGGCTGCGGCTCGGCGCGTACCGGCTGCAAGAAGACGCACAGCGGCAGATGCAACTCAGTGCGACGGTCGAGGTCGGCGGACGGGCGCTGGAGCTGCACGGTCGCGGACACGGGCCGGTCGAGTCGTTCATGGCCGCCTTGCAGGCCCATTGCGGCGAGGAGTTGCAACTGCTCGATTACCACGAGCACGCCATCGGCGGCGGGGCCAAGGCGCGCGCTGCGGCGTACATCGAGCTGCGCATCGGCAAGCGCACGCTGTACGGCGTGGGCGTCGATGCCGACATCGTGGCTGCATCGTTCAAGGCCCTGCTCAGCGGCGTGCTGCGCGCGGGTGCGATGCAGCCGAGCGCGGCTTCGCTGGCGGCCTGAGCGCGGGCCGGTATTCGGGAGCAAGACATGGGCGACAAGCTGATCATCTTCGACACCACCTTGCGCGACGGCGAACAATCACCCGGCGCATCGATGACACGCGACGAGAAGCTGCGCATTGCGCGCCAGCTCGAGCGGCTGCGCGTCGATGTCATCGAGGCCGGCTTCGCGGCGTCGAGCAACGGCGATTTCGAAGCCGTGAAGGCGATCGCATCGCAGATCCGCGAATCGACCGTGTGCTCGCTGGCGCGCGCCAATGACCGCGACATCGCACGCGCCGCCGAGGCGCTGAAGCCGGCCGCCTCGGCGCGCATCCACACCTTCATCGCGACCAGCGCGCTGCACATGGAAAAGAAGCTGCGCATGACACCCGAGCAGGTGCACGAGCAGGCCAGGCAGGCGGTGCGCTTCGCGCGCAACCTGTGCGCCGATGTCGAGTTCTCGCCCGAGGACGGCTACCGCTCAGACCCCGACTTCCTGTGCCGCGTGCTGGAGACCGCCATCGCCGAAGGCGCCACCACGCTGAACATTCCCGACACCGTGGGCTATGCCATTCCCGAGCTCTACGGCGAGTTCATCCGCAACCTGCGCGAGCGCGTGCCCAATTCGGACAAGGCGGTGTGGTCGGTGCATTGCCACAACGACCTCGGCATGGCGGTGGCCAACTCGCTGGCCGGTGTCATGCTCGGCGGCGCGCGGCAGATCGAATGCACCATCAACGGTCTGGGCGAACGTGCCGGCAACTGCTCGCTCGAAGAGGTGGTGATGGCGGTGAAGACCCGACGTGATTACTTCAAGCTCGAGCTGAACATCGACGCGTCGCAGATCGTGCCGGCCTCGCGCCTGGTGGCGCAGACCACCGGCTTCGTGGTGCAGCCGAACAAGGCGGTGGTCGGGGCAAACGCCTTCGCCCATGCCTCGGGCATCCACCAGGACGGCGTGCTGAAAGCGCGCGACACCTACGAAATCATGCGTGCCGAAGACGTCGGCTGGGCCGCGAACAGGATCGTGCTCGGCAAGCTGTCGGGGCGCAACGCCTTCAAGCAGCGATTGCAGGAATTGGGCATCCAGTCGGATTCGGAAGCCGAGAACAACGCCGCGTTCGCGCGCTTCAAGGACCTCGCCGACCGCAAGAGCGACATCTTCGACGAAGACATCATCGCGCTGGTCGGCGACGAAAGCGTGACCGGCGAACAGGAGCACTTCCGGCTGCTGTCGCTTGCGCAGCAGTCCGAAATGGGCGAGCGCCCGCACGCCCGTGTCGTCTTCGCCGCCGGCGAAAGTGAACTGCAGGCCGAGAGCGACGGCAATGGCCCGGTCGATGCCAGCTTGAAGGCCATCGAATCGAGGGTGAACAGTGGCGCCGAGCTGCTGCTGTATTCGGTCAATGCCATCACCTCGGGCAGCACGGAATCACAAGGCGAGGTGACGGTGCGGCTGCAACTCGGTGGCCGCGTGGTCAACGGCGTCGGCGCCGACCCCGACATCATCGTCGCTTCGGCCAAGGCCTATCTTGCGGCGCTGAACAAGCTGCACAGCAAGGGCGAGCGCGTCGCCGCGCAGGGCTGATCGCGTCTGGTGAGCGTTGACGCGAAGGCCCGCCCCCCCCTCGAATCGGCGTCCCCAGGCGTGCACCCGCCGCGCTTCAGGGGGCGTGGGTGCTTGCGCGCAGCGGGCGTGTTCTCAATACTGCCGGACATCGGCCGATAGTTCGTGGTGGGCCGTGGGTGTCCGGCAAACCCCACACATTTCACCGAAAGCTCAACATTAGGAAGAAAACGCAAGTTTTTGATATTGCGTGACTTTTTCCAATCCCATAAACTTTCGGTTACTTTGGGGGCATATACCGTGCATGGAGCCTTGATTCTTCGCAGCGTTCGCGTCGCGCTGCTTGCTTTCAGCACCTGTGCGGCTCTGGTCTTCGCTCCGCTGGCGCAGTCGGCTCCGGCCGCGGCCAAGTCCGGCAGCACGGTGAAGAAATCTTCGAAGCAGGCGAAGAAGATCAGTCGCTCGCAGCCGTCTCGTCGGCAGGAGGCTCGCGCCGCGCCGCAACGCCCGTCGTATGGCCAGGTGTTCGGCCTGCATGCCACCGACGACCCGCTCGATCTGAAGTCCAGCGTGGCGCTGGTGGTCGATCAGGACACGCAGCAGGTGCTGTTCAGCAAGAACCCGCAGGCGGTGCTGCCGATCGCCTCGATCACCAAGCTCATGACCGGCCTCATCATCGCTGAAGCCGGCCTGCCGCTGGATGAGACGCTGACCATCTCACAGGACGATGTGGACACCGAAAAGGGCAGCCGCTCGCGGCTGACGGTCGGCACCCAGCTCAGTCGCGGCGAAATGATGCACCTGGCTCTGATGTCGTCAGAGAACCGCGCCGCACACGCCCTCGGTCGCACCTTTCCCGGCGGTCTGGACGTGTTCGTGGAGGCGATGAACGCCAAGGCCCGCCTGTTGGGCATGAACGGCACGGTCTATGTCGAACCGACCGGGTTGTCCAGCAAGAACCAATCCAACGCCGAAGATCTGGCGCGGCTGGTGGGAGCTGCCTACCAGCACCAGATCCTGCGCGAGCTGACGGTGTCGCGCGAAGCTCAGATGCCGGTGGGCAGGCACTTCGTGCAATTCAGGAACACCAACGGACTGATCCGCAACCCCGAATGGGACATCGGCCTGCAGAAGACCGGCTACATCTCCGAAGCGGGTCGCTGCATGGTCGTGCAGGCGCAGATGGCCGGGCGCAAGCTGATCATGGTGCTGCTGGATTCGGCGGGGCGCTACTCGCGCATCGGCGATGCCGAGCGCATCCGCAAGTGGCTGATCGACGGGCTGAATGGCGGTCTCGGCGCGCACGCCGTGCCGGTGCAAGCATTCAGTGACTGACCGCGGCGCGCGGCCTCGCGGCTCAAGGCGCCTTGCGATGCCCCAGCGCAGCCGATATCTGGCTCGCCGTTTCCTTGACGCGGGCCATCCAGCTGTCTTCGATGCGGTCGGCGGGCGCCGACAGGGATAGCCCCGCCACCAGCCGGCCCTGGTCATCGAAGATGCCCGCCGCCATGCAGCGCACGCCCATCTCGAGTTCCTCGTTGTCGCGTGCGCTGGCACTTGCGCGCACGCTCGCCAGTTCGCGTTCCAGCGCGTTGATGTCGGTGAGGCTGTTGCGCGTGTGGCCGGCCAGGCCGGTGCGGGTGGCGTAGGCGCGCACGCGTTGCGGATCGTCCAGCGCCAGGAACAGCTTGCCCACCGAGGTCAGGTGCAACGGCGCGCGGCCACCGATGGCGCGCACCACCTGCATGCCCGAGCGCTCGCTGTAGGTGCGCTCGATGTAGACGATCTCGTCGCCCTGACGCAGCGACAGGTTCACCGGCTGATGCGTCAGCTTGTGCAACTCGCGCATCGGCCCGATGGCCGCGTCGCGCACATCCAGACGGGCCTTGACCAGATTGCCGAGCTCCAGCAGGCGCATGCCCAGCCGGTAGCTGCCGGCTTCGGGCCGGTCCACGAAACGGCCGCAGACCATATCGTTCAAGATGCGGTGCGCGGTCGAAGGGTGCAGACCGGTCTGGGTGCTGATCACCTTCAGCGACACCGGGTCGGGGTGTGATGCCAGCACATCGAGAAGCGCGAAGCTGCGCTCCAGCACCTGGATCGTCGGTTTGTGGTTCTCGCTCTTGGCCATGATCCGTATTGTGGGGTTCGGCGACAGCATTGTGAAATCAGAAGCCTTCATGCGAGATGGCCGCGGCGCGCGCATCGGCCCAATGGGCCAGTGTCTGGGTGTGCTGCTCGGGCTGGCGGTGGCCGCGGCGGCCCAGGCCCAGCCCGATGCACCGCCACCGCTTCGCGCCGCCGATGCGGCCTCGGTGCCGGCCTCGGGGGCTCCGCTGGGGGTGCCGCGCCAATGGGCCGCCGTGCCGGTGTTGCGCGGCAGGCTGCACGCGCCGGACATCGGCCTGGTCATCAATACCGCCGACCCCTATTCGGTGGCCGTCGGCGAGCACTACATCAAGCGCCGACGCCTGCGACGCCACCAGGTGCTGCGCACCGAAGTGCCGCTGAAGCCGGTGTTGACGGCGGACGAGTTCGCCGTGCTCGATGCGCAGGTCCGCGCGTACTTCGGTGAGCGCACGCAGGCGTTGGCGCTGGCCTGGGCGGCGCCGTATGCGGTGGCCTGCAATTCGATCACCGGCGCGTTGACGATGGGTTTCGATGCCGCCTTGTGTCAGCAGACCTGCGCCGCATCGAAGCCTTCGCCGTATGCCAATTCGGCGTCAGTCCGGCCCTGGACCGACCTGGGTCTGCGACCGTCGATGCTGATCGCGGCCGCCGACGTGGACGGCGCCAAGGCGCTGATCGACCGTGGCGTGAAGTCCGACGGCAAGCTCGGGCTGCGCGGGGCACCGCCGGTGAATGCGATGTTCCTGACCACCGGTGACACCGCCCGCAACGTGCGGGCGCGGCTGTATCCCCCCGAGACGGACGTGACCCGCTCAGGTGTCACGCTGCATGTCGAACGGGTGACGGAGTTCGAGGCCGCGCTCGATGCTGCCGAACCGGTGGTGATGCTGTTGACGGGCAGCGCGCGGGTGGAGTTCTTGCCGCGGGTCAAGTGGGCTGCCGGCGGCCTGGGCGACCACCTCACCTCGTTCGGCGGCAAGCTGTCTGGGCCGAATGGCCAGACCAGCGCGCTGGCCTGGATCGAATCGGGCGCCACGGCGAGCCACGGCACCGTCAGCGAGCCGTGCAATCACCTGCAGAAGTTTCCGCACCCGCAGTGGTTGCTGATGCACTACCTGCAAGGCAGCACGGCCATCGAGGCCTACTGGAAGAGCGTGCAATGGCCCCAGCAGGGGCTGTTCATCGGCGAGCCACTGGCAGCGCCGTTTTCCCGACGCTGACGGCGCGGCACCGACAGCTCAGCCTTCGCGCAGGAGCGCCGCCGCCCGCCGGCCGGCCAGCACCGCGCCTTCCAGCGTCGCCGGGTACGGGCCCTGCACATAGTCGGCCGCCGCCAGCAGCCCGGGCAGCACCTGCGCCGCCGGCCGCTCCAGGTCCGGCGTGCATTGAAAGGTGGCGCGCCTTTCGGCGGCCACGTGCACGAGCTGCAAGCCGCCCTGCCAGGTGCCGGCGGGAAACGCGCTTTGCGCCTGAGCCAGCGTGGCCTGCGCGGTGGCCTGCAAACCGCGCTCGACCCAGTCGCGCGCGCCGCTGACGACGAACGCCAACACATCGGTCGGGCCACCGAGGGCACCCAGATCGAAGACGAATTGCGCCGGCGCCGATGCATCGGCATGCAGGGCGGTCATCGGCGTCGGCAACCGCACGCCTGTCGAGCGTGCATAGACGGTGACGATCGGTTCGTAGCGCAACGCGGCGGCTTGCGCCGACCACCCGGGTGCCAGGCGCGCGCACAGCCGCGCCGCCTCGGTGGCCGTGCAGGCCAGCACGACGCGGTCGAATGGCTGCCCATCGACGTGCCAGCCGCGATCGTCCGTGCTCTCCAGGGCCATCACCCGGTGGCCGAGCCGCAGCGTGGCGCCATGGGCTTGCAGCCAGGCGGCCGCGGGCCGCGGCAGCAACGCGTCGAGCGGCTGCCGCGGCAGCAGCAGATCGGCCGAACCCGGCGCGCTGAACAGCGCATCGCGCAGCACACGCAGGAAGACCGCCGCGCTGGCGTTCGTCGCCGGAGTATTCAGCGCGGCCACGCACAGCGGGTCGATCAGGTCGCGGCGCAGCGCGCTCGGCAAGCCCGCACAAAGCCGATCCACGGTGATCTCAGGCGAGCACTCGAAACGCGCGGCGGCCCAGCGGCTGGCCGCCCACAGCAGCGCGCCCTTGTCGCGCCAGCGCCAGCCGCGGCAGCTCAGCACGCCGCGCAGCAACGCCGGCACCGCGGCGCCGGCGCGCAGCTGCAACCCGCTGCCGTCGGCGAAGCGCAGCGCCAGCGGCATGCGGTGCAGCACCTGCTGGGCATCGATGTCGAGCAGCGCCATCAGCTCCAGCGTGGCGCGGTAGGCACCGATCAGGATGTGCAGGCCGTTGTCCAGCACCAGGCCCTGATGCGCCACCGCGCGCGCGCGGCCGCCCGCATGGGTCGCCATGTCGAACAGGCTCACCCGATGGCCGGCGCGGCGCGCGTGCACCGCCGCAGCCAGTCCGGCCCAGCCGGCGCCGACCACCGCCACGTTCAACCCCGTCAAGTCTCGCGCCAATGCGTGCGCAGCGCGATCCACAGCTTGCGCAGCGGCGTCAACGAGGTGCGTTGGTGCAACACGCGAAAGCCGTCGGCTTCGATCTCGCGCAGCAGCGTGCGGTAGATGTTGGCCATCATCAGCCCCGGCTTCTGCGCCTTGCGATCGGCCGTTGGCAGCAGCGCCAGCGCTTCGTCGTAAATGCGATGCGCGCGCTGGGCCTGAAAGCGCATCAGCGCTTCGAAGCGCTCGCTGTAGCCCCATGGCGCTTCGCGCATCAGGATCTCGCTTGCCTTGACGTCGAACTGTCGCAACTCGGACACCGGCAGGTAGATGCGACCGCGCCGCGCATCGTCGCCGACATCGCGCACGATGTTGGTCAGCTGCATCGCCAGGCCGAGGCGGTGCGCATAGTCGATGGTGGCGGTCTGTGTGCGACCGAAGACGTTGGCCGCGACTTCGCCGACGATGCCGGCCACCAGGTGGCAATAACCCTGCAGGCCGGCGAAGTCGAGGAAGCGGGTCTGTTGCAGGTCGATCTGGCAGCCGTCGATGACGGCCAGCAGGTGCCGCGGCTCGATGCCGTGATCGGCCGCCAGCGGCACCAGCGCCTTCATCACCGGGTGGCTGGCCTGCCCGCCGAACGCGGCCTGCACCTCGTGCCGCCACCAGGCCAGCTTGGTCGCCGCCACGCCCGCGTCGCTGGTCTCGTCGACCACGTCGTCCACCTCGCGGCAGAAGGCGTAGAAGGCGGTGATCGCCGCGCGGCGCGGTGGCGGCAGGAACAGGAAAGCGTAATAGAACGACGACCCGCTGGCGGCCGTCTTGTCCTGCACGTACTGTTGCGGGCTGCGCACGCTGCCGGCGGCGGGCGCAGCCATCAGCGGGCCTGCCCGCCGCCGTGCGCTGTCAGCGCGCGCCACAGCAGCAGCGGCGCATCGCGGCGGCGCAGTGTCGGGCGTGTGCGCAGGCTGGCGTGATCCATGTCCGCGATTCTGTCAAGAATGCGCAGCCCGCCTTGCACCACCAGGCGCAGCTCCCAGCCGGCACGGCCGGGAACGCGTCGCGCCAGCGGGGCGCCTTCGCGCATCAGGCCGCGCGACCAAGCGCACAACGATGCCACCAGGCGCCGGCACGCGGGGCTGTCTTCGAGTGCCAGCAGCTGTGTGGTGGTGAGGCCGTGGCGGCGCAGGTCTTCTTCCGGCACGTACAGGCGGGCACGCGGCAGGTCGATGCTCAGGTCCTGCCAGAAGTTGATCAGTTGCAGTGCGCTGCAGATGGCATCCGACTGCGCCAGCGAAACGATGTCGTCGATGCGGTACAGGTGCAACAGCAGCCGGCCGACCGGGTTTGCCGAGCGCGCACAGTAGGCGAGCAACGCCTGCCGGTCGCCGTAGCCGGGGTTGTGCACGTCCTGCTCGAAGGCTTCGAGCAGCGACGCCAGCGGCGCGCGCGGCAGGTCGTGGCGGCGCAGCGCCACGCCGAGCGGGCCGAAAACCTGAGGCCAGCGTGCGCCGGGTGCCTTGCCGGCCAGCGCCGCGTCGAGTTCGGTGCGGTATGCAGACAGCGCTAGCAAACGCTGCGCGGGCGTTGCGTCGCCCTCATCGGCCAGGTCATCGGCGGTGCGCGCGAAGTGGTAGATCGCGCTGACGGCCGGCCGCAGCGGCGGCGGGCACAGCCAGGACGCGACCGGAAAGTTCTCGTAGTGATCGACCGCCATCGGCTTGATTGTCGGGGCGGCACCGGGCATGGTCCGCAAGTTGCTCGGTGGGACACGCCGGCGTAGCCCCTGATCCGTGAGGGGTGATCGCCCGCGTTTACATTACTGACCAATGGGTCAGTAGAGTAGATTCAAGGCGACCCTCCTGCTACCCGCCCGCCGGCATCGTCGCCTGTCGCAAGGAGTTCCATGTCCAGTCATCGACTTGTCTCGAGGGGCGTGCTGTGTGCCGCGGCGCTGTCGCTGGCGGCGTGCACGAAACCGGCGCCCGCGCCCGAACCGGTGCGCGCCGTGCGCGTGCTCACGGTGCAGCCCGGCGAGGCCGCCGCGACCCAGGAGTTTGCAGCCGAGGTGCGCTCGCGCAGCGAATCGCGGCTGGGATTTCGCGTCGGCGGCAAGCTGGTCAGCCGCTCGGTCGAGCCGGGCCAGCACGTCAAGGCCGGCCAGCTGCTCGCCAGCCTGGACCCGCAGGACCTGCGGCTGGCACAGGATGCGGCGCGTGCGTCGGTCGATGCCGCGCAGGCCAGCTTCGACATGGCCGAAGCCGACTTCAACCGCTACCGCGAACTGCGCGACAAGGGCTTCATCGGCGCGGCCGAATTCGAGCGGCGGCAGATGAGTCTGAAGTCGTCGCGCGCCCAGCTCGAGCAGGCGCGTGCCCAGGCCAGCGTGCAAGGCAACCAGGCCGGCTATGCCGCTTTGCGCGCGCCGGTGGATGGCGTCATCACCGCCGTCGATGCCGAGCCCGGCATGGTCGTCGGCGCCGGCGCCACGGTGCTGCGGCTGGCCCATGACGGCCCCCGTGACGTGGTCTTCGCCGTGCCGGAAGACCAGGTCGGCGCGCTCGCTGCCATGGCACGCAACCCCGGCCAGCCCAGCCCCTTCAAGGTCAGGTCGTGGGGCGCGCAGCAGGCCTTGCTGCCGGCCACGGTACGCGAGGTGTCGGCGGCTGCCGACCCGACCACCCGCACGTTCCAGGTCAAGGCCGACATCGGCAGCGACAGCGGCCTGCGCCTCGGGCAGACGGCCACCGTGGTCGTCGATCTGCCGCACACGGTCGGCGTGAGCAAGTTGCCGCTGTCGGCGCTGAAGGAAGACAAGGGGCGCAGCCACGTCTGGCTGGTGGACCCGGCCAGCATGACGGTGAAGCTGCAGCCGGTGCTGGTGATCGGTGCCGAGGGCAACGACGTGGTCATCGGCGACGGGCTGGTGCCGGGCCAGAAGGTGGTAACGGCCGGCGTGCATGTGCTGACTGGCGGCCAGAAGGTCAAGTTCTACGTCGACCCGGCGGCCACCGGCCCGGCGCTGGGCAGCGCGGATGGCGGCACCGCGGTGTCGATCAAGTGAGCACCGAAGCGGCATTGCCAGCCCCTTCGACGTCGCCGCGCGGCACCGCTTCGCGCTTCAACATCTCGCGCTGGGCGCTCGAACACGCCGCGCTGACACGCTACCTGCTGGTGGTGCTGATGCTGCTGGGCGCGGCCGCGTACTTCCAGCTCGGCCAGGACGAAGACCCGCCGTTCACCTTCCGCGCCATGGCACTGCGCGTGTTCTGGCCCGGCGCCACCGCGCAGCAGGTGGCCGAGCAGGTCACCGACAAGCTCGAACGCACGCTGCAGGAAGTGCCCTATGCGGACAAGATCCGCAGCTACTCGAAACCCGGCGAGGCGCTGATCATCTTCCAGGTGAAGGATTCCTCGCCGCCGGCCGAGATGGCGCAGATCTGGTACACAGTGCGCAAGAAGATCGGCGACATTCGCGCCAGCCTGCCCACGGGCGTCATCGGCCCGTACTTCAACGACGAGTTCGGCGATGTCTATGGCTCGATCTACACGCTGTCGTCCGACGGCTTCAGCTACCAGGAACTGAAGGACCACGCCGACCGCGTGCGCCAGCGCCTGCTGAAGGTGCCGGACGTGAACAAGGTGGCGCTGTTCGGCGCGCAGGAGGAAAAGCTCTATATCGAGGTGTCGCAGAAGCGTCTGGCTCAGCTGGGGCTGGACTTCAACCAGGTGCTGGCCCAGCTGGGGCAGCAGAACGCGGTCGAGTCGGCCGGCGTGGTCGATGCCGGCACCGACTTCGTGCAGGTGCGTGTCCAGGGCCAGTTCCTCGACCCGCGCGATCTCGAACAGTTCGCCATCCGCGCCGGTGGCAACAGCCTGCGCCTGGGTGACATTGCGCAGATCAGGCGCGGCTACGTCGACCCGCCGCAGGTCAAGGTGCGCCACCAGGGGCAGGAGGTCATCGCGCTCGGCATCTCGATGGCCAAGGGTGGCGACATCATCGCCATGGGCCACGCGCTGCAAGAAGCCACGGCGGCGATCCGCGCCGACCTGCCAGTGGGCATCGAGATCGAGCAGTTCCAGAATCAATCGAAGGTGGTGGCCACCTCGGTCAACGAGTTCGTCGGCGTGCTCGTCGAAGCGGTGCTGATCGTGCTGGCGGTCAGCTTCGTCAGCCTCGGGCTGCACTTCAAGCCGAATTCGTGGAAGTTCACGATCGACTGGCGCCCTGGGCTGGTGGTGGGCATCACCATCCCGCTGGTGCTGGCCATCACCTTCGTCACCATGTACTACTGGGGCGTGGGGCTGCACAAGATCTCGCTCGGCTCGCTGATCATCGCGCTCGGCCTGCTCGTGGACGACGCCATCATTGCCGTGGAGATGATGGTGCGCAAGCTCGAGGAAGGCTACGACAAGGTGCGTGCCGCCACTTTCGCCTACGACGCCACCGCCATGCCGATGCTCACCGGCACGCTCATCACCGCGGCCGGTTTCCTGCCCATCGGCATCGCCAAATCCACCGTCGGCGAATACACCTTCGCCATCTTCGCGGTCACCGCCGCGGCGCTGCTGATCTCGTGGTTCGTCTCGGTCTATTTCGTGCCCTACCTGGGCACGCTGCTGCTGAAGGTGCGCCCGGCGGTGGCGCCGGGCGAGCAGCCGCACGAGCTGTTCGACACGCCGTTCTACCTGCGCTTCCGGCGCGTGGTGAACTGGTGCGTGGCGCACCGCTGGATCACCATTGGCGCGACCATCGGCACATTGGTGCTCGGCATCGTCGGCATGGGCCAGGTGCAGAACCAGTTCTTTCCCGATTCGAGCCGGCGCGAGATCCTGGTCGATCTGTGGTACCCGGAAGGCACCTCGTATGCGGCCAACGAAGCCGTCACGCGCCGCGTCGAGGCGCGGCTGATGGGGCTGCCCGGCGTCGATTCGGTGACCACCTGGGTCGGCAGCGGCGCCGAACGCTTCGTGCTCGTGCTCGACCAGATTTTTCCGCAAAGCAACGTCAGCCAGCTGGTGCTGATGCCGAAGGACCTGGTGGCGCGCGAACGCATCCGTAAGGCCTTGCCCGAGCTGCTGGCCACGGAATTTCCAGAAGCGCGCGCACGCGCCAAGCTGCTGCCGAACGGGCCGCCGGTGGCGTATCCGGTGCAGTTCCGCGTCGTCGGTGCCGATCCGGCGCAGGTGCGCGCCTATGCCGACGAGGTCAAGGCGCTGATGCGCGACAACCCGAACCTGCGTGGCATCAACGACAACTGGAACGAATCGGTGAAAGTGCTGCGGCTGGACATCGACCAGGACAAGGCGCGCGCACTCGGGGTGTCCAGCCAGACCATCGCGCAGGCCGCGCGCACCATCAACAGCGGCAGCCGCGTCGGCCAGTTCCGCGACGGCGACAACCTGATCGACATCGTGCTGCGCCAGCCGCTGGAAGAACGCGACGTCATGACCGACCTGGCCAAGGGGTATGTGCCCACCGCCTCGGGCGCCAGCATTCCGCTGAGCCAGATCGCCAGTGCGCGCGTCATGTGGGAGCCTGGCGTGCTGTGGCGCGAGGGGCGCGACTATGCGGCCACCGTGCAGGGCGACATCGTCGATGGCCTGCAAGGCGCCACCGTGACCGCGCAGCTGAACCCGCTGTTCGATTCGATCCGCCAGCGCATGCCGCCGGGGTACCGCATCGAGGTCGCCGGCGCGGTCGAGGAAAGCGCCAAGGGCCAGGGCTCGATCGCGGTCGGCGCGCCGTTGATGCTGTTCATCATGTTCACGCTGCTGATGCTGCAGCTGCACAGCTTCAGCCGCGCGATGCTGGTCTTCCTGACCGCGCCGCTGGGCATCGCCGGCGTGGCCGGCGCGTTGCTGCTGCTGAACCGGCCGTTCGGCTTCGTCGCGCTGCTTGGGGTGATCGCGCTGATGGGCATGATCATGCGCAATTCGGTGATCCTGATCGACCAGATCGAGCAGGACCGCGAGCGCGGCGTGCCGGCGTGGATGGCGATCGTCGAAGCGGCCGTGCGGCGCTGCCGGCCGATCATCCTCACCGCCGCCGCTGCGGTGCTGGCGATGATCCCGCTGTCGCGCAGCGTGTTCTGGGGGCCGATGGCGGTGGCCATCATGGGCGGCCTTGTGGTGGCCACCGCGCTGACATTGCTGGCGCTGCCGGCGATGTACGCGGCGTGGTTCCGCGTCAAGCCCGTTCAGGCCGCACCCGGCGGGTAGAATCTTTGGCGTTACCGGGTTGCTGAAGGGGCCACTGACGGCCCCTTCGCCGTTTTGCAACAGGTCTGCAGCGCGGGTGGCGAAATTGGTAGACGCACCAGGTTTAGGTCCTGACGCCCTCACGGGTGTGCCGGTTCGAGTCCGGCCCCGCGCACCATCGTTGTTTTTGTCCAGCTTCGATCGCGAATCGATCCAGCCCTACATCAGTGAAAGAGCCCATCATGGCCGTGCAAGTCGAAACCCTCGAAAAACTCGAACGCCGCATCACGCTGACCTTGCCGCAGACCGACATCAGCACAGAGGTGCAGACGCGCCTGAAGAAGCTGTCGCGCACCGTCAAGGCGGCAGGCTTTCGGCCCGGCAAGGTGCCGATGTCGGTGGTCACCCAGCGCTACGGCTACTCGGTGCATTACGAGGTCATGAACGACCGTGTCGGCCAGGCCTTCAGCGATGCGGCGACCGAAGCCAAGCTGCGCGTCGCCGGCACGCCGCGCATCACGCCGAAGGAGGACGCGCCCGAAGGCACGGTGGCCTTCGACGCCACCTTTGAGGTCTATCCCGAGGTCGTCATCGGCGAGTTGTCGGCGGCGCGCATCGAAAGCGCCACCTCCGAGGTCACCGAGGCAGCCATCGACCGCACGGTCGAGATCCTGCAGAAGCAGCGCCGCACTTTCGCGCAGCGGCCGCAGGGCGACGGCGCCGTGGAAGGCGACCGCGTGACGATCGACTTCGAGGGCAAGATCGACGGCGAACCTTTCGATGGCGGCAAGGCGGAGGCGTTCCAGTTCATCATCGGCGAAGGCCAGATGCTCGAGCAATTCGACAAGTCGGTGCGCGGCATGAAGGTCGGTGAATCGAAGACCTTCCCGTTGCAGTTTCCGGCCGATTACCAGGGCAAGGACGTCGCCGGCAAGGAAGCCGATTTCCGTGTCAGCCTGACCAAGGTCGAGGCGCAGAAGCTGCCCGAGGTCGATGAAGGCTTTGCCAAGTCGCTCGGCATCAAGGACGCCAGTGTCGAGGGCCTGCGCGCCGATGTGCGCAAGAACCTGGAGCGCGAGCTGGCTCAGCGGCTGCTGGCACGCAACAAGGCGGCGGTGATGGACGCGCTGGTTGCGCATTCGCAGCTGGAGGTGCCCAAGGCGCTGGTCGAGCGCGAACGCGAGCGCATGATGACCGCGGCACGCGAAGACCTGAAGAAGCGCGGCGTGAAGGATGCCGAAACCGCGCCGTTGCCGCAGGACCTGTTCGATACACAGGCCGAGCGCCGTGTCCGCCTGGGCCTGGTGGTGGCCGAACTGGTGGGCGCGAACCAGCTGCAGGCCAAGCCGGAGCAGTTGCAAAAGCAGATCGAGACCATGAGCCAGGCCTACGAAAAGCCGGCCGAGGTGATGCGCTGGTACCTGAGCGACCGCGAGCGCATGGCCGAAGTCGAGGCGATGGTGATCGAAACCAATGTCACCGAATTCGTGCTCGGCAAGGCCCAGGTCGATGCCAAGGTGCTGCCGTTCGACGAGTTGATGGCAGCGTGATCCTCGCGCGCCATCGTTGCGCCTTCCACAAGCTGTAGGGATATGCGCCACAGGGCGTCTTGTGGGCCGCGATTGCGCCCACATAATGCTTGGAACCGAGTTCATTCATCCGCTTGCAGGGTTCCATCATGAGCTTCCAGGAAACCGAAGGGTTGGGCATGGTGCCCATCGTCATCGAACAGTCCGGCCGCGGCGAGCGCGCCTATGACATCTACAGCCGGCTGCTGCGCGAGCGCGTGATCTTCCTGATCGGCGTGGTCAACGACCAGACCGCCAACCTGGTGGTCGCGCAGTTGCTGTTCCTCGAAAGCGAGAACCCCGACAAGGATATTTCGCTGTACATCAACTCGCCGGGCGGCAGTGTCAGCGCCGGGCTGTCGATCTTCGACACGATGCAGTTCATCAAGCCCGATGTGTCCACGCTGTGCATGGGCGTGGCCGCCAGCATGGGCTCGTTCCTGCTCATGGCCGGCGCCAAGGGCAAGCGCAATTCGCTGCCCAATTCGCGCATCATGATTCACCAGCCTTCGGGTGGCGCGCAGGGCCAGGCCACCGACATCGAAATCCAGGCGCGCGAGATCCTGAAGACGCGCGAACAGCTCAACCGCATCTATGCCGATCGCACCGGCCAGACGGTGGAGCGCATCGCCGCCGACATGGAGCGCGACCGCTGGATGTCGCCGGGCGAAGCGCTCGACTACGGCCTCATCGACAAGGTGCTGGAAAAGCGCGGCTAGTCGTTGCCTGCAGGTCGGCCGGTCGATGCCGCACACCGCTTGTGCCGGGAACACGCCGCATTTCACCGCAAAGCCAACCCGCGGGCATGCACTATGATCTTTTGCACTGACCAGCCGCGCTTGAACCGCATGCATTCCCATGGCCGATAAGAAGGGCGCCTCCGGCGAGAAAGTCCTGTATTGCTCCTTTTGCGGCAAGAGCCAGCACGAGGTCAAGAAGCTCATTGCCGGGCCGTCGGTGTTCATCTGCGACGAGTGCATCGAGCTGTGCAACGACATCATTCGTGATGAAGTGCCGGCCGAAGCCGGCAGCGCCAAGGTGGCCAAGTCTGATCTGCCGATTCCCGAGCGACATCAAGTCCAGCCTCGACCAATACGTGATCGGGCAGGAAACGGCCAAGCGCATCCTGTCGGTGGCGGTCTACAACCACTACAAGCGGCTGAAGCATTCCGGCGGCTCGAAGGACGAGGTCGAGCTGAGCAAGAGCAACATCCTGCTCATCGGGCCCACCGGCTCGGGCAAGACGCTGCTGGCGCAGACGCTGGCCAAACTGCTCAACGTGCCCTTCGTCATCGCCGACGCGACCACGCTCACCGAAGCCGGTTATGTCGGCGAGGATGTCGAGAACATCATCCAGAAGCTGCTGCAGAACTGCAACTACGACGCCGAACGCGCGCAGCGCGGAATCGTCTACATCGACGAGATCGACAAGATCTCGCGCAAGTCCGACAACCCCAGCATCACCCGCGATGTGTCGGGCGAGGGCGTGCAGCAAGCGCTGCTGAAGCTGGTCGAAGGCACGATGGCCAGCGTGCCGCCGCAAGGCGGGCGCAAGCACCCGAACCAGGACTTCCTGCAGATCGACACCACCAACATCCTGTTCATCTGCGGCGGCGCTTTCGACGGGCTGGAAAAGGTCATCCAAAGCCGCACCGAGAAGTCGGGCATCGGCTTTGCGGCCACCGTGCACAGCAAGAGCGAAAAGAAGGTCTCCGATCTGTTCCGCGAGGTCGAGCCCGAAGACCTGATCAAGTTCGGGCTGATTCCCGAACTGGTCGGCCGCCTGCCGGTGGTGGCCACGCTCGGCGAGCTGACCGACGAGGCGATGGTGCAGATCCTCACCGAGCCGCGCAACGCGCTGGTCAAGCAGTATCAGAAGCTGTTCATGATGGACGGCGTCGAACTCGAGATCCGGCCTTCGGCGCTGGCCGCCATCGCGCGCAAGGCGCTGGCGCGCAAGACCGGCGCGCGCGGCTTGCGCTCGATCCTCGAACTGGCGCTGATCGACACCATGTTCGATCTGCCCAACCTCGACGGCGTGGCCAAGGTGGTGATCGACGAACACATCGTCGAAGAAGGCAGCAAGCCGCTGCTGGTCTATCGCGAGCCGACCAAGACGAAGGCCAGCGCCTAGTGGCCACGGCCGCGCTGCAGCCCCGCGGCGCAACAGGCGCCGACCGATCGAACCAAAACCCGCTGACGCGGACCAACGCCCGGGTGGGTCACCTTGCATTTGCCTCGGTGGTCCCCACTTCGGTCTGAGAAAGAGAGGTTTCCATGTCCGGACATCCGTTGCTACCGTCTGACCCGATCAACCTGCCGCTGTTGCCGTTGCGCGACGTGGTGGTGTTTCCGCACATGGTGATTCCGCTGTTCGTCGGCCGCCCGAAATCGATCAAGGCACTCGAAGCGGCGATGGAAGCCGGCCGCCAGATCATGCTGGTGGCGCAGAAGGCGGCCGGCAAGGACGAGCCGAAGGCCGACGACATGTTCGATGTCGGCTGTGTGTCCAGCATCCTGCAGATGCTGAAGCTGCCCGATGGCACGGTGAAGGTGCTGGTCGAAGGCATCCAGCGCGCCAACACGCTGAAGATCACCGACAACGGCGAACACTTCGTCGCCGATGTCGAACCGGTGCCGCCGGCCAGCGAGGCCACGCCCGAGATCGAAGCGCTGCGCCGCGCGGTGACGCAGCAGTTCGATGCCTACGTCAAGCTGAACAAGAAGATTCCGCCCGAGATCCTGACCAGCATCGCCGGCATCGACGACCCGGGGCGTCTGGGCGACACCATCGCTGCGCACCTGCCGCTGAAGCTCGAAGCCAAGCAGTCGGTGCTCGACCTGTTCGCCATCGGCAAGCGGCTCGAGCGGCTGCTCGAGCTGCTCGAACACGAGGTCGACATCCTGCAGGTCGAAAAGCGCATCCGCGGCCGTGTCAAGCGGCAGATGGAAAAGAGCCAGCGCGAGTACTACCTGAACGAGCAGGTCAAGGCGATCCAGAAGGAACTCGGCGACGGTGAAGAAGGCGCCGACCTGGAAGAGCTGGAAAAGAAGATCGTCGCCGCGCGCATGAGCAAGGAAGCGCGCAAGAAGGCTGACAGCGAGCTGAAGAAGCTCAAGCTGATGTCGCCGATGTCGGCCGAGGCGACCGTGGTGCGCAACTTCATCGACACGCTGGTCGGCCTGCCGTGGGCCAAGCGCACCAAGATCAAGCACGACCTGACCCATGCCGAGGAGGTGCTCAACGAAGACCACCACGGGCTGGAGAAGGTCAAGGACCGCATCCTCGAATACCTCGCGGTGCAGCAGCGCGTGGACAAGGTGAAAGCGCCGATCCTGTGCCTGGTCGGCCCGCCGGGGGTGGGCAAGACCTCGCTCGGCCAATCGGTGGCGCGCGCCACCGGGCGCAAGTTCGTGCGCATGGCCCTCGGCGGCGTGCGTGACGAGGCCGAGATCCGCGGCCACCGCCGCACCTACATCGGCTCGATGCCCGGCAAGGTGCTGCAAAGCCTGACCAAGGTCGGCACGCGCAACCCGCTGTTCCTGCTCGACGAGATCGACAAGCTGGGCATGGATTTCCGTGGCGACCCGTCATCGGCGTTGCTGGAAGTGCTCGACCCGGAGCAGAACCACCGCTTCAGCGATCACTACGTCGAGGTCGATTTCGACCTGTCCGACGTGATGTTCGTGGCGACGTCGAACTCGATGAACATCCCGCCGGCGCTGCTCGACCGCATGGAAGTCATCCGCTTGTCCGGCTACACCGAGGACGAAAAGCTCAACATCGCGCGCCGCTACCTGCTGCCCAAGCAGCAGAAGAACAACGGCGTCAAGGACGAGGAACTCGAGATCACCGAAGGCGGGCTGCGCGGCATCGTGCGCTACTTCACCCGCGAGGCCGGCGTGCGCTCGCTCGAACGCGAGATCAGCAAGATCTGCCGCAAGGTGGTCAAGGGCCTGCAACTGAAGGCCTACGAAGGCCAGGTGGTCGTCACCGAGGACAACCTGAACGAGTTCCTCGGCGTGCGCAAGTTCGACTTCGGCCGCGCCGAGATGAAGAACCAGGTCGGCCAGGTGGTCGGCCTGGCGTGGACCGAAGTCGGCGGCGACCTGCTGACCATCGAAGCAGCGGTGATGCCCGGCAAGGGCAACATCATCCGCACCGGCTCGCTCGGCGACGTGATGAAGGAATCGGTGGAAGCGGCACGGTCGGTGGTGCGCGCACGCGCCGCGCGGCTGGGCATCAAGGACGAGATGTTCGAAAAGCGCGACATCCACATCCACGTACCCGACGGCGCCACGCCGAAGGACGGCCCAAGTGCCGGCGCGGCGATGACCACCGCCTTCGTCTCGGCGCTGACCGGCATCCCGGTCAAGGCCGATGTGGCGATGACCGGCGAGATCACGCTGCGTGGTGAAGTCACCGGCATCGGCGGGCTCAAGGAAAAGCTGCTGGCCGCGCACCGCGGTGGCGTGCGCACCGTGTTGATCCCCGAGGAAAACGTCAAGGACCTGCAGGAGATCCCGGCCAACGCCAAGGACCACCTCGACATCGTGCCGGTGCGCTGGATCGACCAGGTGCTGGAAGTGGCGCTCGAGCGCAAGCCGGTGGCGCTGCCCGACGAGGAGCCGGTGAAGGAAATCGCCAAGCCGGCGGCAGCTGCGCCCGGCACATCGCCGGACGTGTTGCCGCATTGAGCCGAAGCGCCGTTTCGTCGCGATATAATGCGCGTCGCTGCAAGGCATCCAAGCGGGAGTAGCTCAGTTGGTAGAGCGCAACCTTGCCAAGGTTGAGGTCGAGAGTTCGAGACTCTTCTCCCGCTCCAGTCTTTGAAAGGGAAGCTTCGGGCTTCCCTTTTTCATCGGCTGGTCGGGTTGATGTTGTGTACGACGGCGCGATAGCAAAGCGGTTATGCACCGGATTGCAAATCCGTTCAGCCCGGTTCGACTCCGGGTCGCGCCTCCACCCACCTACTTGTCCACCGCCGTCGCCGATCGATGAGCAAGACGGCGCGCGTCTACAAGATCGAAACGCTGATCCGCAATCGCGGGCATGTCAGCTTCGCAGACCTGATCGACGAGCTCGAGGTGTCACCGGCCACGCTGAAGCGTGACCTCGACTACCTGAAGGACCAGCTCGGCGCGCCGATCGAGTACGACCGCTTCGTCAACGGCTACAAGTTCGTGCAGCCGCAGCGTGGGCCGACGCACGAACTGCCGGGCCTGTGGTTCAGCGAGAGCGAGCTGTACTCGTTGCTGATGGCGCACCAACTGCTCGGTGAGCTCGATGCCGACGGCGTCATCAGCCGCCACCTGCAGCCGCTGCTGGAACGCATCCACACCCTGCTCGGCACCGCCGATGCCGACGCCAAGGCCCTGCTCGAACGGGTGAAGATCGTCGGCGCGGGCAAGCGTCCGGTGCCGCACGCAGTTCTTCGAGAGGGTCGGCGAGGCGCTGCTCACGCGGCGGCGGCTGCACCTGCGCTACCTGACGCGCGGCCGCGGCAAGGTCAGCGAGCGCGACGTGTCGCCGCAGCGGCTGGTGCACTACCGCAACACCTGGTATCTCGATGCCTGGTGCCACACGCGCGAACGGCTGCTGCGCTTTGCGCTCGACGCCATCGAGGATGCGCAATCGCTCGACACCCGGGCCAAGGAGGTGGCGATGAGCCAGGTGCGCGCGCAAATGGATGCCGGCTATGGCATCTATGCCGGCGGCCGCCGACGCTGGGCCACGTTGCTGTTCGACGCGCAGGCGGCGCCGTGGGTGAGCAAGGAGCAATGGCACCCCGAGCAGCGCTCGCGCTGGCTGGCGGGTGGCGAGTACGAACTGAGCCTGCCGTACACCGAAGAGACCGAGATCGTCATGGACATCCTGCGTCACGGCGAGCAGGTGCGCGTGACAGCGCCCGACGCGCTTGCGCAGACGGTGGCGGCGCGATTGCGTGCGGCGGCGCAGCGCTACTGACGCCATCGCTCACGACGCAAGACCCGCCGCGCATAATCCGCGCGGCCGGCCCGGATGGCGAAATCGGCAGACGCAGCGGACTTAAAATCCGCCGGACCTGAGAAGGTCCGTACGGGTTCGACCCCCGTTCCGGGCACCACGGTTCCCGCCAGCCGAAGGATGCCCGCCATGCCGTTGTTCGACACCTCCGCGCTGAACGACGGCGTGCGCAAGCGCGAGGTCTTCGGCTGGGCGATGTACGACTTCGCCAACTCGGGCTACACCACGGTCGTCATGACGGCGGTGTTCAACGCCTACTTCGTCGGCGTGGTGGCCGGCAACGCCACTTGGGCGACACTGGCCTGGACCAGCGCGTTGGCGGTCTCCAGCCTGGTCGTGATGTTCACGATGCCATCGCTCGGTGCGCTGGCCGACCTGCGCGCCAGCAAGAAGCGCATGCTCGCGCTGACCACCGCCGGCTGCGTGCTGACCACCGCGTTGCTGGCGCTGGCCGGGCCAGGCGATGTGTGGCTGGCGGTGGCGGCGATCGTGCTGTCGAACGTCTTCTACAGCTACGGCGAATCTCTGAACGCCGCCTTCCTGCCCGAACTGGCGCGGCGCGAGGCGCTGGGGCGTGTGTCGGGCTGGGGCTGGAGCTTCGGCTACTTCGGCGGCATGCTCACGCTCGGGCTTTCGTTGGCTTATGTGCTGTGGGCACAAGGGCAGGGCATTCCGGCGACGCAGTTCGTGCCGGTGACGATGCTCATCACCGCCGCGATCTATGGCGTCGCCTCGCTGGCGACCTTCGTGTTGCTGAAGGAGCGGGCGGTGCCGCAGCCGGCTGCGGTGCATGACAGCGGGCTGCGTGCGTCGCTCGAGCGGCTGCACCAGACGTGGCAGCGCGCGCAGTCGTACCGCGACTTCGTCTGGCTGCTCACCTGTGCCGTGGCTTACCAGGCCGGCATCGCGGTGGTCATCGCACTGGCGGCGGTGTATGCCGAGCAGGTGCTGGGCTTCAAGCAGACCGAGACGATGATGCTGATCTTTCTCGTCAACATCGCCGCGGCGCTGGGCGCCTTCGCCTTCGGCTACTGGCAGGACCACATCGGCCATCGACGTGCCCTGGCCGTCACGCTGATCGGCTGGATCGTGATGACAATCCTGGCATACCTCGCCACCAGCGCCGCGCTGTTCTGGGTGGCGGCGGTGATCGCCGGGCTGTGCATGGGCTCCAGCCAGTCGGCCGGCCGCGCGATGGCCGGTGCCTTCGCACCGGCGCACCGCCTGGCCGAGTTCTTCGGGCTGTGGACCTTCGCCGTGCGGCTGGCGGCCATCATCGGGCCGATGACCTACGGCCTGGTCACGCTGCTCACCGACGGCAACCAGCGGCTGGCGATCCTGTCCACCGGCGTGTTCTTCGTCATCGGGCTGTTGATCCTGGCCAAGGTCAACGTGCCGCGCGGCGTGGCAGCGGCGCAGGCCACGGCATAGGTGATTTCAACGCGCCTAAAATCGTCTCGCTGAAGTTCATACGGAGCAAACAACATGAAGGTGCTGGTCCCCGTCAAGCGGGTCGTCGATTACAACGTCAAGGTGCGCGTCAAGAGCGACGGCTCGGGCGTGGACATCGCCAACGTCAAGATGAGCATGAACCCCTTCGACGAGATCGCCATCGAAGAGGCGGTGCGCTTGCGCGAGAAGGGCGCGGCCACCGAAGTCATCGCCGTCTCCTGCGGCGTCACGCAATGCCAGGAAACGCTGCGCACCGCGATGGCCATCGGCGCCGACCGCGCCATCCTCGTCGAGTGTGCCGATGAACTGCATCCGCTGGCCGTGGCCAAGCTGCTGAAGGCGCTGGTGGACAAGGAACAGCCCGGACTGGTGATCCTGGGCAAGCAGGCCATCGACGACGACTGCAACCAGACGGGCCAGATGCTGGCCGCGCTGGCCGATCTGCCGCAAGCCACCTTCGCCAGCAAGGTCGAAGTCGCCGATGGCCATGCTTCGGTCACGCGCGAGGTCGATGGCGGCCTGGAAACACTGAAGATCAAGCTGCCGGCGATCATCACCACCGACCTGCGCCTGAACGAGCCGCGCTACGTCACCTTGCCGAACATCATGAAGGCGAAGAAGAAGACGATGGACATCGTCAAGCCGGCCGACCTGGGTGTCGATGTGGGCTCGAAGATCAAGACGCTGAAGGTCTCAGAGCCGCCCAAGCGCGGTGCCGGCATCAAGGTGCCCGACGTCGCCACGCTGGTGGACAAACTGAAGAACGTATCGAAAGTGATCTGATCATGAGCACACTCGTCATCGCGGAACACGACAACGCCAGCATCAAGGGCGCCACGCTGAACACCGTCACCGCTGCCGTGGCGTGTGGCGGCGACGTGCATGTGCTGGTCGCCGGCCACAACGCCGGGGACGCCGCCAAGGCGGCGGCACAGATCGCCGGCGTGGCCAAGGTGCTGCACGCCGAAGGCGAACACTTCGCCCACGGCCTGGCCGAGAACATGGCCGCGCAGGTGCTGGCGCTGGCCAAGGACTACAGCCACATCGTCTTCCCGGCCACCGCGTCGGGCAAGAACATCGCCCCGCGCGTGGCCGCCAAGCTCGACGTCGGGCAGATCAGCGATGTCATCAAGGTCGACAGTGCCGACACCTTCGAGCGCCCGATCTATGCCGGCAACGCCATCGCCACCGTGCAAAGCGGCGATGCGGTGAAGGTGTTGACCGTGCGCACCACCGGCTTCGATCCGGCCGCCGCAACCGGCGGCAGCGCGGCGGTGGAATCGGTGACGGCGGTGGCCGACAGCGGCCTGTCCACCTTCGTCGGCAGCGAGATCGCGAAGAACGATCGGCCGGAACTGACGGCGGCCAAGATCATCGTCTCGGGCGGCCGCGCTCTGGCCAGCGCCGAGAAGTTCACCGAAGTGCTGACGCCGCTGGCCGACAAGCTGGGCGCGGCGCTCGGCGCCAGCCGCGCGGCGGTCGATGCCGGCTATGCACCGAACGACTGGCAGGTTGGCCAGACCGGCAAGATCGTCGCGCCGAATCTGTACATCGCCATCGGCATCAGCGGCGCCATCCAGCACCTGGCAGGCATGAAAGACAGCAAGGTCATCGTGTGCATCAACAAGGATGCCGAAGCGCCGATCTTCGGCGTCGCCGATTACGGGCTCGAGGCCGACCTGTTCACCGCCGTGCCCGAACTCGTCAAGGCGCTGTAAACCCGACCCCACCGAACGAGGCCTGCCATGAGCTACCGCGCACCCGTCAAGGACATGCTGTTCGCGATGAAGGAGCTGGCCGATATCGATGCCGTGGCGCAGTTGCCCGGCTTCGAGGACGCCGGCTACGACACCGCGCAGGCGGTGCTCGAGGAATGCGCGCGCTTCAACGAAGGCGTGGTCGCGCCTCTGAACTGGCCGGGCGACCAGAACCCTTCGACCTGGAAGGATGGCGTCGTCACCACCTCGCCGGGTTTCAAGGACGCCTTCCGCCAGTTCGGCGAGGGCGGCTGGCAGGGCCTGCAGCACCCGACCGAATTCGGCGGCCAGGGCCTGCCGAAGACCATCGGCGCGGCGTGCATCGAAATGCTCAACAGCGCCAGCTTGAGTTTCGCGCTGTGCCCGCTGCTCACCGACGGCGCCATCGAAGCGCTGCTCACCGCCGGTTCGCCCGAGCAGCGCTCGTTGTACCTGCCGCGCATGATCAGCGGCGAATGGACCGGCACGATGAACCTGACCGAGCCGCAGGCCGGCAGTGACCTGGCGGCGGTGCGCACGCGTGCCGAGCCGCAGCCCGACGGCAGCCACCGCCTCTTCGGCACCAAGATCTACATCACGTACGGCGAGCACGACATGGCCGCCAACATCGTGCACCTGGTGCTGGCGCGCGTGGTCGGCGCACCCGAGGGCGTGAAGGGCATCAGCCTGTTCCTGGTGCCGAAATTCCACGTCAACGCCGATGGTTCGCTGGGTGATCGCAATGACGTGCATTGCGTCAGCATCGAACACAAGCTGGGCATCAAGGCCAGCCCCACGGCGGTGCTGCAGTTCGGAGACCACGGCGGCGCGGTGGGCCAGTTGATCGGCCAGGAAAACCGCGGCCTCGAATACATGTTCATCATGATGAACGCGGCGCGCTACGCGGTCGGCATGCAGGGCGTGGCGGTAGCCGAGCGCGCGTACCAAAAGGCCGTGGCCTATGCGCACGAGCGGGTGCAAAGCCGGCCGGTCGATGGCTCGCTGCCCGGGGCGGGGCCGATCATCCACCACCCCGATGTCAAGCGCATGCTGATGACCATGCGCGCCTACACCGAAGGCTGCCGCGCGATGGCCGCGGTGGCCGCCGCCGCCTTTGATGCGGCCCATGCCCACCCGGACGGCGACACGCGCAAGCAGAACCAGGCTTTCTACGAGTTCATGGTGCCTTTGATCAAGGGCTACAGCACCGAGATGAGCCTGGAGGTCACCAGCCTGGGCGTGCAGGTGCATGGCGGCATGGGCTTCATCGAAGAGACCGGCGCGGCGCAGCACTACCGGGATGCACGCATCCTGACAATCTACGAGGGCACCACCGCCATCCAGGCCAACGACCTGGTGGGCCGCAAGACGGCACGCGACGGTGGCGCCGTGGCACGCGCGATTGCCGGGCAGATCGAAGCCACCGAAGGCGCCCTTCAGAAGCGCGACAGCGACGCCTGCAAGGCGATGCGCAACTCACTGCGCGCGGCGCGCATGGGCTTCGCCGAGGTCGTCGAATTCGTCGCCGGCAACACCAAGGCCAGCCCGAACGAAGTCTTCGCCGGCAGCGTGCCGTACCTGATGCTGGCCGGCAACGTCGTCGCCGGCTGGCAGATGGCACGTGCGCTGATGGCCGCCGAGGACCGCCTGGCCGCGGGTGACGACGCACCCTTCATGCGCGCCAAGATCGCCACCGCGCGTTTCTATGCCGACCACCTGCTGAGCAAGGTGCCCGGCATCGGCCACAGCATCGTGCACGGGGCGGTGGGCGTCACCGCGATGCCGCTCGAGGCTTTCTAGAGGCCGCTCGCCGGCGGCAGTTGTCCCGCCGGTGATAGCGCCGTGCGCTGCAGGCGGCACACACTGAAGTCCGTCTCAATCTCTCGCTGAAAGCCCGCCTGTGCCCTTGCCTCCCGTCCTTGCCAAGCTGCCGTTGCCGATCATCGGCGCGCCGTTGTTCATCATCAGCCACCCGAAGCTCGTCATCGAGCAGTGCAAGGCCGGCGTGGTCGGCTCGATGCCGGCGCTGAACGCACGGCCTGCATCGCAACTCGACGAATGGCTGGCAGAGATCACCGAAACGCTGGCGGCTCACGACCGGGCCCACCCCGACGCGCCGTCGGCACCCTTCGCCATCAACCAGATCGTGCACAAGAGCAACGACCGGCTCGACCACGACATGGACATGTGCGCGAAGTACAAGGTGCCGATCGTCATCAGCTCGCTCGGCGCGCGGCCGGAGATCAACCAGGCAGCGCACGCCTGGGGCGGCGTGGTGCTGCACGACATCATCAACAACACGCATGCGCACAAGGCGATCGACAAGGGTGCCGACGGGCTGATTCCCGTGGCCGCCGGTGCCGGGGGTCATGCCGGTGTGAAAAGCCCGTTCGCGCTGGTTGCCGAAATCCGCCAATGGTTCGATGGCCCGATCGCGCTGTCGGGCGCCATCGGCACCGGTGCCGGCGTGCTGGCCGCGCAGGCCTGCGGCGCCGACTTCGCCTACATCGGCTCGGCCTTCATCGCGACAGAGGAAGCGCGCGCGGACGAACGCTACAAGCAGATGATCGTTGGCGGCAGCAGCGACGACATCGTCTATTCGAACCTGTTCACCGGCGTGCACGGCAACTACCTGAAGCCGTCGATCCGCAACGCCGGGCTCGACCCCGAGGCGCTGCCCGAGGGCAACATCGCCACCATGCGCTTCGGCAGCGAGGGTGGGCCGAAGAAGGCGTGGAAGGACATCTGGGGCTGTGGCCAGGGCATCGGCTCGGTGCGCGAGGTGCTGCCGGTGGCGCAACTGGTGGCACGCTTGCGCGCTGAATACGACCTGGCCCTGCGACGCCTGAACAAGGGCTGAGCCGACGCAGCGGCGGTCGAATCGAAGTTCGAAGCTGCCATGCCCGAGCCTGCGCAATCCGTCGAGCTTCGTCGCGCAGGTCCTGCCGACGTTGCAGCCATCAGCGCCTGCGTGAACGCGGCCTACACGAAATGGATACCGCGCGTCGGTCGCAAGCCGTGGCCGATGATGCAGGACTATGCGGCCATCGTCGCCGACGGGATGACGCATGTTGCCAGCCTCGAAGCCGAGCTCGTCGGCGTGCTCGTGCTCGCCATCAGCGACGAGGGGTTCCTCATCGAGAATGTCGCCGTGCATCCGCAGCATGCGGGCCGAGGCATCGGCGGGCGGCTGCTGGGCTTCGCCGAGCAGCAAGCCAAGGCCCTGGGGTATGGCTCCGTCTACCTCTACACGAACGAGTTGATGAGTGACAACATCGCCCTCTATGCGAAGCGCGGGTACCGCGAATACGAACGCCGCCAGGAAGACGGTTTCCGGCGTGTGTTCATGAGAAAGCAACTCGGATGAAGGGCATGCAGACGCCAGCATGAACACGGTCGCCCGCCAGTGGATTCGCAATGCCACTGTCTTCGACAGTGCCCGCGGCACGCTGCGTCCGCAATGCCACATCGTCATCGAAGGCGAACGCATCGCCGCCGTCAGCCATGAGCCGCTGCAGGTAGACGATGCCGAACGGGTGGTCGATGCTGGGGGCCGCGTCGTGTTGCCGGGCCTGATCGATGCGCATGTGCATGTGGTGGCGGCGTCGCACGATCTGGTCGGCCTAGCGATGCAGCCGCCGTCGCTGGTCAGCGCGCACAGCAGCCGCATCATGCGCGAGATGCTGATGCGCGGTTTCACCACCGTGCGCGATGCCGCGGGCGCCGACTTCGGCTTGCAGGAGGCGGTGCGCAGCGGCCTGTTCGAAGGGCCGCGGCTGTTCATCGCCGGCTTTCCGATCTCGCAGACCGGCGGCCATGCCGACATGCGACCCCAGGGTGTACGCAGCCGCGAGATGTTCTGTTCCTGCGCCGGGCTGGGCCTGGTCGGCGCCATCGCCGACGGTGTCGGCGAGGTGCGCCGTGCGGTGCGCGAGCAGGTGCGCAACGGCGCCAACCAGATCAAGATCATGGCCGGCGGCGGTGTCTCCAGCCCGACCGACCCGCTCGAAGGCACGCAGTTCTCGATCGAGGAACTGCGTGCCGCCTGCGAGGAGGCCGAGGCCGCCAACCTGTATGCGATGGCGCATGCCTATTCGCCGCGTGCCGTGACGCGCGCGGTGCAGGCCGGCGTGCGCTCGATCGAACACGGCAACCTGATCGACGAGGCCACCGCGCGCATCATGAAATCGCACGGCGCCTACCTGGTGCCCACGCTGTCCACCTACGTCGCGCTGGCCGACGAAGGCGAGAAACTGGGCTGGTCGCCGTCGATGCTCGACAAGTTGAAGACGGTGCACGAACGTGGCATCGAATCGCTGAAGATCGCGCGCGCCGAGGGCGTGCCGATCGTCTTCGGCACCGATCTGCTCGGCCACATGCATGCGCGCCAATCGGGTGAGTTCGCGCTGCGGCTGGCAGCGATGTCGCCCACCGAGGCGCTGCAAAGCGCGACCATCGATGCGGCTCGGCTGATGCGCCAGGAAGGGCAGATCGGTCAGATCGTGCCCGGCGCCTTCGCCGACCTGCTGGTGGTCGAAGGCGACCCGACCCAGGAACTGTCGATGCTCGGCGAGCCCGAGCGCGGCGTGTCGCTGGTGATGAAGGGCGGGCAGATCTGCCGCAGCGCGCTGGGCTGAGCGCGCACGCCACGCCGGCTGGGCCGGCGTGGCCTTGACGCTCTTCAGCTTCCGCCGGGGTTCACCTTCGTGAAGCGGGCCTCCGGCCGGTCGTCGGCCCGGTGCACGGTCGTCACGCCCTTCTTCATCGCCCACGGCCGCAGCTGGTGGTGCAGCGGAATCGCCAGCACCTCGTCGCGCGTCAGCACCAGCGCCTCGCGGATCATCGCGTTGCGTTTGCTCAGGTCGGTCTCGGTCTTCATCGCATCGACCAGCGCGTCGAGCTTGGCGTTGCTGATGCGGCCGAAGTTGAAGTTGCCGTCGGGACCGCTGGTGCGCGTGCGGATCAGCGATTGCAGCGTGTACTGCGCATCGAAGGTGGCCACGCCCCAGCCCAACAGGTAGGCCGAGGTGTCGAAGTTCTGCACCTTCTGGATGAAGGTGGCCATCGATTCGGCGACCAGCTTGGTCTTCACGCCGATGCGCGCCCACATGCCGACGATGTTCTGGCAGATCTCCTCGTCGTTGACGTAGCGGTTGTTCGGGCAGTTGAGCTGGAATTCGAAGCCATCCGGGTAGCCGGCTTCGGCGAGCAGCTTCTTCGCGCGCTCGGGGTCGGCCTTGGCCGGCACGTCGATGTCGGGCGAGTTGCCGTTGACCCCCGGCGCGACCATGATGCCGGCCGGAATCGACAGGCCGCGCATCGTGTTGCGCTTGATGGCCTCGCGGTCGATGGCGATCGACAGCGCCTCGCGCACGCGCTTGTCCTGGAACGGGTTCTTGCCCTTCACGCTCGAATACTTCAGCTCGGGGCTGAATTCGTCGAGCGCGATGAAGATCGTGCGCACCTCGTGGCCGTCGAGGATGCTCAGTTTCGGGTCGGCACGCAGCCGTGCCACGTCCTGCGTGGGCAGGTCGGTGAGCATGTCCACATCGCCCGACAGCAGCGCGGCGACGCGGGTCGGGTCGGACTTGATCGGCGTGTAGACCACCTCGGTGACGTTGCCGGCCGGCTTGTCCCACCAGTCCTTGTTCAGCGTCATGGTGATGCGCTGGTCGGGCTGCCAGCCGGTGATCTTGTAGCTGCCCGTGCCGTTGACATTGCGCGAGGCGAAGTTTTCTTCCTTGGCCTTGTAGTCCTGCACGTTGGTGGTCTTGTTCTTCTCCGACCACAGCTTGCTCATGATGCGGAAATCGATGATGTTGCGCAGCAACAGCGGGTTCGGCCCGCTGAGCATGATGTCGATGGTGTGGTCGTCCACCTTCTTGATGTCGGCGATGCCGGCGACATAGATGCTCATCGTGCCCTGCGGCTGCTTGATGCGGCCGAACGAGAAGATCACGTCGTCGGCGGTGAAGGGGCTGCCGTCGGCGAATTTCACGCCCTTGCGCAGCTCGAAGCGCACTTGCGTCGGGCTGATCTGCGTCCACTTGGTGGCCAGCGCCGGTTCGACCTCGAACTTCTCGTTGTAGCGTGTCAGCCCCTCGTACGAATGCATCAGGATGGCGTTCGTCGTGGCGTGATTCTGCGAGTGCGGGTCGAGCGTCAGGATGTCGTTCTGTGCCGCCCAGCGCAGCGTTTCGGCCTGCGCCGGCGCGCCCAGCAGGCAAGCGGCCAACGCGGCCGCGACGACCAGGGGTTTCAGTTGCATGCCAAGCTCCAGAGTGTGCAAAAGCCGCGATGCTATGGCAAAGCGACGCTGCCCCGCGCCGGGAAAGCCCGTGCACGCGGCCCGCGCGGCCACGCGATGGCAGGCAACGGCGAGGCAGGCCGGTGCTAGAGTACGAGGTGGACCACGGTCAGCGCCCGCTCACCACCCGCAGGGGTGGCCGGCGCGGCTCATCGGGGTCGCGATCCACCCGCCGGTGAAGCCGGGATGGGCGGAAGGTTGAACAACCCATCGATGCCCCGCAGACCGGGGCGAAAGGTGAGCGCCAGATGATGCAGCAGTACCGCGGCAACTCCTATCTTTTCGGCGGCAACGCGCCCTATGTCGAGGAGTTGTACGAGTCGTACCTCGACAACCCCGGCAGCGTGCCTGACACCTGGCGCGACTACTTCGACAAGTTGCAGCACGTTGCCGCGGTCGATGGCTCCGAGGAACGCGACGTGGCGCACGCACCGGTGGTGGCCTCGTTCGCGCAGCGCGCCAAGGCCAACGCCTTCGCGCTGAAGGCCAGCGCCACCGACCTGGCGGTGGCGCGCAAGCAGGTGCATGTGCAGTCGCTGATCGCGGCCTACCGGTTCCTGGGCAGCCGCTGGGCCGATCTCGACCCGCTGAAGCGCCACGAGCGGCCGAAGATCCCCGAACTGGAGCCGGCGTTCTACGACCTGAGCGAGTCCGACCTGGACATCACGTTCTCGGCCGTGAACACCTATTTCGTCAAGGCCGAGAACATGACCTTGCGCGAGATCATGAAGGCGCTGCGCGAGACCTATTGCGGCTCGATCGGCCCGGAATTCATGCACTGCACCGACCCGGGCGAAAAGCGCTGGTGGCAGGAGCGCCTCGAAAGCATCCGCAGCAAGCCCAGTTTCAGCACCAGCGAGAAGCTGCACATCCTCAATCGGCTGACGGCGGCCGAGGGCCTGGAACGCTACCTGCACACCAAATACGTCGGCCAGAAACGCTTCTCGCTCGAAGGCGGCGAGAGCTTCATCGCCAGCATGGACGAACTGGTGCAGCGCGCCGGCGCCAAGGGTGTGCAGGAGATCGTCGTCGGCATGGCCCACCGCGGCCGGCTGAACGTGCTCGTGAACATCCTGCGCAAGTCGCCGAAGGATCTGTTCGCCGAGTTCGACCACACCGCCCCCGAAGACCTGCCGTCGGGCGACGTCAAGTACCACCAGGGCTTTTCCAGCGATGTCAGCACCCCTGGCGGGCCCGTGCACCTGAGCTTGGCCTTCAACCCCAGCCACCTGGAGATCGTCAACCCGGTCGTCGAGGGCTCGGTGAAGGCGCGCCAGGACCGGCGCGGCGACCCGCGAGGCGACCAGGTGCTGCCGGTGCTGGTGCATGGCGATGCCGCTTTCGCCGGGCAGGGCGTGGTCATGGAAACATTGGCGCTGTCGCAGACGCGCAGCTACTTCACCGGCGGCACGGTGCACATCGTCATCAACAACCAGATCGGCTTCACCACCAGCAACCCGCGCGACATCCGCTCGACGCTGTACTGCACCGACGTGGTGAAGATGATCGAAGCGCCGGTGCTGCATGTGAACGGCGACGACCCGGAAGCGGTGGTGCTGTGCACGCAGCTGGCGCTGGACTATCGGCAGCAGTTCAAGAAGGACGTGGTCGTCGACATCGTGTGCTTCCGCAAGCTTGGCCACAACGAGCAGGACACGCCCAGCCTGACGCAGCCGCTGATGTACCGCAAGATCGCGCAGCACCAGGGCACGCGCCGCCTGTACGGCGACAAACTGGTCGCGCAGGGTGTGCTGCCGCCGGACGGGCCGGACCGGATGAACAAGGATCTGCGCGCCGCGCTCGACGAGGGCAAGAATACGGCCGACCCGGTGCTGACCAACTTCAAGAGCAAGTACGCGGTCGATTGGGCGCCGTTCCTCGGCCGCAAGTGGACCGATTCGGCCGACACCGCGATGCCGCTGGCGGAAATCAAGCGCCTGGCCACGCGCATCACCACCGTGCCGAAGGATTTCAAGCTGCACCCGCTGGTCGAAAAAGTGCTCAACGACCGCGCCGCGATGGGCCGCGGCGAAATCAACGTCGATTGGGGCATGGGCGAGCACCTGGCTTTCGCCTCGCTCGTGGCCAGCGGCTATGCGGTGCGGCTGTCAGGCGAAGACTCGGGCCGCGGCACCTTCAGCCACCGCCATGCGGTGCTGCATCCGCAGGACCGTGAGCAATGGAGCGCCGGCAGCCACGTGCCGCTGCAGCATGTGGCCGACAACCAGGCGCCCTTCGTCGTCATCGACTCGCTGCTGTCCGAAGAGGCGGTGCTGGCCTTCGAATACGGCTACGCCTCGGCCGAGCCGAACACGCTGGTCATCTGGGAGGCGCAGTTCGGCGACTTCGTCAACGGCGCGCAGGTGGTCATCGACCAGTTCATCGCTGCCGGCGAAGTCAAGTGGGGGCGCGTCAACGGCCTCACGCTGATGCTGCCGCACGGCTATGAAGGGCAGGGGCCGGAACACTCTTCGGCGCGGCTCGAGCGCTTCATGCAACTGGCCGCCGACAACAACATGCAGATCGTGCAGCCGACCAGCGCCAGCCAGATTTTCCATGTGCTGCGTCGCCAGATGGTGCGCCAGTTCCGCAAGCCGCTGATCATCCTGACGCCCAAGTCGCTGCTGCGCAACAAGGACGCGACCTCGCCGTTGTCGGAGTTCACCAAGGGCGAGTTCCGCACCGTCATCGGCGCCAGCCGGCCCGAGGTGGATGTGGACAAGGTCAGGCGCGTGATCTGCTGTTCGGGCAAGGTGGCCTACGATCTGATCCGCCGCCGCGATGAAAAGAAGGCCTGGGACGTGGCCATCATTCGCGTCGAGCAGCTGTACCCGTTTCCGCACCGGTCCTTCGGCAACGAACTGCGCCGGTACCCGAACGCGACCGAGGTCATCTGGTGCCAGGATGAACCGCAGAACCAGGGGGCGTGGTTCTATGTACAGCACTATGTGCACGAGAACATGGGCGATGGGCAGAAGCTGGGCTATGCCGGGCGTGCCGCGTCGGCGTCGCCCGCGGTCGGTTACGCGCACCTGCACCAGGAGCAGCAGAAGCAGCTCATCGACCAGTCCTTCGGCAAGCTGAGGGGCTTCGTCCTGTCCAAATAGCGCAAGCGCGGACGCTTCGCGCCGCACTTGCTCTTGCCGGTTGGAACGGACGCTTCAGCGCCGTTCAACCTGCAAGTTCTGCTCAACCAAACGAGATATTCATGTCTATCGTCGAAGTCAAGGTGCCGCAGTTGTCCGAATCGGTGGCCGAGGCCACCTTGCTGCAATGGAAGAAGCAGCCGGGCGAGGCGGTCGAGATGGACGAGATCCTGATCGAGATCGAGACCGACAAGGTGGTGCTCGAGGTGCCCGCGCCCGCCGGCGGCGTGCTCACCGAACTGGTGCAGGCGGACGGCGCCACGGTGGCGGCGGAACAGTTGATTGCGCGCATCGACACGGAGGCGACGGCCGGTGCGAAGGCCGCCCCCGCGACCAAGGTATCGCCGGCCGAACCCCCTGCGCCCGCACCGCCGGCCAGCGCCAGCAAGGGCGATGTGGCCATGCCCGCAGCGGCCAAGTTGCTGGCCGAGAACGACCTGCGTGCCGATCAGGTCAGTGGCAGCGGCCGCGATGGGCGTGTCACCAAAGGCGATGTCAAGCAAGCGCTGGCGGCCCCTGCGGCAGCGCCTGCGCCCAGGGCGGCAGCGAAGCCTGCCAGCGCGCCGGCTCCGCTGGCCGCTGTGGCCGCACCGGCCATGCCCGACATCGGCGATCGGCCCGAGCAGCGTGTGCCGATGTCGCGCCTGCGTGCGCGGGTCGCGGAAAGGCTGTTGCAGTCGCAGTCGAGCAACGCCATCCTGACGACCTTCAACGAGGTCAACATGGCGCCGGTGATGGACATGCGCAAGCGTTTCCAGGAACGCTTCGAGAAGGAGCACGGCACCAAGATCGGTTTCATGAGTTTCTTCGTCAAGGCGGCGGTTGCGGCGTTGAAGCGCTTCCCGTTGATCAACGCCAGCGTCGACGGCAACGACATCGTCTATCACGGCTATTTCGACATCGGCATCGCAGTCGGCTCGCCGCGCGGTCTGGTGGTGCCGATCCTGCGCAATGCCGATCAGATGAGCTTCGCCGACATCGAGAAGAAGATCGCCGAGTTCGGCGCCAAGGCGCGCGACGGCAAGCTGTCGATCGAAGACCTGACGGGCGGCACGTTCTCGATCAGCAACGGCGGTGTCTTCGGTTCGATGCTGAGCACGCCGATCATCAACCCGCCGCAATCGGCGATCCTGGGTGTTCACGCCACCAAGGAACGTGCGGTGGTTGAAAACGGTCAGATCGTGGTGCGGCCGATGAACTACCTGGCGCTGTCATACGACCATCGCATCATCGATGGGCGCGAGGCGGTGCTCGGTCTGGTGGCGATGAAGGACGCGCTGGAAGATCCGGCGCGGCTGCTGTTCGACATCTGACACGCCGGCCAACGAAGGAGAGCTCGGATGAGTCTGGTGGACGACCTGGCGCGGCTCGAGGAAATGCGCGCCCGCGGCACGCTCGCTGAAGACGAATTCCAGCGCGCCAAGGCACGCTTGATCGACGCGCCCGCACCGGCAGCCTCGCCGGCTGGCGAGGCCATCAACCGCCTGCGCCGCAGCCGCGAAGACAAGTGGCTGGGCGGCGTCTGCGCCGGCCTGGGCGCGGTCAGCGGCATCGAGGCGTGGGTGTGGCGGCTGCTGTTCGTGCTGCTGTTCGTCTTCGGCGGCGTCGGCGTTTTCGTCTATCTGTTGTTGTGGATCTTCGTGCCGCTGGAATGAGCCGCGATCCCGCCCAGCCTCAAGTCCCTTCACAGGAAGCCATGGCCAAGAACTTCGATGTCATCGTCATCGGCGGCGGACCTGGCGGCTACATCGCCGCCATCCGCGCCGCCCAGCTCGGCTTCAACACGGCCTGCATCGACGAGTGGAAGAACGCCGCCGGTGGTCCCGCGCCGGGTGGCACCTGCACCAACGTCGGCTGCATCCCGAGCAAGGCCCTGTTGCAGTCGAGCGAGTACTTCGAGCACGCCGGGCATTCCTTTGCCGAGCACGGCATCGGCCTGGCCGATCTGAGCATCGATGTGGCGCGCATGCTCGAGCGCAAGGACAAGGTCGTCAAGCAGAACAACGACGGCATCCTGTACCTGTTCAAGAAGAACAAGGTCAGCTTCTTCCATGGCCGCGGCAGCTTCGCCGCGGTCGCCGACGAGGGCTATCGGGTCGATGTCGCGGGCGACAAGCCGGATGCGCTGGTGGGCAAGCACATCATCGTCGCCACCGGCTCCAATCCGCGCGCGCTGCCGGGCGCGGATTTCGACGAGCAGCAGATCCTGTCCAACGATGGCGCGCTGCGCATCGGCGGCGTGCCGAAGACGCTGGGTGTCATCGGCGCCGGTGTCATCGGCCTGGAGATGGGCTCGGTGTGGCGCCGGCTGGGCGCGCAGGTGACGGTGCTCGAGGCGCTGCCGGCGTTCCTGGGTGCGGCCGACGAACAGATCGCCAAGGAGGCACACAAGGCCTTCGTCAAGCAGGGCTTGAAGATCGAGCTCGGTGTGAAGATCGGCGACGTGAAGGCCACCAAGAAAGGCGTCAACGTGCGTTATGCCGATGCGGCCGGCACCGAACAGACGCTGGCCTGCGACAAGCTGATCGTCTCGATCGGGCGCGTGCCGAACACCAGCGGGCTCAACGCCGAAGCGGTGGGGCTGAAGCTCGATGAGCGCGGTTTCGTCGCGGTCGATGAGCAGTGCCGCACCAATCTGGCCGATGTCTGGGCCGTGGGCGACGTGGTGCGCGGCCCGATGCTGGCGCACAAGGCCGAGGAAGAGGGCGTGGCGGTGGCCGAGCGCATCGCCGGCCAGCATGGCCATGTCGACTTCAATACCGTGCCGTGGGTGATCTACACCCACCCCGAGATCGCCTGGGTCGGCCAGACCGAACAGCAACTGAAGAAGGCCCAGCGCGAGTACCGCGCCGGCAGCTTCCCGTTCATGGCCAACGGCCGCGCGCGGGCCATGGGCGACACCACCGGCATGGTGAAGATCCTCGCCGACGCCGCCACCGACGAGGTGCTGGGCGTGCACATCGTCGGGCCGATGGCCAGCGAACTGATTGCCGAAGCCGTGATGGCGATGGCGTTCAAAGCCAGTGCCGAAGACATCGCCCGCATCTGCCATGCGCACCCCAGCCTGAGTGAAGCCACCAAGGAAGCGGCGTTGGCCGTGGACAAGCGCACGCTGAACTTCTAGCGCGGGCGCGGTGGCGGTTCGCGAGCTGTATGAACGCACGCTGAACGAGCGTGGCTACCGTGCCGATGCGGCGCAGCTGGCCGCCATCGACGCGCTCGAACGCTGCGAGAACGAATGGCTGGCCTATCTGCAGCGTCGCGGCAACCCGCTCTCGCGCCTGCTGGTGCGCCCGCCGATCCCGCGCGGTGTGTACATGCACGGCGGTGTCGGGCGCGGCAAGAGCTTCCTGATGGATTGTTTCTTCCGCTCGGTGCCACTGCAGCGCAAGACGCGGCTGCACTTCCACGAGTTCATGCGCGAGGTGCACCGCGAACTGCAGGAACTGCGCGGCACCGCTGACCCGCTCGACGAGCTGGGCCGGCGCATGGCGCGGCGCTTCAGGCTGATCTGCTTCGACGAGTTCCACATCTCCGATGTCACCGACGCGATGATCCTGCATCGGCTGCTGGCGGCCTTGTTCGACAATCGCGTCAGCATCGTCACCACCTCCAACTTCCACCCCGACGCGCTGTACCCGAACGGCCTGAACCGCGAACGCATCCTGCCGGCGATCGAGTTGTTGAAGGACAAACTCGAGGTCCTGAGCGTCGATGCCGGCGTGGACTACCGACACCAGACCTTGGCGCAAATGACGCTGTATCACACCCCGCTCGGCGCCGAGGCCAATGAGCTGATGCTGGCCGCTTTCGAGCGCATCGCCGAAGCGGTCGATGAAGACCCGGTGCTGCGCATCGAGCAGCGCGAACTGCGCGCCCGGCGTCGCGCCGGTGGCGTCGTGTGGTTCGACTTCGCGCGCCTGTGCGGCGGCCCGCGCTCGCAGAACGACTACCTGGAGCTGGCGTCGCAATTCCACACCGTGCTGCTGTCCGATGTGCCGGCGATGTCGCCGCGCCTGGCCAGTGAAGCGCGGCGCTTCACCTGGCTGGTGGATGTGCTGTACGACCGCAATGTCAAGCTGATCCTGTCGGCCGCGGTCCGCGCCGACCAGCTCTACACCGAAGGGCCGATGGCCAACGAGTTCCCGCGCACCGTCTCGCGCTTGATGGAGATGCAATCGCCGCACTATCTGGCGCAGACCCGCCGCAACGTGGACACGCGGCTGACATGAGATTCGCGGCGCAGGCGTGGCGGGGCATCTGGGCGACGGCGGCGGTCGCGGTTTGCGGCATCGTGCAGGCGGGCGACGCCCAAACCGTGCGCGAAGCGCTGAAGCAGCAGCGCGCGGCCATCGAGGCCGATTTCAAGCGGGACAAACAGGCGTGCGAGCAGCGCTTTGTCGTCACCTCGTGTGTCGAGGCGGCGCAGGCGCGGCGCCGCGAGGAGATGGAGCAGGTGCGACGGCGCGAGATCGAACTCGACGATGCCGAACGCGCAGCCAAGGCCGCGGCCAACCAGCAACGGCTGCGCGACAAGGCGGCACAGGCAGCGGCGAGCGCGCAGGCCGCGTCCGCTGCCGCCAACGAGCCACGCAAGCCAAAGTCCTTGCCGCAGCCGAGTCGCAGCGCGGGTCGCACGGCGGCCGCGAAGGCCTCTTCGCCGGCTGCATCATCGGCAACGGCCGCAGACGAGCAGGCCGCGGCCGCGCGGCGGCACGCCGAGCGCGAAGCCCGCACGGCGGCCAAGACCGACGACGCGGCGCGGGCCGCGGAAGCGGCGGCGCACCGCGCCAGCGAGCGCGAGGATCGATTGGCCGCCGCCGAGGAACGGCGCGAACGCATCGAAACGCGCAACCGGGAGCGTGCAGCATCGGGCAAGGCGGCGGCGCCTTTGCCGGTGCCAGATGCCGCAAGTGCGCCTGCGAAGTGAGCCGGCTCGGCCGAGGTCGGCGGCCATTGCGGCTTTCGCGACTAGGGCAGCGGATCGACCCGCAGCAGCGCCAGGCTCAGGTTGTCGCCGCCGCCGCGGGCGCGCTGGCGGGCCTTGTTGACGAGCATCTCGCTGGCATCACGCGGCGGCAGTGCGTGCACGATGGCGCCGATTTCCTTGGATGTGAAGTAATGCCACAGGCCGTCGCTGCAGGCCAGCAGCGAATCACCGAATTCGAGCCGCTCGATGTGCGTCAGCGTCATCGGCGGATCCTGCTGGGTGCCCAGGCAGCCGGTGAGCAGGTTCGACTGCGGATGCGTCAATGCCTCTTCCTCGCTCAGCCGGCCTTCGTCGATCAGCCGCTGCACGAACGAATGGTCGATGGTGCGCTGCACGAGTTCCGCGCTGCGGAAGTGATAGACGCGCGAATCGCCCGCGTGCGCGATGTCGCAGCTCATGTCCGGGTTGACGATGTACGCAGCCAACGTGCTGTGCGGTTCTTCCTCGGAAGTGATCGCCGTCAGCTTGATCATCAGGTGCGCTTCCATCAGCACCTGCTGCAGCAACGCGCCCGAATCGTCGGTGGAGGGCACATAGCGGTCGAAAATCTGGCGCGCCGTCATCATCACCTGATCGGCCGCCTTGCGACCGCCGCTCTTGCCGCCCATGCCGTCGGCGACGATGCCCATCGCGCAACCCGGAGCGCGCCCGTGGGCCACCACCGCCACCTGGTCCTGTTGATAGGCGCGGTCGCCGCGGTGCAAACCGGTCGAGGCGGTGATTCGAAACGCATGCGCGACAACGGCCATGGCAAGGAATATAAACTCGCCCGGTCCGGTGCAGCCTACGAAATGGATGACAACCTTCACTCTCCGCAGCGCCATCTGATCGAACTGCGCATGGAGCACGCCGACCTTGACGACATGATTGACCGGGTGGTGTTGGCGGCGCCGGTGGACGATCTGGCGGTCCGTCGCCTGAAAAAGCGTCGGCTGCTGTTGCGTGACCAGATCGCGCGGCTGGAAGTCGCGCTCGACCCGCCGACGCCGGCTTGAGCGCCGCGACCTTGGCCGGGCGGGTCGATCCGGCGTCATCGGATGTGCCGCACATGGCAGCGCTGCACGATCGCGTGGCAATGGCCTTCGCCAGCGAAGGCCCGCTGGCACGCAAGGATGCCCACCTCATGCACCGCGAAGTGCAGCTGCGCCTGGCCGCGCAGGTGGCGACCGCCATCGAGGCGCGCACGGCGCTGGTCGCCGAAGCCGGCACCGGCGTCGGAAAGACTTTTGCCTACCTGGTGCCACTGCTGCTGTCGGGCCGCCGCGCGCTCGTCAGCACCGCCACCAAGAGCCTTCAAGACCAGCTCTTTCTGCGCGATCTGCCCTGGCTGTGCGGCGCGCTGGGCCTGCCGGTGTCACTGGCGCTGTTGAAGGGCCGCTCCAGCTACCTGTGCCTGCACCGGCTGCCGCTCGCGCGCGAAGCCGATACCTTGTCCGACCGCTGGGCGCTGCGCGCATTGGCGCGGGTCGAAGCCTGGGCGCCCGGCACCCGCAGCGGCGATCTGGCCGAGATCGATGGGCTCGATGACCGCTCGCCGGTGATTCCCCTGGTCACATCGACGCGTGAGAACTGCCTCGGTGGCGAGTGCCCGCAGTTCAAGCCCTGCCACCTGATGCGCTCGCGCCGCGAGGCGATGGCCGCCGACCTGGTGGTGGTCAACCATCACCTGTTTTTCGCCGACATGGCGCTGCGCGAAAGCGGCGTCGCGGAGCTGTTGCCCACCGTCGATGCGGTGGTCTTCGACGAAGCCCATCAATTGGTCGATGCCGGCGTGCAGTTCCTCGGCAGCACGCTGTCCACCGGGCAGGTCATCGACTTCAGCCGCGATCTGCTGGCCACCGGGTTGAAGGCCGCGCGGGGCCTGCGACCCTGGGCCGAACTGGCCGGCGCGCTGGAACTGGGCGCGCGCCAGCTGCGGCTGGCCTGTGCCGGTCCATCGCCCGAATCGCGCGGCGCGATGAAGCTGCGCTGGTTGGATCGCGCCGGGCAAACGGGCTGGAGCACAGCGCTGGATGCGCTGCACACGGCACTCACCGCCTGCGGCGAGGCCGCGCGGCAGGTCGACGAGATCGGGCCCGACTTCGACCGCCTGGCGCAGCGCGCCGAAGCGCTGGGCGCGCTTGTGCAGGGATTCGGCCAGCCGGCGGACAGCGCCAGGGTGCGCTGGATCGAGTTGAGCGCACAACAGGCCCGACTGGTCGAATCACCGCTGGACATTCGCGACATGTTGACCGAGCAGCGCCGGGCGTCGGCCAAGGCGTGGGTTTTCACGTCGGCGACGCTGGGTGACGACGATCGGCTCAGCTGGTTCACCGGCGCCACCGCGTTGGAAGATGCCACCGTGTTGCGGCTGGGCAGTCCCTTCGACTATGAGGCGAACGCGCGGCTGTGGGTGGCGCGCCCATTTCCTCGGCCCAACGATGCGGCGCATCCGGCGGCCGTCGGCGAACTTGCCGCGCGTTGCGCGCGATCGCTCGGTGGGCGCACATTCGTGCTCACCACCACGCTGCGCGTGCTGCCGGTGATTGCCGAGGCCTTGCGCCGGCAGCTCGAGGCGTGGGGCCTGCAGATGGAAGTGCTGGTGCAGGGCAGCCAACCGCGGCGCGCCTTGCTGCAGCGCTTCGGCGCTGGCAGCGGATGTGTGCTGCTCGGCTCGCAAAGCTTCTGGGAAGGCATCGACGTGCCGGGCGACGCCTTGCAATGTGTGCTCATCGACAAGCTGCCGTTCCCGCCGCCGCACGATCCGCTGGTGCAGGCCCGCGTCAAGCGCATCGAGGCTCAGGGCGGCAATGCCTTCAACGACTATTTCGTCGCCGAGGCGGCGGTGTCACTGAAGCAAGGCGCCGGTCGCCTGATCCGCAGCGAAACCGATCGCGGCCTGCTCGTGGTGTGCGACCCGCGCATGCGGCAGATGCCCTACGGGCAGCGCCTGCGCGCCGCATTGCCGGCGATGGCCGAACTGGACGACTGGACCGCGGCAGCGGTCTGGCTGGACGCGCTGGCGGCCGATCACCGATAGGCGAGAAGCGGCATCAACTCCAGAAATGCCACCAGGCCTTCTGCGCGCCGCGCAGGCCGGTCTTGGGCAAGGTGCTGTCCGGAAAGTTCTTCACGAACACCCGGTTGGCATCGTCGCGCAACGTGGTCAGGTTCAGCCGGTCGTAGCTTTGCACGAGGATGAACAGCGCCTCTTCGGTGGACGGCGAAGTCTGGAAGTCGATGATCGCCTGCTGCGCCCGGTTGGCCGCGGCCAGGTACGCACCGCGCCTGAAGTAGTAGCGCGCCACATACAGCTCGTACTCGGCCAGCGAGTTGACGATGTAGTCCATGCGCTGGCGCGCATCGGCCGCATATTTCGAATCCGGAAACTGTTCGACCAACTGCTTGAAGGCCTGGTGCGCGTCGCGCGATGCGCGTTGGTCGCGCTCGGCCAGGTCCTGCCCGGCCAGGCTGCCGAGCACGCCGATGTCGTCGTTGAAACTGATCACCCCGCGCAGGTAGTACGCGTAGTCGAGGGCGGGGCTCGATGGATTGAGCTTGATGAAACGCTCCACCGTCGTTTTCGCCTGCACGCGGTCGCCGCTGCGCCAGTAGGCATAGGCCAGTTCGAGCTGCGCTTGCTGGGCCAGCAGCGAGCCGGCAGCGCGCCCTTCGACGCGCTCCAGGGTCTTGATGGCCTTGTCGTAGTTGCCGCTGCTCAGGTCGTCCTTGGCGTCTGCATACAATACTTCAGCGCTGGCGTCCGGGCTCGAAGCAGCCGGTGTCGAACCGCAGCCGGCCAGCGCCAAAACACACACGCAAAGCAGCAGCAACCAGGTTCTGGCAGCGGACCTTGCACTGTCGAAGTTCATGCGCTGGCAATTTGGAGGCATCGCCCGTGTTGGCGAACAGCCCCGATTATAAAGTTCCGACCTTGACGCCCCACCCGCCGATGCCGTTCGATGCCGCCGAGGCGGGCGACGACGAACCCGAAGTGCGTGACGCCTTGGTCGGTGCCGACTATCACGGACACCGGGCGGACCGATTCCTGGTCACGCTGGCGCCCGAGTTTTCTCGCAGCCACTTGCAATCGCTCATACAGCGCGGCCATGTGCAGCTCGATGGCCAGCGGCTGGGCCAGCCTTCGCGCAAGTTGCGCATCGGCCAGCGCGTGCGCCTGGAACTGGTGCCGACCGACGAGAGCCTGGCGTTCACCGCGCAGCCGATGGCGCTCGACATCCTGTACGAAGATGCGCATCTGCTGGTGCTCGACAAACCGGCCGGCCTGGTCGTTCATCCGGCGCCGGGCAATTGGTCCGGCACCTTGCTGAATGGCTTGCTGGCCCACCATGAACCAGCCCAAGCGTTGCCGCGGGCCGGCATCGTGCACCGGCTGGACAAGGACACCTCGGGAGTCATGGTGGTGGGCAAGACGCTGGCCAGCGTCACCGCGCTGACTCGGGCCATTGCTGCGCGCGAGGTGAATCGGCACTACCTGGCCATCGCGCACGGCATCTTTCAGCCGGCGCAACGCAGCCTTGAAGCGCCGATCGGCCGCGACCCCGCTTCGCGCGTGCGCATGGCGGTCATCGCGTCGGGCCGGCCCGCGCGCACCGATGTGCGCTGCATGCACAGCCGTGATGGCCACAGTGCCTTGCGCTGCACCTTGCACACGGGCCGCACGCACCAGATCCGGGTGCACCTGGCCTGGTGCGGGCACCCGCTGCTGGCCGATCCGACCTATGGCGGCGCGCCGGCTCTGGGTATGCAGCGCCAGGCCCTGCACGCGACAAGGCTGAGCTTCGCGCATCCGATCAGCGGCACGGCAATGGCATTCGACTGTCCGACGCCAGCCGACTTCGCCGCTGCCTGGCAGTTTGTCGCGGCGACGTGACACGGCACTTGCGAGACGGTTGAAAGCTTGTGCCTGTGCGAAGGTAGAATGCGGGTGAACGCCGGGGCTCTACGGGGCTAATGAGGCGCACGGCCTGCAAGCCGTGCCGACCCACTCGCCCGCCCGGCCCGATTCCGAATGCCTTGCCGCCTGCTCGGCAGCGGCGCTTCGATGCAAATGCCCAGCCGAATGCCCCCGCAGTGACGACGCGGCCGCACGCTCAGACCAGACGCTTGCCAAGAACCCTGCTGCCGTGAACCGACGGCCCACAGCCTCACACCGCCCATGAACCCCATCGACGCCCGGCGCGTGCTCGAAACGGCGCTGATCTGCGCGCACACGCCGTTGTCGATGCGCGAGATGCTGCTGCTGTTCGAACAGCAGATCGATGTCGACGGTGTGCGCGAGTTGCTCGACGGCGTGGCGCAGGATTGGCAGCAGCGCGGCTGCGAACTGGTGGCGTTGGCTACAGGGTGGCGCCTGCAGAGCCGCCCCGAGATGCGCCCGTTTCTCGACCGGCTGAACCCCGAAAAGCCGCCGCGCTATTCGCGCGCCGCGATGGAAACGCTGGCCATCATTGCCTATCGACAGCCGGTGACACGCGGCGACATCGAAGACATTCGCGGCGTGGGCGTCACCTCGCACATCATCAAGAGCCTGGAAGACCGTGACTGGATCGAAGTCATCGGCTATCGCGAAACCCCCGGGCGACCGGCGCTGTACGCGACCACGCGCCACTTCCTCGACGACCTCGGCCTGGGCAGCCTGCAGCAACTGCCTGCGCTCGAGGTGAGCGACGCTTCGCTGGCGCAAGCCGGCGATGCCCTGCAGGCCTCGCTGCTCGACGCTGAAATCACCGAGCCTTCGGCGCCGATCGAGTCCGCGCCCGCCGCCTTACCGACCCCACAAGAATGAATCAAGACCCCAGCGATGAATCGAACGTGACCGAGCCGACGACGCGGCTCGACGAATCACCGGCGCTCGACGGCGCGGTGGCCAAGCCAGCGGCCAAGCGCCGTCGCGCGCCGCGCAAGGAGGTCAGCGAGGCCGCTGCCCCGGCCACCGATGCGGACATTCCGGCCGCGCCACCGCAAGCCCAGGCGCATCACGACGTGCCGACGCCGTCGTCCGATGAGCCGTCGGCAGCCACCGCCGGGCCGGCCGACGAGAAGGCCGATGAGCGCGGTCCGCAAGCCTCTCGGCGAGGCCGCAATCGGCGCCGCGGGCGGCGCGGCGCGGATGGCCCGCGACGCGAAGACGGCGATGCACCACGGGCGCAGCATCCGCAGCCGGTGCAGCAGGTCGATGCGAACACCACGGCCCATGTCGTCGAGGTGTTCGCAAACGTCTTGTCGGGCCAGTTCGATGTCGAGCCGCCGGACCCCGAAACCGACATACCGCAAGAAGCCGAACCCGAAGCGCACAAGCGCGTGCTGGCGCCCGAGCCCGACGCGCCGAAGCTGCACAAGGTGCTGGCGCAGTCGGGCATCGGGTCGCGTCGCGACATGGAACAGCTGATCACCGAAGGGCGCATCACGGTCAATGGCGAGCCGGCGCATGTCGGCCAGCGCATCTCGTTCGGTGACCGGCTGCAGATCGACGGCAAGGCGATCAAGGCGCGCATCGCGCCGCCGCCGCCGCGCGTGCTGGCCTATCACAAGCCGGTCGGCGAAGTCGTGACCCACGACGATCCGCAGCACCGCCCCACGGTTTTTCGCCGCCTGCCGCGGCTCGGCCAGGGCAAGTGGCAGTCGGTGGGGCGGCTGGACATCAACACCGAAGGCTTGTTGCTGTTCACCAACTCCGGCGAACTGGCCAACCAGCTGATGCACCCCCGCTTCGGTGTCGAGCGCGAATATGCGGTGCGTGTGCTCGGCGCACTCGACGCCTCGGCGCTGGCGCGGTTGCTCGAGGGCGTGACGCTCGACGGCCAGACGGCCGCGTTCAAGAGCGTCGAAGACGGCGGCGGTGAGGGTGCCAACCGCTGGTATCGCGTGGTCATCACCGAAGGTCGCAACCGCGAGGTGCGGCGGCTGTTCGAAGCGGTGGGACATGCGGTGAGCCGGCTGATCCGCATTCGCTACGGCCCGGTGGTGCTGCCGCGCGGACTGCGTCGCGGGCTGTGGGTCGATCTGGAAGAAGTGGACGTCTGGACCTTGCGACGGCTGTCGCGGCCGCAACGGGCGCCGCTACCGGCGGCCATTGCCGAGGAGGGCGAAACCGATGGCATCGCCGCAACGCCCGAGCGGCGCCGACGCCGCTCGCGCAAAGGCCGCGCCGAGCGCCGGCCTGACGGCGGCATGCCAGCTGGCGTCGAAGGGATCGCCCGGGACGACAGCGCCGACGCTGGCGATGCGCCTGAACCGGGCAATCGGGCGCCACGGCCACCACGCGAACGCGGCGAGGGCGGGCCGATTCCCAACCCGCTGCAGCAGACCTACGACAAGCGTGCGTTCCAGCAAGCGCGCGCACAACGGGCCGACCTTGGCGATGACGCGCCGATCCCCAATCCGCTGCAGCAAACCTACGACAAGCGCGCCATGCAGCAGCCGCGCAATCCGCGCGCGGAAATCGACGATGACGACGACAACGCGCCGATTCCCAACCCGCTGCAGCAGACCTACGACAAGCGCTTCGTGCAAAACGCCAAGGGTGGCGCGCGTACCGGCTCAGGCCGTGGGCACGGCGGCTCCCCGTCGGGCAAAAAAGGCGCCGCGCCCCGTCAACCCGACCCGTTGCAGACGGCGGTGGGCTATATCGGCGCCGATGCTTTCAAGCGCAAGGCCGGCGGGCGCGGTCGCGGTCCTGGCGGTGGCGGTGGCGGTGGCGGTGGCGGGCAGGGGCAGGGGCAGGGGCCGGGCAAGGGCCCGTCGCGCCGCGGCGGCCGCGGCGGTGGATCGGGCAATGGCAACCGGGGTAGCCGATCGCGTTGAGCCGCATGGCGCGCGGCGTGGCCTATCGCGGCGTGCCGGCAGGCTGGATGACTCGTGTCCGCAGGCTAGAATCCAGGGCTTTGCCAAAGTCGCAGAGCCACGCAATCAGGAGAGTTTTTCATGGCTGTCGAACGTACCTTGTCGATCATCAAACCCGATGCGGTGGCGAAGAATGTGATCGGCCAGATCTACGCACGCTTCGAAGGTGCGGGGCTGAAGGTGGTCGCCGCGCGCATGACGCAGCTGTCGCGTGCGCAGGCTGAAGCCTTCTATGCGGTGCACAAGGACCGCCCGTTCTTCGGTGACCTGGTCAGCTTCATGATGTCGGGCCCGGTGATGGTGCAGGTGCTGCAGGGTGAGAGCGCGGTCAGTCGCAACCGCGACCTGATGGGCGCCACCGATCCGAAGAAGGCCGACAAAGGCACCATCCGTGCCGACTTTGCCGACAGCATCGACGCCAACGCGGTGCACGGATCGGATGCCGCCGAGACGGCCGCCTCCGAGATCGCCTTCTTCTTCCCGGGCATCAACATCCACGGCCGCTGAAAGCGGCTGCGAACCGGTTGCCCCTGCGCATGACCGCGGCGAATCTTCTCGAATTCGACCTCGACGGGCTGACGGCCTATTGCGACAGCCTGGGGGAGAAGCGTTTCCGCGCGGTGCAGCTGTTTCGCTGGATCCATCGGCGCGGCGAAGCCGATTTCAGCCGCATGTCCGACCTGTCGGCGGTCCTGCGCGACAAACTGTCGCAGTGCGCCGCAGTCGTTGCGCCGGCACTGGCGAGCGAAACCGTCTCCGCCGACGGCACCATCAAGTGGTTGTTCGATGTCGGCGGCGGCGATGCCATCGAAACCGTCTTCATCCCCGAAGGCGATCGGGCCACGCTGTGTGTGTCCTCGCAGGCCGGCTGCGCGGTCGGCTGCCGTTTCTGTTCGACCGGCCACCAGGGCTTCAGCCGCAACCTGAGCACGGCCGAAATCATCGGCCAGCTGTGGTTCGCCGAACATCGGCTGCGGGCCCGGCTCGGGCTGGGCGAGGGCCAGCGTGTCATCAGCAACGTGGTCATGATGGGCATGGGTGAGCCGCTGCAGAACTACGCGGCGCTGTTGCCGGCTTTGCGCACGATGCTCGACGATCACGGCTACGGGCTGTCGCGGCGCCGTGTCACCGTCTCGACCTCGGGCGTGGTGCCGATGATCGACCGGCTGCGCGCCGATTGCCCGGTCGCGCTGGCGGTGTCGCTGCACGCGCCCACCGATGGGCTGCGCGACACGCTGGTGCCGCTGAACCGCAAGTACCCGCTGCACGAACTGCTGGACGCCTGCGCGCGTTATCTTCAGGCGGCGCCGCGCGACTTCATCACGCTCGAATACTGCATGCTCAACGGCGTCAACGACAGCGAAGAGCAGGCGCATGAGTTGTTGCGCCTGGTGGCTCGCTCCGGTGTCGAGGGCGCCGCGCTGCCGGTCAAGTTCAACCTGATTCCGTTCAATCCGTTTCCGGGCTCGGGCCTGTTGCGCTCGAGTGCCGAACGGGTGAGCGCCTTTGCGAAGATCCTGCAGGACGGCGGCATCGTCACCACGGTGCGCAAGACGCGCGGGGACGACATTGCGGCGGCTTGTGGGCAACTGGCCGGTGAGGTGCGCGACCGCACCGATGTGCTGCGCCGCATGACACGCCAGCCGCTGCCCGCGGGTCCTGCGCAGCCAAGCCCAACCCATCGGGCCAGCGCATGAAGCGCGCTCTTGTCGCATCGCTGCTGTCGGCGCTGCTGGCCTTGTTCGGGGCCTGCACCAGCACCGTGACCCAGACCGAAGGCAAGCCCGACAACCGGCCTTCGCCACCGCCGACCGATGCCGCCTCGATCGAACGCCGGGCGGCGGTGCGCCTGGAGTTGGCCAACCTGTACTTTTCGCGCGGCCAGTCGGCCACGGCGCTGGCGGAGACCGATACCGCGCTCAAGATCAAGCCCGACTACGCGCAGGCCTACAGCCTGCGCGGGCTGATCTACGCCTCGATGGGCAACCCGGCGCTGGCGGACGAGAGCTTCGAGCGCTCGTTGAGGATCAATCCGCGCGATGCCGGGACGATGCAGAACTACGGCTGGGTGCTGTGCCAGGACCAGCGCTATGCCGCCGCTGAACAGCAATTTCTGCGCGCGCTGGAGCAACCGAACTACCGCGACAGCGCACAGACCTTGCGCGCGATGGGCTTGTGCCAGGCCCGCGATGGACGCCTGATCGAAGCGCAGCAGTCGCTGCTGCGCTCGTATCAGCTCGACCCGGCCAGTGCGGCCACCGCGGTCAGCCTGGCCGAGGTGCAATACAAGCTGGGCGAGTACAGCAAGGCGCGCTTCTACATCGATCGCGTGAACAAGGTGCCGGCGCAATCGAATGCGCAGACGCTGTGGTTGTCGGCGCGCATTGAGCGCAAGCTCGACAACGAAACGCAGGTGCGCGCGATGGGCAACCGCCTGAAGGACCTCTACCCGCAGTCTTCCGAAGCATTGGCCTATGACCAGGGGCGCTTCAATGAGTGAACCGCAGGGCGATGCGGCGGCCGGCGCCAGCGCCGGTGCGCTGCTGCGCGGCGCGCGTGAGCGGCAAGGGCTGCACATCGCTGCGCTGGCGGCGACCATCAAGATCACGGTCGGCAAGCTCGATGCGTTGGAGAACGACCGTTACGACGAACTGCTCGATGCCACATTCACGCGCGCGTTGGCGCTGACCGTGTGTCGTGCGCTGAAGATCGATCCCGCGCCGGTGCTGCAGCGGCTGCCGCAAGGCGGCGCCACCGGCCTGTCGCCGGCCAAGGGCGGCTTGAACACGCCGCTGCGCGAGCGTTCGGGACGCTCCGATGCGGGCGACAGCACCGTCGCTCGGCGGCCGTTGTTGTGGGCTGCGGTGCTGGTGCTGGTGGCGGCCGCGCTGGTCTATCTGTTGCCGGCCGCCTGGTGGCAATCGCTGCTGCCGAAAGCGGCGTCCGCCGAGCAGGGCGCGCTGAGCGTGCCCGTCGTGGTGGCCGTCGCATCCTCGGCTTCTTCGCTGCTCAGCGTCGAAGTGCCGAGCGCCGTTGTGCCATCCGCCGATTCGCCCGCCGCGGTCGCGTCGGCGGCCAGTGCTGCCGAAGCGGAGGAACCGACGGTGATGGTGGTGCACAGCGTGCCGCCGGCTTCCGACACGTCCGCACCGGCCGATGTGCCAACGGGCATCGCCGTGCTGCGGGTGTCCGATGCGAGCTGGGTCGAAGTCGTCGATGCGAAGACCCAGACACTGGTCTCGCGCACCGTTCAAGCCGGTGAAACGGTGGGCCTGGATGGGGCCCTGCCGTTCAGGATCAAGATCGGCAACGCGCAGGGCACCGAATTGATGTTTCGCTCACAGCCTGTCGATCTGGCGCCGTTCACACGCGACAACGTGGCGCGGCTGGAGCTGAAGTGAGGTTGCGACGACCATGAGCGAAGACCCGTTGTTGTCTTCCCCACCGCCCATCGAGGCCACGCTGATCGGCGCGCGGCGCAGCCGCCAGGCGCGGGTGCGCTGGGGCGACCACGTGGTGACGGTCGGCGGCAATGCTCCGGTGCGCGTCCAGTCGATGACCAACACCGACACCGTCGATGCCATCGGCACCGCCATCCAGGTCAAGGAACTGGCGCAGGCGGGTTCCGAGCTGGTGCGCATCACGGTCAACACCCCCGAAGCCGCCGCCGCGGTGCCGCACATTCGCGAACAGCTCGACCGCATGGGCATCGTGGTGCCGCTGATCGGCGACTTCCACTACAACGGCCACCGCCTGCTGAGCGACTTTCCGGCCTGTGCCGAAGCGCTGTCGAAGTACCGCATCAACCCCGGCAATGTCGGTAAGGGCGAAAAGCACGATCGCCAGTTCGCGCAGATGATCGAGGTGGCGATGCGCCACGACAAGGTGGTGCGCATCGGTGTCAACTGGGGCAGCCTCGACCAGGAGTTGCTGGCACAGATGATGGACGCGAATGCCGCGCGCGCCGTGCCGTGGGACGCCAAGCCGGTGATGTACGAGGCGCTGGTGCGCTCGGCGCTGCAGTCGGCTGAAGCCGCCAGCGCGATGGGCATGAACCCGGACAACATCATCATCAGCTGCAAGGTCAGCGGCGTGCAGGACCTGATCGCGGTCTATCGCGCCCTGCATCGCCGTTGCGACTACGCGCTGCACCTCGGCCTGACCGAAGCCGGCATGGGCACCAAGGGCACGGTGGCGTCGGCGGCGGCGCTGTCGGTGCTGCTGCAAGAGGGCATCGGCGACACCATCCGCGTCTCGCTGACGCCACAGCCCGGCGAGGCGCGCACGCAGGAAGTGGTCATCGCGCTGGAAATCCTGCAGTCACTGGGCTTGCGCAGCTTCAACCCCAGCGTCACCGCCTGCCCGGGCTGCGGTCGCACCACCAGCGAAACCTTCCAGGTGCTGGCCAAGCAGATCGACGACCACCTGCGCGCGATGATGCCGGTGTGGAAGAGCCGCTACCCCGGTGTCGAGAACATGAAGGTGGCGGTGATGGGCTGCATCGTCAACGGCCCCGGCGAGAGCAAGCATGCCGACATCGGCATCAGCCTGCCGGGCACCGGCGAGGCCCCCGCCGCACCGGTGTTCATCGACGGGCACAAGGCGATGACCTTGCGCGGCGAGGGCATCGCCGCCGAGTTCCACGCCATCGTCGAGAACTACATCGAGCGGCGCTTCGGCGCCGTCACCGCGGCGCATTGATCGCCGCCTGAGCGCGCTCGGCGCCGGCCGCTTCTTGTCGCCGACGGCGTCGGCGTGGTCCCTTTGCTTTTCAATCGCACCCCATGTCTTCTTCGATCCAGGCCGTCAAGGGCATGAACGACATCCTGCCGCCCGATTCGGCGCGCTGGGAATGGTTCGAGCAGGTCGTGCGCGAACTGATGCACCGCTACGGCTACCTGAACATCCGCACGCCGATCGTCGAGCCGACGCCGCTGTTCGTGCGCGGCCTCGGCGAAGTCACCGACATCGTCGAGCGCGAGATGTACTCGTTCACCGACAGCATGAACGGCGATCCGCTGACGCTGCGACCCGAGGCCACCGCCGGCGTGGTGCGCGCGGCCATCGAGCACTCGATGCTGTACGACGGTGGCAAGCGGCTGTTCTACATCGGAGCGATGTTCAGGCACGAACGTCCGCAGCGCGGCCGCTACCGGCAGTTCCACCAGGTCGGTGTCGAAGCGCTCGGCTTCGGCGGCCCCGACGTCGATGCCGAAACCATCCTGATGGCGCGCTCGCTGTGGCGCGACTTGGGACTGACCGACGTGCGCCTGGAAATCAACAGCCTCGGCCAGGCCGACGAGCGCCGGGCGCACCGTGCGGCGCTGGTGGCCCATTTGCAGCAGCACGCCGAACTGCTCGATGCCGACGCAACACGACGTCTGCACAGCAACCCGCTGCGCATCCTCGACAGCAAGAACGCCGCCATGCAGCCGCTCATCGAGGCGGCGCCGAAGCTGCTGGATTTTCTCGGCGAAGCCTCGCTGAAGCACTTCGATGCGTTGCGCGCTGTGCTCGATACGGCGGGTCAGCCTTACCGCATCAACCCGCGCCTGGTGCGCGGCATGGATTACTACAACCTGACCGTGTTCGAGTGGGTCACCGACCGCCTGGGTGCGCAGGGCACGCTGTGCGGGGGTGGCCGCTACGACGGCCTGATCGAGATGATCGGCGGCAAGCCGGCGCCGGCGGTGGGCTGGGGCATGGGTATCGAGCGCGTGCTCGACCTGATGCAGCAAGGTGCCATCGAGGTGCCGCGGCGCGCCTGCGATGTGTACGCGGTGGTGCCGGATGCAGCGGCCCTGCCGCAGGCCACGGCGCTGGCCGAACAGTTGCGCGAACGCGGCGTGGCGGTGCTGATGCACGCCGCCGGCAAGGACGGCCTGGGCAGCATGAAGTCACAGTTCAAGAAGGCCGATGCCAGCGGCGCGCGGCATGCGCTGATCTTCGGTGCCGACGAACTGGGCCGTGGCGAAGTCGCGATCAAGGCGCTGCGCGAACCGGCGGCGCCGCAGGTCACGCGACGCCTTGACCAGGTCGGCGAGTGGGCACAGCAACTGCGCAACGCATAATTCGAAACTTTGACCACGGCAGCGTGGTCTGTACCCTTTTTCCGACGCACCGCTGACGATGGCCACTCCCCTAGACCTGCAAGAGCAGGAACAACTCGATGCGCTGAAGGCGTTCTGGAAGCAGTACGGCAACCTCATCACCTGGCTGCTGATTGCCGCGCTTGCGGCCTATGCGGCGTTGAACGGCTGGCGCTGGTGGCAGCGTGATCAGGCAGCCAAGGCCGGCGCCATGTTCGAGCAGCTCGAAGTGGCCGCGCAGGCCGGCGACGCGCAACGCGCCGGCCAGATCTTCGCCGACCTGAAGGAGCGCTATGCGCGCACCGCCTTTGCCGAACAGGGTGCGTTACTGGCCGCGCACGCGCAGTTCGACAAAGGGCAGATCGATGCCGCCACCGCAAGCCTGCGCTGGGCAGCTGACAACGCGCGCGAAGAGTCCTACCAGGCGATCGCGCGGCTGCGCCTGGCCGGCTTGTTGTTGCAGGCCCAACAGTTCGATGCCGCGCTGGCCGAACTCGACAAGGCGAAAGCGTCCGACTTCGTGGCGCTGGTCGCCGACCGCCGCGGCGACGTGCTGGTCGCGCAGGGCAAGCCCGATGCGGCACGCGATGCCTACCAGGCTGCGTGGAAGGCGATGGACGAGCGACTCGAGTACCGGCAGTTGATCAGCGCCAAGCTGACCGCGCTGGGCGCGCCGCCCGTCATAGCGCTGCCGGTCGCTGCAGGGGCATCGGACTCGCCCAAGTGATGGGCTCGCTGCCGGCCATTGCGACGCTGCGCCGCGCGATCGCCGCTGCGGCCGGTGCCGCAGCGCTGGCCGTCTTGTTGCTGACTGCAGGCTGCTCCAGCGATCGGCCGAAGCCTTCGCCGTTGCAGGACTACACGCCGGGCGCCGATGCGCGGCTGGTCTGGCAGGCCAAGCTGGACAGCGTCAAGTTTCCGATGGTCATCACGGGACACGGTGGCAGCTTCGTCGTCGCCGGCACCGACGGCACCGTGCTCGCGCTGGACGCCGCCACAGGGCGCGAACTGTGGCGCGCGAACGCCGGGGCCGAGCTCACGGCCGGCGTCGGCAGCGACGGTCGATTCAGTGCGGTGGTCACGCGCGACAACATCTTGGTGACCTTCGAGAACGGCAAGGAACTGTGGCGCCAGCGCCTGAGCGCGCGGGTCAGTACCGCGCCGCTGGTCGGTGGCGAGCGCGTCTTCGTGATGGGCGTGGACCGCGCCATTGCCGCCTTCGATGCGCTCGACGGCACCCGGTTGTGGAACCTTGCGCGGCCGGGCGACGCGCTGACGCTGTTGAACACTGGCGTGCTCACCGGTGTGAAGGACACGCTGGTGGCCGGGCAGGGCCCGCGCATGATCGGCGTCGATCCCACCCGAGGCACCCTGCGCTGGGAAATCGCGCTGGCCTCGCCGCGCGGCGTCAATGAGGTCGAACGGCTGGCCGACCTGGTCGGACCGGCGGTGCGCTTCGGCACCACCGTGTGCGCACGTTCGTTCCAGGCCGGTGTCGGCTGCGCCGACGCCGGCCTGGGCAAGGTCATCTGGTCGCGTTCGGTGGGTGGCACCAACGCCGTCGGCGGCAACAGCGAACGCATCTATGCGGCCGACGCGGCCGACCGCATCGTCGCCCGTCGTGCCGACAACGGCGACACCGTCTGGAGCAGCGAGAAGCTGCAGTTTCGCGGCCTCAGCGCGCCGGCCAGCGTGGGCAAGACAGTGGCCTTCGGTGATTTCGAAGGCATCGTTCACTTTCTCGACGAAGACACCGGCGACACCTTGCTGCGCCTGTCCACCGACGGCTCGCCGGTGGTCGGTGCGCCCGCCGTGGTGGATGGCACGCTGCTGGTCGTCACCCGCAATGGCGGGCTGTTCGCGTTTCGTGGCCAACGGACACGCTGAAATGGCCCCCCAGGCTCACTTGCGTTCGCTGCCCCCCGAGGGGGCGCTCAGTGCCTTCGGGCGGCCGGGCGGCACTGAATGAAACCGGTGATGGCCATCGTCGGCAGGCCGAACGTCGGCAAATCGACGTTGTTCAATCGGCTGACCAGCCGGCGCGATGCCATCGTCGCCGATTTCGCCGGCCTCACGCGCGATCGTCATTACGGTGATGCCAGCGTCGAAGGCTTCGACTTCATCGCTGTCGATACCGGCGGTTTCGAGCCCGACAGCAGCGGCGGCATCATGCGCGAGATGGCCAAGCAGACCCGTCAGGCGGTCGCCGAGGCCGATGTGGTGGTGTTCGTGCTCGATGTGCGCAGCGGCCTGAGCGGGCAGGACCTGGACATCGCCCGCTACTTGCGCAGCTCGGCGCGGCGCATCGTGCTGGCGGTGAACAAGGCCGAGGGCATGGGCGATTCGCCGCGGCTGGCCGAATTCCACGAACTCGGGCTGGGTGAGCCGCACCCCGTTTCGGCCGCGCACGGCCAGGGCGTGCGCAGCCTGGTCGAAGCCGCCTTCCCCGAGCGCCCCATGGAAGACCTGGAGCCGGCGGACAGCGCCGACAAGCCCATCCGGCTGGCGGTGGCCGGGCGGCCGAATGTCGGCAAATCCACGCTCATCAACACCTGGCTGGGCGAAGAACGGTTAGTGGCCTTCGACCAGCCCGGCACCACCCGCGATGCCATTCATGTGCCGTTCGAACGCCAGGGCCAGGCATTCGAGCTGATCGATACCGCCGGCCTGCGCCGCAAGGGCAAGGTCTTCGAAGCGATCGAGAAATTCTCGGTCGTCAAGACGCTGCAAGCCATTGCCGACGCCAACGTGGTGCTGCTGCTGCTCGATGCCACCCAGGGCGTCACCGATCAGGACGCACACATCGCCGGCTACATCGTCGAAGCGGGCCGCGCGGTGGTGCTGGCGGTGAACAAGTGGGACGCGGTGAACGCCTACCAGCGCGACATGCTCGAGCGCTCGATCAGCCAGCGGCTGGCGTTTCTGCGCTTCGCGCCGGTGCTGCGCATCTCGGCACGCGAACGGCAAGGGCTCGGCCCGGTGTGGAAGGCCATCGCACAGGCGCACGAATCGGCCACCAAGAAGATGCCCACGCCGGTGCTGACGCGGCTGCTGCTTGAAGCGGTGCAACACCAGGCGCCCAAGCGCGCCGGCAACTTCAGGCCCAAGTTGCGCTATGCCCACCAGGGCGGCATGAATCCGCCCATCGTCGTGGTGCACGGCAATTCACTCGACCACGTCACCGATGCCTACAAGCGCTACCTGGAAGGTCGCTTTCGTGAGCATTTCAAGCTGGTGGGCACGCCGATGCGGGTGGAAATGCGCTCGTCGAAGAACCCCTTCGACCCCAAACGCTGATGCAGCCCAATGCCCTGACAAGCCACTCCCGCAAGGGGGCTGTGATACCGTCATCTTTCAAAAACTACCATCACGGAGCATATCGTGAGCAACAAAGGGCAGCTGCTTCAAGACCCCTTTTTGAACCTGCTTCGCAAAGAGCATGTTCCGGTGTCCATCTACTTGGTGAATGGCATCAAACTGCAAGGGCACATCGAGTCATTCGACCAGTACGTGGTCTTGTTGCGCAACACGGTCACACAGATGGTCTACAAACACGCCATCTCGACCGTGGTGCCGGGCCGGGCCGTGAACTTCCAGGCCAGCGAGCCCGGCGAAACGCCTTGAAGTCAGCCTCTCGCCGCGGCTCCCATTCAGCCCGATTGCGTCGCGCGCGCCGGTTTCAGCGTTGAGCGCCGCTGCCCAGCAGCCATTGGCGGTGGCGGAGCGCCTGACCCGCGCGGTGCTCGTCGGCGTCGATATCGGCAACGACAAACATTTCGACGCCTCGCTCGACGAGCTGGCCCAACTCGCCGTATCGGCCGGTGACGAGCCGGTGGCTCGGGTGGTCGCGCGCCGCAAGGCGCCCGACGCGGCGCTGTTCGTCGGCTCCGGCAAGGCTGACGAAATCAAGTCACTGGTGCTGGCGCACGATGCCCGGGGCGTCATCTTCGATCAGGCGCTGAGCCCGGTGCAGCAGCGCAACCTCGAACGCCACCTCGGCGTGTCGGTGGCCGACCGCACCGCGGTCATTCTCGAAATCTTTGGCGCGCGCGCGCAAAGCCACGAAGGCAAGCTGCAGGTCGAACTGGCCCGGCTGCAGTACCTGGCCACGCGGCTGGTGCGGCGCTGGTCGCACCTGGAAAGGCAGAGCGGCGGCATCGGCCTGCGCGGCGGCCCTGGCGAAACGCAGATCGAGCTCGACCGGCGCATGATCGGCGAACGCATCAAGTCACTGAAAGGCCGGCTCGAGAAGGTCAAGCGCCAGCGCGGCACGCAACGCAAGGCACGCGAGCGTCGAGGCAGCTTCGGCGTCGCATTGGTCGGCTACACCAATGCCGGCAAATCGACCCTCTTCAACGCGTTGGTCAAGGCGCGCGCGCTGGCCGCCGATCAGGTGTTCGCCACGCTGGACACGACGACACGCGCCTTGTGGCTGGGCACGCCGGGTGAAGGCGACGGCCAACAGGACCTGTCGGCCTCACTGTCCGATACGGTGGGCTTCATCCGCGACCTGCCGCACAAGCTGGTCGAGGCCTTCGAGGCCACGCTGCATGAAGCGGCCGAGGCCGACCTGCTGTTGCACGTGGTCGATGCCTCGAGCCCACACCGGCTCGAACAGAGCGCCGAGGTCGAGCGGGTGCTGCGCGAGATCGGCGCCGACCAGCTGCCGCAGATCGTCGTGTATAACAAGTGCGACCGGATCGAAGCGTCCAGGCTGCCCCGGCAATGCAGCGACTGGATCGAGCGCGACAACGGTCAGCAGGTGCGCCGCGTATTTGTCAGCGCCGAGAGCCGTGATGGCATCGATGTTTTGCGCGCTATGCTGGCGAAAGAAGTTGCCCAGCGCTTGAATGGCCACCCGGTGCCCCCAGATGCCGATTTGGAGCCGGTCAGCGACCCCGCGCTCACGCACGATGCAAGCCCGGCAGCAGGCCTGTCAAAACCATTCCAAGACGCATGACCATGCCTGATCCGACCCTCGACACAACGGCATCCGCAGCGGGGGCCAGCAGCGTGCGCGGCTTGACCCTGCGCCGACCGTGGACACAACGCCTGCGCGAGCAGTTGATGTGGAGCGGTCGCAACGAAGGCCCGCCCGATCTCGATGAGTTGTGGCGCGACTTCAACCGCAAGCTCAGCGGCATGTTCGGCGGCAAGGGCGGTGGTCCGCGCCGGCCCGAGAAGACGCCCGATGGCTCCGGCGGCGGGCCGTCGTTCCAGCCGGACATGAAAAGTGCGGGCATCGGCATCGGCCTCATCGCTGGCGTGGTCGCGCTGGTGTGGCTGGGCAGCGGCGTGTTCATCGTGCAAGAGGGCCAGCAGGCGGTGGTGACCTCGTTCGGTCGCTATGCTTACACGGCCGACGCCGGTATCCAGTGGCGCTTTCCGTACCCATTCCAGTCGCACGAAACGGTGCCGGTGACGCAGTTGCGGTCGGTGGAGATGGGTCGCAACACGCCAGTGCCGGCCACCGGCTTGCGTGATTCGTCGATGCTCACCGAAGACGAGAACATCATCGACATCCGCTTCACGGTGCAATACCGGCTGAAGGATGCGCGTGCCTTCCTGTTCGAGAATCGCAACCCCGACGAAGCGGTTGTGCAGGCCTCTGAATCCGCGGTGCGCGAGATCGTCGGTCGCAGCAAGGTCGATTCGGTGCTGTACGAGCAGCGCGACGTGCTGGCCATCGACTTGATGAAGTCGGTGCAATCGCAACTCGACCGGCTGAAAGCCGGCGTGCAGATCGTCAACGTGAATGTGCAGAACGTTGGCGTGCCGGACCAGGTGGTGGCGGCCTTCAACGATGCCGTCAAGGCCGGCGCCGACCGCGACCGATTCAAGAACGAAGGCCAGGCTTATGCCAGTGACGTCATCCCGCGCGCCCAGGGCGCCGCAGCGCGTCTGCGCGAAGAATCGGAAGGTTACAAGGCGCGTGTCGTCGCGCAGGCCGACGGTGATGCCAAGCGCTTCCGTTCGGTGCTCGATGAATACCGCAAGGCACCGCTGGTGACCCGCGACCGGCTCTACCTCGAAACCATGCAGCAGGTCTATTCGAACGTCACCAAGGTGATGACCGACAGCAAGTCGGGCTCGAACCTGCTGTATCTGCCGCTGGACAAGCTGATTCAGCAGACTGGCGCCGCGGTCGCCGCCAATCCGTCCGCGCCCGCGGCCAGCGAAGCGCCAGTGGCGCCGGCCAGCGATGCACGTTCCCGCGACGGCGGTCGCAGTCGCGACCGCGAAGGCCGCTGACGCGGAAGGACTGAAGACATGAATCGCATCGGATTTGTCGTCGCTGGGGTCATCATCGCGCTGATGGTGGCGGCCTCGACCATGTTCATCGTCGATCAGCGCCAGGTGGCGGTGATCTACGCGCTGGGCGAGATCAAGGAAGTCATCACCGAGCCTGGCCTGAAGTTCAAGATGCCGCCGCCGTTCCAGAACGTGGTGTTCCTGGACAAGCGCATCCAGACGCTCGACAACTCCGAGACGCGACCGATCTTCACGGCCGAGAAGAAGAGCCTGATCATCGACTGGCTGGTCAAGTGGCGCATCAGCGAGCCGCGCCAGTTCATCCGCAGCAACGGTGCCGATTTCCGCAACCTGGAAAATCGCCTCAGCCCGGTGGTGCAGGCGGCTTTCAACGAAGAGATCACCAAGCGCCCGGTGAACAGCGTGCTGTCGATCGAACGCGACCGGGTCATGAACGATGTGCGCAGCCGTCTGGCTGACGAGGCCAAGGCTTTCGGCATCGAGATTGTCGATGTGCGCATCAAGCGCGTGGACTTCGTCGCCGACATCACCGATTCGGTGTTCAGGCGCATGGAGTCCGAGCGCAAGCGGGTGGCCAACGAGCTGCGGTCGCAGGGCATGGCCGAGGGTGAGAAGATCCGCGCCGATGCCGATCGCCAGCGCGAAGTGATCATCGCCGAGGCCTACCGTGATTCGCAGAAGATCAAGGGCGAGGGCGATGGCACCGCGTCGGCTTTGTATGCCGACGCGTTCGGTCGCGATCCGCAGTTTGCGCAGTTCTATCGCAGCCTCGAGGCCTATCGCGCGAGCTTTCGCAACCGCTCGGACGTGATGGTGGTCGATCAGAGCAGCGAATTCTTCAAGGCCATGCGCAACCCCGCACCGGGGCCGACAAAATAGACCCGCTGCGCTGCCTGGGGCGCTCGGCGCATGGCTGATCTTCTGCTCGGCGCGGTGGCGTTGATGCTCGTGCTCGAAGGACTGATGCCCTTCCTGAGCCCGAAGGGCTGGCGCGCGATGTTCGAGCGCGCCACGCGCCTGAGCGACGGCCAGATCCGTTTCATCGGCCTGAGCAGCATGCTCATCGGACTCGCACTGTTGCTGGTGTATTGGCAGTAGACGCGGCTGACGCCGTAGGCTCGGCCACCGCGTCGATACAATGAATCTTTGATCTACTCCAACTCCTTCATGTCGTCCGCGTGGTTGCTGCCGGAGCACATCGCCGATGTCCTGCCGAATCAGGCGCGACGCATTGAAGGCTTGCGGCGCCTGTTGCTCGACCGCGCCGAGGCCCATGGTTTCGAGCTGGTCATGCCGCCATTGCTCGAACACCTCGAGTCGCTGCTGTCAGGCACCGGTCAGGCGCTCGATCTGCAAACCTTCAAGCTCGTCGACCAACTCAGCGGCCGCATGCTGGGCCTGCGCGCGGACACCACGCCGCAGGCGGCACGCATCGACGCCCACCTGTTGAACCACGTCGGAGTCACACGACTGTGCTACTGCGGATCCGTGTTGCACACCTTGCCGGCGGGCACCGGTTCGCGCGAACTGCTGCAGTTCGGCGCCGAACTGTTCGGCCACGACGGTCTCGAAGCCGATCTGGAAATCCAGGATCTGGCGCTCGATGCCCTGGGTGCCGCGCGACTCGGCGACTTGCTGATCGATTTTGCCGACGCGCGGGTGCTGCGCGGTGTGCTCGCCGGGCTGCCGATCGATGCGCAGCGCCTGCACGATGTCGCCTCGATGCTGTCGCACAAGGATGCCGCCGGCGTCGAATCACTGTCCTGCGATTTTCCCGACGAGACCCGGCGTGCGCTGCGCAGCCTGCTGCGGCTGTACGGCGGCGACGAGGTGCTGCAGGCGGCGCGGCAGGAACTGCCGGCGCGCTCGCCGATCACAGCCGCGCTCGATGACCTGCAGTGGCTGTCAACGCACCTGAAGCGCCTGCACCCCGACGTGCGCATCGGCTTCGACTTGTCGGACATGAGCGGCTACTCCTACTACAGCGGCACCCGATTCGCCATTTACGGCGGCAGCGGCAGTGGCTTCAGCGATGCGCTGGCGCGGGGCGGACGCTATGACGAAGTCGGCGCGGTCTTCGGCCGCTCACGCCCGGCGGTGGGCTTCAGCCTCGACATCAAGGTGCTCGCCGAACAGGGCCGGCCGAGCACCAAAGCCTCGGCGATTCGTGCCCGCTGGAACGAAGATGCCGCGTTTCGCGAGACCCTTCGCCGCTTGCGCGATGCCGGCGAGACCGTCGTGTGCACCTTGCCCGGCCATGACGACGAAGGCGAGGCTTTCTGCTTCGACCGCGAACTTCGCCGGCATGGCGACGATTGGGTCGTGAACGCGATTTGACCGCAATCCCCACCGCACCGAGACCATGAGCCCAGCCAACCCCATGCCAGCCAACACACCGCGATCGGCGGGCCGCAACGTGGTTGTCGTCGGCACCCAATGGGGTGACGAAGGCAAGGGCAAGATGGTCGACTGGTTGACCGATCACGCGCACGGCGTGGTGCGTTTCCAGGGTGGCCACAATGCCGGCCACACGCTGGTCATCAAGGGCCACAAGACGGCACTGCAGCTGGTGCCGTCGGGTGTCATGCGCGACGGGGTGCCGTGTTATGTCGGCAACGGCGTGGTTGTCGACCCGTCGCACCTGCTGGGCGAGATCGAACGCCTGGAGAGGGCTGGCCTCGATGTGCGCTCGCGTCTGTTCATCAGCGAATCGTGTCCTTTGATCCTGCCTTTTCACGTGGCGCTCGACCATGCGCGCGAGGGGCAGCGTGAAAGCAGCGGCAAGGGCAAGCTGGGCACCACCGGCAAGGGCATCGGCCCGGCCTACGAGGACAAGGTGGCGCGCCGTGCGCTGCGTGCACAGGACCTGAAGCACCCGGATCGCTTTGCCGCCAAGTTGCGCGACCTGGTTCAACTGCACAACTTCGCGTTGTCCGGTTACTACAAGGCCGAGCCGTTGGAATTCCAGCCCATCTTCGATGCCGCGATGCTGGCGGCTGAGCAGATCCGGCCGATGCTGGCCGATGTCGGCTACCGGCTGCATCAGGCGAATCAGCGCGGTGACAACCTGCTTTTCGAAGGTGCACAAGGCACCTTGCTCGACATCGACCACGGCACCTACCCGTACGTCACCTCCAGCAACTGCGTGGCCGGCAACGCGGCGGCGGGATCGGGCGTCGGGCCGGGGATGCTGCACTACATCCTGGGCATCACCAAGGCCTACACCACACGCGTGGGCAGCGGCCCGTTCCCGACCGAGTTGCCGATGGAGGTGCCCGGCAGCATCGGCCACCACCTGTCCACGGTGGGCCAGGAGCGCGGTGTGGTGACCGGCCGTGCGCGCCGCTGCGGCTGGCTCGATGCGGCGGCATTGAAGCGCTCGATCATCATCAACGGCGTGACGGGCCTTTGCATCACCAAGCTCGATGTGCTCGATGGCCTCGACGAGATCAAGGTCTGCATCGGCTACAAGCTTGCCGGCCAGGCGGTGGATGTGCTGCCGCTGGATGCCGACGACATCGTCGCCTGCGAGCCGGTGTATGAAAGCTTTCCGGGCTGGAGCGAGCGCACCGCCGGTCTGACCGAATGGGACCAGCTGCCGTTGAATGCGCGCCGCTACCTCGAACGGGTGCAGGCGCTCATCGGCGCGCCGGTGGATATCGTGTCCACCGGCCCCGACCGCGAGCACACGATTCTGCGGCGCCACCCCTACCTGTGCTGAGCGCACACCCGAACCGGAGATCCGCATGCTGACCGACGACGGCAAACACCTGTACGTGTCGTGGGACGAATACCACATGCTGACGGAAAGGCTCGCGCTGAAGGTTTACAACTCCGGCTGGCAGTTCGACCAGATCCTGTGCCTGGCACGGGGTGGCATGCGCCCAGGCGACGTGTTGTCGCGGGTCTTCGACAAGCCGCTGGCGATCATGTCCACCAGTTCGTATCGCGCCGATGCCGGCACCATCCAGGGGCGGCTCGACATCGCCAAGTACATCACCCTGCCGAAGGGCGAACTGGCCGGGCGGGTGCTGCTGGTCGACGACCTGTCCGATTCGGGCGTGACGCTGCAGGCGGTGGTCGAACGGCTGCGCGGCATGCCGGCGATCCAGGAACTGCGCTCGGCGGTAATCTGGGTCAAAGGGGCGTCGGCCTACACGCCCGACTACCATGTCGAATCGCTGCCCACCAGCCCTTGGATTCACCAGCCGTTCGAGGACTACGACACCATGCGCCCCGATGGCCTGGCGAAGAAGTTCGTGGTTTGACGGCTGGCGCCATCACCGCAGCGCACGGCACAATGAAAAAGAGCCAGCGCGCTGCGCTGGCTCTTTCATTTCGACATCATTTCAATGGTGCCCAGGAAGGGACTCGAACCCCCACGGAGTTACCCGCTAGTACCTGAAACTAGTGCGTCTACCAATTCCGCCACCTGGGCATTCACAACCAAGGATCATATCATTTCCAAAGACACTCTCAGCCCCTCCGCAGCCCCTGCCAACACGCCCCAGCTGGTCGAAACCGAAGGGCAGGTCGAGGGCCACCGCGACGGCCACGGCTTCGTGCGCCAGGCGAACGGCGAGCCGCCGATCTACCTGTCGCCGCAGGAGATGCGCGCCGTGCTGCACCGCGACATCGTGCGCGTGCGCGTCGTGCGTCTGGATCGCAAGGGCCGTCCCGAGGGTCGCGTGCTCGACATCGTCGAGCGGCGCAAGGCGCCGATCATCGGCCGCCTGCTGCACGAATCGGGCATCTGGCTGGTGGCACCCGAAGACCGGCGCTACGGCCAGGACATCATGGTGCCGAAGAATGCCATTGCCGACGCCGCCGCGGGGCAGGTGGTGTCGATCGAGCTGACCGAGCCGCCGTCGATGTACACGCAGCCGATGGGGCGAGTGGTCGAGGTGCTGGGCGAGATCGACGACCCCGGCATGGAGATCGAGATCGCGGTGCGCAAGTACGAAGTGCCGCACCGCTTTTCTCCGCAGACGCTGGCGCAGGCGGCTGAACTGCCCGACAAGCTGCGGCCGGCCGACAAGCGCCACCGGGTCGATCTGCGCGATGTGCCGCTGGTGACCATCGACGGCGAGGACGCGCGCGATTTCGACGATGCGGTGTACTGCGAGCCCATCAGCCGCGGCCGCGGCAAGAGCGCATTCGAAGGCTGGCGGCTGATCGTTGCCATCGCCGATGTCAGCCACTACGTGAAGCCCGGCGAAGCCATCGATGCCGATGCCTACGAGCGCGCCACCTCGGTGTACTTCCCGCGCCGGGTGATCCCGATGCTGCCGGAAAAACTGTCCAACGGCCTGTGTTCGCTGAACCCGCAGCAAGAGCGTCTGTGCATGGTGTGCGACATGGTCATCGACAGCGACGGTTCGATCGACGCCTACCAGTTCTACCCGGCCATGATGTCTTCGCACGCACGGCTGACGTACAACGAAGCCGCCGCCGTGTTGGCCAACACGCGTGGGCCCGAAGCGCAGCGCCGCAGCGATCTGGTGCCGCACCTGTTGCACCTGCACGAGGCGTACCGCGCCCTGCTCAAACAACGCGCCAAGCGTGGCGCCGTCGATTTCGAGACCACCGAAACGCAGATCATCTGCGACGAGAACGGCCGCATCGAACGCATCGAACCGCGCGTGCGCAACGAAGCGCACAAGCTGATCGAGGAAGCCATGCTGGCGGCCAACGAATGCGCGGCCGAGTTCATCGAACAGGCCAAGCACCCGGCGCTGTTCCGTGTGCATGAAGGCCCGACCAGCGAACGGCGCGTGACACTGCAGAACTACCTGCGCGCTTTGGGCATCGGCGTGCACCTGAGCGACGACCCGACGCCGGCGGAAATCCAGGCCATCGCGCAGGCCACAAAGGACCGCGCCGATGCCACCCAGATTCACACCATGCTGCTGCGTTCGATGCAGCAGGCCAACTACACGCCGGTGAACGAAGGCCACTTCGGCCTCGCGTACGACGCCTATGCGCACTTCACCAGCCCGATCCGCCGCTACCCCGACCTGCTGGTGCACCGGGTGATCAAGGCCATCCTGGCGGGCAAGCGTTACGCGCTCGATGCAGCGCTGGTGGCGAGCATGCCGCCCGCCGCGCCGCGCCGGAACGCAAAGGCCCCGGCCAAGGCTGCGCCGAAGACGGACAAGGCACCGAGCAAGGAACAGGCGACCTGGGAACTGGCCGGCGCGCATTGCAGTGCCAACGAGCGCCGCGCCGACGAGGCTTCGCGCGACGTCGAAGCCTGGCTGAAGTGCCGCTTCATGCGCGAGCACCTGGGCGAGGAATACGCCGGCACGGTCAGCGCGATCACCAGCTTCGGCCTGTTCGTCACGCTCGACGCGCTGTATGTCGAAGGGCTGGTGCACATCACCGAGCTTGGCGGCGAGTACTACCGCTTCGACGAGGTGCACCAGGAACTGCGCGGCGAACGTTCCGGCCTGCGCTACGCCGTCGGCACACGCGTGCGGGTGCAGGTCAGCCGCGTCGATCTCGATGGTCGGCGCATCGACTTCCGCCTGGTGCGCGACGGCGAGCCCGAACTGCCGAACACACGCCAACGCGCCGAACGCGTGCGCAAGGGCAGTGCGGTCGAGGCGCTGGCCGACGTCAACGCGGCCGACCGGGCCGTCAAGAGCGATGCGCGCAAGAAGACACGCGCGAAAGCGCCCGGAGCGATGGCCGGCAAGGCCCGCCGCGACAGCCCGGCGCGCGGCAAGTCGGCGCCGCGCACGCGACGCTGATCAAGCCATCGCGTCGGCCGCGGCGCGCTGCATCCAGTCGACCAGATCACCGGCGCGAAGCACCGGCATGCCGGGCTGTTGCCGCAGCGCCCGGTCGGCGGCGTGGCCATGCAGCCAGGCGGCGGCGACCGCGCAGTGCAGCGCATCGCCGCCACCACGGGCCCACTGGCCGCCGAGCCATCCCGCAAGCACGTCACCGGTGCCGGCGGTGGCCAGCAGCGCATTGCCGGTGGGATTGATGACAACGCCGCCATCGGGTGCCGCGATCACACTACCGGAGCCTTTCAGCACGACCACGCAGCTGTGGCGACTGGCGAGTTCGCGGGCCCAGCGCACGCGATCGCCCTGCAACTGCACGACGCCGATGCCGAGCAGGCGCGCGGCTTCCAGCGGGTGCGGCGTCAGCACGGTGGCATGGCCGCGTGCGGCACGTGCATTCAACTGGGCGCGCAACGACGCATCGGCCGCCACGGCGTTGAGTGCATCGGCATCGAGCACCAGCCGCCGGCAGCGCGACAGCAGGGGCGGCAGCGTGGCGGCCACGCCCTCGCCGCCGCCGCAGCCGCAGACCACCGTGCTGCGCGCCAGTGTGTCGGCGTCCGACAACCACCACTGGCGGCGGAACATCAGCTCGGGCCGCTCGGTATCGAGGGCCGCCGCGTCGGTGTCGAGTGCGGCGACGAAAACCTTGCCGGCACCTGCTGCCAGCGCCGCGCGCGCGGCCAGCATCGCGCCGCCGAGCATGCCCGGTGCGCCGCCGACCACCGCCACCTGACCGTGGCTGCCTTTGTGGCTGGCGTGCCGGCGCGGTGCCTGCGCGGCATGCCAGTCGGCGCTGCCCGCCAGACGCATGCCAGGTGCGGTCGACGGTGCGCTCGGCACGCCCAGCGTGTCGAACCAGATGTCGCCCGCATGGTCACGTCCGGCGCCGGTGAAAAGTCCCGGCTTCAGCGTCAACAGCGACAGCGTGTGGGTGGCCCGCACCGCCTGCTGGCCCAGCGGTTGGCCGCTGTCGGCGCGCAGGCCCGACGGCACATCGACCGCGATGCGCACCGCGGGCTGGTCGTTGATGCGCGCGATCGCCTCGGCCATCGCGTCTGCCGGCGGGCGGCTGGCGCCGACACCGAGCAGGGCGTCGATGACGATGTCGGCTGCTCGCGCGGCGAGGTCGCCGTCGATGGCGACGCCGGCATCGCGCGCGCCCCGCAGCGCCCAGGCTGCGTGCGCCGGCAACGAGCCTTCGTCGCCAAGCAAGCTGACATGCACCCGCCAGCCCGCCTGGTGCAACCGCAGCGCGGCAACCAGGCCGTCGCCGCCGTTGTTGCCGGGGCCGGCCAGCACCCACGCGACGCGCCCGTGCGGCACGACGGCTTGCGCCAGCTTCGCCACGGCACTGCCGGCACGCCACATCAGATCATGTGGCGGGTGGGTGGCCAATGCGCTGGCTTCGATGACACGTGACGCTTCGATCGTGTGAAGCGCCTGACGGGCCTGCTCGCGGAGCACTCGATGCATGACTTGAATTCTCTGCCACCCCAGCGCGCCGCTGTTGCACACGCCTCAGCGATTCAAACGCGCCGGGCTCAGGCCGGCGATGTCGATCGCCGGCTGGCGCTGCGCCATCAGGTCGGCGAGCACCCGCGCCGAGCCGCACGACAAGGCCCAGCCGCTGGAGCCATGGCCGAGGTTCATCCAGATGCCGGCGGCGCTGCCGCGGCCGAGCATCGGCGGGCCGTCCGGCAGCATCGGCCGGGCGCCCTTCCAGCGCTGCGCCTGCGACAGCCGCGCGGCGCCGGGAAACCAGTCGTCCAGCACCTTGTACAGCGTGCGCAGCGCGGCCGGGTTGAAACGCTGTGCCGCGCCGCCGAGTTCGGCGCTGCCGGCGACCCGCACGCGCTGGCCCAGGCGCGAGATCGCCACCTTGTAGCGCTCGTCCATGACCGCACCCAGTGGCCCGGCGGGCGGACCGCCGTCGTGATGCTGCAGTGGGGCGGTGACCGAATATCCGTGCACCGCCATCATCGGAAGCTTGCAGCCCAGCGGCGCCAGCAGCGCGTTCGCGTGTGGCCCGGCACACACCACCACCGCGTCGAACTCGGTGTCTCGGACCGAGGACGATGCCTTCGGCAGCGAGCCGTTTTGCTGGGCGATCGCGCTGACCACCGGCCGGGCGCCCGGCTTCAGTGCCAGCACCTGCTGGCCGAATTCGAAACGAGCGCCCTGGCGCCGCGCCTCGGCCGCCAGCAGTTGTGCGAACTGGCGGCAGTTGCCGACCTCGTCGCGCGGCAGGCCGATCGCGCTGTGCAACGGCGTCGCGGCGTTGAGACCCGGCTCGAGCAGCCAGCACTGGGTCGCGTCGAGCAAGTCGAAGGACACCTCGAGCTCGCGCAGCATGTCCATCGCCGCTTCGGCCATGTGACGCTCGCGCTTGCCGCGCAGCAGCACGATATAGCCGCTGGCGCGCTCGTAGTCGAGCTGCAGCGCTTGCCGGAGTGCCTCGAGCCGCTGGCTGCTGTAGCGGGCCAGGACGTGCATGCTGCCGCGGTTGGCCCGGTACACCGCCGGGCTGCAGGCACGCCACCAGCGCCACATCCACGGCAGGTGCGCCAACGCATCGAGGCCGCCGAAGCGCACCGCGGCATGGCGGCCGAAGCTGCCGCGCAGCACTTTCCAGGGCATGCCCGGCGCCGCCCACGGTGTGACATAGCCCGGTGCGATGACACCGGCATTGGCAAAGCTGGTCTCGCCGGCGACATGCGCGTTGCGCTCGAAGACGGTCAACTCGTGGCCGTCTGCGGCCAACTCGTAAGCCGTGGTGACGCCGATGATGCCGGCGCCGATAACCGCGATGCGCACGTCAGCGACGCGCGTCCGCGAGCACGGCCTCGACGGCGAGCGCGACCTGCAGCACCCCGTCGTCGTGATGCGCCGGGGCCCACAGCATCAAACCCACCGGCAGTTCGCCGTCATGCTGGCAAGGCAGCGACAGGGCACAGCCGTCGAGATAGTTGACCACCGAGGGGTTGCGCAGCAGCAGCGCATTGGTGGCGAAGAACGCGGCGTCGTCGCTCAGCAGGGGCTCGAGCGGCGGCGCGACGATCGGCACCGTCGGGCAGATCAGCGCATCGAAACCCGCAAACGTTTCGCCGAGCTGTTTCGCCCAGGCCGCTCGCTCGGCGAGTAGCCCGGCGTGTTCGGCGGCGTCGATGTCGCGCCCCATGAGGATGCGCGCCAGCACACGCGGATCGTAGAGCTGCTGGCGCTGCGCGAGCCGGCCGCGGTGCCAGGCCCAGGCCTCGATCGCGCTGATGCGTCCGCTCGCCGCCGCCGGGTCGGGCCCGGCGGGCAGGCGCACATCGACGATCGTCATGCCGGCCGCACGGCATGCGGTCAGGCTGCGTTCGAAGGCGCGCGCGACGGTGTCATCGAGGCCATCGAGCAAGGCGCCGATCGGCAGCGCCAGGCGCATGGCGCCAGGCTTGCGCCGCGTGCCGTCCACGCGCCGCGCCGCCAGCACCTGGTGCAGCAGCACCGCATCGCGCACGCTGCGCGTGATGGCGCAGGTGGTATCGAGGCTCGGCGCCAGCGGCACACAGCCATCGGCAGGCGTCAGGGCTTGGGTGTTTTTGAAGCCCACCAGTCCTTGCAGCGCGGCCGGGACCCGGATCGAACCGCGCGTGTCCGAACCGAGTGCCGCCCAGGCCGCGCCGCCGGCGACACTGGCGGCACCGCCGGAAGTCGAGCCGCCGGGGATGCGCGGTGCGGCATCCACCGCCAACGCGCCAACGTTGGCCGGCGTGCCGTGGTGCGGGTTGATGCCGACGCCCGAAAAAGCGAATTCGGTGAGATTGCCGTGGCCGATGAAAGCAGCGCCGGCTGCGCGCAAGCGGCTCACGGCCGTGCAGTCGGCGCGGGCCGGTTCGGCGTCGGCCATCGAGGCCGACGCGGCCGTGGTGGGTTCATCGGCGATGTCGAACAGGTCCTTGATCGAAACCGCCAGCCCGGCCAACGCTGGCGGCCGGCCCGCGGCACGGAGGGCATCGGCGGCCTGTGCCATGCTGCGGGCCCTGTCGTCGAAGCGGCGCACGAAGCTGCGGCGCTGGGCGGGTGCATCGGCGGCGGCGATCGAGGCCTCGATGCATTCGGTCGCCGTCATCTCGCCACGTGCAATCCGCGCGGCCATCTCGCTCAGGTCAGGTGAAGGCTGGCGTGCTAAACTCATTGGGTTTTGTCGGACTCTCGTTTGATGTGCATTGTCGCAGTTCGGCGGTGCATTCAAGCGGTGACGAAGCGGGTGCTGGGACCGACAGAACATCGCCAACGCCCTGAGCATTGCCTTAAAGCGCGAACCCTGCCACCGAATGGTGCTGCTGCTTGTTCACTGGCCATCGAGCAGTGCGGGCGGCGGTTCAGGTGGGTGTTCAAGAACCAACCTTCGGAGTATCCATGTCTGTATCCATGCGTGAAATGCTGGAAGCCGGTGTCCATTTTGGCCACCAAACGCGCTTCTGGAACCCCAAGATGGCCCCGTATATCTACGGTCATCGCAACAAGATCCACATCATCAACCTCGAGAAGACGCAGCCGCTCTTCGAGGAGGCGATGAAGTTCGTGCGCCAGCTGGCTTCGCGCCGCGGCACGGTGATGATGATCGGCACCAAGCGGCAGGCGCGCGAGGTCATTGCACTGGAAGCGCAGCGCTGCGGCATGCCGTATGTCGACCAGCGCTGGCTCGGCGGCATGCTGACCAACTTCAAGACCGTCAAGGCGTCGCTGAAGAAGTTGAAGGAAATGCAGGCCCAGAAGGAGGCCGGCATTGAGCAGATGATCAAGAAGGAAGGCCTGATGTTCGAGCGCGAGCTGGCCAAGCTCGAGAAGGACATCGGCGGTATCCAGGACATGACCGCGCTGCCCGATGCGATGTTCGTCATCGATGTCGGCTATCACAAGATCGCCATCGCCGAGGCGAAGAAGCTGGGCATTCCGCTGATCGGCGTGGTCGACACCAACCACTCGCCGGTGGGCATCGACTACGTGATCCCGGGCAATGACGATTCGGCGAAGGCCGTGGCGTTGTACGCGAAGGCGGTGGCCGACGCCGTGATCGAAGGCAAGTCGAATGCGCAGAGCGATCTGGTGCAGGCGGTCAGCGCCGACGGTGACGAGTTCGTCGAGGTGCGCGAAGGCGCCTGAGTCTGCGCGCCCTGCTCGCCGCGGCGGCCCGGGGCGCGAGCGTGTTGCCCAGCCGCCCGCCTTTCGCCGGACGGCGAGCGGTGCCATTGAAGTAGCCACACAACCAAAGAGGACCGAATGTCCACGATTACCGCAAGCATGGTCGGCGCGCTGCGTGCCAAGACCGACGCGCCGATGATGGAATGCAAGAAGGCGCTGACCGAAGCGGCCGGCGACATGGACCGCGCCGAGGAGATCCTGCGCGTCAAGCTGGGCAGCAAGGCCGGCAAGGCGTCGTCGCGCATCACCGCCGAAGGTGTGGTGGCTGCCAGCGCCTCGGCCGGTGCGAGCGCGCTGGTCGAAGTCAATTGCGAGACCGACTTCGTGTCGAAGAACGACGACTTCCTGGCTTTCAGCAATGCCGTCGCCGAACTGGTGGCAAAGCACGACCCCGCCGACGCGGCCGCGCTCGCGGCCTTGCCACTGTCGCTGTCCGGCTTCGGTCCGACGGTGGAGGATGTGCGCAAAGGACTCATCGGCAAGATCGGCGAGAACATCAGCGTGCGTCGCTTCAAGCGCTATGCCGGCGACGCCGCCGTGGCGCGCTACCTGCACGGCACGCGCATTGGCGTGCTGGTCGAATTCACCGGTGACGAGACCGCCGCCAAGGATGTGGCGATGCATGTCGCGGCGATGAAGCCGGTGGCGCTGTCGTCGGCCGACGTGCCCGCCGAGCTGGTTGAAAAGGAGCGTTCGGTGGCCTCGCTGAAAGCAGCCGAGGATGCGTCGAAGGCCCAGGCCGAAGGCAAGCCGGTTCAATCCGAACAGATCGTGGCCCGGCGCATCGACGGCTCGGTGCAGAAGTTCCTGAAAGAGGTGTCGCTGTACGACCAGAGCTTCGTGAAGAACGACAAGCTCACGGTCAAGCAGATGCTCGACGCAGCGAAGACGCAGGTCAAGGGCTTCACGCTGTACGTGGTCGGCGAGGGCATCGAAAAGCGCAGCGACGACTTTGCCGCCGAGGTGGCGGCGCAAGTGGCCGCCGCGAAATCGAGCTGAGGGGCGTGGGCGACGAGGACGGCTGCCGAGCGGCGCGCCTTACACTGCGCCACCCACCGAATCGAAAGACATCTGAATGCCGGCGTACAAGCGCATCCTGTTGAAGCTTTCCGGCGAAGCGTTGATGGGCGATGATGCCTTCGGCATCAACCGCAGCACCATCGTGCGCATGGTGCAGGAAGTGCAGGACATCACCCAGCTCGGTGTCGAGGTGGCGGTGGTCATCGGCGGCGGCAACATCTTTCGCGGCGTGGCCGGTGGTTCGGTCGGCATGGATCGGGCCACGGCCGATTACATGGGCATGCTCGCCACGGTGATGAACGCGCTGGCGTTGGCCGACACCATGCGTCAGGAAGGCATGACCGCGCGCGTGATGTCGGCCATCGGCATCGAACAGGTCGTCGAGCCGTATGTGCGCCCGAAGGCGCTGCAATATCTGGAAGAAGGCAAGGTGGTGGTCTTCGCCGCCGGCACCGGCAACCCCTTCTTCACCACCGACACCGCGGCGGCGCTGCGGGGTGCCGAGATCGGCGCGCAGGTGGTGCTCAAGGCCACCAAGGTCGATGGCGTCTACAGCGCCGACCCGCGCAAGGACCCGCTGGCCACACGCTATGCGACCATCAGCTTCGACCAGGTCATGGCGATGAATCTGCAGGTCATGGACGCGACCGCCTTCGCGCTGTGCCGCGACCAGAAGCTGCCGATCCGCGTGTTCAGCATCTTCAAGCCGGGCGCGCTGCGCCGGGTGGTGCTGGGCGAGGACGAAGGCACGTTGGTGCACGTTTGAGGAGAGGACGACGATGAGCATCGAGCAGACCAAGACGACTGCCGAGCAAAAGATGGCCCGCTCGATCGAGGCCTTCAAGGGCGAGTTGCAGAAGATTCGCACCGGCCGCGCGCACCCTGGCCTGCTCGATCAGGTGCAGGTGGACTACTACGGCGCCAACGTGCCGATCAGCCAGGTCGCCAATGTCACGTTGATCGATTCGCGCACGATCGGCGTGCAGCCTTGGGAAAAGGGCATGGGCGCGAAGATCGAGAAGGCGATTCGTGAATCGGGCCTCGGGCTGAACCCGGCGTCGCAGGGTGATCTGGTGCGCGTGCCGATGCCGGCGTTGACCGAAGAACGCCGCAAGGAACTGACCAAGGTCGTGCGCCATGCCGGCGAGGAGGCCAAGATCGCGGTGCGCAACCTGCGCCGCGAGGCGAACGAACACCTGAAACGCCTGCTCAAGGACAAGGCCGCCACCGAAGACGATGAGCGGCGCGCGCAGGACGAGGTGCAGCGCTTGACCGACCGTACCATCGCCGAGGTCGATCGCCTCGTGCAGGGCAAGGAAGCCGAGATCCTCGCCGTCTGAACCGGCACCGCCGCCTTCCCCAGCAAACTTCGCGCCCAGTGCACTGCATCGAACCGACCACCGAGACGACGGTGCCACGCCATGTGGCGCTGGTGATGGATGGCAACGGCCGTTGGGCGCGCAAGCGCTACATGCCGCGCGTGTATGGCCACAAGCAAGGCGTCGATGCGCTGGTGCGCGCGGTCAATGCCTTTGCCGACCGGGGCGTGGAATACCTGACCGTGTTCGCCTTCTCGTCGGAGAACTGGAAGCGCCCCTCGGAAGAGGTGTCCGGGCTGATGGGGCTGGTGCTGGTGGCGGTGTCGAAGTACCTGACCAAGCTGGCCGGCGATGGCGTGCGCGTGCGCATCGTCGGCGATCGCTCGAAGGTCTCGAACAAGCTACGCGATGCCTGGGAATTCGCCGAGCGCAGCACCGCGCACAACACACGCATTACCTTGTCGGTGGCCTTCAACTACGGCGGCCGCTGGGACATGGTGCAGGCTTGCCAGGCGGCGATCCGCGCGGGGCTGTCGGCGCAGCAGATCGACGAAGCGGTGCTGTCGCGCTACATGGCGCTGAGCTACGCGCCCGATCCGGACCTGTTCATCCGCACCGGTGGCGAGACGCGCATCAGCAACTTCCTGCTCTGGCAGTCGGCGTATTCCGAGTTCTTCTTCACCGAACGCCTGTGGCCGGACTTCGACGAGTCGGACATCGACGCTGCCTTCGCCGCCTACCGGCAAAGAGACCGGCGTTTCGGTGGCATCAGGACCGAAGAGCTGCTGCCGCAAAGCCTGTGATGTCCGGACTCGCGCAGCGTGTGATCACCGCGCTGGTGCTGCTGGCGCTGCTGGTGCCGGCGCTGCTGGCCGACGTGGCCTGGCCTTTCGAGGTGCTCACGCTGTTGCTCATCGGTGCGGCAGGTTGGGAATGGGCACGCCTGAACCAGGCTGGCGATGGCCTGGCCTGGGGCATGGGGCTGGCGCTGTTGCTGGCCTGCGCCGCTGCGCTGGCCGTCGGTTGGACGGTGGCCGCGCCATCATCGTTGTGGTGGCTGGCGGTGGCCTTGTGGGCCACCGGCGCGACGCTCGCGCTGCGTGTCGGACCCGCTGGCTGGCCCCAACTGGCACGGCCGCTGCGCTGGTTGCTGGGGCTGCTGGCGTTGTGGGCGGCCTGGTTGGCGATGGCGCAGGCGCGCCACATCGGCCTGAACTTCATCTTGTCGGTGTTCTGTCTGGTCTGGGTGGCCGATATCGCCGCCTATTTCGCCGGTCGTGCCTTCGGCCGGCGCAAGCTGGCACCGAGGGTCAGCCCGGGCAAGAGCTGGGAAGGTGTCTATGGCGGTGTGGCCGGCGTGCTCGTGCTGGCCGTGGCGTGGGGCCTGCTCGAGCAGCGACTGGCCGCGCAGAGCAACAGTCTGTTCGGCCATCTGCTGGCGACGCTCGGCTGGGTCGGCGCCGCGCTGGCACTGCTGCTGCTGGCTGGCACCAGCGTCGTCGGCGACCTGATGGAATCGCTGGTCAAGCGCGCCGCCGGCGCCAAGGACAGCAGCCGACTGCTGCCGGGGCATGGCGGCGTGCTCGACCGCATCGATGCGCTGCTGCCGGTATTTCCGCTGGCGCTGGCGCTGGTCACGCTGTGATGCCGCGGGCCTCGTCTTCAGCCGAGCCGGCCGCGCCGCAGCGCCTAGTGATCCTGGGCTCCACCGGTTCGGTGGGCATCAGCACGCTGGACGTGGTCGCGCGCCACCCTGGGCGTTTCGTGGTCGAGGGCCTGAGCGCCCACCAGCGTGTCGACGAACTGGCCGCACAGTGCGTGCGCTGGCAGCCACGCTGGGCGGTGATGCCGCGCGCCGACCAGGCGCAGCGCCTGCGCGAGGCCCTGAACGGCCACGGCTTGCGCACCGAGGTATTGCACGGCGCCGAGGCGCTGTGCCGAATCGCATCGGCGCAAGAGGTGGACACGGTGATGGCGGCCATCGTCGGCGCCGCGGGGTTGCGCCCGTGCATGGCCGCAGCGCTGGCGGGCAAGCGCTTGCTGCTGGCCAACAAGGAAGCGCTGGTCGTCGGCGGTGCCGTGTTCATGAACGCAGTGAACAAGGGCGGTGCGACGCTGTTGCCGATCGACAGCGAACATTCGGCGATCTTCCAGTGCCTGCCACTCGATCGCGACGCATGGCCACGCACCATCGAACACATCGTGCTCACCGCGTCGGGCGGCCCGTTTCGCCTGCGCGAGCCGGCCACGCTCGACAGCGTCACCCCCGAACAGGCGGTGGCGCATCCGAACTGGGTCATGGGCCGCAAGATCTCGGTCGACTCGGCCAGCATGATGAACAAGGCGCTCGAGGTCATCGAGGCGCGCTGGCTCTTCGACCTGAAGCCCGAACAGATCAAGGTCGTGATCCATCCGCAAAGCATCATCCATTCGATGGTCGTGTGCCACGACGGCTCGGTGCTGGCGCAACTGGGCACGCCCGACATGCGCGTGCCGATCGCCTACGGCCTGTCCTATCCGCAGCGCATGGCCTCGGGTGCCGCACGACTGGATTTCGACAGCCTGGCCGGCCTCAGTTTCGAGCCGGCCGACGCGCGGCGCTTCCCCGGGCTGCACCTGGCCTGGCAGGTGCTGCGCGGGGCACACGGCAGCAGCGCGGTGCTGAACGCCGCCAACGAGGTCGCGGTGGAGTCCTTTCTGCAGCGGCGCATTCGATTCCCCGACATCCATGCGCTGAACCTGCATACGCTTGATGCGGTGCCGCCGAATTTGCCCGAAGACGCCACGCTCGATGACCTGCTGGCGCTCGACGAACAGGCCCGCGCGACCGCGGTTGCCTGGGTCAAGGAGCGAACCTGATGCTGATCACGGTGCTGGCCTTCCTGCTGACGATCGGCATCCTGGTCGTCATCCACGAGTACGGGCACTACCGCGTCGCCGTGGCCTGCGGCGTCAAGGTGCTGCGCTTTTCAGTCGGTTTCGGGCGTGTGCTGTGGCGACACCAGAAGTCGCCCGATTCAACCGAGTTCGTCGTCTCCGCGCTGCCGTTGGGCGGCTATGTGCGCATGCTCGACGAGCGCGAGGGGCCGGTCGCCGCCGATGAACTGGCGCGCGCTTTCAATCGACAGCCCCTTCGCAAGCGGGTGGCGATCGTGTCGGCCGGGCCGCTGGCCAACCTGTTGCTGGCGGTGCTGCTGTATGCGGCCGCCGCCTGGATCGGCGTCGAAGAACCGAAGGCGGTGCTCAGCGCGCCGGGCGCGGGCACCCTGGCCGCGCAGGCCGGGCTGCGCGCCGGTGACTGGGTCCGGGCCAGCGCGCGCGAGGGCGACGAGTGGAGCGACGTGAACTCGATGAACGACCTGCGCTGGCAGGTCACGCAGGCGGTGCTCGAGGGCGTGCCGCTGAAGCTGTCGCTCAGTGACGGGCAAGGCCGTTCGCCGCGTACCGTGGAGTTGGCGCTGCAGCAATTGCCTTCGCGGGATGTGGACGCCGCGACCCTGCAACGCGTGGGCATCGGTGCGCCGTTCAGCGAGCCCGTTCTCGGCGAGGTGAAGGCGGGCGGGCCCGGTGCGCTGGCCGGATTGATGGCGGGCGACCGCGTGCTGCGCGTCGACGGCGTGCCGGTGCTCGATGCCCAGGACCTGCGCGACCGCATCCGCCAGTCGGCCCGCGGCACAAGCGCCGCGGCGATGGATTGGGACATCGAGCGCAGCGGCCATGCGCTGCGCGTGCGCGTGCAGCCCCGCGTGATCGAGGCCGGCGACGACAAGACACCGACCGGCCGCATCGATGCCTACGTCGGGCAGCCGCCGCAGATGGTGATGGTGCGGCTGGATCCGGTCGGTGCTCTGGTCAAGGGCGCGCAGCGCACCTGGGAAGTGAGCGCGCTGACCTTGAAGATGCTCGGGCGCATGCTCATCGGCGAGGCATCGCTGAAGAACCTGAGCGGTCCGCTCACCATCGCCGACTATGCGGGGCAGTCGGCGCAGCAGGGGCTGGCCTACTATCTGGGCTTCCTCGCGCTGGTCAGCGTCAGCCTGGGGGTGCTCAATCTGCTGCCGCTGCCGATGCTCGATGGCGGGCACCTGATGTATTATCTTTTCGAGGGGTTGAGCGGCCGTGCCGTATCCGAATTGTGGCTGGCACGGTTGCAACGGGGCGGCGTCGCTGTCCTCCTGGCGCTGATGTCGGTCGCCCTCTTCAACGATGTGGCCCGCCTGCTGGGCCTGCACTGAACCCTTCGATGCGCCTTGAGTCCCCGCCGAGATCCGTCTCGGGTCTGATTCGCCTTGTCCTGCTGTTGGCCTTCTGGCTGACGTTGCTGCAACCGCCGCCAGCGCACGCGGTGCAACCCTTCGTCATCAGCGACATCCGTGTCGAGGGCCTGCAGCGCTCCGACCCGGGCACGGTGTTCGGTGCGCTGCCCTTCCGCATCGGTGACACCTACACCGACGAGAAGGGCGCCACCGCGCTGCGCGCGCTGTTCACGACCGGGCTGTTCAAGGACGTGCGCATCGAGGTCGAGGGCACGGTCGTCATCGTGGTCGCGGATGAACGCGCCATCATCGCCACCGTGTCGTTCGTCGGCTTGAAGGAGTTCGAGACCGATGTGCTGGTGAAGTCCTTGCGCGAAGCCGGCATCGGCGAAGGGCTGCCCTTCGACAAGGCGCTGGTGGACCGCGCCGAGCAGGAGATCAAGCGCCAATACCTGTCGCGCAGCCTGTATGGCGCGGAGGTGGTGACCACCATCACGCCGATCGAACGCAACCGCGTCAACGTCACCTTCACGATGACCGAGGGCGATGCGGCGCGCATCAGCGAAATTCGCATCGTCGGCAGCAAGGCGTTCACCGAATCGGAGCTGCTGCGCCAGTTCGAGGTCGGCGCCACCGGTTGGCTGAGCTGGTACACCAAGGGCGATCGCTACTCGCGCGCCAAGCTCAACGCCGACATCGAAACCCTGCGCGCGTTCTACCTGAACCGCGGCTACCTCGAGTTCGCCATCGAATCGACGCAGGTGACGATCTCGCCGAACAAGCAGGACATCTCGATCACGCTGTCGCTCAAGGAGGGCCAGCAGTACACCGTCACGGCCGTGCGGCTGGAGGGTGACTACCTCGGGCGCGAGCCGGCCTTCAGGACACTGGTTCGGGTGGTTCCCGGCGAGCCCTACCGTGGCGACGCGGTGGCCGCCACCTCGCGGCTGTTCAGCGACCTGTACGCGACCTTCGGCTATGCCTTCGCGCGCATCGATTCGCGACCCGAGATCGACCGCGAAACCGGCCAGGTGGTGGTGGTCTTCACGGCGACGCCGCAGCGGCGTGTGTATGTGCGCCGCATCGACGTGGCGGGCAACACGCGCACGCGCGACGAGGTCATACGGCGGGAGTTCAGGCAACTCGAATCGGCCTGGTACGACGGTGCGAAGATCAAGCTCTCGCGCGAGCGCCTCGAACGCCTGGGATTTTTCAGCGAGGTGGCTGTCGATACCAACGAAGTGCCGGGCGCGCCGGACCAGGTCGATCTGGTCATCACGGTGACCGAGAAACCGACCGGCAACCTGTCGGTCGGCGCCGGTTATTCGACCGCCGAAGGCTTGACCTTGACCGCCTCGATCCGGCAGGAGAACGTGTTCGGCTCCGGCCACTTCCTGGGCTTCGACATCAACACCGGCAAGACCGCGCGCACGCTGTCGATCAACACGGTCGATCCGTACTTCACCATCGACGGCATCTCGCGCGCCTTCGACATCTACTACCGCGCCAGCAGTCCCTTGAACACCTACGGTGACAGCTATCAGCTTGCCACCTGGGGCGGCAATGTGCGCTTCGGCGTGCCCTTCACCGAAATCGACACGGTGTTCTTCGGCATCGGCTTCGAGGAGACGCAGATCGGCGATAACGCGTTCTTGCCGAACAGCTACTTCCTCTATCGCGAGGAATTCGGCGCATCCAGCTACGCCTTTCCGCTGACGGTGGGCTGGTCGCGAGATCAACGCAACAGCACCATCCTGCCGACGAATGGCACGTACTACCGGGCCAACGCCGACCTCAGCATCCTGGGCGATGTGCAATACCTGCGGCTGAACTTCCAGACGCAGAAGTACCTGCCCTTGATCTACGGCACCACGCTCGGGCTCAACGGTGAGCTCGGTTGGGGGCTCGCACTGGGAGACCGGCCGTACCCTGTGTTCAAGAATTTCTATGGCGGTGGTCTCGGATCGGTGCGTGTGTTCCAGCAAGGCTCGCTGGGCGTCGTCGATCCCACCGGGGCCTTCATCGGCGGCACGCGCAAGGCCAACGCCAATGCGCAGTTGTACTTTCCGGTGCCCGGCACGGGGCTGGACAAGACCGTGCGGCTGTTCACCTTCTTCGATGTCGGCAACGTCTGGGGAGACAACCAATCGCTCACGTTCCAGAGCCTGCGTGCTTCGGTGGGCGTCGGCGTCAGCTGGATCTCGCCCATCGGGCCGTTGACGCTGATCTACGGCACGCCGGTGGCCTCGGAGCCTACCGATAGAATTCAGCCCTTCCAGTTTCAGATCGGGACCAGATTCTGATGAAGACCGTCGTGCGCAGCATCGTGTGGAGCGCCCTGTGGGCCGCCGCTGCGGCGCTGCCTTGGTCTGCCTCCGCCCAGGAACTGAAGATCGGCTATGTGAACAGCGAACGGGTGCTGCGTGAAGCGGCACCGGCCAAGGCCGCGCAGGTTCGCCTGGAGGGGGAATTCGGCAAGCGCGAGCGTGACCTGGCGGAACAGGCGCAGCGGCTGAAGGCCGCGGCCGAGAAGCTCGACAAGGAAGCGCCCACGCTGAGCGAGTCGGAGCGCGGCCGGCGCCAGCGTGAGCTGGTCGAGCAGGATCGCGACATCCAGCGCAAGCGCCGCGAGTTCCAGGAAGACCTGACCCAGCGCAAGAACGAAGAGCTGGCGGCGGTGGTGGAGCGCGCGAATCGCGTGATCAAACAGATCTTCGACACCGAGAAGTACGACGTCATCCTGCAGGAGGCGATCTTTGCCGGGCCACGGGTGGACATCACCGAAAAGGTGATCAAGGCGCTGAACGCCAGCGCGCCGCCGGCCAAGTAGCGCGGCCCGCCACGGCGTGTCGCCACCGCGCATGTTCCAGGTCCGCAGCGGCGAACTGGTCGCGCATCTGGGCGGTGTACTGCTCGGCGACGACGGCGTGGTCATTCACCGCATCGCGCCGCTCGACGAGGCCGATGACGGCAGCATCAGTTTCGTCTCCGGTACACGCCATGCCGGCCAGCTGGCCGATTCGTCCGCCGGCTGCGTGATCGTCGCGCCAGCGTTGCGCGAGCAGGTGGCGCAGCGCCGCAGCGCCATCATCACCGACGACCCGTATCTCTACTACGCGCGATTGACGCAGTGGTGGGCGGCACGCAACCGCGCCGCGCCGTTGGCCGGCGTGCACCCCAGCGCGGTCGTCGAGGCCGGGGCGCACATCGATGCCTCGGCGTCGATCGGGGCTCTGGCGTATGTGGGCGCGGGTGCCCGCATCGGGCGCCATGCGCGGGTGGGGACGCAGTGCCACGTCGGTGCCGATGCGCAGGTCGGCGACCACACGCAACTGATGGCGGGGGTGAGCCTGCAGCGCGGCTGTCGCATCGGTGCACGCGGCGTGCTGCACAGCGGCGTGGTCATCGGTGCCGACGGCTTCGGCTTCGCGCCCGACGGCGGCCGCTGGGTGAAGATCGAGCAGCTCGGCGCGGTGGACATCGGCGACGATGTCGAGATCGGCGCCAACACTTGCATCGACCGCGGTGCGCTGTCGGACACGGTGATCGCCAGCGGCGTAAAGATGGACAACCTGATCCAGATCGGCCACAACGTGCACATCGGCGAGCACACCGCGCTGGCCGGTTGTGTGGGCATCGCCGGCAGCACGCACATCGGTGCCCATTGCACTTTCGGTGGGCAGGTCGGCATCGTCGGCCACCTGCGCATCGTTGATCATGTGCATGTCGGTGGCGGCACGGTGGTGTCGCGCTCGATCCTCAAGCCCGGCCACTACGGCGGCGTGTTTCCGTTCGACGACAATGCCACCTGGGAAAAGAATGCCGCCACGTTGCGGCAATTGCATGCGCTGCGTGGCCGTCTGCGGGCGTTGGAGAAGAAGATCCCATGATCATGGACATCCAGCAGATCCTGCACAAGTTGCCGCACCGCTATCCGATCCTGCTTGTCGATCGCGTGCTCGAACTCGAAGCCGGCAAGCGCATTCGCGCGCTGAAGAACGTCAGCGCCAACGAGCCGTTCTTCCAGGGGCACTTTCCGGGTCGCCCCGTGATGCCGGGCGTGTTGATGCTCGAAGCGCTGGCGCAGGCGGCGGCGCTGCTGTCGTTCGAGACGCTGGGCATCGGCGCCGATGACAAGACGGTGTACTACTTCGCCGGCATCGACGGCGCACGCTTCAAGCGCCCGGTGGTGCCGGGTGACCAGCTGCTGCTCGATGTGCAGATCGCGCGCATGAAGGCCAGCATCTGGAAGTTCGACGCCAAGGCCTGGGTCGGTGACGAACTGGCCGTCGAGACCGGCATGATGCTGGCCATGCGCAAGGTCGATTGAGCGGCTCACGGGTCCTGGCGGTGCCTCGCATTCACCCGACCGCGCTGGTCGATCCCGCCGCGCAGCTCGATGACGACGTCGAGATCGCGGCCTACACCGTCATCGGGGCCCACGTTTGCATCGGTGGCGGCAGCACCATCGGGCCGCACTGCGTGCTCGAAGGCCACACCCGCATCGGCCGCGACAACCGCATCTTCCAGTTCTGCTCACTCGGCGCCCCGCCGCAGGACAAGAAGTACGCCGGTGAGCCGACGCGGCTGGAGATCGGCGACGGCAACACGATCCGCGAGTTCTGCACCCTCAACACCGGCACCGTGCAGGATGCCGGCGTCACCCGCCTTGGCGACGACAACTGGATCATGGCCTACGTGCACATCGCGCACGATTGTCACATCGGCGACCACACGATCCTGGCCAATGCCGTGCAGCTGGGTGGCCATGTGCACCTCGACGACTGGGTCTTCCTCGGCGGCCTGTCGGGCGTGCACCAGTTCGTGCGCGTCGGTGCGCATGCGATGACCGGCTTCCAGACGCGCCTGTCGCAGGACCTGCCGCCGTATGTCACCGCCTCGGGCAATCCGGCCGAAGCGCAGGGCATCAATGCCGAAGGCCTGCGCCGGCGCGGCTTCGATGCCGAGCGCGTCGAGCTGATCAAGCAGCTGCACCGCACGCTGTACCGCAAGGGCCTGAGCCTGGCCGACGCGGTGCAGGAGATGACCGCGCTGCTGGCATCGCAGCCAACGCATGCGCAGGACATCCAGCCGATGCTCGACTTCCTGGCTGCGGCGCCGCGCGGCATCGTGCGCTGAGCGTGGTTCCCAGCATCGCAGCGCCGTCGCTGGGCATGGTCGCGGGTGAAGCCTCCGGGGATCTGCTGGCAGCGCTGCTGATGACCGGGCTGCGGCAACGCTGGCCCTCGCTGCGCAGCTTCGGCATCGGCGGTCCGCAGATGGCCGCGCAGGGCTTCGAGGCTTGGTGGCCGCACCACCATCTGGCCGTGCACGGCTATGCCGATGCATTGCGCCACTACCCTGAGATCGCCGGCATCCGACGCCGACTGGCCGCGCGCCTGCTGGCAGCGCGCCCGGCCGCCTTCATCGGCATCGATGCGCCGGACTTCAACCTGGGCCTGGAGGCGCGGTTGAAGGCGGCGGGGATCAAGGCGATCCATTTCGTGTGCCCGTCGATCTGGGCCTGGCGTGGTGGGCGCGTGCACAAGATGGCGCGTTGCGTGGACCACGTGCTGTGCCTGTTTCCGTTCGAGCCCGAGCTGCTGCGGCGCGCCGGCGTGGCCGCCACCTACGTCGGCCATCCGCTGGCCGATGTCATTCCGCTGGTTCCACCACGCGAGGCGGCACGACAGTCGCTGGGCCTGGCCACGGACGATGTCGTCATTGCCGTGCTGCCGGGCAGCCGGCCGGGCGAAATCCGTCACATCGCAGCGCCGTTCCTCGCTGCGGCGGCGCTGCTGCACCGGCGGCGCAGCAGTCTGCGCTTCGTCTTGCCGGTGGCTTCAGGGCAGCGCGAGGCCTTGCAGGCGCTCATCGCCGCGCACGCACCTGATGTGCCGCTGCAGCTGCTCGATGGTCGTTCGCACGAGGCGCTGGCGGCCTGCGACGCGACCCTGATCGCCAGCGGCACGGCAACCCTGGAAGCCGCGCTGTTCAAGCGCCCGATGGTCATCGGCTACAAGCTGCACTGGCTCAGTTTCCAGCTGATGAAGCGCATGCGCCTGCAGCCGTGGGTCGGGCTGCCGAACATCCTGTGCCGGGATTTCGTGGTGCCCGAGTTGTTGCAGGACGCCTGTCAGCCGCATGCGCTGGCGGATGCGCTGCTCGCCCAGCTCGACGACACGGCCAACGCGGCGCGGCTGGCCGCGCGCTTCACCGAACTTCACCACCTGCTGCGTCGCGACACCGCGCGCTGTGCCAGCGATGCGATCGCGCAGATTCTCCAGGCTTGATCAGCTCGGGCTGACCTGGCAAGGCCCGGGGCTGTTCGCCGGTGTCGATGAGGCCGGCCGCGGCCCGTTGGCCGGGCCGGTGGTGGCCGCCGCGGTGATGCTCGACGAGCGCAAGCCGATCAAGGGCCTGGCCGACTCGAAGGTGCTCAGTGCCGCGCGCCGGGAGCGGCTGTTCGATGAAATCCATGCCAAGGCGCTGTGCATCTGCATCGCCCAGGCCAGTGTCGATGAGATCGACGCGCTCAACATCTTGCAGGCCACCTTGCTGGCGATGCGCCGTGCGGTCGCCGGGCTGCGCCTGAACCCGCACTGCGTGCTCGTGGACGGCAACCAGGTGCCGGTGCTGCCGATGCCGACCCATGCGGTGATCAAGGGCGATGCCCGGGTGCGCGCCATCGCCGCCGCGTCGATTTTGGCCAAGGTGCACCGTGACCGGTTGTGCCTGGACATGCACGCGCAGTTCCCGTTGTACGGCTTTGCCGAGCACAAGGGCTATCCGACGCGCCAGCACCTGCTGGCGCTCGAAACGCACGGCGCATGTGTGTGGCATCGGCGCAGTTTCGCGCCGGTGCGCGCGGTGGTTGGCCCGCCGTGATCGAACCGCTGCCGATCACGTCGCGCGACAACCCGCGCTTCGCGCTGATCCGGCGTTTATGCAAGGAGCCCGCGGCCTATCGCAAGAGGGACAAGGACGGCAAGCCCGGCCAGGTCTGGCTCGAGGGCGACCATCTGCTGCGTGCCCGGCTGGCGCGCGGCGGCGCGCTGGCGACCGTGGTGCTGACGCCCGCGGCCTGGCAGCACGACCCACTGCGCGATCTGGCGGTTCAGGCGCAACAGGTGCTGTTGCTTACGGACGCCTTGTTCGCTGTGCTGAGCAGCCTGCCGTCGCCGGCCGCCATCGGTGCGTTGATCGACCGGCCCGCCACGGTGGCTCCGCGGGATGCGCTCGACACCGTGATCCTCGATCGGGTGCAGGACGCCGGTAACGTCGGCAGCATCCTGCGCAGCGCGGCGGCGCTCGGGGTTGCCCAGGTGGTGGCCATGCCCGGATGTGCGGCACTGTGGTCGCCGAAGGTGCTGCGTGCGGCGATGGGTGCGCACTTCGCACTGCGGCTGTGCGAATCGACACCGGTCGCCGAGCTGGATCACCTGAAGATGCCGTGGCTGGCCACCGGCTCGCACCCCAGCGGGCCGGGCACGCGGCTGCTGCATGAGACGGCACTGCCGTCACCCTGCGCCTGGGTCTTCGGACACGAAGGGCAGGGCATTGCCGCCGAAGTCGCTGCGCGCTGCAGCATGGCGCTGCGCATTGCCCAGCCGGGCGGCGAAGAATCACTCAATGTGGCCGCTGCCGCCGCGATCTGCCTGCACGAAAGCGCGCGCCAGCGCCTCGGCGGCGCGGCGCCACCGGCTCAGTAAATCAGCCGGTCGGGCCGCAGGTCGCGCAGGATGGTGGTGGCGATCTCCTCGATCGACTTGTGCGTCGACGACAGCCAGGCGATCGAGTGGCGGCGCATCATCGACTCGGCCTCGTGCACCTCGAAGCGGCAGTTCTCGATCGATGCGTATTTGCTGCCGGGGCGGCGTTCGTTGCGGATCTGTGACAGGCGGCCCGCGTCGATCGACAGGCCGAAGCACTTGCTCTTGTGCGCCGACAGGCTCGACGGCAGCAGACTGCGCTCGAAGTCCTCGGGAATCAGCGGGTAGTTGGCGGCCTTGATGCCGTGCTGCATCGCCAGGTACAGCGAGGTCGGCGTCTTGCCGCTGCGGCTGACGCCGATGAGGATGACATCGGCACTGTCCAGGTTGCGCGCGCTCTGGCCATCATCGTGGGCCAGCGAGAAGTTGATGGCCTCGATGCGGTCCAGGTACTCGGGGCTCTGCGCGGCATCGCTGAAGCGGCCGATGCGGTGGTTCGACTTGACCCCGTACTCGGCTTCCAGCGGCTCGACGAAGGTCTGGAAGATATCGAGCACCAGGCCCTTGCAGGCGGCATCGGTGAGCACACGGCGGATGTCGTCATCGACCAAGGTGACGAAGACGATCGGCCGTTTGCCCTCGCGTTCGCCGACCTTGTTGATCTCGTTCAGCACCGCCCAGGCCTTGTCTACGGTGTCGATGAACGGCCGGCGCACATGCCGCGGCCGCGCTGGAAATTGCGCCAGGATCGAGTTGCCGAAGGTTTCGGCGGTGATGCCGGTGCCGTCCGAGACGAAGAACACAGTGCGATTGGGCATGGACGAAGCCGGAGAGGAATGATTGGGCGATGGGCGTCGGAGCGAACCGATGATAGGCAAGAAGTCCCTAGATTCCTTGACCAGACTGAATTTGCATTGATTGAGTCAAGTTTCTCTACGCAGCAATGTGGGCCTGGTCGCACCATGAATTGACCGCGTCGTCGGCGGCATGGAACTGCCGCAGGGCTTGCGATGAACTGGCCGGCGCTGCGGGAACGACCGGGGCCATGGCCGGACGCAGGATTCGCGCGTACACCCGGATGTAGAACCGTGCCGTTCGCAGTCCTTCATCGGTGAGCCGATAGCGATGGGTCTTGGGCAGCCGCTCGATCAGGCCGTGCAGGCGCAGGCGTCGCAACTCGTAGCTCATGCGGCCCGGCGAGACCTCGTCGGCCCGCTGTCCGATCAAGACGGCGAACTGCTGGCGCAGGTCCTTGTTGGTGAACCCGCGCGCCACGAACACGAACATCAGCACTGCATTGAGAACGGCTTGTGCATTGGCGTCGCCGAAGCACAGCGCAGCTGCGCGCTGGCCTTCGATCTGACGCGGTCGCTGAAGATGCTGGAAGGCGTCGTCGCCCAGCGCGCAGTCGTGGCTGATCTGCTCGATCTCGAGCAGCCGCCGGTTGGCCGCAAAACCGATGCGGCGCAGCTCGGGCAGGTTCTTCAGCAGTCGCCCGATGCCGAAGTCGCGCGTGTCGTTGATGGTGGTTTCGGTCCTCAGCGCCTGGCCTTCCTTGTGGTACTGCTTGATGCGTGAACGCTTGTAGTCCACATGCAGCGAGGGTGTGACGCCCTCGGTTATCACCCGGGTACGGAATCGACCCGGGGTGCGCCGCGTGACGCGGCGATTAAAGATGAGCTGCACCTGCCCGGGACGCCCGATGTCCAGGTTCTCGCGAATGACCTGCTCGAAGAAGATGCGCCCGGCCACGGGCCGGTCCAGCACCTGGGTCAGCGCGAACTCGGCCTGCAAGATCGACACGGCGTAGCGGCAGCCGGCGGCACAGTCACGGCGATCGAACGGATGTGGCAGTCGCGCCAGCCACTTGCGCAGCAGCCGATCGATCTTCTTGTCGTTCAGCCCATCGCAGATGCGCTGCAGCGCCTTCGGGTCGGCGCAGGACAACACGCCATTGTCCAGCGCCTCAAAGGCGATGCCGCGCTTGCGCAACTGGCACTTGGCGTACTCGTTGCCGTTGATGCACAGCTTGGCGTTGTAGGGGAAGTACGAGCAGAACTTCAGGAAGAACGGGCCGAAGTCCGAGTCCACGCAGTAGAAGTAGTAGTGGTTGACCATGGCTGAGCCGTCCACCACCCAAGGGTAGGTCATGCCGGTGGTGGCGCTGCGGCGGCGTTCGGTGCGCACGACGCGGGCCTTTTCCTGGGCGCGGCCGACGTACAGCACGCCTTCTTCGCCGTCGAACTGCTGCAGGTACTGCTGGGTGACGTCGTCCTTGCGTTGGTGGTTGGCGAAGCTGACCATCTCCACGCCCTGATCGGCCACAAAGCGCTCAATGTCGGCCACGACCGCCTCGGTCTTCGGCGCTACCCCAGCGGTCGAGGCAAAGCGTTGGCCGAGGTGGCCGCGCAGGTACCACACGACGCCACCGATGCGCTGCAACTGCGGCACGTAGACGTTGAGGTACATCCGGTCGATGCACTCACTCTCCAGCACGACGTGATCGCGCAGGACTTCGCACACGCTGTGTGGTACCTTCATCGTCGGCTCCGGTCGTCCACGGCGGTCTTCGGAGCCCATTGAGCTTCGAGCTCCGATCATTCTGGGCCTGACCCAGACGGCTCGACCGGAGCCACCTTACACCGCAGCACCCACCGCCGCCAGACCGCCCGTATCACTCGTCGGTCTGAGGCGGAGCCTCGTTAGAATTCCCTGCAATCGCGATGAAGCTGCCCCAGACCATGACCGCCTGCCGGCCCATTCGACAACACTTCGGTGCTGCCGGGCTTGCCATCGACTCTTGCGCCGTCGCCACCGTCCTGTCACATCACGGAGCCCTGCCATGTCATCCAACTCGCTGGCGACCGCCCTGGTCGTGCCCTTTGAACAATTGAGGATGACCGACGTCGAGGTGGTGGGCGGCAAGAACGCCTCGCTCGGCGAGATGATCAGCCAACTGGCCGCCGCCGGCGTGGCGGTGCCGGGCGGCTTCGCGACCACCGCGTTGGCCTTCCGGCAGTTCCTGGCACACGCCGATCTGGGCCGGCGCATCAATGCGCGACTCGACGCGCTCGATACCGAAGACCTGCGCGCGCTGGCCGATACCGGCGCGCAGATCCGTCAATGGGTGGTGGACACACCCTTTCCCGACGATCTGCGCCGTGCCATCGCCAGCGAATTCGACCGCCTGGTCAGCAGCCACCCGCAGTCGTCGTTCGCGGTGCGATCGTCGGCCACCGCCGAGGACCTGCCCGATGCGTCGTTTGCCGGACAGCAGGAAAGTTTTCTGAATGTCGTCGGCATCGAAGAGGTGATGCACAAGATCAAGGAAGTCTTCGCCTCGCTATACAACGATCGCGCCATCAGCTACCGCGTGCACAAGGGCTTCGCGCATGCCGACGTGGCACTGTCGGCCGGCGTGCAGCGCATGGTGCGCTCCGACCTGGCGTCGTCGGGCGTGATGTTCACCATCGACACCGAGTCGGGTTTCGAAGACGTGGTCTTCATCACCTCGAGCTATGGGCTTGGCGAGACGGTGGTGCAAGGCGCGGTGAACCCCGACGAGTTCTATGTGCACAAGCCGGGTTTGCGCGCCGAGCGGTTTCCGATCATCCGCCGCAGTCTGGGCTCCAAGCTGATCCGCATGGAATTCGCCTCGGCTGCCGAGCGCGCAGCCAGCGGCAGCCTGGTCACGACGCTGGACACTGCGCCCGAACAGCGCAACCGCTATTCGCTCGACGATGCCGACGTCATCGAGTTGGCGCGACATGCGTTGACCATCGAAGGGCACTACGGCCGGCCGATGGACATCGAGTGGGGCAAGGACGGCATCGACGGACGGCTGTACATCCTGCAAGCGCGTCCCGAGACAGTGAAGAGCCGCAGCGGTGACCAGGCCGAGCAGCGCTACAAGCTGAAAGGCAGCAGCGCCGTGCTCGCCGAGGGCCGCGCGATCGGCCAGAAGATCGGCACCGGCCCGGTGCGGCTGATCCGCTCGCCGGCCGAGATGGACCGGGTGCAGCCCGGCGACGTGCTCGTCACCGACATGACGGATCCGAACTGGGAGCCGGTGATGAAGCGCGCCAGCGCCATCGTCACCAACCGCGGCGGGCGCACCTGCCACGCCGCGATCATCGCGCGCGAGCTCGGCATTCCCGCGGTGGTCGGTTGCGGCGATGCCACCGACAAGGTGCAGGAAGGCTCGCTGGTCACGGTCGTGTGTTCGGAAGGCGACACCGGCTACGTCTACGACGGGCTGCTGGAGACCGAGGTCAGCGAGGTGCGGCGCGGCGAGATGCCCTATTGCCCGATCAAGATCATGATGAACATCGGCAACCCACAATTGGCCTTCGACTTCGCGCGCATGCCGAATTCGGGTGTCGGCCTGGCGCGGCTCGAGTTCATCATCAACAACAACATCGGCGTGCACCCGAAGGCGATCCTCGACTACCCGAACATCGATGCAGACCTGAAAAAGGCTGTCGAGTCGGTGGCGCGTGGGCATGCCTCGCCGCGTGCCTTCTATGTCGACAAGCTGGCCGAGGGCATCGCCACCATCGCCGCGGCGTTCTGGCCCAAGTCGGTGATCGTGCGTTCGTCCGACTTCAAGTCAAACGAATACCGCAAGCTGATCGGCGGCTCGCGCTACGAGCCGGACGAAGAGAATCCGATGCTCGGTTTTCGCGGCGCTTCGCGCTATGTCAGCCCAGAATTCGCCGACGCCTTCGCGATGGAATGCGAAGCGCTGAAGCGGGTGCGCAACGACATGGGACTGACCAACGTGGAGGTGATGGTGCCGTTCGTGCGCACCGTTGCGCAGGCGCGGCGGGTCACCGAGATGATGACCGAACGTGGCCTGAAGCGCGGCCTCAACGGGCTGCGCCTGATCATGATGTGCGAGGTGCCCAGCAACGCCATTCTGGCCGAGCAGTTTCTCGAGTTCTTCGACGGCATGTCGATCGGTTCGAACGACCTCACGCAGCTGACGCTGGGGCTGGACCGTGACTCGGGCCTGGCCCAGCTGGCCGAAGACTTCGACGAGCGCGATCCGGCGGTCAAGGCGCTGATCTCGCGCGCCATCGCCGCCTGCCGAGCCACCGGCAAGTATGTCGGCATTTGCGGCCAGGGGCCCAGCGACTACCCGGACTTCGCCGATTGGTTGGCCCGGGAAGGCATCGTCTCGATCTCGCTGAATCCGGACAGTGTGGTGGAAACCTGGCTGCGGCTGGCCGGGCAGGCGGCGTGACAAGCTCACGCCGGAGGGGCGTCGCCGTGCGCTGAATCAGGGAATCACCTGATCTAATCGCCCGTGCCGTGGCCGGAAACGTCAGCGACGCGTAAGGCGCGGGCGAGACATTGCGCAGCCACCGCACCAGTTCATGCTGACCTTCCTGAACATCGTCCAGCTCGTTCTGTATATCGCCTTGCTGGCACTGCTTGGCCAAGGCTTGCTTTTCGTGCTGGCGGGCGCGCGGCGCAGCCAGAATCTGTTCTATCAGTTGCTGCAGATCTTGAGCAAGCCGTTCACGCTGATCGTGCGCAAGTTGACACCCCACCGGGTTGCCGACCGGCACGTTCCGGTCGTCACCTTCATGGTGCTGCTGGTGGTTTACGCGGTGGTAACCTTCGAGAAAATCAACCTGTGTGTGAACGTCGGCGTGGAGTCCTGCCGATGAAGGCGCTGCGTTTCTGGCACCTGCGTCTGCGGGCGATGACCTGCTTGATGTTCGGGCGCACGCGGCCAGCGCTGGCAACCTTCGACCAACTGGTGCGAGATCACGACGAGCGGCCCTACCCGCGTGCCAGCCGAGCCCACCTGCATGCCCAGGCCGGGCGCCACCAGGCCGCGCTCGACGACTATGCGGTCCTGCTGGCGAACAATCCGCTCGATGCCCGCACCTGGTTCAACCAGGGATTCGTGCTCGAGCTGATGGCACGCTGGGATGAAGCCTTGCATTCGTTCGGCCGCGCCACCGAACTCGACCCCAAGCTGGACCGCGCCTGGTACGGACTCGGGCTGGTGTTGATCCGCTTGCAGCGTTTCGACGAGGCCATCGTCGCGCTGAAGACAAACACCGAATTGCAGCCGATGAGCCCCTACGGCTGGTACCAATTGGCGCGTGTGCATGCCGATGCCCGGCATCCGGACGAAGCGGCCAGGATCATTCGACACCTGAAGGGCTTCGAGCCGAAGGTGGCGGCGCAACTCGAACGCGAACTGGGGCCACTACAGGCCCCGGCTCCGGCCGCGGTCGCGACGTGACGGGGGCAGGCAAGAAGGGCGTCATCCGGCCCGCAAGGGCATCCGTGATCCATGACACAAGGAACCACCATGCAAGTCAGTGACAACCATCAACGCTACTGGAGCAAGAACCTCAGGATCACCGGGATCCTGCTTGCCATCTGGTTCTTCGTCACCTTCGTGGTCGGTTACTTCGCGCGTGACCTGAACTTCAACTTCTTTGGCTGGCCGTTCAGCTTCTGGGTCGCCGGGCAAGGCGCGCTGGTGGTGTACGTGGCCATCATCGGCTACTACGCCTACTACATGAACAAGCTCGACGTCGAGCACGGCGTCGCCGAGGAGGAATGACATGGCTGGCCTGAGTTTCGAACAAGGCACGGGCAGCAATGCCCAGGCCAACAGAGCGTTCAAGCAGCAGCTGAACAAGGTCTATGGCTGGTACACGGGGGGCTTCCTGACCTTCGTGCTGGCGCTGGCGTTGTTCGAGCAGATGGGCCTGTCGCGACAGGCGATCGGCCTGGTGTTCCTGTTTGCCACCGTCGCGCTGTATGCCGGCATCGGCATCATGAGCCGCACCTCCGATGCCGCCGAATACTACGTGGCCGGCCGCCGCGTGCCGGCGCTGTACAACGGCATGGCCACCGGCGCCGACTGGATGAGCGCCGCATCGTTCATCGGCATGGCCGGCACGCTGTACCTCACCGGCTACGGTGGCCTCGCCTTCATCCTCGGCTGGACCGGCGGCTATTGCCTGGTCGCGCTGTTCCTGGCGCCGTACCTGCGCAAGTTCGGGCAGTTCACGATTCCCGACTTCCTGGGGGCACGCTACGAGGGCAACCTGCCGCGCTTCATCGGCATCCTGGCCGCGATCCTGTGCTCGTTCACGTATGTGGTGGCGCAGATTTACGGCGTCGGCTTGATCACCACGCGGTTGTCCGGGCTGGCCTTCGAGGTCGGCATCTTCGTCGGCCTCGGTGGCATCCTGGTGTGTTCGTTCCTCGGCGGCATGCGCGCGGTCACCTGGACGCAGGTGGCGCAGTACATCATCCTCATCGTTGCCTACATGATCCCCGTGGTGTGGCTGGCGGTGAAGCAGACCGGCGTGCCGATTCCGCAGGCGATCTACGGCAGTCAGTTGCAGAAGGTCACGGCCGCGGAGCAAAGGTTGATCGATGACCCGAAGGAAAAGGAAGTCATCGCCATCTTCAAGCAGCAAGGCGACGCGCTCGGCGCGAAGCTGAAAGACGTGCCGGCGGCGCTGGCGGCCGACCGTGCGGCTGCCGCTGCCAAGGTCTCTGAACTGAAGTCGGGAAACGGGCCGGTCGCCGAGATTCAGGCAGCAGAGAAAGCGCTGGCTGCGGTGCCGGCCAGCGATGCCGACGCGAAGGCGGCATGGACCAAGGCCAAAGCAGCGGCCGATGCACGCGCCAAGCCGCTGGCCGGCATGCCGCGCCACGCGCAGCAGTTCGCCGGTGACCCGAACGGAGACGCCAAGGCGCAGGAAACCTTCGACACCTCGCGGCGCAACTTTCTGGCGCTGGTGTTCTGCCTGATGGTGGGCACGGCCGCGCTGCCGCACATCCTGATGCGTTACTACACCACGCCGTCGGTGAAGGATGCGCGCGAGTCGGTGACCTGGTCCTTGTTCTTCATCTTCTTGCTGTACTTCACGGCGCCGGCACTGGCGGTGCTGGTCAAGTACGAGGTCTTCACGGTGCTGGTCGGCACACCCTTCGACAAGTTGCCGGAATGGATATCGGCCTGGAACAAGGTCGATCCCGCGCTGCTGTCGGTCACCGATGTCAACAAGGACGGCATCTTGCAGCTGGGCGAGATGAAGATCGGCGGCGACATCATCGTGCTGGCCACGCCGGCGATCGGCGGCTTGCCCTTCGTCATCTCGGGCATGGTGGCCGCCGGCGGCCTGGCGGCGGCGCTGTCCACCGCCGACGGCCTGCTGCTGACAATCGCCAACGCGATCTCGCACGACCTGTACTACAAGATGATCGACCCGAACGCATCGACCGCGCGGCGCGTGGCCATCTCCAAGGCATTGCTGCTGGTCGTCGCGGTCGCCGCGGCGACGGTGGCATCGCAGAAGCCCGCGGACATCCTGTTCCTGGTCTCCGCGGCCTTCTCGTTTGCGGCGGCGGCCTTCTTCCCGGCGCTGGTGTTGGGGGTGTTCTGGAAGCGGGCCAGCAAGTGGGGCGCCGTGCTGGGCATGGTCGGCGGCCTGGGCATCACGATGTACTACATGGTCATGAACCAGGCTTGGTTGCGCGGCATCTTCGGCGTCACCAGCCCGGTCGATCTGTGGTTCGGGATCCAACCCATCTCAGCCGGTGTCTTCGGCGTGCCGCTGGGCTTCGCGATCATCATCCTAGTCAGCCTGTTCGCCCCGGCGCCGTCACGCGCGGTACAGGAGATGGTCGAACATGTGCGCTACCCGAATCTGAAGCTCGCGCCGCAGCGCTGATTCGGCGCCAACCGCGCCCGGCGCGACAGTCGCCGGGCCTTGGGTCCCCAAGGCCCTCGGCATGCCGAGGGCCTTGTCGTTTGTGGCAGGCGAGTGCCCAGCCCGTCATCGGCTATACTCATTGGCTTTTCCCTTGCCGCACCCGCTTGATCCGGACGCCACTGTCGGCCGATATCAAGGACGCTTCGGGGCGGCTTTCCAGCAACGGAAACCCACAAGGAGTTGTCAATGCGTCATTACGAAATCATCCTGCTGATCCATCCCGATCAAAGCGAGCAGGTTCCTGCCATGCTGGAGCGCATCAAGGCGCAGGTCACCGGCGGTGGCGGCAAGGTGCACCGGGTCGAGGATTGGGGTCGGCGGCAGCTGGCCTACATGATCCAGAAGCTCGCCAAGGCGCACTACCTGTGCCTGAACATCGAATGCGGCCTGGAAACGCTGACCGAGATGGAAAGCGGCTTCCGCTTCAACGATGCCGTGTTGCGTCACCTGACGGTGTCGCGTGACGAGGCGTCGACGGCACCGTCGCCGATGATGCGCGGTGCGGATCGCGACGAAGCGCGCAAGGCGCCGGCACCGGCCAGCGCCGGCTGAGCCAGGTGCTGTGCTGCCGATGAATCGCCTGGTGCTGTCCGCGGCGCTGGTCGAGCGCGGCGGTCTGCGGTCGACGCCAGCCGGCGTGCCGGTGCTGGACATGGGGCTCAAGCATGAGTCCCAGCTCAGCGAGGCCGGCAGGGCGCGATCGGTGTCGATGCAAGTCAAGGCCATCGCCATCGGCGAGATCACGCGTGCCCTGGCGGCCATGTCTCTCGGCCAGGCCGGCACCTTCTCAGGGTTTGTTGCCGCCGCGCGCAACGGTCGCGGCCTGTTGTTCCATGTGACGACGGTCGATGTGTCGGCCGTCTGAAATTTCTTCGAATCACCATTTTTCAGTTTTCGGGAGTTCACCATGCCACCACCTCGCGGCAAAGGCCGGTTTTCCAAGGACAAGCGCCCCAAGCGCAACCAGCAATCGCTGCTCTTTCGCCGCAAGCGCTTCTGCCGCTTCACAGTGGCCGGGGTCAAGGAAATCGACTACAAAGACATCGACACCTTGCGCGATTTCATTGGCGAGAACGGGCGCATCACCCCGGCGCGGCTGACCGGCACGCGCGCCATCTTCCAGCGTCAGTTGACCACGGCCATCAAGCGCGCGCGCTTCCTGGCGCTGTTGCCCTACTCGGACCAGCACAAGGTCTGAGGGCCCAGGAGCGAACAACATGCAAATCATTCTTCTGGAAAAGATCAGCAACCTGGGCAATCTGGGCGACGTGGTCAAGGTCAAGGACGGCTACGCGCGCAACTTCCTGATTCCCGGACGGCGTGCCCGGCGCGCGACCGAAGCGGCGATCAAGGAATTCGAGGCCCGTCGTGCCGAACTCGAAAAGGCAGCCGCCGACAAGCTGGCTGCGGCGCAGGCGCTGCAGGAGCAGATGAGCGGCAAGGTCGTGCGCATCGCCCAGAAAGCCGGTGTCGATGGTCGACTGTTCGGCTCGGTGACCAATGCCGACATCGCGCAAAGCCTGGTCAAGATGGGCTTCGAGGTGCAAAAGGCGCAAGTGCGCTTGCCCAACGGCCCGCTGAAGGTGACCGGTGACCATCCGGTGACGGTCTCGACGCACACCGACGTGGTGGCGGAGATCACGGTGCAGATCATCGGCGAACTCGCCTGAGCGAAACCGCGCGAGCGCGCATCCGAAGGCCGGTCTCGACCGGCCTCTTTCATGCCTGGCGTAGAGGCCAATGCCGGTGCGACCGAACCGGCGCCGCAACCCACAGGCTGTGCCCAGCGTATCCACAGGGCTGTGCACTTCGCGGCCGCTGAGCGCGCACTTATCATTTCCCATGCCCGCCATCTTCGACCCTGCCAATTCCACCGCCGCGCCGCGCGATGAAGAGATCGCGCGGCTGCGGGTGCCGCCGAATTCGAACGAAGCCGAGCAAAGCGTGCTTGGCGGCCTGCTGCTCGACAACCTGGCCTGGGACCGTGCGGCCGATCTGCTGACCGACAGCGATTTCTATCGCCTCGAGCATCGGCTGATCTACGCCGCCGTCGGCGCGTTGGTGGGCGCGAGCAAGCCGGCCGACGTGATCACGGTCTTCGAGCACCTGCAGAACCTCGGCAAGGCGCAGGATTGTGGCGGCCTGGCCTATCTGAACGCGCTGGCGCAAAGCGTGCCGAGCGCGGCCAACATGCGCCGCTATGCCGAGATCGTGCGCGAGCGCGCCATCCTGCGCAAGCTGATCGCAGCCAGCGACGAGATCGCCACCACCGCGTTCAACACCCAGGGCCGCGCGGTCACGCAGATTCTCGACGAGGCTGAAGGCCGCATCTTCAAGATCGGCGAGGAGGGCTCGCGCAACCGAGGTGGTTTCCAGGGCATCGACAAGCTGGTCACGGCGCTGATCGACCGGGTCAACGAACTGGCCGAGAACGGCGCCGAGGAAGTCACCGGCGTGCGCACCGGCTTCTTCGCACTCGACCGCATGACCGCTGGCCTGCAGGCCGGTGACCTGATCGTGCTGGCCGCGCGGCCGTCGATGGGCAAGACCGCGTTCGCGTTGAACATCGCCGAGCAGGTGGCGGTGGCCGAGGGCCTGCCGGTGCTGGTCTTCTCGATGGAGATGGGCGCCTCGCAGCTTGCGCTGCGCATGGTCGGTGCGCTCGGCCGCATCGACCAGGGTCACCTGCGCACCGGTGCGCTGCGCAACGAAGAATGGGAACGTCTGGCCGAAGCCGTCGACCGCCTGGGCCGGGTGCAGCTGTTCATCGACGAGACACCGGCGTTGAACTCGGCTGAGTTGCGCGCGCGCGCGCGGCGCATGGCGCGCCAGTTCGGCGGCAAGCTGGGGCTCATCGTCGTCGACTACCTGCAGCTGATGAGCGGCACCAGCAGCAGCGAAGAAAACCGGGCCACCGAGATCGGCGAGATTTCTCGCGGGCTGAAGGCGCTGGCCAAGGAACTGCAATGCCCAGTGATGGCGTTGTCGCAGCTCAACCGCAGTGTCGAATCGCGCACCGACAAGCGACCGATGATGAGCGACCTGCGCGAGTCCGGGGCCATCGAGCAGGACGCCGACGTGATCATGTTCATCTACCGCGACGACTACTACAACAAGGATTCGAAAGAGCCCGGCGTGGCCGAGATCATCATCGGCAAACAGCGCAATGGGCCCACCGGCACGCTGAAGCTGACCTTCCTCAAACCCCTGACTCGCTTCGACAACATGGCGCCCGGCGCCGACTCGGCCGAGTACTGATGCGCGGCCGTTGCCGCATGCGAACACTTGCCATGCGCGCGGAGCTGTATGAAAATACAGTATGCCGGTCAAGCCAGCCGTCGCCACTGCCGCCGCTGAGGCGTTGAAGGGGCGTGGCACTTCATGGGCGCTGGCGCACCGGTTCGAAAAGCTCGAGCGCCAGCCGTTCGACGACGGCTGGGGCGAGGAGGATCAGCTCGTCGAAGGCAGCTTGTTGCCGCCCGCCACGCAGATCATCGAAGAGCACGCGCGGCGCATCCTCAGCAGCAACGACTCGCCCGACATCGACTTCGACCTGTCCATCAATCCGTACCGGGGTTGCGAGCACGGCTGCATCTACTGCTACGCGCGGCCGACGCACAGTTACCTGAATCTGTCACCCGGGCTCGACTTCGAAACGCGCATCGTCGCCAAGGTCAACGCCGCCGAGCGAGTGCGCGAAGCCTTGTCACGGCGCGGCTACGTGCCGAAGATGCTCAACCTGGGTTCGGTCACCGATGCCTGGCAGCCAGCCGAACGGCGCTTGCGCATCACGCGCGCGGTCATCGAGGTGCTGGCACAGTCGAGGCACGCGTTCTCGCTGATCACCAAATCGGCGCTGGTCGAGCGTGATCTCGATCTGATCGCGCCGATGGCTCGGCAGCGCCTGGCCGCAGCCTACGTATCGATCACCACGCTCGACCCGGCCCTGGCACGCATCATGGAGCCGCGCGCGGCGTCGCCCGAGCGCCGCCTTCGCACCATCGCTGCGCTGGCCGAGGCCGGCGTCCCGGTGGGTGTGAGCGTGTCCCCGGTGATCCCGTTTCTCAACGAACCCGAGCTCGAACGCATCCTGCAGGCTGCGGCGGCAGCGGGCGCCACATCGGCGTTCAGCGTGGTGTTGCGCTTGCCATGGGAAGTGAATCCGCTTTTCCAGCAATGGCTGCAGCAGCATTTCCCTGATCGGGCCGAACGCATCATGGCGCGCGTGCGCGAGATGCGTGGCGGCCTCGACAACGATGCGCGCTTCGGATCGCGCATGACCGGGCAGGGCGTGTGGGCGCAGTTGCTGCGCCAGCGTTTCGACAAGGCCTGTACACGGCTGGGTCTCAACCGAACGCGAACCGAACTTGACCTGAGCCGCTTCAGGGCACCACACGATCCCGCCGTCGCGGCGCAGGCCAGCCTGTTCTGAGCGGCTGCGGATTGCTCATGGCGAGCAGCCCGCAGCCCAGGTCATTTGAACAGGTCCTTGACCCGATCGGTCCAGCTCTTCTCGTTCGGCGAGTGCCGATCGCCCGAGCTGCGAAACGACTCGTCGAGTTCCTTCAGCAACTGGCGCTGCTGATCGGTGAGCTTGACCGGCGTCTCGACCGCGATGTGGCAGTACAGGTCGCCCGGATAGCTCGAGCGAATGCCCTTGATGCCTTTGCCGCGCAGGCGGAAGGTCTTGCCGTGCTGGGTGCCTTCGGGCAGTTCGATTTCGGCGTTGCCGCCCAGCGTCGGCACTTCGATCGAGCCGCCCAGTGCCACGGTGGTCAGGCCCACCGGCACCGTGCAATGCAGATCATCGCCGTCGCGTTCGAAGATGTCGTGCGCCTTGACGCGGATCTCGATGTACAGGTCACCTGAGGGACCGCCGTTGCTGCCCGGCTCGCCGTTGCCGGCCGAGCGGATGCGCATGCCTTCGTTGATGCCGGCAGGTATCTTCACCTCCAGCGTCTTTTGCTTCTTGATCTTGCCGGCGCCGTGGCAGGTCGTGCAGGGCTCGGGAATGATCTTGCCGTTGCCGCGGCAAGTGGGGCAGGTCTGCTGGATGCTGAAGAAGCCCTGGCGCATGTGCACCGTGCCGGCGCCGTTGCAGGTGTTGCAGGTCTTCGGGCTGGTGCCGGGCTTGGCGCCGGTGCCTTTACAGGTTTCGCAGGCGTCCCAACTGGGGATGCGGATCTGCGTGTCCTTGCCTCGTGCGGCTTCCTCGAGCGTGATCTCCATCGCGTAGCTGAGGTCGTTGCCGCGATAGATCTGCTGGCCGCCGCCGGCTCGACGTGCACCCGCCTGGCCGCCGAAGATGTCGCCGAAGATGTCGCCAAAGGCCTCGGCAAAACCGCCGAAGCCTTCGGGCCCGGCGCCGCGGCCCATGTTCGGGTCGACGCCGGCATGCCCGTACTGGTCATACGCCGCGCGCTTCTGCGGGTCGGTCAGCATCTCGTAGGCCTCGTTGGCCTCCTTGAACTTGGCCTCCGAAGCCGTCGCACCGTCACCCTGGTTGCGGTCCGGGTGGTGTTTCATCGCCAGCTTGCGATAGGCCTTCTTGATGTCGGCCTCGTCGGCGTTGCGGGGCACGCCCAGGATGTCGTAGTAGTCGCGCTTAGCCATGGAAAATCTCAGATCACTGGAAACGGAACCGCCGCGTTGAAGTGAAAGCGCAGCTTGTCACCCCGAACGCGGCGAGATTGCGGCAGCCCGTGGGGGCTGTCCGCCATGTCACTTCTTGACTTCCTTGAACTCGGCATCGACCACGTTGTCGTCCGCGGAGCGGTTGTCCCGGTTGTCCGCCGACTGCGGCGCTTCGTCCTGTGCCGCACCGCTGGCCGCGGCAGCGGCAGCAGCGGCCGCCTGCGAATCGGCATACATCTTCTCGCCGAGCTTCTGGCTGGCCGTCATCAGCTTCTCGGTGGCCGCTTCAATACTCGCCTTGTCGTCGCCCTTCAGTGACTCTTCGGCTTCCTTCACCGCCGCTTCGATGCTTTCCTTCTCGGCCGCCTCGAGCTTGTCGCCGTGCTCGCCCAGGCTCTTCTTCACCGAGTGCACCATCGCGTCGGCGGCATTGCGCGCCTGCACCAGATCGAGCTTCTTCTTGTCCTCGGCCGCATTTAGTTCGGCGTCCTTGACCATCTTCTGAATCTCTTCTTCCGAGATGCCGGAGTTGGCCTTGATGGTGATCTTGTTTTCCTTCCCCGTGGCCTTGTCCTTGGCGCCGACGTGCAGGATGCCGTTGGCGTCGATGTCGAAGCTCACCTCGATCTGCGGCATGCCGCGCGGCGATGGCGGAATGCCCTCGAGGTTGAACTCGCCCAGGCTCTTGTTGCCGGCAGCGATTTCGCGTTCGCCCTGGAAGACCTTGATCGTCACCGCCGGCTGGTTGTCGTCGGCGGTGGAAAACACCTGGGCGAACTTGGTCGGGATGGTGGTGTTCTTCTTGATCATCTTGGTCATCACGCCACCGAGCGTCTCGATGCCCAGAGACAGCGGCGTCACGTCCAGCAGCAGCACGTCCTTGCGGTCGCCGCCCAGCACCTGGCCCTGGATGGCCGCACCGACGGCGACGGCTTCATCGGGGTTGACGTCCTTGCGCGGCTCCTTGCCAAAGAACTCCTTGACCTTGTCCTGCACCTTGGGCATGCGCGTCATGCCGCCGACCAAGATGATGTCGTTGATGTCGGCCATCTTCACGCCGGCATCCTTCACGGCGATGCGGCACGGCTCGATGGTGCGCTGCACCAAGTCTTCGACCAGCGCTTCGAGCTTGGCCCTTGTCAGCTTGATGTTCAGGTGCTTCGGGCCCGACGCGTCGGCCGTGATGTAGGGCAGGTTGACGTCGGTCTGCGTGCTGTTCGACAACTCGATCTTGGCCTTTTCGGCCGCTTCCTTCAGCCGCTGCAGCGCCAGCACGTCCTTGGTCAGATCGACGCCTTGCTCCTTCTTGAACTCGGTAACGATGTAATCGATGATGCGCTGGTCGAAGTCCTCGCCGCCGAGGAATGTGTCGCCGTTTGTGGACAGCACCTCGAACTGCATCTCGCCATCGACATCGGCGATCTCGATGATCGAGATGTCGAAGGTGCCGCCGCCCAGGTCATAGACGGCGATCTTGCGGTCGCCCTTGCCGTGTTTGTCCAGCCCGAAGGCCAGCGCCGCAGCGGTGGGTTCGTTGATGATGCGCTTGACATCCAACCCGGCGATGCGGCCGGCGTCCTTGGTGGCCTGGCGTTGGCTGTCGTTGAAGTACGCCGGTACCGTGATCACGGCTTCGGTCACCGGTTCGCCCAGGTAGTCCTCGGCGGTTTTCTTCATCTTGCGCAGGATCTCGGCACTGACCTGCGGCGGCGCAAGCTTCTTTCCGCGCACTTCGACCCAGGCGTCACCGTTGTCGGCGGCGACGATCTTGTAGGGCATCAGGTCGATGTCCTTCTGCACTTCCTTCTCGGTGAACTTGCGACCGATCAGCCGTTTCACCGCGTAGATGGTGTTCTTCGGATTGGTCACCGACTGGCGCTTGGCCGACGCCCCGACGAGGATTTCGCCATCGTCCTGGTAGGCGATGATCGACGGCGTGGTGCGCGCGCCTTCGCTGTTCTCGATGACCTTGGTGGTGTTGCCTTCCATGACCGAGACGCACGAGTTCGTGGTGCCCAGGTCGATGCCGATGATCTTGCTCATTGTTGTGCTCCTGACAGGGTGATTCGGTGATGCCGAAGAGGTGTGGATAAGTGGCCGACTTTCAAGGTCATCATCACTTCGGCGCGGCCACCGTGACCAGCGCCGGGCGCAACACCCGGTCGGCGATCAGATAGCCCTTTTGCAGCACGGTGACCACCGTGTTCGCGTCTTGCTCGGCGGGCACCAGGCTGATCGCCTGGTGTTGATGGGGATCGAACCGGGTGCCGGTCGGGGGGTCGATCGGCAGCACCTTGTTGCGCTCGAGCGCGGCGTTCAACTGGCGCAAGGTGGCGTGCACGCCTTCGAGGGTCTGCTCGGCGGTGGCATTGGGCAGCGCGATCGCCGCTTCCATGCTGTCCTTGACCGGCAGCAGGCTTTCGGCAAAGGCCTCGACGGCGAACTTTCGCGCCTTCGACATTTCTTCGTCGGCGCGACGGCGCGTGTTCTCGGCGTCGGCCTTGGCGCGCAGGTAGGCGTCGGACACCTCGGCGTGGCGTGCCTGCAACTCGGCCAATTGCTCCTCAGGCGACGCGGGGGCCGCGGCCGGCGGGGCCACACCGGAATCGGTGGCGGCTGCAGAGGCCCCGGCAGGCTGGATTTCAGGATCGATCGGAGGCAGGTTGTTCGGATTCATTTGAAGAAAATGACGCTGAGGAACACTGTCGGAATGGCAAACCCAGCAATTTGGGGCCATGGCCCGAAACTCAAGGGGTCGGCGGAGCAGCGACCGTGCCGGCGGCGCCGCTGTCAATCGTCGATCGACGCGCTCCAGCGGCGCCAGTCGGCCAGGTCGCGCCGATCGCGCTTGGTGGGACGGCCCTGGGTCAGTGCCTGCGCCGGCTCGACACCGTGACGGCGCATTTCGGCCAGCCGTTGCCGCTGGGCCAGGCTGTCTTCGGTTTCCGCATACAAGGCCTGCGCCACCGAAGCCGGGCCGCGCACCCTGCTCAGCCCGGTCACGCCCACGGTGCGCAGCACATCGCCCTGCCTGATTTCGAGCTCATCGCCAATGCGCACGTCGCGCGCCGGTTTGGCAGGCTGCTTGTTGACCGCCACGCGACCCTTGGCGATCTGTTCAACCGCCAAGGCCCGGGTCTTGAAGAACCGCGCGGCCCACAGCCACTTGTCCAGGCGCATCGTGAGGGGCGCGGCATCGGCCATCGACAACAATCCCTGCGAAAGCGCCGGGTGCGCGATCAGCCCGGCGCGCCAAGCGCCAGGGCGCGCTCGCGTTGGGCAGCACCCGCCGCCTCATCGGCGGGTTGTGTGTTCCAGCCCTGCAGGTGCTGCAGGGCCACCGCACGCAGCGCGTCGATCCACTCGTGGCGGTCGTTCAGGCAGGCGATGTAGTGGAAGGTCTTGCCGCCCGCGGCGAGGTAGGCAGCACGCGCTTCCATGTTGACTTCTTCCAGTGTTTCCAGGCAATCGGCCACGAAGCCGGGGCACATCACATCCACACGCTCGACACCTTCGGCCGCCAGTTGCACCAGCGTCGGTTCGGTGTACGGCTGCAGCCACTTGGCCTTGCCGAAGCGGCTTTGGAAGGTGACGCGGTAGTCGGTCGGCTGCAGCCCCAGGCGGTTGGCCAGCAGCCGTGCAGTCTTCAGGCAGGCGCAGTGGTAGGGGTCGCCCAGGTGCAAGCTGCGCTCGGGCACGCCATGGAAGCTCATCACCAGCACCACGCCGCGCCCCTCGCGCTGCCAGTGGTCCCGCACCTGCGCGGCCAGCGCGGCGATGTATTCGGGCTTGTCGTGGTACTCGTGCACAAAGCGGAACTCGGGCAGCCAGCGCGAGCGCTGACCCCATTGCGCCACCGCATCGAAGACGCTGGCCGTCGTCGCCGCCGCATATTGCGGGTACAGCGGCAAGACCAGGATGCGGGTAACCCCCGCCTCGCGCAGCGCGTCGAGCTCGCTGCCGATGGCCGGTGTGCCATAGCGCATCGCGTGGCGAACGACGACCTGGTGGCCTTGCTGGCCCAGGTAGCCCTGAAGCAGTCGCCCCTGCTTGTCGGTCCACACCGCCAGCGGCGAACCTTGCTCGGTCCAGATGGCGGCGTACTTCTGGGCCGACTTCGCCGGTCGCACGCGCAGGATCACGCCGTGCAGGATCAGCCACCACAGCGGCCTTGGAATCTCAACCACCCGCGGATCGCTGAGAAATTCGCCAAGATAGCGGCGCAGTGCCGCTGCGGTGGGCGCCTCGGGTGTCCCCAGGTTGACCACCAGCACGCCGACGCGTGCCGGGCTGCCGTGGACATGGGCGGGCTCGGTGCCGAATTTCATGGCCGCGCGCCGCCGGACAGCCGCGCCCCCAACATCGCCAACGCCTGCATCAGCGTCGCCACGTCCACCGGCTTGCACCAGGTGTCCTGGAAGCCGTGCGCCAGCGCGCGCTTGCGGACCTCGGCCGTGCCATCGGCGGTGCACAGGAAGGCCGGCACGTCGCGGCCAGATGGCTGCTGCCGCAGCAGGCCCAGCAGTGCGTAGCCATCGATTCCCGGCAGGTGCAGGTCGATGACCAGCAGGTCAGGCGCATGCAGGCGCGCCTGCATCAAGGCTTCGTCGCCATCCGCGGCCGTGTGCAGTTCGGTGCCAGGCACCATGCTGCACACATGAGCGAACAGCACGAGGTTGATGCGGTCGTCATCGACGTAGAGAATCTTCATCAGGGCAGCGCCAGCAGTTCCACGCCACGGCGTCGGCCCGCTGCGCCTACACCATGTCGTCATCGCCAGCGCAGCGTATCAGCCGGCCGGACATTATCGAACGCCTGCGCTCAGACCATCGCCTGCGGCTGCGTGTCGCCGAAGCGCAGCACCTCGAAGCGCACGCAGGCCGAACTCGGGTCGGCGGGTGACCCGCCCAGGCCGATCACTCCCTTGCCATGCAACAGACAGCTGCCTCGGCGCAGGCTGACGATTTCGCCATCGCCAAAGCGCACATAGGTGCCGTTGTAGCTGAGGTCGCTGAGCTGAAAGCTTCCACCGTGCCAATCCAGCCGCGTATGCGAACGAGACACGCGCGAGTCGTCGACGCAGAAACTGACCTGCGGGCTGCGACCGAGCACCACCGGCATCTGCTGGCTGGCGAAGACGCGGTTCATATCGAGCCACATCAGCCGGATGCCATCGGGTTCTGCAGCGGGGCTGACATCGCCGAACTGCGTGGCCGCGGTGTCGGTGCCGCGCCGGCCGAGCACGAACACCTGCACCGGTTCGACACGGCCGCGCAGCACCATCTGGTCGAGGCTGCGGAACATCGCTTGCAGGCTGGGCTTCAGGTCGTTGAAGACCGGCGCGGTGACGAGGGTTTCGTTGTCCCCGGCATGGTCGATCAACCGCGCCGCCACGTTGACCGCATCGCCGAAGCAGTCGCCCGATACCTCGACCACCTCGCCGCGCGCTACCGCCACCTGCAGGCGCAGGCTGTGCAAGCCCGGCGTCGCCGCTGCGCCCTTGCGCGGCACGACGCGCCCCAGCACGTCGTGCATCTGCATGGCCGCCTGCAGGGCCTGCGCGGGCTTGTCGAACACCGCCATCAGCCCGTCGCCGAGCGTCTTGACGACGTGGCCACCGTGGCGTTCGACCGGCGGGCCGAGCGATGTGACGCAGCGCGTGACCACCGAGGTCGCTTCCGCGTTGCCCAAAGTCTCGAACAGCCCCGTACTGCCGCGCAGGTCAGCAAAGAGGATGGTGCGGTCGGAGATCTGCGTCATGCCGGCGAAAAGTGTAACGCCGGGCCACGAGGCCGCCGTTGCTGGGCAACTGCCGAATACAGTCGGTTACAGGTTGTCGAGGTAGGTGCGCAGCTTGTCCGATCGGCTCGGGTGCTTGAGTTTGCGGATCGCCTTGGCCTCGATCTGGCGGATTCGTTCGCGCGTCACGTCGAACTGCTTGCCCACCTCTTCCAGCGTGTGATCGGTGCTCATCTCGATGCCGAAGCGCATGCGCAGCACCTTGGCCTCGCGCGGCGTCAGGCTGTCGAGGATGTCCTTCACCACGTCGCGCAGACCGGCCTGCATCGCCGCCTCGATCGGCGCGGTGTTGTTGGTGTCCTCGATGAAGTCGCCCAGATGGCTGTCGTCGTCGTCGCCGATCGGCGTTTCCATGGAGATCGGCTCCTTGGCGATCTTCATGATCTTGCGGATCTTGTCCTCGGGGATCTCCATCTTCTCGGCCAAGGTCGGCGCGTCGGGCTCGTAGCCGAACTCCTGCAGGTGCTGGCGGCTGATGCGGTTCATCTTGTTGATGGTCTCGATCATGTGCACCGGGATGCGAATGGTGCGCGCCTGGTCAGCGATCGAGCGCGTGATGGCCTGGCGGATCCACCACGTCGCGTAGGTCGAGAACTTGTAGCCGCGGCGGTACTCGAACTTGTCAACCGCCTTCATCAGGCCGATGTTTCCCTCCTGGATCAGGTCGAGGAACTGCAGGCCGCGGTTGGTGTACTTCTTGGCGATCGAGATGACCAGGCGCAGGTTGGCCTCGATCATTTCCTTCTTCGCGTCGCGCGAGGATTTCTCGCCCTCGTTCATGCGCCGGTTGATCAGCTTCAGATCTTCCAGCGGCACCACCGCACTCGACTGCAGGTCGATCAGCTTTTGCTGCAGTTCCTGCACCGCCGGCAGGTTGCGCGCCAGCACCAGGCTGTAGGGCTTGCCGAGCGCGATCTCGCGCTCGGCCCATTTCAGGTTCAGCTCGTTGGGCGGGAAGGTCTTGATGAAATGTTCCTGCGGCATGCCGCACTTGTCGACCACGATCTTGCGGATCTCGCGCTCGTAGCGGCGCAGGTCATCGACCTGTGAACGCAGGATGTGGCACAGCTTCTCGATCGTCTTGACGGTGAATCGCACCGTCATCAGGTTGTCGCTGATCGCCCGCTGCGCCTTGTTGTACGGCGGTGACTTGTAGCCGTCTTTCTCATAGGCCTTGCGCATGCGGTCGAACTGGGTGCGCAACTCGCCGAACTTCTCCAGCGCCGCCTGCTTCAGCTCCTCGAGCTTCTTGGTCAGCGCCTTGCTGCCGCCGGCGCCGTCGTCGTCGTCCTCTTCGTCGAACTCGTCGAAGTCCTCTTCGGCGACGTAGTCGTCGGCTTCGTCCGAGGTGACGAAGCCATCGACCGCCTCGGAAATCTTCATGTCGCCGGCGGCGATGCGCTCGGCCATCGACAGGATCTCGGCGATCGTCGTCGGCGACGCGCTGATGGCCAGCATCATCGCCTGCAGCCCGCCTTCGATGCGTTTGGCGATTTCGATCTCGCCCTCGCGCGTGAGCAGTTCCACCGTGCCCATCTCGCGCATGTACATGCGCACGGGGTCTGTGGTGCGGCCGAATTCGGAATCGACCGTGGACAGCGCCGCCTCGGCCGCTTCTTCGGCTTCTTCCTCCGTGGCGGTGGCGGTGCTGCTGCCGGAAATCAGCAGCGTGGCTGCATCGGGCGCCTGCTCGTACACCGCGATGCCCATGTCGTTGAGCATCGAGATGATGGCTTCGAGGATTTCCTCGTTGACCAGCTTTTCAGGCAGGTGGTCGTTGATTTCCTGGTGCGTGAGGAAACCGCGCGTCTTGCCCATCTTGATCAGCGTCTTCAACTCGTTGCGACGCTTTGCCACCTCTTCTTCGGTGAGGGTGGCTTCCTCGAGCCCGAACTCACGCATCAGCGCGCGTTCCTTGGCGCGCGAGACCTTCATGCGCAAGGGCTTGGCCTTGACCTTGTTCTCGTTGCTGACTTCGGCGTCCGACTCGAGGTCGGCGAAGTCCTCGTCAGGCGGCATCTCGGGCAACTTGCCTTTCGCGCCCGGCGTCACCACGGCTGTGCCGCGCTTGCCTTTGACCGCGAGCGACTTCACGGCCGCGGGCGTCGCCTTCGCCGGCGCAGCCTTCGCGGTTGCGGCGGCCTTCGCCGATGCCACCTTCGCAGGTGCTGCGACACGTTTGGCCGCCACGGCGGCGGCAGCCTTCTTTACCAACGCCGCGCCGCCGCCAGCGACGCCCTTGCCCTTGCCGGCGGCATGCGCGGCGGTGGCTTTTTCGACGTGCAAGGCGGGGGACACGGCGGGGGCTTTTTTGGTGGTCATTCGAATCCTCGAGGGCAGGGTGGCACAGGCGGAGGCGTTTGCCGGCTGCGCACGGCAAACGCCTTGCCGACACGACGCCGCCATTGGGCGGTCGCCATGCCGCACGACATCGCTCGGGCGGGCTGCAACACATCACATCGCACGGCGCTCGACCCAGTCCATCCGGGATTGGGCGCCGTGTGCAGTCCTTGCGGGTGAGGGTGGCCTTGCGGGGGTGACCCTTGTCGAGGGTGGCCGGGGCCCGGAGGTGCTGCGGTTGTCGATCAAGAATCGACAAACGATGGATTATCGCCCATTTTGACGTGCTCGTCCAATGACCTGCCTGAGCTGAACGCAGGCGCGCGCAGCCCTTTCATCCCTGTTGCGGTGCGTTGGCGCCCAAGGCACGTAGACGGCCCAGCACCTCCTGAAGTTCGCTGCGCGCCTGCGGATCCGCCGTGCCGAGGGCGGCCAGCGCTTCGCTGCGCTGCCCGAGGTGTGTGCGCCACAGCAGCTTGAGCACGGTGCGCAGGTCGTCGATCGCGATCGGATCGTCGGCCGCCATGCTGCCCAGCAGCTGCGCCGCCAGCGCGGCATGGTCGGTGTCGGCCAGCGCCGCCTGCAAGGCGCCGCGGGACAGCGCGCCGTGATCGTGCAGTTGCCGCTCGAGCCAGCCGAACAGGCCGCCATGCGGCTGCGGCAAATTGCCGAGGAGTTCGTGGTCGTCGTTGGCCAGCTGTTCCCACCAGTCGCTGTGCAACAGCAGCATGCGCGCGGCCTGGTCGGCCGGCCCGGTCGGCTGTTGTCGGATGCGCCTGGCCTGCCCGCCACCTCCAGGCCAGGCCATGTTCTGGGGACGACGGCTGGGCGCTGCCGGCGCAGCACCCCACAGCGTGGCGAGTTCAGCGCCCGGCAGCTGCGCCACCTGGGCAATCTCGCCCAGCAATTGACGCCTGAGCATGCCGTCGGCTGGCAGCGCTGACCACAGCGGCCTGGCGGCGGCAAGCAAGCGCGCACGGCCTTCGGGCGTGGCCAGATCGCAGCCGGCGCCGGCCTGGCGCACGATCTGCGTTGACAGCGGCACGGCGGCCTTGACCGCGGCCTCGAAGGCTGCGGCGCCGTGTTCACGCACATACGAATCGGGATCGTGATCGTCCGGCAGAAACAGGAAGCGCACGGTGCGCAGATCGGCGGCATGTGGCAGCGCGGCCTCCAGCGCGCGCGCCGCGGCCCGTTGCCCGGCCTTGTCGCCGTCGAAACTGAAGACCACCGAATCGGTGAAACGAAACAGCTTGGCCAGATGATCGGCCGTGCAGGCGGTGCCGAGCGTGGCGACGGCGTTGCCGATGCCCACTTGCGCCAGCGCCACGACGTCCATGTAGCCTTCGACGACCAACGCATGACCAGCGCCGCGCATCGCCGTGCGCGCTTCGTACAAACCGTACAGTTCGCGGCCCTTGACGAACACTGGCGTTTCGGGCGAGTTCAGGTACTTGGGTTCGCCGCTGTCGAGCACCCTGCCGCCGAAACCGATCACCTCGCCTTTGACCGAGCGGATCGGGAACATGATGCGCTCGCGGAAACGGTCGTAGCGTTTCTGCTCGGCATCGCCTTCTTCGCCCTGCACGATGACCATGCCCGACTCGACCAGCAGCGGATCGTCGTAGCGGGCGAAAGCGCTGGCCAGGCTGCGCCAGCCCGCCGGAGCGTAGCCCAGGCCGAAGCGCTGCGCGATCTCGCCGGTGAGCCCGCGGCGCTGCAGGTAGTCCACCGCCGGACCATGCCCCTTCAATTGCTGGCGATAGTGCTCGGCAGCGCGCTCCAGCACCTCGCTCAACGTGGCCTGCTTCGCGCGTGTTTCGACGGCGCGCTGATGCGCCGCGGCGTCGAACTCGCCCTCGGGAACCTGCATGCCCGCCGATTGCGCCAGATCGTGCACCGCGTCCACGAAACCCATGCCGTTGTGCTCGGTGAGAAAGCGCAACGCATCGCCGCTCGCCCCGCAGCCGAAGCAGTGATAGAACTGCTTGCTCGCGCTGACGCTGAAGCTGGGCGTCTTCTCACCATGGAACGGGCACAAGCCCATGTGATTGGCACCGGCCTTGCGCAACGTCACGTGGCGACCCACGACATCGACGATATCGACGCGCGACAACAGGTCTTGCAGGAAGCCGGTCGGAATCACACGGGCAGTCTAACCAAGGGCGGCTTGTTCGCCAGCCGCTGGTGGCTTGTTCGATTCAGCTGCCCGACGCCGCTGCGGCGCCGCCCACGCCAGGACCCGCGCTGGCCAGCGTGAACAGGCCGCGATAGTCGCGGATCCAGGCGGCCACCGCCCCGGCAGGCATCGGTGCGGCAATGCCGGTGCCTTGCCCGATGTTGCAGCCCATTTCCAGCAGCACGCGTGCCTGCGCCGCCGATTCGACGCCCTCGGCGACAACCACGCACTGGAAGGTGCGTGCCAGCCCGATGACGCCTTCGACGATGGCGCGGTCCTGCGTGTCGGCCAGCATGTGGTGCACGAACGAGCGGTCGATCTTGAGCACGTCCACCGGCAACTGCTTCAGGTAGGTGAGGGTGGAATAGCCGGTGCCGAAATCGTCGAGTGCAAAACGCACGCCCAGGCTGCGGCAATGGGCCAGCAACGCCGAGGTGGCCTGGATATCCGCGTGCGCCGCGCTTTCCAGCATCTCGAGTTCCAGCGAAGGCGCCAGCGCCTCGGCATGGCGGGCGAGCAACTCGGACAGGCGCAGCGCGAAGTCGGCTTCCTGGAAGTGGCGCGCCGAGATGTTGACGCTGACCGAGATGTCGAATCCCGCGCGGCGCCAGGCGGCCAGGTGTTCGAGCGCCTGGCCGAGCACCCAGTCGCCCAGGCGCGCGAGCAACCCGGTGTCTTCGATCAATGGCAGGAACTGCAGCGGCGCGAGCAGGCCTTGCTGCGGGTGCTGCCAGCGCACCAGCGCCTCCAGTCCGAGCACGACACCACGGCGCATATCGACCTTGGGCTGGTAGTGCAGCACGAACTCGCGATGGTCCAGCGCCTCCTGCACCCGCCCCAGCGCGATGACGCGTTCTTCGGCCTGGCGCCGGCGCTCGGCGTCGAAGAACTTGTGGCCGTTGCGCCCGGCCTGCTTGGCGTCGTACATGGCATGGTCGGCATGGCGCAGCAGGGTGTCGGCATCGCTGTTGTCGTTCGGATAGACGGTCGCGCCGATGCTGGCGGTGACGTGCACCGTGTCGAGCTGGGGCTGGGCTTCGAGCGCGTAGGGCTGTTCCACCACGCGCAGCACGCGCTCGACCGCCATGCGCGCCTCGTCGAGCGTGTTGGCCCGCAGCAGCAGAACAAATTCGTCACCGCCCAGGCGCCCGGCCACGTCCGACCAGACGTGGCTGCCGCGCAAGGCACTGCGCAGTCGGCCGGCCAGCTCGACCAGCAGCTGGTCGCCGACGGCGTGCCCGAAGCGGTCGTTGATCGGCTTGAAGCGATCGATGTCGAGGTAGCACACACACAGCATGAAGCCCTCGGCATCGGCGGCACGAACCGCTTCGACCAGCAGTTCCTGCACCCGCGCGCGGTTCGGCAGGCGCGTCAATTCGTCGAAGCTGGCCTGCCGTTCGAGGCGGTCGCGTTGTTGGCGTTGTTCGGTGATGTCCGATATCACGAGCACGTGGTACTGAAGCGTCTGGGCGGCGTCGTCGATGGTCGAGATCGTGACCCGTAACGTGCAGGGGTCACCGTTGTGCCGGCGTTCCTCGACCTCGCCGCGCCAGTGCCCGCTCTCGCGCAGGCTCGACCACATCAGCAGCCGCTGCTGGCGCATCAGCGGGTCGCGCATCGAAGTCTGCAGCAAGGATGGCACTGTGCCGAGCAAGCTGGCGCGGGAGAAGCCGAGGATCTGCGTGTAGGCCGGATTGACATCCACCACCCGCATTTGCGCGTCGGCAATCAGCAAGCCCTCGTGCAGGTGCTGGAACACGCTCGCCGACAGCCGCTGCCGCTCTTGCGCATCGCGCCGTTCGCTGACGTCGGACAGCGTGGCCAGCAGCCGCGAGATCTGCCCTTGCCGCTGGCGCTCGACGACCATCAACTGCACCTCCAGCCAACACCATTTGTCGGCCACCAAGGCACGCACTTCCATTTGCTCGCGCACGTGCGTGCCGGCGGTCAGGCGCCGCAGCATGGCCAGCACTGCATCGTGGTCGTCGTGCTGCAGTTGCGCCAGCCACGCCGACCAAGACACCGAAGGGCTGCCCATCAGGCTGCGCCAATGGCTCGAGGTGCGGCCGCGGTCGCGGCCGACACGCCATTCGGCCACCCCGAGGCCGGCGCCACCGAGCGCCAGCAGCCAGCGCCGCTCGACAGTGACCAGGTCGTTGGTGAGCGTGTGCACGAGCAGGCAGATGAACACCAGCGTGGCCATCGCGGCCCACGGTGCCGCATGGTCGCCGGCCGACAAGGCCAACCCGGGTGGGCCGACTCCCCAGGCGGTGGCCAGGCCCAGGCCCACCGCGACCACCACCACACACGTCGAAGCCAAGGCAAGCCCGCTGCGCAGCACCAGAACTGCCAGCAGCGCGCCGTTCAGGCAAGCCAGCGCGGTCAGTGCTGCGGGATCCTGGTCGGCGCGAAAGATCACTGTCAGCGCGCTCACCAACACGCCCAGAAGCAGCACCACCGTGGCCGGCCAGCGCATCGGCGCGAACGGTGCGCGCAGCGCATCGTGATCGAGGGTCAACAAGGGCACGCCGATGGCGAGAATGCCCAGCGCGTGAGTGGCCCACCCCAGCGGCAACCGGCGCATCAACTGCGGCCAAGTTTGCAGCCCGGCATGGGTCAGCCAAAGCTCGGCATTGACCGTGCCGAGCAGCGCCGCAAGGGCGGTGGCCAGCAGCAGCCAGCCCAGATCACGGCGCCGTTGCAGCCGGCGGTCGAAATCCACGTAGGCCAGTGTGGCCGCCGCCAGGCAAGGCGCCAACACTGCGCCGGCGGCGCTGCCCAACGCCGGCACCGCGGCCCCATCGCCGATCAGCGCCATGGCCAGCGCCGCCACGGCGACGGCTGGCCAGTACATCAGGCCGCAACGCACCAGACCGACCAGCGCAACGCCGCCCGCCAGTCCCATGGCCGATATCGGACCTGCGGGGTTGACGATGGCCTGGCCGACCCCGCCGGCCAGTGCGCAGGCGGCAGCCAGAACCACCGCGCGACCCAGCCACGCTGCCGGCAGCAACTGGGCAGCGGATGCGGCACCCGAAGGGTGCGCGGCGGGGGCATTCACGGGTTGGCGGCGTCGCGTTCGGCTTTGGATGCTAGCCGTATCGCGGGTTGCACAGCGGCGCCATCGCCGCGGTGCCTACCCATCAAACAGGGGGGCTGCAAAACACCGCCGGGCCCCCGGGAGGCACAGCGATCAGACAGCGAAATCGGACAGTTGCCGACCTTGTGTCAATGCGGCCCTCAACCACTTGGGTTGCAGGCCGCGTCCCGACCAGGTATCGCCGGTGGCTTGGTCGCGGTATTTGGCGGCCACCTTGGTCCCCGAACTGCCACGCTTGCTTGCGGACGGCCGCTGTGAGATATCGGCCATCGTCAAACCATTTTCGGCCATCAAAGCTTTGACCTGCGCAATGGCACCAGAACGGGCTTGGAGTTGCGCTTCCTCCAGCTGCTTCTCGATGGCGGCCTTTTGTGCGATCAATTCAGCGACAGTAGCCATGTGTTATCTCCGTTTCAAATGGCATTGACCGGAGAAATATAGCACCAACATACCGCCGATTGCCACATCGGTCAGGACGCCGGTGGAACATATCCCGCGGGTTGCTCCGCTCCTGAACCGAAGAAGAACTGTTCCATCTGTCGTGCCAGATACTGCCGAGCGCGCGCGTCGGCGAGGTTGAGGCGGTTTTCATTGACCAGCATCGTCTGGTGCTTCTTCCACGCCTCGAAAGCTTCCTTGCTGACGTTGTCGTAAATGCGCTTGCCCAGTTCGCCCGGATAAGGGGAGAACTCGAGGCCAGGCGCTTCCTTCTTCAGATAAACACATTGAACCATGCGCGCCATGTCATAACTCCTCGGGTTTTGTTGCCCTGTATCAGGACAGCTTCTTCAACAGGATCTGGGATTTTCGGTTCCAGTTGTATTTTTTCTTGCGGACTTCCGGAAGGTGATCCGGATCGACCAGCACGAAACCGCGCTTGATGAACCAATGCATCGTGCGCGTGGTCAGCACAAAAATGCTGTCCAGTCCTTTTGCTTTCGCGCGCTGTTCGATTCTCTTCAAGATTCGCTCGCCGTCGCCCTGGCTCTGCACCTGCGGGGATACCGTCAGCGCGGCAAGCTCACCGATGCGTGCTTCCGGATACGGATACAGCGCCGCACAGCCGAAGATAATGCCGTCGTGCTCGATGACGGTGTAGTTGGCGACATCACGTTCGATTTCGGTTCTTTCGCGCCGCACCAGGGTGCCGTCGCGCTCGAAGGGCTCGATCAACTGCAATATGCCGCCGACGTCGTCGATGGTGGCTTCGCGCAGGCTTTCGAGTTTCTCGTCGACCACCATTGTGCCGATGCCGTCGTGGGTGAATACCTCCAGCAGCAGCGCGCCGTCGACCGCGAAAGGCAGGATGTGCGAACGCTCGACGCCGCCTTCACAGGCCTTGACACAGTGTTGGAGATAGAACGCGATGTCGGTCGGCTCCACCGCCTTCGGCAGTGCTGCCAGCAGCCGGCGCGCCTCGGCCAGCGACAGCTCGGTGTCGATGGCACTGTCGGGGTCTTCGAGGTCTTCGTGGATGCCGTGGATCTCGCTCAGGAAGATCAGCTTGTCGGCGCGCAGCGCGATCGCCGTGCTGGTGGCCACATCTTCCATCGTCAGATTGAAGGCCTCGCCGGTGGGTGAGAAGCCGAACGGGCTGAGCAGCACCAGCGCACCGATGTCGATGGCCATGCGCATGGCGGTGGCATCGACGCGCCGCACCACGCCGCTGTGCAGGAAGTCGACACCATCGACCACCCCGACCGGGCGCGCGGTCAGGAAATTGCCCGACACCATGCGCACGGTGGAATTGGCCATCGGCGTGTTCGGCAGGCCCTGCGAGAACGCGGCCTCGATCTCGAAGCGCAACTGGCCTGCCGCTTCCTGCGCGCAATCGAGCGCCACCGCGTCGGTGATGCGCCGGCCCTCGCTGTAGCGCGAGGCCAGTCCCTTGGCCGCCAGCTGCTCGTTGACCTGTGGCCGAAAGCCGTAGACCAGCACCAGCTTGATGCCCATCGCGTGCAGGATGGCCAGGTCCTGGACGAAGGCGTTGAGCTTGCCGGCGGCGATGAGTTCGCCGGTCATGGCGACGACGAAGGTCTTGCCGCGGTAGGCGTGCATGTACGGCGCCACCGCGCGAAACCAGGGCACGAACGTGTGGGGAAAGACGAGGCTCATGGGCGGGCGATCGAATGCGGCGCTGATTGTGCCGCAGGGGGTCGCTTCGTTCAGTCGGTGGTGGGCCGGCGTCGATAATCCGCGCCCAAGTGAACAACGCCGCCGAACCGATCGCATCCGACACGCGTAACCGCCGCACGACGGGTGGCCGCAGCGGCAATCCGATCCCGCCGATCACCTTTCCGGAGTCGTTGCCGGTGTCGCGCTTGCGCGAGCAGATCGCTGCGGCAATGGCCGCGCACCCGGTGATCATCGTCTGCGGCGAGACCGGCTCGGGCAAGACCACGCAGTTGCCGAAGATCGCGCTGTCGCTGGGCCGCGGTCTGGGTGCCGGTGGCAAGCGGGCTTATCGGCCACAGCCAGCCCCGGCGCATTGCCGCCAGCTCCGTCGCCAAGCGCATTGCGCAGGAACTGAACACGCCGCTGGGCGAGGTGGTCGGCTTCAAGGTCCGCTTTCAGGATCGCTTGCAACCGGGCGCCTCGGTCAAGCTGATGACCGACGGCATCCTGCTCGCCGAAACGCAGAGCGACCCGCTGCTGCGCGCCTACGACACGCTGATCATCGACGAGGCACACGAGCGCAGCCTGAACATCGATTTCCTGCTCGGCCACCTGCGGCAAATCCTGCCGCGGCGGCCGGACCTGAAGGTGGTCGTGACCTCGGCGACCATCGATGCCGATCGCTTTGCGCGCCACTTCGCCAGCGGCGATGTGCCGGCGCCGGTGATCCAGGTGTCGGGCCGGTTGTTCCCGGTCGAGCAGCGCTGGCGGCCGTTCATCGAGAGCCGAGAGCACGACCTCAACGACGCCATCGCCGATGCGGTCGATGAACTGTGGCGCGACGGCGGGCCCGGCGACATCCTGGTGTTCCTGCCCGGTGAACGTGAGATCCGCGATGCCACCGATCACCTGCGCAAGCACCTGGCCCATGGCGCGCAACGGGGCGGTCCGCCGGCCGACATCCTGCCGCTGTTCGCGCGCCTGAGCCAGCAGGAGCAGGAGCGTGTGTTCGAAGCCGGCAACGGCCGGCGCATCGTGCTGGCCACCAACGTCGCCGAGACCTCGCTCACCGTGCCCGGCATCCGCTATGTCATCGACAGCGGGCTGGCGCGCGTCAAACGCTACAACTACCGCAGCAAGGTCGAACAGCTGCAGGTCGAAGCGATCTCGCAGGCGGCGGCGAACCAGCGCGCCGGTCGTTGCGGCCGGGTCGCCAGCGGCGTGTGCATCCGGCTGTACGACGAGGCCGATTTCGCCGAACCGACCGCGCTTCACCGATCCGGAGATCCTGCGCTCTTCGTTGGCCGGCGTGATCCTGCGCATGAAGTCGTTGCGCCTGGGCGCGGTGGAGGATTTTCCGTTCCTCGAAGCACCGCCGAAAAAGGCCATCGCCGATGGCTATGCGCTGCTCGACGAACTCAATGCGATCGATGAGCAACTCGAGCTCACGCCGATCGGCCAGCTGCTGTCGCGCCTGCCGCTCGACCCGCGCGTGGGCCGCATGATTCTCGAAGCGCGTGATCGACAGTCGCTGAGCGAGGTGCTGATCATCGCCTCGGCATTGAGCGGCCAGGATGTGCGCGACCGGCCCTTGCAGGCGGCACAGGCGGCCGACGAGCAGCACAAGAAGTTCGACGATCGAGAAATCGGAATTCGTCGGCCTGCTGAAGCTGTGGCACTGGATCGAGCAAGGCCGCGGCCATGCCGATGGTGCCGCGCACAAGCTCAGCAACCGCCAGCAGGAACAGCGCCTGCGCGACAGCTTCATCAACCCGCGGCGCGTGCGCGAGTGGCGCGACATCCACAGCCAGTTGCACACCGTGGTGGCAGAGCACGGCTGGCGGCTGAACAGCGCGCCGGCCAGCTACGAGCAGATCCACCTGGCGATGCTGTCCGGGCTGCTCGGCAACATCGGCCTCAAGAGTGACGATGAGGATTGGTATCTCGGCGCGCGCGGCATCAAATTCTGGCGCCACCCCGGCGCGCACCTGAGCAAGAAGGCCGGCCGCTGGCTGATGGCCGCCGAACTGGTGGACACGGCCAGGCTGTACGGCCGCGGCCTGGCCGCCATCGAGCCGCAGTGGATCCCCGCCATCGCCGGCCACTTGCTGAAGACGCAGCTGCTCGAGCCGCACTGGGAGAAGAAGGCCGCCGAAGTCATCGCGCTGGAGCGCGCCACGCTGTACGGCATCGTCATCTACAGCAACAAGCGCGTGAACTTCGGCCGTGTGGATCCGGTCGGCGCGCGCGAGATCTTCATCCGCGAGGCGCTGGTCAACGGTGAATGGGAGGGCAAGCTGCCGTTCCTGGCCCACAACCGCAAGCTGATCGACGAAGTGCAGGAACTCGAGCACAAGGCGCGGCGGCAGGACGTGCTGGTCGATGACGAGCTGATCTTCGCCTTCTATGACCAGCAACTGCCCGCCGACGTGTGCTCCGGCGCCAGCCTGGAGCGCTGGTACCGCGACGAGGTGAAAAAGCAGCCGGCGCTGCTGCGCCTGACGCGCGACGAGCTGATGCGCCACGAAGCCGCGGGCATCACCACCGAAGCCTTTCCGAAGCACATCCGTCTGGGCGGCATCGACTGCCCGGCCGGCTACCTGCACGAACCCGGCGATGCGAAGGACGGCATCACGGTCACCGTGCCGATCTATGCGCTCAACCAGGTCAGCGAAGAACGCTGCGATTGGCTGGTGCCGGGCATGCTGCACGCCAAGGTACTGGCGCTGTGCAAGACGCTGCACCAGCGGCCGCGTTCGCGCCTGGTGCCGCTGCCCGATTTCGCCGCCGAGTTCGTCGCCTCGGTGCCGTTCGCGCAGGGCGTGCTGCTCGATGTGCTGCTGAAGGCGGTACGCGAGCGCTGCCAGCTGGCGGTGCAACGCAACGACTTCAAGCCAGAGCAGTTGCCGGTGCATTTGCTGATGAACCTGCGCATCGTCGACGAACATGGCCGCCAGCTCGGCGCCGGGCGTCAGCTCAGCAGCCTGAAGGCAGAACTCGGATCGCAGGCGCGCTCGGCGTTTCAGGCGCTGGCGGCGTTGAAGATGCCCGCGGCGGCGCCGTCGCCCCGATCCCCTCCCGCCGGTCAAGCGAGTCAAGTTCCACCTCGCCCTGTCCCGACGAGCGACAGTGCCACGCCGACCGCGCGATACACCGGCTGGACTTTCGGCGAGTTGCCCGAGCTGATGGAGATCCGCCGCGCACAGCAGTCGTTGATCGGGTTCCCGGCGCTGATCGACAAGGGCGACGGTGTCGAGATCGAGGTCTTCGACGAACCCGCGCTGGCCGCCACACACCACCGCGCCGGCCTGCGCCGCCTGCTCGCGTTGCAGCTGAAGGAGCCGCTGAAGCATCTGGCGAAGAACCTGCCGGATTTCCTGACGATGGCCACCGCGTATCAGCCGCTGGGCACGGCCGACGAACTGCGCGAACAGATCATCGAGCTGGCACTGGAACGCGCCTTCCTGGCCGACACGCCGCCCGCCGACGCCGCGCAGTTCGAACGGTGCCTGCAACTGGGTCGCACACGCCTGAACCTCATCGCGCAGGAACTGGCCCGGCTGGCGGCAGGCATCCTCGCCGAGTACAGCGTGGCGTCGCGCAAGCTGAAGGACAGCCGGCCGCCGCGCGAGGTCGCCGACGACATTCAGGGGCAGGTGCAGCGCCTGCTGCCGCGGCGCTTCATGACCGAGCATGCCTACGCGCAGCTGTTGCACCTGCCGCGCTACCTGAAGGCGATCGTGCTGCGCCTCGAGAAGTTGAAGGCCGACCCGGCGCGCGATGCCGCGCGCATGGCCGAGCTGCGGCCGCTCGAGCAGCGCTACCTGCGCCGGCTCGGTGAACTGAAGGGCAGCACCGATGCGCGGCTGGACGCCTACCGCTGGCTGCTGGAGGAGCTGCGCGTCAGCCTCTTTGCCCAGGAACTGCGCACCCCGCAGCCGGTCAGCGTAAAGCGGCTCGACAAGGCGTGGTCGCAGCTGCTGGCTTGAAGCCGCGGCCGCCGCTCAGGCCGGCACCGAAGGCAACCCCGCCAACGCCATCGCCAGCTCGGCCTCGTCGTATTGCTGATCGACCAGCTTGCCGGCGAAGTAGGCGCTGTAGGCGCTCATGTCGAAGTGGCCGTGGCCGCACAGGTTGAACAGGATCACTTCGGATTTGCCCTCGGCCTTGCAGCGCAGCGCTTCGACGATCGCGCCCTTGACCGCATGGTTGGCCTCCGGCGCGGGCAGGATGCCCTCGCAGCGCGCGAACATCACCCCGGCTTCGAAGCAGGTGGTCTGGTGGTAGGCGGTGGCCTCGATCAGGCCGAGCTCCTTCAGGTGCGAGACCAGCGGCGCCATGCCGTGATAACGCAGCCCGCCGGCGTGAAAGCCGGGCGGCGTGAAAGTGCTGCCGAGGGTGTGCATCTTGGTCAGCGGTGTCATGTGCGCGGTGTCGCCGAAGTCGTAGGCGAATTTGCCGCGTGTCAACGACGGGCAGGCAGCGGGCTCGACGGCGACGATGCGGCGCTTCTTGCCCTTGTCGCCGGCGCGCAGCTGTTGCCCGATGAACGGAAAGCTGATGCCCGCGAAATTGCTGCCACCGCCGGTGCAGCCGACGATGACATCGGGGTCGTCACCGGCCATCTCCATCTGCAGCATCGCTTCCTGGCCGACGATGGTCTGGTGCATCAGCACATGGTTCAGCACCGAGCCGAGCGAATACTTGGTGTCGTCATTCGTCGCCGCCACTTCCACCGCTTCGGATATGGCGATGCCGAGCGAGCCGGGGTGGTCGGCGCGCTTGGCGAGGATGGCGCGCCCGGCGTTGGTTTCTTCCGATGGCGACGCGACGCAGGTGGCGCCGTAGCTTTCCATCAGCGCACGACGGTACGGCTTCTGGTCATACGACACGCGCACCTGGAACACACGCACCTGAAGCCCGAACAGCGCGCCGGCGAAAGCCAGCGAACTGCCCCACTGGCCGGCGCCGGTTTCGGTGGCGAGCTTCTTGATGCCGGCCTGCGCGTTGTACCAGGCCTGCGGCACGGCGGTGTTGGGCTTGTGGCTGCCGGCCGGCGAGACACCTTCGTACTTGTAGTAGATCTTCGCTGGCGTGCCGAGCACCTTTTCCAGCCGGTGCGCGCGAATCAGCGGCGACGGGCGCCACAGCTTGAACACCTCGCGCACCGGTTCCGGAATGTCGATCTCGCGTTCGGTCGAAACCTCCTGCATGATCAGTTCCATCGGGAACAGCGGCGCCAGGTCGTCCGGGCCCACCGGCTGCATGGTGCCGGGGTGCAGCACCGGCGCCAGCGGCACGCGCAGGTCGGCGTTGATGTTGTACCAGCGCTTGGGCATCTGGCTCTCGTCGAGCAGGAACTTCGTGGGCGTGCTCATGGCGTGTGGCTCCGGTTCGGTGGAGCGGTCATGCTAAGCCGTGGCGGCGCCGCAGTGAACAGCTGGTTTGCCCGCAGCCCCAGGCTGCCGGATCAATTCTTGCGGCCTTTCAGCAGCCACAGGTAACCGCTCAGCGCGGCCATCACCAGCGCCAGCGCGGCGCCGAAATTCAACAGGTCGCGCTGGCCGTCCCAGGCCACCGCTTCGCGCATGAACAGCACGCCGAGCACGACGATCACGACGCCGACAAGCTGCAGTTTCAGGTCGTCCATGTCGCGGATGCGCAGCCAGCTGGGCAGCGGCAGCGTGTCATCGACGAACAGCTTGTACAGGCCCAGGCTCATGATGTAGGCGACGATGGCGATCAGGAACACGTCCAGCGCCTCGATCAGGCCCACCGCCAGCGCTTTCGCCACCTTCGGCGACACGTTGCCCTGCATCGCGGCGTCGGCCATGTACACGACCACGACGGTCATTTCGTAGAACAGCAGGCCGATCGACGCCAGATAGACGCCGATGATCGGCACCACGATGAGGTAACGACCGAAGCTCAGGGCGCGGCGCAACATGGATTTCGGCTCTCTGGGTATGGGTGGGAGCCCGCCGTGTCACGGGCGCAGCAGCTCCAGCGCACGGTCCATGCCGCCGGACATGATCGAGATCATCGCCTGCTCGCGCACCTTGGGCTTCGGGTGGAACGCGATCGACAGGCCGGCGGCCTGCATCATCGGCAGGTCGTTGGCGCCGTCGCCCACCGCGATGGCCTGCTCGGTGCCAATGCCCATCAGTTCGCACACCTCCAGCAGCACGCGCTTCTTTTCCGCGCCATCGACGATGTCGCCCCATGGCCGGTCCTGCAACGTGCCGGTGAGCTTGCCGTGGTGGATGCCGAGCGAATTGGCGCGCGCGAAGTCCAGCTTCAGATGCTGGCGGATGCGCTCGCTGAAGAAGCTGAAGCCACCGCTGATCAACAGCGTCTTCAAACCCGCCGATTGGCAGGCACGCACGAAGCGCTCGACGCCGGGATTGAGCTGCACCCGCTCGTTGTAGACCTGCTGCAGCACCGCTTCGCTCACACCGGCCAGCAGCGCCACGCGGCGGCGCAGCGCGTCCTTGAAATCGACGATCTCGCCACGCATCGCCGCTTCGGTGATGGCCGCCACTTCGGCGCCGCGCCCGGCGAGCTCGGCCATCTGGTCAACGCATTCGACGTTGATCAGCGTCGAATCCATGTCGAAGGCCACCAGCTTGAAGTGCGCCAATTGCAGCGGCGGCTTCAGGTTGCGGATGAACAGGCCGGGCGCGAATTCGGTGGCGTGCATGCCGTCAGCCCACGTTCACCGGCACCAGCGTCATGGTGTCGTTGCCGAAGATGTCTATGACCTTCACAGCCACCGTGTAGCGGCCGGGCTGTTCGTCGCGGTGTTCGGCCGTCTTCAGCTCCAGGCCGCGGTTGAAGCGCGTGCGGAAGCTCTGCCATTCGTTCTCGAAGATGAAGCCACCGGTCCAGCGCTCTTCGAACTCTTGCAGTTCGCCCTGCGCCAGGATCAGCCGCTCGCAGATCATCGCGATGAACGAATCGGCGCCGCGCCCCCAGGTGTCGCGGTAGGCGATCTGCTCCAGCAGGTTCGGTACCCTGTGGAAGGTCTCGCCGCCGATCTCGATGTCCATGCTGAGGGTCGGCGCCGACGTCGAAGGGCGGGTCGATGTAGATCAGCTTCAGCCCGCCGGCCTCTTCGATCTGCTCGCGCAGCGCGCCGCTCTTCAGCGAGGACAGGATCAGCTTGTTGTCGCCCCAGATCAGCTTGTTGGTCCAGCCGCGCAGTTGCCGCCCGCGCGGGTCGAACAGGTCGCCCTGGTTCTTCGTCTCGGTGCGCGGTTCGTCGATGTGCTCCAGCGTCTGGAACGGCAGCACGGTGGTGCACACGTCGCGCGTCTTGCCGTTCCACACGAGCTCGACCTCGCGCTTGTCCTCGAAGAGGATGAAGCGGTACTTCTCGGGCAGCGGCTTGCCCTGCTGGATCAGCGCGATCAGGTCGCGCTTCTCGGCGTCGCTGAGCTCGTAGGTTTCTTTGCTGGGGCGGGTCATGCCGAGTGCCGCCCGCTGCGCGTTCGCCGCTTGCGATTTTGTGGCGTTTCGAGTTCGCGTATCAACGTGCGGCGGGCCTGTTCGTGCACCGTGCAGCCATTGCGCCGCGCTCGCGCGAGCAGCTGCTTGAACACCGCGCCCGGAAGGCGTCTGTAGATGAATGTGCGAGTCATGGCAGGCTGGGCTGGCGTTACTCGGCGGGGAACCAGTTCTCGACCACGAGGCCCGGCACGCGCTGGAAATGAAGCACGTTGCGCGTCGCGACGATCAAGCCATGCACTTGCGCCGTGGCGGCGATGAACAGGTCGGTTGCCTCCACCGTTTCACCGCGCCGCTTCAGCGCCGCGCCTATGTCGGCTGCCGCCATCGCCGCCGGTTCGTTAAAGGGCAACCAGCGCACCAGCGGCAAGACCTGATGCTGGATGCGTTGCCACAGCAGGCCGCCGTCGTTGAGCCTGGCCGCGCCGGCGCGCAGTTCGTAGCGCGTGACTTCGGAAGCAAAGCGCTCCTCGGGCCGCAGCGCGCGCAGGGCCTTCATCACGGCCAGTGAGGGTCGTTTGCGCAACGCCTCGCTGAGCACATTGGTGTCGAGCAGCACCAAGGCGGTCAGCCCTTGGCGCGCGGCTTGCGGGGTGAGCGCGCTTTCGTCGCCGGCCTGGGTGCGGGCTCGAAGAGTGCCTTTTGCCCATGCAGCCGCCCGGAGCGAACTTCATCCAGCGCCTGGTAGAAGGCTTCGTCGTCGATGCCGTTGGGATTGATGTAACTGCCGTCGGGTTGCAGTTCTAGCGTGCTCAGAAACGCTGCCCACTCGTCCGGCGGGGGCTCGCTGCGGCGTTTAGGCGGGGCAGGCGCGGGCGCCGCGAGTCGGGCTTCGATGGCGTCGGCCACCAGGTCGCGCAGCGGTCGGCCTTCTGCGGCGGCGGCGGCCTTGGCCTTGCGCATCAGCGGGTCGGGCAGATCGAAGGTGGTTTTCATCGCTAGCAGTATTTACGGCTTCTGCCTTGCGGTCAAGCCGCTTCCTGGTACTGGCGCAAGCCGGTCACTGGATTCGCGAAGGTCTGCGGCTTGTGCTGCTCGAATCCTCCTTTATCCACATAGACGAACCCGTAGCGCTGTTCGGTGTCGAACCACCAGCGCGGCAAGGTTTGCGAGGTGGCGGAGGCGCCCGCGTAGCCGGCATCGCGCCAGGCCTGCACCTCGCGCCGGATGTGCGCCACCAGCGGCGGCAGCAGCTTTTCGTAGGACCGCTCGCGCAGCGATTCGTCGGCCGGGAACCAGCGCTGCGCAGGAGGCAACAGGGCATTGGGCGAGGTCGGCAGACCGGGGTGCAGCGCCATCTTCAGACTTTCGCGTTTTCGCGCAGCGGGGTGCCCAGCGAACGCAACAGCTCACGCATGAACTGCGCACGCTGCGCCGGCTCGGCAATCTCGCGCTCGATGCGCAGCTTTTCGTTGCCGGCCAGCTTGATGTGCCGGTTCTTCTGCACCAGCGCGATGATGCTGGCGGCATCGATCGGCGGATTCGGCCTGAAGCTCAGGCTCATCTGCTTCGGCCCGGCGTCGATCTTGCTCACGCCATACGGCTTGGCCAGCACGCGCAGCCGGTGCGTGTCGAACAGCGTCTGGCCTTGGGCCGGCAGCTTGCCGAAGCGGTCGGTGATTTCTTCCAGCAGCGTGTCGATCTGTTCCGCCCGCTCGGCACTGGCCAGGCGCTTGTACAGGTTCAGCCGCGTGTGCACGTCGCCGCAGTACGCGTCGGGCAGCAACGCCGGCGCGTGCAGGTTGATCTCGGTCGTGGCGCCGAAGGGGCTGAGCAGGTCGGGCTCGCGCCCGGCCCGCAGCGATCGGACGGCTTCGGCCAGCATGTCGTTGTAGAGCTGGAAACCCACCTCCAGCATGTTGCCGCTCTGGTGGTCGCCCAGCACCTCTCCGGCACCGCGGATCTCCAGGTCGTGCATCGCCAGATAGAAGCCCGAGCCCAGCTCTTCCATCGACTGGATGGCATCCAGCCGCAGGGTCGCCGGCTTGCTCAGGCCTTCCAGATCGGGCACCAGCAGGTAGGCATAGGCCTGGTGGTGGCTGCGCCCGACACGCCCGCGCAGCTGGTGCAGCTGCGCCAGGCCGAACTTGTCGGCACGGCTGATGACGATGGTGTTGGCGGTGGGCACGTCGATGCCGGTTTCGATGATCGTCGAGCACAGCAGCACGTTGAAACGCTGCGCCACGAAGTCGCGCATCACCCGTTCGAGCTCACGCTCGGGCAGCTGGCCGTGGGCGACGGCGATGCGCGCTTCGGGCACCAGCTCGGCCAGCTTGTGTGCGCGGTTCTGGATCGTCTCGACCTCGTTGTGCAGGAAATAGACCTGCCCGCCGCGCTTCAATTCGCGCAGCAGCGCCTCGCGGATGACGCTCGAGCCTTCGCTGCGCACGAAGGTCTTGATCGCCAGCCGCCGCTGCGGCGCGGTGGCGATCACGCTCAGGTCGCGCAGGCCCTCGAGCGCCATGCCCAGCGTGCGCGGGATCGGCGTGGCGGTGAGCGTGAGCACATCGACTTCGGCGCGCATCGCCTTCATCGCTTCCTTGTGGCGCACGCCGAAGCGGTGTTCCTCGTCGATGATCAGCAACCCCAGGCGCTTGAACTTCACCGTCTGGCTGAGCAGCTTGTGCGTGCCGACGACGATGTCGATGCTGCCGTCCTCGATGCCCTGGATGGCCGCGGCCACTTCCTTCGGCGAACGAAAGCGCGACAGCTCGGCCACCTTCACCGGCCACTGGCCGAAGCGGTCGTTCAGCGTCTGGAAATGCTGCTCGGCGAGCAGCGTGGTCGGCGCCAGCAGCGCCACCTGCTTGCCGCCATGCACGGCGACGAAGGCGGCACGCAGCGCGACTTCGGTCTTGCCGAAGCCGACGTCGCCGCACACCAGCCGGTCCATCGGCTTCGGGCTGATCATGTCCTGCACGACGGCGTGGATGGCCGCGCGCTGGTCGGCGGTTTCCTCGAAGCCGAAACTGGCGGCGAAGGCTTCGTAGTCGTGGGCCGAGAACGGGTGCGACAGGCCTTCGCGCGCGGCGCGGCGTGCGTACAGGTTGAGCAGTTCGGCGGCGGTGTCGCGCACCTGTTCGGCGGCCTTGCGCCGCGCCTTGTCCCACTGGCCCGAGCCCAGCTTGTGCAGCGGCGCTTCTTCGGCACTGACGCCGGTGTAGCGGCTGATCAGGTGCAACTGCGCCACCGGCACATAGAGCGTCGCGTGGTCGGCGTATTCCAGATGCAGGAATTCGCTGGCACCGCCTTCGCCGGCCCCCAGCTCGATGTGCTTCAGGCCCTGATAGCGGCCGATGCCGTGGTTGGCATGCACCACCGGGTCGCCCACCTTCAGTTCGGACAGGTCCTTGATCAGCGCATCGACGCTGCTGGTCTGTTCCTGCTTGCGCCGCCGCCGCGCCTGCGGCGTGGTGGCGAACAGTTCGGTCTCGGTGATGAATTCGATGGCCTTGCCGCGGCCCGGCCCGAGCCAGGCGAAGCCTTCGGCCAGCGGCGCGGCGGTGATCGCCACCTTTTCATCGCCGGCCTCGAATTCGGCCAGCGTGGCCACACTCGGCACGTCGATGCGGTGGTCGCGCAACAGATCGAGCAGGGTCGCGCGCCGACCCTCGCTCTCGGCCAGCAACAGCACCCGGTGCGCTGTCGTGTCGAGGTGCTTTTCCAGTGCCGCCAGCGGCTCGGTGGCGCCGCGCTCGATGCTCACATCGGGCAGTGGCCGCGCCCAGTCGGTCGCGCCACTGCCGCGCAGTTGCAGCGTGGCATGGGCGTTAGCGAGAACGAAGAATTCCTCGCTGCGCAGGAACAGGTCTTCCGGCGGCAGGATCGGCCGTTCCGGGTCGTGCTGTAGGAAGCGGTGGCGTTCGCGGGTGTCGGCCCAGAACTGCTGCAGCGCGTCGCTGACTTCGCCGTGCAGCACCAGCGCGGCGTCGTCACCCGCATAGTCGAAAAAGGTGGCGGTGTGCTCGAAGAACAGCGGCAGGTAGAACTCGATGCCGGCGCTGGCCAGGCCGGTGCCGACGTCCTTGTAGATGCGCGAGCGGCTCGGGTCGCCTTCGATGCGTTCACGCCAGCGTGAGCGGAAAGCGCTGCGCGCGCCTTCGTCCATCGGGAATTCGCGCCCCGGCAAGAGCCGCACCTCGGGAACGGGGTAAAGGCTGCGCTGGCTGTCGGGGTCGAAGGTGCGGATCGAATCGATCTCGTCGCCGAACAGGTCCACCCGGTAGGGCATGGCCGAGCCCATCGGGAACAGGTCGATCAGCCCGCCGCGCACCGCATATTCGCCGGGCGATACGACCTGGCTGACATGGCTGTAGCCGGCCAGCGTGAGCTGCGCCTTCAGTGCCGCCTCGTCCAGCTTCATCTTCTGCCGGAAGTGGAAGGTGTAGGCGGCCAGGAAGCTGGGCGGCGCCAGTCGCGCCAACGATGTGGTGGCGGGCAGCAGCACCACATCGACGCCGCCGCTGCGCACTTGCCACAAGGTCGCCAGCCGCTCGGAAATCAGGTCCTGGTGCGGCGAGAAGCTGTCGTAGGGCAGCGTCTCCCAATCCGGAAACACGGCCACGCGCAGCGCCGGAGCGAAGAACTGCAGTTCGTCGGCCAGCCGCGCGACATCGGCTGGCTCGGCGCAGACGATGCACAGCAACTGGCCGGCAGCCGCCAGTGCTTCAGCGTGTGCGGCCAGCTGCAAGGCATCGGCCGAGCCGGGCGGACGCGGCAAGGTGAAGCGTTTTCCGGGGGCGATCGGTGGCGGTTGCATGGGCTCGTTGGGCAAACACAAAACGCCCCGGGGCGCTGGTCCACGGGGCGGAGAGACGATTGTAGGCAGGGTGCCCGGACGCCTTCTGCCGGTCAGTCGAAGTTGTCGCGCTGCGCCGGACTGATTGACTGATCAGAAATAAGACATATACTTGTACAATTCCTTGTACTGGAGGTCCTGCGATGCACAAGCCAAACATTCACGAGGTCCGCGAGAACCTGGCCGAGTACCTGGTGGCGGCGCAGCGCGGTGAGGAGGTGTTGATCTGCAGGCGCAATCAACCGGTGGCGCGTCTGGTGGCGTTGCCGTTGTCCGCGCCGCGTGGCGAACGCCCGATCGGCCGCGCGCCCGATGCCGGCGCTGCGCTGCCCAGCGCATTCTGGGACGAATTGCCTCGACGAGTTCACCGAAGCGCTGGCCGGTCGCGGCAGTGTGAGCCCCGCGGAAGTGCTTTGAAGCTGTTGCTCGACACCTGCACGTTCCTGTGGGCGGTGCGTGGCGATGCACAGCTCAGCCGCGTTGCCGTGGCCCTGTTCCGCGACCCGGCCAACGAGGTCTTCCTTTCGGCGGTATCAGCCTGGGAGATCGCCGTCAAGCACGCCCTGGGCAAGCTGCCGCTGGCCGATGCGCCCGCGTCGTACGTGCCGCGCGAACGCCAGCGCCACGGCATCGACGCCTTGCCATTGGACGAAGCGGCCACGCTGATGCTCGACAAGCTGCCGGCCGTGCACAGCGATCCGTTCGATCGGCTGCTCGTGTGTCAGGCGATTGCGCACGGACTGACCTTGCTCACGCCCGACCCGTCGATCCACCGTTATCCGGTGCCGGTGCAGTGGTGAAGGGCGACGACACCGCGCCGCGCCTGTTTGCACTGGTGCCGTGCGCCGGAGTGGGTGAACGTTCCGGCGCTGGCGGGCCCAAGCAATACGCCGATGTGGACGGCTTGCCGATGGTCGCGCACACCTTGCATGCACTGAGCCAGTTGCGGCCGTTGCATGCCACGCTGGTCGTGCTGGCAGGCGACGACCGCCACTTCGAACGCAGCGTGCCCGGTTTCACCGGCTGGGTCGAACGCTGCGGGGGCGCCAGCCGCGCCGCAAGCGTCGCCAATGGCCTCGATGCATTGACGCAGCGCGGCGCGCATGCCCACGACTGGGTCCTGGTACACGATGCGGCGCGGTGTCTGCTGCGCGCCGAATGGGTGCAGCGGCTGATCGACGCCTGCGCCGACGACCCGGTCGGTGGTTTGCTGGCGCTGCCGCTGGCCGACACGCTGAAGTCGGCGCGCGACGGGCGGGTGGCCGCCACGCTGGAGCGCAGCGACAAGTGGGCCGCGCAGACGCCGCAGATGTTCCGCCTGGGCCTGTTGCGCGAAGCCCTGAGCGTGGCCGGGCCGTCGGTGACCGACGAGGCCGGCGCCATCGAAGCGCTCGGCCACGCGCCGCTGCTGGTACGCGGCGAAGCCGAGAATTTCAAGCTCACCTGGCCGGCGGATTTCGATCTGGCCGCCCGCTTGTTGCGCACCCGCGAGAAAACACGATGACCGCATTGCGCATCGGCGAAGGCTGGGATGTTCATGCGCTGGTCGCCGGCCGGCCGCTGGTGCTGGGCGGAGTGACCATCGCGCACAGCCACGGCCTGCTCGGCCATTCCGATGCCGATGCGCTGGCCCATGCCATCACCGATGCCCTCTTCGGTGCGGCCGGGCTGGGTGACATCGGTCGACACTTTCCCGACACCGACGCCGCATTCCGCGGGGCCGATTCGATGCAGTTGCTGGCCGAAGCCGCGGCTCGCGTGCGTGCGCGCGACTACCGCATCGTCAACATCGACAGCACGGTGATCGCCCAGGCGCCGAAACTGGCGCCGCACATCGCCGCGATGTGCGAGCGCATCGCGCAGGCCACCGGCATCGATATCGCGGCCGTGAATGTCAAGGCCAAGACAGCGGAGAAGATGGGGCCGGTGGGCGAGGGCAGGGCCATCGAGGCCCGCGCCGTGTGTCTGTTGTCGAAGCCCTGAAGCGGCGGCCGGCTCAAGGCGCCTGCTTGAGCCGGATGTGCACCACCAGCCCGCCATCGGGCGCGTTCGCCAGCTCCAGCGTGCCGCCCATGCGCAGCAGCGATTTCTCGACGATCGCCAGCCCGAGCCCGGCCCCGGTGGCGGCGGTGCGTGCCGCGTCGCCGCGGAAGAACGGCGTTGTCAGCTGGCTGAGTTTTTCCTTGGCCACGCCCGGGCCCTTGTCGCGCACGGTGACGACGATCCACGGCCCGGTGCGGGCGTAGCTGACGTTGACCACCGCAATGCCGGTGTCGGTGCTGCGACCGTAGCGGCGCGCGTTCTCGAACAGGTTGCCGAAGACCCGGCCGAGCTCGGTGTCGTCGGCCATCACACGCAGGTCGATGGCCACGCGCGAAACGATGCGGATCTCGCTCGGGTCGCGAAACGGCGCCGCTTCGCGGTCGATCAGCTGCGACAGCATCACCGGCTGCAGCAAGGTCTCGCCAGGGCGGGCGTAGTCCATGAACTTGTCGATGATGGCGTCGAGCTGCTCGATGTCCAGCGCCATGTTGGCCTTGGCTTCCTCGTTGGCCACGCTCATCTCGGTTTCCAGCCGCAAGCGTGCCAGCGGCGTGCGCAGGTCGTGCGAAATGCCGGCCAGCATCACGGCGCGGTCTTCCTCCACCTTCGCCAGCTCGCGCGCCATGCGGTTGAAACCGCGGTTGACCTCGCGGATCTCGCTCGTCAGCGTATTCTCGTCGAGCCGCGAATCGAGGTCGCCTTCGCGGATGCGGCTGGCGGCGAACGACAACTCGCGCAACGGCCGGTTGATGAGCCGCGCGATGATCACCGAGCCGACCAATGTGGCCATCAAGCGCGATGCCCAGCCAGACGAACCAGGTGCTGTTGGTCATCGGCCCGACTTGCAGGTCCTTGGTGCGCAGCCAGTAGCGGTCGTCCTCGATCGAAAAGCCGACCCACATGCCGCGCTTGGCGTTGACACTGCTGGCGACCAGCGTGTCGGGGCCGAGCCGGGCGCGCAACTCGTCGCTGACGCTGCGGCTGAAGCGATCCACCTCGTAAGGCTCCCACCGGTCGCCCGGCTCGCGCGGCAGCACCTGAACCGCATCCTCGCCACTCATGCTCTTGAGCAACGCCAGCCGGTTGATGCCATCGACGTTGAGCAACGCGGCGCGCGTCAGGTTGACCAGTTCGGCGGTTTGTTGCGCGGCCTGGAAGGCGCGCGGCGCGAACTCGAGCGCGCGCAGCGTCTGCACCCACGCGAAGATGCCGCCGACGAGCAGCATCGCCAGCAGGAAGAACGTGCGCCAGAACAGGCTCAGGCCGACGGTTTGGCGGGGCACGGGAAGGTTCGGGGTCCGAAGTGTGCTCAGGCCGCGCGGTGCACGGCCCGCGCGATGGGACCGCGATTGTGGCCTCGATGCGGCCGGCAGCGCGAGCCGCCGCCGCGCCGGCTCAGTGCGTGCCGTCCGGGACGAACACGTAGCCCACGCCCCACACCGTCTGGATGTAGCGCGGCTGCGCCGGGTCGGGTTCGAGCATCTTGCGCAGACGCGAGATCTGCACATCGAGGCTGCGATCGAAGGGCTCGAATTCGCGGCCACGCGCCAGCTGCGCCAGCTTGTCGCGCGACAGCGGCTGGCGCGGATGGCGCACCAGCGCCTTGAGCATCGAGAACTCGCCGGTGGTCAGCGAGATCTGCTGGCCTTCCTTGCACAGCCGCCGCAACGACAGGTCGAACTCGAAGGGGCCGAAGGTGACGGTCTGCGCGTCCTTCGACGGCGCTCCGGGCGCCTCCATCGCCGGGCGGCGACGCAGCACCGCGTGGATGCGGGCCAGAAGTTCGCGCGGGTTGAAGGGCTTGGGCAGGTAGTCGTCGGCACCCACTTCGAGGCCGACGATGCGATCGACATCCTCGACCTTGGCGGTGAGCATGATGATCGGCGTGGTGTCGTTGGCCGAACGCAGACGCCGGCAGATCGACAGGCCGTCTTCGCCGGGCAGCATCAGGTCGAGCACGATCAGATCGACGTTCTCGCGCATCAGCAGGCGGGCCAGCGCCTTGCCGTCCTCGGCCAGCAGCACATCGAAGCCTTCCTGCGTGAGGTAGCGGCGCAACAGGTCGCGAATGCGGGCGTCGTCATCGACAATGGCGATGCGGTTCGGACGGGGCGTATTCGTCGGGTTCATGGACGACTCTCGTATTTGTAACATGGACATTGTGCAAGGCTTTGAGAGGCCGCATGTGTTGGGAAAGACCACCTGTTACAGCTCAGTTCACCCCGGTCATCGCCTTTGTGCAGCCGTCGTGATCTATGCCACGACACCACGACAAGGACATCCGGGATGACACTTCGTTTGTTGAGCGCAGCGGCGCTGCTGACCGCTGTCGTGCTGATGCCCACGCGCAGCGCGGCGCAGAGCCCGCCGCCACAGGACGTGCTGTCGTTGTCGGCATCGGCGAGCACCGAGGTCACGCGCGATGTCATGAACCTGGTGCTGTCCACCACGCGTGAAGGCGTCGAGCCCCAAGCCGTGCAGGCCGAGCTGAGCAAGGCGCTGCAAGCCGCACTGCTCGAAGCGCGCAAGCTGGCCAAACCGGGCCAGGTCGATGTCAGCACCGGCAACTTCTCGCTCTTTCCGCGTTATGCGCAGAATGCGCAGAAGGGCGGCAAGAACGGCATCAGCGGCTGGCAGGGCACTGCCGAGCTGCGCATCGACGGGACCGATATGCAAGCCATATCGTCGCTGGTGGCGCGCATCGACGGCCTCAGCGTGGCCCGCGTCGGCTTCAGCCTGTCGCGCGAGGCGCGCGAGCAGGTCGAAGATCAGGTGGCCGCGGAGGCCATCGCACGCTTTCGCAGCCACGCCGAGGCCTATGCGCGGCAGTTCGGCTTCACCAGCGTGAGCGTGCGCGAGGTGCAGATCAACAGCAACGACCAGATGCCACCGATGATGATGATGAAGGACTCACGCGCGATGGCCGCCAGCGCCGAGGCGTTGCCCATCGAAGCCGGCAAGGCCACGGTCACCGCCACGGTGAACGGCAGCGTGCAGATGAAGTGAGCGGCGTGTGGGTAGGATCGTCGCATCGAATTGATCGGATGAGGCGATGACCGAGCCGCGAGCGCACGAGGTGGCCTGCCTGCACAACCAGGCGCTGCAGCGCATGGCGTACTGGGAATGGGGGCATGCCGACAACACCGAGGTGCTGCTGTGCCTGCACGGGCTGACCCGCCAGGGCCGCGACTTCGATGCGCTGGCACGCGCCTCGGCCGGCCGGTACCGGGTGGTTTGCCCCGATGTCATCGGCCGCGGCCGTTCCGACTGGCTCACCGACCCGATGGGCTACGCCATCCCGCACTACGTGGCGCACATGGTCACGCTGTTGGCGCGTCTGAACGCAAGCCATGTCGATGTGGTCGGCACCTCGATGGGCGGGCTGATCGGCCTCGGGCTGGCCGGCCTGGCGGGCTCCCCGGTGCGCAAGCTGGTGCTCAACGATGTCGGGCCGGTGATCGAAGCGCAGGCCATCCAGCGCATCGGCAGCTATATCGGTCAGCCGGTGCATTGGCCCAGCGAGGCGGCTGCGGCCGCCGCACTGCGTGCCATCTCGGCCGGCTTCGGGCCGCACACCGATGCGCAGTGGCTTGAGCTGACGCGCCCGCAGCTGAAGCCGGATGCCGAGCGGGGCGGTTTCGTGCCGCGCTGCGACCCGGCCATCGCGGTTCCGTTCAAGGCCATCACGCCCGAACTGGCGCGCCTGGGCGAGGCCGCGCTGTGGCACGCTTACGACCAACTGCGTTGTCCGACCCTGTTGCTGCGCGGCGCCGATTCCGACCTGTTGTCACACGACACCGCACTGGCGATGACACGCCGCGGGCCGCACGCAGCGCTGCACGAATTTGCTGGCGTGGGCCACGCACCGATGCTCGTGCAGGACGATCAGATCGACGTCGTGCGGCGCTTCCTGTCGTCGTCATGAAGTCCGCCGGCGGCGTGCTGGACGATCGCGGCAGCACATCGCCGATCGTGCGCCTGGGCCTGGTCGATGCCGACCCCAGCGGCCGGGGCGACGCCGATTTCGGCCTCGACGCGTTGCGCCGCGCACGCGCCTTCGCCGAGCCGCTGCTGGCCGGCCAGCAGCTCGACACCGGTGAAGATGCGATGGCCCATGCCGAAGGAGTGGCCGCCATCTTGCAGGCCATCGGCGCGGCGCCGTCGATGCGCGCTGCGGCTTACCTGGTCTATGCCGGCGACTACCTGCAGCGGCCCGAAGACGTGGTGCACAAGGCCTTCGGTGCGTCGTACGCTGGCCTGGTCGGGCACACGCGCCGGCTGGTGCAGATCCAGCGCTCGGCACGCGACGCGCAGCTCGAAGCCGAACGGCGTGCGCAGCAGACCGAGCGCGTGCGCAAGATGCTGCTGGCCTTCGCCAGCGACCTGCGCGTCGTGCTCCTGCGCCTGACCTCGCGGCTGCAGACGCTGCGCTACTACGCGGCCAGCCGCGAAGCCTGCCCGCGTGCGCTGGCGCAGGAATCGATGGAAGTGTTCGCGCCGCTGTCGAACCGGCTCGGCATCTGGCAGCTGAAGTGGGAGATCGAGGACCTGGCCTTCAGGTCGCTGCAACCCGTCGAATACCGGCGCATCGCCGCGCTGATGGACGGCAAGCGCGCGCAGCGCGAAGCCGCCGTCGAAGCGGCGCGCAGCCGCATGACCCATGAACTGGCCGAGGCGGGCATTCGCGCCGAGGTGCAGGGCCGCCCCAAGCACCTGTACAGCATCTGGAAGAAGATGCAGGGCAAGGGCATCGCCTTCGAGCACGTGTACGACCTGCATGCGCTGCGCGTCATCGTCGATGACGTCGACGACTGCTACGCCGTGCTGGCCAGTGTGCACCAGCGCCACAGCCCGGTCAGCGGCGAGTTCGACGACTACATCGCCAAGCCGAAGGGCAACGGCTATCAGTCGCTGCACACGGTGGTGCGCGACGACGAAGGCGCCGCGCTGGAGGTGCAGATCCGCACCCGCGAGATGCACGAGCACGCCGAGTTCGGCGTGGCCGCGCACTGGGCCTACAAGGAAGCCGGTGCACGCGGCTATGCCGGCGTCCAGGCCGCCGGCGCCTCGGAAGAACGCATCGCCGAGGCCCGTCGCGCGGTGCTGCATCAATTGCTGGCCTGGGAGCGCGAGGTGGCCGGCGATCAACCCGCCAAGGCCGGAGCCGACACCCGCGCCGACGAGCGCATCTACGTGCTCACGCCGCAGGCCTCGATCATCGAACTGCCGGTGCTGGCCACGCCGGTGGATTTCGCCTACCGGCTGCACACCAGCGTGGGCCACCGCTGCCGCGGCGCGCGTGTCGATGGTGTGCTGGTGCCGCTGCACACGCCGCTGACCAACGGGCAGACGGTCGAGATCATCACCAGCAAGGAAGGCGGACCTTCGCGCGACTGGCTCAATCCCGAACTCGGGCTGCTGCGAAGCCCGCGTTCGCGCGCCAAAGTGCGCGCCTGGTTCCATGCCCAGGAGCAGGCCTCGACGGTGGCACGTGGCCGCGAGCAGGTGGAAAAGCTGTTGCAGCGCGAAGGCCGGACAGCGCTGAAACTCGAGCAGCTGGCCACGCAGCTGGGTTTCGCGCAGGCTGACGCACTGTTCGAAGCAGTGGGCAAGGAAGAGTACTCGCTGCATCAAATCGAAGCGCTGCTGCGGCCGAGCGCGCCCGCCCCCAGCGCCGATGATCTGATCGCGTTGCGCCAGGCGCGAACGCCGGCCGCGCGCGACCCGGGCGGGGTGTTGGTGGTGGGCGTCGAATCGTTGCTCACCAGCCTGGCGCGCTGCTGCCGCCCGGCGCCGCCCGATGCCATCGGCGGCTTCGTCACACGCGGCAAGGGTGTGGCGGTTCACCGTGCCGACTGCAGCAACCTGCGGCACATGCTCTCGCGTGCCCCCGAACGGCTGATCGACGTCGGCTGGGGCGCACAACGGGGTGATGCTGCTGCGGTCTATCCGATCGATCTGCTGGTCGAAGCCGAGGACCGCCAGGGCCTGCTGCGCGACATCACCGAACTGCTCGCTAAGGAGAAGATGAATGTCAGCTCGGTGCACACCCATTCGGTGAAGGACGCCCGCGGTCACACCGCATGGATGACCTTCACCGTCGAGGTGAGCGGCACCGCGAGGCTGGCGCAAGTGCTGGCCCAGGTGGCCAAGGTGAGCGGTGTGCGCAGCGCGCGAAGGCGCTGAATCGTTGCCGCACCGCTGCTAGAATCTCCTTTTCTCAGGCGCGTAGCTCAGCTGGTTAGAGCACCACCTTGACATGGTGGGGGTCGATGGTTCGAGTCCATTCGCGCCTACCAAATTCGGTAGAGGAATCAAGCACTTGGCGGAAACGCCCGGTGCTTTTTTCTTGTCGGTACGGAAATAGTACGGAAATGTGTTGAGACTCGCCAGCATCGGGTAGCCCTCCAAGTGAGTGCGCAGTGGATAGACGAGGTACCGCTACCAGGAGACGTTGCGCCAGTGAGGTCGATCGACCCAGACCAGCTCATGTTCACGTTCGCCCCGTCCTCGTAGAGGAAGACGTTAACGACACCCGCGTTCGTTGTAGTCGCGAACGCGAAAGTGACTGCGATCGCTGGACGTTTCGCGGAATCTCGCGCCAAACGGCAACAGTACGGCAACAGAATCGCCTACGGACAAGTTATCAGTTGCGGCAACCGACCTACGGATATCGTGACAGAAACGGCAAGCAGACCCTCGTCCACTAAGACATCGGACGCCAAGAGTCCGCGAGGCGGCATGGTCACCGCGCGTGAGATCGAGGCCGCTTCCGGCAAAGCCAAGTCCAACGGGAAGGATGTGTGGCTGACCGACCCAGGAGCCCGAGGGCAGGGCCGTTTCACCGTGCGCTGCACAGGTGCCGGCGCGCGGGTGTGCATGTATCGCCATACGCGCGCCGATGGCACACGCGATGTCCTGAAGGTGGCCGACTACGACCCGCGCGGCGTCGCCGGCATGACGCTGCATGAGGCGCGTCAGAAGGCCGGCGAACTCGCTCGATTGGCGGCGGGTGGCAACAACCTACGCGCGCTGTTCAGCGAGAAGGAGCAAGCCAAGGTCGCGGCCGAAGAGGCTGTAGTTGTGGCCAGGCGAGAGGCCGAGCGCGGAAGTCTGGATGCGCTATTGCGGGTCTATGTGACCACGCTCGACGGCAGGCAGTCGCACTACGACGCCCAGTCCATCTTCAAGCTTCACGTGAGTGGTCCATTTCCGAAACTCGTCGCCCGGCCCGCTGCGCAGGTCACGGCTGAGGAGCTGCGGGACGTTCTGGCGCGGCTGATTGACGCCGGCAAGGGCCGCACTGCGGCGAAGCTGCGAGCCTACCTGCGAGCGGCCTTTGGCTTGGCCATGCGGGCGGGCCTCGATCCAACCCTGCCTGAGGCGCTAACAACGTTCGAAGTTCGAAGCAATCCCGCCGACAGGCTGCCGAGCCTGGCGCAATTCTCGAGAGCGCTGGATCGAGCGTTGACCTTGCCTGAGCTTCATGCGTTCTGGCGTCGCGTCGACACCGCAGCCGATAGTCCGGCGAGAGATGCGTTGATCGCCTGCATGTATCTGGGCGGTCAGCGGCCGACGCAGTTGCTTCGGTTGACGCCTCGGTTGGTTAACGTGTCCGGTGCTACCGTGACGCTGTTGGACCCCAAAGGGCGGAACCGCCATGCCAACCCGCGTCGACATGTCCTGCCCATTCATGAAGACTTGATGCCGGCAATCTGCCGGCGCTTGTCGCAGACCGAGGGTGTCGAGTCGCCGATGTTCAGCACATCCGGGCGCGTGCCGCTGCGCAAGGAGACGATGGCGGCCCTAGTCGAAGAAATTGAGAAAGCGATGCAGGAAGCAGGTGAACTTGAGCGCGGATCGTTTTCGATGCGGGATCTTCGACGTACGGCGGAGACGCACATGGCAGCGCTTGGCATATCAAGCGATGTCCGCGCGCAGATTCAATCGCACGGTCTCGGCGGCATTCAGGCGCGCCACTACGACCGCCATGACTACATGCCTGAGAAACGAACCGCGCTGGCGCTGTGGGCGCAGCGGTTCAGGGGCACAGGCTCACCGCTTTTTGCGGTCCGAACCCGATGCCAACCAACAGAGTCACGATGCGCCGAATCCGAGAGACATTGCGCCTGCACCTGCAGGCCGAGCTGAGCTACAACGAGGTTGGGCGCACGCTCAAGATCTCCAAGAGCGTGGTGGGCAAGTACGTGTCGCTGGCCCGCGCGGCCGGGGTCGACTGGGCGCTCGCCCAGACCCTCAGCGACGAGGCCCTGGAAGCCCGGCTTTACCGCCCGGCAGTGCCGCGCGCCAGCCACCAACTGGCGCCCGATTTCGCCGTCGTGCACCAGGAGCTCAAGCGCGCCGGCGTCACGCTGATGCTGCTGTGGGAGGAGTACGCCGGCAACAACCCGCTGGCCTACAAGTACACCAGCTTTTGCATCAAGTACCGCGAGTTCGCGCTGCGCCAACAGCGCTCGATGCGCCATGTGCACATCGCTGGCGAGAAGCTGTTCGTCGACTACGCCGGTTCCACGGTGCCCATCGTCGATGCGAGCACCGGCGAGATCACCCAGGCGCAGATCTTCGTGGCCACGCTAGGCGCATCGAACTACACCTTCGCCTGCGCCACGGCGCGCCAGACCACCGAGGACTGGATCGGCGCGCAGGTGCTGGCGCTGGAGTTCATCGGCGGCTCCCGCGCCTGATCGTGCCCGACCAGACGCGCTCGCTCATCAAGACGCCCGACCGGTACGACCCTGAACCCAACCGCACCTACGAGGAACTTGCCAAGCACTACGGCTGCGCGGTGCTGGCCGCACGCCCGGCGCATCCGCGCGACAAGGCTTGGACTTCATAGTGCACCTTGTGTGGATGGTTGAGCGGCGATGAACCGGGCGGGCCGGCCGCCGTAGCGGCCTCGAAGAACATAAGGGCGAGCGAAGGCGGGCCGGAAAGGAGGCTCTATGGCCCGACCTGAAGGACTCTACCGGCGACCGGATTCGGCCAGCTGGTGGATCAATGCAACGCTCCCCAACGGCCAGCGCATACGGCAAAGCGCTGGGACTGAAAACCGAGAGGATGCCCAGGCGCTGCTTGCCAAGCTCAAGCTCGACGCCTACCGAGGGCATCACTTCGGCATCAAGCCCCAGCGGTCATGGCAAGAGGCCGTTATCCGGTATCTCGAACTGAAACGGAGTTTGCGAAGCTTTGCGGACCTGCAGCGAATCTGCCGACTGCTCGACCCGTACCTGGGTGCAGCGATGCTCAATCAGATCAATGGCGACATGATCTGGCGCATCGTCCAGGGCGAGTTGAAGAAGGGCAACAAACCTGCAACGGTGAACCGCTACCTCGCCACGACCCGCAGCGTGCTCCGCATGGCGCGCGACGAATGGCAGTGGCTGGACACCATCCCGAAAATTCGTTTGCTTCGCGGCGAGATCGAGCGGGATCGCTGGCTGACGCGTGCTGAAGCCGATCGTTTGATCGCCTGCAGCGCTAAGCATCTGGCGGCCCTGGTGCGGTATGCCCTGGCAACAGGCTGCCGCGCTGCCGAGATCACCGGCCTGGAATGGGAACGGGTGGACCTGGCGCGCAATACGGCCTGGCTCAACCAAACCAAGAACGGGACGCCTCGGGGGGTGCCTTTGAATGTGGATGCAGTGCAAGTGTTGAGAGAGCAAATCGGCAAGCATCCTCGCTTCTGTTTCACCTACGAAGGCCAGCCCTTGCGGGCGGACGTGACCAACACGGCATGGCATTCGGCGTTGAGGCGGGCGGGGATCAAGGACTTCCGCTTTCACGATCTACGGCACACCTGGGCGTCTTGGCATCGGCAGGCGGGAACGTCCTGCGACGAGCTCAAGGACCTGGGCGGCTGGAAGTCGCGGCAGATGGTCGACCGCTATGCCAAGTTTGCGACAGAGAACCTGTTGTCCGCGGCGTCTCGAATCGAGCGCGGGAGAGGGCAGGGCGTGACGCTCGCGTCACGCTCTTGTCACGGCTAGAAAAGACGAAAGCCCTACGCTCGCGCGTAAGGCCTTGATTTTATTGGCTCCCCGACCTGGGCTCGAACCAGGGACCTACGGATTAACAGTCCGGCGCTCTACCGACTGAGCTATCGAGGATCAGCCGAAAATTATAGCGGCCTTCGGCATGCGCTCCGGCATGCCGGTCACAGGCTGGCCTGCAGCGACAGTGCGAAGGTGCGCGGCGCCAACGGAAACAGATAGACGTGCGCGAACTGGAACGGCGATTCGCGCCATGCGCCCTGGTCACCGACGTTTTCCACGCCCGCACGCCACACCAGCCGCGTGGATCCCACCGTGTGCGCATAGCGCAGCCCGATATCGATGCTGCCGTAGCCCGGGATCTGCTGGCTGTTGTCGGGCAACACCATGCGGTTGCTTTCGTACAGGCCATTGGCCTGCAGTTCGAGCCCCGGCACCGCCGGCACGCGATATCCCGCTTGCAGCTTCAGTGTGTAGGCGGGCACGTTGGTCGGGCGCAGGCCGTTGATGGCAGCGTCGATGCTGCCTTCGCGCCGCGCCTGCAATGCCATCGCACCGCCGCCCAGGCGCCAGTCGCCCAGGCTGGCGGCCAGGCCGATCTCCAGCCCGCGGTGCGCCTGGCTGCCGTCGCGCTGGCGAGAGCAGCTGTCGGCGATGTCGCAGTTGCCGATGTCGGCTGACACCGGCCGGTCGATGTCGAAGGCGGCCACCGTCCATTCGGCGCCGTGGGCGATGCCCTTGGCGCCCAGTTCGATCTGGCGGCTTTGCAGCGCCGCCAACGGCTGGCCGCGGTTCATGTAGATCGGCTGGTTCGGTGCCACGTCCGATTCATAGCCGGTGCCCCAGCTGGCATAGACCAGCGGCCCGTTGTCGATCTGGTGCGTCAGAGCCAGCCAAGGTGCGCTGAAGCTCTGGCTGAATTCGATCGCTTCGCTGCCGTCGGTGAGTTCGCTGCTCACGCGCTGCCAGGTGTGACGCAAGCCCAGCAACAGCTGGGTGCGGTCGTTCAGCGCCACCGCATCGCGCAGATAGAGCTCGCTCGAGCGTGCGTCGCGGTTGGTGCTTTCGGTGGTGGCGGCAGAAGCCGGCGGCGTGAACAGCGTGCCTTCGACATTGCCGATGCCGGCGTAGTTGAAGGCTTGCAGCTCGAAGCGGTTGCGCACACGGCTGAACTGCGCGCCGACCGTCAATGCATGCTGCAACGGCCCGGTGGCGACGTTGCCGTTCAGCGCCACGTCGATGACGTTGGTGGTGCGCTTTTCGTTGTCGCTGCGAAAGTCGTACAGGTCGTAGGTGCCGTCGCTGCAATAGCGGTCGTAGGTGTTCTCGGCGCTGCAGCCGTACGGGAAGGCCAGCCGGTCGTCCGACTTCATGTTCTGGCTGGACGCATGCGCCACCCAGTTCCACTGCGCATCGAGCTTCTGGCGCCAGCGCAGTGATCCGGTGGTGGCATCGAACACGTTGGGCAGCGACCACGGCTGGTTGTTCAGGTTGATCCTCGGGTTGCCGGGGTCGGGCAGCACGTTGCCGAGCAGGCTGAAGCCGGGTACGCTGGGTTGCGAGCGGTGCGAGCTTTCGATCTCGGCTTCGAACAGCGCGCCGGGCAGCGCGCGCCAGTCGAAGGCCAGCGCCGCCAGGCTGCGGCTGCCGTCGGCCGAATACACCTGAGGATCGAGGTTGGCGTAGGCGGCGTTCAACCTGACGCCGAATTCGCGCTGCGTGCCGAAGCGCTGTCCCAGGTCGGTCGATGCCAGCACGGTGGCGTCCTGGCGCCAGCTCAAGTAGGCCTCGCGGATCGGCGCATCGGTCGGGCGCTTGACGTTGATGTTGACCAGGCCGCCCGGCGAGCCGACCCCGGCGAGCATGCCGCTGGTGCCCTTGAACACCTCGATGGCCGATTTGTTGTCCAGCGGGATCGGCGTCTCGGCGCTGATCGGCAAGCCGTCGCGGCGGTAGTTGAAGCGGTTGTCGATGACGAAGCCGCGCACGGTGAGAAAGTCCCAGTAGCCATCAGCGTTGTAGCCGTCGCCCACCGACGGGTCGAGTCGGGCGATGTCGGCCAGGCGCTGCACGCCGTTGTCGCGCATTTGTTCGGCCGTGGTCACGCTCACCTGCATCGGCAGCTTCGACAGCGAGATGTCGCCGAAGCCGGTGATGGCGGCAAGAAACCTCTCGCCGGTGATGTTGACGGTCTGCGTGGCGACGGACTGCGTGTCGCCTTGTGCGTTCGACGTGCCAGCGGCACTCACGGCGATGCAACAAGCAATGCAAGACGAGATGCGCCAGGCCGGTGGCCGTGCGTGAAGCATGAAGCGGGTGGTGAATGCCATCGTGTTTCCCATGTCGATGGCAGGTCGGCGATGCCGCAGCACTCACCTGATGGGTGGCACTGGGCCGAGCTTCCCTGCGCGAGGATTACCTCAATCAGGTTCAAAGGGACTTTCTCAGTCGGAAGCCGCGCAAGGCCGCTTCCAACACCCCTAGCGAATGCGCCGCTGCAAGCCGCGGCGCGGTCAAACTATAACGTCAGGTGCCGACGCCAACAAAAACGGGCTCGCCATGGCGAGCCCGTGATCAGTGATGGGCCCATCGCCGCGTCAATCGAACACCGGCGATTCCACGCCCAGCACCTTGTGCAGTTTCGGGCTGGTGGTGGTGTATTGCAGCAGGATGCGGCGTTCCGGGAAGATGATCGGTGCGGCGCCGAACGCAGCCAGGGCCGCTTCGTGAAAGCCCGACAGGATCAGCTTCTTCTTGCCCGGGTAGGTGTTGATGTCGCCGACCGCGAAGATGCCCGGCACGCTGCTCTCGAACTTCTCGGTATCGACGACGATCTGCTTGCGTTCGATGCCCAGGCCCCACTGGGCGATCGGGCCCAGCTTCGGGCTCAGGCCGAAGAACACCAGCAGCATGTCCAGCGGCACCTGGCGCGTGACGCCATCGCCGCCGGTCACTTTCAGCGACACCAGCTTGCCGTCGCGTTCCTCGATGCCGGTGGCCTGGCCGACGATGAACTGCATCTCGAGGGCATCGCACAGGTCCTTCATGCGACCGACCGATGCGGGTGCGGCGCGAAAGCCGTCGCGGCGGTGCATCAGGATCACGCTTTCGGCGCGGTTCGGCCCTTCCTGCACGAAGTTCAACGCCCAGTCGAGTGCCGAATCGCCGCCGCCGATGATGACCAGGTTCTTGCCAGCGAATTGCGACGGGTCGCGCACGCGGTAGAAAAGCTGGCTGTCGGTGTACTTGTCGAGGCCTTCGAGCTTCAGCAGCCGCGGCTGGAACGAGCCCACCCCACCGGCGATGAAAACCGTGCGCGTGAGGAACGCTGTGCCCTTGCTGGTGCGCACGAAGAAGCGGCCATCGTCCTGGCGCGCGACCTCGGTCACTTCCTGGCCGAGATGGAAGGTGGCGCCGAAAGGCTCGATCTGCTTGAGCAGGTTGTCGGTGAGTTCCTTGCCGGTGCACATCGGCACCGCCGGGATGTCGTAGATCGGCTTGTCGGGGTACAGCTCGATGCACTGGCCGCCAGGGTAGGCGAGCGAATCGATGATGTGGGCCTTGATCTCGAGCAGCCCGAGCTCGAACACCTGGAACAGCCCGACCGGGCCGGCACCGACGATCAGCGCATCGGTTTCGATGGGGCCGGCAGGCGCTGCGGTTGTTCCGGCTTCTGCGCGTTGGGCGTGTGCAGGGGAATCGTTCAGGTTCATGGTAGGTGTCGCGGCCCGCGGCGGCGCGTCGTCAGCGGATCAGCTCGGACAGCTTGTCCTTCTTGTCGGCCCAGTCGTCGGCATCGGGCGGGGCCGGCTTGCGCTTGGTGATGCTGGGCCAACCGCGTGACAGTTCCGCGTTCAGCTTGATGAAAAGCAGCTGGTCCTGCGGCACGTCCTCTTCGGGCAGGATGGCGTTCACCGGGCACTCGGGAATGCAAACCGCGCAATCGATGCACTCGTCGGGGTCGATGCTGAGCATGTTCGGCCCCTCGCGAAAACAGTCCACCGGGCACACATCGACACAGTCGGTGTACTTGCAGCGGATGCACGATTCGAGGACGACGTGGGTCATGAGAAAGGCTCGAGGCGAAGAGGGATGGTTGCGGTGGGCCGGGCTGCCCACACCTGGCGGACGTGTGCTGGCCAGGGCGCTGTTGCGCCGTCAACCTGGCATTTTAGATCGACACGGTGTGCCGGGTTGGCAGCGGGGTGTCGCGTCGGGTGCTGTGCTCGCCAGAACCTTTCGGCCCCTGCGAGGCGCTCAGGCGCTGCGCCGCCGCCCCCACGGTGACCACCGTCGGCCGCCCCGCGTGCAGCACGGCCGCCTGCGCCAGCGTGGCCACGCCGTGTTCGCTGTGCAGTTGATCGGGCCAGCCCGCGCGTGAGACCACCGAGGCCGGTGTGTCGGCGGCCCAGCCGGCGCGCAACAACTGCCGCGACAGCGCAGCCAGTTGCCGGCCGGCCATGTAGAACACCTCGCTGTCGGCATGGCGGCTGGCCTGCAGTTCGCCGCTGTGTGTCATCGCGGTGCTGAACGCGACGCTGCGCCCGCGCCCGCGCCGCGTCAGCGGGCGCTGGCTGGCGGCCGCGGCAGCCAGCGCGGCGGTCACGCCGGGCACCACCTCGCAGCCGATGCCGGCCTCGGCGAGGGCTTCGAGTTCCTCTTCGAGTCGGCCGAACAGGCTCGGGTCGCCGCCCTTCAGACGCACGACACACGTGTGCTTGCGCGCGGCAGCGACGAGCATGGCATTGATCGATTCTTGTTTTTGCGCATGGACGAAACCGCGCTTGCCGACATCGATCCAGCGGGCCTGCGGTGCGAATTCCCGCAAAGCCGGGTCGGTGAGGGCATCGAACAGCACCACATCGGCAAGCGCCAGGGCCTTCACGCCGCGCAGCGTGATCAGGTCAGCCGATCCGGGGCCGGCGCCGACGAAGATCACACGCCCGGCGTTCACACGATTCATGTCAACGAACCAGGTTGACCAGCAGCGCGCCGCTGGTGCGGTTGCTGCTGGTATCGACGACGATCAACGAGCCGGCGACGCGGTTGTGCGCATACGGCTCCAGCGGCAGCGGCTGCTGCAGCTCGATGACGACGTGGCCGATGTCGTTGACCGCCAGCTGCGTGGCATCGTCGGCGCGCAGGCTGCCGATGTCCAGGCGGTGGCCGATGGAGACGATGCGCGCCTGCACCCAGCGGTGACCGTGGCGCACCAGATAGCGCCGGCCGATGGCCGCCGGTTCGGTGTCCAGCCAGGCCAGCGTGGCGCCGAAGCGCCGCGCGCCAATCAGGGTGTCGGGTGCGCCGATCCAGTCGCCGCGCGACATGTCGAGTTGGCGGTCGAGCACCAGCCCCACCGATTGCCCGGCACTGGCGCGGTCGGGTTCACCGTCGGCGTGCCGTAACTCGGCGACGATGGCACGCTCGCCGCTGGGAAACAGCTGCACCGCATCACCGACCTGCACGCAGCCGTGCGCAATGCGGCCCCAGGCGGTGCGCATGCGCTGGCCCGCGCCTTCGGCTGCTTCATCGGCGGCGCTGTCGCGGGCCACGTACTGCACCGGCAGCAACAGGGGCCCATCGATGCTCTCCTGCGTGGCCGGCAGCGATTCGAGCAACTGCAACAGCGATGGTCCGTCGTACCACGCCAGCTCGATCGGCGCGCTGACGTTGTCGCCGCGCAGCGCCGACATCGGCAGCACTGCCGCCACCGCAATGCCGGCCTGGCGCGCGAAATCGAGCAGTGCCGCTCGCACCGCTTCGAAGGCCTGTTGCGGCTCGTCGATCGCGTCGATCTTGTTGATGGCGAAGACGATGTTCGGCACGCGCAGCAGGTGCACCAGCAACGCATGGCGGCGCGTCTGCGGCAGCAGCGCCAGCGGCGCGGCGCGCCAGTCGATCTTGGTGATGTCCACCAGCACCACCGCCGCGTCGCTGCCGGCGGCCGCGGTGACCATGTTGCGCGTGTACTGCTCGTGGCCCGGCGCGTCGGCGATGATGAACTTGCGCTTCGGCGTGGCGAAGTAGCGCCAGGCGACGTCGATGGTGATGCCCTGCTCGCGCTCGGCCAGCAGGCCGTCGGTCAGCAGCGACAGGTCGATCGCTGCGCCCTGCGCCTTGTGCTCGAGCATGGCCATCTGGTCGGCGAGGATGGCGCGGCTGTCGAATAGCAGCCGGCCGATCAAGGTGCTCTTGCCGTCGTCGACACTGCCGGCGGTGAGGAAACGCAGCGCGCGTTGCCGTGCCAGCTGGTCACCGCCAGCGAGGGCCGATTCCTGTCGCAGCAAGGCATTCATCAGAAGTACCCCTCGGTCTTGCGCTGTTCCATGGCCACATCCGATGCACGATCGTCCATGCGCGTGGCGCCGCGTTCGGACACCGTCAGGTTCAGCGTCTCGGCGACGATGTCGATCGCCGTCTGCGCATCGCTTTCGACCGGGCAGGTGCAGCTCATGTCGCCGACCGTGCGAAAGCGCACCTGCAATGCCTCGGAGCGCTCGCCGTCGCGCAGCGGTGCCAGCTCGCTCACCGGCACCAGCAGGCCCTTGCGGCGCACGACCTCGCGCGGGTGGGCGAAGTACAGCGCGGGCAGCGGAATGTTCTCGCGCGCCAGGTACAACCACACGTCGAGCTCGGTCCAGTTGCTGATCGGGAACGAGCGGAAGTTCTCGCCCGGCTGGATGCGGGTGTTGAACAGCGTCCACAACTCGGGCCGCTGCTGCTTGGGCAGCCACTGGCCGAAGCTGTCTCGGTGGCTGAAGATGCGTTCCTTGGCGCGCGACTTCTCCTCGTCGCGCCGCGCACCGCCGATCAGGCAGTCGAAGCGGTGCTGTTCGATGGCTTCCAGCAGCGCCACCGTCTGGTGGCCGTTGCGCGATTCGAGCGGATGCGCCAGGCGCACCGAACCGCGCGCGATCGAGTCTTCCAGGTTGGCGACGATCAAGCGCTCGCCGGTCTGCGCGACACGCTGGTCGCGAAAGGCGATCACTTCGGGGAAGTTGTGGCCGGTGTCGACGTGCAGCAGCGGAAACGGCAGGCGGCCGCTGAACCGGCTGCCGCCGACACGGGTCTTGAAAGCCTTCTCGGCCAGCCGCAGCAACACGCAGGAATCCTTGCCGGCCGAAAAGAGCAGGGCAGGGCGCTCGAAGCTGGCCGCCACCTCGCGCAGGATGAAGATCGCTTCTTCCTCCAGCCAATCGAGATGGTGATGGTCGAGGTCCGGCAGTAGCGCCGCGGCGGTGACCGGGGCGTTCATGCGGCCACCTCGGTGCGCGTGACATGCAAGCCGCATTCCTTTGCGTCCTCGGCCTCCCACCACCAGCGGCCGGCACGGAAGTCTTCGCCGACGGCGATGGCGCGCGTGCAGGGCACGCAACCGATGCTGGGAAAGAACTGGTCGTGCAGGTCGTTGTAGGGCACGTCGTGGTCGTCGATGTAGTGCCACACGTCGTGCCAGCTCCACTCGACCAGCGGGTTGAGCTTGATGCGACCCGCCTCATCGGGCTGCTGCACATCCAGGTTGCCGCGTTGCGGCGATTGCTCACGCCGCAAGCCGGTGACCCAGGCCGTGCGGTCGGCCAGCAGGCGCGCCAGCGGCTCGAGCTTGCGCATGCCGCAGCAGGCCTTGCGCAGGTCGATGCTGCGGACCATCGCCTGTTCGCCGTGCTCGCGCACGAAATGCAGCACCGCATCGCGCTGCGGCGCATGGCGCTCGATCGGCAGCGCATAGCGGCGCTCGATGCGCGACATCAGCGCATGCGTTTCGGGGTGCAGCATGCCGGTGTCGAGCGTGGCGATGGCGATCGGCAGGCGACGACGGGCGATCAGGTCGGTCAGCACCATGTCCTCGGCGCCCAGGCTGGTGGCCTGCACGATGCGCTGGGGGTGCTGCCTTGAAGCTTCTTCCAGCAGCGCGAGCGTCTGCGCCAAGCGCTGCTCGTAGCCTTCGGAAGGACGCGCGTACAGGTCGATGGCGGCCGAGCGCCCCGCCGCGCGGGTGGCAGGCTTCATGCGGCGTGCCGCGCGAACAGCGGGCGGGGTTGCACGAGGTCACCCTGATAGTGGCCGCCGAAGAAGCCGAGCGCTCGTTCGGCCACCTCCTGCTTCTGGTCGGCGCGCAACTGCACGGCGTCGACGCCGCAACGCTGCAGCAGCGGCATCATGTCGGCAAGCACCTCACCGCGCGCGCGAATCTCGCCCTTGAAGCCGAAACGAGAACGCAGCAGCCGCGCTTGCGAATAGGCGCGACCATCGGTCCACTTCGGAAACTGCAGCACCAGCAAGCCCAGCGCGCACGGTGTCGTGCGCAGATCGTCGGCAAGCAACGCGGGGTCGAGCGTGTTGTCGAGCAACAAGCCCACCGGCACGTCGGCCGGCCAGGTAGTCCGCGCGGCCTGCCACTGTTCCCAGCTCAGCAAGCTGTGTGCTGCGGGCACCGGCGCGGTGTCGCCTGCAGTGGCGCGCCAGGGGTCGTTGTCGCTGTCGATGAACTTCATGGCGGGCTCAGGCGGGAATGGCTGCCGCGGTCGCGCGGCGCACCGCGTCGGCAGCGGCACGGAAGGCAGCGGGGCCGATGCGCCGGCTGGTGTCGATGAAGCGCTCGCTGCCCTGGCGCTGTTCGCGGTAGGTGTCGATCAGCGCTTCGATCACGTCGGGCACCTCGTCGGCCGCAAACGACGGGCCGATGACCTTGCCCGGCGCCGATGCGCCGCTGTGGGTGCTGCCGTCGGAGCCGGCAACGGTGATCTGGTACCACTCGGCGCCGTCCTTGTCCACGCCGAGGATGCCGATGTGCCCGCTGTGGTGGTGGCCGCAGGAGTTGATGCAGCCGCTGATGTGCAGGTCGATGTCGCCGATGTCGTGCAGCAGGTCGAGGTCGTCGAAGCGCTCGGTGATGGCCGCGGCGATCGGAATCGAGCGGGCGTTGGCGAGTGCGCAGAAGTCACCGCCGGGGCAGGCGATCATGTCGGTCAGCTGGCCGATGTTCGGCGTGGCGAAACCGGCTTCGCGCGCTTCCAGCCACAGCGCGTGCAGGTCGTTCTGATGCACCCACGGCAGCAGCAGATTCTGCTGGTGCGTGACGCGCAGTTCGCCCTGGCTGAAACGGGTGGCCAGGTGCGCGGCCGCATCCATCTGGTCGGCGCTGGCATCGCCCGGCGGCTGGCCGGCGCGTTTCAGCGACAGCGTCACCGCGCGGTACGCCGGCAGCTTGTGGGCGCGCACGTTGCGCTCGAGCCAGCGGCTGTAGGCCACCGGCTTGTCGCACGGGTTGGCGTGGTGGCTGTACGGCACGCCCGCGCTGACTCCCTCGGGCAGCGTGAAGCAGGCGGCGACGCGGTCCAGTTCTGCCTGCGGAATGATGTGCGCCGAGCCGGCGGCGTCGTGCGTCAGGAGGTAGTCGAACTCGGCCTGCACCGCATCGACGAACTTCTGGCCCTCGGACTTGACCAGGATCTTGATGCGCGCCTTGTACAGGTTGTCGCGCCGGCCGAGCCGGTTGTACACGCGCACGATGGCCTCGATGAAGACCAGGATCTGCTGCCACGGCACGAACTCGGCAATCTCGCTGCCGATCACCGGCGTGCGGCCCATGCCACCGCCGACCAGCACCTTGAAGCCGACCTCGCCGGCATCGTTCTTCAGCAACTGCAGGCCGATGTCGTGCCAGGCGATGGCGGCACGGTCCTCGCGCGCGCCGGTGACGGCAATCTTGAACTTGCGCGGCAGGTGGGCGAATTCCGGGTGCAGCGTGCTCCACTGGCGCAGGATTTCGCAGTAAGGGCGCGGATCGACCACCTCGTCCGGCGCGATGCCGGCGAGCGCGTCGCTGGTGATGTTGCGGATGCAGTTGCCGCTGGTCTGGATGCCGTGCATGTCCACCTCGGCCAGCAGATCCATGACGTCGGCGGCGCGGTCGAGCGATATCCAGTTGTATTGCAGGTTCTGGCGCGTCGTGAAATGGCCGTAGTCGCGGTCGAACTCGCGTGCGATGCGCGCCAGCTGGTGCAACTGGCGGCTGCTCAGCTCGCCATAGGGCACAGCCACGCGCAGCATCGGGGCGTGGCGTTGCACGTACCAGCCGTTTTGCAGGCGCAGCGCCTTGAAATCGTCCTCGGCCAATTCGCCGCCCAGGTGGCGCTGCAGCTGGTCGCGAAACTGCGCGGCCCGTGCGCGGACGAAGGAACGATCGAATTCGGTGTAGCTGTACATGAGTGGCCCACTGGTGCACTGAGCCCGCAGGCCCGTATCAGGGTTGCACTCTATGCAGGCTGCTTATGCTTGAAAACTACATAAAAGTGGAATGCTTATGCAGAAAGGGCCTGTCAACGGTCGCCGTCGCGCAAAAGAAAAGGCCCGGTCGAAACCGGGCCCGAAGATACCTTGAGAGGGGGTGTCAGAAGGTATCGAGGAGACAACCATCCACATTGCCGCCAGGCCAGGCCCGACGACTTCCATGTGATTGGCAATCCCGTTCGAAAGTTCAATCACCCCCAGCAGACCCGTCACAGGGGCGGGCCGGCCAGCGCACGATCAGGCGCGGCGCGCCTTGCTGGCGGCTTGCGACGCCTTCACGGCCGTGCTGGTGACGGCCTGGAAGTTGGCTTCGGCCACGTCGGCGGCCTGCTTCGACGCCTTGCTCACGCTTTCATAGGCGTTGTTGGCGGCGGCCATCGCCGACTTCACCAGCGCCACGGCGTTCTCGCTGCCGGCGGGTGCGTTCTTCATCGCCGTGTCCACGGCGGCGGCGAACTTCTTCTGCGCTTCGGCGACTTGCGCTTCGGCGACCTTGGTCACTTCGGCGTTGGTCGAGGCGGCGATGTCATAGACATGGCGGCTGTAGGCGGCGGCCTTCTCGGCGGTCGGCTGCAGCATCGACGCTTGCAGCGCCAGCAGTTCCTGCGCGTCCTTCACCGACAGCGCGGCGCGGGTGTTGTCGGCGGCTTCGGTCCAGGCGGCCTTGGCCACCTGCATGTTCAGCTCGACGAGCTTCTCTACGCCTTCGAATGCCTTGTTGGTCAGGCCGAAGAGGGTTTCGACGTTGGCCTTGTGGGCGGCCATAACTTGTTCAGCGGTCATCATGTTTCAATCTCCTGGGTTGGGTCTAGAGCGTTTGCTGCACTGTATTGCTGCACTGCAACATGAAACGGATTCTAAAGACTCGCTCGGGCATTGCAAGCACTATTTGCTGCATTGCAGCAAAGTAGAGTCGAAACCCTACGCGGCGCTCGAGCCCGGCTTTTCCATGCAGGCTTTTCACTCCGATCACTTCACGCTCGCGCTGCCGCCGGGCCACAGCTTCCCGATGAGCAAGTACCGCTTGCTGCGTGAAGCAGTCGAAGGCGAGCTGCCGGCCGTCCGGGTGCACGAAGCGCAGCCGGCCAGCGACGGCGAACTGGCGTTGGTGCACGACCCGGCCTATGTCGGCGCGGTCGCCGCAGGGCAGCTGTCGTCGGCGCAGCAGCGCGAGATCGGATTTCCGTGGTCGCTGCGCATGGCCGAACGCGCACGGCGTTCGGTCGGCGCGACCATCGCTGCGGCGCGCGCAGCGCTGGCCGAGGGCGTGGGCGCGAACCTGGCCGGCGGCACGCACCATGCCTTTGCCGACCGCGGCTCGGGTTACTGCGTGTTCAACGATGTCGCGGTGGCCGCGCGGCTGATGCAGGCCGAATGGCAGCGCCGCCGGCGAACGTGGCTGCGCGTGCTGGTCATCGACCTGGACGTGCATCAGGGCAATGGCACGGCGGCCATCTTCGCCGATGACCCGACGGTGTTCACGCTGTCGCTGCACGGTGCGAAAAACTTCCCGGCGCGCAAGGAGCGCAGCGACCTCGACATCGAACTGCCCGACGGCTGCGGTGACGACGAATACCTGGCTGCGTTAGAAGCCGCACTGGCACAAGTGGGGCAGCGCCATGCCACCGACCCCTTCGGGCTGGCGTTCTATGTCGCCGGTGCCGATCCGCACGAGGGCGATCGCCTGGGCCGCCTGAAGCTGAGCTTCGACGGCCTGGCCCGCCGCGATGCGAGAGTGTTCGACGCGTTGCGCGGGCACGGCCTTCCGGTGGCGGTGTCGATGGCCGGCGGCTATGGCCGCGACGTGGCCAGCACCGTGGCCGTGCACCTGAAGACGCTCGAACTGGCGCTGCACAGCTGGCACGCCTGCTCGGGCCACAAAGGGGCGCTGCAACAATCACCGCTCCAGACACCATGAGTTGACCTTCGCCCCATGACCGATCCCGAACTGTTGCCCAACGCGGCCGTCGTCGATGCCGCGATCGAAAGCCGTCGCTCGCTGCGCGCCTTCCTGCCCACACCCGTGTCGCGCGCGGTGGTCGAGGACATCCTGCGCGTGGCCGCGCGCGCACCTTCGGGCACCAACACGCAGCCGTGGAAGGTGACGGTGCTGACGGGCCAGGCCAAGGCCGAGCTGTCGCGCAAGATCCTGGCGGTGCACGACGATCCGGCCGAGCTGGCGCGCCACAGCGAGGAATACGACTACTACCCGACCGATTGGCATTCGCCCTACATCGACCGGCGCCGCAAGGTCGGCTGGGACCTGTACACGCTGCTCGGCATCGGCAAGACCGACAAGCAGCGCATGCACCGCCAGCACGGCCGCAATTACGGATTCTTCGACGCGCCGGTGGGCCTGATGTTCACCATCGACCGCACGCTGCGCCAGGGCAGCTGGCTCGACTACGGCATGTTCTTGCAAAACATCATGGTCGCCGCGCGCGGGCGCGGCTTGCACACCTGCCCGCAGGCGGCCTTCATGCGCTTTCATCGCGTCATCACCGAACACATCGGCGCGCCGAGCGGCGACATGCTGGTGTGCGGCATGTCGATGGGCCATGCCGATGAGACGGCGATCGAGAACAGCCTGCTCACCGAGCGCGAGCCGGTGGCCGGCTTCGCCCGCTTCCTCGAATGAGCAAGCCCGCCGTGCTCGTCGCGCGCGCCGTCTTCGACGACGTGCTGCGGCGGCTGCAGCAGCACTTCGAGGTGCGGCACAACCAGGACGATGCCGTCTGGTCGCCGTCGCAGCTGATCGAGCGGCTGCAAGGCTGCCGCGGCGTGTTCGTCACCGGCACCGAAACCGTCGATCAGTCGCTGCTCGACGCCTGCCCGCAACTGCGCGTGGTGTGCTCGATGGCGGTGGGCTACAACAACATCGATCTGGCGGCATGCACGCAGCGCGGCGTGCTGGTCAGCAACGCGCCCGGCGTGCTCACCGAGACCACCGCCGACTTCGGCTTCGGCTTGATGATGGCGGCGGCGCGGCGCATCACCGAGAGCGAACATTTCCTGCGCGCCGGGCGCTGGCGGCGTTGGGGCCACGACATGTTTGCCGGCGCCGATGTGCATGGCGCGACACTCGGCGTACTGGGCATGGGCCGCATCGGCCAGGCCATCGCCCGCCGCGGCGCCTTGGGTTTCGGCATGAAGGTCCTGTATCACAACCGCTCGCGGCTCGATGTCGATGTCGAGGCCGCAGTCAATGCGACCTGGGTGGACAAGGCGACGCTGCTGCGCGACAGCGACCACCTGGTGCTGGTGTTGCCGCACAGCGCCGGGTCGCACCATGCCATCGGCGCCGCCGAGCTGGCGCTGATGCGCCCGACCGCCACGCTCACCAACATCGCGCGTGGCGGCATCGTCGATGACCAGGCGCTGGCCGATGCGTTGCGCGAGCGTCGCATCGCCGCCGCCGGCCTCGATGTTTTCGAAGGCGAACCGGCACTGCTTCCGGCGCTGCTCGAGCTGCCCAACGTGGTGCTCACGCCGCACATTGCCAGCGCCAGCGTGCCGACGCGGCGTGCGATGGCCCACCTGGCCGCCGACAACCTGATCGCTGCACTGTGCGGGGGCACGCCGCCCACCGCGCTGAACCCGCAGGTGCTGCCACTGGCTTGATCGCGGAGAAAGGGCGGATGTGGTGGTGCGTTGCCGGCTTGCTCTGCCGTTGGCAGTGGACGCGGCGGACGACAATTCGCCAATGAGATCCGGGTTGGTTGGCGTCGTGATCGGGCTTTGCTTGGTCCTTTGGGGTTGCAGCAGCGGGCCGCAAGTGCGTTCGCTGGTCGCCGCCGACGGCATCACGGCCTACGAGCTGAGTGGCCGCGACAGCGCCGAGCTCGATGTCCAGGCGCGACGCTTGTGCACGAAGGGCTACGAGGTGCTGCGCCGCTCGGCCAGTTTCGGTTCGCAGCAGGACAGCGACGGTCAAGCCGTGGCCTGGTTGCAACCGGCCGCGGAGTGGATCAGCGGCGTGCCGCCCAACCAGGCGCAGGCCACCATCGTCTGCCGCGCCTGAGGCCGTCTGGCGGCGCCGGGCCGGTGCCGGCGCGCTGAGACAATCGGTCGATGGATGAATGGTGGTTGGTGCCGGCACTGCTGGCGGCGGTGCTGGTGCTGCTTGTGCTGGTGACCTGGCGCGTCTTCGTGCGGCGCGACGACCCGGCGCTGCAAGCGCTTGGCGAAGCCTTGCGCCAGCATGAGCGCGAACTGCGCAGTGAAGTGCAGAGCAGTGCCGGCGGCACACGGCAGGAACTGGCCAACACCCTGAGCTTGTTCCAGCACACGCTGCTGGCGCATGGCGGTGACGTGGCGCGCACGCAGAACGAGCAGATCGACGCCTTTCGCGCCCAACTGGGCACGCTGCAGCAGCAACTCGGTGTGGCGATGCACAGCGCGCGCGAAGCGCAGGACGCGGCGCTGCGCCGGCTCGCCGATTCGCTGGGCGAGCAACTGCGTGCGCTGTCCGATGCCAACGAGCGCCGGCTGGCCGAGGTGCGTGGCAGCGTGGAAAGCAGGCTGACGGCGCTGCAGACGGGCAACGAGGCCAAGCTCGAGCAGATGCGTGCCACCGTCGATGAAAAGCTGCAAGCCACGCTCGAGCAGCGCCTGAGTGAGAGCTTCAGGCAGGTGGCCGAGCGGCTGGAGCAGGTGCACAAGGGACTGGGCGACATGCAGCAGTTGGCCCGTGATGTCGGCACGCTCAACCGCGTGCTGACCAACGTCAAGCCACGTGGCATTTTCGGCGAGGTGCAACTGGCCGGCCTGCTCGAACAGGTGTTCACGCCCGAGCAGTACGCCACCAACGTGGTCACCGTGCCGGGGCGCAACGAGCGCGTGGAGTTTGCGCTGCGCCTGCCCGGCCGGCGCACCGATGGCGCACCGCTGTGGCTGCCGATCGATGCGAAGTTTCCGCGCGAGGACTACGAGCGGCTGCTCGATGCCCAGGAGCGTGCCGATCCGGTGGCGGCCGAGGCCTCGGCGCGCGCCATCGAAACGAGGCTGCGCGCCGAAGCGCGCAGCATTCGCGACAAGTACGTCGCACCGCCGCACACCACCGATTTCGCGATCCTGTTCGTGCCGACCGAAGGTCTGTACGCCGAAGCCCTGCGCCGCCCTGGCCTGGTCGAGGCGTTGCAGCGCGAGCACAAGGTCATGCTGGCCGGCCCGACCACCTTGCTCGCCACGCTGAACAGTTTGCAGATGGGCTTTCGCACGCTGGCGCTGGAGCGGCGCAGCGTCGAGGTCTGGGAGGTGCTGGGCGCGGTGAAGACCGAATTCGGCAAGTTCGGCGATGTGCTGGGCAGGACGCGCGCGAAGCTCACCCAGGCCGCCAACAGCATCGCCGATGCCGAAACCCGCAGCCGCCAGATGGGGCGCGCGCTGCGCTCGGTCGAGGCACTGCCGGAAGCGCATGCGCAAAGAATTCTGCCCATGGACTCCACCGTGGCGGCTGAGGACGGTGCCGGGCCGGAAGCGGCGCCGTCGGCTTGAACACAACCGAACCCGACGGCCCCCTGGCCACGCGCCGGGCGCCGCTGCTGCTGCCCTTGATCGCCGGCCAGATCGGCGTGCACGCGACCATGGCCGGGGTGCGGCTGGCCGCGCCGTTGCAGGCACTGCGTGACGGCCACAGCGCCTGGAGCGTGGGCGTGCTGCTGGCGCTGTACGCGGCGGGGCCGGTGCTGTTGTCGCTGCATGCCGGGCGCATGGCTGACCGCCTGGGCTACCACCGCCCGGTGCGCCTGGCGATCGCGCTGGCGCTGTGCGGCGCTGCGCTGGCGGTGGTCTCGACGTTGGCACCCGGCCCGTGGCCGTTTGCCCTGTTGTGTGTGTCGGCGCTGTTCGTCGGCAGCGCCGCGAACCTCGGCCTCATCGTCGCGCAGCGCACGGCCGGTCTGGCCGCGAGCAGCACCGCCGAGCGCGTGCGCGTGTTCAGCTGGCTCGGCATCGCGCCGTCGTTGTCGAACGTCATTGGGCCGGTCACCGCGGGTTTTCTGATCGACGCCGGCGGTTTTCGAGCGGCCTATGCGCTGATGCTGGCGCTGCCGCTGGTGTCGTGGTGGTGCGTGCACCGGGTGCCGGTCGAACCGCTGCCGGCCGCGCCGCCGCTGGGCAACGTGCGGCCGAGTTCCTGGCAATTGCTTGCGGTGCCGGGCCTGAAACGGCTGCTGTGCATCAACTGGCTGCTGTCGGCTTGTTGGGACGTGCATGCCTTCGCGGTGCCGATCCTCGGCTTCGAACGCGGCTTCAGCGCCAGCACCATCGGCCTGATCCTCGGCTCCTTCACGCTGTCGATCAGCCTCGTGCGCCTGCTCATGCCGCTGTGGGCGCATCGTCTGCGCGAAGCGCAGGTGCTGACGGCGGCGATGCTGGCCACCGGCACGGTGTTCGCGCTGTACCCGCTGGCGCATTCTCCGTGGCTGATGGGCGGCTGCGCGCTGCTGCTGGGGCTGACGCTGGGTTCGGTGCAGCCGATGATCATGTCCACGCTGCACCACCTGACCCCGGCCGGACGCCATGGCGAGGCGATCGCGTTTCGATCGATGGTGATGAATGCCTCGAGCACGTTGATGCCGTTGACCTTCGGCGCCGCCGGCACCGCACTGGGCGCGGCAGCGCTGTTCTGGATGGTCGGCGCCGCCGTGGCCGCCGGCTCGCGCCTGGTGCGGCGGCTGCCGCAGGTCGGACGCTAGAAGCGCAAGCCGCTGGCCGGGGCGGGCAGTGGCACTGGCGCTGTTGGCGCCTGCGCGCGTTCCACGGGCGCCTGCCCGGCCTCGATCCCGGGCCCAATCGCCGGCGCGGGACGCCGTGCCACCAGCGGCTCGGCCACGCCGGCCTGCCAGCTGCGTGGCAGTTGCGAATCACGCGGATAGCGGGCTGCGTCCAGATAGGCGCTCCATTCGTCGGCCGACCAGCCACGCAGGGCTTGTTTGCCAATGGTCAAAGCCGGCACGGTGCGAAACCCCAGCGCGCGTTCAAGCGCGGCGGCATCGTCTTCGCTGACGACGCGCTTCTCGGTGAACGGAATGCCGCGCTGTTCGAGCATGCGTCGCCCGGCGTCACAGGGTGCGCAATCCGCGGTGGCGTACAGCACCACCGGATAGCGTTCGCTGGCCTGGCGCAGTTCCAGCGGCAGGCTGGCCAGCGGCGTGACTTCGGTCACCGTGCCCCCTTCGAGCGTGCTGACTTTGGCCGAGGTGCCGGCGGGCGGACGATCGGTATAGGTCACGCTGCCGTCGGCAGCGACGATCTTGTACAGCGCCAGCGACGGCGTTGCGGCCGCGGCCAGCAGCAAGGCCAGCGCGATCCGGGGCAGGGGGCTTGTGATCACGGTGCTCCTTCGGCTGTCGTGGGCTCAGGCCAGGCCTTGTTGGCGCAGCAGGGCATCGATTTTCGGTTCACGCCCGCGAAAGGCCTTGAAATTGACGAGCGCGTCGCGGCTGCCGCCGCGTTCGAGGATCTGCTCACGGTAGCGCCGGCCGGTGTCGGCGTCGAATATGCCGGCTTCCTCGAACGCACTCCATGCATCCGCCGACAGTACTTCAGCCCAGGCGTAGCTGTAGTAGCCGGCCGCATAGGCGCCGTCGAAGATGTGTGAAAAACTGTGCTGAAAGCGGTTGAACGTGGCCGCCGGCAGCACCGCCACCTGGCGGCGCACGTCGTCCATGATCGCCTGCAGGCGCCCGGCGGCACCCGCTTCGGTGTGCACGCGCATGTCGAACAGCGCGAATTCCATGTGACGCAGCATGCCGAGCCCGCTGTGGAAGGTCTTCGCCGCCAGCATCTTGTCGAACAGCTCGCGCGGCAGCGAGTCGCCACGGTCCACATGGCCGCTCAGGCGCGACAAGACCGGCCATTGCCAGCAGAAGTTCTCCATCAGCTGGCTGGGCAGTTCGACGGCATCCCACTCGACGCCCGAGATGCCGGCCACCGGCAACTCGTCCACCTGTGTCAGCAGCAGGTGCAACGCGTGGCCGAACTCGTGGAACAGCGTGATCAGGTCGTCGTGCGACAGCAGCGCGGGGCGGGTGCGGCCGTCGATGACTTCGGCATTGGCGAAGTTGCACACCAGGTGCGCCACCGGCAGTTGCAGCCGGCCGTCATCCGGTCGCAACCAGCGCCCTTGTGCATCGCCCATCCAGGCGCCGTCGCGCTTGCCCTCGCGTGCATGCAGGTCGAGATAGACGTGGCCGATCGTTTGGCCGCCGCGCTGGAGTTGGAAGTGCCTGACGCTGGCATGCCAGGTCGGCGCGGCTTCGGCCTCGATGCGCACATCGAACAGCCTGTGCACGATGTCGAACAGCCCCTCGAGCACGCGCTCCAGGCCGAAGTATTCGCGCACCTGCTCGGCGCTGAAGGCGAAGCGCCGTTGGCTCAGCTGTTCGGTGGCGAACGAGATGTCCCACGGTTCGAGCTCGGCCAGTCCCAATTCGGTGGCGGCGAACTCGCGCAACTCGGCGAGTTCGCGCAGCGCGTGCGGCCGCGCTCGTTCGGCCAGCGCATCGAGCAAGGCCAGCACCTCGCCGGTCGAGCCGGCCATCTTCGGCACCAGCGACAGCTCGGCGTAGTCGCAGCGGCCGAGCAGCGCGGCCAGTTCCTGGCGCAGTTCGACGATCTCGGCCATCGTCGCCGAGTTGTCGAACGCCGCATCGCCGAGGTCGCTGGCGCGCGTGATGTGGCCGGTGTACAGCGCGCGGCGCAGTCCGCGGTCGTGGGCTTCGCGCAGGGTCGCAAACAGGCATGGCGCCTGCAGCGTGAGTTTGTAGCCTTCGCGGCCCGCCTCGGCGGCAGCGCGGCGCGCCTCGCGCAGCACGTCGGCCGGGATGCCGGCAGCTTGTGCCTCGGTGGCGAACAGGGCAAAGGCATCGGTCGCATCGAGCACGTTCTCGGCATAACGCTGGCCGAGCTCGGCCAGACGCTCCTGAACGGCGTCGAAGCGCTCGCGCGCTGCACCTTGCAGTTCGGCACCACCGATAACGAAGTCGCGCAGCGCATGGCGCAAGGCCTGGCTTCGCGCGGGGCTGAAATGCGCTGCGGCCGGCGACTCGGCGATGCGCCGGTACTTGGCGAACAAGCGCGCGTCGGCGCCGAGACGGGTGTGGAACTGCGCCACCCTCGGCAGCATCGTGTTGAAGGCCGCACGCAATGCCGCTGTGTCCATCACTTCGTTGAGGTGGACCACCGCCTCCCAGGCGCGTGTCAGCTGTTCGACCGCTACATCGAGTTCGGCCGAGACGGCCACGTAATCGTCGGCCACGCCGCCGTCGGCGACCCGTTCCAGTGCCGCATCGGCAGCGGCCAGCAGCTGGCCGATCGCCGGTTCGACATGGGCCGGCTCGATGCGCGAGAAATCCGGCACGCCCAGGCGCTGCAACAGCGGGTTGTCCTCGTCAGGCCGCGGCATGCTCGGCCGCCTGCAGCGTGTTCATCAACAACATCGTCACCGTCATCGGTCCGACGCCGCCGGGCACCGGCGTGATCCAGCCGGCCACTTCGCGCACTGGCGCGAAATCGACGTCGCCGCACAGCTTGCCGTGTTCGTCGCGGTTCATGCCGACGTCGATGACGATCGCGCCGGGCTTGACCATGTCCGCGGTGACGGTGTTGCGCCGGCCGACCGCCGCCACCAACACATCGGCCGAGCGCGTGTGCGCGGCCAGGTCGGTGGTCGCACTGTGGCACACGGTGACCGTGGCATTCGCCCTCAGCAGCAGCAGCGCCATCGGTTTGCCCACCGTGTTGCTGCGGCCGATGACCACGGCGTGCTTGCCGCGCAGGCTCACGCCGGTACTGTGCAGCAGCTTCATGCAGCCGTGCGGCGTGCAGGCGATGAAGCCGTCGAGCCCCGTCAGCAGCCGGCCGGCGCTGGGCACCGAAAAGCCATCGACGTCCTTGCGCGGATCGATGGCTTCGATGACACGCTGTGCGTCGATGTGCGGCGGCAGCGGCATCTGCACCAGCACGCCGTGAACCGCCGGATCGTCATTCAACTCGGCCACCCTGGCGAGCAGATCGGGTTCACTCAGCGTGGTCGGCTGACGGTCGAGGATCGAGCGCACGCCGCACTCTTCACTGGCCCTGACCTTGTTGCGCACGTACACCTGACTGGCCGGATCGTCGCCGACCAGGATCACCGCCAGACATGGTTGCACGCCACGCTGATGCAAAGCCTGCGCCCCCGCCCGCATCTCGGCGCGCAGGCTGCGCGACAACGCGTTGCCGTCAATGAGTTCAGCGGTCATGGCAGTGTGCGGAGCCGGTGGGCCGCGGTGGAGCCAGGCCCCTCAGGCGGCCCGCCCGTGGCGCGGCATTCAGACCTTCGACTGCGCGCCGAGCGCGATCTTCAACAGGTCGGCCACGGTGTTGGCATTCAGCTTTTCCATGATGTTGGCGCGGTGCGCCTCCACCGTCTTGATGCTGATGCCCAGGTCATCGGCGATCTGCTTGTTCAGCCGGCCGGCGACGATGCGTTCGAGCACCTGCGCTTCGCGCGTGGTCAGCCGCGCCAGCAGCGCGTCGCGACTGGCCTGCTCCTGGTGCTGCGAAAACGCACTGCGCGCGGTGTCGAGCATGCGCTCGACCAGACGCAGCAGTTCTTCTTCCTTGAACGGCTTCTCGATGAAATCCATCGCGCCCTTCTTCATCGTCGTCACTGCCATCGGCACATCGCCGTGACCGGTGATGAAGACGATCGGCAACGGGCTCTTGCGGTCGACCAGGCGGTCCTGAAGTTCCAGCCCACTCATGCCGTCCATGCGGATGTCGGCGATCAGGCAGGCCACCTCGCGCACATCGAATCGCGACAGGAACGACTCGGCCGAATCGAAACATTTGACGCGGTAGTCCTTGCCTTCCAGCAACCACTGCAGCGAATCACGCACCGCCTCGTCGTCATCGACGACATAGACGGTGCCCTTCTTGGGAATCAGGCTCATTCAGGATGTCACCGCGTTGTTCAGCAGGGGATCGCCCAGCGCCTCGGCCGTGTTGTCGGAGCCCGGGGTGTCGCTTCGGATCGGCGTTTCGACCGGCAGGGTGAAGGTGAAACGGCACCCCGACACGGCGTCGCCATTGTAGAGGTTCTGCGCGCGCATCCGGCCGCGGTGCGACTCGACGATGCTGCGGCACAGCGACAAGCCGATGCCCAGGCCCTCGGCCTTGGTCGAGAAGAACGATTCGTAGAGCCGCGCAATGACTTCGCCCTGCAAGCCCGGCCCCATGTCGGTGACGCTGAATTCGATGACGCCGCCTTCGTCAGCGGTGTGGCGTGGCACCACGCGCAGTTCGATGCTGCGCCGCGAGGCCGGCAGCTGCGCCATGTCGATGGCCTCGGCCGCGTTCTTCAGCAGGTTCATCAGCACCTGCTCGATCAGGATCGGATCGACCATCAGCATCGGCAGGCGCTGCGCCACGTAGGTGCGGATGGCGACATTGCGGCGGCGCATCTCGAAGCTGGCCAGTTCGACCGCGTCCTCGACGATCTGCCGCGCATGGGCCGGTTGGCGTTGCGGCTCGCTTTTCTTGACGAAGGCGCGGATGCGGCGAATCGTCTGTCCGGCACGCTCGGCCTGGCGCGCGGTCTTGCGCAGCGCGGCCACCAGGTCGGCCTTGTCGATGGTGTCGGCATTGACGCGCGAGACCATGCCGTTGCAGTAGTTCGTGATCGCCGTCAGCGGCTGGTTCAGCTCGTGCGCCACCGACGAGGCCATTTCGCCCATCGTCACCAGCCGGCTGGTGACGCGCGCCTTTTCGGCTTGCGTGGCGGCTTGTTCCTCGGCACGCAGCCGCGCGGTGATGTCGGTGGCGATGAGCATCTGCGCCAGCCGGCCGTCGGTCCACTGCAGGTAGCGTGAACGCACGTCGAACCATTTGCGCAGGGCCTCGACATAGACCTCGCGCGGGTCGGACCCCGATTCGGTGATCTCCTGCGTCGGCAGGCCCGACAGGCCATCGACCAGGTCTTCGACGTCGGGCACGTAGGCGGGTGCGCCGGTGCTGCCGGCCAGCGCATCATGGCCGCGCGCATCGGCACCGAACCACAGGCGGTACGAGCGGTTGGCGAACAGCAGCTCGCCTTGCGGCACCGACAGCACCGATACCGACGCATCGAGACCCTCGAGCACGGTGGTGAAGCGCTCGTGCGAGGCCGACAGCTGGTCGCGGATGCGCTTGGCTTCGGTGATGTTGGTCATCGAGGTCATCCAGCCGGTCTGCTGGCCGCGCGGGTCGATCAGCGGCGAGACGTACATGCGCGCATCGAACAGCGAGCCGTCCTTGCGCATCACGCGCACCTCGATGCCGCCGGCCGGGCTGCGGCCGTGCAGCTCCTGCTGCAACAGGCGGGCGTTTTCGTCGATGTGGTCGTTGGGCCAGTACGGAAACGGCGGCATCTGGCCGAGCAGCGCGCCTTCCGAGAAGCCGGTCATCGCGCAGAACGCAGCATTGACGTAGGTGATGCGCCCCTCCAGGTCCATCGCGCGCATGCCGGTGAGCATGGAGTTTTCCATCGCGCGGCGGAAGTTCGTTTCCTGCACCAGCGCGGCCTGGATCTGCGAGCGCCGCCGCAGGTGCCGCCAACTGCCCAGCAGCATCCACACCGTCAGCACCGACAGCGCCACCACCATCCAGAACAGCGTGTTGCTGATCAGCCCGATCGAGTTGCGGTAGCCCACACCGCGCAGCACCAGGGCGTTGGCGGTCGGCGCCAACGGCACGTCGTACAGGATCGGCGAACGCAGCGTGGTCTGCTGGCCGGGCATCGGCGTGACGGTGCTGGCCAGCACCGCATTGCTGGCGTCGACGACCGAGATCGCATGCCGGCGCGACACGTCGCTGGGCACGAAGTAGCGCAGCAGCGCTTCGACGGAATATTCGGCCAGCAAGGTGCCGACGAAGGTGTTGCGCGCGATCAGCGGCACCTGGATCTGGAACACGGTGGTGCCGGTGGCATCGACGAAGGCCTGTGAATAGACCGGCTGGCGCGCCTGGCGCGCCTTGTCGAAGGCCGCGGCGACGGCCGGTTCGCCTTGCGCCAGTGTCGGGTCGCTGATGTCGCCACCCCATTGGTTGTCGCCCCGGTACGGCGTCGCCCAGTGGCGCGCCTGCGGGATGCGGTTGGCATCCAGCCAGGCGACCTTGGTGATGGCCGGGCGCTCGCTGGCGAAGCCGGCGGCCTGGGCGATGAAATCGGTGGCCCGCATTTCGCCCTGCATCAGATCACCGGCCATGCGCACCAGCCGCTCCTGGTTCTCGATCAGGTGCACGCGAATTTGCTGTTGGGTGATCTCGGTATCGCGCTTGACCGATTCGGCCTCGCGTTCGACCTCCTCGTTGCGCAGGTACCAGAAGGCGGAAATGATGGCCGCCAGGAACAAGAGCACTGACACCAGCGGGGCGGCGGTGACAAGACGGTCCTGCCGCGCCGGCGTCTGCCGTCGCCACCAAGCGGCCATCTGACGCCGTGACCGTTGCCAGCGGGTCGGCGCTTCGCTCGCAGGCGTCTGTGGGGCTTGCATGGGCGCATTATCCGAGTGCGCTCGCGCGTTGCCTTCGCCCACTTGTTCTTGTCACTATATAAAACGCAGATGCACTATTTGAAATTTTCATCATGCTGTGGCAAACTAGCGGCGCTGCAAGAATGACCTCGAGACCACGATAAGGAGACAACCATGTCCGCCATGCCCGAGCCCAGCCGTGACCCGTCCGCCGACGACGTCGATCCCCAGGAAACGCGTGAGTGGCTCGATGCACTGAACGCGGTCATCGGTGCCGAGGGCGGTGAACGTGCCCACTTCCTGCTCGAACAACTGATCGAGGAAGCGCGACAGAACGGCATCGACATGCCGTTTTCGGCGAAGACGGGTTACGTCAACACCATCGAGCCCGCCGACGAGGAACACAGCCCCGGCAACCTCGAACTCGAAGGCCGCCTGCGCGCCTACATGCGCTGGAACGCGATGGCGCTGGTGGTCAAGGCCAACCGACATGATCCGGCCGACGGCGGTGACCTCGGGGGTCACATCAGCAGCTTCGCGTCGGTGGCGCACATGTTCGCCGCCGGCTTCAACCATTTCTGGCATGCCGAAAGCGAGGGCCACGGTGGTGACCTGCTGTACATCCAAGGTCACAGCGCGCCGGGCATCTATGCGCGCGCCTTCATGGAAGGTCGCCTGAGCGAGGAGCAACTGCTCAACTTCCGCCAGGAGGTGGGCGGCAAGGGCGTGTCGAGCTATCCGCACCCGAAGCTGATGCCCGAGTTCTGGCAGTTCCCGACCGTGTCGATGGGCCTGGGCCCGTTGATGGCGATCTACCAGGCGCGCTTCCTGAAGTACCTGCATGCGCGGGGCATCGCCGACACCGCCAACCGCAAGGTGTGGGTGTTCTGCGGCGACGGCGAGATGGACGAGCCCGAGTCGCTCGGCGCCATCGGGCTGGCGGCGCGCGAAAAGCTGGACAACCTGATCTTCGTCATCAATTGCAACCTGCAGCGCCTGGACGGCCCGGTGCGCGGCAACGGCAAGATCATCCAGGAGTTGGAAGGCGAGTTCCGCGGCTCGGGCTGGAACGTCATCAAGCTGATCTGGGGCGCCAACTGGGATCCGCTGCTGGCGCGCGACAAGGACGGCGCGCTGCGCAAGATCATGCTCGACACGCTCGACGGCGATTACCAGGCCTTCAAGGCCAACGACGGCGCCTTCGTGCGCAAGCATTTTTTCGGCCGTGACCCGCGCACCTTGGAGATGGTTGCCAAGATGAGCGACAAGGATGTGTGGAACCTGCGCCGCGGCGGCCACGATGCACACAAGGTGCATGCCGCCTTCCACAGGGCCAACACGCATACCGGCCAGCCGACGGTGCTGCTGGTGAAAACGGTCAAGGGCTGGGGCATGGGCAGTGCCGGCGAAGGCAAGAACACTGCGCACCAGACGAAGAAGCTGACCGATGACGACATCCGCTTCTTCCGCGACCGCTTCAACATTCCGGTGCCCGACAGCGAATTGAGCAAGCTGCCCTTTGTCAAGCCGGCCGACGACACGCCGGAGATGAAGTACCTGCACGAACGTCGACAGGCGCTCGGCGGCTACCTGCCCAAGCGCCGCACCAAGGCCGACGAGAGCTTCACCGTGCCGTCGCTTGGAACCTTCAAGGCGGTGCTCGATGCCACCGCCGAAGGGCGCGAGATCAGCACCACACAAGCGTTCGTGCGTTTCCTGACGCAGCTGCTTCGCGACAAGGCGCTGGGCCCGCGCGTGGTGCCGATCCTGGTCGACGAGGCGCGCACCTTCGGCATGGAGGGCCTCTTCCGCCAGATCGGCATCTACAACCCCGAGGGCCAGAAGTACACGCCGGTGGACAAGGAACAGGTGATGTACTACCGCGAGTCGATCGACGGGCAGGTGCTGCAGGAAGGCATCAACGAAGCCGGTGGCATGGCCAGCTGGATCGCCGCCGCCACCTCGTACTCGACCAACAACCGGGTCATGCTGCCTTTCTATGTGTACTACTCGATGTTCGGCTTCCAGCGCATCGGCGACCTGGCCTGGGCCGCCGGCGACATGCAGGCGCGCGGCTTCCTGCTCGGTGGCACCAGCGGGCGCACGACGCTGAACGGCGAAGGCCTGCAGCACGAAGACGGGCACAGCCACATCCTTGCCGGCACCATTCCCAACTGCGTCAGCTACGACCCCACCTTCGCGCACGAGGTGGGGGTGATCCTGCACCACGGCCTGAAGCGCATGGTCGAGAAACAGGACAACGTGTACTTCTACCTGACCTTGCTGAACGAGAACTACCCGATGCCGGGCCTGAAGGCCGGTACCGAGGAGCAGATCATCAAGGGCATGTACCTGCTGGAAGAGGCTGCCCAGGCGCCGGCGAAGAAATCCTCGAAGGCCGTGCCGCTCGTGAACCTGCTTGGCAGCGGCACCATCCTGCGCGAATCACAGGCTGCCCGCCAGTTGCTGCTGGACGATTGGGGCGTGGCCGCCAACGTCTGGAGTTGCCCGAGCTTCAACGAACTCACCCGGGAAGGACAGGATTGCGAGCGCTGGAACCTGCTGCACCCGACCGACAAGCCGCGGGTGCCGTTCGTCACCCAGCAGCTCGAAGCGCACGCCGGTCCGGTGGTTGCGTCCACCGACTACATGAAGAACTACGCCGAGCAGATTCGCGCGTTCATCCCCAAGGGCCGGGCATACAAGGTGCTGGGCACCGACGGCTTCGGCCGCAGCGACTTCCGCAACAAGCTGCGTGAGCATTTCGAGATCGACCGTCACTACATCGTGGTGGCGGCGTTGAAGGCGCTGGCCGACGAGGGCGCCCTGCCGGCGGCCAAGGTGGCCGAGGCGCTGAAGAAATACGGCATCGACGTCGAGCGCATCAACCCGTTGCACGCCTGAGCCCGAGTCAACAAGAAAACACGGAGACGACGCATGGCCCTGGTCGAAGTCAAGGTTCCCGACATCGGGGACTTCAAGGAAGTCGAGATCATCGAACTGCTGGTCAAGCCCGGCGACACGGTGAAGGTGGAGCAATCGCTGATCACGGTGGAATCGGACAAGGCATCGATGGAGATTCCGTCCTCGACCGCCGGCGTGGTCAAGGAGCTGAAGGTCAAGCTCGGTGACAAGGTCAGCGAAGGCACGCCTTTGTTGATGCTCGAGGCTGCCGAGACCAGCGATGCGCCGGCCGCGGCGCCGAGGCCCGCCGATGAGGCGAAGCCGGCGGCCGAACCGGCAGCACCGGCAGCGGAGACCGCGGCGCCCGTGGCGGCGCCGCAAGGGGGTGGTCCGGTCGACATTGTGGTGCCCGACATCGGCGATTTCGACGAGGTGGCGGTGATCGAACTGCTGGTGCAGCCCGGCGATGACATCGCCGTAGAGCAAAGCCTGATCACGGTGGAATCGGACAAGGCTTCGATGGAAATTCCGTCGTCGCATGCCGGCAAGCTGATGACGCTGAAAGTCAAGCTCGGCGACAAGGTGTCCAAGGGCACACTGATCGCCGTCATCGAAGCGGCCGCAGGCCAGGCCGCCGCTTCGCCAGCGCCTTCTGCGCCTTCTGCACCGGCGCCCACGGCTGCCGGCGCTCCCCCCGCAACCAAGCCTGCGGATGCACCGGCCGCGATGCCCGCACACCAGCCGACGACGCCGAGCGCCACGTTGCCGCACGCGTCCCCCTCGATCCGCCGCTATGCGCGCGAACTCGGCGTGCCACTGGACAAGGTCAAGGGCAGCGGGCCGAAGGGCCGCATCACGCAGACCGACGTGCAGACCTTCGTCAAGGGCGTGATGGCCGACACCGCCGCGCCCAGGGCGGCTGCAGCGCCCGCCGGCGGCAGCCTGCCGGGCTTGCTGCCGTGGCCGCAGGTGGACTTCAGCAAGTTCGGCCCGGTCGAACGCAAGCCGCTGAGCCGCATCAAGAAGATCAGCGGCGCGAATCTGCATCGCAACTGGGTCGTGATCCCGCATGTCACCAACCATGACGATGCCGATATCACCGAGCTCGAAGCCTTCCGTGTCGCCACCAACAAGGAAAACGAGAAGAACGAAAAGGCAGGCATCAAGGTGACGATGCTCGCCTTCCTGATCAAGGCCTGCGTCGCGGCACTCAAGAAGTTTCCCGATTTCAACGCCTCGCTCGACGGCGACGAGGTGGTGCTGAAGCAGTACTTCCACATCGGCTTTGCCGCCGACACGCCGAACGGCTTGATGGTGCCGGTGATCAAGGACGCCGACAAGAAGGGCGTGCTGCAGATCAGCCAGGAGATGAGCGAACTGGCGAAGAAGGCGCGCGACGGCAAGCTCGGCCCCAACGACATGGCCGGCGGCTGCTTTTCGATCAGCTCGCTGGGTGGCATAGGCGGGCGCTACTTCACGCCGATCATCAACGCACCCGAGGTCGCGATCCTGGGCGTGTGCCGCAGCAACATCGAACCGCGCTGGGACGGCAAGGCTTTCCAGCCGCGGCTGATGCTGCCGTTGAGCCTGAGCTGGGACCACCGTGCGGTGGACGGCGCCGCTGCGGCGCGCTTCAACGCCTATCTCGGTGCGATCCTGGCGGATTTCCGCCGCGTGTTGCTTTAGCAGGAGCGGAACATGGCACTCATCGAAGTGAAGGTTCCGGACATCGGCGACTTCAAGGACGTGGCGGTCATCGAACTGCTGGTCAAGCCGGGCGATGTGGTGAAGGTCGAGCAGAGCCTGGTGACGGTTGAAAGCGACAAGGCGTCAATGGAGATTCCGTCGGCGGCGGCCGGCGTGGTGAAGGAGCTGAAGGTCAAGATCGGTGACACCGTCAATGAAGGCAGCTTGTTGTTGGTGCTCGAAGCCGATGCGGCCGCGACGCCAAGCGCGCCCTCAGCCCAACCGTCTCCTTCGAAGGGAGAGGGGGCAAAGCCGGTGCCAGCGCCTGTCGTCCCGGCACCCGCCGCCAGCCATGCCGGTGGCGCTGATCTGGAGTGCGACATGCTCGTGCTCGGCGCCGGACCGGGCGGTTATTCGGCCGCGTTCCGCGCCGCCGATCTGGGCATGAAGGTGGTGCTGGTCGAGCGCTATGCCACGCTCGGCGGCGTGTGTCTGAACGTCGGCTGCATTCCGTCGAAGGCACTGCTGCATGTGGCGGCGGTGATGGACGAGGTCAGCCACTTCGCCGCGCTCGGCGTCAGCTACGGCGACCCGACCATCGACCCGGCCAAGCTGCTGGCGCACAAGAACAAGGTGGTGGGCAAGCTCACCGGCGGGCTCACGGCGATGGCCAAGATGCGCAAGGTGACGGTGCTGCGCGGCCAAGGCAGCTTCATCGACCCGCATCACCTGAAGGTCGAAGAAACTTCCGGCGAAGCCCAGGAAAAGACCGGCCAGTCGCAGGTGGTGCAATTCAAGCAATGCATCATCGCCGCCGGTTCGCAGGCGATGCACCTGCCTTTCCTGCCCGACGACCCGCGCATCGTCGATTCCACTGGCGCGCTCGAGTTGCGTCAGACGCCCCAGCGCATGCTGATCGTCGGCGGCGGCATCATCGGCCTGGAAATGGGCACCGTGTATTCGACGCTCGGCGCGCGGCTGGATGTGGTGGAGATGCTCGACGGTCTGATGCTCGGCGCCGACCGCGACCTGGTCCGGGTGTGGCAGAAGATGAACGCGCCGCGCTTCGATCACATCATGCTGAAGACGAAGACCGTGGGTGCGAAAGCCACGCCAGACGGCATTCTGGTCAGCTTCGAAGGCGAGGGCGCGCCCAAGGAGCCGCAGCTGTACGACCTGGTGCTGCAGGCCGTGGGACGCACACCGAACGGTCTGCGCATTGGCGCCGACAAGGCCGGCGTGAGCGTCGGCGAACGCGGCTTCATTCCGGTCGACGTGCAGATGCGCACCAACGTCGCGCACATCTTCGCCATCGGCGACATCGTCGGCCAGCCGATGCTGGCGCACAAGGCGGTGCACGAAGCGCATGTCGCGGCCGAGGTCGCCGCCGGCGACAGCAAGGCGCGCTTCGATGCGCGTGTGATCCCGAGCGTGGCCTACACCGACCCGGAGGTGGCCTGGGTCGGCCTGACCGAGGACGAAGCCAAGTCCCAGGGCATCGCGCTGAAGAAGGGCCTGTTTCCGTGGACCGCCTCGGGCCGCGCCATCGCCAACGGCCGCGACGAGGGCTTCACCAAGCTGTTGTTCGATGCACAAACGCACCGCATCCTCGGTGGCGGCATTGTCGGCACACACGCCGGCGACATGATCGGCGAGGTGGCGCTGGCCATCGAGATGGGCGCCGACGAGGTGGACATCGGCAAGACCATCCATCCGCATCCGACGCTGGGCGAAAGCATCGGGTTGGCCGCCGAAGTGGCCCACGGCAGCTGCACCGACCTGCCGCCCGCGAGAAAGTGAGCTTGCCGCCGCGGCAAGCCTGAATGCGCGCGCCGCGACAGGCAACGTGCGTCCTTGGCGCACAGCGTTGCGCTGCGTCGCCGCAGCCTCAAGTCGAGGCCGGTCCTGCCGAAGCAGGCAGGGCGGCCATCGCGGGCCAGAGGGTCCGCGGCGGGTCGCGCTTTGCGACCCAGCCTCTGAACCGTGCCCGCCACTCGTGTCTGCAATGTCCCGCGATCGAGATGGCCGGCCACGCTGTCGGCTCTGTCGTTGATGTTTTGCGCGGCGGTCTGGTCGGCCGGCCCCGCTTGGACTTTCGACGACACCCGCCTGCAGCGCGGCGCAAAGCTCGCCGGCACGCAGGCGCAGCAGGCGCTGGAGCGCCTGCTGCCGCTGCTGCGTTCAGCACGCGCGCAGCCGCCGCGCGAGCAGTTGCGCGCGGTGAATCGCTTCTTCAACGAGGAGCTGCGTTTCGCCCCCGACAGTCAGGTGTGGGCCGTCGAGGACCACTGGGCCAGCCCTCTGCAGGCGCTGCAGAAGGGCGCCGGTGACTGCGAGGATTACGCCATCGCCAAGTACTTCAGCCTGCTCGCCGTCGGCATGCCGGCCGCGCGTCTGCGGCTGGTCTATGTGCGCGCGCGGCTGCCCGATGGCAGCGCCCAGGCGCACATGGTGCTGGCCTACCATGGCCCCGACGATGGCGAAGAAGGGGAGGTGCTGATCCTGGACAACCTCATCGACGAGATCGAACCCGCTACCCGCCGTGCTGACCTGAGCCCCGTCTTCAGTTTCAACAGCGAAGGCTTGTGGCAAGGTGCGGGCTCGGTCGCCGCGGGGAACCCGCTCGTGCGCCTGACACGCTGGCGTGATGTGGTGGTCCGCGCCCACGCCGAAGGATTTCCGTGAGGGCCCATTGCACATGTCGTTGATTCGGCAAATCTGGTCGTTGCTGATCGGCCTGCTGCTGGTGGCGCTGCTGGCCGCCGTGGGCACCCACGCTTGGATGGCGCGTGTGGGCGCGATGGCGCAGGTTCAAGCGCGCAACGACGACAGCGCGATGATGCTGGCGCTGGCCCTGTCGCAACAGGGCGGGGATGCGCAGCGCCTGCAACTGGTGGCCTCGTCGCTGTTCGACACCGGCCACTACCGCCGGCTGCGTCTCTTGCAACCCGACGGCAGTGCCTGGTTCGAGCGCGATGCAGCCGACCAGGCAGGCACCGCGCCGGCCTGGTTCCAGCGCCTGGCCGACTTCGACATCGCACCCGGTGTGGCCTGGGTCAGCCATGGCTGGACGCCGCTCGGCCAAGTCCAAGTGTCGAGCCAATCCGCCTGGGCGCTCGACGCGCTGTGGGCCAGCTGCCTGGCGATGACGTCGTGGATGGCGGCGCTGGCCGCGCTGGCGGCGGTGCTCGGCGCCTGGCTGGTGCGCTCCTGGCAGCGACCGCTGGACGCCGTCGTCGCGCAGGCGCGCGCCCTCGAAGAACGCCGCTTCGTTATCGCCGAGGAACCGCGTGTGCCCGAACTGCGCCGCCTCACGCGTGGCATGAACAGCCTGGTCGCGCGGCTGCAGCGCTTGCTGGCCGACCAGGCCGAGCAACTCGATGCGCTGCGCGAGCAGGCCCACACCGATGCGCCCACCGGGCTGGCGCGCCGACGGCCGTTCATCGGCCAGATGGATGCCGCGCTGCGCCGCGCGCCGGTCGGCGGGGCGGGGCTGCTGATCGTGCGCGTGCTCGACCTGGCGGCGATGAACCGGCGCATCGGCCACGCTGGCACCGACGCCTTGCTCGGCGCGCTTGGCGAAGTGCTGCAGTCGTATCCGCGTCATGTCGAAGCCGCGTTGACCGGGCGGCTGAACGGCACCGACATGGCGCTGTACCTGCCCGCTGCCGGCATCGCCGCCGACACCGCTCGCAGCCTCGTCGATGCGCTGCGCGCCGCGTTGGCCACGGTGGATGCTGGCGCCGAACTGGTGATCGGCGGCAGCGATGGACTGTCGGGCCTCAGCGGTGGCGAAGCCCTGGCGCGCGCCGATGCGGCGCTGGCCCGCGCCGAACTGCGCGGCGCCTTCGCCATCGAGATCAGCGCCGAGACTGGCGGTGCAGTCGCCATCGCTGCCGGCGAGCAGCAATGGCGCCGGCTGCTCGGCGCCGCGCTGAACGAAGGGCGCACCCGCTTGAGCGAAGAGCCGGTGCTCGACGCCGACGGTCGCCTGGTGCACCTGTTGTGTTCGATGTGCCTGCAGTGGCAGGACGGCGACCCCTTTCATCCGGCGGCCGCGTGGCTGCCGATGGCGCAACGCTGCCGCCTGGCGCCGCAGGCCGACCGCGCGGCGCTGGCCCTGGCGTTGGCGGCGATCGGTGCCGACCGGCAACCGCGCTGCGTGGTGCTGACCACGGCCTCGTTGGCCAGTGCCGGCTTCGTCAGTGGCGTGCAGGCGCAGTTGGCGGCTGCGCCCGAACAGGCGGCCAGCCTGTCCATCGAACTGCGAGACAGCGCCACCTCGCGCCATGCCGCGCGGCTGCGTCACGCGAGCGTGCTGTGGCGCGGGCAAGGGGTCCGGTTGGGCCTGTCGCAGGCGGGTTCGAGCCTGCGCGAGCTGCCGCGCCTGCACACGCTCGGCCTGGATTACCTGCGCATCGACGCATCGCAACTGCAGGACGTGGCGCACGACCCGGCGGTGCGTGAACTGGCGCGTGGGCTCGTCAGGTTGCTGCACGGCATGGGCATGCAATTGCTTGCCGACGGCGTGGACAACAGCGACGATCTGGCGGCGTTGTGGCAGCTGGGATTCGACGGCGCGCGCGTTGCCGCCGGCGCCGAAGCCGCTACGTGATGTCGCCGAAGTGCAGCGCGAAGGCACCGGCTGCGCGGTCGGCAAAGAAGTGCTGCAGCGTCTCACGCACGGTGCGAAAGGCCAGCTGTTCCCACGGGATCTCGTGTTCGTGGAACAACTGCGCTTCGATGGTTTCGGGGCCGGGGTCGAAGCGCGTGTCTTCGAGGCGGGCGCGATAGAACAGGTGCACCTGGCCGACGCGCACCACGTTGATCATCGTGAACAAGCCCTGCATCTCGATGCGTGCGCCGGCCTCCTCGACCGTTTCGCGCAGCGCGCCTTGCTCAGTGGTCTCGCCCAGTTCCATGAAGCCGGCCGGCAGCGTCCACAGCCCGTAGCGGGGTTCGATATTGCGCCGGCACAGCAGCACCTGCTCGCCCCACACCGGCAGCGTGCCCACCACGTTGAGCGGATTTTCGTAGTGCACCTCACCACAGGCGCTGCACACCGCGCGTTCGCGGTTGTCGTCGGCGGGAACCTGGTAGTGCGCGGGGCTGCCGCAGACGCGGCAGTGCTTGATCCGGCGAGCGTCCCACATGCGTCTCAGTGTAGCGTGCGGGGGGTGTGCGGCGCGGTTGCGCGGGTGCCTGCGTGGCATCATCCACAGCGTCGTTGCGCTCTCTTACACGCCTGCAGAAAGCCCACCCATGAGCCTCGTTGTCGTCGCCCCCGCACCCGTCACCGTGCCCGTCGAGGAAGGGCGTGAATTCCCGGTGCACCGCATCTACTGCGTGGGGCGAAACTATGTCGAGCATGCGCAGGAGATGGGCCACACCGGGCGCGAGCCGCCGTTCTTCTTCATCAAGCCGGCCGACACGGTGGTGCCGGTGCCCGAGGGCACCATCGGCACGATGGACTACCCGAGCCTGACGCAAAGCCTGCATCACGAGATCGAACTGGTGGTGGCCATCGGCCGCGGCGGACGCGACATCGCCGTCGACGATGCCGCCCGGCACATCTGGGGCTATGCGGTGGGGCTGGACATGACCCGCCGCGACCTGCAGGCCGAAATGAAGAAGCAGGGCCGGCCGTGGTGCATCGGCAAGGCCTTCGAGCAATCGGCACCGATCGGCCCGATCGTGCCGATCGCGCGCAGCGGCCGCCTGCTCAAGGGCGAGATCACGCTGAGCGTGAACGGCAAGCTGCGCCAGAAAGGTGACCTGTCGCAGTTGATCTGGAGCGTCAACGAAACCATTGCGCACATCAGTGCCGCCTGGCTGCTGCAGCCGGGCGACCTGATCTTCACCGGCACGCCGGCCGGCGTTGGCGCGGTCGAGCGCGGCGAGGTCATGGAAGGCCGCATCGAAGGCCTCGGCACCTTGCGCGTCGCGGTGCGCTGAGGGCACGTCAGAGCATGGAACTTTTCAGCTACTTCCGATCGTCGGCCTCGTACCGGGTGCGCATCGCACTGGCGCTGAAGGGGTTGGACTACGACTACCGCGCGGTGCACATCGCGAAGGACGAACACTTCGAGGAGCCTTTCGCGTCGGAGTCGGCAAGCCGCCTGGTGCCGCTGCTGCGCGATGGCGGACTGGTGTTGAGCCAGTCGCTCGCGATCATTGAATACCTCGACGAGACCCACCCGACGCCGCCGCTGTTGCCTGCCGATGCGCCGGGCCGCGCGCGCGTGCGCTCGCTGGCGCTCGACATGGCCTGCGAGATTCATCCGCTGAACAACCTGCGTGTGCTGCGCTACCTGGTGAACTCGTTGAAGCTGGGCGAAGACGACAAGAACCGCTGGTACCGGCATTGGGTCGAGACCGGTTTCGAGGCGGTCGAACGTCAACTGGCGCGGCAGCCATCGACCTTCTGTCACGGCGACAGCCCGACACTGGCCGACTGCGTGCTGGTGCCGCAGGTCTACAACGCCCAGCGCTTCGAGTGCCGGCTCGATCACGTGCCGAACCTGATGCGCGTGCACGCGGCCTGCATGCAACTCGATGCCTTTCAGGCCACGCGGCCCGAAGCCTGCCCGGATGCGGCTTGATGCCGGCCCCGCGCTGGGGCAGCACGTCGGCGCGTGCATGACGACCCGCGAGGGCGGCGTCAGCCAATCGCCCTGGGACAGCTTCAATCTCGGTGCGCGCTGCGGCGACAGCGAACACGACGTGCGGCGCAACCGGCGCCGCTTCGCCGTGGCGATCGGCGCTGCGCCGGTGTGGTTGAACCAGGTGCACGGCTGCCGTGTCGTCGCCGTCACCGCAACCGATGCCGATGCCGAACCGAAAACTGCCGATGCCGCGTGGACCAATCAGCCGCGTGTAGCCTGCGCGGTGCTGGTGGCCGATTGCCTGCCGGTGCTGCTGGCCGCACCGACGGCGGTGGCCGCAGCCCACGCTGGCTGGCGGGGCCTGGCGGCGGGTGTGCTGGAGCAGGCTGTGGCGGCGTTGTGCGCGGGCAGTGGCTGCGAACCGGCTGCCGTACGCGCCTGGTTGGGGCCGTGCATCGGCCCGCGTCGCTTCGAGGTCGGCGCTGACGTGCCGCGTGCCTTTGGCACCGTGTCCGATCGAGACGCCGCCGCGTACTTTGTGCCGCAGGGTGTGCGCGCTGGCCAGCAGCGCTGGCTGGCCGACCTGGCCGGGCTGGCGCACGCGCGGCTGCGCGGCCTGGGCCTGGTGCACATCGCCGGCGAACGACGCTGCACCGCCGAAGAACCGTCATCCTTCTTCTCGTACCGGCGCGACGGCGTCACCGGGCGCATGGCCGCTGCCATCTGGCTGCGCGGCTGAATCTGGCCCGCGCTCGGCGGCGCGTCGCGCGCGTCGGCGCATCGGCGCGCCCATCACGTACAGCACGATGGACAGCGGCAGAACGCCATAGAGCAGCAGCGTGAAGAACGCGCCGAGCAGCGTGCCATGGCTGGAGAAGGCCTCGACCAAGGCCATCATCACCACCACATAACCCCATGCCAGCGCCACCACGTGCATATCGAAATGTGATTTCTGTTTTTAGAATATGGAATTACACCAGGCTTTCACCGTAGAATGCGTGCACGATTCGGCTCAGACTTCAGCGGCGCAGCCTGGGTCGCGCAAGACCGACGACAACACGGAGACAAGCGAGATGGACAAGCCTAACCCCTTCCTGCCCGACCTGGGCCTGGACGCCTGGAAAGGCGTGGTGCCGCTGACGGTATCGCCGAACTCGCTGTTGCAGGCGCAGCAGGCCTATATCGAAGGCGCGACCGCCTTGTGGAACGTGAGCGTCGCGGCGGGCGACGGCAAGGGCGCGGCCATGCCGCTTCAGGACAGGCGCTTTGCTGCCGAGGGCTGGCGCGACAACCCGGCGGCGAATTTCCTGTCGCAGATGTACCTGCTCAATTCGCGCGCGTTGCTGGCCATGGCCGATGCGGTGCAGGCCGACACGAAGACGAAGGCCCGCATCCGCTTCGCCGTGCAGCAATGGGTCGATGCCGCCTCGCCGGGCAACTATCTGGCGTTGAACCCGGAGGCGCTGCAAAAAGCGGTTCAAACGCAGGGCCAGAGTCTGGCCGAAGGCATCAAGCACCTGCTCGAGGATGCCGGCAAGGGGCATCTGTCGCAGACCGACGAATCGGCTTTCGAAGTGGGCCGCAACGTCGCCACCAGCGAGGGCGCAGTGGTGTTCGAGAACGAGCTCTTCCAACTCATCGAATACCGGTCCTTGACGGCGAAGGTTCATGCGCGACCGATGCTGTTCATCCCGCCGTGCATCAACAAGTTCTACATCATGGACTTGCAGCCGGAGAACTCGTTGATCCGCTACACGGTCGAGCAGGGTCACCGTGTGTTCGTCATCAGCTGGCGCAACCCCGATGCGTCGCTGGCCTCGAAGACCTGGGACGACTACATCGAACACGCCGCCATTCGCGCCATCGACGTGGTGCGCGACATCACCGGCGCCAAATCAATCAACACGCTGGGTTTCTGCGTCGGCGGCACGATCCTGGCGACTGCGCTGGCGGTGCTGGCGGCGCGTGGCGAGCAGCCGGCCGAAAGCGTGACCTTGCTGACCACCTTGCTCGATTTCAGCGACACCGGCGTGCTCGACCTGTTCATCGACGAAGCCGGTGTGCGCCTGCGCGAGATGACGCTGGGCGAGCAGGCGCCCGCCGGTCCGGCGCTGCTGAAGGGCCAGGAACTGGCCACCACCTTCAGCTTCCTGCGCCCGAACGACCTGGTGTGGAACTACGTCGTCGGCAACTACCTGAAAGGCGAGTCGCCGCCGGCCTTCGACCTGCTGTACTGGAACGGCGATGCGACCAATCTGCCCGGGCCGATGTACTGCTGGTACTTGCGCCACACCTACTTGCAGAACGAACTCATCAAGCCCGGCGCGCTGACGGTGTGCGGCGAGAAGATCGACCTCGGCGCGATCGAGGCGCCGGTGTTCATCTACGGCTCACGCGAGGACCACATCGTGCCCTGGAAGGCGGCCTACGCCTCCACGCAGGTGATGAAAGGGCCGCGCCGCTTCGTGCTCGGTGCGTCGGGCCACATCGCCGGCGTCATCAACCCGCCGGCGAAGAAAAAGCGCAGTCACTGGACCAACACCAGGCTGGTCGCCGATGCCGACAAGTGGTTCGACGGCGCGACCGAGGTGTCCGGCAGCTGGTGGCCCGAATGGGCGGGCTGGCTGAAGCCGCACGCCGGCGCGATGAAACCCGCGCCGAAGTCTCCTGGCAGCAAGTCATTCGCCCCGATCGAACCCGCGCCCGGCCGCTACGTCAAACAGAAGGCGTCCTGAGCGAAGCTCATTTTTCAACCCTGGAGAACCTGACATGACCGACATCGTGATCGTCGCCGCCGCCCGCACCGCCGTGGGCAAGTTCGGTGGCAGCCTGGCCAAGACACCCGCCACCGAGCTGGGCGCCGCCGTCATCAAGTCGCTGCTCGAGCGCGCCAAGCTCGACGGTGAGCAGATCAACGAAGTCATCCTCGGCCAGGTGCTGCAGGCCGGCACCGGCCAGAACCCGGCGCGCCAGTCGGTAATCAAGGCCGGGTTGCCGCATGCGGTGCCGGCGATGACCATCAACAAGGTCTGCGGCTCGGGGCTGAAAGCGGTGATGCTGGCAGCGCAAGCCATCCGGGACGGCGACAGCGAGATCATCATCGCCGGTGGCCAGGAGAGCATGAGCATGAGCCCGCACGTGCTGCCCAATTCGCGCGACGGCCAGCGCATGGGCGACTGGAAGCTGGTCGACACGATGATCACCGACGGCCTCTGGGACGTCTACAACCAGTACCACATGGGCATCACGGCCGAGAACGTGGCCAAGAAGCACGGCATCAGCCGCGAAGCGCAGGATGCGCTGGCGCTGGGTTCGCAGCAGAAGGCCGCGGCCGCGCAGGAAGCCGGGCGCTTCAAGGACGAGATCGTGCCCTTCAGCATCGCGCAGCGAAAGGGCGATCCGATCGTCTTCGCCGCCGACGAATTCATCAACAAGAAGACCAGCGCCGAAGCGCTGGCCGGCCTGCGCCCGGCCTTCGACAAGGCCGGCAGCGTCACTGCTGGCAATGCCTCGGGCCTGAACGACGGCGCCGCGGGTGTGGTGGTGATGAGCGCGGCCAAGGCCAAGGCGCTGGGCCTGACACCGCTGGCGCGCATCGTCAGCTACGCCAGCGCCGGCCTCGACCCGGCGTTCATGGGCATGGGCCCGGTGCCGGCGGCGCGCAAGGCGTTGCAGCGTGCCGGCTGGAAGGCAACCGACCTCGACCTGCTGGAGATCAACGAGGCCTTCGCCGCGCAAGCCTGCGCCGTGCACCAGGAAATGGGCTGGGACATGAGCAAGGTCAATGTCAACGGCGGCGCCATCGCCATCGGCCACCCGATCGGCGCGTCGGGCTGCCGCATCCTGGTCACGCTGCTGCACGAGATGGCGCGGCGGGGCAGCAAGCGCGGCATCGCCTCGCTGTGCATCGGTGGCGGCATGGGCGTGGCGCTGACCGTCGAACGCGGCTGAATCCCGACCACCCCAGGACGACCCGGCTTGACTTGCGCGCTCAAGCAGGCAAGCTTCGCATTCGATCCGGCACGCTGGACATTCATATCAATAACAGGAGAACGGCATGGCAAACAAAGTGGCATACGTGACTGGGGGCATGGGCGGCATTGGCACCGCCATCTGCCAGCGCTTGCACAAGGAAGGCTTCCTCGTCATCGCCGGTTGCGGCCCCAGCCGCGACTGGAAGAAGTGGCTTGACGAGCAGAAGGCGCTGAACTACAGCTTTCACGCCTCGGTCGGCAACGTCGCCGATTGGCAATCGACGGTCGATGCCTTCGGCAAGGCCACCGCCGAGCACGGGCCGATCGACGTGCTGGTGAACAACGCCGGCATCACGCGCGACCGCATGTTCCTGAAGATGAGCCCGAGGACTGGAAGGCGGTCATCGACACCAACCTGAACAGCATGTTCAACGTCACCAAGCAGGTGGTGCCGGGCATGGTGGAAAAGGGCTGGGGCCGCATCGTCCAGATCAGTTCGGTCAACGGCGAGAAGGGCCAGGCCGGGCAGACCAACTACTCGGCGGCGAAGGCCGGCATGCACGGCTTCACGATGGCGCTGGCGCAAGAAATGGCCAGCAAGGGCGTCACGGTGAACACGGTCAGCCCGGGCTACATCGGCACCGACATGGTCCGTGCCATCAAGCCCGAGGTGCTGGAGAAGATCGTTGCCACGATTCCGGTCAAGCGCCTGGGCACACCCGAGGAAATCGGCTCGATCGTCGCCTGGCTGGCCGGCGAGGATTCGGGTTTCACCACCGGCGCCGACTTCAGCTGCAACGGCGGCCTGCACATGGGCTGAGGCGGTTGCGCCTCGGCGTATGCCTGTCTCTCGCCTAGACGGGAGAGAGAAAAGTCAGGTGAGTTGCTGCGCGGCCTCGCGCAGCGTGTCGGGCTCGCCATCGAGCAGGTCGATCTTCAGCCCCGCATCCAGCTGCGGGAAGCTGCGCTTCAATGAACGACCGTACAGCGGGTCGTAGTGCTGCTGCATCAACTGGCCGAACACTTCGCGCCAACGGCCAGCGCGGGCAGCGACCTGCCAGCGGTTCACCGTCTCGCGGCCGCGCAGCGGCAGCAGCGATTCGAGCAACCGGCAGAAGCCTTCGACATCGTCGGCGAAGAAGGCGTACTCCTGCTGCAGCAGGTCGAGGCGCGCTTCATCGGCCATTTGCACCAGCACGCATTCGCCATCGCTGCGCATGTGATCGATCAGTGCCTCCGGCACGCGCAGCGCGCCGACCTTGCGGCTCTCGCTTTCGATGAACACCGGCCGGCCCGGATCGAAGCCTTTGAGCGCTTGCCACAGCAGTGAATCGAAGTGCTTCTGTGTCGGCTGCGGCCGGCCCGGCACCGCACCGAGCACCGAGCCGCGATGGCAGGCCAGCCCTTCCAGATCGAGCGTTTGCGCGCCGATGTCGGCCAGCGCGCCCAGCAGTCGTGTCTTGCCACTGCCGGTGCGCCCGCAAAGGACGCGGTATTTGAAGCGCCGCGGCAGCTCGTCGAGTTCGTCGCGCACGATCGCGCGCCAGGCCTTGTAGCCACCGTCGAGCTGCGTGGTGCGAAAACCGATCTGGCCCAGAAACCAGGCCAGGCTGCCCGAACGCTGGCCACCGCGCCAGCAGTACACCAGCGGCTGCCAGTCGCGCGGCTTGTCCTGCACCCACTGTTCGACATGCACGGCGATGTTGCGCGCCACCATCGTTGCGCCCACCTTGCGCGCCGCCAGCGCCGATTGCTGCTTGTACAGCGTGCCGACGATGCGCCGCTGCTCGTCGTCGAGCACCGGCCAGTTGACGGCGCCGGGCAAGTGGTCTTCGGCGAACTCGGCCGGCGAGCGTGCATCGATGATGCAGTCGAAACGATGCGGCGCATCAAGATACGCGGCCGCGCCGGTCTGCTTCAGGCTCACGCCGGCGCCACCGCGTCGAGCAGTTCGCTTTCGATCTGCAATTGTTCACGCGACCGTTGCAGCGCCGCGCCGTCGACCAGGAAGGTGTCCTCGACCCGTTCGCCCAGCGTGCTGACCTTGGCCAGGTGCAGGTTGACTTCGTGGCGGGCGAGCACGCGCGCAATACCGTACAGCAGCCCCGAGCGGTCGCTGGCGCTGATCGTCAGCAGCCAGCGCTGCGCGCGTTCGTCCGGTTGCAGCGTGACGCGTGGCGTGACCGGGAACGAGCGCACGCGCCGCGACACGCGCCCGCGGCCAGGCTCGGGCAGGGCGCCGGTCGATGCCAGCGCGGTGGCCGCCTGTGTCTCGACGAGCGAGATCAGGTCGCGATAGGCGGCTGCCGAGCCCGGCTCCATGCGCGTGCTGACGACCTGGAAGGTGTCCAGCGCGTAGCCGGCGCGGGTGGTGTGCACCTTGGCATCGAGCACGCTGAAGCCGGCGCTGTCGAAGTAGCCGCAGATGCGGGCGAACAGGTCGGGGCGGTCGGGCGTGAAGACCACCACCTGCAAGCCCTCACCGACCGAGGAGACCCGCGCGCGCACGATCGGCACGCGGCTGTCCAGATGGCGCCACAGCGCGCGCGCATGCCAGGCGATGTCGGTGGCATCGTGGCGGGCGAAGTAACTCAGGTCGAGCGTGCGCCACAGCCGGTCCTCGCTGCCGGGCAGCGCACTGCCCAGCGCCAGCAGCTTGCGCGCCTCGCCCTTGCGTGCCTCGATCACCGCGGCGATGTTCGGCCGTGCCCCGCCGAGTGCGCGCAGCGTCAGGCGGTACAGGTCTTCCAGCAGCTTGCCCTTCCAGGCATTCCACACCTTCGGGCTGGTGCCGCGGATGTCGGCCACCGTCAGCAGATACAGCGCGCTCAGGCGCCGTTCGTTGCCCACCAGTCGTGTGAAGGCCATGATCACCTCCGGATCGCTGAGGTCTTCCTTCTGCGCGATGCGGCTCATCGTCAGGTGTTCGAGCACCAGGAACTCGATCAGCGCCGCATCGTCGCCGACGATGCCGTGGTCACGGCAGAAACGTCGCGCATCGGCGGCACCGAGGGTCGAGTGGTCGCCGCCGCGGCCTTTGGCCACGTCGTGGAACAGCGCCGCCACGTACAGCGGCCAGGGCTCGCCCCATTCGCTGGCCACCTGCGAGCAGAACGGATACTCGTGCGAGTGCTCGGGGATGAAGAAGCGGCGCAGGTTGCGCACCACCATCAGGATGTGCTGATCGACCGTGTAGACGTGGAACAGGTCGTGCTGCATGCGCCCGACGATGCGCCGGAAGACCCACAGGTAGCGGCCCAGCACCGAGGTCTGGTTCATCAGCCGCAGCGCGTGCGTCAGCCCTTGCGGCTGGCGCAGGATGTCCATGAACAGTTCGCGGTTGTAGGGGTCGCGCCGGAAATCGGCGTCCATCAGATTGCGCGCGTTGTACAGCGCGCGCAAGGTGCGCGCCGAAAAGCCCTTGATGCCCGGCGTCTGCTGATAGACCAGGAACGATTCGAGGATCGCGTGCGGGTGTGCGGCGAACAACCCATCGTGAGCCACCTCGAGCATGCCACCGCGATCGAGGAACTGCGCGTTGACCGGCCGCATCGGTGCCGTCTCCGAGCCGTTGACGCGTTCCTCGATGTTCAGCATCAGGATCTGGTTCAGCTGCGTCACCGCCTTGGCCGCCCAGTAGTAGCGGTGCATCAGCAGCTCCGACGAGCGCAATCCCTTCGTCGGCGCCAGGCCGAAGCTCTGTGCCACGGCCGTCTGCAGGTCGAACACCAGACGGTCTTCGCGCCGCTGCGCGACCAGGTGCAATCGCGCCCGGATGAGCTTCAGCGTGCCTTCGTGGCGCCGCAACTGGCTGACCTCGAACGGCGTGATGAGGCCCTTGTCGGCGAGTTCCTTCCAACTGCGCCCGAGTCCTGCCCCGCGCGCCACCCAGATGACGACCTGCAGATCGCGCAGGCCACCGGGGCTTTCCTTGCAGTTCGGCTCCAGCGAATACGGCGTGTCCTCGTACTTGGTGTGACGCTGGCGCATCTCGAGCGTCTTGCCGCGCAGGAACGCCTTCGCATCCATCGCCGCCTCGGTGGCCGCGCTGAACTCGCCGAACAGCACGCGCGAGCCGCACAGCAAGCGTGCCTCGAGCAGCGCGGTCTGCACCGTCAGATCGCTGCGCGCCATGGCCACGCACTCGGCCACCGTGCGCACCGAGGCGCCGATTTCGAGGCCGATGTCCCAGCAGGTGCGCGAGAAGCCTTCGATGGCCGCGCGCAGCCGCTGCTCGCGATCGGACACGGCGACACCGGCGCGGGTGGCCTCGAGTGCCTCACCGGCCGGCAGCAGCACCACGACATCGACGTCGGAGTAGGGGAACAGCTCGGCGCGACCGTAGCCGCCGACCGCCGCCAGCGCCGCGCCGTCGGGCATGCCGACGCGGGCCCACAGCTCGCTCAGCATGGCATCGACATGGCGCGTCAGCGCCTTCGTGAGCCGCGCCGCGGCGCGCACCGTGGGCCGCGAGCGCTCGAACTGCTCGAGCAGTGCCGCCTTGCCAGTCAGCACCCGCTCGCGCATGACCGCCACATGGGCCGGCGTCAGCACGGCGGCAGGTTCGCACCGCAACGCGAGCGCTGCACCGGTGGCAGACATCGCGTGCGCTCAGCCGCCGACGAATTCCGGCGGGCGCGGGCTGCCCGCCGAATGCGTCAGCACCTCGTAGCCAGTGTCGGTGACCAGCACGGTGTGCTCCCACTGCGCCGACAGCGAGCGGTCCTTGGTGACGATCGTCCAGCCGTCGCCGAGTTCGCGGATGTCGCGGCGCCCGGCGTTGATCATCGGCTCGATGGTGAACACCATGCCGGGTTGCAGGGTGTCCAGCGTGCCCGGGCGGCCGTAGTGCAGCACCTGCGGTTCCTCGTGGAACTTGCGGCCGATGCCGTGGCCGCAGAACTCGCGCACGATCGAAAAGCCCTGGTTCTCACCGAAGGTCTGGATCGAATGGCCGATGTCGCCCAGCCGCGCCCCGGGCCTGACCTTGACGATGCCCTTCCACATCGCTTCATAGGTCAGCTGGCACAGCCTTTTCGCGGCGATCGAGCCCTCGCCGACGATGAACATGCGGCTGGTGTCGCCGTGCCAGCCGTCCTTGATGACGGTGACGTCGATGTTGACGATGTCGCCGGCCTTCAGTGGCCGCTCATTCGGGATGCCGTGGCAGACCTGGTGGTTGACCGAGGTGCAGATCGACTTCGGGTAGGGCGTGTAGCCCGGCGGGGCATAGTTCAGCGGCGCCGGCACGGCGCCCTGCACGTTCACGATGTGCTCGTGCGCCAGCTTGTCGAGTTGTTCGGTGCTGACGCCGGGTATCACATGCGCGGTCAGCATGTCCAGCACTTCCGAGGCCAGGCGCCCGGCGATGCGCATGCCTTCGATGTCGGTGCCGGTTTTGAGGTTGATGGTCATAGCCTTCGATTATCCCATCGGCCAATAAAATGCGCGGCTTCGCTGCGGCCCGTGCGGGCCGTGTGCCATCCGGCGGCACCGCCGCCTAACCGCCCTCGATCACCTGCCATCGCATGCCAGCCTCCGCCCACCCGTTGATGTGCTTCGAAGGCGGCAATGCGCTGTCACGCTTTCGTGCCCAGGCCTTGCTCGACCGCATCGCGGCGCTGCCGGACGTCGCCACCCCGATCGTCACCATCAGTGCCCGATTCGTGCATTGGGCGCGCTGCGGGCAAGCGCTGGACGTCGCCAGCACGAATCGTCTGCAAGCGCTGCTGCACTACGGCGAACCGGCCGCCGACGCAGCCGCCGGCGCGCGCGTGGTCGTGATGCCACGGCTGGGCACCGTGTCGCCGTGGTCCAGCAAGGCCACCGACATCGCGCACAACTGCGCCTTGCCGGTGCAACGCATTGAACGCTGCACCGAGTACACGCTGGTGGTGAAGCGCGGCTTGCTCGGCAGCAGGACCCTCGGCGCAGCCGAACTGCAGGCCGTGGCCGATGTGCTGCACGACCGCATGACCGAAAGCGTGGCCTTCGACCGCGAAGCCGCGCGCCATCTGTTCGACGAGCAGCCGGCGCCACCGCTCGAACGGGTGGATGTGCTCGGCGTCGGACGCACCGCGCTGGTGACGGCCAACACGCGCTTCGGCCTGGCGCTGAGCGACGACGAGATCGACTACCTGATGGCTGCCTTCAGCGGCCTGCGGCGCAACCCGAGCGATGTCGAACTGATGATGTTCGCGCAGGCCAACAGCGAGCATTGCCGGCACAAGATCTTCAACGCCGCGTTCTGCATCGACGGGCTGGAGCAGCCGCTGTCGATGTTCGGCATGATTCGCCACACCGAAGCGACATCGCCGCAGTACACGATCGTCGCCTACCACGACAACGCCGCGGTGATGGCTGGCGGCCCGGTGCAGCGCTGGCTGCCGCAGGGCTACACCAACGCGCCGATGTACACCGCGCGCGACGAGGTCGCGCACGTGCTGATGAAGGTGGAAACGCACAACCACCCGACCGCGATCTCGCCGTTTGCCGGCGCCGCCACCGGTGCCGGCGGCGAGATCCGGGACGAGGGTGCCACCGGCCGCGGTGCCCGGCCCAAAGCCGGGTTGACGGGCTTCTGTGTGTCGAATCTGCACCTGCCCGGTACCGACGAACCGTGGGAACACGCACCCGTCGGCAAGCCCGCGCACATTGCCAGCGCGTTGCAGATCATGCTCGACGGTCCGCTCGGCGGCGCCGCCTTCAATAACGAGTTCGGCCGGCCCAACCTGGGCGGTGTCTTTCGCGTCTTCGAGATGGACTTGGCCGGCGTGCGGCGCGGCTATCACAAGCCGATCATGATCGCCGGCGGCCTGGGCATCATCAGCGACGCCTTGACGCACAAGCTGCCCTTCGATGCCGGCACACTGCTGATCCAGCTCGGCGGGCCGGGCATGCGCATCGGCATGGGCGGCGGCGCGGCCAGCTCGATGGCCGCGGGCAGCAACACCGCCGCGCTCGACTTCGATTCGGTGCAGCGTGGCAACCCCGAGATGCAGCGCCGTGCACAGGAGCTCATCAACCACTGCTGGGCACTGGGTGCGTCGAACCCGATTCTGGCCATCCACGACGTCGGTGCGGGCGGCATCAGCAACGCCTTTCCTGAACTGGTCGATGGCGCGATGCGTGGCGCCACCTTCGATCTGCGCAAGGTCCCGCTGGAGGAGAGCGGCCTCGCGCCGAAGGAAGTCTGGTGCAACGAAAGCCAGGAACGCTACGTGCTGGCGTTGGCGAGCGATGCGCTGCCGATCTTCGCGGCGATGGCTGAACGCGAGCGCTGCCCGTTCGCCGTGGTCGGCGTGGTCGCCGCCGAACGGCAACTGGTGCTGGAAGACGGCCCCGCCGGCGAGCGCTTCATCGACATGCCGATGGAGGTGCTGCTCGGCAAGGTGCCGAAGATGCGGCGCGACGTGACGCGTGTGCAGCGCAAGGAAGCCGCGCTCGACCTGACCGGCGTCGACTTGCAGCAGGTGGCCTTCGATGTGCTGCGCCACCCGAGCGTCGCCTCGAAGCGTTTCCTGATCACCATCGGCGACCGCACGGTCGGGGGCCTGAGCCACCGCGATCCGATGGTCGGGCCGTGGCAGGTGCCGGTGGCCGACTGCGCGGTCACGTTGGCCGACTACGCCGGCTTTCGCGGCGAGGCGATGAGCATGGGTGAACGCACGCCGCTGGCCAGCCTGGATGCACCGGCCTCGGGGCGCATGGCGGTCGGCGAGGCGATCACCAACCTGCTCGCCGCGCCGGTGACGCTGGATCGCATCAAGCTCAGCTGCAACTGGATGGCGGCCTGCGGCGAAGCCGGCGAAGACGCCGCGCTGTACGACACCGTGCGCGCGGTGGCGATGGAGCTGTGTCCGGCACTGGGCATTGGCGTGCCGGTGGGCAAGGATTCGCTGTCGATGCGCACGCGCTGGGTCGACGCCGGCCAGGCCAGGCAAGTCATCGCGCCGGTGTCGCTGATCGTCAGCGCCTTCGCCACGCTCGACGATGTGCGCGGCACGCTGACGCCGCAGCTGCAAACGGAGGACAGCGCGCTGATCCTGGTCGACCTGGGGGCTGGGCGCCATCGCCTGGGCGGATCGATGCTGGCACAGGTGCTGGGCAGCTTCGGAAACGAGGTGCCCGATCTGGACGACACCGATCGCCTGAGGGCACTGGTCGCGGCCGTCAACGACTTGCGCGCTGCCGGCCAGCTGCTCGCCTATCACGACCGCAGCGATGGTGGCCTGTGGGCCTGCGTGTGCGAGATGGCCTTTGCCGGCCATATCGGCGTCAGCCTGAACGTGGATCTTCTCGTCACCGAAGGCGATGGCATCGGCGACAGCCGCGCCGAGCACGGCGATTCGAAGAACTGGGCCGCGCAAATCGGCGAACGGCGCAGTGAGCTGACCTTGAAGGCGCTGTTCAACGAGGAACTCGGCGTCGTGCTGCAGGTGCCACGCGCGCAACGCGACGCGGCCATCGGCGTGCTGCGCGGGCACGGGCTCGGCCGCTGCAGCCATGTCATCGGCCAACCGAACGATCGGCGCGCCATCGAGGTCTGGCGCGACGCGAAGAAGGTCTTCACGTCGCCGCTGCGCGATCTGCAGCAGGCCTGGGACGAAACCAGCTGGCGCATCGCCCGACTGCGCGACAACCCGGCCTGCGCCGATGCCGAGCATGCGGCCGCAGGCCACGACGATGACGCCGGCTTGCATCTGCACCTGAGCTTCGATGCCACTAACGCCCCCGCGCTGCTGAAGACGCGCCCGAAGATGGCGGTGCTGCGCGAGCAGGGCGTCAACAGCCATGTCGAGATGAGCTATGCACTGGCGCAGGCCGGCTTCGATTGCTTCGATGTGCACATGAGCGACCTGCAATCCGGTCGCGCGCGCCTGGATATGTTCCAGGCGCTGGTTGCTTGCGGCGGCTTCAGCTACGGCGACACGCTCGGTGCCGGCGAGGGTTGGGCGCGATCGATCCTGTTCAACCCGGCGCTGGCCGAGATGTTCGCCGGCTTCTTCAACCGGCCCGACACGCTCGCGCTGGGTGTGTGCAACGGCTGCCAGATGATGGCCGCGCTGAGCTCGATCATTCCCGGCACGCAGGCGTGGCCGAAGTTCACGCGCAACAGGAGCGAGCAGTTCGAGGCGCGCCTGAGCCTGGTCGAGGTGCTCGACAGCCCGAGCCTGTTCTTCACCGGCATGGCCGGCAGCCGGCTGCCGATCGCGGTCGCGCACGGGGAAGGGTTCGCCGACTTTTCGCAGCGCGGTGATGCGAAGGGCGTGCGGCGCTCAATGCGCTTCGTGGACCACGCAGGGGCCGCCACACAGGCCTACCCCTTCAACCCCAACGGCAGCCCCGACGGCCTGACCGCGGTGACCACCGACGACGGCCGATTTACCGCGCTGATGCCGCACCCCGAACGCGTGTTCCGCAATATCCAGATGAGCTGGACCGGCGCCGACACTGGCGCGCCGAGCCCGTGGATGCGCATGTTCCACAACGCGCGGCGTGCGCTGAGCTGAGGCGCGGCCTGGAAGGGATGCGGCCCGCCGCTGCCAGCGGGATCAGGCGGCGGCCGCGGCAGCCACCGCCGCCGCCAGTTCGGCATGGTCGTGCGTCACCACGAACTGCGGAAACTGCGCCGTGATGGCCGGGGGCGCGTGGATGAAAAAGCCCGCGTCGGCGGCCTTCAGCATGCCGGTGTCGTTGTACGAATCACCGGCCGCGAAGACGCGGTAGTTCAGGCTCTTCAGTGCCCGCACGGCCGCACTTTTCTGGTCCGGCTGACGCAGCCGGTAGTGGCGCACCACGCCTTCACTATCCACTTCGAGCTTGTGGCAAAACAGCGTCGGGCGGCCCAGCTGTTTCATCAACGGGTCGGCGAATTCGTAGAAAGTGTCCGACAGGATGATCACCTGGTAGCGCTCGCGCATGGCATCGAGGAACTCGCGTGCGCCCGGCAACGGCGCCATCCCGGCGATGACCTGCTGGATGTCGGGCAGCTTCAGCCCGTGCTGCGAAAGCAGGTCGAGCCGATAGCGCATCAGCTTGTCGTAGTCCGGCTCGTCGCGCGTGGTGCGCTGGAAGCCGGCAATGCCGGTGCGTTTGGAAAACTCGATCCAGACCTCGGGCACGAGCACGCCTTCGAGGTCGAGGCACAGCACCTGCATGCACGACTCCAGTGGTGGGAAGCGCGATGCTAGCGGCCAGACGCGGCCGCAGCTTGTCAGCCCTCGGCCATCTTGCGCAACACCTGTGCAGTGTGAACGTCGGCCGGAAAGAATGTCTCCATCGCCAGCTCCGACAGCGTGATGTCGTGCGGCGTGCCGAACACCGTGATGGTGCTGATGAACGACAGCACCCCGGCTGGCGAGGCCAGCTGCAGCGGCAGGAACACCGGCATCATCTCGGGGTGCGATGGTGCCGATGCCTCGCCATCGAGGACTGGATAGGCCTTCAGCTCCGCGAGCAGTTCGCTCATGGTGGCATCGGCCGGCGCACCGGGCTGCTGCTGCAGCCGGTGCAGAAGGTGCGCGCGCCATTGCGCCAGGTTGACGATGCGCGGCGCCAGGCCCTGCGGGTGCAGGCTCACGCGCAACACGTTCAGCGGCTCGGCCAGCAGTTCGGCCGGCAAGCCCTGCAGCAGCATCGGCACCATGCGGTTGTGCGCGACCATGTTCCAGTGGCGGTCCACGGCCAGTGCCGGATAGGGCTCGTGCGCGCTCAGCACCTGCTGCACCGCTTCCTTGGCCGCCCGCAAGGCAGGATCGTCGAGCGTGCGTTCGGCGTACAGCGGCGCATAGCCGGCGGCGGTGAGCAGCCGATTGCGCTCGCGCAGCGGCACCTCCAGCCGGTTGGCCAGGCGCAGCACCATCTCGCGGCTGGGCAGCGCGCGACCGGTTTCGAGATAGCTGAGGTGGCGGGTGGACACCTCCGCGTGGCCGGACAGATCGAGCTGGCTCAGGCGGCGACGCTGGCGCCATTCGCGCAGCTGGGTGCCTACAGGCGGCAAGGGGATCGATGAAGCGTGCATGCGCCACGATAGCGCGCCGCCTGCAGCGCTGCCATGACCTGCCGGGTCATGACCGCACGAGGCATGACGGCTGTTCAGCGCGGCCGCCACGGAGTAAGGTCCAGACATGCCGAACAGCCGACCCCTGGGTCCCGACCGCGATGCGGCGCTGGCGCAGTACCGTCGCCGCGCCGGCACCTACGATCTCGAACTGGCGCTGTTCGAGCCGATCCGACGCCGCGCGGTCGAGGCGCTGGCGCTGCACGGCGGCGACACGGTCTTCGATGTCGGCTGCGGCACCGGGCTCAGCTTCGGGTTGTTGCACGAGCGCGTCGGCAAGACCGGCCATATCGTCGGCATCGAACAGAGCCCGGAGATGCTCGAGCGCGCGCGTGAGCGTGTGGCACGCGACGGCCAGCGCAACATCACGCTGCTGTGCGCGCCGGTGGAGCAAGCGCGGCTGCCGAGCGCCCGGCGCCAGGCCGATGCGGCGCTGTTTCACTTCACGCACGACATCCTGCGCCGCGCCGAGGCGCTGGACCACCTGCTCGCGCACCTGAAGCCCGGCGCCACGGTGGTCGCCAGCGGCTTGCAATGGGCGCCGCCGTGGGCGGCTGCGGTGAATCTGCTGGTGTGGGGCGCGGCGCTGCGCTCGGTGTCGTCGCTCAACGGGCTGGCGCGGCCCTACAGCCTGCTCGCTGAACGCATCGACCGTCTGCGGGTGACCGATCTGCTCGGCGGCGGCGTGTTCCTCGCCACCGGCCAGGCGCGCGCTCAGGACACCACGTAGGACGCGGCGCCGGTGGCGATGAGCAGCTGCTCGTCGTTGTGCAGCCGCATCTGCACCGAGCCGATGCGCCCGCCCAGGCGCGTGACTTCGGCGCTGCCGATGAAATGCTTGCCAATGCCCTGGCGCAGGAAGTCGATGCGCAGGTCGATGGTGCCCATGCGGCCGATGCGGTGCATGACCTGCTCGACGCCTTCGTCGCCGTGCTTTTCGCCCAGTCCCACCATCAGCGCCAGCCCGCCCATCGCATCGAGCGTGGCCGAGATGACGCCGCCGTGCAGCCGCCCCGAGTGCGCATGGCCGACCAGTTCGCGGCGCATGTCCAGCCGCAGGCACACCGCGTCGGGCTGCAACGACAGCACCTTCAAGCCGAGAAAGCCATTGAAGGTGATGCGCTGTTCGAACAGCTCGGTCAGTGCGGCATCGAATTGCCGCTGCTGTGCGCTGCTGCGTCGCGGGCCGGATGTCATGTGGCGGCCGCCTCGTCCTGAAGCGCCCGCGGCAGCACGGCCCGGTGGAAGCCGTCGAACGGCCGTGAGCGGTCGTGGTCGGCGCTCGGAAAAGCGCCGTTGCCGAGCGGCGCGCCGCCGTCGATCGGCACCGTGATGCCGGTGACGAAGGCCGCGGCCGGCGACAGCAGGAAGACGATCACCGCGCTCACCTCGGCCTCGTTGCCCAGGCGCCGCAGCGGCACGTGGCGCTTGAGCTTGCGGATCATCGGGCGCATCGCTTCGCCGTAGCTGTCCATCCCGCTGGACGCGATCCAGCCCGGCGCGACGGCATTCACGCGCACGCCGGCACGCGCCCACTCGAAGGCCGCTGTCTGCGTCAGGTTGGCAGTGCCGGCGCGCGCCGCGCCCGAATGGCCCATCGTCGGCATGCCGTTGCGAAAGTCGGCCGTCATGTTGACGATGGCGCCACCCTGCGCCTGCATGCTTTGCAGGAACACCTCGCGCATCATCAGGAAGCCGCCTGTCAGGTTGTTCGCCACCACCGCATCGAAACCGCGCTTGCTGATGCTTTCCAGCGGCGCCGGGAACTGACCCCCGGCGTTGTTGACCAGGCCGTGGATCACGCCGTGGCGCGCCACGACGCTCGCCACGCCAGCCTTCACCGCTTCTTCATCGCGGATGTCGAAGGCCAGCGTGTCGCAGCGGCCGCCGTCGTGGCGGATCTCGTCGGCCACCGCGTCGAGTTTGGCCAGCGTGCGCCCGCTGAGCACCACAGTGGCGCCGAGCGAGGCCAGCTCATGCGCCACGCAGCGGCCGATGCCGCTGCCGGCGCCGGTGACCCAATGCAGCTGGCCGTCGAACAAGCCGGGGTGGAAGACGCTGCTGTAGTGCGATGTCGGGTGCGACGGTGGGTGCGACGGTGGGTGCGGTGCGGGTGCTGTCATCGACTGGGGCCCGAGGCTGGTCTTAGGATGCGGGATTTTGACGGAAGCGCGCATGCACCTGACTTGGACCGAACCGCCGTGGCGGGCAGCTTGAGCGGCACCGCGCCGCTTCGCTTCGAGCGCCTGGATGCGCTGCGCGGCGTGGCCATGCTGTGGATGGCCGGCTTTCACTTCGCCTTCGACCTGAACTTCCTCGGCTGGCTGGCGGCGCGCCAGGATTTCTATCACGACCCGCTGTGGACCACGCAGCGCACCTGCATCGTCGGCCTGTTCCTGTTCTGCGCCGGCCTGTCGATCGCGCTGGCGCTGCAGGCACGGCAGCCGTGGCCGAAATTCTGGCGCCGCTGGGCCCAGGTCGCCGGTTGCGCGGTGCTGGTCAGCATCGGTTCGGCCTTCATGTTTCCGAACAGCTGGATCTTCTTCGGCGTGCTGCACGGCATGGCGGTGATGCTCGTCCTGGCGCGGCTGTCCGCACCGCTGGGCCGTGCGCTGTGGCCGCTGGCGGCGCTGTGCATCGCCGCGCCGATATGGCTGAACCTTGCCTTCTTCGACCAGCCCGCGTTGCAGTGGGTCGGCCTGGGGACACGCAAGCCGGTCACCGAGGACTACGTGCCGGTGCTGCCGTGGCTGGGGGTGATGCTCATCGGGTTGGCGGCGGGCCAGTGGCTGCTGGCTCAGCGTCCAGCCTGGCTGCAAGCGGGCGTCGCATCGGCCGCACGGCCGCTGGTGCTGCTGGGGCGCTGGCCGCTGACCTTCTACATGCTGCACCAGCCGGTCTTCATCGGCCTGTTGATGGCCTTGAAGGCCTTCGCTGAAGCGTCAACGGCGCATCCGCTTCAACGCGCTGGCCGCCTCGCCGACCAGCGCCGGGCCCTTGTAGATCAACCCGGTGTAGATCTGCACCAGATCGGCACCGGCGGCGATCTTGCTGCATGCGTCTTCACCGCTCAGGACCCCGCCGACGCCGATGATCGGGTAGCCGGTCCCCAGTGCCGCACGCAGCCAGCGGATGACCTGGTTGCTGAGCTTCAGCAGGGGCGCGCCCGACAGCCCACCCGCTTCATCGGCGTGCGCCAATCCGGCGACTCCTGTGCGCGACAGCGTGGTGTTGCTGGCGATGACGCCGTCGATGCGGTGCCTCAGCAGCGCGGCAGCAATGGCCTGCACCTGGGTTTGATCCAGGTCGGGTGCGATCTTGACGAACATCGGCACCTGGCGCGCGTGCTGCGCCTGCAGTTCGGCGCGGCGTTGCTGCAGGCGTTCGAGCAGGGCATCGAGCGCGGTATCGCTTTGCAGTTCGCGCAGGCTCTTTGTATTCGGGCTGGAGATGTTTACGGTGATGTAGTCGGCATGCGCGAAAACACCGGCCAGAGCGACCAGATAGTCATCGACCGCGCGTTCGATCGGCGTGGCGGCGTTCTTGCCGATGTTCAGCCCGACGATGCCACCCGCCGCGCGAAAACGGCGTGCGCGCCGCACGTTGGCGATGAACGCCTGCAGGCCTTGGTTGTTGAAGCCGAGCCGATTGATCGAGCGCGTTCGCCTGCGGCAGCCGGAACATGCGTGGCTTGGGGTTGCCGCCTTGCGCCAGCGGCGTGACGGTGCCGACTTCGATGAAGCCGAAGCCGAGTGCACCCAGTCCGTCGATGCAGGCGCCATTCTTGTCGAGCCCGGCAGCCAGGCCGATGCGGTTGGGAAAGCGCAGGCCGGCCAGCGTGACCGGGTCCATGACGCGGCGGCGTGCCCACAAGGCACTGGCAGGGGTGTGTTGCAGCCCGGCCAGGGTCTGCAATGTCAGGTCGTGCGCCTGTTCGGGGTCGAGACCGAACAGCAGCGGTCGCGCGAGATCGTAGGCATGCATCGGCCCCCATTCTGGGCCCCGTCGCGCTGGATAATCCGGCGCCATGACACAGGACAAATTGAAGGCCCAGGTCGCCGCGGCGGCGCTGGCCCACCTGCCTTCAGGTGCGCTGATCGGTGTGGGCACCGGATCGACGGTGGATCACTTCATCGCGGCGCTCGGCCCGATCAGGCAACGGATACAGGGAGCGGTGTCGAGCAGCGAGCGCAGCACGCAGCAGCTGCGTGCGCTGGGCATCGAGGTCGTCGACGCCAACCGCGTGGAGAGGCTGGCGGTGTACGTCGATGGTGCCGACGAAATCGACCCGCAGGGCTGCATGATCAAGGGCGGCGGCGGCGCGCTCACGCGCGAGAAGATCGTCGCTGACCTGGCCGAACGGCTGATCTGCATCGTCGATGAATCGAAGTGCGTGCAGCGGCTGGGCGCTTTCGCGCTGCCGGTCGAAGTGATCCCGATGGCCAGCGCGCAGGTGTCGCGGCGCCTGGTCGCGCTGGGTGCGCGGGTGGTGCCACGCGCCGGCTTCGTCACCGACAACGGCTGCGTGATCCTCGATGCCCATGGCCTGCACATCGACTCGCCGGCCGCGCTTGAAGCGCGCATCAACCAGTGGCCGGGCGTGGTCACCGTCGGATTGTTCGCGCAGCGCCACGCCGATCTGTGCCTGGTCGGCACGACTCTGGGCGTGAAGACACTGCGCTTCTGAGCCTGCCAACGACGACGCGCTCCGCGCCGCGCCGGGCAGCCCGCGAAAGCGGCCGCCGCAAAAGCGCGTACCCTTGCGGTTGCGGTGCAAGCCCGGCACGCGCATGTTTCATTGATGAAAAGGACGGCCCGTGGCCAAACCCAACTACTCGTTCGAAAAACGCCAGCGTGAGCTGGCCAAGAAGAAGAAGAAGGAAGAAAAGCTGCGCGAGAAGGCCGAGCGCAAGCCCGGCACCGATGCCGACAACCCGCCGGACGGCGACCCGGCCGAGGCCGGTGCTGACGCACAGGGAAATCCCGGCAAGGCCTGAACCGCCAGGCCCGAGGCGTGATCTCAGCGGCGCCGCGCCGCACGCATGGCGAAGCGGGCGGGCTCGATGGCATCGACAAGCTTTGCCTCGAGCGGCACCGGCGCACCGCTGATCTGGGCCGCCAGAACCTGTCCGCCGAGGACTGCGCTGGAAATGCCGCGCGAACCCAGCGCGGTGATCACGTGCAGCCCCGGCAGGCGCGCCAGATGATGCAACCGGCTGCCCGGCGGGGCTTGCGGATCGGGCACGGGGCCGATGACCGGCAGGCGGTCGGCGGCCACACATCGCCATGCCACACGACCCTGCAGTTCGCCGGTGACCAGCGCCGGGGCGTTTGGGCTCAGGCCGTGCAAGCGGTGCAGGTTGTGGGCGTGGTCGTCGATGCGCACTTCAGGGTCGAGGTCGGCCGCCTGCGCGCTGGCACCGAAGACGCTGAGCCCGCCCGTGGCGGGCAGCCAGTAGCCGCCGCCGGCCAGGGGCAGGCGCGGCGCGACGGCAGCTTCATACCAACTGAGCTGCCCACGCACGGCGCCCACCGGCCAGACATGTGAGCCGTGAGCCTGCAGCAGGCGCAACGCATCACCGGCGTTGGCCAGCACCAGCGTCGGCGCTGAGGCGATCAACGCGCCGGCGCCATCACGTACCTGCCAGCGCGCCCGCACCGATTGGATGGCCTGTGCGCTGCGGCCGCCCAGCATCTGCGCCATCGGGCCGGCGCGTCGCAGCATCGAGCGCGCCAGGCCGCCGGGCTGCACCCAGCCGCCGCCGGCAAAGAACCAGGCCGGGTACCGCAATTGGACGCCGCAGCGCGCGCTGGCCTGCTCCGCATCGAGGGCTTGCACGAAATCGCCGGGCAGCGCCAGACGCTCCAGCATGGCTTGCATCTGATCGCGTGTGCGGCCCGATCGGTCGAGTCGCACCACGCCGTCGGTGGCGCCGGCCACGGCATGGTGGTCGATGGCAAAACGCACCGCCCGTTGCGCTTCGAGCGCCGCCGCGCGCTGCCAGCGCGCATGGTGGCCGTCATGCGGGTGCACGGTGCCGCAGAACATGCCGGCCGGGTTGCCCGAGGCCTCTTGCGCCGGCTCGGCGTGCCGGTCGATCAACCAAGTGCGCCAGCCGTGTTCGGCCAGCGCCCAGGCCAGTGCGCAGCCGGCCAGGCCGGCGCCGACGATGATCGCCTCGCGGTTGCCATCATCAGGCCCGGCAAACGATGGCTGCCGCCTGACTTCGAAACGAGGCGCGAAGCGGCCCCGCATCGGCTCGCCCGCCACGAAGGGCGAGCACTCGAAGCCGGCACTGGCGAAGGCCGACGCCGCGTCGATGCTGGCGGGCACCCCGTGCAGCGCGGCACCGTGTCGGCACAGCCGCGCCAGGGCCCGGGCCAGCGGCAGCAGGTCGGTCGGCGTGGCGGCCAGCCGATCGATGTCGATCAGATCCACGCCGTCGGCCTGCAGGCGAAGCTGGGTCAACCAGCGCCGCGGCTCGCCCAGGGCCAGCAGCAGCTGCACCTTGCCGTTCTCGAACGACAAGCGGTGAAGGCCGTGCACACGGGGCGGCCACGCACACGCCAGCTGCTGCATCAGCGGGTCATGGGTGGCAATCACGGCCGGCGGCGCAGTGGCGGCATCGGCCACGCTGGCGATGGTGACATGACACATCGCCCGCTTCGAAGCTGCCGGTTCGTTTCGCCAGCGCTGCCAGCGCGCGAGGAACTGACTGCCGCCGTCGAAGCCGACCTGAAGATGCACGTCGGCCGGCGAACCAGTGCAAGCCGATGCGGTCATTGCCTGGCTCGGTCGTCGAGCCAGCCCAGCAAGGCGTCGCGCACACGCTCGAGTCCACGGTAGCGCAGCACTTGCGGGCTCATCGAGGCCACCGCGTCGTGCACCAGGCGCGCTTTGTGCGCGCTGTCGATGGCCCGTGCCAGTGGCTCGGTGTCGACGCGGATCGTGAAGACGGCCTGCTCGGCATCCGGCACCGGGATGAAGGTCTGGCGTTCGCTGCGAAACCAGGCTTGGCGGACGACGTGTTCGGTGTCGTCGCCCGGTGCGTCGTCCCAGGCGGTGAGCGAACTGTCGGGAAGTGCATTGAGCAGCGCGTGCGCGGAGATGCTCCACACGAAGCGTTCCCAGCGCGCCGGCGCGCACACCAGCCGTGCCAGCGCATCCGCGGCAGCGAGAAGTTGCCGGTTGTCGGCCACCGGTGCGTGCACCTCGGTGAAGTGCCGCCCGACCTTGGCCGCCGGCGCCCAGTGCGAAGGCAGCGCCACCGCCAGCCACGGAATCTGCCCGGCGCCGTCGATGACAGCGAAGTCTTCGGCGAAGGCCAGGCTCAGCAGCGCGGGCAACCGCCATGCGGCATCCAGCGCGCGCAGACACTCGCCGATCTCGACTTGCCACGGTGAAGCGGGGCCCGGCAGCGGCACCAGGTCATCGCCGCGAAGGCGCCAACCGAGGTTGATCGCCACAGCGTCGTGCCCGTCCCAGCCAAAACTGGCCGGCCATTCCTGCGCCGCGTGCCGGGAGAGCGCGGCCAGCGCGGGCGCGGCGTCGAAGCCAGACGTCGAAAGCAGCGCGGTCTCGGGGCGCTGGCGCAGCACCTGAAGTTTTTCCTGAAGGTGACGGCCCGGCACGCCGTCGCTTACGGACGGTGTCAGTTGCGCAGCCCCGTCGGCCAAACGCCGCAGCCCCGGCTGCATGCGAAACGGCGCCTGCACTGCGGCGTCGAAATCGAAGCCGAAACGATTGGATGTGTGGTCAGCCATCGCCGCTGCCGAGTCGAGCCGGGATGGCCATCATCGCACTGCAATCAAAAGGGGCACCGCAGTGCCCAGTTCGGTGAGTCCGGTCGAGTCCGTCAGACGCGCTTGCGGTACTCGTGCGTGCGCGTGTCGATCTCGATCTTGTCACCGGTGGCCACGAACAGCGGCACCGAGATCTCGAAGCCGGTGGCCAGCTTGGCCGGCTTCAGCACCTTGCCCGAGGTGTCGCCCTTGATGGCCGGCTCGGTGTAGGTGACCTCGCGCACGAGCGATGTCGGCAGCTCGACCGAGATCGCCTTGCCGTCGTAGAACACCACCTCCACCGGCATCGCATCTTCCAGGTACTGGATCGCGTCGCCCATGTTCTCGGATTCGATCTCGAACTGGTTGTACTCGGCGTCCATGAAGGCGTACATCGGGTCGGCGAAGTAGGAGTAGGTGCACTCCTTCTTGTCGAGCACGATCTGCTCCATCTTGTCGTCGGCCTTGAACACCAGTTCGGTGTTCGACTCGTTGAGCAGGTTCTTCAGCTTCATGCGCACGGTGGCCGAATTGCGCCCACCGCGGCTGTATTCGGTCTTCAGCACGACCATCGGGTCCTTGCCTTGCATGATGACGTTGCCGGCGCGGATGTCCTGGGCGATTTTCATGGGGTTCTTCCGAAAGGGCGCCGCAGCCGTTCGCGCGCGGCAAAGCCCATGATTTTAGCGTTTTTGTGCGACGAAACCGAGCAGCCGGCTGACCAGGTCGCTCTGTGCCCATAACCTGTCGCGCACCGATCGTGCCTGTTCGCGCCAGGCCGGCTCATCGATCGGCGCAACCGGCCAGGGCGCCAGACCGTTCCAGGCGGCGAACAGACGGCGCAGCGCTTCGGCCAGCTTGGGGTCGGCGCCGTGCAGGTACATCTGCAGAAAGGCCGCCAGCTTGGCTGCGTGCGCGCCGTCGGCCTGCGTGTAGATGTGCCACAGGAACGGCACGCCGGCCCACAGCGCGCGCACCAGCGAGTCTTCACCGCGCACCAGGTTCAGATCGCATGACCACAGCAGGTGGTCATAGTCGGTCTGGCTGAGCCAGGGCAGGCGCCGATGGCGCAGCGTGGCGGGTGCATCGGGCGGCAGCGGGGCTTCTTGTGTCAGCAGCAACCGTGTCGGTTGGGCGCCCAGCCAGTTCGACAACGGCCCCATCGGCGCGTTCGGATAGCTGAAGACGCTGACCCGCCGCTCGCCAGGCAACATCTCGATCGCCTGTGTGCGAAGCCAGCGCTGCGCGTCGAAAGCCCGTTGTCGCTTCGCCAGATCGCTTTCGCGCAGCAGCCCGCCGGTCTGCTCGCCGAAGCCCGGAAAGCAGAACCACTTCGTCAGACCGCGGCCCGGCCCATCGGACTGTGGCGAAGGCAGGCCGTGCGAACGCTCGACGAAGGCTTCGGCGCTGAGGTATTCGAGGTTGATCCACAACGGCGGCCGCGCATCCGCGGCCATCGCCGCGACGAAGGCGGCTGGCGGGTCGCAGCCGAAGGCTTCGACGACCACATCGCGCGGCCCAGGCAAAGCGGACGCGTCGTGCCACGCACGCAACTCGACACCGGCGCAGCCGTCGCCGGCCATCCAGCCCAGGGCCGCCGGTTCATCGACCCACAACCGCACCGCTTCGCCGCGGCGCGCCAGCTGGCAGGCCAGACGCCAGCACACGCCCAGGTCGCCATGGTTGTCGATGACGCGGCAGAACAGGTCCCAGTGCATCGCGCGGATTATCGAAGGCGGCAGAATGTTCGCCGATGCATGACGAACCCGCTCCCTCGCCACCTTCAGCGACCCCGGTGACCGCAGCCAGCGCCGCCAGCGCCGACCTGGGACGCGAGCGTCTGCTGCACGAGGTCTCGGCGCTGCCGGGCCTGCCCGGCGTCTACCGCTACTTCGATGCGCGTGGAGACGTGCTGTATGTCGGCAAGGCGCGCAACCTGAAGAAGCGCGTGTCCAGCTATTTTCACAAGGACCATGGCGGCACCCGCATCGGCCACATGGTCGGCCGCATCGCGCGGCTGGAAACGACGGTGGTGCGCACCGAGGCCGAGGCGCTTTTGCTCGAGAACAACCTGATCAAGGCGTTGAACCCGAAGTTCAACATCCTGTTTCGCGACGACAAGAGCTACCCGTACCTGAAGATCACCGGCACCGGCACGACAGTCGCCAAGCGCGCCGCCGACGGGGCAGGGGCCCTGTCGGCCTCGAGCTTTCCGCGGGTGGCCTACTACCGTGGCAGCGTCGATCGCCGGCACCGCTACTTCGGGCCCTATCCCGGCGCGTGGGCGGTGAAGGAAACGATCCTGCTGATTCAGAAGGTGTTTCAGCTGCGCACCTGCGAGGACACGGTCTTCGCCAACCGTTCGCGCCCCTGCCTGCTGCACCAGATCCGCCGTTGCTCGGGGCCGTGCGTGGGGCTGATCCCTGCTGAAGACTATGCGCTGGATGTGCAACATGCGGAGCGCTTCCTGCTCGGCGAACCCGAGCAGGTGATCGAAGAGCTGCAGCGCCAGATGGCCACCGCCGCCGAGGCGTTGAACTACGAGAAGGCGGCCGAATGGCGCGATCGCATCGGCGCGTTGTCGCGGGTGCTGCACCAACAATCGGTGGACGACAGCAGCCTGTCCAGCGGCGAACGCGACGTCGACATCCTGGCGGTGAAGGTCAGCGGCGGTCGCGCCTGCGTCAACCTGGCCATGGTGCGTGGCAGCCGCCACCTGGGCGATCGTGCGTACTTCCCGACGCACGTCGATGAAGCCACAGTGATGGCGGCGCCGCTCGACGACGACACTGCCCAGCAAGAGGCGCCGCGCGAGCCCGCCGTGCAGGTGCTCGAGGCTTTCATGGCCCAGCACTATCTCGAGCAGAGCGTGCCGCCGCTGCTGGTGCTGAGCCATGCGGTCGGCGACACGCTGGTCGAAGCGCTCGCGCAGACATCGCCATTGCAGGCGAGGACGCGCGTGCGTGTGCAGCACCAGCCCCGCGAGCAGCGCCGCATCTGGCTCGACATGGCGATCAAGGGCGCCGACATCGCGCTCGCCCGTTTGCTCGCCGAAGAAGGCTCGCAGCGCGAACGCACGCGCGCGTTGGCCGAGGCGCTCGACCTCGACGTGGCCGAGCCCGACCGCCTGCGCATCGAATGCTTCGACATCAGCCACACGGCCGGTGAAGCCACACAGGCATCGTGCGTGGTGTACGAGGACCATCGCATGCAGAACAGCCAGTACCGGCGCTACAACATCGTCGGCATCACCGCCGGCGACGACTATGCGGCGATGCGCCAGGTGCTGATGCGTCGCTATGCGAAGGTCGCCGAGGCGATGTCGGCCGACGACGGCACGACCGCGCCATCGACTGCGCGCATGCCCGATCTGGTGCTGATCGACGGCGGCCGCGGCCAGGTCGGCGTGGCCCGTGAGGTGTTCGCCGAACTGGGCCTCGATCCGTCACTGATCGTCGGCGTCGAAAAGGGCGAGGGCCGCAAGGTCGGCCTCGAGGAGCTGGTTTTTGCCGACGGCCGCGCCAAGGCCACGCTGGCGCACGATTCGGCTGCGCTGATGCTGGTGGCGCAGATCCGTGACGAGGCGCACCGTTTCGCCATCACCGGCATGCGCGCCCGTCGCGCGCGCGTGCGCACCGGCGGCAGCCGCCTCGAGGACATTGCCGGCATCGGGCCGAAGAAGCGCGCGCTGCTGTTGCAGCGTTTCGGTGGTGCGCGCGGCGTCGGCAATGCCGGCGTCGATGACCTGGCCTCGGTGGAAGGCATCTCGCGTGTGCTGGCCGAGGAGATCTATCGCGCGCTGCATTGACCGCAGCGTCGGGTTCGGCTCGACCTGCGGGCACAATGCCCCGATGTTCTTCACCATCCCGACTTTGTTGACGTGGGCGCGCATCGTGGCGATTCCACTCATCGTCGGGGTGTTCTATCTGCCGCTCGACGGTGCCACGCGCAACCTGCTGGCCACGGTGATGTTCGTGGCCTGTGCGTTGACCGACTGGCTCGATGGCTGGCTGGCGCGACGGCTCAACCAGACCTCGTCGTTCGGTGCCTTTCTCGATCCGGTGGCCGACAAATTTTTGGTCTGCGCGGCGCTGTTGATCCTGCTGCAGCTCGATCGGGTGAATGCCGTGGTCGCCTTCGTCATCATCGGCCGCGAGATCGCAATCTCGGCGCTGCGCGAATGGATGGCGCAGATCGGTGCCGCGCGCAGCGTGGCGGTGCATGTGCTGGGCAAATTGAAGACAGTGGTGCAGATGGTGGCGATCCCGTTCCTGCTCTTCGACGGCTCGCTGTTCGGCCTCATCGACACGCGTCTGTGGGGCACCGCGCTGATCTATCTGGCGAGCTTGCTGACGGTGTGGTCGATGGTCTACTACCTGCGCAAGGCCTTGCCCGAGATCCGGGCCAAGGCACTCTGAAGGGTGCGGCCGTCGCTCGGCACATGGGTTCGCGCCATGCCGTGGGTGTTCGTGCTCATCTGGAGCACCGGTTTCATCGTCGCGCGCTATGGCATGGCGCACGCGCCACCGCTGTCGTTCCTGTCGATGCGCTTCGCCCTGTCGATCGTGTGCTTCGCCGCCTGGCTCGGCTGGTCGCGACCGCCCTGGCCGCGCCGTCGCTCGCAACTCGCGCACCTGGCGATGGTGGGACTGATGATGCAGGCCGGCTACCTGGGCGGCGTGTGGAGCGCGGTCAAGCTCGGCGCCGGCGCCGGCACGGTGGCGCTGCTGGTGGGCCTGCAGCCGGTGTTGACCGCGCTGTGGCTGACGGGTGTGGGCCAGGACGCGACGCAGCGCGTGTTGGTGCGCACCACGCCACGTCAATGGGCCGGCGTGCTGCTCGGCCTGGCCGGGGTGACGCTGGTCTTGTGGCCCAAGCTCGGCGCCGGTGAACTGACGGCGACGAACCTGTCGCTGGCGTTGCTGGCCTTGCTCAGCATCACCGCCGGCACGCTGTACCAGAAGCGCTTTGTCGGCCCCTGCGATGTGCGCTGTGCGAGCCTGATCCAACTGCTGGCCGCGCTGGCGGTGTGCGCGCCGCTGGCCTTGCTCGAGGCCGGTGCGATGCAGTTCGAACCGCAGCTCATCGGCGCTTTGGCCTGGTCGGTGCTGGGTTTGACGCTGGGCGGCAGCTCGCTGCTGTACCTGCTCATTCAGCGTGGCGCAGCGACGGAGGTGTCGAGCCTGATGTATCTGGTGCCGCCGTGCACAGCGCTGCTGGGCTGGCTGCTGTTCGACGAGGTCTTCACGCCGCTCATGCTGCTCGGCCTGGCCATGGCGGCGGCCGGCGTGGCCTGGGTCAGCGGCCGGCCAGGTGCCGCGCCGTCTGCGTGAACTTGCATCGAATAGGCCTCGAGACAGGCCTTGTCAAGGGTGCAAGTCCGCCCGCAGGCCCCTGGTTTCCGGGGTGATTGCAACTAGAATCGGCTCCAGGGTTGACACTGAATCAGCGCAGGGCTGTAATGAATCGAGACGGCGCCGCAACGACGCCGTCACTTCTTTTGAGCACCGTGTTGCGCGGCCGTGCAGCCTTCCATCCAGAACCATCGACCAAACACAGGCAAAGGGGTTAGTACATGAACAAGTCGGAGCTGATCGAACACATCGCCAAACAGGCCGATATCTCGAAGGCCGCGGCCACCCGCGCCTTGGATGCCATGGTCGGCGGCGTGAAGGCCACGCTGAAAAAGAGCGGCACGGTGACGATCGTCGGCTTCGGCACATTCGCGGTCACCAAGCGCGCGGCACGCACCGGGCGCAATCCGCGCACCGGCGCCGCCATCAAGATCAAATCGGCCAAGGTGCCGCGCTTCCGTCCCGGCAAGGCGTTGAAGGACGCGTTGAAATAGCACGCCGGCCGCCGCGACCGCGGCGCCGGTGCATGTGCCTCGCGGGTGCTTAGCTCAGTTGGCAGAGCGGCGCCTTTACACGGCGTAGGTCGGGGGTTCGAGCCCCTCAGCACCCACCAGTCCCGCCCTGTCGAGCGTTCGGGAACGACTCAGGCGCTGGACTAGAATTCCTTCCGCCACCTGTTCGGTGCGGACTCTGGCAGATCGAAGGCGAACCCCGGTTCGCCTTCGGCGCTTTTCGACTCCGCCGATCTCATCGCAAGGCAGTCCACATGTTCGATTTCGTCCGAAACCACACCCAGCTGTTCCTCGGCATGCTGGTGTTGCTGATCATCCCGTCGTTCGTATTCTTCGGCGTGCAGGGCTACAGCAGCTTCAACAACGCGGCGGGTTCGACCGTGGCCAGCGTCGACGGCCGCGACATCAGCCGCGCCGAGCTCGACATGGCACATCAGCGCAGCATCGAACGCATGCGCCAGCAGATGCCGGGCATCGACGTGAAGTTGCTCGACACACCGGCTGCGCGCGCCGAAACGCTCGATGCCTTGGTGCGCGAGCGGGTGCTCGTGGCTGCCGCCAACGACCTGAACCTCGGCGTCAGCGACCAGCGGTTGCAGCGCATCTTCGCCTCCGACCCGCAGTTCGCTTCATTGCGCAACCCTGATGGCAGCGTCAACCGCGACCTGCTGGTGGCGCAGGGCATGACCTCGCAAATGTTCGCCGAGCGGCTGCGCCAGGACTTGTCGGCGCGCCAGGTGCTGCAAGCGGTGGGCGCATCGGTGGTGGCCCCGAAGGCGGTGGTCGATGCCTCGCTCGACCCGCTGCTGCAACGCCGCGAAGTGAAGTTCCAGCGCTTCGACACCAAGGACTTTCGCGCCCAGCTGCAGTCCAGCGATGCCGACATCGAGGCTTACTACAAAAATCACGAGGCGGCCTTTCGCGCGCCCGAGCAGGCGCGCATCGACTATGTCGTGCTCGACACCGACGCGCTGCTCAAAGGCACCAGCGTGTCCGATGCCGAGCTGAAGCGCTTCTACGATGAGAACGCCAGCCGCTACACCGCTGCCGAGCAGCGGCGTGCCAGCCACATCCTGATCAAGGCCGACAAGGACATGTCCGCTGCCGACCGCGCTGCCGCCAAGGCCAAGGCCGAATCGCTGCTGGCGCAGGTGCGCGCCAAGCCGGCCGCATTCGCCGAGCTGGCAACGAAGAACAGCGACGACCCCGGCAGCGCCGCGCAGGGCGGTGACCTCGATTTCTTCGGCCGCGGCGCGATGGTCAAGCCTTTCGATGACGCGGCTTTCGCGATGCAGGTGGGCGAGGTCAGCAACCTGGTCGAGTCCGACTTCGGCTACCACATCATCAAGTTGACCGACAAGCGCGGCGGTGACAAGAAGAGCTTCGATGCCGTGCGCGCCGACATCCTCGCCGAGGTGCAGAAGCAACTGGCGCAAAAGCGCTTTGCCGAAGCCGCCGAGCAGTTCACCAACACCGTCTATGAACAGTCCGACAGCCTGCAACCGGTCATCGACAAGCTCAAGCTCGAAAAGCGCAGCGCCACCGTGCAACGCACCCCGGCCGCGGGCGCCACTGGTGCACTGGCGTCGCCGAAACTGCTTGACGCGATATTCGGCAAGGACACGCTGAATGACAAGCGCAATACCGATGCCATCGAAGTCGGCCCCAACCAGCTTGCCTCGGCGCGCATCGTCGAATACACCCCCGCGCGCACGTTGCCCTTGGACGAGGTCAAGGCGCGCGTGCGCGAGCTTGTGGTCGCCGAACAGGCCGCGGCGCAAGCCAGCAAACAGGGACAGGAGATGCTGGCGAAGTTGAAGGAGGGCGCCGAAGTCAAGCTGCCCGACAGCGCGATCATCGGCCGCGCATCGGCGCAGGGCACGCCCCGCGCGGTGATCGACGCCGTGCTCGGCGCGCCGGCCGGCAAGCTGCCGGCGGCGGTGGGGGTCGATCTTGGCGCTGAAGGCTACTGGGTCGGCAGCGTCAACAAGCTTCTGCCACGCGACCCGGCGTTGGCGAGCGCCGAGCAGAACCTGCAGGCGCAGTACGCGCAGGCCGTGGGCAATGCCGAGGCACAGGCCTATTACAGCGCGTTGAAGGCCCGCTACAAGACCGAGATCAAGGCGTCGGCGCTGGCCGATCGCACGAATGCGGCGGGCGACTCGCGTTAACCACCGGCGCCTGTGGGCGGCCCTTCAGGGCCCCGCCACCTATAATTGCGGGTTCGGTGGTGGCTGTAGCTCAGTTGGTAGAGTCCAGGATTGTGATTCCTGTTGTCGTGGGTTCGAGTCCCATCAGCCACCCCATTTCCTGACACCTAATTTTTCGGCTCTCCGGCCGATGTGGGGCAGGAGTGGGTGCAAAGCGACCTTCCATCCGAACGCGATCTTGGGGACCCAAATGGGTCCGCTTCGGGTCCGACGGACACCATCCGGCTCAGGCCGCGTTGAGCGATTCGCTCGATCTGCCGGCGAAGGCATCAGCATTCAACCTGTTGAATCCTGAAGACGCACCCTGCAGCGCCATGACTGCTTCCGTCTCAAAGCTGTGCAGATCATTCCTATGTTCCGAGGAGAGCGCCGATGGCGTTGCCGCTTGAAGGGGTGAGGGTCCTGGACCTCACCAACGTCATGGCCGGCCCGTACTGCAGCATGGTGCTGGGCGACATGGGGGCCGACGTGACCAAGCTCGAGAACCCCGAGGGCGGCGATGCCACCCGCCGGTTCGACCCCCAGGTCAACGGGGAATCCTACTGTTTCGCGGTTCTCAACCGCAACAAGAAGAGCCTGGCGATCGACATGAAGAACCCGCGCGGCAAGGAGATCGTGCTCAGGCTTGCAGAGCGCGCCGACATCGTGCTGGAGAACTTCCGCCCGGGCGTGGTGAAGAAGCTCGGCCTCGGCTACGACAGCCTGAATGTGGCCAATCCCGGCCTGATCTATGCGTCGCTCTCGGGCTTCGGACAAACCGGTCCGTATGGCAAAAAGGGCGGCTTCGACATCATTGCCCAGGGCATGTCCGGCATCATGTTGATGACCGGCTACCCCGGCGGGCGGCCGGCCAAGGTCGGGATCGCGATGAACGACATGGCCAGCGGCGTCACCGCGCTGTACGGCATCCTCGCCGCCTACATCGGCCGTCTGCGCCACGGCGCCGGCCAGTATCTGGAAACCTCGCTGCTGGAGGCGGCGCTCGCCTGGACCCCCTGGGAATTCGGTGCCTTCTTCGGCGCCGGCGAGGTACCGCAAGCCACCGGCACCCGGCACCGCCGTTCCACGCCATACCAGGCCTACCGGTCGAAGGACGGCTATGTCACCCTCGGCGCCAGCAACGACAAGCTGTGGACCAACTTCTGCGTCCAGGTCTGCGAGCGACCGCAGTGGCTGAGCGATCCGCGCTTTTCCACCGCGCGCAGCCGGCTAGAGCACATCGACGCGCTCGAACGCGAGATCGAGGCGGTGCTGACCACCGAGACCACCGCGCACTGGGTCGACAAGCTCGACGCCGCCCAGGTGCCGGGCGGCCCGGTCTACGGTTACGACCAGATCATGAACGACCCGCACATCGCCGCGCGCAAGATGGTGGTGGAGATCGACCATCCGAAGATCGGTCCGATGAAGACGATCGGCCTGCCGATCAAGGCCACCGGCGAGCTCACCGCCATCCGACAGGCAGCGCCGTGGCTGGGCCAGCATTCCGAGGAGGTCGTGCGCTCGCTCGGCTACGGCGATGGCGAAGTCAGCAGCCTGTTCGATGCCGGCGTGATCTTCGACCGCTACCGCAAAAGCGCACCGACACGCCAGGAGCAGCCATGACCCTCTCGAAGACCGAGCGCATGCTCGCCACGAAGGAGGGCGCGATCGGCTGGATCACCTTCAACAATCCGGCGCGCCACAACGCGGTATCGCTCGAGATGTGGCAGGGGCTGCACGACATCGTCAGCGACTATGGGCACGACGACGCCATCCGCGTGATCGTCGTCCACGGCGCCGGCGACAAGGCCTTCGTCTCTGGCGCCGACATATCGGAATTCGACGCGAAGCGCTCGTCGCCGCAGACCGTCGCCGCCTACCACGAGGTGTCGCACCGCGCCTCGGTCGCCCTGAAGGAGGTCGGCAAGCCGACCCTGGCGATGATCCGGGGCTGGTGCGTCGGCGGCGGCGTGTCCATCGCGCTGTCGTGCGACATCCGGCTGGCGGCGCAAAGCGCCCGCTTCGGCGTCCCGGCCGCGAAGCTGGGCCTGGGCTATGACTACGAGGGAGTGCGCAAGCTGATGGACGTGGTCGGTCCGTCCTACGCCAAAGAGATCTTCTTCACCGCGCGTCATTTCAGCGCTCAGGAGGCGTTGGCCATGGGGCTCATCAATCGGGTGTTGCCGGACGAAGGGCTGGAGGCATTCGTGCGCGAGTATGCTGAGGCGATCGCCGCCAACGCGCCGCTGACGGTGGCCTCGATCAAGACCCTCGTCGCCGAGGCGCTGAGGGATGCATCGCAACGCGACGACGCGCTGTGCCGGCAGGTCGTCGAGCGCTGCTTTGCCAGCGCCGACTATGCCGAGGGCCGCGGCGCCTTCATGGCAAAGCGCAAGCCCCGTTTCACCGGGCGCTGACCGCGTCTCGGGCCAGCGGCGCCAGGGCCCTTACACCACGCCCTTCTTGCGCAGCGCCTCGAGTCGCGCTTCGTCGATGCCCAGCAACTCGTGCAGCACCGCGCCGGTGTGCTGGCCCAGCAGCGGCGGCGGCACCTCGTAGCTGACGGGCGTGTCGGAAAAGCGCAGCGGGCTGGCGAGCAGCGAAATCGGCCCCGCCGGGTGCTGCAGTTCCACCTTCATGCCGCGGTGTTGCACCTGCGGGTCTTCGTACACCTGTGGCATGGTGTTGATCGGACCGCAGGGCACGTTGGCGGCTTCCAGCAGCGCCATCCATTCGGGCATGGTGCGTTCGAGCATCAGCTCGGCGATCATCGCAATCAGCGCATGCCGATTGACGGCCCGGCCTGCGCCAACGGCAAAGCGCTCGTCGGCGGCCCATTCCGGCTTGCCCACCGCGCGGCAGAAATTGCGGAACTGGCTGTCGTTGGCCACCGCCAGGATCAGATACCCGTCGCGGCACTTGAACACCTGGTAGGGCACGATGTTCGGGTGGCCGTTGCCCAGCCGTTCGGGCACCTGGCCGCTGACAAAGTAGTTGATCGCCTGGTAGGAGGTCATCGCGATCAGGCAGTCGAGCAAGGCGATGTCCAGGTACTGCCCCTGGCCGGTGCGGTTGCGGTGTTCCAGCGCGCCGAGGATGGCCACCGTGGCATACATGCCGGTCATCAGGTCGGCCACCGCCACGCCCACCTTCATCGGCTCGGCGCCGGGCTGGCCGTCGGGGACGCCGGTGATGCTCATCAACCCGCCCATGCCCTGGAAGACGAAGTCGTAGCCGGGCAGCGGCGCATACGGGCCGCTCTGGCCGAAGCCGGTCACCGAGCAATAGATCAGCCGTTCATCGAGCGCACGCAGATCGGCGTGGCCGAGGCCGTAGCGCGCCAGCGTGCCGACCTTGTAGTTCTCGACCACGATGTCGCTCTTCGCCGCCAGCGCGCGGATCAGTTCCTGCCCTTCGGGCTGGGCGAGGTCGCAGGTGATCGATTTCTTGCCGCGGTTGGCGGACATGAAATAAGCCGAGTCGCCACGCTCGGCGCCGGCCGCGCCACTGCCGACGAAGGGCGGGCCCCAGCCGCGCGTGTCATCGCCGACGCCGGGGCGTTCGACCTTGATCACCTCGGCGCCCATGTCGGCCAGGTTCTGCGTCGACCATGGCCCCGCCAGCACCCGTGACAGGTCGAGCACGCGCAGATGCGACAGCGGGCGTGGGGCGGGACGGGGCGGACTGTCGCTCATGAGGTGTTATCGAGTCGATGGGTCCACACATGCTAAGCCTTGACCGCGAAGGGCCGGATGCCCGTGGCACACGACGCAGCGAACCAGCGTGCTGCCTACAATCGCGCCCCTTCGAGCCTGCCCATGAATGGACCTGAAAACGAGATGAACGATCCGCCCCACACGCTGGCGGATAGCCTGTCGGTGCTCGCACAACATCTGCTGCCGAAACTGGCGTTGACCCGCTTCGCCGGCCGTGTCGCCCGCGCCGAGCGCGGCCCCTCGACGACACGCCTGATCCGCTGGTTCGTCGGCCGCTACGGCGTCGACATGAGCGAAGCGGCCGATCCCGACATCGCCAGCTATGCGAGCTTCAACGACTTCTTCACGCGCGCGTTGAAGCCGGGCGTGCGGCCGCTCGCCACGGCCGATCTGGTGTGCCCGGTCGATGGGGCGATCAGCCAGTTCGGCCGCGTGCGCGGCGACCAGATCTTCCAGGCCAAGGGGCACGCCTACAGCACGCGCAGCCTGCTCGGCGGCGATGCCGAACTGGCGGCGCGTTTCGACGATGGCCACTTCGCCACGCTGTACCTGAGCCCGAAGGATTACCACCGCGTTCACATGCCGTGCACCGGTGTGCTCAGGCGCATGCTGCACGTGCCCGGTGCATTGTTTTCGGTCAACCCGGCGACCGCGCGCGGCGTGGCCGGGCTGTTCGCGCGCAACGAACGCGTGGTGTGCGTCTTCGACGGTGTCGATGACCCGCAAGCGTTCGTGCTGGTGCTGGTGGGCGCCACCATCGTCGGCAGCATGGCCACCGTGTGGCACGGCACCGTCAATCGGCAACGCCCCGGCCAGGTGCGCGAATGGCGCTACGACGTGGGATCGGTGCGGCTGACCCAGGGGGAGGAGATGGGCCGCTTCCTGCTCGGCTCGACGGTGGTGATGCTGTGGCCGCCCGGGCCGCTGCGCTTCAATCCCGCCTGGGGCAGCGGGCGTGCGGTGCGACTGGGCGAGCCGATGGCGCAGCGCACCGCGCCTGGCGCCGGTGCCTGACCTTCACTTGGGAATCCGACCCAGCGCGAACATGACCTCGAGTACCGGGCTCGGCCGGCCGAAGGCACCGAACCAGCGGTTGTAGATCTCGGGCAGCGCGTTGCTGGTGAAGATCTCGGCCAGTGCGGTGTCCACGGCCACCTTCAAGGCCCAGGCGTCGCGCGGCAGCACGATCGCGTAGGGCTCGTACGACAGCGTGTCGGCCAGCAGCGCCAGCGCCTTCTGGTCCTTCGACTTGGCCACCAGGCCGACCAGCAGCACCCGGTCGCTGGCAAAGGCATCGATGGTGCCGGCCTCGAGTTGCGCCAAGCCCTCGTCGCGCGTCGCCACCGGCACCACAGTGGCATTCACCACCTTGGTCTTCAACGCCTCGTTGAGAGCGCGTTCGTTGCTGGTGCCGGTGATGACGCCGATCTTCTTGTTGCCCAGGTCGGCCAGCGAATTGCCGGTGGTCGAGTTGCGGATCAACAGGCCGGTGCCATCGACGAAGGTCAGCGACGAAAAGCCGACATCGCGCATGCGGGTCAGCGTCACCGTGGTGGCGCCGCATTCCATGTCAGCCTGGCCGCCGGTGATGACACTGAAGCGGGTTTGCAGATCGACCGGCAGCCACTTCACCTGCAGCGGTGTCACGCCGATCTGCTGCTCGATCGAGCCGATGACACGTTTGCACAGGTCCACCGAGTAGCCAGTGGGCTGCTTGTTGTCCTCGAACGAAAACGGCAGGGCGTCAGTGCGGTAGGCGACGGTGATGGTCTTGCTGTCGCGTATTTTCTTCAGCCGACCTTCGATCGGCGTGCCTTGCGCGAAGACGAAGGTGGGGGCCAGCAAGAGTGCGGCCAGCAGGCTCAGGAGTCGGGACATCGGCGTTTCCGTCAGGGTGTGGGTAGGGCGTCGGATTCTAGGCGCCGCCACGCCGCCTCAATCGCGCGCGCGATTCGCGCTGCGCGATCCACAGCGTCGATGCACAGATCACCACGCCGCCGATCAGCGTCGACTGGCTCGGCACGTTGGCGAACACCAGCCAGCCCAGCAGCGAGGCCCACACCAGATCGAGGAACTTCACCGACTGGGTGGCCGAGATGTCCGCCACGTGGTACGAGCGCGTCAGGCAGAAGTGGCCGAGGCTGCCGAGGAAGCCGCAGGCCAGAAAGCCGACCCACTGCGCGGTGCTCGGCCACTGCCAGTTCAGCAGCGCCAGCGGCAGGCTCAGCACGGTCACGCTGAGCGCCTGCCAGACCAGGATCACGCCCGTCGTTTCGTAGCGTGTCAGCGCTTTCGTCATCAGGAACGACGCTGCGAACATCGGCGCCGACGCCAGCATCACCAGGTTGTAGAAGCCGCCCGAACCGGTCAGCTTCGGGCCGACGACGATGAGCACGCCGGCCAGGCCGATGCCGGCAGCCAGCCAACGCTCCCAGCGCATCGGCTCCTTGAAGAACACCCAGGCGCCGAGCATGATGAAGATCGGGCCGGTGAAGCCGATGGCCGTCATGTCGGCGAGCGGGATCTTCGGCAAGGCCACGAACCACAGGCACAGCCCCGCGGTGTGCAGGGCGCCGCGCGCGAACTGGCCCCGGATGTTGCGCGGCCGGTAGGCGGCCAGGCCGTGCCGCCACAACAGCGGCAGCAACACGAGCAGGCCGAACAGGTAGCGCAGAAACTGCGATTGGAAAGGGTCGAGCTGCAAGGTCAGCCCACGCATCAGCGCGTTCAGCCCGCAGAAGACGAATCCTGCGGCACTCGACCACAGCAAGCCCTTGACCGTCGGGTCCAGCGCCCGCAGGCGGCGCTTGAACTGTTCGATGCGCTGGTGCCAGGAGAGCGCGGGGGATTCGGAAGCGGGCTCGATCATTCAGCTGCGATTGTGTGGCAGGGCCCGTGGCCGCTCGCGCCGTCGCGCGGGTGACGAGACTGCGGCATCATTGGCCCCGGCAATCAGGGCCAGCATCAGGACCGCCAGCGCATGACCCGTGATTCGACAAGCCTTGTCATTGCAGCCGCGTGTGCCGCGATGCTGGTCGGCTGTGCCGGCCTGCAGTCGTCGGGTACGGCACCGGCAACAGCGCCGCCCGCGCCCGCAGCGCAGACACCGGCCAACCAGCGCGCCGCCGCACCCGCGGCGTTGACCGCTGAACGGCAATGGCTGCGGTCGTGGTTCAAAGGCACGCCGGTGGTCATCGAGAAGGCCGACAACGGTGCCACCGCTGTCGACGTGCCGCTGGAGTTCAGCTTCAAGGCCGGCGGCGCGGTTGTGCAACCGGCCTTGGCCGCGGTGCTCGACAAGGTTGCCGAAAGCCTGCGCCGCGTACCTGCTTCGGCTTTGGTGCTGGTTGCCGCGCCAGGCGATGGCGCCCCCACTGGCGACGTCACGCTGGCGCTGCAACGGGCTGCCGCCGTGCGCGAGCGCCTGCGCTCGCGCGGCGTTACGGCCGCGCGTCTGGCGCAGCCGAGTGCGGCCACAGCCGGCGCCGTGGAACTGCGCATCGACGCCGCGTTGCCCTGACCTTGCCCTGACCCGGCTACTTCGAGCTCGGGTTTCCCCTCTCGAATTCGGTTTCGGTGCGGCGCTTGCGCGCGCGCCCTCCGGCGCCGAGGCAAATCGTCACCGGCGGCAGGCCCTTGCCCTGCCGATGGCTTTCACCGCGATGGCGCGTCGCCGCTGCCAGCGCGGTCGGACGGGTCAAGCCAAGGCTCAGGGTGCCGGTACGGCCACTCGATTGCCGGGCACGATGATGGGGGTGTAGGAAAACACTTCGCGGCTGCGCGCGTCGACGCTCACCTTGACCCACTGCGCGTCGTTGTTGCCATTCGCCGCGTTGTTGCCGAAGGTCTCCACGCGGGTGAAGTTCTCGAGGCGGCGACCCTGCGCATCGAGGAACGGCTTGTCCACGCGAAAGTAGTGCGAATCGCCGTGCACATAGGCCACCGGCTTGCGGAATGCGATGACCTCGTCGCGCAACGCGATCAGGTACTCCTGGAATCCGTCTGGATCGGTGCCCGTTTGCGCGAGTGTCATGGGGTTGCGGCTCGGGGCATCCCAGCTGTGCTCGTCGAAGCCCGGGTCGGCCTGCGAGATGATCATCACCGCGGCGGCATGGCGCTGCTTCGCCCAGGCGAAGGCCTCGCGCAGCCACGCGATGTTGGCGGCGTTGCGCGCGGCGTACTCGGCAGCATCGGGCGCGATGTCGCACAGGTTGTTGCACGAGCCCTGCACGTTCAGTGTCACGTAGACCACCCTGCCCATCGTCCAGCGGCGGTTCTCCACGCAAGGCACGGCATTGCCGCTTGCGCTCAGGCAGTAGGGCGCCCCGGTTTGCACGTCCTGCTTCAGCCGCTTCTTGCCCAGCGAGTAGGGTGTGGAGAAAAAGACCTGGCGCTCGTGGTCCAGGCGCTCGAGCGAGTTGAACGCACCGTTCTTCGCACGATCGCAGTCGGTCCAGTCGTTGTCGCCGGGCGTGAACATCGCCGGCGCCCGTAGCGAGTTGAAGTATCCCAGCGCCTGCTGGTACAGCTCATCGCTGCAGGTGGTCGGTGTGACGGATCCCACGATGCCGTTGCCGCCCTTCAGGTCGCCGTCGTGCACGGTGAACTTCAGGTTCTGCGCGTTCATGTCTGCGATCAGATTGGGCACGCCGACCTGCGCCTGCAGGTCGTTGTAGGCCAGATCGCCCCACAGCCCGATCGCATAGCTGCCGCCATCGCCCTCGCGATCGTCATCATCGTCGCCGCGGCCGGAACTGGCGGCGAAAGCGCCTGTCGTGGCGATCAGCAGCACCATCAGCGCTCGCGCGCAGCGGGCTCGAACCGTCTTGTGAATAAGCATGTCTGCTCCGAAATGAATTGTTGATGCGTCGGGGAAACTGACCCGTGCGCGGGTCGCGATCGATCCGCCCAGCGCCCAGCGCCCAACCCTCCGACGCGGGCCGACCGAGCCGCCGGGAATCACCGATCAGGCCATGACCAAGCCCGCCGAGCGCTGGTCAGGCAGCCGCACAGGGCGCCTGCCGCAAGCCAGGCAAAACCGTGTCAGTGCGGGCGTCGCCGCCTGGCGACAAAGGCCAGCGCGCCGAGCCCGCCCAACATCAGGGCATAGGTCTGCGGCTCGGGCACGGCCTGCGTCATCAGCAGCAACTGGCCGCCTTCTATGAGCGGGCTGTCGAGCGGGTAATGGGCCTGCACGTCGAGCAGGTAGTACCGGTTCTTGCTGACGTCGTAGCCGGACACGCCGGCGAACATCTGCGTCACCTCGATCACCCCTGAAGATTCTTCGTCCTGCGTGAAGGGCGAGGTCGCGCCAACGCCGATGTTGCCGAAGCGCGCCTGGTCGTGTTCGGCCAGCAGCGTCAGACGCTTGGTCGCGGGATCGAATTGATAGATCTTGCCCAGGTGCTCCTGGTTGCCGACATCTTCCTGCAGGATCACCTTGCCGTCGGCGGTGACGGTCAGGTTGTCCAGCATGTTCTGTGCCTCGGTGCCGTCCAGAAGCGCCTCGATGGTGCCGCCGGCCTGCGGGTTGCCCAGGTCGTCGAAGGTCAGTGAATACAGCCGACTGCGCCCCTCCTGGCTGCCCACGCCATCCTTGGTCTGGTCGAAGCGGTCGGTGGTGACGAAGAAGAACCGGTTCGGATTCTTCGTGTCCCAGGCGCCATCTTCAGCGCGCAGGAATGTGGTGCCTGTACCGGTACCCTCGTTCAGCGCGAAGCGGCCGGACAGCGGCGTCGAGCGATCGTCGTTGCCGGCGGCCACGTTGATCGAATAGCTCTTGCCGTTGGTCAGGCCGGCCTTCTCGATATCGGTACCCGTGTTGGTCTTGTTGCCGACATAGATTCGCAACTGCGAGTCGCCGCCGTCGGACATGCCGGCCACCACGGTCTTGTCCTGCACCTTCGGTGCCACCAGCACGTTCTCCCAGCTGTTGGTGCCGAGCTTGTAGATCTCGTATGACTGACCGATGTTGCCGCCCGAGGCGATGGTCGCCATCACCCGACCGCTGGCGCCGTTCTCTTCACCCGAGAAGAGCAGGCGCGCCGAGGTGCCCAGACCGCTGAACGCGTTGTACAGACCGGTGGTGGGCGCCAGGTCGGCCGAACAGAAGCGGGCGAACGAGGTGGCGGCCGCGCTGTAGCCGCTGCCGTTCCAGATGTTGGCCGTGGTGATCAGGTCACGGCCGGCGATCACGCCGAGGTCGCTCTTTTTGATCGTCCAGATCGACACGAAGGAGCCCGACGCACCGTGGGCGCGCACCGCGCCCAGGCCCGCACCGAGCTCATGGTGCATCAGCACGCTGAAGGTGCCGTCGAGGTTGTCGTAGGCGCCGAGGCCGTCCGGAATGCCGGCCATCTTGTAGCCGGTCGGGGCGGCATCGCCCACGGTGAGGATCGACGTGAAATCCACGCCCACGGCGACACCGCTCAAGTAGGGCGATGCCGAACTGCCGGGCCCGGTGGCAGCGATGGCGCCGCCGGTGATGGACGCGCCGATGATGGCGCCTAGAAACTGTCTGTGCATGCTCGTACTCCTGATTTTTGCGGCGGAAGACCAGCGAGCGTGACCGGCTGGCACAACCCGTCTACGCCGCTGACCGTCGCAGGTTAGGCACGAACAGTTTCAGAACGGTGACATCGATTCCGGTACCCTCTTGCCCAGCCCGACGACGGACCGACAAGAGGCAGAAATAGGCAGAACGCGTCAGAACGAGTCAGGAAGACTCAGCTGTCGGTCGGGTTCGGGTCGCGCCAGGCGCGTTCGAACGGCAGCCGCCACGCATGCGGCGCGATCAGCTGGTGGATCGACTTCGGCCCCCAGGAACCGGGCGCGTACAGGCGCACCGGCGGGGGCGCCTCGAGCAGGTGGGTCGACACCTCCCACAGCCGCTCGATGCCCTCTGCGGTGGTGAACAGGGTGCGGTCACCGCGCATCGCATCCAGAATGAGTCGCTCGTAGGCTTCGAGCACTTCGCCGATGAGACCGGTGTCGTGCATCGCGAACTGCAGGCTCAGCTTGTCCAGCCGCATGCCCGGGCCGGGTCGCTTGCCGTAGAAGCTCAAGCTCATCTTCGACGCATCGGCGAGGTCGAAGGTCAGGTGGTCGGGGCCTTGCGCACCGACGCCCGAGCCGGGCGGGAACATGCTCTTCGGCGGTTCGCGAAAAGCGATCGAGATGATGCGCTGGCCTTCGGCCAGACGCTTGCCGGTGCGCAGGAAGAACGGCACGCCGGCCCAGCGCCAGTTGTCGATGAAACATTTCAGCGCGATGAAGGTCTCGGTCTCGGATTCCGCATCGACACCCTGCTCGCTGCGATAGCCGGTGTACTGGCCCCGCACCACATGGGCCGGGTCGATCGGCAGCATGCTGCGGAAGACCTTGTTCTTCTCCTCGCCGATCGGTGCCGGCGCCAGCGCGGTGGGCGGCTCCATGGCCATGAAGGCGAGGATCTGGAACAGGTGCGTGACGACCATGTCGCGGTAGGCGCCGGTCTGCTCGTAGAACGCGGCGCGTGTGCCCAGGCCCAGCGTCTCGGGCACGTCGATCTGCACATGGTCGATGAAGTTGCGGTTCCAGATCGGCTCGAACAGGCCGTTGGCGAAGCGAAACGCGAGGATGTTCTGCGCCGGTTCCTTGCCCAGGAAGTGGTCGATGCGGAAGATCTGCTCTTCGGCGAAAACCTCGTGCAGCTGCGCATTCAGCGCGATGGCGCTGGCCTGGTCGGTGCCGAAAGGCTTTTCCATGACGATGCGCGCGTGATCGACCAGCCCGGCCTCGCCGAGCAGGCGCACCGCCGACAGCGCTGCGTTCGGCGGCACGCTCAGGTAGTGCAGTCGCCGGTTCTCGGCGCCGAAACTGGCCTCCGCGCGCTCGACGGCCGCTTTCAGCGCGCCCGCACCGGCCGCCAGCGGCACGTAGTCGAGCGTGGCCGCAAAGCTGTCCCATTCGGCGCTGCCGACCTCGCGCGCGCCGAACTCCTTCAGCGCGGCGCGCGCCATCTCGCGAAAGCCGGTCGCGTCGATGTCGTCGAGCGACACACCGATGATGCGGCACTGCGGAATGAAGCCGGCGCTGCAGATGTGGAACAAGCCCGGCAGCAGCTTGCGATGCGCGAGGTCGCCGGTGGCGCCGAACAGCACCACCACCTGCGGGAAACGCGGCCCGACGCCAGCGGGAATCTTTGCCATCTTGCACGACCTTTCAAGCAGCGGGGGACAGCGGGAATCGACGCCAGGCGCTGCATGCAACTTGCACGCCATGCCTGTCGGTTGCCGGGGACTGTAGAGTGTTTGCATGGCCGCCGGCATCGAATCACGATCGTTCATCGTCGGCGGCGCCGTGCGCGATGCGCTGCTCGGGCGGCCGGTGAACGACCGCGATTGGGTGGTCGTGGGTGCCACCACGGATGACATGCTCGCCGCCGGCTTCACCGCCGTCGGTGCCGATTTCCCCGTCTTCCTGCACCCGCGCAGCCATGAGGAATATGCGCTGGCACGCACCGAACGCAAGTCGGCGCCGGGCTATCGCGGCTTCGTGGTGCATGCCGATCCGTCGGTGACGCTGGAGCAGGACCTGTCGCGCCGCGACCTGACGATCAACGCGATGGCCGTGCGCGGACCCGTGGACGGTGCGCCGCTGGACATCACTCGCGCCGGGTTGATCGATCCGTTCGGCGGCCGCGCCGACCTGGCTGCGCGTGTCCTGCGCCATGTCTCGCCGGCTTTTGCCGAAGACCCGGTGCGCATCCTGCGCGTGGCCCGATTCGCCGCGCGCTTCGCCGATTTCGAGGTCGCCGCGCAGACGAAGCTGCTGATGCGCGGCATGGTCGAGGCCGGCGAGGTCGATGCACTGGTGAGCGAGCGGGTGTGGCAGGAGTTGGCGCGCGGATTGATGGAAGGCACGCCGTCACGCCTGTTCGAGGTGCTGCGCGACTGCGGCGCCTTGCAGCGCCTGCTGCCCGAGGTCGACCGCTTGTGGGGCGTGCCGCAGCCGGCGCAGCACCATCCGGAGATCGACACGGGAGTGCACGTGATGATGGTGCTCGATCTGGCCGCGCGCGAAGGCGCGTCGCTGCCGGTGCGTTTCGCCTGCCTGTGCCACGACCTGGGCAAAGGGACCACGCCGACGCAGTTGCTGCCGCGCCACCTGAAGCACGAACGGCGCAGCGTGGCGCTGTTGCGCAAGCTGTGCGAGCGCTTGAAGGTGCCGACGGCCTGCCGCGAGCTGGCCGACTTGACGGCCGCCGAGCATGGTCACGTGCATGCCAGCGCGACGCTCGCACCGGCAGCGCTGCTGCGCCTGCTGGAACGTTGCGACGCGCTACGCCGGCCGCAGCGTTTCGAAGAGATGCTGTTGGCCTGCGAGTTCGATGCGCGCGGGCGCGCGGGTCGCCAGGGCGACGCCTACCCGCAGCGTGTGCGGCTGCTGCAGGCGGTGGCCTGTGCCAAGGCGGTGGACACGGCCGCGCTGGCTGCCGACCTGGCCGAGCGCGGGCGCAGCGGTCCGCAGGTGGGTGAGGCCATCCGCCAGGCGCGCATTCAGGCGCTGCAGGCCGCGGGCTGATCCGCGGCTACAGCGGCAGCGCGAAGCGCTCGCCGCGAATCGTGAACACGGCCGACTTCGGCTCGATGCGTTCGAGTTTCAGCTGCGGAGCCAACTGGCTGCCTTCGACGAACACCTGGCCGTTGATGATCACCATGCGGCGTTTGGCCTCGGGCGAATACACCGAACCGCCGATGGCCATTGCCGGCACCTCGCGGCGCAGCGATTCGGGCAGCTCGGACAGCGCGGGCACACGCACCGGCGGCGCGGGTGCCGCGGCGACTGGCGCGGTCGGCGGCGCGGCCTTGGCCACAGGCCCTTCGGCCTTGCCTTCTCGTTTGCCGCGCGGGTTGGGCGCGGGAGCCGGCTTCGTCGGCGCCTTCGCGACCGGGGCGGGTTTCGGCTTTGGCTCGGCTTTTGCGACACCCGGTGCGGCCGATTTCGGTTTCACGCTGGCAACGGCCACCGGCTCGTCGCGCGCGGTCTCGGCCTGCGCCGTCACAGGCGTCGATGCGGCTGCGCTGGCCGCCGCGGCAGCCGTCGGCCCGCTTGCCGCGCCGGCCGCTTCGGCCGCGCTTGCCGCCGGCGACGGCGCTGGTGCGATTGCCGCAGGCACGGCGACAGTGCCCGAGGCGAGCGAACGCTCCGGCTCGCCGCGCGCAAACCACCACCAGCCGATGCCGGCCAGCAGCAACACCGCCAGCACGCCAGCGCCGAGCACCCACCACGCACCGCCGCCGCCATCGTCATCGGTATCGACCGCCGTCGGTCGTGCCGTCAACGGAATCAGCTGGGCATGCAGATCCGGCACCGCGTTGCGGTCGCGTTCGCGTTCGGCATCGGCCTTGCGCAGCGCTTCGAGGATGTAGGACATGCGCGCTACTTTCCTGCCGTCGTTCCGGCCGTCGGCGCCACGACGGCACTCGGCGCCGGCTTGCGCGCCATGTCCCAGACCACGCTGACCGTGCCCACCAGCAACGCGCCGAGCAGCAGGCCAACACCGAGCATCGTCGCCGCCCGCCACGGCGCGCTCGGCGTGTTGCGATTGCGCGCCGGGGTCTTGCCCAGCACCTCGGCCGCTGCCTTGTCGACGACGGCGACGTTGGCCGTCGGCTGGCCGCTGGCGTAGGCGCCGAGCAGCGCGCGATCGCACAGCAGGTTGATGCGCCGCGGCACGCCACGCGCCAATTGGTGGATGCGGTGCAGCGCGCGCGCATTGAACGGCAGCGCGCTGGTCAAGCCGGCCACCGCCATGCGATGCTGAATGTACTGGCGCGTTTCGGATTCGCTGAGTGCCTTCAGGTGATAGCGCGCGATCACGCGCTGTGCCAGTTGTTCGAGCTGCGGGCGCGCCAGCAACTTGCGCAGTTCGGGCTGGCCGATGAGGATGATCTGCAGCAGCTTGCGTTCGCTGGTTTCCAGGTTGGTCAGCAGGCGCAGCTGTTCCAGCACATCGGGCGACAGCAGTTGCGCCTCGTCGATGACCAGCACGTTGTTCTGCCCGACCGCGTGCGTGCGCAGCAAAAAGTCATTCAGCACATCGACATGCTGCTTGACGGTGGTCGGTGCCGGCTTGTCGGGGTCACGCGGGATGCGGAACTCGTCGCAGATCGATTCGAGCAGTTCCTCCACGCTTTGCTTCGGGTTGAAGATGTAGGCCACGTTGCAGCGCCGCGGCACCTGTTCGAGGAAGCAGCGGCACACGGTGGTCTTGCCGGCACCGATCTCGCCCGTCAGCAGCACGAAGCCACCGCCGCTGCGCACGCCGTACAGCAGATGCGCGAGCGCCTCGCGGTGGCGCTCGCTCATGAAAAGATAACGTGGATCGGGCGCGATCGAGAACGGCTCTTGCTGCAGGCCGAAGAACTGGGTGTACATGGTGGTCGCGATGGTACCGTCGCGCTGCGCCCCGGCCGCGAGACTTCCGCCACGAAGGGCGGTGCGCGAAGCTTCGGCTTCCTCTTCCGCAACGGGAAAAGGGCCAGGCGATCAGGACACGACCTGGTAGTACAGATTCTGCGGATGTCGTGCCTGGGCGAAGAAGTACCAGCGCTCGGCCAGCAGGCCCGGTGCCTGCAGTGCGCAGGCCAGCGCCCACCACGGCGCCTGCGGCGGCGCCCCGAGCAGCGCCAGCGCCATCAGCACTGCCGGCGCGGCGAAGCCGAGCACCAGGAACAGCCAGCGCAGGTGGCGCAGCATCGCGATCGAGCGGCCATGGAAGAACTCACGCGTGTTGAAGGCGCCCGCCGACATGCCCATCGAGGTCTGCACCAGCCGCTCGGCACGAATGCCGGTGGCCGACTGCAGCGTCGAGCGGTGACGCAAGCGGGCGTTGCGGCGCAGCGCCAGCCAGCGGCTCGCACCCGCGGCCAGCGTGAAGGCCAGCGCTGCCGGGCCGGCGGCGCGCCAGCAGTGCGGATTCGCCCTGCCAGGCTGCCAGCGCGCAGGCCAGCACCAGCCCTGAACTGATGCCGATGAGCACGAAGTTGACCAGCGTCAGCGGTTGTGCCCATTCCTCGATGAAGCGCAGGCAGGCATAGATCATCGCGGTGCAGTACCACAGCGCGGCGGCCAGCAACAGCGCCAGCACGCACAGCCAAGCGCCGGCACCGCCCGTGCGCTGCAGCCACCACCACAGCGCGACGAGGGCAGATGAACGCCGGCAGCACGATGACTTCGCGCGACAGCCACGAAGTGCGCCACATCAGTGCCGCCCGCCACGCGCGCTCGGGGCGGCCGAGGTGGGCAAACGACGCGCCCAGGCCGATGAGCAGCATCGCAAGCGCCAACAACAGCGCCCCGCTGACAAAGCCACCGGCCATCTGCAGCCCGGTCAGCTGCGCCACGGCCAGCGTCACGACCAGCCCCTGCGCGGCGCCGGCGATGGTGGTGAACAGCACCACCGACAACGCCGGGTTCATGGCGTCGCCTTCTCGCTGGCTCGATGCCTCGGTAACGCGCCGCGGCAGGTACTGGTTGGCCGGTCGGGTGTCCCACTCGGGCATCAGCGGATAGCCGCCGCGTTCACGGATCGCCTTCGACACCTCGGATTGCGGATCCTTGACATCACCGAACAGTCGCGCGCCGGTCGGGCAGGCCATCACGCACGCGGGCTTGCGTTGTTCCTCGGGCAAGGTCTTGCTGTGGATGCGGTCGACACACAGCGTGCACTTGGTCATCACCTGGCGCTTCTCGTCGAGTTCGCGCGCGCCGTAGGGGCAGGCCCACGCGCAGTACTTGCAGCCGATGCACTTGTCGTAGTCGACCAGCACGATGCCGTCTTCCTCGCGCTTGTAGCTGGCGCCGGTCGGGCACACCGGCACGCACGGCGGGTCTTCGCAGTGCAGGCAGCTCTTCGGGAAGTGCACGGTCTGCGTGGCGGGGAAGCTGCCGGCCTCGTAGGTCTGCACGCGGTTGAAGAAGGTGCCGGTGGGATCGGCGGCGTACGGGTTCTCATCGGCCAGCGCGCCGGCGCTGCCCGAGGTGTTCCATTGCTTGCACGAGGTGACGCAGGCATGGCAGCCGACGCAGACGTTCAGGTCGATGACCAGCGCGAGTTGCTTGGCCAGCGTTTCGCCTTGCACCGCGCGGCGTGCTGGCTCTGGCGCTCGGCTGCCGTCAGCGAGTGCGGCTGGCTGGTGCTCAACAGGTCCTTCAGCCACTGGATCATTTGCGCTTTCCCGCGAAGTAGGTCAACACGCTCGTCGCCGCACCTCGCACGCCCAGCACGCCGGGCGCGCGGGGCACGGTGGCCATCTGCGGCAAGGTCGTTTCGCCGGGCTCTGGCGGGGCCGGGCGGATGCGCACGCGCACGTCGTACCAGCCGGCCTGGCCGGTGATCGGGTCGGAATTGCTGATCGTGCCTTGCGCCTGCTGCCCGTGAACGGCAGCTCCTCGCTGATCAGGTGGTTGAGCAAGAAGCCCTTGCGCGCTTCGTCGGCGCCCGGTGCCAGGTGCCAGGCGCCGTCGGCCTTGCCGATGGCGTTCCAGGTCCACACCGTGCCGGGCTCCACCGCCTCGCTGTAGCGCAGCATGCAGCGCACCTGGCCCCACTGGCTTTCGACCCACGCCCAGCCGCCGTCGTCGATGCCCGCGGCGCGTGCCGTCAGCGGGTTGACGTGCAGGTAGTTGTGGCTGTGGATCTGGCGCAGCCAGGCGTTCTGCGAATCCCACGAGTGGTACATCGCCATCGGCCGTTGTGTGATCGCGTTCAGCGGATAGGCCTGCAGGTCGGTGGCGGCTTCTTCCAGCGGCGGGTACCAGAACGGCAGCGGGTCGAAGTAGGTGTCGATGCGCTCGCGCAGATGGTCGGGCGGCTGGCGCCCCTGCGTCTTGCCCTGCGCGGCGAGGCGGAAGGTCTGCAAGCGTGTCGGAATACAGCGCCAGCTGGATCGGGTCGTTGCGCTGGCGCCAGCCGTGGTCCTTGGCGAAATCGAGGTACTCGCGGTTCCAGTTGCGCATGTAGTGCATGTCCTCGGGCATGTGGTACTGGAACACGCAGTTGTTCTTCTCGTACATCTCCCACTGGTTCGGGTTCGGCTCGCCGCGCAGGTGGTCGCTGCCGTCCTTGCCGCGCCAGCCCATCAGGAAACCGATGCCGGGCTGCGGCTGGAAGTTGACGATGAAGTCGGTGTAGCCGCTGAACTTGCGCTCGCCCTCGGGCGTGGTGAAGGCCGGAAACTTCAGCCGCGAGGCCAGTTCGATCAGCACCTCCTGGAACGGCTTGCACTCGCCCGTCGGCGGCAGCACCGGCACGCGCACCGAATCGACCGGGCCGTCGAACTCGCTGATCGGCCGGTCGAGCATGCTCATCACGTCGTGCCGTTCGAGGTAGGTGGTGTCGGGCAGCACCAGGTCGGCGAAGGCCACGGTCTCGCTCTGGAAGGCGTCGCACACGACCAGGAACGGAATCATGTACTCGCCGTCGTCGCCCTTGCGGTTGAGCATCTCGCGCACCGCCATCGTGTTCATGCTGCTGTTCCAGGCCATGTTGGCCATGAAGATCAGCAGCGTGTCGATGCGGTACGGGTCGCCCTTGACCGCATTGGTGATGACGTTGTGCATCAGCCCGTGCGCGCGACAGCGGGTGCTCCCACGAAAAGGCGTGGTCGATGCGGATCGGCGAGCCGTCGGCATGGATCGCCAGCTCCTCGGGGTTGGCCGGGAAGCCCAGGCGGCGCGGCGTTCAGCGGCGTGTTCGGCTGCATCATCTCCGGCGCGTTGAAGGCGCGGTAGTTGGGCACGATGTGGCGCGGGTACGGCGCCTTGTGGCGAAAGCCGCCGGGCGCGTCGATGGTGCCCAGCACGCTCATCAGCACCGCCAGCGCGCGCACGGTCTGGAAGCCGTTGGAATGCGCCGCCAGGCCGCGCATGGCGTGGAACGCCAGCGGCCGCGCCTGCGTCGTCGGGTGCTGCTTGCCCCAGGCGTCGGTCCACGGGATCGGCAACTCGAAGGCCTGCTCCAATGCGGCGTGTGCCCATCTCGACGGCGAGCTGGCGGATGCGCTCGGCGGCGATGCCGGTGATGGCGGCGGCCCACTCGGGCGTGCACGGCGGCCACGCGGTCGCGCAGCAACTGGAACGACGGCGCCACGCGCGTGCCGTCGGCCAGCGTGTAGAAGCCTTCCAGCGCCGGGTCGCAGCCGTCGGCGATGCCTTCCGGGTAGGCGTGCCAGCACGCGCCCGGCCGCGGCTGTCCCAGACCAGCTTGTTGTGCGGGTTGCGGCCGTCGCCGGGCGGGCCTTTCTCAGGGTCGGGATCGAAGGCGAACAGGCCTTCGCGTTCGCCTTCGTCCAGCACCACCAGCTGCGGCGCATTGGTGTAAGCGCTTCAGGAACGCATGGTCGAGCGTGTCGGTGCGGATCAGCTCGTGCAGCAGCGCCATGAACAGCGCGCCATCGGTGCCGGGCTTGATCGGGATCCACTCGTCGGCGATCGCCGAATAGCCGGTGCGCACCGGGTTGATGCTAGATGAAGCGCCCGCCCGCGCGCTTGAACTTCGACAGCGCGATCTTCAGCGGGTTGCTGTGATGGTCCTCGGCGGTGCCGATCATCACGAACAGCCTTGGCGCGTCGAGATCGGGCCCGCCGAATTCCCAGAAGCTGCCGCCGATGGTGTAGATCATGCCGGCGGCCATGTTCACCGAGCAGAAGCCGCCGTGCGCCGCGTAGTTGGGCGTGCCGAACTGGCGTGCGAACAGGCCGGTCAGCGCCTGCATCTGGTCGCGCCCGGTGAAGAGCGCGAACTTCTTCGGGTCGGTGGCGCGGATCTGGCGCAGCCGCTCGGTGAGCAGCTCGAAGGCCTCGTCCCAGCCGATGGCCTCGAACTCGCCGGCGCCGCGTTCGCTGCCGGGCTTGCGCCGCAGCGGCTTCGTCAGCCGCGCGGGCGACACCTGCTTCATGATGCCCGGCCGAGCCCTTGGCGCAGATCACGCCCTTGTTCAGCGGGTGATCGGGGTTGCCGTCGATGTAGCGCACCTCGGGCCCGTTGGCACCTTCGCGCAGGTGCACGCGGATGCCGCAGCGGCAGGCGCACATGTAGCAGGTGGTGCACTTCACCTCGTGCTCGCGACGCCGGGAGCCGGATCGGCCAGTGGGTCGTGCAAGGGCTCGCTCGACAGCAACTTCAGCAAGGCTGTCTCCCGGGATTCGCAGGCGGACCGGCCGATGCTAGTGTCGGACGCTTGAAACACGAAAGCGGATAATTGTGCTCACGATGATCGATAAAACAGATCAACCCATCGAGTCGCGGCTGCGCCTGAACCTGCGCCAGCTCGAGGTCTTCGTGGCCACCGCGCGCGGCGGCTCCACGCGTGGCGCGGCCGACCGCATGGCGCGCTCGCAATCGGCCGCCAGCGCCGCGCTGGCGGAGCTCGAAGCAGCCATCGGCGCGCCGCTGTTCGACCGTGTCGGCCGCCGCCTGGTGTTGAACGAGAGCGGCCGCGCGCTGCTGCCGGCGCGGTCGCGTTGCTCGACCAGGCGGCCGAGCTGCAGGGCGGGCCGGGCCACGCGCAGCGCACGCCGCTGCGCATCGCCGCCAGCCTGACCATCGGCGAATACCTGCTGCCTGAGCGCATCGCGCGCTGGAAGCTCGAGCATGCGGCGAACACGGTGCGGCTGATGATCGGCAACACGCAGCGAGGTGATTCGCGCGGTCGCCGAGATGGAAGCCGACATCGGCTTCATCGAAGGCCCGCAGACGCATCCCGACGTGCGCGTGCGCAAGTGGCTCGAGGACGAACTGGTCATCGTCGCCGCGCCTGGTCACCCGCTGGCCCAAGGGCAGCGGCCGGTGACGGCGCGACAGCTGGCCGAGGCCAGCTGGATCCTGCGCGAGCCGGGTTCGGGCACACGCCAGGCGGCCGATGCCTGGCTGCTCGAGCACCTGGGCGCCTTGCAGGTGGAGTACGAACTGGGCAGCACCGAGGCGATCAAGCGGCTGGCCGCGGCCGGCGCCGGGCTGGCGTGCCTGTCGCGCCATGCCGTCGGCGCGGAACTGGCCTCGGGCCGCCTGGTCGAGGTGCGCACGCGATTGCCGCCGCACCGTCGACGCCTGGCACTCGCGGTGCGCCGCGATCGCCGTCTGGGCCGCGCCACCGAGGCCTTCGTTCGGCACTGCACGGGTTGATCGCGCCGAAGGCCGTTCCTCGGTGCAGATTCGGCAGTCAACGTATAGTCGTCTTTATAGCGGTACGCAAAGATAAGCAATGTGATCGGCTCGATGGTCTGCATATACGCCGCTTCATATCGAATCGCAGTCCCGCACGCCATGCAAAAACGGATCGCTCGCAGCGTTGTCGCCTGGGTTCTTGTGTTGACGGGAATCGGGGCTGCGCATGCCGCGGACCTGACGGTGTCGGCGGCGGCCAGCTTGACCACGGCCTTCAAGGCCCTCGCGCCATTGTTCGAGACCGCGAACCCGAATGCCAAGGTTCTGCTGAATTTCGCCTCGTCGGGTGCGCTGTTGCAGCAACTCGCAGCCGGCGCCCCGGTCGATGTGCTGGCCACCGCCGACGCCGAGACAATGGACCAGGCGCAGTCGCGCGGCCTGATCGATGCGGCCCGGCGGCGCGATTTCGCGGCCAATGCGCTGGTGATCGTGGTGCCGGGCGGCGCGTCCAATGCGCCGCGCTCGTTGGCCGATCTGGCAAGGCCCACTTTCGAGCGCATCGCCATCGGCCTGCCGGCCAGCGTGCCGGTGGGCCGCTACACGAAGGGTGCGCTCGTAGCGGCCGGCCTGTGGGAACAGATCGAGCCGAAGATGATCGGTGCCAACAACGTGCGCCAGGCACTCGACTACGTGGCGCGAGCTGAGGTCGACGCCGGCTTCGTCTATGCCACCGACGCGGCCACGCTGCCCGGCAAGGTGCGCATCGCGCTGCACGTGCCGACCGTCGCGCCGATCCTGTATCCCGCGGCGCCGGTGGCCCGCAGCGCGAACCCGGCCCTGGCGCGGCGCTTCGTCGAGTTCCTGTCGTCGCAGACTGCGCGGGCGGTGTTGCGGCAGCATGGCTTCGCCGCACCGTGAGCGATGGACGGCGCGTGGGTTCCGCTGGCCTTGACCATCAAGGTCGCCGCTTGGGCGACCGGGCTGAATCTCTTCTTCGGCGTCGGCGCCGGCTACGCCTTGACTCGGTGGCGCTTCCCCGGCCGCGAGCTGGTCGATGCCGTGCTCACGCTGCCGATGGTCATGCCGCCGACCGTGCTCGGCTACTACCTGCTGGTGCTGATCGGCTCGAACGGGCCGATCGGCGCGTGGCTGTTGCAGCACTTCGGCATTCGCCTGATCTTCAGCTGGCAGGCGGCCGTGATCGCGGCCGCCGTGGTGTCGTTTCCGCTCGTCTTCAGGGCTGCGCGCGCCGCCTTCGAGACCGTCGATCCGCAACTGGAGGATGCCGCGCGATCGCTCGGCATCAGCGAGGCGGCGGTGTTCTTTCGTGTCTCGTTGCTGCTGGCCTGGCGCGGCATCCTGGCCGGGCTGCTGCTCGCCTTCGCGCGCTCACTGGGCGAATTCGGCGCCACGCTGATGGTCGCCGGCAGCATTCCCGGCCAGACACAGACCCTGTCGATCGCCGTCTACGAGGCGGTGCAGGCCGGGCAGGACGGCACCGCGAACTTCCTTGTCGCCGTCACCTCGATCACCGGCATCGTCGTGCTGCTGGCCGCCGGCCGCCTGCTGCCGGGGCCGGCGCCGCAGAGGCCCTGACGGCCGCACCATGATCTGGGATGTGGATCTGCGCAAGCAATTGCGGCACGGTGAGGCGCGCTTCGATCTCGACCTGCGCTTTCTCAGCGCCGCGCCACGGCTGGTGCTGTTCGGACCCTCGGGCGCGGGCAAGACGCAGACGCTGAAGATGCTGGCCGGCATCGCCCGCGCCGACAGCGGGCGCGTCGCCATCGCCGGTCGTGTGCTCGACGACACCGCCGCCGGCATTCACCTGTCGCCACAACAGCGGCGACTGGCCTGCGTGTTCCAGGACTACGCGCTGTTTCCGCACCTGACGGTGCGCCAGAACGTGGCGTTTGCCCGCCAGCGCGCGGGGCGCAGCTGGCTCAACCCGCCGCGCGAGGGGCGGGACGAGGCCGTGCAACGCTGGCTGGCGAGCTTCGCACTGGACAGCGTCGCTGGCCTCTATCCCCAGCAGATTTCCGGTGGCCAGCGGCAGCGCACCGCGCTGGCGCGCGCGCTGGTCAACGACCCCGCGGCGCTGTTGCTCGACGAGCCCTTCGCGGCGCTCGACGTCGATCTTCGTCGTCGGCTGCGCGACGAACTGTGCGAGTTGCAGGCGCGCTTGCGCATCCCGATGCTGCTGATCACGCACGACGAAGAAGACGTCGCCGCGCTCGCCGATGAGGTCGTGCACCTGCGCGCCGGTCGAGTGTTCGTGGCGACGGAAGAATCCACGGCTTCGACATGAGCGACAAGCCGCAGCGACTGTTGAGCAAGCCCGGCAAGCGGCTGTCACTGCAAGGCGCGGTGTGGCTGGCGGTGGGCGGCGACACCCTCGGCGGCCAGCAACGCATCGGGCTGTTGCGCGCGGTGGCGCAGAAGGGCTCGATCACGCATGCGGCCAAGGCGGTGGGCCTGAGCTACAAGGGCGCCTGGGACGCCATCGACGCGATGAACCGGCTCACCGGGGAGGCGCTGGTCGAGCGCAGCACCGGCGGGCGCGGTGGGGGTTCGACACGCCTGACGGTGCACGGCGAGCGGCTCGTCGACCGCTTCGAGCAGATCGATGCCGTGCACCAGCGCTTTCTGGCGCTGCTGGACAAGGGATCGATCGATCTCGCCCAGGACTTCTCGATGCTGAAGGTTTTGAACATGCGAACCAGCGCCAGAAACCAGTTTGTCGGCACCGTCGCCGCGGTCAAGGCGGGGGCAGTCAACGACGAGGTCGAGCTGCTGTTGCCGGGAGGTCAACGAATTGTCGCCATCGTCACCCGCCAGAGCACCGAAGCGCTGGGGCTGCGCGCCCACATGCAGGCCATCGCATTGATCAAGTCGTCATCGGTATTGATCGCGACCGATCTGCAAGGCGCCAGGCTGTCGGCGCGCAACTGCCTGTCGGGCACGGTCAGTTCGGTCACGCCAGGTGCAGTCAACGCCGAGGTGGTCATCGACATCGACGGCGGCCTCGGCATCGCCGCCATCGTCACGCAGGGCAGCGTCGCCGCACTGGGCCTGGTGCCCGGTGTGTCGGCGACGGCGTTCTTCAAGGCGTCGAGCGTGATCCTGGCGGTGACGGCTTGAACTTGCGCCGCCGCGGAAGCGCTTCCGGCCGCTTCCGCTGCGAGGCCGCCCGCTACACGTAATCCTTGTACTTGTCCAGAAACCGCACTGGCTTGCTCAGCGCATCGCGGCGGAACGGATCGCCCAGTTCGCGTGTGCACATGATCTCGATGACACAGGTCTTGCCGTGGTTCATCTGCAGGTCGATGGCCTTCTTCAGTGCCGTGTCGACGTCTTCCAACTGGTCGACGACGATGGCCTCGGCACCCATCGCCTTGGCGATGCCGGCGAAGCTCTGATTGTCCAACTCACCGGCGACGAAGCGACGGTTGTAGAAGTCGACCTGGTTCTTCTTCTCGGCGCCCCACTGGCGGTTGTGAAACACCACTGCGGTGACCGGGATGTCGTGGCGCACGCAGGTCATGATTTCGCTCATGCTCATGCCCCAGGCGCCATCACCGGCATAGGCCACCGCCGGGCGGTGCATCGCCGCGCATTTGGCGCCGATGATGGTGGGCAGCGCATAGCCGCAGTTGCCGAAGCTCATCGGCGCGAAGAAGCTGCGCGGTTCTTCGAAACGCAGATAGCTGTTGGCGACCGAGTTGATGTTGCCGATGTCGGTGGACACCATCACGTGCGCGGGCATCGCCTTTTCGAGCTCGCGCAGTACCTGGCGCGGGTGCAGCCACTTTCCCGCCTCCTTCTTCGCCTCGTCGATCATGTCCAGGCTGAACGGGTCGCGCTCGTGTGTCCAGCCGTCGAGTTCCTTCTCCCACGCGTCCTTCTCGGCCTTGATGGTCTTCGCGCGCTCGGCCTTGGTGGCGTCGCAGGCGAGCGTCTTGCCTTTCAGCCGCTCGGTGAGTGCGACGGCTGCCGCCTTGGCATCGCCGCAAATGCCCACGCTGATCTTCTTCACCAGCCCGAGGTTGGTGTGGTCGGCCTCGATCTGGATGATCTTGGCGTCCTTCGGCCAGTAGTCCAGGCCGTGCTGCGGCAGCGTGCCGAACGGACCCATGCGCGAGCCGAGCGCGACCACCACATCGGCCTGCGCGATCAGCTTCATCGCCGCCTTCGAGCCTTGATACCCGAGCGGGCCGGCCCACAGCGGGTGGCTGGCCGGGAAGCTGTCGTTGCGCAGGTAGCCGTTGACCACCGGCGCGCCCAAGCGTTCGGCCAGCGCCTTGCATTCCTCGACCGCGTCGCCCATGACCACGCCGCCGCCGGCCAGGATGACCGGGAACTTGGCCTTTGCCAGAAGTTCGGCCGCTTCGTTGAGACTGTTCTCGCCACCGGCGCCGCGCTCGACACGCATCGGCCGCGGGATTTCGCAGGTGATCTCGCCGTAGAAGTAGTCACGCGGGATGTTCAGCTGCGTCGGCCCCATCTCGGAAATCGCGCGGTCGAAGCAGCGCGCGGTGTACTCGGCCATGCGCTTGGGGTTGTTGACGTGGCCCTGGTACTTGGTGAACTCTTGGAACATCGGCAGCTGGTTGGCTTCCTGGAAGCCGCCCAGGCCCATGCCCATCGTGCCGGTTTCGGGGGTGATCATGACCACCGGCGAATGCGCCCAGTAGGCGGCAGCGATGGCGGTGACGCAGTTGCTGATGCCGGGGCCGTTCTGGCCGATGACGACGCCGTGGCGGCCGCTGACACGCGCATAGCCATCGGCCATGTGGCCGGCGCCTTGTTCGTGCACCACCGGAATGAGCCGGATGCCGGCCGGCGCGAAGATGTCCATCGCATCCATGAAGGCCGAGCCCATGATGCCGAACATGTCGGTCACGTCGTTGGCGACCAGCGTTTCGACGAAGGCCTCCGACGGCGTCATCTTTTGCACGCCGCTGACGACGCCGCGCGTACCGGCTTTGGGTTCGTTGTTCATGGCGATGCTCCTGAAGATTGGCGAGCCCGAACTATAGGTTCGGGCCACGCCCGCGTCAACAAAAGTTCCATAAATCGGATCGAAACGTCCCGATTTATAGCAATGCGAACTATCATGGCGTTCCAGGAATCCGCCGATGAACACACGCGACGCACACGCAATCGCCCAGGCCGCCGACACGCCGGCACTGCGCCTTGTTGCGTTGCTCGAACGGGTCGCCTCGCGCCACGAACCGTTCGCGCTGCAGGGCCTGGTCGAAGACACCGGTCTGCCCAAACCCACCGTGCACCGCATGCTGCAGCAACTCGAAGGCGCCGGGCTGCTGCGCCGCGAGAGCGACGGCCGCCGCTACGGCACCGGCGTGCGCTTGCGCCAGCTGGCCGAAAACGTGCTGCTCAACGACACCTTGCACGGTGCGCGCCACGCGGTCCTGCGCCAACTGGTGGACGAGGTCGGTGAAAGCTGCAACCTCACCGCGCTGTCGGGCAGCGAGATCATCTACCTCGATCGCGTCGAGACGCCGGCGCCGCTGCGCTTTTATCTGCACCCCGGTTCGCGCGTGCCGGTGCACTGCTCGGCCAGCGGCAAGATGCTGCTCGCGCAGATGAGCCCGCTGCAGCGCAAGCGGCTGCTGGCGCATGCGCCACTGGAACGCTACACGCCGGCCACCCTCACTGCAATGCCGGCGCTCGAAGCAGAGCTGCAACGGGTCAAGCGCAACGGCTACGCGCTCGACAATGAAGAATTCCTGCCCGGCCTGGTGTGCCTGGCGCTGCCGGTGCCGCCGGCACCGCACGACCCGCGCACGCGCGCCAACCTGTGCGTGGCATTGCAGGCGCCGGCGATGCGGCTGGATGCGCACAAGGCGCTGCGGTGGCTGCCCGCGCTGCAGCGGGCGGCCACAGCCTTCAGCCTGATCGATGCGCCGGCCGGCAAGACAACCCCGAAGTCGAAGCGATGAATCCGATGCCCACCCGTCCCGATCGACTGCTCAGTGCGCGCGAGCTGTTCGGCATCGATTCTCCGTTGATGGTGCCGGCCTTCAGCGAAAGCGACGAACACGTGCCGGAAATCGACAGCGCGTATCGCTTCAACCCCGATGTGACTCTGGCGCTGCTGGCCGGCTTCATGCACAACCGTCGCGTGATGCTGCAAGGGCTGCATGGCAGCGGCAAATCGACGCACATCGAACAGGTCGCGGCGCGGCTGAACTGGCCGTGTGTGCGCGTCAACCTCGACGGCCACATCAGCCGGCTCGACCTGGTCGGCAAGGACGTGGTGGTGCTGCGCGACGGCCAGCAGGTGACCGAGTTCGCCGAAGGCATCGTGCCGTGGGCATTGCAGCGGCCGCTGGCGCTGGTCTTCGACGAATACGACGCGGGCCGACCGGATGTGATGTTCGTCGTGCAGCGGCTGCTGGAGCGCGATGGCAAGTTCACGTTGCTCGACCTGAACCGCGTGCTCACGCCGCACCCGTGTTTCCGGCTGTTCGCCACCGCCAACACCGTCGGCCTGGGCAACCTGAACGGGCTGTACCACGGTGCGCAGAAACTCAACCATGCGCAGATCGACCGCTGGAACATCGTCGCCGCGCTGGACTACCTGCCGGCCGACGAGGAGATGGCCATCGTCGCCGCGCGCGTGCCGGCGCTGGCCGGCGAGGGCGACCGTGCGCTGCTGCGATCGATGGTCGCGCTCGCCGATTTGACGCGCAAAGGCTTCGCCGCCGGGGACCTGGCCACGTTGATGTCACCGCGCACGGTCATCACCTGGGCCGAGAACATCCAGATCTTCAAGGACCCGGCCGCGGCATTCCGGCTGTCGTTCCTGAACAAGTGCGACGAAGCCGAGCGCGCGCTGGTGGCCGAATATTTCCAGCGCGCCTTCGACCGCGACCTGCACGAGGCCTGGTCGGGCTAGCGCGTGAGCGAGGCCCAGCAGCTTGCCCGCCGCCAGCAGCGCATCGAGGAGCTGTGCGCCGGTGTCATCCGTGCTTTCACCGGCGAAGCCGAGCTGCACTTTCGCGGCCGCCGGCTGCACCGGGGCCGCGCCCGGCTGCCGCTGTTCGCGCCGCATCTGCACCCTGCCATCGAGCAGGACGACTTCGCCTGCTTTCGCGGCGCCGCCGACGGCCTGGGTTTGCGCCTGGCGCACTCGGACGCCGCGCTGCACGCGCGGCTGTTGCCCGCGCCGCCGGTGCAGCGGCTGATCTTCGACCTGCTCGAGCAATTTCGTGTCGAAGCGCTGGCGCCCGCCGGGTTGCACGGCGTCAGCGGCAACCTGCGCCACCGTTTTGAACAGTGGTCACGCGAGTTCCACCGCTCGCGCCTCACCGACAGCGCGCGCGGCATCCTGCTCTACACGGTCGCGCAGGTGTGCCGGGCGCGCATCAGCGGCGGGCCGGTGCTCGAAGAGACCGAAGACCTGATGGAAGCCACCCGCGCCGCGCTGTCACCGGTGATGGGCCGTGACCTGGCCGGCCTGCGCCGACATCGGCACGATCAGGCGGCCTTCGCCGTCCACACGCTGGCCATCGCGCAACTGGTCGCCGACATGCTGCGCTCGGCGGACGAAGAAGATCCGCTCGGCGGTGAGGTGGCCGCTGGCGCAGACAACGAGCGCGCCGCCTTCAGCCTGGTGATGGATCTCGATGCGCAAGTCGAGGAGGGCGTGGCGGCGGCGGTCAGCGGCCACAGCCGTGCGTTCGAGGCGGCGGGTGGCCGCTACCGCATCTTCACCACCGCCCACGATCGCGAACTGCCAGCCACCTCGCTGGTGCGCGCCGACGCCTTGCGCGAACAGCGCGCCCGACTCGACCAGCTCGTATCGGCCGCGCAGCTGAACCTGCCGCGGCTGGCGTGCGAGTTGCACGCGCTGCTGGCACGACCGGCGCACGACGGCTGGGACAGCGCGATGGAAGAAGGGCGCATCGACGGCCGCCGCCTGGCGCAGCTGATCGCATCGCCGACCGAGCGCCGCTTGTTCCGCAGCGAACACATCGAGCCGCAGGCCGACTGCGCGCTGACCGTGCTGATCGACTGCTCGGGTTCGATGAAGCAGCACATCGACGTGTTGGCGCCGCTGATCGACGTGTTCACGCGCGCGCTCGAACAAGCCGGTGTGGCCAGCGAGGTCCTGGGCTTTACCACCGGTGCGTGGCATGGCGGACGGGTGCGGCAAGAGTGGCAGCGCGCCGGCCAGCCCGCCCGGCCGGGCCGCCTCAACGAGGTCTGCCACATCGTCTTCAAGGACGCACACACGCGCTGGCGTCGCGCCCGGCTGGGCATCGCGGCACTGCTGCGCGCCGAGTTGTTCCGCGAAGGCATCGACGGCGAAGCCGTGCTCTGGGCTGCCGGGCGGCTTCAAGCGCGCGACGAGAAGCGCAAGATCCTGATGGTGGTGTCCGATGGCAGCCCGATGGACGGCGCGACCAACCTGGCCAATGACGACCACTACCTCGACAACCACTTGAAGCAGGTGGTGCAACAGCTGGAACAGCAGACACGCCGCACCGGGTTGGCGGTGTGCGCGCTCGGTGTCGGGCTCGACCTGAGCCCGTTCTATTCACGCTGCCAGGCGGTCGATCTGGGTGTGGCGCCGGGTCATGCCGTGCTGAACGACATGCTGCAGTTGCTGGCGCGGCCCGCGCGCCGCTGAATTCGACGCGAGCAGCCGCTAAAGCAACCCCGCCATGCGCACGGCCGCCGCGCGTATCGCCGGCAACTGGCGTTCGGCGTCGGCCAAGGACATGCGCGCGGTCGGCGCGTGCACCGCGATGGCGGCGCGGGTGCGGCCGCCCGCCTCGCGCACCGGCACTGCGACGGCGATCAGCCCGGCCATGAACTCCTCGCGGTCGCACGAATGGCCCTGTTCGGCAATCGCCGCGCACTCGACCTTCAGTGCCTTCGCGCTGGTCAGCGTGTGGCGGGTCATGCGCGGCAGCGGCAGCCGATCGATCAGCGCCTCGCGCTCGGCCGGCGCCATCTGCGCCAGGAAAAGCTTGCCGCTGGCGGTGCAGTGCAGCGGCACCTGCGAGCCGACCTCCAGCGTCAGGCGCAGCGGCCAATGGGCCTCGACGCGGTCGATGTAGAGCACTCGAGTGCCGTCCAGCGTGGTGAAGTTGCAGGTCTCGCCGACCTTGGCCACCAGCGCGGCCAGCACCTCGTGGCGCAGGCCGCGCACGACACCGTGGTTCAGCGAGTCGAAAGCCAACTGGCGCAGCGCCGGGCCGACCGCGAAGCTGCGCTCATCGACGTCGCGGGCCAGGAACCCGGAGTCCAGCAGCTGCGCGCACAGCCGATGCGCGGTGGCCTTGGGCAAGCCCAGGCGCACCGACAATTCGGCCAGCGACAGCGCGCGCCCCTCGTGGGCCAGCAGGGCGAGCAGGCGCAGGCTGCGCTCGGCAGACGAGCCGGTGGCGGCTTCTGCGCCGCCGGGATCGGATCGGCGCGTGGCCAGGGTCACGACAGTGGGAGGCGGCATATGGGACGCGATTATCTGCGCGCCGTTGCCCGGTCCCGACCGCGCGCAGTGCGCGTCGTCACGCAAAATGCGGTGCCGCGCGGGGCGTTGCTGAAAAGCGTGCCGCGCTTTACCGACGATGACCTGCCCGCCGCCCGGTTGGCCCAAACCTGAAGCACTTCCCATGCGCATTCCTGGCCAGCGCCTGTTGCATTCCCCCGGCCCGACGCGACTGCCCGACGCGGTGCTGCACGCGATGAGCCGGCAGCCCTTCGACATGGCCGACCCGCGGCTGGACGAACTGATCGCCGCCTGCGAAGCCGGCCTGAAGCGGCTGCTGCACACTCGGCAAGCCGATGTCTTCATGTACGCCGCCAACGGCCACGCCGCCTGGGAAGCGATGATCGCCAACGCGCTCGGGCCGGGGCGTTGCGCGCTGGTGCCGGGCACCGGGCATTTCTCCGATGGCTGGGCGCAGCAGGCCGAGGCGCTGGGCAGCCGCGTCATGCGCACGCCGTGGGTCGAGGGTGAGCCGATTGATGCCAAGGCTGTCGAGCAGCAGCTGCGTGATGATGTCGAGCACCGCATCGACGTGGTCTGCGTGGTGCACACCGACACCGCCAGTGGCGTCACCAGCGATGTCGCGGCGATTCGTGCCGCGCTGGATGCGGCACACCATCCGGCGTTGCTGGCGGTGGATGTGGTCGCCTCGCTGGGCGTGGTGCCCTTCGACATGGACGCCCTGGGCGTCAACATCGTCGTCGGCGCATCGCAGAAGGGATTGATGCTGCCGCCCGGGCTGGGTTTCGTGGCCGTCGATGCAGTAGCCTTCGCGCGCGCCGAGAGCAACCCGATGCCGCGTTTCTACTGGGACTGGCGGCTGCGCCGCAGCGAGTTGTCTTATCGCAAGTTCTGCGGCACGCCGCCGATGAACATGCTGATGGGCTTGCAGGCCTCGCTGGGGCTCATCTTCGAAGAGGGCCTCGACGCGGTCTTCGCGCGTCACCGCCAGCTCGCCGGTGCGGTGCACGCGGCCGTGGCCGCCTGGTCGGAAAGTGGTGATGTCGGCTTCTTCGCGCGGACCGAAGCCGCGCGCTCGATGTCGGTCACCGCCATCCGCGTGCGCGAAGGCATCGACCCGGAAGCGCTGCGCACGGTGGCACGCGAGCGCTTTCAGGTGTCGGTGGCCGGCGGCCTCGGACCCCTGACGGGGCGCGCGTTTCGCATCGGCCACATGGGCGACATGAACGTGGCCATGATCCTCGGCTGCCTGGCCGGCGTCGAAGCTGCGATGCAGGTGCAGGGCCTGGCCGCGCAGGGAGGCGTGCGGCGCGCGCTGCAGTGGCTGGCGCGCGCGGACTGAGCGTCGCTCGAATCAGCTTTGTGCCGCGCAGGCGGTGCGTGCCGCCAGTGGTGCGTCATGCTGCGATTGCGCGTGCGCGATGCGCGCGGCAGACACCTGCTCGGCGGCGATCAGGTTTATGCTGCCGAGCAAGCTGGCGGTGACCAGCGCGGCCATCGCGAACGAGGCGACGCGTTGCATGAGGGGCTTTGACATGGTGGGCTCCGTGCGGCTGGGTTCGATGGGACGCACTGTAGGAACGCTGCCCCTTGCGGCCAAGCCGCTTGCGACGAAGTCGGGATTGGCGCGGATGGACTGCGCCCGGGACGGATACACGGGGTGACCGTGGTCAGGCCAGCGGCGTCAAGGCGGTTGCCTTGCCTTGTGGGGCATGGTCCTACACACGATCGAGACCGCGCCGACAGACGAGGCGGTGGCAGATCGGCATCGTCCACAGGCAATGAGAAGAGAGCGCATCACGAATGGCACGCTGGTGCCACAGCACGGATCGACGCGTCTCGCCGATGGATCGCGGTTCTTTGCGGCCGGGCTTCACGATCTGGTGCTGGCCACGGGTTGTGTGCTGACCATCGCGCTGGCCGTTGCTCTGATTCCGGCGCAGGCTGCGGAAGGCTCGAAGACCTTCCCGACGTTCCGCGGCGGTTTGATCGAGCGCGGCGAATACCTGGCCCATGCCGGCGACTGCATGGCTTGCCCCACGGCTGTTGCGCCTGACAAGGGCGTAGCCGTCGGCCCGATGACGCTGACGGTGCACAGCCTGGCGAAGCTGCGCGACGACGAGCGGCTCGACTGGAACGCACGTGCCCCGCAGCTGGGCCGGTTCAGCCTGATGGTCCATCGGCAGATGACCCAGTCCGAATCGATCGCGGGCCTTCGATGACGGGCCGCGACAAGCCCCGGCCCGACGACGACGCCCGCGAGCGCGATCAAGACGTTGCGCAAGACGGGGCAAACGAGTCGGACGCCGGCGCCGATTCCCCGCACCTGCGGCCCGACGAAAAGGAGCAGGCTGCCCAGCATGCCGCGCCGCCGGCCCTGGTCATTCACGAGATCGTTCGCGAAGAGGGTGAGCAGGAGCTGCGCAAAAGCACCAGCGCCATCGCCTGGTCGGGGCTGGCGGCCGGCATGTCGATGGGCTTTTCATTCATCTGCCTGGGCATCATCACCGCGTCGTTGCCCGACACTCCGTGGCGTCATCTGGTGGCCAGTGCCGGCTACACGGTGGGTTTCGTCATCACCGTGCTCGGCCGCCAGGAGCTGTTCACGGAAAGCACGCTATCGGGGGTGCTGCCGCTGCTGGTCAGGCGTGACCGCGCCACGTTGATGGCGCTGCTGCGCTTTTGGGGCATCGTCCTCGCCGGCAACCTGTTCGGCGCCACCGCCTTCGCCTGGCTGCTCACCCACGAAGGCCTGTTCGACAGCAGCACGACGGCCGCGTTCGAGGACATCGCTGCGCACCTGATGGGTGGCGACTTCGTCACCACCTTGCTGCAGGCGATGCTGGCCGGCTGGCTCATCGCCTTGATGGTCTGGGTGATGCCCAGTGCCCGCTCGGCCAAGCTGCTGGTGATTCTGTTGCTGACCTACGTGGTCGCGTTATGTGGACTGCCGCACGTCATTGCCGGCACCAGCGAGGCGGCGTATGCGGTGTTCACGCAGCGCGCCACCTGGCAGCAGGCCATGCAGGATTTCCTGCTGCCCACGCTGCTGGGCAACACGCTCGGCGGCGTGGCGCTGGTGGCGATGCTCAATCACGCCCCGCTGGCAGATGAGTTGAAGCACGATGCCGGCGAGCAACATGATCTCGCCCGACAGGTGCGTCGCGAAGCGCACCGCCTCTGAGATCGCCCAGCCCGCCGCCGGGTTTGCGGCGTGCGCCAGTGTGGCCTTACTGGGCGCGGGCACCGACCGCGGGTGTGCGCCCGACAATGCCGCAAACTGACTCCACGGCATGAAACTCGGTTACCGCACCAAGCTGGCACTGAAGCACCCGGCCGCCTTCGCGTTGCGCACGCTGCGCGCCTTTCGCGCGAACCAGGGTCTGCTGCTGGCCGGCGCGGTCGCCTACTACGCGCTGTTGTCGATCGTGCCACTGCTGATCCTGACGGTGATCGCGCTGTCGCGGCTGGTCGACGAGGGCGAGTTGCTGGGCACGCTGGCGCGTTACCTCGAGTGGCTGGTGCCGGGACAGTCGGCGGCGGTGGTCGGTGAGCTGGCGCAGTTCCTGCAACACCGCGACGTGCTCGGCTGGGTGCTGCTGGTGACGATGCTCTTCTTCAGCTCACTGGCCTTCACCGTGTTGGAAAACGCGATGTCGGTGATCTTTCACCACCGCGTCAAGGTCCGGCGCCGGCACTTCGTGATCTCTGCACTGATGCCCTATGGCTACATCCTGTGCCTGGGCTTCGGCCTGCTGCTGGTCACGTTGATGACCAGCCACCTGCAGGGCATGGGCCAGAACCAGCTCACGCTGCTGGCCTTCACCTGGTCGCTCAGCGGGCTGTCGGGGTTCATGCTGTACCTGCTCGGCTTCGTCGGCGAAGTCTTCGTCATCGCGTCGGTGTACATGATCATGCCGGTGGGACGCTTGCGGCTTCGGCATGCATTGCTGGGGGCTGTGGTCGCCGCCGTGCTGTGGGAAGTTTCGCGGCACGCGCTGGCCTGGTACTTCGCCACGCTGTCGCAGATCAGCACCGTGTACGGCTCGCTGACGACGGCCATCGCGGTGATGCTGAGCCTGGAGGTGGGCGCCACGCTGCTGCTGTTCGGCGGCCAGGTGATCGCCGAATTCGAACGCATTCAGCCCGAGGACATGAACACGCCACCGCAACCGTTCACCACCGGCGCGCAGCGGCCCTGATTCAGCGCCGGGTCAGCGTCTGGCGGGCAGCGGCGGCGGCTTCAGGTCGGGGCGCGCGCCCAGATCGGGTTGACCGGTGCCGGCCTTGTCGGCCAGGTTCAGCGCGGTGGCCAGGGCCGTTTCGAGTTGCCGGTCGCGCCCGGCGGCCGCGTCCTGCGGCGCGTTGTCCACTTCGATATCCGGATCGGTGCCGTGGTTCTCGACCGCCCAGCCGACATCGCGGAACCAGAACGAATACTCGGGCTGTGTGGTCTCGCTGCCATCGACCAGCTTGTGCCGCGGCCAGATGCCGATGACACCGCCCCAGGTGCGGGTGCCGACCAGCGGGCCCAGGCCCATCAGCTTGAAGCCGTGGCAAAAGATGTCGCCGTCGGAGCCGGCGTGTTCGTTGGTCAGCGCCACCACCGGGCCGGCCAGCGATTCTTCGGGGTAGGGCATCGTGCGGCCCCAGCGCGAGGTGTTGTAGCCGATGCGCCGCCGCGCCACCTTCTCCAGCAGCAGCTCCGAGACATGACCGCCGCGGTTGTAGCGCAGATCGACGATGAGCGCGTCGCGGTCGCATTCGGCGGGAAAGTAGCGGTGGAACTCGGCGAAGCCGCTGGCCATCATGTCAGGCAGGTGCAGGTAGCCGACGCGGCCGGCCGACAGCCGGTGCACTGCCGCCCGGTTGTTCTCGACCCACTCGCGATAGCGTGCCGGTGTCGCGTCGGCAAGCAGGCTGACCAGCACCTGCCGTTGTGTGCCGGCGTCTGCATCGGCGAGGGTCAGCTCGACTTTCGCCGACGCCTGGTGCACCAGCAGCGATTGCGGTGGTCGCTCGCGCGACACGCGCTGGCCGTTGACGGCGGCGATGCACTCGCCCACGCGCGCCGCCACGCCGACCGCGTTCAACGGCGAGTCGGCCTTTGCGTCCCACGCGTCGCCGCGCACGAGGCGTTGAATGCGCCAGCTGCCGTCGGCTTCGACGAACTGCAGGTCGGCCGCCAGCTGGCCGAGCGCCACCTGCGGCGGCTTGCGGTGGTCGCCGTTGTATTCGTAGGCGTGCGAGGTGCCGAGTTCGCCCTGCAGTTCCCAGATCAGGTCGGACAGTTCGGCGCGGGTGGCCACGCCATCGAGCAGCGGCTCGTAGCGCTGCAGCATCGATGGCCAGTCGAGACCGGACATGTTCTCGACCCAGAACTGGTCGCGCTGCAGGCGCCACACCTCGCGCAGCATTTGCCGCCATTCGCGCTTGGGCTGCACCGCAACGCGGATGCGCGCGAGATCGAGCCAGCCGCTCTTGCGTGAGGGCTTGTCGTCGCTCGGTGATGCGCCACCGGCGGGCCCCTCGCGGCGGCGCGCGGCCACGGCCCGCAGCCGTTTGCCGTCGCGCACCAGCACGGTGGTCAGGTCGGCGGCAATCTCGAAGTCGTCGCAGCGTTCGACCAGCGTGTCGCTGCGCATCTTGTCGAAATCGAACAGTTCGAGCCGTCCGGTGGCATCGGCGTTTCCGCCACCACCGTGGGCGCCGACGATCGGCAGCACGGTCCACAGCAGCTTGCCGCTGGCGGCCGCGGCGAGCTTGCCGAAGCGGTTCTCGCTGACCGGAAAGGCGGCGATGCGCTGCGCGATGCCGTCGAGGTCGATTTGCAGCGAGGTTTCGGCTGCTGCTGCCGCCGCCGGCGGCGCGCCGGCCTGATCGTCGGCGCGGTGGCCGCCATCCTTCAAGCCCTTGGGCTGCAACTCGAAGGGTGGCGCGCCATCGCCTTGCAGCGCCACCAGATACGGGCGCGCAGCGCGTGGAAAGCTCAGCTCGAACTGCACGCTGTCATAGACCGGGTCGAAGGTGCGCAGCGACAGGAAGTACAGGTATTTGCCGCTCGGGTCGAAGGACGGGCTGTAGTCGCGGAATTCGCTTTGGGTGACGAGCGTGCTCGTGCGCGACACCGTGTCGTGCAGCTTGATCGCGCTGTGGCGCGCATTGACACGAAAGCCGTAAGCCAGCCAGCGGCCATCGGGCGACCAGGCCAGGTCGTCGATGTGGCCGGCGTCGCTGCTGTCGGCCACATGCAGCGCGCCCGAGGAGACATCACCGACCAGCACCTGGTTGCGGTGGTTGGTCAATCCCAGCAGGCTGCCGCGGGGAGCGGTGCGCAGGCTCAGCACGCGGCCGACATCCCAGTCGAGCACGCGGCTGCCGGCATCGGTGTGCACTTCGATGCGCTCTTCGCCGGTGGCATCGCTGACGCACACCACCGTGCCGCCATCGGCCAGCCACTGCCCCTGGCGCCGGCGCGCGGCGGCGCCAGTGCCGGTGTCGTCATCGCTTTCCCACTGGCGCACCGCGCCTTCCCACAACGGCATCGTCACCAGCTTGCCACGCACATCGAGCGCCACGCTGTGGCCTTGCGGGTGCAGCCGCATCGCGCCCAGGTGCTCGGTGGCATCGACGAACTTGCGCGCCGACTGCGTCTGCGCGCTGGCCAGGCGCACATCGATGCGCCGGGTGCTGTCGGTGGCCGGATCGAAAAGCCACAGTGCCGCGGCACATTGATAGACCACGCGCCGACCGTCGCTTTGCGCATGGCGCGCGTAGTGCTGGTCGTGGTCGGTGTGGCGGCGCAGACCGCTGCCGTCGGCTGCGCAGGAATACAGATTGCCGATACCTTCGAAATCGGACAGGAAATAGACCCGCTCGCCGATCCACATCGGGCTCGTGATGTTGCCCTGCAGTTCGCTCATGCGGCGGTACTCGCCGCTGCCATGCGCGTCGATCCACAGGTGGCCGGCGGTGCCGCCGCGGTAGCGCTTCCAGCGCGCCGGGTCGGCGGTGTTGCGGCCGATGACGCGTGCGCCGTTGGCACCGAAGGCCAGGTGATTCACCTGGCCGAGCGGCAGCAGATCCGGGGCGCCGCCACCGGCATCGATGGTGAAGGCGCGGAAGTTGCGGAAGAAGGGCTGGCCATGGGTGCTGACGAACAGGATGCGGCCATCGGGCGTCCAGCCGCGCACCATCGCTTCCGGGCCGAGCCAGGTCAGCCGTCGCGCCGGGCCGCCGTCGGCAGACATGACATGCACTTCGGGATGCTGCTCGTCGCGGCTGATGAAGGCGATGTGGCGGCCGTCGTTCGACAGGCACGGCGTGGCCGGCTCGGACAACCCCGAGGTCAGCCGCGTCGCCAGCCCGCCGTCGCTGCTGCAACGCCAGAGGTCGTCGTCGCAGACGAAGACCAGCGTGTCGCCCGACAGCGTGGGCATGCGCAGATAGGCGTTCGAATTCATGGTGTGCGAGTGCAATTTTGCGAGGCTGCCCTGCGCGCCAGTATGCCGCGCCGCCGACACGGCCGGCGCCGCCAAGCCTTGGTGATAACGTTAGCGGCAAATCGTATAACCAACAGTTTCCAGGAGACCGGCATGAACTACCGCTGCGCACACCGCTGGGCATTTCCCGCCTGGGGTGGCGAACTGGTCGAACAGAGCGAAGACCTGGCTGCACCGGCCGGCCACGAGGTGACGGTGCGCATCACCCACTGCGGCATGTGCCATTCCGACCTGCACATCCAGGCCGGCGGCTTCGACATGGGTGGCGGCAAGATGTCGTCGCTGGAACGCGCCGGCACCAAGCTGCCGGTGACGATGGGCCACGAGATCGGCGGCGAGGTGGCCGAAATCGGGCCTGACGTGAAGGACGTGAAGGTCGGCGACAAGGTCATCGTCTACCCTTGGCTGGGCTGCGGCGCCTGCCCGGTGTGCCTGCGCGGCGACGACCACCTGTGCCCGCGCGCATCGCGCAACCTGGGCATCCAATTGCCGGGCGGCTATGCCGACCTGGTGCGCGTGCCGCACGAGCGCTACCTGGTGTCGATCGGCACGCTCGAACCGGCACGCGCCGCCACCTTCGCCTGCGCCGGCATCACCGCCTTCGGCGCGATCAGGAAGTTGAACGAGATGACCGCCGACGACTTTGTCGCCGTGATCGGTTGCGGTGGCGTCGGCATGACCGCGGTGGCGCTGCTGGTGGGCACCTCGAAGGCGCAGGTGGTGGCCATCGACCCCGACCCGGCCAAGCGCGAAACCGCGCTCGGCTTCGGCGCCAAGCTGGCCTTCGACCCGAAAGAGCCCGATGCGCTGAAGCACATCGCCAAGGCCTGCAACATGAACGTCGCCGGCGCGGTGGACTTCGTCGGCGCCGAATCGACCTCGTCGCTGGCCATCAACCTGGTGCGCCGCACCGGGCAGGTGGTCATCGTCGGCCTGTTCGGCGGTGAGTTCCGCATGCCTCTGCCGATGTTCCCGTTGAAGGCGATCCAGATCAGCGGCTCCTATGTCGCCGGGCTGAACGAGCTGCGCGAACTGGTGGCGCTGGCGCAGCGCATCGAGCTGCCGCAGATCCCGCTCGACCTGCGGCCGCTGAAGCAGGTCAACCAGGCGCTGGGTGACCTGCAGGCCGGCCGTGTCGTCGGGCGGGTTGTGCTGCAACCCTGAGCGTTCCCGAGGCATCCCTGAGCCGTTTTCCGGCGCTGGCCGAGCCGCAGTTTCGCCGCTACTTCATCGGCCAGTCGATCGCCATGGTCGGCGGCTTCGCGCACAACGTCGCGTTGAGCTGGCTGGCCTTCCGGCTCACCGGCTCGACACTCGTGCTGGGCATCGTCGGTTTCGCCACGCTGGCGCCCACGGTCGTGGTTTCGCCGCTGGCCGGCTTGTTCGCCGACCGCTTCCCGCGCCGCCGGCTGTTGTTGATCGTGCTCGGCGCGGTAGTGGTGCAGTGCCTGCTGCTGGCGGCGCTGACCTTTGCAGGCTGGATCACGACGAGCGGCTTGATCGCCATCGCGCTGCTGCGCGGGCTGTTGTTCTCGTGCGAGATTCCGGTGCGCCATGCTTTCCTGGCCGAACTGGTCAGCGATCGCAAGTTGCTGCCCAACGCGGTGGCGCTGCATTCGAGCGCGCTCAACGCCGCGCGTTTCATCGGCCCGGCCATCGGCGGCGTGCTCATCGCCGGTGTCGGCGAAGCCTGGTGTTTCGTGCTGCACGCGGCCACGCTGTGTGCCACGCTGTTGCAGATCTGGCGCATCCGCACCGCAGATGCGACGCGCGCGCCCAGCGGCAAGTCGTTCGTCCACGAGTACCTCGAAGGCTGGCGCTACGCCTTTGGCGACAAGGTGATCGCGCGACTGCTGGTGGCGGTGTTCGTGCTCGGCTTCGCGGTTGCGCCCTACACCTTCCTGATGCCGGCGGCGGTGGCGCAGGGCTATGGTGCGCACCCGGAACTGGTCGGCTCATTCCTGTCGGCCGCTGGCCTGGGCGCGATGTGTGCGGCGCTCGGCCTGGCGTTGCGTCACGGCGCCGGCGCGACGCTGCCGATCGTGGCGGTGACCGGCAGCGCGGCGGCCGGCGCCGGCCTGCTGCTGTTCAGCCTGGTGCACTGGCTGCCGCTGGCGCTGGTGGGCATGGTGCTCGTCGGCCTGGGCACCATCGCGCAGGCGGCCGCGACCAACATGATCATCCAGTCGCGTGTGCACGACCACCAGCGCGGGCGCGTGATGGCCATCTACACGGCGATGTTCCTCGGTGCCGTGCCTTTCGGCAGCCTGGCGTTCGGCCAGTTGGGGCAATGGATCGGCGCCTTGCAGGCCTTGTTCGCCGGCGCCTGCCTGGCGCTGGCGGCAGCGGCGGCCAGCGCGGTGTGGCTGCGCGCGCAGCGCGGTGCCGCTGGCCAGTGATCAACTGAAACCCCGGCGACAGCCACCTCGCGCCGGGCTGGTTAGCATGCCTGCAGATGCAAGCCGCGATCGCCGAACCCCATCCGCTGCTGTCCGGCCCGATCCTGCGCACGCTGCTGCGGCTGGCGGCACCGAACGTGATGGCCACGTCGATGGCGGTGCTGGTCGGCCTGGCCGAAACCTTCTACATCGGCCTGCTCGGCATCGCGCCGCTGGCGGCGATGGGGCTGGTGTTTCCGTTCGCCATGCTCACCGGCATGCTGTCGGCGGGCGCCATGGGTGGTGGCGTGGCATCGGCGCTGAGCCGCGCCTTCGGTGCCGGTGATGCGCTGCGCGCCGAGGCCGTCGCGCTGCATGCGCTGATCATCGGCGCGATCGGCGGCGCGTTGTATTCGGCCATCTTCCTGCTGCTGGCGCCGCGGCTGTTCGTCACCCTCGGCGGCCGCGGCGAGGTGCTGCGCGAGGCGCTGGGTTACGCCACCGTGCTGTTCTCGGGCGCGATCATGGTGTGGCTGTTCAACACGCTGGCGTCGATCATCCGCGGCACCGGCAACATGCGCGTGCCGTCGCTGGCGCTGGTCGGCGCGGCGCTGCTGCAGATCCTGCTCGGCGGTGCGCTGGGGCTGGGCTTCGGGCCGTTGCCGCGGCTGGGCATGCCTGGCGTCGCGCTCGGTCAGATCCTGGCGCAGTCCACCGGCGCCGCGCTGCTGTGGTGGTATCTGCGCTCCGGGCAGGGGCGGCTGCGGCTGGTCTTCGCACCGGTGTTGATCCGCTGGGAACTGTTCCGCGACATCCTGCGTGTCGGCGCGGTGGCCTGCCTGTCGCCGTTGCAATCGGTGGGCACGATGGTGCTGATGGCCGGCTTCGTCGCCCACTTGGGGGTGTTCCCGCTCGCTGGATACGCCATCGGCCAGCGGCTCGAATTCCTGATGAGCACGGTCGCCTTCGGCATCGGCCTGGCGTCGGTACCGATGGTCGGCATGGCGATGGGTGCCGGGCAACTCGAGCGCGCGCGGCGCGTCGCCGTCAGCGCCGGCGCGGTGTGCGCCGCGGTGCTGGGCGTGGTCGGCCTGGGTGTGGCGCTGATGCCCGACCTGTGGGCCGGCATCTTCACCGACGACGAACGCGTGCTCGGCTACAGCCGGCTGTACCTGCACTGGGCCGGGCCGGCGTTCGCGTTCTTCGGCCTCGGCTTGACGCTGTATTTCGCCTCGCAGGGCGCCGGGCGCATGGTCGGCCCGGTGGCCGCGGCGACGCTGCGGCTGGCGGTGGTTGCGGTGGTCGGCTCACTGCTCGTCGCGCAAGATGCGCCGGCCTGGCAGCTGTTCGCGCTGGCCGCGGTGGCGATGGTGCTGTATGGGCTGGGCTGTGCGCTGGCGTTTCGCCTGGATCGCTGGGGTGCGGTTCGTCCGGCTGCCTGACTTCCGCTCTGCGCAGCGAGCCGCGTCAGTCGATCGTCGATCGGCATGTCGTCGCAGGTCGTTCCGCGCGACGTAAGATGGCCTGAAGTTCAAAGTGGGAGATTGGCTGATGAACATGCTCGATGGCAAATCGATCATCGTCACCGGCGCCGGGCGTGGCATCGGCCGTGACTTCGCCATCGCCATGGCAGCGCAGGGCGCGTCGGTGGTGGTCAACGACCCCGGCGTGTCGGAAACCGGTGCGGGCCACGACGACGGTCCCGCGCAGCAGGTGGTGAACGAGATTCGAGCCAGCGGCGGCACGGCGGTGGCCAACACCGACAGCGTCGCCGAATGGGCCTCGGCGAACCGCATCATCCAATGCGCCACCGACAGCTTCGGCCGCCTCGATGCGGTGGTCAACAACGCCGGCATCCTGCGCGACCGCATCTTCCACAACATGTCGGTGGACGAGTGGAAAGCGGTCATCGACGTGCACCTGAACGGCACCTTCTACATGTCGCGCGCGGCGGCGTCGATCTTCCGCAGCGAGGAGCGCGGCGCCTTCGTGCACATGACCTCGACCTCGGGGTTGGTCGGCAACTTCGGCCAGGCCAACTACGCGGCGGCCAAGCTCGGCATCGTCGCCCTGAGCAAATCGATCGCGCTCGACATGGCGCGCTACAACGTGCGCAGCAATTGCATCTCGCCGTTTGCCTGGAGCCGGCTGATCGGCACCATCCCCAGCGACACGCCCGAGCAGCAGGCGCGGCTGGCGAAGATGAAGGCGATGGAAACGAACAAGATCGCGCCGCTGGCCGTGTTCCTGGCCAGCGACCAGGCCAAGGACGTCAGCGGCCAGATCTTTGCGGTGCGCGCCAACGAGATCTTCTTGATGGGCCAGAGCCGGCCGATCCGCTCGGTGCACCGCGCCGAGGGCTGGACGCCGGAGACGGTGGCCTCGCATGCGATCCCGGCGATGAAGGACAGCTTCTACCCCTTGCACCGCTCGGCTGACGTGTTTTCGTGGGATCCGATTTGATGGGCGCGTCCGACTTCGGCATCCTGTCCTTCGGCGCCTACCTGCCGCGCACGCGGCTGCAGCGCCAGGCCGTGGCTGCCGCCAACAGCTGGTTTGCGCCGGGTTTGCGCGGCCTGGCCAAGGGCGAGCGCGCCATCTGCAATTGGGACGAAGACAGCATCACGATGGCGGTGGAAGCGGCGCGCGACGGCCTCGCCGGATTCGAACGCGACGCGCTGAGCCAGCTGGTGCTGGCCTCGACCACGCACCCCTTCGACGATCGGCTCAACGCCGGTGTGGTGGCCAATGCGCTGCAGTTGTCGTCGGCGTTGCGCACCTCGGATGTGTCGGGCAGCCTGCGTGCCGGCAGCAGCGCGCTGGCCTCCGCGCTGGAAGCGGGCGCAGGCCGCACGCTGGTCGTCGCCGCCGACGCGCGCAAGGCCAAGGTCGGCAGCACCCAGGAGATGCACTACGGCGACGGCGCGGCGGCGATGCTGGTGGGCCACGGCGAACCGATCGCGCGGCTGCTGGGAGCGCACAGCGAAAGTGTCGACTTCGTGCACCAGTACCGCATGCACGACAAGGCGCACGACTACGCCTGGGAAGAACGCTGGGTGCGCGACGAGGGCTATCTGAAGATCGTGCCGAAAGCGGTGGCCGCGCTGCTGGCGCGTTGCGAAGTGAACGCGGCCGACATCACGCACTTCTGCATGCCGGGCACGCTGTCGCGCATCGGCGCCATGGTGGCCAAGCGCTGCGGTGTGCCTGACGCCGCGGTGCGCGACAACCTGGCCGCCGTCTGCGGCGACACCGGCGCTGCGCACCCACTGTTGCTGCTGGCCGCGGCGCTGGATGACGCTCAACCGGGCGAACGCATTCTGCTGGCGGCTTTCGGCGAGGGCTGCGATGCCTTGCTGTTCGAGGTCATGCCGGCCATCGCGAAGGCCAGGGCGTCGCGTGGCGTGAAGGCCGCGTTGGCCGCGCGCCGCGAAGACAGCAACTACATGCGCTACCTGTCGTTCAACAACCTGATCGACATGGAACGCGGCATGCGCGCCGAGCCCGACAAACCGACGCAGATGACCGTGCTGTACCGCAACCGCGACATGGTGCAGGGGCTGGTGGGCGGCAAGTGCCGAAACTGCGGCACGGTGCAGTATCCGAAGCAGCGCTATTGCGTCAACCCCGAGTGCAATGCGCTGGACAGCCAGGACGACTACAGCTTTGCCGAACGCGGTGGCAAGGTGATGTCGTACACCGCTGATGCGCTGACCTACAGCCCCGACCCGCCGACGTACTTCGGCATGGTGCAGTTCGACGGCGGCGGGCGCATGCTGATGGATTTCAGCGAAGTCGATGCCGGCAAGATCGAAGTCGGATTGCCGGTGCGCATGGTGTTTCGCATCAAGGACTCGGACACGATGCGCGGCTTCGTGCGCTATTTCTGGAAGGCGATTCCCGCCTGAACCCAAGGAGCAAGACATGGCAAGCGGCATCAAGGACAAGGTCGTCATCCTCGGCATGGGCTGCTCGAAATTCGGCGAGCGCTGGGACTGCAACGCGCAGGACCTGATGGTCGAGGCCTTCGAGGAAGCACTCGCCGACGCCGGCATCGAGCGCAAGCAGATCGAGGCGGCGTGGCTGGGCACCGCCATCGAGGAACAGCACCTGGGCAAGTCGGCGGTGCCGCTGGCGATGACCTGCGGCTGCCGTACATTCCGGTCACGCGGGTCGAGAACTACTGCGCCACCGGCACCGAGGCGCTGCGCGGCGCGGTCTATGCAGTGGCCTCGGGCGCGGCCGACATCGCGCTCGCCCTCGGCGTCGAAAAGCTGAAGGACACTGGCTACGGCGGCCTGCCGCAGCGTGGCCGCGGCGCGCTCAACGACCTGTTCTGGCCGAACCTGTCGGCGCCGGGTTCGTTCGCGCAGCTGGCCACCGCCTACACCAGCAAACACGGTGCCGACAAGGGCGACCTGAAGCGCGCGATGGCGCACATCTCGGTCAAGAGCCACGCCAACGCCGCCAAGAACCCGAAGGCGCACCTGCGCAACGCCATCACGATGGAAGACGTGATGAACGCCAGCATGATCGCCGAGCCGCTGGGCCTGTACGACTGCTGCGGCGTCAGCGACGGCAGCGCCTGCGCCATCGTCACCACGCCCGACATCGCGCGCGGCCTGGGCAGGCGCGACCTGGTGGCGGTGAAGGCGCTGCAGGTGGCGGTGAGCAACGGCGAGGAGGTGCAATACGACCAGTGGGACGGCAGCTATTTCGCCACCACCCGCATCGCGGCGGCACGCGCCTATGCCGAAGCCGGCATCAGCAACCCGCGCGAGCAGGTGTCGCTGGTCGATGTGCACGACTGCTTCTCGGTCACCGAGCTGGTGACGATGGAAGACCTGCAGCTGTCGGCCGAAGGCACTGCGATCCGCGACGTGCTCGACGGCTTCTTCGATGCCGAGGGCGAGTCTGCCGTGCCAGATCGATGGCGGCCTGAAGTGCTTCGGCCATCCGATCGGCGCGTCGGGGTTGCGCATGGTCTATGAGATGTACCTGCAATTGAGCGGCCGCGCCGGCGCGCGCCAGCGTGCCGCGCCGACCTGGGGCGTGACGCACAACCTGGGCGGCTTCCCGAGCCAGAACGTCGCGGCCATCGCGGTGCTCGGCAGCTACGGTGCCTGATGGCGGCATCGTCTGACCAGTACGTTGACATCCGCGATGCCGTACGTGCGCTGTGCGCTGATTTCCCCGACGAGTACTTCCGCAAGACCGACGCGGCGCGCGCCTACCCGGCCGAGTTCGTCGAGGCGCTGACGAAGGCCGGCTGGCTGGCGGCGCTGATCCCGCAGGAGTTCGGCGGCTCGGGCCTGGGACTGGCCGAGGCCAGCGTGATCATGGAAGAGATCAACCGCTGCGGTGGCAATGCCGGCGCGTGCCATGGCCAGATGTACAACATGGGCACCTTGCTGCGCCACGGTTCGGCGGCGCAGAAGGCGTTGTACCTGCCGAAGATTGCCAGCGGTGAACTGCGTCTGCAGTCGATGGGTGTGACCGAACCGAGCACCGGCACCGACACGACCAAGATCAAGACCAGCGCGGTGAAGAAACGTGGCACAAGCGGTGACCGCTATGTGGTCAACGGCCAGAAGGTGTGGATCTCGCGCATTCAGCACAGCGACCTGATGATCCTGCTGGCGCGCACCACGCCGCTGGCCGACGTGGCGAAGAAGAGCGATGGCCTGTCGATCTTCATCGTCGATCTGCGCGAGGCCATCGGCAAGGGCCTGGCCGTGCGGCCGATCGCCAACATGGTCAACCACGAGACCAACGAGCTGTTCTTCGAGAACCTGGAAGTGCCCGCCGAGAATCTGATCGGCGAGGAAGGCAAGGGGTTCAGGTACATCCTCGACGGCTTGAACGCCGAGCGCACCCTGATTGCCGCTGAGTGCATCGGCGATGGCTACTGGTTCATCGACCGGGTGACGCAGTACGTGAAGGAGCGCGTGGTCTTCGGCCGGCCGATCGGCCAGAACCAGGGCGTGCAGTTCCCGATCGCCGAAAGCCACATCGAAGTCGAGGCCGCGAACCTGATGCGCTGGAAGGCCTGCGAACTGTTCGACGCGCATGAACCCTGCGGTGCCGAAGCGAACATGGCCAAGTACCTGGCGGCAAAGGCGTCATGGGAAGCGGCCAATGCCTGCCTGCAGTTCCACGGCGGTTTCGGCTTCGCCTGCGAATACGACGTCGAGCGCAAGTTCCGCGAAACGCGGCTGTACCAGGTGGCGCCGATCTCGACCAACATGGTGCTGTCCTACATCGCCGAGCATGTGCTGGGTTTGCCTCGGTCGTATTGAGTGGCCAGCCACGGGATAACACGCTCGTGCCTTGAACCCGCTGGCCGGCCGCGCCGGAGCATCGCCCTACAATGATCGCCAGTCGATCGCAGCGGCGCTGCGCGCCGACAGAGCAGCCTAAATGAGCGCAGCCCTCCAGACCACTGTCACTCCAAGCGCCGTCCTTCCGCTGGCCGGCAAGACCGCCCTGGTCACCGGCGCGGCGCGTGGCATCGGGCGCGCGGTGGCGCGCAAACTGGCACAGGCGGGTTGCGACGTGGTCGTCAACTACTACAACAGCCACGAGGAAGCCGAGGCGCTGTGCGCCGAATTCAAGGCCATGGGCCGGCGCTCGATCGCGGTCAAGGCCAGCGTCAGCCAGGGCGACAGCGTGGACGAATTGTTCGGCGAGTTGCGCCAGCATTTCGAGCGCCTCGACATCGTCGTCAGCAACGCCGCCAGCGGCGTGCTCAAGCCGGCGCTGCAGATGAGCCTGAAACACTGGCGCTGGTGCATGGAAACCAACGCCTTCGCGCTGAACCTTCTGGCGCAGCGCGCCGTGCCGTTGATGACCGGCGGTGGACGCATCATTGCGCTGTCGAGCCTGGGCTCGGTGCGCGCGATGCCGAACTACGCTTTCATTGGCGCGTCGAAGGCGGCGCTCGAATCGCTGGTGCGCTCGCTGGCGCAGGAACTCGGGCCGAGCGGCATCCGCGTGAACGCGGTCAGCGCCGGCGTCGTCGAGACCGATGCGCTGGCGCATTTCCCCAACCGCGAAGAACTGCTGGCCTCGTTCAAGGCGCGCACCCCTGCCGGCCCGGTGCTGACACCTGAGGACGTGGCAGGCGCGGTGTACCTGCTGTGCCTGCCCGAGGCGGGCATGATCAACGGCCACACGCTGTTCGTCGACGGCGGCTTCGCCATTTCGGGTTGAGTCGGTCGATGCAGATCGATTCCGCCCTGCAGGGCAAGGTGGCACTGGTCACCGGCGGCAGCCGCGGCATCGGCCGCGCGGTGGTCGAGCGGCTGGCCGGTGATGGCGCCGATGTGCTGTTCTTCTACCGCGACAACGCGGCAGCAGCTCAGGATGTGGTGCGCTCGGTGACCGCTGCCGGCGGCAAGACCGAAGCCGTGCAGGCCGATATCACCGACGCAGCCGGTGTGGAAGCCGCGGTTGAGCAACTGATCGACAGCCGCGGGCGCATCGACGTGCTCGTGAACAACGCCGGCATCGTGCGCGACAACCTGCTCGCCGCGCTCGAGGACGCCGACATCCGCGCCGTGCTCGACACCAACGTCGGCGGCTTGTTCAACGTCACGCGCGCCACGGTGCGGCACATGATCTCCAAGCGCAGCGGGCGCATAGTCAACCTGAGCTCGGTGGCGGGCACCAAAGGCGGTCGCGGTCAATCGAACTACGCCGCCAGCAAAGGCGCGGTCGAGGCCTTTACCCGGGCCATGGCGGTGGAGCTGGCATCGCGCAAGATCACGGTAAACTGCGTCGCGCCGGGCGTGATCGAAACCGAGATGTCCCAGCAGGTGCGCGAGTTGGCTGACGAGCAGATCAAGGCACGCATCCTGTTGCGCCGCTACGGCCAGGCCGACGACGTCGCGCACGCGGTGTGGTTCCTGGCCTCGCGCTTTGCCGACTACATCACCGGGCAGGTGCTGCATGTCGATGGCGGCTTCAAGATGGAATGAACGGGGGGATACAGGCATGTCGGATCAAACAATCAGCCAGCAGGACATCGATGCGGTCTATCCGAAAGTGGCTCAGACGATCGCCGACGCGCTCGGCTGCGAGCTCGACGAGGTGCAGCCCAAGGTGTCGCTGATCGAAGGGCTGGACGCGGAATCGATCGACTTCCTCGACCTGGTGTTTCGCCTGGAAAAAGGCTTCGGCGTGAAGATCCCGCGCGGCAAGATCGTCGAAGACGCGCGCGGCCCGTTGCCCGAAGCGGAATTCGAGCACAAGGGCATCGTCACCGACGCCGGCTTGGCGCGGCTCCGCGAGTTTCTCGACGAGGTGCCGGCCGAACGCATCAAGACGCCGCTGAAGGCCGCCGACGTGCCGCGCCTGTTCACCACCGAGACCTTCTGCAAGGTCGTCATCCGCGCCCAGCGCGCGGCGCAGGCCACCGCCTGAGGCGGCGCTCGCGGCCTGCGCGCTGTGTGGTCGATGAACCCCCGCTTCCGCGCCTTCTCGTTTGTGGACCGCATCAGCGCTGATGCGCTCGGCCACGCCGTCGGCCACTACACCGTGCCGCCGAACGCCAGCCGCTTTCCGGCTTCGTTGATGGCCGAGGCCGTCGGCCAGCTGGCCGCCTGGTCGTCGATGGCGCGACTGGACTTCGCTTTTCGGCCGGTGGCCGGTCTGGCGGCCGAGGCGCGCTATTTCCAGCAGCCACAGCCGGGCCAGACCCTGCAGCTCGAAGCCCACATCGAACGCTGCGATGCCGAGGCCGTGGCGTACAGCGGCAGCGCCCGCATCGACGGCCTGCCGGCGGTGGAAATCGTCGACTGCGTCGGGCCGATGCTGCCGATGGAACAGTTCGATGACCCGCTGCTGGTGCGTGCCGATTTCGACACCCTGCGCGGCGTGGGCGCCAGCGCCGATCGCTTCGACGGGGTGCCGGCAGCGCACATCAGCCGCATTGAAGCGAGCAGCCGCGAACGGCTGCAGGCGCTGCTCGAAGTACCCGCGCTGGCGGCAGCGGCCTATTTTGGCGATCACTTTCCGCGCCGCCCGGTGTTTCCCGGCACCTTGCTGCTCGATGCGCTGGCCGGCCTTGCGGTGCAACTGGCCGAACAGAGCGAGCCGTTGCGCGGGCAGCCGCGGCTGTTGGCCAAGAAGATCAGCAACGTGAAGATCCGCGCTTTCACCGAACCCGGCACACCGCTCGAGCTGGCGGTGGAACTGATCGATGCCGATGCGCAAGGCGCGCGCTTCAAGCTTAGCGCCCGCGCCGCCGGCAAGGTGGTGGCCACCGCACGCGCCGAGGTCGCCCCGGCGCGCCAGCCATGAACACGGCACCACGACGCCGCGTCGCCGTCACCGGTCTCGGGCTGGTCACGCCGGTGGGCAACGATGTCGCCAGCACCTGGTCGGCGCTGCTGGCCGCACGCAGCGGCGCCGCGCAGATTGCCAGCTTCGATGCCAGCGGCTTTCCGGTGCGCATCGCCGCCGAGGTGAAGGGTCTGGATGAAGCCGCGGTCGAAGCCGCCCTCGGCTCGCGCAAGCTGCTGAAGATGACGACGCGCGCGCACCGCTTCGCGCTGGTGGCGGCGGCCCAGGCGCTGGCCGATGCCGGCATCCGCCCGACCGACGAGACCGCCACGCGCTGGGGCTGCGTGGTCGGCACCGGCATGATGGGTGTCACCTACGACGAACTGGCCCAGGTGCAGCGCGAAGCCGCCCCGGATGGCGACTTCGACCCCGCGCTGCTGCTGGCCGCTCAGGGGTCGGCGGCCGATCCGCTGGTCTTCTGCCGCAGCGTGGCCAATGCCGGCGCAGCGACGCTGATGCGCGTCTTCGGCATGCGCGGTTATTCCAGTTCGGTGCACACCGCCTGCGCCTCCGGCGGGCAGGCGGTGGGCACGGCGATGAAGCTGATCCGCCGCGGCGAAGCCGACTTCGTGCTCGCCGGCGGTTTCGATTCGATGATCAACCCGGTCGGGCTGGCGGGCTTCTGCCTGCTCAATGCGGTGTCGCCCGACAACCATTCGCCGGCCACTGCCAGCCGGCCCTTCGATGCCTCGCGCAACGGCTTCGTGCTCGGCGAAGGCGCGGGTTTCCTGGTGCTCGAGGAATGGGAAGCGGCGCGCCGGCGCGGTGCGACGATCTACGCCGAGCTGGCCGGTGACGGCAATTCGTTGTCGAGCTACCGCATCACCGATTCGCACCCTTCCGGCGACGGCCCGATCCAGGCCATGCGGCAGGCACTGGCCGATGCCCGTGCCGGCACCGGCGATGTCGATTACCTGAATGCCCACGGCACCTCGACGCCAATGAACGACCGCAGCGAGTGCGCGGCGGTGAAGACGGTGTTCGGCGACGCCCGGCACCAGGTGGCGGTGAGTTCGACGAAGAGCGTGATGGGGCATCTGATCGCCGCCGCTGGCGCGGTCGAAGCGGCCGTGTGCGCGCTATCCATCCATCACGGCACGCTGCCGGTCAACGCCAACCTGCGCGAACTCGACCCCGACTGCGACATCGACGTGGTGCGTGATACACCGCGCGCGCGCCGGGTGCGCATCGCGCTGTCGAACTCGCTCGGCTTCGGCGGTTCCAACAGCTGCCTCGCTCTGCGTCATCCTGATGAGGCCGAGGCGCTCGAGCGCCTGCGTTCAGCATGACCGCGCCACGCGTCGTCATCACCGGCAGCGGTGTCATCTGCGGCTCGGGCCGCTCGCCCGGCGACGTGCTCGATGCGCTGTGCGGCGGCCGCTCGGCGATCGCGCCGATCGAACAATGGGACGCCAGCGCCTGGCCGGTGGGCATCGCCGCCGAGGTGCGCGACTACAACGCCGGCGCCCTCACTGGCGACCGCAAGCTGCTGAAGTACATCCGCCGCACCGACGTGTTCGGGCTCTATGCCGCCGACCGCGCCATCGAGCAGGCCGGCTTTGCCGCCTGGCGCGCCGGGCTCGATGAAGCGGCCGCCGCCCGCTTCGCCGACACCACCGGCGTCTTCGTCGGCTCGGGTGGCGGCAGCTACAGCAACCAGTACGACTACCTGCCGCTGATCGCCACCGCGCAAGGCCAGCTCGAAGCCTTCGGCACAGAGTTGTCGGTCACCGTCAACCCGATGTGGTTGCTGCGTTCTTTGCCGAACAACGTTCTCGGCCACATCGGCATCCGCCATGGGCTGAAAGGCCCCAACGCCTGCGTCACGCACCACAGCGTCAGCGGGCCGCTGGCACTGGCCGAGGCCGCGGCGGCGCTGCGCGCCGGCGATTGCGAACGTGCCGTGGTCGCCGCGCACGATGCGGTGGTCGAGCCACAGCAGCTGCTCTACTACTTCCGCGCGGGCCTGATGTCGGCGCGCGCCTTGTTCCCCTTCGACGCGCGCCACGACGGCAGCGCCATTGGCGAAGGCGCGGCCGCGCTGGTGCTGGAAACGGAAGGCGCGGCGCGCGAACGCGGCGCCGTGGTGCTCGGCGAGGTGCTCGGCAGCGGCAATGCCGGCGACGCATTGGGGCTGCTGCCGGTGCGCGACGACGGCGACGGCCTGGCGCGTGCCATCGAATCCGCATTGGCCGCCTCGGGCCTGCGCGCGGCAGACGTCGGCATGGTTGTCGCGCATGGCAATGGCACGCCGAATTCCGATGTCTCCGAAGCGCGTGCGTTGCAGCGTGTCTTCGGCGCGGACATGCCGCCGGTGACCGGCTTCAAATGGGCCTTCGGCCATCTGATGGCGGCCTCCGGAATGATCGAAGCGGTGGCAGCGCTGGCGGCGCTGCGCGCACGCACCGTGCCCGGCATTGCACCGCTGGGCGAAGTCGCTGCCGGCTGCGCCGCCTTGAACCTGTCGCGCACCGTGCGCCCACCGCGCAGTGACGTGGCGCTGATCGTCTCGCGCGGCTTCGGCGGCACCAACGCCGCCTGCCTGTTGCGCGCGGCGCCGGCGTGAGCGCCGCGACGCCCCCCGATATTCCCGAAGGGTCTGCGCGCTGTGGGGTCGACAGCGTGGAGATCACGCGCATCGAGCGCCTGCTGGCGCAGACCCCTGCCACCGAACTCGGCCACTTCTTCAGCGCCCAGGAACTGCTCGATGCCGGCGACGGCCTCGGGCGGGCGGCCAGTTTGGCGGCCCGCTTCGCCGCCAAGGAGGCGTGCACTAAGCTGTTCCCGCGCGAGGCCGCGCTCGGCGCCATCGGCCCGGTGGATTTTTCGCTGCGGCGCGACGGCTATGGCGCGCCCGAGGTTTTGCTCAGCGACGCCGCGCAGGCCGCGCTGGGGCGCAACCGCCTGAAGTCGATCAGCGTGTCGTTGACGCACGACCGAAGTCAGGCCACGGCGATGGCGCTGGCACAGCCCGAGCGGGCCACGCCGTCGCGCGCGGCGCGTTGGTTCTATCGCCTGATGCCGCTGCGCCGCGCCGTGGTGCTGGACAACCTGAAACGCGTGTACGGCGACGTCGCCGACGCGGCCGAGATCACGCGCCTGGCGCAGGCCCACTATGGCCACCTGGGCCGGCTGCTGTGGGAGTTCCTGTGGTTCCCGTGGCTGTCGAGGGCGCGGCGGCTGGCGATGGTGCGCGTGGACAACCTCGACGCCCTGCTGGCTGCGCACGAGCGCGGCAAGGGTGTGCTCATCCTCACCGGCCACTTCGGCAACTTCGAGGTCGCCACCTCGGCCGGCCTGGCGAGTTTTCCGCAGGCCAAGGGGCGCTTTCACTTCGTGCGCCGGCCGATCCGTCCCGCCTGGCTCGACGCCCTGGTGACGCGGCGCTTTCGCAAGGCCGGTTTCGGCGTGCTGCCAAAGCGCGGTGGCCTCGACGCCATCCTCGACCGGCTGGCTGCCGGCGACCTGGTGGTCTTCCCATTCGACCAGCACGCACAGCGCAAGGACGGGGTGCAGGTCGAGTTCTTCGGCCACCCGGCCGGCACCTTTCGCAGCCTGGCGGTGATCGCGCTGAGCAGCGGCGCACCGGTGGTGCCGGCGTCATGCTGGCGCGAAAGCAGCGGTCAGCATGTGCTGCGCTTCGAGTCGGCGCTGGCACCCATGGACCATGCCGACGCGAACGAGGCCATCCGGCTGACCACACGCTCCTACAACCAGGCGCTGGAACGCCTGATCGTGCGCCGGCCCGAACAATGGTGGTGGGTGCACCGGCGCTGGAAACCCTGGAGCGCGCGTCGACGGTAGATTTATGCTCGGCTTCGAGAGCAAGCGGTCCGGCGCCGGACCGCAAGGGCGAAAAACTTAACTCTGACCGACCAGAGCCAGCGTCGCCTCGCGCAAAGCCTCGAGTTCGCGCCGCGGTTGCAGCGGAAAGCCGCGGCGATTGCCGCGGCTGTCGGTCAGCAGGGACTCGAGCACCGCCAGCCGCTGCGGGCCGTTCCAGGCCTGGGCCAATGCGTTGGCAGCCCGCGGGTATTGGTCGCACAGGGTCTGCGGACGCAGCTGCGGCGGCAGCGATACCAGCCAGTCGATCGTCGCCCCGACCAGCGCTTTGTCCGCCGCCTGCGGCCTTTGACGGCGTTGCAGCCAATAGTCAGGCGCCATCTGCGGTACCCGGCCCACGCCGGCAGGCAGTTCTTCCAGCGCATGCCGGGCATCGTCCAGATCGGTCAGCTGGAAATCGATCGAGCCCTCGGGCGGGGCTGGGTTGCGGGGGGCGCTGGGGATCATCGGCAGACTCCTGCGATGGTTTCAGGGGCCGGTCGAAACCGACGCGCCAAGCTTAACGGCCTGCCGGGGCGCGTCGGTGACGGAAATCACGTTGCCAGGACCACCCCGCACGAACCAGGGGGCTGCTTGCACGCGCGTTGCCGTTTCGGCTGCATCGCCGCAACACGATTCCTTTCGCCGCATCCTGTGCGCCACCGCGGAACAATCAACAATCGCCCCCGACGAGCTGTCGGTCATACTGACATCTGGACATTGCAAGGGGCAGCGCATGTGGATTGCTTTCGATGCCCGCGCTCGCGAGCGGACAGCCGCGTTCAATCGGCAATCGGGCAATCGGGCAAGCGCCGACCCTGATCGCTGAGCAGAGCCGCTCGATGAACTTCGCCCCCACCGACGACCAGTTGCGCATCGGCGATGCGGTGCGGGAAGTCTGCCGTCCTTTCGACGACGCCTACTGGCTGCAGCGCGACCTCGACGGTGGCTTTCCCGAAGAGCTGTACCGCGCGATGGCCGATGGTGGCTGGCTCGGTATCTGCATTCCCGGCGACTACGGCGGCTCGGGCCTGGGCCTGATGGAAGCGGCGACGATGATGCGCGCCGTCAGCGAAAGCGGCGCCGGCATGTCGGGCGCGTCGGCGCTGCACATGAACATCTTCGGGCTCAATCCGGTGGTCGTGTTCGGCAGCGACGAACAGAAGCAGCGCATGCTGCCGCCGATCGTCGCCGGGCAACACAAGGCCTGCTTCGCAGTGACCGAGCCGAATGCCGGCCTCAACACGACGCAGCTGAAGACACGCGCCGTGCGCCACGGCGACCACTATGTCGTCGATGGTGCCAAGGTGTGGATCTCGACCGCGCAGGTCGCCGACAAGATGCTGCTGCTGGCGCGCACCACACCGCTGGAGGAGGTGCAGCAGGCGGCGCACGGCTTGAGCCTGTTCTACACCGCGCTCGACCGCCGCCATGTGCAGGTGCGCGAGATCGACAAGATGGGCCGCAAGTGCATCGACTCGAACGAACTGTTCATCGAAGGCCTGCGCATCCCGCTCGAGGACCGCATCGGCGAAGAAGGTCACGGCTTCCCCTGCATCCTGCACGGCATGAATCCGGAGCGCGTGCTGATCGCGGCCGAGGCGGTGGGCCTGGGTCATCTGGCGCTGTCGCGCGCGGCCGCGTATGCGAAGGAACGCATTGTCTTCAACCGGCCGATCGGCCAGAACCAGGCCATTCAACATCCGCTGGCCGCCAACTGGATGGCGCTCGAAGCGGCCTGGTTGATGGTCTGCAAGGCGGCATGGCTGTACGACCGGCAACAGCCCTGCGCGGCCGAAGCCAATGCCGCCAAGTACCTGGCCGGCGAAGCCGCCTACGATGCCTGCCAGCAGGCGGTGATGACCCATGGCGGCTTCGGCTATGCGAAGGAGTATCACGTCGAGCGCTACCTGCGCGAAAGCTTGATTCCGCGCATCGCGCCGATCAGCCCGCAGCTGGTACTGTGCTACATCGCCGAGAAGGTGCTCGGCCTGCCCAAATCGTATTGATTCGACACCCATGATCGAAGCGCTTTCGCTCAGCCAGATCCCCGCCTCGGCCGAGGCGCTGCGGCCGGTGGTGCGTGCCTTCCTCGACGAGGCGCTGGCGGGCCGGCCGACGGACCGTCTGGCCCGCTCGTGGATGGGCTTCGATGCCGACTTCAGCCGCGCGCTGGCCCGCCAAGGTTGGGTCGGCATGACGCTGCCCACGCGCTACGGCGGCGGTGGCAAGGACGCTTTCCACCGCTTCGTGCTGGCCGAGGAGCTGCTGTGTCGCGGCGCGCCGGTATCGGCGCACTGGATCGCCGATCGGCAGAGCGGTCCGTTGATCCTGAGGATCGGCAGCGATGCGCAGAAGGACTTCTTCCTGCCCAGAATCGCCAAGGCGGATATCTTCTTCTGCATCGGCATGAGCGAGCCACAAAGCGGTTCCGACCTGGCCGGCTTGCGCACGCGCGCGACGAAGACAGCCGACGGCTGGTCGCTGTCGGGTCAGAAACTGTGGACCACCAATGCGCACAAGGCGCAGTACATGATCGCGCTGGTACGCACCAGCGGTGCGCCGGAAGACCGGCACCAGGGCCTGTCGCAACTGATCGTTGATCTGTCTCTGCCGGGCATCACCATCCGCACCATCGGTGACCTGACCGGTGACGCGCACTTCAACGAAGTCTTCTTCGACGACGTGCAGTTGCCGCACGACGCGCTGTTGGGCGATGAAGGCGCTGGCTGGGCGCAGGTGACGGCCGAGCTCGCCTTCGAGCGCAGCGGCCCCGAACGCCTCTACGGCAGCATGGTGCTGTTCGATGCCTGGATCGAGCACCTGCGCGCAAGCAGCGCCGAAGCGCTCGACCTGGCCCTGGCCGGCCGCATGCTGGCGCACCTGGCGACGTTGCGCGAGATGTCGCTGGCGCTGACGGCGCTGCTGGCTCGCGGCGACAGCCCGGTCATCGAAGCCGCGCTGGTGAAGGATTTGGGCACCGAACTGGAACAAGCCATGCCCAACCTGATCACCGACGCGCTGGCGGCATCACCCGCTCGCGAGCGGCCCGCGATGTTGCTGCGCACGCTGGCTTATGTGCTGCAGGTGTGCCCCAGTTTTTCATTGCGCGGCGGCACGCGCGAGATCCTGCGCAGCGTCATCGCGCGCGGCCTGGGTTTGCGCTGATGGATAACGTGCTCGCCGACGCCTTCGACAAGTTCGTCGCCGCACGCTGTGCGAGCGAGACGGTGCGCGAAGTCGAGCGCACCCGGCGCGCGGAGGCGCTGTGGGCCGACATCGAAGCCTCGGGTTACCTGGGCCTGATGGTGGGCGAAGCCGCTGGCGGTGCCGGGCTCGGCTGGCGCGACGCATTCGATGTGCTGCTGGCCTGTGGGCGCCATGCGTTGCCGGTGCCGCTGGCCGAGACGATGTGGCTGCGCGCCGTGTTGAGCCAGGCCGGCATCGATGCCCCTTCAGGTCCACTGGCCGTTGCCCCGCACTGCACCCGCGCGAGCGATCGCGGCGTGCGTTGCCAGGCAGTACCGCACGGCGCGCTCGCCGACTGGGTGCTGGTGGCCGATGCGCAGGCCTGCGAGTTATGGCCGGTCGCGCCAGGTGAGCGGCAGGCCAGCGGTGTGCACGGCAGCCTGCAGGCGCATCTGGCGTGGTCGGCACGGCCGCAAGACGCGATCGTTGTGCCTGCTCGCGCCGATGCGCCGCAAGCGGGTGCACTGCTCAGCGCCGGGCTGATGGCCGGCGCGATGCAGCAGGTGCTTCACATCACGCTGATGCATGCCAACGACCGGGCCCAGTTCGGCAAATCGATCGGCAAGTTCCAGGCCGTGCAGCAGCAGCTCAGCGTGATGGCCGAACAGACGTTCGCCGCGCGCATGGCGGCACAGATCGGTTGTGCGGTCGAGGGCATCGTGCCGCACCCGCTGCGTGCCGCGGTGGCCAAGGCGCGCGCCGGCGAGGCGGCCGACAAGGTGGTGGCGATCGCGCACGCGGTGCACGGCGCCATCGGCATGACCGCCGAGCACGGCCTGCAACTGCACACGCGCCGGCTGCAGGAATGGCGCGCGGACTTCGGCTCGGCGGCTTACTGGCATGCTCGCCTCGGCGCCGCGCTGTTGGCCGCCCCGCAGCGCGCGACGTTGCCGTTCATGCTCGACGAACTGCTGCCCACCGCTGCCGATCGGGCGGCCCTGCAAGGAGACACACCATGACGCTGCAACAACGGCTCGGCATCGAATGGCCATTGATCCAGGCGCCGATGGCCGGCGCGCAGCGCAGCGCGCTGGCGGCGGCGGTGTCGAGTGCCGGCGCCCTCGGCTCACTGCCCTGCGCGATGCTCGATGCACAGGCGCTGCGGCGCGAAGTGCAGGCCATCAAGGCACAGACCGAGCGACCCTTCAACCTCAATTTCTTCTGCCACCAGGCGCCAGCAGTGGACGAACGTGTCGCTGCTGCCTGGCACGCCGTGCTGGCCCCGTTCTACGCCGAGCACGGCATCGATGCGAACGCGCCCACGTCGAGCGCGTTGCGCACGCCTTTCGGGCCGCAGGCGGCCGACCTGACCGACGAGTTCAGGCCCGCGGTGGTGAGCTTCCATTTCGGGCTGCCGCCGCCCGAGTTGCTGTCGCGGGTACGGGCCAGTGGCGCGACGATCCTCAGCTCGGCCACCACGGTCGAAGAAGCGCGCTGGCTCGAAGCGCGCGGTGTCGATGGCGTCATCGCGCAGGGGCTCGAAGCCGGTGGCCACCGTGGCATGTTCCTGTCTGCGGACACGACCACCCAGATCGGCACCTTCGCGCTGCTGCCGCAGATCGTGCGCGCGGTCAAGGTGCCGGTGATCGCTGCCGGTGGCATCGCCGACGTGCATGGCATTCGCGCGGCGATGGCGCTGGGTGCTGCCGGTGTGCAGTTGGGCACCGTCTACCTGCTGTGCCCCGAAGCGCGCATCAGCGATCTGCATCGGGCGGCGCTGCAAAGCCAGACGGCGCGGCACACCGCACTGACCAACCTGTTCAAGGGGCGGCCGGCGCGCAGCATCGTCAACCGGCTGATGCGTGAACTTGGCCCGATGGCAGTGGCTGGCGCGGTGCCGGCATTCCCGTTGGCGGCTGGGGCGATCGCGCCGCTGCGCGCGGCGTCCGAGGCCCGTGGCAGCGCCGATTTTTCGCCGCTGTGGGCAGGCCAGAATGCAAGCGGCTGCCGCGCCATGCCGGCGGCCGAGCTGACGGCCGAATTGGCCGCCGCCTTTGGGGCCTGAGCAACGAGACGGGACGAGACAGGACGCAAATGAGTGACTTTCTGAATTACGCACAGGACGGCGCCGTCGTCACGCTGACGATGAAAGCGCCCGAGGTGCGCAACGCGCTCACCGGCAACACGGCGGTGGATGAATTTGTCGCCGCGGTCGAGCGCATCAACGGCGATGCGTCGGTGCGCGTGATGATCCTCACCGGCGCCGGCACGGTGTTCTCGTCGGGCGGCAACGTCAAGGACATGAAGCGCTTCTCGAGCGACGAGATGACGCCGGCGGACATCGCGCGCTGGTACCGCACCGGCATCCAGCGCCTGCCGCTGGCGCTGCACAAGCTCGAGGTGCCCAGCATCGCCGCCGTCAACGGCGCGGCCGTCGGCGCCGGCTGCGACCTCGCCTGCATGTGCGACATGCGCATCGCCTCCACCGCCGCCAGCTTCGCCGAGAGCTTCATCCGCGTCGGCCTGATTCCCGGCGACGGGGGTGCCTGGCTGCTGCCGCGTGCGGTGGGCATGGCCAAGGCGATGGAGATGTCGTTCACCGGCGATGCGGTCAAGGCCGACGAGGCGCTGGCCATCGGCCTGGTGTCGAAGGTGGTGGCGCCCGATCAGCTGCTGGCTGCGGCGCGCGCACTGGCCGCGCGCATCGCGCGCAACCCCGGCGTCACGCTGCGCATGAGCAAGCGGCTGTTGCGCGAGGGCCAGCACCAGTCGCTGGCGTCGTTGCTGGAGTTGTCGGCTGCGATGCAGGTGATCGCCCACAAGACCCCGGCACATGCCGAGGCGGTGAATGCCTTCATCGACAAGCGCGAGCCGTCGTTCGGTGACGAGTGAAATGTGCGCTTCAGCGCCGCCGCCGCTGCAAGCGCAGCATCAGCCGGAAGTACTCGAGACGCGCATGGGCCCTGAGCATCTGGAAGCGCAAGCTCATCAACGCCTGCAGGCGCGATTCGATCTGGTCCAGCGCGACATCGACGCTGTGCTGAGGGGGCGAATTCATTTCGGCATGCGTCGGCGTTTCTCGGTGACGGCATGGTCTTGCGCGGCGCAGCACGGGTCAATCCCGCGATCCGGTGCAACGCGGCGTCCTGCAACGACCCGACAGATACAAAGTGATCGATCATGACTGTGCAACCCGACATGAAAGTCTGCATCTACGGTGTCGGCGCGATCGGCGGCTTCATCGGCGCACGCCTGGCGGCAGCGGGGCGGTGTCGCGTCAGCGGACTGGCGCGCGGTGCCACGCTGCAGGCCTTGCAATCGCACGGCTGGCGGCTGCGCGAGGGCGATGCGTTGCTGCGCTCGCCGGCGCAGGCCAGCGACGATCCGGCGGCACTCGGCGAGCAGGACGTGGTGCTGCTGGCCGTCAAGGGGCCGGCGCTGATCGACGTGGCGCAGCGCATCGCGCCGCTGCTCGGCGAGCAAACGATGGTGGTGCCGGCGATGAACGGCGTGCCGTGGTGGTTCGCCCGCCATGCGCCGGCCCTCGGCGACGCGCCGCTGCACAGCGTCGATCCCGGCGGGCGGGTGGCTGCGGCGATCGACATTCGGCGCGTGATCGGCTGCGTGGTGCATGCCAGCACCTTTGTCGTCGAGCCGGGTCTGGTGCAGCACAAGATGGGCCGCGGCCTGATCCTCGGCGAACCGGCCGGCGGCGATTCAGCGCGCGTGCATGCGCTGGTCGAACTGCTGCGCCATGCCGGCTTCGACGCCACGCTGTCGCTGCGGGTCCGCCAGGACATCTGGTACAAGTTGTGGGGCAACATGACCATGAACCCGGTGTCGGCGATCACCGGCGCGCCGATCGACCGGCTGATGGCCGATCCGCTGGTGCTGCGTTTCTGTTCCGACGCGATGCGCGAGGCGGCTGCCATCGGCGCGCGCATCGGTTGCACCATCGAACAATCACCCGACGACCGCCACGCCATCACGCGCAAGCTGGGCAGCTTCAAGACCTCGATGCAGCAGGATGTCGAAGCTGGGCGCGCGATCGAACTCGATGCACTGGTCACGGTGGTGCGCGAGATGGCGCAGCGCCTGGACATCGCCACCCCGAACATCGATGCGCTGCTCGGCCTGACGCGCCTGTTCGCGCGCATGCACGGGCTGTACCCTGCCGCCGACCCCACTGCCACCTGGACGAGCGCCATGAGCCACCGCAAAACACGCATCGAACTGCCCACCATGACACCGGGCACCAGCCGCCACATCGTGGTGCACCGCTTCGGCACGCGCGGCGCCCGGCCGAAGATCTACCTGCAAGCGGCGATCCATGCCAACGAACTGCCCGGTGCGATGGCGCTGCACCACCTGATGCCGATGCTGCTCGAGGCCGATGCGGCCGGGCACATCGTCGGCGAGATCATCGTCGTGCCCACCGTGAACCCGATCGGCCTTGCTCAGCTGGTCGGCAACCAGCACCTGGGGCGCTATCACCTGCTCGGGCGCGACAACTTCAACCGCAACTGGCTCGACCTGTCGGATGCGGTGGCCGAACGTGTCGGCGCGAAGCTCGGCGCGGATGCCGATGCCAATGTCGCCGCCATTCGCAAGGCCGCGCTGGCGGCGCTGGCCGACATGCGGCCGAGCGCTGAACTGCAGACGTTGCGCGTCGAGATCATGAAGCTGTGTGTCGATGCCGACATCGTGCTCGACCTGCATTGCGACATCGATGCCGCCTTGCACCTGTTCACCTCGAAGCGCGATGTGCTTTCCGGCGCTGCCGAGGCGCTGGCCGCCGACATCGGCGCGCAGGCCACGCTTTACAACGAGCCGTTCCCGGCCACGCTGACCTTTTCGGGCGTCAACGGCGCGCTGTGGGCGCGGCTGGCCGAACGCTTCGCCGAGGCGAACATTCCGCAAGCCTGCCTGTCGGCGACCATCGAGTACCGCAGCCAGCATGATGTCAGTGACAAGCTCGGTGCTGCCGATGCGGCAAACCTTTATCGCTTCATGCAGCGGCGCGGCATCATCGCCGGCAAGCCGGCGAAGCTGGCGCGGCTGAAGGCGCCGATCACGCCGATATCGGGCATGGACGTGGGCTACGTCGGCGGTACCGGCTTCGTCGTCTACCGCGTTGCCGCTGGTGCCAGGGTGCGCAAGGGCCAGGTGGTGTGCGAAGTCATCGACCCGTCGGACGAGCGCGGTGCAGCCGCGCGAACACCGATCGCGGCGGGTACCGATGGCGTGCTCTTCGCGCGCAGCAGAGACGGCTCGCTGGTGTGGCCGGGCAAGGTGGTGTTTCGCATCGCCGGCGCGAAGCCGCTGCCGCACCGCATCGGCATGAGCGGGCTCGATGATTGATCGATGACGGTGCAAGCGGCGATGAACCCGAGGCCCGAACCGATGCGCAGCGCCCTTCTGGTCGTCGATGTGCAGGTCGGCGTGATGCGCGAGGCCTGGCAGGCACCGCGGATCATCGCCAACGTTGCGCTCGCCGTGGCGCGCGCGCGATCGCAAGGCGCGCCGGTGATCTGGGTGCAACATCAGAACGATGAGTTGCCGCACGGCAGCGCGCAGTGGCAATGGGTCGATGAGCTGGTGCCGGCGGCCGGCGAGCCGGTGTTGCCCAAGCGCTTCAATTCCGCCTTCGAAGACACCCCGCTCGGCGATGAACTGGCCCGCCGCGGTGTGCGGCATGTGGTGCTGGCCGGTGCCGAGAGCAACTGGTGCATCCGAGCGACGGCCTATGGCGCGCTGGAACGCGGCTTCGACCTGACGCTGGTCAAAGATGCACACACCTGTGCTTCGGTCTCGCTCGACGATGGCACGACCATCGAAGCCAGCGGCGTGGTCGCAGACCTCAACCTGACGATGACCTGGCTCTGCTACCCGGGTCGCAGCAGCAACACGGCTGCCGCCGGGCAGCTCGATTTCAGAAGTGAACCGTGAGGTGTCGCGCTCGGCACCGCCGCGACAAGATCACCAGCGGAAGGCGACGCCGATCGTCGGCCCGTTGAAATTGGCGCTCTGGATCACCGAATCCGACTTGAATTCATAGTCCAGGTAGCGCCAGGTGGCGATAACCGAACCCCAGCCGAACTGGTAGCCAACGCCGGCATTGATCTGCCAGGTGAACTTCGACTGGCCGGTGCCGATGTCGAGGTAGTAGGGCATGAACCACTTGCCCTCTTCGCCGAGCAGCGCACGCCCCTTGAGGCCGATCACCGCGTCCCAGTTGGTGATGTCGGCGGAGCCCGAACCGGTGCGGCTGGGCAGCTGCGGTATGTCGGCGCTGAGCGACCAGCTCAGCGTCTGCGCCAGGTCCAGGTAGCGAAAACCGAACAGCGCGTCGAGGGTGTGTTCTGGAGCCGAGGACAGGTTCCAGGTCCCGGCGGCCGTCCAGATCCACGACTTGATGTCGAGCACCAGGTTGGCATCGACAGCGACCGGCTGGTGGTCCACGGTGAAATCACGCGAGCCCTGTTTGGAGGCGCCGAAATCGGCATACACCAGGTCGGTCCACAAACCCCATTGGCCGTTTTTCACCTCCAGCGAGCCCATGAAGGTGAATTTCAATGCATCGATGACGTCCTGCGCGCTGACGTCGATCGACGGGCCGCCGCCGTTGGGGGGAAAGGACGTGGAACCGCCGATGGCGGGAAACCAGCCGTAGATCGAGCCCTCCCACTGCCAGCCGCCGGGCGCGCTCTGGGCCTGCGCGGCCAATGGGGCGGCGGCAACCAGTGCCGCCGCAAGAAGCTTGCGGCCGTGCGCGGCAAGGGGGGTGAACAGCATCGGTGTGTCTCCTGGCGCTATCGTGGCGCGTTGATATCGGGAGGCGATGGTAGCGTCATTGCCGGCAAGCAGGCGCCGTGAATTCAGGCGCCCGCATCGGCCGCCAGCAAGCCCTTGATGACGATGTTGGCCTGGATCTCGGCGGCGCCTTCGAAGACGTTGAGGATGCGCGCATCGCACAGCACACGGCTGATGCGGTACTCCATCGCATAGCCGTTGCCGCCGTGCACCTGCAGCGCGTTGTCGGCGTTGGCCCAGGCCACGCGCGCGGCGAGCAGCTTGGCCATGCCGGCTTCGATGTCGCAGCGCCGCCGCGCGTCCTTCTCGCGCGCCGCGTGCAAGGTCAGCTGGCGCGCGAGCATCGTCTCCACCGCCATCCAGGCCAGCTTGTCGGCCACGCGCGGAAACTGGATGATCGGCCGGCCGAACTGCGTGCGCTGCAGGGCGTACGCCAGCGCCAGCTCGAACGCGTTCTGCGCCACGCCGACCGCGCGCGCCGCAGTCTGGATGCGGGCCGATTCGAAGGTCTGCATCAGCTGCTTGAAGCCTTGGCCGGGCGTGCCGCCGAGCAGCGCGTCGCCCGGCACCAAGAAGCCATCGAAGGCGATCTCGTATTCCTTCATGCCGCGGTAGCCGAGCACCTCGATCTCGCCGCCGCTCATGCCGACGGCGGGGAAAGGGTCGGCATCGCTGCCGCGCGGCTTGGCCGCCAGCAACATCGACAGGCCGCGGTACCCCGCCGCCTGCGCATCGGTGCGCACCAGCAGCGTCATCAGGTCGCTGCGCGCGCCGTGCGTGATCCAGGTCTTGTTGCCGAAGACCTGCCAGCCATTGGCGTGTTCGACTGCGCGGCAGCGCAGCGCACCCAGGTCGGAGCCGGTGTCGGGCTCGGTGAAACAAGCGGTCGGAATCACCTCGCCGCTGGCGATGCGCGGCAACCAGTGCGCTTTCTGTTGCGGGCTGCCGTTGTGTTCGATCAGCTCGGCTGCGATCTCGGTGCGTGTGCCCAGCGATCCGAGCCCGATGTGCGCGCGCGACAGCTCCTCGGTGACCACGCACATCGCCGTCTTGCCCAGGCCGGCGCCGCCGTGGGCTTCGGCCACCGTCAGGCCGAAGACGCCGAGGGCCGCCATCTGCGCGATCACTGCATCGGGGATCAACTCATTGCGCAAATGCCAGCCGTGGGCGGCTTCGGCATGGTCGTCGGCGAAGCGGGCGAATTGCGCGCGGATCTCGTCGAGCAGCACGTCGTCGAAGCCAGGCTCACCAAATGCGCGGGTCGCGCTGCCGTCGGCCAGCAGCTCGGCGACGCGCCGCCGCGCGGCGCCGTCGAAGCCGTTGCCGCGCAGGCCACGCACCGCATCGTCGGCGACGAATTCGGCCAGCGCCGACGGGTCGAGCGCATCGGCACGGAATACCTCGCCCTGACTCATCGGCACGCCGCCCGCCAGTTGCGCCAGGTACTCGGCGAAGGCGGCACGCAACAGCAACGTCTCGAGCTCGCCGCCGCGCGCGGCGGCTTGCAGCCGTTGTGCCCAGCCGAGCATCTGCCGCAAGGCCTGCACGTTGGTGGCCGCCCAGGCCACGCCGTGCGCACGCGCCTGTTCGCTGACCAGCGCGTTGCCGGCATCGGCGTCGGTCGAGGTGAGCACCGTGCGCAGCGATCGCAGCAACGCGTTGAGTAACGTGTCCGCCGCGGCCAGTGCCTGCCGGCATTCGTCGAGGGCTTCGTTCGGCTTCATCGTCATGCGCCGTCCGGCTGTGCGGCGTTCAGTTGCGCCAGCACCGGGCCGGTGTCTTGACCCAGCGTCGGCGCCACGCCGGGTGGCAGCGTGGGCAATCGACCGAAGGTCAGCGGCGAACACGCCGTCAGGAAGCTGCCGAAGCCAGGATGTGTGGTGCGCACGAACATCGGGTTGGCCGGTGAACAGCGCGGGTCTTCGGCCAGCATTTGCGCGAAGTCGCGATACGGCCCCCACAGGATCGCGCGGTCGCCGAAAGCCGCCACCACCTCGGCCAGCGTGTGCGCGGCGAACCACGGGCGCATTGCGGTCGAGATCAGTTCCCGCGCCGCGTAGCGCCCTTGCTCGCTGTCCAGCCGATGGCCCAGTGCGGTGGCAGCCGCAGCGAGCGCCGAGTGCAGCCCGGTTGCGCGCAGCAGCGCGGCCCACTGCTTGTCGGTGATGGCGACGACCATCGCATGCCGGCCGTCGGCGGTGGCGAAGCTGTCGCCGTAGGCGCCGTACAGAAAGTTGCCATCGGCCCGGCGACGCGAGCCGTTGATCTCGACATCGGCCAGATAACCCAGATTGGCGGCGGCCGCCATCGCCACGTCGGACAAGGCCAGCCTCACATGCTGGCCCTGGCCGGTCGCGCGCCAGTGGCGTTCGGCCACCAGCACCGCCTGCACCAGCGTGGCGCCGGCCAGCAGGTCCCACGCCGGCAGCACATGGTTGACGGGGCCGTCGCGCCCGCTGCCGGTGATGCCGGGAAAGCCGGCCGCGCAGTTGACGGTGTAGTCCACCGCCGCGCTGCCGTCGGGCGAGCCGCTCAACTGCACCATGATCAGGTCGGGGCGCAGCTTCGACAACGCGCCGTAAGACAGCTCGCCATCCACGCCCAGGTTGGTCAGGAACACGGCCGGGCCCGGTTCGACCGCGCAGATCAGCCGCTGCATCGACGCGCGGCCTGCCGGGCTGCGCAGGTCGAGTTCGACCGAGCGTTTGCCGCGGTTCAGGTTGGCCCAGTACAGGCTCTTGCCGTCGGCATTCAATGGCGCGCGTCGCACGTCGATGTTGCCGCCCGGCGGATCGACGCGGATCACGTCGGCGCCGAGTTGCGCCAACGCGAGGCCGGCGCTGGGCGCGGCGACGAAGGCCGAGAACTCGACGATGCGCAGGCCGTGCAGGGCGGGCTGCGCGATGGAGGCGCTGGGGGTAGGCATGCGCAGCCATTGTGAATGACCGCGCGACCGATCGAAGGCCCCGGCCGCGATGCACGCTGAGACGCCGGACCGTCGTTTGGCAAACTCCCGGATTCGTACTTTCCGATTCGACGGAGTTCCGCCATGAAGTCCACTCCCGACCAGAACCGCCGCAACGCGATCGCCTTCTACGAACTGATGTTCAACGACTGCCGACCGGCCGAGGCGATCGAGCGCTACGCGGGTGCCACGTACACCCAGCACAACCCGCAAGTGGTCGACGGCAAAGACGCGTTCATCGACTACTTCGAACGCATGGCGCGCGAGTACCCCGGCAAGCATGTCGACGTGAAACGCTCGGTGGCCGAGGGCGATCTGGTGGTGCTGCACTGCCATCAACACTGGCCTGGCGATGCGAACACCGAATGGGCCGGAATCGACATCTTCCGCTTCGACGCCGAAGGCAAGATCGTCGAACACTGGGATGTGCTGCAAGTGGTGCCGGCTGAATCGGCGCACGGCAACGGCATGTTCTGAGCCGCACCGGCAGCGCCAGCGTGGTCCACGACAATGCAGCGATGAGCACACCTCCCGGCGCAGCGCGCCACTTCTCGATGATTCGCGGCTTTCATCTGGCCGATGTCTTCACGCTCGGCAACGCCGCCTGTGGCGTGCTGTCGGTGCTGTTCGCGATGATGTACATGGCCAGCGGCTCGGTGGCGCACCTGCTTTGGGCGGCGGCGATGACGCCGCTGGCTTTCATCTTCGACGTGCTCGACGGCCGCATCGCGCGCTGGCGGCACCAGCATTCGGCGATGGGGCGCGAGCTCGATTCACTGGCCGATGTCATCTCATTCGGCGTCGGCCCGGCGGCGCTGGGTTTTGCCGCCGGCCTGCAAGGCGGCTGGGACATGGCGGTGCTGTGCTACTTCGTCTGCTGCGGCGTCAGCCGGCTGGCGCGCTACAACGTCAGCGCCGAGGAGCTGTCGGCCGGCACCGACAAGGTGAAGTATTTCGAAGGCACGCCGATTCCCACCAGCGTGGTCATCACCGCAGTGCTGGCCGTCGCCGCCTGGCAAGGTGCCTTGGGCGACAACCTGTGGGGCGGCGCCTGGCAGCTGGGGCCGTGGATGCTGCATCCGTTGAGCCTGCTGTATCTGCTGTCGGGCAGCCTGATGATCAGCAAGACGCTGCACATCCCGAAGTTCTGAACATGGCCGAGCACAGCACTCGATTCGACGCTGTTGTGGCCCATGCGTGCGCGCACGAGACCGACTGGCCGCGCGACCCGCACGCCGACCCGTCTCGCTGGGGCATCCACCACAACGACCCGCCGCCGTACAACCGCCTGCGCGGCCCGGTCCATGCGCGCGGGCCGGCCTCGGGCGTGGTCTGGCAGCACGGCCGGGAAGTCGCGTGCTGGGGCGAGCCCGATCGTGCCGACCTGAGCTTCAGCGTCGCCAAGACCTACCTGGCACTGCTGGCCGGCGTGGCCGCTGGCCAGGGCCTGCTGCCCGACATCGACCAGCCGGTGGGCGAACGCCTGAGTGGCATCGGTTTCGAATCACCGCACAACCGCCGTGTCACCTGGTTGCAACTGCTGCAGCAGACCAGCGAATGGGAGGGCAGTTGCTTCGGCATTCCCGACACGGTGGACCGCAACCGCAAGGTCGGCTTCGACCCGCGCCCGGCCAGCGGCCGCAAGGGCGATGCACGGCCATTGCGCGAGCCGGGCAGCTGGTGGGAATACAACGACAAGCGCATCAACCAGCTGTCGCTGGCGTTGCTGCACTTGTTCGGCCGCCCGCTCGACGAGGTCTGGCACGAGCATGTGATGCAGCCGATCGGTGCCACCGGCGACTGGGCCTGGCGCGGCTACGACGACGCCTGGGTCGACCTGCCGTCAGTCGATGACCGGCCCGCGCGACGCGTGCTTTCGGTGCCGGGTGGCAGCCATTGGGGCGGCGGCGTGTCGATCGGTGCGCGCGACCAGGCGCGCATCGGCCAGCTGGTGCTCGACGGCGGTCGCCACAACGGCGTGCAACTGATACCGCAGGCCTGGATCGAGCGCTTGTCGCAACCGTGCGCGATCGCGCCGTTCTACGGGCTGCTGACCTGGCTCAACCGGGATGGCCGCAGCTTTCCCGGTGCTTCGGCGCGCAGCGTGTTCATGGTTGGCGCCGGCGGTCATCTGACCTGGGTCGAGCCGGCGGGCGATGCTGTGGTGGTGGCGCGCTGGCTCGATCCGGCTGCCACCGGGGAATTCGTGCGCCGCATGGCCGAGGCGTTGCAAGTGCGTCCATAAGCGGCTTCAGCAACTGCACCACTACAAAGCTCCCGGCACTCTCAAACTCACTGCCTTGGCAAGGGTGCATGAGGGCATTGCCCAGCCGCAGCTTCGCCTCAGGCGGCCTGGTACCAGGCCACGCCGTCACGGTCGATCGTGCGCCGCAGCTCATCCCGGTGCATCAGGTAGTTCAGGCAGGCCAGGCTTTCACCGGTTGCCAGGCTGAGCAGCCCGGTGTCGCCAGGGCCGATGGCGCGCGCGAACAGCGCGCCGAAGACATCGATGGCCCTTTTCGGTTCACCGAGTGATTTGCGCAGCCGCTTCAGCGAACGGTGCTGCGAAGCGGCCAGGTGATCGAGCCGCGCGTGCAGGCCGCGGAAACACTCGTTGTGCGCCGGCAGCACCAGCACGTCGTCGGGTACCTCGCGCTTGATCTTGTCCAGCGATTCGAGCCAGTCGCGCATCGGGTCCTCGTCGGGCTCGGTCGGGTGCACCGACACGTTGGACGAGATGCGCGGCAGCACCTGGTCGCCGCTGATCAGCAGCTTCAGTTCGGCGCAGTACAGACAGGCGTGCTCGGGCGAATGGCCGGTGCCGACGATGACGCGCCAGTCGTGCTGGCCAATGCGGATCACTTCGCCATCGGCGATGCGCCGGTAGCTGTCGGGCAGCGCGTGGATGCGCTTGCCGAAGTTGCCGAAACGCGCGCGGTAGTTCTCGATCGCTGCGTCGGTCCAGCCGGCGCGGTGGAAGAACACGACGCCGTCGTTCGGCGCCTCGCGGCCGGTGTCGGCGGTTAGCACGCGGCAGTTCAGGTATTCCAGCCGCGTCATCCACAACCGCGCGTTGAACTTGCGCGTCAGCCAGCCGGCCATGCCGACGTGGTCGGGGTGCATGTGCGTGCAGAAGATGCGGCTCAGCGAGCGGTTGTCGGTGGCGTTGGCGAACAGCTTGCGCCACGCGTCGAGTGTCTCGTCGGTGCGCATGCCGGTGTCCACCACCGCCCAGCCTTGTTCGTCGTCACCGTCGGCGATGGCCCAGATGTTGATGTGGTTCAACATCATCGGCAGCGGCATGCGCATCCACATCACGCCGGGCACCACTTCCAGCGCGGTGCCAGGCTCGGGCGGTGCCTCGAACGGGTAGATCAGCGTCGGCCGCGGCAGCCGGTCGCGTTCCGACGCCAGCGCGGCGTCGGGGTTCGCTGGTGGCAGCACCTTGGCAGTCATCGGGGCGCCATGCGGATGGCGCCGTCGAGACGCACGCTCTCGCCGTTGAAATAGCCGGTCTGGATCATGAACTCGGCCAGCGCCGCGTACTCGTCGGGTTGGCCCAGGCGCTTGGGGAAGGGCACCGATGCCGCCAGCGCATCCTTGACGTTGTCGGGCAGGCCGGCCAGCAGCGGCGTTTCGAAGATGCCCGGCAGGATGGTGTTGATGCGGATGCCTTCGCCCATCAGGTCACGCGCGATCGGCAAGGTCATGCCGACGATGGCCGCCTTCGATGCCGAGTACGAGGCCTGGCCGATCTGCCCGTCCTGCGCGGCCACCGACGCGGTCATGACCATCGCGCCGCGCTCGCCATCGGCCAGCGGCGCGAGCGTCAGCATGCCGGCCGCCGACTTGGCCACGCAGCGGAAGGTACCGACCAGGTTGATCTGGATGATGCGGTCGAAATTCAAGGTCGGAAAGGCCTTGATCTCGCCGGTCTTCTTGTCGCGGCTGGCGGTCTTGATGGCATTGCCGGTGCCGGCGCAGTTGATCAGCACCCGTTCCTGGCCGATTGCTGCGCGCGCCTTGGCAAAGCCGGCATCGACCTGGTCTTCGTTGGTGACATCGACCTTGCAGAACACGCCGCCGATCTCCTTGGCCAGCGCTTCGCCGGTGTCGGCGTTCAGGTCGAAGAGCGCCACCTTGACGCCGTGTTGGGCCAGCCGGCGCGCGGTGGCGGCGCCGAGGCCGGAGGCACCGCCGGTGACGATGGCGCTGATGTCGGATGAGAGTTTCATGGGCTGCTCCTGTGGGTTGTTCGTGGTGCGGGTTGTCACGTGGGCGACGGTTCACGCCGCGACACGCTCGCGGTATGCTGTGCCTTCACATTTTGAGTCGGGTCGAGCAAAGGAACACATCATGGCTGAAGCTTATATCGTCGCCGCCGCGCGCACCGCCGGCGGCAAGCGGGGTGGCAAGTTGTCGGGCTGGCACCCGGTGGACCTGGCCGCGCAGGTGCTGAACGCGCTCGTCGATCGCAGCGGCGCCGACCCGGCGATGGTAGAAGACGTGATCATGGGCTGCGTGTTGCAGGCCGGCGAGCAATCGGGCTGCATCGGCCGCATGGCGGTGCTGGCTTCGAAGCTGCCGCAGAACACGCCGGGCGTGACCATCGACCGCCAATGCGGCTCGTCACAGCAGGCGCTGCAGTTCGCCGCGCAGGCGGTGATGTCGGGCACGCAGGATTGTGTGATCGCGGCCGGCGTCGAGAGCATGTCGCGCATTCCGATGTCCAGTCTGGGCAAGGTCTACAGGGAAGCCGGCCTCGGCCACTACATGAGTCCCGAAATCCACGCCCGCTACCCGGGCCCGGATTTCAGCCAGTTCATGGGCGCCGAGATGATGGCCGCGAAGTACAAGCTGACCAAGGAGCAACTCGATCGCTTCTCGTTGCAGAGCCACCAGCGCGCGCGTGCCGCCACGCTGGAGGGCGCTTTCGCCGCCGAGATCGTGCCGGTGCAGGTGCGCAACACCGACGGTTCCACCGGTGACGCGCACGGCGCCGACGAAGGCATCCGCATGGACGCCACCTACGAAGGCATTTCCGGTGTGAAACTGCTGCGTGAAGGCGGCGTCATCACCGCCGCCAGCGCCAGCCAGATCTGCGATGGCGCCAGCGGAGTCATGGTGGTGAACGAAAAAGGCCTGAAGGCGCTGGGCGTGAAGCCGCTGGCGCGCATTCATCACCTGAGCGTGATCGGTGGCGACCCGGTGATCATGCTCGAAGCACCGCTGCCGGCGACGCACAACGCGTTGAAGAAGGCCGGCATGAAGATCGAGGACATCGACCTGTTCGAGATCAACGAGGCCTTCGCCTCGGTGCCGCTGGCCTGGCTGCAAAGCACCGGCGCCGATCCGGCGCGCATCAACGTCAATGGTGGCGCTATTGCGCTAGGCCATCCGCTGGGTTCGTCGGGCACCAAGCTGATGACCACGCTGGTGCACGCGCTGCACGCCAAGGGCAAGCGCTACGGGCTGCAGACGATGTGCGAAGGCGGTGGCCAGGCCAACGTGACGATCATCGAGCGGCTGTAGGGCGCCGGCGATGATTCCGCGCACGCTGTTCAGCGCCGAGCACGAGGACTTCCGCGCCTCCTTTCGCAAGTTCCTGGACAAGGAGGTCATCCCTCATCACGAGGCCTGGGAAGAGCGCGGCTACGTCGATCGAGAAGTCTGGCTGAAGGCCGGCGAACACGGCTTTCTGTGCCCGAGCATGCCCGAGCAGTACGGTGGCGCCGGCGCCGACCGGCTGTACAGCATGGTGATGATGGAAGAGACCGCCAAGGCGCGCACCAGCGGGCTGGGCTTCTCGCTGCACTCCGAGATCGTCGCGCCGTACATCCTGAAGTACGGCAGCGACGCGCAAAAGGCCAACTACCTGCCGCGCATGGCCAGAGGCGAGATCATCACCGCCATCGCGATGAGCGAGCCCGGCATCGGCTCCGACCTGCAATCGGTGAAGACCAGCGCGGTGAAGGACGGCGAGGGCTACTACACCGTCAACGGCGCCAAGACCTTCATCACCAACGGCTGGAACGCCGACCTGGTGATCACCGTGGCGAAAACCAACCCGGCACTCGGCGCCAAGGGCACCAGCCTGATCCTGGTCGAGCGTGGCATGGCCGGCTTCGACAAGGGCAAGCGCCTGAAGAAGCTGGGCCTGAAGGCGCAGGACACGGCCGAGCTGTTCTTCGACAACGTCAAGGTGCCCGAGGCCAACCTGCTTGGTGCCGAAGGGCAGGGCTTCGCCTACCTGATGCAGGAACTGCCGTGGGAACGCATGCAGATCGCCATCGGCACGGTCGCCTCGGCGCAGCAGGCGATCGAAGAGACGCTGGCCTATGTGCGCGAGCGCAAGGTGTTCGGCAACGCGGTGGCCAGCTTCCAGAACACGCGCTTCAAGCTGGCCGAGTTGCAGACGCAGGTGCAGATGGCGCGCGTCTTCGTCGACCAGTGCATGGCGCTGCTGATGAAGGGCGAGCTCGATGCGCCGACCGCGTCGATGGCCAAGCTGGGCTGCAGCGAGATGGCCGGCAAGGTCATCGACGAATGCCTGCAACTGCACGGCGGCTACGGCTTCATGTGGGAATACCCGATCGCCCGCGCCTATGCCGACACGCGTGTGTCGCGCATCTACGGCGGCACCAGCGAGATCATGAAAGAGGTGATCGCTCGTTCGATGGGCTTGGGCAAGTAGGCCTGCGGTGGCGGCGATCGATGGCCGCACCCCGGTGCTCGTCGGTTGCGGCGATGTCACCGACCTGAGCACACCCGCCGAACAGGGCCGATCACCTTACGACCCGATCGCGCAGGCTGCGCGCCTGGCGCTGCGCGACACCGGCGCGCCGGGCATCGATGCCGCCGTCGACACGGTGGCGATGATCCGCAGCTTCGCCGACACCTCGTACCGTTTCGCCACGCCCTTCGGCACCTCGAGCAACCCGCCGCGCAGCGTGGCAGATCGGTTGGGGCTAAAGGCCACGCGCCACATCTACAGCCACAGCGGCGGCAACATGCCGCAGTTTCTGGTGAACCAGTTTGCCGAGAGCATCGCGCGCGGTGAGATGCGCGCGGCGCTGCTGTGCGGCGGCGAGGCCTTGCGCACGCAGCATGCGCTGGAACGCAGCGGCGCGGCGGCCGACTGGAACGAAGAGCCGGGCGGCACGCCGGAGTTGGTCGGCGATGCGCGCCGCGGCTGGAGCGACCACGAAGAACAGCATCGCCTGCGCGCCGCGATCACGATGTACCCGCTGTTCGAGAACGCGTTGCGTGGCGCGCGGGGGCGAACGATCGAACAGCACCAGCACCACATCGGCACGCTGATGGTGCAGTTTGCGGCCGTGGCCGCCGTCAACCCGCTGGCCGCGCGGCGCGACGGCTACAGCGCCGAAGAGCTGATCACGGTGAACGAGCGCAACCGCTGGATCGGTTTTCCGTACCCGCGGCTGATGAACGCCCATGCCTACATCGACCAGTCGGCGGCGCTGGTGATGACCAGCGTGGCCACCGCGCACGAACTCGGCATCCCGCGCGACAAGTGGGTGTTCCTGCACGGCTGCGCCGATGCACACGACCACTGGTTCGTCAGCCAGCGCATCGATTTCCATTCGTCGCCGGCCATCCGGGCCGCGTCGCGGCAGGCGCTGGCGATGACTGGCAAGACGCTCGACCAGATCGACCTGTTCGACCTGTACAGCTGCTTCGCCTCGGCGGTGCAGATCGGCTGCCGGGAGATCGGGCTGGCCGAGGACGATCCGCGCGGGCTGACGATCACTGGCGGATTGCCGTTCTTCGGCGGCCCCGGCAACAACTACGTCACCCATTCGATCAGCGAGATGATGCGCCGGCTGCGCGCGCGGCCCGGTGCCTTCGGCCTGGTCACGGCCAACGGCAACTACGTGACCAAGCATTCCTTCGGTGTGTATTCGACATCGGCGCCGGCCGGGCCGTGGCAACGCGAGAACCCGGCCGTGCTGCAGGCGACGATGGACGCGCTGCCGAAGGCGCCCTTCACCGAGACGCCGCAAGGCAAGGCGACGATCGAGACCTACACCGTCATGCACGGCCGCGACGGGCCCGAGTTCGCCGTCGTCTTCGGTCGCCTGAACGACAGCGGCCGCCGCTTCATCGCCAACCTGCCGGACGACCCCTCAACGCTGTGGGACCTGCAGGATCGCGAGGGCCTGGGTCGAGCGGGACGTGTGAGTGTGGTGAACGATCGCAACGTCCTGCTGCTCGACTGACACGCCGATGTTTCACCTTCTCCCGCGTGCCGCAGAGGCAGGTTGAGGGCGAATGCGCACAATGGTCGCATCCCCAAGCCGCTGCCACGGGTTGCGGGAGATGAGGTCAACAGGAGACGAGACGATGTACCCAGGCCCGTACGCCACCCAGCACCCAGACCGGCCGGCCTTCATCATGGCCAACACCGGCGAGGCCGTCAGCTACCGTGAGTTCGAGGCGCGATGCAACCGGCTGGCGCACCTGCTGCGCTCCCACGGGCTGCAGCGGCTGGACCACTACGCGGTGTTCATGGAGAACAACAACCGCTACCTGGAAAGCTGCTCCGCCGGCTACCGCTCGGGGCTGTACTTCACCTGCATCAACAGCTACCTCACCGCCGAAGAACTGGCCTACATCGTCGTCAACAGCGAATCGAAGCTGCTCATCACCTCGCGCGCCAGGCTGCCGGTGGCGGCCGAGGCGCTGAAGTCCTGCCCGAAGGTCACGCTGTGCCTGGTGGTGGACGGCGGCAACGATCTGGCTGCGCCGTACCAGGACTTTGCGACGGCGACAGCCGCGTACCCGCCGACGCCGATCGCCGACCCGAGCCTCGGCACTTCGATGCTGTATTCATCGGGCACCACCGGCCGGCCGAAGGGCATCCTGCGGCCGCTGCCGGAGCAGCCGCCATCGCAGCCGCTGCCGATATTCCAGTTCCTGCACAAGCTGTGGCGCTACCGCGAGGACATGATCTACCTGTCGCCGGCGCCGCTGTACCACTCGGCGCCGAATGCGGCCGTGTCGCTGGCGATCGGCGTCGGCGGCACGGTGGTCGTGATGGAGCATTTCGATCCGGAGCAATACCTGAGCCTGATCGAGAAGTACCGGGTCACGCACACTCAGCTGGTGCCGACGATGTTCAGCCGCATGCTCAAGCTGCCGCCCGAGGCGCGCAACAGGTACAGCCGCGACTCGCTGGAGATCGCCATTCACGCCGCGGCGCCGTGCCCGGTGCAGGTGAAGGAGCAGATGATCGAATGGTGGGGGCCGATCATCCACGAGTACTACGGCGCCACCGAAGGTCTGGGCTTCACCGCCTGCGACAGCGCCGAGTGGCTGGCGCACCGCGGCAGCGTCGGCAAGGTGATGATCGGCGACTTGCACATCCTCGACGAGACCATGCAGCCGTCGCCGAAGGGCACGCCGGGCGAGATCTGGTTCAAGACGGCCACGCCGTTCGTCTACTTCAACGACCCCGAGCGCACGCAGGCGACACGTTCGGCCGACGGCACGATGAGCACGGTCGGCGATGTCGGTTATGTCGATGACGACGGCTTCCTGTACCTCACCGACCGCTCCAGCTTCATGATCATCAGCGGCGGCGTCAACATCTATCCGCAGGAGTGCGAGAACCTGCTCATCACCCACCCCAAGGTTGCCGATGCGGCCGTGTTCGGCGTGCCCAACGAGGAGATGGGCGAGGAGGTGAAGGCGGTGGTGCAGGCTATGCCGGGCATCGAGACCGGGCCCGCGCTGCAAGCCGAACTGATCGCCTTCTGCCAGCAGCACCTGGCCAAGCTGAAGTGCCCGAAGAGCGTGGACTTCATCGACCAGATGCCGCGCCTGCCCACCGGCAAGCTGTACAAGAAGCCGCTGCGCGACAAGTACTGGGCGGGCAAGACGTCGCGAATTGTTTGAGGGGGCAAGCTCATGACCACACTCGCCTGCATCGATCTGCGCAGCGACACCGTCACCCGCCCGACGCCGGCCATGCGCGAGGTGATGGCCGGCGCCGAAGTCGGCGACGACCAGTACGGCGAAGACCCGACCACCAACCTGCTGCAGCAGCGCCTCGCCGCGCTGCTGGGCAAGGAAGCCGCACTGTGGCTGCCCAGCGGAACGATGGCGAATCAGGTGGCGCTGCTGGTGCTGGCCCGGCCGGGCGACGAGGTCGTCACCGCACGCGAGGCGCATGCCGGCTGGCACGAGATCGGCGCCGCTGCCGCCAATGCCGGCGTGCAGATCACCGAGGTCGGCAGCGGCGGCGTCTTCACGCGCGAGCAATTCGAAGCGGCGATCAAGCCCAGCGGGCTGCCGGTGTTCCCGCTGACGACGGTGGTCGAGATCGAGAACACACACAACCGTGCCGGCGGCGTGGTGTTCCCCCAGGATGAAGTGCAGCGCATCTGCACGCTGGCGCGCGAGCGTGGCATCGCCAGCTTCCTCGACGGCGCGCGGCTGTGGAATGCCACCGTGGCGTCGGGTCGCAGCGAAGCCGAACTCGCGGCGCCGTTCGATCTGGTGGCGGTGGCCTTCAGCAAGGGGCTGGGCGCGCCCGCGGGCTCGCTGCTGGCCGGGCCGCGCGAGCTGATCCGCCGAGCCGATCGCCAGCGCCGACGGCTGGGTGGCGCGATGCGGCAGGTGGGCATCCTGGCGGCGGCGGCGCTGCACGGGGTCGAGCACCACCGCACGCGGCTGGCCGAAGACCATGCCCATGCGCGGCGGCTGGCCGAGCGGCTGGCGCGCTGTGACGCGGTGCAACTGGACCTGGACACGGTGCAGACCAACATCGTCGTCTTTCATCTGCGGCCCGGCGCGAGCGATGCGGCGACGGTGGTGGCGCGGGCCCGGCAGCAGGGCGTGCTCGTCGCGGCCTTCGGGCCGCGCACCGTGCGCGCGGTCACGCACCTGGACGTGTCGGCGGCACAGTGTGATGCAGCCGCCGAGACGCTGGCCGCGCTGCTGAACTGAGGGCAGGCCGCCGCCGCGTTGCCGGCGCCTGCCGGCGTCGGCGTCGCGCGCCGGGACCTTGCCATCCCAATCCGTGAAGCGCAGCTGCGCCGATTCATACAGCCGGTTCGCGCCGCTGACGTCTCTGAACGCGACGAAACGCGGCGCGCCGATGCACCCTCGGTGCGCCTTGTGGCACGACAGGAAGGAGGCCGATATCCGTCCGTGCGGCGCGACCCGGCGCGCTACGCGCGGTCTGGCCGCTGCACCGGTTGCACGGCCAGGTACAGCGGCTGCGGCGACAAGGTGCCACGCAGCAGCTTGAGCATGCAGCGCTGCCCGATGCGCTCGGCATCCAGCGTCTGGTGCAGCTTGTCGATGCTGTCGATGACCACGCCGTCGAAGCCGACGATGACATCGCCGCTGCGCACGCCGGCCACGGCGGCCGGACTGCCCTGTTCGACCTGCGCGACGCGCACGCCGCTCGATTGCGCCAGCGCATGGGCCAGCACCACGCGCCGGTGCAGCGGCGCCGTGCTGCCGCCCACGCCGAGGTGTGCGCGCCTGACGTGGCCGTGCTGCAGCAGCTGCGGGATCACCCAGCCGGCGGTGTCGATGGCGACGGCAAAACAGATCGCCTGCGCGCCGCGGATGATGGCGGTGTTGACGCCGATGACCTCGCCGCGCGCGTTCAGCAGCGGCCCGCCGGAATTGCCCGGGTTCAGCGCGGCGTCGGTCTGGATGACGTCGGGAATCAGCCGCCCGCCGGTGGTGCGCATGCTGCGCCCGAGCGCGCTGACGATGCCCGAGGTGACGGTGTGTTCGAAGCCGAGGGGGTTGCCGATGGCGATGGCGATCTCGCCGCGCTTGAGGCCGATCGCGCTGCCCAGGTTGGCATGGCGCAGGGCGCCGTTGGACAGCCCGTCGATGTGCAGCACCGCCAGATCGGTGTCGGGGTCGTCACCGACCAGCCGGGCGTCGAATTCACGGCCATCGTCGAGCGCGACGCGGTAATGCGGCCGCGGCTGCGGCAGCGCGGCGCGCCCGGCGCGCACCACGTGTGAATTGCTCAGCAGGTAGCCGTCGGGCGTAAACAGAAAGCCCGATCCGGCGCCAGCGCCTTCGCTGGCGCCGCCCACGCGCACGGCCGCCACACTGGGGCCGACACGATCGACCACCTCGCTGACCGTGCGCGAGTAGGCATCGAGCAAGAAGGCGTCGGTGGCTCCCATGGTGTGGCTCCTGTGAGCTCTGCATCTGCGGGCGCCGCGGCGAAGTTCAAGGCGGCTGTGCGTTGTCGGCGACGATCCACGCAGCCGCCTTCTCGGCCATCATCAAGGTCGGCGAATTGGTGTTGCCGCTGGTGATGGTCGGCATGGCGCCGGCATCGACCACGCGCAATCCGCGCACCCCGCGAACACGCAGGCGCGAATCCAGCACCGCCTGCTGATCGTCGTCGCGGCCCATGCGGGTCGTGCCGACCGGGTGGAAGATGGTGCTGGCGATGTCGCCGGCCAGTCGCGCCAGCTGCTCATCGCTCTGGTACTGCGTGCCCGGCTTCCATTCCTCGGGCCGGTAATGCGCCAGCGCCGGCTGCGCGCAGATGTGGCGTGTCATGCGCAGCGATTCGGCGGCCACGGCGCGGTCTTCGTCGGTGCTCAGGTAGTTCGGCGCGATGCGCGGCGGATCCTCGAAGTTCGCGCTGCGGATGTGCACCGTGCCGCGGCTGGTCGGGTTCAGGTTGCACACGCTGGCGGTGAAGGCATCGAAGCGGTGCAGCGGCTCGCCGAAGGCGTCGAGGCTGAGCGGTTGCACGTGGTATTCCAGGTTCGGATGCGGCCGGTCCGCTGCACTGCGCGTGAACGCGCCCAGCTGCGACGGCGCCATGCTCATCGGGCCGCTGCGCTTCAATGCGTATTCGAGCGCGATGGCCGCCTTGCCACGCAGGCTGGCGGCCAGCGTGTTCAGCGTCTTCGTGTTCTGCACCTTGAACACGGCGCGGATCTGCAGGTGATCCTGCAGGTTGGTGCCGACGCCGGGCAATTCGTGCAGCGACGTCGATGCCGCAGGATTTCAGCAGCCCGGCAGGGCCGATGCCCGACAGCTGCAGGATCTGCGGCGAGCCGATGGATCCCGCGCTGAGGATCAGCTCGCGCGTGGCCGTGACCTCGACGCGCCGGCCATCGCGGATGACCTCGGCGCCGGTGCAGCGCAGTGCGCCATCGCCGTCGCGTTGCAGCCGCAGCCTGGACACGCGGGCCTGCGTCCACAGCGTGAAATTGCGCCGCTGTACGCAGCTCGGGCGCAGGAAGGCGCTGGCGGCGTTCCAGCGCCAGCCGCCTTTCTGATTGACCTCGAAGTAGCCGACGCCTTCGTTGTCGCCGCCATTGAAATCGGGCGTCGCCGGCACGCCAGCCTGCTGGGCGGCCTGCGCCCAGGCATCGAGCACATCCCAGCGCAGCCGCTGCCGCTCGATGCGCCATTCGCCGCCGGCGCCGTGGGCGGCGGTGGCGCCGGCGTGATGGTCTTCGTGCTGCATGAAGGCGGGCAGCACCTCATCCCAGCGCCAGGTGTCGTCGCCGGTGAGCTGGGCCCACTGCTCGTAGTCGCGCCGCTGGCCGCGCATGTAGATCATGCCGTTGATGCTCGAGCAACCGCCCAGCACCTTGCCCCGCGGGTAACGCAACTGCCGGCCGTTGAGGCCGGCCTCGGCTTCGGTGTTGAAGCACCAGTCGGTGCGCGGGTTGCCGATGCAGTACAGGTAGCCCACCGGAATGCGGATCCAGTGGTAGTTGTCGTTGCCGCCGGCTTCGATCAGCAGCACGCGCCGGGTGGGGTCGGCGCTGAGCCGGTTGGCGAGCAGGCAACCGGCGGTGCCGGCGCCGATGACGATGTGGTCGAAGGTGGTGGCGTCGGTCATGTCGCTATGCCGATTGGGTTGCTTCGGCGTCGATCGGCAAGTGCAGTGTCACGCGCAGGCCAGGGCCGGCGTTCTCGAACTGCAGGCTGCCGCCGTGCGCCTGCGCGATCAGGCGACACAGGTACAACCCGAGCCCGATGCCGCCGGTGCGGCGCTGGCGTGCACTGTCGGGGCGGTAGAAAGCCTCGCCCAGTTGCGGCAGCTGACCCGCTTCGACACCCGGGCCGAAGTCGCGCACCGACAGCCGCACCTGCTGCCCGTGCAGCGCGCTGCCGAGCCGGGGCGGTTGCGCCGCCGCGGCGCTGTGACGCAGTGCGTTGTCGAGCAGGTTGCGCACGACCACGCGCATGCGCGCCGCATCGAGCTGCAGCATCGGCAACCCATCGGCAAGTTCGAGTACCACCCCCGACGCCGCCGGCAGTTCGTCCACCACCTGTCGCACCAGCGCATTCAGGTCGGTGCCGTGCAGCTGCAGCGCGGCATGGCCGGCCGCCAGTCGTTCGCTTTCGAGCAGGTCGGTGACCAGGTCGCGCATCGTGCCCAGGTCGCGCAGCAGCGCGTCGCGCTCGCGGCCTTCGACCACCAGTTCGGCATTGAGCCGTGCGCGCGTCAGCGGGGAGCGCAGCTCGTGGCTCACCGCCAGCAGCAAGGCGCGCTTGGCATCGAGCATGGCGCGGATGTTGTCGGCCATGGTGTTCACCTGCAGCGCCAGTTCGCCCAGATCATCATGCCGACGCAGCGGGATCGGCGTATCGAAGTGGCCCTGGCCGAAGCGCTGCGCACCGCTGCGGATGTCGTCCAGCGGCTTGAACAGGCGCCGCACGTAGGCGTAGGCGCCCAGCGTCAGCAGCAGCAGGGCGCCGAGCGTGAACCAGCCGATCGCGCGCGGGCGCGAAGCCCAGCTGGCATCGCCGAGCCCGAAGCTCAGCCGGTGGCCGTCGGCGGTGGTGCGGGAAAAGAACCTGCCGCCGTCGCTGTCGTCGTCGCCCCCCGCATCGTGCCTGTCATGGCGGGCCGACCAGCGCCGCGGGTGCGAATCGAACTGCACGCTGGGCCCCTCGATGCGCACCGACAGCGGCAGCCGCTGCACCAGCGATTGCGCGCGCGCGATGTCGGGTGGGGTGCCGATGTCGGCAGCCAGGCGGTCGATGTAGTCGCTGGCCAGTGGCCGCAGCACCGCAGTGAAGCCGCTGGACAGCGCGCGCTGCATGCCGAACAGGAACACGGCCGTCATGGCCAGCGCCAGCAGCACGAACATCAGCACCAGCCGCAGCCGCAACGAACGCTTCAGCCGTTGCCGCCAGGTGTTCGCGCGCTGCTTCAAAGGCGTGCTCCGGCGAAGGTGTAGCCGGCATTGCGCAGCGTCTTGATGCATTCGAGCGGCTGCAGCTTCCTGCGCAGCCGGCTGACCAGGATGTCCACCGCGCGCGTGTGCAGATCGGCCTCGTGACCGCGCAAGCGGTTGAGGATCTGGTCACGGTCGAAGACCTTCTGCGGTTCGCGCGCGAGCAGCACCAGCAGCTCGAACTCGGTGCCGGTGAGATCGACCGCCTGCCCGTGGCGCAGCACCTGGCGGCGTTGCAGATCGATGTGCAGGCCGTCGAAGCGCAGCACCGTCGCACCGTCGTCTGCTGTTGCTCGGCCGCGGCGCAGGATCGTCTGCAAGCGAGCGGCCAGCTCGCGCGGCTCGAAGGGCTTGGGCAGGTAGTCGTCGGCGCCGAGTTCGAGGCCGACGATGCGGTCCATCACCTCGCCGCGCGCGCTGAGCATGATTATCGGCAGCGCGTGAGTGCGGCGGATCGTGCGGCACAGTTCGAAGCCGTCCATCTCGGGCAGCATCACGTCGAGGATGGCGGCGTCGTAGGCGCCCTCTGCGAGCATTGCCAGGCCCTCGCTCGGGCGCACGGCGCTGTCGAGTTGCATGTCGAAGCGCCGCAGGTAGTCGGCCAGCGGCGGGGCCAGCAGCTCGTCGTCGTCGATCAGCAGGAGGCGGTGCACGGCTGCAATGTTCCCATGCCGCCATGCAGCCATGCCGCCGCCATGCCGCCTGTGAACCGTCGCCTACGAACGCCAGCCGTGGCCGCGCTTGGCCATGAAGTCGCGCAGCTTCTGCTGCTGCGCCGGCGTTCAGGCTGTCGTAGAAGGCGGCCATCGCCTCGATCGTCTGCGGGCTGGCGTTGCGGATGGCGTTCGTCTTCTCGTCGATCAGGGCCTGCGCGCGTGCCTTGTCGAACTGCGGGCCGGCAACCATCGCCAGCAATTCGCTGCGCGGGTTGGTGGTGCTGCCGACGACCGTGTTGCGCTGCTCGCGCAGCGTGTCGAACAGGTTGCCCAGCCGCGCCTTCTGCGCCTCGTCGAGTTCCAGTTCCTTGCCGACGCGCTCGACGACGCGTTCGCGCCACTTGGCGGCATCCTCGCTGCTCCACTGCGACGTCTCGCCGTCATGGTGCCGGTGGCTGCAGGCCGAGATGCCGCCGACCAGCAAGCCGGCGCCGAGCAGTCCAACCAGCGTGCGCTTGATCCAGGTTTTCATCGTGCAATCCTTTCGGGCATCGTGCCCTGGGTTGAAGGTGTAGCGATGGTGCGCGGGACCGCGCGAGGTGTCCTTTCGCGGCGGTTTCGTCATGTATCGTTTCTTGTCACCACTCGCCTGTACCCACCATGGCACGCATCGAGCACATTCAGGAAGACGCCCCCGGCACCGATGCCGCGCTGGTGAAGGCGGTGAAGGCGCGGCGCGGCGGGCGGCTGCTCAACCTCGATCGCCAGTTGCTGCACAGCGCGCCGGTGGCGCAGGGCTGGAATCACTTCATGGGCGCGGTGCGCAGCCACACCGTGCTCGACGGCAGCCTGCGCGAACTGGTGATCCTGCTCGTGGCGCTGCTGAACCGCGCGCCCTACGAATTTGCGCAGCACGCGCCGGTGGCGCTGGCCGAAGGAATGACGCAGGCGCAGATCGATGCGCTGGCCGATTGGCGCGGCAGCGAGGCCTTCGATGCCCGCCAGCGCGACGTGCTGGCCTATGCCGAGGCGATGACGCTGCAGGTGCAGGTGTCGCAGCCGTTGTTCGATGCGGTGCGTCGCCACTTCGACAACCGCACGCTCGTCGAACTCACCGCCACCGTGGCCAGCTACAACATGGTCTCGCGCTTTCTCGAAGCGTTGCAGATCGAGATCGAAGCGCCATGAAAAAAGCGGCCGCGCATCGCTGCGCGGCCGCTTTGCACGACGCTGTGAATTACAGCGCGCGGATGTTGGCCGCTTGCGGGCCCTTGGCGCCTTGCTTCACTTCGAACTCGACGCGCTGATTTTCCTGCAGCGACTTGAAGCCGCTGCCGGTCTTGATTTCGCTGAAGTGGGCGAACAGGTCCTTGCCGCCGGATTCAGGCGTGATGAAGCCGAAGCCCTTGCCGTCGTCGAACCATTTGACGATGCCGGTCTGGGTGGGGGTATCCATGAATGAAATTCCTAAACATATGAAAAAGCCACCACGCCATCAAACACGATGGCGCAGACAGAAACACTCAAGAAACATCGAACAGGGGGATTTTCAAACCGGGCCGACCCACGCCGAACAGCGTGAGGGGTGAATCTGAGAAGACCTTGAAGAAACGGTCCTGTGCATGTCTGTACCAGGATTCTAACCCGCCGCCAGCCCTTCATCAACCACGTTTGGCCGCCATGCGCATGCGTCCCTCGCGACTGCGCGCCTTCCATTGCGACAACTGCTGCTTGCGCTGCAGGGCACTTTGTGTATCGCGCTGGGTTTCGCGCAGCAGCTTGTGGTAGTTGCGCAGGCGTTCGGCGCCGACCTGCTCACGCACCGCGCAGCCCGGTTCATCGACGTGATGGCAGTCGCGAAAGCGGCACAGCGGCGCCATGCGCGCGACATCGGCGAAGACCGCGTCCAGGGCCTGCTCGCCGCCGTCCAGTCGCAGCGTGCGCAACCCCGGCGTGTCGATGATGCAGGCGCCTGCGGCGGTGCGGTGCAGCGAGCGCGAGGTGGTGGTGTGGCGGCCGCGGCCATCTCCGCGCCGAGCGGCGCCGGTGGCCTGGGCAGCGGGCTCGCCGGCCGCCGCACACAGCGTGTTCGTCAGCGTGCTCTTGCCGGCACCGCTGGAGCCCACCAGCACCAGCGTCTGACCGGGTTGCAGCCATTCGGCCAGGGCCGTGTGGCAGTCTTCGCTGAGTGCGTTCACCGCCACCACGCCGCAGCCCGCGGGCAGCACGCGGTGCACGCCGCGGAATCGGGCATCGACGTCGGGGCACAGGTCGGCCTTGGTCAGCACCACCACCGCCGCCACGCCGGCGCCGGCGGCCAGCGCCAGGTAGCGTTCGAGTCGGCGCACATTGAAGTCCAGGTCCAGCCCCATCACCAGCAGCGCCACATCGACGTTGCTGACGATGACGGCGCGCGACACCTTGTCGCGTCCGTCGTGAAGACGGCGCGCGATCTGCGTCAGCGGCGGCATGCGTGTGTGCACCCACCACTCGCCGTGGGCGAACTGCTCGGCCAGCACCCAGTCGCCGACGGCGAGCGCATCGCCTTCGTCGTCGAGTGCGCGCAGCAGCGCGGGCAACGCCCGTGCGGGGAACTCGCATTGCCCGTCATGCAGCGTCATGCCTTCGCGCTGCAATTCGGTGACGCGCATGACATGCGGCTCGCCTGCCAGGGGCGGCAATTCGCGCAACTGTTGAAGGATCTGCGGTGTCATGCCGATCGTCTGCAGGCTGTCGAAATCAATCAGGTTGTCGATCATGTGTAAAACCAGGTTCGGATGCGCAATCGCTTGCGTGAACGCGACGCGCCATGCGCGGGCGCCCCTGCCGAGCGCACGCGGCACTCGGCGTCGAGCAAGCAGTGAAGTCGGTGGAAGCGGTGCGGTCAGGCGTTGCGCCTGTGCATGCCCTTCAGCGCGAAACTCAGGCCGTGGCGTTCACGGCGCGCCGTCGCGGCTTCAGGCGGGCGTTGCGGCGCTGCGCAGGCCGACCGGGGCCACCGTGGGATTGGGGCAGCGGGGATGCATCGTGTTCATGGCAGCCTCCTTCGGTCGTCTGGACAAGGATGCGACTGTGCTAGGTTCGATCGTCGCCGTCAACGCCGATCCGGGGGTCTCGCCGATCTTGTGCACAGGGTGTCGCGGCGCGGCAACCGCTCTTGTCGCTGTCGAGACAGTGCAAGCTCTGATTGCCAGCGTTGTGTGTTGCAGCCTATAACCCGGTCGCGCTGGGTTGACTGGGCGGCCGCGGGCAACAGGAAACGATCGCAAGGAACTGAACGGACATGGCCGAAGACTCGAAACCCTTGCTCAGCGTGCGTGGCGTGACCGTGCGCTTCGGCGGCATCGTGGCGCTCGACGGCGTTGGCTTCGACGTCCGGCGCGGCGACATCTGCGGCCTGATCGGCCCGAACGGCGCCGGCAAGACCACCTTGTTCAACTGCCTGAGCCGCCTGTACCAGTACCAGGCCGGCGACATTCTGTTCGAAGGAAAGTCGATCACCCACACGCCGACGCACCAGATCGCGGGCCTCGGCATGGGCCGCACCTTCCAGAACCTGGCGATGTTTCGCACCATGCCGGTCAGGGAAAACGTGATGGTCGGTGCGCACTGCCGTTCGTCGGCCGGTTTTCTGTCCAGTGCGCTGCGGCTGCCCAGCGTCCGGGCCGAAGAGGCGCGCCTGCGCGAACGTGCCGATGTGCTGATGGACGAACTGGGCCTGACCCAGTTTCGCGACAGGCCGGTGGGGGACCTCCCGTTCGGCATCCAGAAGCGCGTCGAGTTCGCGCGCGCGCTGGCTGCCGACCCGAAGCTGCTGCTGCTCGACGAGCCTGCCGCCGGCCTCAACCACGAGGAACTGGCCGAACTTGCGCGGCTGATCCGCGAGGCGCGCGATCGCTGGAAGATCACCGTGCTGCTGGTCGAACACCACATGAGCCTGGTGATGGATGTCTCCGACCACATCGTGGCGCTGAACTTCGGCCGCAAGATCGCCGAAGGCACCCCCGCGCACATCCAGAAGCATCCGGATGTGATCGAGGCCTACCTCGGAGCGCCCGCCAATGCCTAAGCTGCTCGAGGTGAACAAGCTGTGCGCGTCCTACGGCGCGACGCAGGTGCTGTTCGATGTGGACTTCTCGCTCGAAGCGGGGCAGATCACTGCCATCCTGGGAGCCAACGGCGCCGGCAAGACCACCACCCTGCGCGCGCTGTGTCAGGTGGTCAAGACCAGCGGCAGCGTGCAGTTCGATGGCGAACAACTGGTCGGCAAGGCCACCGAGAACGTCGTGCGCATGGGTGTGGCACACGTGCCCGACGGGCGCGGCACGTTCACCGGGCTGTCGGTCGACGAGAACCTGCGCCTGGGTGCCTACGCCAGCGCAGACAAGTCCAGGCTGGCCGAAGACATGGAACGCATGTTCAAGCGCTTTCCGATCCTGAAGGAACGCCGGCACCAGCAGGCGGGCACGTTGTCCGGGGGCGAACAGCAGATGCTCGCCATCAGCCGCGCATTGATGCTGCGGCCCAAGCTTTTGCTGCTCGACGAGCCGTCGTTCGGCCTGGCGCCGCTGATCGTCGCCGAGATCTTCCGCATCATGCGCAGCATCAACCGGGAAGACGGCGTCAGCATGCTGCTGGTCGAGCAGAACGCCTCGCTGGCGCTGGACCTGGCCAGCCATGCCTATTTGCTGGAGACCGGGCGCGTCGCGCTGCACGGTCCGAGCGAGGTCATCAAGAACGACGAATCGGTGCGCCGCGCGTACCTGGGTTATTGAGCTCGGTTGTAGAGGTAACGCGCATGGAAGGCTTCCTGCATCAGATCTTTTCCGGCCTGGCGAACGGCGTGATCTATGGCTCGGTGGCGCTGGCGCTGGTGATGATCTACCAGTCCACCCACCACATCAATTTCGCCCAGGGCGAGATGGCCACCTTCAGCACCTTCGTCGCCTGGACGCTGATGGAGCACGGCCTGCCCTACTGGGCCGCGTTCTTCCTGACCTTGGCGCTGTCCTTCGCCGGTGCGCTGATCATCCAGCGTGTCGTGCTGCGCCCGCTGGAAAAGGCGCCGGTGCTGAACAACGTCATCGTCTTCATCGGCCTGCTGCTGATCTTCAATGCCTGCTCGGGCTGGTTCTTCGACCACACCATCAAGGCCTTCGCCAGCCCATTCCCCGAAGATTCGTTTTTCGCCACCAAGTACTTCTCGGCGCACCAGTTCGGCTCGGTCGGCGTGCTGCTGGTGGTGCTGTTGGCGCTGTACGCCTTTTTCCGCTTCACGTCGGTCGGGCTGGCCATGCGCGCGGCCGCTCAAAACCCCGATTCGGCCCGGCTGGTGGGTATTCGGGTGTCGTGGATGCTGGCGCTGGGTTGGGGGCTGGCCGCGGCCATCGGCGCGGTCGCCGGCATGATGATCGCGCCGATCGTCTTTCTCGATCCGAACATGATGCTCGGCATCTTGCTCTACGGCTTTGCCGCGGCGCTGCTCGGTGGCATCGACAACCCCTGGGGCGCGGTCATCGGCGGCTTCATCGTCGGCGTGCTCGAGAACGTGCTCGGTGCTTATGTCATCGGCACCGAATTGAAACTCTCCGTCGCGCTGGTGCTGATCGTGGCGACCTTGACGCTGAAGCCCAATGGCCTCTTCGGCAAGCATGTGGTGACCCGCGTATGAGCAAAGCCGTCGACAAGAAGTGGCTCTGGATCGGCAGCGCGTTGGTGCTGGTCGCCCTGCTGGTGCTGCCCTTCCTGGTGAAGAACTACCGCGTGTTCCAGTTCAACCTGGTGATGGTTTATGCGGTGGCGGTGCTGGGGCTGAACATCCTGACCGGTTTCAACGGCCAGTTTTCGCTCGGCCATGGTGCGTTCTACGCCTTCGGCGCGTATGCCGCCGCCATCCTGATGGACAAGTTCGCCGTGCCCTACTGGGCCACGCCGCCTACCGCCTTCGTGGTGTGTTTTGTCTTCGGCATGCTGATCGGCTTTCCGGCCCTGCGTCTGGCCGGGCACTTCCTGGCGCTGGCCACCTTCGCGCTGGCGGTGGCGGTGCCGCAGCTGCTCAAGTACAAGGGCATCGAGCAATGGACCGGCGGCGTGCAAGGCATCGTGCTGAGCAAACCGCAACCGCCCTTCGAATTCAGGCTCTTCGACCAGGCGCTGAGCCCCGATCGATGGCTTTACTACTTCACCTTGTTCGTCACGGCCCTGATGTTCCTGATTGCCTGGAACCTGCTGCGCGGCCGCGTCGGCCGCGCGCTGGTGGCCATCCGCGACCATCCGATCGCCGCCACGGCGATGGGCATCAACCTGCCGGCGTTCAAGACGCTGACCTTCGGCACCTCGGCCGGCTTTACCGGCCTGGCCGGCGCGCTGGGTGGCATCGCCGTGGCGTATGTGTCACCGGACAGCTACACCGCGCAACTGTCGATATTTCTGTTGGTCGGCGTTGTCGTCGGTGGCCTGGCGTCGATTCCGGGAGCGATCTTCGGTGGCATCTTCATCGTCTTCGTGCCGAACATCGCCGACGAACTCTCGAAGTCGGCACCGGCCGCGATCTACGGTGTGTTGCTGATCGGCTTGATGTACCTGATGCCTGCCGGCGTGATGGGCGGATTGCGCAGGCTCTGGGCCAGCCGGCGCAGGAGGGCAGAGGGTTGACCCCCAACGACCCGGCGGAAACTCCGGCGTATCTTTCGCTTCTCTAACCACCGCAACCGAAGGAGACTGACCCATGAAACTCACCCCCCTCACCCTGGCGGTCGCTGGCCTCGCCAGCATGGCCATCGCCGGCTCCGCGCTGGCGCAGAAGAAGTACGACACCGGCGCCTCCGACAAGGAAATCGTCATCGGTGGCATCCACCCCTTCTCGGGGCCGGCTTCTGCCTACGGCACGATCGGCAAGGCGATCTCCGCCTATTTCGACAAGGTCAATGCCGAAGGCGGCGTCAACGGCCGCAGGATCAAGTACATCGACGTCGACGACGGCTACAACCCGGCCAAGACGGTCGAACAGGCGCGCAAGCTGGTCGAGCAGGAAGAGGTGCTGTTCATCTTCAATTCGCTGGGCACGCCGCCGAATTCGGCAATTCACAAATACATGAACGACCGCAAGGTGCCGCAGCTGTTCGTGGCCACCGGTGCCACGAAGTGGGGCGACCCGAAGAACTTCCCGTGGACGATGGGCTGGCAACCCAATTACCAGGGCGAAGCGAAGAACTATGCCGCCCATATCCTGGACACCAAGCCGAATGCGAAGATCGCCGTGCTGTACCAGAACGACGACTACGGCAAGGACTACCTGAAGGGCTTCGAGGACGGGCTGGGCGACAGCGGCACGGCGAAGATCGTCTCCAAACTCACTTACGAAGTCACCGATCCGACGGTCGACAGCCAGATCGTCTCGATGAAGGCGTCGGGGGCCGATGTCTTCTTCAACATCACGACGCCCAAGTTCGCCGCGCAGGCGATCAAGAAGGCGGCCGAAATCGGCTGGAAGCCGGTGCACTACCTGAACAACGTGTCGGCCTCGGTCGGCTCGGTGCTGACGCCAGCGGGCCTGGAGAACAGCAAGGACATCCTCACGGCGCAGTACATCAAGGACCCGACCGATCCGCAATGGCAGAAGGGCAAGGAGTGGGACGACTACACCGCCTGGCTCACGAAGTACTTCCCGACCGCCGACATCAAGGATGCCTTCAATACCTATGGCTACACCGCTGCGCAGACGATGGTGCAGGTGCTGAAGCAATCGGGCGACAACCTGACACGGGAAAACATCATGAAGCAGGCCGCCAGCCTCGACATCTCGCTGCCGATGCTGCTGCCGGGCGTCAAGGTCCAGACCAGCGCTGACGATTTCTATCCCATCGAACGCGAGCAGTTGGCCAAGTTCAACGGCAAAACCTGGGAGCTGTTCGGCAAGGTGTACGGCCGCTGATTCCGTCTGCTACCGATACAGTGCGGCACCCCTCGGGGTGCCGTTTTTTATCGTGAAACCGGGCCTGTCGCACGACGTCGGGGTGCTGTACGCCGACGACGATCTGATCGTGGTGGACAAGCCCGCCGGCATGCTGTCGGTGCCGGGACGCGGAGCGGACAAGCAGCACTGCGTCGCATCGACCGTGCAGGCGAAATGGCTTGACGCGCGGGTGGTGCATCGGCTCGACATGGCCACCTCGGGCGTGATGGTGCTTGCACGCGGCACCGATGCGCAGCGCGCGCTGAGTCGTCTCTTCGCTGAGCGCGCCGTGCGCAAGGGCTACGTGGCGGTGGTGGCGGGCCGGCCGGAGGCAAGCGAGGGCTGCATCGAACTGCCGCTCTCGGCCGACTGGCCGCGCAGGCCACTGCAGAAGGTCGATCAGGTGTCGGGCAAACCCGCGTTGACGTTGTGGCGTGTCCTCGAATACGACCCCATCGGTGACACCACGCGCCTGCAGCTGCAGCCGGTGACGGGTCGCACGCACCAGTTGCGCGTGCACCTCTGCGCCATCGGTTTGCCCATCCTCGGCGATACCCTGTATGCGCCCGAACCCGTGCAAGCCCGCGCCTCGCGGCTGTTGCTGCATGCGCAGGAACTTCGCTTGCCGCATCCGCGCACCGACGCGCCGCTCATCGTGCGCAGCGAGCTGCCGTTCTGATTCAAGGGTTGCCGTGCCACGGCTATGTCGCCAACCAGGCAGCCAGGTCGTCCTTCAGCTTCAGAAGATCGGCATCGCGCGTGTACATCATGTGCCCGGCGTCGTAGTAGTGGTGCTGCAGGCGCTGGCGCACGCTGCCGTCGATGTCCAGCTGGGCCAGCGACCAGTCGCTCGCGCTGTACGGCGTGCCCAGGTCGTAGCGCCCGCTGGCGACGAACACTTTCAGGTGCGGGTTGCGGCGCATCGCGCGGCCCAGGTCGGGGCTGGTGCAGGCGAAGTTGTTGCCGGTGTCATCGCCGCGGCTCCAGTTCCAGCCGCGGTGCACGGCCTCGGAAAGCACCTCGTAGCGCATTTCGGTGCGCAGGCCGAGCGTGTCGCTGTAGTAGTCGAGCGCGGCCATCGTGTACGGCGCCGCGATGGCCTCGATGCCGGGGTCGAACTCCCAGTCGCGCGTGCGCTGCGCAGCCATCGGCCCGGTCACGCGCGCTTCGAGCCGGCCGACGATGCGCCCTGCGTCGCGCATCGCCTCGAAGAAGAAGGTCTGGTCGTCGATGCGCAGGTTGCGTTGCTCGACCAGCGCCCTCGGCAGGCCGGTGAGTTCGGCGACGCGCTGGGCGATGCGCGATCGGCGCCGGCCTTCGAGCCGGGCGCCGGCGTGCAGCGCGGCAACGTAGTCGTCGGCGACGAAGGCTTCGGCCGCCTCGCGCGCGGCCTGCGACGACTTCGCCGGCGCGCCTTTCAACAGCCCGTGGTACTGCGCGGCATTGGCGAAGCCGGGCAGGAACAGCGCGTGCGGCAGGTCGTTGCGCGGGGCGAAGACCAGGCTTTGCAGGTCCATCGCACAAGAAATCAGGATCACGCCGCTGAGCGACACGCCCAGCGACTGCAGCCGGTCGGCCAGAGCCGCGCCGCGTGTGGTGCCGTAGCTTTCACCGGCCAGATAGACCGGCGAGCCCCAGCGCCTGTGCCGCGTCAGCCACACGCGCACACATTCGCCCAGCGCTTCGACGTCGCCGTCCACCGACAACATCCTCTTGCGTGCGGCTTCGCTGGCGCTGACCGACCAGCCGGTGTGCGGTGGGTCGATGAAGACCATGTCGAAGTGCTCGAACCAGCTCACCGGGTTGTCGACCACCTTGAACGGCGCGTTCGGCTGGCTGCCATCGGGCGGCATCGGCAGGTGTTTCGGCCCCAGCGCGCCGAACTGCAGCCAGATCGATGCCGATCCCGGCCCGCCATTGAAGGCGAAGCACACCGGGCGCTGCACGTCAGCGACCGGCTTGCACAGGTAGGCGGTGGCGAAGACGGCTGCTTCGGGCTCGGCGTGGGCGCCGGCGAAGCCGTCGGCCATCACCGGCAGGTAGGCGGCGTTGACGCTGTAGTCGAGGTCACGGCCGCCGAGCCGGATGCGCGCATGACTGACTGCGGCCGACTGCGCCAGGCGCTTGTTCACCTGTTCGCGGCTGCGCTTGTCGGCGTCCTTGTCCGCCGGCTTGTCGCCCTCGGTGGCGGGGGTGTCGCTCATGAAATCTCCAGGCGGTGTCGTGGTGGGTGAGTCTGGCTGGCGGGCATCAAGCCGGGGGTGGTTCAGCGGCACCCAGCAGCGCGGCGAAGCGCGCCAGATCAACATTGCCGCCGCTGACGATGATGCCGACGCGCTGGCCGCGCAGGTCGATCGCGGCTTCCAGCACCGCCGCCGCGGCCAGGCAGCCGGTGGGCTCGACGACCATCTTCATGTGTGCGGCAAAGAAGCGCATCGTGCTCACCAGTTGCGCGTCGCTGACGGTCAGCACGCTGCTCACCAGCGCCTGGATGACCGGGAAGGTCAGCAGGCCGCTGGCTTGTGTCTGCGCGCCATCGGCAATCGTGCGCGGGGTGTCGATGTGCACGATGCGGCCCTGCGCCAGGCTCATCTGCGTGTCGTTGCCGGCGGCCGGCTCGACGCCATGAACGGCAATGTCCGGCAGCAGGTGCTTCGCCGCCATTGCACAGCCGGCGATGAGGCCACCGCCGCCGACACAGACCAGCAGCGCATCGAGCGGCCCGGCCTGCTCGATCAGCTCCAGCGCCGCGGTGCCCTGGCCGGCCATCACGTGCGGGTGATCGAAGGGCGGAATCATCGTCATGCCACGCGCACCGGCGAGTTCGCGGCACAGCGCTTCGCGGTCTTGCGTGTAGCGATCGAAAAGCACGATCTCGCTGCTGGCCTGACCCTGCTGGTAGGCGCGCGTGGCGTCGAGTTTGGCCTGCGGTGCGTCTTGCGGCATGACGATCACCGAAGGCATGCCCAGCAGCCGCGCCGACAAGGCGATGGCCTGCGCGTGGTTGCCCGACGAAAACGCGATCACGCCTGCCTTGCGCTGCTCGTCGTTGAATTGAGACAAGGCGTTGTAGGCACCGCGAAACTTGAACGCACCCATGCGCTGGAAGTTTTCGCACTTGAAGAACAGCTGCGCACCGCAACGCTCGTCGGCCAGGCGCGAACGCAGCACTGGCGTGCGGTGTGCCACGCCCGCCAGCCGCTGGGCGGCAGCACGCACGTCGTCGAAGCGAATGGCCAGCGTATTCGGAGAGACGGAATCAGGCATTTTGGAAGCCTCCCGCGCGGTAGGTCAGCACCAGCGTGTCGCGGTGCCCGCTGCCTTCGTGCAGCGGCTGGATCGGTGTCGTCTCGTGAATCACGCGTTCGTCGTCGAGCAGCAGCGTGGTGCCGGGCTGTGTCATCGTGAAGCGCTGGCCTTGCGGGCTGCGCACATCGAAGACCCGTGTTTCGCCACCTTTGACTCCATGCCGCGAAACGAGTATCACCGCCACCAGATCGACACCGTCGCGGTGCGCGCCTTCGGGTGTCGGCCGGCCGATGCCGTCGGTGGTGTCGATGCGAAAGCAGTGCGCTTCGACGAACCAGGGCTGCGCGCCGCGCAGCGCGCTGGCATGAGCGGCAAAGGCTAGCAGCAGTTCGGCCCAGGCGACATCAGCGGTCAACGCCGGCTCGAGCGGCTCGAACCACCGTTCGATGCCGCCGTGCAGTGCGTTGTACTGCACCGGCTGCCAGTGCGCGCGGTGCGGCACCGGCCGCAGCGCATCGCCATCGGCGACAAAGCAGCCGTGGCGCCGGCGCCGGTAGCGCCCACCATCGCGCAGGTGTTCGTCGGGCGGCAACTGCGCCCACAGCGCCTGCCAGCGGACCAGCGCGCGCGCCATCGATGCCGGCAGCGCCCGCAAGTCCAGCACCGCATGGCCCCGTTCGCGCAGTTGCGCGTCGACCGCGGCGGGCGCGGTGATCGGCGGCGCGTGGGTCTGCAGTTCCATCGACGACGAATCAGGCCTGGCCGTGCCGTTGCCGCGCCAGCGCGGCGCCTGCGGCCAGCGCGCGCAGCTTGGCTTCGGCCAGTTCGCGCTTCATCGGCGCCATGCCGCAGTTGGTGCAGGCGATCAGGTGCTGCTGCGGCACGTACTGCAACGCCAGGCCGATCGTGTCGGCCACCTCTTCGGGTGTTTCGACCTGATCGCTGGCGACATCGATGACACCGACCATCACATCCTTGCCTTTCAGCAGCGCCATCAGTTGCGGCGGCACGTGCGAGTGCACGCACTCCAGGCTCACCTGCTTGATCGACGAGCGTGCCAGCGCCGGCAGGATCTGTTCGTACTGGCGCCACTCGTCGCCGAGCGAGTTCTTCCAGTCGATGTTGGCCTGGATGCCATAGCCGTAGCAGATGTGCACGGCGGTGGTGCAGGTCAAACCCTGCGCGGCACGCTCCAGCGCGGCGATGCCCCAGGTGTTGACCTCGTCCATGAAGACGTTGAACGCGGGTTCGTCGAACTGCACGATGTCCACACCATCGGCCTGCAGCGCCAGCGCCTCGATGTTCAGCAACTCGGCGAAGGCCATCGCCATCGTCTGGCGGTCGCCGTAGAAGCGGTCGGCCACGGTGTCGGCGATGGTCATCGGGCCGGGCAGCGTGAACTTGATCTTCTTCTTCGTGTGCGCGCGCAGGAAGCGCGCTTCGGTCTGATGCACGCGCCCCTTCAGCTTGAGAGCCGACACCACCTGCGGCACCATCGCCTTGTAGCGGTCGGCGCGGATGCCCATCTCCACCTTGTGCTCGAAGTCGATGCCCTCGACCTGCTCGAGAAAGCCGTGCACGAAGTGTTGACGCGACATCTCGCCGTCGCCGATGACATCGAGCCCGGCATCTTCCTGCGTCTTGATCCACAGCAGCGTGGCATCGAGCTTGGCCTGCGCACGCGCCGCGCCGTCGCTGCGCCACTGCGGCCACAACTTGCCGGGTTCGGCCAGCCAGTCGGGTTTGGGCAGGCTGCCTGCCAGTGCGGTGCTGAACATGATTTCTCCTGAAGACTTTCCTTGCAAGGCCGAGCGCCGCATTTTGCGGTCTCGCTCAGCCTTGTTGCCAACGATCGCCGGCTGCCAGCGAAGCGGGCATTTTCAGTTGCGCCGCGGCATCGACATCACCCAGCAGTGTCGCTCGCCACCAGGCGGTGCTGATTGCCGCGATGGCGGCGTGGTGCCGATCCTGCAGACGCACGGCGTCATCGTGCCGCTGGCCGAGCACGCCCATGCGCTGTTGAAGCTCGGCCTGCCCGGCGAAGGTGAAATGGTCGGCGCCTTGCAGCCACAGCCCGGCCTTGGCGCCGCTGGGCAGGCCTTCGAACACCTGCCAGCGCGGCCCGCCATCGGTGTAGGCACCGAAAGGGTCGCCGTCGTGCGAGCCGGTCAGGACCATGAAGGGCCGCTTGACGCCGCCGAAAGCCTCGGCCGCCGACAGTCCGCCGCGCCCGAGCGAGGGGCTGAAGGCCATGAAAGCGCGCGGCCGGCCATCGGCGAGCGCGGCGCCCGCCACCGCGTAGCGCCGCCCGGCCAGTGCGGCCACGGTCCGTGCGCCGAAGGAATGTCCCGACATGCCGATCGCGTCCAGGCGCACCCGGGCCCACTGGTTGCCGGCCAGCGCGTGGCGGCGCTGGACCTCGTCGAGCACGAACTTCACATCGGCAACGCGTGCCAGCAACTGCTGCGCCGTGGCCGCAGCCTGCAATGCCCGCAGGCCGCGCACCCACACCGCCGAATCGCTGCCCGGATGCTGCAGGTGGATGACGACGAAACCCGCATCACGCCAGGCCTGTCCCCACACCGCACCGCCGAGCCGGCTGCCGCCCAGGCCGTGCGAGAACAGCAGCAGCGGGTGCGGGCCCGGGCCGTCGGGCCAACGGATGCGCAGCGGCAGCCGGCGCTGGCGCGTCTCGTCGGTCCAGGCCTCGTCGAGCGCTTCAGGCGTGGCGGGCTGCGAGCGTGAGTCGAACATCGATGCACAGCCTCCCAAGCCCACCAGCATCGCACGCCGTGTCAGCGACCGCGCCGGCATCACCAGGCATCCACGAATCCGCGCCGCGGTGCCAGCGGCGTTCCGGCCACCGAGGCCAGGCCGCGTTGCAACCAGTCGCGTGTCTCAGCCGGGTCGATGACATCGTCGATCTCGAGATGACTGGCCATGTTCAGCGCCTGCCCCTTGTGCATGGCCTCGGCGACCAGCCTGTCGAACAGCGCATCACGCTCGTGCGGCGCTGCCGCCTCGAGCTCCTTGCGAAACCCCAGGCGCACCGAGCCTTCGATGCCCATGGCGCCGAATTCCCCGCTCGGCCAGGCGGCGATGGCGACGGGGGCGTGGAAATGCCCGGCGGTCAACGCCATCGCACCGAGACCGTAGCCGCGCCGCAGCACGATGCTGAACACCGGCACGCGCAACGACGCGGCGGTGACGAACAGGCGCCCGGCGCGACGGACCATCGCGGTCTGCTCCGAATCGGGGCCGACCATGAAGCCGGGCGTGTCGACAAAGGTAATGAGCGGCAGGCCGAAAGCGTCGGCCAGCTGCATGAAGCGCGCAAGCTTGTCGCAGGCAGGCGCGTCGAGCGCGCCGCCGAGATGCCGCGGCTGGCTGGCGGCGATGGCCACCGCGCGGCCGCCGATGCGCGCCAGCGCGGTGATCACGCCGAGGCCGAACTCGCGCCTCAGTTCGAGCACGCTGTCGGCATCGGCCACGGTGTCGATGATGAGCCGCGGGCCGTACAGCGCGTTGCGATTCGCGGGCAGCGCGAGGCGCAGCGCCAACGTGTCGCCGCCGGCGCTCGCGTCGGCGGCCAGCGCGCCCTGGAAGTAGCCCAGATAGCGCTGCGCCACCGACACCGCTGACGCCTCGTCGGCGACGCGCACATCGATGACGCCGTTCGGCGCCTGCACACGCACCGGCCCGACCGCATCGGCGGCCACGCGGCCGAGTCCGCCGCCTTCGATCATCGCCGGGCCGCCCATGCCGATGCTGGCGTTGTCGGTGGCGATGATCACGTCGCAGCAGCCCAGCAGCGCGGCGTTGCCGGCAAAGCAGCGCCCGGAGACGATGCCGACCACCGGCACCTGTCCGCTCAGGCGCGCGAAGCGCGCGAAGGTGGTGCAGTGCAGGCCGGCAATGGTCGGCGAATCGATATCCCCGGGTCGGCCACCACCGCCTTCGGCGAACAGCACCAGCGGCAGCCGCTGGCGTTCGGCCAGCTCGAGCAACCGGTCGCTCTTCTGGTGGTTGAAGCTGCCCTGGGTGCCGGCGAGCACGCTGTAGTCGTAGGCCATCACCGCCACGCGCGTGCGCTCGGGCCCGAACAGCGCCGCATTGACACTGCCGGTGCCGGTGATGAGGCCGTCGGCCGGGGTGTTGCGCTGCAGGTCGTCGAGGCTGCGCCGGCTGCGCTGTGCGGCCACGGCGAAGGCGCCATATTCGAGCAGGCTGCCTTCGTCGAGCAACTGCGCGAGGTTCTCGCGTGCGCTGCGCCCGCCGAGGGCGTGCCGCTTGGCCATCGCGTCGGGCCGGGCCGCGTCGTGCAGCAGCGATCGCCGATCGAGCAGGGCCTGCAGATCCGGGCGCGGCAGCGACGGATCCGGCCGCGTGGCTTTCGGTGTCGTGCGTGGCGGCGGCGCGCCGGGCTCCAGATCGACCAGCGGGTGGCCTTCGGTCAGCACGTCGCCGACGGCCGCGTGCACGGCACGCACGATGCCCGGCTGGGGCGCCTGCAGCGGCACTTCCATCTTCATCGCTTCCATCAGCACCAGCGTCTGGCCGCCCTCCACGGACTGGCCGACGACCACCTCGATTCCGATCACCGACCCGTGCACCGGCGCATGCAAGGTCTTTCGAATGCCAGCCACGCAACCCTCCTGCCGAACCCGACGTGCCGCCCCGTTGCGACGGCTGCATTTTCCACGCCGCCGATGGCCGTCCGGGCGCCGGGTCGTCGACCGGTCTCGATGGCCTAGACTTTGCCTGTGCAGGCTGGGCTTGCATCCATCGTTCAACGCCGCCGCCCGACATTGCCTCCTTCCCGGCCGACTGCCATGCCCGATGCCGCATCCGGTGCGACACAAGCACTCGATCTGGCCGATGCGCTGGCCCTGCTGCAACTGCAATCGGGGGCGGTCGCCCTGACCGACGAGCACGGCACCGTGCTCTGGTGCAACCCGGCCATGCGCACGCTGTTCGGTTCTCCCGCGCCCTGGGCGGGCCGGCCGCTGGCTGAGCTGCTGGCCGCCAACGGTGCCGATGCCACAGCCGTGCAACGCACGTTCGACGAGCGTGTGGCCGAGGCGGCGCCGTTGCGCATGACGGTGCATGACGGGCGCGTGTTCGAGATGCACCTGCGTGACCTGCCACCGGCCCGCTGCGCGGTGTCGATGTGTTCTGCTGCCGCGCTGCCGCAGGCTGCCGACGGCCCACACGACCCGGTCGGCCGCCTGTCCGAGCTGCTCGAGATGGTGCAGGAGTTCGGCCCGCTGGGCATTTGGCAACGCAATGTGCGCACCTTGCAGGGCCGCTGGAGCCGCAAGGCACATGATCTGCGCGGCACCCCGGTGGTCGACGGCGCGCCGGACTTCGACGCCTCGATGCGCACCATCGTCGACGAGGACCGCACACGCGTCGAGAAGGCGATCCGCCTGTCGATGCGCGCCGCCGGACGCTATGCCCAGCGCTACCGGGTGCGCGGCGCCGACGGGGCCGTGCGGCACCTGCATTCGCAGTGGCAGGTAGTCAACGGCGACGATGGCCGGCCCGAGCGGGCCATCGGCGTGCTGCGCGACGATACCGACCACTGGCACCTTGCGCGCTCACACGGCGAGGCACTCGAGCATCTGAATCTGGCCGTCGAGCTGGCGCGGATCGCGGTCTGGCGCAGCGACCTGCTGACAAACCAGGTGCGCATGAACGAGATGGGCTTTCGCCTGCTGGGGCTGCCGCCGCGAGACGAGGGCGTGAGCCTCGACCGTCTGCGCGCCCTGATCCACCCCGATGACCAGGCGCAGGCCCAGGCCGACATCGAACGCGCCATGCGCAGCGGCGAGCCGGTGGACAGCGAACTGCGCGTGCGCGACGTCGCCGGCCACTGGCGCCACTTCCTGACCCGGCGCATGGTGCAGCGCGACGACCGGGGCAACCCGGTGGCGGTGTTCGCGGTGGCGCTGGACATGAGCGAGCGGCTCGCCGGTTCGCGCCAGCGCATCGAACTCATGCGCCAGTTCGAGATCACCGCCGGTGTCGCCGGCATTGGCTACTGGTCGATGGATACCGCCACCGGCGTCGTGCGCTGGAGCGACCAGGTCTATGTCATGCACGGATTGCCGGTGCGATCGTCGTTGCCGGATTTCGACACCTGGGCCGCGCGCCATGTACACGCGGACGACCGCGACGACGTCGTGGCGCGCTTTTCGGCATGGTTCGACGGCGCGCTGAGCGAACTCGACATCGGCTTTCGCATCCTGCGCGCCGACGGCGTCGTGCGCCACCTCGAGTCCCATGTCAGGTCGACCGGCCCGCAGGAAAACCGCGAGATCTTCGGTGTGCTGCTGGATGTCACCGAGCGCCACCATGCCGAGGCTGCGCTGCGCTCGGCCAGCGAAAGATCGACACTGGTCACACGCGGCGTGGGCCTGGGCACCTGGCAGATGGACCCGGCCACCGGCCATGCCATCTGGGATGAGCAGATGTGGCGGCTGCGCGGTCTGCCAGCGCAGGCCGAGGCACCCGGGCCGGAGCAGCGCCTGGCGCTGGTGCACCCCGAAGACCGTGAGGCGGTGCGCCGCCAGCTGTCGCAGGCGGTCGAGCCCGGGCAGATGACCACGCAGGAATTCCGTGTCTGCTGGCCCGACGGCCAATGGCGCTGGCTGGCATCGCGCTCGATGACGGTGCACGACAAGGCCAGTGGCGGCCACCAACGCATCGGTGTCAACTGGGACATCACCGACGCGCGCACGGCGCAGCTGGCGCGTCAGGAGCGCGCCGCAGTGCTGCTGGAAAGCAAGGCCAAGTCGCAGTTTCTGTCGCGCATGAGCCATGAGCTGCGCACGCCGTTGAACGCGGTGCTCGGCTTCACGCAACTGATGCTCGCCGATGGCGAGCGCGCCAGCGCGGCCACGCGCAAGCGCCGGCTGGAACAGGTCCACAACGCCGGTCGCCATCTGCTGGCACTGATCGACGACGTGCTCGACCTGTCCAGCCTCGAAGGCGGCGAGATGCGCGTCGGTGCGGCAGCGGTGGCGCTGCAACCGCTGGTCGCCGAAACAACGGCCCTGGTCGAGCGCCAGGCACGGCAGATGAAGGTCAAGCTGCGCCAGACCGGTGAAGCGGTGGTGGCGCTGGCCGATGCCACGCGGCTGCGCCAGGTGCTGCTGAACCTGTTGACCAATGCCGTGAAATACAACGTCGAAGGGGGCTCGGTGACGGTGCACACCGCGGCCGAGTCGGCCGGCGTGCTGTTGAGCGTCAGCGACACCGGGCTCGGAATGAGCGAGACACAACTCGCGCATGCGTTCGAGCCGTTCAACCGTCTGGGCCTGGAACGCGGCGCCATCGAAGGCACCGGCATCGGCTTGTCGATCGTCAAGGCGCTGGTCGAGCGCATGGGCGGTGACGTGCGGGTTCGCAGCACGCCGGGCGCAGGCAGTGTCTTCGAGGTGCGGCTGCCGGATGCGTCGTCGCTGACCTCGGCATCGATGCCGCTGGCCGCCGTGCCGGCCGGGCCCGCCGAGCCACCCCGGCCGACGCCCCATGCCCGGCTGCTGTACATCGAGGACAACGCCGTCAACCAGTTGATCGTGCAGGAACTGGTGGCGCTGCGGCCCGCCCTGTCGCTGGTCTGCGCGGACAGCGGCCAGGCCGGCATCGAACAGGCGCTGTCTCAACCCGACCTGATCCTGGTGGACATGCAACTGCCCGACTTCGACGGCTACGAGGTGCTGCGCCGCTTGCGTTCGAATCCGGCCACCGCAGGGATCCGTTGCATCGCGGTGTCGGCGAACGCGTTGCCCGACGACATTGCGCGCGCCAGAACGGCAGGCTTCGCCGACTACTGGACCAAGCCGCTCGACTTCAAGGTGTTCATGGCCGCGCTGGACGACCATTTCGGGCCGGCGGCGCTTTGAGCGAAGCGGGCGGGTGCGCGATGGCGCTCACGCCTCGGCCACCTCCGGCAGCAAACCGCGCTTGCGCAGCAGCGGCTGCACGCTGGCCGGCCGGCCCCGGAAGGCCGCGTAGGCCGCACCGGGTTCGAGGCTGTTGCCGCTGCCATAGATGTAGCGTTGCAAGGCGGCCGCCAGCTTCGGGTCGAACGGGTCACCGGCTTCCGTGAAGGCCTCGAAGGCATCGGCGTCGAGCACTTCGGCCCACAGATAGACGTAGTAGCCGGCCGCGTAGCTGTAACCCGAGAACAGGTGCTGGAAATGCGGCAGCCGGTGATTCAGGCCCACGGCGGCGGGCGCCTGCATCCGCTCGAGCGTCTGCGCCTCGAAGCGCGCCAGGTCGTGCGGCTGTTCGCCGTGCGGCAGCGCGTGCACGGCCATGTCGAGCAGGGCGCTGGCGCAGTAGCGCACCGTCTCGTAGCCCTGGTTGAAGCGCTGCGCCCGGCGCAACCGCGAGACCAACTCGGCCGGAATGACTTCGTCGCTGTGCCAGTGCCGCGCATGCCGTTCGAGCACGCGGTCTTCCATCAGCCAGTGTTCGAACAGCTGCGACGGCAGTTCGACAAAGTCGCGCAACACCTGCGTGCACGACAGCCGTTCATAGGTCACGTTGGACAGCATGCCGTGCAGGCCGTGACCGAACTCGTGGAACAGCGTGCGCGCTTCTTCCAGCGACAACAGCGGCGGTGCGCCGTCGGCACCCTTGGCGAAGTTGTTGTTGTTCAACACCACCGGCAGGGCATCGTCGCCGCTGACGCCGTTGCGCGATTGCGAGCGCAGCAGGCTCATCCAGGCGCCGCTGCGCTTGCTGGCGCGGGCATGGTTGTCCTGCATGAAGAGGGCAATGACCCCGCCTTGCGCGTCGCGCACCTCGTAGGCCTTGACGTCGGGGTGATACACGGGCAGGTCGTCACGTGGCGTGAAGCGCAGGCCGAACAGGCGTTGCGCGCAGTCGAAGGCCGCCTGCACCATGTTCGGCAGCGAGAAGTACGGCTTGACCTGCGCGTCATCGACGTCGAAGTGCTCGCGACGCACCTTCTCGGCCCAGTGGCGCCAGTCCCAGGCCTGCAACGCGCCCTCGCCACCGTGACCCGCAGCCTCGCGCTGCTCCAGCAGCATGCGGCGCTCGCCTTCCACGGTCGCCAGCGCGCGCGGCCACACCTCGTCCAGCAAGTGCTGCACCGCCGACTGCCGGCCGGCCATAGTGTCCTGCAACGCGTAGTCGGCGTAGCTGGCGTGCCCGAGCAGCCGCGCCTGTTCGGCGCGCAGCTGCAGAATTTCCACGGCCACCGGCCGGTTGTCGTGCGGCCCGTCGTGCTCGCCGCGGCCGACCCATGCGCGCCACGCCTGTTCGCGCAGATCGCGGCGCTCGGAAAAGGTCAGGAACGGCACGATCAGCGATCGCGACAGCGTGATCACGTGGCCCTCGGCGTGGCCCCGGTCCGCGGCCGCCTGGCGCGCGGTGGCCAGCAACGAAGCGGGCAGGCCGGCCAGCGCATCGGCATCGCGCAGCGGCAATTCGAACTCGGCCTCGTCGTGCAGCACGTTCTGTCCGAAGGCCGTGGTCAGCTGCGCCAGGCGCTGCATGATCTGTGCGTAACGCTGTTGGTCGCTCCCCGACAGGAGGGCGCCCTCGCGAACGAAATCGAGGTGCACCCGCTGCAGCAGGCGCGTCTGTTCAGGGGTCAGACCGAGCCGGTCGCGGCGCTCGTGCAATGAATGCACGCGCGCGAACAGCGCCGCGTCCATGTAGATCGCGCTGGAATGGGCCGCCATCGGCGCGGCCATCTCGCGCTGCACGGCCTGCAGTTCGGCGTTGGTGTGCGACGCGGTCAGGTTGTAGAACACCGACGCCACGCGCGACAGCATCTGGCCGCAGCGGTCGAAGGCGGCGAGCGTGTTGTCGAAGCTCGGTGGCTCGGCCTGGGCCGCCAGTTCTTTCAGTTCCTCGAGATGACTGCGCATCGCGCTGCGCATCGCTTCGGCAAAGTGTTCGGGGCGAAAAAGCTCGAAAGGCGGCAGCCCGTAGGGCGTGCACCATTCGGCGAGCAGGGGGTTCATCGAATCGCTGGCGGGCATGGCAGAGGGGGTGAATGCGAAGCGGGCATCATGCCAGCTTGGCAGCCGGGTCGCGAGGCCCGGTTGTCCGTCGCAGCCGATGCCCATTTGCCATACCCAGCTTCAGCGAGTTGATCGAACACCGCCGCACCCAGGGCGACGCGTGCCGACAACGAGTCACTGCTGGTCGAAGAGGGCTACGTCAACCATGTGGCCAGGCTGCGGTCGCCCGACGCGCAGCGGGCCGCCTGCGGCTATCAGGTGGTGGCCGTTTTCGCCTGAGTCCGCGCCGCGGCTTGCGTCGCTACCAGGCGCGGCGACGCCCGATCACTGGCCCGGCGCGTGGGCCGCTCGGCCGGTCGGCTGATCGATGCCCGGTGTTCGAGCGCAAGCTGCTGCGACGTGCCGGTGTGCCCCGGCGTGTGCAGTGCCCAGCCGTCGGTGGCGGCGCCGTTTTCATGCAACTGCGCATGCACACCGGCCAGACCCATGCCGACGCCTTGCACCAGCAGCGCCTGCGTTTGCCGCGCATCCAACTGCCACACAAACCGCTGCCAACGGCGGTTGACCAGCGTGTCGCACCAGGCATCTTCGCGGGCCTGGCGCAGCGCGCCGCGATCGTGGTCGCATGCCACGCCGATCAAGCGCGGCAGCAAGGCGCTGACGAACAGGTTGAAGTCGTGGCGCAGGCCGGCATCGGGCAGGCGAACGGCCAGCGCTTGCATGTCTCGACACCAGCCGGGCTCACCCAGGCTGTGCGTGATCATTGCCTGCAGGCCCTGCGCGGGGTTGAGCAGGCGCAGCCGGTTGGGCGGCTGCACGCACAACGGCAACCTGGCGGCCCGTGTGTGTGGCAGCGGCGTGACGAAAGACATCAACACCGCCAGCCGCTGCCATTGCGCGGCGTCGAGCCCATCGGCCAGGCCGTCGTTTGCGCCGTCGGCCCGCGCCGACATCGACATCGCGTCCTGCCAGTCGCGGCCCGCCATCGCGCGCTGGGCGCGGGTGCTGAGAACCGCCAGGTTGCCGGCGGCATAGCCGGCGCTGTCGCACAGGCGCGTGACCGCCGCATCATCCGGCTGCCCGGTGCCCTGAGCGAGCGGCTCGCGCGTCACCGGGCAACGGGCGACGTCGATCTGGCGCAGGTGGTTCGGCGTCACGGTCATCGGCTCGAAGGCCAGCGCGCGTTGCCAGGCGTCGAGCCGCAGCTGCAGCCACTGCCGCGTGTAGCGGCTCGGCGCAGGTGCGCGTTCACCGAAGCGCGCGTGGCCGCTGCGCCACCCCTGGTACAGCGCATTGCCCGCATGCATCTGCGCGGGCGCGGGCGGCAGGCCGTGGCGGGCGTGGTCCACACCCAATTCGAAGCCGAGCTGCGTTTCCTGCAATTCGTGCGTCTGGGCGGGGTGCGGAACGTGGGCGAGAAGGGTCTGTGCCATGGCCTGCTTTCGTTGAACCGCCCGGCCCGATGCCCGGCGTGCAGGACCAGTGTCGGGCCTCACAAGCTCACAGGATGAGCCAGTGGCGCGGCGCCGCCTCGCCGTGCCGGGCCGTTCAGCAGTGCAGCCGATGGCTCTCGCGGTGGATCACATCGCGCGCCTTGTTCAGCGCGTACAGCAGAGCTTCCTGGGCCGACAACCAGCGGTGGCCGCAGGCCAGGCTGTCGTCGCGGAAGGCCTCGCGTGGTCCGTGGCCGGCGCCGCGGATGCGGTTGACCACCAGGGCGGCGATGTAGCCGTGGCCGCGCGGCGCTTCCAGCGCGCCGGCGTAGATGCGATAGTCGCCTTCGGTACGTTCGTCGAAAATCATCGTCCTGCCTCATCGCGGCACCACCGTCCGCGGCACGACCCGATGCTCGCAAGAACCCACGCACGGCACCATCCACCAAAAGAGCGAAATCGCGCGCGGGGCGCGATGCCAGGCGATCAGCGCGCAGCGCTGGGGGACGGCCCGATCCAGTGGTCGGCGAATGCCGACAGATCCTGATGCACCGAGCGCGCCAGCGCCATGTCGTCGCCGACATTCGGGCTGCCGTTGACCGCGCGCAGGATCAGCGCGGTGTGCACATACGCCGGCATGCCACGCATGTAGACGATGTAGTCATCGACGAAGGCCACCGGCTTGAGCTTCGCTATCGCATCGGCCTTCGGGCTGCGCTCGCCTTCGGTGTGGCCGGTGGCCAGCACGCGCTTGATCGGAAAGCCGAGCGCGCGCAGGTTGCGCAGCCGCGCCGCCTGAAAGCGCGCTTCCAGCGCGGTCACGCACACCAGTTCGTAGCCGGCCTCGTCGAGCCTGCGGCAGGCATCGACAGCGCCGGTGATGGCCGGCAGCGATTCCCAGAAGGCTTCGTCGAACTGCGCACGAAAGTGCAGCCGCTGCTCGGCATCGAGCGCTTCGACCTGCCAGCGATCCCCAGGCCAGTAGGCATCGGGATCGCGCTCGGCCGGGAAGACGCCGAAGGCGCGCTGCCAGGCTGTGGCATAGCCCATGTGCAGGTCCACCAGCACGCCATCGGCATCGATGGCCAGGATGGGCCTCGTCACGGGCTCGGCTGTCGGCTGTCGATGCTCATGCGGCAGGTGCGCTCAATCGCGGAACACGGGTGGGCGGCCGGCCAACCGCGCCTGCACCGCCTCGATTTGCTCCGCCGCACCCATCAGCGCCGCCTGCTCGCGGCTCTCGGCGAGCAGGATCTCGGCCGCCGTGGCATCGGCGCCGAGATCGAGCAGCCGCTTGGCCGCGCGCATCGCGCTCGGGCTGCGTGTGGCGATTTCACCGGCGAGTGCCAGCGCTTCGGCGCGCGGGTCTTCGCACACACGCGTGGCCAAGCCGAGCTGCGCCGCTTCGCTGCCGCTGAACACGCGCCCGGTGTAGGTCAGTTCGCGCGCCACGTCGTCGCGCACCAGCTGGCGCAGCAGCGCCATGCCGGCCATGTCCGGCACCAGGCCCCAGTTGATTTCCATGATCGACAGCTTGGCGTCGGCGGTGATGAAGCGCAGGTCGGCGCCGAGCATCAGCTGAAAGCCGCCGCCGTAGGCCACGCCGTGCACGGCGGCGATGACCGGCACCGGCAACTCGCGCCAGACCAGGACCGCGTGCTGCGAGGGGTTGGCGCCGGCGGCGGTGCGCGGGCCTTGGATCAGGCGCGCGCCACCGCGCTCGCCGGTTGCCATCTTGCCGAAGTTGGCGGTGTCGAGCCCGGCACAGAAGGCACGGCCTTCGCCGGACAGCACGACCACGCGCACGCCGGGCCGCGTCTTCAACTGCTCGCCGGTGGCGCGCAGCGCTTCGAACATCTCGTCGTCGAGGGCGTTCATCTTGTCCGCACGTGCAAGCCGCACATCGGCCACGCCGCCCTGAAGTTCCACGCTGATGCGCTGCGCCATGCTGTATTCAGTCCCGATGAATTGAAGGGGCCGCGACCAGGTCGTCGGCCAGATCCTCGGCCAGGCGGTCGAGATCGCACAGGAAACGGTCGAAATTGATCGGCTTGGTCCAGTAGTCGTCGAAGCCGGCGGCCTTCGCGCGTGCCACCTCGTCGAGCATGGCGTTGGCAGACAGCGCGATGCGTCGCCTCCCGGCACCGTGTTGAGTCAAGCGCCGCAGCACCTCGTGGCCGTCGATATCGGGCAACTGCATGTCGACCAGCACCAGGTCGGGTCGCACGCGCAACGCTTGTGCCACGCCACTGGCACCGTCGGCGGCCACGGTGAAGCTGATGTTGGGCCGCAGCGCCAACAGTTCCTGCACCACCATGGCGTTGACCGCGTTGTCCTCGATGTACAGCACCGACAGCGCCGGTCGGCCGCTGTCGGGCCGCTGCTGCGCCGGCATCGGGGCCGACCTCGTGGCGGGCCCGGACGGCGGCGCTGCCCGGCGCAGCCAGACCTTGAACTCGCTGCCTTGCCCTTGTTCGCTGTGGACCTGCAATTGCCCGCCCATCATGGCCACCAGATGGCGCACCGTGGTCAGCCCGAGCCCGCGGCCTTCGATGCCTTCGCGTTCTGCGCCCAGGCGGTTGAAGGGCTCGAACAGGTGGGCGCACTGCTCGGCGCTCATGCCGCGGCCGTTGTCGCGCACGCTCAGGCTGAAGCCCTCGTCAGCGTCGTCGGCCTGGGCCTGAAAGGCGATCCAGACCTGACCACCGGCGCGGTTGTACTTCACCGCATTGCTCAGCAGGTTGGCCAGCACCTGGCGCAAACGACGTTCGTCGGCCAGCACCCAGGCCTGGGCCGCCTTGACATGCACGCGCACGTTGCGCTCGCTGGCCAGCGCCGCGGTCCAACGCAGCGCGTCGTCGATGGCCGCGTGCAGCGCCGTCGGCTGCGTGATCAGCGGCAGCGAGCCGGCCTCGATGGCGGCCAGATCGAGCACATCGTCGATCAACGCCAGCAGGTGGGTGCCGGCGGTGTGGATGCGCGTCAACCGATGTTGCTGCGTGGATTGAAGCGGCGCCTTTCGATCCTGCAGCGCCAACTGCGCGAAGCCGAGCACCGCGTTCAGTGGCGTGCGCAACTCATGGCTCATGCGCGACAGGAATTCTGTCTTCGCCTGGCTGGCGCGTTCGGCGGCCAGCTTGTCACGCAGCGCCGCCTCGGCCAGTTTGCGCTCGGTGACGTCCCAGTTCACGCCCACCATGCGCAGCGGCTGGCCGTCTTCGTCGAACACCGCGCTGCCGGTGCTGGCCAGCCAATGCGCTGTGCCGTCGGGCCACCTGACCTCGAATTCGAGCTGATACGGCGCTCGATCGACCAGGTGCTGACGGATGGCACTCACGCGCAGCGCGTAGTCGTGCGCCGAGACCAGTTCCTTGTCGATCTGGCGGGGCGTGCGCGGGTCGCTGGGGTCGAGGCCACGCAGCCGGTACATGCGCTCTTCCCAGAAGATGGCGTTGGTCTGGAAGTCGGATTCCCAGATGCCGAGCCCGGCGCTCTGCGTGGCCAGCTTGAGGCGCTCTTGCTGCAGGATCAAGGCACCGTCGAGTTCGCGCTGGTGCGTCATGTCCAGATGAATGCCGTGCAGCACCGATTTGCCGGCGTCGGTGTCCCGGTGGCTGCGACACACCACCCAGCGCAGCGAGCCATCGGGGCGGACGATGCGGAATTCGGTTTCGAACAGCGGGCTGCCCGATTTGCGGGCGCGGCGGCGCTCGTCGGCCACGCGCTGGCGATCGGCGGGGTGCACACGCTGGCCCATCCATTCCTGGACCGGCGGCGGCGCGGCGTTCTCCGCCAGGCCGTAGATCCTGAACATCTGCGCGTTCCATTGCACCTGGTCGTCGTCGCCTTCGATGCTCCACAGGCCCACGCCGGCCGCCTCGGCGATGCGCTGCATGCGCCGCGCCAGCGCCTGGTGGCGCTCGCGCTCGGCCACCGTCGCGCCCAGGTTCAACGACACACCGGTCAAGCCCACCACCTGGCCGTGCGCATCGCGTTGCGCCACGCGCCGCGTCAGCAGGTGCCGGTAGCTGCCGTCCGGGTTGCGGTAGCGCGCTTCGACGTCGACCACCGCGTCGCTGGCCAGGGCTTGATCGGCCGCGTCCTGCATGGCCTGGCGGTCGTCCGGGTGCGCCATGGCGCGCAGTGCGTCCATGTCCACGCCATCGGGGCTCGGCGACAGGCCGGCCAGGCGGTAGCCGATCTCGTTGTAGTGCGCGCGGCGGGCGTGCAGGTCGAGGCGCCACACCGACACCTGCGCCAATTCCAGCGCCTGCGCCAACCGCGCGCTGGTCTGTTCGTGCCGTTGCGTGAGGGCCGCGCTGTCGGTCTCGTCGATGTAGACCCCACGCACCTTGCGCTCGCCTGCGGGGCCAGAAACCTCGGTCATCGCATGCACGAAGCGCACGGCGCCGTCGGGCCACAGCAGCCGGAAGCGGATCTGATCGCGTCCGGTCGTGCCGAGGATCTGCTGGCGGTGCAGGTCGAGCCGCTGCCGGTCGTCGGGATGGACAAGGCGCATGACCTCGTCGAAGGCCGGCGCCTCGTTACCCGGCTCGAGGCCGAAGATGCGGAACATCTCGGCGTTCCACCCCACCGTGTCGCCGGCGGCGTTGCGCTCGAAGCGACCGATGCGCACGAAGGCGTCGAGCAAGGCGAGGTCGTGGTGTGAAGCCGGGGCTGGCGGTTGCAGCCACAGCAGCCAACCGTCAGGGAGCGCCACGGCCTGGCAGGGCACCTGAAGACCGCCGATGCTCAAGGCGGGTTGTGTCGAAGGGTCGGCCGCGCGCAACGACGCCTCGATGTCTTGCGCTGCCGCACGCCAGTCGGCGTCGACGAGTTGTCGCGCCGAGCACCACTCGAGCGCCGCCGCGTTGACCCGCCAGTGCACGGCGTCGCCTTCGCGCCAGATCTTCAACGCGGCACACGGCGCGAGTTGCCAGATTGGCGTCGACTCAGTCATGTCTTTGTGCTCGGCCTCGGGGGCGGGCGCACGCGCCCGGAAGCTTGATTATCGGTCTCGACGAACCCGTGCGGCCTGGGTGTGCCGGATGTCGCGATGGAGCGCGGGCCGGCGACAGTGGCGCTGTGGCTGTGCGGTCTGGATACGTTGAGCGCGATGCATCGGCGCCAGTGCCGGCGCTGACCGGTCACGAACGGCGTTGCGCCGCGCCGCGCTGGCCCAGCCGCCAGCGCAAGGTGTCGATGCGGTCCTCGCCGAAGAACGCTTCGCCATCGAGAGCGAAGGTGGGCACGCCCCAGTGGCCCGCCGCCGCCAGCGCTTGCTGGTTGGCCTCCACCGCCTTGCGGTGCGCCGAGGGATCGGCGATGGCCGTGTCCATCGCCTCCAACGACAGGCCGGCGCGCGCAGCCGCTTGCGCCAGGTGCGCGCCGAGGTGCCAATCGCGCGTGCCGCCGAAGATCAGGGCCGAGACTTCGCGTGCGAATTCGATGCCATGGCCGCGCTGCTCGGCTTCGACGCCCAGCCAGGTCAGGCGGTGGATGTGGGGTTGCTCGGCGGCGATGCGGTAGGTCTGCATGTCCTGCACGATCGGATCGGGCACGGGCCACGCGTGCGGCATGCCCAGCATCTCGGCGCGGCGCAGCCAATCGATGCGGATGTACTTCGCCCTCTTCAGGTTGTCGGGGCTGAAGAAGCCGGGGTCGCGCACCGCCAGCGGCAGCACCGGCCGCAGCCGCACCTCGACATCGAAGTCCTGTTCCAGCTGCAGCGCACCAGGCATGGCCAGGTACGAATACGGGCTGCGGAACGAGAAGAACAGGTCGATCGGCGTGGGCATGACAAGCTCCTCAATGCGACAGCCCGGGCAGCCAGGTGGCCAGCGGGGGAAACAGCAGGATCAGCCCGATCAGCAACAGCGAGCAGGCGATGAACGGCGCCGCCGCCTTGTACACGTCGACCATCGTCGTGCCCGGCGGTGCCACGCCCTTCATCACGAACAACAGCAGCCCGAAGGGCGGGGTGGTGTAGCCGACTTCGAGCGCCAGCAGCATGATGATGCCGAACCAGGTCAGGTCGAAGCCCACCGCCTTGGCGAGCGGGAAGAAGATCGGCACGGTGAGCAGCATCATCGACAACTGGTCCATGAAGGTACCGAGGAAAAAGATGATGCCGATCATCACCAGCATCAGCCCCATCGGCGCCAGGTCGAAGGACAGGAAGAACTTGATGAGCCCGCCCGAGGCGCCGGTGAAGGCCAGGATCTGCGCGAAGGTGGCCGAGCCGAAGATGATCAGGAACGACATGATGGTCACCCGCAGTGCGCCCTTGATCGAGTTGCGAAAGGCCTGCCAGGTGAGCGTGCGATACAGCGCGGACAACACCATCACCGCCAGCGCGCCCAGCGCCGCGGCTTCCGTCGGTGTGGCCCAGCCGATCAGCATCACCGCCACGGTGAAGACGATCACCGCCACCATCGGCATCACGTCGCGGCGCAGCAAGCGCCACTTTTCCGCGCGCGGCACCGGCGGCACCTCGTAGCGCGGCGCGGCTTTCGGGTCAAAGCGCGTCCAGCCCCAGATCAGCAGGCCGTACATCAGCGCCAGCAGCAAGCCGGGCACCACGCCGGCGATCAGCAGGTCGCCGACATCGGTCTGTCCGAGCGTGGCCAGCAGCACCGCCAGCGCCGACGGCGGGATGATCACTGCCAGCCCGCCGACGCCCATGATCGGGCCCATCGACAGGAACTTGTTGTAGCCGCGCCGCATCATCTCCGGCACCATCAGCGTGCCGAGCAACGCGCAGCTGCCGATGCTCGATCCGGCCGAACCGGCGAAGGCGGTGCCGCCGATCAGCGTCACGTAGGCGAGGCGGCCGGGCACGTTGCCGAGCAGCTTGTCGGTGGCACTGAAGAAGCGCGTCGCCAGCCCGGTGTGGAAGAACAACTCGCCCATCAGCAGGAACATCGGAATCGGCACCAGCGCGAAGGTGGTCATCGCGCCGAAGCCGTTGTTGATGATCTGCGCGATGCCGCTGGCGCCGCCCATGAACAACAGCGCGGCGACGATGTTGGTGGTGAAGAACGCGATCGCCACCGGCAGGCCGGCCAGCATCAGCGTCACCGACAAACCGAACAGGATGCCGGCGGCGTGGTACCACTCCACTAGGGCTCCCGCCTGAGCGGTGGCGCCGGCGCCGCGTCGGCCGCCGCCGGCCCGATGGGCGCGAATTCCATCGAGCCGAGGAAATCCTCTCCGCGGATCAGGTGGCGGGCGAACTCGGTGGCCATGAAGAAGAAGCCAATCGGGATGCACGCCACCAGCGCCCAGCGCGGCGCATCGAACGAGCGCACGTCCTTGTCGTCGAGCGCGAAGTTGCGCAGGCTCACCTGCAGCCCGTACCAGGCCAGCACCAGGCACACGACGATGCAGAACAGCCCGATCACGACCAGTGCGCGCCGCCGTGCCGCCGGTGCCAGCAGGTTCAGGCCGATCTCGACGAACACGTGCCCCTTCTCGCGCACCAGCCACGGCGCACCGAAGCAAGGCACCATCAGCAGCGCATATTCGGTGAAGGTGAACAGGTGCGCCGAACTCTGCCAGCCGATGTTGCGCAGCACCACATCGGTGACGATGGCGACGAACATGCCCGCCATCAGCGCGCCGGCGAACCAGGCCATGGCCAGGATCAGCGTGTCATAGGCACGCAGCGCCAGCTTCATCGGCGGGCCTGCAGAGGCTGGCGGCGCGTGGGCTTCAGTTACCCGGCGCGAACAGCTTGACCATCGTCTCGTACGAGCGCGAATCGCCGCTCTTCGCCATGCGTTCCTTCATCCGCGCATACGAAGCTTCGCGTGCGCCTTCCACGAAAGCCTTCTGCGCCGCCGGTGGCAGGGCCACCACCTTCATGCCGCGCTTTTCGAGTTCGGCGAATTCCTTGGTACGCAGTGCAGCCAGTGCCTTGATGCTGGAGATCTCGTGCTCGATGGCCACGCGTTCCAGAATCTCGCGCGTCTTCGGCGACAGCGAATTCCACTTCGCGACGTTGATGATGATGCCCAGGTCGGTGGAGAAGAACTTCGGGTCGATGCGGTACTTCAGGAACTTGTCCCAACTGGCGTCCATCAGGCCGATCTCGGTCCAGCCGGTCATGTCGATGGTGCCGCGTTCAAGCGCGGTGTAGATGTCGGTGGAGGGCAGGTTGATGACCTGCATGCCCAGGTAGTTGGTGAGGAAGGCGTTGTAGATCGGGTTGCCGCGCATCTTCACGCCCTTGGTCTCCAGGTTGCCCTGCGCGTCGAGCTTGGGCTCCTTGCTCGACCACAGGTGGAAGCGCACGCCGCTGTCGACCCAGCCGAGGTAGTACACGCCCATGCGCCGCAGGTGGGCCGCCTTCAAGGCATCGTAGGCGCCATTCTTGCGCGCGGTCGGCCCGTCGATCGACGATGCCGACACCGCATCACATTCGGGCACCGAAGCGGCGTAGAACGCGCACGGCGTGTAGACCATGTCGACGATACCGTCGCGCACCGCATTGGGTTGCTCGAACATGCCCATCGCCTCGGGGCCGCCGCGCACGGTGATCTCGAACACGCCCTTGCCGGCGGCGTTCGCCTTGGCGACGAATTCGAGGAAGCTCTTCGAGTAGATCCAACTGGCCGGGAAGGCATGCACCGCCGTCAGCTTGTCCTGGGCCAGCGCGGCGCTCGACGCAAACAGCCATGCTGTCGCCGTCGCGGCGATGGCGACCCAGCGGGCGAGGTGGCGAACGGAGTTCGAGGGCAGGAACATCGGTGATCTCCGAAGGTGGCTGATAGAGTGGATGAACCCAGCATATCCTGGGGTGCATGGCCTGACAACGATCGGAAGCCCGCATGGCAAATGCCCACCGCAACGTCACACGCAAGGCCCCTGCCGCCGTCAAAAGCAAGACGGGTGCCACGGTCGCCAGCACGGCGGATGTGGCCGAGGCCGCCGTCGAGGCCGCGGCCGTCATCGAAGCCGCTGCCCACCCGCGGCGCTACCGCATCTGGTTTCAAGGTGCAACAGACCGCATCGACATGGCGCCCTACATCAGCCGCCTCGAGCCGCACCTGCGCCGCGTGCTCGACCCGCAGTTCGATTTCACCTTCAACACCGTCACGCCGCCGGCCACCACCACCCATGCGCTGACCGAATTCCGCATGGCACGCGCCTTCATCCGCAATGCCGTCGCCGCCGAGCGCCAGGGCTACGACGCGATGGCCATCACGCACTTCCAGGACGCCGGGCTGCACGAAGCCAAGTCGGTGACGAAGATGCCGGTGCTGGGACTCGGCGAAACCACGCTGCTGCACGCCTGCACGCTCGGCCGCAAGCTCGGGCTGGTGACCATCAACCCGAGCTTCATTCCTTGGCACGAAGACCAGGTCGTGCGCTACGGGCTGCAGCAGCGGGTGGTCGGCGTGCGCGCGGTCAATGCCCGCGTCAGCGACTTCATGGACGCTTTCGCCACGCGCAAGGGGTACAAGGCGCTGTACCCGAAATTCGAGCGCGAGGTGCACGCGCTGCTCGATGCCGGTGCCGACGTCATCGTGCCGGCCGGCGGCCTGCCGATGCTGCTGTACGGCGCGGTGCACGGCGCGCAGATGGACGGCGCGCCGATCGTCGACGGCCTGGCGGTGGTCGCCAAGGCGGCCGAGATGGCGGTGCGCCTGCGCGAGCTGACCGGGCTGGCGGTGAGCCGGCGTTCGAACTATGCGCACCCGCCCGACAAAGCGCTGAAGGAATTCCTGGAGAACGGCTGAGGTGTCGTCGACCTTGGCACCGGCGCCGCAGACGCTGGCGCAAAAGCTCGTCGCGCGCGCGGCCGGGCGTGCGCAGGTGCAACCCGGCGAGATCGTCGATTGCGCGGTCGACCTGGCCATGTTCCACGATTCCAGCGGCCCGCGGCGGCTGCAGCCGATGCTGGCCGAGTTGGGTGCACCGATTTGGGATCGCACGAAGGTGGTGCTGGTGATGGACCACTATGTCGGCGAAACTGATGACGATGCGCGCCGCATCGTCGCCATCGCCCGCGACTGGGCCGCCGAGCAGCAATTGCCGCATGTGCACGACAGCGAAGGCATCTGCCACGTGCTGCTGCCCGAACGCGGCCACCTGCGCCCCGGGCTGTTCTGCGTCGGCGGCGATTCGCATTCGCCCACCGGTGGTGCCTTCGGCGCCTTCATGTTCGGCATCGGCAGCACCGAGATGCTCGGTGTGCTGGTCAGCGGCCGCATCTGGCTGCAGGTGCCGCACACCATCCGCTACCGCTGGGACGGCGCTCTGACCGACGGCGTGTGCGCCAAGGACATGATGCTGCACACCATCGGCCGCTTCGGCCTCAACGGCGCGGCCTACCAGGCGGCGGAGTTTGCAGGCGAAGCGGTGCGCGCCTTGCCGATGGCCGAGCGCATGACGCTGTGCAACATGGCCGCCGAACTGGGCGCGATGGTCGGCCTGGTGGCCCCGGACGAGACAACACGCACCTGGCTGCGAGCGGCCGGTGTCGATGATGTCGAAACCGACGCCTGGCATGGTGACGACGGCGCACCGCTTCAAGCCGAACACGTGTTCGACGCCGCCAAGCTGGCACCGCAGGTGGCGTTGCCGCACAGCCCCGCGAACGGCGGAGCCGTCACCGCCGCGGCCGGTCAGCCGATCGATATCGCCTACATCGGTGCCTGCACCGGTGCCAAGCTGCACGATCTGCGCGCGGCTGCCGCAGTGCTCAAGGGCCGGCGCGTGTCCGCTGGTGTGAAGCTGCTCCTGGCGCCGGCCAGCCTGCGCGAACAGCGCCAGGCTCAGGCCGAAGGCACGCTGCAAGTGCTGCTCGATGCCGGCGCCGCGCTGTTGCCGATCGGCTGTGGTGCCTGCGCCGGCTACGGCAGCCGCTTCGCCGACGGCAGCCGCGTCATCGCCAGCACCGCGCGCAACTTTCGGGGCCGCATGGGCGGGCAGGGCGTGCAGGTGTTCCTGGGCTCGCCGGCCACCGTGGCCGCATCGGCGCTGCACGGCGTCATCGCCGACCCGCGCGAGGTGCTGGCTTGAACGGCCCGACACACCGCGTCTGGCGGGTCGGTGCCGACGTCGACACCGACCAGCTGGCGCCCGGCGAACACATGAAGCTGGGCATCGCCGGCATCGCGCCGCATTGTCTGTACACGGTGCGCCCCGAATTCGCGGGCCAGGTGAAGCGCGGTGATGTGCTCGTGGCCGGTGCCAACTTCGGCATCGGTTCGTCGCGCGAACAGGCCGCCGCGGTGCTGGTGCATCTGGGCGTGGCGGCGGTCATCGCGCCATCGTTCGGCGGCCTGTTTTTCCGCAATGCCTTCAACCTCGGGCTGCTGCTGCTGACCTGCGCGCGTGCCGACGAACTCGAAGAAGGCGAGCGCATCGCCATCGATGCGGCCGCCGCTCGCGTGGTCACGGCTTCGGGCCGCAAGCTCGCCTGCGAAGCCATCCCCACATTCCTGCTGGACATGGTGGCGGCGGGCGGCCTGTTCAACCTGCTCAAACGACGTCACCCGAAGGATGCCGCCCGTGTCTGATGCCGCGCTCGACCCCGTCACGCTGGCGGTGCTGAAGGGCCGTCTCGAACAGATCGCCGACGAGATGGACGTCACGCTCTACCGCAGCGCCTTCAACCCGATCATCGCCGAGGCCCACGACGCCTGCCACGGCCTCTACGACGCGAACAGTGGCGACACGCTGGTGCAAGGCAAGAGCGGGCTGCCGGTGTTCGTGGGTGCGATGGCTTTCGCCGTGCGCGCGGCGATGCGTGCGGCCGACCGGCAGGGCGGCATGCAACCCGCCGACATCTGGCTCTTCAACGACCCCTACGAGGGCGGCACGCACGCCAACGACTTCAAGCTGGTGCTGCCGGTGTTTCGCGATGGCGCACTGTTCTGCTTTCTGGCCTCGGCCGCGCACTGGCACGATGTCGGCGGTGCGGTGCCCGGCAACTACAACCCGGCCGCCACCGAGTGCTGGCAGGAAGCGGTGCAGATCCCGCCGGTGCGCATCCACCGCGGTGGCGAGCTGCAGGCCGACGTGCTGGCCATCCTGCAGGCCAACACACGGCTGCCCGACAGCCTGTGGGGCGATCTGAACGGCCAGCTGGCGGCACTGGAACTGGGCCAGCGGCGCGTGCACGCACTGCTCGACGAACACGGTGATCGCACGGTGCGCCAGGCGCTGGCCCAGCTGCGCGAGCGCGCGCGCAAGCTGATGCGCGCGCACATCGGCGCCTGGCCCGACGGCTGCTACCGCTTCGACGACATGCTCGACAACGACGGCGTGATCGATGCGCCGCTGGCCATCGCGCTCGACATGACCGTCGCCGGCGCGCGGCTGACCTTGGACTTCTCGCGCAGCGCGCCCAGCTGCGCCGGGCCGGTGAACATCTCGCGCGCCACCGCGGTGGCGGCCTGCTACGTGGCGTTGAAGCACTTGTTTCCCGACGTGCCGGCCAATGCCGGTGTGCTCGACGCGGTCGATTTCGTGATTCCCGACGGGCTGGTCATCTCCGCAGCGCGCCCGAAGCCTGTCGGCGGCTACACCGAGACCATCCTGCGCATGATCGACGTCATCTTCAGCGCCGCCGCGCTGGCTGCGCCGAAGCAGGCGATGGCGCAGGCTTACGGCACCATCAACGCGCTGTCGATATCGGGCGTGCGCAGCCACGGCCCGCGCCAGGGCCAGCGCTGGGTGATGTTCAGCTTCTTCGGCGGCGGCCACGGCGCGCACGCCGAGGGCGACGGGTTGAACCACGGCAATGCGCCGATCTCGATGGCGACGATCCCGCCGCTGGAGATCCTCGAAGCCGCCTACCCGGTGCGCTTCACGCAGTGGGCGCTGCGTGACGGCTCCGGTGGGCATGGGCGCCAGCGCGGCGGGCTCGGCGCAGTGTACGAGATCGAACTGCTCGAAGAAGCCGCCGAGGCCTACCTGTTCGGCGAGCGCGGCCGCGATGCACCGAAAGGCGTGGCCGGTGGCGGTGCGGCCGCGCCGAACCGCTTCAGCGTGCAGCACGGCGGCGAATGGCAGCTGCCACCGATGGCATCGAAGATGGTCGGCATCCGGCTCGTGCGTGGGCAGCGCGTGCGGCTGGAAACGCCGGGCGGTGGCGGTTATGGCCCGGCTGCGGAGCGCAGCGCGGAGGCGCGGCGGCACGATCTGGCGATGGGCTACGTGCGTCAACCATGAGCGCCATGCCGCGACCGTCGCTGCTGGTCGGGGTCGATGTCGGTGGCACCTTCACCGACCTGTTCGTTCTCGACCCGGCGCGCGGCGAGGCGCGCATCGTCAAGGTGCCTTCGACGCGCGGCGCGGAAGCGCGCGGCTTCAAGCAAGGCATCGAGCGTATCGGCGCCGCGGCCAGCGACATCGCCACGGTGGTGCACGGCACCACCGTCGGCACCAACGCGCTGCTCGAACGCAAGGTGGCGCGGGCTGGCATGATCACCACGCGCGGCTTTCGCGACGTGCTCGAGATGCGCCGCCGCGACCGGCCCACCACCTGGGGCCTGCGCGGCGGTTTTGTGCCGGTGGTGCCGCGTGACCTGCGTGTTGAGGTCGATGAGCGTGTGCTCGCCGATGGCAGCGTGCTCGAGCCCGTGAATCTGGACCAGGTGCGCGCCGCGGCGCAGCAGTTGCTGAGTCGCGGCTGCGATGCGGTATGCATCTTTTTCATCAACACCTATGCGAACGCAAGCAACGAGCAGGCCGCCGCGCAAGCCGTGCGCGCACTGTGGCCGAACGCGCACGTCACCGCCGCGGCCGAGGTGCTGAACGAGATTCGCGAGTTCGAACGCTGCTCCACCGCCACGCTGAACGCGGTGCTGCAGCCGGTGGTGGGCAGCTACCTGCAGCGTCTGTCCGATGACCTGCGCGATCAGGGCTTCGCGGGCGAACTGCTGATCGTGCAGAGCAACGGCGGCGTGATGTCGCTCGACACCGCCGCCGCGCTGCCGGTGCGCACCGCGCTGTCGGGCCCGGCGGCAGGTGTCATCGCGTGCGCGCAGATTGCCCGGGCAGCCGGCTTCGCCGACGTCATCACCGGCGACATGGGTGGCACCTCGTTCGACGTGTCGTTGATCACCGCCGGCGAGCCCGCGCTGGCGGCGCAGACCTCGATCGATTTCGGCCTGGTGGTGCGCGTGCCGATGGTGCAGATCGAGACCATCGGCGCCGGTGGCGGTTCGATCGCCTCGGTCGATGCCGGCGGACTGCTGCAGGTGGGCCCCGAATCGGCCGGCAGCGTGCCCGGCCCGGCCTGTTACGGGCGCGGCAACGACAGGCCGACCGTCACCGATGCAAACCTGCTGCTCGGCCGCATCGCTGCAGAAAGGCCGCTGGGCGGTGGTTTGCTGGAAGCGCTGCGCATCGACCTGGCCCGCGACGCCATCCGGCGCCATGTCGCCGAGCCGCTGGGGCTGGATGTGCTGGCCGCTGCCGAAGCCGTGCTCACGGTGGCCAACGCGCGCATGGCCGGCGCGGTGCGCGTGGTGTCGATCGAGAAGGGCCACGACCCGCGCCGCTTCACCTACATGCCCTTCGGCGGCGGCGGTGCGTTGCATGTGTGCGCGATGCTGCGCGAGGTCGGCGCCGGGCGCGGGCTGGTGCCGCGCTACCCGGGTGTGACCTCGGCCCTCGGCTGCGTCATGGCCGACATGCGCCACGACCAGGTGCGCACGCTCAACCGGCCGTTGGCCGAACTCGATTTCGACAGCGTGCTCCGCTTGATCGAGGACTTCGCCGAACAGGCGCAGGTGCGGCTCGATGTGGCCGGCGCCACCTTCGACCGGATACACGAGTCGATCGAACTCGACATGCTCTACACCGGGCAGACGCACACGCTCGCGGTGCCGATCGCACGCGACGAGTTGAACGCCGCGGCGGTGCAGGCCGCTTTCGACTCCGCTTACCGCGCCGAATTCGGTCGGTTGCTGGGCAACATCGCGGTGCGGGTGCTGAACCTGCGCATCGCGCGCATCGGCATGCGGCCGAAGTTCGACCTGAAACTGCTCGCGCCGACGCACACCACGATGCCGCCCGCGCTTGGCGCGCAAGCGGTCTTTCATGCCGGGCGTTTGTGGGACGCGCGGCGCTTCGCACGTCTCGATCTGCCGGTGGGGGCGCGCATCGAAGGCCCGGCCATCCTCGAACAACCCGACACCACCGTGTGGATCGAACCCGGCTTCGCCGCCGAGGTCGATGCCCTGGGCAACCTGCTGATCGGCGCGACCCCATGACTTCGGATTTCGATGCCAGGCGCTGTGCGCTGCTGCTGATCGATCTGCAGAACGACTTTCTCGCAGAAGACGGCGCTTATGCCCGTGGCGGCCTGGTCAGCGACGCGGCGCGCGCGTTGCCCGATCGGCTGGCACCGCTTGCCCAATCGGTGAAAGCTTGCGGCGGCATGGTGCTGGCCAGCCGCTTCACGCTGTGGCCCGATGCGCAGGGCGAACCGATGATCGCGGCGCAGTTGCGCGCGCTGCGTCCGTTTCTGCGCCGCGGTGACTTCCAAAGCGGCAGCCGCGGCCATGCGGTGCTGACGGCGCTGCACGCGCTGGTCGATGTGGCGGTGGACAAGGTGGCCTATTCGGCCTTCTTCAACACCCAGCTCGACTGGCTGCTGCGCCACGCTGGCGTCGAGCACCTGGTGGTCGGCGGCATCGTCACCCCCGGCGGCGTCGCCAGCACGGTGCGTGATGCGCACGTGCGCGAGTACCGCGTCAGCGTGCTGAGCGACGGCTGTGCGGCCTTCGATGCGCGCTCGCACGACAACTCGCTGGCCGATCTGCACAGCGTGGCGCGTGTGCTGCGCTGCGACGAAATGGCCGCGCTGCTGCCGCGGTGAGCCGTCACCGATGAGCAGGTGCTGATGAGCGTGCCGCGCATCGTCCGCAGCGAGGCGATGGCCGCGTCGGCACCGCACACACCGATGGCCATCGTCGGCGCCGGCGCCTGCGGCCTGACAGCGGCGCTGATGCTGCGTGATGCCGGCGTGGACTGCGTGCTGCTCGAACGCGACGCGGATGCGCGCGGTTCGACGGCGCTGTCCAGCGGCTTCATCCCCGCTGCCGGCACGCGCGTGCAACGCGACGCCGGTGTGCACGACAGTGCAGGCGACTTCGCAAGGGACATCCAGGCCAAGGCCCGGCGCACCGCGGCAGCACATCTCGTGGTCGCCTACACCGACGCCATCGCGCCAGCGCTCGACGCCCTGCAGCAACGACATGGCATCGCCTTCGAGTTGCTCGACGGCTTTCTCTATCCCGGCCACTCGGTGCGCCGCATGCACGCGTTGCCGCAGCGCACGGGCGCGGCGCTGATGGCAGCCCTGCAAGCGGCGGCCGAGCGAGCCGGTGCCACGCTGTTGACGCGCGCGCGGGTGGTCGAGCTGCATGTGGATGCGCAGCAGCGCGTGCTCGGCGTCGGCTTCGAACGCCCCGACGGCAATCTGGAACAGCTGCGCTGCGATTCCTTGCTGCTGGCCTGCAACGGCTTCGGTGGCAATGCGGCGATGGTGGATGAATGGCTGCCCGAGATGCGCGGCGCGCTGTTCGCCGGCCACGCCGGCAACGACGGCAGCGCGATCGACTGGGGCCGCGCACTCGGCTGCGCACTGGCCGACCTGGGCGGCTACCAGGGCCACGGCGCATGGGCAGTGCCGCACGGCGTGTTGATCTCGTGGGCGCTGATGGTGCAAGGCGGCGTGCAGATCAACGCGCGTGGCGAGCGCTTCCATGACGAAACGGCCGGCTACTCGGAGGCCGCGGTGGCGGTGCTGGCGCAGCCCGGCAGCGTCGCCTGGTGCGTGATCGATCGGCCGCTGCTCGCACTGGCGCGCGAATTCCCCGATTTCCGCGTCGCCGAGGCGGCGGGTGCACTGCGCCGCGGCGACGACATCGGTGCGCTGGCCGGCATCATCGGCTGCGAAGCGTCGGTGCTGGCAAGCACGCTGGCTGCCATCGATGCACGGCACAGCGATGCCTTCGGCCGCCGGTTTGCGCGCAAGCTGAGCGCACCGTACCAGGCCATCAAGGTCACCGGCGCACTGTTCCACACCCAGGGCGGGCTCGACGTCGATGCGCACATGCGCGTGCTGCGCACCGACGGCCGGCCGCTGCCCAACCTGCTCGCTGCCGGGGGCGCGGCGCGGGGTGTGTCCGGCAACGCGGTGTGGGGCTATCTGTCGGGCAACGGTTTGCTCAGCGCGGTGGCCGGTGGCTACCTTGCCGCGCGCACCGTGCTGACCGTTGCGGCCTGAATGTTGCCTCGACCCTGCGGCGGCTGTGGGCGCAGCACGCGCTCTGTTCAGGCCAGTGGGGCCTTCGCTTCCTTGTGAGGCTTGTATACGTCGTAGCGCAGCTGCATGCTCTTCAGCTTGAGCACGCTGTACAGCACCGTTACACCGAGAATCAGCACCAGGACGCCGACCAGCCTCCTCTCCAGGATGTAGTCGGCCTGCCGGTTGGCGATGTACGAGCCGACGATGAGCACGAAGAAGACGAGGTTCAGCGCCCAGTTGACGAACCGGGGCACCAGGTAGTGCAGCGTGCCGAAGCCGGCCAGCTGGTACAGCATGAACGGCAGGATGGCCATTGCCGGCAGCAGTTCCGACAGGCCCAGCGCCACGTTCACCGCCTCGGGCGCCCTGGCATGCAGCAAGGTGCTGCTGGCCAGTTCATGGAACAGCGACGGCACCGCGCACAGGAACGGCACCGCCGCCATCAGCTCCATGACGATGGCGCCGCTCCAGGTGCCCACCCGCGACGCATGGTCGGCGCCTTCGGCTTCGCTCTGGGAGCCGATGAAAAGCCCCGCGACGATGGCCGCCGCGCTGGCCAGCATCAACAGCTCGATGGTGATGCCGAAGGCCGACGGTTCGCCGGTCTTCAGCAGCAGGATGCCCATGAAGCCGGGGGTGTAGAACATCACCCGCACCAGTCGCGCCCACACGCGCGCGTCGCGCTCGGGCGGCAGGATCGGCAGCGGCCGGCCATCGCTGCCCAGTGTCGGGCGGTCCTTCTCCTTGGACATGTTCGTATTCTCCTGGTGGTGTCGGTGCGCGACAGATCGGCGAAAGTGCAGCCGGGCGAATCGTAGCCGCACCGGGCCCGGCACAAGCGCGCCGCACCATGAGACCGAGCATCGCAGGCGGCGATGGTCTCAGCCATACTGCCCGGCAGCATCGCCGTAGCAGGACGCCCCATGTCGAATCGAATCACGCTGTACCGTGCCCGGAAGATCATCACCATGAACCCGGCACGGCCCGTCGCGACGCACGTGGCGGTTCGCGATGGCCGCATCCTCGGCGCCGGCAGCGCCGACGAACTGGCCGGCTGGGGACCACACGACAACGACGAGCGCTTCGTGAACAAGGTGCTGATGCCCGGCCTCGTCGAAGGCCACAGCCACCTGATGGAAGGCGCCTTCTGGCGCTTCGTGTATTGCGGCTACTTCGACCGTCGTGATCCCGACGGCAAGGTCTGGCCCGGCGCACGCGCGCTGGATGCGGTGATCGAGCGGCTGCGCGAAGCGCATGCATGCCTGGCCGACCCCACCGCCGCGCTGGCCGGGTGGGGCTTCGACCCGATCTACTTCGACAACCGGCGCTGCGTGCGCGAGGACCTCGATCGCGTCTCGCCGACACGGCCGCTGGGCATGATCCACGCCAGCGGCCACATCATCAATGCCAACAGCGCGGCGCTGCGCGCGGTGGGCTGGCTGCGCACCGGCATCGACCACCCCGGCGTGCCGCTGGGCGACGACGGCATCCCGACCGGTGAGCTGAAAGGCCCCGAACCGATGATGCAGGTGGCGGCCGTGCTGGGCATGGACCGCGCGGTATTGGCTGGCGATGCCGCAGGCATGCGGCTGTTCTCGCGCCTGTGCGTGCGTGCCGGGGTCACCACCGCCACCGACCTGGCCAGCCCGCTGCCCGAAGACGGCGTGCGCATGATGCTGGAGCTTAGCGCGCGCGACGACTTTCCGACCCGCGTCGTGCCGCTGCTGCGGCTGATGGGCACGCCCGCGCAAGGCATCGAACGCGCGCTCGAACTGCGCGCGCTGAGCACCGATGCCTTGCGCCTGGGCCGCATCAAGATGGTCGCCGACGGCTCGATCCAGGGCTTCTCGGCGCGGCTGCGCTGGCCGGGCTACTACAACGGCGCGCCGAACGGCCTGTGGTACATGGCGCCCGAGCAGATGCAGCAGGCGATGACGCTGGCGCTGCAGCGCGGTGTGCAGATCCACACCCACACCAACGGCGACGAGGCCACCGAGGCGGTGCTCGACGGGCTCGAAGCCGCACTGCGCGACAGCCCCGCGAGCGACCACCGCTTCACGCTGCAGCATTGCCAGCTCGCCGATGCGGCGCAATTCCGACGCATGAAAGCGCTGGGCCTGTGCGTGAACCTGTTCGCCAACCACCACTTCTACTGGGGCGACGAACATTACCGTCTGACCGTCGGCCCCGAGCGCGCCACGCGCATGAACGCCTGCGCCACCGCGCTGGCGCATGGGCGTGCCGCTTGCCATTCACAGCGACGCGCCGATCACGCCGCTGGGCCCGCTGTTCACCGCCTGGTGCGCGGTGCACCGCCTCACGGCCAGCGGCCGCGTGCTCGGCGAACACGAACGCATCGGCGTGCCCGACGCGCTGCGCGCGATCACGCTGGGTGCGGCCTACACGCTGAAGCTCGACAGCGAGATCGGCTCCATCGAATGTGGCAAGCGCGCCGACTTCTGCGTGCTCGACGACGACCCGACCGAGCTGCCGCCGATGCAGCTGAAGGACATCGGTGTGTGGGGCGTGGTGCAGGGCGGGCGCGTGTTCGCGGCGGCGCAACTGCCGACCGGCTGATGCCGCTGCCTGCGCCGATTCCGGTCACCGTCATCGGCGGCTACCTCGGCGCCGGCAAGACCACGCTGGTCAACCACCTGCTGCGCCAGCGCGAGGGCCGGCGCATCGCCGTGCTGGTCAACGACTTCGGTGATCTGGCCATCGACGCCGAGCTGATCGAAGCCCGCGACGGCGAACTGCTGCAACTGGCCGGGGGCTGTGTGTGTTGCAGCTTCGGCAGCGACCTGGTGGCGGCCTTGCTGCGCATGCGTGATCTGCCGATCAGGCTCGACCACATCCTCATCGAAACCAGCGGTGTGGCGCTGCCAGGCGCGGTGGCGCGCACGCTGACCTTGATCGACGGCCTGGTGCTCGACGCGGTGCTGGTGTTGGCCGATGCGCGCACGCTGCGCCCGCTGGCCGATGATCGCCATGTCGGCGACGTCGTGCGCGAGCAACTGCAGCAGGCCGATATCGTGGCCCTCAACAAGGCCGACCTGGTCGACGGGCAGCAACTGGTGCAGGCGCGGGAGTGGCTGACCGGATTGCTGGCAGACCGTGCAGTACCGGTGCTGGCCTGCGCGCAGGCGCAGCTGGACATCGGCGTGGTGCTGGGCCTGTCGATCGCCCGCGTTTACCCGCGCTCGCCGCGGCCGACCCCGTTCGCGGCCGGCGTGACCCTGCGGCCAACCCTGGCGCCGGACAACGCTTTCGAAAGCATCGCCTTGCAGCCGTTGCATGCGGTCGATGTCCCCAGACTGGCGACTGCGCTGGCCGCGCCCGCACTCGGCATCGTCCGCGCCAAGGGGCTGCTGCGCGATGCTGCAGGGCAGGGCGCCTTGCTGCAACTCGTCGGCACGCGCGCGGACATCAGCCCTTGGCCGCTGCCGGAAGGCGACCAACGGCTGGTGGCCATCGGCCTGCGCGGCAGGCTCGACCACGCTGGCGTGCGTGCGGCGCTGGCGGCGGCGCGGGCCTGACTTGGGCGATCGCGTGTGCCGGCGTCGCCCTGTGCGGCTATGCCGTCAGCAACCGCGACACCGACGCCAGCAATTGCATCTGGTCGAGCGGCTTCGTCAGGTAGTCGTCGAAACCGGCGGCGCGGCCCCGGCGGATGTCATCGGGCAGCGCATTCGCGCTGACGGCGATGACCGGCATGTCGCAGGTGTCCGCATGGCGGCGCAGTCGGCGCAACACCTCGTAGCCGTCGATGCCGGGCAGCTGGATGTCCAGCAGCACCAGCGCCGGGCGTTCGGCCAGCGCCAGGGCCAGGCCTTCGTCGGGCAGCGCGGCACTGAGCAGGCGCAGCCCGTGCTGCTGCGCCAGCATGGCTTCGACCAGCATCACGTTGACCGGGTTGTCCTCGATGTAGAGCACCGTGCGAAGCCGGCCGTCGAGCGCGGGCGAGCCGGTGTCGATCCAGTGCTCGCCGGGCGGCGGCGACGCGGCGTGTCGCCGCGCCTCGCTGTCGGCATGCGACATCTCGAACAATTCTTCGATCAAGCCGAGCATGCGTTCACCCGCCGCCGCCACCTCGTGCAGGTGCTGGCGCTGGGCGGCCGATAACAACAGCGTGTCATCGGTTTCGAGCAACTGCGAAAAGCCGACCACCGCATTCATCGGCGTGCGCAATTCGTGACTCATGCGCGACAGGAATTCCGACTTGGCCCGATTCGCCGACTCGGCCGCATCGCGCGCCTGCACCAGCTCGTGCGTGCGCTGCGCGACCCGCTGTTCGAGTTCGGCATTCAGCCCGCGCAGCGCCGCCTCGGCGTTGACGCGGCCGCTGACATCGCGCAGGTTCAGCACCACCCCGGCCACGGCCGGGTCGGCGAGGCAGTTGTTGGCGAAGATGGCCAGATGGCGCCAGCCCCCGTCCGCGTGTCGCGCTCGATAGATCGATTCGACGCCTGAGTTTTGTGCAGCGCAGCAACCCGACCAGGTCGTCGCGCGCCTGCGCCACATCGTCGGGATGCACCCAGTCGAAGACCGAGCTGCGCTGCAGCGATTCCGGCGATCGTCCGAGCAGCCATTGCGCCGCCGGGCTGACATAGATCGCTTCGCCCGACGCGGTGCACAGCACCGTCAGCACCTGCGAGCGCTCGGTCATGGCGCGAAAGCGGCGCTCGCTGGCGCGCAGCGCATCTTCGACGCGGCGTTGCTGGGTGATGTCCTCGACGGTGCCTTCGTAGCACAGCACCTGGCCGTCGGCGCCGCGCACGACATGAGCGCTCTCGCGGATCCAGATGCGTTCACGCGTCTTGTGGCGATGCACCTCGGAGACGAAGTTCAGCACCTGACCGTCGCGCTGCATGGCCTGCCTGAACTGTTCGCGGCGCCCGGCATCGACATACCACTCGGCGCCGATGTCGTTCACCGCGGCCAGCATCTCGGCTTCGCTTGCGTAGCCGTTCAGGCGCACCAGCGCACGGTTGGCGCGCAGCTGGCGGCCATCGACGCTGGAGCGGTAAGCGCCGATCGGCAGCAGGTCGAACAGGGTTGCGTCGGCGCTCATCCGGGCTGCCGTGCCCGCGGGCGCGAGCGTGGCGCCCGGGCCGGAAGGGGTGGCGCCTGCTGGCGCTCGCGGGCCTCGGCGCGGGCGCGCTCGAGCAGGCCTTCGAGTTCGTCTTCGGCCACGCCCTTCAGCGCGCAGAAGTTGGCCACCGTCAAGGTGCTGCCGTCGAACGCACGCAGCAACGCGGCGCGGTTGCGGCGCTGTTCCAGCGCTTCAGCCTCGCGCGCTTCACGCAGGCCGCGGCGGCGCGCCAGTTCGTCGAGCGCCGCCTGGCGGTGTTCGGCGCTGAGTTCACCGGCCGGCTGGCCATCAAGGTCGAAACGCTGGTCGGCGCGCGTCAGTGCGAGCAGGTAGGCATGGCGCGACGTGTGCTGGCGCAGGAACCCGGACAGCGCCGACTTGCTGAAGATGCCCGGCGCACGCGCCTGGATGTCGGCCTGGATGCGCAGTTTCAACGGCTTCGGCGCGCTCGCGAACAGGGCCGGAAAGTGCTGCTTCAGCAGCGCGGCACAGGCTTCGGGGCTCAGCGGTGGCGGTGGCGGTGGCGGCACCGGCTTGTCGCCCGCGGTCGGGGGGGTGCTGGTGTCGGTCGGGTCGTCAGGGTTCATGAACGGCAGGTCGGGCGGCAACGGCAGGCATTGTGCCAACGCCTGTCGCTGCGCGGGTGCCCGTTCTTCGGCGTGATAGTGTTCGTCATCCTTCGAGCCACCCCGGAGCCGCACGATGCAGATGAATGCCCTGCGCGAGGAAATCGCCACCATCGTCCCGCAGATGATCGAGGTGCGGCACCACATCCACCAGCATCCCGAACTGGCGTACGAGGAACACGCCACTGCCGACCTGGTGGCGGCGCGGCTGGCCGAGTGGGGCTACACCGTGCACCGCGGGCTGGGCGGCACCGGCGTGGTCGGCCAATTGCGCCACGGCAGCGGCACGAAGTCGATCGGCCTGCGTGCCGACATGGATGCCTTGCCGATCATCGAAGCCACGGGCTTGCCCTACGCCAGCCGGCACCACGGCAAGATGCACGCCTGCGGCCACGATGGCCACACCGCCACCTTGCTGGCCGCAGCGCAGCATCTGGCGCAGACGCGGCGCTTCGACGGCACGCTGAACCTGATCTTCCAGCCGGCCGAGGAAGGCGGCGCCGGCGCCAGGCGCATGGTCGAGCAGGGCCTGTTCGAGCTGTTCCCCTGCGATGCCATCTTCGCGCTGCACAACGCGCCGGGCCGGCCGCTGGGCACGCTGGGCTTTCGCAGCGGCGCGGCGCTGGCCTCGGCCGACAACGTGAGCATCGTCGTCACCGGCAAGGGCGGCCATGCGGCGATGCCGCACTTCAGCTGCGACCCGCTGGTGGCCGGTGCCTCGCTGGTGATGGCGCTGCAGACCATCGTCTCGCGCAACGTCAACCCGCTCGATACCGCGGTGGTCACGGTCGGTGCGTTCCAGGCCGGCGTGGCGAACAACGTCATTCCGGCGTCGGCGCGTCTGGAGTTGAGCGTGCGCGCCTTGAGCCGCGAGGTGCGCTTGCTGCTGAAGGAACGCATCCATGCGCTGGCGGCCGCGCAGGCTCAAAGCTTCAACTGCAGCGCCGCGGTGGACTGGCGCGACGGCTATCCGGTGCTCGTCAACACGCCTGACGAAACCGCGTTCGCGGCCGGCGTGGCGATCGAGCTGCTCGGCGCCGACCGGGTCGAGATCGACCCGCCGCCGGTGACCGGCAGCGAAGACTTCGCCTTCATGCTCGAGCACCGGCCGGGCTGCTACCTGTTCCTCGGCAACGGCGATGGCGAGGGCTCGTGCATGGTGCACAACCCCGGCTACGACTTCAACGACGGCGCCATGGCCACCGGCGCCGCGTTCTGGAGTTTGCTCACCGAACGCTTCCTCAAATAGTCGCCGCCGCACCCGCCGGCGCAGGAGACCGAACATGACCCCGATGCAACACCTGAGCGCACTCGACGGCGCCTTCCTGCACCTCGAAAGCGCCGAGATGCCGATGCACGTCGGCTCGCTGCACCGCTACCAGGTGCCCGACGGACAGGAGGACGGCTGGTACGAGGCCGTCAAGGCACATCTGGCCAAACGCATGCACCTGGCGCCGGTGTTCACGCGCAAGCTGGCGCTGATGCCCTTCGACCTCGCCAACCCGGTGTGGATCGAGGACGAGGATGTCGATCTCGACTACCACATCCGCCATGTCGTGCTGCCCGCGCCGGGCACGCAGGTGCAGCTCGAGGCGCTGGCGGCGCGGCTGCATTCCAGCCTGCTCGATCGCAGCCGCCCGCTGTGGGAGTTCTACGTCATCGAGGGCATGGGCGATGGCACGCTCGGCTTCTACACCAAGCTTCACCATGCCGGCATCGACGGGCAGGCCGGCGTCGCGCTCGGCAACAGCATGCTCGACCTGACGCCGGTGCCACGCGAGGTCAGGCCGCCGCGCCACCAGCACCACAACCGCTACCAGCTGGGCGTGGCCGAGCTGCTCGGCGCCGCCGCGTCGAACACGGCGCGGCAGGCGCTGATGATCGGCAAGCTGGTGCCACCGCTGCTGAAGGCGGCTGCCGGCGCGGCGCGCCAGGCCTGGGCCACGCGCAAGGAACGCAGTGGGGGCGGCATGCTGAAGCTGGCGCCGCCGACGCCGTTCAACGCCTCGATCACCAACCAGCGCGCCTTCGCCTGCATCTCGCTGCCGCTGGCCGACGCCAAACGGCTGGGCAAGGCGCACGGCGCATCGATCAACGATGTCGTGCTGTGGCTGTGCTCGACGGCGCTGCGCGGCTACCTGAAGGACAGCCGTGAGCTGCCGGCCGCGACGCTGGTCGCCGGCGTGCCGGTGTCGCTGCGCCCGGAAGGCGACACGAGCATGAACAACCAGGTGACGATGAGCCTGGTCGATCTGGCGACGCAGGAGCCCGATCCGCTGAAGCGGCTGCAGGCGATCCAGAAGGCCACCGCGTCGATGAAAAATCAGATGGGCACCTTCGGCAGCCTGATCCCCACCGACTTTCCATTGCCCGGCGCGCCGTGGCTGCTCAGCGGCCTGTCGTTCCTGTACGGCCGTTCGGGGCTGGCCGACCGGCTGCGCATCGTCAACGTGGCCATCTCCAACGTGCCCGGCGTGCAGGTGCCGCTGTACCTGGCCGGCGCGAAGATGCTCGACTACTACCCGGTGTCGATCGCCGCGCACGGCGTGGCGTTGAACATCACCGTGCAGAGCTACTTGGGCCAGCTGTGCTTCGGTCTCATCGCCTGCCGCCGCGCAGTGCCCGATGTGCGCGACATCACGGTGCAGATGCAACGCGCCTTCGACCAATTCGCGCAGCTGCCGCTGCCGCAGGCGGCGCTGGCCATCGCGGCGCCGGACGCCGGGCCGACGGCGGCCAAGGTCAAGGCCAAGGCCAAAGCCAAGGCCGTGAAGGCGGCGCCCAAGGCGCCCCGCCAGAACGCGAAGACCGCAAAGACCACGCGCGCGCCACGCCAGGCTGCCGCCACCAAGGCACCGGTCAAGCGCAAGCCCAAGCTGCGGGTGGTCGCCAAGGCGCCGGCCCGGCAGACCGAACGGGCGGCGAAGGCCGCCGGCTGAATCAGCCGGCTGGCGGGATGAGATCGAGCACCTGCTGCATTTCCGAGCGCGTCTGCGGGTCCCACGACGCGCGTGTGCCGATGGTCAGCCCTCCATCCACCACCAGGTGCGTGCCGGTGACGAAACCGGCAGCGTCCGAAGCGAAGTAGAGCACCGCCTGGGCGATATCGTCGGGCGTGCCGGTGCGCCCGGCCGGCTGCAAGCTGCCCGCATTTTCGGCGAGCGTGGCCGCCAGCCGTTCCGCGCCGTCGCGGTCCAGGCCACGGTGGCGGCCGAAGATCGGCGTGGCGATGAAGCCCGGCACCACCGCGTTGACACGCACCCGATGCCGCGCCAGGTCCGCGGCGGCGAGCTTGCTGAAGTGCAGCACCGCGGCCTTGGCCGCCGCATAGGCGATCGGCGCGTGGCCGGTGGCCAGCGCCGACACCGACGAGGTGTTGACGATCGAGCCGCCGCCGCGCGCTTTCAGGTGCGGCAGCGCGAACTTGGTGCCGGCCACCACCGAGCGCAGCAACAACGCCTGCGTGCGGTCCCAGCCGTCGAGCGTCAATTCCTCGATGCCGCCACGCTCGCCGGCCGCGCCAGCGTTGTTGAAGACGATGTCGAGGCCACCGAAGTGCGCCGCCGCCAGGTCGATGGCGCGCTGAATCTGCTCGGGCTGCATCACGTCGCAGCGGCAGTACTTCAGCTTGCCTTCAAGGTCGTGTTCGAGTTCGGCACCGCGATCGTCCTGGATGTCGGCGGCCAGCACGTGGGCCCCTTCGGCGATGAACAAGCGCGCGGTAGCCAGGCCGATGCCCGAGCAGGCGCCGGTGATGAATGCGATCTTGCCGCGCAGTCTGTCGCCCATGGGTTCTCCTCGCTGAGTGGCCTATGATTTCACAGCGCCGGCTCGCCACACCGCTGTCGCACGCGAACTGGAGCAACGATGAACACCGACGACCTGATCGCCATCGACACGCACACCCACGCCGAGGTGAGCTGCTGGAACCCGTTCGACAACTACGGCGAGGAATACGACCGCGCCGCCGACAAGTACTTCGGCAACAGCCGGCGCCCGACGATCGAAGAGACGATCGTCTACTACCGCGAACAGAAGATCGGCCTGGTCATGTTCACGGTCGACAGCGAGGCCCAACTCGGCCGCCGCCGCATCCCCAACGAGGAGATCGCCGAGGCGGCACAAAAGAACGCCGACATGATGATCTGCTTCGGCAGCATCGACCCGCACAAAGGCAAGATGGGCGCGCGCGAGGCGCGCAGGCTGATTGCCGAGCACGGCATCAAGGGCTTCAAGTTCCACCCCACGGTGCAGGGCTTCATGCCCTACGACCGCATGGCCTGGCCGCTGTACGAGGTGATCGCGGAGCACAAGCTGCCGGCGATCTTCCACAGCGGCCACAGCGGCATCGGCAGCGGCATGCGCTGCGGTGGCGGGCTGCGCCTGCAGAACAGCAACCCGATGCTGCTCGAAGACGTGGCGATGGACTTCCCCGACATGCAGATCATCGTCGCCCACCCGAGCTGGCCGTGGCAGGACGAGGCCTTGAGCCTGGCGCTGCACAAGCCCAACGTGTGGATCGACCTGTCGGGCTGGAGCCCGAAGTACTTTCCGCCGCAGCTGATCCAGTACGCGAACACGCTGCTGAAGGATCGCATGCTGTTCGGCAGCGATTTCCCGCTGATCACGCCCGAGCGCTGGATGAAGGATTTCGACGAGGCCGGCTTCAAGGACAAGGTCAAGCCGCTGATCCTGAAGGACAACGCGATGCGGCTGTTGAAGCTGGGCGCGCATGCCGTTGCCTGACCCGCACTGAAAACACGAAAGCCGCCATGAGCCTTGCCTTCACCCCCGCCACCGGCCTGCTCGCCGAACTGGACCTGTTGCGCATCGAGGTCGCGAACGACGTGGCGCACGTGCAGTTGAACCGGCCCGACAAGCGCAACGCCATCAGCGATGCCATGGTGCGGCAGATTCAGACCGCCTTCATCAACCTGCCCGACAGCGTGCGCGCGGTGGTGCTGACCGGTGCCGGCAAACATTTCTGCGCCGGGCTCGACCTGTCCGGTCTGAAGGAGACCAGCGTCGGCGAAGGCGTGCTGCACTCGCGCATGTGGCACAGCGTGATGGACTGCCTGCAGTTTGGCGCAGTGCCGATCGTCGTCGTGCTGCACGGTGCGGTGGTCGGCGGTGGGCTGGAGATCGCCAGCGCCTGCCACATCCGTGTCGCCGAGGCCGGCGCCTACTACGGGCTGCCCGAAGGGCAGCGCGGCATCTTCGTCGGCGGCGGTGGCTCGGCGCGCATCCCGCGGCTGGCGGGCGTGGCGTGCATGACCGACATGATGTTGTGTGGGCGCGTGCTCGATGCGCAGGAGGGCCTGCAACGCGGCCTGTCGCAGTATCTGGTGGCTGACGGCGAGGGCTTTGCCAAGGCCTGCGAACTGGCGACGAAGATCGCCGCCAACGCGCCGCTGTCGAACTACGCCGTCATGCAGGCCCTGCCGCGCATCGCCGACCTGTCGCAGAGCGACGGGCTGTTCGTCGAATCGCTGATGGCGGCCATCGCCCAGGGCGACGACGCGGCCAAGGACCGCGTGCGCGCTTTTCTCGACAAGCGCGCGGCCAAGGTCGAGAAGCAGTGATGGACGCCACAAGCTCGGCAAAGTACCGCCCGACGCGGGTCGGCGGCTGCCTGCAAGCCGCCCTCGAAACCCGTGCCGACGGCACGCAGATCCTGCGCTCGACCGAGGCCTTGCTGCCCTATCCGCAGCGCCTGACCGACCGCCTCGAGCAATGGGCCGAGCGCTTTCCCGAGCGCACGCTGGTGGCGCGCCGCGACCCCGCTGTGCCGGGCGGCGGCGACTGGCTGCGCATCAACTACGCGCAGATGCTCGATCGCGCGCGGCGCATCGCGCAGGCGCTGGCGCAGCGTGGCCTGTCGGCCGAACGGCCGCTGGTGATCCTGTCCGACAACGACCTCGAACACCTGAGCCTGGCCCTCGGTGCCATGTGGGCCGGCGTGCCCTACACACCGGTGTCGGCGGCGTATTCGCTGATGTCGCAGGACTTCGGCAAGCTGCGCCACATCGTTGGCAAGCTCACGCCCGGGCTGGTGTTCGCCAGCGGGCCGGCGTATGCCAAAGCCATCACCGCGGTGTTCGCCGACGATGTCGAGGTGGTGCTCACCGAAGGCCGCATCGAGGGCCGCCGCGTCACACCCTTTGCCGAATTGGCGACCACCGCCCCGGGTGCGGCAGGCGATGCCGCCCATGCCAAGGTCGGCCCCGACACGATCGCAAAATTCCTCTTCACCTCGGGTTCGACGAAGGACCCGAAGGGCGTGATCAACACCCAGCGCATGCTGTGTGCCAACCAGCAGATGCTGCAGCAGGCGTTGGCCTTCCTGGCCGACGAGCCGCCGGTGCTGGTCGACTGGCTGCCGTGGAACCACACCTTCGGCGGCAACCACAACGTCGGCCTCACGATCTACAACGGTGGCACCCTGCACATCGACGAAGGCAAGCCCACCGCCAAGGGCATCGCCACCACGCTGCGCAACCTGCGCGAGATATCGCCCACGGTGTATTTCAATGTGCCGAAGGGCTTCGAGGAAATCGCCGCAGCGATGGAAGGCGACGCCGCACTGCGCGAGTCGCTGTACAGCCGCGTGCATGCGTTCATGTTCGCCGGCGCCGGCCTGTCGCAGGCGGTGTGGGACCAGCTCGACCGGCTGGCGGTGCAGACCATCGGCGCGCGCATCCCGGTCATCACCGGCCTGGGCATGACCGAAACGGCGCCGTCGTGCACCTTCGCCGTGCGTGCCGAGGCCGTGCGCTCGGGCCACATCGGGCTGCCGTGCCCGGGGGTGGAAGTGCGGCTGGTGCCCGAAGGTGGCGGCGCGTTCGCCAAGACCGAGGTGCGCTTCCGTGGTCCGAACGTGATGCCCGGCTACTGGCGTGAACCCACGTTGACGGCCGAGGCCTTCGACGAAGAGGGCTTCTACCGCACCGGCGACGCGGTGCGCTGGATCGACACGAGCGATCCGCAGGCCGGGCTCATGTTCGACGGTCGCATCGCCGAGGATTTCAAGCTCGATACCGGCACCTTCGTCAGTGTCGGCCCGTTGCGTGCCCGTGTCATCGCCGAGGCCGGCACGATGGTGCAGGACGTGGTGCTGACTGGGTTGAACCGCTCCGAAGTCGGCGCCATGCTGGTGCCGCGGCTGGATGAGTGCCGCAAGTTCACCGAGCTGCCGGAGGCTTCGAGCGCGGCCGATGTGTTGAACCATCCTCGCTTGCGCGAGCACTTCCAGGCCGTGGCCGACCGGCTGTGGGCGGCCGGCACCGGCAGCGCGAACCGTGTCGCGCGCTTGCACCTGATGCATGAGCCGCCGTCGATCGACAAGGGCGAAGTCACCGACAAGGGCTCGATCAACCAGCGCGCGGTGTTGCTGCACCGCGCCGCGCTGGTCGAAGCGCTGCATGCGGGGCAGGGCATCGATGTGATCGTGCCGCGGCGCGGCAACACGGGCTGAGCGCCAGCGGGCGCCGCAGGCAGGCGGAGCGCTACGGAAACTTGCCGTCCACCAAGTACATCGCGATCCACGGCTGCCACACCACCACGGCCAGGCAGGCGAGCATCATGAAGATATAGGGCACGGCCGATTTCACCAGCAACCCGAACGGCTGCTTGAAGGCCGACATCGCGACGATCAGGTTCAGACCCACCGGCGGCGTGAGGAAGCCGATTTCGAGATTCAGGATCATGATGATGCCGAACATCACCTTGTTGAAGCCGTACGCCTCGGCCACCGGCATCAGCAGCGGCGCCAGGATGAGGATGGCCTCGCCAGTGGTCATCAGGCAGCCGACCGCCAGCAACAACACATTCACCAGCAGCATGAACATCAGCGGGCTGCTGATGAAGCTTTGCATGAACTCGACCATCTGCCCCGGCACGCGGTGCTCGATGAGCACGATGTTCAGGCTCAGGGCCACCGCCAGCACCGGGAACAGCGAGCCGCCCAGCTTCGACTGCTCGAGCACCACCTGGTAGAAGTCCCGGAACTTCATCTCCTTGTGCACCCAGACCTCGATGACCAGCGCGTACAGCAACGCCACCGCGGCCGCCTCGGTGGCCGTGAAGTAGCCGCTGTAGATGCCACCGAGCAGGATCACCGGCAGCATCGCCGCCCACGCACCTTCGCGGCAGGCGACGAGGAACTCGGCGCCGTCGAAGCGGTGGCTGGGCATCTTGCGGTTGACCCACAGGCCGTATGTGGACAGCACCACCAGAATCAAGATGCCCGGGCCGACGCCGGCCAGGAACAGGTCGATCACCGACGCCTCGGTCACCAGCCCGTAGATGATCATCGGGATCGACGGCGGAATGATGATGCCCAGCGTGCCGCCCGACATGATGGTGCCGAGTGCGAACTTGTTGTCGTAGCCGGCGGCGCGCATGGCCGGGTACATGACGGTGCCGATGGCCAGCATGGTGACGATGCTCGAGCCGGAGATGGCGGCGAACAGGCCACAACTCAGGATGGCGGCGATGCCCAGCCCGCCCGGCAGCGGCCGCGTCAGCGACGACATGATGCGGATCAGCCGCTTGGCGGTGGAGCCCAGGGTCATGACGTTGCCGCACAGGATGAACAGCGGGATGGACAGGATCAGTTCCTTGTCGAGCGCGACCCACATGTCCTCGAGGATGTAGTCGAGCTGACCCTTGCCCCAGGCGATCTGCACGAAGGCGGCCACGCCCAGCAGGATCACCACCAGCGGCTGGCGCAGCCACAGCAGCAACACCACCAGCGCGACCAGCCACAGCGCGCTCATGGCCCGCTCACTCCTGAAATTCCGGCGGCAGCGGCCGCAGCGCCGGCCAGGCGGCGAAGAAGAAGTAGCGCACCGCCGCCGACAAAAAGCCCAGCGGGATGGCCAGCTGGATCGGCCAGATCGGCATGTCGAAGGCCTGCATGCGCAGCCCGGCCTGCATCGAACTCGACACATAGACCCAGCCGAACCAGGCCACGCCGACGAAGAAGCAACCGGTGAACAGGTCGGCCAGGCGGTTCATCGTCGGGCCGAAGGATGACGGCACCCAGCCGAAGCCGATGCGCGGCAGCAGGTGGCTGCCGGTGGCGGTGGCCACGCCGACGCCGGCGAAGCTGCCGATGACCAGCGCATAGACACACATCTTCTGCGCCGCGAACACGCCGGCCGCGCCCTTGATGTCGAAGGCCTGGTAGATCGGCGTCAGCAGCTCGCGTCCGGCCACGTCGAGGATCATGACCACGGCGATGAAGCCGAACGCGGCCACCGCGATCAGGCATTCCAGCCGGTGCCAGGTCTCGACGACCCGGCGCGCGCCGGCGGGTGCCGGCGCGAAGGACGGGGTCATTTGGCGCAGGCTTTGCGACCGGCTTCCATGGCGGCGTAGAAGGCCGCCGCATCACCGCCGGTTTCCTTGACGATCTGCGGGTAGACCGGCTCCATCACCTTGCGCCAGGCATCACGCTGCTCCTGCGTGGCCGGGATGACCTTGCCGCCGCCTTTTTCGAGCATGCCGTACAGCGTGTTCTCGAAGCCGCGGATTTCCTCGCGGTACTTGGTCGAGGGGTTGCGCGCGCTGGCGCGCAGGATCGCTTCCTGGTGCGGCTTCGACAGCTTGTCCCACACGCCCTTGTTCATCAAGGTCAGGCCTGGCGAATCGTAGGCATTCACGCGCGACACCACCGGCGCCACCTTGGTCAGCCCCGACGGCAGCCCGTAGGTGATGGTGGTCAGCACGACGTTGGCCATGCCGGTCTGGAAGGCCGGAATCCACTCCGGCAAACCGAGCGGGTTGACGCTGGCGCCGAGCGAGCTGAAGAACAGCGCCTGCGTCTTGTTGGCGTAGATCGCCGCCTTGGCGCCGTTCAGCTCGGCGGGCACGGAGAAGGGCTTGGTGCCGAACAGGTCGATGCTGCCGACCGAGGTCCAGCCGATGAACTGCACGCCCTTCTTGGCGAAGCCATCGGTGACGATCTTCGTCATGTGGTTGTCGATCACACAATCGCCCTCCGCCGCATTGCGGAAGTAAAAGGGCATCAACAGCAGCGCCACCTCGGGCAACACCAGTGCGGCCGAGCCGCCGGAATAGCCGCCCATGTCGATGCGCCCACGCGCCACCTGCTGCACGGTGTCCTGCTCGCTGCCCAGTTGCGAGCCGAGGAAGGGCTGGATCTTGATCTCGCCCTTGCTCTCTTCATCGACTTCCTTGGCGAAGCGCTCGATCTGCATCACCCACGGGTTGCCCTTCGGCGGCGCGCCGCTCGAATAGCGCAGCTCGATCGGCTTGGCTTGCGCCTGCACGGTGATCGGGCTGGCCAACAAGACGGCGGTCGTGGCGATGAACAGCGCAGACAGGTGGGGCTTGGATTTCATGATGATCGTGTCTCCGGCTCGGGTTGTGAGGGCAGGTCGCTTTCGGGGGCCGGCCGATAATGCGGTGGCGCCGCACGCGCTCCAATCCAGATTCGCCCTTAGACCCTCAGGAATGCTGCTGCACGACGCCGCCGACCCCTGGATCGGCCCCGGCTGGAAGGGCTATCCGCACGATGCCGTGGCGCTGCGCCGCTCGGCGCTGGCGGGCATGGGTTGGAACGTGCTGCGCGCTGACCTGCCGCTGCCGTTGGCGGTGATCCGGCGCGATGCCTTGCAGGGCAACCTGCGCTGGCTCCAGCGCTTCGCGAGCGAGCAGGGCGTGGACCTGGCGCCGCACGGCAAGACCACCATGTCGGCGCAGCTGTTTCGTCTGCAGCTCGAGGCCGGCGCCTGGGGCATCACCTTCGCCAACGTCACGCAGGCGCGGGTCGGGCTGGCGGCCGGCGTGCAGCGCTGCCTGATCGCGAACCAGGTGGTCGCGGCGGCCGACCTGGCGGCGTTGGCTGGGCTGCTGAGACAGACACACCGACGCGCGCGTGCTGTTCCTGGTCGATTCGATCGCGCAACTCGATCTGATCGAAAGCTGGCAGTCGGACCACGCCGATGCGCCGGCTTTCGAGGTGCTGCTCGAGCTGGGCCTGCCGGGCGGCCGCACCGGCTGTCGCGACCCCGCGCAGGCACTCGCGCTGGCGCGGCGCATCGCCGCCAGTCGGGCACTGCGGCTGGTTGGCATCGAATGCTACGAAGGGCTGTGGACCAGCGGCGACAGCGACGAGGATGCGGCCCTGGTGCAGCGGCTGATGCAGCGCATGCACACCCTCGCCCGCGGGTGTGCCGGCGAGGCGCTGTTCGACACCGAACGAGGTCATCGTCAGCGCCGGCGGGTCAGCGGTGTTCGACCTGGTGGCGCGCGATCTGAAGCCCGAGCTGGGCCGACCGGTGCGCGCCTTGCTGCGATCGGGCTGCTACATCACCCACGACCACGGCACCTACCAGCGCATGACCGCCGTCATGAACACACGCCTGTCGTGCGCGCACGGGCTGCAGGCGGCGCTCGAGGTGTGGGCGCTGGTGCAATCGGTGCCCGAGCCGGGGCTGGCGATTCTCGGCGCCGGCAAGCGCGATGTCTCGCACGATGTGCAGATGCCGCTGCCGGTGCGCTTGTGCCGCCATGACGACAGCCTGCCCGTCGACGCACCGGCCGACTGGCAGGTCAGCGCGCTGAACGACCAGCATGCGTACCTGCGCTTTGCTGCCGGCGCCGCGATCGAGCCGCGTGTCGGTGACCGCGTTGCGCTCGGCGTATCCCACCCTTGCACCACCTTCGACAAGTGGCGCTGGCTGGCCATCGTCGACGAGCAATGGAATGTCGTCGATGCGGTGGTGACGCACTTCTAGCCTCCAGCCCAATGCCACCGCAAACCGCGTTGCGACGGCAGGAACGGAACCGGCGCCGATCCATGGCTGCGCCAGCACGGAGGTGGGCGAGTCCCACGCCCCGGGCGATAAGCGCGCGGTCAGAAAATGGCTGCCCCACCCAGCAACGCCAGGACCACGAAGACGAGGAAGAGCGCGATGGCGATGTAGAACAGCACCTTGGCAATGGAGGCGGTCGCCGCCGACACGCCGGAAAAGCCGAAGAAGCCGGCGATCAACGAGATCACGAAAAATATCAACGCCCACTTCAGCATTTCAGTCTCCAGTCGGTTTCAAGGGCCACTGCGCAGCGAACCAGTGGTGCCGTGCGCTCGTCGCCGACAAGGTGCGCGACAGCGAACGGCTGCTGAAGTGTGCTGGCGGCATCGGGCAGCCGCTGTGGTCGATCAGGCCCCCACGCTGTAGGACAGCGGCTCACGTTTCTGCACAGCCATGTCCAGCACGATCTTGCCGGCCACCGCGCGTGCGGCCATCGCGCGGTAGGCAGCCGGCGCGTCGGTGAACGCGAAGCGCGCGCCGATCGCCGGCTTGAACACGCCGCGCGCCGCCAGCGCATCGACTGCACGCTGGTTCTGCAAACCGGCTTCCGGGTTGCGCCGCGCATATTCGCCGGCGCGCACGCCGACCACGGCGAAGCCCTTGATCAATGGCAGGTTGCTGCCGAGGGTGGCGATGCGACCACCGGCAAAGCCGACCACCAGCAGCCGCCCGCCCCAGGCGATGCAGCGCAGTGACGCGTCGAACAGGTCGCCGCCGACCGGGTCGAAGATCACGTCGGCGCCGCGGCCGCCGGTCAGGTCGTGGACCCGGTCGCGCAACCCGGCGATCGGTGTTCCGGTAGCGCCGATCACCAGCGTGTGGCGTGCCCCGGCGTCGCGCGCAGCGGCCAGCTTCGTCGCCGAGCTGCCGGTGGCGATGACAGTGGCGCCCAGATGCACGCCCAGCTGCACGGCCGCCAGCCCGGTGCCGCCGCTGGCGCCATGCACCAGCAGCGTCTCGCCGCGCTGCAGCGCGCCGCGCCGCACCAGCGCGACCCAGGCGGTCAGCGCGGTGACGCCGTAGGCGGCGCCTTCGGCGAAGTCGAAGCCGTCGGGCCGTGCGCGCAGCTGGCTGGGTTCGAGCAGCACCTGCTCGGCAAAGGCACCGGCGCGGGTGCTGAAGCACACCGGCTGGCCCGGGGTCCAGCCCTTGACCTCGGACCCGACTGCCTGCACCACACCGGCGCCTTCCATGCCGGCGACAAAGGGCAGCGGCGGCTTGTGCTGGTAAAGCCCGCGCGTCATCAGCAGGTCGGGAAAATTCAGCGCTGCCGCATGCACCTCGACGAGCAGCTGTGCCGGGCCGCAATGCAGCGCCGGCTGCTCCTGCAGGCGCAGCCCCGACAGGTCGTCGCTCAGTTCGGTGCACACCCAGGCGCGGTTCATCGGCTGCATTGGAACATCGGGGCGCTGGCTCAGCCCCCTGGGCTCGCGGCAAGCGCGCTCACACCGTCCCTCGTCTTCGTGTTTTCAGGTGGTGTCGTAATGGCGCGCGCCACGGCCGGCGCGGCCACAGGTCCGATTACGGCGAGACCGCAACCACGCGCCGACCACAATGGCGCAGATGACAAGCGAGCGGCGAGCGGGCACAGCGGTGGCACGGATGCGGCGATGAGCGGGCGTGAGCTGACGGCCATGCTCAGCCTTGCCGCGCTGTGGGGCGCATCGTTCCTGTTCATGCGCCTGGGTGCCGCCGATTTCGGCGCGTTGCCGCTGGCCGCGCTGCGCGTGGCCGTGGCCGCGGCCGTGTTGTTGCCCCTGCTGTGGCAGCAGCGGCAGTGGCCTGCGTTGCGCCGCCACTGGCGCGCCATCGCGCTCGTCGGGGCGGTCAACTCGGCGCTGCCGTTCTTGCTGTTCGGTGTCGCCGCGCTCGCGCTGAACACCGGCCTGTCGGCCATTCTCAATGCGATGTCGCCGCTGTGGGGTGCGCTGATCGCGTGGCTGTGGCTGGGTGAACGTCTGAGCGGCCGGCGCCTCGCCGGGCTGGCGCTGGGCTTTGCCGGGGTGGTCTGGCTGGCGGGCGACACCGCCAGCCTGGCCAGCGGCGAGCATGGCGTGAGCACCGCGGCGGCCGTTGTGGCCTGCATCGCAGCGACGCTGTGCTATGGCTTCGGCGCCAACTACACACGGCGCCGCCTTGGCGGCGTGCCGGCGCTAGCCATCGCCGCCGGCAGCCAGGCGGCGGCCGCGCTGTGGCTGCTGCTGCCGGCATGGTGGCTGTGGCCGCGCGTGACACCGCCGCCGGCCGCCTGGGCCGCGGTCGCCGCGCTGGCGATACCGTGCACGGCGCTGGCCTACCTGTTGTACTTCTGGCTCATAGAGCGGCTGGGCGCGGCGCGCGCCATCAGCGTGACCTTCCTGATCCCGGTGTTCGGCATGGCCTGGGGTTTTGTCTTCCTCGGCGAGGCGGTGACACCGGTGATGCTGCTGTGCTGCGCGGTGGTGCTGACCGGCACCGCGCTGGCCAGCGGCTTCATTGGTGGGGCTTCGCCGGCGCGCGCCACGCCGACGCTACGGGGGTAGCGCTGGGCTAGTGCCAATGCTGTTCAGATGGCCCGGCTTGCCCCATTCGTCAAGGCAGCGGCGAGCGACAGCAACGCAGCGTAAGGAGCCGG
>CAWCSM010000008.1:0-333241 GCA_963798255.1 uncultured beta proteobacterium
CGCGGCCCGTCGGCAGCTGGTTCGACATGGCGCAGGAGTTCCGGCTTGAGCACCCGCATCAGCCCGCTCGCCGGCAAGCCGCGCCAGCTTCGATGCTGGTCGACGTCGCCAAGCTCGTGACGGCGTACTACGCCGAGCGGCCCGACCCCGCGTGCCGGCGCAGCGCGTGGCGTTCGGCACCTCGGGCCATCGCGGCTCGTCGTTCGACGGCACGTTCAACGAGGGGCACATCCTCGCCATCACCCAGGCGATCTGCGACTACCGCGCAGCAGCACGGGATCGACGGCCCGCTGTTCCTCGGCATGGACACGCACGCGCTGTCGGAGCCGGCCTTCGCGACCGCGCTCGAGGTGCTGGCGGCCAACGGCGTCGAGGTGATGATCGCCGCGGGCGACGAGTACACGCCGACGCCGGCCATCTCGCACGCCATCCTCGACCTACAACCGCGGCCGCACCGCGCGGCCTGGCCGACGGCATCGTGATCACGCCGTCGCACAACCCGCCGCGAGGACGGCGGCTTCAAGTACAACCCGCCGAACGGCGGCCCGGCCGACACGGACGTCACCGGCTGGATCGAGGCCGCGGCCAACGCGCTGCTGCGAGCACGGGCTCGCGGCGTGAAGCGCGATGCCCGTGCGCGCAGGCGCTCGCGCGCGGCGACCACGCACCGCCACGACTATCCTCGACGCCTACGTCGGCGACCTCGGCAACGTGCATCGACATGGACGCGATCCGCGGCGCCGGGCTGCGCATCGGCGTCGATCCGCTCGGCGGCGCCGGCGTGCACTACTGGGCGCCGATCGCCGAGCGCTACGGGCTCGACCTGACCGTGGTCAACGACGCGGTCGATCCGACCTTCCGCTTCATGACGCGTCGACTGGGACGGCAAGATCCGCATGGATCCTCGTCGCCCTACGCCATGCAGCGCCTGATCGCGCTGAAGGACCGCTTCGACATCGCGTTCGCCTGCGACACCGACCACGACCGCCACGGCATCGTCACGCCGCAGCGCCGGGCTGCTGCAGCCCGAACCACTACCTCGCGGTCGCGATCGACTACCTGTTCCGGCACCGGCCGCAGTGGCGCGGCCGGCGCCGCGGTCGGCAAGACCGTGGTCAGCAGCAGCATGATCGACCGCGTGGCGGCGCGGCTGGGCCGCAAGCTGTACGAGGTGCCGGTCGGCTTCAAGTGGTTCGTCGACGGGCTGCTCGACGGCTCGCTCGGCTTCGGCGGCGAGGAGAGCGCGGGCGCCGTCGTTCCTGCGCCGCGACGGCACGCGTCTGGACCACCGACAAGGACGGCATCGATCGCCGGCCTGCTCGCGGCCGAGATCACCGCGCGCACCGGCCGCGACCCGGGCGAGCTCTACGCGGACCTGACCGCGCGAATTCGGCGAGCCGGTCTACGAGCGCATCGACGCGCCGGCCACCGCCGAGCAGAAGAAGCGCTCGGCCGAGCTCTCGCCGCGAGCAGGTCACGCTCGACGGAACTGGCCGGCGAGCCGATCGACGCGCGTGCTGACCACGGCGCCGGGCAACGGCGCGCCGATCGGCGGCCTCAAGGTCGTCGCCGACCAACGGCTGGTTCGCCGCGCGGCCGTCGGGCACCGAGGACGTCTACAAGATCTACGCCGAGAGCTTCCGCGGCGAGGAGCACCTGCGGCGCATCCAGCAGGAGGCCCAGGCGATCGTCGACGCGGCGCTGGCGAGGTCCCCCTGAGGGGCAGCGAAGCAGCCGCGCCATGGGCTTCAGCCGCGCCGGGCGGCTTCGATGGCAGCGATGTCGATCTTGGCGCACGTCGCTCAACGTTGTCATGATCTGCGGAAAGATCAAGAGATGGTCCTTGTGTCCGCCAGCGTACATACGAATGGCTCGGATCACGCAACACTGCATGTGTTCGCCACCAGTTCTTCGACCCTGAACCAGGGCAATTGACATTGAGGGAAACTACATGACCGTCGCACGCATCACCGAAATCAGCAGCGTCAGTGCAGTGAGTTTTCAAGGACGTCGATCCTCCAGGGCATCGAACGTGCAAACAAGACACTGAAGAATGTCAAGGGTGCCTGGGTGAAGGATCAGGAAGTGACGGTCGAATCCGGTAAGGTGACACGGTACAAAGTGATCCTGAAAGTGACTTTCATCCTGTCGGACTGAGGTCGGGCTTGCTGCCTATCGTTGCGCAGCGAATCCCGGTTCTGCAATGGTCCGCACGGCAACGACCGCCGTGACGAGCATCGTGCACAGCGTCGCCTATCGAAATGGCCAGCGTCTGGGCGACGTTGCCATCGCACACGGCGAAGCCCAAGTCGTGGGATGACAGTGGCCTGGGTCGCCTGGGTCAATTCGCGTGCAGGTCCTTGCCGCGCAGGCGCAACGCATTGCTGATCACCGACGCCGAGCTCAGGCTCATCGCCAGCGGCGGCGATCATCGGCGACAGCAGCCAGCCCGGTGAACGGGTACAGCACGCCGGCGGCGAGCGGCACGCCCAGCGCGTTGTAGAGGAAGGCGAAAGCCAGGTTCTGCTTCATGTTGCGCACCGTCGGCTCGGACAGCGCGCGCGCCGCGCGATGCCGCGCAGGTCGCCCTTGACCAGGGTGACCTGCGCGCTGTACATCGCCACGTCGGTGCCGGTGCCCATCGCGATGCCGACGTCGGCCTTGGCCAGCGCAGGCGCGTCGTTGATGCCGTCGCCGGCCATCGCGACGATGCGGCCTTCGGCCTGCAGCTTCTCGACCAGCTGCAGCTTGTCGGCGGGCTTGACCTCGCCGTGCACCTCGTCGATGCCCAGGCGCTTGCCCACCGCCTGCGCGGTGGTCAGGCCGTCGCCGGTGGCCATCACGACGCGCAGGCCCGCGTCGTGCAGCGCGGCGAGCGCCTCGGCGGTGCGTGTGCCTTGATCGGGTCGGACACCGCGAGCAGGCCGGCCAGCTGTCCCGTCGACGGCCAGGTGCATCACGCTGGCGCCCTCGCGCGCGCAGTGCCTCGGCCTGCGTCGCCAGAGCGTCGACACGTCGACGCCGAGCTGCTCCATCAGCGCCGTGTTGCCGAGCGCCAGCGACTTGCCGTCGACCGTGCCGCGCACGCCGATGCCCGACTCCGAATCGAACTGCTCCGGCTTTGGCCAGCGTCAGCCTGCGCTCGCTTCGCCGCCGCGACGATGGCCGCGGCCAGCGGATGTTCGCTGCCCTGGTCCAGGCTGGCGGCCAGGCGCAGCACCTCGTCGTCCGTCGAGGCCCGGCGCGGCGACCGCGCGCTCGAAGCCGGCCGGCCTTCGGTCAGCGTGCCGGTCTTGTCGACGATCAGCGTGTCGATCTTGCGCAGGTTCTCGATCGCCGCGGCGTCGCGGAACAGCACGCCGCTTGGTCGCGCCCCGGCCGGTGGCGACCATGATCGACATCGGCGTGGCCAGGCCCAGCGCGCAGGGGCAGGCGATGATCAGCACCGCCACCGCGTTGATCAGGCCGAAGACCCAGCCCGGCTGCGGGCCGAACAGGCCCCAGGCGAAGAACGTCAGCAGCGCCACGCCGACGACCGCGACGACGAAGTAGCCCGCCACCACGTCGGCCATGCGCTGCATCGGCGCGCGCGAGCGCTGCGCCTGCGCCACCATCTGCACGATCTGCGCGAGCACGCGTGGCGGAGCCGACGTGCTCGGAGCGCATCACCAGCGCGCCGCTGGTGTTGATGCGTGGCGCCGATCAGCTTGTCGCCGGCGCGCTTGGTGACCGGCAACGGTTCGCCGGTCAGCATCGACTCGTCCAGTGCGCTGCTGCCTTCGACGCACGACGCCGTCGACCGGCACCTTCTCGCCCGGGCGCACGCGCAGCAGGTCGCCGACATGCACGTCGGCCAGCGGCACGTCTTCCTCGCTGCCGTCGGCGCGATGCGGCGCGCGGTCTTCGGCGCCAGGCCGAGCAGCGACTTGATCGCCGCCGAGGTCTGCGAGCGCGCCTTCAATTCCAGCAACTGGCCGAGCAGGGTCAGCGAGATGATCACCGCGGCCGCTTCGAAATACACCGCCACGCGGCCCATCGACTGACGAACGAGGCGGGGAACACCTGCGGCGCGACGGTGGCGACGACGCTGTAGACGAACGCGGCGCTGGTGCCGAGGCCGATCAGCGTCCACATGTTGGGGCTGCGGTGGACGATCGACTGCACGCCGCGCACGAAGAACGGCCAGCCGGCCCACAGCACCACCGGCAGCGGTCAGCACCAGCTCGATCCAGCTCTGCGTGTCGCCGTCGAACAGCGCCAGGTGGTGGCCGGACATCGCCAGCACCATCGACGACCACGCGTCAGCGGCAGCGTCCACCAGAAGCGGCCGCTGGAAGTCGGCGAGTTCCGGGTTCTCGTCGTCGTCCAGCGTGGGCATCACCGGTTCCAGCGCCATGCCGCACTTCGGGCAGGTGCCCGGATGGTCCTGGCGGATCTCCGGGTGCATCGGGCAGGTGTAGAGCGTGCCGGGCGCGGCGACGGCCTGCCGACGCCGCAGGAGGTCGTCAGGTGCACGTACCTCCCCGGCTCGGCCGGCGAATTTCGCGCGGCACTTCGCGCTGCAGAAGTAGTACGGGTGGCCTGCGTGCTCCAGGCGATGCGGCGACTGCTCGGTGACGGCCATGCCGCACACCGGGTCTTTCAGAGCCTCCGTCGGCCTTGGGTGTCGCCGCAGCCGCGGTGGTGCTCGTCGTGCGCACGGTCCGGCGGATCGTGGCGTGCGGGCATGTCCATGCTTCATTCATTTCGCCGGCGGGCGAGCGTGCACGGCTCGCCGTTGAACCCAGGGTCCTTCACCGGCGTCGCGGTCAAGCAGCGCCTTGTGTTTTTCTTACTCGTCCGGCGCGATCGCGCCACTGGCCAGGCGCCGTTGCAGCAGGTCGTGCGGCGTATCGCGCTGACGTCGCCAGGTCGCTCGTCCGGCCCCAGCCGAAGAAGACCAGCCCGCCAATGAGCAGCACCCAGAAGATCCACCAGAAGCCGTGCATGCCGCCCATGGTGTAGTTGCCGTCGTAGAACATGTGCATGTCGTTCATCCTTTGCCCCCGTGCGCGGCCGACGCGTCGAGCGAGCCTTCACGCGCCGCAGCCGTTCGCGCACCTCGTGGGCGACGCGGGCGACCTCGGGGTCGTCGGTCATCTGCAGCACTGCGACAGGGTCCATGAAGGCGACCACCAGTCGACCGTCGGCCTCCTGGCGGACGACCACGTTGCAGGGCAGCAGCAGGCCGATGTCGGGCTCCGCCTGCAGCGCCCGGTGTGCCAGCGGCGGATTGCAGGCCCCGAGGATCCGGTAAGGCCGCCCGTCGATGCCCAGCTTGGCCTTCATCGTGGCCTGCACGTCGATCTCGGTCAGCACGCCGAAGCCTTCGGCCTTCAGTGCTTCGGTGACTCGCGCAACGGCCTTCGCGAAGTCCTTGTCGCCGATCTCGCAGTGAAAGCCGTAGGCCGTCGGCACCGACGAGGATGGGTGCAGTGGGCTTCATGTCGGCCCCCTCACTTCGCCGCCGGCGCCGCGGGCATGCGGTCCACCATCAGTTGCATCATCGACCGCATCATGTCCATGCGCTGTTCCAGCATGCGCTGCCGCGCGGCCATGTCGTCGGGCTGGCCCGTCGTTGCGCCGCCCCCCTCATGACCGCCCATGCCGCCCATGCCGCCCATGCCGCCCATCATGGTCATGCCGTTCTGCATCAGCGCGATGTGTGCGGCCATGAGGGCGTTGCGCTCCTCGGGCGTCCTGGCGGCCAGCATCTTCTCGTGCATGGCCTGCATGGCTCTCATCTGCTCGCCATACGCGGGCGGCGGCGCCCCGGCGTGCATGCCCATGGCCGGGCTGCCGGGGTTGGCCTGTGCAACCTGTACGGCAGCGGCCTGCGCAGCGTGATGGCTGTCGTGTGGTCATCGGCGGCGGCACAGCCGGAGGTGGCCAGTGTCGTGGCGGCCAGTGCGGCGATTGAGAGAAGGGTACGGACCGATGTCATGTTGATCTCCTTGACAAGCGACCATGCTGTTGCCCGAAGGGGCAGCCGTCTGTGCGGTGGCGCACGCCGACCAAATCTTCAGGCGAGGGCCTGGCGCAGCCCAAGGGGCGCCGGCAGCGAAACAGACGCTGGCCCTTTTCGGCTGGCACATTCGCCTGACGGGTCAACTCGTCGCGCGAGCCGTCGTAGATGCCACTCGGTACTCACCGAAGCCCCTCTCACCTGCAGTCCATGGGCGCATCCCGTCGATGCGAGGTGGCCGGCAACGCGACAGGAAGACACCCCGCGATACGCAGCCTGGAAGGACTTTGAGGAATATTCGATCGGGAGTTTCCGCATGAGCACTCATGTCAGTCCGCTTGCCGGCGAGCCGGCGCCCGCTTGCGTGCTCATCGACGTCGACAAGCTCGTGGGGGCGTATTTTTTTGAACGTCCCGACCCCACCGTGCAGGCCCAGCGGGTGGCCTTTGGGACGTCGGGCCACCGCGGCTCTTCGTTTGACCTCTCGTTCAACGAATGGCATGTGCTCTCCATCACGCAGGCCATATGCGACTACCGACGCGGTCAGGGCATCACCGGCCCGCTGTTCATGGGTATCGACACGCATGCGCTGTCGGCACCCGCATGCGACAAGCGCGCTCGAAGTGCTGGCTGCCAACGGCGTGGATGTGGTGCTGGCCGCAGGCAGCGCGTACACACCGACGCCGGCCATCTCGCATGCCATCGTCAAGCACAACCGGGGCGGCGTCGGCACGCAGGCCGATGGCATCGTCGTGACGCCTTCACACAACCCGCCGCGTGACGGCGGCTTCAAGTACAACCCGCCGCATGGCGGGCCAGCCGGCCGGGACGTCACCGACTCGATCCAGGCTGTGGCGAACACGTTCCTCGAAGCCGAGCTGAAAGGCGTGCGGCGCATCCCACACGCCCGGGCCCTGCGGGCGGCGACCACGCACCACCACGACTTCCTCGGCAACTACGTCGAGGACCTCGATCAACGTGATCGACATGGACGCGATCCGCGGCGCCAAGGTCCGCATCGGCGTCGACCCGCTGGGCGGCGCCGGCGTGCACTACTGGTCCGCGATCGCCGAGCGCTGGAAGATCGACCTCACGGTGGTCAGCGAAGCGGTCGACCCGACCTTCGCCTTCATGACGCTCGACTGGGACGGCCAGATCCGCATGGACCCGTCGTCGGCCTACGCCATGCAGCGCCTGACTGCCATCAAGGACCGCTTCGACATCGCCTTCGCTTGCGACACCGACCATGACCGCCACGGCATCGTCACACCAGCCGCCGGGTTGCTGCCGCCGAACCACTATCTCGCCATGGCCATCGACTACCTGTTCCGGCATCGACCGCAATGGAGCGCAACCGCGGCGGTGGGCAAGACCTTGGTCAGCACGCAGTTGATCGACCGTGTGGCAGTGCGTCTGGGCCGCAGGCTCTACGAGGTGCCGGTCGGCTTCAAGTGGTTCTCTCAGGGGCTGCTCGACGGTAGTCTCGGCTTCGGCGGTGAAGAGAGCGCTGGCGCCGCCTTCCTGCGCCGCGACGGCACTGCCTGGACCACCGACAAGGACGGCCTCATCGCGGCGCTGCTCGCGGCCGAGATCACCGCGCGCTGCGGGCGCGACCCCGGTGTGATGTACCTCGAACTAGCCAACCAGCTGGGCCAGCCGGTCGCGGACCGCATCGAAGCGCCAGCCACGGTGAAGCAGAAAGCACAACTTGCTGCGCTGTCGCCGAAAGCCATCCAATCTGCCGAATTGGCAGGCGCGCCCATCACCGATGTGCTGAGCCAGGCACCGGGCAACGGCGCGCCCATCGGCGGCATCAAGGTCGTGGCCAAGAACGGCTGGTATGCCGCGCGCCCGTCGGGCACCGAGGACATCTACAAGATCTACGCCGAGAGTTTTCAGGGTCCGGCGCATCTGCAGCGCATCCTGCTGGAAGCCCAGACGGCCGTCGACGCGGCGCTGGCGACGCCCACCTGAGGGCCAGCGCGGCTGCCGCGCCGACGGCTTCAGGCGCGCTTCGCGAGCTTCGAGGTCGTCGCCGGGCAGTGGCAGTTGCGACGTGCACGGTGGTTGCGCCCGCGAACACTAGACCCAACCGGCGCGGCGCAATCGACGATAGACAAGCACGCAACCCAGCGCAGTCACGGCCACGGCGATGGGATAGCCGGCCCGCCACTGCAATTCCGGCATCCATCGGAAGTTCATGCCGTACAGGCTGAAGATCACGGTCGGTATGGCCAGGATCGCGCCCCAACCCGCCAGGCGCTTGACCACCTCATTCTGGTTGTTGGCCACCAAGGCCAGGTTCACCTGCATGGCCGTGGTCAGCATGTCGCGCATGCCGTCGATCAGACTCACCAGTCTGGAGACATGGTCCTGAATGTCGCGGAAGTAGGCCCGCAGTTCCTTGGGAATCAGGTCTTCGTGCAAGCGCATGAGTTCGGAACTGATCTCTGCCAGGGGCAATGCGGCATTGCGCAACTCCAGGAGGTGGCGCTTCAGCGCGTACAGCCGTTCGATCACGGGCCGGTCGAACTGATCCTTGAAGATGTCGGACTCGATGGCATCAAAGTCCGCTTCGAACTGAGCCACGACAGGCTGGTAGTTGTCGGCGACGAAGTCCAGGACCGCATACAGCGCGAATCCCGGTCCCTTGGGAAGCCCCGTCTTCAGCACGATGAACAGCGAGTTGCTGTAGGCCTCGATCTTCGGCCGCTGGTGGGCGTGATGGGCGTCCTCGATGGCCAGTTCATGAAGGCCGAAAACATGCTGGATCCGCAGCAGCTGCGAGTCATCCGGCTCGTGCATGCCGAGCCACACGAAAGTACCGGCTTGCTGCATGACTTCACCGATGGCGTCGATGGCGATGTCGCGAATGCGCTTCCCGTCGCGGTAGACCACGCTGTCCACGATGGCTGACATCGCCCTGAGCCCTCTCGAAAATTCGTGCGCCGACCAGCTCTGCCACGATCAGGCCACGGGGATCCCGCCCGGTCGGTGCGATAACGAACGGTGTGGGCCTCGTCGGGGCAAGGGCAAGCTCACTTCGCGCGGCCGGCGTTCGACCCTTCAGACCGCTTCAGGTAGCGGTAGTAGTCACTGTCGGTCGTGAGGATCACCGTCGAGTTCTTGTTCTGCCCTTCCTTGTAGGCCTCCAACGTCCGCGAGAAGGCATAGAACTCCGGGTCTGCGCCATACGCTGCGCCGTACACGCGCGTCGCCTCGGCGTCGGCCTTGCCGCGCACTTCCTGAACCCGCTGTAGGCGGTGGAACGGATCTGGCGCAATTCCTTCTCCATGGTGCCGAGGATCTCGGCGCTCTGGCCTTCACCCTCGGACCTGAACCGGGCCGCGATCCGCTTGCGCTCGGAGATCATGCGGGCGTAGACCTTCTCGCGCACGCTTTCGACATAGTCCAGGCGCTTGATGCGCACATCCACCAGCTCGATGCCGTACTGAGGCACGACCTCTCGCGCCTTGGCCAGGATGGTCCGGGTCAGCTCCTCGCGGCCGCGCACCACCTCCTTCTTCAGCTCGGCCTGCACCTCGGCGGGCACTTCCTCCAGAACCTCTTCCTTGGGAACCACCCACGAGGCGCTGCGCACCAGTTCCACGAGTTCGCTGCCCGACACCTGGTCGCGCACGACGGAGTCGATGATGTCGTTCAGGCGCGACCGGGCGCCGGCTTCGGTGGCCACGCTTTCGAGGAACTTCTTGGCATCGGCGATGCGCCAGCGGGCCGTGGTGTCGACCCAGATGAACTCGCGTCCCTTGGTCGGAATCTGGTTGGGGTCGCCGTCCCAGATCAGGATGCGCTTCTCGAAACGCCGCACCTCCTGCACGAACGGCAGCTTCACGTGCAGCCCGGCGTCGGTGACTGGTGCGCCCACGGGACGGCCGAACTGCACGATCACCGCCTGCTCGCCTTCTTCGAGCGTGTAGCAGGTGCCGAGCAGGGTCATGATGAGTGCCAGCGCCGCGAGGCCGCCGCCGAACTTCAGCACGTTCTTCATGGTTGCGCCCCTGTCGCCGTCGGTGTCCTGCGGCGTTGCCCCGGCCCGTGGCCGCCGCCACGGCGGGCACCTGGCCCGACTCCAGGCGCAGCAGCGGCAGCAGCGTCTTCTGATCAGCTGTCGACGATGTACAGGGCCTTGGCCTGGGGCAGGACGTCCGCCATCGACTCCAGATACAGGCGCCGGCGCGTGACTTCCGGCGCGCGCTGGTACTGCGCCAGGATCGCCGTGAAGCGCGTGGCTTCCCCGTTGGCGCGGTTGACCCGCTCGACGGCATAGCCTTCGGCCTCGGTGACGGTGCGCGTCGCCTCGCCGCGCGCCTTGGGGATCTCTCGATTGGCCTGTTCCTGCGCCTGGTTGATGGTGCGCTCGCGGTCCTGCCGCGCTTCGTTGACTTCGTTGAAGGCGGGCTTGACGGTATCTGGCGGCGTCACGTCCTGCAGTTCCACGGTGACCAGCCGTACGCCGGTCTCGTAGGCGCTGAGGATCTTCTGCATTTCCGCCTTGACCTCGGTGGAGACGGCGACGCGGCCAACCGTCAGCACGTCGCTGCCCAACCGGTTGCCGACGACCCGCCGCATGACGGCCTCGGCCACATCGCGGATCGTTTGCCGCGACTCGCGAACCTGGAAGAGATAGCGCACCGGGTCGTCGATGCGGTACTGCACGATCCATTGGACATCGATGACGTTCAGGTCGCCCGTCAGCATCAGCGAGACTTCCTTGAAGGACTTCTTGTCGGCCGCGTACTGGGTTCTTTCGCCCGCCGCGGTGGCTGGCCGTGGCGAAGCCGAACTCTTCCTTCAGGACGCGTTCGGTGGGCACGCGTCGCACGCTCTCGATGCCGTCCGGAAACTTGAAGTGCAGTCCCGGGCCCACCGTGCGGTCCACCGCGCCGAAGCGCTGGACGACACCCGTCTCCTCGGGCTGCACGGTGAACCAGGTCGACCACAGGAATACGAGCATCAGCACCGCCGCGAAGACCGCGACGATCGGGCGGCTGCCGAGGGTGGCGGCGCGTTTGCGAAACGCCTCAACATAGTATTCCGGGTCTTTGTCAGGCATCTTTCGAATCCTTCGCGAGAGTGCGTATGCGACCTGCGCGCATGCCTGATCGAAGTTCACTCGGCCGCGGCATCGAAATCCGTAGCGTGGCGCCGGCGAGCAGGATGTTCATCAGACCTTGTTCAGTACCTCGCCTCAGGCCTTGGCGACCGATGACAGGTGGGCTGTGGACGCCAAATCGGCAACGGTTGCCCAAGCGCCCTTCTCGATAAAGTCGCTCTCGGACCACGAATCGCCTTTCTTGAGCGCCACAAGATTGGCGTCGGCGTCGGCATCGGCGTCGGCGTCTCGCCGGAGCTTTGCGACGCAGATTGGAGCGAGTGCTTCGACCACTGCAGAATCGACCCGCATCGTCGCCGCTGTTTCGGCGTTGCCGCTGGTCACCCACCAGCCCCGCTGAACCCCACGATGGCCAAGGCCGCCGCGCCACCCACAGCGCCCCACAGTGCTGGCCCTGTTTGGATTGGCGTGTTCATGTGCTTGACCTTTCAGTCTGTGACTTGCGTGGACGAAGTTTGGGTCTCGCTTGAACGACCCGCTCAGCCTTGAAGGACAACATAGGTCGAAACTGCCCGGCCTTCCGTGCGCTGCCGCACGGAGCGCAACGAAGGCCGGGCAGTTGAGCCAGACACTGAGGTGGCCATCCTGTTCAAGGCGGATCGACGAGCGCCGTCGTGTGCCACGCAATCTGCTCGTCTTCCAGCGAAGGCAGCACGTGCACCTCGCAACTCGATCCTGCGCTGCTGATCGGGTTGGCCAGCGCACGATGGCGCGCCTCGTCCAGGCGAACACCCAGCGACGACAGTCCTGCGCAGATCTCGGCCCGAACTGCAGCGTCGTGTTCGCCGATGCCGCCGGTGAAGACGATCGCGTCGACACCGTCGAGCATCACCCACATCGCGGCCAGCTGCTTGCGTACGGCGTAGCAGAACATGCGGATGGCCAGCTCAGCGTCCGCATTGGACGCCGCGGCTGCGTGCAGAGTGCGCATGCCCCCGCTCAGGCCCGAGATGCCGGCCAGTCCGCCGCGATGTCGACCAGGTCTTCCAGCATGGCGGCGTCGAAGCCTTGCTCGCGCACAAGATAGACCAAGACACCGGGGTCGAGATCACGGCTGCGCGTACCCATGATCAGGCCGCCGCTGGGTGTAAGGCCCATGCTGGTATCTATCGATCGACACGCCGTCCCTGACCGCCGTGACACTGGCGCCGTTGCCGAGATGGGCAATCAGCAGTCGGCAGGGCACCCCAACAGCAGGGGCTTGTGCCATCTGGTGCACGATCGACGCGCACGACAGGCCGTGGAAGCCAAATCGCTGGATGCCCTGCGCACGCAGCGCTGCCGACAGCGGCAGCACGCTTGACACGGGCGGCATGCGGGCGTGAAAGACGGTGTCGGAGCACCCCCTGAGGAAGCCTGGGAAACTTGGCCCGCGCACTGCGTATCACCGACAGCACCGCCGGTGTATGCAGCGGCGCGAAGGCCCGGGCGGCTTCCAACTGCGCCGGTATCAGTCAGCCATCGGCCGACGCGCGCAACCACATCCTGGGGTCTCGGCAGTGGCGCAGTCTCCAGGCAGGTGACACGACCCGATGGGTCCATGGCCCGGAACACGCTACGCCGTTCACCGAGCTTGTGCGCCTCACCGCTGAGAAGGCACTGCACACACCCGGCACGCACTTCATACAAGCCGAACTTCAGCGACGAAGAGCCGCTGTTGAGGGCGAGTACCCGCAACAGGCCTGCGGTGGCGTGCTGGTCCAGCATCAGGTCGGCAGACCCTGCACGGGCTGCAACTCGAGGACATAGCGAAGCGGTCCTGGTCCCGGGTTTCGCCTCTCGATCTGGAACCCCAGACGTGTGGCCAGTGCGCGCATGGCTTCGTTCTCATGCAGGACTTCGCAGACGATGCGCTGCGTACCGCGGCGCCTCACGCTGTCGATCAGCTTGGTAAGCACGAGTTGTCCCAGTCCCTGACCCTTGAGGTCGGAGCGGACCGTGATGCCGACTTCAGCCTCCACGTTGTCGGCACCCGCCACGGCGCGTGCCGTGGCCACTTCCTCCGACGGCTCCTCTGACGGCCCGTGGGCCCGCTGCGCCAGAACGATGAAAGCCACTTCCGTTGCCGCGTCTGGGTGCACGAGCCGCGCGATTTCGGCGTGTGGCACTTCGCGTCGGCTGCCGAAGAAGCGCAGGCGCAGATCATCGGGCGCCTCGTGCGCGAAGAACGCGGCGTGACGTGCCTCGTCTCCGGGCCCGATGGGCCGCAAGAGCAGCTGGCGGCCGCGCCAGAGCATCGTCTCTTCGCCGCTGCGGTCAGCGGCCACGGCGCGGGCTCGTCCGGCGCAATCTGCCGGAGTACCCTGAAAAGCGGGATGGTTTCATGGGTCGACCCGAGCGCGGTGAAGTGTCGCTGCTCAAGCCAATGCCGAGCGGTCTTGCTCAGTGTCACTTTGCGCGCCTGTACACGAACCGTCTGTTTGCTACCGAACACGGCGTGACCGTCGAGCGTGTGAGGTGCCTGAGGTGCGTGCTCAGTGCGCCACCGCACAGACAGCTGGGTCGCGACAAGACCCAATGCCTTGATTGGACGAATCTGGCCCGTCCCTGGTTTTCGAGAACGAAGGCGACATGAAAACCCTTGATAGTGCGGGCAATCGCGGTGTCGTCACGTCAGTTCGCGGCAGCGTGGTCGATGTGCGCTTCGACGGGCCTCTGCCGGCCATCCATTCGGTGCTGCATGCCGGTGCAGATGACACCATCGTCGTCGAGGTGCTGACCCAGCGCGACCAGCGGCACGTGCGTGGCGTGGCGCTGACAAGCACCGAAGGCCTGGCGCGCGGCATGGTCGTCACCGACACCGGCGGCCGCTGCAGGCGCCGGTGGGCAAGGCCATCGTTTCGCGCATGTTCGACGTGTTCGGTCGGACGATCGACGGCGGCGAGCCGTTGGCGGGCAGCAAGTGGCGCTCGGTGCACCGGGCACCGCCGGCGCTGGCGCGACGCTCGACGACCTCGGAAGTCTTCGAGACCGGCATCAAGGTCATCGACGTGCTGACACCGCTGGAACGCGGCGGCAAGGCCGGCCTGTTCGGCGGCGCGGGCGTCGGCAAGACGGTGCTGCTGACCGAGATGATCCACAACATGATCGACCACCAGGACGGCGTCAGCATCTTCTGCGGCATCGGCGAGCGCTGCCGCGAAGGCGCGGAACTGCACGCGGCGATGAAGGACGCCGGCGTGCTGGACAAGATGGTGATGATCTTCGCCCAGATGAACGAGCCGCCCGGCGCGCGCTTCCGCGTCGGCGATGCGGCGCTGACGATGGCCGAGTATTTCCGCGACGACGAGCACCGCGACGTGCTGCTGCTGGTCGACAACATCTTCCGTTTCATCCAGGCCGGCATGGAGGTCTCCAGCCTGATGGGGCAGATGCCGTCGCGCCTGGGCTACCAGCCGACCATGGCCACCGAACTGGCGGGGCTGGAAGAGCGCATCGCCAACACCGACAGCGGCGCCATCACGTCGATCCAGGCGGTGTACGTGCCGGCCGACGACTTCACCGACCCGGCGGCGGTGCACACCTTCTCGCATCTGTCGGCGTCGATCGTGCTGTCGCGGCAGCGCGCCAGCGAAGGCCTGTACCCGTCGATCGACCCGCTGCAGTCGAATTCGAGGATGGCCACGCCGGGCATCGTCGGCGCGCGCCACTATGCGCTGGCGCAGCAGATCCGGCAGACGCTGGCGCAGTACGCGAAGCTGAAGGACATCATCGCCATGCTGGGCCTGGAGCAGCTGTCGCCGCCCGACCGCAAGGTGGTGGCGCGCGCGCGGCGGCTCGAGCGCTTCCTGACGCAGCCGTTCTTCACCACCGAGCAGTTCACCGGCCTGAAGGGCAAGCTCGTGAGCCTGGCCGATGCGCTCGACGGCTGCGAACGCATCCTGCGCGACGAATTCAACGACCGGCCGGAGAGCGCGCTGTACATGATCGGCGCGATCGCCGAGGCCAAGGGCAAGCCCGCAGCTCAAACCATCGCCCGACGCAAAGCCCACGACGGCGCATGACCCGGAGCCTGCGCAAGCAGCGCATGCCGATGCGGCTTAGGGTGCTGCTGCCATTCCAGGTGTTCGCCGACGAGCCCGACGTGGTGCGCATCGTGGCCGAGACATCGGCCGGCTCGTTCGGCCTGTTGCCGCACCGGCTGGATTGCGTCGCGGCGCTGGTGCCCGGCATCCTGACCTACGAGTCGGCGGCGCATGGCGAGGTCTTCGTGGCGCTGGACGAGGGCGTGCTGGTCAAGGCCGGCGCCGACGTGCGGGTTTCGGCGCGGCGTGCCATCGGCGGCGTGGATCTCGGGCAACTGCGCGACGCTGTGGCGCGGGAATTCGTGCAGCTCGATGAGCAGGAACACGCCCTGCGCTCGGTGATGGCGCGCTTGGAGGGCGGCTTCCTGCGCCGCTTCGCGGGGCTGGAACGTGACTGACCAGGACCCGCATGAACGCGGACCGCCTGGCCGCGCAAGGTCGAGGGCCAGGCCGCGCGCAAGCTCAAGGCGCGACGCGACGGCGCGCCCGGCGTCTGGTCCGGCCTGGGGATGATGGGCCTGGTGGGCTGGTCCGTCGTCGTGCCCACCTTGCTGGGTGCGGCGCTGGGGCTGTGGCTGGACGGCCGTCATGCCGGCACGCATTCCTGGACGCTGGCCTTGCTGGTGGCAGGGCTCACGCTCGGCTGCCTGAACGCCTGGCACTGGGTGGCCAAGGAAGATCGCGCCATGCACGAAGACCGCGGAGACGGCGATGCCTGACATGCTCGCGGCCACCACGGCCATCGCCGCGGGCTTTGTGCTCGGCGTGCTGTTCTACGGCGGGCTGTGGTGGACGGTGCGCCACGCGGCCGACTTCCGCCGGCCGGCGCTGGCCGTGCTGGGCAGCGCCTTGCTGCGCATGGCCATCGCGCTTGGCGGGTTCTATCTGGCGGCCGGCGGCGAGTGGTCGCGCATGCTGTTGTGCCTGCTGGGCTTCGTGCTGGCGCGGCTGGTGGTGACCTGGGCCACGCGGAAGCCGATGCCTTCGAGCCCCAGCGGAAGGCCCGCCATGCGCCTTAGCCCGGACGAATGGATCTTCTGGCAGAACGGCTTCGTGAAGCTCAATGCCACCATCGTCTTCACCTGGGCGCTGATGCTGGTGATGACCGTGGGCTCGGCGCTGGTCACGCGCAAGCTGTCGCACGGACGGACCATCTCGCGCTGGCAGAGCCTGCTGGAGATCGTGGTCACGTCGATCCAGACGCAGATCCAGGAAATCGGCCTGCAGCAGCCGCGCAAGTACCTGGCCTTCCTGGGCACGCTGTTCCTCTTCGTCGCGGCCTCCAGCCTGTGCACGGTGATCCCGGGCTTCGAGCCGCCGACCGGTTCGCTGTCGACCACCGCGGCGCTGGCCGCCTGCGTGTTCGTCGCCGTGCCGGCCTTCGGCATCGCCGGCCAAGGGCTGGGCGGCTACCTGAAGACCTACGTCGAACCGACCGTCGTGATGCTGCCCTTCAACCTCATCAGCGAGCTGTCGCGCACGCTGGCCCTGGCCGTGCGCCTGTTCGGCAACATGATGAGCGGCGCCATGATCATGGCCATCCTGCTGACGCATCACGCCCTTCGTCTTCCCGGTCGTGATGACGGTGCTCGGCCTGCTGACCGGCATGGTCCAGGCCTACATCTTCAGCATCCTGGCGGCGGTCTACATCGCCGCGGCCACTCGCGTGCGCCAGCCCGCGGCCCAGCTGCCCGAAGCCGAAGCCCTCCACTGCATAACCTGCGAGAACGACCCACATGGACAGCCTGACCCTCATCGCCATCGCCTCGATCGTCATCGCCGGCATCACCACCGGTTTCGGCACGATGGGCCCGGCCCTGGCCGAGGGCCGCGCCGTGGCGACGGCGCTCACCGCGCTGGCGCAGCAGCCCGACGCGTCGGCCACCATCACCCGCACGCTGTTCGTCGGGCCTGGCGATGATCGAATCGACCGCGATCTACTGCTTCGTGGTGTCGATGATCCTGATCTTCGCCAACCCGTTCTGGAACGCGGCGCATCGCGCAGGCCGCCAAGGTGGCCGGCAAGTAGGCCATGCTGATCGACTGGTTCACCGTCGGCGCCCAGGCGCTGAACTTCGTCATCCTGGTGTGGCTGATGAAGCGGTTCCTCTACAAGCCGATCCTGGATGCCATCGATGCGCGCGAGAAGCGCATCGCAACCGAACTCGCCGACGCCGGGCGCAAGAAGAGCCGAAGCCCAGCATGAGCGCGACGAGTTCCAGAAGAAGAACGACGACTTCGAGCAGCAGCGTGCCGCGCTGCTGCACAAGGCGCACTGCCGACGCCGCCGCCGAACGCCAGAAGTTGATGGACGCCGCCCGCCAGGCCGCCGACGCGCTGGCCGCCAAACGCGCAGGCCTCGTTGGCCAGCGAGGCGAAGGCGCTGGAGCAGGCGGTGCGACAGCGCGCACAGACCGAGGTCTTCGCCATCGCGCGCCAGGCGCTCACCGACCTGGCCGGCGCCAGCCTGGAGGCCAGCGCATGCGAGGTCTTCATCGGCCGCCTGCAAGCGCCTCGAGGCCCGCCCAAGGCAGCGCTTGCGACGGCGCTGGACGCGAGCCAAGGATGGCGTCGTCGTGCGCAGCGCCTTCGAGCTGCCGGAGCGCACAACGCCGCGCCATCCACAAGGCCATCGCCGACAAATTCGGCGCCGAGCTCGACCTGCGCTACGAGACCGGCGCCGGCCCTGGTGGCGGCATCGAACTCATCGCGCAGGGCCAGAAGTTCGCCTGGACGCATCGGCGACTATCTCGCTTCGCTCGAGCAGGGGGTGAGCGACCTGCTGAAGGTGCGGGCGCCGAGCACGCAGCGCGCGGCGCCCGCTGCCGGCGCCCGCGACCGACCACCCGCGACGCGCGGGCCCGGCCGGGGCCACAGCCCGCCGGCCAGCCGATCGCAACGCCGCTCGCCATGACGGCCGCGCTCGAAGCCCTGCAGCAAGGCTTCGACGACGCCTTCGCCGCGATGGACCGCGCGCGCCAGGCCTTGGCGCCGGCACTCGTGGCGCGCGAAGTGGGGACGGTGCTTTCCGTGGCCACCGGCGTGGCCCACGTCGGCGGGCCTGCCGGGCGTCGCCTACGCCGAGATGATCCGATTCCCGGGTGGCCTGCTGGGCCTGGCCTTCGACGTCGACGAGACCGAGGTCGGCGTGGTGCTGCTCGGCGACCATGCGCTGCTGCACGCCGGCGCCGAGGTCCAGCGCGAGGGCCGCGTGATGGATGTCGCCGTGGGCGAGGCCTGCTGGGGCGGGTCATCGACCCGCTCGGCCGGCCGCTCGACGGGCTGCCGCCCATCGACGGCGAACAGCGCATGCCGATCGAGCGGCCGGCGCCGGCGATCATGGACCGCGCGCCGGTGACGGTGCCGCTGCAGACGGGCCTGAAGGTCATCGACGCGCTCATTCCGATCGGCCGCGGCCAGCGCGAACTGATCCTCGGCGACCGGCAGACCGGCAAGACCTCCATCGCCATCGACACCATCGTCAACCAGCGCGGGCGTGACGTGGTGTGCGTGTACTGCGCGATCGGCCAGCGCGCCTCGGCGGTGGCCAAGGTGGTGGCCGTGCTGCGTGACGCAGGGCGCGCTGGCGTACTCGGTCGTCGTCGTGGCCGAGGCAACGACGCACCGGGGCTGTCGTACATCGCACCCTACGCCGCCACCAGCATCGCCGAGTACTTCATGGCCGCGGGCCGCGACGTGCTGATCGTCTACGACGATCTGACGCAGCATGCCCGCTCGTACCGCGAGCTGTCGCTGCTGCTGGGCCGGCCGCCCGGGCGCGAAGCCTTTCCCGGCGACATCTTCTACATCCATTCGCGTCTGCTGGAGCGGGCCACCCATCTGAACGCAGACGCTCGGCGGCGGCTCGCTGACCGCATTGCCGATCATCGAGACCGAGGCCGAGGACATCTCGGCCTACATCCCGACCAACCTGATCTCCATCACCGACGGCCAGATCTACCTGTCGCCCACGCTGTTCCAGCTGGGCGTGCTGCCGGCGGTGGACGTGGGCCGGTCGGTCTCGCGCGTGGGCGGCAAGGCGCAGCTGGCGGCCTTCCGGGCCGTGGCCGGCGACCTCAAGCTGGCCTATGCGCAGTTCGAGGAACTCGAGACCTTCGCCCGCTTCGGGGCCCATCTGGATGACGAGACACAAGCGTCGATCACGCACGGCCAGCGCATCCGCGCCTGTCTGAAGCAGCCTGAACTGGCACCCGTGCCGGTGCCGGCGCAACTGGCCATCGTGCTCGCGCTGACCGCCGGACTGTTCGACCCGGTGCCGCCGGATCGCATGGCCGACGCCGAACAGGCCGTGGTCGAGGCCGCGGGCCGCGACATCCCGGACGCGCTGGGCCAGCGTCTGCTGCAGTCCGACAAGCTGAGCGACGAGGACCGGGCGGCCATGGTCGATCTGGCGCGCGGCGCCATTTCGCGCTTCCTGCCCAAACCGAACGAGGACGGCGACGAGGCCGGCGCCGCAGCGGCGCAGCCGTCGCCGCCGAAGCGCGGCTGAGCGGCCCGTCGATGGCAGACAGCACCGCCCACCTGCGGCGCAAGATCGGCAGCGCCGCCGACCTGCAATCCGTCGTCCGAGCGATGAAAGCCCAGGCTGCGGCCAGCGTCGGGCAGTACGCGACATCGGTGGCGGCACTCGGCGACTACGCCCGCACCGTCGAACTGGGTCTGGGGGCCTGCTTTCGGCAAGACCGCGCTCACCGCAGCGCCCTGTCCGGTGCGCCTGCGGCGCCGGAGCCGCCCGATCCGCGCCGTGGTCTTCGGATCGGACCAGGGACTGGTCGGCCGTTTCAATGACACGGTCGTCGAGTACGCCACTCGAGCCCTGGCGGCGCAGCGGCCCGGCGCGCAGGCGTCTGGGCTGTCGGCGAACGGATGCGGGCCAGTCTGGCGGACGCCGGCATGCCGCCCCAGGGAACGTTCGGCGTGCCCGCCAGCGTACAGGCGATCACCCGCCTGGTGACCGACATTCTGCTCACCGTGGTCGACACGACACCAACCTCGGCGGCGTTGGGCTCCCTGTGCGAACTGCATCTGTTCTACAACCGCCCCACGACCGGTGCGGCCTACGTTCCCGTGGGCCAGCGGCTGCTGCCTCTGGACGACGCGTGGCGGCTCGAGTTGGCCGGGCGTGCCTGGCCGACGCAGCTGCCTGCGGAAGTCGTCGGCAACCACACCGCGACGATGCGCGGGCTGATCAGCGAGTACATGTTCGTGTCGATCTTCCGCGCCAGCGCAGAGTCTCTTGCCAGCGAGAACGCCAGCCGGCTGGCTGCCATGGATCGTGCTGACAGGAACATCGACAAGATGCTCTTGGTTCTGCACGACCGTTTTCATCGGTTGCGGCAGAGCAAGATCGACGAAGAACTCTCCGACGTGATCTCGGGATTCAAGGCGTTGACCCCGCAAGTCGGGCTCTGAAACGACAACCCAGGCGCGGTTGCTATCGGCCGCACGCGTGGGCTTCGTGCGCGCGCTGAAGCCCGAGGTAACGATCGCTTTGGAGCCTTGGGACGGAAGGCAGGCTATTGCCGGGGGGCACCCGCGACCTGGCGTGGGCCAGTGGCGGTCGACGCTCAGGTGGCTGCCGAGCAGACTACAACGTCGGCTTTGCGCGGCATTGCTGATATTGAAGCCGCAAACGGTCAGCCAGTAGCCAAAGGGCTTGCGGACGCCATCCTCCTGGAGCCAGCGCGCGGCGACTTCGACGTGCCAGCCACCTTCATGCCACGCTCGACTTGAGCAGGCAGCGCTGCCCAGGAGCCAAGCGCCGCATCTCGCTCGGCGAAGTAATCATGTCGGTCGTAGATGCCCTCCAGGTTTGCCCAACTTGTGGTTGAGCGACTTCTCAGCGACGAAGCGATCGACACCCAGGCTGGCAAGATGCGTTCGTGCCGTCCGCCTCATGTCGTGGACTGTAAAGTGCTCCATACGAAGAACCTGCAAACGCTTGAGGGCAACCACCCGTCGGAGGTCCGTGGAGCCGAGCCGGGCCGATGAGTTCCTGACGCAGACGCTGAAGACGGCGCTGGCGCTCGTGGACGTGCGGGTGCTCGATCACCTGGTGGTGGCGGGCGCCGAGGTCTGTAGCTTTGCGGAGCGTGGCCTGCTTTGAGGGCTGCGGGGCACCGGACGTGCCCCTTGTTTGTTCGCTGGGCGCCGGCCGGGTCAGGTGAGGCAGATCCGCCGGATGTGGAGCTCGAACCTGCCAGCCTGGCGTGCCGCGATCATCAGGCCGACCTGGCGGATGCGTGCGGGGGCCAGCGGTGGTGCGGCGGTGACCTCGCGTCCGCGGAAGCTGGCGCCGAAGTCGGCCAGCGGCAGGTGCAGGGTCTGCCAGTCGGTGCCCTTGGCGGCGAAACTGGCCTGGTAGTTCAGGCTGTCGAAGCCGTCTTCGGTCAGCAGGCTGAGCTTGAACAGCTTGTGGCCGCCGCGCAGCTCGATCAGGCAGGCCTCGGCGCCAGCCAAGCCTCGTTCACCGGGGCTGGACCGCACCGAGGCGAACCCGCCGTTGCGCTCCAGCGAGACGGTTCCCTCGAACACTGCGTGACCTGCTGGGTCGTGGCGCAGTGAGCTGCGAGAGATGCCGCCCATCACGCGGTCGTCGATGGCTTGCCACGCGCTTGCCGCACTTGGGTCGGTGAAGTCGAACAGCGTTGTGCGCATGGCCGGTCCAGCGTCAGTCCTACGGCCTGGGAAATCCGAACTGCGTCGCACGCGCTCGGATGGCCCCGATCACCTCGCGAAGGTCCATCCGGTCCAGCTTGTTCTTGTTCAGGAGCGCCCGCCATTGCGTCTGCTTGGTGGTGTCGTCGGCAAAGGCATCGCTCAGGCCGATGGGCAGGTTGCTGGGCATGGCCGTCTGTCGGCGGATGAAGGTCGCTTCGATGGCGCGCTTCAGTTCCGCATCGTCGAGCGTGTCGTCGCGCAACAGCAGGGCGAGGTCGAAGAAGTCCTTCATGCGGGTGTTGGTCATGCCCAGCACGGTCACGGCATGCAGCTTCTCGGCGACGACCGCGGCCTTGGGGTAGGCGCGCAAGGTCGGTGCGGGGACGTCGGGCAGCAGGGTGGGGTAGGCGATGGACTGCGCCACCGGCGTGACGGCATCACCGAAGCCGATGTCGATCTGCAGGGACAGTCGGGCGCCGTCGAGGGTTGCGCGCAGATCGATGCGCACGCCGCCGTAGCCGGCGTCCTTGCGGATCGGGCTGCCCGCGACCGACGTGGCATCGAAGACGACGCCGTCGTCCACTGCGATGATGGCGATCGATCGGAAGACACCGACCAGCGTGGATACGTCGTCGGGGCCGAAACCCAGCAGGTCGGCGTCACGTGTCGGCCGGTGCGGCTGGCCGTACCAGAGTTGGAATAGCAGCGCGCCCTTCAGCAGGAAGTTCGGTGCGTGCTCGGAGATGGACAGTCGGTAGAGCAGGCGTTCCAGACCGTACCGGGTGAGGGTCAGGTTGAAGTCCTGCTTCGACGTGTCGGTGTGCTGCTTGAGCCTGGCGCGGATCGACGCAGCGCGGTTGGCGGTCATGCCGTGATGGCCTCGATGTAGGGGCGCATGACGTTGGCCACACGCCCGCGCGTGGCGTGGCGCCAGAGGTCGTCCAGCGTGAACTTGCGCTGGGTCCAGCCGTCGCGGAGTGCTTCCAGCGCCACATCCAAGCCGATCTTGTTGCGGAACCGGAAGCAGTCGACGACGGTCCGGGCCGCGGTGAAGACCGGCACGTCGACGCCGTCGATCTTCAGGCGATCGACGCCCTCGGCGAGGGCTTCGTCAGACATGCGCACGACCCGGATTGAAGGCTGGTCGAGCCGAGGGCTCACCATGTGCGGCGGAATGGCGATCCAGACCTCGTGGGGGGCCTGTGTGCCGATTTCGTGGACGCGCAGTGCGGACAGCAGGCAGACCACGCCCTTGGGCACGCGTGCCGAGACTTCCGCCAGCGAGCGGTGCTCGCTGATCTCCGCGCCCGGCAGGCCGTAGAGGCCGCGCGCCACGCGTTCGAGCTTGCCGGCTTGCACCAGGCGCGTCAGGGCGATGGTCGGCAGGCCGTGCTGCGTCACGTCACGCGCGCGTAGCAGGGTGCGCTTGCGAGCAAGGCGCAGGACCTGCTGTTCGTGGGTGGAAGCGGCTTCAGCGGCGGCAGCCTTCATGGGTGCATTTTGTTGTGAAATGACTGTGAATGTCAATTGATACAGTGATAATGAAACATCAATGTTCTTCATCTGGCGGGTTCTGCTTGCCTCAAAGGACGGCGTCCAGTCGGGGCTACGCGCTGCCGAGCAGGTCGTCGATGGACGCTACGGTGACGGTGTTGTCGATGGCACGTGCCAGCGCGGGGTCCATGCAGACGAAGGCATCGCCCTGGAGCTGGGTCAGGGCGATGTATTCGGCCAAGAAGGTGTCGGGCCAGCCAAGGTGGTCGGCGATCTTCCAGGCGAGGCTTTGCAGCACCCGGTCGCCGAGGAGGCGAAGCCTAAGGCCACGCAGGTGCTCGAGCTGGCGTTCTGCGGCCTTTCGGTCGAGTTCACCGCGCCGCACGAGGATGTACAGCTGGGCCAGGACCTGGGAGCGGATCAGGGTGGGTGCGAGTAGCTGGTGCTTCGTCACCACCACGGCTTGCGACTGGGCCAGGTACAGGGCGACATCGGGGCCAATCACGAATCTTGTCATTGCGTCGCCCTCGGCGGTAAGTTCGTAGCCTGGTCGTCCGCAGCTACGCTGCTGCCTGTTCCGAGCAGTCCTGGCTGGTCCTACATCAGCTCGAACGGAAGCGGCGCGAACTCCAAAAACCCCACAATAAACCCCACAGGTTGCGCGCGCTTCGCTGCGACGCCCCGGGACGGCTCGGGACAAAATATCCTTACACGACAGTGGGTTACATCATTTCCGGGGACCCCGTGGGACTCCCGGAAAAGCTACTCGATGTTCTGCACCTGCTCGCGCATCTGCTCGATCAGCACCTTCATCTCCACCGCCACGTTGGTCAGCTCCAGCGCTGCCGATTTCGAGCCCAGCGTGTTCGCCTCGCGCTGCAGTTCCTGGATCAGGAAGTCGAGCCGCTTGCCGACCTCGCCGCCGGCCTTCAACAGGCGTTCGACCTCGTCGAGGTGAGCGCGCAGGCGCGCCAGCTCCTCGGCCACGTCGATGCGGATGGCATACGCCGCGGCTTCGTTCAACGCCCGCTCGCGGATGCTCTCGGCGCCGAGCGTGTTGGCCGCGCCGCTGGCCTGCAGCGCTTCGTTCCAGCGCTCGACAAAGCGCTGCTGCTGACGCGCCACCACCGCGGGCACCAGCGGTTCGGCTGGCGCCGCCAGCTCGCGCAGCCGCACCAGCTTGTCGATCAGCACCGACACCAGCCGGGCGCCCTCGCGGGCACGCGCCTCGCTCAAGCCCTTGATGCAGCGCCGCGTGGCCTCGAGCGCCGCGTCGTCCAGCCGTTCGGGCTGCGCCGCGTTGCGGCACCACAGCAGCGCCTCGTTGACCGACAGCGGCGCCGCCGATTTCAGCCAGCCGCGGATGGTGTCGTCCAGCCGGCCCAGGCGGCTCAGCTGCTCGGCCGTCGGTTGCGGCCAGGCGTCGTCGCTTCGCGCGTGGTCGACAGCCGCAGTTCGATCTTGCCGCGCTTGAAAGCCGCGCCGATCAGCTCGCGCAAGGCCGGTTCGAGCCCGCGCATGTCGTCGGGCAGGCGCAACACCAGATCGAGAAAGCGCCCGTTGACCGAGCGCATGTCGACGTGCACGACACCTCGGGCCGACTTTGGCCGTGCCAGGGTTGGCATCCTGCGGCGCCGCAGGGCCCGACGACGCGTTGGCGTAGCCGGTCATGCTGTAAACTGGCATGGAAATTGCGCCCCTAGCGAAACCCACGATTATGTCAAAGCCCAAGCCCGCTCCGCTGCCCTCGGGCACGGTCGTCGGGGGCTACCAGATCGTCAAGAAGCTGGCAGCTGGGGGCTTCGGCGTGGTCTATCTGGCCGAAGACGACAAGCAGCACCTGGTCGCGCTGAAGGAGTACCTGCCGGCGTCGCTGGCCGAGCGCTCTGCCGGCGAACTGACCCCGCGCGTCAAGCCCGACAAGCAGCCGCTGTACCGCCTGGGGCTGAAGAGCTTCTTCGAAGAAGGGCGCTCGCTGGCGCAGATCTAGCCATCCGAGCGTGGTCTCGGTGCTGAACTTCTTCCGCGAGAACGAAACCGTCTACATGGTGATGAACTACCTGCAGGGCGACACCCTGCAGGATTTCATCATCACCGCGCGCGACCTGAAGCGCGACAAGGTGTTCCGCGAGTCGTCGATCCGCAGCCTGTTCGACGAGATCCTGCGCGGGTTGCGCATCGTGCACCAGCACAAGATGCTGCACCTGGACATCAAGCCGGCGAACATCTTCGTCACCAACGACAACCGGGCAGTGATGCTCGATTTCGGTGCCGCGCGCGAGGTGCTGAGCAAGGAAGGCAACTTCATCCGCCCGATGTACACGCCCGGCTTTGCCGCGCCCGAGATGTACCGGCGCGACGGCACGCTCGGGCCGTGGACCGACATCTACGCCATCGGCGCGTGCATCTACGCCTGCATGCAGGGCTACCCGCCGAACGATGCGCCGCAGCGGCTGGAGAAGGACCGCCTGGCTTTGAGCCTGTCGCGGCTGCGCAATGTCTACAGCGACAACCTGATCGAAGTCACCGAGTGGTGCATGTCGCTCGACCCGCTGAGCCGGCCGCAGAGTGTGTTCGCGCTGCAGAAGGAACTCTCGCGCGAGACCGAACGGCGCTACACCAAGCTCAGCTTCAGCGAACGGCTGAAGCTGCAGCTGGAAACGCTGAAGACCGGCGCCAAGGCGTGAACGGCCGGCGCATCTGCCCATGAGGTTCATGGTCTATCAGGTCAGCCGCAAAGGCGGGCGCGAGAAGAACGAAGACCGCATGGGGTACTGCTACACGCGTGACGCCGGCCTGTTCGCGCTGGCCGACGGCATGGGCGGCCACCCTGAAGGCGAGGTGGCCTCGCAGCTGGCGCTGCAGACCATCGCCGCGCACTTTCAGCGCGACGCCAAGCCGACGGTGGCCGATCCGCTGCGCTTCCTTCACGACGCCATCATCGCCGGGCACCACCAGCTGCTGCGCTATGCCACCGAGCGTTCGCTGATCGACACGCCGCGCACCACCATCATCGCCTGCGTGCTGCAGGGCAACGCCGCGTACTGGGCGCACTGCGGCGATTCGCGGCTGTACCTGGTGCGCGGCGGCAAGCTGATCGCGCGCACCCGCGACCATTCGTACACCGAATTGCAGGAAACCATGGCGCATGGGCTGCCGGTCAATGAGCGCATGAACCGCAACGTGCTGTTCACCTGCCTGGGCAGCCCCGGCAAGCCGGTGGTCGATACCGCCGGGCCGTTGCTGATGCAGCCGGGCGACCGCATCCTGTTGTGCAGCGACGGCCTGTGGGGCGCGGTCAACGATGCCGAGATCACCGAGCAGATGGCGCGCCAGGCGGTGTCCGATGCGGTGCCCGAGCTGGTCGAGACGGCGTTGCGCAACGCCGGCGCGAAAAGCGACAACGTGACTGTGCTGTGCATCGAATGGGAATCGGCCGAAGACGGCGACAGCCGCAGCGGCGTGACCACCGAAAACCTGGGCGACGAGGTTTTCGCCTCCACCATCCAGGCCAGCGTGATGGGCGACAGCTCGCCCGACGAGCTGGACGATGCCGAGATCGAACGCTCGATCCGCGAAATCAACGAGGCCATCCAGCGTTCTTCGCAACGCAAGAATTGACTTCGCGGCCGCGGCCGTGACGGCGAGCTCGCCGATGCGGGTGAGCGGCAGGGCGCGCCAATCGCAACACCTTCACTCTCGAGCTTCATTCATGCCCGACTTCCAACGTTCTCACGCGCGTGCGCACGATGCACTGCGGCCCGTCACCCTCATGCGCGGCTACACCGTGCATGCCGAAGGCTCGGTGCTGGTCGCCTTCGGCGACACGAAGGTGCTGTGCACCGCATCGGTGGAAGAACGCGTGCCGCCGCACAAGCGCGGCAGCGGCGAAGGCTGGGTGACGGCCGAATACGGCATGCTGCCGCGGGCCACGCACACGCGCGGTGATCGCGAGGCGGCCCGCGGCAAGCAAAGCGGGCGCACGCAGGAAATCCAGCGCCTGATCGGCCGCTCGCTGCGCAGCGTGTTCGATCTGAAGCGCCTCGGCGAGCGCAGCATCCATCTCGATTGCGATGTGCTGCAGGCCGATGGCGGCACGCGCACCGCCGCCATCACCGGCGCCTGGGTGGCCGCGCACGACGCCGTGAGCTGGCTCCTGCGCGAAGGGCGCATCAGCACCTCGCCGATCCGCGACGCCGTCGCCGCGGTGTCGGTTGGGCTGGTCGCCGGCACGCCGCTGCTCGATCTGGAATACACCGAAGACTCCACCTGCGACACCGACATGAACGTGGTCATGACCGGCGCCGGCGGCTTCGTCGAGGTACAGGGCACGGCCGAAGGCGCCACCTTCTCGCGCCGCGAGATGGATGCGCTGCTGGCGCTGGCCGGCAAGGGCATCGGCGAGTTGGTGGCCGCGCAGCGCCAGGCGCTCGACGCGGCGCTCGCGTCATGACATCGGCCGCGGCGGGTGGTCTTCCGCTGCGGTTGGTGCTGGCCTCGAACAACGCCGGCAAGCTGGCCGAGCTGCGCGTGCTGTTCGCTGGCTTGCCTGTCGATCTGGTCGCGCAACCCAGTCTGCAGCTGGCGGAAGCCGAAGAACCGCATGCGAGCTTCATCGAAAACGCGCTCGCCAAGGCGAGACACGCCGCGCGCGGCACCGGCGCGGCAGCGTTGGCCGACGATTCGGGCCTGTGCGTGCACGCGCTCGATGGCGCGCCGGGCGTGGTCTCGGCGCACTTCGCGACCATCGAATTGCCGCCGGGCGAGCGCGAGGCGCAACGCCGCGTGCAGGATGCGGCCAACAACCGGCTGCTGCTGCAGCGGCTGCACGACGTTCACGATCGACGGGCCAGTTTCGTCTGCACGCTGGTCGCGGTGCGCAGCGAACACGACCCGCAGCCGCTGATCGCCACCGGCCGTTGGCAGGGCAGGATCCTGTCGGCGCCGCGCGGCGACGGCGGCTTCGGCTACGACCCGCTGCTGTTCATCGAGGAAGCCGGCTGCACGGTGGCGCAAATGCCGAGCGCGCAGAAGAACCGGCTCAGCCACCGCGCGCAGGCCTGCGCGCAGATGCGCACACTGCTGCAGACACACTGGTTCGAAGGCTGAGGGGTGGCGCTGCCGGCGGTCGATCAGTACCTGCGGCCGGGCACGCTGAACCTGCCGGCGCTGCCGCCGCTGTCGTTGTACGTGCACCTGCCGTGGTGCCTGAAGAAGTGCCCGTACTGCGACTTCAATTCGCACCAGGCGGGCGGCACAGCGACGATCGCGCTGCCCGGCCAAAGCCCAGTCGTCGTGCCCGCGCCGACGATTCCCGAAGGCCGCTACCTCGATGCGCTGCGCGCCGATCTCGAAGCCGCGCTGCCGCTGGTGTGGGGTCGCCCGGTGATCAGCGTGTTCATCGGTGGCGGCACGCCCAGCCTGTTCTCGCCTGAAGGAATCGACCGGCTGCTCGCCGATATCCGCGCGCGGCTGCCGTTGGTGCCCGATTGCGAAATCACGCTCGAAGCCAACCCGGGCACCTTCGAGCGCAATCGTTTTCGCGCCTTTCGCGCGGCCGGCGTGACGCGGCTGTCGATCGGCGTGCAGAGCTTCGACGATCAGCATCTGCACGCCATCGGCCGCGTTCACGATGCGGCACAGGCGCGTGCGGCGGTCGAAGAGGCCAGGGCCTGCTTCGAGACCTTCAACATCGACCTGATGTATGCGCTGCCCGGGCAGACGCTCGCGCAACTGCGCAGCGACCTCGAGGCGGCGCTGTCGTATGCACCACCGCACCTGTCGGTCTACCACCTGACGCTGGAGCCGAACACCTTCTTCGCATCGCATCCGCCTGCCGATCTGCCCGATGCCGATGCGGCGGCGGACATGCTGGATGCGATCGTCGAACGCACCTCGTCGGCTGCACTGCAGCGCTACGAGGTCTCGGCCTTCGCGCGGGACGGCCAGCGCTGCCGGCACAACCTGAACTACTGGCAGTTCGGCGACTACCTGGGCATCGGTGCCGGTGCCCACGGCAAGCTCAGCTTTGCGCACCGGGTCATGCGCCAGGTGCGTTGGCGCGAACCGACGGCCTACATGGACCAGGCGTTGGCCGGCCAGGCAATCTCCAACGAACGTCAGCTGTCGCGCGCCGAGTTGCCGTTCGAATTCATGCTCAATGCGCTGCGCCTGCGCGAGGGTTTCTCGTTCAAGCAATTCAGCGATCGCACCGGGCTGCCGCTGTCGGCGATCGAGTCGGGCCTGCGCCGGGCTGGCGAGCGCGGCCTGGTCGAGACCGACCTGGCCGGCGCGCGCGCCAGCCGGCGCGGCTTCGATTTCCTCAACGATTTGCAGGCCCTGTTCCTGCCGCCGGCCGCCTGAAGGGTGCGCCGCGAACTGCACGCCTTTTGCCGCGCACTTCACGGCAAGACACGCAAAACCCGCTGCTAGACTGACCAAAGGCCCGCGCCCTTGCCGCGTGGCACAAGGCTCGTCCAGGTGGCCCGTACCGCGCCAGCACACACATCGTCGTCTCCGGCAGCGAAGGGCCTGGAACTTGAGCAGGCCTTGCAGCTGTTGCGGCAGTCGGGGCACGAGTTGCCGGCCGGCGACGCCAGCAACCCGCAGTGGTTGCAAGCGCTGATCAACTCGCTGGTGGACATGTCCAGCCGCGATGCGCTGACCGGGCTGGCCAACCGCCGCAGCTTCGACGTGGCGCTGGCGCGCGAGGTCGATCGGGTGGCCCGCGCCGGCGAGCCGGCGCTGCTGCTGGCGCTGGACATCGACCTGTTCAAGCAGGTCAACGACACGCACGGTCACCCCAACGGTGACCTGGTGCTGAAGGCGGTGGCGTCGGCGCTGCTGGAGTGCGTGCGGCCGATGGACCTGGTGGCGCGTGTCGGCGGCGAGGAATTCGCCATCATCATGCCCAACTGCGCCAGCAGCTTCGGCGAGACGGTGGCCGAGCGCGTGCGCCGCCGCGTCGAAAGCACGCCGGTGGCGATCGGCCTGACGCAGCAGATCCGCGTCAGCATCAGTGTCGGTGGCGCCTTCGCGCCGCAGTGGGTGCGCTCGTCGGCGCTGCTGTGGAAGGAGCGCGCCGATGCCCAGCTGTACCGTGCCAAGGCACAGGGCCGCAACCGCGTGTGCCTGGAGCCGGCCACGGTGTCGGTGGTCAGCGCCGAGGAAAAGGCGTTGCTGTTCGGAATGACTCAGTTTCAGGAACTCGAATGAGTGCAGCGCTCCGTCCCATGCAGCCGCAGGCCGCGACCCCGCGCGCGCGCATCACGGCCGTCACCAGCGGCAAGGGGGGTGTCGGCAAGACCTTCATCAGCGTCAATCTGGCGGCGGCGCTGGCGCGCCAGGGCCAGCGCGTGCTGGTGCTGGACGCCGACCTCGGCCTGGCCAACCTGGACGTGATGCTCAACCTGGCGCCGAAGATCACGCTGCATGACGTCTTCACCGGCCGCAGCACACTCGAAGACGCAATCATCCCGGCGCCGGGCGGCTTTCACGCGCTGCTCGCCGGCTCGGGCATGGTCGAGTATTCGCGCATGACGCCCGAGGTGCGTGAGCAGCTGCAGCAGGTCATCGACCGTGTGGCGCCACGCTACGACCACGTGCTGCTCGACACCGGCGCGGGCATCTCCGATGTGGTGCTGTACTCGGTGTCGATGGCCGACGAGGTGTTGGTGGTGGTGACCCCCGAACCGACCTCGATGACCGACGCCTACGCCACCATCAAGGTGCTGGCCACCACACAAGGGCGACGCGCGCTGCAGGTGGTGGTCAACCAGACGCGGGTGCTCGGTGAGGGCCGCGCGGTGCGCGGCCAGCTGCAGCAGGTGGTGGACCGTTATGTCAACCCGCAGCTGGATGCACCGGTGCGGCTGGAGTTGCTCGGGCAGGTGCCGCTGGACATCGCCGTGCGCGATGCGGTGCTGCGCCGTCAGTTGCTGTTCGAGACGCTGCCCGGCTCGCCGGCGGCGCTGGCGGTGGCGGCGGTGGCCACGCGGTTGATGGGCTGAACCCCGCCCCGCAGCGTCGCCGGCGGCTGGTCCGTCAGCGCGACGGTGCTTCCGAAGGGTTCGGCTCGGCTCCGACGTAGTGCCGCGTCGGCGCTGCGAAGCCGCACGGCGTGCCGTCGCGCACCTGGATGCTCGCATCCCAGGGCAGCTTGAAGGTGCCGGCCACCATGTCGTGCATGAAGGTGTAGGGGCAGTCCTGCGCGCCGCCCTTCACCGCGACATAGCCGCGGTGGTAGAGCTGGTAGATGTTGTTCTCGACGCCCCACACCGCGCGCGCCTCGCGCACCAGATCCGGGCGCAGCTCGGCGGTGACGATCTCGTCGGGGCGGGCGCCGCCGGCGGTGATGACGCTGCCGTCGAAATTGCAGAACATCGCTTCGCCCATGCTGTCGAAGCTGCCGTCACTGCCGCACAGGCACACGCTGGCGGTGAGGGCCAGGTTCTGGAACGCGTTGGCCTGGTTGGTGATCTTCCAGGCGTGGCGGATCGGCGCGGTGTAGCCGGCCGTGCGCAGGATGATCTCGGCGCCCTTGTAGGCGGCCTCGCGCGCCATTTCGGGGAACATGCCATCGTGGCAGATGATCAGCGCGATGCGGCTGCCGTTCGGCCCGTCACAAACCGGCACGCCCATGTTGCCCGGCTCCCAGGGCTCGACCGGGATCCACGGATGCAGCTTGCGGTAGTACAGGCGGAGGGCGCCCTGGTCGTCGATGATCAGGCCGGTGTTGTAGGGGTTGCCGCGCGGGTTGGCTTCCATGATCGAGAAGCAGCCCCAGATCTGGTGCTGCACACAGGCAGTCTTGAACGCGGCCACCTCGGGCCCGTCCAGCGAGACCATCAGCTCGGGCGCGGTGCTCATCGACAGGCCGTGCAGCGCGTATTCGGGGAACACCACCAGGTCCATCGTGCCGAGGTTGCGCCGTGCCTTGCCGACCATCCAGCAGATGCGCTCAACTTGCGCCGCCAGTTGGGCCGGCGTCTCGACCACCGGCAACTGCAGCTGCGCCAACCCGATCACCACGCCTTGCGGCGACTTGTTCAACCCGCCGAATCCGCTCATGTGCCTGCCCTCCCGCAATGCGACCGACAGGGCCGCGTGCACTGCCGCCAGCGCATGCAAGTCCCGGACCTGCCCAGGCACATCACGGCAGGTGCGACGCCGGCATTCAGCCGGGGCCGCGCGCGCGCCCGCGCTGCAGCAGCACCACCAATGCTCCCGCGCCGCCCTGCGGCCCGGTGGCCTGGGTGAAGGCGATGACCTCGGCGCACTGCGCCAGCCAGCGCTGCACCTTGGCTTTCAGCACCGGCTCACGCCCCGGCGAGCCATGGCCCTTGCCGTGCACCACGCGCACGCAGCGGTGGCCGCGGCGCAGCGCCAGGCGCACGAATTCGGCCAGTTGGTCGCGTGCCTCGTCGCTGCGCAGGCCGTGCAAGTCGAGCTGCGCTTGAATCGCCCATTCGCCGCGGCGCAGCCGGCTGACCACATCGGCGCCGATGCCGGCGCGACGAAAGCTCAGGCCATCGTCGGTGAGCAGCAGCGTCTCGATGTCCACCTCGTCGGACAACGATTCGCGCAGCGCCGCGCGTTCGTCCAGCTCGCGTTGGCGCGGCAGCGGTTCGGGCGCGGGCGGCGCGCTGCCGGCACGGCCGTGCTCGCGCAGCGACTGCACCTTGCCGACCGCGCGAGCGAAGGCGTGGCGCTGTTCTTCCACCCGCCGTGCAGCGGCGCGTTCGCGCTCCAGCGCCGCCGCCGCCTCGGCCTGGCGACGTTCGAGCAGCGCGCGCATCTCGGCCAGTTCTTGCAGGCTGCGCGCTTTCACAGCAACCCCCGTTCGGCGAACGAGACCACGTTGCCCTGGCCGACCACCAGGTGGTCGAGCACACGCACGTCGATCAGCTGCAACGCGCTCTTCAGCGTCTGCGTCAGGAACTCGTCGGCACGCGACGGCTCGGCCAGGCCGGACGGGTGGTTGTGCGCCAGCACCACCGCCGACGCACGCAACTCCAGCGCGCGGCGCACCACCTCGCGCGGATAGACGCTGGTCTGGTTCAAGGTGCCGTGGAACATGTCCTCGAACAGCAGCAGCCGGTGCTGGCTGTCGAGAAACAGCAGCGCAAAGACCTCCTGCGTGCGCGAGGCCAGTTGCAAGGTGACGAAGTCCTTGACCTTCTGCGGCGCATCGAACACCGGCGCCTGCCGCAGCTGCTGCGCCAGCGCGCGCCGTGCCATCTCGACCACCGCCGCCAGTTCGGCGCGCTTGGCCGGCCCCAGGCCCTTGATCACTTTCAGGTCGGCGGCCTGGGCATGCAGCAAGCCGGCAAAGCCGCCGAAGCGATCGAGCACCGCTTCGGCGAGGCCGAACACGCCCTGGCCGGGCAGCCCGGTGCGCAACAGCAGCGCCAGCAGTTCGATGTCGCTCAAGGCACCGGGCCCGCGGGCCAGCAGCTTTTCGCGCGGGCGCATCTCGGCGGGCAGGTCCTTGATCGACATCGTCGGCCGCGGCGCTGCCCATTGCCGGACAGCGCCGCCTCGTAGAATTCGCACCAGTCTATTCGACGCCCGCGACGCAAGCCGTCGCAGCGCCCCCGCACCGTGAATCGTGTCCAGCCCGGCTCCTTCCTGACCCTGCACTACCGGCTCACCGGCGCCGACGGTGCGGACGTGGTCAACACCTTCGATGACAAACCCGCCACCTTGTCGCTGGGCACCGGGCAGTTGGCGCCGGCAGTCGAATCGCACCTGCTGGGCCTGAGCGAGGGCGCGCACGCCCGCTTCGAACTCGCGCCCGGCGAAGCCTTCGGGCCCCGCAACCCGCAGATGGTGCAACGTGTCGGCCGAAAACTGCTCGACGAACTGGGCGAGGCCGATGCGCACTACCAACCCGGTGATGTGGTCAGCTTCCCCACGCCCGATGGCCGGGCCAACTATGCCGGCGTCGTGCGCGAAGTGAACGACGAGTGGCTGCTGTTCGATTTCAACCACCCGCTCGCCGGGCAGCCGCTGCACTTCGAAGTGCAACTGATCGGGGTGCTGTGATGGACGTGCGCATCGACGAAGTGGTGATGGCCGAGCCGCGCGGATTCTGTGCCGGCGTCGATCGTGCGATCGAGATCGTCGAGCGCGCGCTGCGCCGCTTTGGCCGGCCGATCTACGTGCGCCACGAGATCGTGCACAACACTTACGTCGTCAACGACCTGCAAACCAAGGGCGCGATCTTCATCGAAGACCTGGCCGAGGTGCCGCCCGGTGCCACGCTGGTGTTCAGCGCGCACGGCGTCAGTCAGGCGGTGCGTGCCGAAGCGGCGCAGCGCGGCTTCCAGGTCTTCGATGCCACCTGCCCGCTGGTGACCAAGGTGCACGTGGAAGTGGCCAAGCTGGCCAAGCAGGGCTATGAATTCATCATGATCGGCCACAAGGGCCACCCCGAAGTGGAAGGCACGATGGGCCAGCTGAACGACGGCATCTACCTGGTCGAGGACGTGGCCGATGTGCAGCACGTGAAGCCACGCGGCGACAAGCTGGCGGTGGTCACGCAGACCACCTTGAGCGTCGATGATGCGGCGCAGATCCTGGCCGAGGTGAAGCGGCTGTTCCCGCAGGTGCGCGAGCCGAAGAAGCAGGACATCTGCTACGCCACGCAGAACCGCCAGGATGCGGTGAAAGTGCTGGCGCCGCTGGTCGATGTGGTGGTGGTGGTCGGCAGCCCGACCAGCAGCAACAGCAACCGGCTGCGCGAACTGCCCGAGCGCCTCGGCACGCCGGCCTACATGGTGGATTCCGCCGCCGACTTGAAAAGCGAGTGGTTCACCGGCCATCGCCGCGTCGGGCTGACGGCCGGTGCATCGGCGCCCGAGGTCCTCGTGCAGCAGGTCATCGCACGTTTGCGTGAACTCGGTGCGTTGAGCGTGCGGCGTCTGCCCGGCGTGCGCGAAAGCGTGGAGTTTCCGCTGCCGCTGGGCCTGGGCAATCGCAGCATGGGGCTGAGCACCGACACAGCGTCGCGCAGCTGAGGCTTTGCCGGCGGCGCGCGGCGCCAACTTTCGAGCACCACACACCATGATCGACATCAACCTGTTGCGCCACGACCTGCCGGCGGTGATCGAACGCCTGAGCGTGCGCAAGTCACCGCAGCCCTTTCTCGACGTCGAGCGCTTTCGCGCGCTCGAAGCCGAGCGCAAACGCATCCAGATCGAGACCGAAGACCTGCAGGCGTCACGCAACGCGCTGAGCAAGGAAATCGGTGCCATGAAGTCGCGCGCAGAGGACGCCGCCGCGAAGCTCGCGCAGGTCGCCCAGGTGGGCGAAGCGATGCGCGCGCATGCGGGCCGGCTCGAAACCATCCAGGCGGAACTGCATCAGATGCTGATGGCGCTGCCCAACCTGCCGCACGCCAGCGTGCCGCAGGGCGACGACGAAAGCGCCAACGTCGAGGTGCGGCGCTGGGGCACGCCGCGGCACTTCGACTTCACGCCGAAGGACCATGTCGATCTGGGTGCGCCGCTCGGGCTGGACTTCGACACGGCTGCCAAGCTCAGTGGTGCGCGCTTCAGCTTCATGCGCGGTCCCATCGCCCGGCTGCACCGCGCGCTGGCGCAGTTCATGCTGGACGTGCAGACCATGCAGCACGGCTACACCGAGTGCTATACGCCGTACATCGTCAACCGCGAGGTGCTCGAAGGCACTGGCCAGTTGCCGAAGTTCAAGGAAGACATGTTCTGGGTGCTGCGTGGCGGTGACGAGGAGCAGGCGGTGCAGTATTTGATCTCGACCAGCGAGATCTCGTTGACCAACAGCGTGCGCGACAGCATCCTCGATGCGGCTGCCCTGCCGATCAAGCTGACCGCGCACAGCCCGTGCTTTCGTTCCGAAGCCGGCAGTGCCGGGCGCGACACCCGCGGCATGATCCGCCAGCACCAGTTCGACAAGGTCGAGATGGTGCAGGTGGTGCACCCCGAAACCAGCTACGACGCGCTCGAGCAGATGGTCGGCCATGCCGAGGCCGTGCTGCAGCAGCTCGAGCTGCCGTACCGCGTGGTCACGCTGTGCGGCGGCGACCTCGGTTTCGGCAGCACCAAGACCTACGACCTGGAGGTGTGGCTGCCGGGGCAGGGCGCCTACCGCGAGATCAGCTCATGCAGCAATTGCGAAGCCTTCCAGGCGCGCCGCATGCGTGCCCGCTTTCGCAATGCGCAGGGCAAGAACGAGTGGGTGCACACGCTCAACGGCTCCGGCCTGGCGGTGGGGCGCACGCTGGTGGCGGTGCTGGAAAACGGCCAGCGCGCCGATGGCGGCATCGATCTGCCCGCGGCGCTGCGGCCGTACATCGGCGGGCTCGCCGTGTTGCGCCCCTGAATACCTCTAGACGGGAGGCTGGTCATGAACACCGATGAGATTGCCGAACGGCTGCTGTCCGCGTTGGACAGCGCTTGCACCATCGAATGCCCTTCACGCCAAGCGGACGGTTTCGATCTGCCGGCGGCGTTTGCCGTCGCCGATGTGCTGCGCTGTCGGCGCATCACGCGCGGCGAGCGGCCGCGAGGCTACAAGATCGGTTTCACCAACCGCAGCATCTGGCAGCGCTACGGCGTGCACGCGCCGATCTGGGGGCCGGTTTGGGACAGCACCGTGCAGCAGCTCGATGGCACTGTGGCGCAGCTGTCGCTGGCCGGCCTGTGTCAACCGCGGCTTGAACCTGAAGTGGTGTTCGGCTTTGCACGCACGCCGCGGCCGGGCATGTCGCTGGGCGAACTGCAGGGCTGCCTGTCATGGGCGGCACACGGTTTCGAGATCGTGCACACGCACTTCGACGGCTGGCGCTTCGCGGCTGCCGACACAGTGGCCGACTTCGCGCTGCACGGCCGCCTGTTCATCGGCCCGCGCGTGGCCACCGCCGACTGGCGCGACCTGGCCGCGGATCTGGCGCAGCTGCAGGTGCAGCTGTGCCGTGACGGCGAGGTGCAGGACTCCGGGCAAGGTGCGGTCGTGCTCGACGGCCCGCTGCAGGCCTTGCGTCTGTGGGTCGAGGCGATGGCCGTGCACACGCCGACGTGGCGCATCGAACCGGGCGATGTCGTCACCACCGGCACCATCACCGATGCCTGGCCGTTGACAGCCGGCGAGCGCTGGAACACGCGGCTCAGCGGGTCCCGCCTGAGCGCATTGACGCTCGAGGTCCGGCCCTGATGTGGGCGCTGAAGACCCCATCCGCTGCCCTACAATCCGCAGCTTCGATTGAGACTCGCACCGCAGCGATGCAGGAGAGGTGGCAGAGTGGTCGAATGTACCTGACTCGAAATCAGGCGTACCGCAAGGTACCGCGGGTTCGAATCCCGCCCTCTCCGCCAGGAATCAAGCCATCACGGGCCTCACGGGCCCGTGCTGTCGTGGGCCGCTGGGCAACCGCCAGGCCGTGATGGCGCACGATGCCGGTTGAACGCACCTTCATCAACTTCGCCTATGGCTCGAACATGTCCAGCCGTCGCTTGCGTGCACGCACGCCGTCGGCCCGTGCCGTCGGCATCGGGCAGTTGCCCGGCCACCGGCTGATGTGGCACAAGGCCGGCCGCGACGGCTCGGCCAAGTGCGATGTTCTTGCAACCGGCCAGCCCCACGACGCCGTGTGGGGCGTGCTGTACGAGATCGACGCTGCCGAGCGGCCACAACTGGACGAGGCCGAGGGGCTGGGTCGTGGCTACCAGCAACGCACCGTGCAGGTGTTGTCTGCGGCCGGCACCGTGGCCGCGGGCGTGTACCAGGCGACCGACATCGACGCCGCGCTGCGGCCTTTCGATTGGTACGTGGCCTATGTGCTGCACGGCGCGCGTGAACACGGGCTGCCGGCCGACTACCTGCGCGAGCTCGAGACCATCCAGGCGGTGGTCGATGCCGATGCGATGCGGCGCGACATGAACCTGGCCGTGCTTCGCGGCGATTGACGGCTGCGTGCCGCATGCTGCAAAGCGCGGCGCGGTCGGTGGTCAGTGGTCAGCCTGCTGCGCGAGCGCGGCGAATTCGTAGTGCGACGACACGACGGTGCCACGCCAGTAAGCCTTCTCGCCTTGTCGCAGCAGCCACACCACCTCGCCCCGCGTGGGCACTTGCATGCCGTCGCGCAGCCGATAGTCCGACCAGCGGCCTTCCCAAGGCGTGGGCACCATGCGACCGGCCACGGCGCGGGTGCGCGCGTCGGCGCGCACCGATTCGATCAGGCCGTCGTCGCCGAAAACAAAGGTCAGGCTCACCGAGCGCGGCCCGTCGCTCAGCGTGGCCCGCGCGCTGCGCTCGTCCAGCGCCTGCCAGCGCACGCCCTGGCTGGGCAGCAGCGCGGTCGGGTACCACGGCGCCTCGGCCAGCCAGCGCATCAGCTCGCCTTGCGCCAGATCCTCGCCGCCGTGCAGGTCGATCAACGTGAACAGCCCGAGCAGCGCGGGGCGCAGGAGGCCTTCGCCGTCGATGTAGGCGTCGTGCACGTGCACGCCAAAGCCCGGCAGCATCGCGATGCGCGCGTTCCAGACAAAGCCCGGCCGCCGCGTCAGCACCTGCTGCGTGGATGTGAACGGCCGCCACAGGTCGCGCTGCTCGCCCAGGTTGAAGCTGCCGGTGTGGGTGAGCGTGACGCCGGAAACCAGCGGCGCTCCGTCGCGCAAAGCGGTCCGGAAGAAGCGCTGCACCGGCGCGCTCAACCCATCGAGCTCTTGCACGTCGTACCGCAGGGGTTGCGGCGCCTGTCGCTGCGCTTGCAGGCGCCGCAGCAGCGCATCGGTATCGCGGCGCCAGCGTTCGCGGCCGATCGCCGACAACAGCGCGACAGCCAGTGCGAGCAACGTGCAGGCGATGGCGATCCACTTCAGCCAGGTCATCGGCCCCCTCTCATGCTGCGTGAATGCGTGCAGGCATTCTGGGTCGCGACCGGCGGGCTGGGTTGATCTCGATCAGCCGCGCCGAAGCGACGCCTGGGCTGTGCGCAGCGCCCTACAGCAGCTTCACTTTCGCCTGCCGACGCCAGGCCAGTGGCGAGGCCAGCGTCGGCCACAGCAACGAGCCCGCCGCGCGCTGCGAACGCGCGCCGATGCGCGACAGGCGTTGCTCCAACGGCTGGGCGTCGAGTTGCGCCATCACCAGCTCGAACACCGCCTCCTTGCCGGCCGCCAGCGCGGCGCCGGCCAGCACGCGCTGCCCGGCCACCAGGAAACAGTCGAGGTCGCCGAAGGCGATCAGCACCGGCCGGGGCAACGGGCGAAAGGGCTGCAGCGGCCGGCCGGCGAGCAGCCGCTCGACATTGCGCGCCGCATGGCGGCCCATGTCGATGGCGTGGTAGGCCTGCTTGGCCAGCGGCACGGCCAGGCCGGCCGCGTCACCGGCGATCAGCACGTGGTCGTGCAAGGTGCTTTGCAGGGTGTCGCGCACCGGCGCCCAGGCGCGCGGCAAAGCCAGGCCGGCTTGAGCCAGCAACGCCGGCGGGGTCGGGCCGGCGGCCCACACCGTCAGATCCGACGGCAGCACGCGGCCATCGCTCATCTCGATGGCGCCGGTACGGATGCGCCGTACCGCCGTGCCGAGCTCGAATTCGACCGGCCACGGCGCGCAAAGCGTGCGCAGGTGCGCATCGAGCTTGGGCGTCGACTCGGGCAACAGCCGCTCGCGCGCTTCGACCACGCGAAAGCGTAGCCTCGCATTCGTGCGGTGCACGCGCAGCATCTCGCCCAGCGCCTCGATACCGACGATGCCCGCGCCGACGAGGGTGACGGTTGCGTCTCGTCGCCGCGCAGCCAATCGATCGAGCCGTTGTGCGATGGCCACGCACTGCGCCACCGACCTGAAGCCCAGCGCGTGTTCGGCCACGCCCGGCACGCCCTGGCCGGCCTCTTCCCCGCCGAGGGCCACGATCAGCGCATCGTGGCCGAGCGCGCGGCTGCGCTGCTTCGTGTTCACGCGCTGCGCCACCGGGTCGATGGCGGTGATGGTCTCGTCGATGAAGCGATGGCCGGCTCGCGCCAGCACCTGGCGCAACGGCAGTCTCAACAACGCCGGCTGCTTGATGCCGGAGACCAGCTCGTGGATGTTGGGCAGGAACTCGAACTCGCGCTGTCGGTGCACCAGCGTGACCCGATGTCGCTCGGGGCTCAGTGCCAGCGCCGCAGACAGCCCGGCGAAGCCGCCACCGAGGATCAGCACACGCGGCAGCACGGAACGCCGGCTCATCGGTTGTGCGCCGGGCTCAGGTGCCGCAGCAGGCCGGGCAACGCACGATGAATCTGCGCGGTGATGAACAGCACGCCCAGCGGGTCGCCGAAGACGCCGGCGGTGGGCGGCCCGAAGACACGCAGCGCCGAGGTTGAATGGCCATCGCTGCCGATCGCGCGGCACTGCGCATCGACGGCAAAGCCGAGGCCGCTGTCGTCGCGCCGCAGCCGGCCGCACCCGACCAGCGACGACAGCAATGCATTGCCCTGCGCACCGCCGCTGCCGTCCAGGCCGGTGCAGTTGATCACCGCATCGAAGGGCTCGGCCCGTTCGCCTGCAGACGATGCGAAGCGGGCTTCCAGTGCCGTGCCGGCGGCGGGCGCGACCGAGCGCACGCGGCCCGCGCGAAATTCGATCCGACCCCGGGCCACGGCATCGTTCACCATCGCGTCGTTCTGCGGCGGGGCGCGGAAGCGGTGCACGTCGTACCACACGCGCAACCTGCGCAGGAAGCGGCGCTTCTCGTTCGATCGGCAGCAGCGGCCAGAAGCGCCAGACGACATCGCGCAGTTCGTCGAAACGGGCGTGCCATCCAATGCCGTCTTGGTGCCCGGCGCGAATGTGGGCGCGCAACGCGCGCAGCCAGCCCAGCGCGGTCGGCTCGATGTCGGGCTGCGACAGGAAGGACGGTGCTTCGCCGAGCAGCCGTTGCAGCGGCGTCGGGCTCTGCGATGCAGCCAGGCTGTTGTCGAACCGTGCCTGCGGCCGCGGCCGCAGGCCGTGACGCGAGACCACCGTGATGCGACCCGCGTGGCCGCGGCGCAGCAGCGTGGACAGCAGGTCCAGCGCGGTCAACCCGCTGCCGATGACCAGCACACGGGCATGGGGTCCGATGCGATCGAGTTGCCCGCCAGCCAGTGGCTCGACGATCGCCGAGCGGTGGCCGGCCAGCGCCCGGTCGAACAGGGCGGGCCAGCGCGCGGGCGCGTTGCCGGTGGCCAGCAGCAACAGCGGCGCCGTGAGCCTGTGACCGGCGGAAGTCGTGACCTCGAAACCATCGCCGCGGGTTTCAGCCGAGATCGCGCGGTCGCGCAGATGGGTCAGGGTCGATGCGCTGGCGTTGTGGCGTGCGTGTTCCTGCACCGTTTCGACCAGGTAGCGGCCGAAGTCGGCGCGCCGCACGAAAGTGCTGCCGTCGGCCAGCCGCGCCTGCGGATCGTGCACAGCGATCTGCCGTGCCTCGCACCACTGCGCAAAGTGCGTGGCGTCGGTCGGATCGATCGAATGCGCGAGCAGCGGACCGTTGATGCGGTGGTCAGGGTCGACAGTGCTGTACGCCAGGCCGGGGCCGAGTTGCTCGCGCGGTTCGATGACGCTGATGTGCAGCGGGGCGGGGCTGTGGCGCACCAGTTGCACCGCCAGCGATGCGCCGGTGAGGCCGCCGCCGACGATGATGATGCGCGGCGTCGCGCCGATGGGGTGGGTGGGCTGCATGCGGCGGCATTTTCGCCGGCCGCGCCGGTGTCGCCAATCGGGGCTGCAGGCGGCGTCGATCCAGGCCGATCTTCACGACGCCGTTGCGAATTCGGGCGGCCGCTTCAGCGCCACTTGATCGAGCAGCCCATGCTCGGCATCTGCTGCGCCGGCCCGCTGCCGGTGCGCGCGATCTGGCGCATCGCTTGCAGCAACTCGGCCTTGCGCGGCCCGCTGCCCGCCAGCCGCTGGTCGTCGAGGCGGCCGCGGTATTGCAGTTCACCGCGGCTGTTGAGGCCGAAGAAATCGGGCGTGCACACCGCACCGTAGGCCTGGCCCACCGATTGGTCCGCGTCCACCAGGTACGGGAAGGTGAAGCCGTGTTGCGCGGCGAAGCGCTGCATCTGCGGCGGCGCATCGGCTGGCACGCTGCGGTAGTCGTTCGACATCACCGCGACGACGCCGATGCCCTCGTCGATCAGCGTGCGCGTATCGGCTGCCAGCCGCGCCGCGATGGCCTGCACGTAGGGGCAGTGGTTGCAGATGAACATCACCAGCATCGCCTGCTGGCCCAGGTGTCGCGACAGCGTGAAGGGCTGTCCGGCGGGGTCGCTCAAGCTGAAGTCGGGTGCCTTCCAGCCGAAAGCGCATAGCGGGGTGTCGAGCAACATCGTGAATCCTCCGGCACGTGGGCTGCGCAATCAAAAAGTCACGACCGCGTGCGGCAGTCATGCGAATGCGCATGTCCCGCGACGATAAAGTGCGCTGTGTCTGCTGCGCAGGAGTTGTTCATGTCCCCACACCGCGTTCGTGTTCTTTCGGCATGCGCCGTCATCGCCGCGGCCCTGTGCGGATGCGGGGCCGAGGTGGCCACCACCGCCGCCACGGCCGCATCGTTGCAGGCCGCGCAAGCCAAGCAGGCCCAACAGCAACAGCGTCAGATCCAGGACCAGCTGGGTGCGGCGCTGAAAGCCGGCGAAGACCGCGCCGCCGCGGCCAGCCGGTAGCGGTCCCGCGCGGCCCGGTCCGCGGGCCGATCAAGCCCGCGTCTCGACCAGCGCGGCCAGGAACGTTTCGCGCCACCAGTGCACGTCCTGCGAGCGGATGTTGGTCATCAGCCGCTGGTGGCGCTGCCGGCGCTCTTCAAGCGGCATGTGCAGCGCGCGCTGGATGGCGTCGGCGGTGGCCTGCGTGTCGTACGGATTGACGAGCAATGCATCGCTCAGCTGCTCGGCGGCACCGGCGAAGCGTGACAGCACCAGCACGCCGGGATCCTGCGGGTCCTGGGCGGCGATGTATTCCTTGGCCACCAGGTTCATGCCGTCGCGCAGCGGCGTGACCAGCGCCACACGCGCGGCCCGGAACAACCCCGGCACCCGTTTGCGGGCCACGGTGCGGTGCATGTAGCGGATCGGCATCCAGTCGAGGTCGCCGAAGTCGCCGTTGATGGCGCCGCACAGGCCTTCGAGTTCGCGGCGGATGCCGCCATAGGCCTGCACGTCCTCGCGCGACGGCGCGGCCACCTGCAGCAACGTGGCCGTGCCGCAGTTGTCGGGGTAGCGCTCGAGCAGCGTGCGAAAGGCGCGGATGCGCTGCGGCAGGCCCTTCGAATAATCGAGTCGGTCGACCCCGACCAGCACCTGGCGGCCCTTGTACTGGTCGCACAGGCTGTCGAGCGTGGCCTGCGCATCGGCGCCAGCAGCCAGTTCGACGAATTCATCGACATCGATGCCGATCGGAAATGCCGCCGCGCGCAGCGAGCGGTTGAAGGCGCCGAAGCTGCCGTCGGCGAGTTGTTCGGCGTTCGCCTCGGTGAGCAGGTAGCGCGACAGGTGCACCATGTCGGCCTGGCTTTGCAGCCCGACCAGGTCGTAGGCGAACAGCGCGCGCATCAACCACTCGTGCGCCGGTATCGCCGCCAGGATCAACGGCGGCGGAAACGGCGTGTGCAGGAAGAAGCCGATGCGCTGCCGGCAACCGAGCGCACGCAACTCGGCAGCGAGCGGGATCAGGTGGTAGTCGTGCACCCAGATCACGTCGTCGCTCTGCAGCAGCGCCATCAGCTTGTGCGCGAACATGCGGTTCACGCGCCGGTAGCCATCGATGTAGCCGGCGTCGAAATCGGCCAGGTCGAGCCGGTAGTGGAACACCGGCCACAGCACGCCGTTGGCATAACCGCGGTAGTAGGCATCGTGGTCCTGGCGGCACAGGTCGACGGTGGCCAGCGTGACGTTGCCGGCGCGCTGCGTGTGCAGCTTGCCTTCGCCGGGCGTGCCGCCGTCGGCAGCCTCGACCACGGTGCCGCTGGAGCCGAACCACAGCCCGCCGGTGCGGGCCAGCGATTCGCCCAGCGCCACCGCCAGCCCACCGGCAGCCGCCTTGCGCGGGTCGGCGACGCGGTTCGAGACCACCACCAGGCGGTTGTTCATGCCGCGGCCTCCAGGCGTTCGGCGCTGTCACGAAGCCAGCCGTGCAACGCGTCCGGGTCGGCCAGGCGATGCGGCGCCAGCGTCCCGCCGACGCCGATCTTCACCGCCACGCCACCCAGCGCCAGCACCGCTTCGAAGCCGCTCTCGTCGGTGACATCGTCACCGAAGAACCACGGCCGGCGCTGCCGGAAAGGGGCTTCGTGCATGAACGCGCGCACCGCCTCGCCCTTGCTGGCGGCCTGCGGCTTCATCTCGATGACCATCTTGCCGTGCATCAGCACCGTGCCGTGGGTCAGGGCGAGGGCCTGCGCCATCGTCTTCGCGCACAACGGCGCCAGCGCAGGCGCCTGGCGGTAGTGCAGGGCGATCGCGCCGGCCTTGCTTTCCAGGCGCAGCCCGGGGTGGGCTTCGACCACCGCGCGCACCAGCGCGGCCGCGCTGTGCAGGTCGGCAATGGCCAGCCGTTGCAGCCGGCCATCGGCGCCGCGCCGCTCGACGCCGTGCACGCCGGCAACGCACAGCGTCAATGGCTGCAGCAGCTGGTCAATCTGCGCCACCGGCCGGCCCGACACCAGGGCCAGGGCACCGCCCAGCTGCCGTGCGATCGTGCGCAGCAAAATGGGCAGTGCGGGGGGCACGACCACCGCATCGGGTGTCGGTGCCAGATCGACCAGCGTGCCGTCGAAATCGATGAACAGTGCGCTGTCGCGGTCGGCCGGGGGCAGTGGACTCATCCGTACACCATAGCGGACGCTGCCGGCCGGCCCCGAAGCGCACGGCCGGTTCACACAACTTTACGCGCGCCGCACGTGCCAGACACCGGGCGGGCGCAGCATGACGTCTGTCAAAACCACGAAGGAACCGCAATGAAACGTTCATCGAACAAACTGAAACTCCTGGCTGCGGCCACGCTGCTGGCGCTGGCCGGTGGCACCAGCACCCTGGCCGCCGCAGCGCCCCACGGTGGGCCGGGCGGACATGAAGGCATGATGGGCGGGCCGATGTTCGGCCGCATGCTCGACCAGGTCGATGCCAGCGCCGAGCAACGCGCGCAGATCAAGCAGATCACCGATGTTGCCCGAGCCGAACACCGGGCGCAGCGGGAAAGCGGCCAGGCGTTGCGCGAGCAGATGCTGGCGCTGTTCGCCCAGCCGACGGTGGATGCCGGCGCGGCCGAAGCGCTGCGCCAGCAACAACTGGCGATGCACGATGCCCAGAGCAAGCGCATGCTGCAGACGATGTTGCAGATCAGCCAGGTGCTGACCCCGCAACAGCGCCAGCAGATGGTCGACAGCATCGGTCAGCGCCGTGAAATGATGCAGCGCCATCAGCACGAACGGCGCAGCCTGGAGGCGCCGAGGGCCGGCAGCTGAGGCCACACCCCGTCGCCGTTGCCGGCACGTTATGCTGCCGCGACCGCGCGCCTGGCCGGAGGTCCGCCGGTCGGGCAGCGCAAGCATTCGAGCCCGGTGCATGAACGAACGCCTGCTGTTGATCGACGATGACGCGCGCCTGAGCGCGATGGTGGTGGACTATCTGCGCGGCCACCGCTTCGAGATTCACAGCGTCGGCTCGCTCGCTGCCGGGCGCGAGAAACTGGCGCGCGAGCCCTACGACGCATTGCTGCTCGACCTGATGCTGCCCGATGGCGACGGCCTCGCGCTGACGCGCGAGTTGCGTGCCGACAGCCGCACGCGGCGGCTGCCGCTGTTGATGCTGACCGCACGCGGCGAGGCCACCGACCGCATCGTCGGCCTCGAACTGGGCGCCGACGACTACCTGCCCAAGCCCTTCGAGCCGCGTGAACTGCTGGCGCGCCTGCGCGCGCTGTTGCGACGCTCACAGAGCGACGAGACGCCGGACGACGAGGTGCTGGGCTTCGGCCGCCTGAGCATCGATCTGGGTTCGCGTCAGGCGCGGCTCGACGGACAGGTGTGCGACCTGACCGGCCACCAGTTCGACCTGCTGGCGGTGTTGGCGAAAAACGCCGGGCGCGTGATGTCGCGCGACCGCATCATGGACCAGTTGAAGGGCCACCCGATGGAGGCCTTCGACCGCAGCATCGATGTGCACGTTTCGCGCATCCGCGCGGCCATCGAGAACGACCCCAAGGAGCCGCGCCGCGTGCTCACCGTGCGCGGTGCCGGCTACCTGTTCGCCAAGGTCCAGGACAGCGGACAGACAGCGCCGGCAGACGACACAGCGGCCTGAACGCGACCGTGCGCTCGCTGTACCTGCGCATCTACCTGACCGTGCTGGCGGCGCTGGCGCTGTTCGCGTTGCTGTCGGGCTGGCTCGTGCAGCGCCATTTCGACAGCGAACGCGAGGCCCTGCGCAGCACGCTGAACGAGCGCGTGGTGGCCTGGGCCGAACTGCTGCAGCGCTCGCTGCCACCGGCCGATGCGCCGGAGGCCGAGCAGGCGGCGGCGCTGATCGACTGGTCGGGCCGCCTGCGCCTGCCGCTGGCGCTGGACGATGCCGGCGGCCACCGCATCGCCGCGTCGCCGAGCTTCGAGCGGCGCGACAGCGAGCCACCGCCGCGCCGCGCGCAGGCCATCGCGCTGGTCGATGGCCGCACCTTGTGGCTGATGCGCGGCCAGCCACGCCAGCCGCGTGCGGCGCCGGCCCCGGGCGTCGGCATGGCCGGCATGTCCGATGAAGGCCTGTCGGCGCCGCGCGCGCCGCGGCCACCGCACGCCGCGCCCTGGTGGTCGCTGCCAATGCTGCCCATCCTGCCCGGCGCGGCCGGCCTGGCGCTGCTGCTGCTGGTCATCTTCGCCGCCATTGCTGCCGGTGCCTGGCCGGTGGTGCGGCGGTTGACGCGGCGGCTCGAAGACCTCAAGCGCGGGGTCGAGGCGTTCGGCGCCGGCGCGCTGGATCGACGGGTCGCCGAAGACGGCCGCGACGAAGTTTCGGCGCTCGCGGTCAGCTTCAACCGCGCGGCCGCGCGCATCGAAGCGCTGCTCGGTTCGCACCGCAGCCTGCTGGCCAACGCCAGCCATGAACTGCGTTCGCCGCTGGCGCGGCTGAAGATGGCGGTGTCGCTGCTCGACGACGCCGCGCCCGCGCAGCGCGAGCGGCTGAAACGCGAGATCCACACCGACATCGGCGAACTCGACGCGCTCGTCGAGGAAGTGCTGATGGCCAGCCGGCTCGATGCCCAGTCCAGTGGCAACGCGGCGCCGATGCCGCCGGTGGAGTTGCTGGCGCTGGCCGCCGAAGAGGCCTGCGGCCTGGCCCACGACCCGCCGGTGCGTGTCGATGGCGAGCCGGTGCAGGTGCTCGGCGACGAACGCCTGCTGCGCCGCGCGTTGCGCAACCTGCTCGAGAACGCGCGCCGCTATGGTGGCGGCGCGGTCGAGGTGCGTGTCGGCCGCGGGGCCGACGGCCGTGCCGAGGTCAGTGTGTGCGATCGCGGCCCGGGCGTGCCCGAACCCTATCGCGAACGCATCTTCGAGGCCTTCTTCCGCCTGCCCGGGCACGCCGAGCAGGCCGGCGGTGTCGGCCTCGGCCTGGCGCTGGTCCGGCAGATCGCGCGCCACCATGGCGGCGAGGTGCGATGTCAGCCGCGCGACGGGGGCGGCAGCTGTTTCCGTTTGCAGCTGCCGGCGGCGTAAGCTTGCCGGCATGAACAACCGAAAGAATCTCGATCTGGTGGTGTTCGGCGCCACCGGTTTCACCGGCCGCCAGGCGGTGCGGGCGGTGTTGCGTCAGCAGCCCGGCGCGCGCTGGGCGGTGGCCGGGCGCAATGCCGGCAAGCTGCGCGAAGTGGTCGCCGAATGGCTGCCAAGGGGCGTGAGCGCGCCGCAGATCATCGTCGCCGACACCGGCGATGCCGCGTCGCTTGCGGCGATGGCGCAGCAGACCCAGGTGCTGTTCAACCTGGCCGGGCCGTACCACGCCAGCGGCGATGCGGTGGTGGCGGCGTGCATCGCGGCCGGCACGCACTACCTCGACCTGACCGGCGAGACCTTCTGGATCCAGCGCCTGGTGCGCGAGCAGCACGATGCTGCCGTGCGTGCCGGCGTGAAGATCATGCCGTGTGCCGGCTACGAGGCGCTGCCCTTCGACCTGGCCAACCTGTGGGCCGCTCACCGGCTGCGTGAACACGCCGGCCAGCCGGCGCGGCGCGTGAAGATCATCGTCAGCTTCACCGGCCGGCGCATCACGCGGCTGCAGGACACGGTCAGTGGCGGCACCGCGGCGACGATGACCGAACTGCTGGCCCACGACCACAGCGACTGCCTGCGCAACGTCGCCTGCCTGCTGCCGCCGGACGCGCCCGATGCGGATGGCGTGGCCCGGCGCAGCGCACTGCGCTGGCTGCCGCAGCACGACGACGATGTGCAGGCGGTGACCGCGCCGACCTTGCCGGGCCCTTTCATCAACCCGCCGGTGGTGTTGCGCGGCGTCGCGCAGATGAATGACCTGACGCTGTTCGATGCGCAGTTCGCGTACCACGAAGGCACGCACATGGGCACGCTGGTGCCCGGCACCGACTGGCTGCCGCGGCCGGCGGCGCTGGCGTTGCAGTGGGCGGCGGCGGCCTCGTTGAGCGCGCCGCTGGCCAACATGGGCGCGGCCGTGTCGGGGCCGTTGCAGTTCCAGCGCGAAGGGCTGCGCCGGCTGATGAAGGCGCTGGCACCGAAATCGGGCGCCGGGCCCAGCGAAGCGGCGCTGGATGGCAGCGGCTATGCCTTCGATGTCTTCGCCAGCAGTGCCGGCGGTGCGCGCTTTCGCGGCCGGGTCGAGGCCGAAGGCCATCCCGGCTACCGCTCGACGCCCGAAATGGCGGTGTGCGTGGCGCTGGGGCTGGCCGACGGCTCGCTCGGGCGCACGCCGCATGTCGGCATCGTCTCGCCGGCGGCCGGGCTGGGCGTCGAAGCGGCGATCGCGCTGTCGGCGGCCGGCGTCAGCTTCAACGACGTCGGCTTCGACGGCGTCAGCGACGGGTGAGCGCCCCTTTCTGCCGGCGCAGCACCCAGGCCAGCAGACCGCTCAGGCTCAGCGCGGTCAGCACAAGCCCGGCGGTCGATGCGACCCAGAAGCCGCGCGCGCCCTGCAGCTCGGGCGGCGTGCGACCGGTGACATCGAAGCCCAGCACGTAGCCGCCCGTCATGCCCACGCCCCACAGGCACACCGCGAAGACCAGCATCGGCACGGTGGCAATGCGCCAGGCGCGCAGCACGAACGAGGCGATGGCCTGCGCCGCATCGGCGGCATGGAACAGCGCCACCCAGGCCAGCAGCGGCAGCGCCGCGGCAATGACCAACGGGTCGTTGGTGTACACGCGCAGCAGCGGCTCGCGCAGCAGATAGACCGCCACGCCGACGGCGGCGCCGAGCGTGGTGCCGATCTGCAGCCCGTGCCAGCCGACGCGGCGCGCGGCACGCACGTCGTTGGCGCCGATGCGCTGCGCGACGAGCACGCCGGTGGCGTTCGCCAGCGCCAGCGGCAGCATGAACAGGATCGACACCAGGTTGATCGCCAGCTGGTGGCCGGCCACCGCGGTGGCGCCGAGGCGGGCGATGAAGATGGCCATGAACGTGAATGCAGTGATCTCGATCAGCAGCGACAGCCCCATCGGCACGCCCAGCCGCAGTTGCGCCGCCAGCGCCTTGCGGTCGGGCGCGAGCAGGCCGTGGCCGCGCAGGGCGTAGGGCATATAGAAATCGTCGTAGCGCAGCATGCACAGACCGGCCAGCACCTGCGACCACATGGCGATGCCGGTGGCGATGCCGCAACCGAGCACGCCCAGTTCAGGGATGCCGAGCGACGGCACGCCGTGGATCAGCGCCGCCGACAGCGGCACCTTCAGCACCAGGCCGCCGACCTGGATGACCATCACCGCCTTCGGCCGCGACACGGCATTGTTGAAGCCGCGGTAGGCGGCGAACAGCAGCGCCGCCGGCAACGAGCAGGCGAGTGCGAGCAGGTAGGCGCGCACCTTGGCCTCGACCGCGGGCGAGGCCTGTGACAGCGCCAGGAACGGCGTCGGGAAGGCCAGCAGCGTGCTGCCCAGCACCGACAGCGCCAGCGCCACCCACACCGCCTGGTGCAACTGCTGGCCGGCCTCGGGCAAGCGCCGCGCGCCGAAGAGCTGGCCGACGATCGGCCCGATCGCCAGCACCACGCCCATGAAGCCGATGAAGACCGTGATGTAGGCCGCGCTGCCCACCGCCAGCGCGGCCAGGTCGAGCGCGGCATAACGGGCCACCAGCAGCGTGTCGACGGTGGCGAAGCCGATCACCGCCAGCTGCGCGATCAGCACCGGCCAGGCCAGGTGCAGGATGCGCCGCGCCGAATCGCGCCAGCCCAGGCGCGCCGGCCAGATGTCGGCGGGCGCGTCGGGCACGTCGGACGTGGGGCGGCGCGGCTCGGCGGCCGGCGGGTGCACGGCGCTCAAGTCGGTGCCTTCGGCGCCGTGCGCTCCAGACTTTGCGGCGCCGGGTGGTCATGCCCCAGCGACAGCCGCGCGCGTTCGGCATAGCGGTTGAAGCGCCAGGCCTTCGCCTCCAGCGTGATGCGCCGCCACACGCTGCGCTTCTCGGCCGGCGCTGAAGGCCTGCCAGTGCTGCACCTCCTCGAAGCTGCGCCCGCAGCCCTTGCACACCGCATCGCCCTGTGATGTGGAGCAGATGGCGATGCACGGCGCATCGGGGGTGGAGGCATACCACTGCTGCCAGGCCGCCTGCGCGGCGGCCGGCATGCCGTGCTCGTCGCACTCGTCCTCGTGGTAGTAGACCATCAGCGCATACACCTCGGCCAGCGCCCGCACCTCGGCGCAGGCGCTGATGCCGTCGCTGCGACGGCGAGCGCGCGCGCCACCAGTTGATGGCGGCTTCGATGTCGGTGATGTGCAGGCCGGCCATGTTGCTGAAGCTGGGGGCGGCAAGCATAGCCTCCGCCGCGACGTCACCGCACTGACATGGGGACGCGATAGCCTCGAAGGGATTGCACTCGAAGGAGGACACTTGGACAACATCGACGACGACACGGTCAGGCGCATGCAGCAGGACCTGGAAGACAGCTACGACGAAGAACTGGAACTCGAGCTGGAAGACCGCAAGCTCGATGCGCTGGCCGCCACGTTGAACGGCAACGCGCCGTCCGACGACCGCCAGGCGCGCCGCGACTACTTCCGCGAGCTGTTTCGGCTGCAGGGCGAACTGGTCAAGCTGCAGGACTGGGTGCAGCACACGCGGCACAAGGTGGTGATCGTCTTCGAAGGCCGTGATGCGGCCGGCAAGGGCGGCGTCATCAAGCGCATCACGCAGCGGCTGAACCCGCGCGTGTGCCGCGTTGCCGCGCTGCCGGCGCCGAACGACCGCGAACGCACGCAGTGGTACTTCCAGCGCTACGCCGCGCACCTGCCGGCGGCCGGCGAGATGGTGTTGTTCGACCGCAGCTGGTACAACCGCGCCGGCGTCGAGCGCGTGATGGGCTTTTGCAGCGACGACGAGGTGGAAGAATTCTTCCGCTCGGTGCCCGAGTTCGAACGCATGCTGGTGCGCTCGGGCATCCAGCTCATCAAATACTGGTTCTCGATCTCCGACGAAGAGCAGCACCTGCGCTTCCTGGGCCGCATCCACGACCCGCTGAAGCAGTGGAAGCTGAGCCCGATGGACCTGGAATCGCGCCGCCGCTGGGAGGACTACACGCGCGCCAAGGAAGTCATGCTCGAACGCACGCACATCGCCGAGGCGCCGTGGTGGGTGGTGCATGCCGACGACAAGAAGAAAGCGCGGCTGAACTGCATCGCCCACCTGCTCGGCCAGATGCGCTACACCGATGTCGAGCGCGAGGCCATCGTGCTGCCGCAGCGCGAGCGCCACGAGGACTACGTGCGCCACCCGGTGCCGCGCGAGATCATGGTTCCTGAGCGCTACTGATCCCGCCGTTTCTTGCTCCCTCTCCCGCGCGCGGGAGAGGGTTGGCGTGGGGGCAGGTGTGTCTCAGCGTGACGGCGGCTGCCCACCGGTGTGCGCATAGGTCTTGTTGGTGATCTGCCAGCGACCGCCGATGCGCGCCACCGAAAAGTAGTCGACAAAGTCGCAGCCCAGGTAATCGGTTTCCACCAGCACCGCCACGCCGGCATCACCGGCGAGGTCGATCGAGCGCACCACCGCCTTGTACTTGGTGCCGGCCATGCCCGGCTGCGCCTGCACCATGTCGATGAAGCCGCCGATCGGGATGTAGGTGTCCATCGGCCCGATGTGGCCGAACATGCGCGCGTCGGCGTGGAAGGCCTGCTTCAGCTTGGCGACATCGCCGTTGGCGCCGTCGATGTACAGCTGGACGAGCGCGCGCACATCTTCGAGATCCTGAATGAGATCGGCCATGGTGTTTTCTCCTGGGTGTTGGGGGTCGACGAACCATCGATGCACCCGGCGCGTGGCGCGCCCGGGCGCCAGCCATGCTATGCCGCAAGCTGCCCCGGCGTAAATCGCGTAAAGCTTGGCCAACGCAAGGTTTTGAAGACCTTGTAGGCTGTCCGACACGGCAACAAGGAGCAAGCGGGCATGCGACGTGGAAGCAACCGGATGGTCGATCGGCTCGCGCACACGGCAGCTTATGGGGCACGGGCCGTTGCAGCGAGCCTGATGCTGCTGGCCGGCGCGGCCTCGGCGGCCGACGACGCCGGCTGGGCACTTGTGCAGCCGGGCACGGTGGTCGCTTTCCGGCACGCCAACGCGCCGGGTGTCGGCGACCCGGCTGCTTTCAAGATCGGTGATTGCAGCACGCAGCGCAACCTGGACGATGCCGGCCGCGCGCAAGCGGTGCGCATCGGCGAGCAGTTTCGCAGCCGTGGCATCGCCGTCGGCGCGGTGCTCACGTCGCAGTGGTGCCGCACACGCGACACCGCCACGCTGGCTTTTCCTGCGGCCGGCCTGGTGCGCGACGACAGCGCGCTGAATTCGATCTTCCGCGCCAGCGAGCGCAGTTCGCCGCAGACCGACGCGGTGCGCGCCACGGTGGCGGCGTGGCACGGCCCCGGTGTGCTGGTGCTGTTCACGCACCAGGTGAACATCAGCGCGCTGGCGCAGGTCTATACGGCTTCCGGCGAAGGCGTGGTGTTGCGCGCTGCGCCGGGTGGCGGCGTCGAGGTGCTGGGACGCGTGCAGCCCTGACGACTACGGCTTTGGCAGCGGGCGCTGATCGACAAAGATCAACTGCTCGGTCGGAAAGCCCAGCGCGGCGGCATCGGCCACCAACCGGTCGAGCGTGCGCTTGTCGAGCGTCGGCGTGCGCGACAGCAGCCACAGGTAGCTCTTGTCCGGGCCGCTGACCATCGCGAAGCGGTAGTCTGCATCGAGCACGAAGATGCCGTAGGCGCCGTAGAACGGGCCGAAGAAGGACACCTTCAGGTGGCCGACATCGGGCCCTTCGACGAAGTAGGCCTTGCCGCGCGCTTCCTGCCATGCCTTGTCGCTGTCCGACCAGCCGCGGTTGATGACCTCGATGCCGCCGTCGTCGCGCTGGCTGTATTGCGCCGTCACGCGAGACAGGCCGCGCTCGAAGGAATGGTCGAGCCGCGCGATCTCGTACCAGCGGCCCAGGTAGCGATCGGCCTGGAAACCGGCGACCGGCTGGATGTTGTCGGGCAGGCCGACACAACCGGCGAGCGCGACGAGCAGGGCGACCAGCGGGATGCGGGCGATGCGGGCGAGGGAATGTCTTTTCATGGTCGCGAGGGTACCTGGGCCGGGCCACCCGTGCGCCTGCGGGGTTCATCGACGAGCGCGCAGGCATGCGCTTCGAACCCAGGGAAAACGATCGCCCAATGCGTTGACGAACCCGTTAACGTATGCGTTATTGAACGCGCAAACAATGTCGACCTTCCCGTGACCCCTGCCGCCACCCGTCTCGAGCCCGTCGCCCTGGGTGACCTGCGCTTCATCGGCCAAGGCCTGGTGCGGCCCGAATGCGTGCTGGCCACGCGCTCAGGCGCGCTCTACACCGCCGACTGGCGCGGCGGCGTGGCGCTGACTGTTGCCGATGGCCGGCAGCTGCTGTTCCAGGCCCAGGTGTCGGGCCGCTTTGGTGAAACAAGGCCGCTGCGCCCGAACGGCATCGCGCTGTGCCAGGACGGCAGCTTCCTGCTCGCCGACCTCGGCGAGACGCTGGGTGGCGTGCATGCGCTGTCGCGCGACGGCGCGCTGCGGCCCTTTCTGGAACGTGTCGATGGCATCGACCTGCCGCCCACCAACTTCGTCTTCCAGGATGTGCGCGGCCGCACCTGGATCACGGTCAGCACGCGCCGCGTGCCGCGTGCCGCCGCCTACCGGGCCGATGTCGCCGACGGCTTCATCGTGCTCGTCGATGAACGCGGGCCGCGCATCGTCGCCGACGGCCTGGGCTACACCAACGAGGCGATGCTGTCGCCCGACGGCCGCTGGCTGTACGTCAACGAAACCTTCGCGCGCCGGCTGACGCGCTTTCGTGTCGGCGAAGACGGTGTCGGCAGTGAATTGAGCGCGCGCGAAACCGTCACCACCTTCGGCCACGGCTGCTACCCCGACGGCCTGGCCTTCGACGCCGAGGGTGGCGTGTGGGTCACCGGCATCATCGCCAACCGCGTGCTGCATGTGGCGCGCGATGGCGCGGTGACGACGGTGCTCGAGGACGCCGACCCGGCGCATGTCGAATGGTGCGAGCAGGCGTACCTGGGCGGCACGCTCGGAAGGCCGCACCTGGACAAGGCCGCCGGCCGCGTGCTGCGCAACATCTCCAGCCTGGCCTTCGGCGGGCCGGATCTGCGCACTGCCTACCTGGGCTGCCTGCAGGGTGATGCCATCGCCAGCTTCCGCGCGCCGGTGGCTGGCCACGCGCTTGTCCATTGGACGTTCTGAACATGGCCCTCGTTTCGCGCAATGCCATCAATACCGTCGCGGTGAAGCCAGCGAAGCCGGCGTCGCGCGTCGATGAGGCCTATGCGGTGGTGCGCCGACGCATCCTCGACAACGCCTACCCACCCGGTCGCCAGGTGCTGGAAAGCGAACTCGCCGATGAACTGGGCATCAGTCGCACCCCCGTGCGCGAGGTGCTGGTGCGCCTGGCGCATGAAGGGCTGGTCGAGCTGGTGCCGCGCCACGGCATGCGCGTGCTGCCGGTGTCGGCCGCCGACATGGCCGAGATCTACCTGGTGCTGACCGCGCTGGAATCGGCCGCCGCCGAACTGCTCGCCAGTCGCCGCCCAAGCGATGCCGAGTGCAAACCGATGGTCGATGCCACGCGCGAGATGACCCGTGCGCTGAAAGCCGACGACCTGGACGCCTGGGCGGTGGCCGATGCGCGTTTCCACCAAAGCCTGATCGACCTGACCGGCAACCGCACGCTGAAAGATGCCGTGCAGCGCCTCGGCGATCGCGTGCACCGCGCGCGGCTGTTCACGCTGCGCTTGAGGCCCAAGCCGGTGAACTCCACGCGCGAGCACATGCTGCTGCTCGAACGCATCCGTGCCGGCGATGCGGCCGGGGCGGTGCGCATCAACCGCGAACACCGTGAACGCGCCAGCCGCGAGCTGCTGGCGATCTTCGAACACTACCGCCTGCAACAGATGTGATGCCGACACCATGAAGACAGCTTTCGAAATTTGCGTCATGCCCGGCGACGGCATCGGCGTCGATGTCATCGACGCCACGCTGCCGATCCTGCAGAAGGTGCAGCGCGGCTTCACGCTGCGTTTCGCCACCGCGCTGGCTGGCGCGCAGCACTACAAGGCCACCGGCGAAGCGCTGCCACGTGCTGCGCTGGAAGCAGCGCGCCAGGCCGACGCGATCCTGTTCGGCGCGATGGGCTGGCCCGCCATCCGCTACCCGGACGGCACCGAGATCGCGCCGCAGCTCGATCTGCGTGTCGAGCTCGAGCTCTATGCCGGCGTGCGCCCGGCGCGGGCCATCCCCGGCATCCCGTTGCCGCTGGCCGACCCGCGCGCGAAGACCATCGACCTGGTGGTGGTGCGTGAATCGACCGAAGGCCTGTTCGCCTCGCGCGGCAAGGGCACCCTCGAAGACGACCGCGAAGCACGCGACACCATGGTCATCACCCGCGCCGGCAGCGAGCGTGTGCACGACTTCGCCTTCAAGCTGGCGCAGCGGCGCAAAAAGCGCGGCCGACCCGGTCGCGTGACCTGCGTGGACAAGGCGAATGTGTTCCGCTCGATGGCCTTCTTCCGCAAGATCTTCGACGAGCGTGCGCTGAAGTTTCCCGACATCGAAGCGCGCCACAACTACATCGACGCCACCGCACTCGACCTGGTGCGCAAGCCCTGGGAATTCGATGTGCTGGTCACCGAGAACATGTTCGGCGACATCATCTCCGACCAGACCGCGGCGCTGGTCGGTGGCATGGGCATGGCGCCGTCGGCCGATGTCGGCGACCACCACGGGCTGTTCCAGCCCTGCCACGGCTCGGCGCCCGACATCGCCGGCCAGGGCAAGGCCAACCCCACGGCCACCATCCTGTCGGCGGCGTTGATGCTCGACTGGCTGGCCGAGCGCAGCGGCCACACCGCGCTGGCCGATGCGGCGCGGCGCATCGAGACGGCGGTGGATGCGGTGTTCGCCGGCGGCAAGGTCACCTCGTACGAGTTCGGCGGCCGCGACGGCACCCAGGCCATCGCCGACGCGGTGGCCTCGAACCTGTAAGGCGGCACGCGCGTGGGCAAGTTGCGTGTGCTCGGCGTCGGCGCCGGCTACTTCAGCCAGTTCCAGTACATGGGCTGGCAGCGCATCGACGAGGCCGAATGTGTGGCCATCGTCAACCGCGACGTGGCCAAGGCGCAGGTGCTGGCCGATCGTTTCGGCATCCCGAAGGTGTATGCCAATTTCGACGCCGCACTGGTCGCCGAACGGCCTGATCTGGTGGACCTGATCACGCCGCCGGCCACGCACCGCGAGTTCGTTTCGTTGGCGGTGTCGCGTGGCGTGGCCACCATCTGCCAGAAGCCTTTCGGCACGGGCTATGCCGAAGCGTTGGCCATCACCGAAGGTGCCGAACAGGCCAAGGTGCCGCTGATCATCCACGAGAACATCCGCTGGATGCCGTGGTACCGCGAGGCGAAGAAGCTTGTCGACGCGGGCACGCTCGGCACGCTGCATTCGGTTGCCTTCCGCTTGCGCCCGGGTGACGGCCAAGGCCCGCGCGCCTACCTCGACCGGCAGCCCTACTTCCAGCAGATGCCGCGGCTGCTGGTGTTCGAAACCGCGATCCACTGGATCGACACCTTCCGCTACCTGATGGGCGAAGTGAGCGGTGTTTATGCGCAGCTGCGCCGCATCAACCCGGTCATCGCCGGCGAGGATGCCGGGTACATCGTGTTCGAGTTCGAAAACAAGTCAACCGGCCTGTTCGACGGCAACCGCCTCAACGACCATGTGGCCAGCAATCCGCGCCGCACGATGGGCGAGATGTGGCTCGAAGGCGCGGCTGGCGTGCTGCGCCTGGACGGCGAGGCGCGGCTGTGGTGGAAGCCGCATCAACAAGCCGAACAGGAACATCGCTACGACCGCGGCCCCGACGACAGCTTCGGTGGCGGCGCCTGCGAATGGCTGCAGCGCCACGTGGTCAGCCACTTCACGCACGGCACGCCGGTGGAGAACACCGCGCGCGAGTACCTGAGCAACCTGGCCGTGCAGGAAGCGGTGTACCGCTCGGCGGCGACCGGCCAGCGCATCCGCATGACCGACTTCAATCCCCTGCAGCCGGAGGCGGTCGGCGCCGGCGCGGGTTCTTCCTGACCGCAACCCACCCGATGGAGACAGCCATGAATCGTCAACACTTCGTTCGCACCCTCGTCGCCGCCGCCACCGTGCTGGTGTTGGCGGCGCCGGCTGGTGCGCAGACCGTGCTCAAGTTCAGCCACACCGACCAGCCCGGCGGCCTGCGCCAGAAAGCGGCCGAGCTGTTCGGCCAGAAGGTCGAGCAATACACGCAGGGTCGCTACAAGGTGCAGGTGTTCCCCGCCGGCCAGCTGGCCAATGACCCGAAGGCGGTCGAACAATTGCAGCTCGGTGGCATCGACTTCACGGTCACCGGCACCGGCACCTATGCCACGCACATTCCCACCTTGAACCTGACCGCGCTGCCCTATCTCGTCGAGAGCTACGAACAGGGCTGGAAGCTGTACGACGAATCGAAGTGGCTGAAGGAGCAGTTCGCCAAGGGCCCGACAAAGGGCTTCAGGCACCTGTCCACTTTCGAGGCCGGCTTTCGCAGCATGACCACCAAGGAGCCGCTGGCCTCGCCGGCCGATGCCAAGGGCAAGAAGCTGCGCAGCTTCCCGAACGAGATGATGCGCTGGACGCTCGAATCGATCGGCTTCAACCTGGTCATCATGCCGCTGCCCGAGGTCTATCTGGCCATCCAGCAGGGCGTGGTCAGTGGCCAGGAAAATCCGGTCGACACGATCTTCGCCAACAAGTTCTACGAGGTGGCGCCCAACGTCACCTTGACGCAGCACGTGTACAGCCCGATTCCGCTGACCATCTCGGAGAAGACCTGGGAGAAGCTGTCGCCGGCCGATCGAGAGGCGATCACCAAGGCCGCCATCGAAGCCGCCGACTTCAGCCGCAAGGAAGTGCGCGCCGCCGAGGACGCGCAACTGGCCGAGATGACCGCCAAGGGCGCCAAGGTGGCGCGACCCAACCTGGCGCCGTTCCGCGAGTCGGTGCAACCTGCCTACGCGAAGGCCAAGGAGAAGTACGGTGCCGATGTCGATGCCATCCTGGCCGACGCCGACATCGTGCGCAAGGCGGCCCCGGCGAAGTGATGAGTGCGGCTGCATCGCCCGCGGTGCTGGCTGCCGCAGCCGCACCGCTGCTGCCGCCGTCACCCAGCGCGCCGGCGCCGATCCTGTGGCTGGCGCGCGCGGTGGACTGGTCGATCGTGTTCATCGGTGCGCTGATGGCCACCCTGGTGTTCGCCAACGTCGTCATCCACAACGTCTTCCATGCCGACGTGGTGTTCACGACCGAACTGGGTGAGCTGCTGATGGTGTGGGTGACGTTCCTGGGCGCGGCATCGGCCACGCGGCGCGGCGCGCACATGGTGGTGGCTGAACTGATCGACCGGCTGAGCCCGAACAAGCGGCGCTACGCCGATGCCGCGATCCAGTGTGTCGTGCTGCTGACACTCGGCCTGCTGGCCTGGTACGGCGTGGGCATCACCCAGGCCGGTTTCATGAGCGAGCTGACGGTGTTGCACTGGCCGATGGCCACGCAGTATGCGGCGCTGCCGGTGGCGTCGGTGATCACCATGGTCTTCGTGCTCTGGGACCTGCGCTGCATCGCCCGCGGCGACAGCCGCGAACAACGTTACGGCCGCCACACCGAAGGGGCGCCGGAGTGATCCTGTTCCAGACCTTCGGCGTCTTCATCCTGTTCACGCTGGTCGGCGTGCCGCTGGTCTATGGCCTGCTGCTGGCCACGGTCGGCATGATCTGGTGGGCGCAGCCTGAGCCACCCGCTGACCTCGATCTTCCTGAGCCTACATCGGCGGCGTCGAGCCCTTCATCCTGATCGCCGTGCCGCTGTTCGTGCTCGCCGGCGAAATCCTGTCGCGCGGCGGCGTGGGGCTGCGCATCGTCAGCCTTCGCCACCAAGCTGCTCGGCTTCCTGCCCGGCGGCCTGGGCATCAGCACGGTGGTGTCGAGCCTGATCTTCGGCGGCGTCTCGGGCTCGGCCATCGCCGACACCGCCGCCATCGGCTCGGTGATGACACCGGCGATGATCCGCAAGGGCTACAGCCGGCCCTTCGCCGGCGCACTGATGTCGACTGCCGGCACTTTGGCCATCGTCATGCCGCCGTCGATCCCGATGCTGGTGTATGCCTTCGTCTCGGGCTCGTCGGTGCGCGACCTGTTCCTGGCCGGCGTGGTGCCGGCCTTCGCCTTCGCACTCGGCCTGTGCCTGGTGTGCGCGTGGCACGGCAAGCGCACCGGCTGCGACAACGGCGAGGCGCGCGCCGCCAAGGGCGAACTGTGGGCCGCGTTCGTGTCGGCCGCGCCGGCGCTGCTGATGCCGGTGATCATCCTGGGCGGCATCTGGAGCGGGCTTCTTCACGCCCACCGAAGCGGCGGCCGTCGCGGCCGCCTACGGCTTGTTCGTGTCGATGGTCATCTACAAGGATCTGAAGCCACGCGACCTGCCGGCGCTGATCCTGAAGGCCTTCACCACCAGCGCGGTGGTGATGGTGGTCATCGGCGCCACCTCGTGCCTGGCGTGGCTGATCACGGTGGAACAGGTGCCGGCGCAGATCGCCGACCTGGTGAAGCACTACGCGCATTCGCCTTGGACCTTCCTGCTGCTGGTGAACGTGGCGATGCTGCTGCTGGGCTGCTTCATCGAGCCGGTGCCGGCGCTGATATTGGCCGCGCCGCTGCTGGTGCCGCTGTCCGCAGCGTTCAAGATCGACCCGGTGCACCTGGGCCTGGTGATGACCTGCAACCTGGCCATCGGCCTGTACACGCCGCCGGTGGGCGGCACCTTGATGGTCGGCGCGCGGCTGGCCGGCGTGGGCATGGTGTCGGTGGTGCGCGCGCTGATGCCGCAGATGGCGATCAGCGTGGCGATCCTGATGATCATCACCTACGTGCCGTCGGTGGGCATGGCGCTGGTGCATCTGGCGCGGTAGGGCGCGATTCGGTGATCGGGCCCAGGCGCAAGGGGCGTGGTCAGCCCCATCGGCTTTGCGAGGCAGCCCAACATGCGAAGATCGTGCTACATTGATGTCATTGAATCATGCGGCATGAAAGGCAGTGATGCTGAAGACCGTGGGCACCAGCGGCCAGTTGACGCTGGGCAAGCGCTATTCGGGCCGGCATTTCGAGTTGCAGGAGCTGGCCAGCGGCGAACTGTTGCTGCGGCCGGTGCGCCTGGTGCGCGACACCACTGCGCCGCAGCGTGTCAAGTCGGCGCGCCTGCCGGCCTTCCGCATCGCCGAGGTGGAACAGGTGGTGATGCCAACGCGCGAACAGCGCAATGCCCGGCGCTGACGACGACGCGCTGGCTGGCGCATTTGTCGATACGAACCTGTGGGTCTATGCGCACCTGAGCGCGCCCGGCGACCCGCGCCATGCACGCGCGCTGTCGTTGCTGGGCGCGCGCGGCGGTTGGGTCATCAGCCCACAAGTGGTGGCCGAGTACTACAACGTCATGCTGCGCCATGCGCGCGGCGACGACTGGATCCAAGCCAATCTGCACGCGATGTTCGCTCGCTCACGTTTGCAGCCGATGAATGCCGACGCGGTGGCCTCGGCCTTGGATGTGCGTGCCCGCCTCGGCTTTTCGATCTGGGATTGCCAGATCGTGGCGGCTGCGCTTCAGGCTGGCTGCACGGTGCTGCTGAGCGAAGACCTGCAGCACGGCCAGCTCGTCGATGGCCGGCTGCGGGTGTTGAACCCGTTTCTCGCCGGCTGAGCGCTGGCCTCGCTCAGGCATGCGCAGCTTGCAGCGCCTGCTCCAGATCGGCAATCAAGTCGCCGCAATCCTCGATGCCGGTGGACAGCCGCAGCAGGTCGGCCGGCACCGGCGAGCCGGCGCCTTCGACGCTGGCCCGGTGCTCGATCAGGCTTTCGGTGCCACCCAGCGAGGTGGCGCGCTTCCACAGCTTGACCTGCGCGGCGGTGGCGATGGCCGCGGCTTCACCGCCCTTCACGCGCAGCGACAGCATGCCGCCGAAGCCGCCCGCCATCTGCCGTCTGGCGGCCGCGTGCCCGGGGAAGGCGGGCAAGCCGGGGTACAGCGCCGCCTCGATCAGCGGATGCTTTTCGAAGTGCTCCGCGATGCGCTGTGCCGAGGCGCTGGCGCGTTCAACGCGCAGGTGCAGCGTGCGCAGGCCGCGCGTCAGCAGCCAGGCCTCGAAGCTGCCGAGCGTGCCGCCGACGTAGGCGCGGACCGACTTGATGCGCTGCCAGAAGGCATCGTCGGCGCGCGTGACCAGCACGCCGGCGACGAGGTCGCTGTGGCCGTTGAGGTACTTGGTGGCGGCGTGCATGACGATGTCGGCACCGTGTTCGATCGGTCGCGTGAGCAGCGGCGTGGCGACGGTGGAATCGACCGCGAGCAGCGCGCCGGCCGCGTGCGCGAGCTGCGCCGTGGCGGCGATGTCGGTGATCGTCCACAGCGGGTTGGCCGGGGTCTCCGCCCACACCAGCCTGGTCTTGCCGGGCCGGATCGCTGCGCCCACCGCCGCGCTGTCGCCCATGTCGACCAACTCGACGTGCAGCCCCCAGTGCGTGGCGAAGTTCAGCAGCCAGTTGCGCAGCGACCAGTACATCACCTTCGGCGCCAGCACGTGGTCACCCGGTGACAGCGCCTGGAACACCGCAGTGGCCGCGGCCATGCCGCTGGCGAACAGGGCTGCCTGCGCGCCTTTTTCCAACGCACAGATCACCGCCTCGGCTTGGTCGAAAGCCGGGTTGTCGGCGCGGATGTAGCCGCGGCCCGAGCGGTACTGGTTGTCAGCGTCGCGGATGTAGGTCGACGAGACGTGGATCGGCCACGTGACGGCGCGCGTGGTCTCGTCGATCCAGCCCAGCGCCTGGGCAGCGATGCTGTCGGGGTGCAACTTCGGTGTGTCCATTGCGCTGCCTTCAGTAGTTCAAACCCATCGCCTCGCGCACGTCGCGCATCGTCTGCTTGGCCACCGTGCGTGCGCGTTCGGTGCCGTTCTCGACGATCCACTGCACCTGTTTCGGGTTGCTCAGGTACTTCTCGGCGCGTTCGCGCCAGGGCTGCTGTTCGGCCACGATGGCGTCGATCACCGGCTGCTTGCATTCGAGGCAGCCGATGCCCGCTGATGTGCAGCCCTTCACCACCCAGGCCCGGCGCTCGCTGTCGCTGTACACCTTGTGGAACTGCCACACCGGGCACTTTTCAGGGTCGCCGGGGTCGCTGCGGTGCACACGCGCCGGGTCGGTGGGCATGCGCTTGATCTTGCGCTCCACCTCGGCTGGTTCCTCGCGCATGGCAATCGAATTGCCGTAGCTCTTGCTCATCTTGGCGCCGTCCAGCCCCGGCAGCTTGGTGACTTCGGTGTGCAGCGCGCGCGGCTCGGTGAGGATGGTCTTGCCGGCACCGCGCAGGTGGCCGAGCAGCAATTCGCTGTCTTGCTCGGTCCAGCCGGCGATGCCCACGGCGCAGCGCTTCAACAAGCCCTCGCCCCTGGCGGCGGCTTCGGCGCTGCCGGTCTCGCCGAAGGCCTTGCGCTGCTTGTCGAAGTAGCGTGCATCGTCCTTGCTCAGCTTGGCCAGCACGGTTGCCACCTGCAAGTCGAAATCTGCCGCGCGGCCATACAGGTGGTTGAAGCGCCGTGCCACCTCGCGCGTCAGTTCGACGTGCGAGGCCTGGTCCTCACCCACCGGCACGAAGGCGGCCTTGTAGATCAGGATGTCGGCCGCCTGCAACAGCGGGTAGCCGAGAAAGCCGTAGGTCGCCAGGTCGCGGTCCTTCAATTTGTCGATCTGGTCCTTGTAAGTCGGCACGCGTTCCAGCCAGCCCAGCGGCGTGCCCATGGCCAGCAAGGTGAACAGCTCGGCGTGCTCGGGCAGGCGGCTTTGCAGGAAGATGGTGCAGTTGTCGGGGTCCAGCCCGGCGGCCAGCCAGTCGGTGACCATCTCGTAGACGTACTGGCCGAGCACCTCACGGCTTTCATAGTGCGTGGTCAGCGCATGCCAGTCGGCGACGAAGTAGAAGCAGTCGTAGTCGTGCTGCAGCCTGACCCAGTTCTTGAGCGCGCCATGGTAGTGGCCAAGGTGCATGGCACCGGTGGGGCGCATGCCGGAGAGGACGCGGTCTCGCATGAGGGAGCGGCTGAGCAAAGCCGCGATTCTGTCAGACCGTACACTGCCGGCCGCATCGACCTGCGCCATGAAGAACATCGTCATCCTGATCTCCGGCCGCGGCTCGAACATGCGCTCGATCGTGCAGTGCTGCGCCGCCGAGAGATGGCCGGCACGGGTGGCCGCGGTGGTCGCCAACCGGGCCGATGCGCAAGGCCTCGCGTTCGCGCGCGAGCACGGCATCGCCACCGCAGTGGTCGATCACCGCGCGTTCGCGTCACGCGAGCGCTTCGATGCCGAACTGGCGCGTGTGGTCGATGGCTTCGCCCCCGATCTGCTGCTGCTGGCCGGCTTCATGCGCATCCTGGGGGCGGGTTTCGTGCGCCACTTCGAAGGGCGCATGCTGAACATCCATCCGTCGCTGCTGCCGTTGTTCCCGGGTTTGCACACGCACCAGCGTGCGCTCGATGCCGGCTGCAAGCTGGCCGGGGCCACGGTGCACTTCGTCACGCCGGAACTCGATCACGGGCCGATCGTCATGCAGTCGGTGGTGCCGGTGCTGGCCGGCGACGATGCCGCCGCGTTGGCGCAACGCGTGCTGGCCACCGAACACATCATCTATCCGCGCGCGGTGCGCTGGTGGGTGCAGGGGCAGCTGCGCATCGAGCATGGCGTGGTCACGCACCGCGGTGGTGAATCGCAGTTGCTGCTGTAGCCGATGCGACGCGTTGCCGCCAAGCCCACACTGCTCGATCTGTGCGCCGAGTTGCTGCACACCGTGATGCGATTCGACGCGCCGGCCGACTCGGTGGTGTCGAACTTCTTCAAGGCGCACCGGGGGCTCGGCCAGCGCGAACGCCACACGCTGGCCGAAACGACCTACCAGGTGTTGCGCCAGCGGCTGTTGCTGCAGCACTTCGCGCAAAGCGGCAGCGGCAGCCCTGAACGGCGGCTGGCCATCGTCGGCTGGCAGGGCGATGCGGAAGTGCTGACGAAGCTGCTCGAGCCGCACGAACTGGCCTGGCTGGCGCGCTGTCACGCCGTCGACAGGAGCACGCTGCCGGACAAGTTTCGCCACAACCTGCCCGATTGGCTGGCCGGTGCGTTGCGCGGCGAACTCGACGACGCGGCCTTCGATGCGCTGGGCAGCGCACTGAACACGGCCGCGCCGCTGGACCTGCGCGTGAACACCCACAAGGCGCGGCGCGAGGCGGTGATGCGCTCGCTGCACGATGCTGGCATTGACTGCGCCGAGACACCGCATTCGCCGTGGGGCCTGCGCGTGCCAGGCAAACCGGCGTTGACCAAGCTGGAGGTGTTTCAGCGCGGCGACATCGAGGTGCAGGACGAGGGCAGCCAATTGCTGGTGCTGCTGACCGATGCCAAGCGCGGCGAGATGGTGGTCGATTTCTGCGCCGGCGCCGGTGGCAAGACGCTGGCCCTCGGCGCCGCCATGCGCAACACCGGGCGGCTGTATGCCTACGACACCTCGGGTCACCGCCTGGCGGCGATGAAACCGCGCCTGGCGCGCAGCGGGCTGAGCAACGTGCACCCGGCGCAACTGGCGCACGAACGTGACGAGCGCATCAAGCGCCTGGCCGGCAAGATCGACCGTGTGCTGATCGATGCGCCGTGTTCAGGGCTGGGCACGCTGCGCCGCAACCCTGACCTGAAATGGCGCCAGTCGCCGAAATCGATCGCCGAACTGCAGCTCAAGCAGCAGGCCATCCTGGACAGCGCAGCGCGGCTGCTCAAACCGGGCGGGCGGCTGGTGTATGCCACCTGCAGCCTGTTGCGTGCCGAAAACGAGTTCATCGCGCAGGCGTTCGACGCCGGTCATGGCGGAGAGTTCGAGCGGCTGGACGTGGCGCCGTTGCTGCAGCAGGCGCAGGTGGCCCGCGCCGAAAGCCTGTGCCGCGCTGGCTATTTGCGCCTGTGGCCCCATGTTCATGGCACCGACGGTTTTTTTGCCGCCGTGTGGCAGCGGCGCTGAGCAATTCGACCGCCCATCGCCTGTTTCTGGCTGTTGCTTGCTCATTCGGGCTTTCGCACGCTGGCAACGAAACTAAGATTGGGCAACCCAGCCTAAGCCGTGCGCGGGCCGATCGTGGCATCGCGCCGCTTACAATTCAACAACAGTCCCCGCAGTGGACTTCGAGGCACAGAAAAAATGAATGAGATCGTGACAATGCGCGACGCGCTGGTTGACCTGCTGGCCAACGGCTTGCTGGGTGCGTCGCTGTGGCAGGTGGTATTGGTGACGCTGGTGTTCACGCACATCACGATCGCCTGCGTCACCATCTTCCTGCACCGCGCGCAGGCGCACCGCGCGCTCGAACTGCACGCCGTGCCATCGCATTTCTTCCGCCTGTGGCTGTGGCTGACCACCGGCATGGTGACCAAGGAATGGGTTGCCATCCACCGCAAGCACCACGCCAAGTGCGAAACCGAAGAAGACCCGCACAGCCCGGTCACGCGCGGCATCAAGACCGTGCTGCTGACCGGCAGCGAGCTGTACCGCGCCGAAGCCAAGGTGCAGGACACGCTCGACAAGTACGGCCACAACACGCCCGACGACTGGCTCGAACGCAACCTGTACAGCCGCTATTCATGGCAGGGCGTGGGCGTGATGCTGGTGCTCAACATCCTGCTGTTCGGTGCCATCGGTGCCACCGTGTGGGCGATCCAGATGGCGTGGATTCCGGTCACCGCCGCCGGCATCATCAACGGCCTCGGCCACTGGTGGGGTTACCGCAATTTCGAGGCACCCGACGCATCGACCAACATCTCGCCGTGGGGCATCATCATCGGCGGCGAGGAACTGCACAACAACCACCACACCTATCCGACCTCGGCCAAGATGTCGGTCAAGCCGTTCGAGTTCGACATCGGCTGGATGTACATCCGCAGCCTGGAACTGATGGGGCTGGCCAAAGTGCGCAAGGTGGCGCCGCAGCTGAAATTGGGCGCGGTGCGCCCGGTGGCCGACGACAAGACGCTGGAAGCGGTCATCGCCCACCGCTACGAGGTGATGGCCAACTACGCGAAGGAACTGAAGCGCGCCTGCGCCAGTGAAATGGCGCGCATGCGCTCCAGCGGTAACCCAAGCAGCGCCCATTGGAAAAGCATGAATGCCGCCAGGCGCTGGCTGCACCGTGACGACGACAAGATCCCGCACGGCCAGAAGGCACTGGTGGCCAAGGCATTGGGCGACAGCCCGCTGCTGGGCAAGCTGGTGGCGATGCGCGAGGAGTTGCGCTCGCTGTGGACGCGCACCAACGTGTCGGCCGAGCAACTGGTGATCGACCTGCAGGCCTGGTGCAAGAAGGCCGAGGAAAGCGGCATCACCGCGCTGCAGGAGTTCTCCTTCAAGCTGCGCGCGGTGCACGCCTGACGACCTACCGCCACCAAACAAGAACGGCCCGCTGTTGCGGGCCGTTTTTTGTTGGGCGTGCTGCCGGCTTTCCGGCGCCGGTTCAGCGCAGTTTCGTTTCCTTGTACAGCACGTGCTTGCGTGCGACCGGGTCGAACTTGTTGAATTCGAGCTTGCCCGGGGTGGTCTTCTTGTTCTTGCTGGTGGTGTAGAAGTGGCCGGTGCCGGCCGATGATTCCAGCTTGATCTTCTCGCGTCCGCCTTTGGTGGCCATGGTTCAGTGCTCCTGTATTCGAGCGATTACAACGCGCCGCGGGCGCGCAAGTCGGTGACCACCTGGTCGATGCCCACCTTGTCGATCAGCCGCAACGCGGCGTTGCTGATGCGCAGACGCACCCAGCGATTTTCGCTCTCGACCCAGAAGCGACGGTACTGCAGATTGGGCAGCCAGCGGCGCTTGGTCTTGTTGTTGGCGTGGGAAACATTGTTTCCCACCATCGGGCCCTTGCCCGTGACTTGACAGACGCGTGCCATGACGCTTCTCCGAAAAATGGTATGTAAGACAACTTTTGCCGTTTCCGGCAAAGCTGCTAAGTATAGCTCAGGCCTCCTGTTCGAGGAAACGCTGAGCGTCCAGCGCCGCCATGCAGCCGGTGCCCGCACTGGTGATGGCCTGGCGATAGACGTGGTCCTGCACGTCGCCGGCGGCAAACACGCCGGGAACGCTGGTCATCGTGGCCATGCCGCTCAGGCCCGCGCGGGTGATGACATAGCCGTCCTTCATCTCCAGCTGGCCCTTGAACAGCTCGGTGTTCGGCTGGTGGCCGATGGCGATGAAGCAGCCCTTCAGCTCGATCTTCGGCTGGCCGGCATCGCGCGTCGATTGCAGCCGCACGCCGGTCACGCCCGAGGCATCGCCGAGCACCTCGTCGAGCGTGTGCCACAGATGCAGCACCACGTTGCCGTCGCGCGCCTTGGCCATCAGCTTGTCCACCAGGATGGCTTCGGCGCGAAACTTGTCGCGCCGGTGCACCACGTGCACGGTGCGCGCGATGTTCGACAGGTACAGCGCCTCTTCGACCGCGGTGTTGCCGCCGCCGACCACGCACACGTCCTGGCCGCGATAGAAGAAGCCATCGCAGGTGGCGCAGCCGCTGACGCCGCGGCCCATGAACGCCTGCTCGCTCGGCAGGCCCAGGTACTTGGCGCTGGCACCCGTGGCGACGATGAGCGCATCGCAGCGGTAGGTGCCCGAATCACCGACCAGCGTGAACGGCCGCACCGACAGATCGACGGTGTGGATGTGGTCGCTGACGATGTGCGTGTCGAAGCGCTCGGCGTGTTTCTGGAAGCGCTCCATCAACTCGGGCCCCTGCACGCCATCGACATCGGCTGGCCAGTTGTCGACATCGGTGGTGGTCATCAGCTGGCCGCCGGGGGCGATGCCGGTGATCAGCGTCGGCTTCAGGTTGGCACGTGCGGCATACACAGCCGCGCTGTAGCCGGCCGGGCCGGAGCCGAGGATCAGCACCTTGCTGTGGGTGGACGAATGGGCGTTCATGGGCAGGTGTGTGTTGCTCGAGTGTGTCGCGCAAATCCGACGCGCGATCAGCGTCGATCAAAGGAAATGGGGGTGTTAATGGCTGGCTTCAACGCTGTCAATGCCGACCGCGCTGGGCACAATGTAAGAATTGTAGTGAGCGTGGTGATGTACCGCGCTGGCCGTTCGTTACCACCACGTCAAGGGGATAGTCGATGTCACTGATGTCCAACCTGGACCTGATTCGCCGGGTGCCGCTGTTCTCGTTGCTGACCAACGACCAGGCCCAGTCGGTGGCCGATGCGGTCGTCAAGCGGCGTTTTCGTCGCGGCGAACTGGTGGTCGAACAAGGGCGCAAGAGCAATGCGCTGTTCATCCTGCTCAACGGCCGCGCGCGTGTGCTGACCTCCGATTCGCGCGGCCGCGAGGTCATCCTGGCGGTGCTCGAATCGGGCGACTATGTCGGCGAAATGAGCCTGATCGACAACGAACCGCATTCGGCGACGGTGCGCGCCGAGGTGCAGACTGACATGCTGGTGCTGGCGCGAGCCGATTTCACGCGCTGCCTGCCGGAAAATTCGAGCATGGCGCACTCGGTGATGCGCGGCCTGGTGCGGCGGCTGCGCAATGCCGACCGGCAGATCGAATCGCTTGCGCTGCTGGATGTCTATGGCCGTGTCGCGCGCACGCTGCTGGACATGGCCGACGACGACAACGGCACCAAGATCATCCGCCACAAGGTCTCGCGCCAGGACATGGCCAAGGTGGTCGGTGCGTCGCGCGAGATGGTCAGCCGGGTGATGAAGGACCTGGAAGAGCGCGGTGTCATCGAGACGCAGGAGAACGGCTCGGTGATCATCAAGGAACGGCTGCAGAACGACTGAGCCGGCCGGTTGCCTGCCGCTGCGGCGGCGCGATAGCGCTCGCCAACGATCGGCCACAATCGCGCCCATGACATTTCCGCTTGGATCGCTGCGCACCGAAGGCGCGTCGGCAAGCGCCGCCAGCACCCCCACCGGCAACCGAACCGCCAAGCGCGGCGAGCGCGCCAGATCGACGACGGCTGTCCCGTCTTCGCCACCCCGTTGGCGGCATCAGCTGCTGCTGTGGGGCGGCGCGGTGCTTTGGTTGCTGCTGCTGCTGGCGCTGCTCACACACGATGGCGCCGATGCGGCGTTCACCACCTCGGGCGACGGTGCCGCGTTGCGCAACAAGGTCGGCCTGTTCGGCGCGTGGATGTCCGACCTGGGCTACTTCCTGCTCGGCTATTCGGTGTGGTGGCTGGTGCCCATCGGCCTGCGCGCCTGGCTGGGGATGTTGGCGCGGCCAGGCGCCGGCGCCGAGTTGCCGCAGCGGCCGCCATCGGTCGTGTGGATCGGCATCGCGCTGCTGCTGGCGGCCAGCTGTGCGCTCGAATGGACGCGCCTGTACCACTGGGAAACGCATCTGCCGGGGCATGCCGGCGGCGTGCTCGGCTACACGCTCGGACCGCTGTCCACGCGCTGGCTGGGCTTTGCCGGATCGGGCGTGCTGTGGATTGCCGCGCTCGTCGCCGGGCTGTCGCTGGCGTTGCGGTTTTCGTGGCTGACGTTGGCCGAATGGATCGGCGCCCGCTTCGATGGCTTGCGCGCGCTTGCCCAGCACCGCAAGGAGCAGGCCGAGGACCGCCGCATCGGCGAGCGCGCGCTGATCGAACGCGAGCACGAGATCGCCGATGTCCCGGCCGCCCTTGCGCCGGCGCTGCCGCTGGTCATCGCGCCGGCGGTGATCGAGGTGCCGAAGTCGGAGCGTGTGGCCAAGGAGCGGCAGAAACCGCTCTTCGTCGAACTCGCCGACACGCGGCTGCCGCAGGTCGATCTGCTCGACGAGGCGCCCGCGCGCCAGGAGAGCGTGACACCCGAATCGCTGGAGATGACCTCGCGGCTGATCGAAAAGAAGCTGAAGGATTTCGGCGTCGAGGTGCGCGTGGTGGCCGCGTCGCCCGGCCCGGTGATCACGCGCTACGAGATCGAACCGGCGGTCGGGGTGAAGGGCGCACAGGTGGTCGGCCTGGCCAAGGACCTGGCGCGCTCGCTGTCTTTGGTCAGCATCCGTGTGGTCGAAACGATCCCGGGCAAGAACTACATGGCGTTGGAACTGCCGAACGCACGCCGCCAGACCATCCGCCTGGCCGAGATCCTGGGCTCGAAGGTGTACAACGACGCCGCCTCGCAGCTGACCATCGCGCTCGGCAAGGACATCGTCGGCAACCCGGTCGTCGCCGACCTGGGCAAGATGCCGCACTGTCTGGTGGCCGGCACCACCGGCGCCGGCAAGTCGGTGGGCATCAACGCGATGATCCTGAGCCTGCTGTACAAGGCCGAGGCGCGCGACGTGCGCCTGATCCTGATCGACCCGAAGATGCTCGAGTTGAGCGTCTACGAAGGCATCCCGCACCTGCTGTGCCCGGTGGTCATCGACATGAAGCAGGCGGCGCATGCGCTGAACTGGTGTGTCGGCGAGATGGAGCGGCGCTACAAGCTGATGAGCAAGCTCGGCGTGCGCAACCTGGCCGGCTACAACCGCAAGATCGCCGAGTCCGCTGACAAGGGCGAATCGATCGCCAACCCGTTCAGCCTGACGCCCGAAGCACCCGAACCGCTGGAGCGGTTGCCGAACATCGTGGTGCTGATCGACGAACTCGCCGACCTGATGATGGTGGTCGGCAAGAAGATCGAGGAACTGATCGCCCGTCTTGCGCAGAAGGCGCGCGCCTGCGGCATCCACCTGGTGCTGGCCACGCAGCGGCCGAGCGTCGATGTCATCACCGGCCTCATCAAGGCCAACATCCCGACGCGCCTGAGCTTCCAGGTCAGCAGCAAGATCGACAGCCGCACCATCCTCGACCAGATGGGTGCCGAGGCGCTGCTCGGCCAGGGCGACATGCTCTACCTGGCGCCGGGCACCGGGCTGCCGGTGCGCGTGCATGGCGCCTTCGTCAGCGACGAAGAAGTGCACCGCGTGGTCGATTACCTGCGCAGCCAAGGCGAGCCGAACTACATCGAAGGGCTGCTCGAAGGCGGTGTGCTCGACGAAGACGCGGGTGTCTCCCCACTCGAAGGTGCCGGCAACGGGGGTGGCGAGGCGGATCCGATGTACGACCAGGCGGTGGCCATCGTGCTGCAGCACCGCCGTGCGTCGATCTCGCTGGTGCAGCGCCACTTGCGCATCGGCTACAACCGTGCCGCGCGCTTGCTCGAGCAGATGGAACAGTCGGGGCTGGTGACGGCGATGGGCCACAACGGCAACCGCGACATCATCGCGCCCAAGCACGCCGAATGAGGGCGTCATTCCTCGCGCTGGTGTTGTGGTTCGCCGCATGGCAGGCGCATGCCGACGCGGTGGACACGCTGCGTGAGTTCGTGCGCGACGTGAAGTCGGCCAGCGCCACCTTCACCCAGACCGTCACCTCGGCCGACGGCGCGCGCAAGAAGGTATCGAGCGGCAGCTTCGAATTCGCGCGGCCCGACCGCTTCCGCTTCGCCTACCGAAAGCCGTTCGAGCAGCTGATCGTCTCCGACGGCCAGCAGGTCTGGATCCACGACATCGATCTCGAACAGGTCACGGTGCGCAAGACCAGTCAGGCGCTGGGCGCGACACCGGCGGCGTTGCTGGCTGGCGCTGACCTCGACAAGGAATTCGAACTCGTGGTGCAGCCGCAGGCCGAGGGGCTGGACTGGGTGCTGGCCAAGCCACGCCAGGTCGACAGCGCGTTCCAGTCGATGCGCATCGGGTTCAAGGGCAAGGATCTGGCGGCGGTGGACATCCTCGATGCCTTCGGCCAGCGTTCGCGTTTGCAGTTCACCGGCTTCATGCCGAACGTGGCGCTGCCCGAATCGACCTTCCGCTTCGTGCCGCCGCCCGGCGTCGATGTGATCCGGCAGTGACGGTCGCGCCCGGCGCCGATTCGATGGACGCGCAGGAACCGCTTTTCGCCAGCGAGCCGGGCGCGGCGCAGGCAGCGCCGTCCGCCACCGTGCCGCTGGCCGAGCGTTTGCGGCCGCGCACGCTCGACGAAGTCGCCGGCCAGCAGCATCTGCTGGCCGCGGGCAAGCCGCTGCGGGTCGCCTTCGAATCGGCGCGGCTGCATTCGATGATTCTGTGGGGCCCGCCCGGCGTCGGCAAGACCACGCTGGCGCGGCTGCTGGCCGGTGCGGTGCGCGCCGATTTCCACGTGCTGTCGGCGGTGCTGGCCGGTGTCAAGGACATCCGCGAGGTCGTCGAACGCGCGCAGGCCGCGCGCCGCGCCGGCCGCGCCACGCTGGTATTCGTCGACGAAGTGCATCGCTTCAACAAGTCGCAGCAGGATGCGTTCCTGCCGCATGTCGAATCGGGGCTGTTCACCTTCATCGGTGCGACCACCGAGAACCCGTCGTTCGAGGTCAACGCGGCGCTGTTGTCGCGCGCCACCGTGCATGTGCTGCACCCGCTGAATGCCGATGACCTGGCGACGTTGCTCGAGCGTGCGCGGGCACTGCTGGACACCGCGCCGCTGGCCGATGCCGCACGCGACCGCCTGCTGGCCTTTGCCGATGGCGATGCGCGCCGGCTGCTCAACGCCTTCGAGAATCTGGCGCACGTGGCTGATCGCGAAGCGCCCGCGCAGATCGACGAAGCACTGCTCGAACGCGCGCTGGGCGAACAGCTGCGCCGCTACGACAAGGGCGGCGACCAGTTCTACGACACCATCTCGGCGCTGCACAAGTCGGTGCGCGGCTCCGATCCCGATGCCACGCTGTACTGGCTGGTGCGCATGCTCGACGGCGGCGTCGATGCACGCTATCTGGCGCGCCGCCTGGTGCGCATGGCCAGCGAGGACATCGGCCTGGCCGACCCGCGCGCGCTGCGTCTGGCGCTCGATGCCACCGAAGTCTATGAACGCCTCGGCTCGCCCGAAGGCGAACTGGCGCTGGCGCAGGCGGCGGTGTATCTGGCGATGGCGCCGAAGTCGAACGCCGTCTATGCCGCCTACAACCGGGTGCGTGCGCTGGTGCGCAGCGATGGCACGCGCCCGGTGCCGGCGCACCTGCGCAATGCACCGACCGCGCTGATGAAGTCACTCGGCCATGGCCGCGACTACCGCTACGCACACGACGAAGCCGGCGCTTTTGCCGCCGGGGAACGCTACCTGCCCGAGGGCCTGCCGCAACAGCGCTTCTACGAGCCGGTGGCGCGCGGACTGGAGGCACGCATCGCCGAACGGCTGGCCGAGTTGCGGGGGTTGAACGCCGCCGCCACCGACGAAGACGCCCCACGCTGAGACCACCACGCGGCGTCACGCGCTGCCGCAACAGGAAGGGGAAAGCCCGTGCTTTGGCGCTGGCAGGGCCATCCTAGAATGAATTTCAACAACAGGGCGGCACGAGGTGGCACGGCACGTGCATGCCAAGTCGGGCCAGAGCCAACAAAGGAGCGCAGCCGATGGACACCTTCATCCAGCAGATCATCAATGGTCTGGTGCTCGGCAGCATGTATGCGCTGGTGGCGCTGGGCTACACGATGGTGTACGGCATCATCAACCTGATCAACTTCGCGCATGGCGACGTGCTGATGATCGGTGCGCTGGTCAGCTGGACCGTGGTCGTGGCGCTGGGCGATACCGGCTGGCCGGGCTGGCTGCTGTTGCTGCTGTCGTTGATCGCGGCCATCGTGGTGTGCAGCACGCTGAACTTCACGATCGAGAAGATCGCCTACCGACCTCTGCGCAACGCGCCGCGGCTGGCGCCGCTGATCACCGCATTGGGCATGAGCTTGCTGTTGCAGACGCTGGCGATGATCATCTGGAAGCCCACCGTCAAGTCGTACCCGATCCTGTTGCCCAGCGAGCCCTTCCACATCGGCGGCGCGGTCATCAACACGGTGCAGATCATGATCCTGGTGTCCACCGCCGTCACGCTGGCCGCGCTGATGTACCTGGTCAACCACACGCGGCTGGGTCGCGCGATGCGCGCCACCGCGGAGAACCCGCGCGTGGCCAGCCTGATGGGCGTGCGGCCCGACACGGTCATCTCGGCCACCTTCATCATCGGCGCCGCGCTGGCCGCGCTGGCCGGCGTGATGTATGCCGCCAACTACGGCTCGGCGCAGCACACGATGGGCCTGCTGCCAGGGCTGAAGGCGTTCACCGCCGCCGTCTTCGGCGGCATCGGCAACCTGGCCGGGGCGATGGTCGGCGGCGTGCTGCTGGGCCTGATCGAAGCCCTCGGCGCCGGCTACATCGGCGACCTGACCGGCGGTGTGCTGGGCAGCCACTACCAGGACATCTTCGCCTTCATCGTGCTGATCCTGGTGCTCACCGTGCGCCCGCAAGGCCTGATGGGCGAGCGTGTGGCCGATCGAGCATGAGATGCGACACGCCATGAAGAACAAGTTCGTCGTCTTCTTCATCAGCGGCCTGGCGCTGATCGTGCTGCCGTTGCTGGTGCAGCCCTTCGGCGATGCCTGGGTGCGCATCATCGACATCGCGCTGCTGTACGTGATGCTCGCGCTCGGCCTGAACATCGTCGTCGGCTACGCCGGCCTGCTCGATCTGGGCTATGTCGCGTTCTACGCCGTCGGTGCCTACATGTACGGGCTGATGGCATCGCCGCACCTGTGGGAGACCTTCGGCTGGATCAAGGCCATGTTTCCCGGTGGCCTGCACTCGCCGCTGTGGTTGGTGATTCCGTGCGGCGCGGTGCTGGCCGGCATCTTCGGCATCCTGCTCGGCGCGCCGACGCTGAAGCTGCGCGGCGATTACCTGGCCATCGTCACCCTCGGCTTCGGCGAGATCATCCGCGTGTTCCTGAACAACCTGGATGCGCCGGTCAACATCACCAACGGGCCCAAGGGCCTGACCAACATCGACCCGGTGACCATCTTCGGGCTGAACCTGAGCAAGTCGCTCGAGTTGTTCGGCCTGCAACTGTCCTCGGTCACGCTGTACTACTACCTGTTCATGGTGATGGTGATCGTCACCGTGATCATCTGCTACCGGCTCGAGCGTTCGCGCATCGGCCGCGCCTGGATGGCGATCCGCGAGGACGAAGTGGCCGCCAAGGCCATGGGCATCAACACGCGCAACCTGAAGCTGCTGGCCTTCGGCATGGGCGCCACCTTCGGCGGTGTCTCCGGCACCATGTTCGCCTCGTTCCAGCGTTTCGTCTCGCCCGAATCGTTCGCGCTGCAGGAATCGATCATGATCGTCGCCATGGTGGTGCTCGGCGGCATCGGCCACATCCCCGGCGTGATCCTCGGCGCACTGCTGCTGGCCGCGCTGCCCGAGGTGTTGCGCTACGTCGCCGACCCGTTGCAGGCCATGACCGGTGGCCGGCTCGACGCATCGATCCTGCGCCAGTTGCTGGTCGCGCTGGCGATGATCGGCATCATGCTCGCGCGTCCGTACGGGCTGTGGCCCTCACCCGAACACGGCAAGGCAGCGCCTTCGCCGGCCGGGGGTTCGTCATGAGCGCCGTGCTCAAGGTGGCCGGCGTGTCCAAGCGCTTCGGCGGGCTGCAGGCGCTGTCCGATGTCGGCATCACCATCGAGTCCGGCCAGGTGTACGGGCTGATCGGTCCCAACGGCGCCGGCAAGACGACCTTCTTCAATGTGCTCACCGGGTTGTACCTGCCCGATTCGGGCAGCTTCGAGCTTGGCGGCAAGCCCTACAAGCCGTCTGCGGTGCACGAGGTGGCGCGTGCCGGCATCGCGCGCACGTTCCAGAATATTCGCCTCTTCGCCGAAATGACGGCCCTCGAAAACGTGATGGTCGGGCGCCATGTGCGCACCCATTCCGGATTGATCGGCGCCGTGTTTCGTACCGGCGGGTTCAAGGCGGAGGAGGCGGCCATCGCCGAACGTGCGCAGGAACTGCTCGACTACGTCGGTATCGGCCACTTCGGCGAGTACAAGGCGCGCACGCTCAGCTACGGCGACCAGCGGCGCCTGGAAATCGCGCGCGCGCTGGCCACCGACCCGACACTCATCGCGCTGGACGAACCGGCAGCGGGCATGAACGCCACCGAGAAGATCGTGCTGCGTGAACTGATCGACCGCATCCGCAACGACGGGCGCACGATTTTGCTGATCGAACACGACGTGAAGCTGGTGATGGGCCTGTGCGACCGCGTCACCGTGCTCGATTACGGCAAGCAGATCGCCGAGGGCACGCCCTACGACGTGCAGCGCGACGAGAAGGTCATCGAGGCCTATCTCGGCGCTGACCACAAGGTGCACTGATGGCTGCCTTGGAACGGTCGGGCGCGTCGAACGCGGTGTTGTTGAAGGTCAGCGAGCTGCGGGTGGCCTACGGCGGCATCCAGGCCGTCAAGCATGTCGATTTCGAGGTTCGCCAGGGCGAGCTGGTCAGCCTCATCGGCGCCAACGGCGCCGGCAAGACCACCACGTTGAAGGCCATCACCGGCTTGCAGCCGGTGGCCGGTGGCGACATCGAGTTCATGGGCCGCTCGATCAAGGGCCAGGGCGCCTGGGACCTGGTCAAGCAAGGCCTGGTGATGGTGCCCGAAGGGCGCGGCTGCTTCACGCGCATGAGCATCACCGAGAACCTGATGATGGGCGCGTTCGTGCGCAACGACGATGAAATCGACGCCGACATCGACAAGGTCTTCGCCATCTTCCCGCGCCTGAAGGAGCGTCGCAACCAGTTGTCGGGCACCATGAGCGGCGGCGAGCAGCAGATGCTGGCGATGGGGCGCGCGCTGATGGCACGACCGAAGGTGCTGCTGATGGACGAGCCGTCGATGGGCCTGTCGCCGATCATGGTGGACAAGATCTTCGAGGTCGTCGAAACCATCCACGGCCAGGGCACGACGGTGCTGCTGGTCGAGCAGAACGCGAGCCGCGCGCTGCAGCTGGCCGACCGCGGCTATGTCATGGAATCGGGCGAGATCACGATGAGCGGCGACGCCAAGGCGCTGCTCAACGATCCGAAGGTGAGGGCGGCGTACCTGGGCGAGTGAGCGAGGGGTGGCCGCTGCCGCTACAGTGCCGACATGCTTTCCTTCGGCTTCGACAACACCTACGCCCACAGCCTGCCGGGCAGCTTCGCACCCTGGCAGCCTGCGCCGGTGCCCGCTCCGCGCTTGCTGTTCCTGAACGACGCGCTGGGCGCTGAACTGGGGCTGGACATGGCCGCGCTGCGTGGCGCCGATGGCGAGGCGCTGTTCTCCGGCAACGCGCTGCCCGCCGATGCCGAGCCGATTGCGCAGGCCTATGCCGGCCACCAATTCGGCGGCTTCTCACCGCAGCTCGGCGACGGCCGCGCCCTGCTGTTGGGTGAATTGATCGACCGTCATGGGAAACGCCGCGACATCGCATTCAAGGGCTCGGGCCGCACGCCGTTTTCGCGCGGTGGCGACGGCAAGGCGGCGGTCGGCCCGATGCTGCGCGAGGTGTTGATCGGTGAGGCGATGCACGCGCTCGGCATTCCCACCACACGCGCGCTGGCGGTGGCCGCCACCGGCGAGACGCTGCAGCGCGAACGGCCGTTGCCCGGCGCGGTGCTGACGCGCGTGGCCGCCAGCCACCTGCGCGTGGGCACCTTCCAGTACTTCGCCGCCCGCGGCGACATCGACGCGCTGCGCCGGCTGGCCGACTACACCATTGCGCGCCACGATCCGGCGCTGGTCGGTGCGCCCGATCGTTATCTCGGCCTGCTGCGCGCGGTGGCCGAACGCCAGGCGCTGCTCGTCGCGCAGTGGATGAACGTGGGTTTCATCCACGGCGTCATGAACACCGACAACATGGCGTTGTCGGGCGAGACCATCGACTACGGGCCGTGTGCCTTCATGGAAGCCTACGACCCGGCGGCGGTGTTCAGCAGCATCGATCACGGCGGCCGCTACGCCTACGCCAACCAGCCGTTGATCGCGCGCTGGAACCTGGCCCGCTTTGCCGAGACGCTGCTGCCACTGATGGCCGAGGCGGACGACGAGGACGCGCGCCAGCAAGCGATGGCGAAGGTGCTCGAAGTCATCGACGCCTTCCCCGATCGGTATGCAGCGGCGTTGCTGCGCGGCCAGCGCGCGAAACTGGGGATCCATGTCGCCAAGCCCGACGACGACGAAGTTGATACGGCGTTGGCCGCCGACTGGCTGGCGCTGCTGCACGCGCAGGCGGTCGATTTCACGCTGGCTTGGCGCCAGCTGGCCGATGCCACCGGTACCGCCGTCGGCCGCGAGACCGCGTTGCACAAGTTGTTTGCCGATGTGGCAGCGCTGCTGCCGTGGCTGGAGCGCTGGCGCGAACGTATTGCCAGAGACGACGCAGCCGCTGAATCGTCCGCCAGTGATCGTGCTTCGCGCATGCAGTGCGCGAACCCCTGGATCATCCCGCGCAACCATATCGTCGAAGAAGCGCTGACGGCTGCGTCGAACGACGATGACCTGGTCCCATTCGAGCGGCTGGTCGCTGCACTGCGGCGCCCCTTCGATGGGGCCGCTGAATTGACGCTTTTCGCGCAGCCGGCGCCAGCTGAGGTCACGGCCGGCTATCAGACCTTCTGCGGCACCTGACAGGCCGGCACAGAGGCCTGCGTTTGCGCTGCCTGCATCCGCTCAACCTCAATCTGCCGATACGACCCCGACACCGCTGGCCAAAGCCGCGTCGCGCAGTGCATCGTCCGCGGTAGCCAGTGGCAGTTGCAGGCGCAATGCGAGTTCGAGGTACGCCGCGTCGTAGCTGCTCAGGCCGAAACGCAGCGCCAGCGCCAGGATTTCGCTCGCCGGCACCGGCTGGCGGTCGATGGTGATCGGCAGCGAGACGATGCGCGCCAGCGCCTGTTGCGCAGCCTGCGCATTCAGGCGCTGTTTGAGGCAGGTGCTGCGCAACACGTTGGCGAGTTCCAGTTCCCACAGTGGCGGCACGACGGCGTTGTCGTCTTCCATGCGCCGTGCGATGGCTTCGGTGTAGTCCGAGGCTTGGTTGTCGAGAAACCAACCACAGGACACCGAATTGTCGAGAACGAACGGCATCTGTCAGGCAATGCGGAAGGCCACGAGGCTCAGTCGCGTCCCTCGGCGATGACTTCGCGCAGCGGCACATCGAGCACCACGCCGACGCGCTGCGCGCGCAGTTGCGCGAAAACCTGTGACACCCGCAGGCGCTGGCTGGCCGCAGAGCGGCGCACCGGGGCGGTCGGCACCAGGCGGGCCACCGCCACGCCGCGACGGGTGATCGTCACCTGCTCGCCCTGTTCGACTGCGGCGAGCAGCTCGGACAAACGGGTCTTGGCCTCGAAGACCGGCACTTCCTTCATGGTCATCCTGTCGGCGCGTCTGGTTAACCAGATTGAATTCTACCGCTTCGAGCCTCTACACCTGGGTCTCTGCATGGCGCAGAAAGCACCTGTCAGTGCTTGTCGGCCTCGGAAGTGAACGCATCGGCGAAGAACTGGTCCTCGGGCAAACCGCAGCGTGCGACGAAATCCCGCTGCGCCGCTTCGACCATCACCGGCGCTCCGCAGGCATACACCTGGTGCGCCGACAGGTCGGCGATGTCGGCCATCACCTGCTCGTGCACCAGCCCGACGCGACCGTCCCAGCGATCGTCTTCACGCGGCTCCGACAGCACCGGCACATAGCGCAGCGCCGGCAGTTCATCGCATGCCTGCAGCGCCCACTCGTGCAGATACAGGTCGGCGCGTGTGCGGCAGCCCCAGTACAGCACGGCGGGGCGCTGCACGCGCCTGAGCGGCATGTGCTCGATGATCGCCTTGATCGGCGCGAAGCCGGTGCCGCTGGCCAGCAGCACCATCGGCGCCTGGCTGTCATCGCGCAGGAAGAAGCTGCCGAACGGGCCTTCGATGCGCAGGATGTCGCGCTCCTTGATGCCACTGAACACGTGGTCGGTGAACACGCCGCCGGCCATGTGGCGCAGGTGCAATTCGAGCGCCGGCGGGCTGCCCAGGTTGTGCGCGGCGTTGGCCATCGAATACGAGCGCCGCGCGCCGTCGCGCAGGATGATCTCGATGTACTGGCCGGCGCGGTACTGCAGGTTCTGGTTGGCCGGCAGCTGCAGTTTCAGGATCATCACGTCGCTGGCCGCGCGCTGTAGGCTAAGCACACGCGCCGGCATCTTCAGGATCGGAAAGTCGCCGGCGCCGGGCACGCTGCGCGCCTCGATCACGCAGTCTGTCTGCGCTGCGGCGCAGCACGGCAAGATGAGGCCGGCGTCTTCCTCGGCAACCGACAGCGCCTTCAACTGATGGGCGCCGTGGATCACGCGGCCCTCGAGCAGACGGCTCTTGCACGATGCGCACGCGCCGTCGCGGCAGCCATAGGGCATGCCGATGCCCTGGCGGATGGCGGCCGACAGGATCGGCTCGTCACGCATCACGGTGAAGCTGCGCTGGGCGGGTTGAAGCGTGACGGTGAAACTCATCGGCGGGGCCTGAAGACGACAGCAGGGGTCGCGGCACGCGCCACGTAAACTGCCCGCAAATTGTGCCCGCTGCTTCCCTTGTCGCACCGCGTGCGCCGGGCTTGCACGACCTGCCCCCATGGCCATCGATGCCACTGCAATGAACCGTCCCACGCTGCTGATCGTCGGCTGCGGCGATATCGGCCTGCGCGTGCTGAAGCTGCTGCGCGGCCGCTGGCGCGTGCTGGCCCTCACATCCAGCCCCGAACGGCGGGCGCACCTGCGCGCGTCCGGCGCGCTGCCGCTGCTGGGTGACCTGGATGTGCCGGCGACATTGGGCCGGCTGGGTGCGCTGGCCGATGCGGTGCTGCACCTGGCGCCGCCGCCATCCGCCGGCAGCGTCGACACGCGCACCCGGCATCTGGTGGCTGCGCTGGCACGTGGCGGCAGGACGGCGCGCTTGGTGTATGCCAGCACCAGCGGCGTGTACGGCGACTGCGCGGGTGCGCGCTTCGACGAGACGCGTGCCCCGCGCGCGCAAAGCGAGCGCGCGCGCCGTCGCCTCGATGCCGAGCAGCGTTTGCGCTGGTACGGCCGCGCGCAGGGCGTGCGCGTGACGATCCTGCGCGTGCCGGGCATTTACGCCCTCGACCGCCGCGGCGGTGATCCGCGCGAGCGGCTGGCGCGGGGCACGCCGTTGCTGCTCGAGCAGGACGACGTGTACACCAACCACATCCATGCCGACGACCTGGCGCGCGCCTGCGTGGCCGCGCTGCACCGTGGGCTGCCACAGCGCCTGGTGCATGCCAGCGACGACAGCGAGCTGCGCATGGGCGAGTACTTCGACCTTGTCGCCGATCTGTTCGGCGTACCGCACGCGCCGCGCATCGGCCGCGACGAAGCGCGCGCGCGGCTGTCGCCGATGCAGTGGAGCTTCATGCGCGAATCGCGCCGTCTGGACAATGGCCGCCTGAAGCGCGAGCTGAAGCTGCGCCTGCGCTACCCCACCGTCGCCGATGGCCTGGCCGCAGCGGCGGCGTCATCTCACGATCGCACATGAAAACACTGCTGCTGACCCACCCGTTGCCGACGCGCGAATTCGCCGCCGCCATCCGCGCGCTGGCACCGCACATCGAGCTGCTCGACAACCTGCCCACCTCGGTGAACGACGACTGGCGCGATGTCGAAGCCGTGCTCGGCTGGCGCTTTCCGGCGGGGGCATTGCAGCGCCTGCCGCGCCTGCGCTGGGTGTGCTCGATCGGTGCCGGCGTCGAAAAGCTGCTGGTCAGCGACCTGCCCGCGTCGGTGCTGGTGTCGCGCATCGTCGATCTCGAGCAGGACCGGGCCATCGCGCAGTACGTCGCCATGATGGCGCTGCGCCAGGCGCGCGGCCTGGCGCGCTACGAAGCGCAACAACGCGCGCGCGCGTGGGACCGTCACCCCGCGGGTGCGCTGCAATGCCGCGTCGGCGTGCTGGGCATGGGCGCGGTGGGCAAGGCGGTGGCCGAACTGCTCAGCGACATCGGATTCGAGGTGCTGGGCCGCAGCCGCAACGGCACGCACAGCCTGCATGACGTGCTGGCCGGCAGCGACATCGTCGTCTGTGCACTGCCGTTGACCGAGCGCACCGCCGGCATCTTGAACCGCGACACGCTGGCGCTGATGCCGCGCGGCAGCTACCTGATCAACATCGCGCGCGGTGCGCACGTGGTCGAGCGCGATCTGATCGAGGCGGTGACGTCGGGCCATCTGGCCGGTGCGGCGCTGGATGTCCAGCAGCACGAGCCGATGCCGGCCGACGACCCGCTGTGGTCGGTCGAAGGCATCAGCATCACGCCGCACATCGCCGGCCAATCGTCGCCGCACGCCATCGCCGCGCAGTTCGTCGAGGGCTGGCAGCGTGTGTGCCGGGGCGAAGCGCCACCGAACCTCGTCGATCGCGCACGCGGGTACTGAAGAACCCGCACTCCCGCTTGCGGAAAAGCGAGCGACGCGAGTCTCAGATGCCGACGTCGCGCTTGAGCGTCTTCATGCGGTCCACCGCGTGCAGTGTCAGCGTCTGCGCCTGGCCTTCGCGCTCGATGTCGAGCTGCACATCGCGTTCGGCTGCGCCGCCGTTCCACAGTGTCTTCCACAGCACTTCCAGTGCCGGTACATCGGTGCCGTCGATGCGCACGATGCGATCGCCCGGTTCGAGGCCGGCCAGTTCGGCCGGGCTGTCGATATTGACGCGCACGATGCGCACACCGGCTTCGGTTTCGACGCAGTTCACGCCCAGCCACGCGCGCTGGCTCGAGCGGGCGCTGCCACGGGTGCGCAGATCATCGAGGATCGGCACCAGCAGATCGACCGGCACGAACATGTTGCCGCGGACTTTCGCTTCGCGCGCGCCCAGCGCGTCGGCCACCAGCAACGAGCCGACGCCGACCAGTTCACCGCGCGCATTGAACAGGCCGGCACCGCTGTGATCGGTGCGTGCCGGAATGGTGAACAACGCGGCATCGAGGTGGTATTCCCAGAAGCCCGAGAAGCTTCGCTGCGAGACCAGCTCGGCCACGCTGACCGCGCCGTCTTCGCCGCCGCTGATGACGCTCAGCGGCTCGGTGCGCGACAGCGCGGCTGCGTTGCCCAGCGGCGCCGCTTCGATGCGCAGCGGTGCCAGCGCCTGCACCAGGCCGAAGCCGGTGGCCACGTCGTAGCCGAGCACGCGCGCCGGCACGCTGCGTTCGCTGTCGATTTCCAGCAGCACGAACTGCGCTTCGAGGATCAGGTATCCGATGGTCAGCACCAGGCCATCGCCTATGACGATGCCGGAGCCCTGGCGCTGATGGCCCAGCGAGGCTGCGCTGCGGGCATCGTCCAGCGCCACCGCCTTCAATGCCACCACCGCTGCGTTGGCCCGTGACAACGCAAGTGATTGCACTTCGATGGCCGAGGGCGCCTGCGCCGATGCGCGCGGTGAACCCAGCAGCACGGCAGCGCAAAGACCAACCATCAGCAGCGGGACGGGACGCATCGCGGGTCGCCGGGCAGGGCGCAGGACGACGATGAATCATCATAGGACGCCCTCGGCCATGCTGCCGGCAGGGCCAAGCGCCAGGCCTTGAGCCCGCGCGCCCCTTGTTCAGCGCCTGCGCGACGCGCCGAACGGCAACTGGCCGCGCCAGTAGCGGATCATCAGGAAACCGCCCAGCATGCCGCCGAGGTGGGCGAAGTGCGCGATGCCGCTGCCGCCGTACAGACCGAGCACCAGTTCAATCGCGCCGAAAATGATGACGAAGGTGCGCGCCTTCATCGGGATCGGCGGGAACAACGGCATGATGATGCGGTTCGGGAACAGCATGCCGAAAGCCAGCAGCAGCCCGTACAGCGCACCTGAGGCGCCGATGGTGGGCGCATTGGAGCCGGTCACGCCGGTGAGGATCAGCTGTGTGCCGGCCGCGGTGATGCAGCTGGCGAGCAGGAACAACAGGTAGCGCTTCTGGCCCCACAGACGCTCGAGTTCGGAGCCGAACATCCACAGGCCGAGCATGTTGAAGAACAGGTGGAACAAGCTGCCGTGCAAGAACGCATAGCTCACCGGCTGCCAGGGCCAGAACAAGCCGGTGTGCAGCGGCCACAGCGCGAACCAGATTTCCAGCGGCACCAGGAAGTTGATGCAGAACACCGCCGTGCAGATGAGCATGAAGGCCTGGGTCAGCGGCGGAATCGGTGGCATGGCGGGGATGATGAGGCGGCAGGAACGACACGCGGCGCACAGGGGCGCCGCGAGCATTCAGCGCAGTTCGACAGTGGTGCCCGGGGCCGGACTCGAACCGGCACGCCTTGCGGCGCGGGATTTTGAGTCCCGTGCGTCTACCGATTTCGCCACCCGGGCAGACGCTTTTCGTGCCTGCGCACGAGTGCTCAAATTATGGCACGCAGCCCTGCGCCGCCGATGGCGCGGGGCGTTGACCGTGGCGCACTCACTGCGACAATGCGAGGCGATCCACTGAACATGCCCATGACCTCTCCATCCTCCCCGCCGGTCTACAAGACGCTGCAGGACACGATCGGCGCGACGCCGCTGGTGCGGCTGCAGCGGTTGCCGGGCGCGGAAAACGACGCGCGCGGCAACATCATCCTGGGCAAGCTCGAGGGCAACAACCCGGCCGGTTCGGTCAAGGACCGGCCTGCCATCAGCATGATCCAGCGTGCCGAGGAGCGCGGCGACATCCGCCCCGGCGACACGCTGATCGAAGCCACCTCGGGCAACACCGGCATCGCGCTGGCGATGGCGGCGGCCATCCGCGGCTACCGCATGATCCTGGTGATGCCCGAAGACTTGTCCATCGAGCGCGCGCAGACGATGAAGGCCTTCGGCGCCGAACTGATCCTGACACCGCGCTCCGGCGGCATGGAATACGCGCGCGACCTGGCCGAGCAGATGGTGGCCGACGGCAAGGGCCGCGTGCTCGACCAGTTCGCCAACCCCGACAACCCGCATGTGCACTACGAGACCACCGGCCCCGAGATCTGGGCCGACACCGGCGGACGCATCACGCACTTCGTCAGCGCGATGGGCACCACCGGCACCATCACCGGCGTGTCGCGCTACCTGAAGGAGCGCAACCCGGCTGTGCGCATCGTCGGCGCGCAGCCCAGCGAAGGCTCGCGCATCCCCGGCATCCGCAAATGGCCCGAAGCCTATCTGCCGAAGATCTACGACCCGCGCCATGTCGATGAGATCGTGCATGTCAGCCAGGCTGACGCCGAGGACATGGCGCGGCGGCTGGCGCGCGAGGAAGGCCTGTTCGCCGGCATCTCGGCAGCCGGCGCCTGCTGGGTGGCGCTGCAGCTGGCCCGTTCGCTCGAAGGCGCGACGGTGGTGTTCATCGTCTGCGACCGCGGCGACCGCTACCTGTCCACCGGCGTCTTTCCGGCCTGAGCCTGGCGCGGCCACGATGCGCTACGAATACCGCTTCTGCCCGAACTGCGCGACCGCGCTCGAATGGCTGCCGATGCCCGAGGACAGCGGCATGAAGGAACGACTGCGCTGTCCGCAGTGCGCCTGGTCACACTGGAACAATCCGACGCCGGTGCTGGCCGCGGTTATCGAATGCACCGACCGCGAAGGCCGGCTGCTGCTGGCGCGCAATGCCGCCTGGTCGGGCAAGATGTTCGGCCTCATCACCGGTTTCATGGAAGCCGGCGAGACGCCCGAGGAAGGCGTCGCGCGCGAGATCGGCGAAGAAACCGCGTTGCAGGTCGAGGCGCTGAGCCTGATCGGCGTGTACGACTTCCAGCGCATGAACCAGGTCATCATCGCCTATCACGCGCTGGCGCACGGTGAGGTGACGTTGTCGCCCGAATTGGCCGAGTACCGGCTCTACGCGCCGACCGATGTGCGCTGCTGGCGCGCCGGCACCGGCTTCGCGCTGGCCGATTGGCTGCGCGGCCGCGGCCACGAGCCGCGCTTCATCGAACTGCCGCCGCGCGCTTGATCCGATCCCAAGGAACATCATGGAAGCAAACAAGGAAGTCGATGCGCGCGGGTTGAACTGCCCGCTGCCGATCCTGAAAGCGAAGAAGGCGCTGGCCGACATGCCCAGCGGCCAGGTGCTGAAGGTGCTGGCCACCGACCCGGGCTCGATGCGCGACTTTCAGGCCTTCGCGCGCCAGACCGGCAACGAGTTGCTCGAACAAAGCAGCCACGACAGCGAGTTCACGCACTACCTGCGGCGCAGGTAGTTCACGCATTGCCTGCGGCGCAGGTAGTTCACGCATGACCTGCGGCGCAGGTCGTGCGCCAGCAGATTCAGATCGACAGCCCGCCGAGGAACTCGCGGAAGCCCTCGCCCAGCGTCGGGTGCGTCAACGCCAATTCGACGTTGGCGCGCAGGAAGCCTTCCTTGCTGCCGCAGTCGTAGCGCTTGCCTTCGTAGCGATAGGCAAACACCTTCTCTCGGCGCAGCAGCGAGGCGATGCCGTCGGTGAGCTGGATCTCGCCACCGACGCCGCGGGGCTGCGTCTCGATCTCATGAAACACGCCCGGGGTCAGGATGTAACGCCCGGCCACACCCAGCCGCGAAGGCGCCTCTTCGGGCGCGGGTTTCTCGACCATCTGCGTGATGTCCACGACGCGGTCGTTGACCTTGGTGCCGGCGACGATGCCGTAGCGGCGGGTGTGTTCGGCGGGCACTTCCTGCACCGCCAGAATCGACGCGCGCCACTCGTTGAATTGCTCGACCATCTGCGCCAGCACTGGCGGGCTGCCGACCATCAGATCGTCCGCCAGCAGCACCGCGAAGGGCTCGTTGCCGACCAGCCGCTGGCCGCACAGCACGGCGTGACCCAGGCCCAGCGCCTGCGCCTGGCGCACGTAGATGCAATCCATGTCGTCGGGCTTGACACTGCGCACCACGTCGAGCAGGTCTTGCTTGCCCGCCTGTTCGAGGGCTACCTCCAACTCGAAAGTCATGTCAAAGTGGTCTTCAATGGGCCGTTTGTGGCGCCCGGTGACGAAGATCATCTCGCGCACGCCGGCCGCGTAGGCTTCTTCGACGGCGTACTGGATCAACGGCTTGTCTACCACCGGCAACATTTCCTTCGGCTGGGCCTTGGTGGCCGGCAAGAACCTCGTGCCCAGCCCGGCCACCGGGAAAATCGCCTTCTTGATCGTCGGTTTCATCTCATCCCATGCTCATAACAACAGCTGCTGAAGATTGTGTCACGCACCCCGTGAACGTCATTCGCCGCGCCGCGCCAAAGCGATGGATGTGCTGATCGTCGAGCCGATCGATCCCGAGTTGCTGCAGTGGCTCGAATCGCGCCACGCCACCCGCTGCGCGCCGCAGCTCGAAGCCGACGTGCCTGCGCTGCGCCAGGCGCTGTTCAACGCGCGCGCGCTGCTGGTGTCGCCGTCGGTGGCGGTCGATGCGCAGACGCTGCAAGCAGCACCGCTGCTGCGCGTCGTCGGCAGCCTGGGCTTGAGCGTCGAGCACATCGATGCCGAAGCCTGTGCGCGGCAGGGCGTCGAGGTGGTGCGTCCCGGTTCCGCCAGCGCCGCCGCCGAAGCCGAATTCGCCATCGGCGCGATGCTGCAGCTGCTGCGCCGCGTGCCGGTGCGTGCCGGCGACGGCGCGCTGGTGGGTCGCGAACTCGGCGGCGCCAGCGTCGGGCTGCTCGGCATGTCGGCCGCGGCGCGCCCGCTGGCCGCACTGCTGGGTGCATTCGGCGCGCAGGTCAGTGGCTACGACCCGGCGCTGCACCGCAGCGATGGCCTCTGGCAGCGCTGGGCCATCGAACCGGTGAGCCTGCGCGAGCTGTTCGAGAAGAACGACGTGGTGTGTGTGCTGCTGAGCTACTTCAGCCGCTACAAGGGCCTGCTCGGCGAGCGCCACCTGGCCACTTGCAAGCCGCAGCAGGTGCTGGTTAATCTGGCGCGCTCCAGCTTGTTCGATGAGAGCGCGCTGGCCGACGTGCTGGGCTCGGGCCGCATGGCCGCCGCCTGGTTCGACAGCATCGAACCGGGGCTGCTCGAACCCGGCCGGCCGCTGCACACGATGCTGAATTTCCAGGCCACGCCGCGCGTGGCCGGTGTCACGCGCGAATCGCGAGGCCGCAATGCCTGGGCCGTGGTTCAACGCATCGACCAGATCCTGAACACGGCGCCGCGGCAGCGCGGTTTCAGGTCAACGATGCCAGACGATCTGCCTGATCCTGAAGACGAGCCAGGGTCAGCGTGAAATCGTCCAGACGCTGGCGTTCCTGATCGACCACCGCCGCCGGCGCGCGCTGCGCGAAGCTGGAGTTGTCGAGCTTGGCGCGTGTCTTGCCGATCTCGCCTTCGATGCGCGCGATCTCCTTGCTCAGGCGCGCATGTTCGACGGCCGGGTCGATCGACACCTCCAGCGCCAGCCGCAGCTCGCCGACCACGGCCACCGGCGCGGCGCGGGTGGCCTGCACGAAGGCCGCTTCGTCTTCGAGCACGCGCACCTGCGACACCCGCGCCAGCGCCTGCAGCAACGGCGCGGCCTCGGCCACCCAGGCGCTGTCGCCCACGGTCAGCATCGGCATGCGCTCGGCGGGCGACAGCTTCATCTCCGAGCGCAACGTGCGGCTGGCACCGACCAGCGCCTTCAGCTTCGCCATCCACACATCGGCCGCCGCATCGATGCGTTGCAGTTCGGCCTTCGGGTACGGCGCGTGGACCAGCGTGTCGTTCGAGCCCGCCGCCTTGCGTCCGGCCAGCGGTGCCACCTGCTCCCACAACTCGGCGGTGATGAACGGCGTGATCGGGTGCAGCAGCCGCAGCACGGCTTCGAGCACGCGCAGCAAGGTGCGGCGCGCGGCGCGTTGCATCGCCGGCGTGCCGGTGGCCAGCTGCGACTTGGCGATTTCCAGATACCAGTCGCAGTACTCGTCCCAGACGAACGCGTAGATCGCGTTGGCGACGTTGTCGAGCCGGTAGTCGGCAAAGCCGCGTTCGACCTCGGCCTCGACACGCTGCAGCTCGTTGACGATCCAGCGGTCGGCCATCGAGAAGTGCATGTAGCCCTCGGGCCCGCAATCGTGCGTGCACTGCTGGATGCCGCGGTCGTGCTCGTCCAGGCCCTGCACCTGCATCAGCACGAAGCGCGTGGCATTCCACAGCTTGTTGCAGAAATTGCGGTAGCCCTCGCAGCGTTTGGTGTCGAAGTTGATGTCGCGGCCCAGGCTGGCATAGCTGGCCATCGTGAAGCGCAGCGCATCGGCACCGTAGGCCGGCATGCCGTCGGGGAATTCCTTGCTGATGCGCGCGGCCACCTTCGGTGCGGTCTCGGGCCGGCGCAGGCCGACGGTCGATTTCCTGATCAGCGATTCGAGGCTCACGCCTTCGATCAGATCGACCGGATCGAGCACGTTGCCCTCGCTCTTGCTCATCTTGTGGCCCTGCGCGTCGCGCACCAGGCCATGGATGTAGACATCGCGGAACGGCACCTGGCCGGTGAAGTGCAAGGTCATCATGATCATCCGGGCGACCCAGAAGAAGATGATGTCGAAGCCGGTGACGAGCACGCTCGACGGCAGGAACAGGGTTTGCTCGACGGTCTTGCCGGGCCAGCCGAGTGTGGAGAACGGAAACTGTGCGGCCGAGTACCAGGTGTCGAGCACATCCTCATCGCGCTTCAGTTCCCCGCGATAACCGGCGGCATCGGCCTTGGCACGCGCTTCGGCCTCGTCGCGGCCGACGAAGATCTCGCCGCCGCTGCCGTACCAGGCCGGGATCTGGTGGCCCCACCACAGCTGGCGTGAGATGCACCAGTCCTGGATGTTGCCCATCCAGTGGTTCCAGGTGTTGACCCACTGCGGCGGCACGAAGCGCACGTCGCCGTTCTCGACCGCGCGCATCGCGCGGCCGGCAATCGATTCACCGTCGCGGCCCGGCTGCGTCATGGCCATGAACCACTGGTCGGTGAGCATCGGCTCGACGATCTGGCCGGTGCGCGCGCAGCGTGGCACCGTCAGCTTGTGCTTTTTGGTTTCGACCAGCAAGCCCAGCGCGTCCAGGTCGGCGACCACCTTCTTGCGCGCAACGAAACGATCGAGCCCTCGGTAGGGCGCCGGCGCGTTGTCGTTGACGGTGGCATCCAGCGCCAGCACGCCGATCATCGGCAGCCCGTGCCGCTGCCCCACCGCGTAATCGTTGGCATCGTGTGCCGGCGTCACCTTGACCACGCCGGTGCCGAACGCCTTGTCCACGTAGGCGTCGGCGATGACCGGGATTGCGCGATCGCACAGCGGCAATGTCACCTGCTTGCCGACGAAGCCGGCATAACGCTCGTCGTCGGGGTGCACCATCAGCGCGGTGTCGCCGAGCATCGTTTCGGGGCGTGTCGTCGCCACCACCAGCGAGCCGCTGCCATCGGCCAGCGGGTAGCGGATGTGCCAGAGGAAGCCGTCTTCCTCCTCGCTCTCGACCTCGAGATCGGATACCGCCGACCGCAGCACCGGATCCCAGCTCACCAAGCGCTTCTTGCGGTGGATCAGACCTTCCTCGTACAGCCGCACGAAGGTCTCGTTGACCACCGCCGATTGCGTGGCGTCCATGGTGAAGTACTCGCGCGACCAGTCCACCGTGTCGCCCAGTCGCCGCATCTGCGCGGTGATGGTGTTGCCGCTGTGGTCTTTCCAGTCCCACACACGCGCGACGAAGTTCTCGCGCCCGATGTCATGCCGGCTGCTGCCTTCGTCCTGCAACTGGCGCTCGACGACGATCTGCGTGGCGATGCCGGCATGATCGGTGCCCGGCAGCCACAGCGTGTTGTCGCCGCGCATGCGGTGGTAGCGCGTCAGCGCATCCATGATGGTGTGGTTGAAGCCATGCCCCATGTGCAGCGTGCCGGTGACGTTCGGCGGCGGCAACTGGATGCTGAACGAGGGCTTCGCCGGGTCGAGCGACGGCGCGCCGCTTTGCGCCCACACCGGCGCCCACTTGGCCTCGATGGCGGCCGGTTCGAAAGACTTGGCGAGTTCGGTCATGAATAGGTCGATGCGCCGACAACGCTAGCGACGCATCGGCCTGGCACGTTCGGGGATGCGCGCGATTGTAGGCGGCCGACTTCCCCGAGAATGTGCCGACGCCAGCGTGGCCCGCCGCCTTTTTGCGCGGTCTGCGCTGGCGAATCCACGATGACCCACAAACCCCGAGAAGCGAGGAGTTTTCTGGCCCGGCACAGGCTGATGCGCGTCATCGGCCGCGCCGGAAGCCATGGCCGCCTGTCCACGGGCCAGAAGGCCCTGTTGTTGTTCGCGGCGCTGTTCGTGCTGACCGCGCTGCTGGTCTGGCTCGACCCGCGGCCGACATTGCGTCATGTCAACCTGAGCATGCTGTCGGGCAACCCGATGGGCAATTACCACGCGACGGTGGACAAGCTCGGCGCCGAGGTCGCCCGGCGGCGCGGCAGGATCCGCAACCTGGCCTCGGCCGGATCGGTGCAGAACCTGCAGCGGCTGGTCGCGGGCAAGGCGTCCTGCGACGTGCAGTTCGCCCTGGTACAGGACGGCAGCCTCATCCCCGACGCATCCGGGCTCGAACTGGTGGGCCGACTGCCGCAGCCGGAATCGCTGATCATCCTCGGCCGGGATGTGGAGCGGGTGCGGGTGCCGCGCGATCTCGTCGGCCTGCGCATCGGCATCGGCCCGGTCGGCAGCGGCAGCGAGCAGCTGATGCGCCGCCTGCTCGCCGAGGTGCCCGAACTGCAACTGGTGGTCTCGACGCCGACGATCGACGAGCAACTCGACATGCTGGTGCGTGGCGATCTCGATCTCGGCGCCATGGTGATCGAAGAAGGCGCCGCGCTGGTGCACCAGGCCGTCGTTACGCGCAAGCTGCAGATGCTCGACTTGCCCGATGCACCGGCGCTGGCGCGCCGCCTGCCCTTTGCGCGGCCGGGCACCATCGAGGCCGGCCAGATCGACTACGTGCAGCGGCTGCCGCCGAACGACGTCAGCGTGCTGAAGATGGACACGCTCATCGTCGGCAACGGTTGCGCGAAGAACGCTGCCACGATGGGCCTGCTGTCGGCCGTGTCGGCGGTGTTCCCGACCTTCGTCCAGCACAACAAGGGCCAACCGAACCTGACCGGCCTGCCGCAGTCCGCGGTCGCGGCCGGCTTCCTGCGCGACGAAGGGCCGGACGTGCTCGTGACCTATGCGCCCTGGGCCGTGGACATCCTGCCGTTGCCGACCTGGATCCAGATCGGCGTGGCCCTGTCCGTGTTGTTCAGCGGCATGGCGCTCGCGCACCGCTTCAACCTGTGGCGCATCGACGCGCGGCGCGTGCGGATCGAACGCGAAATCCATGCCTTGTCCCAACCGGGCGCGACCCTGGGCGAGATCGCTGCGATGCGCCCGGATGCGCAGCAAACCCCGGCCGAGATTCGCGCCCGGCTCGACGGCTTGTTGTTGCGCCTGGACGAACTCGCCGAGCACTGTCGACGCAAGTCGCTGTCGATCCTGGTGCCGATGGGCGAAGAGATGTCCTACCGCTACCAGGAAGCGCTGATCGCCGACCTGCAGCAGGCGCTGCGCCTGTATCGCGACCGCCTGCCGGCCGCTGTATGAACCCCGGACTTGGACCCTCTTGGCTGGCGATTGGCGATAAGGGATGGCTTGACGTTGCAGGCCGCGGTCTGCCGGACGATCATCGCGCGCCGTTGTCCTACAAGCGGATGTGGCGATGAACCTCTGCGGGCCGAAGACGTGTGCCGCGACACTTTCCAACTCGATGGTTGACCAAAGGGGATGCGGTGTTTGACCTGCGCAAGAAGATCGGCTGCTGGCTGCTGGTGTCGACGATGCTGGTGGCGTGCGGCACACCGGTCGTCAACCCGGTCACCGGCAAGACCGAGCGCACGGTGATGAGCGAGCAGGACGAAATCGCCGCCGGCCGCGAGGCCCACCAGCAGGTGCTGAAGGAATACGGGGTGTACGACAGCCCGCAGTTGCAGGCCTACGTGCGTGGCGTGGGGAACAAGCTGGCGCAGCAGTCGCACCGAGCCGAATTGCCCTGGACCTTCACCGTGCTCGACAGCGCCGACATCAATGCCTTCGCGCTGCCCGGCGGGTATGTCTACGTCACCCGCGGCATCATGGCCTACCTGGAAAGCGAGGCCGAACTGGCCGGCGTGATCGGGCACGAGATCGGTCATGTCACCGCGCGCCACGGTGCACAGCGCGCCACGCGCGGCCAGACCGCCGGCTTCGGCGTGATCGCCGCAACCGTGCTCGGCGCGGTGCTCGAAAGCCAGGGCCTGGGCGGCGCCACCGACCTGGCCAGCCAGGCATCGCAGGCGGCTGCAGCCGGCTACATCGCCTCGTACAGCCGCGAGCAGGAGCTTCAGGCCGACCAGCTGGGTGCCGAGTACCTGGCGCGCAACCAGTACGACCCGAACAACATGGTCGAGGTGATCGGCGTGCTGAAGAGCCAGGAGCAGTTTGCCGCCGACACCGCGCGCGCCCAGGGACAGGCCGTGGCCGGCGAGCGCAACAGCTGGCTGGCCTCGCACCCCAGCAACGACCAGCGGCTGCAGGAGATCCGCCGCATCGCCGCCGGCTACCAAGGCGAGTACGGCGACGATGGTCGCGCCCGCTACCTGCGCGCGATTGACGGCATGGCCTTCGGCGGCAGTGCTGCGCAGGGCGTGGTGCGCGGGCAGAACTTCTATCACGCGGACCTGGGCATTGCGGTCACGGCGCCGCCCCAGTGGCAGGTGCAGAACTCGCCGCAGGCGATCGCGCTGGTCAACGACGCCGGCGACGCCGCGCTGGTGGTGCGGCTGGCGCCGCCGGATGCCGGCCGCACCCATGAGCAGGTTATTCGCAAGCTGGTCAACCCCAGCGCCGGCCGCACCGAAAGCCGCGATCTGAACGGGCTCGATGCCACCCACTTCGTCGGCACGGCACGCAACCAGCAGGGGCAGGATCAGCGTGTCGAGCTGACGGTGGTCAGCGGGCCGGGCGGGCGCACCTACCTGATGGTCTATGCCGCGCGCAATGCCGCCGCACTGCAGCGTGCGCTGGGATCGATGCGCGAGGCCGAAGCATCGTTCCGCGCGTTGACCCCCAGCGACCGACAGGCCGCGCGCGGGTGGGTCATCGATACCGTGCCGATGCCCGCCGGCGGTTTCGAGCAACTGGCGCGATCGTCGGTGCTGGGTGGCGACAAGGTCGCGCAGCTGAAGCTGCTCAACGGCGTCTACGGTGGCGCCGCGCCACCTGCCGCGGGACAGCTGGTCAAGATCGTCAAATAGGCCGCACGGCTGGCATCACGTCCCGCGAGGCGTGGGCCGCTGATTCACATCAGCAGGTGTTCGCCGGCGTTGTCGCCGCCGAGGATCACGTAATTCACCTTGCGGATATCGAACAGCTGCGTGCCACCCGCGTAGGAGATCGAACTCTGCACATCCTCGCGCATCTCGCGCAAGGTATCGGCCAGCGCGCCCTTGATCGGCTCGAGGATGCGCTTGCCCTCGACATGCTTGTATTCACCCTTGTTGAAGTCACTGGCCGAGCCGTAGTACTCCTTGAACAGCTTGCCATCGACCTCGACGGTATTGCCCGGCGATTCTTCGTGGCCGGCGAACAGTGAGCCGATCATCACCATCGAGGCACCGAAACGCACGCTCTTGGCGATGTCGCCGTGGTCGCGGATGCCACCGTCGGCAATGATCGGTTTTGTCGCCACCCGCGCGCACCACTTCAACGCGCTGAGCTGCCAGCCGCCGGTGCCGAAGCCCGTCTTCAGCTTGGTGATGCACACCTTGCCCGGGCCGACGCCCACCTTGGTGGCATCGGCACCCCAGTTCTCCAGGTCGATCACCGCCTCGGGCGTGGCCACGTTGCCGGCGATGATGAACGTGTCCGGCAGCCGCTTCCTGATGTAGTCGATCATGCGCATCACGCTGTCGGCGTGGCCGTGCGCGATGTCGATGGTGATGTAGTCGGCACCGACGCCGTCGGCGGCCAACCGGTCGATCACGTCGCGGTCGGCTTGCTTGACGCCCGAACTGATCGACACATACAGGCCCTTGTCGCGCATGCGTTTCGCAAACGCCAGGTTGTCGATGTCGAAGCGGTGCATCACGTAGAAGTGCTCGTTCGCGGCCAGGAACTGCGCGATCGGCTCGTCGAGCACCGTCTTCATGTTCGCCGGCACGACCGGCAGCGCGAAGCGGCGCGGTCCGAACTGCACCGAGGCATCGCACTCGCTGCGGCTTTGCACGCGGCATTTGCGCGGCAGCAGCAGGATGTTGTCGTAGTCGAAGATTTCCATGCGGGCGCTTCCCTAATATGAGCTGCGCGTTGACTGCAGTGCGCGAGCCTGAGGCTGCGAGCGCCTTGCCGGGTGCCGGCGTGAGCCGGGCGCTTTAGTTCGGGCCCGGTGGCTCATTCTACGCGGCACGGCCGCTGTCGGCAGGCTTCTAAAATGCAACGATGAACGATGTGCAATCGCGCCACGACAGCGCACGCGCTGCGCCCACCGGCAAGCTGCTGCACAACCTGAACCCTGAGCAGCTGGCTGCCGTGACGCTGCCGCTGCAGCCGGCGCTGATCCTTGCGGGCGCCGGTTCCGGCAAGACGCGGGTGCTGACCACGCGCATTGCCTGGCTGCTGCACACCGGCCAGGTGTCGCCCGGTGGCGTGCTGGCGGTGACGTTCACCAACAAGGCCGCCAAGGAAATGCTGGCGCGCCTGCAGAACATGCTGCCGGTGAACGTGCGCGGCATGTGGATCGGCACCTTCCACGGCCTGTGCAACCGCTTCCTGCGCACGCACTGGAAGCTGGCCGCGCTGCCGCAGAGCTTCCAGATCCTGGACATGCAGGATTCGCAAAGCGCAATCAAACGCATCATCAAGGCGATGAAGCTCGACGAGGACCGCTTCGCCGCGAAGCAGGTGAGCTGGTTCATCGCCGGCTCGAAGGAGGAGGGCCGCAGGCCGAAGGACGTCGAGGTGCGCGACGAGCATTCGCGCAAGCTGGTCGAGGTGTATCAGGCCTACGAGGACCAGTGCCAGCGCGAAGGCGTGGTCGATTTCGCCGAGCTGATGCTGCGCACCTATGAGCTGCTGCGCGACAACGACCCCTTGCGCGAGCACTACCAGCAGCGCTTCCGCCACGTGCTGGTCGATGAATTCCAGGACACCAACCGGCTGCAATATGCGTGGCTGAAGATGTTCGCGCCGCCGCGCAGCGGCCCGCCGACGCAGGGCGTGTTCGCCGTCGGCGACGACGATCAGAGCATCTATGCCTTCCGCGGTGCGAAGGTCGGCAACATGGCCGATTTCGAGCGCGAATACCGCGTCGAAAACATCATCAAGCTGGAGCAGAACTACCGCAGCTTCGGCAACATCCTCGATTCGGCCAATGCGCTGATCGCGCACAACGCCAAACGCCTGGGCAAGAACCTGCGCACCGAAGCCGGCCCGGGCGAACCGGTGCGCGTGTTCGAATCGACCAGCGACTACGCCGAGGCGCAGTGGCTGCTGGAGGAGATGCAGGCGCTGCACCGCGCCGGCACGGCGCGCAGCGAGATCGCGCTGCTGTACAGGAGCAATGCGCAGTCGCGGGTGCTGGAAAGCGCGTTGTTCAATGCCGGCATCCCGTACCGGGTCTATGGCGGCCTGCGCTTTTTCGAGCGTGCCGAGATCAAGCATGCGCTGGCCTACCTGCGCCTGATCGAGAACCCGAACGACGACACCAGTTTCCTGCGCGTGGTGAACTTCCCGACGCGAGGCATCGGCGCGCGCACCATCGAACTGGTGCAGGACGCGGCCCGCGCCAGTGGCCGCAGCCTCAGCCAAAGTGTGGCTGCGGTGCCGGGCAAGGGCGGCTCGAACCTGGCCGCTTTCGTCGAGTTGATCGACAAGATGCGCGCTGCGACGCGCGGCATGACGCTGCGCCACATCATCGACCACATGCTGCAGGCGTCGGGGCTGCTCGACTTCTACCGCGTGGACAAGGAAGGGCAAGATCGCATCGAGAACCTGGAGGAACTGATCAACGCCGCCGAAGCCTTCGTCACGCAGGAAGGCTTCGGCAAGGATGCGGTGGCGCTGCCGGTGGATGAGCAGGGCGCAAGCGTTGCGCCCGGCACCCTCGCCGCGGGCGTGCCGAAGGCGCTCGCAGCGGTCGACCTTGCGCCCGATGCCGACACCGGCGAGATCATGTCGCCGCTGGCCGCGTTCCTCACCCATGCCGCGCTCGAAGCCGGCGACAACCAGGCACAGGCCGGCCAGGATGCGATCCAGCTGATGACGGTGCACTCGGCGAAGGGCCTGGAATTCGACGCGGTGTTCATCACCGGCATCGAAGAAGGCCTGTTCCCGCACGAGAACTCGCTGTCGGATGCCGACGGCGTGGAAGAGGAACGCCGGCTGATGTACGTGGCCATCACACGCGCCCGCCAGCGCCTGTACCTGAGCTTCAGCCAGACGCGCATGCTGCACGGCCAGACGCGCTACAACATCAAGAGCCGCTTCTTCGACGAGTTGCCCGAAGGCGCCCTGAAGTGGCTGTCACCGCGCAACGCCGGCTTCGGCTCGGGCCATGCACGCGAGTACCAGAACGCCTGGGCGCGCGGCAGCGGTCTGGGCTCGATCATCGGTGCCGGGCGCGTGGCCGCGCGGCCCCAGGACAGCTTCGGCGCCGGTCCCAGCAGCACCACCCACGGCAATGGCAGCGGCCTGCGCAGTGGGCAGGCGGTGTTTCACAGCAAGTTCGGCGAAGGCGTGGTGCTGACGCTGGAAGGGCGCGGGCCCGATGCCCGTGCGCAAATCAACTTCGGCCGCCACGGGCTGAAGTGGCTGGCGCTCGGCATCGCCAAGCTGACGCCGATCGACTGACGGCGCGCGGCTCTCGGGCGGCGCCGCTACGGCCGCGCCACGCGCCGCAACTGCTCGCCCAAAGCGCCGAAGCGGCGCCGGTATTGCGCTGGCGTCAGCGCCACCTTGCGCTTGAACAGACGGTTGAAGAAGCTGCTGTCCTGGTAGCCCACCTCCAGCGCGATGTCGTCGACCGGCATCTTGCCGGCCTCGAGCATCTGCTTGGCTTCTTCCAGGCGCAGCGTTTGCACGTATTCCAGAGCACTCATGCCCGTGGCGCGCTGGAAACGGCGCTTGAAGGTGCGTTCGGGCAGGCCCGACAGGGCCACCATATGCGTCACGGGCGCTTCTTCACGGTAGTTCGATGCCGCCCACAGCTGGCAGCGCGCGACCAGTTCGTCGTCGGCACGGCCGCCGCGGGTCAAAGACGCGAAGGCCAGCGGGCTGGCATCGATCATGCTGAGCAGGTTGACGCGCGCCACCTGCATCGCGTCTTCGGGCGAAGCGAAGCGCGCGATCAGCGCCAGCGCCAGCATGTGCCAGGCCACGCCGCTGCCCGCCATCATGATGCGCGAGTCGGACCCGGCGACGACCAGCCCACGGTCGGCGTGCCAGCGCACGCGCGGGTGGTCCTGCGCCAGGCGGTCGCAATAGGCCCAGTGCGAGGTGGCATCGCAATCGTCGAGCAGGCCGGTGCGCGCCAGCAGCAAGGCGCCGGAACAGGCCGTCGCGATGGTCGCGCCGGCGTCCCAGGCGCCGCGTACCCAGGCCACTTCGGCCGCGTAGTCGTCGCTCAAAGGCGCATCGGGTGGCACCAGCAGGTCGGTGATGCACAGCACCTCGGGGTGCGGGCATTCGGCGAACGATGCGTCGGGCACGACACGAACGCCATTGCCCGCGGTAAAGGTCTGGCCGTCGGCACTGACCACCATCGGCCGGAAGGGGGACTCGGCGCCGCCGTTGCCGTGCAGCATGCCCCAGTCGCGGCGGGTGCCCGCCAACACGTCGAAAAAGCCGTACAGCGTGGCCGTGCTGACTGCCGGTGTGCCCAGCAGCGCGACTGTGGTGGGGCGCAATGAAGCGGTCATGAAGGGAGTGGATCGATGGCCGATTCGGACGCTTTGCAGCACGAATGACGCTGGCGGCGTCAGCGCCTGAATCGCACACTGAGGCCACTGACAAACACTTCGGAAAGCATCATCATGCCATCCCCTCTCGACATCCTCCTCGACCCCGCGACGCTTGCCGTGATCGGCCTGTATGCGCTGCTGTTCGCCTGGGAACGGCTCGCCCCCGGGCGCACCCTGCCACGGGTGCCCGGCTGGCCGGCGCTGGGTCTGGCAGCCTTCGCGCTGTTCCTGATGGTCTCGGCCTACCTGCCGTTGCTGTGGGGCGAGACGCTGGCGCCGCTGCAACGGGCCGATCTGTCGGGCTGGCCGCCCTGGGCGGCGGCAAGCGTCGGTGTCCTGCTCTACGAGTTCGTCGCCTACGGCTACCACCGCGCCATGCACACCTGGACGCCGCTGTGGCGGGCCGTGCACCAGATGCACCACAGTGCCGAGCGGCTCGACGTGCCCAGTGCCTTCTGGTTCAGCCCGCTCGACATGGTCGGCTGGACGCTGGTGCCCAGCCTGATGCTGGCGCTGGTCGGCCTGCCGGCGCAGGCGGCCACTGCGGCGCTGCTGTTCATCAGCTTCCTCGGTGTGTTCCAGCACGCCAACCTGCGCACACCGGTGTGGCTGGGCTACCTGATCCAGCGCCCCGAGAGCCATTCGCTGCACCACCAGCGCGGCGTGCACCGCGACAACTACGCCGACCTGCCGCTGGTGGACATGCTCTTCGGCACCTTTCGCAACCCGCGCCGGCACGCCGACGAGACCGGCTTCTGGCCGGGCGCGTCGCTGCGCATCGCCGACATGCTGGCCGCGCGCGACGTGTCCACTCCGCGTTGATCCCACCCCCTTCAAAGGAACCAACATGAACCTGATCGATGCCACCGGCCACCGCGTCAGCGGGGCCACACCCGACAGCCTGGCCCATTACGAACGCGCAGCGAGCGAACTGCTGTGCATGGTCGATGACCCGGCGGCCAGCGTCGACGCGGCGCTGGCCGCCAACCCCGAGATGACGATGGCGCATGTGCTCAATGCCTGGCTCAGCCTGCTCGGCACCGAACCTGCCGGCATTGCCGCCGCTCGCGCCAGCTGCGATGCTGCCGAGGCGCTCGAGGGCGATGCACGTGAACGCGCGCACATCGCCGCGGCGCGCGCGCTGGCGGATGGCCGTTGGCGTGAGGCGGGCCTGCGGCTCGAGGACCTCAGTGCCGGGCACCCGCGCGACTCGCTGGCGCTGCAGGTCGGCCACCAGATCGACTTCTTTCGCGGCGATTCGCGCATGCTGCGCGACCGCATCGCGCGCGCACTGCCGGCGTGGGACGCGGGCGTGCCCGGCTGGCACGCGCTGCTGGGCATGCACGCCTTCGGCCTCGAAGAGACCGGTGACTACAGCGCTGCCGAGGCGCAGGGCCGGCGTGCGGTCGACCTGCAACCGCGCGACAGCTGGGCCTGGCACGCGGTGGCACACGTGCACGAGATGCGCAACGCCCCGCGCGACGGCATCGCCTGGCTCGAGCCGTCGCGCGCGACCTGGTCGGCCGGCAGCTTCCTGGCCACGCACAACACCTGGCACCTGGCGTTGTGCCATCTCGAACTCGATCGCCACGACGAGGTGCTGCGCACCTGCGACGAAGCCCTCGGTGGCACCGGTTCGGCGCTGGTGATGGACCTGCTCGATGCGACGTCGATGCTGTGGCGCGTGCACCTGCGGGGCGTTGACGTCGGTGAGCGCTTCGTCCCGCTGGCCGATCGCTGGGCCGCACTCGATGGCGCCGGGCAGTACGCCTTCAACGACCTGCACGCGATGCTCGCGTACGTCGGCGCCGACAGGGCGGCCGCGCAACAAGCGCTGATCGAAGCCATGCGCGAGGCCGTGCACGGCGATGCCGACAATGCCGAGTTCACGCGCGAGGCAGGCCTGCCGGCCGCGTTGGCGATGCAGGCTTTCGGGCAGGGCGACCACGCGCGTGCCGCCACGCTGTTGCGTGGCATGCGCAGCGGCGCGCACCGCTTCGGCGGCAGCCACGCCCAGCGCGACCTGATCGATCTGACGCTGCTCGAAGCGGCCACCCGCGCAGGCCAGCGGCCGCTGGCCTCGGCGCTGGCCGCCGAGCGGCTGGCGCTGCGGCCGCGCAGCCCGCTGGCACAGCGCATGCACGCCCGATGGCGCGTCCAGCGCTGAGCGCTTCGGTCACCGTGCGCGGGGCGCGGCGCCGGCCAGCGCACGGATGACATCGACCAGGGCTTGTGCCGCCGGGGTCAAGTGGGCCTGGCCGCGTGTCAGCAGCACCAGCGTGCGCGAGATGGCCGGTTCGATCAACGCGATCGTGCGCAGCCCGGGGTAGGCCCCCGGGGGCAGCGCCAGCGCCGGCACGACAGCCGCGCCGATGCCCTCGGCCGCCATGCCCAGCGCGGTGGCGCTGTGCTGCACTTCGTGAAACGATTTCAGGTTCAGCGGCTGCTGCTGCAGCGCCTGATCCAGCACCACCCGGTTGCCGCTGTTCTTGCCAGGCAGGATCAGGGTGTGCGTTTGCAGCTGGCGCCACGCCACGCGCGTGTGGCGTGCCAGGGCATGCGCCTCGGCACACACCAGCACGTAGCGGTCTTCGAGCAGCGGCACCTTGGTCAAGGACGGGTCGTGCAAGCCTTGCATGCCGATGCCGAATTCGGCCTCGTGGCGCAGCACCGCTGCGGCCACATCGAACGAGGCGTGGTCGAGGATTCTGATGCGGTTGTCGGGATGCCGTTGTGCGTACTGCTTGACCACTCGCGGCAGAAAGCGCATGCCGACCGTCGGCACGCAGGCCAGGGTGACGTCGCCACGCAGGGACTTGCCGGTTTCCCTGATCTCGAGCAGCGCCTGCGCCAGCTCGTCGAGCAGCCGGCTCGCGCGCGGCAGGAAGTGCGCGCCGATGGTGGTCAACGACACCGAGCGCGTGGTGCGCTCGAGCAGCCTCACGCCGAGCTGGCTTTCCAGGTTCTGCAAGCGCCGCGACAAAGCGGTCTGCGTGATGTGCAGCGATTGCGCGGCGCGTGAGAAGCCGCCGTGCTGGTGGATGGCAATGAAGGCCTGCACGCCCAGGCTGTCGATTTTCATGCGTGTTTCGCATCAATCAGTTCTATAAATGCATTTTACTTTGATCCTGCGACTGCACAGAATGGCTTGTCGAATGCCATACGGACCTGCTGAACATGACCATCGATGCCACCCCACCCGCCTGGTCTTTGCTGCGCAGGCGTCTCGATGAACTTGCGGCCGGGATGCAGGAAGAGGTGCGCAGCTATCCGACGCCGATCGCCCGCTGCGACATCCAGCTGACCCAGGTGGTCGAGGATTGCGCCGAGGCCTTTCGTCGCGTCCGCGTCGCTGAGGCCTTGCACGCAGCGCGTGCGACGCTGGCGCGCGACGCCTGGCAGGCCCAACTGCGTGATTTCGCGACGGCCCTGTCGGCGACGCCGGATGAGCCGTTGGCGTCGGCCTGCCGGCGCTTGCTGCAAGCGCTGGCGCACTGAAGGTGGGTGTCACCGTGACATGGCTGGCGATCGCGGCGGCAACGCTGGCCACCTCGTTCCTCTCGGGCATCCTGGGCATGGCCGGCGGCATGATCCTGATGGGCGTGTTGCTGGCGCTGTTGCCGCTGTCGGCGGCGATGTGGCTGCACGGCGTCGTGCAGTTCGCCAGCAACGGCTGGCGCGCGCTGCTGCTGCGGGGTCAGATCGACTGGCGCGTCACGGCCGGCTACGCACTCGGCGCGGTGCTGGCCTTCGCGCTGTTCGTGACTTTGCGGCTGGTCGTCGACAAGGCGGTCGCGTTGCTGGTGCTGGGCATCACGCCGTTCGTCGCGCTGGCGTTGCCGCAGCGCTGGCACCTCAACGTGCAGCGTCGCGGGCATCCGCTGGCCTGTGGCCTGGTGTGCGTGTCGCTGTCGCTGACGGCCGGTGTGTCGGGGCCGATCCTCGATGTGTTCTTCGTCCGCTCGACGCAGGGCCGTCATGCCGTGGTGGCGACGAAGGCCATCACGCAGGCGCTGAGCCATGCGCTGAAGGTGATCTACTTCGGCGCGGTGATCGGCACCGCCGCTGCCGGCGCACCCGACCACGCGGCGGTGACGGCGTGGTTTGCAGGCACCCTGGTGTCGCTGGCCTTCGTCGGCACCACGTTGTCGCGCGGTGTCCTCGAGCGCATCAGCGATGCATCCTTTCGCCGCTGGACCCGCTGGGCGGTCGGCGGCATCGGCGTGCTCTATCTGGTCAGCGGCGTGCGCATGTTGTTGTCATGAGCCGGCCACTGGCCGCCGACCCTTCGCGATTGCAGCACGGCCCTCGTGACGGGCCTGCGGGCGCCGGTCACGCCGTCTCGCGGGTGATCTCCGCCGGCACCGCCTCGGCGAGGAAGTCGTACACCCGGCGCACCAGCCGGCTGCCGCGGATCTCACGGTGCACGGCCAGCCAGCACGGCAGCGGCGGAATCTTCAACGCCGGCAGCAGCCGCACCACGCCCGGCCAGAAGCGCAGGTTGTAGGCGGCGACGAAGCCGATGCCGGCGCCGGCGGCGACCAGCCGGCCATAGGCCAGCTGGCTGTCGGTGCGGACGATGAAACTCTCGCGACTCAGCGGCAATCCCAGCCGCGCGAAGCCGCGCAAGATGGTGTCGTCGCTGTCGTAGCCGACCAGCCGGTGCTGCAGCAGGTCTTCGGGCCGGCGTGGCGTGCCGGCGCGCTTCAGGTAGCTTTCGTGCGCGCAGGCGACGATGGCGATGTCGCCGAGCTTGCGCGCCACCAGCGAGGCTTGTTCGGGTCGCGCCATGCGCACCGCGATGTCGGCTTCGCGGCGCAGCAGGTTGCTGATCGCATTCGACGCTACCAGCTCCACCTGGATACCGCGCTCCTGCTGCTGCAGCGCCGCCAGCACCGGCGGCAGCAGGTAACAGGCCGCTACCTCGCTGGTCGAGATGCGCACGGTGCCGCTGCTGGCTTCGCGCTGATTGGTCAGCGTGCGACCCAACAAGTCGGCGCCGGCGCGCATCGCGCGCGCCGCATCGGCGATGGCCAGCGCCGCGGCGGTGGGCACCACGCCGCGGCCGGTGCGTTCGAACAGCGGTGTGCCCAGCTGTTGCTCGAGTTCGGCGATGTGCCGCGACAGCGTGGGCTGCTGCGCGCCGATCTGGCGTGCAGCACCCATCAGGCTGCCGGCGTCGAGCACGGCCAGGAAACTCTTCACCAGCGCCCAGTCGAAGCCCTTGTCAGCCATGCGCGAATGTAGGGGGAACGGAGGCTCGGGCTTGATCGGCAGCTGAACTTGCCGCGGCGCGGCCTCAACCGATGCGGCGCACTTGCGCCGTGTCGGGCGCGATGTTGAAGCAGCCGTGGTAGGTGAACAGCAGCGAGACGTAGAACACGGTCGAGAACATCAGCCCGGCCGGCATCGCGATGATGCCGGCCAGTTCGCGCATGTCGAGCAGCGTGAACAACAGCGCGGCGGCCATGCCGAAGGCGATGATGACCACCGCCCAGGCCATCGAATAGGCGAAGAACGCACCCTTGCAGCGCCACAGCGCCAGCGTGCTGGAAAACAGCGACTGGCCGACACTTTGGCCCTGCCAATACACCAGCGCGGGCGCATGCCAGAACGGGATCGACAGCGCGCCGGCCAGACCGAAGCGGGTGAACATGCCCCAGGCCAGCCGCGGATCGGCGAGCAGCGTTTCCATCTCGGCGCGGCCGGCGTCGCCCTTGGCCATCAGCAATTGCAGCTGCTCGAAGCCGCCGCCGTCGACCCATTCGGCCAGCTGCATGATCGCCACCGTGGCCAGCGCGTACAGCGCGCACAAGGTCAGCAAGGCGGTGCGGCGCGGCCCGCCCTGGCGCAGCGGCTCGATGAACTGGCCCGGGTGCACCGGCCCGTCGTCCTGCGCCGAGCGGGTGGCGATCATGAAGCCCAAGGTCAGCAGCGGCAGCGACATCAGCATGACCACGCTGCCGATCACCGGCACCAGCGTGATCACCAGCACGCTGACCAGGAAAGCGGCGAACATGCCGGTAAAGGGCAGCGGCCGGCGCAGGAACAGCCGAAAGGCCAGTCGCGTCCAGCGCACGCCTTCGGCGGCGGGAACCTGTTGAAGTGAGATGCTCATGGGACCCGTGAGGTGGAATTCAGTGTGGCGCAAGCCAGGGCAAGGCCCGCCGTTCGCGCAGCACGCGTTCGAAGTGTGCCGGGTCCTTGGCCTGCAACAGCGTCGCTTCGCGCGGCAGGTGCAGGTCCCACAGCCGCGACAGCCAGAAGCGCAGCGCGGCCGCGCGCAGCATCGTCGGCAGCGCCGAGCGCTCGGCTGGGTTCAGCGCCCGCACGGCATGGTAGGCCCGGCACATGGCTTCGGCATGGCGGTCGACGAGGCGGCCGCTGCCCGCTTCGATGCACCAGTCGTTGAGGCACACCGCCAGATCGAACAGCCACGCATCGATGCCGGCGAAGTAGAAGTCGAAGATGCCACTGAGCTGCTGGGTGTGCTCGTCGAAGCACACGTTGTCGCGGAACAGGTCGGCGTGGATCGGGCCGCGGGGCAGCGCATCGAACGCCGCGCTGCGATTGAAGTCCAGCTGCACGGCCAGTTCATCGCGCAACAGCGCTGCCCGGTCCTGATCGAGAAAGGGCAGCACCTGCGGCACCGTTTCGGCCCACCAGCGGGCGCCACGAAGGTGGGGCTGGCGCAGCGGGAAGTCCTGCCCGGCCAGGTGCAACCGCGCCAGCATCTGCCCCATCTGCGCGCACTGTGCCGGGCCGGGCGCCAGCACGTGCTGGCCATCGAGCCGGTTGACCAGTGCGGCCGGCTTGCCGCACAGGCTGTGCAGGATCTGCCCTTCGCCGTCGGCCTGCGGTTCGGGAACCGGCATGCCGTGGCGGGCCAGATGCTGCATCAGGCGCAAATAGAAGGGCAATTGCGACGGTGTCAGTCGTTCGAACAGTGTCAGCACCCATTCGCCGCGCTCGGTGCTGACGTAGTAGTTGGTGTTCTCGATGCCGGCACCGATGCCGTGCAGCGCGGTGAGCTGCGCATGGCCGAGCCGGCGCAACAGGCCGGCGGCCTGCTCGATCGACACTTCGGTATAGACCGCCATGCGCGATGCGGCGCAGCTCTACGACGGCGTCGCGCCGGCGATCAGAACGAGAACAGGCGCCAGAACGAGCGGCCTTCGTTGCGCCGGTCCTGCGACAGATCGCGTGCGTCGTCGTCGGTGCCGATCTCGTAGGCCGGTGCCCCGCCCACCTTCGACTGCACCACCACCTTGCGGTTGAGCCCGCGCACGCGCAGTTCATCGACGCGCACACCGTTGTCTTCGCTGCGCGTGCGCTGCACCTTCGGCTCGGGCGTGCCCGACGCGCGCGGGGTTGGGGTGGCATCCTGGGCTGTGGATTGCGCGGCGCGTTGCACCGCTTCGGCATCGGCATTGGCGTCGACCGACGGCGCCGACAGCACCACCGGTGCCGCAGGCGGCCGCGGCGCCGCAGGGGCCTGCGCCCAGCAGGGCAGGCACAGGCAGGCAAGGGCCCCTATCGATGCGGATTTCATGTCCTGATTCTAGGGTGTGTGGAGTCAGGCGACCCCGCGTCAGACCCGGCAAAGGGGCCTGATCGAGGCGCACTGCGCAGCTGGGTTGGCCACCCGACGAGCAACGGCAACGCCGGGCGGGCCCTTGCAGGGGCTCACCCGTTGGGTCGGGACACCCGCTGAAGGAAAAAGTTCATCGTCGGGCGCTGGACGAAGGGGAACCAGATCGTGAGCGGGCTGGCCCGCAGCTCAAGGCGCTCGCCCGGGCTGATCGACAATCGTCGCCATGAGCGACAGATTGATGCTGCTGGTCGATGGCTCCAGCTACCTGTACCGCGCCTACCACGCGCTGCCCGACCTGCGCGGGCCGAACGATGTGCCCACCGGCGCCATCCACGGCATGGTCGGCATGATGAAGTGGTTGCGCGATCGTTACCCGGCGGCGCACGCGGTGTGTGTCTTCGACGCCAAGGGCAAGACCTTCCGCGACGACTGGTACGCCGACTACAAGGCCACGCGTTCGCCGATGCCCGAGCCGCTGCGCGAGCAGATCGAGCCGATCCACGAGGTCGTGCGCCTGCTCGGCTGGCCGGTGCTGGAAGTGCCCGGCATCGAGGCCGACGATGCCATCGGCACGCTGGCGCGGGTGGCGGCGGCCGAAGGGCACAAGGTGCTGATCTCGACCGGCGACAAGGACCTGGCGCAACTGGTCACGCCCGACGTGACGCTGATCAACACGATGGCGCGGCCGCCCGAAATGCTCGATGTCGATGCCGTGCTGGCCAAGTTCGGGGTGCCGCCGGCGCGCATCGTCGATTACCTGTCGTTGATCGGCGATGCGGTGGACAACGTGCCCGGTGTCGACAAGGTCGGGCCGAAGACGGCCGTCAAGTGGCTCGCTGAACACGGTTCGCTGGACGGCGTGATGGCCGCCGCCGGCGGCATCAAGGGCGCCGTCGGCGACAACCTGCGCAAGGCGCTGGCCTGGCTGCCGCAAGGGCGCCGGCTGGTGACGGTGCTCACCGATTGCGACCTGACGGCGCAGGTGCCGGGTTGGCCCGCGCTCGATGCGCTGGCGCTGCGCGAGGTGGACAAGTCGGGCCTGCTCGACTTTTATGCGCGGTTCGGCTTCAAGACCTGGCGCAAGGAACTGGAAGAAGCCGTCAGCGACGCGGCGCCTTCGGAAGCCGCGCCGCAAGCGGCCATCGAGTTGGCGCGTGAATACGAAACGATCGTCGACTGGCCGCGCTTCGAGCACTGGTTGCAGCAACTGCGAACGGCCGAATGGGTGGGCCTGGACACCGAGACCGATTCGCTCGACCCGATGCGCGCGCGCATCGTCGGCATCTCGTTCGCCACCGTGCCCGGCCGCGCCGCCTACATTCCGCTCGGCCACGACTACCCGGGCGCGCCGGAACAACTCCCGCTTGCCGAGGTGCTGGCGCGGCTGCAGCCGTGGCTGGAAGACGCGGGTGCCGCCAAGCTCGGCCAGAACATCAAGTACGACCTGCAGGTGTTCGCCAATCACGGCGTCACCGTGCGTGGTTATCGGCACGACACGATGCTGCAAAGCTACGTGCTCGAAGCGCACAAGCCGCACGGCCTGGAAAGCCTGGCCGAGCGCCATCTGGGACGCAAGGGTCTGAGCTACGAAGACCTGTGCGGCAAGGGCGCGCACCAGATCGGCTTCTCGCAGGTGGATGTCGATCGCGCCGCCACCTATTCGGGCGAGGACAGCGAGATGGCGCTGCAGCTGCACGGCGTGCTGTGGCCACAGATCGAGGCCAGCGACAAGCTGCGCTTCGTCTATGAACACATCGAGATGCCGACCAGCGCCGTGCTGCAGCGCATCGAACGCAATGGTGTGCTCGTCGATGCGCAGCGCCTGGCCGAACAGAGCAAGGACCTGGGCGAGCGCATCGTCGCGCTCGAACAGCAGGCCTATGAACTGGCCGGGCAACCGTTCAACCTGGGCAGTCCGAAACAGATCGGCGAGGTGCTGTTCGGCAAGCTCGGGCTGCCGGTGGCGAAGAAGACTGCCAGCGGCGCGCCGAGCACCGACGAGGAAGTGCTGGAAAAGCTCGCCGAGGACCACCCGCTGCCGCGCAAGATGCTCGAACACCGCAGCCTGTCGAAGCTGAAGGGCACCTACACCGACAAGCTGCCGCTGATGATCAACCCGGATACCGGCCGCGTGCACACCAACTACGCGCAGGCGGTGGCCATCACCGGGCGGCTGGCCAGCAACGACCCCAACCTGCAAAACATCCCGATCCGCACCGCCGAAGGCCGCCGCGTGCGCGAGGCCTTCATCGCGCCACCGGGGCATGTCATCGTTTCGGCCGACTACTCGCAGATCGAGCTGCGCATCATGGCGCACATCAGCGCCGACCCGCACCTGCTGCGCGCCTTCGCCGAAGGCATCGATGTGCACCGCGCCACCGCCAGCGAGGTGTTCGCGGTGGCGGTGGGCGAGGTCAGCGCCGAGCAGCGGCGCTATGCGAAGACGATCAACTTCGGCCTCATCTACGGCATGGGCGCGTTCGGGCTGGCGAATGCACTCGGCATCGAGCAGAAGGCAGCGCGTGACTACATCGAGCGCTACTTCGCGCGCTTTGCCGGCGTCAAGCGCTACATGGACGAGACGCGCGTGACGGCCAAGGAAAAGGGCTATGTCGAGACGGTGTTCGGGCGCCGGCTGTGGCTGCCCGAGATCAACAGTGGCAACGGCCCGCGCCGCAGTGGCGCCGAGCGCCAGGCCATCAATGCGCCGATGCAGGGCACCGCCGCCGACCTGATCAAGCTGGCGATGATCAAGGTGCAACAGGTGCTCGACGACGAGCAGCGTGCCACGCGCATGGTCATGCAGGTGCATGACGAACTGGTCTTCGAAGTACCGCAGCAAGAACTGGCTTGGGCGCGCGAAGCGGTGCCGCGGCTGATGGCTGGCGTGGCCGAACTGAGCGTGCCGCTGCTCGCCGAGGTGGGCGTGGGCAGCAATTGGGATGAGGCCCACTGAATGGGCCCACCCCCGAAGCGGCTGCGCCGCTCCCCCTCAAGGGGGCGCAGCAAGTGGACCGGCAAAGCCGGATCCACCGCTGCCGCTCGATGGACCTCCCGTTGTGTGGTTGCAGCGAAGTCGGTCCCGGCGTGTGTTTTCTATTGAAAGGAATTGTGTGGCGAACATCCTGATCATTCACGGTGCCTGGTCGGCCGGCTGGGCGTGGAAGAAGATGCGCCCGCTGCTGCGCGATCTGGGCCACGAGGTGTTCACGCCCACCTGCACCGGGCTGGGTGAACGCGCTCACCAGGCCAGTCCGCAGGTGGGTCTGCACACGCACATCGACGACATGCTGGCGGTGCTGGACTACGAAGACCTGCACGACGTGGTGCTGGTCGGCCACAGCTACGGCGGCATGGTGGCCACCGGTGTCGCCGACCGCGCGCCGTCGCGCATTGCGCAGGTGGTTTATCTCGATGCGTTCGTGCCGCGGGACGGCCAAAGTGTGTTCGACCTGATCCCGGCCAAGGCGCGCGAGCGCAACGAGGAACAGGCGCGCAGCCAGGGCGATGGCTGGCTGCTGCCGGCCAACCCGCTGCCACCGGACACCGATGCGACCGATGTGGCCTGGGCGCTACCGCGGCGGCGCATGCAACCGATAAGAACCTTCAGCACACCGGCGCGGTTGAGCGGCGCGGCCGGCGCGTTGCCGCACAGCTACATCTACTGCACACGCAGCGGCCCCGGCGATGTGTTCCGGCCGTTCGCCGATGCGGCGCGCGAGAGCAAAGGCAAAGCCTGGCGCTACTTCGAGCTCGACGCCAGCCACAACCCGCACATCACGATGCCGCCGACGCTGGCGCAGCTGCTGCACCGCATCGCGACAGCGACGCCCTAGCCCGCCGACAGGGACACCGCCTGCCTTGGAAACGCTTTCAGCAACTTCGTATCCAGGGTCACGAGCTTAGTGTTCAGGTGCGTCGCGAGTGCCACGAACTCGCAGTCGTACGCAGAGCAGTTGCTGTCACGCACGAGTTCGAGCACGCGGCCAGAGTCGATCTCGTGCTCGGCACCTGCCAGCAATGCTTCAGCCTCCGTCTGCAGCTCGCGTGCTTGCTCGAATGTCAACGATTTTCGGCGCATATAGCCCGCGAGAATGTTGCGAAACTCACTGCGCCACAGCAGCGGCACTGCCCAATCACCGTCTTGCGCCAACAACGCCTCCGCGCGCACGGTGTGTGGTCCCGGCAGGTACAGGTACGCGACGACATTGGTGTCGACCACAATCACTTGCGTGCCTCGCGTTTGAACGCATCGATGTCCCGCGCAAGGAACTTGGTCTTGGGCAACGCTGCCCGAAGCGCGCGAGCGCGAGCAAGGCGCTCGCTGGCGTCAAGTCGACCCGGCAGCAACACGGACTCCAGGCAGACGATGGCCTCGCTGTTCATGCTTCTGCGGTGCATTTCAGCCGAAGTCTTCAAACGCTCGTACACCTCGTCCGGAATGTTCTTGAGGGTCAGTGTGGTCGGCATGGGGGGCTCCAAGCGGGGTAACCATTATGGTTCCGTTTGGTCATCTGTTCAATCAACGGACGAATCCGACGTGCCAGCCGGCCGTCCGCGGCGGTTGAACGCAGACTTTGCGTCATGGAACCCGAACCGCGCAACTTCGGCCTGTCACTGGAATCCCGATTCAACGTCGTCGCCATCACGCCTCTAGACGTGCCGCTCTAGGGAAAACCCGCGAATTGGGGTGCGTCCTCTACGCCTTGTCGGCACAGTCAGGTCATTCCGGAGCACACGGTGTGCAACAGGGGTTTGCAATTCAGCACTCCGACAGCCGGAACGTTCCACCACCAAACCAAATGGAGTCCCGCATGTCCACCAAGAACCTGTCCACCGTTGCCAACGAAGTCATCCAGTCCTACGGCGTCACCGCCATCAATGTCATCAACACCTACCGTTTCGGCGGCGAGCGTGTCATCGGCTTCATGGACGAGCGTTTTGCCGTCGCCGTGAACCGTGGTGCGTCCCTGCTGCGCAAGGACCTGCGCAGCAACCTGATCGACACCCAGCAGCGCGTCAGCGGCTACTACGTCAAGGGCCTGCATTTCGGCGCCGAGCGCGCTGAAACAGTGGTCGGCGTGGCCGTCGATCTGGCTGGCAAGGGCGTCAACATGGTCGCCGCCAACGCCGAGCGTTTCGAAGGCGCGACCACCGCCATCGACATGATCAACCGCGTGGCGATGCCGGCGGCGAACGTGGTGCACACGGTCGTGGGCCGCATCGAAAAGGGCAGCAGCCTGCTGGTCAAGCGAGTGTCGGGTAAGGACGTGCCGGCCAAGGCCGTCGCCACGCGCAAGCTGAAGACCGTCAAGCGCGAAGCCGCCGTGGCGCGCAAGCGTGTCGTCAAGACCACCACCAAGCGCGTCGGCAAGGCGGTGGCCGAGACGGCCACGCAAGCTTCGAATGCCGCTCGCCGCGTGGGTCGCAAGGCCAATGCCGCTGCGACGCAAACGTCGAACGCGGCCCGCCGCGTGGCGCGCAAGGCCAACGCCGCCGCCAAGTCGGCGTGAAGCCCGAAGCTTCGGCGCGCTGAAGCCGGCGCACCGATTGGCTGATGAAACAAAGCGCCCCTCCGGGGCGCTTTTGCGTTGGGCCGCGCGGGCCCGGCGGCACTGTCACGGAAGCTTCCTAGAATCGGCCTGATGACCGACGACGAACGCCGCACTGCCTTCGATCCGGGCACGGTGGTGCGTGCCGCCGCCCCGGCGCTGCAACTGCTCGGCCGCGAAAACGCGATCCTCGATTTCAACCGCCGTGTGCTCGCGCAGGCGCGGCGACACGACGTGCCGTTGCTCGAGCGGCTGCGCTACATCACCATCGTGTCGTCCAACCTCGATGAATTCTTCGAGGTGCGCTTCGCCGACTTCATCGAGGCGGTGAGGCTGCCGCAGGGCGCCGCGCGCAAGGCCGAGTTGCAGGCGGTGGTGGCTGCCGCGCATGCGCTGATCGACGAGCAGTACGTGCTGTTCAACGAGGTCGTGATGCCGGCGCTGCAGGAGCACGGTGTGGTCGTGCTCAACCACGCCGAGCGGGACGCCGAGCAGCGGCGTTGGGTGGCGCAGTTCTTCCGCCAGCAGGTGCAACCGCTGCTGGTGCCGATCGGCCTGGACCCGTCGCACCCGTTCCCGCAGGTGGCGAACAAGCTGCTCAATTTCATCGCCCGGCTCGGTGGGCGCGACGCCTTCGGGCGCGAGAACCTGATCGCTATCGTCAAGGTGCCGCGTGCGCTGCCGCGTGTCATCCGCCTGCCCGATGCGCTGTCGCATGGCCGCCAGGCGCATGTGCTGTTGACGAGTGTGATCCGCGCGCATCTAGAAGAGCTGTTCGCCGGGCGCACGGTGGAATCGTTCTCGCAGTTTCGCGTCACGCGCGATTCCGATCTCGACGTCGATGACGACGAGGTCACCAACCTGCGCCATGCGCTGCGCACCGGCCTGTCCACCCGCCACTACGGGCAGGCCATCCGCATGGAGGTGGTGGCCACCTGTCCGGACGACCTGTCGCAGTTCCTGCTGACGCAGTTCGCGCTGCCCGAAGCGGCGCTGTACCGCGTCAACGGGCCGGTCAACCTGGGGCGGCTGACACAGCTGATCGACCACGTGCGCGGCGACACGCTGCGCTTCGTGCCCTTCGTGCCGCGCTGGCCGCATGCGCAATTGCCACAACACGTGTCGATCATTGCCCAGCTGCGCGGACGCGATCTGCTGCTGCACCACCCGTTCCACAGTTTCGACCCGGTGGTGCAGTTCCTGCGCGAGGCAGTGAATGACCCCGAGGTGCTGGCCATCAAGCAGACCATCTACCGCACCGGCGCGCAAAGCGTGCTGATGGAACTGCTCATCGAGGCGGCGCGGCGCGGCAAGGAAGTGATGTGCGTGGTCGAGCTGAAGGCGCGTTTCGACGAAGAAGCCAACATCAACTGGGCCGAGCGGCTGGAGGCGGTGGGCGCGCAGGTGGTGTATGGCATCGTCGGGTTGAAGACGCACGCCAAGATGCTGCTGATCACGCGCCGCGAGGGCAAGCGCCTGCAACGCTACGTGCACCTGTCCACCGGCAACTACAACCCGCGCACGGCACGCAGCTACACCGATGTCGGCTACCTGACGGCCGACCCCGGCCTGACGCAGGACGCCGATGCGCTGTTCCAGCAACTGGCCAGCCAGGTCAAGGTGAAGGCGCCGCGCCACCTGGTGACCGCGCCGTTCGTGCTGCACCGGCGCCTACTCGGCCACATCCACCAGGTGGCGCTGGCCGCGCGCAAGGGCCTGCCGGCGCGCATCGTGGCCAAGATCAATGCGCTGACCGATCCGGCGCTGATCCATGCGCTGGTGGCGGCCGGCCAGGCCGGCGCCAGCATCGACCTGGTGGTGCGCGGCGCGTGCATGCTGCCGCCGGGCGTGGCCGGCCTGAGCGACAACATCCGCGTGCGTTCGGTGGTCGGCCGTTTCCTCGAACACACCCGCGTGGTCTATTTCCGCTGGGGCGAAAGCGACGACGACGAGGTGCTGTACCTGAGCAGCGCCGACTGGATGACGCGCAACATGCTCGGCCGCATCGAGCTGGCCTGGCCGGTGCGCGACAAGCCGCTGCGCCAGCGCGTCATCGACGAGTGCCTGGTGCCGTACCTGCACGACACGCTCGATGCCTGGACGCTGGCGGCCGACGGCCATTACACGCGCGTGGCCGAGCGCGGCATCAGCGCGCAGCAGGCGTTGATGCGCCGTTACGCATTGAAGAAGGATGGCACGGCATGGACCTGATCCTGTGGCGGCATGCCGAGGCCGGCGAAGCGATCGAGGACGACCTGGCGGTGGACCTGACGCGCCGGCTCACGTCGAAGGGCGAAAAGCAGGCGCAGCGCATGGCCGAATGGCTGAACCGCTTCCTGCCCGACAGCACCCGGGTGCTCGTCAGCCCGGCGGTGCGTTGCCAGCAGACGGCGCACGCACTGGGCCGCAAGTTCCAGACGCGCGAGGCGTTGGGCCCGGGCGGCACCGTCGGCACGCTGCTGACGCTGGCGCGCTGGCCGCAACGCCGCGAGCCGGTGCTGGTGGTCGGCCACCAGCCGACGCTGGGTCTGGTGGCGGCGACGCTGATGGGTGGCGCGCAGAGCATCGCCGCCGACCCCGGCCCGCACGACACCCCATCCTGGTCGGTGCGCAAGGGCGCGGTGTGGTGGCTGCGCCACCGCGAGCGCGGCGGCGTGGCCGAGGTGGTGCTGGTGTCGGTGCGCTCGCCCGACACCCTGTAGTCAAGCGCTGGCCGACTCGTGCTGGCGCGCACGTTGCGCCAGCAGATCGATCACCGCGCCGGCCATCGCGCGCAGCTGTTCCACCTGCTCGGTGCTCAAGCGGCGCGGCTGCACGTCGTACGCACACAGCGTGCCGACGGTCTTGCCGCGCGAGACCAGCCGCGCCGCCGCATAGAAGCGCACGAACGGCCGCCCGGCGACAAGCGGGTTGTTCGCAAAGCGGGGATCGAGCAGCGTGTCCTCGACGACGATCAGGTCGTGGGTCGAGTCGAAGAACGATTCGCAGAAGGAGGTGACGCGGGGGGATTGCGTCTGCTGGATGCCGACGCAGGACTTGAACCAGTCGCGCTCCTCGTCGAGCAGGTTGACCATCGTGATCGGTACGTCCAGCGACGTGGACAACAACCGCGTCAGGTCGTCGTAGGCCTTTTCGGGGGTGGATTCGAGGATCGCGAGGCGCCGCAGCTCGGCCAGCCGGGAGGGATCGTGTCGCATCGGTAAGACGGGCGCGCGGGGTTGCTGTGCACGCAGTCTAAGGCCGCCGCCCCGGCACCCATCGCGCGCGCCGCTCAAGCCGTCGGCAGCTGAAGGTTCAGGCTGCCCTGGCGCGCCCACAGCTCGGCCTCCTCGCGCAGCAGGTGCAGCGTGCGCGGGTGGTCGGCAGCCCACGCTGCGCTGAAGTCGAGCAGCGCCTTGCGGCCCTCGCGGCGCAGTCGCAACGCAGCCGGGTCGATCGCGCCGCGGGCGTGGCACTTGATGACGGCCAGGCGCAGGCACAGCGCCTGCCAGGCCATGGGGTCATTGGCCAGGCTGTCCTCGAGCTTGCGCAGCCCGCCGCGCTGGCCCAGCACCAGCTCGCTGATGCGCCGCTGCTGGCTCTGCGAGAAACCTGCCGCATCGACGTTGGCGACCAGGTAGGCGCTGTGCCGGTGGTGGTCGTGGTGCGACACCATCTGGCCGATCTCGTGCAGGTCGCAGGCCCAGCCCAGTTCACGGCGCATTTCGCCGTCGGGTTGTTCCTGGCGGCGCACGACCGTGTCGTACAACGACTGGGCCAGCGTGCGCACGCGCAAAGCCTGTTCGGCGGCCACGCCGAAACGCGATTGCAGCTCACGCACCGATTCGTCGCGCACGTCCTCGGGCTCGGCGTGGCGCAGCGCTTCGAGGCGTTCGCGCAGGTCGATGATCACGCCCTGGCGCAGCGCGCCGCGTGCTGGCAGCAGGCTTTCGATGCCGAAGTGCGTGGCCAAGGTGTACAGGATCGCCAGGCCGCCCGGCAGCACGGCGCGGCGGTCGGCGCGCAGCGCCGGCCACAGCAGCTTGTCGGTATGGCCGGCCTCGATGCAACCGGCAATGCACCAGCGCAGGCCGCGCGGCGTGATGCGCCCGTCGCTCTGGCCGGCGGCGGCGAGCAGTTGCGACACCGCGCTGACGGTGCCCGAGCAGCCCAGCGCCTCGCTCCAGTGCTGCGGCGCGAAGGGCTGCAGCGCTTCTTCGAGTTCGGCGCCGGCTGCCACCTGGGCGGCCCTGAAGGCAGCGTCGTTGAGACGGCCTTCGCCGAAGAAGCGCATCGACAGGCTGACGCTGCCGACCTGGAACGACTCGGCGACCAGCGGCGTGCGCCCTTGTCCGAGGATCATCTCGGTCGAGCGGCCGCCGATGTCCACCACCAGGCGCGACGCGCGCGTGGGTTGCAGGTGCGACACGCCGGCATAGATCAGGCGCGCTTCCTCGCGCCCGGAGATGACCTCGATCGGATAACCCAGCTCGGCCTGCGCGCGCAGCAGGAAGGCGTTGCGGTTGCGCGCCTCGCGCAGCGTCTGCGTGGCCACCGCGCGCACCTGGCGCGCATCGAAGCCTTCGAGCCGCACGGCGAAGCGGCGCAGGCAGTCCAGCCCGCGTTGCACCGTCGCTTCGGTGAGGTGGCCGTCGGCATCGAGCCCGCCGCCCAGGCGCACGGTTTCCTTCAGGTAGTCGATGCGCCGGTACTGGCCGTGCTGCAGCTGGCCGATTTCGAGGCGGAAGCTGTTCGAGCCCATGTCGATCGCCGCCAAAGGGCCGGAAAGCACGGGCAACGGGATCTGCATCGCCGCGATTGTGCACACCAGCCCATGACAGCGCAGTCGCTGCGACCGTTCCTACAATGCGCCAGCCCGAATCCGGCCGCCGTGGCCCGTGTGACCCATTTCAGGAGCTTTGATGCTGCAAGAGGAATTCGATTGCCTGGTGCCAAGCCGCGACTTCAACCGCCGCGACTTCGTGCGCACCACCGTCGGCAGCGGCTTCGCTGCGGCGGTGCTGCCGGTTGTGGCGCGGACGGTGATCAAGACCGATACCGAAGGCCTGCTTGCCGGCGAAGTCAGCATTCCGGTCGGCGACTTCAAGATGCCGGCCTATCGCGCCGCACCGCTGAACAAGAAGAATGCGCCGTTGGTGCTGGTCATCAGCGAAATCTTCGGCGTGCACGAGCACATCGCCGATGTGGCGCGGCGCTTCGCCAAGCTCGGCTACTTCGCCGTGGCGCCGGAGCTGTTCGCGCGCCAGGGTGACGCCAAGGCCTACACCGACATTCCCAAGCTGCTCAGCGAGGTGGTGGCCAAGGCCAGCGATGCGCAGGTCATCGGCGACCTGGACGCCACCGTGGCCTGGGCCGGCGCGCAGGGTGCGGCGACGAACAAGACCGGCATCACCGGCTTTTGCTGGGGTGGGCGCATCGTCTGGCTGTACTCGGCGCACAACCCGACGGTCAAGGCGGGCGTGGCCTGGTACGGGCGCCTGGTCGGCAACATCAGCGACATGAACCCGAAGCGCGCGGTCGATATCGCCGGCGCGTTGAAGGCGCCGGTGCTGGGCCTGTACGGCGGCAAGGACACCGGCATCCCGCTCAACACCGTGGCGCAGATGCAGGACGCGCTGGCCGCCGGCAGCGCGGCGGCGCGGGCATCGAAGTTCGTCGTCTTCCCCGATGTCGGCCATGCCTTCCACGCCGACTACCGGCCCAGCTACAACAAGGCCGCTGCCGATGAAGGCTGGGCACTGTGCCAGGACTGGTTCAAAAGCCACGGGGTTGTTTGATGCGAGAAGCGGTCTGAGCGCGAAATCGCGCGCCGCCGGCATCGCCAACCGCGCGTTGCCTTGTGTGCGTGCCATGCGCGCGCCTCGATCGCCATGACCCTGACCTACATCGTCGTCGCCACGCTGGCCGGCGGCCTGTTGTCGGTGCTCGCCGCCGCCAGCCTGACGGTGGCGGTGCTCAGCCGCGTGGTGCGTCACCTGGTCAGTCTGTCGGCCGGCGTGTTGCTGGGCACCGCGCTGCTGCATGTGCTGCCCGAGGCTTTCGAATCGAAGGCCGACACGCACGCGCTGTTCCTCACGTTGCTGGGCGGGCTGATGTTCTTCTTCCTGCTCGAAAAGGCCGAGCTGTACCGGCACACCCACCACCACGAGGGCGACGGCCACCACCACCATCACGACTTCGATGCCGAGCAGGCCGGCCGCGGTGGCTGGAGCGTGCTGGTCGGCGACAGCATCCACAACTTCTGCGACGGCGTCATCATCGCCGCCGCTTTCCTGACCGACACGCGACTGGGCGTCGCCACCACGCTGGCCATCGTCGCGCACGAAATCCCGCAGGAGGTGGGCGACTACATCGTGCTGCTGAACGCGGGCTTCTCGCGCGCCAAGGCGCTGTTGTTCAACGCGCTGTCGGGGCTGGCCGCAGTGCTTGGCGGCGTGCTCGGCTACTACGCCGTCGGCCCCTGGGAGGCGCTGTTCCCGTACCTGCTGGTGGTGGCGTCGAGCAGCTTCGTCTACGTCGCCGTGGCCGACCTGCTGCCGCAGATGCAAAAGCGCCTGCCCTGGCGCGACACCGCCTCACAGATCGGCTGGCTGGGCGGCGGGCTGGTGCTGGTGACGGTGGCGCAGCGGCTGTTGCAACCCCATTGATTCACACCGTCACTTGACCACCAGCACCGGGATGCTGGAGTGCGTCAGCACCTTCTGCGTTTCGCTGCCCAGCAGCAGCGCCGACAGCCCGCGCCGGCCGTGCGATGCCATCACCACCAGATCGCAGTTCTGCGTCTTGGCATGGTCGAGGATGGCTTCCCAGGGGTGCAGCGCCTCGACCGTGTGGCCGTGGCAGCTCACCCCGGCTTCCTTGGCCGCGCTGACGACGACGCGCACGCGCTCGGCGGCGATGCGTTCCTGCGCGTCGAAGAATTCCTGCGGCGGCACCGGTTGCATCTCCGAGATGGCGCTGTACGGAAACGGCTCCTTCACGCTGATGGCGAACAGTTCACCGCCGGTGGCGCGGGCCAGCGCGATGGCGCTTTGCACCGCTTTCTGGGTGACGTCGGAACCGTCGGTGGCGATCAACAGACGCTTGTACATGGTGCTCTCCTGAAGGGTTGGCGTAACGCGGATATTGGACCGTCTGCATGGCGCGATGTTCCGCCCAGCGGGCTGCTCGTGCGCACCGGCTTGATCGGCGTCAACCCTTGCCCACCGGCCGCGCCGGATCAGCACACCATTCGCTCCACGAACCAGGGTACAACGCCGAACCGCCGAGCCCGGCGTGCTCCATCGCCAGCAGATTGTGGCAGGCGGTGACGCCCGATCCGCATTGATGCACCCACTGGTCGGGCGTGCCACCGAGGGCCGCGAACTCGGCGCGCAATTGCGCGGCGGGCTTGAAGCGGCCGCCGGCTTGCAGGTTGTCCTTGAAGAAGCGGTTGCTCGCACCGGGAATGTGACCACCGACCGGATCGAGCGGTTCGACATCGCCGCGAAAACGCTCGGCGGCGCGGGCATCGAGCACCGGCCGCGTGCCCAGCTGCGACAGCACAGTGGCGGCGTTCACCGTGGGCATCGCCGCCGGCCGCGACGGATACGCCGGCTTGGCTGCCGCGGTCGGCGCATCGGTGGTCAACGCATGGCCGGCGGCCTGCCAGGCCTGCACGCCACCATCGAGCACCGCCACCGCGTCGTGACCGAGCCAGCGCAGCAGCCACCAGGCACGTGCCGCATACGGCGAGCCCTGGGCATCGACACACACCACCTGCACCTCCGGTGCAATGCCCCAGGCGCCGACGCGTAGCGCGACTTCGGCGCGCTCGGGCAGCGGGTGGCGGCCGTTGCTGCCGGTGAGGGCGCCGGACAAGTCGTCGCCCAGATGCACATAGCGAGAGCCGGGCAGGTGGCCGGCGTCATAGGCACGTCGGCCGGCCGCCACATCGGCCAGATCGAAGCCGCAGTCGAGCACCACCGGGGCACAGCCGTCCTGCTGCAACGCGTGCAATTCGTCGGCGGAGATGAGGGTGTTGTAGATGAGCGGCATGGTGGTCAGATCTCGGTGGGAGGGTTGGCCGGCGCGGGCATGCGGGCAAGCAGTGTCGATGCCAGCCCGGCCAGCACGATCAGCGCGATGCCCAGCATCGACGGCCAGGTCAGCCGTTCACCGAACAGGGCCACACCATAGCCGAGTGCGAACAGGATGCCGGTGTACTGCAAGCCGGCGTTCGACAGCGTCGAGCCGATGGCATAGGCGCGGGTCAGCATCAATTGCGCGCTGGTCGCCAGCACGCCCACCGCCAGCAGCAGCGCGGCACCGCGCCAGCTGTGCGCACCGCTGCCGGTCCACGCCATCGATGCCGCGCCGACCAGCACGCTGCCGACCGAGAAGTAGAAGACGATGCGCGCTTCGGGCTCGCCGCGGCGGCCGAGCGTGGTCACCTGCAGGTAGGCCAGGCCGGCGACCAGGCCCGACAGCAGGCCGGACAGGCCATGGCCCCACTGGTCCTGCGCGAGGGTCGGCCGCAACACCAGCGCGACGCCGGCAAAGCCGACCAGCACGGCGGCCACCAGCCGCGAATCGACGCGGTTGGCACCGGCCACGACGGAGCCGCCCAGCAAGAACAACGCCATCCACACCGACGACATGTAGTTCAGCGTCACGGCGGTGCCCAGCGGCAGCCCACCGATGGCATAGAACCACAGGCTGAGCGCGATGACGCCGCACAGGCTGCGCCAGAAGTGCATCGCCGGCACGTCGGTGCGCAGGCTGACACCGCGCGAGCGGGCCACCATTGCCGACACGAGCACGCCGATCAGGCCGCGCCAGAAAACGATCTCGCCGGCGGCGTACAACTCCGAAGCGAGCTTCACCGCCAGGCCCATGGTCGCGAACAGCAGCGACGCGGCCAGCACCAACAGCGGGGCCGGCATCGGTGGGTGCTGAAGCTTGCGAGCGCGTCAGCGCGCGCGCATCTCGCGTGCCAGCCAGGCGTGGAAGTGCTGCATGCCGTCTTCCATGGGGCTCTGGTACGGTCCGTGTTCGTCGTCGCCGCGCTGCATCAGCACCTTGCGCCCGGCGTCCATGCGCAGCGCGATGTCGTCGTCCTCGACACAGGTTTCCATGTAGGCAGCCTGGTGCGCCTCGACGAACTCGCGCTCGAAGGCGGCGATTTCTTCGGGGTAATAGAACTCGACCATGTTCAGCGTCTTCTGCGGACCCAGCAGGTGCAGTGTGGACACCACCAGCACGTGCGGATACCACTCGATCATGATGTTCGGGTAGCAGGTCAGCCAGATGGCGCCGAAGCTGGGCACCTGGTTGTCGCGGTATTTCAGCAGCGCGCGGTGCCACAGTTCATAGGTCGGCGAGCCGGGCCGGTCGAGCGCGCGCTGCACGCCCACGCGCTGCACCGAGTGGTGCTCGGCGAAGCTCCAGGCGAGGTCGTCGCAGCTGACGAAGCCGCCCAGGCCGGGATGGAACGGCGCGACGTGGTAGTCCTCGAGATAGACCTCGATGAAGGTCTTCCAGTTGTAGTCGCACACGTGCATCTCGACGCGGTCGAGCGTGTGTCCGCTGAAGTCCAGGCCGCTGAAATCGAGGCTGCCGGGTGAGCCCGGCGGTGGCGTGGCGGCGGCCGCCAGCGCATCGCCGATGTCGCGCCCGCTCTGCTCGAACAGCAGGCCGTGGCGCTCGCGCAGCGGCTGGCGTTTCAGGTGCAGGCACGGGTCGGTGGTGAAATGCGGTGCCCCGATCAGCTGGCCCTGCAGGTCGTAGGTCCAGCGGTGGATCGGGCAGACGATGTTTTCGCGCGTGTTGCCACGCCCGCGCAGCATCAGCGCCTGCCGATGGCGGCACACGTTGGATACCAGCGCCGGGCCGTCGGCGCCGCGCACCAGCACGCGACCCTCGGCTTCCTGCGGCAGCGTGTGGAAGTCACCCTCTTGCGGCACCCACAGCGCGTGGCCGACATAGCGCGGGCCACGCTGAAACAACTGCGCGCGTTCGATGGCGAACACCGCATCGTCGAAGTAGTGATGAACCGGGGGTTGGGTGCGCGGTTCGGTCGGTTCTTGCTCGAGAGCTGTGAGACGGATGCTCAGGTCAGACATGATCCAGAGGATCTCCATGAATGGGTATGTCGGCCCCCCACCCGGTGGCCCCGCGGGTGGGATTGCGCGGCTGCAAGCGCGGTGGCTGCAGGGCGAGCGTTCGATTCTACCCAGCGGCATCGCGTGCGCCGGACGCCCAACCGCGCTGCGTCTGGTGCGGGGCGTCTAAAATCGAGGATGCGCGGCGCCGGCCGCCCGTCCGTCGCTCACGCGCAAACCCATGCCCCGCAGCCCGCACCCCAAGCCCGACACCGCAGCGACAACCGCGCCCGACAGCCTGACCTACGAACAAGCGCTGGGCGAACTCGAACACCTGGTGCAGGCGATGGAAAGCGCGCAGATGCCGCTCGATCAGATGCTGGCCAGCTACAAGCGGGGCAGCGAGTTGCTGCAGCTGTGTCACGGCCGGCTGCAAGCCGTCGAGGCGCAGGTCAAGCTGCTCGACGACGGGCGGCTCGAGCCGTGGTCCGCGCCGTGAAGGTCGTGCAGCAACCAGTGCACGGCGCGCCGGTGAATGTCGTGCCGTCCGACGACGCCTTCGATCTCGCCTTCGACACCTGGGTGCGTGACGAGCTTGCGGTGGTCGAAAACGCGCTCGATCGCTGGGTGCCGCACGATGCGCCGGCCGGTCTCGGCGAGGCGATGCGCTACGGCGTGCTCGATGGCGGCAAGCGGCTGCGTCCCTTGCTGGTGCTGGCCGCCGCGCGCGCAGTCCAGGGCCAGCGTGAGGCCGCGCTGCGCGCGGCGGTGGCGGTCGAGCTGATCCACGCCTATTCGCTGATTCATGACGACATGCCCTGCATGGACAACGATGTGCTGCGTCGCGGCAAGGCGACCGTGCACGTGCGCTTCGGCCAGGCACAGGCGATGCTCGCCGGCGACGCCATGCAGGCGCTCGCCTTCGAGGTGCTGACACCCGACAGCGGTGTCGAAGCAGCGCTGCAAGCGCGGCTGTGTGCATTGCTGGCGCGCTCGGCCGGTCATGTCGGCATGGCCGGCGGTCAGGCCATCGACCTGGCCAGCATCGGCCGGCCGCTGAGCGAGCATGCGCTGCGCGACATGCACCGCCGCAAGACCGGTGCGCTGCTTCAGGCCAGCGTGCTGATGGGCGCGGCCTGCGGGCACACCGACACCGCCAGTCACGACGCGCTGGCCGAATTCGGCGCGGCCATCGGACTGGCCTTCCAGGTGGTCGATGACATCCTCGATGTCACGCAGGAGTCGCAGCAACTGGGCAAGACCGCCGGCAAGGACGTCGATGCCAACAAGCCCACCTATGTGTCGGTGCTGGGCCTGGCCGAGGCCCGGCGCAGCGCGCACGCTTTGCATGCGCAGGCGCTGGCCGCACTGGCGCGCTGCCGGCAAATGGACACGCAGACATTGGCGCGCTTGGCCGACGCCGTCATCGAACGCGAGAAATGAGATTGAGCAAGTCGACATGAACAACACCACGCCCTTGCTGAACACGGTGCAAAGCCCGGCCGACCTGCGCGGCATGTCGCGCGAGCAGCTGGTCACGCTGTCAGGAGAACTGCGCGAGTTCGTGCTGCGCAGCGTCAGCGAGACCGGTGGCCATCTCGGCAGCAACCTCGGCACCATCGAGCTGACGGTGGCGTTGCACTATGTCTTCAACACGCCGCATGACCGGCTGGTGTGGGACGTGGGCCACCAGACCTATGCGCACAAGATCCTCACCGGCCGGCGCGAGCGCATGCACAGCCTGCGCCAGCTGGGCGGCATCGGCGGGTTTCCGCGCCGTGACGAAAGCGAGTACGACACCTTCGGCACCGCGCACTCGTCGACCTCGATCTCGGCTGCGCTGGGCATGGCGCTGGCGTCAAAGCTGAAGGGCGAGGAACGGCGCTGCGTGGCCATCATCGGTGACGGCGCGATGAGCGCCGGCATGGCCTTCGAGGCCCTGAACAACGCCGGCGTTGCGCATGCCGGGCTGCTGGCCGACATGCTGGTGGTGCTGAACGACAACGACATGTCGATCAGCCCGCCGGTGGGGGCGCTGAACAAGTATCTGGCGCGCTTGATGAGCGGCAACTTCTACACCAGCGCGCGCGAAGGTGCCAAGAGCGTGTTGAAGAACACGCCGCTGTACGAGATCGCGCGGCGCTTCGAGGAACATGCCAAGGGCATGGTCGTGCCCGGCACCATCTTCGAGGAATTCGGCTTCAACTACGTCGGCCCGATCGACGGCCACGACCTCGATGCGCTGATCCCGACACTCGAAAACCTGCGCGCCGCGCGCGGACCGCAGTTCCTGCACATCGTCACGCGCAAGGGCCAGGGCTACAAGCTGGCCGAGGCCGACCCGGTGAAGTACCACGCCGCGTCGGGCAAGTTCAACCCGCGCGACGGCTTTCCGGCCGCCAAGCCGGGCAAGCCGAGCTTCACGCAGGTCTTCGGGCAATGGTTGTGCGACATGGCCGCCGCCGACGAACGGCTGGTGGGCATCACCCCGGCGATGCGCGAAGGCTCGGGCATGGTCGAATTCCAGCAGCGCTTTCCGAAGCGCTACTACGACGTCGGCATCGCCGAGCAGCACGCCGTCACCTTCGCCGCCGGCCTGGCCTGCGAGGGGCTGAAGCCGGTGGTGGCGATCTACAGCACCTTCTTGCAGCGCGGCTACGACCAGATGATCCACGACGTGGCGATCCAGAACCTGCCGGTGGTGTTCGCGCTCGACCGCGCCGGCATCGTCGGCGCCGATGGCGCCACCCATTGCGGTGCCTACGACATCGCCTACATCCGCTGCGTGCCGAACATGGCGCTGCTGACGCCGTCGGACGAGAACCAGTGCCGCATGGCGCTGACCACCGCTTTCCGTCGCGACCAACCGGTGGCGGTGCGCTATCCGCGTGGCAGCGGCGTGGGCGTGCCGATCAGCGCCGAACTGAGCGAATTGCCGTGGGGAAAGGCCGACTGGCGTCGCCGCACGGGCAAGGCCACCGGTGTCGGCAGCCCGCGCATCGCCATCCTCGCCTTCGGCACCGTGTTGCACCCGGCGCTCGCGGCGGCCGAGGCACTGGATGCCAGCGTCATCGACATGCGCTTCGTCAAGCCGCTCGACACCGAAGCGGTGCTCGAGGCCGCGCGCGGCCACGACGCCTTCGTCACCGTCGAAGAGGGCTGCGTGATGGGTGGTGCCGGCAGCGCGGTGGGTGAATGCCTGGCGTCCAACGGCATCGTGCTGCCGCTGCTGCAACTGGGGCTGCCGGACAAGTTCATCGAGCACGGGGATCCCGGCAAGCTGATGGCGCTGTGCGGACTGGATGCTGCCGGCATCGAAAAGTCGGTGCAACAGCGTTTCGGCAGCCACCTGAAGGTGGTGTGGCCGCTGGCCAAGGGCTGAAGAATCGCGGCGCCACGGCGCCTGCTGCCTTCGCGCGCTAGCCTCCCGCCTTGCTGTCCCCTCGCACCTGGCGTTCGATTTCCGAGTCGATCTCTGCCCCGATCAGCGTGACGTACGCGCACAGCAAGAACCACATCAGCAGGATCACCACCGCACCCATCGAGCCATAGCTCTTGTTGTAGTTGCCGAAGTTCGACACGTACCAGGAGAACAGCGCCGAGCCGACGACCCACAGCACGGTGGCCACGCCCGCGCCCCAGCTGATCCACGCCCAGCGCGCGTGGTCACGGCTCGGCCCGAAGCGATACAGCACGCCCAGCGCGAGCGCGAACAACACGGCCACGAGTGGCCAGCGCAGGATGCCGATGGTGGTCTGCAGCAACTCGCCCAGCCCGAGGAAGCTGTCCACCGCCGGCAACAGCACGATCGTCGCCATCGCCAGCACGCCGATGACGATGGCGCCCAGCGTCAGCGCCAGGGCCAGCGCAGTGCGGTGCAGGAAGCTGCGCTTTTCCTTTTCGTCGTAGGCCACGTTCAGTGCATCCATCAGCTTGCGCACCCCCACCGAGCTGCTCCACAGGGCCAGCAGCAAACCGCCCGCCACGCCCAGACCCAGCGCACTGCGGTTGGTGCTGACCAGCTCACCGAGCTGGCCGGTCAACAGGTCCACCGCCTGGCCGGGCACAAAGGCGCTCAACCGGTTGATCTGTTCGCTGACCTGCTGGGGGTCGAACGCCAGCCCATACAGCGAAACCATCGCCGTCAACGCCGGAAAGACGGCCAGCAGGAAGTAGAAGGCGACGCCTGCGGCAACGATCGACAGGTTGTCGTCGCTCAACTGCTGCTTGACGCCCAGCAGCGTGTCGCGCCAGCTGACATGGCTCACGCGCTTGGGCTGGCGTGCACTGCGGCCTTGTGTGGCGTCGTCGGTGGAAGGGGCGTTCACCCAGTGTGTTCCCGTGCGCATGCGTCGAATCTAGCAACCCGCCCCGGTGCGCGTCAACGCGGTGCCGGAGACAAGGGTGACGGCAGGCGCGCAGGCGTCGAGCGAGCGGCGCCCGTCGCATCGGCCGCGGCGCCAGCGCCAGCCCGGAAAAGGCCGGCGGCAGCCGATGCGCGAAGCGCTCCCTGTCGCACAGCAGCGAACGGAGTCGATGTGGTCGGTGGCTGCCATTGATTTCTCCTCCCATCGGTCTCGATGCCGACAGATGGGCAAGACGTGTGCCCGGGCCGGCGCGACGGCGCTGACGCACCAGCGACAGACGCCGCACGCGGCGGCGGGTACAAAGCCAAAGAATGGCATGCTCGGGGATGCGGCCGCTTTTGTGCCACCCCAATCCGATGACCAACCTGACCGACGCCCTGCACATCCCCGACACCCAGGGGGCCCGCGACAACCGCCACCTGCCCATCCAGCGCGTGGGCGTGAAGGACGTGCGCTACCCGCTGCAACTGCGTGTGGCCGGTTCGGTGCAGGCGACCGCCGCGCTGTGGAGCCTGGACGTCGCCTTGCCGGCCGACAAGAAGGGCACGCACATGTCGCGCTTCATCGCCTGGCTCGATGCGCTCAGCGCGCTCGACGCGCCGCTCGATGCGCAACTGCTGCGCCAGCGCCACGCGCAGATGCTCGACCAGCTGGGCGCCGACGAAGGCCGCATCGAAGCGCGTTTCAGCTTCTTCCTGCGCAAGCGCGCGCCGGTGTCGGGGCTGGCCAGCCTGCTCGACTACGAAGGCGGCTGGGTGTCCGAGACGCGCGCCGGCATCAGCGCGGTGTTCGCCGAAGTCGGCGTGCCGGTGAAGTCGCTGTGCCCCTGCTCGAAGGAAATCTCCGACTACGGCGCGCACAACCAGCGCTCGATGGTGCGCATCCGTGTCGAGCTGCTGCAGCCGATCGAATGGCACGAGCTGGTGCGCCTGGCCGAGGACAACGCGTCGAGCGAGTTGTGGCCGATGCTCAAGCGCGCCGACGAGAAGTGGGTCACCGAACGGGCCTACGAAAACCCGAAGTTCGTCGAGGACCTGGTGCGCGACGTCGCGCTGGCCATGAACCGCGATGCGCGCATCGGCCGCTACAGCGTCGAGGTCGAGAATTTCGAGAGCATCCACAACCACAACGCCTACGCGCGCATCGAGCGCTCCTGAGCTCGCGCCGTGCCCACGCTGCAGACTGCCGCCGCGATCCACGATCCGCTGCGCATCCGCGACGCCGGTGCCGACCTGCTGTCGCTGGCGCTTATCGATGCGCGCAACCACACCCTCGCCTGGCTGGCAGCCTTCGAGCCGCACCTCGATGCGCTCGAGGCAGCCGGCGATGTCGATCCGCCGTTGTGGCTGGCCGGACATGCGGCCTGGTTCCAGGAATACTGGGTGGCGCGCCATGTGCAGCGGCAGCGCGGAGAGCATGCCGACCCCGGCGCTGTGCGGCTGGCCTCGATCGATCCGCTGACCGACACGCTCTTCGAGCCGGCAGCGCACTCCCGCGCCCAGCGCTGGAGCCTGTCGTTTCCCGCTGCGCAGGCGCTGCGCAGCTACCTGGCCGACACGCTGGAGACGACTCTCGACCTGCTCGCCGGTGCCGACGAAAGCGACGATGCGCTGTTCGTCTATCGATTGGCGCTGCGCCGCGAGGATCAGTTGGGCGAGGCGCTGGCCGTGGCCGCGCAGGCGCTGCAGCTGCCGGTGGACGCCGCGAACTCGCCGTGGCCGCCACGGCCGGCGCGCGCCGCCCGCGAGCCGCTGTGGTTCGGCGCGCAGCGCTTCATGCTCGGCTCGCGGCCGGGCGGTTTCGTGCCGGCCAACGAGCGCTGGGCGCACGAGGTGCCGGTGCTCGAATTCGAGATCGATGCCCAGGCGCTGAGCTGGGCGCGCTATGCCGAGTTCGTCGCCGACGGCGGCTACGACGACGCCCGCTGCTGGTCGGCGCCCGGCTGGGCGTGGGTGCAGGCCGAAAGTCGCCGCGTGCCGCGCTACATCGAGCAGATGCGCCAGGGGGTGATCGCGCAACGCCACGGCCAGATGCAGCGCGTGTCGTCAGCGCAGGCGGCCGTGCACGTTACGCGTCACGAGGCCGAGGCCTGGTGTCGCTGGGCCGGCCGGCGCCTGCCCACCGAGGTGGAATGGGAACTGGCCGCGCTGGCCGGCGCCTCGCGCGGCTTCGTCTTCGGCGATGTCTTCGAATGGACTGGCGGCAGCGCGCGCGGCTGGCCCGGGCACGTCCCGTCGATCTCCGGGTTTGCCCCAATGCCGGATCCGGAACGCGCGCGCGGCAAGCTGGGCGTGCTGCGCGGCGGCTCGTGGCTCACGCGCGCGCGCTGGCGGCATCCGCGGGCGCGGCGCTTCGCCTCGCTGGAGCGCGACGACCTGTTCTGCGGTTTTCGCAGCTGCGCCGTGTAGCGCTGCGGCCGGTGGCGGCCGCCGTGTCCTGAAACGGCACAGGGCAAGTGCTGTGTTCGCGCGCGCGGGCTGACCCTATGATCAAGAACAGCCTGCCCGCCGCAGGCCCACATCGGCCAGCAATCCCAGCGCAAGAAGGAGACACAACGTGAGCGTCCAAGTATCCCTGACGGTCAACGGCAAGGCGGTCAGCGCCAGCGTCGACCCGCGAACCCTGCTGGTGCAACTGCTGCGCGAGAAGCTGCAACTCACCGGCACCCACGTCGGCTGCGACACCGCGCAGTGCGGCGCCTGCACCGTGCACCTGAACGGCCGCGCGGTGAAATCCTGTTCGATGCTGGCGGCGCAGGCGCAAGGCGCCGACATCACCACCATCGAAGGCTTGAGCCAGAACGGTGAAATGCACCCGATGCAGACCGCCTTCCGCGAATGCCACGGGCTGCAATGTGGCTTCTGCACCCCCGGCATGGTGATGTCGGCGGTGAAGCTGCTGGAAGACAACCCGAAGGCCAGCGAGCAGGACATTCGCGAGGGGCTGGAAGGCAACATCTGCCGCTGCACCGGTTACCACAACATCGTCAAGGCGGTGCAGTTCTGCCAATCGGGCAAGCAGCCCACCGCCGCCTGATAAGCCGAAGGAGCACAGACCATGACCGACATGTCCAATTCGCCGATCGGCAAGCCGCTGCTGCGCCGCGAGGACCAGCGCTTCCTCACCGGTGCCGGCCAGTACACCGACGACGTGGTGCTGGCCAACCAGAGCTACGGCGTGTTCCTGCGCAGCCCGTATGCGCATGCGCGCATCAAGTCCATCGACCTGGCCGCGGCGAAGGCGGCGCCGGGCGTGCTGGCCATCTTCACCGGCGCCGATCTGGCCGACGCCAAGGTCGGCGGGCTGCCGTGCGGCTGGCTGATCAACAACATCGACGGCACGCCGATGAAGGAGCCGGCGCACCCGGTGCTGGCGCAGGGCAAGGTGCGCCATGTCGGCGACCAGGTGGCGCTGGTGGTGGCCGAAACCAACGCGCAGGCCAAGGACGCGGCCGAACTGATCGATGTCGACTACGAAGAGCTGAAGCCGGTGATGGACCTCACGACGGTGGAAAGCGCGGGCGTGGCGGTGCACGACGACGTGCCGAACAACGTCTGCTACGACTGGGGCCACGGCGACAAGGCCGCGGTCGAGGCGGCATTCGCCACGGCTGCGCACATCAGCAAGCTGACGTTCGCCAACAACCGCTTGATCCCGAACGCGATGGAGCCGCGCGCGGCGAACGCGGCCTACACCAAGCACGACCAGAGCTACACGCTGTACGTCGCCAACCAGAACCCGCACGTCGAGCGCTTGCTGATGTGCGCCTTCGTGCTCGGCCTGCCGGAAAGCAAGGTGCGTGTCATCGCGCCCGATGTCGGCGGCGGCTTCGGATCGAAGATCTTCCTGTACCCCGAAGACGTGGCGCTGGTGTGGGCCAGCAAGCATGTCGGCCGGCCGATCAAGTGGACCGCCGAGCGCAGCGAATCGTTCCTCACCGACGCGCACGGCCGCGACCATGCCACCACCGCAGAACTGGCGATGGACAAGGACGGCAACTTCCTGGCGCTGAAGGTGCACACGGTGGCCAACATGGGCGCCTACCTGTCCACCTTCGCCTCGGCGGTGCCGACGATCCTGTACGCGACGCTGCTGGCCGGGCAGTACAAGACGCCGGCCATTTACGCCAACGTCAAGGCGGTGTTCACCAACACCGCGCCGGTCGATGCCTACCGCGGCGCCGGCCGTCCCGAGGCCACCTACGTGGTCGAGCGCATCGTCGAAACCGCGGCGCGTGACATGAAGATGGACCCGGCCGCCATCCGTCGCCAGAACTTCATCACCACCTTCCCGTACGCCACGCCGGTGGGCCTGACCTACGACACCGGCAACTACGAAGCGCACCTGGCCCGGGCCATCCAGATGGCCGACGTGGCCGGCTATCCGGCGCGCAAGGCGGCTTCCGAGAAGAAGGGCAAGAAGCGCGGTCTCGGCTACAGCTGCTACATCGAAGCCTGCGGGATCGCGCCGAGCAACATCGCCGGCGCGCTGGGTGCGCGTGCCGGCCTGTTCGAGGCCGGTGAGGTTCGCGTTCATCCCACGGGCACGGTGACGGTGTTCACCGGCTCGCACAGCCACGGCCAGGGCCACGAGACCACCTTCGCGCAGGTGGTGGCGGCCAAGCTCGGCATCCCGGTCGAAAACGTCGAGATCGTGCACGGCGACACCGGCCGTGTGCCCTTCGGCATGGGCACCTACGGCAGCCGCTCGCTGGCGGTGGGTGGCACGGCCATTTCGATGGCGGTGGACAAGGTCATCGCCAAGGGCAAGAAAATCGCCGCGCACCTGCTCGAAGCGGCCGACACCGACATCGAGTTCGAGAACGGCGAGTTCAAGGTCAAGGGCACCGACAAGAAGGTGCCGTGGGGCAGCGTCACGTTGACGGCCTACGTGCCGCACAACTTCCCGCTCGACAAGATGGAGCCGGGGTTGAACGAGAACGCCTTCTACGACCCGACCAACTTCACCTACCCGTCGGGCAGCTACGTGTGCGAGGTCGAGGTCGACCCGGACACCGGCCGCACCACGGTCGAGAGGTTCACCGCCGTCGATGACTTCGGCAACATCGTCAATCCGATGATCGTCGCCGGTCAGGTGCACGGCGGCATCGCGCAGGGCCTGGGCCAGGCGATGATGGAAGGTTGCGTCTACGACCCCGAATCCGGCCAGTTGCTCACCGGCACCTACATGGACTACGCGATGCCGCGCGCCGACGACCTGCCCAACTTCGACATCGACCACACCGTCACGCCGTGTACGCACAACCCGCTGGGTGTGAAGGGCTGCGGCGAGGCCGGGGCCATCGGTTCGCCGCCGGCTTTCATCAATGCGCTGACCGATGCGCTGGGCGTGAAGGACATCGCCATGCCGGCCACCGCCGAGCGCGTCTGGCGCGTCGCCAACGGCATGGTCGCCTGAAGTCAAACAAGGAGACACACAACATGTACAGCTTCGACTACCAACGCCCGGCCGACCGCGGCGCCGCCAGCAGCGCGATGAAGGGTGACGCCCGCTATCTGGCCGGCGGCCAGAGCCTGATCCAGGCCATGCGGCTGCGCCTGTCTCAGAGCGAACGGCTGGTGGACCTGGGCGCCATCGCCGACCTGAAGGGCATCAAGGTCGATGGCAACAACGTCACCATCGGCGCGATGACCACGCACGCCACCGTGGCCCGTTCGGCCGACGTGCAGAAGGCCATCCCCGCACTGGCCGAACTGGCCGGTGGCATCGGCGACCAGATGGTGCGCAATGCCGGCACGATCGGTGGCTCGATCGCCAACGCCGACCCGGCCGCGTGCTATCCGGCGGCGGTGCTGGCCTTAAGTGCGACGGTCAACACCGACAAGCGCAGCATCGCGGCGGCCGACTTCTTCACCGGCCTGTACGAAACCGCGCTGCAGCCGGGCGAGATGATCGTTTCGGTGAGCTTTCCGATTGCGCAGAAAGCGGCGTATATCAAGTACAAGCAGCCGGCTTCGCGCTTCGCGCTGGTCGGTGTGTTCGTCGCCCAGGCCAAGGACGGCGTGCGCGTGGCCGTCACCGGCTGCAAGGGCAGCGTGTTCCGTGCCACCGACATCGAAGCTGCGCTGACGAAGAGCTTCACGCCGGCGGCCGCCAAGGGCGTGAAGGTGCCGGCCAGCGGCATCAACGGTGACCTGCACGGTTCGGCCGAGTACCGCTCGGCGATGATCAGCGTGATGGCCGCGCGCGCGGTGGAGGCGGCGCTGGCGCGTTGAAGCAACGGCAACCGGGCGCGCGACGTGAATCGGGTCGGGCGGGTGCGCAAGCATTCGCCCGCTTGCATTTTTGTCGTCTCCACGAGGGCTTCGCGGTGGCGCGACAATGGCCCAACGCACTTGAACCCCTGACAACATGAGCTCGACCCTGCCAACCTCCGTGGATGCGGTGATCGACCTGCTGGCCACAGAGAATTACGTCTGCGACCGCCAGCTCGGCACTGCGCTGTTCCTCAGCCTGAGCCTGAAGCGCCCGCTGTTCCTCGAAGGCGCACCCGGCGTCGGCAAGACCGAGCTCGGCAAGACGCTGGCGAAGTGCCTCAACACCGCGCTGCTGCGGGTGCAGTGCTACGAAGGGCTCGATGTGGCGCAGACCGCCTACGAGTGGAACGTGGCGCGGCAGATGATCGAGATCCGCCTCGCCGAAGCGGTGCACGAGACCGACCGCGCGGCGCTGACGAAGAACCTGTACTCGCGCCAGATGCTGATCGAACGCCCGCTGCTGCAGGCGCTGACGCAGGATCGGTCGCCGGTGCTGCTGATCGACGAACTCGACCGCGCCGACGAACCCTTCGACGCCTTCTTGCTCGAAGTGCTGGCCGAGAACCAGCTGACGATCCCCGAATTCGGCACCGTGCGCGCCGAGCATCCGCCGATCACGCTCATCACCAGCAACCGCACGCGCGAGATCCACGATGCGCTGAAGCGCCGCTGCCTGTACCACTGGGTCGGTTTCCCGAGCCTCGAGCGCGAGCTCGACATCGTGCGCCTGAAGGCGCCGGGCGCATCGGAACGGCTGTACCTGCAGGTGGTCGAATTCGTGCAGCGCATGCGCTCGCTCGACCTGTTCAAGTCACCGGGCGTGGCCGAGACCATCGACTGGACCAACGCGCTGCTGGCACTGAACACGCTGCAGCTCGACCCGGCCAGCGTGCAGGACACGCTGGGCGTGCTGCTCAAGCACCAGGACGACATCGTGCGCATGCAAAACGGCGACACCGCGAAGCTGCTCGACGGGTTGCGCGCCAAAGCCTTGCTCGACTGAAGACCGAGGCGCCCCGTCGTGATCGCCGACAACATCGTGCATTTCGCGCGCGTGCTGCGCAACGCCGGCATGGCCATCGGCCCCGATCGCGTGCTGGCGGCGCTGGCGGCGATCGAACTCGTCGGCGTCGAACGCCGCGACGATGTGCATGCGGCGCTGAGCGCGGTGATGCTCGAACGCCATGAACAGCAGCTGCTGTTCGACGCCGCGTTCGACACCTTCTGGCGCGACCCGAAGCTGCTCGAACAGATGATGTACGCGCTGCTGCCCAAGGTCAGCGGCCGCGGCGACAAGCTGATGCCCAAGCGCACCAACCGCCTCGCCGAGGCGCTGTCGGTGCCACGCGCGCCCGAACCGCCGAACCCGGCCAACAACAGCGCCGCCGAAGAACACCGCTTCGACGCGCAGTTCACATACTCGGATCGCGAACGGCTGCAGCAGGCCGATTTCGAGACCATGACCACGGCCGAGTTCGAGCTGGCGAAGAAGCTGGCCGAGGAACTGCCGCTGCCGGTGCAACCGGTGCGCCGTCGGCGTCACGAAGCGGCCACGCGCGCGCGGCCCGGCAGCCGCATCGACCTGCGCGCCACCTTGCAACGCATGACCCGCCAGCCGCACACCTTGCAGCCGGCGTACAGCCGCGCCCGCGAGGAAACGCCGCAGATCGTCGTGCTGCTCGACATTTCTGGCTCGATGGAACGGTATGCGCGGCTGCTGCTGCACTACGTGCACGGGCTGACGCGGCGCGCGCTGAAGGTGCACACGCTGACCTTCGGCACGCGGCTGACGAACATCACCCGCTGCCTGCAGCAGCGCGACCCGGACGATGCCCTGCGGCTGGCCGACGCGCAGGTGCAGGACTGGAAAGGCGGCACACGCATCGCCTCGACCTTGCATGAATTCAACCAGCGCTGGGCGCGCCGGCTGCTCGGCTCGAACGCGGCCGTGCTGTTGATCACCGACGGCCTCGACCGCGATGACCACGGTGACCTCAGCGCGGTGGCGGCGCAGTTGCAGCGCATGGCGCACCAGCTGGTGTGGCTGAACCCTCTGCTGCGCTACGACGGCTTCCAGGCCAAGGCTTCGGGCGTGCGCGCGCTGTTGCCGCATGTCGATCGTTTCCTGCCGGTGCACAACCTGGCCAGCCTGGCCGACCTCGGCGCCGCGTTGCGTGCACCGACGCGGCCGACCACTCAATGGATGGGATGACACCATGGAACTGCAAGGCGAACGACTCATTCCCGCATCGCTGGATGCCACCTGGGCCGCGCTGAACGACCCCGAGGTGCTGAAGGCCTGCATCGCCGGCTGCGAATCGCTGGAGCGCACCGGCGACGACTCGATGGCGGCGGTGGTGGCGGTGAAGGTCGGCCCGGTCAGCGCCCGCTTCAAGGGCAACCTGAAGCTGAGCAACGTGCAGGCACCGAACAGCTACACCATCAATTTCGACGGCCAGGGCGGCGTCGCTGGTTTCGGCAAGGGTTCGGCCGATGTGGCCTTGACGGCCGAAGACGCGAATACACGCCTGAAGTACAACGCGCGCGCGCAGGTCGGCGGCAAGATGGCGCAGGTCGGTTCGCGGTTGATCGACGCGGCGGCGGGCAAGATCACCGACGACTTCTTCAAGGCCTTCGAGGCGCATCTGCAGCCGCAAGCTGTCGACGCCGCAGTGGCTCCAGCACCCGTCCCCACGGCGGGCACCGGCAACAAGCTATGGTGGGTGGTCGGTGCAGTGATCGTGCTGGTTGTCATCTATCTGCTGTCGCGCTAGCTCGACGTTCACCGGCGCGGCATGAACAACGCAAAGGAGGCGCTTCATGGACAGCCTTGACTTGCAGGTCCTCGCCCAGGCCCGCGACTGGTTCAACGCAGGTCACAAGGTGTGGCTGGTCACCGTCATCGAAACCTGGGGCTCGGCGCCGCGCCCGCCCGGCGCGCTGCTGTGCCTGCGCGGCGACGGGCTGGTCGTCGGCTCGGTGTCGGGCGGCTGCGTCGAGGACGATCTGATCGAGCGTGTGCGCACCGGCGAGCGCGTGACCCAGCCGTCGCTGATCCACTACGGCGTCAGCAAGGAAGAGGCCGCGCGCTTCGGTCTGCCGTGCGGCGGCAACCTGCGACTGGTGCAGGAGCCGTTGCAATCGGTGGCCTGGATCGACGAGGTGCTGGCGCGCACCGCGCGCCATGAACTGGTGGCGCGCACCTTGCAACTCGACAGCGGCGAGGTGGCGGTGCAGACCGCCGCTCGCGGCGAGAAATTCACCTTCGACGGTCAGCAGTTGCGCGCCTTGTTCGGCCCGCGCTGGCGGCTGTTGATCATCGGCGCCGGCCAGTTGTCGCGGGTGCTGGCACAGATGGCGCTGGCGCTGGATTTCGAGGTCATCTGCTGCGATCCGCGCGAGGAATACCACCTCACCTGGGACATCGCCGGCACCACCTTCAGCAAGGCCATGCCCGACGACCTGGTGCTGGAACTGCAGCTCGATCCGCACAGCGCGGTGGTGGCGGTGACCCACGACCCCAAGCTCGACGACATGGTGCTGCTCGAAGCGCTGAAATCACCGGCCTTCTACATCGGCGCGCTCGGTTCGCGTGTCAACACTGCGGCGCGCAAGGAACGCCTCGCGCTGTTCGACCTGGCGCCGGCCGAGATCGAGCGGCTGCACGGCCCGGTCGGGCTCGATCTGGGCGGCAAGACACCGGCCGAGATCGCGGTGTCGATCCTGGCCGAGATCGTCGCGGTGAAGAACGGCGTCGCGCTGATGCAGAAGAAGGAAGGCTCGGCCTTGCCGGCCAGCTCGGGCGCCTGCGTCGTCGGCGCCGTCAGCGCGAGCTGACAGCGACCTGCGCCACGCCACCGCCCCCCAATGCTTGCAGCAAGGCGGCGGCGTTGGCCAGGCGGCCGGCTTCGGCGAGCGATCGATCCAGCCGGGCTTGCCGCGCCGAGCGTTCCGCTTCCAGCAGCAGCAGCCGGCTGACCGCACCGAGATCGAAGCGATCGCGGGTGATGCGCAAGGCCGCGGCCGCCTGTTCGGCCTGCTCGTCGCGCAAGACCAGCGTGTGGCCATCGGCTTCGAGCTGGCGCAGCACGTCGGCCACGTTCTGCAAGCCCAGCAGCACCGTCTGCCGGTAGCCGGCCAGCGCCTGGCCATACGCGGCTTCGGCGGCCCGTTGCCGCGCGCGCAGTTCGTCGCCGCGAAACAGCGGCTGCACCAGGTTGGCGCCCAGGCTCCACACATTGATGCCGTTGCCGAACAGCTGCGACAGCTCGAGCTGGCTGGTCGAGAAGGCGCCGCTGATCACCAGCTTCGGGTACAGGTCGGCGGTGGCCACGCCGACATTGGCGCTGGCCTTGTGCAGCAGCGCTTCACTCGCCCGGATGTCGGGCCGCTGGCGCACCAGCTCGGCCGGCAGCCGCAGCGGCAATTCTTGCGGCAGGCTCAAGCGCGTCAGGCTCAGCAGCGGTCGCTCGGCCAGCGCCGGTGCGCTGCCGCCCAGCACGGCCAGCTGGTGCAGCACCAGCTCGGCTTGCGCGTGCAGCGGGGGCAGGGCGGCCTGCGCGGCGGCCCATTGCACACGCTGCTGCTGCACGTCGAACAGCGACACCGCGCCGAGCACCAGCCGCTGTTCGGCGATGGCCAGCTGGCGTTGCTGCAGCTTCAGCAGCGCGGCCATGCCGTCGATCTGTTCGTTCAGCGCCGCCAGCCGGATCGCGGCCAGCACCACCTGGCCGACCAGCGCCAGCCGCGCCGCTTCGAGCTCGTAGCGCTGGTGGTCGACCTCGGCGGCGAGTGCTTCGATCTCGCGCTTCTGGCCGCCGAACAGGTCGAAGTCGTAGCTGACGTTGGCACCCAGGCTGAAGACATTGAACGGCGGCGGCACCGGCGCCTGCGGAAAGCCGAAGGTGGCCGGATCGACAAGCTGCCGCTTGGCGCCGGCGGTGGCATCGACCCGCGGCCACGTGCTCGCGCCGGTGCGCGCGCTGAGCAGCTCCTGCGACTGCTTCACGCGCTCGCGGGCCAGGTCGAGCGTCGGGCTGTGGTCGAGCGCGCGCTGCACCAGCGCATCGATCTCGGGCGAACCGAGCAGCGTCCACCAGTTGGCGGGCACCTCAGCGCCGGCGATCAGCAGCGGCACGCGCGGTGTCGCGGCCACCTCGCCGCTCACATAGGCGCTGGCGGCCGGCGCGTCGGGCGGCCGGTGATCGGGCCCGACCGCGCAGGCCGTGAGCAGCACGACGCCGCTGCTCGCCAGGGCGATCGCGGTGCGCGCTTTCAATCGAGCGTCCGTCGGTAGAAGCGCACGGCGATGGCCATCAACAGCAGCGCGAACACAAGCATCGGCCACAGGTTGGGCCACAGCTCGCCCCAGGTGTTGCCCTTGAGCAGGATGCCCCGCACCAGCCGGTTGAAGTAGGTCAACGGCAGCGCGCTGCCGATGACCTGCGCCCATGCGGGCATGCCGCGAAACGGGAACATGAAACCCGACAGCAGGATGTTGGGCAGGAAGTAGAAGAAGGTGAACTGCATCGCTTGCAGCTGGTTGGCGGCCAGCGACGACAGCGTGATGCCCACCGTCAGGTTGCAGGCGATGAACAGCAGCGTGGCCACATACAGCGTCAGCACGTTGCCGGCAAACGGCACATCGAAGACCCAGCGCGCGGCGAGCAGGATGATGCTCGCCTGCACCAGGCCGATGGCGATGTAGGGCACGATCTTGCCGGTCATCACCTCGAGCGGCTTCAGCGGCATCGCGAGCAGGTTTTCCATCGTGCCGCGCTCGCGTTCGCGCGTGATCGCCAGCCCCGTCATCAGCACCAGCGTCATGGTCAGGATCACGCCCATCAGCCCGGGCACGATGTTGTACTGGGTGATCGACTCGGGGTTGTACAGCCGGTGCACCTGCACATCGAAGGCCGGCGGCGTGCCGGCCAGCGGGGCCAGCGGGCCGCCCAGATCCTTGCGCGCCACGCTGCCGGCGAGCTGGCCGATGGCCGCCAGCGCCGCGCCGGTGGCGGTGGGGTCGGAGGCATCGGCCTCGAGCAGCGCCGCGGGCCGCTCGCCGCGCAGCAGCCTTCGCGTGAAATCGGCCGGGATGCTGAGCACGAACTGCACATCGCCGCGCGCCAGTGCCTGTCGTCCGGCCTGCGCGTTGGGCAGTTCGCCGACGATGTCGAAGTACTGCGAGGTCTTCATCGCCGCCACCAGCGAGCGCGTGAATTCGCTGTGGTCGGCCACCAGCAGCGCCGTCGGCATGTGCTTCGGGTCGCTGTTGATGGCATAGCCGAACAGCGCCAGCTGCATGATCGGCACGCCGACGATCATCGCGAAGGTGACGCGGTCGCGCTTGAGTTGCAGGAATTCCTTGCCGACCATCGCCCACCAGCGCTGCCACGAGAACCACGGCGCGGCATCGGCCTTCATGGCGTGGGTACCGCACTGCGTTCGGCCCAGTTGTCGGTCGCGCGCTTCATCAGGTGGATGAACACGTCCTCGAGGCCGGTGTCCACACGGTCGAAGCGGTGCTCGCCGTGCGCGATCGCCTCGCGCAGGCTGCGTTCGAGCGCGGCCGCATCTTCGCCGGTGACGTGCAGCGTGGCGCCGAACGGCGCGGTCTGCTCGACGCCGGGCATCGCCTCGAGCCGTTGCGCGAGCGCGGTCAGGTCGGGGCCGCGCACGGCGAAGGTGGTCAGGCCCTGTGCGGCAATCACCTCGTCGGTGGTGCCCTGCGCCACCAGCCGGCCGTAGGCGATGTAGGCCAGCTTGTGGCAGCGCTCGGCCTCGTCCATGTAGTGCGTGCTGACCAGCACCGAGATGCCTTGCGCGGCGAGGGTGTACAGCTCCTGCCAGAACTCGCGGCGCGCGTTCGGGTCGACGCCGGCGGTGGGTTCGTCGAGCAGCAGCAAGCGAGGCCGGTGCAGCATGCACGCGGCCAGTGCCAGGCGTTGCTTCCAGCCGCCCGACAGCGTGCCGGTGAGCTGCTTCGCACGGCCCGTCAATCCCAGGTCCTGCAGGGCCTGGTCGACCGCCTCGCGGCGCGCCGGCATGGCGTACATGCGGGCCGTGAAATCGAGGTTCTCGCGGATCGTCAGGTCGTCCCAGAACGAGAAGCGCTGCGTCATGTAGCCGACCCGCCGCTTGATCGCATCGGCCTGGGTGCGCAGGTCGAACCCCAGGCAGGTGCCGGTGCCCGAATCGGGTGTGAGCAGGCCGCACATCATGCGGATCGAGGTGGTCTTGCCGCTGCCGTTGGGGCCGAGGAAACCGAAGATCTCGCCGCGCCGCACGCGCAGCGAAAGATCGACCACCACGTGCTTGTCGCCGAAGGTCTTGTTCAGGCCTTGCACGTCGATGACTGACGTGTCCTGTTCGGTGCTCATTTGAGCGTCACGCTGACCGGCTGGCCTGGATGCAGCTGCATCGCCGTTTGCGCATCGGGGCGCGCTTCGACCATGAACACCAGCTTCGCGCGCGTGGCGTTGCTGTAGATCACCGGTGGCGTGTACTCGGCCTCGCTGGCCAAGTAGCTCAGCGTGGCGGCCAGCGGGCCGTCGCAGGCATCGCAATCGACCGCCAGGCGGGTGCCGACGGCCATCCGGGCCAGCGCCGGCTCGGGCACGAAGAAGCGCAACTTCAAGTGATCGGGTGGCAGCAGGCGCACCACCGGGCTGCCGGCGTTGACCCATTCGCCGGCGGTGTACAGCGTGTCCACCACGCGCGCGTCGGTGCGCGCCAGCACCGACTTCTGCGCCAGCCGCCAGGCCGCCTGTTCGAGCACGGCGCGCGCCGCGGCCACCTGCGCGGCCTGCGCGACGACCTGGTCGCGGCGTGCGGGCAGCCGCGCCACCGACAGCTCGCTGCGAAACTGCTCGGCGCGCGCCACATCGGCGGTGTGCGCCGCGCGCACCTCGTCGAGCTGCGCCTGCGAGATGCCGCCGATGCGCACCTGGGCCTCGTCGCGCGCCAGCTGCGTGGTGCTGCGCTGCACTTGCGCTTCGGCCTGGGCGAGCTGCGCCTGCGTCACCTGCTGCTCGGGCAGCCGGCGCCCCTGCTGCAGATCGGCCAGCTGCGCCTGGGCCGCCTTCAGCTGTTGTTCGGCCTGGCGCACTGCGGCGGCTTCGTTGGCGGCCTCGAGTGCGAACAGCGCCGAAGTCGACGTGACCGTGTCGCCGCGCTGCACCGCCAGCGTGTCGAGCCGGCCGGCGATCGGTGCGGCGACATCGACATACTCGGCTTCGACATAGCCTTGATAGCCCGGCGCCGGCGCATCGTCGCAGCCGGCGCAGGCGAGGGCCAGGGCGAGGGCGAGGGTGCTCGCCAGCGCGGCGGCGCGCGCATGCCGACGCTGCAAGGCCTTGTTCATCGCCTGGCGCTCCGCGGGCTCGGCACCGTGCCGATGGCGTCGATGACCCACTGCATGCGTTGCTCGATGTGCGCGGGCTCGATGGCGTAGTCGAGCGCCGCGCGGCTCATCGCTGGCGGCACCAGGCGGCGCGCGCCGAGCCCCTGCGCCATCAGCACCGGCATGCCGGTGGCCGCCATCGTGAACATCATCAGGTGCAACGGGTCGGCCGGCACGATCTGACCGGCCTGTCGCGCATCGCGCAACGCCTGCAGGATCAACGCCGGGTGGCGCGCGCCGAGCTTGCGCAGGAAGCGCAACGCCGCAGGCTCGCGCGCCGCCGCATCGAGCAGCAGATTGCCAACCAGCGAGCGGTTGGCAGCCAGCCAGTGCACGACCTGCAGCACCAGCAGCCGGAAGCGCTCGAGCGGCTGCGTCTGCTCGCCGACGGTGCCCTGCAGCTGCGTCCACAGCGGCGCATACCAGCGGTCGATCAGCTCGTCGGCGAAGGCCGCGCGCGAACCGAAGTGATAGACGAAGGTGCCCAGATTGACGCGCGCGCCGGCCGCCACCGCGCGCACCGTCATCGCGCGCAGCCCTTTGCTCTTCACCAGCCGCAGGCCGCTGCGCAGGATCAGATCGCGCGTGGGCGCGGATGCGGCGCCGCGCCGCGGGGCTGCGGCAGTCGTTGGCATGGGCGCAAGTTATACGCCCGTATAGATCGCTGTCAAGCGGGGGTGAGCGACCCGCGTGACGGCAGCGCGGCGTCTACGGCGGGGTGAAGCCGAGACGTTGCAGCACCGCGCGCGCCGAAGCCGAGCGCATGAAGGAGATGAACTGCTCGGCCTGCTCGGGGTGCGCGCTGGCAGCGACGCGCGCGATCGGGTACAGCACCGGCTGCGCGAGCGGCACCGGCATCTCGATGGTCACCGTGTCGCCGGCCAGCTGCGCGTCGGTGCGAAAGACGAAACCGGCATCGACTTCGTCCCGCACGACGGCGCCGAGCACCTCTCGCACGTCGGGCAGGAAGACGAACTTCGGCGACAACACCCGCCACAGCCGCTGCGTCTCGAGTGCCGCCCGGGCGTAGCGGCCAGCGGCCACATCGGAGACGTTGCCCACCGCGATGCGCCGCACGTCCACGTTCTGCAAGTCGCGCAGCGTGCGCTGCGTGCCGGCGCGTGCCGTAGGGACGATGAGCACGAGCTGGTTGCCGGCGATCTCGGCGCGTGTGTCCGGGTCGATCAGGCGGCGCGATGCCGCCAGGTTCATCGTCGCCAGGTCGGCGCTGGTGAAGACGTCCACCGACTCCCTGCGGCCGATCTGCGTCAGCAACGCACCGGACGACCCGAAGTTGAACTTGACCTCGACGCCGGGGTGTGCGGCCGAGAACATCGGACCGAGTTCGATCATCGCCTCACGCAGGCTGATTGCCGCCGACACGGTGATCGTCTGTGCGCTGGCGGACCCGGCTGCAATCAAGATCGCGCAGAACAAGAAGCGACACAAGGGGCGAAGCAGCATGGATCAGCGCAAGGGAATAAGGAGTGGGCAACTATACAAAACCCGAGCGCCTGACCGCGCGTCGACGTACACGCTTTCGCGCCCTCGGGCGCGGCTGCTCAACCGTTGCTGCTGGCGCGCACTTCGTCGATGCTGGTCACGCCCGCCCAGACCTTCTCGATGCCATCCTGGCGCAGGCTGAGCAGGCCTTCGCCGCGTGCGGTGCGCAGCAGTTCGTCACTGCGCGCGCCGCTCTGGATCAACTGGCGCAGCGCCGGGCTGATGACCAGCAGCTCGTGGATCGCCGCGCGGCCGCGAAAGCCGGTCTGGTCGCAGCGTGTGCAACCGGGGCAGTGGTGGTGCATCAATTTGCCCTCCTTGCCGAAGCGGTCGCGCCAGCCGGCCAGCACGGGGTCCGCCTGCGGCGCGGCGTCGCCGCAGGTGTGCAGATGGTCGGCGAGCAATTCATCGATCTGCGCGGGCGTGGCCTCGCGCGTTTCGCAACAATCGGTGCACAGTCGACGCACCAGCCGCTGCGCCAGCACGCCGAGCAGCGAATCGGCGAAGTTGAACGGGTCCATGCCCATGTCGAGCAGCCGTGTCACGGTTTCGGCGGCGCTGTTGGTGTGCAAGGTGGACAGCACCAGGTGGCCGGTCAACGAGGCTTCGATGGCCACCTGCGCGGTTTCGCTGTCGCGGATCTCGCCGACCATGATCACGTCCGGATCGGCGCGCAGGAAGGCGCGCAGCGCCTTGGCGAAGGTCCAGTCGATCTTCGGATTGACCTGCACCTGACGCAGGCCCGGCTGGGTGATCTCGACCGGGTCCTCGGCGGTCCAGATCTTGCGCTCGGCCTTGTTGATGTGGCCCAGCACCGAATGCAGCGTGGTCGTCTTGCCCGAACCGGTTGGGCCGACGCACAGCAGCATGCCGTAGGGCCGCTCGGCGGCGTGTTTCAGCTGGCGCAGGTTGTGTTCGCTCAGGCCCAGGTTGTCGATCGGCAACGGCCGCGCCGACGCCAGCAGCCGCAGCACCGCGTCTTCCAGACCGTTGGCGGTGGGGATCGTCGCCACGCGCAATTCGAGCCGGTGGCCGGGCACGAACTTGCTGAAGTTGATCTTGCCGTCCTGCGGCTTGCGGCGCTCGGATATGTCCAGGTCGCACATGATCTTCAGCCGCGCGATCATCGCGCTGCGATAGTTGTGCGGCAGTTCCATGTACGGGCGCAGCAGCCCATCCTTGCGAAAGCGGATGCGCACCTTCTCGCGCCCCGGCTGGCATTCGACGTGGATGTCAGACACTGCCTGCGCGTGCGCTTCGGAGATCATCGAGTTGATCAGCCGCACCAGCGAGTTGTCGGACTGCTCGATGGCCGAGTCCTCGCGGTCGCCTGAATCGACGTGGTGCTGCTGCTCCAGCGATGCCAGCAGCTTGCTGGCATCGTCGGCATCGGTCGGCGAACCGACCTCGATCCCGAGCGCGCCGAAATCGACGTTGGCGCCGATGCGTTCGTAGGCCTTGTGAATGGCCGGCGCCAGCGCGCGCGCGTGCGCCAACACCGGCACCACCTTGCCTTGCGCGGCGAATTCGAGGTCGTCGATGGCATCCGGGCGTGACGGGTCTTCGACCGCCACCACCAGCCGCCCGCCGCGCTGCATCAGCGGCAGCGCGAGCTGCCGGCACGCCACCGCATAGGGCAGCCGGGCCAGCGCCTCGGTCTCGGGCTGGAACACCGCCACATCGACCAGCGGGTAGCCCATCTTGCGCGCCAGCGCGGCCTGCAAGTCGGCGCGCGTGACCAGGCCGCGGCGCACCAGCAGTTCGCCCAGCGGCACGCTGCGGTCCTCGCGCTGCTGCGACAAGGCCGCTTCGAGCTGTTCGGCATCGATGAAGCCGAGCGCGATCAAGGCTTCGCCGATGCGCACCAACGGCATGCGCGCCTGTTCGTTGATGGCCGCTTCCAGCTCGTCGGCATCGACGATCTGGCGCATCAGCAGGATCTCGCCCACACGCTGGGCGCGCAGCTGCCGCTGCTCGGCCAAGGCGACTTCGATATCCGGCGCCGTGGCCGCATGCGCCTGCACCAGCAACTCGCCGATGCGCTGGCCGATGTCCAGCGAGGTCCATGCACAGCGCGGCACGAAGCTGCGCTGCACGCTGCCGTCGGGGTCGAGCGGTTCGAACAGGAACAAGCCGCCGGGGACCTGGTGGTGGCCGATGCTGTCGGTCTCGACGTCGGGTGCGCCGTCGAAGCGCAGGTGGATCGGCGTGACCGGCGGTTGAGCCAGCTCAGCGCCGAAGGTGGTGTCGATCTTCAGCCGCGGCAGCGCGCGCGTCAGCCGCAGGCGGCGGAACTGGGCAAAGCGCAGCGGCATGGTGCTGCGCGTGTGGCCTACCTGCACCTGGGCGATCTCGGCAGCCAGGTCCAGCCGCACCAGCGTGCCGCAGGTCACGCGGCCGTTCGTGCCTTCGATCTCGCAGGGTTCGCTGGTCGACCACGGTACCGGCGCCGCATAACACGCATACGGCGGCGTCGGCCACTCGAAGGCATCGGGCTCGGTGCGCGGTGCGCCGGGTTTGCTGGCCGCCTCGACGGGCAGCAGCGTCAGCGGCGGGGACGACAGATCGGACATGGCACTTTCCCAGGGCGCGCGGAGCACCCTTCGCCCGCGATCTTAGACAGCCGCCCGTTCGCGCGATGCCTGGAATTGACCGCCGGGAGGGCCCTTTATGGTCAGCCGTCAGGCGAACACGCCCGCCGTGTCCTGCATGCGTGCACTGACCTCGCCGAGATGGTGCAAGCTGTCGCCGAAGCTCAGCTCCAGCATCGTCATGCGCTTGAAATAGTGTGCGCTGATGTATTCATCGGTGACGCCGATGCCGCCGTGCAGTTGGGTGCATTGCTGGCCGACGAAGCGCGCCGACGCGCCGAGTTGCACCTTTGCCTGCGACAGCGCGCGCCGGCGCTGCGCCGGGTTCTCACCGAGCTTCAGGCTGGCGAAGTAGCTCATCGAGCGCGCCAGCTCCAGCTGCATTTTCACATCGGCGACCCGGTGGCGCAGCGCCTGGAAGGTGGCGATGGGTACCCCGAACTGCTTGCGCTGGTGCATGTAGTCGATGGTGATGGCGACCATCTTGTCCATCAGGCCGACGCCTTCGGCGCACAGCGCGGCGATGCCTACGTCACACCCGTGTTCCAGCGCCGCCAGGCCCTCGCGTGTGATGAGCGTGGCCGGTGTGTCCTTCAACACCAGGTCGGCCGCGCGGGCGCCGTCCTGGGTCGGGTAGCCGGTGAGCGTCACCCCCTTGGCGCCGGCTTCCACCAGGAATAGGCCGATGCCGGCATCGGCGTCGCCGCTGCGCGCGCTGACGATGAAGGCATCGGCCTCGTCGCCCGCCGGCACCACCGTCTTGGTGCCGTTCAGCGTCCATTGACCGGACTTTTCAGACGCCGTGGTGGCGACGAGGTTCAGCCGGTAACGCGAGCCCGTTTCCTGCTGCGCCAGCACCACCAACTTCTCACCGGCCGCGATCTTCGGCAGCCACTGGCCCTGCAGCTCGGCATCGGCAACCGACAACAATGTCGGTGCCACCAGCGCGGCTTGCGCGTAGGGCGCATTGACCAGGCCGCGGCCGAGTTCTTCCATCACCACCATCGCCTCGACCGCGCCGAAACCCATGCCGTCGTGTTCTTCGGGCACCGCCAGCCCGGCCAGGCCGAGCTCGTTGAGTTCGCTCAAGACCTCGCGAGTCTTGCCGCCGGCCTTGGCCAGCGCATGACGACGCTCGAAAGTGAAGCCCTTGTCCACCCAGCGCCGCACCGCGTCGCGAAGCTGCTCTTGTTCGTCCGAAAACTCGAAGTCCATGGTCATACCCTTCGTCTGTCTGACTGGAACCCCTTTCTCCTCGGGGGAAAGGGGCAGGGGAAAGGAGCGGTGTTGAATCGCGAAGCGAAACAGCGTGCTCAGACTGTGCTCGGCTAGCCGAGCACAGTCTGAGCCACGATGTTTCGCTGCACCTCGTTGCTGCCGCCGTAGATCGTCGTCTTGCGCTGGTTGAAATAGGTGCCGGCCAGCGGCAGCAGTTGTGCATCCATCGCCAGGTCGCCCTGCCAGCCGGCTTCCATCGCCTCGCGCACATAGGGCATGGTGAGCGGGCCGCCAGCCAGCATCATCAGTTCGCTGTAGCGCTGCTGGATCTCGCTGCCGCGGATCTTCAGAAGCCCCGCCACATCGAGGCTGCTCTTGCCGCTCTTTTCGGCCCACAGCACGCGCAGCACCATCATCTCGAGCGCCACCACGTCGATCTCGAGCAGCGCGATCTGGTCGCGAAAGCGCACATCGTCGTACACGCCCTGCGCCCTGGCGATGCGCTTCAAGCGTTCCAGTTCGCGCTTGGCGCGGTTGACGTCGGCGATGTTGGTGCGTTCGTGCGCCAGCAAGTGCTTGGCGTATGTCCATCCCTTGTTCTCCTCGCCGATCAGGTTCTCCGCCGGCACCTCGACGTTGTCGAACCAGACCTCGTTGACCTCGTGCTCGCCGTCCATGGTGATGATCGGCCGCACCGTGATGCCCTTGCTCTTCATGTCGATGAGCAGGAAGCTGATGCCGGTCTGCGGCTTGCCTTCGGTGCTGGTGCGCACCAGACAGAAAATCCACTCGCCGTACTGGCCGAGCGTGGTCCACGTCTTCTGGCCGTTGACGAGGTAGGTGTCGCCGCGCCGTTCGGCCTTGCACTTCAACGACGCCAGGTCGGAGCCCGAGCCCGGCTCGCTGTAGCCCTGGCTCCACCAGACCTCGCCGCTGGCGATGCCGGGCAGGAAGCGCTTTTGCTGCTCGGCATTGCCGAAGGCCATGATCACCGGCGCCACCATCACCGGGCCGAAGGGCACGATGCGCGGCGCACCGGCGCGGGCGCACTCTTCCTCGAACAGGTGCTTTTGCACCGAGTTCCAGCCCGGGCCGCCGAATTTTTCCGGCCAGTTGTAGATCAACCAGCCCTTGCGGCCGAGGATCTTGGCCCAGCCCTGCTGCGCCTCGCGGTCCAGCCGCAACGCGTGGTGCACCTTGTGGCTGGTCTCCTGGGGCAGGTTGTCCGCCACCCAGTCGCGGATCTGTTCGCGAAATTTCAATTCATCGGCGGTGAAGTTCAGGTCCATGGCGGGGGTCCTCGACGCGGGCAACGGGCGTCCCTGTGCTTTTTAGCACGATCGTGCCGAAGCGCGTTGTCGTCGAAGGGACAAGCGGCTCAACAGGCTTCGCTCAGCGCGGCCGGAGCCGCCGCCAATAATCGGCCGCATGAGCTCCCGCGCGGCGCTGCCCACCGATCGCCAGGCGCGCCAACCCGGCTTCGCCGCCACCGTCGCCGCGCTCGCGATCGGCCAGATCCTGTGCTGGGCATCGATGTTCTACGGCTTCTCGTCGTTCGTGCTGCCGATGCGCAACGAGCTGCGCTGGGACGAAGCGACGATCATGGCCGCGCTCACGCTCGGCTTCACCGCGTGGGGCGTGCTGGCCTACGCGGTGGGTGCGGCCATCGATCGCGGTCACGGCCGCAGCGTGATGAGCCTGGGCGTGCTGCTCGGCGCGGCGGCCTTCATCGGCTGGTCGTTCATCAGCCAGCCGTGGATGCTCGCCGCGGTGTGGCTGGTGATGGGCGCGGCGATGGCCATGACGCTGTACGAGCCGGCCTTCATGGTGCTGACCAAACGCTACCCGCTGCGCTACCGCGACGGCATCACCGCCTTGACGCTGGTCGGCGGCTTCGCCAGCACGCTGTCGTTCCCGGCCGTCAACGGCTTGCTGGCCGCGGTCGGCTGGCGCGATGCGCTGCGCATCCTGGCGGCGGTGCTGCTGCTCTTGGCCTTGCCGCTGCACCTGTGGGCGCTGCGCGGCCCGGCTGTCGTTGCCGGCCCGCCGGACCCCGCGCAAGCGGCCGACAGCACGCTGCGCCAGGCCTTCGTGTTGCCGGCGTTCTGGTTGCTGAGCGTGTGCTTCACGCTGTATTCATTCGCTTCGGCGGCGTTGTGGGCACACGTGATGCCGATCTTCGCGGCCAAGGGGTTCGATGCGCTGCAGGCCACCGCGGTGCTGGTGTGGTTCGGCCCGGCGCAGGTGGCCGGGCGGGTGCTGTACGCGTGGCTGGGCCGCGGCGTGGGGCTGCATCGTCTGGGGGTGGTCGTGGTGGCTGGCATCCCGCTGTCGCTGGCCGTGCTGGCGTTGGCCACGACGCAGGCCTGGCTGATGGTGTTCGCGCTGCTGTTCGGCATGGCCAACGGCCTGGTGACGATCGTGCGCGCGGCCATCGTGCCCGAATACTTCGGCCGCGCGCACCTCGGCCGCATCGGCGGCGCGATGACCGCCTGCAGCCTGATGGCACGCGCGGCGGCGCCGTTGCTGGTGGCGTGGCTGTTGCTGGGCATCGGCGGCTACGGGCCGGTGCTGTGGCTGCTGGTCGGCCTGGGCGCGGTCGCGGTAGGGGCCTTCGTGGCGGCGCGCCCGCGTCGTGCGCACGCCGCGCAACCCTGACGGCTCGACGCGGCGGACAGGTTCAGGGCCGCAGCTCGAGCCGCATCACGTCGTTGTCGCGGCGCATCTGAAAGCGCTGCAGGAAGCTGTTGCCGAGCAGCACATGCGGCATCGGCGCCGGCACCACCACCGCCGGCACGTTGTTCACCACGACCTCGCCCACGCGCAGCGCGCCGAGGGTGACCAGCAGCACCGGCACGTTGCCGTTGGCGGTGGCTGTCATGCCGCGCTCGGCGCGTGACAGATCGAGCCCGATGCGCTTGGCCTCGGCGTGGCTCAGGGCCACGCGCGTGGCGCCGGTGTCGACCATGAATTGAACCGAGCGGCCGTTGATCATGCCGCTGGTGATGAAGTGACCGCCGGTGCCGGCGCTGAGCACGATCTCGCGCGCTGCCGATGGCGCCTCGGCGGTGTCGGCCAGCCGCGCCGCGCCCATGGGCAGATCCAGCCGCCGGCCTTCGACCAGCACCTGCGCGCCGCTCTCGTCCAGGCGCAGCAGCGCCACACCCGCGACCTTGTCACCAACGGCCAGCGTGTGCGGCTGGCCGTCGATCACCAACAGCGCCTTGGCGCCCATGCGGCCAGCCAGGGACACCGATTGCGCAAGCGCCACGGCGCACGCGCCGAGCAGGCACACGGCAACGAGGAACGCTCGCATGCGCAGCGGTCAGTCGCGGAAGTTGTCGAACTTCAGCGGCAGATCGGTGACTTCCTTCTTCAGCAAGGCGATCGCCATCTGCAGATCGTCACGCTTGCTGCCGTTGATGCGCACCGTGTCGCCTTGGATCGACGCCTGCACCTTCAGCTTAGACTGCTTGACCAGCGTCTGGATCTTCTTCGCGCTGTCGCTGTCGATGCCGACCTTGACCGGCACCGCCTGCTTGACCTTGTCGCCACCGATCTTCTCGATCTTCGTGCTCAGGTCGAGAAAGCGCACATCGACGCCGCGCTTGCTGAGCTTTTGCAGCAGCACGTCGCGCACCTGACCGATCTGGAAATCGCTGTCGGCAAACAGTGTCAGCGAGCGCTCCTTGCCCTTGTCGAGCAGTTCGACGCGGGCATCGGAGCCCTTGAAGTCGAAGCGCGTGCCGATTTCCTTGCCGGCCTGATCGACGGCATTGCGCAACTCGACGAAGTCGGGTTCGAGAACGGCGTCGAAACTGGGCATGGGAATGGTCCGGGAAGTGATCGCTTTGGAGGAAAATTCGGCGATGCCCCATTCTGCATCGGAACTGAATGTCGAACGCCGCGCCAGCCTGCGCGGCCACAACACCTTCGGCCTGCCGGCGGTGGCGGCCACGCTGGTGCATCTGCGCAGCCCGGCCGATGTGAAGCGCGTCGTCGACCACCCCGAATTCGGCCCCGCGCCGAAGCTGATCCTGGGCGGCGGCAGCAACCTGGTGCTGACGCGCGATGTCGCCGCGGTGGTGCTGAAGGTCGAGATCATGGGCCGCCGGCTCGTCGAAGAGACAGCCGATGCCTGGATCGTCGAAGCCGGCGCCGGCGAGTCGTGGCACGGCCTGGTTGAATGGGCCTTGCACCAGGGCTACCCGGGTCTGGAAAACCTGGCCTTGATTCCGGGACTGGTCGGCGCGGCGCCAGTGCAGAACATCGGCGCCTACGGCGTGGAGCTGAAGGATCGGTTCGAGTCACTCGACGGCATCGACCTGCTCACCGGGCGCAGCGTGACATTGCAGGCCGCGCAGTGCGCCTTCGGCTACCGCGACAGCATCTTCAAGCACCTGCTGGCCGGCAAGACGCTGATCACCCACGTGCGTTTTCGGTTGCCCAAACCGTGGCGGCCGGTGCTGGGCTACCTCGATCTGCAGCGCTGCGTGCTGAGCAGCGGCAATGCCACGCCCGACGCCGCGACGCTGTTCGACTGGGTGTGCACGATCCGCCGCGCCAAGCTGCCCGACCCGCGCGAGATCGGCAACGCCGGCAGCTTCTTCAAGAACCCGGTGGTCAGCGCCGAGCAGTGCCGCGACATCATCGGCCGCGACCCGTCGATCGTGCATTACCCGCTGCCCGATGGCAGCGCCAAGCTGGCGGCCGGCTGGCTCATCGACGCCTGCGGCTGGCGCGGCAAATCGGTTGGCCAGGCCGGTGTGTATGAGCGCCAGGCGCTGGTGCTGGTCAACCGGGGCGATGCCATCGGCGCGGAAGTGATGACGCTGGCGCGTGCCATCCAGGAAAGCGTCTATGGCCGCTTCGGCATCCGCCTGGAGCCCGAGCCGGTGATCCTGTAGGTTGATGCGCCCGGCGCGGCGCGGGCCTACTCGGTCACCGCCTCGAGCAGCCCGGCCGCACGACAGGCATCTCGGCTGCGCGCAAGCTGGTCCTCCAGGCGTTGCAGCAGGTGCGCGATCTCGTGGGCCGGTGCGTGGGTGGCGCCTTCATTCAATGCTTGCGCGGTCTTCGCCAGCGCGGCCAGCCCCAGGTTCAGTGCCGCGCCACGCGCCGCGTGCGCGTGCATGCGCAGCTCCAGCGCCTGGCCGTCGCGCAGCGCCACGCGCAGCCTGTCGACCATTTGCGGACCTTGATCGAAGAAGCTTTCGAACAGCGCCACGACACGATCGCGTGGCAGCACACGCAGCATCTCGTCCAATGCCACACGGTCGAGCAGGGTCGGTGCGCTGGCGGGCGGCGGCGCGGCGTCCGCCACATCGAGCGAGGCAAGCGTGATGCCGAACAAGCGCTGCAATGTCGCGCCGAGCTTGTCGGGACTCACCGGTTTGGTGAGGAAATCGTTCATGCCGGCCATCAGGCAACGGTCGCGAGTCTGGGCAAAGGCATCCGCGGTCAGCGCGATGATCGGCACCGTGGCCTGCGTGCCATCGGCGAGGGCGCGGATCGCCTGCGTCGCGCCGATGCCGTCGAGCAGCGGCATGTGCAGGTCCATCAACACGACATCGAAAGGCCGCGCGCCCTTGCCAGATGTTGCTTGCACCGCCTGCACCGCTTCCAGGCCGTTGCCGACGAATACCGCACGGTGGCCCATCCCCTCCAGCAGCGCGGCCATGTACTCGCGGTTCACCGGATGGTCTTCGGCCACCAGCACATGCAATGGCACCGTGCCGACAGGCGCTGGGCTGCTCACCGGCGCGCTCGGCGGTTCGACGGCTTCGACGGCGACGCCGCGCAGCGGCAGCGTCAGGCAAAAGCGACTGCCTTCGCCGAGCGTGCTGCTGGCCGTCACGTCGCCACCCATCAGCCGCGCCAGGCTGCGCGAGATCTCGAGCCCGAGGCCCGTGCCGCCGTAACGCCGCGCCGGCGACTGATCGCCCTGCGAAAAGCGCTGGAACAGACGTGCCAGCGTGGCCTCGTCCATGCCGATGCCGGTGTCGGTGACCACGAACTCGAGCAGCGCGGCACCCGCGCCGTCATGACCGATTCCCAGTTCGAGCACGACCACGCCCTGGTCGGAGAACTTGACCGCGTTGTTGAGCAGATTGAACAGCACCTGCTTGACGCGCGTGCGATCGGCCAGCACCCGTTCGGGCACCCGCGGGTCGATGTCGATGTGCAGTGACAAACCCTTCAGCTGCGCCTGCGGTCGCATCAGCGCGTCGACTTCGCGCAGCAGCTCGCGCGCATCGACGGGCCCTTCGGCCACCGACATGCGGCCCGATTCCAGCAGCGACAGGTCGAGGATGTCGTTGAGGATCGTCAGCAGGTGGTCGGCCGATTCGGTGGCGGTGCGCAGGTAGGACACCTGGCGCGCGTTCAGGCCGGTGTCGCGCAGCAGCGAGAGCATGCCCAGCAGACCGTGGAACGGCGTGCGGATCTCGTGGCTCATGTTGGCCAGGAACGCGCTCTTGGCCTCGCTGGCCGATTCGGCCTGGCGCCGCGCCTCGCGCAGCCGGCCGGTCAGGTCGAGCAGCGCTTGTTGCCGTTCGCCGAGCTGGCGCATCTGGCGCATCACCACCGCCGCGAAGATCAGCGTCAGCACCGACAGGCACACGATCAGCAGCAGCCCGACCTGGTTGTGCTGGCGCACAGCCATGTTGCGTTGCGTGATCTGCTGCGCCACATGGTGCGCGGCGCTCAGCGACATCGAGTGGATCGGTGCGCTCAACGCATCCATGTCGTCTTGCAGGCGCGCCAGGCCGGCGCGGTCGAGCGGCTCGGTGGGCGACGGGCCCAGCATGGCATCGGCCCGCTCGACGAAACCCTTGACCGCACCGAGCGGTGTCTCGTAATCGGCATTGCCGACCATCAGCCGCAGCGCGCGTTCACTGTGCAACAGCCCGATGCGGCTGACCCAGATGTCGTAGCGCAGCTGCAGCGCGACGCGGTCGAAATCATCGCCTTCGAAGCGCGAGCGCAGCCACTGTTCGCGCAGCCGCAGGTACTCGGTTTCCATCTGGTACAGGCTGAGCACGACATAGTCGTCGTGATAGATCACGGCCAGGTTCAGCAACGCGCTCTGGCGCATCTGCACGGCGGCCACCGACATCAGCACCAGCGCCAGCACCGCACCCATCACGCTGATCAGCGTCAAACGTCGGCGGCGAGGCGTCTTCGCCGGCGACCGGGTCATGACACTTCGATTGCTTTCAGCTGCCATGCGGCGCGGCTGTAATAGAGCGCGTTGCGCAGCTCGAGGCTGCTGTCGAACGGGTAAATGATGAACAGCGGGCCCTTGTCGCGCACCGACATGGGCCGGTCGTTCAGCAGTCGCGCCACCAGCACATCGATGTTCACGGCGTCATCGAAGGGCAGGTCCACCCGGTAGTCGTTCAACGCGAAGGCGCGCAGCGTGGTGCCGTGGGCGCCGACGGCGTCGAGCACGTCGCGCAGCAGGGGCCCGGTGAACTTCATCGGCCCCGGATACCAGGGCGTGCGCGTGACGAAGCTGTGCTGCGCAAAGGCTTCGAGCATGGCCATGTCGAACTTCGCCTCGCTGCCCGCGTTGGTCACTGCGATCTTGCCGCTGATCGTCAGCACCACGGCGCCTTGCGGGCTCGGCAGCGGCGTCACGGCATATGCCGGCAGCGCGGCGGCACCCAGCAGCCAGGTCACCACGGCGCGGCGGCAGATGGCGGGCGGCGCCGCATCGTCAGCGGGCCATGGGCATGCGGGCCTGGGTTGTTCGCGGCGATCGGGGCGCGGCATGACGTCGGCCGGAGGCGGGAGTGCGGATGCCGGCGATTCTAGAAGAGCCTCGCGGGCGCGCTTGCCGCCGTTGTGTTGTCGGCTGGCAGCGACCGCGTCTTCGCCATGCATCCCGATTTACCCTGATGAAGATGACGCCGCCAGGCGAACTTTGGCAACAATGGCAACGATCGCCCCAAGGCCAATCGCCACACCGGGATGCGCGGCAGAATCAGCGCCATGCGTCATCGCTGTCGTGGTTGCCTGGTGCGGGTTGGCACCGAGGCGCCATTTTTCGGAAGTTGACTGCGGTCAATCGCCTTTTGCCGCATCGGATCGACCATTTCGGCATCGATTCCTTTGCATGTCCACCAGAAACTCGATTGGAGATCAGATGATCAAGCGCGGATTCACATTCACCCGAAAGGCCCGGACGCGAGGGCTGTCGTCTGCGCTGGCGGCCGCGGTGGCGGCGGTGGTTTCGCTTGCCGCAGCGCCGGCCATGGCCTGGGAGCCGACCAAGCCGGTCGAATTCATCGTGCCGGCCGGCACCGGTGGCGGTGCCGACCAGATGGCGCGGTTGATCCAGGGCATCATCGTCAAGCACAGCCTGATGAAGGAGTCGATGATCGTCGTCAACAAGTCCGGCGGCGCCGGTGCCGAAGGCTTCCTCGACGTCAAGGAAGCCAAGGGCAACCCGAACAAGATCATCATCACGCTGTCGAACCTGTTCACCACGCCGATGGCCACCGGCGTGCCCTTCAACTGGAAGGACCTGACGCCGGTAACGATGATGGCGCTGGACCAGTTCGTGCTCTGGGTCAACGTGGAAACGCCGGCCAAGAACGCGCAGGAATACATCGAGCTGGTGAAGAAGGCCGGGCCGAGCAAGATGAAGATGGGCGGTACCGGCTCGAAGCAGGAAGACCAGATCATCACCGTCGGTCTGGAAAAGGCCACCGGCACGAAGTTCATCTACGTGCCCTTCAAGGGCGGCGGCGAGGTCGCGGTGCAGCTGGTCGGCAAGCACATCGACTCGACGGTGAACAATCCGATCGAGGCGGTGGCGCAGTGGCGCGCTGGCAAGCTGCGCCCGTTGTGCGTGTTCGACGACACGCGCATGCCCTACAAGGACAAGGTCACCGACACCATGTCGTGGGGCGACATCCCGACCTGCAAGGAAGCCGGTGTGCCGACGGACTACGTGATGTTGCGCGGCATCTTCATGGCGCCCGGTGTCACACCCGAGCAGGTGGCGTTCTACGCCGAGTTGCTGAAGAAGGTGCGCGACACGCCGGACTGGAAAGAGTTCATGGAAAAGGGCGCCTTCAACACCACCTCGATCTCCGGCCCCGAGTTTGTCGCCTGGCTGACTGCGGCCGAAGCCACGCACCGCCAGTTGATGACCGAGGCCGGCTTCCTGGCCAAGTAGTCCGCCGCCGCGGCGCCGCGGCAAGCGCGGCCCGGCGCATTCGACGACCCTGACCCCCGTGCCACTGGCGCGAACGCTTGCGCATGCCGGCGCCTGCGCGCCGCGTCGGGAGCGATGCGCAGCCGAGGGTCCGGGCCACCACTGAGGAGCGAGAGATGGCTGAGCCAGACACTTCGAGCGCCGCACCGGACAGTCCGGTGCTGGTGCGCAACCACACGGTCGATGCCGTGGTGGCTGTCATCGCCTTCATCGTTGGCGTGGTGGTCGTGATCGAGGCGCGCCGGCTCGGCGCCACCTGGACCGACGACGGCCCGGGCTCGGGCTACTTTCCGTTCTACATCGGCCTGATCGTGTGCATCTCCGCGCTCGGCATCCTGGTTCAGTCGCTGTTCGGAAAATCGCGCGACACCGGCGCGTTCGTCGACCGTGAGCAGCTGGGGCGCGTGTTGTCGGTGCTGCTGCCGGCGATCGTGTTCGTCTTTGCCATCGTCTTCGTCGGCATCTACGTGGCGGCCGCCGTCTATATCGCGCTGTTCATGATCGTGCTCGGCAAGTACCGCGTGGTGCGCAGCATTCTCATCGGCCTGGCCGTCAGCGCGTTCTTCTTCCTGATGTTCGAAGTCTGGTTCAAGGTGCCGCTGTACAAGGGCCGCCTCGATCCGCTGGGCTTCCTCGGCTACTGAACCTGCCTCAGCCGCGCCAGGAGTCGATTCGCATGGAAGCACTCAATTCGCTGTTCGGCGGCTTCGCCGTCATCCTCACGCCGATGAACATCGGTTTGATGTTCATCGGCATCGTGCTCGGCGTGCTCATCGGTGTGCTGCCGGGGCTCGGCGGCGCCAACGGCGTGGCGATCCTGTTGCCGCTGACCTTCACCATGTCGCCGACCTCGGCGATCGTGATGCTGTCGTGCATCTACTGGGGTGCGCTGTTCGGTGGTGCGATCACCTCGATCCTGTTCAACATTCCGGGCGAACCCTGGTCGGTGGCGACCACCTTCGACGGCTACCCTATGGCGCAGCGCGGCCAGGCCGGTCAGGCCTTGACGGCGGCGTTTACGTCGTCGTTCGTCGGCGCCTTCGTGGCCGTGCTGATGATCACTTTCCTGGCGCCGCTGGTGGCCAGCTTCGCGCTCGAATTCGGCTCCCCCGAATTTTTCGCCGTCTATCTGCTCACCTTCTGCAGCTTCGTCGGCATGGGCAAGGGTTCGCCGTTCAAGATCCTGATCTCGATGGCGCTGGGCTTCGCGCTCGCGTCGGTGGGCATGGACACGGTCACCGGCCAGTTGCGCCTGACCTTCGGTTTCCACGACCTGATGCGCGGCTTCGATTTCCTGATCGCGGTCATCGGCCTGTTCGGCATCGGCGAGATCCTGCTGTCGATGGAAGAGGGGCTGAAGTTCTCCGGCAAGTCCGCGAAGATCAATCCGAAGGTGGTGTGGGAAACCTGGAAGCTGCTGCCGAAGTACTGGGTCACGTCGGTGCGCAGTTCGCTGGTCGGCATCTGGATGGGTATCACGCCTGGCGGTGCGACACCGGCCTCGTTCATGAGCTACGGCCTGGCGAAGAAAATGTCGCGCAACGGACCCAAATTCGGCAGCGGCGAGATCGAAGGCGTGATCGCGCCGGAGACGGCCGCGCATGCCGCCGGCACCAGCGCCCTGCTGCCGATGCTGGCCCTGGGCATCCCCGGTTCGCCGACCGCGGCGGTGCTACTCGGCGGCCTGCTCATCTGGGGCCTGCAGCCGGGGCCGCTGTTGTTCGTCGAGCAGAAGGATTTCGTCTGGGGGCTGATCGCCAGCATGTACCTGGGCAATGTCGTCGGCCTGATCGTGGTGCTGTCGACCGTGCCGCTGTTCGCGTCGATCCTGCGCATCCCGTTCTCGATCATCGCGCCGGTGATCATCGTCATCTGCGCCATCGGCGCCTACACCGTCAGCAACGCGTTGCTCGATGTGTGGTTCATGCTCGGCTTCGGCGTCATCGGCTACGTCTTCAAGAAACTCGACTACCCGCTGGCGCCGCTGGTGCTGGCGCTGGTGCTGGGCGACAAGGCGGAAAACGCGTTCCGGCAATCGATGCTGGTCTCGCAGGGTGACTTGACCATCATGTGGTCGAACTGGCTGGTCGGCTCGATCACCACGCTGGCCCTGCTGATGCTGTTCTGGCCGCTGATCTCGAAAGCGCTGGCGCTGGTGCGACGGCCGAAAGTGGACGACCTGGCCGCGCAGCAGCCGGTGGACTGAACCGGGACTACAGCTTCGCCGGCAACCCGCGTGCGGCCTTCGGGTCGCCGCGTCGCTTCAGCCGGCTCATGGTTTCGGTGCTCAGGTTCAGATACGCGGCCAGTTCCTTCTGCGCGATGCGTTCGTGCAGCTCGGGGTGCTTGCGCTGGAAGCGGCGCACACGCCCCGGTGCGTCGAGCAGGTGCATGGTGATGGTGTGTGCCATGATCTCGCTCATCAGGTGCATCACCTCGTACTCGAAGGTGGCCTTGATTCGCGGATGGCGCTCGAGAAACGCCACCCAGGTCGGCAGCGGCAGCTTTGCCACACGCGCCTTGGTCACGCACTCGATGCTGTACGGCGTGGGCGTGTTCAAGCGCCAGGCCGCGTAGCTGGTTTCCATGCCGCGCACGTCGGCAAAGCGCAGGATCATCTCCTTGGCATCGGCATTGGTGACCACGCGCTTGAGGATGCCGCCGAGCACGAAGTACTGCTCCATCTCGTGCACGCCCTGGTGCAGCAGGTGATCGCCCTTCGCGCAATCGACCACCACCAGGTGCTGTTCGAGTTCGTTGCGCTGATCATCGTCCAGCTCGACGAGCGTGCGGTTGTGGCGCAATTCGACGCGAATGACATTGCGCTCGGCATGTTCGCCCAGGGGCTTCGAGTTCATCGGTTGTTCAGGCTTCGCAAGGCAAGCGCGCAGACAATTTTTCAATCTTGACCATGGTCAACCGTGGATCGACAAGTCGCTTCCTATCATAAGTCGAAGTCGCCATCAGAAGCCGCGACATCCGGGCCGAACCGCCCCGAGGCGCAGCGGTCGCTGGCCAGCCAGCCAACCCCCCATACAAACCATGAGCCACACCGCCCGCAGTGTCGAAGCGACCGCGCAGACCGACGGCTTCCAGCTGGTCATCGACGCGCTCAAGCTCAACGACATCGACACCATCTTCGGCCTGCCCGGCATCCCGATCACCGACCTGACGCGCAAGATGCAGGCCGAAGGGCTGCGCGTGATTGCCTTTCGCCACGAGCAGAACGCCGGCAACGCCGCCGCGGCGGCGGGGTTCCTGACCGGCAAGCCCGGCATCTGCCTGACCGTGTCGGCACCCGGCTTCCTGAATGGCCTGACCGCGCTGGCCAACGCCACCACCAACTGCTTCCCGATGATCCTCATCAGCGGCTCGTCCGAGCGCGAGATCGTCGATCTGCAGCAAGGTGACTACGAAGAGATGGACCAGCTGGCCATCGCCCGGCCGCTGTGCAAGGCGGCGTTTCGTGTGCTGCGTGCCGAAGACATCGGCGTCGGCATCGCGCGTGCGATCCGCTCGGCGCTGTCGGGCCGCCCCGGTGGGGTGTACCTCGACCTGCCGGCCAAACTGTTCGCTCAGGTGATGGATGCCGAAGCGGGGCGGCGCTCGTTGATCAAGGTGGTCGATCCGGCGCCCAGGCAGATTCCGGCGCCGGAGGCCGTGCAACGCGCGCTCGATCTGATCAAAAGCGCGAAGCGCCCGTTGATCGTGCTCGGCAAGGGCGCTGCCTATGCCCGCTGCGACGCGCCACTGCGCGCGCTGATCGAACGCACCGGCATCCCGTACCTGCCGATGTCGATGGCCAAGGGGCTGCTGCCCGACAGCCATGAGCAATCGGCCTCGGCGACGCGCTCCTTCGTGCTCGCCGAAGCCGATGTGGTGGTGCTCATCGGCGCGCGGCTGAACTGGTTGCTGTCGCACGGCAAGGGCAAGACCTGGGGCGGCGCGAATGCGGCTGCGCGGCAATTCGTCCAGATCGACATCTCGCCCACCGAGGCCGACAGCAACGTGCCGATCGCCGCACCGGTGGTCGGCGACATCGGCTCTTGCGTGCAGGCGCTGCTCGACGGCGTCGGCCGCATCGGTGGCGGTTGGGCGAAGCCGCCGAGCGGGTGGACGCAGGCTATCGCCGAGCGCAAGGACAAGAACCTGTCGAAGATGGCCGAGACGCTGGCCAGGAATCCCGAACGCATGAATTTCCACAGCGCGCTGCGTGTGGTCCGCGACGTGGTCAAGGCCAACCCGGAAGCCCTGGTCGTCAACGAAGGCGCCAACACGCTGGACTTCACGCGCAGCATCGTGGACATGTATTTGCCGCGCAAACGCCTCGATGTGGGCACCTGGGGCATCATGGGCATCGGCATGGGATTCGCCGTCGCCGCGGCGGTGACCACCGGCCAGCCGGTGATCGCCATCGAAGGCGACAGCGCCTTCGGCTTCAGCGGCATGGAAGTCGAGACCCTGTGTCGCTACAACCTGCCGGTGTGCGTGATCGTCTTCAACAACAACGGTGTGTACAAGGGAACCGATGTGAATCCGTGCGGTGGCGACATGGCGCCCACGCAGTTCGTCAAAGGCGCGCGCTACGACAAGCTGATGGAAGCCTTCGGCGGTGTCGGCGTGCATGCGACCACGCCCGCCGAACTGGACCAGGCACTGAAGGAAGCGCTGGTCTCGGGCCGTCCGACACTGATCAACGCCGTGATCGACGAGACGGCCGGCACCGAAAGCGGCCGCATCACCAGCCTGAACCCGCAGAGCGCGGCGATGAAGGCGGCATGAATCGAATGCACCGTATCCAATGCACCCAATGAAGCAAGCAAACGAAGGAGAACTGAATTGAGCAAGGCACTCGACGGCGTGCGCATCCTGGACTTCACGCACGTGCAGTCCGGCCCTACCTGCACGCAGCTGCTGGCCTGGTTCGGCGCCGATGTGATCAAAGTCGAGAAGGCCGGGGAAGGTGATGCGACGCGCGGCCAGTTGCGCGACGTGCCCGACGTCGACAGCCTGTACTTCACGATGCTGAACCACAACAAGCGCTCGATCACGGTCAACACCAAGGACCCGTTGGGCAAGGAAGTGGTCGATCGGCTGATCAAGACTTGCGACGTGCTGGTCGAGAACTTCGCCCCCGGTGCGCTCGACCGCATGGGCTTCACCTGGGAACACATTCAAGCGCTGAATCCGCGCATGATCGTTGCCTCGGTGAAGGGTTTCGGTCCCGGCAAATACGAAGACTGCAAGGTCTACGAGAACGTCGCGCAGTGTGCCGGCGGCTCGGCCTCCACCACCGGCTTCGACGATGGCCCGCCGCTGGTCACCGGCGCGCAGATCGGCGATTCGGGCACCGGCTTGCACCTCGCCTTGGGCATCGTCGCCGCGCTGTACCAACGCAACTCGAGCGGGCGCGGCCAGAAGGTGCTGGCGCCGATGCAGGATTCGGTGCTGAACCTGTGCCGCGTCAAGCTGCGCGATCAGCAGCGGCTCGACCGCACCGGCGTGATGAACGAATACCCGCAATATCCGGACGGCGAGTTCGGCGAGGCGGTGCCGCGTGCCGGCAACGCGTCGGGCGGCGGCCAGCCGGGCTGGATCCTGAAGTGCAAAGGCTTCGAGACCGACCCCAACGCCTACATCTACTTCATCACGCAGGCCGCGGTGTGGCCGGCGATCTGCAAGATCATCGGCGAGGAGGGCTGGATCACCGACCCGGAATACGCCAAGCCGCCGGCACGCCTGAAGCACCTGAAGGCGATCTTCGCGCGCATCGAACAGTGGACGATGACGAAGACCAAGTTCGAAGCCATGGACATCCTCAACAAGTTCGACATCCCGTGCGGGCCGATCCTGTCGATGAAGGAGATCGCCGAGGACGAAGGTCTGCGCGCCACCGGCACCGTGGTCGAGGTCGATCACCCGAAGCGCGGCAAGTACCTGACCGTGGGCAATCCGATCAAGATGTCGGACAGCGCGACCGAGGTCAAGCGCTCGCCGCTGCTCGGCGAACACACCGATGAAGTGATGTCGCAGTTGGGCTATTCGAGCGCAGACATCGCCGCGTTGCGCGACGCGAAGGTGATCTGAGCATTCGCGGCCTGCAAGACACCCGCCAGGAGAACAGCATGGACAAGAACAAGGTTCGCCAGATTCTCGACGCCGTGCGCGCCGAAGGCCGTGATTCACTCACCGCCCCCGAAGGCAAGCAGCTCTGCGACGCCTACGGCATCGCGGTGCCGGGTGAGGGCGTGGCCCACAGCGCGGCCGAGGCGGCCAAGCTGGGCTCGGGCATGGGCTTTCCGGTGGTCATGAAAATCGTCTCGCCGGACATCCTGCACAAGACCGAAGCCGGCGGCGTGATCGTCGGCGTGGCCAGCGCCGATGACGCGAGCAAAGCCTACGACACCCTCCTCGCCAACGCGAAGAAATACAAGGCCGACGCGAAGATCGTCGGCGTGCAGGTGCAGCAGATGATCCAGGGTGGCCAGGAGGTCATCGTTGGCGCCGTCACCGACGGCAGCTTCGGCAAGCTGGTGGCCTTCGGACTGGGCGGCGTGCTGGTCGAGGTGCTGAAGGACATCACCTTCCGCCTCGCACCGGCGACGAAGGACGACGCACTGTCGATGCTCGACGGCATCCAGGCGGCGGAAATGTTGAAGGGCGTGCGCGGCGGCGATGCGGTCAACCGCGAGGCGCTTGCCAAGTTGATCGTCGGCGTCAGCCAACTCGTCAGCGACTTCCCGGAAATCGCCGAGATGGACCTGAACCCGGTCTTCGCCAGCAAGGATTCGGCGATCGCCGCCGATGTGCGCATCGTCGTCGACTTCAACCAGAAGCCGGCGCGCCATCGCCCGGCCGAGGCCGATGTCGTGAAGTCGATGAACCGCATCATGCAGCCGAAGTCGGTGGCGGTGATCGGGGCTTCCGACGAAGCCGGCAAGATCGGCAACTCGGTGATGAAGAACCTGATCAATGGCGGCTACAAAGGGCAGATCTACCCGATCCACCCGAAGGCCGCCGAGATCATGGGTCACACCGCCTACAAGAGCGTCAAGGACGTGGCCGGCGCGATCGACACGGCCGTGTTCGCCATTCCCGCCAAGTTCGTCGCCGGCGCGCTCACCGAATGTGGCGAGAAGGGCATTGCCGGTGCGGTGCTGATTCCATCGGGTTTCGCCGAAACCGGTAACCACGAGGGTCAGGAAGAACTCGCCAAGATCGGCCACAAGTACAACATCCGCCTGATGGGGCCGAACATCTACGGCTTTTATTACACGCCGGCCAATCTGTGCGCCACCTTCTGCACGGCTTACGACGTCAAGGGCTCTGCGGCCCTGTCGTCGCAATCGGGCGGCATCGGCATGGCGATCATCGGCTTCTCGCGCTCGGCGAAGATGGGCGTGTCGGCCATCGTCGGCCTGGGCAACAAGTCGGACATCGACGAGGACGATCTGCTGCTGTTTTTCGAGCAGGACCCGAACACCAAGGTCATCGCCCAGCATTGCGAAGACCTGAAGGACGGCCGCGCCTTCGCCGAAGTGGCCAAGCGCGTGTCGAAGAAGAAGCCGGTGATCATGCTCAAGGCCGGGCGCACGGCAGCGGGCGCCAAGGCCGCCAGTTCGCACACCGGCGCGTTGGCCGGCAACGACAAGATCTACGACGACGTGCTGCGCCAGTCGGGCGTGATCCGCGCCAGGAGCCTGCGCGACCTGCTCGACTTTGCGCGCGGCGTGCCGATCCTGCCGACGCCGAAAGGCGAGAACATCGTCATCATCACCGGCGCCGGCGGCTCCGGCGTGCTGCTGTCGGACGCGTGTGTCGACCAAGGGCTGAAGCTGATGCCGATGCCGGCCGACCTGGACGCGGCGTTCCGCAAGTTCATCCCGCCCTTCGGCGCCGCCGGCAACCCGGTGGACATCACCGGCGGCGAACCGCCGCAGACCTACAAGAACACCGTGCTGCTGGGCCTGAGCGATCCGCGCATCCACGCGCTGATCCTCGGCTACTGGCACACCATCGTCACGCCGCCGATGGTGTTCGCGAAGATCATGGTCGAAGCGCGCGAGGAGATGCTGGCCAAGGGCATCGAAAAGCCGATGGTGGCCTCGCTGGCCGGCGACGTGGAAGTGGAAGAGGCCGCACAGTATCTTTACGAGCATGGCATTCCGGCCTATGCGTACTCGACCGAAATTCCGGTGGCGGTGCTGGGTGCCAAGTACCAATGGGCGCGGGGGGCCGGGCTGTTGTAGCCGGCACAGCGTCTTGCGCCATCCCCCTCGCCCGCTCGCGGGCGAGGGTTGGGGTGAGGGTCTGCCGAGGTGCATGGCCAATCCGTTGCGAACATGAAATCCACCATCATCCCGATCGCATCGCCAGACGCGGTGCGCCAACGCAAGCGCGAGGCGCCGAAGGGCCGCCGCGCCAGCGCGGCGGCGCTCGCCATGGTGCGCGATCTGCTGGGTGATTCGCCGCCCCGGCGTGACCTGTTGATCGAGCACCTGCACGCCTTGCAAGACCGCTTCGGTCACCTGAGCACCGACCACCTGGCAGCGCTGGCGCAGCAGATGAATTTGGCGCAGACCGAGGTCTATGAAGTGGCCAGCTTCTATCACCACTTCGACATCGTCCGCGAAGGCGAGCCTGCTCCGCCCGCGCTGACGGTGCGCGTGTGCGACGGCCTGTCGTGTGAGATGGCCGGTGCGCGTGAGCTGTTGCAGCGGCTGCCGGCAGTGCTCGGCAGCGCGGTGCGTGTCATCGCCGCGCCGTGCATCGGCCGCTGCGAACAGGCCCCCGCGGCCGTGGTCGGTCAACACCCGCTCGCGCACGCGAGCATCGAGAAGGTGACGAATGCAATCGCCGCCGGCCACACCGTGCATGTCAGCGCAGGCCACATCGGCCTGGCCGAGTACAAGGCCGAGGGCGGCTACCGGCTGCTGCTGCAGTGCATCGCCGGCGAACAGGATGTCGAGTCTGTGATCCGCACGCTGCAGGATTCCGGCCTGCGTGGCCTCGGCGGTGCCGGCTTTCCGGCCGGGCGCAAGTGGGGCATCGTGCGCAAGGAACCCGCGCCGCGGCTGATGGCAGTGAACATCGACGAAGGCGAGCCGGGCACGTTCAAGGATCGTGTTTATCTCGAGCGTGATCCGCACCGCTTCCTCGAAGGCATGCTCATCGCCGCCTGGGCGGTGGGCATCGCGCGCATCTATCTGTACCTGCGCGACGAGTACCACGGCTGCCGCACGATGCTCGAAGCCGAACTCGCGGAACTGCGTGCCGAGCCGCCGTATCCCGGCATGCCCGAGATCATCCTGCGCCGCGGCGCCGGGGCCTACATCTGCGGCGAAGAGTCGGCGATGATCGAATCGATCGAAGGCAAGCGCGGCATGCCGCGGCTGCGCCCACCGTATGTCGCGCAGGTGGGCCTGTTCGGCCGACCGACGCTGGAGCACAACTTCGAGACCCTGTACTGGGTGCGCGAGATCATCGAAAAGGGCGGCGACTGGTTCGCCGCGCAGGGCCGGCACGGCCGCAAGGGGCTGCGCTCGTTCTCGGTCTCGGGCCGGGTGAAGAACCCGGGCGTCAAGCTGGCGCCGGCCGGCATCACGATGCACGAGCTGATCGCCGAACACTGCGGCGGCATGCAGGGTGGACACACCTTCTACGGCTACCTGCCCGGCGGCGCCTCCGGCGGCATCCTGCCGGCCTCGATGGCCGACATCCCGCTCGATTTCGACACGCTGCAGCCGCACGGTTGTTTCATCGGCTCGGCAGCGGTGATCGTGCTGTCCGATCACGACAGCGCGAAGAACGCGGCGCGCAACATGATGCGCTTCTTCGCGCACGAGTCCTGCGGCCAGTGCACGCCGTGCCGCAACGGCACCGCCAAGGCCTCGGCCTTGATCGACCAGGACAGCTGGGACCTGCCGTTGCTGGACGACCTGTCGGCGGTGATGCGCGACGCCTCGATCTGCGGGCTGGGCCAGGCCGCGCCGAACCCGGTGGACTGCGTGATCAAGTACTTCGCGCATGAATTGAGCCCGAGGAAGCCACCATGAACGCGATCGCCCGCAAGGAAGCGGCAATGCTGGACGCGCCGACGGTGCGTCTCGAGCTCAATGGCCGCGAGGTGCACGCGCGCCAGGGTGAGCTGCTGATCGAGGTGGCGCGGCGCGAGGGCGTGGAGATACCGCACCTTTGCTACAAGCCTGGGCTGCAAGAGGTCGGCAACTGCCGCGCCTGCATGGTCGAGATCGACGGCGAGCGCGTGCTTGCGCCCTCGTGCTGCCGCACCGCCGGCGCGGGCATGAAAGTGCGCAGCGACAGCGAACGCGCGCGCAAGTCACAGCAACTGGTGCTGGAGTTGCTGCTCGCCGACATGCCCGAGCGCGACTACACACGCCACAACGAGCTGGATGAATGGGCGGCGAAGCTCGGCGTCGGCAAGCCGCGCTTCGCGCCGCGCACGCAGCCGTCGGCCGACCTGTCGCACCCGGCCATCGCGGTCAACCTGGATGCCTGCATCCAGTGCACACGCTGCCTGCGAGCCTGCCGCGACGAGCAGGTCAACGACGTCATCGGCCTGGCCTTCCGTGGCGAGCACGCGAAGATCGTCTTCGACATGGACGATGCGATGGGCGCGTCGACCTGCGTGGCCTGCGGCGAATGTGTGCAGGCCTGCCCGACAGGCGCGTTGATGCCAGCGCGTGATGTGGCGCTGAGCGTGCCCGACAAGCAGGTGGAATCGGTGTGCCCGTACTGCGGCGTCGGCTGCCAGCTGACCTACCACGTCAAGGACAACCGGATCCTGTTCGTCGAGGGCCGCGACGGCCCGGCCAACCAGGGCCGGCTGTGTGTCAAGGGGCGCTACGGCTTCGACTATGCGCACCACCCGCAGCGGCTGACGAAGCCCCTGATCCGTCGTACCGATGCGCCGCCCAAACAGGCGATGAACGGGGGCGATTTCGTCATGGATCCCGAGCATGTGATGGACGTGTTCCGCGAAGCGAGCTGGGACGAGGCCCTCGACCTCGCCGGCGGCAAGCTGAAGGAAATTCGCGACACCCACGGCAAGAAGTCACTGGCCGGCTTCGGCTCGGCCAAGGGCAGCAACGAAGAGGCCTACCTGTTCCAGAAGCTGGTGCGCACCGGCTTCGGCAGCAACAACGTCGATCACTGCACACGGCTGTGCCACGCCTCGTCGGTGGTGGCGTTGCTCGAAGGCATCGGCTCGGGCGCGGTCAGCAACCCGGTGATGGATGTGACGCAAGCCGAGGTGGTGATCGTCATCGGCGCCAACCCGACGGTGAACCACCCGGTGGCCGCCACCTTCATCAAGAACGCGGTCAAGAGCGGCACCCAGCTGATCGTCTGCGACCCGCGCCGCTCCGACCTGTCGCGCCTGGCGCACCGCTTCCTGCAGTTCAAGGCCGACACCGACGTGGCGATGCTGAATGCGCTGATGCACGTCATCGTCGAAGAGGGCCTGGTGGACCAGCCGTTCATCGACAGCCGCACCATCGGCTACGACGAGTTGCGCCGCAATGTCCGGGCCTATTCGCCCGAGGCGATGGCGCCGATCTGCGGCATCGATGCCGACACCCTGCGCTACGTCGCGCGGCTGTATGCGCGCTCGAAGGCGTCGATGATCCTGTGGGGCATGGGCATCAGCCAGCACGTGCATGGCACCGACAACGCGCGCTGCCTGATCGCGCTGGCGCTGATGACCGGGCAGATCGGCCGCCCGGGAACCGGACTGCACCCGCTGCGTGGCCAGAACAACGTGCAAGGTGCCTCCGACGCTGGCCTGATCCCGATGATGCTGCCCGATTACCAGCATGTCTCGAACCCCGCCACCCGCGCTCGCTTCGAGCAGGCCTGGCAGCTGGCCCCCGGCGCGCTCGACGAGCAGGTCGGGCTGACGGTGGTCGAAGTGATGCACGCCGCCAGGCGCGGTGAGATCAAGGGCATGTACGTGCAGGGCGAAAACCCCGCCATGTCCGACCCCGACGTGAACCATGCGCGCGAGGCGCTGGCCGCGCTCGACCACCTGGTGGTGCAGGACATCTTCCTCACCGAAACCGCCTATCTGGCCGATGTCATCCTGCCGGCTGGCGCCTTCGCCGAGAAGACCGGCAGCTTCACCAACACCGACCGCCTGGTGCAGATCGGCCGGCAGGCGATCGACCCGCCGGGTGACGCACGCCAGGACCTGTGGATCATTCAGGAAGTGGGCAAGCGGCTGGGCCTGCCCTGGAACTATGGCCATGTCAGCGAGGTGTTCGACGAGATGCGGCACACCATGCCGAGCATCTGCGGCATCACCTGGGAGCGGCTCGAGCGCGAACATGCCGTCACCTACCCGTGCGAGAACGAGGGCGACCCGGGCAGGCCGGTGGTCTTCGTCGATGACTTTCCGCGCGAAGGCGGCAAGGCGCGTTTTGTGCCCGCCGACATCGTGCCGGCCGACGAGCGGCCCGACGACGAGTACCCGATGGTGCTGATCACCGGCCGGCAGCTCGAACATTGGCACACCGGCAGCATGACGCGACGCGCCAGCGTGCTCGACGCCCTCGAACCCGACCCGACCGCGCTGCTGCATCCGCTGGACCTGGCCGCGATGGGCGGGCGTGCCGGCGAGGTGGTGACGATCGCATCGCGTCGCGGCGCGGTGAGCCTGTTCGCGCGTGCCGACGACGGCACGCCGCAAGGCGCGGTGTTCGTGCCCTTCTGCTACTACGAAGCGGCGATCAACAAGCTGACCAACGCCGCGCTCGACCCGTTCGCGAAGATTCCCGAGTTCAAGTACTGCGCGGTGCGTGTCAGCACTGGCGGCACGGCGCCGACGCAGGGCAGCTTTGGCGGGGGGCAGTTGCTGGCGACGTCGGTGCCCGCGCCGGCCTGAGCGCCGCGCGCTGCCGAGGATCATCGATGTCGTTTTCGAGTCCCGAGTTCTGGATCGCGCTGATGCAGATCATTGGCGTCAACATCGTGCTGTCGGGCGACAACGCGGTGGTCATCGCGCTGGCCGCGCGCGGCCTGCCGGCCGACCAGCAGAAAAAAGCCATCGCCTGGGGCAGCGGCGCGGCGGTGGTGATGCGCATCGGCCTGACCATCGTCGCCGTCGAGCTGCTGCGCCTGCCCTACCTGAAGATCGCCGGCGCGGCGCTGCTGTTCTGGATCGCCGTGCAGCTGCTGCTGCCCGAGCAGGAAGGCGCGGGCACGGCCCATGGCAGCGGCTCGCTGGCGGCGGCCATCAAGACCATCCTGCTCGCCGACCTGGTGATGAGCATGGACAACGTCATCGCCGTGGCGGCGGCGGCCAAGGGCCACACCGGGCTGCTGATCATCGGCCTGGCGATCTCGATCCCGCTCGTCATCTTCGCCAGCCAGCTGCTGCTGAAGCTGATGGATCGATTCCCGATCATCATCACGCTCGGCGCGGCGCTGCTCGGCTGGGTGGCCGGCGACATGCTGGTCACCGATCCGGTCGATCAACCCTGGGTCGATGCGCATGCGGCCTTCCTGCACTGGGGCGCGCCGGCGATCGGTGCGATCGCCGTCGTCGTCATCGGCAAATGGCTGGCGGCGCGCCGCCTCGCCGCCTGGGCCGCTGCCGCGCCGGCGCCGGCCGGTGTGGCCGCCACCGCGCCGGCGCTGGCCGGGCACCTGCAACGCGTGCTGCTCGCCGCCGACGGTTCCGAAGGCGCGGCGCGCGCGGCCAAGCAACTGATCGCACTGCGCGCTGACCTCAGGCAGGCGCAGACCGTGGTGGTGCACCTGGTCAATGTGCAGCGCCCGTTGTCGGGCGATGTGTCGCGCTTCGTGCCCGGCAAGACGCTGGACGACTACCACCGCGAGCGCAGCGACGAGGCCTTGGCCGCCGTGCGCGCGCTGCTCGATGCCGCCGGTGTCGCCCACGTCGATCACCTGCGTTCCGGCGAACCGGGCCCGACGATTGCCGCGCTGGCCAAGAGCGAGCACTGCGACCTGATCGTGATGGGCACGCGCGGTCACGGCTCCTCCACCTCGGCGCTGATCGGCTCGGTGGCGCAGGATGCGGTCGCCCATGCCACGGTGCCGGTGCTGCTCGTGAAGTAGCGCTCGCGCGCCGCGCCGACAATGCGCGGGCGGCGACGGGCCGCCGAACGAAGAAGGGACAGCCATTGGAGTCGATGCTCACGCCCGATTTCTGGGTCGCGGTCGGGCAGATCATCCTGATCGACATCCTGCTGGGCGGCGACAACGCGGTCGTCATCGCGCTGGCCTGCCGCAAGCTGCCGCCGAAGCAGCGCACGCAGGGCATTCTGTGGGGCACGGCCGGCGCCATCGTGCTGCGCGTGGTGCTGATCTTCTTCGCGCTGCAGCTGCTGGCAATACCGTTCCTGAAGATCGTCGGCGCGCTGCTGCTGGTGTGGATCGGCGTCAAGCTGTTGGTGCCCGAGCACGAGGACGGCCATGCCCACATCGAGGGCAGCGACCGGCTGTGGGGTGCCGTCAAGACGGTCATCATCGCCGACTTCGTGATGAGCGTGGACAACGTCATCGCCATCGCCGGCGCCGCCGAATCGGCGGATGGCGACCATGGCTTCGCGCTCGTCATCTTCGGTGTGCTGATCAGCATCCCGATCATCGTCTGGGGCAGTCAGCTGGTGATCAAGCTGATGGACCGCTTCCCGATCATCATCACGCTCGGCGCCATGCTGCTGGGCTGGATCGCCGGCACCATGGCGGTCACCGATCCGGCACTGGTCAGCGCCGAGGTGATGGCCGACTGGCCGAAGATCACGCCGGGCCCGTGGCTGCGCTACGGCGCCGGCGTCGCAGGTGCGCTGCTGGTGTTGCTGATCGGCAGGGTGCTGATGGCGCGCCGCAAGCGGCGCGTGGTGCCGGCCGCGGCAGCCGCCGCGCCGCTGGGTGCCGGGCGCCTGCGCCGCATTCTGCTGGCGGTGGATGGCTCGGCCGCCGCGGGACGGGCCACGCAGCGTCTCATCGACATGCGCCAGGATCTGGCCGACCCCGATGCGCTCGACCTGCATGTGCTGCACGTGCAGCGCCCGGTGTCAGGGGACGTCTCGTCGTTCGTGGCCAGCAAGTCGCTCGGCGAGTACTACCGCGAACTCGGCGACGAGGCGCTGGCGCCGTCACGCAAGCTGCTCGATGCGGCCGGCGTGGCCTACAGCGCCGACCAGCGCGTGGGCCTGCCCGGCGAGACCATCGCCAAGGAAGCCGCCGCGCGCTCGTGCGACCTGATCATCATGGGCACGCGTGGTCGCGGCGGCGCGGCCACGTTGCTGGGCTCGGTGGCGCAGACCGCGCTCGACCGATCGGAGATTCCGGTGCTGCTGGTGAAGTGAAGTGCCTTCCGCGGCGCGGCCGGCATCAGGCCGCCAGTTGCATGCGCACCTGGCCCTTCTCCTCGGCCATGGTGTGCGCCAGCAGTTTGACCAGCGCGTACACCGCATCGATGTGCGGCGTCGGCGTGCCGGTCAGGCGGCCCAGTTCGGCCACCGAGCCGACCAGCGCATCGACCTCCGGCGCGCGGCCGGCTTCGATGTCCTGCAGCATCGACGTCTTGTGCTTGCCCACCTTCTCAGCGCCGGCGATGCGCTTGTCCAGTGACACGCGAAAGGTGATGCCGAGCTTGTGCGCCACCGCCTGCGCCTCGCCCATCATGCTCGCCGCCAGCGCGCGCGACAGCGGGAACTGGCAGATGTCCACCAGCGTGGCATGCGCGAGCGCGCTGATCGGGTTGAAGGTCAAATTGCCCCACAGCTTGAGCCAGATTTCCGAGCGGATGTCGTCGAGCACCGGCGCCTTGAAGCCAGCGCCTTCGAAGGCCTGGGCGATGCGCTGCACACGCTCGCTTTTCGAGCCGTCGAGTTCGCCGAGCGGGAAGCGGTCGCCTTCGATGTGCTTCACCACCCCCGGCGCGATCAGCTCGGATGCGGGATAGACCACGCTGCCGATGATCTGCGCCGCCGGCAGCGTGCGCGCCAGGACGCCGCCGGGGTCGACGCTTTCGACGGTGGTACCGGCCAGCGCGCCGCCGTGGGCGTGGAAGTACCAGAACGGAATGCCGTTCTGCATCGTCACCAGCACCGTGTTCGGGCCCATCAGCTTCGGCAAATCCGCTGCCACGGCTTCGACCTGGTGCGCCTTCACGGCCAGCACGACGAGGTCCTGCACACCGGCCTCGGCATAGTCGTTGCTCGCCTTCACCTGGCGCGCGACATGCTCGCTGCCGTCGTTCATGATCAGCTTCATGCCGTCGCGGCGGATCGTCGCGAGGTTGGCGCCGCGCACCATGAACGTGAGGTCATGGCCGGCCAGTGCGAGCTTGACACCGACGTAACCGCCGATCGCGCCGGCGCCGATGATGGCGATTTTCATTGTCCGGTTCCCCATTTGCTGGTCTAGGTATTCGCTCGGGTGATTCTGCGGCTGTTCGCATTGCCCCCTCGAAAAAGGAGGCAAAGAGCGGCCGGCGACGCTTCAGAAGCCCGAGTCGCCTGCGCTCCAGGCGGGCCAGTCGCAGACCAGCGAATGCGGCGCGCGCTCGCCGATCAGCTGGCGCACGCGTGCCATGCGCGAGACGATGGCATCGGCCAGGAAGCCTTCGTCGTAGGCCTTCAGCAGGTGCGACTGGGCATCGCGCAGGTAGTGTCGCGTGACGGCGTCGGCATCGCGGTCGCGCTGACACAGCCGATCATAGGTGTCGGCGTCCCAGTGCCAGCGCAGCCCCAGTTCGTGGAAGGCGGCATTGAAGGCATGGCGGTCGAGTTCGGCGGCGTCGTGGGTGTTCGTGAGGCTCATGGTGCGTCTCCTGGCGGGGCTGCGATGGTCACAATGTAGAAGCCGCAAACGATAAAAGATAGTGAAAGTAATTGATCAAATACATACAGCATCGTCTATGCTTTGCGCGCATCCCCGCCACGCATGAAAAACGCCACGCTGCGCCAGCTGAAGATATTCGAGACCGTGGCGCGGCTGAGCAGCTTCTCGCGCGCGGCGGAAGAACTTCACCTGACGCAGCCGGCGGTGTCCACGCAGGTGAAGACCTTGCAGGGCCATATCGGCCAGCCGCTGTTCGAACAGTTCGGCAAGAAGATCCACCTCACCGCCGCGGGCAGTGAGCTGCTGCATCACAGCCGGCTGATCATCCAGCAGTTCGCCGAGGCCGAAGCCGCGATGGCGCGGGTCAGGGGCGTCGCCGGGGGCCGGCTGAACATCGCCGCGATCAGCGCCGGCGACTATTTCCTGCCGCGCCTGCTGGTCGAATTCGCGCGTGCGCACCCGGGCGTGAAGCTCAACCTGATGGTGCACAACCGGCACGACCTGCTGGGGCAACTGGCCGACAACCTGACCGACCTGGCGATCATGGTGCGCCCGCCCGACGATGCCGACACCGTGAACCAGACCTTCGCGCCGCACCCCTATGTCATCGTCGCGGCGGCCGGCCATGCGCTGGCCGACGCACGCCGCATTCCGATGGCGCGCATCCTGCGCGAGCCCTTCATCGTGCGCGAACGCGGCTCGGACACCGCGGTGTCGATGGCCGAGGCCTTCGGGCGCCACATCGCACACCTGAACGTGGCGCTCGAAATCAAGAGCACCGAGACCATCAAGCAAGCGGTGCTGGCCGGCATGGGCGTGGCCTTCCTGTCCGGCCACACGGTCAGCAGCGAGCTGCGCGCGGGCACGCTCGTCTTGCTCGACGTGGTCGGCTTCCCGCGTCGGCTGCACTGGTACTTGGTGTGGCGCCGCCAGAAGCACCTGCCACCGGCAGCGGTGGCGTTTCGCGACTTCCTGATGCGCGACGGCGCACGGCTCATCGAGCAGATCGCCCCTGTCGCGCCGGTCGCGTCGTCGGCGGCGCGCTGAACCCGGACTACCGGCCCATCAACGCGCGCACATGCGCCGCGCTGCCGCTGGCCAGGCCCTCGAGGCTATAGCCGCCTTCGAGCACCGACACCACGCGTCCTTTGCTGCTGTCATCGGCCACCGCCATCAGCTCGCGCGTGATCCAGTGGAAATCGTCGTCGCTGAAGCGCAGGCCGCCGAGCGGGTCGAGGTGGTGTGCATCGAAGCCGGCCGAGATGATCAGCAGCTCGGGCGCAAAACCGCGCAACGCCGGCAGCAGTTCGCCTTTCATCTGCTGGCGAAACTCTTCCGAGCCGGTGCCGCGCGACAGCGGGATGTTGACGATGTTGCCGGCCACGCCCGCTTCGCTGCGCGCGCCGCTGCCGGGGTAGAAGGGCGACTGGTGGCACGAGCCGTAGAACAGGTCGGGGTCGGCATAGAAGGTGTTCTGTGTGCCGTTGCCGTGGTGCACGTCGAAATCGATCACCGACACTCGCTGCAGGCCGTGGGCGTGCCGCGCATGCAGCGCCGCGATGGCCGCCTGGTTGAAGACGCAGAAACCCATCGCACGGTCGGCCTCGGCGTGGTGGCCGCACGGCCGCGTGGCGCAGAAAGCATTCGCCGCCTTGCCACCCACCACCGCATCGACGGCGGCACAGGCGGCGCCGACACAGCGCATCAGCGCCTGCCAGGTGCCCGGCGACATGACCGTGTCGCCGCCATCGAGCACCGCATGGCCTTCGCGTGGCGCCAGCGCCTCGACCTCGTCCACATAGTGCGGCGTGTGCACCAGCAACAGCTGCTCGCGGCGGGCCAGTGGCGCGTCGCGCCAGGCGGCGTCGGCGAACTCGGCCGCACGCAGCGCCTCGAGCACCGCGCTCAGCCGCGCCGGCGACTCGGGGTGGCCGGGGCCGGGTGCATGCGCCAGGCAGTCGTGGTGGGTGTAGATCAATGTCGTGGTCATCGCAGCCTCGGGTGTGAGCGAACAGTGTCCCATCCTTGGCGGCCGCCGCACGCAGGCGCTATCGTGACACCTGCTCAGCCCTTTGCACCGCCCGGCCTCGCCATGAAGATCACCCGCCGATGAACGCCGCGTTCGACATCGACCGCGTCGGCGAGCGCCTGCTCGACGAGGCCTATGGGCTGCTGGCCGCGCTGCCGCTGCTGCTGATGGCGCTGCTGGTGGTCTGGCTGGCCTGGCTGGTGGGACGTTGGTTGGCTCGGCGTTCCGTGCTCGACCGCATCGGCAGCCGCAACCCCTTCCTGCGCGAGCTGGCGCGCACCACGGTGCGCTGGACGGCCACCGGCGCCGGCGTGCTGGTGGCCCTCGAAATCCTGAATGCCACCGCGCTGGTCGGCGCCTTGCTGGGCACGGCCGGCGTGCTGGGCATCGCGCTGGGCTTTGCCTTCAAGGACACGCTGGAGAACTATCTGGCCGGCATCCTGATGAGCCTGCGCCAGCCCTTTGCGCCGCGCGACCATGTGGTGATCGACGGCAACGAAGGCTTCGTCGTCTCGATGACGTCGCGCGCGACGGTGCTGATGACGCCGGACGGCAATCACCTGCGGCTGCCCAACGCGCTGGTCTTTCGCAGCGTGACGCTGAACTACACGCGCAACCCGAGCCGGCGCTTCCAGTTCGATGTCGGCATCGGTGTCAACGAAGATCTGGTGCGCGCGCAGTGCATTGCCGTCGACGAATTGCGCGGGCTCGACGGCGTGCTGCACAAGCCGCCGCCGCGCGCCTACATCGCCGCGCTCGGCGATTCCAACGTGTTGCTGCGTGTGCAGGGCTGGGTCGATCAGCGCAGCCACGAGTTCCTGCTCGTCAAGAGCGAGGCCATCCGCGCGGTCAAGCTGGCGCTGGAAGGCGCCGAGATCGATCTGCCGGAGCCGATCTATCGGGTGCAGCTGTCGCAGCGTGATGCGGCTGCGGTGTCGGCCACGCCGCCGCAGCCGGTGCCCACGCGGCAGCCGGCGCCGCAGCGGCAGCCGGCCACGCCGCCGGACACGCGTGCGGTCAACGATGTGCGTGAGCAGATCGATGCCGAGGCGCCGGAACGCAACGCAGCCGACCTGCTCGACCCGGCGGCACCACGCGAATAGTGCAACCCGCCCGGTCGCCGGACGGCGGCCCGACTGGCGCCACAATGTCGCACCGTGATCGCTGCAGAATCACGATCCCTCGCGCAGGAGACAAGGCACATGACACAGCAACGGGCCGGGCGACTGGCCGGCAAGAAGGCCCTGGTCACGGCGGCCGGGCAGGGCATCGGACGCGCTGTCGCCGAAGCCTTCGCGCGCGAGGGCGCCAGCGTCGTCGCGACAGACATCAACGAGCGCGCACTGGCCGAACTGGCGAAGCTGCCGGGCATCGATGCGCGGCGCCTCGATGTCACCGATGCCGGTGCCATCACGACGCTGGCCGGCGAACTCGGTGCCGTGCAGGTGCTGTTCAACGGCGCCGGCTTCGTGCACGCCGGCAGCGTGCTCGATTGCCAGGAAGCCGACTGGGAACTGGCCTTCGATCTGAACGTGCGTTCGATGTACCGGCTCATCCGCGCGCTGCTGCCGGCGATGCTGGCGCACCACGAGGCCGGCCACGGCGCGGCATCGATCATCAACGTCGCCTCGGCCGCATCGAGCATCAAGGGCGTGCCGAACCGCTTCGTCTATGCCACCAGCAAGGCGGCGGTGATCGGGCTGACCAAATCCGTCGCCGCCGATTTCATGACCCGCGGCATACGCTGCAATGCCATCTGCCCGGGCACAGTGGAATCACCTTCGCTGCGCCAGCGCATCGAAGCGCAGGCCAAGGCCAGCGGCCAGAGCGTGGCGCAGGTCGAGGCCGCGTTCGTCGCGCGCCAGCCGATGGGCCGGCTCGGCAGCGCCGAAGAGATCGCCCTGCTGGCGGTCTATCTCGGCAGCGACGAATCTGCCTTCACCACCGGCACCAGCCAGGTCATCGACGGCGGCTGGAGCAATTGAACCCACGCACAGTTGACCCCACAACACAAGAGGAACACCGATGAAACTGCTTCGCCATGGCGCCAAGGGTGCCGAAAAGCCCGCGCTGCTCGATGCCCAGGGCCAGTTGCGTGATCTGTCGCAGCTGCTGCCCGATATCGTCTGCGCGACGCTCACACCGGGCAGCCTGCAACGGCTGCGTGAGCTCGACATCAACGCACTGCCCAAGCTGGCCAAGCCCGCGCGCATCGCGCCGCCGTGGGCCGGCATGGGCAAGTTCGTCTGTGTCGGGTTGAACTATGTCGATCACGCCATCGAATCGGGCAACCCGATCCCGAAGGAGCCGATCCTGTTCATGAAACCGACCAGCGCGCTGGTCGGTCCGAACGACGCGGTGGTGCTGCCGCAGGGCTCGGTGAAGACGGATTGGGAAGTCGAGCTGGGCATCGTCATCGGCAGCAAGGCGCGATATGTGTCGGAAGCCGATGCGCTGAAGCATGTGGCCGGCTACTGCGTGGTCAACGACGTCTCGGAACGCGAATACCAGATCGAACGCGGCGGCACCTGGGACAAGGGCAAGGGCTGCGACACCTTCGGCCCGGTCGGCCCGTGGATGGTTACCGCCGACGAGGTGCCGGATCCGCAGGCGCTGTCGATGTGGCTCGATGTCAACGGCAAACGGGTGCAGAACGGCAGCACCAAGACGATGATCTTCGGTGTTGCCGCATTGGTCAGCTACATCAGTCGCTTCATGACCTTGTACCCCGGCGACCTGATCAGCACCGGCACGCCGCCGGGTGTGGGCATGGGCATGAAGCCGCCGCGTTACCTGAAGGCCGGCGACACGATGGTCGTCGGCATCGAAGGCCTGGGTGAGCAGCACCAGACGGTGCATGCCTGGGATGCCGCGCTGATCGACGACTGACGGCCGGCGATGTCGAACGCCGCACCGACCATCCGCATCCACGCCGCCGATGACGTGGTCATCGCGCGCCACCAGTTGCTGGGCGGCACGCGGCTGGCCGACGAAGGCGTGACCGTCAGCGGGCTGATTCCGCCGGGGCACAAGCTGGCGGTGCGCGCCATCGCCGCCGGCTCGCCCGTGCGCCGCTACAACCAGGTCATCGGTACCGCGAAGGTGGATATCGCGCCCGGCCAGCATGTTCACAGCCACAACCTGGAGTTCAGCAGCTTCGCGCGCGAGCACGGCGTGGGCGAGGGCGTTCGCGGCACCGCCTACGTCGCGCAGCCGGCCACCTTCGAAGGCATCGTGCGCGCGGACGGCCGTGTGGCCACGCGCAACTACATCGGCGTGCTGACCTCGGTGAATTGCTCGGCGACGGTGGCGCGTGCCATCGGTGACCACTTCCGTCGCGACGTCAACCCGCGCGCGCTGGAACGCTTTCCGAATGTCGATGGCGTGATCGCGCTGACGCATGGCGCCGGCTGCGCCACCGACAGCGACGGCGAGCCGCTGCAGGTGCTGCGCCGCACCCTCGGTGGCTATGCACGGCACCCGAACTTCGCCGCGCTGCTGCTGGTCGGCCTCGGTTGCGAGACGAACCAGATCAGCGGCCTGATGCAGCAGGAAGGGCTGGCGGAAAGCAACCGGCTGCACAGCTTCAGCATCCAGGACACCGGCGGCACGGCGAAGACCGTGGCGCGCGGCATCGAACTGATCGAGTGGATGCTGGAAGAAGCCAACCGCGTGCAGCGCGAGGCGGTCAGTGCCAGCCACATCACGGTCGGCCTGCAATGCGGTGGCTCGGATGGCTATTCGGGCATCAGCGCGAACCCCGCGCTCGGTGCGGCGGTCGATCGCCTGGTGCGCCATGGCGGCACCGCGATCCTCAGCGAATCGCCCGAGATCTACGGCGGCGAGCACCTGCTGACGCGGCGTGCCGTGTCACAGGCGGTGGCCGACAAGCTGCTGGCGCGCCTGCGCTGGTGGGAAGAGTACTGCGCGCGCAATGGCGGCTCGATGGACAACAACCCGTCCGCCGGCAACAAGGCCGGCGGGCTGACGACGATCCTGGAAAAGAGCCTCGGCGCCATCGCCAAGGGCGGCACCACCAACCTGGTCGACGTCTTCGACTACGCCGCGCCCGTGACGGCCAAGGGCCTGGTGTTCATGGACACGCCGGGCTACGACCCGGTGTCGGCGACCGGCCAGGTGGCCGGCGGCGCGAACCTGATCTGCTTCACCACCGGCCGCGGCTCGGCCTATGGTTGCGCGCCGTCGCCGTCGTTGAAGCTCAGCACCAACACCGCGCTGTGGCTGAAGCAGCAGGACGACATCGACATCAACTGCGGCGAGGTCATCGACGGCAGCGCCGGCATCGACGAGCTGGGCGAGCGCATCTTTCAGCTGATGCTGCAGACCGCTTCCGGTCGCGCGACCAAGAGCGAAACCCACGGCTACGGGCAGAACGAATTCGTGCCCTGGCAACTGGGCGCGGTGATGTAGCTGCGGCGCAGCCGGTCCCCGTTCGGTCATCGTGGAAGAGTAGCCTCGGGCTTGCCGCCCGCACGGCGGCGCCAACGCAACGGGAAGGAGCAGACATGAAGACCATGGATATCGCCAAGCAACTCGTCGAGCTGTGCCGCCAGGGCAAGAACGACGAGGCGATCAAGACGCTGTTCGCCGACGACATCGTCAGCGTCGAGGCCGCCGTGCCGCCAGGCGGCGAGCGCGAGGCCAAGGGCCTGGCCGCGCTGCTGGCCAAGAGCACCTGGTGGCAGGACAACCACGAGGTGCATTCGGCCGCGGTCACCGGCCCGTGGCCGCACGACGACCGGTTCGTCGTCGGCTTCCAGTACGACGTCACGCACAAGCCCTCGGGCCAGCGCATGAAGATGGACGAGGTGGGCCTGTACCAGGTGAAGAACGGCAAGATCGTGCGCGAGGAGTTCTTCTACGACATGGGCGGTTGAGCGCGGCGCCATGGCCACGCCGCCCTCGGCGCACGTGCTTGAGGCCGACTGGGTCGATGCGATCGACCTGAGCCGGCTGCGCGAAACCGGGCCGACAGCGATCAAGCTGCGCGAGCGGCAGATTGCGCTGTTTGCCCACGACGGCACGGTGCTGGCCTGCAACAACCGCTGCCCGCACGAAGGCTATCCGCTGTGCGAGGGCACGCTCGACAGTGCCGGCCTGCTGACCTGCCAGTGGCACAACTGGAAGTTCGATCTGCGCACCGGCGCGAACCGCTACGGCGGTGATGCGCTGCGCGTCTATCCGGTGCGCATCGACAACGATCGGGTGTGGGTGGACCTGAGCGATCCGCCGCCCGCGCAGCGTGTGGCGCAGGCGCTGGGCCGGCTGGACGAAGCGGTGGGCGAACACGACAGCGCACGCATCGCGCGCGAACTGGCGCGGCTGGAACACTGCGGTGCCTCACCCGACATGGCCTTGCTGCAGGCGCTTCAACGCAGCCACGCCCGCCTGCGCTACGGCATGACCCATGCGTATGCCGCGGCCGACGCCTGGCTGCGCCTGCGCGACATGCAAAGCGACCCCGGCCGCCGCCTGGCCTGTGCCACCGAGGCGTTGGCCTACATCGGCTTCGACACGCTGCGCGAAGCCGACTATCCGTACACCACCGCGCGGCGGCCCTGGTCGGGCGCTGACTTCGGGGTCGCCATCGAAGCGCAGGACGAAGCCGCCGCCGTGGCCTGCCTGAACGACGCGCTCGATCGCGGCTTGCCGTTCGACACGCTGCTGCCGTCGCTGGCCGAAGCCGCGCTCGCGCACTACAACGATTTCGGCCATTCGCTGATCTACCTGACGCACGTGCGCAGCCTGCTCGCACGCCTCGGCCCGGCCGCCGGCGGCCCGTTGTTGAAAGCCTGGGTGCGCGCGCTGGTCTTCGCCACGCGCGAAGACCTGTTGCCCGATTTCAAGGGTTACCGCGATGCGCTGGCGCGGTGGCCGAGCGCACCGCAGGGGCATGCAACCACGCCGCCCGCGTCGGCGCAGTTCGAAGCCCAGACGGTGCGTCACACGCTGGCGGCCACGCTCGAAGCCGCTGCACAGCATCCGCCGCAGCAGCTGTGGCCGGCTTTGATGCAGGCCGGCGCCCATCACCTGTTGCGCTTCGACGAGCGCCACGCGCTGCGCACCGACAACCCGGTCAGCGCCGACGTGGGCTGGCTCGATTTCAGCCATGCGCTGACCTTCGGCCACGCGCTGCAGCAGGTCGCGACGCAGTGCCCCGATCAGTGGCCGGCGGGGCTGCTGCAGATGGCGATGTTCGTCGGCCGCAACACCCCTTACTTGGCCGATACGCTGGATTCGGCCGCGGCGATGGCTGCCTGGCAGGTCGATGACCCGGCCACTTTCGATGTCGACGCGCAGCTCGGCCTCATCGACCACGGCATCGGCGTGCCGATCTTCGCCGCGCATCGGCTGAAGACCTGGCTGGCGGTGCGAGACACGGTCGCATCGGGCATCGCGGTCGAGCCCGCCGCTGCGCTGCGCGCAGCCGCGCGTCGTTTGCTCGCGGCTCGGTTCAAGCAGCGGCACGCGCTGCGCGTGGCCCGCCAGGCACTGCGCTTCGTCGAACGCGAGTGATTGCAGCCAGCGTCAAGCCGGCGCGGCGGCGCCCGACCGGCCCTTGGTGAAACGCCGCACCAGCGGCGGCAGCAGCAGCATCGTCGCGGCCGCGATCCACAGGCCGATGCTGATCGGGCTTTCGACCAGGATGCCGAGCTCGCCATTGGTGATCGACAGCGCGCGGCGCAGGTTCTGTTCCATCAGGTCGCCGAGCACGAAGCCCAGGATCAGCGGCGCCATCGGCATGCCCTGCTTGCGCAGCAGGTAGCCGACGATGCCGAGCACGGCCATCAGCACCAGATCGAAGGTGGTGGCATGCACCGAATACACGCCCACCGCGCTGACCGCCAGGATGCCGGGCACCAGCACCCAGTTCGGCACCGCCAGCACCTTGGTGAACACACTCACCAGCGGAATGTTGATGATGAGCAGGATGACGTTGCCGATGAACATCGACGCGATCAGCCCCCACACCAGTTGCGGCTGCTGCGTGAACAGCGCCGGGCCGGGGGTGATGTTGTACAGCGACAGCGCGCCGACCATCACCGCGGTGGTGCCCGAGCCGGGCACACCGAGCGTCAGCATCGGCACGAACGAGCCGGCCGCCGAGGCGTTGTTGGCGGCCTCGGGCGCGGCCACGCCACGGATGTCGCCTTCGCCGAAGGTGCCGCTGGCGCCAGCGATTCGCTTTTCCATCGAATAGGTCATCGCGCTGGCGATGGTGGCGCCGGCGCCGGGCAACACGCCGACGACGAAGCCGACCACGCTCGAACGCAGCGTCGCCCACCAGGTGTGCGTCAACTCCTTCAGGTTGAACAGCGTGCGCCCAGTGGCCTTGATGAGCCCGGCGCTGCCGTGGTGCTGTTCGAGCATCAGCAGAATTTCGCTGACCGAGAACACGCCGATGACGACGACGATGAACTGGATGCCGTCGCTCAGGTGCACGTCACCGCCAGTGAAGCGATAGACGCCGGAATTCGAATCGAGCCCGACACACGACAAAGACAAGCCGATCACCGCCGCCAGCCCGGCCTTCATCGGCGCGTCGCCCATCAACCCGGCAATGCAGGCGAAGGCGAAGCACATCAGCGCGAAGTATTCGGCCGGTCCGAAGGCCAGCGCCCAGCGCGCCAGCAGCGGCGCGAACAGCACGATGCCGAGGGTGGCGACGATCGAGCCGACGAACGAACTCCAGGCCGAGATCGACAGCGCGACGCCGCCCAGGCCCTTCTTCGCCATCGGGTGGCCGTCGAGCGCGGTCATGATGGCGCCGGCATCGCCGGGCACGTTGAGCAGAATCGACGAGATGCGCCCGCCGTATTCGCAGCCGATGTACACCGCGGCGAGCAGGATCAGCGCGGTTTCCGGTGGCAGCTTCAATGCGAAGGCCAGCGGCATCAATATCGCCACGCCGTTGATCGGCCCGAGCCCAGGCAGCATGCCGACGATGGTGCCGATGAAGGCGCCGATGGCGGCGACGAGCAGGTTGGTCGGCGTCAACGCGACGGCGAAGCCGCCGGCCAGGTATTGAAGCGTGTCCATCAGCGCCCGCCGAGGATGACGCTGAGCACGCCCGTGGGCAGCACCACGTCGAGCAGCTTGTCGAACAACAGAAACAGCACCAGGCCGAGGCCGATGCCGCCGACCAGTGACTTCCACCAGCTGCCGCCGAAGGCCATGCCCACCGGCACCGCCATCAGCGCGGTCGCGAGCGTGAAGCCGAGCAGCTGGAACAGGGCCGTATAGACCACGATGGCCAAAGCGCACAGGCCGATCGGCTTGAGCTTTTGCGCCTCGAACACGCCACCGCTCAGCGTCGGCTTGAGCACCAGCCAGGCGCCACCGATGGCCATCAACACCGACAGCAGCAGCGGAAACGCCCGTGGGCCCACCGGCTCGTAGGAAATCGCGGCGGCGTAGTCCTGCGCGGCCCAGCCCATGCCGACGGCAGCGACCACGCACACGCCGCCAAGAATGCGGTCACTCATGATGCTTGTCTCCGCTGCCGGTGCATGCGTGTGCGCCGGCTGTCGTTCGAAATCGGGCGGCGCGGCCGCCCAGGCGCGAGGCTACTTGGTCACCGCCAGGCCGAATTCCTCGGCCAGCTTGCGGTAGTCGGCGACACGTTGCTTGACGTACTTGTCGGCTTCGGCACCCACCAGGTCAAAGGGGAACAACCCACGTTCGGCGCGCAGCTTGTCGTATTCCGGCGTGGCCATCATCTTCTTGAAGGTCTCGCTCCAGGTCTTGAAGTCGGCGTCGCTGACCTTCGGGCCCATGTAGAAGCCGCGGATGATCGGCCACTCGATGTCCGAGCCCTGCTCCTTGGCCGTCGGCACGTTGGCCAGGTCACCGGGCAGCCGCTTGTCGGACATCACCGCCAGCACGCGGATCTTGGCGCCGGCCTTCATCTGCTGCTGTGCTTCGGACGCGTCGCCCGAATACACCTGCACGTGGCCGCCCTGCAGCGCCGTGATGGCCTCGCCGCCGCCTTCGAAAGCGACGAAGCGCATCGACTTCGGGTTCAAGCCCGCCGCCTTGGCGGTCAGCGCGGCCTTCATCCAGTCCTGGCTGCCGACCGTGCCACCGGCACCGAAGACCACCTTGGTCGGGTCGGCCTTGACCGCGGCGATGACATCCTTCAGCGACTTGAACGGTGACGAGTCGGCGACGACGATGGCACCGTAGTCGGCGCCGATGGCGGCCAGCCACTTGACGTCGTTTTCGTTGTAGCGGCCGAACTTGCCCTGCGCCAGGTTCAGCAGCGAGCCGCCGGAGAAGGCGACGATGGTGTTGTCCTCGCCCGGGCGCTGCGCCACGATGGCGTTGTAGGCCACCGCGCCGATGCCACCGGGCATGTAGGTGATGCGCATCGGATCGGCGATGTACTTGCCTTCCATGAGCGCGCCTTGCGCCAGTTTGCAGGTCAGGTCGAAACCGCCACCGGGCTTGGCCGGCGCGATGCATTCGGTCTTGTCCAGCGGGGCGGCAGCGGCAAAGGCGGCGGCGCCGGCCAGGGCACATGCGAGCAGCGAGCTCTTCAGTTTCATGATGTCTCCAGGGATTGATGTTCGTCCACGACCCGTGTCGCCGCGGAAGGGGCCACTGTAGCGGGCAGAGACTTTCAGCGGCCTTTCAACCGGGCGCTCAAATCATCGGTAAAAACCCGTAGTCGCGCACCGTGCGTGGGGCCGCCGACCGCTGCGAGCGCTCAGCGCATGACCTTGACCGCGGCGGTGGCCAGCGACAGGCACAGCAGCACGCGCACCAGGCTTTCCGGCAAGCGGCGGGTGACCCGGGCACCGAGCCAGATGCCCGGCACCGAGCCGATCAGCAGTGCCGCCAGCAGCGCCCAATCGACCAGCCCGAGCAGCGCGTAGCCGGTGCCAGCGACCAGCGTCAGCGGCACGGCGTGGGCGATGTCGGTGCCGACCACGCGGTGGGCCGGCAGGCGCGGGTGCAGCAGCATGACCAGTGCCGCGCCGATGGCGCCGGCGCCGATCGAACTCAAGCTCACCAGCACGCCCAACGCGGCGCCACAGGCCACGGTCAACGGGCCGCGGCGCGCCGGCGTGATCCAGCGTTCGAGGCGCAAGCCCAGCGCCTGCCAGGCCTTGCGGTTCAACACGATCAGTGCGGTGAGCAGCAGCGCGCCGCCCAACCACAGTGTCAACAGGCCGCCGCCCGCCTTGGTCAGCCCGCTGTAGTGCATCCAGGCGAGCGTGCCCAGTGCCGCGGGCAGGCTGCCGGCCAGCAGCCGCGAGGTGATGCGCCAGTCCACCTGGCCGGCCTGATGATGGGTCAGCGCGCCGGCGGTCTTGGTCAGCGCGGCGAAGCACAGGTCGGTGCCGATGGCCACCGCCGGGTGGAGCCTGAACACCGACAGCAGCAGCGGCGTCATCAGCGAACCGCCGCCGACACCGGTGATGCCGATGACCACGCCGACGCCGAAGCCGATGAGAGAAGCGGTGGAATCCAAGCGATGCGCGATGGGTGAATGTGGTGGTCTTTCATGACCCAGGGGCGTTGCCCCGTCTCATGAAGGTTGGCAGCCGAACACGGCGTTGGCCGCACTCTATGCAGCGCGCCGGGCGTCACCAACGACATCCTGCTTGTTTGGTTATGCGCCAACCGCCTATCGAGCGAGCGGGATGGCGCCGGTCCGCAGCAGCGGCAGCAGCATCGTCGCCGCCAGCCCGCGCCCGCCGCGGCCATCGGCCAGCGTGAGCGAGCCGCGGTGCCGTTCGGCGATCGAACGCACGATCGCCAACCCGAGCCCGGTGCCCGGCTGGGTGGCGTTGCTGGCGCGAAAGAAGCGCTCGCCGGCGCGGCGCTGCTCGTCCTGCGGGATGCCCGGCCCATCATCGACCACGCTCAGGCTGGCTCGATCGGCCAGCGCTGCCACGCGCACCGTGACCTGGCCGCCGCGCGGCGTGAAGCGCAGCGCGTTGTGCAGCAGGTTCGACAGCGCCTCCCGCAGCAACGACGGTTGCGCCAGCACCCACAGCGGCGTGGCGGCCTGTTCCAGCCCCAGGTCGATGCCACGTGCGCGCGCCTCCGTCCACCATTCGCGCGTGCCGGCTTCGGCCAGCGCCGACAGATCGACCGCCTCGCCGGCCACATCGAAGCTCGGCGCGCTGTCGGCGCGCGCCAGCGCCAGCATCTGGTTGGTCTGGCGCACGGTTTCGTCGAGTTGCAGCTTGATGGCGGTCAGCGCATGCCGCATCGCCGCCGCGTCCAGCTCGCGCAGCGCCACGCCGACCTGCGTGCCCAGCGTGGTCAGCGGCGTGCGCAACTGGTGCGATGCGTCATCGACAAAACGCCGTTGCGCCTCGGCCAGTTCGTGGTTGCGTGCGACGTGCTGGTTGATGGCATCGACCAGCGGCTGCACATCGGCCGGGATGGCGCCGGGCGCGATCGGCGTCATGTCCTGCGCCGAGCGTGAGCGCACCTCGTCGCGCAGCCGGCTCAAGGGTCGCAGCGCCCAGCCGATGGTCAGCGCCAGCAGGCCGCTCGCCACCAGCACCAGCAGCAGGTCGCGGCCCAGCGATTGCAGCAGCAGCGCGCGCGTGAAGGCCTGGCGCGACTGCAGCGTCTCGGCCACCTGGATGACGATGCGCTGCGGTCCCGGCTGGCCGGCGAGCGGCGTTTTAAGCTTGCGCGCGTAGGAGCCGACGCGCACCGGCTCGCCGTAATACACGGCGTCGCTGAATTGCGGCTGTTCGCTGAGCAGCTTGCGCGGCGGCGCCGGCAGGTCGGCATTGCCGATCTCGACCAGGCCGTCTTCGCTGGCGACGCGGTAGAACACCGTGCCGCTGGCCGTCAGCTCGAAGAACTCGAGCATGCGATAGGGCAGCTCGACACCGAGGCCGCCGCTTTCGGTGGCGATGTTGGCGTCGATCGACTTGATCGCGCCCAGCAGCGAGCGGTCATACGCGGCATTGGCGGAATCGACCGCGGTGCGCCAGCCCAGCCACAGCTCGGCGCCGATGACCAGCAGCATGCCCGGCAGCAGCACCATCAGCAACGCGCGGCGCAGGCTCAGGCGGTGCCAGGAGGTCGCCGACCAGCGCGCCACCGACCCGCCCGGCGCGGTCACGGTATCGCCTCGAGCACGTAGCCCAGCCCGCGCAGCGTGGTGATCTGCACCGCGCCGCCATCGAGCCGCTTGCGCAGCCGGTGCACCAGCACCTCGATCGCTTCGGGGTGGACATCGAGTTCGTCGGAGAACACGCGCTCGACGATCTCCTTCTTCGACATCGGCTCGCCACTGCGCTGGATCAACGCGCGCAGCACCGCGTGCTCGCGCGGGCTCAAGGCGAGCGGCTCGTGGTGCAGGCTGAACTGCTTGGATGCGCTGTCGTAGCTCAACGCGCCGCAGGCAAAGCGCGGGTGGTGGCTGCCGCGCGCGCGGCGGATCAACGCCACCAGCCGCGCTTCGAGCTCCGCCAGCTCGAAGGGCTTGGCGAGAAAGTCGTCGGCGCCTTCGTGCAGGCTGCTGACACGTTCGATCAGCGAATCGCGCGCCGTCAGGATCAGCACCGGCAGGCGCTGGTCGGCTTCACGCAGTTCGGCCAGCAGCTCGTGGCCGCCGACACCGGGCAGGCCCAGGTCGAGCACCAGCGCGTCGTAGACGGTGGCCTTCAGGCTGTGGCGAACCAGGCGCCCGTCATCGACCCAATCGACCTGGAAATCGCTTTGCTGCAAAGCGCGCACCAGCCAGGTGGCCAGCGCGTGATCGTCTTCGGCCAGCAGGATGCGCATGGGTCCGACTGTGGTGGCGGGGCGCCGACACCACAAACTGGGACAATCACCGATTGTTCCGCATGCCTCGGTCTACTGTGTCTTCCGCCGCCGCCCCCGTACAGGCTTCGACGCCCAAAGCCCTGAACGCCTACCGCCCGTTCTGGGCCAAGCGCTTCGGCCCCGCGCCGTTCCTGCCGATGAGCCGCGCGGAGATGGACGCGCTCGGCTGGGACAGCTGCGACATCGTCATCGTCACCGGCGATGCCTATGTCGATCACCCGAGCTTCGGCATGGCGGTGATCGGGCGCGTGCTCGAAGCGCAGGGCTTTCGCGTCGGCATCATCGCGCAGCCCGACTGGCAATCGGCCGAGCCCTTCCGGGCGTTGGGCAAACCGAACCTGTTCTTCGGCGTCACCGCCGGCAACATGGATTCGATGATCAACCGCTACACGGCTGATCGCAAGACGCGCAGCGACGACGCCTACACACCCGGCGATGAGGCAGGCAAGCGCCCCGACCGCGCATCGCTGGTGTATTCGCAGCGCTGCCGCGAGGCCTTCAACGACGTGCCGATCGTGCTCGGCGGCATCGAAGGCAGCCTGCGCCGCATCGCGCACTACGACTACTGGCAGGACAAGGTAAGGCGCTCGATCCTGGTCGATGCCAAGTGCGACCTGCTGCTGTACGGCAATGCCGAGCGCGCCATCGTCGAAATTGCGCACCGGCTGGCACGGCGCGAGCCGGTGCATCAGATCACCGATGTGCGCGGTACCGTGTTCATGCGCCGCACCGGCGACCCGTCGGCCGACGGCTGGTTCGAGATCGATTCGAGCGATGTCGATCAGCCCGGCCGCATCGACGAACACATCAACCCGTATCAGACCACCAGCGAACAGGCGGCGGGCCAGGGCGCCACCTGTGCAAAGGACGACGGCGCCGCAACGCCCGTCGACGCGGCGCAGCCGATCACCTTCTTCTCCAACGGCGCGCCGAAACTGGTCGGCCGCTACAAGCTGCCGGCGCGCGAGCGCACCGTGATCCGCTTGCCGAGCTACGAGCAGGTGAAGAGCGACCCGGTGCTGTACGCGCACGCCAGCCGGGTGCTGCACCTGGAAACCAACCCCGGCAACGCGCGCGCACTGGTGCAGCGCCACACCGATCGCGACGTGTGGTTGAACCCGCCGCCGATCCCGCTTTCCACCGCCGAGATGGATTGGGTGTTCGACCTGCCGTACGCGCGCTCACCGCATCCGAGTTATGCCGACGAGCAGGGTCGGCACGATGCCGCGACCAAGATCCCGGCTTGGGAGATGATCCGCTTCAGCGTCAACATCATGCGCGGCTGCTTCGGCGGCTGCACCTTCTGCTCGATCACCGAACACGAAGGCCGCATCATCCAAAGCCGCAGCGAAGCGTCGGTGCTGCGCGAGATCGAGGACATGCGCGACAAGGTGAAAGGCTTCACCGGCGTGGTCAGCGACCTGGGCGGCCCGACTGCGAACATGTGGCGCATAGGCTGCAAGAGCACGGCCATCGAAGCCGCGTGCCGCAAGCCGAGTTGTGTGTATCCCGGCATCTGCCCGAACCTGAACACCGACCATGCGCCGCTGATCAAGCTGTACCGCAAGGCGCGCGCGATCACCGGGGTGAAGAAGGTGCTGATCGCCTCGGGGTTGCGCTACGACCTGGCGGTGAAGTCACCCGAGTACATCAAGGAGCTGGCCACGCATCACGTCGGCGGCTACCTGAAGATCGCGCCGGAACACACCGAAGGCGGGCCGCTGGACAAGATGATGAAGCCCGGAATCGGCGCCTACGACCACTTCAAGCAACTGTTCGACGCGGCCAGCGCCGAGGCCGGCAAGAAGCAGTTCCTGATCCCGTACTTCATCGCCGCGCACCCCGGCACCAGCGACGAAGACATGATGAACCTGGCGCTGTGGCTGAAGAAGAACGGCTTCCGCGCCGACCAGGTGCAGACCTTCTACCCCAGCCCGATGGCCACCGCCACGGCGATGTACCACACCGGCCGCAACCCGCTGAAGGGCCTGTCACGCGACACGGCGCGCGCCGAGAAGGTGGACATCGTGCGCGGCGAGCGACGCCGCCGGCTGCACAAGGCCTTTCTGCGTTGGCACGACGCCAACAACTGGCCGTTGCTGCGGCAGGCGCTGATGGACTTGGGCCGCGCCGATTTGATCGGTAACGGCAAGCAGCATCTGATTCCGACGTTTCAGCCGGCGGGTACGGGTGCCTACGACGCTGCAAGGCGCAAGAACTCGACTGGGGCACAGGTGGCGGTCGACATGGTCAGCGCTCGCCCGGCGCAGCGTCAGCCGAAGGCCGGGCGCCTGCTGACGCAGCACACGGGATTGCCGCCACGCGAAACGGGGGGTGGGGTGCGCGGTGCCAAAGCCGTGGGTGGCGCGGGCCGTCGCAAGGGGCGGTAGGGGCCAGCGCGATGGTGTGGCGCCCCCACAGCTTTTCGTTCGGGCGAGCAAGCGATGGGTTGCTGCACAACATCGAGGGCATGCGGGTCAGGTCGACTTGGCAGCACGCCGGAGAGCGAGACTGGGCGCGGCTCTGCCGACTTCGCCACGGTGTCTGATGGGCGTCTGCGGACTTTGCTGCGCATCAGTATTGATGTTGCATCGGGCTTGCTACGCGGCAGAATTGATGCCTACATTGGGTTAGGCGTCGAAAAATCACTGTTTCCTAAAAATAGTCGGCTAAAAGATCGGTCACGGGTGTGCCAGCACTTTGCTAGTGTTCTATCTCAGCAATATTTATAGTAATCTCATTTACCATGGAGAAAAATATGATTACCGTAACCGTCACATTTAGGCTTTCGTCCCCTCTCCCCAAAGATGAAATGAAACGCCTCTCGCTCGGAACTGCTGAACGATATCGCGAAATTCCGGACCTGATTCGTAAGTACTACGTGCAGTCCGACGATGGAGCCACTGTGGCTGCGGTCGCTCGGATGAGGAGTACAAGCAGAAGGGCGTCCATCAGCGACTTGCCTCGGGTGACGAAGAAGGCACTGGCCTGGTGCATCGCGTACAGCCGTGAGAAGTGCACGTAGGTGCGATCCATCAGGTAGAACGCGCTGGACTTCGAAGACTCAGCATGTCCAGCAAGTTCACGTCGTGCAGCTTGCCGTCGCTGATGTGGATGAAGGCCAGGATGGCGTAGCGCTGGTACAGCAGCGTGTGCAGCTTAATGGCGGCCTTGGTGGAGCGAAACGGCGCCCAGTCGAACAGGCTAAGGCACAGATCGATGGTGCTGGAGTCCAAGCGCGTAGACGGTATTGGGCGACTCCATGCCCAGCACAGCGTCGCTTCCAGATGGAGCTTGCGTGCGCGGTGGATCAGCACGGCGGCTAGATCGAACCAGATGCGCGAGTCGCGCGACTCGTTGGCATAGGCCAAGGTCGAGCGCTCTTGACCGCCGCAGAGAAAACCCATCGTGTAGAGCTTTGGTGGAATATATCTATGGAAGAATCGAGCCGCAGCAGAAGCACTCTATTCCGAGGAATGGCGCAAAAGGGTAGAGTTGGCATATGGTGCCGCGCCAGTGGTAACATATTTTGAGTGCGCTGTCGTTGTCGACAACCTGAGTGGCGAGGTGATTGAGTAGTTTCCCGGCCTATATGTCGCCTTCCATTTTTCCAATTAAATGATCGACGCCTCTCAAGAAACTCCTTCCAAGTGATTGAGGGGCAACGGCTTTTTCAAGCCGGTTGTTCGCCAGGTGCGATGGGCACCATCTGCATACCGAGCTTTGCAGCGCGTTGCGACAGCGCTCTGAGCACGCGTTGGCGGTATCGCTCCTCGTAGTAGTCCTGACCTTGATCGACGTACTCCTGGCCGTGGATCAGCATCGTGTAGATCAGCCGCGCCAGCTTGTGCGCGGCGGCGGTCACTGCCTTGGGCTTGTCCATGCGTGAGCACAGGCGCCGGTAGTACGCTCCCAACGCCGACTTGCTGCTGCGCAGTGCTGCAGCGGCCAGGCGCAGGGCCTGAGCGGCGCGGTTGGCCACGCGCTTGGTCTTGCCACTCATCACTTTGCCGCCGGTGATCTTGGTGCCCGGGCACAGACCCAGCCAGGAGGTGAAGTGCTTGATGCTGGGGAACTTGCTCATGTCGGCGCCGACCTCGGAGACGACGGCCAGCGCGGTCGTCACGTCCACGCCATCGATGCGCGTCAGGTCCACGCCGCACATCTGGAACAACTGCATGCGCAGATCGAACTTCGGTGCGTTGCGAGCGCGACCGCGCTTCTTGCCCTTGGCCGGTTCGCCGTCGTGAGCTTTCAGCGAGCGCATCTGCTGCTCGATCTCGGCGTCGCACTCGGCCAGCTGCGTGCCCACGAAGTCGAACGCGCCGAGCGCCTGCTTGAGCGCGAACAGGTGCTCGGCACGCCAAGTGCCTTGCAGGCTCCTGGCGATGTCATCGACGCTGGCGTGCACGCGCACGTTCTTCATCGCGCCCAGCACGTGGCCGTCACGCTCACCGGCCACGATGGCGCGCAGGATCTTCTGCCCCGACTCGCCCACGATGTCGGCCAGCACGTTGGTCAGCTGAAGGTTCATCTGCGTCAAGGCCTTCTGCATGTGCTGCACATGCCGGCCCTGACTGCGCAGCAGCATGCCGCGCTGGCGCCACAGCGCACGCAGCACGCACACCTGCTCGGGCGGGCGGAACGCGCCGCTGAGCAACCCATAGGTCATCAGCTGCTGCAACCACTGGCAGTCCAGCACGTCGGACTTGCGCCCCGAGACGTTCTTCACATGGCGCGCGTTGACCAGCAGCACGGTGAAGCCGCGCGACTCCAGCAGCTCGAACAGTGGTATCCAGTACACGCCGGTGGACTCCATCGCCACGGTGTCCACGCCGCAGGCTGCAAGCCAGTCGGCCAGGGCATTCAGATCAGCCGTGAAGCTGCACGCACGTCCGATGCGGCCAAGCAGAATCAGGACCGGATCGCCCGCGAGTTGCTCCAGGCTGAACGGCGCGCTGAGCGGCTGCTCACCGCGTATCAAGAGGATCTATTGAGCCTGGACGATCTGCGCCGGCGCATGCGCGAGTTGCGCCAGCGCGAGACGCGGTTGAAGGCGGAACTCGACTCGCTGAAAGCCCAGCTGGCCGACCAGGCTACCTACCTGCGACTCGTTCACACGCTAGGTGAATTCCTCGAGCGCCTGCGTACCCAAACCCAGGGGCTGGGCGTGCTGGAACGCGAACGCGTCGTGAGACTGCTCGTCAAGGAAGTCATCGTCGGCGACGACAGCATCGCGATCAGGCATTCGATCCGACCTCGAATCGCCCCGCGGCGGGCGCGCGGGATTGCTCGATCAGCGCGCGCCTGTCGCTGGCGCTGACGGTTGGGGACAATGTTCGCTTTGCGTACATGGCGTGCTGTCGCCGGTGCTGGCCAACGTGGTGCTGGACGAGATGGACTGGGAACTGCACCGGCGCGGCCACCGCTTTGCCCGCTATGCCGATGACTGCAACATTGCGGTCAAGAGCGAACGCGCGGGAGAGCGGGTGATGCGCAGCGTGACGCGCTGGCTCGAAGACTCACTGCGGCTCACAGTGAATACACGAAAAAGCGCGGTGGACCGGCCCTGGAACCGCAAGTTCCTGGGCTTCACGCTCAGCCGCAGCGACAAGAGCTTGAAGGTGGCCGATAAGGCCATCGACAAGCTGAAGGACCGCGTGCGAGAACTGAGCCGCCGAACACGAGGCCAAAGTTTGAGCCAGATCGTCGCAGAGCTGAGAGACACCCTGCTTGGTTGGAAAGCGTACTTCGGCATGACCGAAGTGCTGAGCCCTCTGCGCGATCTGGACAAATGGATACGGCGACGGTTACGCTGCTACGCATGGAAGCAATGGGGATCGAGGGGCTATCGCGAACTGCGCAAGCGTGGAGTGTCCGTGCGCGAAGCATGGAACGTCAGCAAGAGCGCGCATGGCCCATGGCGAATCTCGAAAACACCGGCACTATCGGTGGCGCTGCCAACGAGCTTCTTCAGCGAGCATGGGCTTGCCACAACTGGCTGCGGCCAAGGCCTGACGCGCATGAATTCAACGCAACGAACCGCCGTGTACGTGACCCGTACGCACGGTGGTGTGGGAGGGAGGGGCCGTGAGGTTCCTTCCTATCCCGATTGGGCCCCACCGATTCGGCCCCAGAGTAGACAGCGCGGCTGTGTATTGCTATCATGCAATACATGCCAGCCGTCTTGCTCGCTCGTGCCAAGGAAGTTCGCGACGACGGCGCGATCATCGAGATTGTGATTTGGGAACTGCCTGAACCGCTGCCGCTATGTACGCACCGCTTCAAGTACAGGCTCTACTACGGTGCTGCCGGCCAAAGTCATGTTCGCTACGACAACGAACGGGGCAAAGGCGATCACAGGCACTTTGGGGAAGACGAACACGACTACGTGTTCAGCACGGTTGAGCAACTGCTCGGAGACTTCAGATCCGACGTCGAGCGCTGGGGGTGAATATGAAGGCTGTCATTGAAGTTTCCCGCAGAGGGTCAGTGTTCCGTACTGCAGCGAAACAGCTCGCGGCATCGCGGCGAGGCAAGACGCCAGATTTCAGGCTGAACTTCGAATCAGCAAGGTCGTTGTTCGCCGAACTCACGCCTGCCCGACTCGATCTCCTGGACACCCTACGCAGGGTAGGGCCGTGCAGCGTCTATGCGCTGGCCAAGGCTGCAGACCGGAACTACTCGAACGTGCACACCGATGTCGCGCGCCTTGAGGAACTGGGCCTCATTGAGCGGGGCGAAGGCAGCAGCGTGTCCGTCCCATTTGAAGCCGTCGAAATCTTGGTTCCGCTTGCGCAGGTGGCGTAGCCGTTTGTCGTGCCGCTGGGGCCGAACCCGTCGTTCCAGCCGACCGTCTTCTGCGGCGGCTGAACTCCAACGTTGGGCGTCATCGAGTTGCGCTTGCCTCACCTGAAGAAGTTGGCCATGAGTTCTCTTCAAACTGAAGGCCGTGCCCGCGCATTCTTCGATGAGTTCGTTGAAGCGTTTCGTTCTTTCAACGGAGCTACAATCGCGGAGCGATACCTCGCTCCATATCTCGCGTTTCACACTCATGGGTCAGCCCAGGTATTCATGTCGAGCGCCGAAACGGGTTCGTACTTTCAACGAATCGTCGATGAGTACCACGCCAGAGGTTGTCGGTCTTGCCGCTACAAAGACCTGGCGGTGGTTCCACTTGGCAAAGGCTGCGCGCTCGGCACAGTGACCTGGGAGCTTCTTGCAGAAGATCTGTCAATCGTCACGGCTTGGCGCGAGTCGTACAACATGTGTTTAGTTGAAGGTCGTTTTATGGTCTTCACTTCCACCGATCACGCAGCCTGAATCCGCCTGCACCATGCAAACAACGACGCCCAACCCTTCCATCGAGCGGACACACAACGGCGGGCCACGTTTGTTCGCTTCGGTTACGTCAGTGCCGCCGTTGTGTGCCGCTCATCTCAAACGTTGATATGGCTTCTCTCTGTCAAGAGGCCGACATGATTTCCTCTGCAAGTGCAGATGTCATTCAATACCCGTTGCCGGACGGGGAACGCGACGGAGCACTTGGTTGCCACCCGTAATGGATGTGCGACGGTTGCTCATGCTGATATGCGAGGGTTGGGTACCTCAAGACAAATTTACGTCGCGGGGCTGCCTTCGCTCTAGGGGCTGAGATCGCCAGACCTGCGTTGCAGCAAGCCGGGGCCCACCAATAACGTTGTCGAGGATTCCCCAGTGGCCGCGGCTGCGCCGCGTTCCCCCTCCGGCATCTGAGTGGGTTGCTGGGTGCGTCACCTCCCTTGTCGTGTTTTCTGCCGCTCGCGATACGACGCAGCGCTCAAGCGCATGCGCGCTGCGCAGCTTTCCTGGATGTCGTTGGGGACCCCTTCCCGCTGGCGGGAAGGGCGGGGATGGGTGGTGCCACGAACTGACTCGACGGCCCTGGCCGGCGGCTGCGCGTCGTCGCTCGATGCCCTGCCAGCCCGAGGTCTGCACCTCGCAGCCCGATGGCCCAGACGAACCCGCGAGCTCGCGGCCACGGCCACCACGGCCTTGTTCTTCATCACCCGGCGCGCCACCAGGCGCTTGAACTTGGCGTTCAGCCGAGCTGCGCCTTCCAGGCGATGTCGGTGACGCCTTGGGCAGCCGTCTGCCGGGTGGCGATGATCGGGCTCACGCGCGGGCTGTGCTGGTAGTGCCAGGCCACCTCCACCAGCATGCGCCGCGCGGCGCTGTTGCCCGCCTTGGTGATGCTGCCCTGGCGCCGCTTCGGGCCCGAGGAGTGCTCGCCGGGCACCAGGCCCGACATAGGCCATCAGCTGGCGCGGCGATCTCGAAGCGCAGGAAGTCCTGCAACTCGGCCACCAGCGTCATCGCCGCGATCAGCTGCACCCCGCGCAGGGCCTGCAGCGCCTGCACGACCGGCTGCCAGGCCCCACTCGGGCAGGGTGTCGCGCATGGCCTGCTCGAGCCGCTGCGATGCGGTGCTGGCCTCGGTGATCGCGTGCAGGTACTCCTGGAAGGCGATCTGCTGCGCCGGCGTGCTCCATCTTCAGCGTGGCCAGCCAGCGCAGGTGCGCCTGCAGTCCAAGCTGCTCTTGCCGGCGTAGGCGATGCCGTTGCGCAGCAGCAGCGCCTTCAGGCGGTGGCGCGCGTTGCGGCACTCGCGCACCGCGTCCTCGCGGGCACGTACCAGGTCGCGCACCGCCTCGTCGGCCGCGTCCGGCACACGCACCGCGCGTCAAGATCGCCCGAGCGGGCACAGCCGCGCCAGCATCATCGCGTCGCGCCGGTCGGTCTTGACGCGCTCGCCCGAGCGCTTGGGGATCGACGAGGGCGCGACCACTTCGCAGTCGATCCCTGCGTGATCAGGTGGCGCCAGATCACGAACCCGCACGGGCCCGGCTTCGTAGACCACATGCAGCCGGTGCCCCTTGCTGATCAGCTTGCGCAGCGCCTTGTCCAGCCCAACGCAGATCGCCGCCGATGCTGCACACATGGCGCGACCTCGCCGTCGCGCCCGGCATCGCCGTGGCGATGTCGATGCTGTCCTTGTGAACGTCCAAACCGACGTACAGAGTGCTAGATTTCTCCATGGCCCGTCTCCTTGCAAATTCGCAACGACCTGACCGCCCATCGGCCAGGTGCATTGGTGTAGCTCGGCACGCCCTTGGCGTGCAACCTACGTTGTTGCAGGGGGCGGGCCGCCTGAGTTCACGAAGCCATCTTGTCTAGCCGATGCATCGCTCGTTTTCCATGGTTCGACGATGCCCGCCGCGCCGTCCGGCGCGATGCAGGGTTGAGTTTCACTTCAGACCTCAACTCGCGTAGAGTCGCTCTGCATAGGCCACGGCCGAGCTAGAAGCCAGGAAGTCGACGGCATCGCGCTGATCTGACCGCAGGTACTGGAACGCCATGAAGAAGCAGGCGCAACCAAGTGAAGGCGTCAAGCGCCGCGACGTGGTCGGCGGTGGCATCGGCATGGCGGCGCTGGGGGCAGTGGGCAGTTTCGGCGCAGTCGGCACACTCGCCGGCTGTGGTGGCGACGATCCTCCCTTGCCGGTCGCCGTCTTCCCTCAACCACCCGAATTGGTTTCGGCGGGCGGGACACTGACCTACCCGCTGGATATCCGCTACGCAACCCATGCGGTGGGCACGCCGGCCAATGGTGTCGTCAATTTCCGCTCGCGCACTTACAACGGCGCGCTTGTTGGAACCACCCTGCGCATCCGCGCAGGCGACCGGCTCGAGATCGCCGTAAGCAACAGGCTGCCGCCGAACGTCGGCCCGATGCCGCCCGACCCGAACACGCCGCATCACTTCAACAGCACCAACATTCACACGCATGGATTTCATGTGTCGCCGGGCGAGGACGACGTCTTCATCGAGATCCATCCGGGCCAGGACTACACCTACACCTATCACCTGCCCACCGATCATCCGGCGGGCACGATGTGGTACCACCCGCACAAACACGGCGCCACGGCCATGCACCTGCTCAGTGGCATGGCCGGTGTCATCATCATCGAGGGCACGGCAGCCAACGGGGACCTGAACAGCGTGCCGGAGATCGCCGCGGCGAACGACCTGGTGTTCAACATCAACGAGCTGAACCTCGGGGGCCTGAGCCAGCCCACGCCCCAGGATCCGTACCAGGTGCCCGACTACGACGTCGTCAGCCCGTTTCAGGGCGCCGATTCGATCCTCGTCGTCAACGGCATCTTCCGGCCGACGCTGAAGGTCGTACCCGGGCAGGTGGTTCGCCTGCGGCTGCTCAACTCGAGCGCCCGCAGCATGCTCGACGTGTCGGTGCAGGGCCATGACCTGCAGCTGTGCGCGCTGGACGGCATCACGATCCCGATGATGCGCACCGCGGGGCACGTGACCCTGGCAGCGGCCAACCGTGCCGACGTGCTGCTCAAAACGCCGTCACCCGGTCTGTACAAAGTCTACGGCTACATCGTGCCCCAGAACCAGGCACCCGCGCCGGTCACCGACGCCGACATCGTTGCGTTCGTCGAAGTGGCAGGCGACGCATTCGACATGCCGCTGCCGGCCGGCCCGCTGCCTGCGCCGACGTCGCTCGTGATGCCCGCCGTCACCGAATCGCGCCAGCTGTTCTACGAGGTGAACCCGGCCGTGGCCATCGACATGCCCGGCCCGATCATCGGCGGCCAGGTCGCGCCCAACTTCACGTTGGGGCCGGCGCCCGGTCAGGGCCGGCGCTTCGATCCCAACCGCATCGACCAGGACATCAGCCTCGGCTCGGTGATCGAATGGACGCTGATGAACACCACCGCCCAGAGCGCATTCGGGCCGCGTCACCCGCACCACATCCACATCCACCCGTTCCAGGTCATCGCCACGAGCGACGGCCAGCTCAACGGCCTGCCGCTGGTGCCCGGCACCTGGGTGGACACGGTCGCCTTGCCGGCGGGAACGCCAGCCCGCCCCGGCACTGTCACGGTGCGCCAGTACTACCCGGACAACCCCGGCTTCTACGTCATTCACTGTCACATCCTGGTCCACGAGGACATCGGGATGATGCAGATCGTTCACCTCGCATGACGAGCTGACCGGCTACGCCGAGCCGCCGCTGCTGCTGGATCGCCAGGCTTCAGGCACGAAGCCGCAGCGCGGCGAATGCGGCCACGCTCGTCGAGGTCAGCAGCAGCATGAACAGGGCGAGGCCGAGGGCGTCGGCGGTCGGCACCAGCCCAACCGCCCAGCCGGTCACCGCTCCCAACAGTTGCTGCATGAGGCCGGCCACACCGGCCGCGGCCCCGGCGAGCGCCGGCACCAGGCCAACGGTGCCGGCCAGCGCGGCCGGCATCAGCAGCCCGTGCCCGATGCCGAGAAGCATCATCGGCAATGCGATCGCGAGCGGGTGATTCCAGCCGGCCAGCGCCAGCGCAAGCGTCAGCCCGACCCCGGCCAGCGAGAAAGCCTGCCCGAGCCCGATCATCAGGCTGTCGCCCAAGCGTCGCGCGAGCCGAGTGGTCGCGAAGTTGCCGACGATGTAGGCGCCGGGGACGCACATCACGTACAAGCCGATACGACCCGGGGTCACGCCCTGCTGCGTGAAGACCAGCGGTGCGCCGACGAGGAACGCGTAGAAGGTCGCGGTGGCGCTGCCGACCAGCAGCACGTGCGCGACGAAGCCGGGTTCGTGCCAAAGGCGTGCGTAGGCGCGAGCCATCGCGCTCAGCCAGTGTGGCTTGCCCACAGAGGCCACCGATGCGCCGCGCGGCAGACCGCGCCACGCCACCACCGCGAGCAAAAGCCCCATGGCGAGCGTGAGCCAGAAGGGCGCGCGCCAGCCGAAGGCTTCGTGCAACTGTCCGCCGATGAGCATACCGGCCGGCGGGCACAGTCCCATCGCCATGCCGATGCCGGCCATCATGCGGGTGCGCGCCGAGCCCGCAAAGAGATCTTGCACCAGCGCGCGGCCCACCACCATGCCGGCCGCGGTGCCGGCGCCCTGCAGCGTGCGCGCGACGATCAGGGTCGCAATGTGGTCGGCCAGTGCCGCCAGCAAGGTGCCGACGAGCGCGATCGCCAGGCCGGCGAGCAGCACGCGGCGCCGCCCGAGACGGTCCGACAGCGGGCCGTACAACAGCTGCAGCAGCCCGTAGGCCGCGACGTAGCCGCTGAAGGTCAACTGCACCCTCACCTGGGAGGTGTCGAAGGCGGCGCCCCACTCGGCCATCGAAGGGATGCACAGCGTCATCGCGAGCAGGCCGAACGCCAGCTGGCCCAGGATCTGTGCAATCAGCGCAGGGCGCGGCGGATCGCGCGGTGGCGATGAATTCATGGGCAGCGCAAAGGTCCTCGCGGGGGATACCGATTCTGGCCGCGGCACGTCTCGCTCGTCGATGCCGCCTGCCGACGACCACACCGAGGCCGACCTGCACCGCGGCCTGCTGGCCCAACTGCGCGCCTTCCTCATCGAGCTGGGGCGCGACTTCGCGCTCGACCTGCTGTTCTTCCACCGCGGCCTGAACTGCCTGGTGGCCATCGAGTTGAAGGTCGACCGCTTCGAGCCCGAGCACCTGGGCAAGCTGAACTTCTACCTCGAAGCGCCAGGACACGCGACGTGTGCAAGCCGCACGAGAACCCGAGCATTGGGCTCGCGGCTGCTTTTCAGAATAGATCGTTCGAGTGTCGGTCTGGCGGACCCCAACGGGCCTTGCTCAGGGAGTCTCAGTAAAGTCAGAACGACCGCCTGCAAGTGTGGTGCGGGTAATCCCCGCCCCTAGCTTTGCAGCCTATCCGCGGCCTCCCAACTTGCAGAGCACGGACCCGATGGCTAGACTGATTTTTCATCTCAGCCAAAGGAGAACGACATGGCAAACAAGAGCCTCATGTGCGTTGTCGGCACCCTGCTGGCATTCATGATGTCCGGTAGCGCGTTGGCCGACAAAGAGCGCCACCGCGCGCGCATGCCAGACGCGCCCGAATTCAAGGTCGACCCTGACTGGCCCAAGCCGCTGCCGAACCAATGGCTGCTCGGCCAAGTGGCCGGCGTAGCCGTCGACCGCCACGACACGATCTGGATCGTCCAGCGCAGTCGCACGCTGACGGCCGACGAAGCTGGCGCCGAGCAGACGCCGCCGCGCTCCGAATGTTGCTTTGGAGCGCCCGCCGTGATGCGCTTCGACGTAAAGGGCAATCTGCTGATGGCATGGGGCGGTCCGGCGGACCCCAACTTCCTGAGCAGCCGCTGTACGCCGGCAATAGGCTGCGAATGGCCGACCAACGAGCATGGCATCTTTGTCGACCACAACGACAACGTCTGGATCGCCGGCAACGGCGGCGGCAACCACCAGGTGCTGAAATTCAGCATGGACGGCACCTTCCTGCTGCAGATCGGCCGCGCCGGCGTCACCGGCGGCAGCAATGCGACGACCGGCGGCATGAACAACACGCCGCTGCTCGGCCAGCCCGCCGACGTCGAGGTCGATCCGACGAACAACGAGGCCTACATTGCCGACGGCTATCAGAACAAGCGCGTCCTCGTTGTCGACGGTGACACCGGCCAGTACAAGCGTCACTGGGGCGCCTACGGCAATATCCCGAGCGACGTCGACCCCGGCCCGTACATCGCCGGCCAAGCGCCCGCGCCGCAGTTCCGCAATCCGGTGCACTGCGTGCGCATCACCGAAGACGGTCTCGTCTATGTCTGCGACCGGCTCAACAACCGCATCCAGGTGTTCCGCAAGAACGGCACGTTCGTGAAGGAGTTCTTCCTCGATCGCGCGACGCTGGGGAACGGCTCGGCGTGGGACGTCGATGTGTCGCCCGACCGGCGCCAGCGTTGGCTATACAACCCCGACGGCGAAAACAACAAGGTCTGGATTCTCGAGCGCGAATCGGGCGTCATCGCCGACACCTTCGGCCGCAACGGACGCTATGCCGGCCAGTTCCATTGGATTCACAACCTGGCGGTCGACTCGCGCGGCAACATCTACACCGCCGAAGTCGACACCGGCAAGAGGGCACAGAAGTTCGTTCCGCACGATCATCGCGGCGGGCGTTGATCACGCGCCTCGCGGCGGTCGTCGTGCTCCTGCTGGCGTGGGCCTGGCCCGCGTCGGCGCACGACGTGCCGACCGAGACGCGCGTGCACGCTCTTGCCAAGACAGAAGGCAAGAGTCTGAGCGTTGTCGTCCGGCTGCCGCTGGCGCTGTTGTTGAACGTCAATTTACCGAAGCAAGGGCCGGGATATCTGGCCCTGGCCCATATCGACGACGGCCTGGCGCGCGCTGTTCAGGCCGTTGACCGCGATATCGCCTGGTTCGAGGACGGCAAGCGCCTTGTCCTCGCCGCCAGCACGGCGCGCATCTCGCTGCCCGCCGACAAGTCTTTCGGCAGTTTCGAGGCCGCACGGGCACTCATCATGGGCCCGCGGCTGGGCGAGAACACCTATGTGTTCTGGAACCAGGGCTATGTGGACGCCTATCTGGAGTACCCGCTGGCATCGCCCGGTTCACCGCTCGCGCTCGACTTTCGCGTCGCGCCTGCCCTGCGCGACCGCGTGCGCCTCGACCTGCGCTATGCGCTGCCGGATGGCACCGAGCGCGCCTTCGATCTGCCTACGGCGCAAGGCCTGGTCGTCCTCGATCCGCGCTGGTACCAAGCGGCATGGACTTTCCTGAAGGCTGGTTTCGAACACATCCTCGATGGCCCAGACCATCTTCTCTTTCTGCTCTGTCTGGTCCTGCCTTTCCGCCGAATCGACGCTTACCTTGTCGGCGTCGTCAGCGCATTTACTGTGGCGCATTCGATCACGCTGATTTCGGCAGCTTACGGGTTCGCGCCCGCACAAGTTTGGTTCGCACCGTTGATCGAAACGCTGGTTGCGGCATCGATCCTCTACATGGCGATCGAGAATGTGCTGGCGCCACGGTTGCAGCGGCGCTGGATCGCCAGTGCGCTGTTCGGCCTCGTGCATGGCTTCGGCTTTTCATTTCTGCTGCAAACACAATTGCAGTTTGCCGGCTCGAGCTTATTGCTATCGCTTCTGGCCTTCAATGTCGGCGTGGAGTTCGGCCAGTTGCTTGTGCTGGCATTGATCCTCACTGCTCTGTCCCTGCTGGAGCGCGCGAGGCCGGCGGCAGACAAGGCCATTGCCATCGTCGTGTGCGCGCTCGCAGGACACGTAGCTTGGCATTGGATGATCGAGCGCGGACAAGCCTTCTTGGCCGTCGCCCCCGAGTCCATGCGCGACCCCATCGTATGGAGCCAGATCGCTCTGATATTGATTGCTGTCGGCTGGGCTATTCGAATCACGCGGCGTCGCTGGCGTTCGATCAAGGCAACGCACACTGCGCTGCCCTGAGCCTGCTCTGCCCCTGCCTGGGGCGGTCAACCGTTAGGGTCGTCTTGGGAGTGCACGCGCCGCGACGCGGCCCGCCGCCAAAGTCGGCAGATGGCCGCTGAGGCGCAGTCAGGGTCTTGAGACCCCTCCAGCCGAATAAGTCCCTGGCCTTCGGCTCGGCTTGCAGCGCCGCCAACAGGTCCTCGGGCACCGCTGACGTGCGCGCTCCGTCGTAGGCCCGCGACCAGCATGATTCGCCGTCGTCGACATGCGCGTCGACTTCTGCGAGTCGACACACGGGCGCAGCAGCTTCGGGCGCAGCGCGCGGTCCTGTATTCAGCCAGCGTGCGTTCGTGTACCGCCAGGCGGTCGAGCCACTTGATCTCAGCGTCTCCGATGTCGCCGTCGGCCACCATCGTCAACGCCACGATTCGGACTGCCGCTTGCGGGCTGTTCGCAGGATAGGTGCGCATCGCCATGATCGTTTCGCTGTTGCTGGCTGCCGCCGGGACTGGGTCAGTCGAAGATATTGCCCAGCCACGACTTCACGCGACCGCGCTGCGGATGTCGGCCGTGCTCATAGTCGGAGTCCACGAACTGTGGCTGCGATCGGGCTGCGCCAGGGTTGGCCGGGGGCGGCGCTGGCGACATCGCGGCCGAGCGCTGATATGGCTTCTCTTTGTCAAGAGGCGACACGATTTCCTCTGCAGTGCAGATGTCATTCAAACCCGTTGCCGGACGGGGAACGCGACGGAGCACTTGGTTGCCACCCGTATTGGATGTGCGACGGTTGCTCATGCTGATATGCGAGGGTTGGGTACCTCAAGACAAATTTGCGTCGCGGGGCTGCCTTCGCTCTAGGGGCTGAGATCGCCAGACCTGCCTTGCAGCAAGCCGGGGCCCACCAATAACCTTGTCGAGGATTCCCCAGTGGCCGCGGCTGCGCCGCGTTCCCCCTGCGGCATCTGATGGGTTGCTGAGTGCGTCACCTCCCTTGTCGTGTTTTCTGCCGCTCGCGATACGACGCCGCGCTCAAGCGCAGGCGCGCTGCGCAGCTTTCCTGGATGTCGTTGGGGCCCCCTTCCCGCTGGCGGGAAGGGCGGGGGGATGGGTGGTGCCACGAACTGACTCGACGGCCCTGGCCGGCGGCTGCGCGTCGTCGCTCACGCCCTGCCAGCCCGAGGTCTGCACCTCGCAGCCGATGGCCCAGACGAAGCCTGCGAGTTCGCGAGCCACGGCCACCACGGCCTTGGTCCTCATCACCCTGCGCGCCACCAGGCGCTTGAACTTGCCGTGCAGCCGCAACTGCGTAGCCCAGGCGATGTCGGTCACGGCCTTGGGCAGTTGGTCTTGCCGTGTGGCGATGATTGGGCTCACGCGTGGGCTGTGCTGGTAGTGCCAGGCCACCTCGACCAGCATGCGCCGTGCGGCGCTGTTGCCGGCCTTGGTGATGCTGCCCTGGCGGCGCTTCGGGCCCGAGGAGTGCTCACCTGGAACCAGGCCCACATAGGCCATCAGCTTGCGCGGCGACTCGAAGCGCAGGAAGTCCTGCAACTCGGCCACCAGCGTCATGGCCGCGATCAGCTGCACGCCGCGCAGGGCTTGCAGCGCCTGCACGAGCGGCTTCAAGGTCCACTCGGGCAGGGTGTCGCGCATCGACTGCTCCAGCCGCTGGATGCGCGTGGTGGCTTCGGTGATCGAGTGCAGGTACTCCTGGAAGGCGATCTGCTGCGCGGCATGCTCCAGCTTCAGCGTGGCCAGCCAGCGCAGGTGCGCCTGAGTCCAACTGCTCTTGCCCGCGTAGGCGATGCCGCTGCGCAGCAGCAGCGCCTTCAGGCGGTGGCGTGCGCTGCGGCACTCGCGCACGCTGTCTTCGCGGGCACGTACCAGGTCGCGCACCGCCTCGTCGGCCGCACCCGGCACACGCACCACGGTGAGATCGCCTGAACGATCAAGGCGCGCCAGGTTCATGGCGTCGCGCCGGTCGGTCTTGATGCGCTCGCCCGAGCGCTTGGGGATCGACGAGGGCGCGACCACGTCGCACGCCGTGCCCAGCGTGTTCAGGTGGCGCCAGATCACGAACCCGCACGGCCCGGCCTCGTAGACCACATGCAGCCGGTGGCCCTTGCTGATCAGCTTGCGCAGCGCCTTGTCCAGCGCAACCAGATCGCCGCCGATGCTGCCCACATGGCGCACCTCGCCGTCACGCCCGAGCTCGGCGGTGGCGATGTCGATGCTGTCCTTGTGAACGTCCAGACCGACGTGCAGAGTGATAGATTTATCCATGGCCCGTCTCCTCGCAAACCCGCAACGCCCACACCGACCACCGGTGCGGTGCATTGGTGTAGCTCGGCACGCCCTCGGTGTGCAACCTACGTTGTTGCAGGGGGCGGGCCGCCTGAGTTCACAAGCCATCTTGTCTAGCGTCGCAAAGCACGCCCGTGGACGCACCAAAGACTCTCGCCAGCGAATCTGAGCGCGCCGCGCGTACTGCCCTGCTCTCGAAGAGTCACGTCAAAGACTTGGTCCACCTCGTCGACAGGATGCGGAGCGCCAAAGGGCCAGGCTACGACATTCCCAACTTTGACCCGCTTGATGGCGGCATCGACGCGCAAGTCTTGTTCCTTCTGGAAGCTCCAGGCCCGAAGGCCATTGCCAGCGGCTTTGTCTCCAGAAACAACCCGGACGAGACAGCCAAGAATTTCTTCTTGCTCAACGTAGAAGCAGGCATTGATCGCCGTCGCACCCTCACCTGGAATGCAGTGTCTTGGTACCTTGGCTCGGGCACAAAGATTCGAGCCGCGAGGCGAGACGACGTACGAGAGGCTGACGCATGGCTTACCGAGTTGCTGGGAACCCTCGAGCAGTTGCGTATCGTCGTGTTTGTCGGTCAGAAGGCTTTGCACGCACGGGGCATCGTGCGAAGCTCCCGCCCGAAGGTCGAAATCATGGCCTCGCCGCACCCGAGCCCGATGTTCATAAATCGCGCCTCAGGTAATCGCAAGCGTGTCCTTGCTGTCTTGCAAGAACTATCGGCGCGCCTCGCCGTCTACTATGCTGAGCATGCCAGCCTCTTGGTCGCTGAGGCGTTTCTGGCAGAGTTCGAACGTGTTCGCGATCTGCTTGTCGAGAATCAGCTTCGCGGGCCTCATGGTGACTTCGGATGCGGGTCTATCACTTCGATCGCTTTCCGTACACGGTCATTTACGAGCCGGACGAGCAGTCGGGGCCACAGATCTACGCGATCGCGCACCAGCATCGTGAGCCCGGTACTGGTCCTCGCGCGTCTAGCATCGCTCGCTGGGCGGCGCCGCCTAACAAGCGGACCAAGGCGACCAGGTTTCGGCAAACGATTTACCCACAACGTCAGACCAGATCGGGCGCGTCGGTGTTGCTGTAGCTCTATGGAAAGACAGAGATTGCGCATCGGACAGTCGATCACACCCGAGCAGTTTGAGGAACTGGGTGACGCTCAACTGGAGCGCCTCGTACCGCGCGCCTACCGTGAGTACTTCCCCGGGAAGGATGCCTGCGCCGATGGTCACTTCTATCTTGACGACGGAACAGCGTGGAGCTTTTTCAAGGGCGGGCTGCTGGATGAATAGCATCCGCAGCAGGTTCCGGCCTCTGGCTCGAACGTCTGGTCACGCAGGCCACGCCCGCGGCATCCATCGACCAAAGGAGGCCATCCATGAAGAGAGTGACCGGCATCGGTGGTGTGTTCTTCAAGTCGAAGGATCCGAAGGCGCTGGCCGAGTGGTACCGCGTGCACCTCGGCCTGAACGTCGAAGAATGGGGCGGGGTCGCCTTCAAGTGGGTCACGCCGGAAAACCCGGCGGGAACCGGTTCGACGGTGTGGAGTCCGTTTGCGGAAGACACCGGCTACTTCGCACCGAGCCCGGCAAGCTTCATGGTGAACTACAGGGTCGAAGACCTGCATGCCCTGCTTGCGACACTGCGCGCGGAAGGCTGCGAGGTTGAAGACAGGGTCGAAGAATCCGAGTACGGAAAATTCGGTTGGGTCATGGATCCTGAAGGCAACAAGCTCGAACTTTGGCAACCGCCGGAGGGCTCGTGAGCACGCGCAGCGACAGCAGGGCGAGGAAGCCGCGCCCTGACTTTGCCCTGACACTTCAACGCATTCACCCCGCCGATGAGCACACACGAAGCCGACACGCCAGGCCAGGCTCGAGGAGCCACCGTTGTCATCACCCATCGGGTCCGGGCCGAAAGGCATGCCGACTACGAGCGATGGCTGGATGAGATTGCGCCGCTGTGCAAGGCGGCGCCGGGCCATCTGGATTGGCACATCGTCCGCCCGATCGCGGGCCTGACCGAAACCTTCACCGTGGTGATTCGCTTCGACACCACCGAGCACTTGAAGGCGTGGATGGATTCGGCCGAGAGGAAGCGGCTGATCGAACGGGCGGAACCGTTCTTCGTCACCGGCGATGACTTCTTCATCAGCAGCGGGCTCGATTTCTGGTTTGCTCCCGCAGGCGCGAAAGCGAAGATACCGGTGCGCTGGAAGCAGTATCTGGTCACGTGGTCTGCCATCTATCCGCTGGCGCTGGGTGTGCCGCTGGTTGTCGTGCCGGCACTCCGGCAAGTCGGCGCGCCGGACAATCCCTTGCTCGTGACGCTGGTCGTCACTGGCGTCGTGGTGTATCTGATGGTGTACGTTGTCATGCCCCGCTACACGCGGTGGGTCCAGCGCTGGCTGTTCGGCTGACGGCGCGAGGTTGCCTTGCAACACGGCAGTGACGCGGATAAGATGTGTAACGAAGCCTCTGCCATACACATCATGCGCACGAACATCGTCATCGACGACAAGCTCATGGCGGCCACCCTGAAGGCGACCGGCATCAAGACGAAGCGCGAGGCGGTTGAGCTTGGGCTGCGAACCCTGCTTCGCCTGAATCAGCAGACCGAACTCAGAAAGCTTCGCGGCAAGCATGAATGGCAGGGCGATCTGGACGCCATGAGACGCGACGGGTGATCCTGGTCGATTCCAGTGTCTGGATCGATTTCTTCCGCAATCGATCGACGCCGCAGGTTGACTGGCTGGACAGGAATCTGGGCAGCGAAGGGTTCCTGGTCGGTGACCTGATCCTGTCGGAGGTGCTGCGCGGCTTCACCACCGAGCGCGGCTTCGATGAGGCCAGGCGCCTGCTCGGCGCGTTCGAGCAGGCCCACGTCGGGGGTACTGGCATTGCGATCGAGGCCGCACGCAATTTCCGGAAGTTGAGGCGCCTGGGCGTCGCGGTGCGCGGTACGGTGGATGTGCTCATCGCGACGAAGTGCCTGTGCAACGGCATTCGTCTGCTGCACAGCGACAAGGATTTCGAGCCGTTCGAGACGCACCTCGGTCTGCGCACGGTGGTCTGCGATGTCTGAAGCCGATGTCACCGCGGCCCGCAACGTGATCGGCCGCACCGATGTTCGCACCGGTTGGTCGCCACCGGGAGGATTTTCGATCGTGACGCTGGCCCGCATCGGCGGCCTCATCTACCTGGCGATCATCGCGCTCGGGCTCTTCGGCGAGGTGGCCGTTCGCGGCGCGCTGGTCGTCTCCGGCGATGCAGCCCAGACGGCATCGAACATCCTGGCATCGGAAACGCTGTGGCGGGCCGGCATCGTCGGTGATCTGCTGATGCATGTCCTCGACGTGCCGCTGATCGTCATCCTGTACCTGCTGCTCGAACCGGCAGGCCGCACCCTGGCCTGGGTGGCGACGGCGATGAACGTCGTGCAGACCTGCGTGCTCGCCACCAACAAGCTGACGCTGCTGGTGCCGATCCTGCTGGTGCCGATGTCGGCCCGGTTCGGCGGGCTCACGGGTGACGATCTGTCCGCGCTGTCGTACTTCGCGATCAAGCTGCACGGCCATGGTTTCGGCGTGGGCCTCGTCTTCTTCGGTGTCGCCAGCATCGTTCGCGGCTGGCTCATCTTCCGCTGTGGTTATCTGCCGCGGGCGCTCGGTGCGATGCTGGCCATCGCCGGCATCTGCTACCTCGTCAACAGCTTCGCCTTGCTGCTGGCGCCCGCGCTGGCTGCCATGCTGTTCCCGCTGGTGCTGCTGCCGGCATTCGTCGGTGAACTGGCGCTGTGTCTGTGGCTCATCGTCAAGGGCGTCGACGCAGACGCCTGGAACGCTGCACGCCGGCGCCGACCCGGCTGATCGATTGAAGGAAAGACCATGGTCGTTCGCGTGCTTCGCCTCGGCAGCGCCCGTCATGCTGACGAAGGCACCCGCATCGGCACGGTGCGCCGTCCGCCGCGCGGCGTGCCGAAGTCGCAGTTCGCGGCGCAGGATTGGTACGACGTGTGGTTTCCGAATCTGGCGCCGGATGCGGACACCGTGAAGCTCGGCCAGACCGCGGAAACACCGGCGCAGTGGGCCGCTTTCAAGAAGCGCTACCGCGCGCAGATGGCCGCAGCGGACGCGGCGCGAAGCATCGAGCTGCTGGCCGCGCTGTCGCGGCACGCGAACTTCTCGGTCGGGTGTTATTGCCAGGACGAAGAGCGTTGCCACCGCTCGGTGCTGCGCGAACTGTTGCTGGCGCGCGGGGCGGTGGTGGTGAAGGACGGCTGAGCCCTTCGAGCCCTGACCACGCCCCCTGCTCAGCCGTCGAAGCGCCCCAGGCGCACCATCGTCGTGCCCACCTTCAGGTGCGACATCGATGGCATCACCAGCACCGTGTTGTCGTAGGGCGCGACGATGCGCCGAGCACCGTCGGTGGCGATCAGCTCGCCGGCGCGTTCGATGACTTCCAGCCCCTGGAAGTCGCGCACGAAGCGGAAATCCAGGCTTTCGGCAACCACCGCTTCGGTCACGCGCACCAGCCGCTGTGTGGCCGGCGGCTGCCGCCCGATGCGCGCCAGCGCCGGGGCCACGAAGGCATCGTCCAGGCTGCCGGCTTCACGCAGGAAGCGCAGCAGCGTGTCCTTGGCGACATCGGCGGCCGCCGCTTCCCAGTGCTGGCCGCATTCGATCAGCACCGCCGTGCGCGCGCTGGCCGGGTCGCCGAAGCCACCGCGTTCGATCATGCGCAGCCCGGCCGGATGGCCGGTGTCGATCAGCAGCGTGCCGGGCACACCCAGGCGCCGCGCCAGCGCCGCGCCTTTTTCGCCGCCGCGGCCGTCGGCACCGCAGACCATGATGGGTGAGCAGGCCTGGTGCATCGAGTGGATGTCGAGCAGCCACTCGGCGGCATCGACGAAGGGCTGCAACTCGCGGGCGCGCCGCCGCTCGATCGAATCGCCGCTGCCGCGCAGCACGTCATCGGCCCACACGCGGTTGAAGTCTTCGTCGGCATAGCGGCTACGATCGGGATCGGCCGGGTCCCAGCGCGCGTAGGCGGCGATGTTGCCGAAGGCCAGCGTCAGCTTCCCGCTCGCGACGGCCCAATCGGCCTGCTGCGCCAGCAGCCAGTCGAGCGCGATGGCGCCGCAGATCTCGTTGCCGTGCGTCAGCGCCTGCACCATCACCTGCGGGCCGGGTCGGTCCGAATCGAAGCTCCAGACGCAGGCGGTGCCCACGTTGCCGGCTTGCCAGCGCGACAGGTCGGGGGCTTGCAGCTCGATCGGACGCGATTCGCTCATGTGCACTCCTCAGCCGGTGTGAGGCCGATTGTGAAAGCAACGCAGCCGCCCGAAGGCGGCTGCTTGTGTATCGACGAGCCGACGCTTATTGCTGCTGCTGAATGCCGGCAATCGCCCAGCTGGGGTTGTCGCCCCAGCGCACCAGATGCCAGATTTCGTCGAACGCGGCCGCCTCGGCGCCCACTTCCTCGCGGATCAGGCCATGGAAGCGCACGCTCACCACCTGACGCTCGCCCTGTTTTTCCAGATCGAGCACTTCGGCATCGACGCGCACCACGTCGGTGGTCTGCGGCTTGTTGTCCCGGTCCTGCAACTCCAGCTTGCACACCGCGAACATCTCCGGCGTGGTGAAGCTGCGCAGGTCGTTCAGGTCGCCGGCATCGTTGGCTGCCTGCATGCGGATGAAGATCATCTTGGCGATGCGCTCGAAGCCTTCGCGGTCGAAATCGGCCGGCAGCGCGGCCGGCCCGGCCCACTGGGAGGCTGCTGTTGCGGCGGCGGGCAGGGCCGCCGCGCCGCTGGGCGGCATCGGCAGGCCTTCGAAGCGATGCGTCGGGGCAGTGGCCGCGCGCCCGTTCCCCGCACCGGCGCCGGCACCCAGCGGCGCCGCCGGGGCCATGCGCCGCATCAGCATGCGCATCAGGAACACGCCGGCCATCACCAGCAGCGCCAGCATCAGGAAGTTGCCGAAGGCCTCGCCCATGCCCAGGTGGCTCATCAAGGCGGCGATGCCCAGCCCTGCGGCCAGCCCGGCGATCGGGCCCATCCAGCTGCGTCCGCCGGCTGCGGCAGCAGCACCGCCGGCTGCCGGCGTGGCGGGCGCGGCTTGTTGCGGTGCCGTGGGAGCGGGTTTGACCGGTGCGCTGCGTTGCATGCCGCTGAAACCCCCGCCACCGAAGCGGCGCGCATCGGCATCGAAAGGCATCAGCGACATCGCGCTGCCCAAAGCCACCACCCCTGCCAGAAGCCAACTTCTCATCTCGGTTCCTTCATGTCGGTTGCCCCACAACATCTGGTGCCGCGGTCGCTGCCATTCAAGCCCAAGGCTCGGCAGACCCTCTTCGCGAACCAAACCCATTCTATGAGTCGCGTGTCGGGTGGAAGGTTCCCGCGCGCATTCCGGTCAGCGCCAGCGCTTCGGCGCCGGTTCAAACCACCTCTTCGGGGCCATGCACGCTGATGTGCACGTCACCGATGCACACCTGCTGGCCCGCCCGGATCTTGCAGGTCTTGCGCTGCTCGGGCTGCCCGTCGACCTGCACCTGGCCGGCAGCGACAAGCGCCTTGGCCTGGCCGCCGCTGCCGGCCACACCGGTGGCTTTCAGCAACGCATCGAGCGTGATGTGCTCGCCGCGCAGCGCGAAGTGAATCTGCTCCACCGCTGATCCGCCGATGGGCCTACGCGGCCAGCGCCTGCGTCTGCAAGTCGAACTCGGCCGCCAGCAGCGCGTAGGAATGGCGTCGCACCTGCGGGTCGTGGGCCCAGGTGTTGACCACCAGTTCGTCGAGCTCGAAGGTCGCGGCGAGTGCGCGCAGCTTGTGTGCCACCTGCGCGGCCGTGCCGACCAGCGCCTTGCGTTGCGAGGCTTCGACGATCGGCCGCTCGTCGTCCTTGAACCCGCGGGCGGCGATGTCGTCGGGCGCCTGCAGCGGGCCCAGCGCGCCGCGCATGCGGTCCACGCGCCAGCGGTCGCGGCTCAGCGCCAGGTGCCGCGCCTGCGCCTCGCTGTCGGCGGCCAGCGCCCACACGCAGATCGTCGGCTGCGGCGTCGGGTGGCGCTCGCTCGGTTTGTACAGCGAGCGGTACAGCTCGAGCGCCTGCTCGGCGCCCTGGCCGTCGGTGAAGAAGTAAGCGAACGCATAGGGCAAGCCGAAGTGCGCCGCCAGCTGCGCGCCGTAGTCGGAGCTGCCCAGCACCCACACCTCGGGCAGGTGCGGCCCGCGTGGGTGGGCGATGACGCCGTGGTGTGGCTGGCCGGCCGTCCACCATTGCAGGTCGCGAATCTGCTGCGGGAAGTTCTCGGCCGCCGCATAGGCGTTCGGGTTGAGCAGCTGCGCGGTGCGCATGTCGGCCCCCGGCGCGCGGCCCACGCCCAGGTCGATGCGCCCCGGCGCCAGCGCTTCCAGCACGCGGAACTGCTCGGCCACCTTCAGTGCCGCGTAGTGCGGCAGCATCACGCCGGCGCTGCCGATGCGGATGCGCGTGGTGCGCGCGGCGATCGCCGCCATCAGGATTTCTGGCGCGGTGCCGACGATGGTCGGCAGGCTGTGGTGCTCGCTCAGCCAGAAGCGGTGATAGCCGAGCGCTTCGCAGTGCTGCGCCAGGCCGAGCGTGTCGCGGATGGCGGCGTCTTCGCTGGCACCGGCCAGCGAAATGGATTGGTCAAGAACTGATAGCTTCATGCGCCGAGGATGCCACGGCGGCTTCGACCACGCTGGCCACCGGCTTTGCCACGGCAGCGGCCTTGATCATGTCGGCGGCCTTCTCGCCGATCATGATCGTCGGCGCGTTGGTGTTGCCGCTGATCAACCGCGGCATGATCGACGCATCGACCACGCGCAAGCCCTGCACGCCGTGCACGCGCAGCTGGCTGTCGACCACGTCCATCGGCCCGTTGCCCATGCGGCAAGTGCCGACCGGGTGGTATTCGGTGTCGGCGTGCTTGCGGATGAACTGCTCGATCTGCTCGTCGCTTTGCGCCGCGGCCAGGCTCGGCAATTCCTTGCCGCCGAAACCCGCCAGCGCCGGCTGGGCCAGGATATGGCGCAGCTGCTTGAAGCCGCGCAGCATGATGTCCATGTCGATGCGCTCGCCGAAGAAATTCGGGTCGATCAGCGGCGCGGTGAAGGGGTCGTTGCCGGCCAGCTTGACACTGCCGCGGCTGGCCGGGCGCAGCAGGCACACATGGCACGAATAGCCGTGGCCGAGCATCGTCTTGCGACCGTGGTCGGCGAGCTTGCCGATGACGAAGTGCAATTGCAGATCAGGCAGCGGCTCTTCGGGCCGGCTCTTGATGAAGCCGCCAGCCTCGGCGAAGTTGGTGGTGAGCAGGCCACTGCGCCGGCTGCGCCATTCGAAGAGGCCCTTCAGCGCATGCCACGCGCCGGTCAGCGACAGGCCGAAGGTGTCGGTCAGCTTCGGCGCGTCGATCACCTGCACCAGGTTGATATGGTCGTGCAATTGTTCGCCGACACCGGGCAGATCGTGCTGCACGGCGATGCCTTGGGCTTGCAGCTGCGCGGCCGGCCCGATGCCCGAGAGCATCAACACCTGCGGCGACTGCAACGCGCCGGCGCACAGCAACACCTCGCGCCGGGCCCTCAGCTGCTTCAGCTCGCCACCCGAACCACCGATGCGCACCTCGACGCCCACGGCGCGCTTGCCTTCCATCAGGATGCGCGTGGTGTGTGCGTCGGTGATGACCTGCAGGTTGGGCCGACTCAGATTGGGTGTCAGATAGGCCTTGGCGGCGCTGAAGCGCTCGCCGTTCTTGTGCGTGACCTGGTACATGCCCACGCCTTCTTGTTTGGCGCCGTTGAAGTCGGGGTTCAACGGGTAGCCGGCCTGTTGCGCAGCCTTGACGAACAGCGGACCGAAGCGGTTCGGGCTGCGCAAGTCCATCACGTTCAACGGCCCGCCGGTGGCGTGCAGCTCGCTGGCACCGCGCTCGTTGTGCTCGGCCTTCAGGAAGTACGGCAGCACGTCGCGCCAGCCCCAGCCGGCATTGCCCTGCGCGGCCCAGTGCTCGTAATCCTCTCGCTGGCCGCGCACATAGATCATCGCGTTGATCGAACTCGAGCCGCCCAGCACGCGACCCCGTGGCTGGTAACCGAGGCGGCCGTTCAGTCCGGCCTGCTGCACGGTGTCGAAGCCCCAACTGGCCTGGCCGTTCTTGGCCAGCAGCACCAGCCCGGCCGGGCAATGGATCAGCACACTCTTGTCGGTGGGACCGGCTTCGAGCAGGCAGACCTTGACGGCAGGGTCTTCGCTCAGGCGCGCGGCCAGCACGCAGCCGGCCGAGCCGCCGCCGATGATGATGTAGTCGTGGTCAGGGGACACAGGGCATTCCTTCGCTGAAGGCGGCCAATGTAGCGGCTCGAAGGTGCGCAAAAATAGGGGAGGTGCTCCACCGCAGCTTGGGGAAAACACCCGGTCTTGTCAACGCAAAGGCATGTCGAGCAGCACTTCCAGTTCGTTCAGCGCCTGCGCGGCCGAGCTGACCTTGATGGTGCGCATGCCCATCGCGCGCGCCGGCTTCAGGTTGATGCCCAGGTCGTCCAGATACACACACGCCTCGGGCGCCACGCCGAGCAGTTCGCAGGTGTGGCGGTAGATGCGCGGATCGGGCTTGCGCAGGTTCAGCTTGCTCGATTCGACCACCTGTTCGAACAGCGCCATGATCTGCGCGATCTGCGCGGCCTTTTCCGGCGAACGGGTCATCGACGGGCCGTGTCCGGCCGGCATGTTGTTGGTGATGCAGGCGATGCGGTATGTGCCGCGCACGCGCTTCAGCGCCTCGACCATTTCGGGCCGCACCTCGCCCGCGATCAGCTCGAGCACCCTGTGCCCCGACAACTCGCCGCCGAGCGCGCGCGCCTCGGCCTCGAACAGCGAGGCGAAGCCCTGCGCATCGATCTCGGCCCGCTCCATGCGCGCCCAGGCGTTGTCATCGGGGTTGGTGGCGTTGATGCGGCGGATGAAGTCGCCGGGCAGGCCGAGTTCGGCCTCGTAGCGGTTGAAGGCGTCGAAGGGGCTGGACAGAATGACGCCGCCGAAATCCCAGAGAACAGCTTCGATTGGTGCGACCATGATTCAGTCTAGCCGGGCCGCTGGTTGATCTTTGTCTCGGCCACGACAGGCTTGTGCGCGGAAAATGACGCATCGAAGGAGAAAGCCATGTTGATCTTCCGCCAGCTGTTCGACCCCACGTCATCGACCTACACGTACCTGCTCGGCGACAAGGCCAGCGGCGAGGCGGTGCTGATCGACCCGGTGTTCGAACAATTGCGCCGTGACGAGACGCTGCTGCGCGAACTCGGCCTGACGCTGAAGTGGACACTGGAAACGCATGTGCATGCGGACCACGTCACCGGCGCCTGGCTGCTGCGCGAGCGGCAGGGCAGCCGCATCGCGCTGTCGGCCGATGGCGGCGCCAGCGGTGCCGATCGTCTGCTGCGCCATGGTGATCGCATCGCCTTCGGCGCGCGCCACCTGCAGGTGCGCGCCACGCCGGGCCACACCGCCGGTTGCCTGAGCTATGTGCTCGACGACGAATCGCGCGTCTTCACCGGCGACTGCCTGATGATCCGCGGCTGCGGCCGCACCGACTTCCAGCAAGGCGACGCCGCGGCGTTGTACCGCTCGGTGCACGCGCAGTTGTTCACGCTGCCGGGCAACTGCGCGGTCTATCCGGGGCACGACTACAACGGCCTCAGCGTGAGCAGCATCGAAGAGGAACGGCGCTGCAACCCGCGCCTCGGCGGCGAGGTCGGCGAGGGCGACTTCGCCGGCTTCATGCACCACCTCGGCCTGCCGCACCCGAAGAAGATGGACATCGCGGTGCCGGCCAACCTGCGCTGCGGTCAGCCCGAGGGCGAGACCGTGCCGCCGGCCGACCCGCACTGGGCCAAGCTGAACTTCAGCTTCGCCGGGCTGTGGGAAATCACGCCGCATGCGCTGACCGAGGTGGCGGACAGGGTGCAGATCGTCGACGTGCGCGAGCCCGACGAATTCGCCCGCGGCATCGGCCACATCGACGGTGCGCTGCTGCTGCCGCTGGGCGAACTGCAGCAGCGCAGCGGCGAGCTGCCGCTGGACAAGCCGCTGGTCATCGTCTGCCGTTCCGGGGCGCGTTCGGCGCGCGCTGCGGCGATGCTCGGCAAGGCAGGTTTCGCCGATGTCGCCAACCTCAGCGGCGGTATGCTGCGCTGGCGCGCCGAAGGCGGCGCGGTGAAGGGTGCCGGAGAGTAGACAGCGAGCCGGCGCGGCGTACATTCGTCGCACCGCTCGAGCGAGCCGCCACGAAGGACGCACCAATGCCGCTGTACCTGACGCAAAGCCTGCACCGCGCCGTGCAGCGATGTCCACAGCGCATCGCGACGATCTGCGGGTCGCGCCAGCACAACTACTTGCAGTACGCCGAGCGCGTGGCGCGGCTGGCCGGCGCGTTGCAGTCGCTGGGCATGGCGCGCGGCGAGCGCATCGGCATGCTGGCGCTGAACTCCGACCGCTACCTCGAGTTCTTCTTCGGCACCTGGTGGGGCGGCGGCGCGGTGAACCCGGTCAACACCCGCTGGAGTGCGGCCGAGATTGCCTATTCGCTGGACGATTGCGACACGCGCATCCTGTTGGTCGACGAGCAGTTCAAGGGCCTGGCGGCCGAGCTGCGCAGCCGCAGCAAGTCGCTGCGCACGCTGGTCTACACCGGCGACGGCGACACGCCCGAGGGCATGCTGAACTACGAGACGCTGCTGGCCGAGGCCACGCCGGCAGCCGATGCCGGCTGCGGCGGCCTGGACCTGGCTGGCGTGATGTACACCGGCGGCACCACCGGCTTTCCGAAGGGCGTGATGCTCGGCCACGAAGGCCTGTGCGCCAACGCGCTGGCCTTCGTCGGCGAAGGCATCGTGCAGGGCGATGCGCGCACCTTGCTCATCGCGCCGATGTTCCACATCGCCGCCGGCGCGATGATGCTGGGCAACGCGGCCGTCGGTGGCACCTTCGTCATCGCGCCGATGTTCACACCGCTGGGCACCTTGCAGGTGATCCAGCAACACCGGGTGACGCACCTGCTGCTGGTGCCGACGATGATCCAGCTGGCCACCGATCATCCCGAAGCGGCCAAATATGACCTGAGCAGTGTCGAGGTCATGGCCTACGGCGGCTCGGTGATCAGCGAGGCGGTGCTGCAGCGCGCCATGAAGCGCTTCCCCAAGGCCGGCTTCTTCCAGGCCTACGGCATGACCGAGCTGTCGCCGTGCGCCACCTACCTGACGGCGGCCGACCACCGTGGCGACAGCGGCAAGCCGGGGCTGCTGCGCTCGGCCGGCCGCGCCAGCCTCACCACCGAAGTGCGCGTGGTCGACGAGCAGGGCAACGAAGTGCCGCTGGGCACGGTCGGCGAGGTGGCGGTGCGCGGACCGAACGTGATGCTGGGTTACTGGAACAAGCCCGAGCAGACGGCGGCCGCGGTGCGCGACGGCTGGATGCACACCGGCGACGGCGGCCGCATGGACGAGGACGGCTACCTGTACATCGTCGACCGCATGAAGGACATGATCGTCAGCGGCGGCGAGAACGTCTATTCGGCCGAGGTGGAAAACGCGCTGTCGCAGCACGCCGCGGTGGCCGCCAGCGCAGTCATCGGCATCCCCAGCGAGCAGTGGGGCGAGGCGGTGCATGCGGTGGTGGTGCTCAAGCCCGGCGCCAGCGCCACCGCCGACGAACTGAGCGCGCACTGCCATGCGCTGATCGCCGGCTACAAGTGCCCGCGCAGTGTGGAGTTCCGCGACGCCCTGCCGATGACCGGCGCCGGCAAGATCCAGAAGACCGAGCTGCGCAAGCCGTACTGGGAAGGGCAGAGCCGGGCAGTGAACTGATCCCGATCGCGCCCGCCCGCGATACCCTGTCGGCCCGCAGCGACCATCCGCATGCGCCTCGCGTGACATCATCAATTCTGATGACGAAACGGCTTGTTCGGACGCCGGCCCTCCTGGCGTCGAAGCTTTTGCGGTGCTAGCCTGACTCGGTTTCCATTCACCGAAGCACAAGGGAGGAACCGCTGCGCTCGCGGCAGCGTGACGCCGGTCTCGGCGGCCGCCACCCCTGTGTGTGCCGCGACTTCATCGTTTGATATCGCTGGCGCGCCGTAGCGACGACATTCAGCTTCTGGGCCAGGCCCGCCGGGCGATCTTGAAGGAACTGTCATGAACGTCATCAAGCAACCTGTCTTGTGCATCGTGGCGGCTGTCGGCACAGCCGTTCTGGCTGCTGCGCCGGTGCAGGCCGCTCTCCTCGAACCCGACGCCACTGTCGCTGGCATCGACCAGGCAATGCTGTCGCAGAACTGGTGGAACTGGGCGATGTCCTATGCTCCCGACGTCAACCCGGTCACCGATCTCACGGGCGCCTTTTCGGCGGCGGGAAACCAGGGCTCGGCCTTCTTCCTTGCCGGCGCATTCACGACGGACGCGGTCACGCGGACCGTCACTGTGCGCAACGACCAGACGCTTTTCTTTCCGATCCTGAACTCGTTTGCCGGCTATACGGATGGGGAGATTGCAAGCTTCGGTTTCACCGACTCCGACATCCGCACCGAAGCGACCAACTTCCTGGGCAACGTCAGCGGCCTGTACTTGAAGCAGGACGGCGTGGACCTGCCGATGCCGACGGGCAGCGCGAACCTGTTGGCCTTCAGGCAGCCGACCGACAGGTTCGACCTGATCATCCCGGGCGACAACATCTTTGGTGCGCCGGCAGGGACCTATCGCTCCTTCTCCGATGGCTATTGGGTCGCACTCTCGCCGTTGCATAACGGTTCGTACGAGTTGCGGTTCGGGGGCGAACTTGCGCAGACCGGGCCGGGTGCCGGCAATACCTTCTCGCAAGACATCAGGTACCAGATCACGTCTGTGCCTGAACCGGCCGCCGCGCTGATGTTGCTTGCCGGCCTCGGCGTATTGGCCGCGTTGGGCGACCGGCGCCGCCAGGGCTGACGCACAGTTTCAGGCAAGCGCTGCGCCTGAATGCTCCGCAACTCAGGCCGCCAGCGGCGGCCGCGGAATCGGGTGCGCCGTCTCGTAGGCGCGCGCCGCGCGCAGCACGAGCGCATCGCCGAACATCGGCCCGACGATCTGCAGACCGATCGGCAAACCGGCCTGCGTCAGCCCGCAGGGGATGGTGCAGGCCGGCTGCTGCGTCAGGTTGAAGGGATACGAAAACGGCGTCCAGCCCAGCATCGCCTCGGGTGTCATCGGCGCCTCGCCGGGCGGCCGCGCGTCGAAGGCCGGCACCGCCACCGCCGGCGTCACCAGCAGGTCGAAGCGTTGCATGAACTGGCGCATGTGCGAGCCCAAAGCGCCGCGTTCCAAGGTCAGCCGCGCCAGGTCGAGTGCGCCGTACTTCGAGCCGAGCTGCGCTTCCGCAGCGAAGTCGGGATCGGTGAGCGCTTGCTGCTGCGCATCGAGCGTGTTCCAGATCGCCCACACCCCCGAAAACCACAGCCCGGTGCAGATGGCCAGCGGGTCTTCGATGCCGGGGTCGACTTGTTCGACGTGTGCGCCGAGCGATTGAAGTTGCGCCACCGCCGCATCGACGGCGGCCGCCACGTCGGCATGCACATGCTTCGCGAAACCGAGCTTCGGCGAGTAGGCGATCTTGAGCCCGCGGATGCCGTCGTCGAGCCCGTCGAGGTAGTCGCTGGCATCGGCCGGCAGCGACGTCCAGTCGCGCGCATCGGGCTGCTTCAGCACGTTCATCATCAACGCGGCATCGTGCACGCTCATCGTGTGCGGGCCCAGGTGCGCCACCGTGCCCATCGGCGACAGCGGGTAGGCGGGCACGCGGCCGAAACTGGGTTTGAGGCCGAAGTTGCCGCAGAACGCCGCCGGGATGCGCACCGAGCCGGCGCCGTCGGTGCCCACCGACAACGGCCCCATGCCGGCGGCCACCGCGGCCGCGGTGCCGCCCGACGATCCGCCCGGCGTCTTGCTCGGGTCCCAGGGGTTGCGGCTGATGCCGGTGAGTGGCGAATTGGTTTCGCCCTTGCAGCCGAATTCGGGCGTGCAGGTCTTGCCCAGCAGCACCGCACCGGCCTCGCGCAGCCGCGCGCTGGCGGGGGCATCGACATCCCAGCGCTGGTCGGCATTCACGGTCTGGCTGCCACGCAGCGTGGGCCAGCCCTTGGCCAGGATCAGGTCCTTGATCGAGGTGGGCACGCCATCGAGCACACCGATCGGCTGCCCGCTCGCCCAACGATCGGTGCTGTCGCGCGCCGCGGCCAGTGCCTCGTCGGGCGCCAGGTGACAGAAGGCGTTCAGGCCGGGGTTGAGCTGGTGAATGCGCGCCAGCACCGCCTGCGTGGCTTCCAGCGGCGAGGCCTCGCGGCGTCGGTACAGCGCCAGGAGTTCGTTGGCGGTGCAATCGGCAAGGTCGGTGGCGGCGGTGGTGGTCATGGCGGCGATCAGCGTTTGGGGGTGGATGCATCCTAGCGCGCAGCGCCGGACACCAGCGCACTCGCGGCATCGACAATCACTGGCCACATCTGGGCTGCGCCGGTGAGCGGCAAAGGCCGGCGACCGATGCGGCCTGCGCCTTACAGTGCGCAGCGGTGCGGCAAGGTTCGGCAAACGAAAGGGTTCGATGATCGGACGACGCGATCTGATGGCCGCGCTTGGCGCGACGCTGGCGTCGGTGCGTCTGCGCGCCCAGCCGCGCACGCCCCCGGTCGTCTTCTACATGGCGCTGGCGACACGAGAATCCGACGCCAGGAGCGTGGCGGCCTTTCGCGAAGGCATGCGCGAACTCGGCGCCATCGAAGGTCGCGACTACCAGTTGGTCGAGCGCTATGCGCAGGGCAATTTCGCTGCCGCCGAAGCCATGCTGCGCGAGCAGCTCGCGGGGCCGGGCGTGAACATCTTCCTGGCGCCGGGCGCGGCGGCGGTGCGCGTGATCCTGCAAATCACGCAGAGCGTACCGATCGTGTCGGTGGCGCTGTACCCGCGCGGCGGGCAGACCGACCTGTTCGCCAGTCTGGCCCGACCGGGTGGCATGGTGACCGGTGTGTCGAACTTCGGCGAGGAACTGGCGGCGAAACGCGTGCAGTTGCTGAAAGAAGCGGTGCCCAATCTGAGCAGCGTGGGCGTGCTGCACAACACCACCGACCCGGTGTTCCGGCGCTGGGGCGAGGAGACCGAGGCCGGCATTCGTGCGCAGGGGCTGACGGCGCTTCGCATCGGCCTGCAATCCACCTCGGTGGATGCCATGCGCGACGGCCTGCGCCAGGCGCGGTCCAAGGGGTTGCAGGCGATCGTGATCGTGCGCGGCTTCCTGACCTCGTCGCTGCACCGGGAGATTGCGCGCACCAGCCTGGAGATCGGCTTGGCGAGCATGGCCGAGGAGCGGCGCTACCCTGAGGCCGGCGCGCTGATGTCCTTCGGCGCCAGCGATCGCGACCAGTTCCGTGGCGCCGCCGGCTATGTCAATCGCATCCTGAAGGGCGCCACGCCGGCCGAGTTGCCGATCGAACAACCCACGCGCTTCGAGCTGCTGCTGAACGCGACCGCGGCGAAGCAGCTCGGATTGACCCTGCCGCCCGCCCTGCTGCTGCGCGCCGACGAGGTGATTCAATGAAAGGCGGCCGCGCCCGTATCGTCAACGAGGGCCAGCGCCGGTTGGCGATGTCGCAACGGCCTCGACGCCGCCGGGCACCGGGTCACCGGCTTCGGGCGGGCCCTCGAAGAAATCGGACGGATCGACGGCTGCAACGTCGCCATGCGATGGCGATTTGCGAAAGCCGGCTGCGCGACCTGGTCGCCATCGACGCGCGCGATGTGCCGGCTCGCCGCTTGCGGGAACCGGGGTTGTGAGCCGCGCGCCTCACGTTGGCCATCAAACTGAAGACACCGCGCATGCTCGGCCTGACAATGCCGCGCGGACTGCTGCTGCAGGCCGACGAGGTGATCGATTGAAACGTCGCGCCTGCACGGCTGGTCTCATCGCGTGGGGTGCGCTGCCGCTGCTGTCGGCGGCTCAACAGGACACGGTCGTGCGCATCGGGCTGCTGAGTCCGACCTCGGCGCAGGCCAATGCCTCACGGTTGACGGCGTTGCGCGCCGAGTTGGCGGCGCTGGGCCATGTCGAAGCCCGCAACCTGCACATCGACTACCGCTTTGCCGAAGGCCATTTCGGGCGCTTGCCCGAACTGGCGCGCGAACTGGCGGCCTTGCAGCCCCGGCTGATCGTGGCCATCAACACGCCGGCAGCGTTGGCCGCCGCCGGGCTGCCCGGGTCGACGCCGGTGCTGTTCGCTTCGGTGGGCGATCCGGTGGCCGTCGGCCTGGTGCGCAGCCTGTCGCGCCCGGGCGGCAAGGTCAGCGGCACCACCAACCAGGCCCGCGATCTGGGCAAGAAGCGCTTGCAGCTGCTGGGCGAGATGCTGCCGTCGGCCCGACGTCTGGCGGTGTTGACGCAACCGGACGACCCCGTCGCCGCGCCGCAAGAGGCCGATCTTCGCGCTGCGGCCCCGGCGCTGGGCTTCACGTTGCGCTTCTTTCCGGTGCGTCAGGCGTCGGCCGTGCCCGAGATCGTTCAGCGCGCCGCCGATTGGCGCGCCGACGCGGTGCTGCGCGTCGCCGAGCCGTTGTTGACGCAGCACCGTGCCACCCTGTTGCAGGCATTGATGGCGCATCGCCTGCCCGCGATGATGGTCACGCCGGTCGAAGTCCGCGAAGGCGGGTTGATGTGCTACTACGCTGTCGAAGCGGACGAATACCACAATCTGGCGGCGTATGTGGACCGTGTGCTCAGCGGTGCGAAGGTGGGCATGCTGCCGGTGCAACAGCCGCAGCGCTTCGAGCTGCTGATCAACGCGAAGACGGCGAGTGCCCTGGGCCTGGCCGTGCCGCGCACGCTGCTCTTGCGCGCCGACGAGGTCATCGAATGAAACGCCGCCGCCTTCTTATGGCGCTGCCGGCTCCGCTGCTTCGGCCGGCGATGGCGTTCGCACAGGGCAGTGATCGGCCACAACGCGTCGCCTTCCTGGCGGCCGGCAGTCAGCCGCGCCCGGGGCAGTTCTCGACCTTCGACCACGTCATCGCGGGCCTGCGCAAACGCGGCCATGCATTGCTGCAGACCCGTGTCTGGTTCGCTGACAGCCGTGCCGAGGCCTTGCCCAGGCTGGCGCAGCAGGTGGTGGCCTGGCAGCCGGCGTTGATCATCACCAACCTGACCCCGGCTGCGCTGGCCGCACGGCGCGCCACGGGGGACATCCCGATCCTGATGGCCGGTTCCGGCGACCCGGTGGCCACCGGCCTGGTGCAGAGCCTGGCGCGGCCGGGCGGCAACGTCAGCGGCGTGTCCGCGCTCGGTCCGGAGCTGGCGGCCAAGAGCCTGGAGCTGATGCGCGAGTTGCGGCCCGGACTGCGCCGCGTCGGCGTGCTGGCCAACGCCACCGACAGCTTCACGCCGGCCATGCTGGCGGGCATGGAAAGCGCCGTCCTGCAGCTGGGCTTGCACCTGCTGGTCGAACAGGTGCGCGAGCCCGGCCAGTACGTTGCGGCGTTCGAGAGCTGGAAGCGCCAGCGCGTCGAGGCGGTCTTCGTGCAGCCCAGCCTGCCGGGCCGGCCGGCCGCCGAACTGGCGTTGCAGCACGGCTGGCCTTCCGGGTCGTTCGTGCGCGGCTTCGTCGAACGCGGCGGGCTGCTGGCCTATGCCAACGACCTGAGCGAGATCGCCCGGCTCGTTGTCGACATGGCCGATCGTGTTCTGCGCGGTGCCTCGCCTGCCAGCATGCCGGTGCAACAGAACACGCGCTTCGATCTGCTGATCAACCTGCGCACCGCGGCGGCACTGGGCCTGGAGGTGCCGCCGAGCGTGCGCTTGCGCGCAACGGAGTTGATCGAGTGATGCAGCGGCGGCATTGGATCGCGCTCACGCTGAGCGGGCTGGCCTGCGCACCGCGCACGGGCGGGGCGCAGCCGGCCGAGCGCATCTCCCGCGTCGGCATCCTGCGCCCATCGGCACCGCCGCGCGTGGCCGACGACTTGCAGACGACCGGGCTGCCGCGCGCGCTGGCCGAGCTGGGCTATGTGGAGGGGCGCAACCTGGTCGTCGAGCAGCGCTGGGCCGGTGGCGATGCTCTGAAGCTGCCGGCACTGGCGCTGGAGTTGCAGCAGGCGCGCGTCGACGCGGTCGTGGCGGTCGGCGCACAGGCCATCCTGGCCGTGCGGCAGGCCACGCCCACGCTGCCAATCGTGATGTTCGGCAATTTCGATCCGGTGGCCCTGGGTCTGATGCACAGCCTGGCGCGGCCGGGCGGCAACATCACCGGCGTGCTGATCGCACCCGATGGCACGCTGGCCGGCAAGCGGCTGGAGCTGCTCAAGGCCGCCGTACCGCAGGCCACGAGGATCGCGTACCTGGCGCCGCCTGCGGATCCCGCCACGCGGCTGCAGCTGCGGGAAACCCGTCAAGCCGCAGCCGCCTTGGGCGTCGAGCTGGCCGAAGTGGAAGTGCGTGACGCCGACTATGCACGCGCCTTCGCGGCCATCGCGCAACTGCGCCCCGGCGCACTGGTGGTTGGCGCGCACACCTTCTTCGTGCGCGACCGCCTGCCGATCATCGCGCTGGCGGCGCAGTACAGGCTGCCGGCCATCTACGAGTGGCGCGAGCAGGTGCTCGACGGCGGCTTGATGGCCTACAGCACCAGCCTGTACGGGCTGTATCAGCGCCTGGCCTCGTATCTGGATCGCATCCTGAAGGGTGCGAAGCCGGGTGAGCTGGCGGTGGAGCGGCCCAGCAAGTTCGAGCTGGCCATCAACCTGAAGACGGCCAGGTCGCTGGGGCTGACGATCCCGCAGTCGTTGCTGCTGCGTGCCGACGAGTTGATCGAATGATGCGCAGTGCGCCACGCAGTCTGGTCTGGCTGTGCCTGATGCTGTGGCTTGCGGTCATGGCACAGGTGCCGGGTCGCATCTATCGCGTCGGCATCCTGTCGATCAACAACACCTCGGTCGAGTTGATGCGGCAGTACACACTGCCGGAGATGGCTCGGAACGGCTTTGTCGAGGGCGCAAATCTGGAGCTCGTTGTCCGCTCGGCGGACGACGCCATGGCCTGCTTGCCGGCGTTGGCAGCTGAGCTGTCGCAGGCCCGCCTGGATCTGGTCATCGTGGTCTCGAGCCAAGCCGTCGACATCGCTCGCAAGGCCATGCCGCAGACGCCGGTGGTGATGTCCTACGCCGACGAACCCGTTGCCCGTGGTTTCGCTGCGTCGCTGGCCCAACCCGGCGGCATGGTGACCGGCATTTCCATGCAGGCGCGGCAAAACAATCTGAAGCGGCTGGAAGTGATGCGCCAGATGATGCCCGATGCGCGGCGCTTCGGGGTGCTGGTCCCGGCACACTTCAGCGACGAGCAGCGCAGCGAGATGCGCACCGCGGCGAGCCGGCTCGGCATCGAACTGGCCTTCGCCAACGCCACGCAGCACGGCGACTACGCGGCCGCATTCGCCACGCTGCTCGGCGCACGCGCCGAGGCGCTGGTCACCGTCAGCCACCCGGGCTACGTCGGCGATGCGCCCGAGCTGGCGCGGCGTGCGATTGCGCAGAAGCTGCCGCTGTTGTGCGAATGGCGCGACATGGCGGCCAGCGGCTGCTTGCTGTCCTTCGGCCCGACGCACCGTGAACTGCGCACCCGCACGGCCAACTTCGTGGTGCGCATCCTGCGTGGCGAGGCGCCAGGCGCGATTCCGATCGAGCAGCCGACGCGCTTCGAGCTGGTCATCAACCTGCAGACCGCCAGGGCTCTTGGACTTCGAATACCGCAGGCGCTGCTGCTGCGTGCCGACGAGGTGCTCAAGTGAAGCGGCGTGAGCTGGTCGCGGCCGGCCTGTTGGTCGCGACACCTCATCTGTACGCACAGGCTCGGCCGATCGGCAAGATCGGCTACCTGCACCCGCGCACCCTGGCGGCGGACCATCCCACGCTGGTCATCCTGCGCGGCGCCTGGCGCCAGCTCGGTTATGTCGAGGGCGAGAGCGTCTTGCTGCGGTCTGCCGACGACGATCCGCGCCGCCTGACGGGGTTGGTCAAGGAACTCATCGCCCAGGGTGCGGGGGTGCTGATCGTGGTGGGCGCCGAGGCGGTTCGCTCGGCGAGTCGGGCCACGCGCAGCGTGCCGATCGTGGCGATCGACCTGGAAACGGATCCGGTGCGCGCCGGGTATGCGAACAGCTTCGCGCGGCCCGGCGGCAACGTCACCGGCCTGTTCCTGGATCAGCCGGCACTGGCCGGCAAGTGGATCGAGCTGCTTCGCGAGGCCGCGCCCGACCTCGAACGCATCGCCTTGCTGTGGGATCGCAGCACCGGGGTCGATCAGTTGCAGATCGCCAAATCGGCAGCACGCAAGACGGGCCTGGAGGTAACGGTGCTGGAGCTGGGGGCGGTCACCAGCTTCGACGTTGCGCTGCGCGATCTGGCCGGTCGGCCGCGCACCGGGATCGTGCCGATGAGTTCGCCCGGCTTCGTCGTCAGTGCGAAAGCCTTTGCCGACGCAGCGACGAAGTTCCACCTGCCGAGCATCGGCTTCCTGAAGGTTTACGCCCGCGCGGGCATGCTGATGAGCTACGGCCCGATCCAGGAGCTGTACTTTGCCCGTGCCGTGGGCTTTGCCGACCGAATCCTGAAGGGAGCGAAGGCCGGCGAGATGCCGATCGAGGGCCCCGATCGTTTCGAGCTCACCATCAACCAGCGCACAGCCCGGGCGATCGGCGCCAGCATCCCGCCGTTGCTGCTGCTGCGTGCCGACGAGGTGATCGAATGAAAAGACGAAATTTCCAGCGCGTGCTGGCCGCGATGCCGCTGGCCCTGGCCTTGGCCGCGAGGGCACAGCCGAAGCGACCCTTGCGCGTGGCCTGGGTGTCGACCGAGCGCAAGGATGTCCCGTCGCGCAATTTCGCGGCCTTTCGCGCCGGACTGGGCGAGCTGGGCTATGTCGAAGGCCGCGATCTGATCATCGATGCGTGGTGGGGCGAGGGGTCGCGCGAGCAGTTGGAAAAACTGGTACCCGAGATCCTGCGTGCGCAGCCCGACGTGCTGCTGGCCTCGGGTGGCCTGGCGCTGGGTGCCTTGATCCGCACGGGTGTCAAGCTGCCGATCGTGTTCAGCGTCAGCGCCGACCCGGTCGAGGCAAAGTTCGTGCAGAGCTTTGCGCGCCCTGGCGGCAACATGACCGGCGTCAGCCTGTTCACGTTGGCGCTGGTGGGCAAGCGGCTGGAGATTCTGAAGGAGATCCTGCCGGGCGCGCGCAAGGTCGCGCTGATCGCCAACCCGCAGCATCCGGGCGAGTCACAGGAGCTCGACGCGGCCCAGTCGGCGGCGTCGAAGCTCGGGCTCGCCGTGCGCTACTTCCCGGTGAAGAACGAGGCCGAGCTGGAGCTGGCCTTCGCCGACATCGCACGCCAGCGCGACGACGCTGTCCTGGCCTTCGCCGACGGTTTCACGATGGGCTTCGCCGCGCGCATCGCGGCTTTCTCGCTGCAGCACAAGATCCCCGCCATCGACGGCTGGGCGCAGTTCGCGCAGCAGGGCAACCTGCTGATCTACGGCCCGGTGATCCAGGAGGTGCACCGCCGCCTGGCCGCCTATGTGGACAAGATCGGCAAGGGCGCGAACCCCGGCGAGCTGCCGGTGGAGCTGCCCACGAAGGTCGAGTTGGTCATCAACCTGAAGACCGCCAAGGCCATCGGCCTGGTTCTTCCCAACGCGGTGCTGCTGAGGGCCGACGAGGTGATCGAATGAATCTGCGCCGCAAGGTCGTTTTTGGCATCGCGGCGACCGGAGTGGCCCGCGCCGGCAGCGCCTGGTCACAGGCGCCGGCACGCCAGTTGCGCATCGGCTGGATCATCAGCATCCCGTTCGAAACCTGGCAACTGCGGGGCGCGTTCACCGAGGCGATGCGCGAGCGCGGCTGGGTCGAAGGCACGAACTACGTGCTCGATACGCTGCACTACGGTGGCCACGCCGAGCGCATCCCCGCGCTGGCGGCCGAGCTGGTGCAGCGCCGCTGTGATGTCATCGTCGCCGGCGGCACGCCGCCGGTGGGGCCGCTGATGAAGGCCACGTCCACCATCCCGATCGTCTTCTTCGCCGTCGGCGACCCGTTGGCCTCGGGCTTCGTGACGAGCCTGGCGCGCCCTGGGGGCAACGTGACCGGCTTGGGTGGGCTGGGTGTGGGCCTGATCGCCAAACAACTGGAGCTGCTGAAACAGGCGGTGCCGGGGGCGCGACGCATCGGCGTGCTCATGAACCTGGATTTGAATTTCCATGTTCCGGTACTCCAGGTGTTGAAGGCAACGGCGCCGAAAATGGACGTGCAGTTGGAGCTGGTGCCGCTGCGTTCGCCGGACGACCTGGCACCAGCCTTCGCGGCACTGGCGCGTCAGCAGGCCGATGCGCTGGTGCTGCTGGGCCAACCGTTCCTGCGCAACGGTGCCGGCGCGCAAGCGGTGGCGGCGCTTTCCCTCGAGCATCGGCTGGCGACCGTCAGTCCTTTCGAAGAGCTGGTCAAGGCAGGCATGCTGATGTCGTACGCTGAAAGACCCGAAGACACCGTGCGGCGCCTGCCGTACTACCTGGACCGCATCCTCAAGGGCGCGGCTCCAGCCGACCTGCCCATCGAGCAGCCCTCGCGGTTCTACCTGACGGTCAACCTGAAGACCGCCAAGGCATTGGGCCTGACGCTGTCGCAGGGCTTTTTGCTGCAGGCCAGCGACGTGATCGAATGAACGCCGGATCGGACGCAGACGGCAGCGCCGTCCCGGGGCGGACGCACCGCGGCAAGCTGTTCCGCAAGTACCTGCTGTTGATGATGTCGCTGGTGGGCCTGGCACTGCTGCTGTCGGGCGGCATCAGCCTGTACTTCAGCTACCGCGAGACCACCGCCGCGCTGGCCAGCCTGCAACAGGAAAAGGCCGTGGGCGCGGCTTCGCGCATCGAGCAGTACATGCAGCAGATCACGCAGCAGCTGCAGTACGCGGCGCTGCCGCAGCTGGATGCCGGCGACGTCGAACTGCGCCGCGTCGAATTCCTGAAGCTGCTGCGCCAGGTGCCCGAGGTGACCGACATCGCGCAGCTCGACGGCACGGGCCGCGAGACCATCGCCGAATCGCGCCTGGGCATGAGCATCGTCGGCTCGGGCAAGGACCGCTCCGCCGAAGCTGCGTTCCAGCAGGCCAGGAAGGGCCAGCCCTGGTTCGGGCCGGTGTACTTCCGCAAGGAGACCGAGCCGTACATGACCGTGGCCACGCGCTCGGGCGGGCCGAACTCGCCGGTGACGGTGGCCGAGCTGAACCTGAAGTTCATCTGGGACGTGGTCTCGCGCATCAAGGTCGGTGCCAAGGGCAAGGCCTATGTGGTCGGCCGCAACGGCTTCCTCGTGGCCGACCCCGACATCGGGCTGGTGCTGCGCAAAACGGATCTGTCGGCGCTGCCGCATGTGCGCGCGGCCATCGACGGCCAAAGTTCGGACGAGCCCGCGGTGGTGTCGCGCGACCTGGCCGGCACGCAGGTGCTGAGCGCGGTGGCGCCGATCGCGCCGCTGCAATGGCAGGTGTTTGTCGAGCAGCCGGTGTCGGAGGTGTATGCGCGGCTGAATGCGTCGATCCTGTGGATCGGTGCATTGTTGCTGGGTGGGCTGCTGGTGTCGGCACTGGCCGCGTCGGCGCTGGCGCGCAGCATGGTGCGGCCGATCCGCACCTTGGACGAAGGCGCGCGGCGCATCGGCGCGGGTGAACTGGATCAGCAGATTCACATCAAATCCGGCGACGAACTCGAAGGGCTGGCCGAGCAGTTCAACCGCATGAGCGCGCAGTTGCGCGAGTCCTATGCCGGGCTCGAGCGCAAGGTGGCCGAGCGCACCGGCGAGCTGCGCGAGGCGCTGGACAACCAGACCGCGATCAGCGAGGTGCTGCGCGTCATCAGCCTGTCCTCCACCGACGTGACGCCGGTGTTCGAGGCGATCATGGACTGCGCGCTGCGGCTGCTCGGCTCCTCGCAAGCCGCGATCTTCCGCTTCGATGGGCGACAGGTGACGCTCGTGGCCACGCGCAATTGGCCGCCCGAGGCGCTTGACGACGCCAGGCGCCACTACCCGGGACCTGTCGATCCCAACACGGTCACCGGCCGCACGCTGCTGCGCAAGTCCGTCGTGATCGAAGCGGATACCTGGGCCGATGCCGATTACGACCAGACCACCGCACGCGTCGGCGGCTGGCGGCGCATGCTCAGCGCGCCCTTGCTGAAGGATGGCGAGGCCATCGGCGTGATCTCGCTTGCGTGGCCCGAGCCGGGTGAGACGCCGACGCGGCAGGCCGATCTGCTGAAGACCTTTGCCGACCAGGCGGTGATTGCGATCGAGAACGTGCGGCTGCTCAACGAGACGCGCGACGCGCTCGAGCAGCAAACCGCCATCAGCGAGGTGCTGCGCGTCATCAGCGCCACCACCACCGACATCGAGCCGGTGTTCGGCGCCATCATGGACAGCGCGATGCGCTTGTTCGGCGCGCCGATCGCGGCTGTGTTCCGCTACGACGGCCAGCTGGTGCATCTGGTGGCCACCCGCGGCTGGTCGGTCGCGTCGATCGAGGATGCAAAGCGGCTGTACCCGGCGGCGCCGAATCCGCACATGTCCAGCGGCCGCGCCATCCTGTCGGGGCAGACACAGACCCTCTTCGATACCCTTGACGATCCGGAGTACGACTCGACCGCTGCGCAACTCGGCCAATGGCGCCGCATGATCGCGGCACCGATGATGAAGGACGGTCGGGCGCTGGGCGTGGTCACCGTCGCCTGGCCCGACCCGGGGCCCACGCCCAAGCGCCAGACCGACCTGATGCAGACTTTCGCCGACCAGGCGGTGATTGCCATCGAGAACGTGCGCCTGATCAGCGAAACGCGCGAAGCGTTGGAGCAACAGACGGCAACCGCCGAGGTGCTGCAGGTGATCAGCAGCTCGGTGGCCGACGCGACGCCCGTCTTCGACAAGATCCTGGCCAGTTGCCGGCGGCTGTTCGCGGGCGACGAACTGGGTGCCACGCTGGTCGGCGACGACGGGCAACTCCACCTGGCCGCGTCATCGAGCAGCAGCGGCACGCCTCGCGACCGCAGCTTCGCGCGCCCCTATCAGCACAGCGCCACCGAGATGGCCATCCGTGAGCGCCGGGTTCTGCACTACCCCGACGTCGTAGGGGCGACCGACGTGCCCGACACACTGCGGCAAATGAGCGCGACGCTGGGCACGCGTTCGGTGCTGTTCGCGCCGATGCTTTGGGAAGGGCGCGGCGTCGGTGCGATCTTCGTCGCGCGGATCGAGGCGCGGGCCTTCACCGACAAGGAAATCGCGCTGCTGCAAACCTTTGCCGACCAGGCGGTGATCGCCATCGAGAACACCCGGCTGTTCCGAGAGATTCAGGACAAGAGCCACCAGCTGGAAGTCGCCAACCAGCACAAGAGCGAATTCCTGGCCAACATGAGCCACGAGCTGCGCACGCCGCTGAACGCGATCATCGGTTTTTCCGAAGTGCTGATCGAGCGCATGTTCGGCGAGCTGAATGACAAGCAGGCCGACTACCTGAACGACATCCACAGCTCGGGCAAGCACCTGCTTTCGCTGATCAACGACATCCTCGACTTGTCGAAGATCGAGGCCGGGCGCATGGAGCTGGACATCGACAACTTCGACGTGCCCGCCGCACTGTCCAATGCGCTGACTCTCGTGCGCGAACGCGCGCAACGCCATGGCATCACGTTGTCGCTCGATGTCGCAGCCGAGGTCGGCGAGATGCGCGCCGACGAGCGCAAGTTCAAGCAGATCATGCTGAATCTGCTGACCAATGCGGTGAAGTTCACACCTGACGGCGGCAAGGTGGATGTCAGTGCACGTCTGGTCGATGGCGTGCTGGACGTGGCGGTGGCCGACAACGGCATCGGCATCGCGGCCGAAGACCAGGCGGCCGTGTTCGAGGAGTTCCGCCAGGTCGGCCGCCACTACACCAACAAGCAGGAAGGCACCGGCTTGGGGCTGTCGCTGACGAGGCGCTTCGTCGAGCTGCATGGCGGTACGATGAGTTTGCAAAGCGAGCCGGGCCGGGGCTCGACCTTCAGCTTCAGGTTGCCGGGGCAAGTATGAAAACGATCCTCATCGTCGAAGACAACGAGAAGAACATGAAGCTGGCGCGCGACATCCTGCGTGCCAAGGGTTATGCGGTGCTGGAAGCAGTGAACGGCGAAAGCGGCGTGCAGCTGGCGCTGCAGCACAAGCCCGACCTGGTGCTGATGGACATCCAGCTGCCCGACATCAATGGCATCCAGGCCTTCGAGCGCATCCGTGCCAACGCCGGTACGGCGCACGTTCCGGTGGTGGCCTTCACCGCCTCGGTGACGGCGGGTGACCGCAGCCGCATCGGCGACGCCGGCTTCGATGCCTTCCTCGGCAAGCCGATCAATCTGAAGGAATTCGTCGAGACGGTGCGGCGCATCGCCGGGGAGCCGACGGCGTGACAGCTCCGGCGCGCATCCTCGTCGTCGACGACACGCCGGCCAACGTCAAGCTGCTGGTCGATGTGCTCACGGCCAAGGGTTACGCCGTCACCGCGGCGGTCAACGGCGAGGATGCGCTGGCACGCATCGCCGAGCAGGTGCCCGATCTGGTGCTGCTGGACATCATGATGCCGGGGCTGTCGGGTTACGACGTGTGCCGCCGCATCCGTGCTGACGCAGCCACCGCGCTGCTGCCGGTGGTGTTGTGCACCTCGCTCGACCCGAAGAGCGAACGCATCAACGGCATCGAGGCGGGGGCCGACGACTTCATCCCCAAGCCGATCAACCAGCAGGAGCTGTTCGCGCGCGTGAAATCGCTGCTGCGCATCAAGGCGCTGCAGGACGAGGTCAAGGCGCAGGCTGCGCAACTGGCCGAGTGGAACAACAAGCTGGAGGAGCGCGTGCGCGAGCAGGTGGCGCAGATGGGCCGCCTGGAACGATTGAAGAGCTTTTTCTCGCCGCAGCTGGCCGAGGCCATCGTCAATGGCGGCGGCGACGAGTTGCTGAAGACGCACCGCCGCGAAATCGCCGTGGTCTTCATCGACCTGCGCGGCTTCACCGCCTTCACCGACCGCGCCGAGCCCGAGGAGGTGATGGATTTCCTGCACGACTTCCATGCGCGCATGGGGCGCATCGTGCTGGCGCATGGCGGCACGCTGGAACGTTTTGCCGGCGATTCGGTGATGATCTTCTTCAACGACCCGGTGCCGATGGAGCGCCCGGCCGAAGCCGCGGTGCGCATGGCGCTGGACATGCAGCAGGCCTTCCCACCGCTGGCCGAAATCTGGCGCAAGAGCGGCTTCGACCTGGGTCTGGGCTGTGGCATCGCGATGGGTTACGCCACGCTCGGCCAGATCGGCTTCGAAGGGCGCTGGGACTATGCCGCGATCGGCGGCGTCACCAATCTCGCGGCGCGGCTGTGCGGCGAGGCGGCGGGCGGCCAGGTGCTGGTGGATCGCAAGGTGCTGGCGCGCGTCGAAGCCTTGTTCGCCGCCACCGAGGTGGGGCCTTTGACGCTGAAGGGCCTGACGCAGCCCGTGCCGGCGTTTGCGCTGTCGATGCCGTCGGTCGACAACGATCTGCAAACGACACCGTAGGCAGTCTGCCGACGCCGGTCACAAGCTTGGTGATGGGTCCATCGGCGTGAACCTTCCGCAGGCGCGTTCGACGGCTTGCGCGGCGTCGAGCACCATGTCTTCGCGAAAGCGTCGGCCGATGATTTGCACGCCGATCGGCAGGCCATCGACCACACCGGTCGGCACCGAGATCGACGGCAGGCCCAGGAAGGCGGTGGCGAACAGGAAGATGTGCGAGCGATACAGCCGTTCGACGCTGGCCGCGCTTTCGGTGTCGACGCCATACGGCAGGGCCTGTTCCATCGCAACCGGGCACAAGATCAGCGGATGCTCTTCCATGAACAACTGCCAGTTTCGAAGCAGGGTGGCACGCGAGGCGCTGACGCGCATCAGCCCGGCGACGTCGAGCACAGGTGTGCGCGCCATCATCAGCTCGAAGGCCCGCCGGGCGGGCGCGTCGCCGTGGCGCGCCACCGTGTCGGCCAGCGACACCCGCGATTCGCCCTGCGCGAAATCGTTCCAGCCGGTGGCCGCGGCAGCGATGTCCGGTGGCTCGGTGTCGTCGATCGGGTAACCGGCATCGCGCAGCATGTCGGCCGCCTTCGACACGTGCGCGCGGACCGCGTCGTCAATGCCGACGCGGGCCGGGTCGTGGCAGACGGCGACGCGGCGCAGGGCATCTCTTGCGGGCCAGACCAGCGGCGCCGGCACGAACCAGGGGTCGCGCGGGTCCGCCACCGCCATCGCTTCGAGGGCCAGCCGGCTGTCGGCCACATTGCGGGTGATGGCGCCCTGGATCGACAGCCACTGCAGCGACAGCTGGCGTTCGCCGGTCGCTGTGGCATTGAAGGCGGGCACGCGACCGAACGACGCTCTCAGACCGACGGTGCCCGTGCAATACGCGGGATAACGCGTCGAGCCGCCGCCATCGTTGCCGTGTCCGATCGCGCACATGCCGGTCGCCACCGCCGCGGCCGCGCCACCACTCGATCCGCCCGGTGTTCGATCAGCGCGCCAAGGGTTCAGCGTGCGGCCATGGAGGTCGTTGTCGGTGTACCAGCGCATCGAGAACGCCGGGGTGTTGCTGCGCCCCAGGATGACCGCGCCGGCACGACGCAGGTTGGCGATCACGGGGCTGTCGGTGCGCGCCACGTTGTCGGCCAAGGCGACCACGCCGTTGGTGGTGGGCAGACCCTGCTGGTCGACATTGATCTTGGTGGTGATCGGCACGCCATGCAACAGCCCGAGCGGCTCGCCGGCGGCCACGGCACGGTCGGCGGCGTCGGCCGCGGCCAGGGCCTGCTCCTCTTGCACCGACACCACCGCGTTGACCGTGGGGTTGACGGCGGCGATGCGTTGCAGGCAAGACAACACCGCCTCGCGGCTGCTGATGTCGCGTTGGCGGATACCCGCCACGAGTGCGGTGGCCGACCATGACCAAAGGGGTTCGCTCATGGTGCTGGCGGCGAATCGGGTGCGGCCGGACTGAACGGCAGTCTGTGCATCGCTTGCCGCGCGCACAAGAGTGGGTGGGCGATCAATCGCGGTTCGAAACGGCAGCGTGGGCCCGGTGCACGGGGCCCCACAAGGCGTTCCAGTCGCTGCCGGCCATGTCGGTGACGGCACCGCTCGCGTCGAAGAACTTGTTGGGCATCTGGAACATCGCCAGGAACAGGCCACCGTTCGGCGACCAGGCGCTGTGTCGGCTGCCCGCCGGCCGCCAGATGAATTCGCCGGCCTTGCACTCGATGCCTTCGTCAGGGCCGCTGCGGTCGACCAGGTGACCTTGCAGCACCCAGGTCTGCTCGATCAGCACATGCTCATGCTCGGGCAGCATCGAGCCCGGTGCGATGCGCATCAATGAAGTCGCCAGGCCGCTGGCCCTGTCGAACAACAGCGTCTTGACCTCGACGCCCGAAAAGCGCGTCGCCTGCCAGGGCAGCCGGTCGACATCGACCAGGCGCGAGGCGAGCGGCGGCAAGCCGGCATGTTCAGGCACGTTCGGGGTGACGGCAGTGGGCATCTTCGGGTCCCTGGGCGGTGATGTGACGGATCTGCGGTCGGCAAATCGAGGCTCATGCGGCCTGCGCGGCGGCCTTGTGCCGCTGCACGTCGCGCAGCAGCCGCTCGACGATCAGCTTCATGAAATAGAAGCCGAGCTTCGGGTTCTGGTAGTACAGCTGGTAGATCTGCTCGTCGGTCATCATGTACAGGTCGCAGTCGGTCTCGCAGACCACGGTGAGCGTGCGCTTCTTGTCTGGCGAGAACAGCGCGATCTCGCCGACCAGATTGTCCGGTCCGATGGTGGTGCCGACGCCTTCCAGCCGCAGCGTGCCGCTGGCGACGTAGTAGATCTCGTCGGCCTTGTCGCCTTCGCGGAACAGCACATGGCCGGCCTTGTGCTTGTGCATGTGCATATGCGGCAGCAACCAGTCGGACACCGGCGACTTCTCGGTCACCTTCTCGATCTCCTTCGTCAGCCGCAGGATCTCGAGCAGCCGCCTGGCGTTCACCGGCAGCAAGATGGCATTGAGCAGGAATTCGGGCAGCACTGCCAGCTTGCCGATGTCGAATTCAAGGTGGAACACGCTGTAGACGATCAGCGCCACGTTGCTGCACAAGGACAGCACGCGCAACGGCACCATGCCGCGCATGAAGTGGCTGGCCAGGTAGAACGCGGCACCGAGCAGGCCGATGACGGTGATGAGGTCGAAGTGCATGGCGGGGATCGGGTGCAGAGGGATGGGCTGTGGGCACGGAATTGTCTTGCATAACCGGTGCCCCCCGAGCCAGCGTCGCGGCGACGGCTCGCGTGCTGCGCTTCTGCTAAATTGCACGCACGATGAGCGACCCGTTTCCCGGCAGCACGATGCCCTCCTCCTCGCGGTACGGCGCGGTGGCCATCGGTTTTCACTGGCTTCTGGCGCTGGCCCTGGTCGGCACTTTCAGCGTCGGGCTGTACATGCACGACCTGCCGTTCTCGGTGCTGCGCGTCAAGCTCTACAACTGGCACAAATGGGCCGGCGTGACGATCCTGGCGCTGTCGTTGCTGCGCTTGCTGTGGCGCTTGACGCACCGGCCGCCGGCGCTGACGCCGCGCGTGCTGGCGGCGATGCCGCCATGGCAGCATCGCGCCGCCAATTTCTCGCATTTCATGATGTACCTGCTGTTCTTTGCCGTGCCGTTGCTGGGCTGGGCTTACAGTTCGGCGGCGGGCTTGCAGATTGTCTGGTTCGGCGTGCTGCCGCTGCCCGACTGGGTGCCGGTGGACAAGCAGTTCGCCAAGGAAGTGCTCAAGCCGCTGCACCGCAACTTCGCGTTCATCCTCGCCGGCTTGGTGGGGGTGCATGTGGCCGCCGCCTTCAAGCACCAGTTCGTCGATCGCGACGGGTTGATGTCGCGCATGTGGCCGGGCGGCGCCGCTTCGAAACAATAGAGATCTTCAGGAACACGGAAATGAAATCGTTGATGGTTTGGATCACCGCCGCGTTGATGTGCGGCATGGCCGCATCGGCGCATGCCGATGCCGTGCTGCAGCCCGCGCAGAGCGAACTGTCCTTCATCACCAAGCAGATGGGCGTGCCGGTGGACGGGCGCTTCAAGAAGTTCGATGTCAAGCTCAATCTCGACCCGAAAAAGCCCGAGACCGGCAGCGTGGCCTTCACCATCGACATGGCCAGCGCCTCGCTCGGCGTGCCCGAGACCGATGCCGAGATGCCCAAGCCGATCTGGTTCAACACGGCCAAGTTTCCGCAGGCGACTTTTCAATCGACCGCCATCAAGGGGCTTGGCGGTGGCAAGTTCGAAGTCAGCGGCAAGATCGGCATCAAGGGCACTTCGCGCGACCTGGTGGTGCCGGTGGTCATCACGCAATCGGGTGCCAACAGCACCGCCACGGGCAGCTTCGTGCTCAAGCGGCTGGAGTTCAAGATCGGTGAAGAAGAGTGGGCCGACACCACGGTGGTGGCCAACGACATCACGGTGAAATTCAAGCTGGTGTTCACCGGGCTGGGCTCGCTGTGAACGCTTGCACCCGCACAGCCCTCGCGGGCGCCTTGGCGGCGGCTTGTTTGCCCGCCTTCGCGCAGGCGCCGAACTACGACATCGACCCGACGCACACCTTCGTCAACTACGAAAACGGGCACTACGGCACCACCACCAACCGCGGCCGCTTCAGCACCAAGGACGGCACGCTGTTCTTCGATCGGGCGAACGGGCAAGGCAAGGTCGAGATCGTGATGGACATGTCGTCGGTGAACACCGGCGTCGATTTCCTCAACCGGCAGCTGCAGGGCAAGGATTTCTTCAACGTCGCCGACTTTCCCACAGGCAAGTTCGTGTCCGACAAGTTCGTCTTCGAAGGCGACAAGGTCAGCGAGGTGCAAGGGCAACTGACGCTGCTCGGCAAGACGCATCCTGTCGTGCTGAAGGCGCAGAGGTTCAACTGCTACATCAACCCGCTGTTCAAGCGCGAGGTCTGCGGCGGCGACTTCGAAACCACCATCATGCGCAGCCAGTGGGGCATCATGTGGGGCTTGCAGTTCGGCTTCGAGGATGCGGTCAAACTGATCATCCAGATCGAGGCGATCAAGATGAAGTGAGCCACGCGCCGGTACGTGGCCCGCCGGCTACAACAGGTCTTCCGGCGCCAGCACCGACAGCACCTCGAGCATCATGCGCGTCCAGATGTCGGTTTCGGGCTCCTCGACAAATTCTTCCTCGCCGCCCTTGCCGGCGACCGACCACTGCAGATCCTGACCGTTGGCGGCCAGGCGCACACGGTAGGCGCCCTGGCTCTTGATCACGTTGACCAGCTTCAACATCTGCTGCGCCAGCGCCGGGCTGTCGATGAACAGGCCCATTTCGGTGTTGAGCTGGTCCGAGCGCGGGTCGAAGTTCATCGAGCCGATGAACACGCGCTCGCCATCGACGACCGCGCTCTTGGCGTGCAGCCGGCCGATCGAGGTGGAAAAGCGCCCCAGCCGCAGGCTGCGGCTCACGCGCACCGGGCTCAGCTCGTACAGATCGATGCCCAGCGCCAGCATCTGCGGGCGGTAGCGCCGGTAGCCGGTGTGCACCACCGGCTCGTCGGTGGCGGCCAGTGAATTGGTGACGAGCGTGAACTTCACGTGGTACTTGCCAACCGCCGACTCGAAGGTTTCGATGCCTTGCGGGCCCGGAATCAGGTACGGGCTGGTGATGACCACTTCCTTGCGCGCGCGGCGGATCAGTTCGATGACGTTGTAGCGCACGCTGTCCACGTCGTCGATCGGCACCACGCCATAGGTCGAGACGCGGCCGATCGATTTGTCTGGCGAATCGGCGTAGGCGCGCGCGTTGGCCCAGATCAAGCCCAACTTGCCGGCATTCAGCTCGGTGGCGATCGGACCGTAGCCGAGCACGTCGTTCGGCGGCGGTGCTTCCGGTTCGGGCGTGCCGCCGGTGCTGCCCAGCACCTCGATCACTTCGCCGCCGCCGGCTTCTTCGGGCAGCGGCACACGGCGTGTCAGCGGCGTGTCGTCGGCCGAGGTCATGCGTTCGAATTCGGCCTGCAGCACCTGCGGCGATTGATCGGTCGGCACGATGGCGGCCAGCGGATAGATGCGCGGGCTGTTCCAGTACTCGTCGAAGATGGCTTCCAGGCGCGGCAGGATGCTGCCGATGACGAAGGTGTCCAGATCGATGAAATTGGCACCCTCGCTGCTCATGAAGTATTCGTCGGCGATGTTGCGTCCACCGACCACCGCCATCACGCCGTCGGCGATGAACAGCTTGTTGTGCATGCGCCGATTGACGCGGCTGAACTCGTGTGCCGACGCGGCAAAACGCGACAGCAGCCCGCTGCGCCCGCCGGGGAACGGATTGAACAGGCGGATCTCGAGGTTCGGCGTGGCATCCAGCGCCAGCAGCAACGGGTCTTCGCCGGCGGTGTAGAGGTCGTCCATCAGCAGGCGCACACGCACGCCGCGCAGCGCCGCATCGCGCAGCGCACGCAGCAGGTAGCGGCCAGTGCGGTCGTTGTGGATCTGGTAGTACTGCACGTCGAGCGTGCGCTCGGCACGCTTGACCAGTTCGAGCCGCGCCTGCAGCGCGAACTGCCCCGTCGGCATGAGGCGGAAGCCGCTCTGCTCGGGGTCGACCTTCGACGCTTCGGCAATGCGGCCCAGCGCGGTGTCGCGATTCGCACCGGCGGCCTTGGTGGGCGCCGATGCCGGGTGCTGCGGCAGCTGCGCGCAGCCGGCCATGCACAACGCCGCCGCCAGCCAGCCGAGGCGGCGCAGGGCACCGTTCCACGCCGTCTGTACTGCCGGGCCGACGGTTCGCCCCGCGGAAACTTGCCGCTCGATTGATGAAAACACGGACGTGATGCTATCGAAGGCCCGCAAGGGGCAAGCCGCGAAGCTGACGAGACCGCGGGTTCAGGGCAGGTTTACCGGCGCCGGCAGCGTCATGCCGCGTCGCGACATGGCCTGGCGCACGCGGTCCGGGTAGTCGCTGATGATGCCGTCCAGCGGCCATTGCAGCAGCCGTTCGATCTGCGCGCTGTCGTTCACGGTCCACGGCAGCACGCGCAGCCCGAGCGCATGTGCTTCGGCCAGCAGCGCTTCGTTCAGGTCACCGAAGTAGGGCGACCACACCTGCGCGCCCGACGCCTTGACCAGCCGCGGCACCGAGCCGCCGAAGTCGGCCAGTTGCAGCCCGGCCGTCCAGCGGGCATCGGCCACGTTGTCCAGCCAGCGTTGCTGCGCGGTCAGCGCCACGGTCGGGATGTCGTTCGTCCGCGCTTGCACCAGCTTCAGCGTGCGCCAGTCGAAGCTTTGCACGCTGACGCGCTGGCGCATGCCGTGTCGCTCGACCAGCGCGAGCAGGGCTTCGACAAAGGCCTCGGGCGTGGCCGTCAGCTGCGGTTGCGTGGGGTCGATCTTGGTCTCGATGTTGAAGCGCACCGCGTTCGCGCCCCAGGCCTTGACCTGCGTGAACAGCGCATCGAGCGTGGGCAGGCGCTCGCCATCGACGGCTTTTTGCTCGCCGAGGCCGGCCGCATAGCGGCTGCCCGGATCGATGCGCCCGACGTCGAAGCGCTGCAGTTCGGCCCGGTTCAGCGACCACAGCGTCGGCGTCGGGGCCACCAGCCAGCGGCCGTCGGCGGCGCGCGTGATGGCGGGGTTCAGGCGCGTGTCATGGGCCACCACCAGCACGCCGTCGCGGCTCATGCCCACGTCCAGTTCGAGCGTGGTCACGCCAGTGCGCAGTGCCGTCGCGAAGCCGGCCATCGTGTTCTCCGGCGCCAGCCCGCGTGCGCCGCGATGGCCCTGCAGGTCGAAGGCGGCCGCGTTGGCGCCGATCGATGCCAGCAGTGCCAGGCACCACATGCCGCGCATCGACGGCATCGGGTGGAAGTCAGGACGGGTCGTGCACATGGGGGTCAGATCGGGTCGCCGAAAGCGATCGATGATGCCAGCCGGCAGATGACAGCTTCGGGAAAGTCCGGGCCCTGCGGCGGCAATGCCTGGCGCCGCACAGGGCAGACTTGCGGCATCGACCGCAGCCGATGCACGCAACAAGGAACCCGCCGTGAACAGCGACCGCCCGCACCACAAGATCTGGCCCAAACGCCTGCCGCACGAACTGGTGGTGCCGCGCACCACGCTGTGCGCGAACCTGGACGTGGCCGCGCTGCGCTTTCCGCACAAGGCCGCCTACATCTTCTTCGGCCGCGTGCTGAGCTTTGCGCAGCTGAAGACGCAGGCCGAAGCGTTGGCCGGCTGGCTGCAATCGGTGGGGGTGAAGAAGGGCGACCGTGTCGCGCTGTACATGCAGAACTGCCCGCAGTTCATCGTCGCCGTCTACGGCATCTTGCGTGCCGATGCGGTGGTGGTGCCGGTGAACCCGATGAACCGCGCCGACGAGTTCAGCCACTACATCACCGACCCCGACACGCGGGCGGTGGTGTGCAGCGCCGACCTGGCGGGCTTCGTCGCCGCCGCCAACCAGGCCCTGCCCGCAGACCAGCGCGTGGCGCAGGTGCTGGTGACGCACTACACCGATGCGATGCCCGAAGGCGAACTCGACCCCGCCGAAGCGCCCAACGACGCGCTCAAGCAATGGCTGCTGGCGCGACATCCGCTGCCGGATGGCTTCACCGCCTGGCTCGACGCGCTGGCCGCGGGGCACATGCCCGGCCCGGCGGCCGCGTCGCCCGACGACCTGGCGCTGCTGCCCTACACCTCGGGCACCACCGGGTTGCCGAAAGGCTGCATGCACACCCATGCCACGTTGATGCACAACGCGGTGTCGGGCTGCTGGGGCCACAGCGGGCCCGAAACCATCGCGCTTGGCGTGGTGCCGATGTTCCACATCACCGGCATGATGCTGTGCGTGCTGGGCGCCGTGTATTCGGGCGCCACGATCGTGCTGATGCCACGCTGGGACCGCGAACTGGCCGGGCGGCTGCTGTCGCGCTACAAGATCAGCCACTGGACGGCGATCCCGACGATGATCATCGACCTGTTCGGCAGCCCCAACTACAAGAGCTTCGACCTGAGCAGCCTGCGCAACATCGGCGGCGGCGGCGCGGCCATGCCGCATGCCGTGGCGCAACGGCTGGTGGACGAGTTCGGCCTCACGTTCGCCGAAGGCTACGGCCTCACCGAGACCGCCGCGCCGAGCCACAGCAACCCACCCGAACGGGCCAAGCTGCAGTGCCTGGGCATTCCCTTCTTCGGCACCGATTCGCGCGTCGTCGATCCCATCACGTTCGAGGAACTGCCAGTGGGCGAGGCGGGCGAGATCATCATCCACGGCCCGCAGGTGTTCAAGGGCTACTGGCGCCATCCCGAGGCCACTGCCGCCGCCTTCATCGAATTCGAGGGCAAGCCCTTCTTTCGCAGCGGCGACCTCGGCGTGATGGACGACGAGGGCTACTTCTTCCTCACCGACCGCTTGAAGCGCATGATCAACGCCAGCGGCTTCAAGGTCTGGCCGAGCGAGGTCGAACTGCTGCTCTTCAAGTGCCCGCTGGTGCAGGAGGCCTGCATCATCTCGGCACACGACGCCTATCGCGGCGAGACCGTCAAGGCGGTGGTGGTGCTGCGTGCCGAGGCCCGCGCCACAGCCAAGGAGCAGGACCTGATCGACTGGGCGCGCGAGCACATGGCCGCCTACAAGGTGCCGCGCATCGTGCAGTTCGTCGATGCCTTGCCCAAGTCGGGTTCGGGCAAGGTGATGTGGCGGCTGCTGCAGGACGAGGAAGCCAAGAGCAGCCCGGCCTGAATCGACGCGCCCCATGACACACCCCGGCAACGCGGGCATCGGCCGCGTGCTGGCCGCCGAGGGGGTCTCCAATTTCGGCGCCATGCTCAGCCGGTTGGCCATTCCGTGGCTGGCGGCGCTGGTGCTGCACGCCACGCCGATGCAGATGGCGATGCTGCTGCTGGCCGATGTGGCGGCGGCGGCGGTGGGTTCGCTGTTGCTGGCGCCGTGGGTCGAGCGCAGCGGCAAACGGGCGGTCATGTTGATGGCCGATGGCGCGCGCGGCCTCGTGCTGGCGCTGCTGGCGTTGGCGGTGTGGCAGCACTGGGCGAACTTCGCGCTGCTGGTGGCGGCAGCTGCCGCCAGCGGTGCGCTGACCGTGTGCTTTGAACTGGCCCGTTCGGCTTGGATGGCACAGCGCGTGCCGGCAGTCGAGCTGCCCCGCCGCAATGCGCAGTTGTCGGCGGTCGGCAGCCTGTCGGAAACCGCGGCCTTCGCCGTCGGCGGCTGGCTGTACCAGGGCCTGGGCGCCGCGCTGTCGTTGGGGGTGGATGCCTTCAGCTACGCCTTGTCGGCGCTGTGCCTGCGCGGCGTGCAAGAAGCGCACGGCCAGTCCAGCGCCCCGCACGCTGGCTCGGCGTGGCGAAGGCACTGGCACGACGCCGCCGAAGGCTTGCGCGCCGTGCGCGCCCGTCCGGCATTGCGCGCGCTCGCCGGCATCGAATCGCTGCTGGCCTTCAGCATGGCGCTCAGCGCCACCAGCTACATGATCTTCGTCAGCCGCGACATCGGCCTGCCGACCGGCCAGCTGGGCATGATCTTCGCGATGGGTGGGCTCGGTTCGGTGCTCGGCGCCACGCTCGCGCCGCGGCTCGCCCGGCGCATCGGCGCCGGGCGCACGATGACGCTCGGCCTTCTCGCCTTCGCACTCGCTGCGGCCTGTGTGCCGCTGGTGCCGGGCGCCGGCGTGCTGGCCGTGGCGCTGCTGGTCACACAGCAGGTCTTCGGGGACGCCGGCCACACGCTGCACGACGTGCACGACCGCACGCTGCGGCAGACGGCGGTGCCAGCGGCGCTGCTGGCCCGTGCCGATGCCGGCATCCGCGCCGCCGGGCACCTGGCCACGCTCGCCGGCGCCGCAGCGGGCGGATTGCTCGGCACGGCGCTGGGCACGCGCACGGTGTTGTGGGCGGCTGCCGGCACCGCGCTGGCCGCCGCGGCGCTGGCCGCGATTCGCCTGGCGGAGTGGCATCGGCACCCGCTGGCCTGAGGCGCCCCGCGCCCAAGCCGTGCTCGGCTCTTACGCTCGTGATCGCCATCGCATTCGCCGAAATCGGCGCCGGGCTTGCGGAGTCGTCAGCTGTGCACCTTCACCAGGCGATGCGGCTGAGTCCGCGCGATCCGTTGCGCCAGGAGTTCTATCTGATGCTGGCGACGGTGGCCTGTTTCAACCGCGACTATGCCCAAGGTGCCGAATATGCGCTGCTCGGCATCGCCGAGGCCCGACGACATCCCGCGCTGCGCGTGTACCTGACTTTGAACCTGGTCGGCCTGGGCGAGATCTCGAAAGCCAAGGAGGCGTTCGACGTTGTGCGTCGATTGGCGCCCGCCTGGGTGACTGGAAAGGGAAGTGGCATCACACTGGGCACAGCGGAGCACCAACGGCGGGTGGCGACATTTCGCCGCATCGCGGCAGGCCTGGAAGACCCCAGTGCGGCGGATCCGTTGCGCTGAACCGCGACGAGCACGAGCGCTGAAAGGCAGCGCGGCGCAAGGACGTGGTGGATGTCAATGGCCGGCGTCGCGGGCCGCGTGCGCATCACGCAGGCACTGCGCCTGCAGCGTCGCCCAGCCTTGCGGCCCGAGCTTGCGCAAGGTGCGCTGGTTGGCTTCGACGATCGCATCCGGCTCGGTGAAGGCCTGCAGCGCGCGCTCGACACTGGCTTCGCGCAGCAGGTGCAATGTCGGATGCGGCGAGCGGTTGGTGGCATTGCCGATGTCGTCCGGCTCGGTGCCGGCAAACTGGTAGTGCGGATGAAAGCTGGCCACCTGCAGCACGCCTTCCAGGTCGAGCTCACGCAGCAGCGCATCGGCGTCGTCGAAGAACTGGTTGAAGTCGCTGAAGTCGTTCAGCACGCCGGGATGAACGATCAGCGTGGTGTCGATTTCTTCGGCCGGCGTGTCGCGCAGCAGTGCCATCTCGGCGCTCAGGTCGCGCAGCAGCGCGGGCATGTCGCGCGCTTCGCTGTGCACCCAGCGCACCAGGCCCTTGGCGTGCACCGCCTTTGCAAATGGGCACAGGTTCAGGCCGATCACCACACGCTGCACCCAGGCCTGTGTGGCAGCCACCGCCGTGCTCGGGTCGGCAGGCACGGCGTCGCTCAGAAGCCCGATCCGGGTTGCTTCAGGAATTCGATTTCCTCGGGTGTCGACTCGCGTCCGAGCAGCGCATTGCGGTGCGGGAAACGGCCGAATCGGGCGACGATGTCGTGGTGCTTCCGGGCCCATTCCAGCAGCCCCGCCAGCGCCGGTTCATCCTCCCCCAACTGCTGGAAAAGACGCAGCGCCTCGCGCTGGTCGGCGATGTCTTCCGAGTGCTCGAAGGGCAGGTAGATGAACTGGCGGAATACGCCCGGCAGCCCTCGCTCGGCGTCGCCGCTGCACTGCGCCTTGGCAGCGGCGAGCGCCAGCGCATCACCGCTGAACATGCCGGCCGTGCCGCGCCGCGTGTTGCGCGGGAACTGGTCGAGCACGATGACTTGCGCGGCCGCGCCGTTCGGTGATGCCGCCCAGGCCGACAGCTCGCCGCGCAATGCGCTGTCGATCAGCGCGCCGAAGTGCTCGGCGATGCGCGCGTCGAAGGCTTCGTCCTTGCTGAACCATTGCTTGCGTGTTTGCAGGTAGTCGGCTTCGCCGGGCACGCCGAACCAGAAGTCGAGCACCTCGGTGATGCGCGGGTCGTCCGGTGCAGCGTGCGTCATGGCTGTTCCAGCAGGTCTTGTGTTTCGGCATGGCGGCGCATGTAGGTGCGCACATAACTGCACGAGGGACGCACCGTCCAGCCCTGTTCACGCGCGTGCGTCAGCGCCGCCTTGACCAGTGCCGCCGCCACGCCCCGGCCCTCGGCCGACGACGGCACTTCGGTGTGCACGATGTTTATCAGCGTGCCCTGCAGGCGATAGACACATTCGGCCACGCCGCCGTTCACATCGGCTTGGAATCGGGATGCGGCCGCGTCGTGGTGAACGGCCAGGTCGGGAACGAGGCTCATTGCAGTTGTTGCCACAGGAAGCTGAACTCCAGCGCCAGCATGTGCGCGCGCTGTGCATTGTCGGCGGCGCCGCCGTGGCCACCTTCGATGTTCTCGAAATACAGCACCCGGTGCTGCTGCTGCAACATGCGCGCGGCCATCTTGCGCGCATGGCCGGGGTGCACGCGGTCGTCGCGGGTCGAGGTGGTGAACAGCACCGCCGGCAGCGTGGTGCCGGCGCGCACGTTCTGGTACGGGCTGTAGCGGCCGATGAAGGCCCAATCGGCGGGCTCATCGGGATCGCCGTATTCAGCCATCCAGGAGGCGCCCGCCAACAGGCGGTGATAGCGCCGCATGTCGAGCAGCGGCACTTGGCAGACCACGCACTTGAAGAGTTCCGGGCGCTGCAGCATCACGGCGCCGACCAGCAGCCCGCCGTTGCTGCCACCCTGTATGCCCAGATGCTCGGCCGTGGTGATGCGCCGCGCGATCAGGTCTTCGGCGACCGCGGCAAAGTCATCGAAACAGCGCTGGCGATGCTCGCGCAGCGCCGCCTGGTGCCAGCGCGGGCCGTATTCGCCACCGCCGCGAATGTTGGCGACGACGTAGATACCGCCCCGCCGCAGCCAGGCCAGACCGAGGGTGCCCGAATAGGCGGGCGTTTTCGAGATCTCGAAGCCGCCGTAGCCGTTGAGCAGCGTCGGCCGGCCCGCTTCGCTGCCGGCCTCGCTATCGACGATCGGGCTCCCGATGACGAAGTAGGGCACGCGCGTGCCGTCGCGCGACGTGGCGAAGTGCTGCTCGGTGCGCATGCCGTCGCTGTCGAAGAAGCGCGGCCGCGACTTCAGCAGTTCGCGCGCATCGGTGCCGGTGTGGCCGAGCAGCAGCGCATCGGGGCTGAGGAAATCGCTGCTGTTCAGCACGTAGTCTTCGGCCAGATCATCATCGACCAGCCACGGGTCGGCCCAGGCCGCGACCGCCAGCGCGCCCGCCAGCGGGGTGGCCACCTCGCGCCGTTGCCAGCGGCCAGCGACCAGGTGCCATTCTTCGAGCCGGCTGGCGACGTTGTCGAGCACGTTCAGCAGCACGTGCGTGCGTGTGGTGCTGAAGTCGGCCAGCGACCGCTCGACGCTGGGCGTGAACAGGGCCTGCAGGACGCGCTCGCCACGCAGGTAGGCATCGGCGTCGGCCACCAGCAGGGCGCCGCTCGGCCAGGTGCGGCCCTGCAGCGTCCAGTCGCTGCGCAACGCGATCAGCACGTGCGCGCGCCAGAAGGTCAGCGACGCGTCGTCGGGCTTGTCGATCGGCTGTGCGCGGCCGTCGGCCCACAGCAGCATGCGCGTGCGGTACATGTCGATCGCGCGGCCGAGCAGCGTGCGTTCGAAGCCGGGCGTGGGGTCTACGCTGGCGATGGCGGCGATGTCCTGCGCCTCGGCTTCGAACACCGTGACCGCATCGGACAAAGGCTGGCCCCGCCGCCAGTGCTTGATCAGCCGCGGATAGCCCGACTCGGTGAGGCTGCCGGCGCCGAAATCGGTGCCGACATAGAGGTTGTCGATGTCGATCCAGGCGACGTCGCTCTTCGCCTCGGCGAGCGCGAAACCGTCTTCGACGAAAGCCAGGCGTGTGCTGTCGAATTCGCGCACCACCGTGGCGTCGGCGCCGCCGCGCGACAGGCTGATCAACCAGCGCTCGTGCTCCGGGCCCAGCCCCTGTGCGCCGGCCCAGACCCAGTTTTCGCTTTCAGCGCGGGCCAGTGCGTCGAGGTCGATCAGCGTGTGCCAAAGCGGCGCCGGCTTGCGGTATTCGTCGAGCGTGCAGCGTCGCCACAGACCGCGGGGTTGCTGCGCGTCGCGCCACAGGTTGTACAGCCACGGCCCGCGCCGCGTGACGTAGGGAATCTGCTGCGCCGAATCCAGCACCGCGCGCAGTTCGTCGCGCAGCGCGGCAAAGGCGGGTCCGGTGTCGAGTGCTGCCTGCGAGCGGGCATTCTGCTCGCGCACCCAGGCGAGCGCCGATTCACCGTGCACCTCTTCAAGCCACAGATAGGGATCGAGAGTGTCGCTATCGGTATCGTTTCCGGCATCCATGCGTCAGTGTGGCACGCCGCTCAGGGCCCCCAGCGCAACCAGCGCCAAGCCCCCAACCAGGGTGAGCTCAGTGCGACGAAGGCGACGACGTTGGGCCACACCGTGGCCCAGAAGGCGCGTCGAAAGCTGGCTTTCACCGACTTGTGGCGCAGCCACTGCTGCGCGAGCAGCGCGCCCGGCCAGCCGCCGGCCAGCCCCAGCAGCAGCAGGCTGCTTTCCGCGGTGCGCCAGCCGCCAGCGCGTGCCGCCGACTTGTCGGCGGCGTAGACACCGAAGCTGAGCACACTCAGGCCGATGTAGCTTAGGCCAACCGCGTTCGGCACGCGCCACAGCGCGGCCAGGGCCAGGTACAGCAGCGCAAAGGCCGGCACGACGAACAACGTGGCGCCGCCCCATTCGGTGGCGTGCGGTGGGCGGCGCACCCGACGCGCCGAAGCAACGCGCACCAGCCGCACCTTGGCCGCCCGTTTCTTGCCCGCAGGGTTGAGCTCGACCTCGAACGACACGCGCAGCCCCACCGTGGGCTTGCCTGCGCGCGCCGGCAGTGCGGTGATGTGGCAGAAGATGTCCTGGCCACCCTGGTCGGGCTCGATGAAGCCGAAGGCGCGGGTTTCGTCCCAGGACTTGATGCGGCCGTCGAACGGCATCGGCAACGCGAGGAAGTGGCGAATCGCTGGGTTATCGGCCGGCCGCGGCCGACATCAAGGCCTGCGGCGTGATTTCGACCGAATGCGTGGCATCGCTGACCCACACCTGCCCATCCTGCACCGTCAGCTGCAGCTGCATCGAGCGTTCGCACAGGCCGGCCAACGCCTGGCTGTGTTCGGCCGGCAGTTGCCAGACGTCGAGGTTGTTCAGCCGCGTCAGCTTGTTGCGGATGGCGGCCCACCAGATCGGTGTCGAGGCGGCATAGCTGTACAGCACCACCCGGCGCGCCTTGCCGCTGGCCTTGATGAGGCGGCGCTCGTCGGGCTGGCCCACCTCGATCCATTGCAGCAGTTCGCCGCCCAGGTCGTGGCGCCACAGATCGGGCTCGTCGCTGTCCGACAGGCCCTTGGCGAATGTCAGCGCGCCCGTGTGCGTGTCGTGCGGCACCTGCAGCGCGAAGGCCAGCAGCCGCACCATCAGGCGCTCGTCGGTCTCGGACGGGTGGCGCGCTAGCGTCAGCAGATGATCGGCATACAGCTGCCGGTCCATGTCGGCAATCTGCAAGCTCGCCTTGTGGATGATCGATTTCAGCGCCATGAACGCATGCGCCGCTTCACGAGCGCATCTGCGCCGGCAGCCAGGTGGCGATCTGCGGGAACAGATAGACCAGCGCCACCGCCGCCAGCATCAGGAAGAAGAACGGCAGCGTGACGCGCGCGATGTAGCCGATTTCGCGCTGGGTCATGCCCTGCAGCACGAACAGGTTGAAGCCCACCGGCGGCGTGATCTGCGCCATCTCGACCACCAGCACGATGTAGATGCCGAACCACAGCAGGTCGATGCCGGCGGCCTGCACGGTGGGCAGGATCACGCCCATCGTCAGCACGACCATGCTGATGCCGTCGAGGAAGCAGCCGAGCAGGATGTAGAAGAACATCAGCGCGATGATCAGCTGCACCTTGCTCAGGCCCAGGCCGCCGATCCATTCGGCCAGGTGCCGCGGCAGGCCGATATAGCCCATGCTGAGCGTGAGGAAGGCGGCGCCAGCCAGGATCAGCGCGATCATGCAGTACAGCCGCGTGCCGCCGAGCAGCGAATCGCGGAAGGTGGCCCAGGTCAAGCTGCCTTGCGCGGCCGACAGCAGCAGCGCGCCGACCACGCCCAGCGCTGCCGCCTCGGTGGCGGTGGCGATGCCCGAATAGATCGAGCCCAGCACGGCCAGGATGAGCCCGATCACCGGCAGCAGGTGGCGCGATTCGCGCAGCTTGGCGCCGAAGCTCAGGTGCGCATCGCGCGGCGGCACGCGCGACGGGTTCAGCAGCGCCCACGCGACCAGGTAGCCGGAAAACAGCAGCGCCAGCAGGATGCCCGGCAGCACGCCGGCGATGAAAAGCTGCGAGATCGACACGTCGGTGCTGACGCCGTAGACGATCATGATGATCGACGGCGGGATCAGCAGCCCGAGCGTGCCCGAGCCAGCGAGCGAGCCGATGGAGATGCCGTCCGGGTAGCCGCGCTTGGACAGCTCGGGCAGGCTCATCTTGCCGATGGTGGCGCAGGTGGCGGCGCTCGAGCCCGACACAGCAGCGAAGATCGCGCAGCCGACGACGTTGACATGCAACAGCCGCCCCGGCAGCGATTGCATCCACGGCGCCAGGCCGCGGAACATGTCCTGGCTCAAGCGCGTGCGAAACAGGATCTCGCCCATCCACACGAACAGCGGCAGCGCGGTCAGGGTCCAGCTCGACGAGCTGCCCCAGATCGTCACCGCCATCGCGTCGCCGGCCGGGCGCGAGCTGAACAGCTGCATGCCGATCCAGGCCACGCCGGACAGCGTCAGGCCGATCCACACGCCACTGCCGAGGATCAGGAACAGCGCCGCGATCAGCAGCGCGGTGATGGCGATGTCATTCATTGCGCAGCGCCTCGCCGGGGTTCGGCTGAGTGCGACGCCGTTGCAGTTCGAGCACCAGCTCGTCGATGAACGCGACGGTCAGGATCAGCGTGCCGGCCGCCATCGCCAACTGCGGAATCCACAACGGCGTGGCGTCGCTGGCGGTGGAGATGTCGTTGAAGGTGTGCGATTGCCAGGCCAGCTTGACGCTGTAGTACGCCGACAGCGCGGCCAGCGCCGAGGCCGCGGCCAGCGACCAGACTTCCATAGCGCGCCGCGCGCCGCCGGTCAGGTGCGACAGCAGCAGCGTGACGCGGATGTGCTCGCCGCGTTTGAGCGTGTGCGCCAGCGCCAGGAAGCCGGCCGCCGCCATCAGGTAGCCGGCATAGGCGTCTGTGCCGGGCACATGGAAGTGCAGTTGCCGGCTGACGATGGACAGCAGCACCATCGCCAGCAGGCCGATCATGCACAGCGCCGCCAGCCAGGCGGCACCGTCGTACAGGCCGTCGAGCGTGCGCCTCACGGCGCGCTTACTTGCGGAAGTCGTCGACCAGCTGCTTGCCTTCGGCGCCAGCCTTGTCGAGCCACTCGGTCAGCATCGTGTCGCCGACCTTCTTCATGTCGCTCTTCAGCTGCGGCGACGGCTGTTCGATGCTCATGCCGCCGGCCTTCAGCGCCTCGATCGACTTGGTGTTCTCCACCTTGCTGGCCGCCCAGCCGCGGGTTTCGGCCTCGGCCGCGGCCTTTTTCACCGCCGCCTGCGTGGCGGGGTCAAGGGCGTTGAAGGCCGCGGTGTTGACGATGACCGCGTTCTTCGGCAGCCAGGCCTGCGTGTCGTACCAGTACTTCAGGTGCTCGTAGGTCTTGCTGTTGACGCCGGTGGAGCCGCTGGACATGTAGCTTTCGACGACGCCGGTGGCCATCGCCTGCGGCAGCTCGGCGGCCTGCACGGTGACCGGCTGCGCGCCCACCAGTTCGGCGATGCGTGCGGTGGCCGGGCTGTAGGCGCGCCACTTCACGCCCTTCAGGTCGGCGGCCGAATTGATCGGCTTCTTCACGTAGATACCCTGCGGCGGCCAGGGCACCGAGTACAGCAGCATCATGCCCTGCTCGCCGAGCTTCTTCTCCATCATCGGCTTCTGTGCCTTGTACAGCTTCATCGCCTCGTCGTAGCTGTCGGCCAGGAAGGGCATGCCGTCGGCGGCGTAGATCGGCCACTCGTTGGCGAAGTTGGCGAGCAGGATCTCGCCCGCCTGCGCCTGCCCGCCCTGCACCGCACGCTTGATCTCCGGCGCCTTGAACAGCGACGCATTGGCGTGCACGGTGATCTTCAGCTTGCCGCCGCTGGCCTTGTCGATGTCGTCGGCGAACTGCTGGATGTTGACGGTGTGGAAGTTGTTGGCCGGGTAGGCGGCCGGCAGGTCCCACTTGGTCTGCGCCTGGGCGGAGATGGCCAGGGCGGCGGTCGCCGTGGCGACGGCAAGGGTGCGGGTAAGGTGCATGCGTGCTCCTGAGAGGCTTGTTGTGGGTGGAAGCGGGCGGGTGCGGGTCGATGACCGGCGACTAGCATAGGCCATGCCCGCTGCCCATCGGCAGCGGGGCTTCCCGCGCATCGACGCGCTTCCCGCCCGCGCTGCCAGACCATGCCGACGCTTGGATTGCTGATGCTGCAGACCCGCTTTCCGCGGCCCGTGGGCGACATCGGCCATCCCGCGACCTTTGCTTTCGAGGTGCGGCGGCGGGTGGTCGCAGGCGCCACCCCCGAGCGCATCGTGCGCAGCGGCGATCCGGCGCTGCTGCAGCCCTTCATCGATGCCGCCCGCGAACTGGTGGCCGGCGGCTGTGATGCCCTCTCGACCAGCTGCGGCTTCCTGGCCTTGTGGCAGCGCGAGTTGCAGGCCGCACTGCCGGTGCCGGTGTGGACCTCGTCGCTGCTGCAACTGGCCGAGCAGCAGGCGCTCGGCCGGCGCTGCGGCGTCATCACCATCGAGGCGGCGTCGCTGAGCCCTGCCCACTTCGAGTGCGTCGGTGCCGACCCGGCCACACCGGTCGAAGGCATCACGCCGGGCTCGGCGCTGCACCGCACGCTGATGCTCGATCTGCCCGAGCTGGACGAAGCCGATGCGCAGGCACAGGTGCTGGCGGCCGCGAGGCGGCTGCGCGCACGCCATGCGCAGATCGACACGCTGGTGCTGGAATGCACCAACCTGCCGCCTTACGCCCCGGCGCTGCGCGCCGCCAGCGGCCTGCCGGTGCTGGATGTGGTGACGTTGCTGAACCAGCGCCTGGCCGCGTTGCCGTGACGGGCCGCGAAGTTACACGATTCGCCACCGCGCCGTTGAGCAGGCGCCACCTTGGGCGCGAGGCCGATCTGTTCGCCGTGTCGACGCAGCCGCAGGGCGGCCGGGCTCAGTGCCGCACCGGCATCAATCGAACATGGCCCGCATCGCCTGCCCGCCAGCGGCCACCTCGGAGAAGCGGCGCCCCCAGATGAGTCCGCCGTCGATCACGATGTCTTCGCCGTTGACGAAGGTGGACTCGTCGCTCGCCAGATACACGGCGGCATGGGCGATGTCATCCGGCAGTCCGGCGCGCGGAATCGTCTGCAGCTTCGCCAGGGCGACCTTCATCTTTTCCGCCGACGCCTCAGCCGCCTGTGCGTCCAGCCCCATCGCCTTGCCGAAGATGCCGGTCGCGATGCCGCCCGGCGAGATCGAATTCACGCGCACGTTGTCTTCGCCGAGTTCCATCGCCGCACAGCGCGTCAGATGGATGACCGCGGCCTTGGCGACACCGTAGCCGATCGACGACGAGTAGCCCGCCCGATGCCCGGCCACCGAGCCGATATTGATGATGCTGCCGTGCCGCTGCGTGCGCATCAGCGCGCTGACATGCTTGATGTGGCCCAACGTGCCGCGCACATGCGCGGCGAAGGTGGCGTCGAACGCTTCGAGGGCCAGGTCCTGGAGTCGCCCGCCGGCCGACGGGCCGCCGGCGTTGTTGACCAGTATGTCAACGCGGCCATTCATCTTTGCCGCCGCGGCGATGGTGCGCGCGGCGTCAGCTTCGAGCGCGACATCGGCTTCGACGAAGCTCGCCCCTGTGGCCTGCGCCACCTCGGCACCCAGCGCCGCGCGCCGGCCACTGAAAACCACGCTGGCGCCTTCCTCGACAAAGCGCTCGACCATGCGACGCCCGATACCGCTGGTGCCCCCGGTGATGACAGCCACCTTGCCTTTGAGCCTCATCGCCTTGCCTTTCGTTGGTGTGGTTTGGCGAGTGTCGCCGCTGCAGAAGCCGCTGTCCACGTCTCCGCGAAATCGGGACGGCGCACGATCCCGCGCCTCGGCCAGCATGGCTAGCATCGGCGGACCCACACATTACCGGCGAAACAGCATGACCCCTCCGATCGGATTCCGGCTGCCGCGCGTTTACCTGCCCCGCGCCGACATCGACATGCGCCGCTGGGCGGTCATCGCCTGCGACCAGTACACCGCCGAGCCGCGGGTGTGGGCCGAGCTGGCGCGGACGGTCGGCGATGCGCCTTCGACACTGCACCTGATCCTGCCCGAGGCGTACCTCGGGGCGAGCGACGAACCCGAGCGCATCGGGCGCGTCCAGCAGACGATGCGGCGCTACCTCGCCGAGGGGCTGTTGCAGGAGCGACGGGCAGCGGTTTATGTGGAGCGAACCCTGGCCGCGGGCGTTCGTCGCGGGCTGATGCTCGAACTCGACCTCGAGCACTACGATTTCAGCGCCGATTCGACGAGCCTGATCCGGCCCACCGAAGGCACCATCGTCGCGCGGCTGGCACCGCGCATCGCGGTGCGCCGCGGCGCCGCGCTGGAAGTGCCGCACGTGCTGGTGTTGATCGACGATCCGGCCTGCACGGTGATCGAACCGCTGGCCGCCGCGAGCGACCGGATGGAAAAGCTGTACGACACCGATCTGCTGCTCGGCGGCGGCCATGTCGCGGGTTTTGCCGTCGATGCGGCGCATGCCGAGCGTGCCGTGCAGGCGTTGCAGGCGCTGGCCGCGCCGCAGGCCTTCGCCGCCCGCCACGGCGTGCCGCTGGCCACACCGCCGATGCTGTTCGCGGTCGGCGACGGCAACCACTCGCTGGCCACCGCCAAGTCGATGTGGGACAGCGTCAAGGCCCAGCTCGGGCCGTCACACCCGAGCCGCCATGCGCTGGTCGAGGTGATCAACATCCACGATCCGGCACTCGCCTTCGCGGCCATCCACCGGCTGCTGTTCGGTGTGACTGTCGATGTGCGGCGAGCGCTGGCCGACGTGTTCGGCAGCGCGCTGACCTGCACCGACCTGGCGTCTGCCGGGGCCATGCGCCAGCGCTTGCTTGCCGCCCCCGACAGCGTGCATGCCACCGGATTGATCGGACCCGGCGCACGCTTCAGCTTGGTCGAAATTGCCGAACCGCAAGGCACGCTGCCGGTGGCCACCTTCCAGGCCTTCATCGACGGCTTGATCGAACGGGGCGGCGCCACGCACGTGGACTATGTGCACGGTGACGAGGTGCTGGAGCGCCTGGCAGTGCAGGACGGCCAGGCCGGATTTCACTTGCCTGCGGTCGGCAAGAGCCAGCTCATGCGCCGTGTGGTGCGCGAAGGGCCGATGCCGCGCAAGGCCTTCTCGATGGGCGAAGCGCATGAGAAGCGCTTCTATGTCGAAGCCCGGCGCATCCGCGCGGACGACGAGCCGCCGCCGATCTGAGCGCGCCGCCGGCAACGCTCAGCGCATCGGCAGCTCGGGCAAGCCCACCAGCTGCGCGCCGCGCCCTTCGAGCGCGACGCGCAGCCGGCGCGCGTTGTCGACCGCGCCGGGATTGTCGCCGTGCACGCAGATGCTGTGCATCGGTGTCGGCAGCAGCTTGCCGCTGCGCGCGACGATGCCGCCGGCATCCAGCATGCGCAGCACATGGGCCACGACCGCGTCATGGTCGTGCAGCACCGCGCCGTCCTGCTGGCGTGGCACCAGCGTGCCGGCATCGGTGTAGGCGCGGTCGGCAAAGATCTCGGCCGCCACCGGCAAGCCGGCGCGTTGGCCAGCAGCCAGCAACTCGGACAGCGCCGGGGCGAGCAGGATCAGCTCGCGATCGACGGCCCGCACCGCGCGTGCGACGGTGTCGGCCAACGCGGCGTCCTCGCAGGCCTGGTTGTTCAATGCGCCGTGCGGCTTGACATGCGTCAACCTGCCGCCTTCGGCCGCCGCGAAGCCGGCCAAGGCGCCGACCTGGTAGATCACGGCCGCCCCGAGCTCGGCCGGCGCCATGCGCATCGGCCGCCTTCCGAAACCCTGCAGGTCGGGGTAGGCGGGATGTGCGCCGATCGTCACACCGGCTGCCAGCGCGGTGCGCACGGTGTGCTGCATCACGAGCGGATCACCGGCATGAAAGCCGCAGGCGATGTTGGCCGAGCACACCACCCGCAACAGCGCTTCGTCCTCGCCCATCTTCCAGGCGCCGAAGGATTCACCGAGGTCGGCGTTGAGGTTGATCTTCATGCCCATGTTCTCCGTGGTCGGCTCAAGTCCCGGGCCCGCCGAGCAGCGGGCGGTGCTCGGCCGACATCGCATCCACCGCACCGCTGACCAGGTTGGCCGCATACAGCGCGGCTTCGTCGATGCCGCCCAGCAGCAGCGGGCGGATCGCCGCCAGCAACTTCTTCGTCTCCGCTTCGGCGGCGCGGGCCAGCGCCTCGCCTTCGGCCGCGCTCACCCACGCGAAACGCATTGCCTGCCCCGGTTTCGCTGCCGCCACGCGCGCCAGATCGGCGCCGATGACGGTGCCGATCTTCGGGTAGCCGCCGGCCGTCTGCGCATCGGCCAGCAACACGATCGGCTGGCCGTTGCCCGGCACCTGGATCGAGCCGGGCACGGTGGCGTCGGAGACGATCTCGCTCGCCCCCGCGTGAGCGAGCCCCGGCCCCTCGAAGCGCACGCCCATGCGGTCGGCCTGCGCGGTGACGCGGTAGTCGGCGTCGCAGAACGCAGCCCGCGTGGCGGCGCTGAAGTGATCGGCCTGCGGGCCGGGGACCACGCGGATCGCGCCGATGGCAGGCCGCGGCGGCTCGCCCAGCATCTGCTGCGGCCGCGCGCTCGCCGGCTTGACGTGCAGGCGCACGCCGGCCGCCAGTGCACGCCCGTCGATGCCGCCGAGCGCGGCGCGCACGTAGGTCGATGCGCTGCCCATCACCTGCGGCACCGCCAGCCCTTCGACGGCAATGACCACGATGCGACCGGGTTCGGCGCGGCGCACGCGCAGCGTGGCGCCTTCGGCCAGCAGCAACGAACGCCAGCTGCCGAGCGCGCGCCGCTCGCCGCGGTGTTCGGTCTCGATCACGGCATCGCCGGCCACCGCCAGGCACAGCGTGGCGTGGCGTGCCGCCAGCTGCACGCCCCCGTCGAAACACTCGATCACCGGCGTGTTCTCGTCCTGCCCGACGAGCCGGTTGGCGATGCGCATCAGCCGCGCATCGAGCACGCCGGCCCAGGGCACGCCGATGCGGCGATGGCCGCGCCGGCCGCCGTCCTGCAGCGAGGCGTAGGCGCCGGGCGACAGCACTTCCAGCAGCGGCTCGTCGTTCATGTGCGGTCGCTGTCGATGAGCCAGTGCTGCGGGTCGATCTCGCCGGCTTGCAGGGCCTTGTCGAGCCGCTGCCAATCGGCGCTGGATACCGGCTCGAATTGCACCCGGTCGCCGGCGGCCAGCAACGCCGGCGAAGCGCGTTTGGCATCGAACAAGGGCACCGGGCAACGCGCCAGCAGGTGCCAGCCGCCGGGGCTTTCCCACGGGTAGATGACGGTCAGCCCGTTGGCGATGGCCACGCTGCCGGCCGGCACGCGCACGCGCGGCTCGGTGCGCCGCGGCAGGCGCAGCCTGTCAGGCAGGTCGCCCATGAACGGGAGGCCGGGCAGGAAGCCGAGCATGTAGACGCTCACCTCGGTGCCACTGTGCAGCGCGACGACCTCGTCCTCGCTGATGCCGAGGGTGCGCGCGGTGGGCGCCAGATCGGGCGCGGCATCGCCTTCGTAGCAGGCCGGCAACCGCCAGCGGCGGCCCGCCGTCGTCGCGGATTGCGCGTCGACTTTGAGCAGCGGCTGCAACGCGTCGATCAGCGCCGCACGGCGGGTGGCCAGCGGGTCGAAGAAGACGGTCAGCGAGCGGAAGGTCGGCATCGTCTCGATCAGCCCCGGCAGGCGGCCGGCGGCGTGCTCGCGCGCGATGGCCGCGTCGAGCGTGTTCACCGCGGCCAGCAGTGATGGATCGATGCGCTCACCGAACTCGATGGTGAATGCGGCATCACCGGCGTCGAGCACGCGTGGGCTCATGGCCGGGGTTGAATCGGCATTCACATCCGGCTCGGTAACCACAGGATCAGGTCCTGGAAGAAGTACGACAGCAGCGCGGCCAGCAGCATCATCAGGAACATCGGCGTGGCGGTCTTGGCGACATAGGTCAGGTCATGCTTGGTCAGGCCCTGCAACACGAACAGGTTCAGGCCCACCGGCGGCGTGATCTGCGCCAGCTCCACCAGCAGCACGGTGAACACGCCGAACCAGATCAGGTCGAAGCCGGCTGCCTGCACGGTGGGCAGCAGCACGCCGATGGTCAGCACCACCATCGAGATGCCGTCGAGAAAACAGCCCAGCACCAGGTACAACAAGGTCAGCGCGATGACCAGCGCGAACGGCGACAGCTGCAGCGAGGTGATGAATTCGGCGAGGTGGCGCGGCAGCCCGACGAAGCCCATCGCCAAGGTCAGGAACGCGGCACCAGCCAGGATCAGGCCGACCATGCAGTACACGCGGCAGGCCGCGGCCACGCCTTCGGTGAAGCTCTTCCAGCTCAGGCTGCCCTCGGTGGCGGCCAGCACCAGCGAGCCGAGCACACCGATGGCCGCCGCCTCGGTGGCAGTGGCCACGCCGCTGTAGATCGAGCCCATCACGCCGGCGATCAGCAACACCACCGGAATCAGGTGGCGCGAGGCGTACAGCTTGGCGCCGAACGACAGGCCTTGCTCGGCGCTCGGAATCTTGGTCGGGTTGAGCAGCGACCAGACGACGATGTAGCCCATGAACAGGCTGGCGAGCACGATGCCCGGCACGATGCCGGCGATGAACAGCTTGGCGATCGAGACATCGGCCGCCACGCCATAGACGATCATGATGATCGACGGTGGAATCAGCAGCCCGAGCGTGGCCGCGCCGGCCAGCGAACCCACTGCCAGCGATTCCGGGTAGCCGCGCTGGCGCAGTTCGGGCAGTGCGATGCGGCCGATGGTGGCGCAGGTGGCGGCCGACGAGCCCGACACCGCGGCGAAGATGGTGCTGCCGATGACGTTGACATGCAGCAAGCGGCCGGGCAGCCGGTTCAGCCACGGCGCCAGGCCCTTGAACATGTCCTCGCTGAGCTTGGTGCGAAACAGGATCTCGCCCATCCACAGGAACAGCGGCAGCGCGGTCAAGGTCCAGCTCGAGGTCGAGCCCCAGATGGTCAGCACCATGCTGTCGCCGACCGGCCGGCTGGTGGCCAGGCCCATCGCCACCAGGCCGACGGCGATCAGCGCGGTGCCGATCCACAGGCCCGAGGCCAGCGCCGCGAAGAGCAGGACCACCAGGCCCGAAGCGATGAGGATATCCATCGTGCGTTCCTTTCGGTCAGTCGGCGTGGGCGGCTTCGCCCGAGGGCTCGGCGAAGAAGATCTGGCCCGTGAATCGAGCCCAGAGCGCCTGCACGAAAGCCAGCGCGAAACCCACGCAGCCCAGCGCCATGCTCAGCTGCGGAATCCACATCGGCGTGGCATCGCCAGTGGGCGCGACATCGTGCAGGCTGTACGACACCCAGACCAGGCGCATCGCGAACCAGGCCAGGAACAGCGTGATGCCGGTGGCCAGCAACAGCGCGACCGTTTCCATGCGGCCGCGCGCGCCGGGGCTGACATGATCGAGCAGCAGCGTGGCGCGGATGTGCTCGTTGTTCTGCAGCGTGGCCGGCAGCGCCAGGAACAGGGCGGCGGCGATGGCATAGCCGGCATAACCGTCGAGCCCCGGAATGTTCCAGCCGAACAGGCGGGCCAGGATGTTGAGCATGATGGCGACGAAGGCGCCGATCATGGCCACACCGGACAGCACCAGCAGGACCTTGTAGAAGCCGAAAGCCAGGCGGTGCAGCGACATGCTCGCTCCTGTCAGAGTGCGGATCGTGGTTCCCCCACCCGTCCTCTCCCCGGGCGGGGAGGGACGGGGGTGAGAGAGGGTCCTACTTCTTGCGATACGCGTCGATGATGGTCTTGCCGTCGGCGCCGGCCGAGGCCAGCCATTCGGTGGTCATCGTGTCGCCGATCTTCTGCAGCGCGGCGCTGACACTGGCCGATGGTGGCGCCACGGTCACGCCGTTGTCCTTCAGGATCTTGATCGAATCTTCATCCACCTGCTCGCTGGCCTTCCAGCCGCGCACTTCGGCATCGGCGGCGGCTTTCAGTACCGCATCCTGGGTCGGCTTGTCCAGCGCATCGAAGGCCTTCTGGCTGACGGCGGTGACGTTGCGCGGCAGCCAGCCGTTGACCGGGTAGAAGAACTTCACCTGCTCGTACAGCTTGCCGTCGGCGCCACTGGCGCTGGAGGTGAGGAAGTTGTTGGCGGCGCCGGTGGCCAACGCCTGGCCGAGCTCGGGCAGCTGGATCGTCACCGGCGAAGCGCCGAGCATCTGCGCGATCTTCGTCGTCGCCGGGTTGTAGGCGCGCATCTTCGAGCCCTTGAAGTCATCGGCGGCATTGATCGGCTTGACCGAATACAGCGACTGCCCCGGCCACGGCACCGAGAACAGCATCTTCACGCCCTGGCTGGCGAGCAGCTTGCCCTGCACCGGCTTGGCCGCTTCATACAGGCGCTTGGCATCGGCATAGCTGGTGGCCAGGAAAGGAATCGAATCGGCGCCGTAGATCGGGTTCTCGTTGGCCAGGCCGGAGATGATGAACTCGCCCGCCGGCACCAGCCCGGTCTGGATCGCGCGCTTGATCTCCGGCTGCTTGAACAGCGACGCACCCGAGTGCACGGTGATCAGCAGCTTGCCACCGGTGGCGGCTTTCACGTCGGCAGCGAACTGCTCGAGGTTCTTGGTCTGGAAGGTGTTGGCACCGTAGCCGCTGGCCAGGTCCCACTTGGTCTGGGCGGCAGCCGAAGTGGCCAGGGCGATGGCCGCGAGGCCGAGGATCGTCGATTTCATTCAGTTCTCCTTCAGTGGGTTTCGAGGCGCCAGTCAGTTGCTGGCGAGTTGGTGGTTCAGCAGGTCGGTGACCAGCATCGAGCCGGGCGCGTGCGTGATGCAGAACTCGGGGTGCGCGCGTTCCAGCGCCGCCTGCGGTGTCACGCCACAGGCCCAGAACACCGGCAGTTCGTTCGGCAGCACATCGACGGCATCGCCGTAGTCGGGGCTGGACAGGTCGCGGATGCCGATCAGCGCCGGATCGCCGATGTGCACCGGCGCGCCGTGCACGGCCGGAAAGCGCGCGGTGATCTGTACCGCGCGGATGGCGTCGGCAGCGGGCAGTGGCCGCATCGACACCACCAGCGGACCGCCGAAGGGGCCGGCGGTGTGCGTGGCGATATTCGTGCGGTACATGGCCACGTTCTTGTCCTGCTCGACATGGCGCAGGCGGATGCCTTCGGCGCGCATTGCCCACTCGAAGGAGAACGAACAGCCGATGGCAAAGGCCACCAGATCGTCGCGCCACAGGTCGCGCACATCGTTGAATTCGTCGACCAGCTTGCCGTGGCGCCAGACGCGGTAGCGCGGCAGGTCGCTGCGCAGGTCGATGTCGGTGCCCAGCGTCGGCAGGGCAGGGTTGCCGGCCTCACCGACAGCGACCAGCGGGCAGGGCTTCGGGTTGCGTTGGCAGTAGAGCAAGAAGTCGTGCGCATCGGCCACCGGCAGCACCACCAGGTTGCACTGCACCAGGTCGTCGGCGAGGCCGCTGGTGTGGCGCGCCAGTTCGCCGCTGCGCATGCGCTGGCGCAACTGCGTGCCGCGTCGCGCGGCGTCGGTGTCGAAACGTGGCGTCGTCGCCTGCATGTTCGCCCCCCTCGTGGAATCAATCGCCTTGGCACGGTGCCAAGCGTTGAATGCATGATGCGCGCCACAGGGGCGAGTGGCAAGCGCAAAAAAGTTCGCTCAGTTCATCGAGTTTTTCGATGCTTGGCGGTGACGCCGAGATGCAGCAGCAGGCTGTCCACCAGCGTCATCGGCGCCAGCGAGGTCGGGTCCAGGCGCCAGCTCACGTGCGTGGGCAGGGCCGGCAGCGCCACCGTGCAGGGCAGCGCCTTCAAGGGCATGCGCAGGCGCAGCCGCTGCAACACCGCGGCCGGCAGCGTGGCCACGCCCAGGCCGTCTTCCACCAGCTGCGACATCGCGCTGATCGACGACACCGTGTGCACGCGCAGCGGCTCCACGCCCGCGCGGTGCAGCATGTCGAGCAGCGCGACATGCGGCTGCGAGCCGCGCTGGAAGGTGATCAGCTCCAGCGCCGCCAGATGCGCCGGCGTCCAGTGCCTGCGCCGGTGCAGCTCGACATGGCCGACGAAGGCCATCTCCATCGACGGCAGCGACATCGAACGCAAGCCGGCGCCATCGGCCGGCAGCGCGGCGATGGCGATGTCGAGCGCGCCGCGGCTGAGCAGGTCCACCAGCACCGGCGAAGTTTCGACGGTGAGTTCCAGCGCCAGCGTCGGGTTGGCCCGGTGCACCGAGCGCACCCAGTCCATCAGCCACGAGTGCGAGGCCGACTCGAAGGCGCCCACCTTCAGCAACACAGGCTGGATGTCCTTGGTGCCCATCTGCGCCTTGAAGTCGCGCTGCAGCTCGAGCAGTTTTTCGGCGTGCACGAAGAAGCGCTGGCCGGCCGGCGTGATGCGGAACTGCTTGTCGCGCCGGTCGAGCAGCTGAACGCCCAGTTCCTGTTCGAGCATCGCCACGCGGCTGGACATTGCCGACTGGGTCATGTGCAGTTTCTCGGCCGCGCGCGTGACGCTGCGCAGCATCACCACCCAGTAGAACGATTCGACCGCACGCAGGTTCAACGGTGTGTGCCCGGGGGATTGCAGGTGCCGGGCATTCTGCCCGCCGCGCCGGGGCCTGTAAGCTTGATCACCTTTTGCATCCCCTTCAACCGGAGAGTTTCATGCACCCAACCCACCCCACCCTGTGGGCCGCTTCGCTGGCGCTGTGTTTCGGCCTCACGCAGGTGGCCCTGGCGCAGCCGCTGCCGAAGACCGAGCTGCGTGTCGTCGGCTCGATCTCGAGCCTGCCGCAGTACAAGGAGTTTGAAGTTCCGTTCTGGACCGTGACCTTGAAGGAGAAGTCGAACGGCGCCATCACCGCCGAGATCAAGGGCTTCAACGAGATGGGGCTGAAGGGGCCGGAGGTGCTGCGCCTGATGGGCCAGGGTGTGATGGAGATCGGCGCCACGGTGATGGGCTACCTGGCCAGCGACGACCCGGCCAACGAGATGATCGACATGGCCGGGCTGCTGCCCGATGTGGCCACCGCGCGCCAGGTGACCGATCAGTTGAAGCCCTTCTACGAAAAGCTGTACCGCGAGAAGTTCGGCGTCGAACTGCTCGGCTTCGGCACCTACCCGGCGCAGGCGCTGTACTGCAACGCGCCGATCACCGGGCTGGCCGATGTCAAGGGCAAGAAGGTGCGCGTCAGCGGCCGTTCGCAGTCGGAGCTGATCGCCGCCCTCGGCGGCACGCCGGTGACCTTGGCCTTCGGCGAGGTGGTGCCGGCGCTGCAGAACAAGACCGTCGATTGCGCCGTCACCGGCACGTTGTCGGGCAACATCGCCAAGTGGAACGAGGTGACCACGCATCTGCTGGCGATGCCGCTGTCGTGGGGGCAGATCGCCTACGCGGTGAACTCCAAGTCCTGGGCCGGCTTCGACCCGCGTGTGCGCGCGCTCATCGAATCCGAGGTCAAGGTGCTCGAAAAGTCGGTGTGGGACGCCGCCGGCAACTTCACGCAGCAGGGCTATGAGTGCAATGCGGGCACCGACAAGTGCACGCTCGGCACCAAGGGCAAGATGACCGTCGTGCAGCCCTCCGCCGCCGACGTGGCGCTGTTGAAGAAGGTGCTGGCCGAGACCACGCTGCCGACCTGGGCGCAGCGTTGCTCGGCTGCCTGCGTGGCCGAGTTCAACAAGACCATGACGCCCATCGTCGGTGTGACCTTGAAGAAGTAAGCGCGCCGTGCCGTCGCTGCTCGACGCCGCGCTGGGCGTGGCGCACCGTGCCTCGCGCGCGGCGGCGCTGGCGGCCGGCGGCCTGGTGCTGACGGCGGCCGTGCTGGTGTCGGTGGACGTGCTGTTGCGCAAGTTCGCCGGCATCACGCTCGGCGGTGCCGACGAGCTGTCGGGTTATGCGCTGGCCATCGGCTCGGCCTGGTCGTTCGCGTTCGTGCTGCTGAACCGCGGCAACGTGCGCATCGATGCGCTGTACGAGCGGCTGCCGCGCACCGGCGCGGCCGTGTGCGACATGCTGGCGGTGCTGGCGCTGCTCGGCTTCGTCAGCGTCGTCGCCTGGCATGGCGCGGGTGTGGTGGCGCAGTCGTGGCGCGTCGATGCCCATTCCAACTCGGCGCTGGCGGTGCCGCTGGCGGTGCCGCAGGCGTTGTGGTGGGCGGGTTATGCGTGGTTCGTGCTGTGCGGCGCGCTGCTGCTGCTGCGTTCGACGCTGGCCTTCTTCAGCGCGGACTGGGCCGGTGTGAATCGTCTGGTGGGCGCGCGCAGCGTGCGCGACGATGCCGCTGACGAGGTCGCCTCCGCGGTGCGCGCGCCGGCCGCGCGCCATGACGGTGCCACGCCGTGATCACCACCGCACTGTTCACGCTACTGGCGCTGATGGCGCTGGCGATTCCGGTGGCCGCGGCGATGGGCGTGCTCGGCCTCGTGCTCGGACAGCTGTTCGCGTTTCTGCCGCTGACACGCGCGGCCGGTGAGATCGCCTGGACCTCGAGCAACGAGTTCCTGCTCGTGGCGCTGCCGCTGTTCATCCTGCTCGGCGAACTGCTGCTGCGATCCGGTCTGGCCGAGAAGATGTACGGCGCGCTGGCGCGCTGGCTGTCGTGGCTGCCGGGCGGGCTGATGCACTCGAACATCGCCGCCTGCGCGATGTTCGCCGCCACCTCGGGCTCGAGCCTGGCCACCGCGGCCACGGTCGGTGCGGTGGCGCTGCCGCAGGCGCAGCGCTTCGGCTACAACGAGCGCCTGTTTCTGGGCACGTTGGCCGCGGGCGGCACGCTCGGCATTCTCATTCCGCCGTCGATCAACATGATCATCTACGCGGTGCTCACCAACACCTCGGTGCCGCGCCTGTACCTGGCCGGCATCGTGCCCGGCGTGCTGCTGGCGCTGTCGTTCATGGCCATCGTCGCGGTGGCCTGCATGCTGCGCCCTGAATGGGGTGGGCGCCGCGTCACCGCCACGCTGGCGGCCTGCATCGGCGGGCTGGTGCACCTGCTGCCGCCGCTGGGCATCTTTCTGGTCGTGGTCGGTTCGATCTACGCCGGGCTGGCCACGCCCACCGAAGCGGCGTCGCTGGGGGTCATGGCCGGGCTGGCGCTGGCCTGGTGGAGCAAGGCACTGAGCTGGTCGATGCTGAGCGAGGCGCTGCTCGGCACCATGCGCAGCACCGGCATGATCATGCTCATCATCGTCGCCGCGTACTTCCTCAACTTCGTCATGTCGGCGATCGGGCTGACGACGAAGCTGACCGACGTGATCCAAACGCTGGGCCTGTCCGCGTGGCAGACGCTGGCGGCGGTGATCGTGTTCTACGTCGTCCTGGGCTGCTTCATGGAAACGCTGTCGCTGATGATCACCACCATCCCGGTGGTCGCGCCGGTGATGCAGGCGCTGGGTTTCGACATGGTCTGGTTCGGCATCGTCATCATCGTGCTGGTCGAAGCGGCACTGATCACGCCGCCGGTCGGGCTCAACCTGTTCGTGGTGCACAACCTGCGCGAGCGCGGCTCGATGAACGATGTCATCCTCGGCACCGCGCCGTTCGTCGTCGCCTTGTTCGTGCTGCTGTTGCTGCTGGCGTTTTTTCCGCAGCTGGCCCTGTGGCTGCCTTCCCTGGTGAACCAATGACGACCTTGACCTTCGACACCGCCGATGGCCCGATTGCTTTCGAGGCCACGCGCCTGGTGGTGGCCGGCTGGACCGGGCGCGACCGTGCCGCCATCGAGCATCACATCGAGGAACTGGCGCGGCTCGGCGTGCCACGGCCTTCGAGCGTGCCGGTGTACTACCGGCTGGCGCGTGCGCTGCTGACGCAGGCGAGCGACGTCGACGTGGTGGGCAGCAGCAGCTCCGGTGAGGTCGAGCCGGTGCTGCTGCGCCATGCCGGCCGCTGGTGGCTGACGGTCGGCTCCGACCACACCGACCGCGCGGCCGAAGCGCTGCCGGTGCCGCACACGGTGGCGCTGTCGAAGCAGCTGTGTGCCAAGCCGCTGGCCCGGACGGCCTGGGACTGGGAGCAGGTGCGTGCGCGCGCCGATGCCGTGCAGTTGCGCTCGTCGGTGTTCGAAGGCGACGAATGGCGGCTTTACCAGGATGGCACGCTGGCGGCGATCACGCCGCTGGCCGATCTGCTGGCCGGGCTGCCGCCGGAGGTGCCGGTGGCGGATGGCCTGGTGATGTTCTGCGGCACGCTCGGCGCTATCGCCAATTCGTCCGGTGTCGGCATCCGCCCCGCGCTGGCGATGCGGCTGGCGCTGATCGACGCACGGGCGTCGCGCCGCATCGAACACGAGTACCGCGCCCACGTGCTGCCCTGGGTGGCCTGATGTCGAGCCGCTGGCAGTTCTGGATCGACCGCGGCGGCACCTTCACCGACGTCATCGGCCAGCGCCCCGACGGCACGCTGGTGACGCACAAGCTGCTCAGCGAGAACCCCGGCGCCTACCGCGATGCGGCGGTGGCCGGCATGCGCCACCTGCTCGGGCTGGCCGACGAGGCGCCGATCACGGCGGATGTGGTGGAGTGCGTGAAGATGGGCACCACGGTGGCCACCAACGCGCTGCTCGAACGCAAGGGCGAGCCGACCTTGCTGGTCATCACGCGCGGCTTCGGCGATGCACTGCGCATCGGCTACCAGGAACGTCCGCGGCTGTTCGAGCGCCACATCGTGCTGCCCGAACTGCTGTACAGCCGCGCCATCGAAGCGCATGAACGTGTCGGCGCCGACGGCGGCGTGATCGAAGCCCTCGACGAAGCGCATCTGCGCGGCGCGCTGCAGCAGGCTTTCGATACGGGCTTGCGCAGCGTGGCGATCGTCTTCATGCACGGCTACCGCTACACCGAACACGAAACCGCCGCCGCGCGCATCGCCACCGAGGTCGGCTTCACGCAGATCAGTGCGTCGCACAGCGTCAGCCCGCTGATGAAGCTGGTCGGGCGTGGCGACACGACCGTCGTCGATGCCTACCTGTCGCCGATCCTGCGCCGCTATGTCGAGCAGGTATCGCAGCAGATGCCAGGTGTGAAGCTGCTGTTCATGCAGTCGTCAGGCGGCCTGACCGATGCGCATGCCTTCCAGGGCAAGGACGCGATCCTGTCCGGCCCGGCGGGCGGCATCGTCGGCATGGCGCGCACCGCGCAGCTGGCGAAGATCGACAAGGTCATCGGTTTCGACATGGGCGGCACCTCCACCGATGTCAGCCACTTCGCCGGCGAGTTCGAACGCGCTTTCGAGACGCAGGTGGCCGGCGTGCGCATGCGCGCGCCGATGATGAGCATCCACACCGTCGCTGCTGGCGGCGGCTCGGTGCTGAGCTTCGACGGCGCGCGCTTCCGTGCCGGCCCGCACAGCGCCGGCGCCGACCCGGGGCCGGCGTGTTACCGGCGCGGCGGTCCGCTGACGGTGACCGATGCCAACGTCATGCTCGGCAAGATCCAGCCGGCGTTTTTCCCGACCGTGTTCGGGCCGCGCGGTGACGAAGCGCTGGACCGCGAGGTGGTGGTGCGGATGTTCGCAGCACTGGCCGCCGACATTCAACAGGCCACCGGCGTGCAGCGCAGCGCCGAGGCGGTGGCCGAAGGTTTCATCGACATCGCGGTGGGCGCGATGGCCAACGCGATCAAGAAGATCTCGGTCGCGCGCGGCCACGACGTCACGCGCTACACCTTGCAGTGTTTCGGCGGCGCAGGCGGCCAGCACGCCTGCCGCGTCGCCGATGCGCTGGGCATGCAGCGGGTGTTCGCGCACCCGCTGGCCGGCGTGCTGTCGGCCTACGGCATGGGCCTGGCCGACCAGAGCGTGATGCGCGAAGCCTCGGTCGAGCTGCCGCTGGCCGACGCGTTGCCGCAGGTGACGCAGGCGCTGGAGGCGCTGGCCGCGGAGGCGAGGGCGGAAATGCAGCGCCAGGGCACGAGCCGCGCTGAACTGCGCACCCATCGGCGCGTGCACTTGCGTTATGCCGGCACCGATTCGGCCCTGGTGGTGCCCTTCGGCAGCGCGAATGAGATGCGCGCCGCTTTCGAAGCAGCCTACCGGCAGCGGTTTTCTTTCCTGATGAGCGAGCGTGCGCTGATCGTCGAGGCGGTCTCCGTCGAGGCGGTGGCCGCCGGCGACACGCCGCCGGAAAGCGCGCTGGCGCTACAGGCCGAGGCGCCGGCGCCGGTGGCGCAGACGGTGCAGCTGTTCAGTGCCGGGCGCTGGATGCCGGCGGCGCTGGTCTTGCGCGAGCAGGCGCTGCCGGGCATGTTCATCGACGGCCCGGCGATCATCGCCGAACGCAATGCCACCACCGTGGTCGAGCCCGGCTGGCGCGCGCGCGTCTCCGATCTCGACCACCTGCTGCTGCAACGCGTGCGGCCGCGCGACGACCGCCATGCCATCGGCACGCGTGTCGATCCGGTGATGCTGGAGGTGTTCAACAACCTGTTCATGAACATCGCCGAGCAGATGGGGCTGCAGCTGCAGAACACCGCCTACTCGGTGAACATCAAGGAGCGGCTCGATTTTTCCTGCGCGCTGTTCGACGGCGACGGCAACCTGATCGCCAACGCACCGCACATGCCGGTGCACCTGGGCTCGATGAGCGAATCGATCAAGACGGTGATCACGCGCAATGCCGAGCGCATGCGGCCCGGCGATGTCTATGTGCTCAACGACCCGTATCACGGCGGCACGCACCTGCCGGACGTGACGGTGGTCACGCCGGTCTATTTGGCCGACGAGGCGCGGCCCACGTTCTACGTCGGCTCGCGCGGCCACCACGCGGACATCGGTGGCACCACGCCCGGTTCGATGCCGCCGTTTTCCACGCGCATCGAAGAAGAAGGCGTGCAGCTCGACAACGTGTTGCTGGTCGAAGCCGGCCGCCTGCGCGAAGCCGAGATGCTGGCCTTGCTGCAAGGCGGTAAGTACCCGGCACGCAACCCACAGCAGAACCTGGCCGACATGAAGGCGCAGATCGCGGCGAATCAGAAGGGCGTGCAGGAACTGCGCCGCATGGTCGATCAATTCGGGCTGGCGGTGGTCAGCGCCTACATGCGCCACGTGCAGGACAACGCCGAAGAATCGGTGCGCCGCGTGATCACCGAACTGAAGGACGGCAGCTTCACCTTGCCGCTGGACAACGGTGCGCGGATCTGCGTGGCGATCCGCGTGAATGCGGCGGCGCGCAGCGCGGTCATCGACTTCGCCGGCACGTCGGCGCAGCTGGCCAACAACTTCAATGCACCGACCGCCGTCAGCATGGCGGCGGTGCTGTACGTGTTTCGCACGCTGGTCGGCGACGACATCCCGCTCAACGCCGGTTGCCTGAAGCCGCTCGAGGTGCTGATTCCCGCAGGCTCGATGCTGAATCCACAGCCGCCGGCTTCGGTGGTGGCGGGCAATGTCGAGACCTCGACCTGCATCACCAACGCGCTGTACGGCGCGCTCGGCGCGATGGCGGCGGGCCAGTGCACGATGAACAACTTCACCTTCGGCAATGCGCGCCACCAGTACTACGAGACCATCTCCGGCGGCAGCGGCGCGGGGCCGGGTTTCGACGGCACCTCGGTCGTGCAGACGCACATGACCAACTCGCGCCTCACCGACCCCGAGGTACTCGAGTTCCGCTTCCCGGTGCGGCTGGACAGCTATGCCATCCGCCGCGGCTCGGGCGGTGCCGGCCAATGGCACGGCGGCGATGGCGGCGTGCGCCGGGTGCGCTTTCTCGAGCCGATGACCGCATCGATCCTCAGCAACGGCCGCCACCACGGCGCCTTCGGCATGGCCGGTGGCGCGCCGGGCGCGGTCGGCATCAACCGCATCGAACGTGCCGACGGCAGCATCGAGCCGCTCGACCACATCGGCTCGGCGCCGGTGGGGCCGGGAGACGTGTTCGTCATCGAGACGCCGGGTGGCGGCGGCTGGGGCAGCGCTTAGCGTTCCGGCGGCGCAAGCCGCGGTTCAGTCGTCCCCGAGGCGGCGCAGGCACGCGCGACACCACAGCCGATAGCCCAGCGCGGCCACCGACACCAAGGCGAGCAAGGACCATATCCAGGCAGACGCCGGGCTCGGCCGCACGTGGTGCGCGACGACGGCCTCGGCAAGGAACATCGCGCTGATGAAGGCCACGCCGAGGGCATCGTTCGAGCGCTTCAGCAACCCGCGCCGGGTTTCGGCGCTGGCCACCGGGCTCTTGAAGAACGTCGGTGCGGCGCCGTGCCCGCTTCAGCGCTTGCTGCCGATCAACACCGGCAGGCCGAGCAGCGACGACAGGATCGTCCCCTTGTTCGACAGCAACGGCATGCCGACGGTGCCGTTGAAACTGCCCCTTTGGCGCGACAGCTCCGGCAGCCCGAGTGCGGCCGACGTGGTGCGCTGCTTCTTGGTCAGTGGGCGCACGTTCCAGAACCGGGAGAAGGTGGCCGAATCGTCGAGCAGCACCCGGCAGTGCAGCGCGCTCGACATCGGCGCGGCTTCGTCCCACGCCTGCAACCGATCGCTCGTTTCGGCGAAGCCCGATTCGACGGGGCCGTGTTCGTCGAGGATCTGCTGCGCCAGCAGCGCCGAACCGAACGGCGCATGCACGATGACCAGCGTGCCGCCGCGCAGCACCCCTTCGGCATACACGCGCGCATGGGCTTTCAGCACGTGGCACTTGGCGATCGCGGCCGTGACCGTGTCGAGCGTGGTCGGCGTGACGGTGTGTGCGCCCACCACATTCACGAAAGGAAAATCGTCGAAGCGGTCGGTGCGCAGCGCCTGCGCGGCGCCCTGTGCCTGCTCGTGGCTCGGATACATGCGGCAGATGGTTTGGCTCATGATTCCCTCGGGGGGTGGGTGGTCGATCCGTCTCGCGTGCAGGCGCTCAGGCGCTCAGCCCGTGCTCGCTCACAGCGGTGTGGCGCGACTGTCGCAGCAGCGGCATGATGGCCACCCAGGTGGCCAGCAACAGCAGCACCTCGATGGCATAGACGACATGGTAGCCATTGGCTGCGTTCGCCGAGGTCGTCGAACCGGCATTGACGACATCGCGGATCACGCCGCCGAGGGCGATCGCCAGGCCCGCTGCCGACGCCTGCACCGCGCCCCAGGCACCGAGCGCCAGACCGGCCTGGTTGGCCGGCGCCAGGTTCATCGTCGCGGTCAAGGTGCCGTGGCCGAAGAGTCCGGCGCCAAAGCCGATCAGCAAGGTGCCGGCCGCAAACAGCATCGGCGCGCCGAGTGGGGCGGACAGGATGACGGCGGCGAACGCCGGCACGCCGATCAACGCGCCATAACCGGCGAGGCGAAAGGCGTCGGCGCCGCGGCCGAGCACACGCGAAGCGAGACCGAAGCCGAGCAGCCCGCCCACCGCCATGCTGGCGGTCAGACGGGTCGTCTCGGCCACGCTGAGCTGCAGGATCTGGCCGCCGTAGGGTTCGAGCAGCACGTCCTGCATGCCGAAGGCCATGGTGCCCAGGCCGACCGCCAGCAGGCGCCGCGTGGCATGGCCGCCGCGGTTGAAGAGCTGCCATGCTTCGCGGAACGTCGGGTCGGCCTCGGCGCTGCGCGCACTGCCGGTGGCGCCGCGCGTTTCCTGCTTCCACACCGCCACTGCATTCAGCACCAGCGTGGCCACCGCCGCGCCCTGGATCACCTGCACCAGCCGCGCGGGGCTGAATTCGACCAACAGCGCACCGAAGATCAACGCGCTGGCAATGGTGCCGGCGAGCAACATCACGTACATCAAGCCGACCACGCGCGGCCGTGATGCGGCCGACGCCAGGTCGGTGGCCAGCGCCAGCCCGACCGTCTGCGTCATGTGCAAGCCGATGCCGACGAGAAGAAAAGACAACGCGGCTGCCGCCTGCCCGACCCAGGTGGGCAACTGGCCGGCATCGCCGCCGCCGGACAGCACCAGCAAGGCAAAGGGCATGATCGCCAGCCCGCCGAACTGGAACAGGGTGCCGCGATAGATGAAGGGCACGCGCTTCCAGCCCAGCTGGCAGCGGTGGTTGTCGGACCGGAAGCCGATCAACGCGCGAAACGGCGCGAACAGCAGCGGCAGCGAAATCATGATCGCGACCAGCGAGGCCGGCACGTTCAGCTCGACGATCATGACGCGGTTCAGGGTTCCGACCAGCAGCACCAGCGACATGCCCACCGAGACCTGGAACAGCGACAGGCGCAGCAGCCGCGACAGCGGCAGTTCGGGCGTGGCGGCGTCGGCGAAGGGCAGGAAAGCGGTGCCCAGGCTCAGCCACGAGCGCATGACGCGTCGGCTGATGCGATTCATGTTCGGCCCGACCCCGTCGAAGAGGAATGGAGCCGGCGTCCGCAGACCCCGGCTCCAGGAGAGAACACCACCGACATCGGGCGGTGCTACTGCGTGCTGGCCCCGGCGAGGGCCAGCTTCTCGGAGGACGGGGCCGCCGCGCCAGCGGCCTCGGGCGCCACCGTGACGACGAACGACTGCGCCGATGGCACCGTGCCCGCGGTGGGGGCCACCGTGATCACGAAACCGCCAGCGCCGTACGAGGTGTTGGCCGCAACCGGACGGCTGGTGTCATCAATCGACGCCGCCTTGGCCTTCGCACCACCGTTCCAGTAGTGCGAGAACCAGGTCGTGTTCGACAGCACCGAGTAGTGCACGATCAACGAGGTCACCGCGACGCTGCCCAGAAACAGCGGCAAGCCCACGGTGGGGTTGACGACGCACCAGATTCTTCCTTGGTTCATATGGATTCCTCCTCAGTGAAGCCAGGGTGAATAGGCGTACGCCAGCAAATGCGCGAACAGTGAAATCACGAAGAACACACGCGCGCCGTCGATGACGTGCTTGTGCAGTTCCTCCGATTCCGGGATGGTCAAGCCGGTGGGCCAGACCCTGTTGGGATCATGTTCCATTCGTAGCCTCCTTCTGTGAAGCTGACAAGTCCGTGCTGAACCCGCACGAGGGTCTCTGACGATGTAAATATATTAGGACACACAAAGTTGTCAATCAGGATTGACGGATCGGCGCGGTCGATTGTGGCGTCGGCGCCGCTGCCGCAGGGGTGCCGGCTGCCGCCCGTCATTCCCGACACGGCGGCGGGTGCATCGCCCGAAATCGGTCGCGCAGCCGTGTAAGGACCGCAGAATCGGGTCCGACGCAGGGTTGTCCAGGCCATCCGGCCCGACATTCATTCACAGGAGTTTTCATGAGCCATCGTCTGATCGTTTCTTCGGCCCTTGCCTCGGTTCTCGCACTGGGCCTGGTGGGGCAGGTTGCCGCCCAGGAAAAGGGCAAGGAAAAGTGCTTCGGCATCGCCAAGGCGGGCCAGAACGACTGCGCCAACGCGGCGGGCACCCACTCGTGCGCGGGCCAGTCCAAGACCGACAACTCGCCCGGCGACTGGAAGTACGTCGCCGCCGGCACCTGCAAGGACATGAAGGGCATGACCGCCGACGAAGCGAAGATGAAGGCCAAGGGCTGATCCGGCGCCTGTTTTCCGTGCGTTCATGAATGGCGCAGCCGCTGGCGCGGCAGCGATCCCCGCTGCCGGCATCGGTCTGCGCCAGCCGCACCACGATGAAGTCTTGAGCAGCCGTCCGGCGCTCGGCTTCGTCGAAGTCCACTCCGAGAACTTCTTTGCTGACGGTGGCGCCGCGCTGGCGGTGCTGCACGAGGCGCGCGCGTGTTACCCGGTCAGCCTGCACGGCGTCGGGCTGGCGCTGGGCTCGGCGGCGGGGCTGGACGACTGGCACCTGCAACGGCTCGAACGCCTGGTGCGGCGCATCGACCCGGTGCGGGTCAGCGACCACGCCTGCTTCGCCCGCGCGCCGCGTGCCGAGGGCGACGCGGTGCTGCACGGCAACGACTTGTTGCCGATCGCCTTCAACGACGAATCGCTCGCCTTGATGGTCGACAACGTGCAGCGCGTGCAGACGTTGTTGAAGCGCCCGCTGCTGGTCGAGAATTTGTCGGCCTATCTCGGCTGGGTCGACGATCGCCTGAGTGAATGTGATTTCTTCAACCAGCTGACACGACGCAGCGGCTGCGGTCTGCTGCTGGATGTCAACAACCTGGTCGTCAACGCGCTGAATGCCGGGCTCGATCCGGTGGCTTCGGCCTGTGGCTGGATCGATGCCATCGATGCCGCCAGCGTCGGCGAGATTCATCTGGCCGGCTTCAACGACTGCGGCGACATCGTCATCGACGATCACGGCAGCCGCGTGCACGCGCCGGTGTGGCAGGTGTATGCGCACGCGGTGCGGCGCCTGGGGCCGCGGCCGACGCTTATTGAATGGGACACCGACCTCCCCGCGCTCGACGTGTTGCTGGCCGAGGCGGTGCAGGCCGATGCGGTGGCCCGCGCCGCGCAGGCGGCGCCTGCTGGCACCACGTGAGCGTGCGCGACGATTCGCCGCCACCCGATCGCGAAGCGGCGCGGCAGCGTGCGCTGATGGCCGCGCTGTGCCATGACATCGAGCTCACCGAGTTGTCGCCCTGGTTGCGTGCCGAAGCGCCCGGATCGCCCACGGCAAGTCGCGGCCTGCTGGCCTATCGGGCCAACGCCGGCGCCTCGGCCGAACGCGCGCTGTCGGCTGCATTTCCGGTGCTGCGCCAACTCATCGGCGCGGAATCGTTCGCCGCGCTGGCGCGCACGCTGTGGCAGCGCCGGCCACCGACACAGGGCGACCTGGCGCAGTTCGGTGCGGCGCTGCCCGAATTCATCGAAGGCAGCGCCGAACTCGCCGACGAGCCGTACCTGGCCGACTGCGCGCGCCTCGACTGGGCGTTGCACCGCTGCGAGATGACTGCCGATGCGCCTGAAGCGCCACAGGGACTGGATCTTCTGGCCAGCCACGACCCGGACGGCCTGTGCGTGGCGCTGCGACCGGGTAGCACGCTGGTGTCGTCGCGCTTTCCGGTGGCCACCATCTGGGCCGCCCACCAAAGCGACGCGCCGGATCGTTTTGCACCCGTCCGCCAGGCCCTGGCCGCAGAGCAGGCCGAACGCGCCTGGGTCTGGCGCGCCGGGTGGCGCGGCCAGGTGCTGCGGCTGGACGACGCCGACGCGCTCTTCACCGCGGCGCTGCTGAAAGGCAGCGGCCTGGGGCAAGCCCTGGGTGTGGCGGGCGATGCTTTCGATTTCGCGGCCTGGCTGACGCGGGCGCTGCAGGGCGGTTGGTTGACGGCGGTGGTGGCATCGGCGAAGTGATCGAGCGCGGTGGCCTGCACCGACGCGAAAGCCATCCCGCCCGGCACGTCGCCACAATCGACGCATGCTCGATCGCGCCGGCCTGACCTTGTTGAAGCCGCTGCTCGCCCGCGGCGCGGCGCGGCTGGTGCGCCTGGGCGTGCATGCCGACACGGTGACGTGGGTGGGATTCGCCACCGGCATCCTGGCCGCGGTGGCCATCGCGTCGGGCTTGCCGGGGGTCGGCCTGGCGTTGCTGCTGGCAAGCCGGCTGGCCGATGGCCTGGACGGCGCCGTGGCGCGCCTGACCGCGGCCACCGACCGCGGCGCATTCCTCGACATCACGCTCGACTTCGTCTTCTATGCCTGCATCCCGCTCGCATTCGCCGTCGCCGACCCATCCGCCAATGCGCTGGCCGCGTCGTTGTTGCTCGCCGCCTTCATCGGCACCGGCTCCAGCTTCCTGGCGTTTTCGCTGCTCGCCGAACGGCGCGGCCTGCAAGCCGCCGACTATCCGCAAAAGGGCATCTATTACCTGGGTGGCTTGACCGAGGGCAGCGAGACGCTGATCTGCTTTTGTGCGATGTGCCTGTGGCCGCATTATTTCGCGCTGTTCGCGCAAGTCTTCGCCGCGTTGTGCGTGCTGACGCTGGCGACCAGGCTGCGCGCCGGCTGGCGGCTGCTGGCCGAGCGCTGATGCCGATGGTGTAAGTTCCGCCCGCGGTGTCGGAATCTCATCCGCGAACCGACGAACCCTCATGAACAAACAGAAATGGCTGCTGCTGGTGGCGCTGCTCGTGGCCGTGGCGGCGTTCTTCGCCTTCGATCTGCAGCGCTTCTTCAGCCTGCAATACATCCAGGACCAGCGCGCCGGCCTGCTGGCACTGTACGAGACGAAACCGCTGCTCGTGGCCGGTGGCTTCTGCGCCATCTATGTGCTGGTGACGGCGCTGTCGCTGCCCGGCGCAGCGATCATGACGCTGCTCGGCGGCGCACTGTTCGGGCTGCTGGCGGGCACCGTGCTGGTCTCGTTCGCGTCCGCCATCGGCGCCACGCTGGCCTTCCTGGTCTCGCGCTACCTGCTGCGTGACGTGGTCGAGTCGCGCTTCGGTGCGCGGCTGAAGGAGATCGACAAGGGCATCGAGCGCGAGGGCCCGTTCTACCTGTTCACCTTGCGGCTGGTGCCGTTGTTCCCGTTCTTCGTCATCAACCTGCTGATGGGTCTGACGACCATGAAGGCGCGCACCTTCTACTGGGTCAGCCAGCTCGGCATGCTCGCCGGTACCCTCGTCTATGTGAATGCCGGCACACAACTGGCGCAGCTGAAGTCGCTCGCCGGCATCCTGTCGCCGGCGTTGATCGGCAGCTTCGTGCTGCTGGGCGTGTTTCCGCTGCTGGCGAAGAAGACCGTCGACGTGGTCAAGGCGCGCAAGGTCTATGCGAAGTGGACCAGGCCGAAGCGTTTCGAGCGCAACATGGTCGTCATCGGTGCCGGCGCGGCGGGCCTGGTGACCAGTTACATCGCCGCCGTGGTGAAGGCCAAGGTAACCCTGATCGAACGCCACAAGATGGGCGGCGATTGCCTGAACTACGGCTGCGTGCCGAGCAAGGCGCTGATCAAGACCGCCACGCTGGTGCACCAGATGCGCCACAGCGCGCACTACGGCGTGGCCAGCGCGCAGTGGGCGCTCGACTTCGCGCAGGTGATGCAGCGCGTGGCGAAGGTCATCGCCGACATCGAACCGCACGATTCGGTCGAACGCTACAGCTCGCTCGGCGTGGAGGTGCTGCTCGGCGAGGCGCGCATCGTCGACCCGTGGAACGTGCGCGTGCGGCTCGCCGATGGCGGCGAGCGCACGCTCAGCACACGCAGCATCGTCATCGCCACCGGCGCAGAACCCTTCGTGCCGCCACTGCCGGGATTGAAGGAGGTGGGCTGCCTGACCAGCGACACGTTGTGGGAGCTGAAGGAGCTCCCGCGACGGCTGGTGGTGCTGGGCGGCGGGCCGATCGGCTGCGAACTGGCGCAGGCCTTCGCGCGCCTGGGCGCGGAGGTGACGCAGGTGGAAATGCTGCCGCGCATCATGGTGCGCGAGGACGAGGAGGTGTCTGCGTTCGCGAGGAAGACGCTCGAAGCCGACGGCGTGAAGGTGCTCACCGGCCACAAGGCGCTGCGTTGTGAACAGGAGGGCGATGACAAGTTCATCGTGCTCGAGCACGCTGGAAGCACGCTGCGCGTGGCTTTCGACCAGCTGCTGTGCGCGGTCGGCCGCACCGCGCGGCTGAAAGGTTTCGGTCTCGAAGAGCTGAGCATCCCGTTCCAGAAGACCGTGCAGACCGACGAGTACCTGCGCACGCTGTACCCGAACATCCTGGCCGCCGGCGATGTCGCCGGACCGTATCAGTTCACGCACACCGCGTCGCACCAGGCCTGGTATGCGGCGGTGAACGGGCTGTTCCTCGGGTTCAAGCGCTTCAGGTGCGACTACTCGGTGATCCCGTGGACCACCTTCATCGACCCGGAAGTGGCGCGTGTGGGCCTGAACGAACAGGAAGCGAAGGAGCAGGGCATCCCGTTCGAGGTCACGCGCTACGCCCTCGACGACCTCGACCGCGCCATTGCCGACAGCGCCACCGAAGGCTGGGTCAAGGTGCTGACAGTGCCGGGCAAGGACCGCATCCTCGGCGTCACCATCGTCGGCGTGCATGGCGGCGACCTGCTCGCCGAATACGTGCTGGCGATGCGCCATGGCCTCGGGCTGAACAAGATCATGGGCACCATCCACACCTACCCCACGCTGTCCGAGGCCAACAAGTACGCCGCGGGTGAATGGAAGCGCAACCACCAGCCACACCGCCTGCTGGCCTGGGTCGAGCGTTTTCACACCTGGCAGCGCGGATGAGGCCGACGACGCGGGCGACGGTCGCCTGGCTCGGCCTGCTGCTGATGCTGGCGTGTGCGACACCGGCGTGGGCGCAGTTCGACCACAGCCACGCGCGCTGGAACGGCCTGCTGCAAAAGCATGTGCGCTGGCTCGACGACGGCGTGCAAAGCCGCGTGGATTACGCCGGCCTTCTGGCCGAGCGCGCCACGTTGAAGCAGGTTCTGGCTGCCTACAGCGCGGTCACGCCGGCCGAGTTCGCCGGCTTCGATCGCGCGCAGCAGATGGCCTTCCTGATCAATGCCTACAACGCCTTCACGGTGGAACTGATCCTCACGCACCTCACGCGCTATCCCGATCTGAAATCGATCAAGGACCTCGGCTCGCTGTTCAGCGGCCCATGGAAGATCCAGTTCTTCACGCTGCTTGGCAAGCAACGCAACCTGGACTGGATCGAGCACGAACAATTGCGGCCGACCTTCGCCGACCCGCGCATCCACGCGGCCGTCAACTGCGCGTCGATCGGCTGCCCGGCGTTGCGACCGGAGGCCTTCGTCGCGCCGAAGCTCGACGCGCAGCTCGACGACGGCATGCGGCGCTTCCTGGCCGATCGCACGCGCAACCGCGTTGCCAATGGCAAGCTCGAACTGAACCCGATCTTCAAGTGGTATCGCGAGGATTTCGAAGCCGGGCGGCCGGGCGGCCTGGCCGGCTTCATGGCCGCCTACGCCGCTCAGCTGGGCGGCACGCCCACCGAGCAGCAGCAGGTGCGTGATCGCCAGCTGCCGATCGTCTTCCTGGACTACGACTGGTCGCTGAACGCGCAGGCCCGATGAGCCGCGCACGGCGACAGCGTCGCGCATGAAACGCCTGCTGCTGCTGGGCGGTGGACACGCGCATGTGCACGTGTTGCACGACCTGGCAAAGCGCGATCTGCCGGGCGCCGAGGTGGTGCTGGTCAGCCCCTTCGATCACTCGATCTATTCGGGCATGGTGCCGGGCTGGGTGGCGGGCCACTACGCGCTCGACGAGTGCCGCATTGCGGTGGCCGCGCTGGCGCGCGCGGGCGGCGTGCGTTTCATGCGTGGCGCGGCCACCTTGCTCGACGCGGCGGCGCGCCAGGTCACGCTCGCCGACGGCCGCGTGCTGAGCTACGACGTGCTCAGCATCGACACCGGCTCGGTGCTACCCCGCGACGTCATTCCCGGCGCGCGGGTGCATGGCCTGCCGGTGCGGCCGATGGCAGGCTTCGTCAGCCATCTCGACGAAGTGCTGCTGGCACCCGAGTTGCATGACGTCGCGGTCGTCGGCAGCGGCGCGGCCGGTGTCGAACTGGCGATGGCGCTGCAGCACCGGCTGGGCGGTGATGACCGGGTGCGCGTGAGCCTGGTGTGTGGCACACCCGAACCGCTGGCCGGCTTCGCTGCCGGCACGGTGAACAGGGCGGTGCGCGCGCTCAAGCAACGCCACATCACGCTGCTGCCCGACACCTGCACACAGATCCTGTCCGATCATGTGCTGCTGGCGCACGGCACCCGGCTGGCCTGCGATGTGGCGGTGCTGGCGCTGGGTGCTCACGCGCCGACCTGGTTGCGCGCCTCGGGCCTGTCGCTCGATGACGGCGGCTTCGTCAGCACCGGCGCCACCTTGCAAAGTGTCTCGCACCCGGAGGTCTTCGCCGCCGGTGACGTCGCCAGCCGCGGCGATGCACCGCACCCGAAAAGCGGCGTGTATGCGGTGCGCGCCGGGCCGCCGCTGGCGCACAATCTGCGCCGCCATGTGGCCGGGCAGCCGTTGCGCCGCCACCGGCCGCCGCAACGCACATTGAACCTGCTGTCCTGTGGCGGCAAGACGGCCATCGCCACCTGGGGACGCTGGTCGATTCAGGGCAATTGGGTCTGGTGGTGGAAGGACCACATCGACCGCGCCTTCGTCGAGCGCTACCGCCGCGCCATCGCGGGGGCAGGCGCTATTCGGGCGTGAAGGTGATGGCGATCACCGGCGGCACGCGGCCGTCGATGTCGCGTGGCAGCTCGCCGGTGCGGTCGATGGCACGTAGCACGGCATCGTCCCAGTCCTTGTTGCCGCTGCTCTTGATCAGCCGGCGGCTGAGGATGCTGCCGCCCGGCGCCGCGCGCACCTCGACTTCGGCGGCCGGCTTGCCGCGAATCTCGTCCGTGAGCAGGATGTTCGGGCGGATGCGCGCGACCAGCTTGCCGGCGTAGCCGGCCGAAGGCGCGGCATCCTGCGCGGCGCTGCCGGTGGACGTGGTGGCGCCGGTCTTGCCGAGCAGGCGCTTGAGGTTGTCTGCGCGCAGCTTGGCCAGCCGTTCTTCCTCGGCCTTTTGTTGTTGCGCCTGCTTCAGCTCGCGCTGCCGCGCTTCTTCCTTGGCCTGCGCCTCGCGTTGCTCCTTCTCGCGCGCCGCCTTCTCGGCCACCGCGCGTTCCTTCTTCTCGCGTTCGACTTTCTCGCGGGCGAGCTTCTCGCGTTCGAGCTGTTCGCGCTCGGCCTTCAGCTGTTCGGCCTTCTCGCGTTCGATGCGCGCCAGGCGTTGTTGCTCGGCGGCGGCAGCGGCCGCCTTGCGCGCCTTCTCGATGGCGATGTCGGCCTCCGCTGCCGGTGGGGTCGGCGGCTGCGGGCGCGGCTCGGGCTTCGGCGCGGGTTGGGGTGGCGCCGGCGGTGCGACCACCGGCGGCGCTGGTGGTGGTGCCACCGGCCGTGGCGCGGCTTGCTGCGGTGTCGCGGCCCACAACTCGGCTTCGATGGCGGTCGGCGTCTGGCTGCGCCACACCAGCGACACCGCCAGCGCCAGCACGAGCAGGCCATGCACCAGCAGCGACATGAGCGCGCCGCGGCCCATGCCAGCCGGCGCACGCGGTCGCAGCGCGTCGCTGCTGCCGGCCTTGCGAAGTGCTGCGGCAGTCACTTCAGCCGCCCTGCTTGACCGCCAGCCCGACACGCTTGATGCCGGCACGCTGCAGGATGTCCATGACCTTGACCACGCTGTCGTACTTGACGTTGCGGTCGGCACTGATGACCACCGGCACCTGCGCGTCGCCAGCCTGCGCCTTCTTCACCTGCGCGGCCAGCTGCGCCAGCGTCACCGGGGCCGCATCGGCCTGGTCGATCTGCAAGGTCAGGCGCTCGTCCTTGCCCACGCTCAGGTCGATCTTGCGCGTCTCCTGCTGGCGCGCCTTGCCGACGCTGGGCAGATCGACCACGCCGGTCGTGATCAGCGGTGCGGTGACCATGAAGATGATCAGCAGCACCAGCATCACGTCGATGAACGGCACCATGTTGATGTCGTTCATCGCGCGCCGCCGGCGCGGGCCGGCGCGGGGGCTCACCGCGGCCATTCAGTGCCCGCTCGCCGATGCCAGCGCCGGCTGGCTGGCGCTGCGTTGCAGGATGTTGGAGAACTCCTCGATGAAGGTCTCCAACTGGATGGCGATGCGGTCGATGTCGCGCGACAGCCGGTTGTAGGCGATCACCGCCGGGATGGCGGCGAACAGGCCGATGGCGGTGGCCACCAGCGCTTCGGCGATGCCGGGCGCCACCGTCGCCAGCGTCACCTGCTGCAGGTTCGACAGCCCGACGAAGGCATGCATGATGCCCCACACGGTGCCGAACAGGCCGACATAGGGCGACACCGAGCCGACCGAGGCGAGGAAGCTCAGGTTGCTTTCGATGACGTCGAGCTCGCGCTGCACGCTGGCGCGCATGGCGCGGCGCGCGCCGTCGAGTTGCGCCATCGCATCGAGCCGCCGTTCGCGCAGCTTCATGAACTCGCGCATGCCGCTGGCGAAGATGCGTTCCAGCGGTGCCATCGCGGGCTTCGAATTGCTTGCCTGCTGCAGTTCGGTGAGGCTGCGGCCGGACCAGAACTCGCGCTCGAATTCGTCGTTGCCCTGGCGCACCTTGCGCAGCCCGATGAGCTTGCCGAAGATCACCGCCCAGCTGACCATCGACACCAACAGCAGCCCGACCATCACCAGTTGCACCACGAAGCTGGCGTTCATGGCCAGCGTGAAGATCGACAGGTCCTGGTTCATCGAATGGTTTTCATGATGGTGTCGGGAATGCGGCACGGGTGAAAAGTTCCCTCGGCGCCGCTTGCGTGGCGCACGCAGCCGATGCGGATGTCACCGTCGGCGATCAGCTCGTCGTCGCGCCAGGCTTGCTGTGCGATGCGCAGCGAGGCGGCTCCGGCGCGGCGCACCGACACCGTCACGCGCAGGCGGTCGTCGAGCCGTGCGGCGCGCCGGTAGCGCACGGCGGTATCGGAAACGACGAACATGACGCCGTCGCGCTCGAGCAGTTGCTGTTGCGAAAAGCCGAGTGCACGCAGCCACTCGGTGCGCGCCCGTTCGAAGAACTTCAGGTAGTTGGCGTAGAACACGACGCCGCCGGCGTCGGTGTCTTCCCAGTACACGCGCACCGGGTGGGAGAAGACGGGCGCGTCGGGGGCGGGATCGGGCAGCACATTCATCGGCCCGCCGAATTATGCGGGAGGCCCCGTCACGGCCTGCGCCGCTGCTTGCGCCCGTGTGGGCGCCTTTGTCAGCGGATGTTCGTGGCGGTGGTGCCCGATGTGGCGGGCGCGGCGGTGCCGCGATACACCGGCCCCCACACCGGATGGCCGGCTTCCGAGCGGCTCAAGGCGAAGGCCGCATCGGCGCCGCGCGCCTGCTCGAATTCCGCCTTGCACACGTCGAGCCGGTCACTGGTGCAGGTGATGAAGGCGAGCAGCTTGTGCGCGGTGGCGCGATCGCGCGTGCTGCTCAGGCCACCGGCCAGCGCACTGCGCAAAAGGGTTTCCGATCGGGCGTATTGGCCGTCGTCGTAGGCGCGAATGCCGTCGAGCAGCGCGCGCTCGGCCGGGCGTTCCATCAATTCCGCCAGGCCGCTGGGCTGGGGTGGCGGCTTCGGCGTCTCGGCGCAGCCGCCGAGCAGCGCGCCGACCAGGCCAGCGGCGCACAGCACGCCCCGCGTCGCGGCAACGCTTCGGGGGCTCATGAACCGAAGCGGTGCTTCAGCAGCACCGGCTGATCGGGCTCGACCTGCACCTTGCGCACGAAGGCGGGAAAGTCCTCGTTGCGCACGGTGATGGTGTGGCTGCCCTGCGGCAGTTCCAGCCGCGTCAGCGGCGGCGTGGTGCCCACCGCCTGGCCATCCACCTCGACTTGACCCCAGGGGCTGATGGCGATCTGCACGAGGCCCTTGGCAGGCGCTGCCGCGGCGGCGACGCGCGGCTCGGCGACCACGGCCGGTGGCCTGGCGACCGCCTTGCGCGTTTTCGCCGGCTTGGCCTTGGGCGGCAGCGGCGGCGCTGTGGTGTCGGCCGGGTCTGCGGGCGGGGGCAGGGTCGGCGCTGCGGCAGCGGCGGCGCCCACGTCGGCCGGCGGCGCCGCAGTGGTCATCGGTGGCTCGGCCAGCAGGGGAGCCGGCTCTGTTGTGGCAGCGACTTGCGCGCTCTGGGCGGCGGCAGGAAGAGCCGCTGCGAGGGCGCGGGTCGGCGCGGATGGCGCGGTCGGGATCGCAGCGGCCAGGCGGGCGTCGGGTTGGGCAGACAGGCCCAGCCAGGCGCCGCCGATCAGCAGCAGCAGCGCCGCCAGCCCCGCCAGCACGCGCAACTTCGATTTCAACGTGCGCGGACGCACCGAAGCCGATGCGGCTTGCCCCGCCCGCGCCGCCGCGTCGGCAGCCTGCTTCACGCTCCACTGGCGCAGCGCCTGGGCCATGTCGGCGGCGTCCGCGTAGCGTTCATCGGCCTGGCGCGCCATCGCGCGCTGGGCGATCGCCGACAGCGAGCGCGACACTTCCGGGCACAGGTCGTGGATCGGTGCCGGGTGGTTGCTCAGCACCGCGGTGTGGATCTGTTCGAGCGTGTCGCCGTCGAAGGCCTTGCGGCCGGTGAGCAATTCGTACATCACCGCGCCGAGCGCATAGATGTCGGTGCGCGCATCGACATGGCCGCCTTGCAACTGCTCGGGGGCCAGGTAGTGCGGCGAACCGGCCACCGCGTTGTCGAGCTCGGGAATCGCCGCGCGGTGGGCGACCCGCGCGATGCCGAAATCGAGCACCTTGGGCTTGTCACGGCGGGTGATGAAGATGTTCGCCGGCTTGATGTCGCAATGCACCACGCCGCGCGCATGCGCGTAGGCCAGCGCGTCGGCGACGCGGCGCACCAGCACGGCGGCGGCGGCCGGTGTCGGCCGCCAGCCGGCGCGCAGCGCCTGGCGCAGGTCGCGTCCGCGCAATCGCTCCATGGCGATGTACACGCCGTGCGCCGACAGCCCGGCGTCGTGCACGGTGACGATGTGCGGGTGGTTGAGCCCGGCAGCGGCGCGCGCTTCGTTCAGGAACAACGCGTCCAGCGACACGCGCGTCGGCGTGTCGATGTCGAACTGCAGCGTCTTCACCGCCACCATGCGCGACAGCAGCGGGTCCCAGGCCTCGAACACCGTACCCAGACCACCCTGGCCGAGCTGCTGCTTCAGCGCATAGCGGCCGATGCTGGACAGGGTCGGCTTGGCGGCAACCTCGGCATTTCCGGAATCGGGCGCGGAATCGGGTGCGGCATCGGGCGCCGAATCGGCGCCGAAATCGGTGATGACATCGGGCACCGCGCAGTGGGTCACCGGCGCCGGCACGGCCGCATCCACGTACGGGATCGACACCGTCGCGGCGAATGCCGACGTGGCGAAATCACCGCTCGGGCGGCGTTGGAAGAGGCTGTATCCCACAGCGGCCGAGCTTAGGCGCAGCCTTGCGGGCGCGGGCCTTGAAAAGCGTGGTCTTTGCCCGTCGGTTAACGGCTTGTGACGACTTTGTTCACGTCGCGCGCGGGCGCCTGCGACGCACGCGTCAACTCGCGCTGCAGACGCTCGAACGCGGTGTGCAGATCGGCCATCGAACTGGCGAACGACAGCCGCACGTAGCGTTCGGCGGCGTGCGGCCCGAAGTCGCGCCCCGGCGTCAGCAGCACATGCGCCTGGCGCATCATGCGATCGCAGAAATCCCAGCTGCTGTGCGCATGGGCGCTGCAATCGGCCCAGGCATAGAACGCGCCGTCCGGCGCCACCGGCACCGCAAGCCCCAATGCCTCGAGCGCCGGCACGACCAGGTCGCGCCGTTCGCGGAAACGTTGGCGGCGCGCTTCGTATTCGGCGATCACCGGCGCATCGAAGCAGGCCAGGGCGGCGTGCTGCGCCACGGTCGAGGGGCAGATGTACAGGTTCTGCGCCAGCTTTTCGATCGGCGCCACCAGCGCCGGCGGCAGCACCAGCCAGCCCAGGCGCCAGCCGGTCATGCCGAAGTACTTGGAGAAGCTGTTGATCGAGATCACGTCGTCGCCGAGTTCGAGCGCGCTGTGGCCGTAGGCCTCGTCGAAGCTCAGGCCGAGGTAGATCTCGTCCACCAGCGTGACGCCGCCGCGCGCGCGCACGGCTTCGACGATGGCCGCCATCTCACGCCGTTCGATCGAGGTGCCGGTCGGGTTCGACGGCGAGGCCAGCAGCACGCCGCGGGTGTGTGCGTTCCAGTGCGCGCGCACGGTGGCGGCGTCGAGCTGGAAGCGCGCCGCGGCGCTGGCCGGCAGCAGCGTGGCCTGCGCACCCGCGGCGGCGACGAAGTGGCGGTTGCACGGATAACACGGGTCGGGCATCAGCACCTCGTCACCGGCCTCGAACAGCGCCAGCGTGGCCAGTTGCAGCGCCGCCGACGCGCCGGCGGTGACGACGATGCGCTGCGCATCGATGTGCAGGCCGAAGCGGCTGGCATACCAGGCCGAGATGCGTTCGCGCAGTTCCGGCAGGCCGGTGGCCTGGGTATAGCGCGTGCGGCCGGCGCGCAGGCAGTCCTCGGCGGCGCGCACCACGGCGGCAGGCGCCTGGAAGTCGGGTTCGCCGATGTTCAGGAAGACCATCGGCTCGCCACCCTGGCGTGGGTCGCACTCGGCGCTGCGCGCCACCACCTCGGCGGCCTTGGCGCACTCCATGACGTAGAAGGGCTCGATGCGATCGAGCCGCGAGGCCAGCCGCATCAGCTTGCGCGCACCGCGCCCGAGCCACGCGCAGCGCGCGCGGCCGCCACCTCGGCCGGGCGCAACTCGGCGGCGGCCTTGTCGAGCACGCCGTTGACGTACTTGTGGCCATCGGTGCCGCCGAAGCTCTTGGCCAGTTCGACGCCCTCGTTGATCGCCACCCGGTAGGGGATGTCGAGGCAGTGCGTCAGTTCGTAGACGCCGATCAGCAGCACCGCGTGTTCGACCGGCGACAGCAGGCTGGTCTTGCGATCGACATGGCGGGCCAGCAAGGCGTCGAGCTGATCGGCCTCGCGGATGCAGCCGCCCAGCAAGGCATCGAAATGCTCGCGGTCGATCTTGTCGAAGGGTTCGTGCTCCTGCAGGTGTGTCTCGATCTCGGCCACTTCGGCCTTCGACAGCAGCCACTGGTACAGGCCCTGCACCGCCACTTCACGCGCGCGCCGCCGCGCCGAGCGGGCTGCGTTCTGTGGCTTGCGAGGCGCCGGGGTGGTGGGTTCGGTGCTCATCACAGCTCGTCCAGCAGGTTGGCCATCTCGACCGCCACACGCGCGGCGTCGCGGCCCTTTTCTTCGCTGCGCGCCCACGCCTGCTCTTCGTTGTCCACCGTGAGAATGGCATTGGCGATCGGCAACAGGTGGTCCAGGCCGACACGCGTGACGGCGGCGCCGCTTTGGTCGGCGACGAGCTCGAAGTGATAGGTTTCGCCGCGGACCACGCAGCCGATGGCGACCAGCGCGTCGTAATCTTCGCTCTCGGCCATCGCCTTCAGCACCAGCGCGATTTCCAGCGCGCCCGGCACCTGCAGCACGCGGATGTCGCGCTCGGCCACGCCCAGCGTCAGCAATTCGTTGACGCAGGCCGTCGCCAGCGCGCGCGTGATGGCGTCGTTGAAGCGCGAGCGCACGATGCCGATGCGCAAGCCCTCGCCGTCGAGCGCGGCCTGCTGGCCTTGGTCGGCTTCGCGCATGTTTGCTTTCGGTTTCTCAGCCCGGTGGCGCCAGGAAGCCGGTGACTTCGAGGTTGTAGCCGGTCATGCTGGGCATCGGCCGCGGATTGCCGAGCAGCTTCATGCGCCGCACACCCAGCTCGCGCAGGATCTGCGCACCGATGCCATAGGTGCGCAGCGCCTGCGGCAGGTTCTTCTTGCGCGGCTCGGGTTCGCTCTGCAATTGCCCGACCAGGGTCTCGACCGGCGTGGCGCAGTTCAGCAGCACCGCCAGGCCACAAGGCGATTCCGCCAGCGTCTTCAGCGCCAGCGGCAGCGGCCACGAGTGACGCGCGCTGTCGGCATCGAGCATGTCGAGCGCGGTGTAGGGCTCGTGCACGCGCACCGCGACCTCGTCGCTCGCCGACCAGTGTCCGTGCGCCAGCGCCAGGTGCAGCCCACCGCCATGGTCGCGGAAGGTGTGGCAGGTGAACTCGCCGAACGGCGTGCTCATCGGCCGGCTGCCGGCGCGCTGGATCAGGCTTTCGTTGCGGCTGCGGTGGCCGATGAGGTCGGCGATGGTGCCGATCTTCAGGCCGTGTTCCTGCGCGAAGACTTCCAGGTCGCCCAGGCGCGCCATGGTGCCGTCGTCCTTCATGATTTCGCAGATCACGGCCGCCGGTTCCAGGCCGGCCATGCGCGCCAGATCACAGCCGGCTTCGGTGTGGCCGGCGCGCATCAGCACGCCGCCGTCCTGCGCCTGCAGCGGGAAGATGTGGCCCGGCTGCACCAGGTCGCCGGGTTGTGCATCGCGCGCCACCGCCGCCTGCACCGTGCGCGCGCGGTCGGCGGCCGAGATGCCGGTGCTGACGCCTTCGGCGGCTTCGATCGAGACCGTGAACGGCGTGCCCAGCCGGGTGCCGTTGCGCTGTGTCATCGGCGGCAGCTGCAGCCGTTCGCAGCGCTCACGGCTCAAGGTCAGGCAGATCAGCCCGCGGCCGAAGCGCGCCATGAAGTTGATCGCCTGCGCGTTGACATGCTCGGCGGCGAGCACCAGATCGCCTTCGTTCTCGCGGTCTTCCTCGTCGACGAGGATGACCATACGGCCGGCGGCAAGCTCGCTGACCAGTTCGGGCACGGGGGAAATCGGCATGCCTCGATTGTAGGTGGCGCCCTTCGCGGTGGCTGTCGCGAGGGCGCCGTTCGCAACGGCCTTGCCTGTCGTGTGTTTGCGGGCGGCTCAGGCGGGCGGCAACGCTGCCGGCCGCGCCAGGATGCGCAGGTCGTCGCCGATGCGATCGACCTGCGTGAAGTGGAAACGGCGCGCTTGCGCCAGATGCCGCAGCTCGCCCAGGGCCGCCATGTCGCGGCCGGGGCCGATCAGTGTCGGCGCCAGGTAGATCAACAGTTCATCGACCAGCCCTTCGCGCAGCAGCGAGGCGTTGAGCTTGTGACCGGCTTCGACATGCAACTCGTTCACGCCGCGCTGCGCCAGGTCGGCGAGCATCGCCGCCAGGTCGACCTTGGCGGCGACGCCGGGCGTTGGCTTGCCGGGCAGGTGGCACACCGTCGCACCTGTCGCGCGCAGGCGCGCCTCGGCAGGCTCGTCTGCGGCCGCCGCGTAGATCAGCACCTCGCCGGGTGGCGCCAGAAGCCGCGCATGCGGCGGCGTCTGCAAGCGCGAATCGACCACCACACGCAGCGGCTGGCGTGCGCTGCTCACCAGCCGCACATCCAGGCGCGGGTCGTCCTCGAGCACGGTGCCGATGCCGCTGAGCACCGCCGAGGCGCGCCGGCGAAAGGCGTGGCCGTCGGCGCGCGCAGCCTCGCCGGTGATCCACTGGCTGCTGCCGTCGTTCAAGGCGGTGCGGCCGTCCAGCGAGGCCGCGATCTTCAGGCGCAGCCACGGCCGGCCGCGCTGCATGCGCGACAGGAAGCCGATGTTGATTTCGCGCGCCGCGGCGGCCAGTTCCGCGTGCTCCTGCCAGTCATCGGCGATCACATCGACCTGCACGCCGGCGGCACGCAGGCGCCCGATGCCCTGGCCGGCGACGAGCGGGTTCGGGTCCACCAGCGCCACCACCACCCGCGCCAGGCCGGCAGCCACGAGCGCATCGCAGCACGGCGGCGTGCGCCCCTGGTGCGCACACGGCTCCAGCGTGACCCAGGCGGTGCCGCCACGCGCATCGTGGCCGGCCGCGCGCACCTCGCGCAGCGCCATGACTTCGGCATGGGCCTCGCCGGCGGCCTGGGTGTGGCCGCGGCCGAGCACCTGGCCGTCGGCCGCCGCGATGATGCAGCCCACGCGCGGGTTCGGATCGCTCAGGCCGATGGCCTGCTGCGCCAGCGCGAGCGCGTCGCTCAGTCTTGCCAGGTCGTCATCGCTGATCGGCATGCGGCCAGTCTAGGGCCAGCCGGGTGACTTCGGCGGCTACAGCGGCGGCTGGTGCGCCTGGGTCGGCGCAGCCACCGGCGTCGGACAGGTCACCGCCTGATCCACAACGAGGAAGTTCTGGTTGTCCAGCGACCGGGACAGATTGACGTACAGCAGCGGATGGTCGCGGTTGATGGTGGTGCCGCCAGGGGAATAGCGGCACACGTCGTGCAGCGCCAGATCGAGCGGCACACCCAGCACGGTGCGGCCGGTCCAGGTGCCGTTCGATGCCGCGAGCACGCGGCAGATGTAGGCGGTGAAGGTGGCGGGCGGGCTCAGCACGGGGTCGACGAAACACTCGCCGTCCAGATTGCCCGTGCCGACGCCAACGGCGCTCATGCCGAAATCGATTTGCGTGCCCAGCGGATTCACAGAATTCGGTGTCGGACCGGGGGAAAAGCGCACGAAGCCACGCAGCAGAAACGAAGGCTCATCGACGCAGTTGCTGATGTCGCCTGCCAGCAAAGTCGAGTTGGTGGTGCCGGTGGGCACGGTGCATATCGATGTGATCACGCCAGTCAGGTTGTCGAACACCCAGACGATGCCCGGTGGCGCGCCCGGGGGCGGCACGTAACCACTGGTGCCATCGCCGATGTCCACTGCCGTGCGCGGCACCACCGGGCTGCGCCCCATCGGCTGCAGCAGCGGCGCGCCGGTCGGCTCCAGCGACAGCACACCCGACAGCCGCGGGTCGGCGCCGGCGACGATGGTGCTGAGGGTGACGCTTTGGTCGGTACCGCCGCGGTCTTGCCAGGACACCACGGCCTGCAGCGACTTGTAACCTTGCGTCGGCACATCGGTGACGGTGCGCGTGAGCAGGTAACTGGTGTTGGTGGTGTAGCCGGTGACTGCCGTGCCGCCGGTCGAAGTGATGTCGCCGTAGGCCGGCATCCCGGCCGTGACCGGCAGCACCGCGAATCCGCGCCACGCCTCGATGGCTTCCTCGGCGATGCGCACCGCTTCCGAGCGCTGCTTGGCGACATCGGAATTCAGCCGCATGGTGGATTGCAGCGCGACGATGGCCATCATGCCGAAGGCCATCACCGCCATCGCCACCACCGCTTCGATCAGCGACACGCCGCGTTGCGCGGCACGCCTGTCGATGGTGCGGCCGTGCATCAGAAATCCCTCCAGCTGCCCGGCACCCGCACCAGCGAGCCGCTCAAGAGGCGCAGCCGTTCGAGGATCTCGCGGTCGTACTCGACAGTCGGCGCGCCGCTGCCGATGAAGTTGCCTTCGGCGACCATCGCGCCGTGCACGATGGCACCGCTGCCGGCGTTGTTCCAGTCGGGCGCCTGGCTATAGACCAGGCCGAAAATCTCGATCGACGGCGCCAGAAAGTTGATGTTGCCGCTGGCGCCGATCACGACCGGCTCCAGGGCTGTTCCGAGCACGACGTCGGACACCAGTGCAAGATCGCCGTCGACCCAGATCGGCCGCCCCGGATTGTCCTGCACCGCCTGGGCAAGTGTGGCACTGCAGTCCACCGCGCAGCCGCTGAGGGTGACCAGCACCGGCTGCGAACGGTAGGTGGCCGGCGCCATGCGGAAAAACGAGGTGAAGAACTCCGCCGCGGTCTGACCGGACAGGCTGGTGTCGTCGGCCTGCACCGACAGCTCGCCCGGCGTACCCGGCACGGTGTAAAGGTTGGGCATCGGCGTTGGCGCGTTGCCGCCGGCATTGAGCGTCACCCCGCTGGTGTTGCATCGACGTTGATCAGCGCGGTGTTGGCGGCGGCGGCATCGAAGGCCCCGCGCACGGTCATCGCCGCGCTCGGCGGCGTGGTCAGCGCTGGGCTCAAGGCCAGCACCACGCTGACACGGGCCGCCGCTTCGCCGGCGGTGCCCTGGGCGCTTTGCAGGCAGGCGTCGTCCAGGCGCGTGCAGCCGGTCGATTCGATGCGTACCGCTCCAGGCTGGTCCGGCAGGGTGACGCGGAAGAAGCGAATACGAAAGGCTGGGAACGCGCCGCTGCCGGCCGGCGCAGCCAGCACCGGTGCCGAGTTGGTCGGGCAGCTGCATGTCCAGCCGCCCGCGCCACGCACGCAGCTCGGCCACAGTGTGGGCTCGCTGACTCCGGCATTCACCCAGTCCACGGGGGTGAAGCGGCCGGTGGTGGCGTCGAGGTTCAGATTGCGAACGCGAAAGGAGGTGTCGGCGACGTTGACGCTGGCATTGCAATTGGCATCGATGCGACCGCCGTTCAGCATCGCCTGCGCCCATTCGATGCCGGCCTCGGCGGCATCGAATGCCTGCGTGGCGCGGTACTGGTTGGCCGAGGTCTTCTGCTCGAAGATCAGGTTGCGGCTGGCATAGGCGGCGACCAGCGAGACGATGAAGAAGATCACCATCACCACGATCAAGGTGGCGGCACCGCGTTGCCGTGCTGGCGAGTGAATGTGCGCTTTCTTCATCGTCAGGCGGGGCAATTGCCGATGTGGTTGTCGTTGCGCAGGCGCACGGTGGTGCGCACGCTGCGCTGCACGCTGGCGTCGCTGGGTGCCTGGCCGGCGATGTCGACGGTGAGCACGCGCACCTCCTGCACGGGCGGGCAGTTCACTGCACCGACCGGACACGCCTTGCTGCACGCCAGCGCCAGCTGCTGCTTGTTCATCGTCACCGTGAAGGCGGTGACATTCAAGGTGTTGGCGTCGGTCAGTGCCTGCCAGTTGCCTTCGCCGAGCTGCGGTCTGCACGACGCCGCCTGACAGCCTGAAGCCGAGCCGTTCAGCGGGCAGCACCAGGTTGTCTTCGATCGCGTAGTCGTTGGTGCGCGAGTAGCTGATCAACACGGTCGTGTCCTGCTCGCCGTCGGCGTAGTCGGCGCCGCCGGCGGTGGCTGTGACCGCGGTGTACGGGTTGTTCGCCAAAGCTGCTGCCCCCGGAAACCAGGCCGCATCGCGCGCGCGCGCCCAGTGGCCGGCGCGGCGCAGTTCGCGGCTGACGATGTCGGCCGTCGCGCGCAAGTCCTGCTGCACTTGCGTTTCAAGCAGCAGGCGGCGGTTGTCGCTGAGCTGCGCCGCCAGCAGCGTGGCCGCACCGGCGGCGACGAACAGGCCGATGGCCACGCCGACCATCAGCTCGACGATCGACAGGCCGCGCTGGCCGCGCACAGCAGGCACGCTCGGCGCTCTCAACATGGCGGCACCGAGCTGATCGACGCATCCGGAGAACACATGGTGGGCCGACCGGCAGCATTCACGGTCGTGCGCACTTGGCCGCGCACGCTGCTCGTGCACCGTGACGATGAAGTGTCGTTGACATTGACCACCCGGCTGCCGCCGGACTGGCCCTCGAAGGTGAGCTTCTGTCCCAATCCGACGGGGCTGCTGGCGGCGAGGGATACAGCCGTTGAAGGAGGGATTTGCACGGTCTTGATCTCTTCGCTGGTGCCGCCGCACACATCGACGTTGGGAGTCCGGCTGCAGTTGCAGTCGCCGGAGAAGGCGTCAGGAACAAACACCGTGTAGCAGTTCTCGGTGGTGCGGAAGCGGACGATGACGTCGCGGTTGCGCCGCGCCGCCTCGCTGCGCGCGAATTGCAGGTCGGTGACGAGCTCGGCATTGATGCCCTTGACCCGCTGCGCTGCGATCAGCCCCTGCATCGACGGTGCGGCCACCGTCACCAGCACGCCCACCACCAGCAGCGCGACCAGGGTCTCGATGATGGTCAGGCCGAACGGGCGGCGCCGGGATGGGCTGTTCATCAACGCGCCCAGCAGCGGTTCGGGTCGGTCAGCGGATCGGTCAGCGCACAGCCCGCGCAGCCGCCGTATTGGATGTTGCCGCCGGCCATGCGCACGCGCAGCGTGCTGCAGTTCGCATCCGAGGCCTGCGAGGTGCCGGTCACGGCTTGCGCGGTGAGGGTGTAGCCGGCGGCATCGGCGGCGTCGATGCTGACGCCGTAGTAGCCGGCCGGCGTGACACCCGACGAGGTCAGATTGGCTGGCACGTTGGACAGCAGGCTGGAATAGCTGGCGTTGTTGGCGCGCCAGCGTTCCTGCGCCTGTTGCACCTGGGCCAGCGAGTTGATGGCATCGGCGCGGCGTCCCTTGCGCACCGAGTCGAGGAACGACGGCAGCGCCACCGCCGCGAGCACGCCGATGACGCCAATGACGATCATCAGCTCGATCAGCGTGAAGCCGCGGCGCCGGTGCGCGGCGTGTCGAAGCAGGGGGTTGGGCATGCGCTGCGGATTATCGTGGCGCGTCCGGGCGATGACGGCGGTGCGCGCCACCGCCTGTCGGCCCGCATCTGCCGCTGGTCGGTTGGACGGCATCGCGTTCAGCAGGCGCGGTAGCCGCTGAGCGCGGGCGCCGGCGAACACGAACGCACGCGGCCCATGATGTTCACCACCTGGTGGATGGCGCTGCCGTTGCGGCTGGTCAGGCGCATCGTGGCGGTGGGCGAACTGGTGCCGCGTTGCGGGTCGAACAGCACCGAGCGCGAATTCGACTGCAGCGACAACGATGCGCCGGGGGCGAAGAACACCGCACGTTCGGCCACCGCCGGGCCCTGGCAGACGGCTTGCGCCGTTCGCATCGCAGCCGCAGGCGTTGGCCGCGCCGGTGTGGATGACGTAGCAGCTGCCGCCGCTGCCCGACTGAAAACTGATGCGCAGCGGCGCGTTGCGGGCCACCGCCATCATGCGCGTGTGGTGGATGTCGGTTTCCAGCTGCGCGGACGCGCCTTCGAGGTGGCGGCGCTGGATGCTGGCGTCGAAGCTGGGTGCCGCGATGCTGGTCAGCACCGCGACCACGGTCGTGACGACACCCGTTTCGATGAGCGTGACACCGCGTTGCGTGCGGCCGTTGCGGAGGGCTTGCTGGAGGTGCTTCATGGTGTCTTCCGTTGCAGTGGATCGGTGGATTCACTGTAGGAAAACAGCCCGTGGCGCGCGCCCCCACAGCGGGGGCTTCGGCGCGGCGCATTCGGGGGAGGGCGCCGGCTCCCCCTTTCGAGGGAGCCGCACCGCGCGGCTCAGATGTCGCGGATCAGCTGGCGGAACTCGTCCACGTCCTCGAAGCTGCGATAGACCGAGGCGAAGCGCACATAGGCCACCTTGTCGATGCGCTTGAGCTCGCGCATCAGCAGCTCACCGAGGCGCGAGCTGGGCACCTCGCGCGCCGACAACGCCATCAGCTTGTCGTGGATGCGTTCCAGTGCAGCGTCGATCTGTTCGATGCTCACCGGCCGCTTGCGCAGCGCCAGCAGCATCGACGCGCGCAGCTTGGCCGGGTCGAACTCGACGCGCGCGCCGTCCTTCTTTACCACCGCCGGCATCGCGATCTCGGCGCGTTCATAGGTGGTGAAGCGCTTCTCGCAATGCTGGCAACGGCGGCGCCGCCGCACCACGCCGCCCTCGTCGGACTCACGCGTCTCGACGACCTGCGTCTCGTCGTGGCCGCAGTAGGGACAGTGCATGGTGGGCCGGCGCTATCTATCGATAGACCGGAAAGTCGCGTGTCAGCGCCGCCACCTTCGCGCGCACCTCGGCGATGCGGGTTTCGTCGTCGGGCTTGTCGAGCACATCGGCGATCAGGTGCGCGGTCAACACCGCCTGCTCTTCGCCGAAACCGCGCGTCGTCAACGCCGGCGTGCCCAGGCGGATGCCGCTGGTCACCATCGGCTTTTGCGGGTCGTTGGGGATGCCGTTCTTGTTGCAGGTCATGTGCGCGCGGCCGAGCAGGTCTTCGGCTTGCTTGCCGGTCAACCCCTTCGGGCGCAGATCGACGAGCATCAGGTGGCTTTCGGTGCGGCCCGAAACGATGCGCAGGCCGCGTTCGATCAGCGTGCGCGCCAGCGCGTCGGCATTGCGCACCACTTGGCTCTGGTAGGCCTTGAACGCGGGCGTCAGCGCTTCGTGGAAGGCCACGGCCTTGGCGGCGATGACATGCATCAGCGGCCCGCCCTGGATGCCGGGGAAGATGGCGCTGTTGATGGCCTTGGCCACCGCGTCCTTCATCAGGATGATGCCGCCACGCGGGCCGCGCAGGCTCTTGTGCGTGGTCGAGGTCACCACATCGGCATGCGGCACCGGGTTCGGATAGACGCCGGCGGCAATCAGCCCGGCGTAGTGCGCCATGTCCACCATGAACACCGCGCCCACCGCTCTGGCCACCTGGGCGAAGCGCGCGAAATCGATGCGCAGCGAATAGGCCGAGGCACCGGCGATGATCAGCTTGGGCTTGTGCTCGTGGGCCAGCCGCTCCATGGCGTCGTAGTCGATGGCCTCGTTGGCGTCGAGCCCGTAACTGACCACCTTGAACCATTTGCCGCTCATGTTCAGCGGCATGCCGTGCGTCAGGTGGCCGCCCTCGGCCAGGCTCATGCCCATGATCGTGTCACCCGGTTTCAGCAGGCCGAAGAACACCGCCTGGTTGGCCTGCGAACCGGAATTCGGCTGCACGTTGGCATGTTCGGCGCCGAACAGCTGCTTGAGCCGGTCGATGGCCAACTGCTCGACCACATCGACATGCTCGCAGCCGCCGTAATAGCGCTTGCCGGGATAGCCCTCGGCGTACTTGTTCGTCAGTTGCGAGCCCTGCGCGGCCATCACAGCCGGCGAACAGTAGTTCTCCGACGCGATGAGCTCGATGTGCTCTTCCTGGCGGCGGTTCTCGGCCTGGACCTGGGCCCAGATCTCGGGATCGACCTGGGCCAGCGTGGATTGGGAACGGTCGAACATGGCAGTCCTCAGCAGGTTGCAAGCCGGTGTCGCCTTCGCGCCCCGCTCAGCAGGTGCCGTCAGCGGCTGCAGGCTGCCCAGGCGAACGGCTGAAACCGGCGCCGGTTTGACGCCAGGGCGCGCTTCCCGGTGGTGACCCACCTGCGGCGGGCGTCAATGCGGCACCCGCCTTATCGCCAGTTGCGCGGCGACAGCCAGTGTAGCGGGAGTGGTGCGGGCATGCCGGCTTGCGCCCGGTTCCCCGCGACGATCAGCGCCTCAGCGCATCAGCGCGACACCCGGCTCGCCGGCCCAGCCGTTGCTGTCGGTGTTCGGCGGCGTCCACTCGGCCACGCGCTCCAGCGGCACCGGTCGGGGCAGCGTTGCGGGTGCGTTGGCGGGCACGGACTTGCCGCTGGCCACGCGCTTCAGGTAGTCCTGCTCCCCCAGCACCTTGCCGATGTAGCCGCCGTCGTCGGGCTGGTTGGCCGCGCCGACATACCAGCGCAGGCCCTCTTCGAGGCCGCCGGCGCGGCTGATGCACTCGCGCAGCACCTGCACGCCGACCTTCAGGTTGCTGACCGGATCGAAGGCGGCATGATCGCCGCCGAAGGCCTCGTACTTGTCGCCATGCACGCGCGTCATCACCTGCATCAGGCCCTGGGCGCCGACCGCGCTTTGCGCAAAGGGGTTGAAGCGCGATTCGATGGCGACGACGGCCAGGATCAATGTCGGGTCGAGCTTGGCGCGCTCGCCGATGGCCCAGGCTTCCTGCACCAGCCGGCTCACCGGCTCGAGCGCGACGCTGTAGCGGCGCGAGATCCACTTGGCCACCGCCGCCTGCTGCTTGCTCAGTTCGCCGGGGTTGGCGGCTGTGGCGCGCGCCACGGCGGCGGGCTCGGCCAGCGACACCAGCATGTTGCCCGATTCCTCGGCACGCGCCTCATGGCGCTGCTGCAGCCAGTCGAGCGCGAAAACTTCGGTCTGCTGGCGCAGTTCGCTGCGCCCGGCGACGAAGGCCACCGCAATCACCACCGCCAGGCCGAGCATGGCCAGCGTGTTGTGGCTGATTTCGAGCAGTCCATGACCGATATCGCGCACGACGACGCCGGCCGACGCCGCCGCCGAATCAGCCAGGGATCGCCAGGATTTTCGGCTTGCCATGATTCACCTCTTCTTGTCTCGTTCTACCGCAGAGAAGGTCGGCGCCTTGCGCCCACCGTTGGCGGCCGCATCGTGTTCCTCGCGTCGCGCCCACACAATCCCTGCCTTGAATGTCTCGATCGACGCTGCCGTTACGACCCCGCAGAGAGTGGCGGCCGGTGCAGTCTTGTTCAGCAGCTGCGGTTTGCGCATCTCGGGTAAACCCTGCATTGCTGAAAGCTGGCCGGATTCTAGAAATCGAAATATATCGAGTCAAGCATAAGAAACAACTCTCTAATTCTTAAGCAGAATGATTTACACGGACCTGCGTGACTTTGCCAACCAGCTGGAAAAGCGCGGAAAGCTGCTGCGGGTGGCGCAAAACGTGTCTCCGCGGCTGGAAATGACGGCCGTCAGCGACCGCGTGCTGCAAGCCGGCGGACCGGCGCTGTGGTTCGAGAACCCCACCGGTTACAAAACTCCGTGCCTAACCAACCTGTTCGGCACCCCGGAACGGGTGGCGCTGGGCATGGGCGCCACCTCGCTGGGCGACCTTCGTGACGTGGGTAGGTTGCTGGCGACACTGAAGGAACCCGATCCGCCGCGCGGTTTGCGAGACGCGGGCAAGCTGTGGCACATGGCGAAGGCGCTGTGGGACATGAAACCTGCCGTGCTTCGCCGTGCGCCGTGCCAGCAGGTGGTGCTCGAACAGGATGATGTGGATCTGGACCGATTGCCGGTTCAGACCTGCTGGCCGGGTGATGCCGGCCCATTGGTCACTTGGGGCCTGGTGGTCACACGCGGGCCGCAATCGGTGGCGACACCGCGCTTGCGGCAAAACCTGGGCATCTACCGCCAGCAGCTGATCGGCCAGCGCCAGCTGGTGATGCGCTGGCTGGCGCATCGGGGTGGCGCGCTCGATTTCCGCGAGTTCGCGCGCGCCAACCCGGGCCAGGATTTCCCGCTCGCGGTGGCCCTCGGCGCCGACCCGGCGACGATCCTCGGCGCCGTCACGCCGGTGCCCGACAGCCTGTCGGAATACCAGTTCGCCGGGCTCTTGCGCGGTGGCCGCACCGAGTTGGTCAACACCGGCGTCGGCGAAGGGCCGCTGAAACTGCAAGTGCCGGCGAGTGCCGAATTCGTGCTCGAAGGGCATATTCCGGTGGCGGCTGCGGGTTTCGTCGGCAGCAGCGAACGCGGCATACAGCTGCAGGAACGGGGCGGCTACCTGCATGCGCTGGAAGGCCCGTTCGGCGACCACACCGGCTATTACAACGAACAGGACTGGTTTCCGGTCTTCGAAGTCGAGCGCCTCACGCACCGCAACGACCCCGTCTATCACTCCACCTACACCGGCAAGCCGCCCGACGAGCCGGCGGTGCTGGGCGTGGCGCTGAACGAGGTGTTCGTGCCGATCCTGCAAAAGCAGTTCGCCGAGATCGTCGACTTCTACCTGCCGCCCGAAGGCTGCAGCTACCGGCTGGCGGTGGTGTCGATCCGCAAGGCCTACGCCGGCCATGCCAAACGCGTGATGTTCGGCATCTGGAGCTTCCTGCGCCAGTTCATGTACACCAAGTTCATCATCGTCACCGACGACGACATCGACGTGCGCGACTGGAAGGCAGTGGTGTGGGCGTTGACCACGCGCATGGACCCGGTGCGCGACATGACGCTGGTCGAGAACACGCCGATCGACTACCTCGACTTCGCCTCGCCGGTCAGCGGCCTGGGCGGCAAGGTGGGCCTGGATGCGACCCACAAGTGGCCCGGTGAAACGACGCGCGAGTGGGGCCGGCCGATCACCATGGACGCCGAAGTCAGCGCACGCACGGCCGCACTGGTCGAGCAGTTGCTGCAGGCCGCGCCACCCGCACCGCCGGCGGGCTGACCGGCCGAGCGCCGTTCGTCGCCTTCGACGAAATTCAGATTGCGTCGAAAGCCGCGCGGGTCTAAGGTCGAGGTGCCTGTTCACAGGCAACACCGATGGCGCAGTCTCTGCGCGTCAGGAGCCCCGGACCAACTTCTCCGGCAGCCCCACAGGCGGTGAATACCGCCCGCCCCTTCAAGCCGCAAGGTTTGAAGGGGCAACGTCTTTCTGGGTGCCCCTCAACCGAAGTTGCGCGCCGTGCCGAGTGCCCCCAGCCGCAGCGTGATGGCGAAGAATTCGCTCACCGTCTCGTCGATGATCTGGCGCACCGGCTTGATCGCATGGATCAGCGCGGCGGATTGCCCGGCCAGCGCCGGTGCGGCCTCCATGTCGCCGCCGAAGTACAGCGAGCGCAGATCCTTGAAGGTGTCGGCCGGCATCAGGCCGTGTTCGTGGATGGCTGCGGTGCGCTGCGATTTCAGCGCGCGGATGCAAGGCGTCGACTTCTTGTTCAGCACCCAGGTATCGGTGTCGGTGGCCCCGACGATGGCCGCCTTGAATTTGTCGTGCACCGGGCTTTCGGCACTGCTGACGAAGCGCGTGCCCATCTGGATGCCTTCGGCGCCGAGCGCGAAAGCCGCCGCCATGCCGCGGCCGTCACAGATGCCGCCGGCGGCGATCAGCGGCACCTCGACACGTTCACGGATGGCCTGCAGCAGCACCAGCGTGGACACCTCTTCGGGGTTCTTGAAGCCGCCGCCTTCGCTGCCCTCGACGACCAGGCCATCGACGCCGGCATCGACCGATTTCAATGCCGCACTCAGCGTCGGCACCGCGTGATAGACGACGATGCCGGCGTCGTGCAACGGCGCGACGAACTTCGCCGGGCTGCCCGCCGACGTGGTGACGAAGCGCACGCCCGAGGAGCACACGAAGCGCAGCATGGCCTCGTCGCGCAGGAACCGGATCGGCAGGTTGACGCCGTAGGGCAGGCCGCTGTCGCGCATGATCCGGATCTCGGCCTGGCAGGCTTCGGTCTCGCCCGACGAGGTTTCGATGATGCCCAGCGCGCCGGCACGCGAGACGGCGCTGGCCAGCGCGCTGCGCGCGATCCAGCCCATCGGCGCCTGGACGATCGGGTAACGGGCGCCGGTGTGGGCGAGGACTCGGTTCATGGCGGGCGGGGAGGGCAAAGCGGTCATTGTGCGGGCCCGGCTCAGGCGCCGGCGAGCAGTGCAAGCCTCTCGCGCACCGCCGCGCGCGTCGACTGCGTGCCTTCGCTGCTCGGCAGCCAGCGCAGCAGCGGCGCCATGTCGCTGCTCGCCAGTCCCATCGGCGCGGCCACCACGGCGATGCCGCCGCCGGTGCGCGCGATGGCCGCTTCGAACGCGCGCAGGCTGCGCGGCATGTGCCAGCCGTGCGTCACCAGCACGATCCGGCGCACGCCCGCCTGTCGCAGCATCGTCACCGTCAGCGCCGCGTTCTCGCGCGTGTCGCGCGACGCCGGTTCGATCCAGGCCAGCGGGTACGCGAACTCGTCGCGGGCCATGCGCGCGGCGATCGTCGCCTCGGCCTCGCCGGCCGCTTGCGCGTGGCCGACGCCGCCGCTGTAGGCCACCGGCAGGCCACTGCGGCGTGCCAACCACATGCCGTAGCGCAGTCGCGCCAGGCTGTGCACATTCAGATTGGCGCTGCCGTATTCGCTCGGCATGCCCTCGCGTCCGCCGCCGAGTACGACGATGGCGGTGGGCGGGGCTACTGGGCCTGGCGACGCCACGATGTCCTGCCACGAAGCCGCCGGCGCGGGCCACATCCGCTGCCGCAGCGCATCGCCGACCACCGCGGTGCTGCCGAACCAGATGCCGGCCGCGGCCAGCCACACCATCGGCCAGCCGCCGCGGCGGCGTCGGCTCAGCCTCAGGGCCCCCACCAGCAACAACAGCACGAACGGGGTCGGCGGCAACAGCAGGGACGTCAGCAGCGGTTTCCACGCGGCCAGGTCGAGGTTCGAGAAGAGGTCGTTGAGCATGTTGCGGCGTCGTCGACGCGTTCGGCGGTACGCGCTGCTAGGATTGTTGCGGATGGCTTCGACCCTGCATGCCCAATGACCTGCTGCACATCGCCTGTGTCCCCGTCGTGGGCTCGGCGGCGCGCTGGCCCGACAAGGGGCGGTCTTGACGGCGGCCCGCCGGCTGCGGTGGCCCTGGGCGGTGGCTGCCGGTGCGCTGGCGCTGTGGGCGCTGGTCTGGTTCGGCGGGCCGCCGCTGCTGAAATCGCAAATCGAAAAGCGCGGCTCGGCGGCGCTCGGGCGCCAGCTGAGCGCCGAGGCCATCGAGGTGAGTCCGCGCCTGCTGGCATTGACCTTGCAAGGCCTGCGCGTTGCCGGTCCGCCGGGAGTCGATACCGAACCGCTGCTGCACATCGAGCGGCTGCATCTGGATCTGCACATGCGCTCGCTGTGGCGGCTGGCGCCGGTGGTCGAATCGCTGGAACTGCAGGCGCCGAAGTTGCGGCTTGCCCGACTCGGCGATGGCCACTACGACGTCGATGACCTGATCGAACGCTTCAAGCCGGCCAAGGCGCCGGAGCCGGCGTCCGAGCCGGCCCGGTTCGCGCTGTTCAACCTGCAACTGCGTGACGGCGAGGTGATCTTCGAGGACCGGCCGGTGGGCCGCACGAGCCGTCTCGGCGACATTCGTCTGGACCTGCCTTTCCTGTCCAACCTGCCCGACGATGTGCAGATCAAGGTCGAGCCGCACCTGGCCTTCGTGCTCGACGGCAGCGCCGTCGACATCGGCGGCACGACCACGCCGTTTGCACAAGGTCGCCGCTCGAGCTTCGAAATTCGCCTCGACAAGCTGCCACTCGACGGTTGGTGGGTGTACTGGCCGAAGCAGCTGCCGGTGCGGGCCAGCGGCGGCGTGCTCGACACCGCTCTGAACATCGACTTCGAGCAGCACAACGACGGGCAGAACGCCGTCGCCGTGGGCGGCCGCGTCGAGGTCGACGACGTCACACTGCTTGCGGCGGATGACGAGGCGCCGCTGGCGCAGTGGCGCAAGCTGGCGGTGTTGCTCGATGAAGTGCGCCCGCTCGAGCGTCGGGTGGCGTTGCAGTCGGTGCGGCTCGACGGCGCCCGCGTGCAGCTGCACCGTGACGCGCGGGGCAAGCTGAAGCTGCCGGGCATCGGTGTTGGCGAAGCGACTGCGCTCGCGCCCGACACGACCGCGGTTGTCGCATCGGCCGCGTCCGGGGCATCGGCATCGTCGTCCAGCGTTGCGAGCGCCCCGGGCGGGCCGCCGGCCTGGAAATTGTCGCTGGCACGTTTCGATCTCGACGATGCCCGCGTCGAATTCAGCGACGACAGCACCGCGCCGCCGGTGCAGCTGGCGCTGGATGCGATCGCGCTGTCGCTGGCCGATGTGCGCTGGCCGGTCGAAGCCGATGCGGTACTGAAGGCCAGTGCGCGGTTGCTGGCTGCCGAGCAGCCGGTCGGCGAACTGACGCTGGACGGCGCGGTGACCGACCAGCAGGCGCGCATCCAGGTGTCGCTGAAGGATCTGCAACTCGCGCCGGCTGCGCCGTATCTGCGCCCGTGGCTGCGCCCGCGGGTGAACGGCATCGTCAGCGCCGAGGCGCGCATCGACTGGGCCGCCGGCACCACGACGCCGCGCCAGTTGCTCGATGTGTCGGCGCTGCGTGTCGTCGGGCTCACGCTGGACGAGTCGTCGGCGCCGCAGCCGGCGAAGCCCGGCAAGCCTGCGCCTGCCGCAGCGGCGGTGGCCGCTGTCGAGGTGGCCGAGCTGCGTGCCGACCTGCTTCAGCGCCGCCTCGCGGTCGGCGCGGTGCGGCTGCAGCGCCCCGAGTTCGCCCTGCAGCGCAACGCCGATGGCCGCTTCGATGTCGAACAGTGGCTGGTCGTGCCGCCGGACGCCGGCGTCGCGCGCGTCAAACCGGTTGCCGCGCCCGACCCTGCGGCGCCGACGTGGCGGGCCGAGCTGGGCGAGTTGGCCATCGAAGACGGCCGTGTGCGTTTCACCGATGCCATGGTCGGCGCGCCGCCGATCGAACTGGCCGCGCTGAAGCTCGGCGTCGAAGGCCTGGCGTGGCCCCTGGCCGATGCCGCCGGCGGCTGGCGCACACGACTGTCGGCGCAGTTGTTGCGACCGGGTGCCGCGCGCAAGGGGGCCGATGAGCCGCCGGCCACGCTGCTGTGGAACGGGCAGCTGGCGCTGAAGCCGGCTGCGGGGCCGGGGCCGACGTCGGGCTCGGCAAAGGGCGAGTTGCGCATCGAACGTTTCCCGGTGCATGCCTTCGCGCCGTATTTCGCGCAAAGCCTGCCGGTCGCGCTGCAGCGTGCCGAGGCCGGCTTTCGGGGTCAGGTCGATGTTCGCGGGTCGCCACAAGCGCTTGTCGGCGAATTGCGTGGCGATGCCTTGCTGGCCGATGTGCGTGTGGCGGTGCGCGGTGCCGGCGAACAGGCACCGGCGCCGGGCGCGGGCGAGGGCGATGCGCAGGGCGTCGATCCGGCGCAGTTGCTGAGCTGGAACGCGATGGCGTTGAATGGCCTGTCGGTGCAGTTGCAGCCCGATGCCAAGCCACGCATCGAAATCACCGAGCTTCGACTGTCGGACTATTTCGCGCGGCTGCGGATCACCGAAGAGGGCCGCTTCAATCTGCAGAATGTGGCGGCGTCCTCGGACAGTCCGTCGCCGACTGCAGAAGCCGCAGCGCCGGCGGCCAGCGGCGCTGCGGCGTCGGGGTCGCGCTGGAGTAATTTGCCGGTCCAGCTGGTGCTGGGCGAGGTGCAGCTGAGCAACGGCCAGGTCGATTTCGAGGACCGCTTCGTGCGCCCGAACTACCGCGCGCAACTCAGCGAGCTGGGCGGGCGCATCGGTCGCTTCGACAGCACCCGGCGCGAGATGGCGAGCATCGAACTCAGTGGCCGCGTTGCCGGCACCGGGAAGCTGCAGATCGGCGGCGAGATCAACCCGGTCGCCAATCCGCCCGCGCTCGATATCACGGCCAAGGCCAACGATATCGAGCTGCCCGGCCTGACGCCGTATGCGTCGAAGTACGCCGGCTACCCGATCGAACGCGGCAAGCTGAGCATCGATGTGGCCTACAAGATCGACGAGCAGGGCAAGCTCGAAGCGCGCAACCAGATCATCGTCAATCAGCTCAAGCTCGGGCCCAAGTCCGACAGCCCCGACGCCACCAGCCTGCCGGTGAAGCTGGCGGTGGCGCTGCTGCAGGACCGCAACGGCGTCATCGACATCGACCTGCCGCTGTCGGGCTCGCTCGACGACCCGCAGTTCAGCCTCGGCGGCTTGATCGTCAAGGCCATCGTCAACCTGTTCACCAAGGTCATCACCGCACCGTTTTCGCTGCTTGGCGGCGGCGGTGCCGACGGCACGGACCTGAGCCGCATCGATTTCCAGCCCGGCACCGCGACACCGACCGACTCGTCCCTCGCCGCGATCGACAAGGTGGCGCTGGCGCTGAGCGAGCGGCCGGCATTGAATGTCAGCATCGCCGGCCAGGCCGACGCACTCAGTGAAGCGTCGGCGATGCAGACCGCCGCGCTCGAGCAGCGCTTGCGTCAGGAGCAACGGCGCGAACGTGCCCGTGGCTCGCTGGGCAACAGCGCCGACGCCGAGGCGCCGCTGGCGCCGCTGTCGGCGGCGCAACGGGCGCGCCTCGTCGAGCGCCTGTATGCCGAATCGCGAGCCGCACAGCCGGCCGCGGCGGCGGCGTCGGCGAGTGCCGCCGCAGCGCCCGCGGCGGGCGCTTCCGCACCGGCGCCAACCCCGCCGCCGACGGTGGCACAGATGGAGGCGCGCCTGGCCGCCGACATCACCATCGACGACGCGGCGGCTCGTGCGTTGGCGGTGGAGCGCGCTCGAGCCGTGCGTGAAGCGCTGATCGCCAAAGGCCTGGAAAGCGAGCGGTTGTTCCTGGCCGAACCCGGCAGCGTGGCCAAGGCGCCGGACAATCAGAAGTCTGCGCCACCCCAGCCGATCGCCGTGCTGACATTGGCGCCCCGTTGAGCCGACCGACCGCGAAGGAGCACATCATGGCCACTGAATCGATCACCCTCGGCGGCGGCTGCTTCTGGTGCACCGAGGCGGTCTATGAGCAGGTCGAAGGCGTGCTGTCGGTCGAATCGGGCTACAGCAACGGCCACACCGTGCGCCCCAGCTACGAGCAGGTGTGCGGCGGCGATACCGGCCACAACGAGGTCGTGCGCGTCGAGTTCGACAACCAGCGCATCGGCCTGCGCCAGGTGCTGGAGATCTTCTTCGCGGTGCACGACCCGACCACGGTCAACCGCCAGGGCAATGATGTCGGCGAGCAGTACCGATCGGGCATCTACCTGCATGACGAATCGCAGCGCGCGGTCGCGCAATCGGTGCTGGACGAAGCCAACGCCGCCCATGGCGGGCGCGTGGTCACCGAGTTGAAGACGCTGCAGAACTACTCGCGCGCCGAGGCCTATCACCAGCACTACTTCGCCAACAACCCGGGGCAGGGCTACTGCGCGGCGGTGGTGGCGCCGAAGGTGGCCAAGTTTCGCAAGACCTTCAAGGACCACCTGAAGGCATGAAGCCGGTCGGTCAAGGTGCCAGGCGTTCGCGCACCCAGCCGCTGCCCTCTGCGCGGTAGCGCAGGCGATCGTGCAGGCGGCTCTTGCGGCCCTGCCAGAACTCCCAGCGATCGGGCTGCAGCCGGTAGCCGCCCCAGTGCGGCGGGCGCGGCGGGTGCAAACCGTGCGCCGCTGCCGCGCGCGCGGCATTGGCGACCAGCACCGCGCGCGAGCCGATGACCTGGCTTTGCGGCGAAGCCCACGCGCCCAGGCGTGAATCGAGCGGGCGGCTGGCGTAGTAGGTGTCGGACAGGTCCGCCTCGACTGGCGCGACGCGGCCCTCGATGCGCACCACCCGTTCCAGCTCGACCCAGTGGAACTGCAACGCGGCGTGCGCATTGCCGGCCAGTTCGTTGCCCTTGCGGCTTTGGTAGTTGGTGTACCAGACCAGCCCGCGCGCATCGCAGCCCTTGAGCAGCACGATGCGTGTCGAGGGCCGGCCATCGGCGGCCACCGTGGCCAGCGTCATCGCGGTCGGCTCCGGCAGCTTGGCGTCCAGCGCCTGCTGCAGCCACAGCTCGAATTGCGCCCGCGGGTCGGCGCTCGAGCGGTCTTCGTCGAGCGCATCGCGCTCGTAGCTCTTGCGCAGCCGGGCGATGTCCTGGGTGGTGTTCGGGGCGCTGTCGTTTTCCATCATCACAGTATGCGGCCGCGCGCGCGTCGCCAGCGGCCACATGCCGCGCATGCCGCATGAGAGCCCGGTCACCGGTTCATCCCTTACGTGAAAGGCCTTAGGTGAAGCTCCCACTACCTGCGACCGGTCCACGCAGCGAAGCTTGGGCGCGAGGCAGGGTGCTGCCCGGCACCGATTGCAGTCCTTCACACCGCCCATGAATTCGCGCCCGACCATCGTCGTCCTGGCCGCCGGACTCGGCAGCCGCTTTGAAGGCCCGGCCCACAAGCTCGAGCAGCCGCTGGGTGATTCGAGCGTGCTCGGCACGACCCTGCGCAATGCCATCGCCAGCCACCTGCCGCTGGTGGTGGTGACCAGCGCCGCGCTGGCGGCACAGGCGGCACTGTGGGTCGCGCCGCACGACATCGTCGTGCTGCCGGACGGCAACGTCCCTTTCGGCATGGGCCACTCCATCGCGGCTGGCGTGGCGGCACGGGCCAACGCGCCGGGCTGGCTGCTGCTGCCGGCCGATATGCCGCTCGTGCAGCCGACCACCTTGCTCGCCGTGGCCGCTGGCCTGGTGCATCACGCTGTGGCCTATGCGCAGTACAACGGTCGGCGCGGCCATCCGGTCGCCTTTGCCGCCGAGCTCTATTCCGAGCTGATGCTGCTCAGCGGCGACGATGGCGCGCGCCGCATCGTCGCGCGTTACCCGGCGGTCGGTGTCGATGTCGACGACCCCGGCGTGCTGGTCGATGTGGACACGGTGGACGATCTGGCGCAGGTGCGCGCCGCCGATGTCGCCCCGTCTGCACGGCCAAGCGCCGCCGACTGACATCGCGTTCGCGCCTTCAGACCAGCCCGTGCCGGGCGGCGAGCGCCATCAGGCGCTGCACCTCGCGATCGCGCACACCGCGTTCTCCCAGCGCCTGGGCGGTGGCGGCCAGGTACTGCAAGGTGCTGCCATAGCGACCGCTGGCATGGCGCAGGATGTGCACCACCTGTTCATCGGCGAGCCGCCCCATGAAGCTGTCGCTGCGCCGGCTGAGGGTGAAGGCCAGCGCGAGCACGACACCCTGCGCGGTGCGCGCCGGCAGCCAGCGCGGGTCGTACACACCGGTGACCATCTCGCGCTCCCACAGCCGACGCAGTTCGGCCTCGGCACCGTCCGGCCGCAGCCGATACACCACGCCCTGGCATGAGCCTCCTGGCAACAGGGCGAACACCAGCCCCGGCTGTTCGGGCGTGCCGCGGTTGACGCGCGAGCGCATGCGCAGCGCGCGATGCCAGCCGTGCACACGCGCGCCGCGATGCTCGGCGGCGTCGAACTCGGGTCGCCAGATCAGCGACGCATAACCGAACAGCCACAGCTCGCCCTGCTGCGCCGCGCGCATCCACAGCGGGCGCGTGCTTTCGAGCAGCTGCACCGGATCGCGACCCGGCGCCGCAAGGACCGGCGCGGTCACTGCTTCACACGCACCGCAAGCGCGCGCCGCACCGTCTTCTTCATGGGCTCACAGGCTATCATTTCCGATGGGCCGCGCAGCCGCGCGCCCAGCCTCCATTCACCGCCCGCCCGGGCCAGAAGGATCACCATGAAATTCGTCCCTGCCTGGGTGGCCGCGGCCACGATCATCGTCAGCGCGGCCGCGCTGGCACAGAACCAGCCCGCCGTGAAGGGTGCCGAATCGGTGCGCGTGAGCGCCACCGTGATGGCCATCGACCTGCCGAACCGCATCGTCACGCTCAAGGCCGCTGATGGCGAGACGAGCGTGCTCAAGGTCGGCCCAGAGGTCAAGAACCTGGCCCAGGTGAAGGTTGGCGACGTGGTCACCAGCCAATACACGATGGCGGTGGCGCTGGAGCTGAAGAAGGGCGGCAGCGGCATCGCCAGCAGCAGCCAGCAGTCGGCTTCGGGCGCGGCCAAGGCCGGCGAGAAGCCCGCCGGCGTGATGAAGAACACCACCGTCATCGTCGCCAACGTCACGCACGTCGATACCGCGAAGAAAACGGTCACGGTCAAGGGCCCGTCGGGTGAGTCGGTGACGATGGCCGTGAAGGACCCGGCCGTGCTCGGCCAGGTCAAGGTCGGCGACCAGGTCGAAGCCACCTTCACCGAAGCGTTGATGGTCTCGGTCAGCCCGCCGGCGATGAAGAAGTAGGGCGGGCACGGCTCCCCTTCGCCGACTGCCGCGCCGACGGGCCTCGTCGACGCTTCGAGCAAGCGCATGAGCGGCTGGAGCACGCGTCTCGCCCGGCTCGCCAGCACCCGGCGCATGGCTCGTGATGCCTGGCTGGCCGCCGTGCTGCTGTTGCTGCTGCCCTGCGCGGTGCATCGTGCGCAGGCCCAAAGCGACGCTCCTTCGGCGACGGCCAGCGGCGCGGTACCGGGCACGGTGTCGGCGCCCGCGCCCCCCGCGCGCCCGCGCATCGGCCTGGTGCTGTCGGGCGGCGGCGCCCGCGGTGCCGCGCACATCGGGGTGCTGAAGGTGCTCGAGGAATTGCGCGTGCCGGTGGACTGCATCGCCGGCACCAGCATGGGCTCGATCGTCGGCGGTTCTTATGCCTCGGGCCAGAGCATCGAGAAGATGGAGCGCGATGTGGCGCTCATCAAGACCGAGACGCTGACGCAGGATGAACCCTCGCGCCGCGACATATCGACGCGCTTGAAGGAATCCGATCGGTTGAACCTCATCGGCCCGCAGTTCGGCTGGTCGGCCAATGGCCTGACCTTGCCCAAGGGCGTCGTTTCCGGCGTGGCGCTCGAGGCGGTGTTGCGCGACCTGACGCTGGTCCGCGGCGAGACCGACTTCGACCAGCTGCCGATTCCCTTTCGCGCCATTGCCACCGATGTCGTCAGCGGACGCATGGTGGTGCTGGGCAAAGGCGACCTCGCGGTGGCGATGCGCGCCAGCATGTCGGTGCCCGGCGCGGTGGCGCCGGTGCCGCTGGGCGACGCCTTGCTCGTCGATGGTGGCCTGACACGCAACCTGCCGGTCGATGTGGCGCGCGGCCTGTGTGCCGATGTGATCATCGCCGTCAACCTGGGCACCTCGCTGCTCAAACGCGACCAGATCGCCTCGGCGGTGAGCGTGGCCGCGCAGATGCTCAACATCCTCACCGAGCAGAACGTGCAGGCCTCGCTCGATGCGCTGGGGCCCCAGGACGTGCTGATCCTGCCCGAACTCGGCAGCTTTTCGGCCGCCAACTTCGACGGCATGCCGTCGACGATCCCGATCGGTGAAGCGGCCGCGCGCAAGGTGGCGGACCAACTGATGCGCTACAGCCTACCGGAAGCGCAGTACGCTGCGCACCGCGAACATCAGCTGCGTCCGGTGGTGGCCGACAAGGGCACCATCGACGAAATTCGCATCGTCGGTCTGAACCGCGTCAACGAAGAAGTGGTCGTGCAGAGCATGCAGACGCAGGCCGGCCAGCCGCTGGACGTGCCGGTGCTCGACGCCGACATGCGCCGCATCTATGGCCGTGGCGACTTCGAGCATGTCAGCTACCGGCTCATCAACGAGCCGGACCGGCGCGTGCTGGCGGTGCAGGCGCTGGAGAAAAGCTGGGGGCCAGACTACGTGCGCTTCGGCATGTCGCTGGCCACCGATTTCAGCGGCGACAACTCGTTCAACGTGCTCGCCAGCTACTGGCGCACCTGGCTCAATCCGCTCGGCGGCGAGTGGCGCACCGATCTGCAACTGGGCGAGAACACCTTCCTGTCGTCCGAGTTTTACCAGCCGCTGGTGCCCAGCCAGTACGTCTTTGTCGCCCCGCGCGTGCAGGCCTTCCGCCAGCCGGCCGACATCTACAGCGGCACCGGCGATTCGCTGGTCGCCCGCTACACGATCAGCGGCGGCATCGTCGGGCTTGACCTGGGCAGCCAGTTCACCAAGTACGGCGAACTGCGCGTGGGGCTGCAGTTCGGCAGCGCGCGTGCCGACCTGCAGATCGGCGATCCGATCCTGAATGCCTTCGACGTTCGTCGCGACATCGGCGCGGTGCGCACGCGACTGTTCTTCGACCAGCTCGACAGCATCGACTTCCCGCGCGACGGCTACCGGCTCGACCTTCAGGTCGATTCGTCGTCGACCAAGCTCGGCGCCAGCAGCACCTACAACCGCTGGGTCGCCGATGCCGTGAAGGTGGTTTCGTCCGGCGCCAACACCTTGCAGTTCGCCGCGGTCGGCGGCGGCGCGATCGGCGGCGCCGATCTGCCGTACTACGACTACCTGAGCTTCGGCGGTTTCCTGCGCATGACCGGCTACAAGCCCGGACAGTTGCGCAACGATTCGCTGGCCTATGGCCGCTTGCTCTACTCGAACCAGATCGTCAATCTCAATTTTCTCGATGGCGTCTACGCCGGTGTGTCGCTCGAAGCCGCGCGGCTGGGCCAGCCGTTGGTGCCGGGCGGCATCACCGGATCGGTGGCCTCGGTCGGGGTTTTCCTGGCCGTCGACACGCCGCTCGGACCCGCCTACCTGGGCTATGGCCGCGCGCGAGACGGCAACAGCAGTGCGTATTTCTTCCTGGGTCGGCCCTACTGAACTGCCACGGCCATCGCGCCGCACGAATGAACCCAGGAGGAGACCGATGATGCCTCTTCACCGCGTCACCTGCGCTGTCGCGTTGCTGGCCGCTTGCCAGGCCCACCCGCCGGGGCTGAATCACCCGCGGCTGCGCGCTACCTCGCCGGCTTGATGCTGCCGCAGTCGGCGCCGACCCATTTGCCCGACTGGCTGATCGACATGCGTTCGCGCTTGCCATCGATGACGGTGTCGATCACGCCCTTGCCGCGGTAGGCCTTGTCGCTGATCAGCGTGTACTCGCCTTCACCGCTGGAGCGGTCTTCGCCACTGCAACTGAAGGTGTAGTGCAGCGTCTTGCCGCTGCGCTTGACGACCTGATGCTTGCAATCGCCGTCGTCCTGCGGCAGTTCACCGCGGCGGGCCTGCTCGGGGCTGATGCACACACGCACGGTGTTGGCCTTGGCGTCGAGGCTCACGCCCTGGCGCGCCATCATCTGTTCCATCATCTTGCGCTGTTCGGGCGGCAGCGCGGCCATCTGCTGCTGCACCTCCTGCAGCGCCTTGGCGTTCTGCGCGTTGCTGCCTTGCAGCGTCATCGTGTGTTCCCACAATCCCGCAGCGATGCGTTGCTGGGCCGGCGCGGCGCCGGCCGAAGTGGCCGACACAACGGCAGCGGTCGCTGCGCAAAGCGTTGGTCTCCGCAGAAGATTCATGTCGGCGGGTCAGATCCGTCGCGGTCCGCACCGTCGCGCATGGCGCTGGCCAGCGCCTGGCTGTCGGCATCACCCGATCGCAGGCCTTCGACCACGCTGCGGCGGTCCTCGGCGCTGCGGTTCTGGCCGTGTTTCCACTTGCCCTGCAGCCGCACCAGCGGCACTTCGATGCCGACGATCGCGCCCAGCATCTGCGCCACGTAGTCGGCCGGCGCATCGTCCACCTGCCAGCGCTGGGCACGGCCGGCCTCGTGGCGATCGGTCAGGCGGCCGACCAGCGCACGCAGCCAGGTCGCGTCTTCGATGACACGCAAAGCGCCGTGCGCATGCACCACCGCGTAATTCCAGGTCGGCACCACCTTGCCATGCAGCGGCTTGCCCGGATACCACGACGGCGTGATGTAGGCCTGCGCGCCCTGGAACACCGCCATCACTGCCGCGCCGGCGGCTTCGCGCCACAGCGGGTTGGCGCGCGCCACATGGCCGCGCAAGGTGCCGAGCTCGCCGTCGTCGGGGCCACGCTCGAGCATCAGCGGCACATGTTCGGCGCTCAGGCCATCGGCCGATGACCACACCAGCGTGGCCAGCGGATGCAAGCGCAGCAGCTCGGCGATGGCCGCCGGCTCTTGCTGGGCGAAGTGGCTGGGCAGATACATCGACGCACCTCAGCCGCGGTTGGCGTCGCGTTCGATGAGCTCGATCTTGTAGCCGTCGGGGTCGGTGATGAAGGCGATGATGGTGCTGCCGCCCTTCACCGGCCCGGCCTCGCGCGTGATCGCGCCACCGAGTTTCTGGGCCTTCGCGCGCACCGCCTCGCAGGTGGCGGCCACATCGGGCACGCCAATGGCGAGGTGGCCGAAGGCGGTGCCGAGATCGTAGGACTCGGTGCCGTGGTTGTAGGTCAGTTCGATCTCGGCATGCTCGGGGTTGCGACCGTAGCCGACGAAGGCGAGGTCGTATTTCTGTTCCGGCCGCGACGTCGTGCGCAGCAGTTGCATGCCCAGCACCTGGGTGTAGAAGTCGATCGAGCGTTGCAGGTTGCCGACGCGCAGCATGGTGTGCAGCAGGTTCATCGAGAGTCCTTCGTGGGTGATGGGTCGGTGAGCCTTGCATTGTGCCGGCGCCGGGGGCCGATGCGTGGCTCAGCCTCCGACGCCGGCCAGCACCAGCACACCCAGTACCGCAAACACCAGCGCGGCAACGCGGTGCACCCAGCGGATCGGCAGCCACCGTGTCACACGCTCGCCGAGCAGAACGGCCGGCACGTTGGCGATCAGCATGCCGACGGTGGTGCCGGCGGTGACCGTCCACAGCGCGTCGTAGCGCGCGGCCAGCATGACGGTGGCGATCTGCGTCTTGTCACCCATCTCGGCGAGGAAGAAGGCGACCACGGTGATGCCGAACACGCCCATCCGCCCGGGCCCGCGCTCGACCACCGTGTCGGCCTTGTCCGGCACCAGCAGCCACGCCGCCACGGCCAGGAACGACACGCCGAGGGCCCAGCGCAACGCCTGCGGATCGAGCATGCGCGTGAGCCAACTGCCCAGCGCCGCCGCAGCCGCGTGGTTGAGCAGCGTGGCGACCGCGATGCCGAGGATGATCGGCAGCGGCTTGCGAAAGCGCGCTGCCAGCAGCAGCGCCAGCAACTGCGTCTTGTCGCCCATTTCACCCAGCGCCACCGCCGCGGCGGAGACGACAAAGGCTTCGAGCATCAGACGGTGTAGTTCAACGCCATGCGGCCGCCATCGACCACGACGATCTCGCCGCTCATGTAGCTCGAGGCGCTGCTCAGCAGGAAGGCCACCACCTCGGCGATCTCGGCCGGCTCACCCAGCCTGCCGAGCGGCGTGCGGCTCAAGATTCGCGCGCGCGCCGCATCGCTGGTCAGCACCGCCTGGCGTGCCAGCTCGGTGGCGATGGTGCCGGGCGCCACCGCGTTGACACGGATGCCCTTGTCGGCCAGCGCCAGCGCCATCACGCGCGTGAGCTGGTTGATGCCGCCCTTGCTGACGTTGTAGCTGGCAATCTCGGCAATGGCCAGCGTGCCGTTGACCGAGCTCATGTTGACGATCGCGCCGCCGCGCTGCGCGGCCATCGCGCGCGCCACCGCCTGCGCGACCAGAAAGGCACCCTTCAGGTTGACGCCGATGACCGCATCCCAGTCAGCCTCGCTGATGTCTAGGAAATGGCAGGCCTTGAAGATGCCGGCGTTGTTGACCAGCCCATTCACCGCGCCCAGCGCCGCCTGCGTGGCGGCCAGCGCGGCATCCACGTCGGTCTTGTCGGCGACGTTGCAGTGCTGGTAGTGCGCCCGCGCGCCGCCATCAGCCAGCTCCCGCGCCAACGCGCTGCCGCGCGCATCGTCCACATCCCACAGCGCCACCGCCGCGCCATCGTGGGCCAGCCGCCGCGCGCAGGCCTCGCCGATGCCCTGCGCGGCGCCGGTGATGACCACCACGCGGCCCTGCAAGGCGAAGTTCACGGCATCCATGAGCAGGGGCTCAGGCCTTGACCAGCAGCCACAGCCGGGCGATGTCGGCACTGCCGTCGTTGCCCTTCACCGAGCGCAGCGTCTGCGCCGACTTGGCCTTCGCCTTGGCCGATTGGCGTTGCGCCATGCCCAGGTGCAGCAGCGCATCGTCGGGGCGCTTCAGCCCGCCCTTGGCGATGCCCTGTTCCATCAGCGCGATGCCCTTGTCGACCTCGCCCATCGTCACGTAGGCATAGCCCACCTTGAGCAGCTCGTCGCCCGACTTCTCGGACGCGGCTTCGCCGGCATGACCCGCGATGCTGGCGCGCCGTTCACCGTCGCGCTGGACAGCCAGGGCCAGCAGCCGCTGCTGGCGCTCGGCCTCGGCGCCCTTGCCGAGCACGCCGGAGGCGAAGCCGGCATCGAGCACCGCCTTGCCTTCGGCCGGAAAGCCGGCCTGCAGCGCCAGCTGCGCCATTTCCATGTAGTCCTCGGGCTTGGTCAGCGTGCCGGTGGCCAGCCGCAGGCGCAGCACGTCGAGACCCAGGCGGTCGCTGAAGTTGGGCTGGCGCGGCAGGCGCGCCAGGTAGGCCGACCAGTAGTCCGGCTTCGGGTAGTAACTCACCAGCTTCAGCAGCGTGGCCATGTAGGCCGGGTTCTTGGTGCGCTGTTGGGCATCGGCCAGGCGCAGCAGGTCGGCTTCGGCGGGCCGCTGCTTGGCCTGTTCGGCGGCCGTGATCGCGGCGTTGGCGTCGCGCGCGATGGCGGTGTAGTCGCCGCTCTGGCTCTGCAGGTAGGACTGCAGCTGCTTGAGCTGCGCGCTGTTGCTGCCAGCCTGCTGCGCTTTCGTGATCCACTGCTGCGACTTGGCGTAGTCCTTGGTCTGCGAGTAGGCAAAGGCCAGCGATTCGGCCACCTGGGCCTGTTCGGCGCCCGACAGCTTGCCGCTGGCGAACACCGCTTCGAAGGCGCGGATGGCGGTGGCGTTGTCGCCGGTGCGCTGCGCCACCGAGCCGCGCATGCGTTCGATCACCAGCTGTTCGGCAGCGGTCTTGTTCGGCACCGCATCGGCCTCGCGCACCTTGGCCATCGCCGCACTGCCTTTGCCGGCCTTCAGCAACTCACCGGCCTGCTGCAGCGGTTTGCCGATCTCGGGTCGCAGTGCCTGGGCATGCACCGGCGACAGGCTTGCCGACGCGATCAACGACAACGTCAAAAGCAGAGCACGAAGTTTTTTCATGGTGGGGCTTCCTTTGGGCGGGGCCGCAAAAAGAGCAGGGGCCGGTCGCGGCTGACGACCGGCCCCCGGCGACCGACTGTCAATCTACAGGAACTGCTCGTTGCCGACGATGCCGATCTTGGTCACCCCCAGGCGCTGTGCGGAGGCCAGGATCATCGCCACCACGTCGTAGGTGACGAGCTTGTTCGGCCGCAGGTGCACCTCGGCCTGATCGGGCATGGCCGCGACGCGCGACAGCTTGGCTTCGAGTTCGCGGCGGTCGGCGACGATGACCCCGTTCCAGCCGATGGTGCCGTCGAAATCGACATCGATGCGCACCACCTCGGGCTGCGTCGGCGGCGGTGTGCTGGGGCCCACCGGCATGTTCATCTTCACCGCGTGGGTCTGGATCGGGATGGTGATGATGAACATGATCAGCAGCACCAGCATGACGTCGATCAACGGCGTCATGTTCATTTCGATCATCGGCTCGCCTTCGCCGCTGCTTTGGCCCACATTCATTGCCATGTCTTCGCTCCTTGCTTGCGTCGACGGTCAGCGTGTCACCGCGCCGGGCGGCGGCTCGGTGATGAAGCCCACCTTCTGGATGCCGGCGCGCTGGCAGGCCACCACCACGCGGCCGACGGCCTCGTAGCGCACGCCGCCGTCGCCGCGGATGTGCACCTCGGGCTGCGGCTCCTTGACCGCCTCGATCTTGAGCCGGTTGACCAGCGTTTCGATGTCGGGCAGCCGTTCCATGCCCCAGAACCACTCGCCGTCGCGGTTGACGGCGATGACGATGTTCTCGGGCTTGGTCTGCGTCGGCAGGTTGCGTTCCTTCGGCAGCTGCAGCTGCACGCTCTGCGTGACCACCGGGATGGTGATCAGGAAGATGATCAGCAGCACCAGCATCACGTCGACCAGCGGCGTGGTGTTGATGGTCGAGTTCATCTCGTCTTCGTCGCCGTCGGCCGATGCGAGGTTCATTGCCACGGATCTGCTCCTTCGCCCGCGCCGATGTCAGCGCTTGCCGGCGATCAGCACGTTGTGCACGTCGGTGCCGAAGGCCCGCACGCGCTCCATCGCGCTCTTGTTGCGCCGGATCAGCCAGTTGTAGCCCATCACGGCCGGCACCGCCACGGCCAGACCGAAGGCGGTCATGATCAGCGCCTCGCCCACCGGGCCGGCCACCTTGTCGATGCTCGCCTGCCCCGAGATGCCGATGGCGGTGAGCGCGTGGTAGATGCCCCAGACGGTGCCGAACAGGCCCACGAACGGCGCCGTCGAACCGACGGTGGCGAGGAACGCCAGGCCGTCCTGCAGGCGGCTGGCGATGTTGTCGATCGAGCGCTGCACGCTCATCGAGACCCAGGTGTGCAGGTCGATCTGTTCGACCAGCGTGCCCTCGTGGTGTTCGCTGGCGTTGACGCCGCTTTCGGCGATGTAGCGAAAAGCGCTGCCTTCCTGAAGCCCGCCGATGCCGTCCTTCACCGAGCCGGCGGCCCAGAAACTCTTGGCGGCGGCATTGGCGCTGCGCATCAGCTTCTGCTGCTCGAACAGCTTGGTGAAGATGATGTACCAGCTGCCCATGCTCATGATGGCCATGATGATCAGCGTGCCGCGCGAGACGAAGTCACCCTGCTTCCACAGCGCCTCCAGGCCGTAGGGGTTCTCGACCGACTCGGTCTCGACCACCGGCAAGTTGATGGCCGGCGCCGGCGCCGCCGCAGCGGGCGGGGCCATTGCGGCCGGCTCCGATGCGGCCATCGCCGCCGGCTCGGAAGCGGCCTGCGCCAGCACTTGCAGCGGTGCCGCGGCGGCGCACAGCAGCAGCGCGGCCAGGCCGGCAGCGGCGGCCTTCTTGGCCCGCAGGTGGGCGCGAACGGGGTGTGACGAGAGCATGGTTTCTCCAGGTGTCGAGCGGGCCGCGGGCGTCGGCAAGGGCCCGCGGAAGTTCATCAGTTCAGGGTCCAGTTGTATTCGATGCGGCCGCTGGTGGTCTGGGCCTTGCCGTCCACCGTGCCCGGCGTGCCCTTGCAGGCCAGCACCGCGTCGAGCGTGGCCTTGTCGAGCATGCGGTGCTCACGCGTCACGCCGCTGGATTTCTCGATCTTGGCGTCGCTGACGACGCCGTTGACGTCCATCGTGTAGGTCACCACCACCAGGCCCTGGGCCTCGGCACGGCGCGCAGCGCGCGGGTACTCGGGCTTTTCGCAGGCATTGAAGTTGACCTGCGCGGCGGTGCGCTTCGGCGGCGCGGGCGGTGGCGGCGCCGGCGGCGCCGGCGGGGCGATCACCGGCGCCGCCGGCTCGATGCGCACCGGCGGCGCCGGCGGCGGCACCACCTGGGTGGTGGTGATGGTCGGCGGCGGCGGTGTCGGCGGCGGCTTGATGTCCACTTCCGGCGGCGGCACGAACGAGGGCGGCGGCGGCGCGGTCGGTGGTGGCGGCGGCAGGTTTTCCGGCGGCGGCGGGGGCGGGGGCTTGACCTCTTCGATGATCTTGGTCTCGATCGGCGCTTTGATGACCTCGATCACCTGGCGCGCCAGGCCTGACACCAACGCCCAGATCAGCAACAAGTGCAGCACGACCACGAAGGTCAAGCCCACGAGGTGCTTGCCCGGGTTGCGTTGTTGTTGGGCGTAATCCAATCGGTCCTCCAGACACATCACCGCCGATCAAGCGGGGCCTGTGCTGCATTCATCGTGGCGCGGCCTCGTGAGCCGCAGACAGCCGCCGGTGGGCTGCGGAAGGCCGCGACTATAGCCGCAAATGAGGCCCATTCCTTTGGGTGAAACTCTCTACGCTGCCGGCGCCAAGGCTTTCCCAGTCGCTCGCAACGCCCGTGCCAGACTGCGCGGCCCGTCACCGATCCGCCCCCGGCCAGTCCTTCGCCACGATGTCCCCGACCGCCCCCATCAGCCCGCGCGCCTTCGTCACCTTGCTGCTGCTGGCATGCACCTTCGGTGCCAACCACGTGGCCGCGCGCGTGGCCTTCGACCACGGCGTGGACGTGGCCACCGCGGTCGCGGTACGCAGCCTGGGCACCGCCGCCGTGGTGGCGGCGATCGTGTGGCTCAACGGCGTGCCGCGACAGATGACGCCGCGGCAGTGGCGCTTCATGGCGCTGATCTCGCTGCTGGTGTGCGTGCAAAGTCTTTGCCTGTACTCGGCGGTGGCGCGCATCCCGGTCGGGCTGGCGCTGCTGTCCTTCAACACCTATCCGCTGTGGACCTCGCTCGCCGCCTTCGCGCTGTACCGCCAGCGGCCGCAGCGCGCGGTGCTGATCGCGATGCCGATCATCCTCGTCGGGCTGGCGCTGGCGCTCGATGTCTCGGGTGCCGCCAGCGGCGCCGATGCAGCTTCGCGATGGCAGCACATCGGTGCCGGCGTCGCCTTTGCCGTCACTTCGGCGGCCAGCTTCGGTCTGGTGCTGGTGCTGACGCAACAGGAAGTGGCCGCGCTGGACGGGCGCTTTCGCACCGTCTTTACGATGGGCGTCGTCGGTGTGCTGGCCTTGTCGGGCGCGCTCGCCCAGGGCGGTCTGCACTGGCCTGACGCGGTGCCCGGCTGGTGGGGGCTGGCCGGGTTGACGCTGCTCTACGGCACTGCCTTCACGGTCATGTTCACGCTGCTGCCGAAGCTGGGCGTGGTCGGCAGCTCACCGATCCTGAATGTCGAACCGGTGGCCGCGTTGATGATGGCCTCGGCCCTGCTGGGTCAGAGCATCGCGCCGGTGCAATGGGCCGGCGCGCTGCTCGTGGTCGGCACGGTGATGGCGCTGGGGTTGCGCCGGCGGTAGGGCCGCCTCAGTTGGCCTTCAAGCCCACGTGCTTGATCACCGGCGCCCAGCGCGCGCGCTCCTCGAGCATCCACTTGCTCAGCTCCTCGGGCGTCGAGGCGATGCTCTCCATGTAGGCCACGGCCAGTTTCTGCTGCGTTTCGGGCTCCTTCAGGATGGCGACGATCTCGGTGTTCATGCGCTTGATGATCTCCGGCGGCGTGCCGGCCGGCGCCATGATCGCCATCCACGCCAACGCCTGGATTTCCGGGAAGCCGGATTCCTTCAGCGTCGGCAGATCGGGTGTCAGCGCGCTGCGCTTGGCCGTGGTCACCGCCAGCGCCTTGACCTTGCCGGCCTTGGCCTGCGGCATCACCGCCACCGGCGGCACGCAGGCGAACTGCACGTCGCCCTGCATCACCGCCAGGATCGCATTCGGTGACGACGAATAGGGCAGGTGCACGGCGTGCGAGTTGGTCTGCAGCTTGAGAATCTCGACCGACAGGTGCGACATCGAGCCCACGCCGGTGGAAGCGAAGTTGTACTTGCCGGGGTTGTCCTTCATCGCCTTGACCCAGCCCGCGACGTCGCTGACGTTCATGTCGTTGGACACCGCGCACACGTTCGGCTGGCCGGCGGCCAAGGTCACCGGCGCCAGGTCCTTGAACGGGTCGTAGGGCAGCTTGGTGTTGAACACGGTGCTGTAAACGAGCGGGCCGTTGGTGCTGACCAGGAAGGTGTAGCCATCGGGTGCCGACTTGGCGACATGGTCGGTGCCGGTGTTGCCGCCCGCGCCCGGGCGGTTGTCGACCACCACCGGCTGGCCCAGCTTCTGCGCCAACTTGTCGCTGAACAGGCGCACCATCACGTCGGGCGACGAGCCGGGGCCGTAGGGCACGACGATGCGGATCGGCTTGCTGGGCCAGGCGCCTTGGGCCATGGCGCCGAACGGCGCGCCGCAGGCCAGTGCGCAGGCGGCAAGCATGAGGGTGCGGCGAACGGTCATGGCTCGAGTCTCCTGATTGAACGAATGCGGATTCTAGGCAGCGGCCTGCGCCAGCCATTGCAATGACAGCCGCAGCGCCGTCACACCGGCACCGCGGCGCAGGGACAGCACGCTGTCGGGACGGAAGGCGAGGGCAACGATGCGGTCGTCTTCGTGCAGCGCCGCGACGACACGCCCGTCGTCGCCGCGCGCGATCACCTGCCACGGTGCCGGCAGCGCCCGCGCGACGTAAGTGGCATGCACGCCGACCGTGAACGTGCCGAGCGACTGCAGCAGCGAAGCGGCGCCGGCGTGGCATTGCAGCGCACGCCCGAACTGCGGAGCCGGGAGCTTTTCAAGTTCGGCGCCGTCGCGCTGCCACAGCGCCAGCGCGGCGTTGTTCAGCGCCAGCGTCGGTTGTGCCTGCGCGCGCTTGTCGCCGCCGAGGTCAGACAGGAGTTGCCGCAGCGGCCCGTCGCCCAGCACACGCAACACGGCATCGTCGGCCCATTCGCCACCGGAGCGCACCAGCGTTTCGCGAGCCAGCGCGGCGAGCGCGTCACCGGCGTCGATGAAGTGCAGCGGCACGCGCGAGGGTGGCGCCGCGACAGCGGCGGTGGCCGCGCGTGGCGACCGCCCGGCCAGCACGCGAAACAGGGTCTCGGCCTTCAGGCGCGTTTCTTCTTCTTCGCGCGGCGGGTCGGAATCGGCGAGCAGGCTGCCGCCGGTGCGCACCTCGGCGATGTCGCCGATGAGCCGCGCGAAGCGCAGCATCGTCAGCGCCTCGCAACTGCCGTCGGCGCCGATGCGCACCGCCGCGCCCGCATACCAGCCGCGCCACCCGGCCTCGAATTCGGCGATCGCTTGCCGCGCCAGCGTCTTCGGCATGCCGGTGACGGTGGCCGGCGTGGCATGCGCGAGCACGATGTCGAAGCCATCGATGCCCGCCATGCGCCTGCCGCGGGTGTGATCGATGGTGTGCAGGATGGTGGAGAAGAAGTGCACCCGCCGCCGTGACACCAGCTCCACAGTGCCCGGCTCGCACACCCGCGCCTTGTCGTTGCGGTCGGAATCGGCACACAGCGCCAGCGACGCCTCGTCGACCTGCGAGTTGATCAGCGCCTTGGCCTGCTCGTGGTCGTCCACCGGATCGGCGCCGCGTCGGAAGGTGCCGCAAACCGGCGCGGTCTCGACCCACTGCGCGTCGGCGCGCACCTGGATATCGGGCGAGGCGCCGAAGACCTTTTCGCCGCCGCCGAGGTGGGCGAAGAACATGGCCGGATAGGGGTTGTCGCGGCGCAGCCGGGCAAAGGCCTGCGGGGCGTCGACGGGGTTGCCCTCGATGCGGCGCCTGAAGGTCTGCGACAGCACCAGCGAGCACAGCTCGCCTGCGCGCATGCGGGCCACGCCGCGCGCCACCGCTGCCGCGTGGCCGCCTGTCGGCAGGTCGTCGGTACAGCGCTCGGGCAGCAGCCTGGGCAGCACCGCGGCGTCGCCCGGCAGCGGCGTCAGGCCGGGGAACTGAAAGTGCAGCCAGCGTGCGCCCGCATCGTCGCTGCACAACACCCGCGCCGGCAGGAACAGGACCGCACGGCGGCGGTCGTCGTCGGGCAGGTCATCGCCCGCGGCGAGACGGTAGTAGTCGAAAGCCAGCGTGCCGTACAAGCCGAATTCGGCCGGCGCAGCACCGAACGTGCCGAGCACGCGGCGCAGCACGCCGATGACCGGGTGCGGGCCGCTGGCCGCAGGCTCGAATCGACGCTCCAGGCGTCCCTGCACCGCGGTGAAGCCGGCCAGCGCGTGCGATTGCAGCCGTGCGGCCAACGCGCGGCCGACATCGCCGTGCGGCACCACGCGCAGGACACGGCCGTCGAGATAAAAGGCCAGCAGCGGATCGATCGCCGCCTTCGCCGCGCGCCTGAACAGACCCGGGGCCTGCACATCGCAGCCGAGCCACACGCCGCCGTTGGCGTCGATGCTGGCGAGGGCTTCGTCGGCGGCGTTGGTGGCGTCGGCACCGGCGCTGCGCGCATCCACCTGCACGCCGATCGGCGCCGCGTCAATCGACATCGTTGCCCAGCCACGCGCCCTGCGCGACGAGCGCGGCTTGCAGCGCGGCAGCGCCGAGCGCGCCCGGCTCGATGCCGGCAGCGAGTGCCAGCGCCGCGCCGACGCCGGCCGCCTGGCCCATGACGAAGCAGCCGCCGCTGACCCGCGCCGCCGATTGCGCGCCCGAACTCATCGACGCACAGCGCCCGGCGACGAGCAGGTTGTGCACACGCTGGGGCAGCAGCATGCGCCAGGGCAGCTGGTTGAAGCCGCGCGATTCGGGTATCGGCGGCCAGGACCAGATCACGTCGCCGGCCACGTGCTGCTCCATCGGCCAGCCGTTGACGCCGATGCTGTCGTCGAAACGCGCGCAGCCGAGCACGTCCTCGACGCCGAGCTGATAGCGCCCGTCGATGCGCCGTGTCTCGCGAATGCCCACCTGCGGCGCGATGTCGAGCAAGTAGGCGTTCTCGAAGCCGGGCAAACCATCGCGCAGGAAAGCGAAGAACGCGACCACCTGGCGGCGGCCCTCGATTTCGGCGGCGCTGATCTGCATCGCATCGGTGCCATCGACAGCCTGGCCGGCGTCGTTGGCGAGTTGCGTGACGTTGACGCGCCATTCACCATCGTGTTTCATCGGCCGCAGGATCGCGCCCTTGCGCGGAAAGCTGTGCGTGCCGCGTCGGCGCGCTTCGTCCATGCGTGTCTCGACCTCGCGCCAGGCCTCGCCGGCACGCGCGTTGTCGACGTTGCCGACACGAAACATCAGCGTCGGATACAGCAGCCGGCCCTGGGCATCGCCCTTGTGCCAGGGCGCGCCGGCCCAGTGCGCCAGATCGGCATCGCCGGAGGCGTCGATGAACTGCGCCGCGCGCAACGCCGCGCGGCCCGAGCGCGATTCGATGAGCAGCGCATCGATGCGCGGGTGGCTGGCGTCATCGTGCATGACCACACCGACCGCGGCAGCATGGAACATCAGCTGCACACCGCGCGCGCCGAGCAGCTGGTCGGCGGCGCACTTGTAGGCGGCAACGTCGTAGGCCTGCGCCAGCGTCTTGCCGAAGATCAGGTGCGGTGTGTTCAAGCCGCCGAGTGCATCGATGCGTTCGAGCAGTTCGTCGGCGACGCCGTGCACCACGCGCCGGATCTCGCCGTGCACATTGGCATGCAGCCCGCAGAAATTGGTCACGCCGGCCGCCGTGCCCATGCCGCCGAGAAAGCCGTAGCGTTCGACCAGCAGCACGCGGCGCCCGGCCGCTGCCGCAGCGGCCGCCGCGGCAATGCCGGCCGGCCCGCCGCCGAGCACCAGCACCTCGGCCTCGGTGATGACCGGCGTGGTGCGCGCCGGCTCGTGCACCGCGTTGCGAGCCGCCGTCACGCGAACACGCCCTCACGCAGCCACTTCGTCGCCACCCATTTTTCGCCCAGCCGCACCGGCGCGCCGCCGTGCAGCGTGCCGGTGGATTCGTGCGGCCGGTCGTAGCTGAAGAACACCGCGCAGCCCTTGATCGGCGCCACCTCGAGCCGCAGGTCGGGGAAGGTGGTGGCGCCGCCGCGCTCGGGCGTGTTCAGGTACATGATGAGCGTGGCCAGGCGCTGGCCGCCGCGTCTCAGCACCGCCGGCGTGCCGGGTTGCGCCGGGTCGAAATAATCGAAGTGCGGCTCGTACTGCGCACCGGGCCGGTAGCGCAGCACCTGCAGGCCTTCGCCTTTGTCCACCGGCCAGTGCAGCAGCTCGGCGATGCGCGCTTCGATGCGCTGGATCAACGGCGCTTCACCGCGCTCGAAGAACATTCCTTCGCTGGTGCGCGCGGCATTGACCTCGCTGCCGCCGGTGCGGTGATCGACCGTTTCCGAGCGCGCCATGCGCGGCGTGGCCAGCGCCATCAGCGCATCGCATTCCTCGTGCGACAGCAGGCCGCCGAAGAGCAGCACCTGCGGCCGCGACAGCGCCATCAGCACCTGCACGTCGCGATCGGCGAGGGCGATCAGCGATGGTGCCTCGCGCAGGTTGGGTGCGGGCAGGGCGATCGGCGCCGGCGTCGTGTCGGCGGCCAGCAGCGGCATCGCCGAGGCGGCCAGCGCGTCGTTCAACGCCGACAGCGATACCGCATCGTCCCAGCCGCTGCCGCGCATCGCCTGCAGGATGTCGGCCGCCACGCAGCCGGCCGCCAGCTGGTCGAGCAACCACTGACGCAGCGCAGGCGTGACGGCGGGTGCGGAGGCGGAAGGGGTCATCGAGTGGTGTGAGCGTCGTGCCACTGTAGCCGAGCGCCGCGGCGGCGCAACCGTCAGCGAAAGTTGCGGCTGCGGCTGACCAGCCCTTGCAGCAGATGCGAGTGATCGACCAGCTTGCGCGCAATCAGATGCATCACCGCGCACTCACCCGTGCCCTCGCATTGCCACACGCCATACACGGTGAGCAGCGTGCTGCCCAGCAGCGGCTTGCGCTGCGCTTCGGCCACGTCGGGCCAGACGATGATGTTGACGCTGCCGGTGTCGTCTTCCAAGGTCACGAAGACCACGCCCTTGGCGGTTTCGGGCCGCTGGCGGTGCGTGACCAGGCCGCTGGCACGCGCCAGCTGGCCGCTGCGAAAACTGCGCAGCGCGGCCGCCGGCTGCACCTTGAATGCGGCCATCGTGTCGCGCAACAGCGCCAGCGGGTGCTGCGTCAACGACAGCCCGAGCGCGCGGTAGTCGGCGAGCATCGTCTCGGCCGCGCCGGGTGCGGCGAGCGTGGCAGCGGCCTCCTCGGTGCGCGTGCTTTTCAGCATCGGCGTGGCGCGCGTATCGACCCCGGCCACCGCCCACGCGGCATGGTGGCGATGGCCGCTCAGAGCGGCCATCGCATCGGCTCGCGCCAGCAGCGCCAACTGCCCGGCATCGAGCGCGGCGCGGCGCCCCAGGTCTTCGACGCCGGCGAAGGGCGCTTCGGCGCGCGCGGCCAGCACACGCTCGGCCGCAGCCTTGTCGAAGCCGCCGATGCGGTTGAAGCCCAGCCGCACCGGCCACAGCGCGCTGGCCGCGGGTTCGAGCAGGCTGTCCCACGCACTGCGGTTCACATCCACCGGCAGCACCGCCACGCCGTGCGCGCGCGCATCGCGCACCAGTTGCGCGGGCGCATAAAAGCCCATCGGCTGGCTGTTCAGCAGCGCGGCCAGGAAGGCATCGGGGTGATGGCACTTGATCCACGCGCTGGCATACACCAGCAGCGCGAAGCTGGCGGCGTGGCTTTCGGGGAAGCCGTATTCGCCGAAGCCTTCGATCTGCTTGAAGATGCGCTCGGCGTAGTCGCGTTCGTAACCCTTCTCGACCATGCGCCCCACCAGCCGCTCGTGGAACGGCCCGAGGCCGCCCTTGCGCTTCCACGCTGCCATCGCACGGCGCAGCGCATCGGCTTCGCCGGCCGTGAAGTCGGCCGCCAGCATGGCGATCTGCATCACCTGCTCCTGGAAGATCGGCACGCCCTTGGTGCGCATCAGCGCCGGCTTGATTTCTTCGGGGCAATCGATCTGCTCGTCGGGCAGCGACCGGTTGCGCAGGTAGGGGTGCACCATGCCGCCTTGAATGGGCCCGGGCCGCACGATCGCCACCTCGACCACCAGGTCGTAATAACAACGTGGCTGCAGCCGCGGCAGCATGCTCATCTGCGCGCGGCTTTCGATCTGGAACACGCCCACCGTGTCGGCCGCGCAGACCATGTCGAAGGTGGGCGCATCGCCATCGGGGATGTGGCTCATCTCGAACGGGCGCTGCAGCTTGTCGCCGATGAAGCGCAGCGAACGCTGCAGCGCGCTCAGCATGCCCAGCGCCAGGATGTCCACCTTGATCAGGCCGAGCACGTCGAGGTCGTCCTTGTCCCACTGGATGACGCTGCGCTCGGCCATGGCCGCGTTTTCCACCGGCACCAGCCTTGCCAGGTCGTCGCGCGCGATGACGAAGCCGCCGGGGTGCTGGCTGAGGTGGCGCGGAAAGCCGATCAAGGTTTGCGTCAGCTCGACCCACAGCTTGCACAGCGGCGCTTCGGGGTCGAAGCCGTTTTCGCGCAGGCGTTCGCTCGATACCTTGCGGCCATCGAACCACTGCGTGCTTTTCGCCACCGCGTCGATGCGATCGAGATCGATGCCCAGCGCACGGCCCACGTCGCGCAGCGCCGAGCGCGGCCGGTAGCTGATGACCACGCCGGTGAGCGCGGCGCGGTGCCGGCCGTACTTCTTGTAGATGTACTGGATGACCTCCTCGCGCCGCTGGTGTTCGAAATCGATGTCGATGTCGGGTGGCTCGTTGCGCTCGGCGCTGATGAAACGGCCGAACAGCAAGGTGGCGCGCTGCGGATCGACCTCGGTCACGCCCAGGCAGTAGCAGACCAGCGAATTGGCCGCGCTGCCACGGCCCTGGCACAGGATGCCTTGCGTGCGTGCCCAGTGCACGATGTCGGCGACGGTGAGGAAGTAGGGCTCGTACTTCAGCAATTCGATCAGCTTCAGCTCTTCTTCCAGCGTGGCGCGGTGGCGCGCTGGCATGCCGTTCGGAAAGCGCCGCTGCACGCCGGCTTCGCTGAGCGTGCGCAGCCAGCTGGCCGGCGTGTGGCCGGCGGGCACGATCTCTTCGGGGTACTCGTAGCGCAGCTCGTCGAGCGAGAACGCGCACCGCCCGGCGATGTGCAGCGTGGCAGCCAGCCATTCGCGGCGGAACAGCGCGGCCAGCCGCGTGCGCGAACGCAGGTGCGCTTCAGCGTTGCGCTCGAGCGCAAAACCGCACTGGGACATCGGCCGCTTCAGCCGCGTGGCGCTGAGCACGTCCTGCAGCGGCTTGCGCGAACGCGCGTGCATCAGCACACCGCCGCTGGCCACCAGCGCCAGGCCGCTGGCCTGCGCCACGCGCTGCAGCACATCGAGCCGCTCGGCATCGTGCGTGCCGTGATGCAGCTGCACCGAGACGAAGGCGCGATCGGTGCCGAACCAGGTTTTCAGCCACATCGCGTGGGCGAACACGGTTTCGAACGGCTGCGTGGCCGCGGGCAGCAGCAGCGCGATGCAGTCCGGCAGCCCGGCCAGGTAAGGCGCGTGCGGCACGCGGCCTTCGAGATCGGCCACGTGCGCCAGGTAACTGCCCTTGGCCGCACGGCGCCGCGCCACGGTGATCCATTGCGACAGGTTGCCGTAACCGCGGCGCGACTGCGCCAGCAGCACCAGGCGTGGGGCGGCACCGGCGGCAGCGCCTTGGCGCGGGTCTTTGCTTTTGGCGGCCGGATGCGACAACTGCATCTCGGCGCCGACGATCAGATGCAACCCGGTGCGTTTGGCCTCGACATGCGCGCGCACCACGCCGGCCAGCGAACATTCGTCGGTGATCGCCAGCGACGAATAGCCCAGCGCCTGCGCGCGCGCGACCAGTTCTTCAGGGTGCGACGCGCCGCTCAAGAAACTGAAGTTGCTGCGGCAGTGCAGCTCGGCATAGGTGGGAAGCATGCAAAGCAGCTGCGCGCATCACGGCGGCAACAAGGCATCGAGCGGGCTGCGCACCGCGCCGCCGCCGACCTTCAGCACATGCGTGTAGATCATCGTGGTGCTGACATCGCTGTGGCCGAGCAGCGCCTGCACGGTGCGGATGTCGTAGCCGGCCTGCAGCAAATGCGTGGCGAAACAGTGGCGCAGCGTGTGCGGCGTGGCCGGCTGCACGATGCCGGCGGCTGCCACGGCGCGTTTGAAGGCGCGCTGGAAGGTCTGGTCGAACAGGTGGTGGCGGCGCACCACGCCGCTGCGCGGATCGGATGAGTGCGTGGCCTGCGGAAAGACCCAGAACCAGGGCCAGGAAGCGCCGGCGCGCGGGTACTTGCGTTCGAGCGCATCGGGCATGGCCACGCCGCCCCGGCCCTGCGCCTGGTCTTGCAGCCACAGCTGGCGCGCGTGAGCCAACTGGCTGCGCAACGGCTGCACCAGGCTTTGCGGCAGCATCAACGGCCTGTCCTTGCCGCCCTTGCCGGCGCGCACGACGAGTGTGTGGTGCTCGAAATCGACATCCTTCACACGCAGCTGCAAGGCTTCGGAGATGCGCATGCCGGTGCCGTAGAGCAACTGCCCGAACAGACGCTGCTCGTCTTGCAGCATCGCCAGCACGGCAGCCACCTGGTGCGCGGCCAACACCACCGGCAAACGGCGCTGCACGCGCGGACGGCCCAGTTCACTCAACCAAGGCAACGGCAGCGCCAACACCTTGGTGTAGAGAAAGAGCAGGGCCGACAGTGCTTGTTTGTGCGTGGAAGCCGACACCCCGCGTTCGCTGGCCAGCCAGGCGAGAAAACCCTGCACCTGCTCGGCGCCCATGTCAGCCGGGTGGCGCAGGTCGTGAAAGCGGATGAACGCGCGGGCCCAGTGCACATAAGCCTCTTCGGTGCGACGGCTGTAGTGCAGCAGGCGAATGCGTTCACGCAGCCGATCGAGCAGCTTCACCGAGTGCAGTGCAGGCAACGGCGGCAATGCCGGCGCAGGACGCAAGGTGGCGCGACGGGCCGGCGCCACCGGCGGCGAAATGACATGGTGGTGTTGCATGGCTGCGGAACTCCCCGTGCAAGCCTTGCCGGCGCGGCCGGCCGCGGGCACAGTAGGCGGCCGCAGCGACGCTGCTTTTCAATGCAGGATAGTACTGTATGCATTCACAGTCAATCACCGCAACAATCAACCCTGGCGCCGCTGAGTGGGCACGCGCGGTTACGGGGTTACGGCGACAGGTGCCGAGGTTACGGCGCAGGGCTGTCGCCCGATATCAACGTTAGGCAAAACCAGAAAGAGGGCTTTGGTTGCGCTGTTTGCTTCTCAACAGCACCGGGGCGGCGGACAAGGCCCGCTTGCGGCGCTGCCTCTCGAAGCTCGGACGGCCGGCGCTCGCACGCTGCAGCCCTCGCGTCCGCTGGCGCTCGGGGCACTGCGCGTTGCCCACTGTCATACCAACGCTGTTGCTTGCTCCCGGCAATTGGTGCACACGGCAGGCCGATGGCAAAAGGGCAGCAGCGGTAGCGCGCCGCCAGCGTCGCGGCCATGTGGCAACCTACGCACTCCACGGTCAACCCCAGCCTAACCCGGCGCTCAAGCGGACGGCCTTCGGCCGCCGCTTAGCTCAACTACAAGGGCTTTCCCGTCTGTCAAGCGAAACTTGATCCTGGTGAATCGCGCCAGCGATTCACCCATCATCATTAAAACTTTCTCTTTCGCGGCGCGCCGGTGATGTGGCTTGGCGTTGAACAGCGGCAAAGGGTGCGGACTGGAGAAACTACAACCGGTCATCGAGCAGCTCGACAGCTGCGGACCCTGATGAAAGACGCGCGTGGGCGACCCAATCGTTAGCCGAGTATGTCGTGCCGGTTCCCCGGCACTTCAGAGGCTCATCGAGTTAAACGGTCACTGCCCACGCAGGTCCAAACCTTTGCACATCAACGCTTTGTCGTCACGCGGCGGTGGAACTCGTTGCGCTCAGTGCGGCGAGGCGGCCGAGCGCGGCAGCCTCGGCTTCGACGAGCTTGGCTGAATTTCGGGCGTCGTTGGGGCTCCCTTCCCGCTGGCGGGAAGGGCGGGGGGATGGGTGGTTGGTCTGTCTGTCTGGCTTCATTGTCGAGTCCTTCACTTCACGCCGGCAGCTTGAACGCCTCGCCCTTGTTCAGCACCGCCCAGGCCATGCGCGCGTTCTTCGCCGCAATGGCCACCACCGCCTTCCAATAGCCGCGGCGCTGGCGCAGCGCCATCGCCCAGCGGCTCAAGCTGTCGGACTTCGTTGCCGCCGCATTGAGCACCGCCCTGGCGCCCAACACCAGCAAGCTGCGCAAGTAGGCGTCACCGGCCTTGGTGATGCGCCCCAGCCGCGACTTGCCGCCCGAGCTGTATTGGCCCGGCACCAGGCCGATCCAGGCGGCAAACTGCCGCCCGCTGTCGAACTCGGCCGCGTTGCCCACCATCGCCACGATCGCCGTGGCGGTGGTCTCACCGACGCCCATCAGTTGCATCAACTGCTGGGCCGCCGTGCAGTCCTTGGCCATCGTGTGGATGTGCTTGTCGTACTGCTTGATGCGCTCGTCCAGGTGGCTGACCTCGCTGAGCAGGTCGCCGATGACCAGGTTGGCGTAGCCGGGCAGGTCTTCCAGGTGCTCGCGCGCCGAGGCGCGCACGACATCGGCCTTCAGCGGCAGCACGACACCGAACTCGCTGAGCAGTCCGCGGATGCGGTTGATGCACGCGGTGCGCGCGGCCACATAGCCTTGGCGTGCGCGGTGCACCATCAACCGCGACTGCTGCTCCTCGGTCTTCACCGGCACGAAGCGCATGTTCGGGCGGGCAGCCGCTTCGCAGATGGCCGCGGCATCGGCGGCGTCGTTCTTGCCGCGCTTGCCGCTCATGCGGTAGGGCGTGACCAGCTTGGGCGCCATCAGCCGCACGTTGTGGCCGTGGGCCTGGAACTGCCGTGCCCAGTGGTGCGCGCCGGAACACGCCTCGATGCCGATGGTGCACGGCGGCAGCGAGGCCACCAGTGCGTTGAGCTTGGCGCGCGCCACCTTGGGCTGGCGCAGCAGCACCGCGCCCGAGGCATTCACGCCGTGCACGGCGAAGACGTTCTTGGCCAGATCGATGCCAACGGTCAGAATGGTCATGGACTTCCCCTTTCGAGCGAGTTGATGAGATTTCGCACTTCCCATCGTGGCACTGGGTTGCCGATCGCCGCTTCACCGCGACGGGCTCGGGACGGGGAAGTCCCTTTCATTCGTTAGGCCGCTGAAATCTATCACCTGCCTACTCCGGAAGAACGCCAATATCAATGGCACCAACGATCGTAAGAGATGGCAAGTTTCGATTGTTCTTCTTCTCGCGGGAAGAAGCGAGAATACATGTACACATCTCGCACCCAGATGGCGAGGCGAAGTTTTGGCTACGGCCTCAAATCGAACTTGCAGTCAACGTCGGATTGAGCCAAACTCAAGTGCGTCAAGCGCAAGCCATAGTAAGCAAGCACATCAAGGAGATTGAAGATGCCTGGAACCGCCACTTTGGAAGTTGAAGTTACCAACATTTCCAAACATTGCTTTTGGTTGCTTCTGGGAAATGAAGAACTAGTGGTGCCGTTCACTGAGTTTCCGTGGTTCAAGAATGCAACCGTGGAACAAATTTCGGACGTTCAGAGGCGAAGTACAGATCACTTATATTGGCCGATGCTAGACATTGATTTGTCAGTTCAATCAATTCGAAACCCAAATAGCTTTCCGTTAGTTTCCAAGACAGCGGCCTAACCATTCGCTGAACCGGACCCATTGCGGCGTGCCGGCATTTGGCCCGCCATTTCATTCTGGGCCAAATATCGTCACGCCACAATGGTCCGGTTAGCTCAAACTACAAGGGCTTCCCCGTCTGTCAAGCGAAACTTCATCCTGGTGAATCGCGCCAGCGATTCACCCATCATCATTAAAACTTTCTCTTTCCGGCGCGCCGGTGATGTGGCTTGGCGTTGAACAGCGGCAAAGGGTGCGGACTGGAGAAACTACAACCGGTCATCGAGCAGCTCGACAGCTGCGGACCCTGATGAAAGACGCGCGTGGGCGACCCAATCGTTAGCCGATATGTCGTGCCGGTTCCCCGGCACTTCAGAGGCTCATCGAGTTAAACGGTCACTGCCCACGCAGGT
>CAWCSM010000009.1:0-161681 GCA_963798255.1 uncultured beta proteobacterium
CCGCATACTGGTGCGCACTCGTGGCATTTAGCTATATCATCCGTCCCATTTGATTTGATACGGAGAAGCTACGATGGAAAACATTATCTTGTCCGGAATGTTGAAGGACTTCGTGACTCGGCATGCGCTTCAAGACGACACCCCGACAATCCAGTTCGAGAAGTTTGCGAACTTTTGTCTACTAAAAACCGATCACTACGATTCGTTCGACTTCGAGAAGGTAAGCACAGGTGACTGCGTAGGAGTCGATGGTGTTGCCGTTTCCATCGGAGGCGTCATCGTTGACGAGATCGAAGACGCTGAAACCTTTACTCGAACTCAGTTCGAGGCACGCTTCATCTTCTCGCAAGCTAAAACATCATCGAAATTCGAGCTTGGCGACTTCCTAAAGTTTGCCTCTACAGTGCGCCTCTTCTTCGGGAGCGATAGGAATGCGGTGCCTGAACAGTTGCAGAAGGCCTTTGACATAAAGGTACATATCTACGAGCGCGCAGCTGCAAAGCTTAGGCAGCCTCCAACCGCCGAACTGTCCTTTGTTTATGCAGGTCGCTTTGACTCCAAGAACGAGACAGTTACGAATCAGATAGAACAGCAAGTACGAATCATCCGAGATATACCATACTTGTTCTCGTCTGTCACTTGGCACGTGTATGACGGTGATGCGATAGCTCGCCTATACCGCGAAACACAGAACGAAGTCTTAGTCGAGGTGCCGTTTCAACGCCATGTAGCCCTTCCCAGGCTCCGCGGCGCTCGCTCAGCATACCTTGGCGTCGTGAAGTGTTCGGACTACGTCCGGATGATTCGAAAAGAGAATGGAGAGTTGAATAAAGGCCTATTCTTCGAGAACGTGCGCGATTTCCTTGGAAGTCAAAACCCCGTGAATGAGGACATTGCCAAAACAATCCACAGCAAAGAAGAACGAGACCGCTTTGCAATCTTGAACAATGGCGTCACTCTCGTGGCGAAAAGTGTTACGCCTTCTGGTGATACGTTCCGGATATCGCAGTTTCAAGTTGTCAATGGCTGCCAAACGAGTCACGTGTTATTCAACAACGACAAGAACATTACGGACGATATGTTTCTAACCGTAAAGTTAATAGAAACATCCGACGTCGACCTAAGTGGCCAGATCATTGCGACCACCAATAGTCAGTCCCACGTTACCAAAGAGGCATTCGCGACAATCCGGCCTTACCACAGAGTCCTCGAAGACTTCTTTAACGCGATGCGCAGTTCCGCGTACAACTACTACTATGAGCGCAGACCGCATCAGTACGATGATCGACACGACATACTGCAACACCAGGTCGTGTCCGCGCCATCGCTCATTAAGTCCTTCGTCTCTACTGTGCTTGAGGAACCTCACAAGGTTCACTACTACTACGGAACGCTGCTATCGGAGTACAACAAAAATAGATCAAGCGAACTGTTCTCGGATGATGACTACCCTGGGCTTTACTTTGCCGCTCACCATATTGCGGCCCGGGCTCGGGCTTCAGTGTTTCGCGATCCTAAGCTCAAGGAGTGGGGGTTTCATCTTGCGCTTCTGCTGAAGCATGCCCTTGCGCCCGAACTCAGGAAGGGCTCAGCCCTCACCGACAAGAAGTTCTTGGAACTGATGCGCAGAATTGACGACAACTTTGATGACGTCTTTATGCGCACCGCAGACTTCCTTTGGCACGAAGACTTGTACCGAAACAGCAACCGATTTGCAGATGTTACGGAGAGGATTGTTACCAGTTTCGATCGCAAGTTCGCTGGTACACCGCTTGCCAAGAAGGCAGCGAGTTCGGATGGCCCATCCGATCTGCACCTTGGTGACGGTAGATATATTGGCATTTTGGAGAAGATCGATACTAAGAAGAGTAGAGTCACGGTTCAGTACGGCCCTTTTCGTATCGAAGGCGAGCCGGCAGACGCGGTGGTACTTGCGGCCGCAGTCGGAGCACGGGTCTCTTTCACCGCATCGGGGGGCAAGGTACGGATTTCGCTTCCACAGTTCGACAGATAGCCGCGCCGTCGGCTTTTGTCACGCGGGACGAATGCGGCTTGACCCAATACTGTTCGTTTAGATAATATTCCGCTACAATTCACCGCCATCGCAACACGACGGCAGGTGGCGGCATGGCACGAACCAAGGCGGTATTGGGCGATGGCGCTCGGCTGAGTGATTTCCTTTCGGCCAGCTTGTTCGCCCGCGTGGTGCCGGCCGAGGTCGTGCACGCCGTGCTGGACGAACACGGCTGCAATACACAGCGTGTGCGCAGCTTCCCCGCTGTGGCCGGGGTGTACTACTGCATGGCCTTGAGCCTGTATCCCGAAGCCGCGTATGAAGAGGTGTTTGCCGTGGTTTCGCAGGGCTTGGCCTGGGCAGCCGGGGCGGCGCAGCCGGCATTGGTAGGCAAGTCCTCCATCAGCGGGCTGCGCAGCCGCATCGGCGCGCAACCTTTGCGCGATTTGGTCCAGCGCTGCTGCATCCCGCTGGCCAATGCTGAAGAACATCCGCAAGGCTTCTATGCCGGGCTGCGGCTGGTGGCCATCGATGGCAGTTGCTTCGAGTTGCCCGACGAGGCCGACAACGCCGCGATGTTCGGCTACCCCGGCAGCCGTACCAGCTTGGCCGGCCATGCGGGCTACCCGCAGGCGCGATGCGCGGTGCTGGTCGAGTGCGCTACGCACGCTATCCTGGGCGCCAACCTGGGGCCCTATGCCACTGGGGAGCGTGAACTAACCACTCCGTTGCTGGCGCGACTGGGGCCAGGCATGCTGTGCTTGGCCGATCGGGGCTTCAACGGCTTCGAGCTTTGGCGCCAAGCCCAGGCCACGGGCGGCGATCTGCTGTGGCGCTGTGGCAGCACCTGGCAGTTGCCCGCTCAACGTGTGCTCGACGATGGCTCTTTCCTCAGCACCATCCGCCCGACCGGCGTGGGTCGCGCGCAGGCTGCCGAGCAGGCCATCACGGTGCGTGTAATCGAGTACGCCTTGCCGGGCCTGGACGATGCGCAGCCGCGCTACCGGCTGCTCACGACACTGCTGGACCCGCAGCAGGCGCCGGCGATGGAACTGGCCGCGCTGTACCACCAGCGCTGGGAGATCGAGGCGGTGTTCGACGAGTTGAAGACGCACCTGCGGCAGAGTCGGCGGGTACTGCGCAGCAAGACGCCGGAACTCGTGCAGCAGGAGTTCTTCGGCTGGGTGCTGGCGCACTACGCCGTCAGGTGGCTGATGCACCAAGGTGCCACGCGCCACCGAATGCCTCATGCCGACTTGTCCTTCAAGGGACATGTCGAACTCCTTCGCCGCACACAGCCCCAATCCGGGGCCTTTTCCCCCAGAGCAACCCATACGTCGGGCACGGTGGTTCCGTGACCTGTTGCAGGCCAGCGCCGCCACGCGTGCAACGCGCACCATCAAGCGGTGTTCGCCTCGAATGGTCAAGCGACGAAATACGCAGTACGCCCCGCATGACCGTACTGCCCCAACACGCGTTCCCATGGATTGCTCACCCCAGCCGCTGGCCGCGCCGGCCGGTACGCCGATGCCAAGGGCCAGACGCCAACGCAAACAAGCGCAGCGCTGGTCGCCATCCAACCCTTCAGGCAGTTTTCTCCTCTAAGCGAACAGTATTGCCGCCTAACCCGTCGTTCCAGCCGACCGCCTTCGGCGGCCGGCTGAACTTGAACGTTATTTTGCGTCTATGGCGTGCTGTCGCCGGTGCTGGCCAATGTGGTGCTCGACGAGATGGACTGGGGGATGCACCGGCGCGCGACCGCTCTCTTTTGCGTCTATGGCGTGCTGTCGCCGGTGCTGGCCAATGTGGTGCTCGACGAGATGGACTGGGAACTGCACCGGCGCGCTCACCGCTTTGCCCGCTATGCCGACGACTGCAACATTGCGGTCAAGAGCGAACGCGCGGGGCAGCGGGTGATGCGCAGCGTGACGCGCTGGCTCGAAGACTCACTGAGGCTCACAGTGAATACACGAAAAAGCGCCGTTGACCGGCCCTGGAACCGCAAGTTCCTGGGCTTCACGCTCAGCCGCCGCGACAAGAGCCTGAAGGTGGCCGATGCGGCCATCGGCAAGCTCAAGGACCGCGTGCGAGAACTGAGCCGCCGAACACGAGGCCAAAGTTTGAGCCAGATCGTTGCAGAGCTCAGAACTACCCTGCTTGGTTGGAAAGCGTACTTCGGCATCACCGAAGTGCTGAGCCCTCTGCGCGATCTGGACAAATGGATTCGGCGACGGTTACGCTGCTACGCATGGAAGCAATGGGGATCGAGGGGCTATCGCGAACTGCGCAAGCGTGGCGTGTCCGTGCGCGAAGCATGGCACGTCAGCAAGAGCGCGCATGGCCCATGGCGAATCTCGCAAACCCCGGCACTATCGGTGGCGATGCCAACGAGTTTCTTCCGCGCGATGGGCTTGCCACAATTGGCTGCGGCCAAGGCCTGACGCGCATGCATTCAACGCAACGAACCGCCGTGTACGTGACCCGTACGCACGGTGGTGTGGGAGGGAGGGGCCGCGAGGTTCCTTCCTATCCCGATTAGGCCGCACAGGGCAGCTCCAGCGCAGTTCGATCCGTTTGGCTGCCTGATCTGTCGAAGTCGCGTTCGTTCATTCGTCGTGTGTTCACATCCACTCTCTGGAAGGTAGACCCCGATGACTGACACAACCAGCACAATCAGTGCCATCAGCCTGTTCGTAGAGGACCTAGAAGCTGCCAAAGACTTCTATGTTCGGGCGTTCGAAGTGCCTATCGTGTTCGAAGACAAGAACTCTGCTGTCGCCAAGTTTGAGAACTTGCTGGTGAACTTGCTGAAAGTCGAGAACGCCGCAGAGATCGTCGCGCCTGGCTCGGTCGCGCTCAGAGAGGCCGGCTCGCGCTTCCAGATCAGCATCTGGGTTGCTGATGTCGACTCTGTTTGTGCCAGGCTTCGACGTGAAGGCGTCGAAATTCTTACCGGCCCGAGGAACAGGCCATGGGGTATGAGGACCGCGAACTTTGTCGACACGGCGGGCCACAGTTGGGAGGTAGCTCAGCAGCTTGGAACATAGTGGGTACAACTTCACCGTGCACCGGCAAGCTTCCTCAAGACAGTGCGGCCTAACTCTGCGCTCAACCGGAGCGCCAACGGCAGGCCACCAGGCCCGGGCCGCAGGTACACGGTACATTGTCTGCGGCCCGGGCCTGGCGTCCTACCGTCGTCGCCCGGTTAGCTCCACGTTGAACTAAACCGCTGAAGCGGTGGGTGGAACTCGAAGAAGGCGGCTGCGGCTGATCGGCCGTACCTTGATCGACGCGGGCATGTTCCCGCGCATCGATCGAGGAGAAGGAGATGAGCCCACTTCGACAACGCATGCTCGACGCGCTGATCTTGCGCGGCAAGGCGCAGCGAACCCAAGAGGCCTACATCGACGCCGTGGCGCGCATGGCCGGTCATTTCGGGCGCAGCCCCGACAAGCCCAGCGCGCAACAGGTGCAGCAGTACTTGCTGCACCTGCTGCGCGAGCGCAAGCTGGCGCGCTCCAGCGTCAACCAGTACGGCTGCGCCTACCGCTTCTTCTACGGCACCGTGCTCGGCTGGGACGGCAACGCGTTCCAGATCCCGCTGGCCCCGGCCCCGCAGCGCTTACCAGAGATCTTGTCGCGCGAGGAGCTCACGCGGCTGTTTGCCGCAGCCTGCCACGACAAGGCACGCAGTTTCTTGGTAAACGTTCCGCGAACGACACCCTTGCGCCGCCGACCGCGGCGTGCTGAGTTCGGCGCTATGCGACTGCAGTGACGGTCGCCGAGTCCGCCACGACGACCTTGCCGGGTGGCCGCCAGTTGTGCGGCAGCAGTTGCGCCAGGTCGCGCTGCTTCAGCGTAGGCAGCCGCTCGAACACGTCCTTCAGATACGCCCAGGGGTCGTGCCCGTTGAGCTTGGCCGACTCGATCAGGCTGAGCACCATTGCAGCGCGCTCGCCAGCCTGCTGCGATCCCACAAAAAGCCAGTTCTTGCGACCAATGGCCAGCGGACGTACCGCGTTCTCCGCCGCGTTGTTGTCGATCGGCACCTGGCCGTCGTCGAGATATCGCGTCAGCCCGCGCCAGTTGCTCAGCGCGTAGTCGATGGCCTTGGCCGTCACGTCGGCCTTGGCCAACTTCTGGCGCTGCTCGCTCAGCCAGGTGTGCAAGGCCTGGGCCACCGGCTTGGCATGCTGCTGACGCCACAAGCGCCTGGCCTCGGGTTGGAGTTCGCGCGCTTCGCGCTCGATCTCGTAGAGCTTGGCGATCAGCGCCACGGCCTGGCCGGCGATCTGGCTGCCGTTGAACTGGTGCGCCTCGAACAGCTTCCTGCGCGCATGCGCCATGCACAGCGCGGCCGTCACCCCTTGGGCCTGCAGCGCGTGGTAGCCCGAGAAGTCGTCGGACACCAAGGTCCCGGCGAAGCCTTGCAGCACCCGGCGCGCATTCTCGCCGCCGCGGCCTGTGCTGAAGTCGTAGAAGACCGCACGCTGGGTCACGAAGTTCGTCGTGCGGTACACCCACACATACGCCTTGGCTGTCTTGCCCTTGCCCGGTGCCAGCAGCTTGAGCGGCGTCTCGTCGGCGTGAACCACGTCGTGGCCGACGATGAAGTCCTTCAGCGCCTGGGCCAGCGGTGTCAATCGCACGCCGCAGATGCCCGACCACTGCGCCATGCTCGAGCGCGCGATGTGAACGCCCGAGCGCGCGTAGATCTCGCTTTGCCGGTACAGCGGCAGATGATCGTCGTGCTTGGCCACCACCACCTGCGCCATCAGGCCCGGCGCCGGGATGCCCTTGTCGATCATCTGTGCCGGCATCGGCGCGGCCTGGATCGTCTGGCAGCACGCGCAGGCATATTTGCCGCGGATGTGGCGCAGCACGAAGAACTGGGCCGGCACGCAGTCGAGTTGCTCGCTGACCTCTTCGCCGATGCGCTTGAGGGCCTGGCCGCACTCGCAGTGGGTGGCTTCGATCTCGTGGTGACGATCGATGCGCGGCAGGCTCGCGGGCAGTGCCTGGCGCACCGCCTGGCCCTTGGTGGCCGGTGCTGCGGGCAGCGCAGCGACCTGCTCATGGGCAGCGCGATCTTCGATCGCGGTGTCGGCCACGATGGCGTCGAACAGCACCGCCTGCGTCGTGCTGTCCAGGCTCTCGCTGGACGCGCCGAAGCGCCAGCGCTTCAGGCGCGCGATCTCGAAGTTCAGTGCTTCGTTCTTGGTCTTCTCGAACTTCAGCTCGGCCTGCATGCGCTCGATCAGATCGCGCATCGCCTGCACCGCGTTGGCTGCGGGCTGGGGGTCTTGCGGCGCGCCGTGCACAGCGTCTGACGTTTGCGTGCTGGAAGCTTCGAGCATGGCCGGCAGTATCCCTCGCGCGCGTGCGCGCGCGAGACGGGACATTCGCCAATAGACAAAACGCCATATCCCGGGGATCGAATCGGGCGCATCGTGGCGTCCTCAAACTGCCGTGATGGCCTGCGGCTGCGATGCACTCAGCCGCTGCCACGGCAACCCCGCGACGAGCCAGTCGAACTGCTCGCGGCTGAGCTGGACCTGGCCCGAGTCCTGGCGTGGCCAGGCGAAGCTGCCGGCCTGCAGGCGCCGGGTGCACAGCCACATGCCCGCGCCGTCGTAGACCAGCACCTTGAGCCGGTCAGCCCGCCGGTTGGCGAACACGTAGGCATGGTGGGGCTGCGCGCCCAGCGCAAAGCCGTGCACCACCATCGCCAGCAGCCGGTCGATACCGCCGCGCAGGTCGCTGGCGCCCAGTGCCAGCCAGACGGTGTCGATGCGGATCATCGGCCGAGCTCGCGCAGCAGCGCGGCGAGTTCGCGCGTATGGGCCAGTGGCCAGTGCAGTTCGAGTCTGGCAGCGCCGGCGTTCACCTCGATGCGCACCGCTGAGGAAATGGCGGTGTGCAATGCCACGCGGGCCGCCACGAAGCCGGTGGGCCGGGTCGTTGAGTGCTCGGCGTGCGCGCCGCCGGGCCCTGCGTCACCCTTGGCCTGCCAGCGTGCGTAATGCGCACACCAGCTGCCCAGCGTCCCCAGCGGCACGCCATTGGCTTCGGCCCAGACCTTGGCCTTCATGCCGGAGGCACGATAGGCCTCCACCTGCTGCATGCACCGCTGCGCATGTTGTCGATCCGTGCTCATCTCGTCCCGTTCGCTGATTGCCGAGACGACAGCGTCGCAGCTTCATCGCCGCAGGAAAAGATGGGTTGGCGGAACGCTTACGCTGATTGCCGAGACGACAGCGTCGCAGCTTCATCGCCGCAGGAAAAGATGGGTTGGCGGAACGCTTACCTCAACAGCGCAATGCGCGCCGAGCGGGCGCCGTCGGGCTGGTCCGGGCGCGCCAGGTGCAGGTAGCGCATCGTGGTGCTGATGTGGCCGTGACCGAGCCACTGCTGCAGGCTGTACAGGTCGTACAGGTCGTAGCCGGCTTCCAACAGGTGCGTCGCATAGGCGTGACGCAGGCCGTGGATGCCCCCGCGCTTGGTGATGCCGGCGTGTGCGCAGGCGGCGTAGTACCAGCGCTGGGCGATCTTCGGTCCAAGCGGCTGCGAGGCGTCGCGCAGGGCGCCGAACAGCCACGGCCCGGGGGGCGCGTTGCGCCAGCGTGTGCGCAGCACCTGCAGCACATCGTCGGCCAGGGGCACGTAGCGGTCCTTCGCTCCCTTGCCCTGCTCCACACGGATGCACATGCGGTCGGCGTGGCTGTCGATGTGCTCGGCGCGCAGTCGGCACATCTCGCTCAGGCGCAGCCCCGTGCCGTAGGCCACCATCAGGAAGCTTCGCGCCTTGTCGTGGCAGGCCGCGGCGAACAGCCGCGTGAGCTCCTCGCGCGAGAGGATCTCGGGCAAGCGCTGCGGGGCCGGGGCCAGCGGGATCTCGAACGCGTTGCCGTCCCAGCCGAGCACGGTGCCGTAGAAGAAGCGGTAGGCGCAGCCGTACTGGTTGACGCTGGAGCGCGCCAGCTTGCGCTCGCGCAGCAGGTGCAGCAGATACTGCTGCACCTCTTGCGCGCTGAGCGTGTCCGGGCTGCGCTGGAAATGCCCGGCCATGCGCGCCACGGCGTCGATGTAGGCCTCTTGGGTTCGCTGCGCCTTGCCGCGCAAGATCAGCGCGTCGAGCATGCGTTGTCGAAGTGGGCTCATCTCCTTCTCCTCGATCGATGCGCGGGAACATGCCCGCGTCGATCAAGGTACGGCCGATCAGCCGCAGCCGCCTTCTTCGAGTTCCACCCACCGCTTCAGCGGTTTAGTTCAACTCTGCTTGCTCACTGAGCGGCGCCAAGGCGGCTCAAGGCGCCGGCGCATCGACATGTGCAACGCTGATAGCGTCGCGTTCGTGCGCTTCCGGCTTTGCAGGCGCTGGCGCCGTTCGTCGAAAACCTGCTTGCGCGCCTGGTCAGCGGCAGACAGCTTGGCGGTCGTGGCGACCGCTGTGGCATGCGCGGCGTCGATCGATGGCGGAGCACCGCCGATGTCCGCAAACGCGGCATCGACCTCGGCCCAGGCCAACGCGATGGCCAGCAGCCCCAGTGCGATGACGGCCAGTACGCGGCGCGCCAGCCAAGTGTCGACGAAGGCCATCGCCACCAACGGCCACGTCGTTGCCGCGACTCCGTTCGCCCGGTGTTCCGGACGGCCCAACTCAGGCGTCGCGGCCGTCGTCGTTGCTCGCCCTGCTGATGAACATCGGCGACGAGGCAGCGGCCGAGGCAACCCCACCGGCCAAACGCGGCCGCACCGACGTCGGCGAATCCGGCATCTTGGTGCCCTTGGCTGCGGTCCGAAGAAAAGGGGTCTGTGGGCGCGCGACGGCGATTCTCAATTTCGGATCGCCTCAGGTGCCGGCCGAGCTGCCGGATCATTTGTCAACGTCTGCAGCAGCGCATCTGCCGCCTCCACCTCGCGGTCATGCATCTCTCGCCAAGGCTCGGCGCAGGGCATCACGCGGCGCTCGCCGATCTCGGGGCGGTAGTCGATCTGTGCGATGCGCAGACCAGCGATGGCTGGTGCTGCGCTCAACTTGACTTGGCGCCCGTGCAGCTTGGCCACACCGCCCCGCGTGCCGGCCCACACCAGCACCGTGGAATAGAGGTCGGTGCTCATGACATCAACCTGAGGTTGTCAACATGAAGATCGACTCTCCGCTTCGCCAGCACCCGTGCCAACACCTCATGTGAATGGTTCGAAGTAGTCGAAGAGGGTTGCTACGAGCGTCCCAGCCGCTCCACCCGCGATGGGTCGACTTGCAGCCGCTCAACGCGCAAGCGTGAATGGCCGTACCCATCTGGTGCTGAAATGCACCGGACGATCGTGGTCGAGTAGCTAGGCCATTCGGCTTCGCCTCACAGATCCCAGCATGCGGCTTTCCCGCACTCGGCTCTTCCCGAAGGTCGCACGCGTCATATTCGTTGCTGTGCCCAGGAACGAGTGATCCGCACGGGTGGCAGCGGGAAGCGCGAGGTCACCGCTTCGAACCAGGCCCACCCGGCGCGACGCGAGCGTTGGCTGCGCCGACGCAGGGTGTTGAACCAGATCCGTCGCAACTCCTGCAGGAAGCCGGCCAGAGCCCGCCAGTTGTGCGGCATGCCGTAGTACGCACAATGGCCGCGCAGCACGCTGACGTACCAGCGGTGCTGGTCAGCTGGGGAATCGTGCATGCGTCGCCACGCGTCGCGGTGAAGCTCGTTCAACTTGCGGGCGATGCGCTTGCTCTGCGTCTTGTGCTTCACGATGAACCGCCCGTCCCTTGTCCACACACAGTAGTGGGTGAAGCCCAGCAAGGCAACGTGCGGGGCCGCGGCAGTCCCAACTTGGCGCGCTTGAGCGCCGCCAGGCGCCCGAACTCGATCAGTCGGGTCTTGTCCACGTGCAGCGTCAGTCCATTGCGCAGGTGGCCGATCGGCAACATCCCGCCGGCCGAAGCCGAGCGCACCGCCATCTACTGACATGTAGTCGAAGGCAATGGAATTCTGAAAATGTAGCTGCCGTTGGTTAACGCCGTCTTGGTTGTTTCTGAGACGCAATCGCAATTATTTACATCGCAGCCGGCATTGCTTAAATCTCGCCCCGATGCTCCCCAAAGATTAGCGGTTGTATTTCCTATAGTTGGTGTGATAGTTACTTCGATGTCGAATGTCGATTTGCCCGTGCGCGTATCCGGGCTTGCTTGCCACAGTACGGTATGGACTGCATCGGTAAATGCACCGGTGGGCTTTTGACCTTGTTGTGGATTGGTACCCGTCGGGTCTCCGAGCTGAGCCCGGCACACATCCTTTGCCGTTTGCACGTGACTGGTGCAAAGGCCACCGGCATCCGGTTCCTCGCCCCCGGTACAGTACGTGTAGGTCCACAACGCGCCCTGATTGATGGTTTGGCTGAGGTCAAGCCTCACAGGGGGTACTGTGGTCGTTGTCGAATTGTTCCACGTCAGGCCCGCAGAAAGGCCCGCGCCTGGACCCATCCCATTCACATTTACCATACCCCCCAGGTTAAAACTGAATCCAGATGTATAAACCTGTGCCTCACCCTGCTGAGCAGGGGGTTTTGCGTCAATCTGAGCAATGGAACCAGTGTTGATCGGCACCATCTCAACGGCATATTGAAGCGGGTAATTTATATATCGACAGATATCCGCATTCGGCAAAAACGAAGAAGGTGAGCTGCAGTAGTTCCGTTGGGGGTCATCCTGCCAATTCGCAACCACGTATACGTCGTTGCCGGTGTCGTAATACATGGAGGTCGGACCCAGCTCAGTCGCGGCACTCTGGAATTTGGCGTTGGTCGCAGTCCAGTCGGCCAACGCCGTCACCATGTAATAGTCCGATTCGAGCCCCGTTCTGACGTCCTTGTCACAGCTATGCAGGGCGTAGACGTTGACCGTGGTGTTGTACACCCCGGCCGCCCCGTTTTGCGTGAAGACAGTTGATTGCACCGGGCTGGACTTCCAGTCGACGTTCTGGTTTGCAGCCCGCGGCCCCCGGATACTCGCAATCGGCACGCGCACCAATTCGGCTACCGTGAGTTCCGCAGCCTTTTTGTGTGCCCGTTCATTGTCCTGCAGGCCGGCGGGATCGGGTTCGCCCTGTGGGGTTCGCAGGGGGCTGAGCTGCACCTTCGACAGCAGTGTGGCTGTGGGAATGCGGTTCTCTTGGCGCAGGGAATAAGCCAAGATTCCCTCTCCATCTTTTGAACTGTAGGTTACGCCTGCCTTGACGATCCCATGCAAGGCCGCGACATCCTCCATCGTGGCGTCGAGCAGCACGATGGTATGTCCGGCCCGATAAGTCGCCTTCAGCTCCTCCTTGTGGCTCTGCGTCAGGCTCGACATCGTTCTGCCTTGAAGCAGAATCGGCGTGTCCTGCCGCAGGGTAAACGGGACGGCGTTCACCTCTTTCAGTATGTCGGCGACGATGGTGCTATCAAGGCTGCCGATTTGCCGGACTCCCTGCTGCTGCGGCGGCGGATCGTCATCACTGCCACCGCACGCAACCAGAAAGGCAGCCGCAGCGAGGGCGCCAAGAATACGAGCCGCCGTGTTGTACTGAAACGGGCTTGGATCGATCATGGTCGTCTCCAATAGATCTGGTCATTGCTTATTTGTCGACCCTCGGACCCGGAGCTGATCCCACGCACGCTCATCGTCGGCCACTGCTTCGGCATCCGCTCGGAGCGTCGACAAGCGTGCCGCCCAGGGCGTTCTCAATTCCCACCGACAGGCAGTCCGAGAAACCTGCGCATTTCCCGAACGACCTCGGCCTCGTTGTTGATATAGACGTAGTGCGGCACGCCATACAGCCGGACAGTGGGTGTTGGATTGCCGTTCGCGAACATGTCGATCGTGTCCTTGTGCCAGGCCAAGATCGAGGGCCAGGCGCGGTCGAACTCGGCCTGCTCCGCAGCGCTCAGGTACCAGTACCAGGCCTGTCTTTCCTCGGCCGTGTACTGGGCGAAGATGCCGAGCCGTGGGGCGGCAATGCGGGCCCAATCGACGCGCGGGTTCTCGGCTCCCGTGACACCTTGCTGGAGCTTGTCGAAGACCCAGTCGGGCGTTCTGGAGGCCAGGAGTTCACCCTTCGGGCCGAACACGGCTTCGTTGCACACGGCTGCGTCCGGCTTGCGCAGTGCGCTGTATCTCGCCGATGCGGCCTGGAAGGCCCACAGGGACTTGAGGGCATCACCCGAGAACAAGTCCCCCGGGCCCGGCGGCTCGGCGCGCGAAGGCGAGAAGCGATCGGCCAGGTCGGTCGCATCGAGAAAGACCAGCTTGTCGACACGATTGCCGTAGACCTCGCCAAGCTTGGCAAGCTCCGAGCCCGCGAGCGAATGTCCGACGAAGGTCGCCCTGCCGATGCGCAAGGCATCGAGTACCGCAATATCGTCGCGCGCCCGGGTGTCGACGTCGTAACCATTCTTCGGCTGGCTCGACGGCGCGAACCCGCGGCGGGTGATTCCGATGACATGAAAGTAGTCGGTGAACTGCTGTGCGAACCCGTCGAAGACATGCGCGTTGTCACCCAGGCCGGTAAGCAGCACCATCGTCTGCGGCTTCTTCTCGCCGCCCCAGTCCACCACCTCGAGCTCCACGCCGCGCTCCACCCGGACGAACCTCGTCTTGTGCGGGGTGGTATCCCGGCATGCGGCCGGCGGATCCCCTCGCCCTCGTTCTGCGTTGTCGACGGCGTTTGTGACCCGTTCATCGACCCGCTTGTTTTGGGCCGAGCCGTCGATTGCGAAGATCAGCAACAGCGTGAATGCGACTGCCGCCTTGCAAAATCCCTTGGAGTTCGTTGTGAGCATCATGGGAAGTCCTGGGTGAGTGGTGGAGGTCCGTGCGGGGAGAGCTCGTCTCATCGGCGTTTCGTTCACGGCTTGTCAGTCGAATGTCACCGTGATTTGCGCGGCGCAAGTTGGATCGACCGGCCTCATCGGGCTGTTGAGAAAGGCATTCATGATCGAGGGCGCGCACTGCGACTTGCCGAGCACCGCGTGACCCGTGAACGGGAAGGTCACGAGCTGCGAGTTCTTCAGATGCGGCGTGACCACGCCGACCCACTCGGGGGCGGTGGCGGCGTCGAAGCTGCCTTCCAGAATCAGCACCGGCACATCGCTGACGGCCGGAGCGCCCACAGCAGCGTCTGCCTTGCCGACATTCCAGATCGGACACTCGGTGAAAAGACGTCCCTGCTTGGGCTGGATCCGCAGCACCCGCTCCGGGAACCCCGGCAGCACCGCCTTGGCGTGAGCCAGCGTGGCGGCCTCGGTCGTCAGATTGGCGTGCTCCGCGCAGAACACGGTGAACGCCAGGCCGATGCCACCCAGGCCTACGAGCTGCGGCGGCCCGCGCAATGCCAGGTACGCGGCTGCGACCGCGGCGGCGTCGCCTCGCGCCATGTCGTCCATCATCTTCGGGAGGCCCGAGACATGGCCGCGCTCGCTTGACATGATCAGCGTGTACAAGAATGCGAAGCCGTCGACGTTGACGGTCACGGGCGCGCCGGACAGATCGGTGAGCTGGGTGATGGCCGGCGTCGCATCGAGGCGGTTCACCGTGGCCGTGAAGTCGGCCTCCAGGGTTGGGTAAGCCGCGGCGCAGGCGGGCTGCGCCGCGCACGCGGCGAAGATCGCCTTGAACGAGCTGGCCGGTGCCGACCACCATGTCTCGACGATGTTGTTGTTGGGCGGCGATACCGAATCGAGCACGACGCTACGGATGCCCTGCGGGTGATTGCGCAGCACGGTCAGCGCGAGCTTCGATCCGTAGGAGACACCGTAGACATTCCAGCTGTCGATGCCGAGCGCCACTCGAAGCTCGGCGATGTCGGCGGCGTTCTCGGTGCTGTTGTAGGCCCCGAGGGCGGCGCCCGTGGCCGCCAGGCGGTCATGGCACGCCTTGACCGACGCGGCAGCGATCGCGGCGGTCGAAGGCGCCGCGAAAGGAATACTGACCCCATCGTAGATGTACTGCTCGAACTCGCGGCAATCCAGCAACGGGTCGGCGTGGTGCGTGCCGCGCTGGTCGACGAAGATGACATCGCGCTCCGCGTTGATGCCGTGCCCGACCATGAAGGCCACTTCGAAGGATCCGGCCCCGCCGGGCCCGCCCGACAGGTACACGATCGGGTCGGGCTTGGGCGTGGCCGAGGCGGCGGGTGCGCGCGTCACCAGGATGCGGATGCGGCGCCCCTCGGGCTTCGCCCTGTCCTCGAGGACGCTGAGGTAGCCACATTGGGCATTGGCCGGAAAGTCGAGCGTCGGGAAGCCGGCGATGTTCGGCTTCGGACACGATGTCGCCTCGTAGACGGCATCACTGTGTGGCCGGCCGGAGCCTCCGCATGCGACCAACAGGCACAGCGCGGTGAGTGCCAGAACGATAGTCAAGGTTCTCAGGCTTTGCGTTTGCCCACCACTGACGGCATGAGCTTCACGCCGTTGCGTGCGAGCGATTGCGACCTCCATGCCGACCTCCTGGTTGTGGTGAATGTCAACTCGCGCTGGCGTTGCCTAGGAACGTTCCGCCACGCGCGATCCACAGTCGTCAGTACAGCGTGCATCCGGCGGGCACGGCGTGGTCTTATCGTGGCCTGCGCGTGGTGATTGCGTGGCGGATAAAGTGTCGACCGGCCTCGAGCCGTGGAGATGTTGGATTGCCCGCAACTGAGAAGTCGTCGCCGCTGGCGCGCATCGAGCTGGACGTACCGAACGAGCGTCTGCTGTGGGGGCAGCGCGCGATCACGCTCACGCCCAAGGCGTTCCTTCTTCTGCGTGCGCTGGTCGAGCGGCCGAACCAGCTGCTAACGACGGACGAGCTGCTGGCTGCGGGGTGGAGCGGAGTCGTCGTCGAGGAGGGGCAGGTGCGTCAGTTCATCGCCGAGTTGCGCCGGCTGCTCTCCGACGATCCGCTGGCGCCACGCTTCATCGAGACGGTGCGCGGCCGCGGCTACCGCTTCATCGGCGACATCGCCCTGCGCGGCGGCGGTGCGCAGCGCGGTGTTGCTGCGGACGAGCCGTCGGCGTCGTCGTCGCGCGCAGGAAAGCCGCCGTCTCCAATCGTCGGGCGCGGCGCGGAACTGGCCCGGTTGAACGGCGCGTTCTGCAGCGCGGCCGCGGGACATCGCCAACTCGTCTTCATCGGCGGCGAAGGGGGAATCGGCAAGAGCGCTATGGTCGACGCCTTCCTTGCGCAGCTGCCGCCTTCGCGCATCGCGCGCGGGGAATGCGTCGAGCAGCACGGCGCGGGCGAACCATACCTGCCGGTACTCGAGGCGGTGGGCCGGTTGTGCCGGCAAGCCGGAGGGCAAGACATCGTCGCGTTGTTGCGGCGCCGTGCGCCGATCTGGCTGCTGCAGCTGCCGGGGCTGCTCGGCGACGCTGAGCATGCCGCGTTGCAGCGCAAGGTCGCCGGTAGCGGCGTCGAGCGCATGCTTCGCGAAATGGTCGAGGCGATCGAAGCCATCGCGGCGACCGAGCCGCTGGTGCTCGTGTTCGAGGACATGCACTGGAGCGATCGATCGACCGTCAATTGGCTCGCCATGCTGGCCTGCCGGCGCGAAGCGGCGCAGCTGCTGGTCGTGGTGACCTCGCGGCCGGTGCTTGATCATCCACTGAAGACGCTGCAGCAGGAGCTGTCGGCGCATGGTTTGGGCATGGACCTCCAGCTCGGCCGCTTGCCAGCCGACGCGGTGCACAGCTACGTCGAGCAGCGCCTGCCGGGCCGTGCCGACGAGCTGGCACCGCAGCTGTACCAGCGTTCGCTCGGTCACCCGCTGTTCATGGTGCATGTCGCCGACGAACTGCAACGAACCGGGTCCGCCGCGACCGCCGCGCTCCCGGGCGGGCTGCGCGAACTCATCGAGGCGCAGCTCGGACGTCTGTCGCTTGCGGAACAGCAAGCGCTGGAAGCCGCGAGCGTGGTGGGCGCCGAGTTCGCAGCCGCTTGCGTGGCCGCAGCGCTGCGGGAAGAGCCGGAACAGACCGAACGCACGTTCGAAGCGCTGGCAAAGCGTGAGCAGTTTATCGAAGCGTGCGGGCTCGCGGAATGGCATGACGGCACGTTCAGCGGGCGCTACGCCTTTCGCCACGACCTTCACCGCGAGACGCTCTACGCCCGGCTCGGCGCCGCGCGCCGCGCGCAGTGGCACGCGCGCATCGGTGAGCGTCTCGAGCTGGCGCACGGCGAGCGCGCCGACGAGATTGCGACCGAGCTGGCCGTGCACTTCGAGCAAGGGCGCGACGCGGCCCGTGCGGCGCGCTATCGTCGCGCGGCCGGCGAGACGGCGCTCGGCCGCCACGCGTACGACGAGGCGCTGGAACATGTCGAGAAGGGGCTGGCGCTGCTCGCCGCGCAGGCGCCCGGCGCCCTGCGCGATCGTGCCGAGCTGCAGCTGCGCCTGACACAGGGCGCAGTGCTGCTGCCGATCAAGGGCTTCAGCTCGACCGTCGTCGAAGAGGTCTATCTGAGGGCGCGCGCGCTGTGCGTGCAGCTCGACGACAGTGCCGCACTCGCGCCGGTATTGGCCGGCTTGTGGAACGTGCGGATGACGCGCACCGCATTCGCGCCGGCGCGCGTGGCAGCCGAGCAGTTGGAGGCGCTTGCGCGCCAGCGCAGCGACCCGGCTGTCGCGATGGTCGCCGGCAACGCGATCGCGCAATCGCTGTTGTTGACCGGCGAACCAGCCCCTGCGTTGGCGCATGCCGAAACCGTGCTGGCGCTGTACGACTCGAGCCGGCACCGCTCGCTTGCCACGGAGTACGGCGAAGACCCTGGCGTCATTGCCGGTTGCGTCGCGGCGCTCACGAGCTTTACCCTGGGCTACCCGTCGGCCGCGGAGCGCCATCTCGAGCGCGGGCTCGAACTGGCACGCTCGCTCGACAACCCGTTCAGCTTGGTGCAGCAGCTTTGGGTCGATGGCAGGACGCGCCTGGAAACTGGCGACCTCGAGCGTCTCGAAGCGACGACCGATGAGCTGCTGTCGCTATGCACCGACAACGACTTCCCGGTGCACCGCGCAGGTGGCCGCATGCTGCGCGCAGCCGCGCTCGCGCGCAGGGGACGGCTCGCGGAAGCGCTCGCACTCGCCGAACAGGGGCTGAGCGAATGGCGCGGCATGTGGCTGCTGTTCCTTCCTTACCAACTGGCTGTCACCGCAACGATCCATGCCATGAACGACCACGTCGCTGATGCGCTGAATTTGCTCGACGAAGCGCTGGCCATGACGGCGCGCAGCGGAGAGCGTTGGTACGAGCCCGAGTTGCATCGCCTTCAGGGTGAGACGGTGCTGCGACAGCCGGACGCCGGGCAAGCGCAGGCGGAGGCTTGCTTCATGCGGGCGATCGAGCTGGCGCGACAACAGCAGGCGCGAATGTTCGAGCTGCGCGCGTCGACGAGCCTGGCGCGCCTCAAGCAGCTTCAAGGTAGTGGTACAGCCGCGCGACCGATGCTGTCAGCGATATACGGCTGGTTCGGCGAAGAGTCCGCAACACGCGACCTGGCCGAGGCCGCGGCGCTGATCGATTCGCTGAAGTAATAAGGAGAGAAGCTGTCAGCGGCCAGGTCATCTTGTTGGCTCGGAATAAAGGCGTAAGCAAAAGTCCAACAAGCACGCGGGTTGCTGGGCGGCTGGGCGGCTGGGCGGCTGGGCGAGAGCCTGCGCACCACGGACTGAAAAGGCGTAAGACATCGCGCTCCTCCCAATTGACGAGCCTTCGCGCAACAACAGACTGGTAGACCGAGTCTGTCAACCCGATCGGGTCCATCGCTTCGTGGGATGGGCATGAGGTGAACCACGAGCGCGTGTGGCGGCTGTACAAGATGAACGATCCGTCGGTGCGCACGCATCGCAGGGTCAACCAGGTCAACCTCAAGCGCACGTCGCTGGCGGCCAGCCGGCACTTCAACGACACTGGAGCGCCGACTTCGCGATGGACGCGCTGGCCAGGGGCCGGCGCATCAAGTCCTAACGGTGGTCGATGACTCCAGCCGCGAGTGCGTACGTGCCACATGTGTGGTTTTGCGTTGGCCCAGTCGCTCGCGCGCCTAGGCTCCTACAGAACCGCAGTAGGCATCGCCAGCATTGCAACGCCCCGGACCGGCCGTTCGTCAATGTCGGCTGATGGCCGGGGACCGCTGGGAACGCTGACCCGGCGATGTCGCTGAAACCATCGCAAGCCGTCACTAGCCCATCGCAGTCTTGAGCTGTGCTGCGATGCAGCGGCTATGCGTTGCCTGCGGGCGGGCCTGGGCCCGCCCACAGTTAGACCTCCGTCTGTTCTGCCATTTCGAGCGCGTCGTCGACCTCGATGCCAAGGTATCGCACCGTGCTCTCAAGCTTGGTATGACCGAGCAACAACTGCACCGCCCTGAGGTTCTTCGTGCGCCTATAGATCAAGGTGGCTTTGGTGCGTCGGATCGAATGCGTTCCATAGGCCGATGGATCAAGCCCGAGTTCGGCGACCCAGCCTTCCAGAATCCTGGCGTACTGCCGAGTGCCAAGATGGGGAGACTCGTGGATTCGGCTTGGGAACAGGAAGTCGTCAGATCGAAGTCCAGCCTGCTTGATCCACTTCTGAACTGCGTCGCGCGTCGGCGGTGTGATCTCAAACTGCACGGGACGCTGCGTCTTCTGCTGCATGACGATGGCTCTCGAGGCGACCTGATCGCCATGACAGATGTCGCGAACCTTCAGCTTCACCAGATCGCAGCCCCTGAGCTTGCTGTCAATGCCAAGATCGAAAAGCGCAAGTTCACGAACCCGGTCTGCCATTTGAAGGCGGACCCGCAGCGCCCAAATGTCCTTCAGCTTGAAGGGCGCCTTCTGACCGACGATCTTTCCTTGTTCCAAGGCTCGCGTTGACCTGCGATTGCGTTGGCTTCCATGGTGGACTCCAGGTCCAGTTGAGGGGAAACCAACATACGCGCCTGCACGACAGCTTGCAGGATGCCCAGTGAGGGTGTTTGTGTGACGAGTCCGACCCGTTGCGGTCGTTCGGACAACCGGAATCCGTGCCGCAAAGCGGACCTTGGCTGCGTCCGGGGAAGTTTTGACGTCCAGCCTGTGTCGTTGCCCGCAGCCGCACCGGGCGAGGCTCCGCCGAGCACAAGCCCGCGAGCCCGCCGTGACATCAGTCAGCGGGGTTCGTTCAGATCACCGAGGGCATGTAGAAGTCGTTCGATCCCAAGCGGATGATCTATGCTTTGTTCCCCCCGATCGTGACGCTGGAGAAGTGAAATGAGCAACCCGAAGGGCGATTTCATCTGGTACGAACTGCTGACTAGCGACGCCGACGCCGCGCAGCGCTTCTATGGCGATGTGGTCGGCTGGACGGCCGGCGACAGCGGCCAGCCGGGGATGGACTACCGAATCCTCGACGCGGGTGACGGCCTGGCGGGCGGCTTGATGCAGATCAACGATCAGATGCCCGGGGCGAAGCCGATCTGGCTCGGCTACGTCGCGGTGCCCGACGTCGACTCAGCGGTCGCCGACTGGACAGCTGCCGGTGGCAGTGTGCAGATGCCCGCGATGGACATCCCGAACGTCGGGCGAATGGCGATGCTCGCCGATCCAGACGGCGTGCCGCTGTACGTGATGCGCGGAGCGGTGGATGAGAAAAGCACCGCGTTCCGCGTCGCCGACGCCCGCCATGTGCGCTGGAACGAGATCGCGACCAGGAACGACAAGTCGGCGCTTGAGTTCTACAGGGTGCGCTTCGGTTGGCAGGCTGCCGGCTCAATGCCGATGGGCGAGATGGGGGACTACCACTTCCTTTCGGCAAGCGGAATCACCATCGGCGCATTGATGCGCAGCCACGCCGATCAGGCACCTCGCTGGATCTACTACATCGGAGTCGAGGACATCGATGCGGCGATGGAGAAGGTCAAGGCGGGCGGAGGCCAGGTTCTCGACGGCCCGCACGAGATTCCCGGCGGCGAATTCAGCCTGCATGCGCGCGACCCGCAAGGCGCCGCCTTCGGCCTTGTCGGCCCGCGCGTTGCCAGGCGGTAGCAGGCTGCACCGACCGCCGAGCCCCGGGCGTGACGAGCCAAGGCGTCGCCTGTCTTGCGCTGACGCTGGCGCTGGCGCTCATGGGCTGTGCCGGGCGCGCGGCAGACCCCGGCCAAGCCTCGACGGCGAGTGCCGACCCCTCCGCCACGGACGTTCGATTCGATGCATGGCTTGGCCAATGGGAAGGGGTCGAAGGCACATCGCTGCGGCTGGCGGGCGGCGCGGGCCGCTACGCGGTGACGATCACGAACCTCGACGGCCCGCGCAGCTTTCAAGGCAGTGCTGTTGGTGAGGGCATCGCCTTCGAACGCAATGGCATCGAAGAGGTGATTCGCGCGACCAACGGCGCTGGCACCGGGATGAAGTGGCTCGCCGAGAAGACAAACTGCCTGGCCGTTCGAATTGGCGAGGGCTGGTGTAGGCATTGAGCACTCGTCGCGCGCATCCTGGTCGCTGACGGAACAAGCGTCCAGGTTCGATGCCAGCAACCTGTCCGTGGCTATTGACGACGCGTGATCGCGACCGCCGTCGGCCAACTTCGAATGGACCTGCTACTCGACCATCAGCCTACGCTATGTGCGTCGGCTAGCCACGCGATCGGCGGTGGCTGGTGAGCCACGAGATGCAGGCGCTTGCGCATCGTCGCCATCGTGCAGTGAGTCGATAGCGCGGCATTTCAGTTCGGCTGGCGCCGATGCAGCTCGCGGGCGCGTCGAGTGCGACCGTCTCGTCGGCGTCCGCCTCATTCACTGAAATCGCTGGTCTACGGCTCGAACAGTTGGTCGTACCGGCGCTGCATTTCCGCTGGGTCGACCTTCTCGATCTCGTGGCCGATGAGCCAGGTGTGGCCGAACGGGTCGCGCAAACGGCCACTGCGTTCGCCGTAGAACTGGTCGGTCGGTGGCATCAGGACCGTAGCGCCTGCCGCCACTGCGTTTGCACAAACGCCGTCCGCGTCATCGACATGCAGATGCACGCTGCAGCCGATGTCCTGATCACCGGGCGGCGCGTTCAGGCCGTACTCCGGGTAGGGGTCGGACAGCATCAGCACGGCCGGCCCGAGTTGCATCTCGGCGTGTCCGATGCGCCCCGAGGGCTCGGTCAACCTGAATTTTTCGACTGCCCCGAAGGCGGTCGCATAGAAGCGCATCGCTTCGGCCGCGTCGCGAACACGCAGGTAGGCAAAGACTTCGTGAATGCTTTGCTTGGTGGTGCTGGTCATGAGGGCTCCTGAGTGAACGAGCACTCATTCTTGGGCAACTCCCCCGTGCGCGTATTGGAGATTTTTACGCCCGATCAAAGGCGCTGCGGCTCCAGCAAGGGCACGTGGCTCGGCTGATCGCTTTGAGTAGGTGAATAGCGTGCGGGCGTGATGCCTGCCAGGTGCCTGAACTCGTGGATCAGGTGCGACTGGTCATAGTAGCCGCCCTCCGCAGCCAGCGCGGCCCAGTCGCGCGGACCGACTCGAACGACGCGCCGCAGCAGTGCGTTGAAGCGCAGCACACGCGCGAAGCGCTTCGGCGTGATGCCGACAAGGCGGTCGAATCGGCGGATGAACTGCTGTGGCGAGTAGCCCGACGCGCGCTGAACGCTGTCGACCCGCGCCACGGACGGATCGCGGCCCAGCATCTGCACAGCCTGCAACACCCGCCCATCAAGCGGGTACGCCGTCGGCCCGTGTGCCAGCAGCGCGTCTTCGACGAGCCTGAAGCGCTGCGCCAGCGTCGGGGCATGCTGCAGGCGCTCGCGCAACACAGCGGCAGCAGGGCCCCACAAGGCGTCGAGCAGTTCGGTGCGGTTGTGCAGCGCGCTCAAGGCGCCGGCGAAGAACGGCGCCGCCCCGCCCGGCCTGAAGTGCACGCCGATCACCGCGGACGCACCCGCCATGCCACGCACGACGAAGCGGTCGTGGGCGCCGCTGACGATGCCTCCGCGGTAGTGGACGGCATGGCTCGCGCTGACGCTGTCGAAGCGGACCAGGCTGTCCTGCAGCAGCGGAATGACGATATCCACACGCCCGGTGGGCAAGCTGCGCTCGCGGTTGTGCGCCAGCGCGGCCCGCGAGGCGAACCAGATCGATTCGACGAAGGGCGCAAGAGCCGGGTGTGGGCGGTGCGTGACAAGCATGCGCAATGTGTCCGATGCCGGCGACCCTATCGGTTCGACAACGCCAGCTGCGCCCCGAGGGCGGCGAACGCGCCTGCGAAGCCGCGGCGCAGCCACGCCTGAACGCGCGGCGATTCGATGACGGCCGCACGGAAGGCGTCCGCGACAAAGCCATAGACCATGAACACGGCGAAGGTCATGGCCATGAACACGGCGCTCAGGACCAGCAACTGGTGCACGGCCGAACCGGTCCCGGGTTCGACGAACTGTGGCAGGAATGCCAGGAAGAAGATCGTGAGCTTGGGATTGAAGAGGTTGAGGGCAACGCCCTTGAGCACCAGGCCAAGGCCGCCGGTCCGACCTAGAACCTGCTGCACCGCGAAGGCGCTGCGATCGCGCCAGGTGGCGATGGCGAGGTAGAAGAGGTACGCAACACCCGCGTACCTCAACACCTCGAAGGCGAGCGCACTGGCGTGCATGAGCGCGGCGAGGCCCAGGACGGTGGCAAGCAAGTGCGGAACGATACCCAGCGTGCAGCCGGCGGCGGCGAACAGGCTTGCCCGGCGGCCTTGCGCGAGCGCGCTCGAGACGGTGAACACCACGCCAGTCCCGGGGATCAGCACGACCACGAGCGAGGTGAGCAGGAACTCGGCGCTGAACATGGCGGGAGCCTTTCGTTGATGGCCGCGAAGGCCGCGACTTTGCCTGAGCGTTGTGCAACGGGCAAGTGCGCACGTCGGGACACGCATCCGCACTCGCAGGATCGCAAGATTCGTCAAGCGTCTCGCAAGGAGGATCAACTCCCGCCGGTGTCGTTCGGCGACCATCGCGGCAGCGGTCCGTGCGGCGCAGAAGTCGTAGCGGCCGCGCGCGAAGAGTCAATGCCAAGGAGGCCAAGGTGATGTTTGCAACGGCAACCCGACAGCTCGAAGCCCTGCGCAACCGCCAGGTGTCGTCGGTAGAACTGCTCGAGCTAGCGATCGCGCGCATCGAGGCGCGGGATGGCGAGCTCAACGCAGTCGTCGTCCGGGACTTCGACCGCGCGCGGGAAGCAGCAGCCGCCGCCGACGTCGCACTCGAAAAAGGCGATCGTCGTGCGCTGCTTGGCTTGCCGATGACGGTCAAGGAGGCGTTCAACGTCGCGGGGCTGCCCACCACTTGGGGCGTGCCGGGCACGGAGAAGATCGAAATTGCGCGAGACGCGGTCGCCATCGCTCGGCTCAGGCGTGCCGGCGCCATTGTCATCGGCAAGACCAATGTGTGCACCCAACTGGCCGACTGGCAGACCTTCAATCCGGTCTACGGCACGACCCACAACCCCTGGGATCTACGCCGCACACCAGGCGGCTCTTCGGGTGGCTCGGCGGCGGCGCTGGCGGCCGGCTTCGTTGCGCTCGAGCTCGGCTCCGACCTCAGCGGCTCGCTGCGCATCCCGGCGCACTGTTGCGGCGTCCTGGCCCACAAGCCGAGCTTCGGGTTGGTGCCCATGCGGGGCTTCACGCCGCCTGGCGTGCCCGTGCTGTCGGTGGGCCGCGACGTCGATTGCGCGGTGGTCGGGCCGATGGCGCGCAGCGCCGCCGACCTGTCGCTCGCGCTCGACGTGCTCGCCGGGCCAGACGATGCCGAGAACCTGGCCTATCGCTTGGCGCTGCCGCCATCACGCCATGCGGAGTTGAAGCACTTCCGCGTGCTCGTCCTCGATGAGCATCCCCTGCTGCCGCTGTCGGACGCGGTGCGGACGGCGCTGCACCGGTTCGCCGGGAACCTCGAGCGGGCAGGATGCAAGATCGGCAGGAAGAGCCCCCTGCTTCCAGACCTCGAACGCTGCGCCCACACCTTCACCCACCTGATGCTGTCGTTCTTCGGTGCCGACATGGCTGCGGCGGACTACGAGCACCTGAAGAAGGAGCTCGCGCACCTACTTGCCACGGACCGTGCGCCCGAGACGACGGAGTTGCGCGCGCTCGTGTCCACCCACCGCGACTGGATCGCCATGGACCGCCTGCGCCTGGGCATCGAACACCAGTGGCAGCAGCTGTTCCGGCAGTGGGATGTCGTCGTCTGCCCGGTCCTGCCGACGACCGCGTTCATACATGATCATGCGGCGATGGACGAACGTCGCATCGACATCGACGGCCACAGCGTGCCCTACAAGTCGCAGGCCGTGTGGTCGAGCATTGCGTCCGTGGCCGGTCTGCCGACGACTTCGCTGCCCATTGGGCTGAGTGCCGCCGGCCTGCCGATCGGCATTCAGGTGATAGGCCCCCATCTGGAAGATCGCAGCACGCTGAAGTTCGCCGAGCTGGCCGAACGCGAGTTTGGTGCCTTCATGGTGCCACCCGCTTTCGGACCCGATGCGGCGTAGCGCCGTATGGGCTACAGCGGCCTGACAGGCAGACACAATTCACAAGCAAACTGGCCGGTCGCATGGTCGAGTTCCAGTTCCGCCCCGTAGAGCTCGACGCAAGGCCGGTCGTCGGGTTGCCAGCCGCTACGCGGAAGCCACACTGTGCGTACAGCGCCAGCCAGGCGCCGTAGATCTCAGCGCCCGAGCCCGCGAATCGCGTGCAGGCGAAGACGCCGCCCGCAACGTCCTGCCTGCCGACTTCGCGCTGCGCCATGAAGTACTGGTCGACCTCGATGCATGCGTCGTACCGGCAGGTGTCGGGCATGGCGAGGTCGGCGCTGTCGTGGCTGACGCCAAGAAAGCGTCGATGGCCGTCGGCCAACTGCTGGTGCTGCGCCCAGCGTGCAAAGCGCTGCCACAGCCTGCCGATCCCGGGGTCACCGTACGGGCCGATCCGGCGCAGGTACGCGACATGCATCGTCGGCAGGGTCCTGACTTCGACCCGCAGGCCCGCGGCGGGGCTGCTGGCGGCACGGCCCGCGGGGCGATCCATCCGCTGCAGCGCGTGCAACTGCGCCCGACGCGCATCAGCCCATCGCTGATGCGCGCCTTGGCGCCAGGCGCTCGGTGTCACGTCGAAGCGGGCCTTGAAACTACGCGTGAAGACTTCGGCCGATCCGAACCCGCACTCCAGCGCGATGGTCTGCATCGGAGCCGGTGGCGAAGCGAGCAGTGCCCGGGCCGCCGTTTCGAGGCGGCGGCGGCGCACACGGTCGGCCACGGTCTCGCCCATCACGGCGCGGAACAGGCGGTGGAAGTGCCAGGGCGAAAAGTGCGCCACCTTCGCCAGCATGTGCAGGTCGAGCGGCTCGGCCAGGTGAGCGTCGATGTAGTCGCACACGGTGTTCATGCGCAGCCGGTAGCGCGCCGGATCGGCGGCCGGCGGCGATTCAGCTTCCTGCTGCATGTTGCGAAGTCGTTCCTGCCCTGGCGGTTTGCCCATTATCCTGAGCCCCGACAACCCGGCCCAACGACGAGGCTGAAGCATGAATCGAGCACGCGACGCAGCTGAACCCAGACTGGACGCCGAAGTCGCTGCCGCGCTGGACTGGCTCACGGCCCACAGCACGCAGCACACGTTGGCGGGCATGGCGCGCTACGCCATCCCGTCGCAGCACGCGTATGGCGTGGCCATGAAGGACATCAAGGCGCTCGGGCAGCGCCTGGGGCGCCGGCAAGAGCTTGCGGTCGCGCTGTGGCACACCGGTGTCTACGAGGCGCGCATGCTGGTGTCCTTCGTCGGCGACCCGGCCGCGCTCACCGCCGCCCAGATGGACCGTTGGTGTCGCGACTTCGACAACTGGGCCATCTGCGACACGATGTGCTTCAACTTGTTCGACCGCACGCCGCACGCGTGGAGCAAGGTCGCCGCATGGAGCAGCAAGCGCGATGAGTTTCAGAAGCGCAGCGCTTTCGCGCTGCTGTGGAGCCTGTCGGTGCACGACAAAACCGCCGGCGATGCGCAGTTCGCCGACGCGCTCGCGCTGGTCGAGCGCGCTGCGATCGACGAACGCAATTTCGTCAAGAAGGCCGTGAACATGGCGCTGCGGGCGGTCGGCAAACGCAGCGCGGGGCTCAACGCGGCGGCCATGCGGGTTGCAAACCGGCTGGCGCAATCACCGGATCCAACCGCACGATGGGTGGGCACGGACGCGGCCAGGGAACTGGCGCGCGTCGCACCGCACGGCAAGCAGCCGCGCTGAATGCCGATCTGCACCCTGTATCACCGGTCGGCCGAGGGGCTTCGGATTTGAAATGGTGCAGGCGCCGACTCGCCCCCGGGCTATCTAGCCTATCTAGCCGGCGGCGCCGCGTCAGGTCTGCGACAGCTCGCGCCAGGTCATGCGCTTGAAGGTGGCGACCAGCGCATCGCCCTCCTTGCGCGGCAGCGTTACCGCCAGCCGCATGGTCGCTTCACCCAGTTGCCAGATCAACAGCGCCGCGAGTTCGGCCTTCTTCGCGTTGACGCGCGGGCGGGCGCGGCGGATGGCCGCGGCCAGCAGCTTGGCGCTGGCGCGGCTGTCGGCCAGTTCCAGCGCCATCAGTTCCTTGTCGGCCTGCATGCCCGACCAGACGTCGCGCATCACCGGGTCGGCCAGGCCGAGCGCGTAGTACTCGTCGATTAGGCCTTCGTAGGCGTGTTGCATGGTGTCGATGTCGTGCGCGGCGGCCAGGCCTTGTTCGATGCAGGCGCGGCTTTCGGCGCTGTACGACGCGGCCAGCGTGCGCACGATCGCCGCCTTGTCCGGGAAGTACTGGTACAGCGCACCGATCGACATTTCCGCCAGCGCCGCCACCTCGCTCATCTTGACGCGGTCGCTGCCCTTGTCGGCGATCAACGACTTGGCCGCGGCCAGGATGCGCTCGTGCCGCTCACGGCTGCGCTGTTGGCTGGGCTGGCGGCGGGTCGAAATTTGTTCGGGCATGGCTTGACAACTAAACGTGAGTGTTTATCATGTTGTTGAATGTGAGTCGTCGTCACATTCTAAATCTCTTCAGCTTCAGGAGCACACAATGAGCACCAACCGTTCGGGCGCCGCCCCCATTCTGGTCCTCGGCAGCACGGGCAAGACCGGCAGCAGGGTGCTGCACCGCCTGGCCCAGGCCGGGTACCCGACGCGCAGCGGCTCGCGCCGCGCCACGCCGCGCTTCGACTGGGACGACCGCAGCACCTGGGCGCCGGCGCTCGAGGGTGTCGCCGCGGTCTATGTGGCGTACCAGCCCGACATCTCCGTACCGGGCGCGCTCGACACCGTGAGCGCCTTCTTCGAACTGGCGCGCGACAGCGATGCCGGCCCCATCGTGCTGCTGTCGGGCCGTGGCGAGGCCGAAGCGCAACTGGCCGAGCAGGCGCTGCAAGCCAGCGCTGCGCGCTGGACCATCCTGCGTGCCAGCTGGTTCTGCCAGAACTTCAGCGAAGGCGCCTTCCTCGACGCCATCCTCGCCGGCGAACTGGTGCTGCCGACGGGGCTGGCCGCTGAACCCTTTGTCGATGTTGAAGACATCGCCGAGATCGCCTGCCAGGCATTGACCGGAACGGCGCACACCGGCCAGCTCTACGAGATCACCGGCCCGCAAGCCTTGACCTTCGCCCAGGCCATCCGCGCCATTGCGCAGGCCATCGGCCGCGACATCGGCTTCGTCGAGGTGAGCCCCGACGACTATCGCACGGCGCTGGTGCAGCAGGGGCTGGCGGCGGGCGAGATCGAGCTGATCACGTATTTGTTTGCGACGGTGCTCGACGGCCGCAACGTGCCGTTGGGCGACGGCGTTCAGCGCGCGCTGGGCCGGCCCCCCGGCAGCTTTGTGGACTACGCGCGGCGCACCGCGGCCCAGGGCGTTTGGCAGGCCGTCCATGCTTGAGCGGGCACAACTCGGCCTGGGCGTGCTCGCCGCCCTCGGCTGCGGGCTGGTGGCCGGCACCTTCTTCGCGTTCTCGTCCTTCGTCATGCCCGCGCTGGCCCGGCTGCCGGCGCCGCAGGGCATCGCGGCGATGCAGTCGATCAACGTGACGGTGCTGAACCGCAGTTTCCTGGGGGTGTTCATCGGCACGGCGGTCGTGTGCCTGCTGCTGGCCTTGGCAGCGGGCATGCGCTGGCAGTCGCCGGCGAGTATCTTCGTGTTCGCCGCCGCATTCATCTACGTGGTGGCATGCTTCGGCGTGACGATGGCCCGTAGCGTGCCGCTCAACGATGCGCTGGCCGCAGCGAGCGCGGCCACGCCACAGGCCGAAGCGCTGTGGACACGCTATCTCGCCGAGTGGACCGGCTGGAATACGCTGCGCGCCTGGGCCGCCGCGCTGTCCATGGCCTTGTTCATCGTGTCGTTGCGGGTGTGATCGGTCAGGGCGCGCGCCCAACGGTCATTTGAAGCCGGATCTCGGTCAGAAGCCATGGCACAAGCCGTTTCGCCCCAGCCCACAACCCATCCGTCCCACGGCGGTGGCCAAGCGGCGCGTGCGCCGCCGACAATCGGCACGGCTGCCGCGCACATGACCGAATCGCCACCATCCGACAGCGACGATGTTCCGGTGGGCCCGGCTGTGCTGCGCGGCCTCGCTCTCGCCTGGGGCCTGTTCTGGGTTCTGCTGGCCACCGTCGGCGTGCAGGACCAGCTGCGCCTGGGCCACACCGCGCTGTGGAAGCCCTTGCTGTGGGAAGGCAGTTCCTTCGTCGTCGCCAGCGCCGTCGCCTGGTGGCACTGGCGCCGTGCACCTCGCTTCGACGCGCTGCTGACGCGGCCGTGGCGCTGGTTCGCTTCGAACCTGGTCTGGCTGCCGCTGGTGGCGCCGGCATTCGTCGCCGTGGTCTTCGCGTTGCGCCACGCTGTGTACGCGATGCTCGGGCAGCACTACGCACACGAACCCTGGGCGGTGGTGTTTCGCTACGAGAGCCTGAAGTTCGCGATGTTCTTCCTGCTCTTCACCGCCATCGCCTTCGGCATCCGTTCGCACGCGGCGTTCGGCAACGCGCGCCTGCGCGCCGAACGCGAACGCCGCTTGGCGCAACATGCGCAGCTGCTGCAGCTGACGCAGCAGATCGAACCGCACTTCCTGTTCAACGCGCTGAACACCATCGCCTCGACGATCCACACCGACCCGAACTTGGCCGACGCCTTGCTGACGAAGCTGGCCGCGCTGCTGCGCGCTGCCACCGAACTGGCGCGCCAGCCCGAAACCACGCTGGACGAGGAGTTGCGGCTGCTCGAAGCCTATGCCGCGATCATGCGACAGCGTTTCGCCGAGCGCGTCGACGTGCGCTTCGACATCGATGGTTCCGCGCGGCCGTGCCGCGTGCCCACCTTACTGCTGCAGCCGCTGCTGGAGAACGCGTTTCGCCACGGCGTCGAGCGGCGCACGCAGCACACCTCGATCACGGTGCGCGCCAGTCGCCACGGCGGCCGGCTGCGGCTCGAGGTCGAGGACGATGCCGGGGTGTTGGCCGCTGCGCCGGTGTTCGGCGTCGGCCTGTCCAACCTGCAACAGCGGCTGCAGGCGCGCCACGGCGCCGACGCCACGCTGCAGTTGCAGCCGCGCCTGCCCGAGGGCGTGGTGGCGCGCATCGAGTTGCCATGCGCGTGCTGATCGTCGACGACGAGGCGCCGGCGCGCGAGCGACTGCGCCGGTTGCTGTTGCCCTTCGACGACGTGCACGTCGTCGGCGAAGCGCGCGACGGCGAGGAGGCGCTGCAGCAGGTCGCCGCGCTCGCGCCCGATGCGGTGTTCCTAGATGTGCAGATGCCCGGCGCCAGCGGACTCGACGTGGCGGCTTCGCTGCCCGAGCCGCCACCGGCGCTGGTGTTCGTCACTGCACACGACCGCTACGCGCTGCAGGCCTTCGACAACGCCGCGCTCGACTATCTGCTCAAGCCGGTGGAGCCCGACCGGCTGGAGCGCGCGCTGCGGCGCCTGCGCACGTTGCCGCGTATCGCCGAGCGCGCCAGCGTTGGCGCGCTGCAGCTGCTGGTCGCCGAACGCGGCCGCACCCACGTCGTGCGCTGTGCTGACATCGAATGGCTGCAGGCCGCCGACAACTATGTCGAGCTGCACCTTGCCGGGCGCTCGCTGCTGATGCGGCGCACGCTGGCCGGCTTGCTGCGCGATCTGGGCCCGGCCTTCGTGCAAGTGCACCGCAGTGCAGCGGTGGCGCTGGCGGCCGTGCAATCGGTGCGGCCGCGCGAACGCGGCGATGCGGTGGTGGTGTTGGGCAGCGGCGCGCAGGTACCCTGCAGCCGGCAGTACCGGGCTGCGCTGATGGCCCGGTTGTTGACACCGCCGCCCTGACCGTTCCGACTCGCCCCGCGGCGGGCGCAACTCGTCCCGCCGTGGTGGCGCCGCGAAGCCGCATTGCATAGCCTGCGCAGCATGTCAAAGCGGTTCGCAAACACGATGAAGCATCAACCACAGCGAAGGCGCCTGCTGCAATGGGCCGCCACCGCCCCCTTCTTGCCCGGCCACGTTGGCGCCGTGCTCGCCGGCCAGCCGGCAGCCAAGGCATCAGCTGCGCGCTGCCGCCCCGGCGACGCCGGCTGGCCGAGCGCGGACCAATGGCAAGCGTTGCGCGAACAGCTCGGCAGGCGCCTGCTGCAGCCGCGCTCGCCGCTGCAAGCCTGCGTGCAGGCGCCGGGCGGTGCGGCGTGCACCGAGTTGCTCGATTCGCTGAAGAACCCCTACTTCATCCGCGACGAGCCGGGACTGACGCAGACGCTGGGCTGGGTCGACGCCTGGACCTCAAAGCCCAGTGCCTACGCAGTCGCGGCGCACAGCACTGACGACGTCGTGGCCGCGGTCAACTTCGCGCGCCGGCACAACTTGCGCCTGGTCGTCAAGGGCGGCGGCCACAGCTTTCAGGGCACCTCCAGCTGCGCCGATTCACTGCTGCTGTGGACACGCCGGATGAACGACGTCACGCTGCACGAGGACTTCGTCGCCAGCGGCTGCCCGGTCCAGCCCGTGCGCGCCGTCACCGTGGGTGCCGGCGCCGTCTGGGCGGAGGTCTACGACGCGGTGACGACGCGCGCCGCCGGCTATGTGCAAGGCGGCGGATGCACCACCGTCGGCGTCGCCGGGCTGATCCAGAGCGGCGGCTTCGGCAGCTTTTCCAAGGCCTACGGGCTGGCCTCGGCCAGCCTGCTGCAGGCCGAAGTGGTCACCGCCGATGGCGCGGTGCGCATCGCCAACGCCTGCAGCCACCCCGAGCTGTTCTGGGCACTGAAGGGCGGTGGTGGCGGCAGCCTGGGCATCGTCACACGCGTGACCTTACGCGTGCACTCGCTGCCGGAATCCTTCGGTGCGGTGAACTTCAGCATCCGGGCGGCTTCGCCGAATGCGTTTCGCAAACTGATCGGCATGGTCGTCGACTTCTATGGCACCAGCCTGATGAACCCGCACTGGGGCGAACAGATCCGTCTGCGCCGCGACAACGTGTTGAAGATCGCGATGGTCTTCCAGGGGCTCAGCCGCAGCCAGGCGCAAGCTGTCTGGCAGCCGTTCCTGGATGCGGTGGCCGCGGCGAGCGATGAATTCGAGATCGACTTCTCGCCGTTGAAGATCGTGAGCACTTCGGCGCGCGAGTTCTGGGCGCCGACGGCATTCAAGAGCCTGTTCGGCTTCATCAAGAGCGATGACCGGCCGGGCGCGCCGAAGGAAAACGTTTTCTGGCCGGGTGACCAGCACATGGCCGGCCAGGTGCTGCTTGGCTTTCAATCGGCCTGGCTGAGCGCGTCGCTGTTGAAGGCCGAACGGCGCAGCGCACTCGTCGATGCGCTGTTCGCCGCGAGTCGCCATTGGCATGTGTCGCTGCATGTCAACAAGGGGCTAGCGGGCGCACCCGACGAAGCGATCGCTGCCGCGCGCGACACTGCGGTGAACCCGGCCGTGCTCGATGCCTTTGCGTTGGTCATCTGCGCCGCGAGCGGGCCGCTCGCATACCCCGGCATCGCCGGCCGGGAGCCCGACGCAGCGCTGGCGCGCCGGCAGTCGCAGGCCATTGCCGCGGCGATGGACGAGTTGCGCAAGCTGAGCCCGAGCCCCGGCTCGTACCTGTCTGAGAGCAACTTCTTCGAGCCCGACTGGCAACGCTCGTTCTGGGGCGCGAACTACCCGCGGCTGCTGGCAGTGAAACAACGCTACGACCCGCAAGGGTTGTTCTTCGTGCACCACGGCGTCGGCAGCGAAGGCTGGAGCGCCGATGGCTTCGAGCGCTTGGGCTGACGATTCGAACGCGTGCTGTCGAAACCACGAGGCCTCGTTCGTCGTCTGCAAAACCTGTGCGCCGCCCACGCGGTTCGTGGAGAGTGTCGATGAGGTTCACGAAAGGAAGCGCTATGCAAAAGATCACCCCCTTTCTCTGGTACGCGCAGGAAGCGGAGGAAGCGGCCGCGTTCTATGCATCGATCTTTCCGGACTCCAGGGTCGAGCATGTCAGCGCGATGCCCAGCGAATCGCCGAGTGGCCCGCCCGGTTCGGTGAAGGTGGTCGACTTCGTGCTATTCGGCCAGCGCTTCACCGCGATGAGCGCGGGGCCGCTCGATCCGTTCAACCACGCAGTGTCGTTCGTCGTGAGCTGCGAAGACCAAGCCGAGATCGACCGCTACTGGAATGCGCTGCTGCAAGGCGGTGGCCAGAGCGAACAATGCGGTTGGCTGCGCGACCGCTTCGGCCTGTGCTGGCAGATCGTGCCCACCGTGCTGTCCACGATGATGACCGACGCCGACCAACCCAAGGCCAAACGCGCGGCCGACGCGATGATGAAGATGGTGAAGCTGGACATCGCCGCCTTGCAAGCGGCATTCGACGGGCTCGACAGCTGAGCGCTGAGTACGAGCTTTCCCGCCGCATGGGCGAAAGATGAACGACTCCCTAGTCCTGAATTTATTGACACAGTAAGACTAGCAGGCCGTTGAAATACCAATCGACTCCGAGCCTCGCCGGCCGAGGTCAGCTTTCAGCGAAGCACGGGATCACCGTGACGGCCAGAAGCAGGCTCCTGCAACTTCGAGCAGCCTTTCTGGCCCTCCGAATCAGTGGGCGAGCGACGCGCTACCCGTCCTACTTCTTTCTCTGCGGGTGGATCGTCTCGCCGCGTTTGAGCATGTCGACGAAGGCCTCGATCTTCTTCTGACGCCCCACCGCTGTCTTCATGTTGTGGACGCGAAAGGCGAGCGCGAAGCGGTTCTGCTCGCTGAGGCCCGTCAGCATCATCCTGGCCCCGGGCTCGGCGTCGATGGCCAGCTGGAGATCGTCAGGGATCTTCATCTCCTTGCCGCTGCCATAGGCGCGGTCCCAGCGACCGTCGGCCTTGGCCGCCTCCACTTCCTCGAGCCCGTGCTCAGTCATCCGACCTTCTTGGATCAGCCGGGTCACGTTGCCGACGTTGATCTTGCTCCACACACTTTTGCTGCGCCGTCGCGTATAGCGCTGCAGATAGCTCTTGCTATCCAATCCCTTTCGCAGGCCATCGATCCAGCCCCAGCAAAGCGCCACGTCGATGGCTTGTTTCGGCGTCACTGAAGCCAGTCCGGAACTCACCTTGTGGATCTTGATCCAGGCCTCGTCCTCTTTGTCGTGATGCCTGGCGAGCCAGTCGTAGAAGCTCTGTTCGTCGGCGAACTCGTGGACGTTCTTCGGGTCGACCGTTACTGATGCCATTGGAGGGCTCAGCTTGCCTTGCTGCCCTGGTGAGCGTCCGATGAATGCCAGCGTGGCTCAGTCTGCCGCAGCAAAGTGAGCCATCTGGTCGTCGTATGCCTTCTGGAATGCCGGTCGGGCTGTGGAGCGGGCAACGTAGGCGCGGCAAGCGGGGAACTTTGCGAGCCCATCGAACCGATCGACGAGACGCAGCACGTCCGCCATGAGAATGTCTGCTACGGAGAAGGTCCCGGCCAGCCATTCGCTTGCTTCCAGGACTGTTTCCATGCGCTTGAGCCGATGCTGGTAGAGGAAGTCTTCAAAGAGCTTGCGCATCGCTGTTTCGCCGGCGTCTGCTGAAAACATGAAGAAGGACCACGGCTGGCTCGCAGCCTCGACAGACGCGAGTGCTGCGAACAGCCATTCCTTGGTGTCACTACGGCCGCGCCGATCCACAGGCATCAGCCTGTAGCTCATCTCGCCGAGGTGCAGCAGGATTGCGCCGCTCTCGAAAATGGTGAGATCTCCATCGCTCAGCCACGGGACTTGGCCGAAGGGCTGCGCCGCGAAATGCTCGGGGCGCCGATCTCGAAACGGCGTGCTCTTCACTCGATAGGCCAACCCGGCCTCTTCCAGTGCCCACCGTACCCGCAGGTCGCGCACGTAGCCGCGCGGCATCTCGGGAACCCAATCGAAGGTGGCGAGGACGATGTCGGTCATTCGCGATCTCCGAGGAACACGGGAAGTTTGTCGAGGAGGCCGCTCCAGCCCTTTTGGTGACTTGCGCGGGCTTCTTCGTCGGGCAGGTGCTCGTGGGTCAGGGTCAGCACGGTTCCGCCGTCGATCGGCTCAAGCCGGAACGTCACCAGTGACTCAGGTTCCGGCGTACCCGGCAAGTCCCAGGTGAAAGCGAGCCTCTTCTCGGGAACCACCTCTTGATAGATCCCGGTCGGGTTGTGCTCGTCGCCATTGAGCAGCCGGAACACGACGCTGAAACGGCCGCCCGCACGCACGTCAGCCACCACGCTGAGGGTCGGGCCGGCATCGGGACCCCACCACTGCATCATCAGCTCCGGCTGCGTGATCGCCGCCCAGACCTTGGCCGGCGCGGCCTTGATTCGGCGCACGATGGTCACGATTGGGAGGCGGTCTGTCATTGCTCACCGTCCTCTTCAACGAGCACAGCAAGTCGGTCCAGGCTTACCGTCCAGAAGCGTTCATACCGGTTGAGCCACGCAATTGCCTCCTGCATCGGCGCGGCTGAGAGGTTCACCGCCACGGTGCGGCCAGACTTGGTGCGCGTTATCAACCCGGCATGGGACAGAACGTCCAGATGCTTCGTCATGCCGGGAAGCTTTAGCGACAACGGCCGCGCGAGCTCGCTGACCGAAAGCCCGGGCTTGTTCTTAAGCCGGACCAAGACGGCCCGCCGAGTAGGGTCAGCGAGCGCTGAGAAGGTGCGATCCAAATGTGACAATGCATACTTCGCCATATAGCGAAGTATTGCTTGTGGCGCTGGCGAAGTCAACCATGGAGAGCTTCGCTGTGGTCAGGGACTAGAGGGATGACCCCATACCCGCCAGTCGTGACGGTCAGGTCATGGCCGAGACTGCGACAAGCGAACGGCTGCAGACTGGCAGCGCCAAATCGAACGACAAGTTTCAGGCGCTGAGCTTGGCGGATGGACCAGCAAGTCCCGACCCTTTAGCGACATTCACTTCGAAGAAATCGCCGCCCTAAAGCTGACCATCGCGCGTGCTGCGCGGTTTCGACAGTGCCCTCATCAGGTGGGGCCGCGCAGGTGCACGGCGACAACGCGCCTTCGCTCCCTCCGACAGCCACCCTACGACCGCTGAACAATTGTTCGGTCAACCCTTATGCCGGAACGGTTCCCTTGACGGCCCATGCCAAGGAAGCGAAGGAACGCAGGCCATCTGATTCGCCGTCCAGGTATGCGGCTCTGACCGCCTCTCGCAAGCGTAAACGTTGCTCATCGGCCAGCGTGGCAACGTACTGCGCCTGCGGACCATCCCTGCCTTCGAAAGGGGCCCAGTAATCTGCGAAGGATTCGAACTCCATGCGAATGCACAGCGACGTATCTACGACGTCCTTGAATCCGGCCGCTTTCCACGCCGACTTCAGCTCGGCAGGCCGCGTCATCGGTCGCGTGAAGTTCTTCGCCCTGCGTTCGTTCGCCACAGGGTCCAGCGCAGCAGCCGTGTCGTAGAAGAGTCGATTGGCCATGTACCCGCCACGCGCGTCCCACACCGCAGCAGCGACCACGCCATCTGGTGCAGTAACCCTTCGCATTTCTGCAATGGCTCGCTCCGGACTCGGTACGAAGTGCAAGACGAGAAGAGACAACGTGCAATCAAATCGAGCGACCGGGTACTCGATGGCACAGCCGACTCTGCCGCAGGTGCTCTTCAACTCGTCGAACACCGCCTCGATCTCCCAGCGCGGTGGTACAGCGCGGCAGTTCCATCGCCGGCGCCTGCTGCGGGTCCAGCAGTGTCGTGAGCAGCCGGTAGCGCGGCTGCGCATCGTCCAGGCCCGGCAAGGCGTACTCGATTACACGCACCGTGATGGCCTGCTCGGCAGCCTGCGCGCGACCCACGCCGGTCGGGCGGATGGTGCTGAGGAAAGAGCCACGTCGAGCACACGTTGAGCGGGCAACTGCCAGGTGCTGCCACAGCGCCACAGCAGATCGCCGCCCGTGGCCTGGGCTTGGCGCCAAAGCTCGAAGCCGTTGAAGCCCCGATCGGCCAAGCACAGCATGCCTGGCCCCAGTCGCGCCAGCAACGGAGGGTAGCACGCTCCCAGGGCATAGGGCCCCAGGTTGGCGCCAGGATAGCGTGCGTAGCGCACCGACCAGCACGCGCACGCGCCTGCGGGTAGCCGCATGGCCGGCCAAGCTGGACGGCTGCGGGGTAGCGAACATCGCGGCGTTGTCGGCCTCGTCGGGCAACTCGAAGCAACTGCATCGATGGCCACCAGCCGCAGCCGGCATAGAAGCTTGCGGATGTTCTCAGCATGGCCAGAGGATGCAGCAGCGCTGGACCAAATCGCAAAGGTTGCGCGCCGATGCGGCTGCGCAGCCCGCTGATGGAGGACTGCTACCAATGCGGCTGCGCCGCCCCGGCTGCCAGGCCAAGCTGCGAAACCACGGAAACACCTCTTCATACGCGGCTTCGGGATACAGGCTCAAGGCCATGCAGTAGTACACCGGCACAGCGGAAGCTGCGCACACGCTGTGTAGCAGCGTGTGTCAGCACGGCGTGCACGATGGGGAACGGGGGAAAAGTGGGAAAGGAAAAAGGAGGGACAGGCATCACCCACCTCAAAAAACAGTCTCGGGTCATCTGCGAACTTGCGTGCGTAGTCAATGTACGTGGGCGACACGTCGATGGCACGCACTTCGACCAAATTTCCGTCGGCACTGAGCGCGCGAGTCAACGAGCCTGTGCCGCAACCCACATCGAGCACGCGCGTGCCGTACCCGACGCCGACGAACTCGAGGAATGGCCTGGCCAACTGCCTGCTCCATCGCCCCATCTGAAGTTCGTACCCTGCACCATCGGACGCTACAAACGTCGACGAAGAATTGTCAATCATGTCGTCACTTCCTTCAATTCGTCGCTACAAGCAGTCGCAGCCCAGCGTGTGCTCTGCGCCGCTGAGATCCACTCGCGGTTGCCACCAGCGACAGTCAGCAATGCCGCGATGGCTGCGCAGCGTCCTCGCTCGTTGCTTTGCTGCTTCGAGAGGTAGTCGCGCTGCGGCAACGACTTTTCGTTCAGCATGTCTTCCATTGGATTGTTGCTTTCGGTTCGTTGGTTCAGTGAAAGGCGATGAATGCGGTTGATGCAGCCAGCACGACGCACAGCGGTGAATAAAGCCGCGTATCCCAATATGCGAAGGTGGTGCCGTTGTTCGGCTTGAACAGACCGACGAGCTTGAAATCTCCCACTGCGCGCGCAAGGAAGACAAGGGAAATGCCGACGACAGCGGCCTGCACAGTCCAGTGCGGCACTCCCGCGGAAAACAGCCCGGCACGCAGCGCCACCAACCCTGCAGCGGCGATCAACGCGGCGGCCACCAGCAAGGTGCCACGCAGCGACGGAGTGAAGGCCGGCGCTTGCCGAGCGACACCCGACGTTGGATCAACCACGACTCGACGGGGAATGATTCGGTCGCTGTCGAGCCGGCCGCCGAAAGCCCAGTACAGATGCAGCAGGCCCAGGGCCGTCAGCGTTGCAACCACGAACATGGCGATCATCAGGTTCTCCCAAAGTTCAGGTAAAGACCAGCCGCTCGGCGTCGATCCACGCCCGCAATGCCGCCGGCAGCGGTGGTGAGTCGCCGGCGAGTCCCATCGCGTCCCGTGCGACCCGGCTACGCACGAGGCCATTGCGGCCGACAACCGCACCTTTGGCGTGGCCAATCGCCATCGTCTGGCCCGACTTGCAGAACTCGAAGCGCATGTAACTCCAGCGCTCGTCCCAGCCCAGCACCTCGAAACGCAGCGTGTAGCGCTTGAACGGCTTCAAGGCTCGTCGGAAACTGATCATTGCGCCGCCCAGCACCGGCCGCCACCCCTGGCGCAGCGCAACGCCGAGAAATCCGCAGCGCGTGAAGTACTCGATCAGCGCGAGATCGGTGATCGTCATGTACCGGCCGTTGTTCATATGTCCGTTGATGTCCAGGTCACCGGGCCACACGCGCAGCGTCATCTCAATGCGCTCGCCGAATCGAATGCGGGGCTTGTAGCGCGCGCACAGCCAGGTCCAGAGCAGTCGCAGATAGAGGTTCATGTGTGGATGGCGGTTGTGATCGGTTGCAGCTGCCGCAATGGCGGTGTTCCTCGGTGCTCAAGCGCCAGGCTCAGGGCGCCTGCTCACCAGAAACCTTCAGGAATGGAATCGCCAGGGGCTGCCTCGGTGTGCGTTGGCCGCTGTCGGCACGGGTTGCTGCTGCAGCCGTGAGCACCGCTGCAGCCAGCTCGCGCTCGAGACCCCCTGGCTGTGTTTCGGGCATCACTTGGCGTGTCGCCCAGATCGTCACCGACTCGAACAGATCGGCGCCGAAATACGGGTCGCCCTCCATGTGGGCTTGCAATGCCGCCCGGTCCGGCAAGTCCAGAACCATCAGGCTGCCGCGTGGCTGGCCCGACTCGTCGAGCATCGGGCCGCCGTAGCGGAATACGTGCTGACGAGAACTGATATGCGACAGGTGGGGCACCCGCAGGGTGCTGCGCAGGGTGGCGCGGTTGGGCTTGTCGACGCAGTAGAGGATGAACTCCATGATGATTTCCTCGAAGTTGAGTAGATGATTGAGATGCGCTTTGGTGTTGTTCACCAGACCATGGGGTTGTCGCGACGCAGTCGTTCGATCTGGGCGCAGGGCCACTCCACAAGGCCGATGTCTGCGAGTTGATGCCGGCTCATGTTCGCCAGCTGGGCTAGGTCGCTGCAACGTGAGCGTCTTACGAGCAGCCGCTTGACCGCGACCCGAAAGAGCCCGGCTGTACGCCTCAAAAGCACCAAGGCGTTGTCAGCCGCATGATCTGCTGCTGAACCACAAGCCGTGGTGGGGCTTGCAGCGGGGCCGAAGGTCAAAGTGGTTTTCATATCGAAGACCCTCCTCAGGCAGCCAGCGCGACCGCTGCGCCAGCCTGCATCGTCCCGGCGATCAGCGTGTAGGCCTCGGTCCACGCAGCGCGTGTCTCGGGCGTGAAGGTGTCGCCCAGGCCGCTTGCCAGCGTGTCGAGCAGCGCCGCGCCGACGGTGCCGTAATCTGCGTCGCGTACGCCGTAGGCAACGTGGCGTGCGCCGAGCTGCCGCAACACCGGCACCAAGGTGTCCAGCCGGTCCAGGCCGCTGACGCCTGCACCCAGCATCGCCATCAATTTGCTGCGCTGCTCGGCCATGTCGGCCTTGAAGAGCGGACGCAGCTGCGGGTCGAGTTCGAACAGGCGCGCGTAGAACAGTCGGGCCACGCTGTCGGCCTGCGGCACCAGCAGTGCAAAGGTGTTGCGGACGGCGGAAATTTGTTGCGGATTCACATTGACTCCTTGATCGATTGGCGCGTTGGTTGGGTTCGTGGCCGTCACCCGCCCCGAGGGCCGGGGGTCTGGCAACGCTCGCTCAGTTCACTGGTGCTGCCGTAATGCCGAGCACGGGTACAGGTTGCAGCCGATCGACGGTCGTTCCGTCGCCAAGCCGACCATGCTCGTTGGAGCCCAACGACCTCGCCACGCCATCTGCGCCGACGAAGACCGTGTGCACAAAGCCCAGCGAAATGCGGGTAGCGCCGTCCAGGGCAGTCACCTGCACCGGCGACTTGCGCTTTGCGGTTGTGTTGTCGCCGAGATTGCCGCTGTCGTTGTCGCCCCAGGCGTAGACACTGCCGGTGGCGGTCTGTGCCATGCCGTTGATGTCGCCAGCGAAAATTGCGATGACCTCAGGCAAACCGGTGATCACTACTGGAGTGGCATTGGGCTGTTCCGAGCCGATGCCCAATTGGCCCCATTCGTTGTCACCCCAGGCCAGCACCTTGCCATCACCGCGCAAGGCCATGGCGTAGGAGTCCCCCGCAGCGATGGCGACAATGTTCGTCAACCCGGGCACCTGCGTCGGCGTGGAGATGTCGGCGGCAGGCGTCGGCGTGGTGTACGCCAGCAGGTCCTGACCCCAGAACCAGACCGTGCCGTCGGCCTTCAGCGCCAGACCGAAATGAGAGCCCGACTGGATGTCGAGCGCCCCATTCAGCGCCGGCACCGGCACCGGCACCGCCGTCGAGGTCTTGTTCCCGACGCCGAGCTGGCCGTGGGTGTTGTCGCCCCAAGCAAAGACGCTGCCGTCCGCGCGCTGGGCATAGTTGGTATCGCCTCTTGAGCGGATCTGCTTGACCGCGCTCAGGCCCGACACCTGCACCGCGGTCGAGTGCGGCGTGACGCCGCCGTCGCCCAGTTGCGACTTGTCGTTGCGGCCAAAGGCCCAGACGCTGCCGTCGGCGCGCAGCACCAGCGAGTGCGTCGTTCCTGTGGCGATGCCCACGGCGTCGTCCACGCCGGTGGGGCGGACGGCTGTCAGGCGATCGACCAGGCCGCCATCGCCGAGCTTGCCGTCGTCGTTACGACCCCAGGTAAACACCGCACCGTCGCTGCGCAGCAGCAACGTGTGTTCTAGATTGGCATTGATATCGAGGACCTGCAGCGTGGTGTTGCCGCTGTCATCGGCCGGCGGCGTCTGCGGCTGCGACGTCGAGTCGTCTCCACCGCCACCGCAGGCGGTCAGCGTCAGGCCAACTGCCAGCACGAGGGCACTGCGGCGGGTCATTGAACTATCAAACATGGTCATCTCCTTCGGTGGTTGAGGGGTGGTTGTCGGCGGTGCCTACGGATGGGGCATCGCCAGGTTGTTTCGGGGTCATTGCGGCCAGACTCAGCAGCAATTGCTCCGCTGAATCGAACTCGAGTTGCTTCGCGCTGGCCACGTTCTCCACCCTGCCGTGCCAACGTCCCGCGGTCGGATCGCAGTCATCGCGAAACTTGACGACGAAGGCACGCGACGCAGGGAACGGTGGTTTGAGGTTGTGGGTCATCGGGGTAGGCCAGACAGCGAAAGCACTGGCAAGCAGTGTCTGCAGCCGCGCCGTCGAAGTCGTCACAGACCCGTCCTGTTTCGGTCTTGTCGACGTCCTGGCGCGGGCCATGACCGTGTTGCTTCGCTACAGTCGCGGCATCGCATCTCCTTGGTAGACCAGCGTGATCAACCCCGACGACGAACGCGTCGTTCTGCGCTTTGGCCCCTTCAGCCTCGATGTGGCCAACGCGCGACTGCTGCGCGATGGGCAGGTGCTGGAGGTGGTGCCGAAGGATCTGGACGTGCTGTGTTTCCTGGCGCGTCGTCCTGGGCAGCTCGTCACGAAAGACCAACTGCTCGATGCGGTGTGGGAACGGCGATTCGTCAGCGAGTCGGTACTCAAAAACGTGATCAGCCGACTGCGAGCGTTGCTCGGCGACGATGCGCGCCACCCGCAGTTCATCGAGACCGCACAACGCCGCGGCTATCGCTTCATCGCAGAACTGCAAAACGTGGCGGCGCTACCGGTAGCGGGCGCGGCCGCTGGGGCAGCACCGACCGAGATCGACAGTCCATCACTGATCATCGGCCGCGACGACGCACTGGGCTCACTGCAAACGCACTGGGCCACGGCAGCCGGGTCGGCACGGCGCCGCCTGGTGCTGCTGGCGGGCGAACCGGGCATCGGCAAGACCACGCTGATCGACCATTTCGTGTCCCGCCTGGGCGCAGACGTCGCCATTGGCCGTGGCCAGTGCGTCGAGCAACTCGGCGCGGGCACACCCTACCTGCCGATGCTGGAAGCACTGAACGGCCTGTGCCAGTGCGACACGTCATTGCCGACGCTGCTGCGCCAGGTGGCGCCCACCTGGCTGCTGCAGTTGCCATGGCTCGTGCCAAGCGACGAGCGCGAAGCGCTTCAGCGCGAGATCAGCGGCGCGACACCCGAACGCATGCTGCGCGAAATGGGCGAGTTGCTCGACCGGCTGAGCCAGGTATCGCCACTACTCTTGGTGTTCGAGGACTTGCACTGGAGTGATCCGTTGACAGTGCAGTTGATCGAGCATGTGGCGCGGCGACGAGGGCCTGCGCGTTTGATGGTGCTTGGCAGCTTCCGACCGACGGAGTTGATCCTGGACGAACACCCGTTGGGTGATCTGCGCCGCGAACTCAAGCTGCACCGGCTTTGCGAGGAGCTGCATCTCGAAGGCTTGAACAGCGCGCAGGTGCGGCAGTTCCTGAGCGCCCGCTGCCCCGGCGGCCACTTTAGTGCGCCCTTCGTCGCGGCCCTGCATCGTCACACCGAAGGCCTGCCGCTGTTCCTGTCCAGCGTGATCGATGAGCTGGTGGCGGGCGGCACGGTGACCGGCGATGGCGCGGACTGGGGCGACTCCGCCGCATCGGCACTGCCGGTGCCCGCGGATCTGGCAGGGGTGATTGAGCGCCAGTTGCAGCGGTTGAGCGAAGCGCGGCGCGGCCAGCTCGAAGCGGCTGCCTTGTGTCCTGCGACCTTCGATGGAACAGTGTTGGCTGAAGCAATGGGCGTCGATGCGAGCGAACTGAGCCGCTCATTGGACGACATGGTGCGGCGTGAACTGTGGCTGCGCGCCACGGCGGTCGACGGCCGCTATGTCTTTCGGCATGCACTGTTCAGGCACGTGTGCAGCCGACGTCTGGTGGGACAGGCCCGCGCGGACATGCATCGCCGGCTCGGCGAAGCGCTGGAGAAACTGCCCACGGCTGTACGAGGCGAACGCGCCGCCGAGCTGGGTTGGCACGCCGAGCACGGTGGTCAGGCAGCTCGTGCTGCCGGCTTCTATGCGCAGGCCGCCGCCAGCGGCATGCGGCGGCTTGCGCCGCACGCGGCGCTGGCGCACGCGCGTCACGGCCTGGCGCTGATTGACTTGCTGCCCGCGCGAAGCGCACCAGAGCTGGAACTACAGTTGCTGTCGCAGGCCACGCTGGCGCTGGTGGCCACGCAAGGCTACGCGGCAGATGACACCGAGGAAATGGCCCGCCGCGCCTTTGCCATCGTCGACAGCTTGCCGCTTTCGGCGCAGACCTTGCCACTGTGGCATGGCAGGTGGTGGATCGAAGCCCACACGGGGCAGTTTGCACGTGGCGAGGACATTGCCCGCCGCTTGATGAACAAGGCTGCAGCCAGTGAATACCCGATGGCACGTGCCGTAGCGCTGAACATGGCCGGCATCGCCGCGTTCTACGCGAATCGACTTAATGAAGTCGAGCAGATGCTGAGCGAAAGCCTCACCGTCTTCGATGCCGATGCCGGCGAATCCCAAAGCCTGTTCTACCCGCAAGACCTGCGCATGGAGGCCCTGGTGTTTCTGGGCATCAGCCAGGAACTGCTCGGCCACTTCGCCAGCGCGACGCAGACGCGCAGGCGCGTTGTGACGCTGGTGGACGCCGGCAAACACCGGCCGACAGACGTGATGGGCTTGTGGTCGGTGGTCTACGCTCATTTTGTTCGTGACGAGCCCGCACAGTTGGTGGAGATCGGGGAACGCGCGCTCGCCCTGGCGGCCCGCCAGGAGGCCAACCCCAGCCAGGCGCTGATCCGCACCTTGCTCGGTTGGGCCTACGCGCGCCAAGGTGATGCAAAGCGTGGCGCGGCGCTGGCGCGCGAAGGCAAGGCGTTTCAGCTCGCGCAGCGTGGCTTGATGGGGCGTTCTGCAATGCACTACTGGCTGGCTTGCACCTTGTTCGAGGCTGGCGAACTGGAAGCGGCCAACGCGGAGGTCGATGCAGCATTTGCGGCTGCGTCCGATGTCAGCAACAGCTTCGATGTAGCTGGCGCCTGGCGATTGCGGGGCGAGTTGTGTTGGCGACTTCGGCAGGACGCAGGTGCTGCCGAGGAGGCTTTCGAACATTCAATTGGCCTTGCGGCTCAGCAAGGATCCGTCCTGCTGAGGGTTCATGCAGTGTGCAGCCTGGCAGCGCTCTGGAAGGAACATGGACGGACCGATCACGCAATGACTCGACTCGGCGAAGCGATGGACGAGTTGGATCAGATGGGCGATGCGCCGAAGCTGATGGCGGCTCGGCAGATGCTGGACTCGTTGCGCAAGAACAATGACGCCTCAACTGAGGTCGACGGTTCGAATCGGTTGGCAGACAGGTAAAGACAGGCCGGCCAAAGCGTCACAGTCGATTCGAGCGGGTGCGTTGAAAGCCCGCGGCTGACACCGAGAAGCCGATGTCATCGACGCCCGCGTGATTGACACCTTCGGACCGAAGGTTGAGGACATCGCATCTCCGGAATCGAGCGGCTGTGCAAGTCCGCGCCACCTGACGGCAAAGAGCGCATAACCCGTCGCAGCACGGCTCTGATCAAGCGCGGCGTGTGCGCCTCGTCACCAACAACGCGCAAGCGGTTGATGGCGATTCTCAGCACCGACTTGCGGATGGAGCGACGCTCAAACAAGACCGGAACAGGACCGTCCTGTGACGACTTGCGGTGCGTCAATGCAGACACTGCCTCCCAGTTCTCTGGCTTCCGGCACCTGCACGCTGGGCAGCTGCACTTCAGCGTTGATCCCGTCAACTTGGAACACCAAAATGAAGAACCTGCTTGCAAATCTGTGCCGCTCGCTGACGATCGCGGCCTGCGTGTCGCTGGCCGCCTGTGGCGGCGGCGACGGCACTGCCGCCGGGGACGGCCCCACTTCAGCCGACGGCGGCCCTGACAGCCCCGACAGCAGCGCGCTGGCATGCGAGCAAGGCCACTACGCCTGCAGTTGGAGCGGGGTGGGTCTGAGCACCATCGAGCGCAGCATCGCACTGGGCGAACAGGCGGCTGCCAAGCTCGGCAGCGGTGCATCGACGGCCGAGGTCGGCGCCTGGCTGGAGACGAGTGAGACGCTGGCGGAGATCCAGTACGACGACGGCCTGATAAGGTTTCGGCTGCAGGGCGGGCGACCGGTGTGGCTTGGCAAGTCCAGCCGTCTGGCCCCAGGCGCAAGCGTTCCAGCGCCCACTTCGGCGACACGCCGGGCGCTGGCCGCGGCTGTGGGTAATGCGGGCATCGCGCCCAGCGGAACCAGCGCGCCCAATGCAGCCGACAGCATCGTCAGGCCAGGTGTCGAACAAAAGCGCGCGCTGATCATGGTGCCGTTCCGTTTCGACGGCATCAGCGCCTCGGGGTTCTCGGCCGGTGTCAAGGTGGCTGCCAGCCTGGAGGCCACCCCCGGCTACGCCGGCCACGTCGTGCTGGCGCAGAACCAGATCGCGACGGCCGAGGACATCACCGTCGACAGCTTCGGCGACTTCCGCAACTTCGACGTTGTCTTTGTGCAAAGCTACGGCGGCAGGCTGTGTTTCGACGAGCGCACCAATCAGGAAATCCCCTGCCGGTCGTTCATCGACGCGCAGCGGTTCCACGGCACTGCGATAGAACTGATCAATTCGACGACCACGGGGGTCGAACTGCTGATCTGGGACGACCTGCACAAGGACCTGATCCTCACGGCCGACTTCTTTCGCAGCCAGTATCCAGGCGGTCTGAAGAACACTTTGGTGTTCCTGTCGGCCTGTTCGTCGTACGCCGACGATCTGGTGCAGGCGCTGCAGGGCCCCAGCAGCAACTACGTCGGTTGGAGCCAGACCGTGAGCGAACTGACCGCGAGCACGAAATCGCACCTGCTGTTCGAGGGCATGGCGACCGGACGCACGCTGCAGGCCGTGTACGCGGACCTGAGCGTCGACGGAGACACCCACGATGAGTTCACCGGTGCCGACATCCTGATCGGGCTGCCGACGCTGCGCTTGCGGGAACTGCTGACAGTGCGCGACGAGTCCAGCGGGCAGCCGCTCGTGAGCGGCCAGTCGGTTCACATCGTCGGCCAACCGGAGGACGGTGAAGCCGACAGCCTTTCGCTGCTGATCGATGTCGAAGGTATCGAGGAAGGTGAAGCGGACGTGTTCGTCCTGCACCTGGAGATTGACGACAAGCCGTTCAGCTCAATGGTGGTGGGTGACGCCGGCGCCCAGATCGGTCCGTACGCCTGGCAGGTCCGCAGCAGCGTGCCGCTGGGGTTTGACGTCAAGAGCGGGCAGGTTCTGAAGATCCGGGCCTGGGTCCAATTGCCCGAAGGCGGGATCAGCAGCGTCGAGGTCTCGCCAGAGGTGACCGAAGTGGCCGTGGGGCTGGGGCGGATCTACCAAGGCACGTCCACGCGGGTCTGGAACATGAGCGCCGGTCCGACCGTGACGGCCAAGGCCAACGTGACGTTCGAGCTGGAGGGCCCGCTGGGTCAGCCGCAACTGCGCTACAACGTGGTCGGGGGCACGATGACTGTGACCTTCTCCGACAACCTGAAGGGCAGCATCTGCGGTTACTCGGGCAAGGTGGTGGTGCCGATGCCGGTCAACCTGCTGAACAGGTTGACCATCGACGCCCAGACTCACCAGTACAGCGGCTACGGGCAGTCAGCCGGGCCCATCGTGCAGGTGATGGAACAGTGTCCGGGCCAGGAGGCCACCCTCGTTCCGTTCGACAGCAGCAGCATCTGGTTTGTGGCCAATGAGGCCAACGTCTTCATCACGGACGGAGCGGCCATCGAGGGCGACTACCAGAGCAGTGCGACCTCGCGCTTCAACTGGTCGTTCGTGAAGGTTGAATGAGCACTTCCATGGTCCAGGCTATTTCGTCGATCGCACGCATGCCGCGCGACTACGCCGGTTTTGAAGAGGCCACCCGCACGTTGTTCGACGGCGATCGTCTGCGTCTCACCGACCACACCGCTGCTCGGCCCGCCGACTGCGCGAGTACGCCATTCACCTCGCGTTCGGTCCCCATGAGACCGGGCGCCACATCGCCACTTGAACTCAGAGAGCCGAAAATGACGCAACCCTTTCACCTGACCGGCAACTACGCACCTGTGCTGGACGAGATCACCGCGAGCGATCTCCTCGTGAGCGGAACCTTGCCGCCGGAACTCAACGGCACGTATGTTCGCAACGGTCCCAACCCGCGGACCGGCCCGACCCCGATCTGGTTTCTTGGCCAAGGCATGCTGCATGGCGTGCGTCTGGGGAGCGGCCGTGCCGCCTGGTATCGCAATCGCGCCATCCGGGCTCCGACAACTTCCAACACGAACGTCGTCCGCCACGCGGGCAAGGTGCTGGCGCTCGTCGAGACGGCGTCGCCGGTCGAGGTGAACGACGAGTTGGAAACGCTTGGTGCCTTTGATTTCGCGGGGCGCCTGCCGAACGGCATGACCGCGCATCCGAAGACCTGCCCATCGAGCGGCGAGCTGCTGTTCTTCACCTACAGCGTCCAGGCACCGCACCTCACGTATTACCGGGCCAGTGCCGCCGGCGAGCTGATTCAGTCCGAAGCAATCGAAGTCGCGTGCGCGACGTACATGCACGACTTCGCGATCACCGCACACCATGCGCTGTTCTTCGATCTGCCGGTGCTCTACAACGGCTGGCGCTCACCAATGCCGATCCAATGGAGCGACGACTATGGTGCGCGCATCGGCGTGATGCCGCGCGCGGGTCGTGGCAGCGACGTGCGCTGGTTCCCGATCGCGCCGTGCACCATCGGTCACACGGTCAACGCCTTCGAGCACGGCGACACGATCGTGCTGGACGTGGTTCGCGCCGCGAACCTGAGCGCGCCGACACAGCTATTCCGCTACTCGCTAGATCTGTGTACGGGTGTGGTCGACGAATGGGCAATCGATTCACTGCACGTGGAGTTTCCGCGCATCGACGACCGACGGGCAGGCTTGCCCTACCGGTACGCCTACGCGCTCGAACTGCGTGACGTGGTGAATGGCGCGCCGACGATGTCGGTGCTGCGCAAATTCGACCTCTTCGCTGGCACCTCGGTCATCCACGACTTCGGGCACGACCGCGTCGCTGGTGAGTGCGTTTTCGTGCCTCGCTCACCGGGCTCCGTCGAGGACGACGGCTACGCGATCGCTTATGTCTACGACCGGCAACGCGACGTCAGCGACCTGGTTGTGTTCGATGCGCATGACTTCGCGGCACCTGCGCTCGCGACGGTCCCGCTGCCTGCGCGCGTACCGTTTGGCATCCACGGCAACTGGTTCGCCGATCCAACTTAGGTCAGGTCAGTGGATCGCGCCATTGCGCAGCCGCGCTGCAAAGCGCAGCCGGTCGCTCAATCCGCGGCTGCTATGGATCGGAGATGTTTGAGGGTCGAAGACGCTGATGCTCCCGGAGGCTGTCGCCCACGACGGTCGGCTCGTGGCCGGGACGTGGCGCAACCGTTCGGCAGCTGCATGGGATGCCTGTTCGACCGGCAGGTCTACGGCATCGAGGTCACGATCGCGTCGACCCGCAGTCGACCCTGAGCTGAACTTCAATCGTCTCGATTTGAGGCCCCAAAGTTGACGGTCAGGCCAAGAGGCGGAGTTCTATTGCGCGCCTTGAGCACGCGCCTGCGCCCTCAAGGCCAATAGCTCCTGGACCGGGTTCTGGCGCCCAGCAGCCGGCCTTTCGCGCCGCATCGCACAGCGCTCACTGGAGGATATCCAACACCGGCAGTCCTGCCCGCCCCTTGATGCATTGCCACAGGTAAATCGCGAGCCCTGGCTCGCCCGTCCACAGTGTGTAGCGTCCTTGCCCGTGCTCCTGCCGCATGCGATCGCGCTGTGCGATCGCATGAACAGCAAAGCGCCGTGCACGCTCGAGCCACAGGGAATCACCCGTGCGCTTGTACAGCTTCAAGAAGGCGTACCCGTTACCCGCCGTGCCGTGACACAAGCCATATCCCTTGACGAGCGCCCCTGCCTGCCAAACCGCGTGGCCGGCCCTGATCAGCATGGAATCCATTTCGGGGAATACCTGCCGAGGGAAATCAGACAGTCCGGTCACGATGCCGGGCGCTCCGTGGCACCACTGCATCAATATCCTGGGGCCGTCAGGTCGCGGAACATAGGTGCCGGGTGACCAGTTCACGGCGCTGCCTTCGAACTTCGCGGTAGCGCGCAGGGTCGCAACGCAGCGCTCGTAGAGCACTTCACGGCGGCCCGCGTCGAGCAACAAGGCGCCCTTGAGCAACGGAAAGACGTTGCCCGCGAAGCCATGGCCGGCGCCGAGGTACTGCACGGTCTTGCCGTATAGATTCTGGGTCCAGAGGTGGCAGTTCGCCTTTGCATCGAAGATCCAGTTTTCCCAGACACGTTCGACGTTCTCGAGGAACAATGCTCGCCAGCGCTCCTCCCCGGTCGCCTCCCACAGGTGCAATGCCGCCAGCATGGTGCCGGACGCCCCCAAAAATGCATCGTTGGTTGGATTGGCAACGTTCGATCTGACCAAGGCGTGGAGCCTGTCGGCTGCCCGCACGGACCCGGTCAAACGCCAAAGGACCAGAAGGATCCCGACCTCGCCACTGAAGAGAGATGGCGCGCGCTGCCCGATGTCGGGATCGGCCTGGTATGCAGCATCGGCTTGCTGCATGCCCTCGGCCGGATCGAAGTTCAGGTCGACGACCCCTTCGCGCCCGAGGTACCACAGCGCCCAGAGCACGCCCGCCCGTCCGAGGTAGAGGCTCTTGAAGCCGGTCCGCGGTTCGTCACCTTCGTCGTCCAGCGGATGCAGAGGCCAGCGCCCGTCAATACCTCGGTTCCGCTCGATGTCACGGACGATGGATCGGATGGTCGCGCAAGCCAGGGATTCATCCCAAGGTGCATCGCAGAGAGCCTCGTGGTGATGGGGTTCGAACAGCATGAGATGACTGGCGGAGATCATGACTCAGCGTGCGTTGCCGAGCATCGCGTCGCGCCTGGCCTTGAACTCCGTGCCCGGCCTCCATTGCGGAAACGGTGCTCCCTGCGCGAGCCGCCAGCCGATCGCGAACGCGAACTCGGCCTGCTCGGCGCCGCCGGCCATGTCCCAATCGGCGCGCACGGTATCGGTCACCTGATGGTAGTCGTTGGCGATGTACGCGCCGACCTTCTCGCGGCGATACCCGGGCGGCTTGCCGATGAAGTCGACTCCGCTGCGCACGTACAAGCTCGGCACACCAGCGCGGGCGAATTCGAATGCGTCCTGGCGGTAGTACAGGCCCAATTCAGGCGCTTGGTCGGGCACGACGCGCTTGCCCTGCGCGGCCGCCACTTCCATGGCCAGAGTGCCCATGTCCGACTCACCCCAACCGGTGATCTGGACGTCGGCGGTGCGGCCCCAGACATTGATGATGTCGAGGTTCAGGTCGACCAGCGTCCGCGGGAGCGGAACCAGCGGATGCGCGGCGTAGTGTCGCGCACCGAGCAGCCCGGCCTCTTCGGCTGTGGTCGCGATGAAGAGCACTGAGCGTGCCGGCGGTTCCGGCAGATTCGCATAGCTCCTGGCAATCTCGAGCACTGCGGCCACGCCCGACGCATTGTCGAGGGCGCCGTGATAGATCGGATCGCCCTTCAACGCCGGGTCGCGGCCGAAATGGTCCCAATGCGCGGTGTAGAGGACGACCTCGCCCTTCAGCTTCGGATCGCGGCCCTCGACGCGCGCAACGACGTTGTGCGAGCGCAGTTCGCGCAGCGTGTTACGCACCTCGGCATCCAGCCGAACGCCGAGCGCAACGGGCGTGAAGTCCTTGTGGCGCGCGCGCTCGCGCAAAGCGTCGAGGTCATGGCCGGCGCGGCGGAACAACTCCCGTGCGCGCTCGCTCACTGTTACCGTGCGGTGCACACCTGCGGCGCTTGAACTCCTACACTGAACCAGGAGGCGAGGGGAGTTGATGCCACCGGTCCCCGTTCAATCCGGACCGTAGGGGAGTCGAACATGTGGGTCTTGTATGCACGGGCACCGACACCGGACGTGTCGTATTGGCCAGGCCGTCGGCTGCTGGCGCTGATCGACGCAGTTCTTTGGCCCGCGCTTGTCGCCTTCGGCGTGAGCCGCATACCGATGGACACGGCATTGGTCGGGCAGGTCGTTATGGCGCTTTGCGCGCTTAGCGCCTTGCGGCGCTGTGCACGCGCGCTTTGGCACAACGAACGCTACCGATTCACCACATGGCGCGTTGGTGTCGCGCTGTTTGGCATGCTGGTGTTCGGCACCGTGCTGAAGCTCGCCGCGTAGCGGCTCGCTGCCCGTGGGCCGGTCACGCCAAGGACGGGGTCGCGTTGCCTGAGGCTGTAGAGCGTGCACCCATCAAGGCGCCTGAGAAGCAGCGCGGCCACAGTTGTTGAAGGCACTTTGCGAAGTCTCACAGACAGGACCCACGGCGCGCTGCGCCTCGTAAGTTTGTTGAAGAAATGCGCAGCAATCTCAGGGAAGAATCTGGGGAAGAATGCGGGGACTTGAGGGGTAGACTGCGATCGGTTCCCCAGGTGAAAGGGCGATTGACAATCCCCTCGATTCCCCCGAGGCTGGGGTTCGATTCCCTTCACCCGCTCCACCCGCTGCCCGATGGATTCGCCGTTGAATGTTCTTTGTGTCGGCACCCCGCCGGCGGGTCTGTCGTCCACGGCATTCGGGCCGCTCGCGCTGAAGCACAGCGCCTCGCTCGAGCAGGCGGCACAAGACCTGGCCGACGCGTCATTCGACGCGCTGCTGCTGCTGCCGCCCTCGGCTCGGGAGGTGACGACCGTGGTCGCCTGGCCGGCGCTGTCGCATGCGGTGCTGGGCGCTGCGGTGGTGGTTGTCGCGCAAGACGTGCCGGCGCCGATCGCGCTGCGGCTGATCGATCTCGGCGTGCAGGATGTGCTGCCGGCCGAGACCTCCAGCGCCGAATCGATTGCGCGTGCCTTGCACCTCGGTGTGCAGCGCAAGCGCATCGAGATCGGCGCGCGCAAGGCCTACGCGATCGATCTCGCCACGGGCTTGCCCAACCACGCACAACTGCTCGAACACATGAGCCACCTGCTGGCGCTGCGCGAGCGCGAGCCGGCGCCGATGGCGCTGCTGGTGCTGCGCGTCGAGGGCTTGGGCCACACCGAGCGGGCGCTCGGTACCGAAGCGGCGAATGTGTTGCGGCGCAAGGTGGCGGTGCGTCTGCGTGCCGGGCTGCGCGCCAGCGACGTGGTCGCATCGATCGGTACCGATGCCTTTGCCGTGATGCTGGCGTGGACCGATGCGTCGAGCGATGGCCTGCGCGTGGCGACCAAGCTCGCGGTGTCGCTGCAGCGGCCGATTGTTGTCGCCGGACAGTCGCACGTGGTGGCGGTCAAGGTCGGCGTGAGCCAATACCCCGAACATGGCAAGTCGTCCGATGAGTTGCTGCGCCGCGCGCTTGGCCAGTCCAGCGGTTCCACTGCCGGCGTCGTCGAGCGACGCACCGGCGCCGCGGCCAACGACGATGCGGCCGATCCTGAAGCCACCGAAAGGCCATGAAGACAGAGCAAAGCGACAGCCTGCTGGAAACCTTGCAGGCCCGCTTCGAGCAGCACATGCAGCGCCACAAGGCCATCGCATGGGCCGACGTGCGGGCCCGACTCGACGGTCGTGCCGACGCGCTGCGCTCGCTTCGCGCGATGGAGCAAACGGGTGGCGAGCCGGACGTGATCGGGCACGACAAGCCCAGCGGTCGCATCATCTTCTGCGACTGCGCCGCGCAAAGCCCGTCGGGGCGCAGGAGTGTGTGCTACGACCGGGCAGCGCTCGATTCACGCAAGGAAAACAAGCCGCAGGGCAGCGCGGTCGAGACTGCTGCGGCGATGGGCATCGCGCTGCTGACCGAGGACAGCTATCGAGCCCTGCAGACGCTCGGCGAATTCGATACCACGACATCCAGTTGGATCGAGACACCCGCCGAGCTTCGTGCGCTCGGCGGCGCCTTGTTCTGCGACCGCCGCTACGGCAAGGTGTTCGTCTACCACAACGGCGCGCAGTCTTACTACGCTGCCCGGGGCTTCCGCGGCTTGCTGCGGGTTTGAGCGCAAGCCTTCAGGAAAACGCCTGGATGCCGGTGATCGCCCGGCCCAGGATCAGCGCATGGATGTCGTGCGTGCCTTCGTAGGTATTGACCACTTCCAGGTTGACCAGGTGGCGTGCCACGCCGAACTCGTCGCTGATGCCGTTGCCGCCCATCATGTCGCGCGCCAGGCGCGCAATTTCAAGGCTCTTGCCGCAGGAGTTGCGCTTCAGGATCGAGGTCACCTCGACCGATGCCGTGCCCGCGTCCTTCATGCGACCCAGTTGCAGGCAGCCCTGCAGGCCGATGGCGATTTCGGTCTGCATATCGGCCAGCTTCTTCTGGATCAACTGGTTCGCCGCCAGCGGGCGGCCGAATTGCTTGCGGTCGAGCACGTACTGGCGCGCGCGGTGAAAACAATCCTCGGCGGCGCCGAGTGCGCCCCAGGCGATGCCGTAGCGTGCGCTGTTCAGGCAGGTGAACGGGCCCTTCAGGCCGCGCACGTCGGGGAAGGCGTTGTCTTCCGGGCAGAAGACCTCGTCCATGACGATCTCGCCGGTGATCGACGCGCGCAGCCCGACCTTGCTGTGGATCGTCGGCGCGCTCAGGCCCTTGGCGCCCTTGTCGAGGATGAAGCCGCGAATCTGGCCATCATCGTCCTTGGCCCAGACGACGAAGACATCGGCGATCGGTGAGTTGCTGATCCACATCTTCGCGCCGCTCAGGCTGTAGCCGCCGGCCACCTTTTTCGCGCGCGTGACCATGCTGCCGGGGTCGGAGCCGTGGTTGGGCTCGGTCAGACCGAAGCAGCCGATCCATTCGCCGCGTGCTAGTTTCGGCAGGTACTTCTGCTTCTGCGCCTCGGTGCCGAACTCGTTGATCGGCACCATCACCAGCGAGCTTTGCACGCTCATCATGGATCGGTAGCCTGAATCGACACGTTCCACCTCGCGGGCCACCAGGCCATAGCAGACATAGTTCAGGCCCGCGCCGCCATAGGCTTCCGGGATGGTGCTGCCCAGCAACCCGAGTTCGCCCATCTCGCGGAAGATGGCCGGGTCGGTCTTCTCGTGGCGGAAGGCTTCGGTGACGCGCGGCAGCAGGCGTTCCTGGCAGTAGGCGTGCGCGGCGTCACGCACCGCGCGTTCGTCATCGCTGAGTTGCTGGTCCAGCAGCAGCGGGTCGTCCCACGCGAAGCGGGCTTGAGTCTTGGCCATGGGGTGGTTCTCCTGGAAGGTCTTGGCTGTGCATGCCAATGCGCAGCGTATCACCCGGCCATCCAAGGCGTGGCGGCACGGTGGGCATGGGGCAGGCAGCCGCACGGGATAATGCCGGGTGCCTTGTGAGCTTCGCCTGTTGGCGGCGCGCGGGCCAGTGCATTCCAGCCATCCCGGGCACCCCATGAAAGCCTCCGACATCCGCGCCAGCTTCCTCGACTTCTTCGCATCGAAGGGCCACACCATCGTGCCGTCGAGCCCGGTGGTGCCGGGCGACGACCCGACCTTGCTGTTCACCAATGCCGGCATGAACCAGTTCAAGGACGTGTTCCTCGGCTTCGACAAGCGGCCCTATGTGCGCGCCGCGACGAGCCAGAAGTGCATCCGCGCGGGCGGCAAGCACAACGACCTGGAAAACGTCGGCTACACCGCGCGCCATCACACCTTCTTCGAGATGCTGGGCAACTTCAGCTTCGGCGACTACTTCAAGAAGGACGCGATCCACTTCGCCTGGGAACTGCTGACCGGGGTCTACAAGCTGCCGAAGGACAAGCTGTGGGCCACGGTCTATGCCGAGGACGACGAGGCCTACGATATCTGGCACAAGGGCATCGGCTTGCCGGCCGAGCGCATCGTGCGCATCGGCGACAACAAGGGCGCGCGTTACGCCTCCGACAACTTTTGGATGATGGGCGACACCGGCCCGTGCGGGCCGTGCAGCGAGATCTTCTACGACCACGGCCCCGAGATTCCCGGCGGTCCGCCGGGTTCGCCCGACGAAGACGGCGACCGCTACATCGAGATCTGGAACAACGTGTTCATGCAGTTCAACCGCGACGACGCGGGCGTGATGCACAGGTTGCCGAAGCCGAGTGTCGACACCGGCATGGGGCTCGAGCGGCTGACCGCGGTGCTGCAGCATGTGCACAGCAACTATGAGATCGACCTGTTCGTGCAGTTGCTGGCGGCGGCGAAGGGCGCGGTCGATGCGGCGGGTGGCAAGGACTGCGACAAGGACTCTCCATCGCTGAAGGTCATCGCCGACCACATCCGCGCCTGCGCCTTCACGGTCGCTGACGGCATCATTCCGGGCAACGAAGGCCGTGGCTATGTGCTGCGGCGCATCACGCGGCGTGCCATCCGCCATGGCTACAAGCTGGGTGCGCGCAAGCCGTTCTTCCACACGCTGGTGGCGGCCCTGGCCCAGGAGATGGGTGCGGCCTATCCGGAACTGCAGCGCGACGGCGCGCGCATCACCGAAGTGCTGAAGCAGGAGGAAGAGCGCTTCTTCCAGACCATCGCCAACGGCATGGAAATTCTCGAAGCCGCACTGGCCGGCGGTGTCACCACGCTCGGCGGCGATGTGGCCTTCAAGCTGCACGACACCTTCGGCTTTCCGCTCGACCTGACGGCCGACGTGTGCCGCGAACGCGGCGTGGCGGTGGACTCGGCCGGCTTCGACGCGGCGATGGCGCGCCAGCGCGAGCAGGCACGTTCGAAGGCCAAGTTCAAGATGGCGCAGGGGCTGGGCTACAGCGGCGCGGCGACCGCGTTCCACGGCTACGAATCGCTGGTGCACGAGCCCGCGCGCATCGACGCAATCTACATCGACGGCAGCCCGGTGGACAAGGCGCAGGCCGGCGACGACGTCGTCATCGTGCTCGACCACACGCCGTTCTATGCCGAAAGCGGTGGCCAGGTCGGCGACAGCGGCGAACTGCGCAATGCCACCGCGCGCGTGGTCATCGACGATACGCTGAAGATCCAAGCGGCGGTGTTCGGCCACCACGGGCGCATCGTCGAAGGTGAGTTGAAGGTCGGCGACACGCTGGCCGCTCGTGTGAACGCCGAGCAGCGCGCGCGCACGGTGCGCAACCACAGCGCCACGCACCTGATGCACAAGGCGCTGCGCGAAGTGCTGGGCGCGCACGTGCAGCAGAAAGGTTCGCTGGTCAACGCCGAGCGCACGCGCTTCGATTTCGCGCACAACGCGCCGCTGTCAAACGAGCAGATCCGCCGCATCGAGAACATCGTCAATGCCGAGGTGCTGGCGAACCTGCCGGTCAATGCCCGCACGATGCCGATCGACGAGGCGCAGAAGCTCGGCGCGATGATGCTGTTCGGCGAGAAGTACGGCGACGAGGTGCGCGTGCTCGACATCGGCTCGAGCCGCGAGCTGTGCGGCGGCACGCACGTTTCGCGCACCGGTGACATCGGGCTGTTCACCATCGTCGCCGAAGGCGGCGTGGCGGCCGGCGTGCGGCGCGTCGAGGCGATCACCGGCGACAACGCGCTGGCCTATGTGCAAAGCATGGAAGCGGCGCTCGGCGGTGTCGCCGGCACCTTGAAGGTGCTGCGCACCGAAGTGCCGGCGCGTGTCAACGCGCTGCTCGACCAGGTGCGCGGCCTGGAGAAGGAACTCGATGCGCTGAAGGGCCGGCTGGCCTCGGCACAGGGCGACGAACTGCTGGCGCAAGCGGTCGATGTCAACGGCCTGAAGGTGCTGGCCGTGACCTTGCAGGGCGCCGATGCCAAGGCGCTGCGTGAAACGATGGACAAGCTCAAGGCCAAGCTGAAGTCGGCAGCCATCGTGCTGGCCAGTGTCGAGGGTGGCAAGGTGCAGCTGGCCGCGGGCGTCACCGCCGACCGCATGGGCGCGATCAAGGCCGGCGAACTGGTCAATTTCGTGGCGCAGCAGGTCGGCGGCAAGGGTGGCGGCAAGCCCGACCTGGCGATGGCGGGCGGCAGCGACCCCACGCGTCTGGCTGAAGCGCTGCGTTCCGTGCAGGGCTGGGTCGCCGGGCGGGTGTGAGGGCCGAACAACTGGCGGTGTGCTGCGGCGCAGACGGGTGAAGGCGGTCGCCTTCGAACGACGTATGACCGTGGCCGGCACAGGAGCGCGGCGCCCGTCCGACTGACGCCTGCGCGAACAGGGGATCGCCGGATGCCATCGCCCGCGGGTATTCTCTCGACCCGTACACGATCGACTCGCTCACCATGCAAGGCCTCCTTGGCATTTCGACCCGCGCCGCACGCCCGCCGTGGCGTCGGCCGCCGCATCAGCGTCGAGTTGCGCCCTGCCGGCGGCTCAGCGCATGAGCGAATTCGAAGACCCGGCCCACTTCAGCCGCGCCTACACGTTGCGCGACGGCACGCCGGTGGTGATGCGCGCCGTGCGCCCCGACGACCTGGACAAGGTGGTGGCGGCCTTTCACGCGCTCGACCCCGAATCGGTCTATACGCGCTTTCACTCGCAGAAGAGGGAATTCAGCGACGCTGACGTCGATCTTTTCCGCTCGATCGACTTCGTGCACTCGATCGCGCTGGTCGTGACCCGGCAGTCCGAAGAAGGTGAAATCATCATTGGCGGCGTGAGCTGTTTCTTCGCGCCACGATCGGACGCCGACACGGGCGGAGCGGGCGCCGAAAGCGCCGAGATCGCCTTCACGGTCGAAGAGGACTACCAGCGCCAAGGTCTGGCCGGGCTGCTGTTGCGGGTGCTGGTGTCGATGTTGCGCCTTCGTGGCACGGCCACGCTGAGTGCTGAAGTGCTGTCCGACAACGTGGCCATGCTCAAAGTGTTCGAGCGCTCCGGACTGCCTATGCAACGCACGCGCGAAGGCGGTGTGGTGCACGTCGAACTGTCACTGAAGCCGAATAGCTGAGTCGATCGACCCGACGCGACGACACAGGGCACACTTCGCCCCGTCGAAACCGCAGCGAAACGATTCATGGACACGATCACCCTCGGCCGCAGCGATCTGCGCGTCAGCCCGATCTGCCTGGGCACGATGACCTTCGGCGAAAAGCAGGTCGATGCCGCCACCAGCTTTCGCATCCTCGACCATGCGCTGGCGCGTGGCGTCGACTTCATCGACAGCGCCGAGATGTATCCGGTGCCGCCCAGCGAAGGCCTGTACGGCGTCACCGAAGACCTGATCGGGCAGTGGTTCGCGCGCACGCCCGGCGCGCGGGCCAAGGTGGTGCTGGCGACCAAGGCCGCCGGCCCGGTGCGCGGCTACCAGTGGCTGCGCCAGGGCAGCGCCGACGTCAGCGCCGACGACATCGTCGCCTCGTGCGAGGCGAGTCTGAAGCGGCTGCGCACCGATGTCATCGATCTGTACCAGCTGCATTGGCCGACGCGCGCGGTGCCGGCTTTCGGCAGCCTGTACTTCGACCCCGAGGATCGGCGCACCATCACCTCGATCGAAGGCCAGTTGCGCGGCCTGCAGCGGCTGGTGCAGGCGGGCAAGGTGCGCCACATCGGCGTCAGCAACGAAACGCCGTGGGGTGTGGCCGAGTTCGCGCGCGTCGCCGACAGCGCCGGATTGCCGCGCATCGTCTCGGTGCAGAACGCCTACAGCCTGCTCAACCGCTCGGTGGACAACGGACTCGACGAGGTGCTGCACCACGAGCAAGTGTCGCTGCTGGCCTACTCACCGCTGGCCTTCGGCCAGTTGAGCGGCAAGTACGACACGCTCGGCTTCGTGGATCCCGCGCTGCCGGGACGCATGTCGATCTTCGCCGGCATGCAAAAGCAACGCCACGGCCGCGCCGAGGCGTTGGCTGCCGCCAGGCGCTACAACGCGCTGGCGCGCGAACACGGTCTGGAGCCGGCGGCGATGGCACTGGCCTTCTGCTACCGCAACTGGCGCGTGGCGAGCACCATCATCGGCGTCACCACCGTCGCACAGCTCGATCAGAACATCGACGCGTGGGGCACCGAATTGCCGGCCGAATTGCGCACGGCGATCGACCGCATTCGCTGGGAAGCGCGCGACCCGGCGCAGTGAAGCGGGTGAAAAAGCAACGTCACGTCAGCGCGACGCCAGCCACGCAATGGCTGCGCGCGCACGGCGTGGATTTCAGCGAACACCCCTACGACTATGTCGAACGCGGCGGCACCGCCGAATCGGCGCGCCAGCTGGGCGTCGATGAGCATGCGGTGATCAAGACGCTGGTCATGCAGGACGAGCGCGCGCAGCCGCTGATCGTGCTGATGCACGGCGACCGCCAGGTCAGCACGCGCCAGCTGGCGCGCGAGGTCGGCGCGAAGCATGTCGAGCCGTGCAGCGGCGATGCGGCCCAGCGCCACAGCGGCTACCAGATCGGCGGCACGTCGCCGTTCGCCACCCGCAAGCCGCTGCCGGTGTGGGTGCAGCGCAGCGTGCTCGAGCTGCCACGCATCTGGATCAACGGCGGTCGGCGCGGCTTTCTGGTGGCCGTGTCGCCGCACGTACTGACCGAATTACTCGCTGCGCGGCCGGTGGACTGCGCGTTGTGAAGCCGGCCGGATCCATGCACCTCAGGGCCGTCGTTGGCGCTTGCCGATCTCCCAGAAGCGCTCCATCGAGATGTACAGGTAGGCCGCGGTCCAGCCGATCAGCAACAGCCCGGTCAGCGACATGCTGCCCGCCAGCAGGCGCAGCGGGCCACCGGCGATGACATCGCCGTAGCCGAGCGAGGTGTAGGTGGTGGAGGCGAAGTAGAAGCAGGTGGCGAAGCTCGGCCGGTGCGAGCCGTCGATGGTGCCAAGGCCTTCCTGCCATGCCAGCCAGTAGGTGGCGCCCGCAAAGGCCAGGATTTCCAGCGTGTGGCCGACGAAGGCACCGAGTACCACCAGCACCAGTTTGATGCGTCCGCTGATGTGCAGCGGGGGCAGCCCGGCGTTGAGCAGGCTCAGGCATTCGAAGTGGATCAGCGTGCTGACGACCAGCACCAGGATGCAAACCGCGCCGACCACCCACATTCATTCCACCCGCATTCCACAATCAGAAGCAGCCGTCATTGTGTGGTCGAACGATCGTGCGGATGGTGTTTAGGCCGGCGCGTAAACTCGATCCTGGGGCTCCGCCCCAAACAAATTCAGCGCGTCGAGCGCCCGACCGATGTCCAGCCTTCCCAGCCTGATTGCCGTGCTTGCCGCCTACGCAGTGGGCTCGCTGTCGTTCGCGGTCATCGTCAGCCGGCTGTTCGGCTTGCAGGACCCGCGCAGCTACGGCTCGGGCAACCCCGGCGCGACCAACGTGCTGCGCAGCGGCCACCGTGGCGCGGCCGTGCTGACGCTGGCCTTCGATGTGCTGAAGGGCTATGTACCGGTGCTGGTGGCATTGATCGTCGCGCCACGCTTCGGCTTTGGCGAGGCCACCATCGCCTTCGTCGGGCTGGCGGCCTTCGTCGGCCACCTGTGGCCGGTTTTCTTCGGCTTCAAGGGCGGCAAGGGCGTGGCCACCGCGGCTGGCGTCCTGCTCGCCTTCAACCCCTGGCTCGGCGCCGCCACCTTGCTCAGCTGGGTCATCATCGCCGCGTTCTTCCGCTATTCGTCGCTGGCGTCGATGGTGGCGGCGCTGTTCGCGCCGTTCTACCAGCTGCTGGTGTGGGGAGTGACGCCGCTGCTGCTGGCCATCGCGGCGATGAGCCTGCTGCTGTTGTGGCGCCACCAGCCGAACCTGGCGCGCCTGCTCGCCGGCACCGAATCGCGCATCGGCGGCAGCCGCGAGAAGGCGGCCTCGGGGCGCACGCCCAAGCATCCGGTCAACCGCCATGCCGGCGCAGCGCATGGCGACGCCCATGCCACCCGCAAAGGACACAAATAATGGTCACTCGATTCGATGTCGGCACGCGCCTGAGCGAGATGGCGGTGCACAACGGCGTGTGTTACCTCGCCGGCCAGGTGGCAGCCGATGCCGCGCAGGATGCCGCCGGCCAGACACGTCAGGTGCTGGCCGCCATCGACGCGCTGCTGGCGCGCGCCGGCAGCGACAAGCGCCGCCTGCTGATGTGCCAGATCTTCCTCACCGATGCGGCCGATTTCGCAGCCATGAACCAGGTCTGGGAGGCCTGGTTGCCCGCCGGCCAGGCGCCGCCGCGCGCGACCGTGTTCGCGAAGCTGGCCAAGCCGGAATGGAAGGTGGAGATGGTCGTCACCGCCGCGGTGGGTGGGGCGTGAAGTCGCTGCCACCCCGTGCACGCTCGCTGCTGACGCTGGCGCTGATCGTGCTGTGCGTGGTCTCGGCCAGCCGCTGGTGGGCGGGCCGGCATGACAGCCGCCTGGGCGATGCGATGGCTGCGCTGGCCGCGCCGGGCGACATCCGCATGTTGTCCTCGACCACCTGCGCCTACTGCACGAAGGCGCGCACATGGCTGCGCGAGCACGACGTCGCGTTCTCCGAATGTTTCATCGAGACCGACACTGCCTGTGCGACGCAATACGAGGCGATGCGTGCCGCGGGCACGCCGCTGGTGCTGGTGCGCGGCCAGCCGATGCTGGGTTTCGATGCGCAACGGGTGCACGACCGGCTGGCACGGGCAACACTGGCGGCGCCGGCTATGCCAGGCTGAGCCCGAGTCGCGCCACATCGCCGCTGCCTTCGCGCAGCACCTGGGGTGGGTCGGCACTCAGATCGACGACGGTGGTCGGCTGCATCGGGCAGGCACCGGCGTCGAGCACCGCCTGCAGCGATTTCTGGAAGCGCTCGCGGATAAGTTGCGGGTCGTTCATCGGCTCGCTCTCGCCGGGCGCGATCAGTGTGGTTGCGATCAGCGGTTGCTCCAGCACCGCCAGCAGCTCCTGCGTCACGCGATGGTCCGGCACGCGCAGCCCGATGGTGCGGCGCGACGGGTGGCTCAAGCGTCGCGGCACTTCCTTGGTGGCTTCGAGGATGAAGGTGAACGGCCCCGGCGTGGCCGCCTTCAGCAGTCGGTACTGGCGGTTGTCCACACGCGCGTAGCTGGCCAGCTCACTCAGGTCGCGGCACAGCAGCGTCAGGTGATGCCGGTCGTCCACTTCACGCAGCTGGCGCAGGCGCATGGCGGCATCCTTGTCGTCGAGGTGGCACACCAGCGCGTAGCTCGAATCCGTGGGCACCGCGGCGATGCCGCCCTGGTGCAGGATCTGCGCCGCCTGCTTCAGCAGACGGATTTGCGGGTTGTCGGGGTGGATCTCGAAGTACTGCGACATGCCCCATTGTCAGGTGAGGGCGGGTCGCAGCCACCGGCACGGGGCGCCGACCACTCTTTGCCCTGAGCCGAGCGCTTCGCGCCGCGCGACGATTATTTCTTCGCTTCGCGCGCCAGCACAGCGCGAGCGGCCGATGCAGACGAGGCCGGGTTCTGGCCGGTGATGAGCGCACCGTCGCAGACCACATGGTCCTCGCCGTCACCGCCCTTGCTGTAAATGCCGTCGCTTTCGATCAACACGTCTTCGACCAGAAACGGCACCACCGCGGTCAGCCCGGCAGCCTCTTCCTCGCTGTTGGCAAAACCGGTGACACGCCTGCCCTTGACCACCGACGCGCCATCGTCACGCTTGGCGCGCCACAGCGCGCCCGGTGCATGGCACACCGCGGCCACGGTCTTGTCGTCGGCCAGCATGCGCTCGATCAATTTCAGTGAGTCCTTGTCTTTGGCCAGGTCCCACAGCGGCCCATGGCCGCCGGGGTAGAAGACGGCATCGAAGTCGTCGGCATTCACCTGTGACAACTTTCCCGTGGCGGCGAGTGCGCTTTGTGCGTCGGTGTCGCCCTTGAAGCGTCGCGTCGAAGCCGTCTGGGCGTCAGCCGCGTCGCTGTTCGGGTCGATCGGCGGTTGTCCGCCTTGCGGCGACACCAGCGTGACATTCGCGCCGGCGTCCTTGAAGACGTAGTAGGGTGCGGCAAATTCCTCGAGCCAGAAGCCGGTTTTCTTGCCTGTGTCGCCGAGTTTGTCGTGCGATGTCAGAACCATCAGGATGTTCATGTTCGTTCCCCATGCTGTGCAAACGATAAAAGTAGCACCGGGCCGGTTTCGCGACGCTCGGAGGCCGGCGCATCCGTTTGTAGGACGGCAGGCGCACAAGGCGCCGAGCCCGGGGCTTCAATCCATCACCGTGTCGGTCACCACCCGCGGTGATCGCAGATTCAGCCACGCGGCGCTGGCGCCGCAGGCCATGATCACTGCCATGCCCAGCCAGGCCCAGCCGTCGGGCCATTGTCGGAACACCAGCCAGCTCAAGGCCACCGCGAGCGGAATCTGTGTGTAGATGAAGGGCATCAGCGTCGCCGTCGGCGCCATGCCGAGTGCCAGGATCAGCAGCAGGTGCCCGGCGGTGCCCAGCACCGCGATGAGCAGCATCAGCACCCAGTGCCGCGTGCTCGCCGCAGCGGCGGCGTCGATCAGCGCGCCGGCATCGAGCAGCAACAGCGGTGTGATCAGCAGCAAGCCGATCAGACCGGTCCAGAAGTGCGTGGTGTAGGGGTTGTCGAGCGCGCTCATGCGCGAGGTCAGCACCTGGTAGGCGGCATAGGTGCACACGCCGGCCAGCGGAAACAGCACCGCCAGCCCGAACAGGCCGCTGCCCGGACGGATGACCACCAGCGCACCGATCAGGCCGCCGACGACAAGACCCCAGCGCAGCGCGGAGACGCGCTCGTGCAGCAGCCACGCGGCCAGCAATGTCACCAGCAACGGCGCCAGCATGTTGATCGAGGTCAGCTCGGGCACCGGCATGTGCTGCAGGCCGAAGAAGATCATCGCCGAGGTGAACAGCAGCAGCGTGGCGCGCAGGACCTGAAAGCGCGGGTGGTCGGAATGAAAACTCAAATGTGGCGAGCGGGCCAGCCAGACCGCCATCACAACCGCCTGCAACCCATAGCGCAGCCACAGCATCAGCACCACCGGTATCGCGCCACCGAGCGCGCGCACAGTCGTATCCATGCCGGCGAAGCCGGCGGCCATCAGCACGATCAGGGCGACGCCCAGCAGCGGGCGCTGGGCTTGCATCTTCGGCTGGCGCGTGATCGGGCGTCGGCGCCTGGCTGCGGCTCAGGCGCCAGCGCGCTGCACGCGGTGCTGCAGCGCCTGCCACACCGGCGTCAGCTTGCCGGGCAGGTCGGGCAGCGTGCCCAGGTCGGTGTGGCTCTCGTCGGGCGAGTGGAAATCGCTGCCGCGCGAGGCGAGCAGGTCGAACTCGAGCGCCATGTCGGCGTACTTCAGGTACTCGGCCTTCGTGTGGCTGCCGGTGACGACCTCGACGCCGCGCCCGCCGTGGCCGATGAACTCGCTGAAGAGCGCGTATTCCTCGGTCGGCGTGAACTTGTAGCGCCCCGGATGCGCGATCACGGCCATGCCGCCCGCGTCGCCGATCCAGCGCACCGCGTCGCCCAGGCTGGCCCAGCGGTGCGGCACGTAGCCCGGCTTGCCTTCGACCAGGTAGCGGCGAAAGACATCGCTGGTGTCGCTGCAGGCGCCGACTTCGACCAGGTAGCGGGCGAAGTGCGTGCGGCCGATCAAATCGGGGTTGCCGACGTATTTCAGCGCGCCGTCGTAAGCACCGTGGATGCCGACCTTGGCCAGTTCGTCGGACATCTCGCGAGCGCGCGCCTCGCGCCCGCCGCGCGTGGCGGCCAGCCCTTCGCGCAGGGCCGCATCGCCGGCATTCACACCCAGGCCAACGATGTGCACGGTGATGCCGGCGAAGCTGACCGAGATCTCGACCCCGCTCAGGTAATCCAGGCCCAGCGCCAGCGCGGCATCGCAGGCGCGCTGCTGGCCGCCGATCTCGTCATGGTCGGTCAGCGCCCACAGTTCGACGCCATTCGCCTTGGCACGCGCGGCCAGCGCTTCGGGTTGCAAGGTGCCGTCGGAGACGACGGAATGGCAGTGCAGGTCGGCATTGATCAGGTTCACCTGCGTATTGTAGGAAACCCTGGGTAGGAACCCTGATATCACGCCGCGCCGAGCCGGCCCTCGCTGAGCAGCACCGTGCGGTCGCAGCGTGCGGCCAGGTCGCGGTCATGGGTGACGAGCACGAACGCGGTGCCGCGCTGTTGTGCCAGTTGCAGCATCAGCTGGAACACGCCGTCGGCGGTGGCGCCGTCGAGGTTGCCGGTGGGCTCGTCGGCGAGCACGCAACTCGGGCCGCTGACGAGCGCGCGCGCGATCGCCACGCGCTGGCGTTCACCGCCCGACAGCTGGCCCGGGTGGTGCATCACACGCTCGGCCAGCCCCACCTGCGCCAGCACGGCCTGCGCCTGTGCGCGCGCTTCGTGCGTCGGCAGGCGGCGGATGCGCAACGGCATGGCGACGTTGTCGAGCGCGCTGAATTCCGGCAGCAGGTGGTGGAACTGATACACGAACCCGAGATGCCGGTTGCGCCAGTCGCCTTGTTGCGATGCATTCATCGCCGCGAAGTCGCGGCCCATCAGCTGCACGCTGCCGCTGCTCGGCGCGTCCAATGCGCCGAGCAGGTGTAGCAAGGTGCTCTTGCCCGAGCCCGACGCGCCGACGATGGCCAGCGTGCGCCCGGCATGGACCTGCAGGTCGACACCGCGCAGCACCTGCACATCAAGCGCTGTGTCGCCGCTGCCTTCCCGAAAACGCTTGTGCAGGCCATGGCATTGCAGGACCACATCGGGCGCGCCGTCATGACGAGGCGCTCGGCCGCCCCGAGCTTCGTCGCCCCCCCTTGGGGGGGCGGACGCCGCAACGCGGCGGCCTTGGGGGCCGTCACTCATAACGCAGCGCTTCGGCCGGGTTGACGCGGCTGGCGCGCCAGCTCGGGTACAGCGTGGCGGCGAAGGCCAGCAGCAGCGAGATGATGGCGATCGGCGCGATGTCGCTCATCAGCGGTTCGCTCGGCATGCGGCTGATCAGGTAGATGCTGCCGGGCAGGAAGGCCACGCCCAACACGCGTTCGATGGCCGGCACGATGATGTCGATGTTGAAGGCCACCAGCAGCCCGAAGGCGACGCCGCCGAGCGTGCCGATGATGCCCGCGGTGGCACCTTGCACGATGAACACGCCCATGATCGAGCGCGGGCTCGCGCCCAGCGTGCGCAGGATGGCGATGTCGGCGCGCTTGTCGGTGACGGTCATCACCAGCGTCGAGACCAGGTTGAACGCCGCCACCGCGACGATCAGCGTGAGGATGATGAACATCAGCCGCTTTTCGATCTGCACCGCGTCGAACCAGTTCTTGTTGGTGCGCGTCCAGTCGCGCACGATCAGCTGCGAACCATTGCTCTGAAACATCTGCGCCAGGTCGCCGGCCACACGACGTGCCTGCTGCACATCGCGCAAGCGCAGCTGCACGCCGGTCGGCCCCTCGGTGCGGAACAGCCGCGCGGCGTCGTCCAGGTTGATCAGCGCCAGCGCGCTGTCGTATTCGTAGTGGCCGGCCTCGAAGGTGCCGCTCAAGGTGAACTGCTTCAGGCGCGGTATCACGCCGGCCGGCGTCATCTGCCCGCCGGCGACGACCAGCGTGACCTTGTCGCCGACGCGCACGTTCAACATGCGCGCCAGCTCGGCGCCGAGCACGATGTTCCAGCTGCCCTCGGTCAGCGCCGCCAGGGTGGTGTCGCGCAGCTTGGCGGCGAGGTCGGTGACGGTGGCCTCGTCGGCCGGCGAGATGCCGCGCACGATGGCCGCGCGCATGTCGTCTCCGCGCGCCACCAGCGCCTGCGAGGCGACGAAGGGCGCGGCGCCGACCACCTGCGGGTTCTGCCGCGCCTGGGCTGCCGTGGCGCGCCAGTCGTCCAGCGCGGCGCCGCGCGCATCGAACATTTCGATATGCGCGATCACCGACAGCATGCGGTCGCGCACTTCCTTCTGGAAGCCGTTCATCACGCTGAGCACGATGATCAGCGCGGCCACGCCGAGGCCGATGCCGAGCATCGACACGCCGGAGATGAAGGAGATGAAGCGGTTGCGCCGCCCGCTGCGGCCGGCACGGGTGTAGCGCCAGCCGATCTGAAGCTCGTAGGGCAGGGTCATCGCGCCGGGATGCTACCCGAGCGCCCGATAATCGAAGCGATGCACCTCGTGGTCTCCCATGCCGCCTGCAGCGCGGGTCGGCACGCGCTGGATGCCTTGAGCCTGCCGCACCTGGAGCGCCTGCTTGCACAAATAGCGCCTGCGGCCGGAGTGGACACTGGCGATCACGCCTTGAACCTGCCGCACGAACACCTGCTGGCCACCTCCCTGGGCTGGCGCGACGACGACGGTCTGCTGCCCTTCGCCGCGCAACTGGCGCGCGAAGACGGGCTCGATGTCGGCGATGAAAGCCTCGGCTGGGGATTGGTCACCCCCAGCCATTGGCAGCTGGGGCGCGAGGACGTGAGCCTGCTCGACCCGGCCGCGCTGGCCTTGGAAGAAGACGAATCGCGCGCGCTGTGCAGCGCGGTCGGCAGCTTGTTCGACAGCGACGGCTGGGCCTTGCACTGGGGTGCGCCACAACGCTGGTTTGCCTGCCACCCCAGCCTGCGCAGCCTGCCCACCGCATCGCTCGACCGTGTCATCGGCCAGGCCATCGACGATTGGCTGCCCGACCGGCGCGCAGCCGCGCACTTGCGCCGCCTGCAGGCCGAAGCGCAGATGCTGCTGTACACGCACCCGATCAACGATGCGCGCGAGAGCCGCGGTGCCTTGGCGGTGAACTCGTTCTGGGTCAGCGGCACCGGGCCGACCGCCGCGCCGGCCGCGTTGCCGCAGGGCATGGTCTTCGACGACCGCCTGCGTGCGCCCGCGCTGGCGCAGGATTGGGCGGCCTGGACGCAGGCCTGGCACGCGCTGGATGCCGGGCCGATCGCTGCGCTACAGGCCGGCGCGAGCCTGAGTCTTTGCGGCAGCGCGCGCGCCTGCCGGTTCGACAGCGCGCCACGCAGTGCCTGGCAACGCCTGTCGCAACGCTGGTCGCGCGCTGACGTGCTGCCGCTGCTGCAGTCGCTGTTGCGATCATCTTGAGCACGACATGATCAACAGCCCGCGCCTGCATCAACGCGACGTGCCGCCGCGCGCCGCCTTCGCCCTCGAGCAGGCCGGCGCCCACCCGCTGCTGGCGCGGCTGCTCGCAGCGCGCGGTGTGTGCAGCGCGGATGAACTCGATGCCGGCCTGGCGCGGCTGCTGCCGCCGGCCGCGCTGCGCGGCGCCGACGCCGCCGCGCGATTGCTCGCCGACGTGCTCGGCGCGGGCGATCGCATCTGCGTCGTTGCCGACTACGACTGCGATGGCGCCACCGCCTGCGCGGTGGCGCTGCGCGGGCTGGCGTTGCTGGGTGCGCGTGCGGGCACGCTGCACTACGTGGTCCCCGACCGCAGCGTGCACGGCTACGGGTTGACGCCGGCCATCGTCGATCTGGCGCGGCAGCAACAGCCCGCGCTGCTGGTCACGGTGGACAACGGCATCGCCAGCCTCGACGGCGTGGCGCATGCGCGCGCGCTCGGCCTGAAGGTGCTGGTCACCGACCACCACCTGCCGGCCCTGCGCGATGACGAAGTGCTGCTGCCCGACGCCGATGTCATCGTCAACCCGAACCAGCCCGGTTGCCCATTCGCCAGCAAGGCACTGGCCGGTGTCGGCGTGATGTTCTACGTGCTGCTGGCCTTGCGTGCCGAGCTGCGCACGCGCGCTGTCTTCGATGCCGCGAGCCAGCCGCGGCTCGATGTGCTGCTCGATCTGGTGGCGCTGGGCACGGTCGCCGATGTCGTGCGGCTGGATGCCAACAACCGCCGCCTCGTGGCGCAGGGCCTGAAGCGCATCCGCGCCGGGCACATGCAGCCCGGTGTGGCGGCGCTGTTCGCGGTCGCCGGCCGCGACCCGCGGCGTGCCGCAGGCTTCGACTTCGGCTTCGCGCTGGGCCCGCGCATCAATGCCGCGGGCCGCCTGTCGGACATGACGCTCGGCATCGAATGCCTGCTGACCGACGACGCCGCACGTGCCGCCGAACTGGCTGCACAACTCGACGCCATCAACCGACAGCGGCGCGAGGTCGAGGCCGGCATGCGCGAGCAGGCGCAGGGTTGGCTCGATGCGCTGATGCCTACCGATGTCGATCGACCCCCGAGCGCGCTGTGCCTGTTCGATGCACGCTTCCACGAAGGCGTGGTCGGCATCGTCGCCGGGCGACTGAAAGACCGTCATCACCGGCCGACCTTCGTCTTTGCGCGCGGAGCCGACGGGCTGCTCAAGGGATCGGGACGTTCGATCGACGGCTTTCATCTGCGCGATGCGCTCGACCTGGTCGCCAAACGCCAGCCCGAGATGCTGCGCCGCTTCGGCGGGCATGCGATGGCGGCGGGTTGCAGCCTGCATGAAAGCGACTTCGCGGCATTCGATGCGGCATTGCAGCAGGTGGCGCACGAATGGCTCGATGCGGCCACGCTGACGCGCGAGTTGCGCACCGATGGGCCGCTGGCGATCGAATGGTTCAACGCCGAGACGGTGGCGTTGCTCGACGCGCAGGTGTGGGGGCAGGGCTTCGAGCCACCGCTGTTCTGCGACGAAGTCGAGGTGTTGCAGCAGCGGCTGGTCGGGGACAAGCACATGAAGCTGCGGGTGCGCCACGCCGGCCAGGTGCGAGATGCCATCTGGTTCGGCCACGCCGAGCCGGTGGCCGAGCGCGTGCGGCTTGCTTATCGCCTGCAGCGGGACGAGTGGAACGGCCAGCAGCGGCTGCAGATGGTGGTGGAAGGGGCGGCATGAGCGGAATCCTGCTCTCGCCGCAATGCACCACCCACATGGTTTGGTTCTTCACATCAACCGCGTGTCGGCTGGCACCCGGTCGGGCCGGTTGTGAGCGTTGTCAGCGAAGTGCAAGGGTGCGAGGGCCAGTTCTTCCCGATCAATGTCGTCCAAGGTGGGGACATGAATGGCGTAGAACGGCCCGCCCAACTGGGCGAGTTCGCCGGCCGCATACAGCCGCACACCGCACCGTGAGCAGAAGCGGTAGGTGAGGCCCGATTCAGACCGCCCCGCTGGCACCCACCGGTAGCTGCTGAGCATGTCCTCTCCGGCGAGCAACTTGAATTTGTCGCCGCGCACGAAGAGGAACCAGGCCCGTGCCTTGCTGCAAAGGGAGCAATTGCAGCGGTTGCTCCCCGCGGACAAGTCGAATTCCGCTTCGTATCGCACAGCCTGACAGTGACAGCTGCCGTGATACCGCTGGTAGGCCATCGGATCCCTCGACTGGTTGCATTCAAGGATCGGTATTCTGGTCCAACCGATTGTTAAATGCAACCAGTGTAGAGTCCAGACATGAGACAGGATCAGCGCTCGACTTGCCCCATCAGCACTGGGCTCGAGTTCGTGGGCGACCGCTGGACCCTGCTCGTCATCCGTGACCTCATGTTCGCGGGCAAGCGCCGCTTCCGCGAGTTCCTGCAATCCGAAGAGGCGATTTCAAGCAATGTGCTGGCCGACCGACTCAACGCGCTGGTCGAGTGCAGCATCTTGACCAAAGCCGGAGACCCGAGGCACGCCCAGAAGGCCATCTACAGCCTGACCGAGAAGGGGCTCGATCTTCTGCCGCTGCTGGTCGCGATCAGCGCTTGGACGCAGAAGCACGAGCCCACCACGCGTCGACCCGAGGCCGTACAACTGGTGCACGGGGGTGCCAAGCTGCTCAGGCAACTCGAATTGCAACTGCGGCGCGATCACGGCATTCCGTGACATCCGGGCACCCGGAGGCGTGCTCTGGCAGCATGCAGGCCATGAATGCGAAATCTCAGATGCTCTTGCGTGCCTTGCTGCCGGCCCTGATGGTGGCTGCGGCCTGGCTGCCGACCGCTGCCGGCGGCGCCGAGCCGAAAGCCGTGTCGGTGGCGCGCGGCCTGGTCAACCCCTGGAGCGTCGCTTTCCTTCCCGACGGGCGCTTCCTCGTCACCGAGCGCCCGGGCCGGATGCGCATCGCCGAAGCCGACGGCCGCCTGGGCGAGCCCTTGGCTGGCTTGCCGGCGGTCGATGCTGGCGGACAGTGCGGCCTGCTTGACGTGGTGCTCGACCCGAACTTTGCCGACAACGCGCGCATCTTCTTCAGCTATGCCGAGGCCGGCGACGGGGTCAACGGTACGGCGGTGGCCCGTGCCCGTCTGCAGGGCACCCAGCTGGTGGACGTGCAGGTCATCTTCAGGCAACTGCCCAAGGTGTCGAGCCGCAACCATTGTGGCTCTCGCCTGGTGTTTGCCCGTGACGGCCGGCTGTTCGTGACCTTGGGCGAGCGCTTTTCGCGCAAGGACGACGCGCAGGACCTGGGCAACCATCTGGGCAAGATCGTGCGCATCGAAACCGATGGCAGCGTGCCGGCCGACAACCCGTTCGTCGGCAGGGCCGGCGCCAGGGCCGAGATCTGGAGCCTGGGCCACCGCAACGTGCAGGGTGCTGCGCTGCATCCCGACACCGGCGAGCTGTGGGCCACCGAACACGGTCCCCAGGGCGGCGATGAGCTGAACGTGGTGCGCGCCGGGCGCAACTACGGCTGGCCGCTCGTCACCTTCGGCCGCAACTACGGCAGCGGCACGCGCATCGGCGAGGAGGGGCCGAAGCCCGGCTTCGAGCAACCACTGCGCACCTGGGTGCCGACCTCGATCGCGCCGAGTGGGTTGGCCTTCGTCACCGGCGAGCGCTACCCGGCCTGGAAGGGCCAGCTGCTGGTGGGCACGCTGCGCTCACAGGAGTTGCTGCGGTTGACACTCGAGGGCGAGAAGGTGGTGGCCACGACCCCGGTCGGCGGGTTGCCTGCCGAGCGCATCCGCGATGTGCGCCAGGCGCCGGACGGCTTCGTCTATCTGCTCACCGACAGCGCTGATGGTCAACTGCTGCGGCTCGTGCCCTGATCGAGCAGCTGCACTCAGGTCACGCGCCCGAACCACCACACCGACAGCCCGGCGCCCAGCAACGCGAGAAACGCACCCGCCCCGGCGAACAGCGCGGTGATCTCGGTTTCCTTCTTTTCGACGACCAGCTTCGAACTCAGCGACTGATAGACCTTCTTCAGGTCTTCGGCGGTGCCGGCATAGAAGTATTCGCCGAGCGTCATGGTGGCGATGTTCTTCAAGGTCATCTCATCGAGGCGCACGCGCATGCTCCAGCCCTCGAAGCCGATGGTCTCGCCGGCCACGGTGCCGATGCCCACCGTGTAGACGCGCACGCCGCGCTCGGCGGCCATCTTCGAGGCATCCATCGGATCAGGCCCGGTGGTGCGCTGGCCGTCGGTGAGCATGATGATCGCGGCCGACTTGTATGAACCCGGCTCCACCGGCACGAATTCCTTCTTCTTTTCTTCTTCGCCGATCGGCGCCGGCATGTTGCGCTGGCCGGTGATCTGCTGGATCTCGATGCCGTCATCGGGGAACAGCGTGGCCAGCGACAGCACGATGCCGCTGCCGGTGGCCGTGCCGCGCTGCAGCTGGAAGCGGTCGATGGCGGCGATGACGTCCTCGCGGCTGGTGGTCGGCGCCTGCACGACGGCGGCGGTGCCGGCGAAGGAAACGACACCCACACGCACTTCGCGCGGCAGTTCGTTGACGAAGGTCTTGGCTGCTTCCTGCGCCGCTGCCATGCGTGTGGGCAACACGTCGGCCGCGCGCATGCTGCCCGAGACGTCGATGGCCAGGATGATGGTGCGCTGCGCCAGCGGCAGCGTCAGTACCGCCAGCGGCCGCGCCAGTGCCACCAGCAAGGTGCCGATGGCCAGCAGCAGCAGCAACGGCGGCACATGCCGACGCCAGCCCGGGCCTCTGCCCAGCGCGGCCTTGGCAACCGCCAGGCTGGCCAGGCGCACCGTGCTGCGACGGCGGCGGCGCAACAACCACAGATAGATCAGCACCAGCACCGGCAGCAACGCCAGCGAATACAGCATGGTGGGCCAGAGAAAGGTCATGCTGTTGCTCCCTCGGGACTGCGCGCTTCGCCTGCCACGCCACGCACCGAGGCCGGCCAGCGCGAGGGTGTCTTCAGCCGGCTGCGCTGGCGGCGCATGGCGGCGAAACGCAGCATCGCATCGAGCAGGTCGTCGTCGGTGGACAGCTCGAGCGTGTCGGCGCCGGAACGGGCGAGCGCATCGCGCAGCGCCGCTTCACGTGCCTCGGCCTCTTCTGCGTAGCGCCGGCGGAACGCCGGATCGGCGGTGTCGATGAACAGTTGCTCGCCCGTTTCGGCGTCTTCCACCGTCACCAGGCCGAGTTCGGGCAGCGACATCTCGAGCGGATCGAACAGGCGCACCGCCACCACCTCGTGGCGCCGGCTGAGGCGCGCCATGGCGTCTTCCCAGCCCGGCTCGCTGATGAAATCCGACACCACCATGACCAGCGAACGGCGCTTCATGATGCCATCGGCAGCGGCCAGCAAATCGGACAGCGATGTGGCGCCCGACGCCTGCGGCGTGCGTGGCCGCGCGCGCATGCGCTGCATCAGCTCGAGCACGTGCAGGCGCGAATTCTTCGGCGGCATCACGGTGTCGACGCGCTCGCCGTACAGCATCGCGCCGACGCGGTTGCCGTGGCGCGTGAGCACGCGTGCCATCAGCGCGACGAAGCCGGTGGACACCGACAGCTTGGTGGTGTCGTTGGAGCCGAAATCGACACTGCCCGACAGGTCGAGCAGGAACCAGGCGGTCAGTTCGCGGTCTTCGGTGAACTGGCGCACGTAGGGCGTCTGCAAGCGGGCGGTGACGTTCCAGTCGATGTGGCGCACGTCGTCGTGGTGCTGGTACTCGCGCAGGTCGGCCAGGTCGATGCCCGCGCCGCGCATCATGGTGCGGTAGTCGCCCTGCAGCAGGCCGTCGAGACGGCGCAGCACGGTCAGCTCCAGGCGGCGCAGCAAGCCCTCCTCGGCGCCCATGGCCCGGGGCACCATGCGCTCGGCTGCGGTCGCCTCAGGCATGCGCGGCATGGCCATTCGGCGACACCCCGTTCGGCGCGGCGTGCGCCATAGGCTTGTCGGGCATCGCGATCTTGCGCAGGATCTCGGCGACGATCTTCTCGGGCGTGATGTCGTCGGCCAGCGCCTCGTACGACAGCACCAGACGGTGGCGCAGCACGTCGCCCACCAGGTCGCTCATGTCCTCGGGCAGCGCGTAGCGCCGCCCCCGCAGCAGCGCCAGCGCGCGCGCGCCTTCGACCAGGCTGATGGTGGCGCGTGGGCTGGCGCCGTAGGTCAGGTAGCGGGCCATGTCGGCGAGCTCGTAGCGCTCGGGCCGGCGTGTGGCGCTGACCACCTTCACCGCCCACTGGATCAACGACGGATCGACATAGACCGCGCGGCATTCGGCTTGCAGCGCAGCCAGCTGGTGGGTGTCCGACACCGCCTGCACGGTCGCCTGCTGGCCTGTGACCCGCTGCGCGATGACGAACTCCTCTTCCTCGGTGGGGTAGTCCACCAGCACCTTCATCATGAAGCGGTCGACCTGCGCCTCGGGCAGCGGGTAGGTGCCTTCGGTCTCGATCGGATTCTGCGTGGCCATGACCACGAACGGCTCGGGCACGTGATGGGTCTCGCCCGCGATGGTGACTTGGCGTTCCTGCATCACCTCGAGCAGCGCGCTTTGCACCTTGGCCGGGGCGCGGTTGATTTCGTCGGCCAGCAGCAGGTTGGCGAACACCGGGCCCAGCGAGGTGCCGAACTCGCCGGTCTTCATGTTGTAGATGCGCGTGCCCACCAGGTCGGCCGGCACCAGGTCGGGCGTGAACTGGATGCGCTTGAAGCTGCCGCGCGTGGTGCGCGCCAGCGTCTTCACGGTCAGCGTCTTGGCCAGACCGGGCACGCCTTCGACCAGCAGGTGGCCCTGCGACAGCATCGCCACCAGCACCCGTTCGAGGAAGCGATCCTGGCCGACAACGACACGCTTGACCTCGTAGAGGATGCGTTCCATCAGCTCGGCGGTCTGCTGCGGTTCAAGGGGGCCAGTTTGCATCGGGGGTTTCCTGCGTGAGAGGGTCAGACCAGAAATCTAGAACGGCGGCATGCCGGCGGCGCCGGCCGCGCTTTCGATCGGCACGGCAAAGCCGATGCCGACGAAGGTGCGCTGCTCGCTCGGGTTGAGGATGGCGGTGACGATGCCGACCACGTGGCCGTCCATCGTCACCAGCGGGCCGCCCGAGTTGCCGGGGTTGGCGGCGGCGTCGAACTGGATCAGGTTGGTCAGCGCCTTCTGGCCCTCCGGCGCGCGGAACTCGCGGTCGAGGCCGGAGACCACGCCGGCGCTCACCGACGGGCCGATGCCGAACGGATGGCCGACGGCGATGACGTGGTCGCCGGGCGCCAGGTCGCTGGTCGAGCGCATGGTGGCCGGCTCCAGGTCATCGGGCAGGTTCTGCGCCTTCAGCACCGCCAGGTCGTTCTGGGGTTGCGTGCCGACCATCGCGGCGTCGGACTCGAGCCCGTTGAAGAACGTGACCCTGATCTTCTTCGCGCCCCACACCACGTGCAGGTTGGTCAGGATGGTGCCGTCCTCCTTGATGACGACGCCAGTGCCCAGGCTGCGTTCCATGGCCATCTTCTCGGGCTTCTGGTTGCCGTCGTCGTTCTCGTCCATCAAGCCGACCACGCGCACCACCGAGCGGCCGATCGCCGCGTAGGCCTTGGCGGGGGCGGACGGCAGCGGGTTCTTCTCGAGCGATTCGCGCACCGCCGCGTCGATGTGCTTTTGCGTGATCAGACGCTGGCGCGGCTGCAGCGACAGGAACGCCCACATCAGCGCCATGGCCAAGCCGGCGCCGAGCAGCGCAGCCCACAGGCTCGGGTGGCGACCGGCCAGACGGCGCAGGCGTCCGCGCGGCGCGGTGCCAGCGACGGCCGGCGCTGCTTCGGCAGCGTCGACCGCCGGCCGCGCCGGCGAGGCACTGGCGCGCGCTGCTTCCGCCCGGGCCGCCTCTGCACCGCGCACCGCAGCGCCCTGGCGCGAGGGGCTGTACAGCGGGGGCTTCTTCATCATCGGGCGCTCTCGCAAATCAGTGTGGAAAACACGTTATCACGTTGCCCGTGCCTGCGCATCCTTGGGGCCGGGGTGAGGTCATGCAAAAGGAGGTCGCAAGCGGCAGCCCAAGCCTGACAGCGGGCCGTTGGCGCCCCGCGGCGAGGCATCATCGCCGCATGACACCGTGGATCGACACCCACTGCCACCTCGACGCCGAGGCCTTCGACGCCGACCGCTCAGGAGTGGTGGCGCGCGCCCGGGACGCCGGTGTCGGCCGCATCGTCGTGCCGGCGATCGAGGCCGGCAACTTCGACACCGTGCGCGCACTGGCGCTCGAACATCGGTTGCACTATGCGCTGGGCATCCATCCGTTGTGCGTCGATCGCGCCGACGAGGCCGATCTCGATCGGCTGCAGCAGGCGCTGCAACGCCACCGCGACGATCCGCGCCTGGTGGCGGTGGGCGAGATCGGCCTCGACCATTTCGTTGCCGGCAGCAACCGCGCTCGCCAGCAGGCCTTCTACATCGCTCAGCTGAAGCTGGCGCGCGACGCCGCGCTGCCGGTGCTGCTGCACGTCCGGCGCTCGGCCGACATGTTGTTGCAGGGGCTGCGCCGCATCGAGGTCTGCGGCGGCATCGCCCACGCCTTCAACGGCAGCGCGGTGCAGGCGACGGCGTTTGTCGAGCGCGGTTTCAAGCTCGGCTTCGGCGGTGCGATGACCTTCGAGCGCGCGCTGCAGATCCGCCGGCTGGCGGCCGGCGTGTCTGAGCATGCCTTGGTGCTGGAGACCGATGCGCCCGACATCCCGCCGCAGTGGCTGTACCGCACCGCCGCGCAGCGCGCCGCCGGCGCGGTGGCGCGCAACGAGCCGGCCGAGTTGCCTCGCATCGCCGTCACGCTCGCCGAGCTGCGCGGCTGGAGCCTGGAAGACACGGCCGCCATCACCGGCGCCAACGCCAGCGCCGCGTTGCCGAAGAGCGCCTCGTGAGCGCGTTGCTGCAAGGTCTGCCGCCGGTCACCGGCCGCAGCACCCGCTTGCTCGTGTTGGGCAGCTTTCCGGGTGCGGCATCGCTGGCGGCGCAGCGCTACTACGCGCATCCGCGCAACCAGTTCTGGCCGCTGCTGTCGTCGTTGTTCGGCGAAGATCTGGTCGCGCTGACGTATGCGCAGCGGCTCGCGCGGCTGCGCGCACACGCTGTCGGTGTGTGGGATGTGTACGCCAGCTGCGCGCGCGAGGGCAGCCTCGACAGTGCCATTCGCGATGCCCGGCTGAACGACCTGGCCGGCCTGCGCCGCCGCTTGCCGGCCTTGCGCGGCGTGGCCCACAACGGCGGCGAATCTGCGCGTGCCATGCGCCTGACGGCCGAACTCGGCGTGCCGGTGTTCAGGCTGCCTTCCAGCAGCCCGGCGAATGCCAGCTGGTCGTTCGAGCGCAAGCGGGCAGCATGGCACGAAGTCTTCCTTGCGTGTGGGGTGTTGCCGGCCTGAACGCGACCGTGCGCGCCGATACTTGCGCCATGGCCCGTGCCCGCACTTCCGCATCGCTGCCCGCCCTGCCGCCGGCCATGGTGTCGGAGATCGATGGCGTGCGCAGCCTGCACCTGGGCAGCATCTGGATCCAGGGCTCGATGCGCATCGCCCGGCCTGACGTCATCGAACTGGACTACACCCAGCGCATGCTGGCCGGGCTGCTGTGGCTGCCGGTCGACGAAGTGGCCGATGGCCATGCGGTGCAGCTCGGCCTCGGCGCGGGCTCGCTGACGCGCTTTTGCCTGAAGCAGCTGCGCATGCGCTGCACCGCGGTCGAGCTGAACCCGGCCGTGATTCGCCTGTGCCGCCAGCAGTTCCACCTGCCGCAAAACCATGCGCGGCTGCAGGTGGTGAACACCGACGCCGCGCGCTGGGTCGCACAAGCGGAAAACCGGCACAGCGTGCAGCTGCTGCACATCGACCTGTACGACGACGAAGCCGCTGCGCCTGTTCTCGACAGCGCTGCCTTCTATCGCGACTGTCGCGCCGTGCTGGCCGAAGGCGGCGTGATGAGCGTGAACCTGTTCGGCCGTGACCTCGGCTTCGGCGACAGCCTGGCGCGCATCGTCGAAGTCTTCGGCGCCGATCGCGTGTGTGGCCTGCGCCCGACCCGCGAAGGCAACACCGTGGTGCTGGCCTGGCGCGGTGAAGCCATGCCCGACCGCACCACGTTGATCGAACGTGCCGCCGATATCGAACAGCGCTTCGGCACGCTCGGCGTGCCGGCGCGCAAGTGGCTGCGCATGTTGCGCCCGCCGAAGGCGCAGGACAACGCAGCGCGAAGCGCGGAGGTGTTCCAGTGAGTGTCAGCCCCTTGCCCCGCCGACCCGCGCGCAGCGCGCAGGCCGATACGTTGGCCGTGCCACACCACGTGTGGACCGGCAAGCTCGACTGGCGCTTGCTGCTCGGTTGGCTGCGTGACGACAAACTGATCTCGGTGGTGGACGGCGAACGTGTGGTGCAGCGTTTCGGCGCTGGCACCTCGAGCCAGCATGCGCTGGTGCGGCTGGGCGCGGCCGGCCTTGTGCAGGCCGGCACGCAGAAGTCGCTCGACACCGAAGCGCTCACCGAGTGGCTGGCACAGCGCTGCACGATGCCGTACCTGCGCATCGACCCGTTGAAGGCCGATGTCGGCCGTGTCGCCGACGTGATGTCGGTGCACTATGCCGAAAGCCGCTGCGCGCTGCCGGTGCAGATGAACAACCACGACGTGGTCATCGCCACCTGCGAGCCGTTCGACACCGGCTGGGTGGCCGAGATCGAGGCGCACACGCGGCGCAAGGTCAAGCTGATGCTGGCCAACCCGCAGGACGTGCGCAAGTACACGACCGAGTTCTATGCGCTGGCCAAATCGGTGCGTGCGGCGCAGAAGAACGGCGAGGTGGCGACGGCGGCGAGCTTCGAGCAGCTGGTCGAACTCGGCAAGTCGAGCAAGCAGCTCGATGCCAACGACCAGGGTGTCGTGCAGGTGGTCGATTGGCTGTGGCAATACGCCTTCGACCAGCGCGCCAGCGACATCCACCTCGAGCCACGGCGCGACATGGGCGCCATCCGTTTTCGCATCGACGGCGTGTTGCACACGGTGTACCAGGTGCCGCTGGGCGTGCTCAACGCGATGACCTCGCGCATCAAGCTGCTCGGCCGCATGGACGTGGTCGAACGGCGTCGCCCGCTCGACGGGCGCATCAAGACCAAGCGCCCGGACAGCGCCGACAAGGTCGGCGCCGAGGTCGAGATGCGGCTGTCCACCTTGCCCACCGCCTTCGGCGAGAAGATGGTGATGCGCATCTTCGATCCCGAGACGGCCGTCAAGCGCGTCGAGGCGCTGGGCTTCGGCAGCCACGACACGCAGCGCTGGCAGGAGCTGATCGCGCGGCCGCACGGCATCGTGCTCGTCACCGGCCCGACCGGCTCCGGCAAGACGACGACGCTGTATTCGACCTTGAAGCAGCTGGCCACCGACGACGTCAACGTGTGCACCATCGAAGACCCGATCGAGATGATCGAGCCGGCCTTCAACCAGACGCAGGTGCATGCGGCCATCGACATGGGCTTCGCCGAGGGCCTGCGCGCGCTGATGCGGCAGGACCCGGACATCATCATGGTCGGCGAGATCCGTGATCTGGCCACCGCCGAGATGGCGATCCAGGCGGCGCTCACCGGCCATCTGGTGTTCAGCACGCTGCACACCAACGATGCGGCGTCGGCCATCACCCGGCTGGCCGATCTGGGCGTGCCGCCGTATCTGATTTCGGCCACCGTGATCGGCGTGCTCGCGCAGCGGCTGACGCGCATGTTGTGCGCCGCGTGCAAGCAGCGCGACGAGGGCACCACGCGCGAGACGCTCGACGAGCTGTCGCGCCCGTGGCGGCTGTCGGGCGGCGTGCGGCCGTACCGCGCGGTCGGCTGCCTGGAATGCCGACACACCGGCTACCGAGGCCGTGTCGGCCTGTACGAACTGCTGCTGATGACCGACGACGCGCGCGGCCATGTGCACCCGTCGCTGGATGCCGCCGCGCTGAACCGCCAGGCAGTCAAGGACGGCATGCGCCCGCTGCGCCTGGCCGGCGCGATGAAGGTGGCCGAGGGGCTGACGACGATCGAAGAGGTGATGCGCAGCACGCCCGGCTTCAGCGCCTGAGGCCCGCGCCGGGTCGAACCCCTGGGCAATCCACCGGCCGCAGGCCTGCAGTGCCTGCCTAGAATGGCCCGCACAAGACAGCCGGGGGAGACGCCTGTTGAAAGTGAAGAGCCAGAAGGACTTCTGGTCCGGGTTGATGTTCATCGTCGTCGGCCTCGGCTTCGCCGCCGGTGCCCTGAACTATCACTTCGGCAGTTCCGCGCGCCCCGGCCCTGGCTTCTTCCCGTTCGGACTGGGCATCCTGCTGGCGCTGCTGGGTGGGCTGGTGCTGTTCAACGCGCTGACCATCGAGCGCGAAGGCGGCGACCGCGTCGGATCGATGCCCTGGCGGCCCGCATTTTTCATCATCCTGTCGGTGGTCGTGTTCGGGTTTGCTTTGCCTTGGCTGGGCATGATCGTCACCTTGCCGCTGCTGGTCTTTGTCACCAGCCTGGCCGGTGATGAATTCAACCTGAAGGAAGTGCTGATCAACATCATCGTGCTCACCCTCGGTTCCTGGCTGATCTTCATCAAGGGGCTGAACCTGGTGATTCCCTTGTGGCCCACCTTCATGGCCGGCTGAAGGGTCAAGGGCGCACACGATGGACATCATCAACAACCTCGCGCTCGGCTTCGGCGTGGCCTTCACGCTGCAGAACCTGGCTTACGGCTTCCTCGGCGCGGTGCTCGGCACGCTCATCGGCGTGCTGCCCGGCCTCGGGCCGGTGGCCACCATCGCCATGCTGCTGCCATCGATCTATGCGCTCGATGCCACGCCGGCGCTGATCATGCTGGCCGGCATCTACTACGGTTCTCAATACGGCGGCTCGACCACCGCCATCCTGATCAACGTACCCGGTGAGGCGGCTTCGGTGGTGACCGCCATCGACGGCTATGCGATGGCGCGCAAGGGCCGCGCCGGGCCGGCGCTGGCGGCTTCGGGACTGGGCTCGTTCTTCGCCGGCTGCGTGGGCACGCTGGTCATCGCCGGCTTCGCGCCGATTCTCACCGAACTGGCCTTCCAGTTCGGCCCGGCCGAGTACTTCTCGCTGATGGTGCTCGGCCTCATCGGTGCGGTGGTGCTGGCCTCGGGCTCGCTGATCAAGGCCATCGCGATGATCCTGCTCGGGCTGCTGCTCGGCCAGATCAACACCGACGTCATCTCCGGCGTGCCGCGCTACAGCTTCGACATTCCCGAGCTGACCGACGGCATCGGCTTCGTCGCCATCGCCATGGGCGTGTTCGCCTTCGCCGAGATCATCACCAACCTGGGCCGGCCGGCCGAACACCGCGAGGTCTTCACCAAGGACGTGAAGGGCCTGTGGCCGACGAAGCAGGATTTCAAGGACGCGTGGCCGGCGGTGGTGCGCGGCACCGCGCTCGGCTCGATCCTCGGCGTGCTGCCGGGTGGCGGCGCGCTGCTGTCGTCGTTCGCCGCCTACACGGTGGAAAAGAAGGTGCGCGCGCGTCCGGGCGAGGTGCCCTTCGGCCAGGGCAACATCCGCGGCGTCGCCGGCCCGGAAAGTGCCAACAACGCCGGTGCGCAGACCTCGTTCATTCCGATGCTGACGCTCGGTATTCCGCCGAATGCGGTGATGGCGCTGATGGTCGGTGCGATGACCATCAAGGGCATCCAGCCGGGTCCGCAGGTGATGACCAGCAACCCCGATCTGTTCTGGGGCCTGATCGCGTCGATGTGGATCGGCAATGCCATGCTGGTGATCCTGAACCTGCCGCTGATCGGCATCTGGATCAAGCTGCTGACCGTGCCCTACCGTGTGCTGTTCCCGGCCATCATGGTCTTCTGCTGCATCGGCCTGTACACGCTGAACAACAACAACTTCGATGTCTTCGTCGGCGCCGCGTTCGGCGTCGTCGGGCTGGTCTTTTTCAAGCTCGGCTGCGAGCCCGCGCCACTGCTGCTGGGCTTCATCCTCGGCCCGATGATGGAAGAAAACCTGCGCAGAGCGCTGCTCATCAGCCGCGGCGACTGGACGACCTTCGTCACCCGACCGTTGTCGGCCGGCTTGCTGGCCGCCGCGCTGCTGATGGTCGTCGTCGTCACGCTGCCGTCGATCCGATCCAGGCGCGAGGTGGCCTTCCGGGAAGAAGATTGAGGCGCCCTCTCACAACGCCGCGTCGGTCAGGTGATCAGGGTTTGATGTCGGCGGGTTCGCCAACTGGCACAAGGCCTGGGTGCGCAGCTCACAGCCACACCCATCGCCGCACGACGAAACCCTGAGGCTGGTGTGTGTCGTCGGCAGCTGCGCGAGGACAGCTGCCGCAGGTCATTGGCGGCCGAGTTCGACCAGCAGCCGCGTCGTCAGGTACAGCCTCGGCACGATCGAGTCGATCTCGATGTACTCGTTCTTCGCGTGGTAGCCCCACCCGGCCAGGCCCAGGCTTTCCAGCACCGCCGGCTTGCCCGAGCGGCCCGCGTAGCCGGCATCGGTGCCACCGCCGGTCTTCGGGTGCAGCAGCAGCATGCGGCCGTCGAGTTCGGTATAGATCGCCTGCGCCTGCTTCGCCAGTGCCATGCCTTTCGGCCCGGCCACGTAGGGCGGCCGACCGATGTCGAGCGTGACCGTGGTCTCGGTCTCGGCCACGCGTTTGCCCTCGGCGACCTTGGCACGCAACGCCGCCAGCAGCTTGTCGGCCGCGTCGGTGGCCTGCAAGCGCACGTCGGCACCGGCTTCGGCCGATTCGGGAATCTGGTTGCGCACCGCGCCGGCCTTGGCCGTGGTCCAGTTCAGCTGCGCGCCGGGGATGCTGCTGGCCACGTCCTGTGTCTGCAGCAGCTGGTACGACAGCTCGATGAGCGCGTTGCGCCCCTGGTCGGGTGCGGCGCCGGCATGCGATGCGCGGCCCTTCACGGTCATCGTCGCAGTGGCGGTGCCGGCCGCTGACAGCAGCACGCCTTCGGCCTTGGCCACCGCCTTGGCCGCGGTCGGCTCGAAGGACAGCACGACGTCGTGCGCTTCGCCGAGCGTGGCCAGGGTCTCGCCGGAACCGCGCGAGCCGACTTCCTCGTCGGGATTGAACAGCACCGTGATCTGCGCGTAATCGCGCCATCCGGCATCGCGCAGGATGGCCAGCGCATGCAGGATCACCGCGACGCCGCCCTTGTCGTCGGCGATGCCGGGGCCGTACAGCTTGTTGCCGTCCTGACGATATGGCTCGGTAGCCAGGATGCCCTTGGCGTACACCGTGTCGATGTGCGCGATCAACATCACGCGCAGCTTGCCGCTGCCGCTGAAGCTGCCCTTGATCATCTCGCCCGGCCCGCTGCCGTTGGGCAGCCGCTCGGTCTTCGCGCCCAGTGCGCGCAGCCGGCCTTCGGTGTAGTCGGCCATCGCCTTCAGGCCGGCGGCATCGGACGAGCCCGACTCGATCAGCACCATCTCCTTCAACGATTCGATCAGCGCCGGTTCGGCGGCGCGCGCCGCCGCCAGCAGCTTGTCGTCGGCGGCGTGCGCTGCCGAGGCCACCGACATCGCCAAGACGGCGAGCACGGTGAATCGAGAGGCGGATGATGCAAGCGACAGCGACATGGGCAGACCTCCGGTTCGGGCCTGCCATGTTAGAGCCGCGCCGGCGTCGATCCAGGTCGAAGGGATTTGAGGCGCGCCTTCAGCGACGCAACGCGCGGCTATCCTTCGCCATGCCCAAGCTGCTCAGCGCGCTGTCTCGAAGCCCCACCTTCGCGCCGTTGCGCGGCGCCGTGTTCCGCAACCTGTGGCTGGCCAGCTTCGCGGCCAACATCGCGATGTGGATGAACGATGTCACCGCCGCCTGGGTGATGACCTCGCTGACCACCAGCCCGGTGATGGTGGCGATGGTGCAGACCGCATCGACATTGCCGGTGTTCCTGCTCGGCCTGCCCAGCGGCGCGCTGGCCGACATCGTTGATCGTCGTCGCTACTTCGCCGCCACGCAGGCCTGGGTGTCGGCGAACGCGCTGCTGCTGGCCACCTTGGCGCTGACCGATTCGCTCACCGCGCCGCTGCTGCTGGCCTTGACCTTCGCCAACGGCATCGGCCTGGCGATGCGCTGGCCGGTGTTCTCGGCCATCGTTCCCGAGGTGGTGAAGCGCGACGACCTGGGTGCGGCGATGGCCTTGAACGGCATCTCGATGAACCTGTCGCGCGTGGTCGGCCCGGTGGTGGCCGGCGCCATCCTCGCGGCGGTGGGCGCGGGCGCGGTGTTCGTGCTGAACGTGGTGCTCGCGGCAACGGCCTTCGTCACCATCCTGCGCTGGCGTTCGACACCGAAAACCAGCACGCTGCCCGGCGAACGCTTCGTCGGCGCCATGCGCGTGGGCTGGCAGCACGTGATGCAATCGCCGCGCCTGCGCGTGGTGCTGATGCGCATCTTCTTCTTCTTCCTGCATTCGTCGGCGCTGCTGGCGCTGCTGCCGCTGGTGGCGCGCAACATCCACGGCGCGGGGCCCGCCACGTACACCGTGATGCTGGCGTGCATCGGCGGCGGCGCGGTGGTGGCGGCGCTGTACTTTCCGCGCTGGCGCGTGCGCTACGACCGCAACCAGTTCGTCGTCATCGGCACGCTGGTGCACGCGGCGATGTCGGTGATCGTGGTCTACGCGCCGAACATCTGGGTCGCGCTGCCGGCCATCGTCGTGCTGGGCATGGCCTGGATCTCCACCGCCAATTCGTTGACCCTGGCCGCGCAGGTGGCGCTGCCGAACTGGGTGCGTGCACGCGGCATGAGCATCTACCAGATGGCGCTGATGGGCGGCGCGGCGATGGGCTCGCTGCTGTGGGGCCAGGTGGCCGGCCAGTTCAGCGTGCGCATCGCCGTCGTCGCCGCGGCGGCGGTCGGCCCGCTGCTGTGGCTGCTGACACGACGCCTGTCGGTCGAAGGCGGCGAAGAATCCGATATGACGCCTGTCGCGCCGCGCAGCGTGCCGCAGACGGCGATCGCGGTCGATCCTGGTGACGGCCCGGTGATGGTGACGGTGGAATACCAGATCGACGGCGCCGACGACGACGCATTTGCCAGCCTGATGCGCAAGACGCGCCGCGCCCGCTTGCGCCAGGGCGCGTTGTCGTGGGGGCTGTTCCGCGACACCAGCGCGCCGGGGCGCTACATCGAATACTTCGTCGACGAGAACTGGCTCGAGCACCAGCGACGACTCGAGCGTTTCAGCGCCGCCGACGACGGCTTGCGTGAGCTGCGCCTGGCGCTGCACAAGGGCAGCGGGCCGCCGACGGTGAACCGCTTTGTCGCGCAAGGGCTGCGGCACGGGCGCGGCAGGCTCTGGTAGGCGTTGGCACGCCGGCCGCAACAGGGCTGTTCGGGCGCGCGGCGACCGCGCGATTCAGTGGCTGGGCTGGGTCGGTCCGAGTTCGGCGAGTCCCGCGAATCGGGGGGGTGTGCGGGATCGTCGCGTCGGCGTCCGCCCGGCAGAATGGTTCGCTTCCGCTGCAGGCTTTGCCCGTCTCCGGAAGACGATCCACCAAGACCACACCACCCAGGAGACGCCATGAGACCTTTTGTCAGATTGCCTCTGCCCGCTTTGCTGTTGGGCCTGGGCATGGGGCTGTCGCTGCCGGCGGCAACGGCCGCGAACTATCAGATCGAGACGGTGATGAGCGATCTGGTCACGCCGCGCGGCCTGGCCTTTGCGCCTGACGGTTCGCTCTACGTCACCGAGGTCGGTAGCGGCGGCGGTGTGGGCTCACCCAGCCTGACCGGCGGCACCGGTACCGCCTACCTCGGTTACACGGGCGCGCTCAGTCGGCTGGCGGGCGGGGTGCAGTCCCGGGTGCTGACCGGCCTGCCGTCGCTGGCCAATGCTGTGGGTGCGGATGCGGCGGGCCTGCAGGACATTGCCTTCGATGGCGCGGGCCAGGCTTATGGCCTGTTCGGTCTGGGGTCGAGTTCGGCACAGCGCGATGCGTTGGCGGCTTTCGGTGCGCCCTACCTGGGCAGCCTGGTCACACTCGGCATGGATGGCAGCGTCACGAAGGTCGCCGACCTGTCCGCCTACGAGACCAGCGCCAATCCGGACGGCGGCGCGATCGATTCCAATCCCTTCAAACTGGCACGCAAGGCTGACGGCTCGTTCATCGCCAGCGACGCCGGCGGCAACAGCTTCCTGGCGGTGGCCAGCAACGGCGCGGTCTCGACACTGGGCGTGCTGATGCCGCAGCCCAACCCACTGCCCTTCGGCCCGCCCTTCTACCAGGCGGTGCCCACAGGGGTGGCCGTCGGCCCGGGCGGCAGCAGCTTCATCGGCCAGCTGACCGGCTTCCCGTTCCCGCCCGGTGCAGCCAATGTCTACAGCCAGGCGGCGGGCGGCGGTGCCGTCGGCGTGGCCTACGACGGCTTCACCAACATCATCGACCTGGAATTCGATGCAGCCGGCAACCTGTACGTGCTGCAAATCACCAGCAACGGATTGGCTTCGCCCGACCCCGGCAGCGGCGTGCTGCTGAAGATCGATGGCCAGACCGGCCAACGCAGCATCGTCGCCAGCGACGGCCTGGTGTTTCCCGGCGGCCTGGCCATCCAGGAAGGGCCGAACGGGCCGGTGTTCTATGTCAGCAACCTGACCGTGGCGCCGCAGGGCGGCACGGTGGTGCGCATCTCGATGGTTCCCGAGCCCGGCACCTGGGCGCTGATGGCCGGCGGCCTGGGCGTGCTCCTGTTTGCGGCGCGTCGCCGGCGCGGCTGAGAATTGGAAGGTCGGCGCCGGATCATGACAGCCACGCTTGGAGCGAGTTGACTGCGTCGTCATCGGCGCCGGCGTGGTCGGCCTGGCCATCGCGCGCGCGCTGGCGATGTCCGGGCGCGAGGTGGTCATCGCCGAGGCCGGTTCGGCCATCGGCAGCGCCACCAGCTCTCGCAACAGCGAGGTCATCCACGCCGGCCTGTACTACCCGCCCGCTTCGTTGAAGGCCCGGCTGTGCGTGCACGGCCGCAAGCTGCTCTATGCCTACTGCAAGCAGCACGGCGTGGCACATCGACGCTGCGGCAAGCTTGTCGTCGCCACCGACGTGTCGCAGCACGATGCGCTGGCTGCCATGCTGTCCCGCGGCCACGCCTGCGGTGTCGATGACCTGCAATGGCTCGACGCCGCGGCTGCGATTGCGCTGGAGCCTTCGTTGCGTTGCACCGCTGCGCTGCTCTCGCCGTCCACCGGCATCATCGACAGCCACGGCCTGATGCTGGCGTTGCTGGGCGATGCCGAAGCGCATGGCGCCATGCTGGCGCTGCAAAGCCCGGTGCAGGGTCTGCGTGTGCTCGACGACGCTCTGGTGGTCGATGTCGGTGGCAGCGAGCCGATGCAAATGCAGGCCCGCGAAGTCATCAACTGCGCCGGTCTGCACGCCCCGGCGCTGGCCGCGCGCATCGACGGCCTGGCGCCGCAGTGGCAGCCGCAAGGGCACTGGGCGCGCGGTCACTACTTCTCTTGCCCCGGCCCGCCAGCGTTCACGCGGCTGATCTACCCGATGCCCAACGAAGCCGGGCTGGGCGTGCACCTGACGCTCGATCTGGGCGGGCAGATGCGCTTCGGCCCCGACGTGCAATGGGTGTCGCCCACCGCGCTGGGCAACGAGGACTACCGCGTGGACCCCGAGCGTGCGCGTCCCTTCGCCGATGCCATCCGCCGCTACTGGCCGGCGTTGCCCGACGGGGCCTTGCTGCCCGACTACGCCGGCATCCGACCGAAGGTCAGCGGCCCCGGCGAGGTGGCCGGCGACTTTTTGATCCAGGGGCCAGCGAGCCATGGCGTGTCTGGCCTGGTGAACCTGTTCGGCATCGAATCGCCCGGCCTGACCGCGTGCCTGGCGATCGCCGAACACGTGCTGGCGTTGCTGCCGCGGCGCGGCAGCGAAGGCCCGCGCGACAATGGCCGCTGAACCCACTTTAGCCGCACTGACCCGCATGACACACCACTTCGACTGGCAGACCAGTTATTCCACGCCGCGCCGCCCGGTGTTCGCGCGCAACGTCGTCTCCACCTCGCACCCGCTGGCCGCGCAGGCCGGGCTGCGCATGCTGGCGGCCGGCGGCAATGCCGTCGATGCCGCCATCGCCGCGGCGGCGTGCATGACCATCGTCGAGCCGTGCAGCAACGGCCTCGGCTCGGATGCCTTCTGCATCCTGTGGGACGGGCAGAAGCTGCACGGGCTGAATGCCTCCGGGCCGGCACCGGCGGCCTGGACGCCCGGGTACTTCGCGCGCAAGCACGGTGCCGACGCGCAGAAGCCGCCGGTGCGCGGCTGGGATTCGGTCAGCGTGCCGGGTGCCGTGGCGGCCTGGGTGGCGTTGAGCGAGCGCTTCGGCAAGCTGCCGTTCGCCGACCTGCTGGCGCCGGCCATCGACATCGCCGAACGCGGCTACATCGTGCCGGTGGTGCTGGGCGAGAAGTGGATGCTGGCCGCTCAAGTCGCCGATCTGATTTCGCAGCCCGGATATGCCGACACCTTCCTGCCGCACGGCCGCGCGCCCGTCGTCGGCGAGCTGTTCACGATGCCGTCGGCCGCGCAGGGCCTGCGCGCCATTGCCAGGAGCCGCGGGCAGGCGCTGTACGGCGGCGAGATCGCCGAGGCGCTGGCGCGCTGTGCCGCGGCACAGGGCGGCGCGATGACGGTGGCCGATCTGGCGGCCTACAAGCCCGAATGGGTGACACCGATCGCCAAGGATTACCGCGGCTACACGCTGCACGAGATCCCGCCCAACGGGCAGGGCATCGCCGCGCTGATGGCGCTGGGCATGCTGGCGCACTTCGACGTGAAGGCGCTGCCGGTGGACAGCACGGCGTCGATGCACCTGCAGATCGAGGCCATGAAGCTGGCCTTTGCCGATGTCTATCGCTTCGTCTCCGAGCCATCGACCATGGAATTGAGCGCCGAGCAATTGCTCGACGACGCTTACCTCGCCAGCCGCGCCAAGCTCATCGACCCGAAGCGGGCGCAGGATTTCGGCGCCGGCAACCCGGTCAAGGGCGGCACCATCTACCTCAGCGCGGCCGATGCCAGCGGCATGATGGTCAGCTTCATCCAGAGCAACTACATGGGCTTCGGCTCGGGCGTGGTGATTCCCGAGTACGGCATCAGCCTGCAAAACCGCGGCCACGGCTTCAGCCTGCAGGCCGACAGCCCGAACGTCGTGGCGCCGGGCAAGCGGCCGTTCCACACCATCATCCCGGCGTTCCTCACCAAGGCCGGCAAGCCGGTGATGAGTTACGGCGTGATGGGCGGCGACATGCAACCGCAGGGCCACATGCAAACGCTGGTGCGCATGCTCGACTACGGCCAGAACCCGCAGGCGGCGTGCGACGCGCCACGCTGGCGCTACAACCTGCAGCGCCGGCTCAACCTGGAAGACGGCATGCGTGCCGACACCGTGCAGGGGCTGAAGGCGATGGGCCACGCTCTCGACGAGATCAATGACAGCTACCAGGACTACGGCGCCGGCCAGTTCATCTGGCGCCTGGACGAAGGCGAGGGCGATGCCGCGACGCTGGGCTATGCCGCGGCCAGCGACCCGCGACGTGATGGCCTTGCGGCCGGGTTCTGACGCCTTGACGAATGCCGCGTCGCGATGAGCGCCGCGCAACCCCGCGCCCTCGCGGCGGCGCCGATCTGGCCCGGACTGTTGCTGGCGATGGGCGGCGCGGTGGCGTTTTCGGGCAAGGCCATCATCGTCAAGCTGGCCTACCGCTACCCGGTCGACGCGGTCACGCTGATCATGCTGCGCATGCTGTTCGCGCTGCCGTTGTTCATCGCGTTGGCGCTGTGGGCCGGGCGCGGCAAGCCGGCGCTGACGGCGCGCGACTGGCGCATGGTGACGGCTCTCGGCTTCAGCGGCTACTACCTGGCCAGCTTTCTCGACTTCCTGGGCCTGCAGTACATCAGTGCCAGCCTCGAGCGGCTGATCCTGTACCTGACGCCGACGATGGTGCTGTGCCTGAGCTGGCTGCTGTTCAAGCGCCGCGTGCAGCCGGCGCAGTTGCTGGCACTGGCCGTCAGCTACGTGGGCGTGCTGCTGGTGTTCGGCCACGAGTTGACGCTGCAGGGCGCGAACACCGCGCTCGGCGCCGCGCTGGTGTTCGCCAGCACACTGAGCTATGCGCTGTACCTGATCTACAGCGGCGAAGAGGTCAAGCGCCTGGGCTCGGCGCGACTGACCGGGCTGGCCAGCAGCGTGGCCTGTGTGCTGTGCATCGTGCAATACCTGCTGCTGCGGCCGATCGACGTGGCGCTGAACGTGCCGCCGCCGGTGCTGTGGCTGTCGCTGCTGAATGCCACCGCGTGCACCTTCGCGCCGGTGCTGATGGTGATGATGGGCATCGAACGCATCGGTGCGGCCAAGGCTTCGCAGGCTGGCATGATCGGACCGCTGAGCACCATCCTGATGGGCGTGGTGATTCTCGGCGAGCCGTTCAGCGCCTGGATCGCTGCCGGCACGGTGCTGGTGCTGGGCGGTGTGTGGCTGCTGGCGCGGGTGCGCTGAGCGCGACGGAAGACTTCATCGACAAAACTGAGGAGCAACAACACATGGATCTCGGCATCGACGGCAAGTGGGCACTGGTGTGTGCGGCGAGCAAGGGCCTGGGCAAGGGTTGCGCCGCGGCGCTGGTGCGCGAAGGTGTCAACGTCGTCATCACGGCGCGCGGTGACGAGGCGCTGCAGGCCACCGCCGCCGAACTGCGCAAGATGAACCCGAAGGTCGATGTGCGCACCGTGGCCGGCGACATCACCAGCGTCGACGGTCGCCAGGCGGCGCTGGCCGCGTGCCCGCAGGTGGACATCCTGGTCAACAACGCCGGCGGTCCGCCGCCGGGAGACTTTCGCGACTGGAATCGTGACGACTGGATCAAGGCCGTGGATGCGAACATGCTGACGCCGATCGAGCTGATCAAGGCGACGGTGGATGCGATGGCCCAGCGCGGCTTCGGGCGCGTGGTCAACATCACGTCCGCATCGGTGAAGGCCCCGATCGAGATCCTCGGGCTGTCGAACGGCGCGCGCAGCGGCCTCACCGGCTTCGTCGCCGGGCTGGCGCGCCAGAGCCGACTGGTCACCGCCAACGTCACCATCAACAACCTGCTGCCGGGCGTGTTCGACACCGATCGCGTGCGCAGCACGTCCATCGGCGCCGCCGCCAAGCTGGGCAAGACCGTCGAGGAGGTGATGGACCAGCGCCGCCAGACGATCCCCGCCAAGCGCTTCGGCAGCGCCGATGAGTTCGGCGCCTTCTGCGCGTTCATGTGCAGCGCACATGCCGGCTATCTGACCGGGCAGAACGTGCTGCTCGACGGCGGGGCGTATCCGGGCACGTATTGACGCCCGTTGACCCCGAGTTGCAGCCTCGCGGGTCTCGCGCGGACGGCCCGCGAACCGGCTTTCCCGCAAGCCCGCATTCGGGTGCTTGACTCTCATCAGAACTGCGTAGAACCCGCGAAGCCGAGTTACATGTGCGGCGACTGAAAGTTCAAGCTGTTCGCAAGAAGTCTGATGCAACCCGTTGTCGTCAGGCACTTTCGACGCGATTTGCCACGCAGACTTGCGTGACTTCCCCATCCCGTGAATGGGGGGTGCCAAGGCCTCCAGCGCGGTAGCCAGAAGTAATCTTCTGTTGCACTATTCCCTGAGCTGACAGTGAGGGGAATATGCACAAGCGCTTCCACAAGGCCCGTCGCACACTGATCGCAACTGCGGCGCTGGCCGCGTGTGCACCCATCACGGCCCAGGCCGCGGCCGTGACCTGGGTCGGGCCGAACGCCTCGTTCTGGGATTTGGCCGCGAACTGGTCGTCGTTTCCGCTCACGGCTATCGGACAACCTGGTGCTCGGTGCATTCGATACTGGGTTTAGAAGCGGCACGGTCAGCGTCAGCGATTTCACCGGCACCGGTGCGCTGACGATCAGCGGCGGCACGCTCGAACAGCTTCGGCCGCGTCGTCGATGGGCGCGTTGACGATGACCGGGGGCACGCTGGGCGGTGCGGGAGCTTGACCATCGGCGGGGCGGCCAGCTGGACCAACGGCACGATGATCGGCGGCGGGCCGACCGGTGCCAACGGCGGCCTGGCGCTTGGCAATGGCAGGGACAAGAGCGTCTCAGCGGCGGCACGGTGCTGAACACGGCTGGCACCACGACGTGGAGCGAGGCGGCGCAGCAACCAGGGATCGCATCTTGGTGAGCAACGGCGCGAGCATGAACAACACCGGCACCTGCTCGGACCAGAACACGTTTCGACGACATCTGATTCAGAACGTGGGCGGCGCGGCGACAGCTTCAACAACCGCGGCACCTACACCAAGAGCGGGGCGGGCACCACGACGATCAGCATCGGCTTCAGCAACCCGGGCACGGTCAACGTCAATGCCGGCACGCTGGCGTTGACCGCAGGCGGCAACAGCAACGGTGGCACCTTCAACATCGCGGCGCGGCACAACGGTGGAGCTGGCCGGCACGCACGCGCTGAACAACATCGCGCTGGGCAGCGGCACCGGGCGGCTGATCGCCACCAGCGGCACCACCACCAGCACCGGTACGCTGGCCTTCAGCGGCACCATCGGTGCCGCTGGCGGCGACTTCGTCTTTGACGGCGTCGCCACGGCAGCCGGTTTCGAGCAAACCGGCGGCACCATCGACGGTGCGGGCAGCCTGACCATCGGCGGGGCGAGCAGCTGGACCAATGGCACGATGTCGGGGGCGGGCTCGACGATGTCCAACGGGGCGCTGGAGTTGGCGGTGCAGGGAGCAAGAGCGTATCCGGGCGCACGGTGCTGAGCTTCGCTGACACCACGACGTGGAGCAACGCTGGCGCGCAACCAGGGACGCATCTTCGGTGAGCAACGGCGCGACGCTGAACAACACCGGCACCTTGCCAGGACCAGAACGCGTTCGACAACCTGATCTCAGAACGTGGGCGGCGCGGCGACAGCTTCGTCAACATCGGCACCTACACCAAGAGCGGAGCGGGCACCACGACGATGAGCATCGGCTTCAGCAACCCCGGCACGGTCAACGTCAATGCGGGCACGCTGGCGTTGACCGCAGGCGGCAACAGCAACGGTGGCACCTTCAACATCGCGGGCGGGCACAACGGTGGAGCTGGCCGGCACGCACACGCTGAACAACATCGCGCTCGGCAGCGGCACCGGGCGGCTGATCGCCACTAGCGGCACCACCACCAGCACCGGCACGCTGGCCTTCAGCGGCACCATCGGTGCCAGCGGCGGCACTTCGTCTTCGACGGCGTCGCCACGGCAGCGGGTTTCGAGCAAACCGGCGGCACCATCGACGGTGCGGGCAGCCTGACCATCGGCGGGGCGGGCAGCTGGACCAATGGCACGATGTCGGCGGCGGGCCGACCGATGTCCAACGGCGGCGCTGGCGCTTGAGCGGCGGCAGGGAGCAAAGCGTCTCAGCGGCGGCACGCGTGCTGAGCACGGCTGGCACCACCACGTGGAGCAACGTGGCGACGCAACCAGGGATCGCATCTTCGGTGAGCAGCGGCGCGAGCATGAACAACAACGGCACCTTGCTCAGGACCAGAACACGTTCGACGACCGACATCTCAGAACAGTGGGCGGCGCGCGACAGCTTCAACAACATCGGCACCTACACCAAGAGCGGGGCGGGCACCACGACGATCAGCATCGGCTTCAGCAACCCGGCACGGTCAACGTCAATGCGGGCACGCTTGGCGTTGACCGCAGGTGGCGACAGCAACGGCGGCACCTTCAACATCGCGGCGGGCACAACGGTGGAACTGGCGGGCACGCACACGCTGAACAACATCGCGCTCGGCAGCGGCACCGGGCGGCTGATCGCCACCGGCGGCACCAGCACCAGCACCGGCACGCTGGCCTTCAGCGGCACCATCGGTGCCGCGGCGGCACCTTCAACTTCGACGGCGTCGCCACGGCCGCGGGCTTCGAGCAGACCGGCGGCACCATCGGTGGTGCCGGCAGCCTGACCATCGGCGGGGCGGGCAGCTGGACCAACGGCACCATGACCGGCGGCGGCACGACCAATGTCAACGGCGGCCTGGCGTTGGCAAGGCGCAGGACAAGAGCGTCTCAGCGGCGGCACGCGTGCTGAGCACGCTGGCACCACCACGTGGAGCAGGGCGGCGCAGCAACTTGGCGAATCGCATCTTGGTGAGCGGCGGCGCGAGCATCAACAACAACGGCACCTGGCCAGGACCAGAACACGTTCGACGACCTGACATCTCAGAACGTGGGCGGCACGGCAACAGCTTCATCAACATCGGCACCTACACCAAGAGCGGGGCGGGCACCACGACGATCAACATCGGCTTCAGCAACTCCGGCACGGTCAACGTCGATGCGGGCACTTTGGCGTTGACCGGCGGCCTGAGCAACTTCAGCGGTACCACGCTGACCGGCGGCAGCTACGCCGTCACCGGTCCGGGCATCCTCGAGTTCACCGGCGCCAACATCGTCACCAACGCTGCATCCATCATCTTGGATGGCCCGGGACCCGGTTGATCTGAATGCGACGACGGCGCCGACGCTCTGGCCAACTTCGCGACAAACACCGTCGCCGGCCAGTTCACGATCCGCAACGGCCGCAACTTCAGCAGCGCGGGCGCGTTCACCAACGCCGGCATCGTCACCATAGGCAATGCCAGCACCTTTACCGCCAACAGCGCATTCGGCAACCTGGCAACTGCCGAACTGCGCATGGCCGGCGGCAGCTTCGGTGCCACCAGCCTGAGCAACGCCGGCCAGCTCGGTGGCTTCGGCAGCGTGACTCCGCTGGTGAACAACACCGGCAGCGTGCTTGCCGATGGCGGCACACTGCTGCTCAGCGGCGGCGTGCAGGGCAGCACCGGCAACGTGGGTACAGCCGCAGGCAGTTCGCTGACGCTGGGCGGCACCGGCGCCAACAACGCCGGCGTACTGTCGCACGCCGGCACCACGCTGGACCTTGGGCCGCGGAACATCGTCGTGCACGCTGACTACGACAACGACAGCTTCGGCGCCGGCAACGCCTTCGACCGCCGCGCTGGCGTCACGGGCGCGGGCCAGATCCTTGCGGCGGGCACCACGCAGCAGGTCATCGCCGGCGCCGGGGTGAGCGGCGGCAACACGGCGACGCCGACCATCGCGCTGCCGAATTTCCGCGTCGGCAGCGGCGGCGTGACCACCCAGTTCACCGTCGGCAATGTCGGCAGCGGCGGGCCCAGCCTGCGCGGGGCGATCCAGGACGGCGGCATCGGCAATCCGGCTTTGAGCGGCAGCGGCGTCACGGCGCAGAACTGGGGGCCCGGTGACGCAGGGCGGCACGACTGCGCCCTTCAGCATCACCTTCAACCCGGGCTCGGGTCAGGCTCTGTCCGGCCAGACGCTGGCGATCGTGAACAACTTCGACAACGTGGCCGGCCAGACCGTGAGCATCACTGGCAGCGCCTTCAACGCGGCCGTCGGCAGCAGCACGCCCACGCCGGTGGTCATTGCCAACCAGCGCGTCGGCGGCAGCGCCAGCCAGGCGCTGACGGTCGCCAACACCGCCGCAGCCGGCGCCTTCAGCGAAGCGCTGAACGCCAGCTTCAGCGGCGCCACCGGCACGGCCACGAACAACGGCGGCAGCGTGTCGAACCTGATCGCCGGTGGCAACAACGCCGCCGCGATGGGTGTGGGTGTCAACACCACCACCGCCGGTGCCAAGAGCGGCAACGTCACCGTCGCCTACCAAAGCGACGGCACCGGGCCGAACGGCAACAGCGGGCTGGCCGCGATCAGCGCGGGCTCGCAAGTGATTGCCGTATCCGGCAACGTCTACAACCTGGCGGTCGGTAGCACGACGCCTGCGCCGGTTGTCATTGGCAACCAGCGCGTCGGTGGCAGTGCCAGCCAAGTGCTGACGGTGGCCAACACGGCCGCGGCCGGTGCCTTCAGCGAAGCCCTGAACGCCGGCTTCAGCGGTGCCACCGGCACGGCCACCAACAACGGCGGCAGTGTGTCCAACCTGATCGCCGGCGGCAACAACGCCGCGGCCATGAGCGTCGGCGTCAGACACCGCCACAGCAGGCGCCAAGAGTGGCAGCGTCAGCGTCGCCTATCAGACCGACGGCACAGGGCCGAACGGCAACAGCGGCCTGGCGGCCATCGGCGCCGGCAACCAGGTCATCGCCGTCAGCGGCAACGTCTATGCGCTGGCCGCCGGCCAACTGAACACCGCGCCGCTGAACTTCGGCACCGTGCAGGTGGGCCAGTCGGTCTCGCAGGTGCTGAGCATCAGCAACAGCGGCAGCGGCCCGAGCGGCTTCGTCGAAGACCTCAACGCCAGCTTCGGTGCCTCCAGCGGCACCGGCGCGGCGCAGATCAGCGGCAGCGGCAGCATCGCGGCGCTGGTCGCCGGCGGCACCGACACCACGGCGATGACGGTCAACGTCAATACCGGCGTGGCCGCCACCATCGACGGCACCATCGTCGTCAACTACGCCAGTGCCGGCTCGGTCGGCGGCGTCAGCAACGGGCTGGGCGTGGTCGGGATGGGCAGCTCAGACTATGCTGTCAGCGGTGTCATCCAGAGCCAGGGTCAGGTCGTCGACCAGGCGCTGCCGGTGATCAACAACGCCAGCGTGAACTTCGGCAACCTGCGCATCGGCAGCGCCGCGCCGAGCCAGCTGGTCAGCGTCACCAACCAGGCCAGCGGCAATGCGCAGGCGGCACTGAATGCCAGCATCGGCGGCGCCGGCGCCGTCAGCGCCAGCGGCAGCTTCACGCTGCTCGACCCGGGCGCCACCAATGCCACCAGCCTGCAGGTCGGCATCGGCACAGCCACTGCCGGGGCGGTCAACGGCAACGCCAGCATCGCCTTCGTCTCCGATGCCAGCAACGTCGGCAACTGCGCGCCGAACTGTCAGGTGACATTGGCGTCGCAGAACGTGGCCGTCAGCGGCGCCATCTATCGTCTGGCCAACCCCGGCATCACCAGCGGGCCGATCGTGTTGGCCGCGCGTGTGGGCGATGCCGCGCCTTCGGCCGGCATCGGCGTGACCAACCTGTCGCCGGACATCTACACCGAGGCACTGAACGGCAGCATCAGTGCCACACCGAGCGGCTTCAGTGGATCAGGCCCGATCAGCGGCCTGGCCGCTGGCGCCAGCAGCAACGCGTTGACGGTGAGCCTGAACACCGCCGTCGCGGGCAACTACAGCGGCCAGGCCGCGCTCGGCTTCGTCTCCAGCGGCGCCGGCACCACCGGCGCTCCCGACCAGGCGCTGGCTTCGCAGAACGTCAGTGTCTCGGGCACGGTGTACACCCCCGCCGTTGCGCAGCTGAACACCACGGCAGTGAACTTCGGCATCGTGCACGTCGGCGACACGGTTGCCGCGCGCAATGTGTCGGTGACCAACGCGGCAGCCGTGGCGGCACCCAACGACGAGCTCAGGGGCAACTTGGGTGGCGCCAGCGGGCCATTCACCGCTTCCGGCACCCTGGCCGGCGTGGCCGCACAGCAGACCGATGCGAGCAGCCTGGTGGTCAACCTGAGCACCGCCAACGCCGGCGTGTTCAACGGCACGGCCAGCGCCAGCTTTGCCAGCCACAACAGCGCGATGAGCGACCTCGACCTGGGATCGAGCCCCGTCACGCTGCAGGCGCAGGTCAACAACTTTGCCGAACTGGCGCTGGGCAAGACCGGGGCAGGAAGCCTGTCACTCGTCGGCGGCATCTACACGCTGGACTTCGGCAACCTGGTGCAGGGCAGCGCTGCGCTGGATGCCAGCCTGTCGATCCTGAACGTGGCGATCGGCCCGGCTGACGCGCTGGGCGGCTCCTTCGCCATCGGTGCGGGCGGCGGCTTCGTGCTCACCGGCTTCGATGCCTTCACGGGCATCGCTGCAGGCGGCAGCCAGCGTGGGGCGGGCGTGAGCTTCGCCGCCAGCACCATCGGGGACTTCACGCAGACGATCGTCATCGCAGCCAACGGCAGCAATGCCAGTGGCTTCCAAGGCGCCCTGGCCGACACGACACTGGTGCTGCAGGGCTCGGTGGTCGCGGTGCCCGAGCCGGCGACGTATGCGTTGATGGCCGGTGGCCTGCTGGCGGTGTGGCTGGCGCGCAGGCGTCGTCCGTCGGGTGCGAAGGGCTGATCCGAGCGCACAAGCTACGATCGGTCGCCGCAGGTGCGGATCGAGGCGCGGGGTGCTTGTCTGGCGCGGCAAGGCGGTGCCGCTGAGGTAGCGACAGCGCGCAACGGCTTGGGCTGTGACCACAAAGACAGGATCGAACCATGCTCGGAGCCAAACAGTTCGCTTTGCTGGTCGGCATCGGCGTGGTGTTGTTGCTGCTGACGCTGTCCAATGCGGTGCTGTTCACCCTCAACCGCGATGCACAGGCTGAGGTCAACAGCCGCCAGCAGTTTCTGCAGCAGACCGTCAGCCTCGAGGGGCTGTACCGCGACATCGTCAAGGCCCTGGCCGAGCTGGCGGTGAAGAACAACGATCAGCAGTTGTTGCAGATGCTGGCCGCGCAGGGCATCAACGTGTCGTTCACGCCGTCGCCAGCCATTCCGGCGGCGGCCGCATCGGCAGCACCCCCCGCTGCCACCAGCAAACGCTGACGACGATGTCAACGAGCATGCAGCCTTCGAACGACGACGGGCCGTCGCGCCGCAGCAGCACGCGCAATGGCGCCAGCCCGTTCCTGCCGCTGTTGCTGTTGTCGCTGGCCCTGCTGGGCTGGTTCAGCTTTCAGTCCTACCAACTGGCGGGCGAGCGCCAGCAGCTGATGGCGTTGCGTGCGGGCCAGGACGCGCAGATCGAAGCCGCGAGCAAGGTGCGTGCGTCGCTCGACACGGTGGCGTCGGCCACCGCGCGCTTGGCGGAGGGCGGCAACATCAACGCGCGCTTGCTGGTCGATGAACTTCGCAAGCGCGGCATCACGATCAATCCGGGTGCTGCGCAGGTGGCACCGAAGTAGATTCGACGAGCGCGCTGCTCTACAGCAGGGCCATCCGCGGCATCTTCCGACGGCGCGCGGCGCGATGATCAATGATTGACGCCGATCGCCGCCATCGCGCAATTCGACTGGGTGATTGCCGCCTGGCGCAATACAGTGAACTTGCACCGCGGTGGGCAATCGACCAAGGTGCGACGTTCGCCGCAGACAACTGACCAGGAGAGTTTCGCCATGAGCCATTCCAACCCCACCACCACCGATGCCGGCATTCCCGTGGCCAGCGACGAACATTCGCTGAGCATCGGCGCCGACGGCCCGATCGTGCTGCACGACCATTACCTGATCGAGCAGATGGCCAACTTCAACCGCGAGCGCATCCCCGAGCGCCAGCCGCACGCCAAGGGCGGTGGCGCGTTCGGCCACTTCGTTGTCACGAAGGATGTCAGCCCGTACACGAGGGCCGCGGTGTTCCAGCCGGGCACCAAGACCGACACGCTGATCCGCTTTTCCACGGTCGCCGGTGAAAGCGGCAGCCCCGACACCTGGCGCGATCCGCGCGGCTTCTCGCTGAAGTTCTACACCAGCGAGGGCAACTACGACATGGTCGGCAACAACACGCCGGTGTTCTTCCTGCGCGACCCGCTGAAGTTCCAGCACTTCATCCGCAGCCAGAAGCGTCGCGCCGACAACGGCCTGCGCGACCACGACATGCAATGGGATTTCTGGTCGCTGTCGCCTGAATCGGCGCACCAGGTGGCCTGGTCTGATGGGCGACCGTGGCATTCCCAAGACCTGGCGCCACATGAACGGCTATTCGAGCCACACCTACATGTGGGTGAATGCCAAAGGCGAGAAGTTCTGGGTCAAGTACCACTTCAAGACCGACCAGGGCATCGATTTCCTGACGCAGGCCGAAGCCGACCGGCTGGCCGGTGTCGATGGCGACTACCACCGGCGCGACCTGTTCGAATCGATCAAGCAGCGGCGAGCATCCCGAGCTGGACGCTGAAGATGCAGATCATGCCGTTCGAGGATGCGCGCACCTACCGCTTCAACCCCTTCGACCTGACCAAGGTGTGGCCGCACAAGGACTACCCGCTGATCGAGGTCGGCAAGCTCACGCTCGACCGCAACCCCACCGACTACCACACCGAGATCGAGCAGGCCGCGTTCGAGCCGAACAACCTGGTGGCGGGCATCGGCCTGAGCCCCGACAAGATGCTGCTGGCGCGCGGCTTTTCGTATTCCGACGCGCACCGCGCACGGCTGGGCGTGAACTACAAGCAGATCCCGGTGAACAGGCCGCAGTCGCCGGTGCACAGCTACAGCAAGGACGGCGCGATGCGCGTGGACAACGTGTCCGACCCGGTTTACGCGCCGAATTCCTACGGCGGCCCGAAGGCCGACCCGTCGCGCACCGACGAAGCCGGCCTGTGGTATGCCGACGGCGACATGGTGCGCAAGGCCTACACACTGCGCAAGGACGACGACGACTTCGGTCAGGCCGGCACGCTGGTGCGCGAGGTGCTCGACGACGCGGCGCGACAGCGGCTGGTGGACAACGTCGTCGGCCACCTGAAGGCCGGTGTGTCGGCGGCCGTGCTGGCGCGGGCCATCGAATACTGGCGCAACGTGGACAAGAGCCTGGGCGACCGCATCGGCGCGGCGGTGAAGGGCGGCTAGAGTCGGCCCCGGCAGTCTTGCCGCCGGCGCCGGACCGTCGGCGGGTGCTGCGCTCGCACACGCAATCGAACGCCTGGCCTGGTGGTGAGCCATCGGCCGCCCTGGCCGAAAAGCATGCCGGGCGTGCGCCGTTGGCCCACTGGCGCCGCGGTGGCGCCATGCGTCAGCTCGCCGGCCCGCCGGATGCGACACTGCCTGCGCCGCAGCAGCCCCACGAGCCCATGTCACGCCATGCCGCCCCCAAGGACCCCGCTCAACCCGGTCAGATCGGACTGACCTCGCGCTTTGCGCGCCGAACCTTGCCGCACGGGCGCCGTGTCGACTTGATGTGGCGTTGGCCGACGGTGCTGGCCTTGCTGAGCACGGTGCCGTCCTTCTATGTCGAGCTGCTGCATGCGCAGCCGCCGCTGATCGCCGTGCTCAGCTACCTGGTCGCGGCCGCGACGATGGCGGCCGCGCTGCTGCATGTCGGCTGGCGCAGCGGCGACTTGGGTGCGCACCTGCAGGCCAACGGCTTCGACCTGCTGCTGTGCGCCGGGCTGGTGACGGCCGCGCTGTTGCCGCCGAGCGCGGCGTCGCAGCCGGCCCTGTGGTTCCGGGTGGTGGTCGGCGTGTTCACGATGGCGCGCATGTTCTGGGCCGCCCACTACGTGGTCACGCGCGGCGGCACGCTGTACCGGTTGATCGCCGCGCTGCTGGTGCTGGTGGCGTGCGGGCTGGGCTTCTGGTGGCTGGAGCCGACGACATCGTCCTTCGGCGACGCGTTGTGGCTGGCCTTCACCACCGCCGCCACGGTGGGCTACGGCGACATGGTGCCGACCACGCCGGCATCGAAGATCTTCGCCGTCTTCGTGGTCTTCCTGGGTGTTGGCGCGATCACGCTGGTGGCGGCGAATATTGCTTCGGCCTGGATCGCCACCGAGGAACGCCACATCGAGCGCGAGATCCTCGACGACCTGCACCACCAGCTCGGCGCCTTGCGCACCGAACTGGCCGCGCTGCGCGCGGCGCTGCCTGCATCCGCACCAGCCGCGCCCGAGCGCGATCTGCCATTGACGCGCTACGACCGCGACGACACGGCGATGCCGGCCAGCACCAGCAAGAAGGCCACACCGTGATAAAGCTGCGGCGCCTCGCCCACCAGCAGCGCCGACAACACGGCCGCGAACAGCGGTGACAGGTTGCTGAAGAACGCGGCCACGGTGGGCCCGGCCTGCGCCACGCCGATGCCCCAGCAGCGAAAGGCGATGATCGACGGGCCGATGGCCACGTACAGCACCAGCGCCACGGTCCATGCCGTCCAGCGGATCGGCGGCGGCTGCAGCACCGCCTGCTCGACTCCGGCACCGAGCAGCGTCCAGCCGACGCCGAACAGCGCCTGCACGAACAGGAACTGGGCCCAGTCCCAAGGGGGACGCTGCGCCGGCTGCATCGAGGCCGGCGGGCGTGCCAGCAGCCAGCTGTACAGCGCCCAGGTGGAAACGGCCATGAGCATGAACAGGTCGCCGGCCACGAAGTGCACATCGGCCAGCGCCCGCCATTCACCGCGCGCGACGACGACCAGCACGCCGATCAGCGACAGCACGCTGCCGAACCACTGGCGCTGGCGTGGTGCGACGCCGAACAGGCCCCAGCCGACGAGCATCATCCACACCGGGCCGCTGGCCGCAATGAGCGTGGCATTCAGCGCGGTGGTGGTGGTCAGTGCCATGTACTGCAGCGCGTTGAACGCCGCCACGCCGAACAGGCCGAGCGCAGCCAGGTAGCGCCACCGTTGCGTGATGGCAGCCCGTGACTCGGCCGTGGCCAGCACGCGCCAGCCCAGCGGCAGCAGCATCAGCACGGTCAGGCCCCAGCGCCAGGCGTTCAGCGTCTGCGGTGTGACATGGCCGACCGCCATGCGACCGACCACCGCATTGCCGGCCCACAGCAGAGGCGGCAACGTCATCAGCACGATCAGGCGCGGCGACAGCGGCATTCAGGCGGTCACGACAGGCGCATCAGTTCGCACGCACGGCGCCGCAGTTCCAGCATTGTTCGAAGGGGCCTTCGATTTGTTCGCCGCAGCCGAGGCACAGCCAGTGCCGCCACGGCGGGTTGCGCAGTTCATGCAGCGCGCGCAGCGCCTCGGCATGGCGCGACTCGTCCATCACCCACACCTCGGGCAGCGCCTGATCGACCGGAATCTCGCCGGCGATGCTGCCGGCCCAGGCGCGTTGCACGCAGGCCTCGATGCCGGCGCCGCACAGCTGGTCGGACCACAGCGTGGCCAGCGCCAGATTGGGTGCGGCGACGAGGCGCTTCATGCGGCGCACCCGGACAATGCGACGGTCATTCGGTGGCACACGGGACGTTCGGGGCAGGGCATGGGCTGGTCGATTCTCGCCGACGCAGTGCTGGTGCTGCACGGTGCCTTCATCGCCTGGGCGGTGCTGGGCGCCTGCGCCGTGTGGCGCTGGCCGCGGTTTGTGTGGTGGCACCTGCCGGCGCTGGCCTGGGGTGTGTGGATCGAGGCCAGCGCCGGGCTGTGCCCGCTGACACCGCTGGAAGTGGGCCTGCGTCGCCGTGCCGGGCAGCAAGGTTACGACGGCAGCTTCGTCGACCACTACCTCGGCGCGCTGATCTACCCGCAGGGGCTGACGCCGTCCGCGCAGTGGCGCATCGCGCTGGCGCTGGCCGCCTTCAACCTGGTGCTGTACGGGCTGATCGTCTGGCGGCGACTGCGCCAGCGGCGCATGCGCTAGTCTTGGCGATCATCAGCCTCGAGGAGACTTCCCATGCGCACCGCCAAGACCATTCGTATCGACAAGCACGGCGGCCCCGAAGTGCTGCAACTGGTCGAGCTGCCGGTGGGCGAGCCCGGCCCTGGCGAGTTGCGCATCCGCCACCATGCCTGCGGCTTGAATTTCATCGATGTCTATCAGCGCACCGGGCTGTATCCGAACGCGCTGCCGCTGACCCTCGGCATGGAAGCTGCCGGCGTGGTCGAAGCGGTGGGCGAGGGTGTCACGCACCTGAAGGTGGGCGACCGCGCGGCCTATGCCAGCAACCCGCCCGGTTCCTATAGCGAAGCGCGCGTGATGCCGGCCAAGACGGTGTGCCGGCTGCCCGATGCCATTGATTTCGACACCGGCGCGGCGATGATGCTGAAGGGCCTGACGGTGCAGTACCTGCTGAAGCGCACGTTGCCGCAGGGTGGCTTGCAAGCCGGTGACTTCGTGCTCTTCCATGCCGCCGCCGGCGGTGTCGGCCTGATCGCCTGTCAGTGGGCCAAGGCGCTGGGCCTGCAGCTGATCGGCACCGCCGGCAGCGATGCCAAGTGCGCGCTGGCCAAGGAGCACGGCGCGGCGCATGTCATCAACTACAGCAGCGAGGACTTCGTCGCGCGCGTCAAGGCCATCACCGGCGGCAAGGGCGTCAAGGTGGTCTACGACTCGATCGGCAAGGACACCTTCGAGCGCTCGCTCGACTGCCTGCGCCCGCTCGGCCTGATGGCCAGCTTCGGCAATGCGTCGGGCCCGGTGCCGCCGTTCGCGATCGGCATGCTCGGTGCGAAGGGCTCATTGCACGTCACACGCGGCACGCTGTTCACGCACATCGCCACGCGCGAGGCGACGCAGGAGATGGCGAATGACCTGTTCGACATCGTCGGCAGTGGCAAGGTCAAGATCCGCATCGACCAGCGCTACGCACTCGCCGATGTGGCGCAGGCGCACACCGATCTGGAGGCGCGCAAGACCACCGGCTGCAGCGTGCTGATGCCCTGACCGCAGTGTGCAAGCGAAGATGCCGTGCCCCCGCCGGGCGCGGCATCTTCGGTCAGGCTGTGGGTCGGCGCTGCCGGCGCAGAACCGCCGTCAGCAAGGCCAAGCCGCCGAGCATCGTGGCGAGCGTGCTGGCCTCGTCCACCACCTGCACCGCGCCGCCCGCGAAAGTGGGCGTGACCTCGTTGCCGATCTCGTCGGCGTACACGAAGAAGGCCGACGGCGCCAGCGCGACATTGCTGTTGCCCATGGCGGTGGCGGTGAAGCGCACCAAGGCAGCGTCGAAGCTGCCACTGCGCGGATTGGCGAAGGTGGCGAAACTGGCATCGGTCAAAGTGCCGGCGACGTTGTCGATCACGCCAGACTTGGGTGCGAACTCCCAGCTCGGGTCGATGGTGACCGAGACCAGCTGCAGCACCGCGCTGTCGAAGGCCAGATCGAAGCCGCCGCCAACGATTGTTTCGACAAAGCCAGTGCCGTGCACGCGCAGATCGAAACTGTCGCCCACGTTGACCATGTCGCTGACCGGATCGATGGCCATCGTGCCCGCCGCCGCGGCGCCGCAGGCGCCGGCTACACCGAGTGCCAGGGCCCATTTCGGGACTGCTTTCATCTTCGCTCCTCTCAATGTCGTTTCAATGTACTTGCCGATCGGCGCACCGTCAATTGCCGGCTTGTGCTAAATGCCAGGCCGACGGCCCGGGGGTGCCGGCGAAGAGCCTGCGGAAAATCGCCAGATCGAGCGCGTTGACGATGCCGTCGCCGTTCAGGTCGGACGAGCTGTCACCGCGGCTGCCGAACTTCGCGCGGAACAGCGCCAGGTCGAGCGCGTTGACCGCGTTGTCGTTGTTGAGGTCCGCATCGCACGCATTGCCGTAGCCGTCCCCGTCGCTGTCCAGCTGATCGCGGTTGGCCACCTTGGTGCAGTTGTCGCGGCTGTCGGGAATGCCGTCGCCGTCCTCGTCGGTCTCGTCCATCGCCGCCTGAGTCGAAGCACCGTCGGGCGAGCCGACCCGCACCCAGAAGTTTCCCTTGAAGCCGCCGACGTCGATCTGGCCATTGCCGTTGTCGTCGATCAGGGTGCGGCCCAGCAACCGTCCTGACACGGGATCGATGGCCACGGCCGTGATCAGCTCGGGCTTCGGGCAAGACTCGCAGGGTGGCTGCGGTATCGGAATCTGGATCTGCGCCAGCCCCTGCAGCAGCCTGATGCTGCTGATGGTGAACTTGTAGGGCGGGCGAACTCGCACCTTCACCGTGGGGTCGCCGAACAGGTTGTACAGGTTCAGTTCCTGGCGCAGGTTGACGAGCCCTGGGCGCACGCCGCCGACATCGAAGGGATGGCGGTTGGGCGTGGCGCCCGAGTTCACCGCCGCGATGAAGGCCTTGCCGTGGTTCAGCACGTCACCCAGCCGCGTGATCGCCACACCGCCGCCGTAGCCGGGCACGAGACCCGGAAAGATGGCGTCGAACAGGCCGAGCGTGAGGTGGCCGTTGTCGACAGTGCTGCTCGATCGCGTGTCGCCGATCACGGCCAGCGCGCCGTCCGCCTTGCGCACGAAATTTTCGGCCCAGTACACCGATCCGACGCCCGGGCCGTAGCCGCCACCGACGATGTTCGCCGGCAAATCGACGGTTTCGTTGTCGAACAGGCCGCTGGCGCAGTTGATGCTGAAGACCACCGGAAACTGGTTGTTCGTCACCGAGATCGCGCCCAGGTTGCCGATGCCGAAGCTCGGGTCGCCCCAGCCGTCCCACCAACCGTGGTCGCGGTGGTACAGCAGCGCCGTGCCGTTGTTGACCGCAGTGACGATGTCGTTCGCGCTGCCGTTCCACGCGAACCCGGGTTTGCGCAGGGCGGCCGGTATGGCGCCGCCGCCACGGTAGTTCAGCGGGTTCGACGCATTGCTTGCCTTGTAGATGCGCTGCGGCGAGTAGTTCAATGTCACGGCGTGGTTGCGCACGATCTCTGAGACTTCGGCGAACCAGCGCTCGTCGGTGCTGCCGTTGCCCTGGAAGTACGACGCGAAGGTCAGGCGGCTGTAGAAGTCCTTGCCGAACACGCTCGAAGGCGGCGGCGACGTTTCGAAGGCCATCACCTTGGACACCATCGTGTTGGCCTGCGCCAGCGTGTCCACCGGGTAGCGGCCGATGCCGAAAACGGGAATCGTCGTCGGCCCGCCGGCGAACTGGCCGTACCAGATGTCGCTGGCGTTTCGGGCCGAGTCGGAGTTGTTGACCAGGTCGTAGTGCGTCGGCACGAACTCGGCGTCGCCCATCAGCGCCAGCCACTTGGGTTTGATGACGTGGCTGTTGTAGTAATTGGCGATCCAGTTTCGGATCTGGGTGGCGCTGGCCACCGCCGGCCCGCCTGAGATCGTCTGCGTGCTGACCACCAGCGTCGAGATGCCCTGCAACTGCTTGTGGTTGCGCAACGTGTTGGCCGCGGCGAGGAAGTTGGGGTGGCTCACGATCAGATAGCGTGCGCCGAACAGGTTGGGTGGGATGAGGGGCGGGCACACATGCGCGATCGCCCACTGGTTGTTCACCGCATACGGCAGCACCGGCAGCGGCAGGCGCTCGAAGTGGCGGTCGATCCCGTCGTAGGACCGGGCCGCGTTCGGGTCGGCGAGGCGGTCGATCACGAAGCAGGCGCCGGCCGGGTGCAACACCGACACCAGGTAGCTGTTGTAGTAGGTCAGCACGGCCTTCTGCGGGTCGTAGCCGAAGGGCGAGAACTTGAAGCTCTCGATGTTGGCGTCGCCCTTGAACATCGGCGTGTTGTCGACCTGCTGGCCGGGCTGGCGGGCGCCTTTCAGGTAGGCGTCGCGGTCGAACACGAAAGGCCCGAGTTCGGGTTCCTGCTTGCGCGCGATCTCCATCGGTTGCACCGGGAAGATCAGCGCCTGAATCTCCTTCGCCTTTCCCTCCGGTATGACCTCGACCTGGGTCTGCTTCAAATCGATCGGCAGGGCCAGCGGGAAGCCCACCAGCGGCAGTTCAGCGGTACCCTGCGCATCGGTGCCCACCTCGGCGCCGCCTTGTGAGGCCTCACGTTGCGAAAAGCGCATGAAGCGCCCGGCGGGTGTGTTGACTTCTTCGAGCTTGGGGTCATCCACCGTGATGCGCAGCAGTGTCGAGCGTTGTCCCTGCTCGAGGACTTCGACCTTGTTGGCGGCCAAAGCCGAGGTGGCGGCGCAAGCCCAGCCCACGAGTGCAGCCAGGGTTGTCAGCAGAAATCTTTTCATCGCGGTCTCCTTGCATGCTGCCTGTTTCGAAAGCGACAGCACGGCTTTGATGTCTCGCCAGCGCACATTGCGATGGCGGCGAAGTTCCAGTAGGCACCGATGAGGGGACGATGGCAATGCGCTTCTCCCTCGTTCCCCCTAGTAGTAGGTGCGTCAACCTAGGGGTTCAGCCCGTATGCGGTTGGTGCGCAATTGGAGTGCCGCTTGCACCCGCGACCTGTTCGAGATCGTGGGCAGCGGCCAGGTCAAGAGCTGGAAGCGCGCAAGAACACCGGTTGCACGGTGCGCGCGCCGTGGGCCTTGCGCTTCAGTCCACCACAGCAGCGCGGTAGGCGTGCCAGGAGGCATGGCCGAGCACCGGGCCAACCACCAGCAGCCCGGCGAACCACGGCAGCATGGCCAGCACCACCAGCACACTGATCAGTGCGCCCCAGACGAACATCACCCGCGGCTGGGTCAGCACCAGACGGAAGCTGGTCAGCCCGGCGGTGATGGCATCGGTCTGGCGGTGCAGGATCATCGGCATCGACACCACGCTGACGGCGAAGATCAGCCCGGCGAACAGCGCGCCCACGCCGAGCCAGGCGATGGTGAAGACGAGGTTCTGCGGGTCGGCCAGCGCCAGCAGCGAACCCTTCAGATCCGGCATGCCGTCGAAGGTGACAGCGAAGATGACGAGCGTGGCGCGGCCCCACAGCATCTCCAGCACCAGCAGCACGAAGCCGAACATGGCCAGCGTGCCGGTGCGCGTGTCCCAGGCGAGCAGTGAATCGCCGAAGTCGGGTTTGTCGCCGTTCTCCAGCCGCTGGCTGGCCCGGTACAGGCCCAGGCACAGGAACGGGCCCATCAGCAGGAACCCTGCACACAGCGCCAGCACGTAGGCCGGCGCGGCGGCGTAGACCTCGAGCAGCGCCCAGCCCATGACCATGAAGCAGACGCCGTAGAACAGGCCGATGCCCGGGCAGCGCACGAAGTCGCGCCAGCCGAGAGCGATCCAGCGCAACGGGTCGGACAGCCGTAACAGGCGCAGCACGATCGGCGTGCTGCCGGTCTCGTCACGCGACGGCCGATCGAGCGGGTCGGACGGGGCGGGGCTTTCCATCCCCGCACCCTAGGCGCTGGCGTGCGGCCCGTCCATCCGGAACTGCCCCGAAGTCAGCAGCCCCAGCGCAACGCCGCGCAGTGCACCGGCGCATCCCACAGCGCGAGGCCGGCATCGTCGAGTGCCGAGACGGTGATCGAACAACCGGCCATCTCGAGCGAGGTCACGTACGAACCGGTCAGGTGCCGCACCACCTTCACGCCGGCACCGGCCAGCACCTTGCCGGCGGCCTGCACCATCAGGTACAGCTCGAGCAGCGGCGTGCCGCCGAAGCCGTTGACCAGCAGCAGCACCTGCTGGCCGCGCTGCAACGACAGGTCCTTCAGCACCGCGCCGGTGAGTTCGGCGGCGATCTCGTCGGCGCTGCCCAGCTTGACGCGCCGCCGCCCCGGTTCGCCGTGGATGCCGACACCCATTTCCATCTCGTCGACGCCGATCTGGAAGGTCGGGTTGCCGGCCGCCGGCACGGTGCACGAGCTGAGCGCGACGCCCATCGAGGCGGTGGCCTTGTTGGTGGCGTCGCCCAGCGCTTTCAGTTCGGCCAGCGACAGCCCACGCTCGGCGGCCGCGCCGACGATCTTCTCGACGATCAAGGTGCCGGCCACGCCGCGCCGGCCGGTGGTGTAGGTCGAGTTTTCCACCGCCACATCGTCGTTGACGATGACGGTGGCGTTGTCGCGGTCGAGCATCTCGGCGGCCATCTGGAAGTTCATCATGTCGCCGGAATAGTTCTTCACGATGAACAGCACGCCGGCGCCACCGTCGACCGCGCCGGCCGCGGCGAGCATCTGGTCGGGCGTGGGCGAGGTGAAGATCTGCCCCGGGCAGGCGGCGTCGAGCATGCCGCTGCCGACGAAGCCGGCATGCAGCGGTTCGTGGCCCGAACCGCCACCGGAGATCAGCGCCACCTTGCCGGGTTTGAGTTCGCGCCGACGCACGAACTGGTAATCGGCGCCGAGCGTGACGATGTCGGCATGCGCCGCCGCAAAGCCGTCCAGCGATTCGGCGAGCACGCTGTCCACGTGGTTGATGAGTTTTTTCATCGTCGATGCTCCGGTGTCGGTGAATTCAAAGTTTGTCGCACAGCGCACCGATGATCAACGCCATCGATCGCGAACCGGGGTCCACATGGCCCAGCGCGCGATCGCCGAGAAACGAGGCCCGGCCGCGCGCGGCGTCCATCTGTGCCGTGGCCGCCGCACTGTCGTCGGCACATCGGCGCACGCGGGCCGGCATGTCGTCGCCGCCCGAAGCCAGCACCTGGCGCACCGGGTCGAGCACATCGAGCAGGGTCTTCTGGCCGACCTCGGCCTTGCCCAGGCGGGTCAGTGCCTTGATGGCCGCATCGAGTGCGCTGGCCAGATCGGCCGCACCGGGCGCGACCGGCAACTCCTTCGACAGCGTCACCAGCAGGGTGCCGAACACCGGGCCGGACGAGCCGCCGATGGTCGACATGCAGGTCATGCCCATCGTCTTCAGCGCGTCGTTGAGCGACATCGCGCGCAGCGCGTCGAGCTTGCCCTGGATGGCGAGTGCGCCGCGCTTCATATTCAGGCCATGGTCGCCATCGCCGATGGCCTGATCCAGTGCGGTCAGTTCCTCGACATGCGTGAGCAAGGTGTCGGTGGCATGGGCGATCAGCGAGGCATGGTCCATGGTGGGCTCTTCGGTGATGACTCAGGCACGGATGCGTTGGCCCTGCGTGTCGAACCACAGCGGCATCAACGCCCGCACGCCGACGGTGGCGTCGGGCTCGAAGCGGCTGCCGGGGTCGGCGGAGGCAATCAAGTCGCCACCGTCCCCGTCCAGCGCCAGATGCACCAGGTGCAGATCGCTGAGCCATTCGACGCGCCGCACCCGTGCCGTGACATGGCTGCCGGTGCCTTGAGCGGCAGGTGCCAGCGCCAGTTGTTCGGCGCGCAGCCCGATCGTCGCTGTGGCGGCCGGCGCATTCAGGCCGGGCAGTGCGGCGCGCGGAAGCAGGTTGATGCGCGGCGAGCCCAGGCGCGACGCCACGGTGGCGCTGACCGGGTCTTCGTAGATCTGCTCGGGCGTGCCGACCTGCACCAGGCGCCCCTGATCGAGCACGCCGATGCGCGTGGCCAAGGTCATCGCCTCGGTCTGGTCGTGCGTGACGTAGAGCAAGGTGGCGCCCAGGTCCTGCTGAATGCGCTTCAGTTCCAGCCGCAGGTCGTTGCGCAGCTTCGCGTCCAGCGACGACAGCGGCTCGTCCATCAAGGTTACCGCGGGCTCACGCACCAAGGCACGGCCGATCGCCACGCGCTGCATCTGGCCGCCGGAGAGCTTGGTGGCCGGGCTCTTCAACTTGTCGTCGATGCGCAGCATCTGTGCCACCTCGGTCACCTTGCGCCGCACCTCGTCCTCGCTGCGTTTGCGCAGCGGCGAACGCAGCGGAAAGGCCAGGTTGTCGAACACGCTCAGGTGCGGGTACAGCGAGTACTGTTGGAACACGAAGGTCACATCGCGCAAGGCCGGCGCCAGCCGCGTCACATCGTGGCCGCCGATGAAAACCTCGCCGCCGTCGGGTTGTTCCAGCCCGGCGGCCAGCCGCAAGGTGGTGGTCTTGCCGGCGCCGCTGGGACCGAGCAGCACCACGAATTCACCGCTGGCCACCTCCAGGCTCAGCGACTGCAATGCCTGCACCGTGCCGAAACGCTTGCCCACCTGATGCAGCCGCAGATCAGCCATGCTGCGGCCCCTGCATCGCCACGTCGTCGCGGGCCGTCTTCAAGGCGCGGCCGCTGGCCGTGTCGAACAGGCTCACGGCCGCGGCGTCGAACTGCAGCCCGACCGTGTCGCCGCGGCGCACCGCGTTGCGCACATCCACCTTTGCGCGCACCGTGGCGCCCAGCGCGGTGCGCAAGGTGATCACGCGGCTCGACCCCAGATATTCGGTGCCCAGCACCTCGGCGCGCAGCGGCGCGTCGTCGGCGAGTCGCAGGTGTTCCGGGCGAATGCCGCACAGCCGCGCGCCGTGCGGCAGTGCCTCGCGCAGTGCCGGCACCGCCACCGCGGTATCGCCGATGCGCACCGCCTCGTCGCCGGCATGCAAGGCCGCATCGAAGGGCAGGAAATTCATCGCCGGCGAGCCGACGAAGTCGGCCACGAACACGCTCGCCGGTCGTTCATAGACCTGCTGCGGCGCGCCGAGCTGTTCGATCACCCCTTGGTTCATGATGGCGATCGTGTCGGCCATCGCCATCGCTTCGGTCTGGTCGTGCGTGACATACACCGTGGTCGCGTGCAGCCGCTCGTGCAGCGCGCGCAGCTCGCCGCACATCAATTCGCGGAATTCGGAATCGAGTGCGCCGAGCGGCTCGTCCATCAGGAACGCCAGCGGCCGGCGCACGATGGCGCGGCCGAGTGCGACGCGCTGGCGGTCGCCGCTGGACAGCCCCGACACCGGCTGGTCCAGCATGTCGGTGATGCGCAAGGTGGCGGCCGTTTCCTGTACGCGGCGTTCGACCTCGGCGCGCGGCACGCCCTGCGACAGCAGCGAGAAGCCGATGTTCTTGCGCACGTTCATGTGCGGGTACAGCGCGAACAGCTGGAACACGAAGGCGATGTCGCGCTGCGACGCGCGCTTGAAGCTCACGTCCTCATCGCCCAGGAACACCTGGCCCGAGGTCGGCAGTTCGAGCCCGGCGATCATGCGCAAGGTGGTGGTCTTGCCGCAGCCCGAAGGGCCGAGCAGGCAGAAGAATTCGCCGTCGCGCACGGTGAAGTTCGACTCCCTGACCGCCACGAACTTGTCGAAGGCCTTGTGCAGATGCTGGACGCGGATCTCGGCCACTAGGCCTCCTCCCGGGCCGCCCCAAGGGAGGCCTGCGCCCCCTCGGGGGGCAGCGAACGAAGTGAGCGTGGGGGCACCATGACTCCTACTTTGGAAACTTCGACACGATCATGAACATCACCGTGCCGGCCAAGGTGGTGACGAACGACCAGGTGAACAGCGCCATCACGAAAGGCTGCAGCATCATGAAGATGCCCAGTGCGATAACGATGCAGGCGAACATTTCCATAGGCCCGCGGCGCAGCCACTTCGGCCAGGCATTCGACGGCGCCGTCATTTCCTCACCGCGCCGAAGGTGATGCCGCGCAGCAGGTGCTTGCGCAGCAGGATCGTGAAGACCAGGATCGGAATCAGGAACAGGGTGGTGCCAGCGGCTACTGCAGGCCAGTCCTGCCCACCTTCGCCGATGATGATCGGAATGAACGGCGGCGCGGTCTGCGCCTCACCGCTGGTCAGCAGCACCGCGAAGGCGTACTCGTTCCAAGAGAAGATCATGCAGAAGATCGCGGTGGCGACGATGCCGGTGGTGGCCTGCGGCAGCACCACCTTGCGAAAGGCCTGCAGGCGTGTGTAGCCGTCGACCAGCGCGGCCTCTTCGTATTCGCGCGGAATCTCGTCGATGAAACCCTTCAGCAGCCACACCGCCAGCGAGACGTTGACCGCCGAGTACAAAAGGATCATGCCCAGCCGCGTGTCCGATAACCCGACCTCGCGGTACATCAGGTAAATCGGTATCGCCACCGCGATCGGCGGCATCATGCGCGTCGACAGGATGAAGAACATCAGGTCATCCTTGCCCGGCACCTTGAAGCGGCTGAAGGCATAGGCCGCCATCACGCCGAGGCCGACCGAGAGCACGGTAGAACCGACAGCGATGATCAGCGAGTTGACGAAGCGCGGGATGTAGTTCGAGCGGCTGACAACCACCATGTTGCGTTCGCGCGCGCTGCGCTCGCAGGCGTTGTCGGGCGGCGGCAGGCCGGCCAGGTATTCGGGCGTCTGCCGCGAACGCGTTGTGAAGAGGTTGCAGTAGCCGACCGTGGAGGGTTCGAAGAACACCTTCGGCGGGTAGCTGATCGAGTCGGTCGGGCTCTTGATGCTGGTGAGCAGGATCCACACCAGCGGCGCCATCGTCACCAGTGCGTAGAGGATGACGACGACCATGGCCAGTCGCTTGCTCGTCGATGTCGGCTCGACGACGCTGTGCGCGGTGCTGATGCCCTGGCTCATCTATTTTTGACGGCGTTCAACGCCTTGACGTAGATGTTCGCCATGCCGAACACGGCGACGAAGAGGATGATCGCCAGCGCCGACGAATAGCCGGTGCGCCACTTCTCGAAGGCTTCGCGCTTCAGCGTGATCGACACCACCTCGGTGGTCGAACCCGGCCCGCCGTTGGTCAGCAGGTTCACCAGGTCGAACATCTTGAAGTTCTCGATGCCGCGGAACAGCACCGCCAGCATGATGAAGGGCAGCACCATCGGCAACGTGATGCTCCAGAACTGCCGCCAGGCCGAGGCGCGATCGACCTCGGCGGCTTCGTAGATGTAGTCGGGGATGCTGCGCAGCCCGGCCAGGCAGATCAGCATCACGTACGGCGTCCACATCCAGGTGTCGACGATGACGATGGCCCACGGCGCCAGCTTCACCGAACCGAGCATTTCGAAGCTCGACGGTTCGATGCCGGTGAAGAACGACACCGCGTAGTTGAACAGGCCGATCTGCGGCTGGTAGATGAAGGCCCAGAAGTTGCCCACCACCGCCGGCGACAGCATCATCGGAATCAGGATCAAGGTGGTCCAGAAGCCGTGGCCGCGAAATTTGCGGTCGATCAGCCAGGCCAGGCCGAAGCCGATCAGCGTCTGCAGCGTGATGGTCCAGAACAGGAAGTGCGCGGTGGCCTGCATCGCGCCCCAGATGTCGGGGTCGGTGAGGATCGCGGTGTAGTAGTCGATGCCGACGCTGATGACTTCGGCATTCGGCCGGTTGGCGCGGAAGTTGGTGAACGACAACCGCACCGTCCAGATCAGCGGGAAGATGTTGATCGCCAGCAGCAGCACCATCGTCGGCGCAATGAACAGCCAGGCCACCGCGCGGTCCGACAGCCCGCGCATGCGACTGGCGAGCGGCATCGGTGTGGCCTGAGCCAATCGGTTGCTGAGTGAAGAGTCGGTCACGTAAGAAGCGCCAGAGCAAAGGTAGGCAACGGACGTCCCATCAGGCAGCCACTGCGGAGCCGCACTTGCCGGTCCGCCAGTGGCGCCGCCTGCGGGGAGCGGCGCAAGCCGCTTCGAGGACTACTTGATTTTTCCGTCTTCCTTGAACACCTTTTTCCAGTCGGCGACCATGCCGTCCAGGGCCTGCTTGGCGGTGCCCTTGTCGGCGACGACGTAGTCGTGAATCCACTTCTGCTCGGCCAGCAGCAACTGCGCGTAGCTCGGGTCGGCCCAGAAATCCTTCACCTGGTCCATCGCGGTCAGGAACTCCCCCGCGAAAGGCGCGCTCTTGACGAAGCCCGGGTCCTTCAGCACCGCGTTGTGCGCCGAGTACCCGCCCAGCGCCCACCACTTCTTCTGCACGTCAGGCGCGGCGAACCACTTGATGTAGGACAGCGCTTCGGCGCGATTCGGTGAATACGACACCACGGAGATGCCTTGGCCACCGAGTTGCGAACCCTTGGTCTTGTCGCTCGGGTTGACGAAGAAGCCGATCTTGTCGCCGCCGACGTTGGGATCCTTGTACAGGCCCGGGAAGAAAGCGAACCAGTTCATCATCATCGCCACCTGCCCCGACTTGAACGCGTCCAGGCCCTCGCCCATGTACGAGTTGGTCAGGCCCGGCGGTGTGCAGCACTTGTAGAGCGACTTGTAGAACTCCAGTGCACGCACTGCGTCCGGTCCGTTGACGAAGCCGTCCATCGCATACGGCTTCTTCGGGTCCTGGTACTGGAAGCCGAACGGGTAGAGCACGTTGCTCACGCCCATCGTGATGCCTTCGGAGCCGCGTTCGGTGAACAGGTAGGTGCCGTACACCTTCTTGCCGTCGATCTCCTTGCCAGTGAAGAACTCGGCCACCTGCTTGAATTCGGTCCAGGTCTTCGGCGGGCCCAGGTCGCGCTTGTACTTGGCCTTGAACTCGGCCTGGAACTCGGGCTTGCTGAACCAGTCCTTCCGGTAGGTCCAGCCCAGCGCGTCGCCCATCGCCGGCAGCGCCCAGTAGTTCGGCGTGCCCTTCGGCCATTCGGCATAACCCAGCACCGTGGCCGGCGCGAAGTCGCTGATCTTGATGCCTTCCTTGGCGAAGAAGTCATTCAGCTTGACATAGTGACCGCTCTCGGCGGCGCCACCGATCCATTGGCTGTCGCCGATGATCAGGTCGCACAGCTTGCCCTTGCTGTTCAGCTCGTTGAGCATGCGGTCGGCGAAGTTCGGCCAGGGCACGAACTCGAACTTCATCTTGATGCCGGTTTTGGTGGTGAAGTCCTTCGACAACTCCACCAGCGCGTTCGCCGGGTCCCAGGCGGCCCAACACAGGGTGATGGTCTTGTCCTGCGCCTGTGCCACGGAGGCGCCCAGGCTCAGGGTGGCGGCGGCGGCAAGGGTGGCGAGCCCCGGCAACTTGTTCAGCAGTGATCTCATGACATCGGTCTCCATCCAGGTTGGGGTTTCACTCACTCACACCAGGCAGCCGTTCAGAACAGGTTCTCGGCCGTCAGGATTTCGATTCGCGGCTGCACCACGCTGAGTGCACCGCGCACGTTTTCGCACAGTGCGCGCAGCGCACGCGCGGCTGTCAGCACACAGTAGTGAAGATCCTGGTGCAACACATAACTGAGCGATCCGGCGCTGAGCAGCGCGCGGTGCGCATCGCTGAAGTCATGCACCACCGCCGCCACCGTGCCGGCCAGTCCGGCGCCGTCGAGCGCGCGCGCCACGCCCACGCTGCCCGAGCCGACGTTGTAGATGCCAGCCACACACGCCACGTCGATGTCCTTCTTGAAGGCGCGTTGCAAGGTGCGCATGGCGCCGGCATCGTCGGCCGGCAGGTCGGGGGTGCGCTGCAGTTTCAACCTTGGGAAGCGTTCTTCCAGCACCTGTGCGAAGCCGATGCGCCGCTCGATCTCGGCCGACAGCCGCGTCGCCTGCGAAGACAGCAGCAAGGTGTCGCGCCCTTCGGCACCGGCCATGCGCGCCAGCAACAGTCCGGCGGTGCGGCCGGCCGCGCGGTTGTCGGCGCCGACATGCGTTTCGCGCATCGAGCCGGCGACGTCTGAACACAGCGTGACCACGTGCACGCCGGAGCGCACCAACTGGTTGATGGCCAACTTGACGGCGGGCAGGTCGGGCGCCATCAGCGCCACGCCTTCGCAGTCGGTCAGGCCGGCGACCTGCGCCGCGAACTGCTCCGGGTCGGTGGTCTCGAAACGCTGCGTGATCTCGGTGATGTGCTGGTGCCGAAAGTCGCCGGCAGTCTGCGCGATCTGCCGTTCGATCAGTTCCAGGAACGGCGTGCTGTCGGCCGGCAGCACGAACACGAAGCGGAAGTTGTCGGCCGATTTCGGCCGCCCGCGCAGCGGCGGCGTGCCCAGTTCGGCCACCACCTGCATCACCCTTTGCATCGTCTCGGCGTTCACGCCGGGGCGGCCGTTCAGCACGCGATCGACCGTCGCGGTGCCCACGCCCGCACGCGCCGCAATGCTGGCGATGGTGGCGGTGCTGGGCGCTGAACTCATGCAGTTGATGTGATGTACGTCCTCCAGAATATTGACATCAATAAATAAATCAATCAGGGTTTCACTGTAGTTTCACTGTCGGCATCGCCGGCATCCGCACCCAGCGCCCACCGCGGCGCGACGATGCCACCACGCTTTCGACGAAGGCCACGCCCCGCCAGCCGTCGGCGATGCCCGGGTACAACACGTCACGGTTGAGCCTGCCGCCGCCGCGGCGCGCCGAGCGGATGGCCTGCGCCACCTCGGCATACAAGGTGGCGAAGGCTTCCAGATAGCCCTCGGGGTGGCCGGCCGGGATGCGGCTGACACGGGCCGCGTCAGCCAGCGCGCCGGCCGCACCGCGGGCGATGACCTGCGGCGGCTGGCCCAGCGGCGTGAAGCGCAGCTGGTTCGGGTGTTCCTGCTGCCAGTCGAGCGCCCCGCGGCTGCCGTGCACGCGCAGGCGCAGCGCGTTCTCGTTGCCCGGTGCCACCTGGCTCGCCCACAGCGCGCCGCGCGCGCCACCGTCGAAGCGCAGCAGCACCTGGGCGTTGTCGTCGAGCCGCCGTCCCGCGACGAAAGTGCTGAGCTCGGCGCACAGCTGCTGCACCTTCAACCCGGTGACGAACTCGGCCAGCTGGTAGGCATGGGTGCCGATGTCGCCGATGCAGCCGCCGCCGCCCGCGCGCGCCGGATCGGTGCGCCAGTCGGCCTGCTTCTGACCGCTGCTTTCGAGGCTTTCGCTGAGCCAGTCCTGCGCGTACTCGACCTGCACCACGCGGATGTCGCCGAGCTGCCCCTTGGCCACCATCTGCCGCGCCTGGCGCACCATCGGGTAGCCCGAATAGTTGTAGGTCACGGCGAAGATGCGCTTGTGTCGGGCGGCCAACGCGGCCAGTCGCCGCGCGTCCTGGCTGGTGGTGGTGACCGGCTTGTCGCAGATGACGTGCATGCCGGACTCCAGGAACGCGCGGGCCACCGGCGCATGCAGGTGGTTCGGCGTGACGATGGCCACCACCTCGATGCCGTCGTCGCGCGCCGCCTCGGCGCGCGCCATCTCGCGGTAGTCCGTGTAGATGCGGTCTTCGGCCAACCCCAACGCCCGTCCCGAGGCACGCGCCTTGTCGGCGCTGGAGGCCAGCGCGCCGGCCACCAGTTCGTAGTGGTCGTCGAGCCGCGCCGCCATGCGGTGCACCGCGCCGATGAACGCGCCTTCGCCGCCACCGACCATGCCCAGCCGGATGCGCCGGGCGGCCCCTGCCGGCTTGCTGGCTTTGCCTGAAATCGTCATGACGGCGCCGCCTCAGAGGCCGAGCATGCGCTTCAACTGGCGCGTGTCGGCCGCGCCGCCGGCGAAGTCGTCGAAGGACGTTTCGGTGACGCGGATGATGTGCTCGGATATGAACTTCGCGCCCTCCGCGGCACCCTGCTCGGGATGCTTCAGGCAGCACTCCCATTCCAGCACCGCCCAGCCGCGGTAGCCGTACTGCGCCATCTTCGAGAAGATGGCCTTGAAGTCGATCTGCCCATCGCCCAGTGAGCGGAAGCGGCCGGCCCGATCGACCCACGGTTGATAACCCGAATACACGCCCTGGCGGCCGTTCGGGCGGAACTCGGCATCCTTGATGTGCAGCGAGGTGATGCGCTGGTGGTAGATGTCGATGAAGGCCAGGTAGTCGAGTTGCTGCAGCAGGAAATGCGAGGGGTCGTAGTTGATGCAGCAGCGCGGGTGCTGGTCGACGCGATCGAGCAGCATCTCGAAGGTGGCGCCGTCGAACAGGTCTTCGCCCGGATGCAGTTCGAAGGCGACGCTGCAGCCGGCTTCGTCGTAGGCGTCGAAGATGGGCCGCCAGCGCTTGGCCAGTTCATCGAAAGCGGCTTCGATCAGCCCCGGCGGCCGCGGCGGCCACGGGTACAGGTACGGCCAGGCCAGCGCACCGGAGAAGCTGACGCTGCTGGTCAAGCCCAGGTGCTGCGACGCTTTCGCGGCCCACAGCATCTGTTGCACCGCCCACTGCTGCCGCGCCTTCGGGTTGCCTTTGACTGCATCGGGTGCAAAGGCGTCGAAGGCGTCGTCGTAAGCCGGGTGCACCGCCACCAGCTGGCCCTGCAGGTGCGTGCCGAGTTCGGTGATGGCGACGCCGTTCTCGCGCGCGACGCCGGCGATCTCGTCGCAGTAGCCTTTCGACTTCGCGGCTTTTTCGAGGTCGAACAAGCGACCATCCCACGACGGTATCTGCACGCCCTTGAAACCATGCCCGGCGGCCCACTTCGTGATCGCGTGCCAGGAATCGAAGGGCGCGGCGTCGCCGGCAAATTGCGCCAGATAGATGCCCGGCCCCTGGAGGTTCGTCGCCATGTGCTGCTCCTTGTCGAGGAGCCCGAGGTTAGGCGACCGCGCGGCGTGCGTCCAGACGGGGTGCACCCGAGGCGCGGCGATGGCGGCTTGCCGTGCCCGGGGTTGGATCGTCGCAGATGCCCGCCCTGTTCATGGCATTGGCCCGACCTCCGCCTTGCCTTGAGGCGTTCTACGGCAACACCGGAGGATGCGTTTACCCCGGCGGGCCCGCCTACTTGCCGTCGATCGAGAAAGCCAGCAACACGTTGCCAGGCACGCCGCCGAAGATTGCGTAGCCCGAGTTGACGTACAACATTCCGCCCACCACCACGGCACCAGGACCGTCGAGCGAGCCGCCTTGCGCGACCACACCATTGACCGTCGAATAGGTTTTCTTGGTGTCGACGTCCCAGATGATGCGGCCGCTGTCGGCAGCATAGCCGCGCAGGTGCCCGTCGAGTCCGCCCGAGAAGACCACGCCAGGAATCGCCGTGACGGCGGCCGACTGCGCTGGGCTGCAGCCCGGCATGCCGTGACATCCCGGGTGCGGGGTCCGCCACACCACCTCGCCGGTGTCGATCCGCAAGGCCAGCAGACCACCGCCCACATCGGGATCGAGGCGAAGGCTGATGCCAAACGGCGTGGGCTGGGCGCCAGGTGAATCCGGCGCTGCGGGTACAAAGCGCACATCGGAAACCGCGACATAGACATGCTTTTCATCGGCCGCCGTGCCCCATTGCACGCCGCCCAGCTTGCCGCCGCTGCCGACCCGGGTCTGCCACAGCACCGCGCCATCGCGGTCGGGATCGAGCGCATGGACGACGCCGGACTTCTGCCCGGCAATCAACGCGCGGTGCCCGTTCGACAGCGTCACCAGCATGGCCGACGAACCGAAGTCCAGGTCAGGGCCGTTGGCCAGGGGGCAACTGCCGGTGCCGGGCGCCTGGTAGCCGCAGCCGACGGTGTAGGCGTCGCTGGCCGTCATCTGACGGCTCCAGACGCGCGCACCCGTGTCGAGGCGGAAGGCGATGATGGCATCGGCGCCGTCCGATGGCGGATCGGAGTAGCTGTTGCCCGTGGTGACGTAGACCCGATGCCTGAGCGGGTCGACGCTGGGTGACGACCACACAGCGGCTCCCGAAGGACCGAACAATTGCACATCGACTTCGTTCTTGCGCACCGGCCGCGGCTCAGTGTCGATCGTGAATGCCTGCCAGATCCGCCTGCCGGTCTGCGCGTCGAGCGCAACGACGCTGCCGCGGAAGGTGCAGCAGGAATAGGCTGGGTTCATGCTCGTGGCCTCTTCCTGCGACGACACCGGGACCAGCAGCCTGTCGTCGGTCAGCAAAGGCGCGCCGGTGATCATTGCCGTTGCGTGGGCATCGGCCTTCGTCAGCCATATCTGCTGGCCGGTGTTCGCGTCGACGCCATAGACGTTGGCATGTTGGTCGCCGAAGTAGACCGTCCAGCCCCTTCGCCCCTGCCCCACGCTGATGGCCGTGCGCACCGGCGCCTCGGCGGCAAACTCCCAATAGGTGCAACCGCTTTTGGCGTCGAGCGCATACACCTTGCCACCCGCACTGCCGACGAAGATGCGACCGCCGACGATCGTCGGTTGTGCATAGGCACGCACGGCGTCCGCGAAGCCGAAGGCCCACTTGAGCTCCAGCTTTGGCACCTGCGCCGCAGACAGGCCGGCCAAGCCTGCGGGCTGATAGCGGCGCTGCGATGCGCCGACGCCCCAGCCATTCCAGTGCGGTGCCGAGAAGTCGGTCAGCACAGGAGCCAGCGAGGTGCAGCGGGCGACGTTGGCAGTGGCCGCCGCGGGCGCACCGCCAACGAAGCGCGCAAGCGCGCTGATCTGGGCCTCTGACAGGCCCGTGCCATGCTCGCGCATGCTGCCACGGCTCAGCACGGCACGCACCCGCTCGACGGACAGCAACTTCAGCGCTGCACGGTTCGGCGCTCTTTCAGCGCCAGCGTCGTGGCACTTGGCGCAGAACTGCTCGTAGTGGGCTGAAGCATCCTCTGCCGACGCCGGCGTGGCAGGTACTGCACAGGCCATTTCCGCGCTGACCATCAGCGTCGACGCGACGAGCCGCAGCCATCCATATCGGAGCATCAGTGAGACTCGGACAGTCAGCATCGGATTCGGCCAGCGCCGCCCAACGCCAATCCACGCCACGACGAATAGTCGTCACAGGCCCTCGCCTTCGTCAAGGCAATCACCAGATCGGCTAACGAGGCTTCGCCTCAGACCAACGAGTGATACGGGCGTGCTCGCGGCGGTGGGTGCTGCGGTGTAAGGTGGCTCCGGTCGAGCCGTCTGGGCCAGACCCAGAAGTATTTGGAGCTCGAAGCTCAATGGGGTCCGAAGACCCCGTGGACGACCGGAGCCGGGCATGAAACTACCACATAGCGTGTGCGAAGTCCTGCGTGACCATGTCGTGCTGGAGAGCGAGTGCATTGACCGGATGTACCTCAACGTCTACGTGCCGCAGCTGCAGCGCATCGGTGGCGTCGTGTGGTATCTGCGCGGCCACCTCGGGCAGCGCTTTGCCTCGACCGCAGGGGTGGCGCCCAAGACCGATGCGTTCGTGGCCAACATCGAGCGCTTCGTCGCCGATCAGGGCGTGGAGATGGTCGGCTTCGCCAAGCACCAACGCAAGGACGACGTCACGCAGCAGTATCTGAAGCAGTTCGAGCGTGACGAAGGCGTGCTGTACGTCGGGCGGGCGCAGGAGAAGGCCCGCGTTGTGCGCACCGAGCGTCGGCGCAGCGCCACCACCGGTGGGACCTACCCGTGGGTGGTGGACGGCTCGGCCATGATCAACCACTACTACTTCTACTGCGTGGACAGCGACTTCGGCCCGTTCTTCCTGAAGTTCTGCTCGTACTTCCCCTACAACGCCAAGCTGTGCATCAACGGCAACGAGTACGCCAAACGTCAGCTTGCCAAACGCGGCATCGCGTTCGAGGCGCTGGACAACGGCGTGCTGTCCTGCGCCGACCCCAAGGCGCTGCAGCGCATCTGCGACGGCCTGGACGACAAGAAGATCGACCGCTTGCTGCGCAAGTGGCTGGCGCGGCTGCCCCATCCGTTTGACCGGCGTGACCGTGCCGCCGGCTACCGCTATCAGGCCTCGATCCTGCAGGCCGAGTTCGCACTCACGCAGGTGCTCGATCGGCCGGTGGCCGGGCGCATCTTCTTCGAGCAGGTCATCCGCGAGAACCTGGACATCGGTCGGCCCGGCCAGGTGCAGCTGATCTTCGATCGCCGGGTGAACCGGCGCACACCGGGGCGGTTGCGCACCCGGGTGATAACCGAGGGCGTCACGCCCTCGCTGCATGTGGACTACAAACGTTCACGCATCAAGCAGTACCACAAGGAAGGGCAGGCCTTGAGGACCGAGACCACCATCAACGACACGCGCGACTTCGGCGTGGGACGACTATTGAAGAACCTGCCCGAGTTACGCCGCATCGGCTTTGCCGCCAACCGGCGGCTGCTCGAGATCGAACAGATCTCTCACGACTGCGCGCTGGGCGACGATGCCTTGCAGCATCTGCAGCGACCGCGTCAGATTGAAGGCCAGCGGGCTCCTGCGCTGCGCTTCGGCGACGCCAATGCACAAGCCGTTCTCAATGCGGTGCTGATGTTCGTGTTCGTCGCGCGTGGGTTCACCAACAAGGACTTGCGTCAGCAGTTTGCCGTCTTGCTCGGCAAGCGAGCCCACGACATCTCGCCGGGGCGCATGAGCTACGAGTTGCGAAGGCTGCGCCTGCACGGCCTGATCGAGCGGCTGCCCAAGACCCACCGCTACAGACTCACCGACGCGGGACTGCGAACGGCCCTGTTCTACACCCGCGTGTACGCGCGAATCCTGCGTCCGGCAATGGCCCCGGCCGTACCCGCAGCGCCGGCCGGATCACCCCAAGCCCTGCGGCAGTTCCATGCCGCCGAGGCCGCCGTCAATTCATGGTGCGAACAGGCCCACATCGCTGCGCAAGAAACTTGACTCAACCTAAATCCAGCAGTTCGCAAGCAGTGATCTGGCGCTGAGCTAGCACTGGCGAGGCTGTGCGTGGTTGAGGCAGACTCACCCGATGGGTGAATCAAGACGCAAGGCGCTGGCGGTGCGCCAAGGGGCTGGTTTTGAGGGCGAGATGCCGCAGGTGGTGGACACGCTGGGCGGTCGCATGCACGTGCGCTGGGATGAGCACGCGGCGGCCACGCCGAACGGTCAGCTTGTGTTCTTTGCCGAATTCCTTGCGGCCACCGGTGTGTTCGAGCGCTGGGTCTCGGCGTGCCCGTTGTCGTACAGCAGCGGCAACGCACCAAGCAAGCGCGACGTGCTGGGCACGTTGATGCTGGCGCTGCTGGCCGGGCACAAGCGCTACGCGCACATCACCGCACTGCGCGGTGATGCAGTGGCAGCGCAGGCACTGGGCATGAACAAGGTGATCAGCGAAGATGCACTGCGCCGCGCCATGGAACGCATCGACGAGGCGGCCAGCACGGCGTGGATGAGGCCCAGCCTCATGCACTCGGTGCGCGAAGCGTTGGACCGCCCTGGGTGCTGGACATCGACGCCAGCATCAAGCCGCTGTACGGCCACCAGAAGGCGCCGAGGTGGGCTACAACCCGAGCAAGCCAAGCGGCCCAGCCATGTGCTGCACACTTTCTTGGTGGGCAACCTGCGCCTGGTGCTGGACGTGCAGGTGTCTACCGGCAAGCAGCACACCAGTGGGCACGCCAAGACCGCGCTGGGGCGCTTGCTCGACGAGCTGAACGACAGGCGCCCGGCGCTGGTGCGCGGCGATTCTGGATACGGCAACGAGGGCATCCTGTTGGAGCTGGAACAGCGCGACCAGCGCTACTGATGCGCTTGAGGCAAACGGCCAACGTGCAGCGCCTGGTGGCGCAGGCCTTCGCCCGCACCGACTGGAGCCGCCCAGACAACCAAGGCTGCCAGATGCTCCAAGGCCAGCTGCGGCTGCACGGCTGGAGCAAAACGCGCCGGGTGGTGATCGTGCGTCAGCGCATCAGGGGCGGCATCGCACGCCAGCGGCGCATCGACAGCCGGCAGCTGCAGCTTGATCTGCAGCCGGGCGTCTTCGAAGCGGGCGACAAGCTGTGGGAGTACGCGGTGCTGGTCACCGATGTGCAGGTCCCGATCGAGGCCGTGGCGCAGCTGTACCGTGACCGGGCCGATGCCGAGAACGCCTTCGACGAGCTGAAGAACCAGTGGGGCCTGAGCGGGTTCACCACGCAGGACATCGCGCGCTGCCAGACGATGGCGCGTGCGTGCGCGCTGGTCTACAACTGGTGGAGTTGGTACTGCCGAGCCGCACACCCCCAAGCACGCATGGAGGCCATCACCAGCCGACCACTGCTGCTGGCCGCAGTGGGCAAGGCGGTGAACCACGCCAACCAGACGATGCTGTATCTGACGCCGCTGCACGGCAAGGCACAGGTGCTGAAGATGCTGATCGCCAACATCGGCGCGGCGCTGCGGCACGTTCAAGCTGCTGCGGAGCAGTTCGCCCAGGCTGACCGATGGGCGCTGCTGGTGCGCTACGTCAGCGACCGGATTGCACCGAGGGTCGGCCCGCCAAGACCTGCCGCCATGCTGTCGGCCAGTGGGTAACTGCCGGATTTAGGCTCAATCGACGCAGATTCAATCTGACGCCAGGCCAACGAGAAGGGGCCGATCGTGCGCGTGATCAAGCGCAAGATGCCGCAGGCTGCGGCTGTTCCCCCCTGAGCGTCTGACGCAATGGCGTGAAGCGTTTCTCGCGGCCGTTGCGAGCGCGCGATGTGTCAGCAGCCGTGGCTTTCAGCCCGGCGGCGTGTCCTGAAAACTCTTCAGCGCCTGGATGCGCGCCCACCAGTCGGCAAAACCTTCAATCGCCAGCAGGTCGGGCATGTCGGGCGTCAGCGACAGATAGAACGCGATGGGCGCCAGGTACAGATCGGCCAGGCTCAGGTCACCGGCGATGAAGGGCGAAGCGCCGCGGGTCTGCATGGCCAGCGCGATGGCCTTCTTGCCGTTGTCGATGCCGGCGGCGTGCATGGCGTCGTTCTTGCCGCCGACGAAGTCCGGGAACAGGTGGTAGGCCGCGACGCCCCCGACCAGCGCGCCGTAGCCGTACGAATCGATGACGCTCAGCACCATGTCCATGCGCGCGCGATCCTTCGGCGTGGCCGGTACCAGCGACTTGCCCGGCAGCACGTCGTTCAGGTAGCGCGCGATGGCCGAGGTTTCGAGAATGCGCATGCCGTCGTGGTCCAGCACCGGCACCTTGCCGAAGGGGTGGCGAGTCAAGTGTTCGGCGGATTTCGGCTCCCCGGCCAGCACATTCACCTGCACCTGTTCAAAGTCGGTGTACTGTTTCTCGGCCAGCAGCATCTTCACGGTGCGCACATAGGTCGAGCCGTCGAATCCCCACAGCTTCATCTTGGACATGGCGTTTCCTTGTCGAGTGAACACGCATGCTACTGCGGCCGACCGTTCCCGGCAGCCCACCAAACATTGCAGCCACCGGCTGCGCCACCGCGAGGCCGCACGCGTGAAGCGCGAGCGAGTGCTCGAGCGCTCCGAATTCGGCGTAGCCGATGTCGTCGCCGAAGCACTCCTGCCTGGGCGGAAACCGCGGCCTCGACCCTCGGCGTTGGCAGCCCGTTGTGCGCCGTGGCGGCCTGTGGCCCGAGCGCTGCTGCTCACCAACGCGCAGGAAACCCCCTCAACCCCCACAGCGCCCTCATCGCCCCCGACGCACGCGCAGAATCTCGTCGAGGATCAAGCAGATCGCGCCGAGCGTGATGGCGCTGTCGGCCAGGTTGAAGGCCGGGAAGTACCAGCCGCCGTAATGCACCTGGATGAAATCGACGACGTGGCCGTGTTGCAGCCGGTCGATGACGTTGCCGAGTGCGCCGCCCATGATCATGCTCACCGCGAAGCAGAACAGCTTTTGGGTCGGGTGCTTGTTCAGCATCCAGACGATGAACCCCGATGCCACCACACCCAGCACGACGAAGAACCAGCGTTGCCAGCCCGAGGCGCCGGCCAGGAAGCTGAAGGCGGCGCCGCTGTTGTGCACGCGCACGAGGTTGAAGAACGGGGTCAGCGGCTGGCTGTGGTTGAGTTCGAACGCATTCACCACCCACAGCTTGCTGGCCTGGTCGAGCAGCACCACGGCCGCCGCCAGGCCGAGCCAGGCGAACAGGCCGGAGCCTGCCCGTCGTTCGGTTCGTGAAGCCATCGGCGTCAGGCCACGCGGCGTGGCTCGCCCGCACCGTACAAGTTGGCCACGCAGCGCCCGCAGATCGTCGGGTGCTCGCTGTCGGTGCCGACATCGTCGCGCCAGTGCCAGCAGCGCTCGCACTTGACGCCGCTGCTGGCCGTCACCTCGATGCGCAGCGCCTGCGCTTCTCGCAGTTCGACGGCCGAGGTGATGGTGACGAATTTCAGGTCGTCACCCAGCGAGGCGAGCAACGCATGGTCGGCGGCCGCGGCCTCGATGAGCAGGTTGGCCTGCAGTGACGAGCCCACCTTCGCGGCCACGCGCAGCGCTTCGATTTCCTTGTTCGCTGCGTCGCGGATCTCGCGCACGCGCTGCCACTTGGCCAGCAGCGCCGCGTCGGCCCAGCCGCCGGTGTCGCTGTAGGTCTCGGTGAAGATCGACGGCGATTGGCCGGGCGCCAGCAGCGGCCAGGCTTCCTCGGCGGTGAAGCTCAGGAACGGCGCCATCCAGCGCAGCATGGCGTGCGTGATGTGCCACAGCGCGGTCTGCGCGCTGCGCCGTGCCGGGCTGTTCGCGGCGGTGGTGTAGAGCCGGTCCTTCAGCACATCGAGGTAGAACGCGCCCAGGTCTTCCGAGCAGAAGATCTGCAGCTTGGTTACGACCGGGTGGAACTCATACACCTCGTAGTGCGCGAGGATCTGCGTTTGCATCTCGGCGGTGCGCGCCAGCGCGTAGCGGTCGATCTCCAGCAGCTGCGAGATGGGCACCGCTTGCGTGGCGGCGTCGAAATCGCTGGTGTTGGCGAGCAGGAAACGCAGCGTGTTGCGGATGCGCCGGTAGGCATCGACCACACGCGCCAGGATCTTGTCGTCGATGCCCAGGTCGCTCGAATAGTCGGTGGCCGCGCACCACAGGCGCAGGATCTCGGCGCCGTACTTGTGCGCCGATTCGGCCAGCGGCATGTAGTTGCCCAGGCTCTTGCTCATCTTGCGGCCGGCGCCATCGACGGTGAAACCGTGCGTCAGCAGCCCGCGGTACGGCGCATGGCCTTCGATGGCACAGGCGATCAGCAGCGACGAATGGAACCAGCCGCGGTGCTGGTCGTGGCCTTCCAGGTATAGGTCGGCCTCGGGGCCATCGGCGTGGCCGCTGCCCTTGTGGCTGTTGCGCAGCACATGGAAGAAGCTCGAGCCCGAATCGAACCAGACATCGAGGATGTCGTTGCTCTTGGTGTAGTGCGCCGCCGAATGAGGCCCTTCATCGCCCAGCACGTCTTCGGCCGTCAGCTTCGACCAGGCCTCGACACCGCCTTCGGCGACGATGGCGGCGGCGCGGTCCATCAGCGCCATCGTCTCGGGATGCAGCTCGCCCGAGTCCTTGTGCAGGAAGAAGGGCAGCGGCACGCCCCAGTTGCGCTGGCGGCTGATGCACCAGTCGGGCCGGTTGGCGATCATGTCGCGCAAGCGCGCGCGGCCGTTCTCGGGAAAGAAGGCCGTCTGGTCGATGGCCTGCAGGGCCGTTTGGCGCAGTGTGGCCGGCGCCTTGTCCTGGGTGAACACGCCGTCGCCTTCGTCCATGCGCACGAACCACTGCGCGGCCGCACGGTAGATGACCGGTGTCTTGTGCCGCCAGCAGTGCGGGTAGCTGTGGGTCAGCGATGAACTCGCCAGCAACCGCCCGCCATCGCGCAGCGCGTCGGCGATCAGCGGCGCGGCCTTCCAGATGTTCAAGCCGCCGAACAGCGGCAGCGCGGTGTCGTAGCGGCCGTCGCCCTGCACCGGGTTGAGGATGTCGTCGATGGCCAGCCCGTGCGCGCGGCACGAGTTGAAGTCTTCGATGCCATAGGCGGGCGCCGAGTGCACGATGCCGGTGCCGTCGTCGGCGGTGGCGTAGTCGGCCAGATAGACCGGCGACAGCCGGTCGTAGCCGGGATCGACACGGGCCAGCGGGTGGTGGAAGTTCAAGCCTTCGAGGGCCCGGCCCTTGGCGGTGGCCACCACCGTGCCGGCCAGACCGTAGCGCGCCAGGCAGGCTTCGACCAGCGCACTGGCCAGCACCAGCAGGCCCTTCTCGGTATCGACCAGCGCGTAGTCGAGTTCGGGGTTCAGGTTCAACGCCTGGTTGGCCGGCAGCGTCCATGCGGTGGTCGTCCAGATGACGACAAACGCCTCCTTGTCCAGCCCCTTCAGGCCGAACGCCGCGGCGAGCTGGTCGGCATCGGCGGCGGCAAAGGCGACATCGACGGTCTGTGACTTCTTGTCGGCGTATTCGATCTCGAACTCGGCCAGCGAACTGCCGCAGTCGAAGCACCAATACACCGGCTTCAGACCGCGATAGACGAAGCCACGCTCCATCACCCGCTTGAGCGCGCGGATCTCGTCGGCCTCGTTGCCGAAGTTCATCGTCAGGTAAGGGCGGTCCCAATCGCCGAGCACGCCGATGCGCTTGAAGTCGGCCATCTGCTGCGCGATCTGTTCGGTGGCGTAGGCACGGCTCTTGGCCTGCACCTCGGCGCGCGGCAGCTTGCGGCCGAAGGTCTTCTCGATCTGGTTTTCGATCGGCAGACCGTGGCAATCCCAGCCCGGCACGTAGGTGGCATCGAAGCCGGCAAGCTGGCGCGCCTTGACGATCATGTCTTTCAGGATCTTGTTCGCGCCGTGGCCGACATGCAACTGGCCGTTGGCATACGGCGGACCGTCGTGCAGCACGAAACGCGGCTTGCCGTGGCGGGCGTCGCGCAGCCGCTGGTAGATGCCGTTGTCGGCCCAGTCCTTGACCCAGCCCGGCTCGCGCTTGGGCAGGTCGCCGCGCATCGGGAAGGGTGTCTCGGGCAGGTTCAGCGTGGCGCGGTAGTCGGTGCTGGCGGCGGTGGTGTTGTCAACGGGGCTCATGGCAGGCAGGCGCCCGGGCAGGGCGCGATAAAGCTATCGGCGGGATCGGCGATGAGGGCAAAGCGCCCGCGCGGGCGCTCAGCGGCGCGTCAAATTCGATCGCGCGTGGTCTGCCGTTCGGTGGCCACCGGCGCCAGCCGCGCGGCAGCGGCCCGGCGCGGGCAGCGCAGGGAACGTGGGCAATTCGCTCGCAACAGCATGGGGCAATTCTATCGGGCCGGCGAAGCGCCGCTCAGCGCTGCGCGGCCAGCCAGGCTTGTGCGTCCTCGACATCGCGCGCGATGCCCGCGCGCAAGCCGTCGAGCGTGTCGTAGTGGCGCTCGTCGTGCAGTTTGTGCAACAGCTCGACCTTGATGCAGCGGCCGTAGGCGCCATCGGTGCCCAGCGCAGCGGGCCACTGCAGGCAGTACACCTCGAGCAGCTGCCGCCCCGTCTGTTCCACGGTCGGACGCACGCCCAGGCTGGCGACGCCGGGCAGCGCGGCAGCGTCGAGGCCGTGCACACGCACCACGAAGATGCCGGCGGCGGCCGGCCGGTGGTGGGCAAAGCGCAGGTTCAGCGTCGGCGTGCCGAGTTCACGGCCCACCTTGCGGCCGTGCACGACATGGCCGCTGATGCTGTACGGCCGACCCAGCAGCGCGGCCGTGCGCGCCATGTCGCCGGCCGCCAGCGCCTCGCGCACGGCCGAGCTGGACACGCGCAGGCTGTGCACCTCGTAGCTGAGCATGCGCGCCACGTCGAAGCCGCAACGCGCGCCGGCCGCATCGAGCATCGCATAGTCGCCGGCGCGCCTGGCGCCGAAGCGGAAGTCGTCACCGACGAGCACGTAGCGCGCGCCGAGCCCTTGCACCAGCACCTCATCGATGAACTGCTGTGGCGATTGGCCGGCGAAGCGCGCGTCGAAGCGCATCACCACCGCCTGATCGACACCACACTGCTGCAGCTCCGACAGCTTGTCGCGCAAGGTCGAAATGCGCGTGGGCGCCCGCTCCGGGGTGCCGGCCAGCGCGGCGAAATAGTCGCGCGGGTGGGGCTCGAAACTGAGCACGCAACTGGGCACGCCGCGGTGGCGCGCTTCGTTGTCGAGCAAGGCCAGCAGCGCCTGGTGGCCGCGGTGCACACCATCGAAATTGCCGATGGTCAGCGCGCAGGCCGGCGCGATGCCGCGGTGGCGAAGACCCCTGAAGACCTGCATGCGCCGATTATGGTGGTGGTGCCAAAGGGCAATGCCGCCCTTACAGCCCTGCGGCGATGGCGCCGCGCTCGACCCATCGCCACGCGCCCGGCGCCAGATCGGCGGGCAGCGCCAGCCGGCCGACATCGCTGCGGTGCAACCCCAGCACGTGGTTGCCGACCGCGGCCAGCATGCGCTTGACCTGGTGGTACTTGCCTTCGGTCAGCGTCAGTCGCAAAGTGTTCTCGCCAGTGGCCTCGCACGCCAGCGGCACCACCGGCAGCGGGTCATCGTGCAGCACCACGCCGCCTCGCAAGGCATCGATCTGCGTCGGCGTCACCGCATCGGCGCAGCGCACCTGATAGACCTTCGGCACATGCCACTTCGGCGAGGTCAGCTTGTGGATCAACGCGCCATCGTCGCTGAGCAGCAGCAAGCCGGTGGAGTCCTCGTCGAGGCGGCCGATCGGTTGCACGCCGCGCGTGCGCAGCGGTGGCGGCAGCAGGCTCAACACGCTCGGGTGATGGCGCGGCTTGCGCGAGCACTCGTAGCCCGCCGGCTTGTGCAACATCAACAGCGCGCTGGCCTGAAACAGCCATTCGACGCCCTGCACCTCGTAGTGCAGGCCCTCGGCCCGGACCTCGGCCTCGGGGTCGTCGAGCACCGTGCCGGCCACGCGCACCAGGCCATGCTGGATCAGGCCGTTGCACTCCCGTCGGGTGCCGAAGCCCTGGCTGAACAGCAGCTGGCGCAGCCGCATCTCAGTCGGCACTGCCCTGCAGACGCTGCCAGGCGCGCTCGCCACGCAGTTGCCGCGCGCTGCCGGCCACGCCGAACAGCGCCACATCGCGCCGCCAGCGCACGCTGGCGGGGTCTTCGGGGGTGTTTGCCCACAGTGCCGACGCTTCGTCGTAGAGCCGATGCGCCCACGCCGCCGCGCCGGCCAGCGCCACATGGGTGGCGGGTGCGTCGGGTGGCGAGCCCGCCAACTCGGCGAAGGCCACCAGCAGCGCGGTGGCGCGCTCGGCGAAGTCATGCGACCACTGACGCCATCGCGCCTCGCGCAGCAGGTAGGCGATCACCGCCAGCGTGACGTGAATGTCCTCGATGGTGCGAAAGGGCTTCACGTAACGCGCATAGCCATCGCCCGGCAGCAGCGCTTCGGCGGCGACGCGCACCGCGTCGAGCTGCACACGTGCATGCGGCACCTCGGGCACGAAAGCGGTCGCCGGCATCGGCTGCAGGCGCACGCCGCGGGCCTCGGCCGACACGCGTGCCACGCGCAGCAGCGGCCTCGCGGTTTCGGCTGGCGCGGGCAGTGCGCCGACCACCAGCAGCCAGGTGCTCGACGGGCCCAGCGTGGTCCAGCGTTTTGCGCCGTCGATGGTGACGCCGCCGTCGGCTGCGGGGGTGAAGCGGGTGTGGATGTCGCGCGGCCGGTTGCCGCCCTCCTCGGTGACGCAGAACGCCGCCACCGCGTCGGGCGGCAGATCGGGCACCAGCGCACGAAGTGCAGCCTGGTAGCCGCTGGCGAAGGCCCAGCCGACGCGGTCGGCGGCAAAACCGCCAGCGATCGCCTGCTCGCACGGCGCTGCCGTGCGCAGCGGGTCGGCCCGCCAGCGTTGCCACCAGTGGTTCACGTCGGCGCACACCGGCATGGCCGGATCGGCCTGCAGGCAGTTGCGGATGCTGATTCTCATGGTGGTTGACGGTTCATCCTTGGGGGGATCGTATCCGCGGCGCGCGGCTTGCGCGGCCGCTGCGGATCGCTACGATCCAGCATCGAATCACCGAGGCCTGCCGACATGAAGTTCATCCAGATCACCGTGATGCTTTGCGCCGCCGTCTCGACGCCCTGGCTGCAGGCGGCCGGGGATTCGTCGACCAGCACGCCGAGCTGGAATGCCGCTGACCAGGACCCGGCGCTGAAGGCCGCCAATGCTTCGATCGCGGCCGGTGACTACGCGGCCGCGCAAGCCACGCTGAAAAGCGCGCTGGCGACCAAGCCCGACGATGCCGAGCTGAACAACCTGTACGCCTACGCGCTGCGCAAGGGCCCGAACCCCGACATGACGCTGGTCTTCAAGCACTACAACGAAGCGCTGCGCATCGATCCAAAAAACCTGAATGCCAACGAGTACATCGGTGAGGCCTACCTGATGACCGGCAACCTGCCCAAGGCCAAAGAGCACCTGGCCGTGCTCGACAAGGCCTGCCTGTTCAGCTGCGAGCAGTACACGATGCTGAAGAAGAGCATCGCCGAGTACGAAGCGAAAGCGAAGCAGTAGCCGGTCCGGCCCGCGCCGCTCACCGACGCACCGCTGGCCGACGCCCGTCGCCACGGCTCAAAGGTCGCGCAGCGCCGGCACCCGCGGGTCGGTCAACCCAGTTGCCGCACGAATGGCGTTCAGCACCGCATGGCTGGCCACGCGGGCCGCCAACGCGCCGAGCACGGTCATCTCGCCGGGCCGGCCACTGGCGCCGGTGGCCAGCGCGAACAGCGTGTCGCCATCGGCCATCGTGTGCAAAGGGTCGATGCAGCGCGCCAGGCCATCGTGCGCCATCGTTGCCAGCTTGTTCGCCTGCGCCTTGTTCAGCTGGGCGTCGGTGGCGACGATGCCGATGGTGGTGGCCATGCCGGCCAGCGCGCGCGGCGGCAATTCGCCCATCGCCATCGCCTGCGTGGCGCTGCGCGGATGGCCGTCGTCGCCGCGCGTGCCGGCGAGGACACGGCCATCGGCCGGGTCGATGACATCGCCGGTGGCGTTCACCGCCACCAGCGCGGCGACGGTGATGGCGCCGACCTTGATCGACGCGCCGCCGATGCCGCCCTTCATTGCGCGCTGGATGCCGAACAGCTTGCCCACCGTGCAGCCGGCACCGGCGCCGATGCTGCCCTGCGCCGGTGGCGCACGGCTGGCCGCCACGCACGCGCGATAGCCGGCTTCGGCATCGGGGCGGATGCGCGCGTCGCCGATCCACAGATCGAACAGCACCGCGGCCGGCACGATCGGCACGCGCGCCGGGCCGACCTGCAGGCCGTGGCCGTGCTCGTCGAGCCAGCGCATGACACCGCCGGCCGCGTCGAGTCCGAAGGCGCTGCCGCCGGTGAGCAGCAGCGCGTGCACCTGCTCGACCATGTTGTCGGGGCGCAGCAGGTCGGTCTCACGCGTCCCCGGCGCGGCGCCGCGCACATCGACACCGGCCACCGCGCCGCTTTCGCACAGCACGACTGTGCAGCCGGTGGGGCGGCGTGCGTCGGTGAAGTGGCCGACACGCAACCCGGCGACATCGGTGAGCGCGCCCGGGAACAACTCGGTGCTGCTCATCGGGTCGTGAGGCCAGGGTGCATGCATTCATTGTGCCCGCGCCGTGACACCATCCCCACTGCACAACCCCCGATCGAAGCGGACCATGGACAAGCCCTTCTCGAGCGCCTGCGAGCGCAACCGAGAGCCGATCCTGCAGGTGCTGCGCGACGAACTCGCGGCGGCGCGGCAGGTGCTGGAAATCGGCAGCGGCACCGGCCAGCACGCAGTGCACTTCGCAGCCGCACTGCCGCATTTGCGCTGGCAATGTTCGGACGTGGCCGCGAATCTGGCCGGCATGCAACTGTGGCTCGACGAGGCCGGGCTGCCGAACCTGCCGGCGCCGATCGTGCTGGATGTCGATGGGCCGTGGCCGCAGGCCCGCTACGACGCGGTGTTCACCGCCAACACCTTGCACATCCTGCGCTGGCCGCAGGTGCAGCGGCTGTTCGCCCACATCGCCAAGGTGCTGCGGCCCGAAGGCCGCTTCGTCGCGTACGGGCCGTTCAATGTGGATGGCCGCCACACCAGCGCGGGCAACGCACAGTTCGATGCCGCGCTGCGCGCCGAAGATCCGCAGCGCGGGCTGCGCGATGTCGGCGCACTGGACGCGCTGGCGCAAAACGCCGGCCTGGCGCGCAGCGCCGATCACGCGATGCCGGCGAATAACCGCTGCCTGGTCTGGCGGCGGCCGGCACCCGCCGACGTGCATCGAGCGGCGCAGGCCGTGCGCTAGACTGACCGCGCTTGCAACAGGTGCCTGCCACCCCCGCTCGGGGTGTCGGGTTAAACGGGAAGCCGGTGCGCGGGGAGTCTTGATTCCCCTGCCATGCCGGCGCTGCCCCCGCAACGGTCGGCGAGGTGCGAACGGCAATGCAGCCACTGGGTCTTGCGACCTGGGAAGGCGCTGTTCGCTTCGGTTCAGTCTGCGATTGAACCGGCACTCGCAAGCCCGGATACCGGCCTGTCGCACGGGAGCTGGCGTTGCGGAGGGCGGCGTGGGCACGGGAACGGCCCCGCGGCCGCCTGTGCCCCATCGACCCCTCGCACCACCGGTCGTGTCTTGACAGCGGCCGCACGGGGTGTGCGGTATCGAAAGGTCGATGTGTCCATTGCGAATTCCTTGCGGCCCGCCGGGCTGCTGTGCCTGCTTTTTCATTTCCCCCACGTGTCGCAAGCCCAGGCCACGTCGTCGCCCGAACAGGCGCAGACCGTGCAGGTCATCGGCACGCGCGCGCCGACCGCGCTCGACCGCGTGGTCGCCGATGTGGTGGTGCTCGAGCGTGACCAGATCCGCGCCACCAGCGCCGATTCGGTTGAAGACCTGCTGCGCCGCGTCGGCGGCATCCAGTTGTCGCGCAACGGCGGGCCGGGCCAGAACGCCGGCATCTCGATCCGCGGCAGTTCGGTGAGCAACACGCTGGTGTTGATCGACGGCGTGCGCATCGGCTCGGCCACCGTCGGCCAGACCGACCTGGCCGCCATCAGCCTGGCGCTGGTCGACCGTGTCGAGATCATGCGCGGCCCCGGCTCCAGCCTCTATGGCGCCGATGCCATCGGCGGCGTCGTCAACATCGTCACCCGCCGCGGTGACCGAGACGCCGGGCTCAGCGCCAACCTGGCTGTGGGCAACTACCGCTCGGCGGAAGGTTATGCCGCCGTCAGCGGCCGCAGCGATGCCTTCGACTATGCGCTCAGCCTCAGCGGCGAAACCAGCGACGGCGTGTCGGCGGTCCGCCCCGGCGACGACTTCGGCCAGTACAACCCGGACCGCGACGGCTTCGATCGCGGCGGGGTGCAACTGGCCGCCGGCTATCGGCTCGCGCCGGACCAGCGCGTCGGCATTGCGTACAACGCCAGCCGGCTGGATTCGCAGTTCGACAGCGCGCAGTTCCTGCCACCGAACTTCGCACCCGATGCGTCGCCGGACTTTCGCAGCAAGCTGCTGACACAACTGGCGGCGATCGACTACAGCGGCGAGTGGCTGCCCACCTGGACCGCGTCGCTGCGCCTGTCCAGCCAGAGCGACAAGCTGGATTCCGGTGCCGATGTGATCAGCACCTACGACACCAAGCGCCGCCAGTTCACCTGGCTCAACACCTGGACACCGCTGGCCGATCAACAGCTGGTGGTGGCGCTCGACCTGCTCAACGAGTCGATTCACAGCAGCGACTACGACGCGCCCGACCGCGACAACACCGGCCTGGTGCTGGGCTACACCGGCCGCATCGACGGCAACAAGCTGCAGGCCGATCTGCGCTTCGACCACAACTCGGTGTACGGCAACCAGACCACCGGCAAGCTGGGCTGGGGCATCGACCTGGACAAGGCCTGGTCGCTGCGCGCGGTGGGCGGCACCGCGTTTCGTGCGCCGACCTTCAACGACCTGTACTTTCCCGGTTTCGGCATCGTCACGCTGCAGCCGGAGCGCTCGCGCAGCATCGAAGGCGGTGTCAACTATCGCGACAGCGGTGCGAATGCCGGTGCGCAAGCCAGCGCGACGGTGTATGTCAACAAGGTCTCCGATCTGATCGGCTACCAACCCGACCCGGCGCAATGCCCGCCCGGCTTCAATTTCGGCTGCGCCGGCAACACCAGCAAGGCGGTGCTGAAGGGCATCACGTTGCAGGGCGTGCAGCCGTGGGGCGACTTCATCTTCACTGTGACGCTCGACTGGCTCGATGCCAAGGACGACAACACCGGCCTGACGCTGCCGCGCCGTGCCTCGAACCAGCAGGCCTTGGCCGCCGACTGGAACCAGGGTCCGTGGCAACTGGGGGCGACGCTGCTGAATGTCGGTTCGCGACCGGATGCCGGTGAACTGCTGCCGTCCTATGCGCTGTTGAATCTGAACGGTCGCTACCGGTTCGCACCGCGCTGGCAGCTCGAAGCGCGCATCCAGAACGCCACCGACAAGGACTACGAGCCGGTGCACGATTACCAGGGCGTGGGCCGCCAGGTGTGGCTGGGCCTGCGCTACGACGGTGCGGGCTTGTGAGTCGCAAGCCTCTTCGCGCACCCCTCGTCGCGCTGGCGGTGTGCGGCGGCCTGCTGGCCGCGGCCGCGCAGGCGCAGACGGTGCTGCACGACGACCGCGGCGCCACGCTGCGTTTCGCCTTGCCGCCGCAACGCATCGTCAGCCTGGTGCCTTCGCTGACCGAGGCGCTGTGCGCGCTCGAGGCCTGTGCGCAGTTGGTCGGCATCGACCGATATGCCAACTTCCCGCCCGCGGTGAACGCGCTGCCACGACTGGGTGGGCTGGACGATGCGCAGGTCGAGCGCATCGCGGCACTGGCGCCGGATGTGGTCCTCGCGGTGCCGCATGCGCGGGTGGTGGCGCGGCTCGAGGCGCTCGACATCCCGGTGTTGGTGCTGAACACGCGCAGCCAGGCCGAGGTGCGGCACAGCTTGTCGGTGCTCGGCGACATGCTCGGACGCCCCGCGCTGGCCGATCGGCAGTGGCAGCGCATCGAAGCGCAGCTGGTTGAAGCGGCGCAGCGCGTGCCGGCGACGGTGCGCGGGCGCAGCGTCTATTTCGAGGTCGATTCGTCGCCGTATGCGGCCGGCGCCGCGTCGTTCATCGGCCAGACGTTGCAACGCCTGGGACTGCACAACATCGCCGCCGCCGAGCTCGGGCCTTTTCCGAAGCTGAGCCCCGAATTCGTCGTGCGCGCCAATCCGCAGATCATCATCGGCGCAGCGCGCGCGGTGGCCGACATGGCCGCGCGACCCGGCTGGTCGGGGCTGGCGGCCTTGCGCCAAGGCCAGGTGTGCGCCTTTGCGGCGGCCGATTACGACGTGCTGGTGCGTCCCGGGCCGCGACTGGGCGACGCGGCGCTGCAGATCGCCGATTGCCTGCAGCGGCTGGGACGCGCGCTGCCGTGACCGCGCTGCCCGCCGCGCGCCGCCGCGCGCTGTTGTGGAGCCTGGGCCTGGCCAGCGTGCTGCTGCTGCTGGCCGGCCTCGTCGCCGGCAGCGAAGGCTGGTCGATCGGCGCCGCGCTGCGCCTGGCCGCCAGCGACGATGCGCAGCTGATCCTCGGCCAGATCCGCGCCCCGCGCAGCCTGGGCGCCTGGCTGACCGGCGCGCTGCTCGGCCTGGCAGGAGCGCTGGCGCAGGGGCTGTTTCGCAACCCGCTGGCCGATCCGTTCCTGCTCGGATCGGCCTCGGGCGCATCGCTGGCGGTGGTGGCGGTGCTTGCCCTCGGCAGCCCCGGTTCGGCGGGGCTGCGGCTGGGGCTGGTCGGCGCGGCCTTCGTCGGCGCGCTGGCCGGTGTGCTGCTGACGCTGCTGCTGTCGCGCGGTGCGCAGCACACGGTGCGGCTGTTGCTGGCCGGCGTCGTTGTCGGCGTCGTGCTCAGCGCGCTGGGCGATCTGCTCGCGCTGGCGGTGCCGGAGGCGTTGCGCGGCCGCCAGGTCTTCATGCTCGGCAGCACCGGTTTTCTCGGCTGGGCCGGCTGTGCGCTGCTGGCCGTCGGCCTGGCACTGCTGTTGCCGGCGGCGTCGAAGCTGTCGCGTGTGCTCGATGCGCTGGTGCTCGGCGAGGACAGCGCGCGCAGCCTGGGCCTGAACCTGCCGCGGCTGCGCCTGCTGCTGGTCGCGCTGCTGGCGGCGGCCACTGGCCTGGCGGTGTCGCAGACCGGGCTGGTGGCCTTTGTCGGCCTGGTCGCGCCGCACCTGGTGCGGCGCATCGCGCCGGGTCCGCACGGCCACACGCTGTGGGCCAGCGCGGCCGCCGGCGGCGTGCTGCTGCTCGCGGCCGATATCGGCGCGCGCAGCCTGATCGCACCGCAGGAACTGCCGGTGGGGGTGTTGACCGCGGTGCTCGGCGGCGCCTATTTGCTGTGGTTGTTGCACCGGCAGGGCGAGTGATGGACGCGCCCGACGTGAATGAGGTGCACGATGTGTCGATCGGTGCGCAAGGCGCTGCACGTGTCGCTGGGCAGCCATGCCGTGCTGCACGACCTGACGGTCGATGTCGGCCGCGGCTGGACGGCCATCGTCGGCCCCAACGGCGCCGGCAAATCGACGCTTGTTGCGTGCGCTGGCGGGGCTGGTGCCGGCCAGCGGCGGGCAGCGTGCTGCTGCTGGGCCGCGACCTGCGCGAGCACAGCGCACGCGAACGCGGCCGCCTGATCGCCTGGATGGCACAGCACGGCCCGATGGGCGGCGATCTGACGGTGCATGAACTGGTGCGCCTGGGCCGCCTGCCTCACGTCGGGCTTTTCGGCGAACTGACCGCACTCGACGAAACGGCCGTCGCCCGTGCCATGTTCGCCACCGGCTGCGATGCCTGGGCACAGCGGCAATTGACGCAGTTGTCCGGCGGTGAGCGCCAGCGCTGTCTGCTCGCGCGGGCGCTGGCGGTGGAGGCGCCGGTGCTGTTGCTGGATGAGCCCACCACCCACCTCGACCCACCCCACCAGGTGGCGGTGGTGCGTCTGTTGCAGGCGCTGGCGCGCCGCTGCACCGTGTTGAGCGTGCTGCACGACCTGCCGCTGGCCTTGCAGGCCGATCGCCTGGTGGTGCTGAGCGCGGGCCGCATCGTGGCCCACGGCCGCCATGACGATGCCGCGCTGCACGCGAGCTTGTGCGATGTGTTCGAGCAGGCGATCCGCATGCAGCCGATCGGCGACCGGTTCACGACCGTGCCCCGCCTGGATTGAGGCCTGCCGGGTCTTGGGTTGTGCGACCGGTCGTCGCGGCCCTGGTTTGCATCGCGCCGGGGCGTCCCCAACTGCCAACGGCGGGCGTCGGGCGTCGGGCAAATTCGCGCGATTCGGGCCCCGCTCAGCACGTTGGCGCCGCCTCTGTTAACTTCCGCGCCGGGCACTGCAAGGCCAAGGACTACAAAGGGACGACATGGGCAACGGCGGCAAACTGGCACAACGGGTGGGGGCGCTGTCGCCCTCGGTGCTGAACGGCATGCGCCGCGGGCTGGAAAAGGAGAGCCTGCGCGTGCAGCCCGGCGGCGCGCTGGCCGCCACCCCGCACCCGGCTGCGCTGGGCTCGGCGCTGACGCACCCGCACATCACCACCGATTTCAGCGAATCGCAGCTGGAGCTGATCACGCGGCGCGCACCCGGACATCGACACCTGCCTGCGCGAGCTGACGCAGGTGCACCAGTTCGTCTATCGCCACATCGGCGACGAGATGATGTGGGTGGGCAGCATGCCGTGCGGGTTGCCGCCCGACGAGACGATCCCGATCGGCCGCTACGGCTCGTCGAACGTCGGCCGCGCGAAAAGCGTCTATCGCATGGGCCTGGGGCACCGCTACGGGCGGCGCATGCAGACGATTTCGGGCATCCACTACAACTGGTCGCTGCCCGGCGTCGGCACCGAAGCGTACTTCTCGCTGATCCGCAATTTCCGCCGACATTCGTTCGTGCTGCTGTACCTGTTCGGCGCCTCGCCGGCGGTGTGCCCGAATTTCGTCGCCGGCCGCGACCATGTCCTGCAGACCCCTCGGCGCGCACAGCTTGCACATGCCGCACGCCACCTCGTTGCGCATGGGCCGCCTGGGTTACCAGAGTGATGCGCAAGCCGGCCTCGCGGTGTCGTACAACAGCCTGCAAAGTTATGCCGATTCGCTGCAGGAGGCATTGACCCGGCCTTACCCGCCCTACGAGGCGGTGGGCATCCGCAACCCGGGCGGCGACTACAACCAGCTCGCCACCAGCCTGCTGCAGATCGAAAACGAGTTCTACGGCACCATCCGGCCCAAGCGTGTCATCTACCAGGGCGAGCGGCCGCTGCACGCGCTGCGCGAGCGCGGCGTCGAATACGTCGAGGTGCGCTGCATGGACCTCGACCCCTTCGAGCCGGTGGGCATCGGCGCGCCGACGATGCGCTTCATCGACCTGTTCTTGCTGCACTGCCTGCTCAGCGACAGCGCCGACGACAGCCCCGACGAGATCGCCGCGCTCGGCCGCAACCAGCACCGCGTGGCCTCGCACGGGCGCCAGCCGGGGCTGAAGCTGGAACGCCACGGCGGCGAGGTCAACCTGGTCGAGTGGGCGGCGCAGATCGTCGATGAATGTGCGCCGCTGGCCGAGGCGTTGGACGCCGCGGCGGGCGGCGGCTTGTATCGCCAGGCCTTGCAGGTGGCCGCTGCGCGCGTGCACGATCCGCGGCAGCTGCCTTCGGCACGCGTGCTGACGGCGGTTCACGAAACCTTCGGTGATTCGTTCGTGCAGTTCACGCTGGCGCACTCGCGCCAGACACGCGAGGCGATGCTGGCGTCACCGTTGGCACCCGAGCTGATGGCGCGTTTTGCGGCCATGAGCGAAGAATCGGTGGTCGCGCAAAGGCGCCTCGAGGAGGCCGACACGATGCCGTTCGAGATCTACCGTCAGGCCTACCTGTCGCCGCAGCGGCTGGGGCTTTGACGCCGGGCATGTTGCCGCGCCACCTGGGCGCTGCGCTAAGCTGCGACGCGGTGGCCGTCGTTGCCTCGCGGCCCGCTTGTTGAAGGAGGTGTTCGATGTCGAAGCCGAACATGGGCTGGTTGTGGTGTGCGGTTCTGTGCGTGGGTCTGGTCGGTTGCGCGACCACCGCCACCTCGATCGATGCGCAGTGGGTCAATCCGGCGGTGGTGGGCAAGAAGCCGGTGCGCAGCATGATGGTGATGTCTGCGCAGCGCGACGCCACCAACCGGCGCCTGTTCGAAGATCGCATGGTCGCCGTGCTGACCACCAAGGGCGTGAATGCGGTGCAATCCTACAAGTTCATCCCCGAGGACGGCCCGGTCGCCGAAGAGGCGCTGCGCAAGGCGATCGGGCAAGCCAACGTGTCGCATGCGATGGTCACGCGCATCATCAACGTCAGCACGCAGGTCAACGTGTCGCCGGGCATGGTCATGGGCCCGGCCTGGGGGCCGGGCTGGGGCTGGGGCGGTGGCTGGGGTCCGGGCTGGGGCGGCTTTGCCGGCTACCACAACGCCATGTGGGCGACCTCGATACCGCCGCAGGTGACGACCACGCAGAACGTGCACGCCGACACGCGGGTGATGGACGCCACCGATGCCGCCGTGCTGTGGTCGGCGGCCACCACCACGGCCACCGGCTACAACTCGGCCACGCAGTTGATCGATCAGTTCGTGCAGCTCATCGTCACCGCGCTCACCGCGGACGGCATCGTCTGATCCGACATCCTCTCCCCGCTGGGCGGGAAGAGGGTCTGTCGAGGCGGTCAGACGATGCGCTGCGTCGGATCGCCGATCTTGCGCATCGGCTCGTGGCGCCCGGCGTTGACGAGCAGCGGGTGCTCGACGTCGCTGCCGTCCCAGCTCGGGTCGTCGATGCCGGCGAAGACCTCGTGCAGCCTGTCCCCCCAGGTGTGGCTGATCATGCGGAAGTAGGGGTTGTGCTCGTCGATGCAGGCCACGCGCGTGCTGCGCAGGTCGCCCGCGCCATAGACCACCAGGTCGATCGGCAGGCCCACCGACAGGTTCGATTTCATCGTCGAATCCATCGACACCAGCGCGCTCTTGGCGGCTTCGTCGAGCGGCGTGGACGGGCTCAGCACACGGTCGAGGATCGGCTTGCCGTACTTGCTTTCGCCGATCTGGAAGAAGCAGGTCTCGCGCGTGGCCTCGATGAAGTTGCCGGCCGCATAGACCAGGAACATGCGCATCGCCTCGCCATTGATCTGGCCGCCGAAGATCATCGAGGCATTGAACTCGATGCCGGCCGCCTTCAGCGACGGCCCGTCCTGTTCGCGCACGCGGCGCATCGCGCTGCCCAGCACCTGCGTGGCGTCGAACATGCTGGTTGCGTTCCAGATCGTCAAGGGCGGTTCGCTGCCGCGCTCGATCTTCTCGACCTGCAGGATCTCGCGCACCGATTGCGACACGCTCAGGTTGCCCGCCGACAGCATGACCATGAAGCGATCGCCGGGCTTTTCGTAGATGATCATCTTGCGAAAGGTGCTGATCTGGTCGAGCCCGGCGTTGGTGCGCGAATCGGACACGAACACCAGCCCGGCATCGAGGCGAATGCCCACGCAGTAGGTCATGAGTCTTGTGCTTTCTGCAATGCTTTCAATTGGTACAGCGCATCGAGCGCTTCGCGGGGTGTGAGGCTATCAGGCTCGATCTGCGCCAGCGCCAGCTGCAACGGCGTCGTCGCCGGCGCGGGCTCGACGGCCGCCGGCGGCGCGGCAAACAGATCCACCTGCACGGCATCGGCCTGCGCGGTCGCTTCCAGCGCTTCCAGCGTGTGCCGCGCCTGGCGCAACAAGGATGCCGGCATGCCGGCCAGCCGAGCGACCTGCACACCGTAGCTGCGGCTGGCCGGACCGGCTTCGATCTGGTGCAGGAAGACGATCTGCTCACCGCTTTCGACCGCGCCGACATGCACGTTCGCGGCACGTGCATGATCCCTGGCGAACTCTGTCAGTTCGAAGTAGTGGGTGGCGAACAGCGTGAAGCTGCGGTTGCGGTCGTGCAGGTGCGCGGCGATCGCCGACGCCAGCGCCAGGCCGTCGAAGGTGCTGGTGCCGCGGCCGATCTCGTCCATCAGCACCAGGCTGTGTTCGCTGGCGCCATGCACGATGGCCGCCGCCTCGGTCATCTCCAGCATGAAGGTCGATTGCGCGTTGGCCAGGTCGTCGGCCGAGCCGATGCGCGTGTGGATGGCATCGATCGGCCCGAGCCGGCAGCTGCGTGCCGGCACGTAAGAGCCGATCGCCGCCAGCAGCACACACAGCGCCACCTGGCGCATGAAGGTGCTCTTGCCACCCATGTTGGGCCCGGTGATGACGAGCATGCGCGTGCGGCTGTCGAGCCGGCAGGCGTTGGCGATGAAGGCTGCGCCACCCGTTTCGTGCAGGCGCGCCTCGACCACCGGGTGACGGCCGGCGTCGATGTCGATGCACGGGTGGTTGACGAACTCGGGCCGGCACCAATCCAGCGTCAGCGCGCGTTCGGCCAGCGCCGCCAGCACATCCAGGGTGGCCAGCGCCTCGGCCAGCGCCGACAACTCCTGGATGTGCGGCTGCAGCGCATCGAGCAACTGATCGAACAGCCACTTCTCGCGCGCCAGCGCACGTTCCTGCGCCGACAGCGCCTTGTCCTCGAAGCGCTTCAGCTCGGGGGTGATGAAGCGCTCGGCATTCTTCAGTGTCTGCCGGCGCTGGTAATCTGCCGGCACGCGCGCCAGCTGCGATTGGGTGACCTCGATGTAGAAGCCGTGCACCTTGTTGAACTGCACGCGCAGGTTGCCGATGCCGCTGCGCGCGCGCTCGCGCTGTTCGAGATCGATCAGGTAGGCATCGCAGTTTTGTGCAATGCTGCGCAGGTCGTCGAGCTCGGCATCGACACCGTCGGCGATGACGCCGCCATCGCGCAGCAGCACGGCCGGCTCTTCGGCCACCGCACGCAGCATGTCGGCAATGTCGGCGCGCGGTTGCAGCGCCTGCCGCGCCTGTTCGAGCAAGGTGGCGCCGGCGGGCGTCGCGGCCAGCAGCGCCGGAAGTTGCGCCAGCGTGCTGCGCAGGCCGGCCAGTTCACGCGGGCGCACCTGGCGCAGCGCGATGCGCGCGCTGATGCGCTGCACGTCGCTGGTGTGGTGCAGCAGCTCGCGCAGGCCGTCACCACCGTCGTCGATGAAGCGCGTGATGGCGTCCAGCCGCTCGCGGGCCTGCGCGCGATCGCGCAGCGGATGTGTCAGCCAATGGCGCAAGGCGCGGCTGCCCATGCCGGTGCGGCAGGTGTCGAGCAACGACAGCAGCGTCGGGCTGCTGTCGCCGCGCAGCGTCTGTGTCAATTCCAGGTTGCGCAGGGTGGTCGTTGGCAGGTGCAGCAGGTCGCTGCTGCGTTCGACCGACAGCGTGTGCACATGGCGCAGCGCCTGGCCCTGCGTGTGTTCCGCATAGGCCAACAGCGCCGCGGCGGCGGCCTGCGCGAGCAACAGGCCCTGGGCGTCGAAGCCGGCCAGGGTGGTGACCTGCAGTTGGGCGCACAGCTTGCGCTGGCCCAGCGCGGTGTCGAACTGCCACGCTGGGCGGGCGGTGCGCGCCGCGCGCGACGACACCACGGCGTCCGGCAAGTCGCCGCCATCGTGCAGCAGCTCGGCCGCATCCAGCCGCGCCAGCCAGGCGCTCAGCTCCGCGTCTTCGCATTCGCCCATGCCGAGGCGACCGCTGGCCACGTCCAGCCAGGCCAGGCCCCAGTGGCGCTTGCCACGGTGCAATGCGAGCAGCAGTGTGTCGTGTCGGTCGTCGAGCAGTTCGCTGTCGGTGACCGTGCCCGGCGTGACCACGCGCACCACCTTGCGCTCGACCGGCCCCTTGGCCGTGGCCACGTCGCCCACCTGCTCGGCCACCGCGACGGCCTCGCCGAGCTTGATCAGCCGCGCCAGATAACCCTCGACCGAATGCACCGGTACACCGGCCATCACCACCGGCGCGCCGCCGCTGTTGCCGCGTGTGGTCAGCGTGATGTCGAGCAACCGGTGTGCGCGTCGCGCATCGTCGAAGAACAACTCGTAGAAGTCGCCCATCCGGTAGAACACCAGCGTGTCGGGATGCTCGGCCTTGATGCGCAGGTACTGCTGCATCATCGGTGTGTGACCGGAAATCGGGTCGGCGGCGGCTGCCGGGTCAGCGGTCGATTTTTCTCTCAAGTTGTTGTATTGGTTCACTATTTTACGGACTGCCGGATTCTCTGGCCGCGTATCCGCACTTCTTTAAGCTTGTCTGCACTTGTGATTCCGGCGTAACTTTTGGCGTAACATTTGCTGTGAGAGCCGACTGGCGTAACTTTTCCTGATCATTTGGAGGTGCCTGCATGCTGGCATTCGACGCGCGGGCGGCCAAGGCACTGGTCGCAGGAAATCATCTCACGTTCGAATCGATGCCCGGTCTTCGTCTCAAGGCTACGGCATCGACGCGGACGTGGGTGTACCGGTACAAGAGCCCCGTCGACGGCCGCATGAGGCAGGTGCGTCTCGGCAGCTGGCCCGCTATGAATCCGGCCGCCGCGCTTGTCGCGTGGCAGTTGGCGCGTGACACCCGGTCAAGCGGCGCTGACATGGCCGTGCGCAAGAAGAAAAGCCGGCTGGAACAGCACGCGCGTGTCGACACCATCAACAAGGAACGAGCGCAAACCGCTTACTCGGTTCGCAGGCTTGCCGACGATTACTTGACGAGTTATGCCGGCACCGTCGCCGACAAGACGTTCGCAGAACTCGAACGTCTGTTTGCGCGTGAACTCGATCCCGTAGCAGACGTGCCGGCGTCCAAAGTGACCCGCACTCAAGCCTTTGGCCTGATCGATGCCATGCGCGATCGACCGGTTGTTGCGAAGCGGGTCAGGCAAGGCCTTGGCGCCGCCTGGGATCACGCGCTCGATGCCGGCCGCTTGCCGGCCGAAACGCCCAACTGGTGGCGGCTTGTACTGCGCGGCAAGCTTCCGAGTCGCGGAAAGACCATCCAAGGCAAGTCTCTCGGACCAGCAAAGCGCGTGTTGAGTCAAGCAGAGGTGTCAGAGTTGTTGCGCTTCTTGCCCAACTTCAGCCGCGATGTCGAAGACGCTCTCGTGCTCTATCTGTGGTCCGGTTGTCGCGGTGCCGAAATCGTTGCCATGGAGCGGGACGAGATCGCCGCCGAACGCAACGTACTTTGGTGGACGATACCTGTCTCCAAGCTCAAGGGTCGCCGCAACCCTGCCCGCACCGAGTTGCGAGTGCCCCTCATTGGTCGGGCCGCCATGGTCGTGCGGCGACGCCTGGCGGCAACGGAATCGAATTGGCTCTGGCCAAGCGCTGGGGCTGCGGGACACGTGATGCAAAAGGCCATTGGCGTGGCAGTTTGGTCGCACATGCCATATGCGCGAACGCGGCCAGACTGGAAGCGACCGCGCATGTCTATCGCTCACTGGGCTCCACATGATCTGCGCCGCACGGCGCGCACGATCCTGTCTTTCCTTGGCTGCCCGTCCGATGTAGGCGAAGCGATCCTGGGTCACGCACTGCCCGGAGTGGAAGGCATCTACAACCTGCATCGATTCGATGCCGAGCGATTGGCGTGGCTTACCAAGTTGAGCGAACGCTTGGAGCAGTTGGCGAACTAGCGTTGCGCAAACCACCCACCGTACGGCTCGTGTTGGCCGGCGGCAATCGCTCGGCGACTGGCCGCGTCTCGCCCCAGCTGCGCAGTTCAGCTACCAAGTAGCCATTGCGGTTGGCGCTTAGGACTCGCGGTCGCGGGAACGCGGCATCCTCGCGCAACAGCTTCTCGAACGTCGAGACGCTGACGGATAGAAAGACGGCGGCCTCTGTCTTGTCCAGATAGAGCGGCTCGACGCGCAGTTGTGACTTGCTGGGACGATACGGGGTAGCCATTCGATCCACGGAAGTTCAGGCATCGGGGCCCTAAAACTGTAGACGCTGGTAGCGCCGCAGCGGCGATGATTTTTGGACCAAAAATCATCGCATGACGCTGCAGTTGGCTTGTGCGGAAAACACCGACGCTGCCGCGGGCCGTGAACAAGCTGCAGGATGTCGAGTAGCTGCTGGTGCCATTCCGTCGAAGGTAAGCGCCGTGTCTGCCGTCACCGCCCGGCTGCCGACGCGAGTTTTCGAGCAAGGCAGAGATGGCAACTGCAGACGCGCGCGCGTTGATCTATGAGCAGGAAGAGCTCGCGCCCGAACGGTTGCGTCCGAAGTCGCGAGCTGGCGCCGCCGACCCCGTCGTGAACAACCAGGCCGGAGACTGACTCTTTCGAGAGTCGTCGCATGACACCGGCATACGGACGGCTGGCCGTCGCCGCGGCGACGGCTTTCCGCTTGTCGTGTCGATGCTGTGGCGAGGCTGCGCAACAACGGCCCGCTGGGCCGCGGTTCAGACCCTTACCGTGACCTTCAGGAAGGTTGCCGGAATGACCGTGGCAGCCGCGCTCGGGCTCTGGTTCTGCTGCGCGGCCAGTTCCACCAGTTCCTGGTACAGGGACTCGGTCCTGCCGTTCTGATCGGCCGCCGCGAACGCATTCATCGTCGGTCCGTAGTAGTCGCGAAAGACGTCGATGTACGCCGCAGGCGCCAATTCGGCGCGGAAGGTGTAGGTCTCGCGTGCGCACGAAATGCGGTCCGCCGGAATCCCGGCCGCCGTGAAGCGCTCGACCACATTCGCCTCGACGCCCCAGGTCATCGGGCTGATGAAGCCTTCGGGCGGCGGCGGCGAATAGGCAGCGCTGATCTTCAGCACCTGCGCGACGAAGGTCGGGTCGTTCGGGATCCAGTTGCCCATCACGATGCGGCCGCCGGGGCGGGTGACGCGCACGAACTCCCGGGCCACGTCGAAGGGCCTGGGTGAGAACATCGCACCGAAAATGCTCACGACCAGATCGACCGACGCGTCGGCGATGCCCTCGAGATGGCTCGCATCTCCATGCTGGAACCGGCAGTTCTTCAGCCCGGCGGCCTGTGCGCGCGCATTGCCTGCGTCGACGAGGTTGCGCGCGATGTCGACGCCAAGCACGTCCGCGCCGAGCTTCGCCTCCGGCAGCGCCGTCGTGCCGTCGCCGCATCCCACATCGAGCACCTTCATGCCGGGCTGGATGCCCAGGCCGCGCACGAGCTCTTCGCCGCTGTCGCGCATGAAAGCGGCCAGCTTTGTGAAGTCGCCCTTTTCCCATAGCGCCTGGTTCGGATTCATCTTGCTCCCCTGATACTGCATGAAGACCCATTGGGTGAGTCGATTCCGGCTCAGCCACGGCCCGCCAGAGCATCTCGCGGCTCTTGCACCATCAACACACGACACGACGATGGCTGGACATCGGATCTTCGCGACACCCTTCGCCGCGGTATATCCCCTGTATGTGGAAAAGGCCAAGCGCAAGGGCCGCACGAAGGAAGAAGTCGACCGTGTCATCTGCTGGCTCACGGGCTATGACCAGGCCGGACTGCTACACCAGATCGAGCACAGGGCTGACTTCGAAACCTTCTTTGCACAAGCGCCTGCGATGCATCCCAACAGCTCGCTCATCACGGGCGTCGTCTGTGGCGTGCGCGTGGAAACGGTGGAGGATCCACTGATGCAGAGGATCCGCCAACTGGACAAGCTGGTCGATGAACTCGCCAAAGGCAAGAGCATGGAGAAGATTCTCCGAAAATGAGTCATGTGACCTGCCTGCCTCGACAGAGACTGCGACCCCGAGACAAGCGCAACTGCCGAGCCGGCGACAATCCGCCCGACACCACTTGGAAATTCTCTCAATGCCCAGAACGACCTTAGCCACCCTGCAACGCCAAATCGACAAGCTTCATCTCCAGGCCGAGCGCCTGAAGGCGAAGGAAGTGCCGGAAGTGGTCGAGCGCATCCGCGTGGCCATCGAGTACTACCAACTGACACCACAGGACCTGTTCGCCACCGATCACTCAGGCGCAAACGGGGCGGCGAACGGCAAGTCGCGCCAAAAGCGCGCGTCCAATGGCTCGACCGCCAAGAAGCCTGCTGCCAAGAAGAAGGCCTCGCCGATCCGCTTTCGCGATGAGCACGGCAACGCCTGGACAGGACACGGCAAACGCCCGGGCTGGTTCTTGCAAGCCCTCGCCAACGGCAAGACGCGGGAAGATCTGGCAGTCGGGTCGTAAGGCGGGCAGTCGGCGTGCCGGATCGACTCGGTCCGGTCTGCGCCATTGCCCGCGTCGACGATCGTCGTTCGCAGATGCACGAAGGCGCGCGTGGCCGTTCGCGATCCGGCGCTAAGTGGTTGCAGGGGCCAGCTCGACAACCTGTTCAGTGAGCTGCGATGCGGGCATCGGCCAGCCCAGCAGTTCCGCCAACCGGCAGGTCACCCAGCCGGCCTCGTCGCCGGCCACAACCGAGCCTTCGACGAGCAGGCCCCGGCGCACGCGCTCGAGCACGTCGCCTTCAGCCGCGCCCGCCTCCAACAGCATCGCCTTGGCATGCTCGGTGAGCATCTGGGCCATGTCCTCGCACAGCTCGTAGCGCGCGGCAATCACCTCTCGCGGCTCGCGCGGCTTGATCCTCCCGGCAGGCACGAAGAGCTCGATGAACGAAGGGGGTAGAAGTCTCTGGTCGTCGAACATGGTTTGTGGCAGCGCAAGAGGGCAGGGGCACAGAATTCGGCAACGCTCGACCAGGCTCGGCACGCGTCAGAGAACTACTGTATAAATCATCATATGACAAGCCCGGGCCTGCCGTTCAACGCCTGTCGCGCCTGTGGTGCAAGCAACTACCGGCGGGTGATCGAGCGGGATGCGAACGGCTCGATGCGGCCCACCGGGCTGTACCAGTGTTCCGGCTGCAGCGTGGTCTTCGCCAACCCTGCGGCGTGGCGCGACGGCGGGATCGATTCGGTTGACCCGCATGCCGCCCAGACGGCTTCACGACAAACGAGGAGCCACGCTGGTCCAGTCCCAGTGAGCCCAGCCGCCGAACCGCCCGGCGAGGTAGGGACTGGACAGCCGATGGGCTAGCTTCGATCGGCGCACCGGGCCGGTCGCAATCCTGGCTGAATGCCGCTGAGCACGACCATCGCACGCCGGTTGCACCGCCATGCCACAAACCTACCTGATCACCAACTACGCCGACCGCGAAACGGTCAAGGCGCTTGGCGCGCGCTGGGATCCGGCGCAGCGGCAGTGGTTCGTGCCGGTCGGGCGCGACCTGGCGCCGTTCGCGACGTGGCTGCCGGCCATCGCTGAATCCGACGCCGTCGCTTCCGCGCAGTCGAGTTCGCTTCAGGCGCCGGCTCCGACCGAAGTCGCGACAACAGGCAAGGGTCGTGCGCCTGTCCCAACTGCTCGCCGGTGTCGCACAAGCCGTCGCCAAGGCCTACGCCGCCGGCGTGTGGACGATGGTGGACGTGCTGAGCGTGAACCTTCGCAACGGGCATGTCTACCTGGAAGTCGCCGAGCGCGATGCCGGCGGCACTTCGATCGCCCAGGCGCGCGCCGTCATCTGGGCCGCCACGGCGAATCAAATCGTCCCGGCGTTCGAGCGCGCAACCGGCATGGTCCTGGGCGCCGGCATCAAGTTGCTGGTGCGCGCCAAGCCGACCATGCACGCGCTGTACGGCTTGAACCTGCTCGTCGACCGGATCGACCCCGAATACTCGCTCGGCGACCTCGAGGCGCGCAAGCGCGAGATCCGCGCCCGGCTGCTTCGCGAGGGACTCATCGAGGCCAACCGCAAGCTGCCGCAGCCGTGGGACTACGACGCGGTGCTGGTGATCGCGCCGCAGGACGCTGCGGGACTGGGGGACTTCCGGCGGGAGGCCGAGCGCTTGCAACGACACGGTGTCTGCACCTTCGCCTACGCCCACAGCCGCTTCCAGGGCGAAGGGGCGGCGGCCGAGATCCGCACAACACTTTGCAAGGCGGTGGAAGCCTGGCGAGACTCGGGCAACGCCATGCCCGATGCGGTCGTGATCATCCGCGGCGGCGGGGCGGTGAACGACCTGGCCTGGCTGAACGACTACGAACTGGCCCGCTGCATCTGCGAGCTCGGCATCCCCGTGCTCACCGGCATCGGCCACGAACGCGACAGCACGGTGCTCGACGAGGTGGCGAACCAGCGCTTCGACACCCCCTCGAAGGTCATCGGCGGCATCGAGCAGGTCATCCGCCGCCGCACGGCCGAGGCGCAGTCGCACTTCGACGGCATCGTGCGCATCGCCGCCAGCGTCGCGCAGTCGAAGCGGCGCGGGGTCGAACTGGCCGACACGGCGGTCAAGGGGCTGGCGCACCGACACCTCGCCGCGGCCCGCCAGCGAACCGCCGAGCTGCTGTCCGCCGTGCGTGTCGGGTCGATGCAGTCCACCAAGGTGGCGTCGGATGCTGCCCAGGTGCACATGTTCGGCATCCGGCACCTGGCACTCCAGCAGGTGTCCCGCGCCCGGCAGCAGGTGCCGGCGCTGCTGGCTGAAGTTCGCTCGCAGGCACGGCAGGCGGTGCGTACGGCGCGCACCGAGTCGGCGCGCCACCTGGTCGGGACGCACGAGCGCGCCGCGCTCGACGCCCGGCAAACGCGTGTCGCGTTGCAGCGAACCCTTGCCGACACCGGCACGGCAGCCCGGCGCGTGCTTACCGACGGCGCCACGCGGGCAGAGGCGCTGATGCGCGAGATCGCGGGGCAGGGGCCGGACAAGACGCTGGCGCGCGGCTTTGCGATCGTGCGCAGCGCGGACGGTGCGTAAGCGTCCGGCGAACCCATCTTGAATTTGGTATGGGCGTCGATAACGATCGTGTCCAGTTAACGAATTGCTGGACACGATGGATAAGGAGAAGTCGCAAGCACCGGCGGCGGTACAGCGCGGCGCTGAAGGCGCAGATCGTTGCCGAGTGCGGCGAGCCTGGTGCCTCGGTGGCCAAGGTCGCGATGAAGCACGGCGTCAACGCCAACATCGTGCATGGCTGGCGCAAGCTGGCTCGCCAGGCCGGTACAGATGCTGCTGCGCCGCGGTTCCTTCCCGTGACCGTTACACCGCTGGCGAGCGCTGCCGACGATCGCTCCATCGAAGTCGAACTGCGCCGCGGCGGCATCACGGTGAAGCTGACCTGGCCGATGAGCGGGGCCATGGATCTGTCGACGTGGATGCGCGAGTTGCTGCGGTGATCGGCACCGCATGATCAGGGTCGATGTTCTATGGCTGGCCGTGCAGCCGCTGGACATGCGCGCCGGCACCGAGGCTGCCCTGGCGCGCGTGGTCAACGTCTTCGGCGAGGCCAGACCCCACCACGCCTACCTCTTTGCGAACCGCCGAGCCAACCGCATGAAGGTGCTCGTGCACGACGGCATCGGCGTGTGGCTGGCCGCGCGTCGCCTGAACAGCGGCAAGTTCGTCTGGCCCAAGGAGGGTGCCACGACCGCATCGCTCAGTCGCGTGCAGTTCGACGCGCTCGTGCTGGGCTTGCCTTGGCAGCGTGTCGGTGAAGCCGGCGTCATCCGCGTCTTGTAGCCGCGCGTAGCAGCGCGCAATCCTCGAATCCTCGGATACCCGTCGCACCCCGTTCGCGGCACGATCACCTCCCGTGATCGCCCCACAGCAACTGGACTCACTGGACCCGCAGCAGATGCGCCAGGCACTGCTGACGTTGATGGCCGAGATGGCGGCCAAGGACGAGTTGCTGGCACGCGAGCGGCGTGAAGTGGCCTTCAAGCAGGCGCTGATCGACAAGCTCACGCACGAGCTCGCCATCCTGCGGCGGCTGAAGTACGCCGTCACCAGCGAGAAGTTCTGTGCCGGCATGAGCGCCGAGCAGAAGAGCCTGCTCGAGGAGACGCTGGACAGCGACATCGCGCAGCTGACGGCCGAGCTCGAGCAGGCCGCCGACGCCAAGCCGGACGGCAAGGACAAGAAGGACAAGCAAACGCCCAAGCGCGAGCCGCTGCCGCCGCACCTGCCGCGCCGCGACGTGCACCACGAGCCGCAGAACACGGCCTGCGCGTGCGGCTGCCAGATGAAGCGCATCGGCCAGGACATCGCCGAGCGGCTGGACTACGAGCCCGGCGTCTTCAGCGTCGAGCGCCACGTGCGCGGCAAGTGGGCCTGCGCGCACTGCCAGAAGCTCGTGCAGGCGCCGGTGCCCGCGCACGTCATCGACAAGGGCATCCCCACCGCCGGCCTGCTGGCCCACGTGCTGGTGGCTAAGTTCTTGGATCACCTGCCGCTGTACCGCCAAGAGCGCATCTTCGAGCGCGCGGGCATGGCGATCGCCCGTTCCACGCTGGCGCAATGGGTCGGAGAGTGCGGTGCGCAACTGCAGCCCCTGGTGGCATAGACCGAAGCGCGGCTGCTGCAGCGTTCGGCGCACAGTGGGCGCAGATTCTCGGTCGCCGAATGGCGTTGCGCCTTGCCTTCGGCGTCTATCGAATCGGTGCGAAACATACGCGATTCATCTGCGGTTTCGGCCTTCCTGCGGGCCTTCCTGTTCGAGGAAGAAGCGCAGCATCTCGCGACTGGCATCGGGCCCTTGCGCGTCGGTGTAGGAACCCGTCGCCTGTCCACCCGACCAGGCGTGGCCCGCGCCGTGCACCAGCCAGTGCTCGGCAATCGGCTGCCCGGTGTGTGATCGGTGGATCGAGCGCGTGTAGCGCCGGCCCTGGGTCGACACGCCGTGCTCGATGACCGGGCGACTGTCTGGCAAGGCGGGTGCCCGCAGACGGCTCTTGAGCACGGCCTCGACGACCTGCTCACCATTTCGCGGGTGAACAGTCTGATCGTGATCCCCATGAAAGACGATGGCCGGCACCGGCAGTGCGGCAGGAGAACCAGGGGCTGCCCTCGAAGGCAGTCGTGTGGGAATGCCGGCAGGCAAAGGTCCGCCCGCGCCGGCGCGCATCGCCGCCAACCCTTCCGGCAGGCTGCGTGCCGCACCCGGCGGTAGCCCCGAATGAACCCCGACGGCGGCAAAGGTCTCCGGGTACGCCGCCGCGACCAGCGAAGCCATGGCGCCACCCGCCGACAGCCCGGCGATGTAGACGCGCCCTCGGTCGATGCCACGCGCCTCGATCACCGCGTGCGTCATGCTGGCAATCACGGCTGCCTCGCCGCGTTCGCGTGTCTGGTGGTTGTGCTTGAACCAGTTCCAGCAACGCGACGGATTGGCATCCTGCGCCTGTGCGGGGTACAGGACATAGAACCCCTGCTCGCGTGCAAGGGCATTCATGCCCGTGCCCGCAGCGAAGTCATCCGGATCCTGCGTGCAGCCGTGCAGCATGACCACCAGCGGCAGTGACCGCCCGGTAGCACCCGGTGGCACGAAGAGCTTGTAGTGGCGGGTGAGCGATGCATGCGTGTGCGCGCCGGGAATGAACTCGCCTTGACTCGATCTCCCCGTGCCAGGCGCATCGACAAATTCCGGTGGCCGACCGAGTTCGACGCCATCGACCAGCTCGACCACACAGCCTTCGAGCACAGTCGATCGATCCGCGGAGAGTCGGTTGACGGTTTGGCCTGAAACACACCGCTCGTCGAGCGTAAATCCGGCGCGGTCGCAGCGGTTCGTGTGTTGCCAAGCGCACGCTGTATCGCGGCGGTGGCCTCGGCCAGACGCCCGCGTCGCGTCAGGCGGGTCGCGTCGCGCATCAATTCCTGGAATGTCGGGTTCATGCAGTCCTTGCAAACGTGAGGTTGTCGGTTTCAGCGCTGGCGACTGGCCAGCGCAGCCTTGACGGCGGGGCTGGCATGCAGCGCGCCGAGCACGTCCAGGGAATCGATGGTGGCTAGCGCCAGTTCGGGGGTCACATCGTGAGCGATCGACGCCAGGCCCAGCACGCGGATGCGCAGCGTCTGTTTGGCGGCCTTCACGGCCCGCAGGTCATCGGCGCTGAAATGCTGCAGGCCCAGCACCAGCGTCTTGCGCGCCACCGCCTGTTTGACGGCGTCGGCGTGGCGGCCCAGCTGATTACGGATGGCCGTGCGAATGAAGTCGGTGCGGTTGCCGTAGAAGCCTTCCGACACCAGCAGGTCGATCTGCCCCAGGTCGACGAAGCCGAGGTTGATGGTGATCTTCTCGGAGTCGGCGCTCTTTTCTTTGACCCGGTTTCGGGCGGGTGTTGATGCCATTCGAGCATGATATCACCATCCATGTGGATGGTTAAGGGATGGTGCACCGGCGATATTCAGCGGTGATCGATGGGTGCCCTCCATCGACGATCTGGCCTGTATTGCCTGCGACGTCGTTTGGCCCGCAGCGGGCGAAGACATCCGAATGAATGTCGCGGGTGACGACGCTCCCGGCGCCGATCACTTGTGTCCCGCGCCGGGCACAAGGTGTTGACGCTGCAAAGCGCGATGCCGCGCGAGGGCGAAGCACGACACCGGCGCACCGCACCGACACCGACGGTGCTTTGGCTCGTCTGCATGCGCCAGCGCGGTGCGAATCACACGATCGCATGCGGCTGGAAGGGAAGATTGCACCCGTACATCCGGACTTTCGTTGCGGCACAAGCCGCCGTCCCTGATGGGATCTGCTGGTTGGCTCCTCAATCGCTTTGTCGCACTCGAGGTGCTGCGGACTTTTTTTTTTTTTTTTTTTTTTTTTTTTTTTTTTTTTTTTTTTTTTTTTTTTTTTTTTTTTTTTTTTTTTTTTTTTTTTTTAAAAAAAAAAAAAAAAAAAAAAAAAAAAAAAAAAAAAAAAAAAAAAAAAAAAAAAAAAAAAAAAAAAAAAAAAAAAAAAAAAAAAAAAAAAAAAAAAAAAAAAAAAAAAAAAAAAAAAAAAAAAAAAAAAAAAAAAAAAAAAAAAAAAAAAAAAAAAAAAAAAAAAAAAAAAAAAAAAAAAAAAAAAAAAAAAAAAAAAAAAAAAGGCAGCACTACTTTCGTCCGGCGCGGTGCTGCCGCCGGTACAGTGGGTAATGGACCTCGTGTGGTTCGGCGGAAATAGCGACTGGGCGGTGAACACGAACTGGGCCCCGAACGGACCACCCGGCAGCAGCGATCAGGCCATCATCAATGCAGGCAGTGCGACGCTGTCATTCGCCACCGTGGTCGATAGCCTGACGATGGGCGGCGGGCAATTCTCCGGCACCGGTACGCTGAGCGTATCGGGCAGGCCACGCTCACGGCGGTGACCAGAACGGAGCGGGCACCAGTCAGTTCAACGGCGACGTGGCCATCAGCGGCAACGGGTCGCGCAGGTCGTGGGCGCACCATGAACACGCCCGCCATCACCACCTGGAGCGGCAACACCGACGCTGCGGGCAACTAGCTCAGGATCAACAGCAGCGCCACCTTCAACAACTGCCGGCACCTGGAACGACACCAACAATTTCAACGCCTCGCTGGGCTATCCCAACTCGGGAGGCAACGGCACCTGGTGTTCAACAACACGGGCAACTACGTCAAGAGCGGCGTTGGCATCACCGACATCGGCGCCACGTTCAACAACAGCGGCAGCGTCATAGTCAACGCAGGCCGGCTGAGCCTGAACAGTGACAACGACATTGACAGCTACAGCACCGGCAGCTTTGCCATCGCCAACGGCGCCACGCTGAGCTTTGGCAGGAATGCCTCAGTTACGGTATCGCGACACTGGACAACGCCAGATTCAGTGGCACGGGTCAGTTGCTCATCGACGGTGCCAACGGCTCGCGCCCCTATGTGCGGATGATTGGCGACAGCAGCCACGCCGGCCAACTGACGGTTGCCAACGGCGTCTTGCAGACCGACGGAAGTTTCACCGTTGCAAACCTCAGCCAGACCGGCGGCGTGCTGTCAGGCATCGGCACGCTGACCGTATCGGGGCCGACCACGCTGCAAGGCGGTGCCAGATCGGAACCGGCACCAGTCAGTTCAATGGCGCAGTGGCCATCAACGGCAACGCGTCGCGCGTCGTGGGCAACGGCCGCACCATGAACACCCCCGCCGTCACCACCTGGGGCGGCAACACGAGCCGATGCGGGCAACTCGATCTTCGTCAACAGCAGCGCCACCTTCAACAACGCCGGCACCTGGAACGACACCAACAATTTCAACGCCTCGCTGGGCTATCCCAACTCGGGAGGCAACGGCACCATGGTGTTCAACAACACGGGCAACTACGTCAAGAGCGGCGTTGGCATCACCGACATCGGCGCCACGTTCAACAACAGCGGCAGCGTCATAGTCAACGCAGGCCGGCTGAGCCTGAACAGTGACAACGACATTGACAGCTACAGCACCGGCAGCTTTGCCATCGCCAACGGCGCCACGCTGAGCTTTCGGCAGGAATGGCCTCAGTTACGGTATCGCGACACTGGACAACGCCAGATTCAGTGGCACGGGTCAGTTGCTCATCGACGGTGCCAACGGCTCTCGCCCCTATGTGCGGATGATTGGCGACAGCAGCCACGCCGGCCAACTGACGGTTGCCAACGGCGTCTGCAGACCGACGGAAGTTTCACCGTTGCAAACCTCAGCCAGACCGGCGGCGTGCTGTCAGGCATCGGCACGCTGACCGTATCGGGGCCGACCACGCTGCAAGGCGGTGCCCAGATCGGAACCGGCACCAGTCAGTTCAATGGCGCAGTGGCCATCAACGGCAACGCGTCGCGCGTCGTGGGCAACGGCCGCACCATGAACACCCCCGCCGTCACCACCTGGGGCGGCAACAGCAGCCGATGCGGGCAACTCGATCTTCGTCAACAGCAGCGCCACCTTCAACAACGCCGGCACCTGGAACGACACCAACAATTTCAACGCCTCGCTGGGCTATCCCAACTCGGGAGGCAACGGCACCGTGGTCTTCAACAACACCGGCAACTACAACAAGTCCGGCAACGCCGTCAGCGACATCTACACCGCGTTCAGCAACACCGGTGCGGTCAACGTCAGCGCCGGTCAGCTCGCGCTGCACGGCAACAGCAACAGCACCAGCACCGGTTCGTTCCAGATCGCTGCGGGCAGCACGCTGAGTTTCGGCAGGAATGCCAACAGCGGCGGGCTGGCCACGCTGGACAACGTCACCTTCAGCGGCACCGGCGCGCTGCTGGTGGACGCGTCCAACATCGGCGGCTCGGACGTGCGCATGCTCGGCACCAGCAGCCACGCCTTTACGCTCACCATTGCCAACGGCACGCTGCAAACCGACGGCAACTTCACCGTCGCCAGCTACAACCAAACCGGCGGCCAACTCGCGGGCACCGGCACGCTGAACGGTCAGCGGGCTGGCCACGCTCACTGGCGGCGACCAGACCGACGCGGGCACCAGCCAGTTCAACGGCAACGTGGCCATCAGCGGCAACGGCTCGCGCAGCCTGTCCGGTGGGCGCACGGTGAACACGGCTGCCACCACCACCTGGAGCGGCAACAGCGACGCCGGCGGCAACCAGCTCAGGATCAACGGCAGCGCCACGATCAACAACACCGCTGCCGGCACCTGGAACGACACCAACACCTTCGACTCCTCGATCGGCGAGGGCATCGGCGGCACCAAGGTCTTCAACAACGCCGGCACCTACAACAAGTCCGGCAATGCCGTCACGAGCATCACTGCCACGCTGAACAACACAGGCACGGTCAACGTCCGGCAAGGCGTGTTCTGCAGGCGATCAGCAGGCCTTTCCGATAACCAGGGGGTCGTCGACATCGCCGCGGCAGGTCGCTTTGAAACGACAAACGCTGCCTTCAGCAACGCCGGGGACCTCTCGAGGCGACGGTACCGTCCGGACCGCATTGAACCAGGCTCTGACCAACAACGGCGTGATCGATCCCGGCAGCAGCGGCATCGGCAGCCTGACCCTAGACGGCGATCTGGTGGGGGGCGTCAGCGGTACGCTGAAGTTCGAGCTGGCCAGCCTCTCCAGTTTCGACCGCCTCGCAGTGAGCGATGACGTAACTCTTGGCGGCGACCTCGGGGTGTGGAATCTTGGCTACAGCCCATCCGTCGGCGACAGCTTCATCGTCATGACCTTCGACGAGCGCCTGAACGGGACGACCTTTGCTTCGCTGACGACACACGACTTCGGCTCGGGGGTTGTCTTTAAGGCAATCTACAACAACGACCACGACGTCACATTGAGCGTCACGGCGGTGCCCGAACCGCAGACCTACCTGCTGATGCTCCTTGGCCTCGGCCTAGTGGGAGGTTTGGCCAACAAGCGCTTACGCAGCTGAGGGGTAACGACCGCTCCGGTCCGCGGCGTCGGCCCCGAACACCTCGATTCACCGGCGCGCCCCGCCAGAGGCCCACCGCTTGGCCGATGTTCGAATCGGGGGGAAGGTCACTCTGATGCGGTACAAGCCTGAGCTTGAGCGATGCAGGCGATCTGAACTAGAGATGGCCGCGTCAACCGCGTTCGATTCGGCCTTCACTTCCGTCTTGTCGACAGCGAAGAAAATGACCTCGACGACAAAAGAGCCCTGCCTGCGGTGCGATGCGGGCGAAGCTCGACACGGCCGAGGATCATGCCCGTTGCGCCGAAGACGAACGACCGAATTCAGGAAAACTGGATGGCGCGGGCGAGAGACTGCTTGGGGTCTAGTTTTGTTGAAAAACTCGAAGTGCACCTCGATAGCCACTTTCGCGGGGGTAGTTCAACCCTTCCTGGAGGTCGCGATTGTCGATCCTGGATCGATCTGAAAAGGTCGAATTTCGCAGGGTCACGCGATCGACCTCGCGAACCGTGTTTTTCAACAGAATAGGTCGGCAGTGTCAGTTCGACTCTTTGAACTGCAGACGCTCGACAGGATTCTGATGCCGAGCGGCGCGGCGAGGCTACGATTGTTCGCTTTGGAGATTTTGCCTTCCCAAGCTGCCGTCAACGTACACGTCTGCTGTACTTCTGAAACCGGTGGTCGGCATGGCGATTTCGCGGCCGCTTGTATGACGGGTTGTGGCCGGGACCGAAGCCAGCGAACGTCAGCCACCCGGCATCATCATGCGGCTGACAGGTTTCA
>CAWCSM010000010.1:0-94393 GCA_963798255.1 uncultured beta proteobacterium
TCAGGAGTCGCTGGCCACGGGCAGCTTTCTGGACGCCTGCTTTGCAGCTGCGACCCCACCAAATTTGCTGCGATCGAACGCTGGGCCACTGTGTGCCGGCGGTGGCACCCTACACTAGCAACCGCGCTACCAAGTTCACCCGCCACGACGACGCAGTCATGAGTGGCTTCTCGCTTGCCGCGTCGTGTGGTCCAGTGGCATTGCGCTGTTCTAGTCAAGGATGAATCGACATGAGATTGAAACTACGGTCACGGATGCTGCTCGCGCTGATTGGGGTGATGCTGGGTTCAATTGCGCAGGCCCAGGCCCAGGTGCCAACGACGAAGCCGAACATTCTGTTCATCGTCTCCGACGACACCGGCTACGGCGACCTCGGCCCGTACGGCGGTGGCGAAGGCCGCGGCATGCCGACGCCGAACATCGACCGCATGGCCGGCGACGGCATGACCTTCTTCTCGTTCTACGCGCAGCCCAGCTGCACGCCGGGCCGCGCCGCGATGCAGACCGGCCGCATCCCCAACCGCAGCGGCATGACCACCGTGGCCTTCCAGGGCCAGGGCGGCGGCCTGCCGGCGGCCGAATGGACGCTGGCCTCGGTGCTCAAGAAGGGCGGCTACAAGACCTACTTCACCGGCAAGTGGCACCTGGGCGAGGCCGACTACGCGCTGCCCAACGCCCAGGGCTACGACGTGATGAAGTACGTCGGCCTGTACCACCTCAACGCCTACACCTATGGCGACCCGACCTGGTTCCCGGACATGGACCCGGAACTGCGCGCGATGTTCGACAAGGTGACCAAGGGCTCGCTGTCCGGCAAGGCGGGCGAGAAGCGGCGAACGAAGACTTGAAGATCAACGGCCAGTACGTGGACAACGGCAGCCGTCACCTGAGGCGTGACTACGGAGGGCGTCGTCGGCATTCCGTTCTTCGACAGGTACGTCGAGAAGGCCGCGCTGGAGTTCCTGGACGACGCGGCCAAGGACCCGACCAAGCCGTTCTTCATCAACATCAACTTCATGAAGGTGCACCAGCCGAACCTGCCGGCGCCGGAGTTCGAGCACAAGTCGCTGTCGAAGTCCAAGTACGCCGACTCGGTCGTCGAGCTGGACACGCGCATCGGCCGCATCATGGACAAGCTGCGCGCGCTCGGCCTGGACAAGAACACGCTGGTGTTCTACACGACCGACAACGGCGCCTGGCAGGACGTGTATCCGGACGCCGGCTACACGCCGTTCCGCGGCACCAAGGGCACCGTGCGCGAAGGCGGCAATCGCGTGCCGGCCATCGCCGTGTGGCCCGGCAAGATCAAGGCCGGCACGAAGAACCACGACATCGTCGGCGGCCTCGACCTGATGGCCACCTTCGCAGCGCTCGGCGGCGTGAAGCTGCCCGAGAAGGATCGCGAGGGGCAGCCGATCATCTTCGACAGCTACGACATGTCGCCGGTGCTGCTCGGCACCGGCAAGTCGGCCCGCAAGGCGTGGTTCTACTTCACCGAGAACGAACTGACGCCCGGGCGCGGCCCGCGTCGGCAACTACAAGGCGGTGTTCAACCTGCGCGGCGACGACGGCGCAGGCGACCGGCGGCCTGGCCGTCGACACCAACCTCGGCTGGAAGGGCGCCGAGAAGTACGTCGCCACCGTGCCGCAGGTCTTCGATCTGTGGCAGGACCCGCAGGAGCGCTACGACATCTTCATGAACAACTACACCGAGCGCACCTGGACGATGGTGACGATCAGCGCAGGCGATCAAGGAACTGATGAAGACCTACGTCAAGTATCCGCCGCGCAAGCTGCAGAGCGTGGGCTACACCGGCCCGATCACGATCTCGGAGTACCAGCAGTTCCAGTAGGTGCGCGAGCAGCTGGAGAAGGACGGCATCAACATCCCGCTGCCGACAGGCAACTGATGCGCGGCTGTTTCTTTGTCGATCGGCCCCAATGGCCGCCAACTCTCGAGGGCCGTGTCAACGACCCCCGATGAAGAGCCTGCGCGAAGGCCAGCGCCGGCCTTCGTGACGGCGCGGGGGGCCGGGGTTATGGGTCAATACTGTTCGTTTAGATGATATTCCGCTACAATTCACCGCCATCGCAACACGACGGCAGGTGGCGGCATGGCACGAACCAAGGCGGTATTGGGCGATGGCGCTCGGCTGAGTGATTTCCTTTCGGCCAGCTTGTTCGCCCGCGTGGTGCCGGCCGAGGTCGTGCACGCCGTGCTGGACGAACACGGCTGCAATACACAGCGTGTGCGCAGCTTCCCCGCTGTGGCCGGGGTGTACTACTGCATGGCCTTGAGCCTGTATCCCGAAGCCGCGTATGAAGAGGTGTTTGCCGTGGTTTCGCAGGGCTTGGCCTGGGCAGCCGGGGCGGCGCAGCCGGCATTGGTAGGCAAGTCCTCCATCAGCGGGCTGCGCAGCCGCATCGGCGCGCAACCTTTGCGCGATTTGGTCCAGCGCTGCTGCATCCCGCTGGCCAATGCTGAAGAACATCCGCAAGGCTTCTATGCCGGGCTGCGGCTGGTGGCCATCGATGGCAGTTGCTTCGAGTTGCCCGACGAGGCCGACAACGCCGCGATGTTCGGCTACCCCGGCAGCCGTACCAGCTTGGCCGGCCATGCGGGCTACCCGCAGGCGCGATGCGCGGTGCTGGTCGAGTGCGCTACGCACGCTATCCTGGGCGCCAACCTGGGGCCCTATGCCACTGGGGAGCGTGAACTAACCACTCCGTTGCTGGCGCGACTGGGGCCAGGCATGCTGTGCTTGGCCGATCGGGGCTTCAACGGCTTCGAGCTTTGGCGCCAAGCCCAGGCCACGGGCGGCGATCTGCTGTGGCGCTGTGGCAGCACCTGGCAGTTGCCCGCTCAACGTGTGCTCGACGATGGCTCTTTCCTCAGCACCATCCGCCCGACCGGCGTGGGTCGCGCGCAGGCTGCCGAGCAGGCCATCACGGTGCGTGTAATCGAGTACGCCTTGCCGGGCCTGGACGATGCGCAGCCGCGCTACCGGCTGCTCACGACACTGCTGGACCCGCAGCAGGCGCCGGCGATGGAACTGGCCGCGCTGTACCACCAGCGCTGGGAGATCGAGGCGGTGTTCGACGAGTTGAAGACGCACCTGCGGCAAAGTCGGCGGGTACTGCGCAGCAAGACGCCGGAACTCGTGCAGCAGGAGTTCTTCGGCTGGGTGCTGGCGCACTACGCCGTCAGGTGGCTGATGCACCAAGGTGCCACGCGCCACCGAATGCCTCATGCCGACTTGTCCTTCAAGGGACATGTCGAACTCCTTCGCCGCACACAGCCCCAATCCGGGGCCTTTTCCCCCAGAGCAACCCATACGTCGGGCACGGTGGTTCCGTGACCTGTTGCAGGCCAGCGCCGCCACGCGTGCAACGCGCACCATCAACCGGTGTTCGCCTCGAATGGTCAAGCGACGAAATACGCAGTACGCCCCGCATGACCGTACTGCCCCAACACGCGTTCCCATGGATTGCTCACCCCAGCCGCTGGCCGCGCCGGCCGGTACGCCGATGCCAAGGGCCAGACGCCAACGCAAACAAGCGCAGCGCTGGTCGCCATCCAACCCTTCAGGCAGTTTTTTCATCTAAGCGAACAGTATTGGGTTATGGGTCATTGATTGGGGTGGCAGCGCCGCGATCGCGTCGCCTCCGAGGCTAGCGCAGCAGCGCACTTGGGCGATTACTCCACGACAGATTGAAACGCAGTTCGGGGGCTCTCAGCCGAAGGCGTTCTCGGCGGGCCTCACCGCCGCGCGCAAGCGCGCCAAAGGTCATCGCATGCCATCCGGGGGAGGCCAACAGTTTATATCTGTGTCTGCTTTACCGCTTACCGCCGCCATTTCGACGACCCCACCCGGCAGCTGCGGGTCGGGTGCCGGTATAGCGAGTACGCGGTCGATTGACCGCTGTTTGGCCCATACCCGACTTCGCAAGCTGAATGCCGGCTATGTGTAGGTCAGCCGCCGCTCGGTAACGTCACCTCGCGGGCGGCCGTCGGCCATCAGCTTACGGTGGCGAAAGGCAGCTTGCTGGCATCTCAATTGGCGCTCACGACACCCGGCGGCTTCCAGGTGCCCTTGCCAACCGGAAGGACGGACACCGTCTCGGTGGCCGGCTTCGGCCAGTACAGGCGCATGACCATGTAGGCCGTGTCGTTCGGCGCTGGCAACCAGTTCGGTTCCTTGTCCTTGCCCGGCGAATCCTTCTGGACGTAGATGGTCACCGATCCGTCCGCATTCTTCTTCATGTCGGACACCATCGCCGTATTGACAAGATAGCGGTTGATCGGGTTCTCGACCATCAATTGGGACTTGCCGTAATACATCGTCACCGACCAGAACGCATTCACCGGCGGCATCTCGCCCTTGGCGAAGGTGAGCGTGTAGTTGTGCTTGCTGGTATCGATGATTTGGCCGTTGGCATCCACACGGCCAAACAGGTAAACGGCCTCGACGGCAACTTTGAGGCCCGCAAATCTGTCGCCTTGCACCCAGCGAGTTGCTTGCACACTTGGTTCTCAAACATTGGTTGCGCCGCTGCGCACCAGTCACCCATCAGGATCAAGGCCGGCACGCCTTGCGGCGCGTGGCCCCTGGCTGCTTTTGCAGCCCCAGAAAACCCTCTGTTCCCCACCGTGTCCAATCGAGGCGGCCGAACGAGCCGGCCGCACAAGTTTTTGGCTTTACCGATTGGTGATCCAACGCCTTGTGGCTCACGGTGCGGGCGCAACGAACTCTTCAACTTGGGCGGGATCGGCGCCGACGTGCAATCAAGTTTCATGGTTCTTCCAACGCTCGCATGACACTGCCGGCGCCGTCCCATTGATCGTCTTTGCTCCTATGCGTTTCAGCCAAAGGCCTTGGCCGCGTCGAATGGCGTGCCGTCCTTGAGCACGTGATAGCTCGCGCGCTCGAGCTTGTGCGCTACGGCCTTGATGGCCACGACGGACAAGCTGTTGGCGGACTTCTTCTGGTACCAGCGCTTGATCGCCGCGTCGTAGCGCACGGCAAAGTGCGCGGCCTCGATGAAGGCCCAGGCCAGGTACTTGTTGCCACACTTCGTGTTGCCCACGCCCTTCTTCTTGCCGTTGGATTCGCGGCGGCTGTCCACCATGCGAGCGTAGGAGGCGAAGTTGCCGGGACCAGCGAAGCGGCCGACGTCGCCGGTCTCCAGCGCGATGGTCAGCGCAAGCACCTGTCCGATACCACTGACGGTCTTGAGCGCCTTGTAATCGGCTCGCAGCTTGGCCTTGGCCAGGATGCTGCGCTCGAGCTGCTCTATCTGGTCATCGATGCAATGCATCACCGCCACGTTCGCCTTCAAAGCCTGCTTCTGCTCATCAAGCAGTTCCATGGTGTCCACGTATTGCGCGGTCCAGCGCTTGACCTCGTTGCCGCCGACGCGGGCTCCCAGGTTACGCGCCACCAGGTTCTCAATGCTCAGGACTTGGCTGGTGCGCTGACGCACGAGCTGACTGCGCTTGCGCAGCAGGTCGCGCACGGCGCGATCCTCCCGCGGGTAGATATACCCTTCGGGCAAGATGCCCAGACGCAGGAGGTGAGCCAGGTGGCGTGCGTCGCTGAAATCGCCGCCATGCTTGAGTCCGTCGTACTGCTTGACCGCGGCCGTGTTGACCAGATGCACGCTGAAGCCCGCAGCTTGAAGACCGTCAACCAGCCAGTACCAGTTGAACGTGGACTCCACCGCCACACCGTGCAGCGTTCCCACACACGACCGAAGCGCGGCCACGATCAGGTCAAGATCGTTGGCCAAGCGCTTGGCGTAGATCGTTCGATCCTGCTCGTCAAGCACCGTCACGACGCTGTTGTTACCGTGCAAGTCGATCCCCGCATACAGTTCCATGTCGGCCTCCTTCGTGGGCTTCATCGGGTGAACGTCACGGTCCAAACGATAAGCACGTGGGTGGAGGCCGGCAACCCAGGCTAGATTCCTTGACCAGATTGAATCTGCGTCGATTGAGTCAGGTTTCTTGCGCAGCGATGTGGGCCTGTTCGCACCATGAATTGACGGCGGCCTCGGCGGCATGGAACTGCCGCAGGGCTTGGGGTGATCCGGCCGGCGCTGCGGGTACGGCCGGGGCCATTGCCGGACGCAGGATTCGCGCGTACACGCGGGTGTAGAACAGGGCCGTTCGCAGTCCCGCGTCGGTGAGTCTGTAGCGGTGGGTCTTGGGCAGCCGCTCGATCAGGCCGTGCAGGCGCAGCCTTCGCAACTCGTAGCTCATGCGCCCCGGCGAGATGTCGTGGGCTCGCTTGCCGAGCAAGACGGCAAACTGCTGACGCAAGTCCTTGTTGGTGAACCCACGCGCGACGAACACGAACATCAGCACCGCATTGAGAACGGCTTGTGCATTGGCGTCGCCGAAGCGCAGCGCAGGAGCCCGCTGGCCTTCAATCTGACGCGGTCGCTGCAGATGCTGCAAGGCATCGTCGCCCAGCGCGCAGTCGTGAGAGATCTGTTCGATCTCGAGCAGCCGCCGGTTGGCGGCAAAGCCGATGCGGCGTAACTCGGGCAGGTTCTTCAATAGTCGTCCCACGCCGAAGTCGCGCGTGTCGTTGATGGTGGTCTCGGTCCTCAAGGCCTGCCCTTCCTTGTGGTACTGCTTGATGCGTGAACGTTTGTAGTCCACATGCAGCGAGGGCGTGACGCCCTCGGTTATCACCCGGGTGCGCAACCGCCCCGGTGTGCGCCGGTTCACCCGGCGATCGAAGATCAGCTGCACCTGGCCGGGCCGACCGATGTCCAGGTTCTCGCGGATGACCTGCTCGAAGAAGATGCGCCCGGCCACCGGCCGATCGAGCACCTGCGTGAGTGCGAACTCGGCCTGCAGGATCGAGGCCTGATAGCGGTAGCCGGCGGCACGGTCACGCCGGTCAAACGGATGGGGCAGCCGCGCCAGCCACTTGCGCAGCAAGCGGTCGATCTTCTTGTCGTCCAGGCCGTCGCAGATGCGCTGCAGCGCCTTGGGGTCGGCGCAGGACAGCACGCCGTTGTCCAGCGCCTCGAACGCGATGCCGCGTTTGGCAAGCTGACGTTTGGCGTACTCGTTGCCGTTGATGCACAGCTTGGCGTTGTAGGGGAAGTACGAGCAGAACTTCAGGAAGAACGGGCCGAAGTCGCTGTCCACGCAGTAGAAGTAGTAGTGGTTGATCATGGCCGAGCCGTCCACCACCCACGGGTAGGTCCCACCGGTGGTGGCGCTGCGCCGACGCTCGGTGCGCACAACGCGGGCCTTCTCCTGCGCCCGCCCGACGTACAGCACGCCTTCGTCACGCTCGAACTGCTTCAGATACTGCTGCGTGACGTCGTCCTTGCGTTGGTGCTTGGCGAAGCCGACCATCTCCACGCCCTGATCGGCGACGAAGCGCTCGATGTTGGCCACGAACGCATCGGTCTTGGGCGCCACCCCTGCGGTCGAGGCAAAGCGCTGCCCGAGGTGGCCGCGCAGATACCACACGACGCCACCGATGCGCTGCAGCTGCGGCACGTAGACGTTGAGGTACATCCGGTCAATGCACTCGCTCTCCAGCACGACATGGTCACGCAGGACTTCGCACACGCTATGTGGTAGTTTCATGCCCGGCTCCGGTCGTCCACGGGGTCTTCGGACCCCATTGAGCTTCGAGCTCCAAATACTTCTGGGTCTGGCCCAGACGGCTCGACCGGAGCCACCTTACACCGCAGCACCCACCGCCGCGAGCACGCCCGTATCACTCGTTGGTCTGAGGCGAAGCCTCGTTAGATGTTTATCAAGTTTCAGGGGTAGAGCGGTCAGTCGCGCCAGGAAGCGGCGACAGACTGCTTTGGGTAACCGCCGACATTCAGGCGCCGAACTCGAATGTCTGCAGCCAGTTTCGAGCTGTCGATCAGGCTGCATCAAGCCGGGACGCGCATGGCGGAAGCGGCTCATCTGAACCGTACTGCAGAGTCCGGAACGTTTGGCCGTGGCCCGCGCGGGGTTGGCAAGCGCGGTGATCACGCGACCGGCGCCAGGGCCTTAGAGTCTCGCATCGGTGCCGAACACCAGTGACACGGCCCGCGCTCGACGAAGGAGATTCGACACATGGAGCACAGAGTGGCCCTGATCGTGGGTGCCGGGCCCGGCATCAGCGGTGCATTTGCGCAGGCGCTGAAGGCCGATGGCTACCAGATTGCCGTCGTGGCGCGCAATGCCGCGAAGCTGCGGGCGCTGGCCGATGACATCGGCGCGCTGCCGGTGGTCGCCGATGCATCGTCGATCGCCAGCCTGCGCGAAGCCTTCGTGCAGGTCGATCGGCAACTCGGCGAGCCCAGCGTGGTGCTCTACAACCCGAGCGCGCGCGTGCGTGGCGAGTTGCTGTCGGTGGATGCCGACGCGGTGGCTGCCGCGCTGCAGACCACGGCGCTCGGTGCCTTCGTCGTCGCGCAGGAAGCCGCCCGGCGCATGCTGCCGCACCGGCGCGGCGCCATCTTCTTCACCGGCGCCACAGCCGGCGTCAAGGGCTTCGCGCGCTCGTCGGCGTTTGCGATGGGCAAATTCGCGTTGCGCGGTCTGGCGCAAAGCCTGGCGCGCGAGCTGGCGCCCGCCGGCATTCATGTGGTGCACTTTGTCATCGACGGCGGTGTGCAGCCGCCCAGCGACCAGCCCGGCGTGTTCACGCCGCAAGCCATCGCGCAAAGCTACATGGCGGCGTTGGCGCAGCCGCCAGGGGCGTGGAGCTGGGAGATCGAACTGCGCAGCCACACCGAGTCGTTTTGACGATGAACGATCGACCGGGCCGACCGCCGTCGGTGTTCGCGCTGGCTTGGCGGCAGACGGCGCGCGACTTCCGTGCCGGTGAGTTGCGCCTGCTGGCATTGGCGGTGTTGCTGGCGGTGGCCGCGCTCACCGCGGTCGGTTTCTTCGCCGACCGCTTGAACAGCGGGCTCGAGCGCGATGCCCGCCAGTTGATGGGCGGTGATGCCATCGTCGGCAGCGACAAGCCCACGCCGCCGGAGCTGATCCAGCGCGCCACCGAACTCGGCCTGCAAACCGCGACCAGCGTGACGTTCCCCAGCATGGGCCGGGCCACCGATGCGGCCGGCGGCGGCTCCAAGCTGGTGGCGGTGAAGGCTGTCAGCGCGGCCTATCCGTTGCGCGGCAAGCTGCGCCTGAAGGCCGCAGCCGATGCAGCGGAGCGCAGCGTCGGCGGCGCGCCCGAGCGGGGCACGGTATGGGTCGATGCGTCGCTGCTCGATTCATTGCAGCTGAAGGTGGGCGACACGCTGCTGCTCGGCGATGCGAGTTTCGCCATCGCGCAGATCATCGTCATCGAACCCGATCGCGGCGCCGGCTTCATGAGCTTTTCGCCGCGTGTGATGCTCAACCAGGCCGACCTGGCGGCCACCGGGTTGATCCAGCCGGCGAGCCGCGTGCGCTACCGGCTGGCGCTGGCGGCACCCGGTGGGCGCGAGGCCGCGCTGCGCGAATTTGTCGAGTGGACCGACGAGCGCATCCAGCAGGCTCCGCTGCGCGGCGTCAGGGTCGAATCGATGGAAAGCGGCCGACCGGAGATGCGCCAGACGCTCGATCGCGCCGGCAAGTTCCTGAACCTCGTGGCGTTGTTGTCGGCGCTGCTGGCGGCGGTGGCAGTGGGCATTGCCTCGCGCGATTTCGCGCAACGCCACTTGAACGATTGCGCCATGTTGCGCGTGCTGGGCCTGTCGCAGGCGCGCATTGCGGGGGCTTACACGCTCGAATTCGCGGGCGTGGGTCTGCTCGCCAGCGCGGCCGGCGTGCTGCTTGGCTTCGTCGTGCATTACGTGTTCGTGTGGCTGCTGGCCGGGTTGGTCAGCGCCGAGCTGCCATGGCCCGGCACCTGGCCGGCGCTGTTCGGCCTCGGCGTGGGCATGACCTTGCTGCTCGGCTTCGGGCTGCCGCCGGTGCTGCAGCTGGCGCGCGTGCCACCGTTGCGGGTCATGCGCCGCGATGTCGGCGCGCTGAAGACCTCGTCACTGCTGGTGCTGCTGGCCGGCACCGCCGGCTTCGTGGCCTTGCTGCTGGCGGTGTCGGCCGATCTGAAGTTGGGGCTGATTGCGGTCGGCGGCTTCGCTGCGGCGATCGGGCTGTTCGCACTGACCTCGTGGCTGGCGGTGCAGTTGCTCAAGCGTGCCGTGCCCGAAACGCGTGCGCCGCGGTGGTTGCTGCTGGCCACGCGGCAGATCGCTGCGCGCCCGGCCTTCGCCGTGCTGCAGGTGTCGGCACTGGCGGTGGGCCTGCTGGCGCTGGTGCTGTTGGTGCTGCTGCGCACCGACCTCATCGACAGCTGGCGCCAGGCCACGCCCCCCGATGCGCCGAACCGCTTCGTCATCAACCTGCAACCCGACCAGGAAGCACCGTTCAAGCAGGCGTTGGCCGAGGCCGGCGTGCAGAAGTACGACTGGTACCCGATGATCCGCGGCCGCCTGGTGGCGATCAACGACAAGCCGGTGGCACCCGAATCGATGTCTGACGAGCGTGCGCAGCGCCTGCTCGAACGTGAGTTCAACCTGAGCCACGCCACGCAGATGCCCGGTCACAACCTGCTGGCGGGCGGCCGCTGGACGCCCGAAGAGGCCGATGCGGTCAGCGTCGAGCAAGGGCTGGCCGACACGCTCGGCCTGAAGCTGGGCGATCGCCTGCGCTTCGACATCGCCGGTCAGATGAGCGAAGGCCGCATCACCAGCCTGCGCAAGGTGGACTGGAGTTCGATGCACGCCAACTTCTACGTCATGTTCCCGCTGTCGGCGATGCCCGACCTGCCGCTCAGCTACCTCAGCGCCTTTCGCGCGCCCGCCAAGCCGGGCTTCGACAACCGGCTGAGCCGCGAATTCCCGAACATCACCAACGTCGACATCTCGGCCACCATCGCGCAGATCCAGCGTGTGCTCGACCAGGTGGTGCGCGCGGTCGAATTCCTGTTCGCCTTCACGCTCGCCGCCGGACTGGTGGTGCTGTTCGCCGCCATCACCGCCACGCGCGAGGCGCGGGCGCGCGAGTTCGGCCTGATGCGTGCGATGGGTGCCAGCGCGAAGCTGCTCGGTCGCGTGCAGCGCACCGAGTTGCTCGGCGTGGGCGCGCTGGCCGGATTTCTGGCCTCGCTGGCGGCGATGGCGGTGGGCTGGGCGCTGGCGCGCTATGCCTTCGAGTTCAGCTGGAACGCGGCCCCGTGGGTGCCGCTGGCCGGTGCGGCGGCCGGTGCCGTCCTGGCGCTGGCGGCGGGCTGGTGGGGCCTGCGCGAGGTGTTGCAGCGACCGGTGATGGACACCTTGCGCGCCGCCGCCGAATAGCTTGCGCCGAAGCGGGTCGGGTCAGCTGCCGGCGGCATCGAACAGATCGAGGCCGGCGAACAGTCGGTCGATGTCGAGCACCTGAACGGGGTTGGCATCGCGAGCTGAATCACCAGGCAACTCGAGCACGTCGCATACCGCATCGACCACCGCGCCGACGGTCTGGCCGCGCAGCGCGAGCACGATCAGCGCGCGCGACGCGGCATCGACCGTGCACGCGCTTTCGCCGAGCAGGGCGCGCAGATCGACGATCGGCACGATCACCCCACGCAGGTTGTGCACGCCGAGGACAGCCGGCGGCAGCCCGGCGACCGGCGTCGGGGCCTGAAAGGCGCGGATCTCGCGCACGCGCAGGATCGGAAAGCCGCGCTCGTGTGCACCGAGCCTGAAGCTCAGCACCTGTCCGGCGGCGGCTGCGCTCGTCGCGGCCGTCGTGGCACTTGCCGAAGGCAGCGCGTTCATCCGGGTGTTTGCGTTTGCGTTCGTGATTGCGTTTGTGTCGACGCGGCGGCGGCCGCGACCTGCGACGTGGGTTCGGGCATCGGCAGCCGCGACGATGCGCTGGCGCGGCCGATGGCGTGCCGGGCCAGCCGCTGCTCGGTGGGCACCGGCGCGTCGAGGTCATCGATCGTGTTCGACGTGCCGGTGCCGGGATCGCCGTGGCCCGCTGCGTCGCAGGTGTCGAAGATGGCGGCGTGCGCAGCGGCTGCCGGGTCGTCGCAGGCTTCAGCCAGCAAGCGCTGCCACGATTCGAGCGACCCGCCGATGCCGGCCCATGCGCGCCATGCCGCGGCTGCGTCATCGTGTACACGCTGCAGTGTGGCGAGAGCCGGCGCCAGCGCTTGCGCCGCGCCCGTGGCATCGGCGGTGTCGCCGCCTTGCGCGGCATCGCCGGCGGCCGACTGCAGGGCCGCCCGCGTGGTGGCCGCCGCGCGGGTCGCTTGATCGTGCAGGCGCGTCGCCGCCTCGGCAAGTTGCACGCCGTGGTTGGCACTTCGGCGCAACTGCTCGGCCAGCCGCGCACCGTGTTCGGCCAGCTCGCGCATTTGCGCGGCCACGGCCGCGAAGCCGCGACCGTGCTCGCCCGCACGGGCCGCTTCGACCGCCGCGTTCAGCGCCAGCACCTGGCTCTCGAAGGCGAGCTCATCGACAGCCGTGGCAGTCGCGCCTGCCTCGTGCGCGTCTGCCCGCCAGCGCCGCAGTGGCTCTTGCAATTCGATCAGCCCGCCGTGGCATTCACCGGCATTCGTATGCGCCATGCTGACGTGTTGAGCGTGGGCTGCCGCCGCGGCGTCGCTGGCCAGGGCGCTCTGCGACAGACTCTGGTCCGCGTGCTCGACCGCGGCAATGGCCGCAGCGGTGGCCACGGCCTGCAACTGCAGCCCTTGCACCGCATCACCGCCGAGGGCCGCGATCTCGACTGCGTGGCGGCGCAGGCCGTTCAGTGTGGCCATCAAATTTGCGTACCGCGCCAGCGCGTGTTGCAGCGCCAGCGCCTGTTCGTCATCGGCGGCGCGCCTTGCGCGCGCGCCGCGTCCGAACAGGCCGCGGGCCAGCACTGTCAACGGCCACAGGCCGAGTGTGGCGAGGCCGGTCAGCAGCACCATCGGCGTGGGGCTTCGACCACGGGTCGCCGCCGCGACGGCGAGCCACAACGCCAGCAGCGCAATGCCCGCCAGCACCGTCGCCATCACCACCAGACAGCCACGGGCGCGTCGGCGAGATGAATCGTCGTCCGGTCGCGCAGTGGCCGTGCGCAGGCTGTTCATGCCGCAGCCGCCTCGTGGCAGGCCTCGCGCACCAGCCGCGCGGTGTCGAGGATCAGGGCCACGCTGCCGTCGGCCAGGATCGTCGCCGCGCTGGCCTGGCCCGACCGGCGCAACGGCGCGCTCAGGCGTTTGACCACCGCCGGGTGCTGGCCGTGCAGCCGGTCCACGCGCAGCGCGGCACGTTGCTGCTGTGCCTCGACGACGATGTACAGCGCGCGTTCATTGGCCGCAGCCGTCCGCTGCTCGAACATCGCCTGGGTGTCGATCAGCGGCAGCGTCTGATCGCGAACCCGCAAGCGCGGGCGGCCGCCAACGCCGCTGAGAAGCTGCGCCAGGCGGCTCGGCACCGCTTCGACCACCGCGGCCAGCGGCAGCACACAGTGTCGGTTGCCCAGCGAAACGCCGACCACATCGATCACCGCCAGCGTCAACGGCACGCGCAACGACACCACCGTGCCGTGACCGCCTTGCGAGCGCAGTTGCACCGTGCCGCCGAGTGTCTCGATGTTCCTGCGCACCACGTCCATGCCGACACCCCGCCCCGACACGCTGCTGAGCTGGCGCGCGGTGGAAAGACCCGGCAGGAAGGCCAGCTCCCAGACCTGCTCGTCGCTCATCGCCTCGTCGGCACGCACACCTTGCTCGCGCGCCCGCGCCAGCAAAGCCTGGCGCGACAAGCCGCGGCCGTCGTCGCAGATCTCGATCAGCATCCAGTCGGCCTGATGCGCCGCGCGCAGCGTGATGCGCCCGGCGGCTGCCTTGCCGAGCGCCAGGCGCTCGTGCGCCGGCTCGATGCCGTGGTCGCAGGCATTGCGCAGCAGGTGCAACAGTGGGTCACCGAGGCCTTCGACCATGCCCTTGTCGAGCTCGGTGGCCTCGCCTTCGGTGTGCAGCTCGATCTGCTTTCCCAGCTGCGCGCACAACTCGCGCAACAGCCGCGGGAAACGGGCGAACACCACCGACACCGGCACCATGCGCATCGACATCACCGCGTGCTGCAGCTCGCGCGTCGGCCGCTCCAGCGCCGCCAGGGTGTCGGCCAGCCGCGCCTGGCTTGACCGATCGAGGCCGGCGCAGGCCTGTGCGACGGCGCTCTGCGCGATCAGCAACTGGCCGGCCAGATCGATGAGGCGGTCGATCTTATGCGCCGGCACGCGCAGGCTGGCCGTTGCCGTTGCCGTTGCCGCGGGCGCAAGGGCGGGCGGCGCGGCGACGCCGGCGCGCAAGCTGATCTGCGCGGCCGGCAGGTGCATGCCGATCAGCGCCAGCAACTCCTGATCGGTGCAGCCGGTGTGCAGCGTGAAGCGCTTGAGGCGATCTTGGGCGAAGCTGTCGGCCAGCGCATCGAGCCGGCCCAACTCGGGCATGTCGGCGAACATCTGCACCACCTCGTCGGCGCCGTCGTCCTGCGCCAGTGGCCCCAGCCGCAGCGTGAGTTTGCGCGTCGTCGGCGGCGGCGCCACCGCGGTGCCTGTCGCGGTGTGCTGCTGCAGGGCCTGCATCAGCGCATCGGCGTCAGGCATGGCATCGGATGCAGTGCCGTTGCGCAGCGCGGCGATGCGCGCGCGCACCGCGTCAGCGCCCTGCAGCAGCAGATCGACGCCTTCGGCGGTTGGCGCTGCGCCGCCGCGCCGCCAGCCATCGAGCAAGGTCTCCATCTGGTGCGTCAACGCGGCGATGTCGTCGAAGCCCAGCGCCGCGGCGGCTCCCTTGATCGAATGCGCGCAGCGGAAGATCGCATCCAGGTCGTCACGACTTAGGCCCGCAGCCGCGTCGGCGCGCAGCAGCAGGGCCTCCAGGCGCCGCAGTTCATCGTCGGCCTCGTCGAAGAAGGCCGGGTGGTGCGGGTCGTGTTCGGCGCGGCCGTCGCTCATCGTGGGGTTTTCGGCCCTCGCCGTGCTGGCCTGAGCTTCGTGGCGGTGATGGATCGCACTGATTTGCCGGCCCCGGGCGACCAGCCCTCGTGCACGCTCGGCGATACTCGATGGCATATGAACCCCGAGCCCTCCGAGGCCGCCGAAGCCACCCCACGCCGGCTGCGTGTGTTGCACATCGAAGACAGCGATCTGGACCATGAACTGGCCATGGCGCACCTGCGCCGCGCCGGGCTGATGGTGCAGTGCCAGCGCATCGAATCGCGCGCCGAATTCGAAACCGAACTGCAAGGCGCGTGGGACGTGGTGCTGTCCGACTTCAACCTGCCCGGCTTCTCGGGCTTGCAGGCGCTGGACATGCTGCGCGCCAGTGAACGGCTTTGGCCGTTCATCCTCGTTTCCGGCGAGATCGGCGAGGACGTGGCGGTCGAGGCCATGCGCAACGGCGCCAGCGACTACCTGCTGAAGAACAACCTGGCGCGGCTGGCGCCGGCGATGCTCAACGCGATCGAAGCCGCCGAGGCGCGGCGCGCGCGCGAGGTGGCGGTGCAGCAGCTGCAACAGTCGCGTCAGCGCCTGTCGGAGCTGGCGCAGCACCTGCAAACCAGTGTCGAACAGGAACGCAGCGCCATCGCGCGCGAGATCCATGACGATGTCGGTGGTTCGCTGACGGCACTGAACTTCGACCTGGCCTGGATCGCGCGCCACACCGACGACACCGCACTGCGCCAACGCGCGCAATCGGCGCTGGAAACCGTCACCCACGCCATCGAGGCCAGCCAGCGCATCATGCACAACCTGCGCCCGGCGATTCTCGAGCAGGGGCTGCTCGCGGCGCTGCAGTGGATGGCCAGCCGCTTCGAGAAGCGCACCGGCATCGAATGTGTGCTGCACACCAGCGGCGACAGCCGGCGCCTGCCCGGTGGTGTGCCGCTGGTCGCCTACCGCTGCGCGCAGGAGGCACTGACCAACGTCAGCAAACATTCACAGGCGACGCGCGTGCGGCTCGACCTGCTGCGCGCCGCCGACATGCTGTCGCTGGAGATCAGCGACAACGGTCGCGGCCTGAGCGATGCGGACCTGGCCAAGACACGCAGCTTCGGCATTCGCGGGCTGCATGAACGCGCGGTGACGGTGGGTGGCTGGGTCGAGCTTTCCAGCTCGAAGCGCGGCACCACGCTGATGCTGTCGATTCCGATGGACGAGGCTGCGAATGCGTCGTCCGATGAGCCACCCGAAGAGGCGCTGTCGCACGACCCTTCGGCCTGGGGAGACCTTTGACGATGATCCAAGTCATGCTTTGCGACGACCACGCGCTGATCCGGCGGGGCATCCGCGACACGCTGTCCGATGCCAGTGACATCGAGGTGGTGGGCGAAGCCGCCGACTACGGCGAACTGCGTTCATTGATGCGCCACACCAGCTGCGACGTGCTCGTGCTCGACATCAACCTGCCCGGGCGCAGTGGCCTGGATGCCCTGCACGTGCTGAAGGACGAGGGCACGGCGGTGAAGGTGCTGATCGTCAGCATGTACCCCGAGGACCAGTACGCGATCCGCGCGCTGCGCGCCGGCGCGCACGGCTATGTCAACAAGGGCGGTGACCCGCAGCTGCTGGTGCAGGCGGTGCGCACCGTGGCGCAGGGCCGCAAGTACGTGACGCCGGAGATCGCGCAGATGCTGGTCGAATCGCTCAGCGCGCCGACCAGCGAACACCCGCACGAAAAACTCTCCGACCGCGAATTGCAGACGCTGGTCATGATCGCCTCCGGCAAGCGGCTGTCGGACATCGCCACCGACCTGGTGCTGTCGCCGAAGACCGTGTCGGTCTATCGCGCGCGCGTGCTCGAGAAGTTGCAGCTGGCGAACAATTCCGAGTTGACTGTCTACGCCATCCGCAACGGCCTGGTCGGTGACTGAAGCGGGAGGCGGCGCGCGCTCAGCGCCGCTCGACGATCTCGGCCCAGGCGCGGTCGGCCCTGCGTTTGAGGGCATGCCAGTCGCCATGAAGCCAGCGCTGGCGCCCGCGTTCGGCGTAGAAGAGGTACAGGTGGTCGCCGAAAAATTCCCAGACGTCACCGCGGGTGTCGATCAAGCCTTCGTCCGACGCCAGGGCATTGGCGCAAAAGCCGTTGTACACCGGCGCGTAGGCGGCGGGGTTGGCGGCGAAGCGCTCGGCACTGGCCTGCGAGGCGAAGCGCCAGGTCGCGCCCAGATAAATCACCTCGTGCCTGGGTGAGCCTTCTTCGACACGATGTTCGGCGCGCGCCTGTGGCGTGTGGTACGAGAAGGTGTCCTTGCCGCCAATGGCAGCAAGGCCCTCGGCGCCGGTGCTGACCGGGGCGGCCGCCCGGCTCGGCGGCAGGAGGACAAGGCAAGGCAGCAGTGCCAACAACAGCCGTCCGGCGCAAGCGCGCCAGCGACCCGAAGGCGACAATTCGTTGCAAAAGGTGGCTCCGCGCATGGCACGCAGCATAGGCGATGGCGCCGCCGCCACCGGGCCTTCAGACCGACGGTGACTGCGCCGACACGCGGGCCTCGTTGCCGACGTCGTAGGGGCGCACGGGCTGCGGGCTCGAAGCCTTTTTCCAGGTGAACACCGCGGTCACGGCGTAGTTCCACACCGCGCCGACGAGCACGCCGACGATCGCCGAAGACACCCAGCCGGTGTGCCGATCAAACAGCCAGGCGGCGATGCCGACATTGGCGAACGCGCCGATGCCGCAGGCAGCAACGAAGGTGAACCAGCCGCGCACGAACTGCCAGCCGCGCAAACGCATGTCGCGGTAGGTGAGCAGGTTGTTGAGCACGAAGTTGCTGGTCATCGCGATCAGCGTGGCTGCGCCCTGCGCGCTGACGAAGCCGATCGCCTCGCCCTTGTAGAGCAGGCTCAGCGCCAGCAGGTGCACACCCAGCCCGAAAGCGCCGACCAGCGAGAAGGCGATGAAACGCACCGGCAGCTTGCGGCCGAACAGCCGGTCGAGCAGCATGATGCCGAATTCCCAGGCCACGTTGCTGTCCAGCTTGCTGTGGCCGGCCACACGCTGGCCGAATCGGTACGGCACTTCGCGCAGCCGCAGCGGCCGCGGCGATGCAGCCAACAGGTCGAGCAGAATCTTGAAACCCACGCCCGCGACGCCGGCGCGGATGCAGTCGAGCAACGCGTCGCGCCGCATCATGAAGAAGCCGCTCATCGGGTCGCTCAGTTCGGCACGCAGCACCAGGCGGCTCAAGCGCGTGGCCCAGCGGCTCATGGAGGCGCGAGCGGCCTGCCAGTCGCCGACGCTGCCCTGTTCGGCGTAGCGGCTGGCGACGACGATGTCGGTGTCGCCGCCTTTCAACAGGGCCAGCATGTGCGGCAGCCGGGTTTCATCATGCTGCAGGTCGGCATCCATCACCGCGACGGCGTCGGATGAGGTGGACAGCAAGCCTTCGATGCAGGCCGATGCCAGCCCGCGCCGCCCGATGCGCAGCAGGCAGCGCACGCGCGGGTCGCTCTGCGCCAGCTCGAGCACGCGCTCGGCGGTGCCGTCGGGTGAATCGTCATCGACGAACACGATCTCCCAGTCGATGCCCGGCAGCGCAGCGTCGACGCGCGTCACCAGTTCGCCGACGTTGCCGCGCTCGTTGAAGGTCGGGACGACGATGCTCAGTTGCGGCATGGGGATGCGAGCCGAAGACGATGGCGGGGCATGGCTGCGTTCAGTCGGGCGAATCGCCGCCGCCATCGACCGCCGCGCGCGCGTCGGGGTGGCCCTTGTAGCCGATGGCGCGGTAGATCTCCACCTGTCGCGTGCGCCGGCCGAAAGCGCCGGTCTCGACCGTGTCGATGCGCTCGATGGCATCGAAGTACGGCGCCAGCAGCTTCAGGTCGAGCTGCGATTGCGCCTGGTCCGAGACCACCAGGATGCCGGTTGCGCCGGCCAGATCGCTGGCGCGCGCGAAATGATCGAACTGCAAGGCACGCACACCGTAGATGTCCTGCGCATAGGTCTGCGGTTGACCGGGCAGGTAAAAGCGCAGCAGCGAGCTGATCTTGTAGTTCGGCGCGAAAACGAAGGCCTCGCGCCCGGCGGCGCGTTCGGCATCGAGTGCGCGCTGCACGCGCGGCGCGGCGTCCCGCCAGCCGCTCCAGCTGTTCATGTCTGCGGCCAGCGGCAGGTTCGGCAGCAGCGCGATGACCATCGCCACGAGCACCATCAGCGCCGACGAGGCCAGGCCCGTGACCACGCGCCAGTCCCGTCGTCGGGCCTCGAGCATCTGCTGGGCCGCAAGAATGATCAGCGGCCACCAGGCCATTGCCAGCCAGTTCAGCTTGACATGCGAGCGCAGGCTGATCAGCGTGAACAGCGCGATCGGCACGGCCGCGCTCAGCAGCAACAACCGCGTGCGGTCGTCGGTGGCGGGAAGTCGCCATCCGCGCAGGCCACGCCACAACGCCGCCAGGCAGACCACGAACAGGTACGGCGTCAGCAGCAGCAGCTGCGTGCCGATGAGGTTGAGCAGGAAATGCGGCTTGAACGCGCTCATCTGCCCTGCGCGCCGGCTGCCCTGGAAGGCGAACGAGGCCCATTCGTGCTGCGCGTTCCACAGCACCACGGGCGTGAAGATCAGCAGCGCCAGCACCACCGCCAGCCACGGCTCGCGGCGGCGCAGCCAATGGCGTTGCGCGGGCGAGCTGAGCAGGAACAACGCGATCACCGGCCCCAGCAGCACGGCGGAGTACTTGCCCAGCAGCGCCAGACCGGCAAAGGCGCCGGCTGCATACCACCAGCGCGGCCGCCCACCCGCGGTGGCACGCCACACCGCCCACACCGTGCCCACCCAGCCGAACAGCAGCGGGCTGTCGGGCGTGGGCCCGACACCATAGATCTGGTAGAGCAGGGTCAGGTTCAGCGCGAGCAGCGACCAGAAGGCCAGCCGGCGGCTGGCGAACATGTCGAGAATCAGCCGCGCCCACAGCAGGTTCCAGCCCAGCGACCACAGCACCGCCGCGCTCTTGATACCGAACACGGTCGAGCCGAAGAGCGCGGTCGTCAGCGCGATGCTGTAGGCGGCCAGCGGCGGATGGTCGAAGTACGACCAGTCGAGCTGCTGGCTCCAGGTCCAGTAGTAGGCCTCTTGCGGCAGCAGCGGCAGCGTCGCGGCCAGCAACAGCCGCAGCAGCGTAAAGGCGGTGATCAGCGCGGCGACCGCGCCCACGCGATCAGGCATGCTGGACCAGGTTCTGGGGCTGCGCGCGGGTGGCAACAAGCCGGCGTCGGCGGCAGAGGATGGCAGCAAATTCATGCCGGGCTGCGGCCGGCGGCGCGTGTCATCGAAGGGAAATAACGGATCTCATCACCACCTCGCAGGATGCTCGAAGTGCATTATGCGAGCCTTAAGGGCATGCGACCCTGGGCGACGCCGTCTAGAACATCGCCAGCATGCGCTGCAACGCCATCGTGAATGGCTGCTGCAGCATCGGCAGCGTCAGCAGCATGCCGATCAGGCCGACACCGAGCGTGATCGGGAAGCCGATGGCGAAGACGTTGATCTGCGGCGCCACGCGCGAGACCACGCCGAGCACCAGGTTGACGAAGGTCAGCATGGCCACCATCGGCAGCGCGATCCACAGCGCGGTGCGGAAGATCTCGGCGCCCCACTGCCACGGCCGCAGCTGCAGCAGGAAGGCAAACGGTTGCTCGCCGACCGGAAAGGCCTCGAAGCTGGACACCAGCGCAGCGATGACCAGGAGGTGGCCGTTGATGACGATGAACAGCAGGCCCACCATGGCGCCGAAGAAGCGGCTGCTGGCGGTGGTCTGGCTGGCGGTGACCGGGTCGAAGAAGCCGGCGAAGTTCATGCCCATCTGCAAGCCGACGATCTCGCCGGCGAGTTCGATGGCCGCAAACACAAGGCGCACCGCGAAGCCGATGGCAATGCCGATCAACAACTGCTGCACCACCAGCATCAGCGCGGCGGGTGAATCCAGTGGCACCACCGGCATCGCTGGCAGCGACGCCTGCGCGGCGACGGCGATCAGGGCCGCCAGCGCGACGCGCACACGCACGGGCACGGTGCGCGTGCCCAGCAGCGGCAATGACGAGAACATCGCGAGGGCGCGCACGAAGGGCCACAGCAGCGGCGTGATCCAGGCCAGCAGGTCGGCCTCGGTGAAGGTGATCACGCCGGGCCGTGCGTCAACCCATCGCCGCGGGAATCGACAGCAGGGTGCGCTGCAGATATTCAACAAGCGTGCTCATCATCCACGGCCCGGCGAAGGCCAGCACCGCCACCGCGGCGACGACCTTGGGCACGAAGCTCAAGGTCGCCTCGCTGATCTGCGTGGCGGCCTGGAACACGCTGATCACCAGGCCGACCACCAGCACCGTCAGCAGCACCGGCGCCGACACCAGCAGCAGCTGCATGAGGCCTTCCTGGCCGAGGGTGAAGACTTGTTGTGGGTTCATGTGCAACGCGTCTCAAGTCGCGAACGACGCCGCCAGCGAGCCCAGCAGCAGGTTCCAGCCATCGGCAAGCACGAACAGCATCAGCTTGAAGGGCAGGGCGACCAGCACCGGCGACAACATCATCATGCCCAGGCTCATCAGCACGCTGGCGACGATCATGTCGATGACCAGGAACGGGATGAAGATCAGGAAGCCGATCTGGAAAGCGCTTTTCAGCTCGCTTGTGACGAAGGCCGGCAACAGCACCTTCAACGGCACGTCTTCACCCTTCACGTCGGCCGGCAGCTTGGCCAGCTTGGCGAACAGTTGCACGTCGCTTTGCCGCGTCTGGCGCAGCATGAACTCGCGCATCGGCTTCTCGCCCTGCTTCAGCGCCTCGTCGAAGGCGATGCGGTTCTCGGCGAAGGGTTGGTAGGCCTTCTCGTACACCTGGTCGAGCGTCGGGCTCATGACGAAGAAGGTCAGGAATAGGCTCAGGCCGACGATCACCTGATTCGGCGGCGAGGACTGCGTGCCCAGCGCCTGGCGCAGCAGCGACAGCACGATGACGATGCGCGTGAAGCCGGTCATCAGCAGCAGCACCGCCGGCAGGAAGCTCAGCGCGCTGAAGAACAGCAGCGTCTGGATCGGCACCGAAAAGCTGGTGCCACCCGCCCCCTGGCCGATGAGCAGCGGCAGCCCGCTGGCGGTGGGTTGCTGGGCCAGCGCGGGGCTGCCGAACGCGGCCAGCAACGTGGCCAGCAACAGCCACCAGCGCAGATGCTTTGTCATGTGCCGCCGCGCACGCGACTCAGCAACTGCGCAAACGGCGTGCTCGCTTCGCCCGGCCGCCGTCGCGCTGTCGGGTTGTGCGTCCATGCTGTGCAAGGTGGTGATGCTCTGCGGGCTGACGCCCAGCACCAGCCAACGCCGCGCCGCGCCGCTACCGACCTCGACGGTGACGATGCGCTGCGACGCCGACAGCGGCAGCACTGCCACGCTGCGCATCGCGCCATGGGCCGCGCCACCACCCAGCGGCGTGCGCTTCAACAGCCACAGCGCCAGCGGGATCAGCGCGATCACGAGGCCGAACCACAGCAGCCCAGACCATCCTGCGTTCACTGGGAAACCTCCGTGCTGCGCACTGCGGTGCGAGCCCTCTTCGGAGCGGCCGGGCGAGGGCTCATGTCCTGCTCAACCGGCGCAGCCGTTCGCTGGGTGTGACGATGTCGGTCAGGCGGATGCCGAACTTGTCGTTCACCACCACCACTTCGCCCTGCGCGATCAGGTAGCCGTTGACGAGCACGTCCATCGGTTCGCCGGCGAGGGCATCGAGTTCGACCACCGAGCCCTGCGCCAGCTGCAGGATGTTCTTGATCGCGATGCGCGTGCGTCCCAGCTCCACGGTCAGCTGCACCGGGATGTCGAGGATCATGTTGATGTCGTTGCCGGCGCCCGCCGCCGCGGTGGGCGTGAAGTTGGCGAAGGTGGCGGGCGCCACGGTCTCGGCGCGCTGCGCCAGTTCGCTGGCCACTTCGTTGGCGCCACCCGGCGCAGCTGCGTCGTTGTCCAGCGCGGCGGCCCATTCGGCGGCCTGGCGTTCCTCGTCCGACGGCACGGTGTTGTCAGCGGCCATGCTCTTGCTCCCCGAGCCAACCCAGGCGCGAGCCGGTCAGCAGTTGATCGATCTTGATCGAGTAGTGCTTGTTCGAAGTGCCGTAGTGACAGTCGAACACCGGCACGCCATCCACCTTGGCCTGGATCGTCGATGACAGGTCGAGCTCGACGAAATCGCCGGGCTTGAACGACAGCAGTTGTTCCACCGTCGCCGGTGCGGTGGCCAGCGTCGCCACCAGCTCGACCTGCGCCGACTGGATCTCGCTTTTCAGCAGGTTCACCCAGCGCCGGTCGGGCTCGCCGGCATCGCCCTGCATGGTCGAATACAGCACGTCGCGGATCGGCTCCAAGGTCGAGTACGGGAAGCACAGGTTGACGGTGCCGGTGCTGTCGCCGATCTCGAGCGTGAAGGTGGTGGTCACCACCATCTCGCTCGGCGAGGCGATGTTGGCGAACTGCGGTTGCATCTCCGAGCGCTGGTACTCCAGTTCCAGCGGGTAGATGCCCTGCCAGGCCTTGCGGTACTCGCTGGCGATGGCCTGCACCAGGCGCAGGATCACGCGCTGCTCGGTGGGCGAGAAGTCGCGCCCTTCGATGCGCGTGTGGAACTTGCCGGCACCACCGAACAAGGCGTCGATGACCGCGAACACCAGGTTCGGGTCGCACACGATCAGCGCCGCGCCGCGCAGCGGCTTCACCGAGACGATGTTGAAGTTGGTCGGCACCACGATCTCGCGCAGGAAGGCGCTGTATTTCTGCACCTTGATCGGCCCGATCGACACCTCCGGGCTCTTGCGGATCAGGTTGAAGATGCCCACGCGCACGTTGCGCGCGAAGCGCTCGTTGATGACCTCCATGGTCGGCATGCGGCCGCGCACGATGCGCTCCTGGCTGGCCAGGTCGTATTCGCGCACGCCGCCTCCGGTGCCGCTGCCTGCGCTGTTCTCTTCGTCCTCGAGCGCCTGGCTCTCGCCGGTGATGCCTTGCAGCAGCGCATCGACTTCGTTCTGCGACAGGATCTGCTGGTTCATCGCCGGTCGCAGGCCGTTTCGGCAGCGCCAGCGGCGCAAACGAGCGACAGGTGGGAAGCTGGCCTCGCAGCCGCACTCACCGGTCTGTCGGCACGCCGTGCAGGCTGCGCGGCTGCAAGCAGCGGCCAGCCGTCGCCGCGACCGAGCCAGCGCCAGTCCGGTTGCAGTCGCGCGAACCTGCCGGCTGGAAGCGGCGGCCGAAGATTCTGGGGAATGGGTGTTTTCACTGGATGATGAAGTTCGAGAAATGCACCGCGCGCACCACGCGCAGATCGTGTTCGCCTTTGGTGCCCGGCGCATCGGGCTCGTTGCCCATCGCGCGCTCGGTCTCGCGCTGCACCTCGCTGGCCAGTTGTTCCTTGCCGGCGCGTTCGAGCAGGTCGGAAGAGCGCTTGTGCGCCAGCACCATCAGGATGTTGTTGCGAATCGCCGGCATGAACACCTTGATGCGATCACTGGCCTTGGCGTCCTCCAGTTCCAACGAGATGCCGATCTGCGCGTAGCGGTCGGCATCGCGATCGGCCAGGTTGACGGTGAAGTTGTCGAGTGCGACGAACACCGGCACGCTGTTCGGATCGCGCTTGGCGGTCTGCTTGCCCGGGCCCGCGCCGCCTTGATCGGCGTCCGCATCTTCCTCGGCGTGGGCCTGCTTCTTCAGCAACCACACCGCCACACCGCCCGAGGCGGCCAGCACCGTCACCAGCGCGAGCACGATGATCAGGATCAGCTTTTTCTTGCCCGACTTGACGGGCAGGGCGGGCTCGGCGGCCGCGGCGGTGGACATGGCTTCTCCTGGATGCGCGATGCGTCGACCGGCACGCCGTGCCGTCGGGTTCAAGCCATTATCAAAAGCCGGTGCCGTCGCAAAACCGGCGAAAAGGGGCACAAAGGCGGCTGTCTCGGCGTGACGCCTGCCGCCACGCAAGGCGCTGCGTGTGGCGGCGTCTGCGCCTCGGTGGCAGAGCGTGCAAGCCCTGCGTCGCTTGCCAGTCGACCGCGCTCAGGCGTACAGATCGACGACGCCGCGGCTGCGTGATCGCTGCGGCACCGATGCAGCCGCCGCCAGGGCCGTGGCATCGGCCGCTGATCGCATGTCGGCGCCGCTGCCGCGGCGCGGTCCCGATGCGTCGTCGCGCGCGCCGTCTCGCGCATCGCGCCGCTCGGGCGGCTGTTCGAAGACGCCGCCGCCGCTGAGCGTCAAGCCGCTGTCGCGCAGCGCGCTGGCCAGTGCCGGCACCGCGTCTTCGAGCGCCTGGCGGGTCAAGGCATGGGCGGCGCTGAAATCCACCTGCGCGAACTCGCCATCGAGTCGGATGTGCACCGCGAGCGGGCCGAGCTCGGCCGGGTGCAGGCTGAGCCGCGCTTGCGAGACGCCATCGCGGATCAAGGTGCTGAGTTGCGCGCCCAGCGCCGGGGCGAATTCGGGGCTGCCGATGGCGGCGGCCAGTTCGGCATGAAAGGTGGCCACGCCGTGGCCGGGTGTCGCGCCGGAAACGGCCGCGGCGACCGCTGTCATCGCGCCCACCATCGACGCGGCGTCCGCCGCAATGGCCGTGCGGGGGAACGATACGCCGCTGCGGGACGACCGGGCGGGCGAAGCCAGCGCACTGTCGTCGATCGGGGCCGCGCGTTCGATCAGGCGTGCGTCGGCCCCCGTCGCTGCGTTCTTCGACAACGGCCCGGCATCTTCGGCCGGGGTGGCGGGCGTGTCGCGGCGCGCGGCGGCCACGCCCCCCGTGAGCGCATCGGCGGCCGCCAGCGTTTGCAGGTCGCTGACGTCGGCGGTCGTGGCCAGGGGGTCGGCTCGCGGGGGCGTGTCGCCGCCTGGCGCATCGGTGCCGCGCTGCGCCGCGACCTCCGGTGCGGCCCGGGTGGCGGTGGCAAGCAGGGCCGTCATGTCGAGCAGCGCCTGAGCGTTGTCCTCGTCACGCGGCACCGTATCCGGCGCGACGGCGAGCTCGGGCGTGGCGGCATCGCCTCGTGCCGACGCGGCGAGCGCCGCGCCGGCCGTGGCCGGCGGCAGCCTGACCGGCCGTCCGGCCCCGCGCCCCGCCTGGCGCAGCTTGTGCTCGCGCCGCGCGCCGCGCGCAGGCCCGGTGTCGTTGTCGCCGTTGGGTTCGTCATCCTCGCGGGTCCGCTGGGCGCTGCCGTCCTCCGCGGATGCGGTGTCGGCATCGGCCCGATCCCGCGCCGGGCTCTGCGTGGCGCGGGCGAGTTCGTGCGAGAAGCTGGTGCCGGCCTGCGCGTCGGCAACGGGCGGGGCCGGCGCCGTTGCCGGCAGGGCCGCTTGCACGGTAACGGAAAGCAAGGGATTCATCATCTGGATGCGGCTTTGTTGGAAAGGACCGGGCTCAGGGCCAGGGCGGTGCGTTGCCGTCGCTGCCGCGGCGCTGGTGCATGCGCTGGGCCAGTTCGTCGATCTGCTTCTGCTCGTGGCGGCGGCCGGCACGCTGCTGTTCGGCGCACTGCCGTTCGATCATCTTCAGCACCGAGGCCAGTTGGCGTTCGCGCTGCAACAACAGTTGGCGTGCGTGCTGGACTTTGAGTTGCGCCTGTTCGGTGTGCTGCGATTGCTGCTGCACCGCCTGGTCGAGCCGCTGCATGAAGCTGCGATAGCACAGCAAGATCTGCATCGTGCGGCCCTGGCCGAATTCGCTCGCCCAGCGCGCCTGGTATTCGTCGCGGTACCTGCGCAACTGGGTGGCCTGGCGCTCGGCACGTTGCACCTCGTCCTCGGCCTGGCGCAGCAGCGCCTGCGCCTGGTCGCGCTGCAGCGTGTCGCGTTGCAACAGCGTGTCGAGCGAACTCATCGGGGCGTTCATGCTTCGACCAGCGCCGCCAGCTGCGCAAAGCTGTCGCCGAGCGCGGCCGGCTGGTGCATGTCCTGCTGCAGGAAGCGGCTCAGGCCCGGATGCAGCGCCACCGCGGTGTCGAGTTCGGCGTCGTGGCCGGCGACGTAGGCGCCGAGCTGGATCAGGTCGCGCGCCTTGTTGTGCTTGGCCAGCAGCTGGCGCGCGCGTCGGGCGGCGACCACTTGCTCGCGGCTGGCCACGCTCGTCATCACGCGCGAAATCGATCGTTCGACGTCGATGGCCGGAAAGTGCCCGGCCTCGGCCAGTTCCCGCGACAGCACGACATGGCCGTCGAGGATGCCGCGCGCCGCATCGGCGATCGGGTCCTGCGGGTCATCGCCCTCGCTGAGCACGGTGTAGAAGGCGGTGATCGAGCCGACGCCGTTCAAGCCGTTGCCGCTGCGTTCGACCAGCTGCGGCAGCTTGGCGAAGCAGCTCGGCGGGTAGCCGCGCGTGGCCGGTGGCTCGCCGATGGCCAACGCGATCTCACGCTGGGCCATCGCGTAGCGCGTCAGGCTGTCCATCAACAGCAGCACGTGGCGGCCCTGGTCGCGGAAGTGCTCGGCGATCGCGGTCGCGTAGCTGGCGCCCTGCATGCGCACCAGCGGCGCCGAATCGGCCGGCGCGGCGACCACCACCGAGCGTGCGCGGCCTTCTTCCTCGAGGATGTCCTCGATGAACTCCTTGACCTCGCGGCCACGCTCGCCGATCAGGCCGACGACGATGACATCGGCGGCGGTGTAGCGCGCCATCATGCCCAGCAACACCGACTTGCCGACACCGGTGCCGGCGAACAGCCCCAGCCGCTGGCCGCGGCCGACCGTTAGCAGCGCGTTGATCGCGCGCACGCCGGTATCCAGCGGCTGGCGCACGGGGTCGCGGTCCATGGCGTTGATGGCCCGGCGTGCCATCGGCTCGGTGCGCACGCGTTGCAGTGGGCCGAGCCGGTCGAGCGGCATGCCGTGCGCATCGACCACACGGCCGAGCAGGCCGTCGCCCATCGGCAGGTGCAGGCCGCGATCTTCGCTGCGCCGCCACGGATGGTTTTCGACACCGAATTGCGGCGCCACGTGCGGGGCCGGGGCTGGCACCACCAGCGCGCCGCTGGTCAGGCCTTGCAGATCGCCGTTGGGCATCAGGAACGCGCGGTCGCCGTTGAAGCCGACCACCTCGGCCAGCACCGGTGGCTGGCCTTCGCCGCCACGCAGTTCGCACACCGAACCCACCGGCACGCGCACGCCGGCCGCTTCGAGCACCAGGCCGGTCACGCGCACCAGCGTGCCGACACTTTCCAAAGGTTGCGGCAGTGCCGCGTAGGTCTGCAGATCGACCAGGAAGCTGGCCCAGCGCTCGGCCCGGGTGCCCTGCACGCCGGCAGACGGGCTGCCGCTCATGGCGAAGTTTCCGGCTTGCCGTCGTCGGCCCACGGCAGCGTGCTGCCCAGCACGGCTGCGGCCTGCTGCCAGCGGCTTTCGATGCGCGCGTCGATGCGCCCGAGGTCGGATTCGACGAGCACGCCGCCGCGTTCGATGGCCGCATCGCCGAGCAGCCGCGCACCGCGTGCCTGCAGGGCTTCGGCGGCGCCCTCGGCGACCAGGCTCAGGTCGGCCGGATTGACCGTGATCTTGATGTGGCCGGCGCTGAGCAGCACCGCGTTGACCGCCTGCTGCGCCACCTGCGCCACCTGTTCAGGACGTACCAGCAGTTCGCTGCGCACGACACGGCGCGCCAGCATCACCGACGCATTCGCCACCGCCTGCGCCATCTGCGCTTCGAGCGTGTCGAGCTGGCTGTGGAAGTTGCCGACCAGCACGCCCACCTGCGCTGCCATCTGCTGGGCGAAGGACTGCTTGAAGCTGTCGAGCGCGGCCAGGCCGTCGCGGTAACCGTCCTGGTAGCCGGCCTGGCGCGCGGCGGCGGCCAGCGCCTGCGCGCTCGGCGCTTCGGTCGGCGCGGCTGGCGCGTCGTCCTCGCTGGCGTCGAGTTCGCCGTTCAACGTGTCCGGGTTCCAGGCCGCGAAGCTGCCCAGTTCCTCGCGCGGAATGAAGCGCGAGTAGGTGCCGGCGGGCTTGCCGGGCGGTGGCTTAGACGAAGCTGTCATCACCGCCGCCACCGATCACGATCACGCCTTCATCCGACAGCCGGCGCACCACCTTGAGCAATTCCTTCTGCTCGGCCTCGACCTCCGACACGCGCACCGGCCCGCGCGATTCCAGATCCTCGCGCAGCGTCTCGGCGGCACGGGTGGACATGTTGCGGAAGATCTTGTCGCGCAGTTCCGGCGTCGCGCCCTTCAGCGCGATGACCAGCGATTCGGTCTGGATTTCCTTCATCAGCGACTGGATGCCCTTGTCGTCCAGGCGCATCAGGTCGTCGAAGGTGAACATGTTGTCCAGGATGCGCTGCGCGAGGTCGTTGTCGGCGCTGCGGATGTAGTCGATGACCGAGGTCTCGAGCGTGCCGCCGAGCATGTTGATGATCTCGGCCGCCGGCTGCACGCCGCCCAGGTGCGTCTTCTTCACGCGGTCAGCGCTGCCGGCCAGCACCTTGCCCAGCACCTCGTTCAGGTCGCGCATCGCCGAGGGCTGGATGCCGTCGAGCGTGGCCACGCGCACCATCACCTCGTTGCGCTGGCGTTCGCTGAAGTGCTTCAGCACATCGGCCGCCTGCTCGAATTCCAGGTGCACCAATATCGCAGCGACGATCTGCGGGTGCTCGTGGCGCATCAGCTCGGCCACCGCCTGCGCGTCCATCCACTTCAGGCTTTCGATGCCGCTGACATCGTCGCCCTGCAGGATGCGGTCGAGCAGCAGCGCCGCCTTGTCCTCGCCCAAGGCACGCTTGAGCACCGAGCGCAGGTAGCCGTCGTTGTCGGCGAGGAGCATGCTCTGTTCGCCGGCCAGCGCGTTGAACTTGTTGAGCACGTTGTCGAGTCGTTCGCGGCTGACGGTGGTCATCTTGGCGATGGTCTCGCCCATGCGCTGCACCTCCTTCGGCGCCAGGTGCTTGAAGATCTCGCCGGCGTGTTCCTCGCCCAGCGACATCAGCAGGATGGCCGCGTCTTCGATGCCTTGCTCGTCCATCGCCATGTGCGTCAGGCCGGCTCGCCGCCGACCCAGTTCTTGACGATGCTGGCCACCGCCTGCGGGTTCTGCTTGGCGAAGCCGCGGGCGTGTTCGAGCCGCTCGTCGGTGCGCGGCGCGGCCAGCGCGGGCGGCGTGCCGGCGCCGGGCAGCGTGCCGGGCTCGTCGGCGACGACGCTGAGCTGTCCGCCTGGCGCAGGCGTCGCCGGTGTCAGCAGCGCCTTCAGCGCCGGGCGGATGAGCACGAAAGCCGCCAGCAGAGCCACCAGCGCCAGCGCCAGCGGTGTGGCCGAGCCGCGCGCCGCGTCCTGCACCCACGGCTGCTGATACAGCGGCGGCTCTTCGATCTTCACCGGTGCCTCGACACGGAACGGCGCGTTGATGACGCGCAGCGAATCGCCGCGCTCGGCGTTGAAGCCCAGGCTTTGCTGCACCAGTGCCGTCATCTTCTCGATCTCGTCGCTGGACAGCGGCGTGCTCGTGGTCTTGCCTTTGGCATCGGTGCTGACGCGGTGGTTCAGCACCACCGCCGCGTTCAGCCGCTTCAGCGTGCCGGTGGCGTTGCGCGTCACGCGCACCGTCTTGTCCACCTCGTACTGTGTGACCGCGTCGCGCCGGGCGCTGCCATTCGTGATGCCGCCTTGCGCGGGCTGCAGCGGCTGCGTGCCGCCGGTCAACGGTGCCGTCGGCGGCGTCGGCGGCTGGTTGCTGGTGGCACCCGGCACGCCGCTGGGCACCGACGCGCCTGGCAGTGTCGATTCATTCGTCTGGCGCAGCTTGACAGCGGCTTGCGCATCACCCTGGTTGGGCTTGAACTCTTCCGATGTGGATTCGGTCTGCGTGAAATCGATGTCGGCGGTGACGTTGGCGCGCAGGTTGTCGCGCCCGAGCACCGGCTCGAGGATTTCGATGATCCTGCGCACGTACTGCGATTCGACCTGTTGCACGTATTGAAGCTGTTGCGCATCCAGCCCCTTGCCGCTCGATTCGTCGGCGCCTGACAGCAGTGCGCCGCCGCCGTCCAGCACGCTGACCGCCTTCGGCTGCAGCTCGGGCACGCTCGACGACACCAGGTGCACGATGCCGGCGATCTGCGCGCTTTCCAGCGTGCGCCCCGGGTACAGCGTCAGCAGCACCGACGCGCTGGGTTTCTGCTGCTCACGAAAGAAGCCGTTCTGGTTCGGCAGCGCCAGGTGCACGCGCGCCGCCTGCACCGCCGCCAGCGAGGTGATCGAACGCACCAGCTCGCCCTCGAGCGCGCGCTGGAAGGTCATGCGTTCCTGGAACTGCGTCTGCCCGAAACGCGCGTTGTCCATCAGCTCGAAGCCGGCGCCGCTGCCCTTGGGCAGCCCGGCCGAGGCCAGCTTCAGGCGCACGTCGTGCACCTGCGCGGCCGGCACCAGGATGGCATTGCCACCGTCGGCGTGGCGGTACGGCACGTTCATCTGCGACAGCTGCGCCAGCACCGCGCCACCGTCCTTGTCGGACAGGCCGGCGAAGAGAACGCGGTAGTCGCCCTGGTGGTTCATCATCAGCAGCGATGCGGCCACCGCGACCAGCGCGGCGATGCCGACGCCCAGTGCCAGCAGCGAGCGCGCCGGCAATGCGCTGAAGCGCACACCGAATCCGCTGTTCAAGGGCACCAGAGTCTGGCGGGGCAGAGGGGCGACAGCGTTGTCCATGCAGCGGATTTCAGGGAAGGGCGAGCCTGCTTGACGCAGGTCGAATCGGGGCCGAGCGTTGCAGACGATTGTTCGGCAGCGCCCGCAAAAACCATGATGTAAGAAGCCGAGCAAAGCCGCGCCAGTTCGCACCACCGTGGGTCGAGGGCGCCATCTACAGTTCGCGCCATGCACCACGCTGCACGCACCACACGGCCCCACGGCGCTGAATGGACCTGAAACTCAAGCCGTTCGATTTCTCCCAGGCGGTGGCCCGCGCCGGGCTGCGGCCCGACGGGGTGCCGCTGGGCAAGGGCCCTGCCGCCACCGAAGGTGCCGCAGGCGGCAGCTTCCAGACGGCAATGGCGCAGGCGCTGAAGTCGGTGAGCGCCGCGCAGATGGAAGCGCAGGGCCTGCAGCGCGAATTGCAACTGGACAACCCCGCCGTCAGCCTGGAGCAGACGATGGTGGCGATGCAAAAGGCGCAGATCGGCTTTCAGGCCACGCTGGCCGTGCGCAACCGGCTCGTGCAGGCCTACAACGACATCATGAACATGCCGGTGTGAGGCTTTGCCCGCCGCGCTAGACTGCCTGCCATGTTGCGCCGCCGGCTGCTGATGTTCGTGTTGTGCTTGGCCCTGCCTTTGCAGGGCTATGCGGCTGCGAGCATGTTGTGGTGTGGGCCGGGGCTCGCGTCGAAAGTGGTTCAGGCGCAGGGCGAACATCAGGGGCACGCGGCTCATCGGCACAGCGCCGGCGTGTCTTCGGGTGAAGCGCATGCGCTGCAGCACGTCGGCGCCCATGCCGATGAACACGGTGCCCAACCCGACACCGGCAGTGCCAAGTGCAGCCTGTGCGCGGTGTGCAGCGTGGGCATGGCGCTGTTGCCGACGGTGCCGGTGATCGGCGTGTCGCCCATGCCCGAGTCCATCGCGCCGCAGCCATTGCGGCTGCTCGCCGCCTTCCTGACCGGCGGCGTCGAGCGACCGCCCCGAACCGTCCTCGCCTGAGCGACCGCGCTCGCCGGCCCTTGCGGCCGAGCTCGCGCCGCCGCCTCGAAGCGCCCCGCGCCGTGGCGCGGGAACCGTTGCATTCCTGAAGCGAGAACATCATGCTGCGATTCGATATTGCGCTGCCGGCGTCCGTGGCGGCGTGTCTGTGCATCGGCTGGGCCGGCGCTGCCGAACCGCCTGCGCCCCAACCCAAGCCCGACCCCGCCGACGGCGCTGCGGCCGTGCCGGCGCTGAGCTACCGCTCGGCATTTGCCGGCTATCTCAAGAGCCCGGACGAACCGGCGCCGGGCTGGAAGCAGAGCAACGATCTCAGCCACCGCATCGGCGGCTGGCGCAGCTACGCGCGCATCGCGCAGGAACCGGAAGCAGCAGCGTCAGGGGTGGCGGCGATGCCTGGCAAGACCGGCATGCCGGCCGGCCAGGCGCATGGCCAGCCTTGAGGAGCGCGACATGCATGCATTGCTCATGAGTCGCCCGGCATCCCGGCGTGGCATGGCCGCTGTTCTGGGCGTGCTGTTGCTCGGCGGTTGCGCCAGCTTCAGCAGCGATGGGGGGTTCACCCCGGTGCAGGAGGCCGCCCGCCAACACCTCGGCGCCGATGCGGTCCTGCCGCGCGACGATGCCGAGCGTGACCGGCTCGATCGGCGTGTGACCGAACTGCTGGCACAGCCGCTGACGGCAGGATCGGCGGTGCAGATCGCACTGCTCAACAACCGCGGCTTGCGTGCGGCCTATCAGCAACTCGGCATCGCCGAGGCCGAGCTGGTGCAGGCGGGTCGGCTGCCGAACCCGGGCTTTTCCTTCGAGCGCAAGAGCGCCGGCGGGTTGCTCGACATCGAGCGCAATTTCAGCATCAGCATTGCGCACCTGATCGCGATGCCGTTGACCTTGAAGCTGGAGAACCGCCGCTTCGAAGCCACGCAACGGGCCGTCACGCAGCGCATGCTGGAACTCGCCGCCGACACGCGCAAGGCCTACTACGTCGCACTCGCTGCCGACGAGAGCATGGGCTACATGGGTCAGGTGCTGACCGCCGCCGAGGCCTCGGCCGACCTGGCCCGGCGCATGGTGCAGGTGGGCAACTGGAGCCGGCTGCGCCAGGCTCGCGAAGAAGGCTTCTATGCCGATGCGGCGCTGAACCTGGCACGCGCCGGCCAGGCGCAGGCGGCGGCGCGCGAACGGCTGATCCGCCTGCTCGGGTTGTGGGGCACGCAGACCGAGTTCGTGCTCGCCGAACGCCTGCCCGATCTGCCGGCGTCGGCCGAGGACTTGCCCGACATCGAAAGCACCGCGATGGCTCAGCGGCTGGACATCCGCGCTGCGCGCATCGCCACCGAGGCGATGGCCGCCAACCTGGGGTTGACGCGCGTGACCGGTTTCGTCAGCGTGTTCGACGTCGGCTATATCCGCAACAGTGTCAGCAACGAGCCTTCGGTGCGCGGCTATTCGATCGAGCTCGAAGTGCCGATCTTCGATTGGGGCGATGCCAAGGTGGCCAGGGCCGAGGCGCTGTACCGGCAATCGGTCGAGCAACTGGCCGAAGCGGCGGTCAACGCCCGTTCCGAAGTGCGACTGGCCTACCTGAACTATCGCGCCAGCTACGACATCGCGCGCCACTACCGCGAGCAGCTGGTGCCGAACGCGCGTCTCATCTCCGACGAAAACCTGCTGCGCTACAACAGCATGCAGATCGGTGTCTTCGAACTGCTCGCCGATGCGCGTGCGCAGATCGCGGTGGTGAACGCATCGATCGGCGCGCAGCGCGACTTCTGGCTGGCGCGTGCCGACCTGGACATGGCGCTGCTGGGCCGCGCCAGCCTGTCCGCACCGCCTGCCATGGCCATGACCGGCGCTGCTGCGGCGGCCGAACATTGAAGGACATTTCCCATGCTTTCCAGACGACAAGTCTTCCGCGCCTCCGGCGCGTTGACCACCGCCGTGGCCGCCGCCGCGGTGAGCCGCGTGGCGATGGCCGCCCTGCCCGAACCGGTGCTGCAGGCCAAGGCCGACACCATGCCGCCGCTGGTGCCGCCCAGCGGGCGCCCGTACAACCCGGTGCTGACGCTCAACGGCTGGACCTGCCCGTGGCGCATGAACGCCGGCGTCAAGGAATTCCATCTCGTTGCCGAGCCGGTGGTGCGCGAAATGGCGCCGGGCATGAAGGCGCACCTGTGGGGCTACAACGGCCAGAGCCCGGGGCCGACGATCGAGGTGGTGGAGGGCGACCGCGTGCGCATCTTCGTCACCAACAAGTTGCCCGAGCACACCAGCGTGCACTGGCACGGCCAGCGCCTGCCGAACGGCATGGACGGCGTCAGCGGGCTGACGCAAGCGGCCATCCAGCCGGGCAAGACGATGGTCTATGAATTCGTCGCGCGCCGCCCCGGCACCTTCATGTACCACCCGCACGCCGACGAGATGACGCAGATGGCGATGGGCATGATGGGCTCGTGGGTCACGCACCCGCGCACCAAACATCCGCTGATCGACGAGGTGCAGCGCGACATCTGCTTCCTGCTCAACGCCTACGACATCGAGCCCGGCAGCGCGACGCCGAAGATCATGACCATGCTCGACTTCAACCTGTGGAGCTGGAACAGCCGCATCTTCCCCGGCATCGATTCGCTGAACGTGCGCCTGGGCGACAAGGTGCGCATCCGCATCGGCAACCTGACGATGACGAATCACCCGATCCACCTGCACGGCATGGAATTCACCGTCACCGGTACCGACGGCGGGCCGACGCCGAAGGGCTCGCGCTGGCCGGAGGTGACGACCGACATCGCCGTCGGCCAGATGCGGCAGATCGAGTTCCTGGCCGACGAGGAGGGCGACTGGGCTTTCCACTGCCACAAGAGCCACCACACGATGAACGCGATGGGCCACAACGTGCCGACGATGATCGGTGTCGATCACCGCAGCGTGGCGGCGAAGATCACGCGGCTGATCCCCGACTACATGGTGATGAGCGAACGCGGCATGGCCGACATGGCCGAGATGGAAATGCCGATGCCCGACAACACCATCCCGATGATGACCGGCGACGGGCCTTATGGCTCGGTCGAGATGGGCGGCATGTTCAGCGTGCTCAAGGTGCGGCGCGACCAGCCGGCCGGGGATTACCGCAACCCGGGTTGGTACAAGCCGCCGCCCGGCACCGTGGCATTCGAGTGGACCGGATCGACGCCCGACGCGGCGCGCGTTGCCGCCGAGGGCGGTTCAGCGATGCCGGTGCAGAACATGCCGGCGAAGGACATCGAACTGCAGGTGCGCAAGCCACCCGCCGGCTCGACACACAAGGGGCACTGAATTGCGGTGCTGTTGTCGACCCTCGAAGCGCAAAGGAATCCGCATGAAACCTTCTGCGACGATGCTGTCGCTGGTGTTGGCCCTCGCACCGGGAAAGCGTCGCGAAATGATCTGGCGTTTCACCCGCTCGGGCCAGGTCGATTTGGCCTGCCTGCAGCCGGGCCACTGCGACGCCGGCATGAAGGGACAGGTTGCGGTGGCGGCGGCCGGCGCGAAAGGCGCCGACAGGCACTGAGATTCCCGAATTTCAATCGTGATGAAGAAGGAGCTGAAGATGAAACGATCGATTCTTTCGCTGGCGCTGATTGCCGCGCTGGCCTTCCCGGCCTTGGCGCAGACCGCCGACATGGTTGAAGGCGAAGTGCGCAAGGTGGACAAGGGGGCAGGCAAGATCACGGTGAAGCACGGCGAGATCAAGAACCTGGACATGCCGGGCATGACGATGGTCTTCCGCGCCGGCGATGCGGCGATGCTCGACAAGGTGAAGGCGGGCGACAGGGTGAAATTCAGGGCCGAGAAGAAGGGCGGCGCCATCGTCATCACCGAAATCGCGATCGTGCCGTAGCGCGGCATCGCATCGGCTCGACCGACCGGTGCCAATGAATCGGTGCACCCGGCCGGGTGTCGCGTGCCGATCCGGCCGCCCTGATTGCTGCCCGCATCTGCGCCGGGCGATGCGTGGCCATGCGGATAATGCCGGTGTACCGTCGCAGCTCACATGCTGCCGCGGGGTCACTGTCATTGGCCCCGCGTCGAAGTTCCAGAGCAAGCCGGAGAACCCCATGCCGCTGTACATCATCGAGCGCAATTTCGCTGAACAACTCGACCTCAACGACGAGGGTGTGGTCGCGATCTCGAAGATCAATGGCGACATCGGTGTCAACTGGGTGTTCTCGTTCCTCAGCGCCGACAAGCGCAAGACCTATTGCCTGTACGAGGCCAAGGACCCGGAAGCGATTCGCGAAGCCGCGCGACGCGCGAATGTGCCGGCCGACGTGGTCGTCGAGGTGTCGCAGGCCTTCGGCGACACCATCGCCGCCGCACGCCTGGGCGCATCCAGGCAGCCGGCAGGCTGAGCGCCGACGCCCGGCAGGGCATTCACGCACCTCGAAGGTGCGCTGCCGCGCCAAATGGCAGGCCTGGTGCTAACCCGCGTAGTCAGGTGCGGGCACTGCCGATGGTCAGAAGGAACTATTTCCCGGAAAGGCCATGCCGCCTACAAATGCGACATGGGCGCACGTCATCCCGAACGTGCCACCAACCGGAGAAATGCCATGTTGAACCCCGACCGAGTCACCGAACTCTCCGCCGTGCTGCGCGGGCGCATCGTGCAGCCCGAGGATGCCGACTACGACACCACGCGGCGTGTCTACAACGGCATGATCGACCGCTACCCCGGCCTGATCGTGCAGTGTCGCGATGTGGCCGACGTCATGCACTGCGTCAATTTCGCGCGCGAACAATCGCTGCTGCTGGCGGTGCGCGGCGCCGGCCACAACGGCGGCGGGCTGGGCACCTGCGACCAGGGTCTGGTCATCGACCTGTGCGGCCTGAAGGGCATCCGCGTCGATGCCAACGCAAGCACCGTGCGCGTCGAGGGCGGCTGCACCTGGGCCGAGGTGGACCATGCCACGCACGCCTTCGGCCTGGCGGTGCCCTGCGGCATCATCAGCAGCACGGGCGTCGGCGGGCTCACGCTGGGCGGTGGCCTGGGCCACCTGACGCGCAAATGCGGCCTGACGGTGGACAACCTGCTCGAAGCCGACGTGGTGCTGGCCGACGGCACGATGGTCACGGCCAATGCCGAGCAGCACCCCGATCTGTACTGGGCCCTCCGCGGCGGTGGTGGCAACTTCGGTGTCGTCACCTCGTTCCTGTTTCCGCGCGCACCCGGTGAAGATGGTGATGGCCGGGCCGACCTTCTGGCCGCTGGAACGTGCCGCCGACGTGATGCGCTGGTACCGTGATTTCATCGTCTCGGCGCCGGAAGATCTGAACGGCTTCTTCGCCTTCCTGACGGTGCCGCCCGTCGCGCCGTTTCCCGAAGCGCTGCACGGCAAGAAGGTGTGCGGCGTGGTCTGGTGCTACACCGGCGCCGACGCCGAAGCGGTGTTCAAGCCGATCGCCGAATTCGGCCCGCCGCTGATGCACGGCGTGCAGCCGATGCCGTTCCCGATGCTGCAGGGCGCCTTCGATGGCCTCTACCCGGCGGGTGATCAATGGTACTGGCGCGCCGACTTCGTCAACGAGCTGAGCGATGCCGCCATCGCCGAACACGTGAAATTCGCCAAGCAGCTGCCGACGCCACAGTCGACGATGCACCTGTACCCGATCGACGGCGCGTCGCATCGGGTGAAGTCATCGGACACCGCGTTCTCGTATCGCGAGGCCAACTGGGGCGCGGTCTTCGCCGGCGTCAGCGGCGATCCGGCCGACGTGCCGGCGATCACCGCCTGGACCAAGAACTACTGGGATGCGGTGCACCCGTATTCGGCCGGCGGTGCCTACGTCAACATGATGATGGACGACGAAGGTGACGAGCGCGTGCGCGCGTCCTACCGCGACAACTACCCGCGGCTGGCCGCGGCAAAGAAGCGCTACGACCCGGCGAACCTGTTCCGCGTGAACCAGAACATTCGGCCGCAATAACCGCCAAGCCGCCCAACTAACCGCCTAGCCGCCAGTCGCCCAGCGGCCCATTGCCTGAGCCTGCATGCATTGCCGCATGCAGGCTCATTTTGCGATCAGGCCCTCGCGATTGGCAAAGGCCGCGGCCTCGGTGCGGTTGGCGGTGTAGGTCTTCTCCAGGATGTTGCGCACGTGGTTGGCCACGGTATTGGGGCTGATCGACAGCACGCTGCCGATCTCGCGGTTGTTGCGACCCATCGCGATCAACTGCAGCACTTCGACCTCGCGCTCGGTCAAGCCGCAGGGGTGGCTTGGCGGCGGTGCGACGATTTCCGCGGCCAGCGCCTCGATGCGCGGCGTCAGCGCGCGCATGCCCAGCGCGTTGCTGTCGGCCAGCGCTTCGGCCAACAACGCGTGCGCGCGCTGCGCATCGGCGGCCGCAGCGCGCCGGTGCAGCATCAGCGCATAGCTGTAGCGGCTGTGCGCCAGCCACACGCCCCAGCCGGTCTTCGAGTCCATCGCCAGTGCCGCTTCAAAGTGGGCTTGCGCGACGTCCCACTGTTCCATCACCGTCGCCAGGCCGCCCAGCAGCCGGTCGGCCGAACCCAGGCACGGTCCACTCGAATCGGCCAGCACATTGGCGCCAGCATGGCCCCTCAGCAAACGGTACAGCAGCGCCGCACGCTTCACGTCGCCGAGGTAGACGCAAACCTCGGCGACGAATGTGACGATGGTCATCGTCGCACCATCGGTGGGCGGCAGCGTCGCACGATGCCACTGCAGGCTGTCGAATTCGGCCCGGCACTGCTCGCGCATGTCGAGTTCGGCATAGATCAGTGCCAGCCCGGGCCGCCAATGGTTGGTGCTCGGCGCGTCGCGCACGAACTGCTGCAGCATCGGCAGCGCCTCGCTCAAGCGCCCCTGTTCGCGGCGCAGGCAGAACATCAACATGCCGTAGGCACCGACGGAGCGGTCTTCGTCAACCTTGCGCCCCGATTCCAGTCCGCGCACGGCGGCGGCTTCGGCATCGTCGAAACGCCCTTCGCCAATGCTCACCAGCACCTCGAAATGCCGGCAGACCGACAGCCAGTAGTAGGCATGCCGCTGCTCGGCCAGCCGCAGCCCCTGATCGAGAATGTGTGCCAGCCGGCCGACGTCGCCGACACGGGTCAGATCGCACAGGTAGAACGGCATCACGTCGGCCGTGCGTTCCGGCAGGTCCAGGTCTTCCGCGATCGCCCAGGCTTCGTCGGCTGCGGCGACGCGTTGCGGCAGCAACTCAGGCCAGTAGCCGGCCGTCGCTATCGAGGCCAGCGCCACATACAGGCCGCGCATGTCGCCGATGCGCCGCGCCAGTGCCACGGCACGCCGGTGCGCCTCCATCGCCTCGTCCGCACGATCGCAATGGACGTAGGCCACACAAAGCCGGCTGGTCAGTCCCACCCGCACGCTGTCGTCGCCCTGGTGCAAGGCGATGGCCTCCAGCAGCATGGCCACGGCAGCGGCCCCTGATTGGGCGGCTTGTGTGCTGCTTCGCGAAAATCCGATCGCAGCCTTGGCAAACTGCGCCGTCAAGCCGGTCTGTCGCGCCAGCTCGGCTGCTTGCCGATAGCAAACGGCCGTCGACTCCGGCGCATCGAACCAGGTTTGAGCGTCGGCAAGCGCCAGCAGCACCGCGCAGCGCTGGGCCAGGTCCGTGGCGAAGTGACGCTGCAGCAGTTGCAACGCCAACTGGTACAGCCGCGCTGCTTCCTCGAAGGCCAGCAGCGTGGACGCGTGCGCGGCGGCACGTTTCGCATAGTCCAGTGCATTGGCGGTGGCGCTGCCCGGTCCGGCTTCGCTGAAGTGTTAGGCCAGCTGCGGCCAGGTGCTCGCATCGTCGGCGCCATGGCGCTGCTCCAGCATCTCGCCGATGCGCAGGTGCAGCCGCGCGCGCCGCACGCCGAGCATCTCGTCGTACAAGGTCTCGCGGATCAGTGCATGGCCGAAGCGGAAGTCGTGGCTGTCCGGCACCGGTTCGATCAGGTGCTCCGCCAGGGCCTCTTCGAGCGCCGCCAGCAGCTCGTCCTCCGACTTGTCGGCTTCGAGCTGGGTCAGCAGCTGCAGATCGAAGCTGCGGCCGATGCACGCGGCAATCGACAGGTAGCGCACCGCTGGCAGCGACAGGCGGTTCAGCCGCTTGCCGATGACTTCGCGCACGCCCGTCGGTATGCGGGTCAGCAACTGCGCATCGTCGCCGCTGGCGTCGAAGGCCCGCGGCGCGCGCGCATCGATCATGTAGCGCAGCGTTTCCTCAAGAAAGAGCGGATGCCCTTCGGTGCGGGCGTACAGCGCGTCGATCAGGCGCGCACTGGCGGTGCCGTGGCTGGCGGCGGCCGTGAACTCCTCGGTCTCGTTCACGCTCAGGCCCTTGAGCTCGATTCGCTGGCAGGTGGACGATCGCGCCAGGTCGGCCAGCGTCTCGAACAACGGGTGCTGGCGCGACAGCTCGGTGTCACGATAGGTCCCGAGCACCAGCACGGGTGAGTCGTCGAGCTCGTTGGCCAGAAAGCTGAACAAGCGCAGAGAGGTCGCGTCGGCCCAGTGCAGGTCTTCGAAGATCAGCAGCAGCGGTGCGCGACGCGATGCGCGGCGCCAGAAGCCGACAACGGCATCGAACAGGCGGATGCGCGACTGCTTGGAGTCGCCCGGAGTGGCGGGATCCGCCTGCACGTTGAAGCGCTCGGCCACTTCGGGAACGATGCCGGCGATGTCCTGCAAGCCGCTGCCGAAGAGCTGCGCCGGGTCGGTCAGGCTTCCGCCGCGCAGGTGGCTGCGGATCAGCTGCCGCCAGGGCCAGTACGGCGGGGCGCCGGCTTCTTCGAGACAGCGGCCCCACAGCGTCGTCGTGCCCTGCTGTTCGGCCTGCAGCGCCAGCTGCTGCACCAGGCTCGTCTTGCCCATGCCGCCCGAGCCGGCCAACAGCACCACACGGCCGAAACCCTTGCGTGCCGCCTGCAGGGCCGTCGTCAGTTGCGCCAACTCGGGCTTGCGGCCGATGAACAGGGCCTTGGGCCGCTGGCTGGCGCGCGACAAAGGTGCGTCGGCCGCGGCGGCATCCGACGTCGCGATTGACGACGCAGCTGGGGTGGGTCCCGCCGCGGCTCGGGCAGGCGTGTGGTGCTCATCGGCGTCCGCCATTTCCGCCGCCGCGTCGCCGAAGTGGATGGCGAAGGCGCGAATCGGCCGGGCGATGTTCTTCAGCGCTTGCCGGCCCTTGTCGCTGAAGCCGGCCTTGACGCGACCGCTGACGACGCCGCGCACGGCCTCGGACACGACGGTGCCGCCCGGCTCGGCCAACGCCTGCAGCCGCGCAGCGATGTTCACGCCATCGCCATAGACCGTGCCGTCGTGCTTCTCGATGACGTCGCCCAGGTGCACGCCGATGCGAAATTGCATGGGAGAGCCCTGAACCGATGGGTCAGCGAGGCCAGCCCCTGCTGAACCGCCAGTGCCGAATCGACGGCGCCGGTGGCGGTTTCGAAGACCGCCAGCACCGAATCGCCAGCCATGTCGATGACACGGCCCTGATTCGATTCGACCTGCGACTTGAAGATGCCGCGCGCGGCGTCGAGTGCCGCCAAGGTGGCCCGTTCGTCGGTCGCCATCAACCGCGAAAAGCCGACCGCGTCGGCGGCAAGGATCGCCGTCAGACGGTGTTTGATGGGGGTGGCGGGCATGGTGGGTTGCGGACAATCCAATGCGGCCTGTCGGGCCGCCGCGGCAATCGGCGCACATGCGACCTTTTGCAGCCTGTGCCGGGCCATCGAATCCGCCGCCGCCGATCCGTGGCAGGCCCGTGTTCGACCGATTCTTGCATGCGCTACCGCGTCGCCGATGCCGTTGCGCGAGCGGCAGCTGTGAGATGCTCCGTCAGATGCCGCGCCCCGGTCGCGCCGGCGGCGCAACGGCGGCTTCGATCGGCAATGGCAGCTTCACCCACCTTACGGGCAGTGGATCGACCCTCTTTCAATCGAGCGGCTGGCCAATCACCGGCCTTGCCAACGATTCGATGATCGGGCACGGCGCATCCGTGCCGGTGTGTTCGCAGGCATCGACCAGATGCCGCAGCACCTTTTGCATGCGTTTCAGATCGGCCAGCTTGTTTTGAATCTGCGCCAGCCGCTGCGTCGCCACCTGGCGGATCGATGCACGCTCGCTGCCATCCTGCAGACGCAGCAGTTCGGCGATCTCGTCGAGCGAGAAGCCCAGTTCCTGTGCGCGCTTGATGAAGCGTATGCGTTGCACCGCCTGCGGCGGGTAGTGCCGTTGCGCGCCAATGGGCCGCGGCACCGGCAGCAGCGCGCGCTGCTGGTAGTAGCGCACCGTCTCGATGCCGACGCCGGCCGTGCGGGCGAGGCGGCCGATGGTCAGCGACGGGGCAACGGGCAGGCTCATCAGAAAGTCCTTGACTCTGGGGTCGAGTACAGAGTTTAGACTGCCCGTGCCGTTTCCGGCAAGAGGAGAACAACGTGCCCGAGACCCATCACGACCACCGTGGCCACGACCCTGCTGCGCGCGGCGCGGGCGCCGCGCCGGCCGACGCGCCGGCGCTGAAAGACCCGGTCTGTGGCATGACGGTGACGCTGCAGTCGAAGCACTCGCTGGAGCACGAAGGCCGACCGGTGTACTTCTGTGGCGCCGGCTGCAAGGCGAAGTTTGCCGCGGATCCGGCGAAGTACGCGGCGCGCCTGGCCGGCGGCGAAGCCCCGGCGGCTGCGCCAGCCGCGCCGGTGCCGGAAGGCACGGTCTTCACCTGCCCGATGCACCCCGAGGTGCGGCAGGACCATCCCGGCGATTGCCCGAAATGCGGCATGGCGCTGGAGCCGGAAATGCCCAGCCTCGACGAGGCCGAGAACCCGGAGCTGGTCGATTTTCGCCGCCGCTTCGTCTGGACGCTGCCGCTGACCCTCGTCGTCGCCGTGCTCGCCATGGCCGGGCACCGGCTGCAATGGTTCGACATGGCCACACAAAGCTGGATCGAGCTGGCCCTGAGCCTGCCGGTGGTGCTGTGGGCCGGTGCGCCGTTCTTCGTGCGCGGTGTGAAGTCGATCGTCAACCGCAGCCCGAACATGTGGACGCTGATCTCGCTCGGCACCGGCGCGGCCTTCCTCTACAGCGTCGTTGCGACCGTCGCGCCGCAGCTGTTTCCGGCCACCTTCCAGTCGATGGGGCGCGTGTCGGTCTATTTCGAAGCCGCGGTGGTCATCATCTCGCTGACGCTGCTCGGTCAGCTGCTCGAACTGAAGGCGCGCGCGCAGACCTCGGCGGCGATCAGGTCGCTGCTCGGCCTGGCGCCGAAGACGGCACGCCGCATCAACGACGACGGCAGCGAGGAGGACATCGAGCTGTCGCACGTGCACGTCGGCAACAAGCTGCGCGTGCGCCCCGGCGAAAAGGTGCCGGTCGACGGCATCGTGCTCGAAGGCGAAAGCGCGGTCGATGAATCGATGCTGACCGGCGAGGCGCTGCCGGTGAGCAAGCGGGTCGGCGACAAGCTCATCGGCGCGACGATGAATACGCGCGGCGCGCTGGTCATGCGCAGCGAGCATGTCGGCTCGCAAACGGTGCTGGCGCAGATCGTGCAGATGGTGGCGCAGGCGCAGCGTTCGCGCGCGCCGCTGCAGAGGCTGGCCGACAAGGTCGCCGGCTGGTTCGTCGCCACCGTGGTCGTCATCGCGTTGCTGAGCTTCTTCGCCTGGGGCCTGTTCGGTCCCCAGCCGAGTTGGGTCTTCGGCCTCATCAACGCGGTCGCGGTGCTGATCATCGCCTGCCCGTGCGCGCTGGGGCTGGCCACGCCGATGTCGATCATGGTCGCCACGGGCCGCGGCGCGCAGAACGGCGTGCTGTTCCGCGATGCGGCGGCAATCGAGAAGCTGCGCGAGGTAGACACGCTGATCGTGGACAAGACCGGCACGCTGACCGAAGGGCGGCCGCGTTTCGATCGCGTGATCGCCGCCGACGGCTTCGACGACGACGAGGTGCTGCGCCTGGCCGCCAGCCTCGACCAGGGCAGCGAGCATCCGCTGGCGGCATCGATCGTCGCCGCCGCACGGGAACGAAAGCTCGAGTTGAGCCGACCCGACCGGTTCGATGCCGAATCGGGCATCGGCGTGCGCGGCCGTGTCGAGGGCAAGGCCCTGGCGCTGGGCAACGCGGCGTTGATGGCGCAGCAGGACGTGGATGTCACCGCACTGCGTGAGCGCGCCGAGGCCTTGCGCGGCGAAGGGGCCAGCGTCATGCACCTGGCGGTGGACGGCAAGCTGGCCGGTGTGCTGGCGGTGTCCGACCCGATCAAATCGAGCACCACCGAGGCCTTGAAATCGCTGCGTGACGCCGGCCTGCGCGTGGTCATGGCCAGCGGCGACGGCATCGCCACGGCGCGCGCGGTCGGTCGTCGGCTGGGCATCGACGAGGTGCACGGCGAAGTCAAGCCGGCCGACAAGTTGAAGCTGGTGGAACGGCTGCAGGGCGAAGGCCGCATCGTGGCCATGGCCGGTGACGGCATCAACGACGCGCCGGCACTGGCCCAGGCCGATGTCGGCATCGCCATGGGCACCGGTACCGATGTGGCGATGAACAGCGCTCAGCTGACGCTGGTCAAGGGCGACCTGCGCGGCATCGCCACCGCGCGGGCGCTCTCTGTCGCCACCGTGAACAACATGCGCCAGAACCTGGTCTTCGCGTTCTTCTACAACGCACTCGGCGTGCCGTTGGCGGCGGGTGTGCTGTATCCGCTGACCGGCTGGTTGCTGTCACCGATGATTGCCGCGCTGGCGATGAGCCTGAGTTCGGCCTCGGTGATCTTCAACGCGCTGCGCGTGCGTCACGCGTCGTTGACTTCGGGCTGACAACGAAGTCCGGCGTAGGCACGTTCCTACGCCGGGATCGGGGGACGGCCTGCGGCGCTGTCGCCGGCCGTCCCCTAAGGTGATGTGGTGGCCGTTGAGCTTGGCAGCTCGCAGCCAGGAGTCGCACATGCAAACCACGATCAGCACCCCCGCCCACAGCACGCACACTGACACAGCGCACCAAGGTCGCGCCTATCTGCGCTTTGCGCTGATGATCGTCGCGTCCACCGTGCTGATGTTCGGCTTGATGTATCTGAACACCTACGCGGCCGACCACATCTGGTTCAGCGAGACGCGGGCCTACATGGCATTGGTCATGGGCGCGGCGATGGCGGTGCTGATGCTCGGTTTCATGTGGGGCATGTATGCGAACAAGTCGCTCAATCTCGCGTTGATCGCCGGCGCGGTGGCGCTCTTCGCGGGCTCGCTGTGGTTGGTGCGCAGCCAGGCCAGCGTCGAGGACGTTTCCTGGATGAAGGCCATGATCCCGCACCATTCGATCGCCATCCTGACCAGCGAACGCGCTCGCATCAGCGATCCGCGGGTGCGCAAGCTGGCCGACGGCATCATCGAGACCCAACGCCGCGAGATCTCGGAGATGGAAGCGCTGATCGACGATCTCGAGCGCTGAGCGGTGATGGCGGTGTCGGCAGCGTCGGGCGAACGCTGCGAGCGCGTTCTGCCACACTGTGTGCAGCCATGCGTGGGGCATGGTTCACACAGGAGCAGCCCATGTCCAGCGTCGGCTACCACGAACCGATCGAAGAATTGAATGACGAAACGCGCGACATGCACCGCGCCATCGTCTCGTTGATGGAAGAGTTGGAGGCGGTCGATTGGTACAACCAGCGCGCCCAGGCGTGCAAGGACCCGCAGCTGAAGGCCATCCTCGAGCACAACCGCGACGAGGAGCAGGAGCACGCGGCGATGGTCATGGAATGGATCCGCCGGCGCAGCCCGCACTTCTCGCAGCAGATGAAGAAGTTCCTCTTCACCGACAAGCCGATCACCGACAAATAGCGGTCGTGCCGCCGCCGATTGGCAACCCCCACCGCCCGCGCGAGAGAGGGAGCGCGACGGCCCGATCAGAGCCGGCGCGGCATCAACACAGGGCGTAGCCGGGTACCGGCCCGCCCGCCGCGCAAACAGTCGGTCGGCCGAGCGCGCTGATGCCCACGCGCAGGCGGCTGCCGTCGGCGGCCTTCAGCAACGCACCGGTTTGCGCCGGCAGCAGCGGCTGCGCCCCCGCGCCCTGGGCCTCGAAGAGCAGGTCGCTGCCTTCCTCGAGCACCACGCCGGGGTGGTCGCGGCCGTGCACGGACCTGATCTGGCAGTGCTGCTGCACGCGGCAGTCGCAGCCGGCGGCCAGCGCCATGGCGTAGCACCAGTCGGTGCCGGCATGCACCTGCAGGTGCAACCCGACGCCGCGGCGTGCGGCCTGGAAGCGCAGCTCGGCCATGTCGAGCGCCAGGTTCTCGGCCACCGCCTTCAGCCGGTGGCGTTCGAGCAGCTTGGCGAACGACGGCAGCGCCAGCGTGGCCAGCACAGCGACCAGGCCGATGGCCACCATCAGCTCGATCAACGTCAGCCCCCTTGACCGGCGTTTCATCGGTTCCAGCAGCGCGGGGACGGGCCGAATTCGGCGATGCCGTCTTCGACGTGCAGGCGCAGCATGGCGCAGGCGTCGTCATGGGCCGCCGCGCCGCCGGCCTGCGCATGCGCCTCGGCCACGTACGCGGTGGCGCCGGTGCTGTGCAGTGCGATGCGGTAGCGGCCCTCGGGGCTGCTCGGCGCCGATGCACTGCCCAGGTGGGCCAGTTCGGCGGCATACAGCCCGTGGTGTGCCATGAACGCTTCCTGCGCGAGTTGCACGCGCGTCAAGGCCACCACCGCATCGGCACGGCGTGACCGTGCGATCTGCTCATGCAGGCTCGGCCAGGCGATGGCCGCCGACACGCCGACGAGCGCGCAGACCACGCACAGCTCGACGAGGGTGAAGCCACCTTCTTGGCACGGGTGCGGCGGCCGCCGCCGTGAATGAGCGCTCAACGTCGCACCCAACGCTGCACTCAATCGCCGCACTCAGCGCCGCACAAGCGCTCGGCGGCGCTGCTGCGTGCGGTCGATGTAGCGTTGCAAGGCGCGTTGGGCGGGGCCGTCGAGGTCGAGCAACTCGCAGCCCAGGCGGATGCCACCGACGCCCGGCTGCATCGACGACACATGCTGAAGGACCAGTGTGGCGGTGAAGCGGGTCTCGGCATCGAGCTGGACCTGCGTGCCCTGCAAGCGTGTGCCGGGCTGGACCGCTGGCACGTCGTCGGGCATGCGCAGCGCACAACCGCTGGCGCTGATATCCACCACGCGCAGGGCGAGCTGCATGTCGGGCATCGACGGATGGCGCAGCTGCACCTGCGGCGCGCGCTGTTCCAGCGTGCGCAGGCGATAGGCGGCGCGGCGCTGGAAGCGATACAGCAGCGCCGGCATGCGCGTGCGCAGCGCGCTGCTGCCGTGGTCGTGCACCAGCAACAGGTCGCTCAGGTCGAATTGCAGCTTCACGCTGTCCAGGTAGGCCACGGCCACCGCCTCGTCGCATTGCGCCAGCCCTTGCAGCGCGTGACCGCCGCCGTCGGCACTGAAACTCAGGTGTTCGTGCACCGGGTCCAGCGCCCACAGCTGGCTGCTCAGCGAATGGCCGCGTGGCGAACTCAGGCTCACCGGCACGCTGCCGTCGCGCAGCAGGCGCAGCAGGCGCAGCACCTCGTTGCGCTCGACGACGCGGAACCCGGCCCACGGGTCGGGCTGTGCCGCAGGCTCGCCGTCGGGGTCCGGGCTGGGCGGCGCGTCCATGCGGTTCGAGCCGGTGTCAGTGCAGCGTGCTGCTGGGCTTGCCTTGCAGCACCTGGTGCAGATCCTGCAGCCAGGGTTCTGCCAGGTGGCGCACCTCGGCGTCGTTGACCAGGATGCGCTGCATGATGCGCGACTTCATGCGCGCCTGGTCCTGCTGCAGCGGCAACTCGCGCGCCGCCTGCTTGAGCTGGCTGATGAGCAACACACACGCGCCCTCGAGCTTGACCACCTGGTTCCAGTCACCCGAGCGGGCGGCGTTGAGCATGTCGGCGCTGGCCTGCTCGATGGCCTCGTAGTAACTCAGCACGGTGGCGCTCATCGCTTCTTCTTCTTCCATGATGGGGGTCAGGGTGTGGCGGTGCTTCACGCGGCCACCGCCGCGCGCGGGTCGATCGCGGCCCAGGCCTCGCGCAGCGGCTGCATCAGACGCTGGCACTCGTCGAGCGCTGCGGCGTCGCTGTTCAGATTGGCCTGCACCAGGCGCAGGCTGACGTAGGCGTAGAGCTCGCGCAGGTCCCGCGCCAGCGCGCCGCCGGCGCGCAGGTCCAGCGGTGCGCGCAGGCCCTCGTCGACGATGCCCAGCGCGCGCGCGATGGCGCGACCCTTGCGCTCGGTGTGCCCCTCCAGCAGCGCGCCGCGTGCCTGCGCGACCGCTTCGAAGAAGCCGTCGAACAGCATCGCCACCAGGCCGTGGGCATCGGCGTTACCGACGACCTGGCTTTCGACGCCGACGCGGCGATAGAGCTGGCTGGCCGATCGACCCGCATGATGCGGGTCGGGTTGAGCGTTGAACATGGTGGGCGGCTTCTCGAGGTTTGCAACGAAGGGCCCGTCGAGCCCTTGCCATGCATATCGGTTGCCGCCGTGCCTGCCTTTAGCCGCTGTTGCGGCCGTTTTACGGCGTTGCTTGTGGTGCCGCGACCGCGGCCGCGGCCCCGTCGGGCATCAGGCCGTGTTCTTGTTCCACAGCGTGACCTGCTGGCTCACGTAGGCCTGCAGACTGCTCAGCGCGGCCATGTTGCTGTCGAGCTTGGTGTACTGCTCGCGCAGGCGTTTTTCCGTCAGCAGCAGGCGGTCTTCCATCCTGGCTGTGCGCTCCGAGATGCCGTCGATGCGCGTGCGCAGGCTCGCCTGCTTGGTCGAGATTTCGCCATCGGTGCCGAGGCTCAGGTCGGCAAACTGACGCAGCATCGTGCCGAATCCATCGTTGGCCGTGCCCACGTCGTCGCGGGAGAAGAATGCCTTCAGCTCGTCGACCTTTCCCAGCGCGCTGTCCAGCTTGGTGGCGTTGACGCTCAGCGTGCCGTCACGTTGCGGTTCCAGGCCGATGTCGGCCAGTCGCGTGAAGGCCGCGGCGGCGCCGGTGCTGCTGCCGGCCAGCGAGCGCAGCTTGTACAGCAGGCCGACGGCTGTGCGGTCACCTTGCAGCGCGCCGGCCGTCTTCGCCGATTCGTTGTAGTCGGTTTGCTCGCGCATCAGCTTCACCAGGCCGTTGTAGGCGTCTGCGAAGCTGGTGATGGATTTCTTGATCGCCTCGGTGTCGCGATTCACGCCCAGATCGACGGGCCCGCTCGTCAGGCGAGAGACGCGCACCGTCAGGCCGTCCAGCACGTCGGTGAGGGTGTTGCTGGCCGAGTTGACCGGGATGTTGTTGATCGTCAGCGCTGCGTTCGCTGCCGCCTGCGCCTGCGTCATCTGGCTCGCGCCACCGATCGGGTCGAAGGACAACATCGACAGGCCGGCGGCGTCGCCGCCGTTGCCATCGACATCGGCCACACCGATGCGAAAGCCGTTTTGCTCGCCTGTTTCGCGCGACCGGATGGCCAGCCGCGCGCCGCTGGCGTCGTTGACGATGGAGGCGGTGATGCCGGCACCCGCGGCGTTGATCTTGTCGCGAATCTTGTCGAGGGTGTCGTCACCGGGACCGATGACGATGCTGACCGTGTTGGCGCCCGCATTGGGTGTGAAATCCGGCGGATTGGTGAACCATTGCCCCATCTCGATGGTCAGCGTGCCGGTGCCGACGATGCTGGTCGGGCTCGGCAGCGTGGCGCTGGTGATCGACTGTGCCGCCGCCAGACGGGTCACCTCGACGGCATAGTTGCCCGCAGGCGAATTTCCGCTGCTGATCGCACTGACTGCTGCCGCGTCGCTGGAACTCACGGTGGTGGGTGTCCAGGCGCCGGGGTCCGTCAGCGTGCGTGCGGCATCGCGCACGGCGCCCAGGCTGGCCTGCAGCTTGCCGTAGCTGGACAACTGCGTGTCCAGCTTGCTCTTCGCCACACCCAGCAAGTCGATGGGCTTGCGCTCCAGCGCGATCAGCTGAGTGACGATGCTGTTCACGTCCAGCCCGCTGCCGATCCCGGCGGATGAGATCGTTCCGATATCCATGGCGCTTCCTTCCGTGCTCAACCGACGTTTCGGCCGTCAGGCGAGAAACTTGAGACGAAACAGTGACGCCGCTGCCACGCTCGCCGTGGCAGCCTCCGATCCGCCTGGCGTGGGGCTAGCGCTGCAACAGTTGCAGCACCTGCTGCGGCAGCGCATTCGCCTGCGCCACCATGGCGGTGCCGGCCTGCTGCAGGATCTGCGCGCGCGACAGGTTCGAGGTCTCGGCAGCGAAATCCGCGTCCATGATGCGACCGCGGGCGGCCGACTGGTTTTCCGCCGCCACCTGCAGTGTGCCGATGATGGCTTCGAAGCGGTTCTGCGTCGCGCCATGCAGAGCGCGTTCGCTGTTGACGCGGGTCAGCGCCGCGTCGATGTTGGTCAGCGCCGTGGCCGAGGTGGTCGCGTCGGTGATGTTGCCGCCGGTGACGTTCGTGACTTCGGTCGCGGCGGCGAGGTTCGTCGTCGTCACGCTGACGGTCTCTCCGGAGTTGGCGCCGACTTGATACACCAGCGGCGTACCGGCATCGGAGCCGAGGATGGCCAGGCCGTTGAACTTGGTGCCGGTGACGGTGCGGGTGACCTCGGCGCCGAGCTGCAGGAACTCCGCATTCAGGTTCGCGCGGTCGGCGGGCCCGTTGGTGGCGTTGGCCGACTGCACGGCCAGCTCGCGCATGCGCTGCAGCATGTCGGCCACCTTGCCGATCGCGCCTTCAGCCACTTGCGCCAGCGAGATGCCGTCGTTGGCGTTGCGGATGGCCACGTTCATGCCGCGCACCTGGGTGTTCATGCGCTCGGCGATGGCCAGCCCGGCGGCGTCGTCCTTGGCGCTGTTGACGCGCAGGCCCGAGGAAAGCCGCTGCATCGACGTCGACAACGACATCTGCGAGGTGTTCAGGTTGCGCTGCGCGTTCAGCGACTGGATGTTGGTGTTGATGGTCTGGGGCATGAGGCTTCTCCGATCGGTTGTCAACGAACCGACCCCGTGGGGTGGGCGTCACAGGCGAAAAAGGAGTTGTGCCTGTATGGCAGCGATTCTGGGCAGGCCGATGGGGTGCGATGCCGCGAACAGCGATGCGAAGCCGGGCCAGTTTCGATCGACCAAACGAAAAGCGGGCTCCGAAGAGCCCGCCGCCATGCAAGGGAAGTGCGCGTCTGCGCTGATCAGCGCAACAGCGCCAGCACACCTTGCGGCAGCGCATTGGCCTGCGCCACCATCGCCGTGCCCGCCTGCTGCAGGATCTGCGAGCGCGACAGGTTGGCCGTTTCCGCGGCGAAGTCGGCGTCCATGATGCGGCCGCGCGCGGCGGCCTGGTTCTCCGCGGCCACCTGCAGCGTGCCGACGATGGCGTCGAAGCGGTTCTGCACGGCACCGTAGAGCGCGCGTTCGCTGTTCACGGTGGTCAGCGCCGTGTCGATGGCGGTCAACATCGCACTCGAATCCGTGACTGTGGCGATGGTGACGGAAGCCGCGGTGCCGGCCACCGCGGTGATGGTCGCGTCGGAGCCGAGGTTCTTCGTCGTGGCCGTGACGGTCTCGCCGCTGTTGGCGCCGACCTGGAAAGCGAAGCTGTTGGTGGCGGTGGTGCCGGAGAGGATGGCGATGCTGTTGAACTTGGTGGCGCCGATGGTGCGGGTGATCTCTGCGCCGAGTTGCTTGAACTCCGCATCCAGGTTGGCGCGGTCGCTCGTGCCATTGGTGGCATTGGCCGATTGCACCGCCAACTCGCGCATGCGCTGCAGCATTTCGCCAATCTTGCCGATCGCGCCTTCGGCCGTCTGCGCCAGCGAGATGCCGTCGTTGGCATTGCGCACGGCGACGTTCATGCCACGCACCTGCGCACTCATGCGCTCGGCGATGGCCAGGCCGGCGGCGTCGTCCTTGGCGCTGTTCACGCGCAGGCCGGAAGAAAGGCGCTGCATCGAGGTGGACAGCGACATCTGCGAGGTGTTCAGGTTTCGCTGCGCATTCAGCGACTGCACATTGGTGTTGATGGTCTGGGGCATGGTGAGGCTCCGAGGTTGGTCGAGGAAATGGTCCGAGGGGTATCAGCGAACATCCCGGCTCAGGAACACCTGGGTGGTCCTGCACCGCGCTGCCTGCTGCGGGCCGCCTTGCATGGGCTGCCGTTGGCGCTGCCCGACACCGGAGGCTTTGCCCGTGCGCGCCCTTCCTTTGGGTTTGCAGCGGGTCCTCCGACCGGACCACGGGACCGATGTCTCGACCCGTTGGGAGGCTTATCGATCGATCAACGCCAAAACTTTAGGTGACTTTCGCAGACCGCCTTGACCTTCATCGCGTTGCGATCGCGGGCGCCGATGTGCGGCTGAAATGTCATTCGCGGCACGCTATCGGCCGATCGTGCGGGGATTTGAGGCGCGGATCGCAGACAGAGCCAGGAATGCCGAGCAAATTCGGCGAATTGCCGAGTCCAGTCTCACGCAAGATCGTGCCCTGCCGGCAGATCCGCGCCCTTCGGCGTGATGACTGCAGGCTCACCAAGGACATGCATGCGGCCCGCCCAGGATCTCATCTCTCGCACTGACCATCGCCACCGGGAAGGCCTGCTGCAGGCACATCGACACTGGGAAGCGGGCGTGGCTGCCGGGCAGCGAGGTGCGTGGAAGGTCGCCGAGAGTGCGTTCGCGCGCGCGGCCCAGAAGGCGCCGCAGGACGTGCTGATGTGGCTGAACCTTGCCGACGCACGCCGCAACCAGGATGACATCGACGGTGCTGTCGCCGCCGTCGGCAAGTGCCTGGAATGCGATCCGGGTCACCCGGTGGCCAGGCGACTGGGCGCCGAGATCGTTCACCGGTATCTGGCCGGAAGCGATGCGGTTGCACAGCAGCTGACCACGTTGCCTCAAACGGTACTTGGCAACGCGGCGCTGCTCACCGCCGTCGCGCAGGCGTTCCTGTCTGCACGCTGCGCCGTCGATGCAGTCACCGTGGCGATGGCGGCACTGGCGAGCTCGCCGGCCCATGTCGATGGCCACGAGATCCTTCTGTACTGCATGCGCGACCTGGGCCTGAAGAACGAGGCGGCCGAGTGCGCCAGGACGGTGCTGGCACTGCGCCCGGACCATCTCGCCGTGCGCATGCACTTGTTCTACGACCAGCGCGGCGCCTGCGACTGGACGCAACTGGATGCGACCCGCGACCAGCTGGTGGCCGCCGTCGAGACCGCCGCCGAGGATGCGGCGTTGCCGCTGCCGGTGTTCTCGCTGTTGTCGGCGGATGTCGAGCCGGCGACGCTGCTCAAGACGGCACGCATTGCCGCACGCTGCTTCGTGCCGGCTGCCGAGCCGTTGCCTGCGTTGCAGGCCGGACAACGGCGCAGCGGGCCGTTGCGCATTGGCTTCCTGTCGTACGACTTTCGCGAGCATCCGGTGAGCCAACTGCTGGCCGAAACCCTGGAGAAGCTGGATCGACGCCGTTGTCGAGTCCATCTCTACGCCCACGGTCCCGCCGACAGTTCTGTGTGGCGCGAACGATTGCAATCGACGGCCGACGCCTTCGTGGACTTCGACAGTGGCGCTTTGGTCTGCATCGGCGATGGCATCGACGCCACGATTGCCCGGCGCATCCGTGAAGATCAGATCGATGTCCTGGTCGAACTGGGCGGACACACACGAGGCAGCCGCCTGAGCGTGCTGCAGCACCGGCCTGCGCCGGTTCAGGTGAGCTTTCTGGGCTACCCGGGAACCAGCGGCGCGCAGCATGTGGACTATCTCGTGGGCGACCCGATCGTGACCCCGCTCGATCACGCACCGCATTACAGCGAAAAGCTGGCACAGTTGGCCGGCTGCCTGCTGCCCGCGTCGCGGCACCGCCCATTGCCGCAGCCGATGGCACGCGCCGCCTGCGGGTTGCCCGACGATGCCCTGGTGCTGTGTGCCTTCAACCAGGCCTACAAGCTGCTGCCGCGCACTTTCGACATCTGGTGCGAGGCGCTGCGCTCGGCGCCTGAGGCCGTGCTCTGGTTGAAGGCGCCCAATGGCGACGTGGTGCGCAACCTGCGCCGTGAAGCGGCCGATCGCGGTGTCGATCCACAGCGGCTGATCTTCGCCGAGGACAAGGTCGGCGACGAGCAGCACTTCAGCCGCCTGGCGCTGGCCGACCTGTTCGTCGACAACTGGCCCTACAACGCGCACACCACCGCGTCAGATGCGCTCTGGGCGGGTGTGCCGGTGCTCACGCTGCTGGGTGGTGGTTTCGCCTCGCGCGTGGCGGCCAGCCTGCTGCAGGGTGCGGGGCTGCCAGCCTTCGTTTGCGACAGCGAAGACCACTACCGGGCGCGGCTGCTGGAGTTGCTGCGTGATCCGCAGCCGCTCGTGGCGGCGCGCGAACACTTGCAGGCCGAGCGCCTGCTGCTGCCCATCTTCGACAGCCAGGTCTTTGCGTCGGACCTGCTGGCGTTGTTCGAACGCATGCATGAGCGCTGGATGCAAGGCCTGGCACCCGACCACCTTCCGGCCATGCCTGGGCCGGATCGGCCCAACCAGGCACTTGCGCTCCCAGCCGGCCTCTAGGTAGCCTGTCCGGTCAGGCGGGCAAGGTAGGCGTCGAGCACCTGGGTGCCGCCCTTGCGGTCATAGGCGGACAGTGCCTGGGCGCAAAGATCATAGGAGCCGTAAGCGATGTGCAGGATGCTTGCCAGGTTCAGGAGTTTGTCGGCGGCCAGCGCGTCGAACTCCATGAAGTTCTTGACGTAGACGGCGGCTTCGGCATAAACGAGCTGGCTGAACGGGCTGAAGGGATCGTTGTTGAGGACGATCGGCTTCATCTGCCGGCTGAACAAGCCCTGGAACTTGTGCAGCAGGAAGCCACGTTCACGCAGAGCGACGTCGATGTCACCGAACAAGGCCTGCCCCTTGTACATGGGAATGAATTCGATCTCGGTGTGAACGATCAGGGCATCGGCAAGCAGCCGATGGCCACCCCGGATCGCGTCCAGTTCGGCGCCCTGGATGTCGAGCTTCAGATAGTCGCAGCCATCGATGCCGATGATGTCGTCCAGCCGTTGGGTCTGCACCATCTCGGAGCCGACCACGGGAAGGTGCAGGCGCTGGAAGCGGTCCAGCAGTTCATGGTTTGGCTCGTAAAGCGACGAGGTCAGCGGGTTCTCGCACATGTAAAAACGACGCTCGCATCCGTCGCCGACGAAGTAGGGCAAGAACTTGTGATTGGCCGGAGCCTCGCGATTGCGCTTCTCGCATGCCTGCGCATTCGGCTCGAAGCCGATGACATGCGTGTTGGGAAGCGCGGCGAGCTGGTGGTAGGGATCGGTGCCTTCTCCCATCGAGGCCGCACCGACATCGACCACAAAGAGTTGCGGCGGTTGCCCAGGGAAGACGTCGTGGATATTGAACATGGCTGGTCGGGAGTCCAGGTTGAAGGCTATTGGATCTCGCTGTTCTCAGGGCTGAGGTGCTCGGACGAATCTGGCCGGCGGGGTTCGGTCGATTCCGTCGCGTGGCCTCACCTGGTCCGCGCGACGCCGACGGTGCCGGAACTCTGTCGGCTGCGTGCGCTGAAATGCAATGCCCGCGTCATGCTTATCGGCGCTTGCGCGGGCGGGGTCCGTTCATAGCATTGGTGCGACCTCCACGGTCACCCGATGCAAGGACAGCCATGACTGCCTACCGCGAACTGAAAGCCTGCCGCGCGAACGGCAGCGACCACTTCGTGCCCGTTCTGAACCTGGGCATGCAGGCCTTGACGGGCGTGTTCCCGCGCGCCGCCGACGAACCGATCACGCGCGGCCCGCTCGAGCTGTTGTGGTGTCCGACCAGCGGCCTGCTGCAGCTGGGCCATTCCTACGACCCGGGCGAGATGTACGGCGAGAACTACGGTTACCGCTCGGGCCTCAACGCATCGATGGTCGAGCACCTGACCGACAAGGTGCGCTGCCTGGAGCGCAGGGTGCCGCTGCGCAGCGGCGACGTGGTGCTGGACATCGGCAGCAACGACGCCACCACGCTGAAGGCCTACCGCGCCACCGACATCCGCCGCATCGGCATCGACCCCACCGGCAACAAGTTTCGAAGCTTCTACGGCGATGACATCGAACTGGTCGCCGACTTCTTCTCGGCCGAGGCCTACCGCGCGCTACAGGCCAAGCCGGCGCGCATCGTGACCTCGATCGCGATGTTCTACGACCTGGAATCGCCAGTCGACTTCGCGCGCCAGGTGGCCAGCATCCTGGCCGACGACGGCGTCTGGCACTTCGAGCAGAGCTACATGCCGTCGATGCTGCGCTCAAACGCCTACGACACCATCTGCCACGAGCACCTGGAGTACTACACGCTGAACGTGGTGCGGCAGATCCTCGACGCGGCCGACATGAAACTGGTCGACGTCGTCACCAACAGCGTCAACGGCGGCAGTTTCGCGGTCACCGCGGCGCTGCGCTCGAACCACAGCATCCAGCCCAACCACGCGGTCATCGACTGGCTGCTGCAACAAGAGGATTTGATGGGCCTGAACACGCCGCGGCCGTACCGCGAATTCGAGGAGCGCGTGTTCCGCCACCGCGCCGACCTGGTGCGGCTGATCCGCGGCCTCAACGACGCGGGCAAGAAGGTGCTGGGCTACGGCGCATCGACCAAGGGCAACGTGCTGCTTCAGTTCTGCGGCCTCGGCGTCGACGACGTGCCGGCGATCGCCGAGGTGAACCGCGACAAGTTCGGCTGTGTCACGCCGGGCACGAACATCCCGATCGTCTCCGAGGCCGAGGCGCGCGCCGCAGAGCCCGACTATTTCCTGGTGTTGCCCTGGCACTTCAAGCACGGCATCGTGCGCCGCGAACGCGAGTTCCTGCAAGGCGGTGGCAAGATGATCTTTCCGTTCCCGGAAATCGAGATCGTCTGAATCATGAGCCTCCCTCGCGCAGGTCGCACGGCCCTGATCACCGGCGCGGCCGGCCAGGACGGGCGGCTGCTCACCGAATGCCTGCTCGTTGAAGGTTGCCGTGTCGTCGGCATCGTGCGCCCGGGCAGCGCTGGCGGCCTGCCCGCGCCGAACCCGGCGCTGCGCCTGATCGAAGCCGACCTTCGGGAGCCGGGGCTGTTCGAGCGTCTGCTGCCTGAGCTGCGCCCGGACGAGATCTACCACCTGGCGGCCTTCCACCACTCGGCGCAGGAAGGCAGCGAGCACGAGATCGCGGCGTCGCGCCGGGCGATGGTCGACACCAACTTCGGCACCTGCCAGGCGCTGGCCCTGACCCTGCTGGACAGCGGCCTGCCGGCGCGGCTGGTGTTCGCTTCATCGAGCCAGATGTACACCGCCACCGATGCGCTGACGCGCATCGATGAGGTCAGCCCGCGGAACCCCGCCACCTTCTATGGGCACGTGAAGTCCTGGAGCACCGAACTGCTGGCGCTGCTGCGTCGCGAGCACGGCCTGCATGCCGGCACCGCGATCCTCTTCAACCACGAGTCACCGTTGCGTCGCCCCCAATTCGTGTCGCGCAAGATCAGCATGGCCGCGGCGGCCGCGGCACGCGGACGGCCGCTGCCGCTGCAGCTGATGAACATCGGCGCGCGCGTCGACTGGTCGGCCGCAGCCGATGTCGTCGAGGCCCTGCGACTGATGGCCCGTGCCGACGAGCCGCTCGACTGCGTGGTCGCCTCCGGCGAGATGCACAGCGTGCGCGAGCTGCTGGCTACGGCCTTCGGCCATGTCGGCCTGGACTGGCAGGCCTTCACCCACTTCGAGCGTGACGCTGCCGAACCCGCGCTGTGCGGCGACCCGGCGCTGCTGGAACGTCGGCTGGGCTGGCGCCGCCGCGTGTCATTCGACGAGCTGGTCGGGCAGATGGTCGACCACGATCTCGCCGCTCTGGACCGCTGAGCGCCATCGAACACCGCTGAGCACCGCCAAGCGCCGAGCGGCTCTGCGGCACAGCGGTTGCCGCAGAGCTGCCATCACCCGTTCGGTGGCCGGTACGCAGCTGTCGAACAGGGCATGCAGCGCCGCGACGAATGCCGTGTCGTCGTGGCGGTGGAAGACGATGTTGCCGAAGGCCGGCTCGTCGGCGGCCGGCAGCGGCGCATCGATGATCACCCGCGTGACGTGGTAGAGCCACTCGCCGCGTTCAAAGGCGCCGTCCTGCCGGCAGTCGAAGATCACGGCGGCATAGCCGCGGGCGACCATGCGTGCGACGGCGGCGTTGACCACCGCCGTGGTCTGCCGCGGAAAGTGCGTGCCGTACTCGACCAGCACCAACCGCGGCGGCAGCGCGGCGAAATCGTGCGTCTCCAGCACGTCGAAGTCGTAGCCCTCGGCATCGATTTTCAGGAGATCCACGCGCGTCACCCCTTGGCGTGGGTAGAAGTCGCGCAGTGCCGTGCACGGCACCGTGAGCGTGGCCTGCGTCGGCGCGAAAGGCGAATTGCCCAGGCCCGACAGGCCATGCATCGCCGCCTGGTGAAAGCTCACCGTGTCGCTGCCGCTGTCGCTCACCGCCATGGCATGCAGCCGCGCGCGCGGCGCCCAGGACCCCACGTGCCGCGCCAGCACCGCGTTGGCGGCCGGGTCCGGTTCGAAGAGGTCTGCTGTCCAGCCGCGTTCGAGCAATGGCGCGCTCATCGCGCCGTAGCAGGCACCCACGTCGACGACATGGCGTGGGCCGTCCTCGGGAAGTGAGGCGAAGTAGGGCTCGATGAGCTGCGTCACCAGGCCGATATCGCCGATCTGCCGCAATGCGGCGCTGGCCGCGACCGCCTTGTCGGCCATGCTTTGCAGCGTCGCCCGCCGACGTTCCGCAGGCAGCGCAGCAAAGCGGGCCAACCGGGCCTGCAACTCGCCGTGCAAATCGAGCAGGGCATTGCCGACGCGCGACGAGAAGCGCGCGGTGTCCAGATAGGTCGGCGGCTGCGCCGAGCCATGGGCCAGCAACTGGTCGCGCACTCGCGTGCGCTCGGCCGGGTCCTGCGCCATGCGGATCGCCAGCTCGGCGTAGGCCCCCTCGGTGGCGCACACCAGCTCATCCAGGCCCAGCATGCGCATCAGCGACGCGCCGTGGTTCGAACGACCGACGCTCCCGCTGCGCACCACGGGCGGTACGCCGACGATGATGGGATCGAGCAGCGAACAGGCCCCCGAGAACGGGTACGGATCAAGGTAAAGATCGGCAAGAGCAACGATGCAGTGCACGTCGGCCCGGGTGGGCACCGGATCGATGATCCTCAGTCGGCTCGCGTCCAGGCCGTGATCCTTCAGTTGCCGCTGCACCCGCATCACGAACGGCAGGCGCTTGTAGCTGGCACTCCAGTTCGGGTTGAAGGGCATCAACAGCAGCACGCTGTCGGGCACCGCCGCGAGGATGCGCACCCAGGTCAGTGACTGCTCCGGCACGATCTTGTAGAAGTTGGCACCCGAAAACATCACCAGCGTCTTCTCGTCGATGCCGAGCTGCTGCCGCGTCGGCACGATCGACGCAACGTCCGCGTCATGCTGGTAGGCGTAGTAGTTCACCGACCCCGGCATCCGGTACAGCGTCTCTGTGAAGTGCGCTTCGGCATCCGGCTGCGGCTCGTTCCACTCGCACGAGAGCATCACGTCGACGTGCGCCGCTCCGGTCGTCACCGGCGTGCTCACGGTCGCGATTTGTAGGGGCGCTGCCCGGCAGGCGCCGAGCAGCGAAGCGGTGTTCGCCATGACACTCATGTTGGTGCTGATGAGCAGGATGTCGAGCCTGTCGTCGCGGATGCAGCGCAGCTGCGCAGCCAGACCGGCGGGCAGCGTCACGAAGCGGTCGGCGTGCGCGCGACACACCGCCTCCAGCGGATGGGTGCTGGACGAAACGGCGTACAGGGTGATTTCGAAACGCGAGCGATCGAGGTGCTCGAAATGCGAGAGAGTAAAGAAGGTCTCGGTCTGCGGGCCGAAGTGCTGGGCGAAGATGCCCAGGCGAACGCGCCGCGCCGCAGCCGGCCGCGCCGCCACCGCATGCAGGGTCGGCACGCCCTGTGCCAGCAGGCCGGCGCTGAACAGCTGGCCTCGCTGCCGGTACATCGGCGCGAGATTGCGCGGGCTGAAGTAGGCCTGCACCAGGCTGAGCCGGCCCAGATACAGCGACAGCATTTCCGCCCTGAAGGCCTCGCTGGCCGGGCGCGTCCGGCTCACCGCCAGCCCGTGCACAAGGTCCGTCAGCCGGCACAGATGATCGACGCAGCGCTCGGCGTCGCCGATGCCGTGATGCGCATCGACCGACTCGAACACAAAGCCCAGGTGGTGCGGTCGCAGCCAGTCGGGCAGGGCTTCGATGTCGTCGAGCAGCGGCAGCTCGAAGTTCTGGCCCAGCAGCATCAGCGCGGCCAATGCACCGGGTTGCGACGCCGCAAAGCCGGCGCCCTGCAACAGCGGCAGCAGGGCATCGAACAGTGCTTGCTCGGAAGCTTGTCGCGGCAGGTCGCGCAGGCCCGAGTTCAACACCAGAAGGTAAGGCGGCGCCAGGCCAATCGCCCACAGGTCGGCCAGCGCTGTCGCAGGCACGGTCAGCAGCAGCCGGATCAGCGCGTGGCGGTGATCGCAGAGCGCGGCGATGGACTCCGTCGACGCCGACTTCAGGAACCCGTCGACAGTGGTGGGCACCGCCCGTGCCAGGCGTTCGAGCTCGTGGCCCAGTTCGGTGCCGGCTTGCACGGCGGAGTCGGCGGGGGGCAGGTCGCGTTTCATGTGGGCCTTGTGCGTGATGCGTCTGCGCCCAAGCGAGTGACAGCCATGGGTGGCGCACAGCCGCAGCGGGCTGGTAGCAGCTTAGGCCGGGGCGCGCGCTCCGGGACGGTGGAACAAGGCCGCGCGGACCCGCCTGTTCGCCGCACCTGCGCGCGCGGACGGGGCATTCACGGTGGCGGGGTCATGGCCGACGGCCGCTGCTCGAAGCTGTCGAAATGCCCGTCGCCAGCAAAGGTCTGCACCGCGCTGACCCTGGCCCCGCGCGGGCCACGCCAAGCCCAAGCGACCATCTGTGCGACCGCCGGCGCGGTGCCCGCCACCAGCGCCTCGACCGAGCCGTCGTGGCGGTTGCGCACCCAGCCGTGCACGCCCAGGCGCCGCGCCCCATCGACCATGGCCACGCGGTAGCTCACGCCCTGCACGCGGCCGCGGATCTCGAGCCGCAACACGGTCTCAGCCATCGTTGCCGCGGCGCGGGACAATCGGGACTCCGCGCCGATGCTTTGCCGGCGTGATCTGCATGCCAAACCCCGAGTCGACAACCATGCCGTTGCCCCCATCCGACTGCGAGCGCAGCGCCTCGCACCAGCGTTCGATCACCGTGCGCGCCTACGCGCGCAGCGATGGATTGTGGGATATCGAAGGCCAGCTTACCGATGCCTGGCCCGAGCCGGTGCCGATGGCCGGTGGCTTGCTGCCCGCCGGCCAGCCGATGCACTCGATGTGGCTGCGCCTGACGGTGGACCGCAGCGCCACCATCGTCGCCGCGCAGGCCGCCACCGATGCCGGGCCCTATGGCGCGCAGGTCTGTGGCGCAATCGCGCCGGACTATGGCCAACTGGTGGGCGTGCGTGTGGCGCGCGGTTACCGCGACGCGATCCGCCGGCTGTTTGGCCGCACGGCAGGCTGCACGCACATGAGTGAGTTGGCCGGCGTGATGGGCAGTGCCGTGCTGCAAGCGCTGTGGGACCAGATGGAGCGTGAGCCGGATCAGCAGCCCTTCAGCATCGACGGCTGCCACGCGCTGAAGTCGTCGGGCCCGCAGGTGGCGAAGTTCTTCCCGCGCTGGTACCGGCCGGTCGCGGAGGACGTGTGACGCGGCCTCCGCGCTGCAGGGCGACCATCGAATGCTCCTTGGCCGGGCGACGGTCTCACTTTGCGACGCCAGCAGCCTTTGTGTCCCCAAGCCGTCCGTAGGGTTCCGAAGCAACCCTGAATGTGACGAAGCGCCCCAGCGCACGGCCCATCACGAACTGCCGGTTCGGCTCGTGCGTGTAGGAATTTGCCTGACAAGGGGCACAGAACAAAGTGGACTCAAGCCACGGAACTGACCCGATGCAAGGGCCCATTTCCGATCACTAGAGTTCAGTTCAGCACTTCGCCACCCTTGTTACCCAGGAGCCTCACCCAAATGACTGCCGACCAGATCCTCGCCGAAATCCGCGAAGCCAACCTGTCGTACCTGATGCTGGCGCAAAGCCTGATCCGCACCGACATCGATCAGGCGCTGTTCCGCCTCGGCATCAACGAAGACACCGCCAAGCTGATCAACACGCTGACACCGGCGCAGATGATGAAGATTGCCGGCGGCAACACGTTGCTGTGCCGGTTCCGCATGGACGACGACATCGTCTGGAGCCTGCTCACCAGCCACGGCAAGCACGCGGCCAACGAAAACGTCAACCGCCTGCATGCCTCGATCCTGATGGCCGGTCGCCATCAGGAAGCGGCCTGATCCCGGTATCACACCATGGCACGCAACAAAAGCATATTGACCGAAGCGAAGCAGATCGAGCGTGCGGTGACGCTGATCCATCTGGGCGCGCGCCTGCAGGTGCTGGAATCGGAAACCGACCTGAGCTACGAGCGGCTGCTGCGCCTGTACAAGGAAGTGGCCGGCAAGAGCCCGAGCAAGGGCCAGCTGCCGTTTTCCACCGACTGGTTCATGACCTGGCAGCCGAACATCCACGCCAGCCTGTTCCTCAACATCCACGAATACCTGAACAAAGTGTCGGAGATCGACGAGATCGACTCGGTCATCAAGGCCTACCAGCTGTACCTGGAGCAGACACGCTCGATGGGACTGGAGCCGATGCTGAGCGTCACCCGCGCCTGGCGGCTGGTGAAGTTCGTCGACAACGGCATGCTGACGATGACCAAGTGCTCCAGCTGCGGCGGCCATTTCGTTACCCACCCGCATGAAATCGCCAAGCACTACGTGTGCGGCATGTGCAACCCGCCGGCGCGCGCCGGCAAGGGCCGTTTCGCCGGGGCATTGCAGATTCCATCGGCGCCCGAGCGTTTGGCCGGCGCCGCCGTGCACTAGTTCACGCCGTCTTGGCTCACGCGCCGCCGCTTGCGGCCGATGAACAAGGCGAGCGTTCCTGGTTTGTCTCCTCCTGGCACAGACCTCTGTGCTTTGCACAGGCCCTTCGGGGCCTGTCTTTTTTTGTGCCGCGCCCGGCTTCGATTCAAGAGCGCCGGCCGCGCTGCCGACAACCGGGCATGAACATGCGCCGGGTCTCGTGAAGCTGATCGCCTTTTCCAGCGACCACCTGCGCCTCGACCAGGCGCTGCCGTTCGGCGTGCGCGATGCCTTCGGCCGCTTGCTGCTGAACGCCGGGGCGACGATCCGCAATGACGACCAGCTCGCCTACCTGCGCTCGCTGACGCTGTGGGCCGACGAGGCCGAATCGAACGAGTGGCGGCGTCGGCTGGGCGAGAAGGTCGATCAGATGGTGCGCAGCAATGCCAGCCTGAAGACGATTGCCCATGTGCAACCGGTCACGCCGTCGCGCGACGCCGCCGCCGCCGAAGCGCCTCTTGCCGACCAGTGGGAGAGTCTGGCGATGGGGCTGGATGCTGTCTTGCGCGATGCACGCGATGCACGCGATGCACGTGACGCAGGCGATGCAGGCGATGCAGGCGATGCACGCGCGCCACACCCGGCAAGTGCGACGGACGACGACGGCGGCTGGCTTGGCCGGCTCGCCAGCGTGCACCAACGCGCGGAACGGCTGGGCGAGCGCTGGCCCGACAACTCGCTGTATCACCTGATCCACAACGCCGGCCAATCGACCTTCAAGTACAGCTGCCATCACGCGCTGCTGACGATGCTGGTGTGCCGGCAGGCCGCGGCGCTGCTCGACTGGGACGCAGCGATCGTGCGCAGCCTCGGCCACGCCGCGTTGACGATGAACGTGGCCATGGTGGCGCTGCAGGATCAACTCGCCGCATCGCACACCGCGCCGTCGGCGGCGATGCGCGAGCAGATCCGCAGCCATCCGGCAGCGGGTGCGGCGCTGCTGCGCGATGCCGGGGTCGCCGACTCACTGTGGTGCGACGTCGTGGCGCGGCATCACGATGCCAGCGAGGTGCATCGCCCGCTCGCCGAACTGAACCGTGCGCACCAGGCCGCGCGCTTGCTGCGCCGCGCCGACATCTTCACCGCCAAGATCAGCCGACGCAGCCAACGCGAGCCGATGTCACCGGTGCAGGCGGCGCGCGAGGCCTGCCTGGGCGCCGATGGCGTGCCCGACGACGTCGGCAGTGCGCTGCTGCGCGCCACCGGCCTCTATCCGCCGGGCAGCTTCGTCGAGCTGGTCAACGGCGAACGCGGCATCGTCATCGCGCGTGGCCGGCGTGCCAACCTGCCGTGGGTGGCGAGCCTGGTCGCCCCCAGCGGCATGGCCCTCGGCGAGCCGGCGCTTCGCGACACGCTGGAAGCGCGCTATGCGGTGCGCGCGGCAGTGGCCGCCGCCGCCATCAAGGTGCGGCCCGATCACACGCGCATCCTGGCATTGCGCTGAGTCGTCGGTTGGCGCGCTTGGCCAGTCGGGGCCAATGGAGTTCAGACAAGCGGCTTGCGGCCGGGTTCGGGCCAGCCTGATCGCCTGATCAAAAGCCCCGAGAGCGCTTGCTCAACAGTGCATCGAGGACCCTCTTCAATCGGACCCAGCGCCACTGAGACTGCGCATGCAGCCACCCCGGCTCGCAATACCCGATACTGGATAGCTTCGTCTGCGCATTGCCGAATTGATGTCCGAGCTTCCCGACTGGATCCGCGCGGCGCGCCAGCAGTGGCGCTGGAATGGCCAGGTGCGCCCGCCCTTTGCGGCGACACCGGGGCCGGGCCAGACATCGGTCTGGGACTTCCCACGTCCGCCGCGTCTGGCGCAGGACACGCGCGAGGTGGTGGTGCGCTGGGGTGATCTCGAAGTGGCGCGCACGCGGCGCGCCGTGCTCGTGCTGGAGACCGCCCATCCGCCGAGCGTGTACCTGCCGTGGGATGACGTGGTGCGGCGTCTGTTGCAGCCGGCGGCCGGCAGCTCGTTCTGTGAATGGAAAGGACCCGCGCAGTACTGGACCTTGGTGCATGGCGATCGCCGCCTGCCCGGCGTGGCATGGAGCTACCCACAGCCGCTGGCCGGCGCCGAGGCGTTGGCCGCATGTGTGGCGTTCTATCCGGCGGCGCTCGATTGCCGTGTCGACGGCGCCGTCGTCACGCCGCAGCCCGGCGGGTTCTACGGCGGCTGGATCACCCCCGAACTGGTCGGCCCGTTCAAGGGCGAGCCCGGCAGCGAGTGCTGGTAGCGACTGTTCGCGAGAACGGGCCGCGATGGCATCGAGGCCAGCCGGCCGCTCGAACGCCCGGGCTCAGTTGCGCTTGCGAAACACCACCAGGTGCTGCCATGGCAAGCTGCCCACTGTGCGATCCCACACCAACGCGTGCGCGGCAGCTTCGCGCTTGACCTGGGCTTCGCTCATCTTGTGCAGCGCCTTGATCGGCACCTGCGGGTCTTCGGCCCGGTACTCGACGAACACGATCTGACCACCTGGCTTTAGCGCGCGGATGATGCTGGCCAGCACCTCGTACGGAAACGCCAGCTCGTGATAGACGTCGACCATGATGGCCAGGTCCACCGACGATGCCGGCAGCCTGACATCGTCCTCGGCACCGAGCAACGGCTGGATCTGCGTCAGGCCGCTTTGCCGCACCGTGCTTTGCAGCAGAGCCACCATCTCGGGCTGGACGTCGACCGCCAGCACCTTGCCGCCGGGCATGACCGCCGGCGCCATGCGCCGCGCCAGGTAACCCGTGCCCGCGCCAATGTCGGCCACCACCATGCCGGGCCTGAGTTGGAGTGCCGCCACCAGCAGATCGGTGCGTTCCTCGCGCTCGCGCTCTTCACGCTCGAGCCACGCCGCGCCCTGCCAGCCCATGACACCCGCGATGTCGCGGCCCATGTAGCGTTTGCCGATGCCGTCGGCGCCTGCCGGGACGCGGGTGTAGCGCTCGCTGGATCTTGCCTGCGTCGGCGAGCGCCAGCGTGGCGATGCACAGCAGCCAGGCGCCCAGCACCGCCGCCAACACGCTCCGTGCAATTCGATTCATGGTCCACACCTCGCGTGCGAAGAGAGCGGCACTGCCTGTGCCGGGTTGCGGCATCAGCGCAGTGCCAGCCAGATCTCGTTGCGCCGCAGGAACCACGGCGTGAAGGGCGCGTTGTAGCGTGCCAGCACCGGCTCGCCTTGCGTGGCCACACCCGCCGCTTGCAGGGCCGCCTTCAACTCGCCCAGGTGCTCGAGGGTGTTGGCCTGTGACCAGGTGCCCGAGTAGCGGATGACCGCCCACGTGCCGGCGGGCACCTTACGCAGCTGCACGCGCGGGTCGATCGGCTCGGGCGCCGTCGCCAGCGTCACCCCCTTGGGCAGGACGAACTGCACCCGCATGCCGCCAGCCACGGCGGCCTGGGTCACCGGCGCGGTCATGTCCATGCGCATGGGTGCGGCGGTCTGCGTCACCGGCGCCGTCATCGCGAACTTCTTCTCGCCCTTGTTCTTGCCGAAGATGTAGCCGGCCAGGATGGGGAAGGCCTGGCTGCCGGCGTCTTCGGCCGAGGCCTCCAGCACCACCTCGGCCACGACGTAGGGCGCGTACTGGCGCAACTCGACGTTGTCGAAGCTCCTGATGACCTCGTAGTCCGGTTCTTCGATCGCGTGGCCGAGCAAGGGCATGGCAGCGAGTGTGAGGGCAAGCAGAAAGCGATGCATGGGCAGGGTGCAGGTCGGCTTAGGGTTGGGCGGGCAGGTGAGATGAAGGCGGCAGTGGGGGCAAAGACGGCGGCAACATCAGGCCTTCGTGCAAGGCCACATGTTCGAGTGCCGCCTCAAAGCGAGCGCGCGAGTCGGACGCGACGCGCCTCAAGTAGGCGTGGATCTCGGCGTCGGCCGTGCTGCGGTGTTCGCACTCGGCGCTGTAGGCCTCGAAGTGCGACAGCTGCACCAGCAGCTCGGCCACGTGGCGCGGACACTCGCAAGCGATGGTCGACGACAGGCCCGCGAATTCGACCAACGCCGCATCGTTCCAGCGGCGCGTGGGCACTGGTTCATCCGATCGCACGCGCTTGTCCGCCGTGGGCTGCGCTGCCGCAGCCACGATGGACAGGCTGTGCAGCCACTGCGCCAACACCGCGTCGGGCTGCGGCTCGCGCAGCAAGGCCGTGCCGGCCGTTGCCAATGCGTCGCACACCGGCTCGGCGGCAAAGCCGTAGAGCACCGCTCGCGGCACCCCCGCCAAGTCCGGCGCGACCGCTTCAATGGCAGCCTGCCAGCCTTCGTGCAGCTGCGGTTCATGGACCAGCAGCGCATCGACGGCCACGCCGCGCAATGCAGCGGCTGCCTGTTCGGCGTCGTTGAACGGCCCCAACAGCGTCACAGGCCGACCGATGCGACGCAATAGCGCGGGGCGCTGCAGGCGCGTGCCCAGCGCCGCGCCAATCACCGCCAGCCGCCAGGCTCGAGCGGGCGGCAAGTAGGCCGCGTCCGGGCGCTCGCGTTTCTGGGTGGCCGCCAGCGCGTTCGCGTGCGTGGAAGCCACGCGCTGCAGCTGCACCATGTCCAGCGACGCCAGGCTGCCGATGGCATGGCCCAGATCCGACAACTGCTTGACCAAGGCCAGGCGCCGCACGTCGTCGGCCGAATAGAGCCGCTGGCCGCCGGGCGACATCGCGTGATGTGTCAAACCATAGCGACGTTCCCAGACGCGCAGGGTCGCCACCGGCATGCGCAGCATCTGGGCCACCGCGCCGCTGCGGTGGAGCGATTCGCCCCCAGTGCCCGTCGGTGGCTGTGTTGACGGCAACGAAGGACTATTTCTTTTCATCACGCCTCTTCAATGAAACTAGTTTGAATCGAATTTTATATGAGGATTTCAGTGAAGGTGTGTCTTATGAACTCATAATGAATCGTAAATGTGTATCATGCGGGGCATGGTGATGAGCAAAGTTCAGAAAATTGCGGTGATAGGAGCCGGCATCGCCGGGTCCAGCTGTGCGCGTGCGCTGACGCTGGCCGGGCACTCGGTGCACGTGTTCGACAAATCTCGCGGGCCGGGGGGACGCCTGGCCACCCGCCGCGTCGAACGGGTCGACCGGCTCGGGCAACCCTGTACGACGCGGCTCGACCATGGCGCCGTGGGCATCACGGCCCGCTCTGTATCCTTCAAAGCCTTCGTCGACGAAGCGCTGCGCGGCGGTGGCTTGGCGCAGTGGTCGCCTGCGCTGGCCACCGGCAGCTTGCCGGTCGAGGATGGCGAACGCTTCTATGTTCCCTTGCCGGACATGCCTGCGTTGTGTCGCCGCCAGTTGGTTGGGGCGGCCACCACATGGTCCTTCCCCGTCGATGGCCTGCACAAGCGCGCCCTCGGCTGGCAGGTGCAAGCCGGCAGCGACGTTCACCCCCAGCCATTCGACGCCGCGGTGCTGGCGCTGCCGCCGGCGCAGGCCGCGGCCTTGCTCCGCCCGCACCGGCGCGACTGGGCACGCCACGCGTCCATCGCGCCGATGCAGCCCTGCTGGACACTGATGGGGATCGCCGATACCTCCAAGGACACCCTGGAACCCGCACCGGGTTGGGACCTGGCTCGGCCGCCCACGGGTCCGCTCGAATGGGTGCTGCGCAACGATGCGCGGCCGGGTCGGGCGCGTGTGCCCGGGCAGGCGCATTGGGTCGTGCATGCCCGCTCGGGCTGGAGCCGCCGGCACCTCGAACAGCCGGCCGAATGGGTGCAGCAGCAGATGCAGACCGCGCTGGCCAACTGCCTGGGCCGGCCCGTCCACTGGCATCACTGCGCGGTGCACCGCTGGCGCTACGCGCTGCCACAGACGCAAAAGACCGCAGCAGCCGAGTCCTTCTGGTGGGACGCTGTCCAGGGCTTGGGCGTCTGCGGCGACTTCCTCGGCGCCTCGGGCGGCTCGGGCTTCGAGGGGGCCTGGCTGTCTGCCCAATCGTTGTCCGCAGCGATGTTGCAGCGCGGGTCCGACGCGGGCCGAGCCTCTCCTTTACCCGCCGCCCATGAAGCGGCGCATCGAACGGTCCGGCGCCTGGCCGCTTGACCGGCACTTCCCTTCATTCACCACCCAAGGAGTTCCCAATGAACCTGCCCCTTCCCCGCCGTGTATTCCTGATGACGCTGGCCGCCTCCGGCGCGGCACTCGCCACTCACGCCCAGGCACAGGCCCTCGTCGACGAGAAGGACGCCCAGGCCGCAGCGCTCGGCTACGTGGCCGATGCCAAGCGCGTCGATGTCAAGAAGTACCCCAAGTTCGTCGCCGGCCAGAACTGCACCAACTGCGCGCTTTACCAGGGCAAGGCCACGGACAAGGTAGGCAATTGCCCGCTCTTCGCCGGCAAGCAGGTGGCGGGCGCGGGCTGGTGCAGCGCCTGGGCTAAGAAGGCGTGAACACAACCGTCGGCGCCGCGGCTTCATGGTGACGCGGCCCGTGACAGGCTTTCGCGGCAACAAGGCCGCGCTGCCGAGCAAACTTTGCGCGGCCTGCGGCTTGGCGATGAGCTGGCGACGTCGCTGGGCCAGGAATTGGGCCGAGGTGAAGTACTGCTCCGATGCCTGTCGGCGCAAAGGAGCCTAGCGTGGCTGAGCTGCGTTCATTGATCGTCGTGCTGGGCGACCAGCTCGACCTCGACGCATCGGGCTTCGACGGCTTCGATGCGGCCGTCGACGCGGTGTGGATGGCCGAAGCGGCCAAAGAATCGACCCACGTCTGGTCGAGCAAGCCGCGCACGGTGATGTTCCTGGCGGCGATGCGCCACTTCGCGCGGGCGCTGCAAGCCGCCGGCCGCCCGCTTCACTACACCCGGCTTGACGCGCCAGGCAATCGCGGCAGCCTGGGCGCGCAGTTGCAGGCCGACATGCTGCGCCTGAAGCCTGCGCGCCTTGTGATGACCGCCCCGGGCGACTGGCGCGTGCTGGAAGGGATCAAGGGCGTCGCCGAGGCCCACGGGCTGCCGCTGGACATCCGCGAAGACCGCCATTTCTTCAGCAGCATCCGCGATTTCGCAGCGCATGCCCAAGGCCGCAAGTCGCTGCGCATGGAGTACTTTTATCGCGAGCAGCGCAAACGGCATCGGGTCTTGATGCACAACGATGAGCCGGTCGGCGGCCAATGGAACTTCGATGCCGACAACCGCGAGGCTTTCGACGCGGCCGGCCCGGGTACTGTACCAGCGCGCGCGTCGTTCGCGCCCGATGCCGTCACGCACGAGGTGATCGCGCTCGTCAACGAACGCTTCGCAGATCACCCGGGCCGGCTGGACAGCTTCGCCTGGCCGCTGACGCGCGCGCAGGCGCTGCAGTCGTTGCAGGCCTTCATCAACGAGCGGCTGCCGCTGTTCGGCCGCTTTCAAGACGCGATGTGGCCGGGCGACGCGTGGCTGTACCACTCGCATCTGTCGGCCGCACTCAACCTGAAGCTGCTGAACCCGCGCGAGGTGGTGGCTGCAGCTGAGGCTGCGTACCACGACGGGCACGCACCCCTGGCCAGCGTCGAAGGCTTCATCCGCCAGATCCTGGGCTGGCGCGAGTACGTGCGCGGCGTCTACTGGACGCAGATGCCGGCCTATCTGGAACGCAATGCGCTGGGTGCCCGGGAAGACCTGCCCGCCTGGTTCTGGACCGGCGCCACCGACATGGCCTGCCTGCGCGACGCCCTCGCGCAAACGCTGGAACACGGGTACGCGAATCACATCCAGCGTCTGATGGTCACCGGCCTGTACGCGCTGATGCTGGGCGTCGACCCCAAGCAGGTACACGCCTGGTACCTGGCGGTGTACGTCGATGCGGTGGAGTGGGTCGAGTTGCCCAACACGCTGGGCATGAGCCAGTACGCCGACGGCGGCGTGATGGGCAGCAAGCCCTACATCGCCACCGGCAAGTACATCCAGCGCATGAGCCCGCACTGCAAGGGCTGCCGTTATGACCCGGCGCAGCGCAGCGGCGACAGCGCCTGCCCCTTCACCACGCTGTACTGGGACTTCCTGATGCGGCACGAGGCCACGCTGGCCCGCAACCCGCGCATGGCACTGCAGGTCAAGAACGTGACGCGCCTGACCGATGCGCAGAAGCAGGCGGTGAACGAGCGCGCGGCGGCCATCCGCTGCGGTGAGGTGGGTGTCGCGAATGCATGAGACATTCGCGCCTCGCTTCGAGCCGACGTTCGCGGCAGCACAGGCCCGCATCGCCGCCGTGCGACCGGCCGCCTACGCACGCACGCGCAACGCGCTCGACGGCGCCGTCAGCCAGCTGTCGCCCTACATCACCCACGGCTTCGTCTCGCTCACCGACGTGCTGGCCGGCGTGGCCGCGCGCCATGCGCTGGACGTGCAGCACAAGTTTGTCTACGAGCTCGGCTGGCGGGCCTACTTCCGCCGTGTCTGGCAGCAGCGCGGCGAGGGCATCCTGCAATCGCTCCATGAAGGCCCGTTGCCCGACGCCGCCTACGCCCGCGAACTGCCGGCCGACATCCGCCAGGCCCGCACCGGCGTGCCGGTGGTGGACGAAGCGGTGCGAGCGCTCTACGCCACCGGCATGCTGCACAACCATGCGCGCATGTGGCTGGCCAGCTACGTCGTGCACTTGCCCAAGGTGCACTGGCGCGTCGCCGCGGACTGGCTCTATGGCCACCTGCTCGACGGCGACCTGGCCAGCAACCACCTCAGCTGGCAATGGGTGGCCGGCACCGGCAGCCGCAAGCCCTATCTCTTCAATGCCGCCAATGTGGCCCGCTACGCCCCCGCGTCCTGGCACAGCCCTGGCAGCGTGATCGACACGTCCTACGAGGCCCTCGACCGCATCGCGCGCCAGAGTGCTCCGCAGCGCCCGGGCGAACACCGCGACCTGCCAGGCAGCGTGTCGGCGGTGGAACCGCGTCTGACCGCAGACCCACCCGATGAACTCGGCTTGACCGCCCCCGACGCCGCTGCAATCGCCGGCCGCGACGTCTGGCTGGTCCACCCCTGGAGCCTGGGCGCACTGCCGGCATCCTTGCCCGCCGATACGCAAGTGATGGGCGTCTTCGTGGCCGACTTCCACCGCGCCTGGCCGTGGAACGAACGGCGCTGGCACTTCGTCGGCAGCCGCATGGCCGAACTGGCCACGATGCGCTGGCACGGTGATGCCGGCGCCATCGGCGCTGCGTTGAAGGGCGCCCGCAGCGTGCGCAGCATCGGCGAGCCGCACCTCGATCGGTGCTTGGTGCGCTGGGCCGAGTGTGAGGCCGCGCCCGCGCTCTTCCCGCGCGTCGATCGGCGCTGCGATTCGTTCTCTCAATGGTGGATGCGCGCCTTGCGCGGGCTCGACTCGGCCGCCGACCTGCTGACCGTCAACGAGGTGCCCGCATGCTGACCGACGCTGCGAAAGAGAACGGCAAGATAGCGGTGCCGCTGACCGTGCTGTACGACGGCGCATGCCCGTTGTGCCGGCGCGAGATCGGCGTCTATCGCGGTCTGCAGCCACTGCAGGCCGATGCGCCGGTGTGTTTTGCCGATGTCAGCGACACCTCGCTGCCACTGCCGCCCGGCACCACGCGCGAGCAACTGCTGGCGCGCTTTCACGTGCGCGGCCGCGACGGTCAACTGCTCAGCGGCGCGCAGGCCTTCCTGTCGCTGTGGGCCGCGCTGCCGGGTTGGCGTTGGCTGGCCCTGGCCGGCCGCGTGCCGGGCGTGGCCTGGGCGATGGAGCGCGGCTACCGGCTTTTCCTGCGCTGGCGGCCGATGTTGCAACGCTGGGCCTTTCGTCTGGAACGGCCGAACAGTCGCCACGCCGACTCGTGACAACCCCGCCGATCCCAACCCCTTTTGAAACTTTGGAACACACCATGACCGCAATCGCCCTCATCACCGGTGCCAGTGGCGGCATCGGCCGCGCCCTGGCGCGCCAACTGCACGCCCAAGGCTGCCGCGTCGCCGCGGTCAGCCGCGACGCCGACCGCCTGGCCGATGTGGATGCTGCCGTGCGCATCGCCGCCGACACCACCACGCCCGAGGGCGCCGCGTTGGCCATCGCCGCCTGCCAGGAAGCGCTCGGCGCCGCGCCGACGCTGCTGGCGCACTGCGTGGGCAGCACGCTGATCGCGCCGCTGCACCGCACCCGCACGGAGGCCTATCGCGAGGTCATGCGCGTCAACCTCGACAGCGCGGTGTTCATGCTGCAGGCCTGGATCGCGGCGCTGCAGGGCGGTCCCGGCGCGGCCGTCTTTGCGAGTTCGGTGGTGGCGCGCATCGGCGTGGCGAATCACGAAGCCATTGCTGCAGCCAAAGGCGGCGTCGAAGCCCTGGTGCGCAGCGCCGCGGCCACCTACGCGGCGCAAGGCCTGCGCGTCAACGCCGTGGCTCCGGGCCTGACCGACACGCCCATGACGGCCGGCATGATGAAGCTGCCTGCCATGCGCGAAGGCGCTGCGCGCCAGTACCCGCTGGGCGGCGTGCAGACGGCCGATCAGGTGGCCGACGTGATGGCCTGGCTGCTCGGCGACGGCGCAGCGCGCCTCACGGGCCAGGTGATTGCGGTCGACGGCGGCTTCACCACCGTGCGGCCCCTCGTCAAGTAGTCTGAAGCCACCGTCAGGAGTTGGCAATGAACGAAGACCCGCGCTGCTGCGGCAGCGGCACCTGCATCATCGACAGCGCGGGCCGCTGCTGGTGTGGCCAGCAGTGGGATGGCGAAAAGATGTGCCGCCCTGGGCTGAACAGCCCGGCCGAAGCAAAAGCAACAGCAACAGCACGCCGGCGCCGAAGGACGCGGACTGATGACGGCAGACCCGGCCGGTCCATCGCTTTGGGCGCGGCGCCTGGGTTTCGGCGGGCTGATTCCGTTCGTGGGCTTGGCGGTGGCGCTTGGGCTGCCACCTGCAGGGGGTTGGCCGCTGGCAGGATTGGCGCTGCTGGGGTACGGCGCGACCATCGCCAGCTTTTTGGGCGCCATCCATTGGGGCTTGGTGATGCGCGACGGGCCTGCCCAGAGCGTGCCTTCGCTGCTGTGGGGCGTGGTGCCCAGCTTGCTGGGCTGGGTGGCATTGCTGCTCGGCCCCGCGCTGGGACTGTGGCTGATGGCGGCTTTGCTCTGGGCCTGCTTTGCGGTGGACCGCGTCCTGTACCCGCGCTACCAACTGCAGGCCTGGCTGCCGATGCGATGGCGACTGACGCTGGTGGCCAGCATCGGCTGCCTGGCCGGCGCGGCGGCGCTATGGCAATGAGCGCGACGTCATGAAGCGAATTGCAGCGAATCTGACGTCACGTTGCACGGGGCTGGCACGGTGACAGGCTCGACCGCACTGGTGTGGTTCAAGCGCGATCTGCGCGTGCGCGACCACGCCCCGCTGGCAGAAGCGATGCACTTCGAAAGCGCCATGGGCCTGGTGGTGGTCGAGCCCGAGTGGCTGCACAGCCCCGAGTGCGACCCCCGCCACGTCGGCTTCCTGCTCGACTGTATCGCCGCGTTGCAGCGCGATCTGGCGCAGCGCGGACTGACGTTGCTTGTGCGCACCGGTGCCATGCCGCAAGTGCTGCAATCGCTGCGGCGCGAGTTCCCCTTCACCCACTTGTTCAGCCATGAAGAGACCGGCCCGGGCTGGAGCTACCAACGCGACCTGGCGGTGGCCGATTGGTGCCGCCACCAAGGCGTGAACTGGACGGAGTTGACGCAGACCGGCGTGGTGCGGCGCCTGCGCTCGCGCACCGGGTGGGCCGGGCGATGGGCGCAGCGCATGTATGCCCCCGAGGCGCCCGCGGCCAGCGGCTTCAGGGCGGCGACAGGCCTGGAAGCGTCCGCGGTGCCCACGCTGCGCGAGCTGGGTTTGCCCGCTCTTGGCGCCCCGTTGCCCCCGGGTGGCGAGCGCGCCGCGTGGGCCACGCTGGACAGCTTTCTCGGCGGCCGCGCGCTCGGCTACCGCCGCGCGATGTCCAGCCCGCTCAGCGCCACCGAGGGCTGCAGCCGCCTGAGCGCGCACCTCGCATTCGGCACGATCTCGATGCGTTGCGTGCACCAGGCCACCGAGGCGCGCATCGCTGGCACCACCGACCGCAGTCTGGCCCATGCCTTGCGCGGTTTTTCCAGCCGGTTGCGCTGGCACTGCCACTTCATGCAAAAGCTCGAAGACGAGCCGGCCATCGAATGGCGCAATGTGGCGCGCACGGTCGACGGGCTGCGGCCGGGCGACGGCGTGCACGACAGCCCGGTCGACACGGAACGATTGCAGGCCTGGTGCGAAGGCCGCACCGGCTTTCCGATGGTTGATGCCTGCATGCGCCAGCTGCGCGCCACCGGTTGGCTGAACTTTCGCATGCGCGCCATGCTGGTCAGCTTTGCCGCCTATCACCTGTGGCTGCACTGGCGCGAGCCAGGCCTGTTTCTGGCGCGCCAGTTCCTCGATTTCGAGCCCGGCATCCACTGGAGCCAGATGCAGATGCAATCAGGCACCACCGGCATCAACACGCTGCGCATCTATTCACCGGCCAAGCAGGCACGCGATCAAGACCCGCTGGGTTTGTACCTTCGGCAGTGGGTGCCGGAGTTCGGCACCGCGGCCTATCCGAGCCCGATCGTGGATGAACGCAGCGCCGTGGCGGCGGCCAAGGAACGGCTCTATGGCCTGCGCAAGACCCGCGAGGCGCATGCCGAGGCTGACACCATCCAGCACAAGCACGGCTCGCGAAAAGGCGGCCTGCCAGCCACCACGCCCACAAGGCGCCGCGCCCGTGTCGCAGCGGATGGCCAGGGCCAGTTGTTCTAGTCGAGCTTCCAGCACTCAAAGCACTCAACCAAGGCGAGGTCGTCATGAACCTGTTCAACAAGCTCCCCGGCTTCGAGAGAACGGCTCCGGGGTTGGAGTACCGCATCTGGCGGCGCCTGCCGGCCATCTGGCTGTGGGGCACATTGTTGCCACTGGCGCTTGCGGGCTTGAATCACCTGTGGGCACCCGCCGTTGCTGAGCTTGGCGCCAGCCACCGCGAATTGCTGCTCTGGGACTACGCGATGATCGGTGTCGTCGTGCTGCACTGGACGCTGGTGCTCACCGTGGCGCTGGGCTGCTTCATCGTCAGGGTCATGAAGGGGCCGGCGTATGTGGCCGATGCCTATCCGTTTCCGGATGACAACGGCGCATCGACATCACGGCGTTGAGCCACGAGCTCGTCGATACACCCCGTTCGCCGGCGTCTTGTTCGCCCGCAGTCGATCACCTGCTTGATCGCCGAGTGCAGAAACGCCGTCGTCTACTTCCGATCGGCTCCTGCCGTCGTCGCGTCCATTTCAGCGGGCCAGTTCGGTTTCTCTAAGGCAGAAACCCAGGCAGCCACAGCGCGATGCCGGGAAACGCGCACAGGATCACCAACCGCAGCACATCGACGGCGATGAACGGCATCGTGCCGCGGTAGATGGCGCCGAGCGCGATGTCGCGCGCGATCGAGTTGATGACGAAGACGTTCATGCCCACCGGCGGGCAGATCATGCCGAAGGTCACCGCCATGACGACGATGACGCCGAACCACACCGGGTCGAAGCCCAGCTGCATCATCGCCGGGAAGACAATCGGCACGGTGAGCAGGATCATCGCCAGCTCGTCCATCACCGCGCCGAGCACGAAGTAGCCGGCCATCACCAGCGCCAGCACGCCGTAGGGGCCGATCGGCAGGTGCACCAGCCAGTCCACGGCCTGCTGCGTGAACTGCGTGATGGTGAGGAAGTAGCCGAACAGGAACGCGCCGACGACGATCATCATGATCGCCGACGACACGCGCAGCGCATCGATCAATGCGGCGCGCACCTGCGGCCAGCGCAGCCGACCGCGCAGCCAGCCGATGGCCAATGTGCCGCTGGCGCCGATGCCGGCCGCCTCCTGCACCGTGAACAGCCCGCCGTAGATGCCGCCGAGCACGAACAGGAACAGCAGCAGCACCGCCCACAGGTCGCGCAGGCTGGCCCAGCGTTCGCGCCAGGTGTGCGGCTCGCCCAGCGGCAGCAGCGCCGGGTTGCGCCAGCCCATCAGGCGCACGACAGCGAAATAGAACAGCACCGCCATCAGCCCCGGCAGTGCGCCGGCGGCGAACAGTTTGGCGATGTCGACCTCGGTCATGATGCCGTAGAGCACGAAGATGGTCGACGGCGGAATCATGATGCCGAGCGTGCCACCGGCGGCGATCAGCCCGGCCGAAAAGCCCGGGTCGTAGCCGGCGCGTCGCATCTCGGGCAGCGCCACCTGGCTCATCGTCGCCGCCGTCGCCACCGACGAGCCGTTGATGGCCGCGAAGCCGCCGCAGGCGGCGATGCTGGCGTAGGCGAGGCCCCCGCGGCGGTGGCCGAACCAGGCGCGCCCGGCGCTGAACAGCTCGCTGCTCATGCCCGATTGCGACGCGAACGCACCCATCAGGATGAACATCGGGATCACCGCCAGGTTGTAGTCGGTCAGCACCGACATCGGCACGTTGCCGAGCAGGTTCAGCGCCGGCGCCAGGCCACTCAGCGCGGCGAACCCGAGCACGCCGGTGACGCCCATCGCGATGCCGATCGGTACGCGAAAGCCCATCAGCACGAACATGCCGGCAAAGCCGAGCACGGTGACCCACTCACGCGTCATGGCGCGCCTCGGCATGCTCGTCGAGCGTGGCGTGGCCGCGTGCGTCGAGGAACAGGCGCACCGCGGCCAGCACCACGGCAGCCACGCCGCCGGTGGCGGCGACGGCGGTGAACCAGATGATCGGCACGCGCAGATCGGTGGTCGATTGCGTGCCGCTGGCCAGCACCTTGGCCCACACCATCCAGGCCATCGGCGCCAGGAACGCGAGGGTGACGGTGCCGGCCAGCACATCGAGCCAGCGCCGGCCGCGCGCGCCCAGATGTTCCCAGACGATGTCGACGCAGATGTGCGAGGCGTGGTAGGTGGCCAGCGCGATGCCCCAGAACAGCGCGATGCCCATCAGGTACTTGGAGCCGTCGAACCAGTCGGGAATCTGCACCGCGAGCAGGTCGCGCAGCGCGACGTTGCCGGCGGTGAGCAGCGCGATGGCCAGCAGGAACACCGCCGCCACCGTTTCGATGGCGGCGAGCAGGCGGCGCATCGGATCAGGGGTTCAGTCGATCGGCAGGTCAGTACGCGCCGCCGGTCTTGGCCAGCTGCGCCTTCAGGTCGGCCAGCGCCTGCTTGCCGTTGATGCCGGCCTTGTCGGCGTCGGCGGTCCACTGCTCATAGACCGGCGCGACGGCCTTCTTCCACACGTCGATCTGCGCCGGCGTCATCGGCACGATGGTGTGGCCGGGCATCGCCGCGAGCTTGGCCTTGCCGCTGTCTTCCATGTCGCCCCAGTCCTTGCCGACGCGAGCCGCCCACTCGTTGTTGCAGTGCGCGTCGATGACCTGCTTCTGCTTCGGCGACAGCGCCTCGTACCAGGGCTTGTTCATCGCCCAGACGAAGGGCGCGGCATACAGGCGCATGTCGGTGTGGTAGCTCACCGTCTTGTCGATGCCGAAGGAGATGATCGACAACCACGGGAAGGTGATGGCATCGGCCACGCCCTTGCTCAGCGCGTCGCGCGCCTCGGGGGCCGACACCTGCACGTTGGTGCCGCCGAGCACGGTGACCATCTCGCCGACCGTGCCGCTGGCCGGGCGGATCTTCATGCCCTTGATCTGGCCGGGCTCGGTGATCGGCGTCTTCGAGTGGATGGTGCCGACGTGCAGGTGCGCGAAGCACACCTTAACGTCCTTCATCTCCTTTTCGGCGTAGGGCCGGTACCAGGCATCGAGCGCGGCCGACGCCGGCCCGGGCTTGTCGACCAGGAATGGCAGGCCGCCGGCGGCGAAGATCGGAAAGCGGCCGGCCTGGTAGCCCGGATTGACATAGGTCATCGTGGCGATGCCGTCGCGCGCCAGGTCGTAGTGGTCGGGTGCCTTGCCCAGCTGCTGGGCCGGAAAGATCGTCACCTTGATGCTGCCGCCGGAGGCCTCTTCCACCGACTTGGCCCAGGGGATGAAGCCGGTCACGGCCAGCGCGTGCTGCGCCGGCACCCAGTGCGCCAGTTTCAGTTCGACGGGTTTGTCCTGTGCGGTGGCCACGGTGGCGACGATGCCGAGCACGAGTACCGTGCCGATGCCATGCAGGTTCTTCATTCGATGTCTCCTCGTTTGGGTGGTGGAAAAAGGTTTCGCGTGATCATGAATCGGCAATGTTCCTTGCCGTGTGCGTGGATTCCCGCGTGTGCCACGTCACCGGCGTCGCTTGACCGGCAGCCCCTGCCACCGGGGCAGCGGGTGATGGCGTTGCGATCTGCAGCGCCGCGGCGATGGCTTGGCGCAGGGCTTCGGCGGCAGCGTCGTCGGGCGCGGTGCCAGGCGCAACCAGGCTGTCGAAGATGCGCGTGTAGTGGGCCAGGCCGCGCTCGAAGGTGTCGCTGTAGCCCTTGCGCAGACGCGGCAGTTCGGCCAGCGCCAGCGCAAAGCCGGCGTGGCGCGGCAACGCATGGCGCAATGCGGCCAGCCAGCGCTCGATGTCGGCATGTTCTTCGGCGAAGCGCAGCGAACGCGGCCGCCAGCGTCGCAGCGATGCCAGCAGGCGCAACAACAGGAAGCCGTGCACCGATGTCGTGTGCAGGCTCATGCCCTCGCCGCGCGCACCCACCGGCGCACCGGGCCGGGCGCGCTTGCGCAAGGCGCGGCCCACACGCACGGGCGCTATGGCGGCGATCTCTTCCAGCCGCGGGCTCAGGTGTTCACGGATCTGCACGACGTCGCGCACGCCGGCACCGGCCTCGGCGCGCACGCGCTCGAAGCGCTCGCGACGTGTTTTCAGATCGGCGACGCGGATGACGTCTTCGTAGCTCATCCACAGCGCCAGTTGGCGTGCGGCTTCTTCGAGCACCTGCGGCGCATCCGCGGCCAGCGGGTGCAGTGACTCGATGTGTTCGCGGTAGCGCTGCGCGTAGGCCGCGTCCTGGTAGTCGAGCAGCCGCGCTTCACCGCGTTGCACGGTGTCGGCGAGTGCCGACGACATCGGTGCCACCACGGTCGGTGCCGGCAGGGCGCCGCGCGCGGCGTCGAAGGCCTCGGCAAATCCGGCCAGGCTGTTCTCTACACCGACACCGCTGGCGCGGATCACGGCCTCGTCGACGTCGCGGCCCCAGGGCAGGCGGCCACTGCCGGCGAGCGCGCCGTACAGCACCGCGCTGATGACGGTGCGCTCGCGCTGCGCAATGGCCTGCAGGTCGATTGCCAGGCACTGCCGCGCCGCCGCGGCGGCGGCTGCCAGCAGGCGTTGCGTGTCGAAGCGGCCGTCGGTCGGCGCCAGCTTTTCCTGCGTCGTCAGCACGCGGTGCGTGGCGGTGATCAGCAACGTGCCCTGCGGATCGACGAAGCCGCGCTCGATCATGCGCACGCTTTCCAGCAGTTCGCTGGACAGCAGCACGTCCACCCGGCCCGGCACCGGCATCAGCGCGAACACCGGCGCTCGTGTGTGCCCGCCGTCTGCGGCAAGAAACTCGATGTAGTAGCTGGTGGCACCGGTGCGCTGCGCCACACCGGGCACCGAGGTGGCCTGCACCTGCAGGCCCGCGCGCTGCGCGGCCGCGACGATCCATTCGGCCAGCACACCGCCGCCCTCGCCACCGAGCGCAGCGATGAGGATCGTCGTCGGCGCTGACATGTTGAGTGGGGCGGATGTCATGCCGGTTGCATCAACGAGATCACCGAGCGGCGCAGGCGGTCGAGCAGCCGCTCCCACACGCCCGCATTCACCACCACATCGGCGCGCCAGAACGACGGGCACAAGGCCGCCGCCTGCGCCACCTCGCCGCACAGCCCGCAGCCGACACAGCCGGCTTCGACGTGCGCCACCGGGTCGCGCTTGAGCGGATCGCGCGAGGCCTTCACGGTCAGCGTCGGGCAGCCCGACAGGCGGATGCACGAATGGTCCCCGGTGCAGGTCTCGTCATCGACGCCGTAGCGCGTGCGCAGCACGCGTCGGCCTTCCTTCAACGCACGCGCACGCAGCGGCTTGACGCGGCGCTGGCGTTCGAGCTGGCACTCGCCCTCGGCGACGATCACCTTCAGCCCCGGCTGCGTGGTGGTGAAGGCCTCGCGCAAGGTGTCACGCATGCGTGCGACGCGGTAGGTGTGCACCGTCTTCAGCCACTTCACGCCCATGCCGGTGAGCGTGTTCTCGATGGTGCGCTCGTCGTGCGTGGCGCTGGCGCCCTCGGCATCGTGGCGCGAACTCGCTGCCGGCGTGGACAGCACGTCCTGTGTGCCGGTGGCCGAGGTGTAGCCGTTCTTCATGATCAGCAGCACGCCGTCGCCGCCGTTCAGCAGCGCCGACGAGACACCCGACAACAAGCCGTTGTGCCAGAAGCCGCCGTCGCCCATGATCGCCAGCGGCCGGCGCTGCTGCAGCCCGCGCACGCCGGCGCCGCTGGCCAGGCTCATGCCGTAGCCGAGGATCGAGTTGCCCATCGAGAACGGCGCGAAGGTGGCAAACGCATGGCAGCCGATGTCGGCGCTGATGTGCATCGCGCCCACTTCGCGCTGCACCAGTTTCAGGGCCGCGAACACCGGGCGCTCCGGGCAGCCGGTGCAGAAAGTCGGCGGGCGTGCCGGCAAGGCCGAGCCGAGCAGTTGCGCGGCCTGCTGGCGCACCGCCTGCACCCGCTCGAGCAGCGCTTTCACGGCATCGGTGGCCAGGCCATGACCATCGGCATCGAGCCAGCGCTGCAAACCGCCAAGCATCACCTCGGCGGTGTATTCGCCGCTCATCGGCAGCATGTCCTTGCCACGCAACGTGACCGCCACGCCCGCGCGCCGCAGCAGCGCGCCGATCTCCTGCTCGATGTACTCGGGCTGGCCTTCCTCGACCACCAGCACGCTGCGCTTGCCTTCGACGAAGCCGGTGATCTGCGCCGGCACCAGCGGATAGACGACGTTCAGCACCAGCATCGGTATCGCGCTGTCGCCCCACGCGTCGGCCAAACCGAACTGCTGCAGCGCGCGGATCAGTGTGTTGTACAGGCCACCCTGCACGATCAGGCCCAATTCAGCGTGCGCCCCGTCGAAGATCTCGTTGAGACCGACGCGCTCGATGAACGCGCGCGCCGCCGGCAATCGCCGCGCACTCTTGTCACGCTCGTGCGCGAAGGTCACCGGCGGGTGTGACAGCTGGGCGTAGTCGAAGGGGGCCGGTTCGGCCAGACGCGCGTGGTTGCCGATGGCTGGTGCGCGGTTGTTCTTGGCCACGAAGCTGCCGCGCACATGGCAGGTGCGGATGCGCAGTTCCATCATCACCGGCGTGTTCGATGCTTCCGACAGCTCGAAGGCCTGCTCGACGCAGTGCACGATGCTCGGCAGGTCAGGGCGCGGGTCCAGCAGCCACAACGACGACTTCAGCGCGAACGCGTGCGTGCGCTCCTGCGTCACGCTGGCGCCTTCGCCGTAGTCCTCGCCGACGACGATCAGCGCGCCGCCGATGACACCCGGCGAGGCCAGGTTCGACAACGCGTCCGAGGCCACGTTGGTGCCGACGATCGACTTCCAGGTCACCGCGCCGCGCACCGGGTACATGATCGATGCGCCGAGCATCGCCGCGGCGGCGGCTTCGTTGGTGCAGGCTTCGACATGCACGCCGAGCGCGGCCATGTCGTCGCGGGCCTGCACCATCACATCGAGCAAGTGCGACACCGGCGCGCCCTGGTAGCCGCCGACATAGGCGACGCCCGATTGCAGCAAAGCCTTGGTCACCGCGAGGATGCCCTCGCCGTGGAAGACCTCGCCGTCGCCGAGGCGCAGCGCGCGGATCTCTTCGTGGAACGAACGCTCCATGGGGGGTCTGTTCTGGGGATCGGAAGTGAGACAGGCTAGGGTGTCGGCCGCCATCCGTCCAATGGATCGCACGAATGTGCGACATTCACCGACGTGATGCCAAAGCCCTTCCGTCAACTCGACCTGAACCTGCTGCGGCTGCTCGTCGCGCTGCAGCGCACGCGCTCGGTGACGGCCGCCGGCAAGGTGCTGGCGCTGAGCCAGCCGGCGGCGAGCAATGCGCTGGCGCGTTTGCGGCGCCACTTCGACGATGCGCTGTTCGTGCCCAGCCCCGGCGGGCTGCTGTGCACGCCCGCGGCCGAGCGGCTGGCGGCGGCGGCCGCGCTGCATCTGGATGCGCTGCAACGCGAGATCGACGCGCCGGCCGAGTTCGATGCGCAGACGAGTTCACGCACCTGGCGACTGTCGCTGTCCGACCTGGGTGAGATGGTGTTCCTGCCGGCCATCACCCAGGCCGTGCTGAGCCGATCGCCCGGCAGCCGCCTCGTCAATGCCGCGCTGCCACGCGCGCAACTTGCCGATGCATTGGCGCGGCGCGAGGTGGACATGGCCATCGGGGTGCTCGACGTCGAGCGGCCGGGCCTGCGCCACGACCTGCTGTTCAGCGAGAGCTACGTGGCCTTGAGCGACCCGACACAGGTCAGCCGCCAGCGCAGCGTGGCGGCGCTGAAGCGGCTGGCGTTCATCGTCGCCGCGCCGACATCGACCTTCCATGGCGGCATCGAGACCTGGCTGGCCGGCGCCGGGCTCGGCGATCGCGTGGCGTTGCGCACGCGGCACTTTGCCGCGATTCCGGAACTGGTGCGCAGCGCGCAGCTGGTCGCGCTGGTGCCGGCGTCGTGGGCGGCCGTGGTCTGCCAGCGGGCGCCGCTGCTGGCCTGGCCCTTGCCGTTGAAGCCACCCGACTACGAGGTGCGCATGGTCTGGCACCACAGTTGCGACGACGACCCCGCCGTCGGCTGGTTGCGCGACACGGTGCGGCCGCTGTTTCAGCAGCCGGCCGCGGCGCGGCCGAAGCCGTCAAGGCACTGAGGCGAGCACGGGGCTTCTGCGCCCCGAACACGGCGCTTTTCGGCGCATGACCGTTGCCACCGCGGCGCCACACTCGGCGCGAGGACCTCTCCGGTTCCCCCTTTGCTTCCTTCGATCCGACCGCCTGATTTCCACCATGCTCACGCTTCGCCTCGGTTCACCCGCCTTGCCCACAACACCGGCCGCGTCACCGCATGCGTGGCGGCGCTGGCCGCTGCCGGCGTTGCTGAGCTGGACGCTGTGCTGGGCGATGTGCCTGGCGCTGCTGGCCGTGGCCTGCCCGCCCTGGCTGGCGGCAGCCGTCGCCTTCGCGCTCGGTCTGGGCCTCGCCCTGGTGGCCGGCAGCCGCCTGCGCGCGATCATCATCGCCGGTGGGTTTCCGTTGTCGTGGCTCGCGCAGCGTGGCTTCGATCTGGCGGGCGAGCAGACTGGCGCGCTGCCCGCATGGACCTGGTTGTTGCCGCTGGCGCTGCTGCTGTTGCTGTATCCGCGCCGCGCGTGGCGTGATGCACCGCTGTTTCCCACGCCGGCCGGCGCCCTGGATGCCCTGGCAGTGAAGCTCAGGTTGGCGCATGGCGCCCGCGTGCTCGACGCGGGTTGTGGACTTGGCCACGGCCTGCGCGCTTTGCATCGGGCGTTGCCCCAGGCGCGCGTCGAAGGCATCGAATGGAGCTGGCCGCTGGCGCTGGTGGCGCGGCTGCAGTGCCGCTTTGCCAAGGTGAGACAGGGTGACATGTGGGCGCACAGCTGGCGCCGCTATCAGGCGGTGTACCTGTTCCAGCGCCCCGAAAGCATGGCCCGCGCGGTGGTCAAGGCGCAGACCGAAATGGCCGCCGGCGCCTGGCTGGCCAGCCTGGAGTTCGAGGCCGTCGGCTGGCTGCCGCAGGCCGTGCTGCCCTGCGCCGACGGCCGTTCGCTGTGGCTGTACCGGCTGCCGCTGCGGCCGATGCCCGCTGGCGTCAAGACCTTGGTCTGCCTGCAGCCGCCCAGCGCGCGCGTCTCAAGGTCGCTGGCCGCTGGCCGATAAAAAGCCCATCGCCGGGGCGCGGGCTGTGGTCCACCGTCTGTTGCACCCGTTGCTACCACCGCTGCCCCTGTAAATGCTCGTCATCGTCGGCTGGATCGTTGCGCTGGCCGCCGTCTTCGGCGTGTTCATCGCCCATGGCGGCAACATCGCCGTGGTGCTGCATGCGCTGCCGTTCGAGATGGCCGCCATCGGCGGTGCCGCGCTCGGCGCCTTCATCGCCAACAACCAGCCGGCCGTGCTGAAGGCCACCGGCCGCGGCCTGGCGCAGTGCTTCAAGGGCAGCAAGTACACCAAGGCGCGCTACATGGAGTTGATGGCGCTGATGTACGACATCCTGCAAAAGGCGCGCAAGGAAGGCCTGATGTCGATCGAGAAGGATGTCGAGGAACCGCACAGTTCGCCGCTGTTCCAGAAGTACCCGGCGGTGGGCAACGACCACCATGTCGCCGAGTTCATCACCGACTACCTGCGCATGATGGTCTCGGGCAACCTGAACTCGCACGAGATCGAAAGCCTGATGGACAACGAGATCGACACCCATCACCACGAAGCGCATGCGGCGGTAGCCGCGTTGCAGCGCCTGGCCGGTGCGTTGCCGGCCTTCGGCATCGTCGCTGCCGTGCTGGGCGTGGTCAACACGATGGGCTCGGTGGGCCAGCCACCGGCCGTGCTGGGCGGCATGATCGGCTCGGCACTGGTCGGCACCTTCCTCGGCATCCTGCTCGCCTACGCCTTCGCCGAACCGCTGGCCGGGCTGCTGGAACAGAAGGTGGACGAAGCGGGCAAGGAACTGCAGTGCATCAAGACCACGCTGCTCGCGTCGATGCAGGGCTACGCGCCGCAAGTGGCGGTGGAGTTCGGCCGCAAGGTGCTGTATTCGACGGTGCGGCCGACGTTCTCCGAGCTGGAGAAGCACGTGAAGGGGAAAAAGTGAAGGCGCTCGCGCACATCGGGCGGACCATCAAGCGGCTGACGCGGAACCGGCTCTGCCGGGCCGCGGTCAGCGCCCCCCTGGGGGGGAGCGCCGCAGGCGCTACGGGGGGGGGTCCATTCCATGGCCGGTGACGCCAAGAAGCTGCAGCCGATCATCATCAAGCGCGTCAAGAAGGGCGGGCATGGTCACCATGGCGGCGCCTGGAAGATCGCCTATGCCGACTTCGTGACCGCGATGATGGCCTTCTTCCTGCTGATGTGGCTGCTGGGCAGCACCAGCGAGGGCGACAAGAAGGGCCTGGCCGACTACTTCGCGACGCCGTTGAAGATCGCACTGCTGAACGGCGGCTCGGGCGCCGGCGACGCGTCGCACGTGGTGAAGGGCGGCGGGCAGGACCTGACGCGCAGCACCGGCCAGGTCAAGCGCGGTGACATCGATTCGAAGCGCAAGACGGTGAACCTGCAGGCGCTGAAAGCCGAGCAGCAGCGTGCCGAGAAGGCGCGGCTCGAAGAGTTGAAGAAGAAGGTCGAGCAGAAGATTGCCGCCAGCCCGAAGCTGGCCGCGCTGAGCTCGCAGATTCGCCTGGACATGACCCGTGACGGGCTGCGCATCCAGATCGTCGACGAGAACCAGCGGCCGATGTTCGCCAGCGGCAGCGCCGTGCTGCAGCCGTACATGCGCGAGCTGCTGCGCGAAATCGGCGCGGTGCTGGGTGAGGTGCCGAACCGCCTGACCTTGGAAGGCCACACCGATGCGGCGCCGTTCGTCGGTGGCGCGCTCGGCTACAGCAACTGGGAGCTGTCGGCCGACCGTGCCAACGCATCGCGCCGCGAACTGATGGGCGGTGGCCTGCCGGCCGACCGCATGCTGCGCGTGCAGGGCCTGGCCGACAGCGCGCTGCTGCAGGTCAAGGACCCGACGCATCCGATGAACCGGCGCATCAGCATCATCGTCATGAACCGCGATGCCGAAGACCGCTTTTTCCGCACCGAACCCGAGCCAGAGCCCGAGCCCGAAGCGGCCGACGCGCCGGACTCGATGGGCGTCGCAAACCCTGTGCCGCCGCTGCGATAGGACACGCCCCATGAGCACACCGAACGAACTGCGCTTCCTGATCGTCGACGACTTCTCGACCATGCGCCGCATCGTGCGCGGGCTGCTGAAGGAAATGGGCTGCACGCGCGCCGACGAAGCCGAAGATGGCGCGGTGGCACTGAAGATGCTGAAGACCGGCCGCTTCGACTTCGTCGTCACCGACATCAACATGCCGAACATGAACGGCTTCGATCTGCTCAAGGCGATCAAGGCCGACGACGACCTGAAGCACCTGCCGGTGCTGATGGTGACCGCCGAGGTGCGCAAGGAAGACATCGTCATGGCCGCAGAAGCCGGCGCCGCCGGTTATGTGCTGAAGCCCTTTTCGAGGGCGACGCTGGAAGTGAAGGTGCAGAAGATCCTGCAGCGCATGGGGGCGATGGCCTGACGCGTAGCCCTCGTCACGCAGGCCGCGTCGGCCGATCTATCAAACCGGATGCAGCGGCTGAACCACCAGGCGAACGCCAAGAGCGGTGCATACACGGTTGACGGTGTCGAAGCGCGGCGCGCTGCCGGGCCGCAAGGCCTTGTACAGCGCCTCTCTCGTGATGCCTGCCGCCTTCGCGATATCGGTCATGCCACGCGCGCGTGCGATGTCACCCAGCGCCGCGGAAAGCAGCCCCGCGTCGTTGGCTTGCAGGATGTCGGTCAGATACGAAGCAATTGCCTCGTCGCTGTCGAGGTATGGGGCGGCATCGAATGCCGGCAGTTCGTCAATCTTGATTCGCGTGCTCATCTACGGCTCCATTCTCAATCCAGCAGGGCGGCGAGCGCCTTCGCGCGCCTGATGTCGCTCTTCTGTGTGCGCTTCGATCCACCAGCCAGCAACACAACAAGCCGGCTGCCACGCTGCGCGAAATACACGCGCCATCCGGCCCCGAGATGAATGCGAAGCTCGCTGACGCCGTCACCCACTGGCTCCACGTCGCCCAGCAGACCTCGTTCAAGCCGCTTGATCCGAGAGACCACGACGCCACGAATCGAGGCGCTGCCAGATGGGCGAGCCAAGCGCTGAACTCAGGGAGTGCTTTGACGCTGAACACGGCACCAATGTAATCGAACGATTACACAACGTCAAGCCTGCCTGCCCGTTCTGGCTTCGGCACGTTGGCCCGCGCCGCTGCGGACCTGAAACGAGTTGCGCAGGGCTGAGTTGCGAAACCCCGCCGTACCGGCGCGACGGTCAGGGACGTCGGCCGCAGTAGAGCGCAGGCGGCTGACGAGACACCGCCTAGACTACGTCTTCAACCGTGAGCAATGCCAATGAGTCCACTGGTCAGTGCGAGCTTCGTACGCCTCATCGAAACGATCAATGCGATGGGCGCCGAGGCTCATCAAAGAGCCACGGACACCGAAGCGTATCGCACGTTCATTGCCGCTTCCGCTTGCCCGCTTGCCCGCTTGCCTAAGTTGAGCGCAGAGGAATACTGCATTGGCAAGGGCGAGGAATCCTTTTGTTGGTGGCTTGAACGAGGGCTGGAACCTGCGCTGGGCCGCTACATGCCGGGCACCTCGCGTGGCCACATCGTGTACTTCCGCAGAGACAATGGCTCGTTCTACAAGAACCGACAGCTGCAGGACCTGTCGGACGACGACGCGCTTCGCTACACCCTCAAGATCCAGAGCGCGATTGCCTCAGCCGATCTCGCGCAGGACATCACCTGGATCGACGACCGCCAGGAAGTCTTTCGGCATGCGGGTGTCGAGCCGAGGGTGACTGTCGGAAACGGCCGCAAGCTGCGGCTGCTGGCCTGCTACCACCCGGATGACGTCCTGCCGATCTCATCCTCCGACCACCTGGGGCACTTCCTGGAAGCCCTGGGATGCCTGAAGAAAGACGTTCCGGACGTCGATAGGCCGATCGCCAGGATGTTGCTCTTGCGCGAGTACTACCGGCTCGCGCAGCAATCGGTGCCCGACCTCAGCACCAGAGGCTTCATGCTGGCGCTTTACAACCCGACATCGGGGGTCGTGCCGCCTCGCCGCTCGAGCGACCAGGACGACGTGCCGGATGACGACGACATTCCGGCACCGGCCTATCTGCTGACCTGGAACCCCGACCACTTCGAGCTCGGCGGTGATGCCAACGTCATCGTCGGCGAGGAACAAAGGTGGACTTGCCACTCCAAGCAGCCAAAGATCGGCGATGCGGTGTACTTGATCCGCCTGGGGGTCGAACCCAGGGGAGTGGTGGCGACAGGTGTCGTCACGCAGGAGTCGCACGAGGCGCCGCATTGGAAGGACCCGTCGAAACTGGCGCGCTACATTCACTTCCGAGTCAACGACTTCCGACCAGATGCGGCATCGGGCCTTCTGCCGATGGTGTTGCTCACCCTCGCTGTGCCAGAACAGAAGTGGAGTCCGCAAAGCTCTGGAATCGGACTTGCGGAACAGACCGCGACGACATTGCGCAGTCTCTGGGACTCCGGGGCCGGGGTACACAGCCTGCGGCAGGTGGTGACGTGGATCACGTCCGACCCGAAGGTTCGGCGCGACGACTGGTTCGAGCCGTACAGACAGACCGTCGACTTGGCGCACTCACTGCGAGACGACCCTGACCGAATCAACGAGCAAGCCCTCGACCACTTGTGGCGATTCTCGAGAAACGGGATCACGAGCGTCGGCCCTGGGGCGCTATCCAACAAGGAGTTCAAGGAGAACCTGCCCCTGCTGGCCGAGCTGACGCGCGAGATCGTCGCCAAGCCGACCGCCGAGAACCTTGCCGACGTCGAAGCCCGGTGGCAGCAAGCGGTCAACGCCAAGACCCTAGCCAAAATGCACCGCGTCGTCATCCGTCGCGTGTTCTCGGCCGCCAACCCGGAGTCGTTCACGACTCTCCTGAGAGAGGGCGACTGCCAGAAGCTGCTCGCGCTCTTCAAGCGTCAGTTTGAGTTGTCGCCGCTCGCGTCAAACCGCACCGACTGGGCGGCGCTAAATGCCGATATCGTCTCCTGCATGCACCAGGCCGGCCTGCCCTCCGACCGGTACATCGAGAACAACACTGCGGCTTGGCAACTGGTGGACTACCTTGCTGGCCCGGCCAAGCCGGAGACGACGACCCCCGAGTCGACCGAGCGCATCGCCGATCGGCCGGCGCCCCTGCGGTCCATGTCGCCGGTCAACCTCGTGCTGTACGGGCCGCCCGATCACACGACATGATGCTCACCTCGCCACGTCATTGAAATTCAAGGGAAATTTGTTGCGGATCTTCTGTTTGCGGACCTCTTCCAGGTGAAGTTCCGGCCGCACGAGGGTCCAGACGCTGAACGTCAGCGGCCTTGATGACCCAGGGTGCCCCCTTGCACGCCTGCGTGGCCGCGAGCTGCCCGGCGCTGATCATGCGCAGCACCGTCATCTTGCTGGTACCAAGGGCTTCGGCGGCCTGCTCGAGTGTCAACTCACCGCGTGCCTCGCGCTCCCCGGCCTTGTAGACGTCGATCTGGTTGTCGCATCTGAACGAACGCACACGCATCTCTGACCAGGTGTGGTCCTTGCCGGTGCGATGTCCGAGGCGATTCAGCAGCGCGGCGATTCCGCCGTCATTGAGCTGGCGGGCGAGCTGCGTGATCAGTGCCTGAACCTCGACATTGGTCGTCCAGCGGTGCTGTCCAGCGCGGTTCTTCACCACGCTCAGTTCGGTGTGGTCGCCACCGTGCCAATGGATGACGAGTTCGATGCGCGGGTCGGCCACGCGCGCCACGATCTCCCTGATCACGCAGCGCAGGATGCGCTTGCGCACTTCGTTGCCGGCCGATGGGTGGGACCACGCACGCGGCAAGTCGGCGCCCAGCGCCATCAGGTCCTCGCGCTGCCGCGGCGTCAGGCCTGAATCTGCCTGTGCCTGTTGCGCCTCAAGCGTAAGCGTTCCGCCAACCCATCTTTTCCTGCGGCGATGAAGCTGCGACGCTGTCGTCTCGGCAATCAGCGAACGGGACGAGATGAGCACGGATCGACAACATGCGCAGCGGTGCATGCAGCAGGTGGAGGCCTATCGTGCCTCCGGCATGAAGGCCAAGGTCTGGGCCGAAGCCAATGGCGTGCCGCTGGGGACGCTGGGCAGCTGGTGTGCGCATTACGCACGCTGGCAGGCCAAGGGTGACGCAGGGCCCGGCGGCGCGCACGCCGAGCACTCAACGACCCGGCCCACCGGCTTCGTGGCGGCCCGCGTGGCATTGCACACCGCCATTTCCTCAGCGGTGCGCATCGAGGTGAACGCCGGCGCTGCCAGACTCGAACTGCACTGGCCACTGGCCCATACGCGCGAACTCGCCGCGCTGCTGCGCGAGCTCGGCCGATGATCCGCATCGACACCGTCTGGCTGGCACTGGGCGCCAGCGACCTGCGCGGCGGTATCGACCGGCTGCTGGCGATGGTGGTGCACGGCTTTGCGCTGGGCGCGCAGCCCCACCATGCCTACGTGTTCGCCAACCGGCGGGCTGACCGGCTCAAGGTGCTGGTCTACGACGGCGCGGGCATGTGGCTGTGCACCCGGCGCCTGCAGGCCGGCAGCTTCGCCTGGCCACGCCAGGACTCGGGCCAGGTCCAGCTCAGCCGCGAGCAGTTCGACTGGCTCGTCGCGGGGTTGCCGTGGCAGCGGCTGAGTGCATCGCAGCCGCAGGCCATCACGGCAGTTTGAGGACGCCACGATGCGCCCGATTCGATCCCCGGGATATGGCGTTTTGTCTATTGGCGAATGTCCCGTCTCGCGCGCGCACGCGCGCGAGGGATACTGCCGGCCATGCTCGAAGCTTCCAGCACGCAAACGTCAGACGCTGTGCACGGCGCGCCGCAAGACCCCCAGCCCGCAGCCAACGCGGTGCAGGCGATGCGCGATCTGATCGAGCGCATGCAGGCCGAGCTGAAGTTCGAGAAGACCAAGAACGAAGCACTGAACTTCGAGATCGCGCGCCTGAAGCGCTGGCGCTTCGGCGCGTCCAGCGAGAGCCTGGACAGCACGACGCAGGCGGTGCTGTTCGACGCCATCGTGGCCGACACCGCGATCGAAGATCGCGCTGCCCATGAGCAGGTCGCTGCGCTGCCCGCAGCACCGGCCACCAAGGGCCAGGCGGTGCGCCAGGCACTGCCCGCGAGCCTGCCGCGCATCGATCGTCACCACGAGATCGAAGCCACCCACTGCGAGTGCGGCCAGGCCCTCAAGCGCATCGGCGAAGAGGTCAGCGAGCAACTCGACTGCGTGCCGGCCCAGTTCTTCGTGCTGCGCCACATCCGCGGCAAATATGCCTGCGCGTGCTGCCAGACGATCCAGGCCGCGCCGATGCCGGCACAGATGATCGACAAGGGCATCCCGGCGCCGGGCCTGATGGCGCAGGTGGTGGTGGCCAAGCACGACGATCATCTGCCGCTGTACCGGCAAAGCGAGATCTACGCGCGCTCGGGCGTTCACATCGCGCGCTCGAGCATGGCGCAGTGGTCGGGCATCTGCGGCGTGCGATTGACACCGCTGGCCCAGGCGCTGAAGGACTTCATCGTCGGCCACGACGTGGTTCACGCCGACGAGACGCCGCTCAAGCTGCTGGCACCGGGCAAGGGCAAGACAGCCAAGGCGTATGTGTGGGTGTACCGCACGACGAACTTCGTGACCCAGCGTGCGGTCTTCTACGACTTCAGCACAGGCCGCGGCGGCGAGAATGCGCGCCGGGTGCTGCAAGGCTTCGCCGGGACCTTGGTGTCCGACGACTTCTCGGGCTACCACGCGCTGCAGGCCCAAGGGGTGACGGCCGCGCTGTGCATGGCGCATGCGCGCAGGAAGCTGTTCGAGGCGCACCAGTTCAACGGCAGCCAGATCGCCGGCCAGGCCGTGGCGCTGATCGCCAAGCTCTACGAGATCGAGCGCGAAGCGCGCGAACTCCAACCCGAGGCCAGGCGCTTGTGGCGTCAGCAGCATGCCAAGCCGGTGGCCCAGGCCTTGCACACCTGGCTGAGCGAGCAGCGCCAGAAGTTGGCGAAGGCCGACGTGACGGCCAAGGCCATCGACTACGCGCTGAGCAACTGGCGCGGGCTGACGCGATATCTCGACGACGGCCAGGTGCCGATCGACAACAACGCGGCGGAGAACGCGGTACGTCCGCTGGCCATGGCCCGTTCATAGTGCCCCTCTTCGTTAAGTGATTGAAAACATTGAGATCTGGTTCTCGTCATCGATGCGACACGGGCGATCTGTTCGCGCGGCGGCGTCGATGATCCGCTGATCCAGCAGATCGCTCGCGCGAATCTGATACGGCGCCCTTGCAACTACCTGCTCAGCGGGCAGAAGCCCGTCCTTGATGAGACGCCGAATACGGTGGTTGTTGACACCGAGCTTGGCGGCGGCCTGCGACATGGTCAACCACTCGCCATCCTTGTGTGCCGATCGGTATGCGCGGATGTCGTTCACCATGCGCACGGAGCTCACGCGATGCGCCGTCCACGTCTTGCCCTGACCCGTGGGAAGGCCCATGCGGTTGAGCGTCGCCGCGATGTGTTCGTCGACCACTTCGCAGCCGTGACGGCCAAGGCCTCGTCGGGCGTACGGCAGCCGTGCTCGCCTGTGCGTGGCTTGACAACCCTCACCTGCGAATGCTGTCCGCCGCGCCAATGGATCGTCAGCACGACCTCGCGGGTTGCATCGTCGACATCGGCGACGATGTCCTTGACGAGGGTGCGCAGCAACTGCTGGCGCGAGCGCATCGTCACGCCCGGCGCATTCCACGCGGCTGTGAGATCTTCGGCAAGTCCGGTCAAGTTGGGCCGCTCG
>CAWCSM010000011.1:0-175225 GCA_963798255.1 uncultured beta proteobacterium
CTGTGCGTCTCGCTGTGCGACCTCGACAAGGCGCTCGTTCCAGCGCCGCTCGAGCTCGGCGGCGACCAGGCGATTGCCAGGGTCCACGGCATCGAATTGCCGTTGGGCGCGGGCGGCCTCGAAGCGCGCCTGCTCCAGTGCGAGTTCAAGCTGCCGGCGCTTGTCCTGTCCGTCGTCGGCGCGTTGCTCGATGGCGTGCAGCGCTGCCTGTACGCCGATCGGCCGCAGCGCGCTCAGGACTTCGCGGCAGACCGCCTCGTCCACGCGCAGCGAGCCGAAGGAGATGCAGCCCTGGGGCGATCCGTGGTTGATCGCGGCGCCCTTGCAGTGGTAGCGGGCGACAGTGCCCTGGCTGCCGCCATAGGCCACGTGCAGCTTGCGTCCGCAGTGCGCGCAGCGCAGCAACCCGGCCAGCAGGGCCTCGCCGCGACGCAACGCGCCTCGGGCCATGGCGCCGCGCATGTTGGTGTTGTCGGCGATCACGCGCTGGTTGTGCTCGTAGGTGGTCCAGTCAATGTAGCCGTCGTGATGTTCCTGGATCAAGACCTGCCAGTGCTCGCGTGCACGGCGGTGGCCCCGCACGACGCGCTTGCGGCCGGCTTCGATGCGCACGCGGGTCTCGGTGCGGCCGAAGGCGTAGGCCCCGGCGTACACGGGGTTCGACAGGATGTGCAAGACGGTGTTGTAGCTCGGCAGCCTCCACACCACGCTGCGGCGGCCGTCGTCGTAGATCGCGGCTGGCAGTTCGATGCGCTCCTGCCGGAACCACAGCAGCACCTGGCGCACGCTGCCGGCCTGCGCGAACCGACTGAACACCGCCCCGATGGCCTCCCGGATGCGCAGGTCGGCATCAAGTTCGATCCGGTCGCCCTCGCTGCGGAGGAAGCCGATGGCCACCGTGGTGTGCAGGTCTCCCCGCGCAGCCTTGAGCTTGAGGGCCTCGACGGATCGCTGGCGCAGCAGTGACAGCTCCATCTCCGACATCGTTCCCTTCATGCCCAGCAGCAACCGGTCGTTGATGCTGCGAGGGTCATAGATGCCGTCCTCATCGACGATGACGCTGCCCACCAAGGCACAGAACTCCAGCAGCGTATGCCAGTCCCGGCCATTGCGTGCCAGGCGCGAGGCCTCGATGGAGACGACGGCGCCGACCTGGCCGCCGCAGATCGCAGCCAGCAGCCGCTCGAAGCCTGGCCGGGCCACGCCGCCGGCGGACACGCCGAGGTCGTCGTCGATCACCACGACCTCGGTCCACCCCAGTGCCCGAGCCCGGTCGGCCAAGGCGTACTGACGTCGCCGACTCTCGTGGTTGTTGCGCAACTGGTCGGCGGTGGATTGCCGCACGTACACGTAGGCGCCACGCGCCAGGTGCTCAGGGCTGATCTTGCTCATTGTCATCCTCCGGGCGTTGAGCGACGTCGGCCTGACGGACCACCTGCCAAAGCAGCTGGCTGAGCAGATCGACAAGTTCGTCGCGATGCAGTTGCAGACTCTTCAAGGGCGCTGGCGCCGACGCGGTGCCGAACAGGTCGGACTGCGCCGGCGGACGCGCCCGAGGCAGGATTGGCTTCATCGACACCTCCAGGCGGCAGGGCAGTGGTCGATGACGATAGGACGGCGTCGAGTTCTCGCCGCAGCGCCAGCAGCGAGCGCAGCAGCTGTCGCGGCGGCCAATGCGTGGGCACGTCGCCGGCTGTCGGCAGCGTCATCCACTGCGGCAGATGTGCCCTTGTGCCGTCGGGCTGCCGAATGATCAGGTAGTCGTCCGGCCCGTGCCTGGATCGGCCCAGCACCTCGACCTCTTCACCCATCCGCGGGTGGAATGGATAGTGGATGCGAACCAGCTCAACGCGCTGTTCGCGGGCAGTATGTAACTGCTTCGCCGGGTACCGGCAAGACGTACCGGACCATCGATGAGGCCATCAGTCTGCTGGCGCCCGAGCTGCTGGAAGGCGAGCCGGATCGGGAAGACCTCAGGGCGAAATTCGACGCCTTCGTCGCGAGCGGACACATCGTCTTCACGACTTTCCACCAGAGCTTCAGCTATGAAGACTTCGTCGAGGGCCTTCGTGCGGAGACGGACGACGCCGGTCAGCTCCGCTACCGCGTCGTAGACGGAGTCTTCAAGAGAATCTGCCGCCTGTGTGCCGGCACTGAGGCCAATGCCGAGCAGCGCCAACTGGAACCTGCCTTCCAAATCGGCGAGAGCTTTTTGGGATACCAGGTCAAGCGGGTAACGCCCGACGTCCTGGAGCTAACGAAGCCAAAAGGCAGGGACCTGCCCATCGGCATGAGCCTGCTGAACGAGCTGGCCGCACTCGTGCGCAGCGGTCGCATCACGATCGAGGACATAAAGGAGAAGAGGGTCTTCGAAAAGGTCCCCGAGACCACGTTGGAGCCGTTCCTCGTCAACGGATATCAGAACATCCTGCCGTTGCTTGTCGAGAGGTTGGCGTCGAGCACGACGCCGAATGCGCCAGCGGCCAGTTCTGGCAACGACACCACCCCGCATGTCCTGATCATCGACGAGATCAACCGCGGCAACGTCGCCCGCATATTCGGCGAGTTGATTACCTTGATCGAGCCATCCAAGCGGACTGGCATGCCCGAGGCACTGACGGTAACGCTACCGTACTCCAAAGAGCTGTTCAGCGTTCCTGCCAACCTGCATATCGTCGCGACCATGAATACGGCCGATCGATCGCTGGTGGGATTGGACATCGCCTTGCGCCGTCGCTTCGAGTTTCGCGAGATGCAACCCAGGACCGAGTTGCTGGACGACGTTTTCGTTGAGGGGATCTCGGTCGGCGAGTTGCTTCGGGTGATGAACGAGCGCATCGAACTGCTGCTCGACCGCGACCACCGATTGGGCCATGCGTACTTCCTGCCGTTGCGCGACGCCCCGACGATCGAAAAGCTGGCGCGCGTTTTCCGATCCCACCTACTTCCGTTGCTTCAGGAGTACTTCTTCGAGGACTGGCAAAGGATCCGCTGGGTCTTGAACGATCATCGCAAGCCCGAAGCGCTTCAGTTCATCACGATCCCCGACATCGCACTTGACCGTCTGTTCGGCAACGGAGTCGGTGTGAACGGGCAGAGTGTGCGTTGGCACATCAACGAGCAGGCGTACTTGCGGCCCGAGGCATATGCGGCGGTGATCGCAACCGCGGGTTGACGATTGGTGAGGACGACACTCACGGTGCGCGAGCACGCCCGACTGACGACGGAGCACGTCGAAGGGCCGTCGTTCGACCGCGCCCAGGTGTCGCAGTCCGCCTTCAACTGGCTGTGCCAAACGAGTAGCACCTTCCGGGCCTCCGGTGCAGCTTTGGTCCTGGTCGAGGACCGTCAATGGCTGCGACTCGACAACTACGTCGGCGTGATCGAAACGCCGTGCGGCACGCGCATCGAGATCCTGCCGAAGCACCTCGACGGACCAGATAGCGCGGCTGCCAGCCGTAGGCTGCTGCGACGGATGATCGGCGAAGCGATGGACCTGCCGGTTCGCCAGGTCAGCGAAACCGCGCTGCAGACCTTCGACGCCCCGCTGAGCGAATGGGTGATGGGACGATTCCTGTCCGCGTTGAATCAGCTGGTCAAGCGCGGCGTCCGTTCGGACTATGTGCGGGTGGACGGTGTGGAGCGCTTTTTGCGCGGGCAGCTCGACACGTCGCGCCAAGTCCGGCAACCGCCTGGTCGGCAACACATCTTCCAGATCCGCCATGACGTCTTCGTGCCGGACAGGCCGGAGAACCGGCTGCTGCGACTCGCGCTGGAACAGGTGGCGCGGGCAGCGCAGTCGTTTGTCAACTGGCGACTAGCGCAGGAACTACGGTCGCTTTTGCACGAGGTGCCGGCCAGCACGAACGTCGACGCCGATCTGCGTGCCTGGCGCGACGACCGCCTCATGGCGCACTACCGACCTGTGCGGCCCTGGTGTGAGCTGGTTCTGTATCGGCAGATGCCGTACTCGCTGGTGGGTCAGTGGCACGGCATCAGCCTGCTGTTCCCGATGGAGAAGCTCTACGAGCGCTTCGTCGCCGCTTGGCTGCGGCGTCACCTGGTGCCAGGTGCGATTCTGCGGGCGCCGGCAGCGAGCGAGTTTCTGTGCTTGCACGAGGGCGCCCGCATGTTCCGCCTGGAGCCTGATTTGCTGGTCGAGCATGAAGGTCGCCGCTGGGTGCTGGACACCAAGTGGAAGCGGCTGGATGCCACCGATCACGCCAACAAGTACGGCCTCAGCCAGGGCGACCTCTACCAACTCTTCGCGTACGGCATGAAGTACCTCAGCCCAGGCGGCGGCGAGCTGGCCCTTGTCTTCCCGCGGTGCGTCCAGTTCCATGAGTCCCTGCCTGTGTTCGACTATGGACATGGACTTCGCCTGCGGGTCGTGCCCTTTGATCTCGACGCTGGAGTCCTGATCGATGCCGAGAGCGTCGGCCTTCCGCTCGACCACATGCCGACGGGATCAGGTCACTTGGATATGGCGCACGCGACGGTGGCTATCGACGGCGGTGCCGGGCAGTGGGGCCGGGTGTCCAGAGCATCGGCTGGTAGGTCGCGGCTTCAGCGCCACGGGCTGTAGGCCAAAAGCGGGATGCCGTGAAGGCGACGTGGTCAGCATGATCGACGCTAGCGTGGAGGTCAGCCGACCCATCAATGAATCAATGCCTGGGGTCGGCGACAGCTGTCATCGCGTCGCCTATAAGCGACCGGCAGCGGCCAGTCTTGAGCGACCGCTCACGCTGGCGATCTGACGGACCACTCACGGCCGTTCGACCAGGTACGCCGGCATGGATTGAACCCGGCATTGCCCTGGCATGCCGCGTGCGCGCGCTGTGTGATCCGGGCAAGCCGGCACCCCAGCCGAAAACGACGCAGACACACCTGTAAGCATTTCAACGCGCTGATGTAAGCATCACCGGCTTTGCCGCTCTTATCCCGCTCAAGTTCGGCGGCCGGCCCGGCACCATGGCGAGGCCTCAACAGCCCACCGCATGAGCCGCCATGGCCGACGCGCAAGACCGGCGCTTACCCGCCACCGACCGCAAGATCCGCAAGTCGCGCGCCGAAGGGCAGGTGCCGCGTTCACGTGACCTGTCGCACTTCGTCGCCATCGGCGCGTTCGTTGGCTTGCTGGCGGCGGCAGCGCCCTCGTTGGCCCGCGCATTGACCACGGCTTTCGGCGACGCGTTGCGCTTCGATGCCAGCGTGCTCGGAGACGCCCAGTTAATGACCGAACGGCTGTCCCGCTTCAGCCTGCAGCCGCTGTTGCTGGTGTCGCTGCTCGGCTTGCTGATGATCGTGCTTGCGGTAGGCGGCGCCGTGGCCTCGGGCGGCTGGAACTTCAGCTGGAAGGCGCTGACTCCGAAGTTCTCCAAGCTCGATCCGCTGGCCGGTGTCGGGCGCATGTTTTCGCACGCGCAACTGGTGAACACGCTGAAGTCGTGTTTGCTGGCGTTGATTCTCGGCACGGTGGGCACGCTGTACCTGAAAGCCAACGCACCGGCCTTCGTCGATGCGCTCGGCCTGCCGTTGATGAGCGGCATTGCACAAGCCAGCTCGACGCTGTTCGACGGCCTGACGATGCTGGTGATGGCGCTGGCGCTGTTCGCCGCTGTCGATGTGCCGCTGCAGCGCCACCAGGTGGCCGAGCAGATGAAGATGAGCGTGGCCGAGTTCAAGCAGGAACAGCGCGAGGTCGAAGGCAACGCCGAGATCAAGTCGCGCCAGCGTTCGCGCATGCGCGAGGTGGCCAACCGGCGCATGCTGGCCGCGGTGCCGACCGCCGACCTGGTGGTCATGAACCCGACCCACTTCGCGGTCGCCCTGAAGTACGAAGAAGGGCGCATGGCCGCGCCGAAGGTGGTGGCCAAAGGCGCCGACCTGCTGGCCTTTCGCATCCGCGATGCGGCGCAGGGCGCCAAGGTGCCGGTGCTGCAGGCGCCGCCGCTGGCGCGCGCGCTGTACGCGCATGCCGAGGTCGACCGCGAAGTGCCGGCGGCGCTGTTCGCTGTCGTCGCCCAGGTGCTGGCACACGTGTATCAGCTGCGCGCGTTTGTCGCCGGCCGTGGCGTGCCGCCGCCGACGTTGCCGGTGCTCGAGGTGCCGCCGGGGCTGGACCCGATCACGATCGACGAAGCCACCGATGGCGAAGAACAAGGCCCTGACGCATGAACGCGCTGATCGCACGGCTGCAGTCGCTGCTCGGCCCGAACGCGGCCGTGCTGCGCGCGCTCGGCGTGCCGATCTTCGTCATCATGGTGCTGGCCATGATGGTGCTGCCGCTGCCGGCCTTCGTGCTCGACCTGCTGTTCACCTTCAACATCGCGATGGCGTTGATGGTGGTGATGATTTCGGCGCACATGGTCAAGCCGCTGGACTTCGCGGCTTTTCCGGCCGTGCTGCTGATCACCACCTTGATGCGGCTGTCGCTGAACGTGGCCTCGACGCGCGTGGTGCTGGTCGATGGCCACACCGGTCCGGCCGCGGCCGGGCACGTCATCGAATCGTTCGGCCAGTTCCTGGTCGGTGGCAACTACGCGGTCGGTCTGATCGTGTTCGCGATCCTGGTGGTCATCAACTTCATCGTCGTCACCAAGGGCGCCGAGCGCATCGCCGAGGTCGGCGCGCGCTTCACGCTCGATGCGATGCCGGGCAAGCAGATGGCGATCGATGCCGAGCTGAACGCCGGTGCCATCGACGAGAAAGAGGCGCGCCGCCGCCGTGCCGAAGTCTCGGAGGAAGCCGACTTCTTCGGCTCGATGGACGGTGCCAGCAAGTTCGTGCGCGGCGATGCGGTCGCCGGCATGCTGATCCTGTTCATCAACATCGTCGGCGGTTTCGTCATCGGTGTCGCCCAGCATGGCTTGAGCGCATCCGATGCGGCCGGCACCTACATTCTGCTGGCGGTCGGCGATGCGCTGGTCGCGCAGGTGCCGGCGCTGTTGATCTCGGTGGCGGCGGCGATGGTGGTGTCGCGGGTCGGCAAGGAACACGCCATCGGCGCGCAGATCGGCGCGCAGGTGTTCAGCTCGCCAAAGGCCTTGATCATCACCGCCGGCATCATCGGTGTGCTCGGTGTGGTGCCGGGCATGCCGCATGCGGTGTTCGTGGTCATCGCCGGCGGCATCGCCACGTTGGCCTGGTGGGTGCGGCGGCGCGAGCGGCTGGCCAAAGCCGTCGCGGCGCAGCCGGCAGCCGTGCCCGATGCGAACCTGGGCGAGGCCAGCTGGGACGATCTGCTGCCGGTGGACACGCTCGGCCTGGAGGTCGGCTACCGGCTCATCGCGCTGGTCGACAAGGCGCGTGCCGGCGACCTGCTGGGACGCATCAAAGGAGTGCGCAAGAAATTTGCACAGGATGTCGGCTTCCTGCCGCCGGCGGTGCACATCCGCGACAACCTCGAACTCAAACCCAGCATGTACCGCGTCACCTTGCGCGGCGCGGTGGTCGGCGAGGGCGAGGCCTACCCGGGCATGTGGATGGCCATCAACCCCGGCGGTGCCACGCAGGCGCTGCCCGGCACCAAGACCGCCGACCCGGCCTTCGGCCTGCCGGCGACATGGATCGAGGAACGCCACCGCGAGATGGCCCAGATGGCCGGATTTACGGTGGTTGATTGCGCGACCGTCGTCGCCACCCATCTTTCACACTTGATGCAGACCCAGGCGGCGCGGCTGTTGGGCCGCGCCGAGACGCAGGCGCTGGTCGAACACGTGACGCGACTGGCGCCCAAACTGATCGAAGACGTGGTTCCCAAGATGATCGGCATCGCCACCTTGCAGAAAGTGCTGCAGCTGCTGCTGGAAGAAGGCGTGCACATCCGCGACATGCGCGGCATCGTCGAGTGCCTGGCCGAGCACGGCGCCGGTGTCACCGACGCGGCCGAGCTGGCACGGCGCATCCGCGTGCACCTGGCGCCGGCGATCGTGCAGCAGATCTACGGGCCGGTGCGCGAACTCGATGTCATCGCACTCGACCCCGAACTCGAACGGCTGGTCACGCAGGCGCTGAATTCACCGCACGGAGCCGCCCTCGACCCGGGCGTGGCCGACACGCTGGCCGCGCAAGCGGCGCACACCGCGCGCAGCCAGGAAGACAGCGGCGTGCCGGCCTGCCTGCTGGTGCCCGACCTGATCCGTGCGCCACTGGCGCGGCTGCTCAAACGCGCCGCACCGCGCTTGAAGGTGCTGGCGCACAGCGAGATTCCTGAGACCCACTCGATCCGCATCGGCTCGATCATCGGAGGCACCCCATGACCCCAAGACGCTTCAGCGCACGCACCTCGCGCGAGGCCTTTGCCCTGGTGCGCGAGGCCTTCGGTGAAGACGCCGTCGTGCTCTCCACCTTGCCCAGCGCACACGGTGTGGAGGTGATGGCGATGGCCGCGGATGCGGTGCCGCGCGCCACCGCTGCCGCGCCGAAGGCGGCCGCCGGTCGGCCGGCCGAGGCACCGCTGTTGCCGCCGCTGCGCCATCCGGTGCTGCCGTCGTTGCGCGGTTTGGCCAGCGACGACGACGCGCCCGAGCCGACCAGCGTCGAACAGGACGTGGCCGAACTGTCGATGAGCACGCTGTCGTTCCAGGACTATGTGCGCGAACGCATGTTGCGCCGCCGTCAGGCCGAAAAGCAGACCCGTGACGCGCAGCAGGCTGAAAGCGATGCGGCCGCCGCGCGTGCCGCCGATCTGGCGGCCCGGCCGGCGCCGCCGGCCAGCATCGCGTTGCGTGAGCGCGCCGCCGGTGGCCACGTGCGGCCGTCCATCGCCGCGCTGTCGGCGTCGATCGATTTCGCCGACACGCTGCCGCCGCTGCTGCATGACGGCATCGCTGCGCCACTGCCGGCACGTGCCGATGCGCCGCCGGTTGCGTTGCCCGCACCCGCGCTGCGCGCGAACGTCAGTGCGAACGGCGCGGACCTGTTCAATGCCGGACCACTGAACCAGCACCACACCCCGCCGGGCGAATCCGCTGGCATGCGAGACGAGCTGCGCGCCATGCGCAGCCTCATCGAAGACCGCTTCGGCGCGCTGGCCTTCATGGACAAGCTGCAGCGCGAGCCGCGCCAGGCGCAGCTGACGCAGACGCTGCTCGACCAGGGTTTCTCGCCGGTGCTGACTCGCAAGCTCGCCGACAGCCTGCCCGCCGAGGGCGATCCGCTGGCCTGGGCGGCGGGCGTGCTCGAGCGCAACCTGCAGGCCGCCCATACCGAAGCACCGCTGGAAGACACCGGCGGTGTGTTCGCCCTCATCGGCGCCACCGGTGTCGGCAAGACCACCAGCACCGCCAAGCTGGCGGCGGCCTTTGCCACCCGCCATGGCGCCGCGCACCTGGGGCTGATCACGCTCGATGCCTATCGCGTCGCCGCGCATGAGCAGCTGCGCGCCTACGGCCGCATCCTCGGTGTGCCGGTGCACATCGCGCACGACCGCGCCTCGCTCGAAGACCTGCTCGAGCTGCTGTCGGGCAAGAAGATGGTGCTCATCGACACCGCCGGCATGGCGCAGCGTGATGCGCGCACACGCGAGCTGCTCGACATGTTGTCGCACCGCAGCGTCAGCCGGCTGCTGGTGATCAATGCCGCGGCCCAGGGCGAGACCATCGAGGACGTGCTGCACGCTTACCGCGCCAGCAGCTGCCGCGGCGTGATCCTGTCCAAGCTGGACGAAGCCGTGAAGCTGGGACCGGCGCTGGATGCGATGGTGCGCCACAAGCTGAAGGTGCTGGCGGTGGCCAACGGCCAGCGCGTGCCTGAGGACTGGCATCGCCTGTCCTCGAACGCTTTGGTGCAACAGGCGCTGCGCGCGGCGCCGGCGGGAGCCTGGCGCATGGAAGCCAGCGACATCAAGCTGGTGTTTGCCGGCATGCGCTCGAGCTCGGCATCGGCTTGCGCAGCCGTGCCTGCCTGATGACGATGACAATGCTGGCCGAGGTGCCGCCGTCGACGGCGTGGCTGCGCACGCGGTATCCGCGTGTTCTGCCGGTGGTGGACGAGGGGCGCACCGATGACCAGGCCCGCGGGCTGCGGCAATTGTTCCGGGGCCCGTCGTTGTGTCATCTGGCGCTGGTCGCCAACCCGCACGTGCCAGGCTGTGCCGGTGTGCTCGAACGTCTGGGCAGCGCCTTGTGCACGTTGGGCCTGCGCACGCTGGTCGTCGATGCCGCCGAGACCTCGCCGCCAGCCGCCGAACTGGCCGGTTTCGACCTGCGCGGCTGCATCGAGCGGCTGTCGCCACAACTGTCGTATCTGGCCGCACGCGGGCTGCCGCTCAAGCATGTGGACAGCCGCGGCTCAGCGGCGGCCTGGCTCGATGCGCTGCAGGTCGCGGCGCCCGCGACGCAGGTGCTGCTGATGCACGCTGACGCGACCGATCTGGCGCGGCTGTATTCGCGCCAGACGCTGCGCCCGCTGCTGTTGGTGGGCGACGGTGCCGAAAGCATCACCCACGCCTATGCGGCGCTGAAGTTGCTGGCACTGCGACGGCGGCTGCTGAGCGCCGATGTGCTGGTGGCACAAGCGGCCGCACCGACGGCGCGACCGCGGGCGGCTGCGGTTGCCGATCGTCTGGGCAGCTGTGCCGCGCGCTTTCTCGGCGCATCGGTGCACGACTGGGTGGCGATCGACCCGGCTTGCGACGTGCGCGAGCCCTGCGATGACACATTGCTGCGTCTGCTGCGTGCGCACCTCAGCGGCGACGTCGAAGCACCCGGGCCACTCGCGACGCACGCGCCAACGATCTTGAACTGAACGGTATCGAAAGCCACAAAGCCATGTACACCGCCAAAGGGCGCCTCGACGCCAACGCGATGCTCAAGCAGTACAGCCCGCTGGTGCGCCGCTTGGCGCATCAGATGATCGCCAAGCTGCCGGCCAACGTCGAACTCGACGACCTGATCCAGGTCGGCATGATCGGCCTGAGCGACGCGCTGACGCGCTTCGACGCCGAGCAGGGCGTGATGTTCGAGACCTTCGCCACGCAGCGCATCCGCGGCGCGATGCTCGACGAATTGCGCGGCAACGACTGGATGAGCCGTGGCGACCGGCGCCACCAGCGCAGCATCGAAGCAGCGGTGCGCGCGCTCGAGCAGCGACACGGCCGCGCGCCGGCCGAAAGCGAAATCGCCGCCGAGATGGGCATCGCCCTGACGGCCTACCAAGAGCTGCTGGGCAAGGTGCGCGGCACGCAGCTGGTGTGCCTGGAGGACATGAGCGGCGACGACGGCGACCAGGACTTCCTCGACCGCCACGTCGGCAGCGAAGAGGCCAACCCGCTGGCGCTGCTGCAGGACCATCGCATGCGCCAGGCGCTGGTCGATGCGATCAAGAACCTGCCCGAGCGCGAGCAGTACGTGATGAGCATGTACTACGAGCACGACATGAATCTGAAAGAAATCGCCGCCGTTATCGGCGTCACCGAAAGCCGCGTGTGCCAGCTGCACAGCCAGTCGATCGCGCGACTGCGCTCGAAATTGCGGGAGTGGTGATGTCGCCCGCGTTGCCCGCTTTCCCGCCTTGCGGGATGCGGAGCGATATTCAGGGCTAGCAGGCCGGCACGGCGGCCCGGTCGTCGGCCGCCGTTGCCGGCAGCGCGTCGTGCCGGAGGGCTTCGGGCTCGGAAGGCGGCCGCAGCGTGCCGGCGAGCGTGAACTCGAAGCACGCGCCCTGTCGCGGTTCGGCGTGCGCTGCCACGCTGCCGCCATGGCGCTCGACGATGCGCTGCACGATGCTCAGGCCGATGCCGCTGCCGGCGTAGGCGTCGCGGCCGTGCAGGCGGCTGAAAGGCCGGAACAGTTCATCGGCGCGGCGCGGGTCGAAACCGGCGCCGTTGTCCTTGATGCGCACACTCAGCAAACCGTTGCCGGCGTCGTGCGCCGACACCTGCACACGCGGGTCGAGGCAGTCGCGGGTGAACTTGGCGGCATTGCCGAGCAGGTTGGTGAGCACGATCCTCAGCGCCTGCGCATTGGCCTCGAGTTGCATGCCCCCTTGCACCTCGCAGCGCAGCGCCTGCTGGCGCGGCAGCGGCGGCAATTCGTCGAACACCTGCCGTGCCAGCGCGCTCAGGTCGACGCGCTCGCGCGGCAACGGCTGCAGGCTGGCATGGGCCAATGCGGTGAGCGCTTCCAGCGTGTCCTGCATGCCGTGCGCCGCCGACTGCTGCAGCGCCAGCAGCTCACGTTCCTCGGCTGACAGCCGCTCACCCAGGCGCTCGTCGAGCATCGCCGCCAGCCCGCGGATCTGGCCGATCGGCGTGCGCAGCTCGTGTGCCAGCTGGCGCGCGAAAGCATCCAGATCAAGGTTCAGTTGCCGCAGCTCGCCCGTGCGGTCGTCCACCGCGCGCTTGAGCTCCTCGTTGTGGCGCATCAGCAGACGTTCGGCCTGCTTGCGCGTGCTGATGTCGCGGCCGACGCCGTGATAGCCGAGGAAGCGTTGTTCGCTGTCGAAGCGCGGCACGCCGCTGAGTGAAACCCAGGCGAAACGGTCGTCATCGATGCGCGCTTCGAAGCGCAGCGAGCGAAACGGCCGTCGCGCGTCGAGGTCGGCGCGGTGCTCGGCCCATTCATCGGCACTGAGCGCGTCGCGGTGCGCGGCCCAGCGTGTGCGTCCGACGATGCTGTCGTGCAGGCGCTCGCCGAGATGGCGCTGCTGTTCGGGCGCCAGCGGCAGCAGCCGGTGCTCGGCATCGGTCTGCCAGTACCAATCGGCCGCCAGCCGCGTCATCGTGGACCAGCGCTGTTCGCTTGCCGCCAGCCGTTGGTGCGCGCTCTTGCGCTCGCTCACGTCGCGGCCGACACCTTCATAGCCGATTGGCTCGCCGCGCGCATCGAAGCGCGGCCGCCCACTGATCGACAGCCACATCGGCGTGCCATGCACGGCGACCTGGAACTCGAAATCGCGAAAGGCCTCCTGGCGCGACATGCACGCATGCAGCGCGGCCCAGCCCTGTGGCGGCGCCTTGAACAGCGCGATCTGGTCGTGGCGTCGGCCGAGCAGGGCCTGTTCATCCACCGCCTGCAGCAACGGCCGCGGCGCCGAGCGCGACAGCCAGCTCAAGCGGTATTCGGTGTCGGTTTCCCAGTACCAGTCGGCCGACAGGTCGGCCAGCGCCTGCCAGCGGCGGTCGGATTCACCGAGCACCGACTCGACGCCAGTGGCCAGCGCGCCGAAGGCCGACACCGGGCCGAGCCCGGTCGTGTCCTCGCGCAGCTTGTGCACCGCCTCGCGCCAGGTGCCGCTGCCCAGTTCGTCGGAGAACTCGTGCAGCGAGCTGCGCATCTGCTGGCGTTGACGCCACAGGCCATGCAGCGGCACCAGCAACAACAGCGCCAGTGCGGCGATCAGCGCCTTCAGCCAGGCATCGATGCTGTTGCGCCGCTGGTCCAGCTGCTGGCGCACGTCATGTGCCAACGCATTCGCGATATCGAGTTGGCTGGCAACGAGGCTGGCCGCGCGTTCGCGCTCGAGGGGCTCTTGCAAAGCGGCCTGCGTGGCGGTCCAGGCTCTGCGCAGGGCTGCGCGAGCAGGCACCCCGAGCGCTTCTTCGGCAAGCACGCTGTCCAGCGCATCCACCTGCCGCTCCAGCTCGAGCTGCAACACCTGCAGTTGCGCGGCGGCGGGTGCGGATTCCGCTGCCCGATGCAAAGCCTGCTGCAACTGGCTCGTGCGCGTGGCGACCCCGGCGGCGGCCTGCAGCGCGGCGCTGTCGGGCGCGCGGTACAGCAGCAACACCACCAGCGCGCCCACCGCCAAGGTGGCGCCCAGCGGCAACCACCAGCGATCGACAAGCCGGCCGCGGCGCGCTGCGGCCGGCTCCCATGGATCGACAGTGCCGCGTCTTGCGCGACGCGGCGAATCGGCTGAACCTGTTCCCAACGTGCTCTTCTTCTTTTGGCCCGTCGTGCGCGGGCCTGGTGATGCGTTCGCGGACAAGTGCCCGCCAAGCGGGCCTTGTAACCAGCAGTGTCTTTGATCGGCGCGCACGCCGCAATGTGGGCTTGCCCCAGCCGGTGCGCCGGTGTGGCGCGCTTGCATCAGTGCCGCGCGAAGCGGCGCGGCTCAAGCGTGGCTCGGGCGTGACTCAGGCCTGGCAGACGGCGGCGCGTGCGCTGCGTTCAACCAGGCCGCTGGCCGAATAGGCCACCCGTGCCGGCTGATCTGGCATCAGCACATCGATGGCGCGGTCGAGCGCAGCGGTGGCCCGCGCCAGCGATTCGCGGTGCGCGGCCACACGCCCGGTGGCCAGCGCCAGGCGCTGGCGCAGCGCCGGTGGCACCTCACCGGCGCGGGCCGCCTGGCCGAGGCGGTCGATCGATGCGCCCAGCGCACGCTGCAGCGCCAGCGCCTCCTGTTCGAGCCGTTCCGCGCTGTGGTCCAACAGGGCCAGCGCCAGCGCCTCGAGGCGTTGTTCGACCTGGTGGACGGCTTCTTCTAGTTCGGTCCGTGGCGGCATGCGGCAAAACGTCGTGGGTGATTCGGGGTCGCGGCGGGGCCGCGACGGCACGGTGGCGGGCGCGCCGTGCAGTGCTATCGGGTGTCAGCGGCCGGGCCTGTCCAGCAGTTCGCGCGCGTTGGCAATCAGCTTGTCGGCGATGGCGTCGGCGTCGATCTGGAAGCGGCCTTCGCGGATGGCCAGCGCGACGCGTTCGACCTTGGCGCGGTCGAAATCCCCCCCGTTGGTCGGCTGGCCCTGCAACGCCGTCTGGCTCGACAGCTCGACATGCGCGCTGGGTTCGCCTGTGGCCGGTCGCTCCGCGGGGCTCTTGCGTTCCGTCGCCGCCGGGGTGGTCAGAGGCTTGAGGTCGGCGGGTGAGATTTTCATGAGGTGCTCCTGTGTCGCGCACGTTCAAGGGCAACGCCGCGAGCGGCAACTGACCGATGTGCATCTCGGGCATATCGGACGGGCGCGCAAACAACTTGAGGCCACGAAGACCGAATTGTCGCCGCATCCCCGCGTTTGCGGGGGTCGTGGCGCTCTGTGCAGAGCATCACAGCTGCACCTCGACCCGGTTGGCGGCCACTGGCATGCCGCTGAGCACGCGGCCGCTTTCGGTGCGCACGCGCACACGCTGGCCGGCCACGCCAGGCGCCAGCGCCAGCGCCACGCCGCTGACGCTGAAACCAGTGCCGCGCGCCACCACCTGCACGGTGTCGCCAGCGGCGAACCACAGGTGCGGCTTCAGATCATCCTGGCGCACCGCGTCACCGGCGACGACACCGCGCGCCAGCGTGCGGCCGACCAGCACGGCCGCATCGGCCACGGCCGGCGAGCGCTCGGCCGCCCAGTCGATTTCGGCCTCGCGCAACTGGCTGGCTTGCAGCACCGTGCCGGCGGGCAGCGCCGCGTCGGCCACCCAGGCCGGCGCGAACACCTTCACGGTCACCGGCAAATTGACTTGCCACAGCGCAGTGCCCTGCGTGCAGCGCAGCGTGACCCGGGTGCGGCCCCAAGCCGGCGCGTGCGCCGGCAGCCGCGCTTCGATGTGCTCACATGGCGCCAGCTTGAGCCGCGGATCGAGCCGCCCCGGCTCGATCTCGATGCGCGGCTGGCCGAGGGTGGCCTGTTGCGCCGCCTGTTGCGCGAGTTCTTGCATCTGGCCGAGCACGGCGTCGTCGAGCACTGTCGCCGCAGCGTCGGCGCGCGCCGGCTGCGGCAGCAGCATCGATAGACAGGCCGACAGACAGGCCGACAGCAGCGACAGGCGGTGACCCCAGCGAGGCGATGACTTTTTCACGCCGCCACTGTAGGTGGCCGGCCGTTACATCGAGGCGCTGAAATGCCGCGCGTTCGGCAGCCAATTCAGGCCCATCGCGCCCGGCAGCGCTGCCGACAATGGCGCGGCATGACAACCGTGCGCAAGGAGCGACGATGATCAACCGCCTCAGCGACGGCCTGGACTTCCAGGCGCAAGCACTGAACCTGCGCTCCGAGCGGCAGCGGCTGCTGTCCAGCAACATCGCCAACGCCGACACGCCGGGCTATCTGGCCCGTGACCTCGATTTCGCCAGCGCGTTGCGCGAAGCCACCGGCCAGGCCACGCCGGCCGGCCTGGGCGGGGCGGCGGTGTCGGCACTGCGGCAGGCCCATCCCGGTTTCGGTTCGATGACGACGACATCGGCCGAAACCCATCTGCGCTATGCCGCGCCGAGCCAGACCAACCTCGACGGCAACACCGTGGACATGGACCGCGAACGCGCCTCGTTCGCGGACAACGCGGTCAAGTACGAGGCCACGCTGCGCTTCATCAACGGCCAGGTGCGCACGATGCTCGACGCGATGAAGAGCCCGCAGCAGGGCTGAGCCGAATCCTGAAGGGAACACAACATGAGCATGATGCAGATCTTCGAAGTTGCCGGCAGTGCGGTCAGCGCGCAGAGCCAGCGGCTGAACGTGGTGGCCTCCAACCTGGCCAATGCCGACACCGTGGCCGGCCCCGACGGCAAGGCCTACAAGGCGCGCCAGGTCGTGTTCCAGACCGAACTGATGGGCGCGACCGGTGCGGCCGGCGTGCGCGTCGCGGCGGTCGGGGAGGACAACTCCCCGGGCAAACGTGTGCACGACCCCAAGCACCCCGCCGCCGACGCCGACGGCTACGTCACGCACAGCAATGTCAACACGGTGGAAGAGATGGTGGACATGATTTCGGCCTCGCGCTCGTACCAGAACAACATCGAGGTCATGAACACGGCCAAGAGCCTGTTGATGAAGACCTTGCAGATGGGTCAGTCATGAGCCCGCGCGCGGCCGCCCCGAAGCAACCTCGCGCCGCGGTGCGCAGCACAGAGGTTTGCCGATGAGCCCGATCTCGGCACTGGCTTCGAGCAGCGAAGCAGCAACCACCACGTCGACCCGCAACGAAGCCGGCAGCGAAGACCGCTTCCTCAAGCTGCTGGTGGCGCAGATGAGCAACCAGGACCCGCTGAACCCGCTCGACAACGCACAGGTGACGAGCCAGCTGGCGCAGATCAACACCGTCAGCGGCATCGAAAAGCTGAATACCACCGTGGCGGGTCTGAACGGCCAACTCGTGCACCTGCAGGCGCTGCAGGGCGCGACGCTGGTCGGGCGCGATGTCACCCTCGGCGGCAACCGCCTCGCGGTGGCCAATGGCGTCGGTGCCGGCGGCTTCGAGCTCACCGGCGCGGCCGACAACGTCAAGGTCGAGATCCTGAACGGTGCCGGCATCGTCGCCGGCAGCCTGGAACTGGGCGCCTTGAGCGCGGGCCGCCAAGCCTTCGAATGGCCCGCCGGCACCGTCACCGACGCCGACGGCTACCGCTTCAAGGTCAGCGCCCTCAGTGGCACCACCAATGTGCTCGGCAGCACGTTGATGCGCGACCACGTCACGTCGGTCAGCACCGCCGGTGATTCGCTGAGCCTGGAACTGCGCCATTCCGGCACGGTGCCCTACGACCAGGTCAAGGCATTCAACTGAGTCGGCTCGCCGACTTCACACCGCATTCACAGAAAGCACCCCATGAGCTTCCAGCAAGGCCTGTCCGGATTGAACGCTTCGAGCAAGAACCTCGAGGTCATCGGCAACAACATCGCCAATGCCAACACCTTCGGCGCGAAGACGGCGCGCGCCGAGTTCGCATCGGTGTACGCCGCTGCGCTGAACGGCGCCGGCACCAACACCATCGGCATCGGCACCAACCTGACGGCGGTGGCGCAGCAGTTCACGCAGGGCAACGTGACGACCACCGAGAACCCGATGGACCTGGCCATCAACGGCGCCGGCTTCTTCCAGATCAGCGACGGCCGCAGCCCGGTGACCTACACGCGCAACGGCCAGTTCAAGATCGACCGCGACGGCTTCATCGTCAACAACAGCCTGGAAAAGCTGATGGGCTACATGGCCGACGGCACCGGCGTCATCCAGCTCGGCCAGGCGGTGCCGTTGCAGTTGCCCACTGGCGGCATCGACCCGAAGCCGACCAGCCGCGCGGCGATCGAAGTGAACCTCGATTCGCGCAAGGCGGTGACCTTGCCGGCGACGCTGCCGATGCTCGATTTCGCCAACGCCAACACCTACAACAACGCCACCTCGCTGACCGTGTTCGATGCCAAGGGCCAGGACGTGGCGATGAGCTTTTACTTCCAGAAGGCCGGCAACGACCAGTGGAACCTGTACGGCACTGCCAACGGCACCTCGCTGGCCGGTACCAACGCCGCGCCGCAGCCGGTGACGTCGATCCAGTTCCGCAGCAACGGCAACGGCCCGCTGTCGCCGAGCGGCCCGATCACCTTCGACGTGCCCAGTTCCACGAACGCGGTCGGCGCCATCACCGAGCCGATCCTCGGCATGGTCTTCGACCTGAGCGGCGCGACGCAGTTCGGCTCGGCCTATGGCGTCACCGACATCCGCCAGGACGGCTATGCCGCCGGACTGCTGACCGCCATCGCGGTGGAAAGCAACGGCATCGTCACCGCGCGCTATTCCAACGGCCAGTCGAAGCCGGCCGGGCAGATCGAAGTCGCCAACTTCCGCAACCCGCAGGGGCTGCAGCCGCTGGGCGACAACGCATGGGCACGCACCTACGCCTCGGGCGACCCGGTGGTCGGCGTGCCGGGCGACGGCAACCTGGGCGTGCTGCAGGCCGGTGCGCTGGAGGAATCGAACATCGACCTGACCGGCGAGCTGGTGAACATGATCACCGCGCAGCGCGTCTATCAGGCCAACGCGCAGACCATCAAGACGCAGGATCAGGTGTTGCAGACCCTGGTCAACCTGCGCTGACCCGCTGATCCGTACACCAGACGAGGCGCCGCATGGACCGCATGATCTACCTGTCGATGTCGGGCGCGAAGGCGATGCTGCAGCGCCAGGACGTGCTGACGAACAACCTGGCCAATGTCTCGACCGCCGGTTTCCGTGCCGAACTGGCCGCCTTTCGCGCCGTGCCGGTACAGGGCGATGGCGCCAGCACGCGGGTGTATGCGCTCGAATCGACCAACGGCTACAGCGAGGCGCCGGGGCTGGTGGAGAACACCGGCCGTGCGCTCGATGTGGCCCTGAACGGCAAGGCGATGCTGGCGGTGCAATCGCTCGACGGCACCGAGGCCTACACCCGCGGCGGCGGCCTCGACCTCGATGCCGAAGGCCAGCTCATCACGCGCAGCGGCTTGCCGGTGCTCGGCGATGGCGGGCCGATCACGATTCCGGCCAAGGCACGCATCGACATCGGCACCGACGGCACCATCAGCGGCACGGTCGGCAACGCGCTGCCGCAGGTGCTGGGCAAGCTCAAGCTGGTCACGCCGGACGAACGGCTGACACGCGGCGAGGATGGGCTGTTCCGCGCCGCCAGCGGCGACGTGGCGGCCGACCCGAATGCGCGCCTGCAGCAAGGCGCGCTGGAGGGGAGCAATGTCAGCGCGGTCGAGACGATGATCTCGATGGTCACCGCGGCGCGCCAGTTCGAGCAGCAGATGAAGATGCTGCAGACCGCCGAGCAGAAGGAACAGGCGGCGGCCAAGCTGCTGTCGCCGAACGGGATGTAAGCGGCATCGCAAGCCCTGTAATGAACGCCGCATTCGCGGCGTTTTTTACATCGATCACACGGCCGGCTGGCGCCGACACTGGTGCGCATCGGCCACCAGGCCGCCCCGGAGCGCAGGCATGATTCGATCGTTGTGGATCGCCAAGAGCGGCATGGAAGGCCAGCAGTTCAAGCTGGACACGATTGCCAACAACCTGGCCAACGTCGGCACCAATGGCTTCAAGCGCGGTGGCGTGGTCTTCGAAGACCTGATGTACGACACGCTGCGCTCGGCCGGTGCGGCCAGCGGCGAACAAAGCCAGCTGCCCACCGGCTTGCAGGTGGGCCTGGGCACGCGCGTGGCGGCCTCGACACGCAACTTCAGCCAGGGCAACCTGCAGCAAAGCGGCAACAACCTGGACCTCGCCATCAAGGGCCAGGGCTTCTTCCAGGTGCAGCTCGACGACGGCAGCACCGCCTACACGCGCGACGGCTCGTTCCAGCTCGACGGCAACGGCCAGATCGTGACCAGCGACGGGCATGTGCTGCAACCGGGCATCACCATCCCGGCCAACGCGCAGAGTGTGACGATCGCCGCCAACGGCACCGTCAGCGTCACCGTGCCCGGCCAGGCGACCGCGCAGACGGTGGGCCAGCTGCAACTGGCCAGCTTCGTCAACCCGTCGGGGCTGGACCCACGCGGGCAGAACCTGTATGCCGAAACGGCGTCGTCCGGATCGCCCGGCAGCGGCGCACCCGGCGCCGACGGCCTGGGCCAGCTGCTGCAAGGTTATGTCGAAGGCAGCAATGTCAACGTGGTCGAGGAACTGGTGTCGATGATCGCCACGCAGCGCGCCTACGAGCTCAGTTCGAAGGCCATCCAGACCACCGACCAGATGCTGCAGCGGCTGGGGCAGATGTGATGGCGCCGGTGTGGCGCTTCGGCGCGTGGTTGACCGGCGTGGCGCTGTGTGTCGCGCTCGGCGGCTGCCTGACCATGAACCCGCGCGTCGAGGTGGCCGAACCGACCAATGTGCTGCCGAGCGCGCCGCCGGCGCCGCTGCAGACCAACGGCGCCATCTATCAGGTCTCGCAGTATCGGCCGCTGTTCGAGGACTACCGTGCGCGCCATCTCGGCGACACGCTGCGCGTGGAGATCGTCGAGAAGATCGTCGCCAGCCAGAAATCGACCAGCTCGATCGACAAGGGCGGCACGCTGAAGGGCAGCGTCACCGCGCTGCCCGGCATCAAGCCGTCGCAGCTGACGCGCATGAGTGTCGAAGGCACCAGCAACAACAGCTTCTCGGGCCAGGGCAGCACCGAGAACAGCAACGATTTCTTCGGCAGCATCACCGTGCTCGTCACTGGCGTGCTGCCCAACGGCCATCTGCTGATCGCCGGCGAAAAGCAGATCGGCGTGAACAGCAATGTCGATGTGCTGCGCTTCTCGGGCCAGGTCGATCCGCTGCTGATCCTGCCCGGCAACACCATCCAGAGCGTGCAGATCGCCAACGTGCGCGTCGAACACCGCGGCCGCGGTGCGCAGGCCGATGCGCAGAGCATCGGCTGGCTGAGCCGCTTCTTCCTCAACATCCTGCCGATCTGAATGACTTCCGCCCTGTTCGCGCGCGCCGCGCACCCCGAGACCGCGCCGCTCGCGCTCGAACGCCTGGTGCGTCGCATCGTGTGGGCGGCCTTCATCCTCGCCAGCGCAGCGCTGTGGTGGCCTTTCGACGCGCACGCGGTGCGCATCAAGGAAGTCTCGTCGGTGGCCGGCGTGCGCAACAATCAGCTCGTCGGCTACGGCCTGGTGGTCGGCCTCGATGGCAGTGGCGACCAGACCACGGCCGCGCCCTTCACCACGCAAAGCCTGCTGTCGATGTTGCAACAGCTGGGCGTGACACTGCCGGTCGGCATCAGCCTGCAATTGCGCAACGTGGCGGCGGTGATGGTCACCGCCGTGCTGCCGCCGTATGCCCAACCGGGCCAGGCGATGGACGTCACCGTGTCGTCGATCGGCAATGCCAAGAGCCTGCGCGGTGGCACGCTGGTGACCACGCCGCTGAAGGGGGTCGATGGCCAGATCTACGCCATCGCGCAGGGCAACCTGGTGGTCGGTGGCGCGGGCGCCGCTTCGGGCGGCTCGAAGGTGGTGGTCAACAGCCTGATGGCCGGGCGGGTGCCGAACGGTGCCACCGTGGAACGCGCGGTACCGAACCAGGCGCTGCAGGGCGATTCGCTGCAACTGGCGATGAACAACACCGATTACCAGACCTCGAACCTGGTGGCGCAGGCCATCAACCAGGCCAAGGGCCCCGGCACGGCCATGGCGGTCGATGGCCGCATGGTGCGGGTGGCGCTGCCGGCGGCACCCGAACTGCGCGTGGCCTTCCTCGCCGACATCGAGAACCTGCCGGTGACGCTGTCGAAGCCGGCGGCCAAGGTGGTGCTGAATTCGCGCACCGGCTCGGTGGTGCTGAACGAATCGGTGACTTTGAGTGCCTGCGCGGTGGCGCACGGCAACCTGTCGGTGACGATCTCGTCGACACCGGTGATCAGCCAGCCGGCGCCGTTCGCCAGGGGCCGCACGGTGGTCAGTGAACAGGCCGACATCTCGATCAACACCCAAAGCGGCGGCCTGGTGAGCCTGCCCGCGGGCACGCAGCTGACCGAAGTCGTGAAGGCGCTGAACGCCATGGGCGCGACCCCGCAGGACCTGCTGGCGATCCTGCAGGCAATCAAGGCCGCCGGTGCCTTGAACGCGGAAATCGAAGTCATATGACGACCACATCGATGAGCATGGTGTTGCCCTCGGCCGGCCTGGCCAGCGACACGCAGTCGCTGGCGGCGCTGCGCGGGCGCGCGGTGAGCGACCCGAAGACGGCGGTGCGCGAAGTCGCCAAGCAGTTCGAGGCGCTGTTCATGCGCGAGGTGATGAAGAGCATGCGCGCCGCCACGCTGGCCACGAACGCGCTCGACAACGAAGGCAGCAAGCTCGGCACCGAGATGCTCGACACGCAGTTTTCGACGCAGCTCAGCGGCCTGAAGGGCGGCTTGTCGGAGGCCATCATCCGCCAGTTGGAACGGCAGATGGGGCTGTCGCCGGGGCCGGTTCCCAAGGCCGCGGCGCCCACGACGGGCCCGCTGAGCGGCCCTGACAAGCCACTGCGCATTCCCGAAGTCGGCGCCGCCGCGTTCGTGCAGCAGCACCAGGCCGCGGCCGAGGCGGCACAGGCCGCGACCGGCATCAACGCGGCGTTCATGATCGGCCAGGCGGCGCACGAATCGGGCTGGGGCCGGCGCGAAATCCGTGATGCCGACGGCACGCCGTCGTTCAACCTGTTCGGCATCAAGGCCGGCGCCGGCTGGCGCGGGCCGGTGGCCGAGGCCACCACCACCGAGGTCATCGACGGCATCGCGCACAAGACGGTGGCGCGCTTTCGGGCCTATGCCAGCCACGCCGAGTCGTTTGCCGACTATGCGAAGCTGATGCAGGACAGCCCGCGCTACCAGGCTGTGTTGCGTGACGCACGCGAGGGTCAGGACGCCAGTGCCTTCGCGCAGGGCCTGCAGCGTGCGGGCTATGCCACCGACCCGGCCTACGCACACAAGCTGACCCGCGTCATCAACACCACGCTGCGCCTGCAACAGGCCGTGGCGACGCGGTAACCACATGGCCGCTTCGCCATTGATGTCGCTGGGCACCAAGGCCATGACGGCGAACTACGCCGCGCTGGCCACCACCGGCCACAACATCGCCAATGCGAATGTCGCCGGCTACTCGCGCCAGCAGGCCGAACTGGCCACCGCCACTGGGCAGTTCACCGGCGCCGGCTTTTTCGGCAAGGGTGTCGATGTGACCACCGTCACGCGCGCGCACGACAGCTTCCTCACGCGCGAAGCGGCCACCTCGCGTTCACTGGCCGCGCTCGACAAGACGCGGGTCGATCTGCTCCAGCAGATGGAGAAGAATTTCCCCACCGGCGAGCAGGGTGTCGGCTATGCGGCCGGGCAGTTCCTCAATTCGATGGTCGATCTGGCCGCGCGGCCGACCGACAGTGCCACGCGACAGGTGGTGCTGGCGCGGGCCACCGAGGTGGCCGACCGCTTCGGCGCCGCCGCTGCGCAGCTCGATGTGCTGCAGCTGGCGGTGCGCGAGGACCTGAAGGCCACCGTCGCGCAGGTCAACCAGATCGCGCGCAGCATCGCCGACCTGAACCAGAGCATCGCCTCCGTGGTCGGCCTGGGCCAGCCGCCGAACGACCTGCTCGACAAGCGCGAGAAGCTCATCTCCGACCTGAGCGAACACTTGCAGCTGAGCACCGTGGCGGCCGATGACGGCTCGCTGGCGATCTTCATTGCCGGCGGCCAGCGGCTGGTGCTGGGCACGCAGACCCAGCCTTTGACGGTCGAGGTCGATCCGCGCGATGCCACCCGTGCCGCGCTCGGCTTGTCCGAAAACGGCTTCGTGCGTGTGCTGCAGGACACTGAACTGGGGGGCGGCGCGATCGCCGGGCTGCTGCGCTTCCAGAACGACGACCTCGTCGATGCGCGCACCGAGCTCGGCCAGATGGCGGCCGCGCTGGCCGGCAAGGTCAACGAACAGCAGGCCCTCGGTCTGGATCTGGGCGACCCGCCCGCCGGCGGCGCGGCGATCTTCTCGGTCGGCGCCCCGCAGGCACTGCCCAATTCGAACAACGCGGTCAATGGCACCGGCCAGTTCGTCGGCCGCGTCGACCTGACGATCACCGACGCCACGCAACTCGCCGCCAGCGAATACGAACTGCGCGCCGACCCCGCCGGCAGCCCCGGCGTGTGGCAGCTGACACGGCTCGCCGACGGCCTGGTGCGTTCGATCACCAGTGGCGATGTGCTCGACGGCATGCGCATCGACATCGGCCCGCCGACTCCGGCCGCGGGCGACCGCTTCCTGTTGCAGCCGGTGACACGTGCGGCCAACAGCATGCGCCGCGTGCTCGACGATGTGCGTGGCCTGGCGGCGGCCTCACCGGTGACGGCCAGCCTGGGCAACGCCAACCTGGGCAGCACCAGCGTCGCGTCGTTGCGCGTGGTCAGTGCGTCGCTGAATGCCAACCTCGATGCCGCCATCGACTTCACGTCGGCGACGGGTGACTACAACTGGACCCTGACCGACCGCAGCAGCAACACGCTCGTCGCCAGCGGCAGTGCCACCTGGAGCGCCGGCACGCCGATCGCACTGAACGGCTTCGAACTTGCGCTCAATGGCGCGCCGCGCGCGGGCGACCGCATCGATGTCGCCAAGACGCCGTATCCGGCGGTGAACAACGGCAATGCGCTGGCCTTCGTCGAACTGCGCGACGCGGCCATCGTCGGGCGCGTGCCGCTGTCGTCCGGCGGCGTCGGCGGCGGCGCCACCATCACCGATGCCTACGCCACGCTGATGGCCGGCGTCGGCGTGCGCGTGCAGGGGGCATCGTCGGCTTCGGCGATCTCGACCTCGGTGGCCGATGCCGCCGAACTGGCGCGCAGTTCGTACAGCGGCGTCAACCTCGACGAAGAGGCGGCACGGCTGATCCAGTATCAGCAGAGCTACCAGGCGGCGGCCAAGATCCTGCAGATCGCGCAGAGCATCTTCGACACGCTGCTGCAGACGACAGGACGTTGAGTCACCCAATCGGCTGCAAAAAAAGCGAAGACAACCCATGCGCATCGTTTCCGCCACCACCTTCGCCACTTCCGTCGATACGCTGCAACAGCGCCAGCAGGACCTGAGCCTGGCGCAGGACCGGCTGACCAGCGGCAAGCGCGTCAGCCGCGCCAGCGACGACCCGGCCGCCGCCGCGCGTGTCGAACGTGCACTCGCGGCAGCCTCGCGCAGCGATGCCGACCAGCGCGCACTCGAGGCCAGCCGCAACGCCATGCAGCAGGCCGAAAGCGCGCTCGGCAATGCCGGCGAGTTGATGCAGCAGGTGCGCGAGCTGGTCGTCTCGGCCGGCAACGGCAGCTACTCGGCCGCCGAGCGGCAGCAAATCGGCCAACGCATCGCCGGCCTGCGCGACAGCCTGCTGACGGTGGCCAACCGCTCCGACGGCGTCGCCGGCTACCTGTTCGGCGCCCAGGGCTCGGCGCAGCCGCCGTTCATCGACGGCACGCTCGGCGTGCAGTTCCGTGGTGCCGGCGGCCAGACGCTGGTGCCCGGCGGCGAACTGCTGCCGATGACGCTGGACGGCCGCCAGAGCTGGTTGAGCTCGCGCAGCGGCAACGGCGTGTTCGTCACCTCGGCCGCCGCCGGCAACGGCCCCGACGCGTGGATCGATGCGGGTCGCGTGATCGATCCGACGCTGCTCACCGGCGATGCCTACAGCGTGGTCATCGGCGGCGCGGCGCCGGCTTCCACCTATTCGGTGTTGCGCAACGGCGCGCCCACCGCGGCCACGAACCTGCCCTTCACGCCCGACCAGGCGATCCAGTTCGACGGCATGGCCGTGACCATTGGCGGCAAGCCGGCCGCCGGTGACCGCTTCGAACTCGCGCCGTCGGCCAACGACCTGTCGTTGTTCGACACGCTCGACCGCATTGCCGCGCAGTTGCAGAACAGCCAGGCGAGCAGCGCGCAGACCACGCAGACGGTGCAGCACGGCTTGCGTGACATCGACGCGCTGGCGGCGGGCCTGCAGGCGCAGCGCTCGCAGGCCGGCGCCAGCCTGAACCGCATCGATGCGGTCGAGAACCGGCTCGCCGACATCAAGCTGGGCGCGCAGACCGACCGCTCGCTGGCCGAGGACCTGGACATGGTGCAGGCCATCTCGGACTTCCAGAACAAGCAAACCGGCTACGATGCGGCCTTGAAAACCTACTCGCTGGTGCAGCGCATGTCGCTGTTCCAGTACCTGAACGTCTGAGCCCATTCATCGGGTGGCGACAGGTGATGCGGCAGCACATTCACATTCAATGAACGAACATCCGGTCCTGGGGCACGTGGCCCTGGGCTATTCGCCGATGACCGACCGCAAGCGCACGGTCATCGCCTCGCACCTGACGGTGTTTCCGTTGCGCCCCGACCTGCAGCCCGATGCTGCCGCGCTGCTGCAAGCGCTCGGCGAAGTGTGGACCGGCGAAGGCGAGGGCCTGGCGCTGAACATCGCCAGCGAAGGCCTGTTGCGCGACTGCATGGCCGCTGTGCCGCCGCCGCACATCATGCTCGAGGTGCCGGCGTTCATGGCGGGCGATGCCGCCAACGAAGAGCTGTTGCGCGCGCTGCACGCGCAGGGCAGCACGCTGATGATCAAGGGCCGCCCGGCCACCGAGCTGCCGCCCCAGGTGCTGCCGTTCTTCAAGCACTCGATCATCGACATCGCCGACGACCGCCGCATCGACCAGGCGGTGCCCGAAGGCGTGGTGCGCACGATCGGTTTCATTCAATCGGGCATCCGCGGCGTCAAGCAGGTCGATGACAGCTTCGAGCGCGGCGCGGTGGCGGTGCTGGGCTGGCCGATCGACGAGCCGATCGGCGCCGCGGGCGGCAAGGGTGGCAAGAGCGGCGCACCGGACCTGAATGTGGTCGTCGAGTTGATCAACCGCGTCGACCGGCAGGAATCGATCGACCGCCTCGAGGCGGTGCTGAAGAACGACCCGACCTTGGCCTTCCGGCTGGTGCGCTACATCAACTCGCCGGCCTTCGGGCTGTCGGTCGAGATCGGCTCGTTCCGCCACGCCATCATGATGCTGGGCTACCAGAAGCTCAAGCGCTGGCTGGCGCTGCTGCTGGCCTCGGCGAGCAACGACGTGAACATGAAGCCGGTGATGTTCGCTGCCGTGCGCCGCGGGCTGCTGATGGAAGAGCTGGTGCGCGCCTCGGGCAGCGAACAGTTGCGCAGCGAAATGTTTATCTGCGGTGTGTTCTCGCTGCTCGACTGCATGATGGGCCAGCCCTTCGACCAGTTGCTGAAAAGCATTCCGGTGCCGAAGGACGTGCTCGATGCGCTGGTGCACCACAGCGGGCCGTATCGGCCGTATTTCGACATCGTGCTGGCGGTCGAGCAGGAATCGCTGTTCGACATCCGTGATGCCTGCGAGAAGCAGATGCTCAGCGTGGCCGAGGTCAACCGCGCGCTGCTGCGGGCGCTGGTGGCGGCGCGGCAGATCGAGTAGAAGCCCTCGGCCGCGTGCCTGGTGCCGCGCCGACCCGCCCCCGATGCCCGTGGACCTGCAGCCCTCGACCCGGATGCCTTCGCGCGCGGCGCTGGCCGCGCTGCTCGACGGCGCCGAGGAGGCGCTGCTGCTGTTCGACGATCTGGGCCAGCTCGCCTTTTGCAACCAGGCGGCGATGCGGCGCTTGCGTGCCGAGCCCGGTCAGGACGCGGCGCAACTGTCGAGTGCGCTCGGCGCCGATGCGACGAACTGGTTGCAGGCCTGCCTGCGTGTGCGCGCCACGCCGCGCTTCGAAACCCGCTGCGCGGGCGCTGATGGCGTCACGCTGACGCTGTCCGCCTGGCGCGTGGGGCGCGACCTGGCGCTGCGGGTTGTTGCCGGCGCGCCGGAGCCGGCCGCGGCGGCGAGTTTTCCCGCCGTCGGCGAAGGCCCCAACCTGGAAATGCTGCGCATGCTGTGGGCCTCGCCGTTCCCGGCCACGTTGCAGGACACGGCCTTTCGCCTCGTCGCCGTCAACGAGGCCTACCTCGGCTTCACCGGCCTGCAGCGCGAAGCGCTGCTCGGCACCGACCCGGTCGAGTTGCAACCGCTCGAGGACCGCGACTCGCACATCGAATCGCGGCGCGAATTGCCAGCACTGTTGGCCGATCGCGCGGTGCCGCAGTTGCGCGAGCAGCGGCTCATCGACGCTTCCGGCCGCGAGCGCTGGTGCCGCGTGTCGGCCTTTCAGGTGGCCACCGATCAGGGTCAGCCGCTGCTGTTGTCGGTGCTGCAGGAATCGACCGCCGAACATGTGGCGCGCGCGCAGGCCGACCGCTCGCTCGACGAACTGGCGCAGTGGTTCGACCTGAGCCCGACCGGCATGCTGGTGTTCGACGAGGCGGGGCTGATCCTGCGTTCGAATCCGGCCTTCGAAGCACTCGTCGGGCAGGTGCCGGTGCTGCTCGCCGATGCGCCGGCCGAGTTGCGTTCGCTGCTGGCCTGGCCGGGTGATGCGGCGCCGCCGGCGCCCAGCCGGACCGCGCCGCCGATCGAAACGCAGGTGTCGTTGCCGCTGCCCGATGGCCGCCGCCAGCGTCTGAGCGCGCGCATCCGCAGCTTTGTCACCGAGCAGGGTCAGCACCGCTTCATGGCCGTGGTCGAGGACCGCAGCGCCGAGGAGGACCGTGATCTGGCGCAACTCGAGATCGGCGCGCTGATGGACACCGCCGGTGTCGGTGTGGCCACCTTCGACAGCGCCCGCGGCTGGCTGCGACCGCGTGCCGAGCGGCGCCGCTCGGCGCAGGCCAAGGCCACCGGGCTGCAGGCCATCGGCCGCGATGTGGTCGAGCCCGACTCGATGCCCGAATACGAGCGGCTCCAACAGGCCCTTCGCCAGGGCGAGCGCACCGAGGTGCGGTATGCGGTGCGCCATCCCGAACTCGGATTGCGCTGGCTGCTGACGCGTGTCGAGCCGGGTGCCGGCGAATCGGGGCGTCGCACCGTCGTCACGCTCGACGTGACCGAGCAGGAAAGCGCGCAGCGCCAGAGCCAGCAACTGCTGCGCGAGCTGACCACGACCCTCGACGGCACCAGTGCCGGTATCGCCTACCTGCGCGGGGCCCTGCTGGTGCGCTGCAACCGACGCTTCGAGGCCATGCTGGGCCTGGCGGCCGGCGCGGCGGCGGGCGCCACCACCGGCGAGCTGTTTGCGCGCATGCCGCAGGCGCTGGCTGCACTGGCCGAACTGCAGCCTGGGCAGAGCCTCGATTCCGAGATCCAGCTCGACGCCGACGGCGCGCGCGGTGCCGATCCGCGGTGGTATTCGCTGTCGGTGCGGCGCGCGGATTCCGCGCCCGGTGAGCAGGAGACCGTGGCGGTGCTGACCGACATCTCGCGCCTGAAGTCGCAGCAGGCCGAATTGCAGGCGCTGCTGCGCGAGCGCGAGCTGATGTTCAGCCTGTCCGACGTGGGCATCGTCTATCTGCGCGACGGGCGCATCGAGCGGGCCAACCAGGCGATGGCCACGCTCACCGGTTTTGCCGATGTCGAACTGGCGGCGCTGGATGCGGCCGAGCTCGACGTCGATGGCGCCAGCGCACTGCGCCACCAGCGCGAGGAAGAGCAGGCGCTGCGCCAGCACGGCCGCTACCACGGCGAGCGCCAGCTGCGCCGCCGCGATGGCAGCCTGCTGTGGGTGCAGGTGTCGCAGCGGCTGGTGGACCAGCACGACGCAGGGGCAGGGCGCATCTGCTCGTATGTCGATGTCGATGAGCGCCAGCGTGCGCGCGAGGCGCTGCTGCGCCAGGCCGAGCGCACGCGTGCGATTCTCGATTCGGTGCTGGTGGGCATCGTCACCGTCGGCGACGGCGGCATCGAGTGGATGAACCGTTCGGCGCGGCGCATGTTCGCTGGCGACCTGGCCGATTTTGTCGGCGAGCCGATCAGCACCGTCGCCACGCCCGAGGCCGACCACCCGCTGCGCCGCACGCACTACCTGCACACGCTCGCCGAAGGGCAGGCGCAGACCTTCGAATGCCGGCTGAAGGCGCGCGACGGGCGCGAGTTCTGGGTTGTCGGCAACGCCGTCGTCACCAGCCGCGAATCGACCGGCCGGCAGATCACCTTCGCGCTGCTCGACATCGAACGGCGGCGCCAGGCCGAGGTCAGCATCGCGCAGACGCAGGCCTCGCTGCAACGCATCATCGAAACCGCGCCGCTGGCGATCGCGCTGTTCGATGCCGACAGCGGCCAGGTGCTGCGCCTGAACCAGATGGCGGCGGCTTATTTCGGGCGGCCGATGCGCCAGCTGATGGGGCGCGCGCCCGAGGACTGGGCGTCGGCCGAGGTGGCCGAGTCGCTGAAGTCCGATCTGGCGCTGGCCTCGTCGAGCACCGACGTGCGGCGCCGCGAAGCGCCCATCGACGGGCCCAGCGGCACGCGCTGGTGGGACAGCCGCGTGGTCTCGCTGCCGGCCACCGCCGGCGCCGCCGCACAGGTGCTGCTGGTGGCCAGCGACGTCACCGAACAGCGGGCCGAGGCGCAGGCGCGTTTCGAGGCCGCCATCGCGCAGCGCGAGATGCTGGTCAAGGAAGTGCACCACCGCATCAAGAACAATCTGCAGGGTGTCGCGGGGCTGTTGCAGCAAAACGCGGCGCGTCACCCGCAGCTGGCCACGCTGCTGGTCGAATCGGTGGCCCAGGTGCAAGCCATCGCGCAGGTGTATGGCCTGCAGGTGGGCAATGCCGGTCCGCTGAGCGTGGTCGGCGTGCTGCAGGCGGTGGCGCAATCGGTGCAGCGCACGTTCGGCCGCGATGTGCGCGTCGAGCTGGACGGCGACGGCATCGATGCCTTCGTGCTGCCCGAGGCCGAATCGATCCCGATCGCGCTGACCTTGAACGAATTGCTGACGAATGCGGTCAAGCACAGCCCGCATGGCGAGGTGCTGTGCCGCGTCGACATCGTCGCCGAGGCTGGTGTTTCCGGTGAAGCAGCCGTCGAAGCCGTGCGCCTGGGCTTTGCCAACCAAGGCGCGTTGCCGGCCGGTTTCGACCTCGCCCGCTATCGCGGCGGGGTTTCGGGGCTGGGCCTGGTGCGCGCCTTGCTGCCGCGCCGCAGCGCGACGCTGACGGTGTCCCAGCAGGGCGACCGGGTGCTGGCGCAGGTGCTGCTGCGCGTGCCCAGCGTGCAGCGTCTCGAGCCGCCGGCAAGGACGGTTGCATGAGCGCGGCCTACAAGCTGGGCGAGAATGCGTTGCTCATGGTCACTTCGATACCCAGCGCCGTGCCGGCGCAACGCACAGGCAAGGGCAAGATTCTGGTCGTCGATGACGACCGGCTGGTGTTGGCCACGCTGTCGCACGGCCTCGAGCAGGCCGGCTACGAAGTCATCGATGCCGACAACGGCGACGACGCCATCCTGCTCGCGCGCCAGCAGCGCCCGGAGCTGGCGCTGCTGGACATCCGCATGCAAGGCAAGACCGGCTTCGACGTGGCCGCCTACCTGAAGGAATACTGCCAGATCCCGTTCATGTTCCTGTCCGCCTTCTCCGACCGCGACACGGTCGCGCAGGTGGCCGAGCTGGGTGCGGTGGCGTACATGGTCAAGCCGCTGGACGTCGGCCAGATCGTGCCCACCGTCGATGCCGCGTTCGAGCGGCTGCACAAGTTGAAGGCTGACGCGGCCTCGGTACCGCAACGGCAAGCCGCCGCCGCGGTGCCTGTCACGGCCGCTGCATTGCCCGACGCGGTGGCCTTGGCCACTGGCGTGTTGATGCATCGCTATTCGCTGTCGCGCAGCGATGCCTTCGAGCGCTTGCAACGCATGGCCACGGTGGCTGGCGTGCCATTGCCGTTTCAGGCCGAGCGGCTGGTGCAGGCGGTGGAAGAACTGGCGCGCACTGGCGCCGCCTGAAAAGCAATCGGCCCGCTCAGCCGGGGTGCGTGGGTCGCCACAGCGCCGCGACGACAGCGACCGCCATGGCCGCCAGCACCCACCATGGCTGCGAGCTGCCCATCGTCCACAAGGTGGTGGCACTGATCACGCACCAGGCCAGCGGCACGACCCACAGCGCGCGCAGCAGCCAGCGTGCAGCGTGGGTGCAGGCAGCAGTCAGCAACAGCACGGCGAGGGTGGCGATGGCGGTCGGATCGGGTGCCAGCGCGAACACTTCGGCCTGCTGCCACGGCCGGTCGAACAGCGCCGGCAGCAGCGGATAACCGAACAGGGCCCAGGCGGCCAGGGCCAAGCCAGCGCGCCGCCGCGGCCCGCTGCCAACACCGCGGACGCCGCCGACAGCCGCCAGGGTGGCCAGCGCCAGTGCCTGCACCGTGAAAGCGATGGCAAAGGCACCGGCCGCGGGCTGGATCGGTGCGAAGCGCTGCAGCAGGAAGGCCCAGGCGACGAACCCCCAGCCCAGCGCCAGCACCGCTGCCGTGGCACGCCACCAGGTCGCGGGCAGCGTGCGCGTCGGCTGCGCTTGCCGGGCGATCCAAAACAGGCCGGCGACAAGCACCAGCGCCTGCGCAGGCCACAACGCGATGTTGATCGATTCGAACAGCCGCCAATAGATGCGCGGCGAGAACATCAGAAAGTCAGCGGGCTGGTAGGTCCACCACTCGCTCATGGGCCGCGGGCCCGGGCTCTGAAGGCGCTCACGTCCTCACAGGCGCGCGACGCTTTGCAGCATGCGTTGACGCAGCGCCTCATCGGGCAATCGCCCCCGCGCCGCAGCCATGTTCTGGCGCACGTGAGCGACCCGGCTGGTGGCGGGGATCGCGCAGGTCACCGCCGGGTGGCTGACGATGAACTTCAGCGCGATCTGCGCCCAGTTCGTGGCGTCGATCTGCGCCGCCCAGGACGGCAACGGCTCTCGCTGCAAACGATCGACCAGGCCCCCGCCATCGAACGGCCGGTTGACGATGACGGCGATGCCGCGCTCGCGCGCCAGCGGCAGCAGCCGCTGTTCGACGTCGCGGTCGACCAGGTTGTAGGTCAGTTGCACGAAGTCGATCGGCTGCGTCTGCATGACCTGCGCGAGTTCATCGTGGCGCCGGCCGTGTGATGTGGTGATGCCGACATAGCGCAACTCGCCGGCGGCCTTCATCGCCAACAGGCGCGGCAGATGCTGCTGCCAGGACACCAGGTTGTGCACCTGCATCAGATCGAAGCGCGGCACGCCCCAGTGCGCGCGCGACGCCCGCATCTGCGCGGCGCCGCGCTGCGCGTCGCCGATCCACACCTTCTCGGCCGAGAACAGCGCGGCCGGCTGGCCGATCTGCGTCAGCGCGTAGCCGATCGTCGGCTGCGACGAGCCGTACATCGGCGAACAATCGATCAGCCGCCCACCGTCGGCGAAGAAGGCGCGCACGACCTGCGTGCAAGCTTCGCGCGCGGCCTCGTCGGTGCCGACGTTGAAGGTGATCCAGCTGCCGAGCCCGACCACCGGCAAGGTCTCGCCGCTGGATGGGATGCGTCGCACGATCGTCGGGCCGGGCTGGGCGGCGTGAACGGCCGCCGGCAAGGCGCCGATCGGCATCGCGGCGGCGAGTGCCAGCCACTGTCGGCGGCTCAGCTTCGCCGCGGAGAGGCTGTCGGGTGGGGTTGGCATGACCCGTTTGAAGGCCCGCCCGGCGCTGAGTTCCCACCCATGCGCCGCCATCGCACGCGATCAGGCGATCAGGCGCGCAGCGTGAAGAAGAACTGCGCGCCGCGGCCCGGCTCCGATTCGGCCCACACATCGCCGCCGTGGCGGCGCACGATGCGCTTGACCGAGGCCAGGCCGACGCCGGTGCCCGGAAAATCGTTGGCGCTGTGCAGCCTTTGGAAGACGCCGAACAGGCGGTCGGCGTTGCGCATGTCGAAGCCGGCGCCGTTGTCGGCGATGCAGAACACCTGGCGGCCGTCCTGCACGGTGCTGTCGAAGACCACCTTCGCCTGCGCGGTGCGCTGGCTGTACTTCCAGGCGTTGCCGAGCAGGTTGTCCAGCACCAGGCGCAACAGCGTCGGATCGCCATCGACGCTCATGCCGGGCGCGATGTGCACCTCTATCTCGCGCTCGGGCGAAGCGCGCTTCAGGTCATCGACAACGAAGCCGGCGATCTGCGACAGGTTCACCGGTTGGCGTGCCAGCGGTTGCGCCGACAGGTTGGCCAGCGTCAGCAGCGCATCGATCATGCTGTTCATGCGCGCTGCGGCGGCCAGCACCCGATCGAGGTGGTCGTTGCCGATGCGGTCGAGCAAGCGGCCGTAGTCTTCTTTCAGGATGCGCGTGAAGCCCTCGACGACGCGGATCGGCGCGCGCAGGTCGTGGGTGACGGTGTAGCTGAAGGCCGCCTGCTCGCTGAGCAGTTCCGACGATTCGTGTGCCGACAGGCCGAGCGGCGTGATCGGTGCGCTCGCCGTGGCGGTCGCATCGGCCCTCACCGTATCGATCCGTCGCGCGGTGCCGATGTGGCCGGCGAATTGACCTTCGCCATCGAAGCGCGGCGCGCCACGCATCTGCCACGGCATCGCGCCGTGCGCACCGGCCTGCAGCACCGCGACGTCGGTGAACGGCACCATCGATTCGAGTTGCGCGCGCAGCGCCCGCACCCCGTCACCTGCGCCACGGCCGGCATCGGCACCGGCATCGAAATGCTCCCACAGCGGCTGGCCACCGGTTGCCGCATCGGCCCAGGACGCGGCCGGTGCGCCGGCCGGTGGCTGCAGCTTCAACAGGCGGTGGTGGCGGTCGGTTTGCCATTGCCACACGTCCAGCAACTGGTGCAGCAGTTGGGCTTGCGCGCGCGCATCGCGCAACGCATCGGCATGGCGCCGACGCGCCAGCAGCATCCCGGCGCCGAAGGCCAGCGCGGCCACCAGCAGCAATGCCAGGCAGGCAAACCACCACAGCGCCAGCGGCGGCGAATCAGTCTGCACCACGCGCGGCGGGCAGTGACCTGCAAGCCCTGGATGGACGGCTGCGGCGGGGCCGTGGCGCGGCGGCGTGCGGGGGTCGCATGCCGCGAATTGTAAGTAGCGCGCTCAGCTGTCGGCCAGGGCCTGCAACTCGGCCTCGTCGAAGCCGGCGGCGCGTCGTGCATCGAGGTTGAACGGCCCGCGCAGGCGCGGCGCTTCGTGCTGCCGCGCAAGCAGGGCGTAGGTCGGCACGGGCGCCAGCCCGCGCCGTTCGCACAGCCAGCGAAACCAGTGGTTGCCGAGTGCGACATGGCCGATCTCGTCGCGCAGGATGAGGTCGAGGATGTCGGCGCCGCGCCGGTCACCCACCGCCAGCAGCTTGGCCTTGACGGCGGGCGAGGCATCGAGCCCGCGCGCTTCCAGCGTGCGCGGCACCAGCGCGATGCGGGCCAGCAGGTCTTGTTTGGTGCGCTCGGCCATCTGCCACAAGCCCTCGTGAGCGGCGAAGTCGCCATAGGCATGGCCGAGCGAGTGCAGGTGGTCGCGCAGCAGCTCGAAGTGCAGCGCTTCTTCGCGCGCCACCTGCAACCATTGGCGGTAGAACGCGTCAGGCAGGCCGGCGAAGCGCCAGCACAGGTCGAGTGCCAGGTCGATGGCGTTGAGCTCGATGTGCACCAGCGAATGGATCAACGCCGCGCGCCCTTCCAGCGTGTGCACCGAGCGCTGCTTCAGCTTGGTGTGCGGCAACAGCGCGGGCGACGGCGGTCGGCCGGGCACGGTGCCGGGATCGGCGAACACCACTTCGGCCTCGATGGTGCCCGCTGCATCGAGCTGCCGCGTGCCGTGCGCCTTGGCATCGGGATCGGTGCATGCCAGCAGCCGCAGCGCCTGAGCGCGCAGGTCGGGAAGGTCGCGCGGGTGCGGTGGCATCAACCGGCCGACTGGTACGCGGCGCGCAACCAGCCCATCAGCTCGTCGTCGATTTCATCGATCGACGACAGGCGCGTGGTGTACTGGCACATGCCGCCTGGCGGCATCGCCTTCAACCGCGCCGATGGCGGCAGCTGCGCCACGTTCAAGCCCAGTTCGATGCTGCCCTTGGCCGACGGCCCGAGCATCGCGAACTGCTTCTTGCGGCGCAGGCTGACATAGGCCTTCTTCGGTGCGGTCTCGTGGGCGCCGAGCGTGTCGATGCGCTGGCGCAGCGCTTCATGCAGCGCGCGCTGCGGCGCCTTGTTGCCGGCGTAGATGGCATCCAGCGGGTCGGCATCGGCGGCCGCGGGCAGTGTGGACTTCTTGGCCGCCAGCGCCAGCGTGTTGGCATCGCCGTAACCCAGGCCGAGCGTGCTCATCAGCATCGTGCGCTGTTCGCCGACCTTGGCCAGTCCGCTGTCCGCGATCAGCTGGTACAGCTGCACCAGTGTCTTGCCCGTCCTGGCCTCGATGTTGCGCAGTTGCGTGGCGGTGGCGGCTTGCAGGTCGGCCATGGCGTTGTCTGCTCATGCCTTCGTCTGGCCGATCTCGAAGTTGGCCATAGTCTCCAGCGCCTTGACCATCGCCGAGTGGTCCCAGGCCTTGCCGCCGTGCGCCGCGCAGGCGTTGAACAGTTCCTGCGCGGTGGCGGTGTTCGGCAGCGACACGCCGAGCGCGCGCGCGCTGGCCAGCGCCAGGTTCAGATCCTTCTGGTGCAGCTCGATGCGGAAGCCCGGGTTGAAGGTGCGCTTGACCATGCGCTCGCCGTGCACCTCGAGAATCTTGCTCGACGCGAAACCGCCCATCAGCGCCGTGCGCACACGGGCCGGGTCGGCACCGGCCTTGGCGGCGAAGAGCAGCGCCTCGGCCACCGCCTCGATGTTCAGTGCGACGATGATCTGGTTCGCCACCTTCGCGGTCTGGCCGTCGCCATTGCCACCGACGAGCGTGATGTTCTTGCCCATCAATTCGAACAGCGGCTTGACCTTGTCGAAGGTGGCATCGGGGCCGCCGACCATGATCGACAGCGTGGCGTTCTTCGCGCCGACTTCGCCACCGGACACCGGTGCGTCGAGGTAGTCGCAGCCGAGCGCGTTGATCTTCTTGGCGAACGCCTTGGTGGCGATCGGCGAGATCGAGCTCATGTCGACCACCGTCTTGCCTTTGCTGAGCCCGGCCGCAATGCCGTGCTCGCCGAACAGCACCGCTTCGACATCGGGTGTGTCGGGCACCATCGTGAACACGATGTCGGCCTTCTGCGCCACGTCGCGGCCGGTCTTGCAGACCGTGACATTGCTGCCCGTGATCGACTCGGGCACCTTGCTGCGCGTGCAGACGAAGACCTGATGGCCGGCCTTGATCAACTGCCCGGCCATGGGCGCGCCCATGATGCCGAGGCCGACGAATCCGAGTTTCATGTTGTTGCTGGAAGCGGTGCTCACCTGATCTCCTTCTTTGTGCCTGCGCAAGTTTGCGTGTCTCGGCGAAAGGCCTACTGTGCCATGCGCCGCATCCAGCCCAGCCCGGCCTCGGTGCTGGTGGCGGGCTTGTACTCGCAGCCGATCCAGCCCTTGTAGCCGATGCGGTCGAGGTGCGCGAACAGGAACGCGTAGTTGATCTCGCCGCTGCCGGGTTCGTTGCGGCCGGGGTTGTCGGCGAGTTGCATATGGCCGATGCGTGCCAGATGTTTTTGCATCGTCGCCGCCAGTTCGCCTTCCATGCGCTGTGCGTGGTAGATGTCGTACTGCACGAAGGCGTTATCGGCGCCGACATCGTCGAGGATGCCGATGGCCTGCGCGGTGGTGTTGAGATAGAAGCCGGGAATATCGAAGTGGTTGATCGGCTCGGTGAGCAGCCGCAAGCCGGCACGCTCGAACTCAGCGGCGGCGTACTTCAGGTTGGCGACGAAGGTGCTGCGCAACGCGGCCGGGTCGGCGCCCGCGGGCACCTTGCCGGCCAGGCAGTTCAGCTGCGGCGCGCCCAGCACCTTGGCGTATTCGATGCCTTTGGCCACGTCGGCTCGAAACTCTGCGGTGCGGTCCGGCAGGCAGGCCGTGCCGCGCTCACCAGCATCCCAGTTGCCAGGCGGGAGGTTGTGCAGCACCAGCTGCAGGCCGCTGTCGTCGAGTCGCCGACGCAACTCTTTCGCATCGAAGGCATAGGGAAACAGGAACTCCACCGCCTTGAAGCCGGCCTGCGCGGCGAGCGCGAAGCGGTCGAGGAACGGCACCTCGTTGTAGAGCATCGTCAGGTTGGCAGCAAAGCGGGGCATGGTGGCTTCCTCGTGCGTGGTGCGAAAGGCGATTATTCAAGCAAGTCCGCCGTCGGCAAACCCTGCGGCTACCGCCCCGCTGCCGCTTGCTCGACGGCTCGACAACATGAGCAAGCTGCGCATCGAGCACCGGCAAGCGTGCGGCACGCGGTTGTGCCTGGTGCTGCCGCCGGCGGCCGGAACGGGCTTACACCGCGCCGCTGTACTCGCCGCGCGCTGGGTAGTTCTTGGCCAGCACGAAGTCGAGTGCGGCCAGCAACTCGTCGAAATGGGGGCGTGCGAACGGCATCGTCTGCACGGCCGCGTAGTACAGGCTGTTGTCGGGCTTGACGATGAACAAGCCGGGCTCCGAGAACAGCGCCGGCTCTTCGACACCGGCCGAGGTCATGCCACGCGAGGTGCTGATGTACAGCCCCCACTCGCGCGCGCTGGCCAGGCTCAGGCTGTGCCCGACACGCAGATCGGGCGCCTTGACCTTGTCGGCCATCGCACGGGCGCGCTCCTCGGTGTCGCTGGACAGGGCCAGCACCTTGACACCGCGCTTGTCGAATTCGGGCAGCGAGCGGCTCAGCTCGAGCAGGTACTTCAGGCAGATCGGGCAATGCAAGCCGCGGTAGAACACCAGCAGCGAGAAGTTGCTCGGCGCATCGGCCTGCAAGCTGTAGGCACCGTGGTCGAGCGTGGGCACCTGCAGCGCGGGCACCGGTTGGCGGGGTTGGATCATCACTTTCCTTTCGGGGTTGCGGATGCTCGGCTGGACAGAGCGCTCAGTTGAGGCGAGCTTAGTGCAGCGCGACTGGCGGTGGCGCTGGCAGGGTCAAGGCTTGCGCGCGCGCAGCGCCCTGACCATCGCGCGCACCAGTTCTACGCGGCCGAACGGCTTGCGCAACAACTCGAAGTCGCTCGGCGTGGCGGCGTCGGCCTTGACCAGTTCGCGCGAGTAGCCCGATATCAGCAGCACCGGCAGCGACGGCACCAGCGCGCGTGCCTCGCCGGCCAGCTGGGTGCCGCGCAGGCCCTCGCCGAGCGCAATGTCGCTGATCAGCAAGTCGAAGGCCTCGCCGCGCCGCAGGCGCTGCAGGGCATCGTCGGCCTGGGCAGCGAGTTGCACGGCGCAGCCCAGTTGGCGCAGCAGGCCGGACAAGGTGCGGCGCAGGCTGGCATCGTCATCGACCAGCAGCACCCTCAGATCGGGCGGCAGCTGCTCGTCTTCGCTCGTCGGCGCGGCTGCGGGCGCCATCGCCTGGCCCGCCCGCGGCAGGAACAGCGTGACAGCGTGGCCGTGCGTGCTGCTGCCGACAGCCAGCGCATCGCCGCCGGCCAGGCGGGCGAAGTCGTGCACATCGGCGAGATCCTGGGGGTGCGCGTGGAGGCCGTTGTGGATGACCTCGACAGCGACAAGACCGGCATCGGCAACGGTGTTGCCGAGCGTGGCGCGCACGCTGTCGGGCACCACGCGCTGTGAATCGCAGACCAGTTGCAGCAGGCCACCCTGCGGCATCGCCTCGCGTGCACGCGCGGTGAGCATCAGCAAGGCCGCTTCGAGCCGCGCCGGGTCGGCCCACACCGGCGCGCAGGTGGAGGGGGCATCGACCTTGATGCGGATGCGCGTGTCGAAGCTGTGCGCCAGCACGCTGGCCAGCGAGTGCAGCAGGGCGCCCACGTCCACGGCTGCGGGCCGTGGCGGGTCGCTGGGGGGTGCGGCGCTCATCGTGGGATTGTCTGCGAGGTCACACCCGTTCGAAAGCCTTCATCGGGCCCGCCCGCTGGCCGATGGCGTCGCCCGACAGCGTGATGGGCACCATCACCTTGCCCTGCGACACGCTACGGCAAGCAAGCTCGAGGTCGTATCGGATTGGCTTTCGCCGGCGGCCGACGGAGCTTGCTGGACCTGCAGCTCGCTCTACGGCAGCGTGACTTCCACCAGCGGCACTTCCCATTGCTCGACGGCAACACCGGCCAGGTAGTCTGGGTGCGTCTGGGCACGGGTGCGGACCATGACGGCATAGACCTCAGCGGATAACGGGCGATCCGGCAGACGGCACGCTTGCGCCAGCTGGCCGAGCGCGCTGCCGCTACCGGCCAGCAGACGCCGGTTCGCCACCTTGATCTCATCGCCGACCCGAACGGCCGCCAGGTCGGCGTGTATGCCTGCGCCCACCGGCCGACGCCCGGCGTAACCCAGATCCACATCGGCCGGGCCCAATGTCAGGCAGCGGCGATCGAGTTCACTGCGGTGAAACGGCCGAACGGCCGGCAGCGCTTCGGCGACGCCGTCGACCGAACCGAGGTCGGTGAGATACGCGTTGCGTCCCGTCTCCGCGCGCAAGGTCACCAGCGTCTGGCGCGCGCGTGTCATCGCCACGTAGAGCAGGCGTCGATCGTCGTCGCCATCCCCGCGCCAGTCGGCGCAATCCATCACGATCACGTGGTCGAACTCCAGCCCCTTGGCGCCGTGCGCGGTGATGAGACGCAGCGCATCGGGGCGGCCGTGCCGGCGTTTGTCGTCGGCGGCTTCGTACAGCGCGTCCAGCACTTCCTGGGCGGTGACGCGATCGGCCTGCGAGCCCTGGGCCAACTCCTCCACCGCGGCCATGATGTCGGCCCAGTGCGGATTGGCGGGCTCTTGGCGCACGTGGTCCGCCAGCCAATCCTTCAGCGGCCCCAGTTCGACCAGGTCGTTGCGCCGCCCCGGCAGCGCTTGCACCGCTTGCCAGCCTTCGCGCAGTTGCATGAACGACAGGCGTGAACGCGCCGCCTCGGCACTGACCAGCTCGAAGCGCATTCCCGTCACTTCGCACAGCGCGCGCAGCGGCTGAAGCGTGCCGTGTGTGCGCGCGAGCACGGCGATTTCGCCCAGCGGGGTGCCGGGATCGGCCGCCCGGATGCGTTGAACCTCCTGCATCACGATTTGCGCCTGCAGGTTGGCATCGGCGGGTGCGGCGATCGAGCGCACGCGCCCCTGGTGCACGGCATCGAGCGCAGCCCAGCGGCCGCCCGGCGGATCTTGCAAACGGGCCTTGTCGATGCGGATCGGGTGGTCAACCTTCATCCGCTCGGCGGCGCGCTGGATCACGTGGTTCGCCGCGGCAATGATGTTCTGGGTGGAACGGAAGTTCTCCACCAGATAGGTCACCTCGCACTCGTAGTCGGCCTGGAAGCGGCGGATGAATTCGACACTGGCGCCCTTGAAGGCGTAGATGTTCTGGTCATCGTCGCCGACGGCCATGATGTTGAGCTTGTTGGCGTCCGGGTCGTTCAGGCGCCGCCCCGCCAGCGCGCTGACCATTTCGTATTGCTGGGCGTCGATGTCCTGGTACTCGTCGACGAAGATGTACTCGTAGCCTTGCAGCAGGCGATCGCGCGCATCGTCTTCATCCATGAACGCCTCTTCGTGCTGCCCGTTGAGCAGGTTGATGGCGTTGCGGATCAGCTGGTCGAAGTCGATCTTCGTGTCGCTGCGCGCTGCCGCCTCGAGGCTGGTGCCGGTCAGGCGCAGCGCCATGGCGTGGTAGGTGAGCACGGTCACGCCCCGCGCGTCGTCGCCGGCCAAAGCGAGCAGCCGCCGGCGCAACTCGGCGGCGGCGCTGCGGTTGAAGGCTAGCGCGATGATGCTGTCCGGCGCCACCCTGCGCACCCGCAGCAGGTAGGCGATGCGGTGCACGATGACCTTGGTCTTGCCCGAACCGGGCCCGGCCAGCACCAGATGATTGCCACGCTCGGCCTTCTCGACCAATGCCTGTTGAACGGGGTGATTCAGGTCATCGACGATGCGGCGAAACGACTCGTCGGTGGTCGCCAGTTCCAGCAGATCGGCGCGGCCTTTGAAGAACTGGCGAACGAACTGGCGCCGGGGCAGGGAAGTAGCCGTCGAGCAGCGCAGCCGCTCGTTCGGGAGTCTCGGCACCGAGCCGGGCGTACTCGTGCATCACGTGCGTCTGCAAGGTGCGCTCGCGGTAGAACTCTTCCAGTGGCGCGAAATCGTCTTTGGTAAAGCGCCGCCTGGATGCATCGGGGTTGACGGCGATCGTCATCGCCGAGCGGAACACGGCTCGGCCCCGATCGAGTTCCAGCACGCGGTTGTCGTGCAGGTAGAGCAGGGCGTGCTCCAGCGCAGCGGCGGGGTCGCTCACCGTGTGCCTGAGTTCGATGTCGCACTGGATCGCATCGATCAAATCCCTGGCCTTGCATTCCACCAGCAAGTTCGCGCCCTGCGCGTCGGCCGGCAACGCCTCGAGCAGGCGCGCCAGCACGACCTGCGCGACCGCCCGGCGGCGTTCGCACACCTCACGAATCCAGCCCCAGGTGCGATGCACAACGATGCTGAGGATGTCGCGACCCCTGGAGCGCCACAGGCTGCGCCGCTGGCTGCTCGACCCGAAGGCGTCGGACATCGAACGCAGGCAGGTGCGAACGATTTCCGGCGTCGCCTGGGCGTCGCCGTCCGCGAGCCCGAGGCGGCCCCGCAGCTCAGTGCAGATGGGGCGCACCGCAAGTTGTTGCGGCTCGCCGCCGGTGTCGGCGTCGGGCGCTTGCTCGATCATCAGCTCGAGCAACTCGCGCTCCATCTTGTTCAGCCGCTGCAGGGCCTTGTCGGCGGCGCCTTTCACGCCCTTGTTCAGCCGCACGCTCAAACCCAGGTCGTTGGCGATGATGCCCAGCGCCTCCAGCTGGTGCAGGATGCGGAAGCACTCCTGAGACTCGATGCCGGCCTCCAGCATCAGCTCGTCGGTGCTGATGCCGGCCGGATCGGTGGCCTTGAACAGGCTGGCGGCGATGGCGATGTACATCTCGCGCTTGGCCTTTGGCAGGTCGGCCTTGGCGATCCGTTCCACCGCTTCGTCCAGCGTGGCGACACGCAGGCTGGCCGGAAACACGCGCGTGTTGTTCTCGTTGCGCTTCAGGAAGCCGCCGCGCTCCAGCCAGGCCACGGCGGTGTTGACCTTGGTTGTCGCGTCGGGGGATTCGATGTCGATGCTGGTGCCTTCGCTGGTGGCCAGCAGCTCGGTCGCCGAGACCACGATCTCGTCCTTCTTGAAGCGATTGACGCGCTTGCGCACGGCCTTGAGCAGCGCCGAGAAATCCCGCGGCGTCAGCCGCGACGTGGCCGACAGGCGGAACTGGGCTTCGACGTCCTCCGGGTCGAACAACAGCACGCAGCGTGCGGGGTGGCCGTCGCGGCCCGCACGGCCGGCTTCCTGCAGGTAGTTCTCCAGCGAACCCGGAATCTGGGCATGGATGACGACACGGATGTCGGGTTTGTCCACCCCCATGCCGAAGGCGTTGGTCGCGGCAATGACCGCCAACTCGCCACCCAGAAAGCGCTGCTGCACGCTCTTCTTGGCTTCGGCCTGCAGGCCCCCATGGAAGCATTCGCACGGCATGCCTTGCGCGCTGACCAACTCGGCCATGGTCTCGGCGGTCTTCCTCGTGGCACAGAAGACGACGGCCGCGCCGCCGCGCTGGAGCTCGTACTTGAGAATCTCGACAATGCGCTGCGGCTTCTCGGCCTTGGTCGACGGCACCACCTGGTAGCTCAGGTTCGACCGATCATGACCGCCGAGGAATCGTTCGAGCTCCACGCCGAGCGTGTCGCGGAAGTGCCCGCACAGATCGTCGATCACATCCGGCTTGGCCGTGGCCGTGAAGCAGGCGATCGGCGCCGGTGGGCCCGCGAACTGCTCGCAGATGAAGCGCGCCACGTACAGGTAATCGGTACGGAAGTCGTGCCCCCACTTGGACAGGCAGTGCGCCTCGTCGAAAACCCAGGTGGCGATCTCGCGCATGCGGATCGCCTCGACGAACGTGCGGCTGCGGAACTGCTCGGGAGACACCAGCACGATGCCGGCGTCGCCGAGGCGCACCTTGTCCAGCGCCGCGCGGCGCTCGATGGGCGTGAGCAGGCCGTTGATCGTGACCGCGCAGTTCACGCCCACCTTCACCAGGTTGTCGACCTGGTCCTTCATCAACGACTGCAGCGGCGAGACGATGACGGTCAGTTGCCCGGCGCGCCAGTAGTGGACGAGCGCCGGCAGCTGATAGCAGATGGACTTGCCGCCCCCGGTGGGCAGCACGGCCAGCAGGCTCTTGCGCGCCAGGCCGGCGACGACGATGCCGCGCTGCAGCGACGTGCCGTCGCGGGCCGCCGGTGTGGACCGGAACGCCGCGTGGCCGAAGTTCAGCTGAAGCAGATGTTCCGGGTTGTGCCGCGGCAGTAGCCGCAGGCCGGATTGCCGCAGTCCTGTTCGCGCAACTGGGCGATGCGCGTGCGCACCAGCGGCAGCGACTGGTGCACCCAGATCGGCAGCACCGAGTTGCCGCCCGACACGCGGATCCATCCCAGCGCCAGCGCCAGCGCGAAGCGGTGCTCAGGCGCGCCGATCAGCCCTTGATCGGCGGCCTGCGCGAGCCGCGTCGCGCAGCAAAGCTTGCCGAACAGCCCCTGGGCCAGCTGCGCCGCGGCCGCGCGATCGGGTGGCTCGGCTTCACGTACGGCGCGAAGGCACTGATCGAGCGGCCCGTCGTGCGCGACCAGAAAGTGCAGTAGCGCCAGCCACTCAGGCGCGCTGCGGTGCATGGCAGCAAAGGCATCGACCTCGTCAGCCAGCAAGTCCAGCGTGATGCGAGCGTCCTTGACGGGATCGTTGCGCGTGTCGGACAGCAGCTTGTAGCCCTTGACCAGGCGGTGATAGGGATTGCTCGGGAACGCCAGTGCCGACCATTCGAGCGTGTCGATCACTGGCAGCGTCAGGCAGGCGAGCCCCGGATGCTGGCGTTGCAGTTCGGGCAGGTCATGGCGCCGCAGGTTGTGCCCGACCAGCACACGCGCACCCGCAGTGATGGTGTCGATCTGCCACGCAATGCCGGCCTTGTCATGCCAGCCGGTACCTAGACGCAGGTGCTCGGCGTTATCCGATCGAACCGCGCCGAGTTTGAAGATGCGGTTGTCGTGGACCGGGTCGGCCTCGATATCGAGCGACAGCGCGGCCCAGTCGGCCAGGAGACGTGCTGCGTCACGCGCGGCGCCCCCTGGCACTGGCATGTCTAGACGAGCTGCGCCGGTACCGTTCACGCGTCGATCATCCCCTGGCGAATTTGTGCACTCCCTTGGCGTCAGCTTCTGCTCAGGAGCAGAAGCAAAGGCTTGCAAGATTAGCGGCTTTGGTGCTGAGTCGAAGGCAGCGGACAGCGCAGTTCTGCTCGGAAACGACGCATGGGCCGGGGCGGGTCGCGGCGGTGTCCGCCACACGAACGATCAGCCCCGGACTGGCCCGTCCCCATGCCAAGGCCCGGCCGCAGAATCAGCACGCCCGCAGCGTGACCGGCCCGGCCGCGATCGGAAGCCAACGCGTCATCGGCCAGCAACTGCCGTCGAAGCACAGTTCGTAGTCGGGAACGAACTCTGAGCGCGCCAGCACGATCTCGCGTCGCCACGGGTCGGCGAGCCGGTAGTGCCACACGCCGCCCAGCAATATGGCGCCGGGCGGCGGCTCCATGCCGGCGCCTGAGCCGCGGATGTGCGCACGTGACAGGTGCAGCCAGTCGCCGGCCAGTTCGTAGTCCTCGGACCACTCGATCCTTTCGATCGAGTGGTCCCAGCGCAGCGTGAACTGGCTCAGCGGCAGGCTCAGCTGCAGCCCGCCAGCGGCCAGACACAGGGCCGCCAGAGCCGCCAAAGTTCAGGCCGCGGCCGCCCGCCGCGTGCGCACGCGGAACAGGTGCCATGCGATCAGCGCCAGCGCCAGCGCCAGGCCGATCTCGTCGGTGGCCGGCGCCGCCACCACCAGGAAGCCCGCCGCGACGAAGGCCCAGACCCGCTCGAAAAGCTTCAGCGGGCCGACCCAGTAGCCGATGGCGGCGCCGCCCCACAGCGTGATCGCGACCACCGCCTTGAACACCACATAGCCGGTGTCCCACCAGGTGCCGCCTTGCAGCATCAGGGCCGGCGCATATACCGCCATGTACGGCACGATGAAGCCGGCGATGGCGATGCGCATGGCCTGCAGGCCGATCTTCATGCCGCTCTCTTTGGCGATCGGCGCCGCCGCGAAGGCGGCCAGCGCCACAGGCGGCGTGAGGTCGGCCATGATGCCGAAGTAGAAGACGAACATGTGCGAGACGATCAGCGGCACGCCCAGTTCCAGCAGTGCCGGCGCGGCCAGCGAGCTGGTGATGATGTAGTTGGGAATCGTCGGGATGCCCATGCCCAGGATCAGGCACACCAGCATCGTCAGCACCAGGCTCAGGAAGAGGCTGTTCTTGCCGATGTCGATGATGAAGCCAGCAAAGGTGGTCGCTGCGCCGGTGAGTGTGAGGATGCCGATGATCACGCCGACCAGCGCGCAGGCCACGCCCACCGGCAGCGCGTGACGCGCGCCGTCGGCCAGCGCATCGAGCGCCACGCGCAGCGTCTCGCGCCCGCCTTTGGCGAACCACAACACCACGGCCAGCGCCAACGCCAAGCCGATGATGGCGCCGATGCCGTAGGCAAAGAAGCTCGACGCGGCGAGCCCGATCAGCACCCAGAACAGCGTCTGCAGCACGCGCTTGCCGAAGCGCTTCGTCAGCGCCGCGCCGAAGATCAGGATCACCGTCAACACCAGCCCGACCATGCCCGAGAACAGCGGCGTGTAGCCCGAGAACAGCAGCCACACCAGCACCGCCAGCGGCAGGATCAGGTACCAGCGCAGCTTCATCGCCGCCCAGGGGTCGGGGCATTCGTCCTTCGGGATGCCGACCAGCCCGGCGCGTCCGGCTTCCAGGTGCACCATCAGGAAGGCAGTCAGGAAGTACAGCGCTGCCGGTATCGACGCCGCCTTGCAGATCTCGACATAGGGCACGTCGATGGTCTCGGCCATGATGAAGGCCACCGCGCCCATCACCGGCGGCATGATCTGGCCGCCCATGCTCGAGGTGGCCTCCACGCCGCCGGCGAAGGCGGCCTTGTAGCCGAAGCGTTTCATCAGCGGAATCGTGAACTGACCGGTGGTGACCACGTTGGCCACGCCCGAGCCGTTGATGGTGCCCATCAATCCCGACGACACCACCGACACCTTGGCCGGCCCGCCCTTGGTGTGGCCGAACAGGCCGAGCGCGAAGTCGGTGAACAAGGTGATCATGCCGGCCTGTTCGAGGAAGGCGCCGAACAGGATGAACAGGAAGATGTAGCTCGACGACACGTAGGTCGGCGTGCCGTAGATGCCTTCGGTGCCGAAGCCGAGCTGGCCGACGATCTGGTCCAGCCCATAGCCGCGGTGTGCGAGCACGCCCGGCAGGTACTGGCCGAACAGCCCGTAGGCCAAGAACAGCAGGCAGATCAGCGGCAGCGCAAAACCCATGATGCGCCGTGCCCCCTCGAACACCAGCACGATGGTCAGCGTGCCGACGACCATGTCGGCCGGGGTCATCTCGCCGGCGCGCTGCACCAGCTCGGCCTCGAACACCCAGTGGTACAGCCCGGCGACGAAGGCCACGCCGCCGACGATCCAGCCCAGCGCCTTGACCTTCAGCGGCGGGAACAGCGCGAACGTGACGAGCAGCAGGAAGCCCACGTGCACCGCACGCACCACCGAACTCGACAGCGGGCTGAACGCGGCCGTGACGATCTGGAAGGTCGAGAACACGATCGCCACCCAGAACAACGCGCCCACGAAGGGGCGCGTGTGCTGCTCGGGGGCGTGCAGTGGCGCTTGAGCGCCGAGCGCAGCGGCCATGGCCTACTTCATCAAGCCGACTTCGCGGAAGTACTTGACCGCGCCCGGGTGGAAGGTGACCGACGTGCCGCTGACCGCGCCTTCCCGGGTGATGCCCTTGCCAGCGCTGTGCGCGGCGACCAGCGTGTCGAGGTTGTCGAACATCGATTTGGTCATCACATACACCGCCTCCTCCGACACGCCTTCGTGCGAGACGAGGAAATTCTTGATGGCGATCGACGGCACGGCTTCGGTCTGGCCGGTGTAGGTGTTGGCGGGAATGGTCGTCGGCTGGTAGGCGGCATCGCCGATCTTGGCCACCACGTCGGGCGGAATGGCCACGACCACGATCTTCACCGCGGTGGCCAGGTCGCGGATCGAGGCCACGCCCAGCCCCGCGGACTGCAGCGTCACGTCGAGCTGGCGGTTCTTCATCAGTTCCACCGACTCACCGAAGGGCAGGTACTCGACCTTGGCGAAGTCGCTGTACGCCAGTCCGGCCGCTTTCAGCACCGAGCGCGCATTCAGCTCGGTGCCCGATTTCGGCGCACCGACCGAGATGCGCTTGCCCTTCAGGTCAGCCAGCGTCTTGATGCCCGAATCGGCATTGGCGACGATCTGGATGACGTTGGCATACATGCCCGACACGGCGCGCAGCTTGGTCAGCGGCGTGGCGAAGCCGGCATCCTTGTCGCCCTTCCAGGCGTCGGACAGCGCGTCGCCGAGCGTCAGCGCCATTTCGCCGCGACCGGCCTGCAGCAGGTTCAGGTTCTCGGCCGAGGCCTTGGTCGATTGCACCGTGACCTTGGCATCGGGCAGCGCCTTGCCCCAGATCTGCGACAGCGCCACGCCCATCGGGTAATAGACGCCGCTCTGGCCGCCGGTGAGCACGTTGATGAACTTCTGCTGTGCACGCACCCACGGCGCGTGCAGCAGCGTGCCGGCGCCGATGGCGGCGAGGATCAAGCGACGACGCGGCACGATGAACGGTGAGGGCATGGGTTCTCCAGGGAATGGCAGGCAATAAGGCACAAGGCAGCGCTTGTGCACGCCGCCGCAAGATGCAAAGCACTCTACCCATCTCGGGTCGAGAACCAATGGGTAATTGCCCGCTGCGGGCCACCACCCGCTGACACTGAACGCGGGTTGTTATGCTGTGCCGAGCCCCACACATCAGGAAACACCATGCTCGTCGTGCACCACCTCAACGACTCACGTTCACAGCGCGTGCTGTGGCTGCTCGAAGAACTGGCATTGCCCTACGAAATCAGGCACTACCAGCGCGACGCCAGCACCCGCCTGGCGCCGCCCGCGCTGAAGCAGGTGCATGTACTGGGCAAGTCACCGGTGCTCGAGGACGGTGCGCGCAAGCTGATCGAATCGGGCGCCATCATCGACTACCTGCTTCGCCACCATGGCCAGGGCCGGCTGCAGCCGGCCGCGGATGGCGACGACTACGAAAGCCACCAGCAGTGGTTGCACTATGCCGAAGGCTCGGCGATGTTGCCGTTGCTGCTGAAGCTGTACGTGTCGCGCCTGGGCGATGCCGGCGCCCCGCTCGCGCCGCGCATCGAAAGCGAGATCGCCAACCACCTGGGCTTTGTCGATCAATCGCTGCAGGGCAAAGAGTGGCTGGTCGGCGGCCGCTTGAGCGGCGCCGACATCCAGATGAGCTTTGTCGGTGAAGTGGCCGGCGCCCGCGGCAACCGCGAGAACTATCCGAACCTGGACGCCTGGGTCAAGCGCTTCCAGGCCCTGCCGGCCTACCGACGGGCCCTCGAGCGCGGCGGGCCCTATTCGTTTGCCTGAAGGTCAGGCCTTCTTCACCCAGGCACTGCACCAGCCGTCCTTGGCCACGTGCTTGCCTGCGAACAGCGGGCACGGGCCGTTGGCATCGGCCGGCTTGCCCTGGTACAGCTGGCAGTTGCCGCAGTGCTGACTGGCTTCGTGTTTGGGGAATTTCTTCTGATCGACCTTGGTCGTGTCCGCCTTGTACCCCAGCGCCACGGCCTGCGGATCGGTTTCTGACAGCACGGCCTGTGCACGCGCCGTGGTGGCCGCCAGCACGGACGAGCCCGCGACCAGACTCATGATGAAGACACGACGATTCGAGGTTTTCATGTTTGCAGTTTTCCTGGGTTGCACGACATTGCATGATATCGGCGAGCGCCGCATCGTGGGCTCGCCAGCCTATCCGACCCCGTCATAGCGACAGCGGGGCCGCACAGACAACGGTTGGCGCGGCGCATCCGTTGACAACCCATGCGCCTCAAGGCTGCACGCTGTCGATGACCAGTTGCACCTGGCTGCCGCGGTTGGGCAGCGGCCCGGCCTGTCCTTGCAGATCGCCACTGCTCGGCGTCGCGTTGCCCGACTTCGAGATGCGCGCACCGAGCACCACACTCGGAAACTTGGACAGCGTCATCTGCGCCGTCATGGCTTGGCTGTCATCTAGCACGAACTCGAATGGCAATTCGCGTGCCTGGCGCTTGAGGATCGCCAACGGCATGCGCGGACCGTCGGCGGCGCGGGCGAAGACGAACACCGTGTCTTCCGGCGAGACGCGCGCGGCCAGTGCCGGTGCCAGGCTGACGCGGCCGCTGATGGCGGCGGTACCGGCCTGGGCTGGCGTCATCGGCGACGGCGCCGTGCCCGCGGTCTGCGCCGGCATCGACGTGCCGGTGGCGCGCGCCAGCGCCGTCTGTGCTTCCACCAGGCTGGCCTGGAGTCCGCGCTGAAATTCACTGTCCGGCGGTGCCAGCTTGCTGGCCGTGCGCCAGTGGCTGATCGCCGCAGCGAAGTCCTGGCGCTCGAAGGCGGCACTGCCGGCGAGCGCCAGTGCCTTCAGGTTGTTCGGGTCGAGCCGCAGCGCCTGCTCGATCAGGCGCGTCGGCTCACCGAGCAGGCTCTGGCCTTGTTGCATCGCCAGCACATCGGCCTGGTCGGCGACCAGCTGCGCATCGCCGGGTGTCAGCTGCAGCGCCTTGGCGAAGGCATCGCCGGCTTGCGGGTAGCGTTGCAACGCGGCATAGGTGCGGCCGAGCATGGCCCAGCCTTCGGCATCTTCGACGCGGCCTGGCGGTTGTGCGGCCATGCGCTGTGCGAGGCGCGTGACCAGCACCTCGATGTCCTGTGCGCTGGGCTCGCCGGTGCCGGCGACGGCGCCTTCGCCGGTGACTTGGCCGGACAGCGCCCGTGGGTCGCCCAGGCCGGCATACAACGCGATGGCCAGCGTCGGCACGGCCAGCATGAGCAGCCACGCGGTGCCGCGTCGCGAACCGGCGCTGGCCGGCGCCAGCGCGACACTTTCTTCATCGAGCACACGCCGTTCGATGTCGGCGCGCGCCTGCGCATGCTGTGTGCCGGTCAAGCTGCCGCTGGCCAGTTCGTCGTCGAGTTGACGCAACTGCGCGCGCAGCACCTCCATGTTGGCCTGGCGCGCATCGCGATCCGGCGTGACGGCGGCCGGCGCGCGCCACGACGATCTCGTCAGCAGGCCCAGCGCCAGCAGCAACAGCGCGGCGGCCAGCAGCCAGAACAGCGTCATCGGCCGTCACCCAGCAACTGGCGCGCGCGCGCCGCGTCATCGGCAGACAGCGGCCGCGCCGCCGCCGCCGCGGCGCGTCGACGCAGCGCGGACCACAATACCAAGGCCGCGGCCACCAGCAGCACGAACGGGCCGCCCCATAGCAGCCAGGTGCTGGCCTTCAGCGGCGGCCGGTAGAGCACGAAATCGCCGTAGCGCTGGACCATGAAATCCTTGATCTGCGCCTCGCTCTGGCCTTGTTGCAGCTTGATGCGGATCTGCTTGCGCAGGTCTTGCGCCAGGTCGGCCTGCGACGCGGCAATGGTCTCGTTCTGGCACACCAGGCAACGCAGTTCCTCGGCGATGTGCATGACCTTCGCTTCCAGCACCGGGTCGGCGGCCAGCGGCTGCGCCTCGCGTGCGAGCGCCCCGCCGACAAGCCCGAGCGCGAGCAGTGCCGAGCCCGCCACGCGCAACACCGTGCGAGCCGTCATGCGCCGAGCTTCTTCACCAATGGCAGGATCTCGTCGCGCAACACCTCGGGTGTGACCGGGCCGATGTGTTTCATGCGGATGGTGCCGTTCTTGTCGATGACGAAGGTCTCGGGCACGCCATAGACGCCGTAGTCGATGCCGACCAGGCCCTCGCTGTCGGACAGCGAGGCGACGTAGGGGTTGCCGAACTTCGCCAGCCAGGCCATGCGCATCGTTGCGCTTGTCCTTGTAGTTGAGGCCGTAGATCGGCACCGCACCGGTGCCCGACAACTCGACCAGCAACGGGTGCTCGATGCGGCAGGCCACGCACCACGAAGCCCACACGTTCAGCAACCAGACCTTGCCGCGCAGATCCTGCAGGCTCAACTGCTGATCGGGCGTGGCCAGCACCGGCAGGCTGAAGGCCGGCGCCGGCTTGTCGATCAACGGCGACGGCACTTCGCGCGGCTTGAGATTCAGGCCCACCGCCAGGAAGCCCAGCAGCACCAGGAACACGACCAGCGGCAGCAGGTAGCGCTTCATGGCCGCGCCGCTTCGGCCGTTCCGCCGGCCAGCGCTGGGGCGCTGGCATCGTCCGGCGGCTGGCGCGCCGGGGTTTCGGCGACGCGCCGCACCTGCCGGTAGCGACGGTCGAGCACCGCCAGCAGGCCGCCGAGCGCCATCAGCACACAGCCGGCCCAGATCCAGGCGACGAAGGGCTTGTAATAAACGCGCACGCTCCAGGCGCCCTCGCCGAGCGGTTCGCCGAGCGAGACATAGAGGTCGCGCGTGAGGCTCCGGTGGATCGCGGTTTCGGTCATCGGCATCTGGCTGACGGTGTACAGGCGCCGTTCGGGCTCCAGCGTGGTCACCGGCCGGCCGTCGCGCGACACCTGCAGCACACCACGCGCGGCGTTGTAGTTCGGCCCACGCCGTTCGCCGACGCCTTCGAAGCGCACCTCGAGCCCGCCAATCTGCGTGCTGTCGCCTGGCGTCATGCGCAGGTCGCGCTCGACCTGGAAGCCGTTGACCACGGTCACGCCAATGACGAACACCGCGATGCCCAGGTGCGCCAGCAGCATGCCGTAGTAGCTGCCGGGCTGCGCGGCAAAACGCTGCATCAGCGACGGTGCTGGATGCCCGCGCAACCGCAGCAGCAGGTTGAGCAGCGTGCCGCTGGCGACCCACACGCCGAGCAGCAGGCCGAAGCCGATCATCGGCGTCCAGTGGCCCAACACCAAAGGCGCCACCACGGCGCTGGCGGCGCTGACGCCGATGGCCCAGCGCATCTGCCGCGCCAGGCCGCCCGCCGATGCCGAGCGCCAGCGCGCCAGCGGGCCGACCGCCATCAGGAACAACGCCGGTGTCATCAGCGGCACGAACACCGCGGAGAAGTAGGGCGGGCCGACCGAGATCTTGCCCAGCCCCAACGCGTCCACCACCAGCGGGTACAGCGTGCCCAGCAGCACCGCAGCGGCTGCCACCACCAGCAGGACGTTGTTGGCCAGCAGCATCGATTCGCGCGACACCATCTCAAAGCCGGCGCCGGCGCCGACCTTCGGTGCGCGCCAGGCGAACAGCAGCAACGAGCCCCCGATGACCAGCGCCAGGAAGCCGAGGATGAAGATGCCACGTGCCGGGTCGGAGGCAAAGGCATGTACCGAGCTCAGGACCCCGGAGCGCACGATGAAGGTGCCCAGCAGCGACAGCGAGAAGGCCAGGATCGCCAGCAGCGCGGTCCACATCTTGAAGCCGCCGCGCTTCTCGGTCACGGCCAGCGAGTGGATCAACGCGGTGCCGACCAGCCAGGGCATGAACGAGGCGTTTTCGACCGGGTCCCAGAACCACCAGCCGCCCCAGCCGAGTTCGTAGTAGGCCCAGAAGCTGCCGAGCGCGATGCCGAGGGTCAGGAAGCACCAGGCGACGGTGGTCCACGGCCGCGACCAGCGTGCCCAGGCGGCATCGAGCCGGCCGGAGATCAACGCGGCGATGGCGAAGGCAAAGGCGACGACGAAGCCGACATAGCCCATGTACAGCATCGGCGGGTGGATGACCATGCCCGGGTCCTGCAGCAGCGGGTTCAGGTCCTTGCCATCGGGCGCGGCGGGCAGCAGCCGCTCGAAGGGGTTGGAGGTGAACAGCGTGAAGAGCAGAAAGCCGCAGCTGATCAGGCCCATCACGCCCAACACGCGCGCCAGCGTGCGTTCGTCGAGCTGGCGGCTGAACAGCGACACCGCCAGCGTCCAGCCCGACAGGATCAGCGACCACAGCAGGATCGAGCCTTCGTGGTTGCCCCACACGGCGGTGAACTTGTAGACCAGCGGCAGCATCGAGTTCGAATGGTTGGCCGCCAGCAGCACCGAGAAGTCATCGTGCACGAAGGCCCAGGTCAGGCACCCGTAGGCGATGGCGGTGAAGATGAACTGGCCGCGCGCGGAAGGCCGCGCCAACGCGATCCACGCGGCATTGCCGTTCGAGGCGCCGATCAGCGGCAACACACTTTGTGCCAGCGCCATGGTCAGCGCGAGGATCAGCGCGAAATGGCCGAGTTCAGGAATCAAGTCGCGGCTCCGTGCAATGCATTCTTGTCACTTCGTCGCCGGCGGCGGCAATTGCCCGTGGCGGGCCTTCTCGAGCGCCTCGGCGGCCTCGGGCGGCATGTAGTTCTCGTCGTGCTTGGCGAGCACTTGCTCGGCATGAAAAACGCCGTCGGCGCCCAGCTTGCCCTGCGCCACCACACCCTTGCCTTCCTTGAACAGGTCGGGTAACAAGCCGGTGTAGCTGACCGGCACCCGTTGCGCCAGATCGGTGACGACGAAGTTGACCGTCAGCGATTTGTCGTCGCGCTTGATCGAGCCTTGCTCGACGAGGCCGCCGATGCGAAACGAGCGGTCGCGCGGCGCCTCCTTGGCGGCAATCTGCGACGGGCTGAAGAAGAACACCAGGTTGCTCTGGAAGGCATTCAGCACCAGGGCACTGGCGATGCCGAGCGCGGCCAGCCCGCAGACGATGGCCAGGCCGCGGCGCGTGCGCGGTTTCATGGGCGCACCTCGAGCGACGAGTCGTCCGCGCCGTCGAAGGGCAATTCGCGCAGGGCATTGCGGCGCAAGCGCAGCGAAATCAGTTCGCCGGCCAGCACCAGCGCGCACATGCCGAACGAGCCCCACACATACAGCCCATAGCCGCCCATGGCGGCGAATTCGCCGAAGCTCGACCAGTTCATGTCGCCACCATTTCCTGACGTGCCCAGCCAGCGTGTTGCTCGCGTTCGAGCAGGATCACGCGCAGGCGCAGCATCGACACCGCGATGCTATAGGCCCAGAAGGCCAGCGCCATCAACAGCATGCCGCTCAGCATGGTGCTGGCCATGCTCGGCGACTTCGTCAGGCTGACCGAGGCACCCTGGTGCAGCGTGTTCCACCACTTGACCGAGAAATAGATGATCGGCACGTTGACCACGCCGACCAGCGCCAGCAGCGCGGCGGCGCGGTCGGCACGGCGTTCGTCATCGATGGCGGCGTGCAGGGACATGAAACCTATGTACAAAAATAGCAGGATCAGTTCCGAAGTCAGTCGCGCATCCCACACCCACCAAGTGCCCCAGGTCGGCTTGCCCCACAGTGCGCCGGTCCACAACGCCAGGAAGGTCATCCACGCGCCGGTCGGCGCCAGCGCCACCGCGATCATCGATGCCAGCCGTGCGTTGAACATCAGGCCGATCGCGGCCCAGAAGGCCATCGCCAGGTAGATCACCATCGACATCCAGGCGGCCGGCACGTGCACGAAGATGATGCGGTAGGCATCGCCTTGCTGGTGGTCGGTGGGTGCGACCAGCAGCCCGATGGCCAGGCCCGCTGCGCCGAGCACGACCGCCAGCACGAAGCACACCGACGCGATGCGCCCGCGAGCGGATAGAAGCGTTGCGGGGCCGCGAAGTGAAACCAGTTGATGGCCATGACGGCCACTATTTTGCCTGCCCCTGTCGTCAATGACCTTGTCTTCGATCATTCGGCGGCGATGCGCAGCGCCGCTGCCGCGGCCAGCGGCGCGCCGAACAGCGCCAGCACCGCCATCGCGCCGAGCAGCGAGAAGTGTGCCTGCACGCCCAAGCCGGCCTGGCTGGCCTCGACCGCGCCGGCGCCGAAGATCAGCACCGGCACGCACAGCGGCAGCACCAGCAGCGACAGCAGCACGCCGGCGCCGCGCAGGCCCACCGTCAGCGCCGCGCCGATGGCGCCGATCAGGCTGAGCAGCGGCGTGCCCAGCAGCAGCGAGACGAACAGCACCGCGGCGGCCTGCGCGCCCAGGTCGAACTGCAAGGCCAGCAGCGGGCTGATCAGCACCAGCAGCAGCCCCGAGGCCAGCCAGTGCGCCGCCACCTTGGCCAGCACCGCCAGCGCCAGCGGCGTCGGCGACAGCAGCAGCTGTTCGAGCGTGCCGTCGGCATGGTCGTCGGCGAACAGCCGGCCCAGCGACAGCATCGAAGCCAGCAGCGCGGCCACCCACACGATGCCCGGCCCCATGCGGCGCAGCAACTCGAACTGCGGCCCCACGCCGAGCGGAAACAGGCTGGCGACGATGACGAAGAAGACCAGCGCGGCGCCGGTGTCGGCGCGGCGGCGCAGCGCGATGCGCAGGTCGCGCTGCACGATGCAGCGCAGCGTGGCCAGCGTGCCTGTTGTCGCAGTCACAACGACAAGACCCGCTGCGGCACGTCGGCGCCAAGCGTGAGCTCCTGGTGGCTGGTCAGCACCACCAGGCCGCCTCGTGTCACGTGCCGCGCCAGCAGGCCGCACAGCCACGCGGTGGCTGCCGTGTCGAGGGCGTTGAACGGCTCGTCCAGCACCCACAGGCTGGCCTGCGACAACGGCAGACGCGCCAGCGCGGCGCGGCGTCGCTGGCCCTGGGACAGGCTGCGCACGGCCAGGTGCTCGCGGCCGCGCAGCCCGGCCTCGGTCAGCGCCTGTCGCGCTGCCGCGTCGTTGCAGGCAAGGCCAGCGATGCCTTCGCTGGCACGCAGGTTCTCCAGCGCCGACAGGTCGTCCTTCAGCGCCGCGGCATGGCCGATGTAGAGCAGCTCGCGATGGAAGGCCTCGCGCTGCGCGGCCAGCGGTTGCGCCCGCCACCACACGCTGCCCTGGCTGGGCGCCAGCAGGCCGCACAGCATGCGCAGCAGGCTGGTCTTGCCGGCGCCGTTGGCGCCGGCCACGCGCAGCAATTGCCCCGGCGCAAGCCGCAGCTGCAGGTTCTGGAACAAGGTGCGCCGGCCGCGCATACAGGCCAGGTCGCGCAGTTCGAATCCGTCAGTCATTCCGGGGGAGTGGGCGGCGCTGCCGCCTGTAGGCGCTGGCGCGACCGTCGCGGAAACGGCCGCAGGCGCGGTGGCGCAGTTTAAGCGCGAGCGACGGGGGCGACGGATTCGGTCGGTGAGCCTTGTGCCGTGTCGTGTGCAGGGTTGTTCGCCTGTCGAATAATGTCCACGGGCACGGCGATGGTTCATGCCGGGCAACCGATTCGAGGGTGATGCGATGAAGGCAAATGTTCTGCTGGCGCTGTCGACGTTGTGTGTGCTGGGGGCGTGCGGCACCTACAAGCCGCAGGACATCCGTGCCGGACAGGATGCCGCGCAAGTGGCCACGCTGATGGGCCAGCCCACCGATCGCTACAGCCTGCCGGGCGGCACCACGCGGCTCGAGTACGCGACCGGTCCGCAAGGGCGCGTCACCTGGATGGTGGATCTGGACGCCGCCGGCAAGGTGACATCGGCCCAGCAGGTGCTCAACGAGCGCAGCTTTGCCGCCGTGCAGGCGAGCTACCAGGACATGGATGCAAAAACACTGCGCAGCACGCTCGGGCGACCGGGCAACGTGCGCTCGGGGGGCTGGCAGGGCGGTCAGGTGTGGTCGTGGCGTTACCCGACCAACGAATGCTTCTGGTTCCAGGTCTCGGTGCTCGACAGCGGCAAGCTGCGCGACGGCGGCACCTACGGCATCGACCCGCAGTGCGACCCGGGTGACTTCGGCGGCTGGCGATGAAGCCGACGCTGTTCGGCATCGCCAACTGCGACACGGTGAGGCGCGCCCGCGCCTGGCTGGCCGCGCAGGGCATCGAACACGACTTTCATGACTTCAAGAAGGCCGGCCTCGATGCCGCGCTGATCGACGGCTGGCTGGTCGACGTGCCCTGGCCGCAGCTGCTCAATCGCCGCGGCACGACCTGGCGCAAGCTCGATGCAGCGGAGCAGGATGGTGCGGTCGATGCCGCCAGCGCCAAGGCCCTGATGTTGGCCCACGCGAGTGTCGTCAAGCGGCCGGTGGTGCGCTGGGGCGATGGCCGGGTCACGGTCGGCTTCGATGCCGAGGAATGGCTGCCGCGGATCAAACGCTGAGATCGAACTCGACGCGGGCCTGCTCCACACCGTTGACTTGAAGGGCCACGCTGTGGCGGCCGGCGTGGTAGCGGCGGGTGGTGATCTCGCGCATCGAATGGGTCTTGCTCAGCTCGCGTCGTTCGTGCGCCGCCAACGGCAGTTGCCAGCCCTTGAACACCTTCGGTGACGAGCCGCCGTTGGCCTTGACGTGGTGCACCACGTAGTCGATGAGCAGGCTCTGTGCACGCGCCGACGTCGAAGCCAGCACAACGGTCAACCGCAACTCCTGGCCCACACGCAGCCGCTTCGGCGCCAGGCTCAGGCTGGCCGTGCCGCGCAGCGGCCGCCCCAGGCCCCACGCCTTCAACACCGCGGCATCGCCTTGTTTGATCAGGCCACGGCAGGCGTGCTTGAGCAACGCGCGGCGCTCCGGCGAAGCGCCGGGCAAGTGCTGCTTCAGCCAGGCCAGGACCAACGCCGGATGATCCTTGGCGATGTCGTTCAGGTGATTGGCGACGCTGCGCCGCACGTACTCGCTGGGGTCGTCCTGCAGGGCGAGCAACAGCGGCAGCGTCGGCGACGGGTCTTCGATCAGTGATTTCAACTGCAGCCCCCAGGGCAGGCGCGGCCGGCTGCCTTCGCTGACCAGGCGGCGCACGTGCGCGCTGGGGTCGTGGGTCCAGGCCTGCAAGGTGGCGAAGCTGACTCGCGGGTGCTGCACGATGAACGGCCGCAGCGCCCATTCGGCGGTGTGCCGCTGCGTCAATGCGTGCAGCACCTGCAACGCGCGCTGCGCTGATGCCATGCCGCGGCGCACGACAAATTCGCCCAGCGGCCACATCACCCAGCCGGCCAGTCCGGCCTCGCTGCTGCGCAGGCTGGTCAGGTCGTCGCCGACACCCGGCGGGCCCAGGCTGGCCTCGACGATGTCGGCGGCGCGTGCGAAGTCAGCCGGCAGCGTGGCTTCGAGCGCGTCGGCCAGGTGCTGTGCACGGGCCTTGAACTCGAGCGCTTCGAGTCCCGCCAGCGCGTGCCGTTCAAATCCCCGCGCATCGAACGCCGGCCACACACGTTTCAGGTGTCGCGCGGTGGCAACGACGGTGCTTGCGCCGATCAGGTTCTTGAACGCCTCGGGCATGTCTCGTCGCGTGACCTCAGCGCAGCCGCACCGGCAGGCTGCGCCAGCCGCGAAAGCGGATGCGGCGGTCGCGTTGCGGTGTGCCCGCGATGTGCAGATGCGGGAAGCGCGCGATCAGCCGGCCGAAGGCCACACGCGCTTCCAGCCGCGCCACGTTCAGGCCCGCGCAGGCGTGTTGACCCTGACCGAAGGCCAGGTGCGGGTTGGGCTTGCGCGCCACGTCGATGCGCTGCGGCTGGTCGAACACCTCGTCATCGTGGTTGGCGCTGCCGATGGCCAGCGTGACGAAGCTGCCGGCCGGGATGTCGGTATCGGCAACGCGCATGTCGGCGGTGGTGAGCCGGTTGTTCAATTGCAGCGGGCTTTCGAAACGCAGCAGTTCCTCGACCGCGGTCGGCAACAGCTCGCTGGCGCTGGCCAGGCGGTCCCACTGGTCGCGCTGGCCGAGCAGCGCATGGGTGCCGTTGCCGATCAGGTTGGTGGTCGTTTCGTGGCCGGCATTGAGCAGGAAGATGCAGTTGTGCAGCAGTTCGTTCTCGCTCAGCCGCTCGCCGTTGACCTCGCCCTGGATCAGCCGTGTCAGCACATCGGCCTGCGCATCGCCAGGGTGGCGGCGGCGGTGGCGCGACCAGGTCCTTCAGGTAGGCGACGAAATCGGTGACCGCACGATTGCCCCGCTCCAGCCGCTCGGCGCCGGGCACCGGTTCCAGTGCCGACAGGATGGCCAGCGACCAGCCGCGCAGCGGGCCGCGATCGGATGCCGGCACATCGAGCAGGTTGCCGATCACATCCACCGGGATGCCGGCGGCGAAGTCTTCGATCAGGTCGGGCGCGGCCGCGTCCTCCATGCGATCGAGCAGGCCATTCACCAGCGCCTCGACGCCCGGCTGCATGCGCGCGATGGCGCGCTGGTCGAGCGCGCCCATCAACAATCGGCGCACACGCGTGTGCAACGGCGGGTCGTTGAACACCAGGCTGGTGGTGTGGTGCTCGAACAGCGGCGAGTCGCCGAACTTGGGCGCGAACTCGCGTTGCTTGTCGGAACTGGTGCGCGCATCGCGGTACATCGCCAGCACGTCGGCATGGCGCGTCAACAGCCAGCTGCGCGGGCCCAGCGCATGCACCGGGTGATGCCGGCGCAGCGCCGCGTACATCGGGTAGGGGTTGTCGATGAAACTGTCATCGGCATCGGCCAACGTGAAGGCAGCGACCCGTTGCGCGTCGATGCCGGCTTCGCGGTCGAAAGTGGGCTTCGCGTCGTGCTTCACGGGTCGCAGTGTGCACCCGAACGAGGCGCCTTGAGAGTGGCTACACGCAGATCGCACATCGGTGCCGGGCCGGTGCAAGACTGGTCAGCGCTGCGCCGTCCCGTGCGCTCGAAACTGCGGCGTGACCCATGAAAATCTGCTCGGTGATGCGGCCATCATTGTCGCGGTGTTCAGGATGAAACAAGAAGGCCCGGACATCATCCGGGCCTTGCGCAAAGCGCGGCGGGCGCCGCGAATACTGGAACTGCTCAGCTCGCGCGCTGGCGGCCGCGCCAGGCGAGTGCCGCCAGGCCGACGGCGAACAGCCAGTAGGTCTGCGGCTCGGGCACCACGGCGGCCAGCATCGTCTGCGCCAGAATCTCGTGGCCGCGGGCTGTCGGGTGGATGCCGTCCCAGTTCAGGTAGGTCGATACGTCGCAGGTGCCCATGACGCAGGCGTCGGTGACGTTGCTCAGGCCATAGGCGGCCGGGTCGGCGACGACGGCATTGCCGAAACCGAACAGGTCGAAAGTGGTCACGCCGACTTCGCCGGTCAGACGCGCGTCGAGTGCGCCGTTCATCGCCAAGGCAATCCCGGTGGCCAGACCGGCCGCAGCCGGGCCTTCCGCCAGCACGGCCGGCGCGTTGCCGAGGTTCGGCGTGTTCCAGACCACGATGTGTTGCGCGCCGGCGGCCTGCAACGTGTCGACGATGTTGCCGACATCGGTGGCGAACTGGTAGGACGCGGCGCCGATCGTCGCAAACGGGTTGGCACCGCCAGAGATGGCCTCCAGCGCATGACGCGCGTTGTTGCCGCCACCGGCCACCACGTACAGGAAGCTGCTGGGCGCAATGCCGCCGGTGCCGCCCAGGAACAAGCCCAGTTGAGCCGTCAGACTGGGCGTCGGACTGTCGGCGCCAGTGGTCGCGCCACCGAAAGCGAAGTTCGTGCCGCCGGCATAAGCCGGCGCTGCGCTCAAGCCCAAGGCCGCCGCGAACGATGTGGCCCACACCGGGCCGTTGCTGTACACGCCGAAGGGGTACGGTGCGGCGGGCACGTAGGTGTAGGTGGGGATGAAACTGTTGTCGACGATGGCCGAATTCGGTGTCGTCATCGCGCCGGAGGCCAGATAGTTGTTGCCGCTGTCGGACAAGCTGTCGCCCAGGATCACCAGGCCGTTGTACGCGGCGTGCGCCGGCAGGCTGGCGGCCAACGCGAACGCGATGGCGCCGAAAAGGTGCTTGAATGATGACGGCTTCATGAAGGTCCTCGTGGGTTGCGCAGTGCTCCTCGAAAGGTAGCATGGGCTGCGCGACCAAGCCATCGGGCGTCGCCCGGGCCGGCCCCCGCATTCAGGGGGTCGGGCCGGCAGCGCACGCTCCAACCCGTCGGCGCCGATGTCTCGAAGGAAGCACGTGACCAGCGACGAAATCATCGAACGGTTCAATGCCACGCAGCCGGCTGTCATCGGGTCGCTGAAAGGCCGCGTCGTCGGCTTCGCGCCGGAGCGCAAGGAGCTGCGCATGGCGTTCGAGATCGGACCTGAGTTCTGCCACACGGTGGACATCGTCCAAGGCGGCTTCGTCACTGCCATGCTCGATGCATCGATGGCCCATGCCGTGCTGGCGGTGGACCATTTCAGGACCCACATGTCGTCGATCGACATCACCGTCAGCTTCCTCAGGCCAGCACGCGCAGGCCGCTTCACCGCGGTCGGCAGCATCGTGCGCATGGGCCGGACCATCGCATTCCTGAAGGCCGAACTGTTCAACGAGAAGGGTGACCTGACAGCCACCGCCACCTCGTCGGCGCACCTGAGCCGCGAGCACCACAAATGACGTGGCGACCCCTCAGACCACGTGCGATGCGCGCAGGGCTTCGATGTCGGTCACGCTGTAGCCCAGCTCGGCCAGGATCTCGTCGGTGTGCTCGCCCAGCCGCGGTGCCGGGCGGCTGAATTGCGCCGGGTCGGCCGACAGCTCGACCGGGTGCGGCGCCAGCGGATAGTGCACAGCGGCATCGGCAAAGGGGTGCTGCCGCAACAGCCCGGCCTCGTTGATATGCGCGTCGTCCAGCGCCTGCTGCGGGCTTAGCACGGCGGCCGCCGGGATCTTCGCGCGCGCCAGTGCGCCCAGAACGTCGTCGCGCGTGCGCTCGGCACACCAACGCGACATGATGCCGCTGATCTCGAGGCTGTGTCGGCCACGCTGCTCGTCGTCCTGCAGTCGCGGGTCGTCCTTCAGGTCGGCGCGGTCGACCAGGTCGCACCAGCGCTCGAACATCGTCTGGCCGATGGTCGCGACAACGATCCAGCCGTCGCGCGTGCGGAACAGGTCGCCGGGCGCGGCGCCATAGCTGCGGTTGCCTTGCGGCACGCGGTCGGGCGCGCGCAGCGCCTGCTCGATCAGCACCGAGTTGCTGCCGATCAGCGCGGTGCGCAGCAGCGAGCCTTCGACCCGCTGGCCCTTGCCGCTGCGCTCGCGTGCCCACAGCGCGCCCAAGGTGCCCATGGCCAGCGCCTGTGCGGTGGAGAAGTCCACGTACGGCACACTGAAGCGCATCGGCGCATCGGGCAGGCCGGACATGAAGGCGGCACCGCTCATCGCCTGGCCGACGGAATCGAAGCCGTGCTGGTGGCTTAAGCGCCCGCCGGGGCCGTAGGCGGTGACGGTGGCCAGCACGATGCGCGGGTTCAACGCCGACAGGGTGTCGTAGTCCAGGCCGAGCTGGCGCAGCGTGCTCGGTGGCAGGTTGGCCACCACCACATCGGCCGTCTGTGCCAGCTGGCGCACGATGCGCCGGCCCGCCTCGTGCGCCAAATCCAAGGTCAGGCAGCGCTTGTTGCGGTTCATCTGCAGGAACATGCCGCCTTCGCCGCTCTCGGTCACGGGCAGCACGCCGCGGTCTTCGCCGCCTTCGACGCGCTCGATGCGGATGACGTCGGCGCCCAGGTCGCCGAGCAGCGCGGCGCAGTAAGGGCCGGCGATGAAGCGGCCGAAATCGAGGACGCGGATGCCTTCCAGCAAGCGCATGGGCGATCTCCGTCAGGAGCGGGAATGCGCCAGTCTAGCTGCCGGTTCCGCGCTCCCCGGGGCCGCCCCGGCCAGGCCCGAACGGATGAACGCCACCGCGGCCGCTGTGGCGGGGAGACTTGCCTTCAGGCAGACCGCGCGCGCCGTTTGGCCACAGCGCCCAGCACGCCCAGGCCGGCCAACCACAGCGCCAGGCTCGCCGGCTCGGGCACCGGCGGCAACACGTCCTGCACGAAGCCGGCGTAACGCACCTGCTGCTGCGAGTTGTTGTAGAACGCGAACTGGCCGCTGGTGAAGGTGTTGTCGACCACGGTCTGATCCCACAGCGTGGTGGCGCCGTCTTTCACCAGCACGCGGAACTGTCCCGCCGTGACGTTGAAGTCGAGTTTGAAGGTGTACAGAGTCCGGTCTGCGTAGCCCTTGTCACTGCCGTGATTGGTGGCCAGCACGACCATGTCGCCAAAGCTGACCTGGTTTTCCCAGAACTCGCTGATCGACAGATCGGTCAGTCCGTTGCCGGTGGCACCGGTGAATTTCTTGATCGTCATGCCTTCGGCCGCCGTGCGCCCGGCGTAGCCCTGCGTGCCTTGCTTCCAGTCGAACAGATAGAAGTTGCTGGAGTTCTGGTAGCCGAAGGCGAAACCCATGTAGTCGTCGTCGCCGCCACGCTGCAGAACCTGCCAGGTGCCTTCGATGGTGTAGCGGCCCTGGTTGACGTTGTTCAGGAAGAAAGACGGATCCGCGTTGACGGTTTGCTGCACCGAGGTGTTGCCCGCTTCCAGCACCCAGTTGCCGGCCGGTTGCCCGCCCGGAAAGTTCAAGGTCAGGGCCTGCCAGGTCGACAGGTCGAGGGGTGCGGCGCTGGCCACGGCGGACAGGGCGATCGCGAGCGGTGCGATGGCAAGACGGGGACGCAATGGCATATCGAAGGCTCCGGTGGCGTGTTCATGGAAGAAGGCAAAGGAAACGTCCGGCAAGGTGTGCGCTGCCGGACTGCAACGAGTTTGAAAGACATCGAGGCCAGCGTCACCCCGCATGTGCGGGGGCGCAGCGGTGCCAACGGCACGACAGCGGCGCATGGGGCACGCGCCATCGGATGCCGTGCACGTGCGAGCGGCACAAGGCCTTATCCTGCGGGTCCGAGCCACGTCGCCATACGGAGACTGTCCATGGAACAAAAGTACAGCGCACCGCCCGAGCAGGTGTTCGCCCTGCTCACCGATCCGAAATGGCTGGAGGCGCGCAGCGCGGCGCTCGGTGAGTTGAGCGCGTCGGTGAAGGCCAAGAAAAGCGGCGGCGGCGTGGCGCTGACGATGAAGCGCCGCGTGCGCCGCGACTTGCCGGGGCTGCTGGCCAAGGTCATGTCGCCCGAATCGGACCTGCTGTTCGACGAGCAGTGGGGCGCGGCCGAAGACGGGGCGCGCAAGGGCACGCTGGCGATGACGGCCGAGGGCCAGCCGGTGAAGATGAACGCTCAGTTCGAACTGTTGCCCGCTGGCAAGGGCAGCGTCTATCGCATCACGCACAAGTGCAAGTCCAGCGTGATGCTGATCGGCGGCGCGGTGGAGAAGTTCGCACTCGGCCAGATCGAGCAGGGCTGCGCCGAGGAGTTCGCCTACCTGGTGGACTACCTGAAGAAGCACAAGGCGCCGGCGGCCAAGAAGTAGCAGCAGGCCTGCGATGGCAGCCGCGGCATCCGAACCATCGGCAGGCAGCGCCGCATCGTTCAACCGCCACGGGCCGTTCTACCGGCTGCAGCTGAGGCTGGGCCTGCTCGATGCGCGGCACCTGGCCGTCGGCAAGCGTGCCGTGCTGTGGGCCGCGCTGGCCTGGCTGCCGGCGGTGGCGATGGCTTTCGCGCAGGGCCTGGCGTTGAATCCGAAACACGAGCTCGCGCTGTTGCTCGATTTCGGCGTCTATGCGATGGTCGTGTCGATCATCGCCTTCGTGCTGATGGAGCAGACCTCCGACCGGCGCATGGCCTATCTGGTGCGGCAGTTCGACAGCCACAGCCTGCTCGACGTGTCGGCCGCGGCGCAGGTGCGGCAGCACCACGCCACCATGGAACGGCGCACCGGCTCGGCCTGGGTCGAAGGCCTGCTGTTGCTGGCCGCCTACCTGTTGAGCTACCGCTGGTTGAGCGCGGGGGCTGCCGCCGTCGAAGGCGGCCGCTGGCTCGGCCAGGTGACACCCAGCGGCTTGCAACCCAGCTGGGCCGGCTGGTGGGCGATGCTGGTGCTGGTGCCGTTGTTTCTGTTCCTGCTCGGTCGCTGGTGCTGGCGCTTCGTGACCTGGGGCCTGTTCCTGCGCGGACTGGCCGGTTGCCGGCTGCGCCTGGTGGCCACCCACCCTGACCACTGCGGCGGCCTGGCCTTCATCGGCCAGTACCCGAGCACCTATTTGCTGTTCGTTTTCGCGCTCAGCACGGTGGTGTCGGCGGCCGTGCTCGAGCACATCGTCCATCGTGGCGCCAGCCTGGCCAGCTTCAAATTCGCGGCTGTCGCGGTGCTGCTGTTCCTGGTGCTCGCCTTCGTGGCGCCGCTGACGGCTTTTGCGCCGGTGCTGCGCAAACTCAAGCGCGGCGGGCTTGCCACCTACGGTGCCTTGATCGCGCAACACCATCGTGCTTTCGAGCAACGTTGGTGCGGCGTCGATGCCCCCGCATCGGCCGAGTTGCTGGGTTCGCCCGACGCATCGTCGCTGGCTGACATCAGCGCCGCCTACGACCTGGTCAAGCAGATCAAACCCGTGCCGCTGACCCGGGAGGGCTTGCTGCCGCTGCTCTTCGCGGCCCTGCTGCCGATGGTGATCGTGGCGGCCACGCAGATGCCTTTCAAGGTCATCCTGGACACCTTGCGGAAGGTGCTGCCATTTTGAGCGCCGCGCGCCTCAACGGCGGTGCGAAGGCTGTTAGCCCAGCGTCGTGCACGCCACGCGCCCGGTGACCGGGTACTGCGGGTCGGTGTAGCCCGGCGTCGAGGCATGGCCCGCCGGCACCAGCGTGTCGAAGAAGGCCTCGTCGTCGGCGGTGAAGGGCTGCGCCAGGGCCGCGAGGTAGTCATTCCACTGCGCCAGTGTGCGTGGCCCGCCGATGAGGCCGTTGACCAGCCGGTTGTTCCACACCCAGCCCAGCGCGAGCTGCGTCAATGGCACGCCGCGACCGTTCGCATACTGCAGCGCGCGCTGCGCCAACGCCACCGATTCGGCGCGGAATTCGGTCTGCATGATGCGCCGGTCGTTGCGCGCGGCACGCGAGTCGGCCGGTGCCGCCGCGTCGGGCAGGTACTTGCCGCTCAGCACCCCGCGCGCCAGCGGGCTGTAGGCGACGACACCGACACCGAGCGCGTCGCAACACGGCAGCACCTCGGTCTCGATGCCGCGTGACATGGCGTTGTACGGTGGCTGGCAGGCGATCGGTTGCGGTACGCCCATCTCGTGGCACAACTGCACCAGCCGTGCGATGCGCCAGGCACGGAAGTTGGACACACCCCAATAGCGCACCTTGCCGGCCTGGATCAACGCCGCCAGGGTGGCGATGGTCTCGTGCTGCGGCGTGCCCTCGTCGTCGCGGTGCAGGTAGAGCAGGTCGATCCAGTCGGTGCCCAGCCGCTGCAGGCTGCCATCGACGGCGGTGATCATGTGGCGGCGAGACAGGCCGCGCTGGTTGGGACCGTCGCCGATGGCGTTGGCCAGCTTGGTGGCGAGCACCCAATGATCGCGTTCGGCCGCGATCAACCGGCCGGTGATGCGCTCGGATTCACCGCCCGCGTACATGTTCGCGGTGTCGACGGCGTTGAGCCCCGCTTCACGCGAAGCGGCCACGATGCGCGCCGCCTCGGCGGCATCGGTGCGGTCGCCGAACATCATCGTGCCCAGCCACAGGCGCGAGACGGCGAGGCCGCTGGCGCCGAGTTTGTGGTGGCCGCTGAGTGCGTGCGACATGAGGATCCTTAACGTGTCAACGATGGCAATCGATGATGCCACCATCGCCCGTCTGTCGCCGCGGCGTGGTGTAAAACCGCTGCTCTCCTGCCACGAGCCCACAGAACACCACGATGAGACAAACCGCCCGCAAGCCCGCCGCCGGTGCGAAGCGCGGCCCGAAGCCGATGCAGCTGCGCTCGCGCGCCTGGTTCGACAACCCGGCCAATGCCGACATGACCGCGCTGTACCTCGAGCGCACGATGAACTTCGGGCTGTCGATGCACGAGCTGCAGTCGGGCCGGCCGATGATCGCCATCGCGCAAAGCGGCTCCGACATCTCGCCGTGCAACCGCCATCACCAGGTGTTGGCCGAGCGCATGCGCGACGGCATTCGCGATGCCGGCGGCGTGGCCTTCGAAGTGCCGATTCACCCGATCCAGGAGACCTGCAAGCGGCCCACCGCCGCGCTCGATCGCAACCTGCAATACCTGTCGCTGGTCGAGTTGCTGTACGGCTACCCGATCGACGGCGTGATCCTCACCACCGGCTGCGACAAGACCACGCCGGCGCAGATCATGGCCGCCTGCACGGTCGATATTCCGGCCATCGCGCTGAACGTCGGGCCGATGCTCAACGGCTGGTTCAAGGGCGAGCGCACCGGCTCGGGCACCATCGTGTGGAAGGCGCGCGAGCTGATGGCCGCGGGCGAGATCGACTACCCGCAGTTCCTGCAGCTGGTGGCCTCGTCGGCGCCATCGACGGGGCATTGCAATACGATGGGCACGGCCTCGACGATGAACTCGCTGGCCGAGGCGCTGGGCCTGATGCTGCCCGGCAGTGCGGCGATTCCGGCGCCGTACCGGGATCGCCAGGAGGCGGCTTATCTCACCGGCAAGCGCATCGTCGAGATGGTGCACGAGGACCTCAAGCCGAGCGACATCCTGACGCGCGCGGCGTTCGAGAACTGCATCGTCGTCAATTCGGCGATCGGCGGCTCGACCAACGCACCGGTGCACGTCAACGCCATCGCCCGCCACATCGGCGTGGCGCTGGACAACGACGACTGGGAGAAGATCGGCTACAACCTGCCGCTGCTGGTCAACCTGCAGCCGGCCGGCGAGTACCTGGGCGAGGACTACTACCACGCCGGCGGCGTGCCGGCGGTGGTGGCCGAGCTGGTGAAGAAGGGCAAGATCAAGGACGCCATCACCGTCAACGGCAAGACGCTGGCGCAGAACTGCGAAGGCCGTTTCAGCAGCGACCGCAAGGTCATCCTGCCCTTCGACAAGCCGATGAAGAAGAAGGCCGGCTTCCTGAACCTGAAGGGCAACCTGTTCGATTCGGCGATCATGAAGACCAGCGTCATCACGCCGGAATTCCGCCAGCGCTACCTCGAAGATCCGAAGGACCCGATGGCCTTCGAAGGCATCGCCGTGGTCTTCGACGGCCCCGAGGACTACCACGCGCGCATCGATGACCCGAAGACCAAGATCACGGCACGCAGTGTGCTGTTCATCCGCGGCGTCGGCCCGGTCGGCTACCCCGGCGCGGCCGAGGTGGTGAACATGCGCGCACCGTCGTACCTGTTGAAGAAGGGCGTGACCGCGCTGCCGTGCATCGGCGACGGTCGTCAGTCGGGCACCAGCGGTTCGCCGTCGATCCTGAATGCGTCGCCGGAAGCGGCCACCGGCGGCGGTCTGGCGCTGCTGCAAAGCGGCGACAAGGTGCGCATCGATCTGAAGAAGCGCCGCGCCAACATCCTCATCGGCGACGAAGAATTGCAACAGCGCCGCGAAGCGCTGAACGCCGCCGGCGGCTATCCGTGCCCGCCGAGCCAGACGCCGTGGCAGGAGATCCAGCGCGGCATCGTCGATGAACTCGCGCATGGCATGGTGCTGAAACCTGCGGTGAAGTACCAGCGGATCCACGCCACCTTCGGCGTACCGCGTGACAACCATTGAGCAACCCTCGAGCCACTGGAACCCGACATGAGCAAAGCAAAGGTACTCGCCGTGGGTGCACCGGTCGAACGGGTGCAGGGCCTGCTCGGCGAAGGTATCGAGGTGGTCGGGCAGGCTGCTGACGATGTGCAGCGGCGTGGCGGTGTTCGGCGGTCACACGCGCATCGATGACGCGTTTGTCGCCGCCCTGCCGCAGCTTCAGCTGGTGTCCAGCTTCGGCGTCGGCTACGACCACATCGACGCCGCTGCGCTGGCGCGGCGGGGTGTGGTGGTCACGCACACCCCCGACGTGTTGACCGGCGAGGTCGCTGACCTGGCGCTCGGTCTGCTGATCGCCACGGTGCGCCAGTTGCCGCAGGTGGACCGCTACCTGCGCGAAGGCAAGTGGCTGAAGGCCGCCTATCCGCTGAGCGCCACGCTGCGCGGGCGCAAGGTCGGCATCCTCGGCCTGGGGCGCATCGGCAAGGCCATCGCCAAGCGACTGGAAGCCTGCGATCTGGAGATCGAATACCACGGCCGCAACCCGCAGGCCGGCGTGGCCTATCGCTACCACGCGACGCTGATCGACCTGGCCAAGAGCTGCGATGTGCTGATGGTGGTGGCCTCGGGCGGTGCCGAGACGAAGCACATGGTGAATGCCGGTGTGCTCGACGCACTCGGCCCCGACGGCATCCTGATCAACGTCGGTCGCGGCAGCGTGGTCGATGAAGCGGCGCTGGTCAAGGCCCTGCAGGACAAGCGCATTCTCAGTGCCGGACTCGATGTGTTCGAGGACGAACCGCGCGTGCCGGCCGAGTTGATCGCCATCGAGCAGGTGGTGCTGCTGCCGCATGTCGGCTCGGCGTCGGTGCACACGCGCAATGCGATGGGCCAGCTGGTGGTGGACAACCTGGTGTCGTGGTTCGCCGGCAAGGGCGCGCTGACGCCGGTGCCGGAATGTCGCGCGCTGGCGGCAAGCCAGCGGCCCTGACGTTGTGGGCGCTGCCCGGCTGGTGGCGCTGGACTGGGGCACCTCGTCGCTGCGTGCCTTCCTGCTCGGCGAGGGGGGCAAGATGCTGGCGCACCGGCAACAGCCCTGGGGCATCCAGCACCTGCCCGCAGGCGGCTTCGATGCCGCATTGACCGGCATGGCCGGCGATTGGCTCGGCGCCGCGCCGGCCGTGCCGCTGCTGGCTTGTGGCATGGTCGGCAGCGCGCAGGGCTGGTACCCGGCGCCTTACGTGACGTGCCCCGCCGACCCCGCCGCGCTGGTCGCCGGGATCGTGGCTTGCGAGGTCGGGGGCGGGCGCGTGCTGCACATCGTTCCCGGTGTGAACCACCCGCGGCCGGACGTGATGCGTGGCGAGGAAACGCAAGTGCTCGGCGCGCTGAGGATGGCGCCACGGCTGGCCGCACGCGCCACGCTGCTGATGCCGGGCAGCCACAGCAAATGGGTCGAGGTGCGCGACGGGCGCATCGATACGTTCACCACTTATCTCAGCGGCGAACTGTTCGCCGTGCTGCGGGATCACTCGATCCTGGGTCGTCCGCATCGGCAGGCGGTCGGCGACCCGGTGGTGGCGGGCGCCGGTGAAGATTCACCCGAGGCCTGGAGCGCTTTCGACCTCGGCATCAGCGCCGTGCGTCGCCAGGGCAGCGCGACCCCGTTGCTTTTCAGCACCCGCGCCCTCGTGCTCGGCGGCCAGCTGCTGGCCGAACACAGCCTGCAATATCTGTCGGGGCTGCTGATCGGCGACGAGTTGTGCAGCGCCTGGCCCGCGCGCCAGGACGACACCCCGCCCCTGGCCTTGATCGGGGACGACGCGCTGTGCGCGCGTTATCGTCGTGCGCTGGCGGCCTGGGGATGTACCGAGCCATTGCGCATGTCGAATACCGCGGCGTCGGGCTTGTGGCACCTGGCCGTGCAGGCGGGGCTGGTGCATGACGAGGGATCGACCGCCCGCGGTGAACTGTGAAGCACGGGGGCGCGAGATGACGGTTCAGGTATGAAGCAGCATCTGAGTGCGTTGCCGCTGATCGCCATCCTGCGCGGCATCGCGCCGGCGCAGGCCGTGCCCGCGGGCGCGGCGCTGGTCGAGGCGGGCTTTCGCATCATCGAGGTGCCGCTGAATTCACCGCAGCCGCTGCAAAGCATCGCCGCGCTGGCGCATGAGCTGGGCGACACATGCCTGGTCGGTGCCGGCACGGTGTGCAGCGCCGAGCAGGTCACCGCGGTCGCCGACGCCGGCGGCCGCCTGATCGTCATGCCGCACGGGGATGCCGCGGTGGTGCGCGCTGCCAAGTCGCGCGGCCTGTGGTGTGCGCCGGGTGTGGCGACGCCGACCGAGGCCTTCGCCGCGCTGGCCGCCGGCGCCGATGCGCTGAAGATGTTTCCAGCCGAACTGCTGGGCCCGGCGGTGTTGAAAGCCTGGCGGGCGGTGCTCGACCCGGACGTGCTGCTGGTGCCCGTGGGGGGCATCACGCCACAGAACCTGGCCGCATACGCGGCGGCCGGTGCCAGCGGCTTCGGCCTGGGCTCGGCGCTGTACAAGCCGGGCATGACGCTGGTGCAGTTGCGCAGCAATGCAGCCGCGTTCGTGCGCGCCTGGCGGGCCTGCGCCGCGCCTGCGCGCTGAGGCCGGCCTTACCGGACTGGGTGCCCGACCACCCTCTCGCTGATGTGCATCTGCGGCGCCAGATCGGTGCAGTTGGCGAACATCACACCGGGTTCGATCATCCCGGTGCCTCTTTCGTCAGGCTCAGCACACCGGCACGTCGCCGGCAATCGTGCAGCGGTGCATCAGCCGCAGGTGGCCGTCGTAGCCGCCCTCGGCGTTGTGCAGCGTGCAGCGGTTGTCCCACATCGTCAGCATGTCAGGCTGCCAGCGGTGGCGGTAGATGAACTGCGGCTGCACGATGAGTTCGAACAGGTGGCCCAGGATGAGGGCCGATTCTTTGGCGTTCAAGCCGTCGATGGCGAGCGTGTAGACCGGGTTCACGTACAGCGCCTTGCGCCCGGTGACCGGATGCGTGCGCACCAGCGGATGCTGCCAGGTGGTCTCGGCATCGGCGCCGGTGCGGAACTGCATCGCGCGTTGCGCCGAGGCGTCGGCATAGACCCCCTTCGAGCCGTACGAGCGCGTGGCCGAATGCACCGTGCGCAGCGTGCACAACCACTGTTGCAGCGGCGGTGACAGGCTTTCGTAGGCGCGGTAGGCATCGGCGAACAAGGTGTCGCCCCCGACCGGCGGCACCACCTTCGCATGCAACAAGGTTCCGGCCGGCGGTCGTTCCTGGAAGCTCCAGTCCGAGTGCCAGGCGGCGCCGAAGTTGGTCGCCGTTTCGGTGGCCTCGCGCCGCAACTCGAGGATGTTCGGGTGGCCCGGCATCGGCACGATGTAGGGGTCGTGTCCGAAGCCTCCCATCTGCAACGTGAACGCTTCGAGCTGCGCATGGCTCATCGGCTGCTCGGGAAAGAACAGCACCGAATGGCGTGCCCAGGCGATCTTCAGCTCGGCCAGGGCGGCCGCGGGCAACGGTTGCGACAGGCTCAGGCCCGTGATGCACGCACCGAAGCCTTCGGCCATCGGCTCGACCCCGATCGTGGCGTAGCTGCGCACGCGTCGATTCCCGCCTAAGCGGCGAGCAACTGGCGCAGCACGTAGGGCAGGATGCCGCCGTGCACGTAGTAGTCGACCTCGATCGGCGTGTCGATGCGCAGTGTGACCTTGAGCTTGCGCTGCTCGCCGCCACTGCGTGTGATGACCAGCGTGGCATCGCTTTGCGGCGTCACCTCGGCGGCGAGCACGACATCGATGACTTCGCTGCCGTCGAGCTGAAGCGACTGCCAGGAATCGCCCGGCTTGAACTGCAGCGGCAGCACGCCCATGCCAATCAGGTTGCTGCGGTGGATGCGCTCGAAGCTCTTGGCGACCACCGCCTTGATGCCGAGCAGCTGGGTGCCCTTGGCGGCCCAGTCGCGGCTCGAGCCGGTGCCGTATTCCTCGCCGGCAAAGACCACCGTGGGCGTGCCTTCGGCCATGTACTTCATCGCCGCGTCGTAGATGAACATGCGCTCACCGGAGGGTTGGAACAGCGTCCACCCGCCTTCGACGCGCGAACCGTCGGCCGCGGCCGGGATCATCAGGTTCTTCACGCGCACGTTGGCGAAGGTGCCGCGCATCATCACCTCGTGGTTGCCGCGGCGCGAGCCGTAGCTGTTGAAGTCGGCCTTCTGCACGCCGCGTTCGAGCAGGTACTTGCCGGCCGGTGAGGTGTCCTTGAAGCTGCCGGCCGGCGAGATGTGGTCGGTGGTGATCGAGTCACCGAACAGGCCCATAATGCGCGCACCCTGGACGCCCGCTTTCAGCGCCGCCGGCTGCATGCCGAAGCCCTTGAAGAACGGCGGCTCGGCGATGTAGGTGCTCTTCGGCCACGTGTAGACGTTGCCCTTGACGCCCTTGATCTTCTCCCACAGCTTGCCCGGTTCGGCCTTGACCTTGGCGTAGTTGGCGCGGAAAGCCTTGCCGTTCATCGCGAACTTCATCAGCCGGTGCACCTCGTCGCTGCTCGGCCAGATGTCGCCCAGGTAGATCGGCTTGCCGCCTTTGCCGGTGCCCAGCGGCTCGCTCATCAGATCGACCTGCACATTGCCGGCGATCGCGTAGGCCACCACCAGCGGCGGGCTGGCCAGGAAGTTGGCCTTCAGGTTGGGGTGAATGCGCGCTTCGAAGTTGCGGTTGCCCGACAGGACGGCGGCGCACACCAGGTCGTTCTTCAGGATCGTCGCGTTGATCTCGGGCGTCAGGTCGCCAGCATTGCCGATGCAGGTGGTGCAGCCGTAGCCGGCGACGGCGAAGCCGAGTCTTTCCAGGTAGGGCAGTAGGCCGGCCTTGTCGAGGTATTCGGTGACGATGCGCGAGCCCGGCGCCAGCGATGTCTTGACGTGCTTCTTCACCTTCAGCCCGGCTTCGACCGCCTTTTTCGCCAGCAGCCCGGCGGCCAGCAGCACGCTCGGGTTGGAGGTGTTGGTGCAACTGGTGATGGCGGCGATCAGCACGTCGCCGTTGCCGATGGTCAGGGGCGACGGGGCGCCCTTCGCATCGGTGCCGGCGGCGCTCATCGTCGGCCGGTTATCGACCATCTCCACCACGTCGCGTGGCGCGCCCGGTTTCACGCCGGGGGTGGCGCCAGCGCCGGCGCCGCCCGCCACGGGCACCGCGTAGCGCGTGCCCAGCTTCTCGGCCGGCTGGTTGAAGCCGTTTTCGGCTGGCGGCTTGCTGAACAGCGCGCCGAACTGGCTCTTCATGCTGCCCAGACCGATGCGGTCCTGCGGCCGCTTCGGCCCCGACAGGCTGGGTTCGACTTTGCTCAGGTCCAGCGTGACCACCTGCGTGTAGTCGATGTCGCCGCGGCGTGGCACGCCGAACATCTTCTGCGCCTTGAAGTAGGCCTCGAAGGCCTCGATCTCGGTCTTGCTGCGGCCGGTGCCCTCGAAGTAGTCGATGGTCTTTTCATCGACCGGGAAGAAGCCCATCGTCGCGCCGTATTCGGGCGCCATGTTGGCGATCGTCGCGCGATCGGGTACGGCCAGGCTGGCGGTGCCTTCGCCGAAGAACTCGACGAATTTGCCGACGACTTTTTCCTTGCGCAGCATCTCGGTCACGGTCAGCACCAGGTCGGTGGCGGTGACGCCCTCGCGCAGCCGGCCGGTCATCTCGAAGCCGACCACGTCGGGCGTCAGGAAGTACACCGGCTGGCCGAGCATGCCCGCTTCGGCCTCGATGCCGCCGACGCCCCAGCCGACCACGCCGATGCCGTTGATCATCGTTGTGTGGCTGTCGGTGCCGACCAGCGAGTCGGGGTAGTACATGCCACCTTTGGTCTTGTGCACGCCGCGCGCGAGGTACTCCAGGTTGACCTGGTGCACGATGCCGAATCCGGGCGGCACCACGCCGAAGGTGTCGAACGCGTCCATGCCCCACTTCATGAACTGGTAGCGCTCGTTGTTGCGCTGGAACTCGAGCTTCATGTTCAGGTCGAGCGCGGTCTTGGTGCCGAAGTAATCGATCATGATCGAGTGATCGACGACCAGGTCCACCGGCACCAGCGGCTCGATGGCCTTCGGATCTCTGCCCATCTGCGCAGCCACGTTGCGCATCGCCGCCAGATCGACGAGCAGCGGCACGCCGGTGAAATCCTGCAGCACCACGCGCGCGACGACAAAGGGAATCTCGTCGCTGCGCTCGGCATTCGGCTGCCAGCTGGCCAGCGCGGCAACGTGTGCGGCCGCGACCTTCTTGCCGTCGCAGTTGCGCAGCACGCTTTCCAGCACGATGCGGATCGACAGCGGCAGGCGACCAACACTTGGATAAGTGCGCGCCAGTTCGGGCAGCGAGTGGAACTCGCCGCTGCGACCGGCGGCGGTCTTGAAGACCTTGCGCGTCTTGGCGAAAGGATGGGCGGGGGTCTTGCCTGAAGCGGCTTTGGACTTGGCGACGGCCATGCGGATGCTCCGGTCGGTCGAGTGGAAACTGGGGGCGATTGTGCACGCGGCGCAAGGCGGATCGATGGCGGGGACACTCTGGCGCCCGGCGTCCACGAGTTGCGGCATCCACACAGACTTGATCGCCGTCAACCGCCCGTGGGGCGAGCGCGTTGGGGGTTCGGCCACAATAGCGACATGGCGGCGCCGGATGGTTTCGCCGGCATCCGCCGCGGGACACCGGTCTCGGTGTCCCGGCCGATTCAAAATCACGTGCGCTTGCGCATAACCCCAAGGAGTAGATCGATGAACATTCTTAAATTGGTTGGCATCGGCGCGCTGATGCTGTCGCTGACGGCGGGCAGCGCGTTCGCGCAGGACAAAGCGGCCAAGCAGGCCGAGATCAACAAGGCCACGACCGGCGCGCTGGGCAAGTTCTATGCTGCCAAGCCCGAGCTGAAGGCCGCGGTGTCGAAGGCGCCGGGCTACGCGGTGTTCACCACCTATGGCATCAGCTTCATCTTCGGCGGGGCCGGCGGCAAGGGCGTGGTGCACAACAACAAGACGAAGAAGAACACGTACATGGAAATGGCCTCAGGCAGCGTCGGTGCGCAGATCGGCGCCTCCGAGAGCGACGTGCTGTTCATCTTCAAGACCGAGGCGGCGATGAACGATTTCGTTACCTCCGGCTGGACCGCCGGTGGCGGTGCCACCGCCGCGGCGGGCGCGGGTGGCAAGACTGCTGGCGGCGGCGTCGGCAGCAACACGATGGACACGGTTGATTCGTTCACCTTGACGAAGAACGGCTTGGAGGCTGGCGTGGCGATCGCGGGCTCGAAGTACTGGAAAGACAAGGATCTGAACTGACACTGGCACCCCAGGGCTGTGGCCCTGTGTTCCAACTCGAGGGCCCGTGCAGACGGGCCCCTTTTTTTGTCCCTCGATTCTTGCTTCGCGGCTCAGCGTGGCTCAGCGCGCAGCCGCTGCAGCAGCTGGGCGGTCTGAGGATCACCTGGCCGCAGCGATTGCAGCCGTTCGGCTGCCGCCAGCGCCTTGTCTCGCTGACCATTCTGGGCGTACAGCACCGCCAGCGCATACGGCGTGGCGGGGTCGGCCGGATCGGTGCGCTGGGCCTTCAGCAGCGCGCGCTCAGCCGCCTGGGGCTGCCCGGTCTGCTGCAATGCCAGGCCCAGGTTGTAGTGCACGCGGGCCTGGCGTGGCAGCAGGGCCGAGGCCTTCGCCAGCGCCTGTGCCGCTTCGCCCAGCCGCTGCTCTTCGGCCAGCAGCAGACCCAGCGAATACTGCAGCTCGCCTTGGTCGGGCTGGCGCTTCAGGCCTTCGACGAGCACCTTCTCGGCATCGCTGTTGCGCGACTGTGTGCTGTAAAAGCGCGACAGATTGGCGCGCGCGGGTGAGAAGTCGGGGTCGATTTTCAACGCCTGCAGGTAGCGCTCTTCGGCCTTGGCCGGCTCGCCGGTGCTCTCGTACAGCGCGCCAAGGTTCAGGTTCGGGCCCGGCATGTCCAGCGCCACGCTCTGGGCCCCGATGTATTCGGCCAGCGCCGCATCGAAATCGCCGCGCACGCGCTCATCGAACTGCTCCGGTGGCAACGACGCCAGGCTGCGCGCGGCGGCAATGCGCACTGCGCGCAGCGGGTCGGTCAGCAGCGGTGCGAGCGCGGGCACACGTTGCGAGGCCGGCAGGGTATCCAGGCCGGCGGCGGCGGTGGCACGCACCTCGCCGTCGGCATCGCGCGTGGCGTCGATGCGCGCGTTGAGCCCTGCGTTGCCGAGGCCGCGCAGCAGCTCGAGCGCGGTGGCACGCACCACAGCCGGCTGGTCCGGCGTGCTGACGACGGCAAGCAGCGCTTCGGCCGCGCCCGGTTCGGCGCTGCGCGCGGCGGCAAAGGCCTGGCCATAGTGCGGCGGGCGTTGTTTCGGGCCCCCCCAGCGTGTCACGGCATCGGCCGCCCACTGCGCCGACTTGTCGTCGTGGCAGTTGTTGCAGGCGTTCGGTGTGCCGATGGTCACCGACAGGTCAGGCCGCGGCACGCGCATGCTGTGGTCGGGCCGCGCCTGAATCCGCATGTAGTTCTTCGCCGGCATGTGGCAGGCGACGCACTTTGCTCCGTCACTGCCTTCAGGGTGATGGTGATGCGAGGGGCTGTCATAGTTGCCTGCCGCCTTCGGAAATCGCGCATTGGCGGTGCTGGCGTGGCATTGCAGGCACAGCGCGTTGCCTTGCAACTTCAGCCTTGCGGTGTGCGGGTCATGACAGTTGGCGCAACTGACGCCAGCTGCGAACATCTTGCTCTGGCGGAACGACGCGTCGACATAGACCTCGTCGAGTTGCTGGCCGTCGGCGTGGTAGAGCCCCGCGCGCAGCAAGGCCGGCAGGTAGTGATCGAGCTGCGGCTGGCCCGGCACCGGACTGGCCGTCAGTTCGGCCCGGCGCGAGTGGCAGGCAGCGCACATCTGCACCGTGTTGTGGGCGGCTTGCAGCTTGTCGCCGGCCGGGTTGGGAATGCTGCCGTAGCGCGGCGTCGGAGCGCTGCCCCGTTCGGCCACGGGCTTGTTGGCCCAGCCGGCGTGCAACGAACCCGGCCCATGGCAGGACTGGCACGACACGTTCACCTCGGACCAGGTGGAGGCGAAGGTGTCGGCCTTGACGTCGTATCGCTTCTCGAAGTTGGTGGTGTGGCACGAGATGCACATCGTGTTGCCGGTCTGGTAGCGGCCCGTCCAGTGCAGCACGTCGCCCGGCGGCGTCTTTTCTTTTGGCAACAGGTCGAACCAGCGGTTGGCGCGTGTGTCCCACGCGATCGTCAGCGCCTGTAGCCGCCCGTCACGTGTTTCGATCAGAAACTGCTGCAGCGGCTCCACGCCGAAGGTGTACTTGACCTCGAAATCGGCCACGCTGCCGGTTTCGCCTTCGGTGCGCACGATGTACTTGTCGCCCTGCCTCGAGAAGCGGGTGGTGACGCCACCGTGCTTGAACTGGCTGTTGTCGAAATTCGCGCGCACCGTCTCGGTGGTCGGCAGGGCCATCGCCATCGCGTGGTGCGATTGGCGCCAGGCCGCCGCCTCCGTTTGGTGGCAACCCAGACAGCGCGCGTTGTCCACATAGCGGGCCTGCGGCAGTGCGGCGTGGGCCGCGACCGCAGCACCATTGCTGGCTGCGTTGGCAGGGGCGGGCCGCTTCAGGATTCGGTCTAGAACGGGGTCACGCGCCAGCCACAGTGCGGCGCCGAGCGCCAGGGCCAAGCCCAGTGCCCAGGCCAACACGGGCCGCCGGCGGCGTGGTCTGCGGGTCGACGCCGGCCGCTGCTCGGCGATGGGCCGGGCCGGTGGCGTCTTGCGGTCGCGCTTCTTGGCCATCGCCGCGCCGACGCGCCTAGGCCGCGTTCAGCGGCAGGTAGCGCACCGACAGCACGCCGTCGATGGCGCGCAGGCTGTCGAGCACGACCGCGCCGACGGCGCTGTCCACATCGACCAGCGTGTAGGCCATGTCGCCGCGCGACTTGTTGACCATGTTGTGGATGTTCAGCCCGGCCGTGGCCATCGCGGTGGAGATCTGCCCGAGCATGTTCGGCACGTTGGCATTCGCGATGGCCACGCGGTAGGCCGATTCGCGTGCCATCGACACCTGCGGAAAGTTCACCGCATTGATCACGTTGCCGTGCTCGAGAAAGTCACGCAACTGCGCCACCACCATCAGCGCGCAGTTTTCCTCGGCCTCGCGTGTCGAAGCGCCCAGGTGCGGCAGCGCGATAACACCTGCATGCCGATGCAGCGCGGCGCTGGGGAAGTCGCAGACATAGCAGCCCAGCCGCTGCTCGTTCAGCGCCGCCAGCACGGCCTGGTCGTCGACCACACCCTCGCGCGAGAAGTTGATCAGCACCGCCCCGGCGCGCATGTGCACGATGTTGCCGGCGTTGACCAGGTTGCGCGTGGCCGCCAGCAGCGGCACGTGCAGGCTGACGAAGTCGGCGCCCTTCAGCACCTCGCCGACGCTGGCGGCTTTCTTCACCTGCGCCGGCAGGCTCCAGGCTGCATCGACCGTGATGTCGGGGTCGTGGCCGAGCACCTGCATGCCCAGCCGGATGGCGGCGTCGGCTACCAGGCAGCCGATCTTGCCCAGCCCGACGACGCCCAGCGTCTGGCCTGCCAGTTCGTGGCCGGCAAAGGCCTTCTTGCCCTCTTCGACGACGCGGTCCAGGTCGGGCGATGCCGTGTCCAGCGCCTCCACGAAGCGCAGTGCGGCCGGCAGTTTTCGCGCCGCCAGCAACATGCCGGCCAGCACCAGTTCCTTGACCGCGTTGGCGTTGGCGCCGGGCGCGTTGAACACCGGCACGCCGCGCCGGCTCATCAGCGGCACCGGAATGTTGTTCGTGCCAGCACCGGCGCGCGCGATGGCCTGCACGCTCGCGGCGATCTCGAGCTTGTGCAGGTCGGCCGAACGCAGCACGATGGCCGCGGGCTCGGCCACGTCCTTGCCCACGGCATAACGCTCGGCGGGCAGCTGCTTCAGTCCGTTGGCCGAGACCTGGTTCAGCACCAGGATGTTCAGGCGGTTCAGCTGCGCGGGCTCAGCCATGTTGCTTCTCGAACTCGCGCATGTAGGCCACCAGCGCTTGCACGCCTTCGATCGGCATGGCGTTGTAGATCGACGCGCGCATGCCGCCGACCGATCGGTGGCCCTTCAACTGCAGCATGCTGCGCTGCTGCGCGCCTTTCAGGAACGCTTCGTCGAGTTTCTCGTCGCGCAGCTTGAAAGGCACGTTCATCAGCGAGCGGTCCGCTTTCGCGACCGGGCTGGAGAAAAAGCTGCTCGCATCCAGGTAGTCGTAGAGCAATTTGGCTTTGTGCTGGTTGTGCTGCGCGATCGCCGTCAGCCCGCCCTGTGCCTCGATCCACTTGAACACCAGCCCGGCGATGTAGATCGCATAGGTCGGCGGCGTATTGAACATCGAATCGTTGTCGGCCTGCTGCTTGTAATCGAATGCCGACGGCGTGATCGGCAGCGCCTGGCCGATCAGGTCGTCGCGCACGATGACGATCGTCAGGCCGGCCGGACCGATGTTCTTCTGCGCGCCGCCGTAGATCAGGCCGTACTTCGACACGTCGAGCGGCCGCGACAGGATGTTGCTCGACATGTCGGCGAGCAGCGGCACGTCGCCGGTGTCGGGCGTCCAGTGGTATTCGACGCCGCCGATGGTTTCGTTGCTGCAGATGTGCACGTAGGCGGCATCGGCTTTCAGCTGCCAGGTCTCGCGCGGCGGGATCGCTGTGTAGCCGCCGGCCTTGCCGCTGGCCGCGACGTTGACCGCACAGTACTTCTGTGCCTCCTTGATCGACTTCTTCGACCACTCGCCGGTGTCGATGTAGTCGGCCGAGGCCTTGCCGCGCAACATGTTCATCGGCACGATGGCGTTCTCGCCGATGGCGCCGCCCTGCATGAACAGCACCTTGTAGTTCGTCGGCACCGCCAGCAGCTTGCGCAGCAGGCTTTCGGCCTCGGCATGAATCGAGATGAACTCCTTGCCGCGGTGGCTCATCTCCATCACCGACATGCCCGAGCCGTGCCAGTCGAGCATCTCTTCGGCTGCCTGGCGCAGGACCGGCTCGGGAAGCGCCGCCGGGCCGGCGCTGAAGTTGAATACACGTGTCATGACGGTGTCTTTCGCGCAACGAGGAAGAAGGGTTCGGGTGGGGCGGCGTCGGCTCGCGCCGCAGCCAGCGCGCGGCGAGGCCGGTCAGCTACTTGCCGGCCTTGATCGCGATTTCGTCGTCTTCGCGGTAGGGGCGATCGGCGCAATCGAGGGTCCACGTCTCGCGATCGGTTTCGTACTTCTGCGCGACTTTGGTCAGATCGGCCTGGCGCGCATTCCACTCGCTCGCGGCCTGGCCCTGCGAGCCGGCGCGCGCGTTGTAGGTCTTCAGCGCTTGCTCCGACACGGGTGTGACTGTGGCGCGCTCGGCCTGCAACTTGTCGGACTCGGCCTGCAGGGCCTTCTGTTCGCTCACGAACTCGCGCTGTTGCCTTTCGGCCGCTTGCCCCGTGCGGCCGGCTTGCTGAAACGCGGCGTAGCGGGTGTTGTAGTCCTCGACCTTGGCCGCCAGCGCCTTGGTCCGCTCGTTGATCTCGGCGACGGCCTTCGAGGTCTGGTCGAAGCCGGCGCGCTCGGCCTTTAAGGTCTGCTCGATCTGCAGCAGCTCTTCGCGCTCGCGTTTCAGCGCCGCCTGCAGTTCGTTGAGTTCGGGCCGCCGTTTGGCCAGTTCGGCCTGCTGGTTCAGGCAGGCACGCAACTCTTCGCGCGACATCGGCTTGCCGCTGGGCGCGCCCTTCTTGCCCAGGCTCGACAACTTGCCGGTTTCGGCGCTGGTGGCCTGGGCGCTGGCCTGCGCCGTCGCAGCACAGCGCCAGGCGGCCACGAGCAGGGTTTGCAACGCGCTGCGCATCGGTTGTTCATTCCGGGTTGTCTCTGGCGGGCGGCCAGCGAAGCCGGAATTTTGCCATCTGCGCCATGCCCCCTTCGGAACGACCGCCCATATCGGGTATCTTGGCGTGATGGCCGAGTTCAGTTTCTTCTGGCACGACTACGAAACCTTCGGCCGTCTGCCCCGCCGCCACCGCCCGGTGCAGTTCGCCGGTGTGCGCACCGATGCCGAGCTGCGCGAAATCGACGCGCCGCGCAGGTGGTGGTGCCGGCCGCCCGAAGACGTGCTGCCCGAACCCGAGGCCTGCCTGCTCACGGGCATCGTGCCGCAGGACGCGCTGGCGCAGGGCCTGCCGGAGCACGAATTCGCAGCCCACATCGAAGCCCAGCTGGCGCAGCCGGCCACCGTCGGTGTCGGCTACAACTCGATCCGCTTCGACGACGAGGTCACGCGCTTCCTGTTCTGGCGCTGCCTGATCGACCCGTATGCGCGTGAGTGGCAGCACCAGTGCGGCCGCTGGGACCTGCTCGACGTGCTGCGCTGTGCCTGGGCGCTGCGGCCCGAGGGCATCGAATGGCCGTTGCACGACGATGGCCGGCCCTCATTCAGGCTCGAACACCTGACGCGAGCGAATGGCCTGGCGCACGAGGCTGCGCACGACGCGCTGTCGGACGTGAACGCCACGCTGGCGATGGCCCGGCTGCTGAAGGCGCGCCAGCCGCGGCTGTGGGATTTTTGCCTGCGCCTGCGCCACAAGGATGCGGTGCGCGACCAGATCGAACGTGCGCAGGCGCAGGGCCGGCCCGTGCTGCACGTCTCGGGCATGTACGCCAGCGAGCGCGGTTGCACGGCGCTGGTGTGGCCGCTGGCGCCGCACCCGCACAACCGCAATGAACTGATCGTTTGGGATCTGGCCCACGACCCGGCCGTGCTGATGGGGCTGGACGTGGCGCAGATGCGGCAGCGGCTGTTCAGCAAGACCGACGAGTTGCCGGTCGGCATCGAGCGGCTGCCGATCAAGACCATCCACCTGAACAAGTCACCGGTGGTGATCGCCGACCTGCGCGCGCTCTCGCCTGGGCGTGCCGCGCATTTCGGCCTCGATGTCGATCAATGCTTGCGTCACGCGGATCGCGCCGCCCGCGACGCGGGCGCGCTGGCCGGCATGTGGCCCGATGTCTATGCGCGGCCGCCGCGCGAGGGCGCCATCGACGTCGATGAGGACCTCTACGGCGGATTCATCGGGCCGCACGATCGACGCCTGTGCGCTCAACTGCGCGCCCTGAGTCCGCAGGCCCTGTCGCATCGGCGTCCGGCCTTCGAGGACGCGCGGCTGGACGAACTGCTGTTCCGCTATCGCGCGCGCAACTTCCGCGAGACCTTGCTGCCGCCAGAGCTCGAGCAGTGGCAACAGCATTGCGACGACAGGCTGCTGCATGGCCACGACGGCTTCACCACGCTGGCGGCCTACGAAGAACAGCTGCGGTCCTTGGCCGAGAGCGCGGATGAACGAGGCCAGGCCATCCTGGCGGCGCTTCGCGATTGGGCAACCCGTTTGCGCACCGACTGACCTTCAGCCGCGCGCGGCGCCCGGCTGCCCGGCTCAGCGCGTCTTCGCGGCCGTGGTGGTGCCGCTGTTGCCCAGCGCCATCTGCCCGGACGCGTTGATGCCCAGGCTGTTGTCGGCGTCCACTTCCTTGCGTTGCTCGTCGTTCTTGCAGGCATCGACGACGCGCTTGCCGAGCTTGGTGTCCATCAACATCGACTTGCTGGGAATCTGCACCATCAGCATCGAGCCCGAGACCTCCTCGAGCCGCAACGCGCCGGTCGGTGAGCGCACCGGCTTCATCGTGAAGATGCGCTTGCCGTGCGTCACGTCGACATAGCCATTGACGCTGGGATTGCGGCTGACCATCAGCTTCTGGTCATATTCGCAGTCGTACTGGCCGAACAAGGTGAGCGCGGCAGCCACCAGTTGTTCTTCGTCGGCGGCCGGCGGTGGCGTTGTCGCCACCGGCGTCTCGGCCTCGACGTCGACAGCCTTCTTCTTCGACACCGACTTCGAAGCGTGCGATTTGACCGGCGTCTGGGCCAGCACGCCGTTGCACAAGGTCAGCGATGCGGCACACACGATCAGGAGACGAAGTGTTTGCATGGGATCGGGCTTTCCATGAAGGTGGCGAATTGTGCCTGTGATAGGCGCCGCGGCAAAGCCATGACGTGTACCGCTAGTACCGGCCATTTGCGCGCCGACTTGCGCGCGCAGGCGTGTCGAGGGGTATCGAGGGGGTATCGAGCGGTGTCGATCTGTGAGGCGGCTTCATGGCGTGGCGCCAGGCTCGTCGGCGAAGAAGGCGCGGCGCAGCTCGGCCGGCAGCTCGATCCCCGTGGCCGCGGCACTGCGCCGGGCCCGTTGCAGTTGTCGCCAGAACAGGCGGTAGCTGGCGCGATCGTGAAGCGTGTCGCGGTGGCGCAACGGCGCCCACGCCACCTTCTGCGCCGCCAGCAGCACTTCGCCGGCCAGCTCGACTTCGCGCGCGTCGGGCGCGAACGCCTCGACGATGACCCGCACCTGGGCCGGGTGAATGCTCCACATGCGCGTGTAGCCGAGCAGCCGCGCGGCCTTGTCGGCAGCCGCGCGCAGCGCCGTCAGGTCGGTGAATTCGGTGACCACGCTGTGCGAAGGTGTCTTGCCGTGGGCGTGACAGGCGGCGGCAATCTCCAGCTTGGCGCGCAGCACCAGCGGGTGCTCGAACTGGCCACTCGCGCTCATCGCACTGACCGGAATGGCGCCGCGGTGCGCCGACACGAAGTCCATCACGCCGAACGACAGCGATTCGACGCGTGGGTGGGCGGCGAGCGCGAACACGTCCTGCAAGCCGCCGTGGGTCTCGATCAGCGCGTGCAGCGGGATTTGCCGCGCGAGCGCGGCATCGTGTGCCGCCGCGTCGATGATGGCCTGCGCACGGCGCAGATCGGCACTGCCGCCGACCTTGGGCAGCATCAGATGCGAGACGCGTCGGCCCGCGTGGCGCACCACCTGCGCCACCACGGCCTCGAAGGCCGGGTGGTCGACCGGCTGCAGGCGAATGCCGACGCGGCCGAAGCGGTTCGCCGGTGAATTCACCAGCTCGGTCATCAGCTGCGCATGTTCGAGTTCGCCGCCGACCGGCGCGCCGTCTTCGCCGTCGAGCGTGACGTCGAAAACGGGACCGAGCTCGGCCTGCAGCTGCAGGCTCTTGCGCATGCGCAGCTCGATGCCGCAGTAGTGGTCACACGCCGGCAACGGCGCATCGGTCTCGCCGGCGTCGAACAGCGCCTGGCTGGGATGGATCGGTGATGCGGTGTGCAACGATCAGGCTGCCGTGGTGGAGCTCAAAGCAGGTGCTTCACGCCGTCCTGCTCGGCCTGCAGTTCGGCCAGCGTCTTGTCGATGCACTGGCGGCTGAAGGCGTCGATGACCAGCCCTTCGACTATTCTGTAGTTGCCGCCGGTGCAGGTCACCGGGTAGCCGAAGATGATGTCTTTCGGGATGCCGTATTCGCCGTCGCTGGGCACGCCCATCGTCACCCATTCGCCCTGCGTGCCCAGGGCCCAGTCGCGCACGTGGTCGATGGCCGCATTGGCTGCCGACGCCGCGGACGACACGCCGCGCGCGGCGATGATCGCCGCGCCGCGCTTGCCGACCGTGGGCAGGAAGGTTTCGGCGTTCCACACCTGGTCGTCGATCAGGTCACGCACCGAAGCGCCGTCGATGGTGGCGAAGCGGTAGTCGGCGTACATCGTCGGCGAATGGTTGCCCCACACCGCCAGCTTCTTGATGCTGCTCACCGGCGATTCGGTCTTGGCGGCGATCTGGCTGAGCGCGCGGTTGTGGTCGAGCCGCAGCATCGCGGTGAAGTTCTTGCGCGGCAGGCTCGGCGCGCTCTTCATCGCGATGTACGCATTGGTGTTGGCCGGGTTGCCCACCACCAGCACCTTGACATCGCGGCTCGCCGACTGGTCGAGTGCCTTGCCCTGCGCGGTGAAGATCTGCGCGTTGGCGGCCAGCAGGTCGGCGCGTTCCATACCAGGCCCGCGCGGGCGCGCGCCGACGAGCAACGCGTAGTCAGTGTCCTTGAAGGCCTTCACCGGGTCACCGTACGCTTCCATGCCGGCCAGCAACGGGAAGGCACAGTCTTCGAGCTCCATCATCACGCCCTTGAGCGCGTTCTGCGCGCGCTCGTCGGGGATCTCGAGCAACTGCAGGATGACGGGCTGGTCCTTGCCGAGCATCTCGCCCGAGGCAATGCGAAACAACAGGGCGTAGCCGATTTGGCCAGCAGCACCGGTGACGGCCACGCGGACGGGTTTGTTGCTCATGCGAACTCCGAAAAAGATGAGCGCTGCGCGCCGTGGAGCGCGACAGCGACTTTGAAAGCCGGCAGTGTAGGGCACCTGCCTGGACGCCCCTCGCTCGCCAAGCGGGCGAGGCGCGCAAACGAATGTCGGCCGACGGAACGAGCCCCAATGTCGTGTATCTTATAAAGGATGTCAGCGATCCGGTCCCCTTCAGCTTCCTTGGCGCCCGCCCACGGCGCACTGGCCGCGCCAGCATTCAGCCCGCTGTACCTGCAGATCAAGTCGCTCGTCACGGCCGGCCTGACCAAGGGCGACTGGAAGCCCGGCCAGGCGCTGCCCAGCGAAGCCGAGCTGGCGCAGCGCTTCGGCGTCAGCCAGGGCACGGTGCGCAAGGCGCTGGACGCGCTGTCGGCCGAACGGCATCTGGTGCGCCGCCAGGGCAAGGGCACTTTCGTCGCCACCCATGCCGAGCAGCAGATGCAGTACCGCTTCCTGCGGCTGATGCCCGACGAATTGCCGCGCGAGGCGATGCAACGCCGTTTTCTCGACCTCGAGCGCCAGCGTGCGCCGGCCGAGGTGGCCCGCGCGCTGGGCTTGTCGGGCGCGCAGGCGGCATTGCGCTTGCGCCGGCTGCTGCTGGCGCGCGGCCAGCCGGTGGTGCTCGACGACATCTGGCTGCCCGCGGCGCTGTTCAAGGGCCTCACAGCCGAGCGCATGAGCGACTATGCGGGCACGATGTACGGCCTGTTCGAGGCTGAATTCGGCGTGCGCATGATCCGCGCCGAGGAGAAGATCCGCGCGGTGGCGGCAGATGCAGCGCAAGCCACGCTGCTGGGCCTGGGCGGGGCGGGCGCGCCGCTGTTGCTGGTTGAACGCCTGTCGATGACCTACGAAGATCGGCCGGTCGAATTTCGACGCGGCCTGTATCACACCGCGGCCCACTACTATCGCAATGAACTCAACTGACGCGGGGCGCCACGCCAGGGTCGGGGGCTTGGCTCCGCCCGGCACGCGATGCGCTGTCGAGGACAATAAAATGAAGGTCGCCACGCTTCGAACTCGCCGCGGCGCGAAGCAGCGAAGCGGAATGCAAGCGCACCACAAACACCCATGAAAGCGGCTTGACCATGGCACACACGACGAAGGATCGCCCGGTCTTTCGCAACATCCACGTCACGCAGATCGTCGGCTACCGGCTGCCGCCTGCCGCGCTGGTGTCGATCCTGCACCGCGTCAGCGGCGCCTTGCTGTTCCTGCTGCTGCCGTTCGTGATCTGGATGTTCGACACCAGCGTCACCACGCAGGTTTCGTACGACCGTTTCGCCAGCGTGTTCCATGTCGGCCTGGGTGTGCTGCCCGGCTGGTTCATCAAGCTGGTGTGCCTGGGTTTGATCTGGGCCTACTTGCACCACTTCATCGCCGGCGTGCGCCACCTGTGGATGGACATGACGCACAGCGTCAGCAAGGAGCAGGGGCACGGTAGCGCGGTCATCACACTCGGCCTGAGCCTGCTGCTGACGGCGGCGCTGGGCTTGAAATTGTTCGGCGTGTTGTGAGCGGGGGCAGCGCATGAGCAACGGTTTTGGTTCGAAGCGACTGGTGGTCGGCGCGCACTACGGCATGCGCGACTGGCTCAGCCAGCGCGTCACCGCGGTGGTGATGGCGCTGTTCACGGTGCTGCTGGTGGTGCAGGTGCTGCTGCCCGGCGAACTCGGCTACGACAAGTGGGCCGGCATCTTCTCTGCGCAGTGGATGAAGCTCGTCACCTTCGTCACCGTGCTCGCGCTGGCCTGGCACGCGTGGGTGGGCCTGCGCGACATCTGGATGGACTACGTCAAACCGATGGGCGTGCGCCTGGCCTTGCAGGTGTTTTCGATCGTCTGGCTGCTCGGCTGCGCCGGCTGGGCGGTGCAGGTGATCTGGAGGCTTTGAAAAATGGCAGCGGCAGCGGTTTCCAAACGCAGGTTCGACGTCGTCATCGTCGGCGCCGGCGGCTCGGGCATGCAGGCGTCGCTGCGGCTGGCGCGGGCCGGCCTCAACGTCGCGGTGTTGTCGAAGGTGTTTCCGACACGTTCGCACACCGTTGCCGCGCAGGGGGGCATCGGTGCCAGCCTCGGCAACATGAGCGAGGACAACTGGCACTACCACTTCTACGACACCATCAAGGGCAGCGACTGGCTCGGTGACCAGGACGCGATCGAGTTCATGTGCCGCGAGGCGGCCAACGTGGTCTATGAGCTCGAGCACTTCGGCATGCCGTTCGACCGCAACAGCGACGGCACCATCTACCAGCGTCCGTTCGGCGGTCACACCGCCAACTATGGCGAAAAGCCGGTGCAACGCGCCTGCGCCGCGGCCGACCGCACCGGCCACGCGATGCTGCACACGCTGTACCAGCAGAACGTCAAGGCGCGCACCAATTTCTTCGTCGAGTGGATGGCGCTCGACCTGATCCGCGACGCCGACGGCGATGTGCTCGGCGTGACTGCGCTGGAGATGGAAACCGGCGAGGTGCACATCTTCGAGGCCAAGACCACACTGTTCGCCACCGGCGGCGCGGGGCGCATCTTCGCTGCCAGCACCAACGCCTACATCAACACCGGCGACGGCCTGGGCATGGCCGCGCGCGCCGGCATCCCGCTCGAGGACATGGAGTTCTGGCAGTTCCACCCGACCGGCGTGCACAACGCCGGCGTGCTGCTCACCGAAGGCTGCCGCGGTGAGGGCGCGATCCTGCGCAACTGCAACGGCGAGCGCTTCATGGAGCGCTACGCGCCGACCTTGAAGGATCTGGCGCCGCGTGACTTCGTCAGCCGGTGCATGGACCAGGAGATCAAGGAAGGTCGCGGCTGCGGGCCGAACAAGGACTACATCAACCTGGACATGACGCACCTGGGCCAGGAGACGATCATGAAGCGCCTGCCCAGCGTGTTCGAGATCGGCCACAACTTCGCGAATGTGGACATCACGCGCGAGCCGATCCCGGTGGTGCCGACGATCCATTACCAAATGGGCGGCATCCCGACCAACATCCACGGCCAGGTGGTGGCGCCCGAACTTGGCAAAACCAACGGGAATCCGAACGCGGTCGTGAACGGCTTCTACGCGGTGGGCGAATGCTCGTGTGTCAGCGTGCACGGCGCCAACCGCCTGGGCACCAACTCATTGCTTGACCTGCTCGTGTTCGGCCGTGCCGCCGGACTACACATCGTCGAACAGGTGGCCAAGACACCCGCGCACAAGCCGCTGCCGGCCGATGCCGCCGACGCCTCGCTGGCCAGGCTGGCACGGCTGGACGCCAGCATCGAGGGGGAATATGCGCAGGACGTGGCCAACGATATCCGCGCGACGATGCAGCAGCATGCCGGGGTGTTTCGCACCCAGGCGACGCTCGACGAAGGCGTCGCCAAGGTGAAGGCCTTGGCCGAGCGCGTCCAGGGCATCGTGCTGAAGGACAAGAGCCAGGTCTTCAACACCGCGCGCATCGAGGCGCTGGAAGTCGAGAACCTGATCGAATCGGCGATGGCGACGATGGTCTCGGCAGCGGCGCGGCGCGAGAGTCGCGGCGCGCACACGGTGGACGACTACACCGACAGCCCCGAGTTTCCGCTCGGCCGCAACGACCGCGACTGGCTGAAGCACACGCTGTGGTATTCCCAGGGCAACCGGCTCGACTACAAGCCGGTGCAGCTGAAGCCGCTGACGGTGGACAGCGTGCCGCCGAAGGTCCGCACTTTCTAGCCGGGGGATCGATTGAAATGCTGTTCACCCCGTCCGAACTCAAAGGCGTGCCGCGCATGAGCAAGCGAAATTTCCAGATCTACCGCTACGACCCCGACAAGGACGACAAGCCGTACATGCAGAGCATCGACATCCAGCTCGATGGCTCCGAACGCATGCTGCTCGATGCGCTGATGAAGTTGAAGGCGGTCGACCCGAGCCTGAGTTTTCGCCGCTCGTGCCGAGAGGGCGTGTGCGGCTCGGACGCGATGAACATCAATGGCAAGAACGGCCTCGCCTGCCTGACCAACATGCGCACGCTAGGCGACACGATCGTGCTCAAGCCGCTGCCGGGGCTGCCGGTGGTGCGCGACCTGATCGTGGACATGACGCAGTTCTTCACGCAGTACGACTCGATCAAGCCGTACCTGGTCAACGACACCCTGCCGCCCGAGAAGGAGCGGCTGCAATCGCCCGAGGAGCGCGACGAGCTGAACGGGCTGTACGAATGCATCCTTTGCGCCAGCTGTTCGACCAGTTGCCCGAGCTTCTGGTGGAACCCCGACAAGTTCGTCGGCCCGGCCGGTCTGCTGCAGGCCTACCGCTTCATCGTCGACAGCCGCGACATGGACACCGCCGCACGGCTGGACAACCTGGAAGATCCGTACCGGCTGTTCCGCTGCCACACGATCATGAACTGCGTCGATGTCTGTCCGAAGGGCCTGAACCCGACCCGGGCCATCGGCAAGATCAAGGAAATGATCGTGCGGCGCACGGTGTGAGGATCATCAGTGGCAGCGAGCGGTCATCAGGTCGACAACCCGGCGCAGGCCACGGCGCTGGACGAGCGCAGCCTGAGCCGCCTGCGCTGGCGCTGTCGGCGTGGCATGCTCGAGAACGACCTGTTCGTCGAGCGCTTTTTCCAGCGCCATGCGCACGGCCTGACGATCCGTCAGGGGCGCGGCCTGCACGTGCTGATGGAGCTGGCCGACAATGATCTGCTCGATCTGCTGCTGCGGCGCAGCGAGTTGCCTCCCGCGCTGGACCGGCCCGAGGTCAGCGAGGTGCTGCAGCTGATGCGCCAGCCAGTGCCCCTGGGGGCGGGCCGATCACCGTTTTTTTCTGCTGGAGGAACCGTTTCATGATGACCGCATCCGATGTGAAGGCCAAGCTGTCGTTCTCCGATGGCAGCCCCTCGATGGAAATGCCGATCTACAAGGGCAGCGTCGGGCCCGATGTCATCGACATCCGCAAGCTCTACGCGCAAACGGGGATGTTCACCTACGACCCGGGCTTCCTGTCCACCGCGTCGTGCAACTCGAACATCACCTACATCGACGGCGACAAGGGTGAGCTGCTGTACCGTGGCTACCCGATCGAGCAGCTGGCGGAACACTGCGACTACATGGAAACCTGCTACCTGCTGCTCAACGGCGAATTGCCCGATGCCGAGCAGAAGGCGCGCTTCGACAAGCTGGTGACCAACCACACGATGGTCAACGAGCAGATGCAGTTCTTCCTGCGCGGGTTCCGCCGCGATGCCCACCCGATGGCGATCATGACCGGGCTGGTGGGCGGCATGTCGGCCTTCTATCACGACAGCACCGACATCAACAACCCGGTGCACCGTGACATCTCGGCCATCCGCTTGATCGCCAAGATGCCCACACTGGTGTCGATGGCCTACAAGTACACCGTCGGTCAGCCGTACATCTACCCGAAGAACGACCTGTCCTACGCCGGCAACTTCATGCGCATGATGTTCGCCACGCCGTGCGAGGAGTACGAGCCGAACGAGGTGCTGGTGCGCGCGATGGACCGCATCTTCATCCTGCACGCCGACCACGAACAGAATGCCTCGACCTCGACGGTGCGGCTGTGCGGCAGTTCGGGCACCAACCCGTTCGCGGCCATCGCCGCCGGCGTCGCGTGCCTGTGGGGCCCGGCGCACGGCGGTGCCAACGAAGCGGCGCTGAACATGCTCGAGGATGTGCAGCGCATGGGCGGTGTCGAGCGCATCGGCGAATTCATCAAGCAGGTCAAGGACAAGTCGGCCAATGTCAAGCTGATGGGGTTCGGCCACCGCGTCTACAAGAACTACGACCCGCGCGCCAAGCTGATGCGCGAGACCTGCCACGAGGTGCTGAGTGCACTTGGCCTGCACGACGACCCGCTGTTCAAGCTGGCGATGGCGCTGGAGAAGATCGCACTGGAAGATGACTACTTTGTCTCACGCAAGCTGTACCCGAACGTCGATTTCTATTCCGGCATCGTGCAGCGCGCGGTCGGCATTCCGGTGAGCCTGTTCACCGCCATCTTCTCGCTGGCGCGCACGGTGGGCTGGATCGCGCAGTTGAACGAGATGATCGGCGACCCGGAATACAAGATCGGTCGCCCGCGACAGTTGTACGCCGGTGCGGTCTCGCGCGATGTGGTGCCCATCGACAAGCGTTGATCGCCAAGCGAACCGTGCTGCGCCAACCGTGCCCCGAACAGGGGCACTTTCTTTTTGTGCGCCGGCATTGAAGGCTTTTGCCTACAGTCTGCGTCCCATCCACCCCCCGCCGCAGGAATCGCATGATCAAGCTCTACTACCACCCGTCGCCCAACCCGGCCAAGGTCGCGCTGTTTCTCGAGGAAGCCGGCGTGCCTTATGAAGTGGTGCCGGTGGACACGCGCAAGGGCGAACAGCACAGCGAGGCGTTCAAGGCCATCAACCCGAACGCCAAGACGCCGGCGATGACCGACGGCGATGTCACCGTCTTCGACAGCAACGCGATGCTGTTGTACCTGGCCGAGAAGACCGGCAAGTTCGGCCCGGCGAACACACCCGCCGCGCGCGCGCAGATGTATTCGTGGCTCATGTTCGTGGCCTCCGGCATCGGCCCGTATTCGGGACAGGCGGTGCACTTCAAGCACTTCGCGCCCGAGCCGAAGGAATACGCCGTCAACCGCTACGACTTCGAAGCGGCGCGCCACTGGGCCATCATCGATGCGCAACTGGCGCGGGGCCGGTACATGCTCGGTGACAGCTACACGCTGGTGGACATGGCGGTGTGGGGCTGGGCGCGCGCGGTGCCGTTCGTGCTCGGCGCCGATGCCTGGGGCAAGCTGCCCAACGTCAAGCGGCTGTTGGACGAGATCAATGCCCGCCCGGCGGCGCAGCGCGCCGAGGCGTTGAAGGCCAAGCACAGCTTCAAGACCGAGATGGACGACGACGCGCGCAAGGCGATGTTCCCGCAGAACGCACGTCTGGCGGCCTGAGTCGAAGGGCTGACTCAGCGCGACATGATGCGCCGCAGCGCGTTGCTGGCGCCATCGACACAGGCAACCAGCAACAGCATGGCGATGACCACGCTGCAGGTCTTGCCCATGTGGAACAGGCCCATGTGGAAGGCCAGCAGCTGGCCGAGCCCGCCGGCGCCGACGACGCCCAGCACGGCCGCTGCGCGGATGTTGTTCTCCCAGCGGTACAGCGTGTAGCTCATCAGTTGCGGCAGGGCCTGCGGAAGCGTCGCGTAGAGCAGCACGCGGCCCTCGCCGACGCCCTGCGTGCGCAAGGCGAAGGCCGGCCCGGCGGGGGCGTTCTCCAACGCCTCCGCGAAAAGCCGGCCGAGCACACCGGTGGTGTGAAAGGCCAGCGCCAACGTGCCGGCAAAGGGCCCGAGGCCGGCCGAGATCAACAGCAGCGCGGCCCACACCAGTTCAGGGATCGAGCGCAACCCATTCAGCAGCCAGCGCGTCGCAAGCCTGAGCGCGACACGATCGTGGCCCGGCCGGCGGCTGGCCGGCAGCGCCAGGAACAAACCGAAGACCGCGGCGATGGCGGTGCCCAACGCCGACATCGCCAGCGTCTCCAGCGAGGCCGATGCCAGCTTGCGCAGGAACGGCGGCGACAGATCGGGGGGAAAGAACTCGCCGGCGAAACGTCCCATGCTGCTCAGCGCATCGGCACTGAAGAACGCTGCCCATTGCAGGTCGAGGCTGGCGAAGCTAGCGATCACCAGCCCCAGCAGCGCGACCACGAACCAGCACACGGCGCAGCGCGCGCCAAACAACTTCGCTGGCAGCTTGAAGTATGAATTGGCGGCCGGTTGCATCACGTTGTGCCTCAGCCGAGCCAGCGCCGGATCATCGCGCTGATGCGGTCGGCCAGCGCCACCAGCAGCACGAACATGAGCAGCATGGTCGCCACTTCGCCGCCGTTGAACATCTTCATCGAGTTGTCCAGTTCCTGCCCGAGGCCACCGGCCCCGACGAAACCGAGCACCACCGACGAGCGGATCGCGCACTCCCAGCGGTACACGGTGTACGACGCCAGCTCCGACGCGTTCTGCGGCAGCAGCGCGTAGAAAAGCGCCTGCGTGCGCGAACTGCCATTGCGCAGCAGGCTGCGTGTGGCGTGCGCATCGCCGCTTTCGAGGATCTCGATGTACACCTTGCCGAGCATGCCGCCGTAGGTCAGCGCGATGGCCAGCACGCCGGCGGTGGGGCCCAAGCCAACCACGCGCACGAACACCAGTGCCCACACCAGTTCGGGAATCGAGCGCAGCACGATCAACAGCCAGCGCAGCCATTGGCGGGCGGCGGCCGGCAACACCGCCATGCGCCCGGACAACGCCGACTGCGACAGCACGCGGGTGCCCAGCAGCGCGGCAGGGCAGGCCAGCAACAGCGCCAGCGTCAGGCCGGCGGTGGCGATGGCGATGGTGCGCCAGGCCTGCTGCAGCACGAGAAGCAAAAAATCGGCATGGGTTGCCGGCGGCACGAAGGCGCGCAGAAAGCGGCCTGTCTGCTCCAGGCTGCGTGCGTCGAACAGGCCCCAGGGCTTGAACTCGGTCGCCACCAGCAGCGGCCACAGCAGCACCAGGCCGGCGCCGCACCAGAACAGGCGGCCCGTCCAGGCCGGGTCGCGCAGCGCCACGTGCCGCGGCTCGCTCAAGGCTTGCTCATCGGCAATGCATCACCGGCGCTGCAACAAGGTCGTCGGCTTCCGGCAGGGCAGGTGGCGCTGCGTTGGCTTGCCGCTCGGCTTCATGCTGCGCATACAGGCGTTCGAGATGCAAGTCGGTGACCTGCGTGGCGGGCAGATCGAAGCTCAGCTGGCCGTTGCGCAGGCCGATGATGCGCGGAAAGTTCTGCAGCGCCATCTCGACATGGTGCAAGGTGGCCAGCAAGGTCACGCCCTGGGCACGCGCCATCTGCACCAGGGCGCCGATCGCCTGCTGCGCGCGCGTGGGATCGAGCGAGGAAAGCGGTTCGTCGATCAGCCACAGGCTCGCCGGCGACAGCAGCGCACGACTCAGCCCCACACGCTGACGCTCGCCGCCCGACAGCCGATCGACGCGCTCGAACAGCTTGTCGGCCAGGTCGAAACGTTCGAGCGCGGCATGGGCCGCCGGGATGTCGCTGGGATACAGCAGCGAGCGCAGGCTGGCCCATGCGCTCTGCGCGGGAAGCCGGCCGGCCAGCACCGCGGTGACCACACGCTGGCGCGGCGGCAGCGGCGGTGACTGCGGTGCCAGGAACAGGCGGCCGCGCAAGGCCTGCAACTGCCTGGCGCTGCACTGCCACGGCAGCTGGCCATCGAGGGTGAGTTCGCCCGACGCCGGTCGCAACGACGCCGCCGCCACGTGCAGCAAGGTGGTCTTGCCTGCGCCCGAGGGGCCGATCACCGCCGCCTGTTCACCCGCTTCAAGGTGCAGGCTGATGTCGATCAGCACCGGCGGCGAGGCCGCCGCAGCGGCCGCGTGACGCGCGCCGATGTGTCGCAGTGCCAGTCTCACCGGGGTGTCGTGCCTGGATGCGCTACAGAAGGTTGGCGCTGCGGGCCGCGTCCTCGATGCCCTTGTAGTTCTCGGCCTTCGTCGGCACGAATCGGGTGGCACGCTGCAGTTCGAGAATCTCCTTGCCCAGCGGCGTGTCGGTGCTCAGGCTCAGGAACGCTGAGGCGAGCTTCTCGCGCGTGGCTGCCGGCATGTCGGCATGCACCGTCCAGTTGTAGTCGTAGTACGGCGGCGTGGTGTAGAACACGCGCACCTTGTCGGTGTCCACCTTCTTGTCGGCGACGAACTTTTCCCACACGGAAATGTTCAGCGCGCCGGCCTGCACCTTGCCCGAGGCCACCGCGGCGATGGTGGCATCGTGCGCGCCGCTGTAGGCCACGCGCCGGAAGTCCTTGTCGGGGTTCACACCGGCCTGCAGCAGGAAGCTGCGCGGCATCAGGTGGCCACTGGTCGAGCTTTGCGAGCCGAAGCTGACGTCCTTGCCCTTCAGGTCGGCCAGCGACTGGATGGCCGGGTCGCTGGTGATGAACACCGAGCGGAACTTGGTGTCCTCCTCGCGCTGCACGAGCGGGATCACCTTGCCGCCCGAGCGCGCTTCGGCCTGCACGAAGGTGAAGCCGCCGAACCAGGCCATGTCCACCTTCTTGTTGACCAGCGCTTCGACGGCCGCGGCATAGTCGGTCACCGGCGTCCACTCGACCTTCATGCCGAGCTTGCCTTCCAGGTACTTGACCAGCGGCTCGGCCTTGCGCGCCAGCGCGGTCGGCGATTCGTCGGGAATGGCCGTGATGCGAAAGACCTGCTGGGCGGCACTGAGCGTCGCCAGCGACAACAGCGCGCAGCCCAACAGGGCGCGAAACGCCGATGCGCAATTGGTGCGATTCGGACTGGACATGGCGGGAGCTCCTTGGGTAATGTGCAATGGCAGCAGCCATTACACCCCAGCACCCGATGCGCTGCCCGACACCGCGCAAAGCACGCACGGCGACCCGCTGATAAAGTGGTCGCATGAAGAACCAGCCGGCCACCGCGCCCTCGCCCGAGTTCGTGCAGCTGTACCACGAGGACCGTGAAGCACTGCGCGCCGAGCTCGCCGGGGGCCTGGTGGCGGCACAGGCCTCCATCGCACCGAAGTTCCTCTACGACCCGCTCGGTTCGCGGCTGTTCGAAGCCATCACCGAACTCGACGAGTACTACCCCACGCGCACCGAGGCGGGCATCATGGCCCGGCACCGCGACGAGATCGCGCGTGCGGCCGGCAGCGGTCACACGCTGATCGACCTGGGCGCCGGCAACTGCGCGAAGGCGGCGGCCCTGTTCGATGTCCTGCGGCCGCAACGCTACGTGGCAGTCGACATTTCCGTGGAATTCCTGCGTGCCGCGCTGGGCGATCTTCAGCACCGCCATCCGGCGTTGCCGATGGTCGGGGTGGGGCAGGATTTCTCGCAGCGCCTGCACCTGCCGCCCGCAGCCGGCGAAGGTTCGCGGCTGATGTTCTACCCCGGCTCGAGCATCGGCAACTTCACGCCGCAGCAGGCTGCCTCTTTCTTGCGCCAGGTGCGCATCGAGTCGCTGGCCGGCGGCGCCTTGCTGCTGGGCGTCGATCTGGTCAAGCCGCCGGCGCTGCTGGAGGCCGCCTACGACGATGCGTTGGGCGTCACCGCGGCGTTCAACCTGAACCTGTTGCGCAACGTCAACCGCGTCCTCGGCAGCGACTTCGACGTCGCGCACTGGCGCCATCTGGCGCTGTTCAACCAGCTCGATTCACGCATCGAGATGCACCTCGAAGCGCGTCGCGACGTGTGCGTGCGCTGGCCGGGCGGGCAGCGGGAGTGGCGCGCCGGACAGCGTGTGCACACCGAGAATTCGTGCAAGTACAGCATCGAGAACTTCGATGCGCTGTTGCGCACCGCCGGCTTCACCGATGTGCGCTGCTGGACCGACGACAACGTCTGGTTCGCGGTGTTCCTGGCGCGCTGAGGGGCTGGCGGCCGCTGCAGCGCGCCCATCACACCGCGCAGCTGCGAAACCCCGCGAAGATGTCGTTGCGGTCGGCGCCGAAGAAGTTTCGATACGCGGGGTGTTTCATGCGCTTGGCGGTGGCGAAGCTGGCCCCGCGCAGCACCGGCCGACCGTCGAACCAGGGCTGGGAGTAGTCGCGATAGGGGTGCGCGACGAAGCCCGCGTAGGGCTCGAAGGGGCTCGCGGTCCATTCCCACACCTGCCCCCATTCGAAACCTTCGCCCTGCGTGGCGGCAGCCCGCGCGGCGCTTTCCCATTCGGTTTCGCTCGGCAGCCGGCGGCCGGCCCAGCGGCACCAGGCTGCGGCCTCGTGGAAGCTGAGATTCACCGCCGGCTGCAGGGGGTCGAGCGCCAGCCAGCGGCCGAACTGTCGGCGTTGCCAATCTCCGTTACGGCGGCGCAGGTTGCGTGGCGTGCCGGATTGCTGCTGCCGCCACTGCCAGCCGGCCGCGCTCCACCAGCGCGGGTCGGCATCGGCTGCGCACTCGACGAAGGGCAGGTAGCGCTGCCAGCTGACGCAGCCGCGGTCGATGGCGCAGGCGTCGAGATCGAGCACGTGCTGCAGCCGCTCGTTGTCGAATGCGAAGCCGGCGTCGCCCCAGCCGATCTGTGTGCAGCGCTTCGGCAGCAGCCATTCGCCCGCAGCGCCGACCTGCGCCGGCGCGGCCGCATCGATCGCGTCGTCGAGTGCGATGCCCAGGTTCTGGGCACTGTAGATCCAGGCCTCGCGGTGCATGTCCTCGTGGAACAGCACCAGGCGGAAGAAGTACAGGGCCTCGTCGTCACTGCCGGCGGCGTGCAGCAGTGCCAGAGTCTCGTCTCGCACTTGACGGAGGTAGTGCCGTGTGTCGTCGCACGACGGTAGCGCCAGCTGCCAGCGCGTGGCATGCGGCACATGACTCGAGTCGTACAGCGCATCGGCATCGGCACGCAACGATGCGCTGCGCGGCCGATCGGGGTCGGCCGCAGCGCCGGCGCTGCACGCGCCAAAGCGGGCCAGCCAGTACTCCTCGAACCAGCCGATGTGCCCCAGCTCCCACAAGGGCAGGTTCAGCTCGTGCGAGCATGGCACGCGCATCGAGATGCCGCCCAAAGCCCGCTCGTAGGCGTCGAACAGGCCAAGCATCTGGTGCCGGCCGTGCGTGAGCGCCTTCGCCAGCATCGGCGCATCGGCGTGGCGCATGCGCTGCGCATCGTCGAGCGCATCCATCGCATCCACCGCTTCGTTTCCCTCGGGCATCGGCCTCATACTGCCACGATGACAAGACCCGCGCTGTGCCTGGTCACGCCGGCGCTGGCCGCGGCCAACAACGGCAACTGGCAGACCGCGCAGCGCTGGGCCCGGATGTTGGCGGCAGACTACCGGGTGCTGCTGATGCCACGCTGGGACGGCGCAACGGCCGATGTCATGGTGGCGCTGCACGCGCGGCGCTCTGCCGCGTCGATTGCGGCCTGGTCGCGCGCCCATCCGCAGCGCCCGCTGGCCGTGGTGCTGACCGGCACCGACCTGTACCGCGACATCCTGGTGGACCCCGAGGCGCAGATGTCTCTGCACCTGGCGCAGCGGCTGATCGTGCTGCACGAAGGGGCCGCGCGGGATGTGCCGGCTGCGCTGCGCGACAAGTGCCATGTGAGCCTGCAATCCGCGCCATCGCGGCGGCCACTCGCCAAGTCTGCCGCGCTGTTGCGCTGCCTGATGGTCGGCCACCTGCGCGACGAAAAATCACCGCGCACCTACTTCGATGCCGCCCGCTCGCTGGCCGCGCGCGACGACATCCGCCTCGACCATATCGGGGCCGCGCTCGATGCCGATCTGGGCGCCGAAGCGCAGGCCGTGCAGCGCGCACAGCCGCGCTACCGCTGGCTCGGCGCGCTGCCGCATGCCGCCACGCGCAGCCGCATTCAGCGCGCGCACCTGCTGGTGCATGCCAGCCGCATCGAAGGCGGGGCGCATGTCGTCATCGAAGCGGTGCGCAGCGGCACGCCGGTGCTGGCGTCGCGCATCGCCGGCAACGTGGGACTTCTGGGCGTCGACTACGGGGGCTACTTCGAGTTCGGCGACGCAGCGGCTCTGGCAGCGCTGGTCGAGCGCTGCCGGGACGATCCGGCTATGCTCAACGGGCTGCGCGCGCACTGTGATCGGCGTGCCCCGCTGTTCGACCCGGCGCGTGAGCGTGCCACCTTGCGCCGCCTGATCGCCGACATGGTGGCCTGAGCGCGATGCCCGATGAAGGAGATTTGCCGATGAACACCCCCCCTGTTGCCGACGCTTCGCTGAAGCCGGTGCGGCTGACCTCGCTGTCGCACGGCGGCGGCTGCGGCTGCAAGATCGCGCCGGGCGTGTTGTCCGAAATCCTGAAGGGCAGCAGCGGCATGCCGATGCCTTCGGCCCTACTGGTCGGCATCGAGACCGCCGACGACGCGGCCGTCTATCAGCTCAACGACGAGCAGGCGCTGATCGCCACCACCGACTTCTTCATGCCGATCGTCGATGACCCCTTCGATTTCGGCCGCATCGCCGCCACCAACGCCATCAGCGATGTCTATGCCATGGGCGGCACGCCGATCATGGCGCTGGCGCTGGTGGGCATGCCGATCAACGTGCTCAGCACCGAAGTCATCGGCAAGATTCTCGATGGTGGGCAGGCGGCCTGCCGCGAGGCCGGCATCCCGATCGCGGGTGGCCACACCATCGATTCGGTCGAGGCCATATACGGCCTGGTGGCGCTGGGGCTGGTGCATCCGAAGCGGGTCAAGCGCAACGCCGACGCGCGCGTGGGCGACCGCCTGATCCTGGGCAAGCCGATCGGCGTCGGTGTGCTGTCGGCGGCGCTGAAGAAGGACCAGCTGGGTGCCGACGGCTACAAGCAGATGATCGACTGCACCACGAAGCTGAACAAGCCGGGGCCCGAACTGGCGGCACTGGATGGGGTGCATGCGTTGACCGACATCACCGGCTTCGGCCTGGCCGGCCATGTGCTGGAACTGGCGCGCGGCGCGAAGGCCGGCGTGCGCATGGAGTGGGCCAGTGTGCCGCTGCTGGCGGGCGTGCGCCAACTGGCCAAGGACGGCTTTGTTACCGGTGCCTCGGGCCGCAACTGGGCCGGCTATGGTGCCGAGGTCGGCCTGCCCAAGGGCTTCGCCGCGGAAGACCAGGCGTTGCTGAGCGACCCGCAGACCAGTGGCGGGCTGCTGGTTTCTTGTGATGCCTCGACGGTGCCTGAAGTGCTGGCCCTCTTCGCGCGCCACGGCTTCGATTCCGCCGCCGAAATCGGCGAAGTGGTGAGGTACGACAGCGGCGGGCGCTTGCAGGTGGTCTGATCGGCGGCGGGGCCGCGTCGGTCGCTTGCTGGCACGGGGCAAAATGTTGTCGCAGCCCGACACAAGAGAGCGCCATGTCCGATCACCGCACCGACGACTACCCCATCCCGACCTTTGCGCAGTGGGCGCAAGCGGCGGTACGCTCGGCGAAGGGCGGCGACCTGGCGTCGCTGACCTGGCACACGCCCGAAGGCCTGGCAGTGAAACCGCTGTACACCGCCGATGACCTGACCGGACTGCCGCACCTGCACACGCTGCCCGGCTTCGAGCCCTTCATCCGCGGCCCGCAGGCGACGATGTACGCGGTGCGGCCATGGACCATCCGCCAGTACGCCGGCTTTTCCACCGCCGAGGAATCGAACGCGTTCTATCGCCAGGCTCTGGCCGGTGGCGCGCAGGGCGTGTCGGTGGCCTTCGACCTGGCCACCCACCGCGGCTACGACTCGGACCATGCGCGCGTCACCGGCGATGTCGGCAAGGCCGGCGTGGCCATCGATTCGGTGGAGGACATGAAGATCCTGTTCGACGGCATCCCGCTCGACAAGGTGAGCGTGTCGATGACGATGAACGGCGCCGTGCTGCCGGTGCTGGCCGGCTACGTGGTTGCGGCCGAGGAGCAGGGCGTTGCGCAGCAGATGTTGTCGGGGACCATCCAAAACGACATCCTCAAGGAGTTCATGGTCCGCAACACCTACATCTACCCGCCCGGCCCCAGCATGCGCATCGTCGGCGACATCATCGAGTACACGGCAAAGCACATGCCGAAGTTCAACTCGATCAGCATCAGCGGCTACCACATGCAGGAGGCCGGCGCGAACCAGGCGCTGGAACTGGCCTTCACACTCGCCGACGGGCAGGAATACGTGAAGACGGCCGTCGCCAAGGGCCTGAAGGTCGATGACTTCGCGCCGCGCCTGAGCTTCTTCTGGGCCATCGGCATGAACTTCTATCTGGAGATCGCCAAGATGCGTGCCGCGCGTCTGCTGTGGTGGCGCATCATGAAGAAGTTCGGCGCCAGCAGCCCGAAGAGCCTGATGCTGCGCACCCACTGCCAGACCAGCGGCTGGAGCCTGACCGCGCAGGACCCGTACAACAACATCGTGCGCACCACCGTCGAGGCGATGGCGGCGGTGTTCGGCGGTACGCAAAGCCTGCACACCAACAGCTTCGATGAGGCCATCGCGCTGCCCAGTGAGACGTCCGCCCGCATCGCACGCAACACGCAACTGATCCTGCAGGAAGAAACTCACATCGGCAGCGTCGTCGATCCGTGGGCCGGCAGCTACCTGATGGAAAAGCTGACGCAGGACATGGCCGATGCGGCGTGGGCCATCATCGAGGAAGTCGAAGCGTTGGGCGGCATGACGCAGGCGGTCGATTCGGGCTGGGCCAAGCTGAAGATCGAGGCCAGCGCGGCGCAGAAGCAGGCGCGCATCGATTCGGGTGCCGATGTCATCGTCGGCGTCAACAAATACCGGCGCGACGAGGAAGAAGCGATCGAAGCGCGCGAAATCGACAACGTGCAGGTGCGCCTGGCGCAGATCGAGCGGCTGAAGGCTGTCAAGGCTGCGCGCAGCAGCGACGACGTGCAAGCCGCGCTGAAGGCGTTGACACAGGCCGCCGAATCGAACACTGGCAATCTGCTGGGCCTGAGCATCGACGCGGTGCGCACGCGCGCTACCGTGGGCGAAATCAGCGACGCGCTGGAGAAGGCCTTCGGCCGCCACCGCGCCAACATCCAGCAGGTGTCGGGCGTCTATGCCGCTGCCTACGACTCGGCCGCGGGGTGGGACAAGCTCAAAGGCGAGATCGACGCCTTCGCTGAAAGCGAGGGCCGGCGTCCGCGCGTGATGATCGCCAAGCTCGGCCAGGACGGCCACGACCGCGGCGCCAAGGTGGTGGCCAGTGCGTTTGCCGACCTGGGCTTCGACGTCGACATCGGCCCGTTGTTCCAGACCCCAGAGGAATGCGCGCGTCAGGCGATCGAGAACGACGTGCACGCGGTCGGCGTCAGCACGCTGGCCGCCGGCCACAAGACGCTGGTGCCGGCGATCGTGCAGGCACTGAAGGCACAGGGTGCCGACGACATCGTCGTCTTCGTCGGCGGCGTCGTGCCGCAGCAGGATCACGCGTTCCTGTATGAGTCCGGCGTGAAGGGCATCTACGGGCCGGGCACGCCGATCCCGGCGAGTGCCAAGGATGTGCTGGAGCAGATCAAGCAGTCAACGTTGGCGTGATACAGTAATACTGTCATACATGACAGGAGCCCGTCGTGACCGTGTCAGTCCGCATGGACCCGTTGCTGGAGAAGGAACTGGAACTCGCGGCCAAACGCATGGGCATCACCAAGTCGCAATTTGTCGTCGATGCGGTCGAACGCGCGCTCGGTCGCAAGAATCCGCATGAGTTGATGGTGGCGCTGCTTGTCGAGGAAGAACGCGCAGGCTATGAAGTGAAGAGGGCATTCGTCGGCGCCGACCAGCCCTACGACACCGACAAGTCGCGCGCTCGTTTGGTGGCCAAGCTGAAATCGAAGCATGGCGTCGGCGGCGCTGGTTGACGCCGGCCCGCTGGTGGCGACCTTTGGCCGCGAGCCCGACAGCGGCGCGCACTACGAGAGCCTTTTCAAGCGTGCAGCTGACGAGCAATGGTCGTTGGCTACGACGTGGCCTTGTGTCGTCGAAGCCAGTTACCTGCTCGCGCCGCCGCAGCGCTTCGCCTTGTTGCGCTGGGTCGGTGCGGGTGGCCTGACGGTGTTTCCGTTCGCGCAGGAGGCACTGGCCGACATGGTCGAGCTGATGCGCCCATACACGCAGTCGCCGCGAACCGAAATGGACCTGGCCGATGCCTCGCTGGTCTGGCTCGCCGCCGACACCGGCGTGACCCGCGTGATGACGTTGGACCGGCGCGACTTCTCCCGCTACCGGCTGCCCGACGGCCGCGCTTTCGAGATCCTTTGACCATGCTCGCCGACGCCGATGCCGCGTTGTGCCATGCCGTGCTGCATGCTGTCGGCCCCGCGCAACGCCGCGCCATCGCCAAGGTCATCACGTTGATCGAATCGACCCGCGCCGATCACCGCGCGCGCGCCGATGCCTTGCTCGATGCGCTGCTGCCGCGCACTGGCAACACCTTTCGGCTGGGCTTGACCGGCGTGCCGGGCGTCGGCAAATCGACCTTCATCGAAGCGCTGGGGCTGTGGTTGATCGAGCGCGGGCATCGCGTGGCGGTGCTGGCGGTGGACCCATCGAGCAGCCTGTCGGGCGGCTCGATCCTGGGCGACAAGACGCGCATGGAGCGGTTGTCCGTGCACGACAAGGCTTTCATCCGCCCGAGCCCGGCCTCGGGCACGCTGGGTGGCGTGGCCGAGAGCACGCGCGAGGCGATGCGGGTGCTCGAGGCCGCGGGGCACGATATCGTCATCGTCGAAACGGTCGGTGTGGGCCAGAGCGAGACCGCAGTGGCGCACATGACCGACATGTTCGTGCTCATGCAACTGCCCAATGCCGGCGACGACCTGCAGGCGCTGAAGAAGGGTGTCATGGAACTGGCCGACCTGGTGGTGGTGAACAAGGCCGATCTGGACGAGGCGGCAGCGACGCGTGCGCGCGCGCAGATCACCTCGGCGCTGCGGCTGCTGGGTCGGCGAGGACGGTCGAGCGACGTCGCCGCTGGCGATGCCTGGCAAGCGCAGGTGCTGCAACTGAGCGCGCTGCAGGGCCTGGGCATCGATCGCTTCTGGCAGCAGGTGGAGACGTTTCGGCAAAGGCAAGGCGCCAGCGGCCGCAGTGCTGCGCGTCGCGCCGAACAGAACAAGGCCTGGTTGTGGGAACGCATCGACAGCGGCCTGCGCGCCGCTTTCATGCAGCGCACCCGCGCGCTGCTACCCGAGGCGCTGCGGCAGGTGACAACCGGCGAGGCGCTGCCGTCGGTCGCCGCGAGGCGGCTGCTGGCCGAGGCCGGTGCGCGATGACCGATGACGACCTGCAGCGCATTCGCGCCAGCAGCGGCTGGCGTGAGCATCGCATCGAGGTCATGCGCGGCACCAGCGTCGGCACGGTGCTTGTGAAGGGGCAGCGCGCCGCGCGCGGGCCTTGGCGCTATCGCGTGCTCAACGGCGTGGCGCGGGCCGTCGGGCTGCCGTTGCTGCGGGCTGCGCCCGCGCCCGGCGGTGCCGCTTCGCAACGCATCGAGGTCGAACGGCTGCACGCGCTGGCCGCCGCCGGTGTCTTCGTGCCGCGTGTGCTGCACGTGGACGAACAGTTTTTCGTCATGTCGTATCTCGACGGCCCGCTGTTGTTCAGCCTGATGCAGGCGGGGGATGACAGCGCCAGGCAGTGGTGGCAGCGCGGTGTCGCCGCCCTGGCCGATGTGCATGCGCGCGGCCAGTACCTCAGCCAGGCCTTCACCCGCAACTGCATCGGCGTCGACGAACGTGTGGCGATGTTCGATGTCGAGGACGACCCGTTGCAGGTCATGCCGCTGGCGCAGGCGCAGGCGCGCGACTGGCTGGCCTACCTGTACACCAGCGCGATGACGCCGCCAGCGCCGCAGAGTGCGATGGCGGCGTGGCTGCGCCCCGTGCTGCTTGCACAATCGCCTGCCGTCCAACACGAATTGCGCAAGGTCACCCGGCTGATGGGCCGCTGGCTGCCGAGCCGGCGCCAGGACGCCGCACGCGGCTGGCGCCGCTACCTGGGCATGTTGCAATGCACGCATCAGGTGCTGTCGGCCGCGTTGCCCGACCCTGCTTCGATCGACCACCCTGCAAAGACCCACCATGCACGACATCATTGAACAACTCGAGATCAAGCGCGAAGCCGCGCGCATGGGCGGTGGCCCGAAGCGCGTCGAGGCGCAGCACGCCAAGGGCAAGCTCAGCGCGCGCGAGCGCCTGGACATGCTGCTCGATGCCGGCAGCTTCGAGGAATGGGACATGTTCGTCGAGCACCGCTGTCACGACTTTGGCATGGCCGACAACAAGATTCCCGGCGACGGCGTGGTCATCGGCTACGGCACCATCAACGGCCGCCTGGTGTTCGTCTACAGCCAGGACTTCACCGTCTTCGGCGGCGCGCTGAGCGAGGCGCACGCCGAGAAGATCTGCAAGGTGATGGACCAGGCGATGAAGGTCGGCGCGCCGGTCATCGGCCTCAACGATTCGGGCGGCGCGCGCATCCAGGAAGGTGTGGCCTCGCTCGGCGGCTATGCCGAAGTGTTCCAGCGCAACGTCATGGCCAGTGGCGTGGTGCCGCAGATCAGCATGATCATGGGGCCCTGCGCGGGCGGCGCGGTGTACTCGCCGGCCATGACCGACTTCATCTTCATGGTCAAGGACAGCTCGTACATGTTCGTCACCGGCCCCGAGGTGGTGAAGACGGTGACGCACGAGTCGGTGTCGGCCGAGGAACTGGGTGGCGCGACCACGCACACCACGCGCAGCGGTGTCGCCGACCTGGCCTTCGACAACGATGTCGAGGCGCTGCTGATGCTGCGCCGCTTCTTCAACTACCTGCCGCTGAACAACCGCGACAAGCCGCCGCTGCGCGCCAGCGGCGATCCGTCGGAACGCATGGACATGTCGCTGGACACGCTGGTGCCCGACAACCCGAACAAGCCCTACGACATGATCGAGCTGATCGCCAAGGTGGTCGACGACGGCGACTTCTTCGAACTGCAAAGCGACTACGCGAAGAACATCGTCATCGGCTTCGGCCGCCTCGAAGGCAGCACGGTGGGCATCGTCGCCAACAACCCGCAGGTGCTGGCCGGCTGCCTGGACATCAAGAGCAGCATCAAGGCGGCGCGCTTCGTGCGCTTCTGCGATGCCTTCAACATCCCGGTCGTCACCTTCGTCGATGTGCCCGGTTTCATGCCCGGCACCAGCCAGGAGTACGGCGGCATCATCAAGCACGGCGCCAAGCTGCTGTATGCGTATGCCGAATGCACGGTGCCGAAGGTGACCGTGATCACGCGCAAGGCCTACGGCGGCGCCTACGACGTGATGAGCAGCAAGCACCTGCGCGGCGACGTCAACTTCGCCTGGCCGAATGCCGAGATCGCGGTGATGGGCGCCAAGGGGGCGGTGGAGATCATCTTCCGCGAGGACAAGGCCGACCCGGCCAAGCTGGCCGCGCGCGAAGCCGAATACAAGGCACGCTTCGCCAACCCCTTCGTGGCCGGCGCGCGTGGATTCATCGACGATGTCATCCAGCCGCACGAAACGCGCAAGCGCGTCTGCCGCAGCCTGGCGATGCTGCGCCACAAGAAGCTCGACAACCCGTGGCGCAAGCACGGCAACATTCCGCTGTAGGAGATATCTCGATGGCAACGAGAAGTGACCTCAAGCAGTGGACCATTGAGGCCTTGCAACGGGCAGGTGGCACGGCGCACATCGTCGAAATTGCGAAAGACATTTGGAAGTACCACGAGAGCGAGCTTCGCGACTCCGGCGACCTCTTCTTTACGTGGCACTACGACATGCGTTGGGCCGGGACGCAGCTGAGAGAATCAGGCACTCTTGAGTCGAACGACCGAGGGAAGCCTTGGACATTGGTCAACAGAGGTTCTCCCAAGTGAGCATGTTCAAGAAAATCCTGATCGCCAACCGCGGCGAGATCGCCTGCCGGATCATCAAGACCGCGAAAAAGATGGGCATTGCCACCGTTGCCGTCTATTCCGAAGCCGACCGCGATGCGCGCCATGTCGAACTTGCCGATGAATCGGTGCTGCTCGGCCCGGCGCCGTCGCGCGAGTCCTATCTGCAAGCCGACAAGGTCATCGCCGCCTGCAAGGCCACCGGCGCGCAGGCGCTGCATCCGGGCTACGGCTTCCTGTCGGAGAACGCCGATTTCGCGCGCCGCTGCGAAGAAGAAGGCATCGTCTTCATCGGCCCCAAACACGGCTCGATCGCGGCGATGGGCGACAAGATCGCATCGAAGAAGCTGGCGCTGGCGGCCCAGGTCAACACCATCCCGGGCTGGAACGAGGCCATCGAATCCGCCGAGCGCGCCGTCGATATCGCCCGCGACATCGGCTACCCGGTGATGATCAAGGCCAGTGCAGGCGGCGGCGGCAAGGGCCTGCGCGTGGCCTACACCGACAAGGAAGCGCTGGAGGGCTTCACCGCCTGCCGCAACGAGGCCAAGGCGAGCTTCGGAGACGACCGCATCTTCATCGAGAAGTTCGTCGAAAGCCCGCGCCACATCGAGATCCAGGTGCTGGGCGACGCGCACGGCAGCACGCTGTACCTGTGGGAACGTGAATGCTCGATCCAGCGCCGGCACCAGAAGGTCATCGAAGAAGCACCGAGCCCGTTCATCAGCGAAGAAACGCGGCGCGCGATGGGCGAGCAGGCGGTGGCGCTGGCGCGGGCGGTGAACTACCAGAGCGCCGGCACGGTGGAATTCGTCGTCGGCAAGGACCAGAGCTTCTATTTCCTCGAAATGAATACGCGGCTGCAGGTCGAGCACCCGGTGACCGAATGCATCACCGGGCTCGACCTGGTCGAGCAAATGATCCGCGTCGCCGCAGGCGAGAAGCTGACCTTGGCGCAGGGGCAGGTGCAGCGCAAGGGCTGGGCCATCGAATGCCGCATCAACGCCGAAGACCCGTTCCGCAACTTTCTGCCCTCCACCGGCCGGCTGGTGCGCTACCTGCCGCCGCCGCAGACGATGGAAGCGGCCATGCCGATGCCCGAAGGTGGCGGCGTGCGTGTGGACACCGGCGTCTATGAAGGCGGCGAGATCCCGATGTACTACGACTCGATGATCGCCAAGCTGATCGTGCACGGCCGCGACCGCGACGACGCAGTGGCGAAGATGCGCGAGGCGCTGAACGGCTTTGTCATCCGTGGCGTGGCCAGCAACATCCCGTTCCAGTCGGCGCTGCTGGCGCACCCGAAATTCGTGGCCGGCGATTTCAACACCGGCTTCATCGCCGAGCAGTTTCCGCAAGGCTTCCGTGCCGAGGACGTGGCCCACGACGACCCGAACTTCCTGGTCGCGCTGGCCGCATCGGTGAACCGCTCGTACCTGCAACGCGCGGCCGGCATCACCGGGCAGCTGGGCGGGCACGAGATGCGCATTCCCGAGAACTTCGTCGTCGTCGTGCGCCGTGCCGGTGGCAAGCACCGCTACCTGCCGGTGAAGGTGCATGTCGATGGCCCGATGCGCGTGGTCGTCGCCGACAAGACCTATGTCTTCGCCAGCGACTGGCGCTACGGCGCCAACCGCGCCATCGGCAGCTGCAATGGCAAGCCCTTCACGGCGCAGGGCGAGCGCAACGGCCTGTGGACCCAGCTGACACACAACGGCGCGCGCATCGAGACCATGGTGCTGAGCCCACGCCACGCCGAGCTGATGCAGTTGATGCCCTTCAAGGCGCCGCCCGACATGAGCAAGTTCCTGCTCTCGCCGATGCCGGGGCTGCTGGCGGAGCTGCTGGTGCAGCCAGGGCAAGTGGTGCAGGCCGGCCAGCGGCTGGCGGTGATCGAGGCCATGAAGATGGAAAACATTCTCGTCGCACAGAACGACGGCAGCGTGGCCGAGGTGCTGGCTGCCAAGGGCGAGAGCCTGACGGTCGATCAGCCGATCGTGCGTTTCGAATGAAGCCGTTTCGCATCCTCGGCCTGCAGCAGGTCGCCATCGGTGGGCCTGACAAGCAGCGGCTGCGCACGCTGTGGGTGGATATCTTCGGCGCGGATGTGAAAGGCTCGTTCGTCTCTGAACGCGAAAACGTGGATGAAGACATCTGCTCGATCGGCACCGGCATGCACGCGGTCGAAGTAGACCTGATGCAGCCGCTCGATGCCGACAAGAAGCCGGCCGTGCACAACCCACCGCTGAATCACATCGGGCTGTGGGTGGACGACCTGCCGGCCGCGGTGCAGTGGATGGGCGACAACGGCGTGCGCTTCGCTCCCGGCGGCATTCGCAAGGGCGCGGCGGGGCACGACATCTGCTTCATCCACCCGAAGGGCAACGAGCAATTCCCGATCGGCGGTGAAGGGGTGTTGATCGAGCTGGTGCAGGCGCCGTCCGACGTCATTGCGGCGCTGGGCTGAAGCTGGGCTGTGGGCGGGCTCTAGGCGCGCGCCTCAGGCGAAGAACTCCACCGCGCCGGTGCCCAGGTCGTACATCGAACCGACGATGCGGATGCGGCCCTGTTGCTCCATGCCCGCCATGTCGGGGCTGCGTGAGCGGATCTGCTTCACGGTCTGCATCACATTCGTGCGCGCCACCGCATCGACGAAGGCGGGGTTCTTAGCGCTGCGTTCGCCGCTGTAGTCGGTGGCCGCCACCGCAGGCTTGATCTGGTCGAGCAGGCCGGACAGGCTGCCGAGCTGGGCGTTGTCGATGGCGCCCTTGATCGCGCCGCAGGCCGTGTGCCCCATCACCAGCACCAGCTTCGCGCCGGCCAGCACGCTCGCGAATTCGAGGCTGCCGACGGTGTCGGTGTTGGCAATATTGCCGGCCACCCGGGCGTTGAAGGTCTCGCCGATGCCGGTATCGAAGATGATCTCGGCCGGCGCGCGCGAATCGATGCAACTGACGATCACCGCCGCCGGGAACTGCCCGGCGGCGCTGGCGCGCTTTTGGGCCAGGTAGTCGTGGGCCTGCGGCTTGGCCGCCAGAAAGCGCTGGTTGCCGCTTTTCATCATCCGCAGCACATCGTCGGGTGTGAGCTTGTCGCGTTGAGCCTGGGTCAGCGCGGCCGCGCTTGCAGGGTTGGCAGCGAGCGTGCCGATCGCCGCGGCCGTCGCCAAGGCTCCGAGCAGCAGGCGGCGGCGTGTTTCGTTCGCAGGCGATTCGGCCCGGCAGGCCAGGCACACAGGCTTCATCGACGTTCCTTGCGCGCTTCGTGCGAGAGCTGGAGCGCAGGATTTTAGGTCCGCACGGCCGGCGCACCGGCCCAAGTCCCTGCATGGCACACGGTGCCCGTGCATGCGGCACCCTGGCGCGCACCGGCGTCGATGTCGGGTTGCGCTGCCGACAGCGAAATCTGCGGTGAAGGAGGATGGGGCCGCTTCCGAGCGACAATAGACGATCCGGCAGTCAAGGCCCTCGAACCCGACCGACATGAGCGCGCGCACCCTGTACGACAAGCTGTGGGATGAACACGTCGTCCACACCGAAAACGACGGCACCGCCGTGCTCTACATCGACCGCCACCTGGTGCACGAGGTCACCAGCCCGCAGGCCTTCGAAGGGCTGGACGTGGCCGGCCGCAAGGTCTGGCGCCTGAGCGCCAACCTGGCGGTGAGCGACCACAACGTGCCCACCACCGACCGTCGCCACGGCATCGCCGACCCGGTGTCGAAGCTGCAGGTGGACACGCTCGATGCCAATTGCGACCGCCTGGGCATCACGCAGTTCAAGATGAACGACAAGCGCCAGGGCATCGTGCATGTCATCGGCCCCGAGCAGGGTGCCACCTTGCCGGGCATGACGGTCGTCTGCGGCGATTCGCACACCTCCACGCATGGTGCCTTCGGCGCGTTGGCGCACGGCATCGGCACCAGCGAGGTCGAACATGTGTTGGCCACGCAGACGCTGCTGGCGCGCAAGGCGAAGAACATGTTGGTGTGGGTGGATGGCAAGCTGCCGCGCGGCTGCAGCGCCAAGGACATCGTTCTCGCCGTCATCGGGCGCATCGGCACCGCAGGGGGCACCGGCTACACCATCGAATTCGGAGGGCCCGCGATCCGTGCGCTGAGCATGGAAGGGCGCATGACGGTGTGCAACATGGCCATCGAGGCCGGCGCGCGCGCCGGGCTGGTGGCGGTCGACGACACCACCATCGCCTACGTCAAGGGGCGGCCGTTTTCGCCGCGCGGCGTGGAATGGGACAGCGCGGTGCGCCACTGGCGCACGCTGCAATCCGATGCCGATGCACGTTTCGATGCCAGCGTGAAGATCGACGCGTCGGCGCTGAAGCCGCAGGTCACCTGGGGCACTTCGCCCGAGATGGTGCTGTCGATCGAGGATCGCGTGCCCGACCCCGAGCGCGAGAAGGACGCCGGCAAGCGCGACGCGATCGAACGCGCGCTGGCCTACATGAACCTGGAGCCGAACAAGCCGATCGGCGACATCCGCATCGACAAGGTCTTCATCGGCTCATGCACCAACAGCCGCATCGAGGACCTGCGCGAGGCCGCCGCGGTGGTGCGGCGCATCGGCGGGCGCGTGGCCGCCAATGTCAAGCTGGCGATGGTGGTGCCGGGGTCGGGGCTGGTCAAGGCGCAGGCTGAGGCGGAGGGGCTCGATGTGGTGTTCAAGGGCGCCGGCTTCGAATGGCGCGAGCCGGGCTGCTCGATGTGCCTGGCGATGAACGCCGACCGGCTGGAGCCGGGCGAGCGTTGCGCCTCGACCAGCAACCGCAATTTCGAGGGCAGGCAGGGTGCCGGTGGGCGCACGCACCTGGTCAGCCCGGCGATGGCCAGTGCCGCCGCGCTGGCCGGGCATTTTGTCGATGTGCGCCGATTCACATGACGTGTCCATGAACCAAGAGAGGAATGCTGAAATGAAGACCCTGATGCTGATGTTCGCCTTGGCCGTGTCCTGGGCGCTGGTGGGCTGCAACACCGTTGCCGGCGCCGGGCAGGACATGCAGAAGGCCGGTGAGTCGATCGAAAAAGCGGCCAAAAAGTAAGTCAGGAAAGCTTGGGAGCCAGCCGATGCAAGCCTTCACCGTTCACCAGGGCCTGGTCGCGCCGATGGACCGGGAAAACGTCGACACCGATGCGATCATCCCGAAGCAGTTCCTGAAATCGATCAAGCGCACCGGCTTCGGGCCGAACCTGTTCGACGCGTGGCGCTACCTCGACCCGGGCGAGCCGGGTCAGGACCCGCTCTCGCGCAAGCCGAACCCGGATTTCGTGCTCAACCAGCCGCGCTATGCCGGTGCGTCGGTGCTGCTGGCGCGCAAGAACTTCGGCTGCGGCTCGAGCCGCGAACATGCGCCGTGGGCGTTGGATCAGTACGGTTTTCGCTGTGTCATCGCGCCCAGCTTTGCCGACATCTTCTTCAACAACTGTTTCAAGAACGGGTTGCTGCCGATCTGCCTGAGCGAAGCGCAGGTGGCCACGCTGTTCGACGAGGTGCATGCTTTTGTCGGCTATCGGCTGGCGATCGATCTGCCGCGCCAGGTGGTGGTCAAGCCCGACGGCAGTGAACTTGCCTTCGACATTCAGCCCTTCCGCAAGTACTGCCTGGTCAACGGCTACGACGACATCGCGCTGACGCTGCGCCATGCCGACAAGATCCGCGGCTTCGAGGCCGAGCGGCTGGCGCGCATGCCGTGGCTCGCCCAGCGCACGCTGTAGCCGCCTTGGCGCAGCCCAGGGTGTGAGACGGTGGTTCCACCGCGTCGTGCTGTCGCGGCGCTGGCTGACCTTCATCGTGCTGGGCCTGAGCTTCGCCGCCTTCGGAGCCGGCACCCTCAACCTGTTCGTGGTCTTGAAGGCGAACCTCGCACTGCTGCTCGAACACGGCTGGATGGCGGCGATGGATGGCGGCGCACGGCAGCTGGCCGAGTTGCTGATCACCGGCTATGCGAGCATGGCGGCGTACCTGGTGTTCAAGGCCTGCGAATATCGGCTGACACACTGGCTGGCCGATGCGCCCGCCGGCGACTCCACCCCATTCAAGGAAACCCTTCCCGATGAAGATCGCCATCCTGCCCGGTGACGGCATCGGCACCGAGATCGTTGCCGAGGCCGTCAAGGTGCTGAAGGTGCTCGAGCTGCCGCTCGAGATAGAAACCGCGCTCGTCGGCGGGGCTGCCTTCGATGCCCACGGCCACCCGCTGCCGGACGCGACGCTGAAGCTGGCGCAGGCCGCCGACGCGGTGCTGTTCGGCGCCGTCGGCGATTGGAAGTACGACAAGCTGGAACGCCAGTTTCGGCCCGAGCAGGCCATCCTGGGCTTGCGCAAGCACCTGGGCCTGTTCGCCAACTTTCGCCCGGCGATCTGCTACGAGCAGCTCACCGCGGCTTCCAGCCTCAAGCCCGAACTGGTGGCGGGGCTGGACATCCTGATCGTGCGCGAGCTCACTGGCGACATCTACTTCGGCCAGCCGCGTGGCCGCCGCACCGCCGTCGATGGCCACTTTCCTGGTACCGAAGAAGCCTTCGACACCATGCGCTACAGCCGCCCCGAGATCGAGCGCATCGGGCATGTCGCGTTCCAGGCGGCGCGTCGCCGAAGCAAGCGCGTGACCAGCGTGGACAAGGCCAACGTGCTCGAGACCTTCCAGTTCTGGAAGGACGTTATGACCGAGATCGGCACGCAGTACCCCGACGTGGCGCTCGACCACATGTACGTGGACAACGCGGCGATGCAACTGGTCAAGGCGCCGAAGAGCTTCGACGTGATGGTCACCGGCAACATGTTCGGCGACATCCTGTCCGACGCGGCGGCGATGCTCACCGGTTCGATCGGCATGCTGCCATCGGCTTCGTTGGATGCCGACAACAAAGGGCTTTACGAACCCAGCCACGGCAGCGCGCCCGACATCGCCGGCAAAGGTGTGGCCAATCCGCTGGCTACAATTCTGTCTGCCGCCATGATGTTGCGCTATTCACTCCAGCAAGCCGAAGCCGCCGAGCGCATCGAGTTGGCGGTCAAGCAGGTGCTTGCGCAAGGCCTGCGCACCGCCGACATCGCATCGCCCGGCACGCAACGTGTCGGCACGGCGCAAATGGGCGATGCCGTGGTGGCAGCCATCAAGACGACGACCGGGATCAAAACCTAGATCGCGATCCCCTTCGTCTCGCCCCGCAACCCGGCGATTCGACCGGGCAAGCGAAACAGCAATCTTCACTGTGGGCGACTGACATGAATGCATTGACAGGATTGGTGGGCTGGCGTGGCATGGTCGGTTCGGTGCTGCTCGAGCGCATGCAAGCCGAGGGCGACTTCGCGCTGATCGAGCCGTTGTTCTTTTCCACCAGCAACGTCGGCGGTACCGCGCCGGCGATGGCGAAGAACGAGAACAAGCTGCACGATGCCTTCGACATCGACGCGCTGAAGCGCTGCGAGATCATCATCACCGCTCAAGGCGGTGAATACACCAAGCAAGTTCATCCGCAACTGCGTGCCGCCGGCTGGAAAGGCTATTGGATCGATGCGGCGAAGACGCTGCGCATGGCCGACGACGCGGTCATCATCCTCGACCCGGTCAACCTGAACGTCATCCACGATGCGCTGCGGCGCGGCGTGCGCGACTACATCGGGGGCAACTGCACCGTCAGCTGCATGCTGATGGGCGTCGGCGCGCTGTTCAAGGCCGACCTTGTCGAATGGATGAGTTGCGCGACCTACCAGGCGGCATCGGGTGGCGGCGCGCAGCACATGCGCGAACTGCTGACGCAATACGGCACGCTGAATGACAGCGTGCGCGGCCTGCTCGACGACCCGGCCTCGGCCATCCTCGAAATCGACCGCCAGGTGGTGCAAACGCAGCGCGCGCTGGCTGGCGAGGCGGTGGCGAACTTCGGCGTGCCGCTGGGCGGCAGCCTGATTCCGTGGATCGACGCCGACCGCGGCGACGGCACCAGTCTCGAGGAATGGAAGGGCGGCGCCGAGACGAACAAGATCCTCGGGCGTGGCGCCGGCTTCGGCACGCCGGCCACGCCGATCGATTCGCTTTGCGTGCGTGTCGGCGCGATGCGCTGCCACAGCCAGGCACTGACGATCAAGCTCAAGCGCGATGTGCCGCTGGCCGACATCGAAGCCATGATCGCCAACGACAACGCCTGGGTCAGGCTGGTGCCGAACACACGCGAGGCGAGCATGCAGCAGCTGACGCCGGTGGCCGTCACCGGCACCATGGACATTCCCGTCGGGCGGGTGCGCAAGATGGCGATGGGGCCGCAGTATGTGGGCGCCTTCACCATCGGTGATCAGCTGTTGTGGGGAGCCGCCGAACCGCTGCGGCGCATGCTGCGCATCGTGCTGGAGGGCTGAACACCGTCGCTGGCCTGGCCACGCGGTTCGCGTTGCCGAAGGGCAACAAGGTGCGACAAACGCCCGAAACAACCTGTTTGTGCCCTGATCATCAGCAATTGCATGAGCAGGCGAGCCTATATCCTTGTCGTCACGGTGAAAAATCCTTAGCCGACGTGAGCACGAACGGCCGTCGAACGGGCAATTTTTCATGTGGGCCGCCAGCCTGCCAGCCGATATATGAACGAACTCCTTGGGGAGACGCTTTGAAACACCGCAGATCTTCAGCCGGGCGCTTTGCGCTGACCACGATGGCATTGGCCACCGCTTGCCTGTGGGGGCTTGACGCGCACGCGCTGGGCCTGGGCCGGCTTTCGGTGCAGTCGGCCCTCGGCGAATCGTTGCGTGCCGAAATCGATGTCACCGCGATGAGCCCGGAAGAAGCCGCCACGCTGCGCTTGCGTGTGGCACCGCCCGAGTCGTACCGCGCCGCCGGGGTCGAATACAACGCGGTGCTGCCCGACACGCAGGTGCAACTGCTGCGTCGTGCCAATGGCCAGCCGTACCTGCGGCTGACCAGCAACCGTGCGGTGGTGGAACCCTTCGTCGATGTCATCCTGGAGATGAACTGGTCGAGCGGCCGCCTGGTGCGCGAGTACACGATGCTGTTCGATCCGCCGGTCACGCGCATGGCCCAGGCGGCACCGCCACCCGCGCCGCCAGCGGTCGCGCCGGTCATCTCGGCGGCACCGGCACCGATGCCGGCGCCCGCGAGGCCTGTGGCGCCGCCAGTAGCGCCAGCACCTGCACCTGCCCCGATGGCTGCCGCGCCGCGCCCGGTACCGGTCGCGCCGCCCCAGGCCGCAGCGACGCCGGCGCCGGTGCCCGCTCCCGCCCGTGCCGCGGCTGCGGCCAGTGCCGAGGCCGACAACTACCGCGTGCGCTCGGGTGACACGCTCAGCGGCATCGCCCAGCGCTATCCGCGCAACGATGTCTCACTCGACCAGATGCTGGTGGCGCTGTTCCGCGCCAACCCGGACGCATTCTCCGGCGACAACATGAACCGGCTGAAGGCCGGCGCCACGCTGTCGCTGCCGTCTGCCGACAACGCCAAGCAGATCGCGGACCCGGCGGCCCGCGAAATGATCCGCGCCCAGAGCGCCGACTTCGACGCCTACCGCCAACAACTGGCTTCCGGCGTGGCCACCGCCAAGACCGACGTGCCGAGCCGCCAAGCCAAGGGCAGCGTGCAGGCCTCGGTGCAGGACAACAAGCAGGCGGCCGCAGCGCCGCCCGACAAGCTGACGCTCAGCCAGGGTGCGGTCAAGGCCTCGGCGCCCGAGGCGCAAGTGTCGAAGCAGAGCGAGCAGAAGGATGCCGCCACGCGCGTGGCTGAACTGTCGCGCAACGTCGAAGAGCTCAAGCGCCTGCAAGGCGAAGCCAGTGGTGCCAAGGCCGCCGTGCCGGCCGGCACCGCGCCGGCGGCCACCGCCTCGGCGACGACGCAGGCCGCATCGGCGCCGACGATGGCACTGGCGCCCACTGGCGTGCCTGCGCCCGCCGTGGCGCCGGAGGCTGCGGCACCCGCTTCGACGCCAGCGGTTGTGGCTGCCGCGCCCGCGCCAGCCCCTGTTCCGACGCCCGCGCCGGCGGCCAAGCCGAGCCCCGCGCCGGCGCCAGCCCAAGAGCCGGGCATGCTCGAAACCTTGTTCGACAACCCGCTGGTGCTGCCCGGAGCCGGGGTGCTGTTGGCGTTGCTGGCCGCCTTCGGCATCTACCGCCTGCGCGGCCGGATGCGCAAGGATGCCGGCGAGACCTCGTTCCTCGAGAGCCGGCTGCAGCCCGATTCGTTCTTCGGCGCCAGCGGAGGCCAGCGCATCGACACGCGTGATGCGGCGAGTTCGACCTCGTCGTCGTCGATGACCTATTCGCTGAGCCAGCTCGATGCGATCGGCGATGTCGATCCAGTTGCCGAGGCCGATGTCTATCTGGCCTATGGCCGCGACCTGCAGGCCGAGGAAATCCTGAAGGAGGCGATGCGCAGCACGCCCGACCGGCTGGCGATCCGCACCAAATTGCTCGAGGTGTATGCCAAGCGGCGCGACACCAAAGGCTTCGAATTGCTGGCCAGCCAGTTGTTCGCGCAGACCGATGGCATCGGTGAGGACTGGGCCAAGGCCCAGGAGATGGGCCGCCAGATCGATCCCGAGAACCCGTTGTACGCGCCCGGTGGCGAGCCCGACCTGATCGTGCGCGAAGGCGGGCGCGTGGTCGAGCCGCTCGATGCGACCACCATGCCGCAGTCGGTGATGCCGACGCCGCCGCGACCCGGCCCGATCGAGAGCCCCGAATCGCTCGACCTCGACGGTGGCGTCGATCTGGATCTCGACTTCGCGGTCAGCGCCAAGGCGCCGCTCGACCTGCCGCCGCCGGGGCCGGCCGAAACGACGCGTCCATTCACCACCGATGCCTCGATGTCCGATGCGCCGGGGTTCTCGCTCGATGTCGGCGAGCCCACCCCGACGAGCGCGAGCGCGTCCGGGGCAGCCCTCGATTTCGACCTGGGTGAACTGTCGCTCGACGGCGATGCCGTCAAGCCGGTTGCGCCGTCACAGGACGTGTTGCCGAGCGCCTTGCCCGAGCCGGCGGACGACTTCCCGTCGTCGCTGCCGGCCTTCGAGATCAGCGACTTCGACCAGGACCCGTTGGCCCGCAAGCTGGAACTGGCCGAGGAATTTCGCCAGATCGGTGACATGGAGGGCGCGCGCGACCTGCTCGAGGAAGTCGTGGCCAGCGCCGATGGCACGCTTAAGAGCAAGGCCCAGGGCATGCTCGACACGCTGCACTGAACCTGCGCGGGCCGGGGCGAGCCAAGGGGCTGGGCACAATGGGCCCATGTCCGACCCGCCGATCGAGCGCCTCGCGCTGGGCCTGAGCTACCGCGGCAGCGCCTACCAGGGCTGGCAGTCGCAACCGGGCGGGCGCACCGTCCAGGACCGTGTCGAAGCCGCGTTGCGGGCTTTTGCGGCACAGCCGATCCGCACCCACTGCGCTGGCCGCACCGATGCCGGCGTGCACGCACTGAACCAGGTGGTGCACATCGATGCGCCGGTGCGGCGCGAAGCGCATGCCTGGGTGCGGGGCAGCAACCGCTATCTGGATGGTCACATCGCCGTGCAGTGGTGCCAGCCGGTGGCCGATGATTTCCATGCGCGCAGATCGGCGCTGGGCCGGCGCTACCGCTATGTTTTGCTGCAGTCGCCCGTGCGCCCAGCGCTTGAACACGGTCTGTGCGGCTGGACCATGCATGCGCTGAACGGCCACGCCATGCGCGAGGCCGCCGAACGGCTGCGCGGCGAACACGACTTCAGCTCCTTCCGCGCCGCCGAATGCCAGGCGCTGTCGCCGGTGAAAACGCTGCGTGCCCTCGCCATCGAGCAGCGTTGCGCCTTTCGCGGCGTCTATTGGCACTTCGACTTCGATGCCGATGCCTTTCTGCACCACATGGTGCGCAACATCATGGGCTGCCTGGTCGCCGTGGGCCGTGGGCGCAGGCCAGTGGCCTGGATCGATGAGGTGCTGACCGCGCGCAACCGCGCCGCTGCCGCGCCGACCTTCGCGCCCGACGGGCTGTACTTCGTCGGGCCGTACTACGATGCGCGCCATGCCATTCCCGAGCCCGCTGCGGCACCGCACTGGATGTCCTGACCCGGCACGTCAGGCTCGCACACGCTTATGAGCCGGCGCACACGCATCAAGATCTGCGGGCTGACGCGCGAAGCCGATGTCGATGCGGCGGTGCACGCCGGTGCCGACGCGGTCGGTTTCGTGCTGTATGAGGCCAGCGCGCGCTTCGTGTCGCCGCGGCGCGCCAGCGAGCTGGCAGCGCGCCTGCCGCCATTCGTCACGCCAGTGCTGCTGCTGGTGAACGCGTCGCCGGCGCTGTTGCAACAAGCGCTGGCAGCACTGCCGCATGCGCTGCTGCAATTCCATGGCGGCGAAACGCCGGCCGAGTGTGCTGCAGCCCGGCGGCCCTACCTGCGCGCGGCGCGCATGTCGAGCGGTTTCGATTTGTTAGACTTCGCGGCGCGCTTTGCAGGCGCATCGGCCCTGCTGCTCGACGCCGACGTCGAGGGTTACGGTGGGGGCGGAAAGGTCTTCGATTGGTCCGTCATACCGTCAGGCGTCGCCCTTCCAGTCGTTTTGTCTGGTGGGTTGAATGCGTCAAATGTGATCGAAGGGGTGAGCCGCGTCCGGCCGTGGGCCGTTGACGTGAGCTCCGGCGTCGAAAGCGCGAAAGGCATCAAGGATGCCGAAGCGATGCGCCGGTTTTGCCAGGCGGTTCGCCAGGCCGATGCGGCTGGCGACGCCACCGAACCCTGAGGATCGCCACCATGCTGACCTATCGACAACCCGACCCGAGCGGCCACTTCGGGCCCTACGGCGGCAGCTTCGTCGCCGAAACGCTGTTCCATGCCCTCGACGAACTGAAGAGCGAGTACCTGCGCGCGCAGGGCGATGCCGAGTTTCAGGCCGAGTTCCGCAGTGAACTCGAGCACTTCGTCGGCCGTCCGAGCCCGATCTACCACGCCGCGCGCACCAGTCGCGAGCTGGGCGGCGCGCAAATCTGGCTCAAGCGCGAGGACCTGAACCACACGGGCGCGCACAAGATCAACAACACCATCGGCCAGGCCCTGCTGGCCCGACGCATGGGCAAGCCGCGCGTCATCGCCGAGACCGGCGCCGGCCAGCACGGCGTGGCCACCGCCACCATCTGTGCGCGCTACGGGCTGGAATGCGTGGTCTACATGGGCAGCGAGGACATCAAGCGCCAGTCGCCGAACGTCTATCGCATGCACCTGCTGGGCGCCACCGTGGTGCCAGTCGAATCGGGCAGCCGCACACTGAAAGATGCGCTGAACGAGGCGCTGCGCGACTGGGTGACGAATGTCGAGAACACGTTCTACATCATCGGCACCGTCGCCGGACCGCACCCCTACCCGACGATGGTGCGCGACTTTCAGAGCGTCATCGGCGAAGAGTGCCTGACGCAGATGCCGGCGCGGGCCGGCTGCCAGCCCGACGCGGTGATCGCCTGCGTTGGCGGCGGCAGCAATGCGATGGGCATTTTCTACCCGTACATCGGCCATGCCGGCACGCGCTTGATCGGCGTCGAAGCGGCCGGGCAGGGCCTTGCTTCCGGCAAGCACGCAGCGTCGATCTGTGCCGGCTCGCCGGGTGTGCTGCACGGCAACCGCACCTACTTGCTGCAGGATGACAATGGCCAGATCACCGAGACCCATTCGGTTTCGGCCGGTCTCGACTACCCGGGCGTCGGACCCGAGCACGCGTGGCTGCACGACATCGGCCGTGCCGAGTACGTGGCGGTGACCGACGATGAAGCACTCAAAGCCTTTCACCACCTGTGCCGCAGCGAAGGCATCATCCCGGCGCTGGAATCGAGCCACGCCATGGCCCACGCGATGAAGATGGCACCGACGATGCGCAGCGATCAGCACCTGCTGGTCAACCTGTCGGGCCGCGGCGACAAGGACATCGGCACCGTCGCCGATCTGTCGGGCGCCTCGTTCTTCTGCCGGCCATCGTGCCAGGGGCAGGGCGTGAAGGGCCCGAAATGAGCCGCATCGCCGCCACCTTCGAGCGTTTGCGCAAAGCCGGCCGGAAGGGCCTGGTGCCCTACATCACCGTCGGCGATCCTTTCGCCGATGCCACGGCCGAGATCATGGCCGCGCTGGCCGACGGCGGCGCCGACATCATCGAGCTCGGCGTGCCGTTCTCAGACCCGATGGCCGACGGCCCGGTGATCCAGAAGGCGTCCGAACGCGCGTTGGCACGCGGCGTCGGCATGGCGCAGGTGTTCGCCGCGGTGCGCGGGTTCCGCGCCGCCAACGACCAAACGCCCGTCGTGTTGATGGGCTACGCCAACCCGATCGAACACTTCGACCAGCGTGAGGGTGACGGTGCCTTCGTCGAGCAGGCGGTCGCTGCCGGAGTCGATGGCGTGCTGGTGGTGGACTATCCGCCGGAAGAATGCGAAGGCTTCGCCGCCGCGTTGCGAGCGAGCGGGCTCGACCCGATCTTCCTGCTTGCGCCTACATCGACCGACGAACGCATGCGCCAGGTGGCGCGCCTGGCCAGCGGCTACGTGTACTACGTCTCGCTGAAGGGGGTCACCGGTGCCGGCCACCTCGACACAGCCGGCGTGGCGGCGATGTTGCCGCGCATCCGCTCGTTCATCGACCTGCCGGTGGGCGTAGGCTTCGGCATCCGCGATGCAGCCACGGCGCGTGCGGTGGCGCAGGTGGCCGATGCGGTGGTCATCGGCACGCGGCTGGTGCAGATTCTCGAACAACAATCACGCGCCGACGTGGCTGCCGCCGGGCGCGAATTCGTGGCCGGCATTCGTGCCGCACTGGATCGGCAAGAGGAGTGAGACGATGAGCTGGCTCGAAAAACTGCTGCCGCCGAAGATCCAGCAAACCGATCCGAGCGAGCGCCGGGTGATGCCCGAGGGTTTGTGGATCAAGTGTCCGTCATGCGACACGGTGCTGTACAAGACCGACCTCGAGCAGAACCTGTTTGTCTGCCCGAACTGCAGCCACCACCACCGCATCGGCGCGCGCGCGCGGCTCGATGCCTTCCTCGACGCCGAGGGCCGCTACCAGATCGCTCAGGAGGTGCTGCCGGTCGATGCGCTGAAGTTCAAGGATTCGCGCAAGTACCCCGAGCGGCTGAAGGCCGCGCTCGAAGCCACCGGCGAAACCGATGCACTGGTGGTCATCGGCGGCGCGGTGATGAGCGTGCCGCTGGTCGCGGCATCTTTCGAGTTCGAGTTCATGGGCGGCTCGATGGGCTCGGTGGTCGGCGAACGCTTCGTGCGTGGCGTCGAAACCGCGATCGAGCAGAAGGTGCCGTTCGTTTCGTTCGCGGCGACCGGTGGTGCGCGCATGCAGGAGGGTCTGCTGAGCCTGTTGCAGATGGCCAAGACGAATGCCGCGCTCACGCATCTGGCGAAAGCGAAGCTGCCCTATGTCAGCGTGCTCACCGATCCGACGATGGGCGGTGTGTCGGCCAGCTTCGCCTTTGTCGGTGACCTGGTCATCGCCGAGCCAAAGGCGTTGATCGGCTTCGCCGGCCCGCGCGTGATCGAGAACACGGTGCGCGAGACCTTGCCCGAAGGTTTCCAGCGCGCTGAATTCCTGCTCGGCAAGGGCGCGCTGGACATGATCGTCGATCGCCGCCAGATGCGCGCCACCATCGCACGCGCGCTGGCCATGCTGCAAAGGCAGAGCGCCGACGCCGTCGCCTGATCGGCATGGCTGCTGCCCCTGCCGCGGTGGGTGCCGCGCGCACGCTCGACGACTGGCTGGCGCACTGCGAGCACCAGCACCACAAGAGCATCGACCTCTCGCTGGATCGGCTGCAGGTGCTGCGCGAGCGGCTGCGGCTGAAGTTCGATGCGCCGGTGGTGATGGTGGCCGGCACCAACGGCAAGGGCTCGAGCTGCGCGATGCTCGAGTCGATTGCCCTGCAAGCCGGCTACCGCGTGGGGCTGTACATCAAGCCGCACCTGGTGCATTTCGAGGAGCGCTGTCGAGTCAACGGCAATGCCTTGCCCGCGACCGAACTGCTGCCGCATTTCGAGGCTGTCGAGGCGGCGCGCGAAGGCACCGCGCTGACCTGGTTCGAGTTCACCACGCTGGCCATCCTGCGCGCGCTGTCGCATGTGGCTTTGGACCTGGTCATTCTCGAAGTCGGACTCGGCGGCCGGCTCGATGCCGTCAACATCATCGACGCCGACTGTGCGCTGATCACCAGCATCGACCTCGATCACATGGAGTTCCTCGGCCCGGACCGCGAATCGATCGGCTTCGAAAAAGCCGGCATCCTGCGTGCCGGCAAGCCGGCCATCGTCGGCGACCCGGTGCCGCCGGCCAGCGTCTTGCGCCAGGCCGAGGCGGTCGGGGCCGATCTGTGGCTCGTCGGGCGCGACTTCAGTCAGGCGGGCGACCGTCAGCAGTGGTCATGGGCCGGCCGCGGCCGCCGACGCAATGCGCTGGCCTATCCGGCGCTGCGCGGCGCCAACCAGCTGCTCAACGCCAGCGCCGTGCTGGCCGTGTTCGAGGCGCTGCGCGAGCGGCTGCCGATCAGCGCGCAGGCCGTGCGCAGCGGGCTGGCCAGCGTCGATCTGCCGGGGCGCTTCCAGATCGTTCCCGGGCAGCCTGCGCTGGTGCTGGATGTGGCGCACAACCCGCAGGCCGCCGCGGTGCTGGCCCACAACCTCGACCAGATGGGCTTTTTTCCACGCACGCACGCGGTCTTCGGCGCCATGCACGACAAGGACATCGACGGCATGCTGAGGAGGCTCTTGCCGCTGGTCGAGGCCTGGTACGTGTGCGATCTGCCGGTGCCACGCGCCGCCTCGACCGAGCAACTCACGCAGTCATTGCAGGCGCTTGCGTTGCCTGCGGGCGCTACCGTCTCGGCCCATTCGGGACCGTCGCAGGCCCTGGCGGCGGCGCTGGCCGCGGCGGACCCCGCTGATAGAATCGTCGTCTTCGGTTCGTTCCTGTGCGTGGGTGGCGTGCTGAAGGACGGCGTCCCCCGCTCGAGCGCGTTGGCGCCGACATTGCCGGCCACCTGAAGGAGCCGAACGCTGCGGTGCCAGTGGCGGCAAGCCCAGCTCTTGCACCGTCCTGCCTGATCCACGCCGCACCACGCTGAATGTCCGTCTTCTCCAACTTCAAGCGCGGCGTGCAGTCGGCCCCTGACAAAGCGCCCCTTCAGGGCAGTGACGAATCGGCCGAGGTGCTGGCCGCGCGAACGCGGGCGCGGCGCCGGCTCATCGGTGCGGTGGTGCTGCTCGGCATCGGCATCGTCGCCTTCCCGTTGATCTTCGAGACGCAGCCGCGCCCATTGGCGGTGGACGTGCCGATCGAACGTGCCGGGCAAGCCGCGCCGTCGCGGGCCGTGCCTGCCTCTGCCGCGCCGCCGGTGCGGCGCAGCGGTGCGGTCGAAACCGAACGCGCCGATGGCTCGGCGGTGGTCGATGCGCCGGCCACCCGACCCCCGGTCGCCAGCCCGGTGACCGCTGCGTCAGCGGCCTCGGCTCCGGCGGGCATCGCCCCGATGGCCGCGACCCGGCCCCCGGCAGCCTCGGCACCGCCGCAGGTCAAGGCGCCCGCTCCCAGCGCGGAGGCCTTGCGCGCACAGGCGCTGCTCGACGGAAAGCCGGTCCCGGTCGAGGCCACCAAACCGGGTGCCGCCGGCAGCACGGCGGAGGGCGGCCGTTTTGTCGTGCAGGCCGGCGCTTACGGCGACAGTGCATCGCTGCGCGCGGCCCGGCAAAAGGTCGAGAAGCTGGGCTTGAAGACCTACACGCAGGTGGTGCAGACCGATGCCGGCGAACGCACGCGCGTGCGCGTCGGGCCTTATGCGACGCGCGACGAAGCCGAGCGCGCGGCTGCGCAGATCAAGGGCAGCGGCTTGGCCGTCAATATCCTGAGCCTTGAATGAGCGGCATCGGCTGGGTCGATTGGTTGCTGCTGGGGGCACTGGTGCTGTCGGTGCTGGTGGGACTGTGGCGCGGCTTCGTGCTCGAGGTGCTTGCGCTGGCGGGTTGGGTGGTGGCGTACTTCACCGCGCATTGGCTGGCGCCGATGTGGGCACCGCACCTGCCCATCGGCGAACCGCGCTCGAACCTCAATTTCGTCGCAGCCTTCGCGCTTGCGTTCATCATCACGCTGGTGTTGTGGGGGCTGGCGTCGCGGCTGGTGCGATTGCTTGTCAATGCAACCCCGCTGCGCGGCGTGGACCGCGTGCTGGGGGCCGCGTTCGGCGTCGCGCGCGGGCTGGTGCTGCTGCTGGTGCTGGCCACGGTGGTGGCGTTGACGCCTGCCGCACAATCACCCGAATGGCAAGGATCACAGGGCGCTTGGCTGCTGGCCGATGCGCTGCAACAGATCAAGCCGCATCTGCCGGGGAGCATCATCCGCTTGCTGCCGGCCGATTCGGCGGCACCGAATTCACCGCTCCCGGCGGCTCCAGCGAAGCGACAACCGAAGGAAGCCTGAGCATGTGCGGCATCGTCGGCGCGATCTCGAAATCGCCCGTGAACCAGTTGATCTACGACGCCTTGCTGCTGCTGCAGCACCGCGGCCAGGACGCCGCCGGCATCGTCACGATGCAGGGCACCAAGTGTTTCATGCACAAGGCGCGCGGCATGGTGCGCGATGTCTTTCGCACGCGCAACATGCGCGCGTTGCCGGGCCACATCGGTCTCGGCCAGGTGCGCTACCCCACGGCAGGCAACGCCTGGAGCGAGGAAGAGGCGCAGCCGTTCTACGTCAATGCGCCGTTCGGCATCGTGCTGGTGCACAACGGCAACCTGACCAATGCGCCGGCGCTGAAGAGCGAGCTGTTCCGCATCGACCGGCGGCACATCAACACCGAGAGCGACACCGAGGTGCTGATCAACATCCTCGCGCACGAGCTCGAAACGGCCGTGCGCGACCAGCCCCTGACTCCCGATGCGGTGTTCCGCGCGGTGACTGCCGTGCACAAGCGGCTGAAGGGTTCGTATTCGGTGATCGCGCTGATCGCCGGATATGGCCTGCTGGCCTTTCGTGATCCGTTCGGCATCCGCCCGCTGGTGTTCGGCCAACTGCAAGGCGATGACGGCGGCGAGTTCGTGGTCGCCAGCGAGAGCGTGGCCATCGAAGGCATCGGCCGCAAGGTGCAGCGCGACGTGGCGCCGGGCGAGGCGGTGTTCGTCGATGTGCACGGCGCCGTGCACACACGCCAGTGCGCCGAGCATGCGACGTCGAACCCGTGCATGTTCGAGTACGTCTATCTGGCGCGGCCCGATTCGGTGATCGACGGCATCTCGGTCTATCAGGCGCGCCTCAACCTGGGCGAGACGCTGGCGCAGCGCGTCATCTCGACGATGCCGCCGAGCGCGATCGATGTCGTCATCCCGATTCCGGAATCGAGCCGTCCGTCGGCGATGCAGCTGGCGCAGAAAATCGGCAGGCCCTACCGCGAAGGCTTCGTCAAGAACCGCTACGTGGGCCGCACCTTCATCATGCCGGGGCAGGCGGTGCGCAAGAAGAGCGTGCGGCAGAAACTGAACGCCATCGGCGTCGAGTTCAAGGGCCGCAACGTGCTGCTGGTCGATGACTCGATCGTGCGCGGCACCACCAGCAAGGAGATCGTGCAGATGGCGCGCGAGGCCGGCGCGAACAAGGTCTACATGGCTTCGGCCGCGCCGCCGGTGAAGTACCCGAACGTCTATGGCATCGACATGCCCACGCGCGAAGAACTGATCGCCGCCGATCGCAGCATCGAACAGATCCGCGAGTACATCGGCGCCGACGCGCTGATCTACCAGGACGTGGCCGCGATGAAGCGGGTGGTGGCGGCGCTGAACCCGAAGCTCGCGGGCTTCGAAGCCTCGTGCTTCGACGGGCACTACGTCACCGGGGACATCTCGATCGAAGATTTCGCGGCGATGGAGTCGCAGCGCACCGGCGCCCGCGAGCACGATGAGGACAGCGCCGACGAGCGCACCCGGCTCGCGTTGCAAAACGCGGATGCCGTTTGAGGAACAGGCCGAGGAACCGATGACCGACCGCGACGACGAGGCCACTCGCTCGGTGCGCGCGCAGTTGCCCGAGGGCCTGCGCCCCGAGACGCTGGCGGTGCGCACCGCATTGGCCCCCAGCCAGCACGGTGAGAACAGCGAGGGCCTGTTCCTCACCAGTGCCTTCGTGCAGCCCGACGCCGAGACCTCGGCGCGGCGCTTCGCCGAGATGCAGGACTTCACCTACGGGCGCACCAGCAACCCCACCGTGCGCAGCCTGGAGGCGCGGCTCGCGGCCATGGAAGGCGCGGAAGCGGCGGTGGCCACCGCCACCGGCATGAGCGCGATCCTGCTGCTGGGCATGGGCCTGCTGAAGAGCGGCGACCATGTGGTGTGCTCGCGCTCGGTGTTCGGCTCGACAGTGAGCCTGTTCGCCAAGGAGTTCGGCAAGTTCGGTGTCGAGACCAGCTTCGTCTCACAGACCGACATGGCCGAATGGCGCCGCGCCATCAAGCCGACCACGAAGCTGCTCTTCGCCGAGACACCGACCAACCCGCTGACCGAGGTGTGCGACATCGCCGCGCTGGCCGATATCGCGCATGGCGCCGGCGCACTGCTGACGGTGGACAACACCTTCTGCTCGCCCGCCTTGCAGCGGCCCCTGGCCCTGGGGGCCGACCTGGTCATGCACGCCGGCACCAAATATCTCGACGGCCAGGGCCGGGTGATGGCCGGCGCGCTGTGCGGCCCCGGCCGGCTGATCCACGACGTGTTCGGGCCCACGCTGCGCACCGCCGGCATGACGCTGGCACCGTTCAACGCCTGGGTGGTGCTGAAGGGCCTGGAGACGCTGGCGCTGCGCATGAAGGCGCAAAGCGAATCGACGCTGGCCGTGGCGCAGTGGCTGGAGCGCCAGCCGCCGGTGGCGCGGGTGTACTACCCGGGCCTGGTCTCACACCCACAGCATGCCTTGGCGATGCGGCAGCAGTCAGGGCTGGGCGGCGCGGTGCTGTCCTTCGATCTGCGCACCGACAACGCCGAGGCCGCGCGTGCCGCGGCCTTCCATGTCATCGACAGCACGCGCGTGCTGAGCATCGCCACCAATCTGGGTGACACCAAGTCGCTGGTCACCCATCCCGCGACCACATCGCACGGCCGTCTCACCGAGGCGCAGCGTCAGGAAGCCGGCATCGGCCAGGGCATGGTTCGGCTGTCGGTGGGGTTGGAACATATCAGCGACATCACCGACGACCTGCAACGCGGGCTGGGCAGCTTGTGAGCGCGGGCATGAACTCCACTGTGCGCACGCGCATCGCGCCATCACCGACCGGTTTTCTCCATCTGGGCACCGCGCGCACGGCGCTGTTTTCGTGGGCCTTCGCTCGCCACTTCGGCGGCAAGTTCATCCTGCGCATCGAAGACACGGATGTGGCGCGCTCGTCGCAGCAAGCGGTGGACCAGATCATCGAGGCCATGCGCTGGCTGCAACTCGACTTCGACGAAGGCCCGTTCTTCCAGATGCAGCGCATGGACCGCTACCGCGAGGTGATTGGGCAGATGCTGGCCGCCGGCAGCGCCTACCCCTGCTATTGCTCGAGTGCCGAACTCGAAGTCATGCGCGAAGCACAGCGTGCTCGCGGCGAGAAGCCGCGCTACGACGGCCGCTGGCGGCCCGAGCCCGGCAAGACGCTGCCGCCGGTTCCGGCCGAGACACAGCCCGTGGTGCGCTTTCGCAACCCGCAGGACGGCGCGGTCAGCTGGCACGACCTGGTCAAGGGGCCGATCACGATCAGCAATCGCGAGCTTGACGATCTGGTCATCGCGCGCGGCGATGCGACCACGCCTGACGGCGTGGGCACGCCGACCTACAACTTCTGCGTCGTCGTCGATGACTGGGACATGCGCATCAGCCACGTCATCCGCGGCGACGACCATGTCAACAACACGCCGCGCCAGATCAACATCCTGCGCGCGTTGCTGGGCGCCGATGCCCAACTGCCGCAATACGGCCACGTGCCGATGATCCTGGGGCCCGATGGTGAAAAGCTGTCGAAGCGCCACGGCGCCGTCGGCGTCACCGACTACCGCGATGCGGGCTATCTTGCCGATGGCATGGTGAACTATCTGGCGCGCCTGGGCTGGAGCCATGGCGACGAAGAACTCTTCAACCGCGCCCAGCTGATCGAATGGTTCGACGGGCAGCACCTGGCCAAGAGCCCGGCGCAATGGGATGTGGTCAAGCTGAACTGGGTCAACGCGCATCACCTGAAACATATTGACGACGCGAAGTTGGCGGAGTCGATTTCGCAGCAGCTGGCCAGCCGCGCGATCGACGCCGCACCCGACGAGCGGCTGCGACAAATCAGCGCGCTGTACAAGGAGCGCTGCGCCACCACCGTCGAACTGACCGACTGGGCGGCGATGCACTACGCCGACGTCACACCGCCGGCCGACCTGGTCAAACTGCATGTCGAAGCCGTGCGCCCGGCGCTGCAAGGCCTGCAGCGCCGGTTGATCGACATCGACTGGACACGCGAGGCCATCGCCGCGGCGGTGAAGGACACGCTGGCCGAACACAAGCTGAAGATGCCAGCGCTCGCGCAGGCCGTGCGCGTGCTGGTGTGCGGCCGCGTGCAGACGCCATCGCTCGACGCGGTGCTGGCGCTGTTCCGTCGTGAGCAGGTGACACAGCGGCTGGGGTGGGCGCAAACTCTGGATATAATTCCGGATTGATTTGATCAGCGAGCGGCGAATGCTGCGGGGGTATAGCTCAGCTGGGAGAGCGCTTGCATGGCATGCAAGAGGTCAGCGGTTCGATCCCGCTTACCTCCACCAGCTTTGTTCTTCGCACGATGGTTGAATCGGACATTACGGGTTAGCAGTCCCCTTCGTCTAGAGGCCCAGGACACCACCCTTTCACGGTGATTACAGGGGTTCGAATCCCCTAGGGGACGCCAAGTTCGGCATGACTTGCGCGGCAGGCCCGAGAGGCTCGCCGCGGCACATTGCCACCACGTGGAGTGGTAGTTCAGTTGGTTAGAATACCGGCCTGTCACGCCGGGGGTCGCGGGTTCGAGTCCCGTCCACTCCGCCAGTACTCTCTGTCTGCACCGTGCAATAACGTGCAAGACAGTTGCAGCAAGTCCATGATTTGACTGCTGTTTCTCCTGTCTAGACACTGCATTGCAGTGCAACCATGTGCCACAAGGTTTCTGCAAGATGCAGTGCTTAGTGGCGGACAAGGTGGCGGACAGGAGAACACCATGGCTCGCAAACGACTGCCCTCGAAGCTGCACCTCCTATCGGTGCGCGAGGTTCAAACGGCGCCCGATGGCGACCACTCGGACGGCGGCGGATTGCTGCTGCGGGTGCGCGGCGAATCGGCTTCCTGGGTGCTGCGCTACACCGCCTCGACCGGACGCCGGCGGGAGATGGGTCTGGGGGCGGTGCATCGCGGCAGCGCCAAGCAAGCCGGCGACGCCATCACCAGCGGCCGGGATGAGGCCCACAAGGCGCGCGAGCTGTTGCGCCAAGGAATCGACCCCATCACGGCCCGCGAACGCAGCCGCGAGGTCGACAGGCAGGCCGAAGTGGCCTCCAAGGCCAAGAAGGCGCAGGCTAGCCTGACGCTGGCCAGGGCGGCCAGGTGCTACCACGAGCGCGTCGTGGAGAAGAAGCGCACCACCAAGCACGCAGCGCAATGGATCGCCAGCCTCGAGAACCATGTGCCGCCAGCGATCTGGCACGCGCCGATCGACAGCATCACGCCGGCACAGCTGCTCGAAGGGCTGCGTCAGATCGGTCACCACGAACGGGCGCGCAACGTGATGACGGCCCTGCCGCTCGAAACGATCTGGCGGATCAGGCAGCGCCTCGGCGTGATCTTCGAGGATGCTCAGTTTCACGGGAACTGTGCCAGCAACCCGGCGCGGGCGATCATCGCCAAGCTGCGCGAGGAGTTGCCGGAGAAGGTCAGAGGTTCGCTTGCAGCGTTGCCCTACAAAGAGGCACCGGCGCTGCTGCAACGCATCCGCGCGATGCCCGGCACATCCGCACGGTGCCTCGAGTTCGCGGTGCTGACCGCCAGCCGCACCAGCGAGGCGCTCGAGGCCGTATGGTCCGAGTTCGACCTCGAAGGCAGGCTGTGGGCGGTGCCGGCGGCGCGTATGAAAGGCGGCGAGGACCACGTGGTGCCGTTGTCGGCGCGCGTGCTTGAAATCCTGCAAGGCCAGCGGGGCCAGGATCCGATATACGTGTTTCCGTCGACACAGCCAAGCCGCGCCGGCAGAGCCATGTCCAACATGAGCTTGCTTGCCACGCTCGGCCGGCTCGGCGTGCGCGACAAGACCACGACGCACGGACTGTGCCGATCGACCTTCTCGACGTGGGCGAACGATGTCGGCGCGGCGCGGCCGGATGTGATCGAAGCTGCGCTTGCTCACAACGAGGCCGACCGAGTGCGCAAGGCCTACAACAGGGCCCAGTTCAGTGATGAGCGCCGCGCGCTGCTCGAGGCCTGGGCCGAGTACCTGAGCAAGCCGCCAGTCACGGCGGCAGTGATCGAGTTCAAGGCTGCCTAGTCTCTTGATTACGAGCTACTAAATAGCGCTTGCATCCGCTTGATAAAGAACTACCATAAGCGCATGGCAACGAAGACGAAGACACACGGCGGAGCGGGCAGGGGTCAAGGTCGCAAACCACTACAGGAAGGCGCGCCGACGGTTACCGTGTCGCTAAAGATGACGGAGCCCCAGCGCGACAAGCTTGGCCGCCTGGGCGGTCCCAAGTGGGTGCGCGCGCGGATCGACAAGGCGCGCGAGCCCAACTGACGGGGTGAACGCACCATGAACGAAGACGTGTCAATGGATGTGAAACGGGTCATCGGGGCGATCGAGGTGCTCGACTGGGTTGCAGAGAGAGCACGCGAGCTGCACTCGAAGGGCGGCGCTTTGATGGCACTGCGTCAGCGAATGAATCAGGCAGATCTCTTGCGCATCGCAACTAGCGTTTCCGATGGTGAGGACCCGAAGGAAGTAATTCGAGCGATTGCGAGTGAGCTCGAGGGCCCGTCACGGAGGCGGTGCCGTAGCGTCTGAAGAATGACGGCATGAGCGACGACGAGATCGAGAGGGCCTACAAGGTTGTCCGCTGGCTCGGCCAGCAGGCCAGCGCGCTGCCTGACGGACTAGGTGCGGCGATGTGTGCCGAGATGGCCATGGTCAGCCTACGCCTTGCGGAGTACAGGCACCACGTCCTGTTCGGCGGCAAGGATCCCTATGACGCGCTCGTCGCGACGGCCACTTGCGAGTTTCAGCTGACCCAACGGCAGAAGGATCTATGGAGGAACTCGTTGAGGCCGCCGGATGGATCGGTCCCTCGCGCTTACTGTAAATCCCAGTGACCCGGCGCCTCAGCGGACCTGCAGGAGCGGGCTCAACAGTTTCTGACCGCGCGCACTGATTCCGCGTTCCAGGCTTTTCTGTCGCAGGCAGTCCCGAAGTAGACCTGGGCCAGCCCCTTCAGCGCTGAACACAGCCGCCCTCGAGGCGGCTCTTTTTCGCCTGGCCAACACGTTCACCGCATATCCGGGTGTTGCATTCCGAATTTAGGCCCGTGCCGCATTGCGGTCCAACGTACCCACTGTCAGAGTGTCGACGTGTGCTACTGGAAACGTGGAGATGAAGCGGTGAACGGAACAACGGTGAGTGATGAGCGAGTGTGCGTGGCCGCTGGCCAGCGACTCGCCCCACGGGACAAGGCTACGGCGACGCTCCAGGCGATCGCTGCGCGCGACGGCGTTCGCGTCGACCCGATCGAGGCCGACGACGGTCGGCTGGTTTACATCATCAGCCGCTGGGCGTTGACGCGACAGTGCGACACGCTCGACGAGGCACGTCAGCTTCTGCGTCGCATGGGAATCGACGCGGGATGACAGGCGAGCCCGCCGAGCTGGCGCGCGCACGCGATGCGCTGTCCGCCATACCTGCTGACCTACCGCGTGACGATTGGGTGCGCGTGGGGATGAGGGTCGACACGCGCAAGTGGTTGCTCAGCAAGCTCTTGCCGAAGAAGTTCGGCGACAAGATCGAGCAGCAGATCACCGGCAAGGATGGCGCGCCGTTGTCGAGCCCGACCTTCAACATCGCGTTCGTGACGCCGCCGGCGCCCGTCGATGGCGCAACCTGACATCCAGCTTCCGAACAAGCTGGCCTTCCTGTTCGAGCCCGCACGCTACAAGGTCGCCCACGGCGGCCGCGGTGGGGCCAAGTCCTGGGCTTCGCACGTGCGGCACTCATCCAGGCCGCGCAGCGCCCCCTGCGTGTGCTGTGCGCGCGCGAGCTGCAGGTGTCGATCGCGGAGTCCGTGCACAAGCTGCTGAGCGACCAGGTGGAAGGTATCGGCCTGGCGCCGTGGTTCGATGTGCAGCAGCAGGTGATCCGATCGAGCGTCGGCTCCGAGATCATCTTCGCGGGCATCCGCAACAACGTGACGAAGCTGAAGTCGCTAGAGGGCGTCGACGTCTGTTGGGTCGAGGAAGCCGAGAAGGTCTCGAACAGCAGCTGGGAGGCGCTGATCCCGACGATCCGCAAGCCTGCCGGCCTGCACGGCGCCCACGAACATCCGGGTCGAGTTGAGATCCATCTCTGCCTCTCATGCATGAGAGGAACATTATCCATTGTGAGTCTTCCCTGCAGTATTCGAGATGCCTACATTGGCGCCATGCCCTGGTCTCAGGGTCGTCAATTTCTCAACCACTGCCCCAAGGAGCCCGTCATGCCCATCGAAGTGCTGCTGAAAGCCTACGAGAAGGCGCTGAACAGCAACGACATCGAATCGATCCTCAACCTGTATGGCCAGGCGCCCGTGTTCATGCCTCAGCACGCGCCGGCCCTGGTCGGCCGCGACGCGGTGCGCGCCGGCTACCGGCAGGTCTTCGAGACGATCAAGTTGAACGTCGACTTCACGATCCACGAGGTGGAGGTCCTCGGCGACACGGCCTGGGCACGCACCAGTTCGGCGGGGCGCACGCGCATCCTGGCCGCCGGCGTCGAGGTGGCCGAGGGCAACAACGAGCTGTTCGTTTTCAAGCGCGAGAACGGCGACTGGAAGATCCACCGCTACCTGTTCTCGACCACCGAGCCGCACGCGTGAACACGCTCCACAGGACAAGGAAAAACAAGATGCATTCGCTGCGCAACCGCCTCGCATCCCTGGCCCTGATGGCCGCTGCCCTGCTGCCGTGGGCCGCGCAGGCGCAGGACCTGGACAAGCTGCCGAACTACGTGCCCGTGCTGCCGGCCGTGAAGGCGCGCGCATTGGCAGTCGACCCGTCGAAGGGCTTCCTCGTGAAGGAGGTCAAGCCGAACATCTACGTCGTCACCGACGGGATGTACCAGTCGGCCTTCGTCACCACCGGCAAGGGTGTCGTGCTCTTCGATGCGCCGCCCTCGTTCGCCGACAAGCTGCCCGCGGCCGTGGCCGAGGTGACGCAGGAGACCATCACGCAGATCGTGTACTCGCACGCGCACCTGGACCACATCGCCGGCGCCGCGGGCCTGAAGGCGAAGATCCCCGGCCTGCAGATCTTGGCCGAAGAGGAAACGGCGCGCTTCCTGCGCGAGAAGAAGGACCCTCGGCGGCCGCTGCCGACACGCACGTTCGTGGACCAGACGGCGCTCGAGCTGGGCACGATGACGGTCGAGCTGAAGAAGGGCCGGTGGCACTCGCCGGAGGGCGATCTCTACGTTTACGTGCCAAGCCGCCGCTTCCTGATGGCCATCGACACGCTGGCCGCGGGACATGTGCCGTTCATGGACTTCGACCTGTCGGCGAACCTGCACGAGTACCTGAAGGTGTTCGATCGCCTGCTGGCCTACGACTTCGATGTGCTGGTGCCGGGCCACCTGACCTACCTCGCCGACCGCCAGGACGTGCAGATGACAAAGGACTACGCCCTTGACGTCTACAAGACCGTCAAGCGCATCCATGATGGCACCGACCAGATGAAGGTGATGTCCAAGGCGGCCTCGAAGTACAGCTGGGACAACAAGTTCGCCCTCTTCAGGACACTGCTCGACGGCGTGATCGACCAGTGTGCGGCCGAGGTCCAGGGGCGATGGGGCGACAAGCTGGCCGGGGTGGATGTGTACGGTTCCAGTCATTGCCGCGCCGCGCTGATCTACGCGCGCTGGGACGACTGATCGTGTCCAGGCACCAAGGCAGCGAACAGACCCGGGCCGAGCCCACGAACGGCCCAGCGCGTCCTGCCGCATCGCGCACGATGCGCGCGGCCGTGCTGACCCAGCCCGGCCCCCCCGAGAACCTGGCGTTGTCGACCTTGCCGCTGCCACGGACGCGGCCCGGCTGGGTGCGCATCGCGGTGCGCGCCTTCGGGCTGAACCGCTCCGAGCTGCACACGCGGCTCGGCCTGTCGCAGGGCGTCTCGTTCCCGCGCGTGTTGGGCATCGAGGCGGTGGGCGTGATCGACGCGCTGCCTGATGACGAAAGTGAGGGCGAAATCGACAGCCGACTCACCCCGGGCCAGCAGGTCGCCACCCTGCTCGGCGGCATGGGCCGCGTCTTCGACGGCGGTTACGCCGAGTATGTGGTGGTGCCGCGCCAGCAGGTGATCCCGTTTGACTCGCGTCTGCCCTGGGCCGTGCTCGGCAGCGTTCCCGAGACGCTGCAGACGGCGTATGGCTCGCTGAGCATCGGGCTCGACCTGCAGCCGGGTCAGACCCTGCTCATCCGCGGCGGCACGTCGGCGCTCGGCCTGGCCGCGGCCACGCTGGCCAAGGATCGCGGCGCCGTGGTGTGGGCCACGACCCGACAGCCCGAGCGGGCCGCGGCGCTTCGCGCCCATGGCGTGGACCGCGTGTTCATCGACGACGGCCAGGTCGCAGGCGCGGTGCGCGCCATCGCCCCCGAAGGCGTGGACGCCGCGTTGGAACTGGTGGGCACGCCGACCTTGCCCGACACCCTGCGCGCCACGCGCGTGCATGGCACGGTCTGCTTCACCGGCATGCTGTCCAACCGCTGGACGGTGGACGAGTTCTACCCCATCGACTATATCCCGCGTGGCGTCCGGCTCACGGCCTATGCTGGCGGGGCCGCTGACCTGCCGGCGCCGGTGCTGCAAGCCTGGCTCGACCGCCTGGCGACGGGCGACCTGCCCATCGGGCCGCTGCACGCCTACACGCTGGACGACATCGCGCGCGCCCATGCAGACCTCGAACACAATCGTGTCTTCGGCAAGCTGGTGGGCGTGATCGATCCCGCCGACCTTGCCTTCAGCGTGCAGCGATAGCACCATCATGCGAGCAGCCTGGTACGAGCGAAGAGGGCCGGCGCGCGAGGTTCTGGTGGTGGGCGAGATGCCCACGCCCGAGCCCGGCGCGGGCGAGGTGCGCATCCGACTGGCCTTCTCGGGCATCAACCCCGGCGACGTGAAGAAGCGCAGTGGCTGGCAAGGTTCACCGATGCCGTTCCCGCGTGTCGTGCCACACAGCGACGGCGCCGGCGTCATCGACGCGGTGGGCCCGGACGTGCCGGCTGCGCGGGTCGGCGAGGCGGTCTGGTGCTACGGCGCCCAGTCCTATCGCGCCTTCGGGACGGCGGCCGAGCACGTGGTCGTGCCGGCCGCGCTGGCGGTGGCCTTGCCCGAAGGGGCGGGCACGGAACCGGGGCTGCTCGAACAGGCCGCCTGCCTGGGCATTGCCGGCATCACCGGCCATCGCGCTGTGTTTGCCGCCGGCCCGGTGGCCGGGCTCGACGTGCTGGTGTGGGGCGCGGCCTCGGGCGTCGGCGCGGTGGCCCTGCAGATGGCCCACCGCGCCGGTGCGCGCGTGCTGGCCGTGGTGCGCCGTGCGCAACAGCTGCAGTCGGCGCTTGCGATGGGCGCGGCCGAGGCCTGGCTCGCCGACGATCCGGCACTCGTCGAGCGCATTCGTCAGGCGGCCCCCGAGGGCGTGCATCGCGTCGCCGAAGTTGACTTCGCCGAGCACATCGACATCAACGCCGAGGTGATGGCGATCGGCGGCGTCATCAGCGCCTACTACTCGTCCACCGACCGCCCCGACATGCCCTACTGGAAGCTGGCCTTCGCCGACGTCTCGCTGCGCCTGCTGGGCAGCGACGACTTCCCGCCGGCGGTGAAGGCCGAGGCGGCGCGCGAGCTGACGTCCGCGCTGCTCGAGGGCCGCTTGCGCGCGGCCATTGCAGCGCGGCTGCCGCTGCAGGACATCGCGCTGGCCCACGAACAGGTGGAGCAAGGTGCTGGGGGGCGTGTCCTGCTGACCGTGCAAGCCAATGTGGCGGATCAGACATAGCGTCGCGCTGCGGCGTCTTTCCGCAAGGACCTGACCAAGTCAGAGCCCCGTGACGTAGGCGAAGGCGTTCACGGAGGGGCACACCAAAGGCTGTTTGGTGGCAATCAGATCCTCGGGCGCTACGTCTGCAGTGGGTGATTTGCCGACCGACACGAATGACCGCTGAGCGGCAACCGATATTTGTGGCTCTGGCACTTCGAATTTCCGTAGGCAACGGCCGCTTTCGCACTGCATTGCTGTCGTCAGAATCCGATGGTCGGCTCAAGACTGTTGTGCGTAGATGTGCATGATGCTGGAGGGTTCTTTGATTGATGGGCGCGACGTACCCATCCTGCCGCGCGTGGTGGCGTTCTGCGCGACCGGTGGTCACAGATCCCGTTGCGCGAAATCGCCGCGCAGCAGGTGCACGACATAGGCTGAACGCCTGCGGTAAACGGATGCAAGCGAATCACGCTGCCGCAAGAATCCGGAAATCAGTGGCCGTGACCACAGGCCGCGGGTTCGGACCGCAAAAAGCGGTGAGCCTGAGGCCGGTTCAGAAAATCACTTGCGCGCCACCCCCATCGTCCACGATCGCGCTGAAACAGCGTCCACGATCAGTGTGAAACGCCGTCCACGATCACGCTGAAATGCCGTCCACGATCAGCCTGAAACGCCGTCCACGATGGGCTGAAATACGCAGCCGGCCGATGTCGGCGCCCGGAAACAACCAGGGTGAGGGGGTGATGCCGAGGTCTGTCTCTTCTGCTCGAATCTTGGCCAAGACGCCGATCCGCCACATCGCGAACTCACTCAGGTGGATGATGTGATCGCGTTGGTTCTTCGTTTGTGTCAGATGCCAGGTGCGCGCCGCCACATCGATGACACCGAGCTTCACATCACTCGCCTCGGCGATCTTGCTCAGTTCGACAGTGGGAATGCCATGGTCGGACCAAGTGGCACCGATCAGTTCGCCAATGCGCACACCGGTCGCAAGAATCAAGTGAATTCCTGCCGCTGCGCGTGGGTGCAAGCCGGATGCTGGCAGTGCACCGGCTAGCTGCGCCAGTTCAACGCGGCTCAGCACCCGATCGCGTTCGACCGATGCGCCGCCCACTTCGCGTTTCGTGACGCCTTCCAGCGGATTGCGATCGACCATCTCGCGCGACAGCGCAAAGCGAAACATCTCCTTGAGGTCGGCGAGCAGCACATTGGCAGTGCGCAACTTGCCTTCGGCCTTTACGGCGTCGAGCAGTTCCAGAAAATCGGCCTTGCGCACCTGTTCGATGGGCCGGTCCGCTAGTTGCGGAAACACACGGCGCTCAAACTGCTCACGTGTAAAGCGCCCACCGTCCTTTCGGCCGACGCGCTTGCCGTCTCCGCGCGTTCGGGGGTGTAGTTCAACTTCGACCCAACGCTCAAACAGCCGGCGCACGGTGGTGCGCCGGCTTTGCTCCTCGGCCTGGATTGCCGCCAACTGCGCAGTTCTGTCGAGTTCAGCCGTGTTCTGCTGCAGCGCCACCTCGGCCGCGACCAAGTTGCCGCGTGCCAGCGTTTCGAAGTGCTCGTGCAGGTTGCGCACGCCCGACAGATACAGCGCAGAGCGATCGCGGGCGAGGAGACGAGCAGTTCCGACGGTGAGCCCACCACCACTTCCATGAGCGCTGAATGGGCCGGGTGACCCGCTGGACTTCGAGCTGCAGGCCACGCTGCGCAACTACTACAAGAACCCGATGGCCACCGGCGAGGACCTGTTCTCGATGCAGGACGCGCGCAACCTGATCCGCTATGGTGGCATGCGTCCGGACCGCGACTGGCTGCAGTTCGACTGCGCATTGAGCTACGGCCTGGTCGAGTACCTGCGCACGCTGGACATGCTGAAGGAACACGGCTGGTCGGCCAGCCGCTGCATCCCGCACGGCGGCCACCAGATGTCGTTGAACATCGCCGCCGGCCTGGGACTGGGCGGCAACGAGAGCTACCCGGACTTGTTCCAGCCCTTCGGCGGCTTCCCCGATGGCGTGAAGGTCGAGAACAGCTACGTGACTTTGCCCGACCTGCCGGGCATCGGCTTCGAGGGCAAGGCCGACCTGTACCGCGAGATGCAGGCCTTGTCGGCCTGACCGGAGACTCCCATGACATCGACGAATCGCGCGCTCGCGATCGCCTGCAGAGCCCTGCTCGTTTGCGTCATGGCTGCCGCATCTGTGGCGCCCAGGCTGCCTGCGTACCCCGACAAGCCAATCACGCCGGTCGTGCCGTTCTCCGCGGCGGCCCCACCGACAAGATCGCCTGCGATCTGGCAGAGGCCTTGCGAAAGCCACTGGGCCAAGTGGTCGACGTGGACAACACGGCCGGCGCCGGCGGCAATCGCTGGACGAGGACCATCAAGGACGCCGGTGTCCAGCCCGAGTGAGCTGAAGAGCAGGCTCCTGCAGGAAGCTCGCCGTTGCTGCGACCAAGCCTATGTTGAATCCGTGCGATCGGGCGCTGGCCTGCTCGCCCGGTGTCGCCGCGCCGAGCAAAGACCAATGCCGCGCCACCGGCAGATGTTTCTTGAGGGGTTGAACTGCATCGGGCTGTCGCTGACCTATCAAGACCAGATCGCGGCCTTTGCCCGCGGCAATCGGGCACGCCTGCCGTGGCTACGCGACGTGTCTGCTTCAACGATGCGGCGACTTTGACCGAGAGGTGGCGCCGCACTTCTTGCAGCCGGCAGCCGCCGGATCGGATGTGGCTGGGTCGGATGTGATTTGTCGAGCAAGACGTCAAGTGCCGTGAGTTGCTTTTCCAAGGTCAGCTATCTGGCGCCGATTCTTGGGATCTGAACTTCCGGTGTGGGTCGGTTGCCGACCGACACCAGCGACTGCTGACCGGCACTCGATTCTTCTGGCTCTGGCGGGCCGAAGCCGCCCAGAGGTGACCGGCCGCTTCCGCCCTGCGGTGCTGTCACCCACCGCCGTTTCCTGAAGGGACGGCAACGTCGATCTGCGTCGGCCGCTGCGGAGAATCGGGCGCCCGACAGCCCGACTTTCGTTCTCACCTGCCAGCTTGCCGCCGTTCGCCGGAAGTGGTCCCCGGCGCCTGCGGACAATCACGGGCATCAAGCCGGGACCGGATGACTGCTGCGTGCAGCGGGCTTGACTTTCAATTTGACTTCGACGCGCGCACCGAGGCGGTTGATGATCCCGACCAGACGATCGAGCGTGAAACGAGAAAGGTCAGCGTTACGGATGCGCGAGAAGTCCGCCGCCGCAACGCCAGTGCGAGCATGCGCCGCTCGTACCGTCAGGCCATCGCGATCGAGAGTCTTGATGATCTCTGTCGCGAGCAGCGCTTTGAACTGCTTCACGTCGGCGTCGTCCTGGCCGAGGTCGCGATAGACATTTCCACTGCCGCGGATGACTTCGAGCGGTTCGTTCTTCGTCACAACATCTCCTTCAATCGTTTTACCCGCGCCGCGATCAAATCGATCTCATGCTTCGGAGTCTTGATCCCCTGAGTCGACTTCTTATGGAAAGCGTGGACGACCCACAACTCCGTGCCAATCTGCACCGCGTACACCACGCGCAACGCATTGCCGCGGTAGGGCAACGCGATTTCCATCACGCCCGATCCGAGACCCTTCAAGGGCTTGGCGATGTCGGCCTTGCCGCCTTCCGCAGCGATGGTCAGCGCAGCAAGGCAGATCGCCTGAGCGCCATCAGGGAAGCTCTCGAACTCCTTGCGGGCCGCACTGACCCAGGAAATCGGTCTTGTCGTTCTGGTCACGTTCAAGTCTCTGCGATGAATGTTGTCATATTTGACAACTAAACGCAAGTGCTGCGGGCCCATGTATGAAGCCGACTGAACATGTCCGAATCCGAGCGCACACCCGGGTAGCGGAACAGATCCCAGGTGCCGCCGATGCTGTGGCGGCCCTCCAGGATGGCCATCGACCGGTTCGGGTGCGCCTGCGCGATCTGGCACGCGCTGCCGATGCCGGACAGGCCGGCGCCGATGATCAGGACGTCGAAGTGTGGGCTCATGTGGTCTCGCTCCGGGGTGGTTCTTGATGACAGGAGTGTGCCGGGCCTGCGCGCCCACGGCTTGAAGTGCCGAGACAGAGTTTTCACATTCGAAGACATGACGATGATGGTGCGCGCCACGCGCCTGAGGGGCTATCCGGCGCTGATGCGCAGCCTGGGCGTGGCGCCGGGCGCGCTGCTGCGGCGTCACCGGATCACCGCCGAACAGCTCGATGACGACGATGCGATGGTGTCGCCGCGCGCCGCCATCGAACTGCTCGAAGCCAGCGCGGCCGCGGCCAATTGCGGCGACCTCGGCTTGCGCATGGCGCAGGCGCAGGACATCAGCGTGCTCGGCCCGCTGGCGGTGGCGATGCAGAACTCGCCCACGGTGGCCGATGCACTGCAGTGCGCTTCACGCCACCTGTACGTGCACAGCCCGGGCATCGTCTTTGCGGTGCTGCCGCACAGCACACTGGTCAGCGGCGCCACCGAGTTGCGCATCGAGATCGTGCTGCCGCGGCCACCCGCGCTGCGCCAGGTGATCGAGCAGAGCATCGGCACGATGCACCGGATCCTGCAGTTTTTGGCCCGCGACCGCTACGCGCTGAAGTCGGTGGCCCTGCCGCACCAGCCGCTCGCCCCGTTGACGGCCTACCGTGCGTTCTTCGCGGCGCCGATTCGCGCGCAGCAGCCGCACGCCGGCCTGCACGTCAGCCCGCAGACGCTGGCCGTCAAGCTGCAGGCGGTGACCGAATCGTTGCGCCGCATGGCGATGGAATACATCGCGCAGCAATTCGCCGATCCGGGCCAGTCGCTGTCGATGCGCGTGCGCATCGCCATCCGCCGCACGCTGGCCAGCGACTTCGGTCGCCGGACGGCGATCGCGGACCTGCTGAACATGCACCTGCGCACGCTGCAGCGTCGGCTGGAGGCCGAAGGCACCTGCTTCGAGGACCTGCGCGAGGAGGTCTGCAAACAGGCCGCACTGCGCTACCTGCGCGAGACGCAGCTGCCGTTGTCGCAGGTCGCCGGGCTGCTGGGGCTGTCGAAACAATCGGCGCTGACGCGTTCATGCCGACGCTGGTTCGATGCCCCGCCGTCGCAACTGCGCAAGACCGGCCCTTGAGCAGGCTGCGCTCGACCTGCTGGACCGGAGATTTCGAGGGCAGCCATAGCAAGCTCGATGCACTGACTGCAATCCATCCGGAAGTGATCCACTGACCCCGGGCTGGGTCAGGGAGCAGGTGCGCCGCGCCGACGACGTGCAGCTCGCGCGCCAGGCACGTGTGGTGCCGCGTCGGTGTGCTTGTTGTGTCTGTCGGCAATGAGCCAAGTGATTTCGAAATCTCGGCGAAGGCGGCGCACCCTTCCTTGCGGCGGAACAGTGTCTTGGCGTGTGCGGGCGTTCTCAATTCGGGTCGGCTCGCGGACAGTTCATCCATTCGCACAACCCACCGCGAATACCAACCCGATCCCACACCAACCGCAGGAGATTTTCCATGTCACGCATCAGCATCCCGTCCGTCGAGCAGTCGCTCGAAGCCTCCAAGCCGCTGCTCGCTGCTGTCAAGCAACAACTCGGCGTCGTGCCCAACCTGATGAGGCTCATCGGCCACAGCCCGGCCGCGCTCGAAGGCTATTTGTCGTTGAACGGCGCCTTGAACAAGGGCAAGCTCGACGCCAAGCTGCGCGAGCGCATCGCGCTGGCCGTGGCCGAGTTCAACGGCTGCGACTACTGCCTGTCGGCACACGACTACCTCGGCCGCAACGTCGCCAAGCTCAGCAGCGAGGAGATCGATGCCGCCCGCGACGGCCGCTCGAGCGACCCTCGTGCCGCTGCCGCGCTGCGTTTCGCCCGCCGCGTCGCCGAAGCGCACGGCCGCGTCTCCGACGCCGACCTCGCCGCGCTGCGCGATGCCGATTTCGACGAAGGCGCGGTGATCGAGATCGTCGTCACGGTGGCCCTGAATGTGCTGACCAACTACGTCAACAACGTCGCCCGCACCGACATCGACTTCCCGAAGGTCAGCGCCCGCAGCGCCGAGCCCATTGCCGCCTAGGCGAACGTGCACCGCGCGCCCAGCCACCACCCGACAACCGAAGGATTCATCATGAACAGCAAGCTCTTTCGCCACACCGTTCTGGTGTCGCTGATCTCGGCCGCCATGCTCACGCTGGCGACGATGCCGGTGAAGGCGCAGAACGCGATGGCCGTGTCCGCGCCCACTGCATCAACCGTGTCGTACAGCAGCATCCAGGTCGACGGACTGAAGATCGCCTACCGCGAGGCCGGCGACCCGAAGAGCCCGAAGCTGGTGCTGCTGCACGGCTTTCCCGCCGGCTCGCACCAGTACCGCGACCTGATCCGTTCGCTGGCGCGGCAGGTTCCACGTCATCGCGCCGGACTATCCGGGCTTCGGCGAGAGCGACATCCCCGATCCCGCCTCCTACGCCTACACCTTCGACGGGATCTCCAACGTCGTCGAGCACTTCCTCGCAGGCCAAGGGCTTCGACCACTACGGCCTGTTCGTGCAGGACTACGGCGGCCCGGTGGGCTTCCGCATCGTCGGGCCGCAACCCGAAGGCGCTCGATTGGCTGATCATCCAGAACAGCAACGCCTACGAGGTCGGCTTCACCGCCGCCTGGGACGGCTTCCGCGGCGCGCTGTGGAAGAACCGCTCGCCCGAGACCGAGAAGCCGCTGGCCGGCTTCCTGACCAAGGACGCGATCAAGGGCATCTATCTGCACGGCGCCGAGAAGCCCGAGCTGATCAGCCCCGACAACTGGGAGTCGGACTCGGCCTACATGCAGCGGCCCAGCGCCGTGCGCGTCAACCTCGACCTGTTCTACGACTACCGCACCAACGTCGATCTGTATCCGACAGTGGCAGGCGTTCCTGCGCACCCAGCAGCCGAAGACGCTGATCTTCTGGGGCCAGACCGACATCTTCTTCACGCCGGCCGGCGGCGAGGCGTTCCTGAAGGACCTGCCCAAGGCCGAGATGCACCGGCTGAAGGCGGGGCACTTCGCGGTCGAGGACCACCTCGACTACATCGCCGGCCAGATGCAGCGCTTCTACGCCGAGAAGGTGGCGAACGGCAGCAAGATGGCGATGGCCGCCGGCCAGTGAGGGTAGGACCATGAGCACCACCTCCGAGACACCCCGCCCACCCGTGCCGCCGTTCACCCGCGACACGGCCGTGCAGAAGGTCCGCATGGCCGAGGACGCGTGGAACAGCCGGGACCCGGTCCGGGTCTCGCTGGCCTACACGCCCGACAGCCAGTGGCGCAACCGCGCGGAGTTTCCGCGCGGGCGCGAGCAGATCGTGGAATTCCTGCAGCGCAAGTGGGCGCGCGAACGGGATTACCGCCTGATCAAGGAGCTGTGGGCGCACGAGGGCAACCGCATCGCGGTTCGCTTTGCCTACGAGTGGCAAGACGACACAGGCAACTGGTACCGCTCGTACGGCAACGAAAACTGGGCGTTCGACGAGCACGGCTTCATGGCAGTTCGCCACGCCAGCATCAACGACGCGTCCATCGACGAAGCGGACCGCAAGTTCCGCTGGCCGCTGGGCCGTCGACCCGACGAACACCCCGGGTTGAGCGAGTTGGGGCTGTAGCGCCACCCAGCCGCCATGCCGCCACCCGTCGCCTCGATGACGCTTCTTTCGGCGGCCTCGCGGCACTTGGCGCGCTGGAACGGGGCCACGGGGTAAAGCGGGCAGGCCGGATAGCGCTCCTCCAGGAATTCGAGAATGGCCTGGGACTCGGACAGGGGCCCCTCCTCGGTTTCGATGAACGGAATCTTGCCGAGCGGCGAGCAATGACGGAAGGTCTCCCGCTGCCAGGGGTACACGACCCGCTCCTGAAACGGAATGCCCTTCTCCAGCAGGATCAGCTTCAGCTTGTTGTAGCAGTTGCTGACCCCGAAGCCGCACAAGGTAATCATGGCGTGGCACCTTATCGCTTTGCCGTCGCGATGACTGCGGCGCTGGAGTGTGCGCCATTCGGCGATCGGCGAACATCGAAACCTGCAAGCGCACCCCGAGAGTGCGCTGCCACGCATCGCAGCCGGCTTCGGAATCCGCGCAGAATCGGATACACCGTGACACGCAAAGGAAGAACTTGGACCGCCTGCATCTGATTACGGTCTTCGTGGCGGTCGCGGACACCAGCGGCTTCGCGGGTGCGGCGCGCAAGCTGAACATTTCGCCGCCTGCGGTCACGCGCGCGATCAACGAACTCGAGGGTCATCTCGGCGTGCGCCTGCTCACGCGCACCACCCGCATCGTGCGGCTCACCGAAGAGGGCGCGCGCTATGCGGACGACTGCCGGCGCATCCTGGCCGAGCTGCTCGAAGCCGACGACGCAGTGGGCGGCAAGCACGGCTCGCCGCGCGGGCGCCTCACGCTCACCGCGCCGGCGCTGTTCGGCGCGAAGTTCGTGACGCCCATCGTCACCGAGTACCTGACGCGCTACCCGAAGGTCACGGCCGCCTGCTGGTTCCTGGACCGGGTGGTGAACATGATGGACGAAGGCGTGGACGTGGCCGTGCGCATCGGCGAACTGCCCGATTCGTCGATGCAGGCGATCTCGGTCGGCCGCGTGCGGCGCGTGATCTGTGCGTCACCGGACTACCTGGACAAGCACGGCATCCCGCAGACCCCCGAGGCGCTGAGCGCGCACTGCATCGTGTCGGCGAGCCCGGTGACCCCGACGGCCGACTGGCGCCTGATGGACCACGGCGAACCGCGCATCGTCAAGCTGCAGGCGCGCATGATCACGACGACCAACGACGCCGCGGTGGCCGCCGCTGTCAGCGGCTTCGGCATCACGCGTCTGCTGTCGTACCAGGTCGCCGAGCAGTTGCGCGATGGCCTGCTGAAGACGGTGCTCACCGAGTTCGAACCCACGCCGTTGCCGGTGCACCTGGTGCATCGTGAGGGCCGGCATGCGTCGCAGAAGGCGCGCGCTTTTCTCGACCTGGCGCTGGAACGGCTGCGCGCCAACCCCGCGCTCAACTGAGCGGTGTGCGATGCCACCGACATTGCGATGAAGACACTGAAGGTGCTGGCGCTTTCTGGAAGCCTGCGCAAGGCGTCGCTCAACACGGCCATGCTGACGATGGCCGCGGCCTGTGCGCCGACGGGCGTGCGTGTGAAACTCGGTTCGAGTCTGGGCGGGTTGCCGCTGTTCAACCCGGACCTCGAATCGAACGAACCGTTGGCCGTCGCGCAGTTGCGCCACGAGATCGCCCAAGCCGATGCGCTGTTGATCGCCAGCCCGGAATACGCGCATGGCGTGAGCGGCGTGATGAAGAACGCGCTGGACTGGATGGTGGGCAGCAGTGTCTTCGTCGACAAGCCGGTCGCCCTGTGGAACGCCGCGCCGCGCGCCTCGATCGCACTGGCCGCCTTGCGCGAGACGCTGAGCGTCATGTCAGCGCGATTGGTCGACGCCGCCTCGCTGGCGTTGCTGATCACGCCGGCCGATGCAGTCGAACCTGCGGCGCATCCCGTCCGCATCGCGATGCAGGCGGCCTTGCGGGCGCTGCGGGCATCGATCGAAGCGGACCTGCCGCTACAGATCCAGGGTCAACTCCGAACCCGTGGCGCGTGACACGCAGATGCACATCAAGCCCGAAGTGTCGCGGTCGGCATCGCTGAGTGCCGTGTCGCGGTGCTCGGGCTGGCCTTCCAGGACCTTCACCTGGCAGGTGCCGCACTGGCCGGCACGGCATGCGGCCGGCGCCGGCACACCGGCGGCTTCGACGGCGTCGAGGATGGTCTGGTCGGCCGCCACGGCGATGCGCATGCCGCTGCGGCGAAGTGTCACGGTCAGCGGCCGATTCGTCGTCGTGGCGGTGGCAGCCGCGAAGCGTTCCGAGCGGACGCGGTCGGCAGCAAGGCCGGCCGCTCGCGCGGCGTCCTGCACCGCGTCGATCAGGCGTCCGGGACCGCAGACGTAGAACACCGCCCCGGGCGCTGCCTGAGCGATCAGCGTCGGCACGTCGAGGCGCTGCTGCCGGTCCGCCGCGTACACCCGCAGGTCGTCGCCCAGTATGTGCTGCAGCGTGTCCAGATAGGGCGCCTCGACCCGCGATCGCACGGCGTAGTGCAGTTGCACGCCGCGCCCGGCGGAGCGCAGCTGCTCGGCCATCGCCTTCAGCGGCGTGATGCCGATCCCGCCGGCGATCAACACGGCAGGCCGGTCGTCATCGTGCAACGCAAAGTCGTTGCCCGGCAGGCCGCAATTCAGAACCGTGCCCAGTTGGACGCTGGCATGCATGGCCGCCGAACCCCCGCTGCCGTGCTCTTCGCGCAGCACGGCGATCTCGTAGCGCTCGCGCCGCGCCGGGTTCGACGCGATGGAATAGCGCCGCGTGCTGAGCACACCATGGGCCAATCGCACTGGAACGTCGATATGCGAACCCGCGGCGACCGGCGCAAGCTCACTGCCGTCCACGGCGTGCAGCTCGTAGGCACGGACCCGGGGGGTCAGCTGGCGAATGCCGGCGACGCGCAATGCTAGGGGTCCGCTGCCGAGCGCTTGCACGGCAGCGGCCGGGCCGGCCGAAGCCAGCGCCTCGTTCAGACGCACGATCTCCGCGCGCAACGGCGCGATGCCTTCCTCGATCTCTTCGCGCGTGAAGCGTGGCGTGATGTGCTGCGGGCAGTTCCAGTCGTAACCTTCGACGGTGATGACCATCGCACGCTCGATCTTGGCCGCGTAGCCCGGCATCGTCAGGCGGGCCATCAGCGCCGCATCGTCACGCGCGTCGACCAGGCGCACCCGCCCGAGGATTTTCAGGCGTCGCTGGTGGGCGTAGTCCATCAGGAAGATGGAGACCCGATCGTTGCCGTTCAGGTTGCCCACGCTGATGTACTGCACGTTGCCTCGAAAGTCGGCGTACGCGATCGTCTTCGGGTCGAGGACCTTCAGGAAGCCGGCGGGCCCGCCCCGGTACTGCACGTAAGGCCAACCGGACTCGCTGACGGTGGCCTGGTAGAACCCGTCGCGCTCGTGAATGAATGCGGCTTCATTCGCCGTCAGCGCGTCGCGCCGGTCGGTCGTTCGATCCAGCGGCGCGTAGACGGAGCGGCTGCCCATGCGGGTCTGCGCGGCGCGCACCGCCGGTGTGAAGGCAATGTCGGTGTAGGCGCGGCCCATCACCGCACTCCCGGGCCGACGTCGGCAATGTCATTTTCGAGATCGCTGGCCTTGGCGATCATCGCGGTGATCAGATTCATGCCCACGTGCACGACGATCTCGACGATGTCGGCGTCGGTGTGCCCGGCCTCGCGGGCAGCGAACAACTCGGCATTGGCGACCGCGCCGCGCTGTGCCGACAGGCTGAGCGCGAGCTTCACGGCCGCGGCGGCCTTGGCATCTTCGCTCGAGCCCGCGCCGTTCGCGGCCATCTCGTCCCCGGTCAGCCCGGCCTCGCGGCCGAGCGCGGTGTGGACCGACAGGCAGTATTCGCAGCCGTTGTGTCGTGCCAGCGCCAGTGCGATGCGCGCGCGGGTCTGCAGCGACAACGAACCCTCTCTGGCCACACCCTGCAGAGCCACAAAGGCCTCGAGCGCCACCGGCGAATTGGCCAGCACTTTCAGATGGGTGGGCAGCGTGCCGGGTTGCGCCTGCGCAGCGTCGAGCAGCCGCTTCTGCTGCGGGTTGGCATTTCGGTGATCGACGACGGCGATTCGACTCATTCAGGGCTCCACAGGGCGGGGTTCAACGGGTCGCACGCCGCGACCCTGGGTGAACTCTCGCCCACTGGGGCACAAAGCGGAATCCGCGCCACGCCAAATTCACCGTTCCGCCGGTCGGAAGAGTGCCGCGGCCGGGCCCAGGCCGGGCCGACGCCAAGCGGCGTGTCGCAACCTAGGGTGTGTTGACATTCAGGCGGCCCCGCCTGACGCACGTGCCTCCTGCAACAATTGCCGGATCACCTGTTCGGAGCGCTCATACTCACCCTCGCCGAAGTGGTGGAAGCGGATGCGGCCTTGCGCATCGATGAAGTAGTTCGCGGGCCAGTACTGGTTGGCGTAGGCACGCCAGATTGCGAAGTCGTTGTCGATCGCGATCGGGAAGCTCAAACCGAGCTCTGCCACCGCACGCTTCACATTGCCGGGCTTGTGCTCGAACGCGAACTCGGGCGCGTGCACGCCGATCACGATTAGCCCCTGGTCCTTGTACTTCTCGGCCCAATCACGCGCGTGCGGCAACGCGCGCTGGCAGTTGATGCAGGCCAAGGTCCAGAAGTCGACCAGGACGACCTTGCCGCGCAGCGACTGCAGCGTCAGCGGCGATGAATTCAGCCAGCCTGTGGCGCCCGCGATTTCGGGAGCCACACCTTCCACCGGCAGCGCCGCGAACGGCATCGCAGGACTGGCCGTGCGGACGATGCCCGCGCGCAGGCCGACGTCGTCTGCAACAAGGCCGGCGGCAGAGGGCAATGCCGGGGCCGGCGCCGGCTTCGCATCCAGGCGCTCGAGCAGGTGCTGTTCAACGGAGTTTCCGAGCGTCGGCGTGAGCGTGGCCAGCAAGCCCGTATCCAGCCCGAGCGCCACGGTGATCACCGCCGTCAGCACCGCGACACCCAGTCCACGGCGCAACCATTCTCCGAAGCCCAGGGACCGCTTCATCCCCTCGAACACCCGGCCGCCGACCCACAGGGCCAAGGCCAGCGACGTGGCGGCACCCGCGGCGTAGGACAACAACAGCAGCGAGGTGCGGGCACTGGCGCCTTGCAAGGCCGCGGTCGTCAGCACCAGCCCGAGCACCGGCCCGGCACAGGGCGCCCACAACAGCCCGGTGGCAATGCCCAGGGCCCAGGGCCAGTGATGGAAGAACCGAACGACCGGTGGACTGTGCGTCGCGTTGAGCGGCCTGGGAAAGGCGCGCGCCGAGCGCGACGAGCGGCCGCGTCAACCGGTCGGCAAGACGCGGCATCAGCAGCGCAATGCCAAAGGCGCCGAGCACCGCCAGCGCGGCGTCGCGCCCGACCTCGTTCGCATCGGCCGCCCAAGCGCCACCCACGGTCGCCAAGGTGGCGACGCCAGCGAAGCTCAGCGCCATGCCCCCGAGCAGCGGCAGCCCGCTGCGGACGAAGGGCTGATCGACCCGCGCGAACACGAAAGGCAGGACCGGGAGGATGCAAGGCGCGAGGATGGTCAACACCCCCGCCAGGTACGACAGGACAAAGAGTGTCATGGCAGTTCTCTAATCGGGGGAGCCCGAACTCGCGGGCGGACATTCGGCACGCCACAGGCACACCAACGCCATGACGGCGACCGCAGTCCACCGCCATGGCGATTGGCCGATGCAGCGCGAGGACGGCTACTTCTTCATCGTGTCCTTGTCCATGCCGTCCTTGGCCATCGCATCCTTCTTCATCGCGTCCTTGGCCATGGCGTCCTTCTTCATGGCGTCCTTGGACATGGGGTCCGCCTTCATCGCGTCCGGCGTCTTCGCGCCCGGTGCCATCGCGTCCTTGTGCATGGCGTCCTTCTTCATCGCGTCTTTGGTCATGGCGTCCTTGGCCATGGCGTCCTTGCTCATCGCGTCTTGCGCGAACGAGCTGCCGGCGGCCAGGCAGATGCAGGTGGAGAGCAAAGCAGCAGCGATCTTGTTCATGATGTGTTCCTTGATTGACAGAGTGAGTGAATGGCGGAAGTGCCGAAGAATCAGAGCGGCTGAGTCGACTCAGCTGCCTCCGAACCAGTTGTACCCCTGGTCTTCCCAGTAGCCCCCGGGGTAGGTGTTGGTGACGTAGATGGCCTGGATGTGCTTCGGGTTCTTGTAGCCCAGCTTGGTGGGCATGCGCAGCTTCACCGGGTAGCCGTACTTCGCCGGCAGCACCTGCCCGTCGTAGGTCAGTGCAAGGTTGGTCTGCGGGTGCAGGGCGGTGGCCATGTCGATGCTGGTGTGATAGTCGTCGGCGCACTTGAAGCCGACGTACTTCGCGCTCGTGTCGGCGCCCACGCGCTTCAGGAAGTGCGAGAACGGCACGCCGCCCCACTTGCCGATGGCACTCCAGCCCTCGACGCAGATGTGCCGCGTCACTTGCTCCTGCTGCGGCATCGCGCGCAGCTCGGCCAAGGTCCAGCTGCGGCGGTCGGCGACCAGGCCGGTCACTTCGAGGCGCCAGGCGTCGCCATCAACCTCGCGAACCTCGCTTTCGCCGTAGTAGGCGTTGAACGGGAACGGCCGCGTGATCATCGACTCGGGATAGGTCGGCGCCAGCATGTTGGGGTCGAACAGCGCACCCTGCACGCGGTCGTTAAGCCGCGAAATGCCGGCCAGCGCCGTCTCGACGCTGGCACTGTCGCTCAGGCTGCAGCCACCGAGCATGGCGACGCCACCGAGGGTGAGCGAGCGCTGCAGGAAGGCCCGCCGCGCCGGTTGCTCGATTCGACGAGAGAGCAACTTCAGCGCGTCCTTGAGGACGGCCTCACCATCGACGACGGTGATCGAGGAGCGTTTGTTCATGTTCATGATGTTTCCTTCAACGACCGCGAACCATCGCGACCAGCGTGCGCGGCACGAGCGCCACCATCACCAGGTGCCCGAGGACAAAAGCGACCAGCGCCGCCATCGCGAAGAAGTGCACGCGTCGTGCGCCTTCGTAGCCGCCCAGGAGTTCGCGCAGCAGCGGGAACTGAACCGACTTCCACAGCACCAGCCCCGACAGGACCAGCACCGCCAGATCCAGGATGACGGTTAGATACGCCAGCCGCTGCACGCCGTTGTAGTGCCGCGGGTCGGCATGCGACAGGCGGCCATGCACCGCGGCAACCACATCGCGCCAGACCACGGTGGCCCTGATGGGAAAGAACTTGCGCGCGAAACGGCCGCTGGCGAGGTTCAGCCCCAGATAGAACAGGCCGTTGAAGACCAGCAGCCACATGCCCGCGAAGTGCCATTGCAGTGCGCCACCCAGCCAGCCGCCCATGGTGACTTCGTCCGGGAAGCGAAAATCGAACACGGGCGCCGCGTTGTAAACGCGCCAGCCGCTGCCCACCATGATCACCACGGCAACGGCATTCAACCAGTGCGTGGCCCGCAGCCACGCCGGATGAATCGAGGGCGTTGAGTCCGCCGCGGCAAGACGATCCTCGCCATGGGGCGCAGACCGGCCGGAGTGTGTGGAGCGAAGAGGGTTCATCTGAAGTTCCTTTTGCGTCAGTCGGACGAGAAGAGCGGTTCTGTCACCTGACTTGCAGCGCATGGATGAACTCTCGCCGCAGCGCCGCGAAAAGTGAATCACCTCGCGGCCCAAGACACCATTCCGTTTGAAGGAACAGTGGTGGCCCAGCCCAGCGACCTTGTCCTCGAACCGGCGTGTCGACGGCCGCGGGAGATGTCAGTCGAGAACGAGCGTGCGCGCCAGGTGTGCGTAAACCGTCGACACGCGCCGCAGGTGCCGCGACTCGGGGTGCGTCAGGATCCACAGCTCGGTCTGGCACTCGTCGAGCACCTCGGTCAGCTGCACCAGATTCGGTTGGGATGCGGCCAGGAACAATGGCAAGACACCCACGCCGAGTCCGAGCCCCACCAGTTCCATCACCGTCAGGATGCTGTTGACCTTGTAGTGCGGCGACAGCTTCGGAAAATGGCGCTTGCGCCAGACGACAGAAGGGTGCTCGGGCAGCGCGTCATCGGGCGCCACCCACGCTGCCTTGCCGCTTTCCACATCCAAGTAGCGCTTGATCGGCCCCTTCTTCGCGGCAAACAGCGCCACGCGAATGGGACCGACATGTTTGCCGACCAGGTGTTGCGGCGGTCGCTTGGTGGCGCGCACGGCGATGTCGGCATCGCGCCGCGTCAGGTTGGCCAATTCATTGCCGGTGTGCAGTTCGTAGGTCAGCAGCGGGTGCACGACCCTCAGGTCTTTGAGGGCCGGTGCCACCAGCGCGTGCAGGACCGTGTCGGTCGACGTGATGCGCAGCGTGCCCGACACTTGGTCGGGCCGCAACTGCGCCGCTGACCGCGCCGATTCGAGCGAGGCCTCCAGCTGTTCGGCATGCTCCGCCAGGGCTTGCGCCAGTTCCAGCGCCTGGTATCCCGAACGCGATCGCTCGAACAAGGCCTGGCCCAGTCCCCGCTCGATGCGCTGCAGCGAACGGAACACGGTGGAAGCGTCGACACCCAATCGTTCGCCGGCAACGGCCAGCGTGCCGGATCGAACCAGCGCCAGCACGGTTTCCAGATCGACCGCGCTGAGTTGGTATTGCGTGGATGCATTCATAGTTTGCGCCGTAGCCTATTTGCAATGCAAAAGCGAAAGCCTACATTCTGGCCATCGTTCAATCAATGGAGAGACACCATGACACCGCTCAACGTCCCTGACACCCCCCACTACGGCACGGCGCTGCTGCGCGTGAGCCTGGGCGTGATGTGGATCGCACACGCACTGCTCAAGCTCCTGGTGTTCACCTTGCCGGGCACCGCGACCTACTTCACCAGCGTCGGCTTGCCGGGTTTTCTGGCCTATCCGGTGTTCGCCGCCGAACTGCTCGGCGGTCTGGCGCTGGTGCTGGGCGTCTATGCACGCCAGGTCGCGTTGGCGTTGCTGCCGATCATGTTGGCGGCCCTGGGGGTGCACCTGCACAACGGCTGGGTCCATACCAGCCCGGGCGGGGGCTGGGAGTACCCGTTGTTCCTGGTCGTGGCTTCGGTGGCCTTGTGGTTGCTGGGGGACGGCGCCCTGGCGTTGCGCCGCAGTGCCCGCTTCGTGCCTGCCATCGGCGAGGTGACGCGATGAGCGCCCGTCTCACACTCGTCAGCCACGCGCTGTGCCCGTACGTTCAGCGGGCCGCGATCGTGCTGCTGGAGAAGGGCATCGAGTTCGAACGTCTGGAGATCGACCTCGCGAACAAGCCGGCGTGGTTCCTCGAGATCTCGCCGCTGGGCAAGACGCCGGTGCTGCTGGTGGACGGCGAGGCGATTTTCGAGTCGGCCGTGATCTGCGAATTTCTGGACGAGACCGAAGGCGCCCGACTTCATCCGGCGCTGCCGCTGGCGCGGGCGAGACACCGCGCCTGGATGGAGTTCGGCTCGTCGCTGCTCAACACCGTTGCGGCGTTCTACAACGCGGCTGACGACACCGCACTCGACGCCCGCGCGAAGGACATCCGACACCGCTTCGAGCAGCTTGAAGCAACGCTGGGCGAAGGGCCGTACTTCGCAGGAAAGCACTTCAGCATCGTCGATGCGGTATTCGGCCCGGTGTTCAAATATTTCGACGTCTTCGACACGATCGACGATTTCGACTTCTTTGGGGGATTGCCCAAGGTCCGGACCTGGCGGGTCCGCCTGGCGGCCCGTCAGTCGGTTCGCGATGCCGCGCACGAGCGCTATCAGGCGCTGCTGCGGATCTTCCTGCGCAAGCGGGGCTCGGCCCTGTCGCGGCGGATGGCCGTAGGCGAAACCGCCTGAGGCTTGCCTTGGATGAGGAACGGCGAGGGTGTCCCGTGGCCACTCTTCCGCCTCGTGCAACGGTGAGTTGACTTCGACATCTCTTCTCATACGGGATGATCTCGTTGACAGTGCACCGTCCGATGAGTGCCGCCGCGGCGTCCAGACCGGCGCATGCCGATCGGCGCGTCGTGTTGTCAACCCAGGAGATCGTCATGCCCATACTCAACGTCAAGCTCTGCACCACACCGTCGGCGGAGACTTCGGTCCGCATCGCCTCGACTCTTACCGATCTGACGGCCGAGATCCTCAAGAAGAAGCGCGAACTCACCGCGGTCGCGATCGAGTTCGTCGCGGCCACCGAATGGTTCATCGCGGGAACCGTCCTGGTGGGCCAGCCATTCAGCACGTTTCACCTCGAGATCAAGGTGACCGAGGGAACCAACACGAAGGACGAAAAGGCGCTCTATGTCAGCCGCGTGTTCGCTGCCGTCGAGAGCATCATCGGAGCGCTCGCTCCGGCCAGCTACATCGTGGTCCACGAGGTTCGCGGGGACTCATGGGGCTATCAGGGTGAGACACAGGAGTATCGATACGTCCGGGGCAAAGTACTCTAGGTCCGGGGGTTGTGTCGGCCTGGTGAACAACGCAAGCCGTCGGTCGCGACCGTCTGCAACTGGCCGGGTGCGTGAATTCGCGGGCGAGGCGGTAAGCCGACGACCGTCGTAGAGGCTCGTTCTTCGACAGACTGCAATCTGGAAGCGCCGCGAACTGGCGTTGTCGGGCCATCAGCCGCCGCTCACGAACGCCAGCTGTCTGATTTCTCGCCGGCATCTACGTAAAGGTCGATCCCCGCTCCAGGCGCCGGGGCCTCAACACGCCAGCCGAGTTCGTCGGCGATGCGGTCGGCGAACCCGCATGCCGTCTTTGCTTCGCCGTCCACGACGAAGCTGCGCAGCGGTGCGGTGTCGAAGCGGTGCAGCCAGCCCAGCAACGCGGCCTGGTCTGCATGCGCGGACAAGCCCCCGACCGTGTGGATGCTGGCGCGCACGCGGATCTCCTCGCCGAAGATGCGCACCTGTTTGTCGCCGTCCACCAGTCGCCGTCCCAGCGTGCCCTGGGCCTGGAAGCCGATGATGACGATCGCACATTCGGGGCGGCCGAGGTTGTGTCTCAGGTGGTGCTTGATTCGTCCGGCATCGCACATGCCGCTTGCCGAAATGATGATGGCGCCCGCCTTGACACGATTCAGCGCCATCGACTCCTCGACGCTGCGCGTGAATCGAAGGTCCAGCCACTCCGGGTGCGCCCGGCGCAGCGACAGCAGCGCCCGGCTCTCGTCGTCGAGGAACTCCTTGTGTTGCCACGTGATTTCGGTCACCTTGTTGGCCATCGGCGAATCGACGAACACTTGCAGACGGGGCAGCTTGCCCTGGCGACACAAATCCAGCAGCAGATGCAGCAACTCCTGCGTGCGGCCGAGCGCGAAGGCCGGGATGATGATGTTGCCCTGACGTCGCCGCAGTGTGTCCTCGATGACCGACACCAGTTCGTCGATCGTCTCGCCGAGCGGCCGGTGCAGCCGGTTGCCGTAGGTGGACTCGACCACCAGCACGTCGGCCGAGTCGATCGGCGTGGGGTCGCGCACGATGGGGCGCCCGGGCTGCCCGAGGTCACCCGAGAGCACCAGCTTGCGCGTCTGCCCCTTCTCGGTCACCCAGACCTCGACGATGGCGGAGCCCAGAATATGGCCGGCGTCGCGGAAGCGGCAGCGCACCGACGCATGCGGCTGCACGTCTTCGTCGTAGGAGATGCCCTGCAACTGCTCCAGGCAGGCCTCGGCCTGGGCCACGGTGTAGAGCAGTGCCGGTGCCTCGGCCCGCGGCACGCGTGAGCGCTTGCGCTGCGCTCGCGACCACTCGCCCTCCTGGATGAAGGCGCTGTCCAGCAGCATCACCGACAGCAGATCCACCGTGGCGTGGGTGGTGAAGATCGAGCCACGAAAGCCGAGCGCGCACAGGCGCGGAAGCAGGCCGCTGTGGTCGATGTGCGCGTGCGTGAGCAGCACGAAGTCGATCTGCCGCGGGTCGAATGGCCAAGCTTTCAGGTTGCGCTCGTGCGCTTCGCGCCCACCCTGGAACATGCCGCAGTCGACCAGGAAGCGCACGCCATCCGCCTCGACCAGAAGACAAGAGCCGGTCACTTCCTGCGCCGCCCCGATGAAAGTCAGTCGCATGGTTCCCCTGCCAATGGGGTTGGCGTCCGCAAGCGCACTCAGTGCGACATCAGGACCGGCAAGGTCATGGAGCGCAACACGCTGCGTGACGCGCCGCCCAGCACCCATTCGCGCGAGCGGCTGTGGCCGTAGCAGCCCATCACGAGCAGGTCGGCGCTGGTGTCGGCTGCCAGCGACAACAGGCCCTCACCGATGTCGCCCGGTCCCAGGTGGTGCATCTTGGGGGTCGTCGCGACACCCTGAACCTGCAGCCAATGCTTCAGTGACGCGGTGTGGTCGAAGTCGGCTTCCGTTTCTTCGGGGCGGGTCGCCACATGCACCTGCGACGCCAGACGCAGCCATGGCAGCGCGGCATTCAGCGCACGCGCCGCTTCGCGCGTGGGTTTCCAGGCGATCAGCACCCGGCTGGCGCCGGCGTCGAACGCGCCCGCGAAGGGCACCACCAGCGTGGGCCTGCCGCTGTCGGAGAGGGCCGTCGGCACCAGCTGCGGTGGCAGCGCACCGGTGAGCGCGTCGTCGGCGTCGGTCTGTCCGAGCACGAGCAGATCGGCATAAGGCGCGTGCTGCATCAGGTGCCAGTAGGGGCTCTCGCCGCCATCGACCCAGCGCATGCTGCGCTGGCCCGAAGCGCTTTCGAACAGGGCCAGCGCCCGTGCGCGCTGCTCGTTGTCCACCTCGGCCAGCAACGCGGCCGCGGTGACCATGCCTTCGGCCGCGGCCAGCGGCATGGCGATGAGCGACGGCACGACGCCGTACAGCCCGGTCACCATGGCACCGTGCCGGCTGCCCAGGGCCTGTGCGATGCCCAGCCTGACGGCACAACGGGGCGAGGCGTCGATGTGAACCAGGATGCTCTTCATGGCAAGGCCGTTTCGTGTGCGGGTGGGCATGGAAGGGTAGGCCGTATCGTCCGGCGGCGATTGATCGGCCTCAAGTCAGCAGTCGAACCGAGGGCGCGCATCGACGAAATGCCCGGAATCCATGCGCGCAGTGGCTCGACACGGGCACGCTGATCACCACGGCGGCAGCCCTGCTTCGGTTCCTGAACCTGCACTTGAGCATGCGCAAGGCGAGCGTGCGCGGCCGGGACGATGATGGCGGCGAAAGACCGAGATCATGTCAATCAAACGCATCCTTCTCATCCAGGGCCACCCCGACCCCAAGCGCGGGCATCTGTGTCACGCCTTGGCCCAGGCCTATGCCGATGGCGCGACCGCAGCGGGACACAGCTTGCGCCGCGTCGACGTGGCGCAGCTCGACTTCCCGCTGCTGCGCAGCGCCGAGGAATTCGAGCACAGCCCGCTGCCGCCCGCGCTCAAACCGGCGCAGGACGACATCGACTGGGCGCAGCACCTGGTGGTGTTCTTCCCGCTGTGGCTGGGCGACATGCCGGCGCTGCTGAAAGCCTTCCTGGAGCAGGTGGCGCGGCCCGGTTTTGCCTTCCGTGACGACGGCAATGGCGGCTTCGGCAAGAAGGGCCTCACCGGACGCTCGGCGCGGGTGGTCGTCACCATGGGCATGCCGGCGCTGGTGTACCGCTATTACTTTCGCGCGCACAGCGTCAAGTCGCTGGAGCGCAACGTGCTCGGATTCGTTGGTATCGCGCCGGTGCGCGAGACGCTGATCGGCCTGGTCGACCGCATGCAATCCCAGGAACGCGAGCGCTGGCTCGACAAACTGCGCGGCTTGGGTCGCAAGGCGGCCTGAACCCGGGTTTTGAACCTGCTTTCGTCGACTTCCGAGGCGGCTCATGTATCAACGCATTCTTGTCCCTTACGACGGCAGTCTCACGTCCAGCCGCGGCCTGGACGAAGCCATCCGGCTCGCCACACTGACGGGGGCCAGCGTGCGTTTGCTCCACATGATCGATGTCCTTCTTTTCGCCACAGGCTTCGAAACCCCCGCGGCGTACGTGGGCGCGGTAGTTCCCTTCATGAGACAGGCGGGTGAGACGATCCTCGAGGAAGGCAAGGTTCGCGTTGAAAACGCTGGCGTGAAAGCGGACACCTTCTTGGTCGACAGCAACGCGACCCGGCTTTGCGTGGCCGTCAACGACCAGGTCAAGACCTGGGGCGCGGACCTGATCGTGATCGGTACGCATGGCCGGCGTGGCGTGGGTCGCCTGTTGCTCGGCAGCGATGCCGAGCAGATTGTGCGCACCGCCCTCGTGCCGGTGCTGTTGGTCCGGGAAACGAAGGACGCTGTCGTCGTCCCGTGCCGCTCCGGCGCGGGCGGCTGAAACCGGCTCCGCCGTCAGCGACCGGTCGAAGCGCTCCATCGGGTGAGCGCCGAGCGCAACGGCCTGGCCGGCTTGGCGCCGCTGGCGGACCCGGGACCTGAGTCTGTGCCGCTGTGCGCCTGCGCGTGATCAAGGCCCGTGCCAACTGCACCGGCTAAGCTGGTGCCGTTTGCGTCACCGCCAAAGCCCCATGCCTGAAACCGCCACGCGCAAATGGCTGCGCCGCGCTCTGATCGTGCTGCCGGTGCTGGCCCTGGCCGCGGCGGCGCTGTGGTGGCTGGGCCGACCCAAGCCGGTGCCGGTGCTGACCCAGACCGTCGCTCGCGGCACCGTCGAGGCCACCGTGGCCAACACCCGCGCCGGCACCGTCGAGGCCTGCCAGCGCACCAAGCTGTCGACCATCGCCGGTGGGCGCATCGAGGTGCTGGCGGTGAAAGAGGGCGAGAAGGTGCGCAAGGGCCAGCTGCTGATGCGGCTGTGGAACGACGACCTGCGCGCCGAACAGGCCTACGCCGGTGCCCAGCTCGAGACCTCGCGCCGGCGCGTCGCCGAAAGCTGCACGCTGGCCGACCTGGCGCAACGCGAGTTCAAGCGCCAGGAGCAGCTGTTCCAGCAGGGCTTCATCTCCGAGGGCGCGCTGGACAACCTGCGTGCGCAGGCCGACGCGCGCGTCGCCGCCTGCGCCACCGCCCGCTCCGATGTGGCGCAGGCGCAGGCGCGCAGCGCCATGGTGGCCACCGCCGGCCAGCGCACGGTGCTGGTCGCACCCTTCGACGGCACGGTGGCCAAGATCGTCGGCGAGGTCGGCGAGTATTCGACACCGTCGCCGCCGGGCGTGGCCATGCCGCCGGCCATCGACCTGATCGACGAATCCTGCCTGTACGTCGCGGCGCCGATGGACGAGGTGGATGCACCCAAGATCGCCGTCGGCCAGCCGGTGCGCATCACGCTCGACGCGTTGCCGGGGCGCAGCTTCGCCGGCAAGGTGCGGCGCATCGCACCCTACGTCACCGCGGTGGAGAAGCAGGCGCGCACGGTCGAGATCGAGGTCGACTTCGACGATCCGCAGTCCGCCGGCCGGCTGCTGGTGGGCTACAGCGCCGACGTGGAGGTGATCCTGGACGTGCGCAAGGACGTGCTGCGCGTGCCCACCGCGGCGCTGCTGCAGGGCGGCCGCGTGCTGCTGCTGCAGGACGGCAAGCTGGTCGAGCGGCCGGTGAAGACCGGCCTGGCGAACTGGGAGCACACCGAGATCACGCAGGGCCTGCAGGGCGGCGAGCCCATCGTCACTTCGCTCGATCGCAGCGGGGTCGCGGCCGGCGCTGCCGCGGTCGAAGACGCCACGCCGCCGAAGTAAGCATGGCGGCGCAGATCGAACTGCAGGGCATCGAACGGGTGTTCCACCTCGGCGACAGCGTGGTGCATGCGCTGGCCGGCGTGAACCTTCGCATCGAAGCCGGCGAGTACATCTCGGTGATGGGGCCTTCGGGCTCGGGCAAGAGCACGCTGCTCAACGTGCTGGGCCTGCTCGACCGGCCCGATGCCGGCCACTACGTGCTCGAAGGGCGCGACGTGACCACGCTGTCGGCCGACGAGCAGGCCGGCGTGCGCAGCCGGCGCATCGGCTTCGTGTTCCAGAGCTTCCACCTGGTGCCGCGGCTGACGGCGGCGGAGAACATCGCACTGCCGATGGTGCTGGCTGGCATGCCGACGCGCGAGCGCGATCAGCGTGTGCGTGGCGCGCTGGGCGGCTTCGGCCTGGCCGATCGCGCCGGGCATCGGCCGGACCAGCTGTCCGGCGGCCAGCGCCAGCGCGTGGCCATCGCCCGCGCCACCATCATGCAGCCGGCGCTGCTGCTGGCCGACGAGCCCACCGGCAACCTCGACCGCGCCACCGGCGACGAGGTGGTGCGGCTGCTCGAACAGCTGAACGCGGGCGGTGTGACGCTGCTGGTGGTGACGCACGATGCCGCGATCGGCGAGCGCGCGCGTCGCTGCCTGCGCATGGAAGACGGCGCCATCCGGCACGATCTGCGCCAGGACGCTGCAGGCGATGCGCACGGCTGACCTGCTGGCCTTTGCCGTCGGCGCGGCGCGCGGTAACCGCGTGCGCACCGCGCTGCTGATGCTGGCCATGGCCATCGGCGTGGCCGCGGTGGTCACGCTGACCGCGCTGGGCGACGGCGCGCGCCGCTACGTGGTGCGCGAATTCAGCGCCATCGGCACCAACCTGGTGATCGTGCTGCCCGGCCGCACCGAGACCGGCGGCATCAATCCCGGCAGCTTCGTCAGCAGCACGCCGCGCGAACTGAGCATCGATGACGCGCTGGCGCTGCTGCGCGCACCGGCGGTGCAGCGCGTGGCGCCGCTGGCGGTGGGCAACTCGGAGCTGTCGGTGGGCGGCAAGCTGCGCGAAGGCATGGTCGTCGGCTCCACCGCCGAGTTCCTCGACGTGCGGCAGTTCAAGATGGCGCAGGGCCAGTTCCTGCCGCGCGAGGACTGGAACCGCGGCTCGCAGCTGATGGTCCTGGGCGCGAAGCTGCGCGCCGAGCTGTTCCCGAGCGAAGCCGCGTTGGGCCGTTTCGTGCGCGTCGGCGACCGCCGCTTCCGCGTCATCGGCGTGCTCGCGCCCACCGGCAGCGGGCTGGGCATGAACACCGACGAGCTGGCCATCGTGCCGGTGTCGCTGGCGCAGGCGATGTTCAACACCAACACGCTGTTCCGCATCCTGGTCGAGGCGCGCAACCGCGACGCCATCGAGCCGGCCAAGCGCCAGGTGACGCAGATCATCCAGCAGCGTCACGACGGCGAACTGGACGTCACCGTGCTCACCCAGGACGCGGTGCTCGCCACCTTCGACCGGCTGCTGGGCACGCTGACGCTGGCCGTGGCCGGCATCGCCGCCATCAGCCTGGGCGTGGCCGGCATCCTGGTGATGAACGTGATGCTGGTGTCGGTGTCGCAGCGGCGCAGCGAGATCGGCCTGCTCAAGGCGCTGGGCGCCAGCGGCGGCACCATCCGCCTGGCCTTCCTGGCCGAGGCGGCGCTGCTGTCGAGCGCCGGCGCCTTGTTCGGCTATGCGCTCGGGCTCGCCGGTGCGGCGCTGATCCGTGCGCTGTACCCGGTGTTCCCAGCCTACCCGCCGGACTGGGCCGTGCTCGCCGGCCTGGGCACTGCGCTGGCCACCGGCCTGCTCTTCGGCGTGCTGCCGGCGCGTAGCGCGGCGCGGCTGGACCCGGTGACGGCGTTGGCGAGACGATGAAGCCGCGATGATCGCCGCCGACGCCCTGCGCTTTGCCTGGCGCTCGATCGCGGCGCAACGCATGCGCAGCCTGCTCACGCTGGCCGGTATCGCGGTCGGCATCGCCGCCGTCATCCTGCTGACTTCCATCGGCGAGGGCATCCACCGCTTCGTGCTCGGCGAGTTCTCCCAGTTCGGCACCAACGTGGTCGGCATCTCGCCGGGGCGTTCCACCGCGCGCGGCGGCGCGCCCAGCGGGCTGCCGACTTCGGTGCGGCCGCTGACACTGGAGGACGCCCAGGCGCTGCAGCGCGTGCCCGGCGTTGTCGGCGTGGTGCCCACCGCCTGGGGCAATGCCGAGGCCCAGGCGCGCGGCCGCGTGCGCCGCACCATCGTCTACGGCGTGTCGTCGGCGGCGCTGCCGGTGTTCAACATGCATGTGGCGGTGGGGCAGTTTCTGCCCGGCGAGGGCAGCGAGGAGGCGCGCAGCTTCGCCGTGCTCGGCGCCAAGCTGAAGCTTGAACTGTTCGGGGCCGACAACGCACTGGGTGAACGCCTGCGCATCGGCGGCCAGAGCTTTCGCGTCGTCGGCGTGCTCGCGCCGAAGGGCCAGTTCCTGGGCATGGACCTGGACGACACCGCCTTCATGCCGGCGGCGCGCGCGATGGAGCTGTTCAACCGCGACGGCCTGACCGAGATCAACCTGTCGTATGCCGAAGGCGCGTCGGCCCGGGCGGTGGCCGATGCCGCCGAAGCGGTGCTGAAGGCGCGCCACGGGCGCGCCGACTTCACCGTCACCACGCAGCAGGAGATGCTGAGCACGCTGTCGAACATCCTCGACGTGCTGACCATGGCGGTCGCCGGGCTGGGCAGCATCTCGCTGCTGGTCGGCGCGGTCGGCATCGTCACCATCATGACCATCGCCGTGGCCGAGCGCACACACGAGATCGGCCTGCTGCTGGCGCTGGGCAGCCGGCGCGGCACGATCCTGCGCCTGTTCCTGGGCGAGGCGGTGGTGCTGGCGGTGCTGGGCAGCCTGCTCGGCGTGGCCATCGGCTTCGGCCTCGCGCAGCTGATCCGTCTGTTGCTGCCGGCGCTGCCGGTGGCCACGCCGCTGCACTTTGTGTTGCTGGCGGTGGCCAGCAGCGCGCTGATCGGCCTGGGGGCGGGCGTGCTGCCGGCGCGGCGCGCGGCAATGCTGGACCCGGTCGAAGCGCTGCGCTCTGAGTAGTGCGTTGCCCGAGGATGGACGCATCGCACCCGTGCGATCGGCGGAATGAAGCGACCGCCACAAGCGCATGTAGACGCGCCACAGCACAAGGCTGCGGTCGAGCGGCCAACGGTTGTGAACTGCATCTGCGCAGCACATTCGCTTGACACCGATCAACGGGCAGCTCGCGCCGCGTGCAACACTGAAATTCATCGCCTCAGGACCATCATGAAGATCCTTGTTGCCGCCGACGGCAGTTCGTTTACCAGGCGCATGCTCGCCTACCTGGCGGCGCACGATGAGTGGCTGGGTTCTTCCCATCGCTACACCGTCGTGCATTGCATGCCTCCCTTGCTGCCGCGCGCGGCCATTCACTTCGACCGCATTGCCCTCGCCTCCTACTACGGCGACGAGTCAGAGAAGGTCTTCAAGCCGATCCGGACCTTCTTCAAGCGGCACGGGATGGAGGTGACCTTTACGGGAAAGGTCGGCCGTCCCGCCGAGGTCATTGCGTCGGTGGCGGACAAAGGCGAGTTCGACCTGCTGGTGATGGGATCGCACGGCCACGGGATGCTCGGCAACCTGGTGATGGGGTCGGTGGTGACCAAGGTTCTGGCGATTTGCAGGACACCGGTGCTGATCGTGCGCTGACGCCGCCGCTTCGAACTTCAGAGCTCGTCTGACCGTGCCTGCGTTCACGAAGGCCCCATGTTCCGCAAGCGTCCCGTTCCGACAGAAGGCTGCGACCCTGGATCGCGTGGCCGAGCTGGCCGGCATCTGGCCGGCGGGGACTCTGCAAGTTGCGCGGGCAGCTTGAGCGGCACCTTCGCCGATCGCTGCGACGCGGGGCGGCGGCTGGCGCGAGCACTGGCTGCGATGAAGCTGATCGATCCCGTGGTGCTGGCGTTGCCGCGCGGCGGCGTGCCGGTGGCCGCGGAAATCTCTGCCGTGCTGCGCGCTCCGCTCGACTTGTTGCTGGTGCGCAAGATCGGTGCGCCGGCTCAGCCGGAGCTGGCAGTGGCCGCGGTGGCAGAGGGCGCGGGCGACGGGCTGGTGGTCGACGCGAAGACGATGGAAATGACCGGCGCGACACGCGCGTACGTCGAACGCCAGGCGATCGGCGAACGTGCGGAGATCGCGCGCCGCCGCTCGCTTTATATCGGTGCCCGCACGCCGGCGCGGGTCGAGGGCAAGACGGTGGTGCTGGTGGATGACGGGATCGCGACCGGTACCACCGTGCGCGCTGCCTTGCAGGTGCTGCGCCGCCGACGTCCGGCGCGGCTGGTGCTGGCCGTGCCGGTGGCGCCGCCACGCGTGGTGGCCGACCTGCGACCGCTGGTCGATGACCTGGTGTGTCTGGAGCAGCCTGGGGTGTTCCACGCCGTCGGCGCGCACTATGCCGACTTCCACCAGGTCTGCGACGACGACGTGATCGCCGTGCTGGCGCGGACGGCGGGGCAGGCGCGGGGTCAAACCGATTGAGAAGGAGCTGGTGCACCGCCCACATCGAGGTCGGCCGGGGAGGGGCGCACACCCGCACACCAGCGCACGGCCTTGCCGTGCCGATCAGCGCGCCAGTTGATGCGGACTGCGTCTTCAGCCTCGACTGCCGGATTGCTGCCGACGACTTGCCGGATAGACGATCGTTTCCTCGAGCACGATGTGTTCGCGGTACAGCTCGGCAAAGACCGGGATCGCGGCGCGCAGGAAGTCGACGTCGTACCCGCTCTGGCCCGCGGCGATGGCCTGCAACTGCGGTCCCAGTTCGAGCCAGTCCTCTTCGATCCAGCCGTGGTCCTGCTGCAGGCGCAGCACGTGCTGCACCAGGTCGGCGTCTTCGGTGGCCAGCAGGGGGGGGAACACCCATTGTTCCTCTGCGGCGTGGTGGGCACGTGCGGTGTCCTCGAAGAAGACGTGGATGTGCCGGGCAAGCTGGCGGGCGCTGTCGTCGACACCTTCCTGATCCAGGCGCTGCGCCAGCAAGGCCAGTTGGTCGAGGTTGTCGAGCACCCGTCGATGGGTCTGGTCGAGGGCCTCGAAGGTGTCCGGAACCGACACGGCCGCGCGGTCGGGCCGTTTGGATTTGGAACGGGTCTCGGCCATGGCACCTCCTGTGGACAAGGTCGATTCTTCGGCAGCGCCCGTCGAAGGTCTTGTCGTGGATCAATCGAAGGCGTGTGTCCGGCCGGATAGGCATGTGCGCATGCAACAAGCTGCGCACGACCCACCGTTCGAAGCGGTCGTGATCAGGGCAGGCATCGCGGCCTGCTCACTGCGTTTCGTCTTCGACTGAGGCTGATCAGCGGAACGGTTCGGCGCGCGCGAGCAAGTCCGCCAGTCCGGGCTCGTTCGGGTCGCGCGGCTTGCCCGGATGGATGATCGCGACCTGGCAGCTCTCGGCGGCTTCGACCAGTTGGCGGTAGGTGCCGGCGCCGAGGTCCTTGATGTAGGCCTGCTTGCGCTCGTCGTAGACGAACATGCGATCGTTGATCAGCTGGCATTCGTTGCAACTCGGGCAGCGCGGCGTGTCGATCCAGGCTTCGTCGCGCGAATGGGCCGGTGCCGAAGGCTCAACGTCCGGCGCGGCCACGGCGGCCGAGGTCGCGGACACCGCGGCAACGGCTGCGGGAAGCGCGGCGGCGGGTTGCGAGGCCGTCTGGGCGGCGGCCCAGGCCGCCTTCTCGCGCGCCAGCAGGCGCTCGGCATGCGAGTCGTGCACGCCGCCATGCTCCTGCAAGCGGCGCCAGAGCAGCAGGCAGCGACGCGTGGCCTGCATCAGGCGCGCGTCGACGATCACCCGCTGCAGGCTGTTGTCGGGCGCGACCGCGAGCACGTAGGGCACGCGCTGCGACATGTCGGCCTCGGGCAGGGCCAGCCAATCGGCCGCCGGCACCAGGTCAGCGTCCCAGCGCGCACGGGGCACACTTGCGAAGTGGGCCGCGCAGCGGGGATCGCAGAGCATGAAGTCGGCGAAGGTGAAGACACACGGCTCACGAACCCGCTGCTGCCCGGTGTCGGCGTACTCGATCGGCTCCACCGGCCAGTCGTCATCGGGCTGCGGGTTGTTGAGCAGCGAGAACCGAGTCGCCCAGTCGCCACCGGCCGCGGCGTCGTAGCTGAAGGCCGGGAAGGCGCGTGACTGCATGGCCGCCGCGCCGTGCAGGTAGGGCGGCAGGACGCTGTGGGCCGGCAGCGTGCCGGCGAACACGCTGAACAGGGCCGGACCGCGGCAGGCCAGGCCGGCGGCCAGCGGCTGGCGCAACGCATAGAGGTTGGCCGCCGCGGTCTGCAGCACGAACATGCCGCCCAGGCCCATCGCGGCGGTCGCCAGGCGCGCGCTGCGCACGCCGAAAGCAAAATGGCCGCCGCCGATCGAGGCGTCTTCGAGAAGATCGGAGGTCTGCACCAGCACCTTGGCCGGCAGGCCCGACGAGAGCATGTCGAGCAGGTTGGCGTTCTCCGGCGCGTCGCCGGACCCGGGCGCGATGCAGACCAGGTAGTCGGGGAATCGCGCCAGGTCGTCGGCGCCCAGGGACCGTTCGTCCATCGATTCGAAATAGAGCTCGTGTTCGGCCTCGACGTAGCCTCCCTTGGCTTCCAATTCGGCAATGGCGATCGCCTTGACCAGTTCCACCATGTCGGGCATGCGCTGGCGGAAGGCCTCGGTCGCGGCACGGCAGTTGTCGAACGAAAAGGCGAAGTACTCGGCCGCCGCATCGGAATCGGCCAGTTCCGGCGGAGCGTAAAAGCGCTGGGACTCCAGGACGCCCAGCGCGTGAAGTACGCGGGCATGGCGTGCCGGCGGCAACTCGTCGCGCGGCACGCCCTTGCCGACGATGCGCGACAGGGCATCGAAATCGAACGCATCCCGGTGCGATCCACCCACCGACGCCTTCAGGCTCTGCGGCTGGCGGCCGGCCTGCGAGTGGCTGAACGCCGCACGCAGGATGTCCGACAGCTTCACCACGAGACGGCTGAGGTCGTTGTGAAACTGGCGCGCACGGGCGCGCGTCGTGGCCGCCCAGGCATGTCGCAGCAGCCGCGCCGGCATGTCGGGCCCGCAGCCCAGGACGGCACCATCGGCGGGCAGGGCCGTGCCCGCGGCACTCAGCACCTGTTCGAGCGTTTCGCCCTCGCGCGCACCGAGCTTCGCCGCGGCCTGCGCCCACAGTTCGGCCAGCGTGCCGGTGGCACCTCCGTCGACCGCACGCCGGATCTCGCGCTCCAACTGCAGCGCGTGGCGGCGCAGGCGTTCGCCTTCGATGCCGCGTGGCGCCACGTCACGCAGCATGGCGTCGACCAGGCTCGACAGCGACTGCACGAATTCACTGCTGGCGCGCTCGACCAGCACCAGTGGGAAGTCGTGTCGCAACGTGTCCAGTTCGCGGTATGGCGCCAGCAGCGCCGGGCGCAGTCCGAGACCTTCGATCGGCACCAGCCCATCGCCCCGGCCGTGACCTGCGAGCCGACCGGTGCGGTGGAACGTCAGCGCATCGGCGTGCTGGGCGTGCATGTCCATCGCGGGTTCCCGATTCAGGCCGCCAGTTGTCCGGCGTCCGCGTCCTCGGGCCAGACGGTGTACTTGTCCAGCTCGCGGTTCAGACCGGCGCGGATGTACTCGGGCGAGCGCATCTGGCCGGCATGGCGCAGGTCTTCGTAGCAAGGCGCCTCGGGGTTGCAGTACAGGATGCCGACCGGAATCGGATCGTCAAGCGATGCGATTTCGCGCGCGCGGTCGATGTTCAGCGGGTCGTGCTGGGTCTGATTGCGGTAGGCGCTGGACAGGCTCGGGCTCAACTGGATCGCGTTGGCGTGCGTCAGCAGCAGGGTGCGCTGCGGGTCGTGCAGCCAGGGGTCGAAGGCCTTGGGCATGAACTCCGGGCAGCGCTGGATCACGCGCACGAACGAGAAGCCGCGGTGCCTGAATGCCGCGCGCATGATGTCGTACAGCACCTCGGGCACCCAGTCGACCGCTTGCGCGATGAACGACGCGCCCTGCACGCCCAGGGAAACCGTGAGCGGATTCATCGGCTCGAGCGTCGCGCCGTAGGGCGTGGTGTTGCTCTTGAAGCCCTTCGGCGATGTCGGTGAGGCCTGCTTCTTGGTCAGTCCGTAGACGTGGTTGTCGTGCAGCACGACAGTGAGGTTCATGTTGTAGCGCAGCGCATGGATCCAGTGTGCCGCGCCGATGCTGCAGCAGTCGCCGTCGCCGGTGCTGACGAACACGTTCAGGTCGGGCCGCGACATCTTGATGCCTTCGGCGACCGGAAAGGCGCGGCCGTGGATGCCGTGGAAGCCATAGGTCTTCATGTAATGCGGCAGCCGGCTCGAGCAGCCGATGCCGGAGACGAAGACGGTGTTCTCGGGTGCCAGCGATTCCTCGCTGCACAGGCGCTGCATCGCCGCCAGGATGGCGTTGTCGCCGCAGCCGTTGCACCAGCGCGGCACGCCGCCCTGATAGTCCTCCAGGGCGTGGTGCTCTTCGTGCAGTTTGATGACGCAGTGGCTCAGCGATCGGCTCATGTTGCTTGACCATCGGGTTGAAGTTTGCTGCGCGCGACGCGGCAGATGTCGCCGGGTTTGATCGGCTGGCCGCGCGCCTCGCTCCAGCAGTCGATGTCGACCAGGAAGCGTGAGCGCAGCATCATCGCCAGGGCCGAGTAGCGCCGGTTGTCCTCGTCGATCAACTCGTCCTCCGGCTTGTCGGACCAGTTGCCTTCGATCGTCATCACCTGCTTGAAGCGCCTCAGGATCTCGCGGATTCCCGACGGCATCGGTTGCAGGAAGCGCAGGTGCATTGACGACACCGCCAGGCCTTCGGCGCGCAGGCGCGTCACCGCCTCTTCGATCGCGCCCATCGTGCTGCCCCAGCCGACGAGCAGCAGGTCGCCTTGTTCATGCTCCGCGCCGCCGAACACGGGCGGCGGTTTCAAGGTCTTCTGCAGCGCCGCGAGCTTGAGGCTGCGCATGCGCAGGCCTTCCTCGTTGATGGCCGGGTCGTAGGCCACCTTGCTGGCGCGGTCGTGTGCCAGCCCGGTCAAGGTGTGCATACCGCCCGGCTGGCCGGGCTGGAAGCGGCGCGACAATCCGGTGACCGGATCCCAGTCGTAGGGCTTGCTGCCGGGCACCACCGGCGTCTGGTCGACGGGCGGCGCCAGCCACTCCTCGTTGAACTCGGGGCGCGCGAAGGGTTGCTGGGCCGTGGACAGGCTGGCGTCGGACAGCACCACGACCACCATGCCGAAGGTCTCGGCGATCTTGCGCGCCGTGATCACCGAGTAGAAGCAGTCCTCGATGCTGCACGGCGCCATCACCACCTTGGGCGCATCGCCGTGGCTGCCGAAGATCGCAGCCAGGGCGTCGCCCTGTTCGACCTTCGTCGGCTGTCCGGTGCTCGGCCCGCCGCGCTGCACGTTGACCACGACGAGCGGGATCTCGGCCATCACCGCCAGGCCGATGGCCTCCTGCTTGAGTGAGAAGCCCGGCCCCGAGGTGATCGTCACCGCGCATTTGCCGGCGTAGGACGCGCCAATGGCGAAGGCGCAGGCCGCGATCTCGTCCTCGGCCTGGTGCACCAGACCGCCGACCTTCTCGAACACCTCGCTCAGGTAATGCGAGGCCGAGGTCGCCGGGGTGATCGGGTACATCGCGCAGATGTCCATGCCCGAGGCCATCACGCCCAGCGCGATGGCGGTGTTGCCGTTGACGACGATCTGCGGCTCGTGCGACTTGCTGGCCGGGATGCGGTACATGAAGTCGAGATGGGCCTCGCCCCAGGCCGCGCCGGCCTCGTACAGCGCGACGTTCTGCTTGATGACCTTGGCGTCCTTCTTGCCGAAGATGCGCGCAATCTGCTCGCGCGCCAGCTTCGCATCCAGCCCGTACAGGTTGCACAGCAGCCCGAGCACGAACATGTTCTTGCCCTTGCGCGGGTCGCTGACCAGTTCCTTGCAGCGCTCTTCGAGCGGCACCTCGTAGACCTTGAAGCCGTCCTGGCGCAGCGCCTCGACCGTTCTCGAATAGGAGGCGACGATGGTCGGGTCGCGGTGGCTGCGCCACATGTCTTCGAGCAAGATCGTGGCGCCGGGTTTGAGTTCCTTGGCCTGCACACGGCCGACCAGCACCTGTTCGTTGAAGGCCACGACCAGATCGGTCTGGTCGCCGCCGTTGGTCACGCGCTCGGAGCCGATGCGCACACGGATGCCGCTGGCGCCGGCCACGCTGCGCGCGGGGGGCTGGATCTCGGCCGGGATGATCTCGGTGGTCCAGATGCCGTTGCCCATGCGTGCGGCAATCGCCGCCAGCGACTGGCCGCAACGCTGCGCGCCCTCGCCGGAGTCGCTGATGACTTCGACAATGTGTTCGGCAATCGGCTCGGCCGTCCGGGTGACCTTGGCCTCGGGCGGCGAGAGGGTGGCGGTGTCGCTTGTCATCGTTTCGCTTCAGGCAAGGTGCACGCGGGCAAAGTCGTGCTCGCGACGGTCGATGCCGAACAGCCGACCGGCCGGGTCGGTGCTTTCGGGCTGGTACACGAGTTCGGTGTCGCGCAGCCCGAGATAGGCCTTCATGCTGCGCGCCGCACGCCGCCCCGCGCCCATGGCCTCGATCACGGTGGCGGCGCCGGTCACGATGTCGCCGCCGGCGTAGACGCCAAGCAGCGAGGTGGCCAGTTTCTCGTCGGCGGCGATGTAGCCGCGCTTGTCGAGCGCGAGGCCCGAGGTCTGTCCGATGATCGGGTTGGCGTTGGTGCCGATCGCGAAAACGACCATGTCGGTCTCGATCTCGAACTCGCTGCCTGGCACCGGCACCGGGCGGCGCCGGCCCGAGGCATCGGGCTCGCCCAGTGTCATGCGCTGGCAGCGCATCGCGCGCACGTTGTTGCCGGTGTCGCCGAGCAGCTCGAGCGGACTCGTCAGCCATTGGAAGTCGATGCCTTCCTGCTCGGCGTGATGGATCTCCTCGGCGCGGGCCGGCGCCTCGTCGGCGCTGCGCCGGTAGACGCAATAGACCTTCTCGGCACCGACGCGCAGCGACACGCGCATCGCGTCCATCGCGGTGTTGCCGGCGCCGATCACCGTCACGCGCTTGCCCGGTTGCAGCGGGGTGTCGAAGCGGGGGAATTCGCGGCCGTGCATCAGGTTGCAGCGCGTCAGCCACTCGTTGGCCGACAGCACGCCGCCGAGCGACTCGCCCGCTATGCCCATGAAGCTCGGATAGCCCGCGCCGGTGCCGATGAACACGCAGTGGAAGCCCATCTCGCCCGTCATCTGCTCGATCGTGAACAAGCGCCCGACCAAGGTGTTGCACTCGAACCGGATGCCCAACTGCTTCAGCTTGCCGATCTCGACGTCGACCACGCTGTTGGGCAGGCGGAAGTCGGGGATGCCGTACTTGAGCACGCCGCCGGGCTCGTGGAAGGCTTCGAACACCGTGACCTCGCAGCCGGCCTTGGCCATGTCGGCGGCGCAGGCCATGCCGGCCGGGCCGGAGCCGACGATGCCGACTTTGAATCGCGTCGGCTCGATGTACGGAACATTGGCCCAGCCTTCGGCGATCGCCATGTCGCCGACGAAGCGCTCGAGGCGGCCGATCGCCACCGGCTCCAGCTGACTGGGTGGTAGACCCACCGTGCACACGCCTTCGCACTGGTTCTCCTGCGGGCATACGCGGCCACAGACCGACGGCAACAGGTTGGTGTCGGTGATGACGTCGTAGGCGCCCCGGAAATTCTTCGTCGCCATCTTCATGATGAAGCCCGGGATGTCGATGCCGACCGGGCAGCCGCGCACGCAGGGCTGGTCGGCACAGTCCAGGCAACGCTCGGCCTCGATCAGCGCGTCTTCGAGCCGGTAGCCGCACGCCACTTCGTCGAAGTTCTTCACACGCACTTGCGCAGCCTGCTCGGGCATCGGCGTGCGCGCCTGTGGGATCGTCCGGATGGTCTTCTTCTTGGCCATTGCGCTTGCCTCAATCTCCCGGCATGGCCGGCGCACCGTTGCGGATGCGGCAACTTTCGTTGAAGGCCTCCAGCGCCGCGGTCTCGGTCGGCTTGTAGCGCGCGAGGCGCGCCATCAGGTCGTCGAAGTCGACCCGGTGGCCGTCGAAGTCGGGCCCGTCGACGCAGGCGAACTTGACCGTCTCGCCGATCTTCACGCGGCAACCGCCGCACATGCCCGTGCCGTCGACCATCACCGGGTTCAGACTGACCACGGTCCGGATGCCGTGCGGCCTCGTTGCGTCGGCGCAGCCCTTCATCATGATCGGCGGGCCGATGGCGACGACTTCATCGATGTCGGCATGCCTGCCGATCGACTGCCTGATGCCTTCAGTGACCAGGCCCTTGATGCCGGCCGAGCCGTCGTCGGTGCACACGATCAACTCGTCGCAACAACCGCGAAACTTGTCCTCCCAGAACACCAGGCCCTGGCTGCGAAAGCCGAGCACGCCGATGACGTAGGCACCGCTTTCCTTGTAGGCACGGGCCTGCGGGTAGATCGGCGCCACGCCGAGGCCGCCACCGACGCAGACCACCTTCTTCGCCTGACCGATGTGGCTCGGGATACCCATGGGGCCGACCATCGCGTGCAGCCGCGTGCCCACCCGGCAGTTGCGCTGCATTCCCTGGGTCGTCTTGCCGACGGCCTGTATCACCAGCGTGATGGTGCCTCGGTCGCGGTCGAAGTCGGCGATCGTGAGCGGGATGCGTTCGCCATGCTCATGTTCCATCACGATCACGAACTGACCGGGCCGCGCCGCCCTGGCCATCTGCGGATGGCGAACTTCGAGCTCGTAGGTCAACTCGGAGATATCCGTGCGGCTGACGATCTCGAAATCGGACATGGCATCCTCCGGCTCAGGGCCAGCATAGCGATCTGCCTTGGGCGGGCCTTGCCGTGGATCAGAGAATTGGCTTGTCAACGACCTTTTTTCCTCTCAACCCCCCCCCAGGCTCAAACGCTGGCAACACCATGAAATCCGCAGAACTCACCGTCATCGGCCCGGCAGAACAAGCGGTCCGCTGTATCGAGGTCCCTGATCCCGGCACACCCGCGGCCGGCGAAGTGCTGGTCGACATCGTTGCCTGCTCGATCAATCCGGCGGACATCCTGACGATCGAGGGCGATTACGCCACCAAGCCGACGCCGCCGTGTGCACTCGGCATCGAAGGTGCCGGTACGGTCGCGGCCGTCGGCCCTGGCGTGACCCGGCTCAGGGTCGGCGACAAGGTCATGAGCCTTGGCCGCACCAACTGGGTCCAGCGCATCCGCGACAAGGCTGATGCCTTTGTGCGTCTGCCGAAAGAGGTCGATCT
>CAWCSM010000012.1:0-121668 GCA_963798255.1 uncultured beta proteobacterium
CTGGTGGAGCCGGGGGGAATCGAACCCCCGTCCGCAAGCCTTCACCGGGCAGTTCTACATGCGTAGCTGGCTGATTTGTTTCTCACGCCCCGGGTCGCGCAGCAGCACGCTACCCGGTTCGCCAGTCACTTGATCTCGTTCCACGCCGAGTGACCCGGCGCGAAACACAGCCCATGTGAATGACCTCGCAGCCCTTTATCTTTCGATATCAGGCCCAGCCCATCGGCCAACTGTTGCGAGGCTCACCGGTTTTAAGCGGCGAGTGCGTACGTTTGATCGTTCGCAGTTACTTTGTTTCCAGTGGATTTACGAGCGAACTGGTGCTCGGCATGCCCTGCGTCGATTCCGAACCCACGTCGAAGCCAAGTCGGCCCCAGACCTGATAGTTTAGGCCAACCCCAGCCAGATCAAGAGTTCTTCAGGGCGCTGGATCACCGCATCGGCCTGCCAGGCCTCCACCGCTGCGCCCGTGCCCAGGTAGCCCCAGCCGGCCACCACGGCGGTCATGCCGGCAGCGTGCGACGCCTGCACGTCGCGCAGGTCGTCGCCCACATAGACACACTGCCGCGGTTCGACGCGCAACTGGCGGGCCGCTTCGAGCAATGGCGCCGGGTGCGGCTTGGCATGCGGCGTGGTGTCGCCGCTGACCAGAACGGCGCTGCCGTTCAGGGCCGCCAGGCCCATGGTCAATGGCAGCGAAAATCGTGTCGCCTTGTTGGTGACGATGCCCCACTGCAGATCGGCCGCAGCCAGCGAGGCCAGCAGCGCCGGCATGCCTTCGAACACCACGGTCTCGCGCAACAGCCGCTGTTCGTAGCGCAGCAGGAACTCGTCGCGCAATGCACCAAAGCGGGCATCGTCGGGTCCGATGCCGAAGGCGGCTCCCACCATGCCGCGCGCGCCGCTGCCCACCATCGGCCGCAGCCGCTCGAACGGCAATTCGGCCAGGCCGTGAGCGGCGCGCAGTTCGTTCACCGCGCCGGCGAGGTCGGGCGCGCTGTCCACCAGCGTGCCGTCCAGATCGAACAGCACGGCCAGGATGTCGCGCCGCGGCGCGGCGTTCATGTCGCGGCCTTGCGGCAAGCGAACAGATAGTTGACGCTGGTGTCGCCGGACAGGCTGTAGCGCCGCGTCAGCGGGTTGTATTCCATGCCACGGCTGGCACTGACTGTCAGACCGGCCTGTCGACACCAGCGCGCCAGCTCGCTGGGGCGGATGAAGCGCGCGTACTCGTGCGTGCCCTTGGGCAGCAGTTGCAGCACGTATTCAGCGCCGACGATGGCGAACAGGAAGCTCTTCGGGTTGCGGTTGAGCGTGGAAAAGAACGCCCACCCGCCGGGCCGCAGCAGCTGGGCGCAGGCTTGGACGCTGGACGCCGGGTCGGGGACGTGTTCCAGCATCTCCATGCAGGTCACGACATCGAACGATTCCGGCTGTTCGGCCGCCAGCGCTTCCGCGGCAATTTCGCGGTATTCGAGATTCGACACGCCGGATTCCAGCGCATGCAGCCTGGCCACACCCAACGGCTTGGCGGCCAGGTCGATGCCCGTGACCGCCGCTGCGCGCACGGCCATCGACTCGGCCAGGATGCCACCACCGCAGCCGACGTCGAGCACCGTCTTGCCGCGCAACTGGGCGAGCTGGTCGATCCAGTCCAGGCGCAGGGGATTGATCTGGTGCAGCGGCCGGAACTCGCTGTCTGGGTCCCACCACCGGTGGGCCAGTTCGCTGAACTTGGCCAGTTCCTGGGCATCGACATTGCTCATCGTGCGAGATCTGATTGCAGAAAAAAGAAAACCCCGCCGCGGCGGGGTTCGATCGACTGGCGGCGCTCTCGGCGAGCGCGCTGTGTTCGACTCAAGGCGCCGGGCGCGTGCCCACCACCTCGATTTCGACGCGACGGTTCTTGGCGCGACCTTCGGCGGTGCTGTTGGAAGCGATCGGATCCTTCTCGCCCTTGCCTTCGGTGTAGATGCGATTGGCCGGAATGCCCTGGGCAACCAGGAACGCCTTGACCGCAGCGGCACGACGGTTCGACAGGCCGACGTTGTACTCGGGCGTGCCGACGCTGTCGGTATGGCCGACGGCAATGATGACCTCGAGCGAGATACCCTTGGTCTTGTCGACCAGATCCTTCAGCTTGGCCTGGCCTTCAGGCTTGATCACCGACTTGTCGAAGTCGAAGAACGTGTCGGCCGCGTAAGCCACCTTTTGTGCTGCCGGCTTGGCCATCGGTGCCGCAGCAACCACAGGCGGCGCAGCAGGAGCCGGCGCGGGCGGCGGCGCGGCCGCAGCCATCGGCGCGGGCGGCGGGGGCGGGGGCGGCTTGGCAGCGCCATCGCAACCCGGGTAGGCGGTGGCCGGCGTCCAGGACGCATCGCGCCAGCACTCGGTGCCGTCGGCGTTCTTCCACACCGTGTCCCCGGCGGCGTCACGCCACTGGCTGGTGCCGTTGGCGTACTTCAGTTCTTCGGCCGTCGGCGCCTTCATCTGGGCAAACACAGCCAGCGGGGTGGCGAGAGCGATCGACGCGATGAGCATCGTCGCCTTGTTCAGTTTCTTCATGGTTGTCCTCTCGAGGGTTGCCGCAGTTGCCGGCGATTTGTCCGAAATCCGTCGTTATCACCTGTCGGAAAACCCATGAATCAGGGCCACCGCCATTGCCGGCAGATTGTGCCATAGGGCACTCCAGCAGCCGCATTTTGGCGGCCCTGCGCGGGCTTGCCGGGCCCTCTGTTGCGTGAGTGCTACATCGCGGCACACTTAGAATCCGCTTCCCCGCGCTGTTTGGCGCACGACCGCCTCCGTCGAGCCGGTTGATCCTGTCCGGCATCGAATGACTTCCTTCGCCAAAGAAACCCTGCCGATCAGCCTCGAAGAGGAAATGCGGCGGTCGTATCTCGACTACGCGATGAGCGTGATCGTCGGCCGCGCCCTGCCCGACGCGCGCGACGGCCTCAAACCGGTGCATCGGCGAGTGCTGTTCGCGATGCACGAGCTGAACAACGACTGGAATCGCCCCTACAAGAAGAGCGCGCGCATCGTCGGCGACGTCATCGGCAAATATCACCCGCACGGCGACCAGTCGGTGTACGACACCATCGTGCGCATGGCGCAGGACTTCAGCATGCGCCACATGCTGGTCGATGGCCAGGGCAACTTCGGCTCGGTCGATGGCGACAACGCTGCGGCAATGCGCTACACCGAGATCCGGCTGGCGAAGATCGCGCAGGAGATGCTCGCCGACATCGACAAGGAAACCGTCGATTTCGGCCCCAACTACGACGGCTCCGAGAAAGAGCCGCTGGTGCTGCCGGCGCGACTGCCGAACCTGCTCGTCAACGGCTCGGGCGGCATCGCGGTGGGCATGGCGACGAACATCCCGCCGCACAACCTGAACGAGGTCATCGACGGCTGCCTGCACCTGCTGAAGAACCCGGATGCGTCGATCGACGAGCTGATGCAGATCATCCCGGCGCCCGATTTCCCCACCGCCGGCATCATCTACGGCGTCAACGGCGTGCGCGAGGGCTATCGCACCGGCCGCGGCAAGGTGGTGATGCGCGCGAAGTGCCACTTCGAGGACATCGACAAGGGCCAGCGCCAGTCGATCATCGTCGACGAGCTGCCTTACCAGGTGAACAAGAAGACGCTGCTCGAGCGCATCGCCGAGCTGGTCAACGAGAAGAAGCTCGAGGGCATCAGCCACATCCAGGACGAGTCCGACAAGTCGGGCATGCGTGTGGTCATCGAGCTGAAGCGCGGCGAAGTGCCCGAGGTGGTGCTGAACAACCTGTACAAGCAGACGCAACTGCAGGACACCTTCGGCATCAACATGGTGGCGCTGATCGACGGCCAGCCGCGGCTGTGCAACCTGCAGCAGCTGTTGGCGATCTTCCTCGAGCACCGGCGCGAGGTGGTGACACGGCGCACGGTGTTCGAACTGCGCAAGGCGCGTGAACGCGGCCATGTGCTCGAAGGCCTGGCGGTGGCGCTGGCCAACATCGACGAGTTCATCGAGACCATCAAGACCAGCCCGACACCCCCGGTGGCCAAGGCGGCGCTGATGGCCAAGAGCTGGGACTCGTCGATGGTGCGCGAGATGCTCGCACGTGCCGAGGGGGACACACCGGGCGGTCGCGCGGCCTATCGGCCCGAAGGGCTCGAAGCGCACTTCGGCCAGCAGAGCGACGGTTTGTACCGGCTGTCGGATGCGCAGGCCGGCGAAATCCTGCAGATGCGCCTGCAGCGCCTGACCGGGCTGGAGCAGGACAAGATCATTGCCGAGTACAAGGAAGTGATGGCGGTCATCGCCGACCTGCTCGACATCCTGGCCAGGCCGCAGCGCGTGACGACCATCATCACCGACGAACTGACTGCCCTGCGGCAGGAGTTCGGCCAGACCAAGATCGGCGCGCGGCGCAGCGTGGTCGAGCACAACGTGCAGGAGCTCGGCACAGAGGACCTGATCACGCCCGCCGACATGGTCGTCACGCTCAGCCACACCGGTTACTTCAAGAGCCAGCCGCTGGCCGAATACCGGGCGCAACGCCGCGGCGGGCGCGGCAAGCAGGCCACGCAGACCAAGGAAGACGACTGGGTCGATCAGCTGTTCATCGCCAACACGCACGACTGGATTTTGTGTTTCAGCGATCGCGGGCGTGTCTATTGGCTGAAGGTGTGGGAAGTGCCGCAGGGTGGACGCAACTCGCGCGGCAAGCCCATCGTCAACATGTTCCCGCTGACACCCGGCGAGAAGATCACCGTGGTGCTGCCGCTGACCGGTGAGGCGCGCAGCTTCCCCGCCGACCAGTTCATCTTCATGGCCACCGCGCTGGGCGTGGTGAAGAAAACCCCGCTCGATGACTTCAGCAACCCGCGCAAGGCCGGCATCATCGCCGTCATCCTCGACGACGGCGACCACCTGATCGGTGCCGCGTTGACTGATGGTCACCACGATGTGATGCTGTTCAGCGATGGCGGCAAGGCGGTGCGCTTCGACGAAGGCGATGTCACGCCGCACGGCCGCGCCTCGCGCGGCGTCAAGGGCATGGCGCTGGACGTCAGCCAGACCGTGATCGCCATGGTGGTGGCTGAGGACGAAACGCAAAGCGTGCTCACCGCCACCGAAAACGGCTACGGCAAGCGCACCAGCATCACCGAGTACACGCGCCACGGCCGCGGCACCAAGGGCATGATCGCGATCCAGCAGACCGAGCGCAACGGCAGCGTCGTCGCCGCCACGCTGGTGCGTGCCGACGACGAGATCATGCTCATCACCGACAAGGGTGTGCTGGTGCGCACCCGGGTGTCCGAGATCCGCGAGCTCGGCCGCGCCACACAGGGTGTGACCTTGATCGGCCTGGACGACGGCACCAAGCTGTCGGGCCTGCAACGCATCGTCGAGAACGATGCCAACGGCCATGGCCCCAACCCGACCGACGCCGACAATCCCGCCGGCCCCGAAACCGATGCCGGCCAATCCGGCGAGGAGAAGAATTGATGTCCCGAACGATCCTGTGCGCGCTGTTGCTGGTGGCCACGTCGCTGGCCCAGGCCCAGTCCACACCGGCTGTGCCAGCCGCATCGGCCGCGCCACTGCCGACATCGCCGGCCAAGAAGGAACTGGTCAACAAGCTGCTGGCCCTGCAGCAACCCGGCCTGGAGCAGGCCGCGCGCAGCCTGGTCGAGCGGCCGGCGGCGCAGATGCTGCAGGAGGCCGGCCGCTACATGCAGGCGCAGGTGCCGCCGGAACGGCGCGAGGCGCTGGGCAAGGCCATCGACGCCGAGGTCAAGCGCTATGTCGATGATTCGGTGCCGCTGGTGCGCGACAAGGCCATCAAGCTGGCGCCGTCGACGCTCGGTGTCGGGCTGGAACAGAAGTTCACCGAAGACGAGCTCAAGCAGCTGGTGGCCTGGTACGAATCGCCGGTGAACAAGAAGTTCCAGCAGGTCAGCCCCGAGCTGCAGAACACGTTCCTGCAACAGCTGGTGAACGAGTCGAAGCCGCTCATCGAACCCAAGCTGCAGGCGCTGCAGCAGCAGGTGCGCAACGTGCTGACGCCCGCGGCGCCACCGGCCGCACCCACGGCGCCGAATGCCTCCGCGCCGCCGAAGGCGCCGGCACGCCCAGCCAGCCGCTGAGCGCGACACGCCCGCGGCCAAGTCGTCGATGCATTCCCTGGGCCTCATCGCGTCCCGCCAGTGGGACCACCATCGTGTCTGATCCGCAGGCCGAGCCGACGCGACTGCCTGTGCTGCGCGCAGGCATCGACGAGGTGGATCGGCAGTTGCTGACGCTGCTCAACCGTCGCGCTGCGCTCGCACTGGAAGTCGGCGAGCTGAAGAAGCGTGAAGGCTCGGTGGTGTTCCGCCCCGAACGCGAGGCGCAGGTCATCGACGGGCTCAAGCAGCACAACACGGGCCCGCTGCAAGCCGACAGCGTGGCGCCGATCTGGCGCGAGATCATGTCGGCCTGCCGCGCGCTAGAACGCGCTGGCCGGGTCGCCTACCTGGGGCCTGCCGGCACCTTCAGCGAGCAGGCGGCGCTGGGCTACTTCGGCTCGTCGATCGAGCGCGTGCCTTGCACCAGCATCGACGAAGTCTTCCGCAGCACCAGCGCCGGTGCCGCCGACTACGGCGTGGTGCCGGTGGAAAATTCCACCGAAGGCGTGGTCGCGCGCTCGCTCGACCTGTTCCTGCACACGCCGCTGTCGATCATCGGCGAGACCAGCCTGTTCGTGCGCCACAACCTGCTGCGTCGCGACAACCATCTCGACGGCATTGCCGCGGTGCTGGCGCACCCGCAGGCGCTGGCGCAGTGCCACGCTTGGTTGAACGCCCATCTGCCGCAGGCCGAGCGTCGCCCGGTGCTGAGCAATGCCGAAGGCGCGCGCCTGGCCCGCGACGACGCTGGGCTGGCGGCGATCGCCAGCGAACGCGCGAGCAGCGAATACGGACTGCATGTGGTCGCTCCGGCGATCCAGGACGACGCCCACAACCGCACCCGCTTCGCCATCGTCGCGCGCCCGGATCAACACCCGGCACCGGTCGCCAGCGGTCACGACTGCACCAGCCTGGTGGTGTCGGTGGTCAACCGCTCGGGCGCGGTGCACGACATGCTGGTGCCGTTGAAGAAACACGGCGTGTCGATGACCCGCTTCGAGTCGCGGCCGGCGCGTTCCGGGCAGTGGGAGTACTACTTCTACATCGACATCGCCGGCCACCCTGACGACACCGCCGTGGCGGCCGCCTTGCAGGAACTGCGCACGGTGTGCGCCTTCTTCAAGGTGCTCGGCGCTTATCCCATCGACAGCCATTGATGTTCAATCAACTCGGCATCATCGGATGCGGGCTGATGGGTGGCTCGTTCGCCCTGGCCTGCAAGCGCGCTGCGCTGGTCAAGCGCGTGGTCGGCTACAGCAAGTCGCCTTCGACCACCGAGCGCGCTTTGCGACTGGGCGTGATCGATGCCATCGCCGATTCGGCACTGCAGGCCGTCGCCGGCTCCGATGTGGTGTTGCTGGCGGTGCCTGTGGCGGCCACCGAAACCACGCTGAAGGCGATTCGCCACCTGGTCGAGGCCGAGGTGCTGGTGATGGACGTGGGCAGCACCAAGCGCGACGTGGTCGATGCCGCGCGCCGAGCGCTGCGCGAGCGCATCACCAGTTTCGTGCCGGCACACCCGGTGGCCGGCAAGGAAAGCGCCGGCATCCAGCACGCCGATGCCGCGCTGTACAGCGGCCGCCAGGTGATCCTGACACCGCTGCCGCAGACCGACGCCGCGTTGGTGCAGAAAGCCACCGTCCTGTGGTCGGCGATCGGCGCGCAGGTGCTGAAGATGACGGCCGAGAACCACGACAGCGCCTTCGCCGCCGTCAGCCACCTGCCGCACCTGCTCGCCTTCGCCTACTTCGGCGGCGTGCTCAACCAGCCGGCGGGTCGCGACCTGCTGGCGCTCGCCGGCCCGGGCTTTCGCGACTTCACGCGCATCGCCGCCAGCGACCCGACCATGTGGCGCGACATCCTGATGGCCAACCGAGAAGAAGTGCTGAAGCAGTCGCAGCGCTTTCGCCAGGGCCTGGATTCGCTCGAACAGGTGATGCTGGCCGGCAATGCCGAAGCCCTTCAGGAATTGCTGCGCCAGGCCTCCGAAGGGCGCGCGCAATGGCAGATGAGCACCGTGCGCAACGGCTCGCGCTAGCGTCGTTGAAGAGGCCGCGCAACCCCTGCGCAAGCGCCGCCCATGTTCGACCTCCCATTCATCGACATTCCGCCGCTGCGCGCTGCGTCGGGCAATGTGCGCCTGCCGGGTTCGAAGAGCATTTCGAACCGCGTGTTGCTGCTCGCCGCGCTGGCGCAAGGCAGCACGTGGCTGCACGACCTGCTCGATTCCGACGACACGCGCGTCATGCTCGATGCCCTGCGCACGCTCGGCTGCGGGGTGCACGCCGAGGGCCGCGACAGCTGGCGCATCGAGGGCCTCGGTGCGCGCCTGCGCGTGCGCGAGGCCGCGCTGTTCCTGGGCAATGCCGGCACCGCGATGCGCCCGCTGGCTGCCGTGCTAGCGGTGCTGGCCGCCACGCAGGGCGGGCGCTTTGAACTCAGCGGCGTCGCGCGCATGCACGAACGCCCGATCGCCGATCTGGTCGATGCGTTGCGCGCGCTCGGCTGTGAGGTGCAATGCACCGGCGCGAGCGGCTACCCGCCGCTGCTGATTCGTGGTGCGGCCGGTGGCAAGCTGCAGACGGCGCAGCCGATCGCGGTGCGCGGCGACGTCTCGAGCCAGTTCCTGACCGCGCTGTTACTGGCGCTGCCGCTGGCCAGTGCCGAACACGATGTCGTCATCGAGGTGCAGGGCGAACTGATCTCCAAGCCCTATGTCGAGATCACGCTGCGCCTGCTGCGGCAGTTCGGCATCGCGGTGCAGCGTGACGGCTGGCAGCGCTTCGTCATTGCTCGCGGCAGCACCTACACCTCGCCGGGCGAGCTGCATGTCGAAGGCGATGCTTCGTCGGCGTCATACTTCATTGCGCTGGGCGCCATCGCGGCCAGCCCGCAGGCGCCGCTGTCGATCGAGGGCGTGGGCAACGATTCGATCCAGGGCGACATCGCCTTCGTGCAGGCAGCGCAGGCGATGGGCGCGAACGTGACCAGCGAACCCGGCCGGCTGCGGGTGTCGCGCGGCACGTGGCCGTTGCGCGCGCTGCAGCTGGACTGCAACCACATCCCCGACGCGGCGATGACGCTGGCGGTGATGGCGCTGTTCGCCGACGGCGCTACCCGCCTGCACAATATCGCCAGCTGGCGCGTGAAGGAAACCGACCGCATCGTCGCGATGGCCGCCGAGCTGCGCAAGGTCGGTGCCGTGGTGCAAACCGGCGACGACTTCATCCACATCACACCGCCGCGTGCGGGCGCGTGGCGCGCGGCCACGATCCATACCTACGACGACCACCGCATGGCGATGTGCCTGTCGCTGGCCGCGCTGAATCCGCTGGCCGGAGCTGACCCGGTGCGCGCCGTGCGCATCCTCGACCCGCGCTGCGTGGGCAAGACTTTTCCCGATTACTTCGAAGCGCTGTTTGCCGTCGCCGAGGCCGCGCCCGACGAGGTGCCGGTGATCACCATCGACGGGCCCAGCGCTTCGGGCAAGGGCACGCTCGCCGCAGCGGTGGCGCAGCGGCTCGGCTACCACCTGCTCGATTCGGGCGCGCTGTACCGCGCCACCGCACTGGCCGCGCTGCACGACGGCGTGTCCACCGACGAGACCGAGGCGCTGGCGCGCATCGCGGCCGATCTGGACCTGCGCTTCGATGGCGAGACCATCGTGCTGCGCGGCGAGCCGGTCAACGATGCGCTGCGCCACGAGCAGGTCGGCGCGCTGGCGTCGCGCGTGTCGGCCGTGCCACAGGTGCGCGAAGCGCTGTTCGGTCTGCAACTGGCCTTTCGCCGACTGCCCGGCCTGGTGGCCGACGGCCGCGACATGGGCACCGTCGTGTTTCCGCAGGCGGCGCTGAAGGTGTTCCTCACCGCCAGCGCCGAACAGCGCGCGCTCAGGCGCCATAAGCAATTGATTTCTATGGGAATTCAGGCTAAACTCGCAGACCTTCTGGCCGACTTGCAAGCACGTGATGCGCGCGATGCAAATCGCAGCGTGGCACCGTTGAAGCCGGCCGAAGATGCGTTGTCGCTCGACAACTCGGCATTGACAGTCGATCAATCGGTCGATGCGGTGCTCGGTTGGTGGCAGCAACGCAGGGCTTTCGATTGAACGGAAGGCCCGAGAGCGCAGCGCCCTTCCCCGCAGAGGCCGTCAGGTCCGACAGGGGTGCTGCAGTGTTCACTTCAACCCATGTCGGCATCGGGCCGACGCCAGGAAACCTCAACATGCAAACCCAGACCGCCGCACCCGCCGGCATGGAATCGTTCGCCGCCCTGTTCGAAGAATCGCTGAAGAGCAGCGACATGCGCGTCGGTGAAGTCATCTCGGCCGAGGTCGTGCGCATCGAACACAGCCACGTCGTCGTCAACGCCGGGCTGAAGAGCGAGTCCTACGTCCCCATCGAGGAGTTCAAGAACGACCAGGGCGAGATCGAAGTCCAGGTCGGCGATTTCGTCTCGGTGGCCATCGATGCGGTCGAGAACGGCTATGGCGACACCATCCTGTCGCGCGACAAGGCCAAGCGTCTGGCCTCGTGGATGTCGCTGGAAAATTCGCTCGAATCGGGCGAATTCGTCGAAGGCACGGTCAACGGCAAGGTCAAGGGTGGCCTGACGGTGCTGGTCAACGGCATCCGCGCCTTCCTGCCCGGCTCACTGCTCGACACGCGCCCGGTCAAGGACACCACGCCCTTCGAGGGCAAGACGATGGAGTTCAAGGTCATCAAGCTCGACCGCAAGCGCAACAACGTCGTGTTGTCGCGCCGCGCCGTGGTCGAAGCCTCGATGGGCGAAGAGCGTGCCAAGCTGCTCGAGACGCTGCACGAAGGCGCGATCGTCAACGGCGTGGTCAAGAACATCACCGAATACGGCGCGTTCGTCGACCTGGGCGGCATCGACGGCCTGCTGCACATCACCGACATGGCCTGGCGCCGCGTGCGCCACCCGACCGAGGTGGTGCAGGTCGGCCAGGAACTGCAGGCCAAGGTGCTGAAGTTCGACGCCGAGAAGAACCGCGTCTCGCTGGGCATCAAGCAGCTGGGCGACGACCCGTGGCACGGCGTCAGCCGCCGCTACCCGAACGGCACGCGTCTGTTCGGCAAGATCACCAACATCGCCGACTACGGCGCCTTCGTCGAGATCGAACCCGGCATCGAAGGCCTGGTGCACGTCTCCGAGATGGACTGGACGAACAAGAACGTCGCGCCGAACAAGATGGTCACGCTCGGCGACGAGGTCGAGGTCATGGTGCTCGAGATCGACGAGGACAAGCGCCGCATCAGCCTGGGCATGAAGCAGTGCAAGGCGAATCCGTGGGAAGAGTTCGCCACCACCGTCAACCGCGGCGACAAGGTCAGCGGGCCGGTCAAGTCGATCACCGACTTCGGCGTCTTCGTCGGCCTGGCGGCCGGCATCGACGGCCTCGTGCATCTGTCCGACCTGTCCTGGCACGAGCCGGGCGAGACGGCGGTGCGCAACTTCAAGAAAGGCCAGGAAGTCGAAGCCATCGTGCTCGCAGTGGATGTCGAGCGCGAGCGCATCAGCCTGGGCATCAAGCAGCTCGACACCGACCCGTTCACCAGCTTCACCACGGTCAACGACCGCGGCGCGCTGGTCAGTGGCAAGGTCAAGACGGTCGATCCGCGGGGTGCCGAGATTCAGCTCAACGACGACGTCACCGGCTACCTGCGCGCCAGCGAGATCTCGCGCGACCGTGTCGAGGACGCGCGCAACGTGCTGAAGGAAGGCGACGAGGTCTCGGCGATGATCATCAACGTCGATCGCAAGACACGTTCGATCCAGCTGTCGGTGAAGGCCAAGGACAACGCCGACCAGCAAGAAGCGATGCAGCGCCTGAGCCAGAGCAACGAACGCGAAACGGCCGGCACCACCAGCCTCGGGGCGCTGCTGCGCGCCAAGCTCGACACGCAGAAGGACGAGTAAGACCCGCGCCGCCGCCGGCCCTGCCGTGGTGGGGCTGGCGGTGCCACAACCGTCGTCGCCCTTCACTGTCGAGCGAAGCCTGCCATGACCCGATCCGATCTCGTCGCGCGCCTGGCCGAACGCTTCGCGCAACTGACCCAGCGCGACACCGAATTCGCCGTCAAGACGATGCTCGATGCGATGTCCGATGCGCTGGCGCGCGGGCACCGCATCGAAATCCGCGGCTTCGGCAGCTTCTCGATCAACCGGCGCCCGCCGCGAATGGGCCGCAACCCACGCAGCGGCCAGCAGGTGACCATTCCCGAGAAGCTGGTGCCGCATTTCAAGCCCGGCAAGGCGCTGCGCGAATCGGTCGATTCGCGAATGGCGCAGCGCGAATCGACGCGCCCGCTGTAGGTCGCGAGGGGCACGCTTGCCGCACGGCGAGGTGCCAGAATCGCGCCAGCATGCAAGTTTTCGTGTGGGCCTTCAGGGCGCTGATCTTCTTCACGCTGTTTGCGTTTGCACTGAACAACCAGCATGACGCCACCGTGCACTGGTTCTTCGGGGTGCAATGGCAGGCGCCGCTGGTGATAGTGGTGCTGGTGGCCTTCACCGCGGGCTGTGCACTGGGGGCGATCGCCATGGTGCCGAGCTGGTGGCGACATCGCCGACGCGGGCCACCCGCGGCCACCCCATCGGCCACGCCTTCGAGCCACGACAGCGCCTTGCAGACCTCTGATTTCGTGCTCGAGCATCCGCCGCGCGAAGGCCTTTGAGCGTCGATGGAATTCGACTACGCTTGGCTGCTGATCGCGGTACCGCTGTTGTTCGCGCTCGGCTGGATGGCCTCGCGGCTGGACATGCGCCAGCTGCGCCGTGACGGCCGCGAGGCACCGAAGGCCTACTTCAAGGGCCTGACGCTGCTGCTCAACGACCAGCCCGACAAGGCCATCGATTCGTTCATCGAGGCGGTGCAACACGACCCGGACACCACCGAGCTGCACTTCGGTCTCGGCAACCTGTTCCGACGCCGCGGCGATGTCGAACGTGCGGTGCGCGTGCACCAGCACCTGCTCGACCGCGGTGACCTGAGCAGCGCCGACCGCCAGCGCGCACAGCATGCGCTGGCGCAGGACTTCATGAAGGCCGGCTTATTCGACCGCGCCGAACAGGCCTACGGCGACCTGCGTGGCACCGCCTTCGACAACGACGCGCAGCTCGCGTTGCTGTCGTTGCACGAACGGGCACGCGACTGGCCGGCGGCCACCGCCATCGCGCGCGAGCTCGAGCAGCGCGGTGCCGGCTCCTTTGCCAGCCGCATCGCACACCACGAATGCGAAACGGCGGTCGAAGCCGATGCGGCACGCGATGGCGAGCGTGCCGATGCGGCGATCGAGCGGGCCAAGCTCGCCGACCCGGCAGCCATGCGGCCGTGGCTGCTGGCCGGGCAGCGCCATGCCCGCGACGCGCGCCATGCGCAGGCCCTGGCGCAGTGGGACGAGTTGCTGCTGAAGCAGCCGCTGGCCTGGCCGCTGCTGGCGCGCGACTACGCGGCCAGCGCGCGCGCCAGCGGCCAGGTCGAACGTGCGCGCTCGTTGCTGGCGCAGGCCCATGCGACGCAGGCCGACATCGACTTGCTGCAAGCACTCGGCGATCTCGATGCGGACGCGCCGGCGCAGGATCGGCGCGTGCTCGACCATCTGCAGCGCCAGAACGATCTGGTGTCGGCGCAACAGGTGCTGGCCTTGCCGGTCGAGCGCTGGGACCCGGCCACGCCGACACGGCTGCACGATGTGGTGGCCGCTGCGGCGCGACCGCTGCAGCGCTACCGCTGTGCGGCCTGCGGCTTCGAGGCGCAGCAATACTTCTGGCAATGCCCGGGCTGCCAGAGCTGGGACAGCTTCCCGCCGCGCCGGGGCGGCACCCGATGAGCGAGGCGCCGGCCCGGCCCGCGCAACCCCCGCGCGTCGTGCTGTGCATGAAGTGGGGCACCAAGTACGGCAGCGAATACGTCAACCGCCTGTACGCGATGGTGCGGCGTCACCTCAGCGGCGAGTTCCAGTTCGTCTGCCTGACCGACGATGCCAGCGGTGTGCGCGCCGAGGTGCAATGCCTGCCGATTCCCGAGCTGCGGCTGCCGCCGGGCACGCCCGAGCGGGGCTGGACCAAGCTCACCGTGTTCGGTGCCGAGCTGCATGGCTTGCAGGGGACCGCGCTGCTGCTCGATCTGGACATCGTCATCGTCGCGTCGATCGACGAGTTCTTCACCCATCCCGGCGAGTTCCTGATCATTCACGACTGGCGGCGGCGCTGGCGCATCACCGGCAACTCGTCGGTGGTGCGCTTTGTCATCGGCGCGCATGCCGAGGTGCTGGCCGAGTTCCGCGCCACGCAGGAACAGGTGCGCGCGCGATTGCGCAACGAACAGGAATTCCTGTCCGAGGTGCTGCACCGCAAGGGCCAGCTCGCCTACTGGCCGGATGCGTGGTGCGCCAGCTTCAAGTACCACTGCATCCCGCGCTGGCCGTCCAACTTGTGGCGCGAACCACTGCCGCCGGCCGGCACGCGCATCGTCATCTTCCATGGCGAAGTCAACCCGCCCGATGCCCTCGCCGGCCGCCGCAACCGCTGGCCGCGCTTCATCAAGCCAGCGCGCTGGATCGAGACCGACTGGCGCGAGTGACTGCGCGGTGGCGGGAGGCAACGCCCCTGTCTCCCCCTTCGGGGGGCCCCCATCGGATTCGCCCCTCAGCGGGTTTCGGGATGCAACACGCATCGACAGAATTTGATCCAGCCCGACATGTCGTCGGGCCGAGTCGAAACCTCACGCAACCCTACCGATTGGAGAAACGCCATGTTCCGCATCCTCGCATCGCTCGTCATCGCCGCCTTCGCTTCTTTGGCTGCCCTTTCCGCGCAGGCCGCGGTCGATGTCAACAAGGCCAACCAGGCCGAACTGGAAAGCATCAAGGGCATCGGCCCGGGGCTGTCCACCAAGATCCTCGACGCGCGCAAGACCGCGGCGTTCAAGGATTGGAATGACCTGGTGGACCGCGTCAGCGGCGTCGGCCCCGGCAACGCCGCGCGCTTTTCGCAGGCTGGCCTGACGGTGGGCAACGCCAGCTACGTGACCGTGGCCGCGGCCGACAAGCCGGCCGCCAAGTCCAAGGCCCCGGCTGTCAAGGGCGATAGCGCAGCGGCCGTCAAGGCGATGCCTGCCGCGGCCACGCCGGCCCGCTGAAGCGCGCGCACCTCGCGCGCCGCCGCGCGACGACGGCCCCAGCATGCTGGGGCCGTCGTCCGTCAGGCATAGACGATCGTCGCCTGCTGACCGAGCGCCGCCCCGCGCCAGCGCGCCAGCGCTTCGTCGCAGGGCCAGAAGCGCGCCTCGTCGCCGAGGTCGATGTCGGCCACGGCGCCGTCGCGCTGCACACGAAGGCGCACCGGCAAGCCGATGCACTGCTCGCCCTGGTCGGTGCGCCGTGTGCGTGCCGGCCAGTGGCGCAGCACATCGGCCACCGGCGGCGGCACACCGTTCAGCGGCACCTGCAGATAGCGGCCGAAGCGAGCGCGCGCGCCGGGCAGGCCCCAGGCCTGCTGTACGGTCACGCGCAGCCCGCCCGAAAAGCGGTCCAGCTGCACGCGCCCCTGCAGCACCAGCAGCTCGTCCTCGCGCATCAGCTCGCGGCAGCTTTCGAGCAGCTCTTCGTGAATCACCGCTTCGATCACTTCCGTCGAATCGTCGAGCTTGAAAATCATCGAACGCCCGCGCTGGCCGTTGACCATGCGCAGTTCGCTGGCGATGCCGGCGACCAGTTGCGGTTCGCGCGAATCGCTCAAGCCCGCGATCGTGGTCTTGCAGAACTGGCGGATCTCGGCCTCGCCCTGCTCGAACAGATGCCCTGACAGGCAGTAGCCGATGGCCGTCTTCTCCTGCGTCAAGCGCTGCTTCACATCCCAGGGCTCGGCCGCCAGCAACGCCGGCTCCTGGGTCGAAGCGGCGTGCGAATCGCCGAAGTCGAACAGCCCCGCCTGATCGACATGCGCGGCCTGTGTATCGGCCCACTCCAGCGCCAGCGCGACGCTGGCCAGCGCGCGGGCGCGATCGGCATGCAGCTTGTCGAAGGCACCGGCCTTGATCAGTGCTTCGACCACACGCTTGTTGATGCGCTGGCGATCGACCCGGGCGCAGAAGTCGAACAGGCTGCGAAACGGCGCGCCACCCGTTTCGCGCGTGCCCTCGCGCGCCGCGACGATGGCCTCGATGGCGCCCTGCCCGGTGCCCTTGATGGCACCCAGCCCGTAGCGCACACGGCGGTCTTCGATGGGCTCGAAGCGGTGCGTGCCATTGTTGATATCCGGCGCATCGAAGCTCACGCCGAAGAGCTTGGCATCCTGGATCAGCACCTTCAGCTTGTCGGTGTTGTCCATTTCCACCGTCATCGTCGCGGCATAGAACTCGGCCGGGCAATGCACCTTCAGCCAGGCGGTGTGGTACGCGAGCACCGAATAGGCCGCGGCATGGCTCTTGTTGAAGCCATAGCCGGCGAACTTCTCCATCAGGTCGAAGACTTCATCGGCCTTTGCAGCGCCGATGTTCTTCAGCGCTGCGCCATCGCGGAAGACCTGCCGCTGCTGCGCCATTTCCTCGGGCTTCTTCTTGCCCATCGCCCGGCGCAGCATGTCGGCACTGCCGAGCGAATAGCCGCCCAGCACCTGCGCGGCCTGCATCACCTGTTCCTGATAGACCATCACGCCGTAGGTCTCGCTCAACACCGGCTCGAGCAACGGATGCGGATAGGCGATCGGCTCCTTGCCGTTCTTGCGTGCGCAGAACATCGGGATGTTTTCGATCGGCCCGGGCCTGAACATGGCGTTCAGCGCGATCAGGTCCTCGATGCGGTTGGGCCGCGCCTCGCGCAGCATCGCCTGCATGCCGCGGCTTTCGAACTGGAAAACCGATTCGGTCAGCGCATCCGAGAACAGCTTGTAGACCTTCGGATCGTCCAGCGGCAGCTTGTCGTAGTCGAGGTCGGCGAACCGCGGCCGGCGCGCGCGCACCATGGTCTTGGCCAGTTCCAGGACAGTCAACGTCGCCAGCCCGAGGAAGTCGAATTTGACCAGGCCGATCGCCTCGACATCGTCCTTGGCGAACTGGCTGACGGCACTGGAGCTGCCGGGCTGCTGGTACAGCGGACAGAAATCGGTGATCTTGCCCGGCGCGATGAGCACGCCGCCGGCGTGCATGCCGACGTTGCGCACCAGCCCTTCGACACGCATCGCCAGCGCCAGCAACTCGGCCACCTCTTCTTCCGCGGCTTCGCGCTGCTCGAGTTCGGGCGCTTCCTTGCGCGCGTAGATCAGCGACGGGTCGGGCTCGGCCGGCACGCGCGCCAGCGTCACCTGCTTGCCCGGCGGCGCCGGAATCAGCTTGGCGATGCTGTCGACATGGCCGTAGCCCATGCCCAGCACGCGCCCCACATCGCGCAGCGCGGCCTTCGCCGCCATGGTGCCGAAGGTGGCGATCTGGCTGACGGCATCGCGGCCGTACTTGTCCTTCACGTAGTCGATGACACGTTCGCGGTTGGCCTGGCAGAAGTCGATGTCGAAGTCGGGCATCGACACGCGTTCGGGGTTCAGGAAGCGTTCGAACAGCAAGTCGTAGTGCAGCGGGTCGAGCCCGGTGATGAACAACGCATACGCGACCAGCGAGCCGGCACCCGAGCCACGACCCGGGCCGACCGGGCAGCCATTGTTCAGAGCCCACTTGATGAAATCACCGACGATCAGGAAGTAGCCCGGGAACCCCATCTGCAGGATCGTGCGGATCTCGAACTCGAGCCGCTCGGCATAACGCGGCCGCTGGCGGTCGCGCTCCGGCTCGTCCGGGTACAAGGTGGCCAGGCGCGCCTCGAGGCCTTCGACCGAGACCTTGCGGAAATAGCCTTCGAGCGTGCTGCCTTCGGGGATCGGAAAGTTCGGCAGCTGTGCCTTGCCGAGCGTCAGCACCAGGTTGCAGCGCTGAGCGATGTGCACGCTGTTGGCCAGCGCCGACGGCACATCGGCGAACAGCGTGGCCATCTGCGCGCGGGTCTTGAAGTGCTGCTCGGTGCCGAAGCGCTTGATGCGCCGCGGGTTGGCCAGCGTCTCGCCTTCGGCGATGCACACCCGCGCCTCGTGCGCCTCGAAATCCTCGCGTTCCAGAAACTGCACCGGGTGCGTGGCCACCACCGGCAGCTGCAACTCGGCGGCCAGCGCCACCGCACGCCGCAGGTGCAACTCCTGGTTGGGCAGGCCGGCGCGCTGCAGTTCGAGGTAGAAGCGGCCCACGAAGGTGGCGGCCAGGCGCTGCGCGGCGGCCGTTGCGCGTGGCCGATCGGCGGCGAGCAGCGCCTGCCCGACGATGCCACCTTCGGCGCCCGACAGGCAGATCAGGCCCTCGGCCAGCGCGCTCAGCCAGTCCCACTTGACCCACGCCTGCGTGCGCTGCGCATTGCCGGTCCAGGCGCGCGCCAGCAACTCGCACAGGTTCAGGTAGCCGCGCTCGTTCTGCACCAGCAGCAGCAATCGGCTGGGCTGCTTTTCGCCGCCTTCGGGCTCCATCCACAGGTCGGCACCGAGGATCGGCTTGATGCCCTGGCCACGGCAGGCCTGGTAGAACTGCACCGCGCCGAACAGGTTGTTCAGGTCGGTGATGGCCAGCGCCGGTTGGCCGTCGTCACGCGCTGCCGCGGTGACTTCGGCGATGCGCAACATGCCATCGACGACCGAGAATTCGGTGTGTGTGCGCAGGTGGATGAAACTCATCGAACGATTGTAGGCAGCCGTGTTTTGCGTCGGCCGCGAACCGGGTCCCGGTGTCAGAATTTCCGTCGGCTGCACAAGCGATCGATCATGCAAACCAGCTGCGCGGGATGAGTTTGAAGGCGTTGGCGCTGAAGGCGCTGGGGGCGTTGCTGTTCCTCACCGCCATCGCCATGTGGTGGTCGCGCGCCACCGACTGGCCGATCGAGGCGCTGGTCGAGCGCTGGGCGCCGCCGCCATCGCAGTTCATCGAACTGGACGGTCAACTCGTGCACCTGCGCGACGAAGGGCCCCGGCACGACGACATGCCACTGGTGCTGCTGCACGGCACCGCATCGAGCCTGCACACCTGGGCCGGCTGGGTGGCTGGTTTGCGCCAGCAGCACCGAATCATCAGCTTCGACCTGCCCGGCTTCGGCCTGACCGGGCCGAACAGCGAGGGCGACTACCGCGGCGAGACCTATGCGCGCTTCGTGATCGCGCTGATGGACCGCCTGGGCGTGCAGCGCTTTGTGCTTGCCGGCAATTCGCTCGGCGGCGAGGTCGCCTGGCGCACCGCGCTGCTGGCACCCAAGCGCGTGGCGGGTCTGATCCTGGTGGATGCCGGCGGGCAGGACGTCGTGCCCACGTCGGTGCCGATCGGCTTCCTGGCCGCGCGCGTGCCGCTGCTCAACCGGCTGTTCGACTGGGTGTTGCCGCGCTCGGTGGTGGTGGCGAGTTTGCGCAATGTCTATGGCGACCCGGCGCGTGTCAGCGAGGAACTGGTCGATCGGCACATGCAGCTCATGCTGCGCGAGGGCAATCGGCGCGCCCTCGTGCAGCGCTTGCAGCAGGCCGCGCGGGGCCAGGATGCGCGGCGCATCGCCGAGCTGCGCGTGCCCACCTTGATCCTGTGGGGAGGTCGCGACCGGCTGATCCCGCTCGCGGCGGCGCGGCGCTTCAACGCCGACATTCCAGGCAGCGAGCTGGTGGTGTTCGACGCGCTCGGACATGTGCCGCACGAAGAAGACCCGGCGCAAACGCTGGCCGCGGTGAAGGCCTTCCTGATGCGCTTTTGACGTTGTCATCATCAGGGACAGGCGGATGTTCTACAGTGGGTTGATGAAGGAACACCGAACCCCCCTCCCCGACACTGACGCCACGCCGCTCGCTGCGCACTTCGACGCGGTGCGGCAGCACACGCTCGCGCTGATCGAACCGCTGTCTGCCGAGGACTGCCAATTGCAGTCGATGGCCGACGCCAGCCCCGCCAAATGGCACCTGGCGCACACCACCTGGTTCTTCGAGACCTTCGTGCTCGAGCGATTCGAAGAACACTTCGTGCCCTTCGACGCGTCGTTTCGCGTGCTCTTCAACAGCTACTACCAGGGCGTCGGGCCGCAGCATCCGCGTGCGCAGCGCGGCCTGATCTCGCGTCCCGGCCTGAACCGCGTGCTGGACTACCGGCTGCAGGTGGAGCAGCGGGTGCGCGCGGTGTTGCAGTCGCAAGGCGACGACGATGGCTTGACCGCGCTGGTCACGCTCGGCTTGCACCACGAACAACAGCACCAGGAACTGCTCGTCACCGACATCAAGCACGCGCTGTCGTTCAACCCGGCGCGCCCGGCCTACGGCAAGCGCTGGCCGATCGCCCGCGTGCATGCGCAACCCGTGCGCTGGCTCGACGTGCCCGGCGGCACGGTGTCGATCGGCCACGAGCCGGCGCTCGACGGCAGCTTCCTGTTCGATAACGAAGGCCCGCGCCACGCGATGCTGCTGCGCGACTACCGCATCGCGTCGCGTCCGGTCAGCTACGGCGACTGGCGCCGCTTCATCGCTGATGGCGGCTACCAGCGCGCCGAGCTGTGGTTGTCGATGGGCTGGGACTGGGTGTGCAGCGGCCAGCGCCGTGCCCCGCTGTACTGGAGCGACGATGGGACTGCGAGCTACACGCTGCATGGCCAGGTGGCGATCGACGACCACACGCCGGTGCCGCACCTGAGCTATTTCGAGGCCGATGCCTATGCGCGCTGGGCGGGCGCGCGGCTGCCCACCGAAGCCGAGTGGGAACATGCGGCGCGGCACTTCGGCGTGTCGGCACACAAGGGCCATTTCGCGCAGCGCGGCGTGTTCCATCCGATGCCGGCCGAACACGCCGTCGCCGCGCAACCGCTGCAGATGTTCGGCGATGTGTGGGAATGGACGCAGTCGGCGTATGCCGCCTACCCGGGCTTCCATGCAGCCGCCGGCGCGGTGGGCGAATACAACGGCAAGTTCATGTGCAACCAGTTCGTGCTGCGCGGCGGCTCGTGCGCGACGCCGGCCGGGCATGTGCGCGCCAGCTACCGCAATTTCTTCCCGGCCGATGCGCAGTGGCAGTTCAGCGGCCTGCGCCTGGCGCGCGATGCCTGAGCGCGCTCAGATCTCTTCCAGCACCTGCAGCACCTGCGAGCGGAACTCGCGCCAGTACAGCACCGCCAGCACGCCGGCCGTGGCGGCCAGCATGGCCCACGCCGAGATGAACCAGGCCAGCACCGCGAAGGCCATGTAGTAGGCGCGCACACCGTCGTTGAAGGTCTCGGCGGCCATGCCCATCAGCCGGCCGGCGCGATCGGCGAAGGCGATGCGCTGGCCCGCGTCGCCGAAGTCCTTCGATTCCGGCGCCGCGGCGACGAGCAGCGCGCCCAGGCTGTACTGGCGGATGCACCAGGTGAAGCGGAAGAAGGCGTAGATGAAGATCGCCGTCAGCACCGACACCTTGAAGTCGAACACCAACGGCGAGGTGGGCACGGCGAACGGGATCTCGCGCACCAGGTCGCTGGCCTGTTCAGTCGTGCCGAGCACGGCGAGCAGGCCGCCGATGATGAAGATCGTCGTCGAAGCGAAGAACGACGCCGTGCCCGACAGGTTCTGCACAACCAAGCCGTCGAGCACACGCACCTCGCGGTGCGTGCTTTGCAGCATCCACAGCCGGCGCACGCGGTTCGAGCTGCTCAGCACCGACGGCCGGCGCTCGCCGTGGCGCGTGGCGAGCGCGGCATAGACCAGCCACGCGGCGATGAACGCGCCCAGCGCCAGCCAGTCGAACCCGGGCAGCAGGTGGGTCAGCGCGCGCAGCTTGTCCATGGCGGGACTGTATCGCCCGCCGCCGCGCGCGGAAGCCCGACATCGTCAGTGCGGCCGCAGATCGAACACCAGCACCTCGGCGTCGCGCGCCTGGTCGATGTGCAGTCGCGCTTCGCCTTCGATGCGCAACGCATCGCCGGTTTCGACACGCTGGCCGTTGACGCGGGCTTCACCCTGAACCAGGTGCACGTAGGTCTTGCGCTGCGCATCCAGCGGCTGATCCAGCGTCTCGTCGCCGTCGAACAGGCCGGCGAACAGCGACGCATCGGCGTTCAACGTCAGCGACCCCTCGCGCCCGTCGGGCGAGGCGATGAGCCGCAGGCGGCCGCGCTTGTCGGCGGCATCGAAGTGCTTTTGCTCGTAGCCCGGCTCGATGCCCCGCACGGCCGGCTCGATCCAGATCTGCAGGAAGTGCGTGGTGTCCTTGGCGGCGTGGTTGAACTCGCTGTGCATCACGCCGCGGCCGGCACTCATGCGCTGCACGTCGCCCGGCAGGATGACGCCGGACTCCGCCGTGGTGCCCGCACCGTTGCCCATGCTGTCCTTGTGCGCCAGCGCGCCGCTGAGCACGTAGCTGATGATTTCCATGTCGCGATGGCCATGCGTGCCGAAACCGCTGCCGGGGGCAATGCGGTCTTCGTTGATGACGCGCAGGTTGCCGAAACCCATGTGCGCGGGGTCGTGATAGCCGGCGAACGAGAAACTGTGGTGGCTGTCGAGCCAGCCGTGGTTGGCATGGCCACGGTCGGCGGATTTGCGCAGGGTGATCATGAAGCAGCTCCTGTTCAGTGACGTTCGATGTCGATGCGTTCACTGTAGGACCAACGCCGCACGCCACCGTCGCGCGGGCTTGACGAGGATGTTCAAATAGCCTGAAGACTCCCCTGCCGCCGCATGCCCGACAGCCACTTTGCCCTGACCCCGGAAGCGTTGACGATGATCGATACCATCGCGCGCACCGGCAGCTTTGCCGCCGCCGCACGCGAACTGGGCAAGGTGCCGTCGGCACTGACCTACAGCGTGCGCCAGCTCGAGGAAGCGCTGGACGTGCTGCTGTTCGACCGCCGCTCGCGCCAGGCGAAGTTCACCGCCGCCGGCACCGAGTTGCTCGACGAGGGGCGCCGCCTGCTCGCCGAGACCAGCGCCGTTGCGCACCGGGTGCGCCGCGTCGCCTCGGGCTGGGAAACGCAGCTCACCGTGGCCGTCGATGACGTGATCTCACGGCTGACACTGTTCGAGTTGTGCGAAGCGTTCTATGCGCTCGACCCGCAGGGCAAGTCAGGCGCCGGCGCTGGCGGCGGCGGTGCGATGGCGCTCGGCAATGGCGGGCCGGGCACGCGCCTGCGGCTGCGCAGCGAAGTTCTGGCCGGCACCTGGGAGGCGCTGGTGAGCGGCCAGGCCGATCTGGCCATTGGCGTGGGCATGCAAAGCGCGCCCTCGGGCGTGGCCGTGGAAGCGCTCGGCGATCTGGCGTTCGTGTTCGCGGTCGCGCCACAGCACCCGCTGGCCGAAGCTGCAGAGCCGATCGGCGAGGTCGAATTGATGCGCCACCGCGCGGTGGCGGTGGCCGATTCGGCGCAGCGGCTGTCGCCGATGACGGTGAACCTGCTGCCCGGCCAGGATGTGTTCACCGTCACCACGATGGCCGCCAAGATCGAGGCCCTGCTGCGCGGCATGGGCTGCGGCTATGTGCCCGAGCCGCTGGTGCGCGAGCATCTGCGCAGCGGTCGGCTGGTGCAACGGCGCACGCAGCGTGCACCCGTGACGGCGGCGATGGGCTACGCCTGGCGCTGCGCCAATGGCGCCGCCAACCTGGCCGCGCTGGGCCTGGGCCTGCAATGGTGGTTGAAGCAGTTATCGAGCGCCGCGACGCGGCAGGCCTTGCTCGAGCGGCACGCCGCGTCCTGAACTGCGGGAGCGATCTTGGCGACGGCGCCCTACATCGGCCGCTTTGCGCCCTCACCGAGCGGGCCGCTGCATGCCGGTTCGCTGGTGGCGGCGCTGGCCAGCTGGCTCGACGCGCGCGCGCATCACGGGCGCTGGCTGGTGCGCATCGAAGACACCGACACGCCGCGCTGCCCAAAGGGCATGGCCGAGACGGTGCTGGCACAACTGCATGCGTTGGGCTTGCATGCCGACGAAGCACCGCTGCTGCAGTCGGCACGCGGCGATGCCTACCAGCACGCGCTCGACACGCTGCAAGCCGCGGGCTGGGTCTATCCCTGCGGCTGCTCGCGCCGCGAGGTGGACGAAGCCTTGTCGGCCGCCGGGCACACACCCTCGCGGCATGCGCTGGCGGTGTATCCCGGCACCTGCCGCAACGGCCTGCGCGGCAAACCTTCGCGGGCCTGGCGGATGCGCGTGCAGCACGACGACAGCAAGTCCCGCAGCAACACGCTCGTCGACTGGACCGACCGCCGGCTCGGCATGCAAGCGCAGGATCTCGCGCACGAAGTCGGCGACTTCGTGCTCAAGCGCGCAGACGGCCTGTGGGCCTATCAACTTGCGGTGGTGGTGGACGATGCCGAGCAGCGGATCACGCATGTCGTGCGTGGCGCTGACCTGGCCGACAACACGCCCCGCCAGCTTCTGCTTCAGCGTGCGCTGGGCCTGCCGACCCCTGTCTACCTGCACACGCCGCTGCTGCTCGGCGCCGATGGCCACAAACTGTCGAAGCAGAACGGCGCGGCACCGGTCGATGCGGCTTCGTCGCTGCCCGCGCTCAGCGACGCGGCAGCGGTGTTGGGCCTGCCCGACGTGGCTGCCGACGATGTCGACAGCTGGCTGGCGTCGCAGGTGCCCGCGTGGGCGGCGCGCTGGCTGGCATGATCCGAATGCGCGCGTCCGAGAGGCCGGGCGCGACCTTCCCCTCCTCACATACAAGGACAGCTTGATGATTTCGACCCCCTCGGGCCTGCAATACGACGACACCACGGCCGGCAGCGGCGCCACCGCCACCAAAGGCCAGCAGGTGAAGGTGCACTACACCGGCTGGCTGCACGATGCCGCCAGCGCCGACGGCCGTGGGCGCAAGTTCGATTCGAGCAAGGACCGCGGCGACCCGTTCTCGTTCGCGCTCGGCGCCGGCCAGGTCATCGGCGGCTGGGACGAAGGCGTGCAGGGCATGCAGGTCGGCGGCACACGCGTGCTGCTGATCCCGCCGACGCTCGGTTATGGCGCGCGCGGCGCCGGCGGCGTCATTCCGCCGAACGCGACGCTGGTGTTCGAGGTGGAGCTGTTGTCCACCTGATGTTGACTCCCTCTCCCGCCAGCGGGAGAGGGTGCCATGCAACAGCCGCCTTAGCGCGCCGGACGCGGCTTGGCACCACGCGGGCCGGGCTTGGCCCAGGGCGCACTGCCACCTGGCCGGTGCCCACCCGGCGCGCCACGGCGTGCACCCGCACGCGGCGGCGCGAAGCGAGCCGGCGCCGGCTGCGGCTCGGCGCGGCGCGGTTCCAGCCCGACGATGGTCGCCGGCGGAATGCGCTGCGTGGTGAAGCGCTGGATGCTGTGGATCATCGACGCATCGCGGCGTTCGGCCAGCGTCACCGCCAGGCCCGAGCGACCGGCGCGGCCGGTGCGGCCGATGCGGTGCACGTAGTCCTCGGCCTTCATCGGCAAGCCGTAGTTGATGACGTGGCTGATGCTCGGCACGTCGATGCCGCGCGCGGCCACGTCGGTGGCCACCAGCACCTTCAGGTGGCGCGAGCGCAGGCCCTGCAGCACGCGGTTGCGCCGGCCCTGCGGCATGCCGCCGTGCAGCGAGGCGACATGGTGGCCCATGTCGGCGAGCCGGTCGGCGAGCCAGTCGGCGTCGCGTTGCGTGCTGGTGAAGACCAGCGCCTGCTCGACGTTGCGGTCGGTGAGGATGTGGTCGAGCAGCGCGTTCTTGTGCTCGTGGTCGTCGGCCCAGTGCAGCCGCTGTTCGATGTCGGCGTGCGTGTCGGTGTGCGAGGCCACGTCGATGCGCTGCGGCTTGCGCAGCAGCGTCGCGGCCAGCGTGCCGACGTTGCCGGCGAAGGTGGCGCTGTACATCACCGTCTGGCGCGTCTTCGGCGTCGCTTCGGCGATCAGGTGGATGTCGTCGATGAAGCCCATGTCGAGCATGCGGTCGGCCTCGTCGAGCACCAGCATCTCGATGTGGCCGAGCACCGCCTTGCCGTTTTGCAGGTGGTCGATGAGGCGGCCGGGTGTGGCGATGAGGATGTCGAGCGGCCCACGCAGCGCCTTCAACTGCGCCGGGTAGGGCACGCCACCGACGACGGTGGCCACGCGCAGGCCAGGCACGTGGCGGCCGTAGGTGACGGCGGCCTTGGCCACCTGCAGCGCCAGCTCACGCGTCGGCGTCAGCACCAGGATGCGCGGGCCGACGCTGACCGGCCGACGCTGGCCTTCCGCGACGGGTGCCGCACGCGCTGCCAGCACGCGTTGTAGCGCCGGCAGGATGAAGGACGCGGTCTTGCCGCTGCCGGTGCTGGCCGAGACCATCAGGTCCTGCCCTTCCATCGCCGGCGGGATGGCCCTGCCCTGGACTTCGGTCGCCTGGGTGTAGCCGCTGTCGAGCACGGCCGCGGTCAAGGCCTGATGCAGGCCCATGGAATCGAAATTCATCGTCGTTCTTTCTTCACTCATGCAGCGGGCGCAAGCCCGCCAACGGCACCTGGGGTGTCGTCAGGGATAAGTCGCAACTGATTGATGCTTACCCAGACCAGTCAGGTCACTGGCATGCGGGGCAGACGGATCGGGGGCGACGGCATCGCCGCCAACCCACGCCACTTTCCTTCAACTGGAAATCTGGCGGATCACGTCCGGGCCGGTGCAGCACTGCGCTGCGGGCAAGACACGAAGAAGGTCAACAGGATGAACGGATTGCTTCTCTGGCTTCATTTTCAAGCCAAGCCCATGAGTATAACCGACTTCGGGTTTCTACCGAAGCACAGCTCACAAGCACCCGTCACAAGCTGCGCCGCGTGACCTCGCCGCTCAGTTTGCGCAGCAGCCACTTCGGCGTGGCGCGCGCGGCCAGCGTGCCCATGCGGTTCAGCACCCCGGGCACGACGATCGCATCGCCGCGCATGCAGGCCCGGTAGCCCTGGGCGGCGACATCCTCGGCCTCGCCGATCAGAAAGCGCGGCAGCCGCGACAAGGCATCACTGCCCTGGGCGGCGCTGTCGAGCATCTGCGTGGCGGTGATGCCGGGACACAGCGCCGTCACGGTGACGCCGCTGCCGCGCAGTTCCTCGGCCAGTGCTTCGCTCAGCGACAGCACGTAAGCCTTGGTCGCGGCATAGGTGGCCAGCGTCGGCACCGGCTGGAACGCGGCGATCGAAGCGACGTTCAGCACGCGCCCGAAGCCACGTTCGCGCATGCCGGGCACGAACTGACTGATGAGCGCGGTCAAGGCGGTGACGTTCAGATCGATCAGCTGCTGGTGGCGCGCGGCCGTGATGTCGCAGAAGGCGCCGTGTTGCAGCACCCCGGCGTTGTTGACCAGCATGTCCACCTGCACACGGCGGCGCTTCATCGCCGCGGCCAGCTTCGGCGCCGCGTCGGGCAACGACAGGTCGGCGGCTTGCACCAGCACCTTCACACCGTGGCGCGTCTTCAGCCGCTCGGCCAGCGCCTTCAGCTTGTCGGCACTGCGCGCCACCAGCACCAGGTCGTGGCCGTCGGCAGCGAAACACGCTGCCAGCGCCTCGCCGATGCCTGACGACGCGCCGGTGACCAGGGCCATGCGGGGTGATGATGCTGCGGTGCGGGCCATCGAAGCGCTCCTGTGGCATGGCGCCGGGCAGGCGCCGCCAGCCATTGTCGCCGTCGGTGTCGACGACCCCGCAGGTCAACGAAGCGCTGCGTCGGCTCTGTATGCTTTGCATCCCCCAGCCTCCACACCCGCGAAAGGAAACGGCCATGGAACACACAGTCGAATCGATGCAGGAACGGTTCAAGCCGCTGTTGCCCGGCTTGATGGGCCTGAACTTGGTCGAGATCGGCGAGCAGCGTGTGCTGGCGACGATGAAGGTGCGCCCCGATCTGTGCACCAGCGGCGGCATCCTGCACGGCGGCTCGCACATGGCCTTCGCCGACACGCTCGGCGCCATCGGTACCTTCGTCAATCTGCCCGAGGGCAAGGGCACCACCACCATCGAGTCGAGCACCAAGTTCATCGGCTCGGCCAAGGTCGGCACCACCGTCACCGGCGAAAGCACGCCGCTGCACCGCGGCCGCACGACGATGGTGTGGCAGACGACGATCCGCAACGAAGAGGGCAAGCTGTGCGCGGTGGTCACGCAGACGCAGCTGGTGCTGGGTTGACGGCATGAGCAAGAAGCGCAGCGCGCCTTTCGGCGGCTGGTCGAGCCCGCTGAGCGCCGCGCAGGCCGTGTCGGCCGGCGTCGGCGTCGGCGATGTCGCCTTCGATGGTGATGTCGCGCTGTGGCAGGAATCGCGACCCTCCGAGAAGGGTCGCAGCGTCATCGTGCAGCGCGCGGCCGACGGCACGCTGCGCGACCTGCTCGACGCGCCCTGGAACGCACGCACCACCGCGCACGAATACGGCGGCCGCGCCTACCTGATGAGCGGCGGCGTGCTGTTCTTCAGCCATTTCGCCGACCAGCGGCTGTATCGCATGGACCCGCGTGCCGCGCCGCGGCCGATCACGCCCGATGTCGGTGGTGCGTTGCGCCATGCCGACCTGTGCATCGATGCCCCGCGCGGCCTGATCTGGTGCGTGCGCGAAGACCATCGTGCGCCCGGTGAAGCGGTCAATGCGCTGGTCGTGCTGCGCACCGATGGCGATGAATCTCTCGCGCAGGAACCGCGCACCGTCGCCGCGGGCCGCGACTTCTACGCCGCGCCGCGGCTGAGTCCCGACGGCTCGCAACTGGCCTGGCTGAGCTGGTCGCACCCTGACATGCCGTGGGACGGCTGCGAGCTGTGGCTGGCGCCCGTGCGCTCCGACGGCAGCCTAGGCACGGCCACGCGCATCGCCGGCAGTCGCGACGAAGCGGTGCAACAGCCGTGCTGGTCACCCGATGGCACCCTGCATTTCATCTCCGACCGCAGCGGCTGGTGGAACCTGGTCCGCTGGCGCGATGGCAGCGTGGAACCGATGTGCCCGATGCAGGCCGAATTCGGCCAGCCGATGTGGAACTTCGGCTTGCAGACCTATGCCTTCGAATCGGCATCGCGCATCGTGCTGACGTATAGCGAGCAGGCGGTGTCCCGACTGGCCCGGCTGGACACGAACACGCTTGAACTGCAGCCCATCGATACGCCCTTCACCGCCATCGGCAGCGTGGCCGCGCGGCCGGGGCAGGTTCTTTTTACCGGTGCATCGCCGCTGCATCCGACCTCGGTGTGCCTGCTCGACTTGGCCGGCGGCGACGTGCAGGTCGTGCGCAGCGGCAGCAGCCTGCAGGTGCAAGCGCAAGACACGTCGCTGCCGCAGGCGATCGAATTCCCCACGGCCGACGGCGCCAATGCGCACGCCTTCTTCTACCCACCGCACAACGCCAACTTCGAAGGCCCACGCGGCGAAGCCCCGCCGCTGCTGGTCATCGGCCACGGTGGGCCCACCGCCTGCACCACCAACGCCTGGCGTGCCAACGTGCAGTTCTGGACCAGCCGCGGCATCGCCGTCGTCGATGTCAACTACGGCGGCAGCAGCGGTTTCGGCCGCGCCTACCGCCAGCGCCTGAACGGCCAATGGGGGCTGGTCGATGTGGCCGATTGCATCGCCGCGGCACAGCACCTGGTGCGGCAGGGCGCGGTCGATGGCCGGCGGCTCATCATCCGCGGCGGCAGTGCCGGCGGCTACACCACGCTGTGCGCGCTGGCCTTTCATCGCGACTTCGCCTGCGGCGCCAGCTACTACGGCATCGGTGATCTGCAAGCGCTGGTGCAGGACACGCACAAGTTCGAGGCCCGCTACCTCGACGGGTTGGTCGGGCCGTTGCCGCAGGCGCAGCAGGTCTACGACGCGCGTTCGCCGATCCACCACCTCGACGGCCTGAATTGCCCGCTGATCCTGTTCCAGGGCTCGCAGGACAAGGCGGTGCCGCCCGAACAGTCGCGCCGCATGCACGCCGCCGTCAAGGCCAAGGGCTTGCCGGTGGCCTACATCGAATTCGAAGGCGAACAGCACGGCTTTCGCGATGCGCGCAACATCGTGCGCGCGCTCGAAGCCGAGGCCTGGTTCTACGCGCGCGTGTTCGGTTTCGCGCTGGCCGACAAGGTCGAGCCGGTCGCCATCGACAACCTTTGACGTCGTGCGTCGGCGGCGTCGTCCGTCCGCTGGCGAGCGATCGTGTCAAGCCAGTTTGCTGCACTGCAGCATTTGAGGCATGATGGCGCCCCATGAAAGCCAACGACATCACCGCCACCATCGACAAGGCGCTGCGATCCGCGGGGCTGGACAGCGCCACGCCACTGGTGACGGGCATCCGGCGCCACATCCACAACGCCATGGTGTCGGCCGGTCTGGCGCGTGCCGGCGCTGAGCCCAAGGGCGACGGCGACGGTGACGTGATCGACATCGAAGCCCATGAACGACCCGAGGTGCACGAGGTCGCGCGCGACGTCGGATCCAGGCCCGCGCCGATCGACACCGGGCCCGGCCGGTTCACCTGGCACCGTCACGACGGCGCCGCCGGCAGCCGGCGCTTCAAGACCTACGTGCCAGTGTCGTGCCGCGGTCGCACGGTGCCGTTGCTGGTGATGCTGCACGGCTGCCGCCAGGACGCCGACGACTTTGCCGCCGGCACGTGCATGAACCGTCTTGCCGATGACCACGGCTTCATCGTGGCTTACCCACAGCAGCCGGCACGGGCCAACGGCTCGACCTGCTGGAACTGGTTCGAACCGCGCGACCAGCGCCGCGATGGCGGCGAGCCCCAGATCATTGCCGGCATCGTGCAGCAGTTGGTGGCGCAAGGCCAGGTCGATGGCACGCGGGTGTTCGTCGCCGGGTTGTCGGCCGGCGCGGCGATGGCGTTGATCCTGGCCCACACCCATCCCGAAATGTTCGCCGGCATCGGCGTGCATTCGGGGCTGCCGTATGCGGCCGCGCGCGACGTGGGTTCGGCGTTCGCGGCCATGGCGGGCGGCAGCGCTCGGCGCGTGACCTCATCGCAAGTGCCGCTGCGTGTGCCGACCATCGTCTTCCACGGCGACAGCGACAGCACCGTGAACGTGATCAATGCCGATGCCATCGTCGCGGCGGTGCGCCAAGGCTTCGAGTCTGCTGACGGCCGGGGCCTTCAGGATGCTATGGCCGTTCGCGGCACGGCCGGCGGGCGCGCGTTTGTTCGCACCACCCATGCCGATGACGGCGGACGCGTGTGGCTGGAGGATTGGCGCATCGACGGCGCGGGCCACGCGTGGTCCGGCGGCAGCGCCGAAGGCAGCTTCGCCGATGAACAAGGCCCCGATGCCTCGGCGGCGATGGTCGAATTTTTCTTCAGCCAACCTGTCGCGCGCAACGCGCCTTGACGGGGTTCGCTGCCGCGGTTCAGGCCAGTTCGAAGCCCGGATAGCCGGCGCGAGCCACCTCCGCACAGCGCTCGGCATACGCCGGAAAGCCCAGCAGCGGCATGAACATGCGCGGCTTGCCGGCGATGTTGGCGCCCAGGTACCACGAGTTGCAGCTCAGGAACACGGTGCCCGCCGCCACCTGGGTCACATGCGCCACCCAGGCGGCTTCGGCATCCTCGCGCGCTTCGATGCTGCGCAGGCCGTGCGCATCGAGGTGGGCGATGCAGTCGGTGATCCAGTCGACATGGTGCTCGATCGAGACGATGACGTTGGTGAAGGCCGAACTGCTGCCGGGCCCGGCGATGTTGAACAGATTCGGGAAGCCGTTGATCGCCAGCCCCAGGTAGTTCAGCGGACCGCCGTGCCACTTGTGCTGGATCGGCAAACCGCCGCGACCTTTCAGATCGACCCGCATCAGCGTGCCGGTCATGGCGTCGAAACCGGTGGCGAGCACGACGCTGTCGAAGGGGTGTTCGTGGCCGGCGACGACGAGGCCGCGCGCGGTGAAGCGCTCGATCGGCGTTTGCGAGATATCCACCAGCTTCACGTTGTCGCGGTTGTAGGTGGCGTAGTAGCCGGTATCGACACACAAGCGCTTGCAGCCGATGGTTTGTGTCGGGCACAGCAACTCGGCCACGCGTGGGTCGCGCACGGTTTTCCTGATCTTGCCGCGCACGAATTCGGCCGCCAGCGCGTTGGCGCGTTGATCGAGCAGGATGTCGTGGAAGGCGCCGAGCAGGCAGAAGCCACCGACTTGCCAGCGTTCTTCGAATGCCGCTTCGAGTTCCTCGGGCGTGGCGTCGAGCGCCGACAACCGGCTCGCCGGCAACTCGCTGCCGAAGCCGGTCGACATGCGCCGGTTGCGTTGCCGAAAGCCCGCGTAATCGGCCTTGATGCGCGCGGCATACGCGGCATCGAGCGCACCGTTGTGCGCCGGCACCGCATAGGCGGCGGTGCGCTGGAACACGGTCAATTCGCGCGCCTGTTCGGCGATCACCGGAATCGACTGCACACCCGACGAACCGGTACCGATGACGGCCACACGCTGGCCGCTGAAATCAATCTCTTCGTGCGGCCAGCGCGCCGTGTGATAGACCGGCCCGTCGAAGTCGTCGAGGCCCTCGAACGCCGGCTGGTTGGGCGACGACAGCGGGCCGCTGGCCATCACCAGGAAACGCGCGGACCAGCTCTCGCCCCCTTCGCTTCGCACATGCCACGACGCGTCGGCTTCGTCGTAGCTTGCCGCGACGACGCGGGTGTTCAGCTGGATCCCGTCGCGCAATCCGAAGCGGTCGGCCACGTGCTCGGCATAACGTTGCAATTCACCTTGCGGCGAATAGCGCTCGCTCCACTGCCATTCCTGCTGCAAGGTCTCGTCGAAGCTGAACGAATACTCCATGCTCTGCACATCGACCCGCGCGCCCGGGTAGCGGTTGTGGTACCAGGTGCCGCCGATGCCGCCTGCCGCTTCCAGCACCTGCGCACGCAGGCCCTGGCGGCGCGCCTTGATGAGCATGTACAGGCCGGCGAAGCCGGCGCCGACGATGAGCAGGTCGAGTTTGTCGCTCATCGCACCGCGCTTCGACGCAGCGCTTCGCGCAGCAGCGGCAAGCGGTCGTTGCCGAAGTACATGTCGTCACCGTCGACGAACATCGTCGGCGAGCCGAAGCCGCCGCGCGCGATCAGCTCGTCGGTGTTGGCCTTCAGTTGCGCCTTGACCTGCGGCGTGCCGATGGCTGACGTGAACGCGGCCCCGTCGATGCCGCAGCGCCCGCAGATGTCGGCCAACACCGCGTCTTGCGAGATATCGCGGTCGTGCGTCCAGTAGGTTTCGAACACCGCGCTGGCGAAGGCCACCATCGCAGCATCGCTCTGCCCTTGCAACCACACGCAGCCGCGCATCGCTTTGACGCTGTTCACCGGAAAAACGCTCGGCGGCATGCGGATGACCAGACCGGTGCTGCGCGCCCAGTCGGCCAGGTCCTTGCGCTGGTACACGGCTTTGGCCGGCACCGGGTTGTCGCGCGCCGCATAGACGCTCGGGTTGACGCTGTTGAACACACCGCCGACCAGGATCGGCCGCCAGTGGATGGTCGCCTTCTCTTCGGCCGCCAGTGGCTGCATCTGGTGGAACGCCAGCCAGGTCCACGGGCTGCTGCAGTCGAAGAAGAATTCGATCATCGTTTCTTTCAAATGGTCTTGCCGGCGGCATCGCGCAGGGTCTGCGCAGTCTGGCCGAACAGCGCCTTGCGCGCTTCGTCGTCGAGCGCGGCGGCGCGCAGTTCCTTGCCCAAGTCGATGCCGCGCTGCACCGCCGGGCGCTGCATCAACTGCTGGTACCAGCGCTGCACGTGCGCAAAATCTTCCAGCGGCACCTGCTGCGCCTTGTGCGTGCGCACCCACGGGAAGATGGCCATGTCGGCGATCGAGTAGTCGGTGCCGGCGACGAACGCGCCGGTGCGCGCCAGCTGGCCGTCGAGCACGCCGTACAGGCGGTTCACTTCATCGCCGTAGCGCTGCAGCGCATACGGAATCTTCTGCGGCGCATAGAGCAGGAAGTGCCCGTTCTGCCCGGCCATCGGCCCCAGTCCACCCATCTGCCACATCAGCCACTGCAGGACAGCATGGCGGCTGCGCAGGTCGTTACCGATGAAGCGGCCGACCTTGTCGGCCAAGTAGATCAGGATCGCGCCGCTTTCGAACAGCGCGATCGGCGCGCCGCCACCGGGCGGATCGTGATCGACGATGGCCGGCATGCGGTTGTTCGGGCTGATGGCCAGGAAGGCAGGACTGAACTGCTCGCCTCGGCCGATGTTCACCCGCTTCAAGGTGTAGGGCAGGCCGCACTCCTCGAGCATGATGGAAATCTTCCAGCCGTTCGGGGTGGGCCAGTAGTGCAGGTCGATCATGACCGAAGAATAACGGGCTGCCGCACGCACACGCGTCACGAAGGTGTCGGCGAAGGTGGCGGTAAGGCGACCCTCAGCCGAAGCGCCCGTGCAGGAACCAGCCCGGGCCCGTCTGCCAACGCCAGCCGGCCACGATAGACCCACACCAGCGCACCGTCGTGCGCCTGCGCGATGAAGTAGTCGCGCGCGGCGGGTGCGCCGTCCCACCAGCCGGATTCGATGCGTTCGGGCCCGGCCAGCAACTGCAGCGGCCGGCCGTCGAGCAGCGGGCGCAGCTGCGCGTTCGGGCAGGGCTTGTGGTGGCGCCAGCAACCACACCGGGCGCGTCGGCAGTGCGATGACCTGCGGCAGCACGGCGGGCAGCGGCGCCAGCGCCGGCTGCCAGCCGGTGCCGCGTTCGGGGCGGTGGTCCTCGACCAGCAGCGCGCGCTGCACCTGCTGCGGCCCCAGCCGCGCCTGCAGCCGCTCGATCAGCCGCAGCAGGCCTTCGCGCGCACTGGCCTGGGTGGGAAACAGCTCGCCGTTCGGTGCCGCGCTGCGCACCAGCTGATCGCAGCGCAGCCGCAGTTCGAGCGTCGGCGCCGGCAACACCAGGTGCGCCAGGCGTTCGCGCAGCAGCAGCTGCAGGTGCGCCGCATCGTTCGAGGCCTCGGCCAGCGCGATGTGCAGTTCGCTGTGTTGGGGCAGCGCTTCATCGCTGCGCCGCGGCTCGTGCCGCAAGGCCAAGCGTGAAAGCCGCCGATGCGCGCCGGTTGCGCGCGTGCCCACGCCACCAGCCGCGCCAGCAGCACGGCCGCGCCGTGCAGCACCTGCTCGCTGCTGTCGGTGCGTTCATGCAGTTCCAGCTTCGCTTCGAAACGTGCCGGCAGCGTGAGCCACTCGCGCGGATCGGCGAGCTCACCGCGCGCGCGGTCGAGGTCGGCGAGCAGGCTTTCGCCGAAGCGCCGCGCCAGGCCGGCGCGCGGCAGATGGCGCAGATCGCTCAAGCGTGTGCAGGCCCATGCCTTGCAGCGCTTCCCAGTGTTCGCGCCCGGGGCCGAGCAGCCACACCGGCGCATCGTCGAGCAAGACACGCAGCCGTTCGATGTCGCGGCTGTGCGGCCCCAGGTTCAGGTCATCGCGCCAGCGCGCCAGCAGCGCGGCGCCGCCGGCCGTCGGCGCGCTGGCCAGGCGCTGGCTGAAGCCGAGTGGCGCCAGGGCGTCACGCAGTTGCTGCTGCAGCCGCGCCAGGCCGCCGAAATAACGCAGCGAGGCCTGCACCTCGAGCAGCACGACAGGTGCGCAGTCACTGCGCTGATTGCCTTCGAGCGTGACCGACGGCGTGAAGCCCAGCGCCCCATGCGCCACCGACTGCAGCGCTTGCGCGTCGCGCGCCGCATCGGCTTGGCCAAAAAGCAATTGCGGCGCCAGCGCCAGCGCGGTGGCGCGCTTCATGCCCGGCTTGATGCCCAGGCGCAGCGCGACGCGGTTGGCCGAATGCACCTGGTGCTGCTCGAGCAAAGCCAGCGGCAGCGCATGCTGCGCCGTGCCCAGCGTGGCGGCAAAGGATTCCAGCGACAACGCCGGCAGGTGCAGGGCCAACCACAACATCGTGTATCAGGACCGGCACGGTGATCAGGCCGATATCGGGCGACCCTGCCGTACGTCACCCCGTACGTCACCCCGTACGTCACCCATCAGCCGCGTCTGCGCACGCTGGCGCAGCACCTCGGGCAGCACTGGCGGCAGCGCCAGCCGCAACGGCGCGGCCAGCGCCGGGCCGCGGCGCTTGAGCACACGCACCCGCAATTCGTCGATGCCGGCGGCATGCAGCGCCAGGCGCAGCGGCGCGGCACTGGGTTTGGCACGTGCTTCGATGTCGCGCAGCAAGAAGGCCGGGCCGTCGTGCGCCTGCGCCGCCAGTTGCAGCCGGCGCAACGCATCGGCGCGCAGCCGCTCGGGCAGCCAGGCCAGCACGGCGCCGACCTGGCCGCTCTTCAAGGCCTGTTCCAGCGCCCACAGCAGGTCGGCGCTGGCCAGCAGGTGGCGTGCGCCGTGAGCGACCGTCGCGGCCGTGCACGACGATCAACTGCCGCGCATCGACCCCCAGCTGCGCCAGCGCCCAGCCGCACAGCGGCGCCGGTGGGTCGAACAGCATCACGGCGCGCCGCGCGGCGGCGATGCGCGCCAGCGCCGGCGCCAGCAACCGCATCTCGCCGATGCCGGGATGCGGCAGCAGCAGCTCGCTGAGCACCCGCTGCGGCCAGCCGCCGCCGGGCAGTTCGGCGTCGAGCGCGGCAAAGCCGGTGGCGGTGCAGGCCTCGCGCTGGCGGCCGAGCTGGTGCGCGCGCCACAGCGCGGGGTGCAGTTGTTCGGGCACCAGCGGTGGCGCGGGCAGCGGCTTCGTGGCGGCCAGCGCGGGCGGCCATGGCGCGCTCGGCGCGCTCGGCGCATGCGCGGCCGGCGTGGGGGTTTGGACAGCGGGCAGAAGGTCCATTTGGCAACTGTACGTTTATACAGTTATTCGGGCAACCCCTGTCACCCCCCCCTGTCGCACTCGACGGGGCGAGCGCCCTTCCCTATACTTGCCTAAAGCAAATATATGCATGCCAGCAATCCGACTTCCACGATCTCGGCGCCCACCCTCGCGCAGCGCTGCGACGCGCTGCGCGGCTTCAACCGCTTCTATACCGGGCGCATCGGCGTGCTCAAGGGGCACCTGCTCGACAGCCGCTTCAGCCTCGCCGAATCGCGCCTGCTGTGGGAACTGGCGCACAGCCCCGGCGCCACCGCCAGCGAACTGGCGGCACACTCGGCCTGGACATGGGCTATCTGAGCCGGCTGCTCGGCGGCCTGAAGGCGCAGGGCCTGGTGGCCAGCGAGCGCGCCGCAGGCGATGCACGCCGGCGGCCGCTGTCGCTGACGGCTGCCGGACGCCGCGCCTTCACGCCGCTGGACAAACGCTCACGCCGGCAGATGGCCGCATCTGCTCGGCACGCTCGGCGAAACCGAACAACTGCAGCTGCTCGACGCCGCCGCACGCATCGAGAAACTGCTCGGCCCGCGCCGCAAGACCAGCGCCTTCATGCTGCGGACGCACCGCGCCGGCGACATCGGCTGGATCGCCTCGCGCCACGGCGCGCTGTATGCGCAGGAATACGGCTGGGACCTGCGCTTCGAGGCGCTGGTGGCGCACATCGGCGCGCGTTTCATCGACGAGTTCGAGCCGGCGAAGGAAGCCTGCTGGATCGCCGAGCGCGACGGCCAGCCGCTCGGCTGCGTGATGCTGGTGCAGTGGCGCGACGAACACACGCGCAGCGTCGAAGCCGGCACCGCGCAACTGCGGCTGCTGCTGATCGAACCCGCCGCGCGCGGGCTCGGCCTGGGCCAGGCGCTGGTCAACGAATGCGAGCGCTTCGCCCGCGCCGCCGGCTACCGGCGCATCCGGCTGTGGACGAACAGCCTGCTGAGCGCCGCGCGCGGCATCTACCAGCGCTGCGGCTACCAGCTGCTGGCCAGCGAAGCGCACCATAGCTTCGGCGCGGACCTGGTCGGCGAGACCTGGGAACTGGCGCTGGACTGATCGCGTCCGCCGCAAGCTAGGCGTCGCGCACGTCGCCGATCGGCTCGCTGCCGAAATCGGCCCGGTCCAGCCAGGCCAGCACCTTGCGCGCGGCCGCCTCGGCGCTGTCGAGCTTGCCTTCGGCCTTCAAGCTTGGCAAAACGCTCGCGCTCGGCGAACCGTACCGGGTCGGCGCTGCGCAACTGCACCTGCATGTCGGTGTCGATCACGCCCGGCGCCAGGGAGACGATCTTCGCGCCGTGCGGCCGCGCCGCTTCTTCCAGCGCGACGGCACGGCTGAGGTGGTCGAGGCCGGCCTTGGTGGCGCAGTACGCGGCACTGCCGGCCATGGCGAAGCGGCCCAGGCCGGAGGAGATATTGAGCACCTTGCGCGGCACCTCGAAGCCGGCGCTGCCACGCAGGAATGCGGCGGTCAGCAGCAGCGGCGCTTCGAGACCCACGCGCAGCGCCACGCTCAGCTCAGCCGCATCGCTGTCGGCCAGCGGCGCCGGCGACGCCAGCCCGGCGGCGTTGTTGATCAGGCTCAGCGAGGCCACCGCGCCGGGTGACAGCGCCATCAGCCAGGACTGCAGCCGCGCGGCCGCCTCGGCGGGTCGGGACAGATCGACGGCCCATTGTTCGACATGGGCTGCATTCAAAGAGGCATCGGGCCGCCGCGACAGCGTCAGCAGCCGCACGCCGCGCGCCGAGAGTTGACGGGCCATGGCCAAACCGAGCCCGCGCGAGGCACCGGTGACAATGCAGATGTGCTGTTTCATGCCGCCGAGCATACGGCAGCCGCCTTGGAAAACAGCGGCGCGGCTTTGGTCTCCGCGCCGGGGTTCAGGCGAATTCCTGGCGCACCGAAGGCGACATCAGGCGGCGGATGATCCACACCAGCAAGCCGCAGGCGCCGAGCGTCAGCAGCACGGCGGTGACCCGCGTGGCGGTGACGAAGCCACCGAACACGTCGGCGGCCAGCGGCGGCAGCGGCGAGTGCTTCAGCGTGCTGCTGACCACCGATTGCAGCATCTCCTGCTGCAACCACAGGCCAGCGAAGTTGGCGACGATGGCCAGCACCAGCAGCACGATAAAAAAGCGCCGCGCCCATTCCAGCCGCACCAGCAGGCCGACCGCACACGCCAGCGTGGCCAGCGACATCAGCAGTCCGGCCCCCACCACCCAGGGCAGGTAGCCCATCAGCAGGCCGGTGAGCAGCGGCAGCGGCTGCACGTTGCCGACCACCGTCAAGCCGGGCAGGAACGAGGCCACGGCGGCGTTCTGCAAGACCGCGGAAACACTGGTCAGTGCCGCCAGCACGATAAACACCCACGCCGTGACCGTGACGAACAGCGATTTCGATCCGACGTTGAAGGTCTGCGGCATGCCGGTGACTCCATGCAGGCTGACGCCCGCTGCACACACTGACCGAACAATGATGAGGCCGGCGTGTGACAGCAATTTTTCAACAAGCGCAATGCCCGGTCATCCCCCGAATGGGTGAAGCTCCCGAGAACTTGGGGGCTGTCGTGTGATCTGCACGACAGCGCTGACCATCGCTTACAGAAACACAACGCTGTCCGGCCGGCGTCACCTGCCGCGCGTGACGCATTGCGCGCCCGGTGGTCGCCTGGTGGTCGCCGGGTGGCGGCCGGCTTCAGCCGAAGCGCACCGCGTAGATCGGCGGCAGCTGCATCGCCAGGTGCTGCCAGTGGTCGCCGCCATCGTCGCTGGCCCAGGCGTTGCCCGTGGTGCTGCCCATCAGCAGCGAGCGGCCGTCGTCGGCCAGCGCCAGGCCGTGGCGGTACATCAGGTCGAAGCAATCCGATGCGGGCAGACCGCTGCGCAAGGTGTCGAAGCTGCGCCCGCCATCGCGCGTGCGGTTGACGACCAGCGCGCCGTCCACCGGCACGCGGCACTGGTCGGCCTGGCCGGGCACGAACCAGGCGGTGTCGGCATCTTCCGGGTGCACGGCCACGGCGAAGCCGAAACTGGACACCGGCGCATGGATGCGGCTGCCACGAAGCGGCGTTGTCGCCCGAACGCCAGATGCCGTTGTGATGCTGGCACCACAGCACATCGGGTTGGCCATGGCAGCGCACGATGGCGTGCGGGTCCTGCGTGTTCGGGCTTTCGGCTTGCTCGGGCGGCATGTAGTCGGCGCGCATGCCGTCGGCCTGCAACTGCCAGCTGGCCGCATCGTCGCGGCTGACCCACACGCCGCCGCAGCTGATGCCGACCAGCAGTTCGTCGGCACGGACCGGATGCGGGCACAGCGAATGGATGCCGGGCACGTCGTAGCCGCCGCCGAACCATTCGGCGCGCTCGCCGCGGTGCCACAGCGATTCAACCAGTTGCCACGACGCGCCGAAGTCGGCCGAGCGGAACAGCCCGCCGGGCAAGGTGCCGGCCCACACCGTGCCGTGCGCCTGCTGCAGCGACCAGACCTGCACCAGCTTCCAGGGCACGCCCGTAGCATCGGCCGGTTGCGGCGGATAGGCCGGCGTGGCGACCTCGTGCCAGCTGGCGCCGGCATCGTCCGAGGCGTGCACCTTGACGCCGAAGTGGCCCAGGTTCAGCGCCGCCAGCATGCGCCGCTCGCCGCGCGCCGGTGGCAACACCATGCTCACCGGCTCGCCGAGAAAGCTGGTGCGCGCGATGCGCCAGCGCCCTTCGCTGCCCTGCAGTTCGAACAGGCCCTTGCGGGTGGCCACCCAGGCACGTCGGGACATGATCGTCATCCTCCGGAAAGGGCCTGCATCACGAAGACGCGGCTGTGCGGTTGCAAGGGTTCTGACTGTGAAATTCGGTCCTGGCTGCGCCGCCCGTCGATGAACACCACCACGTTGGCGCGCAGGTGGCCCTGCTCGTCGAGCACGTAGCCGCGCAGCTGCGGGTTCACTGCGAAGGCCTCGTCGAGCAGCTCGCGCAGCCTGCCGGCGCGACTGTGCAACTCGGGCGTCGCGGTGAAGCGGCGCAACTGCGGGGTAAAGGTGATGTGCGGCACGGCCGCGATGTTGCGCCGCCGTGCGGCCCAAGCGCAAGGTGCGATTTGCCCCATCGCCATCTCGCCCAGCCGTTCCATAGAAGCCGCCAATGGCCGGGATGCATAGGTTTCATCCACGGGGTCGTCGACAAGGAACACAATCGACATCGTTGTATCGATAGTTTTATTCATCTCTATTCGTCTCATCAACCCAGGAGCTACGCATGTCCCTCATCAACACCCCAGTCAAGCCCTTCAAGGCCACCGCCTACAAGAACGGCAAGTTCATCGACATCACCGAGAAGACGCTCGCCGGCAAGTGGAACGTGTTCATGTTCTACCCGGCCGACTTCACCTTCGTCTGCCCGACCGAGCTGGAAGACCTGGCCAGCCACTACGACGAGCTGAAGGACATGGGCGTGGAGGTGTACGGCATTTCCACCGACAGCCACTTCGCGCACAAGGCCTGGCACGACACCTCGGACGCCATCAAGAAGGTGCAATACGCGCTCATCGGCGACCCGACCGGCACCCTCACGCGCAACTTCGACGTGATGGTCGAAGACGCCGGCATGGCGCTGCGCGGCACCTTCGTGATCAACCCCGAAGGTGTGATCAAGACCGTGGAAATCCACGACGACGGCATCGGCCGCGACGCCGACGAGCTGGTGCGTAAGGTCAAGGCCGCGCAGTACGTGGCCAAGAACCCCGGCCAGGTGTGCCCGGCGAAGTGGCAGGAAGGCGCCGCGACGTTGACCCCGTCGCTCGACCTGGTGGGCAAGATCTAAGCGCCCACCGCCTGAAGGACAGAAGGGCAGGCCCGCGGCGCCTGCCCCCCACAGCGTGACGCCGCGCTGTCGTCAGCTGCCTTGCGGGGATGCTGACGACAGGGCCGGTCTTGCGCGCTCGCAAGCCCGCCCGCAAACCATCGAAGGGGAACGCACATGCTCGAAGCCAAGCTGAAGGCCCAGCTGAAGACCTACCTGGAACGCATCACGCAGCCAGTCGAAATCTTCGCCTCGCTGGACGACCAGCCGGCATCGCGGCAGATGCGCGAATTCCTGGATGACATCGACGGCTTGAACAAGCGGGTCGTGGTGCGCCACGATGGCACCGATGCGCGCCGCCCGTCGTTCCAGATCACTCGCGCCGGGCACGACATGGGGGTACGTTTCGCGGCCATCCCGATGGGCCACGAGTTCAGCTCGCTGGTGCTGGCGCTGCTGCAAGCCGGCGGCCACCCGCCGAAGGTCGAGGCCGATGTCATCGAGCAGATCTGCGCGCTCGACACCGATCTGGTGTTCGAAACCTGGATGTCACTGACGTGCCACAACTGCCCGGATGTGGTGCAGGCGCTGAACCTGATGGCGGTGCTGAACCCGCGCGTGCGCCACGTGGCCATCGACGGCGGCTTGTTCCAACAGGAAGTCGAGGCGCGCCGCATCATGGCCGTGCCGACGGTGTTCCTCAACGGCCAGCCTTTCGGCTCGGGCCGCATGGAACTGGCCGAGATCCTGGCCAAGGTGGACACCGGCGCGGCGGCGCGCGACGCGGCGCGCCTGGCACACAAGCCGCGCTTCGACATGCTCATCGTCGGCGGCGGCCCGGCCGGCGCGGCGGCGGCGGTGTATGCCGCGCGCAAGGGCATCCGCACCGGCCTCGTCGCCGAGCGTTTCGGCGGCCAGACGCTGGACACGCTGGGCATCGAGAACTACATCTCGGTGCAGCACACCGAAGGCCCGCAATTTGCCGCGGCGATGCGCACGCAGGTGCAAAGTCTGGGCGTGGACTTGATCGAGGGCCAGCGCGTGACGGCGCTCGACGTGGCCGGACAGGCCGGCGCTGACCTGACACTGACACTCGCCAACGGTGCGACGCTGCAAGGCCGTTCCGTCGTGCTGGCCACCGGCGCGCGCTGGCGCAACGTCAACGTGCCGGGCGAAACCGAGTACCGCAACAAGGGTGTGGCCTACTGCCCGCACTGCGACGGCCCGCTGTTCAAGGGCAAGCGCGTGGCCGTCATCGGCGGTGGCAACTCGGGCGTGGAAGCGGCCATCGACCTGGCCGGCGTGGTGCAGCACGTCACCCTGATCGAGTTCGCCGATGCCCTGAAGGCCGACGCGGTGCTGGTGAACAAGCTGAAGAGCCTGCCCAACGTGGACATCCATGTCAACGCGCAAACCACCGAGATCACCGGCGACGGCGACCAGGTGAACGGCCTGCGCTTCAGGCACCGCAGCAGCGGCGTCGAGCAGCACATCGAACTGGCGGGCGTGTTCGTGCAGATCGGCCTGGTGCCGAACACCGATTGGTTGAAAGGCACGGTCGAGCTGTCCCGCTTCGGCGAGATCCTCATCGACGAGCGCGGCGCCACCACCTTGGCCGGTGTGTTCGCTGCCGGCGATGTGACGACCGTGCCCTTCAAGCAGATCGTCATCGCCGCCGGGGAAGGCTCGAAAGCCGCGCTGTCGGCTTTCGATCACCTGGTGCGCACGCCGGTCGCGGCCTGACCCAGCAGGCTGATGCGCTCCTGCCGCGTGCGCTGCAGGAGCGGCTCACCCCCATGTCAAAATCCCGACATGGACATCGAACGCATCAACCTGATCGGCACGCTGCTCGCCGACCTCACAGCACGCACCGGCGCGCTAAGGGGGTACCTTTGACTACGACCGCAAGGCCCTGAGGCTGAACGAGGTCAACGCCGCGCTCGAAAACCCGGCCGTCTGGAACGAACCCAAGCGCGCGCAGGAACTGGGCCGGGAGAAGAAGACGCTGGAAACCGTGGTCGAGACCATCGACCACCTGAACAGCGAACTCGCCGACAACGCCGAGCTGTACGAAATGTCGAAGGCCGATGAGGACTTCGACGCGTTGGCGCATATCGAAAGCGCCGCGGATGCGCTGCGCGAGACCGTCGCGCGCATGGAATTCCGGCGCATGTTCAGCAACCCGGCCGACCCTGGCAACTGTTTCATGGACATCCAGGCCGGCGCCGGCGGCACCGAGGCCTGCGACTGGGCGCAGATGCTGTTGCGCCAGTACCTGCGCTATTGCGAGCGCAAGGACTTCAAGGCCGAGGTGATGGAAGAAAGCGAAGGCGATGTCGCCGGCATCAAGAGCGCAACCCTGAAGATCGAAGGCGACTACGCCTTCGGCCACCTGCGCACCGAAACCGGCGTGCACCGGCTGGTGCGCAAGAGCCCCTTCGATTCATCGGGCGGGCGCCACACCAGCTTCGCCAGCATCTTCGTCTACCCCGAGGTGGACGACACGATCGAGATCGAGATCAACCCGGCCGATGTGCGCACCGACACCTACCGCGCCAGCGGTGCCGGCGGCCAGCACATCAACAAGACCGATTCGGCGGTGCGCCTGACGCACATCCCGACCGGCATCGTGGTGCAGTGCCAGAACGATCGCTCGCAGCACCGCAACCGCGACGAGGCCTGGCAGATGTTGCGCAGCCGCCTGTACGAACACGAGATGCGCATCCAGAAGGCCGAGCAGCAGAAGCTCGAGGACAGCAAGACCGATGTCGGCTGGGGCCACCAGATCCGCAGCTACGTACTCGACAACAGCCGCATCAAGGACCTGCGCACCAACGTCGAGGTGAACAACACGCAGAAGGTGCTCGATGGCGACCTCGATGTGTTCATCGCCGCCAGCCTGAAACAAGGGCTGTGAGCAGCCGTTCCCGACCAGAAAGATGAGACATGCGTGAAGGCACCGCCGCATTGACCCTGCGCGAAGACTACAAGGCGCCGGCGTTCTGGATTCGCCGTGTCGAGTTGAGCTTCGATCTCGACGAGAACAAGACCATCGTCGCCAGCCGGTTGCTCATCGAACGCAACCCGGAGCAACCGGCGCAGCCGCTGAAGCTGCACGGCAGCGGTTTGAAGCTGCTGCGCGTGCAGGCCGACGGCGACAGCGTCAGCTTTCGTGAAGAGCCTGATCTGCTGGTCATCGACAACCCGCCGGCGGCCGACAGCTTCGCGCTCGACATCCGCAACACCATCGCGCCTGCCACCAACACCGAACTGTCGGGCCTGTACGCCAGTGGTGGCGGGCTGTACACGCAATGCGAGGCCGAAGGCTTCCGCCGCATCACCTACTTCCTCGACCGGCCCGACGTGATGGCCGTATTCACCGTCACGCTGCGCGCGAACAAGGCCAAGTACCCGGTGCTGCTGAGCAACGGCAACCTGCTCGAACAGGGTGAACTCGACGCCGGGCGTCACTTCGCGAAGTGGCACGATCCGTTCCCGAAACCCAGCTACCTGTTCGCGCTGGTGGCCGCCGACCTGGTGGCGCACGAACAGAAAATTCGCACCCGTGCCGGGCGCGAGCACCTGCTGCAGATCTACGTCAAGCGCAAGGACCTGGGCAAGACCGAGCATGCGATGAACTCGCTGATCGCGGCCATCGCCTGGGACGAGGTGCGCTTCGGCCTGAGCCTGGACCTGGATCGCTTCATGATCGTCGCGGTCGAGGATTTCAACTTCGGCGCGATGGAGAACAAGGGCCTCAACATCTTCAACATTTCCTGCGTGCTGGCCAGCGCCAGCACCGCGACCGATGACGATTTCCTGCGTGTCGAAAGCGTGGTCGCGCACGAGTATTTCCACAACTGGACCGGCAACCGCGTCACCTGCCGCGACTGGTTCCAGCTGTCGCTGAAGGAAGGACTGACCGTCTTTCGCGACCAGGAATTCAGCATGGACATGGCGGCCAGCGCATCGGGCCGCGCGGTCAAGCGCATCGACGACGTTCAGACCTTGCGCGCGCTGCAGTTTCCCGAAGACGCCGGCAGCATGTCGCACCCGGTGCGGCCCGACAGCTATGTGGCGATCGACAACTTCTACACCGCCACCGTCTATGACAAGGGTGCCGAGGTGGTGCGCATGATGCACACGCTGGTCGGCCGCGACGGCTTCGCACAGGGCATGCGCCTGTACTTCCAGCGCCACGACGGCCAGGCCGTGACCTGCGATGACTTCGCGCAGGCCCTGGCCGATGCCAACCCGCACAGCGTGCTGGCCGAGCAGTTGCCGGCATTCAAGCGCTGGTATACACAAGCCGGCACGCCGCGACTGACGGCCATGGGCCACTACGAGGCCGATGCGCGCACCTACACGCTGCGGCTGTCGCAACGGGGCACGTCGCCGACGCAGCAGCCATTTGTCATGCCGGTGCGCATGGCGCTGATCGGGCGTGACGGTCAGGCCCTGCCGTTGCGGCTCTCCGATGAGGATCTGCCCGGCGACGCCGAACGTTGCTGGTGCTTTGCAGCAGCGAGCAGCAATGGACTTTCACCGACGTCGACGCCGAACCGGTGCCGTCGCTGCTGCGCGGTTTCTCGGCACCGGTGGTGCTCGACGACGGCCTCGACGATGCGGCGTTGCTGCTTCTGTTGGCGCACGACAGCGACGCATTCAACCGCTGGGAAGCCGCCCAAAGACTGGCGCTGCGCTGCCTGGTCGCCGCAGTGCGCGACGGCGCCGAAGCCCGCCTGAGCGTCGAGCACCTTCAGGCGCTGCGTGCGGTGTTGCGCGATGACAGCCTCGACCCAGCCTTCAAGCAGCGCGCGCTGACGCTGCCCAGCGAGGCCTATGTGGCTGAGCAGCTGAGCGAGGTCGATCCGCAGCGCATCCACAGCCAGCGCGAGGCGGTGCTGCAGCAACTGGCGCAGGCGCTGCACGCCGATTGGCAATGGGCCTACGAAACGCACCCGGTCAACGAAGGTTACCGGCCCACGCGCGACCAATCGGGCCGGCGCGAGCTGGCGCATCTGGCCCTGGCGATGTTGTGCCGCCATGCCGTGGCCACCACCGACCCGGTGTGGCCGGGCCGCGCCTACCAACGCGTCAAGTCGGCGACCAACCTCAGCGAGCGAAGCGGGGCGTTGTGGGCGCTGGCGCAGTCGCGATCGGAGCTGGCCGCGCCCGCGCTCGCGCATTTCCACGACCAGGCCCATGACGACCCGCTGGTGCTCGATGACTGGTTCGAAGTGCAGGCCAGCGCCAACGAGCCCGTCGAAGCCGGCAGCGGCAGCCCCGGCGGCATGGTGCTGTCACGCGTGCGCCAGCTGCTCAAGCACACCGACTTCTCGTTGCGCAACCCGAATCGCGCGCGTGCGCTGCTGGTCTCGCTGTGCCGCAACCCGGCGGCGTTTCACCGCCGCGATGCGTCGGGCTATGTGTTCTGGGCCGAGCGCGTGCTCGAACTCGACGCCATCAACCCCAACGTGGCCGCGCGCGTGGCGCGCGCGATGGACCGCGTCGGCCAGCTGGCCGAGCCGTACCGTGGCGCGGCGCGCGAAGCCATCGCGCGCGTGGCGGCGCGCAATAACCTGAGCGACGGCGTGCGCGAGGTCATCGGCCACGCGCTGCAAAGCGACTGATCGCGCTTCGCGCCAACCGCATTGCCACGGCTCCGCTGCCCGCGCAGCAGAGGAGTCGAGGCGTCAGCCGGCGGCCTTCAGCACCTTGGCCACCGCTGCCGCGCGCAGCCGATGCGCCTGCGGCATGCCGCTGCCGAGCAACGGGCGCAGGTAGTCGCGGAAGGCGCCGGTGACATCGGTGCCGCTGGCAGCGATGAAACTGTCGTGCATGACCTTGGTTTTGCCGGCCACATCGGCCAGCGGCACCAGGTCGTAGTCCACCGCATAGTCGCCGCTGCGGCGCATCGCCACCGAGCCGTCTTCGTCGCCGAGCAACGCGAACTGCACCGCCCGTTCGCCGACCTCGCGCGCCTCGCGCGCATCGACATCGCTGACGCAGCCGAGAAAGCTGCGCTGCAGGTAGCCGAAGGTGTCGCCGCGCACGCGCTTCAGGCCGAGCGTGGACTTGACCTGGTCGCACAGCAGATCGGCGAGCGCACCGCTGCCCGACAGCTGCACGTTGCCGTGAGCATCGCGTTCCAGCTGGCCGGCCAGCTGCGCCAGGATCGGCTGCCCGGCGCTGTCGTGGATGCCCTCGGACACCGCCACCACGCAGCGGCCCAGGCGCTCGTGCGTGGCCTTCACATCGGCCAGGAAGCTGTCGATCGAGAAGCTGCGCTCGGGCAGGTAGATCAGGTGCGGTCCGTCGTCGGGGAAAGTGCGTGCCAGCGCCGATGCCGCGGTCAGGAAGCCCGCATGGCGGCCCATCACCACCGCCACGTAGACACCGGGCAACGCGGCGTTGTCGAGATTGGCACCGGCGAAGGCCTGCGCGACGAAGCGCGCCGCCGAAGGGAAACCGGGCGTGTGGTCGTTGCACACCAGGTCGTTGTCGATCGTCTTGGGCACATGGATGCAGCGCAGCGGATAGCCGGCTTCGCGCGCGGCCTCGCTGACGATGCGCACCGTGTCCGACGAATCGTTGCCGCCGATGTAGAAGAAGTGCGTGATGCGGTGCGCGCGCAGCACCTCGAAAATCTGCCGGCAGTATTTCGCATCGGGTTTGTCGCGCGTCGAACCCAAGGCCGAGGCCGGTGTCGCAGCCACCGCTTCGAGGTTGAACTGCGTTTCACCGTGCAGATCGACGAGGTCTTCATCAACGATGCCGCGCACGCCGTGGCGCGCCCCGTAGATGCACTGCACCTGCGCAAAGCGCTTCGCTTCCAGCACCACGCCAGCCAGCGACTGGTTGATCACGGCCGTCGGGCCGCCACCTTGGGCAACGAGTATGCGGGCTTCTTGCATCGTCATCGGTCCTGTGTTGCGTTACGGGGTCACGATTGTGCCCGTGCCGGGCTAAGCCGATGACCGGCCGACCGCAGGCGGCTGGCTATAATTTGCGGTTGCCGTGCCGGTGTAGCTCAGTTGGTAGAGCAGCGCATTCGTAATGCGAAGGTCGGGAGTTCGACTCTTCTCACCGGCACCAATCCTTGTCTCGAAGCGCTCAATCGCCGCCACGGTGTCGCGCCACCTCGCTGGCATTCAGTGGCGCGGCCTGCGCGCCCCAGCTGCTGCGCAGGAACGTCACCAGCGCCGCGATGCGCGCATCGTCCAGCACCTGCTCGAACGGTGGCATGCCGAAGGGGCGCGGGTTGCCGGCCGTGGCCGGGCCGAAGCCGCCGAGCGCGATCGAGCGCACCAGGTTCGTCGCCGGTTCCATCGTCACCAATCGATTGCCGGCCAACGCCGGCACCACGCTGCGGCCGTCGGCGGTGACACCGCCTTCGCCTTGCGTGCCGTGGCAGGCGGCGCAGTGCTCGTCGTAAAGCGCCGCACCGAGCGCGCGCTGCGCCGCATCCGGCGCGTTTGCGGCCGGCGGTGGCACCTTTTCGGGTGGCAGCGATTGCAGATACGTGGCCATCGCGCGCAGATCGGCCGCGCCCACGTGCTGCGTGCCGTGCAGCACCACCTCGGCCATCGGGCCACTGACACGCCCGTGCGGCGCCACACCGTCGCGCAGCAAGGCGACGATGTCTTCGCGCGGCCAATCGGCCACGCCGGCTTCGTCGGCGCGTGTCAACGAAGGCGCGTACCACGGGCTCGAGGCGACCTGGCCGCCGCCGAAACCGGCGCCGGTGTTGGCGCCGAACGCGTTGCGCTCGCCATGGCAGGCCACGCAGTGGGCCACGCCGTTGACGAGGTAGGCGCCCCGGTTCCACTCGGCGCTTTGCCGTGGGTCGTCCTGCCAGACGCCGGGATCGAAGAACAGCACGCGCCACAGCGCCAGCGCGGCGGTGGTGTCGAAAGGGAAACGCAACGCGTGCGCACGGTTCGGCTGTGTCACCGGCGGCAGCGTGCGCAAGAAGGCGTACAGCGCGTCACTGTCTTCGCGACGGATGCGCGTGAACTGCTGATACGGGAATGCCGGCACCAGACGGCGGCCGTCGACACCACGGCCGTGGTGCAGGGCACGCCAGAAGTGATCGGCCGACCAGCGGCCGAGGCCGGTGGCACCATCGGGTGTGAGATTGCCGGCATAGACCGTGCCGAACGGCGTCTGGATGCCGCGGCCGCCGGCATACGGCGAACCACCGCGCGCGGTGTGGCAGGCGGCGCAGTTGCCGGCCCGCGCCAGCTGCGCACCCCGCGCGATCTGCGCGGGTGTGCCGTCGCTCGGCTGCGCAGCGGGCGCGATGGGCGGGCTCCGATCGATCCAGGCCACGACCACGGCGGCCAGAGCGGCCACCACCGCTGTGCCGGCAAGCACCACCCACACCACGCGCCATCGGCTCACGGTCGCGACCCGATGGCACTGCCGCAGCGCAGCGGCGGCGCCTCCGGCAGTTGGACGATGGCCTTCGCTTCGGCCGGCAGCGGCTGGCTGGCCAGCCACGCGCTCACCGCGACGGCATCCCCGTCGCCGAGGCTGCGCGCAATGCGCTCCATGCAGTCCGGCGCGAGCGCTTGGCGTTGGCCATTGATCCAGGCGCCGAGTTGGCCACTGAGATAGTCACGCGGCAGGCCGAGCAAACCGGGCGTGGCCGGCAGCACGCCCGTCAGTGCACGGCCGTGGCAGGCGGCGCACGCGGGCAGGCCCTTGTCCGCATCGCCCTGCAACGCGAGCTGACGCCCGCGCGCCAGCACCGCCGCCGATGCGCTGGCGCGTGCCGGCACCGGATACGGCAGGTCCAACGCCGCGAAGTGCTCGGCGATCTCGCGCAGGTAGGCCGGCGACAGCGGCGCCACCAGCCGCGCCATGGGCCCGTAGTGGCGACGCCCGTCGCGAAAATTTGTCAGCTGGGAGAACAGGTAGCCTGCGGGCTTGCCGGCGATGCGTGGGTAGTAGCCGTCGGGGCCGGCACGGCCTTCGCGCCCGTGGCACACCGTGCAAGCAGCCAGCCGCTGCGCCAGTGTGTCGTCGATGACCGCCGGCGCCGACCGGACGGTGGCGACGTGCAGCGCAGCGCTCAGGCCTAGCAGTGCCCATCGCAGAGGTTGGAGGAGTTGCCAACACATTCGTGCCGACATTCCAGCACAGAAGTGGCGGAGCAACTTTCGCCACCACCACGGACAACCGCGGTGATGCGCCCGAATCAGGGCTTGCGCGGCGGCAGCTGCACCACCTGATCGGCGTCCAGGCGAAAGGCCATCAGATCTTCACCGATGAGCAGCGGGCCGGCATAGCTCTTGCGCGTCATCTCGAACACTTCCTTGTCGGTCACCGCGGGGATGGCCGGCGTGCCGAGCAGCACGAAGTGGTAGTAGACCGCCATCTTCGGCTTGACGCGGTTGAACACCACCGCCGCTTCTTCGGGCTGCGTGTGGTGCGCCAGGATGACCTTGAAGGTCGGGATCTTCAGCAGCTCGTCGCTCGCCGCGGCCACCTGGTGGATCAACAAATCGGTGCCGGCGGCATGCTTGATCAGGTTCTCGCTGAAGCGCGTGTCGCCCGAGATCGTCACCGAGCGACCGCCAAAGTCAACACGGTAGCCGAAGGCCGGCTTCAGCAACTCGCCATGGTCGACTTCGATCGCCGTGACCTTGACGCCGGCCTGCTCATAGACCACGCCTTCGGCCACTTCGGTCACTTCGGCGCTGATGGCCTCGGGCTTCAAACCCTGGTCGGCGATGCGCGCCTTGATGTCCCAGGCGTAGGCCTGCGCCAGGCCGTCCATCAGGCCCTTGGTCCCGGCCGGGCCGTAGACCACGAAGGGCCCCTTGCGCTGCGCGTAGCCCGCTTCCAGCCAGCCGGTCAACCACAGATCGGGAATGCCGATGACGTGGTCGGAATGCAGGTGCGTGAGGAACAGCGCATCCACCTTGCCCAGCGGCAGGCCCAATTGCATCAGCCGCTGCGTGCCGCCGCGGCCGCTGTCGAACAGCAGCGTCTTGCCGCCGGCCTGCACCAGCACACCGGGGCCGAAGCGGCGCATCGTGGGCGCCGGGCTGCCGGTACCCAGCAGCGTGACGCGAAACTCGTCGGCCGCCACCGGCTGCGCCTGTGCAGCAGACAGCCCCAGCGCGGTGATCGCGAGACACAGGCACAGCCCGGCTAAGCGCCGCGTGCGGTGAAGCCGAGCGATCAGGCTCATGCCGTCCTCCCGTGCAGGCCTTCGCGCTCGAACACCTGCAGCACCGTTTTCAGCGCTTGTTCGTAGCGCGCCTTCTCGTTGGCGATGGCATCGGCATCCCAGGCCATCAGGCCCTGCCCGGTCTTCATGCCATAGCGGCCTTGTTTGACCATGTCTTCGATCACCGGCGGCGGTGTCTGCATGTTCGACAGGTCCGGGTACAGGCTCTGGGCCACCGCGAACGACATGTCCCATCCGGCATGCTCTCGTTGCAGCAAGGGGCCGGCGGCGGCGAGGCGAAAGCCGAAGCTGTAGCGGATGGCCGCATCGATGTCCTCGGCCGAGGCCACGCCCGACTGCAGCAGATTCAGCGCCTCGCGGATCAGCGCATGTTGCATGCGGTTGCCGAGAAAGCCGGGGATGTCGCGCTTGACCTGCACCGGTCGCTTGCCCAGGGCCCACATCCACTCGCCGACGCGTTCGGCCAGCGCCACATCGGTAGCCTCGCCGCGAATCACCTCCACCAACGGCACCAGATAGGCCGGCATGAAAAAGTGCAGGCCGAGCATGCGCGATCGTGTCTCGAGGCCTTTGCCGATGTCGCTGATCGGAAAGCTCGAGGAGTTGCTGGCGAGCACCGTGTGCGGCGCGCTCAGACGCTCGAGCTCGGCGAAAACGGCGCGCTTGAGCACCAGATCCTCGCGCACGTTCTCGACCACCAGCGCGATGTCGTCCCAGGGCACGCCGCTGTAGTCGGCATGCACGCTCAACGCGTCGGGCTGCCACGGCTTGTTCAGGCTCTGCATCGCACGCGCTACGCGTTGGGGCAGGCTCTCACGGGTGGCCGCAGTCGGCGTGACGACATCGACGCGCCAGCCGCCGGCCAACAGCACGACGGCCACGCCGAAGCCCATGGTGCCACCGCCGATGATCAAGGCGCGCTGTTCGGTTGTCATGCGTTTGTGTCCTTTGGATGTTGATGGCGCGCCTTGGCTCAGGCCTCGCATCCCGCAGCCCCGTCGGCAGCGAGATGAAAGTCGAAGGTCACGTCGAAGTAGGGTGCCTCGACCCGGTACGGCGCCACGGCGGCAGGATCGTCGCGGCGCTCGAACTGCGCGACCAGCGTGCGGCGCACGCCGAACACGGCATCGCCGTCGATGTACGGGTCGTCGCCGGCAAAGACCTCGGTCACCAGCCGCCGGTGCCCTGGCGCGGTGACCAGCACATGGAAGTGCGACGGTCGCCAGGCGTGGCGCCCACCGCCGCGCAGCAGGTCGCCGACCGGGCCGTCGTAGGGCACCGAATAGAAGCGCGGCTTGACCGTCTGCAGCGCATAGCGGCCCGACGCATCGCTGTGCATGCGGCAGCGCAGGTTGAACTCGGGTTTGTGCGGCAACGCCTGCGAGTACAGGCCGTCGGCATCGGTCTGCCAGAAGTCGAGCAGCGCGCCGGACAGGGGCTGGCCGGCGCTGTCGAACACGCAGCCGTGCAGCAAGACCCGCTCGCCGGTGTTGTCGGCGACGATGCTGGCGCCCACCGGCAACAGCGGCGCACCTTCGACATAGAACGGCCCGAGCACGCTGCTCTCGGTGCCATGCGTCGAGCCGTTGAGCAGATCGACCAGCGACGACAAACCGAGCACATCGCTGGTGAGCACGAATTCGTTGCGCTTGTCGTCGCTGATGCGCCCGGCGCGCCAAAGGAAGTCGATGCCGGCATGCCACTCCTCGTGGGTCAGCCGCACTTCGCTGGCGAAGGCGTGCAGGTGCGTGACCAGGCTGCCGATGACCTCGCGAAAACGGGCATCGCTGGCGCCGCGCATCGCGTCCTGCACCGCCGCGGTGATGTTGTCCAGACTGATGTCGCGCATGCGCCGCTTGTTTCGATGATCGAGGACATATTCTATTAATATCGTCAAAACTTGCAACGGATCTCGTTTTAGCGATAATCCTGCCGACCGAGCCCGCAGCCGATGAACCCCAGCGCCGCCGACCCCGACTTCGCCAACGAGGCTTCCGCGCCCACGCTGGCCAGCAGCGTCTATGGTCAGCTGCGCAACGACATCCTGCGCGGTGAATTGGCGCCGGGCGGCAAGTTGCGCATCGAGTTCGTCAGCGAGCGCTACGCGGCCGGCCACAGCCCGGTGCGCGAGGCGCTGAACCGCCTGTCCTCCGACGGTCTGGTCGATCGGCGCGATCAGCGCGGCTTTTATGTCGCCGCCGCCAGCGTCGCCGATCTGCTGGAACTGACGCGCACCCGCTGCTGGCTCGAGGAAATCGGGTTGCGCGAGTCGATCGCGCGCTTCGACGCCGTCTGGGAAGAAGGCGTGGTGCTGGCGCTGCACCGGCTGGGGCGTGTGCCACGGTCGATCTCGGCCGAGGCCTACCAGGAGAACCCCGAGTGGGAGCGGCTGCACCGCGCCTTCCATCGCAGCCTGATCGCTGGCTGCGGCTCGCGCTGGCTGCTCGGCTTCTGCGACCAACTGGCCGACCAGGCCTATCGCTATCGGCAGCTGTCCGCGCAGCAGGCCTTCCCCAAGCGGCAGGAAAAGAACGAGCACCAGGCCATCGTCGATGCCGTCTTCCAGCGTGATACCGAACAGGCCGTGGCGCTGCTGTGCGCGCACTACCGCAAGACGGCAGAGATCATCGTCGGCAGCGGTGAAGCCACGCCACATGAGCCACGAAAGCCGCCCGCCGAGGTGACGCCGCTGCCAGCGGCACGCAAGCGAAGCAGATGACAACGGTGCGAAACGGCACCGATCGATCACAACCCACGGAGACAACCATGCCCACCTTCCGTTTCACTGCCCTGGCCGCGATCGCGGCCGCCTGCTTCGCCACCGGCGCGCACGCGCAGACCACCATCAGCCTGACGGTGATCGACGGCTACCCGCCGAAATCGCTGTGGATCAAGGAGTTCGTCGACTTCTACATCCCCGAGGTGGACAAGCGCCTGGCCAAGGACAACAAGTACAAGATCAAGTGGAACCAGGCCTGGGGTGGGCAGATCGTCAAGCCCAACGGTGTGCTCGAAGGTGTGCAGAAGGGCCTGGGCGACATGGCCATCGTCACCACCGCCATCTACGGCGACAAGATGAACGTGCTGGCGGTGGCCTATGCCACGCCTTTCGTCACCACCGATCCGGCGCTGGTGGCGCGCACCATCGACGAGATGGCCGACAAGTTCCCGTCGATCAAGAAGACCTTCGCCTCGTACAACCAGGTCTACCTGACCAACGCGGTGGTGCTCGACAGCTACCAGGTCTTCACCAAGCCGGTGGTCAAGAATCTGGCCGACATGAAGGGGCTGAAGATCTCCGGTGCCGGCTTCAACCTGCGCTACCTGGCGCCCGTCGGCGCCGTCGGTGTGTCGGGCCCGTTGACCGGCTACTACAACCAGGTCCAGACCGGCGTCACCGAAGGCGCGCTGCTGTGGCCCGAGGCCGCAGTGACCTTCAAGCTCGCCGAGGTGGCGCCGAACATGCTCGAGGCCGACATCGGCGCGGTCAACACCAAGGTGCTGACAGCCAACGCCGACTTCTGGGCCAAGCAGCCCGCCGAGGTGAAGAAGGTGCTGATGGAGGTGGCCATCGAATACCGCGACCTGCTCGCCAAGATCGCTGCCGCCGAAGGTGCCGACAGCGTCGCCGCCTACAAGAAGGCCGGCGGCGCGGTGCACACGCTGCAGGCCGCGCAGCGCAGTCAATGGGCCAGGGAGCTGCCCAACCTGGCCAAGGAATGGGCGGCAGGGCTGGACAAGAGCGGCGACCAGGGCACGCAGATGCTGAGCTACTACATGGATGCGATGCGCGCGGCCAAACAGCCGATCGAGCGCCAGTGGGACCGCGAGTAGGCGCAGCGCCGAGAGCCCCATGAAAGCACACGCCGCGAACGGCGTGAGGGCACCCGCCACCGCCTTCGGTGCGGTGATCGTCGGCATGAACGCGCTCGGCTCGACGTGGATCCTGTTGCTGATCCTGCTCGTCACCGCCGATGCCATCGGCCGCAGCTTCTTCGCGCACCCGATCGCCGGCGTGACCGAGATGGTGCAGATCTCGATCGTCGGCATCGTCTTCTCGCAACTGGCCGATGCCATCCGCAATGGCAAGCTGACACGCTCCGATTCGTTGTTGGGCTGGATCGGTGCCAGCCGTCCGCGCGCGCGACAGCGGCTCGAGGCGGTCTTCCTGTCGCTGGGCGCGCTGTACATGGGCCTGGCACTGTGGGGCTCGGTGCCGCTGCTGATCGAGGCCGTGCAGCGCAAGTCCTACCTCGGCAACGAAGGCGTGTTCACGGTGGTGGTGTGGCCGGTCAAGGCCATCACCGTGCTCGGCCTGGCGGTGTGCCTGATCGAGTTCATGCGCCAGGCACGGCGTGCATGGCGGGGCGCCGGTGGCCATTGAGCGACGGCCGACCGGCGGCCGCCCCCGCGCATGGAATTGAGCAGCACCACGGCGGGCATCACGTCGCTGGTCGCGATCGTGGCGCTGATCTACGCGGGCCTGCACATCGCCGTCGCGCTGGGCCTGGTGTCGTTTGCCGGCGTGCTGCTGCTCAAGGGCAACTTCGGCCTCGCGCTCGACCTGCTCGGCCTGGCCATTGCCGATTCGGTATCGGACGAGGCCTTCGCAACCGTGCCGCTGTTCGTGATGATGGGCCTCGTCGTCAGCCGTTGCGGGCTCGGGCGCGACGTGTACCAATTCGCCGACGATGTCTTCCGCGGCCTGCGCGGCGGGCTGGGCATCGCCACCGTGGCCGCGAACGCGATCTTTGCCGCCGTCACCGGTTCGTCGATCGCCTCGGCGTCGGTGTTCTCCAAGGTGGCGGTGCCCGAGATGCGCCGCTATCAATACGGCAAGCGCTTCACCGTCGGCATCGTCGCCGGCAGTTCGGTGCTGGGCATGATCATCCCGCCCAGCGTGATGCTGATCATCTATGCAGTGGTCACCGAACAATCGGTGGGTGCGATGTTTCTCGCCGGTGTGTTGCCGGGCATCCTGCTGGCCATCGCCTTCTGCCTGTCGATCATGCTCTTCGCTGCCTTCGTGCCCCGCTTCGTCGGCGGCGCCACAAGCCGCGGCGCGGCGGCGCCGCCGGGCCGGCTGCTGCGCGATGCGATGGTCAAGCTGGGGCCTGTGCTGCTGCTGGTGGGCGTGGTGCTGGGCGGCATCTACGGCGGCATCCTCACGCCGGTGGAATCGGGTGCCGCCGGCACCGTCGCCGCCGCCTTGCTCGGGTGGGCCAAGCGGCGCCTGACACCGCAGGCCATCTGGGGCGCGCTGGTGGACACCGGGCACATCACCGCCAACATCCTGTTCCTGATCATCGCCGCGTCGATCTACAGCCGCATGCTCGGCATCGCCGCGCTGCCGACGATGTTCGGCGAATGGCTGGCCACGCTGCAAATGTCCTTCGCCGGCTTCATGGCCCTGTACGTGCTGCTGTTGCTGGCCCTGGGCACGATCTTCGACACCGCATCCATCATCCTCATCGTCGTGCCGCTGTTCCTGCCGGCGCTGGAGCCCCTGCACATCAACCTGGTCTGGTTCGGCATCGTCACCGTCGTCGGCGCCGAGATCGGTTTGCTGACGCCGCCGTTCGGCATCTCGTGCTTCGTCATCAAGGCGACGATCGATGACCCGTCGATCACGCTCAACGATGTCTTCATGGGCGCACTGCCTTTCGCCGCCGTGATGCTGGCGGTGCTGGCGCTGCTGATCGCATTCCCGCAGATCAGCCTGGCCCTTCTTTGACACAAGCGGAGGATTGAATGGGAACCTGGCAAGAGCACATCGACCACGTCAGCGCCAAGGGCCTGCTGGCCAAACGGCTGTACGTCATCCTGACCACGCCCACCGGCCCGCTCGACGCGCTGGCCACGCAGCTGGGCGCGCACCTGGCCTACCAAAAGGACCTGGAGGCACGCGGCGTGACCTTCGCCGCCGGGCCCTTCGCCGACGATGCCGAAACGCAGTGGAGCGGCGAGGGCATGATCATTGTGCGCGCCGCATCGCTGGCCGAGGCGCGCGCCATCGCCGATGCCGACCCGATGCACGCGAGCGGGGTGCGCCGCTACCGCATCCGGCCGTGGTTGCTGAACGAAGGCGCCGTCACGCTGACGGTGCGCTACTCGGAAAACTTCCGCCGTGTCGATTGACGCCGGCGGCTCGACTTTGACAAGGAGCGGTGATGGGTGCGGTGCGTGAAAAAATGGTGGTCCAGTGGCGCATGCAGGGCGAGGCGCTGTCGCATTCGCTGACGCGCACCACGGTGCGCGGCGTGAGCGCGATGATCGACGAGCCGATCGAACGCGGCGGCACGAACGAAGGCCAGACGCCGACCGAAACACTGGTCGCCGCGCTGGTGGGCTGCACCAGCGTCATCAGCCACAAGATCGCGCACAAGCATGGCTTCGAGCTGAAGCGCATGCACATCGCCGCCGATGTCGAGTTCGATCGCCGCGGTGTCACGCTGCAAGAGGAGGTGGCGGTGCCCTTCCCTGCCATCACGCTGACGATCGATGTGAGCACCGACGCCAGCGCCGCGCAGATGGCGCAACTGCGCGATGAACTGACGATGTTCTGTCCGCTGGCCAAGGTGGTTCGCGCCGCCGGCACGGTGCTGACCGAGGTGTGGAACGTCTCGCCCGTGTAACAACGTCTGCGGCTGGACTGCGCAAGGGTTGGCCCCGGTTGTCAACCCTGGCCCGAGCCCATAAAAGTGCCTCCGAGGTAGTAGTTCATACAACGGGAGACATTGATGCACATCGCTCGAATCGTGTTGCAACTGGCCGCGGTGGCCTTCGCCGCTCTGGTGGCCGGCTGTGGTGGCGGGGCCGCAGCACCGTCCGAATCTGCCCAGGCGAAGGGCGAGTTGCCGCCCTTCAACTTCGAGATCAAGACGCTGTCCAACCGCGCCGACCTGGTCAGCGACGGCAATGTGCTGGTCGAAGTGGTTGTGCCGAAGAACGTGCCGATGCACCAGGTCACGCTGACGCTGAACGGAGCCAATGTGGGCTCCACATTTGTCTCTGATGCGACGGCCCGCACGATGCGCGGTGTGCTCACCGGCATGGCGTTGGGCGAGAACGTGTTCGTGGCCGATGCCAACGGCAATGGCAAGGGCCGGCCGTGGGCCAGCCTGACCATCACCAACCATCCGCGCGGCGGGCCGGTGCTGCTGGGCTCGCAGACCCAGCCCTGGATCTGCGCGACACCGACGCCGGTGGCTGAATCTGGCGCCACGCCCGGGTCAAACGCCAGCGGCCTGACAACCTCGGCAGTCGATGCACAGTGCAACATCGCTTCCGAATACAAGCTCTTCTACCGCACGACGGCGGTCGGCTGCTCGACAGCGCTGCCCGACCCGAGCGGTGCGCCGGTGCCGGCGAACAATTGCTTTCAGCCGTATGCGGTGGGCAGTTCGCCAGCCGACATGGCGATGACGACGACGAATACCGGCACGACCGTGCCCTACATCGTGCGCGTCGAACGCGGCACCATGAATCGCGGCATCTACGACATCGCCGTGCTGTTCGATCCGACCCAGCCGTGGACCGCGCTGGCGCCACAGCCGCAGTGGAACGGCAAGGTGGTCTATTCCTTCGGTGCCTCGACCGGCCAACCGCGCCTGCAAAACCGCAGCAGCCAGAACTGGGCCGACAACGCAGCACTGTCGCGCGGCTTCATGGTCGTCGACAACAGCCTGAACGATTCGTCGAGGAATTCCAACCGGGTGCTCAACGCCGAAACCGTGATGATGATGAAGGAGCACATCGTCGACCACTACGGCGAGATCAAGTACACGCTGGGCAATGGCTGCTCCGGCGGCTCGATCGGGCAGAACACCGCGGCGTCGATCTATCCCGGGCTGCTGGACGGCATCCAGCCGGCCTGCGACTATCCCGACTCGATCACCACCGGTTCGGAGGTCATCGATTGCGTGCTGCTCGTCAATGCGTACGTCAAGCCAGAGTGGACGGCCCTGATGGGTGGCAAGACTCAAGCCGAGATCAATGCCAAGAAGACCGCGATCAACGGCCACCTCGACCACCTGGGCTGCCAGTCGTGGAACAACGCCTTCGGCTTCAACAACAAGCCGGGCAACTATGTGCCGGTGTATGTCGTCGACGCGGCGACCGGCGCACTGGCGCCCGTGGGCCCAGCGCGCAACAACTGCGCGCTGCCCGCGGCACTGGTGTACGACCCGGTGACCAATCCGACCGGGACGCGCTGCGGCGACGCCGATCTGTCCGCATCCGTGTGGGGCACCACGCCGGGCCCGGTGCCCGGCGCGACCCGCGCGCTGCAGACCGGTGACAACGCGGGCATCCAGTACGGGCTGAATGCGCTGAAGTCCGGCGCCATCACCGCCGAGGAGTTCGTCACGCTCAACGAAGTCATCGGCGGATCGGATGTCGATTCGAACCTGACGCCGCAACGCTCCGAGGCCGACCCGGCGGCGCTGTCCATCGCCTACCGGGCGGGCATCGTGTCCAGCGGCACCAACCACGGCAAGCTGCCGATCATCGATTCGCGCGGCTACGACGAGCAGGGCATCCACTACATCTGGCGCAGCTTTTCTCAGCGTGACCGCATCGACGTCGCCAACAACGGCAATCATGGCAACCAGGTCATCTGGCGCTATGGCGTCGCTCTGCTGCCATTTGGTGCCGCGCAGACCGAGGCGGTGACGGTGCAGTCGCTGCTGACCATGGACACCTGGCTGTCGAACCTGCTGGTGAGTGCACCGAAGGCCACGCTGAACTCGGTGCGCACCCAGGCGCAGGTCATCGATGCCAAACCGGCGACAGCATTCGACCTGTGCTACCTGAGCGGTGATCTGAGCTACTCGAACCCGGTGACCGACATGGCCCAGTGCGATGCCGACCCGCGGCTGATGAAACATGCATCGCCGCGTCAGGTGGCCGGCGGGTCGATCTCCGAGAACATCCTGAAGTGCCAGCGCAAGCCGATAGCCGCCACCGACTATCTGCCGGCGACGCTGACCGGCGGCCAGATGGCCAGAATGCAGACGGCATTCCCGGGCGGCGTGTGTGACTGGAGCAAGCCGGGCGTCGGCCAGCAGGAGGCGATCTCGCCGCTGACCTTCGCCGCCGGCCCGGGCGGACAACCGCTGCCGCCGGCGCCGGTGGCACGTGGTCAGTAGACGGCAAATCTTCCGCGTTGCCGTGAGCTTGGGGCTTGCCACCCCAAGTTCGTCATCCCGGGCAAGGACGTTTAGACGTCGACCGAGCGCGACTGCCGGCGATCGCTGCACGCCGCGGCGGGGTGAGCCGCCGGCGGCCAGGTGGACCACCGGCGAATCTGGCGCGACCTGTCAAGCGACAGCGCCCGCGCCGTAGCGCCCGACCAGCCAACGGCCGCGGCGAAAGCGCTCCAGCGCATACGGCGCCAGCGGCACGTCGGTCGGCAAACCCAGTGCTTCCTGCGCCAGCACGCGCCCGACGGCTGGCGACAGCTTGAAGCCGTGACCGGAAAAGCCGCAGCCGATGAGCAACCCAGGCACATCCTCGACGCGCCCGAGCACCGGGTTCCAGTCGGGCGTGACGTCGTACACGCCGGTCCATGACGAGGCCAGGCCGGCCGTCTCGAACGACGGAAAGCGCTCGGCCACCTGGCTGCCGAGCGACGCCACCTGATCCATCGAGACCTCGCCTGGTTCGTTGTCCGGCGCCGCCAGCACTTCACCCGCGATGCCCTCGCTGAGCAGCATCTGCCGGCCGCCGTAGCTGCGGCAATACAGCATGCCGGGCGAAGCCAGGTCCTTGAACACCGGCATCGTGTAACGGTAGGGCTCAGGGCCTTCGAGCGCGATGACACGGTGGCGCTCGGCCACGAGAGGCAGCTCGATGCCGGTCCAACGCCGCAGCTCGCCGGCCCAGATGTTCTGCACGCTGATGACCACCGGCGCCTCGAAGTGCCCCTGCGCGGTGTCGACGCCGGCCACGCGCCCTTGCTGCAGGCGCAGGCCATGCACCTCGACGCCTTCGACGATCTTCACGCCGCGCCGCCGCGCCGCCCGGGCGAAGGCGGTGGCCACCAGGTAGGCGTCGGCGAAACCGGCCTCGGGCTCGAACCCGATCAGCGCGGCGTCGTCGAAGCGGGCGATCGGCAATCGCGCGTGGGCCTGCACCGCGTCGAGCAACAGCACCTCGATGCCCAGCGCCCGCTGCGCCGCCAGCGCGTCACGCAAGGGCTCGCAGCTTCGGCCCGTCGGGCGCGGCGATCAGGTAGCCGCATTTCACCAGGCCGGCCGACGCCTCGTCGTCGCCCAGCGCTTCGGCGAAGTGCTCGAACACGTGCCACGAACGCCGCGCCAGCTCGACGTTCTCGCTCACCGAATAGTGGGTGCGCAGAATGCCGCTGGACTGCGCGGTGGTGCCGCTGCCGATGGTGCCACGATCGAGCACCAGCACGCGCCCTGCGCCCAGCAGCGACAGCTGCCAGGCCACGGCGGTGCCGACGACGCCGGCGCCGATGACGATCACGTCGTACAAGCCCATGGCGCGAGCATAGACGCCCGCCGCGACGCTCGCGCTCAGTCTCGCGTTATCGTTTGGCCTCCCTTCGACTGACAAGGAAACGTCGATGACCTTCAACTGGAAACACGCCGCGGCGTTGACGCTGGTGGCCGCGCTGGCCACCACCGCCTTGGCGCAGCAGCGCATGTTCTTCGGCATCGCCACCGGCGGCACCGGCGGCACCTACTACCCGCTGGGCGGCATGCTGGCGCAACTGATCTCGAACAAGGCCGTGGTCAACGGCAAGAAGATCAGCGCCACCGCCGAAGTCGGCCGGCGCATCGGTGGCCAACGTCAAGCTGCTGGGCAACAAGGACATCGAATCGGCCTTCGTCGCCGCCGACATCCTCGACGCCGCCTACAACGGCAAGGGCCAGTTCGACGGCGCGCCGATCAAGAACGTGCGCGCGCTCGGCGCGCTGTACCCGGAGACGGTGCAACTGATCATCACGCGCCGATTCGGGCATCAACAGCGTCAAGGACCTGAAGGGCAAGAGCGTCTCGTCGGGATCGCCGGGATCGGGCCAGTACCAGCTGCTGACCGACCTGCTGCAGGTGTACGGGCTCAAGCGCAGCGACATCAAGGAAGACCTGTCGTCGTTCACGCAGGCGGTGGACAAGATCAAGGACGGCAACCTCGACGCCACGCTGATCACCGCCGGCGTGCCCACCGCCGCCGTCACCGATTTCGCGCAGAGCCATGCGCTGAAGGTGGTGCCCGCTGAGCGGCGCCGAGATCGGCGAGCTGCAGAAGCAGCAGCCCTACTACACCAAGGTGCAGTTGCCGGCCAACAGCTACAAGGGCCAGACCGCGCCGGTCGACACGCTGGCCGTGATGGCGGTGTGGAGCACCCACGCCGCGGTGCCCGACGACGTGGCCTACGAGGTGACGAAGGCGCTGTTCGAGAACGTCAAGATCATGGGCCAGGTGCATGTGCAGGGCAAGAACATCAGCCTGGACACGGCGATGGCGGTCGGCACGGCGCCGATCCACCCGGGCGCGATGAAGTACTACAAGGAAAAGGGCATCGCCAAGTGATACCCGCGCGGCGCGCCACCGCCACGGTGGCCGCTCTGCTGACTGCGCTGGCCTTTCCGGTCAGCGCACGCGCGTGCGAACTGGTGCTCAGCGAGCACCGCAGCGCGCGCGAACTGTTGCGCCTGCCGCTCGACCCGGCAGCGCCGCAGGCGAGCATCGCATTTCACCCATTCGGTGCTCGGCACGCCGGTGTCGGACCACTACGTCTGGCGCCACGACGCGGGGCAATGGCGCGCCCACCTGGTCGAGGAACGCTTCGAGGGCGAAGGTTATGGCTTGCCACAGGCCGCCGCGCGCGGGCGAGACGCTGCAGCGTGACGGTGATGGCTGGCGCCTGCGACTGGACCGGCTGGTGCAGCCGCTGGTGGTGCTGCCGCTGCCATCACAGCACATGCGCGTCGTCGTGGCGGGCCGAGCGCCGGTGCGCCTGGGTGATCTGAGCACGCACTCGATCCTGGTGCGCGCGCAGCACTGCCCGCTGACCTGAACGCGGTCGATGAGCATGCCGCAGCCGCACGCCGACCAGCAGGAAATCGACCGCCTCATCGAGCAGTTCGACCCGGAATCGAGCTTTCGCCGGCTGGTCGGTGTGTCGGCAGGCATCGTCACCGTCCTGGCGGTGGGCCTGTCGGGCTGGCACTACTACACCGCCGGCTTCGGCCTGCAAAACGAGATCGCCCACCGCGCCATCCACCTGTCGGTGGTGCTGGGCCTGTGCTTCCTGGTCTTCCCGCGCCAAAAGCGCCTGCCGGGTGCGTGGGAGTGGATCGTCTCGCTCGGGCTGGTGAGCTTCTACCTGGTGCTGGGCTGGCGCTTGCTCGCGGCGCTGGGCGACCGCGTGCCGCTGCCCGCGCGCGTGGTCTTCATCGCCGTGCTGCTGTTGATCGCCGCGCTGTCGCTGCCGCTCAGGGCCTACGACGGCAGCCACAGCCACATCCCGTTGCGCGACTGGATCTTCGCCGGCTTCGCGTCGGGTTTTTCGCTGTACCTGCTGCTGTTCTTCGACACCATCTTCCTGCAGCGCCCCGGCGATCACACGCCCATCGACCTGATGATGGGCGTCATCGCCATCGCCATGGTGATCGAGGCGACGCGCCGCACGATGGGCATCTTCCTGCCGCTGCTGGCCATCGCCACGGTGCTGTACGGCATCTTCGGCCCCTACCTGCCCGGCGTGCTGGCACACCGCGGCTACAGCGTGCCGCGCGTGGTGGCGCACCTGTACAAGGGCACCGAAGGCATCTACGGCATTCCGGTGGGCGTGGTCGCCACCTTCGTCTTCCACTTCGTGCTGTTCGGCATCATGGCGCAGCTCACCGGGCTGGGGCAGCTGTTCGTCAACCTGGCGACCATTGCCGCCGGCCGCTTCGCCGGCGGGCCGGCCAAGGTGAGCGTGGTCTCGTCGGGGCTGTTCGGCATGATCTCCGGCTCGGCGATCGCCAACACGGTGACCACCGGCGTGATGACCATCCCGCTGATGAAGAAGGTCGGCTTCTCGCCGCGCTTTGCCGGCGGTGTCGAGGCCTCGGCCTCGTGCGGCGGCCAGATAACGCCGCCGATCATGGGCGCGGCCGCCTTCATCATGGCCGAGACGCTGGGCATTCCGTACAACCAGCTGATCCTGGTGGCGGTGATCCCGGCTGCGCTGCACTACTTCGCGATCCTGTTCATGGTGCACCTGGAAGCACGGCGCCTGAAGCTGTCGGGCATGGACCCGGCGGAGATCCCGTCGCTGGCGCTGGGTGCTGAGGAGCTCGTGGCACCTGTTCATCCCGCTGGTGGTGATGGTCACGCTGCTGCTGATGCAGTACACGCCGTTCCTCGCCGCCTTCTGGGGCATCACGCTGACGGTGGCGTGCTCGTGGATTCCCGCGCCTGCTGGGCCGCTTCGGTCGCCACATGGCGCGGCCTGACGATCGGCCCGCGCGCGCTGGTGCAGGGCTTCGAGATGGGTGCCAAGGCGGCATTGGGCATCGGCGCGGCTTGTGCCTGCGTCGGCTTCGTGCTCGGCATCACCACGCTCACCGGCATGGGCTTCAAGTTCTCGGCCTGGGTGCTCGACCTGTCGGGCGTGGTGGCGCAGGCCGCTCGATGCGCTGGACCTGTTCAACTGGTTCGCGCTGACGGCATCACGATCCTGTTCGGCCTGCTGTTCACCGCCGCCGCGTGCATCGTCATGGGCTCGGGCGTGCCGACCACGCCGACCTACATCATCCTCGCGGCGATCGTCGCGCCGGCGCTGGCGCAACTGGGCGTGCCGCAACTGGCGACGCACTTCTTCGTCTTCTACTTCGGCGTGCTGGCCGATGTCACGCCACCGGTCGCGCTGGCGGCCTTTGCTGCGGCCGGCATTGCGCGCAGCGAGCCGATGCGCACCGGCATGACCGCCTTCCGGCTGTCGATGGGCAAGGCGCTGGTGCCCTTCGCGTTCGTCTACACGCCCGCGCTGCTGCTGATCGATTTCAGCTGGCCGGCGTTCCTGACCGCTGCGGTGTCGGCGATCGTCGCGGTGATGGGCCTGGGCGCGGCCTACACCGGCCAGTGGGGACGGCCGATCGGGCGCTTCGCCTTCGTCGTGTTGAATCTGCTGTCGCTCGCACTGGTCTTCGGCAACCCGATGGTCGCTGCGGTGGTGGTGCCGGCGGTGCTGATCATCCTGTGGTGGCATGCGCGCAGCGGCGCGGCGAACACGGCGCAACCGGCCGCGGGTTGATCACCGTGACGAGGTGATAGCACCGCTGCAGCGCTTCGCCGAAAAGCAGCGCGTGCCGGGCAGCCACCGCTGGAAGCCGGCCGGATAAAACTGGGGGTTGTCAGCGCCCGCGCGATGTCCAGAATGGGTCGCATGGCCACCGGCTCCACCCCCCCGCCCGGCGAGTTGTCCCATCGCCTGGCAGCCGCAGGCGCTGGCACCGGTGTTCTTCGGTGCCCGCAGCCTCGGCCCTGCTGACGGTGCGCCGGTGCCGCTGCGCATCTATTTTCCCAGCCTGGACGGTGCGGTCGAGAGCGCGCCCCTGCTCGAAGGCTGCGGGCGCTACCCGCTGGTGATCTTCTGCCACGGCCATTGCCAGGGCGACGTCGACCACCACCTGCGTTGGGTGCTGTTGCCGGCCCAGCTCGCGCGCAGCGGCTGCGTGGTCGTGGTGCCGCAACTGGCGGGCAATGCGGCCGGCCAGAACCCGTCCTCGGCGGCCCACCCCGACATGGCCACGCTCGACGCGGTACTGGCTTGGGCGCGCGACGAGTGGGCGCATGCCGGCGTGCTGTTGCCGCCGCCGGCAACGGCCATCGTCGGGCACAGTTTCGGCGCCATGCTGGGTGCGCGCTTCGCGGTCGATCGGGCCGTGGCTGCCTTCGCCGGCCTGAGCGGCGGCTGGCAGGACTGGGCCGGCGACACACCCTTCCCGCTGCCCCTGCTCGAGGTGCCGAGCCTGCTCGTCTGGGGCGGCCCATTCGACTTTTTCAGCCAGCTCTCGGAAAGCCAGTGGACGCAGATGCGCGCGCCGCGCCACCGCGCCGTGTTCGAACAGGGCGAGCATTGGGACCACCTCGGTCCGGTGTCAGCGCCGTGCCGGCCGGGCCCCGGGGCCTGCACCGCTCTGGCAGCGGCTGTCTGCGATCTGGTGACGATGTTCCTGGCCCGCTACCTGCCCCCCGAGTTCGCCCCCGAGCTGCCACACCGCGTGCCTGCGACGCTGGTGCCGCCGCTGCTGGATGGCCTGACGCCGCAGCAGCAGTTCTTCGCCGGTGGCTTCCTGAGCGGCTTCGCGGCACTGGCCGACAACCCGAACTGCGGCGTCGAGGTTTCGCCGACGCCGCCGTCGCTGATGGCCAACCGCCGCAGCCGCGAAACGCATTCATTGGCCGCGCCGTGCGCCTGGGTCTCGCAGATCGCGCCGGCCAACCGCCGACCGGTCAGCATCCGGCCTGCGGGCTACCACTGGTGCGACTTCTGCTTTCCTGAGCTTGCCGACGGATAGCCTCGAGCGCTTGCCCCTGCTCGCGTTCGGGCGAGTCCCTGCCGCGCAAGAGAACATGTGGTGGGTCCTGACAGATTCGAACTGTCGACCTACGGATTAAGAGACCGGCACGGCCTGGGAAAGTTGTTATAAATCAACCACTTGCGACGCTTGCCACATCGCTTCCCAGGTCCGCCCCGGCACAATTCCGTCACAGTCAGTTGCGGCACGGCACAAGTACGTCACAGTGGCGTGCTGGACCGGTATTTGCACGTCTCTAATTGTCAGATTGGGAATGGCACTGGCGGGGGTTGCGCATTGCGAGTGAGCCTCAGATGTGCTGCGGTCAGCTACGTTACGTAACCGCGCGGAGAACATCACCGAGCCGACGCTCGTCTTGGTAGACACCTTGCCCACGCCCGATGTACATCACCGATCTCACTTACTTCCTCGACACGTCTGGCGCGATCGGCCCTGGCAAAGGTCCAGCGCGCGCGATGGTGCAGTTCCATGTGGACGTGGGCGCCCATGCCTCGGATTGCACGGAACACGGCTTGGCCACACCGAGGTGCTTCAAGTGCAAAAAAACCCGGTCAACGCCAAGCCGGTCCATGACGGCGCCATCGTGTGGGTTTGCCATGCCTGCCGCATCGAAGGACGGATTTCGAACTGGCAGTCCTACCAGCCAATTCGGCCGGCAGCTTTCTGGCGATGAGATCGGCCGGGCGACGGGCGGCACCCGACCCGCCGGCCAGGACTTCAGATTCAAAGGCAGATAGCTGCCGCTGGAACAGCATCGCCGTCAAACCAGACCCGTCCTCCGAATAGGCAAGCGATGCTGCCACCGTCGCGCTGAACCGCGGTGCCTTCGACCGGCAAACCGCGCTGTTACTCAGCAGTCCGAAATATACGCGACAGTCGGCGCTTCGAAGAAGGATCTGACCAGAGGGCGATTTGATTTCATCGCGCGCAGTTGCTGATCGACTCGGATCTCGAGTTTCTCTCCGGCGCGCAATGGATTGCGAGCCACTCCAGTGCGCTTGACGTGACTCCAGACCAACTCGTCTGGGTTGAGATCGGGCGCGTACCCCGGCAAGACGTGCATGCTCAGCTTGCCGTTGGTCGACTCGATGTACTCGCGCACGTTGGCCTTTTTGTGCGCCGGCAGTCCGTCGACGACAAGGTGCACCGGTTTGCTGCGACCTTTCATCATCTTCTTGAGCAATTCGATGAACAGTTCGGCATTCAACGCCCCTTGGTAGGTAGCGAACCAGAAGCCCCCTTTGGCATTGACCGCCGAGGCCGCCGAGATCGATTGGCGCTGGCCGGGCCGCTTGATCACGGGGGTCTTGCCCATGGGTGCCCAGGTCTTGCCATGCACGGTGTCGGCTCGGAATCCCGACTCGTCCCAGAAGTACACGTCGGCGCCGACTTGCCTCGCAGCCGCAGCAATGCCGGGATAAGTCTGTCGCTGCCAGCGCTCGATGGCGATGGGATCGCGCTGGTAGGCGCGCTGCAGCGGCTTTTGCGGGGTCAGCCCCAAACGGGCCAGCATGCGCCCCACGGCGGTGACGCCCACGCGAACGCCAAATTTCTGCTCGATCAGCGTGGCCGCGATCTGTCGCGTCCACAGCCCGAAGTCCAATCCGTATTGCCTGGGATCCTTGCCATTGATCCAGCGAAACAGCTGCGCTTGCTGCGCCGCACTGAGCTTGGTGGGTCGTCCCGTCGCGGGGCGCGATGCCAACGCGCGCTCGCCCTTGCCTCGTCCCGACGCCGCCTTCAACCACCGGTAGATCGACGTGCGATTCATGCCCAGCGACTTCACCACCGCCGAAGGCTTCTCTCCCTCTCTCACCCGGCGCAATGCCAAAACCCGAAATTCCTCCAGCGTGGCGTGATCCAGTGTGCGGCCGTCTCGTTTCATGCCCCATGAGACTACTACGCATCTCCTTGGTTCCCACTATGTCGCTTTATTTACGGACTGATGAGTAAGTCGTTCCTGGCGACGCTGCCGGAGGGCGCCGCTGCGCGTGACGGCATCGCGGTCGGCGAACGAGCGGCGGCGGCGATCTTGGCCTCGCGCAAGGACGACGGATTCGACGCTACGGTGAACTACGTCCAGCGCACGGCTGCGCCAGGGATGTGGGAGATCACCGGGCAGCCCGCAGTGGCCGTCGACGTCAAGCTTTCCACCGTCAAGCCGCTGGTGCTCGTCTCCGCCGCCCAGTTTCGACCTGGCGGGCCCCTGGCCCTCACGAGCGAAGCCTATACGCAGGACCTGATCGAAACGAAGGGAATTGGCGGCAAGTCCTCCTCGGTTCGCACGCCGGCACAAACCGAGACCGCCCTATTCTGGAGCGAAAACACCGCAGTCCAGTGGAGCCGGACGCTTCGAAATCTGGCGGTGGAGCGCAAGCTCACGCTGCGCGAGTCCGCACGCCTGCTCGCGATGGGCCACGTCGCCTCGGCTGATGCGCTGATCGCCTGCTTCGAGACGAAATATCACTCGTTGGGCTGGCGTCCGGTGCATGCGATCCAACGTTCCGAGCTGAGTGGCGCTGCTGCCGCGGACAAGGAGTGGGAGCCGTTGATGAACGTGAATCACCCGGAATATCCATCAGCGCACGCTTGCTGGACAAGCGCGACGCTGGTGGCGTTGGGGACCTATTTCGGTACGCCGAACACCGCCTTCACCATGGAAAGCTCGGTCACCAAGACGGCCCGACGCTACGATAACCTCTCCGACGCGCTCTCAGAATGCACTGAATCGCGGATCATGTCTGGCCTGCACTTCCGGCATTCCATGACTGACGGGGAGACGCTCGGGACGAATGTTGCTCGATACGTGCTGGCCCACAGATTTGCGGCGACTTCGCCCGGCCCGACAGACAAGCTTCCGCTCGCCGGCGTGCCGGGCGTGCGCCCTTGAGCGCTGAACGGAAGATTAACCGACAGCTTCAGGTCATCGAGATTGATCTGCTGGTCGGCGCGTGTCGACCCATTCCTGACAGTCGTCGCCGGTAGTTGGACACCGCATTGCAGCCGCTCAGGCGCACGCGCGGGAGCGGCAGCAGCGCATCCAGGCCCGCGTCACGCACGGTTTGGATCAGTTCGATCACTCCGCGCTGGTCGAGGTGCTCGAGTTGATGCGAGCCAGGCACTTGTGCCAAACTGACGCGTGCCGCAGCGTCTTCATCTCGTCTCCAACCTGCAGGAGGAGTCGCACATGGCTCCCGCGCGATGTTGCACGACATCGAACGCAGCGCGGCCTGGAGGCAAGTTCACGTTCTCCGAGTCGCACGAAGCGGATCTGGAATGATTGGCTGATTGCGTCTACAAGGCGACTCCACCATGTCGACATTCACCTCACCCTACGTCTTCATCAGCTATCGCCGGGCAGACGCGCTGGCGGCGGCTCGTGGCCTCTTGCGCTTTCTTCGTGCGCACTACGGCAAGGAATCGGTGTTCATGGACACGGCCGAAATCAGGGTCGGCGACGATTGGGAACACCGTCTCGAGGAGGCATTGAAGCGCGCGACCATCGTGATCCCTGTCATCGGCAACCAGTGGTTCGCCGTCAAGGATGTTTTCGACCAGCGACGAATCGACCAAGACAACGACTGGGTCAGGCGAGAGATCGTGCATGCGCTGGAGAATGGGAAGAAGGTCATCCCTGTGTATGTCGGCATCAAGGAGCCACCCGCACAAGCCTTTCCCGAATGCCTCAAAAAGCTGGCACGCTTACAGTCAAGAACAGTGACCAATCAGGATGCCGAATCTGAATGGAAACTCCTCGCTACCGACCTGCAGGCCTCCGGCTTAGGGCCCTTGCGGCCCGACGTGCGTTATCCACGAGCGATGGTCCAACTCCAACCTATCACGGGCGACGCACTCCGTGAAGCCTTGTCGCAGTTGCCGGGTTGGGGCCCCGTCGCCTCGCCGGTGCCAGGCATGGAACATGTCACCCGCAGCGAGTTGCATGCCTGCTTTGAGTTCGATAGCTTTAAGAAGGCGCTTGCGTTCATGTCCGACGCGGCGGCGGAGATCAACAAGACACAGCATCACCCGCGCTGGGAAAACATCTGGCGCTCCGTGAACGTCTACCTCTCCACCTGGGACCTACAGTTTCAGCTATCCCAGCTCGATATTGACCTGGCCATCCACCTGACCCAAACAGCGCGCAGGCACGGGGGCAGGTTGTTGTAGCGGTGAGTGGGCTTGAATCTCTGTATCGCGCCTGCTGACGTAGCCGAACCCAGCGCAACGCGGCACGAACTGATCAAGTGAGGCGCCAACGTCCCCCAGCCAACGTCAGCATCCGCCCGGACTGAGTGCTGGAGAAAGTCGGCGCTATGGCGATCCGCAGCAATCGGCAGGTTTAAGGAAGTGCGATCAGATCAGTAAGGAAAGGACCCGCGTTCGACCCACACCGGTCGTCCATTCGTGTCAATTCGTTGCCCATAAGCCGACGATCAGACCCCGGGGTATCCAACCGATGACTTCCTGGGCGAGCATTTGAACTTCGAGTCCACATTGCCGGGGCTTGGGTAGGGCGCTCTGCTGGTGCCGACATAAACTTCGATCTCGGTAGCGCTTTGCCCGCGACATGCCGCGAGCCAAGGGTGGCGATCCATGAGGACCGGTGGAAACTCGCGCAACTGCCACCCATATCGCGCGCCCACGATTCCGATGAAGTAGGGCCGGCACAGGTCGATAGCAGCACAAGAGCAAAACGTCGCCCTGGGACGCCTGCGCGGCAGTAATGCCCCAGCGCATGTCGAACTCCGGGAACAGCACCGCGCGCTCGGCGCACCGTGCACGCACCTCGGGGAACACGCGCGCGGCCAGCGCCTCGCGCACCGGCTGCAGGTCGCGGAACGTCGACGATACGAGAACGCGCATCTCGCGCTTGCGATCGACCAGGGCCACTCCGGCCGCCACCAGCCAAGAGTCGTCGATTCGCGCGGCGTTGAAGTCAGCGCCTTCAATCCGCAACAGCAGCCGCTCTCGCACCTGTAGCGGCGACACGGCGGCGCGGTCGAGCGTCTCGCAGGCTCGGCGTGCTCACCACGCCTGACGTCGCCACGTCGTGAGCGCGCGTGACCATTCCCAGAACTAGGCGATCCAGCGCTCCGGCACCAATGGCACCTCCGATGGTTTCGATGCAGTAGTCGTAATCGTGATGGCCGAAGAGCCCATAGGACCTGCTCGTCGGGATCGTTCGAGCCCCAGTGGCGCGGCGTCAGGCGGCATCGAGGCACCTCGTTGACGGACTGGCGAATGGGGTCGCCCAGTCACCCGTCCAGTGTCGGCGCGCTGTGCCGAGTCGGTCAATGCTCATCGTTAACGCCCATCTCTGGATGCCCGACCGAGCAACTTTGCCATCATTCGCAGCCTGCCGCCACTGCTGACCTCCCGCGCCGACATCCACCGAACAGGTAGGTTGCCCTAAGGTCCCGCCCACGCCCTCGGACTTCTCCCAATGCCGCTTCTCGCAGGGTGGCCGAGGTCGATGCCGGGTTGAGTGGCCATGATCGCGCTGGCCTCTTTCGGCCAGGCGGATCGGGCCTTGCGCGGCCTGACGGGCGTCACACGGCGCGGCTGCTTGTCGGGGCAACCCTGCCTGGCGCCCCTGAACGGGTAGCCAACCCAGGGCACGCGGCGGTCTGGAGTAACTGAAGTCCAGATTGACAACAGCGATGCTGCTCCACGATGATCAGGAATCCGCGCCCGACCCCTGGGGGCGGGTCCGCCACCGGAGTCTGCCCATGAGTCTCGGCGACCTTGCGCATCACGACGCAATCCATGTGATCTCCGATCTGCACATGGGCGGTCCTCCTGGCTTCCAGATCCTGCGCGAGACGACACGGCTCGCCAACTTCGTCAAGCGCCTAGCGTCCACTGCACCCGATGACGATGTCGCGCTGATCCTCAATGGTGACGTCTTCGACACGCTGGCCGAGGACTCCGGCGGCTACGTCGCCATCGAGCGCGCCGCGGCGACGGTCGCGCGCATAGTCGACGACCCGTCGTTCCGTGGTGTCTGGGACGCGCTTGCGATCTTCGTCAGGACGCCGCGGCGCAAGCTGGTCTGCGTGATCGGCAACCACGACATCGAGATCGCGTTCCCGCCGGTGCAGCGATTCTTCGTCGACCGCCTTGCTGGCGACGACGCCGTCGCGCGCGGCCGCATCGAGTTCTCCATTGCCGGTGCAGGCTACGCCTGCCAGGTCGGCGGCTCGCGCGTGTACTGCGTACACGCCAACGAGGTCGACGCATGGAACTACAACCGCTACGAGGATCTGGCTCGCGTAGCGCGGCGGCTGAACGCGGGGCAGGCTTTCGATTCGGCCGAGTGGCGGCCAAACGCCGGCACGAGGATGGTCAAGGACGTGATGAACACGGTCAAGCGCCGCTATGCCTGGATCGACCTGCTCAAACCCGAGACGAGCGCGGCGATCGGCGCGCTGATCGCGATCGATCCAGGCCAGGTGAAGAAACTCGGCGAACTCGTCGGCATCGTCGGCGAGAAGCTGAAGGGAGGGGCCGAATATGCCGGGCGGCTGTCGACCGAAGCCTTCGCCGAGCCCGTCGCCGCCGCGCCGCCCGATGCGCTCGAGAAGCTGCTGGGCCCGAATCTGCGCGAAGCGTCGGCCTTGCAGTCCGCCGATGACGGGGCCGACATGCTGCTTGCCGCCGAGGCGAATCTCACGCGTGCGGCGCACCCTGCCGACCAGGACGGCACGCTCGGCACCGGCCAACTGATCATCGACAAGCTGACCGGCTGGCTGCGCGGCATCGACCCACCCGAAGCGCTGCGCCGCGCGCTGCTCGACTGGCTGCGTGGCGATCAGACCTTCGCCTTCGACAATCGTGACGAGACCTGCGTCGAGGTGATGAAGAACGTCGGTCCGGAAGTAGACATCGTGATCACCGGGCACACCCACCTCGCGCGTGCGATCGACCTCGGTGGCGGGCGCCTGTACTTCAACAGCGGCACCTGGATCCGCCTGATGCGCTTCACCGAAGCGATGCTGAAGGACGAAGGGACCTTCGGTCCGATCTACAAGATGCTGACCGACGGCCGCATGGCGACGATCGACGCGGCGACTTTCGCCGGCCGGCCGCTGCTCCTCGACGCCACCAGCGAGATCGAGCTGACGCGCGATGCCAGCGGCCATGCCGTCGGCCGGCTGAACTGGGTGTTGGGTGACGGCACCGGTGCACCGAAATGCGAGGTCGAGTTGATGGCGCGTCGTTGATGGCGGATATCCGCGACACCAAGGTCGAGCTGCTCCGCAGCGGGCCGGAACACAACCAGCTGCTGTCGCCGCTGACGCCGTACATCGCGCTGTGCGGACCGTGGTCGCCGCAGACGGTGACGATGCCCTTCGAGCATCGCGAGCTGCTCACCCGCCTGGCGCGTCTGCGCTACAGCATCGGCGCGAACGAGGTCGCTGCCGAGCAGCGCGCGACCGAGCTGGTTTCGATCGGCACCGCGGTCGGGCGCGTGCTCGGCGCGCTACCAGGGCTGCAGGCGGCGCTCACCGACGGCGGCCGCGACGGCGCGCACCTGGTTCATCTGCGCCTGTCTCTATCGGCGCTCGAGCTCGGCATGATGCCGTTCGAGGCGGCGATTGCGCCCGACAACCTGCCGGGCTCCGGGGCGCCGCTGCTGCTGCGCACGCCGACAGTCATCACGCGCGAGATTCGGCGCAGCCAACGCATCGAAGTGAACTGGAACCGGCCGCATCGCATCCTCTTCGCTTTCGCGACGCCGCCCGGCCTGGCGCCGGTGCCGGCGCAGCAGCATCTCGATGCGTTGCGGCGCGCGATCGAACCTTTCGTGCCGATCGTGCGCAATGTCGCGGATCGCGTGCAAGAGGTACGCAAGCAGCTCACAGTGCTGCCCGAGGCGACGCTGAAGGCGATCGGCGACGCTTGCCGCGCCGGTGACTACACACATGTTCACATCCTGGCCCACGGCGCACCACTCGGCGAAGGCGCGAGCCGCCGCTATGGCCTGGCGTTGCGCGACGAGGGCTATCCGCGCGGCTGCAAGATCGTCGACGGCGAGACGCTCGCGATCGCGCTTCGCGGCGCCGAATCGTCGAGCGCGGCCGGCAAGGCGCTGCCGACATTCCTCTCTCTGGCCACCTGCGATTCCGGCGCGACCGATTCTGTCGTGGTGCCAGGCGGCAGCATCGCGCACGAACTGCACCGCGTCGGCATTCCGTGGGTCGTTGCCTCGCAGTTCCCGCTCTGGATGCGCGCGTCGACGATCATGGTCGAAGCGCTCTATCGCGGTCTGCTGGCTGCCGATGACCCGCGCATCGTGCTGTACCAGCTGCGCCAGCGACTGCGAATCGAGATGCCCGAGACCCACGACTGGGCGAGCATCGTCGCCTATGCGGTATCGCCCTGGGATCTCGAGCGCCAGCTCGAGGCGTTCTTCGACAGGCAGGTACGGCGCCGGCTCGAAGTGAAATTCGCGCGCCTCGACGAGCTTGCCAGGTCGCGTCGCGCGGCCGCCGCCGGAGTCACCGATGCGGCCGACGAGCAGGAGTTCGTCGACCTGAGCGGCCGCATTCATGAGGACCATGCCACCTGGATGCAGCGGCCCGTCGTGGCCCGCAGCGCCGCCGCGCGGGCCGAGGCCCTCGGCATGAGCGGCGCAAGCGAGAAACGCATTGCGATCGCCTGGGCGCTGAAGGCGGAGGCGGCCAAGGCGGCCAGCGACGATGCGGTTGCGAAGTCGGCCTCCGAGGCCTGCAGCGCGGCTTACCGGGCGTCGTGCAGGGCCTACCGGTTGGCGGTCGAGGCCGATCCCAACAACCACTGGGCGCTGACGCAGTTCGTGTCGATCGTCGCCACGCCGCGCCTGATGGACAGCGATGCGCTTGTCGCTCGCGTGCGCGAAAAGTATGCGGCGTGGTGGAACGCGTCGCGCCAGATCGCCCGCTGGCAACTGCGTGGAGCCACTGGAATCTCGCGCGCCTGGGCGCTCAGCACGATCGCTGAGCTCGAGCTGCTCGGCAGCGTCTACGACGCTGCACACGACGTCGGGCTGGCGAGCGAACGCATTGCGCAGACGTGTCATGAAATTGTCGAATCGACCGGGGCCGAGTCGTTCGCCGTGGCTGCCACCCGGCGCCAGTTCGAGCGCTACTTGAAGGACTGGGGCCACGCGCGCTGGCTGGCGCAGGCGCAGGCGGCGGTGGACGCGCTGAAAGATGAGGAGTGAACGATGATCCGGAGGAAGGGCCAAGCCTGCGCCTGCCTCAGGGCCGCATCAGCACCCGTTTGAGCGCATCGGCACCGAAGCCCAGCGCCAGCACGGCGAACACGCCTGCCACCCAGTCGAGTGACTGGATCTTCTCCTGCGCACCGGCCAGCAGCCCGACCCCGACCAGCAGCATCGTGACGAACATCGCGCCCAACGACAGCCAGGTGCTGGTCCACGCGTAGGACTTCGGCGGCTCGATCTGCACCGTGACCGGCGTCACCTGAGCCAGTTCCACGCCGCGGTGGCGCAGGCTGGCATGGACCTGGATCGCTTTGGGCGCCGGCAGTTCGCGCTTCATCAGCCGAGCCAGGCGACGCCGAGACCAGCCCGGTTCCCGGGGCGGTTGCTCGAAGTAGTAACTCGCCACCCAATCGTCGCTCTCGATCTCGCCACCGGTGACGCTCCAGACGCAATCGATCCGGCAGCGCGCAACGGCATCATCCAGGCCGGGTTGGCGCAGTCGAACGCGCAGCGACACCGGCTGGTAAGGCAGCGGCCGAGGCGGATCGACATCGATCCGCAAGTCTGCCGGAGCAATGTTGCCGAGCACCGCGACGAGGTCGTCTTCGCTGACCCCCTGTTCAGCCTCCTGCACAATGCCCCGCGCACGCCGCAGCGATTCGTCTGGGCCCGGACACAAGGCGGCCAGGAGCTCTACGGTGCGGGCTTGGCGCCGTGCCAACAGCTCCGGCTGCCGGGCTGCGGCGAGCAGACGCCGAAAGTCCGCCACGACCTCGGCCTTCGCGACCGCCAGCGCCTGGACAGCGTAGTCGGACACGCTGAGGGCGGCGGGCGCTCCCACCGGCACGTCCATCAACAAGCCATCGACAAGGGTGTTGAATGCCGCCTGCGGATCCGGATCGACGACCGGTGTGAGACGACTGCGAACTGCGGCCGCACGCTGACCCAGGTCCTTGAGCATCTGCTCCGTCGGCGGCAGGGCGGCGCTGACGCGCAGATTGGCGGCGCGCTCGAGCGCTGTCTGGGCGCGTTTGACATCGTCGTCACCGGCCTGCGGCCTGTCGATGACCTCGAACACGATGTCACAGGCTTCGCGAATTTGGTCAGCCTCGAACACCGCCAGCGGCGCGCTGCCGTCGAGCGCGGACAGGTGGTTGCCGGCGCTGGCGGCTAGCACGATACGGCGCTCGATCCAGTCCATCTGGGCTTCGAACTTGGGCAGCGCAGCTTCGGTCGTCGGATCGACCGGCCAGAGCTGGCGCAACTCCTCGCCAAGGCGTCGCTTCTCGACGCGCAGCAGGCTCAAAAGCCGCGCCGGCACCAGTTCGCCGAGCCCGGCCAGCCGGCCTTCGAGCTGGGCCAGACGCTGCTTGGCGGCGACGCGGCGGCGTTGCATCGGCAACGCGTAGTTGATCAGCAGCGACGCACCGATCCCAATCAGCAGCAGCAGGACGATCCAGAGGCTATTCACGAGGCTCTGCAAGACCGGGTCATAGCGTGTGATGGCCGCCTGGACCGGGAAACTCTTCTGCGACCACGCATAGGACTCGAGGCGCGGATCGGGTTCGTACTCCACGACAAGCCGCCCTTCGCGCGCGGCGCTGCGCAGGAAACCGGATTCGAGCCACGACACTCCACTGCCGCTTGCCATCACCGGGACCCGCAGCACCACCGAGCGATTTGGCCGCACGTAGTCGGCACCGCTCACCGATCGGCCCGGCAGCTCGAGCCGCCAGCGGAAGCGATAGCCCATCGCATCGTCGTTGCGCAGCCGCAGCTCGAGCGGCGCGCCATCGACGAAACGCAACTCCACCTTGTCAGGATTCGGCCCGTCCACCTTTAGGCTGAACGGCGCGTGCAGGCGCACCGCCTGGACGTCCGCCATCTTGTCCGGCCCGTCCATGAGCACCGCTGTCATCAGGCCGGCCTGCCAAAGTCCGGAGACCTCGAGCCTCGCCGGGAAGCAGCGCGGGCTGAGATCGGCCGTGCCGTCGACGACGCCGTTGTCGGCTGCATTGACGGCCACCACGCGCCGGGTGGTGCTGAGTGGGAAGGTCTCCTGGGCGGCTCCGGCCGCAACGAAGTCGCTCAACGCGAGCGCCAGCCTGAGCGGCTCCGTGCCGCGATTGCAGATCTGCAGCAGCGCCGATGCGGTGCCATCGGCCGCGGCGACAAGGCGCGGAACGACATCGATGCACGGTGCGCAGGTCGGCACTGCCGGGCGCGCCGACGCCGTTGTCAGCCCGGCCAGGACTGCCGCGGCGAGTCTTGCAAAGGCAATGAAGTTCGTCATCCTGCGCGCCACCGCTGAAGCCTGGGACACCCGTAGCCTACTGCGACGCTATCGAACCGGCATCCGCAATCGGTGCTACGGGTCAGCCGGTTGCACCAGGCAAGGCCAGGGCACCCCAGCCGCGCACCAGATTGTGTCAGCAGGCTTCGCAGCGCCTGTCCACAAAGCTGGGGATGCGGTGTCCATCAGGCGTTCGCAAAATCTAGACTCGGGCTTGGCAAAGCGCAGAGAGGGACTCATGGCATTTATCCGCATCGCGTGGGCAGGCTTGCTCGTCCTGGCTATGACAGGTTGCGCTGTCACCCCGCAGACCCGGCAGTCGCTATCGACCTATTCCCAGGCGATGGCCCAGGTTACCCAGAGTGCCGACGTTTTCCTCACCGATTTCTCCAATGGCCTCAAAGTCCAGCAGGATCTCAAGCGATACGGCGAAACCAGGCAGGCGCGCGTCGTCGAGGACTACCCCGACGTCCTGAGACTGCCGGACGCGGTGCGCGAGCCGCGCACGGACGCCGAGCGCGCTGTGCAGTATTGGCGCGAAGCGTTGGTGATCGTGCAGGCCTACAACGACTCCCTGATCGCGCTGGCCGAGGGCAGATCCGAGGCCGAAATCCGGCAGGACATTGTCGGGCTGGGCGGGGATATTGCAGCCCTGGGAAACCTGGTCGGCCTGGCAGTGCCGGCGTTCAGCGGCTTTGCAGCCATAGGCGCCCAAGTCATCAAACTGGCGCAGGACGCAGACAACCGCAACAAATTGGAGCAGGCTGTTCAGCAGGGTCAGGCGCCGGTGAACACCATCCTGCAGGAGCTGGAGAAACGGGCGTCGGGATGGTACGACCTCAGTGTGGTCGGCACGATTCAGGCGGCAGACAAGCTCCGCGAGGAGATCAAGGCGACCGCGGCCTCGATGAGAAACCTGGTCGCGGGCTATGGTCCGCCGGCCGACCCTGCGGTCATCGAGGCCGTCGCGGCCGACGGTGCTCTGGTCAATGGGATCGGAGGCAGGATGAAATCCCGCAGCTTGATCAACTTGTATCAGTTCACCGCCGGCAAACCGCCCTTTGACGCAACAGCCAACAAGCAAGTCCAGGTCTTCATCCAGTCCTTGTCAAATTCCGCAGAGAAGTACGCAGAACTGATGGCGAAACAAAGGGCCTATCACGAGATGCTGGTCCAGTTTGTGGTGCTGCTGGAGCGCGCGCGCGTAGCGATGGACAAGTTGGCCCGGAACCTGGCAGAGCCAGCCAACGTGAATACCGAGATATCAGGCGCGCTGCGAGCCGCCTTCAGGCTGCGTGAGTCCATGGCCGCATATCACGCGCCCGCAGCGTCCCCCGCCCCATAGTTGAAGGAGAACGAGCATGTCGAACTACACCGATGCCCGCGCCAAGCTCAGCCAGGCTCTCGACTTGGTAGAGACCGACGGGCCGGAGTGGATCAAGGTCAAGGCCGCGATCACGGCACTGGACCAGGCCCGGGTGGATGAAATCGCACTCGACTTCATTTCGTCCACACGCCGCATTGATGACGCTGTCGCCAAGCTCAAGTCCATCCTCTCCGGCCTGAAGGGCAACGTTGCGTCGGGGTTCCTCGCCGAGGTGCGTGGAGCATTGCAGCTGATCACGCCTGTCGCGCAGAACGTGGACGCGTTGCTCTCGGGCGAGCCGGCCAGCGCATTGCCGGGAATGGCGGAAGCCAACACGCCCACGTTCCCGACCCCAAAAGAGCCCAGCATTGCGCCGGTGCGCGAATTCTCGCGCGACATCGTAGAACCAGTTGGCGACCTCACCGGCTCCAACGCCGTAGACCACATGATCGAGGACATCTTGCGGCGCGAAGGCGGTTTCGTCGACCACCCGAATGATCGCGGCGGCCCAACGAACTTCGGTATCACGCTTCGTACTCTGGCCTCATCGCGGCAACAGGAAGTCACACGGGATGATGTGCGCCGAATGACGCAAGACGAAGCTAGGTCCATCTACATGGCCCGCTATTACACCGGACCGAAAATCAACAAACTGGCCGCCGCCATCCAGCCAGTGATGTTCGACATGAGCATCAACCACGGCCCTGGCACTGCAATCAAGCTGCTTCAGGATCTGCTTCAGGCGATCTGTCCGCCCTGTGATGTAGACGGCGGAATAGGCAAAGAGTCCATCGATGGAGTGAAGAACGCGCTGAAGGCTGTTGGGGACAAGGCCCTGGTCAACGATCTGGTAGACCGACGTGTAGCACTCTTCAAATCCATCGTAAAGCGTGATGCCAGCCAGTCGGTTTTCCTCAAGGGCTGGCTGCGCCGTGCTGAGGAATTCCGCGTCTAATGCTCGTGAACCGGCCCCGTTTTGCGTGCGCCACGAAGTCACAATGGGGGTTACCCATGGCGGCTGGTCCGGTCGCTTGCGACGGACCGGTAAGCGGCCGTTGGCGGGCAACGCGGGGATCGGTGCGTCCAGAGGCGCAGGCATCGCGTTGAAGCATACCTTCGCCAAGCAAGGCAATGCAGCTGATGCACTTGACATGTGTGAACGTCGCCATCAGCGCCTAATTTGGCATCGACGCTCCCATCGTCTCCTCGTCTATGCAGCCGCAGACATTCTGGGTTCGATAGGCGAAGCTGTCGCGCTGGACTATCCTTGGAATTTACTTGCAGGAACACCGGGACTGCGGCGCGCTCATTCGAGGCGCCTGCCGGACTACAGCGGGGGGAAGCCGTGAATTTGGCCGAAAGCTTTCGTGACAAGACTTTCGTCGTCGTCGATTCGGATGCACGGATTCGCAGCGATCAGAATTTGATGGCGTTCATCCCGGGCACCGGCGGTGGTTTTCAGACAATACCAAAAGGCACGAAGGTAAAGGTTGCCGAGGTCAAGGTCGCGGAAGCCGGGAGCCGCAGCGGCATAGTCTTCTGCCGCGCGACTTCGGTCGACGGAACGCGGGTCTTCGGTTGGACCTCGACCCGAAATCTCGAGGGGAAGTTCATGAACGAGACGATCGGTCTCGTTCAGCCCGAGTGGGGCGCTGGCCGTTTTGGACCGAACGCCGCATGGTCGGACGGCGAGTATCTGGGGCAAATCGAGCTTGCCGCCATCGTGGACTCCAAACTCGAAATTGAGCGCCTCGCGCTAGACACTATCGAGCCTTACGCAGCGCTTGTGGCCGCAGCAGCGAAAAATGGCGTCCTGGTGATGCTTAACAGCGGTTTCCGGTCGTATCCGGAGCAAAAGCATCTGCACGATGGGTTCACACGCGGATTGCCGGGCTTCAATACAGCGGCGAAGCCGGGCTTCTCCAAGCACCAGAACGGCATCGCATTTGACATTTCTGTGCCCGGCGGGGACGGCAACCCTACCTACGATTGGTTGAAGCGCAATGCCACTGCTCTTGGCTTCGTTCGTACCGTCAACAAGGAGCCCTGGCACTGGGAGTTCGACGAGCCAAAGGCTCAGTTCGCGCTCGCGGCCGGTACTTTCAAGACTTCAACTGTGGCGGCCTGAGACGCCTTCAGCACTCTGCTTTGGCCCAGCGGACCAGGCGACTGCTTCTGCCTTGTGCCGGGAGGGACGCACGCCAGATATTCCGCGCTCCGAGACGCCATTTATGGCAGGTATGCCTTATCGACCCGATGGCCCAAGCTCAGATCGTCTCGCGCAGTACCGGGGTGGGTCAAGTGTGTGTGCCTATGTACCGGCGGCCTGGCCACTAGGGATTGTGTCGGCGGCCGGCCACAGGTAGACAGGGTACCGTGGTCGCTTCGCGAACTCCCACAGGTTCCGCCGCATCGGCGCTTCGCTACGACGCCTTCATCTCTTACAGCCAGCGCGCCGACATCGACCTCGCAGCGCGGGTGCAGGCCGGGCTTCAACGGCTGGCCAAGCCATGGTGGCGAATGCCGGTGCTGCGGGTCTTTCGCGACAAGACGAGCCTAGCTGCCAGTTCAGGAGTATGGTCTGCGATCGAGGAAAACCTCGCGCAGTGCCGCTGGTTCATTCTCCTTGCCTCGCCGCCGGCCGCACAGTCGGTATGGGTCGGCAAGGAGGTTGCGTGGTGGCTCGCGAATCGCGATATCGCGCAGTTGCTGCTGGTGACTACCGACGGTGAGCTGTTCTGGGACAACGCGCGAAGCGACTTCGACATTTCGCGCTCGACTTGCCTGCCACCCGGGCTGCAGGGGCGGTTTCGCGAGGAGCCCAATTTCGTCGATTTGCGATGGGCGCGATCGCGAGACGAACTGACGCTGCGGCACACACGTTTTCGGGCCACGATCCTCGACCTCGCGGCTCCCGTGCATGGCTGTCCGAAGGATCATCTCGATAGCGACGATATTCGCCAGCAGCGCCGCACGCGCCTGGTATCGACGTTCGCGGTGAGCACGATTGCGGCGCTGGGTATCGGCGCTGCGCTGGCTGCCTGGATCGCAATACGAAATGCTGACGAAGCGAGGCGCAACGAGACCATCGCGTTGTCTCGCGCGAGTGCCGCGGAGGCGCAGCTCGCGATACGAGAGGGCCGACTCAAGAAGGCCTTCGAGGATGCGCTCACTGCTTGGTCGACGAGTCAGACGCAGGAGGCACGCAGCGTTCTCTTCGAAGCGTGGCAGGCTTCGCTTCCAGTTCAGCGCTGGGTCGAAGGCTTCGATCCAATCGAGGCCGTTTTCTGGGCGGCCAATGGCAAGAGCGTGTGGGTTTGGCAGCGCACCGGGCGACTTTCAGAGTGGAGCTTCGAGCACAGGCGTGTGGTCAGCGAATCTCGCCTGCCGGTGTCTGGCCCGCCCACGGCCTCGGCCTTCTCGACCGACGGTAAGCGACTCGCCGTAGGCGACGGCCGAGGCATGGTGACCGTCTACGAGGTCGCAAGTGGCGAGACTGTCGCAAAGCTGCCTTCGTCAGACGAGAACCCCGTCCTATCGCTCGCCTTCGATCCGTCGCGACCGTTGCTGGCGGTAGGACACCAACTTGCGCCCGGAGGTCTGGTGCTATGGGATCTATCGCAACGCGCGCCGTCATTGCCGCAGCCGAATTTCGACAATACCGACTTCGATGTTGCCTTCATTGCCGATCTTGCGTTCTCGCCCGAAGGCAAGCTGTTGGCGGGGGCCAGCGGCATGCCCGGTTCGGCAACGGGCGTCTGGTTGATCCCCAGCGGAACCTTGCTGGAAAGGGTCTCGGGTTCAGGTTCCTCGACCATGCACACTGCGGTTCTTATCATCCACACGGATGACGGTGGCCGACCCGGCTCGCGTGTGGTCCTTGGCTGGTCGACTGGCGAGACCAGCCTGCATGCGCTGTCTGGAGCGCCTCCCGAACAGTCACGTCATCCGCGTCACGAGGAACGCGTGACGCGTCTTGCCGAGCTTCGCCTCGGCTTGGCAAGTACGGGCGATGATGGCCTCGTCAACGTTACCTCCGGCGCGGGTGAAGACAGTGAGCGCCGGCTGCCGGGTTGGGCACGCGCCGCGAACCGAGCCATGGCAGTCGACCCGGAAGGCGACCATGTGGCGGTTGGGGGCAGCGACGGCACACTGCTGGTGTACGAACTGACTCCGCCGCCGCCGGATCCTAACTTTCGGCCCAGTTTGGAGCGGCTGTCGAGCGGAAGGCTGCTGGTCTCACGTTTAGGGGCCTCGCGGGGAAACGAGCAGGGAGCGAAAGCGAGCAACTGGCTCGCCGATGGGATCACCGGCGCGCCCCTGGTTGAAGCCCGCGAGGGTCGGCGGCTCGCGACATCCACCGAACGCTGGTGTGCGGTGTACGGCACGGACAACCGGCTCGCGCTGCTCGATACGCGAGCGAAGACACCGCAGTGGCGATCGATCGAGCTGCCTGCAGGCATGCGGCCGTACGCAGTCGAAATCCAACGCGATACGGTGCTGATACGTGCCTATGCCCCGGGCAGCCCCGCGATCGCGCGGCTCGATCGTCCGCAGGAGCCTGCAAGACCGCTTCAGCTCGCGCAGCCTGCATTTGGACGTGCGTGTCGCACCGGGCGGTACGATGTTGATTGCTCGAATCGGGCGCGAGATCGCACTCGTTGACTCGCTGACTCTGAAGCCCGTCGGCGACGCATACACGTTGCCGCCGCTGCCGGACGACGACGACCGATATCAACTCGACTGGAGTCCCGACGGTCGATGGCTCTTGGCGGGCGTCTTTCGCAGGCCCGCTACGCTGTTGCGGCGCGACGCCGCGGGACTCGTGTCGCACGACCCAAAGACGGGTCACATGCTGGCGCGATTCAGTCCGGACAGTCGTTGGCTGCTGTCGCAGAGTTCGGGCGATGCTGCGTGGCAGGTGATTGATCTGAGGAGCGCCAAGCCGGTGTATGTCCAAGGAGCCGAGAAGCTGGCGGCTGTTCACATGGTCCCGCGAGCTAGCGCTGTGGTTCTTCTTCGCGAGAGTGGACGCCTGCAGATCCTGAAACTGGGCAAAGGCGCCCCGGAACCTACCGATGTGGCGCTCGACACCCCGATCCTTGGCAGTCCGGGTATCTCGGCCACGCTCGATAGCAGCACCGACGGGCGATGGGCCTTTGCAACAGGTGCGGATGGCACCGTCGTGATCGACCTTGAGGGCAAGCAGCCGCCCTGGGTTCTGCCGGGGCTTGGACGACCGATCGCCATGGCACCGGGTGCCCCGCGGGCAGCGCTGGCATCGCGGACCGATCGCACCGTGGCCGTGATTGACATGGCACAACACGCACAGCGCCGACTCCTCCCCGCCCATGCAAGTCCAGTCGACGGTCTGACGTTTGCCCCCGATGGCACCTTGTTGGTGAGTTTCGACACTGACGGGACGAGGCTGGTCTGGGATGGGATCAACGGCCGCCGAATCGGAGCACCCGAGCGTCAGGCAGCTTCCGCGCAGCCGATGAGCCCGGCTGAGTGGATCGACAGCTTTTGCGCGCGCGGTGCGTGGGTTCGACCTTCGGTGAACAATGGCGGGCGCGATTCCGGACCCTCGCGTGACGACAGCCCAATCGTCAACGCCTGCCACGCGCTGCATTCCGTGCTCGCGGCTGACAGGTAGCTGCGCCGCCGCGGGCCGTCCGTTGCGGCACGTGGCACGCCTTCACGCGCCGATCACTCGACTGCTGTGTGCCTCAGCAACGGTCGTCATCCCCGTGCGGCCGACTGTACCGGCAACCACATCAGCCATAGCGAATCGCGCTGATGTGCTCCGTCCCACTCTCCGGAAACCACACCTCACCAATCCGCCCCAGAATCTATCGCACCGACGCCATTTTGCGCGGGAAGCGCCAGCTCTCGAAGCGCTCGGTGCCGGGGTCTAAGCGCAGCGCGCTGTTGCCGCCGAAGTCGCTGAGCCAGACCTTGTTGCGCTCGTCGACAAAGACGGCGTAGCAGTGCGGGCGGTCGCCGGGCAGCCTCCAGGTCTTCCGGCTCTTGGCCTTCGGGTCGTGCATCGAGACATTGGGCGAATTCCATTCGCTGACACAGACCCACAGATGCCCGCGCGAGGCTCTCCAGACGCGCCGCGCGCCTTGGCCGGGTGTCGTGGAGGCATACCCGCTGAGCTTTCGAAACATCGAAAAGATGATGGGCGAACGCGGCCTTTTCGTCGATCACTCCACGCTGCATCGTTGGTCGATCAAGATGCTGCCGGTACTTGCAGCCGCTTTCGTCGGCGCCAGCGACCAGTCGGCACGAGCTGACGAATGGACGAAACCTACGTAAAGGTCGGCGGTAAGTGGAAGTATCTGTATCGAGCAGTCGATAGCGACGGCGACACGGTCGATTTCCTGCTGCGTGCGAAGCGAGATCACGCCGCGGCGTGAGCGTTCTTCGAGCGCGCCATTGACCTGCACGGGGCGCCCGAAAAGATCACCATCGACAAAAGCGGTGCGAACACGGCGGCCATCACGAGCGTTCAGGCCGACAGCGGTTTGCACATCGCGATGCGCCAGTCGAAATACCTCAACAACCTCGTCGAGCAGGACCACCGAGCCGTCAAACGAATCACTCGGCCAATGCTCGGATTCAAAAGCTTTCGCTGCGCCCGAATCCTGATCGCCGGCATCGAAACCATGCACATGAATCGCACGGGCCAACTCGGCGCGATCAAAGACCGAGCTTCGTCTGCAGCGAATCACTTCTACTCCCTGGCGTTCTGATAGACGTCAGCCTTCCGGCCATGCTTGGCCTCACCGCGCTATCGCGACAGAACCCGCAAACCAGCATCACCTCCAGCGGGTAGTGCATCCGCCGAACCACTCGGCGCTGCGCTTCGATCATCTTCAAACGTTCAAACATCGGCTGACCTTACCAGCCCGCGCTTATCGCGACAGACCCCTGAACGCTTCGTTCAACGCCGCGCTTCCGGCGCGGCCGGCAGCTTGTCGCAGGTCGGCCGGTATGGCTTGCCGGGCACGAAGCGCTCCCAGTCACCAGCAGCCATGTTGCTAGCCACGCGGGCGCAGGCCTGCGCCAGCAGATCGGCGTAGCGCAGCGGCCATACTTGCAGCACGCCGTCGGCAGCGAGTGCGCCGACGTAGTGGCCGCTCGGACTGAAGGCGATCGCGCGCGTGTCGCCGGGCATATCCATCCGAGCCACTTCCTCGCGCGCGGCAATGTCCCAGACGCGCAGGCTGCCATCGGATCCGATGCTGGCCAGCGTGCGACCATCCACGCTGAAGGCGCAGACCGAGCCCCGCCAGGCTTCGTCCACGACGGCTAGGTCGTGCCCGCTGGCAGTGTCACGCACATGCAGCGCCGCGTTCGAGGTGTTGACCGCCATCGCCTCGCCGCTGGCCGAGAGCGCACAGACCGCGGCCGCGAAGCCACTCGTCATCTGTCCGATGGGCCGGCTGTCCGGCTGCGCCATAGAGTCGGTGCGCCAGCGGCGTACGCTCTGTGCCGCGCCGATGCGCGTGTTGCCGTCGGCGTTGATGGCGACCAGCGCTCGGCCGTCGGCGCTGATCGCGAGCAGGTTGTCGACGGCCGATGCGGCTCGCTCGGCATACGCGACCGCCAGCAACGGGTCCAGTTGCAGCGCAGACACCGTGCCGGTGTCAGTCAGGACGGTGAGGAACTTGCCGTTCGCGCTCAATGCCACGGCGGCGGGCGTGCCTTGCAGCGGCGTGTCGGCGATGACGCGTCCGCTGGCGGTGTCGATCACGCGGACGTGGCCGACCGAGCCGAGCGCAACCCGGGTTCCATCAGCGCTGAAGGCGGTGACGGCAGGTGCGGTGTCGAGATCCGTTTCGCCGATGCGCTGCGCGGTGGGCAGAATCCAGGTGCTGGCGAATGCGCGTTTTGCGTCGCCCTCACCTCGCCGAGTCAGGATCGTGACCTTGCGTTCGTCGGCACTGAAAGCCAAGGCGAATGCGCCGACGCCGACGTCGATGCGAACACTCGCGCTGCCATGCACCGCCGGCCGCCAGAGGTCGACCGCATTGCCGTTCTCGACGGCCACGAGTTGCCCATCCGCGCTCCAGGCCGCGGCGGCATCAGGCCGGGCACTGTAGAGGCTGGCGATCGGCCGCCCAACGCGCGGCGCAGCGCCAGGTCGGCATCGAGCGAGCGCTCACCGATGGCTTCCAGGCGGCGCACCGCTTCGGCCGCCAGTTGTAGGCTGCGTTCTGGCGGGCTGGTAACAGCGTACTCGGCGGCCGGCTGGTCGCGCAGCCGCTCGGCCGCCGAGGCCAGCCGGCGCGCCAGTGCGATCTCTTCCTGGCGCGCGGCCTGACGGCGTTCCAACACCCACAGCGTGCTCAACACGGCCGCGATCACCAGCCCCACCACCAGCCCGCCGAGCAACTGGAAGCGGCGCTTCGTGGCCTGGCGACGGCTTTCGATGATCATCCGAGTCTGCAGCGCGGTCGGCGGCGGCTCCTTGGTCGGCCCCAGCGCCAGCCACTGCTCGGCTGCCGCCAGGTCGGAACCGCGCAAGCCAAGGCTGCTGTCGAACCGCTTCGCCTCCCATTCGCGGGAGCGCACCAGCAGCCGCGAGTGCGCCTGTACCCACTCGAGATCGGTGTCGATGGCGCTCAGCAGCACGCTGAGTGCAGCGTCGAAATCATCGCCGTCGCGCACGAAGATCCAGTTGAGCCTGGCCAGCGCTGGCGGTACCGGCACGCCTTCGGCGTCGCGGTGGACCAGCGGCAGAATGCGCTTGTTCTGTGCCACGGCATGAGCGAGTTCGCGTGCGCAGACCTCCGAGGCCAGGGAATCCGGCGTCAACGTGAAGATGAACGCGTCGGCGCCATCGATGGCGGCTTCGATCTCGCGCATCCAGTCGGCACTCGGCCGAATGCCCTCCCAGTCGACCCAGGTCTCGCGCTGTCGCGCGGCCAGCGCCTCGTGCATCCGGCGAACGAAGGCGGTGTCCTTGCGCGAATAGGAGATGAAAATCGCCATACTGGTGCCTCGTGAAGCGGCAGGGCGTTCCGCGATGATGGCGCGAACCAGTCTTTGACGACAACCCTACGGTGAAGGGAGCGGCCATTTCCGGGGGCGACCGACGATATCCGGAGGGTGAGAGGATTCAGGGCCACGAACAATCCGGGGGCTCGAAATGCGCATCGTCGTCGAGGTTCGCAGCGGGTTGGGCACTGCCCGGCCCCTACTCAGAACAGCTCTGGAGACATCGATGCTTCATTTCTCTCGCCAACTGGCGGCCGCGTTGGCCGCCTCCGCTACCCTGACTCTGTCATCACCGGGTGTCTGCGCGCAGCCGGTGAAGATCGGCATCATCGCGCAACGCCGCGGCATAGCCGCCGATCATCGCGAAGGCGCCGTGCATCGTCGTTTTCGAGGCTTACTCAGCGTTCACTCGCGTTACGGCCCGCACACTCGCGCTGCCACCAATTCGTGGCACGCCTATCCGAAGGCTTCAGTCACATCGTTACCTCCATGACTGCTCCGGTTGCTTCCGGCTGGAGCGGTTGCCGGGTGGGATTTGCACCCACTGGAAAGCGCCGCCTTTTCACGGCGCACACCCAAAAATGACGTTCGCTGCCATTGACTCCAACCCGGAGAGCTGCCAGCAGCGCAAGGTGCCCAAGCGCCTTAGAGGTCCAGATTCGCCAATGGGCGCATACTGAATCACTACGAAGGCACGCGATCGACACCACCAAGACTTTCCGACACCAAGGCTATGACCTGCATTGCAGCACCAAGTCGATCGACAGCGGCAAGTTCGTGCCACAGCTGATCGTCTGTAAGCAGGTCTGGCCGACACGGCCCAGAGTCATTGCCATCGAGCGTGGCGACTATCTGACCGAAGGCACAGCAATTGATGCCGCCTACACCCAGGGTGTCCAGTGGGTTCAGAATTTCGGCTAGTGCCAGTCGCAAGGCTCCATTCGGGAGCCCTTGAACCAGATTGCTGGCGCCGACTACGCCGGTAGGCCATGGCGATCTGTGTGGCCTACGACCACACGGTCCACTTCACCGGCGAGGGGAGCACGTTCGCGGGTCGTCGATCCGGGCGAAGTCCTCGTCTAAGTCGCTCGTACTGAGCGAGGGAATCCCCAGGCGCATCAGGCGGGGATCCGCCGAGCACCAGCCCGCAGGCCTGCCGTCGTCTCGCTCGGTGGCGATCGTTCAGATGACCGAGGACAGAAGAAGTCGTCCAATCCCAAGCGGATGATCTATCCTGTGTTCACCCTGATCGTGACGCTGGAGGAGTGACATGAGCAACCCGAAGGGCGATTTCATTTGGTACGAGCTGTTGACCAGTGACGCCGACGCCGCGCAGCGCTTCTATAGCGAGGTAGTCGGCTGGACGGCCAGCGACAGCGGCCAGCCGGGGATGGATTACCGCATCCTTGACGCGGGTGACGGCCAGGCGGGCGGCTTGATGCAGATCAACGATCAGATGCCTGGGGCTAAGCCGATCTGGCTCGGCTATGTCGCGGTACCCGACGTCGACGCCGCTGTGGCCGACTGGACAGCCGTCGGCGGAAGCGTGCACATGCCCGCGATGGACATCCCGAACGTCGGGCGAATGGCGATGCTTGCCGATCCAGACGGCGTGCCGCTGTACGTGATGCGGGGCGCAGTGGATGCGAGAAGCACGGCGTTTCGCGTCTCCGACGCGCGCCATGTGCGCTGGAACGAGATCGCGACCAAGAACGACAAGTCGGCGCTTGAGTTCTACAAGGCGCGCTTCGGCTGGGAGACTGCCGGCTCGATGCCGATGGGCGAGAAGGGCGACTACCACTTCCTTTCGACAAGCGGGGTCACCATCGGCGCTTTGATGCGCAGCCACGCAGGTCAAGACCCGCGCTGGATCTACTACATCGGCGTCCCGGACATCGATACGGCGATGGAGAAGGTCAAGGCGGGCGGCGGCCAAGTGCTCGACGGTCCGCACGAGATCCCCGGCGGCGAATACAGCCTGCAAGCGCGCGACCCACAAGGCGCAGCCTTCGGCCTCGTTGGCCCTCGCGTTGCCAGGCGATAGCCAGCCTCCACTGACGCCCGAACTTCCGAGCGTGACGAGCAATGGCGTTGCCTGTCTGGCGCTGACGCTGGCATTCATGGGCTGCACTGAGCGCCCGGAAGACCCGGGCTACGCCTCGACGGCGGGTGCCAATCCCGCCGCTACTGACGACCGATTCGATGCATGGCTTGGCCAATGGGAGGGTGTCGAAGGCACATCGCTGCGACTGGCGGGTGGCGACGGCAGCTACGCAGTGACGATCACGAACCTGGACGGGCCGCGCAGCTTCCAAGGCAGCGCCGTTGGCGATGGCATCGTCTTCGAACGTGATCGTGTCGAGGAGGTGATTCGCGCTACCAACGGCGTTGGCACTGGGATGAAATGGTTCGCCGAGAAAACGAACTGCTTGGCCGTTCGACTTGGCGAGGGGTGGTGTAGGCATTGAGCGCTCCTCGCCGCGCCGCGGACGAGTTCTCTTGCGACCGCTAGAGTCTGAGCTGAGCAGGCCGGCCGACTCCCGACTGAGGTGTCTCAACGGCCTTTGGGCCGACAACAAAAGGACCCATGAAACGCAAGGAAAGCTGCGATGAGCGGAACGAGATTTCGGATGGAGCGGCTGGACCACGTGCACATTCGTGTGCCAAGCCGTGAGGAGGCGGCTCGGTGGTACGCCGAGCACCTCGGCTTTGAGCCGGTAGAAAGGTTCGACTTCTGGGCCAGTGGTTTCGCAGGTGGTCCACTGCAGATTTCGGCTGACGGTGGTCGAACCATGATCGCGCTGTTCGAGACGAGCGATCTGCATCCGATGGTCCCGCAGACGCAGGGCGTCGCCTTCAGTGTGGACGCCGACAGCTTCATTGCTTTCGCTCGCTCGCTGCCCTGCGGGATCCCTGGTCCGTTGGGGCAGCCGCTCGAAGTCAGCGATATCGTCGATTTCGACGTGTGCTGGGCATTCAACCTGGCCGACCCGTGGGGCAATCAGTTCGAGCTCAACTGTTACGAATACGACCGTATCAAGACGAATCTCGTCGAGACCGATGGCGTCGAGCCGGAGCGGTATTGGCCCAGCGAGTTCTATACGGCCTATCGAGGGCACTGACCTCGCTCTGGCCGATATACCAGCGGTAGTGGCTGCCAGCTCGTCGGTACATCCGCAAGACTGCTCCGAGCGAACGGCTCCAAATCTGCTGCCTGAAGTTGAACGACAAGTTTGAGGCGCCCAGTCCGGCGATTCGGTCGTCAAGCCACGACCCATTGCAGCCATCTTCCCGTGAGGGAAGCGGACTTCCAGGAGCGCCGTGAATGTCGCCGGAACTCACGCTGGGCGGTCGAGCCATTGCTCCAGTTCGAGGAGCACGGTCTCAAACTCCAGCGCACGCCCGGCGGCTTCGGCGGTGTCGAAGGCCGCATCGCCAAGACATTGGCGGGAATGCGCAAGCAGCGGTGCAACGTGTTCAAGTTCCTCAGGCGAATGCCGGTATCCCCAGGCGAGAAGCTGCTGGTCCGAGGCGCCCCAGAAGCGCGCGGCGATGGCATGTTCACCCAGGCGCGAAGCCAGTCCGACCGTGGCGTCGAGCAGGTCGACGCTGACCTTTTCATGGCGTGCCAGCGGCAGGCACTCGACGGCGAATTGCGTGGCCTGCTCCAGATCGCCTTGCGCGACCAGCACTCGAATCAGGTTGTCGAGGACGACCACGACGCCGACGCGGCCAGCATGTCGGCGCGCCAACTCGAGCGCCTCACGATAAGAGCGCTCGGCGGCATCGAGTTGTCCCGACCCGTGCTGGCACGACGCGATGTTGTTGAGCACGCTGAACATCAACACGCCGTCGCCCAGGCGACGCGCCATTTCGAGAGCCTCTTCATTGCTCTGCAGCGCGGGCTCGCTGCGGCCCAAGGTCGCGAGCGCAGAAGCCACCGCGTTGAGTGCCCAGGCCACGGGGCGCGGCGCACCGAGCTGTCGCGCGGCCGTCAAGGACTGCTGCGCGAAGTCCAGCGACTCCTCGTAGCGTCCGCGAAACATGCTCAGTCTGGCCAGCACGCGCAGCGTGCCTTCGCGCGCAGGCGTGGCAACTGCCGCGCGGTCATGGTCGAGTACGGCACGCGCCAGGCGGTAGCCGAGCCTGGCGCTGTTCCAACCCCAGTAGTAGCCGCTGGCAGCGGCCAGGCGCAAGCCCGCTTGGGGATCCAGCCGGCCCTCGCAACACCAGTCGAGCGCCGCCACCAGGTTCTCGTGCTCCTGCTTGAAGCGGCTCATCCACGCGTCCTGGTCGGGCCCGCGAACGTGCGGCTCGGCTGCTTCGGCCAAGGCGAGAAAGTGAGCCACATGCCGGCCGCGAGTGGCTTCGCCTTCCCCACAGTCGTTGAGGCGGTCGAGTGCGAACTGGCGCACCGTCTCCAGCATTCGGTAGCGGGGGCGCGCGCCCGAGACTTCGCGATCGACGGCGAGCAGTGACTTGTCGTGCAGCGCGGTCAAGAGCGTCAGCGCTTCGTAGTCGTCGGCGGCTTGCGCCACTTCGGCTGCGGCCTGAAGGGTCCAGCCGCCCGCGAACACCGAGACCTGGCGCAGTATGCGCTGCTCGGCAGGCGTCAACTGCTCGTAGCTCCATTGCATCGCCGCATGCAGGGTCTGGTGGCGCGGCAGCGCGCGGCTGCCGCCGGTGAGCAGGCGGAAGCGGTCGTCCAGGCGCGCTGCAATCTCGGCCACCGACAGCATCGTCACGCGCGCTGCCGCCAGTTCGATGGCCAACGCAATGCCGTCCAGGCGCCGGCAGATTTCGGCAAGCGCCGACGCGTTGCTGGCGTCGATCTCGAAGTCGGGCTCGGCGAGCCGTGCGCGGTCGATGAACACGCGCGCCGATTCGGCGCCGAGCACGGATGCGAGATCGTCCGTCGCCGGCAGTGACAGCGACCGCACCGGATAGATCTGTTCGCCGCTGACGCCAAGCCCTTCGCGGCTCGTGGCCAGGATCGTGGTACCACCGCCACCGGCCAGCAGCGCCTCCACCAGGGCGACCACCGCCTCGAGCACGTGCTCGCAGTTGTCCAGCACGAGCAGCGTCGGTCGCGCGGCCAGGTGATTGATCAGCCGCGCCATCAGCGGCGTGTCGCCCTCCTCGTGGATGTCGAGCACTGCCGCACAGGCGGAGATAACGCGTGCGGCATCCTGCAGCGGCGCCAGGTCGACGAACCACACGCCGCCGGCAAAGGCCTCACGCTGCTGCTGCGCGAAGGCCAACGCCAGGCGAGTCTTGCCGCAGCCGCCAATACCGGTCAGCGTCAGCAGCAGGGTCGAAGCCAACAGGCGCGCAAGGTCGGCGAGCGCGGCCTCGCGGCCGATGAAGCGCGTGCGCGGGTCGGGCAGGTTGTGGTGCGGGCTCTGCGCCAGCGACGGCAGCGCCGCGGGCGCCGACGCTTCTTCGCGCGCCGCCGTCAGCCGGTAGCCGTAGCCCGGCAGGGTCGTGATCGCGCCCGCACCGAGCAACTTGCGCAGGTTGCCGATCTGCGTGGCGATGTTGTGCTCTTCCACCACCAGACCGGGCCAGACCCGATCGAGCAGTTCCTGCTTGGTCACCAGCCGCTCGTGGTTGCGGGCCAGCACCAGCAGCACGTCGAAGGCCCGGCCGCCCAGGCTCACCGGCTCGCCGCGCACGTGCAGCGCCCGCTCCGCTGGGTTCAGCTCGAAATGAACGAAGCGCAGCGGGTGGTCGGCATCGGCAGGCGGCATGGTGGGTACACCCGATCAACGGCGCGCAGACAGACCTCGCTTTGAAAACCTTTGAATCCGGCTTGAGGACACCGCGCACACCGCTAGGCAGAGTGTGCCCCAGGCGCTCAACGATGGAGGGCGCCTTCCGTCCTTCAACCAACTCTTGCAGGGGTACCCACATGTCACACGTCACTCAGCACTCTGTCGACACCTCCCGCTACGCCAAGTGCGTCGAAGTCTCCAAGCGCATCCGCTGGGACACCGACCGCGATGTCATCCGTGGTCGCAAGTTCGACTTCGGCAAGAACTTCCTGCCGGACGGCCTGTCCAAGGTCGGGCAACTGCCCTTCCTGTCGGCCGACGAGAAGCGCTTCTTCTCGCAGGTGCAGGGTCGCACCTACGCCAACATGTTCGCACTCGTGGAGCGCTTCATCGGGGCGAAGGTTCTTGAAATCAGCCGCGGCCACTGGTTGGGCGACCAGGTTGCGCTCGAAGCGCTGGTGCGCCTGACGGACGAGGAACTCAAGCACCAGGAGATGTTCCGCCGCCTGGAGACCATGATGGCCCCCGGCATGCCCGCAGGCTACCGCTTCCTGCCGGATTCCAACGATGTGGCCGGCGCGGTGCTCGCCGCCTCCACCTGGGCCGTGTTGGCGCTGGTGTGCGACATCGAGCTGTTCTCACAGGCGCACTACCGCAGCAGCATCGAGCCAGAGACACAGATCGACCCGCTGTGGAAGGATGTGTTCTTGTTCCACTGGAAGGAGGAATCGCAGCACGCCATCGTCGACGAGATGGAGTGGCTGGCCGAAGACCAGCGGCTCAGCGCCGCCCAGCGTGACCAGGCTGTTGGCGAGCTGATCGGCTTGGTGGGTGCGGTCGACGGCATCGTGCAGATGCAGGCCAAGGCCGACGCCGAATACTTTGCCGCAGCGGCTGGCCGTGCATTCGATGCGGCCGAGAGCCAGGCGATCCACGCGGCGATGCTCGCTGCCTACCGCTGGCAGTACGTCGTCAGCGGCGTGCAGGATCCGCGCTTCCTGGACGTGCTGGGCTCAATGATCAATCCCGAGCACGGCGCCCGCATCAACGCCGCATTGGCTCCGATCGCCGGCGCGGTCCATTGAGCCTGTGCATTGGCTAGGTCGCGGGTCGACAAGTAGCCTTCTGACCCACGCCGACCGGGCGAGACTGAACGACTGGTCCCGGGAACCGCGTGGGAGGGTCTGCTTCTGGCCGACAGTGTGAGCACGCGGCCTCGCCAGGAAGCTGACTTTCGATGCGCGTCTCTCGGCGAGTCAAGGCTGGTCCACCAACACGCCTGCCAGGCCCAGGTACTGGGGTACTGGTGCCATGGCGGGATGACACTGATAAACCGAAGCGCAGGTTCTAGTAAAGGTGGGCTGGCGGTTCGACTTCCGAGTGCCGCTCGACCGATGGCGCTTGCCGTGACTACGTCGTCACCAACAAGAATCGCTCACCCCCTCTGAACTTCCGGATCGCAGTGCCACCGTCGCCGGTGCGACGTTACGGTGATGCGACGCTGGTATGCCGTTTGGCCTATGCCCCATTGGGGGTAGGCATTTGGCGGCGGCATTGCGATGATGTTCGCTGCCCACGGGGGAACACGAGCATGAATCAAGCTTTGTCGCGCGAGAGTTCTGTAGACGAGTTGCACGCTAACTACTGGGGAGAACGATCATGTATTGCCCACGAAAGCTCTTTGCTTTGCTCGGTATAACCACCTCTGCCGCGATAGCGCAAGTGAGCATCGCTGACTTCGAGGCTGGTTTGCCGACTGGCTGGTCAACGGATGGGCCAGCATGGACTGTCGGAGGAACCACTGGAGGAGTCCCGACCGCCGATCCGAAGTCGGTCGGGCGGGCCCGGCACAAGGCTGCTCGGCGCGGCCGCGACCAGCGCGGCGTCCTCGACGCGGCCATCGACATGGCCGGGGAGCCGGACGCGATCACCCGATCCATCAGGCTACATCTTCAACGACGATGCTAGCGTGAGCCCGTGTCTTGGCAGCGTAAAAGAAGTTGGACAAAGCACAAGTTGAGGGAGGGGTCGCAATGAAATCGAGCGCAACACGTGTGGGTCTATCGACGGTATGGAAGTTGCTGAAGAATCGCTCCCTTCTGCGCCACAGTCGTTGGTGTGGCGCCGGTGCAATCTGCGCCGCCCTCGCGTTGTCGATTGCGGGATGCAACGGCAGCGACAACGTAGCATCCGAGCCAGACGCTGAAACGCCGAGCACTCCAGCTGCGCCAGCGTTCACGGTCTCACCAACGAAGCTTCAGATCCGCATTGGGGCGCCTGCAGTTCTGACGCCCATCGGTGCACAAGAAACGGTTGCATGGACGTCCAGCGACCCAACCGTGGCACAGGTCGGGACCGACGGAGCGATTGAGGCCTTGCGCGATGGCAATGCGACGATCACTGCCGCATCCGGCGGTGCCGTCGTCAGCGTCGCCGTCACGGTATACGGCGGCGATCCTGCACATCCCCAAGCTACGAGCACGGCACTCATTGCTGAGGCGCTAGATGCGGGCCAGCTCACGACTGAGCAAGCCTTGGTTTACCGCGCGTTCGCCCATTTCGGCGACGCCCGCCTGCCCAGCGCGTTTGCGGGCGTGCCACAGGGAGCGCCCGATCACATGCTGTTGGCGGAGATCAAGGAGCGCTATGGTCAATTGTCGCTGCAAGCGCAGCAGCAGCTCGGACCGTATTTTCTACCGCCGCTCGCCGCTGGAAGCTCCTACGCGGGCGCGCTGGCCGGTGCATCGGTGCTGTCTGTTCAGACAGAACGCCAACGCCCGTTGGCAGTGTCAGTCAACTGCGACGCCGCCGACAAGTCCGCCTTCTTTGACAACGTCGACAGTCCCAGCGGGCTATTCCGTGTCCACTATCTCAAGCTTAACGATCTTGCCTTCGACACACAGCAGCGCAAGTTCGGCGAACTGGTCGCCGCCGTTGCCGAGGATGTCTACGCGAATGAGGTGGGTGTCGTCGGTCAGAAGCCTGTCTCGGACGCGAACCAAGCATGCAATGGCGGCAGTGGGGCCGTGGATATTTATCTCACGCTGATCAAAGGCAACATCGACTTGGCGGGACAGGCCGTTCCGTATTTGAATGCTGCATCTGGTGCGACGCCGGCGTTCTTGCTGTTGAACATGAACCACCCGCTGTTTGCGTTGATCGCGGCGGGGAATTCGGTCCCGGGAAGCCAACCGGCTGTCAAGAGTGCACTTGCACACGAGTTAATGCATGTCTTGCAATACGCCATGTCTCGTGAAGAAAGCGTCACCGAGCTCAAGTGGTTCGACGAGGGCACCGCGCAATGGGCTATGGACCTTGTGGTTCCTACTATTCCGACGGGCGAGTTCGGTGCGCCGGGCCTGGAGGATGGATTCCAGAAACTTGTGGCATCTATTTCACCACAGCGTCGAAGCGGCAGCTTTCTTGTGAGCTATCTGCATAGTGGTCACCGGAAGTCTCTCGAAGCCAACAGCGAAGACAACGCGGCGTACAGCACTTATCTCTACTTTCAGTACCTCGCGCGCACGCGCGGTAACGCAGCAGTGGCAGATGTCTTCACTGCGATTCGAAACGGCGCCTTCGCAATTGATGCCGTTACAGGGTCTTCGGGTTTCAGCGGGATTTGGGCGTCATTCGCAGCAAGTTTGTGGAACGACACCGTCAACGGGGTAAGCACCTTCTGGAATACCGAGGACGGTTACGAGTACAGCCTTGACGACGTCTATAACCGCGCTGCTGGCGACATGAGCGCACCGGAGGGATTGAGAACAGTTCTGCTGACCCTGGCTGGCAAATCCACGAACGCGTATCCGATGCTGGCCGACAGCGCCAAGTCCATCCCGCCTCGCAGTGTCGCCTATCAGGCGTTCAAGCTTGACGACACAGGCATCAAGTCGGTGTCGATCGCGAACGCGTTTGCCGGTAAGTCGTCCGACGTGGCGACGCAGGCCTATGTGAAGATTGCCGGCACTTGGTCGTCACTGCAGGATTGGAGTGCATCCACGAGCAAGAGCTTCTGTCTTGACAAGGCCGAAGAGCGACTTGAAGAACTGGTGCTAGTTTTCAGCAATGCGGCCACTGACCGCATTGTGGAAGACGCGCAGGCGAACGGAGATCTTCAGGTCTCTGTGTCTGACCGTTGCGGGTGGGATGCGGCAAAAGACTTCTCGGCGACCGACAACCCGACCGGTCCGTGGTTCTACGGTACGGTACCGCTTGCGGGACTGGATTCGCTTCGACTGCTAACCAGACCCGGTGTCTTCAATGGAGTGAATTTCTGGTTTGACGCGACTTCCAACCGCTCTGGAACCCCAACGGTCGCCCACAGTTCAGCGGGCTTTGTCGACCCGAACACAGGAGTCACATTCCTCCCCGGTGAGCTGCTTGTTCACCCGACCGGTTACCCAGACGCTGCAGCCTATGCCATCGTTCGGTTTACCGCGCCGGAGACCGGTGACTATGCCGTCACAGCGCGCTTCACGATACGCGACGTCGATGGCGGCACCGTCGATGTCTACGTGAATCGGCGCGCTCCAGGTGAGGAGAGCTTCATGATGCCCCGCCAACTTCTCTCGTCTGGTCAACCGTCGGCTAGCCTGGCGCGAACGGAGATCCATCTCGAGAAAGGCATTTCGCTGGACTTCATCGTGGGCCCCGGCTACACGGCGGGGGTCCCATCGTCTAATTTTTCAGATGACAGTACAGGGCTCACCGCAACGATCGAACGCGTGCGTTGAGAGGCAGGGACGTGCTGCGAGACGGCCTGATCTCGGCCTGATCCCTGCAGTCGCTTGGTGCATACGTGATCCTTCGACTGACCTGGCCGGTGGCTGTCGGCGCCGAATTCAGAGTGAACCAGTCTTTGACCAGTGCGTACAAGCGGCCAGGAATGCGCATGGGAGGTGTGGTTTTGCGCCTGAAGAACGTACTCCATAGCTGAAGCTGAAAAATGCATTCATGGAGCACGAGAGATGATCAAGAAAGACGAAGCCAAGCAGCGGGCGCGGTACACGCTGGAGTTCAAGCTGGAGGCTGTTCGGCTGGTCAAGGCTGGGCAGGAAGCGTCAGTGACGGCGCTGTGCTGGGCATGCCCAAGCAGACGCTGAGCAACTGGGTTCAGCTGGCCGACAAGGGTGAGCTGCAGGGCGCCGGCGAACGACCGGTGAGCGCCGAACAGATGGAGCTGGCACGACTGCGTGCCGAGCTGGCCCGCGTGAAGATGGAGCGCGACATCCTAAAAAAGCCGCCCACGCGCCTTGCCGCGGCCCATACTTGCCAGCCGCGAACGACTGCTGACTGGCAATCTGAGTCAAGCACTGAATGCGAGCGGCGTTGCATCACGCGCTTGGAGCCGCTGGACCAGCAATCCATACTGAGCTGCTCCAGACCAGCCGTTCACTGGCACTCGCAGACAGCCAAGAATGGCTGTTCGCGACGGCTACGAACGGCAACGTCACCACTTTGGCCGACGTGGCCGACGTGTTGTGGTTCTTCACCGCCTTCGCGAACATTGCACTGAACGGCCGGGCACTAACCGCCAGCCTCGGCTGGTTCATGGAATGACGGCAACAATGGCTCGCCGCGGAAAAGCATTCGGCGCGCACTTCACACCAGCCGACGGGAGATATTCATGGCCAGAACACTGGCGCAGATACAGCAGCAGATCGAGCAGCTTGAACAACTTGCCGAGCGCCTGAAGGCCAAGCAAAGGGGCGGCGTGATCGAACGCATTCGCTTGGCCATCGCCCACTACAGCTTGACAAGCGACGAACTCTTCACCGGCGCGACCGCGCCGCCTGAGAAGACAAGCAAAACACGCCGACGAGCCGCCGCTGGCAAGACCAAGCGCGTGTCGGTGATTCGCTACCGCGACGAGCAGGGCAACGGCTGGACTGGCCACGGCCAGCGCCCGCGCTGGTTCAAGCAAGCGCTGGCCAGCGGCAAGACGCGCGAGCAGATGGAAGTCAACGGCTGAGCCGTACCCACGCCGCGCCCGCCGCGGGTGAGTACATGGGTGTAGATCATCGTCGTCGACACATCGGCGTGCCCGAGCAGTTCGTGCACCGTGCGGATGTCGTAGCCTGACTGCAGCAGGTGGGGCGGCTTGAAGGGACTGCAGACCTATGGCGCTGGCCTGCTTGATGCCACCCTACGCGCCCAACAACTGCCCGCCGTCGACCGCCAGCACCTGCCCGGTCATCCAGCGTGCGTGGTGCGAGGCCAGGAACAGCGCCACCTCGGCAATCTCGTCGGGTGTGCCCATGCGGCCAAACGGGATGCTCTTGAGCGTGCGCTCGTACAACGCATCGCCGGCCTGCTTGCGCTGGTCCCACACACCGCCGGGGAACTCGATCGAACCGGGCGCGATGGCGTTCACCCGGATGCCCTGGCGGCACAGCATCGCGGCCTGGCTGCCGGTGTAACTGTTCATCGCCGCCTTTACCGCCGCGTAAGCCGCCGAGCGTGTTGAGGGCCGGTAGGCCGAGATCGAAGAGATGTGCAGCACCGAAGCGCCGACGCCAGACGCTTGCAGCCAGGGCAGCGCGGCATGGGAGGCGCGCACCATGGCCATCACGTCCACCGACAACCCTGCGGCCCAACCGGCTTCGTCATCACCCATGCCAAAGCCCGAGGCATTGTTGACCAGCACGTCGATGCCGCCCAGGGCTTGGGCGGCGGCAGCGACATAGCTTGACACCGAGGCTGCATCGGCGAGGTCGCAAGTCGCAGCGTGAGCCTTGTGGCCGTGCGCGGCAATCTCGGCGCGGGTGGCTTCCAGGGCAGCCGCGCCTCGGGCACAGATCGATACGTCCGCGCCGGCCGATGCAAAGCTCAGCGCAATGGCGCGTCCGATACCGCGGCTGCCGCCGGCCACGACGACGCGGTGGGCTTTGAAATCGAAGGGCATGAGGTGTTCTCCTGGAATCGCGGACGACGATACTGCATGGGTGTTGGTGCCGTCAGACACCAAACCGGCAGTGCCAGATACTGCCCTGAAGACCTGGGCCATATTGCCTCTCGCACCTTGTCGCACTACGACATCTCCTGGCCGAGACTGGCCGGCGGCGAACGGCAGCAGGCTGGCAACCTGATTTGAACGTTGAAGCGAGTGGTGTTGGATCCATGCCTGCGCAGGGTGCTGAACACACACTCCAAACTCAGCTGCTGCATACCGGCCGTTCACCGGTACCGGCTGTCGGCCAACAGCGGGTATCCAGGGACGACTGCTTTCTGGAAAGACCCGAGTCGCCGACAGTTCGCACAATGCCAACTCGCCTGTGCAACATAGGGCTGCGCCTGAAAGCGCCCGGTGGCGACATCCAGCGAATCGGGCCTTCAGTTCACCAACTGAACCTCGCTCGGCCGCCAGGTCTTCGTGAAGAACGACTCCAGCGGGCTGTACAGCCGCAGGTAGGTGAACCAGCCCTTCTTCGGGTCGGTCTGGATCCAGTTGCCGCGCTTGACACCGGCGGGCTGCGCAGGCGCGAACCACACTGTCGTCGAGCCGTCTGCATTCGCTTCGGCTGCCGGCGACGGGTAGGCCTGGCTGCCGGCGCGCGGATAACGCTGCGGCGTGGCCAGCATCGAACGTGTCATGTTGTCGTAGACCGTGAGCGACCAGAACTTCTCCGCCGGGATGTCCTTTGGCAGCGTGACCTTGTAGGTCTTGGCGCCGTCAAAGAAGTTCTTGTCGGCATCCTTGTAGGCAAAGATGTAGGCCGAGCCGATGCCGGGCAGGCGCATCGCCATGGCCGGGGTGACGCCGGTGATGCCGTAGAAGAACGCGGTGCGCCCGTCCAGCTGGCGATAGCCCGTCGGCGCAAAGGGCTTGACACCTTCGCGGGTGATCATCGGGATCGGCGTTTCGAACATCGCGCCGGTCGTGAACATCATGTTCCACCAGTTCGATTCCGCGCCGTAATAGAACCAGCTCGGGTCGCGCGGGTTCATGAACAGGGTTCGCGAGGTGGCATTGCCCAGCGCAGCCGCTTCGTCGAGGATCTTCTTCATGCGCGCATCGGGCGCAAACGGCTGGCCGTGCCGGATGCCGATGGCTGCCATCGAGCCCATCAACTCGGGGTCGAGCGAGGTCGGCGGCTCTTGCTGAACGATCTCGTTGAGCATCTCGAAGTAGCTGGCGTCGCTGGGAGGCACCGTGTTCATCACCTTGCCGCTGCCGTCGTGAAACACCGTCGGCGGCGGCGCCTTGATGGCGCCGAAGCGTGCCTTGCCGTCGAGGAACTCGGCCAAGGTCGTGCCGTAACCGCCCGCGTCGTAGGCGTAGACCTTGGTGTACTTCTTGATCGTTTCGACCACCGGCTTCGGATCCTTCTGGTCGGCCAGGAACATGCGGCCGAACCAGGCCACGCGGTTGGTCTTCGGCCGTGCGATGAAGTAGCCGCCGTCGGGCAATTGCCCCTTGTAGTCGGGTGGCAGCACCAGGTACTTGCCGCCCAGGCCGCGGTCGCCGCCGGGCAAGCCCAGGTCGGTGACCCAGCGGAACCAGTAGTCGTCGATGGCACCCAGGAAGTCCGGCGGCACTTCGACGACCATCGGCCCCTTGGTGAGGTCGAGAATGCCGATGACATAGATCGTGTCGGCATTCGCCGTGAGGAACAGCGAGTTGGCGTCCATCAACTTCTCGAAGATGATGACTTCGTTGTTCTTCACGCCCACGCTCTGCAGCCCCTTGTCCAGGCTGCGGATGCTGACACCCGACATCGAGTTGACATAGGCGTTGTAGCCGTGGGTCCGATCGATGTGGTCGTACAGCTTTTGCGCCGTGGCCTTCGACGGCGAGCCGTCTCTGAATTCGAGCGTGCCCACGGTCGACTCGACCCTGTCGGGCGTGACCAACGAGGCCGGGATCGGTGCTTGCGCGAACGCGGTCGATGCAAGCAGGCAAGCGGTGATGGCGGCGCAGATGGGTTTCAGGCGATTCATGGCATTGACGTTTTCAGGATGTAGTTTCAGTTTGACCGCAAGGCGTTGCCGCCACTCTATTCGCGCTTCAGCGGCGGCTTGGTCCACTTGCCGTCCAATGCCGCTTCTTTCGGCCAGTACAGCCGCAGGTACATCGAGAACGGGCCTTTCGGCTCGGGCAGCCAGTTCGACTCCAGAACCTTGCCGGGCGATTCGTGCTGGATGTACATCGTGAGGCCACCGTCGGCATCCTTCTTCAGCCCGGGCAGCATCGGCGAGTTGATTAGGTAGCGGTTGATCGGATTGGCGATGACTGCGACTGCCCCGATGACTGAACGGGCGCAGCGGCAGTGTGGCCGATTTTGTCGCGCTGGTGTGCCGGGTCGAAATCAGTCCGATCGATCTCTGCTGCAATCCCCAGTCGGCTTCTCCCCAGAATGATCTCGTCGGGTCGGCCGCCATTAGCGGCATCGAATGCGGCATTGTGGTTCTTCGCCGGAAGCACGTCCGTTGGGAGCATGCAAGCCGCCTGCAGGCGACGCCTCGGCTCGTCACAATGTCCAGCCCTGGCGGTCACAAGCCGAAGCGCCACGCGCCGCCAACTTTCCCATCCCGCATGAAACCGCCCCGCTCATCGACAACAACGCCCGCCGGCGCCGAGCTGGCCCGCAGAGCGGTGCCGGCAGGTTTCGACCGGGCTGCGTCGACGATGGCCTTGCAGCCGTTGTTGCAGCAGTTTGGTGTGGACTTGCACGACGTGCTGGCCGAGTCGGGTCTGCCGTCCGGGATGTTCGACCACCCCGACAACCTGGTGCCGTTCCGCGACGGCAGCCGCTTGCTCGGCCTGTGTGTGGACCGCACGGGCTGCGCGCACCTGGGGCTGTTGATCGGCCGACACACCCCGTTGGAGGCGCTGGGCATGCTCGCCGATCTGGTCAAGGCGGCACCCGATGTGCGCAGTGCGCTGGGCCTGCTGGTGCGCTATCTGAAACTCAGCGACGGCGGCGGCCTGTTTGCGCTGCGCGAGGATGTGCGCTTCGCCCACTGCAGCTACGCCCTGTATGAACCCGGCGTCGAGCGCGCCGAAGTCGTCTACGACATCCTCATAGGTACGCTGTGGAACGTCATGCGCGCCCTGTGCGGTGAGCATTGGTTGCCCAATGAAGTGTTGCTCACACGCAGTCGCCCGGCCGATCTTCGCCCGTATCGCAGCTTCCTGCGTTCGCCCTTGCGCTTCGACCGCGACGAGTGCGCGCTCGTCTTTGACAAGAAGTGGCTCGACATGCCGCTGCGCAGCGCGGACCCGCGACGGCTGAAGGCACTGGAAGCGCAGGCCAGGGCGATTGAAGCACAGTCCACAGCCGAGTTTCCGGCGCAGGTGCGCCAGGTGATGCGGCGTCAATTGCTCAGTGGCAGCACCTCGATGCAGCGCGTGGCGGCCGAGTTGGCGATGCACCGGCGCACGCTGGACCGTCACCTGAAACGCCATGGCCTCGGTTTCAAGGCTCTCAGCGATGAACTGCGCTTTGAGATGGCACGCCAGCTGCTGAGTACCACCACGATGCCAGTCGCGGAGATCGCGCACAGTCTCCACTATGCCAATGCGGGCGGCATTTTCCACCGCATTCCGCCGCTGGTCCGGCTGCTCACCATCGCAGTGGCGATCGACGGCGAGCGCGCAGGCGACGCCCGCCGTCGCCTGAGAATCTGTCACATATTCGAAAGCGCAGGATCCAATCGCGCGATAGCCTCCATGCGCCAGGGCGCTGGTGGTCGGTTCGCCTATCGAGCCAGAAGGGCGGCGCTCAGGTTCCGGCGGTGTAATGTGACCGGGGCCGTGCAGGGTCCTGCGCGTTTTCGAATCCCAAGTGAGAGACTGAAAAATGATCCATGAAAAGCTCGTTCGCGGCATTCGATTCGCGTTGACGGCGTTTCTGTGTACGGCCGCCGCCGGTGCGTTCGCTCAGGCCAAGCCACCGAACCTGGTGTTCATCCTGGCCGACAACGTCGGCTATGGCGACATGGGCGCGTACGGCGGCGGTGAGTTGCGCGGCATGCCGACGCCGGTTGCCGACAGGCTGGCCAACGAGGGCATGACGCTCACGCAGTTCCTCGTCGAGCCTTCGTGCACACCGTCGCGCGCAGCGCTGATGACAGGTCAATACTCGATCCGCAACGGCCTGTCGCTGTTCATCATTCCGGGCACGCCCAACACGCTGCCCGCCGGCGCCTACACCATGGGGCAGCTGTTCAAGGACGCCGGGTATGCCACGGCGCTGTTCGGCAAATGGCATCTCGGCATCGAACCGCAAAGCCTGCCGACGGCGCACGGCTTCGACACCTTCTACGGCATTCCGCCGGACTCGTCGTGGAGCGATTCGACGACGGTACCGGGCATCTTCGCGACCCACAGCGCCGGCGGCGCCACCGAAGAAGAGCTGCTCGCCAAGGGTCCGTGGATCATGGAGCAGGTGGTGGGCGGCGAGCTGAAGAAGGTGCGGCCCTTCACGCAGGCCGAACACGCCGAGATCGACACCGACCTGACCAATCGCTCGGTGGCCTTCATCAAGCAGCAGGCAGCAGCCAAGAAGCCGTTCTTCCTCTATCTGCCGTTTTCGGTAGGCCACGGGCCGACGCTGCCGTCGAAGGACTTCGTGGGCAAGTCGCGCATCGGACAGTACGGCGACAAGATCATGGAAGGCGACCATCACGTCGGCCAGGTGCTGGCCGCGCTGAAGGAGGCCGGCGTCGACGACAACACCATCGTCGTCTACGCCTCGGACAACGGGCCGACCGGTGACGAGTTCAAGAACTGGAGCGCGCTGGGCATTCCCGACATGGGCAGCCCCGGCCCCTTCCGCGGCCGGCTCGGCGCCACCTCGGAAGGCTCGGTGCGCACCTTCGCCTTCATCCGCTGGCCCGGGCACATCAAGCCCAATAGCAAGTCCAACGCGATGTTCTCGATCATGGACTTCATGCCCACCTTCGCCGCGATCCTCGGGCGCAAGCTGCCCGATGATCGGCCGATCGACGGCGTGGACCAGACCAAGGCGCTGAGCGGCGAGAGCGCGATTGGCGCGCGCGACACCTTGCTGAGCTTCGTCGGTGCCGACCTCGTGGCCGCGCGCTGGAAACAATGGCGCATCTACTTCAAGGAAGAGGTGCTGACCGGCACCGGCAAGCAGCAGCTGGGTGGCGCCTACACCGGCCTGGTCAACATGTCGTATCCGACCGTCTACAACATCGAGATGGATCCGCACGAGGACCTGAACCTCGGCGGCAATTTCGTCTGGGCGATGACACCGGCGCTGGAAGCGGTCTTCAAGTACAAGGCGACGCTGACGAAGTACCCGAACCCGCCGGCCGCCAACATCACGAACTTCAGCGCGTTGAAGTAGCCGGGTGGTGATGTCCGAAACCCACCGAGGCCGCGGCCGCGTCGCCATGCGCCGAAGTTCACGGGCGCCTTCGGCTGGGTCGCTTGCTTCGAGGTCGGCGGCGTCCATCGCCCTGCTGGCCGCGGCCGTCCTGGCTCCGCCCCCGGCCTGGGCCGACCAAGGCGGTGTGCCCTTCTGGTTCTCGGGCCAGTTCGCCAGCCTGGCCGCTGTGCCCGCGACACCGGGTTGGTCGCTGGCCACGCTGCCGTACTACTACAGCGGCAGCGCCGACGCCAGCAAGAGCTTCCAGCACGGCAACACGTTGATCGCGGGGCTGAACACAACTGCGTCGCTGCTGCTGTTCCAGCTGGGCTACGCCTTCGAGGAGAAGCTTCTCGGCGGCCAGCCCTATGTCGGTGTCGGCTGGGGGCCAGGCATCAACCGCACGTCGGCGGACCTGACGCTGTCGCCACCGGGCCTCGGCGGTTCGCGCAGCGACTCCGTCACCGGCGGCACCGACCTGTATCCCTTCGCCAGCCTGACGTGGAGCCACGGCAACGACAACTGGATGACCTACCTCACCGGCGACATCCCGGTGGGCGCGTACAACGCGAACCGCCTGGCCAACCTGGGCATCGGTCATGCCGCCATCGACGTGGGGGGCGGCTACACCTATTTGAACAGCAGCACCGGACGCGAGGCGTCAGCGGTGGTGGGCGTGACCTACAACTGGGAAAACTCGCAGACGAACTACAAGAACGGCATCGACTCGCACCTCGACTGGGCGGCATCGCAGTTCCTGTCGGCCAACTGGCAAGTAGGCGTCGTCGGTTATGCGTACTACCAGTTGACGGGCGACAGCGGCAGCGGCAACAAGGTCGGCGCGTTCAAGTCGCGCATTGCGGCCTTCGGGCCGGAGCTTGGTTATGTTTTCAAGCTCAACGGCCAACCAGCCTACGCCAACCTGCGCGGCTACTACGAGTTCTGGGCGCAGAACCGCGTCGAGGGCTACGCAATCTTCGCGACGATCAGCATCCCGCTGGGCAGCGCAGGCAAGTGAGGGCGAGACCGCAGAACCGTTGCCCTGGCCACCTCGCCGGCAGCTTTCGGGTGCCGAATCTCGAGGTCTGAACTTCAGCTTGGGTCGGAAGTGTGAGTTCGTGGCCCGTGACACCGGACATATTGGTTGGCGCAAGCAAGTCGGCCGTGATGTGATGCAGTCAACAGGACTGTACAGGCGCGGGCGCCGTCATCGGCCACAGTGACGTGGAGAGGAGGTCGGATCGCCCCGTGGTCAAGATGAGTTGGAACGACCGGTCAGCATGGAACGTCGACCTGTCATGGCGTCAGTGGGCACCACGGTCACGGATGGGTAGTGCTTGCGTCATCTGTGCGCTGGCAATTTTCGGTAGCCCGGCGACAGCGAGCATCGCACTCGAATAGCATTGCGCATCAACGTCAGCGGCCGGAAGGAACTTGCGACATGAACCGAATGCTTTCCCCATCAATCGTTGCCCTCGTGGCACTTGTGCTGGCGAGTTCGATGGCGCAAGCGCAGACGATCACCGGCGTGCCTGGCTCGCCCAGCGCCACCATCACCATCGACGGCAAGTCGCTGCCGCCAGCACCGCCCAAGTTCGAAGGCGTGATCAAGGAAGACGCCAAGGATTCCAAGCCCTACTGGCCGCCCAGCGTGGCGCCGAAGAAGGGCACGCCGAACGTGCTGCTGATCATGACCGACGACCAGGGCTATGGCGTGTCGGGCACCTTCGGCGGCGTGGTACCGACGCCGGGCCTGGACCGCATCGCCAAGGCCGGGCTGCGCTACACGCAGTTCCACTCCACCGCGCTGTGCTCGCCGACTCGCGCCGCGCTGATCACCGGGCGCAACCACCACTCGGTGGGCTACGGCGTGATCGGCGAGATGTCTACCGGCTTCCCGGGCTACGACTCGGTCATCGGCCAGGACAGCGCCACCATCGGCGAAGTGTTGAAGAGCAACGGCTTCGCCACCTCGTGGTTCGGCAAGAACCACAACACGCCGACCTACCAGTACAGCACCGCCGGGCCCTTCGACCAGTGGCCGGTGGGCATGGGCTTTGAATACTTCTACGGCTTCATGGGCGGCGAGACCGACCAGTGGACACCCTATCTGTACCAGCAACACGACGCCGGTCTTTCCCTGGGTCGGCAAGCCCGGCTACAACCTGACCACCGACCTCGCCGACGAGGCCATCAAGTACCTCAGCAGCCTCAACGCCGCCGCGCCCGACAAGCCCTTCTTCCTGTACTACGTGCCCGGCGGCACGCACTCGCCGCACCAGCCGACCAAGGAATGGATCGAGAAGTTCAAGGGCAAGTTCGACATGGGCTGGGAACAGCTGCGCGAGCAGATCTTCGCCAACCAGAAGCGCCTGGGCGTGATCCCCGCGAACACCCAGCTGACACCCTGGCCCGACAGCCTGCCGAAGTGGGACTCGCTGTCGTTGATCCGCAAGAAGCTCTATGCCCGCGAGGCCGAGGTCTTTGCCGCCTACGCCGCCTACACCGACCACGAGATCGGCCGCGTGATCCAGGCCGTGCAGGACATGGGCAAGCTCGACAACACGCTGATCATCTACATCAGCGGCGACAACGGCACCAGCGCCGAAGGCACGCTGGAAGGCACGCCCAACCAGATGACGGCCTACAACGGCATCCTCGACTTGCCTGAAGTCGAGTTGATGCGCTACTACGAGAGCTGGGGCTCTGACGTCACCTACCCGCACATGTCGGTGGCCTGGTCGTGGGCCTTCGACACGCCCTTCAAGTGGACCAAGCAGGTGGCCTCGCACTTCGGCGGCACTCGCCAGGGCATGGCGATCTCGTGGCCCGGGCACATCGACGACCTGGGTGGCGTGCGCAGCCAGTTCCATCACGTGATCGACATCGTGCCGACGATCCTCGAGGCCACGGGCGTGCAGGCGCCGAGCACCGTCAACGGCGTCGCGCAAAGGCCGATCGAAGGTGTCAGCATGGCCTACACCTTCGCCAAGGCGAATGCCGCCGCGGCGTCGAAGCGCAGCACGCAGTACTTCGAGATGTTCGCCAACCGCGGCATCTACCACGAGGGCTGGTACGCGGCGACGACGCCGCCGGTGCCGCCGTGGCTGCTGGGCACCGCCAAGCTGCCCGCGGTCGAGGACTACAAGTGGGAGCTGTACAACCTGAGCGAGGACTACTCGCAGTTCAATGACCTGGCGGCGAAGAACCCTGACAAGCTCAAGCAGATGCAGGCGCTGTTCCTGGCCGAGGCCGCGAAGTACCAGGTGCTGCCGCTGGACAACTCGATCCTGCCGCGGCTGCTGACGCCACGGCCGAGTGCCACCGCCGGGCGGGATGTGTTCACCTATTCAGGGCCGAACCCCAACATCCCGGTGGGCAACGCGCCGAGCATCCTGAACAAGGACTACACCATCACCGCCGAGATCACCGTGCCCGAAGGCGGCGCCGAGGGCATGATCGCGACCATGGGCGGGCGCTTCGGCGGCTATGGACTGTACCTGCTGAAGGGCAAGCCGGTGTTCGTCTACAACATGCTCGACCTGAAGCGCTACCGCTGGGAAGGCGGCGTGGGCGCTGACGACTGGCTGGGCGCAGCGCTGAAGCCGGGCAAGCACACCATCGAGTTCGACTTCAAGTACGCCGGCCCGGGCTTCGGCAAGGGCGGCACCGGTGTGCTCTCGGTGAATGGCAAGCCACTGTCGAAGCTGACCGTCCCGCATTCCATCCCGATCCTGATGTCCATCGACGAGAGCTTCGACATCGGCTCGGACACGCGCAGCGGCGTCGACAGCAGCTATGCGCTGCCGTTCAGCTTCACCGGCTCGATCGACAAGCTGACCTACAAGCTGGGCAAGGAGCAGGTGGCCGAGGCCGAAAGGAAGGTGATGCAGGAGGCGTTGGCTCGGGCGCGTGACTAGGGGCGGCAAACCGCGCCTACCGCCCTACGTTGCTGCTGACAAGTTCAGGGCGCCAACGACTGCTGACTGACACCGAACGAGAACATGCATGGAAGCATTGGCGCACTGATTCCGCGAACGGCGGCTTCAGGGCGAGCAATCCGGGCCGCCGTCCGACGGCTGTGGGTCGAGGCTGTGTGAAAACCCGATTCCATTGCACGCTCGCGCTGCGTAGAGTCGGAAGACATATCGAGCACAGGGAGCCGGTATGTCGAGGTTCATTGAAGGACAGGATCGGCGCCAGGTCACACTGCTGCCGGAGACGCTGGACGAGTTTGTTGGCGACGACAACACGGTCAGGGTGGTCGACGCCTTTGTTGACGAACTCGATCTGGTTTCGTTGGGGTTCGAGGGCGCGACACCATCGTCGATCGGGCGACCGTCATACCACCCGGCGGTGCTGCTGAAGATCTACATCTACGGCTATCTCAACCGCATTCAGTCCAGCCGCCGGCTCGAGCGCGAGTGCCACAGGAATCTCGAGCTGATGTGGTTGACCGGGCGCCTTGCGCCGGACTTCAAGACCATCGCTGACTTCCGACGCGACAACGGCCCAGCCATTCGCAACGTATGCAGCCGCTTCATCACGCTGTGTCGAGACTTGAAGCTGTTCTCGCAGGCCATCGTTGCCATCGACGGCAGTAAGTTCAAGGCGGTCAACACCCGAGACCGCAACTTCACTGCTGGAAAGATCAAGAAGCAAAAGGAGCAGATCGAGCAAAGCATCAAGCGCTACCTCGACGCGTTGGACACCGCCGACCGCACACTGGCTCCGGCCGAGCTGCAGGTGAAGTCCAAACAGCTGCAAGACAAGCTCAAAACGATGCGCCAGCAGATGCGCCGAATGAAGCGGATCGAGCGACGCTTGAAGGAAGGGCCTGACGGCCAGATCTCGCTGACGGATCCCGACGCACGATCGATGGCCACCAGTGGCCGCGGATCGGGCATCGTCGGCTACAACGTTCAAACGGCAGTGGATGCCAAGCATCACCTCATCGTGGCGCACGAAGTCACCAACGAAGGCCACGACCGGGCGCAGCTCGCCACGATGGCAGTGGCTGCGCGCGATGCGATGGGCAAGACCAAGCTGCAGGCCGTGGCCGACCGCGGGTACTACAGCGGCCCGCAGATCAAGACTTGCCACGATGCAGGCATCGCGGCGATCGTGCCCAAGTCGATGACGTCGACTGCCAAGGCCAAAGGCCGATTCGACAAGGGCGACTTCATCTACATCGCCAGAAGCGACGAGTACCGATGCCCGGCGGGCCAGCGCGCGATCTACCGCTTCACGCGAGAAGAGAACGGCCTACAGCTTCGACGCTACTGGAGCAGTGCGTGCCCTCAATGCCCGATGAAGGCGCAGTGCACGCCAAGTGACTACAGACGCATCGCGCGTTGGGAACACGAGGCGGTGCTCGACGGAGTGCAGCGGCGGCTGGACAAGCACCCCGACGCGATGATGCTGCGAAGACGCACTGTGGAGCATGTCTTCGGAACATTGAAGCACTGGATGGGTTCAACACACTTCCTGACGCGCAGGTTGGCCAACGTGCGCACCGAAATGAGCCTGCACGTGCTCGCATACAACCTCAAGCGGGTGATCAGCTTGTTGGGTATTGCCAAAACGATGAAGGCCATGAGGCTGTTGGGGGCCTGAGCCCCTTTGTCATGCCCACGAGTTCGATACGGCCTCACAAAGGCCCGTATTCACGCATAACGCTTCACTGCACACCCTGTTGATCGCCCTGGCCGATCAACAGCCACGGCAAACCGTCGTGCCGGCGTGTGACCGTCTTCGCAGCGTTCTCACACAGCCTCGGTCGGATCCTGAAAGCCAATCCGGCGAACTCGCCGCCTGCTTGCTGTTGTCATTCGAATTGATGACGCCGGTTTGCCGACGCTCGCCGCCGACGGTCCCGGCAAGAAGCGCGGGCCGGTGAAAGTCAGCTTGGAGGCCGCTCGATCTTGGCGACCGAGTTTGACTGGCGGAGCGAACCGCAGCCCGCTGTGGGGCAACTCAAGACTGGGTGCTGCCGCTCAGATTTGGGGGACTATGGACGGCGAAGCTCACAAGCCTTCGGCATAGGTACGAAGCTTCTCCGACCGGCTGGGGTGCTTGAGCTTGCGTATGGCCTTGGCCTCGATCTGCCGGATGCGCTCGCGGGTCATCAGCCTGACATTGCCTTCCTGAATCAGATCGAGGAACTGCATGCCGCGGTTCGTGTACTTCTTGGCGATGGAGATCACGAAGCGCAGATTGGCCTCGATCATCTCCTTCTTGGCATCCAGCGACGAACGCTCGACTATTTCGACAACAAAATCGATGCCGAAGCGCGGCACGAGCGCTGTGCCTTCATCGACGTGATGAAGGCGGCCGAAACGAGGCGCCCCGCCACACCCGAGCGGCCCACGCCGGGCCGTCGAATTCAGTTGAAGTGGGCGCGCCCCGAAGCCGAGCCCGCCACTGCACTGCGCAAGGCAGCGCGGCGGACGCCCTCGGCGATCGTGCTGGGAGCCGGCTACTCCTTGCCTGACGACAGCTGCTTCATCAGTTCGCTGAAGTCCAGCGTCGCCGCCTTCTGCACCGGCGGGTACTCGGTCAGCGACTGGATGTGCTCCTTGAGCAGTTCCTGCACCGGCTCGTTGAGCCACTGCTTTCTTTGCAGGATGTCGGAGCGATCGGTCACGCCATCGAAGGACTCGTAGGGGTCCATGCCCAGGTTGAAGATGACCGGGAACTTCTGCTTCTGATAGGGCGCGTAGTAGTTCTCGCTGGTCTCGAAGTGCAGCTTCCACTGCTTGTAGCGAACCGCCCGGATACCCGACTCGTGGTAGTAGATGAAGCTGTTGCGGGCGCTTTCGTTGCTCTTGCCCATCCAGTAGTCGAGGTTGTTGAGCCCGTCGATGTATTGCTTGCGCTCCTTGCGCATTTTCGCTGCGACATCGGGTTCGCCGGCCGCCGCGGCCAGCGTGGTGAAGACGTCCATGTGGCTCTGGATGCCACCCAGGGTCTGCCCGGCCGGGATCTTGCCCGGCCAACGCACCATCATCGGCACGCGCACCCCGCCTTCGTAGGTGGTCATCTTCTCGCCGCGGTACGGCGTGGTGCCGCCGTGCGTGCGTGCGCTGTGCTCCGGGCCGTTGTCGGTGGAATAGACGATGATCGTGTTGTCCAGCACGCCCATCTTCTGCAGGGTGTCGAGCAACGCGCCGACCTGGCGATCGTGCTCCATCATGCCGCTGCCGTAGAAGTCATGTTCGGTGGTGAAGGGCGCCGCCAGGTAGCGGTTCTCCGGCCGCAGATGCGTGTACATGTGCATGCGGCTGGTGTTGAGCCAGACGAAGAAGGGCTTGTCCTTCGACTTGGCCTGATCCATGAACGCGACCGCAGCGGCGATGAATTCGTCGTCCACCGTTTCCATGCGCTTGCGCGTCAGCGGCCCGCTGTCGGTGATGCGCTGCTTGCCGACCTCGCCGAAGCGCGGATCGACCGTCTTGTCGACGGTGTCGGTGGCGTAGGTGTGCAGCACGCCGCGGCCGCCGAACTTCTTCTTGAACTCCGGGTCCTTCGGATAGTCGACCTGTTCAGGCTCCTCTTCGGTGTTCAGGTGGTAGAGGTTGCCGAAGAACTCGTCGAAGCCATGCACCGTCGGCAGGTTCTCGTTGCGATCGCCCAGGTGGTTCTTGCCGAACTGGCCGGTGGCGTAACCCTGCGTCTTCAGCACCTCGGCCAGCGTCGGCGAGGCCGCCTTCAGGCCCGGTTCGCCGCCCGGCCGGCCCACCGTGGTCATGCCGCTGCGGATGGGGTATTGGCCGGTGATCAACGCGGCCCGGCCCGCCGTGCACGACGGTTGCGCGTAGTGCGAGGTGAACATCGCACCTTCCTTGCCGATGCGGTCGATGTTCGGCGTGCGGTATCCCATCTTGCCCAACCCATAAAGGCTGACGTTGTCCCAGCCCACGTCGTCAGGAAAGATGATCAGGATGTTGGGCCGCTTGGGGGTCTGGGCTGAGGCGGTGCTGGCGAGCAAGACCGCAGCAAGGCAGGCGCAGCCGGCCAGAAACTTCATTGCGTTACGCGGGGTCATGGTCGGAACATTCCTCTCTGTGCCTCACGCGCCAAGCGTTGGGCTTATCTGGGTCTGGAAAGGCTCGCAGTGTTCCACTGCAGATGCGATAAGTCCAATGTCGCAAACGGGCCACCGTGATACGATTTTTGTATCGTGAATGATCTGCGGCTCATCCGTTTCGCCATTGCGCTCGGACGTCACGGCAACTTCGCGCGGGCGGCCAACGAGATGAGTATTTCGCAGCCGAGCCTCACCCGTGGAATTGCTGCGCTGGAACGCTCGCTCGGAGTGCCCCTGTTCGATCGCACCCGCAAAGGTGCGATACCGACGCCGTTTGGCCGCGTTCTGCTCGAGCGCGGCGAATCGATGCTCAAGAGTGACGATGATCTGCGGCGGGAGATCAGGCTCCTCGCCGGGCTCGAAGTGGGGTCGCTCGCGATTGGTGCAGGCCCATTCGCTGGCGAGATCTCCGTCGCCAAGGCCGTCGTCCGTGTCGTCAGCGCCCATCCGCGCCTGCAGATCAATTTCACCGTTGCCGAACCGGAGCAAGTGGCTCAGGACGTTTTAGCCGGACGCATTGACGTCGGAGTCGCCTCGATTGTTGGGCTTGAAAGGGACGTCCGGCTTGTGGCTGAACCCCTTCCACCGTTGCGCGTCTATCTTGCATGCAGGCCTGGGCACCCGTTGGCCAAGGAAGCTCGGCCAACTCTGACGCGGGCGCTTGAGTTCCCCTTGGCGACAACTTCGCTTCGTGGTGCCCAGGCGCTGCTTGCCTCCAGCGCCGGTGCCGCGACACGTCGTGACGGCCCTGGCGTCAAGAATTTCATTCCACAGATCCTGGTCAATTCGCTGGCACACGCCCGGCTGATCGCGCACGACAGCGACGCCCTCTTCACGGGCACCGCCGCGCTGCTTGCCGAGGACATCGCGGCGGGACGCCTCGTCAAGTTGGACTGTCATGTGCCGGAAATGCGGACGACTTACGGCGTGCTCTATCTTCGTGGCCGGACCTTGGCGCCAGCCGCAAAGCTGTTCATCGAGACCTTGCGCGCGGTCGAGGTTGAGTCGGCGCGGGCCGATGTCGCCTCGTCTCCGGCAGCAAAGGCGGCGACAAAGCATCGTCGCCGCGCCCGCCGCTGAACCCTTCCGGCGCGATATCCGTGCCGGCGGTTGACCGCAACGGAGCACACGGCGCTACAACCGGCGTTGGCAGGCAGTGTGAGGTTGCAGCCGTATCGCGACGGACTCCTCCCGCTGGCAATGCCGCCGTACAAGCTGGGAGGCCGTTGGATCGAAAGACGCGGCCGTCGATGTCGGCTTTGCGGACAACAATTCGCCGAGTTGACTGACCGCTGCGGGTCGGGAGCGTAAGTTCGGCGACGTGAGCAGCAGTCATTGGGGCGCCGTGGACGGCGCTGGCCCCGCGCCGACGCTGGCTATGTCTGCAGTACCTTGGATACCGGTCGTTGGGGCCGCTGCTGGCGTGCAGGCTCAATGACCGCAATGTGCCTGAGACCGTGAGTTGGGCGACCCCGGGCGACCGACCGGATACGCTGCACTGCCGTCGCTCAAAGTCGCGGATCGACTGACCGCAATGGGAGACATTGCTGTCCCCTGAGCTTGCGTGCATCTGTTGCGGGGAACGAGCAGCGCGCCTGCTGTGCGTGCGTCTAAGGGTAACCAGCAACCTGCCACCAAGGAGGTAGCAGGTCGACGACCTCGGCCCGCCTATACCGATCGTCGAGCAGCCACAGCCAGCCGCGATCCTGCGGTGTCCTCAGGACACGGCCCGCCGCCTGCACCACGCGCTGCATCGCCGGCACAAGATCGGCGTAGCCATGACCGGCGCCAAACAGCTTATCCAGTCGGGCCTGCAGGTGGTCCTGCGTCACCGACACCGGCGGCAGGCCCAGCGTGGCGATGAACGCGCCGATCAACAGCGACCCTGGCAGGTCGACCCCTTCCGCAAACACGCCGCCCAGCACCGCGAACCCGATCCCCTGGCCCTGCGGCTGGAACCGGGCCAGGAATTCGGCGCGCGCGCTCGTCTGCATGCGCCGCTCCTGCCGCCACTGCGGGATCTCCGGGCGCAGCGTGGCCAGCACCGAGGCCGCCTTCTCCAGATAGTCGAAGCTGCTGAAGAAAGCGAGGTAGTTGCCCGGGTGCTCATCGAACTGCTGGGTGACCACGCCCACCAGACGCTGAAGCGAGCTGTCCCGATGGGCGAAGCGCGTCGAGATCCCGTCGGCCACGCGCACCGTCAGGTGCTCGGCCGGGAAAGCCGGCGGCACGTCGATCCAGGCCGTGTTCTCGGGCAGGCCCAGCAACTGGATCGCGTACTGCGGCGGTGACAGCGTCGCCGAGAACAGCGTGACGCTGTGCAGGGCCTTGAAGCGCTGGCGGAGGAAGCAGGCCGGTGCCACATTGCGCACGCACAGCGCCGCGTCACTCCCGTCTTGTTCCGCCTCTCCATCGGCTTCCAGGCTGCTGCGTGCACCGAGGAATGTCTGCACGTCGAACAACGAGTGGTCGCTCAGGGCTTCGACCAGCTTCACGAAGCGCTGCAGTTCGAAGTGGAAGTTCAGGAGCGCCCCGACGTTGAGCGGGTGCCGGTTGAAGTGCTCGGACAGCGCGCCGGCAGCAGCCTGCAGTGGCTGCACGAACGGGTCGGGCGCAGCGTCCAGCACCTCATAAGGCGCGGCGCAGTCGACCACGAGTTCCTCCGTCGACTGGACGAGGGCGTCCAACGCGGCTCGAACTGCACCCGGCGCCGCCTGCGCAGCGCTGCGGATCTGGCTGATGCGCAACTCGGCGCTGTACATCCGCCGCGTGCGCTCGACCAGGTTGTGGGCCTCGTCTGTCGGCGCCGATTCAAATCTGAGCCACCGCGCCGATCCAATATTGAGCCAGGGGTGGAAGCCGACTTTGAGATGGTCGGCTGTGGATAAGTGTAGGTCTTTGCCTGGTTCGTCGATTTCCTCGATGCTGTGTTGATTGCGCGGGGGAAGACGCGCAGGGCGTAGCCCGTAGCGGCTTTCCCCGCGCGGCGCTGGCTTCAGATGTCGTCGTCTGGCGCTTCTTGCTTGGCGGCCTTGCGCGCCTGCTCACGCGCCTTGATGCGCTTCTTGGCCTGGGCCGTGCTGCGGCTGAAGCGGATCGACTCGTTGCCGGTCTCCACGATGTGGCAGTGGTGCGTGAGCCGATCCAGCAGCGCGGTGGTCATCTTCGCGTCGCCGAACACGCTGGACCACTCGGCGAAGTCCAGGTTGGTTGTGATCATCACGCTGGTGTGCTCGTACAGCCTGGACAGCAGATGGAACAGCAGCGCCCCGCCGGCCTGGCTGAACGGCAGGTAGCCCAGTTCGTCCAGGATCACAAGGTCCATGCGCAGCAGGCTCAGGGCAATGCGCCCGGCCTTGCCTTGGGCCTTTTCCTGCTCCAGCGCATTGACCAGGTCCACCGTCGAGTAAAAGCGCACCCGCTTGCCATGCCGCGTGATGCCCGACACACCGATGGCCGTAGCCAAGTGCGTCTTGCCCGTGCCTGGCGAAGCAGTCACATACTGCCCGCGAACAGCGTGTAGAGCTGGTTCGCATCAACTATCCGTTCCACCCGCGAGTGGGTGTTGAAGTCGAGGTGCTCGGCCGGTCCAGGCACGGCACCGACGTCTTCCTGATCGTGCGCCAACCCGACGGCACGAGGGCGCACCTACCGCAGTGGATGACGCTGCCCACGGCTGGCGATGTGCCCACGCATTCGCCGCCGCGGCTGTTGCTGAGTTCGCTGCGTGCACTGCGGCGTGAACTCGACACGGTCTTATCTTCATCGACCTCAGCCCTGCCACACGGAGGCGTCGATGAAGCCAATTCCACTGCGGACACGCCCAGTTCTGCAGCCCGACCTGTTCGACGCCGCAGCGGCGGCGGCACCCCTGACGAGCCTGCAGTTGCATCGCGACGAACTTGTCGAACTGCTGAGCCAGCTGCTGTGGCAGGTGGCAAGGCACGCCGAGATCGCTCAACAACTGGAGATTGAAGATGAGCAAGATCAGTCCTGAGCACCTGGCGCGTGGCGCCTACGTGTATGTGCGGCAGTCCACTGCCGACCAACTGCGCCATAACCACGAGAGTCGCCGACGCCAGTACGCCTTGGCTGATCGGGCGCGCACGCTCGGCTGGACCGAAGTCGTGGTGATCGACGACGACCTCGGCGTGTCCGCCGGTGGCGTCGCACGACCGGGCTTCGAGCGGCTGCTGCGGCAATCTGCAGTGGCCACGTCGGCGCAGTAGTTTCCATCGAGGCCTCGCGCTTGGCACGCAATGGTCGCGATTGGCACACGCTGCTGGAGTTCTGCGCCCTGGTGGGCAGCGTCCTCGTCGACGAGGACGGTGTCTATGATCCGCGCAGCGTCAACGACAGGCTGCTGCTGGGCATGAAGGGCACGATGTCGGAGATGGAGTTGTCGCTTCTGCGCCAGAGATCCGTCGAGGCCCTCAAGCTCAAGGCCGCGCGGGGTGATCTGCACACGACAGTGGCCATCGGCTACGTGCGCAGCGAAGGTGACCGGATCGAGATCGATGCCGATCTGCGCATCCGAGAAGCGATCACGGCCGTGTTCACTCGCTTCGCGCAGGCCGGCAGCGTGCGCCAGGTGCTGCTGTGGTTCCGGCAGGAGCACATTGAGCTGCCCGCGGCGGTCTACGACGAAGGCCGCCGCAGCGTGGTCTGGCGGTTGCCGGTCTACAACACGGTGCTCAAGATCCTCACCAATCCCGTCTACGCCGGTGCCTATGAACCGGACCCCGTTCAGTGGACGCCACGAAGCGCGATGAGCGTTATCCACGGACGGCCGGTTCGGTCGCTTGCGACGAACCGGGAACCGGCCGTCGGTGGGTAACGCGGTGCCTCACAAGCATGGCGCCGAGGTCTTTGGGTTCGACCGCGGCGCGCCAGCGCCGCTCGTATTCTGCCGGCGTGATGTTGCCCAGCGAGGAATGGCGCCGTTGGGTGTTGTAGTAGCCGATGTATTCGACGATCGCCTGGCGCGCCTGATCGCGAGTGTGGAAGTGCTCGTCATGCACGCACTCGACCTTCAAGGTGCCGTTGACCGACTCCATCGGCGCGTTGTCCCAGCAGTCGCCTTTGCGGCTCATCGACACTGTGACGCCGCGCGCCTTCAACTTCTTGCGATAGTCGCCCGCCGCGTATTGCGAGCCGCGATCGGAGTGATGCACCAGGCCGGCACCGGGGTCGCGCCAGCCCAGCGCCACGTCCAGCGCGCTGAGCGTCAACTCTTGCGGCATCGTCTCGCTCATCGCCCAGCCCACCAGCTTGCGCGCGTACAGGTCCAGCACCAGCGCCACGTACAGCCAGCCTTCGTCGGTGGGCACGTAGGTCAGGTCCGCCAGCCACTTCTGGTTCGGCGCCTTCGCTTCGAAGTCGCGCTGCAGCACGTTCGCCGCCACAGGGTGGGCATGCTTGGAGTCGGTCGTCACCACCCGGAATCGACGCCGCATGTGGCTTTGCAGCCCGTGCTCGCGCATCAAGCGAGCGATGCGCTTTTGATTGATCTTGCGGCCCTGCGTCTCGCTGAGCTCCGGCGTCATGCGTCGTCGCCCGTAGCGACCTCGATGGGTGTGCTGCGCGCTTCGGATCTGTTCGACAAGTTGCTTGTCGTCGAGCGAGCGTTTCGATGGCGCACGCGTACGCGCCGCGTTCAACCCACTGCGCGATACCGACAGCAGTTCGCACATCATCGTGGTGGAGTAGGTGTGTCGATGTTGGTCGATCCAGGCGTACTTCACATCGACTCTTTCGCAAAGTACGCCGCGGCTTTTTTTAAGATCTCCTTTTCTACCCTCAGCCGCGCGTTCTCCTGCCTCAGCCGGCTGAGTTCGGCCTGCAGTTCCGAGGTGGGCTGCGCGGGCAAACGCTTGACCAGTGCTTGGCCCTTGCGCGCTCGATACACCCAGTTGGCAAGCGTCTTGTTCGACATCTCCATCGCGCGTGCAACCGCCGCCTGGCTGCGCCCGCCTTCCATCACCTGCTTGACCGCCGAGTCTCGAAACTCGGCCGTGTACTTCCGATCAGATCCCGTCTTCATATGTCCTCCACAAGGTCAACGTAACAGACCTCGTGGCGTCCGTT
>CAWCSM010000013.1:0-49054 GCA_963798255.1 uncultured beta proteobacterium
GTCGCTGGCACAAGGCTTGTGGCTGCCCTGGCCGGTGCTGAGCCTGATCGGCCTGCGACGTTTTCATGCGCGCACGCCCATGTCGGGCAACGAACGCACCGATGCGACCTGGCTCGCGTTGACGCTGCTGGCCACAACGGTGGCCGCGACGCAGTCACCGGCGCATGGGCCTGTGTGGGCCGGTGCGGCATTCACCGCGCTGTATGCCGCCTGGCGGCTGTGGACCGCACCACCCGGCGCCGACGCTGCCGTCCTGCGGCGCCTGGCCCCGTTGTGGCCAGCGGTGGTGCTGCCGCCGGTCATGCCCGCGTGGCAAGGCGCCTGGCCCTGGGAGCAGGCGCCGACGGCTTTCCAGGTCGGCTGCCTGGCCCTCGGTTCGCTGGTGCTGGCCTTTGCCATCGCCCACTTGAGCAGCCAGCGCACCGAGCAGGAACTGCGCAGCTCGCGACGCCGCTTGCGCACGCTGGCCAACATCGACATGCTGACGCAGGTGCCGAACCGGCGCCGCTTCGAGGAACTGGCGCGCCGTGCGCTGCGGCAAGATGCGCCCGGCAGCTCCGCGCTGCTGCTCATCGACATCGACCACTTCAAGCAGATCAACGACAAGCTCGGCCACGCCGCGGGCGACCGCGCGCTGCGGCTGGTGTCGCGCTGCACGCTCGACCTGCTGCGCTCGCACGACGTGGTCGGCCGTCACGGCGGCGACGAGTTCGTGCTGCTGCTGCGCGACAGCAGCACCGACGACGCCATGTCGGTGGCCGAGCGGCTGGTGCGCCACCTGCAGCTGCAATCGCACGCGCATGCGCTGCCGCGGCTGTCGCTGAGCTTCGGCATCGTGCAGATGCGCGCCGATGAGCCGATCGACGAGGTGCTGCAGCGCGCCGACCTGGCCCTGTACGAGGCCAAGCGGCTCGGGCGCTCGCGCGCGGTGGCGGCCGGCGACGACGAAGAGCAGGGCTTTCGCAGCAGCCAGCGCCTGGGCCTGACGCCGCGTTGAACGCGGCGGGCCTGCAACAATCGACGCATCGCCCATCGAAAACCATCCCCCGACAGAGATCCCATGCCCACCTTGCAACACCTTCTGCTCCTGGCCGCCGTGGCGGTACTGCCTGCCACGGTCGGTGCTCAAACCGCGGCGAGCGCGGCCGGCGCTTCGGCGCCGATTACCACCACCGCCAGCGGCCTGGGCTACCGCGTCCTCCGCGAAGGCAGCGGCGCCAGCCCGACGGCCGCCGACACAGTCAAGGTGCACTACCGGGGCACCTTCCCCGACGGCCGCGAGTTCGACAGCTCGTTCAAGCGGGGCGAGCCGATCGAGTTTCCGCTCAACGGCGTGATCAAGTGCTGGACCGAAGGCGTGCAGCTGATGAAGGTCGGTGGCAAGGCGCAACTCACCTGCCCGGGCAACATCGCCTACGGCGAGCGCGGTGCGGCCGGCGGGCTGATCCCGCCGAACGCGACGCTGATGTTCGAGGTCGAACTGCTGGCAATCAAGCCGCGCTGACGCGGCCCGCCGCGCCAGCTCACCAGATCAGCGCGACGATGAAGATGCCGATCATGATGAAGGCGATCACCACCTTGGCGATCAGGCCGACCATGATCCCCAGCCAGGTGGCGACGCCGACATGCACCGCGCGCTTCTGGTCGCGCAGCGCAAGGTATTCACCGGCCGCGGCGCCGACCAACGGCATGAACAGCACGCCGACGATGCCCATGAACAGGCCGACGACCGTGCCCACCGCGGCGCCGATCACCGCCTGGCGGCTGGCGCCGGCCCGTTTGGCGCCGAGCAGCCCGGCCACGTAGTCGAGCACCAGCGAGATCAAGGCCAGCACGGTCACCGCGATGACCGTCGGCGTGCCGACGCGGGTGAAGTCGTCGATCCAAGCGCCGAGCACGATGCCGGCGAGCACGAACACCGTGCCCGGCAGCGCCGGCAACACGGTGCCGGCCACCCCGACGACGATGAGCGCGATGCTCAGCAACCACCACAGCGTGTCGGCCACGACAACCCTTCTCGGCAACGATTCGAATGGCGGCGATGGTAGCCGCGGGTTCGACCGGATGCGCACAATGCAGCCGCACGGCGGCATAGCCACCGCGTGCGCGCCACAGATGATCCTTCTCGACCCCGCGGCCCATCCGGTCATCGCCCATCGCGGCAATCGCGCGTTCGCGCCCGAGAACACCCTCGCCGCGTTTGCCGAGGCGATGGCGCTGGGCGCCGACGCGGTTGAATTCGATGTGCAGCTGTCGCGCGACGGCGTGCCGATGGTGTTTCACGACAGCACGCTCGAACGCACCACCGATGGCCACGGCCCGGTGTCGACGCACAGCGCGGCCGAGCTGCGGCGGCTGGATGCCGGCGCGAAGTTCACACGTGACGGCGGGCGCAGCTTTCCCTGGCGCGCGCGCGGCGTCGGCATCGCCACTTTCGACGAAGTCATCGAATCGTTGCCGCGTGGCTTGCCGTGCATCGTCGAGCTGAAAAGCGCTGCCGGCACCGAGCCGGTGCGGCGTGCGATTGCCCGCCATGCGCTGGCCGCGCGGGTCATCGTCGCCGGCTTCGACCCCGCCGCCACGCGCCCGCTGCGTGACAGCGACCTGGCACTCGGCGCCAGCACGCCCGATGTGGTGCAGCTGCTGCCCCGTGCGCTGCTGGGACTGCGCAACCGCCCCGCTCACTGGCGCGCGCTGTGCATTCCCCCGCGCTGGCACGGTCTGCCCGTGCCGATCGCGGCACTGGCGCGCAGCCTGCGCGGCAGCGGCGGGGTGTGCCATGTGTGGACCATCAACGATCCGGAGCACGCACTGCGGCTGTGGCGCAGTGGCGTGCAAGGCGTGATCAGCGACGACCCGGCGCTGATCCTGCGCGCCCGCCGCGAGGCCGGGCTGGGCTGATACCGCCCGGCGTCAACCCCAGCGCGTGCTGCTGTCCACGCGCAGCGGTTCTTCCGCCTTGTCGTCGAACAGTTCGCCGGGCTGCGTCAACACCGCCTCGACCATCTCACCCCAGCCGCCGTTTTCGGCCGCCAGTTCGGCTTCGCGCACCGTGATGCGTCGCGCGTCCTCGGCGGCCTGGTCGGCGCGCGGGCCGCGCTGATCGGCGGCGACCTGGCTGGCGATCAGGTCGGTGGCGCGTTGGCCGTCGTGGCCGAAGTGGGTGGCGATGCGCTGCACCGAGGCCTTGAACATCTGCGACACCCGCGACGGCGTGACGTTCAGCGACGCGGCCACCTGCACCGGGCTCAGGCCGACGCCGAGATAGGCGTCGATGACCATGCGCTCGCGCTGCGGCAGCGTGGCGAAAAAACGTTCGAGTCGGCGCAGCACGATGCCGGTATCGACCCGCGCTTCGACCTCGTCGGCCGCTGTTGCCGCCTGCGGCGCCTGCATGTCGCCCAGCTCGCCGAAGTCCGAGCTGGCCGAGCTGCTGCGCGTGCGCCCTTCCATGTCGGCCTGCTCGAGGCTGGCGATCTCGTCGATGCCGATGCCGCACAGCTGCGCCAGCTGGCCGAGCGTCGGGTCGTGGCCGTTGGCGCTGCGAAAACGCTCGCGCGCGATCTGCAGCACCTTGATCTTGCGCCGCTGTCCGCGGCCCAGATGGTCCATCTGGCGCAGCTCGTCGAGCATCGCGCCCTTGACCCGCGCGCGGGCATAGCGCACGAAGGCCTCGGTGGCCTCGGGCGTATCGCGGTCGCCCTGCCACTCGAAGCCCAGCGAGGCCTGCGCGACGGCGATCAAGCCGACCTGGATCAGGTCGGCCTTCTCGACATTCGAAGGCAGGTTGCGTGCCAGCGCCTGGGCCTGCTTGCGCACCCACGACTCGTTCTTCGCGATCAGCGACGACGGCACGCCGTGCATGGAAATCATGCGCCGATGCTACGGTGAAGGATCCGCCCGGCGCGCTCGAAAACTACCGCAAAGGCGCCTCAACTTCGGCTGCCGGACGCAGTTTGGCGACCAGGGCGACGACGCCGAAGACCACGCCGCCGGCGACGACGCCGGCCAGGCCATTCAGCAACAACGGCAGCACCGGCGACGCCCAGGCCAGCGCGGCGACGCCCTCTGCCAGCGCGTGCGCCAGCCCTTCGATGGCATGGTGCAGCGGCGCGATGCCGTGCGTGAGGATGCCGCCGCCGACCAGGAACATCGCCGCCGTGCCGGCCACCGACAGCGCCTTCATCATCCACGGCGCGAACCAGAGGATGGCCTCGCCGAGCCGACGCTTGAGCGCTGCCCAGGCATTCGCGCCAGTGGCCTGCGACAGCCACAGCCCGGCATCGTCGAGCTTGACGATGACGGCCACGAAACCGTACACGCCCACCGTCATCGCCAGCGCGATGCCGCTCAACACCAGCACCTGGGTCACGAAGGGGGCTTCGGCGACCGTGCCGAGCGTGATGGCGACGATTTCGGCCGAGAGCACGAAGTCGGTGCGGATCGCGCCCTTGATCTTCTGCTTCTCGTGCGCTGCACGGTCGGCGGCTGGCGGCGTTCGCGCGGCCAGCACGCGCGCACGCTCGACCTTGGCCGCGTCGTCATCGTGGACGCGGTGCACGAACAGGTGCGCCAGTTTCTCGAAACCTTCGTAGCACAGGAAAGCACCGCCCAGCATCAACAGCGGTGTGATGGCCCACGGCGCAAAGGCGCTGATGGCCAGCGCCGCCGGCACCAGGATGCACTTGTTGAGCAGCGACCCCTTGGCCACCGCATACACCACCGGCAGTTCGCGTTCGGCGGCGACGCCGCTGACCTGCTGCGCGTTCAACGCCAGGTCATCGCCGAGCACGCCGACGGTCTTGCGCGTCGCCACCTTGGCCAGCACCGACACGTCGTCCAGCACGCTGGCGACGTCGTCGATGAGCAACAGCAGGCTGCCGGCGGCCATGTTCCTCGCGCCGCGTCAGCCGGCGTGGCGCTGCAGGTACGCGCGCTGCACGGCCAGCGTCTGCGCGTCGCGGTAGGCGTCGCGCAGGTCGTCGGCATCGCGCTCGCTGCCGCTGCGTGGGCACAGCGACTCGACCACTTCCTGGAAGCGCCGCTTGGTGGCGCGCAGCGCGAGCGCGGGGCGCTGCGCCAGGTCGTTGGCCCAGACCCCGGCCGCCGCATCGAGCTGCTCGACGGCGACACGCCGGTTGATGAAGCGCCACTGTTCGGCGGTCGTCACGTCGTGGTTTGTTGCATCGAGCACCAGCTGCATCGCCACCGTCGGCCCGAGCAGGCGCACCAGCAACGGCACGCCGCCCCAGGCCAGCGGAATGCCGATGGCCATCTCGGGCAGCCCGAAGCGCGCATCGCCCGCCGCGAGTCGCAGGTCGCAGGCAGCGGCGAGCAGCAGCCCGCCACCCAGGCAATGGCCCTGCACGGCGGCCAGCGTGATGGCCGGAATGGCCAGCCAGGCGTCGATCATGCGCCGGCCCAGGTCCGGGTCGTCGGTGGCCGCAGCGGCCTGCGTGTCGTCGGACGCGCGCATCGCGTCGAGATCGAAGCCGGCGCAGAAGGCGCGGCCCGCCCCGCGCAACAGCACCACCTGCAGCGTGTCCTGCCGCGCCAGCCACTGTGCCGCGGTCTGAATCTCGCGCATCGTCTGCGGCGCCAGCGCGTTCAGTTTGCGCGGCCGCATCAGCGTCAGCCGCGCCACCTCGCCATCGAGGTCCAGGCTCAGGTGTTCGAACGCGGGCGGCGAGTCGGGCATCGCCTCATCATATTCGGCCGGCTGCGGTGGCGCGCGGTCAGGCTTCGACGAGGCGGTCGCGGCCCTCGGCCTTGGCGCGATACAGCGCCGCGTCGGCACGCGCCAACGCATCGCCCAGGTTTTCGCCGGTGCGCCAGGCGGTCAAGCCGGCCGAGAAGCTCACGCGCAGGTGAATCTGTTCGCCCCAGGTGGCATCGCGCAGCAGCAGCCGGCGCATGCGCTCGAAACCGACACGCGCCTCTTCGGGCTGCGTGTCGGGCAGCATGACCAGGAATTCCTCGCCGCCCCAGCGAGCCAGCACATCCGTCTCGCGCAACGAGGCACTGGCCTGGCGCGCGAAGAGGCGCAGCGCGTGGTCACCGGCGGCGTGGCCGTGCTCGTCGTTGACACGTTTGAAATGGTCGATGTCCACCAGGCACAGACACGGTGTGCTGCCGCTGCGGCTGGCGCGGTGGGCTTCGAGCTCGACCAGCTCTTCCATGTGGCGGCGGTTGATGAGGCCGGTCAGGTCGTCGCGGGTGGCGAGCCGGTGAATGCGCTGCAAGGCCAGCTTCAGTTCGGCCTTCTGCTGCTTGAGGTGCGCACGCATCGACGACAGCTCACCGGCGAGAAAGGAAATCACCGGCAGCACGACGGCGGCAAACACGAAGTGGATGCGCTCGATGGTGGGGTCGAAGACCTGCGGCGCGCGCGCCGCCATCGCCAGCATGACCACCCCCAGCGTGCCCACCGCCAGAAGACCGAGCGCGCGCGATTGCCGCGGACTGAGCGTGAAGGCGGCGAAGGTCAGCACCAGCGCCACGATCATCAGCAGCATGCCGCGGATGCCGGGGTTGATGACGTAGGCGGCGGCCAGCGCGAGCAGCGCGAACACCATCTGCGGCACCGTCAACGCCGGATCGGCCAGGCGCCGGTTCAAGCCGCTGCGAATGACCAGATAGAAGCCGAACAGGCCCGGCGCCAGACACACGATCAGCGTGTGCGCCATGTGCACCTCGGCCAGCCCGGCCTCGGCGGCCCACAGCTGCCCGAACGCCGCCAGCGCATAGACCAGCGACGCCACCAGCGTGCGGCGCAGCCGGATGCGCTGGGCGCGGTCGCAGCCGAACAGCCAGTCCTGGGCCCGCAAGGGCAAGGCAATCTGCATGGCAGGGGGCGTGTGCAAGGTGACCTGACGGGAAGCGTCGGTGCACGGACTATCGGCGCCAGGTCCAGGAGATTGAACGCCGCGACGAAAACCCGGCCGCATCGGTGTGCCGGCCGCGACGAATCACACAGGCTGCGTCAGGCGGCCGGAGGGTAGTTCGAGTTAGCCAGCACCCCGCTCAGCCTGCAAAGGCTTGAGTCCCAATGTGTCCGTGGAGGTAGGGTAAGTCCAACTTCAAACGCACATCCTGTAGGTCGTGCATTGCGCAGCAAGCGACCTTTTACGCATCGGACCACCCGCCGCAGCGCCATGCACCTGGCCCCCGGTGCTTCAGCGCAACGCCGGCGGCACCGCCATCAGCTTGTCCACAACATCCTGCGCGCGCGCCGCTGCGGCCGTTGACGGCAAGGCCGCATCGGCGTCGTCGTCGGCCTGCTCGCCGAGGAAGCCGCCGCTCTGGTGTGCCCACAGCCGCGCATAAAGACCTCCGCTGGCCAATAGGCTGGCATGGTCGCCCTGCTCGACGATGCGGCCCTTGTCCAGCACCACCAGCCGGTCCATCGCGGCGATGGTGGACAGCCGGTGCGCGATGGCAACCACCGTCTTGCCTTCCATCAGCCGGTAAAGGCTGGCCTGTATGGCGGCTTCGACCTCGCTGTCGAGCGCGCTGGTGGCCTCGTCGAGCAGCAGGATCGGCGCGTCCTTCAGCATCACACGTGCGATGGCGATGCGCTGGCGCTGCCCGCCGGACAGCTTGACGCCGCGCTCACCGACATGCGCGTCGTAGCCGGTGCGCCCTTTCGGGTCGGTGAGCCCGAGGATGAAATCGTGCGCCTCGGCGCGCCGCGCGGCCTGCACCATCTGCGCCTCGGTGGCGTCGGGGCGGCCATACAGGATGTTGTCGCGCACCGAACGGTGCAGCAGCGACGTGTCCTGCGTGACCATGCCGATCTGCGCGCGCAGGCTGTCCTGCGTGGTGCGCGAGATGTCCTGGCCGTCGATCAGGATGCGGCCGGATTGAATGTCGTAGAAGCGCAGCAGCAGGTTGACGAGGGTGCTCTTGCCGGCACCCGAGCGGCCGACAAGGCCGATCTTCTCGCCCGCTTCGATGCGCAGCGACAGATTGTCGACGACGGGGCCCGTGCCAGTCACCCCGACGACATTGCCAGCGTAGGCGAAGCTGACCCGGTCGAACTGCAGCGCGCCGCGCGTCACGTGCAACGGCACGGCGTCGTCGCGATCGACGACCGCCGGCGCGCGCGACAGCGTGTTGATGCCGTCCTGCACGGTGCCCACCTGCTCGAACAGGCTCGCCATCTCCCACATCACCCAGTGCGAAATGCCGTTCAGCCGCAGTGACATCGCGGTTGCCGCGGCGACCGCGCCGACACCCACCTGCCCCTTCATCCACAGGCCGAGCACGACGCCGGCGGTGCACAGGATGAGCACGATGCCGAGCAGGTGGTTGACCACCTCGAAGCCGGTCACCAGCCGCATCTGCCCCTGCACGGTGAGCAGGAATTCCTGCATCGCCGAACGCGCATGGCCGGCCTCGCGCCCGGCGTGCGAGAACAGCTTGACGGTGGCGATGTTGGTGTAGGCGTCGGTGATGCGCCCGGTCATCAGCGACCGCGCATCAGCCTGTTCCTTGGCGCTGCGCGCCAGTCGTGGCACGAAGAACCTCAGCGCGACGATGTACAGCAGCACCCAGCCGATGAAGGGCAGCAGCAGCCAGGCATCGAAGCCGCCGACCACCGCCACCATGGTGATGAAGTAGATCAGCACGAAGACCAGGATGTCGGCCAGGATCATCCACACGTCGCGCACCGCCAGCGCCGTCTGCATCACCTTGGTGGCGATGCGCCCGGCGAACTCGTCCTGATAGAAGTGCATGCTCTGGCGCAGCATCAGGCGGTGGAAGTTCCAGCGCAGCAGCATCGGGAAGTTGCCGGCCATGGCCTGGTGCTTGTACAGCGCCTGCATCGCCATCAGGAAGGTGCTGCCCAGCAGCACCGCCGCCAGCAGCGCCAGCGTGCCCTTCTGTTCGGCCCACAGCCGCGCCGGCTGCACGGCAGCCAGCCAATCGACGATCTCGCCCATCATCGCGAACAGCAGGGCCTCGAACACGCCGATCGCGGCGGTGAAGAAGGTCATCAAGCCGATGTACCGGCGCAGGCCCACGCTGCCGGCCCAGACGAAGGGCAGGAAGCCGCGTGGCGGCGTCGCGGGCAGCGCATCCGGGTACGGCTGCACCAGCCTTTCGAAGACGGCAAACATGGGCGCGATTATCTGGCGCGCTCGCCATGCCGGCGGCTCACCCGCCCCGCCGCAGTGCTGCGGTGAGGACTTCGACGCCGAATTGTCAAATGGGCATCGAAATGAGAGAGAATCGCATTCTCATGTCCAGTTTGCTGCTCGCCGATCTGCCCGATGGCGCCCACGCCACCGTGCACGGCCTCGTCGATCACTCGGCCGAACTCGAAGCCGGTTTGCTGCGGCGCCTGGGCGAACTGGGCTTCATCGCCGGTGAGCCGGTGCACCTGCTGCGCCGCGGGCCGGGCGGGCGCGAGCCGCTGGCGGTGCGCGTGGGCGACACCCTGTTCGCGCTGCGGTTGAGCGAAGCGCGCTGCGTGCGCGTGCTGCCCGTCTGAGGAAGCGCTTGATGGTTGCGCCTGCTTCTTCCGACGCCGTGCTGCCGAGCCAGGTGGCCCTGGTCGGCAACCCCAACTGCGGCAAGACCGCGCTGTTCAACCTGCTCACCGGCGCGCGGCAGAAGGTGGCCAACTACGCCGGTGTCACCGTCGAACGCAAGGCGGGCACAGCGCGGCTGGGCGACGGGCGCAGCATCACGGTCATTGATTTGCCCGGCGCCTACAGCCTGAACCCGGCCACGCCGGACGAGCAGTTGACGCTCGACGTCATCGAAGGCCGCCGTGCCGGCGAGGCGATGCCCGACCTGATCGTCGCCGTCGTCGATGCCACCAACCTGCGCATGAACCTGCGCCTGGTGTTGCAGCTGCAGCGGCTCGGCCGGCCGATGCTGGTGGCGCTGAACATGGCCGACGTGGCGCGTGCGCAGGGCCTGGCGATCGACGTGCCGCGGCTGGCACGAGAACTGGGTTGCCCGGTGGTCGAGACAGTGGCGGTCAGCCACAACGGCCACCGCCAGCTGCTGGCCCAGTTGCAGCAAAGCCTGGGCACGCTCGGTGCCGCCAGCGCGGCGCTGGCCGGGCCCCCGGCGTCGGCGGCCGAACTGCAGCAACAGGTGCGGCGCGTGCTTGCCGCCGCCGCCCCGCGGGCGGCGTCGGTCAACCGCTTCCAGCACGGCATCGACCATATCGCCATGCACCCGGTGTGGGGCCTGGCGCTGCTGGCTTCCGTGCTGTTCCTGATCTTCCAGGCGGTGTTCTCGTGGGCCGAAGCGCCGATGGACGCGATCGAGGGCGCGATGGCCGCGCTCGGTGCCTGGACCACCACGCACATGGCCGACGGGCCGTTGCGCAGCCTGCTCGTCGATGGCGTGATCGCCGGCGCCGGCAGCGTGCTGGTGTTCCTGCCGCAGATCCTGATCCTGTTCTTCTTCATCTTGCTGCTCGAGGATTCGGGCTACCTGCCGCGCGCGGCCTTCCTGCTCGACAACCTGATGGGCCGTGTCGGCCTGTCCGGGCGCGCGTTCATCCCGCTGCTGTCGAGCTTCGCCTGCGCCATCCCCGGCATCATGGCCACGCGCACCATCGCCAACTGGAAGGACCGGCTGGCAACGATCATGGTCGCCCCGCTGATGACCTGCTCGGCGCGGCTGCCGGTGTATGCGCTGCTCATCGGTGCCTTCGTGCCCGACACGGCCGTCGGCCCCTTCAACCTGCGCGGCCTGACACTGTTCGGCCTGTACGTGGTGGGCGTGGTCTCGGCGATGGGCGTGGCCTGGCTGTTCAAGCGCATCTGGATGAAAAGCGGCTACCAGCCGCTGATGCTGGAACTGCCGCCCTACCGGCTGCCGAGCCTGCGCAACCTGCTCATCGGGCTGGTCGAACGCGCGCGCATCTTTCTGCGCCGCGTGGGCACCATCATCTTCGCGCTGATGGTGTTGCTGTGGTTCCTGTCCACCTACCCCGCGCCGCCGCCCGGTGCCAGCGGGCCGGCCATCCAGTACAGCCTGGCCGGGCAGCTCGGGCAGGCCTTGCAGCATGTGTTCGCACCGATCGGCTTCAACTGGCAGATCTCGATCGCGCTGGTGCCTGGCCTGGCCGCGCGCGAGGTGGCGGTCGGTGCGCTGGGCACCGTCTATTCGCTGTCCGCCGCTGGCGACGCGGTGGCCGACAGCCTGGCGCCGGTGATCAGCCGCGGCTGGTCGCTGGCCACCGCTTATTCGCTGCTCGCCTGGTACGTGTTCGCGCCGCAATGCCTGGCCACGCTGGCGGTGACGCGCCGCGAGACCAATTCCTGGCGCTACCCGCTGTTGATGGCGGCGTACATGTTTGCGCTCGCCTACGCGGCGTCGTTCGTCACCTACCGGCTCACGTTGGCCCTCGGAGGCGGGTGATGGCGCAAAGCGCAACGACTGTTCTGTTGGTGGCGCTGTGCGCCGTGTACGTCGGCTGGGCGTTGTTGCTGCCTTCGGCGCTGCGCGCGCGCCTGGCTACGGCCGCGCTGCGCTTGCCCTGGCCGGCCGTGCTGCGCCGCTCGCTGCAGCGCCAGGCGGCGAAGATGAACGGTTGCGGCTGCGATGGTTGCGACAAGTCGACGCTGTCAAGCCGGCGAGGCGCGCCGCAGGCGGAAAAACCGGTGAACTTCGTACGCCGCAGCGGGCGCTGAGGACGAAACTGAGGCCGAAGCTCAGACCAGGCTGGGTCTGAAGCGCAGCGGCTGAGCTGCCGACCGGCTGCCCGCATCGCAACCGCCGACGGATTCACAGGCCTGGTCGAACACCTCGCGGGCGCAATCGTGGCAGCAGGCACACGATGCGGCCACCAGCAGGTCGTCCTGCAGTACCTCGAAGCAGCGCGTGCCGCCCTTGACGGCTTGGACGATGTCGCGGTCGGAAACCCGGTGGCAGAGGCAGACGATCATGGCAGGCGGTGCGGTCTCGAAGACTGGGCACCATCCTACACGAAACAGGAATGCTTCTCAATAAGATTTTTGTCTGTCGGGTCTTGAGCCGTCACCAATGAGTACCGCGGGGCCCTCAGCTGGCTTCGCCCATTTGCGATTGCAGCCAGTTCTGTTCACCCACCTGCGCGACGAGTTCGATCTGCGTTTCCAGCCAGTCGATGTGCTCCTCGGTGTCGTCGAGGATGCTTTCGAGCAGTTCGCGCGAGACGTAGTCGCGCACCGATTCGCAGTGCGCGATGCCGTCCTTCAGCGTCGTCACCGAGGCCACCTCGGCCTTCAGGTCACAGCTCAGAATCTCGATCGCCGTCTCGCCGATCATCAGCTTGCCCAGGTCCTGCAGGTTGGGCAGGCCTTCGATCATCAGGATGCGGTCCATCAGCTTGTCGGCGTGCTTCATCTCGCCCATCGACTCGTCGTACTCGTGCTTGGCCAGTCGCGCGTAGCCCCAGTTCTTCAGCATGCGGTAGTGCAGGAAGTACTGGTTGATCGCGGTGAGCTCGTTCTTCAGTTGTGCGTTCAGGTGCTTCAGGACCTTGGTGTCGCCTCTCATGGCCGCTCCTTGTTGTGCTTGCAAGGCTCGATTGTGCCCACGCCGACAGCCGACGTCGCGATGTCCCCGCCGGGCCAGTCTGATCGAGACTGCTTCTTCTTTGCGTGCGCGTGGCGCAGCCCGCTTGTGCGACCATCACCTCCCTTGCCGAGGAGACGTTGATGGCCAAACCCTTCCCCACCGACAACCCGTTCCTGAAGGGTTACTACGCGCCCCTGCACATGGAAGGCCAGGCCGATCACCTGCCGATCAGCGGCGAGTGGCCGAAGGAACTGCACGGCTCGCTCTACCGCAACGGCCCGAATCCGCAGTTCGCGCCGCGCGGGCCGTACCACTGGTTCGCCGGCGACGGCATGTTGCACGCCTTCCATGTCGAGGACGGCAAGGTGGCGTACCGCAACCGCTGGGTGCACACACCGAAGTGGCAACTCGAACACGCCGAAGGCGAGGGCCTGTCGGGCAGTTTCGGCAACCCGCGCTTCTCCGACCCGCGCATCGTGAAGATGAACTCGACGGTGGCCAACACGAATGTGGTCTGGCATGCGGGCAAGCTGCTGGCGCTGGAAGAAGCGCATGCCCCGTTCGAGATCGACCCGCTGACGCTCGAGTCGAAGGGCACTCACGACTTCGGCGGCAAGCTGGTCGGACCGATGACCGCGCACCCGAAGATCGACGCGGTCAACGGCGAGATGGTGTTCTTCGGCTATGCCACCGAGGGCCGCTTCACGGCCGGCATGGCGGTGCATGTGGCCGACAAGGCCGGCACGCTGCAGCGATCGCAGAGTTTCCAGGCGCCCTACCCGAGCATGGTGCATGACTTCGTCGTCACGCGCGACTGGATCATCGTGCCGATCTTTCCGCTCACCGGCTCGATGCAGCGCGCCATGGCGGGGCTGCCGCCCTACGCCTGGGAACCCGACAAGGGCACGCATGTCGGTCTGATCCCGCGCCACGGCTCGGTGCAGGACATGCGCTGGTTCGATGCCGACCCGTCGTATGTGTTCCACCCGATGAACGCTTTCGACACGCCCGACGGCAAGGTGGTGTGCGACATGATGAAGTACGAGGTGGCGCCGCTGTTCCCGAAGCCGGACGGCCAGCCCACCGGCGCGCCGCCGGTGGCGAAGCTGGTGCGCTGGACCTTCGACCTCGGCCACGGCAGCAAGCGCTTCACCGAAACGCCGCTCGACGATCATGCGGGTGAGTTCCCGCGGCTGGACGAGCGTTTCACGGCGATGCCTTACCGCCACGGCTGGTTCCAGGCCGGCCAGATCACGCATGCCAGCCGCGGCCGCGAGGCGCGCGACGGGCTGGCGCACATCGACCACCACAGCGGCAACGTCGGCACCTGGTTCCCGGCCGAGGGCGACATGTGCGGGGAGCCGGTGTTCGTGCCGCGAAACGCCACGGCGGCCGAAGGCGACGGCTTCGTGCTCAGCGTGGTCTTTCGCGCCGAAACGCAGTGCAGCGACCTGGCGGTGTTCGATGCGATGAACCTGAAGGACGGCCCGCTGGCGCTGGCGCACCTGTCGCATCGCGTGCCGGCCGGCTTTCACGGCAACTGGCGCGACGCGACCGGTTGATCGAAGCCGCCAGCGCGCGGCGCGGTTCGCCCGTGGGGCTTGCCGGACCGCGCACGCCGGGGGGTCAGATGCCGCTGAAACCGGCGAATTTCAGCAGGTCGGTCAGGCTCGCGATGACACCGCCCGCGCCAGGCTGACGCACGTCGATGCCTTTGCTTTTCACCGCCGGATCGCCTGGGTTGTTGAGGTAGCTGTTGGCGTCCTGTTTGAGCGAGCCGATCATCGTTTCGGCGACGATGCGGCTGCCCACCTCACCGAGCCGTTCTCCGTTTTGCTGCACGTTGGCTTCGCGCAGCACGTAGTACCACAGCGGCGTGCGGTGGTGGAAGAAGGCCTGCTCGACGATGTCGGCGATGGCCGCGTCTTCACCGGCCAGCATGTCGGTCGGCGACAGCCAGTCGACACCGAAACCATCGCACATCGCCTGGCCACTGGGAATGCTGAGGCTGTAGCCACGCAAGAGGTTGCTGCGCGCCAGATGTGTCAGCACCGGGTCGCCGGCCGCGCGGAACGGCAACGTGAAAAGATCGTGGGCGATCTTGGTGTCGATCTTGCGTGCCTTCTGCGCGCCAGCGCCGACGTAGTTCTTCCAGTCGACGATGCGGTTCTCCACCAGCTGGTGGTCGGTGCCGTCGAAGTTGGCAGCCTTGCCATTGGGGCCCAGCAGTTCGAGGATCGTCACGTCGCCCGAACTGGCATTGAGCTTGTAGAACGGGCGGATCATCGAGTGTGCGAAGCGGAATGCCGCGACCGAGAACTCCAGCGGCATGAACGCGCCGGTGCGCCCAGCCATGTCGCCATAGAAGCGCGGGCCGTTGGCCAGCGTGTCGGCCACCACGGCGGGGTCGCACACCATCGGCAGGTAGTCATGCACCACGATGTACTGGTAGGCCCAGCGCGTCAGCTGGCGCGCGCGCACGTACTTCTGCTGCGCTGTGCCGGCTTGCGTGTCGTGCACGTTGTTGTAGAACTTCAAGAAGGCGGTATGCAACTGGCTGACGTTGATGTTCTCGTCGTTGCGCATGTCGGCCACGTCGGCCTCGAAGCTGACCTTGCCGTCCAGCCCCGTCACTGGGGCGCGGCCCGGCAGGTCCACCCGGCCGGCGGATTCGAACACCTTCAGTTTGAGGTTGGCGTCGTACAGGCTGTCGGAGGTCGAAGTCGATTTTTTCGGCCCACCGAGGCCGGCCAGCGCCGGACCGTCGCCGAACACGCTGTCCAGGTCGAACTGCGAGCGGCGGCCGTTGCGCAGCGTGGCCACGACCACGTCGGGCGCAACCGGCTCGATCGGCTCGCCATTGCCCATCGCCGTCACCGGGCCGTCGCGATCGGTGCGCGCCGTCAGGTCGTGGTCGATGAACTGGCCGAGGTAAGTGAAGGCGGCGGGGATCTGCGAATCCTGCGCCGACATCGGATCGCCCGGGGTGCCCTGGTCGGCCATCGCGCGGCCCAAAGCGAACAGCCCGGCGCGCGTGGTCTCGCTGTGCGGCAACAGGCAGGCCCGCGAATGCGCAGCCTCGGGAAGCAGGTAGTTGAAAGAAGTGGAGAACAGGATTTCCTGCTCCGAGATGACGCCTTGGGCGTGGCTCATGCGCTTGAACATGGTGTGTTTCCTCGTCTGCGACCGCCCGTCGGTGCACACGCAGAATGGCGGTGCGGCCTGGGCATCGGCGACGCGGATGGTTGCGCCGCACGGCCGATGACACATCGTCAAGCTTGAGGAACCGCCACCCCCTAGAACCGCAGGGCTCGCACACAACACCGCGAGGCTTCCTCCGTGCGCTTCAGCGCGCGGCCGGCGGCTCCTTGTCGGTGGCAATGCTCGCGACGTGGCGGAACAGCGCCGCCGATCGGTTGATGTACGACGCGTCGCTGCCGGTGGGCAGCAGGCTCGAGGCCATGCGCACGCGCGTCAGGCTGTAGAAGCCCCAGACGCCGGGCGCGCGCCGCTCGACGACATACACGGTTTGCATCTCACCGGGCTCGAACAGCGTGATGCCCATCTTCTTCAGCGCAGAAACGTTCTCACTCGCGATCATCAACCGGTCGGGCTCGGCCGCCACCACCCGGTCGCGATAGACGTTCTGGCCGCCCGTGCGGTTGTCGCTTTGTGCGTAGTACAGCGAGCGCCCGGACGAGACCTGTGCGGCGTCGAAGTCGGCACGGCGCTGTGACGCATCGGGGCCTTCGAGCGCGTAGGCGTCGGTGACCAGGGGCTGCCAGCTCTTGTCGGTGGTGGACCAGTAGCGCACTCCCTTCATGGCCGAGATGGCGCCGATGCGCGTCGCCAGAGTCTCGATGCCCCCGTCGTGAAAAAAACTTCCCGCCAGGGCCACGATCATGTCGGCTTCCATGGCGGCCCAACCGGTGCACGGCGGGGGCGCAAACGAGCGGGCGGCCTTGCCGCTCCACGAACGCACAGTGGGCGGCGCATCCGCCGGCGCATAGGCCGGTAGCGGGGCCGCGCCACAGGGCAGTCGGGGCAACTCGTCGCCCGCTCGCACCGGCGCAGCGCCCTGGCCGAACAGCAGCGTCGCCACGGCGAGCACCTGAGCGAAGCCGACACGCATCAACGCGCCCGCTGCGGGTCGAGCACGGGGCCGCACCTTCGATCAGGCACGGCCGACTCCCGTGCCGCGCTGCATCGGCGCGAGCAAGGCGTCGATGCGCGGCCTGTCATAGTCCAGTTCCTCGAGCACCTCGCGGCTGTGCTGGCCCAGGTGCGGGGCCGCGCCCGGCGTCGGCGCCACGCCGGCATCAATGCCGAAACGCGCCGCCGAGCGCGCCAGGCGCACCGTGCCGACCTCGTCGCCATGGTCCACCTCGACCAGCGCCTGGTTGTGCAGCACCTGCACATCGACCAGCACCTCGTGGCGCTGGTTGACGCGGCCGATCGGCACGCCAGCCGCGCGCAGCGTGTCCACCAGTTCGTCGGTGTCGTGCTCGGCAATCAGCGCTTGCAGTTGCGTCACCAACTCATTGACGTTGTGTCGCCGCGCATCGCCGCTGGCAAAACGCGGGTCGGTGATGAGTTCGGGATGGCCCAGCCCCTGGCACAGCGCGGCAAACTCGTCGGGCTGCGGCGTCATCGTCGCCACATGCCCGTCGCGCGTCTTGTACGCACGCTGGCGCACGCCGAATTCGGGAAAGGCGCGCGCTGCACGGCTGACGAACGTGAGATTGTTCATCGCATCCGGCCACTGAAAGGCCAGCGCGGCATCCAGCATCGACAGTTGCAGCCGCGTGCCCTGGCCACTGCGCTCGCGCGCCAGCAGCGCCGCGGTGATGGCCTGCGCTGCGTTCAGCGCGGTCAGTTTGTCGCACACCGTGGTGGCCAGGATCGTCGGCTCGCCATTCAGCTGATTCGGGTGCGATGCGCTGATGCCCGCCGTGGCCTGGATCACCGCGTCATAGACCCGTGCATGCGCATAGGGCCCGGTCTGGCCGAAGCCGCTGATCGATGCATAGATCAGCCGCGGGTGCGCCGCGCACAGCGTCTCGGCTGCCAGGCCCAACCGGGCCATCGCGCCGGGGCGAAAATTTTCCACCAGCACGTCTGCGCGCGCGATCAGGTCATGCAGCACCGCGCGATGGTCGTCGCGCTTCAGATCGAGCGCGATCGAACGCTTGCCGCGGTTGACGCTGACGAACATCGCCGACAGGTCGCCCTGCGCCGGCCCGATGCGCCGGCTCTGGTCGCCCGCTGGCGGCTCCACCTTGATGACTTCGGCGCCCTGGTCGGCCAGCAGCGCGGTGGCCATCGGGCCGGAGATCACGGCCGAGAGATCGAGCACGCGAATGCCTTGCAGCGGCAACTGGCTGGGGACGGCGCTCACGGGCTGGGTCTCATCGGCAGTTTCGATCATGCATCCTACGCGCAGCCCGGCGGGGCATCGGCTACAGTCGTTTTGCAGTCCTTCTTGCGGTCCAACACCTCATGGAGACAAAGATGTTCCAGCAGCAATTGATGAAGGGCCAGCGCATCCTGGTCACTGGCGGCGGCACCGGCCTGGGCCAGTCGATGGCCGAGAAGTTTCTCGAGCTCGGCGCGGATGTCGCCATTTGCGGGCGGCGCAAGGCGGTGTGCGATGCCACCGCCGAGGCCTGGCGCACGCAGTTTCCGCAAGCGCGCATCGACACCTTCGGCGTCGACATCCGCATCGCGCAGGCGGTGGACGAGATGGTCGAGGCGTTGTTTGCCGACGGCGGGCTGACGGGGCTGATCAACAACGCCGCCGGCAACTTCATCTCGCCCACCGAGGCGCTGTCGTCGCGCGGTTTCGATGCCATTGCCGGCATCGTCTTCCACGGCAGCTTCTATGTCACTCAGTCCATCGGCAAGCGCTGGGTGGAACAGGCGAAGTCGGGGGCGTGGCAAGCCGGCCAACCGTACCGCAACGTGATGAGCATCATCACCACCTGGGTGCACAACGGCAGCCCGTACGTGGTGCCGTCGGCGATGAGCAAGGCCGGACTCGATGTGATGACCAAGAGCCTGGCGGTGGAGTGGGCCAAGTACGGCATCCGCCTGAACGCGGTCGGCCCGGGCGAGATCCCGACCGAGGGCATGAGCAAGCGGCTCAACCCCGGCGAACAGCCCGGCCAGCGCAGCATCGATCGCAACCCAATGGCCAGGCCGGGCAAGATGAGCGAGTTGCAGAACCTGGCCGCGTTCCTGATGGCGCCGGGCCAGTGCGATTGGCTCAGCGGCGAAAGCATCATGATGGACGGCGCCAGCGCGCTGGCCAACGGTGGCAACTTCTACGAGCTGCGCCAGTGGAGCGACGACGACTGGCGCGTCGCGCGCGAGCGCATCGAGGCGCAGAACGCCAAGGACCGAGCCGCACGTTGAACTGTCCGCCGCGGACCGTTCAACGGCTGCGAGGGCCCGGACCGTCTCGGTCCGGGCCGGGCCACACGATCAACAACCCACTGCATTCCCGATGAACGTTCACGAAGCCCTGACCACGCGCCGCTCGGTGCGCGACTTCCTGCCCACGCCGGTCAGCGGTGAGCTCATCCGCCGTGTGCTGAGCACCGCCGCGCGCGCGCCGTCCGGTGGCAACGTGCAGCCCTGGCACATCGACGTGATTGCCGGCGATCGCCTCGATGCGTTGAAGACGATCATGCAGCGCCACGTGCAGGAGACGGCAGCCGGCACACCCCCCGAACCCACCGACTACGACATCTATCCGAAGGAACTGGTCGCGCCGTATCGCGACTACCGCTTCCAGCTCGGCGAGGCGATGTATGCGGCGCTCGACATCCCGCGCAGCGACAAGGCGCGCCGGCTACAGTGGTTCGCCCGCAACTACCAGTTCTTCGGCGCCCCGATGGCGCTGTTCTGCTCGATCGACCGGCGCATGGGCCCGCCGCAGTGGTCCGACCTGGGCATGTTCCTGCAATCGGTGATGCTGCTGCTGCGCGAGGAGGGCCTGGACAGCTGCCCGCAGGAGTGCTGGGCCGTCTATCCGCGCACCGTCGCCGAGTTCATCGGCCTGCCGGCCGAACGCATGCTGTTCTGCGGCATGGCCATCGGCCATGCCAATGCCGAGCATCCGGTGAACCGCTTTCCCACCGCGCGCGCCGAGCTGTCGCAGTTCGCCAGCTTCCACGGCGTTTGACGGCAGCAACGAAAGAGCCACCATGTCGATGCCCAACACCGCACAGATCGCCGAATGGAATGGCGAGCAGGGACAACGCTGGGTCGAACAGCAACGCACGCTCGACACCATGATCGGGCCCTTCGGCGAGGCCGCACTGCGCGCCGCGGCGCCACGGCCGGGCGAGCAGGTGATCGATGTCGGCTGCGGTTGCGGCACCAGCTCGCTGGCGCTGGCCGATGCGGTCGGCACGCGCGGCCGGGTGCTCGGCATCGACGTCTCGCAGCCGATGCTGCAGGTGGCCCGCGCTGCCGGTGCCGGCAAGCCGATGCTCACGTTTGTCGAAGCCGATGCCGCCAGCGCGGCGTTGCCCAGCGGGCAGGACCTGCTGTTCTCGCGCTTCGGCGTGATGTTCTTCGACGATCCGGCTGCGGCGCTGCGTCACCTGCGCGCCAGCTTGCGTGTCGGCGGGCGTTGCGCCTTCGTCTGCTGGCGCACGCCGCGCGACAACCCGTGGGCCATGGTGCCGCTGCTGGCCGCACGCCAGGCGCTCGGTGTCACGCCGGCGCCGGCCGATCCGCTGGCGCCCGGCCCGTTCGCCTTTGCCGACGAGGTGCGGCTGCGCGGCTTGCTCGAGCAGGCCGGCTTCGCCCGCATCCGCATCGAACGCTGCGACGCCTCGATCGCCACCGGCGCGACAGCGCGCGAAGCCGCCGAACGCAGCATGATGGTCGGGCCGGTGTCGCGGCTGGCGCGCGAAGCCGGCCCGGAGCATGCGACGCGAATCACCGATGCCGTGGCGCACGCCCTGGCAGATCTGGCCGCAGCCGACGGCACGATCAGCCTGCAGGGTTCAACCTGGGTGGTGACGGCAGCGAACGAGGTTTGACGCGCGTGCGGGTGTTCGGCAAGGCCGTGCGGCAGCACGCACGCCGGTCACCCTCGATCGCCGCTGGCGGTCACGCACATTCCCGCTCCACTTGCCCGATGAGCTTCGACAGTTCGTCGGCCGAATCCTGGCGCGACATCAGCGCCAGGCACAGCGTGGACAGGAAGCTTGCCGTGCGCGCCTCGCCCAGCCGCGCCAGCGCGTGGCACAGCTCGGTGTAGCTGCGATCCAGTTCTTCGTCGGTCATCGGCGTGCACTCTCGAGTGAATGTGGCTTGGCCACTTTACGCATCCCCCTGGGGAGCGGGCGACGCATGTCGTCGGCCTCGGGGCGCTCCCGAGCGCTCGAGCAGACCGCGCACTTCAGCCCCGCGCGGCTGGCGCCAACGGCCGAGCACGTAGCCGTCGGGGCGGATGGCGTAGAGGGTGGCCTCGCGCGCATCGAAGCGCAACCAGGCTTGCCCCAAGGTGTCCTGTTCCGGCCGCAGCGCCAGCAGGCGCGCCGGCAGATCCTGCAACTCGTCCGGAACCTCGGCGTGCTGCGTGAAGTACAGCAGCACGAAGCCGGCGCCGAACTCGCGACTCAGATGCCGCGGCTCGCCGTCGTGTCGCAGCAGCGCTTCCGGCGCCGGCACGCCGGGTGCGGCACCACCGGACCAGCGCTCGCCGTCGGCATGGTTCAATGCGGAATCGGCATAGGCCACCGGCATCGACTGGCGCGGATTGATCAGCGAGCGCACGTTCGTGTCGTGTACCGCCAGGCGCAGCGCGGCTTCGCGCATCAGCTTGAAGGCGAAGTTCGGTGGCGCCATGAATTCGGTGCTCTTCGCACCGTAGGCCATGTTCTCCAAAGCCGCGCCGCGCCGCTCGCGGCTGTAGCTGTCGAGCAACTTGTCATCGGCGCGGTGGTGCAGCACCGCGGCCAGCTTCCAGGCCAGATTGCCGGCATCGTCGAGCCCCGAATTCAGGCCGCGCACGCCGAAGATCGGCACCAGGTGCGCGGCATCGCCGGCAAACAGCACACGGCCGTGGCGGTAGTCGTCGAGCGTCAGGCACTTGGCGTTGTAGATCGAGATCCACAGCGGCTTCCACGGCGCCGTCTCGCCGATCATCTGCAAGTGGCTGGCCACGCGCGGCAGCACGTTCTCCGGCTTGATGGCTTCTTCGGCATCTTCATCGTCGCCGATCTGGTAGTCGACGCGCCAGATGTTGCCGGGCTGGCGGTGCATCAGCAGCGTCGAGCCGGGATTGGACGGCGGGTCGAACCAGGCCAGCCGCTCCACCGGCCGCGTGCTGGCCTGCTCGATATCGACGATGACGTAACGGCCTTCGTACTGCGTGCCTTGCAGTCGCAGGCCGAGCTGTTCACGCACCGTGCTGCGTGCGCCATCGCAGGCGACCAGCCAGCGCGCGTGCAGCGTGCGCCGCGCGCCTGCGCTGTCCTCCACTTCGGCAATCACGCCGCTCGCGGTCTGGCGCAATGCCGTCAGCCGCGTCGCCCAGTGCACGTCGACCCGCGCCGTCTGGCGCAGCGTCGCCTGGTGCGCCAGCGCCTCGACGTGGTACTGCTGCACATTCAGCATCGGTGCGAAGCGTTCGCTCGGCTCGCTGGGCATCTGGAAGTGCAGCACCTCCTGCTGGCGCCAATAACTGCGCCCGCCGACCCACGGCAGGCCGATTTGCCGCAGCGCATCGTCGGCGCCGATCCAGCCGAAGATTTCCTGCGAGCGGCGCGAGATGCAGATCGCCCGGCTGCCGCTGCAGAAGCCCTCGTCGGTCTCGACCACGGTGCTGGCGACGCCGTGACGCGCCAGCAGTGCGGCCAGCGTCAGCCCGACCGGGCCGCCGCCGACGATGAGCACCGGCAAGGCTTCAGCCGCTGCCGAAGCGGTCATGGCGCGACAACAGGGGCCGCGCCGAAGCGATAGCTCGACACCACCGCGCCGCCGAAAAACTGCTCATCGTGATAGACGCGCGTGGCCGACTCGTCGAACGCCGAGCCCAGCGCCACCATCAGCGGCAGCAGGTGCTCTTCGCGCGGATGAGCGCCGCGCGCTTGTGGCGCTTCGGCCCAGCGCGCCAGCCGCGCCGCGCGCGTGGCCGGTTCAGCGCCGAGCGTGGCGCCGAGCCAGTCGTCGAAGGGTTTGGAGACCTCGTGCGCGCCGGGCCCGAACAGGCGCAGGTTGTGATAGCTCAGCCCGCTGCCGACGATCAACACGCCCTGCTCGCGCAGCGGCGCCAGCGCCCGGCCGAGCGAGATGTGCGCCTGCGCGTCGAAGCCCTGTTGCAGCGACAGCTGCAGCAGCGGCAGGTCGGCATCGGGATACATCACCTGCATCGGCACGAAGCTGCCGTGGTCGTAGCCGCGCTGCAGATCGATGCGCAATTCGATGCCCGCGGCCTCGGCCAGCGATCGCACCTGTTGTGCCAGCGCGGGCGCGCCGGGCGCCGGGTAGCGCACGCGGTAGGTGTGCTCGGGAAAGCCGCCGTAGTCGTAGAGCATGCCCGGGCGTTCGCTGCCCATGACGGTGAATTCGCGCTCCTCCCAGTGGCCGGAAATCATCAGCACCGCCTCGGGTTTGCCACCGAGCTGGCGCGGCATGTCCTGCAAAGCCGCTTCCAGCGTGCGGTGCGCCTCGCGCGATGGGCCGTCCATGTAGACCCAGGGACCGCCGCCGTGAGAGATGAAGTAGGTGGGGAGTTTCATCGCCATGTGGCACAAGTGTCGGTGACAGCCACTGTATGGCTTCATGCGTTGGCCATGCTCGCGCGAAATTCATCGCTGCGTTGCAAACACTGGAACCGAAGACTCCGGCGAACGATCGCGAAGGCGCGATGATGTGGCGAGCTTTGAAGTGTCGTCGTCGACAGCCTCGAGATAGGCGGCGTCGCGCGTCAACCCCGACTGCGCGTTCTGTGCGTTGCCTTGTGTCGGCCGATTCAGCGTCAGCGTGGCGATGCCATCGGCGCGGCTGCCGTCATCCCGGAATCTCCGGCTCGACCAGCGTGGCCAGCTGCGCCAGCGATTCCTGCCAGCCGAGGTAGCACATCTCGACCGGAATCATCTCGGGGATGCCTTCCTGCACGATGTTCACGTCGGTGCCGCACGACACCGACCGCAGGTTGACGGTGACCTGCATCTCGCCCGGCAGGTTGGGGTCGTCGAAGCGGTCGGTGTAGCGGATCAGTTCGCCCGGCTTCAGCTCGACATAGTCGCCGCCGAACGAGTGCGCCCGGCCCTTGTCGAAATTCGTGAACGACATGCGAAAGCTGCCGCCCACGCGAGCATCCATGTGCTGCACGTTGCAGGTGAAGCCGTAGGGCGGCAGCCACTTGGCCATCGCCTCGGCGTTGAGGAAGGCGCGGTAGATGCGGTCGGGGTTCGCGCGCAGCACGCGGTGCAGTCTGACGGTGTGGGTGGGCATGGTATGGACTCACAAGAATTCAGGACGACCCTGCCTTAACAGGATCAAGCGCACGACGATCCAGCGCGCGAGGAATCGACAGCGCCAGCGGAACACTATCGATCGCTGAACACGGCCGCGCGCTTGGCCAGGAACGCAGCCACCCCTTCGTTGAAGTCATGCGCGCGGCCCAGCTCGCGCTGCATCTGGGCTTCCAACGCCAGTGCCTGCGGGTAGTCGAGCATCGCCGCCGCGTCCAGCGCACGGCGCGTGTCGGCCAACGCCTTGCTCGGCATCGCGGCCAGCTTTGTCGCCAGCGCCAGCGCGCTGTCCATCAATGCCGCGTCGTCGACACACTGCCAGATGAGCCCGATGCGCTGTGCCTCTTCGGCCGGCAGCTTGTCGCCGGTCATCGCCAGCGCCATCGCGCGGGCGCGGCCGACCAGCCGCGTCAACAGCCAGGTGCCGCCGCAATCGGGGATCAGGCCGATCTTCGAAAAGGCCTGGATGAAGCTCGCGCCGCGCGCGGCGATGACGATGTCGCAGCCGAGTGCGAGATTGGCGCCGGCTCCGGCGGCCACGCCGTTGACGGCCGCGATCACCGGCACCGGCATCGAGCGGATGCGCAACGCCAGCGGCACATAACGCTTTTCGATGACGGCGCCGACGTCGGGCTTGCCGCCGTCGCCGGCCGCCATGTCGGGATCGCTGAGGTCCTGTCCGGCACAGAAGCCCCGGCCGGCGCCGGTGACCACGATCGCGCGCACCGAGGCATCGTCGGCGGCGGCGTTCAGCGCGGCCAGCAACTGCTCGTGCATCGCGCCGGTGAAGCTGTTCAGCGCGGCGGGTCGGTTCAGCGTGAGCGTGCGCACCGCCCCTTGCGCGGCGCTGAGCACCAGGTCCTGTTGCATCGTTCGTCTCCTTGGCCACCGACCGCCGCCAGTCGGCTGTGCCACGAAGCATACAAGGCGGCAACAGCCGCCGGCAGCGCGGTGTGCGCACGCCGGCAGCAGCTTCATCCGCGCGTCGGCGATTGTTCGCACGCGTGAAAGGCGGCGCCTAAGTCTGCCGGGTGGGGATAAGACAATGGACCGGATGCGGTTCACCGATCTCTCCAGGGTGCCTTCGCGAGGCCACGCCCGCTGCGTCTCTCGGCCGGGCGGGGTCGCACCGCCACGCGCCGGTGGCGGTTGTCGAGCGGCGAAGGTGCAGCAGGTTTGAAGTTCACAGCTTCCAGCGCTGCGCCGCCATCGGGTTCCGACCCGAACCCGATGCGACCAACGCCAGCCGCGGCCCAAGGCCGGCGGCCGAGACAACGCAGCAGAGCCTCGGAACGCGGACCAGCGATGCTGGCGCTGCTGGTCTCCCTGCTGATGCACGCGCTGCTGTTGAGCCTGATGTTCGGTGGCGGTGGGCCGGGGCGACCCGGCTTCGGCTTGCCTTGGCAGGATCGACGCATGGCGGTGCCCGACCTGCGCATCGTGCTCGTTCCGGCACGCGTCAAAGTCTCGGATGCGCGGCTCGCGCCGGTCGCTCCGGTCACGCCGCCTGTGGTTGGCAGGCTGGCGCGGACGCCGTCCGAGGCCGCTGCGCCGAAGCCCAGTCAGAAGGCAGCAGCGACAGCGCCGCAGCCCGATCCAAAAACACACGCGGCGATCGGTCCGACGCTCGCCCATGAACCATTGCGCGCTGCTCGGCCCGTTGACACGGCGCCAACCGCAAACCCGAAGCCGGCCCAGACGCCGAAGCGATCCGACCAGGCCAAACGGGTCGTGGCCGTGACGCCAGCGCCGCCCAAGCCCGTTGTCGCGGCAGCGCCAAGAGCACCGAGCCCGCGGACCGCTGCGCCTCCGCTTCGAGATGCCGACAACGCTGCACGCGAGCGAATCGACGAGGCGTCACTGCAGCCAGCCGCAGAACTGGCCAGGCGACACCGTGCAGCGAAGGCGGCCCTGGTACAGGCGCAGCAGTTGGCGGCTGCGCAGCAGGAAGCCGCCCGCCGGGAAGCGGCAAAGGCCGAGACCGTCCGACTGGAGCTGGAGCGCCAGGAGGCCGCAAGGCAATCGGCCGCCTCGCAAGAGCTTGAGCGGCAGACGGCCGCGACGGAGGAAGCGCAGCGGGCAGAGGCCGGGCGGCTGGAGGCCGAACGCGCGGAGGCTGCACGGCAGGCGGCGGCCCTGCGAGAGGCCGCCGCGCTTCGGGAGGCGGCCGCGCAGCAGGATGCGGCGCGGATCCACGCTGCTCGGATCGAAGCCACGAGGCGGTTGGCTACCCTGCAAGAGCTGGAGCGACAGACAGCGGCCACAGAGGAAGGGCAGCGGGCCGAAACCGTGCGGCAGGAGGCCGAACGCCTGGAGGCAGCTCGCCAAGCGGCGGCCATGCGAGAGGCTGCCGCACGTCAGGAGGCCGCAAAGCAGGAGGCTGCGCGGCTCGAGGCTGCGCGGCTCGAGGCTGCGCGGATTGAAGCTGCACGCAGCGAAACCGCACGGATCGAGACCGCAAGGCGCTTGGCCGCCGTGGAAGAACTGGAGCGGCAAACAGCGGCCACAGAGAAGGCGCAGCGGGCCGAAACCGTGCGGCGAGAGGCCGAACGCCTGGAGGCAGCTCGCCAGGCGGCGGCCGTGCAAGAGGCCGCCGCGCTTCAGGAGGTCGCACGGCAGGATGCGGCCCGGATCGAGGCTGCGCGGATTGAAGCCGCGCGGATCGAGGCCGCAAGGCAGTTGGCCGCCCTGCAAGAGCTGGAGCGGCAGACAGCGGCCCGAGAGGAATCGCAGCGGGCCGAGGCCGTGCGGCTGGAGGCCGAACGCCTGGAGGCAGTGCGGCAGGCGGCGGCCATGCAAGAGGCCGCCGCGCTTCAGGAGGTCGCACGGCAGGATGCGGCCCGGATCGAGGCTGCGCGGGTTGAAGCTGCGCGGGTCGAGGCTGCGCGGGTCGAGGCTGCGCAGATTGAATTGCAACGCCAGGAAGCCTCCCGGCAAGAAGACGCCCGTCAGCAAGCCGCCCGAGAGGAAGCCGCGCGGGGCGAGTCCGCGCGCGTCGCGCTTGCGCAGGAGGCGGAAGCAAAGCGCGAAGCGAAGCTGCGCGCGATAGGACGCCAGCTCAACGAGGAAGCCGCCCGGCGCGATGAGGCAAAGGCTGCGACGCGCCCGTCATCCGCGCTGCCCCTGTCGTTGAGCAGCGCACGCCGCGGCAGGCTCTTCGGTCGCTCCGACGCCAATGCGGAACTCGTGCTGTATGCGGAAGCCATGGCCCGGAAGATCCAGCTGAACACCAGCTTCGACAGGGTCCTCGAAGCGGCGAAGCAGCCGCATGCCGATCCGATGGTGACGGTGGCGGTTCGCAGCGACGGCTCGGTGGAGTCGGTGACCTTCGTGCTGTCCAGTGGCGTGGCGGCCATTGACGAAGCGATACGCCGCATCGTGTACGGCCAAGTGCCCTACCCAGCGTTTCCGCCGGGCCTGGCGCGTGAGTTCGACGTGATCGAGATTCGCCGCACCTGGTACTTCGACAGCGCGGTCCGGCTGTACTGAACGCGCCCCCGCTTACAAGGGCAGCCGTTGTCCGACCCCGACCGCCGCCCTCAGCCCCACACTTCGGACGCGGTCTCCACCACCAGCCTGAGCTTGTCGCGTTGCGCCGCCACCGCGATGTTGTTGCCGTGCACGGTGCTGGAGAACCCGCATTGCGGGCTCAACGCCAGTTGCTCGAGCGGCGCGTACTTCGCGGCCTCGTCGATGCGGCGCTTGAGGTCGTCCTTCTTCTCCAGCTCGCCGAGCTTGGTGGTGACCAGGCCGAGAACCACCGTCTTGCCCTTGGGCAGATGACGAAGCGGCTTGAAGTCACCCGAGCGGGCGTCGTCGTATTCCAGAAAATAGGCATCGACATCCATCTCGCTCAGCAGCGCCTCGGCCACCGGTTCGTAGCTGCCCTGCGCGGCCCAGGTGCTCTTGAAATTGCCGCGGCACAGGTGCACCGCCAGCACCATGTCGGCCGGTTTGTTGGCCACCACGCGGTTGATGAAGGCGGCATAGCGGTGCGGCAGTTCGTCAGGGTCGTCGCCTCGGCTGCGCGCGGCTTCGCGCATCTTGTCGTCGCACAGGTAGGCCAGGTTGGTGTCGTCCATCTGCACATAGCGGCAGCCGGCGGCATGCAGCGAGCGCAGCTCCTCGCCGTAGGCCCTGGCCACGTCGTCGTAGAACTCGGGATCGAGCTCGGGGTAGTGCTGGCGGCTGATGCCGGCACGCCCGCCGCGAAAATGCAACATCGTCGGCGACGGGATCGACACCTTGCCGGTGCTGCCGGCCGCCAGCCGGCTCTTCAGATACTCGAAATCGGCGCGCTGGATGTCCTTGACGTGACGCACCTTGTCGATCACGCGCATCACCGGCGGCGCCAGTTCCTCGCTGCCGTCGGGCTTTTTCACCAGCACCGGAATGTCGGTCTTCACACCGCCGAGCTGCTGCAGGAAATCGATGTGGAAGTAGGTGCGGCGGAACTCGCCGTCGGTGATGCTGTGCAGCCCCACGTCTTCCTGGAACTTGACGATCTCGGCGATGGCGCGGTCTTCCACTTCGCGCAACTGGGCTGCCGTGATCGCGCCCTGGGCGAGCTGCTCGCGCGCATCCAGCAGGTATTTCGGGCGCAGGAAGCTGCCGACATGGTCGGCGCGGAAGGGGGGCTTGGTGGGCATGTATGGCTCCAGGGATTGATCGAGGAAGGTCTCACTCATTCTCTGAATACAACGATACGTGGCAAATAGGGAAAACGCTTGCAAGAGCGCTAGATTGGCACCAAAATAGGCCGATCCTGTATACAACGCGTATCCATCACATCCGCCATGAGCAGCTTCCCCCTCAATGCTTGGTATGCCGCCGCCTACGACGTCGAGGTCAAGGCGGCGCTGCTCAGCCGCACCATCTGCGGCCAGAAGATCGTCTTCTTCCGCCGCCAGGACGCGAGTGTCGCGGCGCTGGAAGATGCCTGCTGGCACCGGCTGCTGCCGTTGTCGAAAGGCCGGCTGCACGATGACCAGATCACCTGCGGCTACCACGGCCTGGTGTTCGACGGCGACGGCCGCTGCACGCACATGCCGTCGCAGGAAACACTGAACCCGTCGGCCTGTGTGCGCGCCTTTCCGGTGCTCGAGAAGCACCGCTTCGTCTGGATCTGGCCCGGCGACCCGGCGCTGGCCGACCCGGCGAAGGTGCCCGATCTGCACTGGAACGACGACCCTGCCTGGGCCGGCGACGGCAAGCTCATCACGGTGAAATGCGACTACCGCCTGGTGCTGGACAACCTGATGGACCTGACGCACGAGACCTATGTGCACGGCTCCAGCATCGGCCAGCTGGCCGTCGCCGAAGCCCCCTTCGTCGCCACGCACGGCCACCGCACCGCCACAGTCACACGCTGGATGGAAGACATCGACGCGCCGCCGTTCTGGGCCGGGCAGCTCAAGCACGCCACCGGCTACGAAGGCAAGGTCGACCGCTGGCAGATCATCCGCTTCGAAGCGCCCTGCACCATCGCCATCGATGTCGGCGTGGCACCGGCCGGCAGCGGCGCGGTGCCGAAGGACGGGCAAGCCGGTGACCGCTCGCAAGGCGTCAACGGCTATGTGCTGAACACCATCACACCCGAGACCGAAAAGAGCTGTCACTACTTCTGGGCCTTCGCGCGCAACTACTCGTTGGGCGAACAACGGCTGACGCACGAACTGCGCGAAGGCGTGGCCTCGATCTTCCGCGAGGACGAACTGATCCTCGAAGCCCAGCAGCAGGCCATCGACGAGCGGCCCGGCTACACCTTCTACAACCTGAACATCGACGCCGGCTCGATGTGGGCGCGGCGGCTGATCGACGACATGGTGCGCGCCGAAACGCCGACGCAACGCAGCGTCATCCCGCTGCGCGCCGCTTGAGGGCCGGGCCCGTGACCACCGACACCGCCGAAGACACCGGCACCGCTGCGCTGTCGCAGACGGTGCGCACGCAACTGCGGCTGCGCGAGTTGATCCTCGATGGTGAGTTGAAGCCCGGCCTGCGCATCGCCGAGCTGAGCCTGGTGGACAAGCTGGCGGCGTCGCGCACACCGGTGCGCCTGGCGCTGGTGCGGCTGCAGGAAGAAGGCCTGCTCGAGGCGCTGCCGAACGGCGGCTTCGCGGTGAAGGACTTTTCCGAGACCGACATCCACGACGCCATCGAAGTGCGCGGCACGCTCGAAGGCCTGGCCGCGCGGCTGGCGGCCGAACGCGGCGTCGGCAGCGTGCTGATGACCGAGGCACGCGACTGCGTCGAACGCATCGACGCGCTGCTGGCCACGCCGAGCCTGAGCGAGGACGCCTTCGGCGACTATGTGCGGCACAACGGCCGCTTTCACGACCTGCTGGCCGAGATGGCCGGCAGCGACACGGTGCAGCGGTCGCTCGAGCGCGCCAAGTCCGCGCCCTTCGCATCGCCGAACAGCTTCGTGCTGGCGCGGGCCACCGGCGCCGGTGCACGCGACATGCTGGTGGTGGCGCAGGCGCAGCACCGTGGCGTGCTCGATGCCATCCGCAGGCATGAAGGCGCGCGCGCCGAAAGCCTGATGCGCGAACACGCGCGCATCGCGCATGACAACCTGCGCGACGCGCTGCTCGACCACGGCACCTGGGCACAACTGCCCGGCGCCCGGTTGATTCGCCGCCGCAACAGCCCGCGCTGACCGGCCATGCGCAACAACACACAATGGCACAGCGCCACCGTGCGCACTCAGCGTGATCTCAGCCGCAGCGTGCGTGAACTCGAGATCCGCCCCGACGGCGGCGTGCGGCCCTGGAGCGTCGGCAGCCACCTGATGCTGCGCGTCGAGGTCGAGGGCCGCGAGGAGACACGTTGTTATTCGCTGGTCGGCGTGCCCCATGTGGGCGGCAGCGCCGGTGCGGACGATGTCTATCGCATCGCCGTGCGCCGTGCCGAGCCTGGCCGCGGCGGCTCACGGCATCTGTGGAGCCTGCAGACCGGCGACGAGCTGTTCATCGGCGAACCGAACAACCACTTCGAACTCGGCCTGCAGGCCAGCGAAACGCTGCTCGTGGCCGGCGGCATCGGCATCACGCCGATTCTGGGCATGGCACTGCAACTGGCGCGCAAGGGCGCGCGCTTTCGCATGCTGTACGCGGCGCGCGAGCCGGACGATCTGATCTACCTGGACACGCTGCGCGACGAACTCGGCAACCGGCTGCAGACCTACTGCAGTGCCGCCGGTGAACGCATCGACTTGGACGCACAGATCGCCGCGTTGCCACCGCGCGCCCAGCTGGCGCTGTGCGGCCCGCTGCGGCTGATGGAAGCGGCGCGTGAAGCCTGGGCGCGCGCGGGCCGGCCGATGGCCGACCTGCGCTTCGAGACCTTCGGCAACAGCGGCCACCGCGAGGCCGAAGCCTTCTGGGTCGAACTACCGCGCCACCAACTGCGTTTCGAGGTGCCCGCCCACCGCAGCCTGCTCGATGTTCTAGAAGAACAAGGCGTGGCCACGCTGTTCGACTGCCGACGCGGCGAATGCGGCCTGTGCGCGATGGACATCGTCTCGCTGCAAGGCGAGGTGGACCACCGCGACGTGTTCTTCAGCACGCCGCAGAAGCAGGCCAACGACCGCCTGTGCGCCTGCGTGTCGCGCATCGGCGGCGGCGGCGTGGTGCTGGATTCGGCGTTCCGGCCCGATGAATTAACGTAGCGCCTTTGACTCTGCCGAGGAGCGCGCCATGCCCGTCGAATTCATCAACCCGTCAGAACTCAGCCAGGGCACCTACTCGCATGTCGCGGCGGTTGACGGCGGCGCACGCACGCTGTATGTGTCGGGCCAGGTGGCGATGGATGCCGCCGGCAACGTGGTCGGCAGCAGCTTCGCCGAGCAGTGCGAGCGTGTGTTCCAGAACCTGGGCCTGGCGTTGGCCGCCGGTGGCGCACAGTTCCATCACATCGTGAAGATGAACGTCTATGTGCGCGACCTGACCAGTGCGCGTGTGAAGACGCTGCGCACCATCCGGCAAAAGCATTTCGGCGCTCACCAGCCGGCGAGCACGCTGGTCGCCACCCCGGCGCTGGTGCACGAGGAGTTGATGCTCGAGATCGAGGCCGTCGCCGTCATCGACTGAGCCTCGATCGCGGCGTTCAGCGCTTCTGGCGGGCCTTGTCGATCAGCGCGCGCGCCTGCACTTCAGCGTTCAGCGCGCGCTCGAGCGGCGAGCGGCACAGCCCGGCATGGTTGTAGTTGATGTTCTCGTACAGCTGCGCCGCCGCCGGGTGCGCATCGAGCAGCGCCGACAGGCCATCGGCCGAGCCCAACGAGGCAATCTCCTCGCCGAGCCGGTGAACCACCGATCGGTATTGCTCGGCACCGACCGGCGCCGGGCTGGCTTCGATGCGTTCAAGCAACTGGGCCAGCAGATGGGTCAGCGCCAGGCTGGCGCGCTCAGGGGTGCGGACGACTTTCATGCTTTCGATGTGGGGCCGCTTCGCCCTCGTGCAAGGGCCCGCCCGCAATCAGGGGCCGGGTGCGGCGCCGGCCGCGCGCTCCAGGCGCCACTGCACCAGCTTGCGCATGTTCACCATCGAGATCTGGTGCGCCTGCACCATGCGCATGAGGCCGTTGCGGAACATCGACACCACGTCGGCATCGTCGAGCGCGGCGAACTTGGCGTCGTCGATGGTCAAAAAGCCTTCGACCAGCAGCTTCTGGCCATCGGGCAAGTCGGCGTCGAAACGCATGTCGCGCAACAGTTGCTTGTCCACCAGCCACTGGCACATCTCGGCCGTGCGCCGGGCCTCGAAGTCGAGCTTGTCGAGCTGCGTCTGCATCGCCTGCAGGTGCGTGCCCAGCGAGCCGTCGTCGTTGAACAGCGCCGTGCCTTCGGTGCGCGAAAAACCCGGCCAGGCCATGTCGATGCACAGCGCCTTCTGCTCCTGGCCATCGATGCGCGCGATGCTGAACGGGTACGACACGAGCGCAGTGGGCATGTAGTGCGCCCGCCAGCGGCCACCGTCGAAGAACAGATTTTCCTGCGCGGCCAGGCCGAACACCGCGATCGGCGCCACCGACGCCGTGGTATCGCTGCCGGTGCGCACGAACAGGATCGGGTAATCGCGGCACAGGTCGCCGAACTCGACCGCCAGCACCGGCATCGAGTTCATGGCGGCGGCGATCGACCAGTCGGTGGCCTGCGGCTTGATGCGCAGGTCACGGTGCGCGGCGCGGTCCAGCGGCACCGGTTGTTTGTGCAATGAAGGGATGATCATGGCGTCGTGTCCATTTCGAAATCGTCGATGCGGCTGACCAGCAGCTTGTCGATGCGCTTGCCGTCCAGCACCATGACCACGAAGCGCCAGCCGGCCCAGTCGACGACGTCGCCGGTCTCGGCCAGCCGGCCGAGCAACAGCAGCACCATGCCCGACAAGGTGTTGTAGCGGCCGCGGTCTTCCTCGGGCACTTCCTTCAGCGCGAGCCGGTCCTTCAGTTCCGGCACCGGAATCAACCCGTCCATCAGCCAGCTGCCATCGGGCCGCTGCACGGCCCAGGCGTCCTCGCCGGCCGGCGTGCCGATCTCGCCGATGATGGCTTCGAGCACGTCGCGCTCGCTGACCACGCCCTGCACCGCGCCGTACTCGTCGACCACGAACACCATGTCGGCGCTGGATTGGCGAAAGTGCGCGAGCAACTCCATGCCCGAGACGGTTTCGGGCACGAACAGCGGCGGCAGCAGATGGTCGGCGAGGTTCGGCGTGGCACCCTGCGCCAGCGGCGGCAGCAGCGTGTGGGTGGCGAGCACGCCGATGACATCGTCGAGTCCGCCACGACAGACCGGGTAACGCGAGTGGCCGCTGTCGAGCATGCGCTGCAAGGTGTCTTCGATCGGCGCGGTGGCATCGAGCCAGACGACATCGGCGCGCGGGATCATCATCGAGCCGATGCTGCGCTCGTCGAGGCGAAACACGTTGCGCACCATCTGGTGTTCCTGCGCTTCGATGATGCCGGCGTCGAGGCCTTCTTCGATGCTGGCGGCGATCTCCTCCTCGGTCACGCCGCGCTGCCCGTCGCCGCGGATGCCGAGCAGTCGCAGCACCGCTTCGGTGCTGGCGCCGAGCAGCATCACGAACGGCCGCGCCAGGCTGGACAGCGCATTCATCGGTCGCGACACCAGCCGCGCCACCGCCTCGGGGTAGATCTGGCCCAGCCGCTTGGGCACCAGCTCGCCGAAGATGATGGTCAGGAAGGTGATGCTGGCGACCACGCCAATGGTGGCGCTGACGTCGGCCACCCGGTGCGTCAGCTGCAGTGTGCGTTGCAGGAAATCGGCCAGCGGCGCCGAGAAGGCCGCCTCGCCGATGATGCCGTTGAGCACACCGATCGAGGTGATGCCGATCTGCACCGTGGACAGCCACTGGGTCGGGTTTTCGTGCAGGACCATCGCCGCCTGCGCTCCCGGCTGGCCATCTTCGACCATCACCTGAAGCCGGGCGCGGCGGCTGGCGGTGAGCGCCATCTCCGACATGGCAAAAGCGCCGTTCAGCACGATCAGAAAAGCCAGCAGCGCGAAATCCATGCAGGGCCGGCAATCAAGCGGCAAGGCTCAGGGAGATCGGCAGCGTAGCAGAATCGGTCGATGAACTTTCTCATCGGCGATGTGCAGGGCTGTTGCGACGCCTTCGATCGCCTGCTGCAGCGAATCGATTTTTCGCCGTCGCGCGACCATCTGGTGATGCTGGGCGACGTGGTCAACCGTGGGCCGCAGTCGCTGGCCACGCTGCAGCGGCTGCGCGAGCTGGGCAACGCCGCGACGCGCCTGCTCGGCAACCACGATCTGCACCTGCTGGCGGTGGCCCACGGCGTGCGCAAGGAAAAGAGGGGTGACACCTTGCGCGACATCCTCGGCTCGAAGCAACGCGACGCCTGGATCGATTGGGTGCGTCAGGCGCGCATGGCCCACCAGCTCGATGGCTGGTTGCTGGTGCATGCCGGCGTGGTACCGCAGTGGGACGCGCCGACCACGCTGGCACTGGCCGGCGAAGTCGAAACGGTGCTGCGTGGGCCCGATCTGGCCGACTTCGTCGAGCAAATGTACGGCAACGAGCCCAACGTCTGGGACGACGCGTTGCCAGGCGTCGACCGCTGGCGCTTCATCGTCAACGTGCTGACGCGCATCCGCTTTTGCACCGCCGATGGCGCGCTCGACTTCAAGGTCAAGGAAGGGCCCGACGGCGCGCCGCCCGGACACGTGCCGTGGTTCGACGTGCCGCTGCGCCGCAGCGCCGGCACCCCGATCGCTTTCGGCCACTGGTCCACGCTGGGCCTGATCAACCGCCCCGACCTGCTGGCGCTGGACACCGGCTGCGTCTGGGGCGGTGCGTTGAGCGCCGCGCGCATCGACGGCGGGCGCCGCGAGGTCATGCAGGTGCGTTGCGAGGGGGCCGTGCGGCCTGGGTGAGGCGGCGCGAGGCGCAGCAGCGGGGAACGCGCGCCGCATAGAATTTCGCCGACGTGGGAAGCGTGGCAGAGTGGTCGATTGCACCGGTCTTGAAAACCGGCGACCCGAAAGGGTCCGTGAGTTCGAATCTCACCGCTTCCGCCAGGGCGGCCGTAGTCGACGGCTGGGCGCCTCAGACAACAAAAAGGGCCCGGACGCTGTCCGAGCCCTTCGATCTGGTGGGCCGGGGTCAATCACACTGTGGCCGGAAAGCCGCATGAATGCTTGCTCTCGGTAGTTCGTGCAGCTGAGTTACCCGGAAAGTTACCCGGTCGATCGATCTGTGCACGATGGGCGACTCAAGGCCACCGCCGCGGCCACGACCGCATCGGCTTGAACGCAGGCTCATCCTCCTCCCACCACGGCAGAGGCGGGAGTGGCATCGACGGCGACCACTCGGGCGATCCTCGGCGCCGGGCTCGTTCGCTTCGCATCACCCAGTAGACGTAGTGGACCAGATGCACCAGCACATGACGTGGGCAAGCGCCAAACAGCCAGTGCAACTGCGCCAGTGTGGCGTGAGGCAGCGATTGCAGGCGCACGCCGCGCATGTCCCACGGCAGCAGCACGCCGTTGTCGCAGCTTTGCTCGATGGCGAGCATCAATGTGTGTACTTCGGCTTCATACACATGGGCAATCCACTCGTTCAGCAGGGTGTCGAAGTCCGGGTCAATCTGGGCGGCGATAGCGTGCGCCGATAGCTCGTCTGGCAGTTCGAACGCACGCGCAGGCCACTTCGTGGTCGCGGTGCGAATGGTGGTACGTCCATGCTTGAGCCTCGGCATACCAAGGGTCGCGGTAGTCATACGTGACATCCATGCGGCCTCCTGCCGAAGGTGGTAGCACTGCTACAGTGGCAGCGGTGCAATCATGTGCCGATAGGCACAAACTTGCCCTTCCCTCTGGTCCAGGCAGGCAAACGTGATGAGCAATTCGAGAACGAGGTTGCGATGATCATGCTGCGCTCGACTCTCTGGCTTGTGATCGGCTTGTGCGCTGGCTGTCAACCAGGCGGAGGAGACATTGAGCGGCGAATTGCTGCCGCGGAAGCTGCGGCCAGCCAAGCCAAATCGTTGGCATTTAGCGCCCTCTACGAGGCTACGACGGTTCAGCAATCAACTGCTGCGACGGTTCGGCTAGATGAAAAGGCGTTCGATGTGGCGGCAACACGTATAGGCCCCGTCACTGTTTCTGCGCAATCGGTCGCACCTTACATGGACGGCTTCAAGATTACGTTGCGTTTCGGGAACCTAACCTCAGCGACATTGACTGGCGCCTCGGTGCAATTGGGTTGGGGAACCAATGGCAAGAAGAAGGTCCAGATCGCACAGGACTTCCGAGCTGGGGCATTCACAGGACGTAGAAGTCATAGTAAGCCCGGCAAGCGCTAAGGACATCAGCGAAATCACTCCCGTCCAAAACGAATCGCGACGTGAAGGTACGTTGAGCCATCCCGAGGTGTAGGGTAGAAGTGCATCGCCAAACGCACCCACCCCACATTCGAGAGGCCCAACGTGAGAGCATCATGCAGCATGTTCAGCCAGCTACTCAAGCTGATCCCGCGCGCGGAGTTCGAGAGCCTGGTCAAGAAAACGAAGGCGCAGTATGCGAGCAAGGGCTTCTCCAAGCTGGAGCCAGTTGGTGGCGATGATGTTCTGCCAGCTCGGTCGCGCACACTCGCTGCGCGAGATCGAGGGCGGCTTGAAGAGCTGCGAAGGCAAGCTGGCGCACCTGGGCATCGACGCCCCGGCGCGCTCCTCGCTGTCCTATGCCAACGCGCACCGGCCCTGGCAGCTGTTCGAGCAGGTCTTCCACGGGCTGTACGCGAAAGTTCGTCGACCCAGCTCACGGGCAAGCGCAAGTTTCGCTTCAAGAACAAGCTGGTCAGCATCGACTCCACCGTCATCGACCTGAGCCTGTCGATGTACGACTGGGCCAAGTACCAACGCACCAAGGGGGCGGTCAAGCTGCATCTGGTGCTGGACCACGACGGTTACCTGCCGTGCTTCGGCGTGATCACCGACGGCAAGGTGGCCGACGTGTCGGTGGCGCGCTGGCTGGACTTCGGCGCCGGCACCATCGTGGTGGACGACCGGGGCTACAACGACTACGCGCTGTTCGGCCAATGGTGCGGCGAAGACGTGTACTTCGTCACGGCGCATGAAGAGCGATGCGCGAGTACGAGGTCGTCCAGGAGCACTGCGGCTCCCCTCACAACCGGGGCATCGTGAGCGACCAGACGATCCGGCTCACCGGCGCCGGGGCTGCCGACAAGTGTCCTCACGAGTTGCGGCGCGTGCAGGCGCTGCGCGACGGCGGCGGCGACACCCTGGTGTTCCTGACCAACCTACATGCACGACCTGGGTGCCAGCACGATCGCGGCGATCTACAAGGACCGCTGGCAGATCGAGCTGTTTTTCAAGGCCCTGAAGCAAAACCTGAAGATCAAGACCTTCGTGGGTACCTCGGCCAACGCGGTGAAGACGCAGATTTGGACAGCACTGATAAGCATGCTGCTGCTGCGCTACCTGCAGATGTCGTCCAGGTTCGGCTGGAGCATGGCCAACTTGGTGGCACTGCTGCGCATGAACCTGTTCACCCACCGCGATCTGATGGCCTGGCTCGATCAGCCCTTCTCGGTGCCACCGCACCCGAGTCAGTGGCCAGACGAACCCCAAGCAACGCTGGCGTTCGCATGATGTTGGACAGCACGGGGGGGCACGCATCGCGCAGTGGCACGTCAACCCGTCTTATTCCCAGGTCAGATCACGCCCGGCGAGGCTCAGCGGGAGCTGTTTTGGACAGCAATGCAGCGAAATCGTTGTGACGCCGGAGTTCACTGGCGTCGTCTTGCGGCCACCCGGCCGGCCGGCCGACTAGATTGCATGAGGCGACCCTGATCGGTCGGCGCTCGACCCTTGCGTCTACGGGCGGCTGGTCTTAACCTCTTGCAACCAAAGTAGTTGATGTCGTCACCTTCCGGGAGCACTGCGCCCGCACAGCACCAAAGGTCTACCGGCCCGGTGCGCGGTCTTGGCGCCGACGATCTCGTCGAGCCACGGCAACTGCACACCCAGCACCTCCCGATACAAGAACAACAGCGCCGACTTGGCCTGGTTCTGCGTGGATGCAGCCACGCCGCGGTCCACGGCAAGGTGGGTCAGGAAGGCCGTGACTTCGCCCGCACCCAAGCTCCTGGGGATGGCGCTTGCCGTGAAAGAGAATGAACCGGCGCGCCCAGTCGACATAGGTGTCTTCGGTTCGGATGGAATAGTGGCGCACGCGGATCGCCTGGCGCAGGCGGCCGAGCAGGCGGGGCGATGCAGGCGGGCCGGCGGCGACGGACTCGGACTTGACGCCTGCGGCGGGCCCGTGGTGATATTGCAGCGCCCGAGCGGGGGGCCGCAGGCGGAGGCGAAGGTGACGTGTCCATGCTGGACAATTTAGGCCGTCCATATCGGCACAACCATCACCCCGAAGCAGGCTGAATGGGGGCCCTCCAAAGAGGGCAGCCGAAAAGGGGAGCGATTGGGAACAGATCAGTTTGGACCAACCATGCATCTGCGGCTCGGTCGGCCTACTTAACGTTAGGCGTCCCAGGGCGTCGTCACTTCTGTCTTTGCTTCAAGGAGGTAGCTGCTCGATGGCGTCAGACTGGAACGAGTATCAAGAAGAGGCTGCGGAGTTCTTTCGCGCTCTTGGACTCGAAGCCTCTACAAATGTGTCGCTAAAGGGCGTCCGCACAAGCCACGACATTGACGTTCTCGTCAAGTCTCGTCACGCAGGATTCGAAGTCACTTGGCTTGTCGAATGCAAGCACTGGAATTCACGCGTTTCGAAGCTGCACGTTTTGGCACTTCGGGAGATCGTCGCCGACACCGGAGCTGGATAATCGCGGGATCCTATTGGCCGAGAAGGGATTTCAAAGCGGCGCGGCCGAAGCGGCCGCCTTGACCAATGTTCATCTCACGTCCCTTGCAGACGCGCGTCACGCCTCAACTGACGAGGTTTTCAACATGCGGCTCACTGAACTCTACGACCGCGTGGAGGTATGCCGAGACCGATACTGGGCGATACCGAAGTCAATTCGAATAGAGTATGACCTTCGTCCTGAAGTGTACGAATCTGGATTCTCTGGAGCAGGCGTAATCTCCCTTGCTGAAGACTTACTCCGTAAGGGCCTCCGAGCAGCCTATCCATTTGAGCCCTGACTTAATGTTCAGGCATACCGCGCGAGACTTTCCGCCGGTCATCGAGTCCGTAGAGTTGCTCGTCGCGAATCTGGAGCCACTCGTTCGCGAGCTTGAGATTCGCCTCGAGCAGTGCCCAAAGCCACAACCCGACGGCACATGGAAGCAGGATGGCTCACTATCCTCCCCGTCGAGCACAAACGCCTAACCCGCAGGTCAAGGGCTCGCGGACGTGCCTACGGCACGCCGCTTACCAGCAGATCGTTAGCCACCATGAATTCCGCTGTCTCCGAGTTCACTGCTTTCTGGAGCGCGCTACCCACGTCGGGTGCCCCGTTCGTTCATCCCGCTGATGCGCCATTCATCCGAGATGGTGAACTCGAACTGAATCTACTCCCGATTCCTGTCAACGGGAACTTGTCAGAAGCCGAGGCCATCGTGCTGACGTTGAACCCTGGACTGGACGGTGAAGACTACGAATGGGAACAGCGTCAAGACTTCCGCGATAGCCTCGTCAGCAACCTGCGCCAAGACCATCCGACGTCTGGCTATTCCTTGAACTACCTGAATCCGAAATTTGCCGCGCACCCGGGCGCAGGCTACTGGAGCCGAACCCGCTGTCACGAGTCGGCATAAAATCGGCCACCCGGAGTCGGCATATACCGGCCACTTGGAGTGGCGCCGAAGGGTATCTCGAAGGACCCTGTGGAAGGCGCTATTTTGCCGCTTGTTCGACCCCCTTTGTAGTGCTCTTGTCGGGGCCTTTTGGCCGGCCCCTTTTTTGGGCGCCGGCGGCGACCTTCGGATCGCGGTACGACGCGCCGTCGAGCACCAGGCAGTAGGCGTTGTGGCGCAGCCGATCGAGGGTCGCCGAGGCGAGCAGGCGGTTGGCGGGGAAGGCCTGGTCCCACTCGTCGAAGTCGAGGTTGCTGGTGACGATGGTGGCAGCCTGCTCGTAGCGCTCGGCGATCAGGTCGTGGAGGTCTTCGTCGGCCGGCGGGCGTAGCGGCTTCAGGCCGAAGTCGTCGATGATCAACAGCGGCACGCGCGCCAGCGTGGCGAGCTTGCGCTCGTAGGCGCCGGTGGCGCGCGCGGCATTCAGGCTGGCGTGAGAGTGGCGCAGGTGGTGAAGACCACATCGACGCCCTGGCGCACGGCGCAGTGGCCGAGCGCCTGCGCCAGATGGCTCTTGCCGGTGCCGCAGGGGCCGACGATGAGCACCGGGGCCTTCTCCTGCAGATAGCGGCCGGTGGCGAGATCGTGGATCAGTGCGCGGTTGAGCTTGGGCAGCGGTCGAAGTCGAACTGCTCGAGCGTCTTGGTGGTGCGGAACGGCGCGCGGCGCAGGCGCAGTGCGAACTTCTTCTGCTCGCGCCGGGCGACCTCGTCGTCGATCAGCAGGGCCAGGAACTCGGTGTAGGCGAGCTTGCGATTCGATGGCCTGGCGGTTGCGGGCATCGAGCGAGTCGAGGATGCCGGACAGGCGCAGCTGTTTCAGATGCGGGGCGAGCTCGGGAACGGGGTTCAAGGGGTTCGTGGTCATGGATAACTCCTTCATGGATCGTGGTGGGAGGCGGTGGTCATGTGGGCGAAGTGCGGTGGACGGTGGGTCAACGTGGGCGGGCGTTGCCCGACGGAGCGAACCCGGTGCGCGCCGGCGCGGGCGATCCTCATGTCCACGGCCTGGGTGTTCACGGGCAGCAGAGGTGGTAGCCGGCCGTGGGGATCGAAGCTGCGGCTGACTCAATGCAGGGTGTTCGGCTGGCGCCGAACAGGCTGGCCGCGTTGCGGGCAAAGCGCGCCGGACTGGAGGTCGCGGCGTGTGCGTGGCGCTGTGACGGCTGCAGGTCGGAGCCGCCGGCCAGGATCGTCTTGACGGTGCGGTAGTGCGGCGCTGTCATGGGCCAGCGCGCGCGGCGCAGGCGGCTTCCAGTCGCGCGCGCGCCGTAGCGCTCGCGCAGGCGCAGGACGCCTTGGGCCGCGCGCAGCCGCTCGAGGATGCGATCGCGCCAGCAGCCGCGTCGACAGTTCGGCGCAGCGCGGGCCGACGCGTCGCGCCTGGCTCGGCGCACCAGTGGCGGTCGTGGGCGAAGAAGTGCCGCGCCTCCGGCGGCAGATGATCGCGCACGGTGTCGCGCGCTGGCCCGGTCGCTGCGCGCGCAGGTGGGTGGCGACGAGCCGGTAGTCGTCGTAGAGCGTGACCGCGCCATCGGTGGCGCGCAGCCACAAGCGTCTTGCCGACCAGCGCGAAGGGCACCGAGTAGAGGCGCGCTCGAACTGGACGTGGCAATCGCGATGCAGCACCACGCGATGCCAGGTGCCGAGGTCCGGGGCGATCGCCGGCAAGGCTGCAGCAGCGGCCGCTCCAGCGCGAACAGGGCCAGCGGCTGCTCGCGCGTGGTGCCGTGGCATGCGGATGCCGGCTTCCTCCATGCACCCAGGCGTGTGCCTGGGCGTTGAGATCGGCGAGGTCGCGGAACGTGCGCAGGGGCAGGAAGTTGCCCTTGACGTACTTGACGCCGGCTTCGACGATGCCCTTCTTCTGCGGATCATGCGGCGGGCAGGCGTCGATCTTGAAGCCGTAGCCTTCGGCGCACTCGGCGTAGGCGCGCTGCACCAGCGGGTCGTGGCGACAGGCGCTGGTGATGGCGCACTTGGCGTTGTCGATGATGAGCGCGCTCGGCACGCGCGGCGAACCACTCGAAGGCGCGGCGGTGACAGCCGAGCCAGGTGGCCACGCGTCTGATCCCAGACGAACTCGACGTACTGGTGGCGCGAGAAGCACAGCGTCATCACGAAGGCCCAGGTGCGCCGCGGCTTGCCGGCTGGCTGGGTCAGCAGCGGGCCGGCGCCGAAGTCGACCTGCGCCGCCTCGGCCGGGCGCGAAGCAGCAGCCGCACGGTGGCCTCCGGCGGCGCGCTCGCCGCGCAGATGGCGCAGCATGCGGTACACCGCCGAGTAGCTGCCGGTGTAGCCGTGCTCGCGCTTGAGCGCGCCGTGGATGGCGACGGCGCTCACGCCGCGACCAGCCAGTCGCCGATCAGGGCGCGGTGCACTTCGAGCGCGAAACGGTGGTGCCGGCGCGCCGCGCCGCGCCCGAGGCCGCTGCGATTGCCGCGTCCTCCGGCAACGGCGTGGCCGGATCGAGCCAACCTGCGCGCTGGGCAACCTCGCGCAGCGCGCCAGCTTGCGCGACCCATGTACTTCCCGCGGGCGATCTCGCGGTCGGACTCGCCGCGGCGCAGCCGCGCAAGCACCTGTCGATACTGGAACATCTCGATTCTCCTGCGGCCCACCGCCACCTCCACGAGCAAAAAGCCCGGAAGGTAGCGCGTGGGTCGAACAAGCTTCGAGACGCCCTGTGGCAGCCAACGGTGGCCGGATTACGCCGACTGCGTCCTGGCCGGATTATGCCGACTCCGCGCTGGCCGGTATATGCCGACTCTCGCGTGGCCGGAATATGCCGCCACGCCACCTCGGCCACGGTGGCCGGATTACGCCGACTCTGCAATGGCCTGATTACGCCGATCGCTGACATGCACCGTGCGGATGTCGCGTAGCCCGACTGCAGCAGGGTGTCAGCACCACCGGCAGTCGACGCGCGGTCTCGGCGCCGACAATCTCGTCGAGCCACGGCAACTGCACGCCCAGGACCTCCCGATACAGGAACAACAGCGCCGACTTGGCCTGGTTCTGCGTGGATGCAGCCACAGTGCGGTCCACAGCAAGGTGGGTCAGGAAGGCCGTGACTTCGCTCGCACCCAGCTCCCGGGGGTTGGCGGCTTGCCGTGAAAGAGAATGAACCGGCGCGTCCAGTCGACATAGGTGTCTTCGGTTCGGATGGAATAGTGGCGCACGCGGATCGCCTGGCGCAGGCGGTCGAGCAGCCAGGGCGGTGCAGGCGGGCCAGCAGCGACGGAGTCGGACTTGACGCCTGCGGGGGCTCGGGTGATATTGCGGCGCCTGAACGGGGGGGCCGCAGGCGGAGGCGAAGGTGGCGTGTCCATGCTGGACATTTAGGCCGTCCATATCGGCACAACCATCACCCCGAACCGGGCTGAATGGGGGCCCTCCAAAGAGGGCAGCCGAAAAGGGGCGCGATTGGGAACAGATCAGTTTGGACCAACCATGCATCTGCGGCTCAGTTGGCCTACTTAACGTTGGGCGTCACAAGTTATGGAGACACGATGCGTCGGATAGTGCAAACTTTCCTGCTCCTACTTCTTTTGCCTCTCGGGGGCTCTGAGCTGGGCGCGCAACCCTCACGCACCAAACCTGGACTCGAGCCATACACGCCCACGCGCGTTGAGTGGCTCGCCCTTGTCGTCAACAGTCAGGTGCGCCAGGACATCACGCAAGAGAATCCGTTCACACTTGCAGTCGTCAACAGTGATCACGAAACGCTGCTCATATATGTTCGGTATCAATCGACGGTCGACCGCCGGATCATGAACATGTCTATCGATACTGCTCGGAAAGTTATCGCCATCACGGCAAAGGGCTACGGTTGGGGAAGTGGGTCCGCGTGAGAGAAGACGTTGAGCCTGCGAAGTCAGAGACGAAGTAGCCACTATCGTGGCCCCCGCCGTGACGCCCAACCCAATACTGTTCGTTTAGATGATATTCCGCTACAATTCACCGCCATCGCAACACGACGGCAGGTGGCGGCATGGCACGAACCAAGGCGGTATTGGGCGATGGCGCTCGGCTGAGTGATTTCCTTTCGGCCAGCTTGTTCGCCCGCGTGGTGCCGGCCGAGGTCGTGCACGCCGTGCTGGACGAACACGGCTGCAATACACAGCGTGTGCGCAGCTTCCCCGCTGTGGCCGGGGTGTACTACTGCATGGCCTTGAGCCTGTATCCCGAAGCCGCGTATGAAGAGGTGTTTGCCGTGGTTTCGCAGGGCTTGGCCTGGGCAGCCGGGGCGGCGCAGCCGGCATTGGTAGGCAAGTCCTCCATCAGCGGGCTGCGCAGCCGCATCGGCGCGCAACCTTTGCGCGATTTGGTCCAGCGCTGCTGCATCCCGCTGGCCAATGCTGAAGAACATCCGCAAGGCTTCTATGCCGGGCTGCGGCTGGTGGCCATCGATGGCAGTTGCTTCGAGTTGCCCGACGAGGCCGACAACGCCGCGATGTTCGGCTACCCCGGCAGCCGTACCAGCTTGGCCGGCCATGCGGGCTACCCGCAGGCGCGATGCGCGGTGCTGGTCGAGTGCGCTACGCACGCTATCCTGGGCGCCAACCTGGGGCCCTATGCCACTGGGGAGCGTGAACTAACCACTCCGTTGCTGGCGCGACTGGGGCCAGGCATGCTGTGCTTGGCCGATCGGGGCTTCAACGGCTTCGAGCTTTGGCGCCAAGCCCAGGCCACGGGCGGCGATCTGCTGTGGCGCTGTGGCAGCACCTGGCAGTTGCCCGCTCAACGTGTGCTCGACGATGGCTCTTTCCTCAGCACCATCCGCCCGACCGGCGTGGGTCGCGCGCAGGCTGCCGAGCAGGCCATCACGGTGCGTGTAATCGAGTACGCCTTGCCGGGCCTGGACGATGCGCAGCCGCGCTACCGGCTGCTCACGACACTGCTGGACCCGCAGCAGGCGCCGGCGATGGAACTGGCCGCGCTGTACCACCAGCGCTGGGAGATCGAGGCGGTGTTCGACGAGTTGAAGACGCACCTGCGGCAGAGTCGGCGGGTACTGCGCAGCAAGACGCCGGAACTCGTGCAGCAGGAGTTCTTCGGCTGGGTGCTGGCGCACTACGCCGTCAGGTGGCTGATGCACCAAGGTGCCACGCGCCACCGAATGCCTCATGCCGACTTGTCCTTCAAGGGACATGTCGAACTCCTTCGCCGCACACAGCCCCAATCCGGGGCCTTTTCCCCCAGAGCAACCCATACGTCGGGCACGGTGGTTCCGTGACCTGTTGCAGGCCAGCGCCGCCACGCGTGCAACGCGCACCATCAACCGGTGTTCGCCTCGAATGGTCAAGCGACGAAATACGCAGTACGCCCCGCATGACCGTACTGCCCCAACACGCGTTCCCATGGATTGCTCACCCCAGCCGCTGGCCGCGCCGGCCGGTACGCCGATGCCAAGGGCCAGACGCCAACGCAAACAAGCGCAGCGCTGGTCGCCATCCAACCCTTCAGGCAGTTTTTTCATCTAAGCGAACAGTATTGACGCCTAACCCTTCGTTCCAGCGGACTGCCTTCGGCAGCCGCTGAACGAAAACGTTAGGCCTCACAGAAGCCGCAGACTACAGGCACCTCGCCATGCCCATCTTCATAAGCTATTCCCACAAGGACAAGAAGTTTGTCGACAAGTTGGCAATGCAACTCGTGCATCGCAACGTCAACGTGTGGGTCGATCGCTGGGAGCTCTCAGTGGGCGACTCGATCATTGATCGTGTCCAAGAGGCGGTGGATGGTTCTAGTGCCTTGCTGGTCATCTTGTCGAAGGCATCAACTGGATCGGAGTGGTGCAAGAAAGAGCTCTCCGCAGGACTTCTGCGGGAGCTTGAAGAGAAGCGCGTCGTTGTAATGCCTGTGATGCTCGAGGAATGCGATGTTCCGGTGTTCGCCCGCGGCAAAGTGTTTGCCGACTTTCGGATCAGCTTTGATGATGGACTGCGGAGCGTCATCGAGGGGATCGCCAAGGTCACGAATTCGGCCATGGCTAGAGCCAAGGAACCAGAATTCAACACTGACTGGTCGATAGATTGGAGCCTTCGATCTGGCAACCTGTCGATGGCAATCACCTATCTGCAGATCCCTTCAAACTTTCCCTACTCTTGCCTCACAACCGTTGAGATACTTGGGAACAAGACGGCGAGCAATCTGTTCCAGATCACCAGTCAAGCAAAGCATCCTGACTTCGCGAAGCTGCACGTGGTACAGCAGATCGTCTCGTTCTTTGACCAGTTCGGCGATATGAAGGCGTTGCTGTCCGACGAAAAGGCAAAGACTACGACGCTTGAAGTCAAAGGTGCCAGTCCACGCGAGGGGTACGCCTTACGCATCATGACTAGGCGCCTCGGCGAGGACACAGGTCGTGACGTGCTGATCCACGTGAGTAGCCTCATCCGAGACACGCTCAAGCACATGGCCTCAGTACTTCGAGGCAAATAGCGGCATGCGCTCGGTGAGGAGTAACCCGCAGGTCAAGCCGACGTGCCTTCGGCACGCGGCTTACCAGCAACGTTGGGCGTCACAAGGGCACATCACATGAAGCCGCTCGTCTGCTTGCTCGCTCTCGTAACTGCGGTTGCCTTCGGTCAGGACGGCAAGAGCGCGTTCGCAACCGTGAAGTTCGGGGGCGGTGTGCAAGTCGATCTCCCGCGAAACTGGACCTACATGGACAAGCGCGTAGCCGATCACATGAACACATCCTCAGAGGCTACTGCGAACTTGACGGGGCTTTCGCTAAACCAGGGTGACAACGACACTCTCGTCGCTGCCAATGCACACGACGGCCAGGGAAAGTCCAAAGCCACCCTCCGAATCAGTATGCGCGCTGCGCCCTCGATGAGTCAGGCGCAGATGCGAGAGCTAGCCGCAGCACCGCCCTCCGCCACTGAGGAACAGCTTCGCTCTGCGGCAGATGAGACTGTCAAAGTCATGCTCAAAGTCCCTGGCGTCCGGTCCTACGCTGTGCGCACCGTGAAGCTTGATCGAAACGCCGCGCTTGTCTGTTCCCTGTCCAGCTTTGAAGGAGAGTTCGGGCGCGGCCTTGTCGTCTCCGATACATGGGTCTGTCCGTTGGGCGACCGCACGCTCAAACTGAGCACGTCTTATGAAAAGAGTTCGCAGTCAATCTATCTTCCAACCCTAGGGCCAATACTGTTTAGATAATTAGGACGGGCGTCGGTTGATGGCGTAGATGCAGTGGCTCGCCACGGCGACGGACGGGGAAGTTGCTCATCTTGCGTTTGACGCCACGAGGGTTCAGGCGCCCACGGCTGCTGACGCAACGGCCGTTGGCGATTTCGTCGAGCAGCGCATTGCGCCAGTTTGTCAATCGCTCAGGGGGGAACGGCCGCAGCTTGCGGCATCTTGCGCTTGATCACGCGCATGGCGTGCACGAAGCTCAGCCGGTCGGGATCGAGTCCGCGCGGCCAAGCCGCCCGCGCCATCAGTTGACGGATGGCGAAGTGCGCGAGCAGCAGTCCCCATAGCTCTTGCTTGACCAGGTCTGGCGTCTTGCTGCGCAGCACCGTGCTGTTGGCCCGCAGGTGTGTCTTGAATTCGTCGAACACGCTTTCGATCTCCCAGCGCTCGTGGTAAAGCGCGGCCAGCTCCAGGGCGGGCGCTTGTTCGGGATCCAGAATGTTGGTCACCAGACGATAGCTGTGCTTCGTCGGCGTGGCCGAGTCTTGCAGCGCGTACTGCACCACGCGCACGGTCTGTCCTGCGCTGCGCTTGGTGTCCAGGGAGTCGTACACGGCGCTCAGGAACGAACCATCGGGCAGCTCTTGCACGACGTCCAGATTGATGTTGGCGCTGACGCGCCAGGCCAGCATGGCACCGGTTGCGCAGCCGATGCGAAACAGCTTGAAGCTATAGAAGCCGCGGTCGGCCAGCACCAGCATGCCGGGCTTGAGCGTGGCGGGCAGCATGTGCGCAGCCATCGCCTTCTCGCTGGTGATGTACGGGGCCAATTCGGCGGCGGCCACCACGTGCGTGCCGCACTCCACCAAAGCCATCAGCCGCAGTTGCGGAAAAGCGCTCGCCCCTCGCGCGCTGGCCGGGTAGCCGAAGTACTGCGCGTTGGCCTGCTCGTCGGCAACATCCATGCAACTGCCGTCCACCGCCATGACGCGCAGCCCCCGGTACCAGGAACCCGGCGCCCCCGCAGCAGCAATGGGCCGCAGCACGCGTTCGGCGAGCTGACGCATCACCTCAGGGCCCAACCGGGTTCGCGCCTGAGAGATCGCCCCCTTGGTGGCTTGCATCGCGCTTGCCTGGCCGCCGCTGAGCCACGACAGGCCCTCGCACACCACCCGCAACACCTCCTCCAACGGAGCCTCCCGCCACAGCGCCAACGCCATCACGTAGTACACCACCGCCGGCGCGGGCAGCAGTCGTTCGCGCTGACTGGCCTTGCCCGTAGCGGCCAGCACCTCCTCAATCAACGCTCGCGGGCACACACTGGCCAGCACTCCCGCACTGATCAGGTGCGCCACATCCACCTGCGCAGGCAGCGCCTTGCTTGTCCTGGCCATCGTTCCCATCCATCGTAGTGACGACGGATAGGAATTATCGCAGATCTTTGATTAAACTAAACAGTATTGGCCCTAGGGCGTGTTTGGCGCAGTCTTCAGGCCAACTCGAAGTGACGCCGAACCCGTCGTTCCAGCGGACTGCCCTCGGCAGCCGCTGAACTCCAA
>CAWCSM010000014.1:0-49570 GCA_963798255.1 uncultured beta proteobacterium
CCGGTAACCGCGAGTTGCGTGACCTGGGCGTGTACATGTATGCCACCGAGGTCGATGCCATCAACCACTACTGGTTCGACATCCACGGCCTCGTTCTGGCACCCGAATACAAGAACGTCGAGGTCAGCATGCTGTTCGGCGGCAAGTACGCGCACAACACCTGGTGGACCGACGAGCCGCGCCAGATCAAGGGCATCAACATGCTGCCCATCACCACCGCATCGACCTATCTGGGTGTGGACCCGAAATACGTGAAGCGCAACATGGACGCGCTGAATCGCGAGAGCGACATCTTCTCGTCGCGCTTCAAGCAGGCCGACCCGCCCGACATCTGGCAGGACATCTTCGCCAAGTACCTGGCGCTGTACGACCCGGCCGAGGGCCTGGCGGCCTGGGACCGTTGGGGGGCTTACGAATTGGGTGATACCCGCTCGCACACCTATCACTGGCTGCTCAGCCTGCAGCAGATGGGCTTGCCGGACTTCTCCATCACCGCCGACACACCGCTGTTTTCCGTGTTCCGCCGCGCCGACGGCAAAATGACCTACCTGGCCTTCAATGCCACGCAAGAGCCACTGACGGTGCGCTTCAGCGACGGCAAGGTCATGACCGTGGCGCCGTCCACGCTCGGTCAGGCGCACTGAAGCGTGCGCTGCGCCATCAACCCGGGCCAACGCCGCACGCGCCGTCGACTCAGCCGCGGGTCGCCCATGACCTCTTGCCTCGCATAAACATCTTCACCCGCCCATGACGCCTCGCACCCTGCCGCCGCGCAGGGCGCGGGCGAATCAGCCGCAGAAAGTTTCCGATGAGCCCGATTTCCCGACGCCTGTCGCTTGCCCTGTTCACCGCCGCCGCCGGCTTGCTGGCCAGCGCCTGTGGGGGAGGTGACGCTTCGCCGCCGCCGACGCCACTGTCCACCAGTGGCTACGTGGTCGATGGTTACCTGCGTGGCGCCGCGGTGCTGTGCGACAGCGACGGCAACGGCGCTGTCACCGCGGGCGAGACGAGCGTGGCCACCACCTCGGCCGGGCTGTATGTCTTTCCGGACGGCTGCCCGTCGGGCCTGGTCGCCACCGGTGGCTCGAGCATCGACACCGGCTTGCCGTTCACAGGCACGTTGCGCTCACCGGCGCTGGCGAAGGTGGTCACACCGCTGACCACGCTGCTGATCGATGGCCTGGGCATGCAGCAGCTCAACGATGCGCTCGCCTTGCCGGCGGTCACCGACCTGGTCAACACCGATCCGGCCGCCACCGATGGCGCGGGCGTGTTGCTCGACCCGGTGCTGATGAAGAAGACACTGGCGGTGCAGCAGTTGCTGCAACAGACCAGCGACATCCTGAATGGCCTGAGCGTGCCAACCGACCCGGCCGCGTTGCCGGCGATCTACAGCGATGTGGCGACTGCCTTTGCCGGCGTGTTGAAAGCTGGCGGCCGGTTGAACCTCAGCGACACCGCGCTCGATGCGGCGATGGTCGGCACCCTGGTGAAGGCGGCCGCACAGCGCGTCGCCGGCAGTGCGGCGTTGCCGGGCGCGGTGCGCGAAGCCGCCGCCAGCGTCAATGCCGATGCGCTCGCCGGTGTCAGCGCGGACGGGCTCAAGATCCAGGCCGATGCCATCTTGAACAGCGGTGGAGCGGCCGACCTGACGCAGGTGACGCGAACCCAGCAAAGCGACCGCCAGATCACCACCTACGTGACCGCGCACAAAGCCGATCTGGCCGGCGCGCCGACAGCCGCAGCGGTGAATGAGATGGCGACGGCACTGACGCAGCAGGTCAGTTCCTCGCAAGGCACCGGCGGTGGCGGGACGACACCGCCCCCGAGCGGCGATGGCAGCACGTTGCTGCTGAGCTTCGACGAAGCCGCGCCGGCCTTCACCGACATGGGCGCCTACGGCGGCGCCTTGCCGTCGGTGGAAAACGCACCGGCAGGCGGCAGCGGCATGGCGTTGAAGATCCTCAAACCGGTCTCGCCGGACACCTGGGGCGGGGTCTATTTCGGCGTTGCGCCGATTCCCTTCGCGGCCGATCGCAAGACCGTCACGGCGCGTGTCTACGCCAGCCGCGCGGCAGCGGTGATCCTGCTCAAGGTCGAGGTGCCGGGCGGCACCAGTGTCGAAGTGGCGGGTACGCCGACCGGCGCGGCCAACACCTGGAGCACCGTCACCTGGAACCTGGCGGCGGTCAATCCTGCGCTGAGCTACACCAGCGTGGCCATCACCCCCGATGTCGACCGGGTCACCGACGGGCAGGCATATTTCATCGACACCCTCACGCTGGCTGCCGCGGGCACCACGACACCGCCGCCGACGACACCGCCTGTTTCCACTGGCACCCTGCTGCTCAGTTTCGACGAGAACACGCCGGCATTCAGCGACATGGGTGCCTACGGCGGCGCGCTGCCGTCGGTCGAGAACGCCCCCGCCGGTGGCAGCGGCATGGCACTGAAAGTCCTCAAGCCGGTGGCGCCCGACACCTGGGGTGGCGTGTTCTTCGGCGTCGCGCGCATCCCGTTCGCGGCCGACCGCACGCGCATCACCGCGCGTGTGTATTCGACGCGCGCGGCCGCGATCGTCAAGCTCAAGGTCGAAGCGCCCGGCGGCAGTGCGGTCGAGGTGGCCGGTTCAGCGACTGGTGCGGCCAACACCTGGAGCACCGTCACCTGGAATCTGGCGGCAGTCGATCCGGCCCAGAACTACACCGTTGTCGCCATCACGCCCGATGCGGAGATGGTGACCAGCGGGCAGACGTACTACATCGACGACATCACACTCGCCGCAGCGGTGGCCCTGCCACCGTCGCCGCCCGCCAACGTGTCGGCGGTGCTGTTGAGCTTCGATGAGAGCACGCCCGCGTTCACCGACATGGGTGCTTACGGCGGTGCATTGCCGTCGGTGGAGAACGCACCGGCCGGCGGCAGTGGCATGGCGCTGAAGCTGCTCAAGCCGGTGTCGCCCGACACCTGGGGCGGGGTGTTTTTCGGTGTGGCGCGCATCCCATTCGCCGCCGATCGCAAGACCCTCACCGCGCGCGTGTATGCCACCCGCGCCGACGCGGTGATCCGCTTCAAGGTCGAGGTGCCGGGCGGCAGCGCGGTCGAAGTCGCCAGTTCGCCGACGGGGCCGGCCAACACCTGGAGCACCGTCAGCTGGAACTTCGCCGGAGTGGATGCGACACGCAACTACTCGGTCATCGCCATCACGCCCGATCTCGAACGCGTGACCGATGGGCAGGCCTACTGGATCGACGACATCTCGATCGCCGCAGCCGGAACCAATGCCGTGCAGCCGGTGACCATCGCCACGCTCGACGAACCCGGTGCGTCGCTGACCGGCTTCGAAGGCGCCTACGAGTCGAACGTCGTCGACGACCCCACCGGCACCGGCAACCGGGTCGGGCGCATCGTCAAACCCGCCAGCAACGTCGCCAACTATGCCGGCGCGACCGTGGTCACGGTGGCCAACGGCGGCTTCACGCCGATCCCGTTCACGCCCACCGCGCAGACAATGACGGTGCGCGTGTGGTCGCCCGACGCCGGCATCGCGGTGCGACTGAAGATCGAGGACACCGCCGATGCCAGCAAGTCGGTCGAGACCGAGGCGCAGACCACGGTGGCCGGCGGCTGGCAGACCCTGACCTTCAACTTCGCGGCGCCGGCGCTGACCAGCCCGCCGACGGCGCTGAATCTGGCGAACACCTACAACAAGGTGACGATCTTCTTCGCCTTCGGCAACGTCGGCAGCGGCAAGACCTACTTCTTCGACGACATCACCTTCGTCACCGGCACCGGCACCAACGTGGTGGTTGCCAGCTTCGACGAACTGCCCACCGACGCATTGCCGCGTCCGCCGGTGCTCACCGGCTTCGGCGGTGCCGAAGATTCCACCATCGCCACGGCTGCCACGGGCCTGCCCGCGGGCGGTGTCGGCAGGGCGGCCAAGGTGGTGAAGAACGCGGGCGAGGTGTGGGCCGGCACGTCGGTGCAACGCAAGCCCAATGACGCGGTGCCGACGATCCCGTTCGCCACCGGCGCGACGAAGATGTCGATGCGCGTGTACAGCAGCTACCCGCCGGGCATGCGCGTGCGCCTGAAGGTCGAGCAGTCGGGCCGACCGGACATCAATTCCGAGGTCGATGCCTACACCACCGTGAGCAATGCGTGGGAAACGCTGGTCTTTGACTTCGGCCCGGCCGGCAAGCACTTCATTCCCAACGGACCCGGCCCGAACGGCTATGACTTGACCAAGCCCACCGCGCAGCTGGACGTGAGCAAGGTCTACAACAAGGTCAACGTGTTCTTCGACTATGGGCTCGGTGACGGCGGCTATGCGCCGATGCCGGACGCGCGCACCTACTACTTCGACGAGCTGAAGTTCATCGGGCCCTGAGGGCCCGGCCACCAGCGGCCGGGCGCATGGCTCCACCTGTCGCTCGAGCCGGGCTGGCCCGATTCCTGCGTTCGGGTTGGAGCCTCGGAGGCACGGGCGATCTGGCTTGGCTTGGCGCAATCTGAAGCGGGCGCTGTTCGAGGCCCGCAGGCACCGCATGCCTTGGCCCAAGGGATGACCCCCAAAACAGGAGAGCGCATGTCCAGTTCGATCCATCGCACCGTTGCCGCGATCACCGAACGCATCCGATCGCGCAGCGCCGCCAGCCGCTCGGCTTACCTGGAGCGCATGCACGCCGCACGTGCCCGCGGCCCGGTGCGCGGGGCGCTCGGTTGCACCAACCTCGCGCATGCCTTCGCCGCGGCGCCGGCCGGCGACAAGATCATGCTGCGCGAAAGCAAGCGGCCGAACCTGGCCATCGTCACGGCGTACAACGACATGCTGTCGGCGCACCAGCCGTTCGAGCGATTTCCAGCCCTGATCAAGCAGGCCGCGCGTGAAGCCGGCGCCACCGCGCAGGTGGCCGGCGGCGTGCCGGCGATGTGCGATGGCGTGACGCAGGGCGAGCCGGGCATGGAGTTGTCGCTGTTCAGCCGCGACGTCATCGCCATGGCCACCGCCATCAGCCTGTCGCACAACCTCTTCGACGCCGCGCTGTATCTGGGTGTGTGCGACAAGATCGTGCCCGGGCTGCTCATCGGCGCGTTGCAGTTCGCGCACCTGCCGGCGATCTTCGTGCCGGCCGGGCCAATGACCAGCGGCCTGGCCAACGACGAGAAGGCGCGCATCCGCCAGCGCCATGCCCAGGGCGAAGTCGGCCGCGACGCGCTGCTCGAATCGGAGGAGCGCTCTTACCACAGCCCCGGCACCTGCACCTTCTACGGCACCGCCAACAGCAACCAGATGCTGATGGAGGTGATGGGTCTGCACCTGCCCGGCGCGGCTTTCGTCAACCCGAACACGCCGTTGCGCGATGCGTTGACGGTGGCGGCGACGCAGCGCGCCATCCAGATCGGCGCGGAGGGCAGCGAGTACACGCCGATCGGCCAGGTCATCGATGAGCGCGCCATCGTCAACGGCATCGTCGGCCTGCTCGCCACCGGCGGCTCGACCAACCACACCATTCACCTGGTGGCCATGGCCCGTGCTGCCGGCATCGTCATCGACTGGGACGACTTTGCCCAGCTGTCCGCGGCCGTGCCGCTGCTGGCGCGCGTCTATCCCAACGGCAAGGCCGACGTGAACCAGTTCCATGCGGCCGGCGGCATGGGCTTCGTCATCGGCGAACTGCTCGATGCCGGGCTGCTGCACGGCGACACGACCACGGTGGCGGGCGAAGGCGGTCTGCAGCGCTACCGCCAGCAGCCGGTGCTGGAAGGCGAGCGGCTGCTGTGGCGTGATGGCAGCGGCGCCAGCGGCGATGCGGCTGTGCTGGCACCTGCCGCAGCGCCCTTCAGTGCCGATGGCGGCTTGAAGCTGCTGGTCGGCAATCTCGGCCGTGCGGTCATCAAGACTTCGGCGGTCAAGCGAGAGAATCGTGTCGTGCAGGCCGGCGCCCTGGTCTTCGACACGCAGGAGGCGGTGATGGCGGCCTTCGACCGCGGCGAACTGCGCCACGACTTCATCGCCGTGGTGCGCTTCCAGGGTCCGCGTGCCAACGGCATGCCCGAACTGCACAAGCTCACGCCACTGCTCGGCGTGCTGCAGGACCAGGGCTTCCACGTCGCGCTGGTCACCGATGGCCGCATGTCGGGAGCCTCAGGCAAGGTGCCCGCGGCCATTCACGTGACACCCGAATGCCTGGCCGGCGGGCCGCTGGCCAAGGTGCGCGACGGCGATGTGATTCGTCTCGATGCCGACGCGGGCGTGCTCGACGTGAGCGTCGATGCGGCTGAATGGCAGTCGCGGCAGCCGGCCCGCATCGACCTGGGCGCATCGGCCCACGGCATGGGGCGTGAGTTGTTCGCCGGCTTTCGCGCCAACGCACTCGGCGCCGAGCAGGGCGCGATGAGCTTTCAGGCGCCACAGCCCGACGATGACAGCGCCTCGGTGCCCGCACTGGCGCGCGTGCACGATCGCTTTGTCGCGTCCGCTACAGTCACGCCGTGAATACCATCGAACTCATGCGCACGGGCCCGGTGATACCGGTGATCGTCATCGACGCGCTCGACAAGGCGGTGCCGCTGGCGCGCGCGCTGGTGGCCGGCGGCGTCCGGGTGCTCGAGGTGACCTTGCGCACCCCTGTCGCGTTGCAGGCCGTGCGCGCGATCGCGAACGAGGTCGAAGGCGCCCTCGTCGGCGTCGGCACCATCACCCGGCCGGGCGATTTCGATGCCGCGCTCGCGGCGGGCGCGGTGTTCGGCGTGAGCCCGGGGCTGACGCCAGAACTGGCGGCGGCCGCGCGCTCGAGCGGCTTGCCCCTGCTGCCAGGCGTGATGACCCCCTCCGACGTCATCGCCGCGCGCTTGTGCGGCTACCACGCGCTCAAACTCTTTCCGGCGCAACAAGCCGGCGGCGTGGCCATGCTCAAGGCACTGGCCGGGCCGTTCGGCGATGTCAGCTTCTGCCCCACCGGCGGCATCAGCGCCGCGACCGCGCGCGACTATCTGGCGCTGCCGAACGTGGCCTGTGTCGGTGGCTCGTGGCTGACCCCGGCCGATGCCGTCGCAGCGTCGGACTGGTCGCGCATCACGCAACTGGCGCGCGACAGCGTGGGGCTGCGCAGTAACCCCAGCGCCTGACAAGGCATCGCCGCGCAGCGCTGTCGGTGCAGGCCCGTGATCCCGGGACAAGCGGCCGCGTGAGTTCCGACATCGCACCCGGCTTCGTGCTGTTGCAGGGCAATCGGCTCGAACTGCTGATGGCTGCGGTGGCCGCCTGGCTGCGCGCGCATCCGCTCGCTGCGCTGGAGAGCGAAGAGGTGCTGGTGCAAAGCAACGGCATGGCCGAATGGCTGAAGATGTCGTTGGCCGAAAGTGCCGGCATCTGCGCAGCCACCCGTGTCGAGTTGCCGGCGCGTTTCCTGTGGCGCAGCTTTCGCCAGGTGCTGGGCACGGCGGCGGTGCCGGCCAGCGCGCCACTCGACAAAGCGCCACTGATGTGGCGTCTGCTGCAACTGCTGCCGGTCCTGGTCGGCCGCCCCGGCTTCGAGCCGCTGGCCGCGTTCGTGCGAGGCGGCGACCCGGCGCGCAGCGCGCAGTTGGCACGGCGCCTGGCGGATCTGTTCGATCAATACCAGGTCTATCGTGGCGACTGGCTGCGGGCCTGGGAATCCGGTGACGACGTGCTGCCCCGCTTCGAAGCTGACCCGGCCGCACCCCGGCTCGGCGCCGATCAGCGCTGGCAGCCGGCGCTGTGGCGCGCGCTGCTGGCTTCGCTGCGCAGCGAACAGCGCGAAGCCACACGGCCTGCGTTGCACCGACGCTTCTGCGCCGCGCTGAGCGGGCCGCGGCCAGCCCGGTTGCCGCGGCGCATCCTGGTCTTCGGCATGGCGCAGCTGCCGCCACAGACCCTGTCGGCGTTGTCGGCGCTGGGCCGCCACTGCCAGGTGCTGCTGGCGCTGCCGAACCCGTGCCGCTTTCACTGGGCCGACACCGTCGATGGGCGCGAACTGCTGCGGCGGCAACAGCGTCACCAGCCGTTGCGCGGCGACCGCGACCTGGCAAACGTGGCGCTGACCGACATGCACGCGCACGCCCATCCGCTGCTGGCCGCCTGGGGCCGACAGGGGCGCGATCTGGTGAGCCAGCTCGATGCCTTCGACGCCGCTGCCGAGGCCGGCGATGAGCTGCTGTCGATGTCGAGAATCGATCTGTTCGACGACGCGCCTGGCCACTCGCTGCTCGAACAGGTGCAGGCGCACATCCGCGACCTGGTGCCGCTGGCCGAGCACGCGGCGGCGAGCGGCGATGCGGTGCAGGTGTCGGATCGTTCGATCGTCTTCCACATCGCGCACGGCGTGCAGCGCGAGGTCGAGATCGTCCACGACCAGCTGCTGCAACTGCTCGCCAATGCGCCCGCCGACGCGCCGCTGAACCCGCGCGATGTGGTTGTCATGGTGCCCGACATCCAGGCCTTCGCGCCGGCCATCCGCTCGGTGTTCGGCCAGCACGGCCGTGACGACACACGCTTCATTCCCTTCGACATCGTCGATCTGCAACCCCGCGGCGATGACCCACTGGTGAGTGCGCTCGAGTGGCTGCTCGATTCGCCGCAAGGGCGATGCGGTGCCAGCGAGTTGCGCGACCTGTTGGAGGTGCCGGCGGTGGCGCATCGCTTCGGGCTGGCCAACAGCGACCTGCCGCAGCTGGCGCTGTGGATCGAAGGTGCCGGCATCCGCTGGGGTCTCGACGCCGACCACCGCGCGGCGCTCGGGCTCGACGTTTGCGGTGATCTCAACACCTGGCATTTCGGCTTGCAGCGCATGTTGCTCGGATATGCGGTCGGCGCGGGGCAGGCGTGGCAAGGCATCGAGCCCTACGACGAGATCGGCGGGCTCGACGCCACGCTGGTCGGCGCGTTGGCCGCGCTGGTCGAATCGTTGCAGCACTGGGCCGCACTGAGCCATGCCGAGGCAAAGCCGCGGCAATGGGCCGCGCGGCTGCAGCAGCTGGTCGATGACTTCTTCACCGCCAGCGACGATGCCGAACGGCTGACACTGGCCGCGCTGCGCAGCGCGCTGGCCGACTGGCTCGAGAATTGCGCGAGCGCCGAATTCGACCAGCCGATCGACGCGCAGCTGGCGCGCGAGGCCTGGCTAGAACAATTCGATGCACCCGCCGCCGGCCAGCGCTTTCGCGGCGGTGGCGTGACCTTCTGCACCCTGCTGCCGATGCGTGCCATTCCGTTCGAGGTGGTGTGCCTGCTGGGCATGAATGACGGCGACTACCCGCGCGCCGGCCAGCGCGCCGATTTCGACCTGATGGGCCTGGCCGGGCAGTTCCGGCCAGGCGACCGCTCACGGCGCGACGATGACCGCCAACTGATGCTCGAAGCGCTGCTCTCCGCGCGCCGCGTGCTCTACATCAGCTGGGCCGGACGCAGCCAGCGCGACAACAGCGAGCAGCCCCCGTCGGTGCTGGTCGCGCAGCTGCGTGACTATCTGGCCGCCGGTTGGGGCGATGGCGTGCTGGCGCAGCGCACCACGGAACACCCGTTGCAGCCGTTCAGCCGCAGGTACTTCGAACAAGCCGCTGGCGGGTTGTTCACCCATGCGCGCGAGTGGCGAATGGCGCACGAGCACAAGCGTGCGGTCAGGCATGCCGATAGGCAAGCCGGTGCCGTCGACCGGTCCTTGAACCTCGAATCGCTGGCACGCTTCATCAAGCAGCCGCTGCGCGCGTACTTCAGGCAACGGCTGCAAGTGAACTTCGACAGCGACGACGACATCACCGACGACGACGAACTGTTCAGTGTGGAGAGGTTGAATCGCTACAAGCTCATCGATGAGGCCGTCGTGAAGGGGGCCGCCCGCCATGTGGCAGCAAACGACATCGGCGATCTGGTCGAACAACAGCTGCTGCGCCTGCACCGCGCCGGGCGGCTGCCGATGGCATCGCTCGGCCGTCGCGCGCAAGCCGACTTGTCTGCCGCACTGGTGCCGATGCTGGCACAGTGGCACGAGCTGCAGGCGTTGTACCCGCACGCGGCTGAACCCCTCGAAATGCGCCACGAACACGACGGGTGGGTCATCGAGGCGGTGCTGGCCGACCTGCGCCACGACGATGCAGCGGATGCAGGCGCACCGGTTTGGCTGCTGCTGTCGGCACGCCGGTTCAGCAATGAAGGCAAGCCGATCTTCAGATCGTTGATCGACCTGTGGTTGCGCAGCCTGCTCGTCGGTGCCGCAGGCCTGTCGCTGCGCGGCCGGGTGGTCGGGCTGGGAGCCACGCTGCACATCGAACCGCTGGCCTTTGACGAGGCCCGCACCACGCTGAACCGGCTCATCGACTGCTGGCAGGACGGCATGGCCGCGCCACTGCCTTTGGCCTGCGGCACGGCATTGGCCTGGCTGCAGAACCCGGGCAGCGCGGCGGCGATTTACGACGGTGGCTTCGAGCGCCGCGGCGAGGTCGAAGATATGTCGCTGGCGCGCTTGTTCCCTGACTTCGACACCCTGCGCGCCGATGGCCGCTTCGACGCGTTGGCACAGCGTGTGTACGCACCGCTGGTGCAGTGGTGCCAAGACCACGTGCAGGTGCGGGTGCACGGCGCCGCATGATGAGCACGCCACTCGATGTGCGCACGCTGCCGCTGTGGGGCAGCCGGCTGATCGAAGCCAGCGCCGGCACCGGCAAGACCTGGACGCTGGCCGCGCTGGTTCTGCGCTTGGTGCTGGGGCACGGCGGCGACAACGCTTTCGCGCGGCCGCTGCAGCCGGCGCAGATCCTGGTCATGACCTTCACCCGTGCCGCCACGCGCGAACTCGCGTCGCGCATTCGTGCGCGGCTGCTCGAGGCCGCGCGCTGCTTCGAAGGCATGCAGTTGCCGTCGCCTCAAGACGGGTTCCTGCTGCAACTGCTCGCCGATCACGCGAGCGGCAGCGAACGTGCGCTGGCAGCGTGGCGGCTCACGCTGGCTGCGCAGGCGATGGACGATGCGGCCGTGCACACCATCGACGCCTGGTGCCAGCGCATGCTGCGCGAGCATGCCTTCGACAGCGGCAGCCCCTTCGACGACACGCTCGACGCCGACGAGACCGCAATGCGGCGCGAGGCCGCGCTCGACTACTGGCGCCAGCAGGTCTATCCGCTCGATGACGCGTCGCTGGCGCAGGTGCTGGCGGTGTGGACCGGTGCGCAGCAACTGGTCGACGATGCCCAGCGCTTGCTCGAGCAGCCGTTGCGGGACGAAGCCGGGCAGGGCCACCTGAGCGAGCTGATCGCGCGACTGTCGATGCAGCGCCAGCAGCTGAAGGCCGGCTGGGTCCAGCGCGCGCAGCAGATGGCGCACTGGCTCAATGGGCAGTTCGATGCCGGCCAGCTGCTCAAGAACAAGCTGCACCCGCGCCACTATGTGCCGTGGCTGGCGGCGTTGACGGCCTGGGCCGACGACCCGCTCATCGATGTGCCGCAGATGAAAGGCGGCGCCGAGCGCTTGACACCTGCGGGGCTGGCTGCGGTGGCGCGTCCCGGCAGCACCGTGCAGTGGCCGCCGCAGTTCGCGGCCTTCGCCGAGTTGATGCACGATCTCGCGCAGCTGCCTTCGCCGGTGGCGGCACTGCGCGCACATGCCGCGGTGAACATCGCGCAGCGGCTGGCGCAGCTGAAAGCGCGGGCCGGCAGCTTCGGCTTTGCCGACATGCTGAACCGTCTCGACGCTGCGCTCGACCCGGCACGCAACCATGGGGCGGCGCGCTTGCGTGCGCGCATCCGCGAGCAGTTCCCGGTCGCGCTGATCGACGAGTTCCAGGACACCTCGCCGGTGCAGGCGCGCATCTTCGACCGGCTCTACGGCGTGGCCGCCAACGACCCCATCGGCGCGTTGCTGCTCATCGGCGATCCGAAACAGTCGATCTACGGTTTTCGCGGCGCCGACATCCACGCCTACCTGGCCGCTCGCCGTGACACCGAAGGCCGCCGCTACGTGCTCGGCACCAATCACCGATCGACGTGCGCGCTGGTCGAAGCGGTGAATGCGCTGTTCATCCGCGCCGACAGCCAGCCCGAAGGTGCGTTCATGTTCCGCGCCGCGGGTGCGGCGCCGGCCGACGATCCGTTGCCGTTCGAGCCGGTGCGCGCGCAGGGCCGCGACGAGGAATTCGTCAGCAGCGCGGGTCACGACGCCGCGCTCGTCTTCGAGCTCGACGATGAGTTGCTCGACACCGGCACCAGCCAGCGCGACTTCGCGGCGCGCTGCGCCGAACGCATCGTGCAGTTGCTGAACGATGAGCATGCCGGCTTTCGCGACAAGGCCAGCGGCGCGTTCCGGCGCCTGGTCAGCGCCGACATCGCCGTGCTGGTGCGCACGCGGCGGCACGCGGCCGATGTGCGGCGCGAGCTGGCGCGTCGCCGCGTGCCTTCGGTGTATCTGTCGGACGGTGATTCGGTGCTGGCGGGCGAAGAGGCGCGCGACCTGATGGTCTGGCTGCGCGCAGTGGCCTCGCCCAGCGACAGCCGCTTGGTGCGCGCGGCGCTGGCCACCGCGATGATCGGCCTGACGAGGGACGAATTGACGCAACTGGCAGACGACGACGACGCCTACGACCGGCGCGCCGCCGAACTGCGCCTGCTGCGCGCGGTGTGGCAGCAGCAGGGCGTGCTGAGCATGCTGCGCCAGACCTTGCACCGCTTCGACCTGCCGGCGCGCTGGCTCGCTGCCGATGCGACGCGCGACGGCGAGCGCCGTCTGACCAACCACTTGCACCTGGCGGAGCTGTTGCAAGCGGCCAGTGCCCGGCATCCGGGCGAGCAAGCGCTGATCCGCTGGCTGGCGCAGGAACGCGGCGCGATGATGGTCGATGCCGACGAGCGCATCGTCAGGCTGGAAAGCGATGCAGACCTGGTCAAGGTGGTGACGGTGCACAAGGCCAAGGGCCTGGAATACCCGCTCGTGTTCCTGCCTTTCGCGAACCATTTTCGGGCGGTAAGCAAGGCGCGCGACGACATCGTCGTGCTGCACGACGGGAACGGACAGCGCCGAGCGCACCTCGACCCGAAACCGGCGCAGCTCCAGGCGGCCGACACCGAGCGGCTGCGCGAAGACCTGCGCCTGCTGTACGTGGCGCTGACACGCGCCCGACATCGGCTGTGGGTGGGGCTGGCCGCGCTGAAGTCGGGCAACAGCACGCAGTGCGTGTGGCACCGCAGCGCCGTCGGCTACGCCATCGGTGGCCCCGAACCGGCGGTGGCAGATGCGCTGCGCGGCCAGGTCGAAGCCCTGGCCCGTCACTGCGATCCGCAGACCCTCCAGCTCAGCCTCGCCCTGCCCGTCGAGCAGCTGGCGTGCACCGCGTTGCGGCCGCGCGAAGCCTTGCCGCCACTGAAACCGGCGCTGCGCTACGCAGCCGACTTCGACCGGCAGTGGGCGATCGGCAGTTACTCGTCACTGGTGCGCGCGCTGAGCCCATCGGCTGTCTGGCATGCTGGCGAGGCGCTGGCACGTGACGACGAACTGCCGGCCACTGACGAGCGCGTGGCCGCGCCCGTCGCCGAGGACGTAGCGGACACCGCGCCGTGGCATGTGCTGGCCGCAGGGGCCGGCACCGGCACCGTGCTGCACGCGCTGCTCGAAACGCTTGCCGCTGAGGGCCTCGGGCGCATCGACAGCGACGAGATGCGCCAGCTTGTGTCGCGCCGCTGCCATCAGCTGGGATACGGCGCGCAGGCGCAGGAGCTGCTGGCCTGGCTGAGCGCCCTGCTGCACACGCCGCTGCCTGCGCTGGGCGTGCCGCTGACGCGGGTCGATCAGGTGCTCAGCGAAATGGAGTTCTGGCTGCCCAGCGAGGGCTTGCAAAGCAGCCGTGTCGATGCGCTGTGCCGCGGCCACCTGCTCGGTGCGGCGGCGCGGCCGGCGTTGCCGCCGCGCCGCTTGCACGGCATGCTGATGGGCTTTGCCGACCTGGTGTTCGAACACGGCGGCCGCTATTGGGTGCTGGACTACAAGACCAACCGCCTGGCGCGCAACGACGCCGGTTACGACCGCGCCGCACTGACGGCGGCGATGGCGACGCACCGCTATGACGTGCAGGCGGCGCTGTACCTGGTCGCGCTGCACCGGCTGCTGCGCGCACGCCTGGGCGCGGCCTACGATCCACGTCGGCATCTGGGCGGCGCGTTGTTCTACTTCGTGCGCGGCCTGCACGGGCCCGAAAGCGGCTGTGTGCACCTGGTCGCAGCGCCGGCCCTGCTCGATGGCCTGGATGAGGCCTTGGCTGCAACCCCGGCGTCAATGCGATGAGTTCAGCCGTCTCGTCCGAAATGCATGCCAGCAACGCCGCGCTGATGCGCCACCTGCAGGCCTGCGCCGGCCAGGGCAGCCTGCGGCTGCTGGATGTCGCGTTCGCGCGCTTCGTGCTCGGGTTGGCGCCGCGCGCCGACCCTGCGCTGCTTTTGGCCGCCACGTTGCTGGCAAACCTGGAAGGCCAGGGGCATGCCTGCCTGCCGATCGAGCAGTTGCCGACGCAGGCTGCGGCGCTGTTGGCCGGGCCGGCGGGGCAGGGCGGCGTGGCGCCGGCAGGGATCGTGGGGCTGCCGCACGACTGCGCCGACTGGGCACGGGTCCTGAGCGTCAGCCCGTTGATCGACATCGCGCCGGCGCAAAGGACGCACGACGAAGACGAAGCCGGACGTTCGGCAACGCCGATGGTGATGACCGGGGGCCGGCTGTACCTGCGCCGCTACTGGCGCCACGAGCAGCGGGTGGCGTGGCAGGTGCGGGCGCGCTGCAATCAGAGCTTCCCCGTTGACATCGCCGCCGCCCGTGCCGCGCTCGACCGCCTGTTTGCGCTGATGACCGATGAAGGGCCCGACTGGCAGCGGATCGCCTGTGCGCTGGCGTTACGTGGAGGTCTGACGATCATCACCGGCGGCCCCGGCACCGGCAAGACACACACGGCCGCGCGTGCGCTGGCCACCTTGCTGCTGATGCCGCCGCCAGACGACGGCCAGGGCAACCATCGGCCCTTGCGTGTTGCGCTGGCTGCGCCGACGGGCAAGGCGGCCGCGCGGCTGGGGCAGTCGATCGCCGCCGCATGGCCAGCCGTGTTGCGGCTGCCGGGAATCGCTGCACCGCAGGCACAGACCCTCGCCGATGGCCTCGCGCGCATCGGCCCGGCACGCACGCTGCACGCGCTGCTCGGCGCGCGCCGCCACACGCGCAAGCTTCGTTTCGACGCGGCCAACCGGTTGCCGCTGGATGTGCTGATCGTCGATGAAGCATCGATGGTGCATTTGGAGATGATGGATTCGCTGCTGGCGGCACTGCCCGACCGGGCGCGCCTGGTGCTGCTGGGCGATAAGGACCAGCTGGCGTCGGTCGAGGCCGGTGCGGTGCTCGGTGAGCTCTGCCGCGGTGCAGGGCAGGGGCGTTATGACGACGCCACCGCGTCGTACCTCGAGGCCGTCTCAGGCCAGCGCCTGTCAGAGGCGATGGTGCAGGACGGGTCGGCCCTCGACCGGCAGGTGGCTGTGCTGCGGCACAGTCACCGCTTTGGCGGTGGCATTCACAAGCTGGCGGCCGCCGTCAATGACGGCGACGCGGCGGCGACGATGGCGCTGCTGCAATCGGGCAGCGATCCGGCCATCGCCTGGCGCCGCGTCGGCTCAGTTCAGGATGTGTTGCCGCTGGCCTTGCATGGACGGGACATCGCCAAGGGCTACGGCGCCTATGCGGCGTCGCTGCAGGCGCGCGCGGCGCTATTGGCGGCAGACGACGGCGGCGCCATCGACAACGCCAGGGTGCTCGAGGTGCTGCACGCGTTCGACAGGATTCGCGTGCTTTGTGCGGTGCGCGATGGGGATTGGGGCACGGAGGCGATGAATGCCGTCATCGAACAGGCGCTGGCGGACAGCGGCGCTTTTCATCGCCACGGCGAGTGGTACGAAGGCCGCCCGGTGATGGTGACGCGCAACGATGCGGATGCCGGTGTCTTCAACGGTGACATCGGCATCGTGCTGGCGACGAGCCGAGGCGCCAGCACATTCAAGGCGCATTTCCTCGACGGTGCCGCACTGCGGTCGGTGGCGGTCGGTCGATTGCCCCCGGTACAAACCGCGTTCGCGCTCACCGTACACAAGGCGCAGGGTTCGGAATTCGACCATGCCGTGCTGGTGCTGCCAACGCCGGCCAGCCGCGCGGCGAGCCGCGAGCTGGTCTATACGGCGGTGACCCGTGCGCGCACGGCGTTCACGCTGGTGACGGGCCACGACGAGGCGTTGGCCGAAGCGCTGGCACGGCGCACGCTGCGTTTCAGTGGCTTGGCGGAGCGCATCGAAGCGGGTTGACGGCTTTTACGAGGCGCGCCAGCACCCAGGGGGATTAGGGGCGACTTCACCAATCGCACTCAAACTATTAGTTAACATAATATACATCGTCGCGCATTCGACAGGCAGACACGAAGCCGTACCGGCATGTCAGTCGTCAGAGTCGGCGTCGATGTCAAGGCCTTCCCGTTCGACACCGACGGCATCTTCCGTCGGCGCATGCGGCAACAACGGGCGGTCCAGTGGCCGGCACACGCGGCTGTGCAGCCGTTCCAGGCGCTCGGACTTCTCGATCGCGCGAAACACCGACTCCGGGTCCATCAACAAGGCGAACGGGTTTGCGACGGGATGCTGCGGTTGTGTCATCTGGGGCTCCCTGGGACATCGGTGCCGTGCCGGGATTGGCATGCGTTGCACTCTAGGCGCTGCAAGCTTGCCGCCGAAGTCGTCCCCAAGCCATGGCATATGTCGGGCAAAACCCGACAAGCCGGTTGTCACACCTACACACTCAGCCCATCAGTTCAGCTTTTCGACAATGAATTCACGACCGCTGATGCGCGCGAAGTCCTGCGCCGACTGGCCCAGCTCGTTCAGCAGCCGCTTGTTGGCGCCTCTGGCCAGCAACAGCGTGACACTGTCCTCTTCGCCGTAGCGCGCAGCCATCATCAGCGCGGTGTTGCCGTTGGGCGCCTGGGCGTCGATGTCGGCACCGTTTTCCAGCATCAACGCGACCACCGACACCTGCGGGCCGCTGGCGGCATAGTGCAGCGGCGTCCAGCCGCTGCGCCGCACCTTCGCGCCACGCTTGATCAAGTCGCGCGACACCGCCAGATCGCCTCTCAGCGCGGCCATCATCAACGCGGTCTCGCCGACGGGGTTGGCCTGATCCACTTTCAGGTCGGGCGCGGCCAAAAGCACCTGTGTCACCTTCGGCGATCCGTCGCGAAGCGCCAGGTAGAGCGGGGTCTGCCCGGATTCGCTGAGCGTATTGGGGTCGAAACCGCGCGCCAGCAACTCGGCGACGCGCCCGTCCAGATCGAGTTCGACGCCCTTGAAGAAATCGTCGTAGGTGCCGGCTGACGCCAGAGATACCGTAATCGCTACAACAAGATAAAACAGGTTTTTAAAGTGATTTATTGATTTCATCGGGTCTCGCGGACAGCGCCGGAAGGGCAAACAGTTGCTCGAAGTTGTGGCTCGTGGCCTGCGCGACCGCCTCGACGCTCAGCCCCTTGATCTCGGCCAGCTGGCGCGCCACGTGCACCACATAAGCAGGCTGGTTGAGCTTGCCGCGAAACGGTACCGGCGCCAGGTACGGGCTGTCGGTTTCGATCAGGCAACGCTCCAGCGGCACGTTCTTCGCCACCTCGCGCAGGTCGGCGGCGCTCTTGAAGCTCAGGATGCCCGAAAACGAAATGTGAAAACCGAGCGCCAGCGCGGCATCGGCCACCGCCTGCGTTTCGGTGAAGCAGTGGAACACGCCCCTGACCTGCCGGGCGCCCTCTTCCTGCAGCAGCCGCACCGTGTCGTCGCTGGCGCTGCGTGTGTGCACCACCAGCGGCAAGCCAGTGGCGCGCGCCGCCCGGATGTGCACACAGAAGCGCTCGCGCTGCCAAGCCATCTGCTCGATGCTGCGCCCGTTCAGGCGGTAGTAGTCGAGGCCGGTTTCGCCGATGGCCACCACCCGCGGCAACGCCGCCAGGCGCAGCAGATCGTCGAGCGTCGGCTCGCGCACGCCTTCGTTGTCCGGGTGCACGCCGGCGCTGGCCCAGAAGTTGTCATGCTCGAGTGCCAGCGCGTGCACGGCATCGAACTCTTCCAGCGTGGTGCAGATGCACAGCGCGCGGTCCACCTGCGCCGAGCGCATGGCGGCTCGGATCTCGCCGATGCGCGCGTGCAGCTCCGGAAAACTCAGGTGACAGTGGGAATCGACGAACATCGCAGCCGCAAGCGGCCGGGTTCGGCCGTTCCTTAAAGGGTCTGGGTGGGCTTCGACGACGAGATCGCCGTGCCCAGCATTTCCTCTATTTTCAGCTTCAATCCGCGTGTTTTCTCGTCCGCCGGAAAACGCACCCCGACACCCTGTGTGCGGCCGCCCGACGCGTTGTTCGGTGTCAGCCAGGCCACCTTGCCGGCCACAGGGTAGCGTTGCGGATCGTCGGGCAGCGACAGCAGCAGGTAGATGTCCTCACCCAGCCGGTAGTCACGCGTGGTCGGCACGAACAGGCCCCCATCGGTGAGCAGCGGAATGTAGGCGGCGTACAGCGCGCCCTTTTCCCGAAACACCAACTGGATGACGCTGGGCCGCGCAGCGGATGCCGTGGCCAAGGCCGACGCGGTGGCCGAACCAGGTGACGGCGCGGCGGCGGTGGCCGGCGGCTGCGCAATTGCCTTGCGGGCGGCAGCGGGGGCGGTGGCCTCGTTCATCGATTCAGTGTAGCCAATGGCGGCGGTCCCCGGCGCGGTCGCTGGCCAGCGGTCGCCGCGCCCTTCGTGTCATCTTCCCAGGAAGCGGCCGCTTCGGTCACCAGGGCCTCGACCAGCAGCCCCTCGTTCCACGGGTGTTCGTCGTGTCGGGCGACACGGTTCAATGTACGCATCAAGTCGACCAGACGATGCGCGTTGGCGCCGGCGGGCAACACCTCGGCGCTGAAGTAGCGCGGCGAGGCCGACGCCTGCACGGCCATCGCGTCGTGGCACAGCTTGTACAGCGCGTCCAGCACCTGAGGCAGCGGCCAGCCGCTGAACACACTGGCGCGACCGTCGGCGACGGCGCGCGGCAGTGCCGACCAGCGGGCAGCGTCGATACCCCCGTTGAACAGGGCCAGCGCCTGCAGCGGCGCGCCGGCAGCCGCCCGCAGCAGCACCTCGGGCTGCCCGACGCCTTGCGCCACCAGCCAGGAGATGGCGTCTTCCATCGCAGGCGGTTCCAGACGCAGGCGCTGGCAGCGGCTGCGGACGGTGGGCAGCAGATGTTCCACATCACTGCAGCCCAACAGCAGCCTCGACGCGCCCGGCGGTTCTTCCAGCGTCTTCAGCAGGGCGCTGGCCGACTGCAGGTTCATCGCCTCGGCCGGGTGCAGCAACAGCACCTTGGCACGGCCGCGCGACATGGTCTGGCCGATCCAGTCGATCGCCGCCCTCACCTCGTCGATGCGGATTTGCCGGCTTGGCTTGGCGCGCGAACGAGCGCCTTCATCGCCGTCGCCGGCCAACGACCAGCCGCGTTCGATGCGCTGCACTTCGGGAAGCAATACATACAGGTCCGGATGGCTGTGGTTGTGCACGAGATGACAGCTGGCGCATTGGTGACATGGGCGCGACGACGTGTCGCCGCTTTCGCACAGCCATGCCTGCGCCAGCGACAACATGAACTCGAAACCGCCAACGCCAGCGGCCGCCTGCACCAGCAGGGCGTGCGAGCGCTGCGTGGCCAACGCCTGCTGCAGAGGCGCCTGCAGCCAGGGCAACGCCGTGTCGTCGCGCGACGCCGCTGCGCCACTCATTGCGAGGCGCGCTGTGTCAGCGCCTGTTCGATCTGGCGCCAGACATCGGCCCGCTCCACGGATGCATCGATCCGCACGAAGCGCGCGGGGTCCTGCGCGAGACGCTGCGCATAGCCCTTGCGCACACGGACGAAGAAGGCTTCGTCGAGCCCTTCGAAGCGGTCGGCCGGCCGCGCGGCACCGCGGCGCCGGGCAGCCACGTCGGCGTTCAGATCGAACCACAGCGTCAGATCGGGCTGGCGCCCTTGCTGCACCCAGTGCTCCAGCTGTGCCAGCACGCTGACATCGAAGCCGCGCCCGGCGCCCTGGTACGCGAAAGTGGCATCGGTGAAACGATCGCAGACGACCGTGGCACCGCGCGCCAGCGCCGGCTCGATGCATTCGCGCAGGTGGTCGCGGCGCGCGGCGAAGACCAGCAGCGTTTCAGTCAACGCATCCATCGGATGGTGCAGCAACAGTTCACGCAACTGTTCGGCCAACGGGCTGCCGCCGGGTTCGCGTGTCATCAAGACTTCGTGGTCCTGTCCACGCAGCCACTGGCCCAGCGCGTCCAGGTGCGTCGATTTGCCGGCGCCGTCGATGCCTTCGAGAGTGATGAAGCGCCCTGCCATCACGGCCGCTGGTTGCGCTGATACTGGTTCACTGCACGATTATGTTCTGTCAGCGTGTTGCTGAAGGCGCTGCTGCCATCGCCGCGCGAGACGAAATACAGAGCCTGCGTCTCGGCCGGTTGCATCACCGCGCGCAACGACGCCAGGCTCGGCAGCGCGATCGGCGTGGGCGGCAGGCCGGCGCGGGTGTAGGTGTTGAACGGCCCATCGGCAAGCAGGTCGCGCTTGCGCAGGTTGCCATCGAAAGTACTGCCCAGGCCGTAGATCACCGTGGGATCGGTCTGCAGCGGCATGCCGATGCGCAGGCGGTTCAGGAACACGGCGGCGATCATCGCCGGATCGTCCTTGGGCCCGGTTTCCTTCTCGACGATGGAGGCCAGGATCAGCGCCTGATCCTTGGTTTTCAGCGGCAGGTCGCTCGTGCGCTGGTCCCAGGCCAGTTCGAGCTGCCGTTCGAGTGCCGCGCGCGCGCTGCGCAGCACGGTCAGGTCGCTGACGCCGCGGCTGTAGACATAGGTGTCGGGGAAGAAGCGGCCCTCGGGTGGCAGGTCGGTCTCGCCGAGCGCCGTCATCAGGTCGGCATCGCTCATGGCGACTGACTTGTGCTCGAGCTTCGGCGCCTGCGCCATCGCGGCACGCAGCTGCGCCAGCGTCCAGCCTTCGCCGATGCGCAGCTTTTCAAGCATCTCGTCGCCGCGCACCATCTTGTCGAGCAACTCGCGGGGTGTCGTGCCGGCTTCGATCTGATAGCTGCCGGCGCGAATGCGGCGCGCCTGGCCCGACCACCTGAACCACTGGTACAGCAGCATCGGCGAGCTCTGCACACCGGCATTCACCCAGGCCTGTGCAACGGCACGCGGCGTGGCGCCAGCATCGATCGACACCTCCACCGACGGCGCGGCGAGGGTCAGCGGCCGTCCCAACCAGACCCATGCCGCTGCCGCGCAGACCACGCCAACAAGCACCAGCATCAGCAGGGCCTTGGCCAGCGCGCGTGACCCCTTGGACCCGATCGACATGATCGCAAGATGATAATCGGCCGATGAGCGACAACCCCGAGAGCAGCGCTGTATTCGAAGGCGCCACGCGGCTTCCCGACTGGGGCGTCATCCGCGCCGGCGGCAGCGACGCGCGCAGTTTCCTGCAGGGCCAGTTGACCCAGGACATGGCGGCGGTGAACACGACGCAAGCTCGCCTGGCCGGCTACTGCTCCGCGAAGGGGCGCTTGCTGGCCACCTTCGTCATCTGGCAGTCAGCCGAGGACGAGTTCCTGCTGGCGTGCAGCGCCAACCTGCTGGCGAGCACATTGAAGCGCCTGTCGATGTTCGTGCTGCGCGCGAAATGCAAGCTCAGCGACGCCAGCGGCGATGTCCCGCTGTGGGGTGTGGCCGGTGATGCGGCCTGTCGAACGCTCGGCAACAGCCTGCTGACAGGTGCCTGGCAATGCGCACGGTTCGACGCTGGGCAGACGGTGCGCCTGCCAGATGCCGACGGCCTGCCACGACTGCTGTGGGCTGCGTCGGCACCCTCACCCGGCCCTGCCCTGCCCGCTCTGGCCGCGCCCGCCTGGCAGTGGCTCGAGGTGCGCAGCGGCGTCGTGCGCGTCGTTTCGGCCACCGTCGAGCAGTTCGTGCCGCAGATGGTCAACCTGGAACTGCTGGCCGGCGTCAGCTTCAGCAAGGGCTGTTACCCCGGCCAGGAAATCGTGGCGCGCAGCCAGTACCGTGGCACGCTGAAGCGGCGCACGTATCTCGTCGAGTGTGATGCGCCACTGGCACCTGGTCAGGAGGTGTTCCACAGCGACGACGCGCAGCAGCCGGCCGGCATGGTGGTGCTGGCCGCGTCGCTGTCCACGGCACGGCATGCGGCGCTGGTCGAGCTGAAGATTTCCGCGATCGATCACGGCACGCTGCGCTGCGGGGATGCCGTGCTCGAGGTCGTCGAGCAGCCCTATGCGCTCGACGCCGAGGTGGTCTGATCTTGGCTGAACCGGCGCCGGCGGACCCACCGCGCCAGCTGTTCATCTACTGGCGCGTGGGCGTTGCCGAGCTGCCGCAGGCGCGCCGGACGATGCTCGAGCTGCAACAGCGGCTGTGCCGGGAACACGGCGACTTGCAGGCGTGGTTGCTGCTGCGTGACGAAGACGCCAGCACCGCCGAAGCCACGCTGATGGAAACCTATGCGGCGCCGCACGGCATTGATGCCAGTCTGCAGCGGCAGATCGAGACACTGTGCGATGCGGCCACCGCCGTGTGGCGGCGCGGGCCGCGGCACACCGAGGTCTTTCGCTGCGTCGACCGCTGAGTTACAGCGCGCGAACCATTTCCACGTGCGCGATGCCGGCTTCGTCGAACGGTTCGCCGCGCGTGACGAAGCCGGCGCGCAGGTAGAACGGCAGCGCCGACAACTGCGCGTGCAGCAGCACCTCGCGGTCGCCACGCTCGCGCGCTCGCGCCATCAACGCGTCGAGCACGGCTCGGCCGCTGCCTTCGCCGCGCATCGGTTGCAGCACCGCCATGCGGCCGATCTTGGCCACCCCGGGCACGTGTTCGAGCAGGCGCCCTGTCGCCAACGGCATGCCGAGCCGGTTGCGCGCCACCGCGTGCACGCTCGACGCATCAGCGCCGTCCCACTCCATCGCCGCCGGAATGCGCTGCTCGTCGATGAACACCGCGTGGCGGATGGCCTTCGCGTCGCTGCCCAGTTCGTCCCAGCCGCCCACGCGCACGTCGAGCATCGGCTTGCCGGCTTCGAAAGCCTGCACGATGTCGCGCAACTGTTGCGGCACCGGCAACGAGGTCTGCGTGCTCGGGTTGGCGAACACATAGACCAGTTCGCCACTGACCAGCAACTGCTCGCCCAGGAACACCGCGGCCGCAAACACCATCGACGAATTGCCGATGCGCGCGCTGCGGATGCCGACGTCGATGTTGTCGTGGCAGCGCGCGGACGCCTCGTATTCGACGGTCGCCTTGCGCACGTACAGGTCGCCCTGCAGGTAGTCCATCGCCTCCTGGTAGGGCAGCGCCATCGCGCGCCAGTAGCCGGTGATGGCGACGTCGAAGTACATCAGGTAGTGACCGTTGAAGACGATCTTCTGCATGTCCACCTCGGCCCAGCGCACGCGCATGCGCTCGAAGAAGCGGAACTGCTGCCGGGTGATGGTGTCGGCCATGGGTGATTGTCGTGGTGCGTTGTGGACGTGAAAAAGCCCGAAGGCCTGGGGTTTCACACCCCGGGTCTTCGGGCTCGCCGCTGAAGGGACTTCAGCGTGGCCGATCAGCCGTGCTTCTGGTCGAAGAACTGTTCGTCTTCGGTGGAGCCCTTCAACGCCGCGGTCGAGGCATCGCGCTCGATGGTGGTGGTCACCGCGTCGAAGTAGCCGGTGCCGACCTCGCGCTGGTGCTTCACCGCGGTGAAGCCACGTTCGGCGGCGGCGAACTCGGCCTCCTGCAACTCGACGAAGGCGCTCATGTTGTTGCGCGCATAGCCGTGGGCCAGGTTGAACATGCTGTAGTTCAGGCTGTGGAAGCCGGCCAGCGTGATGAACTGGAACTTGTAGCCCATCGCACCCAGCTCGCGCTGGAACTTGGCGATGGTCGCGTCGTCGAGGTTTTTCTTCCAGTTGAAGCTGGGGCTGCAGTTGTAGGCCAGCAGCTTGCCCGGGAACTTCTTGTGAATCGCCTCGGCGAACTGCTTGGCGTAGGCCAGGTCGGGCTTGCCGGTCTCGCACCACACCATGTCGGCCACTTCCGAATAAGCCAGGCCGCGCGAGATGGCCTGCTCCAGGCCCGCTTTGCTGCGGTAGAAGCCTTCGACCGTGCGCTCGCCGGTGAGGAAGGGCTTGTCGATGTCATCGACGTCGCTGGTCACCAGGTCGGCCGCTTCGGCATCGGTGCGCGCGATCACCAGCGTGGGCGTGCCCATCACGTCGGCGGCCAGCCTTGCCGCCGTCAGCTTGGCCACCGCTTCGCGCGTGGGCACCAGCACCTTGCCACCCATGTGGCCGCACTTCTTCACCGAGGCCAGCTGGTCCTCGAAGTGCACGCCGGCAGCGCCGGCTTCGATCATCGCCTTCATCAGCTCGAAGGCATTCAGCACGCCGCCGAAACCCGCTTCGGCGTCGGCCACGATGGGCGCGAAGAAGTCGATGTCGTTCTTGCCCTCGGACCACTGGATCTGGTCGGCACGCTGGAAGGTGTTGTTGATGCGCTTGACCACGTTCGGCACCGAATTCACCGGGTACAGCGACTGGTCGGGGTACATCTCACCGGCGATGTTGGCGTCACCCGCCACCTGCCAGCCCGACAGGTAGATGGCCTTCAGGCCGGCCTTGACCTGCTGCATGGCCTGGTTGCCGGTGAGCGCGCCCAGCGTGTTGACGAAGGGCTCGGTGTTGACCAGGTTCCACAGCTTTTGCGCACCGCGCTTGGCGATGGTGTGCTCGATGGCAATCGAGCCGCTCAGCCGGACCACGTCCTTGGCACTGTAGTTGCGCTGCACGCCCTTCCAGCGCGGGTTCTCGGCCCAATCCTTTTCCAGGGCGGTGACTTGTTGTTCGCGGGTCGGGTTGCTCATGGGGGGCTCCTAGGTAGCGGTTGGCAGAGGTGAATTCGTGACCACGAGGTTATCGCGAAAGCCACCGATCGAGAAGACTTATGTCTTATAGAAGACAATCACAAAACAATATGAAAATCAATGCTTTGCGATTCAGCTCTTGCGATGCGGAAGCAAATTCAACCTGTTGAAACGACGATGCCGCACTGCAGCATCACTCAATACCATAAGGTGAAACTGCGATTTCACTTCACGAAACTGCTCGGCAGCACGGTGCCGGCGCATTCACCGAAACCGATCGAGCGCCACCCGGGCCGTTCGCAACGCCCGCGCAGCACGACGGTGTCGCCGTCGAGCAGGAAAGTGCGTGCCTCGCCATTGGGCAGTTGCAGCGGTTGCTTGCCACCCTGGCTGAGTTCCAGCAGCGAGCCGCCCTGCCCCGGCATCGGCCCCGATTGGGTGCCCGAACCGAACAGGTCACCGGTGCGCAGGTTGCACCCGCCGATGCTGTGGTGCGCCACCAGTTGTGCCAGGGTCCAGTACGAATCCTTGAAGTTCGACTGCATCAACCGCGTTGCCGGTTCACCGGCCGCGCGCATGCGCTCGGTTTGCAGCCAGACCTCGAGCGTGATGTCGATGGCGCCGGCTTCGCGATTGGCGGCGCTGTCCAGATAGGGCAGCGGCTGCGGATCACCTTCCGGACGTATCCAGGCGCTTCTGAACGGCTCCAGCGCTTCCATCGTCACCACCCACGGCGACAGCGTGGAAGCGAAGTTCTTGGCATTGAACGGGCCGAGCGGCTGATATTCCCAGGCTTGCACATCACGCGCCGACCAATCGTTGAACAGGCACAGCCCGAACAGGTGCTCTTCGGCGCGCGCCATCGGCACAGGCTCACCGGGCTCGTTGGGCAGCGCGATGAAGGCGCCGAGTTCGAGTTCGTAGTCCAGGCGCCGGCATGGCGCCAGCACCGGCTCGGCGGCGTCGCCCTTCAACTGACCGGCCGGGCGGTGAAACCGCTGGCCGCTGACACCCAGCGACGAGCAGCGGCCGTGATAGCCGATCGGCAGCCACTTGTAGTTCGGCAGCAGCGGGTTGTCGGGCCTGAACAGCTTGCCGACCGCGGTGGCGTGGTGGATGCCGGTGTAGAAGTCGGTGTAGTCGCCGATGTGGCACGGCAGCGTGAATTCGGCTTCGCTTTGCGGCAGCAGGCACAGTTCGAGGAATGGGGCTTGTTCGCTACTGTCGGCCAACGCCGCCGACAGCGCCGCGCGCAACGCCACGCGCTGCGCCTTCGGGCTGGCCATCACCGCATTCAGCTCGCCCGCCGCCAAGAGCGCCAGAGCGCCTTCGACGTCGGCTGACCAGGGGCATTGCTCGCGCGCCAGCTTCAGATCGAGGATCTGGTCGCCGATGGCCACCCCGATGCGCCAGGGCTCACCGGTGCCGGCACGCCGGAACTTGCCGAACGGCAGGTTCTGCACCGGGAAACCGCTGCGGGCATCGTTGGCCGATGCGACCCAGCTGACGAGGTTCGGGTCATGGCTGGCATCGGTCATCGTTCGGTCTCGAAGTTGTCGCGCAGGCCCGCCCAGCATTGGGCGTAGGCTGCATCCAGCGCGCCACAGCGCAGCGCGAACTCGGTCAGGTGGAAGCGCCAGCGGCTTTCGAACATGAAGGCCAAGGTGTCGTCCAGCTTGTGCGGAGTCAGCGCGGCGTTCGAGGCCTTGTCGAAGGCGTCGGCATCGGGGCCGTGCGGCACCATGCAGTTGTGCAGACTCATGCCGCCGGGCTTGAAGCCTTCGGGCTTGGCGTCGTACTGGCCGTGCACCAGGCCCATGAACTCGCTCATCACGTTGCGGTGGTACCAGGGCGGGCGGAAGGTGTCTTCGGCAACCAGCCAGCGCGGCGGGAAGATGACGAAATCGCAGTTGGCCCAGCCGGGCGTGTCAGACGGCGAGGTCAACACGGTGAAGATCGACGGATCGGGGTGGTCGAAGCTGATCGAGCCGATGGTCATGAACTTCGACGTGTCGTATTTGCAGGGCACCAGATTGCCATGCCAGGCAACGACGTTGAAGGGCGACGCCGCCGAATGCGCGCGCCACAGTCGCCCGCCGTATTTCTTCACCACCTCGCATCCAGCACCGCGTGCATCGAAGGCCGCCACCGGCACCTGGAAGTCACGCGCATTGGCCAGGCCGTTGGAGCCGATCGGCCCCAATTCGGGCAGCCGGAAAGCGGCGCCGTAGTTCTCGCAGACGTAACCGCGTGACGGGCCGTCCAGCGACACCTTGAAAGCCATGCCGCGCGGCAGCAGCGCCACTTCACCGGGTGCCACCCGTAACACCCCCAACTCGGTATCGATGTGCAACACGCCCTGCTGCGGCACCAGCAGCATCTCGCCATCGGCGTTGACGAAGGCGCGCTGCATCGAGCGGTTGGCCAGGTACAGGTGCGCCGCTATCCCGGTCTGTGCATCGGCGTCGCCATTGACCAGCACGGTGCTCAAGCCGTCGACGAAGTCGAGCGCTTGATCAGCTTGCGCGGGAACAGCCAGCGGATGCCAGCGCATCGGGTCGGGCGGCGCGCTCACGCCATCGCGGGCACCGGTCTTCAAGCCGTCGTGCGGCAGCGGCTCGAAAGCGCCCAGCATCACGCTCGGCTGTCGCCGATACATCCAGGTGCGCTGATTCAATGCGCGCGGCGCGGTGAAGGCGGTGCCCGACAGCAGTTCGGCGTACAGCCCGTGCGCCGCCTTCTGCGGGCTGTTGCGGCCCTGCGGCAGCGCGCCAGCCAGCGCTTCGCTGGCGAAGTGGTTGCCGAAGCCGTGTTGGTAACTCAATTCGCTTGTCCGCTCATGCATCGCCTGCATCCTCGAGGTTGTCGCGCGCGGCCTTCAGAGCCGCTTCCAGCACATCCTGATGGCCGATGTGGTTGGCCAGCAGCAGCACCAGCTTGGCGTTCAGTTCGTGGCTGCGAGACAGCGGCAAGCCACGGTGCGCATCGATCAGCGCCTCGTAGAAGTCGTCGGCCGATTGCAGGTGCGGCGCGGTGATCAGCTCAGGCATGCACGGCGTCCCGCGCCAGCGCGCGTGTCCGCGACGCCAGCACCTTGTCGGCGCTGGCCACTCGCCAGCGTGCGCAGACATGCTGGTCGGGGCGCAGCAGCCACGCGCTGCCCGGCTTGGCATCGAAGCGGCACTGAAACAGGCCCTGGTGATCGTGAAGCGCGTCAGCCGGCTCGCTGTCCTGCGGCACGATCAGCAAGCGCTTCAGCCCCACCTCGCCGTCGAGCACTGCCAGCGCCGGCGGCATCACGGGCGCGAACACCAACAGCACAAAACACCCTCCGGTCTCGCGCAGCAGCCAGATGTCGCGCCTCCCTTGGCGCAGCGGCACGTCGGTGAGCGGCGCGCCCGGCACCATGCGGCCTTCGAAGACGTCCTCGTCGACGGTGTTCAACGCAGACGTGCTCAGCGTCGCCGGCACCGACAGACGCCCGCTGTTGACGATCTGGCGCGCGAAGGCGTGGTCGGCGGCCAGCTGCAGCGCGGCGTTGCGAAACAGCTTGCTGATCTCGCTCTTGGGCGTGATGAAGTCGGTGGCCCGGGTGCTGTTGAGGATGTTCTCGTCGGCAGCGAACTCGCGTTCGCTGGCGTAGCTGTCGAGCAGCGCATCGTCGGCCTGACGACGCAGCACCGCATCGAGTTTCCAGGCCAGATTCTCGGCATCCTGCACGCCTGAATTCGCGCCGCGCGCGCCGAATGGCGAAACGCCGTGTGCGCTGTCACCGGCAAACAGCACGCGGCCATGACGAAAGCGGGCCATGCGCAGGCAGGAAAACGAATACACGCTCGCCCACTCGAGTTCGAACGGCACTTCGTGGCCCAGCGCCTGGCGCAGCATCGCGTTGACACGCGGGATGATGCGCTCGGGCTTCTTTTCCTCGTCCGGGTCGGCATCCCAGCCGAGCTGGAAATCGATGCGCCACACACCGTCGGGCTGGCGGTGCAACAGCACGCTCTGGTGACGATGGAACGGCGGATCGAACCAGAACCAGCGCTCGGCAGGGAAGTCCACCGCCATCTTCACGTCTGCGATCAGGAAACGGTCGCGAAAAGATCGGCCGTCGCTCTTCAGCCCCAGCAGCCGGCGCACGCTGGACTGCGAACCGTCGCAGCCGATCACATGGTCGGCGCCCAGGCTGTAACGCCCTTCAGGCGTGTCGATGCCCAACAGCACGCCACGCTCGTCCTCGCTCAAGGCCGCAACGGTGTTGTTCCAGCGGATGTCGATCAGCGGCAACTGCGCCGCGCGTTGCAACAGGTAAGCCTCGGCGTAATACTGCTGCAGGTTGATGAACGCTGGACGCTCGTGGCCGGTTTCGGGCAGCAGATCGAACTGATAGACCTGCTGTTCGCCAAGGAACACCCGCCCCACGTTCCACGACACGCCTTTGGCCACGCAGGCATCGCCGACCCCCAGCCGATCCCAGATCTCGAGCGTGCGTTTGGCGAAGCAGATCGCTCGCGAGCCGCTGGAAAGCCGGTTGTCGTTGTCCAGCAGCAGCACCTTCTGCCCGCGTTGCGCCAGGTCGATCGCCAGGCTCAGGCCCACCGGGCCGGCGCCGACCACGACCACCGGGTGGCGCACCGGCTCGGCCGCATCCTGGTCGCTCGAGTGGCAAAAGGCAAATTCGAGCGCCTGGATCTGCGGCGCGCTCAGCGTGCCGAGCGCGGCAGGATCAACCACATCTTGCACGGCGCTGCGCCTTCAGCTTTCCAGCGCCTTCCACATCTCGATGTCGCGCTCGGCGGTCCAGATGCGCGGATCGGCATATTGCGTGGCCTCGTCGTAGGCACGGGTCACATCGAAAGGCATGCAATGGTCGAAGATGACCCAGTGGCCGTATTTCGGCCGCAGCTTGTCGAGGGTCGATTTGTAGGTCTGGCGCAGGTCGTGCCCCGAGCCCGCCGCGGCCTTGACGCTGCCATACAGCTCGGCAATGAAGTCGCGCGTGCCGGCCAGCCCCGCGCTCACCTGCTCGGGCGTTTGCAATGCGGCACCGCGGCCCGGCACCAGCTTGGCCGGTTTTAGCGCCGCCAGCGCATCCAGCGTGGCCGGCCAGTCCTTGAAATAGGCGTCGCCGGCATACGGTGTGGCATCGAATTCGACCAGATCGCCGCTGAACAGGATGCGTTCCTTCGGCAGCCACACCACCGTATCGCCCTTGGTGTGGCCACGGCCCAGCTGCAGCAGCTGCACTTCGAGCTTGCCGAGCCACAACGTCATCTTGCCGCTGAAGGTGAGGGTCGGCCAGGTCATGCCCGACGGCACCGATTCGACGGCGTTGAACAACCTCGGAAAGCGACCGATCTCGCTCGCCTTGTCCTGCTCGCCGCGCTCGACGATCAGGTCGCGCGTGTCCTGGCTGGCGATGATGTGCTCGGCCTTGTAGGCACTGGCGCCGAGCACGCGCACCGCGTGGTAGTGGCTGAGCACGACATAGCGGATCGGCTTGTCGGTGACTTCGCGGATGCGCCGGATCACATCGGCGGCCATCACCGGCGTGGCCTGCGTGTCGATGACCATGACGGCGTCGTCACCGATGACGATGCCGGTGTTCGGATCGCCCTCGGCGGTGTAGGCGTAGGCGTGGTCGGACAGCTTGTCGAAGCTGACCTTCTTTTCGACCAGATCGGCTTGTGAGGCGAAGGCTTTGGTGTTCATGTTCGGGGCTTTCGTGGTGCCTGTCGGCAGCGGCAAAAGAATTTGTATTAGGCGAATTAGTTCGTCAATGGTAAATATCGGGAACGGCGCTGTCAACCCGAACTCACGCCGATTCCTTGGCCGCACGGAGCCCAAATGAACCGCAGTCAGACGCCAAAGAGCCCGGTCCCACCCACCCCGCGCGGGCAACGGGGCATCCAGAGCGTGGAAGTGGGCGGCCAGTTGCTGCGCAGTCTGGTGCAGCACGGCCGCGCGATGGCGCTGAAAGACCTGGCCCGCGCTGCCGGGATGCCACCGGCGCGTGCGCACCCCTACCTGGTGAGCTTCGGCAAGCTCGGCTTGATTGAGCAGGACGGCGCCTCGGCACGTTACCGGTTGGGCCCGCTGGCCTTGCAATTGGGATTGATCAGCCTGCAACAGTTCGACCCGGTGCGGCTGGCCACGCCACACCTGCCCGGCCTGGCGCAGGCCATCGGCCACACCGTGGCGCTGGCAGTGTGGGGCAATCGCGGGCCGACCATCGTGCGCGTGGAAGAAGCGCCCTCGGCGGTGCACGTGAACATGCGCCACGGCACCGTGATGAGCCTGCGCAACACCGCATCGGGCCGGCTGTTTGCCGCCCACCTGCCCGCCGCACAGGTGCGTGCGGCATTGGCCGAGGAAGATGCCCACGCGCGCCGCACGGGCGCGGCGCAAGCGCCGTCACGTGCCAGGGAGAACGCCAGGGCTGGCGCGGGCGGCCACAGCGCCTTCCTGCAGCAACTGAAAGCCGTGCGGGCGGCTGGCCTCAGCCACGTGATCGACGCGTTGCTGCCCGGCATCAGCGCACTGGCCGCGCCGGTGTTCGATCAATCGGGAAGCATCGTGCTCAGCTTGACGGCCATTGGCTCCAGCCCGACCTTCGATGCCCGGCCCGAAGGGGCGACGGCCCTCGCGCTGCTTGCGTGCGCACGGCAGCTCTCTCAGCAGCTGGGTGCTCTGGGGCCCGCGCAGGCACCCGGTTGATCTGGGGGCTTACAACGTCGAAGCCGACGGACGCGCGCGTCGTCGTCAAATCGCCAGCCAATGGCTGTAGACCCGGTCGGCCAGACGCTGCTGTGCCGCCAGATGATCGGCAGCGCTTGCGCGGATCTGCGCCGCGCCTTGCACGCTGCCGGCGTGGCGTCGTTGCTGTTCCAGCCACCCAGCCGATGAATCGTCGGTCCAGCGCATCAGCTTGTCCGCGTCGACCTCGACGTGAAACTGCATCGCCAGGTGCGGCCCGATGGCAAAGGCCTGGTGCGGGCACGCGGGGCTGGATGCCAGCAGTTCAGCGCCATCGGGTAGAGCGAAGGTGTCCACGTGCCACTGCATGACATGGCTCGGCGGGTCGTCGCCGAACCACCACCGCGCACTTGCCGAAGGCGCCACCTGCCAAGGTTGCCAGCCGATTTCCGGCACGGCAGCGCGTGTCACCGCGGCGCCCAGCGCACGCGCCATCAACTGTCCGCCCAGACAATGGCCGATGACCGGGCAGCCGCGCTGCATCGCGTCGCGAATCAGATTCTCGGCCTGGCGCAACGATGGCAGCGGGTCGTTGGCGCTCATCGCTCCGCCCAGCACCGCCAACGCACCATGTTCGCCCATGTCGCGCGGGAAGGCCTGGCCGGACTCGCTGTCGCGCACATCGACGGCCACGCCCTGGCGCTGCAGCCAAAGACCCAGGTAAGCGGGCCCGTCGCTGCTCAGGTTCTGAAGGATCAGTACGGGCTTCATCGTCGGGGCGTGCGCTGCGGTGAGCCAGTATTGGCCACAGCGGCCGCAGCGGCCGCAGCGGCCAATCTATCCCGGCAGCGCGCAGCCCGCTCGATGCGGCCACCGGCCCCTGCCGGCCCGGCCCGCCTACGCGGCGTCGAGTGCGCCCAACGTGGAAGCGTTCGACGCCGTTTCGTCGAAGGTGCCATGCATCATCGACATCATCGCGTGGTCCAGGCCCATGGCGTAGTAGACGTAGGTCGACCGGATGGCGCTTTGCACCGCCTTGACGTCGCCGGAAGACGGTGCGTGGCCCAGCAGCGTGGCCACAATCTCCAGCGCTTCCCATGGATGATCGTCGTCGTACTCGGCATGAACGCGCAGCCAGCGCGTGGCCGGGCCCCGGATGTCCGCCGGCAAGGATTCGGCATAGGTCGATTTCGAGCACACCAAGCACGACCACTCGCCGGTCACGCCTTCGACCGCGTAGTTGGTCGCCGCAATCGCCACCGGCAGGCTGGCGCGGTCACTGACGTACCAGCACCAGTGCGCGAGCGCCGACAGGCCTTCGATCTCGGCGCCATGCTTCAGGTCGTCGATGCTCATGTCGACCGAAGCGGCCCACTGCACCCAATGGTCGGCATGTTTTTGCTCGACGCGGATGTTGTGGATAAGGTAACGCCGCGCCATGTCCTCGCCGGGGCTGTTGCCGCTGCTCAGTTTCTTCAGGTTCATGGCCATGAACTGAGGAAACTGCTCGATCGTGGGCCAGGCGCCGGTGAGGAACTTGCGCATCACCGCCGGCGGCAATCGCGCGTCGCGCATCAGGGAAAACAGGTCGTGCCCGACCACCCGGGCTTTGTCGTTAGCCGTGTCGTGTACGACCTGCTGCAACCATTGCGGATAGCTCGTCAGGTCCTTCAGCGGGCCTGCCCGTTCGAACGAATTCGACATTGTTGTTTCCCGACGACTAGTTCACTTCATTCTAGGGGGGTGAATAAGAAGACGCGAACTGTGGTGAGCTTCGTCACGCACGGTGTGTTGTGTTTTTACGGCAATCGTCGGTGCTCCCGGACACATCTCCTAACGACCGCGTCGGCCGTCGAAGACATTCAGCAGCTCGCGAAAGTCGATGGGTTTGGTCAGGTAGTCCGCGAAGCCGGCCGCCAGCGCCGTGTTGATCTGCTCTGGCAACGCATCGGCGGACAGGGCGACCAGGCGGATGCCCGCCGTCGTCGCATCGGCGCGCAGCGCATGCGCCAGTTCGATGCCCGTCATGTCACCGAGGTTCATGTCGACGAGGATCATCTCGGGCAAGTCGCGACGTGCCTTGTGCAGCGCCGTCGAGCCGTTCTCGGCAACCTCGAGCGTGATCGATGGGCGCAGCTTGACGATCTGCCGCACCAGTTCGACATTGACCTCGTTGTCCTCGGCATAGAGGACACACAAGGCATCGTCGAGCGCGCCGTGCTGGCTGGGCGGCGTCAGGCCGTCGGGTTGCCCGGGTGCTTCGTGCGAACACTCCAGCGTCAGCCAGGCGACCGTGCCCTGCGCCGAACTATCGATCTGCAACTCACCGCGCATCGATTCAGCAAGCCGCCGCGACAGCACCAGGCCGATGCCGGTGCCTTCGATCTTCGAGTTCTCTGCGCCCAGGCGATTGAAGGGTTCAAAAAGGCGCTTCAGCTTGTCCGGTGCGATGCCCATGCCGTTGTCCGCAATGCGCAGCGCACAGTGGCCAGCATTTTCGCGCCAGCGCACCCTCACCTCGCCGCCGGGGCGGTTGTATTTCACCGCGTTGCTGAGCAGATTGACCAGGACCTGTCGCAGGCGGACGCGGTCGGCCAGCACCGACACGTCGGCACTGTCGCCGACGTCCTCCGCTCCTTCCGGCGCATGTGGGTCGAACTCGCGCTCGGGCCCTGCGATGCGCACATCGACACCGGATGCGGCGGCCAGCGGAACGACCATCGACAGGGCGTCCTCGACCGCGGAGTGGATGTCAACCGACTCGATGGTCACTGTCAAGTCGCCCGATTCGACGCGTGACAGGTCGAGCACATCGTTGACCAGCGCCAGCAGATGCCCACCCGCGTTCTCGATGTGCTGGATGCGCTCCAGTTGCTGCAGCGACAGTGAACTCGAGGTGTCGAGCCGCAGCAGCTGCGAAAAACCGAGCACCGCGTTCAGCGGTGTTCGCAGCTCGTGGCTCATGCGCGAAAGGAACTCGGTCTTGGCGCGGCTCGAGGCTTCCAATGCCTCGCGCGCCTGCCGTTCGGCACGCGCCAACTGCAGGTCGGTGGCGTCGCGCAGCACGGCCGTGACGAGCGGGCCGCGTTCGGCTTCGAGGCGGGACAGCGAGGCCTCCAGCGGGAACTCGCGGCCATCGGCTCGCCTGCCGGTGAGATCGCGCACCGCGCCTTCCCAATGTGCCTCAGCGTCCTCGACCAGCAGCTCTTGTAGCGCGCTGCCATGGGCTTGGCGCGGGCGCCGCGGGATGAAGCGCTCGACCGTGCTGCCGATGGCGTCGCGCGACGGCACGCCGAACAGACGTTCGGCCGCGCGGTTGAAGAGCACGATGCGCTCGTCGCCGTCGATGGTGACCACGCCGTCGTTCACCGCGTCCACGAGTCCGGCGATGCGCACTTCCCCCTGGCGCAACGCGGCCTGCATCTGCAGCCGCTCGCTGATGTCGAAGAAGGTCGCGACTGCACCGTGCAGCTTCCCGTCCATCATCACTGGGTGCGACCAGTACTCGACCGGAAACGAGGTGCCGTCGCGCCGCCAGAACACTTCGTCGGCCACGTGCAATTCGCGTTGTTCGCGATAGGACTGGGTGATGCGCGACTGGTCGGCCAGACGCGGGCTGCCGTCGGCGTGCGAGTGGTGAATCAGCGCATGCATGTCGCGGCCAAGCAGCTGAGACTCCTTGTCATAGCCCAGCATGTGCAGTGCCGCGCGGTTGATAAAGGTGCAGCGACCGAGCATGTCCACGCCATACAAACCCTCGGCGGCCGAATCGAGCAAGCGCTGCAGCGACTGTTGCCGCTGCCGCACCTGGTCCTCGGTCGCGGCCTGGATGCGCGAACTGTGGCGCACGAACAATAGGCCGCTCAGGCCAAGCAACAGCGCGAGCCCGAAGTTCAGGCCGAGGATCAGCTGCTGGCTCAGCCTCGCCCCATCCGCCAGCTGCGTGGCAAAGCGCACTTCGAGCTCGGTCAGGTTCTTGTTCAGGGCCTGGGCGTCCTCGCGCATGCGCGTCACTTCGGCGGCTGCCATGTTGCCGGCAAGGATCCGTTCATTTGCTTTCTCGCCAAGCTGGCGCATGCCCTCGATCAGGACATCGCCTTCGGCCCAGGTGGCGATGGCATCGGCCATCAGCGGTGTCTCGTGAAACCAACGGAACAGCCGGATTACGCCGGGAATGTCGTTGGCGTGCGTGCCACCGGCGAGCAGCCCGAGTCGCGCGGCTTCGTTGTCGGGCGGGGACTGTTGCAACGCCTCGCGCGCCGCGCGGTCGCCGATCGGGACCGACAGCGCCCGCAAGAAGCCCCGGTAGTCCGCTTCACGGAAGTACTCCAGATAGTCGATCAGGTGGATCTGCGCGTCCTTCTGGCCCTTCGAGTAAAGACTCTCGCCCGTGACATAGGCGCGCACGGCCGCCATCAGGTCGATGCTGATCACCGTCACCAGCAACTGCACGCCGACGATGAAGGCGAACACTGTCAGGACGGGCCAAGACCGCCGGCCCGAGCGTCGCGCGCGGCGGCCTTCGACCGCGCTGGCTCGCGCGCCTTCGCCGTCAGGCTGTTCGAGGGTCATCGAGGCCGCCGCCATCGGTTCATGTCGCCCACAGTCAAATCAAACAGGCCGGGCATGTCGCCAGCGTGTCTGCCGTTGCGCTTGCGTACCCCAATGCCACCGCCTCCAACCACGCGCGCGTGCTCAGCGTGTGCTCCGCGCCGCCGCAGGATGCTGGGTCGAGCACGGACAGAATTCAAGCGCAAGACTCCACGATAGTGACCTGAATTTGCGCCCTGATTCAGAGCGCCAGCGCAGTCGTGCGCTTGACGGTGCGCAGCACCAGCATCGAATTCATGCGCGCCACGCCAGGCAGTCGCGTCAGCACCTCGGTGTGCAGCCGTTCCAGGTCTTCGGCATCGCGGTAGGCCAGGCGCAGCAGGTAGTCGTTGGCGCCAGCCACGTAGTGGCAATCGAGAATCTCCGGCGCATCGCTCACCGCCCGCTCGAAGGCTTGCAGCAGCGCAGGGTTGCTGCCCTCGAGGTTGATGATCGTGAAGCTGGTGCCATGCCTTCCCACGGCTTTCGGGCTCAGCAGCGCCACGTATTTCGCGATCACACCGCTGTCTTCGAGTTGCTTGACACGCCGCAGGCAGGCCGACGGCGACAGGTGCACACGCTGCGCGAGCTGCACGTTCGACAGCCGTCCGTCGTGCTGCAAGGCTTCGAGAATGGCCCGGTCGATCGAATCGAGTTGCGCCTCGGCGATAGGTTTTCGCATTTCGTGCCGATTTGAGTGCATTTTTCGGCATGATATGCCATATCGGCGAGCCCGAGGTGCATGCCTCGCCTGCACATTGCAGCCGAGCATGGCTAGACTCCTGCGCAGGGCAGGCCCATGCCCTCCGTTCGACCCGACACAAGCAGCAAAGGACCCCGGTCATGAAACCCGATCTCGACGCATTCTGGATGCCCTTCACCGCCAGCCGCCAGTTCAAGAAGGCGCCGCGCATGTTGGTCAGGGCCGAAGGCATGTACTACTGGGACGACCAGGGGCGACAGATCCTCGACGGCGTGGCGGGCCTGTGGTGTGTCAACCCCGGCCACAACCGGCCGAAGGTGGTGCAGGCGATCCAGGCGCAGGCGGCCGCCATGGACTTCGCACCGCCGTTTCAGATGGCGCATCCGAAGTCGTTCGAGCTGGCCGCGGAAGTGGTCAAGCTGGCACCGGCCGGCATGAACAAGGTGTTCTTCACCAACTCGGGCTCGGAATCGGTCGAGACGGCGCTGAAGATGGCCATCGCCTACCACCGCGCACGCGGCGAGGGCCAGCGCACACGGCTGATCGGCCGTGAGCGCGGCTACCACGGCGTCAACTTCGGCGGCATCTCGGTCGGCGGCATGTCGGGCAACCGCAAGATGTTCGGTTCGCTGCTCAGCGGCGTCGATCACATTCGCCACACGCATGACCTGGCACGCAACGCCTTCAGCGTCGGCCAGCCCGAACACGGCGCCGAGCTGGCCAACGACCTGGAAAACGTCATCGCGCTGCACGATGCCTCGACCATCGCCGCGGTCATCGTCGAACCCATTGCCGGTTCCACCGGCGTGCTGATTCCGCCCAAGGGCTACCTGAACCGACTGCGCGAGATCTGCGACAAACACGGCATCCTGCTCATCTTCGACGAGGTCATCACCGGCTTCGGCCGTACCGGCACGCCCTTTGCAGCCACAACCTTCGGTGTCACGCCCGACCTGATGACGATGGCCAAGGGGCTCACCGGTGGCTCGGTGCCGATGGGCGCGGTGCTGGCCAAACAGGCCATCCACGACGTGTTCATGACCGGGCCCGAGCACATGATCGAGTTCGCGCACGGCTACACCTATTCGGCGCACCCGCTGGCCTGTGCGGCCGGCCTGGCGACGCTGGAAACCTATGCCGACGAGGGCCTGCTCACGCGCGCGGCGCAGCTGCATTCGTACTTCGGCGAGGCTGTCCATGCGCTGAAAGGCGAGCCGAACGTGATCGACATCCGCAACTACGGCCTCGTCGGCGGTGTTGAGTTGGCGCCGATTGCCGGCGAGCCGACCAAGCGGGCATTGGCGGTGTTCCTGGATTGCTACGACAAGGGTGTGATGCTGCGCTACACCGGCGACATCCTGGCCATTTCGCCGCCGCTGATCGTCGAGCGCGAACAGATCGACCGCATCGTCGATACGCTGCGCGGGGCCATCCGGCGCGCTGCGTAATCGCTGCGGCGCTGCGCCGCTGGCCGGCCATGACCATGGCTGAAGGCTCCCCGCTCGTGCTGGTGCCGGCATGCAACCGCATGCTCGGCGAGCACGCGTTCCATGTCGCCGGCAAAAAGTACATCGATTTCGTGCGGCTCGCGGGATGCATTCCCATCGTCGTGCCCGACGCGCCCGACGACGAGTGGCGCTCGCTGCTGAGCCTGTGCGACGGCGTGCTGCTGACCGGTTCGGCATCGAACGTGCACCCGCGTCACTTCGACGAGCCGGTGCACGACACCACCTTGCCGCTGGACGAGGCGCGCGATGCCTGGACGCTGCCGCTGATCCGCGCAACGCTGGCGCGCGGGGTGCCGCTGTTCGGCATCTGCCGCGGCACGCAGGAGACCAATGTCGCGCTCGGCGGCTCGTTGCACCAGGCCGTGCATGGCGTGCCGGGTCTGGCCGACCACCGTGCTGAAGCAGGTGCCACGGCAGCGGTCCAATACGCCTTCGCGCACCCGGTCTCGGTGGCACCTGGCGGTGTACTCGCCGGCATCGTCGGCAGCGCACCGTTCGAGGTCAATTCGGTGCACGGTCAGGCCGTCAACCGGCTGGCTGCCGGGTTGCGGATCGAGGCCCGCGCGCCCGACGGGTTGGTCGAGGCTTTCACGCTGGACGATGCCGCAGGCTTCAACCTGTGCGTGCAATGGCACCCCGAATGGCAGGCAGCGCTGAACCCCCAGTCGCGGCAGTTGGCACAAGCCTTCGGTGCTGCCTGTCGCGCCCACCAACGGCGGCGGTCCAGGTCGCCGGCGTAGCGCAGGTCCGGTGGGTCGGCGACGGTGCCCTGCTACAACCTCGCTATCGACACCCACTGCGGACATCCTGCATCGACTCTCTCATGGTCAAGCGCAAAGACTTCACATTCACCGATCTAGAGCAATGGCTCGACCAGCACGCGGTCACCGAAATCGAATGCCTGGTGCCCGACCTGACCGGCGTGGCGCGCGGCAAGATCCTGCCGCGCGAGAAGTTCACCGAAGACCGCGGCATGCGGCTGCCCGAAGCGGTGGTGGCCATGAGCGTGACCGGCAATTTTCCCGACGAAGGGCCCTACTTCGACGTCATCAGCCCCACCGACCGCGACATGCACCTGCAGGCCGACCCGACCACGGTGCGCATCGTGCCGTGGGCCACCGACCCGACCGCGCAGGTGATCCACGACTGCTACGACCGCGACGGCGTGCTTGTGCCGTTCGCACCGCGCTCGGTACTGCGCCGGGTGTGTGGCTTATTCGCGGCCGAAGGTTGGAAGCCGGTGGTGGCGCCCGAGCTCGAGTTCTACCTGGTGGCCCGCAACACCGACCCCGACATCCCGCTGAAGCCGCCGATCGGGCGCAGCGGTCGCGCCGAAACAGCCCGGCAGGCCTATTCGATCGACGCGGTCAACGAGTTCGACCCGCTGTTCGAGGACGTGTACAGCCACTGCGCGAAGATGGAACTGAACGTGGACACGCTCATCCACGAGGTCGGCGCCGGACAGATGGAGATCAACTTCTTCCATGCCGACCCGCTCAGCCTGGCCGATGAGACCTTCCTGTTCAAGCGCACGGTGCGTGAAGTGGCGCTGCGCCACGACATGTTCGCCACCTTCATGGCCAAACCCATTGCCGGCGAGCCCGGCAGCTCGATGCACGTGCATCAAAGCCTGGTCGACATCGCCAGCGGGCGCAACCTGTTCAGCAACGAGGACGGCACGCCCAGCGACAGCTTCCGCTGGTATATCGGCGGCCTGCAACGCTACATTCCGGCGGCGATGGCGTTGTTCGCGCCCTATGTCAACAGCTACCGCAGGTTGTCGCGCCACACGGCCGCGCCGATCAACATCCAGTGGGGCAGCGACAACCGCACCGTCGGCATCCGGTCGCCGGTGGCCACCGCGCAGGCGCGGCGCATCGAGAACCGCGTCATCGGCGCCGATGCCAACCCCTATGTCGCGCTGGCGGCCACGCTGGCTTGCGGCTACCTGGGCATCAAGAACCGCATCGAGCCGACGCCGGAGTGCAAGGGCGATGCCTACCTCGGCGATTTCGCGCTGCCGCGCAGCCTGAGCGAGGCTTTGCAGATGCTGCAGAAGGAGAAGGACCTGTCCGAGGTACTCGGTGCGTCGTTCGTCACCGTCTACACCGAGGTCAAGGAAATCGAATACGCCGAATTCATGAAGGTCATCTCGCCGTGGGAACGGGATCACCTGCTGCTGCACGTTTGAGTCCGCTCCGCACCTTCCATTCAGGACCAGTTTCCATGAACCAGCCCGCACGCAGCACCGAACAATGGCAGGCCGCCGATGCCGCGCACTTCCTGCACCCGTTCACCGACTTCAAGTCGCTGGCCGACAAGGGCGCGCGCATCATCGTCTCGGCCGACAACATCTACCTGAAGGACAGCGAGGGCCAGCAACTGCTCGACGCGATGTCGGGCCTGTGGTGCGTGAATGTCGGCTACGGCCAGCGCGCACTGATCGAGGCGGCCACGCGGCAGATGGGTCAGCTGCCGTTCTACAACGCCTTCTTCCAGACCGCCACACCGCCGGCCATCGAACTGGCGGAGCTGCTCGCCGAGGTCACGCCGGCACAGTTCCAGCACGTGTTCTTCTCTGGTTCGGGCTCAGAAGGCAACGACACGGTGGTGCGCATGGTGCGCCGCTACTGGGACATCCTCGGCCAGCCGCAACGCCAGGTCATCATCAGCCGCAACAACGCCTATCACGGCTCGACCATGGCCGGCGCGTCGCTCGGCGGCATGAGCGGCATGCACGCGCAAGGCGGGCTGCCGATTCCCGGCATCGTGCACATCGAACAACCGCATTGGTGGGAGCTCGGCCGCACGCAGGGGCTCGAGCGCGAAGACTTCGGTCTGTTGGCGGCGAAATGGCTCGAGGACAAGATTGCCGAGATTGGCGGCGACCAGGTGGCGGCCTTCATCGGCGAGCCGGTGCAAGGCGCCGGCGGCGTGATCGTGCCGCCGGAGAGCTACTGGCCCGAGATCCAGCGCATCTGCGACGAGCACGGCGTCCTGCTCGTCAGCGACGAGGTCATCACCGGCTTCGGCCGCACCGGCCACTGGTTCGGTTGCCAGCGCTTCGGGTTCACACCCGACCTGATGACCTTCGCCAAGGGCGTCACCAGCGGCTATGTGCCGCTGGGCGGGGTGATGGTCGGCGAGCGCATCGCCAAGGTGCTGATCGGCCAGGGCGGCGAGTTCAACCACGGCTACACCTATTCGGGCCATCCGGTCAGCTGCGCGGTCGGCCTGGCCAACCTGCGCCTGGTCCGCGAATTGGACCTGGTCGGGCATGTGCACGACGATGTCGGGCCTTACCTGGCGCAGCAGTTCGCCGCGCTCGTCGAACACCCGCTGGTCGGCGAGACGCAGACCTGCGGCCTGATGGGTGCCATCCAGCTGGTGGCCGACAAGGCACGCGGCACGCCCTTTGCCGAGGCTGCCGACATCGGCATGCTGTGTCGCTCACATTGTTTTGCCAACGGACTGGTGATGCGCGCGGTCGGCCAGCGCATGATCGTCGCGCCGCCGCTGGTCATCACGCGCGCGCAGATCGACGAGATGATGGTGCTGGTGCGTCGCTGCCTCGACCTGACATTGGAAGACGTCCGTCGACAGGGCTGGCTGGCCTGACGCGCGCCGTACAGTCGCAGGCATTCGCACGGCACGGGGAGCGGTGATGAAAGACCTGACAGACCGACTGCGCGCGGCCGGCGTGCACACACTGCTGGCCCAGTTCACCGACCTGCACGGCGTGGCCAAGGGCAAATGGCTGCCGCTGGCGCATCTGGACGACCTGCTCAGCGACGGCGTGGCGTTTTCCGGCGCGTCCATAGCCGGCACCGGGCTGCCGCGCACCGGGCCACGGTCGCAGTACATCGCCCGCGGCTATGCCAGCACGGTGAGTGCGCTGCCCTGGTTGCCGGGCGTGGCACGCGTGGTGTGCGACGGCTTCGTCAACGACCAACCGTTCGACGCCTGCCCGCGCCAGGTGCTCAAACGCGCGCTGGCACGGCTCGCCGAGCGCGGCTGGCACCTGCGCTCCGGCATCGAGCCGGAGTTCTTCCTGCTGCGCCGCGAGAGCGAGCGCTGGGTCGTCGCCGATGCGCACGACCGGCTCGAGCAACCGGCCTACGACCTGCAATCGCTGTCGCGGCAGCACGACTTCCTGCAGTCCCTGACCGCCGCGCTCGGCGCTGGCGGCATCGATGTGGGGCAGATCGACCACGGCGAAGCGCGCGGACAGTACGAAGTGAACTTCGGCTTCGATGAAGCCCTGATCAGCGCCGACCACCTGATGCTGTTCAGGCAGGCCGGTCATGCCCTGGCCGAACAGCGTGACATGGTGTTCTCGCTGCTGCCCAAGCCCTTCGCCGATCAACCCGGCAGCGGCATGCACCTGCACCTGTCGTTGTGGTCGGGCTGGAACGCCAAGCGCCGCGACAACGCGCAGTGCCTGTTCGTGGCGCACCGCACCGATGGCAGCGTCGATCGCGAACGCGACCTGGCGCCGCTGGGCCTGCACTTCGTCGCCGGGGTGCTCGCGCACACGCCAGCGCTGACGGCGCTGTCCGCGCCGAGCGTCGATTCCTACCAGCGCCTGGGTGCAGGGCCTTGTGTGTCCGGGAACAGCTGGGCGCCGACGCTGATCGCGCACGGCCCCAACAACCGCACCGCTGCCATCCGCACGCTGCACGGGCGCTTCGAGTGGCGCGTCAGCGATGCCAGCGCCAACCCGTATCTGCTCAGCGCGGCGCTTGTCGCGGCCGGGCTGGATGGCATCGATCGCAAGCTCGAGCCGCCGGCCGAATGCAGCGACGACCTGTTCAGCTTGCCCGAAGCGCGGCGCGCCGAACGCGGCTTGCAAATGCTGCCGCGCAGCCTCGGCGAAGCGCTCGATGCACTGGCGGCTGACGATGTGATCCGTGCCGCGCTGGGCGACACGCTGTCGCGCGAGTTCATCGGCTTGAAGCGATTGCAGATCGCAGCGGCCGGACCCGGCGGCGCACCGTGCGCTTCCTGATTGGCATCGTGCCCCGGCAGGCCTTCACCCCTGGCCACGGCGGCGAAGGCTCGGCTACGGGTGAAGCCGCCGCACCGGTCAAGCCCAGTCGCTGATCGGCGATGCGGCGCGAAACTTTCCCGCAAGGTCTGGCGGCACCACCTTGGTGGGCCTATGCCAGCCTGGCCGCGAGCATGGCCGTCGTCGGCTGCTACGTCGGCCTGTCGAAGCTCTTGGTGGCCGCCTTCCCGGTGTTCCTGCTCGCGTGGCTGCGCTTCGGCATTGCCGCGCTGGCGATGCTGCCCTGGACCCGGCGCGGACGCGGCGACGCGGCGCTGTCGCGCGACGAACGCTGGCTGCTGTTCTGGCAGAGCTTTCTCGGCAACTTCCTGTTCTCGATCTGCATGCTGTATGGCGTGGCGCTGACTTCGGCCGTCGCCGCCGGCGTGGTCATGGCCGCGCTGCCGGCCGCGGTGGCGCTGTTGTCGCGCATCTTCCTGCATGCGCGCATCGACGCGAGGGTGCTGGTGGCCATCGCTTGCGCGATGGCCGGCATCCTGCTGCTGGCGCTGCAAAAGGGGGATGCTGGCGCGCCGGCAGCATCGTTGCTGGGCTATGCGCTGCTGCTCGGCGCGGTGCTGTGCGAGGCCAGCTACGTGGTCATCGGCAAGCGCCTTGCCGCGCGCGTGTCGCCGCGGCGCATCAGCGCGCTGATCAACCTGTGGGGGCTGGTGCTGGTCACGCCGCTGGGTCTTTGGCAAGCGGCGAGCTTCGATTTCGCCGCCGTGTCGGGCGCTGTGTGGAGCCTGCTGGCGTTCTATTCGATCGCCGCCAGCGTGGTCACCGTGTGGCTGTGGATGCAGGGCCTGCGCCATGTGCCGGCGCCGCAGGCGGGCGTGTTCACGGTGATGCTGCCGCTGGCCGCCGCGGCGGTCGGCATCCTGCTGCTCGGCGAGCCGTTCGGGCCCGGGCACACCGCTGCATTGGTGCTGGCGCTGGCCGGGCTGTTGCTGGTCACCTGGCCGGGCCGTGCGGTCAAGATCACCGTGCCGCCTTGAAAGGACGCACATGCCTGTACATGCCCCATCGCCTTACTTCAGCGCCGAACACGAGGCACTGCGCGACACGCTGCGCCGCTTCATCGCCGAGCACGTCTGGCCCCACGCTGACGCCTGGGAGGAAGCCGGCCAGGTGCCGCGCGAGGTGCTGCGCGAAATGGGTCGCCTGGGGCTGCTCGGCATGCGCTACGCCAGCCGCCACGGTGGCAGCGAACTCGACACGCTGGCCACGGTGGTGCTGGCCGAGGAACTGGGCCGTTCGGGTTACGGCGGTTTCGCGGTGACGGTGCTGGTGCACACCGACATGGCCAGCCCGCATCTGCACCATGCCGGCACGCCCGAACAGCTCGATCGCTACATGGGCGACATCGTCGCTGGCCGGCGCATCGCCGCCGTGGCGATGACCGAGGCCGACGCCGGTTCCGATCTGGCCGGCATGCGCTGCAGCGCGCGGCGCGACAGCGACGGGTGGGTGCTGAACGGCAGCAAGATGTTCATCACCAACGGCGTGCATGGCGACATCTTCATCGTCGCCGCCAAGACCGCCAAGGCTGGCGCGCCGACGCGCAACCGCGACATGTCGATGTTCATCGTCGAGAAGGGCACGCCGGGGTTGCGCGTCTCGCGCGCGTTGAAGAAGACCGGCTGGCTGTGCAGCGATACCGCCGAGCTGGTGTTCGACGACTGCCGCGTGCCGGCGCAAAACCTGCTGGGCGAAGAAGACAAGGGCTTCTACGCGCTGATGAAGAACCTGCAGAACGAGCGCATCGTGCTTGGCGCGCAGGCCATGGGCGAAGCCGCGCGCGCGATCGAGTTGACGCTGCAGTGGACTCAAGCGCGCAAGGCCTTCGGCAGCACGCTGTGGCACAAGCAGGCCATTCGCCAGCGCTTGGCGATGCGCGCCGCGCAGGTCGAAGCGGCGAAGGCGCTGGTCTACAACACCGCCTGGCGTGATGCGCAGGGCCAGCAGGTGACGAAGGAGGTGTCGATGGTCAAGGCCTTGTGCGGCACGCTGGTCAACGAGGTGATGTACGACTGCGTGCAGTTCCATGGCGGCATGGGCTTCATCCGTGAAACCGCCATCGAACGCATGTCACGCGATGCGCGCGTGCAGGCCATCGGCGGTGGTGCCACCGAGGTCATGCTGGAAGAGGTGGCCAAGCGCATGGCTTGAGGGCCTTCGAATTTCAGCTGTGCCGCGACTGCCCATAGGTGCTGAACTTCTCGATCACCGCCGCCATCTCTTCGGCGCTCAGGCAGCGCGGTTCGGCCACCGCCAGCGCCTTCAGGTAGGTTTCGCACAGCGCTTCCACTTCGATGGTGATCTTCATGGCGTGGTCGAGCGTCGCACCCGCAGCGACCAGGCCGTGGTGCGCCATCAGGCAGGCGTTGCGGTCTGCCAGCGCAACGGCGACGGCATTCGACAACGCCACACTGCCGAACACGTGGTACGGCGTGCACGGCACCGAATCACCACCGGCCACCGCGACCATGTAGTGAAAAGCAGGCAGCCCCCGGTCGAGGCAGGCCAGCGCGGTGGCATGCACCGAGTGGGTGTGCACGACCGCGTGCGCGTCGGCGCGGGCACGATAGACGGCCTGGTGAAAGTGCCATTCGGACGATGGCTGCCAGTCACCGACCACCTGCCCGTCGTCACCGACCCACACCATGCGCTGCGCGGACAGCTCGCTGACCGGCATGCCGGTGGGGGTGATCAGCATGCCGGCGCGTTTGTCGTGCGCGCAGCGCAGGCTGAGATTGCCGGTGCTGCCCCGGTTCAACCCGAGTGCATCGAGCCGCCGCATGGCCTGCACGGCCTGCGCGCGCAACGCATGGCTGCCGGGTAGCCGATCGGCACGTGATGAGGGCGCGGAGCCCGCCATGTCAAACGCTCTCGGGCACGGCCTGCCGCCGCGCCTGCCGCGCCTGCAGGGCCACCTGCGCCGGTGGCAGGTGCTTGAGCCGGTGATCCGACCACACCTGGCGCCAGCAGCGCGCGCCGGCGCAGCCGCTCCACAGGCCCAGCATGTGACGCGAGGCGTGCGACCAGGGCGTGCCTTCGGCCACCAGCCGGGTCATGTAGCGCACCATGGCCTGCTCGACTTGCTCGCGATCGGGCGTCTCGTCCACACCGTCGTCGCCGAGGAAGCGGCTGTCCCAGCCAGCCATGCGCCATGGGTGGTGATAGGCCTCGCGCCCGACCATCACGCCATCCACGTGCGCCAGGTGCGTGGTGATCTGCGTATCGTCAGCAATGCCGCCGTTGATCACGATCCGCAGCGACGGGAAGTCCTGCTTGAGCCGATGCACCAGCGCATGGCGCAGCGGCGGCAGTTCGCGGTTCTGCTTCGGGCTGATGCCATGCAGCCAGGCATTGCGCGCATGCACGATGAAGACGTCGCAGCCGGCCTCGGCCACGGTGCCGATGAAGTCGTGCACGAAGTCGTGGCTCTCGATGCGGTCGATGCCGATGCGGTGCTTCACCGTCACCGGCAGGTCCACCACGTCGCGCATCGCCTTCACGCACTCGGCGACGAGCGCCGGTTCGGCCATCAGGCAGGCACCGAAGGCGCCACGCTGTACCCGTTCGCTCGGGCAGCCGCAATTCAGGTTGATCTCGTCATAGCCCCATTGCTGCGCCAACCGCGCGCAGCGTGCCAGCGCGTCGGGCTCGCTGCCGCCGAGTTGCAACGCCAGCGGATGCTCGCTGGCGTCGAAGTCGAGGTGCCGCGGCACTTCGCCATGCAGCAGCGCACCGGTGGTCACCATCTCGGTGTAGAGGCGCGTGCGGCGGGTGATCAGACGGTGGAAGAAGCGGCAATGCCGATCGGTCCAATCCATCATCGGCGCAACACATAAACGCCATGCGATTAAATGATTGATTCACAAAGATATTATGTGACTAATATGTAACTAAAATAGCCCGTGTGCAGAGAACAGTGCACACGAAGTGCACATGCCGGGAATCATGCGGTGCACAATCGATGCAGGATTGGACGCACACCAACTGCACACGGAGGGCTGCACACATGGCTGCATTCTCCCAGCTACCCAGCGGCAAGTGGCGCGTTCAGATTCGCCGCGCAGGCATCTATCGCGCCGCTACCTTCCCGACGAAGCGCGAGGCCGAAGACTGGGCCGGCCAAATAGAGGCGCAGGCGCACCACATCGCGGCGAGCGGGTTCGCGCCGCCACCGAAGGGCGCCACCCTCGCCGACCTGATCGAGAAGTACGAGGAAACGGCCGTCAAGCTGCCGGCAAGACGAAGGCTGCGACGTTGACGATGCTCAAGCGCGAGATCGGCAAGGTGAAGCTGTCGGCGTTGTCGGCCGTGGTGCTGCGCGATTTCATCGACCGGCGCCTTGATGCCGGCGCTGGTGGCGTCACCATTGCGGCCGACCTTTCCTTCTTTTCGGCGGTGCTGGAGTGGGGCCGGCATGCACGGCGCCTGGACATCCCCGAGCGGCTGGCGCTGGAAGCACGCGGCAGCCTGAAGCATCGAGGCCTGACCACACGCAGCCATGAGCGCGTGCGCGAGCCCACCGACGACGAACTGGCACGGCTTTTCGCTCACTGGCAGGGCAACCCGCGGCAGATCATCGACATGCTGACGGTATGCCGGTTCGCGCTTGCATCAGGCATGCGCCAAGGCGAAATATGCCGGATCGAGGCGCAGGACGTTGACGCCGAAGCGCGCACCGTCATCATCCGCGACCGCAAAGACCCGCGGAACAAGGCAGGCAACGACCAGACGGTGCCACTGCTGCCCGACGCCTGGGCGATCGTCAAGCCGCGCCTGGAAGGCGCAGATGGCGGACTGATATTCCCCTTCCGAGCGGACTCGGTGAGCACCGCCTTCACACGCGCCTGCGCCGAGCTAGGCATCGGCGACTTGCATTTTCACGACTTGAGGCATCGCGCCACCGCGCAGTTTTTCCGCATGGGTCTGGACATCCCGCGCGTGGCCCTGCTGACCGGGCACAAGACTTGGGCGATGCTGCGCAGGTACACCGACATCAAGCCCGCGGACGTGCACGCGGCTGTGGCGAAGCGCACCAGCAGCCGACCAAGCTGCGCAAGGTCGTGGCGTGAGGTCGCCACCTTTCGGGCCGCCACCTGATGACGCCTATCGGCGGCAGTGGAGGCCTGCTGGCGCGAAATCATCGCCGTGGTGACCGACGACCGCGTATGGGCTGAAGAAGCTGCTCGCGACCACGCCGAGCCACTACCGTGGCCGCTGTCGACTGAGCGAACCCACGACGACGGACGGGGCTGCTGAGATGGCTGGCCGGGCACGCCTCCATCCTGACTACAGACTGGGTCGCGACACGATACGGGCGCGATCGGCGACGGCGACGCCGACGGATTCCAGTTGGTGCTGCGCGTCGTCAAACGCGGCGTGGATGGCAGAGTCGGTGCTGCGAAAGGAGTTCGGTGGGAGGCGTGGCGGCGCGGCCCGCCTAAGTGGAGGGCGAGACTTCAGCAACTGGTTCAAGGCGTTCATCGTTGACTTTGCGGAGCGCGAATCGCACCACCAGCCGCTAAACCGCACCACGGCGCGGCTGCCGTTCGCTAAGTCGAGCGCCTATCGCGCGCGCGTAGTCGCCGGCACCGGATGGCAAGGCTGACAAGAAGCGCCATCGCTGATTTCCCACTTTTGTATGAAACGCCGAGCGATGCTCGGCATCGTCTCGCCTGTCTTCACCACATGGGCATACGATGGAAACCACGAATGATGATTCCGCAGTAGCTGAGCTGGCGCGCTCGCTGGACTGCTTCACCGAAGCCGACCTGTGCAAGCTGGCCGACGCCACGCCGATGACCGTCGAGGCTTGGCGCAAGCGCCACACCGGCCCTGACTACGTGTTGCTCGGCAATACGTTTCTCTATCCGCGCGAGCCGCTGAAGGATTTCCTGCAGGCCCGGGTGCGCAAGATGCGCGGCACTGTGAACGCAAAGGCTGTGCTCTGAGATGGCCGCCCCAGAAAAAGCGACGCCCGGCGGATCAGGCCAGGCGAG
>CAWCSM010000015.1:0-396077 GCA_963798255.1 uncultured beta proteobacterium
CTGCACGGCGTCAGCTGGCCCTCGACGCAAGTCGCGTTCGGATCGACGGGGCCGGGCTCGTAGTCCACGGTCTCGACGAAGACGCCCGTGATCGCGCCCTTGGGCGGAGCCGGGACGTTGACCTGAGGGGTGGCGGGGTTGCCGTCGTTGTCCCAGGTCGTGTCCGGACATGGGTCGCTCTGGTTGTTGTTCGCTCCGGTCCAGTTCATCACGTAGAACGAGGCGAAGCCTAGGATCGGGATGGTGTCACCCGCGCCGGTCAGGCCCTTGGCCGACTGGTAAGGGACGATGAACAGGTTCACGACACGGGGGTAGTGCGCGTCGCCTCCCTGCTGCACCCAGCCGTTCGGGTCGCCTGGCTTGCCGTCGTAGTTGCCGTCGTAGTTGCAGTCGAACTGCTGGCACGAGTTGTTGTTGATGTTGTCGCAGTTGTCGGTCGCGACCGCGATGTCGTCGCCGATCTGGCCGGTCGACATGCCCGGCGCTGTCAGCACGCACTGCCAGTAGTTGTTGGACGAGTTCTTGAAGAACGGCGCCGGCATCGTGTTGTACGAGAACCACGACCCGGGGTTAGGACACTGTTTCGGGCTGCCGGTCCACCAGGGCGATGTCCAGGTGTTCTTGCCGTACCAGGGCTTGCAACCGGTCAGGAACGCCTTGAACTCCTGGCCCTGGGCGTAGTCGGGGTCGCAGCGAAGGGTCTGGTTCGCTTGTGGGTCGTCGAGGCGCAAGGTCGTGAAGGTGCCCGTCTTGAGCACGCTCACCGTGCCGATAGTCGGGAAGATGGTCACCGTTGCGCCCCCGTCGGTGCTGTCGAACGGCGCGCTCGGGAGCCCACTTCCGGTCGGGCTACCGGAGCTCCGCACGAGCCCGACCGCGCCCGACGTGGCCTTCGTGCCAACGAAGACTTGCTGCACGCTCTCCGTGCCGCTGTATTTGCACGGGTTCCCGTTTCCGTTCTTGCACTTGTTTCCGCTTCCGACCGGATAGGCGTGGCTCCCGTTCGTGTCGCTCCAGCTGAGCGCGACCGTCACCGTGTTCGCGCCCGGGCTGCTCGCCGTGACGGAGTTGCCCGCTGTGGTCCAAATGCCGGACGGGTTCGAGGGCGACGGCGGGTTGAGGTCCACGCCGTTCACCTTCACGCTGAAGTTCGAGGACACGTTCAGCGGAGGATCGGTGCGGTTGCCCCAGTTCACCTCGACGGTCCCGCCGTAAGTGCAGTTCGCCGCCGCCGTGGGCAGCGTCGAGAAGTACGCGTCGGCCGCGCCGCCGCAGCCGCCGGTCAGGTGGACGTTGGTGATCCGCGGCTGCGCGGTTGCGTTGCCGTCGTTGTAGACCCGGATCTGGGAGAGGCGGTGGAAGCAGTCCGCGAAGCGGGAGTTCTGCAGCGCGCTGCACGACTGGTTGAGGTCGATGTTGTCGCGGCTCGCGATCCGGACCTCGGTGCCGACAGCCAGGTAGTCGCCGCACGCCGAGTCGTATGCCGGAATGGCGAGGCCGAATCCGAGGCCCGGATCACCCTCGTCGGGGTTCCCGTTCGGAAGCCCCCAGAGCGTCCCGCCGCCCGTGGTTGCGTATGCAGCCTGGTTCGCGGGGGGTAGCGGCTTGAGGTCCTTGTTGGCGAGCAGGGTGTTGTGGCACTCGTCGTAGTACCGCACCTGGACGTTTGTGATCACGTTGTCCGGCACCGCGAGCGGGAGGAACCGCGTGCCGCTGATCGCGGGCCGGATCTCGACCCTGGCCCTGGCGCCGTTCCTCGAGAGGGGCAGCCCGATGCCTCCGAACAGCGACGGGAGGTCACGCTCCTTCACCTTCACATCCGTCCAGTACCCGGGTGCGGAGATGCCGTCGCCGCTCGGGTGGTTGTAGCACGCGTTCCCGAGGCTCGTGGCAGCGTTGCCGTCGCCGTCGTCCGAGTAGTCGGTGTTGTCGTCGTAGCTCGTTGAGTTGATCGCGACGTCGACGTGCGCCTGATTTGCGATCTGGGTGTTCTCGAGCGTGGGCAGGACGCCGCCCGCGAAGTCGGCGGCGTCGGGGTCGCCTGCGTACTGGCGCGCCGAGTCCGCGATCTTCTGCGCGGTGTTCGCCTTGAGCGTCGGGTCCGCGGTCTGGACGCACGCCTTCCAGTTCTTGCCGTACTCGACCGCCGCCGCGAACGCTGCGGCGTCGGCGCGGTTCTGGAGTTGCCGCTTGTGCGTGTACCAGTTGCCCACGTCGATCACGAGGGCAGTGAGCAGCAGCAGCACGGGGATCATGACTGCGGCGAGGACGATGACCTGGCCGCGCTCGTCGCGGCACAGGCGGTTCATGTCTGACATCCCTCGGTGTACGAGGACGGGATCGCGTTGTTCGAGGCGTCGAGGCCTCCCAGGCGCTCGACGCGCATCGTCGAGGAGGCCCGGATCGTGATCTTGCCGATGCCGAGGATGGGTACGAAGGTGAATGGCTTCGCGACCGTGACCTCAAGTGGGTCGCCGAGATCGGTTCCATTGCGTGTGATGCAGACTGTCGTCTGCTGTGCCCCCTGGGCGAACTCGACTGTGGCGCTGTTCGCCGCATGCTGCTGCAACGTCGTCGGGTTGTACGGGTTGCGGTCGACGATCGCCCAGCGGGCGGTCTCGTTCGCGACGTGGTTGGCCTGGATCCAGTAGAAGAAGACGCGGCCGAAGCCGAGCATCCCGGCGACGATCACCATGAAGATGGGGAGGATGAGCGCGAACTCGGTCATCGCCACGCCGTCCTCGCGTCTCGGATCGATCACACCTCTCACCTTCATCCCCCTCCTCTGGGTACGCCACATGATGCCGGAGAAATCGGACTGCGCAGCGCTGCCGCAACTCTCCGCATCATCGGCACGAACCTGTCCCTGCTCAAGGCCAGATTCGACGCTGTGAACCGCCTGTCGAACAGACGAGCGGCGGCGGCCGCCCGGCTCAACACAACCCGGGTCGACCGCCGCCGTGTCCATGCTTCCTTCCCGGCTAGCCGGGGAAGTCGGAGACCGAGCTGCCCGTGCTCTTGAACAGGTCACGCACGGCCGGGCCGAGAATCAGGATGCCCGCGATGACGAGGATCGCGATGCCGCCGAGGATCAGCGCGTACTCGGCCATGGTCTGGCCCTCTTCGCGATCCCGGAGGTTCGCGACGAAGTTCTGGACACGCACGACGAGTGCCGTCATGGGTGAGCCCTCCTTGGTGGTTGAAGGGGGAACGCCCCCCCGAGCGTGTTGCCTCATTACGTTCCCCCCGTGCGGGAGGCACACGAATCGTGCTGTTCGCGGCGCAATCAGGTACTCCCCGAGGGTCTAGACGGTGCTAGACCCGCGGCCAAGGCAGGCGAGGGGCGGCGCAGAAGGAATCGTGAGCCGTGCACGAACCCTCCAAGTGTCAGCCTCGCGTCGGACATAAGGGCCTGCGCTGGCTGCGGAACGGCGAATCCCACGCTCAGGCCGAGCCTGAGGCGCTACCTCGAGCTGGCCTCCGACCTACCCGCTTGCGTGGAAGCCAGTGCGCGAGGGTGACCTCGGCGTCGAGCTCGGTGAGGGCGATGGTCAGCGCCGCGGTACCGAGACCCAGGGCCGTCTGCCACGTCGTCCCGTTGTACGAGCCCGGCACGAACCAGAAGGCGAGTGGAACTAGCCACACCGGCCCGAGCCGCGGTCGAGCGAGTGCAACCGGCACGATGAGCAACGCGAAGAAGTGGCGCCAGACGATCGGTGACACCACGAGCGCAGCGGCGATGAAAAGGCCGAGGCTGCGGCGTCGCCAGGCGAGCGCGAGCACCGCTGTGCCGGCGGCGAGCGTCACGGTGCGCGCGACGGACGACGATGCGCCGAGGTCTATCAGGAGCGCATATGGCGTGTACGAAAGAGCATCGAACGTGTCGCTCAGGTTGTGAAGCAGCCGAAAATAGTCGGCGATGCTCGTAAAGGGCAGGAGGAGTAGGAGGGAGGCTGCAGCGACGACGATTGCGACGAGCGCAGCGCTTGCCCGGCGAATCGCCGCAAGCCAGAGGAGCACAGGCCAGAGGAAGAACTTCAGTGCGAGCGCGACGCCGAGCGCGATCCCCGCTGCCACGGTGTGGCTGCGGTGGCGCCAGGTGAGCGCGAGAAGAAGTACCAGCAAAAGCGTCACGTTTCCGGTCTGATATGCGTCGATCACAGGCGGCCAGAGCAGCGTGATCCCGTACACCCTCCAGTCGCGAACGTCGAGCGCCCAGAGTGCCGCCGCGAGAGCGAGGAGCACGAGCGCTGTCACGACCCAGTCGGCCGCCTCGGCTGGAAGTGCCGTGAGCGGGACGACCGGCATCACGGCCGCCATGGGCCAGATCGCGTTGGTTCCGTCGGAGAGATCTGCATCCGGCGCGGGGTACGGGTCGTCGCCGTGGACCACCGCCCGTGCCTGCGGATAGAGCTCGTGGTGGAAGTCGAGCGCGATGCGGTTCTGATCCGAGAACGTGGACAGCCCGACCACGAGAGCGGTGAGCGGCACCACGCCGAATGCGACAAGCTCGAGTGTGCGTGTCAGCGGGCTCACGTTGGAATGGTGGCGTGCGCTCCCGCTCGGTCGGGCTCGTCCCGGAACGCGACCGCGAACACGATGCCGAACGCGACGAGCAGCCTCCCGATGTCCCACGGATCGCCGATGCCGAGCCCGGCGCCGCGAAGCCCCCAGGTCGCGAGTGGGACGAACCAGACCCATGCCAGGCGTGGCCTCGCGATCGCGAGCGGAACCATGGCGACCGCGAAGTAGTCGAGCCAGACGATCGGCGAGAGCGCAAGGGCCGCGGCGACCGCCAGCGTGAAGCTGCGGTAGCGCCACGTTGCGGCGAGGAGAGCCAGACCGATCGCCCACATCGCGACGTGCGCGGACGTCTCCGATGCCCCGCTCTGGACGAGGAGCCCGAACGCCGTGTACGAGTCCTGGTCGAATCCGCGGCCCAATTGCGCGAGCGTCCGCGCATAGTCGTCGAGCGGGACGTAGGGCAGGACGAGGAGGAGCGAGACGGCTGCGAGCCCGACGGCGACCAGCAGCGACTGGATGCGGTGCGTCGCGGCGAGCCAGACCCCGAGCGGCCAGACGAAGAACTTGAGTGCGGTTGCGAGGCCGAGCGCGAGCCCGGGGTGGACGGGTCTCTCGCGTGTGCGCCACGCGAGCGCCAGGAGCAGGCAGATCGGCGCCGTCAGGTGCGAGACGCGCATCTCGCCCGTCACCTGCGGCCACAGCGCGAGGACTCCGTAGACGCGCCAGTCGCGGACGCCAACGAGCCAGACGGCCGCGGCCATGCACGCGAGGCCGAGGACGAGCATCGCCACGTCCGCCGCCCCGAGCGGCAACACCGTCAGTGGAGCCGCGAGATACGCGACGAGCGGCGGCCAGATGTAGTTTGCGGCGGCCGTCGGGTCGAAGTCGGGCGGCGGGTACGGATTCCGCCCCTCGAGCATCAGCTTCGCCTGCGGATAGATCTCGTGGTGGAAGTCTGCGGACAGGGAGTTGTCGGAGAGCCCGACGGCCAGCATCGTGACGAGCGCCGCGACGGGCAGTACGCCGAGCCCGACGATCGTGGCGACGCGGCGCAACGCGACGAAGACGTCGGGCGCCGGGCGGGCGTGCATGTCGACGGGCGGCGGGGTGTTCACTCGTTGGGTGTCGGGGCGGGAGTGCGAACCCGGTCAGCCTATGGTCGCGCGACGACGGATGGCCTGCTCTGGACGTAGGTCCAGCCGTCGACACGTCCTAGGGTTGGTGCGTCATGGCGAGATTCCGAGCAGGCTTCGTGGCTCATGCCCCAGAGGATGAGTCGGGCTGGTCGACGCGAACCGGGCATGTTGCGACGACCGCCGGACTCCCGCGAGGAGCGACGTCACGGATGAACACGGTGCGCAGCGACGCCCCAACGAGCCCGGCCGGGCTCGTCCGCGCGTTGAGGCAGTTCCGCGACCCCCTGCTGCTGCTGGGCGCGCCGATCGCGTTCGCGCTGCTCTTGGTCTTCGCGGCGTACGGCCCGTCGTGGCCGATCGGCTTCGACTTCAGCGGCACGCTCTGGCACCCCGCCCGGGCGCTGCTCGACGGGACGCCGATTTACCCGGAGCCGACGAGAGCAGCCGTGGTTGTCGGCAATCCGGCGGTGTATCCACCGGTCTTCGTGCTCGCAGCGCTTCCGTTGGCGCTGTTGCCGGTCACGGCGGCCGCGTGGACATGGTTCTGTCTGCTAGCGGCAGCAGTCGTCGTGTCCATCTGGATCCTCGGCGTCCGTGACTGGCGGTGCTTCGTGCTAGCGGTCACGTCCCCGGTCGTCGTCCACGGCCTGTACTTCGGCAATCTCACCGTGCTGCTCGTCCTGCCGTTGGCGCTCGCCTGGCGGTACCGCGAGCGCGCGTGGCTCGCGGGTCTCGCGATCGGCGCGGCAGTCGCGGCCAAGCTGTTTGTCGCACCCCTCGTCGTCTGGCTGCTCCTCACGCGCCGTTTTCTGGCTGCAGCCTGGACGGTCGGCACTGCTTCCCTCTTCCTGCTGGGCGCGTGGACGGTGGTGGGATTCCAGGGCCTCCGCGACTATCCCAAGCTCTTGCACGTGGTGCAGAACGTGTACGCGGTGCGCAGCATCTCCCTCACGGCTGTAGCAGGCGGACTCGGCGCTCCGGTTTCCGCCGCGGTCGCGGTCGCGGCAGTGGCGGGCCTCTTGTGCGTCGGCATCGCCACCTGGACGGTGTCACGCGACGACGGGGACCGACGTGCGTTCGTGGTCTTGGTGACCGCCTGCGTGCTCGCGTCGCCGATCGTCTGGCCGAACTACGCTGCGCTGCTCTTCGTGCCGATAGCGGTGACGTGGCCCCGCCTCGCGCCGATCTGGTTCTTCGGGTACGTCGCCTGGTTCGTTGGGGCGATCGCTCCGAAGCCATCCGTGTCCGACATCTGCTGCCGGCCGACCGGAGTTCCCGAGCAGGCATGGGCCCGGAGCCACGCGGAGCCCGCATTCTGGTACGCGGCGGGGATGATGGCCGTCGTCGCAGGTGTCGGGTGGGTCACGGCGAGGCGTGGATACCGTTCGTGAGTCGAGTGCTCGCAACGGACGATCGTCGTCGTGGCCCCGTAAGGCTCCCGTCCGCGAGAGGAGCGGTGAGCGAGCTCAGCGGATCCCTGATCGTGGTCGGCGGTGCGATGGTGGCTTGGGTCGTCGCATTCGCTGCGCTCGCAGCGGCGCGGCACGTCACATTCGCCAGTGACCGCTTCGATCTGGGAAACATGACCCAGGCGGTGTGGAACACCGCGCACGGCCATCCGCTCGAGATCACGATCGCCCAAGGGGATCAGATCTCCAGGCTCGGCTCGCACGTGGATCCGCTTCTCGTGCTGCTCACGCCGCTCTGGTGGATCTGGCCGAGCCCGTTGATGCTGACCACGGTCCAGGCGCTGGCTCTCGCGAGCGGCGCCCTCCCGGTGTTCTGGCTCGCCCGGAAGCACACGGGCGACGCGAGGTCAGCCTGCAATCTCGCGCTCGCCTACCTCCTCTACCCCGCTGTGCAGTGGATTGCGATGTTCGACTTCCACCCGGTGACGCTCGCAGTCCCGCTGCTCCTCTTCATGGTCTGGTTCCTCGACGAAGACCGTCTGGTCGCGGCTCTCGTGGTCGGCGTGCTCGCGATGTTGTCGAAGGAGGACATCCCGCTCGTCGTGGCGGGTATCGGAGTGTGGTATGCGGTCCGGCGGGGGCACCGCGTCGCCGGCGGAACGATCGCGGTCGTCGGCGTTGCATGGACGGCCGTTGCCTTGTGGGTGATCGTCCCGCAATTCGGCACGGGTACGAATCCCTTCTACGGCCGGTGGGAGTCCGTCGGAGGTTCTCCGAGCGGCATGATCCACACTCTCCTCAGTCACCCCGGGCGCTACTGGGACGCGGCCACGACTAGTAGCGACCTGCACTATTTGTTTCTCCTGCTCGTGCCGTTGCTCGGTCTGTGGGCGCTCGAGCCGTTGCTCGCGCTCGCTGCGGTCCCGGTGCTCGCGATGAACCTCCTCTCGAGTTTCGAGTCGATGAACTCGATTCAGTTTCAGTACGTCTCCGCGATCGTCGCCTGCCTGTTCGCGGCGAGCGCGATCGGGGTTGGGAAGCTCGGGCCGAGGCGCGCGGGGCTCGTGACGATCGGAGTCCTCGGCTTTGTGGCACTCACGACGCTGTCCGGTCCGCTCAAGGACACGTGGAGGTACGTCGAGTCGGTTCGCCAGCCCGGGCCGAGGCTCGAGGCGATGCGCGATGCGGTGAGGCTCATTCCGCCCGGGGCGCCCGTCTCTACTTCGAATCGCATCGGCGCGCAGCTGTCGGAACGACGGCGGATCTACGGGTTCCCGGTCCGCGCCCACGCCGACTGGGTCATCGTCGACGAGTCGGACCCGTGGCTCGCTCTCGCGGGCGAGCGAGACGCTCCCGCCGTCTACCGCGCTGCGCTTGCGCGGTTCCGCGAGGAGCCAGGCTGGAAGAAGGTCTACGACGAGCAGGGCATCCTTGTATACGAGCGCGTCGCCGCCTGAGCGTCCGGATCACGATGCGTGCAGCTCAACTGAGTGTCCAGGGTTGGTTGCGGTACGCGGTCGTTCGCGATCTCATTCCTCCGAAGGTCGAGAGCATCCTCGAGATAGGTTGCGGTCGCGGTGCGCTCGGATCGATCCTTGCTCGCAGCTACCGATACACCGGGCTCGAGCCGGACGCCGAGGCTTACCACGTCGCCCGCGCGACGATCGACGGGGTGTTCCCACTACGGGAGGACGAGTACGAGTCCGCCGATGGGTTCGATCTCGTTTGCGCCTTCGAAGTCCTCGAGCACATCGAGGACGACGAGGCCGCTCTCCGAGCATGGCGCAGGCGTGTCCGCGGCCGCGGATGGCTCATGATCAGCGTGCCCGCGGGTGAGCACCGGTTCGGTGCGACGGACCAGCGCGTCGGCCACGTCCGGCGCTACAGCCGAGAGAGGATTCTGGGACTTCTGGGACGAACCGGCTTCGCTGAGTCCACGGTCGTCGGGTACGGATTCCCGGTCGGCAACGCCATCCGGCTGGTGTCCGACATCCTTGCCGCACGGAGTCCCGCGATGCCCCGGGATGAGGCGACGGCCACGAGTGGTCGTTGGCTGCAGCCCCGCGAACGTTCCGCGCTCGTGCGCCGTGCGGTCGCGTCGCCGTTCGTGCGGACGCAGAGGCTGTTTGCCGAGAGTGATCTGAACACCGGTCTCGTGGTTCGCGCGAGAGCCTGCTGAGCTGGGCGGCGAGATCGAGTCCTACCGCGCCGTCATCTCCGGACCTCGATGCGGAGGTTGCCGCCGAAGCTCCGGTCGAGGGGCGAGTCGCCGATGCTGCTGCCGTGACTCGCGAGCACGAGGTAGAGCCCGTTGTCGCGAAGAACCCCGCCGTAGTACTCGTACGCAGAGGCCGCCCATGGCGGCTCGACCGTGGCGCCTCCGTGCTGCATGGCGAATGTCGTCGCGGCTTTCCAGTCCTGTCCGACCCAGTTCTGTGACCCGGTCGGCGCATACCAGATCAGGAGCCCGCCGATCGTTCCGAGCATGAACGTTCCGACCGCGCCGATGCGCCACGGCCCGCGCAGCCGATCGATCGCGGCTGCGACCAGAACCGCGAAGGCCGGCGCCGAGATGATGAGGTAACGGTCTATGAAGACCTCGGCGACGGGCGTCACGGCGAGCGAGACGGCGAACGGCACCACCGCCCAGCTTGCGAGAAGCAGTCGCTCCCGTCGGGCGAATACGATCGCGGCAATGGTCAAGATGAGCCCGACGCCCAGTGCGCCCGAGAGCTCGAGTAGCGCCCGCATCACGGTCTCCTGGGACGGCGATCCGTTCCACATGAGCGTCCCTCCCTGCGAGTCTCGCCTGTACACGCCCAGGAGAAACGGCGAGGCGAGGATCGCGACCGCAACCCCGGCAGCGAGGATTCGCGTCCGGATTCGGTGGGCAGCGAGAAGGTGTGCCAGCCAGAGCAAACCCGCGGAGAGCGGCTGGACCAATACGAGTGCTCCGAGCGCGACGGTGTACAAGCACCACGAGCGCGTGGTTCGCTCGCCGCGCAGGTGGACGAGCGCCCACGTTGCCGCGACGGCCACTGCCGTCACGAGCGCGTAGCTGCGCGCTTGCTGCGACCACTGGACGACGAAGGGATTGAGTGCAAGCACGATGCCTGCGATGGAGCCGACCGGTCTTCCCATGAGCCGGTTCCCCAGCGGGACAAGAAGAGCGCAGGCGCTGGCGGCGGCGACGACCGATGGGAGTCGAAGTGCAATCTCACTCGTCCCGGCGAGAGCCGTCCACGGCTTCATTAGCGTGTAGTAGACCCAGTGGTGCTCGTGGATCAGCTTCGTGTAGGGATACGACATCGCCCTGGCGGTGAACGACTCGTCCTCCCAGAGCGAGGGCTGTCCGAGTTGAACGAGGCCGAGCACGGCGGACACCGTCGCCGCGAGGAGCGCGGGTCCGACGTCGGACACTTCCGAGAACCGTGCCGTCAGCCGGGTTCCGAGCGTGCTCGGGCGGTGGGTCTGAACGGTGGTGTCCACTGTTCTAGGGTCTGGCGCGGAGGCTGCTTCGCCCATCATCGCGCCGCCGGGCCCACACCTGTCTGGACGAAGGGCTAGTGTCAGCCACGACCGACGCTCGCAGGCGGCCGCTCGGCGACAGCAACTCCGTCGTCATGGAACACGACCCTCGAGCCCGGCTCGGCGGCGAGCGCCTCGAGGTGCGCGAGGTCGTCGGCGACCACGACGCGGTAGCCGACGACGAGCGACGTCCAGTCGCCGAGCCGGGCGTTGTAGCGCACGATGTCGTCGAGCGTCGCCTGGTCGTAGAGCTCGAAGCGCACGTCGTACGCGAGCCGGCCGCGGAGGTCGGGGATCCGCCACAGCAGCCAGTCGGCGGTGCCGTCGGTCGCGTACACGCGCGCGGCCGGGTCGCGGGTCGCGGCGCGGACGGCCGCGACCCGCTGCTCGGGCCAGTCGGAGACGTACCAGGACGCCGGGTGCGCGAGAAACGCCAGCGCCGCCGCGCCGAGGCCGGCCAGCGCGGCGATCGAGATCGCGCGGTTGACGCGGGGCGCGTCGATGTCGGCCCGGGTCAGGAGGCCGTCGAGCGCGACCGGGAGGATCGCCGCGCAGGCGAGTGCGAACCAGATCACCCCGCGCACCGCCTGGACGGCCCCGACGAAGGTGACGCCGAGCACCGCCAGCTCGTACAGGGTGAGCCGGCGACGGCAGCGCCCCCACGCCAGGACTCCCACGGCGACGAGCGCGAGGAGCCAGAAGAGCGCCGTCGTGCCGCTCGGGCTCGACCACTGCCACTCGCGCAGGATCGGCGCGAACGGCGCGTCGACGAGCATCAGGTTGTAGTAGTCGACGAGGTCGGTCCCGTACGGGGAGGCGAGCACGCAGAGCGGCGCGACCAGGACCAGGACGAGCGGGAGCCACGCGAGCCTTCGTGCCCGGACGAGCGCGACCGCCCCGAGCAGCACGGTCAGGCCCGCGCCGAGCACGACCGATCCGTGGAGGTTCGCCCACAGGACGAGCAGAGGGAGCACGAGCAGCGTCCGACGGCGGACCCCGCGCCGCGAGGCGTCGACCAGGAGCCACAGCGCACCCGCGTACAGCGGCAGCGCGGTCGACTGCGCGCGGATCGTCCACCCCCACGGGCCGGCCAGCACGGCGACGAGTCCGACGAGGAAGGTCGAGCGGGACGACGCGCCGCCCGTCCGCGCGGTCGCGGTCGCGAACGCGAGCGCAAGCAGCACGAGCAGGACGTCGAGGAGCACGACCGCGCGCATCCCGGCAAGCCCGTGGGCACCGTAGAACACCACCTGGGCGAGCCACTGCTGGTCGGTCCACGTGGCGCCCTGCCCGAGCAACGTGATCGTCTCGGTCGACGGCAGCCCGTGCTCGACGACCTCGCGGCCGGCCATCAGTGTCAGCCACGTGTCGCCGACCACGAGCGACGGCCCGAACACCGAGAGCAGCACGATGCCGACGAGCGACACGAGCAGGATCGGGAACGGGCTCGTCTCGAGGATCCGGCCGACGGTTCGGCGTGCCGGTGTCCGACTGAAGTCGGACACCGGGGAACCCGCGCCGGCGACCGGAGCGAAGTCCCGTTTCGTGTCGTCAGTCGTCTGTGTCATGTGGGGAGCCCGGTGCAGGTGTCCGACTGAAGTCGGACACCGGAGAAGCCGCTCCGGCGAGGGGAGCGAACGCCCGTTTCGTGTCGTCGGTCGTCTGTGTCATGTGGGGAGTCATGTGGGGTGTCCGGTGCAGGTGTCCGACTGAAGTCGGACACCGGAGAAGCCGCTCCGGCGACATCGGATACCGGGCAACGGGCACCGGCGAGGGGTGTGAAAACCGTCTCGTCGGTCGTCTGCGTCATGCGGAGCCGGGAGGCATTCGGTGTCCGACTTCAGTCGGACACCTGCGTCTCCCGCATCGATTGCCGGCACACGATGAATGATCGCCCGTACGCCGGAGGTCCTGTCTGGACGAAGGGCTAGGTTGCTCGCAACCATCGCCGCTGGCGGCGAGTCGCGGTTCCGGCGACGCTTGACGGGGTGACGGCGGTACCCGAAACCCTTCCCCGCACGACCCCACGCGCCCCCGTTGCGGCGGGGGCGCGTCCCCACGACCGCCGCAAGGTCTGGATCGCCGCGGCGATCGGCGTCCCGGTGTCGTCCGTGTTCATGTACTTCGCGATCCGTGGCGCAGATCTCGGGACCGTGTGGCGGACGCTGCAGGACGTGCGCCCGCTTCCGGTCCTCGGCGCGATCGGCTGCATGGGTGTCATGTACTGGCTGCAGGCGGCGCGCTGGCGCCGCATCGCGATGACGAACGCAACCCACTGGCGCTTCTTCGAGATGGTCGTCGCGGGCGTGGCGGTGAACAACGTGCTGCCCGGACGCATCGGCGATCTGCTGCGCGCCCGCTGGGTGTCGCGAGGCGCGTTCTCGTACGGGCGCGGGGTCGCAACGGTCGTACTCGACCGGGGCTTCGACCTCGTCGTGCTCTTCGCATTCTTGCTCGCAACTCTGCCGTTCGTGACCGACGAGCGGTGGGTCGACAGGATCGTCCTGGGAGCGCTGATCGCAGTCGCGCTCCTCGGGATCGGGCTCCTCGCGGCGCGCTCCTACACCCGGCGCCGGCCCGGAGCACGGCGCCATCGAGGCATGGTGCGTCGCTTCGCGCGCGACCTGATCGACGGGCTTTCCGAGCCGCTCGGAGTCTCCCGCACCCAGGAGCTCGTCCTGCTCAGCGTCGCGGCCTGGCTCGTCTGGACGCTCGCGGCGCTCCTCGTCGCGCGCGCCGTGGGGATCGAGCTCACGGTCCTCCAGGCCGTCTTCGTCACCGCGGCGATCAACCTCGGCGTCGCGATCCCATCGTCGCCGGGCTTCGTCGGCACCTACCAGTGGCTCGGTGTCTCGGCACTTGCATTGTTCGGCATCGGGCAGGAGAGCGCGCTCGCCTTCGCGATCGTGCTGCAGGCCGTGTGGTACGTCCCCACGACCCTCACGGGGCTCGTCCTCCTGCTCACCCGCACCCGGCGCGCCTGGAACGCAACGGCGGCCGTTTCCCGCGCCGGCGCCTGAGTCGGATGCCAGCCTCCCCGGGGGGGCGAGGCTGGCATCCGACTCGACCCTCCCTTGCCTCCTGCGTGAGCTCGCTTCGTGGCACGTGTGTCCGGCGGCGCCGCCTCGTGCGGCTGGTGTCCGACTGAAGTCGGACACCGAACACGCGGCGCTGGTGTCCGACTTCAGTCGGACACCGGACACGGACCGGCCGGGCGAGCGTCTACTCGTCGCCCAGTGGCCTGACGATCAGTCCGAGCTGGTACGCCTGGCGCACCGCGTCGGCGCGGTTTTTCGCGCCGAGCTTGCGGTAGACGTTCGTCAGGTGGAACTTCACGGTCTGCTGGGTGACCCAGAGCTCCTTCGCGATCTCGTCGTTCGACTTTCCCTTCGCGAGCTCGGTGAGGATCGAGATCTCCCGGTCCGTGAGGCCGGCCGCCTTCGCACCGCTCGGCACCGAAGTCTCGGTCGCGCCGACGGTCGAGAAGACCGTGCCGCTCGCGACCTGGCGCAGGGTCGAGGGTAGGTCGCTCGGATCGACGGTCTTGAGCACGTACGCGCTCGCGCCGCGGCGCAACGCCCCATCGATCAGATCCTGCGTCGTCGACGCCGACAACATGACGACCTTGACGTCCGGGTAGCGGCGACGGATCTCCTCGAGGCACTGGAGGCCGTCCATGTTCGGCATGCGGACGTCGAGCACGACGAGGTCCGGGTTCGTCTGTCCGACGAGCGGCAGCACCTGGGCCCCGTTCTGCGTCTCGCCGACCACCTCGAACCCCCCGTCCTCGTCGAGGGCCCGACGGATTCCGTCGAGCATCAGGCGATGGTCATCGGCGAGGAGGACGCGCATCACGCCGTAAGTGTCGCAAAGACGCCCGACGACGGGGCGTCCCCCGTGCGCGGCAGAAGTGGCCTCCGTGTGTCACTCGGACGAGGCATGGCGCCCCTCCGATGGGTGACTAGCGTTCGAATCAGGCGAGCAAGGAGGGGGAGATGGGCACGGCGAGGCAGCAGGAGATCCGCATCCAGGCGCTTGGGCTGATCGCCCTCGTGGTGCTGTCCAGCGTGATGGTGATCTCCGCCGCGGTGGCGTTCGGCGCGAAATGGCACTTCCAGATTCCGGGGACCGCCGTGCCTCAGGACGTGGGCGGCGCGTCCGCCACCTACCAGCAGCGCTGACACCCGGGCTACCTCGGGACCGAGGCGCCCGCCGGGCCGCGGCGAACGATCTCCACGCGCGGCGGCGAGACGCTCAGCGTGAGGCGCAGGTCGACCCAGGTGAGGTTGTTCTTCTCGTTCGATTCGCGGAACCAGCCGCCGGGATCGGCGGTTGCCCAGAGTCGGTAGACGCCGTCGGCCAGGCCGGTCACGTCGAGGCGCTGGTCGGGGAGCGCCCAGGAGTACGGGTCCGACCAGCCCGGCGAGATCCCCATGGTGAACTCGAGCGCGTCCCGGCCGTTGCAGCTCGTTACGGGAAACCGGGGACGGGACGGTGCGTCCGTGGGCTGAACGAGCAAGGGCTTCTGGTCGAAGAAGCAGAAGCCGACCTTTTCGTACGTCCGCAGCCGCCGCGGCGAGCCGGGGCGGGTGAGCCAGTACGACGCGCCCATGTGGACGTGCCAGTGGTTGTGCCCGTGGCCGCCCCAGACGACGTCGCCCGTGGTGATCGTCTCGCTCATGGATCCGTCGGGCTCGTCGAAGCGCTGCGAGACGCGCCAGCCGCCGCGACGGTCGGCGCGGACGGCATGGATGATCAGCGCCCCGCGCCCGACGTTCGCCGGCGCGGCCGTGAACGAGAGGTACTCGGCATCGCGGCCGACCGCCTCGCTCGCGGCGATCTCGCTCAACGGGGACATCGCGAGGTCGGGAAGCGCAGGCGACTTCGGCGCCGGCAGCGGGTTCGGGAGAGCCGCCGAGCGCATCGTCCAGGCGACCGCCGCGATCACGCCGACCACCGGGATCCCGACGAGCAACCCGAGGAGCAGGCGGCGCCGCACGAGAACCAAGGGTAGCCGTGGGCCCGGAAAGCCCTGTCCGCCGGTCGGCACCGACCTGAAGACCGTGGGGACAGGGCGCTTCCTTGTGTATCTGGACAACGGGCAGGTCTGGCGCCACGAGGACGCCTTTCTTGGTGGGTATCTCAAGGTGAACCAGGCGATCACCATTACCAAGGCGAGTCTCGGCTCCTACCGCCTCACGCGCGATGAGGGCCAGGCCAAGAACTGGATTCGCGTCACGCGCGTTCGCTGATCCGTCGCCAAAAAAAACGGCGGGCCTCTCGGCCCGCCGCTTCACACTTACTTCTGCTCGGTCGCTTTAGAACCGGGCCTTCAGGCCAACGAAGTACCGGCGACCCAGCACGTCGTAGAAGCCACCGCTGGTCGTGCCCGCGCCAGAGGTCGGCAGGCTGTATCCAGCCGGGTTACCGCATCCCGGTGCACCACCGCACACGGCGTTCAGATTCGCCGCATTCTGGTCTGCAGTGAGCGACGGGTCATACGGGTACCCGGTGGATGCCCCGGTTACCGGCGGCTGCTTGTTGAACAGGTTGTCAATGCCGAACCGCATCGACAACGTCGGGTTGATGTTCCAGTAGCCCGACAGACCGAACATGCTGTACGCCTTGGTGTTGAGCGTGGTGCTCGGGCTATAACCCAGGATCAGGCCCGGCGCACCAGCCGTCACCGCCGCGTTGTTGGCGATCTTCGCATCGTTGATCGCATACACAGCGGGTCTCACGCTCGGCAGGTACTGCCACCGCAGGTTCACGCCCACTGCCGGCAGGTTGTAGCCGATGTTCGTGAACAGGCGGTACTTATACGCGCCGCCATTGAAGCTCGCCAGCTGAGGGCCGTTCGTACCCTTCCATTCAACCACCGGATCGAAGGCCTCCGACGACTGCTTGGTCTTGTAGGTGTTCAGCCAGGTGCCCTGCACGCTCAGGTTGAGGCTGCCCGGAACACTGGACATTCCCATGTCGGCCAGGTCGGCGGACCAGTTGAAGGCAAAGTCCACGCCGCGGGTCTTGACCCAGGCCTGGTTGGCATAGGACACGAGCGTGCTCACGATGCCACCCGTGCCCTGGTTGCGTACCGCGTTTGCGCAGGCAGACGTTGCGCCTGGGCCGCGGCCTCTGCGGCGTTGGTCACCTGCGTCGACGCCGTAGCACAGGAACTGGGCGTAGTCGGTCGTGTACGGCAGGATCGCGTCGTTGATGTTGATCTTGTACCAGTCGATCGTTGCCGTCATGCGGCGCAGCAGCGGGCTGTCCAGGTGCGATTGCAGCACCATGCCAAACGTGTAGGTGTCCGCCTTTTCAGAATTCAGGTTCGGATTGCCGGTCTGGTTGATCCAGAAGCTGGCACTGGTCGGGGCAGCCGACTGGGAAACCGTCGGGTCTTGATAGTAACTGGCCCACAGCGGTCGTGACCCATCTGCGCCTGGCAGATCAGGTACGTGCTCGTGGCACCTGCCGCAGTCTGGCCGGGCGCATACACCCCCGCCGTGACGCCGTCGGCCGGATCCACCGACTGGGCCGCACCGCCGGCGCCGAACGGGTTGTTGGACCGCAGGCTGCAGGGATCGCCGAAGTTGCTGCTGCCAAAGGTGAAGATCTGCTGCAACGGGCAGGTACAGCTCGCCCAGGTTCGGCGCACGCGTGGCGCGGTTGTAGCCGCCACGGAACCGCACCGAATCGTTGATCTGGATGTTGGCGTCGATCATGTAGGTGTTCGGTGCTTTCGGTGCTGCTGTACTGGGAGTGGCGGCCACCCAGTGTCCAGCTCCAGCTTCTGCAGGAACGGCAAGCCGCCGATCACCGGCACCACCACCTCAGCCCAGATGTCCTTCGCCACGTCTGACTTGTTGAGGCTGCCCGTGGGATACACGCCGATCACCTGGTCGGTGAACGATGCGGTGGACTGCAGGATGTCCGGATTGAACTGCGAGGCGTTGCGACGCTGCTGGTAGCCCAGCGCACCGCGCGCTTCGCCGGCCGGCAGGTCGAACAGCCCGCCCTGCAGGTTCAGCTCGAAGATGTCCTGCTGGTTCTGCGTGCGCGTCTGCAACGGCGCCTGCACCGCGTACTGGCAGTCCGCCGACGGCACGGCATCCGCGTTGAAGATCGTCTCGTAGAAACCACTGGTGCAGGGCACCGGCACCGAACCGAAAGCCCGGGCTGGCACCCGGACCATTGTTCGTCAGGTTGCTCTGCAGATTGGAGTGGTAGCCGTAGTCCGGCGCCGTGATCTCGCCACGCCAGCGCGCCAGCGAGTTATTGCCGAAGGCCACGTTGTAGGTCGAGGACTCGCCGCGCGAGTAGTAGATTTCCGAGGTCCAGTCCTTGATCGGCAGATCGTAGGTCAGGCCGGTCTCGATCTGCCAGGACTCGTTGGTGTCGTCGGTGGCGCGACGTCCGAAGCTGTTCAGCGGAAGGTTTCCATCACCCAGCCGCTGGTCGGATTGTAACCGGCATCCGTCGGGTTGAAGTATCGGAGCTCGCGCGCCCGGCTGTTCAGCAGGATGGCCATCTCCACCGGCACCGGATGCTGGGCACCGGTCGCGCCATGCGCGATGAAGCTCGGGTTCGCAAACGCCGCCGGGATTCGCCAGCACCGCCGCCACGACCGCCTGGTCGGTGTAGTTCAGCGCCGGATTGACCGGGCTGTCCGTCGTGGCGTTGTACGGCACCGTCGCTTCCCAGCCATAGCTGGCGTTGGTGCCCGCCAGGAAGGTCTTGCGTAATGCTCTGTGAATAGCGGGCACTGGACTCGAAATGGAGCTTGTCCGTGATGTCGTACTTGGCCGATCCCATGAACGCATAGCGCGTCTGCGGATTGGACGTGTAGCCCTCGGTCTCGTTGTACTTCAGCGCCTGGATGACTGCGTCGGGCCGTTCGGGCAGGTCGCAGGTTGACGGTATCGTGCACTTCGTATTGTCGTAGGTGTTGACGGGCGAATAGCGGAAGTTGTCGATCGGCTGGCCGCCCCAATCCATGGCCAGTTGACGCCGTTCGGATTCCAGATCGTACCGTCCGGCATTGAAGCGCGGCCATTGAACGCGCAATTGCCGCTGTTGAATCCGCAGACAGCTGAATATGGGCACGGCCGACCGAGTGACGGTTAGACCGTGTCGCGGATTGGCCGGGATTGAACAGCTGGTTCCAGCCATTCTCGCCGAATATGAAGCCGATGAAGTTGCCGCCGACGGTCGGATCCTTGTAGGAGTCCGTGTAGAAACTGCGATTCTTGTCGAAGGCCGCCTCGCGCTTGTAGTACTCGGCCGCGAAGACCACGTTGCCGCGACCGTCGCCGAACTTCGTGCCGGTCAGATATCGAGGCGCGCAATTCGTTGTTGTCGCCGACATCGGTAATGCCGTACTGCAGTGTCGACCTGCAGGCCCTGGAAATCCCGGTTCAGCAGGAAGTTCGACACACCGCCCATGGCGTCGGCACCGTACACCGCCGAGGCGCCGCCGGAGATGATCTCGATGCTGCGGATCATCGACGAGGGGATGCTGTTGACGTCCACCACCATCAACGCGTTGGTCGGGGTGGCGCGGCGGCCGTCGATCAGCGTCAGGCTGCGGTTGGCGCCGAAGCCACGCAGCGAGATGGACGCGATACCCACCGAGTTGATCGAGGAGATCTGCACGTCCGAATTGGTGCCCTCGGAGGTCGGCGTGGCGGCCGGGTTGTAGGCCGGCAACTGGTTCAGGTACGACTCGACGTTCAGGCCGGACTGGCTTTCCAGCTGCTTGGCGTCGACGGTGACCAGCGGGCTGTTGGCCACGTTATCGCGACGCGCGATACGGGATCCGGTAACGACGACCTCGGTCAGCTGTTGTTCGTCACTGCCAGCCTTGGCGCTGTCTGCGGCGGCCGCTCGCGGCGCAAAGCCGCCAGCTGTGATGCCGCAAAGAAGTGCGGCGCCAACGGCAAGCCGCTGGCAAAGCGCATGTTTCATAGATCCCCCAGTTTGAGTCATGCAAATCGATCCTCGGCAGAGAAATCCACCGTAGAGGCAGCGCATTGGGAGGATTCCGCGCACTTTGAGTGCCACGGCGGGCTTACGCCCCAATAAGACCATTACTCGAGATGTGCCCTTCTCACGGCTCGTGCAACAGACATCTTGAATCCCCCCCATTAGCGCCGCCTTATTACAGCGGTCGAGGTCACCCCCGGCGCCGATCATATCCGCGTGCGTCCGTGCTCCACAAGTAATTGTGCGAAGCGGGCAACATCGGGTCACCCCTGACTTAGGTGGCCTGGCGGCCCTTTGTTGTCTGCCTTGACTGCCGAGCCCCTCATGGGATAGGCGGCCCCTCGATATGGTGATTCGGGATACGGGCCCTCAACGGCCGATTCGCGCCAGCAGCGAATCGATGAGGTTCATCGCCCGGTCGGAATACCCGCCGCCGAACAGGTTCAGGTGATTGAGCACGTGGTAGAGGTTGTACAGCTCCACTCGCCCCGCCGCGCCCGGAGGCAGGGGCCAGGCGGCCCCGTAGGCGGCATGGAACCGGCTGCCGAATCCGCCGAACAGCCGCGTCATGGCCAGATCCGTCTCGCGATCCCCGTAATACACCGCCGGGTCGAAGATCACCGGCGTGCCGTCCGGAGCGGCGCCGGCATTGCCGCCCCAGAGGTCCCCGTGCAGCAGCGAGGGTTGCGGCGCGTGGTCCGCGAGGAACCGATGCAGATTCCGCAGCAGGTCGGCACCACGCTGCTGCAGCCGCCCACCGTGCCCGTTGCGATGCGCCAGCTCGAGCTGAAACCCCAGCCGCTGGTCGCGAAAGAAGCCGAGCCAGTCATCCGACCAGCTATTGATCTGTGGCGTGCTGCCGATCGTGTTGTCGAGATCCCAGCCAAAGCGGCCCACCGTGCGTCGGTGCATCAGGGCCAGGTGCTCGCCCAGCAACGCTTGCGCATCACCCGTGAGCACGCCCAGTTCAATCCACTCCAGGACCAGAAATGCGCTCTCGCCTGTCGCACCAACCGCCAGTACCCGGGGGACACGGACCGCGTCGGCCTGCGCGAGCTCGGCGAGCCCGGCGGCCTCGGCCGCGAATAACGGGAGCGACGCGGCGTCGGCAAGTTTCACGAACAGCGGGCCGGCACCGCTCTCCCAGCGAAAGCACTCGTTGATGCACCCACCGCGTACCCGCGCCGCCGGCCGCTGGGCCACGGTGGTGCCGATCGCGGCAGCCATCTGGTCAACGAGTTGCATTGGACGGCAGTATGGCAGTTGAATGGCGTGCGCGACCTGGATGGACCACTGATCAGGCGCGCCAAGAACAACTGCTTTTTCAGGGGGATGCGCCATGGCATGGTCGCGACTGGCTCAGATCTTGACGGGCACTGTCGTGCTCCTTGGCGCCCAGGCCTGCACGCAGTCCAGTGCAAAAGTCGACATGCAACGGCTGCTCAATGCCGACGCCGAGGCCGGCCAGTGGATGACCCACAGCCGCACTTACAACGAGCAGTATTTCAGCCCGCTGGACAGGATCAATGAAGGAAACATCGACCAGCTGGGCCTGGCCTGGTTCGTCGATCTGCCCACCAACCAGAACGTCGAGACCACGCCGCTGATGATCGATGGCGTCGTGTACGTCACGCTGCCCTGGAGCATGGTGATGGCGGTCGATGCGAGGTCCGGCAAGCAGCTGTGGCTGTACGACCCCAAGGTGCCCAAGGCCTGGAACATCAACCTGTGCTGCGGCGTGGACAACCGTGGCGCGGCGGCATGGAACGGCAAGATCATCTTCGGCACGCTCGACGGCCGGCTGATCGCCCTCGACGCGAAGAGCGGCGAGCCGGTGTGGTCCGTCAAGGCCACGCCGGATGAGCGACGCTACTCGATCACCGGCGCGCCGCGCATCGCCAACGGCATGGTGTTCATCGGCTCGGCCGGTGCCGAGTTCGACGTGCGCGGCTACCTCGACGCCTATGACGTGGAGACCGGCAAGCACCTGTGGCGGTTCTGGACGGTCCCGGGCGATCCCGCGGCCGGCTTCGAGAACAAGACCATGGAGATGGCGGCGGCCACCTGGAAGACGCCGGGCTGGTGGAAAGGCGGCGGCGGCGGCACCGTGTGGGATGCGATCACCTACGACCCCAGTACCGACCTGGTCATATTCGGCACCGGCAACGGCACGCCCGGCGACGCCGTGCGGCGCGATGCCGGCGGCGGCGACGACCTGTTCGTGACTTCCATCGTGGCCGTGCATGCCAAGGATGGCAGCTATGCGTGGCACTACCAGACCACGCCATGGGAAACCTGGGACTACGACACCGTGCAGCAGCTGATGCTGCTGGACACCGAAATCGACGGCAAACCGCGCCACGTGGTGATGCAGGCATCCAAGAACGGCATGTTCTATGTCCTGGATGCGGCAACCGGGGAGCTGCTGTCGGCCAGGGCCTACACCGACGTGAACTGGAATACCGGCGTGAACATGCAGACCGGCCGTCCGGACGTGGTGCCCGAAGCGCGCGCCAACCTCACCGGCAAGATCTTCAACCTGGTGGCCGGACCGGCCGGCGGCCACGCGTGGCAGTCGATGTCCTACAGTCCGCAGACCAGGCTCGTGTACATCCCGGCGACCACGCACTGGCAGTTGATCGGCCCCTTTGCCGACCGCCAGAAGTATCTCGCCGCGCATCCGGACACCAAGCAGAGCTTCAGCGGCCGCCTGACTGCATGGGACCCCATCGCGCAGAAGGAAGTGTGGCGCACCGAGGAGTTCATCAACCCGACGGGCGGCGTGCAGGTGACCGCCGGCGCGCTCGCCACCGCCGGCGGCCTGGTGTTCCACGGCAATCTGCCGAAGCAGGAGTTCGACGCGTATCGCGCCATCGATGGCAAGAAGCTGTGGTCGTTCAACACCAAGACCGCGGTGCTGGACAACCCGATCAGTTATGAAGTGGGCGGCGAGCAATATGTGGCCATCGCCGTCGGCGGGCCGGTGCAGGGCGGCTACTACGCGCCGAACGGCGCGCGTCTGCTGGTATTCAAGCTGGGTGGCAAGACGGCGCTGCCCGATCTGCCACCATTCACGCAACGGCCGATCGCGCCGCCACCGCAGTTCGCCGACGCCGACACCATCCAGCACGGCGCACAGGTGTTCGAGGCGCAGTGCCAGACCTGCCACGGCCGCAATGGCGCCGCGCGCTCGACCTTCCCGGACCTGCGCCGCTCACCGGCGCTGCAGAGCCAGGAACTGCTGGACTCGATCGTGCTCAAGGGCACCTTGTCCGAGCGCGGCATGGCATCGTTCAGCCAGTACCTGAAGGACGGCGATACGATGGCGCTGCGCGCCTACCTGATCTCGGCGGCCCAGACGGCGCTGACGCAGGGACCGGCGCCGGGGCCCGGACAGCCGCCACCGGGTCGCTGATCACAGGAAGGAATTTCCCGGGGGATCACCACCATGAGCAAACCCGAGTCCAGGATGACCGCGCCGCCCGCGGTGGACCGTCAGATCGTCCAGGTGCCCGAACTGTTCCCGGACCTCATCGCCAGGCACGCGCACCCCGGCCGTTTCGTCCACTACGACGAGAAGGACAGTCCGTGGGTGCCGTTCGGCGAGAACGCCGCCATCAAGCATCTGCTGTTCGACACGCGGCACAACGTCTATTCCAACATCCTGTGGATGAAGGGCCCGAGCGTGATCGGCACCCACAAGCATCGCGGCTACGTCGTGATGATGTGCCTGGAAGGCAGTGCCCACTATCTCGAATACCAGTGGCTGGCCACACCGGGTTGCTTCATCTACGAGACACCGGGCGAGGCGCACACGCTGGTCACCGACCACCCGGATGGCTGCAAGCTGTTCGGCTGGATGCAGGGCCCGAACGAGTTCTATGACCCCGCGGGCAATCTGGTGATGACCGCCGACGTGTGGTGGTTCATGGACCACTACGAGAGCCACTGCAGGAAGCACGGCATCCCGCTGAACCCGGAGCTGTATCTCTAGAGTTGGCCAAAGCCAGTTCAGGGAGATTGTTGCAGGATCCACCGGGCGATGATGTGTGCGTCCTCGTCACTGACCTGCTCGTTGGGAACCATGGGCACCAGACCCCAGTTGCCGCCGCCGCCCAGCACGATCTTGCGAGCCAGGATGTCGGCCATCTCCTCGCGGTTGGCGCTGTAGCGCAGCGCAATGGTCTGGTAGGGCGGACCCAGCAACGGATCCTTCAGGGTGTGGCAGGAATAGCAGCGCATGGCCTGCACCAGCGAGGCCCCGTCACGGGCGGGCGGTTGCGGCGCGGGCAGTGTTGCTGCAGGGGTCGGCGGAACCCGGGCAATGTTGGCCGGCACCGGCTGCAATGCAACCGGCCGATGATTGCGGTAAGCGTCATCACCCGGATCGATGATCAGCGCCATGCGTGGCCCGTGCACCTGCTTCACGATATTTGCGTAGGACGTGATCAGGTGGCCCGTAGCCGGATCCACGTCCACCATGCGGATCAGCGCGCCGGTGCGCGGCATCGGCAGCACCGCGAAGGACTTGTCGGCAGGATCGAAGCGGTAGATGGCATCGGCGTTGGAAGTCGGGATCCACACCACCCGCCGCACCGGGTCCCACGTCACTGCATAGGGCGCGCTGGCCAGATCCGGCAGATCCAGGGTGTCGATGATCCGCCGCGCGTTGGTGTCGTACTCCAGCAGCTGGCCGCGGCCATACAGCGCCACATACAGCACGCCGCGATCGTCGATCGCCAGCCGGCGCGGTCCGGAGTTGGCTGGCAAGAGCGCGGAAGTCTCGAAGCGACGTGTTTCGATGTTGAAACTGCCGATGCGTCCGCCATTGAGCTCGCTGTACCACAAGGTCCTGCGATCGGCGCCCATCACCAGGCCATACAGCGATCCGTTGCGCGGCCGGTCTTGCGGCAACGGCGGCGCGCGATAGATTTCGCTGCCACCCGTGGCGGGGTCGAAGTAGCCGATGGAGTCGTTGAGAATGTCCGAGAACCAGATCCGGCCCCCGCGATCGGTGAGCACGACATGATCGGCACCGAGGCTCAGGTCATGCGCGCCCGTGGCTTTGCCGTCGGTGGTCTTCATCGGCCACGTCTGCCAGCGCCCGCTGTCCACGTCGAGTCGCGCGATCACGCTGGAAACGAACGGCGCCATCCACAGGCTGCCGTCGGCGCCGCGGTGCAATGAGTGCGGGCCGATCGGGTCCGCGCCCGGGATGGCAAGTGGCGTCTGCCGGTTGGTGGCCGGATCCACCTTGTAAATGAGATTGCTGGAGACGTCCGCGACGTACAGCTGCGGCGGATTGCCCAGCAGCAGCGCCTCGCGCACGGCGTTGGGCTGCGGAACCTCGTACTCGGCAATGACCGTGCGAGGCGTCACCGCCAGCGGCGCGCCCCATGAATACCCGGCGATCTCGTTCATCCTGCCGTGAAAGTGCCCGGTGAGGAAGTCGATGACGCGATCGCCATCGCCCACGGAATAGACGTTCACCGCATCGGGCGGCGCGACATCCGGGCCACGGCCGAACTCTTCCGCGGAGATGTAGTTCATGTACTGGACAATCGCCGTCCAGCCGCGATGCGCGATGTCGGAGCGGTCAGGGCCGGGAATGTCCGCCATTGCATTGGCGTAGTTGCGGAACTGCGGTGCCGGAACCTGGTGGCAACCAATGCAGTCGAGCACGAACGTGGAGTTCGTTTCGTGATTGCCCGCACCGCGCAGCCAGGCGGACGCGGGCACGACGTTGGCCTGGTTGGTCGTCGGTCGCGCCAGCAGCGTGAGCTCCAGCCGGTCGGAACCGGCGCGACGCACCTTGTGATCGAGCAGCTCATGGTCCAGTGCGCGCAGGCTGACGAGCAGGTTGTCGCCACTGCCGAAACTGTCCCGCTCGGGGAATTCGAAATGACCGGCGGCGTCGGTGTACACGGTCTGCGCGGTGGGTCCGGGCAGGCCGGTGGCAACCGTCACCATGGCACCGACCACCGGGCGGCCATTCAGGTCGAGAGCCACTCCGCCGAGTGTCGCCGCGCCTGCCGCAACAGGCAGGAAGGCCGCCACGAACGCGACCAGATGATGTCGAGCGTGAGCCATGGATCTATTGCCCCCAGTCTGTCTGAAGATCGGCGCGGTTATCATGGCACCTCGCCGGGCAGCGTGGCGACCGGGTCCGGGCTCGACAACAGCCGACCATAGCCCGGCGCCGCGCCGCTCAGACCCACCAGCCGCGCTCCGGCCCACAGACCGTGCGGCATGCTGGAAATCACCGGGACACCGGTGCGCGCTTCCAGCGGTGCAATGATCTCCAGGGTGCGAAAGCCGCCGCAGGAAACCAGCAGCGAATCCGCCTGCGGTGCCGAGGCGAATACACGCGTGCTGAAATCCAGCAGCGCCTGCTGCGCGACCTGGTGGATGTCCGGCATGGCCTCGAGCCCCATGCCCGTGACCACCAGCGGCTCCAGCTCGTGCTCGAGCAGGAAGTCGTGCAACCGCGCGTTCACCGTGTCGTTGTAGGCCGTGGCCACGGCGACGCGTTGCGCGCCGACCGCCTTGAGCCCCGCGATGATGCCGTCGCTCATCGTCGTGGCGTGCAGGCCGGAAGCCTCCATGACTGTTTCGCACAACTGCCGGTTGAAAGCCTCGCCCTTGTAGAAGGTGAGGGACGTGCCGGTCAGTTCGATGGCGTCGGCGCCCGCAGCCGCCAGCTGCCTGGCGGCCCCCGGAATGCGGGCGAGAGCGGCATCGAAACTCTCCGGAGTCACGCGCTCGATACCCAACCCCGTGACCAGGAAGCGCAACTGCCCGCCGTACATGGCGACGCCCTCTTCGGGAACCTCACGATCGGCGGGCGGAAAGATCAATCCAAGCGACGGCAGCCGTGGTTGCTGAATGCCCATGGCGGCCAAGCGTAGCGCAAAGCACGATCATCATCCGGCGCCAGCTACCGTCGGCCTCTTGCGACGTTCCACCGGCGTCGCGGATTCGTGGCAGGATGAAGCCGCTTTCGACAAAACGGAGGATCGAACCATGAAGACCTTCAGGATCATCGGGAGCGCAGCCGCTCTCGCCGCACTGACAACCCTCGCCACCTTCACACCGACAGCGGCGCTGGCCGACGGACCGCAAGCCATCAGCACAGCCGCGCAGCATGCGGGAATCGCAGCCGGCAGCGCCGATCTCGCCGGCGTCGACAGACATCTGCACCACGTACTGAACTGCCTGGTCGGCCCCGACGGCCAGGGCTTCGACGCGGCACCGGGCAACCCGTGCGCTGCGGCAGGCGGTGCGATCCCGCAGACCACCGACGCCGCCATGAAGGCCAAGGAAGGCGATGGGCGGCGTGCTCTTCATCGACGAAGCCTACTACCTGTACCGGCCCGAGAACGAGCGCGACTACGGCCAGGAAAGCATCGAGATCCTGCTGCAGGTGATGGAAAACCACCGCGACGACCTGGTCGTGATCCTGGCCGGCTACGCCGATCGCATGGACACCTTCTTCGGCAGCAACCCGGGCATGGCCTCGCGCATCGCGCACCACATCGATTTTCCCGACTACTCGCAGACCGAACTGGTGCAGATCGCCGATCTGATGCTGAAGCAACTGAACTACACCTTCGATGACGGCGCGCGCGAGGCCTTCGGCCGCTACCTGCAATTGCGCAGTGAACAGCCACACTTCGCCAATGCGCGGTCGGTGCGCAACGCGCTCGACCGCATGCGATTGCGCCACGCCACGCGCCTGTTCGACAGCGACGCCGCGCTCAGCGCGCAGCAGTTGACCACGCTGTGCGCAGACGACGTGCTGGCCAGCCGCGTGTTCAGAGGCGGCCTGGCGAAGGAGGGCAGCAGCGCATGATCGAGGCCCTGATCTTCGACGTCGATGGCACGCTGGCCGATACCGAGGAAGTGCATCGCACGGCTTTCAACCTGGCCTTCGAGCGCTTCGGGCTCGGCTGGGAATGGGACCGGCTGCTCTACCGCCAGCTGCTGAACACCACCGGTGGCAAGGAACGCATGGCCGCCTACATCGAACGGCTGGAACTGCCGCCGGCCGAGACGCGCAACCTGCTCGGCCTGCTGCCCGACGTGCATGCGCAAAAGACCAGGTTCTACGCCGCCGTCGTCAACGACGGTGCCCTGCCGCTGCGCGACGGCGTGATGCGGCTGATCGACGAGGCGCTGGCCGCCGGCTGCCGGCTGGCCATCGCCAGCACGACGACGGCGGTGAATATCGATGCGCTGCTGCAATCGACGATGGGCGCGCGCGGGCTCGACATCTTCAGCGTCATCGCCTGTGGCGACCAGGTCCCCGCGAAAAAACCCGCGCCCGACATCTACCAGCTGGCGCTGCGCCACCTCGACCTGCCGGCCGATCGTGCAGTGGCTTTCGAGGATTCGGCCAACGGCCTGCGCGCCGCCCAGGCGGCCGGTCTGTGGACCGTGGTCACGCCGACCTACTGGACCGAGGACAGCGACCTGCGCGCGGCCGACCTGCTGCTGCCGAGCCTGGGCGAGCCGAAGCATCCGCTGTCCGGCGAACCGGGCCGTCAACTGCAGCAGGCCGCCTGGCTCAGCTTCGATGAACTGGCGCGTCGCGCCGGGGCGGCACGATGAGGGAGAGCACAGCGCCTATCGAGGCGATCGCGTTCGATCTGGACGGCACGCTGGTGGACAGCGCGCCCGACATCGGCCATGCGCTGAACTGTGCTCTGCACGAGGCCGGCCTGCCGCTGTTCGATGTCGATCGTGTGCGCGAGTGGATCGGCGACGGGCCCGATGTGTTGATCGCGCGCGCGCTGCGCTTTCTCGGCAGCGAGCGGGCGCAAGCGGCGTCGCCGTCGCAACTGCGCCAGCACTTCGATGCGGCCACGCTGGCCGCGCCGCTGAGCCATGGGCATGTCTTCGACGGCATCGGTGCGATGCTGAAGCAACTCGCGCCGCGCTGGCCACTGGTGGTGGTGACGAACAAGCCCAGTGCGCTGGCCCGTGCGGTGCTCGATGCCGCCGGCCTGCTGCCCTCATTCGCCGCGGTGCACGGTGCCGACCAGGCCGCCTGGCGCAAGCCGGCACCGGGCCTGCTGTTGCAGGCGGCGAGCGGCCTGCGGGTGCCCGCGGCAAGGCTGATGATGGTCGGCGACGGCCCCGCCGACATGCTCGCCGCCACGGCTGCCGGCGCACCGGCGGCGCTGGTGGGCTGGGGCTATGCGCATGCGGCCGCGCTGGCACACCATCCGCGCTGGTGCATCGAACGACCGGGCCAGCTGCACGAGCTGCTCGTGGCCCAGGACACGGTCGCGCAAGCGACCCCCACGCTGCAAGGCTGAGGCCCCGATGCCCACTGGCGGAAAGTCCACCCTGACGCAGTTCCTCATCGAGGAACGGCGCCGCGCGCCAGGCGCGACCGGCGACCTGAACGCGCTCATCACCGATGTCTCGCTGGCCTGCAAGGCCATTTCGCGCAAGGTCGCCTTCGGCGCGCTGGCCGGTGTGCTGGGCAGCGTGGGCACGTCCAACGTGCAGGGCGAGGAGCAGAAGACGCTCGACATCGAAGCCAACCGCATGTTCCTGCGCGCCAACGAATGGGGCGGCCATGTCGCCGGCATGGTGTCGGAGGAACTGGACGACGTGTATTTGCTGCCCGAGCAGCATCCGCGCGGCAAGTACCTGCTGCTGTTCGACCCGCTCGACGGCTCGTCGAACATCGACGTCAACGTCGCGGTGGGCAGCATCTTCTCGGTCTTGCGCGCGGCCACGCCGGGGCAGGATGCGAGGCCCGAGGACTTCCTGCGGCCCGGCACCGAACAGGTGTGCGCCGGCTACGCGATCTACGGCCCATCGACGATGCTGGTGCTGTGCCTGGGCAAGGGCACGCATGCCTTCACGCTCGATCCGATGCTCGGCGAATGGGTGCTCAGCCACCCGCACCTGAAGATCCCGACACAGACGCGCGAATTTGCCATCAACGCGTCGAACAGCCGTTTCTGGGAACCGGCGGTGAAGCGCTATGTCGATGAATGCCTGGCCGGCAAGACCGGGCCGCGCGGCGATGACTTCAACATGCGCTGGATCGCCTCGCTGGTGGCCGAAACCCACCGCATCCTGATGCGTGGCGGCGTCTTCATGTACCCGCGCGACAGCAAGGACCCCGGCAAGGCCGGGCGGCTGCGCCTGCTGTACGAAGCCAACCCGATCTCGATGCTGATCGAGCAGGCCGGCGGCATGGCCAGCACCGGCCGGCAACGGCTGCTGGAGGTGCAACCCGAAAGCCTGCACCAGCGCATCGGCTTCGTCTTCGGCTCGGCCGACGAGGTCACGCGCATCGAGGCCTATCACCGCGACACGCCGGAACACGAGTTCCGCTCGCCGCTGTTTTCGCAACGCGGGCTGTTCGCCGCGATCGACTGATCCGAGAATTTCAGCAAACCACCGATGTCAGTCAAACACCCGATCATCGCCATCACCGGTTCGTCCGGCGCCGGCACCACTTCGGTGACGCGCACCTTCGAGAACATCTTCCGCCGCGACGGCGTGAATGCGGTGGTCATCGAAGGCGACAGCTTTCATCGCTTCGACCGCGCCGAGATGAAGGTCGAGATGGCGAAGGCCGAAAAGAGCGGCAAGCATCATTTCAGCCACTTCGGCGAAGACGCCAACCTGTTCGCCGAGCTCGAATCGCTGTTCGCCACCTATGCGAAGGACGGCAGCGGCCAGCATCGCAAGTACCTGCACAACGACGAAGAGGCGCGGCCCTTCGACCAGCCGCCCGGCACCTTCACGAAGTGGGAGCCGGTGCCGGCGAGCGACCTGCTGTTCTACGAGGGCCTGCACGGTGGTGTCACCACGGCCACGGTGGATGTGGCACGCCACTGCGACCTGCTCATCGGTGTGGTGCCGGTGGTCAACCTGGAATGGATCCAGAAGATCCACCGCGACCGCAGCACGCGCGGCTATTCCACCGAGGCCGTCACCGACGTGATCCTGCGCCGCATGCACGAGTACGTGCACTACATCGTGCCGCAGTTCCAGCGCACCCACATCAACTTCCAGCGCGTGCCGGTGGTGGACACCTCGAACCCATTCATCGCGCGCACCATTCCCACCGCCGACGAAAGCCTCGTCGTGATCCGCTTCGCGAATCCGCGCGGCATCGACTTCCCCTACCTGCTGAGCATGCTGCACGACTCGTTCATGTCGCGCGCCAACACCTTGGTGGTGCCCGGCGGCAAGATGGAGCTGGCGATGCAACTGATCTTCACGCCGATGATCCTGCGCCTGGTCGACCGCCGACAGAAGGCCCTGCAGGCGTTGCAGCGTTGACCCTGCGCCGCCACGGCCCGCGTGGCCGCCACCGATCGGTGCGAGGAGCCCCCGCCGCATGGTGAGCCTGCCGCCAGAACACCCCGAACGTCGCGCACTCGCCGACGAGGTGCATGCACGGCCGCCGCAGCCGCTGGACACGCCGTGTCGCGCGACCTACGTGGCCGTGCTCGTCGACACCGACGACCGCGTGCGCGAGCATGCGCACGTGGTGCGGCTGTGTGAACACTTCGGCGTGCCCGCGCCGAAGCCGGGTGCCACGCATTTCCATGCCGATCTCGGTGCGCTGCGGCTTAAATGGGAACGGCACGGCGAGTTCTCCGGCTTCACGTTTTTTGCCGACGGGCTGAGCCCACGGCCGTTCAGCGCACCGCCGGCCACGCTGCTGCCGACCGGCTGGCTGAGCGCGCTGCCCGGGCGCACGATGGTGGCGGCGCATGCCAAACTCATCGCCGCCGGTGACCAAGCGCTCGACGCTGCGACGCTGGCCGCGCACTTCGACGGCAACATCGTCATCGGCTCGGCGGTCGGTGGCGCCGGCCACGCGTACACCGACTACCGCATCCACGCCGACGGCTGTTCGCGCTTCCTGCTCGTCAACCGCAGCTTCTCGCCGCGCCAGGCCGGGCGCATGCTGCAGCGGCTGTTCGAGATCGAGGCCTACCGCATGATGGCGCTGCTGGCGCTGCCGATGGCGCGGCGCCAGTCGGTGCGCATTGCCGAGATCGAACGCTCGCTGGCGGCGTTGACCGACGACATCGCCGGCGGCGCCGGCCATGACGAGGCGCTGCTGCAGTCGCTGACGCGGCTGGCGGCGGAGGTGGAAAGCGGGCTGTCCGCCAGCCAGTTCCGTTTCGGCGCCTGCCGCGCCTACTTCGAACTGGTCAACACCCGCATCGCCGAACTGCGCGAAGAGCGGCTGGCGGGGTTGCAGACCATCGAGGAATTCATGTCGCGGCGCTTCACGCCGGCGGTGGCCACCTGCAACAGCACCGCCGCGCGCATGCACCAGCTGTCGGAGCGTGTGGCGCAGGCGAGCGCGCTGTTGTCCACCCGTGTGGACATCGCGCGCGAACGGCAGAACCAGTCGCTGCTGGCGTCGATGGACCGGCGCGCCAAGCTGCAGCTGCGCCTGCAGCAGACGGTGGAAGGGCTGTCGGTGGCGGCCATTGCGTACTACGGTGCCGGGCTTGTCGGCTACCTGGCCAAGGGCCTGAAGGCCGGTGGACTGGCGGTCAACGCCGACCTGCTGGTGGGTCTGTCGGTACCGGTGGTGGCGCTGGCGGTGCTGCTGGCGGTGCGGCGCACCCGACGGCGCATCCAGCGCGCCGAAGAAGGCGCCTGACAGCGGCCGACAGCGCGTGAACCCCTCGCCCGTGGAGCAGCGGCCGGCCAAAGACGCTGTGCTACCGTGCCGCGTCAAATTTTCGAGGCACCTTCCACGTGGCAGCGAGCTTTCCGTTTTCGGCGATCGTCGGGCAGGACGAGATGAAGCTGGCGATCCTGGTGGCAGCCATCGACCCGAGCATCGGCGGCGTGCTGGTCTTCGGCGATCGCGGCACCGGCAAGTCCACCGCAGTGCGTGCGCTGGCCGCGTTGTTGCCGAAGATGCGCGCGGTGGTTGGCTGCCGCTACCACTGCGATCCGGACGCCAGGCCCGATGCCTGCGAGCAGTGTGCGCAATTGAAGGCCAATGGCCCGATCAAGACGCACCTGTTGCCGGTGCCGGTGGTGGACCTGCCGCTCGGCGCCACCGAGGACCGGGTCGTCGGCGCGCTCGACCTCGAGCGCGCGCTGGGCCAGGGCGTGAAGGCCTTCGAGCCCGGGCTGCTGGCGCGCGCGCACCGCGGCTTTCTGTACATCGACGAGGTCAACCTGCTCGAGGACCATCTGGTCGATCTGCTCATCGATGTCGCCGCCTCGGGCGAGAATGTCGTCGAACGCGAAGGCCTGAGCGTGCGCCACCCGGCGCGTTTCGTGCTGGTTGGCAGCGGCAACCCCGAAGAAGGCGAGTTGCGCCCGCAACTGCTCGACCGCTTCGGCCTGTCGGTGGAGGTGCGCACCCCCACCGACCTGGCTGCGCGAGTCGAGGTGGTGCGGCGTCGCGACGACTTCGACCGCGATGCCGATGGTTTCAAGCAGCGCTGGGACAAGCAGGATGCGCGCGTGCGCAAGCAGATCGTCGCGGCGCGTGCGCGGCTGGCCGCGGTGGTGGTCGGCGACGAGGTGCTGCAGCAGGCCGCGCGGCTGTGCATGGCGCTCGGCACCGACGGGCTGCGTGGCGAGCTCACGCTGATGCGCGCGGCGCGCGCGCTGGCGGCGTTGCAGGGCGATGCGCAGGTGAATGACGGGCATCTGAAGCGCGTCGCACCGCCGGCTTTGCGCCACCGACTGCGTCGCAACCCGCTCGACGATGCCGGCTCGAGCGTGCGCGTCGAGCGCGCGCTGGCGGAGATGTTCGGGGCATGAGCCCGCCGGGCCGCCCCAAGGGCGAATACCGAAAGGCGCAGCCTGCAGGTATCCCGGTGACGTCAGGCCTGGTCGCCGCGCTTTTTGCGGTCGATCCGGTGGGCACCGGCGGTGTCTGCCTGCGGGGCGGTGCAAGTGACGCGCGCGATGCATGGCTGCTGCGACTGCGCGCGCTGCTGCCGGTGGCCACACCCTGGAAGAAGCTGCCATTGCATGTCAGCGATGACCGCCTGCTCGGGGGGCTCGATTTGGCCGCCACCTTGCAGGCCGGTCGCCCGGTGGCACAGAGCGGGCTGCTCGCCGATTGCGACGCCGGCGTGCTGGTGCTGGCGATGGCCGAACGCATGGTGCCAGGCACTGTTGCGAAGCTGGCCGCGGTGATCGACACGCGCCAGCTGCAGTTGCAACGCGACGGCCTGGCGCTGACGCGTGCGCTGAGCTTCGGTGTGCTGGCGCTGGACGAGGGCATCGGCGCCGACGAGGGCCTGGCGCAGGCGTTGCTCGACCGTCTGGCCTTCAGGGTCGATTTCACGGTCGATGGGCAAGCCGCCGACGATGACGCCGGCTGGTTCGACGCCGACGAAGTGCTGGCGGCGCGCCGCCTTCTGCCGGCAGTGACCTGCTCCGACGACATCGTGCAGGCGCTGTGTGCCGCCACGCTGGCGCTGGGCGTGGCCTCGGCGCGCGCACCGCTGCTGGCGTTGCGCGTGGCGCGTTGTGCGGCCGCGCTCGACGCACGCGAGGCCGTGTCGAGCGACGATGCCGCGCTCGCCGCGCGACTGGTGCTGGCGCCGCGGGCCACACAGTTGCCGGTGGCCGAATCGGCGGACGACGAAGCGCACGAGGAACCCCCGGCTGATCCCGAGCCTGAGCCGTCGCCCGCGCCAGAGCCGCCACCGCCTGCATCGCCCGATGCCGGCCCCGCCGACGTGTCACAGGCACCGCCGCTCGACGATGTTGTGCTCGCCGCCGCCGCGGCGGCGATCCCGGCCGGGCTGCTGGCGGCGCTGAAGCTGGGCGCAGCGCAGGCGAGCCGTGCCAGCACCGCCGGCAAAGCCGGCGCCAACGTCACGGGCCGGCTGCGCGGCCGGCCCAACGGCGTACGCCGTGGCGAGCCTCGCGGGGGCGCACGGCTGAACCTGATCGACACGCTGCGCGCAGCCGCACCGTGGCAGCCGTTGCGCCGCGCGCAGTCGAGCGCCGCGCCTGGCGCGACATCGTCGCCGCACATCCAGGTTCGGCGCGAAGACTTCCACGTCACCCGCTTCAAGCAACGCAGCCAGACGACGACGGTGTTTGTCGTCGATGCCTCGGGCTCGTCGGCGCTGCACCGGCTGGCCGAGGCCAAGGGCGCTGTCGAACTGCTGCTCGCCGACTGTTATGTGCGCCGCGACAGCGTCGCCGTGCTGGCCTTTCGCGGTGCCGGCGTCGAACTACTGTTGCCGCCGACACGTTCGCTGGTGCGCGCCAAGCGCAGCCTGGCGGGCCTGCCCGGCGGCGGTGGCACGCCGCTGGCCACGGCCATCGACGCCGCTGCTGCACTGGCTGACGCGGAACGACGGCGCGGTGCCACGCCGCTGATCGTGCTGCTCACCGATGGCCGCGCCAACATCGCCCGCGACGGTTCGCCCGGCCGCCCGCAGGCCGCGGCCGACGCCCTGTCGGCCGCACGCCGCTTGCGCGCGGCCGGCTGCGCCGCGTTGTTGCTCGACACCTCGCCACAACCGCAGGCGCAGGCCGGCCAGTTGGCCGACGCGATGGGTGCGGCCTACCTGCCCCTGCCACACGCCGGGGCGCACCAGTTGTCGCAGGCGGTGCGCGGCGCGGCCACGCAGGTGCGGCGCTGACGGCGACGGCAGCACAGCGGCTCGACGCATGGCGCAGCGCCTGATCTGGCCCCGCGACGGCCGCGGCTGGCCGCACGCCGAGGCCAGCCGTCTCGTGGTCTGCGCCGGCCAGCAGTGGTTCGTGCAGCGCATGGGGCACGGGCCGACGGTGCTGCTCCTGCACGGCACCGGCGGCTCGGCGCATTCATGGCGCGATCTGATGCCGGTGCTGGCACAGCACTTCGAGGTGCTGGCCGTCGATCTGCCCGGCCACGGCTTCAGCGCGATGCCGCCCGCGCCGCAAGGCTTGTCGATGCATGGCATGGCGACGGCGCTGGGCGCCTTGCTGAAGCAGCTGCAGTGTCAGCCGGCACTGCTGGTCGCTCACTCTGCGGGCGTGGCGGTGGCCTTGCGCATGGCGCTCGACGGCCTGGTGAGGCCTTCTGCCATCGTCAGCTTCAACGGTGCGTTGTTGCCGCTGCAAGGCGCGGCCGGCCAGCTGTTCCTGCCCATCGCCCGCTTGATGGCCGCTGCCCCCTTGGTGCCGCAGCTTTTCGCCTGGCGCGCGTCGGACCGCGCGTCGGTGCAGCGCCTGATCGAGGGTACCGGCTCGACACTCGACGCCGCGGGCATGGCGCTGTATGCACGGCTGGTCGCGAACCCCGGCCATGTGCAAGGCGCGCTGGGCATGATGGCGCGCTGGGATCTGCGCTCGCTGCAGAACGATCTGCCGGCGGTGACAGTGCCGGTGCGGCTGGTGGTGGCAGGACGTGACCGCGCGGTGCCGCCAGCCCAGGGCGCGCAGGTGTTGGCGCTGTTGCGCGCATCGCCACGCAGCAGCCTGAAGCCCTGGGCCGGCCTGGGGCATCTGGCGCACGAAGAACAGCCGCTGCGCGCCGCCGAATTGGTGATCGAGACCGCACGCGAGCACGGCGCGCTGCGCTGATGAGTCCTTTGCCGACGGCAAGCCGGTCATCGGTGTTGACACGCTTGCGTCGATGAATATGTCAGGTTAAGCTGACACAAACGCCGGTCCATTGATGTTGACATCCGCCTCCCGTCCCGTGCCCACGTCTTCCGGCGCCCCGTGCGTCCGCATGCCGTGGTCATCGGCAGTGGCTTCGGCGGGCTGGCGGCGGCGGTGCGCCTGGGCGCGCGCGGCTACCGCGTCACGCGTGCTCGAAAAGCTCGACGCGCCGGGCGGGCGCGCCTACGTGCACCGGCAGGACGGCTTCACCTTCGATGCCGGCCCCACCGTCATCACCGCGCCGTTTCTGCTCGAGGAGCTGTGGGCGCTGTGCGGCAAGCGGCTGGCCGACGACATCGACCTGCGGCCGGTGGCGCCGTATCTACCGCATCCGCTTCGACGACGGCACGGTGTTCGACTACAGCGGCGACGCGGCCGCGATGCGGCGCGAAGTGGCGCAGCTGTCGCCGGGCGACGTCGAAGGCTACGAGCGCTTCCTGAAGGCCAGCGAGGCGATCTACAAGGTCGGCTTCGAACAGCTTGGCCATGTGCCTTCGACAGCTGGACCGACATGCTGCAAGGTGCTGCCGCGAGCTGCTGAAGCTCGAGGGCTACCGCACGGTGTACTTCACTGGCTTGCAAGCATGTGCAGGACCCGAAGCTGCGCGTGGTGCTGAGCTTCCAGTCGCTGCTGGTCGGCGGCAACCCGTTCGCCGACCACGTCGATCTATTGCCTGATCGCATTCCTCGAACGGCGCTGGGGCGTGCACTTTCCGATGGGCGGCACCGGCAGCCTGGTGCAACGGGCTGGTCGGGCTGATCGAAGGGCAGGGCGGCGCGCGTGCGCTGCGGCGCAGGGTGTGCGAGCAGATCGTCGTCGAAGCGCGGCGCGGCGCACCGGCGTGCGCATGGCAGGCGGCGAGCACATCGCCGCCGACGTGGTGGTGTCCAACGCCGATTCGGCGTGGACCTACCGCCATCTGATCGCGCCCGAGCACCGCAAGCGCTGGACCGACCGGCGCATCGAGCGCGCGCGCTATTCGATGAGCCTGTTCGTCTGGTACTTCGGCACGCGCCGCCAGTATCCCGACGTGGCGCACCACACCATCGCGCTCGGGCCGCGCTACCGCGAGCCTGCTCGACGACATCTTCGAGCGCAAGCGTGCTGGCCGACGACTTCAGCCTGTACCTGCACCGTCCCACCGCCACCGATCCGTCGCTGGCGCCGCCCGGGCTGCGATGCGTTCTACGTGCTGTCGCCGGTGCCGCACCTGCAAAGCGGCACCGACTGGCGCGCGCAGGCCGAGCCCTATCGGCAGCGCGATCATGCAGCGGCTGCAGAGCACCTTGCTGCCCGGTCTGGAAGCGCAGATCGTCAGCTCGCGCTGATGACCACGCCGCAGGATTTCCAGGACCGCCTGTCGTCGTTCCGCGGCGCCGCTTTCGGCCTCGAGCCGGTGCTGACGCAGAGCGCCTGGTTCCGCCCGCACAACCGCAGCGAAGACATCGACCAGCTGTACCTCGTGGGCGCCGGCACGCACCCCGGCGCCGGCCTGCCCGGCGTGCTGTCGTCGGCGCGCGTGCTCGACAGCGTGGTGCCCGACCCTGCGTTCCTCATCCGCAACACGCTTCGCCCGCCTGGCGCGCTTCAACCCGAGCCTGTCCATGCCGCCCACCGCAGCGTTGCCTCTCACGCCTGATTTGCCGGCCTTTCCCGCGAGCTCGGCCGCGGCCGATCTCGCGGCGTGCCGCGAACTGCTGCGCAACGGCTCGCGCACCTTCCTGGCCGCGTCGCTGCTGCTGCCGCGCGCGGTGCGCGAGCCGGCGTGCGCGCTGTATGCCTTCTGCCGCCTTGCCGACGATGCGGTCGACGATGCCGGCTCACCGCGCCGATGCCGTGGCTGCCGTCTGCGCGAGCGGCTGCACCTGGCCTACGCCGGCACACCGCTGCCGCTGGCCGCCGACCGCGCGCTGGCCGACGTGGTGGCGCGCTTCGCCATCCCGCGCGCGCTGCCCGAGGCGCTGCTCGAAGGTTTCGAGTGGGACGCCGCCGGGCGTCGCTACGAGACGCTGGAGCAGGTCTGCGACTACGCCGCGCGCGTGGCCGGCAGCGTCGGCGCGATGATGGCGCTGCTGATGGGCGCGCGCAGCGCCGAGGCGGTGGCGCGCGCCTGCGACCTGGGGGTGGCGATGCAGTTGTCGAACATCGCGCGCGACGTCGGCGAAGACGCGCGCATGGGTCGCCTGTACCTGCCGCGCGCGTGGCTGCGCGAAGCCGGCATCGAACCGGACGCATGGCTCGCGCAGCCGCGCTTCAGCGCCGCGCTCGGCGGTGTGATCCAGCGCCTGCTGGACGCGGCCGATGAACTCTATGCACGTGTCGATGGCGGTGTCGCGCTGCTGCCGCTGGCCTGTCGCCCGGGCATCAATGCGGCGCGCTACATGTACGCCGACATCGGTCATGCGGTGGCGCGCGGCGGGCTCGATTCGGTGGCCCGGCGCGCGGTGGTGCCGGCGCCGCGCAAGCTGCGGCTGGCACTGCGCGCGGTGACGCGGGTGCGCCCACCGCGGTCGCGCCTGCCGCTGCCGGCCCATGCCGCCACGCGCCACCTGGTCGAAGCGGCCTGTGCCGCGCATCCACCGGCTCAGGCGACCGCGCCAGTGCGGTGGTGGAACATCAACCAGCGCGCGATCTGGACGCTGGAACTGTTCGAGCAGCTCGAGCGCCGTGATCGCACCCGCCACGCCGCGGGCGCCGCGACCGTCTGAGTTCAGCCGCCGGGCCCGGCCGTGGACGGCAGCACGCTGATCGGCCTGGAAGCCTTCATCGTGCTGGCACTGGTGTTCGGCTTCGGCGCCTGGGAATTGTGGTCGTTGCGCCGCGACAGGCGACGCGATCAACGCCGCGAGCAGGCGCCCGATGATTCACCGGCCGACCCATAGCGCGTCGCGTCGACGGCCTCAGCCTGGGCGCCGCGGCATACGAAACGGCAGCATCGCCTGCACCCACGGCGACACGAAGCGCCGCATGGACAGGCTTTCGTGCATCGCCAGCACCGGCTCGCCGAGCAGCTGCGCGCGCAGCAGCGAACGGGCGTAGAACGGACCGTCTTCGAGCGTGCGCTGCACCGTCGCCGGCGTCTCGCTGCGCGTCGCGCGCTCCACCCGCCAGCCGCTGCGCGGCAAGGCCGCGGGCGGTGGCGCGTCGAAGCGTTCGCTGCCACCGTGCGCGTCGAAATGCAGCGCCAGCGAATGGGCGCTGCCATCGCTGCGGGTGACGTCGTACAGCACTGCGCTGCGCTTCGCGCTCAAGCTCGCGCGGGACCAGTGCCAGCGCTCGAAATCAGCCTCCAGCGGCCGCACGCCGAAGTTGCTGTCGAAGTAGGCATCGCCCTGCCAGCGCAGTCCCGGCTGCGGCAGATCGACCTCGATGCGCGCGCGCGGCGCGATCGGCCGCCAGTGGTGCTGCTGACCGGCATCGAGCGCGTGCGGCTCATCCAGACACACCTGCGGCGAAAGCCGCAGGCTGCCGCGCAGCCGGCTCGGCCACGGCACCGCGACTTCATCGATCTGCACCTGCAGCGCATCACCGCGCCAGTGCAGCGCGCTCGGTCCGATGCTCAAGGCATCGGCCTGTCGGTGCAACGACGCCCGACCGCGTTCGGTCATGCACCAGCGCTTGCCCCCGTGGCCGTACAGCGCCAGGTTGACGGCGTTGTGGTTGGTGGCCTCGGCAGCGCCGGGCCGGCGGCGCCGGGCGTGTGCGTAGTACGGCGAGAAGACACTGCCGATGAAGGCGATCAGCGTCAGGCCATGCGCGCCGTCGTCGCTCAGCGCGTCGATGTACCACCAGGCATAGCCACCGTCGGGTACGACACGGTCGAAGCCGAGCGCAGATCGTGCAACACGCTCGCCGCCGCCAGCCGGCCCGACAGCGCCGCCATCGGCACCCCCGGCCCCGGGTGCGTGCTGCCGCCCGCCAGATAAAGCCCCGGCAGCCGCGTGCGCGAGCCGGGCCGGCGGAACGACGCCGCCCAGCCGTGCGAGGCGGGGCCATACAGCGCGCCCCCCGTCGCCGGGAACATCGCCTCGAAGTCGGCTGGTGTCGTGGCCGTCAGGTGTTGTGCGTGATGACTCAGGCGCAGGCCGCAGTCGGCCAGGTGCTGGAAGGTGCGTTCTTGGCATGACTCGATCTCCTCGGGCGTCGGTGCGGCCGTGTCGCCGGTGGCGGGTGCGTTGACCAGACACAGCAGGCGCTCGGCCGCGGCCGCGTCGCCGTGTGCGGCGCCGCCGCCGCGGTCCTGTGCGCAGATGTAGACGGTGGGTTGCGATGGCAGCCGGACATGGTCGAACAGGTCGGCGAACTCTCGCGCACAGTCGTCGCTGAAGAAGACGTTGTGGTGTGCGAGCTCGAAGCCCTCTGCTTGTGCCAGCAGGTTCCAGGTCACCGCCGACAGTGAGCGTCGCGCCGCGTGTTGGCGCGGCACCGCATCGCGTGCGCCCAGAATTTCGCCGTGCAGCGCGGCGGCGTCGCCGTTGAACACCACCGCATCGGCGACGACCCGCTCGCCGCCCGGCAGGCGCACGCCGCTGGCGCGGCCGTGCTGCACCTCGATCTGCTGCACGGGGCTGTCGTAGCGAATGTTTACGCCGCGCTGCGCGGCCAGCCGCGCCAGACACTGCGCGACAGCATGCATCCCGCCCGTCACCTGCCACACGCCGCTTTGCTCGACGTGCGCGACCAGCATCAGGGTGGCCGGCGCGCTGAACGGCGATGAGCCGCAATAGGTGGCATAACGGCCGAACAGCTGGCGCAGACACGGGTCGTGGAAGTGCTCGCTCAAGCCCGACCACAGCGTCGCGAACGGCGAGATGCGCAGCATCTGCGGCAACCCCCGCCAGCCGGCGCGCGTCAGCAGCGTCAGCGGGTTGGGGCGTGTGCTGCGCAGGAACGGCTGTTCCAGCGCCCGGTAGATCTCACCCGCGCGCCGGCAGAAGGCCAGGTAGGCGCGTGCCTCGGTCGCGCCGGCGAAGTCGCCGATGGCCTGCGCCGAGCGCTGCACATCGGCGAACAGATCGAGCGTGCTGCCGTCGCGCCAGGCGTGGCGGGCGAGTAGCGCCGCCGGTTGCAGGCGCAGGTGATCGTCGAGCACTTCGCCGCAGTCGCTGAACAGCTCGTCGAGCACCCAGCGCATGGTGAACACTGTCGGGCCGGCGTCCATCGCCCGGCCCGCCACGACCACCTGGCGCATCTTTCCCCCAGGCGTCGGCGCGCGCTCGAGCAAGGTCACGCGCACGCCTTGTGCGGCCAATTGCAGCGCGCTCACCAGGCCGCCGATGCCGGCGCCGACGACCACCACGCGCGCGGCGTTCATGCGACGGCCGCGCGCTGGCGCAGGGGAGAGTGAATCATGTGTCTATCCTAGTTGACATTTTAGAGTGTTTGATTAAAGTTACACCATCCTGGAGCTGCAGTGGCTGCCGGGTCGGTCAGTTCCGGGAGCCGTGGATGAAGAAGATGTCGCGCATCGAACACCTGCTTGCGCAGGCCGTGTCCACCGGCGAGGATGAAGGGTGCCCGCCCAAGCTGGCCGGGGCGATTCGCCATGCGGTGTTTCCGGGTGGCGCACGCATCCGGCCGCAGTTGTGTCTGGCCGTGGCACAGGCCTGTGGCGATGGCGACCCGCTGCTGGCCGACGGCGCCGCCTGCGCGATCGAATTGCTGCACTGTGCATCGCTCGTGCACGACGATCTGCCTTGTTTCGACGACGCCCCCACGCGGCGCGGCCGCGCGTCGGTGCACTACGCCTTCGGCGAAAGCCTCGCGGTGCTGGCGGGTGACGCCCTCATCGTGCTCGCCTTCCAGACCCTCGGCCGCGCTGCCGAGCATTCGCCGCAACGGCTGGCGCCGCTGCTGTCGATCATCGCGCAGGGTGTGGGCATGCCTTTCGGCATCGTTGCCGGCCAAGCCTGGGAATGTGAACCGAAGGTGTCGCTGGCCGCCTATCAGCAGGCCAAGACCGGTGCGCTGTTCGCCGCCGCCACGATGGCCGGGGCACTGGCCGCGGGCGCCGATGCGCGGCCCTGGCGGCTGATGGGCGAGCGGCTGGGCGAGGCCTACCAGGCGGCTGACGACATTCGTGATGTGGCCGGCGACCCGTTGGTCCTCGGCAAACCGGTGGGTCGTGATGCGGCGTTGTGCCGCCCCAGCCGCGCCAAGGAACTGGGTCTGGAGGGGGCCATCGGCTTCTTCGACAAGCTGATGGGTGCTGTCATCGAGGCCATTCCCCCGTGTGCCGGCGAAGCCCAGTTGCGCGCACTGGTGCGCCTTGAATCGGCGCGTCTGGTGCCCACCAGCCTGGCGGAAGACCTGGTGCGTGTTCCCGCCTGAATCGATGCTCGCCTCCGGCGCATCGGCGCTTCCGGTGCGTGAGTCGATGTCATGGCGAGACCGCTGGCTGCAACGGCGTGACCGTCTGCTCGCCAGCCACGGCTTCCAACGCTGGGCCGCACGCTTCCCTTTGACCCGGCCGATCGCGCGTGCGCGCGCACGCGCGTTGTTCGACCTGGTCGCAGGCTTCGTCTATTCGCAGGTCTTGCTGGCCGGTGTGCGGCTGGGTCTGTTCGAACTGCTCGCGCAGCAGCCGCTCACGCTCGCTGAACTGTCGGCGCGGCTGCAACTGCCCACCGACGCCGCCCAGCGTCTGCTCGATGCGGCGGTGGCGCTGCGCTTGCTCGAGCGGCGCAGCGGCAAGCGCTACGGCTTGGGCCCGCTCGGTGCGCCGCTGGTCGGCAACCGCGGCCTGAGCTCGATGATCGAACACCACGCCGCGCTGTACGGCGATCTCAGCGACCCGGTGGCCCTGCTGCGCGGCCACGCCGCGGGCGATGACCTGGCGCGTTACTGGCCGTATGCCAGCGCGGCCTCGCCCGAGCGGCTCGACGCAGCCAGCGTGGCGCGCTATTCGGCGTTGATGTCGGCGTCGCAGCCGCTGGTCGCCGATCAGATTCTCGACGCCTATTCGGTTGCCTCGCATCGCTGTTTGATGGACGTCGGCGGGGGCGAAGGCAGCTTCCTGGCCAGTGCGGCGCAGCGTTCGCCGTCGTTGCGGCTGATGTTGTTCGACCTGCCGGCGGTGGCCGACCGGGCCCGCGCGCGACTGGCCGCGCTGGGTATGGCCCAACGCGCCACCGCGATCGGCGGTGATTTCCTGGCCCAGCCGCTGCCCAGCGGCGCCGACCTGATCACGTTGGTGCGTGTCATCCACGACCACAGCGACGAGGGCGCGATGGCATTGTTGCGCGCGGTCTGCGCGGCGCTGCCGCCGGGCGGCACGCTGCTGCTGGCCGAACCGATGGCGCGCACCGCGGGCGCCGAAACGATGGGCGATGCGTACTTCGGCTTCTATCTGTTGGCGATGGGGCGCGGGCGGCCGCGCAGCGCCGACGAATTGAGCTCGATGTTGCGCCAGGCGGGCTTCGCCCAGGTGCGCGCGCTGCGCACGCAGATGCCCTTGCAGACCGGGCTGCTTGTCGCGCGCACCGCACGCCGATGAGTGAACGCTTGGTGGAAACCCGCAATGTGTACATTTATCTTGACACTCATGAGAGTCTGTCTAAGATGACACCAGCATGTGCAGATTCGACGAACAGATGCTTCACCCGGTTTGCCGCCGCCCGCGTGCCGGCGGCACCGTGTCCTGCGCAAGGCGGGGGGGCTGAATGAACACGCTGGCGGTGGTGATGGAACAGCCTGAGCGGCTCGCGCTCAGTCGCCTGCCGTTGACCGCACCGACTGACGAGGATGTCACCGTCGACATCGAATGGAGCGGCATCAGCACCGGTACCGAACGGCTGTTGTGGCGCGGGCAGATGCCGCACTTTCCTGGCATGGGCTACCCGCTGGTGCCCGGCTACGAATCGGTGGGCCGCATCAGCGCCGCCGGCCCGGCTGCCGGTGGGCGCATCGGCGAACGCGTGTTCGTGCCTGGTGCCAAGTGCTTCGGCGAAGTGCGCGGTCTGTTCGGCGGTGCCGCATCGCGCCTGGTGGTGCCGGGCGCGCGGGCGCTGAGCATCGACGAGCGACTCGGTGAACAGGGTGTGTTGCTGGCGCTCGCGGCCACCGCGCATCACGCTGTCCACGGCAGCGACAGCACCCGGCCCGAGCGTCAACCCGACCTGATCGTCGGCCACGGCGTGCTCGGTCGCCTGGTGGCGCGACTGGCGGTGGCCGCCGGCGCCGCGCCGACGGTGTGGGACACCCAGGCCAGCCGCCGCGAAGGCGCCAGCGGCTACCCCGTGATCGACCCGTCCGACGACCTGCGCCGCGACTACCGCTGCATCTGCGATGTCAGCGGCGACGCCGGGTTGCTCGATGCGCTGATCGGTCGCCTCGGCTTCGGCGGCGAGATCGTGCTCGCAGGCTTCTACGAGCAGCCGTTGTCGTTCCAGTTCCCGCCCGCGTTCATGCGCGAGGCGCGTCTGCGCGTTGCCGCGCAGTGGCAACCCGCCGACCTGAAAGCCGTGAGCGAGATGGCGCGCGACGGCCGCCTGTCGCTCGATGGCCTCATCACGCACCGCAGCGAGGCCACGCAGGCCGACGCCGCCTACCGCACCGCCTTCGGCGACCCACAGTGTCTGAAGATGGTGCTCGACTGGAGAAACTGCTCATGAGCCTGGCCGCGACATTGAAAGCCGAAGCGCCGATCAAGTTCATGCAGCAAGGCGCGCTGCGCGCCGAAGCCGCCATCGAACCGGATCCGGTGGCGACCGGCGAAGTGACCAAGGAAACGCAGATCATCGCCATCTACGGCAAGGGCGGCATCGGCAAGAGCTTCACGCTCGCCAACCTGAGCTACATGATGGCGCAGCAGGGCAAGAAGGTGCTGCTCATCGGCTGCGACCCGAAGAGCGACACCACCTCGTTGCTGTTCGGCGGCCGTGCCTGCCCGACCATCATCGAAACCAGCAGCAAGAAAAAACTGGCCGGCGAGGCGGTGGCCATCGGCGACGTGTGCTTCAAGCGCGACGGCGTCTATGCGATGGAACTCGGCGGCCCCGAAGTGGGTCGCGGCTGCGGCGGGCGCGGCATCATCCACGGCTTCGAACTGCTCGAAAAGCTCGGCTTCCACGAGTGGGGCTTCGACTACGTGCTGCTCGACTTCCTGGGCGACGTGGTCTGCGGCGGCTTCGGCCTGCCGATCGCGCGTGACATGTGCCAGAAGGTCATCGTCGTCGCCAGCAATGACCTGCAAAGCCTGTACGTCGCCAACAACGTGTGCTCGGCAGTCGAGTACTTCCGCAAGCTCGGCGGCAACGTCGGCGTCGCCGGCATGGTCATCAACCGCGACGACGGCACCGGCGAGGCCACGGCCTTCGCCGAACAGGTTGGCATCCCGGTGTTGTCGGTGATCCCGGCCAACGACGACATCCGCCGCAAGAGCGCGTCCTACGAAATCATCGGGCGCCCCGATTCACCGTGGGGGCCGATGTTTGCCGAACTGGCCGAGAACGTCGGCACATCGACACCGATCCGGCCCAAGCCGATGACCCAGGACGCGCTGCTGGGGCTGTTCTCGGCCGCGTCGGTGGGCCGCGACGTGGTGCTCGAACCGGCCACGCAGTTCGACATGTGCGGCAAGAGCGAAGTGCTCAAGCCGACGCTCGAAGTGGTGTACGACGAAGTTTGATCGCCGCCATGACCGCTGTCATTCCGATCGTGCCGGTCAAGGTGCCCACCGCCTTGGAAGGCGATGGCATGGGCTGCCACAGCGGTGGCGACACGTTGCTGGCGGCAGCGAAAGCCGCCGGCAAGTCCGACACCTTGGCGCAGTACGCGAAGGACTATCCGCTCGACCCGAAAGCCGGGCCGCACGACCAGCCGCAGAGCATGTGCCCGGCCTTCGGCTCGCTTCGCGTCGGCCTGCGCATGCGCCGCACCGCGACCATCCTGTCGGGCTCGGCCTGCTGCGTCTATGGATTGACTTTTACCTCGCACTTCTACGGCGCGCGCCGCAGCGTCGGCTACGTGCCCTTCAATTCGGAATCACTGGTCACCGGCAAGCTGTTCGAGGACATCCGCGAGGCCGTACACCAGCAGGCTGACCCGGCCCTGTACGACGCCATCGTCATCATCAACCTGTGTGTGCCCACCGCCAGCGGCGTGCCGCTGCAGATCCTGCCGAAAGAGATCAACGGCGTGCGCATCATCGGCATCGACGTGCCGGGCTTCGGCGTGCCCACGCATGCCGAGGCCAAGGACGTGCTCGCCGGCGCGATGCTGCGCTACGCACGCGGTGAAGCTCAGGCCGGCCCGGTGCAGGCCCCCCGCGCCGGTCGCGGCGACAAGCCCACGGTGACGCTGCTCGGCGAAATCTTCCCCGCCGACCCGGTGGTTATCGGCATGATGCTCGAGCCGATGGGCCTGGCCGCCGGGCCGGTGGTGCCGACGCGCGAGTGGCGTGATCTGTACGCCGCGCTCGATGGCGCGGTGGTCGCGGCGCTGCACCCGTTCTACACCGCCAGCGTGCGTGAATTCGATGCTGCCGGACGCACGGTCGTGGGTTCGGCACCGGTCGGGCACGACGGCACCGAGGCCTGGCTTCAGTCGATAGGCACGGCGGCGAACATCGGGCAGGCGCAGATCGATGCGGCCAAGAACCGCATGCTGCCGGCGATTCGCGGTGCACTGGCGAAGATGCCGATCACCGGCCGCATCACGTTGTCGGGTTACGAAGGCTCTGAACTGCTGGTCGGGCGCCTGCTGGTCGAAAGTGGCGCCGACCTGCGCTATGTCGGCAGCGCCTGCCCGGCCACGCCGTGGAACCGGGCTGATCGCGAATGGCTCGAGGCCAAAGGCGTGAAGGTGCAGTTCCGGGCCTCGCTCGAGCAGGACCTGGCGGCGGTGCACGAATGGCAGCCCGACCTGGCCATCGGCACCACGCCGATCGTGCAGGCGGCCAAGGAACTGAGCATTCCGGCGCTGTACTTCACCAACCTGATCTCGGCACGGCCGTTGATGGGCCCGGCCGGTGCCGGCTCGCTGGCCACGGTGATCAACGGCGCCATCGCCAACAAGGCGCGCTTCGAGACCATGAAGGAATTCTTCGGCAGCGCCGGCACCGGCCATGCCGCGGGTGTGTGGGAAGCCAGCGCCGGCGTGCCGCAGGACCGCCCCGAATTCAAGGCCGATACGCGCCGCCAGCTGGCCAAGCAGGCGAAGAAGCGCAAGGCGGAGCAGATGGTGTGATGGGAGCGCACGCGTGTTAGTGCTGGACCACGATCGCGCTGGCGGCTACTGGGGCGCGGTGTACGTGTTCACCGCCATTAAGGGCCTGCAGGTGGTCATCGACGGCCCGGTCGGTTGCGAAAACCTGCCAGTGACGTCGGTGCTGCACTACACCGATGCGCTGCCGCCGCACGAGCTGCCGATCGTCGTCACCGGCCTGGCCGAAGAACAGCTCGGCCGCGAAGGCACCGAAGGCAGCATGCGCCGCGCCCATGCCGCGCTCGACCCCGATCTGCCGTCGGTGGTGGTGACCGGCTCGATCGCCGAGATGATCGGCGGCGGCGTGACGCCCGAAGGCACCAACATCCTGCGCTTCCTGCCGCGCACCATCGACGAGGACCAGTGGCAGTGCGCCAACCGCGCGATGTTCTGGCTGTGGAGCGAATACGGCATGAAGAAGGTGCCGCAGCGCAAACCCTTCGCGGAACGGCCGGCGGATGAGAAGCCGCGTGTCAACATCATCGGCCCGAGCTACGGCACCTTCAACTCACCCAGCGACCTGGCCGAGATCCGCCGCCTGGTGCAAGGCATCGGCGCCGAAGTGAACATGGTGTTCCCGCTGGGCAGCCACCTGGCCGACGTGTCGCGCCTGGTCGAGGCGGACGTCAACATCTGCATGTACCGTGAGTTCGGCCGCATGTTGTGCGAGGCGCTCGAGCGGCCGTACCTGCAAGCGCCGATCGGGCTGCACAGCACGACCAAGTTCCTGCGCTCGCTGGGCGAGCTGCTCGGCCTCGACCCCGAGCCGTTCATCGAGCGCGAGAAGCACAGCACCATCAAGCCGGTGTGGGATCTGTGGCGTTCGGTGACGCAGGATTTCTTCGCCACCGCCAGCTTCGGTGTTGTTGCCAACGAGACCTACACGCGCGGCATCCGCCACTTCCTCGAGGACGAACTCGGCCTGCCGTGCCACTTCGCGGTGGCGCGCCACGCTGGGTCCAAAACCGACAACGCCGAGGTGCGGAGGCTGGTGCACGAGAAGACACCGCTGGTGCTGTACGGCAGCTACAACGAACGCATCTACCTGGCCGAGTGCGCCGGCACGCAGATGATGCGCACCACCTTCATCCCGGCGTCGTTCCCGCTGCCGATCATCCGCCGCCACACCGGCACGCCGTTCATGGGCTATGCCGGCGCGACCTACATCGTGCAGGAGTTCTGCAACGCGCTGTTCGATGCGCTGTTCCACATCCTGCCGCTGGCCGCCGACATGGACAAGGTCGAGCCGACACCGGCGCGTGCCGTCGCGGATCGGCCGACCGCCTGGGACGACGAGGCCCACGCGCTGCTCGGCGAGTACGTGCAGACCGAACCGGTGCTGGTGCAGATCTCGGCCGCCAAGCGGCTGCGCGACCGTGCCGAGCGCGACGCGCGCCGGGCCGGCGAAGCACGGGTCACCGTGGCGCGTGTCAACGCCGCACGTGAGGCCTTGCGTCAAGGGGTCGCGGCATGAGCGTTGGCTGCCTCGACCCATTTTTGTCCCGCTCGCACGGGACGCGCAGATTGCCGCGGCGCCCGCCGCGTCGAACCCTTTTCCGCGGGGTTGGTTCGCGGTGGTGGCCGCAAGGCCGGGCGGCCGCAAGGCCTTTTTGGAGGTTGAAACATCATGTCTGACAAATCCCTGTCCGGGCTCTCAGACCAGGAGGCCAAGGAGTTCCACGGCGTCTTCGTCACGAGCTTTCTCGCGTTCACCGCCATCGCGGTGGTGGCGCACTTCCTGGTCTGGAGCTGGCGGCCCTGGCTTTAGGCCAAGGTCGTAGGCCTGCACTTCAAGCAGCAACAGCAGCGCACTCGAGGAGACACATCAAATGATCCAGCAACATGGCAATTCGATGTCGGTGTTCCGGCCCGGACAGGCGAAAGCCTCGATCGGCATGTTCACGGTGTTGTTCGTCATCTTCTTCGTGATCGCCGCGGTGGCACAGGTGCTGATGCTGAAGTGGCGACTCTGGCTTCCAGGGTCCGAGGGCAATGGTTCTTTTTTCGACAGCGTGCGCTCATCGGTTTATACGGTGATGTCGTACATCTCATAGATGGCTCATAGGAGAGTGATATGTGGCGAGTATGGAAACTGTTCGATCCGCGCAGGACGCTGATCGCACTGTTCACGTTCCTGTTCGTGCTGGCGTTGGTGATTCATTTCATCCTGCTCAGCACCCCCCGGTTCAACTGGCTCGATGGTGCAGCGCCGGCCGGTGCGCACAACTCGGCCATGCCGGCGGCGGTGCCGGCGCCGAAACAGTAGTTGTCCGTCCCAGGCGAACAGGCGTCGGGCCCGCGTGCCCGACCCTGTTCGCGACAGGACTCGCAATGCCCCTTGGCGGCGCTGCGATGGGCCTGTTGAATTCGCAGGTGTTGTCATGGCCATGCTGAGCTTCGAAAGAAAATACCGTGTGCGCGGGGGCACCCTCGTCGGGGGCGACTTGTTCGACTTCTGGGTCGGGCCGTTCTACGTCGGCTTCTTCGGCGTGACGACGCTGTTCTTCGCCGTCCTGGGCACGCTGCTCATCGTCTGGGGCGCCTCGCAGGGGCCGACCTGGAACCTGTGGCAGATCAACATCCCGCCGCCCGATCTCAGCTACGGGCTCGGCCTGGCGCCGCTGATGGAAGGCGGGCTGTGGCAATTCATCACCTTCTGCGCCATCGGTGCCTTCGTGTCGTGGGCGCTGCGCGAGGTGGAGATCTGCCGCAAGCTGGGCATCGGCTATCACGTGCCCTTCGCTTTCAGCGTGGCGATCTTCGCGTATGTCACGCTGGTCGTCATCCGCCCGCTGCTGCTGGGCGCCTGGGGCCACGGCTTCCCCTACGGGATCATGAGCCATCTCGACTGGGTCTCGAACACCGGTTACCAGTACCTTCACTTCCACTACAACCCGGCGCACATGCTGGCGATCAGCTTCTTCTTCGCCACCACCTTCGCGCTGTCGTTGCACGGTGCGCTGATCCTGTCGTCCACCAACCCCGACAAGGGCGAACCGGTGAAGACGGTGGAACACGAAAACACCTTCTTCCGCGATGCCATCGGCTATTCGATCGGCACGCTCGGCATCCACCGGCTGGGCCTGTTCCTGGCGCTGTCGGCGGGCTTCTGGAGCGCCGTGTGCATCGTCATCAGCGGCCCGTTCTGGACCCGCGGCTGGCCCGAATGGTGGACCTGGTGGCTGAACCTGCCGATCTGGCGCTGAAGCGCCCCGCATCACGCCCATCACGAATCGAGGCATGCCATGGCTGAGTATCAAAACCTGTTCACCCGCGTGCAAGTGGCCGCGCCGGCCTATGCCGGTGTGCCGCATCCGCGCGGCCATCGCGAACGCGAGGGCCCGCCGATTCACGTGCACCTGCTCGGTCGCCTGGGCGATGCCCAGATCGGGCCGATCTACCTCGGCTTCTTCGGCCTGGCCTCGCTGCTGTGCGGTTTCATCGCCATCGAGATCATCGGGCTGAACATGCTGGCGTCGGTGAACTGGAGCCCGATCCAGTTCCTGCGCCAGTTGCCTTGGCTGGCGCTGGAACCGCCACCGCCGGAAATGGGGCTGACCTTGTTTCCGCCATTGAATCAGGGCGGCTGGTGGTTGATGGCGGGCTTCTTCCTGACATCGTCGATCCTGCTGTGGTGGGTGCGCATGTACCGCCGCGCCCGCGAACTGGGCATGGGCACGCACGTGGCCTGGGCCTTCGCCGCGGCCATCTGGCTGTACCTGGTGCTGGGCTTCATCCGCCCGCTCCTGATGGGCAGCTGGGGCGAGGCGGTGCCCTTCGGCATCTTCCCGCACCTGGACTGGACGGCGGCGTTCTCGATCCGCTACGGCAACCTGTTCTACAACCCCTTCCACATGCTGTCGATCGCCTTCCTGTACGGCGCGACGCTGCTCTTCGCGATGCACGGCGCCACCATCCTGGCGGTCAGCCGCTTCGGCGGTGAGCGCGAGATCGAGCAGATCGTCGATCGCGGCACCGCGTCGGAGCGGGCCGCGTTGTTCTGGCGCTGGACGATGGGCTTCAACGCGACCATGGAGTCGATCCACCGCTGGGGTTGGTGGTTCGCGGTGCTGTGCCCGCTGGTCGGTGGCATCGGCATCCTGCTCACCGGCACTGTGGTCGACAACTGGTACCTGTGGGCGGTCAAGCATGGTGTGGCGCCCACCTACCCGGCCGTGTTCCCGGTGGTGGCCGACCCCGGGCTGCTGCAAGGAGTCAAGCCATGATGGCCACCCAGCGATCGACCGAGGGGCTTGGGCGGCTCATGCTGCCGGCCGTGCTGGCCGTGGCGTTGCTGGCCGGCTGCGAGCGCCCACCGGTCGATACCGTGCAGCGCGGCTTTCGCGGTACCGCCATGGTCGAGGTCTACAACCCGCGCATCCTGGCCAGCGAGGCGCAGCTCAACGCGGTGCCCGAGCCGCTGGCGCCGGCATCGCCCGACGGCCCGAAGGCGCGCGACGTGTTCAAGAACGTGCAGTTGCTGGGCGACCTGAGCGTGGGCGAATTCACCCGCACCATGACCGCCATCACCGCCTGGGTGGCACCCGAGCAGGGCTGCAACTACTGCCACGTGGCCGGACAGGATCTGTCGCTCGACACGCTGTACACCAAGGTCGTGGCGCGCAAGATGCTGCAGATGACACGCACCATCAATGCCGACTGGAAGGATCACGTCGCGCAGACCGGCGTCACCTGCTTCACCTGCCACCGCGGGCGCAACGTGCCCGCCGAGGTGTGGTTCGGCGCGGTGGCGCAGCGGCAGACAGCGGCGATGGTTGGCGGCGACGCGGGACAGAACGCACCGTCGAAGGTGGTCGCGATGGCCTCGTTGCCCTATGACCCGCTGACGCCGTTCCTGCTGCACGACAACGGCATCCGCGTGGTCGGCAATACCGCGCTGCCGACCGGCAACCGGCAGTCGGTCAAGCAGACCGAGTGGACCTACGGATTGATGATGCACATGTCCGATTCCCTCGGCGTGAACTGCACCTATTGCCACAACAGCCGTTCGTTCCAGTCGTGGGACATGAGCACGCCGCAGCGCGCCACGGCCTGGTACGGCATCCGCATGACACGGGCCCTGAACAACGAGTACCTGTTGCCGTTGACGCAGACCTTTCCGAACGAGCGCAAGGGCCCGGGCGGCGACGTGGCGAAGGTGAATTGCGGCACGTGCCACCAAGGCGCCTTCAAGCCGCTGTACGGCAAGAGCATGCTCGCCGGCCATCCCGAACTGGTCGGTGGCGCGGTGCAGGCGTCGGTGTCGGATGCGCCGCAGACCAGCATGGTCAGCGACACCGCGGTGATCGTGTTCTTCGCCGTCAATTCGGTGCAACTGCCGGCCGACGGTGCGCAAAGTCTGCAGGTGTTGCTGGTGGCGCTGCGGGCCAACCCGGATGCCAGGCTGACCATCTCCGGCTATCACTCGGCGAGTGGTGAGCTGCAAGTCAACCAGGAACTGGCCAAGCAACGTGCCTTTGCCGTACGCGACGCACTGGTCGCCGCCGGCGTGGCCGAAGAAAAACTGGTGCTGGAAAAGCCGCTGACGACCGAGGCCAACGTGGTGGGCGAAGACGCCCAGGCGCGGCGCGTCGAGGTGACGCTGAAGTAGCCTGCCGAACAATCTGACGCTGTCGGGCGCATACAAGTACACGGTCGGATCGGCCGGGTACTCGGGCAGCCCCGCGACCGTCAGGCAGCGGCGGGCAACAATTCCCTTCTCCCTTCAGCGCGCCGGAGCTGCACTTGACCGAAAGCCTGGGTGAACGGCTCAAAGCCGCCACCAAAGACCTGCACCACGAGGTCGAACGCGCCCCGTTCATGCGTGCGCTGCTGCGGGGCACCCTCGATCGGCCGAGTTACGCGCTGCTGTTGCGCAACCTGCATGCCATCTACAGCGAACTCGAAGGCGCGCTCGACGCGCAGGCGGCGAACGCGCCGTTGCAGTCGTTGCGTCTGACCGGGATGCCGCGCCGGCAGGCGCTGGCGCAGGACCTGCTGGTGCTGCATGGCCCGTTGTGGTCAACACAACTGGCGGTGGTCGAGGCGGGCGAGCGCTATGCACACCATCTGCAGCATCTCGCGCATGTGTCGCCGCTGGCGCTCGCGGCCCACGTCTATGTGCGTTACCTCGGCGACTTGAGTGGCGGCCAGTTGCTCGCGCCAATCGTGGAGCGCAGCCTGGGTCTGGCCGCGGGCCAGGGCAGCGCCTTCTACGACTTCGGCGGTGATGCGCAATCGCAGGCCCTGGCGCAGCGCTTGCGTGCGGCGCTCGACCGGCTCGTCGACAGCGAGCCCGACGTCGGCGCCGACCTGGTGCTGGAGGCGCAATTTGCGTTCGAACTGCACCGCAAGCTGTTCGACGAACTGGCACGGATCTGCCGCATCGGCAGCAGCCACCCTGAGGACACCACGCTGCTCAGCGCGGCGCGTTGAAGCCCAATCAGCGCGGCGCGCTGAGACGCAGCAGACGGCCGTAGAGCGCCGTTGCGCGCTTCGTCGAATCCTCGAGTTCCTGCAGCAGCGTGGCCACGTGCATGTGGCCCTGGCCGTCGGCGATGTCCATCGCCGCCAGGCTGGCGTTGGCCAGGATGGCGCCGATCAGTTCATCGGGTTCACGCGCGCGTGCATCGACGCTTTCCTGGCGGGCCTGCGCCAGCGCCGCCTCCAGGTGGCTGCGTGCCGCGCTGGCGCGCCGGACCTCGGTCAGGTCGTCGAAGATGAGGAAGAAGCCCAGCACCGAGCCGTCGCGCGCCGGCACCACCTCGGCGCGCACCGCCACCGGCAGCTCGCTGCCATCGCCGCGCAACAGTCGCAACTCGCCGCGCCAGGAATGGCGCTCGTGGGCCAGCGCAGCCATCATGTGCCGTGCGGCTTCGTCCTGGCTGAAAAGAGTGGCCGTGTCCTGGCGCTGTTGCACCTCGAGCGGGCTGTGCCCGCTGAGTGCCGCGAAGGCGTCGTTGGCAAACAGGGCGCGGCGCTGGGCATCGACGACCACCACCGGTTCGCGCGAGTTCGCCACACTGGCGCGGATCGATGCCAGCTGGTGTTCGGCAATCAACAGCCGCACCGCGTTGATCTGCACGATGATGTCCACCAAGGCGCTGCCGAAGGCACCGGCCACCGCCAGCTCGCCCGCCGACCAGGGCAATGCCGTGCCGCGCACGATCTCGGACCAGGCCGCGAACGAGCGCCGCGGCGACAGCTCGAGCGGGTCGTCACCGATCGCCGATTTCGACGGGTCGCCGGCCCAGGTGACGCTGTGCAACTGCTCCTTGCGGAACCACATCAGGTACTCGGGGCGCGTGGCCGACAACTTGACCGCCAGCACCCCACTGGCCGTCGGTGTCAGCGAGTCGAGTTGTGGATTCAGACGCGACACCGACGAGCAGTTGAACGGACTCGCGCCGTTTTGTGCATCGACCCATTGCAGCAAGGCGCGCAGTTCCGGCGTCGACGGCACCTCGCCAGCGGTCAGCACCTCACCCTCGTGGAACAGCGCGGCGCCGGTGGCATCCAGCGGCTGCAGCAGCGTGCGCGCATTGCGGAACAGCGCCAGCCGCCAATCGCCTTCGGTCGAGGTCGCCTCGACCAGACGCTGCTCCAGGCGGCGCACCTGGATCGCCACCTGCGCGTGCGCATAGTTCTCGATCGCGGCAATGCGCGTGGACACCACCTCGGCGAGCAGGTCGGCCGCCGCGCGCACCGGCATGCGCAGGTTGCGCGGCGCGTAGTGGTGGCAGGCGATGAGCCCCCACAGCCGGCCTTCGCGCACCAGCGAGACGACCAGCGTGGCCGCCACGCCCATGTTCTTCAGGTACTGGATGTGCAGCGGCGACATGCTGCGCAGATGGCACAGCGACATGTCGAGTTCTTCGGCGCTGCCGGGCAGGCGGCGTGGCACCAGCACCGCCGCCTCATAGTGCACATCGGCCAGCACGCGCAGCCGGGTGCGCAGGTACAGCTCGCGCGCGCGTTGCGGAATGTCGGTCGCCGGATAGTGGTGGCCCAGCAGCGATTCGAGCTTGGCGTCGCGCGCCTCGGCGATGATCTGGCCGTGGCCGTCGGGGTCGAACTTGTACACCATCACCCGGTCGTAGCCGGTCAGTTCGCGGAAGCACTTGACCACCGCGTCGGTCAGCGTGCCGATGGTCGAGGCCAGGCTGAATCGCTGCACCGCATCCTGGATGCGCTCGAGCAGCACCGGTGCGGCATGCAGCACCGCAGGTGGTGACCCCGGGCCGGCGTTGAGGGCCTCGAGCTCGAGCAGCAGCACGCCGGCCACGCGGTGCACGCTGCCTTCGAACTCGCCGATCCTGCCGTGGCTCAGCAGCCGGCAATGCAGCGGTGTGGGTTCGTCGAGCCTGGACCCCGCGGCGATGTCACGCACCACCTGCTCGGCATCACCAGCCAGCGCGCCGATCGGCTGGTTGAGGAAGGCATCGAGCGTCTGGCCCAGCTGTTGCTGGATATTGGCGCTGACCTGCACGATCGTCAGCTCGGGCTCGCGCAGCGCCAGCAACACGCCATGCGGCTGTATCGACCCTGCCAGATGGATCAGCTCGCGTTCGCAGTTGCTGAGGTCGGCCTGGCCGAAGGCTGGGCTGATGCCAGACATCAGGACGGCCCTGAAACGCCCATCGAGGTTGCCACCGCGGCGAGACGCCGCCGGCGGCGCGCCAGGCCCTCGGCGCTGATGCCCAGCGCGGCCGCCGCGCGGGACGTATCACCCGCGCTGCTGCGCAGCGCGGCAGCGAGCAGGTGGCGTTCGACAAGACGCGCCGCCTCACGCAGCATGTCGGGCAACGGTTGACCGCCCAGGCCATCGACCAGGCGGCCGATGGCCGACTGCAAGGCCTCGCTGCCGCCTTCGTGCGTCGCGGAGAAGCGCGACAGGCAGTGGATGGTGAAGCCGATGCATTCCTGATCGCCTTCGGTCAGCAGCGCGGCCGAAACCTCGGCTGTCGCGCGCATGCCCTCGGCGCGGATGCACGACTCGACACGACGCGCCACGCCCTGGGCGCGCACGCATTGAAGCAAGTCGGTGAAGGGCAGTTCCGGCGCGCCGATCCACTGCTGCAGCGCGTGGCCGCGCACCTGCGCCTCCTCGCCCACCTTCACCAGGTCGAGGAAAGCCGGGTTGGCCAGCAGGATGCCGCCATTGGAATCGGTGACGACGACACCGTCACGGGTGCCATCGACCAGGCGCGCCAGCGTGCGACTGAAATCCTGCGACGCGGTGCTGCTGGCATCGACTTCGCGCACGCGGATCAGCAGGCGCATGGCATCGTCGGCGCGGAACGGCGTGGCGGCGACGCTGGTCATCGCCACCTTGCCCGCCAGGCGCGCGGCGATTTCAGCCTGCTGGCCGCTGCTGCGCGCAGACTGCAGCAGCGCTTCGACGGCATCGCGCGAGCGACGCTCGAAGCCGAAGGTGGCCTGACGCCCCAGCAGGCTTTCGGCCGGCAGGTCGAACAACGCCGATGCCGCCTGGTTGGCTTCGAGAATGTGCAGGGTGGCCGCATCGGCCACCAGCACCGCATCGGTCGCAACCTGGAACAAGAGCCGATAGCGTGATTCGGCCTGGCGCACGCGCCAGTAGCCGCGCTCGAGATCTTGCTGTGCTTCGATGAAGCGCTGCTGGATGGCCGCGGCGGCGCGCAGGTCGCGGCCCACCGCCAGCACCGGCCCGTGTTCGCCCAGGCGCACGGCCGTGTAGGCGACGGGGATGCAGGCACCGGCGGCCGCCGGATGATTGACCTCGCGCCGACGCGCCAGGCCGGTGTCGGCCACATCTTTCAGCAACAGGCCGATCTTGGCGCGCGTTTCGCCGGTGACGGTTTCCGACCAGCTGCGCCCGACCCAGTCCTGCGCACCCGGCGACATCGGTTGCACGCCGGCCTGTTCGACGGAGGTGATGACGCCGTTGCGGTCGATCACCAGGGCAATGTCGCTGGACAGCGACACGAAGGTCCTGGCCAGTTCTCGGGCCCAGGGCGACAGGGCGCCCAGGTCCGGTACTTCGCCAGTCGGCAGATTCACTCGGCAACTCCAGTGCAATGCTGATGCAGCAGGCGCCAGGGCCGACGCCTTGTCAGAACCCCTTCATTCTACGCGCGGGACCTGCTGCATCGGCATGTACGCGCATGCGCCGCATGGTGTTCGCCCCGGCATCACGCCCGCGATCGCAGGCCCCAGTTCCACAGCACCTGCGAGGGCAGCGGCAAGACCATGAACCAGTGCTCGATGACGGCCAGTGTCATCAGGCTGGCGCACAGGGCCATCGATGCGGCATCGAAGGCGCTGGCATCGGCGGCCAGCGCCATGCGCCACAGCAGGCAGGCGGCCGCCGTGGACAGCAGCACCGATACCGCAAAGAACGCGTTCATCGGCCGCCGGCCGAAGTAGCTGTGCAGATAGCCCAGGTGCGCCGGCAGCAGCGCTTCACCCAGGTTGCGCACCCCGAGAAAGACGTTCAGTTTGGCGCTCAAGCGCATGACCCAGAAGATCGCGAATATCCACAGCCCGGTGGGGTTGCTGCCGCCCCAGGTCGCGGCCACCACCAGCAGCGCCAGCACGAGCAGACCGATCTCGTGGTGCAGCACCGTTTGCAACGCCAGACCGGCCCGGTGCCAGCCGCGCGCGCCCGCGGGGCAGGGTGTGCGGCGCGCGCCGGTGACATAGCCGAGCAGGAAGGCCACCTCCTGCCAAGCCCACACGCCCACCGCGCTGGCGAAGGCGATATACGCGCCGGCCACACTGGTGTCGTTCTTGCTGAAAGCCAGCCCGGCCAGCGATGCAACCAGCAGCATGCTGGCGCCCAGCAGCGTCCACTTGAAAGTGGGCCGGGGCAGCCCGTCCAGGTACAGGATGGCCAGCGTGCTGAACCACCACACGAACAGTGTGAACAGCAGCGGGGGCAGGATGGCGCTCATCGGCACATCGGCGTCGTGGCTACCAGGCCGGCGCGACGCGCATGTCCTGTGGCAAGGTGTTCGGCTTCGCCGGCAGGCAGTACAGCCGCGCGAAGGTGGCCGCCGCCGCCACGCCGCAGCCGGCGCGCTTCAGCGCGCCGATCACACCGCCGCGCTGTTGCGCGGCCTCGCTGGCCAGCGAGATGCGGCGCAGCCGTTCGAGCCCGGCGTGAAAGCGCGGGTCGTCGAGGTTCAGCGTCAACGGGAAGACCTGCTTGGTGATTTCCGATGTGATGCGGAAGACCTCGAAATCATAGGCGGTGGGGTCGAGCTTCATCGCCGAATGCATCTGCGGCCGCGTGTGGTCGCGCACGTACATGGTGGCGAACACCGCCAGCACGAAAAAGCGGATCCACAGCTTGTTCACGCCCCGCAGCAGCTGCGGGTTGGCACGCAGCAGCAAAGCGAATGCCTCGCCATGGCGGAATTCGTCGTTGCACCACTTCTCGAACCAGTTGAAGATCGGGTGGAAGCCGGCCTCGGGGTGGCGCTCCACCTGCCGATAGATGGCGATGTAGCGCGCATAGCCGATCTTCTCGGACAGATAGGTCGCGTAGAAGATGAACTTGGGGCGGAAGTAGGTGGCCTTCTTGGCCCGCGCCAGGAAGCCCAGATCGACGCCGATGCCGAAGTCCTTCAGCCACTGGTTGATGAACCCGGCGTGGCGGCTTTCATCGCGTGCCATGTAGCCGAACAGTTCCTTCATGTCGGGATTGCTGACGCGCTTCTTGATTTCGGCATATAGCACACAGCCGGAAAATTCGGACGTCACCGACGAGATCAGGAAATCGCTGAACTCCTTGTACAGCGCGGGCGGCAGGTCGGCGTAGTTGCCGGCCATCTCGGGCGGGCGCTGGAAGTGGTCGGTGTTGGCGTCGGCGCGGAACTCCTGCATCAGTGCGTCCCACTGCGGGCGAATCGATTCGACATCGATGCGGTCCATCGCCTTGAAGTCGGTGGTGTAGAAGCGCGGTGTCAGCACGGTGTCCTGCAGCGCCTTGCCGGTGGCTTCGTTCGGCACGCCGGCAGCGCTGGCTTTCATGCTTTGCGTCGGTGCGGTGAGGGGGGTGTTCATTGGGGGGCTCCTGGTGGACGGCGTCTTCAGCGCGCCGTCATCAGCTGGGCGAAGGCGGCCGCATTGGTCGGGCCGAAGGATCCGATGTCGACACGCCGCTCGGTGGCCGGGTCTTCCAGCGTCAGGCGTCCGTCAGCGCGGCCGATGAGGCGAAACGGCACTTCCGGCGCGACGCCCTGGCGCTTGCGCTCGCGTGCCAGTCCGCGCATCGTGCCGCGCAGGAAACCGTTGCTGCCGGGCGCCACGCTGTCGATGAGTCGTTGGCCGCCGGCATCGAGGATCGCGATGCTGCCGTCGGGGCGGTCCTCGAAGCGCAGTTCACGCACGCTGACGGCCGCCGCGTCGGGGACCTGCCGCGGATTGAAGTTGCCGATGCGGGCGGCGGCCACAGCGACCAGCGTGGCCAGGACCAGCGCGCCCATCGCCAGCAACGGGCCGTTCGGCACGCCGGATCGGGCAGGGGTGTGTTGCATGAGGTATGCCCCGTGGTGTCAGGCCGCCAGAGCCTGGCCCGGCAAGCCGCGTGGGTCGGCATGCGTGGCGTCGTTCGACGCCCGGCCCGGCACCACCTGCGGTTGCGCGGCCGCCTCGGCCAACACCCGCGACAGCAGTTGTGCCACCGCCTGCGCCTGCGGCAGCGCGCGCAGCATCGGCTCGGTGCGCTTCAGGTGCCACGGCCGCGCATGCGGCCACAGGTGAACGTAGGCGATCTGGTCGCCACGGGCCAGCGACAAGGTGATGTCGCCGTGACCGTCACGTCCCGCGCGCAGCCCCGCGGCCTGGATGCGGGTGAAGGGCAGGTTGAAGGTGACGGTGAGCACGATGCCCACGCGCATGACGACGCGGTGGTTGGTGATGGTGTACACGCTGGTGCGGCCCATCAGCCAACCCAATGCGGCCAGCATGCCCAGGCACGCGGCGGCCAGCACCGTCAACGGCAGCGCGCCCCACAGCGCGCTCGACCAGGCGTTGCCGGCGTCGAGGCTGATGGCCACGCGCCAGCCGAGCAGCAGGCCGAAGTAAAGCGCCAGCTTGCGCAGGTGCAGCACTTCACGGGCCAGCACGTGCCAGTCGGGCGACCCTTGCCACAACAGCTTCTCGCCGGCCGGCAGCGCCTCCGGCAGGCCGTGAGCGGCTTCGAATTCGTGTTCGTGCACGGCTTTCACAGCAGCGGCTCCTGGCGTTCGGGCGTGGCGTACAGCGTGCCGCCGCCGTAGTAGGCCATGACGCGTTCTTCTTCGAGGAATGTGACCTGATCGGCATGGCGCGTGGCGGGCACCTGCGCGAACTGGCTGCCGAGGATCGAGCGCACACGCACCTGGCGATGGCCGATGCGGCAGAAGTTGATCGGCAACAGCACGCGCCTGCCCGCCTGGCCCGGCGCAAGTTCGACTTCGAGATAGCGGAACAGGATGTCGCTGCGATCGACCCACAGATCGATCACCGTGCCAGCCTTCACGCCATCGTCGCCGACCACGACCATGCCGCGCGGGTCGGGGTCGCCGTCGGCCACGCCGTAGGACGGATCGGCGCGCAGCGGCACGATCTTCGGCAGGCCTTCATAGGTCATGTCGGGCACGTCAGCGCGATCGGCCCAGGCGGCGGGGCCGACGCCGTCGAGCATCGGGTTGCCGGTGGGCACCAGCGGCGCGCCCACCCAGCCGCCCGAGGGCGTGGCCGCCAGCGTCTGCGGTGACACCTTGCGCACCGGCGCGTCGACGCTGCCGCCGTGCTGCAGCTTGTAGGTCTTGGCACGCGGCACGGCGGGCCAGCCCTGCACGTCGATGGTGCCCGGCCCGTCGGTCTCCAGCGGGTAGCCCTCGCGCTTGTTCTCGCGGTGCAGGTAATAGATCAGCCCGGCGAAGAAGATCCAGAACAGGTACAGCGTGATCTGCGCGACATCGATGTACGGGGTGATGGCTCCGGTGCCCATGGTGACTCTCCTCAGTGAACTCGAGTGTGTGCTGGGTCTAACCGGGAAGCTCGGCGAGCCCGAACTTCGCGGTGAACGGTGTCGCCGAACGCGCGCGCACCAGCGGCCCGATGGCCACAAGCGTTGCGAACAGCAGCAGGATTTCCAGGTGATAGACGAAGCTGTAGCCGACCGCGGCGCTGTTCAGCACCGGGCCCAGGTGGCCGTGCTCGGCCAGCGCGGAAATCACATCGCGCAGGCCGCCGCCGGCGGCCACGGCCAACCCGGTTGCCGTGGCCTGCACCGCGCCCCAGGCGCCGAGCGCGAGGCCGTTGCCGCCACGGTCCAGCGCCATCGCCGCGGTCAAGGTGGCGACCGAGAACAGCCCGGCGCCGAAGCCGATCAGCGCCGCGCCAACGCGAAACAACAGCACCGAGGCCAGCGGCTCGGCAAAGATCACCGCGACGAAGGCGACGATGCCGATGAGCACGCCGCACGCGGCCAGACGGTGTGCTTCGCCGCCGTGCACGAACCAGCGCGCGGCCAAGGTGAAGGCGCCGAGGGCACCGCAGGCCATCAGCGCGGTGAGCGTGGTCGTCGAGCTGACCGCCATGTGCATGATCTGCCCGCCATAGGGTTCGAGCAGGATGTCCTGCATGCTGAAGGCGGCGGTGCCCAGGCCGAGGGCCACCAGCAGGCGGCTGGTGCGCCCGCCGTGCACAAAGCTGCGCCAGGCATCGCGGAAGGCCGGGCGTTGGCGATCGGCACGCGTGGCGTGCGGGTTGCGTGCCTCCTGCTTCCACAGCGCGATGATGTTCAGCGCCATCGTCAGCAGCGCCGCGCCCTGGATGACCTGCACCAGCCGCGTGTTGCTGAAGTCATCGAGCAACACGCCGAAGAGCAGCGCGCTGCCGACCATGCCCAGCAGCAGCATCACGTACAGCAGCGCCACCACCTGCGGCCGGTCGGATTCGGGCGCCAGGTCGGTGGCCAATGCCAGCCCGGCGGTCTGCGTGGTGTGCAGGCCGGCGCCGACGAGCAGGAACGCCAGCGCCGCGCCGGCCTGGCCGATGCCGGGCGCGGCGGTCGATTCCGGTGACAGCAGGATCAGCGCGAAGGGCATGATCGCCAACCCGCCGAACTGCAGCATCGATCCGAACCAGATGTACGGCACGCGCTTCCAGCCCAGGGCCGAGCGGTGCCAGTCGGACTTGAAGCCGATGAGCGCGCGCATCGGCGCGAACAGCAGCGGCAAGGCCACCATCAGCGCGACCAGCCATGCCGAGACGTTCAGCTCGACGATCATGACCCGGTTCAAGGTGCCGTTGAGCAGCACCAGCGCCATGCCCACCGAGACCTGGAACAGCGACAGGCGCAAGAGACGGCCGAGCGGCAACTGCACGCTGCTGGCGCCTTCGGCAAACGGCAGGAAGCGCAGGCCGACGCGCGACCAGCCCTTCGCCATGCGTTGGTTCAGTTGCTGCAGTGGCTTCACGTGAACGATGAATTAGAGGTGAGCCCGCACTGAATCAGTCGCCGCGCGTCAGTTGCAGCGCTTGCGAGGTGTAAAAGCCGCTCGACACACGCTGGCTGCGCACCGCCTGCCAGCCGCCCAGCGCGCTTTCGTCGGCGATGAGCCGGCGCAGCGTGTCCTCGGCCACCGGCACGATGGACGGGGAGCGGTTGCCGCGTGGGAACAGCTTGCCCAGCGCATGCATCGTCGCCAGCGCCGGGTTGCTGGGCGCGAAGGTGAACAGCATCGCGATGCGCGTGCGCTGCGCCAGGCCGGTCAGCACGTCCACCGCATCGGCGGGCTGGTAGTGGATCAACGAGTCCATGCCGACGACGTAGTCGAAGCTGCCGAGGCCGGCATCGAGCATGTCGCCGCTGCGAAAGTCGATCGAACCTTCGCCGCCGATCGTCCCCGCACGTTCCCGCGCCAGGTTCACCAGCGTCGGCGACAGATCGATGGCCAGCACGCGCGCGCCCCGTTGCGCGGCCACGAGCGCGAAGGCACCGGTGCCGCAGCCGGCATCGAGCACACGCATGCCGCGCAGGTCATCGGGCAGCCACGACAACAGCAGCGCGCGCATCTGCTCGCGCCCGGCGCGCACGCTGGCACGCACCCGGCCGAGCGGCGCGTCGGAGGTCAACCGCGCCCAGGCCTGCGCGGCGGTGCGGTCGAAGTAGGTCTCGATCTGGCCGCGACGCTGGATATAGGTGTTCAAGGTGTTCAAGGTGTTCATGGCGCTCAATCGAAACTCAATCGAAACCCAGCAGGTCGAAGATGTCGCGGTCCTTCATCGGCACCGCGCTCATCGGCTCGCTGCCCAGCCACAGCGCTGCGGCCAGCCGCATGTATTCCTTCTGCACGGCTTCGAGTTCGGGCGACGGCTCCATCTCGAACAGCGTGCTCTTCTTCAGGCGGCTGCGGCGGATCACATCCAGGTCGGGGAAATGCGCGGCCAGCTTCAAGCCGATCTTCGCGTTGTACTTGTCGATCTGGTCGGTGTCCTTGCTGCGGTTGGCGATAACACCGCCCAGGCGCACGTTGTAGTTCTTTGCCTTTGCGCCGATGGCCTGCACGATGCGGTTCATCGCGAAGATCGAATCGAAGTCGTTGGCGGTGATGATCAACGCGCGATCGGCGTGCTGCAGCGGCGCAGCGAAACCGCCGCACACCACATCGCCGAGCACGTCGAAGATGACCACGTCGGTTTCTTCGAGCAAGTGGTGTTCCTTGAGCAGCTTCACCGTCTGGCCGACGACATAGCCGCCGCAACCGGTGCCGGCCGGCGGGCCGCCCGCTTCCACGCACATGACGCCGTTGTAGCCTTCGAAGACGAAGTCCTCGACACGCAATTCCTCGGCGTGAAAGTCCACCGTTTCGAGCACGTCGATGACGGTCGGCAGCATCTTCTTCGTCAAGGTGAAGGTGCTGTCGTGCTTCGGGTCGCAGCCGATCTGCAGCACGCGCTTGCCCATCTTCGAGAAGGCCGCCGACAGGTTCGAACTGGTGGTGCTCTTGCCGATGCCGCCCTTGCCATAAATGGCGAAGACCTTGGCATTGCCGATCTTGACGTTCGGATCGAGTTGCACCTGCACGCTGCCTTCGCCGTCCAAACCCTTTGGCGGTGCGACAACCGGCCTGACGGGGCGGCGGATGTCGGCAATGGGGACCATCGTGGTGTTCATGCTGCGGCTCTTTCCTGAGATTCGATGAATACGCCTTCGAGCCGGTCCTCGAGTTCCTCGCCGGCCCGGCGCAGCGCATCGAGCATGCTCGCGTCGGGATTCCAGAATTTGCGGTCGCTGGCTTCGAGCAGCCGGCTCGCCACCTTGGCCGACGCCGTCGGATTCAGCCGTGCCAGCCGCTCGCGCATCGCCGGGTCGAGCACGAAGGTCTCGCTCAATTGCTGGTAGACCCACGGCTGCACCTGGCCGGTGGTGGCCGACCAGCCCATCGTGTTGGTGACATGCGCCTCGATCTGGCGCACGCCTTCGTAGCCGTGTTCGAGCATGCCCTCGTACCACTTCGGGTTGAGCATGCGCGTGCGCGTTTCCAGCGCCACCTGTTCGCTCAGGGTGCGCACGGTGCCGCCGCCGCTGGCGTCGCGGGTCTGGTCACCGATGTACACCGGCGCCATCGGCGCGTTGGCATCGCCGGCCTTCTTGGCGCGGTTGACGGCGCGGCTGATGCCACCGAGGGTGTCGAAATAGGTGTCGATGGTGGTCACGCCCAGTTCCACCGAATCCAGGTTCTGGTAGGCAAGTTCGACACCGGCGAGCACGCTCTTCAGCAGCGCCGGTTGCTGCACCGGACGGCCGGCGCGGCCGTAGGCGAAGCCCTTGCGGCGCGTGTAGGTCTCGGCCAGTTCGTCGCCGTCGTCCCAGCGGCTGTTGTCGATCAGGTGGTTGACGTTGGCGCCGTAAGCGCCTTCGGCATTGCCGAAGACACGCAGGCTGGCGGTTTCGATGTCGCCGCCGTGCTCGGCGATGTAGGCGAGCGCGTGCTTGCGCACGAAGTTCACTTCAGCGGGCTCATCGGCGCTGGCGGCCAGGAAGGCGGCTTCGGCGAGCAGCTTGATCTGCAGCGGCAGCAGGTCGCGGAAGATGCCCGACAAGGTGATCATCACATCGACGCGCGGGCGGCCGAGCGCTTCGAGCGGCAGCAGTTGCGCGCCGGCCAGACGGCCGTAGCTGTCGAAGCGCGGCGCGGCGCCGAGCAGCGCCAGCGCCTGCGCGATCGGGCCGCCTTCGCTCTTCAGGTTGTCGGTGCCCCACAGCACGAGGGCGATCGATTCGGGGAAGCTGTTGCCGTCTGCCATGTGCCTTTGCAGCAGCCGCTCGGCCTGCACCGCGCCGTCCTTCACCGCATACGCGCTGGGGATGCGGAACGGGTCGAAGCCGTGCAGGTTGCGGCCGGTCGGCAGCACGGCAGGCGTGCGCAGCACATCGCCGCCGGGGGCCGGGCGCAGGAAGCCGCCGTCGAGGGCATGCACGATGGCGTCGAGTTCGTGGTCCTCGGCCATCAGCGCGTCGGCTTTGGCCAGTTCGCGCAGCATGGGCAGGTGATCCGCCGAGACACCGTGTGCTTCAAGAACCGATTCGGGCGTGCGGCCTGCCACCAGCGTCTCGACCAGCGCACGTTCGGGCCGGGCACCGTGCGAGGCTTCGGCCAGCGACAGCAGCAGGTCGGTGCGCTCGCGCGGTGACGGCGCGCGGCCGACGACATGCAGTCCGTGCGGGATCAGCGTGTATTCGAGTTCGAGCACCGCGTCGCTGAGCTGGGTGATGTGCACATCGGCGCTGTCACCCCAGGCGGGTTCGGCCGCAGCCAGTTCCAGCTCCGCGGCCGAGGCCTGGATCATCGTCGCCAGCCCGTCGCGTTCGGCTGCCGCCTCGGGCTCCAGGCTTCGGTAGCGCTGCAGCGCATCCTTCAATTCGACCAGACCCTTGTACAGGCCCGCCTGCGCGATCGGCGGTGTCATGTAGCTGATCAGCGTGGCGGCGGCGCGGCGCTTGGCGATGGTGCCTTCGGACGGATTGTTCGACGCGTACAGGTACAGGTTCGGCAGATCGCCGATGAGCCGGTCGGGCCAGCAGGCGGCGCTCAGGCCGTTTTGCTTGCCGGGCATGAATTCGAGTGCGCCGTGGGTGCCGAAATGCAGCACCGCGGCGGCGCCGAAGTCCTCGCGCAGCCAGCGGTAGAACGCGCTGAAGGCGTGCGTCGGCGCGAAACCCTTTTCGAACAGCAGCCGCATCGGGTCGCCTTCGTAGCCGAAGGCTGGCTGGATGCCGACGAACAGGTTGCCGAAGCGTTCGCCGAGCACGAACAGGCTGGCGCCGTCGCTTTGCTGCTGTCCCGGGGCCGGGCCCCATTGCGCCTCGATTTCCTTCAGGTGCTTCTCGCGCCGCACATGGTCATCGACCGGAATGCGCGCGTGCACATTGGCGGTCGCGCCGTGGCGCTGCGCGTTGCCGACGACGATGCGTTCGCGCAGTGCATCGGCGTCAACCGGCAGCTCGATGTCATAGCCCTCGCGCTTCAGCGCGGCCATGGTGTTGTGCAGCGATTCAAACACCGACAGGAACGCGGCCGTGCCGGTGTTGCCGGCATTCGGCGGAAAGTTGAAGATCACGGCCGCCACCTTGCGCGTGGCGCGCTCGCCGCGCCGCAGATCGATCAGCTTGCCCACGCGCGCGGCGAGCATGTCGGCGCGTTCGATGCAGCTGTGCATGTCGTGGCCGCTGCCGTCGTCCTTGAAGGTGCAGGCGTGTGCGCAGCCGGTGCAGGCGACGCGCTCGGCGCTGCCGCGACCACCGAAGACCATCGAGCCGGTGGCGCCGTCGAGCTCGGGAATGGCCACCATCATCGTCGCTTCCACCGGCAACAGCCCGCGCGGCGAGGCGCCCCACTGGTCGAGCGACTGGAACTCCACCGGCGTCACCGACAGGTACGGCACGTCGAGCCGCGCCAGCATGTCCTCGGCCGCCTTGGCGTCGTTGTAGGCCGGGCCGCCGACCAGCGAAAAGCCGGTCAGCGACACCAGCGCGTCGATGGTCGGCCGGCCGTCCTTCAGCAAGAAGGCCTCGATGGCCGGGCGCGAATCAAGACCCGTGGCAAACACCGGCACCACGCGCAGGCCGCGGGCTTCCATCGCGGTGATGACGCCGTCGTAGTGGTCGGTGTTGCCGGCCAGCAGGTACGAGCGCATCAGCAGCAGCCCGACCGTGCCGCGCTTGCCGCTGACGGCGACGCGCGGCAGCTTGTCGAGGCTGGCGGCCAGGCGCGGCGCCATCTTCGGGTGGTAGATGCCGACCTCGGGGTACTCCACCGGCGCGGCGACCTTGGCCAGTCCGCGCAAGGCCTTGCGCGGGCCATCGGCGTAGCGGTCGACGAGCGCATGCACCAGGTTGCCGATGTTTTCCTCGGAACCTGCCAGCCAGTACTGCAAGGTCAGGAAATAGGCGCGCACATCCTGCGCGGTGCCGGGGATGAAGCGCAGGATCTTCGGCAGCCGGCGCAGCATCTTCATCTGCTGCGCGCCGGACTTTTCCTTGACACTGGCTTCGTTGCCTTCGGCCACCGACTTGCCCGCCGGCTTGCCGCGCAGCCGCTTGAGCAGCGCCATCGGCCCGCTGGCCGGGGCGGCCATGTCGAAGCGGCCCATGCGCGTGAGCTTCATCACCTCGGCCGCGCTCATCGCGCAGACCATCGCGTCGCAGTGGTCGCGGCGCGCCTTCAGCGCGGGCAGCACCGGCAGGAAGTGGTCTTCCATGAACAGCATCGTCACGATGACGATGTCGGCGCGGCCGATGTCGTCGATGCAGCGCTGCAGCGTGGCGGCGTCGTTGCCCCATTCGGCGGCGCTGTGCACACAAAGGCTCAGGCCGGGCAGGGTGCGCGACAGTCCGGTCTGCGCGCGCGCTGCGGCGCTGCACAGGTGGCTGTCCATCGTCACCAGCACCACGCGCATGCGCGCATGCAGGCCGATCGACTGCATCGAACCGGCCGCATGGACGTTCACGGGAACGGTCACGGGGCGGGCCGCGCTGCCGGCGAAGCTAGCGGCTGAAGTGCGCTTTTGCATCGTAGAGCGTCTCGAGGGTGATGACCGGCAGCCCTTGCTCCTGGGCAAAGCGTTCGGTGTTGCGTCGTGCCTTGCCGCGCACGAAGAACGGAATCTTGCGCAGCTCCTTCTCGGCCTCGGGGGCCCATGCGGCCTCGGTGGCCTGGGCTGCGCAGGTTGCGGCGGCGGTGATGACCTCGGCCGCTTCGATGCGCGCCGCGGCGGCTGGTGCCACCGCTTTGGCAGCGGGACCGCCGAGGTGCGACGGCGCGGCGTCCTCGTGGAATTCGGCGTCGCCGCGGAACATGCCGATCAGGTGCTCTTCCAGGCCCATCATCAGCGGGTGCACCCAGGTGTCGAAGAGCACGTTGGCGCCTTCGAAACCCATCTGCGGCGAATAGCGCGCCGGGAAATCCTGCACATGCACCGGCGCCGAGATCACCGCGCACGGGATGCCCAGGCGCTTGGCGATGTGGCGTTCCATCTGCGTGCCCAGCACCAGTTCGGGCTGCAGCTCGGCGATGCGCTCTTCGATCTCGAGGTAGTCATCGCTGATCAGCGCTTCGACGCCATACAGCTTGGCGGCCTCGCGCACCTCGCGTGCGAACTCACGGCTGTAGGTGCCGATGCCGACCACCGTGAACCCCATCTCGCGCGCGGCGATGCGCGCGGCCGCGACCGCATGCGTGGCGTCGCCGAAGACGAACACGCGCTTGCCGGTCAGGTAGGTGGAATCGACCGACTTTGCGTACCAGGGCGCGCGCGCCTGAGCGTCGGCCAGATCGCCGCCGGGCTGGATGCCGGCCAGCCGGCACACCTCGTCGATGAAGTCGCGTGTCGCCCCGCTGCCGATCGGTACCGTCTTCGTCGCCGGCTGGCGGAACTGGCGCGTCAGCCAGGTGGCAGCGAGGTTGGCGATCTCCGGGTACAGCACGACGTTGAAATCGGCCTCGCCCAGACGCGCCAGATCATCCGGCGTCGCACCCAGCGGCGCCACGACATGGATGTCGATGCCGAGTTGCTGCAGCAGCTGCGAGATTTCACGCAGGTCGTCGCGGTGGCGAAAGCCGAGCGCGCTCGGGCCGAGGATGTTGCAGCGCGGGCGTTGGCCCTCGGCGCGCGGCGGTCGTGCCGCGCCCGGTGGCAGCGCGTGCGGGCCGGCCAGCGCGCGCACCATCTGGTAGAAGGTTTCGGCGGCGCCCCAGTTTTCCTTGCGCTGGTACGACGGCAGTTCCAGCGCCACCACCGGAATCGGCAGATTCAGCGCCCTGCACAGGCCGCCCGGGTCGTCCTGGATCAGCTCGGCGGTGCACGACGCGCCGACCATCATCGCCTTCGGCTGGAAGCGCTCGAACGCCTCGCGAGCGGCGGTCTTGAACAGTTCGGCGGTGTCGCCGCCCAGGTCACGGGCCTGGAAGGTGGTGTAGGTGACCGGCGGGCGCTTCGGCAGCCGCTCGATCATCGTGAACAGCAGGTCGGCGTAGGTGTCGCCCTGCGGCGCATGCAAGACGTAGTGCACGTCCTTCATCGCGGTGGCGATGCGCATCGCGCCGACGTGCGGCGGGCCTTCGTAAGTCCAGAGCGTCAGTTGCATGGTCGTCAGGCTGTCAGGCGACCAGCTTCAGCCGGCGCAGCAGCGGGCGCGCGAACAGTTCGGCCAGATCGGCGGCCTGCTCGTAGCCCTGGATCGGCGTGAACACCAGTTCGATGGCCCACTTGGTGGTCAGGCCCTCGGCTTCGAGCGGATTGGCCAGCCCCAGCCCGCACACCACCAGGTCGGGCGCGGCCTCGCGGCAGCGGTCGAGTTGGCGTTCGACATGCTGGCCTTCCGACAGCAGCGTGCCGGCCGGCAGCAGCGCCAGTTCTTCGGCCAGGTGCTGACGGTGCAGGTACGGCGTGCCCACCTCGACCAGCTGCATGCCCAGCTCGCGCGACAGAAAACGCGCGATCGGCGGCTCGAGCTGCGAATCGGGGAAGAAGAACACGCGCTTGCCGGCCAGGGTCGGACGCAGCCGCGACAGCGCGGCGGCCGCCCGGTCGCGGCCGGGCTGCGTCACGCGTTCGAAGGTGATCTCATCGATGCCGAAAGCACTCGCAGCGGCTTGCAGCCACAGCGTCGTGCCCTCGCTGCCGAGCGGGAACGGTGCCGCCAGTCGCGTCGCACCGCGTGCTTCGAGGGCGCGCGCCGTGTCGGCCAGAAAGGGCTGGGCCAGCAGCAACCGGGTGTTCGGCCCGACGGCCGGCAGCCGGGTCGCATGGCGCGGCGGGAAGAACTGCACCGCGCCGATGCCCATTTGTTCGAACAACCGCGCAAACTGGTCTTCGACGACATCGGCGAGCGCGCCCACCACCAGCAGCGACGGCGCAGAGTCGGACTCCGCCGCTGGCAGCGACGGCACCATCGACGCGAGGCAGGCGTCCTCGCCCTGCGTGAATGTGGTTTCGATGCCACTGCCGGAATAGTTCAATACCCGCACCTGCGGCGCGAAGCGGCCCGACAGACGCTCTGCCGCGCGCGACAGGTCGAGCTTGATGACCTCCGACGGGCACGACCCAACCAGGAACAGCATGCGGATTTCGGGCCGCCGCTCGAGCAGTCGGGTGACCACGCGGTCGAGTTCGACGTTGGCATCGGCCAGCCCGGCCAAGTCGCGCTCGTCGATGATGGCGGTGGCGAAGCGCGGTTCGGCGAAGATCATGACCCCGGCCGCCGACTGGATCAGGTGCGCACAGGTGCGTGAGCCGACGACGAGAAAAAACGCGTCCTGGATCTTGCGGTGCAGCCAGATGATGCCGGTCAGGCCGCAGAACACCTCGCGCTGGCCGCGTTCCTTCAGCACAGTCGACCCGGCGGGCGCATCGGCGCAGCCGGCAGCCTCGCGGTGGATCGGAATCACGGCGCTCACGACAGCGCTCCGTGCGGCGGCATCGCCGCGCCTGCGCCGCGCGCATCGAGCCGCGCTGCGCGCAACTTCAGGATGAACTGCGTGGCGTTGATGACATAGGCGGCATAGGCGGCCAGTGCCAGCAGCATCTGCTGGCGTGCGTCGAGCGCGCCGGTGAACAGCGCCACCAGGTAGGCGGTGTGCAGCGCCAGCACGAGCATGCTGAACACGTCTTCCCAATAGAAAGCGGGCGCGAACAGCCAGCGACCGAAGACTGCTTTTTCCCAGATGCAGCCGGTGACCATGATGGTGTACAGCGTCGCCGTCTTCACCACCACCGACGCGGTGGCGGCGGCAAGCCCGTCGCCAGTGAGCAGGAAGCGCAGCACCAGCCCCAGGCTGACCAGGAAGACGACGAACTGCACCGGTGCCAGCACCCCTTGCACCAACGTCCAAGGCGTCGCATCGCGGCGCTGACGCTCGGCTGGGCTGTACAGGGGTGGGCGCTGGCCACGGCTCATGGCAGCAAATCTAGACCGCCGAACCGAAGTTGTCAATCAGGCTAGACGTAAATTGAACTTGACAATATCCGCCGGCATTCCGATCATTGGCCCATGCTTCGGCATCACGCCCCCGAATCCCTGCCTGCGTCATGTGCGCGGGCCTGGCTAGCGGGGCGTGCGCCGATTGACTGGTCTGGTGGCTGGCGGTAGAAGCTCATGCGAACGAGTGCGCCGTCAACAGGAGAAGGCCAGTGGAACGTACCCGGCAGGAAGATTCGAGCCCATCCGAGTCGCGCCTCGAGCCCCAGCAGGTCGATTGTCTGGACCTGCTCGGCGACATCGCCGCGACCCGAAAACGTCCGCCGGGGTCCCCGACACCCTTCAACGCCGCAGGTGAACGCATGGCGCAGCTGGCCCTGACGATCGAGCGCGAGATCATTCCGCGGCTGATGCTGGCGCATCGCGCGGAGGTGTCCCGCGACACCGCCCCGCCCGTGCCCGCGGGTGCACCGGTGCAACAGTCCGAGGTGCACGAATTCGCCAAGCTGACCTTGGCCCAGGACGAGGGTCTGGCGTCGGACTATGTCGAACTGCTGATGTCGCGCGGGCTGTCGGTCGAGCGGGTGTACCTCGACCTGCTGGGCCCGGCGGCGCAGTACCTGGGCCTGCTATGGGAGCAGGATCTGTGCGACTTCACCGATGTCACGGTCGGCCTGGGCCGGCTGCAGCGCGTGATGCGCGACCTGAGCCCCGCATTCGGCAAGACGATCGCCTTTCCGCCCAACGGGCGCCGCGTGCTGCTGCTGCCCAGCCCCGGCGAGCAACACACCTTCGGGTTGGTGATGGTCGGCGAGTTCTTCCGCCGCTCCGGCTGGGATGTGTCCGGCGGCGCCTGGGAATCGGGCGACGATGCGCCCGGCATGGTCGCCAGCGAGTGGTTCGACGTGGTCGGGTTGTCGCTGGGCGCTGGCATCCACATCGAGGCGCTGACACAGTGCATCGCCGCCATCCGCGAGGCCAGTCGCAACCGCGACATTGCGATCATGGTCGGCGGGCCGATCTTCGCCGAGCAGCCGGATCTGGTGAAGCAGGTCGGCGCCGACGCCATGGCCAGCGATGGCCTGCAAGCGCCTGGCCTGGCCGAGCAAGCCGTGGTGCGCTGCAGCAAACGTGCATGACAATGGTGTCATTGCCAACGCTGCGCTGATTCGAGAACACGATGCCGCCGTCGCCATTGCAGGCAATCCGATGAGGGCTTTCGAGACGCCCGAGTCGTCGATCGGCGACCTGGATGCCGACACCGCCGCCACGGTCATCGCCGCGGCTTCCGACATGGCCCTGATCGTCGATGACGACGGCATCATCCGCGATCTGGCCTTCGGCACGCAGGAACTGGCCAGCGAGGGCTATCGCGACTGGCTCGGCAAACCCTGGGTGCAAACGGTGACGGTCGAAAGCCGGCCCAAGGTCGAGGCCTTGCTGCACGAGGTGTCGAAGCACCAGCCGACCGCCTGGCGGCACATCAACCACGCCATTGCCGGCGGCGATGATCTGCCGATGATGGTGTCGGCGGTCGGCGTGCGGCGCGGCGGCCGCGGCAAGGCCAACGGGCGCGCGGTGGTCTTCGGCCGCGATCTGCGCGCCAACATGGCCTTGCAGCAACGGCTGGTCAGCGCGCAGCAGTCGATGGAACGCGACTACTGGCGGCTGCGCCACATGGAAACGCGCTACCGCTCGCTGTTCCAGGTGGCTTCCGAAGCGGTGCTGATCCTCGATGCGAACACGCTGAAACTCGAAGAGGCCAACCCGGCCGCGCAAAAACTGCTCGGCGATTCGTTGCGCAAACCCAACTGGGCACTGCTCGATCATTTCGAACCGGCTGCCGCAGCATCGGTGCAGGCGCTGCAGGCGGCGGTGCGTTCCAGCGGCCAGGCCGACAAGGTGAAGGTCGCGCTGGGTATCGGCGATGGCGCCGGCGGCGGCGAGATCGAAGTCGCCGCTTCGCTGTTCCGTCAGGAAAAATCGTCGCATCTGCTGGTGCGGCTGTCGTCGGCGCGAAGCGTCGCCGATGCAGTGGCGCCCGACAGCGAGCGCATGTTGATGCGCCTGGTGGACAGTGCCCCCGATGCCTTCGTCGTCACCGACCTCGAAGGCCTGATCCTGACCACCAACCACGCCTTCCTCGAGCTGTCGCAGCTGTCCACGCCCGACCAGGCACGCGGGGCTTCCCTGGAACGTTGGCTGGGTCGCACCGGTGTCGATCTGCGCGTGCTGATCAACAACCTGCGTCAGCGTGGGGCGGTGCGCCTGTTCGCGACCAGCCTGCGCGGTGAGTTCGGCTCCACCAGCGAGGTCGAGATTTCGGCGGTGGCGGTGGTCGATGGCCAGCTGCCGTGCCTGGGTTTCACCATCCGCGATGTCGGCCGCCGGCTCACCAACGACACCCGCGGTGCGCGCGAAATGCCGCGCTCGGTGGGTCAGATGACCGAACTGGTCGGCCGTGTGCCGCTGAAGGACATCGTGCGCGATACCACCGACCTGATCGAGCAGCTGTGCATCGAGGCCGCGCTCGAACTGACATCCGACAACCGCGCCTCGGCGGCCGAGATGCTCGGGCTGTCGCGGCAAAGCCTGTATGTGAAGCTGCGCCGCTTCAACCTCGGCGACCTGTCGGTGGGGGCCGAGGAGTAGCGCGAGCCCCGGGTCGGTGCCCCACCGACCATGTGTCAGATTTTCTGGTCAATCTGAGTGTAAGTTTCAGTTGACGTCAGGTCTTGCAATAGGCAAGATCAGGCCATGTCGCTGCCTGCGCCCTCCGCTGTCGCGGAGTTGCTCAAACCCATCACCTGGTTCCCGCCGATGTGGGCTTTTGCCTGCGGCGTGGTGGCTTCCGGCGTCGCGCCCGACCAACGCTGGGCTTTGATCGTCGTCGGCGTGCTGCTCGCCGGGCCGCTGGTGTGCGCCACCAGCCAGGCCGCCAACGACTGGTTCGACCGCCATGTCGATGCTATCAACGAACCGCAGCGGCCGATTCCCTCGGGCCGCATGCCGGGGCGCTGGGGCTTGTACATCGCCTGCATCTGGACCGCGCTGTCGCTGGTCGTCGCCGCCAGCCTCGGGCCCTGGGGTTTCGGCGCGGCGGTCGCCGGCCTGGCGCTGGCCTGGGCCTACAGCGCGCCACCGATGCGCCTGAAGCAAAACGGCTGGTGGGGCAACGCCGCCTGCGGCCTGTGCTACGAGGGGCTGGCCTGGGTCACCGGCGCGGCGGTGATGGCCGGCGGCGCCATGCCGAACAGCCAGTCGCTGCTGCTCGCCGGGCTGTACAGCCTGGGTGCGCACGGCATCATGACCTTGAACGACTTCAAGTCGGTGGCCGGCGACCGGCAGATGGGCATCGCCTCGTTGCCGGTGCAGCTCGGTGTGCCGCGCGCCGCGCAGGTGGCCTGTGCCTTCATGTTTTTGCCGCAGGTGTTGGTGGTGGGCCTGCTGCTGTCATGGGATCGGCCGATGCACGCCGCCGGCATCGTCGCGCTGCTGGTGGCGCAGACGCTGATGATGAAGCGCTTCCTGGCCCAGCCCAGCCAACGCGCCATCTGGTACAGCGGCTTCGGTGTGCCGCTGTTCGTCGCCGGCATGATGGTCAGCGCCTTTGCGCTGCGCTCCACGCAGGGGGGTGCATGAACGCAGCGCGCCCGTTCGGCTGGATCGGTGTCGTGCGCCTGGGCCTGGTGCAGACCGCGCTCGGCGCGGTGGTGGTGTTGACCACGTCGGTGCTGAACCGCGTCATGGTCGTCGAACTGGCGCTGCCGGCGATGCTGCCCGGCATGCTGGTGGCGTGGCACTACATGGTGCAGTTCGTGCGCCCGCGCATGGGCCACGGCAGCGACCTCGGTCAACGGCGCACGCCGTGGATCGTCGGCGGCATGGCGGTGCTGGCCCTCGGCGGCACGCTGGCAGCGGTGGCCACCGCCGTGATGGGCAGCCAGCGCGGCGCCGGCATCGCGCTGGCGGTGCTGGCGTTCACGCTCATCGGTGTCGGCGTCAGTGCCTGTGGCACCTCGCTGCTGGTGCTGCTGGCCAAGCGTGTCGAAGCGCCGCGCCGCGCCGCCGCCGCGACCATCGTCTGGATGATGATGATCTTCGGTTTTGCGTTGACCGCCGGTCTCGCCGGCCAGTGGCTCGACCCGTTCTCGCCTCAGCGCCTGGTGGCGGTGACGGCCGCGGTATCGGTGCTGGCCTTTTGCCTGACGCTGGCAGCGGTGTATCGGCTCGAAGGCACCGACCCCGAGACGGGGGTGACGTCTTCCCCCGCCACCAAGCCTGACTTCCGCCTGGCGTTGCAGCAGGTGTGGTCCGAAACCCCGGCGCGCCGTTTCACCGTCTTCGTCTTCGTCTCGATGCTCGCCTACAGCGCGCAGGACCTGATCCTCGAGCCCTTCGCCGGCGTCGCCTTTGGCTATTCGCCCGGTCAATCGACCCAGCTGGCCGGCCTGCAACATGGCGGGGCGCTGCTCGGCATGCTGCTGGTGGCGCTGTGCGGCCACCGCTTTGCGGGTCAGGCGGCGGGTTCGTTGCGCGGCTGGATGATCGGTGGCTGCCTGGCATCGGCCGGGGCGCTGGCCGCGCTGGCCCTGGCCGGTGCCGTCGGCCCGGCCTGGCCACTGAAGGCCACCGTGTTCGCACTCGGCGTGGCCAACGGCGCCTTCGCCATCGCCGCCATCGCCACCATGATGAGCATGGCCAGCCAGGGCCGCGCGTCGCGCGAGGGCGTGCGCATGGGCCTGTGGGGCGCCGCGCAGGCGGTGGCCTTCGGCATCGGCGGCTTGGCCGGCGCGCTGGCCAGCGATATCGCGCGCGCGTGGCTGGCCGATGCAGGGTTGGCCTACGCGTCGGTGTTCGCGGCCGAAGCGCTGCTGTTCGTGTGGGCGGCGTGGCTGGCGCTGCGCATCCAGGCCGTGCGCGACAGGGCCCCGAATGGCTTGCAGCCGGCGCTCAGGCACGGCGAGTTGATCGAAGCGAGGTGAATCCCATGCAGCAGCAGACCGAGACCTATGACGTGGTGGTGGTGGGCGGCGGCCCGGCCGGCGCCACCGCCGCCCACGAACTGGCGCGACAGGGCCGCAGCGTGCTGCTGCTCGACCGCGCCGGCCGCATCAAGCCCTGCGGCGGTGCGATCCCGCCGCGGCTGATCAAGGACTTCGCCATTCCGGCATCGCTGCTGGTGGCGCGAGCCACCTCGGCACGCATGATTGCGCCGTCCGACGAACGCGTGGACATTCCGATCGAGAACGGCTTCGTCGGCATGGTGAACCGCGAGCAGTACGACGAGTGGCTGCGCGAACGCGCGGCCGCCTGCGGCGCGGTGCGGCGCGATGCCGCCTGCGAGCGCATCACCCGCGATGACGACGGTGTGGCGGTGGTGCACTTTCGTCCTGGCACCGGCGCGCGCGCCGGGCACGGCGAAGTGGCCAGCGAGCAGGTGCGTGCACGCGCGGTGATCGCCGCCGACGGCGCGCGCTCGGCCATTGCAACGCAGCATGTGGCAGGCGCCGAACGCGGCAAGTTCGTCTTCGCCTATCACGAGATCGTGCGCACGCCGCAGCAGCCCCCGCCCGGCTACGACGGTTCGCGCTGCGACGTGGTCTACAACGGCGCGCTGTCGCCGGACTTCTACAGCTGGGTGTTTCCGCACGGCGAGTGCCTGAGCATCGGCACCGGCAGCGCCGACAAGGGCTTTTCGCTGCGCACCGCTGTCGCTACGTTGCGCAAGCAGATCGGCCTGGAAGGCAGCGAGACCTTGCGCCGCGAAGGCGCGCCGATTCCGCTCAAGCCGTTGCCGCGCTGGGACAACGGCCGCGACATCGTGCTGGCGGGTGATGCCGCCGGTGTGGTGGCGCCGGCTTCGGGCGAGGGCATCTACTACGCCATGGTCGGTGGCCAGCTGGCGGCCGAAGCGGTGAACGTTTTTCTCGAAACCGGCAAGGCATCGGCGCTGAAGCTGGCACGCAGGAAGTTCATGAAGGCGCACGGCACGGTGTTCCGCGTGCTCGGCATCATGCAGTGGTTCTGGTACAGCAGCGACAAGCGCCGCGAGCGCTTCGTCAGCATCTGCAAGGACAAGGACGTGCAGACGCTGACCTTCGAGTCGTACATGAACAAGCAGCTGGTGCGCAAGAAGCCGATGGCGCACGTGCGCATCTTCTTCAAGGACATGGCGCACCTGCTGGGGCTGGCCAAGGTATGACCGGGGCGACGGGCCCGCGCTGGCAGCCGATCGCGATCGCGGCTGCGGCAGCCCTGGCCGTGGCGCTGCTCGGTGGCCTGATGACCGACATCGGCCCCTGGTACCGCAGCCTGCAAAAGCCGGGCTTCCAGCCGCCCGACTGGGCTTTCGGGCCGGCCTGGACGGTCATTTACGCACTCGCCGCGATGTCAGCGGTGGCGGCCTGGCGCGCCGCTCGAACCGGGACGCAGCGCGAGACGATGCTGGTTTTGTTCGCGGCCAACGCCTTCCTCAACGTGCTGTGGAGCCTGCTTTTCTTCAGGCTGCGCCGGCCCGATTGGGCGTTGTTCGAGGTCGCTTTCCTGTGGGCCTCGGTGCTGCTGTTGATCATCGTGCTCGGCCGCTGGTCACGAACGGCTGCGCTGCTGCTGGTGCCCTATCTCGCGTGGGTCAGCTTTGCCAGTGTGCTGAACTGGGCCACGGTGCAGTTGAACCCGCCGTTCGGAGGCAGCGCATGAGCGCGCTGGCGCATGTGATCGACGTGGTCATCGCCATCACCTTGCTCGAATGCGTGGTGCTGAGCCTGCACCACCGCCTCACCGGACGCGGCGTCGCGCCCGCCGATTTCATCGTCAACCTGTTCAGCGGCCTGTGCCTGATGCTGGCGCTGCGCGGGGCGCTGACCGGCGCAGCCGCGGCGTGGGTGCTGCTGCCGTTGCTGCTTGCCGGCATGACACATGCGCTCGATCTGTCGCGGCGCTGGAGAACAAAACAATGACCGTCTTCGCCCTCGGCCTGAACCATGTGTCGGCACCGCTCGACCTGCGCGGCCGCTTCGCACTGGCGGCCTCACAGCTGACGCCCACGCTGCGCGCGTTCGGCGAGCACCTGGCGCCTGGCCACGAGGCGGCCATCGTCTCCACCTGCAATCGCACCGAGTTGTATGTCTGCGCCGAACCGCAGTGGGTCGCGCCAGCCTTCGACTGGCTGGCCGGCGTCGGCGGCGTGGCGGGCGACATGCTGCGCGAGCACAGCTATCTGCTGCACGATGCCGCAGTGGCACGACACGCCTTCAGCGTGGCCAGCGGCCTCGATTCGATGGTCGTCGGCGAGCCCCAGATCCTCGGCCAGATGAAGCAGGCGGCGCGCCATGCCGAAGAAGCGGGCACGCTCGGCACCACCTTGCACCAGATATTCCAGCGTTCGTTCGCGGTCGCCAAGGAAGTGCGCAGCGCAACCCAGATCGGCGCCCATTCGGTCAGCCTGGCGGCGGCCGCGGTGAAGCTGGCGGCGCAGCTGTTCGAGGACCTCGGCCGCACGCGCGTGCTGTTCATCGGCGCCGGCGACATGATCGATCTGGCGGCGGCGCACTTCGGCGCGCGCAAGCCGCTGGCGATGGCGGTGGCGAACCGCAGCAGCGAGCGCGGTGCGCTGCTGGCCGGCCGGCATCACGCCGAGACGCTGCCGCTGTCGGCCGTGCCGCAACGGCTGCACGAATTCGACATCGTCGTTTCGTGCACCGCCAGCAGCTTGCCGATCATCGGCCTGGGCGCGGTCGAGCGCGCGCTGAAGGCGCGCCGCAACCGGCCCATGTTCATGGTCGATCTGGCGGTGCCGCGCGACATCGAGGCCGAGGTGGCGCGCTTGTCGAATGTCTACCTGTACACGATCGACGATCTGGCCGAGCGCGTGCGCGAAGGCGGCGAGAAGCGGGCTTCAGCCGTGGTGCAGGCGCTGCAGATCGTCGAGACCGGCGTGCAGGGCTTCGTGCAATGGCTCGACAAACGATCGACGGTGCCATTGATTCAGGCCTTGAACAGCCAGGCCGAGACGTGGCGCCATGCCGAGCTGGCGCGGGCGCGCCGGCAGCTGGCGCGTGGCGAGGATGTCGAAGCGGTGCTGGACGCGCTGTCACGCGGGTTGACGCACAAGTTGATGCACGGTGCCTACACCGAGCTGCACAACGCCAGCGGCGAAAGCCGAGCGCAACTGGCCGACACCGTGTCGCGCGTGTTCCTGCGCAGCCCGGCGCAACCCGTGCAAGGCACCTGCCTGCGCAATGTGCTGCATGGCGACGACGTGAGCACCATGACCCATTGAACCTAAATCCGGCAGTTACCCACTGGCCGACAGCATGGCGGCAGGTCTTGGCGGGCCGACCCTCGGTGCAATCCGGTCGCTGACGTAGCGCACCAGCAGCGCCCATCGGTCAGCCTGGGCGAACTGCTCCGCAGCAGCTTGAACGTGCCGCAGCGCCGCGCCGATGTTGGCGATCAGCATCTTCAGCACCTGTGCCTTGCCGTGCAGCGGCGTCAGATACAGCATCGTCTGGTTGGCGTGGTTCACCGCCTTGCCCACTGCGGCCAGCAGCAGTGGTCGGCTGGTGATGGCCTCCATGCGTGCTTGGGGGTGTGCGGCTCGGCAGTACCAACTCCACCAGTTGTAGACCAGCGCGCACGCACGCGCCATCGTCTGGCAGCGCGCGATGTCCTGCGTGGTGAACCCGCTCAGGCCCCACTGGTTCTTCAGCTCGTCGAAGGCGTTCTCGGCATCGGCCCGGTCACGGTACAGCTGCGCCACGGCCTCGATCGGGACCTGCACATCGGTGACCAGCACCGCGTACTCCCACAGCTTGTCGCCCGCTTCGAAGACGCCCGGCTGCAGATCAAGCTGCAGCTGCCGGCTGTCGATGCGCCGCTGGCGTGCGATGCCGCCCCTGATGCGCTGACGCACGATCACCACCCGGCGCGTTTTGCTCCAGCCGTGCAGCCGCAGCTGGCCTTGGAGCATCTGGCAGCCTTGGTTGTCTGGGCGGCTCCAGTCGGTGCGGGCGAAGGCCTGCGCCACCAGGCGCTGCACGTTGGCCGTTTGCCTCAAGCGCATCAAGTAGCGCTGGTCGCGCTGTTCCAGCTCCAACAGGATGCCCTCGTTGCCGTATCCAGAATCGCCGCGCACCAGCGCCGGGCGCCTGTCGTTCAGCTCGTCGAGCAAGCGCCCCAGCGCGGTCTTGGCGTGCCCACTGGTGTGCTGCTTGCCGGTAGACACCTGCACGTCCAGCACCAGGCGCAGGTTGCCCACCAAGAAAGTGTGCAGCACATGGCTGGGCCGCTTGGGCTTGCTCGGGTTGTAGCCCACCTCGGCGCCTTCTTGGTGGCCGTACAGCGGCTTGATGCTGGCGTCGATGTCCAGCACCCAGGGGCGGTCCAACGCTTCGCGCACCGAGTGCATGAGGCTGGGCCTCATCCACGCCGTGCTGGCCGCCTCGTCGATGCGTTCCATGGCGCGGCGCAGTGCATCTTCGCTGATCACCTTGTTCATGCCCAGTGCCTGCGCTGCCACTGCATCACCGCGCAGTGCGGTGATGTGCGCGTAGCGCTTGTGCCCGGCCAGCAGCGCCAGCATCAACGTGCCCAGCACGTCGCGCTTGCTTGGTGCGTTGCCGCTGCTGTACGACAACGGGCACGCCGAGACCCAGCGCTCGAACACACCGGTGGCCGCAAGGAATTCGGCAAAGAACACAAGCTGACCGTTCGGCGTGGCCGCCGCGTGCTCATCCCAGCGCACGTGCATGCGACCGCCCAGCGTGTCCACCACCTGCGGCATCTCGCCCTCAAAACCAGCCCCTTGGCGCACCGCCAGCGCCTTGCGTCTTGATTCACCCATCGGGTGAGTCTGCCTCAACCACGCACAGCCTCGCCAGTGCTAGCTCAGCGCCAGATCACTGCTTGCGAACTGCTGGATTTAGGTTGAATTGAATCGACGCGATCGGCTGCGTCGATCGCAGCCGCCGTTGCGCCCTGCGGGAAGCTGGCCGCTCACGCTGTCCTACACGGTCGGGCGCCGCAGGCCGACGTGACAGCGGCATTCACTCCGCTCGAAAGCGGCTGCGTGGTTTTCTACAGTGAAGCCATCAGCAAACTCGCTGTGCCACGCAAAACCGGAGTCAACCCATGCTGTACTACGCTGTCGTCTTCTTCGTCATCGCGCTGATTGCCGCCCTGTTCGGCTTTGGCGGTATCGCCGCCGGCGCCGCCAGCATCGCGCAGATCCTGTTCGTCGTGTTCCTGGTGCTGGCCATCGGCGCCTTCCTCGTCAACATGTTCCGCGGCCGCACCTGAGCAGACCCGGCAAGACAGCGGGCTGATCGCAATGGGCAAGCTGCCTATTGGATCAGCCCGTTTTTCAGCGCGTAGTAGGTCAGTTCGCTGTTGGTCTTCAGGTTCAGTTTCTCCAGCACACGCGTGCGGTAGGTGCTGACCGTCTTCACGCTCAGGAACATCGCTTCGGCCATGTGGCCGATGGTTTCCCCTTTCGCCAGGCGAAGAAAGACCTGCAGTTCGCGCTCCGAGAGCGTTTCGTGCGGCAACTTGTCGCCCACGCCCGCCGCCCCGTCGGCGAGCATTTCTGCGACCGCAGCCGTGATGTAGCGCCGCCCGCGCGCCACCGTGCGGATGGCGGTGGCAATCTCCTCCGGGTCGCACTCCTTGTTCAGGTAGCCGCTGGCGCCCTGTCGCAACAGCGTGGTCGCGTAGTGTGTTTCCGGAAAGCCGCTGAGGATCAAGACCGCGAGATCGGGAAACCGCGTCTTGATTGCCGACAGCGCGTCAACGCCGCTCTGATCCGGCATCGACAGATCCATCACCAGCACGTCGACCTCGCCCTTGCGCGCCAGCTCCAGCGCCTCGATGCCGTTGGCCGCCTCGCCGGTGACGCGCAGGTCGACATGGTCGGACAGGTACTGTCGCAACCCCGATCGCACGATGGCATGGTCATCGACGATACCGACTCGAATCATGAACGTTCCTCTCTGGCGTTGTGGGGCAGCGAGATCACGCTGTCCCGCGTTTCGATCCGAATGATCGCATCGATGAGACCGGTTGGCGCGTGGCGGGCACTCAACTTCGCCTCGTCCTACAGCGCACCTTCCTCTTTGCCGATGCGGACCGCCGACATCGTTGGCTAGATTCAGTTGCAAGGATCGAGGGGTGACGCTCGCTGGTCGACCCCGAGTCCGAACGATCGACGCAAGTCGCAACCGTCTGACACAGGAGAAGTGACATGAACTGGGACCGTATCGAAGGCAACTGGAAGCAAATCAAGGGCAGGGTCAAGGCGCAGTGGGGCGACCTGACCGATGACGACCTGGACGTCGTGGCCGGCCGGCGCGAGCAGCTGGCGGGCAAGGTCCAGGAACGTTACGGCATCGCCAAGGACGAGGCGGAACGCCAGGTGGCATCGTGGGAGCGACAGGCTACCGATGACTGGTTCGAGCCGACGTCGCGCAACACCCACAAGCATTGAGATCGACAATCGCGCCGAGCCTGAGCGCCGCACATCGCGGCGCTTTTTTTTGCGCGTGTGCGGTGGGCGCTGGCCCCGCACCTGCAACGGAATGTGACGCCTGTGAGCGCCGTCCGACACATTGAAGAGCCCCGCGCCTATGGCAGCGCCTGATGCGAAACCCTATCGTTTGATCACCGGCTGAATGGCCATTCACAGGAGAGATCGAATGAACCCCGAACTGAAGCGCACCCTTGCAACGGTATTTGCCGGAGTGGCGGCCGCAGCCGTGCTCACGGCCTGCGACCGGTCCGGACAAGACACCACCGCAGGCCAGAAACTCGATGCCACCGTGGCCAAGGTCGAGGCGCAGACCGATGCCGCGGGCGCGCGCGCCGCCGATGCGTCGCGTGACGCGTCGGCCGCGGTGAAGAGCGGCATGGATAGCGCCGGCGAGAAGGTCAAGGACGCAGCCATCACCACGGCGGTGAATGCCCAGCTGGCTGCCGATTCGTCGCTGAGCGCGTTGAACATCGACGTCGACACCAGCAACGGCAACGTGATCCTTCGCGGCTCGGCGCCGGATGCCACGTCGAAGGATCACGCCACCGAACTGGCCAAGCGCATCGACGGCGTGAGCACGGTCGACAACCAATTGGTGGTCGCCGCGAAGTGACAGCGCAAGCAGGACGGGCGGCACGCGGCGTCTCGTCACAGATTGATTCCATAACTTTTCAGCCAAGGAGAACAGCATGAAAGCAACCCAGATCCTCGTCGCCGCAGCCACCACGATCGCGCTCATCGGCGCCAGCGGATGTTCGGTCGTGCGCGATCAGCAGCCGGTCGGCTCGTACATCGACGACGCGACCATCACCACGCAGGTGAAGGCCAAGTTCGCCGAAGATGCGGCGGTGAGTGCGGCAGCGATCAGCGTCGAGACTTTGAAGGGCGTGGTCCAGTTGTCCGGTTTTGCCAAGACCTCGAGCGAGAGGTCGATGGCCGAGAAGCTGGCGCGCGGCGTGGAAGGTGTGGTGGCGGTGAAGAACGACATCATCGTGCGCAGCTGATCCATCAGCCGACCTTGAATCGAGTGAGCGCGGCCCCCGGGGCCGCGCCTCTTTTTGGAGGATGCAGATGGTGTGCGGGACCTCGGCGCCCGGGTAGGACCCGTCCTACGTGCGCATCCGTGTCCACCCGCTGTTCGTGTGGCATGCTCTTTGGCAGACTTCCAGATGTGCGGATGGACAAGCGCTATCGCAATCTTTCCACGTGTCGCAACGCTGCCGTGAAGACCTACATCGTCGAAGACAGTCCGATCATCCTGGCCAACCTGGTCGCCGCCCTGCACGAGCTGACCGCGGCGCAGGTGGTCGGCACGGCGGCCGACGAGGCGACGGCTGTGAAGTGGTTGCTGGCACCGGAGAACGATTGCGACCTCATCGTCATCGACATCTTCCTCAAAGGCGGCTCGGGGCTCGGCGTGCTGACCTCGGCTGCCAAGGCGGGCCTGCACGCCAAGCGCGTGGTGCTGACCAACTACGCCAGTTCCGACATGCGGCGTCGCTGCACCGAGCTTGGCGCGCACAAGGTCTTCGACAAATCCAGCGAGGTCGAGGAACTGATCGACTACTGCGGCCGGGTCGCCGACGGCGGTGGCGACACGGCCGCCGGCGAGTTGCCGGAGTGAGCTTTGTCGACAGCCTGACGCGACTGCGACGCAGCGCGGCGATCCTGCCACTGGCGGCGGCCGGTGCGCTTTTGCTTCTGGGCGTCAGCGAAACCGCCTACCGAAGTGCCAATGCCTCGCTCACCGATCTGAAATCGCTCGACGAGGCCCGCCAACAGGTGCAGAAGGTGCTGCGCGGTCTGCTCGATGCGGAGACCGGACAGCGGGGTTACCTGTTGACCAACCAGCCTGGCTATCTGGCGCCGTACCGAACCGGCTTGCAGGACGTGAACGAGGCGCTGCTGGCGCTCGGCCCGCCGGGTGAAGAGAAGGCGGCAGGCGCGGTTTTCGTCGAGTTGCGCGAGGCGAGTCTGGAAAAGCTGTCCGAGATGGAAGAGGTGCTGCGGCTTTACGACGCCGGCAACACCGACAGCTGGCGCGCCGTGATGGCGACCAACATCGGCAAGGAACGCATGGAGGCGGTGCGCCGCTCGGCCAGCAACTTTCTGGCCGAGGTGTCGGCATCGATCAATCGCGAGGGTGACGATATCGCGCGCACCCTGATGCTCAGCCGCATCGGCATCGGCGCGCTGTCGGCCTTCAGCCTGCTGGCCTTCGTCATGTTCTTGCGACAGACGACGATGGTGGAGGAGGTGCGCACGCGGCTGGTCGTGGAAGTCGAAGGCGAGCGCGCGCGCCTCGAAGCCGAGGTCGAGCGGCGCACCGCCGAACTGACGGATTTGACACGCCACCTGCACAGCGTTCGCGAAGACGAACGCCACCACCTCGCGCGCGAGCTGCACGATGAACTGGGTGCGTTGCTGACCGCCGCCAAGCTCGACGCCGCGCGGCTGAAGCGCAGCCTGGCGGGCAGTGTGGTCGGCGCCGAAGAGCGGCTCGCGCACCTCGGGGCCACCCTGGACAGCGGCATCGCGCTGAAGCGCCGCATCATCGAGGATTTGCGGCCATCGTCTTTGAGCAACCTGGGGCTGAAGGCGGCGCTGGAGATTCAGGCGCGCGAATTCTCCAGCCGGGTCGATGCCGAGGTGAGCACCGATGTCGAAGAGGTCGCGCTGAGCGAGGGGGCGCAGATCGCGGTGTACCGGCTGGTGCAGGAATCGTTGACCAACGTGGCCAAGTATGCGCAGGCCCGGCACATCGGCGTCAGCGTCAAGTCGCTGGGCGCGCACATCGTGGTCGGCGTGCGCGATGACGGCAAGGGCTTCGACACCCGACACATGACCTCGAGCACGCACGGCCTGATCGGCATGCGCTATCGGGTGGAGGCCCATGGTGGCAGCCTGCGCGTGCAATCGACCGTGGGCAAGGGCACGTTGATCGAGGCCACCTTGCCGGCGCAGGCACAGCCAGGCTGAGCCGGGCGCGAGCGAAAGACTCCCGAGCTCTCAGGTCCTGCGCGACGAGGGCGCCTGCCACACCCACGTGGGCAGGGCCGGGCTGCGCAAGGCCCGGCGCATGCGGATGGCTGCCTCGCTGCGCCCGTAATAGCGGTCGACGCGGGCGAACTCGGCGAAACCCAGCGCCTGATAGAAGCCCAGCGCGTCGTTGTTGGTCGCGCGCAGTTCCAGGTCAATCTCGACCAGGCCCGCCACCATGGCCGAATCGATCAGCCATTGCAGCAGACGGCGCGCGACGCCCAGGCGTCGCTGCCCGGGCGACACGGCCAGCAGAACCAGGTGCATGCGTTCTTCGCCGAAGTGGGCCATCGCAAAGCCGGCCAGCGTGTCCGCATGGCGCGCCACCAGCGTCACGGTGTCCGGATCAGACAGCGCACGGAGCACGGTCGGGGCCCGGTACTTCCAGCCCAGACCACTCTCGATCAGGTCGCGCGACATCTTTGCGATCGGCTGCGCATCGCGCCCGCGCGCCGGTTCGATGTGCATGTCTGCCGGGTCCACGCGGCGATTGTGCCCGGCGCGCCGCTACAGTCGGGCCATCACTGACGATTCAGGACGGGTGGAGATGAACGGTGCGGAAAGTCTGGTGCGAACACTCATCGACAGCGGCGTGGACCTGTGCCTGAGCAACCCGGGCACCTCGGAAATGCACTTCGTCGCCGCGCTGGACAAGGTGCAGGGCATGCGTTGTGTGCTGGGGCTGTTCGAAGGGGTCGTGACCGGCGCGGCCGATGGCTTCTACCGCATGGCCGAGCGGCCGGCGGCGACCCTGCTGCACCTGGGGCCGGGTCTGGGCAACGGCCTGGCCAACCTGCACAACGCGAAGAAGGCGCGCTCGGGCATCGTCAACATCGTCGGCGAGCATGCCAGCCATCATCTGGCCCACGATGCGCCGCTGACTTCGGACATCGCCGCCATCGCGCGACCGATGTCCGACTGGGTACGCACCTGCGCTTCGTCGCGCGAAGTGGCCGCCGACGGCGCGGCCGCGGTGGAGGCCGCCCGCACCGCGCCGGGGCGAATCGCCACTTTGATCCTGCCCGCCGACACGGCCTGGAACGAAGGCTCGCCACCCCATCGCGCGCGCCCGCCTGACCCGCGCCCGGCGGTGTCGGCGCAAGCCGTGCGCGATGCGGCGGCCGCGCTGCGCGGCGGCGAGGACTGCGCGCTGCTGCTGGGCGGTGCGGCGGTGGGTGGAGGCGCATTGCTGAGTGCAGGGCGCATCGCGGCACGAACCGGCTGCGGCCTGATCAGTGAGTACAACAGTGCCCGGCTGCAGCGCGGCGCCGGGCGCGTGTCGCCGCCGCGGGTGCCGTATGTGGTGGACAGCGCGCTGACGCTGCTGAAAGGGCTGCAGCGCATCGTGCTGGTCGGCGCCAAGCCGCCGGTGGGCTTCTTCGCCTACCCCGGCAAACCCAGCCTGCTGGCCCCAGCCGATTGCAGCTTCATCACGCTCGCCGCCGTGCACGACGACATCGTTGGCGCCCTGGATGCGCTGGTCGATGAACTCGATGCGGGCGCGACGGCGCCGACGCTGATGGCCGAGCACCGGCCGCCGCCGCTGCCTCAGGGCCGCATCACGCTGGACGGCGTGGCGGCGGTGCTGGCGGCGCTGCTGCCGGCCGAGGCGATCGTGGTCGATGAGGCGGTGTCCAGCGGCCGCGCCCTCGGCCCGCTCACGCGCCAGGCCGCCCCGCACGACTGGTTGACGAGCATGGGCGGATCGATCGGCTATGGCCTGCCGGTGGCGGTCGGCGCGGCGCTGGCGTGCCCCGACCGCAAGGTCATCGCGCTCGAAGGCGACGGCAGCGCGATGTACACGCTGCAGGCGCTGTGGACCATGGCCCGTGAATCGCTCGACATCACCATCGTCGTCTTCGCCAACCGCAGTTACAACATCCTGCGCGGCGAATTCGACAACGTCGGTGCCGGCGCGCCGGGCCAGCGCGCCACCGACATGCTCAGCCTCGACCGCCCGGCACTCGACTGGCGCGCGCTCGCCAAGGGCCATGGCGTGGAGGCCGCGCAAGCCGCAGACCTCGGTGAATTCGCCGCCCAGATGCGCCGTGGGCTGGCCGCCAAGGGCCCGTACCTGATCGAACTGGTGCTCTGAGGCGGCGCGCAAGGTGGCCTGCAGTCGCCCGACCGAAGCGCGCGCGCCCCCGCGGCCGGCTGCCGGGGAGTGTCTGAAATTTGAAACGCTTTGTTAAGGGACTCGCCGACGGTGGTCCACAATGTCAACCCGGGCGCAGGTGGCGCGTTATCATGAGGCGCTCTGTATTTGAAGTGCGCTTGACCGTGCATTCACGCAGCCAGCGAGTTGCGGTTCGCCAATCCAAGTGAATTGAAACGCCAGTTGATTAAACCCTAGGAGTGATGATCATGAACAAAACAATCGCCTCGCTGACCGTCGGTGCACTCGCTCTGTTCGGCGCCCAGGCTGTGTTGGCGCAGTCGCCGACGCGCGCTGAAGTCAAGGCCGAAACGGCTGCCGCCAACAAGGCCGGCGCCATTCCGGGCACCGGCTCGAGCAATGTGCCGGCTGCCGCGGCCGGTGCCGAATCGCCGAAGGAAAAGGCGATGACCTCGGACACCACGCGTGCCGAGCGCAAGGCCAAGACCGCTGAAGCCAACAAGGCCGGCGCCATCCCCGGCACCGGCTCGAGCAACGTGCCCGCCGCTGCCGCCGGTGCCGAGTCGCCGAAGAAGCAGGCCATGACGTCGGACACGACGCGCGCCCAGCGCAAGGCCGATACCGCCGCCGCCAACAAGGCCGGCGACATCAAGTCGGGCGAGGCGAACCTGCCCGAAAAGCAGAAGTAAATCCTTCGTCGCAGCGGTGGCCGCAAGGCGGCCGCGGCGAACGACCGATGGCGATGGCGCGCAGGCACCATCGCCATTTTCTTTGGCGCACGCCCGCGCTCATGCGGCCAATTCGGCCGCTGTCGCGACAGCTTCCAGGTTGAGCAGCGCGCGCTTGCGCGCCAGCCCGCCGGCATAGCCGGTGAGCGCGCCACCCCGGCCGAGCACGCGGTGGCAGGGCACGATGATCGACAGCGGGTTGCGTCCGACGGCCGCGCCCACGGCGCGTGTTGCCGACGGTCTGCCCAACTGCGCGGCGACCTGGGCGTATTCCAGCGTGCACCCAGCGGCGATGCCGCGCAGCGCCCGCCACACTGCTTGCTGAAACGGCGTGCCCGCCGGATCGAGTGCCACGCTGAAGCCATCCGGCAGCGCTTGTCGCCAATACAGCGCCAGTTCGCGTCGCGCCTGCGCGATGTGCGCCTGCGTCGGTTGCACCGGCGCGTTCAGCGCGCCGGGGTGGTGCGCTTGCGCGTCGAACCACAGGCCGGCCAGTCCGCGCGCGCTGGCGGCGGCGGTCAGCGGGCCGAGCGGGGATTCCAGGCGCGCCTGCGCCACGATGTGCTGTGTGTTCATGTCTTCTCCTCGAGGCTTTGCCAAAGTCGCATGACCGCATAACCGCGCCAGGGCCGCCAGGCTTCCGCCAGCGCCTGCACCTGCGCCACGTCGCGGGTTTTCAATGCATTGAGCACGCCGATGTCGCTCGGCGCGAAGGCGTCCGGCCAGGCCAGCACGCGCATGGCGATCAGTTGCACCGTCCATTCACCGATGCCGGGCAGCGCACGCAGCGCGGCCAACGTGGACTGCAACGGTGCGCCCGCGTGCAGTTCGATGCGTCCGCTCGCCACCTCGGTTGCCAGCGCCTGCAGCGCGCGCACGCGCTGGCGCACGATGCCGAGCCGGCCGATCTCGGCTGGATCGGCCGCGGCGATGGTGGCCGCAAGCGGATACAGGCGGTTCAGGTCGGCGAAGGGCGTGGCGATGGGCGCGCCGAAGGCATTCACCAGCCGCAGCGCCAATGTGCGCGCGGCGGCGACCGTGACCTGCTGGCCGAGGATGATGCGGCTGGCGATTTCGAAGCCCTCGATGGCGCCGGGCAGGCGCAGTCCCGGGCGCGGCGCCACCGGCAGGCTGAGCAGGCCCTCGTCGATCAGCGCTGGCTCCGCGTCCAGGTCGAGCGCCTGCCGCGTGCGCTGCATCAGCATTCCCAGCGCCGGTACCAATGAAGGCGAGACCGTCAGCCGGGCCTCGCTGCGCTGGCTGTCGAAGCGGCAGCTCAGCCACCCTTGCAGGTGTCGGCCACCATGGCTCAGGCCCAGCGTGCGGCGCCATTGCGGGCCCTCGACCACTTCGACGCCGACCAGGCAACGCCGGTCGATGAAGCCGAGCGTGCCTTCGATGTCGTAGGGCGCCCGGTAGGCCAGCCGCACACTCGGTCCGGCGCCGAGTGCCGTCGCGGCGAGCGTCGCCGAAGTGCCAGCGCTGTTCTCGCGTTGTTTGCGCAGCGCGCTCGGGTTCATCCGGTACTGCGCCAGGAACGCGGCGTTGAAGCGTCGCAGGCTGGCGAAGCCACTCGACAGCGCCACCTGCGTGATCGGCAGCTCGGTGTCGGTGAGCAGGTGCTTGGCCATCAACAGCCGCTGCGTGCCCAGGTATTCCACCGGCGTGACGCCATGCGCGCGGCTGAAGATGCGGCGCAGGTGACGGTCGGTGACACCCAGCCGTGCTGCCGTTTGCGGCAGATACAGATCGGTGCCATCGCGTGCCGCCTGCGTGATCAGTCGCGCCGCGTGACCGGCCAGCACCTGCGACGAATCGATCAGCGACAGCCCCGGCGCCAGTTCAGGCCGGCAGCGCAGGCAGGGCCGGAAACCCTGCTGCTCGGCGCTGGCGGCGTTGACGAAGAAGCGGCAGTTCTTGCGCATCGGCGTGCGCACCGGGCACACTGGCCGGCAGTAGATGCGCGTCGAGGTCACGGCGACGAAGAAGCGGCCGTCGAAACGGGCATCGCGGGCCTTCAGGGCCAGGTAGGCAGCGTCGTCCTGCAGTGTCATGGCGCCGATGATAGGCGGCGGCCAGATCTCAACTCGCCGTTTTCGGACCTGTGCCTCGGGGCCGCAAGGTGAGCGCGAGACCGATGCCTACAATTCGCGCCAGCCCTCTTCAAGGCGAGTTTTGAAAGCACCTGCCATGCGCGTCGATGCATCCATGTTCAAGGCCTATGACATCCGCGGCGTGGTCGGCCGCGGCATCGACGAAGGCTTCGCCGAGCACCTGGGTCGCGCCTTCGGTTCCGAGGCCGTGGCGGCGGGCGAACGCGCGGTGGCCGTTGGCCGCGACGGGCGCTTGTCGGGTGCCGGTCTGGTGAAGGCGCTGGTGCGCGGTCTGGCCTCGACCGGCCTGGATGTGGTGGATCTGGGCGCGGTGACCACGCCGATGCTGTACTACGTGGCCGCCACGCGCGGCGAGCACGGCTGCTCGAGCGGCATCCAGGTCACCGGCAGCCACAACCCGAAGGACTACAACGGCTTCAAGATGGTGCTTGCCGGTCGCGCCATTTATGGCGACGACATCCAGACCCTGCGCCAACGCATCGAAGCCGAGCGCTACACGGCGGGCAAGGGCCGCTCCGCGCGCATGGACATCGGTGACGAGTACCGCGCCCGCATCGTCGGCGATGCGCGACAGAAACGCGCCATGAAGATCGTCGTCGATTGTGGCAACGGCATCGCGGGGGCTTCGGCGCCGGGCATCCTGCGCGCGCTGGGCAACGAGGTCATCGAGCTGTATAGCGAGGTCGATGGCAATTTTCCCAACCACCACCCCGACCCGAGCAAGCCGGAGAACCTGGCCGATCTGATCCGCGCGGTGAAGCAGCACAGGTGCGAACTGGGCCTGGCCTTCGATGGCGATGGCGACCGGCTCGGCGTGGTCACGCGGCAGGGCGACAACATCTACCCCGACCGGCAGCTGATGCTGCTCGCCGCCGATGTGCTGAAGCGCCACCGCGGCGCGACCGTGATTTTCGATGTCAAGTGCAGCCAGCGCCTGGCGCCGGCCATCCGCAAGGCCGGTGGCGTGCCCATGATGTACAAGACCGGCCATTCGCTGATCAAGGCGAAGATGAAGGAACTCGGCGCGCCGCTGGCCGGCGAGATGAGCGGCCACATTTTCTTCGGTGAACGCTGGTACGGCTTCGACGATGCCACCTACACGGCAGCGCGCATGCTGGAGATCCTGTCGCGCAGTGCCGACCCGAGCGCGGTGCTGAATGCGCTGCCGACCAGCCACAGCACGCCCGAACTGAACGTGCCGTGTGCCGAAGGCGAGCCGCACCGCGTCATCGAGGAAATGCGCGCACGCGCGAGCTTTCCCGGCGCCGATCAGATCATCACCATCGACGGCCTGCGCGCCGAGTACAGCGACGGCTTCGGTCTGGTGCGCGCGTCGAACACCACGCCGGTGCTGGTGTTGCGCTTCGAGGGCCACACGGTGAAGGCCATGCATCGCATCGAGGCGCAGTTCATGGCTGCGCTGCGCGCGGTCAAGCCCGACGCGCACGTCGGCAACGCGTCGCACTGATCCTGCTGAGCCTGTCAACGCGGCCCGGCCGATGAAAGCCTGGCTCGCGCGCTTCGTTTATTCGAGTCTGCTGCGACTGCTGACCCCGGCCTACCTGCTGCGCCTGTGGTGGCGCGGCCGCCGCGAGAGCGGCTACCGTCATGCGCTCGCAGAACGTCTGGCGCTCAGCCGAGGTGACGGCGAGACCGGGCGGCTGTGGCTGCATGCCGTGTCGCTGGGCGAAACACAGGCGGCCGCAGCGCTGATCGACGCGCTGCGACAGGAACGTCCGGGCCTGCGCTTGTTGCTGACACACGGCACCGCCACCGGCCGTGCCGCCGGGCTGGGTCTGTTGAAGCCTGGCGATGCCCAGGCCTGGCTGCCTTGGGATACCCCCGGTGCGGTGCGCCGCTTCATGCATCGGCACCGGCCACTGGCCGGCGTGCTGATGGAAACAGAGGTCTGGCCGAACCTGCTGCACGGCGCCGCGCGGGCCGGCGTGCCGATGGTGCTGGCCAACGCGCGGCTGAGCGAACGCAGCGCGGCCAAGGGACGCCGCCTGGCGACCTTGATGCGGCCGGCGGCTGCAGCCATCGGCCGCGTCTTCGCGCAAACCGATGACGATGCCCGGCGCCTGCGCGCCGCCGGCGCACCGTGGGTGCTGGTCTGCGGCAACCTGAAGTTCGATGTGAATCCGAACCCGAAGCTGCTGGCGCGCGGTTTGCAATGGCGGCAGTCGCAGCAACGCCCCGTGGTGTTGGCGGCGGTGACGCGCGACGGCGAGGAGATGCCGTTGCTGCAATGCTGGGCCGCATTGCCGGCCCCGCGCCCGCTGCTGCTGCTGGTGCCGCGCCACCCGCAGCGCTTCGACAGCGTCGCCGACATGGTGGCCGACTTCGACCTGCGCGTGATGCGCCGCTCCAGCTGGGGCGCACTGCCACCCACCGAGGCTGCGCAGGCCGACGTCTGGCTGGGCGATTCGATGGGCGAGATGGCGCTGTACTACGCCGCCGCCGACGTGGCCTTGCTCGGCGGCAGCTTCGCACGGCTCGGCGGCCAGAACCTGATCGAGGCCGCCGCCAGCGGCTGCCCGGTGGTGATGGGCCCGCACACCTTCAATTTCGCTGCTGCGGCCGAACTGGCGTTGGCGGCGGGCGCCGCGCTGCGTGTGGCCGACATCGAAGAAGGGGTGCAGCGCGCAGTGGCCCTGGCCGATGACCCCTCACGCAACCGGTGGGTGCACAACGCGTTTGCCTTTGCCGCCGCGCACCGCGGCGCGGCACAGCGCATGGCGACGGAGATCGTCAAGACCCTCGACGGCCGACCGCTCTGACGTGAGCGCGCTCGCCTGCCTTCAGCGCTTGAGCAGGCTGTCCACCGACAGCAGGTCGACCGGCGCCAGCTGGCCCGAGGCCTGGCGCAGGCGCAGCGAGCCGACGAGCACGTCGTAGCGCGACTTGAACAGGTCGCGCTGGGTCTGGAACAACTGCGTCTGGGCGTTGAGCACATCGATGTTGACGCGCACGCCGACCTTGTAGCCCAGCTCGGTGGCTTGCAGCGACAGTGCGCTCGACGACTCGGCCGCCTCCAGCGCTTTCACCAGCGCCTCGCCCGACAGCACGGTGGAAAAGGCCACGCGCGTGTTCAGCGCCACGGTGCGTCGCGCGTTGTCGAGTTCGTCGCGCGAGCGCTGCTCGAGCGCCACGGTTTCCTTGACGCGGTTGCTGACGTAGCCGCCGGTGTACAGCGGCCAGTTCAACTCGACGCCCAGCGTGCCGGTGCGCGTGGTGCCGGGAATGATCGAATCACCGCTGGCATTGTTCAGCGCTGCCGTGGCCACCGCATCGACGGTGGGCAGGAAGCCGGCCTTGGCCTTGTCGATTTCGAGCTTGGCCACATCGAAGGCGACCTGCGCGCGGGTCACCGAAGGGTGCACCGTCTCGGCCGTGTTGACCCATTCGTTGATGTCGTTCGGCACCACCGGTGGCAGCACCACCGGCGAGACCAGTGTGTACGGCTCGATGTCGCGGCGTCCGACCAGCGTGCCGAGCACGATGCGCCGGTTGCGCAGCTCGATGTCGGCGGCGATTTCCTGCGCCGTCGCCAGGTCGGCACGCGCCTGTGCCTCGCGCGTGTCGGTGATGGTGGCGGTGCCGACCTCGAAGTTTCGCTTGGCCGAGGCCAGTTGTTCCAGGATCGCGGTCTTGCTGACGCGCGTCAGCTTGGCCGTGTCCTGCGCCGCGAGCACGTCGAAATAGGCCTGCGTGACACGGATGATCAGGTCCTGCTCGGCCAGTTGCAACGCCGCCTTCGACGCTTCCAGCGAACGTCGCGCCTGCGCGATGGTCGCGTCGTTGGCGCGGTTGAACAGCGGATAGCGCCCGGTCAGCCGGCCCTGGATGGCGTTGTTGTCGCCCGAACGGCCCTGCGGCAGTGTGATCTGCGAGGCGACACCGTTGGCATTGGCGTTGACGCTCGGCAGCGCCAGGCTTTCGGCCTGTGCTGCGTTGTACTCGGCGGCTTCGGCCTGCGCACGCGCAGCCTGATAGGTGGCGTCATAGACGCGCGCCATCTCGAACACGTCACTCAGGCTTTGCGCCTGCATCGGCATCGAGAAGCCGACCAGCAGCGCCAAGGCCAGCAGCGGCCGCAAACCCGAGGCGCCGCGGCGGCGCGACGTGGAAGACATCAAACCATCAGAAGACAAAGCGTTCACCTTCATCGAAACCGCGCAAGCGCTGGGCCACCGTATCGAACAGGTCCACCTGCGCGAAGGCCGCCGCGTCCATGCGCGTGAACAGCCGTGCGCGCATCACCGGCTCGTCGCCGACGATGGCCACCAGCCGACCGCCGACCTTCAATTGATCGAGCAAAGTCCGAGGCACCGCCGCCACCGAACCCGACAGCACGATGACATCGAAGGGCGCCTCTGCCGCCAGGCCCGCCGCGCCGTCGGCGCACCGCACCTGCACACCGGTGGCCGCGGCCTGGCGCAGGTTGTCCTCGGCCAGGCGCGCGAGCAGCGGCGAGATCTCCAGGCTGATGACCTGGCGCGCCTTGTGTCCCAGCAGCGCGGCCATGTAGCCCGAGCCGGCGCCGACCTCGAGCACCCGCTCGTGGCGCTGCACACGCAGCTCCTGCAGCAGTCGCGCCTCGACCCGCGGCACCAGCATGTGCTGGCCTTCCGGCAGCGGCACCTCGGCATCGACGAAGGCCATGGCCTGCCAATCGCGCGGCACGAAGTCCTCGCGCTTGACCACCGACAGCAGCGACAGCACCTCGGGATCGAGCACGTCCCAGGGTCGTATCTGCTGCTCGATCATGTTGAAGCGGGCCTGTTCGATGTTCATGGCATGGGCGCAGGATGGGAAAGGGCAGGCAGGGCGCGGCGATTCTAGGCGCCGCCCGTGGCGCCGGTGACGCTCGGCGTGACCCGGACGGGCTCGGCGGCACGTGGGCGCGGCCCCAAGCGGCGCCGTGCCCATTGCCCCAGATCGTCGAGGTAGCAGTAGATCACCGGCACCACCACCAAGGTCAGCAGCGACGAGGTGATGACCCCACCGATCACCGCCTGGCCCATCGGCGCGCGCTGCTCGGCGCCTTCGCTCAAGGCCAGCGCCAGCGGCAACATGCCGAAGATCATCGCCAGCGTAGTCATCAGGATCGGCCGCAAGCGCACATGCGCGGCATGCAGCAGCGCCGCGCTGCGCTCCATGCCCTCGTCACGCGAACGGATGGCGAAGTCGATGAGCAGGATCGCGTTCTTCGTCACCAGCCCCATCAGCATGACCACGCCGATGATCGAGAACATGTTCAGCGTCGAGCGGAACAGCAGCAGCGCCAGCACCACGCCGATCAAGGTCAGCGGCAGCGAACTCATCAGCGCCAGCGGCTGCAGGAAGCTCTTGAACTGCGAGGCCAGGATCATGTAGATGAACACGATGCCCAGCGCCAGCGCCGACACCGCATAAGCGAAGCTCTCCTGCATGTCCTTGGTCGAGCCGCCGAAGCGGTAACCGTACCCCGGCGGGAAGGCTTGCGCATCGAGGATGCGGCGGATGTCGGCCGCCACCTCGCCCATGGCGCGGCCCGAGACGTTTGCGGTAATCTCGACCTCTCGGTTCAGGTCGCGCCGGTTGATCTGGTTGGCGCCGGTGGTGTCGGTGATGTCGGCCAGTTGCGACAGCCGCACGATGCGCGCCGAGCCGTCGGCGCTGGTGGCCGCGCCGTTGCCGACGAGCAGCCCGAGCCGCTCGATGTCGGCGCGCGAGTCGCGCTTGTCGGGTGCCAGGCGCACCTTGACGTCGTAGTTCTGGTCGTCGTCGGCGCGCCAGTTGCCCATCGTCTGACCCGACACCAGCGTGCGCAGGCTGCTGGTGATGGCACCCACACTGATGCCGGCGTCCGATGCGGCCTCGCGCTTCACGCTGATCGACAGCACCGGCTTGTTCGGCTTCGAACTGGTGTCCAGATCGACAAGCCCGGGAATCTCGCGCAGTTGGGGTAGCAGGTCGGCGGTCAGCCGTTCCAGTTCGCGCAAGTCGCTGCCCTGGATCGACAGCTGCAGCGGTTTGGCACCGCCCACCGCATCGAGCAGCCCGACATGGGTCAGCGTGATGCCGGGCACCGACGCCAGCCGTTCGCGCAGCGGCACCGACAGCTGGTCGACATTGAGCCGGCGCAGGTGCCTATCGACCAGCCGCACGTAGATCTGCACCGAGTTGCGCCCCTGCACCTGGCCGGTGTTGATGGTGGCCAGCGTGTAGCGCGCCTCAGGCTGCTCGCGGATGATGCGTTCGACCTGCCGCGTCTTGGCCTCGGTGGCTTCGAGCGAGGTGCCGACCGGGGTGTAGAAACTGACGAAGGTCTCGGAGTAGTCGGCCTTCGGCACGAACTCGGTGCCGAGCAGCGGCAGCAGCGCAAAACTGCCCGCCAGCGAAGCCAGCGCCACGCCCAACGTCGCCAGCTTGTGGCGCAGCGACCAGGCGAGCAGGCGCTGATAGATGCGTCCCAGCCACTGCGCAAACACATCCACGGCGCCGGTGATGCGTCCGATGCTGCGGTCGTACCACGAGCGGCGCGCATTCGGCTGGCCTTCGGCATGAATCGCCGGGTCGTGCCAGATGCTCGACAGCATCGGGTCGAGCGTGAAGCTGACGAACATGCTGATCAGCACTGCGGCGACGATGGTGATGCCGAACTCGTGGAAGAACTTGCCGACGATGCCGCCCATGAAGCCGATCGGCAGGAACACGGCGACGATCGACAGCGTGGTCGCCAGCACCGCCAGGCCGATCTCGTTGGTGCCGGCTAGCGCCGCATCGTGCGCGCTCTTGCCCATCTGCACATGGCGCACGATGTTCTCGCGCACCACGATGGCATCGTCGATCAGCAGCCCCACACACAGGCTCAGCGCCATCAGCGTGACCATGTTGATCGAGAAGCCGAACAGGTACATGAACAGGAAGGTGCCGATCAGCGCGATCGGCAAGGTCAATCCGGTGATGACGGTGGAGCGCCACGAATTCAGGAACAGGAACACGATGCCGATGGTCAGCAGTGCGCCTTCGAAGAGCGTGCGCCGCACATTGTTCACCGACACGCGGATCGGCCGCGAGCTGTCGCGCACCACGTCCATCTGCATGCCGGCGGGCAGCTGCGGGCGCAAGGTGGTGACCACCGCGCTGAGGCCATCGACCACCTCGATGGTGTTCTCGCCCTGCGACTTCTGCACCTCCAGCACGAGCGTGCGCTGGCCGTTGAACAGCGCCAGGTTCTCGGCTTCTTCGGGGCCATCGACGATGTCGGCCACCTGCGACAGGCGCACCGGCGCGTTGGCCTTGCGTGCGACGATGATCTGGCCGAAGTCCTCGGGCCGCTTCATGCGCGCATCGATCTTCAGCAGCTTGTCGCTGTCGGCCGCGCGCAAGGTGCCGGCGGGCAGTTCCTGGTTTTCGCTGCGCACCGTGGCCAGCACCTGATCGACGCCGACGCCGAGCGCGTCCATCGCCGCCGGGCGCAGGTAGATGTTGATCTCGCGTTTGCGCCCGCCGACCAGCGTCACCGAGCCGACGCCACGCACGTTTTCCAGCCGCTTCTTGATCACCTGATCGGCGAAACTGGTCAGCGATTGCTGGTTGACGCTGTTGTCGGGCGATGTCAGCGCCAGCGTGAAGATCGGCCGGCTGGCCGGGTCGAAACGCGACACGCGCGCTTCCTTGACCTCGTCGCGCAGCAAGGGCCGCACCAGCGCCACCTTCTCGCGCACGTCGTCGGCGGCCTTGCGCCCGTCCATGTCGAGGTTGAACTGCACGATGACCACCGAACTGCCCTCGTACGAGCGCGAGAACAACTGGCTGATGCCGGCGATGGTGTTCAGCGCCTCCTCGACCTTGCGTGTGACCTCGGTCTCGACGATCTCGGGCGCTGCGCCCGGGTAGTCGATCTGCACCACCACGGTCGGGAAGTCGATGTCGGGGAACTGATCGACCTTCAGCCGCTGGTACGAAAACAACCCCAGCACGACGAAGGCCAGCATGACCATCACCGCCATCACCGGGTTGGCGATCGAGACGCGGGTGAACCACATGGGCCCGACCTGCCTTCTGCCGCTCAGGGCGCCGCGCGGGCGGCCTTGCTGGTGGCCGCGGTGCCGGCCGCGCCACCGGGCGCCGCTTCGGCGCTGCGCCGCACGGCCGTGCCGTCACCCAATGCGCCGACACTGCCCACCAGCACCTGATCATTGACCGACAACCCCTTCAGAACCTCGACCATCTCGGTCGCACCCACCCAGCCGCGAGCGCCGAGCTCGACCGACTGCACCCGCACACGATCGGCTTCGACCCGCAACGCGTAGGGTCGGCTCTGGTCGGTGCGCAGCGCGCTCAGCGGCACGACCAGCACCGCACGCCGATCGACTTCGATCGTGCCGCGTGCGAACAGACCCTGGCGCAGGCCAGGGTGGGGTTCGAGTTCGAGGTAGGCGAGCACGCTGCGCGAGCCGGCCTGCGCGCTCGGATTGATGCGCGCCACGCGTGCGCGCACCGGCTCGGCGATGCCATCGACCTTCAGCGAAGCGGCGGCGCCCAAACGCAAGCCGGCCGCTTCATCGGCGGCGACGCTGGCCTGCAGCTCGATCTTCGACAGATCGACGATTTCCAGCAGCTTCGCATCCACCGGCACGCGCTCGCCCGGTTGCACCAGCCGCTGCGCGATCTGGCCGCCGATCGGAGCGGTGATGGTGGCGTCGCCGCTGAGCTTTTTCGCCAGTGCCACGCCGGCCTGCGCGGCCAGCAAGGTGGCCTGCGCCCCGGCTTCGCTGGCCGCCGACTGCTGCAAGCCGGTGGCCGAAATGAACCCTTGCGCCACCAGCGCGGTGTTGTTCTGCAAGGTGCGCTGTGCGATCTCGAGCTGCGCACGCGCCGCTTCGGCCTGGTGCTCGGCCTGGCTCAAGCGCAGGTCGTACTCGGTGGTGTCCAGTTGTGCCAGCAATTGCCCGGCGCGCACGCTGTCGCCTTCGCGCACCAGCACCTGCCGGACTTCGGCCGCCACGCGTGCCTTGACGAAGGCGCTGTTGACCGCAAACAGGCTGCCGGAGATGTCGAGCGCACGGGTCAGTTCTTCCGTGCGCACGGTGACCAGGTCGCCGCTGGCCAGTTCCAGCGCCACCGGCGCCTTCGCCTCGGGCACCTTCGCCACCGCGCCGGCGCGGCGGCTGAGCACCATGGCGGTGGCCGCGCCCAGCAGCACCAGCGCGAGCAGGGCCCACAACCAGCGGGTGCGGCGTTTCATCGACCGGCCCGCCTCGGCTTGACTGGCTTGATCGGCTTGGCCAAGGCCATGCCATGCAGCACCAGATCGATCTGTGCGTCGATCAGGCGCTGCGGGCTCATCTGCTGCGTCATCACCGGGCATGCGCCGATCGAATTCTTGTGCAGCGTCATGAACAACAACGGCGCGATCAAAGTATGCGTGGTCTCGCGCACCGGCACGCGGCGGAACTCGCCGCTGTCGATGCCCCGCTGCAGCGTGCCACCCAGAAGCTGGGTCGCTGGCGTGACCACCTCGTCGGTGTAGAACTGCGCCAGCTCGGGGAAGTTGCGCACCTCGGCGATGATGATCTTGAAGATGCCGCCGGCGGCGGTGTCGCCCACGCGCTGCCACCAGGTGTGCAGCAGCAGACGCAAAAGCTCGGCGCTGCTGCCCGCGTACTGGTCGGCCAGCGACTGGCCCTCGGCGATCAGCGCCGACAGGTTCGTGCGCACCACGGCCTTGAACAGCTCTTCCTTGCTGGGGAAGTACAGGTACAGCGTGCCCTTGGAAACCCCGGCGCGCGCCGCCACTTCTTCACTGCGCGTGGCGCTGAAGCCCTTTTCGACGAACAACTCGAGCGCGGCCTCCAGCAACTCCTGCGGTCGGGCCTGCTTGCGGCGTTGGCGGCTCGGAGGGCTTGCGGTGGCTTGCATTTTATTAATGACTGACGGGTCATTAATATAGCCGGGCGGTGGCGTTTCGTCAAACCTGGCGCTGGCCGGCGGCGCGTAAAGAACGGCAAAGCCCGCCCCACCGGGCGCCGGAGAAAGGCGCAAAACCTAGAATCGACGCCATGACAAGAACTCGTTGGGCGGGCCTGGTGCTGACTCTGGCGGCGCTGGCGGCCGCGGCGGCGTGGACCTGGCAGCGCGCGCAGCCGGCCGCGCCGACCTACCGCACCACCAAGATCGAGCGCGGCAACCTGGCTGCGGCGGTGTCGGCCTCGGGCACGGTGACGCCGGTCACGCAAGTGCAGATCAGCTCGCAGGTGTCGGGGCAGATCAAGGAACTCTTCGTCGATTTCAACAGCCCGGTCAAGCAAGGCCAGCTGATCGCCAACCTCGACCCCGAGACCTACGACTACCGCGTGCGCCAGTCGAGCGCCGATGTCGAGGCGGCGCGCGCCTCGGTGCTGACCGCACAGGCGAATGTGCAAAGCGCACTGGCGCAGGTGGCGCGGGCGCAGGTCGATGTCGCCGAGGCGCAGCGCGACGAAAGGCGCAAGAGGGATCTGCTGGCACAGAACTTCATCTCGCCGGCCGAACTCGATACCACCCGGGCGCGTGCGCAGTCGGCGCTGGAATCGTTGAAGGTGGCGCAGGCACAAGTCGATGTGGCGCGCGCGCAGGCACAGACCGCACAGGCGGTGGTCAAGCAGCGCGACGCGCAACTGCAGCAGGCGCGCGTCGATCTGCAGCGCACGCAGATCCGCTCGCCGGTGGATGGCGTGGTCATCAAGCGCAGCGTCGAGGTCGGCCAGACCGTGGCCGCCAGCCTGCAGGCGCCGGAACTGTTCGTCATCGCGCGCAACCTGTCGGACATGCAGGTGGAAGCGGCCATCGACGAGGCCGACATCTCGCGCGTGCGCGATGGCCAACGCGTGGACTTCACCATCGACGCCTTTCCCGGGCGCAACTTCGAAGGCGCGGTCAAGCAGGTGCGCAAGGCGGCGGTGCAGGCGCAGAACGTGGTGTCGTACACCGTGGTGGTGGGCTTTGCCAACCCCGGCTCGCTGATGTTGCCGGGCATGACCGCCAACGTGCGCATCGTCACCGATTCACGCAGTGATGTCCTGAAGCTGCCGAATGCCGCGCTGCGCGTGCGCATCGCCGGTGTCGAGCCGCCGCGTGCTGCCTCGGCGGCGCCGGCCGGCGCGCAGGATGGCCCGCGCGGTGCGCAGCCCGCGGCGCCTGGCGCGGGCGGGCCGCTGGCCGCGTTGCGCCAGCGCCTGATCGAGGGCCTGGGCTTGAGCACCGAGCAGCAGGTGCAGGTGGATGCATTGTTCGCCGCGCAACGCCCCCGCTTCGCCGAACTGCGCAACCTGCCCGAGGACGAACGGGCGAAGGCGCGCGAACGGCTGCTGGCCGATTTGCGCATGCAGATCGCCGCCGGCCTGACACCCGCACAGAAGCAGACCTACGAAGCCTTTCAAGCCCAGCGTGCAGGACGGCAGGCGATGCCTGGCCGGGTGTTCGTGCTCGACGCCGGCGGCCAACCCGTGGCGCACAACGTGCGCCTGGGCATCAGCGACGGTGCCATGACCGAATTGCTGCCGGATGCGGGCGCGGCCGAGGCGCTGAAGGAGGGCACCGAGGTGATCACTGCGGTGGTCTCGCCTGCAGCTTCGGGCAAAACGCCCGCGGCACGCGCGCGGCCGTTCTGAGCGGAGGTTGGGTTGACAGCATCCGCCCCGCTGATCGAGGCCCGTTCGCTGGCCAAGCACTACCTGATGGGCGAACAGACCGTGCACGCGCTGCGCGATGTCTCGCTGCGCATCGACAGCGGTGAATTCGTCGCCATCATGGGCGCCTCGGGCTCGGGCAAGAGCACCTTGATGAACATCATCGGCTGCCTCGACCGGCCCAGCGCGGGCAGCTTGCGGCTGGCCGGCGAAGAGGTGGCGACGATGGGCGGCGACCAGCTGGCGTCGATCCGCAACCGGCGCATCGGCTTCGTGTTCCAGCAGTTCAACCTGCTGCCGCGCACCAGCGCGCTGGAGAACGTCGAGCTGCCGATGCTCTATGCCGGCGTGCGGCCGGCCGAGCGCCACCGCCGCGCGCTGGCGGCGTTGCAGCGCGTGGGTCTGGGCGAACGCAGCGCGCACACGCCGGCCGAGCTGTCGGGCGGTCAGCAGCAGCGCGTGGCGATCGCGCGCGCGCTGGTCAACTCTCCCGACCTGATCCTCGCCGACGAACCCACCGGCGCGCTCGATTCGCAGACCACCGAGGAGGTGATGGCGCTGCTGGCGGAGTTGAACGCGCAGGGCATGAGCGTTGTCATCGTCACCCATGAAGCCGATGTCGCCGCGTGGGCGCGGCGGCGCATCGTCTTTCGCGATGGCTTGATCGTCGAGGACCGCATGCAGGCGCCGCGGCCGATCACGACCATCGACACGAGCCCGGTGTCGTGAACAGCATCGCCGCCATCCGCTCGGCACTGCGCGCGCTGGCCACCAACTGGTTGCGCAGCATGCTGACGATGCTCGGCATCATCATCGGCGTGGCCGCGGTGATCACCATGATCGCGGTCGGCGGCGGCGCGCAGCAGCGGGTCGAAGAACAGGTCAAGAGCCTGGGCACCAACGTCATGCTGGTGCTGCCCGGCGCGGTCACGTCGGGCGGCGTGCGGCTCGGCGCGCAGACCGGCCAGAGCCTGACCGAGGAAGACGCGCGCGCCATCGCGCTCGAGGTGCCCGAAGTGCAGGCGGCCGCGGCCAGCCTGCGCACCGGCGCGCAGGTGGTGGCGGCGAACAGCAACTGGAGCACTTCGGTGCTCGGCACCACCGGTGACTACACCGAGGTGCGCGACTGGCCACTAGCGGCCGGGCGCAACCTCGACGGCGCCGACATGGCCGGCTCGGGCAAGGTGGCGCTCATCGGCCAGACCGTGGCCGCGCAGCTGTTCGGCGATGCCGACCCGATCGACCAGATGATCCGCGTGCGCAAGGTGCCGCTGCAGGTGGTGGGCGTGCTGTCCGCCAAGGGCCAGAACTCGATGGGCCAGGACCAGGACGACGTCATCGTCGTGCCGCTGTCCACCTACCGCAACCGCGTGCAGGGTATGAGCGCCGGGCGGCTGAAGCGCGTGGGCGCGATCAGCGTGAAGGTGCGTGACGGCGAGAGCATGCAGCAGGCCGAGGCGGGCATCCGCGAACTGCTGCGCCAGCGCCACCGCCTGCAGCCCGGTGCCGACGACGACTTCAGCGTGCGCAACCTGACCGAAATGCTGCAGGTGCAGGAGGAATCGAGCCGCGTGATGGCGCTGCTGCTGGCGGCGGTGGCCGGTGTCAGCCTGCTCGTCGGCGGCATCGGCATCATGAACATCATGCTCGTCAGCGTCACCGAGCGCACGCGCGAGATCGGCCTGCGCATGGCGGTGGGCGCGCGCTCGCGCGACATCCTGAGCCAGTTCCTGATCGAGGCCGTGTGCCTGAGCCTGGCCGGCGGGCTGGTCGGTGTGCTGCTGGGCGGCGCGGCCACCTGGGCCATCGGCAACTTCGCCGGCTGGCAGGTGCTGCTGTCGCCGCAGGCGGTGCTGCTCGCAGTGGGTTTTGCCGGCGCGGTGGGGGTCTTCTTCGGTTTCTATCCGGCGCGGCGCGCGTCGGCGTTGTTGCCGATCCAGGCGCTGCGCTACGAATGAGCGGTTCGTCTCGCACCGACCACGCGATGCGCCTGCAGCGCAGGGCCCTCTGCGGCTTGATGCTGGCGCCGGCCGCGGCGCTGGGTGCCGACCTGTTCGGCTTGGACACCATCACCTTCGACCTGGCGCGGATGCAAGACCTGGTGGCGCGGCGCTTTCCGCTGCGCCGTCGCTGGCTCGACGCGTTGGACTTCGAGGTGGCCACGCCCACGTTGCGCCTGCTGCCGCGGGATAACCGCCTCGGCGTCGAGATTCACCTCGACGTGGTCGACAAGGCCTCGGGCCAGAGCGCAGCGGGCCTGCTGGACCTGGACTTCGCGTTGCGCTACGCCAGCGCCGATGGCACGGTGCGCCTGGTGCAGCCGCGTGTGCAGCGCGCCGAGTTCGATGCCGGACCCGCCGGTTCGGGCCGCCTGGACGCTCAGGCGATGCAGATTGCGGCGCCGCTGCTGGCGCGGTTGCTCGACGGCCTCATCGTGCATCGACTCGAACCCGGACAGTTGGCTTTTCTGCGCGGCGCGGGCGTGCAGCCGGGCGCCATCCGCGTCACGCCGGAAGGTGTGCAAATCGACATCGAAGCCGCCAGCGTGCCAGCCAGCGCGCCGAAGTAGTCACAACGCACGCTTATGATGCGCCGCTTTGGGCGGACGAAGCGGATGCCCAGGGGCGACAAGAATTGGACAATCTGCTGCTGCTCAAGGCCGCGATCATGGGCGTGGTCGAAGGGCTCACCGAGTTCCTGCCGATCTCGTCCACCGGCCACCTGATCCTCGCCGCGTCGCTGCTGAACTTCACCGGCGACACGGTCAAGGTGTTCGAGATCGCGATCCAGACCGGCGCCATCTTCGCCGTCATCCTGGTCTATTGGCAGCGGCTGCGCGACACCGCCAAGGGCCTGGGCAGCCAGCCGCAGGCGCGGCGCTTCGTGCTCAACGTGGCCATCGCCTTCGTGCCGGCGGTGGTGCTGGGTCTGCTCTTCGGCAAGGTCATCAAGGCACACCTGTTCACACCGGTGGTGGTGGCCACCAGTTTCATCGTCGGCGGTTTCATCATCCTGTGGGCCGAGCGGCGGCAAGCGCGCGTGGTGCGGGTCGATTCGGTCGATGACATGACGCCGATGGACGCGCTGAAGGTGGGCCTGGTGCAGTGCCTGGCGATGATCCCCGGCACCAGCCGCTCGGGCGCCACCATCATCGGCGGCATGCTGCTTGGGTTGTCACGCAAGGCGGCCACCGACTTCAGCTTCTTCCTGGCGATTCCGACGCTGATCGGCGCCGGTGCCTACAGCCTGTTCAAGGACCGTGAGCTGCTGAGCAGCGCCGATGTGCCCCTGTTCGCCGTCGGGCTGCTGTTCTCGTTCATCAGCGCCTGGCTGTGCGTGCGCTGGCTGTTGCGCTACATCGCCACGCACGACTTCGTGCCCTTCGCCTGGTACCGCATTGTCTTCGGCTGCGTGGTGCTGGTCACGGCCTTCACCGGCGTCGTGACTTGGGCTGATTAGGTCCGGTCGAAGAGCAGGTCCCACACACCGTGGCCGAGCTTCAGGCCGCGTGCTTCGAACTTGGTCAGCGGCCGCCAGGCCGGCCGCGGTGCATAGCCCACGACGGTATTGCACAGCAGCGGCTCTGCACACAGCACCTGCAGCATCTGCTCGGCGTAGGGCTGCCAGTCGGTGGCGCAATGCAGGTAGCCGCCCGGCGCCAGCCGTGAAGCCAGCAGCGCGACGAACTCACGCTGCACCAGCCGCCGCTTGTGATGGCGCTTCTTGTGCCACGGGTCGGGAAAGTAGATGTGCACGCCGTGCAGCGACGCAGGCGCCAGCATCGACTGAATGACCTGCACCGCATCGTGTTGCACGATGCGCACATTCACCAGTTGCAACTCACCAATGCGCTTGAGCAGCGCGCCGACGCCCGGCTCGTGCACTTCCACGCCGATAAAGTTCGTGGCCGGCAGCGCCGCCGCAATCTGCGCCGTGGCATCGCCCATGCCGAAGCCCACTTCGAGCACGGTCGGCGCTTCATTGCCGAACACTGCAGCGAAGTCCAGCTGCTGCGGCGAAAAGGGCAGCACGAAGCGCGGCCCCAACTCATTCAACGCCCGTTGCTGGCCCGGCCCGATGCGCCCGGCGCGCAGCACGTAGCTGCGGATCGGCTTCGGCGTCGGCAGGCCCTGCGCTGCCGACGCAGCGTCTTCGTCCATCGTGGGCCGCCGCCAGCGCCGATCTACGGACGCGATGCGCCCGGCGCGGCGGCACTGGCCGGCCATTGCAGCGTGCCGCGGCTTTCGAAGGGCACGGAAGAAAAGCCCGGCCCCGACAACCTGCCGCTGGCGACGAAGTCGAGCGGCCCGCTGTCGCCGCTGGCGAAGGCAAAGCCCTGCTTCAGCATGGCCGTGACCGACACCGACACCGGCACCACCAGCACGGCTTCACCGAAGCGCGGCACGGTGCCGGCGCGGTCGCTGACACCGCTGGCCAGGTCATACCCGCGCAGCGCCAGGTTCAGTGCAATGCCGTTGTAGTCGATGGCCGTGTCGTTCGGGTTCTGCACCCGCAACTTGACCGCGACGCGAACCTCCAGCCCTTCCGAGGGCAGCGATTCGAGACCGACCAGGTTGACCTGCACTGGCTGCGCCCACGGCCAGGCCGCGCAGCCGGCCAGCAGCATGCACAGCGCCCAGGGCCAAAGGGCAAACGATGTCGAACGTCGGTTCATCGCGGCAGTTTAGCCGTGGGCTGCGCCGAGGCGGACCGCTAGAATCGACAGCGCTCCGCGGGTGTAGTTCAATGGCAGAACGGCAGCTTCCCAAGCGTGCGACCTGAGAGTCGCGTCCGGTCCAGCTGATGGCCGGCCACACCGCTGATGCGAAAGCATCGATCAAGTGTGGAAAAGCAGCCCTGGAGAGACGTTCGCAAGGACGTCATGCCGAAAGGCATAGAAGAATGCGGCCGTTTCGGCCGCGGCCTCTGCCCACAAGGCAGAGGTGGGTTGCGTGCGCGGTGCAAACCGTGTGATGAGTTGTTGCCCACGCGGGAGCGTGTATGCAACCTGGCGTTCAGCCGCCAGTAGCCTAGGTGCAGTGCGGGGTTGGTAACGACCCCGTGCCGAGCGCACTGACAACGTAGCCACCCGTGTGGGTGTACGACGCCCGTGAGGGTTGTCGTGCGATTCTGGAAGTCGAAGTCCGGATGAGGCGCAAGGCTGGGTCAAAGGACCAACAAAAGTGAACCACTGGTAAATGCCGTCAAGCTTGACGAGCCAAATCGACTGACAGGCTCTGACCAAACGGTTCGTGATCGGATGTTTCCCTGCTTGGTGGGGACACGCTGACAAGACGATCACCGGCAGAAAGGTGGGGTCCTCCTGACTCGTGCTCATGGCATGGAACAGGGTAAGCCCGTCACAGAGTCGCGCCGCAAGGTGCGACCAGTCTGGTTGTAAAATCAGGCGCATCTGTTGCGGGTAGAGGATCGCGGAGAAAGCGAATGCCGGGCTGTAATGGCCTGGATAGGGGATGCAACGATTGCCCCGGCTCGAAAGAGCGCTGACTTCCGCGTGGTGGCCTGTCGCGAGACAGGCTTGCTTCAACCCATCCCGAAGGGGCCTGCCTTCGGGGCAGGTGTCCATCCTTCGGGACCGGGCGGGCGTAGTTCAATGGCAGAACTTCTGCTTCCCAAGCAGATAGCGTGGGTTCGATTCCCATCGCCCGCTCCACGTCAACGGAGGTTGATATGGACGCAAGTGATTGCGATGTTGCCTCCACCAACTGGACGCACTGGCACGACATACCGTGGCAGCACGCGCATCAGGTGGTCGGGAGGCTGCAGGCAAGAATCGCGAAAGCAGCAAAGGCAGGCGAGTGGCGCAACGTCAATCGCTTGCAGAGACTCCTCACCCGCTCCATCAGTGCGAAAGCGCTGGCGGTCAAACGGGTCACCGAGAACCAGGGTCGCAAGACCCCGGGGATCGACCGGCAGACATGGAGTACTCCGGACGATAAGTGGCAGGCGGTCGGCACCTTGCACCACAAGGGCTACAAGCCGAAGCCGATGAGACGGGTCTACATCCCGAAAGCAAATGGTGACCGACGCCCCCTGGGCATCCCGACCATGCGCGACCGGGCCATGCAAGCGCTGCACCTGCTGGCGCTCGATCCGACAGCCGAGACGACCGGCGACACTCACTCCTACGGTTTCCGCCGTGGGCGCTCGACGGCAGATGCAATCGAACAAGTGCGCAATGCACTGGGTCGAAAGCATTCGCCGAAATGGGTGCTGGAGGGAGACATCAAAGGGTGTTTCGACAACATCAGTCACGAGTGGCTGCTCGCCCACGTCCCCATGGACAAAGGCGTGCTGCGAAAGTGGCTGAAGGCCGGGTACTTCGAGGGCAATACCCTCTTCCCGACAGAGAGCGGGACACCGCAGGGCGGGATCCTCACGCCACGTACACAAAAGCGAACTTGTCTTCGCACCGCTTCCTGGTGCGGCTGCTCCGGACGCTGGCTCGCCGGCAGGACCCCCGGAAGAACGGGAGGCATTCGGTATTGAGTGCCGGATGGCGATGCTGTCGTTGCCGACGATGACCTCCTTGACGATCAGCCTGACGATGCGCTGGCGGGCGAGCACGTCCAAGGTTTGGGCCTGAGTTCGCAATCGCTCGAGGAATTCGTTCAGCGTATGGGCGAGCCGCAAGCAAGCGCTCTGATCGGCCAACTGGTTGCGCAGCGATTCCAATTCCGCCTTCAGGCGTCTCTCGCGCTGGCGCAGCACAGGCATGCGCCGGCGCAGTTCGTCCAGGTCGAGCAATTCCTCCTGGTACGCCGTGAGCAGTCGTTCGGCGCGCCGCTGAAGCTGGACCAGCTCGCGCGAGATCCTGTCCTGATGTTGTTTGGCCGGATGCGCCGTCTGTGCCGCCTCCAAGCGCCGGGTCAGCTCAGCCTGGATCAACGTCGGGTCTTCCAGCAGTCGCGCGACCTCGCGCCAGACGGTGTCCTCGAGCAGGTCCTGCCGGATGGGACGTGCGCTGCAGCGCGCCTGTCCCTGGTAGCGCCAGGCGTCGGAGCCCAGGCAGCGGTAGTAGTAGATCTTGCGCGCGCTGCTTTGGGTGGACGAGCGGTACAGGGCGTAGCCGCAGCCTGCGCAATGCACCAGGCCCTGCACGATGCTCGGCTCGATGGTGCGGCGTGGGGCGAGCCGCTTGTTGTCCTGCAGCCGCTCTTGGGCCAGGTCGAAGGTGCGCTCGTCCACCAGCGCCGGCACGGGAATCTGGATCCACTGATCCCGGGGCGTCTCGCGTTGAGTGCGTGCCCCGCGCCGCGGGGGCTGCACGCGCATGCGTACGGCACGGCTGCTGCGACGCTGTCGAGCCGACTCCTGCGTCTTGCCGAAGCAGGCCGTGCCGCGATACGCCGGGTTGCGCAGCATGCCCCAGACGGTCGAGCGCTCCCAGCACGATTGTTCCTTGCGGGTGGGCACACCCAGTTCGTTGAGCCGGCGGGTGATCGCGCCGATGCTCAACGCCTGCACGGTGTACAGCTCGTAGACCTGGCGGACCACTTCGGCCTGTGCTTCGATCACCTCGAAGTACGCTGCGCGGTCCTCGGTCTTGCGCACGTAGCGGTAGCCGTAGGGCGCAGCGCTGAGAACACTGGCCTCGCCCTGCTTGGCGCGGTGCCGCTTGCCGCGCCGCGAGCGCTCCAGGATCTGGGCACGCTCGTATTCCGCGATCATTCCCTGGAACTGCAGCAGCAATTGGTCCTCCGGCGAATTCGACTGCGGCGCGTTGACGAAGATCGTCTGCACGCCCTGGCGCAGCCACTCCTCCGTCAGCAGGACTTGGTAGGCGTACTTGCGACTGAGCCGGTCGGGCGACAGCACCAACACCGCCTGGACCTGGCCTTCTGCGACCAGGTCGCGCACGCGCTCCAGGCCGGGACGAACCAACGTCGCGCCGCTGAAGCCCTCGTCCTCGAAGATCCAATCATCCGGTACGCCGTAGCCGTGGCTCGAAGCGAACGCCACCAGCGCGGCCGTCTGGCTGGCAATCGTGTTGTCCTCCTTCTGTTGATCCGAGGAGACTCGCGCATAGATCGCTGCTGCCTTCATGCTCATGGCCTTGTCCTCCTGCCTGGGAAGAGATGCCGGTGCGCCGAGATCGGTCCGGAACCAAAAGGTCGTAGACCAGTTCGAGCTTGGCGCCCCACAAACGATCAAAGCAATACTCGACAAGGACATCGCGGCGCTGGCGCCGCTCAGGCACGCCGACGCTCCCGCGCGATCAGGCCCGAGACGGCACGGGCCACCACGTCCCCGATCGTCGATCCCGTGGCCTGCGCGTGGGAACGCAGCTCGGCTGCAATCTCCTCGGGCACCTTGATGGTGATTGCCACGCTCGCAGACACAATTGGCACCGGCCGCTTGATGGTCTGGGCTTCTTGTACGTATCGCGAAGCCTGTCGGCGCGACAGGCCAAATGCTTCCGTCAGCATGTCCGTGGCCTGCGCGACCGCGCAACCTTGGGCAAGCAGATCGAATGCAGCGTTCAAGCGTTGGGCCCTCTCGGCACCGTTGGATCGCGACATTAACCATAAACATATTACCGTTTACGACGAAAGTCAAGCAACGACTTCGTCCGGCACAGCGCAACACGTCGCTCGAACTCGAAGTTATCTTTTGCGTCTATGGCGTGCTCTCACCGCTGCTCAGCAACATCTACCTGACCGAGGTGGATCGGATGCTTGAGCGCGCGAAGGCTGTGACGCGCTACGGGCGGTACGCCGCCATCGAGTACGCGCGGTTCGCCGATGACTTGGTGGTCCTCGTGGACGCCCATCCGCGACATGCCTGGCTGCAGCGGGCGGTGCCAACGCGACTGCGACAGGAACTGGCCAAACTGCAGGTCGAGATCAATGAAGAGAAGAGCACCACCGTCGAACTGGGCCGAGGCGACAGCTTCGGCTTCCTGGGGTTCGAGTTCCGCCGCATCCGCTCACGCAGCGGTGCATGGCGGCCCGATTACACGCCCAAGCTCAAGAAGCGAACGGCGTTGTTGGGCAAGCTGCGCGACGTCTTCCGTCGCTTCCGATCTCAACCCGTGGACCGCGTGGTGCAGTTGATCAACCCGATCCTGCGGGGCTGGGTGAACTACTTCGCGGTAGGTCACTCCAGTCGGTGCTTCAGCTTCATCAAAGACTGGGTGGACAAGAAGATCAGGCGACACATGCTGCGAGCCCGGAAGCGCCGGGGCTTCGGCTGGAAGAGGTGGAGTAGGCGATGGCTGTACGAGACGCTGGGGCTGTTCAACGGCTACCGGGTCCGGCGCGGTCCGCCGAAAGCGCTCCCGGCTTGATGGGCCCCATAACCCTTGATGCGAAGCACGCAGGAGAGCGGAGTGCGGGAAAACCGCTCGCTCCGTTCGACGTGGCGGGGGCTGGAAACGTGACTATGGCAGCCGGACTGCGGGCCATTGCGAAAGCAGTGGGAGACCCACCGGCGCCTAAGGTCGGCGCGCCAGTCCTCGACCCTACCGATGAGCGGGGTGTGGAAACGGAGCTACGGCGAGGTTACTCGGGCACCGCCAGACGAAAGGGGCGGCAACAGACAAACCGGACCTACTGCCACCGCGCCACATCTCGACTCTACCGGTGGCGGGTGCCCAGTCCGTTGAATTTATCGCCACATTGCCGACTGCCGGCCTGCACATTCAGCGACTGCTATGAAGCAGGCAAATCGAAGAGCCGCATGACCGGGTTCAGTCTGCAGCAGTCGAATCCAGATGACGCTCAAGCCCGCACGGTGACAACTTCCTGCAGCCTCGTCGTGTATCGAGGAGAGCGCCTCAATTGCCTGCCGGCGTGTTGAGCATTGCGAGCATGGTGCTGGGCGCTGGCCACTGCCACGGCGCCGCGCCCGAAGCGCCGGTTGAGCGAATCCACGGCCCCCATCAGGCGCGAAGGCTCTGCGCTCGCCGCGCCCGGGGCGTCATCGCGGGTCCCGAGCAGGTCCAGCTCGCCTTGCTGCAGCCCTTGAGGCTGCAGATCCACCAGCATGACCCCGGCCTTGGCGTAGTTGAACCCCGGCCGGTACATCTGCTGGATCGCGCGCACGGCCGTGCCCAGGATCACCCGCGTGTCGGCGCTGGGTCTTATCAGTGGGACGGTCAGGCTCGGGCTGTGCTGCCGGTCGTGCTTCCTAAACGGGCTGGTGGTGACGAACACGTGCACCGCGCCCGCCGCCGCCTCCTGCTGCCGGGCCTTCTCCGCCACGCGCGAGGCGAACTGGCTCACGACCTCCACCAACTCCGGCAGTTCCGTCACCGGCGACCCGAAGGACCGCGAGCACATCATCTGCTGCTGCGCCGCGGGTTCGTGGTCGACATCCGCACAGCGCGTGCCGCGCAGCTCCAGCACCGTCTTCTCCAGCACCACACTGAACTGCCGGCGCAGGCTCGCCAGGTCGGCACTGAGCAGATCGAACACGGTGTGGATGCCACGTTCGTTGAAACGCTGCGTCATGCGCCGCCCGATGCCCCAGACCTCACCGACCTCGGTCCCCCGGAAGACCCCCTGCAACACCTGCGCGTCGACGTTGCCGAGATCGCAGACCTGCGCGAAGCGCCTGTCGTAGGCGCCCGGCCTGCGATCGGCCATCTTGGCCACATGATTGGCCAGCTTGGCCAGGGTCTTGGTCGGCCCGAATCCGACGCTGGTGGGCAGGCCGCTCCACTGCAGCACCTGGGCTCTCATCTCGCGGCCGATAGCGACGAGGTCTGCCGGCACGCCCTCGAAGTCGAGGAAGCACTCGTCGATGCTGTAGACCTCCTGGCGCGGCGCGTACTGTCCCACCAGCGTCATCATGCGGCTGGACATGTCGCCGTAGAGCTCGAAGTTGGCGGACAGTGCGATGAGCCCGGCCTCGCGCTCGAGGTGGCGCACCTGGAACCAGGGCTGGGCCATCTTGACCCCCAGGTCCTTGGCCTCGTTGCTGCGCGCGATGCAGGCGCCGTCGTTGTTGGACAGCACCACCACCGGCCGACCGATCAGCGAGGGCTTGAAGACCCGCTCGCAGCTGACGTACATGTTGTTGACGTCGACCAGCGCGAACATGGCCAGGGCCCCGCTTCACTCAGACCGGCATCGACTTGATGACCTGGGTGACGACGCCCCAGATCTGGAACTCCTCGCCTTCACGGGCCAGGATGTCGGCGCAGCCGGCGAGGGTTGCCTGCAGGCGGATGTCGCTGCCCTGCTTGCACAGCTGTCGACAGACGAACTCCTCGTCCACCACGGCGATGACCACATGGCCATGAGACGGCGCAATGGCGCGGTCGATGAGCACCAGGTCCCCGCCATCGATGCCGAACTCGTGCATGGCATCACCGGCGACGCGCATCAGGAAGGTGGCTTGCGGATGGGGCACGAGGATGTCGTTGAGATCCAGCCGCGTGACGCCAGTGTCTCCGGCAGGCGAACCGAAGCCGATGGCCACGCTGGCGCGAGTGGAGCCGGCACTGGCGCCCGGGTCCCGGCCGACGCGGGCCAGGTTGGCGTTGGCTGAGTGCGTACTGGACATAATCACAGTATAGTGAGTTGACGCCATGACCGCCAGCGTCGGTGCGGCCTGTGTGTCGACAATGCCCGTCATGTCCGTCTCCATGGCACTGCCGGATGCCGACGCGCCCCTTGCGCCGCCGACAACGGCTTGGACCTACACAGTCTCGGTCCGTGAGTTCTGCGAGTTCACCGCCAAGCGCGGCGACCTCGACCGGCGCTTCACGCCTTCGGCCACCGCCGTCGAAGGCCTGACGGGCCAGAGCACGGTGGCGCAACGACGCGGCCAGGACTACGAAACCGAGATCGCGCTGCAGGCGAGCTGCGGCCCCCTGCGCCTGCGCGGCCGAGCCGACGGATATGACCCGCGGCGCCGTTGCCTGGAGGAGATCAAGACGATCCGTGGCCACCCGGACGAGATCCCCGAGAACCGCCGCCAGTTGCACTGGGCGCAGTTGCAGACCTACGGTGCCCTGTTCTGCCGCGCACGGGACCTGTCCGAGATCGCACTGGCGTTGGTGTATTTCGATGTCGACAGCCAGTCCGAAACCGAAATGCGACAGGTCTTTGGGGCCGACGAACTGCAGGAGGTGCTTGCAGCGCGCTGTGCGACGTTCGAGGCGTGGGGGCGGCAGGAGGCCACTCACCGCGATGCGCGAAACGCCGCGCTGAAGGAGCTGGCCTTCCCGCCGCAGACCTTCCGCGCCGGCCAGCGCGACCTGGCCGAAGCGGTGTACCGCACGGCCGCCAGCGGGCGTTGCCTGCTGGCGCAGGCGCCCACGGGTATAGGCAAGACCATCGGCACCTTGTTCCCGCTGCTGCGGGCCATGCCGGCACGGGGCATCGACAAGGTGGCCTATCTGACCTGCAAGGGCACGGGTCGCCTCACGGCCCTGGAGGCGCTGGGCGACCTGCGTTCGGGCACGGCGGGCCAGGCCTTGCGCGTGCTGACGATGGTGCCCAAGGACGAGGGCTGCGAACATCCGGACAAGGCCTGCCACGGTGAAGCCTGTGTACTGGCCCGCGGCTTCTACGACCGGCTGCCCGCCGCCCGGGAGGAAGCGGTGGCAAGGGGCTGGCTGGATGCCTCGACGCAGCGCCAGGTCGCGCTGCGCCACGGCATCTGCCCCTACTACCTGGGACAGGAACTGGTGCGCTGGGCCGACGTGCTGGTCGGTGACGTGCACCACCTGTTCGACAGCAACGGCCTGCTCTGGGGCCTGATGCAGGCGCTGGACTGGAAACTGGCCGTGCTGGTCGACGAGGCCCACAACCTGGTCGAGCGCACGCGGCGGATGTACAGCGCCGAGTTGCGCATCAGCCAGATCCGAAACGCTGCGCAGGCGGCGCCGGGTGCGGTTCGGGGTGCGTTGGACGCCCTGGTCCAGTCGACGGAGGAACTGGTCGTCGACTGCGCCGCGCCCTACGAGGTGCTGGACACGGTGCCCGACCGCTTCGTGCAGTCACTGCAGGCAGCCGCCGGCGCGCTGGCGGAGCACTTCAACCGGCACCCGCTCAACGTCGGGGCACTGCTGAACTTCCATTTCGAGTTGCAGCGCTTCGTGAAGCTGGTCGAGGCCCTGAGCGACCACTCGTTGTTCGACGTGCAGACTTTCCTTGGCACGCGTAGCGGGCTGGAAGCCGGTGCAGAGGCGGAACAAGACGGGAGCGACGCGGCGCTGTGCGTGCGCAACGTGGCACCGGCGTGCTTCCTGCGCCAGCGCTTCAAGGCCCTGCACAGCGTCACGCTGTTCTCGGCGACGCTGGCGCCACCGCAGTACGCGATCCAGTTGCTGGGCCTGCCCGAGAACACGGCCTGGATCGACGTGCCGCCGGCCTTCCCGGCCGAGCACCTGAGCGTGCGCGTGGCCGATGGAATCTCGACCCGCTTCGCCCATCGGGACCGCTCGCTTCAGCTTCTGGGGGCCGTGATCGCAGGGCAGTTCGATGAGCACCCGGGCAACTACCTGGCCTTCTTCAGCAGCTTCGACTACCTGGAGAAGGCGGCCTCGTTGCTGGCCGCGCTGCGCCCGGACATCCCGCAGTGGCGTCAGGAGCGGCGCATGCAGCCCAGCGCGCGCGCTGATTTCCTGGCCCGGTTCCAGCCACAGGGTCAGGGGGTCGGGTTCGCGGTGCTGGGAGGGGTGTTTGCCGAAGGGGTCGACCTGCCCGGCTCGCTGTTGATCGGTGCCTTCATCGCAACGCTGGGCCTGCCGCCGGTGTCGGTGACGCAGGACCACGTGCAGGCCCGGCTGGACAAGCTGTTTGGCTCAGGCCATGGGTACGCCGATCTGGTGCCGGCGATGCAGCGCGTGGTTCAGGCGGCCGGTCGCGTCTTGAGAACACCGCAGGATCGCGGCTGGCTTTGGCTCCTGGACGATCGGTACCGGCGGACCGAGGTCATTGAGTTGCTGCCTCCTTGGTGGCAATTGGCTCGCGCGCAGCGGGTGTACGTGACGCAGGCGTAATGGAACACTCCTGCCGATAGCGTGTGCGATGGAAATCAAGTGCCGCTCCCAGCGTGCCGCCATAGACCAATCGCAATTGGCTGCAGTTTCTGATCTTGATCAGGCGGCTCGAACCATTGCTGTCCTCGGATCAGTGCCGGCGCACGGCAGCAGTGCAGCGTGAGGAGCCGGTCGCTGCCGCTGGACCTACGCACGCTCACCGTCATCAAGGAGTCGTTCGGCGCTATGCCAGTCGGTGGCGCGAATGTCGGCAATGCGACGTACAGCGGGCGCTGGACTTCGGCAAAGCGGGTTCGCCACTCCTACGACTGCTTCCTTGCTGCGCGGACTCACCGTGTCGACCCAGAGCCGTCGTTCCGAGCTGTAAGTTCGCCCCCGAAAAGCGGACAGGGCAGATGCGAGTCATAGTCCTGCGGCTCTGTTCTCGTAACCCCGCGATTGCGAGCAGAAGAGGTGACGCGCAACGCTGGCGCCTCGTTCGATCGGGATTTGTTGGCGCCGAGTGAAGTTAGACCCACTTACGAGATCGTTCGGTCGGCGCGAACAGCGCAGGCCGGGATCTTCACAAGCAACTGCGGCGTGCAGAGCGCTATGGGCGGTCTGTTGACTTTCCGGACCGACAGAGCCCGCATCCGTGACTCATCAGACTAGATTCCTTGACACTGCTGTCCGGTTAAAAGTCGAACAAATTCAACTGGTTAGCGATGCCGGGAGGTTCCGTTTGGGAGAGATCGGGCTGCAAGGCGCATGAAAGCTCGGTTTTCTCGAAGACGGAGACCGACAGGATCTGTAGACATGTGTAGAGAGAGGCTCCAAGTTGAAGCTCCTTCTTGACGATGGCGATCAGCACGTAGGTGGCAACGGCGCACCAGACCTGCGTCTTCACCGCGTTCTCGCTGTTGCCCAGGAACTTCTTGATTCGAAGGTGCTGCTTGATCCACTTGAAGAACAGCTCGACCTGCCAGCGGCTCTTGTACAAAGCGGCGATCATCAGCGCCGGCAAGGCCATGTGGTTGGTCAAGAAGATGAGCGTCTTGCCCGATTCGCTGTCCTTGAATCGAATGCGGCGCAGGTGCGTGGGATAGCTCTTGGCCGAGTGGTGCCCGTTGAGCATCACCTGCTGATCGCTGATGACGCCGGTGCTGCGATCGCTCGGTGCGGAGTACATCCGACGGGCATCCATCGGCGACTTGGCTCGGGTGACGAAGAAGGCACCGGCCCGGTTCATCGCGTACAGCCTTGCGAAGTCCACGTAGGCGCGATCCATCACGTAGAACGCGCCGGGCTCGAAGACCAGCATGTCCAGCACGTTCACGTCGTGCAGCTTGCCGTCGCTGATGTGGATGAAGGCCGGGATGGCGCCGCGCAGGTCCAGCAGCGTGTGCAGCTTGATGGCTGCCTTGGTGGAGCGAAACGGCGCCCAAGTGAACAGGCTCAGGCACAGGTCGATGGTGCTGGAGTCCAAGGCGTAGACCGTGTTGGCCAACTCCACGCCCAGCACAGCGTCGCCCAGATAAAGCTTGCGTGCGCGACGGATCAGCACGGCCGCCAGATCGCACCAGATGCGCCAGTCGCGCGACTCGTTGGCATCGGCCAAGGTCGAACGCCTGACCGCCGAGCGAAAACCCATCGCGTAGAGCTTGCTGGCATTGGCCGACAGGCTGATCTCGATGTCGCGCAGGCTCTCTCGCCAGGTCAACTGGGCAAACGCCATGGCGCGGAACTGCTCGGCGCACGACAGCGTGCGCACGCCGGCATTGCCGCCGTAGCGGTGCACGATGCGAGCGAAGCTGGTCCATGGCACGAACTCCATGACCTGAGCGAACAAGGTCTTGCCGACGTACACGTGCGCTCCCCAAGGCTGTCAAGCCTGGGAAAGTACCCGCTCCTGGGTAAGCGACGTTCAAGTCGGCACCAACCGAAATCGGCCTACAGCCCGCACCAATACTTGTCCTTCGGCTCGGCGCGGCTCATTTAACCGGACAGTAGTGATTCCTTGACCAGATTGAATCTGCGTCGATTGAGTCAAGTTTCTTGCGCAGCGATGTGGGCCTGTTCGCACCATGAATTGACGGCGGCCTCGGCGGCATGGAACTGCCGCAGGGCTTGGGGTGATCCGGCCGGCGCTGCGGGTACGGCCGGGGCCATTGCCGGACGCAGGATTCGCGCGTACACGCGGGTGTAGAACAGGGCCGTTCGCAGTCCCGCGTCGGTGAGTCTGTAGCGGTGGGTCTTGGGCAGCCGCTCGATCAGGCCGTGCAGGCGCAGCCTTCGCAACTCGTAGCTCATGCGCCCCGGCGAGATGTCGTGGGCTCGCTTGCCGAGCAAGACGGCAAACTGCTGACGCAAGTCCTTGTTGGTGAACCCACGCGCGACGAACACGAACATCAGCACCGCATTGAGAACGGCTTGTGCATTGGCGTCGCCGAAGCGCAGCGCAGGAGCCCGCTGGCCTTCAATCTGACGCGGTCGCTGCAGATGCTGCAAGGCATCGTCGCCCAGCGCGCAGTCGTGAGAGATCTGTTCGATCTCGAGCAGCCGCCGGTTGGCGGCAAAGCCGATGCGGCGTAACTCGGGCAGGTTCTTCAATAGTCGTCCCACGCCGAAGTCGCGCGTGTCGTTGATGGTGGTCTCGGTCCTCAAGGCCTGCCCTTCCTTGTGGTACTGCTTGATGCGTGAACGTTTGTAGTCCACATGCAGCGAGGGCGTGACGCCCTCGGTTATCACCCGGGTGCGCAACCGCCCCGGTGTGCGCCGGTTCACCCGGCGATCGAAGATCAGCTGCACCTGGCCGGGCCGACCGATGTCCAGGTTCTCGCGGATGACCTGCTCGAAGAAGATGCGCCCGGCCACCGGCCGATCGAGCACCTGCGTGAGTGCGAACTCGGCCTGCAGGATCGAGGCCTGATAGCGGTAGCCGGCGGCACGGTCACGCCGGTCAAACGGATGGGGCAGCCGCGCCAGCCACTTGCGCAGCAAGCGGTCGATCTTCTTGTCGTCCAGGCCGTCGCAGATGCGCTGCAGCGCCTTGGGGTCGGCGCAGGACAGCACGCCGTTGTCCAGCGCCTCGAACGCGATGCCGCGTTTGGCAAGCTGACGTTTGGCGTACTCGTTGCCGTTGATGCACAGCTTGGCGTTGTAGGGGAAGTACGAGCAGAACTTCAGGAAGAACGGGCCGAAGTCGCTGTCCACGCAGTAGAAGTAGTAGTGGTTGATCATGGCCGAGCCGTCCACCACCCACGGGTAGGTCCCACCGGTGGTGGCGCTGCGCCGACGCTCGGTGCGCACAACGCGGGCCTTCTCCTGCGCCCGCCCGACGTACAGCACGCCTTCGTCACGCTCGAACTGCTTCAGATACTGCTGCGTGACGTCGTCCTTGCGTTGGTGCTTGGCGAAGCCGACCATCTCCACGCCCTGATCGGCGACGAAGCGCTCGATGTTGGCCACGAACGCATCGGTCTTGGGCGCCACCCCTGCGGTCGAGGCAAAGCGCTGCCCGAGGTGGCCGCGCAGATACCACACGACGCCACCGATGCGCTGCAGCTGCGGCACGTAGACGTTGAGGTACATCCGGTCAATGCACTCGCTCTCCAGCACGACATGGTCACGCAGGACTTCGCACACGCTATGTGGTAGTTTCATGCCCGGCTCCGGTCGTCCACGGGGTCTTCGGACCCCATTGAGCTTCGAGCTCCAAATACTTCTGGGTCTGGCCCAGACGGCTCGACCGGAGCCACCTTACACCGCAGCACCCACCGCCGCGAGCACGCCCGTATCACTCGTTGGTCTGAGGCGAAGCCTCGTTAGCATTCACCGGCAGCGACAAGTGCGGCTCAACCCTTCGCTCGAGTGCCGCGGCAACGGCAGGCCACCAGGCCCAGTCTGGCGGTACACAGTACATTTTCGCCAGCCCGGGCCTGGCGCCCTGCCGTCGTTGCCCGCTCAGCTCGAGCTGGGCCCCAGAGGGACATGAAGTGGTTACTCAACCAGACCCATCCCATCTGAGCCCGAAACGAGCGCGCTGGCTGAATGCGTGCCTGTGGATTGCCGTCACTGCCTGGGGTGTGGGTCTTGGAGGCAAGCTATTCGAGTTCGTGGTGGTCATCTCAGCATGGGCTGCCAACCCACCCGCATCACTCGTGCTACTGCCGTACGGACCTGGTCATCCTCTCAATCCAGGGGACTTCTTCCAGCCGCTGAGCGCGCTGCTGGGCATCGGCACCGTTGGAAGTCTGATTGCCGGCTGGCCGACAACGCCAAAGTACAAGATTTGGCTTTGGCTTCCCCTTGGATTCCTACTGATCATCTGGGCAGCCACACCGACACTCTTCTGGAGCATGATCTACGACTTGTATGGCGCGAGCACGGGCAAGCGGCCACTCCCTGATGCTGACGTACAAGCCCTGGTGAACCAGTGGCTCTGGTACGACTGGATTCGCACCGCCTTCATTGCAATGGGATTTGGTTGTGCGCTACAGGCCATATCCACGCAGCACCGAACCACTGGGGCCTAACTGGGCCCAACCTCGCTCAAGCGGAGCGCCAACGGCAGGCCACCTGCCCCCTCAGGCTAGCAGCTTACTCACCAGTCCGTAAATAAAGCGACATAGTGGGAACCAAGGAGATGCGTAGTAGTCTCATGGGGCATGAAACGAGACGGCCGCACACTGGATCACGCCACGCTGGAGGAATTTCGGGTTTTGGCATTGCGCCGGGTGAGAGAGGGAGAGAAGCCTTCGGCGGTGGTGAAGTCGCTGGGCATGAATCGCACGTCGATCTACCGGTGGTTGAAGGCGGCGTCGGGACGAGGCAAGGGCGAGCGCGCGTTGGCATCGCGCCCCGCGACGGGACGACCCACCAAGCTCAGTGCGGCGCAGCAAGCGCAGCTGTTTCGCTGGATCAATGGCAAGGATCCCAGGCAATACGGATTGGACTTCGGGCTGTGGACGCGACAGATCGCGGCCACGCTGATCGAGCAGAAATTTGGCGTTCGCGTGGGCGTCACCGCCGTGGGGCGCATGCTGGCCCGTTTGGGGCTGACCCCGCAAAAGCCGCTGCAGCGCGCCTACCAGCGCGATCCCATCGCCATCGAGCGCTGGCAGCGACAGACTTATCCCGGCATTGCTGCGGCTGCGAGGCAAGTCGGCGCCGACGTGTACTTCTGGGACGAGTCGGGATTCCGAGCCGACACCGTGCATGGCAAGACCTGGGCACCCATGGGCAAGACCCCCGTGATCAAGCGGCCCGGCCAGCGCCAATCGATCTCGGCGGCCTCGGCGGTCAATGCCAAAGGGGGCTTCTGGTTCGCTACCTACCAAGGGGCGTTGAATGCCGAACTGTTCATCGAATTGCTCAAGAAGATGATGAAAGGTCGCAGCAAACCGGTGCACCTTGTCGTCGACGGACTGCCGGCGCACAAAAAGGCCAACGTGCGCGAGTACATCGAGTCGACCAACGGCAAGCTGAGCATGCACGTCTTGCCGGGGTACGCGCCCGATCTCAACCCAGACGAGTTGGTCTGGAGTCACGTCAAGCGCACTGGAGTGGCTCGCAATCCATTGCGCGCCGGAGAGAAACTCGAGATCCGAGTCGATCAGCAACTGCGCGCGATGAAATCAAATCGCCCTCTGGTCAGATCCTTCTTCGAAGCGCCGACTGTCGCCTATATTTCGGACTGCTGAGTAGGCCTCGCAATCAAGCACCGCAACTTCGGCGCCAACAATGTCCTATCAGCATCGAGACGCTACCGAACTTGATCTTCCGCGGATCGTTGAGATCTACAACTTCGCGGTGGCATCCCGCAAGTGCAGCTGCGACCTTGAACCGACCACCGTCGAAGCCCGACGCCCATCCTTTCTAGAGCACACGTCAAATCACAGACCTTTCTGGGTGGCGGAGGACGTTTCGAGCACCGAGTTCGGAGTCGCAGGCTACCTCGGCTTCTTCCATTTCATGAACGAACGGCCCGGCTACTTCATCACGGCAGACATTGCGATATACCTTCACCCGAAATATCAGGGCAGAGGGCTCGGCACCTACCTCGTTTCCAAAGCAATTGAACAGGCACCATTGCTCGGGATCGAAACATTGACGGCCACGATCTTCGGCAGCAATGAGTCGAGCATTGCATTGTTCGAGAAGATGGGGTTCGAACGCTGGGGCTACATGCCAAGGGTGGCACGTCTCGAAGGCATGGAAAAGGACTTGGTCCTTGTTGGCCGTCGCCTGCAAGAGCCCATCGAGGCCTGACCTGTTATCTATCATCCGCCGCGCGGGCGCGGCGTCCCACCGTCGGCCCCGCCTCACCTCGAACGTCGGGCGTCGAACAGACTGCCAATTAGCGGACCACGCACATCATGCCCCTGCTCGGATTGGCCGCAATGCTCCTCTCGTTCGACATCGCCCCCGAAGCCATCGAGGAGCATGATCGTTGGCACACGCACGAGCATCTTCCGGAGCGCCTGGCCATCCCTGGGTTTCTGCGCGGCACCAGATGGGTTGCCACCGAGGGCGCGCCGCGCTACATGGTCCTGTACGAGGTCGATTCCCTTGATGCGCTCGCCTCGCAGGCGTACCTTGCGAGGTTGAACAATCCCACGCCGTGGACCACGAGAATGATGCCGCACTATCGGGGCATGCGTCGAGGCCTCTGTTCGGTTGTCGGCACTTTCGGGTACGGTCAGGGCGGCGATGCGGCGCTCCTGCGCTTCGCCTCGGAGCCGTCACGTGCGACCGAGTTGCAGCAGTGGATCTTGCAGGAAGCCTTGCCTCGTGTGCCGGGGCAGCCAGGCCTGGGCAGTGCGCACCTGCTGCAGGGCGCGCGGCCCGCAACGATGACCAACGAGCAACGCATTCGGGGCGTTGATCGTGGCGTTGAGTCGGCGATCATCATCACTGGCTACGATGCCGGTGCCGTCTCGGCCATCGCTTCGCGCTTGATCAGTGCCGGCGGCCTTCCGGACCATGGAGCGGTGGCAGTCGAACATGCCGTGTACAGAACAGGCTACTCGCTCGTCGCAGCCGAAATCGACGCCTGACCAGCGGGCCAACCGGACATGCCTTCGGCAGGCCGGTTGGCCGCAACGTGGGCGCCGCAAAGAAGCTGCTCGCGCGCCTCGGCCGATTGGTGTAGATTCTTTTGGCAAGAGTTGCACATGGCCACGAACCTCGCAATTGACCGCGTTGTTCGCAGCCACGTCGCTCCAGGTCTTTGCTGGCCGCGCGTTGACACCTATGTCCGAACCACTGCCCTTCTTCACCTGTCAGGGCAAGTCCACTGTTTCATGTCTTCACCATGTTCGGTTGGGCCTGGTCAGGGCCTGGTCAGGCTTTGGTCAGGCTTGCGGGCGCCCGTTGCGGCGCCAAGCCAGTGAGTCCACTTCCGGCCGCGGATGTCAAACGTTGGCATCGCATTCAAGGTTCACTGTTGCACACAACCACACAACTGCGAATACCCCATGTCCAGACTTCGAGTAGAGAGTTTCACCATCTCGCTGGACGGTTTCGGCGCCGGCCCCGATCAAGACCTGAACAATCCACTCGGTGTGGGCGGTACCGCGCTGCATGGCTGGGCGCTTTCCACCCGTACGTTTCAGAAGCACCTGTTCGGCGCCGATGGCGGAGAAAGCGGCGTTGACGACGATTTCGCCAAACGCGGCTTCCACAACATGGGCGCCTGGATATTGGGCAGGAACATGTTCGGGCCACTTCGCGGGCCTTGGCCCGACGAGAGCTGGCGCGGTTGGTGGGGTGAAAATCCGGTCTATCACGTGCCGGTGTTCGTGCTGACGAACCACGCACGTCCACCCCTTGTCATGAAAGGTGGAACGACCTTTCACTTCGTCACAGAGGGCACTGTCGTTGCTCTCGAGCGCGCCCGAGAGGGCGCCGGAGGCAAGGATGTACGACTGGGCGGCGGGGTCAACGTCATCCAGCAATATCTTCGCCAACGCCTCATCGATGAAATGCATGTCGCCATCTCGCCTGTCCTGCTCGGCGCCGGCGAGAGACTCTTCGACAGAATCAACCTGCCTGCATTGGGGTACACGTGCACAAAGCACGTGGCCTCGGCGAGGGCGACTCATGTCGTTCTGTCCCGGCAGTGACGGCGGCGATGCCCAACCTCTGCGCAGGCCGTCATGCGCCGGTTCGCCGTCATCGAGATGGCGTGCTGCCCGGATGGCAAGGTCGGTCACTGGCGCGTGATCGCAGCGCAGTACCGATCTCGCGTCAGCACCTGCCGCCACAAGCTGAATGAACCACAGTTCTGCACTCCGAGCCGTCAAGGTCGTCCACACCGCGGTTTGGGCCTTCTTCGTGGCCTGCATTCTCGGGGCTCCGATCGCGGCACACGGCGGCCACTTTTCGGTCGCCTGCGTTCTCATCGCCTTGGTTGCGTTTGAAGCCCTCGTCCTGGTGCTGAACGGCTGGGTCTGCCCGTTGACCGGCATCGCGGCCCACCACACTGCGAGCCGCGAGCCGAACTTCGACATCTACCTGCCGCGCTGGCTGGCCCGAAACAACAAGCGCATCTTCACGCCGCTGTACCTGTTCGCCGTGGCCTACACCGCGTTCGCGTGGTGGCGCCACACACCGGCCGCGTAGGTGGCGAAGTTGTCATTCGCCGTGCGGCAAGCCGTGGCGTGTGCACTACGGTGCCGCCCAATCGCTCGCTCCGGCGGAGCGCGAAGAGCAGGCCACCAAGCCCGGGCGGGCGCGACGCGGTACATTGTTTCGCGTCCTATCGTCTTTGTCCGTGGGCTCGACGGTGCGGGCACGGCGCATCCGCGCCACCTCCTTCAATCAACGTGCATGGAGCCGACCTTGCCGAAGCCCTTTGTAAACCTCGATGAGGTGGTGTTCACGGACATCGAAGACAACGGCTACTACACGTCGAAGCGTGCGCAGTTCAGTGCAGGCATCGGGGCGCGCGATCTGGGCTACAACCTGACCGAGTTGCCACCGGGCAAAGCTCAATGCCCGTTTCACGCTCACCGGGCAGAGGAAGAGATGTTCCTGATCCTTGAAGGAGAAGGAGAGCTTCGATACGGCACGGAGAGGTACAGAGTACGCAAGCATGACGTGATTGCCTGCCCGACCGGAGACGCCACTGCTGCGCATCAGATCATCAACACCGGCAGCACGACCCTGCGTTACCTGGCGTTGTCCCGATTGTCGAAGATCGAGGTTTGCGAATATCCTGATTCGAACAAGATCGGCCTATACGTGGACGAGCCGGCGCCCGGTCTTCACAAGATGTTTCGAACAGAGTCCACGGTCGAGTACTACGACCGCGAGAGTTCCGAGCCGCCAGAAAAGTGACCCCCGGCCCATCGCCCGGGGAGCGCCGGCGACGGGACATCAAGAGACAGCGATGCCTGCCTATCGATCGCGGCAGGTGCAATGGGCCGCTCCGCGCTCCTGGCGGCGCACCTCATGCAAACGGTCGAGTTTTGATACGCTTCTGGTCCGGCTGGAGGATTTCGTATGGTCTTCGATCACATCGGCTTCAACGTCTCCGACTTCGCCAAGAGCAAGGACTTTTTCGTCACCGCTTTGGCGCCGCTGGGAATTGGCATCACCATGGAGGGCGAAGGCTGGGCGATGATCGGTCGCCCAGGTGAGGGCAATTTCTGGTTTGGCTCATTTGGCAGCAGCCCAGGCCCGATACACGTGGCGTTCGCCGCGAAGACGCGGGAGCAAGTGAGGAGCTTCCACGTCGCTGCTCTGGCTGCCGGCGGCAAGGACAACGGGGCCCCCGGACTTCGACCGCACTACCACGCCAACTACTACGGCGCATTCATCATCGGTCCCGATGGCCACAACATCGAAGCCGTCTGTCACACGGCAGAGACCTGAACCCCTCGCTCAAGAGGGCGCCAACGACGGGCTTGCCCCAAGCATCAGGCAGCAGCCGACCCGCGGCCGCCCTATCGAGGCTCTCGCATGGAACCAGTCGAAGCGCGCTCCGACGCACGAACCAAGACGATCGAGGCCAGCAACGCCGACGTCTTCGCCGCGATATGCGATCCCGCGAGAGTCGCCAGATGGTGGGGCCCCGACGGCTTCACCAGCACGATTCATGAGTTTCAGTTTCGTCCGGGTGGCGAATGGCACCTGACACTGCACGGCCCCGACGGAAGCAGCCATCCGAACGAGTACCGTCTTCTGCGCATCGAACCAGATCGCCTGGTTGAAATGGATCATCCGTCGGATGATCATCACTTCACCCTCAGGATCGAATTGCTTCAACAGGGCGCGAACACGGTTGTCGCATGGACGCAGACCTTCGACACCGTCGATGCCTACCAACAGTTGGCCAGCTTCCTGGCGCAAGCAAACGAGCAGGTGTTGGCGCGCCTGTCCGCCGAGGCTCGCAGGCCATCGAGTGCTGGCTAGGCTCTCGCTCGAGCGCAGAGCACAGCCTGCCGGGCGGGCCCGTCGGCAGCCGCGTCGTCAAGTTCGGGCGAAGCCGCAGCACGGCACGTGCTGCCCCCGTGCCTGGCACGGCCTGGCTGTGCGCTGTCGAGCACGCCGTCGGGCACAAGGGCCCGACGGCCGTGCGGCCGGGTCAGGGTGCCGGCACGAAGGTATCGCCCAGCACCAGGCCCTCACGGCGCGGGTCGGCGCCGCCGCTGAGCGTGGTCACGCCGTTGCTGCTGCTGCGGATGATGGTGCCGATGCCGCTCGACTGCGCGTTCACCGAGACGGTGTGGCCCATTGCGCGCAGGCCGGTGACCAGCGGATCGTTGTCGCCGTTGTTGGTGGCGTCGATGTTCGGGTGCTCGCCGCCGACGTTGGTGACGGCACCATTGGCCGAGCCGAAATCGACCAGGTTGGTGGCCTGCTGCGCATCGAGCCCCCAGTCGAGTGCGCCGACCACGGTCTTGAGCACGTACTGGATGATCGTCGAGCCACCGGGTGAGCCGGTGGCCATCACGAAGTCACCCATGCCGCCATCGGCAGCGACCTTGAACACCATGGTCGGCGCCATCGAACTGCGTGGCCGCTTGCCCGGCGCCAGCCGGTTGGCGATCGGGTCGCCGGCCGCATCGGTGGGCGTGAATGAGAAGTCGGTGAGCTGGTTGTTGAGGATGAAGCCGTTCGTCATGTGATACGAACCCAGCGTCGATTCCACCGTGGTCGTCATCGACACCGCATTGCCGGCACGATCGACCACCGTCACCTGCGAGGTGCCCGATTCCAGCGGCCCGGTGTCGGAGCCCATCGGGATCGGACCCAGATCCCCTGGTGGCGCGGTGCCGATGCTGGTGACCAGGCTGAGCAGGCTGGCGCGCTGGCGCAGGTAGGTCTTGTCGAGCATGGTCGATACGCCCATGCCGGGCAGCGGCACGAAGTCGGCATCGGCCACGTACTTGTTGCGGTCGGCATAGGCCAGCCGCTCGGCTTCGCTGACCAGGTGCACGCCCATCACCGTCGGCTTGCCGCCTTCGAGGTCCAGGCTGGTCGGTGCAAATTGCGCCAGCGAGAAGTTCTCGAGAATGCCCAGCGCCTGCGTCACCGCCAGGCCGCCCGACGACGGCGGGCCCATGCCGCAGACCCAGTTCGTGCGGTAGGTGATGCACACCGGCTCGCGCTTCTTGGCCCGGTAACCGGCCAGGTCGGCGAGCGTGGTCTTGCCCGGCGTGATGACGCTGCCGTCGACGCCGGCGGCAATACCGATCTTGTCCACGATGGCCTGCGCGATCGGCCCGCTGTACAGCACCTCGGCGCCGCCATCGGCAACCGCCTGCAAGGTCTGCGCATAGGCCGGCAGCGTGAACACCGTGCCCAGCGCCTTGGCCGAGCCATCGGCATTCAGGTAGGCCGCGGCGGCTTCCGCGTCGCGGGCCAGGTTGGCTTTCGAGCCGTCGAGTGCCGCGGCCATGCGGCCCGAGATGGGGAAGCCGTTGTTGGCCAGATCGATGCCGGCACCGAACAGATCCTTCCAGGCCATGCTGCCATGGTCGTCATGCGCCATCTGCAGCATGCGCATCACGCCGGGCGTGCCGATCGAACGTCCGCTGGCGCGCGCCGACGGCAGCGGCGAGGTCTGCGCGGTGGTGTCGTCGATCCAGCGCAGGTAGTTCGGCGTGGCGGCAGCCGGCGCAGTTTCGCGGCCGTCGTAGGACTCGACCTTCTTCGCCGCCGCGTCATAGTGCAGCATGAAGGCGCCGCCGCCGAGCCCGCTGGACTGCGGCTCGACCAGCCCCAGCACGGCCTGCGCCGCCACCGCTGCATCGACCGCGCTGCCGCCCTTGCGCAGCACATCGCAGCCGGCACGGCTGGCCAACGGGTTGGCGGTGACGACCATGAAGTTGCGCGCCTTCACCACCGTCTTGCCAACGCGGTACCCGGACGCCGGCTCGGGCGCCGCCGGATCGCCCGGCAGGCCGGAGCCGACGACCACGTTGCCGGCCGAGGTGACGACCTCGCACGGCGGGTCGCCGACGATGACTTCGGAGCCGCCGCAGGCGGCCAGCAGGCTCGCCGATGTGGCGACCAGCAAGCCGGCGCCGAATCTCGTTGTCTTGCTCATGTTGCCCCTCTTGAAGAAGGGAGGAAGTGTAAGCAGCGCCCCCGTGCGGGTTTGTCCGCGTGTGGCCATTGCACATCGCGACAGGTTGCCCACGGGTTTGTACGCGGGTTGTCAGGTTGTGTTGGCTTGGCGTCAGTTAACGGTCAGGCAGCGCCATGACACTCGCCACGGCTGGCGCAAAGGTGCCAGCGTGGTTCATTGGCAAGATCTTCGAGGAAAGACCCCCCATGCAACATGACTCACATGGCTACTGGAAGGCGACGCTGGCGTTGCTGCGCAACGTCTTGATTGTCTGGTTCCTCGTGTCCTTCGGTGCGGGCATCCTGTTCGCGCCGTGGTTGAACAATTTCCACATCGGCGGCTACCCGCTGGGCTTCTGGTTCGCGCAGCAGGGCTCGATCTATGTCTTCATCGTGTTGATCTTCTACTACGGCCACCGGATGGGGCAGATCGACAAGCGTTTCGACGTCCACGAAGAATAAGGAAACGACACCATGGATCTGCAAACCACCATATACATCGGCGTCGGCCTGAGCTTCGCGCTGTACATCGGCATCGCCATCTGGGCCCGCGCCGGCTCGACGAGTGAGTTCTACGTCGCCGGTGGCGCCGTCAACCCGGTCATGAACGGCATGGCCACCGCGGCCGACTGGATGAGCGCGGCCTCGTTCATCTCGATGGCCGGGCTGATCTCCAACATGGGCTACGGCGGCGGCCTGTTCCTGATGGGCTGGACCGGCGGCTACGTGCTGCTGGCGATGCTGCTGGCGCCGTACCTGCGCAAGTTCGGCAAGTTCACCGTGCCGCAGTTCATCGGCGACCGCTTCTATTCGAAGTCGGCCAGCACGGTGGCGGTGGTGTGCCTGCTGATCGCCTCGCTGACCTACATCATCGGCCAGATGACCGGTGTCGGCGTGGCCTTCTCGCGCTTCCTGGGCGTGTCGGCCGATGTCGGCATCTATGTCGGCATGGGCATCGTCTTCGTCTATGCGGTGTTCGGCGGCATGAAGGGCATCACCTACACGCAGGTGGCGCAGTACATCGTGCTGATCCTGGCCTACACGGTGCCGGCGATCTTCATCTCGCTGCAGCTCACCGGCAACGTGCTGCCGCAACTCGGCCTGGGCTCCGACCTGGTGGGCCACAACGTGTCACTGCTGGCCAAGCTCGACCAGGTGGTCACCGACATCGGCTTCGGCAAGTACACCACGTCGCTGCCGGGCAGCACGCTGAACATGTTCATGTACACGCTGTCGCTGATGATCGGCACCGCCGGCCTGCCGCACGTCATCATGCGCTTCTTCACGGTGCCGTCGGTGGCCGCGGCGCGTTCGTCGGCCGGCTGGGCGCTGGTGTTCATCGCCATCCTCTACACCACCGCGCCGGCGGTGGCGGCGATGGCCAAGACCAACCTGATCCGCACGATCACGCCGGGCGTGGTCATGGGCGACACCAACGCCTTCGCGCCAGACGCGGCGATCGAAGGCGACAAGCGCCCCGACTGGATGAAGCGCTGGGAGAAAACCGGCCTGCTGAAGTGGGACGACAAGAACAAGGACGGCCGCATCCAGTACTACAACGATGCCAACAAGAGCCCCGAGTTCGTGGCCAAGACCGAAGCCGCGGGCTGGAAAGGCAACGAGCTGAGCGTCAACGCCGACATCATCGTGCTCGCCAATCCGGAGATCGCGCTGTTGCCCAACTGGGTCATCGCCCTGGTCGCGGCCGGCGGCCTGGCGGCGGCGTTGTCCACGGCGGCGGGCTTGTTGATGGCCATCTCTGCGGCGGTGTCGCACGACCTGGTCAAGAACGTTTTCGTGCCCGACATCAGCGAGAAGGGTGAACTGCTCGCCGGCAAGGTGTCGATGGCGGTGGCCATCGTCGTCGCCGGGTACCTGGGGCTGAACCCGCCAGGCTTCGCGGCGGGCACGGTGGCGCTGGCCTTCGGCATTGCCGCGAGTTCGCTGTTCCCGGCGATCATGATGGGCATCTTCAGCAAGAAGATGAACAAGGAAGGCGCCATCGCCGGCATGTTGTCCGGCCTGTTCATCACGCTGTTCTACGTGTTCGCACACAAGGGCATCTTCTTCATCAAGGGCACCGAGTACCTGGGGCTGATCGGCGGCGCCAACAGCTTCTTCGGCATCACGCCGGAAGCCTTCGGTGCGGTCGGTGCGATGGTCAATTTCGCCGTCGCCTTCCTGGTCGACAAGGTGACCAAGGAGCCGCCGGCGCACATCCAGGCGATGGTCGAGGCGGTGCGCATTCCGCGCGGCTCGAAGGCGGTGGACGGCGCGCATTGAGCGTGGCCGGGCGCTGAGCCTGGCCCACCGGCCCCACGCGGGCCGGTCCCGTCGTCAGAATCGGGGTCCCGCCGGCAATGCTGGCGGGACCCTTTGTCTTTGTGCCTTCGTGCCCGACAGGAGCAACCTATGGCTTTCGATGTCAGCGTCGCCTTGACATGGATACTGTTCCTGGCCCTGTTCCCGATGGCCTTCTTCTGGTTGCGGCGAGCCTGGCGCATCGGCGTCAGGCGCGACTACAGCGAGGTCGCACTCAAGCGCGGCGAGCCGCCGCCCGACGTGCGCAAATGGGCGCCGTTCGCGCTGGCGATCAACGGCGTTGCCGGCGTGGTCATCGTGCTCGTCATCGCCTGGGTGGTGATCTCCGGCATGCCCTACGAGATCTGGACGGCGATCGCCGGCAGCACCATCTGGAGCAAGTTCTTTCTCGACTTCGCGCTGAGCCGGCATGCGCACCGTTTCGGCACCAAGAAGAGGGCGTGAGATGAGCCTTGCGCTGCTGCACCAGCGGCTGATCGGCCTGTTCGTGCTGGCGCTGCTGCTGTTCAACTTCCCGCTGCTCGCGCTGTGGGACCGCGAGACGCTGCTCTTCGGCGTGCCGCTGTTTCCCGCGGCGCTGTTCCTGATCTGGGCGCTGCTGATCGCGGCGCTGGCCCGGTTGATGGAAACCGCAGTCGACTGAACATGCTGTCGCCGCCGCTCGTCCTCGGCGCCTCGTTCGCCTACCTGCTGCTGCTCTTCGTCGTCGCCTGGTGGGCCGACGGGCGCGCGGCGGCCGGCCGTTCGGTGATCGGCAATGCCTGGGTCTACACGCTGTCGATGGCGGTGTACTGCACCGCCTGGACCTACTTCGGCAGCGTCGGCCGCGCCGCGTCCGGCGGCGTGTGGTTCTTGCCCATCTACCTGGGCCCGATGCTGGCCATGTTGCTGGCCTGGATGGTGCTGCGCAAGATGATCCGCATCGCGCGCACCTACCGCATCACCTCGATCGCCGACTTCGTCGCCAGCCGTTATGGCAAGAGCCCGCTGCTGGCCGGGCTGGTGACGCTGATCACGGTGGTCGGCATCGTGCCCTACATCGCGCTGCAGCTGAAGGCCATCTCCAGCGGCTACGCGCTGCTGACCTCGCCGCTGGGCACGCCGTCCTCCGCCGTCGGTGCGTGGTGGCAGGACAGCACGCTGTACATGGCGCTGGCGCTGGCCGCCTTCACCATGGTCTTCGGCACGCGCCACCTCGACAGCACCGAACGCCACGAGGGCATGGTCGCGGCCATCGCCTTCGAGTCGGTGGTCAAGCTGCTGGCCTTCATGGCGGTCGGCGTGTTCGTCACATGGGGGCTGTTCGGCGGGCTGGGCGACCTGTTCGCGCGCGCCATGGCGGTGAGCGAACTGGCCGCGCTGCTGAGCCTGTCGCAGGAGGGCCGGCCCTTCGCCTACGAACAATGGTTCGCGCTGACGCTGTTGTCGATGCTGTCGGTGCTGTTCCTGCCGCGGCAGTTCCAGGTGATGGTGGTCGAGAACGTCGACGAGCGCCACCTCAAGCGCGCCGCCTGGGCCTTCCCGGCCTACCTGCTGGCGATCAACCTGTTCGTGCTGCCGATCGCACTCGGCGGGCTGCTGTACTTTGCGGGCCGCAGCGTCAACGCCGACACTTTCGTCTTGTCGCTGCCGCTGGCCGCAGGGCAGCAGGGGCTGGCGCTGGTGGCCTTCATCGGCGGGCTGTCGGCGGCCACCGGCATGGTCATCGTCGAGGCCATCGCGGTGTCGACCATGGTTTGCAACGACCTGGTGATGCCGCTGCTGCTGCGGCTGAAGCGCTTTGCCCGGCACGGCGACCTGACCGGGCTGCTGCTGGCCATCCGCCGCGCCGCCATCGTCGGCGTGCTGCTGCTCGGCTACCTGTACTTCCACCTTGCCGGAGAGGCCTACGCGCTGGTGAGCATCGGGCTGATCAGCTTTGCCGCGGTGGCGCAGTTCGCGCCGGCCATGCTCGGCGGCATGTACTGGAAGGGCGGCACGCGCGAGGGCGCGCTGGCCGGGCTGCTGGCCGGCTTCGGCTTGTGGATCTACACGCTGATGCTGCCATCGATTGCCAAGTCGGGCTGGTGGCAGACCGACTTCGTCGCCAGCGGCCTCTTCGGCATCGCACTGCTCAAGCCCGAGCAGTTGCTCGGCCTGGCGCGGCTGGACTACCTGACCCATTCGCTGTTCTGGAGTCTGCTGGCCAACGTCGGGCTGTACGTGGCGTTGTCGCTGGCGCGCACGCCGTCGGCGCAGGAGACGAGTCAGGCGCTGCTCTTCGTCGATGTCTTCGACCGCAAGCGCAGCGCGCGGCCGGTATTCTGGCGCGGCCGCGCCAAGGTGGCCGACCTGCTGGCGCTGGCCGGGCGCTTTCTGGGCGCGGCGCGCGCCAACCGCCTCTTCGAGGACTATGCGCGCACGCGCGGCGCCGCCGGCGTCGAGGCCATCGTGCCCGATGCGCAGCTGGTGCAGCATGTCGAGACCCAACTCGCCGGTGCCATCGGCAGCGCCTCGGCGCGGGTGATGGTGGCCTCGGTGGTTGAAGAGGAATCGCTGGGCATGGACGATGTGCTGCGCATCCTGGACGAAGCCTCGCAGCTGCGCGCCTACTCGCAGGCGCTGGAGCAGGCCACCGCCGAACTGCGCGCCGCCAACGAGCGCCTGCAAAGCCTGGACAAGCTGAAGGACGATTTCATGAGCAGCGTCACGCACGAGCTGCGCACGCCGCTGACCAGCATCCGCGCGCTGGCCGAGCTGATGGTTGACGACGCCGACATGCCGGCCGGGCAGCGGCAGCAGTTCCTGGCCATCGTCGTCGCCGAGACCGAGCGCCTGAGCCGGCTGGTGAACCAGGTGCTGGACATGGCGAAGATCGAATCTGGCCATGCCGAATGGCACAACGCCGATATCGACCTGGTGGCGCTGGCGAAACAGGCCGCGCAGACGGTGCAGGAGTTGCTGCGCGAGCGCGGCGCCGAACTGGTGCTGCAGTTGCCCGAGCGTGTGCCCACGCTGCGCGCCGACCCCGACCGGCTGATGCAGGTGCTGCTGAACCTGCTGTCCAACGCGGCCAAGTTCGTGCCGGCGCGGCACGGGCGCATCGAGCTGCGCTTGATCGTCGGCGCCGATGCCGCCACCATCGAGGTACAGGACAACGGCCCCGGCGTGCCGGCGGCGCAGCGCGAGCTGATCTTCGAGAAATTCCGCCAGGGCGGCGGCGAGGCCAACCGCCCGCAGGGCACCGGCTTGGGCTTGCCGATCAGCCGCCAGATCGTCGAACATTTCGGCGGCCGCATGGAGTTGCGGTCTGTCCGCGGTCAAGGTGCCTGCTTCGCCTTCGCGCTACCTTGGCAGCAACGCACAGAGCCGGCCCCGCCAGGGACAACGGCCCCACAGGAGACACCGCATGACGAGCCGCATTCTCATCGCCGATGACGAGCCGAACATCCTGATTTCGCTCGAATACCTGATGAAGCGCGAGGGCTACGAGGTGATCGTGGCGCGCGATGGCCAGCAGGCGCTGGACATGCTGCGCCGCGAGCGGCCACGGCTGGTGCTGCTGGATGTGATGATGCCGAAGAAGACCGGCTTCGAGGTCTGCCAGGAGATGCGTGCCGACGATGACCTGCGCGACACGCTGGTGCTGATGCTCACCGCCAAGGGTCGAGACACCGACGTCGCCAAGGGCCTGGGCGTGGGCGCCGACGCCTACATGACCAAACCCTTCTCGACCAAGGAGCTGGTGCAAAAGGTGCGCGAGATGCTGGCGCCGAAGTCCGCGCAGGAATGATGAGGCGCGACCGCAGGCTGCTGCTGACGATGGCCGCGGTGGCGGCCGCGGCTGCCGTGCTGCTGGTGCTGGTCGGCGCCGCCGCCGCGTTGCTGGTCGGCACGACGCTGTCCGACGACGAGCGTGCGGCGCTGGGTACCGTGCTCTCGCCGCGCCTGCCGCTGCTGCTGATGGTGGCGCTGGCGGGAGTCGGCACGACCGCCGCGCTGGCGCAGCCGCTGTACCGACGCTGGATCGCGCCGCCTGCGCGGCTGCTGGAGCAGGCGCGGGTGCTCACCGCCACCGACACGCAGCGCGAGCTCGGCTTCGCCGACGCCTCGGCCGAGGTGCAGGGCCTGGCGCAGCTGATCAACGACCTCGCCGGCCAGCGCGACCAGTTGAAGCGCGACATTGCCGAGCAGGTGGCAGCGGGCAGCCGCGGCATCGAGCAGGAGCGCAACCGCCTGGCCGCGCTGATGAGCGAGCTGACACAGAGTGTGGTGGTGTGCAACCTGGACGGGCGCATCCTGCTGTACAACAACCGCGCGCGCGTGCAGTTCCGCGCCTTGTCCGATGCGCCGACGCTGGCCGGCGGCAACGAGCTGATCGGCCTGGGCCGCTCCATCTACGCGGTGTTCGAGCGCCGGCTGGTGGCGCATGCGCTGGACAGCGTGCGGCAGCGGCTGCAGCGCGGCGCCGCACACCCGAGTGCGCAGTTCGTCACCACCACGCGCAGCGGCCAGCTGCTGCGCGCGCAGATGGCGCCGGTGCGCGGCGTGGCCGAGGACGGCAGCGCGCCGCCGATCACCGGCTTCGTGCTCATGCTCGACAACATCACGCGCGAGTACGAGGAAGAATCGGCGCGCGAGCGGCTGCTGCACGGCCTGACCGAAGGCAGCCGCGGCTCATTGGCCAACCTGCGCTCGGCGCTGGAGATGCTCGACGATGAAGGCCTGGAACCGGCGATGCGCGAGCGCTTCATTCAGGTGGCCATCGACGAGGCGCAGGCCATGAGCCGGCGCATCGACGAGCTGGCCGCGCAGAACACCGAGGGCCTGGCCACGCGCTGGCCGCTGGAGGAGATGCTGGGCGCCGACCTGGTGCGCTCGGCGCAGCGTCGCATCGAAGCGCTGACGGGGCTGCGCACGGGCCAGCACGAACTCGATGACTCGCTGTGGCTCAAGGTCGACAGCTTCTCGCTGCTGCAGGCCCTGGCCTACCTGTCGCAGCGGCTGCGCGACGAGGTCGATGTGCGCACCGTGCACCTGAGGCTGAGTGCGGCCGACGCCCAGCGCGCACGCCTCGACCTGGTGTGGAGCGGCCGGCCGATGAGCACCGAGACGGTGATGAACTGGGAGCTGGACCCGATCAGCAGCGGCACCGAGGCCAGCTCGCTGACGGTGCGCGACGTGATGCAGCGCCACGGCGGCGAGTTCTGGTTCGAGCCCGACCGCACGCGCCAGCAGGCCTTCTTCCGCTTCCTGCTGCCGCTGGCGCAGGCCGGTAGCGACGAGGCCGATGGGGCCCTCGTGCGCAGCGAAAGCCGTCCCGAGTACTACGACTTCGACCTGTTCGCGCAGACCGAGAGCAGCCGCGCGCTGGACGAGCGCCGGCTGGTCGAACTGACCTACACCGTCTTCGACACCGAGACCACCGGGCTGGACCCGGCCGGCGGCGATGAAGTCATCCAGATCGGCGCGACCCGGCTGGTCAACGGCAAGCTGCTGCGCGGCGAGAGCTTCGACCAGCTGGTCGACCCGCGGCGCGGCATCCCCACGGCGTCGATCCCGATCCACGGCATCACGCCCGACATGGTCGAAGGCAAGCCGGGCATCGAGCAGGTGCTGCCGGCCTTCCACCGCTATGCGCAAGACACCGTGCTGGTGGCGCACAACGCCGCCTTCGACATGCGTTTCCTGCAGCTGAAGGAGGCCGCCACCGGCGTGCGCTTCGAGCAGCCGGTGCTGGACACGCTGCTGTTGTCGGCGGTGGTGCACCCGAACCAGGAGTCGCACCGGCTGGAGATCATTGCTGAGCGCTTTGACATCACGGTCATCGGCCGGCATACGGCGCTGGGCGACGCGTTGGTCACCGCGGAGGTGTTCCAGAAGCTGATCCCGCTGCTCGCCGACAAGGGCATCCACACGCTGGGCCAGGCGCGCGAGGCTGCGCAGCAGACCTACTACGCGCGGATCAAGTATTGAGCCTGATTTCGTTGAACCCGATTAGCTGGGCGGCAGCAGTGCAGCGTAGGGAGTCGGTGGCGAGTACCCGCTTTCTGGTGGTCCAGTTTCATGAATCGTGGAGCAGTATGGCCGCTGTTCGCAGGCTGTCAGCCAACGCAAGCCCGCCTGCTGAATCGCAGGGATCTCTCTGACGCAAAGCTGATGTACGCCCTCCTTCCCCGGCGTACTTGCTCCTCGCGGAGCTTGTCGGCGAGGGTCTTGTAGAACTGAGCGATGACGCCACTTTCGCCAGTCGAAGACCAAGCCGAGAAGCTGAGTACCAACGCGCCATCAGCTTCTTCCACAAAGTCCTGAGCAAGTTGAGAATGCTTGTCTTTCCGCTTCCCCAAGGTCCATACAACCCGACGCGCGTGGACCAGGCGGGAGGCGTCGTGGCAAGCACCCGATGTATCGCGCGCGCTACTCCCAAACTATTCAGCAGGTCTTCCTTGACTGACCGAATGGGCGCGTCATGCCCGCTGATTGACGTTGTCTGTCGATCCACGCTTGTCTCTCGCCATGAGCGACCTACCGGCCGCGATAGACCTCGCCTCGATGCCCCACCCGCACCACCTCAACTGTCACGTGTTCATCGTGGATCGCATAGACGATGCGGTAAGTTCCCTGGCGTACACGAAAGAGCTCGCTGCCGCCGGCGAGCTTCTCGCAGCCGGGCGCGCGCGGGTCGTCGCGCAGCGCCTCAATGCGGCTCAGAATGCGGCGCACCTCCGCCTTGGGAATGCCGCGCAAGTCCTTCGCCACCGAAGGCTTGACGCGCAGCTCATAGCGTGCCATCGGCCTTTAGCTTTGCCAAGAACTCTTCGTAGCCAAGCGCTTTCTCCTTGGCGCGTGTTCTGGCAACGGCTAGGTCTTCCTGATCGTCGCGCAGCGCCTGCCGCAACGCGTCGTTGACGATGTCCGACATGCTGCGCCGGCTGTGCGCCGACTTCAGGCGCAGCGCCTGGTGGAGTTCGGGCTCCAAGTACACGGTGGAGCGCACAGCTACGGCGGTGGACATGGGACAACTCGTGAGGTGGGTGGAATACTTGACATTCTAACGCCGTAGCATCAAAGCGTCATGGCGACGAATCCATCATGCCGATCTCCATGGACGCCGCTCTTGGGCGGGTGCTTTGTCCATCTATTTCGTTACCGCATTGCAAACGCCGTCCTGCACCTTCAGCGACTGCTCCGGAGCAGACGAATCGAACCGTGGAGTGACCGGACCCAGTCTGAAGCGGCGTTACGGTCCGGAAAGTCGAACCCGGACGTTCGCAATCCACACTTGGCCTCAACAGCCGAAAGATCCAGCCAGGCCGCCGCCGCAGCGGGCTACCTGTAGCGCTGCGCCAGCACGCTCTGCAGCGTCTGCACCACGCCGAAGGCATCCTTCAGCTGGCCGCGCTCGAAGTTGCTCAGCTCGGCCAGCGACAGGAAGTTGTCGGCCTCGCGCCCTTCGGCCAGCTGCCGCGCCTGGTGCTGCAGCCGCAGCGTGGCCAGGAACTCCAGCGCGTCGCGCAGGTCGCGCGCGCTCTGCTCGCTGATCTCGTGGCTCTGCGCGGCCACCATCAGCCGGTCATGCGTGTTCACCGCTTCGTGCCCGCCGGCCAGTGCATAGATGCGCGCCAGGTCGACGATGGGCACGATGCCGCTGTGCTTCAGGTCGACCGCTTCGCGCAGTTCGCCATGCTTGACCGTGGAGATGCCGCCGAACATCGACAGCGGCGGCCGGTGCTTCAGCGCGTTGCCGACCATGTGCGCCAGGAAGAGGCGGTTGTCGCGGGTTTCGGCCAGCGCCTCGCGACGCAGGTGGTCGAGCAGCGCGGCGTTGCCGTAGATCAGCCGCAGGTCGAAGAACACGCAGGTCAGCATCAGCGCCTTCGGCTCGGGCACTTGCGTCCAGCGGCGAAAGTATTCGGCCCAGCGCCGCTGCGGCTGGCGCCATTCGTCGGTGCGGGCCATCATCTCGCCGGGGCAATAGACGTAGCCGCAGGCATCCAGCCCGTCGTTGACGAAATCGGCCAGTGCCTTGAAGTACGCGCCATGCGCGGCCGCGTCGTAGCGGTCGTCGAGCACCAGGCAGTTGTCCTGGTCGCTCTTGGCGGTCTGCTCGCTGCGTGCCTGCGAGCCGGCCGCCACCCAGGCGTAGTCCAGCGGCGGCGGGCCGAGCCGGGCTTCGGCCAGCTGCAGCAGCCGCGAGGTGATGGCATCGGTGATGGCGGTGATGATGTGGCCGGTGCTATAGGCGCTGGCCTGCGCAGCGGCCAGCGTGCGCTGCAGCTGCTTGACCTTGGCCGCAGCGGCGGCCAGGCCTTCGATGGTCGACTGCCTGTAGATGTCGCCAGCCAGGTACACGGCCGAGGTGCTGTGCTGCTCGGTCAGGTCGGTGGCGGCGATCATGCCGGCCACGCGCTGGCCGTCGAGCACCGGCACATGGTGGATGTTGTGCCGCGCCATCAGCAGCAGCGCCTCGAAGGCCGGCTGTGCGATGTCCACCGTCAGCGGCGCGACGGTGGCGATCTCCAGCACCGGCAACGCCGGGTCCAGCCCGGCGGCCAGCCCACGGTTGCGCAGGTCGCGGTCGGTGACCAGGCCGAACAGGTGCTCCTGTTCGATCAGCAGCACCGACGACACACGCTGGTCGCGCATCGTCTGCGCGGTCTGCACGATGCTGGCGGTGGGCGGCAGCGTGATCGGCGCGCGCTTGATCAGCGCGCGCACCGGCGTGGTCATCAGGCTCAGGTGCGGGTCGGTGCTGCGCGCGCCGGCTGTGGCGCCGCCAGTCGGGAGGCTCAGGAACAGCGCCATCGCCGGGTTTTCGGCCACCAGGCGGGCCACGTCGTCGGCGGCGAGGAAGGCAAGTTCAGCCGTGTCATGCGCCACCGCGTGCCAGGCGCCGGCGGCGTCATGCGGGCCGGCGCCGACGCCGAACAGCTCGCCCGCCTGCAGCAGCACGGGCGCCTCGTCGTCGCCACGCGACAACGCGAGCGTGCCGCGCAGCACCAGGCCGAGCCGTTCGCGCAGCGTGGCCGCGTCGGCCACGTGGCTGCCGGCGTCGACCTGCTGGAGCGACAGGCGCGACGCCAGTTCCGCACGCGTTGACGCCTGCAGATGGCCGAAGACACGGTGGCGGCCGAGCCAGGCGATCAGGTCGACAGGGGCGTTCGGCGAATTCGGCATGGGCTGCGGACGGTGATGGAGGGCCGGTGCGGCCGGCGGAGTGCCGCTGCGTGAGCATTGTCGCTGCCTCCGCTCAGGCCGCTCCATGGCGCAGGCGCAAGGGCTGGCGCAGCCGCTTGACGGTGTCGAGCGCCGCGCTCAACCGGTCACGCTGCAATGCGCTCGGTGCCTCAGTACCGCCGAGTCGCACCAGATGGTCCAGCGGCTGATCCCCGTGCCGCCGCTGCAGCTGGCTCAGCCTCCAGGCTCCACAGGAGCTGCAGCGCCCCGCGCAACTCGGCCGTCTGCGCGGCCTCGAGCTGCAGGGACGGCAGCGTCCTCGGCGAGCGCCGGCTCTTGCTCGACCACGCCGACGAGCAACCCTTCACGCGCGACACTGCGGCGGGGGTCCACATGCTGGCCGACGCGCAACGGGCCCGGCGCGCATGAGACAACCTGGTCAACCCCCGCCCGGCGGGGCGAGCGCCGGGCCGCTCCCAAGCCGGCCCGCGTCCCCTCGGGGATCGGCCGACGTATCCGTCGGACGAGGGGTTGTCATGAGCTGGCCAAGCTCAGCTATGGATACTGACGCCTGCGCGTCACGACATCACGCCGCGATAGCGCTGGCGCAGCACCTGCTGCAGCATGCGCACCACGGCAAAGGCGTCCTTCAACTGGCCGCGCTCGAATTGCGACAGCGTGTCGAGCACGAGGAAGTTGTCGGCCGCCTCGCCGGCCTGCATCTGTCGCGCCTGGTGGCGAATGCGCAGCGTGGCGATGAATTCCAGCGCACCGCGCAGGTCGTGTGCGCTGCCGGCGCTGACTTCGCCGCCGGCCGCTGCCCCTTCGAGCCGGTCGTGCGTGTTCACCGCCGCAAGGCCGCCGGCCAGCGCATACACCCGCGCCAGATCGACGATCGGCACGATGCCGTGGTGCTTCAGATCGATGGTGCCGTGATGCTCGCCGCCGCGCGCGGAGCGGATGCCGCCGAACAGCCCCAGCGGCGGCTCGCGGCTCAGCGCATTGGCCGCCATGTGCGCCAGGAACAGCCCGTTGCCGCGTGTGCGCCCCAGCACGTCGGCGCGCAGCCGTTCGAGCAGCGCCTTGTCGCCGTGCACGGCGCGCTGGTCGAAGAACACACAACTCAGCATCAGCGCCTTCGGGTCGGGCCGCTCGATCCAGTTCTCGAAATACTGCGCCCAGCGCCGCAGCGGCTGGCGCCAGGCCGGCGTCATGGCCATGATGTCGCCGGGGCAGTGTATGTAGCCGCAGGCGTCGAGGCCATCGCAGACGAAGCGTGCCAGGGCATCGAAATAGCCGTCGTGCTGGTCGCTGTCGAAGGCATCGTCGAGCAGCAGGCAGTTGTCCTGGTCGCTCTTGGCGGTTTGTTCGCCGCGCGCCTGCGAGCCCGCCGCGACCCAGGCGTAGGGCACCGGTGGCTCGCCGAATCGCGCCGTGCCCAGCTCGAGCAGGCGCGTGGTCAGCGCGTCGGTGATGGCGGTGATGACATGGGCGCTGGCGTAGGCAGAGGCGTCGGCGGCGGCCAGATGGCACTGCAGGCTGCGGATGTGTGCGCTGGCGCGCACCAGGCCGTCGACATCGGTCTGCTGGAATATTTCGCCGGCCAGGAACACGGCCGAGTTGTCCTGATGCACCTGCAGGTCGCTGAGACTGATCAGGCCGGCCACGCGCGGGCCGTCGGGCGTTTCATCGATCACCGGCAGGTGGTGCAGGTTGTGCCGCGTCATCAGCAGCATGGCGTCGAAACCGGTCGCCTGCAGCGCCACGCACTGCGGTGCCGGCGTTGCGATGTCGGCCAGCGGCCTGTCCGGTGACAGCGCTTCGGCCACCACCCGGCTGCGCAAGTCTCGGTCGGTGACGATGCCCACCAGCTGCTGCCCATTCACGACCAGCACCGACGACACGCGCTGTTCGCGCATCAGCCGCGCGGCACTGACGATGCTCGCCGTCGGCGGCAGCATCACCGGCGCACGGCGCAGCAAGCTGCGCAGCGGCGCGGTCATCAACGCCAGCTGCGGATCGATGCGGCGCGTTTCGGCGCCGGGCAGGGCCTGCTTGGCGCTGGGGGCGCTGGGGGCGGTGGATTCGGGCAATGGGTCGGTCATCGTGATGGGCCGCGGCAACGGGGCGCCGATGCCTCATCATGCGGGCCGACCGGGCCCGGTGCAAGTCGTTCGGCGCCTCGGCCTTGTGCCAACGCAATTGCAAACGCAAACGCAAGCGCAAACGCAAGCGCAAACGCAAACGCAAACGCAAGAGCAAACGCAAGCGCAAGCGCAAGCGCAAACGCAGCAACATTCGTTCTCGAGGAGAAGGTCTTGCCGGACATCAACGCACGCATCAAGACGATCGACACCCGCCTGTTTCGCATTCCGCTGGCCGAGGTGCTGGTCGATGCCAAGCATGGTGCGCACCATCACTTCGAGCTGATCACCGCGACCGTGCGGCTGCAAGACGGCAGCGAGGGCAGCGGCTACACCTACACCGGCGGGCGTGGCGGCCACGCTGTCGCGGCGATGATGCGCCACGACCTGGCGCCGCTGCTGCTCGGCCAGGACAGCGCGCCGGTCGAGGCGCTGCACGAGGCCATGCAATGGCATGTGCACTATGTCGGTCGCGGTGGGGTGGCATCTTTCGCCATCTCGGCGCTCGACATCGCGCTGTGGGACCTGCGTGGCCGGCGCAGCGGCCGCTCGCTGGCGACGATGGCCGGTGGCGCCAGCGACCGCTGCAAGGCCTATGTCGGCGGCATCGACCTGAACTTCCCGTTGCCGAAGCTGCTCGACAGCGTGCGCGTGCACCTGGCGCGCGGTTTCAATGGCGTCAAGATCAAGGTCGGGCGGCCCGACCTGGCTGATGACATGGCGCGGGTGCGCGCGGTGCGCGAGCTGGTCGGCCCCGACATGGCGCTGATGGTCGATGCCAACTACAGCCTCGACGAAGCGCAGGCCATCGAGGCGGCGCGCGCCTTCGCGCCGTTCGATCTGCTGTGGTTCGAAGAGCCGACGCTGCCCGACGACTACGCCGCCTACGGCCGCATCGCGCAAGCCACGGGTATGCCGCTGGCGATGGGCGAGAACCTGCACACGCTGCGCGAGTTCGAGCTGGCTTTCGCGCAATCGCGCTTGAGCTTCATTCAGCCCGACGCGTCGAACTGCGGCGGCATCACCGGCTGGCTGCAGGTGGCGGCGCTGGCGCGCGCGGCCGGCATCCCCGTGTGCAGCCACGGCATGCAGGAACTGCACGTCAGCCTGATGGCCGGCCAGCCGCATGCCGGCTGGCTGGAGGTGCATTCGTTTCCGATCGATGCCTACACGCTGCGGCCCTTGCAGGTCGAGAACCAGCTGGCGCTGGCCCCCGACGCACCCGGCACCGGCGTCAGCTTCGACTGGCCTCGGCTGCGCGAGTTCGAGCTGCGTTGAACAGGCCCTAGACTGCGCCAGCACAAAGGAAACGCATGCCCTTCCCGCCAATCCGGCCGATCACCGAAGACGAAGTCCGCACCTTCCAGGCCGACGGCATCGTCTGCCTGCGCGGCCTGTTCGACGCGCCCACGGTGGCGCAGCTGCGCGACGCCGCCGACCGCGACATGGAGCAGCCGGGGCCGATGGCGCACGATGTCACGCGCGACGGCAGCGGGCGTTTCTTTGCCGATACCTTCGTCTGGCAGCACCACCAGGCGCTGCGCAGCTTCGTCTTCGATTCGCCGTCGGCCGACATCGCCGCGGCGCTGCTGCGCTCGCGCAAGGTCAACCTGCTGTTCGACCAGTTCCTGATCAAGATGCCGGGCACCAGCACGCCCACGCTGTGGCACCACGACGAGCCCTACTGGCCGGTGGCCGGCACACAGATCTGCAGCATGTGGATCGCGCTCGACGAGGTTACGCGGGCCACCGGCGCGGTCGAGTACGTGTGTGGCTCGCACCGCTGGGGCCAGCGCTTCAAGGCGGTGTCGTTCCGCGACCCCGGTCTGTACAAGGAAGACCTGCCGCCGGTGCCCGACATCGAGGCCCTGCGGCCCGAACTGAAGTTCGTGCAGTTCGAGATGCAGCCCGGCGACTGCACCGTGCACCACGGCCGCACCTTGCACGGTGCGCCCGGCAATTCGAGCACGACGCACAAACGCCGCGCCTACATCGTGCGCTGGATGGGTGACGACGTGACCTACAACCCGCGGCCCAATTTGCAACCGATGCTGCGCGATCCGGGCATCGAGCCCGGCGCCGCGCTCGACTGCGAATTGTTTCCGTGCGTGCGTCCGCTGCCCGGCACACGCTGACGCAAGCCCGCGCTTCCTCCTCGACTTACCTTCACGCCATGGCCGACGCATCCGAGATTGCAGACTTCCTGCGCCGCGAGTTTCCGCAGAACCAGGTGACGGTGGTGTCGGTCGGCGAGCGCTGTGCCACGGTGCGCCAGGCGATCGGCTTCGATCACCTGCGCCCCGGTGGCACCGTGTCGGGCCCGGTGATGATGGGGCTGGCGGACTGTGCGTTGTACGTGGCCATCCTCGGCGAGATCGGTCTGGTTGCGCTGACCGTCACCACCAGCCTGAACATCAACTTCCTGCGCAAGCCCGCGGCCGGGCGCGACATCGTCGGTGTGTGCCGGCTCATGAAAGTGGGCAGGACGTTGGTGGTCGGCGAAGTGACGATCTATTCGGATGGCGACGACGAACCGGTGGCCCATGTGGTGGGCACCTATTCGATCCCGCCGCGGCGCTGATCCGCAAGCCGCGGCGCTCGAGCGCCGTTCGCGCGGCTCTCGATGCTGCGCAGCGCCAGCAGGAAAGTGGCCGCGTTCCAGCTCTGCCCGGCCATGCCCATCGGCTTGCCGCTGCGGCCGTGGAACCACTCGGTGAAGCGGCCACCGTCCAACAGATTCACCTGCGCCAGCCGCGCCAGCTCGTGGCGCGCCAGGTCGCCGTGGCCCAACTGCGCCAGCGCCATCACCCAGAAGCCGCCGACGAAAGGCCAGATGCCGCCGTTGTGGTACTGGTGCGGGTGGTTCTGCTGGTGGCGGCCCATGTACGGCCGCCACAGCTCGTGCTGGCGCGACAGCGTGTGCAGCGTGACGCGGATCGGGTGCGGGCTCGACACCGACGCGGCGCGCAGCGTGGCGACGATGCGTTGTGCCATCTCCTCATCCGCCAGCCCGAACAGCAGCGCCAGCAGGTTGCCGAAGACATCGCCCTCGTTGCCGGCCACCGCCAGGTTGACGAAGCTCAGGTACAGCCCGGGGTCCTTCTGGCCGCGCCGCGCGTAGTGCATCAGCAGCCGCGCGCGGTGGTATTCGGGCAGGTCGCCGCGATAGGGGTGGAACAGGTGGTTGAAGTGGTGCCGCGTGTCGTCGGCATGGTCGAGCGCGAAGCGCCGCTTGACCTCGAACCACAGCGCATTGCTGTACAGCACGAAGCCCGAGCGCGGCATGATGTCGGCCCAGTCGCTGGCCTCGTTCTGTTGCAGCAGGAAAAAGCGCTGGTGTTCCTGCGCCAGCAGCCAGCCGATGGCGCGCTGCACTGGGTCGTGCCAGTGCGTGGCGGCGACGAGGCCGTGGCGGCGCACCTCGTCCACCGCGATCAGCCACCACAGCGTGGCGTCGATGCAGCCCAGGTACCAGAAATCGGCATCCTGGCCGTCGGGATCGACGTATTTCGGGATCTGGCCGTTGCCCGCCTGCAGCGCGGCCAGCGATTGCAGGCTGGCCACCGCGCCGCGTTCGAGCGTGGCATCGCCGCTGCCGCACATCGCCATCACGCACACGGCCGCGTCGCGGCCGAAGATGCGCGTGTAGCGGCGCGCCACCGCCGCTTCGGTGCGGCTGGCGGCGAGGATGCCGTGCGGCGTCAGGTTGGTGCGCAGCAGCGCCAGCGAGGCCTGGCGGCAGCGCTCGATCAGCGCGGCGTCGGGTTCATCGGTGGGCTCGTCCAAGGGCATCATCGGCGGCATTGTCTTGCGCCCTCTCCCGCTTGTGGGAGAGGGTTGGGGTACAGCGACCACCGGGCTACCGCGATGCCGGTTCGCCACTCCCACGATTGCTTCCCAGCGGCGCGAGCTCGCAGTCCCGCTCCAGAGACGACATTGGCCGTTCCAGTCCGGTAACCAAAAAGATGCCGGGCGGACCGGCACACAACCAGACCGTGTCGACCCGTCTTACAGCGCGCCGCACGTTGCTCCAAATGTTTCATCGGAAGCATTGATTTCATGCAGATTTTTCTGGAGGCGCAACTCTTGCTACCCCTACGCGGTATCGGCCTTGGCAAACCCCACGCGGGCCTCACGCTCACCCCACGATGAACAGGGGCAAGACCATGGCCACACCACGTTGCGCGTCGCGCGGCTTCACGCTGATCGAGTTGCTCGTCGTGATAGCGATCATCGCGGTGTTGATCGGGTTGATCCTGCCCCCGGTGTCCGCGGTGCGCCAGGCGGCCGCGGGTCACGCCGCGACCGAGCTGGCCACCAACTCCTTGGCGGATGCGGTGCTGTGCGGGCCGCCGGACTGCAATTCACTGATCAACGTGCAGATCGACTCGGGATTTCCGACGCTGAAGTACCCCAGCATCCCGGAAACCATCGCGGCCAACGAACTGCTGGCGGCGGGCGTACGCGTCAGCTACAACGCCAACGAGGTGGCTGCCGAGCGCTTCGGCCTGGCGCCCTGGACCGACAACAACACCCACGATCCCGGCACGGTCTGGCTGGAGGCGCTGGCTTACGCCTTGATCGACGACGACTACATCGTCGATAAGATTGATTGGTTCGACGGCGAGCTCGACTTCATCGTGCGCCAGCCGCAGAAGGGTCAGAGTTGGAAACTGCGTGCCCTTTTCGCGCAGGATCTGGACGACCCAAGCTCGGACACACCCTCGGTGACCGTGGTTGCGGAAGCGGTGCCCGAGCCGTCGACCCTGCTGCTGGTTGCGGCCGCCATGATGGGTCTGGGGATCGCGCGTCGTGTCGGGCTCATGCGCGCGCATAGGAGTCTTACTGTAAGCGGCCCTAAACGCCATCCGCATGGCCCGGCACTACCCAAGACGAAACCGAATGCATGACGTTCGTCGTGATTGCCGGGCTCGCCAACGGCAGGTTTCGTCGCCGTCGGCGAATTGGTAATACCGGCCAGTTCCGGTCGAACGCGGCCGGCAGCTTCAAGGTATCTCACCGGGCTGACTCCAACGGTAGGCTGGAGGCAGTCACCCGGAGGTTGGGACGACTTCCATCGGCGTCATCCGAACCACCACCGCGCGGCCTTACGGCGCCGACTGGGTGGCGACTTTCCGCGTTTTGCCGCGGCGCGCTCGCACCTGCTCGAACAACTGGGCGAACTCGGTTTGAAACAGGTTCAGATGCGGCTGCCGATCACGCTCTGTGATGACGCGGACCAGTCAGTCGAGCCATCCGCCTGAGATGGTCGCTCACGACGACCTGGGCACGAGCAGCCGCGCCGTGCTCGCCAGCGCCGCCACCCCGGCGACGCCGGCGCCGAGCCACAGCGCCCACACCGGGCCGCGCCCGCCGGCCAGGCCGAAACACAGCGCCACCAGCGCGGCGCCCATGGCCTGGCCGTTGAGCCGCGCCATCGCCACCATGCCGCTGGCGCCGCCGCTGCGCTCGGGCGGCGCCGAAGACATCAGCGCGTTCAGGTTCGGCGACTGGAACAGCGCGAAGCCGAAGCCACACAGCGCCATGCGCCAGACGATCGAGACCGTCGAGGAGGCAGGCGTCAGTACCGCCAACGATGCTAGGCCTGCGCTCAGCAACATCAGCCCGATGCCACCCATCAGTCCCGGCGGGTAGCGGTCGGACAGCCGCCCGGCCAGCGGTGCACCGGCGGCGACGACGACAGCCCACGGCGCGATCAGGAAGCCGGTCTGCACCGGGTCCCGCCGCAGCACGCTTTCGATGAAGAAAGGCATCGAGACGAAGACCAGCCCCTGCGCCGTGAACGAGGCAATCGACGTCGCCACCGACAACGCGAACAGCGGCCGGCGCAGCAGGTCCACCGGCAGCATCGGCGCCGGCTGGCCGGCCTGCCGGCGCAGCAGCGCAGCGCCACTGGCCAGCGCGACCAGCGCCAGCGTCAGCGCGGCACCACCCCCTTGCTGTGCCGCCGCGGCCAGCGCACCGACGGCGCAGGCGAAGGTCAGCGCGGTCAGCAGCGCCGTCCCTGCATCGAAAGGCGTGTCGCGCGGCGCGCTGCGCGGCAACGATGCGTACGCCACCGCGAAAGCCAGCGCGCCCAGCGGCAGGTTCAGCGCGTACAGCCAGGGCCAGGATGTCACCGCCAGCAGCAACGAGGCCAGCGTGGGCCCGATGGCGAAGAACACGCCGACCATCAGCGCGTTCAGCCCGACACCGCGGCCCAGCCGGTGCGGCGGATAGAGCTGGCGCACGAGCGCGATGTTGACGCTCATCGTCGCCGCTGCGCCCAGGCCCTGCAGCGCACGGCCCAGCGCCAGCATCGGCAGGCTGGTGGCCAGCGCGCTGAGCACCGAGGCCAGTACGAAGAAGGCCAGGCCAATCAGATGGATGCGGCGCGCGCCGACGCGGTCGGACAGTGCGGCACAGGGCAGCAGCGCCGCCACGACCGCCAGCTGATAGGCGTTGACGACCCAGATCGCCTCGGCCGGCCGTGCCTTCAACCCCTGCGCGATGGCCGGCAGCGCGGTGTTCGTCATCGACGAATCCAGTGTCACCAGCGACACCGCCATCAGCACCGCGGCCAGGGCGCGGCGGTCGGTACGCGCGGTCGTCACGGTCGGCATCCACCCCACGATACCGGCAACGCGCCGGTGTCTACGGCTCGAGCACTTTCGCCACCGGCGCCAGGCGCAGCCGGACCGCTCTTCATCGAACACTATCTGCTGGCGGCGGCGGATGTCGACAAGATCGTGAGGGGCGCCAAGCCGACGAACCTGCCAGAGGAGCAGCCGATCCGGTTCGAGGTCGCCATCAACTGGAAAGCGGCCAAGATGCCCAGCATCGCAACTCCGCAAATGGTGTTGGTGCGCGCCAAGGAAGTGATCGAAATGATCCAGTGGGCGAGAGGCGGTCTTCGACGACCACCCGCTCATGGCCGTCACCGTCATTCCAGGACTTTCGCCTCGATCCGACCGCCAGCCGAGTTGATGCGTCGAAGGTTAGCTACCTGGTGCGCCCCTGAAATCGCGCCGTCGGCCAACTGCCGTCCTTCCCGGACGGCCACTCTGCGGTAGCCGAATCGGTTGCTGGCGGAGGTTCGGGACCGTCATTTCCCATCGATATCGAAGCGACCGCCGGAGCAGGCGACCGTGAGATCGAAGTGCGAGTCCCCCCAAGACTGGGTCGATGTCGCTGACCTGCTGTATTTCGCTCTCTCAGGCCGCCCAGCGCAACTGCGCTGCGCACGCGCCCAGTAGGGGCAATCCCCCGAGCGCACGATTCGCTGCCAAGATGGACGAGCAAGATGAATCTACAGTAACTCGAGCTGTCGATCAGGCTGGCTCAAGCCGGGACGCGCAGGGCGGGAGCGGCCTATCTGAACCGTCTTGCGTCTAGATAAGGCTGCTGCCCAGCGCGGCAACCGGAAAGTCACCCAGCAACTGCGCCAGTGCGAGCGTCCCATCGACCCAGCTGTGGCGCTGACCGCTGATGGCGCACACCAGCCCGGCCGGCGGCGCAGCATGCGCTTCCGGCCAGACGAGGTGCGTGTCGCCCCAGCATTCGCCCAGCGGGGCTTCGCCCAGCGCCAGCCCCATCGTCGCCACCAGCCGCGGCACCACGGCCACGACACACCCGTGGTCATCGCGGCGCGCGAAGGCGAGCGCATGGCGCGCCTTGTCGCCACGCACTTCCAGCGGCAGATAGTGGCCGTCGCGCAGCACCGCGGCATGGCGCTCGCGCAATTGCAGCGTGCGCCAGGTGGCCCAGAACTTGGCACGGCCGTCGGTGCCGTGCGTGGCCAGCTCTTGCAGCCCGGCGCGACGGTCGTCGCGCGCGGCCAGCGCCTGCGCGTCCGCCAGCAAGTGTTCGCGGCGTGCGAAATCCACCGCACGCCGGTTGTCTGGATCCACCAGCAACAGCTCGATCGCCTCGCAGCCCTGATAGAAGTCGGGCACGCCCGGCGACAGCGCCTTCAGGATCACCAGGCTCAGGCTGTTCAGCGCACCGTACCAAGCAATGAGCGCGGCCGCTTCGCGGAAATCGGCGAGGAACAGGTTGCCGTCGCCAGGCGCCAGCACCGCGCGCACGAAGCCGCTCAACGCTGTCTCGTAGTCGAGGTTCGGATTCATCCAGCTGGTCACGCTCTTCGATTCACGGGCCGACTTCAGCATCGTCTGTTCGATGCGCTCGGCATAGCCGGCGAGCGCGGCTTCATCGGCAGCCTCGGCCGGCCAGCTGCCGACCAGCGTCTGGTACAGCAGGTATTCGTCGTTGCGGCTCGGCGCCGGCGTGCCATCGATCTGGCGCTTCAGGCGCCGGTTGATGCGACTCCAGCGCCGCACCGCCAGCCGCCAGGCGGCCGGCATCTCGCTGATGACGTCGATGCGCGCGCGCACGTCTTCCGAACGCTTGGCATCGTGGGTCGAGGTGGTCAGCATCGCGTGCGGCCAGCGTGCCACACGCTCCTGGTTGATGGCGTGGAACGCGGCCACCGACAGGCCGAAGTCGTCGGGGTCGCCGCCGACGTCGTTCAACGAGATCAGCCGCTGATGCCGGTACAGCGCGGTGTCCTCGATGCCCTTGGCCACCACCGGCGCGGTGTATTGCTGCAGCCGCCGTGCGAAGGTGCGGTAGCGCTCGCCCAGGCCGGCCGGCGCGCCGGGTAAAGGCCGCCCGAGCAGCACGCGGCGCAGGAAATCGAAGATGCTGGCATCGGCAGCCAGGCTCAAGCGGCGCGCCTGGCCGATGGCCCAGTCGATGAACTTGCGATCCTGCGCGCTCGGCTTGTCGATGACGTAGGTGCGATAGACCGGAAACGACGCCACCACCTCGGACAGCGCTTCGCGCAGCGCATGCAGCGTGAAGTCACGCGTGCGCCGGTCTTCGCGTGCGAGCCGCAGCAGCGCGGTGGCCAGCACCGTCAGTTCGCCGGCCAGTGCACCGTCCATGACCGCATGGCGGCCCTGGCGCGACAGCAACTCGAACTCCTCGGCCTCGTCGCCGACGAAAGCGCGCCAGGCGCGATCGAGCCGCGCGCGCGCACCGCGCTCCACCAGCACCGCGTTGACGACATTGGCGAAGCGGTAGCCGGTGGTGCCGTGCACGGCCCAGTCGGCGGGCACGTTCTCGTGCGGTGCGACGATCTTTTCCACCACCACGTACAACGGCAGCGGCGCCGAATCGTCGTGCGCCGGCAGGCCGGCCAGCTCGGCATGGCGGCGCTGCAGGCGGCGGAAGTAGCCGGCCGGGTCGGCGAGGCCGTCGGGGTGGTCGATGCGCAGGCCATCGACCGCGCCGCTGGCCGTCAGCGCCAGCACCAGGCGGTGCGTGGCTTCGAACACCGCCTCGTCTTCCATGCGCAGCGCGGCCAGCTCGTTGATGTCGAAGAAGCGCCGGTAGTTGATCTGGTCGCCGGCCACGCGCCACTGCGCCAGCCGATACGGCTGCACCTCGAGGAGGGTGTCCAGCGCGTCGAAGCTGGCGCGATCACCGACGCGGCCGTTCAGGCCATCGAGCACCTGGTCGATGGCGTCGGCCACCGCCGGGAACACTTTCAGGCATTGCGCCAGCCGGGCCTTCAGCGCACGTTTGTCGCGCTGGCGCGTACCGCGCGCCTCGGCCACGCCGCGCTTGGGCAGGCGATCGAAGGCGTCGGTCAGCGCACGCAATTCGCGGCCGGCCGCGCCGTCGCCGACGGCGCGCGTGCGCAGCGCCTGGCGCAGCAGCGCCGTGTAGGCCGAGGGGTCGATCGGCAGCTTGTGATCGAAGTAGCTGAGCGTGATGTAGGCGCTGTCGCGGTCCAGGCTCAGTCGCAATTCGCCACGCTCGAGCGCGATGCCGTACTGGTCGCCGAGGATCGGCAGCAGCACCTTGCCGGTGAGCGCCGGGTCAGCCGATTGCCAGTCGATGTCGAAGTAGCCGGCGTACGCTGACGCGGCGCCGTTTTCCAGCACATCGAGCCACCAGGCGTTGTCGCCACCGAGCACGCCCATGTGGTTGGGCACGATGTCGATGATCAGGCCCATGCCGCGCTGCCGCAGTGCCGTCACCAGCGCATCGAAGTCAGCGCGGGTGCCGAGTTCGGGGTTCAGCGTGTCGTGATCGACGACGTCGTAGCCGTGCGTGCTGCCGGGCCGCGCGCGCAACGGCGGCGAGATGTACAGGTGGCTGACGCCGAGCGCGGCCAGGTACGGCACCCACGCCATCGCGTCGGCGAAGCGGAAGTCGCGGTGCAGTTGAAGCCGGTAGGTGGCGCGCGGCACGACCGCTTCGGTCGCCGCTATGCCAGGCCGGTGCAGGGTGTCTTCGATGGTGCTCATCGTGACTGCAGCCACACCTGCACCGCCCACGCGGCCAGGGGCGCGGCAGCGTGCGCGCCGCTGGCATACACGCAGGTGTCGCCGCCGCCGGGTGTCGACGCGCTGCCGGTGTGGTCGGCGAGCTGCGCCCACAAGTGCCAGCGTCGCCCCGCCGCCAGCGGCCAGTCGATGTGCAGCGTGCCGGCATCCGAGATCTCGAAGCGCCCGCTGCCGGCGCCGGCCAGCCAGGGCATCAGCTGCTCGCGGCGCACCTGCAGCAGCGTGCTGTACAGCGCCAGCCAGGGCGCGTGCGGTGCACGCGCGCGCTCGGCCCAGTCGAGCTTGCTGCGCTCGAAGGTGGCGGGAGCGTTGGGGTCGGGGATGCGGCTGCGCACGGCCTCGTCGGCGAAGCGTGCGAAGCGGCCGAATTCGTTGCGCCGGCCGGCGGTGACGGCGGCAGCCAGCTCGCCGTCGAAATCACAGAAATACAGGAACGGCGTGCTGGCGGCGAATTCCTCGCCCATGAACAGCATCGGCGGCGACGGCGCCAGCAGCACGCACGCGGTCAATGCACGCAACGCATCACTGCGACCGGCCTGCTCGGCCAGCTGCGCGATGCGATCGCCGAAAGCGCGGTTGCCGACCTGATCGTGCGTCTGCAACGAATTGACGAAGGCCAGCGGCGGCAAATGGCGCGACCGCGTGCCGCGCAACTCGCCGTCGCGGAATGGCGACGCATCGCCCTGGAACGCGAAGCCTTCGGCCAGCGCACGGCCTAGCATCTGCACCGGCGCTTGTGCGTAGTCGACGTAATAGCCGTCGCTCTCGCCACTGGCCAGCACGTGCAGCGCGTGGTGCACGTCGTCGTTCCACTGCGCGGTGGCGCGCGTGGCCCGGCCGCTGGCATCGCGTGGCAGCCGCGTCGCGTCGTTGAGATCGTTCTCCAGCACCAGGTGCACCTGCCGCTGTTGCCCCGGGCCGTGGCGCACCGCCTCGGCCAGTTCATCGACGAAGTGCAGTGCCGAACGGTCGTGCATGGCATGCACCGCATCCAGGCGCAGGCCGTCGAAGTGGAATTCCTCGATCCAGTACAGCGCGTTGTGGATGAAGAAGTCGCGCACGGTGCGGCTGTGCTCGGCGTCGAAGTTGATCGCCGCGCCCCACGGCGTGGGCACGTCGGCGTTGAAGAACGCCGAGGCATAGGCGTGCAGGTAGTTGCCGTCGGGGCCGAAGTGGTTGTAGACCACGTCGACCAGCACCATCAGGCCGCGGGCATGGGCCGCAGCGACCAGCCGTTTCAGGTCGTCCGGCGTGCCGTAGCTCGATTCGGGCGCGTACAGCAGCACGCCGTCGTAGCCCCAGCCACGACGGCCGGGAAAGTCGGCCACCGGCATCAGCTCGATGGCGGTGATGCCGAGCGCCACCAGGTCGTCGAGCTGGTGAATGGCCGCGCTGAAAGTGCCGGCGGCGGTGAAGGTGCCGACATGCAGTTCGTAGATCACTGCCTCGTGCCAGGGCCGGCCGCGCCAGTCGGCATCGGGCCAGTCGAAGGCCCCCGGGTCGGTGACCTGGCTGGTGCCGTGCACGTCGTCGGGGTTGCAGCGCGAGGCCGGGTCGCACACCTGCAGGCCGCCGTCGATGACGAAGGCGTAGCGCGTGTGTGCGCCGGCCTGTTCGTTGCTCAGCTCGAACCAGCCACCGCCTTGCGCCGGCATCTCCAGCGCGGCGTCGGCGCCGGCATCGGCGGGGTTCAGCCGCAGCGCCACCGAGCGCGCCTGCGGTGCCCACAACCGGAAGCGCGTGCCGCCGCCGTGCAGCAGCTCGGCGCCGAAGGGCATGTCGTGGCGACGGCGCATCAGGTCACGGCTTGCGTACGCAGCGGCGAAAAGCGCACCAGCGCCAGTGAGCGGCCATGCAGCACATACGGCGTGCGCGGGTCGAAGCCGGCATCGGCCACCGTTGCGCTGCGCGTGTCGATGAGCAGTTCACCCGCTCCCAGCCCCAATTCGGCGGGCAGGCTGAAGCTGACCTCGTCCGGGTCGGCATTGAACAGCAGCAGAAAGTTGTCATCGCGCAATGGCCGGCCGCGGCCGTCGACATCGTTCAGCCCCTCGCCCGACAGCAGCACCGCCAGCGCGCGGGCATGGTCCTGGCCCCAGGCCTGGTCGCTCATCTCGTGGCCGTCGGGGTGCAGCCAGACGATGTCGCGCACGTCGCTGCCACGCAGCGGGCGGCCCTGGAAGAAATCGCGGCGCCTGAACACCGGATGCGCGGCGCGCAACGCCAGCAGCTGGCGCGTGAAATCGAGCAGCGACGCCTGGGCCTCGTCGAGCTGCCAGTTCACCCAGCTCAACGCGTTGTCCTGGCAATAGGCGTTGTTGTTGCCCTGCTGGCTGCGGCCGATCTCGTCGCCGGCGAGCAGCATCGGCACGCCCTGCGACAGCAGCAGCGTGGCGATGAAGTTGCGCTGCTGGCGCGCGCGCAGCTCGCGCACGGCGGCATCGTCGGTGGCGCCCTCGACGCCGCAGTTCCACGACAGGTTGTGGCCGTGGCCGTCGCGGTTGTCCTCGCCGTTGGCTTCGTTGTGCTTGTCGTTGTACGACACCACATCGGCGAGCGTGAAGCCGTCGTGCGCGGCGACGAAGTTGATGCTCGCGTAGGGCCGTCGGCTGGAGCGGTTGTACAGGTCCGACGAGCCGGTGAAACGTTGCGCGAATTCGCCGATCAGTCCGCCTTCGCCCTTCCAGTACGCGCGCATGGTGTCGCGGTACTTGTCGTTCCACTCGGCCCAGCCGACCGGGAAGTTGCCGACCTGGTAGCCGCCCGAGCCCAGGTCCCATGGTTCGGCGATCAGCTTCACGCGCGACAGCACCGGGTCCTGGTGCAGGATGTCGAAGAAGGCGCTGAGCCGGTCCACCGCATGCAGCTCGCGGGCCAGTGCCGAGGCCAGGTCGAAGCGGAAGCCATCGACATGCATGTCGGTGACCCAGTAGCGCAGCGAATCCATGAGCATCTGCAGCACACGTGGGTGGCGCAGGTTGAGCGTGTTGCCGCAGCCGGTGAAGTCCTGGTAGTAGCGCGTGCTGTCCGGTTCGAGCCGGTAGTAGGCCGGGTTGTCGATGCCGCGGAAGCACAGTGTGGGGCCGAGTTCGCTGCCCTCGGCGGTGTGGTTGTAGACCACATCCAGGATCACCTCGAGCCCGGCCTCGTGCAAGGTGCGCACCATGGTCTTGAACTCATTGACCTTGCCCGACGCGCTGTAGCGGTGGTCGGGTGCGAAGAAGCCGATCGAGTTGTAGCCCCAGTAGTTGCGCAACCCCTTCTCGACCAGGTGCCGGTCATCGACGAAGGAATGCACCGGCATCAGCTCCACCGTGGTCACGCCCAGGCGCTTGAAGTGCTCGATCACCGGCGCACAGGCCAAGCCGGCGTAGGTGCCGCGCAGCGCCTCGGGCACCTCGGGGTGCAGCTTGGTGAAGCCGCGCACGTGCAGCTCGTGGATCACGGTGTCGTGCCACGGCACCCGTGGCGGCTTGTCGTCGCCCCAGCTGAAGGCGGTTTCGATGACCTTGCAGCGTGGCATGTACGGCGCGCTGTCGCGGCGGTCGAAACTCAGGTCGCCGTCGCCATGGCCGATGCGGTAGCCGAACAGCGCATCGTGCCAGCGCACGCTGCCGAGGATGTTGCGCGCGTAGGGGTCGAGCAGCAGCTTGTTGCCGTTGAAGCGCAGCCCGTCCTTGGGCCGATAGGGGCCGTACACGCGCCAGCCGTACAGCTGCCCTGGCCGCGCCTGCGGCAGGTAGCCGTGCCACACCTGGTCGGTCTGCTCGCGCAGGCGCAGCCGCTTGATCTCGTTGCGTCCGCCGGCATCGAACAGGCACAGCTCGACGCGTTCGGCATGCTCGGAGAAGAGCGCGAAGTTCACGCCCATGCCGTCCCAGCTGGCGCCACGCGGGTAGGGACGCCCCGGCCACAGGGCGTCGATGTAATCGCCGGTGGCCATCAGCGCAGGCGTTCTTTGCGCTGCTCGCGTTCGTCGCGCGGAAACCAGCGTTCGAGCAGGTCCTGGGCCCGGTCACGCGCGCCCAACCCGAAGGCCAGCGCCGCAGCGAGCACGAGGCCGGCGAGCAGGATCAGGAAGGTCTGCTGGATGAGGCCGCCGCCGATGTCCAGGTGATCCACCGCGAGCAGCACCACGAACACGGTGATCGCATAACGCGCGGCATTGCCGAGCAGCGCGGCGTCGCCGATGCCGCTGGCGCGGCACCAGCCTTGCACCGCGTTGCCGACGAAGCGTGCGAAGTAGGCGCCGAACACGATCACCAGCAGCGCCACCAACAGCCGAGGCACGAACACCAGCAGCCGGCCGAGCAAGTCGGTGACCTGCGTCAAGCCGAGACTGTTGAAGGCCACCAGCAGCGTGGCCAGCATGACCAGCAGATAGATGATCCAGCCGAAGACGTGGGTGGTGTCGCGCTGCGAGCCGCCTTGTTGCAGGAAGCCGTCGATGCCGGCGCGCTCGGTAAGCACGCCGAAGTTGAGCGCGCGCAGCGCCTTGACGACGCTGAAGCGCACCGCCTTGGCGAGCAGCCAGCCAAGCAGCAACACCACCAGCGCCACGCCCAGGCGCGGCATGAAAGCGCCGATCTGCAGCAGGATGCCGCGCAGCGGTTCGAGCATGACGTCGATCTGGTTCATCCGGGTTCCTTCTGACTTTTTTGCGCTACGCGTCGATGCCGAGCATCGCGGCGATGCCGGCCAGCGGCACCACCACCTGCTCGGGACGGTTGTCCATCTCGTAGCGCAGTTCGTAGAGTGCCTTTTCCAGCTCGAACAGGTCGAGCAGGGGCCGCACCGCCTCGAAGGCGGCGCCATCGATGTACAGGCCGCCGGCCACGGCCGTATCGGCATAACTTTGCACGAAGGCCTCGCGCGTGTGCTGTTGCCACTGCCGCGCGCGTGGTGCCAGCCGCTCGACATCGGCGGCGCTGCTGCCGGACTGGTGCAAGGCGGTGTGGCGCGCGTAGTCGAAGGAACGCAGCATGCCGGCCACATCGCGCAGGGCGCTGTGCTTGGCACGCCGCTCGGCCAGGCTGCGCTGCGGCTCGCCTTCGAAATCGATGAGCACGAAGTCGTCGCGCACGCGCAGCACCTGGCCCAGGTGCAGATCACCGTGCAGCCGCGTCTTCACACCCGACGGGGCGAGCTGTTCGATGCGCTCGGCGTGTGACGCGAGCGCCGGGGCGGCGGCGGCGACACGCGCGGCCAGCGCGGCGACGGCTTCGGGCCAGCCTTCGCGCCGCTGCCACAACAGCTCGAGCGAGCGCGTGGCATCGTCGCGCACCGCGGCGGCCCACGCGCCCAGGTCGGCGGCGGTGACGGGCTCCGGATCGAAAGCCGCATCGCCGGTGCGCCGCGCGAGCGTGACGTGCAGCTCGGCCACGCGCCGTGCCAGCACGCGCATCGGTGCGGCCATCGCCGCCACGGCCTCGGGCAACTCGGCGCCGGCTTCGCCGGGCGATTCGAGCCAGCGCACCAGCTGATCGACGGTGAACTGCCAGGCATCGCCCTGGTTGTGAACCTGCTGCTGCAACAGCGCCAGGCTCCACACCACGCCATCGTCGGCATGGAACTCGAGGCTGCCGGCGACGGCGATGCAATGCTCGAACTGCTGCGCGGTGAGGAAGCGGCCCATCTCGAGCTCGGCATTGAGCCCCGGTTGCAGCCGCCGGTAGGCCTTCAGGAAAAGGTCTTCACCGAGCAGGCTGATCGAGTTGCTGCTGTTGGTCAGGCGGTGCAAAGGCGTGTCGCCGTTCAGGCTTGTGCCGACCACCTCGTCGTAGGCGGCGGCGCGGCTGAAGCGCAGTGTGCCGCCGTCGGTTTTCAGTTCGCGGTCGGCGCCGATGGCCGCCACCAGCGTACGACAGAAGGCCTCGTCGCCCATCGCATCGGCAAGCACGCCCATCGAAGCCTGCTGACGCACCTTGGCCACCGCCACCGGCGCCAGCGCGCGGGTGCGGTCTTCTTCGCCGTCTTCGAAGGCGATCACCAGCGGCATGAAATAGCGCGAGCTGGCGGTGCTGCCGTGCACGTCGACCAGCGCCAGCAACCACTGCCGTCCCGCGTCCTCGATCAACGTGCTGTCGGCCAGTTCGGCGCGCAGCACGACGTCGCTCTTGGCGGCGAACCAGCGCTGGCGGGCGACGAATTTGGGCAGCAGATCGTTCTCGAGTTGCTTGCGCGTCTTTTCGGCCATGCCGATGCGCCACGGCACCACCTTCTTGCGGAAGAAACTGTTCCAGTCGTCGAACAGCACCAGCACCGGCAGATCGTCGATGGCCAGCACGTCGCGGTGCCAGCTGGGCGGTTCGGCATCGGTGGACAGGCGGAACCAGAAGAAGCCGTGCGCCGGCAGTGTGAGCATGTAGGGCAGCTCGCCGATCGGCGGAAACGCGTTGCGGCCCATCATCTCCACCGGCACGCGGGTCTTCCACGCAGCCAGGTCGAGTTCCACCGGCTGTGCGACACGGCTGACGTTGGCCACGCACAGCACCACCTCGCCGTCGAATTCGCGCACGTAGGCCAGCACCTTGCGATTGCCCGGGTGCAGCATCGTGAAAAGCCCGCGGCCGAAGGCGTGCGAGCTGCCACGCACTGCCAGCAGCCGGCGTGTCCAGGCCAGCAGCGACGACGGCTCGCGCGACTGCGCCTCGACGTTGACCGCCTCGAAGCCGTAGATCGGGTCCTGGATCGGCGGCAGGTACAGCCGTTGCGGGTCGGCGCGCGAGAAGCCGCCGTTGCGGTCGGACGTCCACTGCATCGGCGTGCGCACGCCGTCGCGGTCGCCGAGGAAGATGTTGTCGCCCATGCCGATCTCGTCGCCGTAGTACAGCACCGGCGTGCCCGGCATCGACAGCAGCAGGCTGTTCATCAGCTTGATGCGGTCCATGTCGTTCTCGAGCAGCGGCGCCAGCCGGCGGCGGATGCCCAGGTTGATGCGCGCGCGCGTGTCCGACGCGTACATGCTGTACATGTAGTCGCGCTCCTTGCTGGTCACCATCTCGAGCGTCAGCTCGTCGTGGTTGCGCAGGAACACCGCCCACTGGCAGTTGTCCGGGATCTCGGGCGTCTGCGCCAGGATCTCAACCACCGGGTGGCGGTCTTCCTGCGCGATGGCCATGTACATGCGCGGCATCAGCGGGAAGTGATAGGCCATCTGGCACTCGTCACCGTCGCCGAAGTATTCGCGCACGTCCTCGGGCCACATGTTGGCCTCGGCGAGCAGCAGCTTGCCGGGAAATTTCTGCTCGACGCGCGCGCGGATGGCCTTGATCACCTCGTGCGTCTCGCGCAGGTTCTCGTTGCTGGTGCCGTCGCGTTCGATCAGGTAGGGGATGGCGTCGAGCCGGAAGCCATCGACACCCATCTCGAGCCAGAACTCCATCACCGCCAGCACCGCCTCGAGCACCGCCGGGTTGTCGAAATTCAGATCGGGCTGGTGGCTGAAGAAGCGGTGCCAGAAGTACTGTTTGGCGACTTCGTCCCAGGTCCAGTTCGACTTCTCGGTGTCGGTGAAGATGATGCGCGTGCCGCTGTACAGCTGCGGGTCGTCGCTCCAGACGTAGAAGTCGCGCTCGGGCGAGCCTTTCGGCGCCTTGCGTGCGGCCTGGAACCACGGGTGCTGGTCGCTGGTGTGGTTGACCACCAGTTCGGTGATGACACGCAGGTTGCGGCGGTGGGCCTCGACGACGAAGGCGCGGAAATCGTCGAGCGTGCCGTACGACGGGTGCACATCGCGGTAGTCGGCCACGTCATAACCGTCGTCGCGTTGCGGCGACGGGTAGAACGGCAGCAGCCAGATGGTGTTGACACCCAGCGACTGCACATGGTCGAGCCGTTCGGTGAGGCCGCGAAAGTCACCGATGCCATCACCGTTGCCATCGGCATAGGCCTTGATGTGCAGCTCGTAGATGACCGCATCCTTGTACCAGAGCGGGTCGTCGCTGACGGAGGCGCCGATGTTCGTCGGCGCGAGTTCGATGGCGGCTTCGGCTTTCAATGCGAACCTTCCTCCGCGGTCAGGGAATCGAGGACTGTGGTGATGCCGAAGCGCCTCACAGGAAATAGTCGAAATCGTTCTCGCGGTGCAGCCGCGCGCGCAACTGCATCACATGCGCCGGGCTGCGCTGCGGATCGAGCTGAATGAAATTGCGCGCCCCGTGCCACAGAAAGCGCGTGTCGCTGATCAGGTCGTGCATCTGGAAGGCTTGGCTGGCGCTGACGCCCATCGCCTCGGTGTCGAGTTCGACCCAGCCGCTTTGCACATGCTGCGGGTCGAGGTTGACCACGCACACCACCGTGTTCGCGCCGTCGGGCGAGGTCTTGCTGTAGGCGATCAACTGCTCGTTGTCGATGTTCAGAAAGCGCAGGCCGCTGTCGTGTTGCAGCGCCGGGTTGTCGCGGCGCGCTCGGTTCAGCGCGGCGATGAAGTCGGCCAGCGAATCGTCGCGCTGCAATTGCCACACGCGGCGTTCGAATTTTTCCGAATCGAGATATTCCTCGCCGCCTTCGCGCAGTGCCCGATGCTCCAGCAGCTCGTAGGCCGGGCCGTAGATGCCGTAGCTGGCGGCCAGCGTCGCCGCCATCGCCACGCGCGCCATGAACACGGGCCGTGAACCGTACTGCAGCGCGGTGGGCAGGATGTCGGGCGTGTTCGGCCACACGTTGGGGCGGAAGTAGTCGCGGCCCGGGCCTTGCGCCAGCTCGGTGAAGTACGCGGTCAGCTCCTGCTTGGTGTTGCGCCAGGTGTAGTACGTGTAGGACTGGCTGAAGCCGATCTTGGCCAGCCGGTGCATCACGCGCGGGCGGGTGAAGGCCTCGGACAGGAAGATCACATCCGGGTACGTGGCACGCACCTGCGCGATGGCCCATTCCCAGAAGCCGAAGGCCTTGGTGTGCGGGTTGTCGACGCGGAAGATGCGCACGCCGTGCTCGGCCCAGTACAGCATCACGCCGGCCAGCGCCTGCCACAGCCCCTGCCAATCCGACGATTCGAAATCGAAGGGGTAGATGTCCTGGTATTTCTTCGGCGGGTTCTCGGCGTACTGCACGCTGCCATCGGCGCGCTTCTTGAACCAGGCCGGGTGTTCGCTGACCCACGGGTGATCGGGCGCACACTGGAAGGCCATGTCGAGTGCGATCTCGATGCCGTGTTCGTCGGCCCGCTTGACCAGCCGCTTGAAGTCGTCGAGCGTGCCCAACTCGCTCAGGATCGATTCGTGGCCGCCTTCGGCCGCGCCGATCGCCCACGGGCTGCCGACATCGTCGGCGCTGGGCGTCAGCGTGTTGTTGCGGCCCTTGCGCTTGTCGCGCCCGACCGGGTGAATGGGCGGAAAGTAGATGACGTCGAAGCCCATGCGCTGCACGTAGGGCAGCCAGGCTTCACAGTCGGCGAAGGTGCCGTGCCGATCGGCATCGGGCGAGGCCGAGCGCGGAAAGAACTCGTACCAGCTGGAAAAGCGCGCACGCGCGCGTTCGACGGTGACGCTGAACACCTGTTCGTGCGTGAACGCCAGTTGCAGATCGGGGTAGCGCCGCGCCAGGTTGCCGCGCGCTTCGTCGCTGCCCAGCGACTTCAGCGCCGTGACGGCCACGATGTCGCTCGCTTCGGTACTGCTGGCCGCGGCTTTCAGTTCGGCGGCCCAGGCGCGCAGGATCTGCGCATCGGCCGGCTTCGACGCGCGTTGCGCCGCCTGCTCGATCAACTCGGAACCGCCGAGTGCGGCCACGCGCAGGTCGGCCAGGTCTTCGCGGCGGGCAAAGTCATGACGCCATGACAGGAAGGCATCGACCCACGCGCACACGCTGTAGTGCCAGCGGCCGACCGAGCTGACGACGAACGCACCCGTCCAGCGGTCGTTGCCGAGGGCGCGCAGCGGCGTGTTGTGCCACTTCGCCGCGCCGGCGCGGCGCCACAGCAGCACCGCATTGACGACATCGTGGCCATCGGCGAAACAATCGGCCTCGACCACGACGTTGTCACCGACGACGCGCTTGATCGGAAAGCGACCGCCATCGACGGCCGGCGTGATGCGCTCGACGACGGCGCGCACCCGACCATCGGCGAGGCCGATCGGTTTCACGGCCACGCTGGCGCCGGTGCTGGTCTCGCGCCCGGTCATGCGCTGCCCGCCACGCGGGCCGTGGCGGCGCTCTGGTGGGTGAACATCAGCAGCCCGAGTGGCGGCAGCCGCAGGTTCAGCGAATGGAAACGCCCGTGCGATGCCACCGGCACGCTGTGCACGCCGCCCTGGTTGCCCACGCCGCTGCCGCCGTACAGCGTGGCATCGCTGTTCAGGCACTCGCGCCATTCACCGGCCTTCGGCACGCCGACCATGTAGTTGTCGCGCGGCACCGGCGTGAAGTTGGCGACGATCAGCACGGCAGTGCCGTCCACCGCCTTGCGCAGGAAGCTGAGCACGCTGCCTTCGCTGTCGTTGGCATCGACCCATTCGAAGCCGGCGCTGTCGAAATCCAGTTCATGAAGCGCCGGCTCAGCGCGGTACAGCCGGTTCAGATCCTCCACCCAGCGCTGCAGCCCGCCGTGGAAGTGGTTGGTCTGCAGCCACCAGTCGAGCGCATCGTCATGGTTCCATTCGCGACGCTGGCCGAACTCGCCGCCCATGAACACGAGCTTCTTGCCCGGATGCGCCCACATGTGGCCGAGCAGCAGGCGCAGGTTGGCGAACTGCTGCCACTCGTCGCCGGGCATCTTGTTGATCAGCGAGCCCTTGCCGTACACCACCTCGTCGTGCGACAGCGGCAGCATGAAGTTCTCGTTGAAGGCATAGACCAGCGAAAACGTCATCTCGCCGTGATGCCAGCGGCGATGAATGGGATCTTCCGACAGGTACTTCAAGGTGTCGTGCATCCAGCCCATGTTCCACTTCATGCCGAAGCCCAGACCGCCCAGGTAGACCGGGCGCGAGACCATCGGCCAGGCGGTGGATTCCTCGGCGATGACCTGCACGTCCGGGTGGTCGCGGTAGGCCGATTCGTTGAGCAGGCGCAGGAACGAGATCGCTTCGAGGTTCTCGCGCCCGCCGAAGCGGTTGGGAATCCATTCGCCGGCCTTGCGTGCGTAGTCCAGGTACAGCATCGAGGCCACCGCATCGACGCGCAGGCCGTCGACATGGAATTCGTCGAGCCAGAACATCGCGCTCGACAACAGGAACGAGCGCACCTCGTTGCGCCCGTAGTTGAAGATCGATGATTTCCATTCCGGGTGGAAGCCCTGGCGCGGATCGGCATGCTCGAACAGCTCGGTGCCGTCGAAGCGCGCCAGACCATGGGCGTCGGTCGGGAAATGCGAGGGTACCCAATCGAGGATGACGCCGATGCCGGCCTGGTGCAGCACATCGACGAAGTACTTGAAATCGCGCGGCGTGCCGTAGCGCGAGGTGGGCGCGAAGTAGCCGGTGGTCTGGTAGCCCCACGAGCCGTAGAACGGGTGTTCGGTGATGGGCATCAACTCGACATGCGTGAAGCCCATGCGCGTGACGTACTCGGCCAGCAGGTGCGCGGCCGTGCGGTAGTCGAGCATGGCGCCGCCTTCACCGCGCCGCCACGAGCCCAGATGCATTTCGTACACGCTCATCGGCGCGTTGAGCGCGTTGTGGCGCGCTCGCGTGCGCATCCAGGCGGCATCGTTCCAACTGTAATCGTCCGCCGCGCAGACCAGCGATGCCGTGCCCGGCGACTGCTCGCTCTTGCGGGCGAACGGATCGGCCTTTTCGAGACGCTCACCGGTGCGTGTGCGGATCGAGAACTTGTAGGCCTGGCCGACGCTCACGCCGTCGACATCCGCTTCCCAGATGCCCGAGCCATCGGCGCGGCCCCGTGCCGGGTTGGAGCCGGCCTGCCAGTCGTTGAAATCGCCGATCACCGACACACCTTCGGCGTTGGGCGCCCAGACAGAGAAGTGGGCTTTGCCACCCCGCCACTGGCAGCCCATCTTGCGGTACAGCTGGCCGTGGGTGCCTTCGCGGAACAGGTGCAGATCCTGTTCGCCGAGCCGCGTGTCCACAGGGTGCGGGCTGGAGGAAGTCTTCGGTGAATTTGTATTTGTATCTATCATTCGTGTCGCAGTGTGCCCGAATTGACGGTTCTTGGGAAGCCCGACGGCCTGCGCATCATGGCAAAGGGCGTTCCCGGCTGCCGGCGCGCATCCTCGCCATCGCCCCTACACTGCAGGCCGTCGCTCGCCGTCGACACGGCGCCTGTCGCGACGTGGGCCAAGGCCCACCGCGGCGCTTGCAGCCCTTGCTCGTGTGGCATCTGCAAAGCCGCCATGCCCGGCGTGGCCATCGTCAACCCACATCAATGTTCGAGTGTGCGCATGCCTGCCATGACCAACGAAGTCGCCTACCTCGTCCTGCTGTTCGGGCTGATGGTGATTCCACGCGCCTTGCAGCGCTTCCGCGTGCCGGCGCCTTTGACCAGCTTCGCCTTCGGCATGGTGGCGGCGTTCTCGCTGAGCAGTTTCAGCCACGATGCCACCTTGTCGTTGCTGGCCACGCTCGGCGTCTCGTCGTTGTTCCTGTTCGCCGGGCTGGAGATCGATTTCGAGGACCTGAAAAGGGGCAAGTGGCCGCTGCTGGGGCATTTGCTGGTGCGCTCCATGACACTCAGCGCGAGCGGCTGGCTGCTGATGACCTGGTTCGACCTGCCGTGGCAGGTCGCGGCGCTGGTGGCGCTGGCCGTGCTGACGCCGTCCACCGGCTTCATTCTCGACACGCTGCCCCAACTGGGTCTGAGCGAGGAAGAGCGCTACTGGGTCACCATCAAGGCGGTGGGCGGCGAACTGCTGGCGCTGCTGGTGTTGTTCGTGGTGCTTCAATCCGGCTCGACGGAAACGCTGGCGCTGTCGGCGTCGGCATTGCTGGCGATGATCGTCGTGCTGCCGCTGCTGTTCATCGTGCTCGGGCGGGTGGTGGTGCCGTACGCCCCGGGCTCGGAATTCTCGTTGCTGGTGATGGTCGGGCTGATCGCCTCGTACCTGACTTTTCAACTCGGCGTGTATTACCTGGTCGGTGCCTTCCTGGCCGGATTCATCGCGCGGCTGTTGCGCCACCGCATGCCCATGCTGGCGTCGGACCAGAACCTGCGCGCGATCCAGATGTTCGCCTCGTTCTTCGTGCCGTTCTACTTCTTCTACAAGGGCATGAGCGTGCCTTCGGGCGCCTTCACGCTACAGGCGCTGGGGCTGGGGCTGGCCCTGACGGCCGCCGCGCTGCCGCTGCGCATCGGCGGCGTGTGGCTGCAGCGCCGCTTCATCAAGGGCGAAAGCGCGCGCGGCAGCCTGCGCGTGGCCACCGCGTTGTCACCCACGCTGATCTTCACGCTGGTGCTGGCGACGATCCTGCGTGAACGCTTCGACATCCCCGACACCCTCTACGGTGGCTTGCTGATCTATGCCGCCATCTCGACCTGGCTGCCGTCGCTGGTGCTGGCCAAGCCCTTGGATTTCAATGTGCAGGTGGGGCCGCTGCCGCAGTCGCCGTTGCGTGAGCCGCAACGCGGCGATTCCACCGCCTGAGCAGCACAATGCGATGATGATGAAGAACACCCGGGAGGAGTCGAGATGAACGTGAGAAGTCTGCTGATCGCACTGGTGCTGGCACTGATGGCGGCGTTTGCGTTGCTCAACTGGAGCGCCTTCGTCACGCCGACCACGTTGTCGGTGGGCTTCACCGAAGTGCAGGCCCCGCTGGGGCTGATCATGCTGGTGCTGGTGGCCGTGGTCAGCGCGCTGTTCCTGTTCTACATCGTCGTGCAGCAGGCCGGCATCATCATGGAGAACCGGCGCAACGCGAAGGAACTGACCGCGCAACGCGAACTGGCCGACAAGGCCGAGGCCTCACGCTTCAGCGAACTGCGCAACTATCTGGAAGGCGAACTGCGCAAGCTCGAGGCTCAGAATGCCGCCAGCACGCGCGAGCTGGGTGCGCGCGTCGATGCCTCGCAATCGCAGCTGCAGGACAAGCTGGGCGAGACCACGCGCACGCTGTCGGCGTATGTCGGCGAAGTCGATGACAAGCTCAACCGCCTGGCCAACCTGCCGCCGGGCCTGCCGGCGCCCGATCACGTTTGAGAGGGCGGTCGCGAGCCGGTTGCCAGGGTCGAGCGGCTGCTGCTGCGCGCTGGGGCTTTCGGGTGGTGTTGTCGAGCGCAGCGATTGACTACTGAAGGCAAGTTCGCGCGGGTGCCGGCGACGGTCGGCACAGTGAACCTCAGCGGGCTCGGGCTTGGCGGCAACCCATGACCGGATCCGGGCCTCTGCCTTCGCGGGCCACCGGCCTGGCATTCCTGTCGGCGAGCACCCTGGAAGGCCGCACGTTGATGCCCCAAGACTTCGAGACGAGCGGCCTCTTCCGGCGGCCAAGATTGCTCGCCGAACCCGCCAATCAGAACCTGCTTGACCGGCCCGAGCGCTGCAGTGGCGACTCCACGTGCCTGATCCGAGTCGTTTCCAGGCATGGCGCTGCGGGTACCATCCGATTCAACGCATTTGCAGCGACCGCACATCAATTGCCGCGGCTCGGACCGGACTACCGCGCCAGCCGCGCTGACAGTCGGCGCCGATCTCAGCGGCGGTCCTGGCGGCGCGCCTCGGCGCCAATGACCAGCACGCCGAGCAACGCCAACAAATAGGTTTCGGGTTCAGGAATCAACGATGCGTCCAAAACGTAGGTCTGGGTGCCGACCCCGGCGAAAGCCCAACCTACGAACGCGTTTTCCGAGAGGTTGTCGAGCTGCGCCGTGACGTGGGTCAAGTCGTTGCTTTCGAACACCCCGTTTTTGAAATGTGCATAGGACTTTTCGGTGCTGGAGTCACAACAGCTCAAGCTGGCAAGCAAAACCTGGGCATATGCATCAGCAAAATCGAATTCTCCAGGTTGGCTCACCGCCACCCCAACGCCGCTGGTGTCGGCACTGAAAACGAGCCGGGTGTGGGGCGTCAACGTGAACGCGCCACTGAAGGGGCCGCCACTTGTGGACACCACGGTTCCGAAGCTGGCAGAGAAGCTGCCTTGCCCAACCGCCGTCGAATACGCCGTTGCACCTGGTCGAATGCTGGGCAAAAAAGGGTCACCGGCGCTGGTACTGCTGGTGGATTTGCTGAAGCCGACCTGGGCTGACGACGATGTGGCTGTGAACAGCGGGCCGGCATCGACATCGGGTGTGGTTGGGCCCCCTCTGGTTTGTGCAGAGGCATTCGTGCCAAAGGCCAGGGTGTAGTCGTCGAACGTGACGGCTGCGGCGATGCCATCGTTCAAGTCGAGGTCGATGATCTGGATCTGGAAGTTGCTCATGCTGGCCCACGCTTCGGGGCCGCTGGACTCAAGCGCTTGCGCAGTGCCGGCACTGGTTAACAGCGCTGCCGCAGCCAGCGCGCTGAAGATGGTTGATGTGGCCTGCATGAAGGATTCCCCGATTGTTGAATGCGGTCCGTGGTGCTGTGCGGATCGCAAGGCAGGCGGACGATAGGCGATCGCCCAGGTCGTGGCACGCGCCAACGGTGGCACCCCCCCGACTTCGGGGGTCGGGCTCGGATGGCGGTCGATCAATCTGACGGTCGCGGTGAGTCAGACCGGGGCCGAGCCGGGAGACCTGCTGCTGGTCGAACCGGCTCGCATCGGCTCCAGTCAGACAGCCTGCGGGCCCTCGAACGGCTTCTTCGGCAAGAACGACGGCGGCGGCTTTCTCAGCGAATATTTTCTCGCAGGCGCAGAAGTCGATCCGGGACATTCGGAACATCTTCGCCAGCTCGCGCCAGGTGCCAACCGGCTGCGCCAATGTCGCATCGTGCATCGCTGTATCGATCCTTGTCTTGACCAAGCTGAGTCGGAGCGACTGCGGCATCGATCACCGCCAGCATGCCGCGAATGGCGAACCGACGACTGCAAAGACCGTGGTGGTGGCGGACCTCTAGACTAGGGCCACCGCTAGCCTGGCACCGTGCAGACGCACCGATCGGCCCCTTGCGCCGATGGCGCGCTTGCCGACTCGGCCATGCGAACCATTCATCGCGTTGCGGCGAGCCCGACGGCTCACTCGCGCCGCGGCTTCGTATCCGCCGGCGCCGGCATGTTCACGCACTGCTTGAAGATGCGCCGCGTGCAGGTGGCGCACACCGCCGGGTCGAGGCGGCGGATGATCTTGCCGATCGGGTCGTGCGTGCCCATCGGGATGATCTGCTCGCTGCCGATGATGGCCTCGTAGCCGCCGTTGATCATGGCTTCGCGCGCGTTCTCGCGCAGGTTGAACAGGAACAGGTAGCCGCCCATGCGACGTCGTCGTCGTGATTCCTGGGCCAGCAGCGCGCCACCGGCCAGGTCGATGAAGTTGACGCCCGGGCAGGCCAGCATCAGGTTCTTCTGACCGGGGTCGCGCTCGTCCACCGACGTCATCTCCTGCTGCACGTGATCGACCGCGCCGAAGAACAGCGAGCCGTTGATGCGCAGGATCTTCAACTGCGGGCAATCGGGCAGGCCGGTATCCACTTCGAAGTGGTACTGGCCCTCGCCCAGCGCCGGTTTGACGTCTTCCATCGACGGCCGCGAGGTGCGGTTCAGGTACAGCAACATGGCCAGCAGCACGCCCACGTAGATGGCGAACTCCAGGCTCATCAGCAAGGTGGCGACGAAGGTCACCGCCATCACCACCGTCTCCTGGCGGCTGGTGTGCATCGTGTGGCGGATGTGCTTGAAGTCGACCAGCCCCCAGGCGACCAGGAACAGCACGCCGGCCATCGCCGCGGTCGGCAGGTAGGCGGCCAGCGGGGCAACGAATTGCAGGATGACGATCAACAACAGCGCCGAGAACACGGCCGCCAGCGGCGTGCGCGCGCCCGATTCCAGGTTCAGCCCGCTGCGGTTGAACGAGCCGCTCGACGGGTAGGCGCTGAAGAATGCGCCGACCACGTTCGACAGCCCCTGGCCGACGAATTCCTGGTTGGTGTCGATGCGCTGCTCGGTCTTCAGCGCGAGCGAGCGGGCGATCGACAGCGCCTCGGTCAGCGACAGCATCGCCAGCGCGATGGCGACCGGCAGCACCTGGCGGATGGTGCCGATCGACAGGTCGGGCGCCGACAGCGGCGGCAGCCCGCGCGGCAGCGCCGCCAAGGTGGCGATGCCGGTGCGTTCCTGGCCGAAGATCAGGTTCAGCGCCAGGGCCACCAGGCTGCCGGTGACCAGCGCGGTGATCATGTGCGGTATCTGCGGCAGGCGCTTTCGGGCCACCAGGCTGGCGCCCAGCGTGGTCAGTGCCACCAGCGTGACCCACGGGTTCAGGTCGATGAGGTGCGTCAGCGCCTGCATCACCTGCGGGAAGTTGGCGCCGCGCGGAATGTCCAGCCCGAAGAAATTCTTCACCTGGCTGGCCACGATCAGCACTGCCGCGCCGGCGGTGAAACCGACGATCACGGTGTGCGAGACGAAGTTCATCAAGGTGCCCAGCCGCAGCCAGCCCAGCACCAGCTTGATGACGCCGACGAGGAAGGACAAGGTCAGCGCCAGGCGCACGAAGTCGGCGCTGCCGGGTTCGGCGAGCGGGCTCAGCGAGGCGAAGACGACGATCGAGATGGCCGTCGTCGGGCCGCTGACCAACTGCCACGACGAGCCGAACAGCGCGGCGATGATCACCGGCACCATCGCCGCGTACAGGCCGTACTCGGGCGGCATGCCGGCGATGGTGGCGAAGGCCACACCCTGCGGCACCAGGATCAGGCTGCTGGTGAGGCCGGCGCCGAAGTCGGCGCGCAGGCTCTCGCGGTTGACCCGCGATCGCCAGGCCAGGAACGGCAGGAAGCGGCGCGGATCGAGCCAGGTGGGGATGACGCGCGGCTCGCTCACTGACGGCCCCTCGTCCGACGGGTACGTCGGCCGATCCCCCGAGGGGATGCGGGCCGGCTTGGGAGCGGCCCGGCGCTCGGCCCGCTGCGCTGCGTTCGAGGCAGGGTGTCGGGCGCGGCAACAGCTTGCATCACAACGCCAGCACGATCTGACCGCCGGCTTCGGTGGTGCGCGAGCAGCACAGCACGACGCGTGCTTCGCGTTCCCTCGCGCTGAGCACGAAGTCGCGGTGTTCGATCGGCGCCGACGCGGCGGCGTCGTAGCCGGTCGCGCAGGTGCCGCACAGGCCGTCGCTGCATTTCACCAGCACCTCGATGCCGGCGGCGGCCAGCACCTCGGTGGCGGTTTGTTCGGCCGCGACCTGCAAGGTGCGCCCGCTGCGTGACAGGTGCAGATTGAACGGCAGGTTGACCCACGGCGGCGCCTCGGGCACCTGGAAATATTCGCGGTGCAGCGCCTCGTCGGGCCAGCCGCGCTCGCGCGCGAGATCGAACACCGCGTCCATGTAGCCGGGCGCGCCGCAGGTGTAGAGATGAAAGCCGTCTTCGTGCGTCGGGATCAGTTCGGCGAGCACGGCGCGCCGGCCTTCGTCCTTGATGTGCAGTTGCACCTTGTCGGCCCACGGCACGGCACCCAGGTCGTCGAGGAAACCGGCGCTCGCGCGGCTGGCGGCGCTGTAGTGCAAGGCGAAGGGTCGGCCCAGCGCATGCAGCCGGTGCGCCATCGCGATCAGCGGCGTCACGCCGATGCCGCCGGCCAGCAGCAGGGTGTGGCGTGCATCCTCCTGCAGCGCAAAGTGATTCGTCGGCCTGGCGACGAACACCTGCCGGCCTTCGCGAAAGGCGCGGTGCATCAGCGCCGAGCCGCCGCGCCCGGCGGCTTCGCGCAGCACGCCCAGCTGGTAGCGGCGCCGGTCCGCCGGATCGCCCGACAGGCTGTACTGGCGCTGGTATTCGGGCGCGATGACGACGTCGATGTGCGCGCCGGCTTCGAAGGGCGGCAACTCGCCGCCATCGAGCGCTTCGAACTCGTACTTGGCGACATCGCGCGCCATGTCCTTGCGCTTGACCAGGCGCACCGGGAACACCGGCGGCTCGCCGGCCGGCATCTCGAAACGCGGTGCGAGGCCGGCGGTGTCGCCTGCCGCCAGTCGGGCCCGGTACTGCTGCGGCGTGAGCAGCGCGCGGTAGCGCTGGATGCCCTTCTCGCGGTCGACCGGGAACATCACCGGGTACGGCGGCGGCATCGTGTCGGCCGGATAGACCGCTAGCGTCTGCTCGGCTGCGTCCAACTTCAGTTCCTTCTGCAAGCCGCGGCGGTGGGTCTGCGCAGCTTGCACGTAGCCGCCGCTGGCGCGGTCGAGTTCGATGTCCCACCACCATGTCTTGACCGGGTTGATGCTGCCGCGATCGAGCTTGTCGTCCAGCGCCGCCAGCCACGGCGCGCTGCCGGGCGCCTTCATCGCCAGCCAGCGGAAGCCGCTTTCGGCGAACAACCCTTCCAGGTTCCACGGGCAGGTCTTCATGCAGCGCCCGCACATGCCGCCGGCGGCGTTGGTGATGCGGTAGCGCGCACACTTTTCGGCGTCGCTCTTCCAGATCTCGTAGCCGTTGTACATCAGCTTCGGCCCGGCGGTGATGGCGCCCGACGGGCACTCGCGCGCGCACTTGTTGCAGCTCTCGCAGAAGCGCTGCAGACCGAAATCGATCGGCTTGTCGAAGGCCATCGGCAGGTCGGTGGTGACCGTGCCGCTTTTCAGCCGCGGGCCGAGGAAGGGGTTCAGGATGACCTCGCCGATGCGACTGACTTCGCCGAGACCCGACAACAGCAGCAGCGGCGGCTGCAGCACGTCGCCGTCGAGCACCGAATGCACGCGCGCCGAATAGCCGAGGCGGCGGATCTGCTCGGCGATGATGCCGCCGAGCAGCGAAAAGCGCAGGTAGGCGCGCATGCTCTGCGCGACCGAGATCCAGTCGTCGCCGCTGGCGCCTTCCATCGTCTCGTGGCCCTGGTCGAGCAGCAGGTTGACGCCATTCGCGTGATAGGCGGGCAGCACATGGCCGCCGGCATCGTGCGAGTACCAGGCCCACTCGGGCACCGCGCACAGGCCCACCGCATCGACACCGAGGTAATACGACGCGGCCTTCAGGTTGTCGGCATTGCGCTGCGCATCGTGCGTGCTCGGCGAAACCGGGCCGCGCGCGTCACCGAACTGCAGCAGCAGCAAGGCGCCGAGCGCGCGCCGCGCGCAGGCGCCGATCGGGCTCTTCATCACGTAGTGCGCGTTCTTCGCGCTGTCCTGCACCGACTTGCCCAGGTCACCGAAAAGCGCGCGGGCGAAGAAGTCGGCGCGCTTCGGAAAGCGCGGCACGCGCGCGTGGTCGATGAAGGTGGTGGGCGTGTCACGACGCTTCAGCGTCTCGAAGGGGAAAGCGCCGTCGCGGAAGTCGCGGCGCGCGAAGGCCTCGCGGTTGAAGGCGCTGCGCAAGGTGCCGCGGCCCGGGCCGGCGCCGCCCAGCCACCACGCGACGCCGTGCGACTGCCAGCGCCGCTGCGCCGCGTGCGGCGCCAGCGGCAGGTCGGCCGTCATGTCGAACGCGGTGGTCACCGCCGCCAGGCCATAGCGGCGGCCGATGTAGGGGTTGCGGCCATCCGAGGTCGCCAGCCCGCTGGCCACCGCCAGCTTCGGCAGATCGACCTCGCTGCAGGTGGCGCTGTGCGCGCGCGCGCAATGTCCGAGCATGCGCAGGTAGGTGGACAGCAGCACGGCGGTCTGCGCGGCCAGCACCGCCGCGCGCTGCGCCTGCGTGCCGGCGATCCAGTCGCAGCCGGGCTCGCCGCGCCGCGGGTCGCGCGGGTATTCGATCAGGATGACCAGCACATGCGCATGCGCCGCGTCATCGGCGCGAACCGCGCCGTGCACGGTGCCGGCTGACTCGAGCACGTCGGCCAGGATCATGTCCATGCCGGCGGCGAAACTCTTCGGTTGGCTGGCGCGCAGTTCCGCGCCCAAGGCCACCACCTGCGCGTTGCGGATCGGTTCGGCCAGCACCGCCTGCGCAGGCAGCCGGCAGCAGGCCATCATCGATGCGTCGAAATAGTGGCCGGCCGCTTTCAGGTGGCGGGCGCGCTCGTCGCTGCCGGCCGGCAGCTGCGCAGGCACCGGATTGACGGCGCCGTCGCGCACCAGGTCGAACATGGCGATGTAACGCGCCATCGCATGGCTCAACGAAGTGGGGTTGGCGTCGTCGAACGACAACGCCTGCATCGGCGGCAGGGCGCCGAGATCAGGAGCGCAACGCTGCCGGCTTAAGCGTTCGAGAGGAAACGGGCCCAGGTGGACCGGGCGATTGCGGTAGGAAAACAGTCGCATCGCCGCATCGTAGCCGCAGCGCACGGGCGTGCCGCCGGCGGCTCGATGCGTTGTCGGCCATCACCGCTCGCGCACCGACGGGATGAATCGCGTCGGTGCACGGGGCGGCATCGTGCTGCGACTCATCACTTGCGCGCGTCGTCCATCGCCTCCTTGACGTCGCCGACGGCCTTCTGCGTCTTGCCTTCGGCCTGTTTGTTCATGCCCTTCACCTGCTGCTCGGTGCTGCCGGTGACTTCGCCCGCTTTGCGTTGCACGGCGCCGGCGGCGTCCTTGACCGATCCCTTGATTTGGTCCTTGTTCATCGATGTCCTCCTTGGCTGTTGAAAGAGCGGGCCTTTCATCGACCCGAAACCATCGTAGGCAGCCGCTGGGTGGCGCGGCATCGTCCCAGCGCGCCATCGGCGGTCGGTGCAGTCCTACAGCGCACTGCGGCGCGCCGCAGCAACGGGTCAGCGCTTGCGCGCCAGCGTCAGGCCATCGCCGAGCGGCAGCAGCGCCAGGTCGATGCGATCGTCGCGGTGCAGCTTGTCGTTCAGCGCCTGCAACGCGGCGGTGTCGGCATCGCCGGCCGCATCGCGGGCCACGCTGCCGCCCCACAACGTGTTGTCGATGGCGATCAAGCCGCCCGCGCGCAGCAGCTGCAGGCAGCATTCGTAATAGGCGTCGTAGCCGGTCTTGTCGGCATCGATGAAGGCGAAGTCGTGCTGGCCGTGTTCGCCCGCCGACAGCCGTGCGTGCAAGGTCTGCAAGGCCGGCGCGATCACCAGTTCGATCTTGTCCGCGACCTGCGCCTGTTGCCAGTACGGGCGACCGATGCGGGTGAACTCGTCGCTGATGTCGCAGGCCAGCAGGCGGCCGTCGTCGGGCAGGGCCAGCGCCACACTCAAGGCGCTGTAGCCGGTGAACACACCCACCTCGATCGCCCGCCGCACGCCACACAACTTGACCAGCAGCGCCATCAGCTGGCCTTGTTCGGGCGAGATCTGCATGCCGGCGTGCGGGTGTGTGCGCGTGGCTTCGCGCAACCCGGCTTGCGCGGGATGCTCGCGCAGCGAGTGCGCCAGCACGTAGTCGTACAGCGTGTCGTTCAGGTCGAGGGTGCGTCGGGACATGTCCGAAGCCTACCCCAGACGGGCGGCACACGGGGGCGGGCTGCACAATTCGAAGCATGCGACGCGCGATGAAGACACGGCAGCGGCCATGAACAAGGCCTTCACCCGGGAACAGGATGGCGATGACGACGCGCTCGACGGCGATGCACCGTCGCTGCCGGCGTTGCCCGCCGGCGCGCGCAACTACATCACGCCGCAAGGCTACCGGCGGCTGCGCGGTGAGCTGCTGAGCCTGCTCGATGACGAGCGGCCGAAGATCGTCGAGGTGGTGTCATGGGCGGCGAAGAACGGCGACCGCTCTGAAAACGGCGACTACCTTTACGGCAAGAGGCGGCTGCGCGAGATCGACCGGCGCATCCGTTTTCTGACGCGCCGGCTGGACATCGCCGAGATCGCCGATCCGGCCGTGCACCACGGCCGCGAGCAGGTGTTCTTCGGCGCGACCGTGACCTACGCCGACGAGCAGGGCGCCGAGCGCACGGTCACGATCAAGGGCATCGACGAGGCCGACAGCCTGCAAGGCGAGGTGTCGTGGGTCTCGCCGATCGCGCGCGCGCTGTTGAAGGCGCACACGGGTGACGAGGTGCCGCTGATGACCCCGGCCGGGCCGCGGCGCATCGAGGTGCTGGCGGTGCGCTATCCGGCGCCGACGACGGACGGCCGTTCTACGGCTTGACGCGCCACACGCGCTGCACCGCCGCCGACCGGCGCACCGTGCGCAACACGTCGGCCAGGTGCAGCCGGTCGCGCACGCTGACCAGCAGCTTCAGCTCGGCGGCTTCGCCGGCGCGGTCCTCGCCCATGTCGAGGTGCGTGATGTCGGCCTCGCTGGCGCTCACCGCCGCCGCCACCTGCGCGAGCACGCCCTTGCCGTTGCGCACCAGCACGATGATGGCGGTTTCGAAAGTGCGGACGGGTTCTTCGGCCCATTCCACCGGCAGCCAGTGCTCGGCATCGCGCTCGTGCAGCCGCCGGCCGACGCTGCATTCGGCGGTGTGCACCAGCAGTCCTTCGCCACGGCCGAGGTAGCCGACCAGCGCATCACCGGGAATGGGTCGGCAGCAACTCGCCAGTTGCACCGACGCACCTTCGGCGCCGTCGATGAACACCACGCCTTGCGCATGCGCGAGGTCGTCGTTGGCATAGCGGCCCAAGGTCAGCGTCACGGCATCGGGACGGATGCCTTGTTCGCCCATCATCTGCGCCAGCCGCTTGGCGACGATGCCGGCGATCTTGCGGCCCAGCGCAATGTCCACCGCCAGGTCGGCGCGGCTCTTGCTGCCGCTCCATTTGGTCAGCTGCTGCCACAGCGCCACGGCGGTGGCATCGCCGGGGTCGGACGAGGGCAGCACCAGGCCTTCGGCGCGCAGCGCCTGCGCCAGCATCCTTTCGCCCAGCGCGCGCGACTCGTCGCGTTCCATGGTCTTCAGGAAGTGGCGGATCTTCGAGCGCGCGCGCCCGGTGCGCACCACGTTCAGCCAGGTTGGATTCGGCCGTGCGCCGGGCGCGGTGAGGATCTCGACGACATCGCCGCTGCGCAACTCGGTGCGCAGCGCCACCGCCTCGCCGTTGACCTTGGCCGCGACGCAGTGGTCACCGACATCGGAGTGGATGGCGTAGGCGAAATCCACCGGCGTGGCACCGCGCGGCAGCGCCAGGATCTTGCTTTGCGGCGTGAACACGTACACCGCATCGGGGAACAGGTCGATCTTGACGTGCTCGAGAAACTCGGCCGAATCGCGCGTGTCGTCCTGGATGTCGATCAGCGACTGCAGCCACATCGCGCCCATGCGCTGCGCGTCGCCGGCCGGGTTGCCGTCCTTGTCGTTGACCTTGTAGAGCCAGTGCGCGGCGATGCCGGTTTCGGCCACCGCGTGCATCGCGTCGGTGCGCATCTGGAATTCAACCGCCGTGCCGAGCGGGCTGGCCAGCGTGGTGTGCAAGGACTGGTAGCCGTTGGCCTTCGGCAGCGCGATGAAATCCTTGAAGCGGCCCGGCACCGGCTTGTACAGCTGATGCAGCACGCCGAGCGCCAGATAGCATTCGGGCTGCGAGGGCACGACGATGCGAAAGCCGAACACATCGCTGACCTGCGCGAAGCCGGCATGCTTCTCGCGCATCTTGCGGTAGATCGAATAGACGGTCTTCTCGCGCCCCGACACCTTGACCTTGATCTTGGCCTTGGCGAAGGCCTTGTCCACATCCTTTCGCACGCGTTCGACGATGTCGCGTCGGTTGCCGCGCGCGCGCTGCACCGCCTTGGCCAGCGTGCTGTGGCGCCACGGGTACAGGTACTCGAAGGACAGCTCCTGCAGTTCGCGGTAGCTCTGGTTCAGGCCCAGGCGGTGCGCGATCGGGGCATAGATGTCGAGCGTTTCGCGCGCGATGCGCAGGCGCTTGTCGGGCGCCATCGCATGCATCGTGCGCATGTTGTGCAGCCGGTCGGCCAGCTTGATGAGGATCACGCGCACATCGCGCGCCATCGCCAGCAGCATCTTGCGAAACGATTCGGCCTGGCCTTCTTCGCGCGTGCTGACGTGCAGCTTGTCGAGCTTGGTCAAGCCATCGACCAGTTCGGCGGTGGGGGCGCCGAAGCGGTCGATCAGTTCGGCCTTGGTGATGCCGCAGTCTTCCATGGCATCGTGCATCAGCGCGGCCATGATGGCCTGCACGTCGAGTTTCCAGTCGGCGCACAGGCCGGCGACCGCGATCGGGTGCGTGATGTACGGCTCGCCGGTGGCGCGGAACTGGCCCAGGTGCGCCACGTCGGCGAACTTGTAGGCCTCGAGCACCTTCTTCTGGTCGGCCTTCGACAGGTAGCCGAGCTTGGCGGTGAGTGCGGCGAACGACGGCGTGGGCGGCGCCTTGGCGGGCGGCGCCAGCACAGCGCGCTGCAGGCCCTGAAGCGCGGAGGGCAGAAACTCGGCGGCGAGTGAGCGTATGCCCATGCCGCGAATTTAGCAGGCTGAGCGGTGGACCCTGCCGCCAGGGTCAAGCCAAGGCCGCTGCGCGCGCACCGGCCGGGGCGGGTGCGGGACGATCAGTGATTCAGATCGGCACCTTGCGCAGCATCTCGATGCCGACCTCGCCGGCGGCGATCTCGCGCAGCGCGGTGACCCCGGGCTTGTTGCGCGTTTCGATCTTCGGCGCGTGGCCCTGGCTCAGCATGCGTGCGCGGTAGGTGGCGGCCAGCACCAGTTGGAAACGGTTCGGAATCTTCGTCAGGCAGTCTTCGACGGTGATGCGGGCCATGGCTTCTTTCGGTCGGGGGGCGGCTAGGGCAGATCGAGCGCGTCGAACACCTGGGGCCGGTTGCGCCGCTGAGCGGCGTACTTCAGACGCTGCGAGTGGACGATGGTCTTCAAATCGAACAGCGCCGTCTCGAACAGAGCGTTGATTATAACGAAGTCGAAGTGCCGCGCCTGTGCCACTTCCTCACGCGCATTGGCCATGCGCCGCGCGATCACCTCGGCGCCGTCTTCACCGCGCCGCTGCAGCCGCTGCTGCAACTCCTGCCAGCTCGGCGGCAGGATGAACACCAGCACCGCATCATCGAACTGGCGCTTGATCTGCAGCGCGCCCTGCCAGTCGATCTCGAGCACGATGTCGTGGCCGCTGTCCAGGCGCTCGGCGATGGCCGGCCGCGAGGTGCCGTACAGGTGGCCGTGCACCTCGGCCCACTCGACGAACTCATCGCCTTCGATCATGGCGCGAAAGCGCGCCGTGTCGGTGAAGTGGTATTCGCGGCCGTCCTGTTCCTGGCCGCGCGGCGCGCGCGTGGTGTGCGAGACCGACACGTCCAGGTGCGAGTCGAGCTCGAGCAGTGCCTTCACCAGGCTCGACTTGCCGGTGCCGCTGGGGGCGGCGACGACGATCAGGTTGCCAGGTCGTTGCGCGCTGGGCATGTGCGGGCTGGGGGCGGGTCGCGTGGCGGGACGTGCATTATCGGTGTGGCGTGGCTTTGCCGGTCTTCGGCTCGCGCGGCCTGTGGGCCGTATCGCCGACGTGTCTGCGGCCCCGCTTGCCGGCCAACACACCCTCCTTCCCGTCGGCGCTGCCCGCGCCGTCGCGCGTGGCCAGCGCCGGCCGTTCGCCCTCCTCGCCGGCGTGCTCGATGCTGTCGCTGCTCATCGACAGCAGCCGCGCGCTGTGGATCAGCGCCATGTGGCTCAGCGCCTGAGGAAAATTGCCCAGCATGTGGCCCGAGCGCGGGTCGTACTCCTCGGCCAGCAAGCCGACGTCGTTGCACAGCGACAGCAGGCGCGTGAACAGCGCCCTGGCTTCATCGCGCCGGCCGGTCACCGCCAGCGCATCGACAAGCCAGAAGCTGCACGGCAGGAAGACCCCCTCACCGGGCGGCAGGTTGTCCACCGCGCTGTGCGTCGAATAGCGCAGCAACAGGCCGTCCACCGACAACTCGGCGGAGATGGCATCGATGGTGCCGCGCAGCCGCGGGTCGTCGCTGGCCATGAAGCCGACCTGTGCGATCAGCAGCACGCTGGCATCGAGCTCCTGGCCACCGTAGTACTGCACGAAGGTGTTGCGCTGGCTGTCGAAGCCGAGCGTGCAGACCTGTTCGTGGATCTGGTCGCGGGCGCGGCGCCACTCTGCCACCGGTCCTTCCAGCCCGTACACCTCGACCGCCTTGACGGCCCGGTCGAAGGCCACCCAGGCCATCACCTTCGAATGCGTGAAGTGGCGGCGCGGCCCGCGCACCTCCCAGATGCCTTCGTCGGGGTCTTGCCAATGTTCGCCGAGGAACTTCATCAGGGCCAGCTGCAACTGCCATGCATTCGGCTCCGGCGCCATGCCGGCCGCGCGTGCCAGATGCAGTGAATCCATCACCTCGCCATACACGTCGAGCTGAAACTGCGTCGACGCGGCGTTGCCGACGCGCACCGGCGCCGCGCCCAGGTAGCCCGGCAGCCAAGGCAGTTCGCTCTCGTCGAGCCGACGCCGCCCGGTCACACCGTACATGATCTGCAGGTCGGCCGGGCTGCCGGCCACCGCGTGCAACAGCCACTCGCGCCAGGCCAGCGCCTCATCGACATAGCCGGCCAGCAGCAGCGCGTTCAGCGTGAAGGTGGCGTCGCGCAGCCAGCAGAAGCGGTAATCCCAGTTGCGGGTGCCGCCGGGCTGCTCGGGCAGCGACGTGGTCGGCGCCGCGACGATGCCGCCGGTGGGCAGGTAGATCAGCGCCTTCAACGTGATCAGCGAGCGCATCACTTCGGGCTGCCAGTGCCCGTCGTAGCAGCAGCGCCCCGACCACTCGAGCCAGCGTGCCTCGGTGTCGCGCAGCGCCTGGCCGGCATCGATGGCCGGCGGCATCACTTCGTGCGAAGCACGGTAGTTCAGCACGAAGGATTTGCGCTCGCCCGCCGCGATGTCGAACTCGGCCACCGTGGTCATCCGTTCGCCGTGCGTCGGCACCTCGGTGAACATCTCCAGGGTGTCGGGGCCGGCGGTGGCCAGCATGGCGCCGCGCGCGGTGCGCACCCAGGGCACGACCGAGCCGTAGTCGAAGCGGATCACCAACTGCATGCGCACGCGCACCGTGCCGCGCAGGCCCTCGACGATGCGCACCAGGTCACGGCGGCCGTTTTCGAGTGGCATGCAGTCGATGAGGCGGATCGCACCGTCGTCGGTTTCGGAATCGGTTTCCAGCACCAGCGTGCCGTGGCGGTAGCGGCGTTGCACGGCGGTCGTTGCGGCCACCGGCGCGATGCGCCAGTGGCCATGGTCGCTGCTGCCCAGCAGCGCGGCAAAGCAGGCCGGCGAATCGAAGCGCGGCAGGCACAGCCAGTCGATCGAGCCGTCGCGCCCGACGAGCGCGGCACTGTGGCCATCGCCGATCAGCGCGTAGTCTTGAATGGGCAGCGGCATGGTCGGTCGGGTGGTGCGGTCGATGCGAGGAAGTGAAACCCATTATCCGGATGCGGTGCCACGACTTGCCCCTGCGCGCGCCGTGGGCAGGGCTGCGCGCCTATGCTCTGTCCTTGGTTTGTTCGACCGTCGAAAGTTGCCCGCGCTGCGCGGCTGATCGGAGCATTTCGTGAAAGCAATTCAGTTCCTGGGCCGCGGCGTGTGCGCCGCCTTGCTTGCGATCATGTTGACTGCCGGCTGTACCAATGTGCCCAGCGGCCCGCCGACCCGATCGCTGGTGCCGGCGGAAGCCGCCTGCTGCTGAACTCGAACGCAAAAACGGGCGGGTCCGGCGACCCGCCCGTTCGACAGTGATGGAGCGGTAGGCGCTCAGCGCTTCGAGCTCACCTTCACCTTGTCGTTATGCTCCTTGGCCCGTTCCGTGCCATCGGCATCCCACAGGTTGCTGGACACATCCACCTTCTTGCCGATCTTGGTCGCGGGATCGAGATCGATGTCCACTTCGTAGCTGTGGTCGCCCTTGACCACTTCGTATTCCACCGCATCGGCGTCGCGGTCATTGACCGAGGTGATCTGGTAGCCCATCTTCTCGAGCTTGGTCTTGTACTGGGCCAGCGGCAAATTGGCCGGCAGCGCGGCCTCCAGCTTCGCCTTCTCGTCGTTCCAGCCGGCCATGTAGCGCCGGTCGCTGTAACGTGACTTCGGATCGGCCGTCATCGGCGCATTCACCGCGTAGGTCGGATCCTTCATCATGCGCTTGGTGGCATCGGCACGCCACAGGTTGTTGGCCACGTCGATCTTGGTCGCCTTGCTCGCGCCCTTGTCGAAGTCGAGCTGCACCTCGTAGCTGTGGTTGCCCTTCACCACCTCGTATTCGAGATAGTCGGGCTTGTCGGCATTGATCGCCGAGATGCGATAGCCGGCGTCCTTCAACGCCTGCGCATAGCCATTTCGCGTGGTCACCGCCTGCAGGCTGCGCTCGAGTGCATCCTTGTCGGTCTTCAACGCCGCCGGATCACGCTCGCCCATCGTCGGCGCCGTCATCGGCGCAGCGGTCGACGACGGGTTGTTGTGCGCGGTTTGCGCCTGGGCGAAACCGGCTGCCAGCAACGAAGCGGCGGCGGCGGCGACCAGATGCGGTTTGATTCGGTAACTCATGTCTAACCTCCTTGGTTTGTGTGCTTGACGGCTTCTTGCCGACAGAGTCCATTGGGCCTTCGATGGCGATGGCATGGCGTAGGACGGCGGCGCAGCGCCCTGTCGGATGACGGCATCGAAACCTGCGATCGGTCCCCTGGGTCGGCGCGCAACGGCTGGGCTGCGCCGCCTTGTCGCCGTTGCGCATCAACGCTGCATGCGCATCAGTTGCTCCAGCGGCATCATCCGATCGTTCAAGTGGGTCATGATCCACAGCGATCCGAACACCAGCAACATCACGATCAGCAGGCCGAACGCGAGCGCCAGCGCATTGTTGATGTTGTCGGGCCCGGACGTAAGGTGCAGGAAGAACACCAGGTGCACGCCCATCTGTGCGATCGCGAGCACGGTCAGTGCGATCGGGATGCTCGGCTGCCACACGAGCGTGCTCTGCGCGATGTAGAACGACACGCCTGTCAGAAAGGCGGCGAGCACGAAGCCGACGAGATAGCCGCGGATGCCACTGGCGATGTCGATGTCGGCGCTCTGGTCGCCCGGCGCCCTGTCGTCGGCCGGACGGGGTGCGGAATGTGTCGTGTGCGGATCGGACCTGCTCATTGCGGTGCCACTCCAACAAGGTAGACGAGGCTGAACAGCGCCACCCAGACGATGTCCAGCGTGTGCCAGAAGAGGCTGAAACAAAGAATGCGGCGCAGGATGTCGTCACGGAAGCCCTTCGCGACCACCTGCGCCATCATCGTCAGCAGCCAGAGCAGGCCGGCGGCCACGTGCAGGCCGTGGCAGCCGATCAGCGCGAAGAACGCGGAAAGGAACGCGCTGCGGCTGGGCCCCGCGCCTTGTTCGATCAGGTGGTGGAACTCGTTCAGCTCGAGCGCGACGAAGGTGGCGCCCAGCACGAAGGTGAGCGCCATCGCGCCGTGAAACAGCGCCGGCCGCCGCGCCCGCGCGCCGATGCCGGCAAGGCCGCAGAACAGTGTCGAGCTCAGCAGGCAGGCGGTTTCGATCGCCACGGTCTGCAACTCGAACAACTCGCGACCGCTCGGACCACCGGCGGTGCTGTCGGTCAGCACCGCATACGACGCGAAGAAGGCAGCGAACAGGATGATGTCGCTGATCAGGAAGATCCAGAAGCCGTAGGCGACGACGATGCGCTTGGCGGCACCGTGACCCTCGTCGCTGGCCAGGCCGCTGGCATGGGCGTGCCCGCTGCCGACCGAGCCCAAGCCGATAGCGGAGGCGTGAGCGCTCATGCCGCTGCTCCGGCCATGCGCTGTGCCGCCCGCATGGCATGCCGATGCGCCTGATCCTGCCTGGCGACTGAGTCGACCGGAATGAGGTTTTCACTCACGTCGCGCCAGGCGAGCACGACGAAGGTCGCGTACGCACACACCAGGCCGACGACCACCAGCCACCAGATGTGCCAGATCAACGCGAAGCCCATGATCGTGGCGAAGAACGCGCACACGAACCCGGTTGCGCTGTTGCGTGGCATGTGGATGGCGTGGTAATCGGGCGGCGGTTCAGACGGCCCGCGTGCGCGCTGCTTGGCATGCCAGAACGCGTCCTGACCATCGACGTCGGGCAACACGGCGAAGTTGAACATCGGCGGCGGCGATGCCGTCGACCATTCGAGCGAGCGGGCGTTCCACGGGTCGCCGGTGGCATCGCGCAACGCCGCCCGGTGGCGGATGCTGTAGAACAGTTGCACCGCCTGCAGCACGATGCCGACCAGGATCAGCGCGGCCCCGAAAGCCGCCACCAACAGCCACGGGTGCCACGCGGCCACGTCGTGGTGCTGCATGCGCCGCGTCATGCCCATCAGGCCGAGCCCGTACAGCGGCATGAACGCCACATAGAAGCCGATGATCCAGAACCAGAATGCGGCCTTGCCCAGGCCCTCGTGCAGCCTGAAGCCGAAGGCCTTCGGAAACCAGAACTCGTAGCCCGCGAAGGCACCGAACAGCACGCCGCCGATGATCACGTTGTGGAAGTGCGCGACCAGGAACAGGCTGTTGTGGAGCACGAAGTTCGCGGGCGGCACGGCCAGCAGCACGCCGGTCATGCCACCGACGATGAAGGTGACGACGAAACCCAGCGCCCACAGCATCGGTGCCGGGAACACCACCCGCCCGCCGTACATCGTGAACAGCCAGTTGAAGATCTTCACGCCGGTGGGCACCGCGATGACCATCGTCGCGATGCCGAAGATCGCGTTCACGTTGGCGCCCGCGCCCATGGTGAAGAAGTGGTGCAGCCAGACCATGAACGAGATGACGCAGATCGACATCGTCGCCAGCACCATCGAACGGTAGCCGAACAGCGGCTTGCGCGAGAAGGTCGAGAAGACTTCCGAGAAGACGCCGAACGCGGGCAGGATCAGGATGTACACCTCGGGGTGCCCCCAGGCCCAGATGAGGTTGACGAACATCATCGCGTTGCCGCCCGCCGCATTGGTGAAGAAGTGAAAGCCCAGATAGCGGTCGAGCAGCAGCATCGCCAGCGTCGCGGTCAGGATCGGAAAGGCCGCCACGATCAGCAGGTTCGATGCCAGCGTGGTCCAGCAGAACATCGGCATGCGCAGGTAGTGCATGCCCGGTGCGCGCACCTTCAGCACCGTGGTGACGAGGTTGATGCCCGACAGCAGCGTGCCGACGCCCGAGATCTGCAGTGCCCACAGGTAGTAGTCGACACCCACCCCCGGCGAGTAGGCGAGCTCGGACAACGGCGGATACGGCAACCAGCCGGTGCGCGCGAATGAGCCGACGACCAGTGAGATGTTCACCAGCAGCGCCCCGCTGGCAGTGAGCCAGAAGCCGACCGAGTTCAGCGTCGGAAACGCGACGTCGCGCGTGCCGAGCTGCAGCGGCACGACGAAGTTCATCAGCCCGATCACGAACGGCATGGCCACGAAGAAGATCATCAGCGTGCCGTGCGCCGAGAAGATCTGGTTGTAGTGCTCCGGCGGCAAGAAGCCGGGCGCGCCATAGGCCACCGCCTGCTGCGAGCGCATCAGGATCGCATCGGAGAAGCCCCGCAGCAGCATCACGAACGCGAGCACGATGTACATCACACCGATGCGCTTGTGATCGACGCTGGTGATCCATTCGCGCCACAGGTAAGGCAGGTGGCCCTTCGCCACCACCCAGGCGATGACCGCGAACAGCACCAAGCCGACGACCGCCGCCGTCACCATCACGATCGGCTCGTGGAACGGGATCGCTTCCCAGCTCAGCTTGCCGAACATGTCAGCGCCCGGTGGCCTGGCTGGCGGGCGCGGCTTCGATCGCCCCAGCTTGCATCGCCCGCGGCCCCGGCCCCGGCGGCAGCGTCTGCATCACGATGCGGTGAAACAGATCCGATTCGACGGCCGCGTAAGTGAAGGGGGCGCCCGCTGTTCCCTGTTGCGCAAGGTCGCGGTACGCGGCCGAATCGAGCCGGCGCGAGCCGGCGCGCGCCGCCTTCAGCCACCCGGCGAACTCGTTTGCGGGCAGGGCTCGCGTCTGGAAGACCATGTCGGCAAAGCCGTCGCCACTGAACTGGGCCGACAGGCCAGGGAAGACCCCCGGCTCGTCGGCCTGCAGGTTCAGTTGCGTGGCCATGCCGTTCATCGTGTAGATCATGCTGCCCAGCTGCGGCACGAAGAAGGCGTTCATCACGCTCGCCGAGGTCAACTCGAAGTGCACGGGCACGCCGGCAGGAATGACCAGCTCGTTCACGCTCGCCACGCCGGAGCGCGGATAGATGAACAGCCACTTCCAGTCCAGCGAGACGACCTGGACGTCGACGGTCTGCGCCTGGCTGGCCAGCGGCTTGGCCGGGTCCAGCTGATGCGAACCGATCCAGGTGACACCGCCGAGCAAGACGATCGTCATCAGCGGAACGGCCCAGACGACGAGTTCGATCTGGCCCGAGAACTCCCAATCCGGCCGGTGGTGCGCCCGGCTGTTCGACGCGCGGAACCAGCGCGCCACGGCCAGCGTGGCGATGATCGTCGGCACCACGATCGCCAGCATGATGGCCAGCGAGTCGAGCAGGATGGTCTTCTGCGCCTGGCCGATGGGGCCGCGGGGGTCGAGCAGTGCGGCCGAGCAGCCGCCGAGGATCGCCGCGCCCAGTGCAGCGGCGACCGTGCTCTTCAGCATCCGCGTCATCGTGTGGCATCCCATCGCCACGCGCGCGCTACACCACATAGCGATCCCAGTCGCCATAGTGCTCGCCACTGCGTTTGCCGCGCGGCAGACTCAGGCCCACCACCGCGACACCGATCAGCACGCCCGCCCACGACGCCACGGGGCTCGCGCCGGGCAGCACCCAGGGTGCCATGACCAGCCACAGGCCGAACGCGAGGTTAAAAAAGCGCAGCGGCCGAGCGACCTCGGCCATCGCCATCACCGCAAACGTCACGATCATCGCGCCGACCAGGTGGTCGCTGTGTGCCATCGGCGGCAGCGTGGCGAAGACGACGCGGCTGAACATCAGGAAGGTCCCGAGCAGGGCACTGGCGACCAGGGTCCACGGCAGGTTCACACCGCGCACGGCCGATGCGATCGATGCGCGGATCGGTGCGTCGAAGCCAGGGTGTTCGTCCTGGCCTTGCAGCGGCTGCGCACCACCTTGGAAGAAGGTGCGCCAGAACGGCTCGCCGCGCCGGTGGCTTTGCACGAGGAACTGGCCCATCGCGACCAACTCGTCGAGGCTGTAGGGGATCATCACCAGCATCGCGGCAGCCGTGACCAGGCACAGGGTGCACCAGGTACCGATCACGATCGGCTGGATGACGATGAAGGTGATGCTCACCACGCCCAGCGGCACCACCACGATGCCGAACATCGCCACCATCCAGGGCATGGTCCGCCAGCGCTTGCGGCTGCCCATCACACCCATCAAAACCTCGAACACATAGGCGACGCCGCCCAGACCTGCGTCGGCGATCGGCCAGGCCTTCGACACGTTGGAAGTGATGATCTGCTCGGTCCCGTTCAAGCTGCCGGCACCGGCGAAGAAGGGTTCCCAGACGCCATCGATGTGGCCCAGCTGGTAGGCGGTCAGGGTGCGGGCGATGAGGAAGCCGAACGCGCCCAACGCGATGATCGGCAAGCGTTGCAGGTAGGTCGATGGGCAGTAGCTCCAGCCGGGCGGCAGATCCGATTTGTCCATCATGCCCAGCATGCTCATGCCGGGCATCATCGGTACCAGAATCGCAAACGCGATCACCAAGACACCGACGAAGGTGTCGTTGGTGTAGGCCGCAGCGCTCGGCGCCCAGAACAACAGCGGCGCGAACAGCAGCCAGCAGCCCATCGCCGCGTTGGCCCATTGCGCAAGCGAGAAGCGCGGCGACAGCGACAAGGCGCCGAACAGCATGATGAGCAGGCCGCTGATGACGTCGCTGATGGCCAGCATGGATAGGCGCACGGCCGGATCGGCGAGCCCGCGATCGGCGCTGACGCGCATCACGGCAGCGCTGAATTCGGTCTGCCCGAACATGCCGAACGCGAAAGGAGACGCGAGCAACCACGCACCGAGCAGGATGTTCAGCCAGTGCACCCAGAGCATATTGAAATGCCCTGCGCGCATCTGCTGCATCATCTCCTCGTGCGCATGGCCGGCATCGCCTGATGGCGGTGCCTCGCGGGCCTCCTCGCCGGCCTGTTCCTGCGACGCCGCGACGCCTTCTGCTGCCACCCGCGACGCGTTCAGCTTGTTGGCCCGGTACCAGCCCACCGGATCGGCCTTCAGCGCCTCGATCATCCTCGGCAGCGTCTTGCGCATCGAATGCCGCGGCCGCCAGCCGAGCAGCTCCTTGGCGCGGCCGCTGTCGACGGCATAGTGATCGCTCGACATGCGGACCATGTAGGGGCGAATGAACGGGTCTTCGTCGAGGATCTTGTCCTGGACCCACGCGCCGGCGCCGGCCAGCACCTTCGGGATCGACCGCGTCTCCCAGTCCTGCCCGTGTGTCAGCTCGGCGACCGTCTTCTGGATGTCACCGAACGACATCACGTCGTTCTCGGCCAGCAGCAAGGTCGTCTGGGCCGGCAGGTCCTGGCGCCGATCGACGACGCGCTGCACCGCTTCGGTCAGGTCCTGCAGGTGCAGATAGGGCTGCCCGGCCTGCAGATCACCCGGGTAGACGTAACCCGTCAGGCGCTTTTCGTAGATGCGCGCCACCTGGTGCGCGATGAAGGTGTTGTGGCACAGGTCATCGTAGATGCCGGCCGGGCGCAACAGCACCAGCGGCACCTTGCCGTGTCGCTCGCGCAGCAGGGCCTCGGTGCGAATCTTCGACGCACGGTACGGAAAGCGGTCATCGAGCGGCGAGTCCTCGTCGATCTTGTGGCCATGGCCCGACGGCGCGTGAACCAGCATCGTGCTCATGAAGACGAACTGCTCGACGTCGAATCCCTGCAGCGCGTTGAACAACCGCTCGGTTCCGTGCAGCGTCACCGCTTCGTAACGCGGATCGGGTTCGCCGGAAAGATCGAAATACGCCGCCAGATGGATGACCGACGCGATCGTCTTGCCGTGCGCGACGCGCACCCGCTCCAGCGCCATCGCAACGCTTTCGTCGGACGTGACGTCCACGCAGACACATTCGGCCGCGACCGGCGGATGGGGCGAGTTCTCGCGGTCGAAGCCGACGAGATCGAATCCTTCGCCCAATGTCTCGATCACGGCCTGACCGACAAAGCCGCTCGATCCGGTGACGATCACCGTGGGTCTGTCATTCGACATGCGTCTGGCCTGTCTTCGAGAACTTGGATCGACGCCGCGAACACCTTGGCCGCCGGCGTGCGGCCAACCCGAGTCGACCGGGTCACGGCACCATCGTCGCCGGCAGCGAGCGCCGGTCGGGGTGTCAGCGCGCTCAGGGCGGTGGCCGCGGACTCCCGCTCTGCGGCAGTGCATAGGCGATCACGTAGTCCCCCGGTGGCGTCATCATGAAGTGATGTCCGGCCGCGACGATCACCAGGTACTCGCGCCCGCCGGCTGCGTAGACCATCGGCGTGGCCTGGCCGCCGGCCGGCAAGGTGTCCTGCCAAACCGTCTCGCCGGTGCGGATGTCGATGGCGCGGATCAGGTTGTCGGTGGCGGCCGCGATGAAGACCAGTCCGCCGGCCGTGACCGCGCCGCCGCCGTTGTTGGGCGTGCCGATCGTCAGCGGCAGGTGCGACGGAATGCCGAACGGGCCATTGCGCCGCGCGGTGCCGAAAGGCCGGTCCCAGATCGTCTTGCCGGTGGCGATGTCGATGGCGCGGATGCCGCCGTAGGGCGGCTGCTTGCACAGCAGGCCGGTAACCGGCAGCCGCCACCCGGCATTGATGTCCACCGCATAGGGCGTGCCCTGCTGCGGCGCGATGCCATCGGGCACCTTGCCGTTCGGCGCCTGCGCGCGTTGCACCCAGCCCCGCTGCCGGGCGGTCTCGCGCGGCACCATGCGGTCGTAGTTCGGCATGTCGTTGTAGTTGGCGACGATCCAGCCGCGCCGCACATCGACGGCCACACCGCCCCAGTCGGAGCCGCCGTTGTAGCCCGGGTACTGGATGAACGGCTGCGCGGCGGTGGGCGGCGTGTAGATGCCGTCGTAGCGGGCCTGGCGAAACTGGATGCGGCAGACCAGCTGATCGATCGGCGACAGGCCCCACATGTCGGCCTCGCGCAGTGGCGGCTGGCGCAGCGTGTGCCAGGCCGATGTGGGCTGGGTGGTGGCACGCTGCTGGGGCTCGACACCTCCCGCCGGCGCGGCCAGTTGCGCCACCGGCGTCAGCGCCTCGCCGGTGCGCCGGTCGAGCACATAGATGTCGCCTTGCTTGGACGGCAGCAGCAGCGCCGGCACCGTGCCGCTGGCGCCGGGATAGTCGATCAACGTGGCCTGCGAGCCCAGGTCGTAGTCCCAGACATCCTTGTGCACGGTCTGGAAGTGCCAGGCCGGCTTGCCGGTGGTGACGTCGATCGCCACCAGCGCGCTCGAATACTCGTTCTCGGCCGGCCGGCGCTGGCTGCTCAGGTAATCCGCGGAGGCATTGCCCATCGGCAGATAGACCAGGCCGAGGGCTTCATCGCCGCTGGCCGTGGTCCACATGTTCGGCGTGCCGCGGGTGTACACCTCGCCCGGCGGCGGCTCACCGTTCAGCTGCGGGCGCACCATGTCCCAGGCCCAGCGCAAGGCGCCGCTGCGCGCGTCGTAGCCGAGGATCACGCCCGACGGGGCGTAGCGCTCCTGACCATCGAGCACCTGATGGCCGGTGACGACGACGCCGCGCACGATGGTCGGCGCCGAATTGATCGCGACGTAGCCGGCCGGCGTCTCGCCCATGCCATCGGTGATGCGCACCTGGCCGTTGTCGCCGAAGTCGCGGCAGGGCTTGCCGGTGAGCGCGTCGACGGCGATCAGGCGGCCATCGAGCGTGCCTTCGATGATGCGCTGCGCGCAGGCGCCGGCAGCGGGCGGCGGCGCACCCGCCGCGGTCGGCGTTTCGGGCACCGCGTAATAGGCCACGCCCCGGCAGGCCGCGGTGTAGGGGATCGACTTGTAGTCCACCGGGGGATCGGGCTCATGACGCCAGCGCTCCTGGCCGCTGGTGGCATCGAGCGCGATCAGCACGTTGCGGGCCGAGCACAGGTACAGGCTGTCGCCGACCTTCAGCGGCGTGGTCTCGGCGCCCCAGCCGTGCTCGGGAATGTCGCCGGTGCGATAGACCCAGGCGCGCTGCAGGCCGGCGACGTTGGCCACGTCGATCTGCGCCAGCGGCGAGTAGCGCGTGGCGGCGTTGTCGCGACCATAGGCGGCCCAGTCGCCCGGTGCGGGATCCTCGGCGGCCGGCAGGGCGCTGGCGCCGGCCGACGCGGCGGCGGCGATGGCCGCCACGGGATTGGACGTGTCGAGTGTCGACTTTGTGACGCCATGCGGCACGAAGGCCAGCGCGGCGGCCACCACGAAGCCGATCAGGCACACGGCGGCGCACGTGCCGGCGAGTGCCCGTGAACTGCGACGATCCAGTCGCGGCAGCAACAGGGACACGAAGAAGGCCAGCACCAGCAGCAGGCCGACGCGCGGCACCCAGCCCCAATAGCCGAGGCCCGATTCCCACAAGGTCCACAGCAACGTGGCGATGAACACCGCGCCGAACCACCCCGCGCCGGCGGTGCGCCCGCGCATCAGCAGCACGCCGGCCAGCACCAGCCCGACGCCGGCCGGCAGGTAGTACCAGGAGCCGCCCAGCGCCAGCAACCAGCCACCGCCGAGCGCCATCACCAGGCCGAGCAGAAGAATCAGTCCACCGATGACCTGTGCCGGCCATGTCGCGCGCGCAGACCGACCCGTGGATGTTGTGACGTAGGGTCGGTCAGTCATTTGCGGGTGCGAACTTTGCTGATGAACTTGATGGAGCGACCGGATCAATCCAGGCGCTTGCCCGATGCCGGCAAACCGCATGCCCGCCGCGTTGGCGCTCACGCAGCGACGCCATCGACCGGGGCAGGCGCCTGGCTTGCCTGCAACGGCTCGCCTTGGACCCCCTTGCCGCGATGACCACCTCCCGTACCCGCGTCGCCGGGCATGCGACTGCATGCCGCCGCCATGGCTGAATCGCCGCGCGCCATCTATGGCGCCATCACCGCCAACGTCGCCATCGCGGTGACGAAGTTCACCGTCGCCGGCATCAGCGGCAGTTCGGCAATGCTGTCCGAGGCGGTGCACTCCACGGTGGACACCTGCAACGGCGTGCTGCTGCTGATCGGCCTGAAGCTCAGCCGGCGACCGGCGAGTGCGCAGCACCCGTTCGGTCACGGCAAGGAGTTGTACTTCTGGAGCTTGATCGTGGCGGTGCTGATCTTCGGCCTCGGCGGCGGCATCTCGTTGTACGAAGGCGTGCTGCACGTGCTCGAACCGCAGCCGCTGAGCGACCCGATGTGGAACTACATCGTGCTCGCGGCTGCGGCGGTTTTCGAAGGCGCGAGCTTCTACATCGCGCTGCGGCAGTTCAGGAAGGAAAGCGGCAAGCGCCGCTTCTGGCGCGCACTGCACGCCAGCAAGGACCCGTCCGTCTATACCGTGCTGGCCGAGGATGGCGCGGCACTGCTCGGGCTGGCCATCGCCGCGGCGGGCGTGTATGCCAGCCACGCGCTGGCGCTGCCCGTGCTCGATGGTGTGGCGTCGATTCTCATCGGGCTGCTGCTCGCCGCCGTGGCCGCGCTGCTGATCTACGAATCACGCGGCCTGCTGATCGGCGAGGGCGTGCGAGCGCAGACCGTGCGCGAGATCGTGCAGATGGCGAACGCGCACCGGCTGGTGCGGCGCACCGCAGCGCCGCTGACGATGTACATCGGCGCCGACGAGGTGCTGCTGACGATGGATGTCGAGTTCGACCGCGGCGCCAGTGCCGAAGAGGTGTCGGCGGCCGTGGCCACGATGGAACGCGACATCAAGGGGCGCTTTCCGAAGATTCGCCGCATCTACATCGAAGCGCGCGAGCAGCTGGCCGAGATTGCGGCACCGAGCGCAGCGGCGTGATGCGCTCGCGGCTGGCGGCGGCCGGCAACTTTTGCCGCACCGATTGCACATGCCGCCAGCGCAGGAAGCCCGCTGCGCAGCGTCGGCCCTCAGGGCGCGGCGCGCGGGTCCCACACCTCGAGCAGCGTGCGCGCCAGCGTGTCGATGTCTACCGGCTTGACCAGATGGCGCACAAAACCGGCCTGCGCACTGGCCTGCCGGTCCTGGGCCGTGCCGTGGGCTGACAGCAGCACCCCGATCATGCGGCGGTGGCGCGGGTCGGCGCGCAGGCGCTGCATCAGCCCGATCGCGCTGTGACCCGCACCCAGGTTCAGGTCGCACAGCATCAGGTCGAAGTCGCGCCCGGCGAGGCAGGCCAATGCCTCGTCGTGGCCGAGGCACAGTTCGACCGCCGCGCCCAGCGCCTGCAACATCTGCCGTACGCTTTCGGCGATGTCCGGCTCGTTCTCGACGTAGAGCACGCGCAGCCCGCGCAGTGCAGACAGATCGCCGAGGCCGGCTGCCGCCGCCGCGCCTTCGCTGGCCGTGGCCGGCGTGCGGCTGCGCGGCAAGCACACGCTGAAGGTGGCACCGCTGCCAAGTCCGGCACTGCGCGCCTGTAGCGTGCCGCCGCTGAGGTCGACGATGTTGCGCGCGATCGCCAGCCCGAGGCCGAGGCCGCGGTGCGCACCGCCACCGGGCTGCGCCTGCCGGAACGGCTCGAACAGATGCGGCAACTCGGCGGCATCGATGCCACGGCCGTCGTCCTGCACCTCGACGATCACCGCCTCGGCCGTGGCCCGGCAGGTGACGCGCACCTGCCCGCCCGACGCGGTGGCCTGGAAGGCGTTGTTGATCAGGTTCCAGAACACCTGCTCCAGACGCAGGGGGTCGACGAAGACGGTGCTGTCGTCGCAGCCGATGTCCAGTTCGAGCGGGCGGCCGGGATTGGCCGAGCGAACCACCTCGACCGCGCCGCGCAACAGTCCGGCAGCGCTCACCGGCTCGGGGCTCAGGCTCAGCTTGCCGCTGAGCACGCGCGACAGGTCGAGCAGGTCGTCGATCATTCGCGCCTGCGCCTTGACGTTGACCACCACGCGTTCGGCGGCGGCAGCGGCACGTGCCGGGTCCTGCGCCCCGCGTTGCAGGATCTGCGCCCAGCTCAGGCTGGCTTGCAGCGGCGTGCGCAGCTCGTGCGAGATCTTGGCCAGGAAGATGTCCTTCATGCGGTTCGCCTGCTCGGCCTGCTCATGCGCGGCGCGGGCTTCGGCGCTGGCGCGTTGCAGCGCCTCGGTGCGCTCCTGCACACGCTGCTCGAGCTCGGCGCGCTCGCGCATCAGCGTCGCCTCCACCGCAGCGCGCCGGGCCACCTCGGCCTGCAGCGAATCGCGCGCGGCGCGCAGCTCGGCCACGGTCGGGATCGCCAGGATGCGCGGCACCAGCCTGATCAAGGCAATGGCGGTCAGCACCGACGCCGTGGCCGTGATCACCTTGACCGTCGCCGACAGCCAGTAGTCGGGCTGCCACACGGTCCACACCTCGATCATGTGGGTCGCTCCGCAGCTGACGATGAAGACCGCGAACAGCAGCACGATCCAGTCGAAGGGCAGGTCCTTGCGCTGGCGCACCAGGTGCAACAGCGTGAAGGGAATGCTCACGTAGGCCGCACCGATCAGGCCATCGCTGACGACATGTGTCCACAGCAGGGTCGGGTTCCAGGTGAAGCAGTAGCCGTGCGGAAGCAGACTGCCTGCGGCGTTGCGCTCGCCGGCCAGCAACGACACCAGCGCTGCGCCGAGCAACCCGAGCCCGATGACGGTTGCTGCAGGGCGAAGGTTGTGGACCATGGTCGCCGCTTCCTCGTTCAAGCGCCACGCGGCGCGGGCGGCATTTTGCAGCCACCGCGCGACTTTTGGGGCCTACCCGCCGCGCCGGTATCGGGCCCCGTCTCAGCTGGGGCGTTCACGCCCCTTGCGCCCGAGGGCAGGGCCCGGACACCCGCTTCAGGCACCAGGCTTGCCGCAGCCTTCGGTGCCATGACAACCGACGCGTCGAGCAACACCGGCACGGTCATCGTCGAGGCGCTGGTCGGCGAGTTCTCCGACCTCGACGATGTCGGCGACCTGACCCGCGTGAGCGTGCGCCTGCTGCTGGCCGCCGCGCTCGGCGCGTGGGTCGGCTACAACCGCGAGCGCATCGGCAAATCGGCCGGTCTGCGCACGCACATGCTGGTGGCGATGGGCAGCGCGTTGTTCATCATGGTGCCGCAGTTCGCGGGCATGGCCAATCCCGACCTGAGCCGCATCATCCAGGGCGTGATCACCGGCATCGGTTTTCTCGGCGCCGGCACGATCATCAAGCACCGCGACCAAGACGAGGTGATCGGGCTGACGACCGCGGCCAGCATCTACATGACCGCGGCCATCGGCATCGCCTGCGGCCTGGGCAGCGATATCACCGCCCTCATCGGCACCGCGCTCGCCTGGCTGGTGCTGGGCGCGATGCAGCGGCTGATCGACTCGCGCGCGAAGAAGTGAGGTGTGTCGCTTCGGCGCCGCTCAGCGCGCCGGCGCCACGCGCCATACGACATTGCCGACATCGTCGGCCACCAGCAAGGCGCCCCGGCCGTCGACGGCGACGCCGACGGGTCGGCCCAGCGCCTCGCCGTCGTCGTTGACGAAACCACCCAGCACCTCGATCGGTCGGCCCTGCGGCAGGCCGCTGTCGAAGGGCACGAACACCACCTGGTAGCCACTCAGCGGCCGGCGGTTCCACGAGCCGTGCAGGCCGATGAACAGGCCGCCCGTGAACGGCGCCGGCAGCCGGCTGCCCTGGCTGGCGCTCAGGCCCAGCGGTGCCACGTGCGCGCCGAGCGCATAGTCCGGCACCCGCGCCTGGGCCACCTTGTCGGGGCGCGGCGGATCGACCCGCGTATCCACATGGCTGCCGTAGTAGCTCCACGGCCAGCCGTAGAAGGCATCGCGCTGGACCGCCGTCAGATAGTCGGGCACCAGGTCGCTGCCGAGTTCATCGCGTTCGTTGACCACGGTCCACAGCGTCTGGCCATCCGCGCCCCAGGCCATGCCGTTCGGATTGCGCAGGCCATCGGCGAAGAGCCGCTTGTCTGCAGTGGGCAGGTCGATCTCCCAGATCGCCGCGCGACCCCGTTCGACCGGCAGGCCGTTCTCGGCGACGTTGCTGTTGGAGCCGACGGTGGCATACAGGTGCCGGCCATCGCTGCCGGCGATGATGTTCTTGGTCCAGTGGTGGTTGCGCGGCCCGGCCGGCAAGCCGGTGAGCAGCTTCGGCGTGGTGTCGATGCGGGTCTGGCCGCTGCGATAGGGCACCCACACCACGGCGTCGGTGTTGGCGATGTACAGCCGCTCGCCCACCAACGCCATGCCGAAGGGGGAGTTCAGACCTTCGAGGAACACGCTGCGCACTTCCGCGCGGCCATCGCCATCGGCGTCGCGCAGCAACGTGATCCGGTTGGCACTCGGCACACCGGCACCGGCCCGTTGCATGACCAGGCCCATGACCCAGCCCTTGATGCCCTCGCGGTCGTCGGGCTGTGGCGGCGCATTGGTCTCCGCGACCAGCACGTCGCCGTTGGGCAGCACATGCAGCCAGCGCGGATGGTGCAGGCCGGTGGCGAAGGCGTTGACCGTGGTGCCGGCGGCCGCGCGCGGCGTGCGGCCTTCCGGCCAGCCACTGGCCGGCGCGATGTTGACTGTCGGCAGAGTCGATTTCACGGGCGCCGCAAGCACCGGCTGGCGCCCGGTGTCGGCTCCCGGCGGCAGCAGCGATGCCTCGCCGCAGGCGACAACCGCCGCTGCAACGACCAGGCACAGCGCACTGGCCGGATTCACAAAGTGGCTCATCGATCGGCGATCGCTTTTCGGCAAGCGCTGGTCATCCTCTCGAGGTCTGAGCCAACCGCAAGCAGCACAACCACTTGGCGCCCGGTTCACGCGCCGCCTGCCGATCACTTGTCCTTGCTGACCTGGTTGCCGATGAGGCCGCCGACGGCGGCGCCACCCAGCGTGCCCGCTGCCGACCCGCCACTCAGCACCGCGCCGCCGACCGCGCCGACACCGGCGCCCACGGCGGTGCCCTGTTCGCGAGGCGTGAGGTTGCTGCACGCGCCAAGGCCCAGCACCCCCACCACAAGCAAGCCCTTGGCAATTGTCGAACGAAGCGTATCCATGTTGACTCCTGGTGTTGGGCCTGCCTGCCGCGTCGCGGCGGTGCCGGCCCGATTGCGAGGATTCAAGTGTCTGGTCGCCAGGTGACGCGGTGGCAGCGGCGAATGCCGCATTGCGTCGTAGCGCTTGTCCTACCCTGCGATCCGATGCGCCGCTGTCGCGAAGTTGTCCTACGGCGCCACCCGCCAGCCACCGGCAAACGCAACGGGCGGGCTTCGCTAAGGTCTGGTGGTTGTTCATTGCAGGGAGCCTGACCATGACCCCGGAAAGCCCAGCGATCTACCTGATTGCCGCCATCGTCGGCATGCTGGTGTTGATCGGCCTCTATCAGTGGTTCAAGACGCGCCGCGCGCAACGCCGCAACGAGCATTCAGCGATCGCGGATGCAGCGCACGATCTGCGCGGAACGTTGCCCCGCTGGCACCACTGAGCCCACGGCCGAACCCCGAACGCGGGCATGGACTGGGTCGATGCCTTGCAGTGGCCGGCCATGGCCGTCACGGTGGCGGCGGCTTGGTTCGTCGCGTCGAAGGACCGGCGTCGTCGCCTGCTGGGCTTCTGGCTGTTCATGGCCAGCAATCTCGGCTGGGTGGTCTGGGGCTGGCATGCCCAGGCCTACGCGCTGATCGTGTTGCAGGTGTGTTTGGCGGCGATGAACATCCGCGGCGTGCTGAAAGCCGAGAACTGAGCGCACCCGGCGGGGTCGGCGTCTCGCTGCCGCTCAGCGCTGGCGGCGGCGACGGAGTTCGACGGCGTCGATGTTCAACATCTGCCGGTACTTGGTCACCGTGCGCCGCGCCACCTTCAAGCCCTGCTCGTCGAGTTGCCGCGCAATGTCCACGTCGGACAGCGGAGACTCGGGCGATTCGCTGCGGATGATCTGTTCGACCAGCCCGCGTATTGCCGTGCCCGAGCAAGCGCTGCCGTTGGCACTGACCATTGCCCGCGAGAAGAAATGCTTCAGCTCGTACACGCCGGTGGGGCCGGCCAGGTACTTGTTGTTCGTGACGCGTGACACCGTCGATTCGTGCACGCCCACTTCCTCGGCGATCTCGCGCAGGCCGAGCGGCTTCATCGCCATGCTGCCGAACTCGAAGAAATGGCGCTGGCGACGCACCACCGCCTGCGCCACATCGAGGATGGTGGCAAAGCGCTGTTCGACATTGCGCAGGGTCCAGCGCGCTTCCTGCAGGTGCTCGGCCAGTGCGTCGTTGTCGGCCGAGCGATGGCGCTTGAACAACGCGGCATAGACCTGGTTGAGTTGCACGCGTGGCACCACCGCCGGGTTCAGCTGCACCTGCCACTGGCCGCGCGACTTGCGCACGATGACATCGGGCACGACGTAGCGGGCCTGCGACGATCCGTAGCGCCAACCCGGATGCGGATCGAGGTGGCGGATGGCCTCGCACGCCGCCGCCACCTGGGCTTCGGGTGCGCGCAGCCTTTGCGCCAGGCGCGTGGTGTCGTGGGCGGCCAGCAGCTGGATGTGGCCATCGACAATGCGCCGCGCCAGCGCGCGCAATTCTTCGCAGTCGATGGCCGGCAGTTGCAGGCGCAGGCACTCGGCCACATCACGCGCGGCGACGCCGGCCGGGTCGAGCGCCTGCACATGGCACAGCGCAATCTGCAGTTCCTGCGCCAGGGCCTGCGGCCGCAGATCGGCGGTTTCGGCCAGTTCGTCGAGCGAGCTGCGCAGGTAGCCGTCGTCGTCGAGCAGTTCGACGAGCGCGTGCGCCAACACCAGGTCACGCGGCGGCAGCGGCAACAGGTTCAGTTGCCCGTGCAGGTGGGTGGCGAGCGTGGTCTGCACGGCCGCGGATTCGAGCGAGGTCAGGCCATCGCCGTCATCCGGCCGCAGCCCGGCGCCGCGCTGCAGATCGGCCAGCCACAGGTCACGATCGTCCTCGCCGGCGCCCTCGTTTACCTCGCTGGCGCCTGCCGCTGCCAAGGTGCCGAGCGGCTGCACGATGTCGCCAGCGGCCTCGTCTTCGGGTTCGTCGTCGCTTGCCGGTTCGAGAAAGGGGTTGTTGCCGAGCGAGTCCCGTACCATCGCCGCGAAGTCCAGCGACGACATCTGCAGCAGGCGCACGGACTGCTGCAGGCGCGGCGACAGACGCTGTGTCTGGCGCTGCTGGCTGCGCATTTCCATCGATGGCATCTTCGTCCTTTTCCTGTTCGTGGGCTGCGCTGCGTTGCCGGGGGCGACCGCCGCATGCCATGGTCCGGCCCGAGGGCACCTGTCGCGTCGGTACGCAAGCCCCGTGCCGATGCGCCAAGGCGTGCCGGGCCCCGCCGGCGCTTGCTAACGCGCGCGCCGATCGGTCGAAGTGGGCTGTAGCCCTTACCGACGTCGCGCGCAGAGCGGCAAGACATGCCGTGCCGGGGGCCATCGGGCAGGCGCTGGGAAGGCACGGCAATTGCGTGGCCCGGACGCGAGACAGCGGCCCACGCCGACCTGCCGAGAGATGCGGGTGGAGACAACCTTGCAGCAAAGCGCCGATCACGGACTGCGCAGTGCCTGGCCAGCGCCGCCGCAGCGCTCGCCGGGCGCTGGCAGCGCCCCGCCCCGTGGGTTGGGCGACGAGCCGCCCGTGCATCGCGACGCGCAGATGAAGATTCGCGCGCTGCTGCTGCTGCTGGTCATGGCGGTGGTGCTGCCGGCAGGCGTGGCGTCGGTGTGGACCATCGCCTACACCTACCGCGCAGAGCGATCGCTGCTCGAGCGCAACCTGCAGGATTCGGCGCGGGCGCTGTCGATGGTGGTCGATGCCGCGCTGTCCCAGCGTGCCGCCATCGCCCGGGTGCTGGCTTCGTCGAGCCGGCTCGACGCCGGCGCGGATGCGTCTGCCGACGACCTGGCCCAGTTCGAGCGCCAGGCGCGCATGGCGCTCGGCGACAGCGGCGCCTGGGTCGAAGTCAGCGCCGACGACCAGGTGCTGCTGAGCACGCGGTCGAGTCCGCCCGCCGGCACCGCCGCGCCGCGCCAGGGCGCCATCCGACCGATGAGCGCTGCGCCGGCAATCGCCCCGCTGCACCAGACGGCCAGCGACAAGACCATGCGCGCCGCGGTGATCGCGCCCGTCCAGCGGGGCGGGCACACGCTGCTCAATGTCGCGGTGACGGTGCTGCCCGAGGAACTGCAACGCATCATCGACGAGCAGAACCTGCCTCGCGACGGGCTTGCCGCCATCCTCGACAGCCGCGGCACCGTGGTGGCGCGCTTCCCGGGTGGCGGCAGCTATTCGGGACGACCCGCCACCCGTGACCTGAAAGCGCACCTCGCCGGCGGCCGCGAAGGCTTGTTCGAGTCGGTCAGCCTCGACGGCAAGCCGACGCTCGGCTACTTCAGCACCTCCCCGCAGGGCTGGACCTACCTTTCGGCCATGCCGCTGCCGTCGGCGGTGCTGGGCCTGCCGGTGCCGGTGTTCAACGTGGCACTGGCCGCGCTGGTGCTGCTCGGCCTGGCGCTGGCGGCGGGGTTGCTGGTGTCGCGGCGGGTGACCGCGTCGATCCAGGCGCTGCGCCGATCGGCCGAGCAGATGAAGAAGGGCGCGCCGGTGCCGCGACTGTCGACCGGCATCGCCGAGTGCGACGAAGTGGCCGCTGCGCTGGCCGATGCCGCGATGGCCGTGCAAGAGGCCCGCGCTGACCTGCAGGGTCAGGTCGCCAGCGCGGTGCTGCAGACACAGGCCGCCGAGAAGCGCGTGTCGCAGAACCGCCGTGTCGAGGCGCTGGGCCGCCTGAGCGGCGGCGTGGCGCACGACTTCAACAACGTGCTCGGCATCATCAGCAACAGCGCGCACCTGATGCAGCGCGACGCCGCGCCGCCCGAGCAGCGCTCGCCGCTGGCGGCGATCCTGCGTGCGGTCGATGTCGGCAGCCGCCTGACGCAATACATGCTGCGTTTCGCCGGGCGCCAGCCGGGGCAGCCGAAGCCGGTGCGGCTGCAGCAGTACCTGCCCGAGGTGCGCGAGCTGATCGGCATCGTGCTCGGCAAGCGCATCAAGCTGAGCGTGGCCGTCGACGACGATGTGCCGCCGGTGAGTGTCGACACCAGCGAACTCGAACTGGCGCTGATCAACCTCGCCCTGAACGCGCGCGATGCGCTGGCCAACGGCGGCCAGGTCGGTATCGAGGTGCGTGCGGCCCGTGCCGAAGAGACGCTTGACCTGCCGCTGCCGGCCCACACGCCGTGCGTGGCCATCGCCTTTAGCGACACCGGCCCGGGCATCGACCCGCACGCGATCGATCATGTCTTCGAGCCGTTCTTCACCACCAAGGCCGCAGGCAAGGGCACCGGGCTGGGCCTGAGCCAGGTGCACGGCTTTTGCGTGCAGGCGAACGGCAAGGCGCTGATCGCCAGCAGCGCCGCCGGCACCATCGTGTCGCTGGTCTTGCCGGCCGCCGAACCACTCGCCGCGCAAACGCAGGAGGCGCCGCTGCCTGCCGCCATCGACAGCATCGCCGGCACGCAGGTGCTGCTGGTCGAGGACAACGACGAACTGGCCGACGTCACCGGGCGGCTGCTCGAATCGTTCGGCTGCGTGGTGCAACGTGCGGACAGCGCGGCCGCGGCGCTGCGCGTGGTCGAGCGCGATGCCGGCATCCGGCTGGTGCTGTCCGATGTCGTGATGCCCGGCGAGATGGACGGCCTGGCATTGGCGCGGCGGCTGCGCCAGCTCGCGCCTCATCTGCCGGTGCTGCTGATCAGCGGCTACAGCAGTGCAATGAGCGAAGCACACGAGTTTCGCGTGCTGCAAAAGCCCTGCGCAGCCGACGAGCTGCATGCTGCGTTGGCCGCGGCACTGCGTTGAGCGACGACAGCCTGGCGGTGCCGGGGCAGGCACGTGACTTGCCCCTGCTCAGCCGGGCCGGTTCGGCCGCTGCCGAAAGCTTCGCCTGCTGCACCGCCATGGACAACGACGACATCATCCACACGCTTAACGGCCTGCTCGCCCTTTGCCGCCGCAGCGAGCGGACGGTGCGCCGCTGGGGCGGCAAGACCAGCCAACCCGGGCTGCATGGCCTGTGCGAGCGGATCGCCGTGCAGCGCGCTGCCGCGGCCGCCGACCTGCAACGCATGGTGGTGCAATCGGGCGGCACACCCGACAAGGACGACGTGCCGACACCTTCCGGCCCTGCCATAACCGTCTCGGGCTGGGCGGGCCATGGCGCTTGGCTGGGCGCGTTGCAGGCCTGCGAACAGATCGAGAACGCTGCGCTCGAGCTGTATGGCGAAGCGCTCGACGAGCCGCTGCCGGCGTTGGTGCGGCTGCAGTTGGAGCGCCAGCAGCGCGCCGTCGAAGACAACCACCGCCTGTTGCAACGCCTGCGCTTGCAGGCCGCCCGCGACTGCCCGGTCTGACGGCGCGCACGCCTTGCGCGGGCGGGCCGCCAGCGAATTTGCGGTGCGGCCAGGTTGGGCATGCTGACCCCGTCGTTGCTGCTGGTGGGCGCGGCGCTGATCGCGCTGGTGCTGGCCGAGCCGGCGCTGCGCCGCCTGCCGTTGTCACCGGCCGTGATCTACCTGTTGTTGGGCTGGATCGCCGGCGCGGTCATCGGCGCGCCCGACGCGGCGATGCTCGGTGCACACGCCACGCCGCTGGTGGTAGCGACCGAGTTCGCGGTGCTGGTGTCGCTGTTCGCGGTCGGGCTGCGCCTGAAGGTGCCGCCGCGGTTGCACGTGTGGCGGGTGGCTTTGCTGATGGCCGGGCCGGGCATGGTGCTCACGGTGGCGCTGGCCACCTGCGCCGCGCTGCTGCTGTTCGATCTCGGCCTGGCGGCGGCGCTGCTGCTGGCCGCGGTGGTCGCGCCGACCGACCCGGTGCTGGCCTCGGACGTGCAGATTCGCTCGCCTTCGGACCGTGACGCGGTGCGCCTGTCGCTCACCGCCGAAGGCGGTCTCAACGACGGCAGCGCGCTGCCGGCGGTGATGCTCGGCCTCGGCCTGCTGGGCCTGCACACGCTCGGCGAGGGTTGGCGCAACTGGTGGCTGGCCGACCTGCTGTGGCCCATCGGCGGCGGCGTGCTCGTCGGTGCCGGCCTCGGCTGGCTGATCGGCGCTGCGCTGCGCTGGCAACTGCATCGTGGCGATACGGTGGCGCGCGACGAATTGCTCTATGTCGGCGCGGTCGCGCTGGCCTACGGCGCGGCGCGGGCGCTGCAGTTGTCGGCCTTCGTCGTCGTCTTCGTCGCCGGCGCGACGCTGCTGCTGCCGCTGCGTGCGCAAGCCGTGTCGCAACGTGCGCAGGCGCTGTCCGAGCGCATGGGCGCGTTCGGCGCGCGCTGCGAGCGGCTCGTCGAAGCGGCCATGGTGCTGTCGGTGGGTGTGGCGCTGCGCGGCGTCAGCATCGGTGGGGCTGAACTGGGCTTTGCGCTGGCCCTGGTGCTGGCGGTGCGGCCGCTGGCCGCGTGGGTGACGATCAGCGGCCGCACGCTGCCGCCACTGCAGCGCCGCATGGTGGCCTGGTTCGGCATTCGCGGCATCGGTTCGCTGTTCTACCTGTCGTTCGCGCTGGATCACGGGCTTGCCGGCGCCACTGCACAGCGGCTGATCGCGGCCACGCTGTGCTGCGTGGCGGTGTCGATCGTGCTGCATGGGGTCTCGGCCACTCCGCTGATGGCGTCCTACCAACGGCGGCGTGAGACGAAACGGTCGCGGCCGCCACCCTGCTAAGGCAATGCGAGCGCCGCTCGCGCGCGCTTTTCTCCCGGTTCCTCGGGGCCTTCGCCCGGCTCGTCGTCGAGCGGTGAGGGCGGCACATCGGGCTGCGGGTTGGGCAGCACCGGTTCGGGCGGCGGTGGGGCCGCCAGCTCGGCATCGATCTGGCCGTCGCCGACCGGGTCGCCGTCCTCGCCCTCGATGGGATGGGCGAAGGGCTTTCGATCGACGCGGGTCGCGCCCGCTGTCGCGCCGCGCGTCCTGCCGTCAGCGAGCAGCGACATGGGCGGCCTGCGACGGTGTGGCATCGGGCGGGCGACCGGCTGCCGATGACGCGAATTCCAGGTCATCGACGGCAAAGCCTTGCAGTCGGGCGCCCGCCAGCATGCGATTGACCGCGCCCTCGCAGCCCTTGAAGCGCCGCACGAGCAGGCTCAGGCGGGTGCGCAGCGGGTTGCCGAGCAGCGCCGCGCTGTAGTCGGGCTCGATGTGCAGCACCCAGTGGTCCTCCCAGGTGATCGGCAGCCAGCGCAGCCAGGCAGGCGCAAAGCTCAGCTGCAACTTCGCGCCGTTGCTGCGCGGCGCGATGCGCACCACACCGTGCTCGGTGTGCGCGCTGCGGCCCGGGCGCAAGCGGCGCCGTTGCACCTGCAACGCACGCCCGTTGGCGGTGAAGCTCAGCGTGGTCAGGCCGTCGACGGCCGGACTGCCGGCATGCGGCAGCCGCGCGACCTGCAACCAACTGCCGGCAAAGCGTTGCAGATCGACCTCGGCGACCGGCATCGGCGCATCGTCGCGCTCGCGTCCCCGATCGCGTCCACCTTCGCCTGCGCCAAACCGGCGCTGGATCAACGGCCACAGCATGCCGGCCAGCGCCGACCCGCCGCCCATCGACCTGCCCGCCCGCCCACGACCGGTCAGCAGCGCCAGCGCCAGCGCCGGCACCTGCGACCAGAACAACGAGGACAGGTGGCCGCGCCGACGGGGCGGGTCACGGCGCCGCACATCGGCCGCATCGGGCTGGCGCCTGCGCAGCCACCAGAACAAACCGAGCGCGGTGCCGCCGGCCAGCACCGGCACCAGCACACGCCCCGACGAGGCGGCTGCGCGGCCGCGCTCGCCGATGGCTGCGAAGCGATCGCGCAGGCGCGCCTGGCGCATCATCAACCGCTGCTCGACCCGGTCGATGCGCGTGTCGAGGTCGAGGTCGGGGTCGTCCTCAGGCAACGACGGGAGTCTGGGCGGGGTCATCGGCAATGTCGCTTTCGCTCGATCTGAAACTGAGCTGCCGGCGGGTGGCGGGCAACTTCAACAACGGCGCCAGCGACCGCACCTTGTGCACCGCCCACGCGGCGATGACCAGGTTGACGACCATCACGCCGATGAGCACGGCCGCGCCGGAAAGGCCACGTTCGATGAGCAGCAGCGTGACCGCGCCGCACAGCGCGAGCCAGCCGGTCGCGCCGACGATGGCCGCCACCACCAGCCAGGCGACCATCGACGCCAGCGCGACGCCGGCGCGCTGCAGTTCCAGCGCGAGCAGATCGACGCGGTCGCCGATCAACCCGGGCAGGTCGCGCAGCACCGCGCGCACCGATTCGAACAGCGACTGGCGGGCGGCGCCGATGCGGTCGGTGTCGGCGGCGGTAGGAGGGCGCGGCACGGCCTTTAGCGTGACAGCCGGGCCAACAGCATGCCGGCGGCGAGCGCCGTCGCCACCGCTGTCAACGGATGCTCGCGCACGCTGACGCGCAAGCCGTCGGTCCACTCGTGAGCCTTGTCGCGCACCTGCTCGGCATTGCGATGCACCAACTGTTCGGTCTCGCGGTAGCCGTCCTGCAATCGTTGCACCTGCGGCGTGGCACGGTCGGCGATCTTGTCGATCGTGGCGTGCGCACCTTGTGCGACACGGCCGACCATCTCGTGGGCCGAATCGGCACTGCCGTTGTCACCGCTGCCGTGTACCGAGGTGATGCCGGCATCGGTGCCGGACGGTGTCGCGCTCGATGCGGCACGCGGAAACCTCGTTTCGTCGTTCGTCGAGGCAGGCTTTTCGTAGGGGTTTTCGGGTCGGTGTTCCATGATGTCCTTTGATGATCAGAGTAGGGCGGCAATGCCGGTCATCGATAGAGGGCAATCGACGTACCCGAGGTAAGCGGGACGGCATGGGAAGTCAGGGCCGCGCGCATCAATCGGCGTCGACGATGTGGCGCGTGGGCCATGAAAGCGATGGAAATCGGTTCTCCAGCAATTCGACAACACTCGCCTGGCGATAGTGGCGCGCGCTTTGCGGTCCGAAGCGGCGCACACAGTCCACCACCTGCTGGCCGCGACCGTCGTTTCTGACCCCGACGATGAGCCAGTGGTAACGCGGGGCCCCTTGCGACTCGTCACCGGCGCACCGCGCCTTCTGCGCGCTGTCTGCGTGGCAGGGCAGGCCAGCGTCTTGCCGATCGACGTCGATCGCCGCCTTCAGCCCCTCCAGAAACTGGGCTTCGGTCCACTGCCGGACCTGATCGGCCGCGTAGCCGATCTCGGCCAACGCGTTGCGGGCGCCGCGCGCCTGGGTGTGCGACTCGAATGCAATCACCACGTGGTTCGAGAAGTCGGTGCGCTCGGCGTGGGCGGGGGCCATCGTTTGCTCCGGTGGTGGGCGGCTGCAAGCCGGCCCGACGATCCAACCCAAGTTATCCAGCAAGTGGCGTGCCGTGAACGGCGGCCTGCGCAGGCCGCAAATCGGCAAAACACGTGGCAGGAAATACCGACCGGCCGGCTGAATTGACCGCAAACGCGACAGCCGATTGACGGCCGCCGGCAGTCACCCGCCTGCACGACGGCGGGCACGAGGATTGCTCCATGCAGGACTCGGCTTCAGGGGCACGCAGTTGCGCTTCATCGACTTTGCGGATACGGGTTCCACGCGGCAGGTCTTGTATGTCGAAGACCAGGACATCAATGTGCAGTTGATGCGCGCCGCATTGCGCACGCGCCCCGACGTGGACCTGAGGGTGGCCACCGATGTGCAGTCGGCGCTGGTGATGGCGCCGATGCTGCAACCGCAGCTGCTGCTGCTCGATCTGCGGCTGCCCGACGGCCACGGTGCGCAGTTGCTGCGCGCACTGCGTGAGCTGCCGAACTGCTGCGATTTGCCGGCGGTGGCGGTTACTGCCGAGCATGGCTTCGATGCCCGCGCCGCCGGCTTCGATGAACTTTGGCCCAAGCCGATGAATCTGCGCGCGATGCTCGATCGCCTGGAGAGGCTGCTGCCGTCGCTCGGCGCGCAGGTGCCGCACTGGCACGGCGCGCCGCTGGCGCACGCGGCAAGCGGCACGCCGCACCACTAGCTCAGGGAGAGGCCCACCCGGGTCCGTTCAATCGGCAACGATCGGCGGGCCCGGGTCGATGCCTGACCTGCGGCGAGCGCAGCAGCTCGGCCGGACGCCGTCAGCCCGACACGTTTCGCGCGTCCGTCCCACGGCCCATGACTTCTGCGCCGTTGCCGTTGTCCGACGCACTGCGCGCGTCGCCCGGGTTGGCCTCGTCCGCGTCGCCGGCATATTCCTTCAGCCGGTTGTATAGCGTCTTCAGGCTGATGCCCAACACCGCGGCAGTGCGCTCGCGGTGGTGCTGAAAGTGTTCCAGCGTGGCCAGAATCATCGCGCGCTCGATCTTCGCCATCGAGGTGCCGATGGCGAAGGTGATGCACTTCTCGGGCCGGGCGCCACGCTCGCTTCCCGTCGCGCCGGCCGCCGCCGGGGCCGGGACGCCGGCAGGGCCCGCGACCGGCAGCCAGCTGTCGTCGATCTGCTCGCCGCCGGCCATGACGTAGGCCCGCTGCACCGCGTTGCGCAGTTCACGCACGTTGCCGGGCCAGCGCCACTGGCCCAGCCGTTCCAGCGCGGCCCTGGCGAAGACCTTGGCCTGGCCTTCCTGGTCAGCGATGTCGGCCAGGAAATGGGTCGCCAGCAGCGGCACGTCTTCCATGCGTTCGCGCAGTGACGGCATGTGGATCGGAAAGACATTCAGCCGGTACATCAGGTCTTCACGCAGCTTGCCGGCCGCCACCGCCTGCAACGGGTCGCGGTTGGTGGCGGCGATGACCCGCACGTCGGCTTCCTGCACCTGTGTGGAACCCACGCGCATGAAGCGGCCGGTTTCGAGCACGCGCAGCAGCTTGACCTGCAGTTCCTGCGGCATCTCGGTGATTTCATCGAGAAACAGGGTGCCGCCGCTGGCGCGCTCGAAGAAGCCCAGGTGCTGGCGGTCCGCGCCGGTGAAGCTGCCTTTCTCGTGGCCGAAGATTTCGCTTTCAATCAGGTGCGGCGAGATGGCCCCGCAGTTGACCGCCAGGAACGCCTGCTTGCGGCGCCGGCTCAGGTCGTGCACGGTCTGCGCGACCAGCTCCTTGCCGGTGCCGCTTTCACCGGTGACGAGCACCGTGATGCCGGTGCCGGCGACGCGCGAGATCTGCTCGTAGACCTGCTGCATCGCCGGTGCGCGGCCCCACAGGCGGCCGAAGTGGCCGTCCTCGGCCAGGCTGCGCTGCAGCTGCGCCACATCGGCCATCAGCGCAGCCGGCTTCATCAGCCGCGCCAGCACGCCTTGCAGCGCGCGCATGTTGATCGGCTTGACCAGGTAGTCGGCGGCCCCCAGCCGCAGCGCCTGGATCGAGGTGTCCAGGCTGGCGTGGCCGGTGACGAGCACGATCTCGGCATTGGCCACCAGTTCGGCGTCGTCGAACAGCTCCATGCCGCTGCCGTCGGGCAACTGCAGATCGAGCAGCACCAGGTCGGGCGGCTGCATCGCGACCTGCCGGCGCGCGTCGCGCAACGAATGCGCCAGCGCCACCGTCATGCGATCGCCCGCCACCAGCGCTTTCAGCGATTCGGCGCTGTCGGGGTCGTCGTCGACGATGAGGGTATGGGCCATGGTTTCGGCGATGGTCGGATTCCGCTGCCTTGCCGGGCGGGCAAAAACACGGGCCGCATTCTGATCGCTTCTGTCACGTTGGGATAGCCCAGCATGCCATGCCCGCCATGGGCCGGGTATGTCAATTGCCGTGTGGCGCGGTGGGAAATGGGTTGACAACGCGGCGTGGCAACACGGCCGTTGCGTTGTCGCTGGCAGCGCCTAGACTGATTGGCCCGGCGCGCCGCCACGGCGGCGCGTCGCGCATGCTCCCGCCAACCCATGCCCAAGCCAATCACCCCTCCTGAGCCGATATCGTTGCCCGATGCGGGGGATCTGCCCGCGGCCAGTGTGTCGGGCGACCAGGGCCGGCTGCCGTTCATCACGGTGGTCATCGGCGCCTCGGCGGGCGGCGTCGAAGCGTTGTCGCGGCTGCTGGCGCTGATGCCGGCGGACACCGGGTGCAGTTTCATCGTCGTGCTGCACCTGCCGCTGCATCACCGCAGCATGCTCGCCTCGTTGCTGGGGCGCATCACCGCGATGCCGGTGCGCGATGCCGAGCACGGCGCCGCGCCGCAAGCCAACCACGTCTACACGCTGCCCCCGGGCCAGTACCTGGGCGTGCAGGCAGGACGCTTCGTGCTCGAAAGCATCGACCCGCCACCGCCGAAGCCGGTGACAGTGGACCGGCTGATGATGTCGCTTGCTGCCGACCAGCACGGCCGGGTGGTCGGCATCGTGCTCACCGGTGCCGATGGCGACGGCGCGCTGGGTATCAAGGCGATCAGGAGCGAAGGCGGCATGACCATCGCCCAGGACCCGCGCAGCGCGAGCCACCCGAGCATGCCCGAAGCGGCCATCGCGACCGGTCAGGTGGACCGCAAGCTGCTGATCGAGGACATGCCCGCGGCCGTGCAGGCCTTCGTCGGCGGTGCGCGGGCGACCGACGACGACACCGAAGACGGCACCCCGGGCGACCAGTTGGCAGCCATGCTGCAGATCGTGCATGAACGCCTGGGCCTGGACTTGTCCGGCTACAAGACGCCGATGCTGCTGCGCCGGGTGCGCCGGCGCATCGGCCTGGGAAACCACCGTGGCATGAGCGCCTACCTCGAGCGGTTGCACGCCTCGCAGGCCGAGACCGAGGCGCTGGCCGCCGATTTCCTCATCAGCGTGACCGAATTCTTTCGCGAGCCGCAGGCCTGGCAGACGCTGGCCGATCAGGTGTTGCCCGCGCTGGCGGCGGGTGTCGGCGATGGCGTGGAACTGCGCGCGTGGGTGCCGGCCTGTGCCAGCGGCGAAGAGGCCTACACGCTGGCCATGCTGGCCACCGAGGCGCTGGAGGCGGCCGGGCGCCACGCCAAGCTGCGCATTTTCGCAACCGACATCGACCACCGTGCGCTGGATATCGCGCGCCGGGCGCACTACCCGCGCGGGATCGAGGACCGCGTCGGTGCGGCGCGTCTGAAGCGCTTCTTTCACCCGGTGGGCGACGGCTTTCAGGTGAACAAGGGTTTGCGCGAGCGGGTCACCTTCGCGGTGCAGAACGTGCTCGCCGACCCGCCCTACTCGCGCCTGCACATTGTCAGTTGCCGCAACCTGCTGATCTACATGTCACCGCCGTTGCAGCAGCGCGCGCTGAAGACCTTCGAATTCGCACTGCGGCCCGGCGGGGTGCTGCTGCTGGGCAAGTCGGAAGCCAGCGGGGCGCACGGCGTGCTGTTCACCCCCATCGTGCCGAACGCCAACATCCACCGGCGCATGGTCGCGCCGGGCCGAGAGGAAGCGACGATGAATCAGCCTGCCGTCCCGCAGGACAGCACCGGTGCCACCGATCCCCGACGGCGCGCGCGCGAGGGCGCTCCGGAAGTGTCGTCGCCGCCCGAGGCAGACGGCCGTGGTGCAGGCCAGGCCGCCGACGGCGCCGCTGCCGAAGGCGGCGCCGAGCGCTTACCGACCGCGCCGCGGTCGGCCCAGGACACCCCGTCCGACGACGAACGCAACGGTGACGGCAACCGGCGGCACGGCTCGTTGCAGGACGAGTTGCAGCGCACACGCGGCGAACTGAGCGTGGCCATCGCGGAGCTCGAGCATGCCAACGAGGAACTGAAGCTCGCCAACGAAGAGGCGATGTCGACCAACGAGGAACTGCAATCGGCCAACGAAGAGCTCGCCACCTCGAAGGAAGAGCTCGAATCGGTGAACGAGGAACTGGTGACGGTCAACCAGCAGCTCGAAATGAAGATCGGCGAACTCGAAGCTGTCAACGACGATCTGGGCAACCTGCTGGCCAGCACGCACATCCCGACGCTGTTCCTCGATGCGCAACTGCGCATCAAGCGCTTCACGCCGGCGGCGACGCGGCTGTTCAAGCTGATCGCCACCGACCTGAACCGGCCGCTGACCGACATCGCCAGCCAGGTCGATCTGGACGCGTTGGTCGACGATGCCCGGCAGGTGCTTGAAACCCTCGAGCCGAAGGAAAGCGAGACCCTCACCGCCAGCGGCGACTGCCACCTGCGCCGGACCATGCCCTACCGCACCGTCAACGATGTCATCGGCGGCGTGGTGGTCACCTTCACCGACATCACGCGCTTGAAACAGGCGCGCCAGGGCTCGGCCCGGTTCGTCGCGCTGATGACGGCGTCGAGCGATGCGATCGTCGTCTTCGATCCGCAGGGCACCATCCTGGCGTGGAACCAGGGCGCCGAGGCGCTGTATGGGTTTCCTGCCGACGAGGTGCTGCAGAAGAATATCTTCGGACTGCTCGGTGAGCCGGGTCGCGATGTGTACGCGCGCGAGATCGCCCGCCTCCAGGCCGGCGCGCGGCCGCGCATCGTCGAGATGCGACGCCAGCGGCGCGACGGCTCGTCGGTGGAGGTGTCGCTGAGCATGTCGATGATTCCCAACGAGACCGGACAGGCCGATGCGGTGGCGGTGATCGAGCGCGACATCAGTGCGCGCGCACAGACCGAAGCCCGCTTGCGCGAGAGCGAGAAGCGCTTCCGTGAACTCGCCGACAGTGCGGCCGCGCTGATCTGGATGTGCGACCGGCGCGGCCTGATCCAGTTCGCGAACCGCGCCTTCTGCCGCTTCGTCGGCCTGTCGCCGAGAAGGCTCATCGGCCAGACGCTGCGCGACTTCCTGCATGGCGAGGATGCCGCCGCCTTCATGAACGGGCTGGCGTCGGTGCAAGGCGGCGACGGCCGCTTCGAGGCCAGCGTGCGACTGCAATCGCACTTCGGCGGTTCACGCTGGATGAAGTGCGTGGTCATGCAAAGGCACCAGGAAGGACCCGCGGTCTCGGTCGACATGGTCGGCACCATGGTCGACATCGACGACCAGGTCGGCGCGCAGCGGGCGCTGCAGGACGCCGCGCGGCGAAAGGACGAATTCCTGGCCATGCTCGGGCATGAACTGCGCAACCCGCTGGTGCCGATCCGCAACGCCGCCGCGGTGCTCGAGCGCATCGCCGGCGACGACCGGCAATTGAACTGGGTGCACGAGGTGCTGGTGCGTCAGGTCGGACATGTCACGCGCCTCGTCGATGACCTGTCGGACATCTCGCTCATCACGCAGGGCAGCATCAGCCTGCGTCTCGAACCGGTCGACCTGGTGCAGGCGGTGCGCAGGGCCGCCGATACCGTGCAGCCGCTGCTGCAACGCAAGCGCCACAGTCTGCAGTACCACCTGCCCGATGCGCCGGTGTGGGTCGAGGGCGATGCGATCCGGCTGGCGCAGGTGTTCGAGAACCTGCTCACCAACGCCGCCAAGTACACCGAAGACGAGGGCCGCATCGAGGTCGAACTGACCACCGCCGACGACGTGGCGCTGGTGCGCGTGCGCGACAACGGCATCGGCATCTCGGCCAGAGTGCGTCCGCGCATCTTCGAGCTGTTCGTGCAGGACGAACGCGCGCTCGACCGCTCGCAGGGCGGACTCGGCATCGGCCTGGCGCTGGTGCGCCACCTGGTCGATCTGCAGGGCGGCAGCATCGAGGCCTTCAGCGAAGGGGTCGGCAAGGGTTCGGAATTCCTGCTGCGACTGAAGCTGCTGAGCCCGGAGCTGGCACCGGCCGACACGCTGCCGCTGTTGCCCGCCGACAGCTGCGGCGGGCGCGTGATGGTGGTCGAGGACGACCCGGACGTCGGTGAAAGCATGGCCGTGCTGCTGCGCCTGTACGGGTACCGTGTCGAGCGTGCGGTCGATCTCGATTCGGCACTGCAGCGCGCCCGCGAGTTTGCCCCGCAGGCGGTGCTGATGGACCTGGCGATGCCCGGCGCCGACGGCTACGAGGTGGCGCGCAGGTTGCGTGTGCTGCCGTCGATGCCGGGCGATGCGGTCTACATCGCGATCAGCGGCTTCGGCATGGCGGACGACATCCAGCGCACGGCCGACGAGGGCTTTGTCGCGCACCTGGTCAAGCCGGTGAATCCCGATGAACTCGACCACCTGCTCAGGAGGCATCTTTCGCTGCCGCACGACGGCGATTGACCCTGCCGGCTTGCTACTTTGCCGGGCCGCGCGCACCGAGGGCGATCGATCCGCCCAGGCATCAACCCGCCGCCAGCGGCGAATCCTCGTTGCACAGCGCATCGATGCGCGCGCACAACGCCGCCGAGTCGATCTTCGCGACGGCGCCGAACAGGCGCTTTTCCTGAAAGTTCTGGTGCGCCAGCACCAGCTGGTGCAGGTTGCGGATGGGGTGCCCGCTGTCGGGTCCGCCGTCGCCTTGCACGATCACTGCGCGCAGGTGCTGTTCGATGCGTTGCTGGCTGTAGCGGGCCGCATTCAGCGTGGCCGGGTCCAGCACGGCCGCGAGCTGCGGATACAACAGTTCCTGCTCGATGCGGAACAGCAGGTGCAGGCTGTCCTTGACCGCCGCCAACTGCTGCCGGCGCTCACAGCGGCCCGTGCCCAGCGCCAACGGCTGGAGCAGCGCACACACCTGCCTGTGCAGCGCGCGCAGCAGCGATACCGAGGCATCTTCGGCCCACTTCGGCGTGTCGGGGCGCAGCGCTGCCATCACAGGTCATGCACCGGGTCGGACCGCGCTGCGCCGCCACTGACGCGCCGGTCGTTGCGCGGCGGCGTTCGTGGCCGGTTTGCCTGCGCATGCCAGTCCCGGAAAGCGGCAGGTTCGGTGTCGCCGGCGGACGCGAAGTCTGGCGCGACGTGGTCGTCGTACGCCGGCTCGGGGTCGGCGGGACGCGACCGGACGTCGTCGGCGTCGGCCGCTGCCGAGAGAGAAGCCTGTCTATCCGGCCGGCGCCGCCAGAGCACGCGCAAGACCACGCTGCTGGCCGCCGCGCCGACCACGGCGGCCAGCAGGCCGCTCGCGCTGATCGACTGACCGAACAACTGCATGGCGACAGACGAATCGGTCACCAGGACACCGCCGACCATGGCACCGGCGGCACCGGCGAACAGGCCGCCGACGATCGCCACCTCGTCGCGGACGCGACCCACCATCTGCATGCTGCAGCCGATGACCATCCCCAGCACCATCCAGATCAGCAGGTTCACGTGCGGGCGCCTTGGTTGCGCGGTGCTTGTGGGTTCATGCGCAGCCCTCGACGCAAGCTGCGTGCCACCTCAGCGCGCGGGCAGGGGCGAGTTTGTCGGAAGCGGGTGCGCAGACGCGTCGGTCAGACGCGGGATCTTCCCGTAATTGCTGCGGCAACCCTTGCACACCCGCGCAGGCGACGCGGGGGTGGGCGTTGTTCACGCATCGGCATGGGGTTTGCTTGTCAAGTGCATCGTGCCGTGAATGCAGCAGGGAGACTGCTGTTGTGACAGCGTTTGCCCCATGACCAACCCATCGCGCCGCCTCACCGAAATTCGCTGGTGGCCGCTGGTGTTGCTGGTCGTCCTGACGGCGCTGCTCTGGCAGATCCGACAGCCGCTGTTGCTGCTGTTCGGCGCCGTGCTGGTGGCCGTGGCGCTGAACATGCTGGCGGCGCCGTTGCAGCGCATCGGCCTCGGGCAGCGCGCGGCCGTGTTGCTGGCGTCGGTGTTGTGTGTTGCGCTGGTGGCGCTGCTGTTGTGGCAACTGGGTGGCCCGGTGTCGGAGCAGCTGGCCGGGTTGCGCGTCGCCATCCCCAAGGCCTGGCAGGCCTTTCACGACTGGCTGCGGCACACGCCGCTGGGGCCGCAGGTCATGGACTGGTGGAGCGGCTTTGGCGACGACCTGAGCAATCTCCAGTTGCCACTGGCGGGCATCGCCGGCGCCGCATCGACGCTGGTCGGGGCACTGGCCGGTTTCGGTCTGGTGCTGCTCGCCGGGGTCTTTCTGGCCATGGATATCGATCTGTACCGCGACGGCCTGCTGCGGCTGGTGCCGCCGCGGCGTCGCCAGCGGGTCGAGCAGGTGCTGCGTGCCAGCGGCGACGACCTCAGCCGCTGGCTGCTCGGCCAGGGCATCCTGATGGTGGTGATGGGCATCGCCGTGGCCGCCGGGCTGTCGCTGCTGGGCATGCCGCTGGCGCTGGCTCTGGGCTTGATCGCCGGCTTGCTGGAATTCGTGCCCTTCATCGGCCCCATCGTGTCGGGGCTGCTGGCGGTGCTGGTGGCCTTTGCGCAAGGGCCGATGCAGGCGGTGTACGTGGCCGCGCTGTTCATCGTGCTGCAGCAAATCGAAGGCGCGCTGTTGGTGCCGCTGATCCAGCGCTGGACGGTCAGCCTGCCGCCGTTGCTGGGGCTGGGCGCGGTGATCGTGTTCTCGGCCCTGTTCGGGCCCCTGGGCGTGCTCTTCGGCACGCCGTTGATGGTGGTGCTGCTGGTGTGGGTGCGCAAACTGGTCGTCGAGGATGTGATCGAAGCCCCGGCGGCGCCAGACGACTGAGCGATCGGCGCGTCCCTGACGACGCGAGGTGCAGCCGTCGGCCCTTTGTCCTACAGCGCTGTGGCGGGCAGGCCGATGCGCCGCGGAGGCCGCCGCAGCGATAACTGGCCGACGACACGCGCCTGAAGGAGCCGTGGGCATGGCAAATGCCAGAGCAGACCACCACCGAGGAGAAGTCACATGCCCCGAACCGCCTGGAGCGCGAAGCGCGAGCGTCAGTACGAACACATCAAGGAAGGTCTTCTGGAGCACGGACGCGACGAAGACACCGCCGAGGAAATTGCCGCACGCACGGTGAACAAGGTGCGCGCGCAACAAGGCGAGGCAGAGGAGGCGAGCCAGACGTCGCTGCAAGACCTCTCGCCGAGCCGCCGCGGCGGGCTGCGCTCGCACAAAGGGCCGGGCGGCCGCACGTTCAAGCAGTTGTACGCCGAGGCCAAATCACACGGCATCGAGGGCCGTTCGGCGATGAACAAGGCGCAGCTCGAGCGTGCGTTGTCGCGCTGAACGGCATGCATGCACACCGCCTGATAAGGAGAAGCAGATTGAAAATTCAGCTCAGATCGACCCCTTCCGCACTGCGCCGGCATCACGCCGCGATCGCCGCGATGTTTCTTGATGCCGACGAGGGCGCCGGCACCCAGGCACGGCGCCATCTGTCGTTGCATGTGCCGCAACCGGTGCCCGAGGTGCCGCCGGCACCGCCCCCCGAAGTGCCACCGACACCGGATGTCACGCCGCCCGACATCCAGGAGCCGCCACCGACACCGCATCAGCAGCCACCGATCGTCGATCCGATGCCCGAACCGGGCAAGCCGGTGCCGATTCGCGGCGCCTGGTTGCATTCACCGTCACCAGCCCATCGAGCAGCAGCATGGACGACATCACCGGCCAACCCGTGATCCGGCAGCGCCGGATCCAGCAGGAGCAGGACCGGCGCGACCAGGCCCGCTCGAAAGGCTCGGGCAAACGCGGCGGCAAGGCCGAAGGCAAAGGCAGCGCGGTGCAGGCCGGCGCGCGCGAACACCCGCGCGACCTGCCGGCGCAGCACCTGCGCAAGCCCGGGCATGAAGACGAGCTTTCTCTGAAGCCACAGTTCATGGCGCCCGGCTACCGCGGCAGCGGCAAGCTGGCAGGTTTTGCAGCACTCGTTACCGGTGCCGATTCGGGCATCGGCCGGGCGGTTGCCGTGCTGTTCGCGCGTGAAGGCGCCGACGTGGCGGTGGCCTATCTGTCATCGGACGAAGACGCCGCGCGCACGCGCGCCTGTGTCGAGGCCGAGGGGCAACGCTGCCTGTTGCTGAAAGGCGATGTCAAGGACGCCGCCTATTGCAAGTACGCAGTGCGCAGCGTCGTCGATGCGTTCGGCCGCCTCGACGTGCTGGTCAACAACGCCGCCTTCCAGGAACATGCCGAACGCCTCGAAGACCTGGACGATGAGCGCATGATGGAAACGCTGAACACCAACATCGGTGGCTACTTCCGCATGGCGCGGGCGGCGTTGCCGCACTTGAAGGCCGGCGGCTCGATCATCAACACCGGCTCGGTGACCGGCTTCGAAGGCCACCACGAACTGCTCGACTACTCGGCCACCAAGGGCGCGATCCATGCGTTCACGCGCTCGCTGGCGAGCAACGTCATCGACCGCGGCGTGCGGGTCAACGCCGTGGCGCCCGGACCGGTGTGGACGCCGTTGAATCCGGCCGACAAACCGGCGCAGGAGGTGGCGACCTTCGGCCAGGGCACCGACATGAAGCGCGCTGCGCAGCCCGAGGAGCTATCGCCGGCCTACGTGTTCCTGGCCTCGCCGGTGTGTGCCGGCTACATCACCGGCGTGGTGTTGCCGGTCACCGGCAGCGTCGGCGCCTATTGATCGCCACCAGCCCCTACAGACGACGGAGATTCAAGAGATGGGACAGGACAGCCTGCTCGGCGTTCGCCGGGCCGCCACCGAAGCCGAAGGACGCGACAACGCCGCCCTCGGCCCCGGCGACAGCTCGGACAGCGGCAGCGACATGGCCGGCGTCACCGACGCGCCAGGCACCGATCCGTTCTTGCCGGTGGATGTGGCCCTCCGCGACGATGCGCAGCACCCGCTGCAGGCGCGCGCTGCCAGCCGCGATGGCGCCGACACCGATGCAGCCGGCACCGGCGAGCGCCGCAGCGCGGGCAACGATGCCGGTGCGCGGGAAGGGGCCGACATTTCGGTGGATCGCGTCGTCGACGATCCGGCGCTGCACGACGACGAAGATCCCGACCTGGCCTTCATGGACGGGTTGCAGGATGCGGGCGCCACGCTGGTCACCGCGGCGGCCCCCGATCCGATGTCGGACGAAGGGCCTGCCGCGGCGGAAGCCTCGATCGACGCGGCGGCCGCGCGGCGCAGCGCCATGCACGACCGTGAGCGCGACGCGCGATTGGGCCGACTGCACTGCAAGGGCAAGAAGCCGCGCCCGATGTTCGGCGACGATTGATTGCCGTGCCCGCGTTGCGCGGCGGCCGCGCCCGCCGCGGCGGGCGTGCAGCGCACCGGCTGCCGGCTCAGTCGCGGCCCGGCTCGGGCGGGTCGTCGAAGCGGTCGCGCTCGAGCCGGTCGCTGTTGTGGCCGCCGTCGTAGCCACCGTAGCCCGAGCCGCCGATGCGATCCGGGCTTTCGCCCCGGCGCCGTTGCTCGCGGCGTTCCGTGCCACTCGTACGGTCGCTGCCATCGCGGCGGGTCGCGCCTGGGCCGCTGGGCGGGTTGCCGCGGGGTCGACTGCCGAACTCGCGCTCGGCACCCAGACCATAACCGCGGCGCGTGTCGGGGTGGGCTTCGTTGCCGCCAGACCTTGGGTCTGGCGAACAATCGCCTGGCGGCGGTTTGCTGTCGTCGTGTCTCATGGTCGCTCCTTTGCCAACGCGGGGTGGGGCGCGGGTGCCTGTGCCTGCACGGAAATTCGGCAATCGACGTACCCGGATCAAACAGCGGCTGCCTCTGGCGCGTGGCTCATGGGCTGCTGTTCTCGATGGGGGTCGAAGCAGCGCGCGGCGTTCGCCGCGGCGACGGCGTGGCGACATCGCCATCATGCCCATCGAGCAACACCACCGGCGTCTGTGCAGCCTGCGTGATCACCAGCACACGTGCCTCGGTGGCTGCGGCCAGATCGAAGGGTTCGCCGACGCCGAGTGCGATCGCGCCGGGCTGCCGCAACGCCTGTGCCGCCGTGGCGCGGTCGCGGCACATCACGAAGCGGTGTTGGCAACCACCGCGGCGCACGCGCACCTCGGCCTGCGGCCAATGCGGCGGCAGGCACGGCTGGCAGCGGGCAATGGCGCCTTCGATGACCAGCCCGCAGATCGATTCGAGCGCGGCGCGCTGCAGCCATGCGGCCGCGCCGGTGTACCAGCTCCAGCCGCCGCGTGCGGCATAGGGTGGCTGGCTGTACACGTCGCCGGCGGCGACATAGGGCTCCAGCTCATAGCTCGCGCCGAACGACGAGGCATGCCGGTGCGCCGGGCTCAGCGCCTCGAACAGGCGCCAGGCCGCGGCGCCGTCACCGAGCCTGGCGAAGGCCATCAGTGCCCACACCGCACCGTGGTTGTACTGGCCGCCGTTTTCGCGGATGCCGGGCGGATAGGCCTGGATGTAGCCGGCATGCGGTCGCATCGATTGCAGCGGGGGGTGCAACAGCTGCATCACACCGGCAGGCGCATGCCACAACTGCGCGGCGGCGCTTTGCATCGCGGTGCGCGCACGCCCGCCGTCACCCGCGCCGCTGAGCGTGGCCCAGGCCTGCGCGATCAGGTCGATGCGGCATTCGCTGTTGTGCTGCGAACCGAGCGGCGTGCCGTCGTCGAAGTAGGCGCGCCGGTACCACTGCCCGTCCCATCCGTCGCTGTCCAGCGCCATCGCCACCGCGCGCCGCGCCGTGTGCCAGCGCGTCACGCGGTGGTTGTCGCTTCGCGCTTCGGCGATCGGCGCGAAGCGGTCGATGACGTGGCACAGGAACCAGCCCAGCCAGACCGATTCGCCGCGGCCTTCAGGCCCGACGCGGTTCATGCCGTCGTTCCAGTCGCCCGAACCGATCAGCGGCAGGCCGTGGCTGCCGAACTTCAGCGCGTGGTCGATGGCGCGCGCGGCATGTTCGTACACGCTGTGCAGCATGTCGCCCGGCGCAGGTGTGTTGTACAGGTCTTCGGCGCCTGCCGGCACCGGCGGACCCTGCAGGAAGGGCACACGCTCGTCGAGCAGCCCCGCATCGCCCTGGCGCGACAGGTGGTGCGCCAGCGCCAGCGGCAACCACAGCAGGTCATCGCTGATGTGCGTGCGCACGCCGGCGCCGCCGGGAGGGTGCCACCAGTGCTGCACGTCGCCGGCCTCGAACTGGTGCGCGGCATGCAGCACGATCTGCTCGCGCAGCAGCGTCGGTGCGCGGTCGGCGACGCCCATCGCATCCTGCAGCTGGTCGCGAAAGCCGAACGCACCGCCGGCCTGGTAGAAGCCGGCGCGCGCCCACAGCCGGCAGGCGATGCTCTGGTACGGCAGCCAGCGGTTGACCAGCGCGTCGAAGGCGGCATCGGGCGTGTCCACGACGATGCCGTCGAGCAGCGCCGGCCATTGCGCGCGCTGCTGTTGCATGCGCTGCGCCGGCTGCACGGCGAAGGCGTGCTCGGCCAAGCGCAGCGCCGCTTCGGCATGTGCGGCGTGTCCCAGCAGCAGTGTCGCTCCGGCACTGCGCTCGGCTCCCACCCGCAGCACGCAGGCCGTGGCGGCACAGGCGTCCAGGCCGGCACCGGCGCGCTGCCCGAGTTGCTGCGGCAGGACCCAGCGGCCGTGGCTGTCGAAGAACTCGCGACGATCACAGGTCCAGTCGTCGGCCAGCACCTCGGCACCTTCGTCATTGCTGCTGCGCCAGCCGAAAAAGGCCGTCGCGCCAGCGGCCATCACGCCGGCATCGCTCTGCGTGGCCAGCAGCAGCGCTGCCTTCAGCGCGGGTGTGTCGTCACTGCGCCGCCCCGGCGAGGCCTGGGCGCTGCGTGTGTGGCTGCCGCGGCGCGTGGCGCGACGGCTGTCGATCGGCCTGCCGGTGGCATCGGTGCGCAGCGGCGCGCCACCGTGCACACGCGTGACCACGCTGGCGCGATCGTGGCGCAGGTTGCCCAGGGTCCATTCGGCGAATGCCACCAGCCGCAGGCGGCGCACGGTGTGCGACCCTGCAGGCGCATGGATGCGCACCTGCAACTGTTTCAGCGCCGCCGCGACGTCGACACACCAGGCGAGCTCGATGCGCAGCCCATCGACATGCTCGACCATCCGGGTGCTGCCGATGCCGTGCCTGACCTGCCGCGCGGCAACCGCGCCGTCGCGGACCGGCAGCGAGCGACCGAGCGGCCACACGGTGCCTCGATCGAGGTCGTGCAGCAGCAGCAGTTCGCTGGGCGGGTCGCACAACGGGTCGTTCGACCAGCCGGTGATCTGCTGCAGGCGGCTGTTGCCGACCCAGGTGAAACCCGCTGCCGCTTCCGACACCTGGCAGCCGAACTGCGCATTGGCCAGCACGTTGATCCACGGCCGTGCCGGCGCACGGTCGCGCCGCAGCTCGAAGCGATAGTCGGCGTCGTGCTCTTCGGCGTTGGCCCCGGACGCGGCCGCCGCGGCTGGCGCGCGGCCGAAGTCGCCCCGCGGGGCGCTGGCATCGACGGCCGGCACCGGCCATGCGAACCGCCGCCGCTCGCTGTTCAGGCGACGCTGGCGGTCGTCTTCGTGCGCGCTGCGCAGGCGCTCGATCAACTGCGTCAACGGCCTGCCGTCGGCGGTGAGCAGCACACGCGCCAGCGCGTTCAGCGTGGCGGCTTCGGCGGGCAGCACATCGCGCGCGGCCAGCACATGCAGGCGCGCCCGGCGTTGCTGCGGCACCTGTGGGTCATCGTGGCGGGCGGCCAGTTCGATGATCGGCGCCAGCGCGTGTTGTGCCGGTGACAGGTACGACGGCGGCTCGGCGTTGACCACCACCAGATCCAGCGCCAGGCCGCCGGCGGTCCACAGCGGCAGCAGGCTGACGAGCTGCCTGACCACCTCGGTGCCGTCACCGCCGGGCAGCCACAGCACCAGCAGCGGCCGGTCGCCGGCGATGCCGTGACGCCAGAGCAGGCGCCGGTCGATGGCGGCGCCGGCGGGCCCGGCAGCCGGCGCGATCGGCAACTCCGCCGCGGGCTGTGGCCGCGTGGTGGCGCTGGCGAGCAGGCTGTTCAGCGTCAACCACGCGGCCCAGGTCTCGGGGTCCAGGCGCAGCTCGCGCAGCCGGATGTGCGCCAGCGTTTCGGACAGCTCCAGTGCCCGCGACGCACCCAGCGGCTGCCGGTAGCGATCGACCAGCGCCTGCAGCGGCTCCAGCGTGGTGGCACAGGCGATGCCGAAGCCGAGTGCGCAGCGCGCGCCGGCGGCCACGCGCAGCGACACGGTGATGACCGATGCCGGGTCGAGCCCGGTCGGCAACTCGCCTTCGATGTCTTCGGTGTGTTCCTTGTCGGCGCAGGCGAACGCGGGGCGCGAAGCGTCGCGCAGGCGGCCGATCCAGCGCCGGCGATCGGCGCAACCGCTGGCGCGCGCATCGGGGTCGTCGCAGGCGAGCACGAAATGCACCGCGTGCCCGGCTTCCTCGCTGGGCAGGCGCGGCTCGCGCACCAGGTACAGGGCCTGGTCGGCGGCGTCCCAGCGCGCCTTGACGAACAGGTTCGAGAAGGCCGGGTGCGATTCATCGGCGGCAGCCGGGGCCAAGGTCGCCTCGAAGGCCATTGCGACCGTCAGGCGCAACTCGCGGCGGCCGCGGTTGTGCAACACGATGCGGCGCAGCTCGCAATCGTCCTCCGGGCTGACGAAAACGCTGGTGCTGGCATGCAGATCGTCCCAGCGCGCATGCAGCACCACGCGGTCGGGATGGAATTCGGTGCTGTAGCGCGCGGCTTCGTCGGCCGCCGGCCGCGCCGCCAACGATTGCCAGGGTTGCTGCGCGCCGCGGCGCACATAGGCGAAGACGCCATGCAGATCGCGCAGCGCGTCGTCGCGCCAGCGGTTCAACATGCGGCCCTGCCACTGGCTGTGGCCGGCGCCGTTCGCGCGCAGCATCACGCCGTGGCGGCCGTTGCCGAGCAAGTGTGCCGGCGGCAGCGCATCGGCCAGCGGCTCGACGTCGAGTTGCCAGCGCTGGCGCTGCGGTGGCGCCAGGTTGCGCGGCGTGGCCGCCGACCTCAGCGCTTCGGCACGGTGCGGCGTGCGCTCCTGCAGCAGCGCCATCACCGCGCGCAGATGCGGCTGCCGTGCCGCCCACGCCTGCACCATGCCGTCGCCGAGCACGTGGGCGCAGCCGAGCAGGCTCATCGCCTGGTGGTGCGCCATCGAGGTTTCGACGAGCACGAAGGGTTGCTCGGCATCGGCCCGCTGGCGCTGCGGCGTGTAGTCCAGGCTTTCGTAGAAGCCCAGTTCGCCACGCGCGCCGATGGCTTGCAAGGCCTTCAGGTTGTCGATCGCCGCGCGCGGCGTGACCAGCAGTGCCATCGCGGTGGCGTAGGGTGCGATGACACGTTCGTCGTCCGGCGTGCGGCGCAGTGCCAGCCGCGGCGCGCCCTGCGGGCCGTACTGATAGGCCAGCGTGTGATCGCGCACCGCGATCGCGCATTCGGAGATCCCCCACGGCGTGCCGCGCGCGCGCGCCTCGTCGCGCTGCACCGCGACGGCCGCGCGCAGTGCCTGGCGCAGCAGGCTGCCGACCGGCTCGTTGAGCACCAGCGACGGCATCAGGTATTCGAACATCGAGCCCGACCAGGATTTGAGGCCCACGCGACCGTGGTCGGCGAACAGCGGCCGTCCGAGCGTGGCCCAGTGGCGCGGTGGCACATCGCCCTTGGCGATGGCGACCAGGCTGGCGAGCCGCGATTCGGAGGCGAGCAGGTCGTAGTGGCTGGCATCGACACGCTCGCCTTCGGCGAGCAGGCCGATGTGGAACAGGTGCCGGCGCGTGTCGTACAGCGGCCTGAAGTCGGTGGCCAGCGCCATCTCGCGAAAGGCATCGGCGAGTGCCAGCAAGCGCCGCGACGGCTCGGCGCGGCCCTGCGCGGTCGCGGCGGCGGCGAAGACCTCGCAGGCCGACGACAGCACCAGCAGGTGGCCGCAGAAATTGCCGCTGTCCACGGTGGAGACGTAGGCCGGCGGCAGCACCGCCAAGGTGCCCGTGTCGTACCAGTTGTAGAGGTGGCCGCGCCAGCGCGGCAGCACGCGCAGCGTGGCCAGCGTGCGCTCCAGACGCACCAGCAGTTCGGCGCGATCGATGAGGCCGAGCCGGTGCGCGGCCGCCGCCGCCAGCAGGTACAGGCCGATATTGGTCGGCGAGGTGCGTCGCGCCACCATCTCGCTGGGGGCAGTCTGCACGTTGTCGGGCGGCAGGTGGTGGTCGGCGGCGGTGACGTAACGCTCGTAATAGCGCCAGGTGTCCTCGGCCAGCCGCTGCAGGTAGGCGAGGTCGTCGGCGTCGAGCCGCTCGGCGGCATCGGGCCGCGGCCGGCTGCCCCACCAGACCCACAGCGGTGTCGCCGCCCACACCAGGCACAGTGCCACCGCGGCCGGCCAGGGCAGCGGCCAGCCGGCCGCGCGCAAGCCCAGCAACCCGGCCAGAAGCAGCGCCGCCAGCAACACCACCGCCGCATGCTGGCGCAACAGCGCGGCCGCGCCATGCCGTGCAGCGGCCCGGGCGGCGGCGGCGGGGGTCCACTGCAACAGGTGGCGGCGGGTGAATGCCTGGCGCACCAGCGCCCGCGCGATCGCATCGACATTCATCAGCGCCTGCTGCAGCAGCCAGGCCAGTTGCCACAACGTGCCGAGCGCGGCGCGCAGCAACTCGTGCAGCGCATGGCGTGCAAACGGCACCAGCGCCAGATCGTCGCGGTGCGACGCCAGCAGGGCCAGTGCGCCGATCAGCGGCCCGCCGCCGTGGCACAGGGCCACCAGCGCCAGCGCGGCGACGAAACTGGGCGTGCCGTGCAGCAGCGCAAACACCAGCAGCAGCACCGCGGCCGGCGCGACCAGCGAACGCCGCAGGTTGTCGATCATCTTCCAGCGGTTGATGCCGGCCATCGGCCAGCGCGACGGCCGCAGCACGAAGGGCAACAGCTGCCAATCGCCGCGGATCCAGCGGTGCAGCCGCGCGGCGGCGACGTCCGGGTGCGATGGCGCGTCCTCGACGAAGGTGATGTCGCTGACCGCGCTGCAGCGCGCCAGCGAGCCTTCGAGCAGGTCGTGGCTCAGCACCTGGCCTTCAGGCAAGCGGCGCACCAGCGTCGCATGCGCCGCCGCCACGTCGATCAGCCCCTTGCCCGAGAAGCTGCCTTCCTCGAAGACGTCCTCGTAGATTTCCGAGCTGGCGCTGCTGTAGGGATCGACGCCCCACAGGCCGCTGAACAGCCAGTAGAACGGCGTCACCTCGCCGGGTGCCGGCAATGGCACCGTGATGCGGGGCTGCAGCACGGTGTAGCCGGCCCGCACGCGCCGGCGCGCGGCATCGAGCTGCGGCAGGTTCAGCGGGTGCGCGGCGACCGATGCCAACTCGCGCAGGCGACCTGGCGGCATGTCGGTGTCGCTGTCGAGCGTGACGATCGAACGCACGCCGCTCGCCGGCCGTGACAGCGCACCGAGATCGACAAAGGCCTCGCTGCGGCCCTCGGCCAGCCAGGCGATCAGCTCTTCGAGCTTGCCGCGCTTGCGCTCCCAGCCGATCCAGCGCCGTTCGGTGGCCGCCCAACGGCGCTCGCGGTGCAGCAGCAGGAAGCGCTGTGCCGCCGTCTCCGACGGCGCCGGATAGCGGCGGTTCAGTGCTGCGACGGCTTGCTGCGCGGCCTGCACCAGCGCGGCGTCCTGCGGCAGCTGCTGCGCGTCGGCATCGGGCAGGTCCGACAGCAGCGCGAACTGGGCGAAGGTTTCCGGATTGGCCAGGTGGTGCTGTTCGAGCTGGGCGGCCAGCCCGGCGATGCCGTCGGCGCTGCTCAGCAACGCGGGCACCACCACCAGCACACGGCGCGACGCGGGAATGCCGTGCTCGAAGTCGAGCCGCGGCAGCACGCGCGGAGGCACCGATTCGCTGATCACGCGGTGGCACACCGCGATCACGAACTCGCTCGCCGGCAGCACCAGCAACAGTGCGGCGAGCCAGGGCCACAGCGGGTGCGCCGGCATGCCGGGCGGGGCGGCGAACAGCGCCAGCATGCCGGCGGTCACGGTGGCGGTGCCCAGCGCCAGCGTCGCGAGGTACAGCGGCGTCCGGCCGCGACGCCAGGCACGGGCCAGGCGCACCGAGGCGTCCTGCCGCGCCAAACCGAGTTGTGCCCGCAGCGCTTCACGCCCTTCGTGGCGCAGCCAGTACAGTGGTGCCGCGCGCGCGTCCGGCTGGTTGCCGGCCAGTGCCGCCACGGCGTCGCAGACCGCCGCTTCGCTCAAGTGGTGCCGACGTGCCAACCTTTCGATGCCATGCAGCGTCATGTCCTGCGTGGTCGGCGCCTCGGCCGCGAACACCGGCAATCGATTGAGGTTCACCAGCATCGGACTGCTGAGCATCAACAACTCGCGCCAGGCGATGTGGTCGAGGTTGCGCAGCGCCATCACCGCATTGCGCACACTCTGGTGGTCCTCGGCCTGCTGCTGCTGCCAGCGTTGCAAGGCGCCCGCGGCATCGTGCAGGTGCCCGGCGAGCAGTTCACGCGCGGCGTCGGCGCCGTCGGCGGGCCACTCGTCGATGCGGCGCTGCAACTGCAGCGCGAAGATCTCGAGCAGCCCTCGTTGTTGCAGCGTCGTGCTCAGCCGGCGCAGCAGCCCGGCCCGATCGGCGATGCCGTCGGCCTCGATCCAGCGGTGCGCGACGTGCCGCGCCGCCTGCGCGGCCGCTGCGCGCTCGGCCAGTCGGCGCAGGTTTTCCACCAGCACCACACGCAGTGTGGTCGGGATGGCCCACAGCTCACCGATCGTCAGGCCGCTCTGTTTTTGATAGGCACCCAGGAAGACGCGCAACAGGTTCTCGTCGAGGCCACTGTCGGTGTGGGCCACCCAGGCCCAGGCCAATCCGTAGACCCGCGGCAGGCCGGCCAGCGGTTCGTCGTGCAGGCGCGGCAGGCGCGCGAAGTAGTGGCGCGGCAGCGCCTTGTGCACGTCGCGCAACTGCGCGTCGAGCAGGTTGCCGTGTTCGACCAGCCACAGCGCGGCCGGTGCGACGTGGTGGCCTTGCGTGGCATGCTGTTCGAGCAACTGGCGCGCATCGCGCAGCGTGGCGATGTTGTCGCGCAGGCGTGGGAAGAAGGTCGAGCGACCGCTCGGCGTCTCGCCGACGCGGTGAGCACGGGCCAGGCTCGCGCCATGCTCGGCAAAACGGGTGGCGCCAAAGAGCACGGCCCGGATCGGCCCTTCCATCGGCTCGACCGCGCGAACGCTGCCCAGCAGCAGCCGCGCTTCGAGCTCGTGCAGGCCGAGCGCCGCCAGCTCGGGGCGCATCGGCGACTCAGGCGAATGCGACGATCAGCGCGATGAAGGTCGAAGCCACCGCCAGCGTGGTGCCGAAGCGCGGCGCCAACGCTTCATGCGCCTGCTCGCACCAGCTGCGCAGCACGAACGAGCGGCCGCACGCGCGGCGGCACGCTTGCAGATGACGCCCGAGCGCGTCGCTGGCGGGCGAGCGCAAGGCGGGCCCTGCGGCAATCGACAAATTCGTCATGGTGGTGTCCCGAACGGGCCGGTCAAGCGCGCGACGACTGGGTCAGCAGATCGCTCAACTCGTCGGCGTGTTCTTCCTCCTGACGCAGGATGTCGACCAGCATGCGGCGTGTCGTCGGATCCTTGTCGCCGATCATTTCCACCATCTGGCGGTAGGCCTCGATGGCGACCCGTTCCGCCACCAGGTTGGAGCGGATCATGGCCATCAGCTCGGTCGATTCGTCGTAGTCGGCGTGGCTTCTTTCGAGCAACGTCGCCGGATTGAAATCGGGTTCGCCACCCAGCTGCACGATGCGCTGCGCGATGTGATCGGCGTGTACGGTTTCTTCCTGCGCGTGCTCCATGAACTCATCGGCCACGGCCGGCGAGGCCAGTCCCTTGGCCGTGAAGTGGTGTCGCTTGTAGCGCAGCACGCACACCAGTTCGGTCGACAGCGCGCCTTGCAGCAATTTGATGATCGGCTCGCGCCAGGGGCTGCCTTCGCGCGTCACGGCACCGTCTTCGATGCTGCCGCGGGCGCGGTCGATGGCTTCTTCGTCGAGTTCCAACTGGGGAGTGGCTGTGCTGTTCATGCGGTGTCCTTTGAGGCTGAAACAGATTCTGTTTCGGAGGTTCGGCGCCGGGCACCGGATTGCGGCGCCGTGGCGTGTAGGACAACGCCGCACGGTCGTTGCTCATCGGCTTGGCGTCGGCCCGCGATGCCTTCCCGCGCGGCCACCGAATCGCCGCCGTGCTGCCACACATCGATGCGCATGTCGCTGTCGAGATAGCCACCCAGGCGCTGCAGTCCGTGGCTGCGGCCGAGGATGTCGTGCACCGCGTCGCCGTCGAGCGGATAGCCGTCGATCGGATGGCGCCAGTGGCATGACAGCAGCGTTCCGCCGTCAACGAGTGAGTCACGGGCCAGGCGGGCCAGCCGGGCCACTTCATCGGCATGGTGAAGGAAGTAGCCGAGTTCGCTGATGACGATCAGGTCGAATGTCTGCGTCGACGGTGCCGGCCACGCGGCCGGCATCTCCGCCTGCTGCACGCGCACGTGCTCGAGCAGGGCCAGCCGCGAGCGTGCCAGCGCCACCGCCTGGGTCGATGCGTCGCTGACCCACAGCTGCTCGCAGCGCGTGGCCAGTGCCGCCGACAGCTCGCCGTTGGCACAGCCCGGTTCGAAGCCGCGCGCGTAGCTGCGCCGCGGCAGGCAGGCCAGCGTCAACGCACGCTTGCGCTGCTCGTACCAGCGCGTGCGCAGCTGCCACGGATCGCTGTCGGCGGCAAACACGGCATCGAACACCTCACCGGCGCCGCGGCGGGTGATGTCGGCGGCGGTCATCAGGGCACGAAGATGTATTCGCGCGGCCGGCCGGCCCGCGCAACCATGGCCTCGTCCAGCACCGCGGGCACCTCGGCCGAGCGCTGCGCGAGCTGGCTGGCGTGGGCCGACAACGCGAGCTGCTTGTCGTGCACCGTGCGGCTGTGCAGCGGCACGCTGCGCAGCCGCTCCCAAGGCACTCGATCGTCGCCGGGCTTGGCCCAATGCCACATCCAGATCGGCACTTCGAACAATCGGCTGCCGACGCGGCGGCAGGCCGCTGCGCTGGCGCGCGCGCTCGCTTCGTGATCGGGGTGGCCGTCGTGGCGCCAGGTGCACAGCACGGTGTCGCTGGGTTGCAGCAGCGCTGCGAGCCGATCGGCCAGTTCCTTCTCGTGACCCGCCACGCGACCGTCGGGCAGACCGAGGCGGAAACACGCCGCTTGCTGAAGCCGCAGGTGGCCGAGCCCTTCGGCCGATTCGGCACGGCGTCGTCGCGCCAGCTCGGCCGGCTCGCTGCCGGCCACCTCGCCGTGGCTGGCTTCGCCGTCGGTGACCGCGATGATGGCGCAGCGGCCGCCGTGCGCGGCGTGCATCGACAGCATGCCACCCATGCCCAGCACTTCGTCGTCCGGGTGCGGCGCCACCGCGACCAGCCGGTGTTGTGGCAGCAGCCAGTCGTCGAGTGGCAGATCCGGCGGTTTCACCGCGCTGCTGCGTTGCTGCCAGCATGCTTCGGGCGTGGAAGGCCGATTTAGCGGCCCTCGGCGTGCGCCGCGGCGTTGACGGACTTCGATCAAAGCTGCCATGCCGACTCCGATGCGGTAGTTCTTGCCGTTGAAGATGCCGTTTGCCGCTGCGGCTGCCGCGGCGCGTCAGCGGCAGTCGAGTCGATGGGCGTCTCGCCCGCTGATTCGGCAATTGCCGTGCCCAGCGTCATGAAGTCGCGCTCACCATGGCATTGGCGAACGAACACCGGCAGATCGGCGAAAAGCCGGGCCAATCGGCGGTCACGACACAGCGGGCCGGCGCCGAGTGCGCCGCCGACCTGCTCGAGGACTTCGGGCGCACAGCGTTCGGCCGCCAGGCGCGCGCGCAGCGCTGGCAGCCGCGCATCGGCTCGGGGATGGTCGTCGATCCAGCGCGCGGTATCGCGCAGCACGGCGGCGCAACGGCGCAGCGCCAGGTCGACCTTGCCCAGCGCCACGCAGCGCAAGGCCTGTTCGGGCCGCGAGGGCCCGGCGGCGGCGACGGCGGCCCGCAGTTCATCGGCCAGCGCGCGCGCGCCGCCGTACCAGCAGGCGGCAATGCCCGCACCGCCGTGCCAGAAGCCAGGGCGCGTCAGGTACTCGGCCGCTGTGCCGACCGCGTGCACCGGGGTGCCCTCGAACTGCAGGTCGAGGCTGCTGCTGTCGGCCATGCCGACGGCGTGCCAGTTGGCGTGCTCGATGCGAATGGGTGTGGCACCGGCGGACGGGGCCGTGGCGGTGACGGTGGTCCCCCCTGGCGTGAGGCGGTGCTGGCGCACATCAATGGCCACCAACTGCGGGCCGTGGCCATCGGCAAACCATGCCGTCGCCAGCGCATGCGTGAGGGCTTCCGCACCCGAACACCAGGCCTTGCGCCGATGCAGCCGCAAAGTGCCATCGGCAAGCCGCTCGACCAGCAAACGCGCCTGCGCTGCTTCCGCGGCCCACACGCCCCATGCGCTGCCCGGCAGATGCTGCTGACTGCAGTGCAATTCATGAAGGATGGCCAGCGCATCGGTGTGGCCCTCGTACAGCTTGGCCAGCGACAGATCGAACCCCGCCACCTCGGCCAGGCACTGCCAGCGCAGCAGCGTGTCGCCCGACGCCGGCCAGGGCAGCGCATCCAGGCCGTCGGCGATGAGCGCGCGCAGCGCCGCCGCCGGCGTGATTTGCGGGGCCAAAGACTGCAGCGCGCGGCGCAACCGCGCCGGGGTGACGGTCGAGCGCCACGGGAGATCGGCGCTCGGGCGCATCAGCGCCGCCGCAGCGCTCCGCCCGCTCACGCACCCGCCATCAGCACCGCCCCGCTTGCCGGCGCCTGTGGCGGGGGATCGTCGGATGCCGGCTTCGAGGCGCGCCTGGCCAGCTCGCGTTCGATGCGCTGCAACCTGGCCCCGAAGCCTTCCGGCGCCTTGAAGTCGCGGCGTGCGCTGGTCCACACGCGCGGCCGGCTGGACCAGGCAATGGACACGCCCGCATCGCGCAGAGCGCCGACCAGCGCCACGTCCTCGTTGCACACCAAGGCCGCGAAGCCGCCGGCGCGCACATAGGCCGCGGTGCTGACACCCAGGTTGGCGCCGTGCACGTGGCGGTGGCCGTCATCGTGGTTGTAGGCGGCGTCGTGGTGCTCGCGCACGCCAGCGCCTCGGTCGCGCCAGTCGCCCACCCGCACGGTGCCGCACACCGCTTCGGCTCGCAGCTCCAACTGCGCGGCCAGCCAATCGGGTGCGACCACCGTGTCGGCATCGGTGAAGGCCAGCCAGCGAGCCCCGGCGGCCACCGCCGCGCGGGACCCCAACGCGCGTGCGGCACCGACATTGTTCTCGCGCAACACAACCAGCGCTGCGCCACGGCGTTGGGCGATGAACCCGGTGCGGTCGCTGCAGTCGTCGAGGGCGACGAAGCATTGCACCGCTTCATCCCGCAGCACAGGATGCAGTGCGGCGTGCTGGATCGACGCCAGGCAGGCGTCGATGTGCTCGGCTTCGTTGTGCGCAGGAACGATGACGGCGATCATGGTGACAAGGGACGAGTGGCGATGCCCAGAAGGCTATGCAGGCGGGGCGCGGACGGTGTAGGGGCGCACTCGACCGCGATGTAGGTCAACGCCGGGCCGCCGTGCCCGCCGGCGAGGTGTCGGCAAGCACAAGCGGCGACCGATGTCGGCGGGGTGTGCGTGCTGTAGGACCACGAGCGACAGCGTCAGCGCCAGAGCCTGACAAGTCCTTCGGTGCTCGCCTGACAGTCGCCGGCTCCGCACGGGAGCAAAGTGAGGCTATCCCCATCGGGTGCCCACCTGCCGGCCGTGCGCAGGGATTTCTGGAGCCGACCATGACCGCCTCTATCGCCACCGCGCCAGGCAGCCACCGCGAAAAATCTGCCGAATTCAGCATCCACTTTCCGTCGCTGTTCCGCGAGGGGCGCGCGCTCGCCTTCCCGTGCGATGCCAACGGCAGGGTGGTGATCGACAGCCTCAGCGAACGGGCACGCCAGAATTACCTGTTCGCGCGCGCGATGATCGGCAGGGACTTCGGCTGGCCGAGCGTGCAGCCGGCTCACGGCTGACGGCTCGCCAGTCCACGAACGCTCGAAGAGAGGCTGTCGCGACCGGCCATTGATGGCGACCCGCCGCAAGCGGAGGCCCGCGCTGCTCAAGCCAGCATGCGAACGTTCTTCTCCCGCGCCCACTGACGCGTCTTGGCCTGGGCGATGAACGCATCGACGTCGTTGGCCGAGACCACGCCCGCATCGGGTTGCAGCCCGGCCTGTTGCAGCAACATCTGCCCACCCTCGTCGATGGCGATGGCCTTCAGGTGGCCGTAGGCATCGCGCACGAAGTCGATCGCCGCCGCCTCGTTGGCCAGCGCCGCCGCGCCGTCGCGCGAGAGCAGCACCGCCACCGCATCGAACATCACCGAGGGCGTGCCGGCCAGCTGGCCGTCGGCCGGCAGCTTCGAGCCGTCGGCCAACTGCGCACCTCCCACCTTCGGCGCGATCACCTGCACCTGTGCACCGGCAGCCATCGCGGCCTTCTTCAACCCCGCCAACGTGGCACCGTTCGACCCGTCGTGCACCAGCACGCCGATGCAGCGCCCGCGCAGCGTGTGCTTCATCTTGCCGATGATCTGCAGTGCCGGTGACTTCGGCAGGTCCTGCACCGGCGCCGCAACGCGTGGCGCCGCGGGCAGCGGGCTCAGCGCGAGTCCGTCGGCGACGCGGCGGGCGAGTTGATCATCGATGTGCAGCAGGTGGCCGACCATCGCCTGGCGCACGTGCAGCGCCTCGACCTTCGACAACTCGAACACCAGCGCCGAGGCGATGTGCGCTTGCTCGTGCGTCGTCTGGCTGCGATAGAACTGCCGCGCCTGGCTGTAGTGGTCGGCAAAACTCTCGGCACGAACCCGCCCGCGTGCGCCGTTTTCTGCTGCAGCGAAGGAACGAAAGCCGCGCGGCGTCTCGCGCGCCGATGGCGGCGCCAGCGAACTCGGTTCATAGGCCACCCGCCCCACCGGTTGCCGCATCTGCATGTGGCCGTCGCGCTGCTGGTTGGCGAAGGGGCACTTCGGCGCATTCACCGGGATCTGGTGGAAATTGGCTGACCCCAGCCGCGACAACTGCGTGTCGAGGTACGAGAACAGCCGCCCTTGCAGCAACGGGTCATTCGAAAAGTCGATACCCGGCACCAGATGCGACGGGCAGAAGGCCACCTGCTCGGTCTCGGCGAAGAAGTTGTCGGGCCACCGGTCGAGCACCATGCGCCCGATGACCCGCAACGGCACCAGTTCCTCGGGGATCAGCTTGGTCGAATCGAGGTGGTCGAAGGGAAACCGGGCCGCTTGTTCTTCGCTGAACAGCTGCACCGCCAGCTCCCATTCGGGCGCATCCCCCGACTGCACCGCGGTGAACATGTCGCGGCGGTGGAAATCGGGGTCGGCACCGGCGATCTTCACCGTCTCGTCCCACACCGTCGATTGCAGCCCGAGCGACGGGCGCCAGTGGAACTTGACGAAGGTCGATCTGCCCTCGGCGTTGACGAGCCGAAAGCTGTGGATGCCGAAGCCTTCCATCATGCGCAGCGAGCGTGGCAACGTGCGATCGGACATGATCCACATCACCATGTGCATCGATTCGGGCGTCAGCGAGATGTAGTCCCAGAAGGTGTCGTGTGCCGTGGCCGCTTGCGGAAAGCCACGGTCGGGCTCCATCTTCACGGCGTGGATCAGGTCCGGAAACTTGATCGCGTCCTGGATGAAGAACACCGGGATGTTGTTGCCCACCAGGTCCCAGTTGCCCTCCTTGGTGTACAGCTTGACGGCGAAGCCGCGCACATCGCGCGGCGTGTCCACCGAACCGGCGCCACCGGCCACGGTGGAAAAGCGCGCGAACACCGGCGTGCGTTCACCGACCTCGGTCAACACCTTGGCGGTGGTGTACTCGGTCAGCGAATGGCTCAACTCGAAGTGGCCGTGCACGGCGGTGCCGCGCGCGTGCACGATGCGTTCGGGAATGCGCTCGTGGTCGAAATGGGTGATCTTCTCGCGCAGGATGAAGTCTTCGAGCAACGTCGGCCCGCGCGGGTTGGCCTTGAGCGAGTTCTGGTTGTCGGCGATCGGCACCCCCTGGTTGGTGGTCAACTCGGCATGCCCGTCGCCGGCAGCCTGGTGCAGTTCGCCGCCTTTGCCGAAGCGCGTCAGCTGGTCATCGGCAGAGCGATTTCGTTTTGCGCTGGCCATCAACCGGCTCCCATCAGTTCAGCCTTGCGCTCGGCCATGCGTGCACCGAGTTCCTTCATGTTCAGCGAGGTGGCGCGCGCCTTCTTGAACATCTCGTTCTGTTCTTCCTTGACGTGGTGCTTGACATATTCCGACAGCACCTTGACCTTGGCATCGAACATCTCGCCGTCGGGCTCGACGCCTTCGATCTGCGCGATCAGGTCTTTCAGCGATGCGTGTTCGACGGTGGCTTCGGGCACCAGTTCATGGTCGCGCAAGGCTTCCTTGACGGCCGGGTAGAAGATGCCTTCTTCGATCTCGGCATGCACGGTGAGCTCGGTGCATATTTCATCGACCAAGCGCTGCTTGCGGTCGCTCGAACGCGCCTTCTCGTACTCCGAGAACAGATCGCTGACTTTCTTGTGGTCGGCGCGAAGCATCGCGGTGGCTTCTTTCTGACGGGGCTTGCGGCGGGTGGCCATGGTTTATTTCTCCGGATGGGGTGGTAAGTGCGGGCTGGGCGGACCCAGGTCGGCAAGGCCCCCAAAAGCAGCGGAAATGGTCGGCAGACGCTTCGGCAGTCGCCAGTCTTGCGGGCTGCACGGATGCTCTGCGAGGCCCGTCGATGCCAGCATCGGAGAAGGCACCGGGGCCATGTAGGACGGCGCCGCTGCGTTGCGCCCGCGCACCTTCGCGATGCCTCTGGCCGGGAATGAATCCGCGCCGGCGGCGTGCGCGCCGCCACGCAAAACCGTGCCGTCAGCGACCGGTCGTCGACACCGGGAGTGCCGCTTGCCCATGCGCCGCAGAACGCCGTAGATGCACGCCCCGGTGGCGGGCGCGGCAACTTCCTGCTGGAGATTCGGATGAACCTGGAAATTGCACTGATCCAGTTTGCGGTCAGGCCGGCCAACCCATTGCACAACCTGGCGCGAATGGAATCGTTCGTCCAGCAGTCTGCTGCGAAGGGCGCGGAACTGGTTGTGTTTCCGGAAGACGCGGTCACAGGGCCGCTCAGCGGCCAGAGGGATTTTGTGCAGTACGCGCCGCAATACCTGGCGGCCTTCCAGACCCTGGCGGTCAAGCACCAAGTCGACCTCGTGCCCGGCAGCTGGAGCGTCAGCGACGGTGCCGCGGTCTACAACACCGCCTATTACATCAACAGCAACGGCAGCGTCGGCGGCGAGTATCGAAAGATCAACCTATGGGACAGCGAGCGTGCGCTGGTGTCACCGGGAACAACGGTCAGCGTGTTTCGCACCGGCCATGGTGTGGTGGGCCTGGCGATTTGCTGGGATCTGTCGTTCCCGGAGCACTTTCAGCAAGCCAAGGCACTGGGAGCCGAGTTGATCGTCGTGCCGGCCTATTGGTCGTTTGCGACACAGGCAGCACGCGGACCTGCGCATCAGGACCAGGGAATCGAATTGATCGATTCGCTCTGTACCGCACGCGCCTTCGAAAATGACGTCGTGATCGCGTATTGCAATGCGGCGGGCACACTGCACGCGGAAGGCGTGGCTGCGGTACTCAGCGGACGCTCGCAATGCGTCCATCCGACGGCCGGAGTGCAGTGTCGAGCGCCCGGCAACGAGGAGCAGTTGCTGCACTGTCACATCTGACCATCCCCGAACTTTCCAGGGTTCCTTTGTCGTCCTGGACCTACAAGCGTTTGCGCACGCTTCCGCCATTGCCGGCGCGGGTGCCTGTCTACGATATTGCCAACCTTGAGGCGGCGCGTTGCCGCTGCATGACTTGAAGGAGATGACCATGCGCACGCGCGCGATCGAAGCATTGCATGACATTCACACTGCCACCAACGACGTTCTCAAAGGCTACGGCGAGATGGCGTCGAGGGCCGAGCCTGACATCCAGCAGGTCATTCGACGACTCACCGCCATGCACCGGCGCCACGCGTCCGAGCAGGAGGCCGAACTGAGCCGCTTGCACGCTGCGGGTCAGGATGACTCTTCGCTGCAAGGCACGGTCAACAAGGTCGTGGTGATCTTGCGCGACTGGCTTTCCGATCTGGATCGGGACGTGCTGCCTGCGGTGCGAAAGGGCGAGGAGTCGCTGCGCGATGAATACGACAAGGTGCTTGGAGATTCGCAAGTGCAAGCACACCCGTCGCTTGTCGCGTTGCTGAATGCTCAGCGCGAGTCGATCGGCAGCGAAATCACGCGCCTGCCGAAAAGTTGAGCCGCCAGTACCCTTCATCGAACACTGCCGCTGCGCGCTCGGGAGAAGCATTCGAATCCGAATTGGTCTCGCCGACAGGAATCGAACCTGTATCTGGCGCTTAGGAGGCGCCCGTTCTGTCCATTGAACTACGGCGAGCTATCTTCCGGAACCGCACGGGCCCACCTAGGAAGCATTCGCTTCCCGTAGCACCGAATCGCCTATAGTTCCCTGTAGCAGTGCTACCAACACGCTATAGGAGTGCTACGAATGGCCAGCATCATCAAGGTCGGCGACAAGTGGAGGGCTCAGGTCCGGCGCAAGAATCATAGCCCGCAGACCAAGACGTTCAGGACAGAGCGCGAGGCGAAAGAGTGGGCCACGGCGCTGGAGGGCCGCATCGACGCGAGGGCCGAGCCCAAGGCGGCGGCGTTGGTGAAGGTGGGCGATCTGGTCCGAGAGTACCGCCGGCTACGCGCCGAAGGCGGGCGCGAGATCGACCCGGCGACGAACTCGCACTACATGCTGCAGCACCTCGAGGATGACCTGGGCCACGAGTCCGTCACGGCGCTGACGCCGGCCAGGCTGGTGCAGTGGGCGTCGGCACGCAAGGCCGAAGGTGCCGGTCCCTACACCGTGAACATGGAGTTGTCGGCGCTGGGAACCACGCTGCGCCACGCGGCTTCTTTCCTGAACCTGCAGTTGCCAGACGTCACCGGCCAGGCCCGCCCGCTGCTGCTGCACCTGCAACTGATCGGCGGCGGTGTGCGGCGCACGCGCAGGCCGAGCGAGGATGAACTGCGGGCCGTGCTGGCGCACGTGGAAGCCCGATGCCGCATCAGCGCCGATGCGATGCAGGTAGGGGCCATCACCGGGCTGCGCCGGTCGGAGCTGGTGGTGAAGCTGAAGTGGTCCGAGATCGACGCCGCGAAGCGCGCCGTCATGATCCGCCAGCGCAAGCACCCGCGGCGCGTGCTGGCCCGTGACGAGTTGGTGCCGTTGCTCGGCGATGCGTGGGCGATCGTGCAGCGCCAGCCGAAGCACGCGGCCGAGGATCGGGTGTTTCCGGTGAGCCCGGAGAAGATCACCGACCTGTTCACCGCCGCGTGCAAGGACCTGGGCATTCCTGATCTGCGCCTGCATGACTTGCGCCACCTGGCATCGAGCCGGCTGCAGGAAATGGGCTTCGATGACGTGGAGCGAATGGCCATCACCGGCCACAGGTCGGTGGCCATGAATGCGAGGTACACGCACCCGACGCCGGAACATCTGCACGCGAAGTTTGACGAAGCGTCCGGGACAGAGAAGTGACGCCACCACCCGATAACGAAACCGCCGAGGCGCTGGAGATCGGCTGGCGGGCAATGCTGCCGATCCTGTTCGCGGACGAAGTGTGGCTTCAGGAGATCGCCCGCGAGGGTGCCGCTCCGCTGCGGTGGCCATGGCAGTTGCCGCCCAGCCAAGAGAAGGAAACAGCGGCGCTGCTGCGTTGGCTTGCCGAGGGCACGGTGGAATTTCTCCTCGCCGACTTTGCCGCACACCATGGAGTGCACATCAGCCCCGACTCTAAGCAGCCAGGGTTTCAGGTGATTCTGCGTGTCGTCAGGCGTGCAATCAGGCTCGCCGACAAGCGAATAACCAATGGCTTTGCCGGGCCGCGGGGTGGCGGATATCGGCTGGGCGGCGGCCAGGACCTGAACAACTGGATCAAGCAGCGCTTGGTAGACGACGCTTACCGCTCAGGTCAGCCGGTCGGCGAGTCATTGGCAAAGCTGCCGTTCAGTCGCGCTGCCGCGTATCGCACGCAGAAACGGAAATAGCGAAAGTCTCACTTTTGAATGAAACGCCGGGCACTGCTCGGCACAGTGCTAGCACTTGAAACGAGGTGCTAGATTCCTTGACCAGATTGAATCTGCGTCGATTGAGCCTAAATCCAGCAGTTCGCAAGCAGTGATCTGGCGCTGAGCTAGCACTGGCGAGGCTGTGCGTGGTTGAGGCAGACTCACCCGATGGGTGAATCAAGACGCAAGGCGCTGGCGGTGCGCCAAGGGGCTGGTTTTGAGGGCGAGATGCCGCAGGTGGTGGACACGCTGGGCGGTCGCATGCACGTGCGCTGGGATGAGCACGCGGCGGCCACGCCGAACGGTCAGCTTGTGTTCTTTGCCGAATTCCTTGCGGCCACCGGTGTGTTCGAGCGCTGGGTCTCGGCGTGCCCGTTGTCGTACAGCAGCGGCAACGCACCAAGCAAGCGCGACGTGCTGGGCACGTTGATGCTGGCGCTGCTGGCCGGGCACAAGCGCTACGCGCACATCACCGCACTGCGCGGTGATGCAGTGGCAGCGCAGGCACTGGGCATGAACAAGGTGATCAGCGAAGATGCACTGCGCCGCGCCATGGAACGCATCGACGAGGCGGCCAGCACGGCGTGGATGAGGCCCAGCCTCATGCACTCGGTGCGCGAAGCGTTGGACCGCCCCTGGGTGCTGGACATCGACGCCAGCATCAAGCCGCTGTACGGCCACCAAGAAGGCGCCGAGGTGGGCTACAACCCGAGCAAGCCCAAGCGGCCCAGCCATGTGCTGCACACTTTCTTGGTGGGCAACCTGCGCCTGGTGCTGGACGTGCAGGTGTCTACCGGCAAGCAGCACACCAGTGGGCACGCCAAGACCGCGCTGGGGCGCTTGCTCGACGAGCTGAACGACAGGCGCCCGGCGCTGGTGCGCGGCGATTCTGGATACGGCAACGAGGGCATCCTGTTGGAGCTGGAACAGCGCGACCAGCGCTACTTGATGCGCTTGAGGCAAACGGCCAACGTGCAGCGCCTGGTGGCGCAGGCCTTCGCCCGCACCGACTGGAGCCGCCCAGACAACCAAGGCTGCCAGATGCTCCAAGGCCAGCTGCGGCTGCACGGCTGGAGCAAAACGCGCCGGGTGGTGATCGTGCGTCAGCGCATCAGGGGCGGCATCGCACGCCAGCGGCGCATCGACAGCCGGCAGCTGCAGCTTGATCTGCAGCCGGGCGTCTTCGAAGCGGGCGACAAGCTGTGGGAGTACGCGGTGCTGGTCACCGATGTGCAGGTCCCGATCGAGGCCGTGGCGCAGCTGTACCGTGACCGGGCCGATGCCGAGAACGCCTTCGACGAGCTGAAGAACCAGTGGGGCCTGAGCGGGTTCACCACGCAGGACATCGCGCGCTGCCAGACGATGGCGCGTGCGTGCGCGCTGGTCTACAACTGGTGGAGTTGGTACTGCCGAGCCGCACACCCCCAAGCACGCATGGAGGCCATCACCAGCCGACCACTGCTGCTGGCCGCAGTGGGCAAGGCGGTGAACCACGCCAACCAGACGATGCTGTATCTGACGCCGCTGCACGGCAAGGCACAGGTGCTGAAGATGCTGATCGCCAACATCGGCGCGGCGCTGCGGCACGTTCAAGCTGCTGCGGAGCAGTTCGCCCAGGCTGACCGATGGGCGCTGCTGGTGCGCTACGTCAGCGACCGGATTGCACCGAGGGTCGGCCCGCCAAGACCTGCCGCCATGCTGTCGGCCAGTGGGTAACTGCCGGATTTAGGTTGAGTCAAGTTTCTTGCGCAGCGATGTGGGCCTGTTCGCACCATGAATTGACGGCGGCCTCGGCGGCATGGAACTGCCGCAGGGCTTGGGGTTGTCGGCGGAATCGAAAGGCGAGCCAATGTCCGACGATCGGAGTTAGAAAGGTTGACCGCCGGCTCGGTTCGGGTTCAACCTATTGTTGCGATCCTGTGCTGCCTCAAGCACGCTTTGTTTGTCGAGTGGCAGTGCGATAGGCACTACGAACTTCACGCGACTCACGCTCTCTTGATTGTCTGAGGTACTCGCTTTCGCACCAAACGAAAACACCGAGGCGACCTCAAGCTTGCCCCCGCCCTCGCCGCCTGTTGCGCTGCCTGCGGTGACGGCAACGTCGAACGTGACCGCAAAGACCCTCTGTCCGGAGCATGTCCAACCAATGCGGGTCTCGGTTCTGTCCGACGAATCGACCCCTTCGAGCGACGGATTCACATATCCCCCGAGTTCACGAGCCCTCGGTTGGGCGTCGGTGATGCCTTCCATAACCTGCGTGATCGTCGACGAGACAAACTGCCTCAGGTCCATTTTGGCTTTCTCCTTCTAGTTGGCTCAGGTGCGCGGCGGCTCTGATTCGCTCGCCGGCACCGGGCAGCCGGCGCAGTGCCCGGCCCCAGACGACCGGCACACCTTGGTCGCGGGTGCCGCACTTGCCGGGCGCGTCGGATGGGCTCGTCCGCCAAAGGAAAGAAGTTCCCCATCAGCCCGTGCCAACACCGCCCTTAGTCCTTCGTCTCGACGGAACCTTCGTCGCCCTCTTCGACACCGCACCCGCGTCAAATACAAGTGGCCCAGGTTCCGTCGCTGGTGTAATTACGACGCAGCGAACACCAACAACTGCGGCAGGCAGCATTTCGCCGTCCGCAGGTCCAGCATTCGCCCCCGCAAAGGTCAACTTAACACCAATCTTCCAAAGCCCCTTCGAAATGCCCTTTGCCTCGAATGCCAGCCGAGCGACCTCCGGCCAACCAATCTCTTGTTGAAGGGCGGTGTTCCCTGAGTTCGTTGCCATACTGAGTCCCTCTCTCTATTTGATTCGGCGCAACACCGAAGGTTGCCGCACATCGACGCGCACTTGATCGGTCCCGGTGTCCCTCTCGACGCTGGTGCCGCCGAGTTCGGGGACGATTCGCCAACGTGCCATTGCCTTTGCGGAAAGCGCGACCGCCTCATGCCACCCCTCCAGCTGCGAAGCAGCGTCATCGAGCACAACTTCTAGCGCCGAGATGTCCATCGCCGTGAATGCAGAAGGCAGGACCGAAGTAGGCTTTGCGATGAAGATCGCAGGAGACAGCTTGAATCGCTGCGCAAGCGCTCCCGCCTGTCTCGCGTTAATCTCGCGATTGCCAGAAAGGATCGCACTAACCACTGATTGCCCACCGAGCTCGCGAGCGAGATCGGCCTGCCGTAGGCCATTGGCTGCCATCAACTCCCGAAGAACCTCGGCGGGACGCGCTTCCGGCTCTCCGTAGGTCGACGTTTCATAGTTCTCAATGAGGTCGCCAACAAGCGCGACCAAGGATTCCAGCGGGGAGGCCTCCACGCCACGGATAGCGTCAAGCAACGCATCTAGGAGCGCGACGGCACCCGTAAGATCGTTGTCGTCCCGAATCGTGCTCGGAACGCCGATCTGCTCAACCAAGGCAGCCCACGCTTGCGTGGTCGCCACAACGTCGATCGGAGATTTCACTTCTTTCCCCTCTGCATCGCCGTCGACCATTGGTCATAGTCGGGATGCGTAAAGACCTCCTTCAGGAAGACGACGCCCGGAATCACTGCTCCCGAGGGAGTTGTGAACTGATACCGAACATCCGCAACGATCCGGCACCGACTCACGTCAAAAATCCACAACTGGTACGCCCAATCCGCATTTCGAAAGGTTTGCTTAACGTCGTTTGGGCAAGTCCATGTCGCGGCCTTAGTGGCGGCTTCCCAAACTCTCATAGGACCCTCTGCTTCAGGGACCAAGCACCAAAAGTCCACCAAGCGGGTGCGTGTGATGATCCGCATGGGAGACAATTATAGCAGACTGCTATACACGCGTGTATAGCAGAATGCGATTTTCTTGAGTCGTGCACACCAATGCACCTAGTTGAGTGCTACGCAGAGTGCTACGGATCGAGCTGAAAGTCGCGCCAATGCTGCGCATTCATTCCCGTGAACTACGGCGAGCAAACCTGCCGGACCGCCCTGATGGCCCAGGACTACCCAGGCCATCGCAGCATCGAATCGCCAGTACGTCCCGTCGCAGTCCCACCAAGGCTGCACGAGTGCTTCAGGCTGGCCAGCATCAAGGCCAGGCAACCGGTGGCGGGCTCGAGTCCGCCACCGGAATCATAAGGCGCAGACCCTGACCTTACTAAGCACCCAGCGCGAGGCCGACGAATGGGCGCGTGGGCTTGAAGCGCGCATGGATGCAGGCGCCGTGCGGAAGTCCGCCGGACTGCTGAAACAGCGTTATCGAACCGTGGCTGCAGGTTAGGGTCGGTCGCGGATGTGAACGTAGCCCTGGACCACGGCGACCAACGACAGCAGCGCCAGCGCAGGGTAGGCGCCGTAGAGCGGGGTTCGCTTCATGCAGTCGATGCCGCTGCAGAACTCCTCGGCCTTCATGCCCAGCTCATAGATGAGGTAGAGGTTCCATGCCGCCGCTGCCACCCATGCCGTGACCGAACCGCTCCACAGGGCCAGGCCCGCGAAGAAGGCGATCGGGATCGCGATCAGCGTCGGATGGTCAACCAACAGGTAGAGGAATTGGGGGGCATCTTGCATCTGTTCCGCCGCGCTTGCGTGGTTGTTCACCTCATTCTGCGACATCGCGATCACCAGGCGCCACGAAGGCGGGCTTGCCGACGCCCGGCCGGTGCTGCGCGCTCACTGCCAGCGCCAGGTCCAGATCAGCGAGATCGAGTTGTCACTGCCCGACTGCACACGCACCGTGAAGCGCTGGGCGATGCGATAGATGAGCTGGAAGTTGCCGGTGGCCGCGTTCAGGCTGCGCTCGTAGCCCACGTACCAGTTGCGCGACAGCTGCTTGCCCACCGACACCACGGTGCCGCCGCTGCCGACGTCGCCTTCGCGCAGCGACAGTTCGTCCAGGCCGATGGCGTTGAGCAACTGGTCGAGCGCGCCCGGCTCGTCACCGGAGGCCAGTGCCAGCGCCGCCGCCTGAAGCAACGCGGTGTCGGCGCCGCCGCCTTCGCTGGCACGCCCGCGCAGCAGCCAGCTGAGTTTTTCGGCATCGCTCATCGGCGTGTCCGAGAACAGGCGGATGCGCGGCACCAGCACCGTGCCGCTGACCGCCACGCCCACGCGCACGTCCAGGTTCGGGCGCGTCGCTTCGATGTCCAGCGTCGGGTTTTCGATCGGCCCGGTGAAAGTCAGGATGCCGCGGTCGATCTGCAGATTCTGGCGATAGGCACGGTAGGTGCCGTTGACGACGCGCACGCTGCCGTTGACCTGCAGCCGGCCCGCTGGCGCGGTCAGCAGCAGGTCGCCGCGCAACTCGGCATCCAGCCCCTGGCCGCGCAGCTTGAGGTGTTCGCCGAGCAGCACGCGCAGCTTCAGGTCGACCTTGCGCGTGCTCGGCAGCGGCACGCTGGGCTCCCCCTGGTTCGCGTCACGCGTCTTGTTGGCCTCGGCGCCGCCGCGGAAAACGACCACGTCCTCGGACAGCGTGGGGGCGTTGCTGCGCGAGAAGTCGATCAGCCCTTCATCGACGCGCACCTCGCCGTCCAGCGCCAGCGAATCCTTGCCCAGCACCAGTCGCGCCTGGCCGCTGGTGACGATGCGCCGATCGACGCGGCCGAGCAGCCGGAAGCGCTCCAGGCTCAGTTGCAGCTCGGCACGCGGTGTCTCGCCCAGGCTGGCGTCGCCGCGCAGGTCGAGCGTGCCGTCGCCGGCCTTGGCGCTGAAACGCTCGATGCGTGCCGTGTCCCCTTGCAGCGCGATCGCGAAATCACCGTCGCGCACCTGCACGCCCTCGAGCACGTTGCGCACGCCGATCTTGCTGCCGGCGAGCTGGCCGGTGTACTCGGGCGCGCCGAAGCGTCCGGCGATGGCGGCACTGGCGCGCATGGCGCCGTCCAGGCGCCAGCCCGGCGGCAGCCACGGGCCCCAGATGCCGAGGTCGGCGACCTGCACATCGAGTACACCCTGGATCTCGCTTTGCGCGCCCGGCCACAGCGCCTCGGGCGTGGTGCGCGCGACGACCGCGCCGGCGGCGGTGCCCAGCGTCTTGCCGGCCAACCCGAGGAAGAAGTTCCACACGCCATCTTCCGCATTCAGGCCGACGCGCAGATCGCTCAGGCCCATGCTGCGCAAGCCGCTGTCGTCCTTCACCGTCAGGTCGCCGCCGGCACGTTCGATGATCACTTCGGCGCGCACGGTCGGTGAACTCTGCACCTTCAAATGGCCACTGAGTTGCAGGTCACCACCCCAGCCGAAACCCGGCTGCAGCCGCTGCAGCAGCGGCGCCACCGACAGCGGCTCGAGACGCGCATCGGCCTGCAGTTGTGCCGGCGCGCCCGCCGCGCCGGCAGCGTGCCAGCTGAGGCGATCGAAGACCAGGCGTGCGCCCAGGATCTGCGCCTGGCCGGCACCGATGGCCAACCGGTCGGGACCGGACGGCCGCGCGGCGTCGCCGGCCCACAGCGCATCGATGCGGATCTCGCGCGCGCTGATCCAGGCCGGTGCGCCCTTGGCGTCGCCGCGCAGGTCGATGTCCTGGAGCACGCCGCGCCAGCCGGCAAAGGGCAGCGCGCCGGCCGCGACGAACCCGCCTTCGGCCTGCAGGCGCGCCAGGCTCAGTGCCGCCGCCGTGCCGGCCGCGGCGGGTTGCAGCTTCTCGACCCACAGCGGCGGCAGCGCCTTGCTGTCGGCGTTGAGCACGATGCGGTGCTCGCCGACGCTGCCATCGACTTTCAGCTGCAGCGAGCGCACGCTCGGCCGCGCCGAGCTCGCCTCCCCCCATGCCGCTTCTTCGACATCGATCTGCACCTGCAGCGGCGCGTCGGCGCTGCTGCCCACCGTCCAGCGCGCCGCGGCCTTTTGCAGGGTCAACGCATCGACACGCACACGGCTGGCGTCGATGTGACCGCTGCTTTGCAGGGCCGGCCAGCGGCCACGCGCCTGGGCGTCGATGCTGAGCCGGCCATCGAGTTTCGCTGCGGCGTCACCGCCGCGCAGCAGCCGCCACAGCGGGGTCAAGCGCTGAAGTGTCGGCAGCTCGGCCTGCACCGAGAGGCTGTCGTCTGCCCCGGCTGCCGCCGCATGGCCCAGCGTGCCCTGTGCCGTTGCCTGCAGCGTGTTGCCGTCGGCCTGCAGCGCCAGCTTGGCATCGATACGGCCCGGCGCGGACACCGACGCGTCCAGTCGGCCATCGATCGGCAGCCCGGCCAGCTGACTGGGGCGCACATCGACATGCGCCGTGCCGCGCACCGCGGCCAGCAAGGCCAGCGCGCTGGCCTTGCTGTCGGCGGGCGGCAGCTGCAGGTCGAAGCTGGCGTCGGCATTGAGGCGATGCGGCCCCTGGCGCCAAGGCGAATCGGCCGCGCCGGGCCACCACGGCAGCGGGTCGAACTGGTTCAGCTCGGCCTTGCCATTGACGGACCACGGCGCGCCGCTGCGCGCGCGCCGCGCTTCGCCGGAGAGGCTGGCGCTGGCTGCGCCGGAGCGCGCCAGCGCATTGCGCAGCTCGATGCGCAATGGGCTCCACAGCGCATCCAGCTTCAACCGCACCTGGCGCGCGTCGCTGGGGGCCTTGCCGGCGGTCCCGGTTGCGCCAGGCAGTGCCAGCAGCTTGCCGTCGATGTCGGCGCGGGCCTCGATGCGCGCGCCACTCAGCGATGCGGTGTCGAAGCCGGTGGCATCGAACCGCGCCTGCCCGCCCAGCAGCATGGCCGGCGCGCGCGCGTCGAGCCGGTCGGGTTGCAGCGCATCGAAGCGCAGCTCGAGGGCCCAGCGCGCCGGGTTCCAACGGCCGTTGCCGACGAGGCTGCCGGCGGCCTCGCCGGCGGTGCCCAGCCGCGCCTCGAAGCTGCGCACCTCGAGCTGGCTCGGGTCGTCGGGCCGCGCGCTGACCTGCAGGTTCAATTGGCGCACGGGCAGGCGGCCCTCGTTCCACAGGCCGGCCCGCCGGTTCGCCAGCTTCAGCGTCAGCGCGGCCGGCTGGTCCATGCCTGCGCTGCTCGCCGAGGCTTCGAGGTCGAGCGCGGTGGCCGGCGCGGCCGGGTGCAGCGCGGACAGGTCGAGGTCCTTGGCGCTGGCCTGCACGTCGCCCAGCGGCCAGGCGGCAAATGGCCGCAGCCCGGCCTGCACATCGAGCGACTGTTGCGGCTGCGACGCTCGCGCCTGGGCGCGCAGCGTGGCCTGCAGTTGCGGCGCGGCGAGCGGGCCGATCAGCGTGGCGCTGGCGTTCCAGCGGCCGCCGTCGGGCAGCGGCTGCTCGGCGGCCAGGCGCAGCTGCAACGCCAGGTCACCGCCGGTGGCGATTTGTGCATCGCCGCTCAGGCTCAGCGTGTGCCAGTCCAGCCGCAGGCTGTCGATGCGGTGCAGCCTGCCCTTGTCGGCAGCCAGATGCACATGGGCTTGCAGCCCGCGGATCGGCTGCTCGCCGAGCTTGTCGATGACCCATTCGCCGACCCGCAACGCACCGATTTCCACTTCGACCGGCAAGGCCAGGCTGTCGGGCGCGCGCAGCGGCGCAGAAGCGCTGTCGTCGCCCGCGCCCAGTTGCAAATCGATGCGCGCGGCACTCAGCTCATCGGCGGCGATGCGCACCCATGCCGGGCCGGGCGCCGGGCCGACATGCAGCCCGCGCCACGCGAAATCGGTGATGCGCACGCGGGCGTTCTTGCCCGGCAGCGGCACCTCGATGTAGCGTGCGGCGAAGTCACCGAGCACACGGCCGCTGACCCCTTCCACCTTGACCAGCGGCAGGTGCGCCATCAACCAGGCGGTGCCCGGCTCGGTGCGCAGCAGCCACCACAGGCCGCCGACCGGGCCCCCGATCAGGGCCAGGACGACCAGCAGGTGTGCGCCGGTGCCCAGCAGCGCCCACCACGCGCCGATGCCACGGCGACGCACCCCGTGGGTCGGTGGCGCCGGCGCCGGCGCAGGCGCGCCTTCGGTGCCGGGTGCGGACGACTCTTCGGCCATGGTCGATGGTCAGAAGGTGATGCCGACGCTGAACGACAGGCGCAGCTTGTGCAGTTCCTGGCCATAAGCGAGGTCGATGCGCAGCGGGCCGACCGGGCTGCGATAGTGCACGCCGACACCGTAGCCCAGCACCGGGCTCAGGTCGCGCCAGCTGTTGGCGGCGTTGCCGGCGTCCAGGAACAGCGCGTAGAGCAGGTCGGGCTGGCTGTCGAAGATCGGATGGGCGACCTGCACGCTGGCCGTGAACAGGTTGCTGCCGCTGACCACCGAGCCATTGATCGTCGGGCCCAGCGAGCGGTAAGGGTAGCCGCGCACCGAGTCATCGCCGCCGGCGCGGAACAACAGCGTGTCGGGCACGGTCAGCGCTTCCTGGACGAACACCTGGCCCAGTTCCAGCCGCGCGCTGCCGTACCAGCTGCCCAGCGGCAGAAAGCCCGACACGCGGCCATAAGCGCGGGCAAAGGGGCCTGATTCGTCTTGCGTGGCGCCGGTGGTGGCGCTGGTGACGCTGCCGGTGGCCAGGCCGGCACCGCCTTGCAGTGTCCAGAGGAAGCCTTTGGTCGGCGAACGCAGGTCATCGACGCCGCGCCATGACCAGTGGTAGTTGCCCGACAGTGCTGAACTGGTATTGGAGCCGGCGTCGTTGTCGAGTCGCGCCCAGGCGTATTCGCCGAAGTACAGGCGCGCGATGTGGGTGCCGTCGGTGGTGCGTCCGACGCGCAAGCGCGCCGACAGGCGCGTCTCGTCATCGGTGACCAGGTTCTCGGCCTGCGCGGCCACCAGGTTGCGGTATGCATCCGGCAGCGGGTGCGAAATCAGATCGCCCTCCCACAACTGCTGCTTCGGGCCGATCTGGAACTTGTTCTTGGCGATCCAGCGCGTGCCGAAGACGGCGCGATGCGTGTGTTCCAGCGTCAGCTGAAAGCCGGTGTTGTCCGAAAACCCGATGCCGGCGACGGCGGTCTGCAAGGTCAGTTCGCGCGCCACCAATTCCACCGGCGCCGCCTCGGCCTTCGCCGGATCGGCCTCGACATTGACGACCACGCTTTCGAACAAGCCCAGCGCGACCAGCCGTTCCTGCATTTCGCGCAGCACCTGCTCGGTCGCCGGCTGCCCCGCCCAGGTGCGCGCCACCGGCAGCACGGCCTGCTCGTCGAAGCGCTCGAGCCCGCTGACGCTGATCGGCCCGAGGCGAAACAACGGGCCGCTGTCGGCAAGCGCGAACAGCCGCGCGCTGTCGCTGGTGGCGTCGATGTCGGCCACCGTGCCGCTCCAGCTGGCGTCCAGGTAGCCCGCGGTGCGCAGCGTGGCCAGGACGCGCCGCTTGGCGCCGTCCCAGGACGACTGGGTGAAGGGCTGGCCCGGCTGCAGCACCCAGCCGCTGCGCAACTCATCGATCAGTTCGACGGCCAGCGGCTCGCCGGCTTCCACAGCCACGTCCAGCGCGCCCTGCACACGCAGCGTCGACTTGGCGACCCGCGTGCGCGGGCCGGGTGTCACACGCACCTGCAGCACCGGCAGCGCTCCCTGGTCGGGCAGCCGTTCGATCTCGACCTCGGGGTTGAAATAGCCTTCGGTTTCGAGCAGCGAGCGCGTCTGCGCAGCCGCCGCCGAGACGAGCCGATCGAGCTCGCCGCGGCTCAGCGAGTCGGCCTGCGCGGCGGTGCGCAGGCGGGCCAGGTCGAGGTGTTCGAGCAGCAGCTTGCGCAACTCGGAAGGTGCTTGCACATCGAGCACGAACTGCGGCGCCGTCTTCGGCTCGACGGCCACCGCTTCGGGTTTTTCATCGGACAGGAAGGGCAGGCTGCCGCAACCGCCCAGCATCAGCGCCGTTACCCACCACAGCGCCCTGACCAGCGCTGCGCGACAGTTCATTTACTCAGCAGCCGCATGGCCCCTTCCAGGCCCTGCAACGTGAGCGGGAACATGCGCTGGTTCATGAGCTGCTGCACCACCGCGATGCTCTGCCGGTATTGCCACACGCCCAGCGGCTCCGGGTTGATCCAGGCGTATTTCGGGAACGCGTGCGTCAGGCGCTGCAGCCATTCGGCGCCGGGCTCCTCGTTGTTGTATTCGACACTGCCGCCAGGCTGCAGGATCTCGTACGGGCTCATCGTCGCGTCGCCGACGAAGATCAGCTTGTAGTCCTTGTTGTACTTGCGGATCACGTCCCAGGTGCTGAACTTCTCGGAAAAGCGCCGCCGGTTGTTCTTCCACATGAAGTCATAGACGCAATTGTGGAAGTAATAGAACTCGAGGTGCTTGAACTCGCTCTTCGCTGCGCTGAACAACTCTTCGGCACGGTGGATGTGCTCATCCATCGTGCCGCCCACGTCCATCAGCAGCAGCACCTTCACCTTGTTGTGCCGCTCGGGCACCATCTTGATGTCCAGCATGCCGGCATTCGCGGCCGTGCAGTGGATGGTGTCGTCCAGATCGAGTTCGAGTTCGTTGCCCTCGCGCGCGAAACGGCGCAGCCGGCGCAGCGCGACCTTGATGTTGCGCGTGCCCAGTTCGAGCGTGTCGTCGTAGTCCTTGTAGGCGCGCTGGTCCCAGACCTTCACTGCGCTCTTGTTGCGTCCCTTGTCCTGGCCGATGCGGATGCCCTGCGGGTTGTAGCCGAAGGCACCGAAGGGGCTGGTGCCGCCGGTGCCGATCATCTTGCTGCCGCCCTCGTGGCGCTTCTTCTGTTCCTCGAAGCGCTTCTTCAGCGTTTCCATCAGCTCGTCCCAGCCCATCTTCTCGATCTTTGCCTTCTCCTCGGCGCTGAGTTCGAGTTCGAGGTTCTTGCGCAGCCATTCCAGCGGCAGGTCCTGGCTGAAATCGGCGAGCATCTCCACGCCCTTGAAATAGGCCGCGAAGGCGCGGTCGAACTTGTCGAAGTGGGCTTCGTCCTTGACCAGCGAGGTGCGCGCCAGGTAGTAGAAATCGTCGACCGACGGGCCGATGACACCCTGCTGGATGGCTTCGAGCAGCGTCAGGTATTCCTTCACCGACACCTTCAGCTTGGCCGCGCGCAGGGTATAGAAGAAATTGATCAGCATTGGAGCGCCCTGGTTGGTGGGTCGGCCGCGGCGACGCGAAACGCAACGCCTGTGCCTAGCATAGCCGCCCGCCGGTCATCCGGTCGTCGGCGGGCGGTCGCGGCAAGGGCCGTGCCTGCCGGGTGTGTCGCCCCCGTGTTGCCGATGCGATAAGCTGATGCCGGCCGCCGTCCACCTGTCATGCCGATGTTGTCGTCGTTGAGTGCCACCGAAGTGGCTTTCCTGCAAGTGGCCACGGTGCAGGCCGTGGCCGCGCTGGTGTGGGGCGTGGGCGCATGGATCGTGCCCGGCGAGCGGCTGGCCATCGCGCACTGGTCCGCATATGCAGCGCTCAGCGCCGTGACCTGGGTGATGCTGGCGGTGTATCTCAGCTCGCCACCACCGATCGGTGTGCTGGCCGGCGTGCTGGGCGTGCTGTCGCTGCGCCGCGGCATCCAGATCTTCATCGGCAGGCCACCCGATTGGCCATTGCCCGCAGTCGCCGTCGGACTGGTGCTGCTGGCGGCCGTGGCCGCCGACGGCCAGGTCAACCGGCCCTTCCAGGCCGCGGTGAACTTCGCCGTGCTGTCGCTGCTGTACGCCACCGTCGCCGGCTTGCTGTGGCGGCATGCGCGCGAGGTGCTGAAGTGGCGGGTGCCGGTGCTGCTGGCGGTGCCGGTCCTGCTGGGCAGCCTGGCCTTCGGGGGGCGCGCGTTCCGCGCGGCCATCTGGCCGGAATCGGTGGGCGCCGAGATGAACGTGGACAGTGGCGTGAACGTGGCCTCGGCGTTGAGCTACATCCTGCTCGTGCTGCTGATGCACGGCACGCTGATGACGCTGGTGGTGGCGCGGCTGGTCAACGACCTGCAGCGCCTGGCGCGCCGCGACGGGCTGACCGGCCTGCTCAACCGGCGCGCGATGCACGATCTTCTCGATGCGCAGGCCGCGCAGCGGCGCCGTGCCGACGACCGTTTCAGCGTGTTGATGATCGATGTCGATCACTTCAAGGCGGTCAACGACTGCCACGGACACGCCACCGGGGACCGCGCGCTGGCACATATCGCGCGCCTGATGAGCCAGGAATTGCGCGCCGAAGACCGGCTCGGCCGGCTCGGCGGTGAGGAGTTCCTGGTGCTGCTGCCGGGTTCGGACCAGCCCCGCGCGCTCGCCCAGGCAGAACGTTTGCGCCTGCACGTGCGCGCCACGCCGTTGCGCGATGCCGACGTGGACGTGGCGCTGACGATCAGCATCGGCGTGGCCGAATGGGCCGGCGCCGAAGAGGACGCTTCGCGCCTGCTGGCGCGGGCGGACGAAGCGCTCTACCGTGCCAAGCATCTGGGCCGCGATCGTGTCGAGGCTTCGCTGCCGCAACCGAGCGGGCGGGTGGCAACGCAGCCGCGCTGACGACGAAGACTGATCGCGCGCTGCAGCGATCCCGGCACTGCGCCGGTCGAGCCGTTCCGGCGTCGCCGCAGCGGCACGAAGTCTTGCGGGCCTGTCGCACAATTCGCAGTCGGTCGCTCGGGCACCGAACCTTGATCGCAAAGGAATCGAACGCATGAAACTCCGCACCGTCGCTTTGCTGACCCTCTGCGCCGCAATGCTTTTGCCGCATGGGGTTCGTGCACAGGCTCCCGCCATGCCTGCCTCGATCAGCACGCCGGACAAGGTCGAGTCGCGCATCGGCACGCTCGAATTCAAGGACGGCCTGCCCAGCCAGGCGACGCTGGACAAGGTTTACGACAACCTGGACTTCATGCATGCCCAGCGAGCGTTTTCTGACACGCTGCAAGGCGTCAGCATCCAAGCCGTGCGCAAGGGCCTGCGCGACATCGGCGTGAAGGACAACGAGGTCATCGTCTTCTCCGAGCTGATGGACGCGAAGTCGCTGTTCCTGACCGCCAACGCCGACACGGTCTATATCATCGGTGGGCTCGACCTGAGCAAGGGCCCGATGGTGATCGAGGTGCCGCCGCAGGTGTTGGGCACCGTGCAGGACGCGTGGTTTCGCTGGGTTATCGACGTCGGCCTGCCCGGCCCCGACCGCGGCGAAGGCGGCAAATACCTGATCGTGCCGCCGGGTTATACCGGCTCGCTGCCGGAAGGCGGCTTCAACGTCGCGCACAGCAAGACGACCTATGGCGTGTGGTTCGCACGTGCCTTCATCGAGAACAACAACGATCCGAAGCCGGTTGCCGAGCGGGTGCGCAAGTTCACCAAGGTGTATCCGTACACGCCGGGTGGGGTGGGAACGCCGATCGCCGAGTTCCTGGCCGGCAAGGCGCGGCTCGGGCGCATCGAGCCACCGCCACCGACCGTGTTCCACGAAGGCAGCGGCAAGGTCATGAACACCATCCCGCCGAACGACTTCAGCTACTTCGAGATGCTCAACGAGGTGGTGCAGCAGAACCCGGCCACCGCGCTCGACCCGGAGCTGATGGGCCCGATCGCCGCGATCGGCATCGTCAAGGGCAAGCCCTTCGCACCCGATGCGCGCATGAAGAAGATCCTCGACGATGCGCTCGCGGTCGGCAACGCCACCTCACGCAGCCTGTTCATGAGCCCGCGTGATCGCAGCTGGTACTACTACCCCGATTCAAACTGGCAGAACATGCTGTTTGCCACCGGCTACGAGTTCGAAACGCCGATTCCGATGATCACGCCGGAAGGCGTGAAACCCTTCCCGACCACTGGCTACCGGCAACTGGATGCGCGTCGCGCGTTTTTCTACGGCGTCACCGGCATCACGCCGGCGATGGCCATGCGGCTGCCCGGCATCGGCTCGACCTACCTGTGGACGATGGTCGATGCGCAGAAGAACTACTTCGACGGCGCCAAGACCTACAAGGTGACCTTGCCGAAGGACATTCCGGCGGAGAAGTTCTGGTCCTTCACGCTCTACGACACGATGAGCCGTTCAATGCTGGACACGCCGCAGCGCTATCCGCGCGCGGGCAGCCAGAGTTACCCGTCGCCGGCCGCCGAGCCGAACGCCGACGGTTCGACGACGGTCTTTTTCGCACCGCAGCAACCCGCCGGCGTGAAGCGCGGCAACTGGATCCAGACGATGCCCGGCAAGGGCTTCATTCCCTGCCTGCGCCTGTACAGCCCGCTCGAGCCCTTCTTCTTGAAGCAGTGGCGGCCGAGCGAAGTGGAGTGGGTGCAATGAAAGAGACCATCACGCGAAGACTGAAGACGCCGTCGAACAAGAGGCGTGCATCGCTGCTGCTGCTGGCCGGCGCGGTGTGCCTGCCGGCGCAGGCGGCGATGAGCGCCGAGGAACTCGCCAAGCTGGCGCAGAACCCGGTCGGCAACCTGATCAGCGTGCCGTTCCAGAACAACACCAACTTCAATGTCGGCCCGCTCGACGGCACGCAGAACATCCTCAACATCCAGCCGGTGATCCCGATCTCGGTGACACCCGAGTGGAACATCATCACCCGCACCATCGTGCCGGTGATCTCGATGCCGGCGCTGGTGGCGGGCGGTGAACGGGAGAACGGGCTCGGCGACATCCAGTTCACTGGCTTCCTGTCACCGGCGAACCCGGGCGAGTGGATCTGGGGTGTGGGTGCGGTCGCGCAACTGCCGACCAACACCAACGGGCTGGGCAACAAGAACTGGGGTCTGGGCCCGACCTTCGTCGTGCTGCACCTGGACAAGGGCAGCCCCTGGGTCTACGGCGCGCTGGTCAACAACATCTGGTCGCTGTCCAGCAGCGAGCAAGGCGGCGCCTACAACAACGGTCTGATCCAGCCGTTCCTGAACTACAACTTCCCGGCCGGTTTCTACCTGACCAGTGCGCCGATCGCGACCGTCAACTGGAAGGCCGACAGCGGCCAGCAATGGACCGTGCCGCTGGGCGGTGGCATCGGCAAGATCTTCCACCTGGGCAAGCTGCCGGTGAACACGCAGTTGTCGGCCTACTACAACGTGGTGCACCCGGACGACGCTGCCAACTGGCAGGTGCGCCTGCAGGTGCAGTTCATGTTTCCGAAGTAGCTCTCGAAGGAGATTTTCGGCGGCGGGCCTTGGCCGGGTCGTGCGCGCGCAGCCAGTCGAAGAACTCGCCGTACCACTGCCGGCTGTTGCGCGGCTTGAGGATCCAGTGGTTCTCGTCACCGAACCACAGCAACCGCGCCTCAACGTTTAGCGCCTTCAGCGTGTTGTAGTAGGCCAGCCCCTGCTGGTCGGGCACGCGGTAGTCGAGCGCACCGTGAATGACCAGCGTGGGCGTGCGCATCGCTGCGGCGAAGCTGTGCGGGCTCTGCGCGGCCACTTTCGCCGCATCGTCCCAGTACCAGGCGCCGAGTTCGCGCGCATGCCAGGTGTAGGCGTCGTCGGCGAACATCGCCGTCCAGTCGAAGCAGCCGGCGTGGCACACATAGGCCTGATACCGGCCCGGTGCGACATGGCCGTTCATCCACGCGACCATGAAACCGCCGTAGCTGCCGCCGGCGGCGAAGACCCGCTTCGCATCGGCCCACGGCTCGGCGAGCAGCGCATCGGTGGCGGCTTCGATATCCTGCAATTCGAGTTCGCCCCAGCGGTGCGTGATGCTGTCGAGAAAGGCGTAGCCGAAGCTCGACGAGCCGTGGTAGTTGACGCTGCAGGCGACATAGCCTTCGGCGGCGAAGAGCGGCATGTTCCAGCGGTAGTGCCAGTTGTCGCCGGGGGCGGTGTGCGGGCCGCCGTGAATGATGTGCAGCAGCGGGTACTTCTTCTTCGCATCGAAGCCCGGTGGGTAGTGCACCCACAGCTGCACCGGGTCGCCTTGCGCGCCTTCGATCCAGCGCTCTTGGCAACGGCCGAGCCTGATCGACGCCAGCAGCTTGTCGTTGAAGCCCTCGATGCGCCGCGGCGCATCGCCGGGCAGGTGGGCATGCACGCGCGCGGGGTGGTCGGCGGCGTCGGCCAGCGTCACCAAGGTGCCGGCGTGCTTGTCGAAGCCGAGCACGGTGCCGCCACTGACGAGGACCTCGGCGCGCCGGTCGGGCAGATCGAAACGCCACAGGTGCGCGCGCCCCTGCTGCTCGGCGGTGAACAGCAGCGCCTGGCCATCGTCCTCCCAGCGCAGCGGCGCGCTCGGTTCGTGGTCCCACTGGCCGCTTTGCACCGACCACTGCGCCGTCTCCCGATCCCAGAGGCACAACTGCATCGGCATCGTGTGCTTCAGCTGCTGGTGGCTGGCCAGAAAGGCGATGCGATCACCGTCGGGGCTGTAGCGCGGCGCATGCATGTCCCAGCCAGCGTCCCGGGCGAGTTCGCGCACCTTGCCGGTCTTCAACACCATCTCGTACAGCGCGAAGCGGGCATCGCCGCGCTTTTCGGGCGCCGGGTCGAAGCTGAAGACCACGCGGTCGCCGCCTGGCGAAATGTCGAAGTGATGGCGGCCCGGCTCGTTGCGCGCCAGTTCATAAGGCGTGCCTTCGAAGAGGTCGCGCACGCGTCCGTTGCTCGTGTCCATCACCAGCAGGTGCGGCACCCGGTCCATCGGCAGGTTGTGGTCCCAGTGCCGGTACATCGCCTGGCTGGTCGCGTAACCCGTTTCCTTGCGCTCGCCGAAGGCCTTGCGCCGGCCGGCCTGTGCCTTGGCCCCTTTCAGTTCGGGCCACACCCAGGACACCAACGCGATGCGCTTGCCGTCGGGAAACCAGGCGAACTCGCCGACGCCGGTCGCCAACTCGGCGACGCGTTGCGCTTCGCCGCCGTCGGGTGCGATCAGGTACAGCTGCGGTTCGGTGTCCTTGATGCCCTGCTGCTCGCGCTTGGCGACGAAGGAGATCTGGTCGCCGCGCGGCGACCAGGCCGGCTGGCTGTCCTTGTCGCCGCAATGCGTGAGCGCGCGCGGCTTGCCGCCGAGCGTGGACAGCAGCCACAAGGTGCTGGCGGCCTTGTTGTCCTGCATCGAGCAACGGCTCAGCGCGCACACGGCCTGTGAGCCGTCGGGCGACAGGCTGGGCGCGCCCAGTCGTTCGAACTGCCACAGCAGGTCGATCGTCAGATTCTTCTTCGCTGTGGCCATGCCGCGCCGCCTTGGCGCCGCCTCACTCGCGCGGGCGGCTGAGTTGATACTGCAGGTGTGTTTTCACCGTCGGCCACTCGGCCGCGGTGATGCTGTACACGGCCGTGTCACGCAACACCCCGTTGGCGCCGATCTGGTGCGAGCGCAGGATGCCGTCGAGCTGCGCACCGAGGCGTTCGATCGCGCGCCGGCTTTGGGTGTTCAACCGGTGCGTGCGGAACTCGACCGCGATGCAGTCCAGCGTCTCGAAGGCATGGCCGAGCAGCAGCAGCTTGCATTCGGTGTTCAGCGGCGAGCGCTGCACACGCTTGGCATACCAGGTGGAGCCGATCTCGACACGCCGGTTGGCGCCATCGACATTCATGTAGGTGCTCATGCCGGCCACCTGGCCGGCCGCATCGAGCACGGTGAAGGGCAGCATGCTGTCCTTGACCAGCAACGACAGACGGCGCTCGATCTCGGCGTGCATGCCCTCGGGCGACGGCACGGCCGTGTACCAGAGCTTCCACAGTTCGCCGTCGCGCGCAGCCTCGACCAGGCCGTCGTGGTGATCGGCTGACAACGGCACCAGCGAGGCGTGCTGGCCCGACAGCGTCACCGGTTGCAGGAAGGGCATGGCAGCGTTCAGCGGTTGTGTCGTTGCATGAAGACCAGCTTCTCGAACAGCGTCACATCCTGCTCGTTCTTCAGCAGCGCGCCGACAAGCGGCGGCACGCTGACCTTCTCGTCCTTGCTTTGCAGCGCTTCGAGCGGAATGTCCTCGGCCACCAGCAGTTTCAGCCAGTCGAGGAGTTCGGAGGTCGAGGGTTTCTTCTTCAGCCCGGGCAGGTTGCGCACGTCGTAGAAGGTCTTCATCGCCGCCGTCAGCAGCTCCCTCTTCAAACCGGGGAAGTGCACATCGACGATGGCCTTCATCGTGTCGGCATCGGGGAACTTGATGTAGTGGAAGAAGCAGCGGCGCAGGAACGCGTCGGGCAATTCTTTCTCGTTGTTCGAGGTGATGAACACCACCGGTCGGTGCTTGGCCTGGATCAGCTCACGCGTCTCATAGACGAAGAACTCCATGCGATCGAGTTCGCGCAGCAGGTCGTTCGGGAACTCGATGTCGGCCTTGTCGATCTCGTCGATCAGCAGCGCCACCGGCTGCTCGGCGGTGAAGGCCTGCCAGAGCACGCCCTTGACGATGTAGTGGTGAATGTCCTTGACCCGTTCGTCGCCCAACTGGCTGTCGCGCAGCCGGCTGACCGCGTCGTACTCGTAGAGGCCCTGCTGCGCCTTGGTGGTGCTCTTGATGTGCCATTGCAGCAGCGGCAGGCCCATGGCGGTGGCAGCCTCTTCGGCGAGCATCGTCTTGCCGGTGCCGGGCTCGCCCTTGACCAGCAGTGGACGCTTCAAGGTGGCGGCGGCGTTCACCGCCAGCATCAGGTCGGGCGTGGCGATGTAGTTGTCGGTGCCTTGGAATTTCATGGGATTCAGGTGGTGGGCCGCGCGGCGATGGCGGCGGCAGGTGGATCGAGATTGGAGCGTGCCGGCCTCGTGCACCGGGGCGGTCGGCGGCTCGAATCAGTATAAGGGCGGGTCGTATAATCTTGGGTGAACCCCGCAGGCGAGCCGAGCAGCTCGCCTTTTCATGCCCCGCTGCCGCATGAAGCCGCATGAAAGCGCGTGAGGCGGCCCGCTGAACACCCAGACGATTTCGACGATGAACAAAGCGCTGTTGACGACATGGGCACTGTGTGCCGGGCTGCTATCGCTTTTATCGACCCCTGCGCAGGCGCAAGAGATCACCGGCAATGCCGAAGCCGGCAAGAAGATCAACGCGCAATGCATCGGTTGTCACGGCATCGTGGGCTACCAGGCGAGCTTTCCCGAAGTGCACAAGGTGCCGATGATCTCGGGCCAGAACGCCAAGTACATCGCCGCGGCGTTGACCGCCTACAAGAAGGGCGAACGCAAGCAGGGCACGATGCAGGCCGTGGCCGGATCGTTGAGCGAGCAGAACATCGCCGACCTGGCCGCCTACTATGCCCAGCACGGCGAGGCCATCACCACGCCGGATGCGCTGACAACAACCCCGTCGCCGGCGGTGGCTGAACTGTTGACCAAGGGCGCCTGCACGTCGTGCCATGGCGCCAATTTCAACAAGCCCATCGACGGCAGCTATCCGAAGATCGCCGGCCAGTACCCAGACTACCTCTATGTCGCGTTGAAGTCGTACAAGACCGAGGGCAACGCCCGAGTCGGCCGCGGCAACGCCATCATGGGCGGCCAGGTGAAGCAATTTACGCTGAAAGAGCTGAAACAGATGGCCGAATACATCGGCTCGTTGCCCGCCGAGGTGAAAACGGTCCCTCAATCCGAGTTCCGCTGATCGGCGAGCCGTGACGGCCGCCGCCGGCTTCGAACTGCGCAGCGCGCAAGCGCAGGATGTGCCGGCCATCGTCGCGCTGATCGGCGAACTGGCCGCATTCGAGAAGCTGAGCCATCTGGTCAGCATCGAACCGCAACGGCTGCAGGAGCACCTGTTCGGCGTCCGCCCGGTGGTCGAGGCGCTGGTCGCCGAGCGGGATGGCGGCGTGGTCGGCTTCGCGCTGTTCTTCACCAACTACTCCACTTTTCTGGGCAAGCCGGGCCTGTACCTCGAAGACCTGTACGTGCAAGGGGCGCACCGCGGCAACGGCATCGGCGAAGCCTTGCTCAGCCGCCTGGCGCGCATCGCCAACGAGCGCGACTACGGCCGCTTCGAATGGAGCGTGCTCGACTGGAACGTCGATGCCATCCGCTTCTACGAGCGCATGGGCGCCACGGTGATGCCCGACTGGCGCATCTGCCGGATCACGGGCGAAGCGTTGCGTCGCTTCTCGACTTGAAGCGCGAAGGCGGCCGCTCGGTCCTACCCGCCTCTATACTCTCGATTTCAAACCCAGGCACCGGGCCCGGCGCGACTGCAATGCCGTTCTCCTGCCCATCATGATGACCAGGTTTGTCTTCGTCACCGGCGGCGTGGTGTCCTCGTTGGGCAAGGGCATCGCGTCGGCGTCGCTGGCGGCGGTGCTCGAATCGAGGGGCCTGAAGGTCACCCTGATCAAGCTCGATCCGTACCTGAATGTCGATCCGGGCACGATGAGCCCGTTCCAGCACGGCGAGGTGTTCGTCACCGACGACGGCGCCGAGACCGACCTCGACCTCGGGCACTACGAGCGCTTCATCACGACACGGATGAAGCGCAGCAACAACTTCACCACCGGCCAGATCTACAAGAGCGTGCTCGAGAAAGAGCGCCGCGGCGACTACCTGGGCAAGACCGTGCAGGTGATCCCGCACGTTACCAACGAGATCCAGGAATACGTCAAGCGCGGCGCCGGCGTGGGCACCGCCGCAGCGGTGGACGTGGCCATCGTCGAGATTGGCGGCACCGTCGGCGACATCGAATCGCTGCCCTTCCTGGAAGCGGTGCGCCAGCTGAGCCTGAAGCTCGGGCCGTCGAACAGCGCTTTCGTGCACCTCACCTACGTGCCATGGATCGCCGCCGCCGGCGAGCTGAAGACCAAGCCGACGCAGCACACGGTGCAGAAGCTGCGCGAGATCGGCATCCAGCCCGATGTGCTGCTGTGTCGCGCCGACCGTGCGGTGCCCGACGAAGAGCGCGAGAAGATCAGCCTGTTCACCAACGTGCAGCCGCACGGCGTGATCAGCATGTGGGACGTGGACACCATCTACAAGGTGCCGCGCATGCTGCACGAGCAGGGCCTGGACGAGATGATCTGCATGAAGCTGCAGCTGCTCACCAAGCCGGCCGACCTGAAGCGCTGGGATCGCCTGGTGCACGAGGTGGAAAACCCGGCGCATGCGGTGAGCATCGCGATGTGTGGCAAGTACACCGACCTCTCGGATTCCTACAAGTCGCTGAACGAGGCGTTGCGCCATGCCGGCATCCAGCACCATGCGCGCGTCAACATCGAATACCTCGATTCGGAGGCGCTCAACCCCACCAACATCGAACAGCTGGCGCGCTTCGATGCGGTGCTGGTGCCGGGCGGATTCGGCAAGCGCGGCATTGAAGGCAAGATCGTGGCGGCACGGTTCGCGCGCGAACGCGGCATCCCCTACCTGGGCATCTGCCTGGGCATGCAGGTGGCGACGATCGAATTCGCGCGCCACAAGGCCGGGCTGGTCGATGCCAACAGCACCGAGTTCGACGCCGACACGACGAACCCGGTGATCGCGCTGATCGACGAATGGCAAGACCGTGACGGCAGCGTGCAAAAGCGCACTGCCAGTTCCGATCTGGGCGGCACCATGCGGCTGGGCGCGCAAAGCTCGGACGTGCAGCGCGGCACGCTGGCGCACGAGATCTACGGTGACGTCGTCACCGAACGGCACCGGCACCGTTACGAGGCCAACGAGCACTACCTCGAGCGCCTGCGCGAGGCCGGGCTGGTCATCTCGGCGATCACGCAGCGCGACAAGCTGACCGAGATGGTCGAACTGCCGCGCGATGTGCACCCGTGGTTCGTCGGCGTGCAGTTCCACCCCGAGTTCAAGTCCACGCCCTGGGACGGGCATCCGCTGTTCAACAGTTTCATCGCCGCGGCGTTGAAACATCAGGCGGCGGCCGAGCAAGACCTGAAGGTGGCGGCGTGAAGCTGTGCGGGTTCGATGTCGGCCTCGAGCGGCCGTTCTTCCTCATCGCCGGGCCGTGCGTGGTCGAAAGCGAGATGCTGCAACTCGACGTGGCCGGTCAACTGAAGGAGATGACGGCCGCGCTCGGCATTCCGTTCATTTTCAAGTCGAGCTACGACAAGGCGAATCGCTCTAGCGGCACGTCATTTCGCGGGCCCGGCATGCAGCGCGGCCTGGAAATCCTCGCCAAGGTCAAGCGCGACATCGGCGTGCCGGTGTTGACCGACGTGCACAGCGAAGCCGAAGTCGCGCAGGTGGCGGTGGTGGTCGATGTGCTGCAGACACCGGCCTTCCTGAGCCGGCAGACCGACTTCATCCACGCGGTGGCGCAAAGCGGGCTGCCCGTGAACATCAAGAAGGGCCAGTTCCTCGCGCCCCACGACATGAAGAACGTGATCGACAAGGCGCGTGCGGCGGCGCGTGACAAGGGCTTGAGCGAAGACCGCTTCATGGCCTGCGAGCGCGGCGCCAGCTTCGGCTACAACAACTTGGTGTCCGACATGCGCAGCCTGGCGATCATGCGCGAGACCGGTGCGCCGGTGGTCTTCGACGTCACGCACTCGGTGCAACTGCCGGGCGGGCAGGGCACCCATAGCGGTGGGCAGCGCGAGTTCGTGCCGGTGCTGGCGCGGGCCGGCATCGGTGCAGGCGTGGCCGGCCTGTTCATGGAAACGCATCCCGACCCGAACAACGCGATGAGCGACGGGCCGAATGCGGTGCCGTTGAAACACATGCGCGCGCTGCTCGAACAACTCGTGGCGCTGGACCGCGTGGTCAAGGCGCGGCCGCTGCTTGAAAATCACTTCGAGGCTTGAGCCATGAGCGCCTACATCATTGCCCACATGCGGATCAGCAACCCGGTGCAGTACGAGCAGTACAAGAAGCTGGCCAAGGTCGCCAGCGAGAAGTACGGCGGCGAATACCTCGCGCGCGGCGGTGAACTCGAGGTGCTCGAAGGCGATTGGCAGCCGCCGCGGGTCGTCATCATCAAGTACCCCAACATGGCGCGGGCGCGCGCGTTCTACGACTCGCCGGAATACGTCGAAGCCCGCAAGGCGCGCGAAGGCGCTGCGGTGATGAGCATGGTGCTGGTCGAAGGGATGTGAGCGCCTCGCACCACAAGAATCGAACACACAGGGAGTTGAACTGAATGAGCGCCATCGTTGACATCGTCGGCCGGGAGATCCTCGACAGCCGCGGCAACCCGACCGTCGAATGCGACGTGCTGCTGGAAAGCGGCACCATGGGCCGCGCGGCGGTGCCTTCGGGGGCTTCCACCGGCTCGCGCGAGGCCATCGAGCTGCGTGACGGCGACGCCTCGCGCTACGGCGGCAAGGGCGTGCTGCGCGCGGTCGAGCACATCAATACCGAGATCAGCGAATCGGTGCTCGGGCTCGATGCGTCGGAGCAGGCCTTTCTCGACCGCACGCTGATCGATCTCGACGGCACCGACAACAAGAGCCGTCTCGGCGCCAACGCCACGTTGGCGGTGAGCATGGCGGTGGCGCGCGCCGCGGCCGAGGAATCGGGGCTGCCGCTGTACCGCTATTTCGGTGGCATGGGCGGCATGCAGATGCCGGTGCCGATGATGAACGTCATCAACGGCGGCGCGCATGCCAACAACAACCTCGACCTGCAGGAGCTGATGATCATCCCGCTCGGCGCGCCGAGTTTTCGCGAGGCGGTGCGCTACGGCGCCGAGACCTTTCATGCGCTGAAGAAGATCATCAACGCGCGCGGCATGAGCACCGCGGTCGGCGACGAGGGTGGTTTCGCGCCCAGCGTGGCCAGCCACGAGGCGGCCATCCAGCTCATCCTCGAGGCCATCGAGGCGGCCGGCTACAGGGCCGGCGAGCAGATCGCCATCGGCCTGGATTGCGCGGCGAGCGAATTCCACAAGGACGGCAAGTACGTGCTCGGCGGCGAAAGCCTGAGCCTGAGCGCCGAGGAATGGACCGATCTGATGGCCAGCTGGTGCGACAAGTACCCGATCATCAGCATCGAGGACGGCATGGCCGAAGCCGACTGGGACGGCTGGAAGCACCTGCACGACCGCCTCGGCGCGAAGATCCAACTGGTCGGTGACGACCTGTTCGTCACCAACACCAAGATCCTGCAACAAGGCATCGACAAGCGCGTGGCGAATTCGATCCTCATCAAGATCAACCAGATCGGCACCTTGACCGAAACCTTCGCCGCCATCGAGATGGCCAAGCGCGCCGGCTGGACTTCGGTCATCAGCCATCGCTCGGGCGAGACCGAGGATTCCACCATCGCCGACATTGCGGTCGGCACCAATGCCGGGCAGATCAAGACCGGCTCGATGAGCCGCTCAGATCGCGTCGCCAAGTACAACCAGCTGCTGCGCATCGAGGAAGACCTGGGCGATGTCGCAAGCTACCCCGGCCGCGCAGCCTTCTACAACCTGCGTCCGGAAAAATGAAACGTGGCTTGGCGGCGCTGGTGCTCATGTTGAGCGGCCTCGCCGCCTGCGTCGGCGCACCGCCGGGCATGGTGCCCGACAGCCAGCTCGATTTCGACCGCACCTTCGCCGCCGCGCGGGGCGCGCTGCTCGACCAGAAGCTGAGCGTGACCCAGCAGGACCTGCGCCACGGCACGCTCGAGGGCAGGGATGGCAAGCGCGGCGTGTCGGCGAGCTTGCGCCCGATGCCCGACGGCACGATCCGTGTCAGCTTCGCGCCACTGGGTGACGACGGCGTGGCCGATGCGGCGCTGCTCGAGCGCGTGGCCGATTCCTACAACCAGCGCATGGCCGCGGGGTCGAAGCTGTGGACAAGTTGGTAGTGCGGGCCCGGGGTCGCGCGCCTGAGCGCTTGTGGCGATGCAGGCCATGCGCCTGATCACGCTCGGGCTGGTCGCCTTGCTGCTGGCGGTGCAGGCCGAGTTGTGGGCCGGCAAGTCGGGCCGTTCCTATGTCGTGCACCTCGAATCGCAACTGGCAGCGCAAAATGCGGCCAACAAGGCAGCGCAACTGCGCAACCAGCGGCTGGCCGCCGAGGTCAGTGACCTGAAGGAAGGCCTCGAGATGGTCGAGGAACGGGCGCGTGCCGAACTCGGCATGGTCAAGCCCGACGAGATCCTGGTGCAGCTCAGCCCGCGGTGACCTCGACGCTGGGTCGGCAACAGGCGGTCAGGCGCTTTCCCAGGCTTGGCACAGAAAGCCTTGCCAACAATCCCGGCTCCTGACCACGCCGATGGAAGCGCTGCAGCAAGCCATGCAAGCCCTGCTTGCGCCGGCCTTCGTGGTCTGGGGCAGCCCGATCACCTGGATCGAGATCATCGCCTTCGTGCTGTCGCTGGCGATGGTGGTGTGCAACATGCGCGTCAACCCGATCGCCTGGCCACTGGCCATCGTCGCGTCGCTGCTGTACGGCGTGCTGTTCTTCGAAAGCCGCCTGTACGGCGAAGCCGGCCTGCAGGTCTTCTTCGTGGTCATCGCCTTTTGGGGGTGGTGGCAGTGGTTGCGCGGGCACGCCGATGACGGCCGCGCCCTGCAGGTGCGCTGGCTGTCGGCGCGCGGGCGCTGGCGGCTGCTCGTCGGCGTGCTCGGGGCCTGGCCGTTGCTCGGTGCGTTCCTGGCGCGGTTCACCGACACCGATGTGCCCTGGTGGGATGCCTGCCCGACCGCGGGCAGCGTGGCCGGGCAATGGCTGCTGGGGCGCAAGTACGTCGAGAACTGGCTCGCCTGGCTGGCGGTGAACAGCGTCAGCGTCGGCGTGTTCGCGTACAAGGGCCTGTGGCTGACCGTGTTGCTGTACACGCTGTTCATGGTGCTCTCGGTGGCCGGGTATCGCGCCTGGCGGCGCCTTGCGCTGGCCGATGCGCGAGCCGATGGCTGAGCGGCTGGTGATCGCCGTGCTCGGTGCCGAGAGCACCGGCAAGAGCACGCTCGCTGCGCAACTGTGCGAGCAGCTTCACCGCGAAGGCCACCGCGTCGCACGCGTGGACGAGTATTTGCGCGAGTTCTGCGCCGAGCGTGCGCGCACGCCGCTGGTTCACGAGCAGGCGGCGATCGCTGCCGAGCAGACGCGCCGCATCCGCGCCGCGGCCGCCGACCACGACATCGTCGTCGCCGATACCACGGCGCTGATGGTCGCGGTGTACAGCGACTGGGTGTTCGCCGATCGCAGCCTGTACGCGTCCGCGCTGACGGCGCAGCAGGCCTGCACAATGACGCTGCTCACCGCCCTCGATCTGCCGTGGCTGCCCGACGGCCTGCAGCGCGACGGCGAGCACGTGCGTGAGCCGGTCGATGCGCTGCTGCGCGCGGCGCTGCGGCACGGCGGCATCGGCTATGCGGTGGTCAGCGGGCAGGGTACCGATCGGCTGGCGGCAGCGCGCGCCGCGATCGCGCCGGCGCTGGGTCGGCGCGAACGACGCGCAAGCGACGCGGCGCCCCGCTGGCGCCATGTCTGCGACCGCTGCGGCGATCCCGATTGTGAAAGGCTGCTGGCGCGCGGCTGAGCGCGCGGCCGCACGGCTTCACTGCAGCGATGTCGGTGCGGCCGGTTGGTCGCGGCCGGGCGTGAACATCTCGCCGACATCGACCGCATCGAAGTGGTATTTGCGGCCGCAGAACTCGCACCCGACCTCGACGTTGCCGCGCTCGGCGACGATGCTGTCCACCTCGGCCTGGCCGAGCCCGAGCAACATGCCGCGCACCCGCTCGCGCGCGCAGCTGCACACGAAGCGTGGGTGCTGCGGCTCGAAGCGCAGCAGCCGCTCCTCCCAGAACAGGCGGCGCAGCACGGTTTCGACAGTCAGCGTGCGCAGCTCGTCGCCACGCAGCGATGCCGCGAGGTGGGCGATGCGGTTGAAGTCCTCGTTGAGGCCGATCTGGTCCTCGTTGCGCTCACCCGACATGCGGCTGGGGCCATCGACCGGCAGGCGCTGGATCAGCAGGCCGGCGGCGACGTGCTCGTCGGCGGCCAGCACCAATCGCGTGTCCAGCTGTTCGGACTGCAGCATGTAGTGCTCGAGCACCTGCGACAGCCGCTGCAACGGCTCTCGACGGTCGCCGTGCAGCGGCACCAGCCCTTGGTACGGCTGCTGGCCGGGCTGGCGCGGCTGCGGGTCGAGCGTGATCGCACAACGCCCCTCGCCGTGCACGTTCAGCATCTGCTGCAGCCCCGCCTCGTCGCCGACATCGCCGAGCACGGTGGCGGTGCCACGAAAGTGCAGGTCGGGCTGCACCTCGGCCACCGCCAGCTTCACCGGGCCATCGCCCTGCATCTGCAGGATCAGCGCGCCACTGAACTTGATGTTCGCCTGCATCAGAACCCCGGCGGCAACCATCTCGCCGAGCAGGTTGCGCACCGGTGCCGGGTACGGCACCTCACCGCGCCGCGCCAGCATCTCGCGCCAGCTGGCGTCCAGGCGCACGAGCATGCCGCGCACCGGCAGGCCGTCGAAGACGAAGCGATGCAGCTCGTCCATCAACCAGCGTCCATCAGGCCGCGCCGACTTCAGGGTCATCGCGGTCGATGCGCTTGAGCCCGCCACGGTGGCGCCGCGTCTGCGCCAGGTAGTGCTGCGCCAGGTGCGGCAGCATCGCGTGTTGAGCGTCGCTGAGCGAACGCACCCTGCGCGCCGGCGAGCCGACGATCAGCGAGCCATCGGGAAATTCCTTGCCCTCGGTGACCAGCGCACCAGCACCGACGATGCAGTTCCGCCCGATCTTCGCGCCGTTGAGCACCACCGCGTGGATGCCGATCAGCGTGCCGTCGCCGACGGTGCAGCCGTGCAGCATCACCTGGTGGCCGACGGTGACGCCGTCGCCCAGGGTCAGCGGCACACCGTCGTCGGTGTGCAGCACGCTGCCGTCCTGCACGTTGCTGTCGCGGCCGATGCGGATCAGGTCGTTGTCGCCGCGCAGCACCGCACCGTACCAGACGCTGGCGCCTTCTTCCAGCACCACGCGGCCGATGACGGTGGCGCTGGGCGCCACCCAGGCGCTGGCGGCAATTTGCGGGATCAGGTCTTCGAGCTGGTAGATGGCCATGGCAGATGCTGAACAGGACGGACCAGGAGCGGATGCGCGATCATTCTCGCCTGTTCGTCGGCGCCGATGTACGCTACGCGCCCTCAAGGGCCGCTGCGCCGCAGCCGCACCGCTGCACCTCACCCCCACACCCCATGCACTACGACGCCACCGGTCGCCACCACGGCCTGCCGCACGACCCCTTCAAGGCGCTGGTTGCGCCGCGCCCGATCGGCTGGGTGTCCACGCTCGGCGAGGACGGCGTGGCCAACCTGGCGCCGTACAGCTTCTTCAATGCCGTCAGCGACCGCCCGCCGATGCTGATGTTCTCGTCCGGTGGCTTCAAGGACAGCCTGCGCAACATCCAGAGCAGCGGCGAGTTCACCTGTTCGATCGCCACCTGGGCGCTGCGCGATGCGATGAACATGAGTTCGGCGCCGGTCGCGCCACAGGTGGACGAGTTCGCACTCGCCGGCCTCGGCAAGGCCGCATCGCGTTTCGTGGCACCGCCCCGTGTGGCGCAGTCGCCCGCGGCCTTCGAGTGCAAGTTGTGGCAGACCATCGCCTTGCCCGGCCCCGGCGGGAAGCCCGGCTACACGCTGGTCATCGGCACCGTGGTGGGCATCTACATCGACGATGCCTTCATCGTCGACGGCATCGTCAAGACCGGCGAGATGCGCCCGCTCGCGCGGCTGGGCTACATGGACTATTCGGTGCTGACGCCCGAATCGATGTTCACGCTGAACCGGCCGCTGGCCAGCGACGATGGCCTGAGCGCCAGCGTGGCCGCGGGAGAATGGGACGGCGTCTTCCGCTGACGCAAACAAGCGCTGACGCGGACATTGCCCGGCGCGCGTGTGCGCCGATTGCTGCCGGGTCGGCTCATGGAATTCACCGACCGTGTGCGCAGCGTCGATTCACTACAGTCGGCGCTTGACCCGGGCGCCATGCTTGCCCGGCTGCCTCACACCGACCCGGAGACAACCTCATGCAACGACGCCCCCTGCTCAGCACCCTCGCCGCCGCGCTGATCACCGCAATGAGCGCCGCGCTGCCACTCGCCCCGGCGCTTGCCGCCGATGTCACGCTGAAAGCGTCGCACCAGTTCCCCGGCGGAAAAGGCGACGTGCGCGACGAGATGGTGCAGATGATCGCGCGCGACGTGGCCGCCGCCAACGTCGGCCTCGAGATCAAGGTCTTTCCGGGTTCCAGCCTGGTCAAGGCGCAGGAGCAGTGGAAGGCCATGCTCAGCGGCCAGATCGATATGAGTTCGTTCCCGCTCGACTACGCCTCGGGCATCCACCCGCAATTCGGCGCCACGTTGATGCCGGGGCTGGTGAAGAGCCACGCGCATGCGCGACGCATCAACGATTCGGCTTTCATGAAGGACATCAAGGCCGTCATCGAACAGGGCGGCGTCAAGGTGCTGGCCGACGCCTGGCTGGCCGGCGCCTTCGGCGGCAAGGACAAGTGCATCAAGAAGCCTGAGGATGCCGCCGGCCTGAAGGTGCGCTCGGCCGGCGCGACCTTCGCGCAGATGTGGGCCGGCGCCGGCGCGTCGATCGTGTCGATCCCATCGAACGAGGTCTACAACGCGCTGCAGCAGGGCGTGGCGCAGGGCACCGACACCTCGTCGGGCAGCTTCGTGTCGTTCCGCCTGTACGAGCAGCTCAAGTGCCTGACCGCGCCGGGCGACAACGCACTGTGGTTCATGTACGAACCGGTGCTGATCAGCATGAAGAGCTGGGACAAGCTGAACGACGCGCAGAAGAAGGCGCTGATGGCCGCGTCGCAGAAGGCCGAAGACTTCTTCGAAGCCGAATCGAAGAAGCTCGACGAGAAACTGGTCGAGACCTACAAGGCGAACAAGGTCGAGGTGGTGATGATGAACGAGGCCGAGTTCGATGCCTGGCGCGCGGTGGCGCAGAAGACCTCGTACAAGAACTTCGCCGAGAAAGTGCCGGGCGGCAAGGAACTGATCGACAAGGCCTTGAGTGTCAAGTGAGAGGGGGCTGCCGCCGCCCCGGCCTTTGCCGGCCTGGGTGGTGGCGGTGCACTTTCTCTCGCGTTGCTTCGGCGTCTTTGCCGCCGGGCTGATCCTGTTGTCGGTGGGCGTGATCTGCCAGATGGTGTTCGTGCGCGCGGTGCTCGGCCAGTCGTCGATCTGGCAGACCGAGTTCGTCACCTTCTCGCTGGTCGCCGCCACCTTCGTCGGCGCGCCGTACATCCTGCTCACGCGCGGCCATGTCGCGGTCGATGTGCTGCCGCTGATGGCCGGCGCCAAGACGCGGCGTGCCTTGTACCTGTTCGGCAGCGTCGTGGCGCTGGTGTTCTGCGGCTTCTTTCTCTACGCGTCACTTCCGTGGTGGCACGAAGCCTGGGCGAGTGGCCATACCACGCCGTCGATCTGGCGCGCGCGGCTGTGGATTCCGTACCTGTCGGTGCCGGTGGGCCTGGGCCTGCTGTGCCTGCAGTTCATCGCCGAGATCTGGCTGGTGCTGAGCCGGCGTGAGGCCCCGTTCGGCATGGCGCCGAAGGAACCGGCTTGAGCCCGCTGGCGATCGGCCTGCTGATCTTCGTCGTCACCACGGCGCTGCTGGCCACCGGCTTGCCCATCGCCTTCGGCCTGGGCGCGGTGGCGCTGCTGTTCATGGTCGCCTTCGACGGCTGGAACAGTGTCAACTTCGTGCCCGAGACGGTGTTCGCCGGGCTGAGTGATTTCACGCTGGTGTCGCTGCCGATGTTCATCATCATGGGCGCGGCCGTGGCTTCGTCGCGCGCCGGCAGCGACCTGTACGAAGCGCTGGCACGCTGGCTGCACAAGGTGCCGGGCTCGCTGGTCATCAGCAACATCGGCGCCTGTGCGCTGTTCTCGGCGCTCACCGGCTCGTCGCCGGCCACTTGCGCGGCCATCGGCAAGATGGGCATTCCCGAAATGCGCCGCCGCGGCTACGACGCCGATCTGGCCACCGGCGCCATCGCCGCCGGCGGCACGCTGGGCATCCTGATCCCTCCCAGCATCACGATGATCCTGTACGGCATCGCCAGCGAAACCTCGATCGGGCGGCTGTTCATCGCCGGCATCGTGCCGGGTCTGCTGCTGGTGCTGCTGTTCATGGCCTGGGCGCTGTTCATCAGCTGGAAGCGCGGCACGGTGCTGATCGACCAGGACCGCATCTATTCGCTGAAGGAAAAACTCGAACTGCTGCCGCGGCTGCTGCCCTTCATCGCCGTCATCGTCGGCGTCGTCTATGCGCTGTACGGCGGCATCGCCACGCCGTCGGAAGCGGCCGGTGTCGGCGCCGCGCTGTGCCTGCTGATGGTGGTGGTGATCTACCGCGTGTGGCGGCCCGCCGACCTGTGGGCCATCCTGCGCGACGGGCTGCGCGAATCGGGCATGCTGTTGCTGATCATCGGCACCTCGATCCTGTTCGGCTACATGATGTCGTCGCTGCAGGTGACGCAGGCGGTGGCGACCTCGATCGGCGAGATGCAGGTCAACCGCTGGGTCATCCTCGCCGCCATCAATGTGATGCTGCTGGTGGCCGGGTGCTTCCTGCCGCCGGCGGCGATCATCCTGATGACCACGCCGATCCTGATGCCGGTGATCCTGGCCGCCGGCTTCGACCCGATCTGGTTCGGCGTCATCCTGACCATCAACATGGAACTCGGCCTGATCACGCCGCCGGTGGGGCTGAACCTGTTCGTCATCAACGGCATCACGCCCGACGTGAGCCTGCCGACGATATTGAAAGGCGCGTTCCCGTTCATGCTGTGCATGGTGCTGGCGATCGTCATCCTGTGCGTCTTCCCCGAACTCGCCATCTGGCTGCCGAAGTATTTGATGGGCTGAAATCCGGCGCCGCATGGATGCCATCGACCAGGTCCGGCTGAATTTCAACCCGCAGGCGCAGCTGGGGCTGAGCCTGGTGCTGGCGCTGGTGATCTTCGGCATCGCGCTGGATCTGAAGGTGGCCGACTTCCATGCCGCGCTGCGCACGCCGAAGGCGCTGGCCATCGGCCTGGTTAGCCACCACCTGCTGTTCCCGGCCTTCACCTTCCTGCTCATCCAGATCATCCAGCCAGCGCCGTCGATCGGCCTGGGCATGCTGCTCGTGTCGTCGTGCCCGGCCGGCCACATCTCGAACTTCTTCACGCATCGCGCGCTGGGCAATGCCGCGTTGTCGGTGTCGATCAGCACGCTCAGCACGTTGGGCGCGATCTTCTTCACACCGTTGAACGTCAGCTTCTGGGGTTCGCTCGACCCGGGCATGAACGCGTTGCTGCGCTCGTTCTCGCTCGACCCATTGCGCATGCTGATCGAGGTGGCGCTGCTGCTGGGTGTGCCGCTGGCCGCGGGCATGCTCGTGTCGCACCGCTTTCCGGCACTGGCGAAGAGGCTGCACGTGCCGATGCGCAACATCGCGCTGCTGATCTTCGTCGTCTTCGTGGTCGGCGCGCTGGCGCTGAACTGGTCGATCTTCAAGCAGTACGGCCGCTTCGTCGTCTTCGTCGTGTTCATCCACAACGCGCTGGCGCTGGCCGGCGGCTATGGCATGGCGCGGCTGTTCGGCCTGCCAGAGCGCGACCGCCGCGCAGTGGCCTTCGAGACCGGCATCCAGAATTCCGGTCTCGGCCTGGTGCTGGTGTTCAACTTCTTTGGTGGACTGGGCGGCATGGCCATCGTCACCGCCTGGTGGGGCATCTGGCACATCGTGGCCGGGGTCGCGCTGTCGACGTTCTGGATGAAGCGGCCGCCTCGGATGCGGCCAGGGTGAGCTGTCGGTTTCGGGCACACGCCGGTCTTGTAGCGAGTGAAGCGATTGGCTTGTCGATCGGCGCCTTGCCGAAACGCATTGTCGTATATACAATAAAGCAGTGCGTGTTGCCTATGATCCGGACAAGCGCAACTGGACCCGCGCCCACCGTGGGCTTGACTTCGAAGACGCTGTACTCGTCTTCGATGGGTTGACCGCCGAGGTCGAAGACCAGAGGAAGGACTACGCAGAATAGCGGATCATCTGCTTCGGAGTGCTTCAACGCCGGTTGGTGGTCGTTGGGTACCCCCCGCGTGGCGCGGTGCGTCATGTCTTCAGCATGAAAAAGGCCAATGATCGTGAGCAAGCCCGTTTCGCGTCGTACTTTGGGCTCTGATCTGAAGCGCGTCGATGCGCACGCAATCAAGCCCGAAGAGTACGAAGAGTTGCCGGAGATGACGGATGAGATGTTCGCTCGCGCCGTCTTCAAGAAGGCAGGGCGGCCCCGATCGCCCAACCCGAGGCAGATGATCAGTCTGCGCTTGCCGCCCGAAGTCATTGCCCGCTGGAAAGCGACGGGCCCGGGCTGGCAAACGCGGATGGCCAAACGCCTGGAGAAAGCGCCGCCTCCACGCGCCGCGGGTGAGGCCTGAGCCATTCAACCGCACTGCCCGGAGTCGGACATATGAACTCGTCTAACGGCGATCGCGTCTTCTCTGGATCCATTGCCCAGCTGTACGAGCAGTATCTGGTGCCGCTGATCTTCGAGCCGTATGCGCAAGACCTGTCCAGCCGCCTTGCGGCGCTGCAACCGACAACTGTCCTGGAAATCGCGGCGGGAACCGGTGTGGTCACGCGTCACATGGCGGATCGGCTGCCCGCCGATGTGGCCATCGTCGCGACCGACCTGAACCAGCCGATGCTCGATCACGCCATGAGCATCGGCACGAGTCGTCAGGTTACCTGGCGGCAGGCCGACGCGATGAGCCTGCCTTTTGGCGATGGCAGCTTCGATGCCGTGGTGTGCCAGTTCGGGGCCATGTTCTTTCCGGACAAGGCCGCAGCGTTCGCGGAGGCACGGCGGGTGCTGCGTCCAGGCGGGACGTTCCTGTTCAACGTCTGGGACCGCATCGAAGACAACGAATTCGCCGACTGCGTGACCCAGGCGATGGCGGGCCTGTTCCCGACAGACCCGCCCCGATTCATGGTCAGACTGCCGCATGGCTACCATGACCCGACGGTGATCTCCGCTGCCCTCGCTCAGGGCGGCTTGACCGGCGACCATGCCTTCGACACCGTCACTGCGCAGAGCCCGGCCGAATCGCCTCGGGTGGTCGCGATCGCCTATTGCCAGGGCACGCCGCTTCGCAACGAGATCGAGGCACGCGACGCCTCGATCCTGGGCCAGGCGACAGACGTGGCCACCGCCGCGATCGGCCGGCGCTTCGGTGCGGGCCCGGTCACCGGAAAAATCCAGGCCATCGTCGTTGCTGCCACGCGCAACGCGTAGCCCGAATGCGATCGAGGGGCGTCGTGTTCACAGATGTTGAATCGCTGAAGCCGCGCACTGCACGGCATCCGGCACGGCGCAAGCGAATGGCACGTCAGCCAAGCTCGATTTCAGCGGCGGCACCCATGCCGGCGCCATGACACGGGAGCGCGTTCGATGCAGACTTTCGACATCGGCTTCATCGGCCTCGGCGTGATGGGCGCGCCGATGGCCGGGCATCTGGCCCGCGCCGGCCATCGGCTGCGGCTGCAAGATGCCGATGCCTCCGTGGCCCGTGCGCTGGCCGAACAGCTCGGCGGCGCGGCTATGGCCTGCGCCACACCGGCCGCCTTGTCCGAGGGCTGCGACATCGTCATCACCATGCTGCCCAACGGCCAGGTGGTGCAGCAGGTGGCGTTGGGCGAGCACGGTCTGCACCATGGCCTGAAGCGCGGTGCGCTGCTGCTCGATACCTCGTCGGCCGAACCCAGGCTGACGCAGGCCACCGCCGCTGCGCTGGCCGAACGCGGCGTGGCGATGGTCGATGCGCCGGTGTCGGGCGCGCAATGGGGCGCGCAGGAAGCGAACCTGGTGTTCATGGTCGGCGGAGCGGCCGAAGACGTGCAGCGCGTGCGCCCGCTGCTCGACCTGATGGGCCGGGCCGTGTTCCACGTCGGTGGCCTGGGTGCCGGCCACGTGATGAAGTGCATCAACAACCTGATCACCTCGATGACCTTCAGCGCGACGATGGAAGGCCTGGTCATCGGCAAGCGCTTCGGGCTGGATCCGGCGGCGATGGTGGAGGTGCTGGACGAATCCACCGGCGGCTCGTGGATCACGAAGAACCACATCCGCCAGCGCGTCGTCAGCCGCAGCTTCGACGACCCGTTCAAGCTCGACCTGATGCTGAAGGACATCGGCATCGCGATGGAGCTGGGGCGCGAGGCTGAACTGCCGACGCCGCTGTCCTCGTTGGGCCAGCAGCTGTGGCGTGCCGCGGCGCTGGCCGCCGGGCCGGGCGCCAGTGTCAGCGAGCTGGCGCGCTGGGTCGAGCAGCAGGCGCAGGTGCCGGTCACGCCGGGCGCGGACAAGGCCTGATTCAAGGGCGCGCATGGACATCGAGCAACGCCTCGCCGAATTCGTCTGCCGTCTCGACGCGCGCGACGTGCCGCCGGAAGCGCAGCGCACCGTCAAACTCGTGGTGCTTGCCGCTGCCGGCACCGCCGTGGCCGGTGCGGCCGAAGACGGCATCGCAGAACTGCGCGCGCTGTTGCTCGAACGCGGCGGCGCGCCACAGGCCACCACCTTCGTCTTCGGTGACCGGTTGCCGGCCACGGCGGCGGCGCAACTCAACGGCACGATGTGCCGCGCGCTCGACTTCTGCGATGCGCTGGCGCCAGGCCCGCACATCGGCTCGGCGCTGCTGCCGGCGGCACTGGCCGCTGCCGAGCTGGCCTGCGGCTGCAGCGGCGCGGAATTCCTCGCCGCATTGGCGGCCGGCGCCGAGCTGAGCGCGCGTTTCAATCTCAGCGAGGCCCAGTACGACGGCTTCGACCCGACCGGCGTGTCGGTGGTCTTCGCGCCCACGGCTGCGGCCGCGCGCATCCTGAAGCTGACGCCGCAGCAGACCCTGCACGCGTTGGCACTGGCCTTCAACCGCTGCGGCGGCAGCTTCCAGAGCCATGTCGACGGCTCGCTGGCGGTGCGCGCGGTCCAGGGCTGGGTGGCCGAAACCGGCGTGCAATGCGCGCAGATGGCGCAGCGTGGCTTCACCGGCCCGGTGAACTTCCTCACCGGGCACTACGGCTATGCCCACCTCTACGGCCGCGGCACGCTGGATGCGCAGCAGCTGGCCGCCGGGCTCGGTAACGAGTGGCGGCTGCAGCGGGTGGTGTTCAAGAAGTACCCGAGTTGTGGCGCCACCCAGGGCATGACCGAGCTGGCGCTGCAGCTCGTCGCCGAACTCGATCTGCGGCCTGAGCAGGTGCGCTCGGTGGCCGTGCGCTTGAATCCCTACTGCTTCAAGCTCGTCGGCCAGGCCTTCCGTCTCGGCGACAACCCGCGCGTCGATGCGCAATTCAGCGCGCAGTACTGCGTGGCCAACGCGATCGTGCGACGGTCATCGACGCTGAGTCACTTCAAGGTCGAGCAGATTGCGGATCCGACTGTGCAGCGCATGGTCGAGCGCGTGAAAGTGCAGTCTCACCCGGCCCTTGATGCGAGGGGCCACACCGCGGTCGACCTGGTGCTGCACACCACCGATGGCAAGGTGCACGAACGCGCGCTGGACATCGCGCCGGGCTTCCCCGGCAATCCACTCAGCGACACGCAGCAGCGCGAACGCTTCGACGCCTGCATGGCCTACGCGCCGCAGCCTTTGCCGCGGGCACAGTGCGAGGCGTTCCTGGCGGCGGTGGACGGCCTGGCGGAACTGGCTGATGCGCGGCGCCTGGCCGCCCTGCTGGTCGTGCCGAGGGCGCAAGACGCCACGCGGTGACCGGCGTTTGACGCGCTCACCTCGAGCCGGCGGTCGATGGCGGGCTGCTGCGTGCCAAAGCCACCTGCGCGCGCACCTGTTCGTCGGCGATGGCGGCCACCTCGCGCAGGCACCGGTGTCGCCGGCTGTCGGCCGGCAGCGCTTCGCAGCGCACCAGTTGTGCGGCCATGCGCGTGTCGGCGTTGAACCAGGGTGTGCGGCCGTCGTCGGCAAACGCGAATGCAACAGCGGCGATGACGGCAGCGGTGACGGCCACCGAAGCAAAGGCGACGGTACTCGATTCGCGGCGGCTGAGGATCTGGAACGCCTTCATGGCTTGCTCCCTGTCGATGAACGAGGCACTTCGTTCGTTCGCTTCGGCGGCGCAGGGTCGTCAACGCCGCGCGCCTGCGCCGCCACTTCGAACGACGACCGTGTTGCGGCTTGCTGCCGTGTTTCGTCGTTTCGCATGTGGACCAGCAGGAATGGAGCGGCGATCATGGCCACGATCAACGCCATGTCGAAGGCGGCGCGCAGCCCGGCTTCGACGGGCGTGTCGAGCGATTCGTGGTCCGGCATGGTGCGATGCCCGTGTTCGGTATGGACTGTCATCTCTGCCTCCACTTGAATCACCGGCTGCAAGCCCGGCGATCGATCGAAAGCCATTCGCTGGTGCGATGGCGTCGGCCAGACGCGAATCGCGGGCGCCCGACTGGCATCGGCCTGACGTGAGCGCTTCAGAAGGTGGCCGGTTGCTCGTCGCCGGCGTCGTCGGTGAAGTGAACCGACGACGCCTTCGGCACCGAGACGTCGTCGGTCGAAGCCGCCATCGCGGCCACGACCGGCAGCGGCGCCGGCGGCACCTCGATCGGGTCTGGCGCATGCGGCCACCAGGCGGCTGCGGCCGCGGCAGCGATCACCGCCACCGGCACCAGCAGCCAAAACGACGGCACGCGCACGGCGGTCGGGGAAACATCGATCGAGCGATGGGCTTGCATGTCGCTTCCTTGTTGAAACAGGACGCGATCAATGTAGGCACGCGCACGCTGCGCCGCATCCATCAACGGCAGGATGGTGGCTCGTCCTTGCGGCCTATGCCGAACGGGAGTGACGCTGCTTCGACCCGGTGGCGCGCGCCGCCAGGGTGATCGGATATCGTTGCCGCATGAGCCCGCGTCGCGATCCCGCGCACCTGCCTTGAACACCACTTGGCTGGGCTGCGTGCTGGGCGTTGTGGTTGGCCCGATGTCGCTGACGGGATGCGTGTCGCCGCCCGAAGTTCCAGAACGGCCGACATTGGCTGGCGATCGAATGGCTGCTGTGAAACGCGTCGCCGTCCACGGTGCCCCTGATTGCGCCGCCCGCGCGCCGCAACCCGCATGTACCGCCTGCTGATCTGGCTGCGCGAGGCGCAGAACCGGCTGTGGGTCAAGCCGGCGCTCGGCTGCGTGCTGGCGGTGCTGCTGGCGCTGCTCGCCGCACTCGGCAACCGCGTCATCGCGCCTGACCTGCTGCCCGACATCGAACGCGACACGCTCGACGGATTGCTCACCATCATCGCCTCGAGCATGCTGGCGGTGGCGACCTTCTCGATGTCGATCATGGTGTCGGCCTTCGCGTCGGCGGCAGGACAGATGTCGCCGCGCGCCACCGCGCTGGTGGCCGGCGACAGCACCACGCAGAACGCCATCACCACCTTCATCTCGGCATTCATCTACGCCGTCATCGCCAAGACGGCGCTGGGCCTTGGGCTGTACGGGCCGGCGGGCCGCTTCATCCTGTTCGCCAGCACGATGACGGTGCTGGTGGTGCTGATCGTGACGCTGGTGCGCTGGGTCAAGGTGCTGTCGACGCTGGGCCGCATGGCCGACACGCTGCAGAAGATCGAGACCGCCACCTGCGCAGCGATGTGTGATTACCGGCGCGCACCGGCGATGGGCGCGCGCGCGGCCGGCGACGAGCAAGCGCCGCAAGGGCGGGCCGTGCACGCCACACACGTGGCCTACGTGCGCCACATCGACATGCAGGCCCTGCAGGAGCAGGCCGCCGAACACGAGGCGCTGCTGCACATCCGCGTGCGCCCCGGCGTGCTGGCCCACCCCGGCACGGTGTTGCTGGTCACACAGGGCGGCCGCGAGGGCGAACAGGTGATCGACGACGACAAGCTGCGCAAAGCCTTCGTCTTCGGCGATGGCCGCAGTTTCGACCAGGATCCGCGTTTCGGCCTGATCGTGTTGTGCGAAGTGGCGCAGCGCGCGCTGTCACCGGCCGTGAACGACCCCGGCACGGCGATCCAAGCGATGAACACGATCACCCGCGTGCTGGTCGATGCCAGGCCTGACGACGACGACGAGAAGGACGAGTACGACCGCCTGACGATGGTGCCGCTGGACGAGACCGACTTCATCGAACAGAGCTTCGACCCGATCGCGCGCGACGGCGCCGCGGTGCTCGAGGTGCACTTGCGCATGCAAAAGCTGCTGGCGGTCATCGCCGAGCAGTGCCCGGGTGCGCTGGCGCGCGCATCGCGTCGCCAGGCGAAGACGGCCCTGTTGCGCGGCGAAGGCGCGTTGATGCTGGAGCAGGACAAGGCGGCGCTGCGCGAGCAGTGGGCCGCATCGCATGGTGACGCGGCCGCCTGACGGGCCGTTGCTCAGGGCTGCAACGCGAATTGCAACCACAGGCGGTTGCAGCCTTCCTCGAATGCATAGCGCGCCCCGCTGCAAAGCCGTTGCACCAGCAGCACCCCGCGGCCGCCCACCGTCTCGGCATCCGGCGTCGGCGGCGCTGGGTGCGCGCGGGCCCAATCCAGCGGGTCGAAGGCCGGCGCCCGGTCTTCGTAGAACAGGTCGATGCCCTGCGCAACGAGGTCCAGCGCCAGCCGCACCGGTGACGCCGCGTCGCCACGATGCCCGTGTTGCACGGTGTTGCTGAACAACTCCTCGACGACCAGCGTCAGCCGCAAGCGTGGCTCGTTGTCGATGGCCTGTGCCGCGCAGAATCGATCGACGAACGCCAGCGCGTCGACCAGTTCGGCCATGCGAGCCTGCACAATGCACTGCGCGGCGGCGGTCATGTCGAAGCGCCGCCCGGCGGGCGTGCAGATGCCCCTGCGCTTGATGAACTTCCCGACATGCTTCTTGTGGAGATGCCAATGGCTGGACGTGGGACATGCCGCATTCGATTCTGCGCGGCGGTGCTGACATTTGCGGCGCTGTACGCGCCCGCCGCGATGGCGCAAGACGAATCGATCGGCCAGGTCAAGGTGTCGCGGGGCCAGGTGAACGTCGAGCGCGGCGGCCAGTCGATGGCTGCGCCGGTCGGCCTGCACCTGCATGCGGCCGATGTGCTGAAGACCGGCGCCGACGGATCGGTGGGCGTGACCCTGCGCGACAACACGCTGCTGTCGGCCGGGCCGAACAGCATCGTGTCGCTGACACTGTTCGAGTTCGATGCGCGCACCAGCCAGGGCCGCTTCGACACCCAGCTGCAGCGCGGCACGCTGGCGATGGTGTCGGGACGCATCGCCAAGCAGTCGCCGGCCGCGGTGAGCGTGCGCACACCGAGCGCGGTGCTCGGCGTGCGCGGCACCGACTTCGTCGTCTCGGTCGAGCCGTGAGCGGGGCGCGCGGTAGCGCCCGCCGCTGGGCGGCGATCGTCGTCATCGTGTGGCTGGCCGGCTGTGCCACGCCGCAGGGCTCGGTCGTGCTGCTGCCCGATGCGCAGGGCCAGCCGACCGCGGTGACGGTCACCCAGGGCACGGACACCATCACGCTGGACAAGCCCTATGCCGCCGCCCGCCTGACTTCGCAGGGGCCGCAGCCGCACGCGTCCGATCGCCAGCAGGTGGAACAGCGCTTCGGCGCGGCGCTGGCCGCGCGGCCGTTGCCACCGGCGCAGTTCACGCTGTACTTCATCGAAGGCAAGGACGAATTCACCGACGCCTCGAAGAACCTGATCGACGGCGTGTTCAGCGAGATCGCGCGCCGCCCGGTGCGCGACGTGCTCGTCATCGGCCACACCGACAAGCTCGGCAACGACGCCGACAACGACGTGCTGTCGCGCCAGCGCGCCGAGGTCGTGCGCGCCGCATTGGTGGCGCGCGGCATCGAGCCGCAGAACATCGTCGTCATCGGCCGCGGCAAGCGCGAGCCGATCGTGCCCACCGCCGACGGCGTGGCCGAGGCGCGCAACCGCCGCGTCGAGATCCTGGTGCGCTGAGGACCTCACGGCGCCGCGGCCTCGATCGGCGCCACGCCGTGCCAGCGCAGCGCCAGGATGGTCAGGTCATCGGCCGCCGCGGCGCCGGCGGCAAAAGCCTGCACATCGGCGTGCAGTGCTTCGACCACCGCGCGCGCGCTGCCGCCGGCGACACCTGACAGCAGCGCGTCGACGCGCTCATGGCCGTACAGCCGGCCCTGCAGGTCGAGCGCCTCGGTGACGCCATCGGTCATCAGGCACAGCACCTCGCCGCGCCCAAGCTGGCGGCTGGCGCCCCGGTAGTCGTAGTCGGCCACCGCGCACAGCGGCGGGCCGTCGCCGTCGGCGATGCGTTGCAACCCGATTCCGGCGCGGCCCAGCACGAACGGGTTGTCGTGCCCGGCATTGCAATAGTCGAGCCGGCCGCTGCGCAGGTCGAGGATGGCGGCGAAGACGCTGACGAACAGGCTTTCGGCGTTGTCGCGCGAGACCTCGCGATTGGCCACGCGCATGACCGCTCCGATGTCGGCCGCCGGGTCGCGCAGCATCGCGCTCTTGGTCAGTGCCTTGCTCACGGCCATGAAGATCGATGCCGACAGTCCCTTGCCGGCGACGTCGCCGAGCAGCAGGAACAGCCGGTCGGCGTCGAGCAGGAAGTAGTCGTACATGTCGCCGCCGACCTCGATGGCCGGGTTCAGCGTCGCGAAGAGGTCGACGCGCGCATCGCCATGCAGCAGATCGGCCGGCGGCAGTGCATCGGTCTGGATGCGCTGCGCCGCCTGCAGTTCGCCGGCCAGCCGCGCGGTGCTCTCGCGCTGTTGCAGCACCAGGCCCTCCAACGATTTGCGCTGTCGCGCGCTGTCGGACAGCGACAGGGCCAGCAGCGTGGCATACAGCAGCATCAGGCCGATGGCCGGCGTGGCGGCATCGAACAGCAGCCGGTGGCTGCGAAACAGCAGCAGGCCGATCAACACCGGCAGCACGATGCAGGCGAGCAGCGCCAAGGCCGACTGCGCCACCTTCCAGCGCGGCGTCACCCACAGCAGCAGCGCACCAGCCCCCAGCAGCCACAACGCCTCGACCGGCGTCGCCCACCCGGGGCGGCGCAGCAGGCTGCCGTCGATCAGGTTTTCGAGCAGCTGGGCCTGGATCTCGCTGCCCGACATGCGCTCGCCCAGCGACGTGTCCTGGTACTGCATCAGGCCGACACCGGTGAGGCCGACCAGCACCAGCTGGCCCTTCAGCGCGCTGGCATCGACTTCGCCGCGCAGCACATCCACCGCCGAAACGAAACGATCGGCGCGGTGCGCTGAAAAGTAGATGCGCACCGCGGCATCGGCTTCGGTGGGCACCTGCAGGCGCCCGATGCTGACCGAACGCACGGCGCCGTTGCGCAGCGTCAGGCGCAGGGCCTGCGCACTGGCAGCCACGCGCAGCATTTCCACCGCCAGCGTCGGCACCGGTGTGCCGCCGACGCTGGCGACCAGCGGGACCCGGCGCAACACGCCGCGCGTCAGGTCGGCGGAGATGAGACCGCGGCCGGCCGCGGCGGCGTCGAGTTGCGGCAGGCTGGTCAGCGCGCCGGCATGTTGAACAAGAGACTGCAACGCGCGGTCGCCGTGGGCCGTGTCGCCGGCCAGCATCACGGGCGCGACGCGCAAGGTCATGCCCGTGGGCTCGGGGGTGCCGGCCACCACCAGCACGGCCTGCGCCTCGGCCAGCGCGGCCGCCAGCGCGGCGTCGTTCGACGGCGCGGCGCGCAGTGCGGCGGCCAGCCGCGCATCGTCGATCGGAGCGCGCGCGAGCAACTGCTCGGGCGACAGCGCGTCGGCCTCGGGCATCAGGATGTTCAGTGCCAGCGCTGCAGGCTGCGCCTCGTGGATGCGCATCACCAGTTGCGCCAGCAGGGTGCGCGGCCACGGCCATTGGCCCAGGGCCAGCAGGCTCCTCTGGTCGATTTCGACGATCGTTGCCGACAGCTGATGCACCTGGCGCGGCAGGAACGTCTGGTGCATATCGAACACGGCGGCCTGAAGCCGGTCGCTCCACGGCGCGCGGTAACCGCCGAGCGCCACCAGCGCGGCCAGCAGCACGGTGCCGATCAGGCGGATGCGGTGCAACGCGCGCGCGGGCGTGACATGGCCCGCGGCGACGCCAGCCGCTGCGTTCACAAAGGAATGTCCAGGCCGTCGTAGGCCGACAGCACCTGCAAAGGCGAAGAACCGCGGGTGATTTCCTCGAGGCGCTGCGTCTCGGCCAGCAGCGCATCGAGTGCGGCATCGTCGAACACCGGCTCGTGGTGAAACAGGCACAGCCGCCGCACGCCGGCGAGCTGGCACAACTCGACACCGACGACGTTGCTGGAGTGGCCCCAGTCGGCCTTCACCGATATCGCATCGGCCAGCGAATACATGGCGTCGAAGATGACCAGGTCGGCGCGGTCGAAGAAGCGCACGAAGCGCTCGGTGTGTTCAGGCTGCGCCAGCGGATGCTCGGAATCGGTGGAATAGACCACCACCTTGCCGCCCGCCTCGAAGCGGTAGCCATATGAATCGCCGCTGTGGCGTTGCAGCATGGTCGTCACCTGCACCCCCGCCACCGTCGTCGGCTGCCCCGGTTCGAGGTGCACGAACTCCATCGACGCGCCGAAGATGGAAAAATCGACCGGGAACGACGGCTGTTCCTGCTGCCGGCGCAGCGCCGCCTCGAGTTGCACGTGGCTGCCGTAGATGAGCACCCGGTTGCCGGGCACGAAGGCCGGCACGAAGAACGGCAGGCCCATGATGTGGTCCCAGTGCAGGTGGGACATGAAGATGTGGAAGATCTGCGGCTGCCCCTGTCGCTGCGCCATCGCATGCTGTCCGAACGGACGCAGCCCGCTGCCCATGTCGCAGATGAAGTGCTCGTTGCCACCGGTGTGGATCTGCACGCACGAGCTGTGGCCGCCGTAGCTGCCGCGCACGGCGAAGGGCAGCGTGTCGATGAAGGCCTCGATGGCCTGCGGCGTGGCCAGGTCGGCGCTGCCGACACGCTGCAAAGCCTGGCTCAGCTTGTCGCGCACGCCGGCCGCGGTGAGGGCCACCGGCAGCGAACCGCGGGTGCCCCAGAAGCGCACGCCCTTCATGCTGCCGCGGCGTCCTGCCAGGCCGTGAAGGCGGCCGCCGAGCAGTGCTGCAACGCGTCGCCCAGCGTCGGGCTCACCTGCAGCACCCGGTCGAAGCGGCTGATGGCGAAGATCTCGGCCACCACCGTTTGCAGCGCGCACACGGCCAGCTTGCGCTGCCGCTCGCGCATCGTGCGCGCGGCGATCATCAGCACACGCAGGCCGACGCTGCTGATGTATTCGACGTCTTCCAGATCGATGACCAGCGACTCGGCGCTTTGCAGCAAGGGCGCCAACGCGGCTTCGAAGGCGGCTGCGCTGAGGTGGTCGATGCGCCCGCTGGGCAGGACCACCGTGGTGTCGGCGAATTGGCGCGTTGGCATCTGCACGGCGTGCTCTTCCCGCCCCGTTGAAGGCACGGCAACCGGGCGATTCAGTATAGGAGATGGGCCGTCATCGCCAGTCGCTGTCAGCGGCGTGGCGCGTGCCCGTGGCCGCCATCGACATAGATCGTCTGGCCGGTGATCCACGCCCCCTGTTCACTGCACAGGAAGACCACCGTGTGCGCGATATCGGCGCCGGTGCCGGCCCGCTGCAGCGGGATGTTGTTGCGCACGATGTCGTCCCAGACCTGACCCCGCGGCACGTCGTCCATGCGGCTGGTGTCGATCATGCCCGGCGCCACCGAATTGACGCGGATCCCGTCGGCACCGAGTTCGCCGGCGAGCACGGTGGTCAGCGCGTCGATGGCCGCTTTCGAGGTGCCGTAGGCGGCGGTGTTGGGCATCAGCATGCGCCCGGCGATCGACGAGATGTTGATGATCACGCCGCCATGGCCGAGGCGCTTCATCTGTTGCGCAAAGCTGCGCGACATGTAGAAGCTGCCGTCGAGGTTGGTGTTGATGACACGCTGCCATTGCTCCAGCGGCAGCTCGGTGGCCGGGATGCGGTCGCCGCCGCGGGTCGAGCCGGCGTTGTTGATCACGAAATCGACACGACCGAATTCGTTGACCACCTGTTCGGCGAGCGATGCCACCGCGGCGGGGTCGCGCACATCGGAAACCAGTGTCAATGCCTTTCGGCCCAGCGCGCGCACTTCTTCGGCCACCGACTGAATGTCGCGCCAGCCGGCCGACCTCTCGTCGGCCGGGTAGGTGTCGGCGGCGCGGCCCGAGCCGGTCAGCACCAGGTCGCAACCGGCACGCGCCAGTTCCACCGCGATCGGCCGGCCGATGCTGCGCATGCGCCCGGCGCCGGTGACCACCGCCACCTTGCCTTCGAAACCTGTCAATGTGTAGGCCATGCAGTCCTCAGGGTTTGCGTTGCAGGTCCTCGCCGCCGACGTAGATGCGGTTCCACACCGGCGAGATGACCAACTCGTTGATGCACACGTGCGCCGGCATCTCGGCGATGAAGCGGATGGTGCGGCCGAGGTCGTCTTCCTGCAGCATGCGCGCACGCTCGGCGGCACTCGGCGGCACCGGGCGCTTGTCGAGGATCGGCGTGGCCACCTCGCCCGGGCACAGCGACGTGGCACGCAGGCCGTTGATGCATTCCTCGATGTTGAAGGCATGCGTCAAGGCCATCAGCGCGGCCTTGCTGGCGGTGTAGGCCGGCCCGGTGAGGTAGCCGTAGTGCCAGCCGGCGAACGAGGCGACGTTGATCACGGTGCCCTCGCGCCGCGCGCGCATGCCGGGCAGCACGGCCAGCGTGCAGGCCATCGCGCCGTTCAGGTTGATGGTGACCACTTCGTCGAAGGTGGCCGCATCGGTGTGCGCCCAGTAGCGCTTCGGGTAGTTGACTCCGGCGCTGTTGACGAGGATGTCGATGCGGCCGTGCTGCGCCTCGATGGCCGCGGCGACACGGGCCACCGCATCGCGGTCGGCCACGTCCAGCGCTGCGACGCCGATCGAGCCGGCCGGTGCACCTTGGGTGTGGGCCTGCGCCACCGCGGCATCGAGCTTGGCCGCGTCGCGCCCGGAGATGACCACCCGGCAACCGCCCTTCGCCAGTTCGATGGCCCCGGCCAGGCCGATGCCGCTGCCGCCGCCGGTGATCCAGGCGACTTTCGACGTTGAACTCATGGGCATCTTCCTGCGTTGCTGACCGCGCGACGGGCGCGGCCTCGGTGGCATGGTAGTGCAGCGCGCTGAATCGTCCGCGATCGCGCTGCGGGTTTGCGATATTCCGGCAATACACTTGGCGGACAAGAATGAGTCAGCGTCGATAGCGATTGAACAGCAACCCGGGGCCACAGTTCAGCCGCTTGCCGCGGGCAAGGCGCTATCGGCAATCGACGATCGACAATTGACAATCGGCTTCGCAGCGGCGGGTCGTCGATGCGGTAGCAACGCGGCGATCGCGCGACGGCGCGGCCGATTTGATTGCCATGCACATAATGGTTTTTCAACGCGGCTTCGCGATGGCCGGCCACGACTCGGCCACGCCGATCTCGCTGCCGCAACAGGGCACCACTTCAACAGGAGGCATCAGATGAGCATCGAAAACCACGTGGCCACCCGGCTGCGCCGCACAGCGGCCTTGGCCACGATCGGCGCGGCGGCGGCGCTTTGCGTGAGCGGGGCGCAGGCGCAGGAAACCTTCAAGGTCGGCATCGTGAGCTTTCTGTCCGGGCAGGCCGCGGAAAGTTTCGGCATCCCGGCCGTGAACGGCGCCAAGGTGGTGATCGCCGCCTTCAACGACGGCAGCGCGCCGGCGCCGTACAACAAGGTCGGCTTCGGCGGCATGAAGATCGAGCCGGTGTACATCGACGAGAACGGCGGCGCCACCAAGCAGGTGCAGGAGTTGCGCAACCTGTACGACCGCGAGAAGGTCGATGCGGTGGTCGGCTATGTCGGCTCGGGCGATTGCCTGGCGGTGGCGCCGGTGGCCGAGGAGTTGAAGAAATTCCTGATCCTGTACGACTGCGGCACGCCGCGCATCTTCGAGGACGGCAAGTACAACTACGTGTTCCGCACCGCGTCGCACGCGACGATGGACAACGTGGCGCTGGCACGCTACCTGAAAGCGCGCAACATCAAGGTCGATACCTTCGACATGATCAACCAGGACTACGCCTGGGGCCAGGATTCGAAGAAGGACTTCACCTTGGCGATGGCGGACCTGTTTCCACAGGCGAAGGTGGGCGCCGACCTGCTGCCCAAGTTCGGTGCCGGCCAGTACGGCACCGAGATCTCGGCACTGACCTCCAAGCCGGCCAACGTCACCCATTCCAGCTTGTGGGGTGGCGACTTGCAGGCCTTCATCCTGCAGGCCGGTCCGCGTGGCCTGTTCAAGCGCACGCAGGTGTTGTTCTCGGCCGGCGACCATGTGCTGCCGGCGCTCGGCGACAAGATGCCCGACGGCGTGATCCTCGGCGCGCGCGGCGCCTACGGCCTGATGTCGCCGAAGTCGGCGTTGAACGACTGGTGGTTCAACATGTACGAGAAGGCCTACAACGTCTATCCGGTGCAGGCGCCGTATCGCATGGTGCAGGCGTTGCTGGGCCTGAAGCTGGCGGTCGAAAAGGCCATGGCCGCCAACGGCGGCAAGAAGCCGACGCATGAGCAACTGGCGGCCGCGCTGACCAACCTGGAATGGGATTCGCCGGCCGGCAAGATCCGCATGGCGCTGGGCGAAGGGCACCAGGCCGTGCAGGACACCGCCATCGGCAAGACGCGCTACGACGCGGCGAAGAAGATGGTCATGATCGACGACATCCAGCGCTTTCCGGCCGACTGCGTGAATCCGCCCGCGAACATGAAGTCGGAGGAATGGCTGAAGGCGGGCATGCCGGGCGCGAAGTGCCCCTGATGCCGAACTGACGGTTGCCGCCCGCCACATTCGCGGCGGGCGGCCCTTGCTTTGCGCGACCCATGAACCCGCAACTCGCCTTGACCATCCTCATCGACGGCCTGACCTATGCGTCGTGGCTGTTCATCGTCGCCCTCGGCCTGACCTTGGTCTTCGGCGTGTTGAAGATCCTGAACATGGCGCACGGCAGCTTCTATGCGCTGGGCGCCTATGCCGCGGCCAGCTTCGTCGGCTGGTTCGCTTCGTTGCAGTTCGCGCCGGCGTTTTCGCTGGTGGCGATGCTGCTGGCCGCGTTGGCGGTGGCGGTCATCATGGCGCCGCTCACCGAACGCGGCCTGCTGCGCTTCTTCTACGGCCGCGACGAGGTGCTGCTGGTGCTGGTCACCTACGCGATGTTCCTCATCCTCGAGGACCTGACCAAGCTCTTGTGGGGGGCCAACCCGTACTACGTGTCGGAGCCCTATGCGCTGTTCGGCAGCGTCGACATCGGCAAGCAGACCTACGTCGGCTACGACTTCGTGCTGCTGGCGCTGTCCATCGTCACCGGCCTGGCCGTGTGGTGGGGTTTGAACCGCACGCGCCAGGGCAAGATCGTGCTGGCGGTGATCCACAGCCCGGAGATCGCCTCGAGCATGGGCGTCAACGTCTCGCGCGTGTACATGCTGGCGTTCACCCTCGGCATCTTTCTCGCCGGCATCGGCGGCGCCTTCACCGCGCCGATGATCTCGGTGCAGCCGGGGCTGTCGGTCGGCGTCATCATCGTGTCCTTCGCGGTCGTCATCATCGGCGGGCTGGGCAGCATCGAGGGTGCCGCCATCGGCGCCCTCATCGTCGGGCTGGCGCGTTCACTGGCGGTGCACGTGGCGCCGGTCGCCGAGCTGTTCTCGATCTACATCGTCATGGCCCTGGTGCTGATGTTCAGGCCCGAGGGTCTGTTCCAGCGCCTTCAGGCGCGCAAGATTTGAAGCCTGCATCGGCGTCGGCGGCGCGCACACGCGGGGTGCTCGGTGGCGTCGGTCTGACCGTGCTGTTGCTGCTGGCCGGTTGGGTGATGCCGAAATGGCTGACCTTCCTGGTCACGATGGCCGCGGCGCAGGGACTGGTGTCGCTCGGCATCGTGCTGCTGATGCGCGGCGGCGTGGTGTCCTTCGGCCAGGGCATGGTCTTCGCGCTCGGCGGCTACGCGGCGGGGCTGGCCTTCAACCAGCTCGGCTTCACCGACGCCCTCGGCCTGACCTTGCTCGGTGGCCTGGTCGCCACGCTGGTCGCGGCACCGTTCGCGCCACTGCTTTCGCGCTACCGCGGCATCTTTTTCGCGATGCTGACGCTGGCCGTGTCGATGGTCATGTATGGCCTGCTGATGAAGCTCGACGCGCTCGGCGGCTCGGATGGCTTCAACACCGGCCGGCCGACGCTGCTCGGCTGGACCTTGCCTGACGAGCGCGTCGGCTACGTGATGTATGCGCTGACCGTGGTCATCGCGGCGGCGCTGGCGCTGTTGGCGCGTGTGTACTTCGATTCCACGCGCGGCCTGGTGAGCCTGGCGGTGCGCGAAAACGAACTGCGCGTCGAGTACCTCGGCGGCTCGGTGCGGCAGGCGATGACGATCAACTTCGTGCTCGCCGCTTTCGCCGGCGGTTGTGGCGGTGCGCTGGTGGTGCTGTCGCTGGGCCACATCGACCCGAACTTCAGCTACTGGACGAGTTCGGGTGAGTTCGTCTTCGTCGCCATCCTGGCCGGCTCGCAGAGTGTGCTGGCGGTGTTCGTCGCCGCCACCGTGCTCGAGGTGGTGCGCTCGTTCTCCAGCGCCTATTTCCCGAACACCTGGCAGCTGGCGCTGGGGCTGTTCCTGTTGCTGGTGATCCGCTTCCTGCCGCGCGGCATTGGCTCACTGTGGTCACGCGGACCCGGACGATGAGCGTCAACGCTGCACCGATGCTGCGGGCCAAGGGGCTGGGCAAGCGCTTCGGCGCGGTGGTGGCCGCGGCGGAGATCGACATCGACATCGCGCTCGGCGAAAGGGTCAGCCTGATCGGCAGCAACGGCGCCGGCAAGACCACTTTCGTCAACATGATCACCGGCTACATGAAGCCCGACGAAGGCCGCATCCACCTCGCCGGACACGACATCACGCCGCTGTCGCCGCGAGCGATCACGCGCCTGGGCGTGGCGCGCTCATTCCAGATTCCGCAGTTGTACGGCGACCTGAACGTGCTCGACAACATGCTCGTCGCCATCGCCTGCCACGGCAACCGGCTCAGCTTCTGGGAGGCCGCGCACCGGCCTGCGGCGGTGCGGCGCGCGGACGACCTGCTGCAACGCTTCCGCCTCGAAGAGCACCGCGAACGCCGCGTTGCCGAACTGCCGGGCGGTGTGCGCAAGCTGCTCGACATCGCCATGGCGATGACCGGCCTGCCGAAGTTGCTGCTGCTCGACGAGCCGACCAGCGGCGTGTCGGCCGACGAGAAGTTCCCGATGATGGACATCATCATGACGGCGCTGGGCGACGAGGCCATGACCGTGCTCTTCGTCGAACACGACATGGACATCGTCGAGCGCTACGCCAGCCGCGTCGTCGCCTTCTACAGCGGGCGCATCATCGCCGACGCCGCGCCGCGCGAGGCGCTGGCCACCGACGACGTGCGCCGCTACGTCACCGGCGAACTGCTGCAGGAGTGACGGGATGCTGGCAATCGAATCGGTGCATGTGTCGATCCAGTCGGTGGTGGCGCTGCGCGGCCTGTCGCTGCAGGTCGGCGATGCGCAGATGGTCGGGCTGGTCGGCCGCAACGGCGCCGGCAAGACGACGCTGATGCGCTCGATCATGGGCCACCTGGCGCCCAGCCAGGGCCGCATCGTCTTCGACGGCCAGGACCTGGCGAGCGTGCCGCAGCATGCACGTGCCGCGCTGGGCATCGGCTACATGCCGGAAGACCGCGGCCTGGTGCCGGAGTTGACGGTGGAAGAAAACATCCTGGTGCCGGTGTGGGTCAACAAGGCGCTGGATGCCGCCGAGCGGCTGGCTTTCGTCTACCAGGTGCTGCCGGAGCTGCACGAGATGCGTGCGCGGCGCGCGTTGCTGCTGTCCGGCGGCCAGCAGAAGCTGGTGGCGCTGGCGCGGGCGCTGGTCGTCGGCACGAGACTGCTGCTGCTGGACGAGCCCTTCGAAGGCGTGGCGCCGGCGCTGTCGCATCGGCTGGCCGATGTCATCGCCGCTCTGAAGGGCAGCCGCGTGGCGGTGCTGATCGCGCAGTCCGACCTGAACCACGCCCGACGCCTGGTCGACAGCGAGGTCGTGGTCGAGCGTGGCGCCAACGTGCAGGCGCAGACCGCGTGAGGGGCTAAGTCGTGGCTGAGCACTGGTCCGGCTACCCCGTGCCGCCGTTGCGGCGCGAGGCGCACCACGGCGATCGCATCGTGCGCTGTTTCGCCGAGCGGCCGGCGAGCCTGTTCGCGATGTTCCAGCGCAGTTGCGCCGCGAGTCCTGAGCAGGACGCGCTGGTCTGCGAAGGCCGCCGCTGGAGTTATGCCGAAGCCGACGCGCAGGCCGCACGCATCGCCGCCGGCCTGGCGGGGCGCGGTGTGGTGGCCGGTGCGCGCGTGCTGATGTTCATCGACAACCGGCCCGAGTTCGTGTTCGTGCTGCTCGCGTTGCAGCGCCTGGGCGCGATCGCGGTGCCGGTGGGGGTGCGCGAGCAGCGCCCCGGCCTGGCCTACATCGCCCGCCAGTGCCAGGCGTTCGCCATCGTTTACGACGCAGCGCTGGCGGCGCGCATTCCCGATGCCACCGACGCGCCGGCGCTGATGCTGCGTGTGGCGGTCGATGGCGATGATGCCGACAGCTTGCAAGCGCTGGCCGATGCGGCGGCCGTGCCGCCGCCGGTGGCGACAACCGCCGAGGACGATGTCGCACTGATCCTCTACACCTCGGGCACCACTGGCCAGCCGAAGGGCGCGATGCTCACGCAGCTGAACATCGTGCATTCGACTGCGCACTTCCAGGCCTGCATGCGGCTGGGCTCTGGCGAGCGCTCGGCGCTGGCGGTGCCGGCCAGCCACGTCACCGGCTTGATCGCGATCATCGCCACGATGCTGCAGGTGGGTGGGGCGACCGTCATCATGCCGGTCTTCAAGGCAGCCGAGTTCGTGCGCATGGTCGAGGCCGAGCGCATCAGTCACACGCTGATGGTGCCGGCGATGTACAACCTGTGCCTGCTCAGCGGCGAACTCGAACGCCATGATCTGAGCTGCTGGCGCATCGGCGGTTACGGCGGCGCGCCGATGCCGGTTGCGACCATCGATGCACTCGCCGCGCGCCTGCCGGGGCTGACCTTGCTCAATGCCTATGGCGCCACCGAGACCTGCTCGCCGACGACGCTGATGCCGGCCGGCCTGACGCGTGCGCATGCCGACAGCGTGGGTGTCGCGCTGCCGGCCGCCGACATCCGCGTGATGGACGACGACGGGCGCGAGGTGCCGCCGGGCGAAACCGGCGAACTGTGGATCGGTGGGCCGATGGTGGTGCCCGGCTACTGGGACAACCCGGCGGCGACCGCGGCGTCGTTCACCGCCGGCCACTGGCATTCGGGCGACCTGGGTTCGGTCGACGAGCAAGGCTTCGTGCGTGTCTTCGACCGCAAGAAGGACATGCTCAACCGCGGCGGCTACAAGATCTACTCGGTCGAGGTCGAGAACGTGCTGATGGCCTGGCCGGGCATGGTCGAGGCGGCGGTGGTCGGCAAGCCCTGCCCGGTTCTCGGCGAGCGTGTGCATGCCGTGCTGCATGCGCCGGGTGCGGATCAGGACGATGCTGCCGTGCGGCGCCATTGCGCCGAACGGCTGGCCGACTACAAGGTGCCCGAAAGCTTCGTCTGGAGCGCCGCGCCGCTGCCGCGCAATGCCAACGGCAAGTTGATGAAACGGCTGTTGCGCGACACCTGAGTTCGCGCTGGCGCCCGATCGCGATCGCGCGTTGTGCAGCGATTGAACGCGACCGCGTCGGCGTCAGCTCATCGAGCGGCGCCAGCCGGATTCAGGTCACCGGCGCCGGGTTGAACAGCACCAGCGCGTTGTGCAGCTTCCACTGCTCGGCCCAGGTCTTCTTGCGCCCGCTGGCCACGTCGAGCAGCAGGTGGAACAGCTCCCAGCCGATGTCCTCGATGCTGGCGTCGCCATCGGCGATGCGCCCGGCGTTGACATCCATCAGGTCGTGCCAGCGCCGCGCCAGATCGCTGCGCGTGGCCACCTTGATCACCGGCACCGCCGCCAGGCCGTACGGGGTGCCGCGCCCGGTGGTGAAGACATGCAGGTTCATGCCGGCGGCCAGCTGCAGCGTGCCGCAGATGAAATCGCTGGCCGGCGTGGCGGCATAGATCAGTCCCTTGTGCTTCAGCTTTTCGCCCGGTGACAACACCCCGGCGATCGGCGCGCTGCCCGACTTGACGATCGATCCCATCGCTTTTTCGACGATGTTGCACAGACCACCGGCCTTGTTGCCGGGTGTCGTGTTGGCGCTGCGATCGACCTGGCCGCGCGCCAGATAGGCGTCGTACCAGGCCATCTCGCGCACCAGCGCCTCGGCCACCGCGGGGGTGGCGGCACGCGCGGTGAGTTGCGCGATGCCGTCGCGTACCTCTGTGGTTTCCGAGAACATGACGGTGGCGCCGGCACGCACCAACAAGTCGGTGCAGAAACCCAGCGCCGGGTTGGCGGTGACGCCGCTGAAGGCATCGCTGCCGCCGCACTGCATGCCCACCACCAGCTCGCTGGCGCTCACCGTCTCGCGGCGACGCTGGTCCAGCCGTTGCAGGTGCACGTCGGCGCTGGCCACGATCGACGCCACCATCGACATGAAGCCGACATGTTGTTCGTCCTGCAGGCGCACCACATCGAGCGGCGCGTCGGCCTCGCCGCGCGCATCGTGCAGCGCGATCGTGCCGGGCGGCATCAAGCGCTCGGGCTGCAGCTTCTCGCAACCCAGGCTGACGAGCATGATCTCGCCGCCGAAGTTCGGGTTCAGTGCGATGTGGCGCAGCGTGCGGATCGGTATCTCGGCGCCTGGCGCGTCGATGGCCACGCCGCAGCCGTAGCCGTGCTCGAGCGCGATCACGTCATCGACATGTGCATAGCGCGGCAGCAGATCGGCCTTGATGCGGGCGATCGCCACCTCCATGACACCGGCCACGCATTGCACCGTGCTGCCGATGGCGAGGATGTTGCGCGTGCCCACGCTGCCGTCGGCGTTGCGGTAGCCCTCGAAGGTGTGGCCTTCGAGCGGCGCCATCGGCGCGCGCGCGGCGGTGGCCATTGGCAGCGCATCGAGGCTGTGTGCCGACGGCATGCGCAGCAGCCGCTCATGCACCCAGGCGCCGGCGCCGATGGCTTTTGCGGCGTGGCCGATGACCACCCCATAGCGCCGCACCGCGTCGCCTTCGGCCAGATCCACCAGCGCCACCTTGTGGCCCTGCGGCACCTTGTCGATCAAACGCGGCCCGGATGGCAGCTGTGTGCCGGCGGGCAAGCCACCGTCGTTGGCGACGATGGCGACGTTGTCGTCGATGTGCATCCTGATGACACGCGGCGACGAGACGAGAGCGGGTGCGATCGATTCGGTCATGGCCTTATTTTCACCTCACCCGGGCTTGCTGAGCGGGCCTCCGCGCGGCGGTGAAAGTATTGCTTGATCGCCTGCGTGACCTGTGAGCGGCCATGCTGGCGCCGCTCGAGCAGCCCGACACGCCGCTGCACGTCGATGCCCGGCAGCTCGATCACGCGCAGGCGGCGGTCACGCTGCCAATCGACATTCGCCAGCCGCGGCACGATCGCCACGCCGAAGCCCTGACGCACGATGGCGACCGTGGCTTCGACCGAATTCAGCTCGAGGCCTTCGACGACGCGCACGCCGGCCTGGCGCAGCACCTTGTCCACCAGGTGTCCGGTCCAGGTCTGGCGGTCGAAGCGGATGAACGGGCACTCGCGCAGCATCGCCAGCGGCTCATCAGGCCGCGGCATCTTCGAGCGTGCCGGCGCGATCAGCACCATCGGCTCGCTGTACAGCGGCGTCCACAGCAGGCTTTTGGGCAAGCGCTGCGGCGACTCGGTGACGACCGCGGCATCGAGTTCGCCGCGTTCCACCTGCAACGCAAAAGCCGCCGACTGGCCGGCGAAGAGCTTGACTTCCAGCTGCGGGCTGGCCTTCTTCAGCGCCCACAGGGCATCGGCGAACGCGCCCATCAGCGCCGACACCAGCGCGCCCATCACCACCGTGCCGGCGAGGCCGTCGCGCTCGCGCCCGCGCGCCAGCGACTCGAAGCGCTGCACCAGGTCCTCGATGCCGACGACGAGCCGACGCGCGTCGGGGTTCAGTGCCACGGCGCGGCCGCTGCGCTCGAACAGCGGCTGCTTCAGATCGGCTTCGAGCGCGCGCATCTGCTGCCCGACGGCGGCCGCGGTCAGCCCCACGGCCTGCCCGGCGGCGGCGAAACTGCCCAGGCGCGCCACGGCCAGGAAGGTGCGAAGGATTCGGATCGAGGCCATGTCTGTTGCCAGCCAAATATAAAGAATATCCATCGACAAGCGAAAGAATGATTCGCTTTTTCTTTTGCTTGGAATGAGGCACGATCGGCCCATGAGCGCTGAGCCGTCTGCCGATCTGTCCGTGAGTGTCTGGCGCGGAGCCGGGCAGGGTGCGTTCACCCGCTACGACGTGCCGCGGCAGGACAACCAGACCGTGCTCGATGTCGTCACGCACATCCAGCGCCACCTCGATGCCAGCCTGAGCTACCGCTTCGCCTGCCGCGTCGGCATGTGCGGCTCGTGCGCGATGACGGTCAACGGCGTTGCGCGCTGGACCTGCCGCACGCACGTGTCGAAGGTGGCGCGCGACGGGCGGCTCGAGCTGGCCCCGCTGTCCAACCTGCCGGTGATCAAGGACCTGGCGGTGGACATGAACGGCTTCTTCGACAAATGGGCCCGCGCCAAGGGCCAGTTCGTCGGTGAGCGCACGCGCCATGAAGACTTTGCCAAGGTCGAGCCGGCCTCGGTGAAACGCCGCGCGGCCGATGCCGGTATCGAATGCATCGGCTGCGCCGCTTGTTACGCGTCGTGCGACGTGGTTGCCTGGCAGCCGGACTACCTGGGCCCGGCGGCGCTGAACCGCGCCTGGACGCTGATGAATGACGAGCGCGACGTCGCCCGCCGCGAGCGCTTGCGCGCGGTGGCGGGTGATGCCGGCTGCCATGCCTGCCACACGCAGGGCTCGTGTGTGCAGGCCTGTCCGAAGCACCTGGAGCCCACCGGCGCCATCGCCGGGCTCAAGCGGCTGAGCGCGCGCGCCGCGGTGCGGGGTGAACTGTGAGCCTCAGCGTGCAGGCCGGCGCGCAGGGTGTCGCGCAAGCGCGGCGCTGGTACTGGCAGCGCATCAGCGCGATGGTGCTGACGCTGTGCGTGATCGGTCACCTGGCGGTGGTGCTCTATGCGGTGCGCGGCGGCTTGAGCGCGGCCGAGATCCTGGCGCGCACGCAGGGCAACTGGGCCTTCGGCGTGTTCTACGCCGTCTTCGTGCTCGCCTGCGTGGTGCATGTGCCCCTCGGGCTCGCGCGCATCGCGCAGGAGTGGGCCGGGCTGGGTGCGCGCACCGCGCTGTGGTTGTCGCGCGCGTTCGCGTTGTTGTTGCTGGTTACCGGGCTGCGCGCGGTGGTCGCCGTCGTCCTCGCCTGAATGACCCCATCGATGCGCCACAACGACTTTCGCGCTCGCCGCCATGCGGCGTGGTGGGCCTTCCTGGTGCACCGTCTGTCGGGGCTGGCGCTCGCGGTCTTTCTGCCGCTGCACTTCTGGATCCTGTCGCTGGCTTTGCACGGCGAGGCTGCATTCGAACAGGCGCTGCGTTTCACCGACCGCGGCATCTTCAAATTCGGCGAATGGGCCCTGGTGGTGCTGCTCGCGCTGCACATGGCCGGCGGGGTGCGGCTGCTGCTGATCGAGTTCGGCCCCTGGTCGGGCCTGCGCAAGGACTGGATCGCCGGTGGCGCCGGCCTGGGCCTCGCGGTGGGCATGGCCTTCGTGCTGGCCCTGCTGTCCTGACGCATCGGCCGATGCACTACGCTCTCGATTGAATTGAACCCAAAACCAACGGAGACACGCCCATGAAGAACCTCAAACGCCAGAGCCTGGCCCGCCTCGTCGCTGCCGCCACGGTGGCCGCGGCCGCATGCATCGCGCTGCCGGCCGCGGCGCAGGCCGATTGGCCGACCAAGCCGGTGCGCATCGTGGTGCCGTTCGCGGCCGGTGGCTCGACCGATGTGGTGGCGCGGCTGCTCGGCCAGCGCCTGGGCGAAATCTGGGGCCAGCAGGTGCTGATCGAGACCAAGCCAGGCGCGGGCGGCAACGTCGGCGGCGAGGTGGTGGCCAAGGCCGCGCCCGACGGCTACACGCTGCTGATGGCCTCGGGCTCGATCACCATCAATCCGGCGCTCTACGGCGCACGCATGCCGTTCGACCCGAAGCGCGATTTCGCGCCCATCAGCATCGTCGCCGACGGCCCGCAGCTGGTGGTGGTGCGTGATGGCTCGCCGTACCGCACGCTGAAGGATCTGGTCGCCGCCGCCAAGGCCAAGCCCGGCACGTTGAACTTCGGCTCGGCCGGCCTGGGCAGCCAGGTGCACTTGGCCGGCGAGAGCCTGGCGTTCGCCACCGGCATGGACGTGGTGCATGTGCCGTACCGCGGCGAGGCGGCGGCGTATCCCGACCTGATCGGCGGGCAGACGCAGTTCATCGTCGGCAACATCGCCGCCGCCAGCGCGCTGCTCGGTCCTGAGCGGCTGCGGGCGCTGGCCGTCACCAGCAAGCAGCGTGCGCCGCAGTTGCCGAATGTGCCGACCGCCATCGAGGCCGGCGTGCCGGGCTTCGAGAACATCGGCTGGTTCGGCCTGCTGGCGCCTGCCGCCACACCACCCGCCATCGTTGCGAAGATCCAGCGCGACGTGGTCAAGGCGATGAAGACCACCGAGATGCAGGCGCGGCTGTTCGTGCTCGGCATGCGCGCGGTGGCCGGCACGCAGGCCGAGTTCGCCAGCACCATCGATGCCGAACTGGTGCGCTGGGCCGACATCATCAAGGCACGCAACATCAAGGCGAACTGAGAGCGCAACACCGTGCAAGTGAATCTGGACCAGGTGGAAGAGGCGGCCAAGGCGCTGTACATCCGCGCGCTGAAGATGCTGCCGCCCGACATCAAGGCCGGCTTCGACCGCCTCGCCGCGGCCGAGAGCGGCGCCACCGCGAAGCGCGTGCTGGCAACGATGATGACCAACATCGGTGTGGCCGAGCGCACCGACAACCTGCTGTGCCAAGACACCGGCGTGCCGATCTACAACCTGCGCATCGGCCGCGGCGTGCTCGTCGATGGCCATGCGCTGAAAGAAGCGGTGCGCAAAGGCTGCGAGCGCGCCACGCGCGAATACCCGCTGCGTTCGTCGGTGGTGCACCCGTTGACGCGCAAGAACAACCACACGTCTTGCGGCATCGAGGTGCCGGTGATCCACATCGATTTCAGCGACGAACCCGGTGTGCTGGAACTGCAGATGGTGCCCAAGGGCAGCGGCTCGGAGAACAACTCGTTCCTGAAGATGGCGGTGCCTGCCGAAGGCGTCGATGCGATCAAGACCTTCGTCATCGACTGCGTGCTCGCGGCCGGCGGCAAGACCTGCCCGCCGACGATCGTCGGTGTCGGCCTGGGCGGCACCTCCGACCTGGCGGTGGCGCTGGCCAAGCGCGCGGCGACGCGGCCGCTGGGCAGCGTGTGTGCCGATGCCGACGGCGCAGCGCTGGAAGCGCAGCTGTCCGAGGTGGTGAACCGGCTTGGCGTCGGCCCGCAGGGGCTGGGCGGTGATGCGACCGCGTTCGCGGTGCACATCGAACTCGCGCACACGCACATCACGATGAACCCGATCGCGGTCAACATGCAGTGCCATTCGGCGCGGCGGGCGAGTGCGCGGCTGACGGCGGCCGGGGTCGAGTATGGCTACTGAGCTTCGATTTTCTCCGTGTCGGAGAGTGACTTGAGCCATCACGAACTGCACACGCCGGTGAGCGAAGCGCAGATGCGTGCGCTGCAGGTCAACGACACCGTCACCTTGCAAGGCACGCTGTTCGGCATCCGCGACGCGACGCAGATCCACCTCTTCGATCGCGGCCGCAACACGCGCTTCGATCTGCGCGGCCATGCGGTGATTCACACCGCGCCGAACGTGCGCAAGGTGCCGCCCAGCGCTGCCTTCCCGGCCGGCTACGAGCCGGTGTGCATCGGCACCACCACCTCCGACCGCATGGAACGCTTCACGAGCCCGCTGATGACGCAGTGCGGCGTGCGCATCATCATCGGCAAGGGGGGGCTGCGCGAGGCATCGCAGCAGGCCTTCGCCGACATCGGCGGCGTCTATCTGGCCATCGTCGGCGGCACCGCGGCGCTGGAGACGACCTGGATCGAGCAGATCGAGGATGTCGATCTCGACGACCTGAACCCCGAATCGCTGTGGCGCTTTCGCATCCGCGATTTCGGCCCGCTGCTGGTGGCGATGGACAGCCATGGCCACAGCCTGTACCGCGATGTCAACGCGGCAGCGATGGCTCGGCGCGCGCAGGCGCTGGCCGATCTGGGCGTGAAGCCCGCATGAACGCGCCGGGCCGTTCCCAAGCGTTCATTTCGAAGCACGAAGTGCGCAGGATTGTCCCGTGACCTTGCAGCGCCTGCGCACCGACATCCTGGTGCTCGGCTCCGGCGGCGCCGGGCTGTTCGCCGCGTTGCACGCACACCAGGCGGCGCCGCAGCTGTCGATCACCGTGGCCGTGAAAGGCCTGCTCGGCAAGTGCGGCTGCACGCGCATGGTGCAGGGTGGCTACAACGTCGCGCTCGCTGAAGGCGATTCGGTCGAACGCCACTTCATGGACACCCTCGAAGGCAGCAAGTGGCTGGCCGACCAGGACCTCGCCTGGACGCTGGTGAGCAAGGCCGTCGAGCGCGTGCACGAACTGGAGAACGAACTCGGCTGCTTCTTCGACCGCAACCCCGACGGCAGCATCCACCAGAAGGCCTTTGCCGGCCAGACCTTCGATCGCACGGTGCACAAGGGCGACCTGACCGGCATCGAGATCATCAACCGGTTGGCCGAGCAGGTGTGGTCGCGCGGCATCGGGCGGCTGGAAGAGCACCGCGCCATCGAATTGATCCGCAGCGCCAACGGCCGGTCGCTGGTCGGCGTGCTGATGATCGACATGCGCACGGGCGGCTTCGTCTTCGTGCAGGCGAGGGCGGTGCTGCTCGCCACCGGCGGCGGACCGACGATGTACAAGTACCACACGCCGTCGGGCGACAAGAGCTGCGATGGCCTGGCGATGTCGCTGCGCGCCGGCCTGTCGTTGCGCGACATGGAGATGGTGCAGTTCCACCCCACCGGCCTGCTCGCCGGCACCGGCACGCGCATGACCGGCACGGTGCTCGAAGAAGGCCTGCGCGGTGCCGGCGGCTGGCTGCTCGACGGCGACAAGAAGCGCTTCATGCAGGGCTACGACGAACGCGCCGAGCGCGCCACGCGCGACATCGTCTCGCGTTCGATCTATGCCGAGATGCGTGCTGGCCGCACTTCGCCCAACGGCGGCGTCTTCCTGCAGATGCATCACCTGGGGCCGGACAGCGTGCGCCGGCAGTTCAAGGGCATGGTCGAACGCTGCGCCGACTGCGGCTTTGACCTGGCGGGCGGGCTCGTCGAAGTGGTGCCGACGGCGCACTACATGATGGGCGGCGTGGTCTTCGGCGTCGACTGCCGCACCGCGTTGCCGGGTCTGTATGCGGCTGGTGAGGACACGGGCGGTGTGCACGGCGCGAATCGGCTCGGCGGCAACGGCGTGGCCAATTCCACCGTCTATGGCGGCATTGCCGGCGAGACCATGGCGGCGGCGCTGGCGGATGGTGTCGAATGGTGCGAGCCCGATGCAGCGGCCATCGAACGCAGCATCGCCGCGCACGAGGAGCCGTTTCGCGAACGCGCACGCAGCCTCGAGCCGATCCGCGAGCAGCTGTTCGATTGCATGTGGCGCGATGTCGGCATCCTGCGCGATGCCGAAGGGCTCGGGCGGGCTCAGGGCACGCTTGCCTTGCTTCAGCAGGAACTGGCGACCACCGGCGTGGCCGATGGCGATCGCGCCTTCAACCTGAACTGGCACGACTGGCTCAACCTGCACAGCCTGCTCGCCACCAGCCAGGTCATCACCGCGGCCGCACTGGCGCGCGAGGATTCACGCGGCGCGCACTTCCGCGAAGACTTCCCCGCCACCGGCGACCTGCGCAAGTCCACCTACACGGTGGCGGCGATGACACGAGACGGCCTGAACGTGGCGCACCAGCCGGTGCGCTTCACGCGCGTGCAGCCGCCCGGATGACGACCAGCCCGCGCTGCGCCGACGCGCGCGCGCGTTGACGATGGCCGCGTTGCTGCCGGGCCTGCCGCTGCCCACGCTGCTGCTGGCGGCGCTGGTCATCGCGCTGGCCTACACCGTGTTCGGCCTCAGCGGTTTCGGTGCCGGCATCGTCGCGCTGCCGCTGCTGGCGCAGTTCATGTCGATCCGCTTCGCGGTGCCGCTGCTGCTGCTGCTCGACCTGTGCTGCGGCGCGCTGATCGGGCTGCGTCACCACAGCGTGATCTCGCGCGACGAGCTTAAACGCTTGCTGCCGTTCGCGGCGCTGGGCATGCTGCTCGGCGTGACCGTGCTGGCCAGCGCACCGCAGCGCTGGCTGCTGCTGGCGCTGGGCGTGTACACGCTGTGCATCACCGCCTGGTCGTTGTGGGGCCCGGCACCCACGCGCCAGCTCTCGACCGCGATGGCGCCGCCGCTGGGCACCGCCGGCGGTGTCTTCGGTGCGCTGTTCGGCACCGGCGGGCCGCTGTACAGCGCCTACCTGATGCGCCGCATCAGCGACAAGCATCAGCTGCGCGCCACCACCAGCGCGGTGGTCTTCAGCACCGGCGTCGTGCGGCTGATCATGTTTCTGGTCATCGGGCTGTATGCGCAGCCCGGCTTGTGGTCATCGTGGCTGTGGCTGTTGCCGTGTGCGCTGGTCGGCTTCTTCGTCGGCAGCCAGCTGCACGCGCGCCTGCCGACGCGGCGCGTCGTGCAGGCGGTGTGGGCGTTGCTGCTGCTGAGTGGCACCAGCCTGGTGCTGCGCGCGCTCGCCGCGCCCACCTGACCCGGCACGCCAGGCGCTGCTGGTCGCGCGTGGCACGGGTAGGATCGGCCCATGGCGACATTCACCGACTCGCTCGAAAGCGCCGCCACCATCGCCACCGAGCGGCTGCTCGGCCATCTGCCGCAACTGCTCGGCGCGCTGGCGCTGCTGCTGGCGGGCTGGGTGCTGGCGCGGGTGCTGCGCGCCACCACACGCCGCACGGCGGCACTGCTCGATTCGCTGATCAGCCGCAACCGCATCGGCTCGCGCTGGACCGTCGGGCGCTCGGCCTCGGTGCTGGGCAGCGTCGTCTATTGGGTGGTGCTGCTGTTCTTCGTCACCGCGGCCACGCACACGCTCGGCCTGCAGACCTTCACCGACTGGCTGGCGCGGCTGCTCGATCACCTTCCCACGCTGGCCGCCGGGCTGCTGATCGTCGTTGCCGGCTATGTGCTGTCGGGCTTCGTCGGCGAACTGGTGCTGGCCACCGCCACCGCGCTGGCGCCGCCGCAGCGCACCGCGCTGGCGCGTGTCGCGCAGGGTGCCACGCTGGTGGTGGCCCTCATCGTCGGTGCCGACCAGATCGGCCTGCGCATCACCTGGATCGCCATCCTCGCCGCTGTGCTGGTGGCCAGCGTGATGGGCGGCGTGACCCTGGCGGTGAGCCTGGGCTCGCGCAGCTATGTCGCCAACCTGATCGGTGCTCACTACCTGCGCCAGGCTTTCCGCATCGGCCAGCAGGTGCGCGTGGCCGGCTTCGAGGGCCGCATCGTCGATGTCAGCGCGACCTCGCTGGTGCTGGAAACCGCCGACGGCCGCGTCGTGCTGCCCGGGCGCGTCTATCACGACGAACCGGTGGTGCTGCTGGCGCGCCGGGACGGCGTTTGAGCGCAGCCATGGCCGAGCTCGATTCCCGACTCAGCCTGGCCTTCATGCGCGCGCACCCGCAGCGCGCAGCGCGCGTGCTCGAACTGCTGCCGTCGGCTGAGGCTGCCGAGCTGTTCACCCGCGCGCCGGCGCGGCTGGGCGCCGACGTGCTGTCGGCCATGCTGCCGCAAAGCGCCGCCGCCTGCCTGGCGGAAATCGACGATCTGCGCGTGCTGCAGTTGCTCTCGCCGATGGGCACGCAGCCGATCGTCGCCGTGTTGCGCAGTGTGCCGGCGACACGCCGGCGCGCGCTGATCGAAGGCCTGCCGACGGCCGCGGCACTGGCCTCGACCTTGCTGCTGGGCTATGCCGACGACACGCTGGGCGCTCTCGCCAACCCCGACCTTGTCAGCCTCAATGCCGACACACGCGCGGCCGATGCGCTGGACCGGCTGCGCGCCACGCCGGGTGACCATGGCCAGGTGTTCGTCATCGATGCCCAGCGCCGCCTGGGCGGCGTGGTCACGCTGACGGCGCTGTTGCAGGCGCCAGAAGGCGCCACGCTGGCCACGCTGGTGCAACGGCCGCCGGCGGTGCTGGCCGCGCATGCGCCGCTGCACGGCAGCGCAGCACACCCCGGCTGGGAACGCGCCACCTGGATGCCGGTGGTGGAGCCGGGCGACCGCCTGGTCGGCGTGCTCACACACGACGCGCTGGTGCGCGCCATCAAGCGCGCGCAACCGCTCGAAGTGCCGTCGAGCGAGACGAGCATGCCGCAGATGTTCGCGCGGGCCTACTGGCAAGGCCTGTCGGGCCTGATCGAAGCCTGCCTGATGTGGCTGCCGGCAGTGCCGCCGGTGGCCGGGCCCGCCGATGATCGCTGACACGCCGGTCCACGCCGAAGCCGCGCTGACGCAGCGCTTCATGCTCGACTTCCCGCACGAAACCGCGCGGCTGCTCGAGGCGATGCCGCTGGCCGATGCCGCGCAACTGGTCGCCGCGCAGCCCTCGCACGTTGCCCTGCCGGCCTGGCAGGCGCTGGCCGGTGATGTCGGCTGCGACATGCTGAAGGCGCTGCCCGAGCCGATGGCCGTGCTGCTGCTGGCCGAGGCCGAGCCGGTGGTCAGCGTGGCGGTGCTGTCGCAGCTGGATGCCGACGAACGCGAAGCCTGGCTGAAGCGGCTGCACAGCGAGGTCGAACGCGAACTGCGCGAGCTGCTGGCCTACCCGGCCGATTGCGCCGGCCGGCTGATGGACCCGCGCGTGAGCCCGCTGCGCAGCGGCATGACGCGTCGACGAGGCCATCGAGCGCTTGCGCCAGATCCGCCGCAGCGGCCTGCGCGAGCTGTTCGTCATCGACGACGAAGGGCGCCTGAACGGCCGCGTCGAGGTGCAGGACCTGGTGCTCGCCGATCGCTCGGCACCGCTGGCCGACATCACGCGCGGCGTGCTCGCGGTGGTGGGCGATCTCGACCCGCGCGAAGAGGTCGTGGAGACCTTGCAGAGCCACCCGATCACCACCCTGCCGGTGATCAACGTCGCCGGCCGCTTCATCGGCGTCATCCGCCAGGCCGAACTGATGGCTGCGGTGGAAGAGGAGAGCAGCCTCGACATCCAGACCATGGTCGGCGCCAGCGCCGACGAGCGCGCGCTGTCGTCGCCGTGGTTCGCGGTGAAGAAGCGCCTGCCGTGGCTGCAGATCAATCTGCTCACCGCCTTCCTGGCCGCGGCGGTGGTGGGGCTGTTCGAAAGCACCATCGCGCAGTTCACCGCGCTGGCCGTGCTGCTGCCGGTGGTGGCCGGGCAATCGGGCAACGCCGGCGCGCAGGCGCTGGCGGTGACGATGCGCGGGCTGGTGCTGCGCGAGATCAGCCTGCGCCACTGGCCGGCGGTGGTCGGCAAGGAAGCGCTGACCGGCCTCGTCAACGGCCTGGCGGTGGCCGCCACCACCGGGCATCGGCGGTCTACGTGTGGAGCCGTTCGCTGCCGCTGGTGGGCGTGATCGTGCTGGCGATGGTGATCTCGATGCTCGCCGCCGGGCTGGCCGGCGCGCTGGTGCCGGTGCTGCTGCGCCGCTTCGGGCAGGACCCGGCGACCGCGTCGTCGATCATCCTGACGACGGTGACCGACGTCGTCGGCTTCTTCTCGTTCCTCGGCATCGCGGCGATGTTCGCGCCGTTGCTGCAGCAGAGTCTGGCGTAAGAGCAACACCGGTCTGCCTTGCGACGCACGCCTGCGAGCGGGTACCGCCAACTGTCGCCGACAGCGCAACATGAAACAGTGCATTGGCCTGGTCTCGCTGGTGGTACCTGAATACGACGAGGCGATCGACTTCTACGTCGGCGTGCTCGGATTTCAGTTGCTTGAGGACACCTTGGTGCCCGAGCAGAACAAGCGCTGGGTCGTCGTCGCCCCGCCGGGGGCCACGGAAACAAGGCTGTTGCTCGCCCGAGCGGCCAATCATGAGCAATCGAGTCGCATCGGCAACCAGACCGGTGGCCGGGTCTTTCTGTTCCTGTACACCAACGACTTCCAACGCGACTACGACGCCTACAGGGCAAGGGGCGTGAGCTTCATCCGTGAGCCAGCGCAACAGCCGTACGGCACCGTGGCGGTGTTTCGAGATCCCTGGGGAAATCTGTGGGACCTGCTGCAACCGACGACCGAGCATGCCAGTGGCTTCGGTGGCTCCTAGCGAGTCTCGTTCGCTGCCGCGTGGAAGGCGGGAAAAGGACGCCGAACACTTCTATTGCGAGGCGATTGCCGCCCGGACATCGTTGTAGAAGCGGGCGTTGAATCCTCTGTGCGGCTCGGGGCGTAGCATTCCACGCATGCCCGTACCAACCTATGACCGGTTCATCGAGCCCATCCTGCGGCTACTCGTTGCTCATCCGGAAGGACTGACTGCGCGTGCGGCCCACGATGAGGCGGCGAACGCTCTCGCTCTCACGGGCGCCGATAGAGGGATTCTGTTGCCCAGTGGCTCGCAGCCGATGTACAAGAACCGCGCGGGCTGGGCGCACGACCGGCTCAAACGCGCAGGCCTGTCGAGCAGCCCACGTCGCGGCTTCTGGAAGGTCACACCAGAAGGTCTCCGCTTTGCGCAGCAGCATCCCGAGCAGTTTTCGCCCGAGCTATCCGAGAAGTTGGCCATGGGGTACATCAACGTCAAGCTGCGCTCGTCACCCGACGCGGCGGGTATCGACGAATCTCAGACCCAAGCCTCGGTCGTTAGCACGCTGCCGCAGGCTGTCGCGAGCCCCGATGACCGGCTGGGGCTCGCTCTGAGCGAACTTCGTCAGGCTGCCTCGACGGAGTTGCTTGAACTTCTCGGCACTGTCTCACCTTCGTTCTTCGAGACCATCGTCCTCGACCTGCTTCATCGCATGGGGTACGGCGCCAACCGGACTGATCTGCAGCGGGTTGGAGGCAGTGGCGACGAAGGGATTGATGGAATCATCTCTCTGGACCGCCTCGGGCTCGAGAAGGTCTACGTTCAGGCGAAGCGGTGGCAGTCCAGCGTGGGTCGACCTGAACTCCAGGCCTTCTATGGAGCCCTCGCCGGCCAGAAGGCGAAGAAGGGCGTCTTCATCACCACCTCAAGCTATACGGCGCAGGCGCTTCAGTTCACCAAGTCGGTCGATGGCATCGTGCTCGTCGACGGTTCGCGCCTTGCCGAACTCATGATCGATCACGAAGTCGGCATCAGCGTCCGCGCGGTCAAGATACCGAAGGTCGACACGGACTACTTCGATGAAGAGGGGATCTGACTCGGATCTAACTGGACCCGAGTAGCGCGCACCGAGCGCAAGGGTTGGCAGCTGGTTCAGCTGGTCGATCGCAGCTGAAGAGAAAAGGGAAGGGTGGGTCACGGCCAGCGCGGTCATCGCGGCGGGACAATATCGCCGAAACCTGTGCCCCGCATCCCCAGATCGAGAACGACATGCCCCTGCTCGGATCAGCCGCCATGCTCCTGTCGTTCGACATCGAAGCCGCGGGCATCGCGGAGCACGATCAGTGGCACACGCAAGAGCATCTGCCGGAACGCCTGGCGATTCCCGGCTTCCTGCGTGGAACCCGCTGGGTGGCCGTTGAAGGCGCGCCGCGCTACATGGTGCTGTACGAAGTCGCAAACCTCGACGTGCTTGCATCCGAACCGTACCTGAGCCGGTTGAACAGCCCGACGCCGTGGACGACGAAGATGATGCCGCTGTACCGCGGCATGCGCCGGGGGCTGTGTGCCGTGCTGGGCAGCGTCGGGTTTGGTCACGGCGGCGTGGCCGCACTCGTGCGCTACGTTCCCGAAGAAGGCCAGGCGGATAACCTGAACCGATGGCTGCTGCACGAGGTGCTGCCTGGCGTCACGACGATCAGGGGCCTCGGAAGCGCGCACCTGCTGCACGGCGCGCAACAGGCGGCGATGACCAACGAGCAGCGCATGCGCGGCGCCGACCGCGCCGTGGATGCGGCCATCGTCGTGACCGGGCACGACGAAGATGCGGTCGCGGCGTTTGCGGCGAAGCTCGTCGCGGCAGGCGGCATGCTGCAGCGCGGCGCCGCCGATCTGAGCTGCGGCAGGTACCGGTACGACTATTCGCTGATCGCGGCCGAGATCGACGCCTGAGCCGCCACCCATTCATCGAGGCTGTCGCATGGAAGCAGTCGAAGCGCGTTCCGACACGAGAACCAGGCTCATCGAGGCCACAGCGGATGCAGTTTTCGCTGCACTGCGCGATCCGGTCCGGGTCGCCCGGTGGTGGGGCCCCAACGGCTTCACCAGCACCTTTCATCGGTTCGAGTTTCGGCCCGGCGGCGCTTGGCAGCTGACGCTGCACGGCCCCGATGGAACAGATTACCCGAACGAGTATCGGGTGTTGCGCATCGAGCCGGATCGCCTGCTCGAGATCGATCACCCGTCGCACGATCATCACTTCATCTTGACGATCGAACTGCTTCGACAGGGCGAAGGCACGCTCGTCGCCTGGCGGCAGACATTCGACACGGTGAATGACTACCGAGCGCTGGCCGACTTCCTGGCCCAAGCCAATCAGCAAGTCCTGGAGCGCCTGTCTGCCGAGGTCTGCGGGGCGTCCGGTGGCGCCGCCGCAGGATCGCGCGAGGGGGTGTAAATGCCGATATGGGCGCGCCCACGCTTCGCCCTAGCATTGCCGTTTGCCATTCGCCCCGGGAGACATCACCATGCTGAATCAATTCCACCGCCGCGCGCTGTTCGTCGCGGCCACGCTCGCATTTGTCGGCGGCGCGCAGGCGCAGCAGGTCAAGCTGATGACCGGGCCGCAGGGCGGCTCGTGGTACCCGCTGGGCGGGGCCATCGCCAACATCGGCGACAAGGCCGGCATCAAGGTGCAGGTGCTGCCCGGTGCCGGCATCGCCAACGTCAAGGCGGTCGAATCGGGCAAGGCCGACATCGGCTTCGGCAATTCGATTTCCACCGTCGATGGCGTGGCAGGGCGCGCGCCGTTCGACGCGCCGGCGAAGAACGTGTGCAACGTGGCCACGCTGTACCCGCAGTACTTCCAGGTGGTGGCGAATGCCGATTCGGGCATCAATTCGCTGGGTGATCTGAAGGGCAAGTCCGCCGCCTTCCAGCCCAAGGGCAACACGGCCGAGTTCATCAGCAACCAGGCGCTCGAGGTGTACGGCCTGAAGCCGGCCGACCTGAGCCGCGTCAGCTACGTGTCGTACACCGATGCGGTGTCGCTGATGAAGGACAACAACGCGCAGGTGTTCACGCTCGGCACCACGGTGCCGGCCTCGGCGATCATGGACCTGGCCTCGGCCCGTGACATCAAGATCGTCGCCATCGGTGACGACAAGTTCCAGGCCATGCGCAAGCTGAACCCGGGCTACACCAAGCTCATCATTCCCGCCGGCAGCTACCCGAAGCAGACGCAGGACGTGCAGACCATCGGCTACGCCACGCATGTCATCGCGCGCTGCGACCTGGATGGCGAGGTGGTCTACAAGCTGCTGAAGGGCATGGTCGACAACAAGGCCGACCTCACCGCCATTGCCAAGGCGATGGGCTCGACGACGCCGAAAATGATGGCCGAGGACATCGGCGTGCCGATGCACCCGGGCGCGACCAAGTTCTACAAGGAAGCCGGCGTGCTGTAGCCGCCGACGGCATCGTCGGCGCGCAACCGTCGCGCGCCGACCTGCCATCGCAACGATTGCGGCACATCCGGGCCGGCTGCCTGCGCGCACCGGCCAAGACATCATCCGCTTCGCGCCCATGCTGAGCCTGCCCGACACCGCAACCCGACGCTTGATCACCGCCGTCGCGGTGGCGATGTCGGCCTACCAGCTGTACGTCGCCTTTGCCGGTCCGCCCGACGCCTACGTCTTCCGCGGCTCGCACCTGGCCTTCGCGCTGGTGCTGGCCTATCTGATCATGCCCGGCTGGCGCGGCCGCGCACGCTCGGTCGGCCCGCTCGATGTGCTGCTGGCGCTGGCCGCGGCCGCCGCCGCGCTGTACCCGGCGTTCGAGCTGAACTACATCCTCAACCGCATCTACTACGTCGACGACCCGCGGCTGGCCGACTACATCTTCGGCGGTGCGCTGATCGTGCTGATCCTCGAGGCCACGCGCCGTTTCACCGGCTGGGCGCTGCCGATCACCGCGCTGGTGTTCCTGGCCTATGGGTTGACGGCAGGCGGCCAGTCGGTGGGCATCATGCTCGACCAGCTGTACCTCACCACCGAGGGCATCTTCGGCATCCCGCTGTACGTGTCGGCCACCTACGTGATGCTGTTCATCCTCTTCGGTGCCTTCGTCGAGCGCAGCGGCGCCGGCCAGCTGTTCATGGATTTCGCGCTCGCGCTGGCTGGCGCCAGCTCGGGCGGCCCGGCCAAGGTGGCGGTCATCACCAGCAGCCTGTTCGGCACCGTCTCGGGCAGCGCGGTGGCCAATGTCATGACCACCGGCACCTTCACCATTCCACTGATGAAGCGCACCGGCTACCGGCCGGCGTTTGCCGGCGCGGTGGAAGCGGTGGCTTCCACCGGCGGGCAGCTGATGCCGCCGATCATGGGCGCGGCGGCTTTCGTGATGGCCGAATTCCTCGGCGTGTCGTACCTGAAGGTGGCGGCCTTCGCGCTGCTGCCGGCGGTGCTGTACTACGTGGCCGTGTTCATGGCCGTGCATTTCGAAGCCAAGCGCATCGGCTTGGTCGGGCTACCCAAGGCCGATCTGCCGCGCCTGGGCAAGGTGCTGGTCGAACGCGGTCACCTGTTCCTGCCGCTGGTGATCATCGTCGCCGTGCTGCTCGCCGGTCGCAGCGCTGCCTTCTCCGCGCTGTGCGGCATCGTCTCGGTGATTCCCACCACCTGGCTGCGCGCCAGCACGCGACGCACCTTCACGCTGGCGGCCATCGTCGAGGCGCTCGAGAGCGGTGCGCGCAACACGCTGGTGGTGGCGCTGGCCTGCGCCACCGCCGGCATCGTCATCGGCACCATCACGCTCACCGGCTTGGGGCTGGCGTTCACCGGCGTGGTGCTGGCGCTGAGCCAGAACTCGCTGGTGCTGGCGCTGTTCCTGACCATGCTCGCCGGCATCCTGCTCGGCATGGGCCTGCCCACCACGCCGGCCTACATCGTGCAGGTGGCGCTGCTGGTGCCGGCGCTGGTGAAGCTGGGCGTGATGGTCGAGGCCGCGCACCTGTTCGTGCTGTACTTCGCCGTGCTGTCGGCCATCACGCCGCCTGTTGCGATGGCGGTGTATGCGGCCAACGGGCTGTCGCATGCGAGCCTGATGGATACCAGCTGGGCGGCGGTGAAGCTCGGGCTGACCGGCTACATCATTCCGTTCATGTTCGTCTTCGCGCCGTCGCTGCTGCTGATCGGCGAATGGCCGGTGGTGACCCAGTCGATCGTCACCGCGTTGATCGGGGTCACCTGCCTGGCCGGTGGGTTGCACGAACATTTCTTCCTGGGTCGCGCGCGCGCGTGGGAACGGGTGCTGCTGATCATCGCCGCGCTGGTGCTGATCAAGCCTGGCATCTGGAGCGACCTGGCCGGCCTGGTGCTGATTGCGGTGACACTGGCCAGCCAGCGCTGGATCCGCGGTGCGGCGGCACAACCCACCAAGGAACCGGCATGACCATCGAGCTGTACGCCTTCGACACACCCAACGGCCGCAAGATCAGCGTCGCGCTCGAAGAGATGGGGCTGCCCTACGAGGTGCACGTGGTCGATATCGGCAAGGACGAGCAGCACGCGCCGGCCTTCCTGGCCATCAGCCCGAACAACAAGATCCCCGCCATCGTCGATCCCGATGGCCCCGGCGGCCAGCCGATCAGCGTCTTCGAATCGGGCGCGATCCTCATCTACCTCGGCGAGAAGAGCGGCAAGTTCTGGCCCAGCGATGCACGCCAGCGCATCGCGGTGCTCGAGTGGCTGATGTTCCAGATGGGCGGCTTCGGCCCGATGCCGGGCCAGGTGCATCACTTCATCGCGTTGAAGGACGAGGCGCAGCGTGCCTATGGCCTGAAGCGCTTCATGGACGAGACGCGGCGGCTGTACGGCGTGATGGACCGGCGCCTGGCCGAGCACGAATATTTCGCCGGTGAATTGTCGATCGCCGACTTCGCCATCCTCGGCTGGGCCTGGCGCCATCCGCGCCATCAGGTGGAGCTGGCCGATTTCCCGCACGTCAAGCGCTGGTACGACGCGCTGATGGCGCGGCCGGCGGTGCAGCGCGGCTTTGCGGTGCCGTTGCGCCGCGACGGTTGATCGTCAGCCACTGCGCGACCGCCTGGCCGGCTTGGCCGGTGGTCCCAGGACCTCGGCTTCGGGCCGCACGAGCAGCGATGTCAGCAGCGGCGACTCGAAGTGCCGCTGCACGGTGATGGCGTAGAAGTTCTCGTGCAGGTCGGGCACCACGCAGTACTCGGCCAGGCGCCCGTCACGCAGTTCGTCCTGCACGACCACGCTGGGCAGCAGCGCGACGCTGTCGGAATCGCGCGCCAGCAGGCGCAGCATGGCCATGTCGTCGACCTCGGCGCGCAGGCAGTAGCGCACGCCACGCTGTTCGCACAGCAGGTCGAACGCGGCGCGGATGTCGCTGGCGGGCCCGGGCAGCAACAGCGGCACTTCGGCCAGGTCATCTGGAAATCGAAAGGGCTTTCGCTTCGGCCGCGGCAAGCCGACCAGGCTGACCGGCTGACGCGCAATGCGCCGGCAGCGCCACGGATCGTCGGTGCTGCCGTGCACGCGCTGGTTGCTCAACACCATGTCGAGCGTGTGCACACGCAGGCGCGACAGCAGTTCCGCCAGGCTGCCTGACTGCAGCACCAGTGCCACGTCGCCGCGCGCCAGCAGCGGGCGCACGAAGTTGTCCTGGAAGTTGCGCGACAGGGTGGCCACCGCGCCGATGCGCAACACCTGACGCTGCGCGCGTCGGCCGTCGCGCAACAGCGACACCAGTTCGTTGCCGGCGCTGAAGATGGTCTCGGCATAGGCCAGCGCCAGCCGCCCGGCCTCGGTCAACTCGAGGCTGCGGCCGGCGCGCGTGAACAGCGCCTGGCCGAGTTGCGCTTCGAGCAGGCGGATCTGCGTGGACAGCGCCGATTGCGACACGTGCAGCCGTTCGGCGGCGCGTGTCAGGTGGCCTTCCTTGGCGACAGCCCAGAAGTAGTGCAGGTGGCGGTAGTTCAGCGTCGCCATCGCGGTGAAGGATCTCTTTTATGGAACGGTTTGTTCATGACAATGAATTTTACAGAACAGCATGCAACCGTCACAGTCCGGTTCGATCCCGCCGCCTGCCCCACGACACGCACCACCCACCAGCGACCTCTGCGATGACTGCCGACCTTGCCGACATGCCCACGTGGCGCGCCGCCGCGCTGTGGGCGGTGCCTGCCGCCTACTGGCTGGCCGCCGCCGGCAGCAGCCTGCACCAACGCTCTGCGGCGTCTTCATGGCGTTGGGCGCGTGTGGGCTGCGCCGTGGCCTTGGCCGCGGCGCTGCTGTCGCTGGCCGGACTGTTGACGGGCGGACCGGCATCGTCGCCGGGCCGCAGCTTGATCGATCTGGGCGCGGCCGGCGCGCTTCAAAGCGGGCTGCGCAGCGACGTGCCGGCGCTGGCGATGCTGCTGCTGGTGTGCTTCATCGGCTGGGTCATCACCACCTTTTCGCAGACCCACCTGGCTGGCGAACGGGGCCAGGCGCGTTACCAGCGCGGCCTGATGCTGACGCTGGCGTCGGTGTCGCTGCTGGTCACCAGCAACAACCTGCTGCTGCTGGCGCTGGCCTGGATCGCGACCAGCCTGTCGCTGCACACGCTGCTGACCTTCTTCGACCAACGCGCGCAGGCGCTGATCGCCGCGCACAAGAAGTTCCTCGCCAGCCGCGTCGCCGATGTGTGCCTGCTTTCGGCAGTGGCGCTGGTCGGCAGCACGCTCGGCACGCTGCAGATCGACCGCGCCCACGCCGCCGTGCAGGCGCTGCCCACGCTGCCGCCGGCGCTGCAGGCCGCGGCCGTGCTGTTCGTGCTCAGTGCGCTGCTGAAGTGCGCGCAGCTGCCGGTGCACGGCTGGCTGATCCAGGTCATGGAAGCGCCGACGCCGGTGTCGGCGCTGTTGCATGCCGGCATCGTCAACCTCGGCGGCTTCCTGCTCATTCGCCTGGGCAATCTGGTCAGCGAGGTGCCGGCGGCGATGGCGCTGCTGGTGGTCGTCGGCAGCATCACCGCGGTGGTCGCCTCGATGGTGATGATGACGCGCATCAGCATCAAGGTCGCACTGGCCTGGTCCACTTGCGCGCAGATGGGTTTCATGCTCATGCAGTGCGGCCTCGGCCTGCATGCGCTGGCGCTGCTGCACCTGCTCGCCCATTCGTTGTACAAGGCGCACGCGTTCCTGGGCGCGGGCGGCGCGGTCGAGCAGCAGCGCTTGCGCCAGCAGATGGCGCCGGCGCCGGCGCCCGGCATCGGCGCCTGGCTGTTCGCCGCAGCGGGCGGGATCGTCGCCGTCGTGGCGGTGGGCTTGCTGTTCGGCGTCACGCCGGCCGAACAACCGGCGCTGTGGGCGGCCACCGGCATCCTGGCGCTGGCCCTGGCCCCGCTGCTGGTCGGCGCGTCACCGCGACGTGGCGGGCTGCAAGGGCCGCTCGCCGGGCTGGCCGTGGCCGGCGCCGTGGCGCTGACCTGGTTCGCATTGCATCTGTTCGCCGAGCACGCGCTCGACGCCGCGCCGATCGTGATTTCGCCGTGGCTGATCGGCTGGGTGCTGGCGCTGTTCGCGTTGCTCTTCGTTGTGCAGGGTGTCGTGCGTGCGCGCCCTGGCGGCGCGCTGGCCCGGGGCCTGTACCCGTGGCTGTTCGCCGGGCTGTACCTCGACGAGCTGTTCACGCGGCTGACCTTCCGCGTGTGGCCGGCGCGCGCGGCGCTGCCGGTGCCGCCGCGTCGGGCCGATGCCGTGGCCCTGTCTGCCATTCCCCAGGATCTGAAATGAGCACCACAATCGCCGCCGAGGCCCCGCCCAACACCTCATCGCCGAGCCCACTTCAGGCCATCGTCGATGCCGCCTGCGCGCACATCGCGCCGACCTGGCCGCTGGACCGCTTCATCGCCGTCAACCCGTACTGGGGTCACGTGCAGCGGCCGATCGGCGAGGCCGCGGCGCGCTTGCATGTGCTGGCCGGCAGCCCGATGCTGATGCCGCGCGCGTGGTACCTCGCGCAATGGCAAGGCGGGCACATCGGCCGCGAACACCTGCAAGCGGCCATCGACGCAGCGGGTGCCAATTGCAACATCGACCAGCTGTTGGCCGCAGCGGAACAGCCGGCGGCGCTTCCCGATCGCCTGCCGCTGGCCAGCGATGTCGTCGATCGCACGCGCGACCTGCGCCACCGCATGGCCTGGCGCGACTTCATCACGCACCACCTCAGCCAATGCTGCGCGGCCCATTTCGATGCGGACCAGGCGGTGTTCGGGCCTGACCGCAGCGGCGGGCTGTACCCGAGCTGGCGGCGCCAGTCGGCGCACGATTTCGCGCCGGCGCTGTTGATGGGCTACCAAGGTTTCGCCGCGCGGCTAGGGGCATTGCCTGCGCAGCCGTTGCCACTGATCGAGGCCGCGCTGCAGGCGCTGCGCGTGCCGGCGCCCGCGCAGCAAGCCTACTGCACCGCGCTGCTGATGAGCATCAACGGCTGGGCCTCGTGGTGTGCCTACCGTCGTTGGCAGGCGCGTCTGGTGCAGGCCGACGACGACGCCATCGTGCACCTGCTGGCGCTGCGGCTGGCCTGGGAATGGCTGCTGCACCAGGCCCATCCCGAGGCCGACATTGCCGGCACGCTGGCCGGCGCCTGGCGCCATGTCGAAGCGCAAGTCGAACGCGCCGCGGCAGCGCAACGCCACGACTGGCTGTGGCAGGCCGCGCTGGAGCGCTCCCACCAGGCTGCACTGAGCCGCGGCCTGACGGCAGGCGCTGCGTTGTCGAGTGCGACCGGCAGAACCCTCGAAGCGCCTGCCGCGCAGGCCGTGTTCTGCATCGATGTGCGCTCCGAGGTTTACCGGCGTGCGCTCGAAGCCGAAAGCGACGACCACGTGCACACGCTGGGCTTCGCCGGCTTCTTCGCGCTGCCGCTGTCCTTCCAACCGTTGGCCAGCGCGATGCAGCGGCCGCAACTGCCCGGGCTGCTGGCGCCCGCGCTGTGTGCCACCGAGGTCTGCGACTCGGCTGCGCTGGGGCAGGTGCTGGCCGAGCGGCGGCGGCGCAGCCTGTCGTGGCGCCAGCGCTGGCGGGGCTTTCGCGGCGGTGCCGGATCGGCGTTCTCGTTCGTCGAATCCTGCGGCCTGCTCGATGCCGCGGCGTTGCTGCGTCGCAGCCTGGGCGGCGGCGACGCGCTGGCGCCCGAGCAGGTGGGTCTGGATGCGGCGCAGCGCGCGTGTCTGCGCCCGCGCCTGCCCGAAGCGCAGGGCGAGGAACTGCAAGCGCAGGCGGCCCTGTGCGCCGGCGCGCTCACCGGCATGGGGTTGACCGGCGATCTGGCACGGCTGGTGCTGCTGGCCGGCCACGGCAGCAGCAGCGCCAATAACCCGCATGCCGCCGGCCTGGACTGCGGCGCCTGCGGCGGCCAGACCGGCGAGGTCAACGCGCGGGTGCTTGCCGCACTGCTCAACGACAGCGCAGTGCGTGAGACGCTGCGTGGCATGGGACATTCCTTGCCTGACGGCACCGTGTTCATTGCCGCACTGCACAACACCACCACCGACGAGGTGCAGTTGCACGACACCGATCTGCTGCCAGACAGCCACCAGAACGACCTGGCCGCGTTGCGCGCCTGGCTGGCCGGCGCTGGCCAGCGCGCCCGTACCGAACGGGCCGCATCGCTGGGGTTGCAGGCGCTCGCCGACGACGGCGCGGCGCTGAAGCGAACGTTCGCCGCACGCGCGGCCGACTGGGCGCAGGTGCGGCCCGAATGGGGGCTGGCCGACAACGCCGCCTTCATCGTCGCGCCGCGCCGGCGCAGCCGGCACATGAACCTGGGCGGGCGCTGTTTCCTGCACGACTACCACTGGCAGCGCGACAGCGGCTTCAAGGTGCTCGAGCTGATCATGACCGCGCCGATGGTGGTGGCGAACTGGATCAACCTGCAATACCACGCCTCGACGGTGGACAACCGGCTCTACGGCAGCGGCAACAAGGTGCTGCACAACGTCGTCGGTGGAAACATCGGCGTGTTCGAGGGCAACGGCGGCGACCTGCGCATCGGCCTGCCGCTGCAATCGCTGCACGACGGTGAACGCTGGCGCCACACGCCGCTGCGGCTGTCGGTGTTCATCGAGGCGCCGCGCGAGGCCATCGAAGCGGTGATGCGCAATCACGCGCTGGTGCGGCAGCTGGTGGACAACGAATGGCTGTTCCTGTTCCACATCGAACCCGACGGCGCGACGATCGCCCGCTACGACACTCGCCACGACGCAGGACGCTGGTGCGAGCTCGATGCGCTGGGCAGCGAAATCGCCGTGGCAGCGCCGACGCCTGGCTGAGCGGTGTACCCGTTCGACTTTCAGCCCGCGGCGGCGCGAGGCGCGGCCAGCTTGCCGAGGTAGGCCGCCACCTGCGGCTCGCGCACCAGCGCGTCCAGCGTGTCGGCAAACAGCAGCCGGCTGGTTCGCGACGCATCCTTGTGCATGAACATGTGCCGGTCGCAGACTTCGGCCAGGATGTCCAGGTGCATCGGCTCGTTCGGATGCAGGCACAGGAACACCAGCTTGCCGTTGTCGCGCAGGCGACGGAAGAAATCGAGCATGAAGCCGATGTAGCCGTCCTGCGCGTTGAACTGCGGCTCGTCGAACAGGTGCACGCGCGCGCGTTCGCTGCGCGCGTGTTCGAGCATGAACGATGGCTTGGTGCGCTTGAAGGCGCGCACCTGGTAGGACTGGTGGTAGTGCATCGCCACGCGGTCGCGCTCGGCGTAGCGCACCCGGTGCACGTCCTGCCCGGCCACCTGCACGTGTCCGGCGGTGGGCCGGTTGCCGCCGGTGATGAGTTCGAACAGCGTCGTCTTGCCGGCGCCGTTGGCGCCCATCACGCCGACGATGCACGGCCCTTCGATGTCGAAGCTGGCACGCAGGTCGAAGCTGACTTCGCGCTTCGGCCAGCCGCGCCGGTACTGCTTGACCAGGCCTTGCACGCTGAGCAGCGGGTTGCTCACGTCAGACCCCCAGCCAGCGGCGCTGCAGGGCCGCGTCGTCGCGCATCGCCTGCGCCTCGCATTCGTGCACGATCAGGCCATCGCGCATCACGCACACGCGGTCGGCCACCGCCAGCGCGCTGGCCACGTTCTGCTCGACCAGCAGCACCGCCACGCCGTCGGCCTTCAGCCGCAGCACGGTGGCCATCACGTCCTGCACCACCTTCGGCGCCAGACCCTGGCTCGGTTCGTCGAACAGCACCAGCCCCGGCGCGCCCATCAGCACGCGCGAGATGGCCACCATCTGCATCTCGCCGCCCGACAGGTTCTCGCACTCGCGCTTCATCAGGTATTCCAGCGCGCTGAAGATCTCGAAGCACTCGCCGAGTGTCCAGGCGCGAAAGCGCGTGCGCTTGCGTGCGATGTCGAGGTTGCGCGCCACCGTCAGCGTGGGAAATATGCGTCGGTCGTCGGGCACCCAGCCGACACCCATCGCGGCGATGCGGTGCGTGGCTTCGCTGGTGATGTCGCGGCCATCGAAGCCGATGTGGCCCTCGCGCGGCGGTGTCAGGCCGAGGATCGAACGCAGCGTGGTCGTCTTGCCGGCACCGTTCGGGCCGAGCAGCGCCAGCACCTCGCCCGGCGCGACTTGCAGCGACACGCCGAACAGCGCCTGCGTCTCGCCGTAGTAGGTGTGGATGTCGCGCACCGACAGGATCGGCGCCGCATCGGTTCTCGGTGTCAACACCGCATTCACGTTGTCACCGCCCCCAGGTTCGAGCGCTGCACCCACGGGTTGTCGCGCAGTTCGGCCGGTGAACCTTCGGCGATGACCTGGCCCCAGTGGATGACCGAGATGCGGTCGGCGAGGCCGAAGAGGAAGCGCATGTCGTGTTCGATGATGACGATGCTCAAGCGCCGTTTCAAATTGCGGATCAGGTCTGCCAGCCGTGCGCTGCCCTCGGCGCCGAGCCCGGCGGTGGGCTCGTCCAGGAACAGCAGCTTCGGCTGTGCGGCCAGCGCCAGGCCGATTTCCAGTGCGCGTCGCTCGCCGTAGGACAGGCGCTTGCACGGCGTCAGTTCCTTTCCTGCCAGGCCGACCTGCGCCAGCACCTCGGCGGCTTCGTCGTGCGCCGCGCTGTCGCGGCCCAGGTCGCGCGCCATCGACCAGGCGCTGTCGCGCACCCGCGGCAGCGCAATGAGGATGTTGTCGATGGCGCTGTCGTCGTCGAACAAATTCATGATCTGGAAGCTGCGCGACAGGCCTTTGCGCGCAATCTGCCGCGGCGACTGGCCGGTGATGTCCTCGCCGCCGAACAGCACCTGCCCGCGGTCGGGCTTGTAGCGACCGGTGAGCACGTTGAAGCAGGTGGTCTTGCCGGCGCCGTTCGGGCCCATGATGCCGCTCAACTGCCCTTCCTCGAAGGACAGCGAGATGTTTTCCAGCACCACCTGGTCGCCGAAGCGCTTGTGCAGATCGCGGGCTTCGAACAGCGCCATGTTCAGGCTTCCTTTGCGCGCGCGGCGACGGCGCCCGAGCGGTCGTCGCCGCGCGCCAACCGTCGGGCGCGCCACGCCTGCCACGCACCGGCCACGCCATCGGGCTGGAACAGCACCATGGCGATGAACAGCAGGCCGTACCACAGCAGCCAGGTCTCGGTGTAGGCACCCAGCAGATCGCGCGCCAGGATGAAGATCAGCGCGCCGATCACCGGCCCCCAGAAGCTGACCAGCCCGCCACCGATCAGCACCATCATGACCACGAAGCCCGAGTTGTGCAGGCTCATCACGTTCGGGTAGGCCGACTGCTGCGCCAGCGCGAACAGGCCGCCGGCCAGGCCCGACAGGGCGGCCGAAATGACAAAGGCGCTCCACTTCACCAGCCACACGTTGTGGCCGATGAAGGCGGCGCGCATCTCGTTTTGCTTGATCGCGCGCAGCACGCGGCCGAAGGGCGAGTGCACCAGCCGCCACAAGCCGATCAGCACCAGGGCCAGCAGCACCAGCACGAAGTAGAAGAATTCGCGGTTGCTGGTCAACGGTATCTGCCAGCCGAACAGATCGAGCGGCAGCCGCTGAATGCCGAGCAACCCGTCCTCGCCACCGGTCACCGTGTGCCACTTGATGGCCACGAACCACACCACCTGGCCGAAGGCGATGGTCAGCAGCGCGTAGTAGATGCCGCGCCGGTGCGAGATGAAGCTGGCGACGAACGCGCCCAACAGCGCGGTCAGCACCAGCGCACCCAGCAGCGACATCAGCAGCCCGGCGCCGGCACGCTGCTGCAGCAGCCCCAGCGCATAGGCACCGAGGCCGAAGTAGGCGCCGTGGCCGAAGCTGGGCAGCCCGCCGTGGCCCAGCAGCAGGTTGTGCGCCAGCGCAAAGATCATCCAGATGGCGATCTCGAGTGCCAGGTATTGGTACAGCCCGACCGCATCGAGCCACAGCGGCGTGCTCGCCAGCAGCGCCAGCGTCACCCCCATCGGGGCGGTGATCAACGGGGCGGGGCGCAGCAGGCTCGACATCGGCGAAGGGGATCGATGAAAACAGGTCTGGACAGATGGGAATGTATGTTCTACGCTTGAAACACACAAGAATAAACGTTCTAGACACAAACCCGCATCCGATGAGCCGCAGCGCCACCTACGAACAGCTGAAGGACGCCATCGCTGCGGCCTATCCGACGCTGTCGCGCCAGCTGCAGCAGATCGCGCGCTTCGCGCTGGAGCGGCCGAACGAGCTGGCGCTGGGCACGGTGGCCACGGTGGCCGAAGCGGCCGACGTGCAACCGTCGGCGCTGATCCGCTTTGCCAACGCGCTGCACTTCGCCGGCTTCAGCGACATGCAGCAGCTGTTCCGCGCGCGGTTGCTCGAACGCTCGGGCAGCTACCGCGAGCGCATCGGCCGCATGCGCCCGAGCGGCGACAAGCGCGTGCCGGACGCGGGCGTGCTGCATCAGTTCGTCGGCGATGCGATCGACGAGCTCGGCCACCTCGAGGACAACGTGCGCGCCGCCGATCTGGCCGCCGCCGCCAAGCTGATCTGCGGCGCCGGCCGCGTGCACGTGTTCGCGCAGCGGCGGGCCTTTCCGGTCGCCTGCTACCTGGCCTATGCGCTCGGCCAGCTCGAGCTGAAGACGCAGCTGATCGGCGGCCTGGGCGGCATGCTGGCCGAGAGCCTGCGCGGCATCGACGCCAAGGACGTGCTGCTGGTGGCCAGCTTCCAGAACTACTCGCCCGAAGTCATCGAGGCGGCGCGCACGGCGCACGCGCGCGGCGTGCCGGTGATCGCCATCACCGACAGTGCGCTGTCGCCGTTGAAGCCCGCCGCGCAGGTGTGCTTCGAACTGGGGCAGGGCCCGAACCCGGCCTTCCGCTCGCTGGTGGCGCCGCTGTGCCTGGCGCAGGCGCTGGTGGTCAGCGCCGGGCAGCGCCTGACGGCACCGAAGCCGCGCGCAGCCGTCAGGCGCCGTGCGTCGCGGCAAGGGGCTGCGGCATGAGCGCCGCGCGGCCGTTGGACCTGGTGTGCATGGGCCGCGCCGCCGTCGATCTGTACGGTGAACAGCTCGGCACGCGGCTCGAAGACGTGAGCAGCTTCGCCAAGTACCTGGGCGGCTCGCCGGCCAACACCGCGGTCGGGGCATCGCGCCTGGGCCTGAAGGCGGCGATGCTCAGCCGTGTCGGCGACGAGCACAACGGTCGTTTCGTGCGCGAGACCTTGCAGCGCGAAGGTGTCGACGTGTCGCAGCTGCGCACCGATCCGCAGCGCCTGACGGCGCTGGTGTTCCTGGCGCTGAAGGACCGCGACACCTTCCCGCTGCTGTTCTACCGCGACCACTGCGCCGACATGGGGCTGTGCGTCGATGACGTGCGACCCGATTTCATCGCCTCGGCACAGGCCTTGCTGGTCTCGGGCACGCACCTGTCGCAGGCCGGCCCGCGCGCGGCCTGTGAGAAGGCCATGCGCGCGGCGCGTGCCGCCGGCACGAAGGTGGTGCTGGACATCGACTACCGGCCGGTGCTGTGGGGTCTGACCACGCCGGGCCTGGGCGAGCAGCGCTACGTGGCATCGGCGGCGGTGAGTGCGCAACTGCAGGCACTGCTGCCGCTGTGCGATCTGGTGGTCGGCACCGAGGAAGAAGTGCACATCGCGGGCGGTAGCGGCGACAGTGTGGTGGCGCTGCGCCGCATCCGCGAACTCAGCCCGGCGCTGATCGTGATGAAGCGCGGGCCGATGGGCTGCACCGCCTACCCCGGCGCGATACCTGCCCGCGTGGACGACGGCGAGAACGGGCAGGGCTTTCCGGTCGAGGTCTTCAACGTGCTCGGTGCCGGTGATGCCTTCATGGCCGGGCTGCTGAGTGGCTGGGTGCGCAACGAGCCGCTGGCCGATGCGCTGCGCTATGCCAACGCCTGCGGCGCGCTGGTGGTGTCGCGCCACGGCTGCGCGCCGGCCATGGCCAGTGCGCAGGAACTGGCGAGCTTCTTGAGCAATGGCTCGACCACGCGCCGGCTGCGCGAGGACGAGGCGCTCGAGCAACTGCACCGCGCGACCACACGCGCCGGTGATTGGCCGTCGCTGGCCGTGCTCGCCTTCGACCACCGCTCGCAATTCGAGGAACTGGCGGCACGCCATGGCGCGCCGCGCGAGCGCATCGGCGCGTTCAAGCAGCTGGTGATGCGTGGCGCCGAACGCGGCTACGCGCAAGTGCACCAGCAGGCCACGCTGCCGGGCCTGCCGGCGGCCGGCGTGATCGTCGATGGCCTGTACGGCGCCGATGTGCTGGCGCATGTCAGCGGCAGCGGCTGGTGGATCGGCCGCCCGGTGGAACGCCCGGGGTCGCGGCCGCTGGCGTTCGAAGACGGCATGAATGTCGGCTTGGCCTTGCGCGGCTGGCCGGCGGAGCAGGTGGTGAAGTGCCTGCTCGCGCACCACCCCGACGACCCGGCGCCGCTGCAACAGCAGCAGCTGGGCAGCGTGCGGGATCTGGCGCAAGCCTGCCACGCGATCGGGCACGAACTGCTGCTGGAACTGATTCCACCCCGCGATCTGGGTGCCGATGCGCCGACCGTGGCGCGTGGCATGGCGCAGGTCTATGCGGCCGGAGTGCGCCCGGACTGGTGGAAGCTGAGCCCACCCGACGACGCACGCGGCTGGCAGGCCATCGGCGACGTCATCCGTGCCCACGATGCCCATTGCCGCGGCGTGCTGCTGCTGGGGCTGGAGGCCAGCGAAGACCGCTTGCGCCAGGGCTTCCAGGCTGCCGCGGGGCAGCCGCTGTGCAAGGGCTTCGCGGTCGGCCGCTCGATCTTTGCCGACGCGGCGGCGGCCTGGTTCGCCGGCACGCTGGACGATGCCGGCGTCATCGACGACGTGGCTCAGCGCTACGCCCGCCTGATCGTGCTGTGGTGCGAGTCGCGCCACGGCGACACGACTTTCGAAACGAAGGAGATATCTTCATGAGCAACAAGACCATCGGCTTCATCGGCATCGGCATGATGGGCCACGGCATGGCGAAGAACCTGCTGGCCAAGGGCTACGGCCTGCGTTTCATGGCGCACCGCAACCGCAAGAATCTCGACGACCTGCTGGCCGCCGGCGCGGTGGAATGCAAAACGCCCGTCGACCTGGCACACGGCTGCGAGGCGGTGATCCTGTGTGTCACCGGTTCGCCGCAGGTCGAGTCGATCGTGAACGGCGACGCGGGTCTGTTGGCCGCGATGCAAAAGGGACAGCTGGTGATCGACACCTCGACCGCCGAGCCGGCATCGAGCGCGCGCATCCGCGAGGCCTTCGCCGCGCGCGGCGTGAGCTTCATCGACGCGCCGCTGGCGCGCACGCCGAAGGAGGCCGAAGAAGGCCGGCTGAACACGATGGTCGGCGCATCGGATGCCGACTTCGAACGCATCAAGCCGATCCTCGCCGCCTATCTGCGAGAACATTATCCATGTCGGCCCGCCGGGCCACGGCCATGTGCTGAAGTTGATCAACAACATGCTGGCGATGACGATCGGCCGCGGCCATTGCGGAGGCTTTGGCGGCGGCAGCGAAATCGGGCCTGTCGATCCAGAAGCTGTTCGACGTGGTGTCGGCCGGCGGCGTCAATTCGGGCATCTTCCAGATGATGGTCGGGCGCATGCTGCAAGGCGACCTGAACGGCCTGAAATTTGCCATCGCCAACGGCTGCAAGGATCTGCGCTACTACACGCACCTGAGCGAGTCGCTGCCGACCAGCAGCTTCATCGCCGAGGCCGCGCACCAGAGCTTCGTGCAGGCCGTCAACCTCGGCCATGGCGACAAGTTCATCGCCTCGCTGCTCGAAGCGCAGGAGCAGCTCAACGCCGTGTCCATCGTTCCCCGCTGACGGCCGCAAGGCCGTTCCCCGCGGGAGGTTCCCCGCGCCCACTCAACTGTTCGGAGACAAGATCATGAATGACAAGACCCTCGACAAGACCAACCCCCCGGCAGCCATCGAGTCCGCGGTGTCCAGCGGCCGGCGCCGTCTGCTCACCGGCGGCGCCGCAGCCGGTGTCAGCAGCTTCTTCGGCCCCTGGGCCGTGAATCACGCCTGGGCACAGACGGCGGCGCCGAAGCCGCTGGTCATCGGCCTGACGATGGATGCTTCCGGCCAGTACGGCGCCAGCGGCGGCATGGAGCGCCTGGGCGCGATGATGGCGATCAAGGAGTTCAACGACAAGGGCGGCGTGCTCGGCCGGCCGATCGAGGCCATCCACATGGACACCGAGACCACGCCGGCCACCGGCTCGCGCGTGGCCGAGCGCATGATCAGCCGCAACGACGCGGCGTTCCTCGTCGGCGGCGTGCACTCGGGCGTGGCCAACGCCATCAGCCAGGTGGCGCAGAAGTACGGCTGCATCTACTTCAACACCAATTCCAGCTCGCCCACCGAGGCGGGCAAGAACTGCCACCGCGTCAAGTTCGTGTGGGACGGCAACGGCACCAACTTCGCGCTCGCCATCGTGAAGAACGCGATGAAGGCCAACGGCAACAAGTGGGTGCTGATGACCAATGACTACGTCTGGGGGCACACCACCGCGAAGGCCACGCGCGAGATCATCGAAGCCAACGGCGGCAAGGTGGTCGATGAGCTGCTGGTGCCACAGAACACGCGCGACTTCGCCTCCTACCTGCTCAAGCTGCAGCAGATCAAGCCCGATGCGGTGGCCACCGCCATCGGCGGCGACGACATCAAGGCGCTGCGCCAGCAGGTGGTGCAACTGGGCCTGGAAAAGAAGATGGCCTGGATCAACAACCAGCAGGACTGGCCCGATGTGTATGGCCTGGGGCCGGAGCAGATCTTCGGTGTCTTCGGCACCAACTGGTACTACCGGCTCGACCTGCCGGGCGTGAAGGAGTTCGTGGCCGCCTACCAGAAGCAATTTCCCGGCATGCCGATCCGCGTGCCCGGCAACGTGTTCTACAACGGCTACGTGGCCACGCGCGAACTGCTGCGCTGCGTGCAGGAGGCGGGCACGACCAGCAGCGGCGCGGTCATCAAGAAGCTCGAGGGCCGCAAGATGAGTGCTGCCGATCGCATGCAGAACTACGACGCGTGGATCGACGCGGACACGCACCAGGTGCAGCAGACGATCTACATGGCCAGCTACAACGACAAGCCGGTGGAGAAGGACGACCTGTTCCGCATCGTCACCAGTTCCGAGCCGAAGGATGTGATCGACACCGCCGCAGCCAAGGAGTGCAAGCTCGAAAGCTACGACGCCACGCCGAGCTACGAGCGATAGCGACCTCGAAGGGCGCCCTGGCGAGATGGACATGCTGCTGAACCTGTTGCCGCACCTGGTCAACGGCATCTCGCTCGGGCTGCTGTTCGCGCTCATCGCGTTGGGCTTCATGCTCATCATCGGCGTGATGGAGACCATCAACCTGGCGCACGGCTCGCTGTTCGCGCTCGGCATGTACGCGGCGATCAGCCTGATGGCGCCGAAGTTCGGCTGGTTTCCCGAAGCGCGCGCGGCGTGGATGGCGTGGCCGCTGGGCACGCGCTACGCCATCGCGTTGTTCCTCGCGCCGGTGCTGGTCGGCCTGTTCGGCCTGCTGCTGGAGCTGTGCCTGCGCCGCACCTATGGGCGTGATCCACTCTATGGCCTGCTGTTGACTTTCGGCGCCGCGCTGGTCATCGAGGAGGGCATCCGCCTGCTGTGGGGGTCGAACGAGCAGCAGCTGCAACTGCCCGAGGCGATCTCCGGCGCCTTCATGGCCGGCGGGCTGATCTATTCGAAGTACCGCGTCTTCGCCAGCCTGTTCGCCATCGTCGCGATCCTGGCGCTGTGGTTGTTCCTGGAGCAGACGCCCTACGGCGCCATCATCAAGGCCGGTGCGCACGACAGCGAGATGGTGCGTGCGCTGGGCATCAACTTGTCGCAGGCTGCGCGCGGCCGTGTTCATGCTCGGCGTGGCGCTGGCCGCATTGGCCGGCGTGATCATGGCGCCGATCTGGGGCATCCGCCCGCAGGTCGGTGTCGATGCCGTCGTGCCGGCCTTCCTGGTCATCGTGCTCGGCGGCGTCGGCTCGCTGTGGGGCGCGGTCATCGCCGGGCTGCTGGTCGGCATGGTCATCGGGCTGACGGGGGCCTATGCCTCGGAATGGTCGTTGGTATCGATGTACCTGCTGTTCATCGCCGTCGTCACCTTCAGGGCGCGTGGACTGTTCGGCAAGAAGAGCGTGCTCGAAACATGAAGATCTACAGTCATGTCGTGACTTTCCCTCCCTCGCCGCTGTCCGGCTTCATCACCGGCGAGATCATCGATCTCGACGGTGGCTTGTCGATGGACTGAACCATGGCCTCGGATCTGTCACCGCTGTCGCTGTTCGGGTTGAAAGACCGCGTGGCTTTCCTGCCCGGGGGTTATGGCGGCATCGGATCGGCCATCGCGCGCGGGCTGGCGTTGGCTGGTGCCAAGGTGGCGGTGGCGGGGCGCAGCGCCGCCAAGGCCGAAGCCCTTGCGGCCTTGCTGCGCAGCGAAGGCCACGATGCCATCGGCCTGGTGATGGACGCGCACCGGGTGGCCGATATCCAGGCCGCCGTGCAGCAGGTGCAGCGGCATTTCGGCCACCTCGACCTGCTGGTCAACTGCGTCGGCATCCAGCGCGAGCAGCGGCTGCACGAGGTCAGCGAAGACGCCTTCGACGAAGTCGTACAGGTGAACCTGAAGGCAGCCATGTTCCTGGCGCAGGCGGCGGCGAAGGCGCAGGTGGCGGCCATCGATGCCGGCCGTGCGCCGGGCCGCCAGGTGCACCTGCTGTCGGTGCGCGCGCAACTCGGCATGCGCGATCGTGGCTACTCGGCCTATTGCGCCACCAAGGGCGCGCTGCTGATGCTGATCAAGCAGCACGCCGTGGAGCTGTCAGCGCACGGCATCTGCGTCAATGGCGTGGCGCCGACCGTGGTGCGTGGCGAGATGGGCAGCCACTGGCTCGACAACCCGGCCACCGCGGGCCCACTGCTGCAGCGCATCCCGCTCGGCCGCGTCGCCGAGCCCGAGGACGTGGTCGGCGCGACGCTGTTCTTCTGCAGCCCGGCGGCGGCGTTCGTCACCGGCCAGGTGCTGACCCTCGATGGCGGGTTGACGGCGACGCAGTAGCGTCAATCGCCGCGCAACGCGGCCGAGCGCGCGAGCAGCAGCTCGCGCTCGCGCGCGTTCTCGGTCAGCGCGGCCGCCGCTTCGAATTCGGCGCGCGCTTCGTCGCGGCGACCCAGCTTGGCCAGCAGGTCGGCGCGCACGCCGGGCAGCCACGGGTAGCGCTGCAACGCCGGCTCGGCGCGCAAGGCATCGACCAGTTCGAGCGCCGCGTCGGGCCCGTAAGCCATGCCGACCGCGACCGCGCGGTTCAGCTCGACCACCGGCGACGGCGCCACCTCGGCCAGCGCGTCGTACAGCGCCACGATGCGCGCCCAGTCGGTGGTTTCGGCACTGGCCGCGCGCGCGTGGCAGGCGGCGATGGCGGCTTGCAGCGCGTACGTGCCGGGTGTGGTGACGAGCGCGTCGGCACGCTGCAGCGCGGCCAGGCCGCGGCGGATCAGCAGCCGGTCCCAGCGGCCGCGGTCCTGCGCGCCGAGCAGCACCGGGCGACCTTCGGCATCGGTGCGCGCGGCGGTGCGCGAGGCCTGCAGTTCCATCAACGCCACCAGCGCGTGCGCTTCGGGTTCGTCGGGCGCCAGGCCGGCGAGGATGCGCCCGAGGCGCAGCGCCTCGTCGCACAGCGCCGGGCGCATCCAGTCGTCGCCGGCGGTGGCCGTGTAGCCGGCGTTGAAGATCAGGTAGATGACCTCGAGCACCGACGCCAGCCGCGCCGCCAGCGCCTGGCCGCGCGGCAGTTCGAACGGCACCCGCGCCGCGGCCAGCGTGCGCTTGGCGCGCACGATGCGCTGCGCCAGCGTGGCTTCGCTGGTCAGGTGCGCGCGGGCGATCTCGGCCGTGCTCAGGCCGGCGACCATCTTCAAGGTCAACGCCACGCGCGCTTCGGCGCTGAGCACCGGGTGGCAGGCGGTGAAGATCAGCCGCAGCATGTCGTCGCCGATGGTGTCGGCGCGCGCCGCGTCGAGGCCATCGACGAAGTCGGGCACGACCAGCGTCTCGCGCGCGTCCTGCTCGTGGCCGATCTGCTCGTGCTTGTGCGCCAGCATCTGCTCGCGGCGCAGGTGGTCGAGCGCGCGGTGCTTGGCGGTGGTCATCAGCCAGGCGCCGGGGTTGTGTGGCACGCCGTCGCGGGGCCAGTGGTCGAGTGCGGCGATCAGCGCGTCCTGCGCCATGTCCTCGGCCAGACCCACGTCGCGCACCAGGCGCGCCACTGCGGCGATGACCTTCGCGCATTCGATGCGCCAGACGGCGTCGATGGCCTGGTGCGTGGCCTGCCGCGCAGCGCTGTCGTTCACGTTGCCGGCGATGCGATCGAGCGGGGCTGCGATGGCCTTCAGCCGCCGGTGCCCAGCGCGCGGAAGCGTTCGACCGATGCGGTGGGCACGAAGTCGTCGAACTCGTAGAGCTGCCGCACCTCGATCTCGCAAGCGCTCATTTCGCCGAACGGCGCCGGGAAGCGCCGCGTCCATTCCAGGGCCTCGTCGCGCGAGCGCACCTGGATGATCGTGTAGCCGGCGATCAGCTCCTTGGTCTCGGTGAACGGGCCGTCGATGACCTGCTTGCGCCCACCCGCATAGCGGATGCGCCAACCCTTGATGCTGGGCTGCAGGCCCGATGCATCGAGCAGCACGCCGGCGGCGGCCAATTGCTCGTGGTAGTCGGCCATCGCCGCCATCAGGGCGTCATCGCTGCCGTTCGGCGGCGCTTCGGTCTCGCTTTGTGCATTGGCGCGCACCATGATCATGAATCGCATGGGTTTCCTTCGCAAAGTGTCGATCTCACCCACGACGAACCAGCCCCAGCCAAATCGACATCGCCCGCCACAACTCGTGCCGGGCGGCCGCGCTACGCGTAGCAGGGCCCCAGCGCGCGCACTTCCACCGTGCACCACTCGGCCGCCGGGCACTCGGCCGCAATCGCCACCGCTTCGGCGCGCGTGGCGCAGTCGAGCAGGAAGAAGCCGCCGATCATCTCCTTGGCTTCGGCAAAGGGGCCGTCGATGACCTGCGTGCGGCCCTGGCGCACCTCGACGCGCGCGGCATCGGACTGCGACGTCAGCGATTCGACGGCGCGCAGCAGGCCGCGCGATTGCAGGGCTTCGCCGAAACGCTGCATGCGTGCATACACCTCGCGTCCTTCGGCCTCGCTGCGCGCACTGCGCTGGCCGACCGGTTCGTTGATCAGCAGCATGTAGGCCATGTGGGTTCCTCGGTGGAGATGGGGTGGCGGCGCGGCAAGATATGACAAATCCGCCTGCTGCCGCAAGCGCCGTCAACCCAGCGCCGCGTAGCGCTCCAGGTGATGGTCGGCATCGCCGAAGCGCTGCGCGAGGGCCGTCAGGCGGCGGAAGGTGTGCGAGATCTTCAGCTCCTCGGTCATGCCCATGCCGCCGTGCAGCTGCACCGATTCCTGGCTGATGTGGCGCGCCGCGTCGGCGATCTTCACCTTGGCGCCCGATACCGCGCGCTGGCGATCGGCCGGCTTGTTGTCCCCATCGACGCGGCTGGCGGCCAGGATGGCCATCGAGCGCGCCTGCTCGCACACGATCGTCATCTCCACCATGCGGTGCTGCAGCACCTGGAACGAGGCGATCGGCACGCCGAACTGCTTGCGCGTCTTCAGGTACTCGAGCGTCGCCTCGTTGGCGTATTGCATCGCGCCGATGGCATCGGCGCACAGCAGCGCGGTGGCGAAATCGACCGCCTCGTCGATCAGCGGCTGCGCGCCGTGCAGCGTGCCGAGCAGCGCGTCGTCGGCCACCCGCACCTGCGTCAGGCGCACATCGGCAGCGCGCTGGCCATCGACCGTGCGGCACGGGTTCAAGGCCACGCCATCGCTGCCGGGCGCGACCACGAACAGGCTGGCCTGCTGCGCGCCGGCGGAACCTGTATGGGCCGACACCACCAGCGCATCGGCGGCGGCCGCGCCGATGACCACCACCTTCTCGCCGTCGAGCAGCCAGCCGTCGCCCTGGCGCGTGGCCGTGGTGAGGGCGGGCGCCATGTCGTAGCGCTGGCCCCGCTCCAGCGCCGCGAAGGCCAGCTTCTTGGAGCCGTCGATCAGCCCCGGCAACAGCGCCGCGCGTTGCGCGGCCGAGCCGGCGCGGGCCACCAGGCGGCCGGCCAGCGCGATGTTGTCGAGCAGCGGCTCGACCACCAGCGCCTCGCCGCAGGCCATCATCGGCGCCATCAGGTCGATAGCGCCGCCGCCGAAACCGCCGTCGGCTTCGGGCAGTGCGATGGCCAGCAAGCCGAGTTCGGCGAAGGTCGCCCAGGCCTGGCCGCTGAAGCCCGCGGGCGACTGGATGATCGCCTTGCGCTGCTCGAAGCCGTATTGGTTGGCCAGGTACTTGCGCAGCGAATCCGCGAGCTGCTGCTGTTCGTCGCTGTATTCGAAGTTCATGTCGTGTCTCCGTCGCGGGCCGTCACAGCCCGAGCGTCATCTTGGCGATGATGTTGCGCTGGATCTCGTTCGATCCGGCGTAGATGCTGGTCTTGCGGTAGTTGAAGTAGCGCGGCGCGAAGCGCGAGGTGAGCGGGTCCACATGGCCGTCATCGACGCCGACGAACGGCATCGCCAGCGGTCCGGCCGCCTGCATCATCAGCTCGGTGATCGACTGCTGGATCTCGGTGCCGCGGATCTTCAGCATCGACACATCGGCCCCCGGCGGCTGGCCGGTGCGGCGCATGCGGTCGAGAAAGCGCATCGAGGTCAGTTCGAGCGCGTCGAGTTCGATCTCGGTGCGCGACAGGCGATCGCGAAAACGCGGGTCGTCGAGCAGCGGCTTGCCATTTTTCATTTCCTTCGACGCGCGCTGGCGCAGCGCGGCCAGTTCGCGCTTCGACGCGCCGACATTGCCCGAGCCCATGCGTTCGTGGCCGAGCAGGTACTTGGCCACCGTCCAGCCCTTGTTCTCGTCGTGCACCAGGTTCTGTGCCGGCACCTTGACATCGTCGAAGAAGACTTCGTTGACCTCGTGGCCGCCGTCCATCAGGATCAGCGGGCGCACGGTGATGCCGGGGGTCTTCATGTCGACGAGCAGGAAGCTGATGCCTTCCTGGCGCTTCTCGGCCGTCGGGTCGGTGCGCACCAGGCAGAAGATCCAGTCGCCGTACTGGCCCAGCGTGGTCCAGATCTTCTGGCCGTTGACGACGTAGTCATCGCCCTTGCGTTCGGCGCGGGTTTTCAGCGACGCCAGGTCGGACCCGGCGCCGGGTTCGGAATAACCCTGCACCCAGAAATCATCGCCTTCGCGGATGCGCGGCAGGAAGCGCTGCTGCTGCGCCTCGGTGCCGAAGCGCAGCAGCACCGAGGCCACCATGCTCGGCCCGAACGGCGCCAGCCCCGGCGCCCCGGCGAGGCCGAATTCCTCGTCGTAGATGTAGCGCTGCGTGATGTCCCAGCCGGTGCCGCCCCATTCCACCGGCCAGTGCGGCACCGACCAGCCCTGTTTGGCCAGGATGCGGTGCCAGCGCTGGTGGTCTTCCTTGCTCAGGTGGCGGTAGCCCTGCACCTTGTCGCGGATGTCGGCGGGCAGGTTGGCGGCCAGCCAGCCGCGCACTTGGTCGCGAAAGGCCAGTTCTTCGCTCGAATAGCTCAGGTCCATGATCGGTGTCCTCGCAAGCGGTGGATGCCGCCATTGTGGGCCGCGCGGCGGCGTTCTATCGTCGTGCGCGTGACAGGCACTGCCGCAACGTTATGCGAGGAAACACCAATGAGCGCCACCCCCAGCGAACCACCGAACGACACACCGATCGACACACCCAAGGGCTACGACGTGGCCGCGGTCGAGGCGTGGATCGACAGCCATGTGCCGCAGTTGGCCACGCCGCTGCGCTGGACGCGGCTGGAGGGCGGGCACTCGAACCTGACCTTCCTGATCGAAGACCGCGAAGGCCGGCGCGCGGTGATCCGCCGCCCGCCGATGGGCGAGCTGCTGCCGAAGGCGCACGACATGGCGCGCGAATGGTCGCTGATCAGCGCGCTGGCCGGAAGCGGCGTGCCGGTGCCGCAGGCGCTGGGCTTCTGCGACGACCCCGGCGTGACCGGCGCGCACTTCTACGTCATGGGCCATGTCGATGGCCACCCGCTGTATTCGGCCGCCGACGCGCAGCGCTGGGTGAGCGAGCCGTTGCGGATGACCTTGGCGCACTCGTTCATCGACGTGTTGGCCACGCTGCATTCGATCGACCCCGCGGCCGTCGGGCTGGACGGCCTGGGCCGCCACGACGGCTACATCGCGCGCCAGCTGAGCACCTGGTACAAATCGTGGAACGCCTCGATCGACGGGGCCGGATTCGACGATGCGCGCGCGCACGCGCTGCAGCAGTACTTCATGGCGCACATCCCGGCGCAGGGCCCGGCGCGCATCGTGCATGGCGACTACGGGCTGCACAACACGCTGGTCGGCGCCGACGGGCGCATCGCGGCGGTGGTCGATTGGGAAATCTCCACGCTCGGCGATCCGCTCGCCGACCTGGCCTATGCGCTGAACCAGTGGGCCGAAGCGGGCGACCCGCCGTCACCGCGCGGTCTGCCGCCGACCACGCTGCCGGGTTTCCCGGGCCGCGCGCAGCTGGCCGAGCGCTATGCCGAGCGCACCGGGCGCGACCTGTCGGCGCTGGACTTCTATGTCGGCTTCAACCGCTGGAAATCGGCGGCCATCGTGCATGGGGTGTATGCGCGCTATCGGGAAGGCAAGAAGAGCAGCGAAGGCGTGGACCTGCCGGCGCTGAAGGCGACCATCCTGCGCTCGCTGGCGCAGGGCGAAGCGGCAGTGCAGCGGGTGCAGAAGGGGGCTTGAGCTGCGCTGGCCTGCGGCCGATCGGTGCCCGGCTGAATCAGCGAACTGCACATGAAAGCCTTGCCCAGCCATCGAACAACAGGCACAGTGCCCGCCAGTGCGATGCTGCGTTTGTCGCAGGCCAACACGGCGTGAAAGGGAAGCCAGCCATGGTCAAACTCAAGCCCGGCGCGGCTGTAGGAACCGGAACGGTTGCCAGGTTACGGCGACAGCCCGCGAGGTTACGGCGCAGGGCTGTCGCCCGATATCAACTACAAGGGCTTCCCCGTCTGTCAAGCGAAACTTGATCCAGATGAATCGCGCAGCGATTCATCCATCGTCATTCAAACTTTGTCTTTCACGGGCGGCCGGTGATGTCGCTCGGCGTTGAACAGCGGCAAAGGGTGCGGACTGGAGAAACTACAACCGGTCATTGAAGCAGCGCATGTGCTGCAGACCCTGATGAAAGACGCGCGTGGGCGACCCAATCGTTAGCCGAGTTTGCCGTGCCGGTGATCCGGCATGCCAGAGGCTCATCGAGTTCAACGGTCAATTGCCCACGCAGGTCCAACCTTTGCACATCAACGCTTTGTCGTCACGCGGCGGTGTAGTCGGTTTGCGCTCAGTGCGGCGAGCTGGCCGAGCGCGGCAGTATCCACAGCAACGACTTCGGCTGTTTGATGCACGTCGTTGGGGCTCCCTTCCCGCTGGCGGGAAGGGCGGGGGGATGGGTGGGGCAACGTTCTGACTTCATCATCGTTTCCTTTCGCTTCGATCGATCTATTTGCCTCAAGCCGGCAACTTGAACGCCTCACCCTTGTTCAGCACCGCCCAGGCCATGCGCGCGTTCTTCGCCGCAATGGCCACCACCGCCTTCCAGTAGCCGCGGCGCGCTCGCAGTGCCATGGCCCAGCGGCTCAACGAATCGGTCTTGTTCGCCGCCGCGTTCAGCACCGCGCGGGCGCCCAGCACCAGCAGGCTGCGCAGGTAGGCATCGCCGGCCTTGGTGATGCGTCCCAGCCGCGCCTTGCCGCCGCAGCTGTACTGCCCCGGCACCAGGCCGATCCAGGCGGCGAACTGCCGCCCGCTGTCGAACTCGGCTGCGTTGCCCACCATCGCCACGATGGCCGTGGCGGTGGTCTCGCCCACGCCCATGAGTTGCATCATCAGCTGCTGCGCGGCCGTGCAGTCCTTGGCCATCCCACGGATGTGCTTGTCGTACTGCTTGACGCGTTCGTCCAGGTGGCTGACTTCGCTGAGCAGGTCACCAATCACGAGATTGGCGTAGCCGGGCAGCTCTTCCAGCTGCTCGCGGGCCTGGCTGCGCACCACTTCGGCCTTCAGTGGCATGACCACACCGAACTCGCTGAGCAGCCCGCGAATGCGGTTCAAGCAGGCGGTGCGCGCGGCCACGAAGCCTTGGCGCGCGCGGTGCACCATCAGGCGTGACTGCTGATCCTCGGCCTTCACCGGCACGAAGCGCATGTTCGGGCGTTGCACAGCCTCGCAGATGGCCGCGGCATCGGCCGCATCGTTCTTGCCGCGCTTGCCGCTCATGCGGTACGGCGTGACCAGCTTGGGCGCGATCAGCCGCACCGTATGGCCATGCGCGGCGAACTGCCGTGCCCAGTGGTGCGCGCCGGAGCACGCTTCGATGCCGATGGTGCACGGCGGCAGCGACGCCACCAGCGCGTTGAGCTTGGCGCGCGCCACCTTGGGCTGGCGCAGCAGCACCGCGCCCGAGGCATCCACGCCGTGAACGGCGAAGACGTTCTTGGCCAGATCGATGCCAACGGTCAGAATGGTCATGGACTTCCCCTTTCGAGCGAGTTGATGAGAGTTCGCACTTCCCATCGTGGCACTGAGTTGCCGATCGCCGCTATACCGCAGCGGGCTCGGGACGGGGAAGTCCCTTTCATTCGTTAGGCGGCGCAGACACGCGCCCGAAGTATCGTGGCGGCGCTGAAGACATAAGGCACACGGCCTGCTATCATCCTAGCGCATGAAGCCGTTCCGGTGGGCGCCCGACAAGAATGAACTCCTCAAACGCGAGCGAGGCGTTTCGTTCGAAGAGATCACAGTCGCCGTAGAGGCCGGGGCCCTGCTTGAGATCGTGCCCCATCCGAACGCGGCGAAGTTCCCGCGGCAAAAGATCATGGTCGTGGAAGTAGCGAGTTACGCGTACCTGGTTCCGTTCGTCGAGGACAAAGACCACTTCTTCCTCAAGACCATCATCCCAAGCCGCAAAGCTACGCGCGAATTCATCACAAAGGAGTCTGACGATGTCTAAGCTCGATCCCTATGAACTCGAGGTTCTTGAGGCTTACGAGTCTGGCAAGCTGAAACCGACGGCGAGCAAGGCAGAGTTGCAACGCATGCGAGCTTCTGCACGAGCCACTGCCGTCAAAGACAAGCGGGTGAACATCCGCTTGTCCTCGGTTGACTTGCTCGATATCCAGGCCAAGGCACTTGAAGAAGGCATGCCGTATCAAACCCTGATCGCTAGCGTTCTGCACAAGTTTGTGACTGGCAAGCTAGCGGTGAAGGAGTCTTCGCCCTCCAGCAACACGCGCCGCCTACCCTGCCTTCCAGCGGACCTGCCTACGGCAGGCCGCTGAAGGCGAACGTGTGTGCCGTGCAGGGCACGAATCCCGCCGGGTGCAAGTCCCGGTACCAGGTATCAGCAGAGCCGAAGGTTAGCCAAAGGGCAACTGCGTCGTCGCGAGGCGGGGTGGGGAGGAAGCTCAAGGCGAAATCGCGGGGCGATGAACAAAAACCGGATATGAGGCGTGATGCATCCGGGGCGAGCGGGCACGTGACCGCCAAGCCCTCCATCTGCAAACTCGGGCGCAATGCCGGGATGGGTGCATTTTGTAAATCCGGCGCCTATGCGAGGAAGGATTCGTGTCTTACCACGGGAGATCTCCACGGTGTCGCAAGCCTGGGAAGGCGAACGACTGAGCGGCGGGCAACCGGCGCTGAATGCCGTGGAGAAGTCGGCCGAGGGCATAGTAGGCCGGGGGCTCCCGGCCCAAGGCCCGAACGCTGCGAGTGCTGGGTGCGTGCCTGAGGACAACGGGGATGGCAGCCGAACCGGTTGAACCCTGTGGCGCTGAAGGCGTGACTGCCCGGCCGATGCATGGCGAGTTGCTGGTTCGCGTTCTCGAACGCGCCAACCTGCGACGAGCCTTGAAACAAGTGCGCCGAAACAAAGGCGCGACGGGCATCGACGGCATGAGCGTCGATGAGTTGCCCGAGCACTTGGTGCGCCACTGGGAAGCCATCAAAGCCGACATACTGGCCGGACGGTATCGACCGCAGCCGGTGCGCCGTGTGGAGATACCCAAGCCCGATGGCCGCAAGAGGATGCTCGGGATTCCCACCGTGCTGGACCGATTCATCCAGCAGGCCATTGCGCAGATCGTGCAAGCGCAATGGGAGCCCCACTTCCACCCCGACAGCTACGGCTTCAGACCCGAGCGCAGCGCTACCCAAGCGGTGCGCAAGCTGCAGGCCGACGTCAAGGCCGGGCACGACTGGGTCGTGGACCTCGATCTGGAGAGCTTCTTCGATCGGGTCAACCATGACCGGCTGCTGCACCGGCTGCAACAGCATGTGGACGATCAGGCGCTGCTGCGCTTGATTGCGGCGTTCCTGAAGGCGGGAGCCTGGGTGGACGGGCACCGGGAGCCCGGCGTCATGGGGGTGCCGCAAGGTGGCCCGCTCACGCCACGTACACAAAAGCGAACTTGTCTTCGCACCGCTTCCTGGTGCGGCTGCTCCGGACGCTGGCTCGCCGGCAGGACCCCCGGAAGAACGGGAGGCATTCGGTATTGAGTGCCGGATGGCGATGCTGTCGTTGCCGACGATGACCTCCTTGACGATCAGCCTGACGATGCGCTGGCGGGCGAGCACGTCCAAGGTTTGGGCCTGAGTTCGCAATCGCTCGAGGAATTCGTTCAGCGTATGGGCGAGCCGCAAGCAAGCGCTCTGATCGGCCAACTGGTTGCGCAGCGATTCCAATTCCGCCTTCAGGCGTCTCTCGCGCTGGCGCAGCACAGGCATGCGCCGGCGCAGTTCGTCCAGGTCGAGCAATTCCTCCTGGTACGCCGTGAGCAGTCGTTCGGCGCGCCGCTGAAGCTGGACCAGCTCGCGCGAGATCCTGTCCTGATGTTGTTTGGCCGGATGCGCCGTCTGTGCCGCCTCCAAGCGCCGGGTCAGCTCAGCCTGGATCAACGTCGGGTCTTCCAGCAGTCGCGCGACCTCGCGCCAGACGGTGTCCTCGAGCAGGTCCTGCCGGATGGGACGTGCGCTGCAGCGCGCCTGTCCCTGGTAGCGCCAGGCGTCGGAGCCCAGGCAGCGGTAGTAGTAGATCTTGCGCGCGCTGCTTTGGGTGGACGAGCGGTACAGGGCGTAGCCGCAGCCTGCGCAATGCACCAGGCCCTGCACGATGCTCGGCTCGATGGTGCGGCGTGGGGCGAGCCGCTTGTTGTCCTGCAGCCGCTCTTGGGCCAGGTCGAAGGTGCGCTCGTCCACCAGCGCCGGCACGGGAATCTGGATCCACTGATCCCGGGGCGTCTCGCGTTGAGTGCGTGCCCCGCGCCGCGGGGGCTGCACGCGCATGCGTACGGCACGGCTGCTGCGACGCTGTCGAGCCGACTCCTGCGTCTTGCCGAAGCAGGCCGTGCCGCGATACGCCGGGTTGCGCAGCATGCCCCAGACGGTCGAGCGCTCCCAGCACGATTGTTCCTTGCGGGTGGGCACACCCAGTTCGTTGAGCCGCCGGGTGATCGCGCCGATGCTCAACGCCTGCACGGTGTACAGCTCGTAGACCTGGCGGACCACTTCGGCCTGTGCTTCGATCACCTCGAAGTACGCTGCGCGGTCCTCGGTCTTGCGCACGTAGCGGTAGCCGTAGGGCGCAGCGCTGAGAACACTGGCCTCGCCCTGCTTGGCGCGGTGCCGCTTGCCGCGCCGCGAGCGCTCCAGGATCTGGGCACGCTCGTATTCCGCGATCATTCCCTGGAACTGCAGCAGCAATTGGTCCTCCGGCGAATTCGACTGCGGCGCGTTGACGAAGATCGTCTGCACGCCCTGGCGCAGCCACTCCTCCGTCAGCAGGACTTGGTAGGCGTACTTGCGACTGAGCCGGTCGGGCGACAGCACCAACACCGCCTGGACCTGGCCTTCTGCGACCAGGTCGCGCACGCGCTCCAGGCCGGGACGAACCAACGTCGCGCCGCTGAAGCCCTCGTCCTCGAAGATCCAATCATCCGGTACGCCGTAGCCGTGGCTCGAAGCGAACGCCACCAGCGCGGCCGTCTGGCTGGCAATCGTGTTGTCCTCCTTCTGTTGATCCGAGGAGACTCGCGCATAGATCGCTGCTGCCTTCATGCTCATGGCCTTGTCCTCCTGCCTGGGAAGAGATGCCGGTGCGCCGAGATCGGTCCGGAACCAAAAGGTCGTAGACCAGTTCGAGCTTGGCGCCCCACAAACGATCAAAGCAATACTCGACAAGGACATCGCGGCGCTGGCGCCGCTCAGGCACGCCGACGCTCCCGCGCGATCAGGCCCGAGACGGCACGGGCCACCACGTCCCCGATCGTCGATCCCGTGGCCTGCGCGTGGGAACGCAGCTCGGCTGCAATCTCCTCGGGCACCTTGATGGTGATTGCCACGCTCGCAGACACAATTGGCACCGGCCGCTTGATGGTCTGGGCTTCTTGTACGTATCGCGAAGCCTGTCGGCGCGACAGGCCAAATGCTTCCGTCAGCATGTCCGTGGCCTGCGCGACCGCGCAACCTTGGGCAAGCAGATCGAATGCAGCGTTCAAGCGTTGGGCCCTCTCGGCACCGTTGGATCGCGACATTAACCATAAACATATTACCGTTTACGACGAAAGTCAAGCAACGACTTCGTCCGGCACAGCGCAACACGTCGCTCGAACTCGAAGTTATCTTTTGCGTCTATGGCGTGCTGTCGCCGGTGCTGGCCAATGTGGTGCTCGACGAGATGGACTGGGAACTGCACCGGCGCGCTCACCGCTTTGCCCGCTATGCCGACGACTGCAACATTGCGGTCAAGAGCGAACGCGCGGGGCAGCGGGTGATGCGCAGCGTGACGCGCTGGCTCGAAGACTCACTGAGGCTCACAGTGAATACACGAAAAATCGCCGTTGACCGGCCCTGGAACCGCAAGTTCCTGGGCTTCACGCTCAGCCGCCGCGACAAGAGCCTGAAGGTGGCCGATGCGGCCATCGGCAAGCTCAAGGACCGCGTGCGAGAACTGAGCCGCCGAACACGAGGCCAAAGTTTGAGCCAGATCGTTGCAGAGCTCAGAACTACCCTGCTTGGTTGGAAAGCGTACTTCGGCATCACCGAAGTGCTGAGCCCTCTGCGCGATCTGGACAAATGGATTCGGCGACGGTTACGCTGCTACGCATGGAAGCAATGGGGATCGAGGGGCTATCGCGAACTGCGCAAGCGTGGCGTGTCCGTGCGCGAAGCATGGCACGTCAGCAAGAGCGCGCATGGCCCATGGCGAATCTCGCAAACCCCGGCACTATCGGTGGCGATTGCCAACGAGTTTCTTCCGCGCGATGGGCTTGCCACAATTGGCTGCGGCCAAGGCCTGACGCGCATGCATTCAACGCAACGAACCGCCGTGTACGTGACCCGTACGCACGGTGGTGTGGGAGGGAGGGGCCGCGAGGTTCCTTCCTATCCCGATTCGGCGTCATAGGGCCAGCGCCGCGCACCATTTGACAGATGCATTTACTGTAGCTACAGTAAAGCATGCGAATCGAGTTCGACTCAGACAAAGACTCTGGGAATCGGGCGAAACACGGCGTCTCTTTGGCGCTAGCAGCCGAGCTTGATTGGGAAGCCGCTCTGGTCTGGGTTGATGATCGGTTTGACTACGCTGAGTTGCGAATGATCGCTTTGGCTCCAAAGACCGAAGTTCTCTACTACGTCGCGTTCGTCGATCGTGGCGAAGCACGAAGAATCATCAGCCTGCGCCGGGCCAACCGTCGAGAGGTGAAGCACTATGTCGAAAGTATCTAAATCACCAGCTGTGCGTATGCCGACTACGGCAGAAGATCGAGCAATTACTGCCGCGGCCAAGGATGATCCAAACGCCCAGCCGCTCACGCCAAAGCAACTCAAGGCGATGGTGCCGTTGCGCACGCTGCGCGGACGTCCGAAGTCCGATAGTCCGAAGCAGCTCGTGTCGGTCCGCTACAGCCAAGAGGTGCTCGCGTACTTCAAATCAACCGGCGAAGGCTGGCAATCGAGAATGGACGGTGTGCTGCGAGAGTACGTCTCGAAGCGATCGCGCAGAGCACAACGATGACGCCGAACCACCGTTGCCCGCCCGCGCCTTCGAATGAGCCAAATGCATCAAGGCTCCTGCCACTGCGGCGCTGTCAAGCTGATGCTGCCATCTACGCCGGCCGTGGCGACCGACTGCAATTGCTCGCTGTGCCGGCGCATGGGTGGCCCCTGGGTCTACTTCGAGTTCGGCACCGTCGAGATCGAAGGACACCCCGAGAACACGGAAGAGTACGTCCAGGGCGACCGCACCCTCAGGACCATCCGCTGCCGGACTTGCGGTTGTGTCACGCATTGGGAGCCGGTGGAACCAAAGGTTGGTTCCATGCATGGCGTTCACCTGGGAAACTTCGAACCTGCACTCATCGCCTCGGTGCGAACGCGAAAATTCGACGGCGCGGACACCTGGAAGTTCTTTGATGAACTGCCCGTGAGCAATGAGGCCGCGCCGCCGAGCGAGGCGTAGGTCCTCACGCTCTTCGTCCGTGATCGGCACGAACGCATGTTCGGGCGGGACACGGCTTCGCCGATCGCCGTGCCACCGGACCGGCTTTCGCCGGAGGCCTGTCGGCTCGAGTCAGACCGGCATGGCCTGATCTGATTTGCTGCTGGACATGCGCAAGCACCTGGGGGTGTTCGGATGCCGGTCAAGATGGTAGGTTGACCTCTCGCCGGCTTCGCGCCGACCACCGATCAGAGGAAGACTCATCATGTCGCTGCGCACATCTCAGCCCCGTCACCGTTCCCGTCGCCATCACGCCTGCACTGTCTTGGCGCTGGCCGCCTGCGCTTTCGCCAGCACGGCCGCGATCGCGGCCCGGCCCACGCTGCCCGATCGCGACGGTGATTCGGTGCCCGACCTGCTCGACAACTGCGTCTTCGTCGCCAATGCCGACCAGCGCGACAGCAACGACAACGGTTTCGGCGACCGCTGCGATGCCGACATCAATGGCGACGGCCGCGTCAATGCGCTCGACCTGGCGCTGTTGCGCCAGCAGTTCGGCCGGTCGGGCGGCAGTGCCGACCTGAATGGCGACGGCGCTGTCAACGCGCTCGACCTGGCGCTGTTGCGCGTCCGCTTCGGTCAGGCGCCCGGCCCGCAGGGCGACCTGCTGGCGCGCGTGCGCGCGATGAACACCACGCCGCAGCCGCCCGAGTTCGACCAGGACCCGGCGCCGCTGCCCACCGAAGCCGGCTCGCCGGCGCTGCTGTTGCCGCAGGCGCTTGCGGCGATCGACACCGTCCCGGTGGGCACGTCGAAAGCGCTGGCCGCCGCATTGGCGCGTGCCAGAGATGGCATCGACGATGCGCTGGCGGCGCTGAACGAAGGCAGCGGCGACGGCAGCCTGGCGTATCTCGGCGACAGCATGTTCGCGCTCGAACGCGGCCACACGGCGCTGATGGATGCGCTGGCCCTCGACCCCGGATCGGGCGTTCTGATCGCGCTGCTGCTGCCCGCCGTGCAATCCGCGCGTGAGGCAGCCCGGCACACCGGCCAGGCGCTGATCGACCGGCTCGTGGCCGCCGGTGTGTCGTCGTCGCGCCTGCAACTGCCCTTGATGCACCTTCGCAATGGCGAGGCCCAGCTGGTCGCCGGCAACTTCGGCCCGGCGATGTCGTCGTTCGCGCTGGCGGTGGCCGACGGCACGCCGCTGCTGGTGTTCAGTCTCGATCGCATGGAGCAAAACCTGCGCGCGGTATTCGATGCCCAGAGCGTCGGCTGGGCCTATGCGATCTCGGGCGGTGGGCTGCTGCTGCGCAACGGTTCCAACGGTGTGGCGCGCACCAGCGCCGACGCCCCGGCCACGCTGCAGTCGTCGACCAAGCCGATGCATGTGGCCAGCACGAGCAAGACGCTCACCGGCATCGTCGCGCTGCGCCTGCTGGCCGACCTGGGGCTGAACTCCGACGAGCCGATCGGCCCCTGGCTGCCCAGCAACTGGCCACGCGGTGCCGGCGTGAATGCGCTGACCTTTGAAAACCTGATGACGCACCGCAGCGGCTTCGACCAGAACGGCGTCGCCGGCAACGACTACGCGTCGTTGCGCGACGTGGTGGCCTTGGCAGTGGGTTCACAGGGCTATGCCTACAACAACGCCAACTTCGGCATGCTGCGCGTGCTGGTGGCCGGCCTGATGGGCATCGACCCGGCCGACTTCGGCGAATTCGACAGCGGTGTGCTCACCGCCAGTGCCTTCCTGTTGCGCGCGCAGCAGCTGTACTCGAACGTCGGCGTGCCCTTCAGCTGCAGCAGCCAGGTGAGCAACCCGACGCGCCAGTACCTGTTCCCCGACGGTGGCGGCCCGGGCTACGCCGAGCCCGACCGCTCACTCACCTGCGGCGGCTACGGTGTGAACATCAGCGCACAGAACCTGGCGCGCACACTGACCTTCTGGCGTTACACGACGGACCTGTTGCCGGTGGCGATGCGCAACCGCATGCGCAACCACCACCTGGGCCTGATGGATCCGGCCAACTTCGGCTGGGCGACCGGCGCGTTCGGCACCTACCACGGCCATGGCGGCGACTGGGATCACGGCGCGGGCGGGCTCGACAGCTGCATGTACGCCTTCCCGAACCTGTACGAGGTGGCCGTCGTCGTCAACAGCAGCCGCAAGACCAGCGGCGGCTACACGCCGGTGTCGCACCAGTGCAGCGTGCTGAAGTGGGCCTTCGAGAACGCGTGGTTGCCGTCGTGACGCGCGCCGGTGGCTGCTGGCCGCTGTCGCGGTGTGCCGGCCGGCGCCGGATCGCTCGCCCCAGCCTGCGCGACCCGGGCGACCGTCTCATATCACGCGCGGCCCTGCCACACTACCGGTCCCCCCGTTCGTTCATGCGCGCCATGTCAAGCATCTGGAAGCAGCCCGTCTCGATCGAGACGCTCACAGACATCCATCGCGGTACCGCCCCCGAACATCTCGGCATCGAGTTCCTGGAGGTGGGTGAAGACTTCATCCGCGCCCGCGTGCCGGTCGACGCGCGGACTCGACAGCCGTACGGCATTCTTCATGGCGGTGTTTCCGTCGTGCTGGCCGAGACCTTGGGTTCCTGCGCCGCCGCATACGCCTGCACGCCGGGCTATCGCGCGGTGGGTTTGGACATCAACGCCAACCATCTGCGCAGCGCCACGGGCGGCTGGGTGACCGGCACGGCAAGGCCCATCCATATCGGCCGAACCACGCAGGTGTGGCAGATCGAACTCGTCGACGACGAGGGCCGGATGACCTGCATCTCGCGCTTGACGATGGCGGTCCTGCCACCGCGCGAGTGAACTTCGACTTTCAGCAGCTTGCCCGATCGTCGCTGGCGGTTCGGCCCAGCCTTGCGCGACCGCGATCTCAGGACTTCGCGTGCTGCTCGATGAAGGCTATCGCCCGCTGCGCGATCAACTGCTTGTCGTTGTCGATGGTGGCCACGTGATACGAATCGTCGAGCCACAGCAGCTCGGCGCTCTTCGAGCCCACGCTTGAAACGATCAGCGGCCCGTTCGCCGGTTTGACGACATGGTCCTCGCGCGACTGCATGACCAGCACCGGGCATTGAATCTTCCCCAGCAGGTCGCGCGTCACGGCCGCCAGCGCATACACCTGCCGGAAGGCCGGCACCGGCACTTCGGCGTAGGCCAGCTCCTTGGTGTTGGGGTCCTTCACGTCCGAGCCGATGCCAGGCACGGTGGCCGGCATCGAGCGGTCGAAGGCGATGCCGGCCATGTCCGGGTTGTCGATGTGCACCACGCCGTTGATCGGGATCGCACCGCGGATCACGTCGGCGTGCTTTGCTGCCGTGTACAGCGTCAGCGTGCCACCCATCGACAGCCCGGTCATGAAGATCTGGGTGCAATGCTTGCGCAGTTCGGCCAGCGCCTCGTCGACCGAATCGATCCAGTCCTGTGCCGTGGTCTTGGCCATCGCCGCCGGCGATATGCCGTGGCCCTTCAGCCGTGGGCCGATCACGGTGAAGCCGGCGCCGTGCAGCTGTTCGCCCAGGTAGCGCATGCTCTGCGTGGTGCCGGTGAAGCCGTGGCAACACAGCACGCCGATGGGGTTGCCTTTGAAGAAGAACGGCTCGGCGCCTTGCAGGATGGTTTCGTCGCTCACGGTGTGTTCCTTTCGTAGGGGTCGGTGGAAATCGCGGGGCATCAGCCGCTGTGGCGTTTGCCGAGGCTGTAGACCAGTGCGGCAGCGGCGATGATCGCGCCTTGCAGCATCAGCCGCCCGGGCTCGCCCAGGCCCAGGCTGGTGAGGAAGTTGAACAGGAAGGTCAACATGAATGCGGCCACCGCCGGGCCGGCCATGCCGCCCTTGCCGTTGCCGAAGTTCACGCCGCCCAGAATCGCCGCGGCCAGCGAGTTCAGTGCCAGATCCTGGCCCAGTGTGGTGCTGCCGACGCCGACGAAGCCGACGAGGATGAAGCCGCAGGCCACCGAGATCAGCGCCGAGGCGACATGGCCGAGGAAGATGATGCGCAGGTACGGGATGCCCGACAACGCCGCGGCCTGCGGGTTGGCGCCGACCGCGTCGAGATAGCGTCCGTAGACGCTGTAGCGCAGCCACAGCGCCAGCGGCACCAGCGCGGCCAGCCAGCCCAGCACAGGCAGTGGAACGTTCGCCACGCGCATGCGCGCCAGTTCGCGCAGCACCTCGGGTGCGTCGCCGGGCGCGCGCTGCTGCGACAGCGCGATGACCACGCCGGTGAGGATCATCGCCATGGCCAGGGTGACGATCATCGACGAGGCGCGGGCGCGAACGATCAGCATGCCGTTGATCACGCCCACCGCCACGCCCAGCAGCACGCACGCCGCCATCGCCATGCCGGTGGACAGCGACAGGAAGCCGCTGGTCAGGATGTACGACACGGCGACGATGACACCGCCCACGGACAGATCGATCGAGCGCGCGCGCATGACCAGCGACTGGCCCATCACCGCCAGCCCCAGCGGCGCGGCCTGGCGCAGGATCAACAGCAGCAGCGGCAGCGACAGCAGTTGCGGCCGCAGCCACGCCGCCAGGGCCAGCAACAGCAGCGTGGCGGCATAGGCCGGTGGCAGGCGCAGCAGCCGCAAGGCCCATTCGCGGCCGCGCCCCGGCGCCGCCGGAGCAGCCGGGTGAGCGGCAATCGTCACAGGCCCACCGCCTTGCGCCGCTGCACGCACACCGCGGTCAGCAGCAGCGCGCCGGTGACCGTGCCGCGCAGGAAGGGCGAGATGCCGAACAGGTTGATGCCGTTGGTGATCAGCCCCAGGCTCAGCGCGCCGGTGATCACGCCGACGATGCTGCCGACGCCGCCGGTCAGCTGGATGCCGCCGAGGGCCACCGCGGTCACCGACTCCAGGCTGAAGGACGCGCCCATCGTCGGGTCACCCGAGGACACGCGCGCCGCCAGGTAGATGCCGGCCACCACCGCCAGCAGGCTGCACACCACATAGGCCGCCACCACCACGCCCCAGGCGCGCACGCCGTTCAAAGCGGCACTGTGCGGGTTGGCGCCGACGGCGAAGATGTGCAGTCCCAGGCGCGAGCGATGCAGCAGCACGCCCACCAGCGTGGCGCACAGCGCGCACCACAGCAGCGGCTGCGGCAGCCCCCACAAGCTGCCGTTGGCCAGCTCGCCCGAACACCGGCGCCACCTTGCCGCCAGGGATCGGCAGGATCAGGTAGGCCACGCCCTGCAGGAAGGTCATGCTGCTGAGCGTCATCACCAGCGGGTGGATGCCGGCCAGCGCCACGCCCAGGCCGTTCACCAGCCCGACCGCCAGGCCCAGCGCCAGCGCCAGCAAGGTGCCCAGCAACGGGTCGGGCTGGGTGGCGACGATGCATGCCGCCAGGCTGACCACCGAGCCGACCGACAGGTCGATGCCGGCAATCAGCGCCACCACCATCTGGCCCAGGGTGACGATCAGCAGTGCGGTGATCTGCGCGCTGACGTTGGCCAGGTTCTGGGCATCGAGAAAGTTCGGCACGGCCAGCGCCAGCACCGCGAACAGCAGCAGCGGCAGGCCGAGCGTGTAGCGGGTGATGCCCGAGCGCGTAGACCTCACTGTGGACCCTTCGTGCTTCGCACTGCGGTGCGAGCCCTCTTCGGAACGGCCGGGCGAGGGCTCATGCCGCAACCGCCGATGCCGGCAACGCGTCGGCCAGCGCCAGCGCGAGCAGGCGTTCCTCGGTGGCGTCGCGGGCCTCGACATCGCCGACGATGGCGCCGCCGCGCACCATCAGGATGCGGTCGCACAGCCCGATCAATTCCGGCAGGTCGCTCGACACCGCCAGCACCGCGCCGCCCTGGTCGACGAACTCGCGCAGCAGCGCATAGATCTGTGCCTTGGCGCCGACATCGACGCCGCGCGTGGGTTGCTCGATCAGCAGCGTGTCCACGCCTGCGGCCAGCCAGCGGCCGAGCATCACCTTCTGCTGGTTGCCACCTGACAGCGCGCCGACCTCCTGCGCCAGGTCGCGCGCATGCAACTGCATGCGCTCGGCCGACTGCTGGATCACTGCCAGATCGCGCGGTGCGTTGCGCCACAGGCCCAGGCCGCGCAGCCGGCCCAGGCCGATGTTGTCGGCGATCGGCAGGTCCAGGTACAAGCCTTCGAGCTTGCGGTCCTCGGGGATCAGGCCGACGCCCTGCGCCACCGCTTGCACCACACCGGCTGCGGGATCGAAGGGCTGCGGCGTGCCGTCGGCGTCGGGTTTCCAGATGTCACTGGCGTGCGGCTTCAGCGCGCCGGCCAGGCTGCGCACGATCTCGCGCTGGCCCTGGCCTTCGAGCCCGCCGAGGCCGACGATTTCGCCGCGACGCAGCTGCAAACCCAGCGCGGGCGCGCCGCGTGTCGGCGTCAGGCTGCGCACGTCGAGGGCAATCGCTGCTGCCGCGCCAGACGGGCTGGGCCGCCGCGGCGGGAACAGCGCCTGCAACGGCCGGCCCACCATCAGCGTGATCAGGCGTTCGGTGTCGAGCGCGCTGGCCGGCTCGGTGGCCACCCAGCAACCGTCCTTCAGCACGGTGACGGTGTCGCACAGACGAAAGATCTCGTCGAGCCGGTGGCTGATGTAGAAGACCAGCTTGTGCTGCGCCTTCAGTTCGTGCAGCAGGGCTTCGAGCTTGTCGACCTCGGCGCGGTTCAGTGCCGCGGTCGGCTCGTCGAAGATGAACACGTTGGCGTCGGCCGACACGCCCTTGGCGATTTCGACCAGTTGCTGTTCACCCACGCTCAAGGTGTCGCAGGCGCGCCGCGGGTCCAGTTCGATGCCGATGCGCGCCAGCACCGCGCGCGCTTCGTCGAGCATGCGCGAACGGTCGAGCAGGCCGAAGCGACGCGGCTCGCGGCCGAGCATCAGGTTCTCACCGACCGTCAGGTTGGGCAGCACCGTCAGTTCCTGGAACACCGTCGAGATGCCCGCGTGGCGCGCGGCCATCGGGCCGTGCAGCACGGTCGGCCGGCCGTTGACGACGATCTGCCCGGCGTCAGGCCGGTGCACGCCGGCCAGCAGCTTCATCAGCGTCGATTTGCCGGCACCGTTCTCGCCGGTGATGGCATGGATCGAGCCGGCGCGGCCATCGAGACTGACGTCGGTCAGCGCCGCCGTCGAGCCGAAGCGCTTGCTGAGGCCACGAACCGAGATCGGATCGGGCCGCCGGCCGTCAGCGGCGGCTGCCGCAGTCAGCGCGGTGGGGTGCACGGTCGGCGTCGATCAGCGCTTGAAGGTTTCCTTCAGCACCGCTTCGGGCAGTGTGGACGGCAGCCAGTACGCGTCGCTGAGGTCAGGGCGGTAGTACTTGTCCAGGTCGGCCTGGAACACCGGCGGCGGCGACGAGAAATACGACTTGTACATCGGCTTGCCTTCGAGCAGCGACACCGCGGCCTTGACCACTGCCGCGCCCAGACCGGGCGTGAACAGGGGCGCAACGCTCTTCACGCCGGTCGCTTTCCAGGCGCGCAGGAAGCCGTTGTTGCCCTCGCCGGTCATCGGCACCAGTGGCTTGCCGGTTTCCTTGAACACATCCAGGCAGGCGCGCGTCATCTCGGCGCCGGAAAACCAGATGCCATCGACCGCATTGCCCGACAGCACCAGGTTCTCGCACAGCTGCTTGCCCTTGGCATAGCCCCAGTCGCCGAACACCTCCTGAGTGATCTTGATGTCGGAGCCGATCAGCGACTTGCGGAAGCCCTCGTAGCGCAGCGTTTCCTCGTCCACCCCGGCGATGCCGCGGAAGGCCCACACGCTGCCTTTGCCCTTGAGCTCCTTGCGCAGGTAATCGCCGCCCTGCTTGCCGAAGACCTCGCCGCCGGCGCCAACCTCGACCGTGGATTGCATCGCCTTGCCGAAGGCGCCGAACACGACCACCGGAATGCCCGTCTTGACGGCCTTTTCGGACAGCGGCGCACCGATGCCGGCCGAGATGGGGCCGATGATCAGCGCATCGACCTTCTTGGTCAGCAGGTCTTCCACATCGGCCACCTGCTTGGCCGCCTGCCAGTTGGCCTCGACGAAGATGAACTCGCCCACGCCCTTGTGCAGCGAGGCCTCGTGTTTCATCTCCTGGATCATCTGCACGATCCAGGTGTTGCCGACGCCGCCGAATGACACGCCGATGCGCCACGGCGGCGCCTTCTTGAACTGGTCGGGCTTGGTCTGCTCCTTCGACGTGGGCGACATCAGCCCGTCGGGCAGCAGCACGACATCGGCAGCCGATGCCGGGGTCACATGGCACAGCGCGGCGGTCAGCGTGCCGGCCCACAGGGCCCTCTGGTAAGTGCGTTGGTAAGTGCGTTTCAAGTCTTCTCCTGAGGGTGGGGTGTTTGGTGCGTCAGCCCGGCTTGTAGGGCCGATCGCATGGATCGCATTCGTGGTGATCGTTTGTTTTCGTTTCATATCATTCTGGGCCCGGTTCGGACGCGCTCGTTTGGGCGTTTACACCTACGGCACCGACGCGACACGCGCCACCCCGCCTCAAGGCGCGACCACGCACAGCACGCCGGAATCGGCCAGCAGCTGCGGGAAGACCCCGGTGGGCGCGACGTCGGTGAAGAGCCGATCCAGGTTGTCCAGCCGCGCCAGTTCGACCATCGCCGGCCGATTGAACTTGCTGTGGTCCGCAGCCAGCCAGACTTCGCGCGAATGCTCCAGGATGGCCCGCGCCACCGTCACCTCGCGGTAGTCGAAATCGCGCAGCGTGCCGTCGGCTTCGATGCCCGAGATACCGATCAGGCCGATGTCCACCTTGAACTGGCGGATGAAGTCGACGGTGGCCTCGCCGACGATGCCACGATCGCGCGGACGCACCACGCCGCCGGCGATGATCACTTCGCAGTCGGCATGGTCGCTGAGGATCGCCGCCACGTTCAGGTTGTTGGTGATGACGCGCAAGCCGCGGTGCTTCGACAGCGCGTGGGCGATGGCCTCGGTGGTGGTGCCGATGTTGAGGAACAACGAGCAGCCGTTCGGCACCGCGTCGGCGACGCAGCGGGCGATGCGCCGCTTGGCGCTGTCGTTCAGTTGCTGCCGCTGTCGGTAGGCGATGTTCTCGGTGGTCGAGCCCGGCAGGCGCACGCCGCCGTGAAAGCGCGCCAGCAAGCCGGCATCGGCGAGCGCGCGCACATCGCGGCGCACGGTCTGCAAGGTGACGCCGAAACGCTCCGCCAGCGCCTCGACCGTCACGCTGCCGACCTGGCGCACCTCATCGATCAAGCGAACCTGACGGGGGTGGAGCTGCATCCAATGCGAATCTAATCGAACCCAGTCGAACGGCAGATAGGGTAAACAACGATCAACATCGAACTGTTTGCGAACATACTGGGCGCCGATCCGAACCCATCCGAACAACAACACCAGCCGCCCGTCGTTCCGACGGCCGTCGGCATGAGACAAAGCCCTTGGCCGCTCCTTCAGCTGTTGCCCACGACCGGTCGTCCGATTCCGTCGGCCCCGAGAGCCTGTTCGACGTGCTCGTGGTCGGCGGCGGCATCAATGGCGCCGGCATCGCGCGCGACCTGGCCGGGCGCGGCCTGTCGGTGCTGCTGTGCGAGCGTGACGACCTCGCGGCGCACACCTCATCGTCATCGACCAAGCTGATTCACGGCGGGCTGCGCTACCTCGAGCACTACGAGTTCGCGCTGGTGCGCAAGGCGCTGGCCGAGCGCGAGGTGCTGCTGCGCAGCGCGCCGCACATCATGTGGCCGTTGCGCTTCGTCATGCCGCACGATCCGGGCATGCGCCCGGTGTGGATGGTGCGCGCCGGCCTGTTTCTGTATGACCACCTGGCCAAGCGCGAGATGCTGCCGGCCTCGCGCACGGTGGACCTGCGCGCGCATGCGGCCGGCGCGCCGTTGAAGCCCGGTTTCGGCAAGGGCTACGTCTATTCCGATGGCTGGGTCGACGATGCGCGGCTGGTGGTGTTGAATGCGTTGGATGCGCTCGAGCGGGGCGCGCAGGTGCGCACGCGCTGCGCCTGCGTGGATGCGCAGCGTGGCGCCGACGGCTGGCGGGTTCGCCTGCAGGAATCCGGCGGGGCCAGCCACGAGGTGCGTGCACGCGCGCTGGTCAATGCTGCCGGGCCTTGGGCCGCGCAGTTCCTGGTCGAGCATGCGCACGCGCCGGAGACGCAGTCGCTGCGCCTGGTCAAGGGCAGCCACATCGTGGTCAAGAAGCTCTTCGATCACCCTTATGCCTACATCTTCCAGAACCCCGACAAGCGCATCATCTTCGTCATCCCGTACGAGGGTGACTTCACATTGATCGGCACCACCGACGTCGAACACCTGGGCGCCATCGGCAGCGCGCAGGTCGACGCCGCCGAGGTTGCCTACCTGTGCGAGCAGGCCAGCCGCTATCTCGCGCTGCCGGTGCGGGCGGACCAGGTGGTGTGGAGCTACTGCGGCGTGCGCCCGCTGCTCGATGACGAGACCGGCGATCCATCGGCGGTGACACGCGATTACGCCCTCGAACTCGACACCGCCCACGGCGCGCCGCTGCTGTCGGTGTGGGGCGGCAAGATCACCACCTACCGCAAGCTGGCCGAGGAAGCGGCCGACCGCCTGGCGGCGCCGCTGTCTGCGCCGCGCGGTGCCTGGACCCACGGTGCGGTGTTGCCGGGCGGTGATTTCGGCGCCTGGATCGACAAGCCGCAGCGGCCCGACACCGACTTCGTGCGCTTCGCGCAGGCGCTGGCGCTGCGCCACCCGGAACTGCCGCCGCGGCTGTGCCAGCGGCTGGCACGTGGCTACGGCAGCCGCGTCGAACGCCTGCTTGGTGCCGGCGACCTCGGCGCGATGGTCGCGCCCGAGCTGTTCGAGGCCGAGCTGCACTATCTGCAGGCGCACGAATGGGCGCGTTCGGCCGACGACGTGTTGTGGCGCCGAACCAAGCTCGGCCTGCACTACAGCCCTGCCGAAAGGGCTACAGTGGCCGACTGGTGCGCGATCCACTGGCACGCCGACACGGCGACGGCGGGTCGCGCGCATGTCGAGGAACGTGCATGGAACTGAGCCTGCAGCGCATCGAGCAGCGCGTGGGCGCGTCGACCCACCTGTACCCGCTCGACCTGCAACTGGTGCCGCGCGCGGTGACCGTGCTGCTCGGCGCCACGCAGGCCGGCAAGACCACGCTGATGCGCATCATGGCCGGGCTCGACAAGCCGAGCGCCGGTGTCGTGCGGGCCGATGGCCGCGACGTCACCGGCGTGCCGGTGCGCCAGCGCAACGTGTCGATGGTCTACCAGCAGTTCATCAACTACCCGTCGCTGAGCGTGGCCGACAACATCGCTTCGCCGCTGAAGCTGCGTGGCGAGAGCGGCATCGCCGAACGCGTGGCGGAGCTGGCGGCCAAGCTGCACATCGAGCCGTTCCTGCAGCGCCTGCCGGCCGAGCTGTCCGGCGGCCAGCAGCAGCGTGTCGCGCTGGCGCGTGCGCTGGCCAAGCGCGCGCCTTTGATGCTGCTCGACGAGCCACTGGTCAACCTGGACTACAAGCTGCGCGAGGAACTGCGCGAGGAACTGACGCAACTGTTCGCCAGCGGCGAATCGACGGTGGTGTACGCCACCACCGAGCCGACCGAGGCGCTGCTGCTGGGCGGCCACACGGCGGTGCTCGACGCCGGCGAATTGCTGCAGTACGGACCGACCGCCGAGGTGTTTCGTCGGCCGAAGTCGATGCGCGTGGCGCGCGCCTTCAGCGACCCGCCGATGAACCTGCTGCCCGGCAGCGCGGCGAACCTGGGCGTGACCCTCGGTTCGGGCCTGCAGCTTTCGGTGCCGTTGCCGTCGATGGCCACGCGCGCAGGTGACGCCGCACTGACCATCGGCGTGCGCGCCAGCGCCTTGCGATTGCAGGGCCGCGACGGCGACCTGGCGCTGCCCGGTACCGTCGAGCTGGCCGAGATTTCGGGCTCCGACACTTTCGTGCACGTCGACACCGCCACCGGCGAACTGGTGGCCCAGTTGAGCGGCGTGCACCCGATGAAAATGGGCTCGTCGATCACGCTGCACCTGAGCCCGGCGCAGGTCTACGTCTTCGACGCGGCCGGCGACCTGCTCGTCGCACCCGCGCACCACTGACATGGCCCGCATCGACCTCGACCTGGCCCACGCCTACGCGCCGAATCCGCGCAGCGACGAGGACTACGCGCTGCTGCCGCTGAAGATGAGCTTCGACGACGGCGGCGCCTATGCGCTGCTCGGCCCGTCGGGCTGCGGCAAGACGACGATGCTGAACCTGATCTCGGGCCTGGTCACGCCGTCGCAGGGCACGGTGGCGTTCGATGGCCGCGATGTCACTGCGCTCTCGCCGCAGCAGCGCAACATCGCGCAGGTGTTCCAGTTCCCGGTGATCTACGACACCATGACGGTGGCGCAGAACCTGGCCTTCCCGCTGAAGAACCGGCGCGTGCCGGCCGATCGAATCAAGCAGCGCGTCGGCCAGATCGCCGAGATGCTGGAGCTGAGCGGCCAGCTCGACCAGCGCGCCGCCGGGCTGGCGGCCGACGCCAAGCAGAAGATCTCGCTCGGTCGCGGCCTGGTGCGCGAGGACGTCAGCGCGGTGCTGTTCGACGAGCCGCTGACGGTGATCGACCCGCACCTGAAGTGGCAGCTGCGGCGCAAGCTCAAGCAGATCCACCACGAGCTGAAGCTGACCCTGGTGTACGTGACGCACGACCAGGTCGAGGCGCTGACCTTTGCCGAGCAGGTGGTTGTGATGATGCGCGGGCGCACGGTGCAGGTGGGCTCGGCGGACGAGCTGTTCGAGCGCCCGAGCCATACCTTCGTCGGCCACTTCATCGGCTCGCCGGGCATGAATTTCCTGGCGGCGAGATGGAACGGGCGTGGCGTCGAGGTTGCCGGCCACACGCTGCGCACCGCCACCGACCCGAAGCTGCTGGCCGCGGCCGGCGACTTCACGCTCGGTGTGCGCCCGGAGTACGTGTCGCTGGCCGACGCCGACGACCCGACCGCGCTGCCGGCCGAGGTGACGCAGCTGCAGGACGTCGGCACCTACCAGTTGTTGACCGCGCGGGTCGGTGAACAGTCGCTGCGCGTGCGGCTCGATCCCGAGCGGCGCGCACCCGCTCGCGGCGAGCGCGTCTGGCTGAAGGTCACCGGCGCCCACACCTGCTACTACGGCAGCGACAAGCAATTGCTGACCCATGCCGACGCGGCGACGGAGCTCTCGGCATGAAACCCGTCAACCAGAAGGCCTGGCTGCTGATCCTGCCGGTGATCGTCTGCGTCGCCTTCACGGCGATCCTGCCGCTGATGACGGTGGTGAACTATTCGGTGCAGGACATCATCTCGCCCGAGCGGCGCGTTTTCGTCGGCACCGAGTGGTTCAAGGCGGTGATGCGCGACGACGACCTGCAAGGCGCGCTGTGGCGGCAGATCGGTTTCTCGCTGTCGGTGCTGCTGGTGGAGATTCCGCTGGGCATCGCGCTGGCGCTGTCGATGCCGGCCAAGGGCTGGCGTGCGTCGGCGGTGCTGGTGCTGGTGGCGATCTCGCTGCTCATTCCCTGGAACGTGGTCGGCACCATCTGGCAGATCTACGGCCGCACCGACATCGGCCTGCTCGGCGCGACCCTCGCCGCGCTGGGCTTCGACTACAACTACACCGGCAACGCCACCGATGCGTGGATCACGGTGCTGGTGATGGACGTGTGGCACTGGACGCCGCTGGTCGCGCTGCTGTGCTACGCCGGCCTGCGCGCGATACCCGACGCCTACTACCAGGCGGCCAGCATCGACGGCGCGTCGAAGTTCGCGGTGTTCCGCTACATCCAACTGCCCAAGCTGCGCGGCGTGCTCGTCATCGCCGTGCTGCTGCGCTTCATGGACAGCTTCATGATCTACACCGAACCGTTCGTGCTCACCGGCGGCGGCCCGGGCAACTCCACCACCTTCCTCAGCCAGTACCTGACGCAGAAGGCTGTCGGCCAGTTCGACCTGGGGCCGGCTGCCGCCTTCTCGCTGATCTACTTCCTGATCATCCTGCTGCTGTGCTTCGTGCTCTACAACTGGATGCTGCGCGTCGGCACGGCCGACAAGGCGCAAGGAGCCGGTCATGAATGAGCCGCGCTTCCACAAGCGCACGATCTTCCTCGCGCTGTACCTGGTGTTCGCCATCCTGCCGGTGTACTGGATGGTGAACATGTCGTTCAAGACCAACGAGGAAATACTCTCCACCTTCAGCCTGTGGCCGCAGCACTTCACCCTCGACCATTACCACACCATCTTCACCGATGCCTCGTGGTACTCGGGCTACATCAACTCGATGATCTATGTGGCCATCAACACGGTGGTCTCGCTGCTGGTCGCGCTGCCCGCCGCCTACGCGTTTTCGCGCTACACCTTCCTCGGCGACAAGCACGTCTTCTTCTGGCTGCTGACGAATCGCATGACGCCGCCGGCGGTATTCCTGCTGCCGTTCTTCCAGCTGTACACCACGCTCGGGCTGATGGACACGCACATCGCGGTGGCGATGGCGCACCTGCTGTTCAACGTGCCGCTGGCGGTGTGGATCCTGGAGGGTTTCATGAGCGGCATCCCGCGCGAGATCGACGAGACCGCGTACATCGACGGCTATTCGTTCCCGCGCTTCTTCCTGACCATCTTCATCCCGCTGATCAAGTCCGGCGTCGGCGTGGCGGCCTTCTTCTGCTTCATGTTCAGCTGGGTCGAACTGCTGATGGCACGCACCTTGACCAGCGTCAACGCCAAGCCGATCGTCGCGACGATGACGCGCACCGTCTCGGCCTCGGGCATGGACTGGGGCGTGCTCGCCGCGGCGGGCGTGCTGACCATCGTGCCCGGCGCCATCGTCATCTGGTTCGTGCGCCACTACATCGCCAAGGGCTTCGCGATGGGCAGGGTGTGATGGGTTCTCAACGAAGCGCCGGCGTCATGGAGGGTCACCGTGTTTAGCTGGATGGCGTGGACCTTGCCGGTGGCGGTGTTCTTCTGCTGCATCGGCTTGATGCTCGTCGGCATGACGATCTGGGAACTGCGCTCCCCGACGGTGCTGCGCAAGGGCTGGCTGCCGATGGCGACCACCCGCGGCGACCGGCTGTTCATCGGATTGCTCGGCGCCGCTTACGTGAACCTGGCCTTCGTCGCGGTCAGCGAGAAGATGATCGACTGGTTCGGCCTCGAGCAGGAGCCGTCGATCTGGTTCGGCTTCGTGGCCTCGATGGCGCTGCTGGCGCTGGTCATGAAAAAGGGTTGAGGACGAACGTTGAGCAAGAAAGGCGCAAGCCTTGGAAAACGGGTGCCGGCGTTGCTTCCCGGCAGGCATCCGCCGCACATGAAGGGAAGCGCCATGAGGAGACACGAATGAAACTGCGCTTGAATGCCGTGGCCTTTGCCGCCGCCGCCCTGGCTCTCGGCCAGGGCGCATGGGCCGGCGAGGCCGAAGCCAAGAAATGGGTCGACAGCGAATTCCAGCCGTCCACGCTGAGCAAGGATCAGCAGATGGCCGAGATGAAATGGTTCATCGACGCCGCCGCCAAACTCAAGGCCAAGGGCGTGAACGAGATCTCGGTGGTGTCCGAGACGATCACCACGCATGAATACGAATCGAAGACGCTGGCCAAGGCCTTCAGCGAGATCACCGGCATCACCGTCAAGCATGATCTGATCCAGGAAGGCGACGTGGTTGAGAAACTGCAGACCTCGATGCAATCGGGCAAGTCGATCTACGACGGCTGGATCAGCGATTCGGACCTGATCGGCACGCACTACCGCTACGGCAAGATCATGAACCTGACCGACTACATGGCCGGCAAGGGCAAGGAGTACACCAACCCCGGGCTGGACATCAAGGACTTCATCGGCACCAGCTTCACCACCGCACCGGACGGCAAGCTGTACCAGTTGCCAGACCAGCAGTTCGCCAACCTGTACTGGTTCCGCGCCGACTTGTTCGCGCGCCAGGACCTGAAGGACAAGTTCAAGGCCAAGTACGGCTACGACCTGGGCGTGCCGCTGAACTGGAGCGCTTACGAAGACATCGCCGCGTTCTTCAGCGAGGACGTGAAGACCATCGACGGCAAGCCGATCTACGGCCACATGGACTACGGCAAGAAGGATCCGTCGCTGGGCTGGCGCTTCACCGACGCCTGGTTGTCGATGGCCGGCACGGCCGACATCGGCATCCCGAACGGCATGCCCGTCGATGAGTGGGGCATCCGCGTCGCGGCCGACAAGTGCACGCCGGTTGGTGCATCGGTGTCGCGCGGCGGCGCGGTCAACTCGCCGGCCGGCGTCTACGCGCTGACCAAGTACGTCGACTGGATGAAGAAGTACGCGCCGAAAGAAGCCACCGGCATGACCTTCGGCGAAGCCGGACCGGTGCCGGCACAGGGCCAGATCGCGCAGCAGATCTTCTGGTACACGGCTTTCACGGCCGACATGACCAAGCCGGGGTTGCCGGTGGTCAACGCCGACGGCACACCGAAATGGCGCATGGCACCGGGGCCGAACGGGCCGTACTGGAAGCAGGGCATGCAGAACGGCTACCAGGACGTCGGCTCGTGGACCTTCTTCGCCAGCCACCCGGCCGACAAGACCGCGGCGGCCTGGCTGTACGCGCAGTTCATCACCGCGAAGACGACCTCGCTGAAGAAGACCATCGTCGGCCTGACGCCGATCCGCGAAAGCGACATCCAGAGCCAGGCGATGACCGACATGGCGCCGAAGCTGGGTGGCCTGGTCGAGTTCTATCGCAGCCCGGCGCGTGTCGCCTGGACGCCCACCGGCACCAACGTGCCCGACTATCCGAAGCTGGCACAACTGTGGTGGAAGAACGTGGCCGTCGCGGTGACCGGCGAGAAGACGCCGCAGCAGGCGATGGACAACCTGGCCGAGGAAATGGACCAGGTCATGGCGCGGCTGGAGCGGGCCGGCATGGCGCACTGCGCGCCCAAGCTCAATCCGAAGAGCTCACCCGACAAGTGGCTCAGCGAGAAGGGCGCCCCCTGGAAGAAGCTGGCCAACGAGAAGCCGAAGGGCGAGACGATCGCCTATGAAACGCTGTTGAACGCCTGGAAGGCCGGCAAGGTGCGCTGACCGCGAACCGTCCGGGGTTGATCGAAGAATCGCGCGCTGGGCGGGTCTCGCGCGCGATTCTTTCCCCAGGCATGTGCCGAGCCGTCACCGCGGGTCGCTGTCGCTCGGGCCGGCCTTGTCGCCGGTGATCATGGCCAGGATCAGGTTTTCGTGCTGGCGGCGGCTGGCGAACAGCACGCCGCCGACGTGAACCGCGATCAGGCCCAGCAGCCCCCAGGCCAGCGCCACGTGCAGCGTCTCCACCGTGGCATCGCCCCACAGTGCGTCGGTGGTGTACAGCCAGCCGCTCAGCGCGAGCGCGACGATGCAGCCCAGCAAGGCAAGCACCATCCACGCACCGAGCGGGTTGTGACCCAGGTGGCGCGGCCCGGCGTGCCGGCGCAGGCTGCCCAGGTAGGCCCAGGTGGCGCGCGGGCCGCGCACGAAATCGCTGAATCGCGCGTGCCGGCTGCCGACGAAACCCCACACCACGCGCACCAACACCACAGCCAGTGCGATGTAGCCTGCCGGCTGGTGCGCCGCGAAGAAGGCCAGCGTGGTCAGCCACGAAGCAGCCACGGCCGCCACCAGCGTCCAGTGCAGCAGGCGTTGCAGCGGGTCCCACACACGCACGGCGAAGCGTACGGTGGCGCGCACGACCGGCGTCCTTACTTCGGCGCGGTCACGACCTCGAAGGTCTTCGGGTGGAAGAAGGTTTCCATCTTCTTGTTGTTCGCGTCGCGGCCGTAGACCTCGTAGCAGCCGTTCTCGATCTTGACGCGGCTGATTTTCCAGCCCTTGTCGGTGAGCATGCGCTCCAGATCGGCCTGCGAGCGCCATTCCGATTTGGGGATCGGATCGCACTTTTCGTCGTGTGCCAGCGCACTGGACGACGTGATGGCGATGCTGCAGGCGATAAACAGGGTCTTCATGGGCAAGGCTCCTTTTGGAGTGGTGGGGGAAGGGTGGTGCCGCGTGGGCAGGTCAGGCATTGGTCAGGCATCGGCCCAGGCGCGCAACAGGTTGTGGTAGCTGCCGGTGAGGCCGATCACCGCGGCGTCGGTTTCGCCGACGCTGCTGCGCAGGTGCATCAGGTGGTGGTCCATGTCGTGCAGCAGGCGGCGCTGCTCGTCGCTGCGCACCATGCTCTCGACCCAGAAGAAAGCGGCCAGCCGCTGTCCGCGCGTCACCGGCTCGACCCGGTGCACGCTGCTGCCGGGGTACAGCACCATGTCACCGGCCGGCAGCTTGACGGCCTGCGTGCCGAAGCTGTGTTCGACCATCAACTCGCCGCCGTCGTAGTCGTGCGGATCGTTCAGGAACAGCGTGCAGCTGATGTCGGTGCGCACGCGCTCGCCCGCCGTGCCGGGAACGAAGCGCACCGCGTTGTCGACGTGGTTGCCGAAGGCGTTGTTCGTGCCCGCGTAGCGGTTGAACAGCGGCGGAAACACGCGCTTGGGCAGCGCGGCCGAATAGAACAGCATGTGCCGATTCAACCCTTTCAGCACGATCTGCTGTAACGCCTTGCTCGCCTCGCTGTCCTGCGCCAGCTGCTGGTTGTTCTTCGCCTGCGCCGATTGCACGCCCGCCGTCACGCGCCCGTCGCCCCATGTCGCGCGCTGCAGGATGGCGCGCGCGGCACGAAGTTCTTCGCCATCGAGCACCTGGTGGATGTGCAGCAGCATCGCCTTGTCTCGACCCTTCAGAACCGCACCGTCAGCGTCGCTTGCACGCTGCGCGGCGCGCCGACGATGTAGTGTCCGGTGTACAGGCTGTCGGCGTAATAGTTGTTGGTGACGTTGGTGACGTTGACCATCAACCCGACCGAATCGCTGAACTCGTACTGCGCCATCAGGTCGCCGATGACGAAGCTGGGCGCAACGATGCCCGGCGGGTTGCGGTTCGGCGTCTGCGAACTGCGGAAGGTGACGCCGCCGCCGACGCGAAACTGCGGCAGCACCTGGTAGGTGGTCCACACCGAGCCGCTGTTGCGCGGCGTCAGCGACGGGCGATCGCCCACCCGCTCGCCGGTGAGTACCGAGCCGTCGGCATTGCCTTCGTCGATCTCGGCGATCGGGATCCACGTATAGGAGACAAAGACTTCCCACAGCGGCGTGATGCGTCCGGCGACGTCGATGTCGATGCCGGTGGCGTGGCGCTGGCCCGACAGCAGGTAGTCGTCGATCGGCGTGCCGGCGGGCGAATCGCGGTTGCGCTCGTGAAACTTGGTGATGTTGAAGATCGAGGCGCGCGCGCTCAGCCGGCCCTGCAACAGGCTCAGGTAGGTGCCGAGCTCGATGTTGCGGCTGGATTCGGGTGGCGTGTTCGATCCCGGCAGGTCGTAGGCGTAGGTGTCGCCCGAGGTGTTGAAAGAGGTGCCGTAAGAGAAGTAGTAGGTCGCCATTTCGCTCGGCTGATAGAGCACGCCGAAGCGTTCACTCCACTCGCCATCGCTGCGGCTGCGGTCGGCGGTGACCGTGCCGATCGGCACGGTCGGGCTGTCGGCCGTCTGGAACGACTTGTAGTCGCCATGAAAGTAGTCGTATCGAAGTCCGAGCAGCAGCTTCCACTGATCGGCCACCTGCACCAGATCCTGCGCGAACACGCCCACGCCGCTTGCATCGAAGGACGACTGCTGGCGCTTGATGCGCAAGTCCTCGTCGACCCAGCCGTAGCCGTTGTCAGGCGTGCCGATGGTGGTGCGCGGCGAGTTCTTGTCCAGCACCACGCCGGGTGGCACCGACATGTTGTAGCCGGCGAACTGCTCATAGGCGATGTCGATGCCGGCCAGCACCTCGTTGTTCACGCCGAACCAGTCGAAGCGGTTGGTGTAGTCACTCTGCAGATAAACGTTGTCCATGTCCTGCACCTTGTTGTTGGTGCCGCGGGTCAGGATGGTCGCGTTGCTGATCGTGTCCAGGCCCTGCTGCGTCGACGGGCAGTCGGGGTTGTTGTTGGTGTTGGGGTTATTGACGCAGTAGCGGATCGCGCTGGCGCGCTGGTCGCGGTCGTAACTGCCGACGCGCAGTGCGGACTTCAGTTCGCCGCCGCCGCCGGCAAAGCGGTGCGACCACCCCAATGTGCCGTAGGTGGCGCCGCCGGCGCTGTAGTCGCTGGGTGCGCCGCAATAAAGGTTGTTCGGATTCAGGCCCGGGATCATCACCGAAGGGTCGCTGGTCGCCTGCGTGGAATCGACGCGCAACCAGGGCAGGCCGTAGTTGATGCCGTTGTCGTTGTTCAGGTAGAAGAAGCCGGCGTAGAACTCGTCGCTGCTGCCGATGCCCCAGCGGTAGTTCAGCGCGACGCCTTCCTTGTCGATGAAGTTGCCGTTGTTGTCGGCGGTGTTGCGCATCAGGTTGATGCGCAGCGCCGAGTCTTCGCCAGTCTGGATGTTGAAATCGCCGACGAAGCGCAAGAAGCCGTCGCTGCCGCCAGTGAAGTTGACGATGCTGGCATCGGCCAGGAAGGCCTGCTTCGACACCTGGTTGACGACGCCGCCGGTCGAGCCGCGGCCGAACAGCATTGACGCCGAACCGCGCAGCAGCTCGATGCGGTCGAAGTTGAAGGTGTCTCGATCGTAGAAGCCGGGGTCGTGGATGGTGTCGACGTAAATGTCGCCCGACAGTGAGAAGCCGCGCAGCCGGATGTCCTGCTCGCCGCCTTCGGCGGCAAGGAAGCTGATGCCGCCCATCAGCTTCAGCGCCTGGTTCAGCGTGTCGACCTGGCGGTCTTCCATCAGCCGCTCGGTGACGATGGTCACCGACTGCGGAATGTCGCGCAGTTCCTGCTCGCTCTTGCCGATCGTGGACGTGGTGGCGCGCAGCGAGTTGCTGTCGGTCTCTGCTTTCGCTTTCACCGAGATCGCTGGCATCGTCGTTTCAGGCCGCGGCGCCGCTGCCGAGGCGGCCGAGGCGGCGGCCTGGGGCGGCGCGGGAACCTGCGCCATCGCATCGAGGTTCAGCAGGCCGAAGCCGGCCGCCAGCGCGCCCAGTGGCAACAGCCGTTGGGATGCAGTCGGCGCGGACTGCTTGGGAGTGCGCGCGGGTGCGCTGTCGACGCGGGGATGCAATGTTCTTCTGGCTTGGCGGCGCACGGCGCTCTCCTTCGAGGATGAGGCACGGGCTGGCAGCGGCTTGCTGGTGCATGGTGGATGAAAGGAACTACTTGGTCAGGATCAGCTTGTTCAGCGCGGTCTGCTTCAGCCGGTAGACCGCGCCGAGATGCAGGATCTGCACCTCGTGTGCGCCGGCGAACAAGTGATCGCTGCGAATGCGCAGCACGCCATCGGTCGCTGGCGCAGCGCTCGCTGCTGCGTCGGCAGCAGCGGCAGGACCTGTGGCGGTTGCGTCGGGCCGGCCGGGCGTGTTCATGGCGTGGCTTCGGGCTCGCTGATGAAGCCGACCTTGCTCAACCCGGCTTTCGACGCATCGGCCAGCGTCTGCGCGACGAAGCGGTAGGCCACCGCCTGGTCGGCACGCAGATGCACTTCCGGCTGCGGCGTCTTCTGGCCTTCGGCGGCGAAGCGCTGCTGCGCGTCGCCGCGCGTCACCGCTTCACCGTTCCAGAACAGGCTGCCAGTGGCATCGATGGCGAAGTCGATCTTCTGCGGCCGCAGATCGTTGACTTGCGAACTGACCTTGGGCAGTTCGAGCTTGACCGCCTGCGTCAGCAGCGGGGCGGTGACGATGAAGATCACCAGCAGCACCAGCATGACGTCGATCAGCGGCACCATGTTGATCTCCGACATCGGGGTGCCGGGGCTCTTGGAATCGAAACTGGCGAAGGCCATCGGTTCGCTCCCGCGTCAGGCCGTGGCCGGCGTGACTGATGAGGTGGCCCGGGTGGGCAACGCGCGCACGCTGCCCTGTGTCTGTGCCCCGTCGTGGCCCAGCGCCTGGCCCATGCACACGAAGGTGTGCAGCTCGTAGGCGAAGGCATCGAGACGCGCCGCCAGCACCCGGTTGGCGCGTGTCAGGGCGTTGTAGCCGATCACCGCAGGCACCGCCACGGCCAGGCCCAGGCCGGTCATGATCAGCGCCTCACCGACCGGCCCGGCGACCTTGTCGAGCGTGCCGGCGCCGCTCATGCCGATCGCCACCAGCGCGTGATAGACGCCCCACACCGTGCCGAACAGGCCGACGAAAGGAGCGGTGGCGCCGACCGTGGCCAGCACCGACAGGCCGTTTTCGAGCCGCGTGTTTTCTTCGTCGAGCACCTTCTTGATGGTGCGTGTGACGAAATCGCTTGCGCTGCCGGTTTCGGCCAGCTTGGCCGCGCCGTAGCGCGCATGGTGCGCCTGCGCGTGCATGGCATGCGCGGTCAGGTGCGAGAACGGATCACGCGCGCCGTGCGCGGTGATCTCGGCGGCCACCGTGTCGAGCGAGGTGGCGTTCCAGAACAGTTGCAGGAAGCTCGCCGCCCGCTTCTTGCGCAGATAGAGCGTCAGCCCCTTGATGGCGATGATGGCCCACGAGGCCACCGACATCGCCACCAGGATCAGCAACAGCGCCTTGCCGACGCCGTCGGCCTGCGCCAGAAAGTGGCCGAAGCCGAGTGCGTTCGGGTCTGCGTTCACGTCATTTCTCCAGTTCGAATCGAATCGGCACCAGGGCCCAGCCTTCGATCGGCTGGCCGTTCTCGGCATGGGGCTTGAACAGCGCCTTGCGCACCGCGGCCAGCGCGGCATCGTCGAGCCGGGCATGGCCCGACGAGCGCTCGACAAGCACGCTCAGCGGCGCGCCGCCGGCGGTGCCGACCTGTGCGCGCACGATCACCAGGCCGCTCTCGGCGTGGCGTTGCGACGGCCGCGGGTACACCACCTCGGGTGCTTGCAGGAACTGCACGGCGGCGTCGGGAATCATCTTTGCGGCGGGCGTGGCCACAGTGGCCGGCGCCGGCGCCACGCTCGTCGCGGCTTCGATGGATGCCGGGCGCACGTCCGGTGCAACGCGCATCGGCTGCGGTGGCGGCAGCGTCGCCACGAGCGGTTCGGCGGTGGGCGCTGCTGTCGGCGGGGAGGCGATCAGCGCGGCCGGCCGCGGCAATGGCATCGGCTGGCGCAGCGGCTTTGCGTCTTGCGGCGCTGCCTTGGGCAATGCCGCCGGCGGTCGCATCAGCGGCTGCGGGGGTGTCGGTAGCGCGACGAAGCTGACGAACATCGGCGCTGCCTGCAACACCGCCTCGCGCACCGCGCTCGATTGCCACAAGCCCCACAGGCCCAGCAGATGCAGGGCTCCGATGGCGAACACCAGCGTGAAGCGCTGCCATGGATTCAGCTCTGCCAGCGACCGGCCGACAACCCCGCGCGACTCGGTCCGGCTGGCGGCGGCATCGGGCGCGGTGGGCAAAGCCGCGATGGCGGCAGCATGCAATGACAACGGCATGGGGCCGCAAGGCGGCAGTGGGATGGTGAAAGAAACGTACGGCCGGTGAACAGGTCGGCCCACAACAAACACTGATAAAGATGCTAGCACGGATGAGAATGATTCCTACTTGAATTAACGAGTGAATCGGAAATAGCGCTTGCGGCGCGCTTCGGGTATCGAGTCGCAGCGGGTGGCGCCTTCGGGCCGTCAGCGGGTGTGCATCGCCCGCCACCACCGCGGCGCCGGCCGCTGTTCAACGCCGCCGCGCCGGCTTCAATCGAGAGCCAGCTTTCCGCAATCCCGCAGCGCGGTCGGTGCCGCCTGCAACAGTCGCGTGAGGGCGGCGGCACGCGCGCTGAGCGTGATCGGCGCCTCGAAGCGCTGCTGGTTGTCGGTGATGCCGGCAACCCACCCCGTGCGCGGCCCAGCAACGCCGATTTCCCAACGCGTCGGCTGGACGCCCGCCGGCAGCCGGAACGTGGCCAACAGGCTGGCGTACTCGGCCGCAGGCGTCAAAGCCGCTGAATCCGCCGCAGCAGCGACGCTGCTGCTGGCCCGGTTTCGCGCCTCGGCGGTCGAAGTACGGTCGCACACGGTGTAGTGCGTCTTGCCATCGTGCAGCGCACCAACCAGCGAATGCAGCGATTCATGGCCCGCGCGACACGCGTCGGCCAAGGTCGGCAATTGCTGCCATTGGCTGCCGGCGGTTGCCGCGGCCTGACGTGCTTCCAGGTTCATCTGCAGCAGCGTGGTCTTGTCCAGATCGATCTCGAGGTGCTCGTCGCCGCGCCGGCTGGGCAGTTCGACGACGCGAATGCCGTCGCCCGCGAGCCCTCTCAGTTCGTCCTGCGCAGCACCGAGGCCACTGTTGAACGACACGCGCACCGAGCGGCTGCCGCTTTCCCCGGCCGGCAGTCCCCAGTCGAGCCGGTTCAACGCGGCACTCGGCGCGGAGAAAATCATGCGGCGCAGGCTGGCGTCGATGTAGACGGGAGTGGCCGGCGGCAGGCGATAGAACGCCGACGGGTTGTCGCAGTTGCGTCCCGACGCCGAACGCAGCTCGAGAGACCAGTCGTCGCCGCGGATCGGCAACTCGGCGATCTGGATCGCGCGGCCGTCGTCGGCGTGCAGGCACCAGCAGCGCTGCGATGCGCCGGGCCCGCAACTGCCCGCATCGGTCCAGCGCAGCTGTTTCGGCGCGCTGCCCGAGGACTTGGCCACCAGCAGCGGCAGCTGGTCGAGCGCGATTTCCAGCGTGCGGCCCACGCCCTTCTCGCTGAGCAGGCCGGCGACTTGCTGGTGTTCGCGCGTGCTGGAAAAAAACGGCAGCCCGTACAGAAAATCGGCGGTGCTGCCGCGCATCGACTTGTCGGCGCCGACGGCGAGCCGCCCTTCGGCGATCTGCCGCACATGCTCGAGCGCGCAGGTCGAATCCTGCGCGCGAACGACATCGAGCTTGCCCTGCGTGACCGCCTGCGCGTCGGCCGCCGCCCAGGCGCCGTACAACTTGTGCATGCGCGTACCGGCCACCGATTCGACCAGCCACAGCGCGCCCAGGCCCAGCGTCACGCTGAGCGCGGCCGGAATGCCGAAGGCCCAGACCAGGCGGATGCGTTTGCGCGACGCGATCGTGTGCTGCGAGCGCTCGGCCAGCTCCGGCAGCTCCGCGGTGCGTGCGGCCCAACGCTGGCCGTCGTGCTTGATGTCCAGCAGCCGCAGCCAGTCGCGCCCGATGGGCTGATCGGCGGCGGGCAGCAGTGGGTCGAAGCCGTGTGCTCGCATCGAGCTCAGCTGGTCGCGGCCGAGCAGCAGTTCATCGCTGCGGCCTTGTTCGAGCCAGTCCTCGCAGCGGCGCAACGCTTCGAGGAAATCATCGAAGCCGTCGGCCTGCTTGGCGACGCTGTCGCGGAAATGCGGCCAGCCGCGGATGAAGGCTTCGTGCGAGACCTTGACCGTGATCGCCTGCGGGTTCTCGTCGTCCCAGTGCAGATAGTCCAGCGGCGCCAGGAACGGGGTGACCAGTTGCTTCAGCCGCGCCGCGTCGGCGCCGGCACCGAGCGTGGCCACGCCCTCGTCGGCGCGCAGCCGGCGCTGCACCTCCTCACCCGTGTTCGGGTCCTTGAAGGCCAGCCGCGGCAGCAACCCGTCCATCTGCTGCCGCTGCGCATCGCTCAGCGCGCGCCAGGTGCGGTCGGCCCAGCTCTGCACCGACAGGCTGAGCACGTTGGCCTTGTCGGGCAGCTCGCGCGAGGCCGCCGCGTCGGCGCTGACCGCTTGCGCCAGGTCGGCGCGGGTGATGTGTTCGGGAAGCAACTGCCCGGCCGCGCGCGCGCGCGCCAGCGCCACGCCCCACAGCCGCGCCAGCAGATGTTGCAGCAGCGGCAGATGGTCGGGGTTGTGGGTCATCGCCGCCACGTCGTCGAGCACGCGCTGCAAGACCTCGGGGTCGAAGACGATGTGGCGCGGCAGCCGCACATCGTCCTGCTGTGCCCGATTGGCCAGCATCGACAGATGGTGCTGCGCCGGCAACGTGATGCACTGCTTGATCTCGAACGGCGACAGCCGCCGCACCAGGTACGAGGCCTTGTTGATGGCGTCGGGCAGGCGCAGGTAGGCGGCGCAGCGGTTCAGGTATTCGCTGCGCATCGTCAACACCAGGAACATGCGCGGATGCGGGTCGCTGTCGTGTTCGAGCACCCGTTCCACCAGCCGCTGGCAGTCGGCGACGCCGGCATTGCTGGGATGGAACAGCTCCTCGAACTGGTCGAGCACGACCAGCAGGTTGGTGCGCTCGTGCAGCGCATCCAGCGCCGCCGGCGTGCTGACGCCGTCGAACTCGTTCAGCGGCACCACCTGGCTGTACACCTTGTGCCAGCCGTCGCGTTCGCGCAGCGTCGCGGCGACCTCACGCACGCGCGCCGCGTCGGGCACGGCGCGGCGCGCGGCTTCCGTCGGCGCGAGCGCATTGACCAGCTTGGCCGCCAGCCGGTCGATCGGCGTCGTGCGCTGCGCCTCGGGCACGTCGGCGGTGGCCTGGTTGGTGCCCGGTGTGGCCACCACCGTCAGCCACACATCGCCGGCCTCGCGCAGCCGGTAGCTGCGCAGGCCGGGGATGACGCCGGCCTTGATCAGCGACGACTTGCCCGAACCGGAGCCACCCAGCACGACGACGAAGCGCTGTCGGCCCAGGCGCGCCAGCACCTCGTCGATCTGTGACTCACGGCCGAAGAAGACGGCCGACTCGTCATCGCGGAAGGGGCGCAGCCCGGGGTAGGGGCTGTCGTATCCGTCGCCGCGGTCTTCCACGTTCACGATGCAGCCGCCGCGTCGGCGGTGCTGGTCAGCCGTCGGCGCAGCACGCGGCTGAGGAAGCCTTCGAGCGAATCGCTGTCTTCGGGCACTTCGACGAACTCGGTGCCCGCCGCGCCGGGGTTGGGTGCGAAGCTGATCACCGACCAGCCGCCGATGCTGTGCGCCGTCGGGTCATCGACCAGTGGCGGCAGCAAGCGCGCCACCAGGCCCAGCGAACGGCCGTCGAAACGGGTGACGCGCTTGCCCTGCGTGGTGACCGCGGCGGTCACCGATTCGGGCGGCTTCTTGCCCCACAACAACAACACGGCGTCGGCGTTGGCGATGTCGGCCGCATCGGTGTTGCCGTCGATGCGCAGCTCACCGAAGCGCAGGTCCAGCGCCGGCTTGGCGCTGCTGCCGCCAACCAATTTGTCCCAGATCGATTTGATGCGTGGCGTCAGGCGTTGCCATTCGTCGCGCTCTTCAGGGTTGCTTTCGATGAGCACGTGCACCGCCAATGCATCGCCACCCAGATAGGGCAGTCGATCGGCCTTGATGGCAGCGCCGCGCGCCTGTTCGAACAGCGCTTCGTGACGCCGGTTTGCCGGTCGGGCGGCCGGCACATCACAGCAATCGAGCCAGCGCAGGTTCTGCGCGCGCTCGTCGCCTTCGTGCACCTCGGCCCAGCAATCGCGTTGCATGGCCAGATGGCCGCCCGGCATCATCGTCAACAACGGCTCGCCGGTGTTGAACGGCAGCAGCAGTTCATCGAAACCGGCCATGCGCGCCTTCAGGGCTTCGGGGTCGACGGCCGCGGCCAGCACTTCGGCCGGCGTGATGAGCTCGGCAGCGGCGAGCGTGCCGGCGTTCAGCGCGTGATCGAGCTCTTGCATCAGCGCATCGCGGGCGCCCTGCAGTTCGGGGTTGACCGCGCCGAGCAGCACGCGCGGCTGGTCGGTTTCGGGTGGGTGCGGCGGCGGACTCGAGGCCAGATCGGCCAGCCGCTGGCCGATGCTCAGCACCAGGCGGCGAAAGTTGCGGGTCTGCTCGCCGTTGTCGAGGTAGGGCGTGATCGGCATGCCGGCATCGGCTTCGTCGAAGGCCTTCAGCCAGACGTTCTCGTTCAAGCCCAGTTCGGCCCACTGCGGCTTCAATTTCAGCGCATCCATCGCGCCCTTGTTGATCGCCACCACCAGCACGCGGTCGTTGAACGCGGCATCGCCGTGCGCCTGGCGAAAGTACTGGAGTTCGTTCAGGCACCACTCGGAGCGCGGGTAGTTCGGTCCGACCACGACCATCAAGGTGTAGGAATCGCTGACCGTGCTGAGCAGCGTGGACGCCAGCTTGCCGCCGATGATGTCGTTCTCGCGGATCATGCGCAGCGGCCGAGCGCCGCCGTCGATGCCATCGAGCAGCCCTTCGGCCACCGCATACAACTCGCGGTGGAAGCTGTTGACCCAGTTCGCCGAGGCCAGGTTGTCCTTGAAGGCGTAGCTGACGAACGCCGCGAAACGATGGTCCTTGTAGCTGCGTGCGGGCATGGTCGATGGTATGTCAGGCCCTGCTGTCGGCTGCGGCAGCCACCGCCGCGGCCGGCGCGGGCGGCGGTGCCAGGTACTGCGTCGCCAGCATGCCCAGCACCGCATCGGCCACCGCCTGCTGGCTGAGTCGGCAATGCATGGTTTCGGTGACATCGAAGCGGCCGTGCTCGCCGAGCTTGTTGGCCGGCGCGCCGCCCAGGCACAGGTCGAAGTACTTGCAGCCGGCGCGGCAGCGGCGCACGCCGGCAGCGATTTCTTCTCGCGCCGCGGCGGCAGCGCGCGGCCAGACGCTCGGCGGCAGATCGTCGCGCAGCACGTTGCCGAGCGTGAAGCCGTCGAAGCGCGGGTGGCGCACCCCCAGCAGCTCGGGCGACCAGGTGGAGAAGCTGCCGTCCCAGGCCACGTTGAGGATCGCACCGGCCTGGTTCTGCGCCTCGCCGTGCGCATGGCCGTAGTCGGGATGGCGCAAGCGCGCTTTCACCGATTCGATTTCGCGCAGGTGCGGCTTTTCACCGGCCGCGCGCCAGCGCTCGACGATGCGCGCGAAGAAGCGCCTGAACTCGGCCTCGGCGCCGGTCGATTGCAGCGACGAGGCCGCATGCACCGCTTCGGCTTCCTCGATGTTGAAGCCGACCGATTCGGCGCCGAGCGCGGCGAAGAAATCGAATACACCGTCGGCATGCGCCAGCGCGGCTTGCGTGAGCACGCAGATGGTGGTGAACGGCACGCCGGCATCACGCAGCCGCCCGATGCCGCGCATCACCTTGTCGTGTGTGCCGCGGCCGTCGCGGCCGACCCGTTGTGCATCGTGCAGAAAGCGTGGGCCGTCGATGCTGACGCCGACGCGCACGCCGTGGCGCTTGAAGAACCCGCACCAGGCGTCGTCGATGAGCACCGCGTTGGTCTGGAAATGGTGCTGCACCGCGTGCGCACCGGCATGCCGCGCGACCTGCGTGAAGGCTTGTTCGTACCAGTCGGGCTCGATCGCGGTGGGTTCGCCGGCGTGCCACACGATGCTCAGTTCAGCGGCCGGCAGGCCTGCCGCGAAGACCTTGGACAAGGTGGCGTCGAGCACCTCGGCGCTCATGCGACGACGATCGCCGCGATCAGGCAGGTAACAGTAGTGGCAGTCGAGGTTGCAAAAAGGCGTGGCCTGGAGCACCAGCAGGGTCAGACGTCCGCGCCAGCCCGCAGGCGGGCCTGGACTCAAACCTTGTTCCAGTTCGACCAGTTGTCCCACTGCGCCTTCAGCACGGGCGGTGAACGCAGATCCAGCGGCTCGGCCGCCAGCAGCGCGGCGCGAATCTCTTGCACGCGGTCGATCGCCTGCTTCTGAGCGGGACAGGCGGCTGTTGCGACAACCGGCACACCGGCCGCGGCCACCACCACCACGCCCTGAAGCCACACGGTGGCGGTAGCGTGTCTTGCGGGAGTTGTCCATGAGCCTCTCTTTCGGCGCTGCGGTGCGATCGGCGCTCGGGTCGTTACCGCGTGTAACGCACCGTTGTAAGCGCATTCGCGGCGCTTGGCAAGACCAAGTCCTTGTCGCGCACCGACGATGCGTCAGCCGGCCAACACCCCGTTCACCGCGCGCAGGATCGCCTCGGGCGTGGCCGGCGCACTCAGCGGGGGATCGATGCGATGCGCGCCTGCCGCCGACACCGCATCGCGGATGGCGAAGAAGACACTGAACGGCAGCAGCAACGGTGGCTCGCCGACCGCCTTGCTGCGGTGGATGCTGTCCTCGGCGTTCTGGTTCTCGAACAGCGCGGTGTTGAAGATGGCCGGCGCGTCGTTGGCGGTGGGGATCTTGTAGGTGCTCGGCGCATGCGTCAGCAACGCGCCGCTCTTCGGGTGCCACACCAGTTCCTCGCAGGTCAGCCAGCCCATGCCCTGGATGAAGGCGCCTTCGATCTGGCCGATGTCGATGGCCGGGTTCAACGACCGGCCGGCGTCGTGCAGCAGGTCGGCACGCAGCAGCTTCCATTCGCCGGTGAGCGTGTCGACGACCACCTCGCTGACTGCGGCGCCGTAGGCGAAATAGAAGAACGGCCGGCCGGTGAGCGTGTCGCGGTCCCAGTGCAATCCGGGCGTGGCATAGAAGCCGTCGCTCCACAACTGCACACGCGCGACATAGGCGTGCGCGATGAGCTCGTCGAAGGCGATGTCGATGCCGGCGCCGCGCACGCGGCTGTCTTCGAAGCGCACGCTGGCGGCATCGATGCCGTGCTGGTCGGCGAGCAACTGCGCGAGCCGCTTCCGGATCTGCCGCGCGGCGTCCTGAGCCGCCTTGCCGTTCAGATCACTGCCGGTCGATGCCGCGGTGGCCGAGGTGTTGGCCACCTTGCCCGTGTCGGTGGCGCTGCAGCGCACGCGTTCCAGCGGCAGACCCAGTTCGTGCGCCACCACCTGCGCCACCTTGGTGTTCAGGCCCTGGCCCATCTCGGTCCCGCCGTGGTTCACCAGCACCGAGCCATCGGTATAGACATGCACCAGCGCACCGGCCTGGTTGTAGTGGTTGACGTTGAACGAGATGCCGAATTTCACCGGCGTCAGCGCCAGCCCTTTCTTCAACACCGGGCTGGTGGCGTTGAAGCGCGCGATGGCCTTGCGCCGCGCGTCGTAGTTCGATGTCGCCACCAGTTGATCGGTCAGCGGCTGGATGATGTTGTCGCTCACCACCTGCCGGTAGGGCGTGATGTTGTTCGACTGCACGCCGTAGTAGTTGGCGCGCCGCACCGCCAGCGGGTCGAGGCCGAGCTGGCGCGCGATGCTGTCGAGAATGACTTCGATGGCCATCGCGCCCTGCGGCCCGCCGAAGCCGCGGAAGGCGGTATTGCTCTGCGTGTTCGTCTTCGCGCAGTAGCCGTGGATGGCCACCTCGGGCAGCCAGTAGGCGTTGTCGAAGTGGCAGATGGCGCGAGTCATCACCGGCGGGCTCAGGTCGGCCGAGAAGCCCGCGTTGCAGATCATCGTCACCTCGGCGCCGAGGATGCGCCCGGCGTCGTCGTGGCCGACCTCGTAATCGAACTCGAAGCCGTGGCGGCGGCCGGTGATCATGAAATCGTCGTCGCGGTCGGGGCGCAGCTTCACCGGCTTGTTCGCGCGCCTCGCGGCCACCGCGGCGATGCAGGCGAACAGCGCCGATTGCGATTCCTTGCCGCCGAATCCTCCCCCCATGCGCCGGCATTCGACGCCCACCGCATGCGCGGCCACGCCGAGTGCATGCGCGACGACCTGCTGCATCTCGCTGGGGTGCTGGGTCGAGCAGTGCACGCGCATGCCGCCGTCTTCCAGCGGCAGCGCGTACGAGATCTGCCCTTCCAGGTAGAACTGCTCCTGGCCGCCGAGCACGAAGCTGCCCTGCAGCTTGTGCGCTGCCGAGTCGAGCGCGCGGCGCAAGCTGCCGGGTGCGGATTCGCGCTGCAAATGCATCGGCGGCACGACGTATGAAGCACGCGCATGCGCCTCGCGCATCGTCAGCACGGCCGTCAGTGGCTCGATGTCGATCAGCTCCCTCGCCCGTGCCGCCGCGCGCCGCGCCGCGTCGCGCGTGCGGGCGATGACCGCGAACACCGGCTGGCCCAGGTACTGCACCTCGCCTTCGGCCAGGATCGGATCGTCATGCACGATCGGCCCGCACTGGTTGGCGCCCGGAATGTCGGCGGCCAGCAGCACATCGACCACATCGGGCAGCGCACGCAGCGCTGCCACGTTCACGCGTTGCAGCCGCCCGTGCGCCAGCGGCGACAGGCCGAGCGCGGCGTGCAGCGTGCCGGCCAGTTCGGGCAGGTCGTCGATGTAGGTGGCGGTGCCGGCGACATGCAGGTGCGCCGATTCGTGGGCGTGCTCCCGGCCGACCGCGCCGCGGGTGGCTGGCGCGTCGGTGCCCGGTGCGACGAAGGGGGGTTCGGCAAGCTTGTTCATCGTCGGGTCCTTCAGGCTGCGACGGTGGCCCATGCACTCAGCGCGGCCGGCGCCAGCGCGTCCCGGGTGCGGGTTTCCAGCCAGAAGCGGCGCAGCAGTGCGCCCGCCACCTGGCGCCGATAGTCGGCGCTGGCGCGCAAGTCGGTCATCGGGCTGAAATCGGTGCCGAGCGCGGCCACCGCGGCCTGCACCGTTGCTTCACTCCAGGGCTGGCCGAGCACGGCCGCCTCGGCGCCAGCCGCGCGCTTGACCACGGCGGCCATGCCGCCGAAGACAAAGCGCGCCGCTGTCACGGTATCGCCGTCCAGTTCGATCGCCAGGCCGGCCATCAATGCCGAGATGTCGCAGTCGTAGCGCTTGCTGATCTTGTAGGCGCGAAAGCGCTGCACCTGCGACGGCAGCGGCACGCGCAGGGCCTGCACGAACTCGCCGGCTTCGATGCGGTTCTTCATGTAGTCCACATACAGGTCTTCCAGTGCCAGCTCGCGCGTGGCCGTGCCCTTGCGCAGCAGCACACTCGCGCCGAGGGCCATCAACACCGGCGCGCTGTCGCCGATCGGTGAGCCGTTGGCGATGTTGCCGCCCATCGTGCCGGCGTGGCGCACCGGCGGGCCGGCAAAGCGCAGCCCCGCCTCGCGTGCATGCGGCCAGTGTTCGGCCAGTGCCGACCAGGCATCTTCAAGCGAAGCGCCGGCACCGATGTGCAGGGCGTCGTCGGTAACGTGGATGTGCTTCAGTTCATCCACTTCGCCGAGATAGACGATGTCGCCCAGGTCGCGGAACTGCTTGTTCACCCACAAGCCGATGTCGGTGCATCCGGCCAGCAGCCGCGCCCGAGGTTGCTGCGCGATGGCGGTGGCCAGTGCATCGAGCGTGCGCGGTGCGTGGAAGTGGTCGGTGCGTGGCGCTCCCTTCGCGTCGGACGGCGCGGCCACGTTAATCGCGGCGTAGTGCAAGGGCGGATCGTCGCGCAGCGACTTCAGCAGCGCGACGATCGGCGCGGTATCCAGCCGCCGGGCCGGCAACTCGAACATGCGTTGCCCGGCATCCAGGATCGGCCGGTAGCCGGTGCAGCGGCACAGGTTGCCCGACAACTCGTCGGCCAGATCCTGACGCGTGGGCACCGTGCCGGCCTCCTGGTGGCGTTCGTAAGCGGCGCTTAGCGTCATCACGAAACCGGGCGTGCAGAAGCCGCATTGCGAGCCGTGGCAGTCGACCAGCGCCTGCTGCACCGGGTGCAGCGCGCCGCCAGAGCCCGCGTTGTTGTCGCAAGCGATGGCCGCGAGGTCTTCGACACTCAGCAGCGCCTTGCCATCCAGCGTCGGCAGGAAGCGGATGCAGGCGTTGATCGGCCGCAGCGACAGGCCGCCCACCACGGTGGCACGCGCGGCGGCGGTGCCCGACGCGGCGCCGTGTTCCGCCAACTCGGCGACGATGACCGTGCACGCGCCGCAATCGCCCTCGGCGCAACCTTCCTTGGTGCCGGTGCAGCCGGCGTCCTCGCGCAGCCACTCGAGCACGCTTCGTGTGGGCGCGCTGCCCTGGATGTCGACCACGCCGCCGCGGTGCACGAAGCGGATCGGGCGGCAGGGGGCGGAGGCTGAGGGCACGGCGGCGGACATGGTTTCCTCGGTGATCTTGTGTTGCCGCAACAGTAGCGCGTCGGGCGATTCTCGGTATATGCGAATGGCACTACCCAGCAATAAGATCAATCGTATGACACAACGTCACGGACTTGCCAACATCGACCTTCATCTTGTCCAGGTCCTGCACACCGTGATCAGTGAACGCAGTGTCTCGCGTGCCGCGATGCGGCTGAACAGCAGCCAGCCGATGGTCAGCGCCCAGCTGAAGCGGCTGCGCGCGCTGACCGGCGATGCGCTGCTGGTGCGTTCGGGCCCGGGGCTGGCGCCCACCGATGCGGCGCTGGCCATGCTCGAGCCGGCGGCGCGGCTGCTGCGCGATGCCGAGACGCTGTTCGCGCCGCAACAACGGCGCGGCCCCTTCGATGCGGCGCACAGCGAGGTCACCTTCCGCATCGCCGCCAGCGACTATCTCGACCCGATGTTCCTGCCCGGCATCGTCGCGATGCTGAAGAGCGAAGCGCCGCGCACGCAGCTGCACATCCATCCGTTGTCGGCCGAGTTCGACTACCGGCGCAAGCTGGCGGCCGGCGAGGTCGATCTGGTCATCGGCAACTGGCTGCAGCCGCCCGAGGAACTGCATCTGGGCCGGCTGCTCAGCGACGAGATCGTCTGCCTGGTGGCCGCCGACCACCCCGCGGCGCGCAGCCCGCGCGGCTGGACGGCCGAGCGCTATCTGCAAAGCGAACATGTCGCGCCGGTGGCGCTGTTCGCCGGCGCGCCGGGGGTCATCGACGAGCATCTTGCCGCACAGGGCCTGCAACGCAACATCGTCGTGCGCAGCGCGCACTTCAGCCTGATCCCGCTGATGGTCGCGCGCAGCTGGCTGGTGCTGACCACCGGGCGGCTGTTCTGCTCGCGCTATGTCGAGGCGCTGGGTCTGCGCATCGTGCGTTGCCCGGTGCCCTTTCCGGCGTTGACCTACTACCAGCTGTGGCACGAGCGCAGCCATGCCGCGCCGCCGCTGCGCTGGTTGCGCGAACACGTGCGCGACGTGGCCAGGCATCTGGCGCTGCCGCCGGAGAAGCGTTGATGAGCCAAGCCCGGCAGGCGAGAAGCTGGCGCTGCGTGGCGACCTGCTGGATCTTGATCGCCACGCCCGCGCGCGCCGATCGCGACAGCGCGGCGGTGCGTTTTCGCGCCGACCACTGGTTGCTTGTCGAAGGCGGGCGCATCGTCGGCGCACAGGACAGCGCATCCGGGTGACGACTGGCGGCAGCATCGACCACCGCGGCAAGCTGATCCTGCCCGGCTTCATCGACAGCCACGTGCACAGCCCGCAGCTCGACGTCATCGGCTCGTGGGGCGCGCAGCTGCTCGACTGGCTGGATACCTACACCTTCCCGGCCGAAGCGCGGCTGGCCGATCCGGCGCAGGCCGGCACGGTGTCGGCGCAGTTCCTCGATACCTTGCTGGCGCATGGCACGACCAGCGCCGTGGTGTTTCCGACCGTGCACAAGGCTTCGGTCGATGCGCTGTTCGATGCCGCGCAGGCGCGCGGCATGCGCCTCATCACCGGCAAGGTGCTGATGGACCGCAATGCGCCCGACGGCGCTGCGCGACGATATCGATGGCGCCGAGGCCGACTGCGAAGCGCTGATCGAGCGCTGGCACGGCCGCGGCCGCGCTGGCCTATGCGTTGACGCCGCGTTTCGCGCCGACCAGCAGCGATGCCCAGCTGGCGATGGCCGGCCGTGTGCTGGCGCGCCACGAAGGGCTGTACATGCAGACCCACGTGGCCGAGAACCGCGACGAGGTGCGCTGGGTGCACGAACTGTTCCCGAGTGCGCGCAGCTACCTCGATGTCTATGCGCAGCACGGTTTGCTGAACGCGCGCGTCGGTGCTGGCGCACGGCATCTGGCTGGACGACGGCCGACCGCAAGCAATTGCACGACAGCGGCGGGCAGATCGCGTTCTGCCCGAGCTCCAACCTGTTCCTCGGCAGCGGCCTGTTCGGCTGGGCCGAGGCCGCCGATGCCGGCGTGAACATCAGCCTGGCCAGCGATGTCGGCGGCGGTACCTCGCTGTCGATGCAGCGCACGATGGCCGACGGCTACAAGGTGCAGGCGCTGGCCGGCACCCGGCTCAGCGCCTGGGACCTGCTGCACGCGGCCACACGCGGTTCGGCGCACGCGCTTGGCCTGGGCCACGAGATCGGCACGCTCGATATCGGCGCCAGCGCCGATGTGTGCGTGTGGGACTGGGCCGCCAGCGGTGTGGCGCAACATCGCCAGCGGCTGGCCCGGGATTTGCATGAGAAGGTGTTCGCCTGGATCATGCTCGGCGACGAGCGCGAACTGATCGAGAGCTGGGTGGCCGGCGTGTGCCGGCACCGCCGCTCGCCTGCCTGAAATCACACCAAACAACGCCGCACACAGGAGATTCCGATGCTTCGACTCGAACTGGTGGGCATCAGCAAGCAGTACCCGGCCGTCAAGGCCAACGACAGCGTCAGCCTGCAGGTGCTGCCGGGCGAAATCCATGCCGTGCTCGGCGAGAACGGCGCCGGCAAGAGCACGATGATGAAGATGATCTACGGCGCGGTGCGGCCCGACGAAGGTGAGATCCGCTGGAACGGCGAGCGCGTGGACATCAAGAACCCGCAGCAGGCGCGCGCGCTCGGCATCAGCATGGTGTTCCAGCACTTCAGCCTGTTCGACACGCTCACTGCGGCCGAGAACGTCTGGCTCGGCCTCGACAAGAGCGAGAAGCTGGCCCAGATCACGCAGCGCATCACGCAGGTGAGCAAGGAGTACGGGCTCGATGTCGAACCGTTGCGGCCGGTGCACTCGCTGTCGGTCGGCGAACGCCAGCGGGTCGAGATCGTGCGCGCGCTGTTGACGAGCCCGAAGCTGTTGATCCTCGACGAGCCGACCTCGGTGCTGACGCCGCAGGCGGTGCAGAAGCTCTTCGTCACGCTGCGCCAGCTGGCGGCCGACGGCTGTTCGATCCTGTACATCAGCCACAAGCTCGACGAGATCCGCGCGCTGTGCCACAACTGCACCGTGCTGCGCGGCGGCAAGGTCACCGGCATGGTCGATCCGCGCACGGTAGACAACGCCGGCCTGTCGCGGCTGATGATCGGCGCCGAGCCGCCGCAGCTGCAGCACAAGGCGGTGAATGCCGGCGAGGTGGTGTTCGCAGTCAAGGGCCTGTCGGTGCCGAAGCTCGATCAGTTCGGCACCACGCTTTCCGACATCAGCTTCGAGGTGCGTGCCGGCGAGATCGTCGGCGTCGCCGGTGTCTCGGGCAACGGCCAGCAGGAGCTGATGGCCGCGTTGTCGGGCGAGGACCCGCGCGGCGCGCCCGGTTCGATCACGCTGTTCGGCCGCGACATCGCCGCCCATTCACCGCGACGACGGCGCAAGGAAGGCATGAACTTCGTGCCCGAGGAACGCCTCGGTCGCGGCGCGGTGCCAGTGATGTCGCTGGCGCAGAACACCTTGCTCACCCGCACCGAAGCGGTCAGTGCGTCCGGCTGGGTGAAGACCTCGGGCGTGGACCTGCTGGCGGCGAAGTTGATCGAGCGCTTCAACGTGAAAGCCGGCGGCGCCGGGGCGGCGGCCAAGAGCCTGTCGGGCGGCAACCTGCAGAAATTCATCGTCGGCCGCGAGATCGATGCCAACCCGAAGCTGCTGATCGTGTCGCAGCCCACCTGGGGCGTCGATGTCGGCGCGGCGGCGCTGATCCGCGGCGAATTGCTGAAGCTGCGCGATGCCGGCTGCGCGCTGCTCATCGTCAGCGAGGAACTCGACGAGTTGTTCGAGATCGCCGACCGCTTGATCGTCATCGCGCAGGGGCGCATGTCGCCGTCGATCGCCACCGCCGATGCGACCATCGAACGCATCGGCGAATGGATGTCGGGGCTGTGGCCCCGACCCGGCGAGAGCGGCGCGCCGCTCATGCCGGCCGTGCCCACCTTGCCCACCGGAGTGCGCCATGCTCAAGCTTGAGGCCCGCCCGCAGCCGTCGAAGACGATGTCGTTGCTGTCGCCGATGCTGGCGCTGGTGCTGACCGCGATCATGGCCGCACTGCTGTTCGCCGCGCTCGGCAAGGACCCGGTCAAGGGCCTGGGCATCTTCTTCGTCGAGCCGCTGTCCAACCTGCGCCAGATCAGCGAAGTGCTGCTGAAGGCGACGCCGCTGATCATCATCGCGCTCGGCCTGGCGGTGTGCTATCGCGCCAACGTGTGGAACATCGGCGCCGAGGGCCAGTACCTGCTCGGCGTGCTCGGCGGTGGCGGCGTGGCGTTGTGGCTGACCACGCACGGCATCATGCTGCCGAAGGTGGCAGCCGTGCCGTTGGTGCTGCTGGGCGGCGTGCTGGGCGGCATGGCCTGGGCGGCCATCGTCGCGCTGTTGCGCGACCGCTTCAATGCCAGCGAGATCCTGGTCAGCCTGATGCTGGTGTACGTGGCGCAGCAGCTGGTCAACTACATGGTCTTCGGGCCGTGGAAGGACCCGGCCGGCTTCGGCTTTCCGCAGACCAAGAGCTTCGATGCATCGATGATGCTGCCCAACCTGCTGCCCGGCACGCGGCTGCACATCGGCTTCATCGCCGCGCTGGCGCTGGTCGGTCTGGTGTGGGTGTTCATGTTCCGTCTGTACCGCGGCTACCAGTTGCAGGTGGGCGGCCTGGCGCCGGCGGCGGCGCGCTATGCGGGCTTCTCGGCCAGCACCTCGCTGTGGACGGCCTTGATGATCTCCGGCGGCCTGGCCGGGCTGGCCGGGGCCATGGAAGCGATCGGCCCGCTCGGGCAGGTGACACCGCACGTCTCGGCCGGGCTCGGCTTCGCCGCCATCATCGTCTGCTTCGTCGGCCGGCTGCACCCGGTGGGCATCGTCTTCGCCGGGCTGCTGCTGTCGATGATGATCATCGGCGGCGAGCTCGGCCAGTCGCGCCTGGGCTTGCCGAACGCGTTGACGGGCGTGTTCCAGGGCCTGCTGCTGGTGCTGCTGCTGGCCTGCGACACCTTGATCCACTACCGCATCCGCGTGCGTTCTGCGCTCGTCGGCGCGCACTGACACCGGGGGACGCTGATGAACGAAATCGCACTGCTCATCGCCGCCACGCTGGCCTCGGGCACGCCGCTGGCCATCGCCGGGCTCGGCCTGTTGATCAACGAGAAGGCCGGCGTGTTGAACCTGGGTGCCGAAGGCATGATGCTGGTCGCCGCCATCGCCGGTTTCGCCACCGCCTTCACCACCGGCAGCGACACGCTGGCCTTCGTTGCCGGCGCCGCTGCCGGTGCAGTGCTGGCGGCCTGTTTCGGCTTGCTGGTCATCTGGCTCAACACCAACCAGTACGCCACCGGCCTGGCGGTGAGCCTGTTCGGCTACGGCTTCTCCGCCTTTGTCGGCGTCGGCTATGTTGGCCAGAAGCTGTCCGAACGCGCGCCGTTCGAGGTGCCCGGCCTGGCGCAGATTCCGCTCGTCGGGCCGGCGCTGTTCCGCCAGCACCCGATGGTCTATGTCGCCATCGGCCTGATCGCGCTGACGGTGTGGTTCCTGTACCGCAGCCGCGCGGGGCTGGTGCTGCGCGCGGTGGGTGAATCGCCCGAGTCGGCGCATGCGCTGGGCTACAAGGTGCGCTGGATCCGGCTGCTGGCGGTGGTCGCCGGCGGCGCGCTGTGTGGCGTGGCCGGGGCCTACCTGTCGGTGGTCTATGCGCCGCTGTGGGTCGAGGGCCTGGTGGCTGGGCGCGGCTGGATCGCGCTGGCGCTGACCACCTTCGCCACCTGGCGTCCGGTGCGGGTGCTGCTGGGCGCCTACCTGTTCGGTGGCGTGACGATGGCGCAGTTCGCGCTGCAAGGCGCCGGTGTCGATGTCTCGAGCCAGTTGCTGGCGATGCTTCCGTATGTGGCGACCATCGTGGTGCTGGCGCTGATCAGCCGCAACCCCGCCTTCATCCGCATCAACATGCCGGCGTCGCTCGGGAAGCCGTTTCACCCAGGCTCATAATTCTTCGCTTTTGCTTGCTGCGCTCGTCGGAACGGACCTACGGCCGTTCAACTCGCCTCTTACCCCCACCACCACTGTTCGATCAGGAGTCCTTTCGTATGAGCATCCATTCCAAACGCAGCCTGCTCGGCTGGACCGCCGCGGCCGCACTGGTTGCCCTCGTCGGCTGTGGCAAGAAGGAAGAGCCGCCCGTGGCTGCCGCGCCTGCCGCCGCGCCCGCCGCGGCCCCGGCAGCCCCGCCCCCCGCCGCCGAGCCGCTGAAGGCCGCCTGGGTCTATCTGGGCCCGGTCGGTGATGCCGGCTGGACCTATGCCCACGACCAGGGCCGCAAGGCGGTCGAGGCCGAATTCGGTGACAAGGTGAAGACCACCTTCGTCGAGAAGGTGCCCGAAAGCGCCGATGCCGAACGGGTCATCCGCGACCTGGCATCGCAAGGCAACAAGATCATCTTCACCACCAGCTTCGGCTACATGGAACCGACGCTGAAGGTGGCGGCCGAATTTCCCGACGTCAAGTTCGAGCACGCCACCGGCTACAAGCTGGCGCCGAACATGGGCGTGTACGACACGCGCTTCTATCAGGACGCCTACGTCTCGGGCGTGATCGCCGGTGCGATGACGAAGAGCAACGTGCTCGGCTTCGTCGCTTCGTTCCCGATCCCCGAAGTGCTGCGCAACATCAACGCCTTCACGCTCGGCGCGCAGAGCGTCAACCCGAAGGTGACGACCAAGGTGGTGTGGATCAGCACCTGGTTCGACCCGCCGAAAGAAGCCGAAGCCGCGCAGAGCCTGATCAACGCCGGCGCCGATGTGCTGCTGCAGAACACCGATTCGTCGGCCGTGCTGCAGACCGCCGAGAAGAACGGCAAGTACGCCTTCGGCTGGGATTCGGACATGAGCGCCGTCGCGCCGAAGGCGCATCTGGCGTCGAACATGGTCTTCTGGGGCCCGTACTACAAGAAGGCCGTCAAGGACGTGATGGACGGCACCTGGAAATCGTCGCGCGACGTGTGGGGCGCCAAGGAAGACGCCAACGGCGTGGTCAAGATCGCCGACGTGGTGCCCGAGGAGATCAAGAAGAAGATCGAAGAAATCAAGGCCGGCTACAAGGACGGCAGCTTCGACCCGTTCAAGGGCCCGATCGTCGACAGCACCGGCAAGGAACGCTTGGCCGCCGGCGCGATGCCCGAGCAGGACTGGAAGGACAAGGTCGACTTCTACGTCAAGGGTGTGGACGGCAAGATCCCGAACGGCAAGTAGAAACGTGCGTGTTGCCCACTGACGCCGCCGCGGCCCGCGCCCGGCGGCGTTGGCATGCCGGGTCAGGCTTGTGCGCCACAATCATTGTCGACTCCATCCTGCGCCGCCCGGCGTGCCCGACACCATGCAGCAGCCTTCCAACGCTTCGTGCCCGATCCTCGCCCGTCGCCGGTTGCTCGCACTGGCGTTGCCCCTTGTCGGGCTGATCGCCGTGCCCGTGCAGGCCGCCAGTTCTGCGGCACAGTTGTCGGCCGAAGCGCAGGCTTCGCTGCAGAAGCTGATCGCCAAGGTGCCGGCGGCCAAGGCACTGGCCAAGGACGCGAAAGCGGTGCTGGTCTTCCCCAAGGTCACGAAAGCGGGCCTGGGCATCGGCGGCCAGTACGGCGACGGCGCGTTGCTGAAGGGCGGTAAGGCGGTCGGCTACTACAACACCGCAGGGGCCTCGTTCGGCCTGCAGGCCGGCGCGCAGACCTTCGGCTACGCGATGTTCTTCATGAACGACAACGCTGTCGCCCAACTCGGCAAGAACGAAGGCTTCGAGGTCGGTGTCGGGCCGAGCGTGGTGTTGATGGACGAAGGCATGGCCAAGTCGACCACGACGACGACGATGAAGGACGACATCTACGCGTTCATCTTCGGCCAGAGCGGGCTGATGGCCGGGCTCGGGGTGCAGGGCAACAAGATCACGAAGATCAACCCGAAGTAGAGCCCATCGCGCCGGGCGGCAGAATCGGGCCACGACCGATTCCGGGTGCCCTGCCATGACTGCCATCGATTTCGACGCCATCCCGCGCGAGCGGCTGCCGGCACTGCTGCGCGCAATGCCGAAGGCCGAGTTGCACATCCACATCGAGGGCTCGCTCGAGCCCGAACTGATCTTCGCGCTGGCGCAACGCAACGGATTGACCTTGCCGTATGCCAGCGTCGAGGCGCTGCGTGCCGCCTACGCCTTCACCGATCTGCAAAGCTTCCTCGACATCTACTACGCTGGCGCGGCGGTGTTGCTGCACGAACAGGATTTCTTCGACATGGCCTGGGCCTACTTCGAGCGCGCCGCGGCCGACCACGTGGTGCATGCCGAACTGTTCTTCGACCCGCAGACGCACACCGAGCGCGGGGTCGACATCGGCACCGTCATTGCCGGCCTGTCGCGGGCTTGCCGGGAGGCGCAGGCCGAGCTGGGCATCAGCGCGGCGCTGATCCTGTGTTTCCTGCGCCACCTGAGCGAAGAGGCGGCGTTCGACACGCTCGCGCAGGCGCTGCCGCACCGCGAGCAGTTCATCGGCGTCGGCCTGGACAGCGGCGAGCGCGGCAACCCGCCGCAAAAGTTCGCCCGCGTGTTCGCGCGTTGCCGCGAGCTCGGGCTGCGTCTGGTCGCTCACGCCGGCGAGGAAGGCCCGCCGGCCTACATCGAAGCCGCACTCGACGTGCTGCAGGTGCAGCGCATCGACCACGGCGTGCGCTGCGTCGAAGACCCGGCGCTGGTGCAACGCCTGGCCGCATCGCGCATGCCGCTGACGGTGTGCCCGCTGTCGAATGTCAAGCTGTGTGTGTTCAAGACGCTGGCCGACCACAACCTGGCCGGCCTGCTCGATGCCGGCCTGTGCGTGACGCTGAACAGCGACGACCCGGCGTATTTCGGCGGCTACATCAATCAGAACTTCGTCGAGACCTTCGCCGCGTTGCCGGCCCTGGGTGCACGGCAGGCCCATCGGCTGGCGGCCAACAGCTTCGAGGCCAGCTTCGTCGATGAGGCAAGCAAGGCGCGCTGGCAGCAGCAACTCGATGCGGCGTTCGCGCAGGCGGGTGGTGCGACCTGACTCGAGGGCTGCGGTTCAGTCGGCATTCACCCACCATTCGTCGCTGAACTGCTGCTGAAGCCATTCGACGAAGCCGATCACCTTGGCTGGCACCAGGCGCGGTGACGGATAGACGGCGTGGACTTCCTGCGTCGGCAGCCGCCAGTCGCTCAGCAGCGGCACCACCGCACCGGTGCTCAGCGAAGCGTGGGCCACATAGCGCGGCAGCACGGCAATGCCGAGCCCGTCGCGCGCCGCCGCCAGCAATGCCGACAGGTTGTTGCTGCGCAACGGGCCGCGCACGGTGATCGCCTGCAACCCGCCGTCGGCGCCGGTGAACAGCCAGCGCGCGTCGCCTTGAACCGTGCTGTAGATGAGCGCGTCGTGCGCAGCCAGTTCGTCGGGCGCTTCGGGCCTGCCGCGCTGGGCCAGGTATTGCGGCGCGGCCACCACCAGCCACGGATTGATGCCCAGGTAGCTGGCGCCGAGCCCAGAGTCGGCGAGGCGGCCCATGCGGATGGCCACGTCGATGCCCTGCTCGACCAGATCGACATAGCGGTCCTCGAAGCTCAGTTCGATCTGCAACTTCGGGTTCGCGCGCATGAAGCGCATCACCAGCGGCACCAGCACGCGGCGCCCGAAGGCCACCGAGGTGCTGATGCGCAGCCCGCCTTGCAGCTGCGACTGCAGCAGCGCCGCCACGCTCTCGGCTTCTTCGACGTGGTGCGCGATGAGCCGGCACTTCTCGTAGTACAGCAGCCCGATTTCGGTGGCGGTGACGCCGTGCGTCGAACGGTGCAGCAGGCGCGCGCCGAGCTTGTTTTCCAGCGCGGCGACCATCTTCGTCGCCGCCGGCTGGCCGATGCCCAGATCGGCCGCGGCCTTGCTGAACGAGCCCAGATCGACGACGCGGATGAACAGGCGAACGGCTTGGATGCGATCCATCGGCAAAGGCGGGCCACGCTCGTGACCGCTGGCGGCATTCCAAAACGGAATAAGCGTAATGCTCGCACAGCGGGTTCCGTTCGGCGAAGGCCGTCGCCATCATCGGCGTCAACGATTCGAAACCCCCGACTGGAGACGACAAATGGCAAAGATGAAGGCCGCGATGGCCGCCGTGCTGGTGATGGAGAAGGAAGGCATCACGCAGGCCTTCGGCGTGCCGGGTGCCGCGATCAACCCGCTCTACGCCGCGCTGCGCGAGCGCGAAAGCATCAGCCACATCCTGGCGCGACATGTCGAGGGTGCCTCGCACATGGCCGAGGGCTACACCCGCGCCAAGGCCGGCAACATCGGCGTGTGCATCGGCACCAGCGGCCCGGCCGGCACCGACATGATCACGGGCCTGTATTCGGCCATCGCCGACAGCATTCCCATCCTGTGCATCACTGGCCAGGCGCCGCGCGCGCGCCTGTACAAGGAAGACTTCCAGGCGGTGGACATCGAATCCATCAGCAAGCCGGTGACCAAGTGGAGCGTCACGGTGCGCGAGCCGGGTCTGGTGCCGCGCGCCTTCCAGCAGGCCTTCCACCTGATGCGCTCGGGGCGGCCGGGCCCGGTGTTGATCGACCTGCCGTTCGACGTGCAGATGGCCGAGATCGAGTTCGACATCGACACCTACGAGCCGCTGCCGGTGCACAAGCCTTTCGCCTCGCGCAAGCAGATCGAAAAAGCGCTGGACATGCTGGCCGCGGCCAGCAAGCCGCTGATCGTGGCCGGCGGCGGCATCATCAACGCCGACGCGTCGGACCTGCTGGTGGAGTTCGCCGAACTCACCGGCGTGCCGGTGATCCCGACGCTGATGGGCTGGGGTTCGATCCCCGACGACCACCCGCTGATGGCCGGCATGTGCGGCCTACAGACATCGCACCGCTACGGCAACGCGACGATGCTGGCCAGCGACTTCGTGCTCGGCATCGGCAACCGCTGGGCGAACCGCCACACTGGCTCGACTGAGGTCTATTGCAAGGGCCGCACCTTCGTGCACGTGGACATCGAGCCGACGCAGATCGGCCGCGTGTTCAACCCCGAACTCGGCATCGTCAGCGACGCCAGGGCCGCGTTGGAGCTGTTCGTGCAGGTGGCGAAGGAGCGCCAGGCCGCGAAGAAGCTGCGGGACTACGGCGAATGGGCCCGCCGCTGCGCCGAGCGCAAGAAAGTGATGCACCGCAAGACGCACTACACCGAGACGCCGATCAAGCCGATGCGCGTCTATGAGGAGATGAACAAGGTGCTGCCGCGCGACACCATCTACGTCACCACCATCGGCCTCAGCCAGATCGCCGGCGCGCAGTTCCTGCACGTATATGGCCCGCGCCAGTGGATCAACTGCGGCCAGGCCGGGCCGCTGGGCTGGACCATTCCCGCCGCGCTGGGCGTGGTCGCCGCCGACCCGACCCGCAACGTGGTCGGTCTGTCGGGCGACTACGACTTCCAGTTCATGATCGAGGAACTGGCGGTGGGCGCGCAGTTCAACCTGCCTTACGTGCAGGTGCTGGTGAACAACAGCTACCTGGGGCTGATCCGCCAGAGCCAGCGCGGCTTCGAGATGGACTTCTGCGTGCAGCTGGCCTTCGACAACCAGAACGTCGATGACCCGGGCTGAAGAGCTACGGTGTCGATCACCAGGCGGTGGTGCAGGGTCTGGGCTGCAAGAGCCTGCGCGTCACCGACCCGGAGAAGATCCAGGCGGCGGTGGTCGAGGCGCGCGCAATGGCGCTTAAACACCGAGTGCCCGTGGTCGTCGAAGTGATCATGGAAAAAGTGACCAACATCGCCATGGGCACCGAGATCGACAAGATCAACGAGTTCGAGGACATCGAATGCCTGCACCCCGAAGGCCGTGAAGGCCTGGTGGCCGCGGGTTTGCTGGAGTAAGCCATGCCGCGCTTTGCCGCCAACCTGAGCATGCTCTTCACCGAGCATGCCTTCCTCGACCGCTTCGAGCGCGCGGCTGCCGCGGGCTTCGAAGCGGTGGAGTTCCTGTTCCCCTATGCCCACGCCGCCGAAGAAATCAAACAACGCCTGGATGCGCACCACCTGAAGCTGGTGCTGCACAACCTGCCGGCCGGCGATTGGGATGCCGGTGAACGCGGCATCGCCTGCCACCCCGACCGGGTGGACGAGTTTCGCGCCGGTGTGGCCCAGGCCATCGCCTATGCCACCGTGCTCGGTGTACCGCAGCTCAACTGCCTGGCCGGCAAGGCGCCGGCCGGTGTCAGCGCCGCCGTGCTGCGGCAGACTTTCGTCGCCAACCTGCGCCACGCCGCCACCGAGCTGGGCAAGGCCGGGCTGAGGCTGCTGATTGAGCCGATCAACACCTTCGACATCCCCGGCTTCTACCTGAGCGGCACCGAGCAGGCGTTGTCGATCCTCGATGAGGTCGGCGCCGCCAACGCCTTCGTGCAATACGACATCTACCACGCGCAACGCATGGAAGGCGAACTTGCGGCGACGATGCACAAGCACCTGGCGCGCATCGGCCACATCCAGCTCGCCGACAACCCGGGCCGCAACGAGCCGGGCACGGGGGAGATCAACTACGCCTTCATCTTGGCCCACCTCGACCGCATCGGCTACCGCGGCTGGGTCGGCTGCGAATACAAGCCGGCGGCGGGGACCGAGGCCGGCCTGGGTTGGCGCCAGCGGCTGGCGCTATGAGGCCCGACGTCGGACGACCGGAAAGGCAATGTTTGTTCTGCCCTCAGAATCGGCGAGATGAGCGTTGTTGACACGTCGACCTTGCTGCGGCGCATGTTCGACGCCGCCATCGCCAGCGCCCAGCCGGTGCTGTGCATTCCGCCGCACCTGCCCACGCCAGAAGCAGTGGGGGCCGGCCGACTGATCGTGATCGGCGCCGGCAAGGCCTCGGCCGCGATGGCGCGTGCGGTCGAAGACCACTGGCGTGGCCCGCTGCACGGGCTGGTGGTCACGCGTTACGGCTACGCGGTGCCGTGCCGGCACATCGAGATCGTCGAAGCCTCGCACCCGGTGCCCGATGCGGCGGGCCTGCACGCGGCCGAACGCATGCTCGGCTTCGTCGGCGGCCTGAGCGAGGACGATCTGGTGCTGTGCCTGATCTCCGGCGGCGGCTCGTCGCTGTTGCCGTTGCCGGCGGTGGGCCTGACGCTGCAGGATAAGCAGGACGTGAATCGCGCCTTGCTGGCCTCCGGCGCCACCATCAGCGAAATGAACTGCGTGCGGCGCCACCTGTCGGCCATCAAGGGCGGTCGGCTGGCGGAGGCGTGCCATCCGGCGCGGGTGCTGACATTGCTGATTTCTGATGTGCCGGGCGACCGGCCGATCGACATCGCCTCCGGCCCCACCGTGGCCGACCCCAGCACCTGTGCCGACGCGCTGTCGATCGTGCGCCGCTACGGCATCAAGCTGCCGGCGGCGGTGCGCGAGTGTCTGGAAAGCGGGCGAGGAGAATCGGTCAAGCCCGGCGACCGGCGCCTGCAGGGCAGCGAGACGCGCATGATCGCGACGCCGCAGATGGCTCTCGAAGCCGCCGCGGTCGTGGCCCGCGACGCCGGCTATGCCGCGCACATCCTGGGCGACGCCATCGAAGGCGAGGCGCGCGACGTCGGCAAGGTGCTGGCGGCCATAGCGCTGCAGGTGGCCGAGCGCGGCCAGCCGGTGGGCGCACCCTGCGTGTTGCTGTCCGGCGGCGAGACCACGGTCACCGTGCGCGGCAGCGGCCGTGGCGGACGCAACGTGGAGTTCCTGTTGTCGCTGGGCATCGCGCTGGCCGGCCATGCGCGCATCCACGCGCTGGCCGGCGACACCGACGGGGTCGATGGCCAGGAAGAGATTGCCGGCGCGCTGCTGCGCCCCGATTCGCTGGCACGCGCATTCGCCCTCGGCCTGCGCCCGCTCGACCATCTGGCCGACAACGACGGCCACGGCTTCTTCGGCGCCTTGGGCGATGCCGTCGTCACCGGCCCGACGCTGACGAATGTGAACGACTTTCGCGCGATCCTGATCGACGCGACGGGCTCCGGCAGTTAGACCCCATGCTGTTCAGACAGCGCGGCTTGTCGCATTCGTCGAGGCAGTCGCGAGCGACAGCAACGCAGCGTAAGGAGTCGGTGGTGAACGCCCGCTTTCTGGCAGCCCAATCGCATGAATCGTGGACTCGGTCAGCCGACGTTCGTGTAGGTCGCGGATCGACCCAAACCGGGAGTACGACTGCCAGGGTTGGCCGCTGCGAAGCAGTCATTGGCGGATGAAGCCGGAGCCGGAGTGTCGCCGCTGCCGGCCGCTACGTGAACTTCGTTGGCAACACTGCCCGGGGGTGTATGGCGCTGTTGCACAGGGTGTCTTGAGTTCGAGCTCCACCTGCCCGGCAACATTGCACTGCAGCCCGCGCGAGCTGCCTCGATAGCGGGGGCGCCAGCGCTGGCGGCCTCCCGAGGTGGCGAGGCGCGTTTTACGAAACTCTTAAGGAAGCCTAGCGGCACTCTTCAGAACGCGCTCGAGGACGCTTACCTAAAGTCTGTCCACCGACACGCTGTGTGCGGCGCAACCCTAGGAGAGACCTCATGAACACCCCACGCCACGACATTTACGCCTTCATCCACAAGGGCCTGCGCGCCTTCATGGCCCACACGCTGGTGCGCAGCGGGCGGCTGGACGTGCACGACGCGGCCGAGGTGGCCGAGGTGAGCGAAGAGCTGCGCGCCTTGCTCACCATCTGCCGCCACCACCTGGACAACGAGAACACCTACGTACACACGGCAATCGCAGCACGTCAGCCGGGTGCCTGCGACCGCATCGCGCACGAGCACGTCGAGCACGAAGCGGCCATCGCCGAACTGGAAGGCATGATCGATGCGCTGCCTGGCGATGCGGCCGCGCTGCGCCGCCTGTACCTGCGCCTGAGCGTCTTCGTCGCCGAGAACTTCGAGCACATGCAGCGCGAGGAGACGCAGATGAATGCGGCGCTCTGGGCCACGCACTCCGACCAGGAGATCATGGCCATCGAGCAGCGCATCATCGCCTCGCACCAGCCGCAAGAGATGCAGCTGGCCCTGCGCTGGATGCTGCCGCACCTCTCACCCGAGGAGCGTTGCGCCATGCTCAGCGGCATGCGTGCCAATGCGCCGGCCGAGGCTTTTACCGGCGTTCTGGGCCTGATTCGGCCGCTGCTGGGCGGGCGCGACTGGCGCAAGCTGTCGCAGGCACTGGGCCTGTGATCGCGCACGCCGGCGCGCCACTTTTGCGAGGTGCCCGTCGCTGGGCAGTCGCGATACCGACCCCATTCACATCAGGAACATCCTCATGAACACCACCACCGAGCGGCGTCTGCAAGAAAGTGCCGAGGCCACCTCACGCCGCTGGATCGTCATCGGCCTGGTCTACTTCGTCGCCGCCGTATCGCTGGGCGTCGTGATGGGCGCGGGCCACGACTTCCGGCTGAAGGCCGTGCACGTGCATGCCAACCTGCTGGGCTGGGTGTCCATGGTCCTCATGGGCCTGGTCTACCGGCTGTATCCGTCGGCGGCGGCCTCGCGCCTGGCCGGCTGGCACTTCGCGCTTTATCAGCTCGCGCTGCCGGTGATGCTGAGCGGACTGGCGGCCCTCATGCTCGGCCAGCCTGGTGCCGAGCCGCTGGTAGGCATCGCCAGTGTGGTGATGCTCGCCGCGGTAGTCTGCTTTGCGCTGGCGGTATGGCTGGGCGGAGGTCGCTCAGCCGTCCACTTCGGTCAATCTCAGACGGCCGCGTAGCACGAGCCGCATCTGCCCGCGCCCGGTCTTCTCGAGTGCGATGACCGGGCAGCGTTCGGCCAGGCGGCGTTGCAGCAGCACGAGCCGCGCCTCGAGGTTGTCGCTCAGTTCAGGCAGGCCGAGATCGGGCATCGAGCGCAGTTCGCGGTTGCTGAAATCGCAGCGGCCGCTCTCGGCCTGAACCTGCAGCAGCTTCCACAGGATGGCGCCGGCCACGCCCTTGATCAGGTAGTCGCTGCCGACGAACACGTTGTGGGCGCTGCGGTAGTGCCGCACTTCCACCACTGGCCCTTGCGGCATCGGTGTGCCAGGGACCACCGTCTCATGGGGCGCGGCGTCAGCGTTCTGCTGCAACGCAGCTGCCGTGGTGCCCACCAGGCATGCCAAGGCCACCAAGGCGTCTTCGTCGTCGTAGCCGAAGGCCAGGTCGCGCGGGCTTTCCACGCACAGCACCCCTAGCAACCGTGCGCCCACCGTCACAGGCACCGCCAGCTGGCTGTGCGGCTCGGCCAGGCCCGGGAAGGGGATGGCCGACTCCAGCGGCACGGTGTCGGCCGTGCCGTCGCGCGCATCGCTGCCGTATTGGTACTCGAGCGTCATGTGGTTGATGCGGATCGGCACGCGGTACTGCGCGGCCACGCCGATGACGCCATCGCCGAAGCCGATCTCGGAACCAACACCGGTAATGCTGTAGCCGCGGCTGGCAACGGTATACAGGCGCTGGTTCGGCACGTCGGCCACCAGCAGCATCGCGTGACTAATGCGAAATTCCTGGGCCAGCAGCGCGAGCGTCTGGTCGAACAGCGCGCCCACGCGACCACCACCAGTGGCGACATCGATGTCGTCGCCCGGCTCCAAGGCCCCGGCCCATTCCGCGTCGCAACCGTGAGCGGCGATGGCGTCCTGGCCACGAGCGGCGACCTGCGCGTCGAGACGACCACGCTGTCTGGAGACCTGCACTCGGAGGTTCCCGCGCGCGCGGAGGGCCGGCGCGGCCGGCGCTCCCTGATCATCGGGACCGGCGAGCCCGTCCTGACGTTCCAGTCGATGTCCGGCGACCTGTCCATCGTCGGACCACGCGTCGTCGGACCACGCGCCGTCCGCGCTACGGCCTCGATGGAGCGACCCGCCCCGACCAAGCCCGAACCGGTCCCGAACGGCGCGATCGCCGCGGCCTACGAAGAGGCCCGGCTGCGGATCCTGCGCTCGCTCGAGCGGGGCGAGATCGACATCGAAGAGGCCGGTCGTCGGTTCGAGGCGCTCGACGGCGGCGAACCGGTCGACCCAGCATCGGCCACGACACGGACCGCGGTCGTGGATCGACCGATGCCTGACGAAGCCCTCGAGCGCGTCCTGCGGCTGGTCGCCGAGGGCCGCCTGACCGCCGCCGAGGCCGCCCCGATCCTCGAGGCGCTCGGACGGGCCCGCGGGACCCGGCGGCGGGCCGGACCGGCCACCGCCGGCGCCCGGGACGCGAAATCGGCCGCGGAGACGAGCCCGGCAGGATCCTCCGCGTGCACGTGACCGAGAACGGCCGGGCGGTCATCAACCTGCGCATCCCACTGTCGCTCGGCCGGGCGGCGATCAACCGCCTGCCGGGGTCTCCGAGCCGACATCGGACCGGATCCGCGAGGCGATCGAGGCCGGCGTCAAGGGTCCATCCTCGAGGTCGACGACGCCGGCGACGGCGTGCGGATCTCCATCGAATGACGAGATCGGAGGCGGATCCGCCGCTCGGCCAGCCCGCCCGGCTGCCGCTCCTGCCCCGCTCCGATCCGGGACTTCCGCCTGGTCTGGATCGGTGAGAGCGTCTCGCTCCTGGGCGACCAGTTCCACATCGTTGCGCTCTCGTGGCTCGTGCTCGGGCTGACCGGTTCCGGCTTCGCGCTCGGTCCATCCTCGTCGCGGCGGCCATCCCGCGCGGCGTATTCATGCTGGTCGGCGGCGTCCTGTCGGACCGGATCTCGCCGCGCGACCTGGCCCTGGTGTCGAACGTCCTGCGAGCGGTGCTGACCACGGTCGTGGCCGGCCTGGTCCTTGGCGGCCGGGTCGAGCTCTGGCAGCTGGCTGCGGTCGGCGTCGTATTCGGGACCGTGGACGCGGTCTTCCTGCCGGCCATCAATACGCTCGTGCCGCGGCTGGTCCCGGCCGACCGGCTGGCGGCGGCCAATGCCGTCATGCAGGCGGCGACCCAGCTCGTCGGGACGGTCGGGCCGGCGATCGCCGGGTTCGCGGTGGCGCTGGTCGGGGTCGGGGCCGCCTTCGGGTCGATGCGCTTCGTTCGCGGTGGCGGCCTATGCCTTGTGGCTGGTGCGTGCGGGCGCGTCCGCCCGCGCCGGCCGCCGGACGCCGCCGGACGAGGCGCCGTCCACCCGACCGAGGCCGGCTCCGTGCCGCGCCATCGCTGGCTTCGCTGTCGCGAGGGCGCGCGGAGTCCTGGGCGACCCGGTCATGCGCTCGATCGTCATCCTGTCGACCGCCGCCAACCTGGCCTTCACCGGACCGACCGTCGTCGGTCTTCCGTGGCTGGTCCTCATCCATTCGGGCGGGACGCGTCGTCGCTCGGTCTCCTCTTCGCCGCCTTCGGCGCCGGCGTCCTGGCGGGTGTCCTCGTCGCCGGGTCGGTCGCGACCGCGTCGGTTCGGCTCGATCGTGCTCGGGCTGCTGCTCTCGATGGGCGTCGGTCTCGGTGCCATCGGCCTGGCGCCGTCGATCCGCCATCGCGGCCATCCTGCTCGTCATCGGGGCGATGAACGGCTAGGTCAACATCGTCGTCATCGCCTGGGTCCAGGGTCGCACGGATCCCGATGCTCGGACGGACGATGAGTTTCCTGATGCTCGGCTCGGTCGTCGCTGCGCCCCTGTCGCTGGCGGTCGCCGCGGTCGTCGTCGATGCTCACGCGACGGCGATGTTCCTCGCCGCCGGTGCTGCTGGTCGTCGGTGCGCCGTCGTCGCGATGGCCAGCGGACTCCCGCCCGGATGAACCGCGGATGATCGCGCCCGGGCTACCATGCGCCATGACCAGACCGACCGCGCTGCCGTTCACCGGCGATCCCGAGGCCGACCGCCTGCTCGCCGAGGAACCGCTCGCCCTGCTCATCGGGTTCGCGCTCGACCAGCAGGTGACCGTCCAGAAGGCGTTCAGCGGCCCGCCGAACTCAAGCGGCGGCTCGGCCACCTCGATGCTGTCCGGATCGCGGCGATGGACCCGGCCGACCTCGACGCGGTCTTCCGCGAGCGCCCCGCGCTCCACCGGTTCCCGGGCGCGATGGCCGGCAAGGTCCAGGCGCTGGCGCGGCCATCGCGGCGGACTACGGCAACGACGCCGGCCGGGTCTGGACCGAGGCGGCCGACGGCCGGACCTCGAGGCGCGGTTGCTCGGCTGCCCGGGATCGGCGAGATGAAGGCAAGTCGCCTCGATCGCCGTCCTCGGCAACCGGTTCGGGGTCCGGCCGCCCGGCTATGAGCAGGTCGCACCGACCTGGCCGACCCTCGGCGACGTCGATTCGGCCGAGGCGCTGGCCGCCTACCAGGCCGGCAAGCGCGCCCAGAAGGCCGCCGATCGAGCCGCCGGGGGCTGACCGGGCCACCGAGGGCTGACCAGGCCCCTGATCACGCGGTACCGCCGGGCGATGCCTGGTCAGGAGTGTCAAATGCTCGTCACACGGGCCTTGGTCAGCGGATCCGCTGTCATCAGCTCGGTCTCGCCGAGGATCTGACCAGGATCGATTCCGATCCACGCTCGCGATCGCGTTGACCGTGACAAGGCGGCTCGCCACGCGGTGACGAGCGCTCGCGTGGTGGGCATGTGTCACGAACCCTGGGGTGTGACCGGCCGCAGACTCCGGCTGGCCCGGACCCGCAGCGCCAGGAATCTCGGCGAGAAGCGGCTCCCAGGAACTCCTGCATCAGCGAGATGCCCGGACCCGAGGTCGTCGTGAAGGCGCGTGCACCGTTCCACGTCGCGCCGATGACGATGCCGATCGATGCGAGCTCGTCCTCGGCCTGCACGATCGCGAAGCGATTGCCGGCGCCGGCCGCCGGGTCGGCGCGAAGCTTCCGGCAATCACTTGCCGAACGCCTCGGCGAACGACGACGAAGGCGTGATCGGGTACCAGGCGTACAGACGGTCGCGCCGCCATACACGGCTGCCCAGCGCCTGCGGCGTTGTTGCCGTCGATGAAGATCCGCTCGCCGACCGCGTCGCGAGCGCTGCGACGCGCAGGCCGATCGGGCGTCAGGTGCTGCCGCGCGTAGTCGCGCCCGAGTGCAGCGCCTCGCAGATTGGGCTCGAGCAGCTTTTCCTTGCCCTTGTACTGCTCGCCGATCAGCTTCTCGATCGCGGCCGGCGTCGATGTCGAGCAGCGCCGCGAGCGCGCCGAGATAGATGATGTTCTTGAACAGCTGGCGCTGGCGCGGATCGGTGTAGGCGGCGTTGCAGATCTCGGTCAGCGGCACGCCGATCGACGGTGATGTCGTCGCGGAACTTCGACGCCGGCAGCGGCTTGGTGAGTCGTAGAACAGGTAGCCGCCGGGCTCGATCTCGGCGACGTCCTCGTCCCAGGTCTGCGGGTTCATCGCCACCATCAGGTCGACGCCGCCGCGGCGGCCGAGCCAGCCGTCCTCGACACGCGGACCTCGTACCAGGTCGGCAGGCCCTGGATGTTCGACGGAAAGATGTTGCGCGCGGCGACCGGCACGCCCATCCGCAGGATCGACTTGCGCGAACAACTCGTTGGCCGACGCCGAGCCCGAGCCGTTGACGTTGGCGAACTTGACGACGAAATCGTTGAGTGCGCGAGTCGCTCATGCGCGCTTCGATGCGCCCGACGCCGCGGTCATGCCGCCTCCGTCGTGCCGTGCGCGGCAGCGCGGCGCCCGCGTGCGTCATTTCGAGCAGGAATTTCTGCATGTCCCAGGCGCCGGTCGGGCAGCGCTCGGCGCACAGCCCGCAGTGCAGGCAGACGTCCTCGTCCTTGGCCATGACGCGGCCGGTCTTAGCGCCCGGACACGTAGAGGTCCTGCGCCGTGTCGGGGCCGGCGCCGTCAGCCGCGTGCGCAGCTCCGCCTCGTCGCCGTTCGCGGTGAACGTGATGCAGTCCATCGGACAGATGTCGACGCAGGCATCGCACTCGATGCACAGCTTGTCGGTGAACACCGTCTGCACGTCGCAGTTGAGGCAGCGCTGCGCCTCTCGAATGCGAGCTTGCGGATCGAAGCCGAGCTCGACCTCGACCTTGATGCTCTTCAGCGCGATCTTGCGTGTCCTTGAGCGGCACCTTGAAGCGGCGTCGGCGACGACCGCGTTGTCGTAGCTCCACTCGTGGATGCCCATCTTCTGCGAGAGCAGGTTGACCAGCGGCGGCGGGCGCCCGCGCGATGTCCTCGCCGCGGCACAGCTTGTCGATCGAGATCGCGGCGTCGTGGCCGTGGGCCACCGCCCAGATGATGTTCTTCGGCCCGAACGCCGCGTCGCCGCCGAAGAACACCTTCGGCAGCGTCGACTGCATACGTCACCTTGTCGACGACCGGCATGCCCCACTCGTCGAATTCGATGCCGGAGTCCCGCTCGATCCACGGGAACGCGTTTTCCTGGCCGATCGCGACCAGCACGTCGTCGCACTCGAAGTGCACGTCGGGCTCGCCGGTCGGCATCAGCTGGCGGCGGCCGTTGTCGTCGTATCGCGCGCGCGACCTTCTCGAACGTCATGCCGGTCAGCTTGCCGTTCTCGTGCGTGAATTCCTTCGGCACCAGGATAGTTGAGGATCGGGATGCCCTCGTGCGCGGCGTCCTCCTTCTCCCAGGGCGAGGCCTTCATCTCGTCGAAGCCGGAGCGCACGAGACCTTCACGTCCTCGCCGCCGAGCCGCTGGGACGCTGCGGCAGCAGTCCATCGCGGTGTTGCCGCCGCCCAGCACGATCACGCGCCTGCCGATCTTCGTCGATGTGGCCGAAGGACACGCTGGCGAGCCAGTCGATGCCGATGTGGATGTTGCGCCGCGGCCTCCTTGCGACCGGGAATGTCGAGGTCGCGACCGCGCGGCGCGCCGGTGCCGACGAACACCGCGTCGTAGCCTTCGGCGAGCAGCGCCTTCATGCAGTCGATGCGCCGGCCGCCGCGCGAATTCGACGCCGAGGTCGAGCACGTAACCGCACTTCCTCGTCGATCACCGCTTCGGGCAGGCGGAACTCGGGATCTGGCTGCGGATCATGCCGCCGGCCTGCGGGTCGGCCGTCGAAGACTACGACGTCGTAGCCGAGCGGCGCGAGGTCGCGCGCGACGGTCAGCGAGGCGGGGCCGGCGCCGACGCAGCGCGATGCGCTTGCCGTTCTTCGTGCCGGCGGGTTGCGGCAGCCGCGTCGCGGATGTCTTCCTTGTAGTCGGCGGCGACGCGCTTCAGCCGGCAGATCGCGACCGGCTCGGGTTTGACCCGCATCGATTCAGGGCCGGCGCCCTCCTCGACCCTTCCGCGCCGGCA